>CP107927.1:0-4800000 GCA_036028775.1 Spirillospora sp. NBC_00431 | reverse complement strand
GTCACCTATCGCCGGTGTAGATACGTTGCCGAGCGGTGACGGGAGGCGACCGTGGCGGGCGAGCACCGGATCGATCGGACGGAATGGCCTGAAGACGGGCCCTACAGGCGGCTGCTGGAACTCCTCGAAAAGGTCTATGTCGACAACGGCCGGAAAAGCCTCCAAGCCATCGCCGACAAGATGCAGCTGAAGTCACGGATCCGTGTCAGCAAGCTGCTACGGGGAACGGGCCGGCCCGCGGACGCGGAACAGGTCGAACGGCTCGTCAGGGCGCTCGGCGGGGGAGACGACGACGTCCGCGCGGCCCTTCGTCTCTATGAGCAGGTGCCGCGCCTGAGGCCGACCGCGCCGCCACCGCATCCGTGGGCCGACCAGGCCCGCGCGCACATCGCCTGGACGCTCGTCGACGCACAGCGCGACGTCTCACCCTTCAGGGACGCGACGGCCGACATCGCCGAACGCCTCGGCGCGCTGAGCAGCGAGGCCGAGTCGGCCCTGGAGGACGACCCGTGGCTCGACCGGGAACTCGCCACCCGTTTCACCAGGCGCAGCGACTGGCTCCTGCGCACCCGGCTCGCGGAGTCCTTGTGTGATCTCTCCCCGGCCGAGGCCGCTCTGCTCGTGCTGGTCCCGCTGCTGCACCACACGCATATGGTCAGGACGCTCGCGGCCCTCCGCGATATCGACCCGCTCGACCTCGACTCGGACGGCGGAGAGGGGGCGCGCCGCGAGTACGAGACCTTTCTCGGCGGTCAGCGCGAGCTGGTGGATCGCGCGCGGGCCCGCACACTTCCGGACCGCGACCCGGCGGGCGACGAGATCGGCTGGTGGCTGTTCCACCGCTGGGCGGCCCGCTTCCCGCAGGCGTACACCCTGGGCGCCGTGCGCGGCCTGCTGGACGAGATGGAGATCACCGACGATCGCATGCGGGACGAGGTGCTGGACGCGAAGACGGTCCAGCGTTTCCTCGCCGCGCTGCGGCGCGACCTCTCCGAACTCGGGGACACCGACCGGAAGAACGCGCCGCAGTTCGAGATGGTCCTTTTCGCGGGCGAGCCGCACGAACAGCGCGTACGAGAATTGCTGATCGGGCAGATCCTCACGGTCGGCTACGCCCTCACGCTCGACCTCGTCCGGCTCCCGGACGTCGTCGTCCGCCATCTGGGCATTCCCCACCCGGTCGACCTGCCCGAGTTGCGGCGGACCGCGATGAGCCAGGCGAAATGGGTGCTCCAGTCGGACTGTCTCGTCCTGCGCGCCGACTGCCACCATGCCGCCGAACTGGAGGGGCTCCGCCAATACGCGGGCCAGGTCGACGCCCTGCTCCACACGATCAGGCAGGGATGCGGCGACCATTCCACAATGCAGGTCCTCACCCGGCTGCCCGCCCGCGCGTCCGCCGACGACGTCAGGCCCGGCGTCGACGACGAAGGCCGTCTGCTGTTCCAGCGCGTCAGCCGTTTCCGGCTGGACGAACGCCGCGTCCAGGACCTGCTCATGGGGGAGCAGCTTTACCAGGATCGCGGCCTCGCCATCCGCGAGCTGTACCAGAACGCCCTCGACGCCTGCCGCTACCGCCGCGCCCGCCATGCCTACCGCAGCCAAGGCGACTGGCTGGACGACTGGGAAGGCCGTATCCAATTCATACAAGGCGTGGACGAGAACGGCCGCGCCTTCCTGGAATGCCGTGACAACGGCATCGGAATGACCGAGGCCGTCCTCACCGACGTCTTCTCCCAGGCGGGTACCCGATTCACCGACACCACCGAATTCCTGGTCGAATCGGCCGACTGGAAGAGCGCCGACCCGCCCATCCCGTTCCACGCCAACAGCCGCTTCGGCATCGGCGTCCTCAGCTACTTCATGATCGCCGATGAGATCGAGGTCATCACCCGGCCCCTCGATCGTGGTCACCGCCCTCATCCCACCCTGAAGGTCTCGATCTTCGGTCCTGGCCACCTGTTCCGCATTGAGCACCTGCCAACCGACCGTTCTCCGGGCACCTCGGTAAAGCTTTACCTTCGGGAAAATGAGGACGCACCGTCCTGCGTTGACGAAATGCGCAGCCTCCTCGGGATCGCCGAATTCCGGACCATGGCCGAGCATGGCTCACAACGCGAGATCTGGGAGCCCGGCGTCCTGAAGCCGCGAGCGCGCCCGTCCTGGGAGACCGACGGCCTCGACGTCCACGGTCGTCTCGTTCCATGGAAGGACGATGACGGTGCCCAGGTGGTCTGGTGCGAGAAGGGCGGCGGCCTGCTGGTCGACGGAATCTACGTCCGGCCAGGCGTCCGGCACGGGGTGTTCGCAGGGCTCGGTGACGGGACGTTGCACGGCGTGGTCGTCAACCTCACTGGCAGGCATGCGCCCAAACAGCTCTCCGTGGACCGCAGGAAAGTTCTTTCCGACGTGTCGGACGACGCGGAGCAACTGTTGCGGGCGGCGGTGGGCGAACTCGTGTCGCGAGGGGGTGATCTGCTGGAGGTGGGCTGGCTGAGCAAAATGACAGAGTCCAGTCCGAGACTCGGCGATCTCGTGAGCGAGGCAGCCGCGGAGTCGCGCGTCGCCGTACCAACGAGGGCGGGAACGCTGGACGTCGGCGACACCGGATGTTTCCTTCAAGACTCCTATCTCGTCCTAAACGGCGATGAGGCTCCGCGATTCCCTTCGGAACAACCCGGCTATTGGACAAGGGACTTCGGGCCCTATGTGAGCGACCATGTGGCCCTCTGGCGGCTGGCGGCGCACGGGCGGCTGCCTGAACTGACCGGCGGGCCGGTCGTAGAGCGCGCGGCGGTACGACGCGCGCGGCCGTCCGACACTTTTCTCCTGGGGTTCAACGACAGTTATATTGAGCCTGACCGTCGTGTGATCCCGGGCAATTGGGCGTGGAGCACGGAAGGCGTCGGGAACTTTCCGGGTCATGTGCTCTGGAACGCGGTGCTGACCGGAGTCACGCCCAATGAGGCGGCGCGACGTGCGGCTGATCTGGGCATCGGGGAGATAGAGCCCGAGCGGTACCCCGCCCGTGTCGACGAGATTGATCTCGCGTTGCTCAGCGAGATGCGCAATGGCAGGCCTGTGTGGCGGGACGTGCGCGAGGTCGTCCCCTACGGGCACATCGTCGCGGTGGCTCTCCAGTTCGGTCGGGGCCTGCCGGAACTGATGGAACGGCTCGAACGGTTCGGTCATCGACTTCCGCCGGGCGGCCCGCCAGTAGGGGTGCCCTCGTCGCGCGATTTGAGTCTCCTGCGCTGGGGTGACAGTGGCGGGTTCGTCAGAAGCAGCCCACGGCCGTTGCCGAGCAGTCACCTGGTCAGAAGTGCATATGACCTCGGAATCTCAACAGGTGAGGCATGCGAGCGGCTGCGGGCCTTCGGTTTTCACGCTGACGGTCTCGCGCTGCCCACGCGACCCTCCGAAGACGACAACGCACTGTTCGACTGGAGGCTCGGCTTCTACGAGAAGGACGAATTCGATCCCTCGCTTCCGCTTCCTCCGGCTCACGTCGTCCGTGCATCCCGTGCGCTCGACCTTCCCCCGCCGGAGGTCGCCGCACGCCTGGCCTCCTACGGCGTTCCGGTTCCCGGGCGAGTGTCTGATCACGTCGACGACAAGGATCTGGAGCTTCTCAGCCGGGACGGCGACGGCATCGCGCCCTCGTGGCAGGCCGGAGAGGAGATTTCGCTTCCGAGGCTGCTGATCGTGAGCGGCCGGGCGGGGGTCGAGCCCCTGTTGGCGGCGGCGCGTCTCGACGCCTACGGCATGCGGGTCCCGGCGTCGCCTTTTCCTTCTCTGCTGGACGAACCGGGGCTCCGGCTGCTCTCCACGGGCTTCGCCGTCGGCGGCCAGTGGCTCGATCCGGAAAGCGTCGTGCCTCCAGGGCATCTCATCAAAGCGTCGGTCGAGCTTGGCATCTCCCCGAAGGGGGCGGCGGCGCGTCTGGTCGAGTGCGGGCTGACCGTCCCGTCCGACGGCGTCACGGACGCGGCCGACCCGGTGGACGTCGTGCTGTTGCGTTATCGCCAGAACGCTTCGGACACCTGGCTCGATGTGGAGAAGCCTGTGCCGTTGTTCCATTTGCTGCGGGTGTCGCAGAAGCTTGGGATGAGTATGCAGGACGCGGCGGAGCGGTTGCGGTGGCTGGGGATGGACGTTCCCGACGTCGAGGAGAGCATCGCGGAGGCCATGCGGAGGCTGCCGCTTGCGTAGGCTCAGCGGGGTGTGGATTCCGGAGGACGATGAGATCCGGGCGTTGCATGAGCGGTTTGCGCCCAGTCCGGAGGCGTTCGAGCTTGTCTGGACGCATTGTGTGATCGTGTGCGAGATCGCCGAGCAGATCATGGAGGGCGGCGGGCTTGACCTTGACAAGGAGCTCGTCCGGGCCGGGTGCCTGCTGCATGACGTCGGCGTCTACCGGCTCTATGACGACAACGGGGAAATCGACTACAAGGGTTATGTCCGGCATGGCGTGCTGGGGCATGAGTTGCTGAGTGATGAGGGCTTTCCCGAGGAGATCTGCCGGTTCTGTTCTTGCCACACCGGCGTCGGCCTGACGCGGGACGACATCGAGCGGCAGCGCCTTCCGCTGCCCGCCGGAGACTACACGGCCGTGTCTGGCGAGGAGCGGCTGGTGATGTACGCCGACAAGTTCCACAGCAAGACGAATCCGCCGACGTTCGTGACGGGCGACTCCTATGCCGTCCGGGTGCGGCGGTTCGGGGACGGCAAGGTCGCGGTCTTCGAGGCGATGCGGGAGCGGTTCGGGGAGCCCGATCTCACAGCGCTCGCGGTCGACTACGGGCACGCCATCGTGTGACCCAGGGCGTGTGCCCGTGTGTCCTCTTCGCCGGAGGACGTCCAGGTCAGGGGTGTGGCCTGGGGAGTGGACGCCGGAGGTCACAGGAGCGTACGGCCAAGGGTGGCGGGGCCGGGTCAGCCTGAGCTCGTTCGTCCGATATGGAGACGGGAGCGAGGGCCATGCAGACGGTGGCGGAGCTGGCGCCGGTGATCGGCGGGGTGCTCAATGTGGTGGCGGCCGGGATCGGGGTCGCCGTCGCGGTCGTCGCGGGGCGGAGGAGGGGGTGACGCGGGCAGGTTGCGGGACGCGGCAGGATGGAGGGGTGAGCCTTATTGATGAGCTTCCCTCTGGAAACGATGCCGATTCACTGTTCGAGGCGTTCGAGCGGTGGGTGTCGGGGCGCGGGATCACGCTGTATCCCGCGCAGGAGGAGGCGCTCATCGAGGTCGTGTCGGGCGTGAACGTGATCCTGTCGACGCCGACCGGCTCGGGGAAGAGCCTGGTGGCGGCGGGGGCGCTGTTCGCGGGGCTCGGCAAGGACCAGGTCGGGTTCTACACGGCGCCGATCAAGGCGCTGGTGTCGGAGAAGTTCTTCGACCTGTGCGAGATGTTCGGCCGGGAGAACGTCGGCATGATGACCGGCGACGCCAGCGTGAACGCGGACGCGCCCATCGTGTGCTGCACGGCCGAGGTGCTGGCCAACATCGCGTTGCGGGACGGCGCCGACGCCGACATCGGCGTGGTCGTCATGGACGAGTTCCATTTCTACGCCGAGCCCGAACGCGGCTGGGCGTGGCAGATCCCGCTGCTGGAGCTGCCGCAGGCGCAGTTCCTGCTGATGTCGGCCACGTTGGGCGACGTGGCGTTCTTCCAGAAGGACCTGACCCGGCGGACGGGCCGGCAGACCGCGCTGGTGACGTCGGCGGAGCGGCCCGTCCCGCTGATCTACGACTACCGGGTGACGCCGCTGCACGAGACGATCGAGGAGCTGCTGGCCGAGCAGAAGGCCCCGGTGTATCTGGTGCATTTCACGCAGGCGGCGGCGATCGAGCGGGCGCAGTCGCTGATGAGCATCAACGTGTGCACGAAGGCGGAGAAGGCGCGGATCGCGGAGCTGATCGGGAACTTCCGGTTCACGACGAAGTTCGGGCGGAACCTGTCGCGGTTCGTCCGGCACGGGATCGGGGTGCACCACGCGGGGATGCTGCCCAAGTACCGGCGGCTGGTGGAGCGGCTCGCGCAGGCGGGGCTGCTGAAGGTCATCTGCGGGACGGACACCCTGGGCGTGGGCGTCAACGTGCCGATCAGGACCGTGGTGTTCACCGCGCTCAGCAAGTACGACGGGCACCGGGTGCGGCGGCTCCGCGCGAGGGAGTTCCACCAGATCGCCGGACGGGCCGGGCGCGCCGGGTTCGACACGGTCGGGTTCGTCGTCGCGCAGGCGCCCGAGCATGTGGTGGAGAACGAGAAGGCGCTCGCCAAGGCCGGGGACGACCCGAAGAAGCGGCGGAAGGTGCAGCGCAAGAAGCCGCCCGAGGGGTTCGTCGGGTGGGACGAGGACGTCTTCAAGAAGCTGCAGGAGGCCGAGCCGGAGATGCTCCGGTCCCGGTTCCAGGTCAGCCACGCGATGCTGCTGTCGGTGATCGCGCGCCCGGGCAACGCGTTCCAGGCGATGAAGCGGCTGCTGACCGACAACCACGAGGAGCCCGCGGCACGGCGCAAGCACATCTCGCGGGCCATCGCGATCTACCGGTCGCTGCTGGCGGGCGGCGTCGTGGAGGTGCTGCCCGAGCCCGACGACATGGGACGGTACGCGCGCATCACCGTCGACCTCCAGGAGGACTTCGCGCTCAACCAGGCGCTGTCGACGTTCGCGCTGGCGGCGTTCGAGGTCCTGGACCCGTCGTCGCCGTCGTACGCGCTGGACGTGCTGTCGGTGATCGAGGCGACGCTGGAGGACCCGCGGCAGATCCTCGCGGCGCAGGTCAACAAGGCGCGCGGCGAGGCCGTCCAGGAGATGAAGGCGGAGGGGATCGAGTACGAGGAGCGGATGGAGCTGCTCCAGGACGTCGACCATCCGAAGCCGCTGGAGGACGAGCTCGACGCCGCGTACGAGATCTACCGGGCCGGGCATCCGTGGGTCGGCGACCATCCGCTGCGCCCGAAGTCGGTCGTGCGCGACATGTTCGAGCGGGCGATGACGTTCACCGAGTACATCGGGTTCTACGAGCTGGCGCGGGGCGAGGGGCTCGTCCTGCGGTACCTGTCGGGGGCGTACAAGGCGCTGCAGCAGACCGTCCCGGAGTCGATCAAGACCGATGATCTGATCGACCTGATCGAGTGGCTGGGAGAGCTGGTGCGGCAGGTCGACTCCAGCCTGCTGGACGAGTGGGAGCAGCTCGCGAACCCCCAGGACGACGACCTGGACGAGCCGATCGAGGAGCGGGTCACGAAGGTCACGGCGAACGCGCGGGCGTTCCGGGTGCTGGTCCGCAACGCGATGTTCCGCCGGGTGGAGCTGGCGGCGCTGGAACGCTACTCCGAGCTCGGCGAGCTCGACCCGGACTTCGGTGCCGACGCCTGGCGGGACGCGATGGACGGCTACTTCGCCGAGCACGACGAGCTGTTCACCGGCGCGGACGCGCGAGGCCCGAAGCTGCTCCAGATCGAAGAGGTTCCGGAGGACGCGCTGTGGCGTGTCCGGCAGGTGTTCGACGACCCCGAGGGGCATCGCGACTGGGGCGTCAGCGCCGAGGTGGACTTGGCGGGCTCCGACCAGGAGGGCGAGGCCGTCATCCGCGTGACCGGCGTCGACCGCCTGTGACACGCGAGCCCGTGACGGGGGAGTCGTGACGCGGAAGTTGTGACACGGAAGGGGAATGGGCATGGTGCAGGTCGCGGTGGCGCAGTTCGCGCCCGGTGTCGACAAGGGCGAGAACCTGGCGACGATCCGCAAGCTCGCGGGCGAGGCGGCCGGACGCGGCGCGGCGGTCGTCGTGTTCCCCGAGTTCGCCATGTTCACCGCGCCGAAGCTGGACGAGCGGTTCGTCGACTCGGCGGAACCGCTGGACGGCCCGTTCGTCGCAGGTCTCGCCGAGCTGGCAGGACGTCTCGGCGTGCACGTCGTCGCGGGCGTGAACGAGCGGCTCGACGAGCGGCCGGACGAGCCGGGCCGCATCTCCAACACCCTCCTCGCCGTCGGCCCGGGCGGCGGCATCGTCGCCGAATACCGTAAGACGCACCTGTACGACGCGTTCGGCTACAAGGAGTCGGCGCTGGTCCGGCCCGGCGAGCTCGGCGACCCGGAGACCTTCACCGTCGAGGGCGTGACGTTCGGCATGCAGACCTGCTACGACGTCCGGTTCCCCGAGGTGACGCGGCGGATCGTGGACGCGGGCGCCGACGTCCTGGCGCTGCCCGCCGACTGGGTGCCGGGCCCGCTGAAGGAGGACCACTGGCGGACGCTCGTCCGGGCCCGGGCGATCGAGAACACCATGTACGTGGCCGCCGCCGGGCAGTGCGCCCCGACCGGAGCGGGCAACAGCATGATCGTGGACCCGATGGGCGTGGTCACGGCGGGGGTCGGGGAGGGCACCGGCGTCGCGTCCGCCGAGGTCTCGGCGGAGCGGGTCGCGGCCGTCCGGGAGACGAACCCGGCGCTCGGCCTGCGCCGCTTCGCCGTCACCCGCGCGGAATGAGCGGGGCCGGCGATCCGGGGCAGGTCAGCCTCCGGGGGCCGCGGACGTGGGGGCCGGCTCCCTGCCTGGCCTGGCCTGGAGTCGTCGCTGCCGCTCGTCGTCCTTCAGCCGCCACGAGAACCTGCCGGGCTCGCGCGCCTCGCGCGTCAACTCCTTGACCACGCCGCTGGAACCGGCCTCCTTGATCTTCGCGCCGAGGCGGCCGCCGATGTAGAGGACCTTCGCGGTGTCGTTCCTGGCGGCGATCTGCGCGGTGGCGGCGTGCCTGCCCAGGCTGATGCACATCCCGGCGAACCCGAGGCTGATGGGCGCGGGCTCGTCGCCGGCGATCCGGCCGAGCACCGTGTCGGCGGCGTGCGCGCCCTGCCGCTGGGCGGCGTAGCAGCTCATCCGGAAGGGCATGTCCGACGGTGCCGCGCAGTCCCCGGCGGCGACGATGCGCGTGTCGTCCACGCTGGTCAGCGTCTCGTCCGTGATCAGGCGTCCGACGGCGTCGGTGGTCAGCCCGCTCCGCGCGGCCAGGTCGGGGACGCCGAATCCGGCGGTCCAGATCGTCACGTCGCTGGGGAGGCTACGGCCGTCGGCGAGCCGCACGGTGTCGCGCGTCACGGCGGTCACCTTCGTGCCGGGACCGCCGAGGACGGTCACGCCGAGCTGGGTCAGCCGCCTGGCGACCGAACGCCGGGCCCGCGGATGCAGGTACGGGCCGAGCACCCCGCCGCTGGCCAGGGTCACGGTCCGGCCCTGCTCCGCCAGCTCGGCGGCGGTCTCGATGCCGGTCGGACCGCCCCCGACCACCGTCACCGCCGCCGTCGCGGGCGCGGAGTCGAGAACCCGCCGCAGCCGCCGCGCCTCCTCCAGCCGGTCGATCGGGTAGGCGAACTCGGCGGCGCCCGGCACGCCGAGGGGGCCGCCGGCGCTTCCCACCGCGTAGATCAGGTGGTCGTAGCCGACCGCCGGGCCGGACGCCGGCGTCACGCGGCGCCCGGCGACGTCGATCCGGGTCACGGTGTCGACCACCAGCCGGACGCGGTCGGCCAGCAGGGCCCGGTAGTCGACGACCGCGTCGTGGGACCCGCACACGAGCTGGTGCAGCCGGAGCCGTTCCACGAACGCCGGGCGCGCGTTGAACAGCGTCACGTCCACGTCGTCGCGCTGCGTCAGGCGATTGGCCGCCATGACGCCGGCGTATCCACCGCCGATCACGATCAGAGCGGTGTTTCTCCTGGTCATGGAGCCATCGTCCCCGACGGTCTGGCTCCTGAGACACTGCGTGACCGGAAGAAGACGTTACGTGAGCGATAGCTTTGACTGTCCGCGGGGCGGGCTATTGACTTTTGAGTGAGCGCTCACTCAAATGGAGGTCTCGGATGACCGGCGTCCAGGGGAGGCACGGCGATGGCCGATCGGCGGTTCCGGTTCGCGGTGATGGCGGCGTGGGCGCGCGACGGCGCCGGCTGGGCGGCGCAGGCGCGGCGCGCGGAGGAACTCGGGTACGCGACGCTGCTCATGCCCGACACGTCCGGCACGGCCATGCCGGCGGCGGCGCTGGCCGCGGCGGCGGGCGCGACGACGACGCTGCGGGTCGGCACCTTCGTGCTGAACGTCGCGACCCGGCCGGTGCGCATGATCGCGTGGGAGGCCGCGTCGCTGGCGTTCGCCACCGGCGACCGGTTCGAGCTCGGCATCGGCGCCGGACGGCCCGGCGGCGAGGAGGACGCGGAGGTCTTCGGCGTGCCCTACGGCACCCCCGCCGAGCGCGTCGCCCGCGTGGAACGGGTGATCGACGCGGTCGAGCATCCGCCGGAGGCCCTGTTCGCCGGGACGGGCACCGCGCCGCGCGTGCTGGTCGCCGCGTCCCGGCCGCGGATGCTGGAACTCGCCGCGCGGCGCGCCGGGACCGTCGCGTTCGGCGTCGATCCGCTGGCCGGCGACGCGCGGCTCGCCGAGCTGGTGGACGTCGTCCGCCGCGCGGCGGGGGACCGGTTCGACGAATTGGAGCTGTGCACGCAGGTCCATGTCGTCGGCGACGACGTGCCCGGGTGGCTGGCCCGGCAAATGGGCGTGGAGGCCGGCGCGATGGCGGCGTCCGGCGCGATCGCCCAGCTCGCGGGGACGCCCCGGGCCATGGCCGGCACGCTCGCCAGGCGCCGCGACGAGCTGGGCGTGTCGTACGTGTCGGTCTCGTCGGCGTTCATGGAGGAGTTCGCGCCCGTCCTGGAGCTGCTCGCCGGGCGCTGACCACGCCGCGTCCGGTATCGAGGCGGCAACGGTCACGGCGATTCTGCGTGTTCACGATGATGCGTAGCGTGACCATCGGAGGGTGCGTTTCTCGTCGAAGCTTCCGCCCGCCGCCTTCACCCATGCCGGGCCCGAGCCGCCCGGCCGCCGGCTGCCATGGCGGGTGCCGGCGGCGGTGCTCGTCCTGCTCGTCCTCGGAGCCGGGGTGGTGGCGGCCGTCGCCGGCGGGCGCGGGACGGCGCCGCGTCCGGCACCGGCGCGGCCGGCCATACCGTCGTCCGTCCCGGCGTCCTCGCCCGAGCCGGGCAGGGCCGAGGCCGAGCCGGGGCGCGTGGAGCACAGGGAGCGGGGGCCGTGGCGTGGGGCGGCCGTCCCGTCGCGGACGCGGGCCGGTGCGAGCGGGCGTCCGCGGTCGCGTCCGGAGGTGCGTCCGCCGGTCACGCGCCGTCCGCGCGGCGCGCGGCCCAGGGCGCCGTCCTGGATCAGCGCCGAGTGCGCCCGCCGCTTCCCGGACGACCCGCGCCGCAGAACCGCCTGCGTCGCCGCCCTCACCTCCCAGTTCGGCGGTTGATTCCTCAGGGGTCGCCGATGACCTTGCCGGGGTTGAAGATGCCCGCCGGGTCCAGCGCGTCCTTGACCGCGTGGTGCATGGCGATGACGGCCGGGGACACCTCGTCGCGCAGGCCGCGGCGCTTCAGCAGCCCGACGCCGTGCTCGCCGGTCACGGTGCCGCCGAGCGCGATGGCGGCGGCGATGATCTCGTCGAAGGCGCGCTGGGCCCGGACACGGGCGGCGTCGTCGCCCGGCGGGGTGATGATCAGCGGGTGCAGGTTCCCGTCGCCCGCGTGCGCGACGTTGGCGATGTGGACGTCGTTGCGCGCGGCGGTCGCCTCGACACGGGTCAGCATCTCCGGGAGGAGGCCGCGCGGGACGCACACGTCCTCGGTCAGGAGGGTGCCGAGGCGTTCGAGCGCCTGGTGGCTGAGCTTGCGGGCGGAGAACAGCGCGTCGGCCTCCGCCTCGTCCGACGAGCGGGTGCTCCACGTCGCGCCCGCCTCCTCGAACAGCCGGACCATCGCGTCGGCCTCGGCGTCCCCGGCCTCGCCCGGCACGTCGGTGCGGGCCAGGAGCAGGACGTTCGCGTCCGCCGACAGGCCCATGTTGCGCCACGCGTCGACGGCCTCCAGGACGTGCCGGTCCATCAGCTCCAGCGCGCTCGGCACGATCCCGGCGGCGGTGACCCTGCCGACCGCCTCGCCCGCGGCCTGGAGCGTGTCGAAGTACCCGACGATGGTCCGCTCGGGGGCGCGGGCGCCGCGCAGCCGCACGGTCACCTCGGTGACGACGCCGAGCGTGCCCTCGGAGCCGACCATGAGCCCGCACAGGTCGTAGCCCGCGACGCCCTTGGCGGTGCGGCGGCCGAGCCTGACCACGTCGCCGCGCCCCACGACCGCCTCCACGGCCAGGACGTAGTCGCGGGTCACGCCGTACTTGACGCAGCACAGGCCGCCGGCGTTGGTGGCGACGTTCCCGCCGATCGTCGACCACGGCGCGCTGGACGGGTCGGGCGGATACCAGAGGCCGCGCTCGGCGCACGCCGCCCGGAGCGTGTCGTTCACGACCCCCGCCTGGACGACGGCGAGCCGCTCGTCGGCGTTGATCTCGACGATGGCGTCCATCGCCTCCAGGGACAGCAGCACGCAGCCGTCCAGCGCGTTCGCGCCGCCGGACACCCCGGTGCCCGCGCCGCGCGGCACGAGCGGGACGCCGTACTCGGCGCAGGTGGCCACGACGTTACGCACGTCCTCTGTCGATCCGGCGCGGACGAGGACGGCGGACGTCCCGTAGGGCGCCCAGGCCGCCTCGTCGTGCGCGTAGGAGGAGATCACGTCCGGGTCGGTGACGATCCGTTCGGCGGGGACGAGACCGCGCAGCGCGTCCAGGAAATCCGACATGCCCCCAAGTAAACACATGTGCGGCGGGATCAGGCCGCCCGGGACGCCATCAGCCGGTCGATGTCGGCGCGCAGCGCCGCGACGTCCACGCCCGCCTCGGCGGCGAGCCGCACCGACAGGAACCCGTCGTCGTGCAGGAGGCCGAGCAGGATGTGGCCCTCGCGGATCGACTTCTGTTTGAGCCTGATCGCGTGCCGGAGGCTCAGTTCCAGGGCCTTCTTGGCCGTCGGCGTGAAGGGGAGGTGGCCCTTGGGGCCGCGGCGCCCGCCCGCGGGGGCGTCCAGGGCGCCCGGCCCGAAGGCGCGCTCGGCCGCCTCCCGGACGGCGTCCAGGTCGATGCCGAGCGCGCTGAGCGCCTCGGGGTCGAGCGGGTCCTCGCTTCTCCGGACGATCCGGGCCCGGACGCCGGACGCGTCCAGCCCGTGCCCGGCCGCCACCCGCGCGAGCTCGCCGTCCTCGTCCAGCAGCGTGAGCAGCAGATGCTCGGTGCCGATGTGGTGGTGCCGCAGCTCCCGCGCCTCCGCCTGGGCGCCGACGACGATCCTGCGCGCGCCGTCGGTGAAACGCTCGAACATCGCGCTAGTCCTCCTTCTTGAGAATGCGGCGCTTGCCGCCGTGCTTCTTGTGGACGGCCTGCCGGCTCACGCCGAGGCAGACCGCGATCTCCTGCCAGGACCAGCCCTGGTCGCGGGCGCTGGCGACCTGCAGCGCCTCCAGCCGTTCGGACAGCTCGCGCAGCGCCCGCACGGCCCGCAGCCCCACCGCGGGATCCCGGCTGCTCGCCTCCTGGGCGAGCGTCACTCCATCGCTCATGGCGTCAATGTAGGTTGACAGCTGATCCGATGTCAACCGATGTTGACGCTTGGCGGGGATCAGCGGACGGCGAGCAGCGTCGTGAGGAGGTCGTCGAGGCTGACGAGCCCGGCGACGCGGCCGTCGGGGGACACGGCGAGGCCGAGGTGGCTGTGCCGGCTCTTCAGCATGGCGACGGCCTCGCCGACCGGTGTGCCGATGGGCACCGCGGGCACCTGGTGCGCCATCTCGCGGGCCCGCGTCCGGTGGCCGCGCGCCCGGGCCAGGTAGGCGTCGCGGACATGCACCATGCGCGGATCGTCGCCCGCGTCCCGCAGCATGAGCCGGAGATGGCCCGTGCGGACGGCGGTGTCGATGACCTCCTGCGGCGTCGCCGCGGCCGGCACCGACACGATCCCGGAGATCGGCACGACGTGCCCGGCGAGCGGCGCGCGCGGCGCGTCCAGCGCGGCGGTGAGCAGCGCCAGCTCGGTCTCCTCGATCAGGCCGAGGCGCCGCGAGTCCTGCGCGATGCTGCGCAGCTGCTCCGGCGTCCGCGACACCTCCCGCGAGTCGGCCGGCTCGACGCGCACCATCCGCAGCAGCAGGTTCGTCGTGCCGTTCAGGGCGGCCAGCAGCGGGCGGACGACGGTCGCGAACGCGCGGAACGGCAGCCCGAGCAGCGTCGCCGAGCGCTCCGGGGCGGTGATCGCCCACGACTTCGGCGCCATCTCCCCGACGACCATGTGCAGGAACGTGACGAGCGCCAGGGCCAGCACGAACGCGACCGCGTGCGCGGCGCCGTCCGGCAGGCCCGCGGCGTGGATCAGCGGCGCCAGCGTCCCGGCGAACACCGGCTCGGAGACCAGGCCGAGGCCGAGCGAGCACATCGTGATGCCGAGCTGCGCCCCCGCCAGGGTCAGCGACAGCTCGTCGATCCCGGCGACGGCGGCGGCCGCGGCCCGGCCGCCCCGCGCGGCGGCCCGCTCCAGGCGGGGGCGGCGCGCCGCCACCAGCGCGAACTCGGTGGCGACGAAGAAGCCGTTACCGACCAGCAGGGCGAGGGTGACGGGCGCGCCCAGCGCGAGATTCACCGATCCTCCTTCTCCTCGCCCCGAACCTCGACGGTGCGGACGCGGATCAGTTCGGGTACATGCCTGTGGATGGTCAGGACCTCGATGAAAGCGGTGCGGGCGGGCTCGTCCAGGCGGGTCGGGGGCAGGTCGACGGTGACGACGTCGCCGGGGCTGGCGACCCGTCCGAGCCGCTTCAGCAGCAGCCCCGCGACGGTCTCGTAGTCGCCCTCGGGCAGCGCGATGCCGGTCTCGTGGGCGACCTCGTCCATCCGCAGGCCCGCGTCGGTCGTCCACCACTCGCCGGTCCGGATCGCGAGGTCCTCGGCGGGCTCGTTCTCGTCGGCGATCTCCCCGACCAGCTCCTCGGCGACGTCCTCCCAGGTCACCAGGCCGGCGAAGCCGCCGTACTCGTCCACCACGCAGGCCACGGGCGAATCGGCGGCGCGCAGCCGGGTCAGCACGTCCGGCAGCGGCAGCGAGGACGGCAGCAGCACCGGCGCCTTGGCGATGTCGCCGATCCGGGTGCGCTCGGCGTCGTCCGGGCCGATCGGGATCAGCTCCTCCAGCCCGATGACGCCGACGAGGTCGTCGACGCTCTCGCCCACGACGGGATAGCGGGAGTGCCCGGTCGCGAAGATCACGTCGGTCAGCTCGGCCACGAGCGCGGACGCCGGGACCGTCACCACGTCGACGCGCGGGATCATGACCTCCTCGGCGTCGCGCTCGGCGAACGCCAGCGCCCGCTCCAGCAGGACGGCATGCCCCGCCTGCAGCTTCTCGCCGGACTCGCCGATGATGTGCCCGAGCTCCCGCAGCGTCGCGCCGCGGTGCAGCTCCTCCGCCGGCTCGATCCCGGCCGCGCGGACGAGCCCGTTCGCCGCCGCGTCGAACAGCCGGATCACCGGCCCCGCCACCGCCAGGTACACCAGCGTGGACGCGGCGAGCACCCGCGCCATCGGCTCCGCCTTGACCAGCGCCAGGTTCTTCGGGAACAGCTCGCCGAGGATCATCTGGACGACGGTGGCCAGGGTGAACCCGAGCGCCACCGCGACCCCGCCGGACGCCGCGTCCGGCACCCCGACCGCCCGCAGCGCCGGGTCGATCAGGTCGGCCAGCGCGGGCTTGGCGATGAACCCGACGATCAGCGCGGTGACCGTGATGCCGAGCTGCGCGCCCGACAGCATGAACGACAGCCGCCGCATCACCCGCACCGCCCGCGCGGACGCCCGGTCGCCGTCCGCGGCCCGCTGGTCGAGCAGCGCCCGGTCGGCGTTGACGAACGCGAACTCCTGCGCCACGAAGTAGCCCGTCGCCGCCGTCAGCACGAGGACGGCCAGCAAACCCAGCACGCCGTTCATCGGGCTCCCTCTCTGCGACCGCTTTGCGAGATCCTCCTACCCGCCGGACGGCGATCTCCACTGAGCGTTTGGACGGTTATCAACCGCTCTGTGTGGAATGAACCCCCTGGAAAGATCAGGGACGAGCAGAGGCCGCGGCCACGAGTTCGAGGGGGCGCCCATGCCCAGACCGTTCGCGTCGTCCGCAGATCTGGGCGACAAGACGCAGACGCTGGAGATCCTGGCCGACGGGGTGTACGCGCTCACGGCGGAGGGCGACCCGAACGTCGGGGCCGTCGAGGGAGAGGACTTCCTCGTCTGCTTCGAGGCCCTCGCGACACCGGCCGCGGCACGCGACTGGCTCGCCGTCCTGCGCGAGCACACCGACAAGCCGATCCGCTACCTGGTGCTGTCGCACTACCACGCCGTCCGGACGCTCGGCGCAAGCGCGTTCGGCGCACCGGTGATCATCGCGCACGACCTGACCCGGACGCTGATCGCCGAACGCGGCAAGCAGGACTGGGAGTCGGAGTACGGCCGGATGCCGAGACTGTTCAAGGACCCGGCCGGCATCCCCGGCCTCACCTGGCCGACCATGACGTTCTCCCGCACCCTCACCATCGACCTCGGCGGCGACCGCGGCGACCTCGACCTGGCGTACTGCGGGCGCGGCCACACCGAGGGCGACCTCGTCGCGTGGCTGCCCCGGCACCGGATCATGTTCGCCGGCGACCTCGTCGAGACACAGGCCGCGCTCTACACCGGCGACGCGTTCCACCGCGACTGGGCGGCCGGGACGCTCGACCACGTCGCCTCGTTCGGCGCCGAGACGCTCGTCGGCGGGCGCGGCGCCGTCGCGCACGGCCGGGACGCCGCCGACGCCGCCATCGGCCAGACCCGCGACTTCCTGAACACGATGATCCGCGAGACCGGCAGGGTCCGGGTGCGCGGCGGCACGCTCAAGGACGCGTTCGGCGCCGTGCACGCCGCGCTCGCGCCCGAGTACGGCCGCTGGCCGATCTTCGAGCACTGCCTGCCGTTCGACGTCGCCCGCCTCTGGGACGAGCTGGACGGCGTCGAACGCCCCCGGATCTGGACCGCAGAGCGTGACCGCGACGTCTGGGCCCGGCTCCAGGACTAGTGGCCCGCCCGGAACCACGGTCTGACGCTCGCGCCAAGGACCGATGTCCGGATCTCGTGACAATCTGGAGAGAGCCGACCCCGCGTGAGAGGGTCGGAAACCGCGCAAGCCCCCCGGGCCCTACGGCCCGCGACACAAGGTTTCTCCGACGCGGTGGGGAGAGCCGATGAACGAGGAAAGCCGCCCCCGTCCGGTGTTCGACCCGGACATTCCCGATGCGGAACGCGCCCTGCTCGCCGCCGCGCCCGAACTTCTGGTCGCGGCCCGCATGCCGGCGCCGCCGCGCCCGCGGCTCGGTGCCGCCACCGTCGCGGCGCGGCTGGTGTGGGTCCCGGTGTTCGCGTTCTTCTACGGGGTCCTGCCCGGCGGATGGCTCCGGGTGTTCTTCCTCGCCTCGCTCGACGGCGACGAGCTCGTCGGCGGCGCGGCGCGGTGGGGGCGGCTGCCCGTCGCCGCGATGATGCTCACCCCGGCGCTCCAGGTCCTCCTGCTGCTGCTCGGCCAGACCGAGGCCGCCGCCGCGCTCGCGGCGGTTAGCTTCACCGGCTGGGTCATCGGGGCGCTGCGGCACGTCGGGGAACCGGCCGCCGCGCGCGCCGCCCGCGAGCACCACGGCTCCTACCTGCTGCCCGGCGACTTCGACCGGCCCGCCGCGCGGCTCCTCGTCCGCGCCCAGCGCGCCATCGACGCCGTCCTCGGGTCGCGGTCGCACGGCGCCGGGCTGCTGGACGACGTCAACAACGCCGTCGTCCTGCCGCGGCAGGAATGGGCGATCGCGTCCGCGCTCGCCGAGCACACGCGCCTGCGCCGGGAGCGTGTCGCCCAGCAGCCCGAGCGGCTCTCACCGCGCGTCCGGGCCCTGCTCGAACCGCAGGACCGCGCGCTGGCGAGGTCGGTGCGCTCCGTCACCGCGCGGATCGAGGCGCTGGAGGCGTACGCGCGCCGGGCGGGCGAGACCGACGACGCCTACCACGAGTCGCTGGTCCTGCGTGATCTGCCCGAGCAGAACGCCCGCTACCGGGAGCTGCTCGCGAGCACCGTCGGGGACGAGATGGCGGGCGCGGAGATCCGCGGCATGGCCGAGGACGCGCACCGCGCGGAGCGGGCGCTGCGGGAGCGGATCACGAGCGCCCTGCGCGCCGGTCACGAGTTGGGGCTTCCCGCCGAGTGAGGAACACGTCGCTTATTGTGCCGAGCCGCACCATTCCCGGCGAATGCCGTCCGGAAAGGCGATTTGCCCGTTGCGCACGTAAGAGCCGGGGTGGTGAGTTTTCCACCACCCCGGCCCCCTGGTGCGCGCCGGAACGCCGCCGGCGACGCGGCCGGGCCGTGCTAGTGCGCGGCCTCGTACTGCTCGATCACATTGGCGGGGATACGGCCCCGCTCATTGACCTTGATGCCGCGGCTCTTCGCCCACTCGCGAATCTCGGCGGAACGTTCGCGGCTGCCCGCGGTCCGCGCGGCGCGACCGCCGCGACCGGTGGGCTTGCGCGCCTTGCGCGCGCCGGCCACGAACGGCTCCAGGCCGTTGCGCAGCTTGCTGGCGTTCTTCTTGCTCAGGTCGATCTCGTAAGCGGTGCCATCGAGGGAAAAGCTGACGGTCTCGTCAGCCTCTCCGCCGTCGATGTCATCCACGAGAAGGACTTCGACCTTCTGTGCCATGCGGGGACTCCCTCTTGCTATGCGTCCGGCCTCGCGTCCGGATGTGCGTCGATGAATGCAGCATAGACCTCATCCGATATCTTGCCACGTTCAGAGACTTCGATGTTACTTCGCAATGCCCACGCGCGGACATCACCGTTCGTGTAGCCCTTGATCTTCGCGGTGCGGGACTTGCGCCCCTTCCCGGCGGGCTTCACCTCGGCGGCGTTCTCGATGAAGGGCGCGAGCGTGTCCAGCATCTCGTTCAGGCGCTTGAAGTTGTCGTCGCTCAAGTCGATCGTGAACGTCCGGCCCAGGACTTCGAAGTCCCGCTTTGCTACATCGGCGCCTTCGGAGCCGTCGATGTCGTCCACCCGAATGACCTTCTCGGCCATGTGTACTAGTGTTCCTTCCCCTCGCCTGCGCGGCGCCCCTGACCGTAGCGGATCACGGGACCGGTCATGGCGGCGGGACGCGCCGGGGGTCCCGGACACGCCCGGAGGCGGGACGCGCCGCACCGGGCCCGCCACGTTCCGCGAGGTCGGCGGCCGGTCGCCGGGCCCGGGACGGGCGGGGCGAACCCCGGCGGCGAGGCGCCCACCTGCCCGTCCGCGGGCGGACGGGCCGGGCGCGTCCGGCCGGTAGGCGAGCGTCGTGATCGGCGCCGCTACACGACCCGGGCCGTCCGGCGTCCGCCATGACCACGTGTGGACGGTCACCGGCCCGGTCCCTTCCGCGGCGGCGGCGGTGACCGGATCTGTCAAAGGGACGAAAACAGTTCCGGCCGGGCTCGCATGCCCGGCGGATCGAGGGGTAGCGGCCAACATCACTGGGGCCATCTCTGGGCCGATTCACCATGAGGGAGCCGAAACATGGTCAACCCCGCCGATCGCGAGGACCGAAAGCAGGAGCAGCTGGAGCACCGCCGGGTGAGCCCGCAAGACGCGCGGCTCACCACCGATCAGGGAATCCGGGTCGACGACACCGACAACTCGCTGTCCGCGGGCGAACGCGGCCCGTCCCTGATGGACGACTTCCACCTACGCGAGAAAATCACCCATTTCGACCACGAGCGGATCCCGGAACGGGTCGTGCACGCGCGCGGCGCCGGCGCCTACGGCCATTTTCGGCTGCAGGAGTCGCTCGCCGACTACACGACCGCCGAATTCCTGTGCGACACGTCGCTGACGACGCCGGTTTTCGTGCGGTTCTCGACCGTCGCGGGTTCGCGCGGTTCAGCCGACACCGTCCGGGACGTCCGCGGCTTCGCGACGAAGTTCTACACGCGGCAGGGGAACTTCGACCTCGTCGGCAACAACATGCCCGTTTTCTTCATCCAGGACGGCATCAAGTTCCCCGACTTCGTGCACGCGGTGAAGCCCGAGCCGCCGAACGAGATCCCGCAGGCGTCGTCCGCGCACGACACGCTCTGGGACTTCGTGCAACTGCAGCCCGAGACGATGCACATGATGATGTGGCTGATGTCGGACAGGGCGCTCCCGCGCAGTTTCGCGATGATGCAGGGATTCGGCGTCCACACGTTCCGGTTCGTGAACGCCGAGGGCAGGCCGACGTTCGTGAAGTTCCACTGGAAGCCGCTGCTCGGCACCCACTCGCTCGCCTGGGACGAGACCCAGAAGATCGCCGGCAAGGACCCGGACTTCAACCGCCGCGACCTGTGGGACCGGATCGAGGCCGGCGACTTCCCCGAGTACGAGCTCGGCGTGCAGCTCGTCCCGGCCGAGGACGAGCACCGGTTCGGCTTCGACCTGCTCGACCCCACCAAGATCATCCCGGAGGAGGAGGTGCCGGTGCGGCCGGTCGGCACGCTGACCCTGGACCGCAACCCCGACAACTTCTTCGCCGAGACCGAGCAGGTCGCCTTCCACATCGCCAACGTCGTGCCCGGCATCGACTTCACCAATGACCCGCTCCTCCAGGCGCGGCTGTTCTCCTACCTGGACACGCAGCTGATCAGGCTCGGCGGGCCGAACTTCCCGCAGCTGCCGGTCAACCGCCCGGTCGCCGACGTGCGCAACCACCACCGCGACGGCTACCACCAGACCGACATCCACCGGGGGCAGGCGAGCTACCACAAGAACACGCTGTCCGGCGGCTGCCCGGTGGTCGGCGGCGAGGGCTCGTTCACCCACTTCCAGGAGCGGGTGAACGGCGACAAGATCCGCAAGCGGAGCGAGAGCTTCGCCGACCACTACTCGCAGGCGACGCTGTTCTGGAACAGCATGAGCGGCTGGGAGCGGGAGCACATCGTCGGCGCCTTCCGGTTCGAGCTCGGCAAATGCGAGCACCGGCACATCCGGGAGGGCGTCGTCGAGCGGCTCAACCACGTCGACCACGAGCTCGCCGTCCAGGTCGCCGAGGGAGTCGGGGTGGAACCGCCGAGGGAGCCGGCGGGCGCCAACCACGGCCGCAGCTCGCCCGCGCTGAGCCAGGAGCACTCGCCGGGCTCCGTCCAGGGCCGCAAGATCGCGATCCTGGCGGCGGACGGCGTCGACTCGGCGGCCGTCGCCGCGGTCGGCGACGCGCTCAAGGACGCCGGCGCGGTCTGCGAGATCCTCGCCGCGAAGGACGGGTTCGTCCAGGCGGCCAACGGCGGCCAGGTCGAGGTCACCCGCGCGATGCCGACCGTGGCGTCCGTGCTGTACGACGCGGTGCTCGTGCCCGGCGGCGAGGAGAGCGCGCGGACGCTCGCGGGCGACGGCGACGCCGTGCACTTCGTCGCCGAGGCGTTCGTGCACTGCAAGGCGATCGGCGCCCTCGACGCGGGCATCGGCCTGCTGGAACGTGCCGGGATCACCGGGGTCCGGTTCGCGGGCGACGGCGCCGGTGCCGACGCGGTCAGCGACACCGGCGTCGTCACCGGCCAGGGTCCGGGCGGCGACTTCTCCGCCAAGCTGATCGACGCGGTCAAGGCCCACCGGCACTGGACGCGCGACAAATCACACGTCCCCGCCTGAGCGACGCCCGCGGGGAGGTTCGGGCGGGGCGGTTCAGGCTGCCGGGTTCAGCAGGACCTTGATCGCCCCGTCCTGCTTCTTCTGGAAGATCTCGTAGGCGTGCGGCGCCTTCTCCAGCGGCCAGCGGTGCGTCGCGAGGTCCAGCACGCCGAGCGGGTCGGAGTCGTCGGAGACGAGCGGCAGCAGGTCGCCGATCCACTTCTTGACATGCGCCTGGCCCATGCGGAGCGCGATGCCCTTGTCGAACATCCGCATCATCGGCAGCGGGTCCGTCATGCCGCCGTAGACGCCGATGACGGAGATCGTCCCGCCGCGCCGGACGGCCTCGATCGCGGTGCCGAGCGCGGCGAGCCGGTCGACGCCGACGCGCGACATCAGCGGCGCGGCCGAGTTGCCCGGCATCAGCCCGGTGAGGGTCTGCGCGAACCTGGCGCCGGGCGAGCCGTGCGCCTCCATCCCGACCGCGTCGATCACCGAGTCGCTGCCGCGGCCCCCGGTGAGCTGCCGGACGGCGTCCGGGACGTCGTCGGCGTCATCGGAGTCGATCACCTCGACGCCGTGCCGCCGCGCCATCTCCAGCCGCTCCGGCACGAGGTCGACCGCGATCACCCGGTGGCCGAGATGGCGGGCGATGCGGGACGCCATCTGCCCGATCGGGCCGAGGCCCAGCACCGTGACCGTGCCGCCCGCGGGGACGGCGGCCCAGTCGACGGCCTGCCACGCGGTCGGCAGCACGTCGGACAGGTACACGAACCGCTCGTCCGGCGGGCCCGCCGGCACCTTGATCGGCCCGAAGTGGGCCTGCGGCACCCGGAGGTACTCGGCCTGCGCGCCCGGGACCTGCCCGTACAGCCTGGTGTAGCCGAACAGCGCGGCGCCCGTGCCCTGCTCGCGGACCTGCGTGGTCTCGCACTGGGCGTACAGCTCCAGCCCGCACATGTGGCAGTACCCGCACGAGATGTTGAACGGGATGACCACCCGGTCGCCGGGTTTGACGTGCGTGACGCCGGGGCCGGTCTCCTCGACGATCCCCATCGGCTCGTGGCCGAGGATGTCGCCCTCGCTGAGGAACGGCCCGAGCACCTCGTACAGGTGCAGGTCCGACCCGCAGATCCCGGACGAGGTCACCCTGATGATCGCGTCGTCCGGCTCCTTGAGCTCCGGGTCGGGCACGCTCTCGACCCGGACGTCGCGCTTGCCGTGCCAGGTGACGGCCTTCATCTGTCTCCTCCAAGAAGCGGGGGTGGGTTCTTGGATGCGGCCCTACCCGGCGGTCCCGCGCGAAACGTCGGGGCCCCGCCCGTCGGCGGCGCAGGTGCCGCCACGGCGCGGCGGCGTTTGAAACGGGGGAGCGGGGCATGTCGCCGGTGGGTTCGGCAGCGGAGGGGAGGCGGGATGACGGCTGTGCGGGACCGGGAGGACACCAGCGTCGCCGCCGCGCTCGCGCGGCACCGCAAGGGCACGAGGATCAGCCATGTGCTGGCGACGACCGACCACAAGATGGTCGGCTACCTGTACCTGACGACGTCGTTCGCGATGTTCCTGATCGCCGGGCTGATGGCGATGCTGATGCGGGCCGAGCTGCTGGAGCCGGGCCGGCAGGTGATGGACAACCAGCAGTACAACCAGCTGTTCACGGTGCACGGCACGATCATGATGCTGCTGTTCGCGACGCCGCTGTTCCTCGGGTTCGCCAACGTGATCGTCCCGCTGCAGATCGGCGCGCCGGACGTGGCGTTCCCGCGCCTGAACGCCCTCACGTACTACCTGTTCCTGTTCGGCTCGCTGATCGTCCTCGCCGGGTTCATGATGCCGGGCGGCGCGGCGTCCTTCGGCTGGTTCGCCTACGCGCCGCTGACGTCCGAGACGTTCTCGCCCGGCCGGGGCGGCGACCTGTGGATCATGGGCCTGGTCATCTCCGGGGTCGGCACGACGCTGACCGCGGTCAACCTGATCACCACGATCATCGGGATGCGCGCGCCCGGCATGGTGATGTTCCGCATGCCGATCTTCTGCTGGAACACGCTGCTCACCGGGCTGATGGTGATCATCGCGTTCCCGGTGCTGGCCGCGGCGCTGCTCGCGCTGGAGGCCGACCGCAGGCTCGGCGCGCACATCTACGACGGCGCGCACGGCGGCGGGCTGCTGTGGCAGCACCTGTTCTGGTTCTTCGGCCATCCCGAGGTCTACATCGTGGCGCTGCCGTTCTTCGGCATCATCACCGAGATCATCCCGGTGTTCGCGCGCAAGCCGCTGTTCGGGTACCTCGGCATGGTCGGCGCCACCATCGCGATCACCGGGCTGTCCATGACGGTGTGGGCGCACCACATGTTCGCGACCGGGCAGGTCCTGCTGCCGTTCTTCTCGATCACCTCGTTCATGATCGCCGTCCCGACCGGCATCAAGTTCTTCAACTGGGTCGGGACGCTGTGGAAGGGGCACCTGTCGTTCGAGACGCCGATGCTGTTCGCGCTGGGGTTCCTCACGACGTTCCTGTTCGGCGGGCTGACCGGTGTGATCCTGGCGTCCCCGGCGCTGGACTTCCACCTCACCGACTCGTTCTTCGTCATCGGCCACCTGCACTACGTCCTGTTCGGCACCGTCGTGTTCGCGATGTTCGGCGGCTTCTACTTCTGGTGGCCGAAGATGACCGGCCGGATGCTGGACGAGACCTGGGGGAAGATCCACTTCTGGTCGCTGTTCGCCGGCTTCCACACGACGTTCCTCGTCCAGCACTGGCTGGGCGCGGAGGGCATGCCGCGCCGCTACGCCGACTACCCCGACCAGTTCGCCACGCTGAACTTCGTGTCGTCGGCCGGGTCGTTCGTCCTGGGGGCGTCGACGTTCGCGTTCCTGTGGAACGTGCTGCGCACCTGGCGGCGGGGCGAGAAGGTCGGCGTGGACGACCCGTGGGGCACCGGCGGCTCGCTGGAGTGGGCGACGTCGTGCCCGCCGCCGCGGCACAACTTCACGTCGATGCCGCGGATCCGGTCGATGCGCCCGGCGTTCGACCTGCGATTCCCGCCGCGGGAGCCGCCGCGGGAGCCGCCGGGGGAGCCGCCCGGGGAGGCCGAGGCCGCCCTGCCGTCGCCGCGGAGCTAGACGCTAGTCGCTCTCCTGGCCTTGGCCGTCGTGGTGCAGGTCGCCCTGGCCGCCGCCGTGCGACTCGCTCTGGTAGTTGAGGTAGAAGCGGTTGGCGCGGGTCCGGACCTGCGTGCGGGCGCGGTCGGGGGTGGGCAGCGGGATGATGTGGTGCGGGTAGGGGGCGACGAGCTCCCCTGGCTGGCGGGTCCGCAGGACGGCCTCCCGATCGTCCGACGGCCGCTCGTGCCGCTCGTGGAAACCGCCGTCCGGGCTCAGCGAGATGATGCCGCTCTCGACGCCCTCCGCGCGCTGCTGGAGGTCGCGTCGCTGGAGGCTGAGGCAGACCCGCCGGGTGATCGTGAACGCCAGGAGCGGCGCGACGAAGAAGCCCGCGCGGAAGAACCACGTCGTCCAGAACAGCGGGATGTCGAACGCGTACGCGAGGACGTCGTTGCCGCCCGCCGCCCACAGGTTGCCGTACCAGGCGACGACCGCCGCGCCGATCGCGGTCCGGGTCGCGGCGTTGCGCGGCCGGTCCAGGAGGTGGTGGAGACGCTCGTCTCCCGTCGCCCAGCGCTCCACGAACGGGTACAGCGCGATGAGCGTGAAGAACACCCCGGGCAGGATGACGGTGGGCAGCAGCACGTTCCACGAGACGGTGTGCCCCGCCACGGTCGTCGACAGGGGCGGCATGATCCGCAGCGCGCCTTCGAGGAAGCCGACGTACCAGTCGGGCTGGGAGCCGAGCGAGACCTCGGCGGGCTCGTACGGGCCGTACAGCCAGACCGGGTTGATCTGCACGAACGCCGCCATCAGGGCCAGCACCCCGAACGTGTAGAGGAAGTACGAGGTGGTCTGCGCGGCGAAGTACGGGAAGAACGGCTCGCCGCGCACCGCCCGCTCGCGCCTGCCCCGGCCCGGCCAGAACGTGTGCGTCTGATGCCACATGATCATCAGATGCGCGGTGACGAGCGCGACCAGCAGCGCGGGGATGAGCAGGATGTGCAGGCTGTACAGCCGCGGCAGGAACGTCTCGCTCGCGGGGAACTCGCCGCCGAAGATCCACATGGCCAGATACGTCCCGGCGACCGGGATCGACAGCACGATGCCCTGCATGATCCGCAGGCCGGTGCCGGACAGCAGGTCGTCGGGGAGCGAGTACCCGGCGAACCCCTCGGCCAGCGCCAGCGCGAACATCGCCACGCCGATCAGCCAGTTGACCTCCCTGGGCTTGCGGAACGCGCCGGTGAAGAAGATCCGCAGCAGGTGGATGGAGATCGCCGCGAGGAAGACGATCGCCCCCCAGTGGTGGATCTGCCGTATCAGCAGCCCGCCCCGGACGTCGAACGTGAGGTG
The DNA here is from genome assembly GCA_036028775.1 of Spirillospora sp. NBC_00431. Taxonomy (GTDB): domain Bacteria; phylum Actinomycetota; class Actinomycetes; order Streptosporangiales; family Streptosporangiaceae; genus Spirillospora. The sequence continues at coordinate 4,773,900 of CP107927.1, read as the reverse complement.
CAGCGTGGACGCGTACGCCTCGCTCATCGTCAGGCCGTTCAGCGGCGCGTACGAGCCGTCGTAGACGACGACGGCGCCGCTCGGCTTGTAGAACAGCGTCAGGTAGATGCCGGTGATCACCAGGACGGTGAACGAGTACAGCGCGATCTCGCCCAGCATGAACGACCAGTGGCTCGGGAACGCCTTCTTGATGTTCCGCCGCATGAACCGGGTGGAGCCGAGCCGGTCGTTGACGCCCCAGGCGAACCGTCCGAGCCGGTCGGGCCGCGCGGGCCGCATGGCCTTCGTACCGCCCTTCTGACCCGCCATCGCGCATCTCCCCTGGCCGAGCAGTGATCGTCCGCTGGGCGGGTACCCGGGGCCGGGTGCGGCAAACGCCAGGCCGGGGCGGTCCCCGGGCGGTCAGGCGCCCCGCTCGTCAGGCCACCCGCCGGGGTGAAGGGCACGCGTTGAGGTGACGGCGCATGTCGCGGACGTCGGCGCGCAGCCGCACGGTGGACCGCGGGTCCCGCTCCAGGCCGCCGAGGCCGTCCTCGATCAGGCGCAGCTGGGCGGCGCGGAGCCGGGCGAGCAGCCGGCGCGGCTGCCCGGTCGGCACGTCCCAGCGCTCCTTCCTGCGCCATTTGCGGTGGACGAGCACATGTCCCTCGCCCGGCACGAGGACGCCCCGCGCCGTCTCGGCGTGGACCGTCCGCCGGAAGTGCGACAGGTACCGGCGCCGCGCCAGCCGGTACGTGACGATCGCCGCGAGCAGGATCGGCGCGCCCTTCACCGGCAGCATCGCCACCCCCGGCAGGACGGGCGCGTCCCACCAGGAGTGCAGCGCCATCGCCAGGACGAACGCGCCCGCCGCCACGGCCGCGGTCGCCCTGGACGCCCGGCCGAGCAGGCAGCCGAGCCCGGCGCCGCCGATCGCCGTCATCGCCCAGTGGCTCCACCACGCCCCGCCGACGACGCGGCTGCCGAACGAGAACAGCGCCGCGTTCACGTCCTGCGTCGCCCCCGTCAGCACGATCGTGTTCAGCACGTAGAGGAAGTTCTCGGAGATCTGGAAGCCGAGCCCGGTGAGCGCCCCGTAGCCCCAGCCGTCCAGCGGCCCGCGGATCGCCGACGGCGCCAGCAGCGCCAGCGTCACCACGCCGAGCAGCTTCAGGATCTCCTCGTCGACGGGCGCGGCGATCGCCGCGCCCCACGCGGAGTTGAATCCCGGCCCCGCCGTCTTGCCGATGACGCCCTTGAACGCCGTGTTCGCGGGCAGCGCCAGCCCGAACGCCGCGAGCCCGCCCCACGCCACCGCCATCAGCGCGTACCCGAGCCGGTGCGACCGGACCGGATGCAGCCGCCGCAGCACCCAGACGCCCGCCGCCAGCGCCGGTGCCAGCAGCGCGCCGCCCGTCACCGCTCCGGCGGGGAACGCCCGGACGGCGGCGTCCAGCGCGCGCACCGCGATCCACGCCCCGGCCGCGCACGCCGCGACCCACAGCCAGAACGCGGGCCTGCGCGTCACGGCCCGGACTCCGAGGTCCAGGGCGCCGCGATCGTGAGGGTCCGCACCATCGCCGCGACCTGCGCGGCGACGCTCCGGAACGCGGGCGGGGGACCGGCCGCCGTCACCGTCGCGCCGAGAGTGTCGGTGGCGAAGACCGCCGCCGTGCCCGTCCGGCCGCGCCCGTCGATCGTCCCGGTGAGGCCGGTCAGCCCGTGCGCCGTCGTGATCGGGACGGGCTCCGCGCCGAGCCGCGCGCGCCCGCCGATCGCGACGATGCGGCCGAGGCCGCGCCACAGCCCGCGCGGGTCGAACGGGGCCAGCGGGACGGCGACGCTCAAACTGACCACGACGTCCTCGCTGGTCAGCTCGGCGTGGCCGGTGAGGGACGTGGCCGCCTCGTCCAGCACCCACCCGGCGTACGGGACGGTCAGCGTGATCGGGCGGGCGCCGTCGCGTTCCGTCCCGACCGCCAGGACCGTGCCCGGCGCGAGCGGCTCGCCGCCGTCTCCGAGCGCCCTGTCCAGCAGGGGCAGCCCCGCGCACAGGACCAGCAACGCGAGCGCCACGAGACCCGTCCCCCACCATCGCACCCGCGTCACGCAGCCCCCCTGATGACCCGTGCAGCCGGGGAATGCCCCTGGACGGAGGCCCTAAACAAGATCAGCCCGCCGGTCACCGGCGGGCCGGGGTCACCAGTGCGCGGGCCGTCCGAGCGCCGCCGGGAGCCGTGTGGCGGCGTCGCCCCTGGCCGAGGCGAGCTGGGACCGGGTGACGAAGATCGCCCCGGTGAGGTCGGCCCCGCGCAGGTCGGCGTTCCGCAGGTCCGCGCCGATCAGGTCGGACGCCCGCAGATCCGCGCCCCGCAGGTCGGCGGCGATCAGGCACGCGCCCCGCAGGTCGGCGCCGCGCAGGTCCGCGCCCTTCAGCTTCGCCCCGGCCAGATCGGCTCCGCGCCGGTTCTTCCGTCCGGGGACACCTGACCTGACCAGCTCGCTGACGTGCAGGAGCAGCGCGTTGACCCGATCCCGCACCTTCGGCAGATCGAGATCGGTGAGTTCTCCGGGTGTGCCCTGGGTGAGGCGGTCCACGTCGTCGAGGGCCAGGCGGAGATCGTCACGGACGGGTTCCGCGGGCGGCAGGGTGAGTGCCTCCTCCAGATACCAGAGCGCCTCGTGAAGCTGCCACATGACGGGGAACACCCGGAACATCTCGCGCGCGAGGTCAGGGCCGGTGTGCCGCCAGTCCCGCGCCCCGAAGGTGACCTGCGAGACCTTCTGCCCGGCGCCGAGACAGTCGAAGACGGTGCAGCCCTGGAAGCCCCGCTCGCGGAGGTTCGCGTGGATGCCGCAGCGGTGGTCGGCCAGGAGGTTGCGGCACGGCTCGCCCGCCGCCTTGTCGACGGCGAAGTCCGCCGACCTGGCGAACGGCAGCGCCGCGCAGCACAGCGCGAAGCAGTTCGCGCAGTCGGCGCTCAGATCCCGGTCGTCCATGACCGCGAGCTTAGGCCGCGTCGTGGAACACCAGTCCCAGGGTGCGGCGATGACCCGACCGGACGACGCTGACCCCGTGCCGCATCGGCGCCGCCGACCAGCCGCGCTTCGTCCGCACCGGACGGTCCCGCGTGGTGAAGACCAGGCCGTGGCCACGGGGGAGCAGCGTCGCCGTGCCCCTCGACTGGGCGCGGGCCCGCTGCTCGACCATCATGAACTCCCCGCCGGTGTAGTCGACGCCCGGCTCGTCCAGGCCGATCACGACCTGCATGGGGAACACCAGCTCGCCGTAGAGGTCGCGGTGCAGGGCGTTCCAGCCGTCCTGCCCATAGCGCAGCAGGATCGGTGTCGGTTTCCGCTGGCCCGCCGCGTGGCACATGTCCAGCCACTCCGCGAGGGTGTCCGGCCAGGGCGCGGGCCGTCCCAGCCTGGACGCCCAGTCCCGCGCGAGCGGCAGCAGGCGCGGGTACAGCGCCGCGCGCAGCTCGCCGACCGCCTCCGGGAACGGCTCGGCGAAGTACCGGTACTGGCCGGCGCCGAACCGGTAGCGCTCCATGTCGATGGTCGAGCGGAACCGTCCCGCCTCGTCGTAGAGGGCGGCGACGTCCGCGCATTCCTCCTTGGTCAGGAGCGGAGGCGTCAGCGCGCTGCCGTAGGCGTCCATCTCCCCGGCGAGCGCCGCCCAGTCGCCCTCCGCGACCCTGTCCGCGTAGATGCTCATGTCCGGTGAACACCATCGGGACGCGGGACGTTGCGGAACCCTCGGATAAAGTGCCGTCGATCATGTCAGGACAGCTTTCCGAGGCCGCCGTCGCCGCCAGGCTGCGCGCCGCGGGCTGCGTCTTCGCCGAGGACGAGGCCCGCCTGATCCTCGGCACGGCCGCCACGCCGGACGACGCGTCCGCCATGGTGGAGCGGCGCGCCGCCGGGCTGCCGCTCGAACACGTCCTCGGCTGGGCGGAGTTCTGCGGCCTGCGCGTCGCCGTCGACGCCGGCGTCTTCGTGCCCCGCCGCCGTACCGAGTTCCTCGTCCGGCGGGCCGCCGCACTGGCTCCGCCGCGTCCCGTCGTCGTCGACCTGTGCTGCGGCTCGGGCGCGCTCGGCGCCGCCCTCGTCTCCGAACTGCGTGCGGGCGGCGGCGAGGACGGGTTCGTCCTGCACGCCGCCGACATCGAACCCGCGGCGGTGCGCTGCGCCCGCCGCAACCTCGCGCCGTTCGGCGGGCACGTCCACGAGGGCGACCTCTTCGCGCCGCTCCCGCCCGCGCTGCGCGGCGGGATCGACCTGCTGCTCGCCAACGTGCCCTACGTCCCGGCCGGCGAGCTCGCGCTGATGCCGGCCGAGGCGCGCGAGCACGAGCCGCGCGTGGCGCTCGACGGCGGCGCGGACGGCCTCGACGTCCTGCGCCGCGTCACCGCCGAGGCCCCGGCCTGGCTGGCGCCGGGCGGGCAGCTGCTGTTCGAGACGAGCGAGCGGCAGGTCCCGGACGCGGTCGCGGCCGTCGGACGCGCCGGTCTCGCCGCCACCGTGGCCGAGTCCGAGGAATTCGCCGCCATCGTGGTGATCGGAGCAAAGCCCGTGTAAAACGCCACGTCCGGGTATAGGGCGCATTAGGACGACATGAAGGAGTGAATCAAAATGCGCCGCATCAGTGCAGCGCTCAGCGCCATCACCGGTACGATCGCGGGCGTTCTCGGCGCCGTCGCGGGCGCGGTCATCAGCATCGTGACCCTGCCGTTCAGGGTGCTCGCGCGGCTTTTCACGCCGTCGCGACGCCGCCCGGCCCGCACGCGCCGCAGGACCATCTGACGCGGACGGCATCCCCGCCGATCGGCGACGGCCGCGCCGGGCCCCTGAGCTGGGCAGGGCCCCGGCGCGGTCCCGCGTTAAAAGCGATTGCGCCAGACATGGGCCGTACCGCACCATATGAGTAACGAACCGAACGGACGAGCAGGGAAAGGAGCCGCATGATGACCGGGTTTGTCGCCCAGTGGCAGCGGCTCTGCGACGCCGCGCAGACGCAGGGCGGTCGCTTTGACCCCATGGACGCCTCTGGATAGGCCGTAAAGGCACTACCGGAGGCCGCCAGGGAGACATCCCCGGCGGCTTTTTCGTGCATGCCGCACAGGTCGAATGGTGAGACACCTGGCTTCCAACCAGGCGAACCGGGTTCAATTCCCGGGTGCGGCTCTGGACTGGACCGGCGGGAGTAACGACCCCCGGCTGGTCCTCCCGTGCCCAGGCGGACGGACGCCACCGCCCGCCGGTGGGCATCCAGTGCTGGATCATCCAATCGGCAGGATGCGTGACTCTGAATCACGTCATGCAGGTTCAAATCCTGCTCCAGCAGCGCGTCCCGGAAATGGCGTTCCGGGCGATGACCGGTAGCTCAGTCGGTAGAGCGGCTGCCTTACAAGCAGCGGGTCGCAGGTTCGAGCCCTGTCCGGTCAACCGGCCATGGAAAAGGACGGTCCCGCCGACCCGGACGGGGGCCGGCGGGACCGTCCGCCCCTGCCCGGGGTGTGACGCGCGTCGCCCGGCCTCGTCTTGACTCGGCCCCGGCCCCTCGATTACTTTGGCGTTCAAATATTGGCCATCAAAGTAATCTGGCCGTCGACGCGGCCTCGCGGAGGAATCATGAGCGACTTCCCTGCCTACGCGCCGTCCGAGGAGCACGAGCTGCTGCGGCGCACGGTGCGCGAGCTGGCCGACGCGAAGATCGCTCCGTTCGCGGCGGAGGTGGACGAGGAGTCCAGGTTCCCGCGGGAGGCCCTCGACGCGCTGGTGGCCAACGACCTGCACGCCGTGCACGTCCCCGAGTCGTACGGCGGCCTCGGCGCGGACGCCCTCGCCACCGTGATCGTGATCGAGGAGGTCGCCCGCGCCTGCGCCTCGTCGTCGCTGATCCCGGCGGTGAACAAGCTCGGCACCGTCCCCGTCCTGCTGTCCGGCTCCGAGGAGCTGAAGGCGAAGTACCTGGGGCCGGTCGCGCGCGGCGAGGCGATGTTCTCCTACGCGCTGTCGGAGGCCGACGCCGGCTCGGACGCCGCCGGCATGAAGACCCGCGCGGTCCGCGACGGCGAGGCGTGGGTGCTCAACGGCACCAAGATGTGGATCACCAACGCGGGGGAGTCGGAGTTCTACACGGTGATGGCCGTCACCGACCCGTCGCAGGGCGCCCGCGGCATCTCCGCCTTCGTCGTCGAGAAGGGCGACCCGGGCGTGTCCTTCGGCCCCAAGGAGCGCAAGCTCGGCATCAAGGGCTCCCCGACCCGCCAGGTGATCCTGGAGGACGTCCGCATCCCCGCCGACCGGATCATCGGCGCCGAGGGGACCGGCTTCAAGACGGCGCTCGCCACCCTCGACCACACCCGCATCACCATCGCCGCCCAGGCCCTCGGCATCGCCCAGGGCGCCCTCGACTTCGCGCTCGGCTACGTCAAGGACCGCCGCCAGTTCGGCAAGCCCATCGCCGACTTCCAGGGCGTGCAGTTCATGCTGGCCGAAATGGCCATGCGGCTCGAAGGGGCCAGGCAGCTCACCTACCACGCGGCGATCAAGTCCGAGCGGGCGATGCACGGCGAGAAGCTCGCCGACCTGACGTTCGTGTCGTCGGCGTGCAAGGCGCTGGCGTCCGACGTGGCGATGGACGTGACCACCGACGCCGTCCAGCTGCTCGGCGGCTACGGCTACACCCGCGAGTTCCCGGTGGAGCGGATGATGCGCGACGCCAAGATCACGCAGATCTACGAGGGCACGAACCAGATCCAGCGCATGGTCATGGCCCGCCAGCTCCTGAAGTAGCCACCGGCCCGGGGGAGGCCACCGGCAGCCGCACCTCGAAGAGGGCGCCGCCGCCGGGGACGTCGCCGACGGTGAGGTCCCCGCCGTGCGCTAGGACCAGGTCCCTGGCGATGGCGAGGCCGAGGCCCGCGCCGCCGTCGTCGCGGCTGCGGGCGTCGTCCAGCCGGACGAACCGCTCGAAGATCCGCTCCCGGTCGGCGGCGGGCACCCCGGGACCGTCGTCGGCGACCCGCACGACCGCCGTGCCCGCCTCCTCGGACACCGACAGCCGGACGCCCGTGCCCGCGTGCCGTTCGGCGTTGTCGAGGAGGTTGCCGACGACCCGCGCGAGCCGTGCCGGCACCCCCATGACGTACGGGTCGTCGTCGATCCGCGCCTCGACGGGGAACCGGTCGCCCGTCGCGCGCCGGCGGCGGTCCAGCTCGTCCCGGACGAGGCCGCCGAGCCGCACGGGCCGCTCCGGCGGACGGTCGCCCGCGTCGATCCGGGCGAGGAGCAGCAGGTCGGCGGCCAGGTCCTGGAGGCGCACGACGTCCGCGACGAGGCCGTCCACGTCCAGCAGCCCAGGATGGGCCGCCGCGACCTCCAGCTGGGTGCGCAGCGACGCGATCGGGCTGCGCAGCTCGTGCGAGGCGTCCGCGACGAACCCGCGCTGCTTGGCGACGGAGTCCTCCAGCGCGGCGAGGGTCGCGTTCGTCGTGGCCGCCAGCCCGGCGATCTCGTCCCGCGAGCCGGGCACGGGCACCCGCCGGGCGAGGTCGCCGGCCGCGGTGATCTCGGCCAGCTCCGCCCTGACGCCCTCCACCGGACGCAGCGCCCGCCGTGTGACCAGCCAGGTCACGCCCGCGACGACGGCGAGCAGCAGCGGCAGGCCGGCGAGCATCGCCCGGGTGACGGCGCCGACCGCGTCCCGCGCGGCGGCGAGGTCCGCGCCCGCGTACACGGTGACGGTCTCGTCCGCGGGCGTCGTCACCTCGACCGCCGCGAACCGGTAGTCGGCGGTGCGGCCGTCCACGGTCGCGGTGCCGGTGGAGAAGCTCGGGCCGTCGTCCGACACCTCGCCGCGCCCCGGCTCGTCATCGTCGTCGTCGGGCTCCCCGCCGGGCCGGGCGGGGGAGGAGCCGGGCCGCACCTCCGGCGATCCCGTCCCGTTGATCGCCTCCAGGTCCTCGCCGGCCGCGCGCACGCGCCCGCGACCGTCCACGACCTGCACCGGATGCTCGTCGGCGTCGGGCAGGTCGAGGCTCCGGTACGGGGTTCCGGTCGCGAGCTGCGACGCGACCTCCCGGGCCGCCACCTCCGCCTCCAGCCCGGCCTGCCCGCCGAGGTTGGCGCGCAGCAGCAGCACCACCGCCAGCCCGGCCGCCACCAGCGCGACCGCCACCACGGCGGTCGCGCCGAGCGTCGTGCGCGCCCGGACCGACGACAGGCGCCGCGCCACGTCAGGCGCCCCCGTCCCGCGCCAGCCGGTATCCCGCCCCGCGCACCGTCGTGATGGACCTGCGGCCGAACGGGACGTCGAGTTTGCGGCGCAGCGCGCTCACGTACACCTCGACGATGTTGGGGTCCCCGTCGTAGGCGAAGTCCCAGACCGCCTCCATGATCTGCGTCTTCGACACGACCCGGCCCGCGTTCGACGCCAGGTGCTCCAGCACGGCGAACTCCTTGGCGGTCAGCTCGACCTCCGCGTCGCCGCGGAAGACGCGCCGCGCCGCCGGGTCCACGGTGAGGTCGCCCAGCACGATCGTCGGCGCGGCGCCGCGCGTCCGGCGGCGCAGCAGCGCGCGGACGCGGGCCACCAGCACCACGTAGGAGAACGGCTTGGTGAGATAGTCGTCCGCGCCGGTGTCCAGGCCCTCGGCCTCGTCGTACTCGCCGTCCTTGGCGGTCAGCATGAGGATCGGCGTGTCGTCGCCCGCCGCCCGCAGCGAGGCGCACACCCGGTAGCCGTTCATGCCGGGCAGCATGATGTCCAGGACGATCAGGTCGAACCCGCCGCCGAGCGCCCGGTCGAGCCCCTCGGCGCCGTCATGGACGGTCTCGACCACGAACCCCTCGGCCGTCAGCCCGCGGGCGAGGGACGTGGCCAGGCGTTTCTCGTCCTCCACGAGCAGCAGGCGCATGCCCACAGCCTGCCAAACCGATCCTGAAGGCGGCTTCAGCAAGCTTCAGGCCGGCCACAGGAACCGGCGGCATCGTCGATGACGCACGGGCGGCCGGATCCGCCGGGCGCCCGGCCCGAAACCTGGAGGAACGCATGAGCATCGACGCACGGCGCCTCATCTCCGGACGCGGCCTGCTGGTCACGGTGGTGACCGCGGGCGTACTCGCCGGCGGGGGAGCGGCCACCGCGTTCGCGGCCCACGACGGCGGCGGCACGACGTCTCCGTCGACGCCGTCCGGCGCCCGCGGCCCGCAAACGCGGGTCACGGCTTCGGAAGCGGCGGCCGCGGCGCTGAAGGCGGCCCCCGGCAAGGTCGAGGAGATCGACCTGGACGACGACGACCGCGCCGCCCCCGTCTGGGAGATCGGCCTCCTGACCGACGGCGGCGCCTGGCGGGAAGTGACGGTGGACACCGGCACCGGCAAGCTCCTCACGAACCACGCGGCCCGCCCGGACGGCGACGATGACGGCGACGATGACGGCGACGACCGTGCCTCGTCCACCGCGCTCCGCCAGGCGAAGGTCACCGCAGGGGGCGCCGCGGACGCCGCCCTGAAGTCGGTCTCCGGCACCGTGACGTCCGTCGACTTCGAGCGAGAGCACGGAAAGTCCCTCTGGGAGGTCGAGGTCACCGCCCAGAACGGCACGGAACACGAACTGCTCGTGGACGCCACCACCGCCAAGACCGTCACCAAGGCGACCGACGAGGACGACGAGGACGACGACTGACGTGCCCGGGGCCGGGAACGGAGTGGATATGAGCGACGAAAGGCCCGGCCCCGCCATCGACACGAGCGTCCCGCAGGTGGCGCGCATCTGGAACTACTGGCTGGGCGGCAAGGACAACTACCCGGTGGACCGGGAGGTCGGCGACCAGATCCTCGGGATGCTGCCGGACGTGGCGCGCCTGGCCCGCGCGTCCAGGCTCTTCCTCAACCGTGTCGTCTGGCATCTGGCGGCCGAGGCGGGCGTCCGCCAGTTCATCGACATCGGCACGGGACTGCCGACGGTCGACAACACCCACGAGGTCGCCCAGCGGGCCGCCCCCGAGTCGAAGATCGTCTACGTGGACCACGACCCGCTCGTCCTCCAGCACGCGAGGGCCCTGCTCACCAGCACGCCGGAGGGCGAGACGGACTATGTCGACGCCGACCTGCGCGACCCGGACCGCATCCTGGCGGCGGCCGCCGAGACGCTCGACTTCGGCAGGCCGATCGCGTTCACGCTGATGGGCATCCTGGAGTTCATCCCCGACGACGCCGAGGCGTACGCGATCGTGCGGCGGCTCCTGGACGCGGTGCCGCCGGGCAGCTACTTCGCCATGTCCGACGGGACGAACGTCGTCCACGGCGAGGCGTCCGACCGGATCGTCGAGGTCTGGAACGCGTCCGGGAACGCGCCGCTCGTCCTGCGCTCGCCCGAGCAGATCGGACGGTTCTTCGACGGCCTGGAACTGCTGGAGCCGGGCGTGGTCTCCGTGACGCACTGGCGTCCGGACGGCCCCGAAGTACCGGACGCGGTGGACGCGTTCGGCGCCGTCGGCCGCAAACCGTGACTCCCGATTGACATGCAGCCGTTCAGCTGCCTATCGTTAAAGGCAGCCAGATGGCTGCGTATTGGGACGGTGCATGGACGAGATCTTCAAGGCGCTCGCCGACGCGAACCGCCGCAGGCTGCTGGACAGCCTCAACGGCCGCAACGGCCAGACCCTCCGGGAGCTGTGCGCCGGGCTGGACATGGCCCGGCAGTCGGTCAGCAAGCACCTCGCCGTGCTGGAGGCGGCGGGCCTGGTGACGACGGCGCGCCGCGGCCGGGAGAAGCTGCACTACCTCAACGCCGCCCCGATCAACGCCATCGCCGACCGCTGGATGAGCCGGTACGACCGGCAGCGCGCGAACGCGCTCGCCGACCTCAAGACCGCATTGGAGCAGGACCCCATGACCGGAAACGAGTTCGTCTACACCACCTACATCCGCACCACGCCGGAACGGCTCTGGCAGGCGCTGACCGACAAGGCGTTCACCCGCAGCTACTGGGGCGTCGCCTTCGAGACCGACTGGACGCCCGGATCCACGATCACCTGGCACGAGGAGAACGCGACGATGGCCGACCCGGAGCAGGTCGTCCTCGAAGCCGACCCGCCCCGCCGCCTCTCCTACACCTGGCACACGTTCACGCCCGAATGGGCGAAGGCCGTCGGCGTGGACGAGGACAAGCGCGCCCAACTCCTCGCCGAACCCCGCTCCAAGGTGACCTTCGACATCGAACCCGCCGGGGAGACGGTCAAGCTGACGGTCGTCCACGAGGCGGGCGCCGCCCTCCTGGACATGTCGCGGCACGGCTGGCCGCACGTCCTGTCCGGGCTCAAGACCCTCCTGGAGACCGGCGAGCCCCTGCCGGCCGTGTGACGGGGACCACCCCTCACACCGATCGGTACCACGATTCCACGGGCCCCTAGCATGAACGCTGTCGATCATGTGAGGAGCGGTTCGTGCGAGAGATCGCCGTGTTCAGCGGTAGCGCCCACCCCGAACTGGCCGCCGAGGTGTGCTCCCATCTGGGGGTGCCGCTCAGCCCCGTGCGCGTCTCCCGGTTCGCCAACGACTGCCTGGAGGTCCAGCTCCAGGCGAACTGCCGGAGACGGGACGTCTACCTGGTCCAGCCGCTCGTCGCGCCCGTCCAGGAGCACCTGGTCGAGCTGCTCCTGATGTGCGACGCGGCCCGCGGCGCGTCCGCGAGCCGTATCACCGTAGTGATGCCGCACTACTCCTACGCCCGCTCCGACAAGAAGGACGAGCCCCGCATCTCGATCGGCGGCCGGCTGGTCGCCGATCTGCTCGTGGCGTCGGGCGCGGGCCGGGTCCTGACGATGACGCTGCACTCACCGCAGGTCCACGGCTTCTTCTCCGTGCCCGTCGACCACCTGCACGCGCTCAGCGAGCTCGCCGCCCACTTCCGCGGCCACGACCTGTCGCGGACCACGGTCGTCTCGCCGGACCTCGGCAACGCCAAGCAGGCCGCCGCCTTCGCGCGCCTGCTCGGCGTCCCGGTCGCCGCCGGCGCCAAGCAGCGCTTCGCCGACGACCGCGTCCAGATCAGCTCCGTCATCGGCGACGTCGGCGGCCGCGACGTGATCGTCCTGGACGACGAGATCGCCAAGGGCAGCACCGTCCTGGAACTCCTGGACCGCCTCCGCGAACTGGACGCCCGCGCCATCCGCGTCGCCTGCACCCACGGCCTGTTCGCCGCCGGCGCCCTCGACCGGCTCTCCGCCGAGCCCGACGTCCTGGAGATCGTCTGCACGAACACGGTCCCCGTGCCGAACGGCGCCCGCAGCGACAAGCTCCGCGTCCTGTCCATAGCCCCGGCCCTGGCCGAGGCCGTCCGCAGAATCCACAACGGCGAATCCGTGAGCGCCCTCTTCCACCAGTGACCGCGGGCGCGGGGCGCGCGGGTAAGGCGGTCGGGCGGGGTCAGAGGCGCATGCCGCTGCCGCCGGGTTCCTCCTCGCCGTCGGTGGTGTGCTCGGGTTCCAGGTACTCGTCGTCGGGCCAGAGGGCGTCGGCGAGGAAGGCGAGGTACTCCTCGTCGGCCGGGTCGAGTTCGGCGGTCATCGACTCCGGGTGGGCGGTGGGGGACGCGCCCGAGGGCGGCGGGTCGGGGTCGAGGGCGAGCGCGTGGGCGGGGGGCATGGGGCGGAGCAGGTTCGGCAGGCAGAGGCCGAACAGGGCGACCAGGGCCACGAGGACCAGGACTGCGATCACACCACACCGTCCTTCCGCGGGCGAGTTCCACATGATTCTTGCGTAAGGAGCGAAACAGTTGAACGCTACCGGGACGATCCTTCGGATGGGAGCCCGACATGCAGATCGCCGGGGACAATGACCCCGTGGAGTCTCAGGTGGACGCGCGTGCTCGCGAGCTGGCAAGGATCGTCTGGGACCATCTCGTCCTGTCCGAGCCCCTCTCCAAGGCTGACGTGATCCTCGCGCTGGGGTGCCACGACACGCGGGTCGCGGTGCACGCGGCGCGGCTCTGGCACGAGGGGTGGGCGCCGCTGGTGGTCGTGTCGGGCGGGCGCGGGAAGGTCACCTCGGAGTGGGAGCTGACCGAGGCCCGGGTGTTCGGACGCGTCGCGCGCGAGCACGGCGTCCCCGAGCGCGCGCTGCTGCTGGAGGAGACCGCGGCGAACACGGGGGAGAACATCACCGCGTCCAGGCGGCTGCTGGCGGAGCGGGGCGTTGCGGTGGGGAGCGGGATCCTGGTCGCCAAGCCGTACATGACGCGCCGGGCGCTGGCCACGGCGCGGCGCCAGTGGGCCGGGGTCGGCTGGACGGCGTCCGCGCCCGAGCTGGGGTTCGAGGCGTTCGTCGCGGACGAGCGGCAGTTCGTCGAGCTGATGGTGGGCGACCTGCAGCGCATGGTCGTCTACGCGGAGCGGGGTTTCCAGGTGCCGATGCCCGTCCCGGCGGCGGTGTGGGCGGCGTACGAGGAACTGGCGCGGCTCGGGTTCGACCGTCATGTGATCAGGTGACCCGCCGGCGCCGTGCCGGGCCCCATGACAGGGCCCGAGGGCAGGGACCGGTAGCCGCGGCCTAGGCGGCGGTGGTGGGACGGTGCGGCGCGATCACGCGGCCGTCCGGGAGCAGCTCGCCCGTGTCGTCGAAGACGACGATCCCGTTGCAGAGCAGGCTCCACCCTTGCTCCGGGTGGCTGGCGACGGTGCGCGCGGCCTCGCGGTCAAGGTCGTCGGGAGCCGGGCAGTGCGGCTCGTGCGGGCAGATCGAGTCGTGTTGTGCGGTCACGGGGTCCTCCAGGGTGTCCCTGTGATTAAGGACATAGATGCAGCCTGCCGTTGCCCGTCCGAAATATGCAAGTCAATGAGGGATTCTTTACCGTTCAATGCGTGTGAAGCCGGACAAGGCGGGGCAATCACCCCCGATTCACCGCAGAAGACCCTCGTCGGGTTCGCCGCCGTGATCGACGTCCAGACCGACGACGGAGGCGCAGCCCGTGCAGATCCACTCCGCGATGACCGCCTCCGGGTTGGTGCCGTGGGTGCGGTACGGGCGGTCGACCCGCCGGCGCCGCATCCCGTGGCCGCACGACGAGTGCAGCATCCGCCCGCAGGTGGGGCACGGCCAGACGTCCTCGCACCGCAGGTCGCACCGGGGGCACAGCGGCGACTCGTAGGGCCCGGCCTGCTCGGCGGCCGCCGGCTCGCCGAGCCACTCCTGCTCCAGTTCGAGGTACTCGTCGCCAGGCCAGTGGTGGTCGGCGAGCCAGGCGAGGTACTCCTCGTCGCCCGGGCCGAGCACGGCCGTCAGGGACTCGGGGTGCTCGTTCGCCGAGCGGTGTCGGCCGCCGCCGCGCCGCGCCGTGGCCAGGAAGGTCAGCAGGCCGAGGAGCGCGGCCGCGGCCAGGCCGGTGGCGAGGGGCATCGCGGCGTCCTTATGATCTTGCGGCGAGATTTTCGATCATGAATTGACTTCACAAAACCCTGCGAACGCTACAAGAAAGGTTCTTTACTGAAAAGTCGATCAAAAAGATTCTTTACCCCGACGGCGGCCGGGACGGTGTCCGAAACCGCCGCGGTCCCGTGTCCAGAACCCGTGCGGCCTGCGGGAACCGGTGCGGCGAGCCTCTCCGGCACGGGCCCTGGCCGGAGCGGGTTTCACTCTCCGCTGAATCCGCTGGTCGGTCTTCGCGGCCCAGTATGGCCGCCATCTGGGCGTCCATGGGCCGCTCGGGCCCTTCAGCCGGCTCCGTCGCGCCGGTGTCCGCGTCGTCTGGGGGTGCGGTTTTCCGCAGGGTCGGGGTGCGGGACGCGGCCGGTTGAACGGGCGGTGTTCTCCATGGTGGCGGGACCTGCGGGTTCCTAGCGTCTTCAACATGATCGAAATGGCGTACGCGGCGTCCGGGAGCGAACCGACCGGCGGCATCGCGGGATGGGCGACGGACCTGATGGACAAGCTCGGCGCGCCGGGCGCCGGGCTGGCGATCGCGCTGGAGAACCTGTTCCCGCCGCTGCCGAGCGAGATCATCCTGCCGCTGGCGGGGTTCACCGCCGCGCAGGGCCGGATGAGCCTGGTGGCGGCGCTGGTCTGGACGACGGTCGGCAGCGTCGTCGGGGCGCTGGTGCTGTACGGGATCGGCGCCCTGATCGGCCGGGACCGCATCCGCGCGCTCGTGGCGCGGCTCCCGCTGGTCAAGCTGTCCGACCTGGACCGGACGGAGGCGTGGTTCGCGCGGCACGGCGGCAAGGCGGTGTTCTTCGGGCGCATGATCCCGATCTTCCGCAGCCTGGTCTCCGTCCCCGCCGGGGTCGAGCGGATGCGGATGGCGACGTTCCTGATCTATACGTGCCTGGGCAGCCTGCTGTGGAACACCACGTTCGTCCTCGCCGGGTACCAGCTCGGCGACAACTGGCGGACGGTCGAGGAGTACGTCGGCGTCTACTCCAAGGGGGTGCTCGCGCTCGCCGTTCTCGGCGCCGCCCTGTTCGTCGTCGTGCGTATCGTGAAGGCGCGGTCGGCGAAGGCGCGGGCAGGTGCGGAGGACCAGTGGGCGGACCAGGGACGATGGACGGGCGGCCGCCACGCGGGCACCCGAGAGTTCGAACGTGACCGAACCTTCTGAAACCCACGACCCGAGCGGCCCCCGCCGTCTCCGTGGCCCGCGCGGCGTCGCGCGGGCCACGGTGGGGTTGTCGCTGGGCGCGGTCACGGCCGGGGTGGAACTCGTCCTGCTGGCGGTGGCCGCGCTTCTGATGGCCTACTCGCTCGCCTTCTCGCGCGGCCAGCGCGTGGTGCCGACGGTCGTCGCCGACGCCGCCCAAGCGGTGACCGAGCTGGAACGGTGGCGGCTCAGGAAGTTCCACGGCGAGGACAGGCCCGTCCAGTACGGCCCGCTGAAGGCCCTGGCGTATCTGGTCCTGCGCGTGCCGGTCGGGCTGCTCGGCGCGATGATCCTGCTGCTGCTCGCCTACGGCGCCGCGATGGCGGTCGCGCTGGCCGTGAGCTGGTGGGTCACGGGCGACTACCTGGACGGCATCCCGCCGAGCTGGTGGATCGTCCTCTACACCGCGATCTTCGGGCTGGTGCTGCTGTTCCTGGCCGTCCAGGGCCTGGTCGGGGTCGCGGCGCTGGAGAGGACGGTCGCGCGGCGCTGCCTGGGGCCGAGCCCGCTGGAGGAGTACGAGCGGCGCATCGCCCAGCTGTCGGTCACCCGGGCGGAGGTGGTGGACGCGGTCGACGACGAGCGCCGCCGCATCGAGCGCGACCTGCACGACGGCGTCCAGCAGCGACTCGTCGCGCTGGGCATGCTGATCGGCCGCGCCCGCCGCGCCGGCGACCGGGAGAAGGCCACCGACCTGCTGAAACAGGCGCACGAGGAGTCGCAGCGGGCCCTCGAAGACCTCAGGGAGGTCACCTGGCGCGTCTATCCGGCCGCGCTGGACGGCGAGGGCCTGCGCGCCGCGCTGGAGACGGTCGCCGAACGCTCCGCGCTGCCGGTGACGATCGGCTACGACCTCCCCGGACGGCCCCCGCACGCGGTGGAGACGGCCGCGTACTTCGTCGTCTGCGAGGCCGTCACGAACGCGGCCAAGCACTCCGGCGCCGGCCGGGTCCGGGTGGATGTCACCGGATCGGCCACAATGATCGGCGTGCGCATCGAGGACGACGGCGGCGGCGGAGCCGACCCGGGCGGCGGCGGGCTCGCCGGCCTGGCCCGCCGGGTCGCCGCGCTGGACGGGACGTTCGGCGTCGACAGCCCGCCCGGCGGCCCGACCGTGATCACCGCGGAGCTGCCGTGCGGGTGATGCTGGCCGAGGACTCGACGCTGCTCCGCGAGGGCCTGGTGCGGCTGCTGGCCGAGGAGGGCCACGAGGTGGAGGCGGCGGTCGGCGACGGGGACGCGCTGCTCGCGGCGGTGGCGGCCGGGCCGCCGGACGTCGTGGTCGTGGACGTCCGGATGCCGCCGACGCACACCGACGAGGGCCTGCGCGCCGCGCTGAAGATCAGGGAGCGCTGGCCGGACGTCGGCGTCCTCGTCCTGTCGCAGTACGTGGAGAAGCGCTACGCCACCGAGCTGATCACCGCGGACACCACCGGCGTCGGCTACCTGCTGAAGGACCGCGTCGCGCAGGTGGACGAGTTCCTGGACGCCCTCGACCGCGTCGGCGCGGGCGGCGCGGCGTTCGACCCCGAGGTGGTGCGCCGCCTCCTCGCCGCGCACGGGACCCGGGCCGATCCGCTGTCGCGCCTCACGCCGCGCGAGCGGGACGTCCTCGACCACATGGCGCAGGGCCACACCAACGCCTCGATCGGCGAGATCCTGTTCATCTCGCAGAGCGCGGTGGAGAAGCACGTGAACGCGATCTTCGACAAGCTCGACCTGTCGCGCGCGACGGGCTACAGCCGCCGCGTCCTCGCCGTCCTGCGCTACCTCGGCACCTGACCCGCCTCGCGGCGCCTCGCCCGTTCCGGGCCGGCTGTCCGGTGGGCTAACCGGGGACCGAGTCGACGGCGTAGCGGGTGCCGCCCACGGCGCGGGCGCGGGCGAGCAGCGCCCCGTTCGCGGCGAGCATCCGCGCGACGGACGCGCAGCCCGGCGACGCGGTGCGCAGGACGCTGAACAGGACGGGATCGTCCGGCGCGGCCAGCATCGGCACGTACCCGACCCGCAGGGCCTTGACCAGGATGACGCCGCTGTGGCCCAGGTCGTCCGTGGTCATGTCCGCCAGCGTCGCCTCGATCACCGCGGCGGCGTGCGCCCCGGGCAGGAACACCATCGCCCACGGGTGCGGGCGCACCCATTCCCCGAGCCGGACCAGCTCCTCGACGTCGGGACGCATGCGGTCGCAGAAGTCGAAGTAGGGGAGATCCTCGGTCTCGGTCGTGCCGGGCGGCGGCTCGGCCCCGTGCCCGAAGCGGGAGACCTTCGCCTCGTAGATCCACCCTTCCCCGTCGGCGGACGGTTTGACCTGGGCCGAGATGTCGTCCGCGTGCACCTCGCGCTGGACGCGGAGCAGGTCCGCGGCGTCCCGGCACGGGACGGTGCAGCACAGCACGCGCTCCGGCGCCGGGACGAGCGGCAGCGTCGCCCGGGTGATGACGCCGTGCCGTCCGAGCCCGGCGCGGACGGCGTCGAACAGCCCGGGCCGGACGGCGGGGGAGCAGACCACGGGCTCGCCGCCGTCCACGACGACGTCCAGGGCGAGCACGTTCTCGGCCTGCGTGCCGCACAGGTGGGACGTCCCGCCGACGCCGCCCGCGGAGATCGTCCCGCCGACCGTGACGTCGAGGTAGTCGGTGAGGACCGGCGGGGCCAGGCCGTGCGGCAGCGTCGCGGCCAGGACCTCGCGCCAGGTCGTCCCGGCGGCGGCGACCGCGTGCCGCGCCCCGCCCCCGGCTCCGTCGACGATCTCGACGCCGGTCAGGTCGCGCAGGTCGATCGAGACGCCGCCGGTGAGGGACTGGCCGTAGGTGGAGTGCCCGAGCCCGCGCGGCACGGCGTCCAGCCCCTGCGCGGCGGCCTCGCGGACGGCGCGCGCGACCTCGCCCGCCGACCTCGGCCGGACCACGCGGACCGGCGACCGCTCCACGACACCGCCGAAGTCACGCATCCGCGCCGCCTCCCCGGCGTCCGGCCGTCATCGTTCCCGCAGCCGGTCGGCCACCCGGCCGAGCGCGTCGCCGAGCAGGTCGATCTCCTCCGGGGCCAGCACCTCGATCAGCGTCTCGCGGACGACGCGGCGATGCCCGGGCCGGACCTTGGCCAGCACCTCGGCGCCCTGACCGGTCAGCTCCGCCCACACCGACCGCCGGTCGGTCTCGTTGCCGGTCCGCCGTACGAGCCCGGCCCGTTCGAGCTGGGTGACCTGGTACGTCAAGCGGCTCTTCGACACCATCACCACGCGCGCGAGGTCGGACATGCGCAACCGCCGGCCCTCGGCGAGGCTCAACCCGACGAGCACCTCGAACTCGGCGTGGGAGAGCCCGCCCTCCCGTTTGAGCTGCCGCTCGATCTCGTGGTCGATCAGATGGCCGGCGGCCAGGAAGGCCATCCAGGCGCGCAGCTCCCGTGGTTCGAGGGCGTCGAGGGGTTGGTCCATGCGCCGATTCTAGGTGGCCTGGTGATTCTAGTTGGCTCGAACGTCGTGTGAAATTTCAAAATGGTCTGGATTTGAATCAAATGCTAGCGTCGGGAGAAGTTCATATTTGAACCTTCAACCAGAGGAGACCGAGGCATGCTCCCACCCCGTCGCTACCCCGTGCTGTCCGACGCGGGTCTGCTCATCGGACGGCTGGCGGTCGGTGCGATCTTCGTCGCGCACGGCTGGAAGAAGTTCGCCGACGCCGGTCACTCCAAGACCGCCGCGGGCTTCGACGAACTCGGCATCCCGCTGCCGGACGTGGCCGCCGTCTTCGCCACCTACGTCGAGCTGCTCGGCGGCATCGCGCTCATCGTCGGGCTCCTGGTACCGGTCGCGGGCGTGCTGATCGCCGTGAACATGGCGGGCGCGTTCTGGTACGTCCACATGGACCAGGGCTTCTTCCTCGACAAGGGCGGTTATGAGTACGTGATGGTCCTGTTCGCCGGGGCGCTGCTGCTCGCCGGCACGGGCGCGGGCCGGTTCTCGCTGGACGGCGTCATCTGGGGCCGCCGCGGCCAGAACGCTTCAGACCGCGAGTCGATCCCCGCCTGACCCCCGGCCCCGACCGACCACGCCGGACCGGGTCCGCCCCCACCTGACCCGGCCCGGCCCTCGGCCGGCGCGCCCACCGCCCCAGGGCCGCCGGCCCGTTCGCCCGGCCCGTCCACGGCCCATCGGTGCGCTGATCCCGGTTCGCTGGGATCCCTGGCGCCATGGGCGTGGACGGGCTGGAGGCGATCGTCGCCGAGTACGCCTCCCTTGGAGGCGCGCCTCGCGGATCCGGCCGTCCACCGGGACTTCCGGCTCGCGCGGCGGCTCCGGCGCGGCCTGGAGGCCCTGGAGCCGCCGCACACGGACGCCACGCGGCTCCGGGGCCTCCAGGCCGACCTCCGGACGCCCGCGGCCTCGCGCGCGCCGGAGAGGCCGGCTGGGCGCGCGAGACCGGCCGGCCGATCACCAGGACCTGCGCGTCGACCTCTTCTGCGCGCGCGGCGAGTACCTCGCTCGCGGTGAGCCGGTGACGCTCCGGATCACGCACCTGCCCACCGGCCTCTGGCTCTCCCGCCCCCGCCCGGATTGAAGAAGTGTGATCTAGATAACTCTTTCGTCCCGGGTCACCCCCGGTATGGCGGCCGGGTAAACCTGAGTTACCTGCCCAGAAAGGAATATGGTTCGATCCAATCCCCCCTGGATGGCCGCCCCGCTCACCTGACACCGGTCTTTTCAGGACATCTCGCCTTAACGTCGAAGTGACAAGATGTTCCTGATGTCCGTTTCTGGGCATGGTGATCACTGGGAGTTCCTGGAGAGGCGGGTCGCAGTGTCGCGCGGTAGTGAGTTCGTTGTGGTGGCTAATCGGCTTCCGGTCGACCGGACCGTCGGTGCGGACGGCGTCCCGCGCTGGCGGCGAAGCCCAGGTGGCCTGGTCAGCGCCATCGCCCCGGTGATGCGGCGCAGGAAGGGAACCTGGATCGGCTGGACGGGCGCGCCCGACGAGAGCCTGGAGCCGTTCGAGGAGGACGGCATGGCGCTGCACCCCATCGCGCAGTCCGCGCGGGAGGTGGAGCTCTACTACGAGGGCTTCTCGAACGCCACCCTCTGGCCGCTCTACCACGACGTCGTCGCGCCGCCCGTCTACGACCGCTCGATGTGGGACGCCTACGTCCAGGTGAACCGGCGGTTCGCGGAGGCGGCGGCGCGGGTCGCGGCGCGGGACGGCGTCGTCTGGGTGCAGGACTACCAGCTCCAGCTCGTCCCGCGGATGCTGCGCGAGCTGCGTCCCGACCTGCGCATCGGCTTCTTCCTGCACATCCCGTTCCCGCCGCTGGAGCTGTTCTGGCAGTTGCCGTGGCGGCGGCAGATCCTGGAGGGGCTGCTCGGCGCCGACCTGGTCGGCTTCCAGCTCCCGGGCGCGGCGGCCAACTTCGTGCGGCTCTGCCGCCGGCTCCTGGACGCCCGCTACGTCAAGCAGGACGTGTTCTGGGACGACCGGGTCGTCCGGGCCCGCGCGTTCCCCATCTCCGTGGACGTGGGCGAGCTGAACGACCTGGTGGAGAACCCCGACGTCCAGGAGCGCTCACGGGAGATCCGGGCCGATCTGGGCGACGCGACCGTCCTGCTCGGCGTGGACCGGCTCGACTACACCAAGGGCATCACGCAGCGGCTGCAGGCGTTCGGGGAGCTGTTCGAGGACGGCCGCCTCAAGCCGGGGCAGGCCGTGTTCGTGCAGATCGCGACCCCGAGCCGGGAGCGGGTCGAGCAGTACCAGCTGCTCAGGGAGGAGATCGAGCAGCAGGTAGGCCGCATCAACGGCGAATACGGAGAAATCGGATTTCCGGTCATCCACTATCTGCACAGTTCGTATGACCGTGCCGAGCTCACCGCGCTCTATCTCGCCGCCGATGTGATGGTCGTCACACCGCTGCGGGACGGCATGAACCTCGTCGCCAAGGAGTACGTGGCGTGCCGCAAGGACCTGCGCGGCGCGCTCGTGCTCAGCGAGTTCACCGGTGCCGCCGCCGAGCTCAAACGCGGTGCGTTCCAGGTCAACCCGTACGACATCGACGGGCTCAAGGGCACGCTGCTGGCCGCGCTGGACGCCGAGCCCGCCGACCAGGCGCGGCGGATGCGCACGATGCGCCGCCGCGTCATCGAGCACGACGTGGACCGCTGGGCGCAGGACTTCCTCAGCGAGCTGGAGCGTCCCGCGGACCGGTCGGAGCGGACGGAGCCGGTTCCGGCGGCGCCGGAGGGCTGACCCGCAGGTCGAAGGCCGCCCAGACGGCCTTCCCGCCGGTGGCGAGCCGCGCCCAGCCCCACGCGTCGCTGATCGCGCCGACGACCAGCAGGCCGCGGCCGCCCTCGACGAACCCGGCCGGGTCGCTCGGGACGGGCTCGGGCGCGCGCCCGCCCGGGTCGGTCACGGAGATCACGAGCCGCCTCGGGTGCCCGATCAGGACGAGCTGGATCGGGCACAGCGGCAGCGGCTGGGGGAGTCCCTCCATGCCGTGCCGCAGCGCGTTGGTCACCAGCTCCGACACCGCGATGACGACGTCGCCCGCGGCGCCGGACAGGCCCCATTCGTCCAGCGTGGCCTGCGTGAACTCGCGCGCCGACCGGGGCGAGGTGATCTCGGCCGGGAACACCCGGCGGGCCAGGCGCGGGGTGCCGGCGTGCGGCGCGGGCCAGAGCCCGGCCAGGCCCGGCACGACGACCGGGGCCGTGCTGGCGGGCGCGTGCGCGGGGCCGTGCGCGGAGACGTTCGTCGGGGTGTCCGGGCCGAGGCGCGCCGGGGGCGCGTCCGGCCACGGGTGAAGAGCCGGGGCGTGCCGCGGCCGGCCGCCCCCCATGGCGGCGGGGGCCGCGACTTCGTCTGCCTGGTCAACGGTCATGGTCAACAACCTCAGAGGCGTGCGGGGTGGTCACCGGCGAGCGTTCGCTATCTTGCTCCTCAAGTCGTGCAGATGCAAGACCGTCTGCATGAACCGATGCAAGAACGAATGCACGTGCATCTCGTACCATTGTGTGGGGTGGGGCGAGATCGCGGCCTCCCGCGTGGAGGCTGAGACGCCTAGAGGGGGCAGACCAACGATGGACGGCCTACAGATGTTGGACGTCTGGCGCGGCGAACTCGTGTGGCAGAAGAGCCGGCGGAGCAATCCGTCCGGCAACTGCGTCGAGATGGCCGAACTCCCCAGCGGGGAGATCGCCGTGCGCAACTCCCGTGATCCCGAGGGAGCCGTGCTCGTCTACACGCGCGAGGAGGTGGAGGCCTTCGTGGGAGGAGCCAAGGACGGCGACTTCGACCACATGCTCGTCTGACCGCTCAGCCGCACCCGCTCGGCCGGGCCCGCACGGCCAGGTCGGCTCGACCGGGCCCGCCCGACCGAACGACGGTCCACACCGGCCGCCAGGCCGGTAGCGTGCGGCCCATGCACCTTGGGCAGATCGCCGCGCAGACGCCCGACAAGCCCGCCGTCATCATGGCGGGCTCCGGGAGGACCGTCACCTTCCGGGAACTGAACGAGGAGTCCAACCGGCTCGCGCAGCTGCTCCGCGCGGAGGGGCTGCGCCCGGGGGACCACATCGCGTTCATGCTGGAGAACGATCCGCTCTTCCTCGCCGTGGCCTGGGCCGCCCAGCGGTCCGGGCTCTATTACACGCCCGTGAGCACCCGGCTCCAGGCCGAGGAACTCGCCTACATCGCGGGCAACTGCGGAGCGAAGGCGTTCATCGCCGGCGCGTCGGTGGAGACCGCCGTGCGCTCCGCGCCGGACGTGCCGCTGCGCCTCATGGTCGGCGGCACGGCCCCCGGTTACGACTCCTACGAGGAACGCGTCGCCCAGCACCCGCCCACGCCGATCGAGGACGAGTGCGAAGGCCACGACATGCTGTACTCGTCCGGGACGACCGGCCGCCCGAAGGGCGTGAAACCGCCCTTGGGCAAGGGACCCATGGGCAGCCAGAACATCCTGTACGGGCTGCTGTCGCTGCTCTTCCAGCCCGACGCCGACTCGATCTACCTGTCCCCGGCCCCGCTCTACCACGCGGCGCCGCTGCGCTACTGCGTCACGATGCACCGCTTCGGCGCGACCGTCGTGGTGATGGAGAGGTTCGACGCCGAACAGGCCCTCGCCGCGATCGAGAAGTACCGCGTCACGCACAGCCAGTGGGTGCCGACCATGTTCATCCGGATGCTCAAGCTCCCCGACGAGACGCGGGCCCGCTACGACCTGTCCGGCATGCGCGCGGCCGTGCACGCCGCGGCGCCCTGCCCCGTCCCGGTCAAGGAGCGGATGATCGACTGGTGGGGCCCGATCCTGCACGAGTACTACGCCGCCACCGAGGCCAACTGCTTCGTCTACACCAACGCCGAGGACTGGCTCGCCCACCCCGGCACCGTCGGGCGCCCGCTCCTCGGGGAGGTCCACGTCTGCGACGAGGACGGCCGCGAACTCCCGCCGGGCACCCCCGGCACGCTCTACTTCGGCAACGGCCCGACGTTCGAGTACCACGGCGACGAGGCCAAGACCGCCGCGTCCCGCGACCCGTGGGGCCACGGCTGGACGACCCTCGGCGACATCGGCTACGTGGACGAGGACGGCTTCATCTACCTCACCGACCGCCGCTCCTACGTGATCATCAGCGGCGGGGTGAACGTCTACCCGCAGGAGGCCGAGAACGTCCTGGCCGTCCATCCCGCGGTCGCGGACGTCGCCGTCTTCGGCGTCCCGGACGCGGAGATGGGCGAGGCGGTCAAGGCCGTCGTCCAGCCCCTGACCATGGACGACGCGGGCCCGGCGCTGGAGGCCGAGCTGATCGCGTACTGCCGCGGGCAGCTCGCCCACTACAAGTGCCCGACCTCGGTCGACTTCCGCGCCGAGCTGCCCCGCCACCCGACCGGCAAGCTCTACAAGCGGCTCCTGAAGGCCGAGTACTGGCCGGACGACCACCCCCTGCCCGCCTGAGAAGCCCCTGAGCCCGCCTGAGAAGCCCCTGAGCCCGCCTGAGACGCCCTGAGCCCGCCCGAGACGGCGCACGCCCCGGCCGGGATGGGAAATCCCCCGGCCGGGGCGTGGAACGCGCCAGCGGCGCCCTCGCGGGCGTTCGCGTCAGTGCATCGGCATCGGCGCGTCGACCGCGCCGGTGTCCGGCTTCCTGCGCGGCAGCAGCAGCGCCGGCAGGAACGCCAGGACGAGCAGCCCGACCGCGTACCAGTAGGTGTGCTGGAACGCGTCCGCCATCGGCGGCGCGATCTTCTCCATGACCGCCGGCGGCACCTTCTCCGCGCTGCCGATCTCGCCGCCGCCGCTGATCCCGGCGGCGCCCAGTTCGGTCGTGATCCGGTTGGCCAGCAGCACCGAGATCATCGCGGTGCCGATGGACGCCGACACCTGCTGGATGATGTTCAGCATCGTGCTGGCCCGCGGGACCTCGTCGTGCACGAGCGTCTGGATGGCCGCCGCCATCGTCGGCATCATCGTCAGGCCCATGCCGAGGCCCATCACGAACAGCGCCGAGCCGAGCGCCCAGTAGGACGTGTCCGACTCCAGGATCGCGGCGAAACCCGCGACGGACGCCACCACGACGGTGATGCCGAACAGCACGACCCTGCCGGGGCCGATCTTGTCGGTGAGCTTGCCGCCGATCGGCATCGTGAGCATCGCGCCGAGCCCCTGCGGGGCCAGCAGCAGACCGGCGTTCATCGCGCCCTCGCCGCGCACGTTCTGGTAGTACAGCGGCAGGAGCAGCATCGCGCCCATGAACGCGACCATGAACAGCATCATCGTGAGGGACGCCGCCGCCACCGGCAGGCGCTTGAGCAGCCGCAGGTCGATCAGCGGGTTCTCGGCGTTCAGCGCCCGGAACACGAAACCGAGCACCAGCAGCGCGCCGGCGACGGTGAAGATCAGCGGCTGCGTCTCCAGGAAGTCCCTGGACTCGGCGCCCTTGGCCACGCCGTAGATCAGCGACGCGAGCCCGGGCGACAGCAGGATCAGCCCGATGACGTCGAGCCGCTCGGCCGGCTTCGGCTCGTCGCGCTTGAGGACCTTGGCCGCCAGCAGCAGCGCGACCACGCCGATCGGCAGGTTGATGAAGAAGATCCACCGCCATGACACGTCGTCGACGAGATAGCCGCCGATGATCGGGCCGAGGATCGGGCCGAGCAGCATCGGCACGCCGACGATGCTCATCACCTGGCCGACCCGCTGCGGCCCCGCCGCCTGCGTCATGATCGTCATGGCCGCCGGCATGATCATGCCGCCGCCCAGACCCTGCAGGACGCGGAAAAGAATCAAGGTCTCGGCCGACCACGCGAAGCCGGCGAGCGTCGAGCCGAGCACGAACAGCCCGATCGAGATCATGTACAGGCGCTTGGTGCCGAACCTCGCCGAGGCCCAGCCCGTCAGCGGGATCACCGTGGCCAGCGCCAGCGTGTAGCCCGTCGCGACCCACTGGATCGTCGCCAGCGAGGTGTTGAACTCCTTGGCCAGGTCATTGATGGCCACGTTGACGACGGTGACGTCCAGGATCGCCATCACGGCGCCGATGATCACGACCCCGGCCACGGCGAGCACGCCGCGGTCGAGACCTCCGCCGGCGTCGGACTCCTTCAACGGGCCTTCCGCTGTCTTTGGGGACGCGGCAGCGCTCAACTCACTTCCAATCGTCGGGGCCCGCGCATGCGGGCACGCAGGGACCGTGGGGCTGGTTCAGGGGTTACCGCCGCAAAATAGTGCAGCGACTGACACTTTCGCGAACCATTAAACTCCGCAGGTCTCGGGAGTATTCCGCCGGGGTCCGACAAAACCGCCCTGCTCCACGCGTCCCAGCTTTAGACCTCAACCAAAGTCGAGGTCAATCGATTGTGACAGACCCGACATCCAGTGCTTCCCGCCCAGCGAGCGGCCGGGAGGTTCACGTCGAGACGCGAGCGGCTAGGTGATCTTCAACCGTCTGCCCAACGCCTCCGCCCCGCGCACGTCCTGCCCCGCCGCGATTCGGACGGTGAGCTTCCGGTTCGCGGCCAGCGGCGAGAGATCCAGACCGGGTGCCGCGTCCTCCAGAGCGAGCACCTTCAGGTTCGGCAGGTCGGCGAGCGGCCGGACATCGGTGAGGCGGCGGCAGTCCATCAGGTACAGGCCCTCCAGGTTCGCAAGGCTCCGCACCGGGCTCAGGTCATCGATGAGGGTGTCGTACATGTTCAGACTGCGGAGCTCGCTCAGCGAGGAGATCGGATCGAAATCGGCCACGTTCTTGCAGCCGTAGAGGTAGAGGCCGGTCAGCGGGAGGCCGGTGAGCGGGCGGAGATCCGATACCCAGGTGCAGTAGCCCACGGAAAGCTCCCGGAGATCGGGGGCGGCCTCACAGACCTCTTCGAGGCCGCCGGCGCCGCTGAGGCGGGAACCGGCGATCCTCAAACCGCGCAACGAGCCGAGCGGCCCGAGCGCGCTGAGGCCGGTCAGGCGGAAGCACTCGAACAGCGACAGTTCGGTCAGCTCGGTCTGGCGTTGCACCGGAGCGTAGTCCGTGACCTCGTCACAGCCGTGCAGTGAGAGCTGGTCGAGTCGCGGCAGGTCGTCCAGAAATCCAAGATCGCTGCGACCGACGATCTCGTAAGTGAGGTTTCTGAGCGCCGGGAGCGGTGGAAGAGATGCCGGATCCGCCATCGTCGCGTACGAGCGAAGCCCCAGCCGGACCAGGCTGTCCGCGTGCGGGGAGAGGAAGTCGAAGTCGTGGATCTCGTCCATCAGAACGAACAGATCGGCGAGCGGTGGCACCTTGCCGAGGCGTCTCACCTGCTGCGGCGATCGGAGCAGCGTCAGCTCACTTCCCGCGGGAAGCCGCGCGAGCACTCGCTCCGCGAACTCGTCGGTGTCGAAGTAGTCCCACGCCCGGGTGAGCTCCTCACGGACGGACCGACGATCGTCGGTGGCGTAGCGGGCCAGCACGTCCAGGGCGGCCGGTCCGTTGATCAGCCAGGCCGCCTGTATCGTCGCCTTGGCCGCTGCCGTGCTGAGGCCGTCCAGGGTCTCCGGGAGCCGGGCGAGGACGGGTTCGCCTGCGGTGGCGAGGGAACGGGCCGCTGCTTCGTTGCGGGGCGGGACGAGGTCGTCCAGGCACCGGTCGAGTTCCTCGCGGAGGTCGTCCGGGACGGACGGGAGCGTCTCCAGGCAGGCTACGGCCACCAGTTTCAGGACGCGGGTGCGCCTCTTCTCGGAGCGGGCGCGGGCCAGGATTCCGGTGAGGAGTTCGCGCCTGAGCGGGTCGTTGGCGTGACCGGCGGCCATGATGACGGTCTCGCGCCAGGTGTCGAGGTGCGCGTTCCGGACGAGCAGGTCCATGTCGCCGAGGTCGGCGGCCTGCTTGGCCGTGAGGTACTCCTGGACGGTCCGGTGCACGAAGTCGATGCGTCCCGGCATCGGCTCACGGAGGATGCCGCTGCGCTGGAGCAGTTCGTCCAGGACCGTGTCCGGCGGGACGCGGACCTGGGGCATCGACGCCAGCCGGTCGGCGACGAGCCGCTCCACCATCGGCTTGGGCAGTTCGACGCGCGCGCTCGTCGAAAGATGCCAGGCGATGTCCTGCAGGATGCGGATCTTCTGATCGCGTTCGAGGCTGCTGGGGATTCCGCGTTTGGTGTCCCGCGTCTCCAGGAGCATGTCCAGCGCGGCCGCGTAGAGGCCCATGCGGTTGCGGGGGAGTGCTTCGCGGTCGAGGTTGAGGGCGCACAGCATAGCGGCGAGCAGCGGGCTGGACGCGAGCGTCCGCAGATGGGGAGCCGCTTCCAGACGTGCCAGCAGGCGCGCCTCGTAAGCAGGCAGACGTTCCGGCGCGCATGGCAGGTCGGGGCATTCACGGACGGCGGTGTGCCAGTGCTGGACGAGCGTCCGCACGTCCGGCGGTGAGAGTTGTTCGAGGAAGACCGTTCCGAAGCCCTCGGCGCGCAGCCAGTCGGAGCCCGCCGCCGCCGGACGCGACGTCACGACGACCCGGATGTGCCGGAACTGGGCGACGATGTCCTTCAGCCACGCTCTCACCAGCTGCCGTTTGGCGACGGTGACCTCGTCCACCCCGTCCACGAGAAGCAGCGCGCGCCCGGATGTCAGGCGCCGGTGGACCCACCCCGGCGGCATGATCCCCGAGAGGTTGCCCGCGACGTCGTCGATGAACTCTTCGGGACGCGGGAGTGAACCGGCCGCGTGGCTGCGCAGCTTGATGAGGAACGGAACGCACCCGTTCCAGTCACTCAGATGACCGCTGAACGAACCCCGCGCGGCCGTGATCGCTAGCCAGCGCAGCAGCGTGCTCTTGCCACCGCCCGCCTCACCGCGCAACAGCATCAGACGCTGATCGCGCAGCGCCGCCTCCACACGCACGGCGCCCGGCGTGACCTTGTCCCGCCATTCGCTGAGGGGAACGGCCTGGGCCGCCGCCGCACGGTGAGCACGCTTCCCTTCGTCGGAGACGTTCAGGCTGATGTAGGCGACGCTCAACGTGGTCTGCGGACGGGTGAACCGCTCGAAACGCACCCCGAACAGTTCGAGCGTGTCGAGAGACTCGCTGATCAGGGCCAGATAGCGGCGGGTGAACTCACCGTCGTCCGACTCGCCTTCCGGTGCGTCGAGCGTGCGCACGGGCAGCCGCGCGAGAACGGCGCCGACCTGGTCGGACAGGCCGCTCAGCCGTCCGAGCATCTCGACGGACGCGCGCGCTCCGAACTGCGGCAGGTGAATGATGATGCGGGCCAGGCAGTCGCAGCACTCGTCCAGCGTCACCTCGTAGAGCCGGGCCCCCGCCTCGCCCAGCTCGAATTCGGCCCCGCGGGCCGGCAGCCGGGACCGGAGCCCTCGCGCCAGCTTGACCGGGTCGGCATCGACGGCGAACAACGCCTCGTCCGACAGATCGGCCGTTTCGAGCGTCCGGATAACTTCATGAAGCGCGGCCTGGCGGTCGCCGTCGGTGAGGCCGCCGAATTCGTGCCCGGCGAAGGTGAGAACGCGTTCGGCGAACGAGTCCGCGATGCCCTCGAACTGCCGTTGGACGCGGCGTCGCCTGATCTCGTCCGGGAAGCCGGTCTTGATCAGCTCGACCAGGTCCTTGCCCGCCGCGTCCCTGGTGGCGCGCCCGGCGAGCCATCGTCCCGCGGCCAGCTGCGCGACCGACCCGCCCACCCGCAGCGCTGCAATCTCGACGGACACGGAGCCATTATGGGGAGAATCCCGGCCACTCGCTTATGCGACGGCCATGGAGCGATTTTCCGGGGTGTCCGGAATCGTCGACGGCACGTGGACGTAACCGGTGCGGCGCCGTCCGCCGATGGAGACTCGCAGGTCGGGCTTGTAGGTGGTGGGGGAGATGCCGTCGTAGCCGTGCCGCACGATCCCCCAGTAGATGTCCTCCGACACGACGAGGATCAGCGGGGTCGAGCAGGCGCGCAGGCACTGCTTGAGTTTCGGCGAGTCCAGCAGCCGGCAGGGTCCGTTCTCGTCCCGGTGGACCTCGCCCGCGTGGACGACGGTCCGCAGCCGTAACCCGAGCCGGGGACGTTCCCTGTCCGGAAGCCCCGTGTTGTACTCGGCGAGCTGGACCGCGAGATGTGGGACGAGTCGCGACAGCAGCAGCGTCTTGGGCAGTTCGTCCACCGGGCGCATCAGCACGAGCACGCCGTCGCCCCGGTCCTCGAACGGGTCGCACCAGTGGCCGTCTATTCCCGTGTGGCCCATCGCCACGGCGAGCAGGCGGTAGACCTGCGACCGCAGTTGCTGCCTGACCGGGTTCGTCCGCACGGCCGCCGTCGATCCCTCGATGTCGATGGCAAGGATGCTCCTGTGCACTGGCTGGCTGCTACTCACCGGAGCGACCCCAATCTGGCCTTTCCACCGCCACGCCCTTCCTTGGGTCAGGGCGTGGTCGGGTGACCTCGGAGGAGGGCCCGGCGAACCGTCGTTGCCTCGCGGGCCCGATGCTGAGTTGCGCCCGATCCGGATGCGGGGACTGTCCGAATCGCGTCAAGGAGGTGCGGTGTGACCACCCATTGCTGGGCGGATATGTCCCAGTTTGCAAAGCAGATAACGATCTTGCAAGACGAGGCGCACATGGGGGAAATCCTCGCGCTCGCGCAGTCGGCGACGGAGCCGGGCTGGGGGACCAGGTACGGCGACGCGGTGTCGGAGAGGTTCGCCGCCTACGTGGCGCTGGAGGACGAGGCGAACGCCGCCCCCTGACGTACGGCACCTATGTTGTTCCAGGGCTTCTGCAAAGCGAGGAATACGCCCGCAGCACCATTGAGACCTCACGAGCGATCGTCGCCACGTCGCCGCGTGCCATAGCGCGGCAGGTCGAGGTTCGGAGGCGGCGGCAGGAACTGCTCACCAAGGAGAACCCGCTCGCTCTCTCGGCTGTCGTGGACGAATCCGTATTGCTGCGCATGGTGGGCGGCGAAGACATTATGCGAAGGCAGTTGCACTCGCTGATCGAGCAGGCAAAGCTTCCGAATGTGCAGATCTTCGTGCTTCCATTGGACGTGCACAGGGAACCCATCATCTCGGAGAGCTTCACGCTTCTGGAATTCGCTCCGGCTTACGAGGTCCATTTCCCGGACGTCGCGCACATAGAGAACCTGTCGGTTTCTCTGAAGGTGCAGGAAGACGGCATCACGCACATGTACCGCAGATCGTGGGAGGCGCTGAGAGCGGCCGCGCTGTCGGCCGACGAGTCGATCGACCGCATCGCCGCGCTCGCCGAGCCGAGGTGACGCTCCGGGCCCTCACCTCGGCGCACGGCCCACATCGCCGACGGCGTGGTGCGGTCAGCGCCGGTCGAGCTCCCCGCGCTTGATCCGCCTGATCAGCAACTCTGCCAGCGCGGGCCCATGGACATGCAAAACTCCCTCGGTTGATCGGACACCCCTGTCTGTGGTGCGCACAAGCATGTCGACCACCGACCCCGGCGGGCCGAGAGCCACGCCATTACGGGCATGAGAGAGTGTCATTCGGCCGTCGGTGAAATGGCGTCGGGGCCGCATCGGACCTCGGGTTCCCGCCCTGGGAGCGGATCGGCCCGCCGTCGGAGCACACCACGCCCCCAAGGCGAGCAACCGGCCCCAGGTCGTGGAGCCTTTCGGTTCTTGTTTCGTCGGTCGCTCACGTCTCGTGCGGCGAAACCGTAAGATCTTCCCCAAAGAGACCATTTCGAGGAGTCGACGATGCCCTCATCTGGCACCGCTCCCGGCCGTCCACCCGCGAACCAGCCCTCGCCTCTGCCCGCGGACGTGCAGGCACGGCTGCGGACCGACATCCCGTCACCGGCCCGCACGTGGAACTACTGGCTGGGCGGAAAAGACCATTACGAGGTGGACCGGGAGGTCGGCGACGCGACCGCCGCGCTGAACCCCGACCTCGTCCCGCTGGCGCGGCAGTCCCGCCGGTTCCTGATCCGCGTCGTCAACCATCTGGTGCACGAGGCGAAGATCCGCAACTTCCTGGACATCGGCGCCGGGTTGCCGACCGAGTCCAACACCCACGAGATCGCCCAGCGGGCCGCGCCCGAATCGCGCATCGTCTACGTCGACAACGACCCGATGGTCCTCGCCCACGCCCGGGCCCTGATGCGCGGGACCACTCCTGAGGGCGTCACCGACTACATCGACGCCGACTATCACAATCCTCAGCGGATCCTCGACGAGGCGGCCAACGTGCTGAACTTCAGCCAGCCGATCGCGGTGATGTTCATGGGCGTGATGGGGTTCTGCCAGGAGTACCGGACCGTCAAGCAGATCGTGTCCGACACGATGGCGTGCGTACCGTCCGGCAGTTATCTGGTGCTGTGGGACTGCACCGACACGTCCGAGGCCGCCAAGCGCGGCACCAAGAAATACGCCGAATCCGGGACACTGCCCTACGTCCTGCGCAGCGTCGAGCAGCTCGACGGGCTCTTCGACGGCTTGGAGAAGGTCGACCCGGGCATGGTCTCCATCTCGCGATGGCGCCCCGACGAGTCAGCGGACGACCCCGATCACGTCGACGGCTACGGCGCGGTGGCCCGAAAGCCCTGACCGAAACCGAGCCCTAAAGGTCCACCGTGATGCCCAGTCCGCGCTCGCGGGCCTCGTCGTAGGCCACCGAGGCCGCCGCGACGTCCAGCGCGGCATGGCCGGTCGACTTGAACAGCGTGAGTTCCGCGGCCGAGGACCGTCCCGCGTGCCGCCCGTCGAGGACGGCGCCGATCAGCGTGGCGTCGGCGGGGGCGGTGCCTTGCAGTTCCCACGCGCCCGCCGGAGGCGGTTCGGTCACGGCGCCCGGCCACTCCACGAACAGCGACGACGCCCGCAGCGTCTCGGCGTCGAACTCCGGCCCGTCGGATCCGCCGACCGAGCTGAGATGCGCCCCGTCCGCGAGCCATGTCCGGCGGACGACGGGCTGCCGGCTGGACGTGCAGCAGAAGACGACGTCGGCGGCCTTGACCGCCGCCTCGACGCTCGTCGCCGACCCGAGGGACAGCTCCGCGACGAGGCCCTCCGCGCGCCCCGGATCCCGCGCGCCGACCACCAGGTCCGCCGATTCCATGGACGCGATGAAGCCGATCTGGGCCCGCGCCTGCGTCCCGGTGCCGACGACGGCGAACCGGGCGGCGTCCGGCCGGGCGAGCGCCAGCATCGCGGCGGTCGCGGTGGCCGCGGTGCGCACGGCGGTGATCGCCTCGGCGTCCATGACCGCGAGCGGCCGCCCGGTCTCGGCGTCGAAGTGGGCGACGATGCCGCGGTGGGCTCCGTGACCGTTCGCGCCGGCGTCGCCGAACACCGACACGAGCTTGGCGGACAGCCCCAGCCGGGGGACATATCCTGGCATCGCGCCCAGCAACCCGTGCGCCGAGTGCGCCGCGACGCGCGGCGGGGCGGAGACGTCACCGCGGCCGACGGCGATGAGCGCGGTGCGCACCGCCGCCAGGACGGCGTCCGGCCGCGCCGCGGCACGGGTCTGCTCCCGGTCGAGGACGAGGACACCGCTTCCCGCGGAGTCACCCATGTCCGGCTCCGTCGTCCCCGTCGCTCCCGCCCGCTGCGTCGTTCGTGCCGTTCAGGGTGCCTTCGAGCTCGGCCGTGGCCGCCTTGAGGTGGTCCTGCAGCTTCGCCAGCGTGGGCTCGTCGAACTCGCTGTCCAGGCCGACGATCGTGAGCGCGCAGATCGGCCGTCCGCCGCCGGTGGCGAGCACGGCGCGGCTCATCGAGGCGATGACCTCCTCGTTGCGCCCGCGCTCCAGCGCGAAGCCGGTACGGCGGGTGCGGTCGATGTCCTTCAGCAGCTCGGCCCTGGCGGACGCCGGATGCCCCCGCTCCTCGGCGGCGTGCAGGTAGGGGACGCGGGCGGCCTCGTCCAGCGCGGAGACCAGCGCCATCGGACCGGCGAACTTGTGGATCGGCAGCAGCTCGCCCAGCAGGTCGGTGATCATCGCGAGCCGGGGTGGGCGGACGACGTCGATCACCCGCCCGCCCTCGGGTTCGAGGACCTGGAGGTTCACCATCATCGCGGTCTGGTCCGACAGCGAGCGGAGCACCGGACGGCTCAGCACCACCAGCGAGTTCGCGGCCGCGGACTGGGAGAACTGGAGCACGACGGGACCGGGCAGGTAGTGGTCCTCGCTGCGCATCACCCAGCCGCGTCTGACCAGCTCCACCAGGATCCGGTAGGCGGTGGCGCGGTGCATTCCCGCCTGGTTCGCCAGCTCGCTGAGCCGGAGCGGGCGGTCGGCCCGGCCGACGGTCTCGATGAGGTCCAGGGCCTTGTCCACGGCAGAGCTGGCCGGTCTGGGCAACGTCCCTCCAGGTCGTGAGCGCACCTTCCGATGCTTGACGCACACTATCAGACGTTGCTAGCTTTGAAACAGTTGTTACGGTGTATGTAACGACCCGAGCTGCGAATCCCCACCCCTCGCGAGGCTCGGAGAACGGAGACAGAGCGATCGCCATGTCGGACAAGGACGAGCAACCCGTCGCGGGCAACGACCCGGCCCCCATGCTCTTCGCCCCCGCCGAGCCGGGCCGGACGGCGGTCTACCGCGACGTGACGCTGATCGACGGCACGGGCGGACCCGTCCGGCACGGCATGGCCGTGCTGACCGACGGCCCGACGATCAAAGCGGTCGTCCCCGACGCCGAGCTGACCGCGTCGGACCTGTCCGGCGCCGAACCGGTCGACGTGCGCGGCGCGTTCCTGCTGCCGGGCCTGGTCGACGCCCACCAGCACCTGTCCACCCCGCCCAACCGCGCCCAGGCGGAGCGGATGATGCGGCGGCAGGTCTACGGCGGCGTCACCGCCATCCGCGAGATGGCGGGCGACCTGCGGCAGATGGCGGATCTCGCGCGCGCCGCGCTGGTCGGCGAGATCCCCGGCCCCGACATCCACTGCGCCGCGCTGATGGCGGGCCCCGGCTTCTTCGACGACCCGCGCACCTGGCAGGTGACGCGGGGGGCGGCGCCGGGCGCCGTGCCCTGGATGCAGGCGGTCGACGACGGCACCGACCTGCGGCTGGCGGTCGCGGCCGCCCGCGGCACCGGGGCGACCGCGATCAAGATCTATGCCGACCTCGACGCCGCGCCGATCGCCCGGATCACCGCGGAGGCGCACCGGCAGGGCATGCGCGTGTGGGCGCACGCGGCGGTGTTCCCGGCGATGCCCGCGGACGTCGTCGCGGCGGGCGTCGACGTCGTGTCGCACGCCCATTACCTCGCCTACCATCTCGCCGCCGACCGTCCCGCGGCGTACGGACGCCAGCGCGAGCACCTCGCCGGCGCCTACGAGCGCTTCCTCGCCGCGCCCGTCGACGCCGTCGACCCGCTGCTCGACGACATGCGCCGCCGCGGCACGATCCTCGACGCCACCGCGAGCCTGATGGCCGTGTTCCCGCCCGGCTCGCCCGGCGCCGCCGAACTCGGACCGGACGTCCTGAAACGTGTCATCGACCGCGCCCGGCGGGCGGGCGTCACGATCTGCGCCGGGACCGACTACGAGACGCCGCACCGCGACCCGTACCCGTCGCTCCACGACGAGCTCCGCTACATGGTCGACACGCTGGGCATCCCGCCGCGGGACGTCATCCGTGCCGCCACGCGCGCCGGTGCGGCGGCCGCGGGCGCCGAGGACGCGATGGGAACGATCCAGCCCGGCAGGCTCGCCAACTTCGTGATCGTCGCCGGCGACCCGTACGACGACGTCGGCAACCTCCGCCGCATCATCACGACGGTCAAGCGCGGCCACCGCCACGACCGCGCCGACTATGACCGGGCCGACCACGAGCGCGCGGCGGCGGACGCCGATGCGGTCTCCAGCGAAAGGGCGTCCGCGTGAGCGTCGACATCACGGACTTCATCGTCGTCAACGCGCTCGGCGGCCTGGACAACCCGAACGCCCCCGCCTCAGCGGACGCCGCCGCGGCCCTCGTCCAGACCAGCGACCGGCTCACCATCGACGCGCGGACGCTCGCGGACGCGCACGCCTCCGGTGTGACCGCGATCAACGTGACCCTCGGCTACACCCTGGGCGACTTCCCGCCCTACCAGCACACCCTGGACGAGATCCGCACCTGGGACGCCATCATCGACGCCCACCCCGGCGACCTGACGCGGATCGGCGCCGCCGCCGACATCGCCGAGGCGAAACGCCAGGGCAGGATCGGCATCATCTACGGCTTCCAGAACGCCGCCGCCGTCGAGGACCGTCCCGAGCGGATCGGCACGTTCGCGGACCTCGGCGTCCGGATCATCCAGCTGACCTACAACCAGGCGAACCAGGTCGGCGACGGCTCGATGGCGCCGGGCAACCGGGGCCTGACCCCCCTCGGCCGCGACGTCGTGGACGCCCTCAACGAGCACCGCGTCATGGTCGACCTCTCGCACAGCGGCGAGCGGACCTGCCTGGAGGCGGCGCGGGCGTCCGCGCAGCCCGTGTCGATCAACCACACGGGCTGCCGCGCGCTCGTCGACCTGCCGCGCAACAAGACCGACGAGGAACTGCGGCTGGTCGCCTCGCGGGGCGGTTTCGTCGGCATCTACTTCATGCCGTTCGTGCACGCGTCCGGGCACGCCAAGGCCGCCGACGTGGTCGAGCACATCGCGCACGCGGTCAACGTGTGCGGCGAGGACCACGTCGGCATCGGCA
Source organism: Spirillospora sp. NBC_00431 (assembly GCA_036028775.1). GTDB lineage: Bacteria > Actinomycetota > Actinomycetes > Streptosporangiales > Streptosporangiaceae > Spirillospora. The sequence goes on along the minus strand of CP107927.1, from coordinate 4,737,137 downwards.
CCGACGGGACGATCACCGCCATCGACGACCTGGACGCCTACCGCGACCGCCTCGCCGAGCAGGTCGCCCGGCGGCGGGCCGCCGGGGCGTCCGCCGCCGGTGAGCGCGGTGACACCTTCCCGTTCGTCGTCGACCTGCGCGGCGTCGACCAGTTCCGGGAACTGGCCCGCCTGCTGGCGGAACGCGGCTACTCCTCGACCCGGATCGAAAAGATCCTCGGCCTCAACTTCCACGACTACGCGAAGGCGGTCTGGGGACGATGACCACTCTCAAAGCCCGGCGGAACTCACCGGCGTTCGCGGGGACGCTGGCCGTCCTGCTGACATTCTCGGTGGCGGCGTGCAGCGGCGGGGGCAACACCTCCACCGATCACAAGGCGGGCGCGCAGACTTTCGGGTCGCTGCCCGCGCAGTCCGGAACGCCCAAGGACGGCGGCACCATCGAGATCGCGCAGCAGCCCGGCGCCGGGCCGTTCTACATGCTGCCGATCGTGCCCGGCGCGTTCAATTCGACTTACGTGACGTACCAGTTCCAGCGGCTCATGTACCGGCCGCTCTACTGGTTCCCCCAGGGCGCCGAACCCAAGGTCAACGAAACGCTCAGCCTCGCCGCGCTGCCGGAGTTCTCCGACGGGAACAAGACCGTCACCATCAAGATGCGAGACGGCTACACGTGGTCAGACGGCAACCCGGTCGTCGCCGATGACGTGGTCTTCTACATCGACCTGGTGAAGGCGGCGCTGGAGAAGAGCCCGGCGAACGTCGCCGAATACACCCCGGGCCAGTTCCCCGACAACATCGCCGCAGCCGAGGCGACCGCGAAGAACACGGTCACGCTGAAGCTCAAAGAGCCGTACAACCCGGAATGGTTCACCGCCAACCAGCTGACGTCGATCGTCCCGCTTCCGGTGAAGCAGTGGTCGCGCGCGTCCGCGGGCGGGCCGATCCTCGACCATTCCTCGCCCAAGAACGCCAAGGCGATCTACACCTTCCTCGACAAGGCGTCGCGGGACCCGGCCTCGTTCGCGAAGAACCCGCTCTGGCGGACGGTCAACGGCCCCTACAAGCTGAACAGTTTCGACGTCACCACGAACTTCTACTCGATGGCCGCGAACGAGACGTACGGCGGCCCGCAGAAACCGCACATCAAGACGCTGAACTTCCGGCCGTTCACGTCCGAGACCGCCAAGTTCAACCAGCTGCTGAGCGGCAAGCTGACGGTGGGCACCGTCGACCAGAACAACGTGGCACAGGTCGCGGCGCTGAAGGCGGCCGGATACAACGTCTACGGCGCGCCGAGGCTGGGCTTCAGCTTCATCATGCTCAACTTCAAGGACACGACCGACAACGTCGACAAGCTCTACGCGCAGCACTACATTCGCCAGGCGCTGCAGCAGCTGATCAACCAGTCCGGCTACATCTCCAGCAAGGGCATCTACAACGGCGCGGCCGTCGAGAGCCACGGCCCGGCTCCGGCGACATCGCCGTACACGGCCGGGAACATCGGCACCGCGCCCTATCCGTACGACCCGGCGGCCGCCCGCAAGCTGCTCGAAGAGCACGGGTGGAAGGTGACGCCGAACGGCGCGACGACCTGTCAGCGTCCCGGCACCGGGCCGTCCCAGTGCGGGGCCGGGATCCCGCAAGGCCAGACGCTGAAGTTCAACCTGTTCTTCCGCAGCGAGCCGCAGCTGCACAACGCGGTGAGCACGGCCTTCGCGTCCGAGGCCCGCAAGCTCGGCATCACGATCTCCGTCGCGCCGAAGACGTTCAGCTTCCTGATCCAGAACTACAACGTCCCCGCCGCGCCGTCCAAGGCGGGGGAGTGGGCGATGTCGACCTGGGGCGGGTTCTCCACGAAGCCGTACCCGACCATGTCGGGCGTGTTCGACACCAAGGGCTCGGGCAACGTCGGCGCCTACAGCGACCCCAAGACCGACCAGTTGATCCGGGAGTCGGTGCACGGCAAGGACCGCAAGGCCGTCCAGGCGGAGATCGAGCACCTGCGGACCGACCTGCCCGTGCTGTGGCTGCCGAACGCGCACATCATCTGGGCGTGGAAGAAGGAGCTGTCCGGCCCGCCCGACGCGTTCGCGAACATGCCGGCCAACGTCCTCACGCCCGAGTTCTGGTACCTGAAGTGACCCCGTACGTGCTGCGGCGGCTGGGAACGTCGGTGGTCGTGATCCTGGGCGTGTCGCTGATCACCTTCCTGCTGCTGCACGGGATGTCGGGGTCGCCGGGGCGGGCGATCCTCGGCGTCCAGGCGAGCCCGGAGGCGGTGGCCGCCTTCGACCGCGAACACGGCTACGACCGGTCGCTCGTCGTCCAGTACTTCGACTACCTGGGCGGTCTGCTCCACGGCGACCTCGGGCACTCCTACAAGCTGAACCGGAGCGTGAACGCGCTGCTGGCGGAGAACGCGGGCCGCACGGCGATGCTGTCCGCCGTGGCGCTGATCCTCGCGATCTGCGCGGCCGTCCCGCTGGGCGTCTTCCAGGCGGTGAAGCGGGGCAGCATCGGCGACAACGTGCTGACCACGCTCACCTTCGTCGCGTACTCGATGCCCGTGTTCCTGCTCGCGATGCTGCTGATCCAGGTCTTCGCGATGAGCCTCGGCGTGCTTCCGGCCCAGGCCGCCCAGTCCAGTTCCAACTTCGTCATCTTCACCGAGCCGCGCGCCATGCTGCTCCCGGTGCTGACGCTGACGGGCATCACGGTCGCGCTGTATTCCAGGTACCAGCGCTCCGCCGCGCTCGACCAGCTCGCGCAGGACTACATCCGGGTGGCGCGGGCGAAGGGCCTGTCGACGCGCCTGGTCCTCACCCGGCATCTCCTGCGCAACGCCTGCGTCCCGCTGGTGACCCTGATCGGCATGTCGATCCCGCTGCTGCTCACGGGCAACCTGGTGGTCGAGTCGGTCTTCAACTATCCGGGGCTGGGGCTGCTGTTCTTCAACAGCCTGAACAACCAGGACTATCCGGTGCTGCTCGGCTACACCCTGGTCGCGGCGACGCTCACCGTCCTCGGCAACTTCGTGGCGGACCTGCTGGTCGCGGTCACCGACCCGAGGACGCGGCGCGCATGACCAATGACCCCGCGACGAAGGCGCCGGAGACCACGAGCGCATGGCGGCTCACCACGCGCGCGTTCATGCGCAGCAGGCTCGCCGTCACCGGCCTCGGCATCATCGTCTTCTTCGTGCTGTTCTGCTTCGCCGGCCCCTACCTCTACGTCACCGACCAGGTCACGGTCGACCCGGTGAGCAGCCTGCTGCCGCCGGGCGGCGCGCACCCGCTCGGCACCGACGCGCAGGGCTTCGACGTCCTCGGACGGATCATGGAGGGCGGCCGGGCGTCCCTCCAGATCGGCCTGTTCGCCGCGCTGATCGCCACCGGGATCGGCACCCTCTACGGGACGATCGCCGGGCTGGCCGGAGGCGTCGTGGACGGCCTCATGATGCGCGTAGTCGACACCCTCCTCTCGATCCCGTTCCTGTTCATCGTGCTGATCGTCGCCACCCGGTTCAGCTCGACCGTCCTGTCGCTGAGCCTGATCCTGGGCGCGTTCTCCTGGCTGGCACCGGCGCGGCTCGTCCGCGCCGAGGTCCTGGCGCTGCGCTCGCGCGGCTTCGTCGCGGCGGCGACGGTCATGGGCGCGACCAAGGCGCGGATCATCGCCCGGCACCTGATCCCGAACGCCCTCGGCGTCGTGATCGTGAACATCACCTTCCAGGTCGCGGACGCGATCATCGCGGTGTCGCTGCTCGGCTTCCTCGGCTTCGGGCTCAACTACCCGGACGTCGAGTGGGGCACGCAGCTCTCCGAGGGCGTGTCGTACCTGCTCAGCGGCTCATGGTGGTTGATCTACCCGGTCGGCGGCTGCCTGGTCCTGGTGGTGATGGCGTTCAACTTCGTCGGGGACGCGCTGCGCGACTCGATCGACGTCCGGCTGAGGAGGCGCTGATGACCGCGCACAGGAGCTCGCACATGAACGAGCCCGACGACGACCGCCTCCTGGCGATCGAGGGACTGACCACCGGTATCCGGCTGCGCAGGTCGTCCGTCGGCGCGGTCAACGGCGTCGACCTGCACCTGCGCCGCGGCGAGACGCTCGGCCTGGTGGGGGAGTCCGGCTGCGGGAAGTCGATGACCGGGCTGTCGGTCATGGGACTGCTCCCGCCCGGCGGGCACGTCACCGCCGGGTCGATCAAGCTCGAAGGCCGCGAGCTGGTCGGCCTGCCGGAGAAGGACTACCAGCGCATCCGCGGCAACGAGATCGCCATGATCTTCCAGGACCCGATGACGTCCCTGAACCCGACGAAGACCATCGGGGCGCAGGTCGCCGAGCCGGTCCGGCTGCACCGCGGCGCGAGCCCGAAGGAGGCGCGCGACCGGGCCCTGGAGATGCTCGCGCTCGTCGGCATCGCCAGGCCCGCCGAGCGGCTCGGCCAGTACCCGCACGAGCTGTCCGGCGGCCTCCGCCAGCGCGTCATGATCGCGATGGCGCTGTCCTGCGAGCCGAAGGTGCTGATCGCGGACGAGCCGACGACGGCGCTGGACGTGACCGTCCAGGCGCAGGTCCTGCGGCTGCTCCACGACCTCAAGGACCGGCTCGGGATGGCCATGCTGCTGATCACCCACGACATGGGCGTGATCGCGCGGTGGGCCGACCGCGTCAGCGTCATGTACGCGGGCGGCATCGTCGAGAGCGCCCGCACCGGCGAGCTGTTCACGGGCATGCGGCACCCGTACGCGCAGGCCCTGCTCGCCTGCACGCCGAGGCTGACGCAGCGGCGCGAGCACACCCTGTTCTCCATCCCCGGCTCCCCGCCGGACCTCGCCGATCCGCCCGCCGGATGCCGTTTCGCCGCCCGCTGCGCGCACGCCACCGACCGCTGCCGAACCGACGAGCCGCCGCTCACCGAGCCGACCCCCGGCCATGCCCTGGCCTGCTGGAACCCGGTCGACGGCCCGCTCGCCCCGGCCGCGTCCGACGCGCAGGCCGCCGCAGATGAGGAAGCGCGGCCCGCCGACGCGGTGATCGACATCGACGGCCTGGTGAAGGAGTACCCGGCGGGCCGGTCGCTGCGTCCGGGCGGGCGGCGGAGCGTCAAGGCGGTGTCCGGGGTGTCGTTCTCGGTCGCGGCGGGCCGGACGTTCGGGCTGGTGGGGGAGTCCGGCTGCGGCAAGAGCACCCTCGCCCGGATGATCGTCGCGCTGGAGAGGCCGTCGTCCGGCGGCGTCACCGCCCTCGGCGGCGACCTCGGCGAGCTGCGCGGACGCGCCCTGCGTCGGCACCGCCGCAACCTCCAGATGATGTTCCAGGACCCGTTCGACGCGCTCGACCCGCGCATGCGCGTCAGCGCCATCCTCCGCGAGCCGTTCGCGGCCCAGGGGATCGGATCGGCCAAGGAACAGCTCGCCGCGATCCGCGCGCTCCTCGACGAGGTCGGCCTTCCGCACAGCGTTCTGGAGCGCTACCCGCATGAGTTCTCCGGCGGCCAGCGCCAGCGCATCGCCCTGGCCAGGGCTCTAGCCCTCAACCCGCGCGTGATCGTCGCGGACGAGCCGGTCAGCGCCCTCGACGTCTCGATCCGCTCCCAGGTGCTGAACCTGATGAAGCGGCTCCAGGCCAAGCACCGCCTCACCTACGTGGTGATCTCCCACGACCTGACCGTCGTCCGGTACCTCGCCGACACGGTCGGGGTCATGTACCTGGGGAAGCTGGTCGAGGTCGGCTCCCCGGACGACATCTACCTGCGCGCCGCGCACCCGTACACGGCCGGGCTGATCGCCGCCATCCCCGAACCGGACCCGGCCGCCGAGCCGCCCGGCGACCAGAACGGGATGGGCACCGAGATGCCGAGCCCGTTCGACCCGCCGTCCGGTTGCCGTTTCCGCACCCGCTGCCCGCGCGCGCAGGCCCTGTGCGCCGAGCGGGAGCCGGTGCTGCGCGACTTCGACCCGGGCCACACCGCCGCGTGCCATTTCCCCCTCCGCGACCCGCGGCCGCAGCCCGCCTGATCAGGCCGACAGGCCAGGGGCCGTGACGGGCGCCTGTGCGGATCATCTGCGGATCTCGAACCAGACCGCGTGGCCCTCGCCCCGCCGCTCGACGCCCCACGACGTGGCCATGAACGCCACGACGATCAGGCCCCGGCCGCCCTCCGCCATCTCGCCCGCACTGGCCAGACGCGGGACGGACTCGGCGCCCCCGTCGTCGACCACCGTGACCCGGACGACCTTCTCCGAGTGACCGACCTCAACCCGGACCTGCCCGTCCCGCCCGGACTCCGTGTACCGCAGCGCGTTCGTGATCAGCTCGCACATGCAGAGCGACGCGTCGAACAGCGCCGGGTGCTCGCCCAGCACGTCTCGCAGCCAGCGTCGCGCGTGCCCGGCCGCCCGGTCCATCCCGGGCAACAGAAGCGCGTCGAACCTCAGGGTCGGCACCGTCACTACTCCACTCCTTCCGGAACGTTGTGTCCGAAAAGAATGAGCTGGACGCGTCACCTCAAGCGATGCGTTCGCGAGCCTCGTCCCAAGGTCCCCGGTCACGCGGGCCCCAGTCACTTTTGACTCAGTCACTTTGGCCAACCCGGCCAACAACCTTCACCGATTACGCATCGTCAGGTAATGATTACCCCATGGACAACCCGCAGCGCCCGACCATGCGAAGCCGCAAGCTCGGCACGATGCTGCGCGAGCTGCGGGAGAGCCGCGGCCTCACCCTCCAGAGGGCCGCCCGCCTGCTGAGCCGCACCCCGTCCTCCCTCAGCAAGCTCGAAACCGGCAAACGCGGCATCCGCCAGCCCTCCCTGGAACACATGCTCGACCGCTACGAACTAACCGACCCCGACCGCCGCAAGGCCCTCTACGACCTGGCCCGAGACTCCAAGAAGAGGGGCTGGTGGCAGCGCTACGAAGGCAAGCTCGATCCGGCGACGCTCGACTACATCTCCCTGGAGTCGGAGGCCGCGTCGATCAAGTCTTTCCAGCTCCATCTGGTTTCAGGACTCTTGCAGACCCAGCGCTATATCCGCGCTGTCATTGAGTGTGACATCGCTCAGGGTGAAATGAGTGATTTTGACGGGCTCACGGAGATCCGAATGCGTCGTCAACAGATCCTCTATGAGGAGAAGCCGCCACATTTTTGGGCCATTGTTAGCGAAGCCGCTCTTCGTCAGCAGTTCGGGGGTCCTGAGGTCATGAAAGAGCAGCTCACTCATCTGCTTGAGGTCTCGAAATTGCCGAACGTGACTCTTCAGATCTTGCCCTTCGCTATCGGTGGCCATGCTGGCCTCAACGGGTCCTTCACTGCGTTGACCACTAGCGACCTGTCTGTGGTCTTAATAGAGAACCTCAGAACTAGCTTGTATCTCGAAGATAGCGATTCAATTGCCAGCTACAATATGGTTTTCGACCACCAGAGAGCCGCTGCGTTGTCCCCTTCCGACTCCCGGACCTTCATCGAACGGCTAGTGTCTGAGCTATGACCAGGCAGCAGTATGTCCAACGCCCATGGCGTAAAAGCAGCCACAGTGGAAGCGGTGGCACTGAGTGCGTTGAGGTTGCGGCGTTGTGGCGCAAGAGCAGCCACAGTGGAACCGGCGGTGCTGAGTGTGTCGAGGTGGTCGCGCTGCCCAGTCGACTCGTGGCGCTGCGCGACTCGAAGGACGCGGACGGTCCGATGCTCTCCATCGCCCCGTCCGCGTGGACGTCCCTCCTCACCGACATCAAGGACGGCTCACTCGACCCGACCCCCTGACCCGCAAACTCCCAAGGGGACGGCCAAACTTGGCCGTCCCCTTTCGACTGTCAGGGGGATCTAACCGACCGGGAATCTTTCGACGGGGCATAACTATCGCGAGCTCGTTCCTCTGATCACGGCGTCCGCCATGAGTTCGAGCCTCGGCATATTCCGCCGCCTCGCCGAAGTTCTAGAAATCACTCCGACCACACTGGGCATCACCGCTACGGTGACGATCGATCCACCAGCGGAGGACGATGTGCGGCGGCGCCAACTGTTGACCAGCCTCGCGGTCACCGCTGCCGCCGCCAGTGCACCAGCCCGCGCCGCCGTCGCGGCAGCGGCTGGTTCCGAAGCCAGTTCGCGAGACGTGCTTCTGGCTCGCATCCGCGACGCCATGCTCGGGACCGGCCACTCGGGCCATCCCATACCGCGGCCTCGACTCCGTCCGGCACTCAGCGCGGCGATCCGTGACTATGACAACTGCCGGTACGGCCGTCTCGCGGACGCCCTACCACGCTTGATCTCCAGCGGACACTCAGCCGGAGAAGCGGCGAACCCCGTCCTCGCCGAGACGTACACCCTGGTCACGCGAATCATGATCAAGCTGGATGAGGAGCTCGGCTGGATCGCGGCCGACCGAGCACGCACCCTCGCCGCCGCATCCGGCAGACCCTTGGTGGCCGGGGAGGCGGCGCGCAACCTCGCTGTGCTGGCGCGTCGCGCGGGCTGGCGCACCCAGGCGGCGCAGATCGCGCTGGACATGGCCGAGGACGAGATGCTCCGAGGCCGCGACCCCACCCTCACGGCCGAACGCGGTCTCTTGGTGATGTCCGCCGCGTACACCGCCGCCCACGACGGCGACCGCTCAGGCATGCGACAGCTAACCGAACAGGCAGCGGCGACCGCCGCACAACTCGGTGGAGGTGTGCTTCTACGCGATCATGGCGGCGGCTTCAGCGCCACCGCGGTCCAGCTCCACCTCATCTCCGCCGAGTGCGCCGCGGGCGACCCCGCCGCAGCGATCGCCGCCGCGCGAAAACTCACTCCCCGGTCTCTTCCAACGCTCGAACGCCGGGCCCGCTACTTCACCGACATCGCGCGCGCGTACGGGATGTGGGGGCGCCGCGACCAGTGTCTACAGGCGCTCCTCCACGCGGAACGCGCGGCCCCTCAAGAAACGCACTCCCGTCCGGCGGTTCGCGACCTGGTGACCGGCCTCCTGGTCTCCGGCCGAACGTCCCCGGAATTGCGAGGCTTGGCCGCCCGCTGCGGCATTCCATAAAGCTCAAACCTCGACCGTAAGCCGATCAGCCAACCGCGTCCCAGAGCGCGTGCAGAAGATGCACACCACGTCCACGACCTGGGCCCCGGCCTTCTTCCGCCACCACAACCGGCCGACGGTGAAGCAAAGACCGCCGGACTCGCGGCAGGTCAACGGCTCAAGGAGGCACACATGACCGCCGGAACCGTCCAGGACGTCGGCCGGACGGGCACCCAGCCCAGAGACCCCAAGAGGTTCATCGACCCGCAGGTGTGGGAGCGGCAGATCGCACTCCTCGTCCGCGACCACCCCTTCGACACCGTGATGGCCGAGCGGCTTTTCGGCCAGGCCGTCGCCTACCTCATCACCGCCATCGAGAAGTGGGGCGAGAACCTGGAGATCGGCTGCGGACCGCTGGTCGACATCGCCGTCCACGGGTTCATCCTCGACACCCGCAATTACCGCGAGTTCTGCGACCGGCACTTCGGTCGCTTCCTGGAGCACATCCCAGCGGTCGAGTTCAAGCACGACGGCTCCGTCGAGCGGACGGCCCACATCGTCGCGGCCAACGGGTTCACGGTCGACTGGCCCCTCTGGGAGGCCGACTTCGCCAAGTGCACCCCCTGCCACCCAGGCAGCAACTGCCACTGACCATCATCCCGGCCGAGGGGCCGGCGCCGCGCGGGCGCCTGCCTCTCGGCGTCCCTGTCAGGCGAACCAGCAGTGCCTATTCCGCTCCACGGCTACCGTGTCACGGGTCCCGCCACCCACCCACCAGGGGCCCGCATTCATGCCGACCAGTGTCGACGACCGCACCAGCTACTGGGATCGCTACGCCGAGGGCGTCACCGATGAGACGCCGGAAGAGGCGCTAAAGAACGCGTTCGGCTGGACGCAGTACCCCGGCCACGGTCCAGGTGGCGAACTGCTCGGGGACCCGCTTACAGCACTCGAACTCGGCTCCGGCCGGGGCGACGCTGTCGCGGCCTTGGCGACCAAGGGCATCACGGCCACCGGCGTCGACATCTCCGAGACCCAGTGCCGGCACGCCCGGGAGCGCTGGGGCCATCTGCCCTCAGCCCAGTTCGAGCAGGGCGGGGTCATCGACTACCTCGCTGACACAGACGAGCGCTGGGACGCCATTTACTCCATTTTGGGGCGCCGTCTGGTTCACCGATCCCGATGCCTTGCTCCCTCTCATTTACGACCGCCTGAACCCGGGCGGCAAGCTGATCTTCTCCCATGCCCCTGCGGTTCCTGGGTCCTATGGCGTCCAAGGCATCTACGGGGGCGGCTTCGACGGTCCGCAAGTGTGGCTCTACCGCTGGGCCTATGAGCCGGACGGCTGGACGAGCATCCTCCAAGGCCATGGCTTCGTGGAAGTCACGTCTCACATCGAGCCCGCGCCGAACCCGCGGCACGTCGGCACTCTCATAACCCACGGCCGACGCGCCATTAACGCCTAAGCCTGCGCTTCAACCTCCGCCATCCACGCTTCTGCGGCCGGGAAGTGTGACCAGATGGTGCCATTTCAGGTGGAACCGGGGGCCGGGCCGTACTCGTTATGGTCCAGAACCGGCGCGACCCCGCCACGCCCCACTTCGCGGGCCTGAAAATGCGCCAGGCCCTAGGCGACCGCACCGTTACCACCTTCCTCAGCACCGGCCACCGCCGGGACGGCCACCACTCGGCCGTCCCCTTAGACGGTGGTGGATCGTGCGGCTTGTTGCGGTCAGGTGTCGCGGGGGCCGAAGGCTCGGTCGAGGACGTCGCGGGTTACGGCCTTGCCGAGCTGATATCCGTCGGCGCTGGCGAAGCGGTAGTGCACCCCCGCCCAGACTCTGGCCTGGAGCAGCTCGGTCCGCGCTTCGGAGAGGCTGTCGTAGTGGCGGGTTGTGCCGGAGTCTGAGCTGAAGGCGCTGAACGAGACGTCGTCGCGGCCGAAGAACTTCCGCAGGGCCGTCGTGAACGCCGTGTTGTAGCAGGCGTGGCCGGACGGGTACTCCGCCGATGGTGCGGTGGTCCGCAGCGGAGTCCAGGCCGGGTCGGCGTCGGTGGCCGGGTTGCCGTCGGTGTCCGCCAGCGGGATCGCCGTCACGGGACGCCAGAAGTGCCAGTGCTTCTTCTGCTTGTAGCAAGCGATCAGGCTGTCGGCGGCCGCGACGTCCACCATCGCGAACATGCGAGCCGTCTGCAGGGTGCTGAGCCGATGGGTCTCGGCGAGCTGGCGGAGGATCGACCACTCCACCTGTCGCGGGTCGTCCCACCAGGTCGCCGCCTCGGTCTGGTCGGGTGTGCGCACCGTGCTGGTGGCCGAGCCGAGGGCCTTGACCTCGTTCATGCCACGGGCCCAGGCGGCGCTGGAAAGGGCCGGTGGCCCCGGGGAGCGGTAGTCGCCGGGGTCGACGACGAACGGCTCCAGCGTGGCGAACCAGGCGCCGACCTGGAGATACTCCGGCGGAGTCGGCCGCCAATGCCCCGGCTCGGTACCGACGGGCCACTTGGCGTCGGAGAACGCGCCATCGTCGTGGCGGGCATCGATCATGGCCTCGGCCGTGGCTTCGCCGACGGCGATGCCGCCGCGCTTGGGACGGCCGCTGGGGATCGCGTCGAGCGACTCCCGGTACTGCGCGCGCAGCGAGTCGGCCTGCTTGGGGAAGAGCCAGAGGAGCACACGGTAGGCGGCGGTGGCGACGGCCGCGGGGGTCGAGTCGCCGGACCGGGCGCGGGGAGCGATCAGGTACGGCTCGTACGGGGTGCCGGCGATCGCGTTGACCGCGTCGTACACGGCGCCCTGCACTATCGCGTAGCTGCGGGCGGCCGCGGTCGGCGACTGCCGGGCGACCTCGTAAATGGCGGTCTGAGCGTGAACGTCCCAGGTGATGACGGGGTTGGACGCCGCGACCGGCCGCGCCTGCGCCGCGGCGGTCGTGGACACCAGCGGCAGTGTCAGAGCGAGGGCGGTCGTAACCGCCACACTGCGGAATCTTCCGGATAGGTGGAGTTTCATGGCACACCCCAACAACTCATCGGTGTCGGCTCACGCACGAAGATCTCAGTGTCCAACCACAGTGGAGACCGGGCAACGAGGTGATCCGACCGAAACATGCCAATGGATGTGTTCAAAATGAAGCACCAGGAGTGCGCTGAGGAAATACGTCCAGGTGTGGCCCCGGCCGGGCGCGGATGATCACCGATCGTATTAGCCGCGTCGACGTAGAGTGCGCAGCGCGAAGAGGTTGATCGCGAAAATCAGCGCAAGCCCGCTGAGCGAGACCCAGAATCCGGCCTCGGGACCGGCGGCGTATTGAAAATCTTCTTCCCCCCTGCTCCCGAATACGTTGACGAGGATGACATTCGTGTTCTCCTCCATCCGTGCGGCGGCCGACAGCACCGCCAGCACCAGGAACACCCCGGCCACCGACGCCACCTGGGCGGCACGCCGCAGACGCCTCTCGGCAGGACGAACGAGGCCAGTTCCCGCACCCGCCGCCATGACGAGGACCGTGACGATCGTGCCCATGCGCAGCGCGACCGGCCAATTGTATTGGGGCCGGTGGGCCGACTGATGGGGCGGGCCGTCGCGGAACGCGATGTTACCGCCCGTCACGGAATCGTCGGTGACCGCCTGAAACATTGACTTGTCGCGCAGCACCATGGGGGACCACTCCGTGACCGACACGGAGGCGCACGGCAGAAGCAGGAAAGCAAGCACGGCGGCCACGAAACCGACCGGGTTGATCAGCCAGGTCACCCATTGATGGAACGAGAATCGAGGCATGCCGTTCATTCCCGGAACCCTAGCCTCGACTGTCCGGGAGGGGTCCTGCCGTTGGCTTTGCGGACGTCTCGTCTCACGTCGAGCCTGCATCTAGAAAGGCACAAGGGGACGGCCGAGTGGTGGCCGTCCCCCTTTCTTGGGGTTATGCCGCGCAGGTTGTGTCGTGGTGGGGGCGGTGGCCGGTGGTGAGGAAGCCGGTGACGGTGCGGTCGCCGCAGGAGTTGCCGGTGCCGAGGTAGACGCCGTGGCCGCCGCTTTCGACGGTGACGAAACGGGCTCGGTCGCCTAGGGCCTGGCGCATCTTCAGGCCCGCGAAGTGGGGCGTGGCGGGGTCGCGCCGGTTCTGGACCATGAGGATGTTGGACGGGCCGTCGTCGGTGATGCGGGTGGGCTGCTCGGCGGGGGCGTCCCAGAAGGCGCAGCCCCAGATGCTCTGGGGCATACCGGCCGTGAGCGGGTGGCGTGCGCGGTCGATGGCCACGGCGCGTTCGTAGGCGGACAGCGACTTGCGCGGCCAGCGGACGTCGTTGCAGACGACCGCCGTCGCCACGGCCGCGTCCTCGTTCGGCAGCGGCCCGGCGACGTCAGGCGTCAGGACCGGGGTGGCCTTCGGGTCGAGGGCCTGCTTGACCAGCCGGGCCAGCGAGGGGAACGCGGTGTCGCTGGACAGGGCGTTGTGCATCGACTGCCGCAGCCGGTTGCCCGTGAGCGGCACGCCCGCGGTCGTGCTCTCCTTCGGCGCGCGGTCCAGGCGCGCCGCGAGGTCGAGGAAGAGCGGCCGGACGTCCCCGGCTCGTTCCGAGAGGCGTAGCCCCTCGCTCTCGCGGGCGGGGTCGGCCGCCCAGGCGGCGAAGTCGGGGAACCGGTCGTCGGTGGCCTGTGCCCAGTTCGCCAGCCAGCCCCGCGCGACGCGCTCCGGGTCGGGGTCGTTGCTGCTGTCCAGAACCCAGCGGTCGGTGTGCCCCGGGTACTTCTGCGCGTACACCGCCGCCACGTAGGCCCCGTACGAGGTCGACCATGCCGACAGCCGCTCCTCACCTAGCGCCCGCCGGAAGAGGTCGATGTCGCGTGCCTCGTTGAGGGTGGTGAAGCTGCGCAGCACCCCGCCGCCGTTGCGGTCGCAGGCGGCGGCGGTGCGGCGGGCGCGGGCGACGTTCTCGGTGAGGTCCCCGCCCGGGCCCGGCCAGGACTTGATGTTCACCAGGTGCCGGTCGTCCTCGTCGAGGTCGCAGCTCGCCTTCGTGCTCCCGCCCACACCGCGCGGATCCATGCTGACGATGTCGTACGCGCCGTCCAGCGCCGCGCTCAGGGCGTTCCCCTTCTGCGTGAGCCGCTGCACCCCGGAGGCGCCCGGCCCGCCCGGGATCACGATCAGCGTCCCGCGCCGTGCGGACGGACGTTCGCTGCGCAGCCGCGAGACGGCGATGGTGAGCCGCGGGCCGTCCGGGTCGCGGTAGTCGAGCGGCACGGGCAGCTCGGCGCATTCCTGCCCGGCCGGGCCGCCGGGCTTGGCGCAGGGCTGCCAGGTGAGGGCGGGCGGCGCGGCGCCGGGGGACGCGGTGGCCGGGGCGTGGAGCAGGGGGACGGCGACGGCCGAGGCGGAGAGGGCGAGGACGAGGGCTTGTCGGGTACGCATCGACTGGCTGCCTTTCCAGGAGGGGTGCGGCGCGGGAGCGCTGTCCGTCACCTGAATGCTGGCCGTCGAGCCGCTGCCGCCGGCAGCCTCGACCGGTTGAACCTCACGTCCACCAATTGGTGGACACCGCCGCGAAACACGTCCCGCCATTCAAAGGGGACGGCCAGACCGCCCCTCCTATCAGTGGCCGGCCCTGACGCTGCGGACCTTGTTCGGGCTAGGTGGTCGTGGCGAAGCCGGCGCCGGTGAGGAGTGGGGCGAGGTCGTCGATGGTCACCGCGAAGGCGATGTCGGGACGGCCGGGCGGGCCGGTCAGGACGCCCACCGCCTCACCGAGGTCGTTGAGCAGCGGGCCTCCTGCGGCCTCGGGCGGGAGGGTGTGGCCGGTGCGGAACAGGTTGAGGTTCTGCTCCGGGAAGGACTCGAACGCGTCCACCACGCCGGGGAGGAGGGGCTGGTCGGCGGCCCCGGCGGCGTAGACCCGGTCGCCGATCCGGACGAGCTTCGCGTGGCCCAGTCTCAGCGGTGGCGCCGCGACGGGATCGGTGAGCTGGAGGACGACCGCGCTGAGGTGCGGTGAGTCGGGCGTGAAGATGTGCCCGACCGGGTGCGTGCCGGTCCGGGTTCGCACGCGGACGTCCTCGGCGGCGCGTCCGGCCAGCCGCTGCCGATCGGTGACCACCAGGCGGTCGGAGATCAGGAAGCCGCTGCCGCCGGTGCCGATCTGGACGAGCGCCGACCGCAGCCGCGACAGGAACGCCTCGGTCGGCGCGCCGTCCGGTGCGGCGGTCTCCAGGACGGCGGTGTCCAGGCGGTCGGCGTTGGCGGTGAGGGCGCGCCGGTACTCCTCGGCCGCGCCGGTCTCGGCCAGGCAGTGCAGCCAGCGCCGGACGTCCTCGACGTCGTCGAGCCGGTCCGGAAGGTCGGCCCGCGCTTCGAGCGCGCGGACGTAGTCGCCCGTCGCGTGCCTGCTCCGGAACCGGTGCCTCGGGTCGGCCGCGGAGTCGGCGAGCCGCGCCAGGACGGTGTTCCACAGCCGCACCTGGGCCAGCCCGGTCCGCATCCGGGCGAGGTGGTCGTCCAGGATGGTCCGCAGGTGCCTGCCCTCGGCGAGGTCGGCGTCGTCGCGGCCGAGGTGGGAGCGCGCGGCGGCGGCCAGGTCGAGCATCGGCGCCCGCAGGCCCAGCAGCTCGGTCTCCAGCTCGGTCGGGACCGGGCCGTAGATCTCCGCGAGCACCCGTTCGGTCGCGTCGTCGAGCCGGGCGCGGGTGGCGCGGTGGTCGCCGAGCCGGGTGCGGAACTCCCGGAACAGCGCCTCGGGCCGTGAGCGGTCGGCCTCCTCGACGAGCCCGGTCAGCTCGTCCCGGATCTCCGCCGCCTCCCGCAGCCTCGCCTCCCGTTCGAGCTGGGCCCGCTGCCGCTCGGCCAGCACGCTGACCTCGTCGGGGGACAGCAGGGTGGTGTCGCGTATCTGCACCGACTTGCGGCCGCCGCTCCTCTTGTCGATCGCGGTGACCTCCAGGACGCAGCTGGGGTCGATGGCGAACGTCACCTCGATCTCCGGCTCGCCCGCGGGCGCGGGCGGGATGTCCAGCCCGAACTGCCCGATCTTGGACTCCGCGCGGAGGTCGCCGTTGAAGACCTCGACGCGGACGCCGTCCTGGCCGTCCCTGGTCGTGGTGTACATGCCGTTCCGGCTGACGGGGATCTTGCTGTTGGCCGCGATCAGGGTGGAGAACTCCTCCGTGCCCGGCTCGGGCGAGATCTTGATGCCCAGGGCGATCGGGGTGACGTCGAGCAGGACGTGTTCCTTGAGCACGCCGCTGAGGACGGCCGCCTGGAGCGCCGCGCCCGTCGCCACGGCGGTCCGCGGATCGGTGAGCACCGTGCGCCGCAGGCCGAAGACGTCCTCGACCACCCCCGCCACGAGGGGCGACAGCATCGGGCCGCCGACCAGGACGAGATGGTCCGGCTCCTCCCGCAGCGCCGCCCGCAGGCTCTCGCAGGTGTCGCGGAGCCGGTCCAGCCGCTCGGCGAGGACGGCGGCGAGCTCGTCCCGGCTCAGCCCCAGGCGGAAGCCCGGGTCCCCGTTGAATCCGGGCATCGGGTACTCGGCCTCGCGCTGCGTGGACAGTTGGATCTTGAGGTTCTCGGCGGCGATCTCCAGCCGGAGCCGGTCCCTGCCTTTGGCGGGCACCTCGATGCCGTCCCGGGCGAGGCGGGCCTCCAGCGCAGCGGCGACGGCCGCGTCGAAGTCCTTGCCGCCGAACCCGGTGTCGCCGCTGACCTGGTGGACGTCGTAGACGTCGTCCTCGACGTTCAGGGCGCTGATGTCTAGGGTGCCGGCGCCGAGGTCGACGACGACGACCTCGCCGGTCAGCCGCCGCTGCCGGGTCGCCGCGATGCACGCCGCCGTCGGCTCGTGGATCAGCCGGGCCGGCTCCACCCCGGCGATCTCGCAGGCGTCGCGGGTCGCCTGCTTCTGGTTGTTGCGGAAGAAAGCCGGAATGGTCAGCAGCGCCCGGGACCTTTCGAGCCGGACATCGTGATCATTCCGCAGCGCCGTCAGCCATTCGGTCCTGACCTCGTCGAGTTCGGCGCGCGCCATTTCGGCGACGCGTTCCAGCACCCGCTCGGTGAGGAATTCCTCCACCATTTCGCGCGCGTGGGCGACCAATCGGGCCGCCACCTCCTCGGACCGGTAGACGCGGCCGCGCATGCGGTACTTGGTCACGCCGCCGATCCGGCGCTTGGCGGCACTGATGTGCCCTTTCACCCAGCTCGCGAGCATTTCCTCGCCGCCGACGCCGACGCGTTCGTTGCCGTCCTCGTCGAGGCTCAGCGTCGACGCGAAGAACGGGTGTCCCTTCCAGGGGCACAGCACCGGCTCGCGCTGGACGGTGTCGTAGATGGCGGCCACGGAGGTGGTGGTGCCGAGGTCGAGGGCCCAGATACGGGCGTAGCGCTCGTCGACGTCGTGCCGCGCCCTGGCCACCCACTCGGCGGCCCTTTCCTCGAACGCCGCGCGGTCGTCCGCGCTGAGCAGGTCCAGCCGCCGGCGCACCTGCTGCTCCAGATGCGGCGGGACGAGGGAGTCGTCCGTCAGCCGGCGGAGCTCCTCGAACCCGGCCGTGTCCCTGCCGTGGACCTCGATGGCCCGCAGGCACAGCCCGACGAGCCGGTCGGTGTCGCCGCCGCGGCGCAGGCAGTCGATCAGCCGGGCGTCCTCGACCGCGTCGTCGCCGCGCCATTCGATCAGCAGCCGGGCCGCCTCGGCCGGACGGTCCGCCCGCAGGTAGAGCGCGACCGCCTGCTCCGCCTGCCCGGCCTCCGCGTACAGCTCCGCCGCGCCGACCAGGTCGCCGCCCGCCTCCCGGGCGGCCGCCCGGGCCGCCCGGCCGCCGGTGTCGCCGCGCAGCACCCGCTCGGCCTCGCCCAGCCGGCCGGCCTTCAGGAACAGGCCGTGCGCGCGGTACAGATCACCGGCGTTCTCGGCCTGCCGGGCGGCCGCGACGTGCTCGCCCGCGCCTTCCTCGAACCGGCTCCACCGCAGCCGGACCTCGTTCCGGTCGTTGGGCGCGGCGTCCTCGACCGCGTCCTGGAAATGCAGCCGTCCCGCCGTGACGATCGCCCGGCGGCGGGCGGCCAGCTCCGCGCGGCGCCGCGTCAGGGCCTCGGTCGGCTCGGTGGCCCGGTCGAGGCACTCGACGACCTCGTGCGCCCGCGTGACCGCGTCGGTGAATCTCCGCCGTTCGACGAGCGCGTCGATCTCATGCCAGACGTCCCCGGCCAGCCGTTCGAGCCGGTCCGGACGGTCCGCCGGGCACGCCTCCAACGCCTCACCGAGCCGGCCGAGCCGCTCCAGGCACTCGCTCTCCCGCTCCCGCCGGCCCGCGGCCTGGAACAGGGGAAGCGCCTCGGCGTACGCGCCGGCCTCCAGCAGCTGCTCGGCGGCGTGCTCCTGCAGAGCGGCCAGGCTGCCCGCGTCGCCCTCGGCGCGCGCCAGCTCGATGCCGGCCTGGACGTCCTCGATCCGGGACGACGCCAGACAGCAGCGCAGCGCCTCCTGCCGTTCGGCGGGCGTTCGCGCCAGCCGGACGGCCCGGGCGCCATGACCGAGGAAGGCGTGGACGGCGAACAGATCCGGCACCGACGACTCCGGCACCTGGGCGAAGAACGCGTTCCACAGCTGCTCGTCCCGGCTCAGGGGCGCCTTCCTGATGTGCGCCCGCAGCGCGTCCGCGAGGACGTCGCTTTCGAGCAACCCGAGCTCCTGCCAGCGGTTGAGGCCGGTGACCAGGCGGTCGGCGTCGCCGAGGTCCGCGAGCGTCTCGGCCAGCCGGTCCCTTGCAGTCCGCTGGAGGGCGGGAAGCCTCAGCCGCGTGGCCACCTCGAACACCACGGTCAGCACCTTCACGTCCTGCCCCGACGTGAAGCCCGCGAGCCGTTCGCGGTCCGCGGGGCGGAACGCCGACGCGTACGCGTCGGCGGGAATGCGTCCGTCGAACTCGGCGAACAGGTGGCTCGCGAGCGGCGGATCCTTTTCCAGTGCCTCAAGGAGAGCGCGGACGTAAGCGCGCGCGGCCTTGTCCATTTCCCTTCCGGTGAGCGAGGTCCCGGCGAACGCCGCCTCCAGCTTGCGCAGCCGCCGATTCTGACCCCGCCCCAGCCCCGGCATGGCGCCGCCTCCCGATCTGCAGATGTTCGTACCGCTTCGGTACCGCTGATGCTACAAAGCCGCCTGCGCGAGGGCTCCCGTCTTCGAGTCCCCGGTTACAAGGGCTCCGGCGGCCTTCTACGGGTCGGTGGCGAGGGCGACGATCGCGTTCAGGGCCAGGCCGATGCCGATCCCGCCCACCGTCCAGCCGAGCGCCTTCGCGCTGTTCCTGGTCAGCCAGTCGTTCATCCGCTGGAGGAGCGGATCGATCCTGGCGTGGGCGGCGAGCCGGGCCGTGGTCAGGACGAGGGCCGGGACGGTCATCACCACGCAGTAACCGGCCAGGGTCGCGCCGGTGAGCTGCCAGCTCATATCCGCGTTGGCGATCAGCCCGACCGCGCCCAGGTAGGGCAGCATCGTCGCGACCTCCAGCGCCGCCGCCACCAGGGCCAGGCTCATCAGGCCGGACGCGCCGCTGTCGCCCGCCATCGCCCGGGCCCGCCAGCGCCGCACCTTGCCCGGCGAGTCGCCCTGCCTGCGAGCCCGCGCCTCCAGCCAATAGCTCAAGGCGATTACCAGCACGCCCGCCACCAGCTGGCACCAACGCAGAAGGACGGGCGAAACGCCGGAGAACGCGTCGCGCGCGCCTTCGAGCGCGGCGTCGGCGCCGACGGTCAGCAGGACGCCGGTGGCGAAGTAGAACACCGCGACGGTGCCCAGATAGACGGCGATCCGGCCGGGACGGAGGCGTCCCGGCGTCAGCAGCAGCCAGATCGGGATGAGCAGGGTGCCGAAACTCGTGCTGTCGAGCAGGCTCAGCCCGACCAGCGCGCTCGCGAGCGTCACGCTCATCCGGGGCTCCCGTCCTCGAACAGGCGGTCGACGTACCGCACCAGCGCCGCTCGCAACTCTTGCGGGCCGTAGCCCTCCCCGGTCGCGGCGTGGTGCAGGCTGAGGCCGTCCACGAACGCCACCAGTGCCGTCGCTTCGGTGGCGACGTCGAATCCGGCCGGGAGTTCGCCTCTTCTTCGCGCGCCCTGGAACGCCACGGCGATCCCGTCGACCAGTTCGCGGGTGGCGGCCTTGTGCGTGGCGGCCATCTCCGGGTCGGTGAGCGAAGCCTGAAGGAAACTCAGCCAGACGCGCAGTTCCCTGGCGCGCTCGTCGTCCAGCGGGAGGAAGGTCTCCATGATCCGGACGACGATCCCGCGCACCGGGGGCGCGAGGTCCACCTGCCGCACCCGCTCGCGGGCCCGGCCGTAGACCCAGTCGACGCCGAACCTGAGCAGGTCGTCCTTGGTACGGAAGTAGCGCTGCACGAGGCCCACGGAGACCCCGGCCGTCGTGGCGACGTCGGCCAGGGTGGTGCGGGCCAGCCCCCGCTCGGCAACGGTCGCCATCAACGCCTCGGCGACCTGGGTCCGGCGGGTGTCGGCATCGACATGTCGGGTCATGAAATAATACTAGATTATTTTTTGTGCCACCGGGCGGCGACCTCTATCTCGATCTTCATGCGGGGGTCTGCGAGACCGCACACGAGCATCGTCGCGGCCGGGCGGACGGCGCCGAACCGGCGGCGCAGGACCGGCCAGCAGGGCTCGAAGTCCTCGCGCTCGGGCGGCAGGTAGCGCACCCGGACGACGTCGGCGAAGCCGCACCCCGCCTCGGTGAGCGCGGCCTCGATGTTGCGCAGGCACTGCTCGGCCTGCTCGACGACGTCGTCGGAGATCGTCATGGTGGTGTATCGGCCAGGACGGGCCCTAGCCCGCCGCTCACCCCTCGCCGTGTCGGCGGTGGATCGCGAGGGCCCAGGTCAGGCAGCCGAACGCGAGCGTCGTCGACACGGCCCTGACGGTGTTCCAGGCGGTCCATTTCGCCTCGTCGAGCTGGGCGCGCGCGGCCGCGAAGTCGGCGTCGGAGTGCGGCTCCCCTTCCATGATCTTGTCGTTGAGCGGGAAGTGGACGCCGACCGTGACCACGTTCGTCACCAGGTAGAACGCCAGCGCCGCGCCGACCCACAGCAGCACACGCCGCCGTCCGGGACGCAGGTGCAGGGCGGCCGACAGGCCGATGAACAGCAGCGCGCCGGTGAACTCGACGCCGACGAACAGCGGATTCTCGATCGCCTCGTTGAGCGCCCGGAACGCCATGACGAACGTGCGGTCGTCCACGTCGTGCAGACCGGGCATGATCGTGTTGGACCAGTCGGTGAAGACGCCCGCCGTCAGCCCGGTCGTGACGGTGGCGATGATCAGGCTCGTGGTCCGCAGCGCGCCGCCGCCGGAGCGCCGCGGTCGGTCGGCGGCCCCCCGGCGGCGGAACGGCGCGTTGGATGTCGGAGTGCTCATACATCCAGGGAACCGGGCCGGAGCGAGATCATCCATGGCTCGCTGACGCACATCCATGTGAATTCGTCTAAGGTGATGCGGGTGGACGCGCTGACCGCGCTGCTGGACGCGCCCCGCGCGCAGGGCGCCTTCCTGCTCCGTGTGACGATGACGCCGCCCTGGGCCGTACGGATCCAGGACGAGGCGCCGCTGACGGTCGTGGCGATGACGGGCGGGTCGGCCTGCTACGCGCCCGACGACGGCGACCCGCTGCGGCTCGGCCCGGGTGACCTGCTGCTGATCGCCAGGCCCGACCCCTACCTGTTCGCCGACGAGCCGGGCCGTCCGCCGCAGGCCGTGATCCATCCCGGCGGGCGGTGCGAGAGCCCGGCGGGCGCGAGCCTGGAGCTACCGACCTACCACGGGGTGCGCACCTGGGGGAACGCCGCGACGGGAGGCGACACCATGCTCGTCGGCACCTACCCGAGCGTGAGCGAGATCGCCTCCCGGCTCATCAGGACGCTTCCGCCGGCGCTGCTGGTGCGCGCCGCCGAGCACCATCCGGGGCTCGTCGAGCTGCTCGCCGGCGAGATCCGCGGGGTGGGAATCGGCCAGGCCAGCCTGCTGGACCGGCTGCTCGACTGCCTCACCGTCGCGGCCATCCGGCAATGGGCGGAGTCTCCGTCCGCCGACCCGCCCGGCTGGCTCCGCGCCGGCTCCGACCCCGTCGTCGGCGCCGCGCTCGACCTCATGCACGACCAGACGGCCCGGCCCTGGACGGTCGAGTCCCTGGCGCGGCGGGTCGGAATGTCCCGCGCGGGCTTCTCGCGACGGTTCGTGGCCACGGTCGGCGAGCCACCGATGGCCTACCTCACTTCTTGGCGGCTGGCCGTCGCCGCCGACCGGCTGCGCGCCGGAGACCTCCCGGTCTCCCGCGTGGCGGCGGACGTCGGCTACACCAGCCCGTTCACGTTCAGCACCGCCTTCAAACGCCACTACGGCGTCAGCCCCCTCATCTACCGCCGGCGTGCCGAGCCACCCGCGTGAACGTCCGCCGAAGGCCGCCGGTGGGGCGCGGTGGCCTGGCGGAGCAGGCCGAGCATGCGGTGCGCCGCGGGCGGACGATGGGGCGGCGCGCCGGTGACCGCCAAGACGCGCCGGGCGGGCAACTCCGGGACGGTCGGCAGGAGCACGATGTCGTCGCGTGCCCGCGTGCGCGCCAGCTCGGGGAAGAGCGTGATGCCCGCGCCCGAGGCGACCAGCGCCTGCTTGCCGTGCCAGTCGTCGCACCGGAAGCCGATCCTGGGCCGGAACCCGGCGGCCTCGTGGAAGCGGTCGAGCGGGCCGCAGCAGTCGGGGTGGGCGCCGTCGATCCAGGTCTCGTCGGCCAGGTCGGCCAGCCGGACCCGCCGGTCCGGGGCCAGCCGGTGGCCGCGTCCCAGCGCGAGGTGGAGCCGGTCGTCGAACAGCGGCGACACCTCCAGCCCGGCCGCGTCGCCGGGGAGGCCGGGGCCCCACTCGGCCATCAGGGCGAGGTCGATCTCGCCAGCGCGCACGGCGGCCAGCGTCTCGTCCGGCCGGTGGCCGAGCGTCAGCGCGAGCTCGACATCGGGGTGACGCTCGCGGAACGAGGCGATCACCGAAGGGACCAGGGAGACGTTGGCGGTGGCGAAGGCGGCCATCCGCAGCCGGCCGCCGTCCAGCCGGGCCAGCCCGCGCACCTGCTGCTCGGCGGCGGCCAGCGACGCGAGGATGGCGCGCGCGTGCGCGTGGAGCAGCTCGCCCGCCTGCGTCAGCCGGACGCCCCTCGGCAGCCGGCGCACCAACGGCACGCCCAGCTCCCGCTCCAGCGCCGCGATCTGCCGGGAGACCGCCGGCTGCGTGCAGTACAACGCCTGCGCGGCCGCCGAGAACGAGCCGTGCTCGGCGACCTCGGCCAGCACGCGCAGCCGCTGCACATCAAGCATGTCCCGAGCGTATGCCAGACCCAACGAGGTCTCAGTGGTGCCGGCGGGCGGCGGGGCCGACGATGGACCGGTGATCGCGAACGCACCTGGAGGCGATGTGCGCGGCAAGGAGCCACCGGCCCGGTACGAGTTCGTCCTCGACCGGCTGCCCGACCGGCCCGTCCGAGTCGTCGAGATCGGCTGCGGGGACGGCGACCTGGCCCGCGCGATGGCCCGCGCCGGGCACCATGTCACCGCGGTGGACCCGCAAGCCCCGCAGGAGGACGCGCCCACGGACCGGCTGGAGTTCAGGCGAGGCGCGTTCGAGGACGCCGAGCTCACCCCGGGCGCCTTCGACGTCGTCGTCGCTTCGCTGTCGCTCCATCACGTCGGTGACCTCGGGTACGTCCTCGACAAGGCGGCCGGGCTGCTGCGCGAGGGAGGCACCGTGCTCGTCGCCGAGTTCGGCTGGGACCGTATCGACGAGGCCACCGCGCGGTGGTACAGCGCTCACCTTTCCGCCCCGCCGTACCCGCCGGAGGCGTTCCTGGCCGCACACTGCGACCGCTGGCGGCAGGACGCGGCGGCGGGCCGGGCACGCCCGCTCGGCGAGTACGTCGCGGAGTGGGCGGCCGGTGAGCGGATGCACCCGTCGAGCGCGCTCCTGCGGGAACTGCGGGCACGGTTCGGGCAGGAGCACCTCGCGTGGCTGCCGTACCTCCACGACGGCCTGACCGCCACCGAGGCCGACGAGGCCGCGGCGATCCGCGCCGGCCGCATCCAGCCCACCGGCTTCCACTTCACCGGCGCCGCGACGGCCGCGGAGCCGGGCGGGGGAGGGGCCGGCAGCGGGTACCGGTGACCGCGAGAGGCACGGATGCCCCGGTCGTTCAGGACGGGACGCGCCGTGGGCTCGGCTGGTGGTGCGCCGGCGGGTCGTCCGCCGGGTCGACCGACAGGTGCGGCAGGCGCCTGTCGAGACGGCGGGGCAGCCACCAGTTCGCCCGTCCGAACAGGTGCATGACGGCCGGGACGAGGATGGTCCGCAGGATGAAGGCGTCCAGCGCCACCGCCCCCGCCAGCCCGACGCCGAACATGGCGATGACCCTCTCCCCGCTGAACGCGAAGGACAGGAACACGACGATCATGATGGTGGCCGCCGCCGTGATCACCTGGCCGGTCTGCCCCTGTCCCAGCGTGACCGCCCGGCGGTTGTCCCCCGTCCGCACCCATTCCTCGTGCATCCGGCTCACCAGGAACACCTGGTAGTCCATCGAGAGCCCGAACAGGATGGACAGCAGGAACACGGGCAGGAACGCCTCGACCGGTCCGGAGGCGCCCATGCCGAGGGGTTCGGAGCCCCAGCCGAACTGGAAGAACGCGACCATGACGCCGAAGGACGCGCCCGCGGCCAGAAGGTTCATCACGGCCGCGGTCAGGGGCACCAGCAGGCTCCGGAAGGCGATCAGCAGCAGCAGGAGACCGAGCGTGAGGATCACGCCGATGAACAGCGGCAGCTTGCCGGTCAGCACCTTGGCGAAGTCGTCGAAGATCGCGGTCTGGCCGCCCACGTGCACCGCGAGCGTGGTGCCGCGCTCGGCCGGCGGGATGACGTCGTCGCGCAGCCGCTTGATGAGGTCGGAGGTCTCCTTCGACTGCGGCGACGTCGTCGGGATCACCTGGACGATGCCGACCGTCGCGCCGGGCTCCATCGGTATCGACTCCACCTCCGCCACCCCGCGCATCGCGGAGACCTCATCGGTGAGGCGGGCCAGCGCCCGCTGATCGGCGGTTCCGTGCGTCTCGGCGACCAGTTGCAGCGGCCCGTTGAAGCCGGGCCCGAAGCCGTCGGCGAGCATGTCGTACGCCTGCCGGTTGGTGGTCGAGGTCGGGTTGTTGCCCGCGTCGGACGACCCGAGCCGCAGCGACAGCACCGGAAGGCTGACGACGGCGACGACGGCGAACGCCACGACCGCGAGGAGCCGGGGGCGCCGTCCCACCGTGCCGGCCCAGCGCTCCCACAGCCCGGCCCGCGCGCCGGCGCTCCCGCGGAGGCGGCGCCGTTCGCGGCGGCTGAGCGCCCGGATCCCGATCATGCCGAGCATGGCGGGCAGCAGCGTGACGGCCGCGAGCACGGTGCAGACCACGGTCGTCGCGGCGGCGATGGCCATGCCGTTGAGGAAGCCCATGCCGAGCACGAAGATCCCGAGCAGGGCGATGACCACGGTGCCGCCGGCGAACAGGACGGCACGGCCCGAGGTGTCGAGGGCCTTGACGACGGCCTCCGCCACCGGCATGCCGGCCTTCAGATTGCTTCGGTGCCGGACCGCGATGAACAGGGCGTAGTCGATGCCGACGCCCAGGCCGATCAGGGCGCCGAGGATGGGGCCCACCTCGCCGATGATGACGACGTGGGTCGCCAGCGTGATGCCCATCAGCCCGCAGCCGACCCCGGCCACCGCCGTCACGATCGGAAGCAGCGTGGCGAACAGCGAACCGAAGGCGAGGAACAGCACCACCGACGCCGCCGCGATGCCGATGAGCTCGCTGTTGCCGGACCCGGGTTCCTCCACTTCGGAGATGACACCGCCGCCGACCTCGACGCGCAGCCCTGGCGCCCGGGCGTCGTGCGCGGCGGTCACCACCCTCAGGACGTCGGACTTGGGCAGTCCGGCGTCCCGATCGGTGAAGGTGACCGTGGCGTACGCGGTACGCCCGTCCTCGCTGATCTGGGGGGCGCCCTGCGACGCGTACGGGCTGGTCACCGCCCCCACCTTCGGGAGCCGGGCGATGCCGTCGAGGGCCGTGGTCATCCGCTGCCGGGTGCCGGCGGCGCGGACGTCACCGCCCGGCGTCTGCCAGACGATCGAGGCTTCCTCTCCCGACTGGTCGGGCATCGACTCCTGCAGCAGTTCCAGGGCCTTCCTCGACTCGGTGCCCGGCAGGGAGAGGCTGTCGTCGGTATTGGAGCCTTTGGCCATGGCCGCGCCGCTCAGCACGGCCAGCGCCGCCAGCCAGAGCAGTACCACCACGTATCTGTGGCGAAGGCACCATCGGGCGAGTGCGGACAAGTGATCGACCTCCTGGGATCGTCGCGGGCTACGCGTCTCCAGGCTGTCGTCCCGATCGCGCCGGACCTTCCGCCGCGCGCACGATCTTGCCGCTAACGCGTTCGCGGTACCGGCGGCCCGGCCTACTACAGGAGGCCGGTGCCCGGCCGCACCAGCCGGGTCTCGTAGGCGATCATCACGAGCTGGGCGCGGTCGCGCACGCCGAGCTTGGTCATGGTCCGGTTCACATGGGTCTTCGCGGTCGACGAGCTGATGCCGAGCCGGCGGCCGATCTCCTGGTTGCCGAGCCCCCCGGCCACCAAGATCATGATTTCGCGTTCCCGGTCGGTCAGCCCGGCCAGCCGGGAGTGCGCGTGGTCGACGGTGGAGGCGGGCCCGCTGAGGAACCGGGCGATCAGGCCGCGGGTGGCGGCGGGGGAGAGCAGCGCGTCTCCGCGGGCGATGATCCGGATCGCCTCCTGAAGATCACTGGCCTCGGCGCTCTTGCCGAGGAAGCCGCTGGCTCCGGCGCGCAGCGCCGCGAACAGGTTCTCGTCGGCCTCGAACGTGGTCAGCACCAGGACCTTCACCTCGCTCAGCCGCTCGTCGGAGGTGATCTGGCGGGTGGCGGTCAGGCCGTCGGTGCCGGGCATCCGGATGTCCATGAGCACCACGTCCGCCGCGGAGTCAAGGGTCAGTTCCACGGCCTCGGCCCCCGTGGACGCCTCACCCACCACCTCCAGGTCGGGCGCCGAGTCCACCAGCACCCTGAGGCCGGCGCGGACGAGCGACTGGTCGTCGGCCAGCACGACCCTGACCGCCCGGACGGTCATCCGTCGCTCGCAGGAGCGGGCACGGCGACCGGTGGCGGGGACCCCGCGGGGATGGGCAGGACGACCAGGACCCGGTAGCCGCCCTCCGGGCGCGGTCCCGTCTCGATGGCGCCCCCGACCGCCAGGGCCCGTTCGCGCATGCCGACCAGCCCGTGCCCGGTCCCGTCGCCCGCCGCCGCCCGTCCGGCGCGGGCGCCCGTGTCGGTGACCTCGATCCGCAGTTCCTGGCGGCCGTAGCGGATATCGAGGTGGGCGGCGGACCCGGGGGCGTGCTTGCGGACGTTGGTGAGCGCCTCCTGGATCACGCGGTAGGCGGTGAGGTCCAGGACGGCCGGCAGCTCGCGCACCGCTCCCTCGACTCGCTGCTCGACGGCCTGCCCGCCGGCGGAGAACGAGGCGAGCAGCTCCGGCAGCCGGCCGAGGCCCGGGGAGGGCTCGGTGACCAGCGCGTCCGGACCTTCGGGCGCGTCCGGCTGCCGTAGGAGGCCCACGGTGGTACGCAGTTCCTGCAGCGCGGAGCGTCCCGTCCGCCGGATGTGGGCGAGGGACTCGCGCGCCCGTTCCGGGTCCGTGCCCATCACCTGGGCCACCGCCCCCGCCTGCACGTTGATCAGTGTCACATGGTGGGCCAGCACGTCGTGCAGTTCCCTGGCGATCCGCAACCGCTCCGCCATCACCCGGCGGTGGGCCTCCTCCTCGCGGGTCCGTTCGGCGCGCTCGGCACGTTCCTCCGCGTCCGCCACGTAGGCACGGCGGCCGCGCGTGGCGTCGCCCGCCGCCGCGGCCAGCCCGCTCCACGCGAACAGCCCGAGTATCTGCGCGTCGCTCGGCTGAAGGTCCGTCACCACCTCACCCGCGCCCGACACGAACAGCGCGCTCCCCAGGCCGACCAGGAGGGTGCTGCGACGGGAACCGTGCTCGACCACCGTGTAGATGGCGACCAGGTGGGCCAGCAGGAGCGGGTCATGCCATCCCGCGATCGAGGCGTACGCGACCATCCCGGTCGTGGTCGCGGCGAGCACCGCCCAGGGGCTGCGCCGGCGGAAGACCAGCACCGCCGAGGTCGCGACGCGGACCGTCAACGCCCAGCCTCCCGACGCCGACTCGTCGTACTCGTAACCGAGGGTGGGCACCACCAGCGTGAGGCCGTAGACGGCGGCGGCCAGCAGGCCGTCGGCGAGGAGGGTGTGAGCGGCGGCCACCCGCCTGAGATCGTTCAGGCGAATCACGCTCTCACGGTAACCCTGCCGGATCTTCCTGCCGTCCTGCGCGAGTAGTAGGACCCCCGTACCGCGATCGGGGTAGGTCCAGTCCCACGGGCCGACCGCCCGCCGCCGCTTTAGACATTTCGGGTGGGACGTGGCACGATTTCGCAGGTGAGCAGCAGATCAGCCGAGGCGCAGCGCCTGAGTGATCTCGTGTTGCTGCGCCGCGTCCGGGACCGGATCGACCGGGAGTACCAGAAGCCGCTGGACGTCGAGGCGCTCGCCCGTGGCGTGAACATCTCGGCCGGGCACCTCAGCCGGCAGTTCAAGCTCGCCTACGGTGAGTCGCCGTACGGTTACCTCATGACACGGCGCATCGAGCGGGCGATGGCGCTGCTGCGCCGCGGTGACCTCAGCGTCACCGACGTCTGCTTCGCCGTCGGCTGCTCGTCGCTCGGCACGTTCAGCACGCGGTTCACCGAGCTGGTCGGCATCCCGCCGAGCGTCTACCGGCGCGAGCAGGCCCGTGCCACGGCGGGGATGGCGCCGTGCGTGGCCAAGCGGGTCACCCGGCCGGTCAGGAATCGAGAAGCGCCGGTCGCCGAGCCGCAGCTAGCGTGACGGCCATGGACCTCAGCATTCACCAGACCTTCCTTCCGCACGACGACCCGGACGCGTCGCTGGTCTTCTACCGCGACCTCCTCGGCTTCGAGGTCCGCAACGACGTCGGCTACGGGGGGATGCGCTGGATCACGGTCGGCCCCGTCGGGCAGCCCGGCACGTCCATCGTCCTCGAACCGCCGGTCGTCGAGGGCTGCGGCATCACCGAGGACGAGCGCCGCATGATCATCGAGATGATGGCCAAGGGCACCTACGCGGGCATCAACCTCGCCACCGCCGACCTCGACGAGACCTTCGCGAAGCTGGCGGCCGGCGGCGCCGAGGTCGTGCAGGAGCCGACCGAACAGCCGTACGGCGTCCGCGACTGCGCGTTCCGCGATCCCGCGGGTAACCTGCTCCGCATCCAGCAGCGGAGCTGAGCCGTACCGGCCCACCCGCCCGGCCGGGCCCGGACGGCGGGCCGCTGGACGAGGCCGCCCGGCGCCGGTGGCGGCCTCCCACACGAGCGCACCCAGCACTGATGGAGACATGATGAGCATGACCAGGGGGACGGACGCGGGGTCGCCCGAGGCGCACGCCGCCGACAGGCACGACCTGATCCGCGTGCACGGCGCGCACGTGAACAACCTCAAGGACGTCAGCGTCGAGATCCCGAAGCGCCGGCTGACGGTGTTCACCGGCGTCTCCGGCTCGGGCAAGAGCTCGCTGGTGTTCGACACGATCGCCGCCGAGTCGCAGCGGATGATCAACGAGACGTACAGCGCGTTCGTGCAGGGCTTCATGCCGACGATGGCGCGGCCCGAGGCCGACCTGCTGGAGGGGCTGACGACGGCGATCATCGTCGACCAGGAGCGGCTCGGCGCCAACCCCCGCTCCACCGTCGGCACCGTGACCGACGCCAACGCGATGCTGCGCCTGCTGTTCAGCAGGCTCGGGCAGCCGCACATCGGGCCGCCGAACGCGTTCTCGTTCAACGTCCCGTCGGTGAAGGCGTCCGGGGCGATCACCGTGGAGCGCGGCGGCGCCAAGGCCGAGAAGGTGACCTTCAGCCGCGCCGGCGGGATGTGCCCGCGGTGCGAGGGACGGGGCGCGGTCTCCGACATCGACCTGCGCGAGCTGATCGACGACTCCAAGTCGCTCAACGAGGGCGCGATCACCGTTCCCGGCTACAAGGCGGGCGGCTGGTCGGTGAAGATGTTCATCATGACGGGCTTCTTCGACCCGGACAAGCCCGTCCGCGACTACACCGACCAGGAGCGCCACGACCTGCTCTTCCGCGAGCCCGTTAAGGTGAAGATCGACAACACGAACATCACCTACGAGGGACTGGTGCCGCGCGTCCAGAAGTCGTTCCTGTCCAAGGACAAGGACGCGATGCAGCCCCACATCCGGGCGTTCGTGGAGCGGGCGGCCGTCTTCACCGCCTGCCCCGACTGCGAGGGCACCCGCCTGGCCGAGGCGGCCAGGTCCTCCAAGATCGGCGGGATCAGCATCGCGGACGCGTGCGCGATGCAGATCAGCGACCTGTCCGCCTGGGTGCGCGGCCTCGACGAACCGTCGGTGGGGCCGCTGCTCGCGACGCTCCAGGCCACGCTCGACTCGTTCGTGGAGATCGGGCTCGGCTACCTGTCGCTCGACCGGCCGTCCGGCACGCTGTCGGGCGGGGAGGCGCAGCGCACCAAGCTGATCCGGCACCTCGGCTCCGCGCTCACCGACGTCACCTACGTCTTCGACGAGCCGACGATCGGCCTGCACCCCCACGATATCCAGCGGATGAACGAACTGCTCCAGCGCCTGCGGGACAAGGGCAACACGGTGCTCGTCGTGGAGCACAAGCCGGAGACGATCGCGATCGCCGACCATGTCGTCGACCTCGGCCCCGGCGCCGGGACGGCGGGCGGCACCATCTGCTACGAGGGCACCGTCGACGACCTGCGCCACAGCGGCACCCTCACCGGCCGCCACTTCGACGACCGCGCCGCGCTGAAGGACACGGTGCGCGAACCCACCGGGACGCTGGAGATCCGCGGCGCGAACGCCCACAACCTGCGGGACGTGGACGTCGACGTCCCCCTCGGCGTGCTCTGCGTCGTCACCGGCGTGGCGGGCTCCGGCAAGAGCTCGCTGATCAACGGCTCGGTGTCCGGGCGGGACGGCGTCGTCACGGTCGACCAGGCCCCGATCCGCGGCTCGCGGCGCAGCAACCCGGCGACGTACACGGGGCTGCTCGACCCGATCCGCAAGGCGTTCGCGAAGGCCAACGGCGTGCAGGCGTCGCTGTTCAGCGCCAACTCCGAGGGCGCCTGCCCCGCCTGCAACGGCGCCGGCGTCATCTACACCGAGCTCGGGTTCATGGACGGCGTCACCACCACCTGCGAGGACTGCGAGGGCAAGCGGTTCGAGGCGTCGGTGCTGGACTACCACCTCGGCGGCCGCGACATCAGCGAGGTGCTCGCGATGTCGGTCGCGGAGGCCGCGGAGTTCTTCGGCGCCGGCGACGCCCGCACCCCCGCCGCCCACAAGATCCTCGCCCAGATGGACGACGTCGGCCTCGGCTACCTCAAGCTCGGCCAGCCGCTGACCACCCTGTCCGGCGGCGAGCGGCAGCGGCTCAAGCTCGCCACCCACATGGGCGAGAAGGGCGGCGTCTACATCCTGGACGAGCCGACCACCGGCCTGCACCTCGCCGACGTCGAGCAGCTGCTCGGCATGCTCGACCGGCTCGTCGACTCCGGCAAGTCGGTCATCGTGATCGAGCACCACCAGGCCGTCATGGCGCACGCCGACTGGATCATCGACCTCGGCCCCGGCGCCGGCCACGACGGCGGCACGATCGTCTTCGAGGGCGCCCCGGCCGATCTCGTCGCCGCCCGCTCCACCGTCACCGGCGAGCACCTCGCCGAATACGTCGGCCGCTGACGGCGCCGGGGCCGCCCCTTCGCGGCGGCGGCCCCGCCACCGTTACGCCGCAGGCCCGTGGTCGAAGGTGTGGCGCGGGCCGGGCAGCCCGCTGGGCCCTGGCGGCGGGCCCTCCGGGACGCGCCGCAGGCCGAGCCCGCCGGCGACCTCGTTGCGGAGCCGCGGCAACAGCGCGTACAGGGCGTCGCCGGGGCAGGCGGTGCTGTTGTAGTCGCGGTGCCCGACGATGGCGGCCCGCGGGTCGAGGCCGTGGAGGTCGCACAGCCATGCGCAGGTCGCGACGAGCGCGTCCCACAGTTCGGCGGTGGGCTCCTCGGTCATGTAGGTGCCCTCGTTCTCGATGCCGATCGTGTGGTCGTTGTGGCCGAGCGTCTGCGCGCCGACGACGAGATCACCGGCGCCGATGGCGTCGAGGCTGCGGTTGCGTCCCTCCATGAGGTGGCCGCCGCGGCTGATGGTGAGCTGCTGGCCGGTGTCGTCCCAGCCCTGCGTGTCCATGTGGAAGTCCTGGATCGCGCGGGACAGCTCGAACGCGTGCTCCAGCGTGCGGTCGGCCGAGTTCGCCGAGGCGGTGTGGTGGACGACGATGTGGTCGGGAGCCCGGTCCAGCACCTGCGCGGCCGTCTTGGGCGCGCGCGCGCCCCACTCGGCGCGCGCGTACCGGCGCGGCACGGCCCGCGCCCGCGCGCCCCGGGTGCGCGCCGACGCGGCGGACGGTGAGCCGAGCAGGACGCCGCCCACGGCGACGGCGGCGCCTCCGAGCAGGCCACGGCGGGAGAAAGGAACGTTGGCGGGCACGAATGACTCCCCTCCAGGTGTCGATGGCAGGGCTGCCGATCCTGCGTCAGATCCTCCGCCACCACAACCCCGCCGTCATGACGGGAATCAGTTCGTTGTGCGAACTTTGGGTATGCTGGTCGGGTGGGTACGCAGGATGGTGAGCGGATCGGGGTCGTGGGCGCGCTGGTGCAGAGCGCGTTCCTGGTGAACGCCGTGTACGCCGAGTCGGCTCGGGAGCACGGCATCACGTCGCAGCAGGGGGTGCTGCTGTGCGTGCTGATGATGAGACCGCGCGGGATGGGCGAGCTCGGCGCGATGCTCGGGCTGGCCAAGTCGAGCCTGACCGGCCTGGTGGACCGGACGGAGCGCAACGGCCTCGTCCAGCGGGAGTCGGACCCCGATGACCTGCGGGCGGTGCGGGTCGCGCTGACCCCGGAGGGCCGCAAGCTCATCGACGAGTTCTATCCCGAGACGTGCCGGCGGGTCGAGCGGCTCGCGGACGGTCTCGACGAGGCCGAGCGGACCGCGCTCGGCGAGGTGCTCGGCCGCGTCGTCCGGGACAACGAGGTCCCGGTGGTCTTCATGGAACCGGGAGAGGGGCCGTTCTCCAAGCACTGACTTCTCCAAGCACTGGCTTCTCCAAGCACTGGCTCCGCACGAGGGTTGAAGTTCGTAGCACGAACTAATATGGTTCGTGCTACGAACTCTTCTTCTAATGTACGGAGCGTGTGATCATGAGTCGAACCGTCGCGGTCATCGGCGGAGGTTACGGGGGATCGGCGGTCGCCAAGGCGCTGGACGCGACGCGCGCCGGGCGGGCCGGGACGTTCACCGTCACGACCACCGGCGGCGAGGAGATCACCGCCGACATCTGGTTCCGCGCCCACGGCGTGCACCTCAACAGCGAGTTCCTCGCCGACGGCCGGCTCACGGCCCGGACGGCACGGGGTGAGGTTCCCGTCACCGAGACCCTCAACGTCCGCGGGCACGAGCACGTCTACGCGGTCGGCGACATCACCGACGTGGCGGAGGCGAAGCGGGCCGGGCACGCCATGAGCCATGCCGAGGTCGTCGCGGAGAACATCCGCGCGGGGCTGGCCGGGGAGCGGGCGCCGGCGGTCTACCGGCCCTCGCCCGACCCCATGATCCTGCTCCCGCTCGGGACGCGCGGCGGCGTCGGGCAGATGGCCACCGAGGAGGGGCCGTCCGTCCTGCCGGCCCCGGCCGTCGCCGAGTACAAGGGCGTCGACCTGTTCACCGGACGGTTCGCCGAACTGTTCGGCACCGCCTGAGAAGGGAGGCGAAGCGATGCCTGTGCGGAACGTCGTCTTCGGCTTCGGCGCCCACACCGGTTTCGGTGACGCGCCCGAACTGCTCCGCTTGGTCCGGCGCGCCGACCGGGACGGTCTCGACGTCTTCTCGCTGTCGGACCACCCCTACATCGGCGGGCGCCTGGACGCCTACGCCGCCATCGGTTTCCTCCTCGGGCGGACCGAGCACATCGCGGGCCTCGTGAACGTCACCAACCTGCCGACCCGTCCGGCGCCCATGCTGGCGCGGACGGTGACGTCGCTGTCGGCGCTGTCCGGCGGCCGGATCGTGCTCGGCATGGGCGCGGGCGGGCTCCCCGACCGGATCGCCGACATGGGGGTGCGCAAACTCTCACCGGGAGCCGCCGTGGACGCCTTGGAGGAGGCGATCGTCCTGGTCAGGAAGCTGTCGGGCGGCGGGCCTCGGGTCACCCACCGGGGCAGCCACTACCGGGTGGACGAGATCGCCCCGGCCCCCGTGGCCGCGCCGCCGGTGTGGACCGGGTCGGTCGGGCCGAAGTCCCTGGCCGTCACCGGACGGGTCGCGGACGGCTGGATCCCCGGCCACGCGGCCGACTGGCTCAGCGAGCGATACCGGGAGTCGCGTCCGGTCATCGACGAGGCGGCGGTGGCGGCGGGCCGCGATCCGGAGGAGATCCGCACGGTCTTCAACCTTCCCGGCCGCATCACCGACCGGCCGCTGGCCGCCACACGGGACCGGTCGTCGGGCCGCTGGATCGGCGGGTCCGCCGGGCAGTGGATCGAGGAACTGACCCGGGCGGTCCTGGAGCACGGCGCGTCGG
The DNA here is from genome assembly GCA_036028775.1 of Spirillospora sp. NBC_00431. Classification (GTDB taxonomy): domain Bacteria; phylum Actinomycetota; class Actinomycetes; order Streptosporangiales; family Streptosporangiaceae; genus Spirillospora. The sequence continues at coordinate 4,702,254 of CP107927.1, read as the reverse complement.
GCTTCACGCTCTTCCCGCCCGGGGACGCGGCTCACGACGACACGTCCCTCGGACGCTGGGCCGGGGAGATCGCCCCGGCAGTTCGTGAAGCGGTCGTCAAGGAGGCCCGATGACCGCGGCGAAGCGCGGATCATCGGGCCTCCAAAGGCAGGGCGTTCAGCGGCGCTGGAAGCCGTCCTTGGTGCGCAGGCCGTAGCCGAACGCGCGGTCGAAGGAGATGTGGGCCAGCCAGCCGCACATCCCGGCGAAGATCGGCGCCCAGGTGAAGGGCACGACGGTGTAGGTCACGATGAGCGCGACGGGGATCAGCGCCCGGTGCGCGGCGTTGTAGTACGGGACGGCGCGCGGCGGAAGCTGGCCCTTCTCGACCTTGTGCGCGTCCCGCGCGCCGGCGAGGAAGGTCAGGTCGGGGGCGATGAAGAAGGCGACGGCGAGGAGGGCGGCGAACCAGCCGTGGTTGACGCCTTCGAGGACGGCGAACGCCGTCCAGAACAGGGCGTTGGCCAGCCACGCGGCGCGGATGGCGGTGCGGGCGAGGCCGGGCTTGGCGGCGAGGCCGGGGCTGGCAGCGGGGGCGGGCTTGGCGGCGGGGGCGGTGATGCTGCTCATGGCCTTGGCTCCTTGCGACAGGTGGCTAACGCTCTTAGCCATAACCATAAAGCTAAGAGTATTAGCCGTCAAGCTTAATTTCGTAGGCGTGCGTAGACGTCGCCGGAGCGGCCCCGCGGACGGATGCGTTCGAGCCCGCGCTCCAGCGCCGCCGCGTCCAGCCAGCGCTCGGCGCCGAACCGCATCGTCTCGATGGGGGAGTAGTTGTAGACATAGCCGCCCGCCGCCGCGCCGAGCCGCTCCACACGGCGCAGCGCCTCCAGCCCGGCCTCGTGCGCCGACGGGACGTACTCGAACGACAGCGCCGGCACGGCGCGGCTGAGGCCCGCGAGGACGTCCGACTCGAAGCCCTCCACGTCGATCTTGCAGAAGGCCGGGACGCCGTGGGCCGCGATGAGGTCGTCCAGGGTCGTCACGTCCACCTTGAGGCTGCGGTCCCAGCGGACGTGGGCAAAGCCGCTGTCCGTCGTGACCGCCTCGATCCAGCCGCGCGACATCGACGAGACCGTCGGCGTCGCCGTCGACAGCGCCAGCTCCGCCTGGCCGGGCCGCGCGCCGACCGCCTCCGGCACGATCGTCACTCCGCCGTCGCGGCCGTAGAGGAGGCGCAGGACGCGCAGGCAGTCGGGCTGCGGCTCCACCGCGACGACCCGCGCCCCGAGCCCCCGCCATACCCGCACCCGCCCGCCCACATGGGCGCCGATGTCGAACGCGAGGTCACCGGGCTTGAGGAACTCCCCGTAGAGGCGCGACGCCCGCCGGTGCCTGCCCGGGACGCCGTAGTACATGACCAGGGAACGTGCGATCCCGTAGGCGCGCAGCAGCATCCGCCGACACTACCGCGCCGGGCCGTCGCCGACCGGATTTCCCGCGCCGCCTCGGGGAACGTCCAGCGAGGTGGAGACCAGGCCGTGGACCTCCGGCCGGGCCACCCGCTCGGCGTTCATCGTGCCGGACGGGCTGCGGGGGCGGCTCGCCGGACGCCTCATGCTGCGGATGAACAAGCAGGACGAGGTCGCGGGCCTGCTCGGCGTCCGGCCGGGGGAGCGGGTGCTGGAGATCGGGTACGGGCCCGGCGGGCTGGTCCGCCGCCTCGCCCGGACGCCCGCCGGACGCGTCTGCGGCGTCGACCCGTCCCCGGAGATGCGGGCCATGGCCGTCAGGCACGCGCCGGGCGCCGAGCTCCGGCTCGGATCGGCGGCGGACACCGGGTTCGGCGACGCCGAGTTCGACTGCGTCGTCTCGGTGAACAGCGTGGCGCTCTGGCCGTGCCTGGAAAGCGGGCTGGACGAGATCCGCCGCGTCACGCGCCCAGGCGGCCGGGTGCTGATCGCCTGGCACGGCGGCAGGCGGCCGCCGCGGATCACGCGCCGCTTCCGGCTGCCGGACGACCAGCTCCACCGCGTCGAGGACGGGCTCCGCCGCCGCTTCACGGACGTCGCACGGCACGAGTTGTCCGAGCTGACGGCCTTCACGGCGCGCCGTCAGGGCTTGCGGGCCACCCCGCCGTAGATCGAGACCTGCGAGTCGTCGATCATGCGGGCCTCGGCGTCCGGGCGCCAGTGATGGACGGCGACCACACCCGGATCGACCATTTCCAGACCGTCGAAGAAGCTCTTGATCTGCGCCGTCGTCCGGCCCTTCGTGCGGATCCCGTGCTCGTTGTGCTTCTTCACCGCGTCCCGGACGGGCCCGGCGGCGCTCTCGATGTTGATCGTGGAGAGGGCGAGGAAGCTGCCGGACGGCAGCGGCTCCAAGAGCTTTTGCACGATGCGCCGCGCCTCGTCGTCGTCGTGCACGAAGTGGATCACGGTGAGCAGGCACAGCGCGACCGGCTGGTCCAGGTCGAGCGTCTCGTGGACCTCGGGCGCGGTCAGGATGTCGTCCGGTTCGCTCAGGTCGGCCTGGATGTAGCGGGAGCGCCCCTCGGGAGTGCTGGTCAGCAGGGCGCGGGCGTGCACGAGCACGATCGGGTCGTTGTCGACGTACACCACCCGGGACGCCGGGTCGACGTCCTGGACGACCTCGTGCAGGTTGGGCGAGGTCGGCAGGCCGGTCCCGATGTCGAGGTACTGCCGGACGCCGCGGTCGGCGGCCAGATGGCGCGCCACCCGGACCATGAAGTTGCGGCTGGCGCGCATGGACGTGCGCATGTACGGCGCGATCTTGACGATCTCCTTGGCGGCCTCCCGGTCGGCGGCGTAGTTGTCCTTGCCGCCGAGCAGGTAGTCATAGACCCGGGCCGAGTGGGCGACATCGGTCCGCAGATCAGCCGAGCGCGGTTCGCTGTCCGCTGTGTCCGGCACGGGAAGCCCCCTCGGTCGGTGCGGTGGCACGCACCACATACTAATGAGGCTGGTCACCCTTTGGATCACGTTTATGGGGGTTGGCGGCAAGTTGCGGTAAAGGCAACCCCAGGGACGGACATATCAGGTCAAGATAGGGCTAGCCGGTCAGGATGGCGGGAGCCCGAGAGCGCGGGCGATCAGCATGCGCTGCACCTCGGACGTCCCCTCTCCGACCTCCAGGATCTTGGCGTCCCGGTAGAAGCGGCCGACCGCGTACTCGTTCATGAACCCGTAGCCGCCGAAGATCTGCGTGGCGTCGCGGGCGTTGTCCATCGCGGCGTTGGACGCGACCAGCTTCGCGATCGCGGCCTCCTTCTTGAACTCCTCGCCCGCCAGCATCCGCGCGGCGGCGGCGTAGTAGGCGAGGCGGGCGGTGTGGGCGCGCGTCTCCATGTCGGCGACCTTGAACTGGACGGCCTGGTAGCGGCCGATCTCCTTGCCGAACGCCTCGCGTTCGCGCACGTAGCGGAGGCATTCGTCCACGCAGCCCTGGGCCAGGCCGACCGACAGCGCGGCGATCGCGATGCGGCCCTCGTCCAGGATGCGCAGGAACTGCGCGTAGCCGCGGCCCCGCTCCCCGACGAGGTTCGCGGCGGGGACGCGCACGTCGTCGAACGACAGCTCGCGGGTGTCGGACGCCGACCAGCCGACCTTGGAGTACTTGCGTCCCACTGTGAACCCGGGCGTGCCGTTCGGAACGATGATCGTCGAGATCTCGCCCTCGCCGGTGAACGCGGTGACGGTCACGAACGCGGTGATGTCGGTGCCGGAGTTGGTGATGAACGCCTTCGACCCGTTGATCACCCACGAGTCGCCGTCCAGCCGGGCGGTGGTGCGCATGCCGCCGGGGACGTCGGAGCCGCCGCCCGGCTCGGTGAGGCCGAAACCGGCCAGCCGCTCCCCGGAGGTCAGCCGCGGCAGCCAGTGCTCCTTCTGTTCCGCGGAGCCGAAGCGGTAGATCGGCATCGCGCCGAGCGACACCCCGGCCTCCAGCGTGATCGCGACCGACGAGTCGACCCGGGCCAGCTCCTCCAGCGCCAGGCAGAGGGCGAAGTAGTCGCCGCCCATCCCGCCGTGCTCCTCCGGGAACGGCAGCCCGAACAGGCCCATCTTCCCCATCGCCGCGACGATCTCGTACGGGAACTCGCCGCGCTCGTACAGGTCCCCGATCACCGGCGCGACCGTCTCGCGGGCGAACCGCTCGACCGTGCGCCGCAGCTCTTCCTGCTCATCGGTGAGCGTGAAGTCGATCATCATGTCTCCGTTGCGGGTGAGAGGGCCTGGACCACGCGGGACGGGCTCGGCCGGCCGAGGCGGCCCGCCAGCCAGCGGCTCGTCGCGACGAGCTTGTCGAGGTCGACGCCCGTCTCGATGCCGAGCCCGTTCAGCATCCAGACGAGGTCCTCGGTCGGGAGGTTGCCGGTGGCGCTGCCCGCGAACGGGCAGCCGCCGAGGCCGCCCGCGGACGCGTCCACGACCGTCACGCCGGCGCGCAGCGCGGCGAGCGTGTTGGCGAGCGCCTGCCCGTAGGTGTCGTGGAAGTGGACGGCGAGCCGGCCGGTCCCGATCCCCGCCGCGCCGAGCGCCTCGATCAGCGCCGTGACCTGGCCGGGCGTCCCGACGCCTATGGTGTCGCCGAGGCTGAGCTGCGAGCAGCCGAGGTCCATCATCCGGGACGCGACGGACACGACCTGCTCGATCGGCACGTCGCCCTCCCACGGGTCGCCGCACACCATCGACACGTACGCCCGCACCCACAGCCCCTCCGCGCGGGCGCGCGCGACGACCGGGGCGAACATCGCGAGCGACTCGTCCACGGTGCGGTTCAGGTTGCGGCGGGCGAACGTCTCGGTCGCCGAACCGAAGATCGCGATCTCGGTGACGCCGTTGGCCAGCGCCCGGTCGAGGCCCCGCTCGTTCGGGACCAGCACGGGATAGCGCAGCCCGGGGGAGCGGGGGAGGACGTCGAGCAGCTCCTCGGCGTCGGCGAGCTGCGGCACCCATTCCGGGTGGACGAAGCTGGTCGTCTCGATCGTGCGCAGGCCCGCGTCCGCCAGCCGCGTCACGAGCTCGGACTTGACGTCCACCGGGACGATCGCCTTCTCGTTCTGTAGCCCGTCCCGCGGCCCGACCTCGTAGATCGTGACCTCGCCGGGAAGATCGGACAAGGGAACCCGCATCAGGTCATGCCTCCTCGATGACCGCCAGGACCGCGTCCAGCGCGACCTGCGCGCCCGCGCGGACCGGCAGTTTCGCCAGGACTCCCGCGAGCGGCGCGGTGACCGTGTGCTCCATCTTCATCGCCTCGACGACCACGAGCGGCTGCCCCTCGGCGACCCGGTCGCCCTCGGCCGCCTTGACGGCGAGGACCGTCCCCGGCATCGGGCTGCGCAGCACCCCGTCGCCCGCGGCCACCGCGTCGCCGCCGCCCTCGGCGCGGACGTGCTCGCTCAGCGCCCACGCGTGGCCGCCGCGTCCGAGCCACAGCGTGCGCCCGTCGCGGGCGGCCTCGAACGAGGTCGTCCTTCCAGCGTAGGTGAGGGTGAACGGCCTGCTCAGCGAAGCCGTGACCGGTGGGGCATCGCCGATGGCGACGCGCGCGGACGCGGCCCGTCCCTGGACGCGGACCTCCACCGGGTCGCCGCCGGACGGGGTGATGATCCACGGCGCCCAGGCGTGCGCGCCGGGGCGCCAGCCGTCCGGGACGTCCCACGGGTCATCGCCCCCGGACTCCAGGGCCAGCATCCGCTCCAGCGCGGCGGCGGCGAGGACCTCGTCCGGGACGGACGCGTCCCCGGTCAGCTCGTCGAGCGAGCGCTCGACCAGGCCCGTGTCGAGATCGCCCGACACGACGGACGGATGCGCCAGCAGCCGCCGCAGGAACGCGACGTTCGTCGGGACGCCCAGCAACGTGTACGAGGCGAGCGCCCGGTCGAGCCGGTGCAGCGCCTCCGCGCGGTCCGCGCCGTGCACGATCACCTTGGCGAGCATCGGGTCGTAGGCGCCGCCGACCTCCGTCCCGGCGTCGAGGCCCGAGTCGACGCGGGCGTGCCCGGGCTCCGAGAGCGCCAGGACGCGCCCGCCGGTCGGCAGGAATCCGCGTGCCGGGTCTTCGGCGTAGACGCGGGCCTCGATCGCGTGGCCGTGCAGGGTCACATCGTCCTGGGAGAAGGGCAGCGGCTCGCCCGAGGCGACACGGAGCTGAAGCTCGACCAGGTCAAGGCCGGTGACGAACTCGGTGACCGGGTGCTCGACCTGGAGCCTGGTGTTCATCTCAAGGAAGAAGAACTCCCCGGGGCGGTCGGCGGAGACGATGTACTCGACCGTCCCGGCGCCCACGTATCCGACGGCCCGCGCGGCGGCCACGGCGGCGGCGCCCATCCGCTCGCGGGCGGCGGCGTCCAGCAGCGGGGACGGCGCCTCCTCGACGATCTTCTGGTGGCGGCGTTGCAGGCTGCACTCGCGCTCGCCCAGGTGGACGGCGTTGCCGTGGGCGTCGGCGAAGACCTGGATCTCGATGTGCCGGGGGTTCTCGATGAACCGCTCGGCCAGCAGCGTGTCGTCGCCGAACGAGCCAACCGCCTCGCGGCGGGCGGACGCGATCGCGTCCGGCAGGGCGGCGGCGTCCCGGACGAGCCGCATGCCCTTCCCGCCGCCGCCGGCGGACGGCTTGATCAGCACCGGAAGCCCGACCTCCAGGGCGGCGGCCTCCAGCTCGGTGTCGGAGAGGCCGGGCTCGTCGCGTCCGGGGACGACGGGGACACCGGCCGCCGCGACCGTCCGCTTCGCGCGGATCTTGTCGCCCATCGCCTCGATCGCCCCGGCGGGCGGCCCGATGAACACCAGTCCCGCCTCGCCGCACGCCCGCGCGAACGCGGTGTTCTCGGACAGGAACCCGTACCCCGGATGGACGGCCCGCGCCCCGGACGCCAGCGCCGCCGCGATCACGGCGTCGATGTCGAGATAGGACGGGACGTGGAACGCCTCGTCCGCCTCCCGCACATGCCGGGCCCGCGCGTCGGCGCCGGTGTGGACGGCCACCGCGCGGACGCCGAGCCGCCGCAGCGTGCGGAACACCCGGACGGCGATCTCCCCCCGGTTGGCGACCAGGACGCTGTCGAACATCAACACCCTCACATCCGGAAGACGCCGTAGCCGACCGGCTCCAGCGGTGCGTTCGCGGCGACCGACAGCCCGAGGCCCAGCACGCGGCGGGTGTCGGCCGGGTCGATCACGCCGTCGTCCCAGAGCCGCGCCGTCGAGTAGTACGGGTTGCCCTGTGCCTCATACTGCTCGCGGATCGGTGATTTGAAAGCCTCCTCGTCCTCGGCGGGCCACTCCTCGCCGCGCGCCTCCAGCTGGTCGCGGCGGACGGTCGCGAGGACGCTCGCCGCCTGCTCCCCGCCCATGACGGAGATGCGGGCGTTCGGCCACATCCACAGGAAACGCGGCGAATAGGCCCGGCCGCACATCGCGTAGTTGCCCGCGCCGAACGACCCTCCGATGACGACGGTGAACTTCGGGACGCGGGCGCACGCGACGGCCGTGACCATTTTCGCGCCGTGCTTGGCGATGCCGCCCGCCTCGTATTCGCGGCCGACCATGAAACCGGTGATGTTCTGCAGGAACACCAGCGGCACGCTGCGCCGGTCGCACAGTTCGATGAAGTGCGCGCCCTTCTGCGCCGACTCGCTGAACAGGATGCCGTTGTTGGCGACGATCCCGACCGGATGCCCGTGAATGCGCGCGAAGCCCGTGACGAGCGTGGCGCCGTACTCCTTCTTGAACTCCTGGAAACGGCTGCCGTCGACGATCCGGGCGATGACCTCGCGCACGTCGTACGGGGTGCGCGGGTCGGGCGGGACGACCCCGTACAGCTCCGCGGGGTCGGCCTCCGGCTCCTCGGGCGCCGCGACGTCCCACGGGCGCGGCTCGCGCGGCCCGAGCGTGGACACGATGTCGCGGACGATCCGCAGCGCGTGCGCGTCGTCGTCGGCGAGATGGTCGGTGACGCCCGACGTCCGCGAGTGCAGCTCGCCGCCGCCGAGCTCCTCCGCCGTCACGACCTCCCCGGTCGCGGCCTTCACCAGCGGCGGCCCGCCCAGGAAGATCGTCCCCTGGGCGCGGACGATCACGGCCTCGTCGCTCATCGCCGGGACGTACGCGCCGCCCGCCGTGCACGATCCCAGCACCGCCGCGATCTGCGGAACGCCGAGCCCGGACAGGGTGGCCTGGTTGTAGAAGATGCGGCCGAAGTGCTCGCGGTCGGGGAACACGTCGTCCTGCCGGGGGAGGAAAGCGCCGCCGGAGTCGACCAGGTAGACGCAGGGAAGGCGGTTGTGCAGCGCCACCTCCTGCGCCCGCAGGTGCTTCTTCACCGTGATCGGGTAGTAGGTGCCGCCCTTGACGGTGGCGTCGTTGGCGACGATCACGCATTCGCGGCCGGAGACCCGTCCGACCCCGGTGATGATGCCGGCGCCGGGCGCCTCGTCGTCGTACATGCCGTTCGCGGCCAGCGGCGACAGCTCCAGGAACGGCGAGCCGGGGTCGAGCAGCGTGTCGACGCGGTCGCGGGGGAGCAGCTTGCCGCGTGCGACGTGCCGTTCGCGGGCCCGTTCGGGCCCGCCGCGCCCGGCCCGGTCGACGCGGTCGCGCAGCTCCGCCACGAGGGCCTCGTTGTGCGCGGCGTTCGCCTTGAACGCCTCGGCCGAGACGTCCGCGCGGGAGCCGATCCCGGGTCCGCTCATGACCGTCCTCCCCGGTTAACGAGCGTTAACAACGCCGATGTTAATGGCCGTTAACAACTCTAGTCTAGACTGGCGGCATGATGTCCCTCCCGGCCGGGGAAGAGGAACCGGCCGGTCCGCCGCCGAACCCGCGCCGGGCCGAGATCCTCGCCGCCGCGGCGGAGTTGTTCGCGCGGCGCGGCTACCACGGGGTGTCGATCGGCGACCTCGGCCGTGCCGTCGGCCTCACCGGGCCCGCCCTCTACCGGCATTTCCGCGGCAAGGAGGCCGTGCTCGCCGAGATGCTCCTCGACATCAGCGAGCGGCTGCTCGCCGAGGGCGTCCGCCGCGCCGCCGACCCCGACCCCGGCCGGGCGCTGGACGCGCTGCTGCGCTGGCACATCGCGTTCGCCCTGGACAACCCCGCGCTGATCACCGTGCACGAGCGGGAGCTGGACAACGTGCCCGAGCCGCAGCGGCACCGCGTCCGCCGGTTGCAGCGCGCCTACGTGGAGGAATGGGTCGCCGTCCTGCGCCGCCTGGACCCCGGCCTGCCGGACGACCGGACCCGCGCCGCCGTCCACGCCGCCTTCGGCCTCCTCAACTCCACCCCGCGCAGCGCCGCCGGGCTCGACCGCGCCGCGATGTGCGGCCTCCTGCACGGCATGGCCCGCACCGCCCTCGAAAACGCGCGCTGGTTCGCGGATTCTGACTGCCCATGATATTGGCCGGGACGTGAACGGTCAGGGCTGGCCGCCGCCCCGGAACGGCCGATTCGACCGGTCGCGCATTGTGGACTGTCCACAATCTTGACTTGATCGCCACGGGATAGGTCAGATGGTGGTGAAGGTCATCCGGCCGTCCGTCCCGCTAAGGAGTGCCGCATGGGTGTCGAAGGTGTTGGCTTCTACGAGATCGCCCAGAAGGACCCGGACCGTCCCGCCATACTCGCTCCCGGCGTGCCGGTTTCGTACGGCGGGCTGCACGCCCAGGTGAACCGCCTGTCGAACGCGCTGGACGACCTGGGCCTGCGCCCCGGCGACGCGCTGGCGACGGTGCTCGGCAACCGGCCCGAGTTCCTCGCCGTCATGCTCGCCGCGTTGCAGTCCGGGCTCTATCTCGTGCCCGTGAGCCGCCACCTGACGAGGCCCGAACTCGGCTACGTCCTCGCCGACTGCGGCGCCAAGGCCGTCGTGACCGAGAGCGCGTTCGCCGACGTGGTGACGGCCGCCGCCGACGAGGCGGGCATCCCCGCCGAGGGACGTGTGAGCGCCGGCCCCGCGACCGGCTACCGCTCGTTGGCCGGGCTGTGCGCGTCGGGCAGCGCCGAGCCGCCGGGCAAGCGGCGGATGGGCTCGATCATGCTCTACACGTCCGGGACGACGGGACGGCCGAAGGGCGTCCGGCGGGCGCTGCTCGACATCCCGCCGGAGACGGTCGTCGACGTCCTGCGGCGGACGCTGATCCGGCACCTCGGCCTGGAGCCCGGCGACGAGGTCCATCTCGCCGTCGGCCCGCTCTACCACTCGGCGCCCTGCGTCCACGCGCTGCTGTCGCTGCACCTCGGCCACGCCGTCGTGGTCGCCTCGCGGTTCCAGCCGGAGCACACCCTGGAGCTGATCCAGCGGCACGGCGTCACCAACACGTTCATGGTGCCGACGATGTTCCACCGCATGCTCGCGCTGCCGGACGACGTCAGGGGCCGGTACGACATGTCGTCGCTGCGGCAGGTGTACCACAGCGCCGCGCCCGTTCCCGTGGAGACCAAGCGGCGGATGCTCGACTGGTGGGGGCCCGTCCTCTACGAGTACTACGGCTCCACGGAGAGCGGCCCCGTCGTCCTCGCCACCCCCGACGAGTGGCGCGCCCGGCCCGGGACGGTCGGCCGCCCGGTCGACGGCGTGCAGATCAAGATCCTCGACGCCGAGGGCGCCGAGCTGCCGGCCGGGGAGACGGGCATGATCCACGCGAGCGGCCATCCGGGGTTCGAGTACCACGGCGACCCGGGGAAGACCGCGTCCACCATGCGCGACGGCTTCTACGCCCCCGGCGACCTCGGTTACGTCGACGCGGACGGCTGGCTGTACATGAGCGACCGCCGCACCGACCTCATCATCTCCGGCGGCGTGAACGTCTACCCGGCCGAGATCGAGAACGTCCTGCTCCAGCATCCGGCGGTCGGCGACGCGGCCGTCATCGGCGTCCCCGACGACGACCTGGGGCAGATCGTCGTCGCGCTGGTGGAGCCCGCCGAGGGCGCCCCGGCCGGCGGTGCCCTCGCCGCCGCCCTCCTCGCGCACTGCGAGCCGCGGCTGGCGAGACCGAAGCGTCCGCGCCGGGTCGAGTTCCGCGCCGCGCTGCCGCGCACCCCGTCAGGGAAACTCAGCCGCCGCCAGGTGCGGGACGACTACCTGCGCGAATACATCGACTGACCGCGCTTCCCGGTTCCGCCAGGAACGCTCCCGAAGTAGTCGGCGCGAACGTCGAACGCCTCCGGGCGCCGCTGCGTACAACGGCACATGAAGGACCTGAAGGTCGCACCGCTCGCCAACGTCGCCCCGACCCCAGCCGCCCCGACGAAGACCGACCTTCCCGTTGCCACCGCCCCGCCCGCCACCACCGCCCCGCCCGCCACCACCGACGTTCTCGCCACCACCGACGTTCTCGCCACCACCGTCCCGCCCGCCACCACCGACGACCGCGCCGGGTTCGCACGCCTCGGTGACCCGGCGGCGGTCTGGCCGTGCGCCGGCTGCGGACGGCCCGTGCCGCAGCCGGCGCGCGGCGCCCGCGCCGTCCGCTACTGCCAGGACGACGGCGGATCCTGCGAACGGTCCGCCCGCGAAAGCCGCCAACGCGGCCTGGAGTCCCCGGGCCTGACCGGCCAGGTCGCCTGGACTTGGGAGATGATCGACCGGCTCGAAGGCACCGCGGACCGGCTCGCGGGCGCGCTCATGTCCGAGCTGGGCGCCGCCGCCGAACGCCGGGTCGCCGACGCCCGCGGCGAGGCCGGACGCCTCGCCGCCGAACGCGACACCGCCAGGCGGGAACGCCGGGACGCCAAGGACGAGGCCGAAGCCGCGGTCGCCGCGCGGCTCGCCGCGGAACGCGACCGCGACCGGGTCGCCGCCCGCGAGGGCGAACTGCTCGCCTCGCTGGAACACGCCCGCTCGGAGCTCGTCGCCCTGCACGGGCGGCTGTCGGAGGCGGAGACCCTCGCGGAGGGCCAGCGCGTCGAGGCGGACGCCGCGAAACGCTCCGCCGAGGACCTGCGCTCCGCCGTCCGGGACGCCGAGGCCAAACGCGGCCAGGCCGTCGCCGACTGCGACCAGTTCCAGGCGCGGGCCCGCGACCTCGAGCGGCACAACTGGCAGCTGTCCCGCACGGTCGAGGAACTGAGTTCGGCGATGAGGGCCCTCACCGCCGAACGCGACGCGGCCCGCGCCGAGGCCGACCGCGCCCGCCGCCGGGTCGACGCGCTCACCGCCCTCGCCGACGGACACGGCTACGGACCCCGCGCCGGGCCCCGCGAAGGCGGCCTTCGCCCGGTCGCCGACCGGGAACCGCCGACCGGCCTGCACCCGCTCCCGCCCCCCGCCCACCCGGCCCGTGACGGACATCGCCTTCCCTACGCCGGCTGATCCTGATGCCGACGGGACGACCACGAGGTAGGAGGTGAGGCCCTTCCCCACACTGCACTGGCCCTGAAACCGGCCGCCGTATCGCACCGGGGTGGTACGGCGGCCGGTACCTATCGGCTGGCCTCCAGGTAGGCCGCGTAGTCGAGCGCACCGGCGTGGACGGCGGCGTGCACGGCCCGGGCGATCCTCGAACCCCACGTCGAGCGCGGTCCCGTGAACGGCTCCGGCGCTCCGCCCGCCGTCGTGGCGGCGACGCAGATGGCGTCGGACGCGGTGCCCGTGCAGGGATAACCGGCTTCGAGCAGCGCCTGGGTCTTCGCCTCGGTCGCGGTGATGACCGCGTTCACCAGCGCCGCGTCGCTCAGCGGCACCGGAACGGCGACGACGATGTTGACCGTCCCGGGCGCGGGCATCGGCGGCGGGCCGGCCGGCAGCGGGGGCGGCGCCGGCCGGTCGTCCAGGTGGATGGGCGCGAGTTCGGGGTCGGGCGTCCCGGCGGGCGCCGCGGCCCAGGTCGGGACGCGCAGCCCGACCGTCGCGGAGACGCGCACGCCTTCGTCCTCGCGCAGCATGGTGCGGGACACCGACGCGGCGGTGAGCATGCCGACGCCCGGGCCCGCCAGGCCGTACGACCTCGCGAGCTCCGCCAGGTGGACGGCCGGGTCCGTCCGCGAATAGCCGCCCCCGACCTGCGTGTTCAGCACCCAGCGGGCCGGGCCGATGCCGCCGCCCAGCGTCGCGGACGAGATCATCCGATGCCCGTCACCGGCCCGCCACACCGTCGACGCGAGCCGCGTCCCGTCCTCCTCGCGCCACACCAGCTCGACCTTCACCGACCCTCCAGCGGATGCCTCGACGGCCGCTCCGGCGACCCCTTCGCCGGCCGCTCCAGCGACAGGATCGGCCGCCCGCCGGGGCCGGTGCCGACGTGTACCCGCGCGGCGAAGTGCTCCTCGACGGCGGCGCGGGTCAGGACCCGCGCGGGCGGGCCCGCCGCGGCGACCCGCCCGTCCGACAGCAGGACGAGGGAGTCGGCGTACTGGCCCGCCAGCGTCAGGTCGTGGATCGTCGTCACCACGGTCAGCTCGTCGGACAGCCGCAGCTGGTCGACCAGCTCCATCACCTGCTGCTGGTGGCCGATGTCCAGGGCGGTCGTCGGCTCGTCCAGCAGCAGCACCGAGGTCTGCTGCGCCAGCGCCCGCGCCAGCACCGCCCGCTGCCGCTCACCGCCCGAGAGGTGCTCCAGCGGACGGGACGCGAACCCGGTGAGGTCCAGCCGGTCGAGGACCTCCGCCGTGATGGCCCGGTCGCGGGCGCTCTCCCGTCCGAGATGCGGGATGTACGGGGAACGCCCGAGCAGCGTGTAGTCGAACACGGTCATCCCGACCGGGATGTTGGGGCTCTGCGGCGCGTAGGCGATCAGCCGGGCGCGCTGCCTCGGCCTCAGCGCCGCCAGGTCGGAATCGGCCAGCGTGATGCCGCCCCTGGACGGCACCAGGCCGAGGACGGCGCGCAGCAGCGTCGACTTCCCCGCCCCGTTCGGCCCGATGATCGCCGTCCACGACCCGGCCGTGACGTCCAGCGACACGCCCTTCAGCACCGGCCGGCCGCCGAGCGCCACGTCCAGCTCCCGGATCTCGATGGTCACGTGTCCACCCGCCTGCGGCTCGCGCGCAGCACGGCGACGAAGAACGGCCCGCCGACGAACGCGGTCACGACGCCGAGCGGAAGCTCGCCCGGCTTGATCACCGTCCGCGCCACCAGGTCCGCGACCCCGAGGAACGCGGCGCCGCCGAGCAGCGACAGCGGCAGCACGATCCGGTACGAGCCGCCCGCCAGCCGGCGCACGGCGTGCGGCACCACGATCCCCACGAACCCGATCAGCCCGCTCACCGCCACCGCGCACGCCGTGGCCAGCGACGCCGCGACCGTCACCGTCAGCCGGACCCGCGCCGCCGACAGGCCCAGCGACGCCGCCTCCTCGTCCCCGACGCTCAGCACGTCCAGCAGGCGCCCGTGCGCCAGCAGCACCACGGTCGACACCAGCGCGTAGGGGGCGACCAGCCAGAGCTGGTGCCAGTCCGCCGACCCGACCCCGCCGAGGATCCACGAGAAGATCCGCTGCAGCTCCTCCGTCTTCATCTGCTGGACGAACGTCTGCACCGCCGCGAGGAACGACGACACCGCGACGCCGGCCAGTACCAGCGTCGCGACCCCGTTCCCTGCCCCCGCCATGCTGCCCAGCGCGTACGCCAGGAACACCCCGAACAGCGCGCCCGCGAACGCCGCGAGCGGCACCCCGTACCCCGGGTCGCCCGGCACCAGCGCGATCACCACCGTCGCCCCGACCCCGGCGCCGCCCGCCGCGCCCAGCAGGTACGGGTCGGCGAGCGGATTGCGGAACACGCCCTGGTATCCGGCGCCCGCCAGCGCGAGCATCCCGCCGACCAGCGCCGCCATGAGCGCCCGCGGCAGCCGCAGCTGGAACAGCACGTTCTCGTCGATCACGCCGAGCCCCGAGTCGACGTCCACGAACGGGACCCTGTCGGCCAGCGCCTTCAGCACCCCGCCGACGGGCAGCCCGGCCGATCCGACCAGCACCCCCGCCAGCAGGGACGCGGCCAGCAGCACCACCGCCACCCCGAGCGGCACCGGCCGCAACCTCGCCTGCACCGCGGCCTTGGAACGGCGGCGCGGACGGTTCACGGACGGACGTCCATCGGCGCGTCGATCACTGGACCTTCTGTACCGCGTCGCCGATCGTCTTCACGAACAGGGGCAGGCGCGGGCCCCAGCGGGAGGCGATGTCGTCGTCGAGCGCGATGACGCCCTCCTTCTTGACCGCGCCCAGGTCGGACCAGCCGGGCCGCTTGGCGATGGTGGCGGCGTTCTGGCCGCAGCACTTGGTGTCGGCCAGGAAGATCAGGTCCGGGTCCTGCTTGAGGAGGTGCTCGCGGGACAGCTGGGGGTAGCCGCCGCTCGCCTTGTCCGCCGCGTCCGCGATGTTGCGCAGGCCGAACAGGCCGTACACCTGGCCCACGAACGTCTTGGACGTCACGGAGTGGAGCTGGTTGTCGAGCTCGTGGTAGTACGAGAGCTCCTTGGCCTTCGGGTCGGCCTTGGACGACGCGGCGACGGTCTTCTGGATCTCCGTCCGCATCCCGTCGACGAGCTTCTTCGCCTCCGCGGTGCGGCCGGTCGCCCGCCCGAGGTCGTTGATCTCGTCGTACGCCTCGTCCAGCTTGGTCGCCGACGGCTCCAGCAGCACGGGCACCTTGACCTTCTCCAGCGCCTTCACGATGCCGTTCAGGTCGTCGGACACGACGACGAGGTCGGGCTTGTAGGCGATGACCGCCTCGGCGTTCGGCTTGAAGCCCGACAGCTTCGTGCGGGGCGCGTTCGCCGGGTGGTTCGAGTAGTCGTCCACCGCCACCACCCGCGGCCCGGCGCCGATCGCGAACAGCGTCTCGGTGTGGGTGGGGGAGAGCGACACGATGCGCTTCGGCTCGGCGGGCACCGTCACGGCGCCGTTGGCGGCCTGGACGGTGACGGTCTTGCCGCCGGACGCGTCGTCCTTGCCTCCGCCGTCGTCGTCGCCGCATGCGCCGGCGAACGTGACGGCGCCGATCGCCAGCACCGCGACGAGGGAACGTACGGGTCTCACTGAAGCCTCCTGGCTGCAGGGAAGCCGCGGCCCGCTCAGGACGGATCGCCCTTCCACGAGGTCGAAAATCGTCGGCGCGCGAGGAGGCGACCTGGCTCGGCCCCTTCCGGGGCACCACAGTTGCGGGACAGCGCCGGATTCACACCGGACTTCGCTCCTGGCGCGCAGCACCGTAACGGTATCAGCCCCCGAATCCGGATCTGTCCTGCTCGTGGCGGGAACACGCGGGTGTCCGGCTTGATGGAGTGAGTACTCACTCCGTATGGTTCGCGGATGGAGACCGGCAGGCGCCGCCGCGCCCCGGGGATGACCCCCGGACAGCGCCGCGAAATGATCGTCCGCACCGCGCTGCCGCTGGTCGCCGAGCACGGAGCGGCGGTGACCACCGGCCGGATCGCCCGCGCCGCCGGGATCGGCGAAGCGACGATCTTCCGCGTGTTCGCCGACAAGGACGAACTGCTCGACGCCTGCGTCGCCGAGGCGCTGCGAACCGACCACGTCCTGTCCGAACTCGCGGCCGTCCCGCTCGACCGGCCGCTGCCCGCCCGGCTCGCCGAGGCGAGCGCCGCGATCGAGGCGTACCTGGCCCGGATGGGCATGGTCCTCGGCGCGCTGCACGCCACCGGCCGCCGCCGCGAGCGCCCGCCCCCCGGCGCGCGAGCGGACGCCGACGACGTCCGCGACACGGCCATGAGCCGCACCCGCGACGCCCTCGCCGAGCTGTTCGAGCCCGAACGCGACCGGCTGCGCCTGCCCGCCGGGCAGATCGCGAGCCTGTTCATGGGCCTGCTGTTCAGCCGGTCCCGGCCACAGGCCGGGCCGGACGCTCCGTCCATGGAGGAGTTCCTGGACGTCTTCCTGCACGGCGCCCTCAAGGAAGGAGCCACCGGGTGACGATCACCCTCGACCACACGATCGTGACGGCCGCCGACAATGGACGACCGGCCTGACCCGTCCTCAGGACCCTGTGCGACCCATGCGCTCAGAAGATGTCCGGTTCACTTTCCGGGGGCGCGTACGTCTCCGCCAGTCTCCGGTCGTTCTCGGCCCACCGGCGGTGCCGGGACGCCGAATGCAGATGCAGTTCGGCCTCGTCCGGGTGGGCCGCGGCCATCCGTTCCAGCAGCATCGCCGCACGGTCATGGGCTCGTGCCGAGGAGACCATCGCCTGACGCGCGTACTCCCCGGTCTCAGGCCTGTGCTCCGCGGAACCGTCCGGCGGGGCGGCGTCGCGGACGCCGCCCGCCCGCCGGTTCCCGCGCGCCTTCAGCGGAAGCGCGCGGTTTTCGCTGCCCATACCAGCCAACCCGGCGTCCGAGCCCGTCGACCAACCAGCCCTCCAGCCACGTTCGACTATCTACCCAGCAACCCATCTGTTCAGCCCACCCAGGGCCGCACTCCACCCACCCCACACCATTCCGGGACAAACTCCCCAGCTCCCGCGATGCGGTTCCTCTCGCGCGGCGGTCCTGCCGTCTCCTGGGGGTTGATGCCCGACCATGGGAACCGTGGTGGTTCCCGAATCCCTCACGCTGTACACCGCCGACGACGTCCGGATCGACGCGGGTCACCTGCGTGGAGACGGTGATCTCTGCTTCGTCCTGGCGCACGGCTTCACGTTCTCGTGGCGGCAGCCCGCGCTCCGCCGGATCGCCGGCGTCCTCAACCGGCGCGGTGGCGTCATCGGGCTGGACTTCCGCGGCCACGGCAGGTCCGGCGGCCATTCCACCGTCGGCGACCGCGAGGTCCTGGACGTCGACGCGGCCGTCGCGGCCGCGCGCCGCAGAGGGTATGAGCGGGTCGCCGTCACGGGGTTCTCCATGGGCGGCGCCATCGTCGTGCGCCACGCGGCGTTGCACGGCGGGGTCGACGCGGTGGTCTCGGTCAGCGCGCCCGCCCGCTGGCACTACCGCGGGACGGTGCCCATGCGGCGCGTGCACTGGGTCGTCGAACGCCGCGTCGGGCGGCTGGCGGTCCGGCTGGCGCGGGGAACCCGCGTGGCACCCAGGGGATGGGATCCGGTTCCGGAGTCGCCGGTCGAGGTGGCCGGACGGATCGCTCCGGTGCCACTGCTGGTCGTCCACGGAGACGCGGACCCGTTCTTCCCGCTCGACCATGGACGGCAGTTGTACGGCGCCGCGCGCGATCCGCGCGAGCTGTGGATAGAGCCCTCGTTCGGCCATGCGGAAGTCGCCACCACACCCGACCTGATCAGGCGCATCGGCGCATGGGCCGACGTCGCCGCGTCCACGGCGCGGTGAAGCCCTTCGCGCCGGCTCACCGGCTCAACGCGGCGACCAGGGTGTCGGTGACGGTGCTGGTGAACTCCGGGGTGATCGGGCGGCGGGAGAGCAGGCGCCGGTAGAACAGCGGTCCGAGCAGCAGATCGTCGATCAGGTCGAGATCGCGGACACGGTCCGGCGAGATCTCGCCGCGTTCCACCGCCCGGCCGATCGCGGCGCGCATCGGCTTGCGGCGCTGCGCCGTGAAATGCGCCAGCAGGCTCGCGATCTCGGTGTCCCGCTCGGCCGCGTCGATGAGGGCCGGCACCAGCGCGGACGTCGGCGGAGTCGCGACGATCCGGGCGAGGTCCTCGGTGAAGGCCGCCAGATCGCCGCGCAGGCTGCCCCTGTCAGGGGCGGCGGCGGCGGGAACGGCCGTCTCCACGGCGGCGAGCAGAACGGCCCGCTTGTCCGGCCAGTGGCGGTAGATCGTGGTCTTCGCGGCACCCGAACGGGCGGCGATCGCCTCGATGGTGGTGCCCGCCAGCCCGTGTTCGGCCAGCAGTTCCACGGCCGCGTTGATGATCACTTGCCGCGATCGGACGGCTCGCGGGTCGTTCGAGACTGACCTTGTCATCCCAGTCCTTCGCGCGTGGCTACACATGGACACCGCTGAGGGTATTGGCGCCACCATACAAGTGAGCTACGCTACCGTAGCGTAGCGAAGTCAGGTCGTCCGTGACCGAGGAGGCACACACGATGTCCCGCTATGACTGGGGAAGAACTCATCCGCAGATCGAGGAATTACGCAGCATCATCGACGGTGCGCGATCCGCCGTCATCGAACATCCGATCTACCACAGGCTCGACACGCTCGACGACGTCAACACCTTCACCGAGCACCACGTCTTCGCGGTGTGGGACTTCATGTCGCTGCTCAAGGTGCTCCAGCGCCGGCTCACCTGCATCGACGTCCCGTGGGTGCCGCAGGGCTCCGTCGAGAGCCGCCGGCTCATCAACGACATCGTCCTGGTCGAGGAGAGCGACGAGCTGAACGACGGCTTCATCAGCCACTTCGAGCTCTACGTGAACGGGATGGAGCAGGCCGGCGCCGACACGACGACGGTCACGAACTTCCTCGACCTCGTCCGCGCCGGCACGGCCGTCCCGGCCGCGATCGAGGCGGCCGGCGTACCCGGCCCGGCCGCCGAGTTCATGGCCACCACCTGGAACATCATCGACACCGCACCCGTCCACTGCCAGGCCGCGGCCTTCGCCTTCGGCCGCGAGGACCTGATCCCCGAGATGTTCGACCAGGTCATCAAGATCGACGACCAGGGCGGGAAGCTGGCCACCTTCCGCGACTACCTGGCCCGCCACATCGAGGTCGACGGCGAGGAGCACACGCCGATGGCCATGGCGATGCTCGCCGACCTCTGCGGTGACGACAAGACCAAGTGGGACGAGTGCGCCGAGACCGTGATCCTCGCACTCACGGTGCGGCGGAAACTCTGGGACGGCATCGTCCAAGCACTCGAAACCACGACCCAAGCCGCCTGACCACTTCACCGAACCACGCCCGAACACCCTCACGGCCCACGCCAAGCAGAGAACCGGGTCGGCGAAGCGACCCCCCTCGCCTCGCCGACCCGTCGCCGTGTGGTCGTCCTCATTTGCGAATCCGGGGTTATCCACAATTTCTCGCCCGCGTACTCGGTGGGCGGCGGCGGGGCATCGTGGTGGGCGTGGACGGGTTCAGTTTGAGCTGGAAGCGGGCGGGCGGCGATTTGGTCGTTCCCGTCGGGGGCGGTGTCTACTTTGTTCCCGTCAAGGGGGCCTCGCTCGCTGCGCGCGCCGCCGCGCTCAGTCGTCTTCTGCCTCAGGACGTCGTTGTCGCCCGGCGTGCCGCCGCGTGGATCTGGGGCCTGGACGTCCTACCGCCGGGGGTGGACGAGGCCGACTGGAATGTCGAACTCATCACTCCCGGGTCGGCGGAGAACCCGCGGGCGCGGATCACAGCGGAGAGCGTGGAACTCCCGGCGGAGCATGTCACGGAGGAGTTCGATGTGCGCGTTACTTCTCTCGCGCGCACCGCTTTGGACTGCGCCCGCTGGCTTCCGCGCTACGAAGCGGTCGCGGCGCTCGACCAGTTTCTTCGGCGGGGAGTGGGGATCGGCGAGCTGACGGCAATGGCTCGGAGCCTGCCGGGTTACCGGGGCAACAAACGGCTGCGGGAGGTCGTCCGCATGGGTGATCGTGGCGCCGCTTCTCCCGGCGAGAGCTGGGTTCGGGTCGCCGTTATGAAATCGGGTCTTCCGCGTCCGCGTACGCAGGTTCCGGTGAGGGGGGAGCGTGGTGAATGGCTTTACGTTGACCTCGGTTACCCGGAATTTCGTGTCGGGCTTGAATATGATGGCGAGCGTTATCACTCGGGCTCGAAGGCGCGGGTGCACGACGCGCGGCGGCGGGCTTGGCTTGTCAGGGAGATGGGTTGGGAGATCATTCCCGTTACCCGGAGCTTTCTCCGCCGTCCCGCCCCTTATCTGGAGGCCGCGCTGACGGCCTTGCTCCAACGTGGCTGGAAGCCCGACAACTCCACCATGGAGCGGATAGCCATCGGTATGGCCCGCCTCAACCGCCGACCGAACCGAGGTGGTCGTGGGTGCTATTGCTGATCTAGCTTCTTGACCAGGGTTTTTGGGGCGATCAGGCGGTAGCTGTCCTCGATGAGCTCCGCGATTTCGTCCCAGTCGTGGTCGACGTCGAGGTGTGCGCCCACCCATCCCTTGCTGCCGACGTACTTCGGCACGAAGAAGCGCTCCGGGTTCTCCGCCACGAGAGCCTCCTGCACGCCGGGGGCGGCCTTGAACGTCATCCAGAGGCCGTCCTCGCTGGTCATCACGAACAACTTGTCACGCACCCGGAAAGAGGGCGCGGTGTGACCGCCGAACGGTTTTTCGAGCGCTTCTGGCAACGCCAGGCATATTTCTCTTATTTGTGAGCTTGCATCTATTTCGGGCATTGCGTTTACTTTCTTTCTGTGTTGGTGTGAGCCTTGATTGTGGGTGGGGCGCGGTGGTGGTGTTCTCCGAGGTTAACCGGTGGGTTGGGGGTAGCCCGCGGTCACTGGTTGAGGGGGAGTGCGGTGAAGGTGTGGTGCGCCCAGAGGGCGCGTGACGTCTCCTCCGGGTACGAGGTGATCGTGGGGGTGGCGTCGAAGACGCGGGTGAGGCAGCCGGACGGTTCGTAGGCGGGCCAGCCGGGATCGCCGGAATTCGCGAAAGTCGTCCAGGCGGTACGGATCGTCGCCGAGACTTCCGCGGCGGAGGAGCGGTTCTGGCCGATGAGGAGTTCGCCCATTCCGGCGGAGAGGTTGCCCCACACGAGCGGGAGGTCCAGCGCGTGGCAGGCGCCGAAGCCAGGGGCCTGCCATGACAGTTCGTAGAAGTGGACGCGGCCGCCGCCGGTGGCGTGTGCTTCGGCGAGGTGCAGGCTCGGCATGCGGAACAGCCAGTCGGACTGTACGAGTTCGTACAGGGTGTCCGGTGTGGCGTCCGGGAACGCGCTGCGATAGGCGGACGGGTCGGGCGCGAACACGTGCAGGGCGGTCGCCGCCTGGTCTTCCGAGATCCGGCCGAAGCGGCCGTCCATGACGGTGAAGAGCCGGTACTCGTCACGGTTGTGGCCGACGATCAGCGGAATGTGGTGGGCGGTTCCGGTGGCGAGCGCCTCCCAGGGGGCTTGGGGGAGTACGTCGCCGTCCACGACCGGGGAGAAAGGGGTCGGGGTGTGCGCGACCGGTCCCCAGCGGGTATGCCGGACCATCGTGGCGGCGACCGAGTCGACGGCCTTCATGAGGCGGTCGGGTGGGATCGCGGCCAGGGCCTGGCGGGTCGGACGGACGCCGGCCTCGGCGGCGATCACGGCGCTGATGTCGGCCGCCAGGGCAGGGGAGAAGAAGGTGCCGGGGACGCTCTGCGCGATGGCGCGATGGAACAGGCCGGCCGCGCCGGGCATCGCGAGCAGCGCGGCGATCGAGCCCGCTCCCGCGGACTCGCCGAACACCGTGACGTTGCCGGGGGCGCCGCCGAAAGCCGCGATGTTGTCCCGGACCCAGGTCAGCGCGGCGACCTGGTCGAGGATGCCGCGGTTGGCGGGCGCGCCCTCGATGTGCCCGAAGCCCTCCATGCCGACGCGGTAGTTGAACGTCACCACGACGACGCCGCCCTCCCGGGACAGCAGCGTGCCGTCGTAGCCGGGCTCCGCGGAGTGCCCGGCGATATACGCACCGCCCTGGATCCACACCATCACGGGCAGGTTCGCGTTCGGGTCCGGCGTCCAGACGTTGCAGGTCAGCCAGTCGTCGCCGGTGGCCGGTGGCGTGCCGGGTCCGAGCGCGGACGACTGGGGCGGGGGCGGGCCGAACGCGGTGGCGGGACGGACGCCGTCCCACGGTTCCGGCGGCTCGGGCGCGGCGAACCGCGACGTGCCCACGGGCGGCCGGGCGAACGGGATCCCGCGGAAGACGGCGACGCCCTCCTCCCGGGCGCCGCGCACCGTGCCGGACGCGGTGACGGCGTCGACGTTCGCATCCGGCTCGTGGCGACTGGGCATGGGGCGATCCTTACGGCGAGGGCGGTGGTGGGGAAAGTGCGCTTCCGCTGGGTGGAAGCCGCGCGGGCCGGCGATCGGCATACTCGGCGGAGTCGGCCGTAAGACACGCTGGTCCGGAGCGGATGTCCGGGCCCGGATCATCGCGCGGGTCTACGCTGAACCGTACATATCACAGCAGTGGAGGGCATGGCGCATGAACCGCAGCGAACTGGTCAGGGCCGTGGCGGAACGCGCGGGAAGCGACGAGGCCGCCGCCCGTCGGCACGTCGACGCCGTGGTCGAGACCGTGATGGAGCGGGTGTCCGCCGGGGAACGCGTCATCGTCACCGGGTTCGGGACGTTCGACCGGTTGTCCCGTGCGGCCCGCAGCGCGCGCAACCCGCGTACCGGCCGTCCGATCGAGGTGCCCGCCGCGGAGGTGCCGCGGTTCCGGTCCGGGCAGACGTTCCGGAACCGTGTCGCCGGGACCGCCCCGGCGCCGGCCGAGGAACCGGCCGTCGCGGCGGCCGCCACCGTGCCGGACACGGCCGTGAGCGTCGTCGTCGACTCGCCGTCCCCGAAGAAGGCCAAGAACGGCGGCAAGAGCGAGAAGAAGGCGAAGAAGGGCGCGGAGGCGAAGAAGCCCGCGAAGAAGCCGTCGAAGAAGGCCAAGGCGACCAAGGCGACCAAGGCGGACGCCTCCTCGAAGAAGCGGCCGCGCAAGTCGAGGCCCCGCACCAAGTCCGGCAAGTAGACGGCGCCGGGCGCCGGGCTCAGTCCCGGATGAAGACCTGGGTGACGCCGGGGACCGCGTGGGTGATGATGTCGGCGATCCGCTTCGCGGTCGGGTCGGGGCGGCCGCGCAACTCGACCACGCCGTCGCGCACCGACACGTCCCAGCGGGGGCCGTCGGGTGCGCATTCGGCGATCGTGGCCAGGACGTCGTCGCGGATGCGGGCGTCGTCGCGGGCCAGGATCGCGACGAGGTCCCGGCGGCTGACGATGCCGACGACCTCGGAACCGGCCACGACCGGAACGCTGTCGAGCCGCGTCTTCATCATCGTCTCCGCGAGGACTGCGACGTCGGTGTCGGGCAGGGCGGTCTCCACCTCGCGGGTCATGATCTCCTCGACGGGACGTGGCGCGGGGGACGCCGCGGTGGCGGGCCGCCGGGTGAACGCCCTCGGGTCGTGCTCGAACACGGTGTGCAGGAGGTCCGTCTCGCTGACGATGCCGGCCAGCCGTCCCGACTCGTCCACGACGGGCAGCGCGGTGACGTCGTGCTCGTGGAGGACGCGGATGGCCTGCCGGACGGTGGCCGTCGGCGGGATCGTCACGACGGGCGAGGTCATCGCCTCCCGGACCAGCATCGCGTGTTCTCCTTCCGGCGAAGACGCCCTTCACTTACCCGGGTGGTACGTCTCTGACCCTTATGTCCGAGGTCGCCCGGCGGGCGGTGCGGGCCCGTCCCGCCGTGCCGTTGGTGGACGGCCCGGAGGATGAGTCCGGTCAGAACAGTGTCGGCGGGCCCACCGGCTCCGGCTCCGGCAGTGGTTCGAGGCCGGGCAGGCGGTCTCTCACCTCGCCGTGGAAGCGGCGGGCGAGCGGCAGCGCGTCCGCGTTGTCCGGCGTGTGGACGAAGACGGTCGGCGAACGCCCCTCACGCAGCCATTCGACGGCCTTCTCGACCCAGAACCGCCATCCTTCGGCCGTTCGCTCGGGGTCGTCCCGTCCGAGGTAGCGGACGATCGGGTGGCCGGTCAGCGCCACCGACCTGCGCGGCACACGCGGCTTCTTCGTCCACGCGTCCCGTTCGGCGTCGCTGCCCGGACGGCTCCGGAAGAACACGGTGGTGTCGAACGGGACCCACTCCGCCCCGACCCCGGTGAGAACCTCTTCGAGCCCGCGCACGCACCGGGGATCCTCGAAGAACGCGCGGTGACGCACCTCGACCGCGTACCTGTGCGCCGCCGGGAGACGGCGCAGGAATCCGGCCAGCGTCCCGAGATCCGCCGGGCCGAACGAGCCGGGGAGCTGCACCCAGAGCGCGTGCGTCCGCGACTCCAGGGGTTCCATCGCGGTCAGGAACGTCCGGAGATCCTCGTCGAACCCGGCCAGCCGCCGCTCGTGCGTGATCGTCTTCGGCAGCTTGACCACGAACCGGAAGCCGGGCGCGGCCTGCTCGGCCCACGACTCCACCGTGCTCCTCGACGGCGTCGCGTAGAAGGTCGTGTTGCCCTCCACCGCGTTGCACCAGCTCGCATAGGCCCGCAGCCGCTCGCCCGGAGGCAGTGGATGCGGCAGGAAACGCCCCTGCCATGGCGGATGGGCCCACATCGCGCACCCCACATGAAGCCGCATGAACCCGACGCTACCGAATCCGCCGCCCGGCGCTTCCCGAATCCGGTGCCGGACGCCGCCGGACGCCGCCGGTGCCCTGTGTCCGCTCCGGCGCTTGAACTCCGTCCGGCCGCGCGCCGTACCTCCACGCACAGACCGGACCTTGGAGGATCCATGACGCGCCGCAACGCCACGCGGACGACTCGTACGCGCACCATGGTCACCTGGACCGCGGTGGCCGCCGGAACCGCCGGGCTGGTGGCCGGCTCGCTGTACGTGGTCCGGATGCCGGACCAGCCCGGCGACCGCCAGGCCGCGCTCGCCGGACGGCAGGCGGCCGGCACCCAGCAGAGATCGCCCGGCGCCCTGGCGGCCGAGCTGGCCGGCCGGCTCGGCACGCGCACCGCCGGGGCGTACCTCGACCCGTCCGGCCGGCCCGTCGTCACGGTCACCAACGCCGCGGACGCCGCCAT
Source organism: Spirillospora sp. NBC_00431 (assembly GCA_036028775.1). Lineage (GTDB taxonomy): Bacteria > Actinomycetota > Actinomycetes > Streptosporangiales > Streptosporangiaceae > Spirillospora. Next base: position 4,676,638 of record CP107927.1, on the reverse strand, counting down.
GGTGCGCGCCGCCGGCGCCGTGCCGAAGACGCTGCGCAGGAGCCCGGCCGCGCTCAAGCGGGTCACCGCCGACCTCCGCCGGTCGACGTCCGGCGTTCCGGGCACCGGCTGGGCGGTCGACCCGGCGACGTCCAAGGTGACGGTGTGGACGGACGACTCCGTCACCGGCGCGCGCCTGGCCGCCGTCCGCCGGACGGCCCAGCGGATGGGACCGGCGATCCGGATGGTGCGCGTTCCGGGACGGCTGCGCACCCTCGCGCTCGGCGGCGACGCGATCTTCGGCCAGGGCACCCGCTGCTCGCTGGGCTTCAACGTCAAACGCGGCGACCAGGACTTCTTCCTCACCGCCGGGCACTGCGGCAACGTCGTCCGCGCCTGGACCGCCGACCAGCAGGGCGGGCAGGCCCTCGGCACGACCGTGGAGAGCAGCTTCCCGGGCGACGACTATGCGCTCGTCCAGTCCGAGGAGGCCGGGGAGGGCGCCGTCAACCTCTACAACGGCCAGTCGCAGGACATCACCGAGGCCGGCGAGGCCGTCGTGGGACAGCGCGTCTCGCGCAGCGGCAGCACCACCGGCCTGCGCAGCGGCACCGTCACCGCCGTCGACGCGACGGTGAACTACCCCGAGGGCACTGTCACCGGCGCGATCCAGACGACCGTCTGCGCGGAGCCGGGCGACAGCGGCGGCGCGTTGTTCAGCGGAAGCACCGCCCTGGGCCTCACCTCGGGCGGTTCGGGCAACTGCCAGTCCGGCGGCGTCACCTTCTTCCAGCCGGTGACCGAGCCCCTCCAGCTGTTCGACGCCGAGGTCAGCTGACCACCCCCTGGCGCGGGCTACCGCGGCGTCCGCTGGGGATGGGACTGACCTCCGAGCGTGGTGAACCAGCGGACGATCAGGGCGGTGCCCGACAGGTTGGACCCGAGGTGACGAGAGCCCTCGTAGAGGGTGTCGCCGACGTCGATGACGGGGACGTCGACGCCGCGCTCGCGCAGCCACGCCGCGCAGTGGTCGGTGTTGACGGTCGTGGCCTGCTCATCGCGAGTGATCTTGTAGAGGCGGAGCGGGACGCGCGGGGTCCAGGCCGTGCAGACCTCGGCGTCCACACGCAGGGCCTCGGCGAACGTGCCGGTCGGGTGGTGCAGCAGCGTGAGACCGCGCCGGGTGAGGAGTTCGCCGAGCGTGTCCGGAAGGCCCTCCACCACTTCCGAACCGGGGGTCGTGCCGTCGAAGAACTTCTCGACGCGGCTCGCGTACGGCTCCTTGAACACCTCCGAGGGCTTGTCGTAGATGCCGCCGTAAACGCGGTTCCACGCGGTGAAGAGATAGGAGACATACACGGTGCCGAGCTCCGGGGGCACGTCGCCGCTCAGCACGGCGGGCAGTTCGGCGCCCTCGAAGTCGTAGGCGCCGCTGATCGGGGCGACCGCGCGGAGCCTGAAGCGCGGGTCGGCGCCGTGCTGCAGCGCGCGGGCCAGGCCGAGGGCGGAGGAGGCGCCCTGCGAGAACCCGGTGGCGAGGACGTCGCCGTTCAGGACGCGGCCCGTACGCGGCGCGAACTGCCGGGCCGCGCGGAGCATGTCGAGCGAGGCGGAGACCTCGGACGGCACGTGCTTCCACGGATGGAGCCCAGGGCCCGTGCCGAGGCCGAGGTAGTCGGGCGCGACGGCGGCGAACCCGGCGGCCGCGTAGGTGACGGCCGGAGCGGAGCCCCAGACGCCATCGGACGTCGAAGGGGCGTCCGACCTGTGGATCTGGGTGCCATGGGTGTAGGAGACCGTGCGGAGCCGTCGTTCGCCGCCGCTGGGCAGGGCGAGGAGGCCGCTGGCCGTCGTGGCGCGCCCGCGGGTGTCGATCGTCCGGTAGACGAGGCGGTAGGTGTCGACGCCGTGCCGGACGGACGAGCCGTCGAAGTCTTCCGCCGCCAGCCATGCGCGCACCTGGTCAGCGGACATGGTGCGGAGATGGGTCGCGGAGACCAGGTGCCCGCGCGCTGTCTGCCGGTGGGCGGTGGCGGGACGGTCCGAAGGGTTCGCCGCGGCGGGGGCGGCGCCGGCCGCGGGTACGGCACCGGCGGCGGTGATCGCGGCGGCGGCCAGCAGCCCGGCGGTGAGACGTGTCGCGTTGCGTGTCATGGGCTCAGCTTTCTGGCGGGCCGGCAGAACGCGGATCCCGCTGCTGGGTGATCTCGGAACCGCTACTCAAGGCCCGCACAGGATGAGCCCTCGCCTTCCCGGCCAGTGGCGAAGTCGTCGAAGAATGCGAGGTGTATTCTCCGTTCGTGAGCGCCAGAGCGAAAAATGCGACGGACGCCGCGAATGATCAGTTCCTTCGCAGTGGGCCCAGGGTGGGACTTCGCCGGGTCGCCGCCACTGATCGAGATGCCTTTGTCGAACTGGCGGAGCGGAGCGAGTCGTTCTTCCGTCCCTGGATCCGGGCGCCGAAGACCGCGGACGAGTTCGCCGCCTACATCAGGCGGTTCGACCGGGTGGCCGCCGACGGGTTCGTGATCTGCCTGCGGAGCACCGGATCGATGGCGGGATTCGTCAATGTGAACGAGATCGTGCGCGGGCCTTACCAGCGCGGCGTCATCGGTTACGGGGCCTTCGTGTCCAGCGCCGGGCACGGATACATGACCGAGGGACTGCGGCTGCTGCTCGACTACGCCTTCACCGAACTGGATCTGCATCGCGTCGAAGCCGATATCCAGCCGGCGAACCTCGCCTCCCTTAACTTGGTCAAGAGACTGCATTTCCGAAAAGAAGGATATTCGCCGAATTTCATAAAGATCAATGGAAAGTGGATGGATCACGAGCGCTGGGCGATCGTGAAAGGACGCCAGTAGGCGCCCTTCAGGCCCGGGCGGCACCGCCGGGCGATCGGCGTGCGCGGAACGTCAACAAGCGTGCGGTGAGACACAAGGGAGCGGGCGGCGGGCGGTCGATACATTGACCGGCGTGAGCACGCCCAGCGCGACCGGACGGGTCGTGACCGTCACCGGGCCGATCGACCCGGCCGCCCTCGGGCGCACGGCCACGTCCGTGCACCTGGTCAGCGACCTGAACGACGCCACGCGAGCCGACCCGGCGGACGCGGGCGACGCGGACGGGGCGCGGGTGACCATGGATCGGCTCGGCGCGATCGTCCTGGGCGCCCCGAACCGGGACGACCGGCGGCTCTCGGAGGAGATCGTCCGCCCGGAGCTCGCCGACTTCGCCGCGCTGGGCGGCGGCGCCGTCGTCGAGGTGACCGGCGCCGATCGCGGCCGCCGGCCACGGGCCCTGGCCCGCCTCGCCGAGGCGACCGGCGTCACCGTGGTGATGGGCTGCGGCGGGTACTCCCCGGCCCGCGCGCCCGAACTCGCGGGCAGGCCCGCCGAGGACCTCACCGCCGAGATCATCGGTGAGCTGCGCGACGGCGTGGACGGCGTCCGGGCGGGCGTGATCGGCGAGGTCGGCGCGCTCGACCCCGGCCGGGACGCCGACCGGGCCCTGGCCACGAGCGTCGCCGACGCCGCCCGGCGGACCGGGGCGCCCGTGCTCGTCCACCGCGCCGCGACGGCGTCCGCCACCCACGAACTCCTCGATCTGATGGCCGCGCACGGGGCCGACCCCGGCCGGATCGCCGTCGCGCACTGCGACGGCCTCGCGACCGACGTCGACGCGCTCGCCCGGCTCGCCGCCCGCGGCGTGTTCGTCCAGTTCGACGAGCTCGGCCGGCTGCCGACCGTGAACCGCGAGATCGACGACCAGGACGTCGCCGCCGCCGTCCTGGACCTCGCCGAGCGCGGTCACGCCGAGCGGGTGCTGCTGTCCCCGCGCGTCTCCCGGAAGATCGACCTGAAGGCGTTCGGCGGCGGCGGATACGGCTTCGTCATCGAGCAGTTCGTCCCCTACCTGCGGTACCTGGGGGCGGACGACGCCCTCGCGGACACCCTCACGGCGGCGAACCCGCGCCGCTGGCTGACCGTCACGGCGGGCCGCGGATGACCCCGCCGCCGACCATCCCCGACCTCACCGGCCGGGTGCTCACCGTCGCGGGGCCGGTCGACCCGGCGGTCCTCGGCCCGACGCTCATGCACGAGCACCTCTTCGTCGACCTTCGCCGTCCGGCGCACGCGCTGCGCCCCGGCGAGGACGCCCCGCGGGCACGGGAGCCGCTCACCCTGGCCAACCTGGCCCGCACCCGGCACGGCGCCGTCAACGCGGACAACGACGTCCTCGCCGACTTCGACGAGATGCTCGCCGAGGTGAGCGAGTTCCGGCGCGCGGGCGGCGGGACCGTCGTGGAGGTCACCAGCCTCGGCATCGGCCGCGACCCCGCCTCGCTGCTGCGGATGTCGCGGGCGAGCGGGCTCCACATCGTGATGGGCGCGGGCTGGTACACGCCGGCCTTCCACCCTCCCGGCATGGACGGACGGTCCGTCGACGAGCTCACCGCCGTGATCGTCGGCGACATCGTGGACGGCGCCGACGGCACCGGGATCCGTGCCGGGATCATCGGCGAGGTCGGCGCGGAGTCCGCGCCGCTGACCCCCGGCGAGCTGAAGAGCGTGCGGGCCGCCGGACGGGCGAGCCGCGTCACCGGCGCCCCGATCACCTTCCATGTGGGCGGGGTCGGCGAGGAGAAGTTCACCGTCCTCGACATCCTCGACGAGGAGGGCGTGGAGCCGTCCAACGTCGTCCTCGGCCACGCCGGGACCATGGCCGTCGACCTGCCCTTCGCGCGGCGGGTGCTCGCCCGGGGCGTGTTCATCGAGTTCGACTTCCTGGCCTCGCCGGGCAGCCCCTGGGGGCATCTCGTGCTGCTCGGCGACCACAAGACCGCCCGGGGCATCGCCGACCTGGTCGAGGACGGGCACGCGGGCCAGATCCTGCTCGGCCACGACGTCTGCCAGAAGATCCAGCTCAAACGCTACGGCGGGCAGGGCTACAGCTACATCCCCGACCATTTCCTGCCGTCGCTGCGGCGCCTCGGGGTCGCCGACGAGGCCATCGAGACGATCATGGTGGACAACCCCGCCCGCGCCCTGACGTTCGCCGCCCCCCGGCCCTGAACCCGGCCTGGGGTCAGGGGCTGATCAGGGGGATGACGACCTCGTCGACGATCTCGGTGACGACCTCGTCCGGGACGGGCGCCCCATGGACGAGGAAGTGCTGGGCGATCAGCTGGGGCCCGACGTCGGCGATCCGGGTCGTGAGCGCGCCGGGCCGGACCTGACCGCGCTCGGCGCCGCGGCGCAGGATGTCCAGCACCATGCGGGAGCGGAACTCGAACATGCGGCTCCGCACCAGCTCGGTGCGCCCGGGGTCTTCGAGGGACTCGCAGATCAGCCCGCGGACGGCCTCCCCGTAGGGGCCGTCGAAGAGGGCGACGGCGCCGGTGAAGAAGGCGATGAGGTCGGCGCGGACGTCGCCGCTGTCGGGCGGCTCCCGGATGGTCGGCCGGACGCCGGCGACGGCGTCGACGACGAGCGCCGCGCGGTTCGGCCAGCGCCGGTACAGGGACGCCTTGCTCGTACGGGCCTGCGCCGCGACCTTCTCCATCGTGAAGCGGGCGTAGCCCACCTCCGCGAGCTCGGCCAGCGTGGCCTCGAAGATCGCCTGGAACAGCGCCTCGCCCCGCCGGCGGGGGCCCTTGCGGTGATCGACGGGCGCGGGATCGCCGTCGCCGACTGAAACTGACATCGCACCTTTGGAGTCCGTTGCGTTCTCTACGGAACCCACCCTACCGTGAGCCGCGTTTAGTAAACGCACCGTTCTCTAAGGGGTTCGGATGGGCGTGCTGGCACGCCGGTGCGGACGGGCGGCGAGGGGGCTAGGCGATCCGGTAGCCGACTCCGGGCAGCGTCTCGATGACGGGCGGGTCGCCGAGCTTGCGGCGCAGCCGGCCGATCGTCACCGCGACGGTGTTGGTGAAGCGGTCGGCGTTCTCGTCCCAGACCTGGTCCAGCAGGGCCTCGGCGCTCAGGAAGCCCGGGCACGCCCGCAGCAGCGCTTCGAGAACGGCGAACTCCTTCACCGAGAGGGCGAGCCGCCGGCCGTCGCGGACGGTGGTCCGGCGGACCGGGTCCAGTTCGATCCCCGCCGCGCGCAGCGTCCGGGGCCGCGCGTGCGGCCTGCGGCGGGCCAGCGCGTGGACGCGCAGGATCAGCTCGGGGAAGTGGAACGGCTTGGCGAGATAGTCGTCGGCGCCGAGGGTCAGCCCGCTGACGCGGTCGCCGGGCGCGCTGGCCGCGGTCAGCATCAGCACCATCGGCCGGTCCAGCCGCTCCGTGATCATCTGGCAGAGCGTGTCGCCGTGCAGGCCGGGCAGGTCCCGGTCGAGGACGACCACGTCGTGCGCGGCGAGGTCGAGCTTGGCGGCGGCGTCCAGCCCGTCGTGGGCGAGGTCGACGGTCATCCCCTGGTCGCGCAGCCCTTCGGCGAGGACCTCGGCCAGGGCCTGGTCGTCCTCGACGACGAGGATCCTCATGCCGGCACCGGCACGTCCGCGACCGGCCTCGCGACCGGCCTCGCGACCGGCCGTGTGACGGGCAGGGTGACCGACACGCGCAGGCCGCCCTCGCGACGGGCGAGCAGCGCGACCCGTCCGCCGTGGGCGGCGGCGACCGCGGCCACGATGGACAGGCCGAGCCCCGAGGAGCCGGTACGGTCGCCGCCCAGCCGCTCGAAGGGCCGCACCAGCCGGTCGACCCGCCGCTGGTCGAGGACCCGGCCGCCGGTCTCGACGACGAGCACCGCCTCCCTCCCGGCGTGCGCGCGTCCGGTGATCCGGATCCATCCGCCGTCCTCGTTGTGCCTGATCGCGTTGTCGACGACGTTGTCCACCAGCCGTGCCAGGAGGGCCGGGCTGCCTTGGGTCGTCGTCTCCCGTGGCACGTCGACGGCTATGTCGAGTCCCTTCGCGCGCGCTTCGGCGGACCTTTCGTCCAAGGCCGCGCCGATCAGGTCGCCGAGGTCGACCGGGGCGGCGTCGGCCAGTGCCCCGTGCTGCGCCCGCGCCAGGACGAGGAGGCCGTCCAGCAGGTGGTCGACCCGGTCGAGCTGCGTGCGCAGGCGGTCCGCGAGCGCGACGGTCGAGGCGTCCGGGGCGGGCTTGGCGACCGCGACGTCGAGCGACGCCCGCATCGTCGCCAGCGGCGTCCGCAGCTCGTGTGACGCGTTGGCCACGAAGCGGCGCTGCGCGTCGAAGGACGCCTCAAGCCGTTCGAGCAGCCCGTCGATGGTGTCGGCGAGGTCCTTCACCTCGTCGTCCGGCCCGGTGACGGCGAGCCGCCGGTCCAGGCTCTCGGCGGAGATGCGCCGCGTGACGCCGGTGATGACCCGCAGCGGGCGCAGCACCCTCCTGGCCAGCGCCCGGCCGAGCAGCGGCGCGACGACCGCCATCACCGCCAGCGCCACCAGCGAGCCCGCCAGGACCCGGCGGGACTGCTGCGCGTGCACCGCGGCCAGCTGCTCCTCCAGTTGCAGGACGCGCTGCTGCGCCGGGTCCAGCCCACCTGTGAGGGGAGGGTTCCCGGCAGGGACGACGCTGGTCGAGTTGCCGCCGGAGATCAGGAGGGTCAGGCCCAGCAGCACGACGGCGGACACGAGGAACACGGCGGCGAACAAGATCGTGAACCGTGCTCCGACGGTCCCGTTGCGCAGGCTGACCATGCGCTCCAGCATGCCGTGAACGACCTAACAGCGGTATGACGAACATCGTTCGGGCCGTGCCACCCGCCGATCTGTAGAACCGGCGGCATGTCGACCACCGAACTACTCCGGCGGGAATGGGCCGCGTTCCGCCGTCCCGGCCGCCTGCTCGCCCTCGGCGCCGCCGCCCTCGCCCTCATCGGGCTCGCCGTGCTCTTTACCTCCGGGAGCCGCTCGTCCTGCGAGGGCCCATGCCCGGGCGTCCCCGTCACCGGCGACGGCCGTACCGTCAGCGACCGGTTCTGGTTCCTGCATCGCGGCCTCGGCGCCGAAGGCGCCATCACGGTGCGGCTGACCTCGATGACCGGGACGATCACCTACCCGCCGCCGGACCACGACCGGATCGTCCCCGGCCTGGTCCCCTGGGCGAAGACCGGGATCATCGTCAAGGACGGCACGCGGCCCGGCTCGCGGTACGCGGCGCTCATGATGACGGGCCGCCACGGCGTGCGCTTCCAGCACGACTACGAGCACGACGCCGCCGGAACCGGGGGCGGTGTCTCGGCGCGCTCGCCGCGCTGGCTGCGCCTGACCCGCTCCGGCGACACCGTCACCGGCGCCGAGTCGGCCGACGGCCAGCGGTGGCGGACGGTCGGCGAGGCCGTGCTCGACGGGCTGCCGGACACCGCGCGGGTCGGCCTGTTCGCCACGTCCCCGGGCGACCTCACGCTCCGCGCGACCGGCCTCGGCGGCGCGATCGACGAGGTCCGGTTCACCCAGGCCGCCGGCGTGTTCGACAACGTCACCGTCGAGGGCGGCTCCGGCGGCGCGTGGAAGAGCGACCCGGTCGGCGAGCTGAACCACACCGACTGGGAGAAGTCGCACAACCCGGCCGGGGCCGTGCAGAGGGACGGCCGCATCGTCGTCAGCGGCTCCGGCGACATCGGCCCTTACAACGAGGAGGGCGCGCGGAGCGTCGAGATGACCCTGCCCGGCCTGGTCGTCACGCTGATCATCGTGCTGGTCGTCGGGGCCCGGTACGGCGCCCGGACGGCCCGCGACACCGACTCCCGGCGGGTGACGGCCGCCCGCGCGGCCGTCGTCGGCGCGGCCGTCTTCGGCATCGGGTTGGTCGCCGCCGGCGTCGCCGTCCCGGTGGGCATGGCGATCCTCAAGAGCAACGGCGTCCCGGTGCGGCCGGTGCCGGTTCTGACCGGCGCCCGCGTGATCGTCGGTGTCGCGGCCGTGCTCGCGCTGTGCGCCGTCCTGGCGTACGGGATCGGCGTGTGGCTGCGGCGCGGCTGGGCGGCCGTCCTTCTCGGCCTGTCGCTGGTCGCCCTGCCCTACGCCGTCACGGCGTTCCCGCTGCTGCCCGGCGCGGTCTCCGAGTGGCTGCTGCGGCTCACCCCGGCCGGGGGGTTCGCCGTCAAACAGACGCTGGTGGAGTATCCGCAGGTGACGGCGCACTACGTGCCGTCCGCCGGGTACTTCCCGCTCCCTTGGTGGGCCGGGCTCATGCTGCTCTGCGCGTACACGGCGATCGTGATGCGGCTTTCCACCGGCCGCAGGCCGCCCACGTTCGCCCGGCGAGTCCGCTGATGCGCGCCCGCCGACGTGCTCGCTACGGCTGGTCGATCTGCATGACGATCGCCTTCGGCTCGGTGAAGAACTCGCGGCTGAAGTCCCCGCCCTCGCGGCCGACGCCCGAGGCGCCGACCCCGCCGAACGGCGCGCGCAGGTCGCGGATGAAGAAGCAGTTCACCCAGACGGTCCCGGCGCGGAGCGCGGCGGACACGCGGTGCGCCCGGCTCAGGTTCTCGGTGAACACCATGGCGTTGAGGCCGTACTCGGTGTTGTTGGCCAGCGCGACCGCCTCGGCCTCGGTGTCGAAGGGGGCCACGACCACGACCGGGCCGAAGATCTCCTCCCGCCAGTGCGGGGCGTCCTGCGGCATGTCCGTGATCACCGTGGGGCGGACGGCCCACCCGTCACCGAACCCGCCGGTGCGGATCCGGCCGCCCTCCGCCTCGATCGTCCCCATGTACCCGCGCACCTTCGTGAAGTGCACCTCGGAGGCGAGCGGGCCGATCTGGGTGCCCGGCTCGGACGGGTCCCCGATCACCATCGCCTCGGCGGCGGCGGTGAACCGGTCGAGGAACTCCTCGTAGACGTCGCGCTGCACGTAGAGGCGGCTGCCCGCCAGGCACACCTGGCCCGCGTTGGTGAAGATCGCCTTGATGGACCACTCCACCGCCGTGTCCAGGTCGGCGTCGGCGAAGACGAGGTTGGCGCCCTTGCCGCCGAGTTCCAGGCTCACCGGGACGAGGTTCGCGCCCGCGATCGCCGCGATGGCGCGTCCGGTGCTCGACGCCCCGGTGAACGTGATCCGGTCGATCTCGGCGCTCTCGGTCAGCGCCTGCCCGGCCGACCCCGGCCCGTAGCCGTGGACGACGTTGAACACCCCCGGCGGGACGCCCGCTTCGAGCGCCAGCCGCGCCAGCAGCGTCGCGGACGCCGGGCTGTCCTCGGCGGGCTTGAGGACGACGGTGTTGCCCCAGGCAAGAGCGGGCGCGACCTTCCAGGTCTCCAGCATCAGCGGGAAGTTCCAGGGCGCGATGGCGGCGACGACACCGGCCGGGCCGTACCGGGTGTAGGCGTGGTGGCCGCTGTCCATCGGCAGCGCGTCCGCCGCCGCCAGGCGCGCGTGGTCGGCGAAGAAGTCGATGTTCAGCGCGGCGCGGCCGACGTCGTTGCCGATGCTCTGCGTGACCGGCTTGCCCATGTCGCGGGTGTCCGCCAGCCCGAGCTCCCGCTTGTTCTGCTCGATCAGCTCGGCGAGGCGGTGCAGGATGCGGCCGCGTTCGGTGTAGCCCATGCGCGGCCAGGACCCGTCGTCGAAGGCCCGCCGGGCGGACGCCACCGCCTTCTCAACGTCGGTCCGGGAAGCGAGCGCCACCTCCGACCAGGGCTTCTGGGTCCATGGGTCGACATCGTCGAACCGTGCGCCGTCGTGCGACTCGACTTCCTCACCGTCGATGACGTGGCCGTAGAACTCCATGTCGTGGTCAACCCTCATTCCTCTGTAGCACTGGCTGTGGTGGTGGCTGAAGTGCCGATGGTGCGCGAGGTGCCGGGGGAGTCGCGCTCGGCGAGCGTGACGCCGCCCGCGGCCCAATGTGTCGGCGGAAGCTCGTGGACGAGTACCCGCACACGCGCCGGGTCGGTTCCGGTGGAGCGCACGACCGCGTCGTGCACCTCGCTGATCAGGTCTCGGATCTGTTCGGGGGAGCGTCCTGCGGCCAAGGTGACCTGGACGAGGGGCATGTCGGATCCTCCTGGCGGGAAGCGTCGGTGGGGGAGACGGTGGTGGGGGAAGCGGTGGTGGGGGAAGTGGTGGTGGGGGAAGTGGTGGTGAGGGAGGGGACCAGCCGCAGCGCGTTCCCGGCGAGGATCGCCCGCTCGGCGTCCGGCGGCAGGCCCTGCCCGCGGATCGCGGCGACCGCGCCGGTGTCGGCCAGCTCGAACGGCAGGTCCGTGCCGAGCAGGACGCGGTCGTGCCCGACGTCCTCGATCAGGCGGCCGAGCGCGGCCCCGTCGAAGACGGCGGTGTCGAAGTGGAAGCGGCGCAGGTGGTCGCGGGGCGAGGTGGGGATCGTCCGCGACTCCTCCTTGCGCCGCCAGCCGAGGTCGAGCCGGGGGACCAGACCGGGCAGGCAGCCGCCGCCGTGCACCAGGCACAGGACGGGGTCGTGCCGGTCCAGCACCCCGCCGAAGATCAGCCGCGCCGCGGCGAGGGCCGTCTCCGCCGGGTAGCCCAGCAGCTGCACCAGGTGGTATTCGCGCAGCCGGGCGGGGGACGACGCGCGGCTCGGATGGACCAGGCAGAACGCCCGGCGTTCGGTCAGCAGGCTCCAGACGTCCTCGTTGACCGGGTCGTCGAGCTCGTGGCCGCCGCCGAAGGTGCCGGTCGTCAGGCCCGCCATGCCGAGCTCGTCCAGGCACCGGGCCGCCTCCCGGGCCGCTCCGGGCAGCCCGACCGGCACCGTGCCCAGGGCCGCGAGCCGGCGCTCGGCCGCCACGTGCTCGGCGAGCGCGTCGTTGGAACGGCGGGTGATCTCCATGACCAGCTCGTGATCGTCGGAGGTCGAGCCGAACACGAACGGCGGCGCCGCGACCAGTTGCGCGTCGATGCCCGCGGCGTCCATGGTGGCCAGGCGGCGCCGCACGTCGTACTGGTCGGCGGACAGGGGGATCCGGGCGCCCTTGGCGACTCCGGACACCCGCGGGTCCAGCAGCAGCGTCCCGGCGTCGATCCCGGACAGGTCCGCGTGGCCCCGGCCCGCGAGGTGGCGGAGCAGGGGCATCGGCAGCGCGTGCGCGTGCACGTCCACCGTCGCCGGACCGTCCGGCCGGTCCGGTCCGCTGGTCGATGTCATCCCTGCCTCCGAAGCTTGTTTCAGATAACCATTATGATGGATATAGCTGAGGCTGACAATCGGGGGATGGGTCCGCGACCACCGCCGCCCGCCTCGAAAATCGGACATTGACTCTAATCAACATGGTGGTTAGAGTCGCCGCGAGCGTGCTGAGCCAACCCAGGAGTGTCATGTCGAAGATCTCGATCAGTTCAAGCAACGCGCCCAAGGTCGGCTTCTCCACGGGGACCGTCCCGCCGCTGTCGCAGGCGATCGTGCACGGGGACCTGATCTTCTGCTCGGGGACCGGCCCGCTCGACCCGGCCACCCGCACGATCGTCTCCGACGACATCGCCGAGCAGGTCCGGCAGACCCTCACCAACCTGGTCGCGGTCGTCGAGGCCGCCGGGGGCACCAAGGACTCGATCCTCAAGTGCAACTGCTACCTGCGCGACGCCGCCCAGTTCCCCGAGTTCAACCAGGCGTACCGGGAGTTCTTCGCCGACTGCGAGAGCTTTCCCGCGCGCACGACCGTGAACGCGCCCCCGCACCGCGCCGGGGTCCTGGTCGAGGTGGAGTGCGTCGCCGCCGTCGAGCCCAAGTGATCGTCCGGGCCCCGGCACGGCCGGACGCCAAGGACGCCGGGAGAGGAGCACCATGACCGAGCCGTACCGTATGCCCGTCGTCGACCTCGACGGGATCGCCGAGCGCCTCGGCAAGAGCGGCAGGCGGGTGGAAGTGCTGTGGCAGCACAGCGAGTCCCTCGCCTTCGTCGCGCGGGGACGCGAGTACCGCAGCGAGTTCCACCTCAATCCGAGCGACGAGGTGATGTACACCATCCGGGGCGAGCTGCGCCTGCACAGCCGGCAGCCGGACGGCACCGAGGTGGTCGACGTGATCCCGGAGGGGTCGGCGATCTTCACCCCGTCCCGGCTCCCGCACTCGCCGCGGTTCGACCCGGACGCGTTCATCATCGTCATCGAGCGCCGCCGCCGCCCCGGGGAACTCGACCGCTTCCAGTGGTTCTGCCAGAACTGCGGCGAGTTCCTGCACGAGGAGTCGTGCCATGTCGCCGACTACTCCACCGACCCGGTCGGCATCGCCTACCAGCGGTTCTTCGACGACGAAGAGGCCCGCACCTGCGACAACTGCGGCGAAGTGCTGCGCCCCTACTGAACTCACAGCCGGTGCCCGGCCCCCGAGCGGAGTCCACCATGCAACGAACACAGGTCGCCATCATCGGAGCCGGTCCGGCCGGGCTGCTCCTCGGCCGGATGCTGGAGCTCGCCGGCGTCGACGCGGTGATCCTGGAGCATCGCTCGCGCGCCCATGTGGAGGGCCGGATCCGGGCGGGCATGCTGGAGCATCGCACCGCGCGGCTCCTTGAGGAACTGGGCCTGGACGAGCGGATGCGCCGCGAGGCGTTCGTCCACCACGGGTTCGAGATGCGTTTCGACGGGCGGCGTCACCGGGTCCCCATGGCCGAGCTGACCGGCGGGTGCACCGCGGTCATGTACAGCCAGCAGGAGATCGTCCGCGACGCGATCGAGGCCCGTCTCGCGTCGGGACTGCCCCTGGAGTTCGACGTCGGCGGGGTGCGGCTGGAAGGGCCCGACACCGCCGAGCCGAAGGTCCGCTACCGGGCGTCCGACGGCTCCGAGCGGCTCCTGGCCTGCGACTTCATCGCGGGATGCGACGGCTTCCACGGGGTGTCGCGGACGTCGATCCCCTCCGGCGTGCTCACGACCTACGAGCACGTCTACCCCTTCGCGTGGCTCGGCGTGCTGGCCGACGTCGCGCCGTCCACGTTCGAGCTCGTCTACGCGTGCCACGAGCGCGGGTTCGCGCTGCACAGCATGCGGTCCAGCGAGATCAGCCGCTTCTACCTCCAGGTCCCGCCGGACGACGACGTGGCCGAATGGCCCGACGACCGGATCTGGGCGGAACTCCAGCTGCGCCTGGGGACCGACGACGGCGTGCCCCTCGCCGAGGGCGTCATCACGAAGAAGAGCATCACCGCGATGCGGAGCTTCGTCGTGGAGCCGATGCGGTACGGGCGGTTGTTCCTCGCCGGGGACGCCGCGCACATCGTCCCGCCGACCGCCGCGAAGGGGCTCAACCTCGCCGCCGCCGACGTGCGGCTGCTCGCCGACGCGCTGTGCACCTGGTACGAATCCGGTGACCGGACGGGGCTTGACGCCTACTCCGACGACGCGCTGCGCGGTGTCTGGCGCGCCCAGCAGTTCTCCCGTTCCATGACGTCGCTGCTGCACCACGACCCCAGCGACCCGATGGAATGGCGGCTCCAGCACGCCGAGCTGAAGCACGTCTGCACGTCGGAGTCGGCGATGAGGGACTTCTGCGAGAACTACGTGGGGCTCCCGGCGGTCGGCCGCGTCCACCGCCGCGAGCCCGAACCGACCTGACGGACGATTGGATAGGCGGCTCATGACCACCGAAACCGGTGCGCTCGACCTGGCGGCGGAACGCCTGGACACCGCGCAGTACACAGTGACCGCGGTCGGGCAGCTCCCCGGCGGGCTCACCCCCGCCGACGCCTACGCGATCCAGGACGCGGTCATCGCCCGCCGCCTGGCGCGGGGGGAGCGGCCCGCCGGGCTCAAACTCGGCTTCACCAGCAAGGCGAAGATGGCGCAGATGGGCGTGTCCGAGGTGATCGTCGGGCGGCTCACCGACGCCATGCGCGTCCCCGACGGCGGCGAGGTCCCCCTGGACCGGTTCATCCACCCGCGCGTCGAGCCCGAGGTCGCCTACCGCATCGCCCGCGACGTCACCCCGGACGACGACGAGCTGCCCGTCGACGCGGTCGCGCCCGCGCTGGAGATCATCGACTCGCGGTACCGCGACTTCCGGTTCAGCCTGCCCGACGTGATCGCCGACAACGCCTCGTCCGCCGGGTTCGTCATCGGCGCGTGGCAGCCGCTCGGCGCGGACCTCGGCGGCCGCGCGGTCCGCCTCACCGTGGACGGCGCCGACGCCGAGACGGGCTCCACCGACGCCATCCTCGGCCATCCGGACCGGGCGCTGCCCGAGCTGCTGAGGATCGCCCGGCGGCAGGGAATGCCGCTGCGCGCCGGCGACGTCGTCCTCGCCGGCGGCGCGACCGCCGCGGCGCCGTTCCCGCCCGCGCTGGTCGAGGCGCATGTCGCCGGCCTGGGAACCGCGTCCGTGCTGGGCACCGCGCCCGCGAAGGACACCGCCGGCACCTGACTCCGAACGGTTCCAACAGTCCGGACGGACGGAGCGCCCCATGCTCACCGTGGTGAGGGTGGGGATCATGCCGATCGCGGCACTCGCCCGCTGTACTTCGGCATGGCGCGCGGCGTCTTCGAGAAGCACGGGCTCAAGGGTCGAACCGGACGTGGCCCAGTCCGTCGCGGCGATCGTCGCGCACGTCGCCGCCGGCGGGGATCAGGACGCGGCGATGGCGGCGGGAGAACCGACGGGAAAGGCGTGACGACGGCGGTGCCGTGTTGAAGGCGCCGTGTGGAAGGCGCCGTGTGGAAGGCGCCGTGTGGAAGGCGCCGTGTGGAAGGCGCCGTGTGGAAGGCGCCGTGTGGAAGGCGCCGTGTGGAAGGCGCCGTGTGGAAGGCGCCGTGTCGAAGGTGAAGGTGGGCCGGATCGGGGAGGATCCGGCCCACCTTCGTCCGCCCCCGCGGGGTCGCGCGGCGGGGTCAGGTCTTCGGTTCCTGGATGAGGTCGTCCAGGCTGACCGGCTTCTCGGCGAGCTTGTACTTCTGCGTGAGCCGCACCAGTTCCTCGATCGAGGCCCGCTCGAACGTGGTCGGCCAGGCGATCATCTTGATCCTGGCCGCCTGGTCCGCGGGGATCTTGGTGTACTCGGAGAGGATCTTGCGGATCTCGTCGGTGTGGGCGTTGGCGTACTCCAGCGACTTGCGCACCGCCGCGTCGAACCGGCGCACCACGTCGGGGTTGCTCTTGGCGTAGGCGTTGGAGGTGAAGTACGAGGCCACCGCCAGCCTCGGATGGGTCTCGGAGTAGTTGTTGAGGACGGACCGGGCGCCGCGGTCCAGCAGCGAGGTGACGAACGGCTCGCACTCCCACGCCGCGTCGATGCGGTCGGTGTTGATCGCGGTGACCATGTCGGGGAAGCCGATCTCGGTGAACTTCACGGAGTTCGGGTCCACGCCGCCCTTCTCGAGCGCGGCACGGATCGTGACGTCCCCGATGTTGTTGAGGGTGTTCACCGCAAGGGTCTTGCCGGACAGGTCCTTGATGTCGCGGATGGGGCTGTCCTTGGGGACGAGCACCTGGCACGCCTCGTCGTTGCCCGGGGCGATGCCGACACCCGGCGTGATGGCCTGGAGCGGCACGCCCTTGCTCTTGGCGACGATCAGCGACACGTTGTTGGAGAAGCCGAACTGGTTGCTGCCGCTGACGACGGCGGGCACGATCGCCGCGCCGCCCGCGGCCAGCTGCGCGTCGACCTTGAGCTTCTGCTCGGCGAAGAAGCCCTGCTTGACGCCCAGGTACAGCGGCGCCACGTCGGTGATCGGGATCAGCCCGACCTTCACCGTGGTCACGCCCTCGGCGTCGGTCTTGGCGGTCGACGTCCCGCCGCCGCCGCAGCCGGCGGCGAGGCCGGCCACGAGCGCGGCCACGGCCACCCCGAGCCGGCGCCGTCGGATCGTTCTCATCATGGCCTCACTCCTCCGAGCGGGGGTTACATGGCGCATATCGCCTGTTATGACCAGAACGATTATCATCATTAGGATGTTATCGTCAACGCTCCCAAAGTCCTGATTTCACTGATAACCTACAATCGTTATGATGAATCAGGATGGCGACTACATCGTCCGGGCGGCGTCGGTCATCACCATGGACGCGGCGCGGCCGCGCGCCGAGGCGCTGGCGGTCCGCGGCGCGCGCGTCGTCGCGGCCGGCTCCCTCGACGAGGCCCGCGCGGCGCTCGGCGAGCACGCACGCGTCCTCGACCTGGGCGGCGCGACCGTCCTGCCGGGGCTGATCGACACGCACATGCACCTGCTGTGGACGGGGCTCGCGCACGTGCTCCTCGACCTGGCGGGCCTGCGCGGCATCGAGGACGTCATCGCGGCGACCCGCGCCTGGGCCGACGCCCACCCCGAGGCGCCATGGGTCCTGTCCGCCGACGGGTGGGAGATCGAGGACATCGCCGAGCGGCGCCTGCCGACGCGCGACGAACTCGACCGTGCCTGCCCCGACCGCCCGGTCCTGATCCTGCGCTGCGGGCACGAGGGCGCCGCGAACTCGGTCGCGCTGAAGCTGGCCGGCCTCCCCGACGACGCGCCCGACCCGCCCGGCGGACGCCTCGGCCGCGACGCCGCCGGACGGCTCGACGGCGTCCTGATCGAGCCGCCGGCGATCGAGCTCGTCCGCCGCCACATGCCCCCGCCGGACGACCGGGCCAGGCGCGCCGGGATCGCCGCCGCGGCACGGGAGGCCCTCGCCGCGGGGCTGACATCGGTGGTCGAGCCGGGGCTGCGCACCGAGGAGATCGCCACCTACCAGCGGATGCGCGCCGACGGAGAGCTCCCGCTACGGGTGACCGCGATGCCGCTGCAGGTGGCCGGCGCGTCCGTCGACGACGAGATCGCGCGCCTGTCCGGCGTGGGGGTGGGCTCCGGCTTCGGCGACGACCGGCTGCGCCTCGGGCCCGTGAAGGTGTTCCTGGACGGCGGCGGCTCGCTCGGAACCGCGTACCTGCGCGAGCCATGGCCCGGACGCCGCGGCGACCACGGTCAGCTGCTGCTCGACCCCGACGCCCTGCGCGACCTCGCGTTCGGGCTGGTCAGCCACGGCTGGGGGCTGGGCGTCCACGCCGTCGGGGGCGCGGCGCTCGACATCCTCTTCGACGTCCTCGACCAGGCCGATCGCGTGGCTCCGCTGGCGCCGCTGCGCTGCCAGGCCATCCACGCGTACCTGACGCCGTCGGCCCGCAACATGGCCGACGCCCGCCGGCTCGGCGTGGTCGTGGCCGCGCAGCCGACGATGCAGGAGCAGTTCGCCGACCGCCTCATCGCCCGGCTGGGCCGGGACACCGCGGCCGCCGCGACGCCGCTGGCCACCTGGCGGCGCGCGGGCGTCCGGGTGACGGGCGGCTCGGACTCGCCCATCACGCCCTTCCAGCCGCTGCGCGGGATCTGGCAGGCGGTGACCCGCCACCACGCGCCGACCGGCGGGCCGCTCGGCCCGGACGAGCGGGTCGGCGTCGAGGCGGCCCTGCGGATGTACACCGCCGACGCCGCGTACGCCGCGTTCAACGACCACGCGGTCGGGACGCTGCGCCCGGGCATGCGGGCCGACTGGGTGGCGCTGGGCGCAGACCCGGAGCGGTGCGCCCCGGACGAGCTACGCGACCTGCCCGTCCTGGCCACCGCCGTGGACGGGCGGATCCAGCACCGCGCCTGACCGCCGTGCGTTACCGCCCGCTGATGGCCGGGGTCAGTTGATGACCGAGGTGGGCGGGCTGTGGCGGCGGACGGCCCGGCGGACGCGCGCGTGGTCCTGCGACTCGACGGCGTCGACCAGCGCGACGTGGACGCGGAAGGTCTTGCTCGCCGTGAACAGGGCGTCGGAGCTGACCTCTTCGATCTCGTTCTCGATCATGTCGAGCATCGTCGTGTAGATGACGCGCAGCACCGCGTTGGGGGTGATCTCGGCGATCCGCCGGTGCACGGCCCAGTTGGCGCGCAGGAACCCGGCGGCGTCGCCCCGCTTCTCGTCCATGCGCTCCAGCAGCCGGCGCAGGTCGGCGAGGTCCTCGTCGGTGCGGTGGGCGGCGGCGTCCATGAGGATGGGCTCCTCCAGCGCGTCGCGGACCGCCAGGCACTGCGCGCTGGCCTCGCCGTTCTCGCGCAGCCCGAGGATCAGGTGGTTGACGCGCACATGGCTCGGCGTGCGGAGGGCGAAGAGCCCGCCCCCGGGGCCGGGCTTGGCGGACACCACCCCGCGCATCTCCAGGAGCCGGACCGCCTCGTTCACGGTCCCGACCGCGACGCCGTACTCCTGGCGCAGGTCCTCCTTGGTGCCGAGCCGGCTGCCGTCCGGCAGCGAAGCCTCGATGATCTTGCGTTCGATCTCGCGGGCGATGGCCTCGGCGCGCGAAAGCCGCCACTCGGCGCGGCCAGGGCGCTCGGGAAGACTCACCGGTCGGTCTCCAGGGGGAAGGGGCGGGCGACGGCCGGCCCGGGCTCGGCCAACGAGACAGCCACCACACCTTGACAGATAATCATCATGCTCAATATATTCAGTTTGAGTTTGGATTGCAATCTGGTGGCGGCCGCGCAGGTCATGCGAGCGAAACGCGGTGGGCCGGCGCGCCCGGATGTCCACGATGTGCGGCCGGGCCCGTCCGGCGCAACGACGCGGGAGGCGACGAGGAGCCGCCCCCAGAAGGAGTTTTCGTTGACCCGGACTTCGACCATGTCGACGTCGATCATTCCTGGCATGAGACGGCGACTCCCGCGAACGCCGAAGTTCATCGATGGGCTTCTCGGCGCAGCGGGGCTCGTGGCCGTGCTGGCCGTCCTTGAGGTCTCCACGATAGCGGGATTGCTACCGGAGAAGACGTTTCCGCGCATCTCCGCGGATCTCCGGGAACTCGCCGGACTGGCCGGTGGCACGGAGCTGTGGAGCGCCATCGGCGAGACCCTGCAGGGCTGGGTCGTCAGCTTCGGCCTCGCCGCGATGATCGCGGTGCTGCTCGGCCTGGCGATCGGCTCGAACGCCGTCCTGCACGCGGCGACCAACGCGGTCATCGAGTTCCTGCGCCCGATCCCGTCGGTCGCGCTGATCCCGCTGGTCGTGCTGGTCCTCGGCACCGGCATGCAGAGCAAGATCTTCCTGGCGACGTTCGCGGCCAGCTGGCCGATCCTCGTCGCCACCATCTACGGGATGCGGGACGTCGAGCCGGTCGCGCTCGACACCGCGCGCTCGTTCCGGGCCCGCCCGCTCGACACGCTGCGGTCGGTGGTGCTGCCGAGCGCGGTGCCCTACATAGCCCCCGGGCTGCGGGTGGCGTCGACCACCGCGCTGATCCTCTGCGTCACCGCCGAGCTGGTGATCGGGGCGCCCGGGCTCGGCCAGTCGATCACCGTGGCCCAGGCGGGCGGCCGGTTCCAGCTCATGTACGCGTTCATCATCGCGACCGGGCTGCTCGGGGTGCTGCTCAACCTGGTCTTCGTCGCGCTGGAGAGACGGCTGCTCCGGTGGCACCCGTCGCAGCGGGCGCAGGGAGGCGCGCGATGAGCCGGCGCGCGGTGCTGCTCTGCATCCAGATCGGGGCGCCCGTCCTCGTCCTGCTCGGCTGGGGGCTGTGGTCGTCCGGGAGCACGAACATCTTCTACCCGCCGCTGACGACGATCCTCGACGTCTTCCAGGACACGTGGCTCTTCGAGCGGGTGGGCTCGGACGTCGTGCCCAGCCTGACGAACATGCTCGCCGGGTTCGCGCTGTCGATCGTCATCGGCGTGCCGCTCGGCATCCTCATCGGCCTGGTGCGGACGCTGCGCACGTCGCTGGCGCCGGTCATCGAGTTCGTCCGGGCGATCCCGCCGCCGGCGCTGATCCCGTTCGGCATCGTCGTACTGGGCGTCGGGACGGGAATGAAGGTGTTCATCATTCTGATGGTCGGGCTGTTCCCCGTCCTGATGCACACCATCGACGGTGTCCGCGGGGTCGACCCGGGGCTGCTCGACAGCGCGCGTGCGTACCGCGTCCCCCAGCGTGACCGGCTGGTGCGCGTCGTCCTCCCGGCCGCCGCGCCGCAGATCTTCGCGGGGATGCGCGTGTCCCTCTCGCTGTCGCTGATCCTGATGGTGATCAGCGAGATGGTCGCCAGCACCCGCGGGATCGGCTATTTCATCCTGGAGTCCCAGCGCACCTTCGCGATCCCCGAGATGTGGTCCGGGATGGTGCTGCTCGGAATCCTCGGCTACCTGTTCAACCTTGCCTTCGGCATCATCGAGCGTCGCGCGCTGCGCTGGCACCACGGAGCACGAAAGGGAGCATCCTGATGACCGACGAACGGCCGATGCTCGAGGTCGAGGGCCTCGGCAAGACCTACGGCGGCGGCGACCGGGCGGTACACGCGATCGACGAGATCGGGTTCACCGTCACGCGCAGCGAGTTCGTGTGCGTGGTCGGCCCCTCCGGCTGCGGGAAGACCACGCTGCTGCGCTGCCTGTCGGGCCTGATGCCCGCCACGCACGGGCAGGTGCGGGTGGACGGCCAGAAGGTCGACCGCACGCCCGACGACATGGCGATCGTCTTCCAGGACTACAGCCGGTCGCTGTTCCCGTGGATGTCGGTGACGGAGAACGTCGCCTTCCCGCTGCGGCGCAAGCGGTTGGATCGTGCCAAGCGACGGCGGCTGATCGAGGACTCGCTCGCGGCCGTCGGCCTCGCCGACGTCGGCAGGCAGTACCCGTGGCAGCTGTCGGGCGGGATGCAGCAGCGGGTGGCGATCGCCCGCGCGCTCGCGTACGAGCCCAAGATCCTGCTCATGGACGAGCCGTTCGCCGCCCTGGACGCGCAGACCCGCGCCGACCTGGAGGACCTGACCCTCGGGCTGCGCCACGACTACGGCGTCACCGTGGTGTTCGTGACCCACGACATCGACGAGGCGGTCTACCTCGCCGACCGCGTGATCGCGCTGACCCCGCGGCCCACCCGGGTGCGGGAGATCATCGACGTGGACCTGCCGCGTCCGCGCGACCAGCTGACCACGAAGGAGCTGCCCGGCTTCGCGCGGCTGCGCAGCCACGTCTACCGACAGGTCCGCCAGCTCGGCGACGACCGCGCCCGGGGCGGCGCACGGGGGACCGGGCAGGAGGCCGCCCGGCCCGCCGATCTGGACGCGTCCGCCCGCGCCTCCTGATCGCGCGCCGACGCCGATCCTTTCGACCTATTGAATATATGCATTAGGCGGATTATGTTGGGCGTGCCGGACACGTCCCGCCGGCGGCGATCCCCGGCGCGCCGCCCGCCGCCGTCCCGCCCGCACCGGGACACGGCGACCACCCTGCCCGCGCCCAGCGCGTACCCACCCCGTACTTTCTGGAGTCCGAGATGCCCTTTCTCCACCGCGACCGGCGCGGACGCCCGGTCCGCCGCCGCGCCACCGCCGCGGCCATCGTGGTGCTGGCCCTGGCGCCCCTCACCGCCTGCGGCGACGGCGGCGACGCGAAGGTGAACGCCTCCGGCACGGCGGCCGTGAAGCTCGGCGTCATCCCCATCATCGACATCGCGCCGGTGCAGCTCGGCATCACGAAGGGCGTGTTCGCCCGGCACAAGCTGAACGTCACCACGCAGAGCGCGCAGGGCGGCGCCGCCATCGTCCCCGCGGTGGTCAGCGGCGACTTCCAGTTCGGCTACTCCAACCTCGTCAGCCTGTTCATCGCCCGCGGCAAGCGCATCCCCGTGACGATGGTCTCCGTCGGGGCGCGCGCGTCGGCCGACGTGCTGAACGACGGCTCCGGGCAGCTGATGACCCGCGACCCCGCGATCAAGGGGGTCGGCGACCTCAAGGGCAAGAAGATCGCGATCAACACCCTCAAGGGGATCAACGAGGTCGCGGTGACCGCCAGCCTCAAGAAGCAGGGGCTCGCGCCCAAGGACGTCTCGCTCGTCGAGGTCCCGATCCCGAACATGCCCGAGACGCTGAACGCCGGCAAGGTGGACGCGGCGATGATGAGCGAGCCGTTCATCTCCATCGCCAAGGGCCAGGGCGCCAAGCCTCTTCCGGTGAGCTACGCCAGCATGGGTAAGAACCTGCCGTTCGCGGGCTGGTTCACGTCCAAGCAGTTCGCGACCAAGAACCCCGAGGTCGTCAAGCGCTTCACCGCCGCGCTGAAGGAGTCCCTGAGCTACGCCGAGGCCCATCCGGCCGAGGCCCGCGCAGCCCTGAACGGCTACCTCAAGCTGGACGCCGGCCTGAGCGAGAAGGTGACGCTGCCCGGCTGGAACCCCGAGGCGGGACGCAACGAGATCGCCCCGCTGGCCCAGCTCACGGTCGACGCCGGGCTGATCGACAGCACCAGCCCCCTGGACGACCTGCTCGCCCAGTGACATGACCAGCACCCATCACGCGAACGAGAAGGGGAAGGCGGTTATGACGGGGCACGACGTGGGGGCGGTCCAGGGCGATGTCTTCGCCGGCACGCTGGCCGAGCTGACCTGGTACGAGGTCGACGAGGCCGCCCGCGCCGGAGCGGTGCTGCTGTGGGCGTTCGGCGTGATCGAACAGCACGGCCCGCACCTGCCGACCGGCACGGACGTCTACGTGCCGGGCGCCCGGCTGCGCGCGGTGCGGGCGCTGCTGGCCGAGCGGGGCGTGCGGGCGCTGATCATGCCTCCGTACTACTGGGGCGTCAACGTGGTCTCGGGTTCGTTCCCCGCGTCCTACAGCGTGCGGCCCGAGCTGATGCGGGAGGTCGTGGCCGACCTGCTCGCCGGCATGGCGCGCGACGGGTTCCGGCACGTGTTCTGCTTCTCCGGCCACGGCGACGCGCTGCACAACCGCACGGTCTACGACGGGATCCGGACGGCCCGCGACCGCGCGGTCGCGGACGCCAGCTTCGTCACCGAGCCGGCACTGGCCCGGCGCATCGGCCTCGCCCTGGACGACCCGTGCCTGACCCTCTCCGGCCCGGACGTCCCGCCGCCGCCCGGCCCCGCCGACGTCCACGCCGGACGCTGGGAGACGTCCCTGATGATGCACTCCCACCCGGAACTGGTGCGCGAGGAGGTGCGCACCCGGCTGGAACCCAGCGGCCTGGGCGCGTCCGACCTGGCCACCTGGCGGCAGGGCTTCGACGCCGCCCGCCGCGTCACCCCCGACGGCTACTTCGGCGACCCCGCCGCCGCGGGCGCCGAGGAGGGGCACGGCCTTCACACCGCCACCGCCGAGCAGGCCGCCGACGCGATCGAGCTACGCCTGCGGCAGACCACCCAGACCACCCAGACCACCCAGGCCGCCCAGACCGGCGGCGCATTCACATCGACGCCCCTACCCGGACGGAGGAACGATGGCTGAGATCAGCCTCGCCGTGGCCGCGAGCCACACGCCCGGCCTCACCGGCTGGTTCGACAAGGCGCCCGAGGCCGACCGGGACGTCGTCCGCGCGGCCTACGCCGAGATCCATGACGCCGTCGTGCGGTCCCGCACCGACGTGCTCCTGATCATCGGCAACGACCATGTGGAGAACGCCCCGGTCAGCGACTACCCGGACTTCACCTTCGGGCTCGCCGACCGGCACACCGGCCCGGACGAGTGGTTCAAGCCCTGGCTGCGCGTCGCCGACTACGCCGTGCCGGGCCGTCCCGACGTGGCCGAGGCCCTCTACCAGAGCGTCAAGGACGCCGACCTCACCGGCACGGGCGCCGGGCCGGGCGGTTCGGGCGGCGGGCCGCGCGTCCGGGCCGTCCGCGAGAACCTGCGCTACGACGACAACCTCTCCGTGCCGATCACGCTCGCCGGTCTCGTCGACACCGGTGTGGCGGTCGTGCCCGTCCTGCAGAACTGCACGGTCCCGCCGATCCCGGACGAACGGGCCTGCTACGCGTTCGGCGCGGACCTCGGCGACGCCATCCGCACGCGCCTGCCCGCCGGCCTGCGGGTCGGCCTGTTCGGGTCCGGCGGGCTGTCGCACGAGCCGGGCGGGCCGCGCTACCTGGAGATCGACGAGAAGTTCGACCGCTGGTGGATGGACCTCCTGGTCGAGGGCGACCACGAGAGGATCCTCGCCGAGGGCACGTTCGAGCGGATGGAGCGGGCCGGTTCGGGCGGCACCGCCGAACTGCTCTCCTGGACGGTCGTCATGGGCGCCATCGGCCCGCGCCCCTGCACGTCGCTGGGCTACGCCGCCGTCCCGGAATGGCGCTGCGGCGTTGGCGCCGTCCGCTGGGACCTGCCCTGACCCGCCGACTACCCGAATGGACGACCCGGACATGGCACTCGAACACTTCGATCCGCTGCTGCGCACCAACGACCTCGTCCAGGACCTGAAATGGGACCGCGAACTGCGGGCCCGCTTCGAGTCCGCCGAGAAGGAGGTGCTGGACGGCTACCCGCTCACCGACGAGGAGCGCACGGCGATCCTCGGCCGCGACTTCAGGCGGCTGTTCCTGCTCGGCCTGCATCCGTACCTGCTCTCCCAGCTCGCGCGGCTGATCTACGGGACGGGGGAGAAGGCCGGCTCGTCCGAGGCCGCGACCGCGCTGATCAGGTCGCTGCTCGGCGACCAGTACGAGACGTACATGGCGGAACGCGGTGAATAGCCCGCCGCCGACTCCGGCGCGGGCCGCGTCGCGGACGGCTCTGCTCGTCATCGACATGCAGAACGACTACTGCCACCCCGACGGCGTGTTCGCGCAGGCCGGTCTCCGCGTCGCGCACCTCGACGAACTCGTCGGGCAGGTCAACGCCCTCGCCGCCGCCGCCCGCGCCGCGGGCCTGCCCGTCATCTGGGTGCGGATGGAATGGGACGGCGACGCCGACGTGGGCCTGCTCGCCGAACGCAGCCCGTTCCTGCGCACGCAGGGCTTGAGGCGCGGCACCTGGGGCTCCGAGCTGCTCGCCGGCCTCGACCGCGCGCCGGACGACCACGAGGTGATCAAGGCGCGCTTCGACGCCTTCCACGGCACCGGCCTGCGGGCCCTGCTGCGCGACCTCGACGTCGGGACGCTCGTGACGGCGGGGGTGCGCACCGACTTCTGCGTCGAGTCCACCGTCCGCCAAGCCTTCTTCCACGACCTGCGGGTGATCGTGGCCCGGGAGGCCGTCGCGGGGTACTTCGACGACCTCCACCTCAACAGCCTGCGCCTGATGGGCACCGTCTTCGCCGAGGTCGTCCCCGCCGCCGACGCGGCCGCCGCGCTCACCGAGCCCGTCAGCCGGGCGGCCCCAGCCTGACGGCCCGCTTGAGGAAGACGATCCCGTCGATCAGGTCGAGGTGGGCCGGGTCCAGCGGGAAGTAGGCGAAGTCGTGGGAGGTGCGCGGGGCGAGCTCCGCGACGGCCGAGGCCAGGCCGTGGGCGTCGACGACGGCGCTGTCCCAGGCGAGCGCGGACAGGACGCCCTCGACGGTGTCCGGGGGCGGGACGTCATCGCCGACCGTCCCTAACGCGGAGGCCAGGAAGGCGTACCTGTCGCCGAGGCTCGCAGCGGTGATCGCACCCGCGCTCCACCATTCCAGCCGCTGGTCGCCGAACGCCATGACACTCCTGTTGCGTTGCAGGTGCAGGTTGCCGGCGAAGACCAGCGCCGGGCCGTGTTCGGCGACGGCTCGCAGGTTGGCGGCCATCATCGCGTCGCGCTGGGCCGACAGCCGGGTCCACCGGGCCGGGGACGTGTCGGCCATCCAGTGGTGGTAGCGCAGCAGTCCGGTGGCGGTGCGGGCGTAGAGCGCCGCGCGCCCCGCGTCGTCCGGGCTCAGCCGTGGCGACTGCGTGTCGAGCAGCGCCACCAGGTCGTCGGTGATCAGCCGCAGCCGCCGGGCGTCGGGGGACCGGCCGATCGACTTGGCCGGGTCCATCATGGTGGCCTCGTCCGACCATCGCTCGTCCGGGCCGAGCAGCGCGTCGAGGGTCTCGCGGGTGCAGGGGAGCGGGCCGTCGAGGAGCGCGTGCAGGGCGGTGAGCGGACGGCGCGGGCTCTCCGCCCAGTATTCGAGCGGGCCGTCGAACCCGAAGAACCGGAGCTTCTCCTCATGGTCCCGGTTGTAGGCGCGCATCCAGCGGACGAGTTCGCGGTTGGCCGGTGAGGTGCCGAAGCGGTGGCTGAAGCCGCGCTCCATGACGTCGTCGAGTGTGCCCGCGCCGGTCGCGATGTGGTCGTCGACGACGAGGCCCCTGAGGCAGTCGCTCTCGATGGCGAACGAACGGTAGCCCTCGCGCTCGACCAGATGCCGGAAGATCTCGTTGCGCACCTCGCCGAGCTCCTCGACGAAGTGCCTGGCCTCGCCCAGGCCGAGCAGCAGGGGCCGGGCCGGGAGAGAGTGAAGGAACGCCGAGATGCCCGTGGCATCGAGCGGCAGGGCGGTTTCCCTGATGTCCATTCCTTCAACGGTATCGTTGAACCCGCGATGAAGACTTTCCCGTGAATATCCTCGATTTCCCGTGGTGAACCCTCAAACATTGGTGCATATATGAGGCCGGTCGACCTGGCGCGCGAGCACGGCCTGTCCGCGCAGGCGGTCAGGAATTACGAGGAGGCCGGCATCCTGCCCGCCGCGGAACGCACCGCCACCGGCTATCGCGACTACACGCCACCGCACGCCCAGGCCCTGCGCACGTTCCTCGCGCTCGTGCCCGGGCACGGCCACCGGACGGCGACGTCGATCATGCGGGCGGTCAACGAGGACGCCGTCCAGGAGGCGTTGTGGCTCATCGACCAGAGCCACGGCCAGCTCCTGGACGACCGCCGGACGCTCCAGGCCGTCGAGGCCGCGCTGCGCGATCTGGCGCCGGTGCCGCAGGAACGCGGCGACACCTTCATCGGTCCCCTGGCCAGGCGGCTCGGCCTGCGCCCCGCCACGCTGCGCAAATGGGAGCAGGCCGGGCTGGTCCGCCCCGGCCGCGATCCGCGGACGGGCTACCGGGTCTACGACGCGGCCGATGTCCGGGACGCCCGGCTGGCCCACCAGCTCAGGCGCGGCGGCTACCTGCTGGAACAGATCGCCCCGCTGATCGACCAGGTCCGCGCCGCCGGGGGCATCGTCCCGCTGGAGGCGGCCCTGTCCGACTGGCAGGACCGCCTGTCGGCCCGAGGCCGCGCCATGCTCAAGGGCGCCGCCGAACTGGACACCTATCTCCGCGCCCGCGACCCCTGACGCCTCCGGGCCGCCGTCCCGTGTCCGCTCGAACCGCGTACGTCCTGGGTCAGGGCCGGACGAGGACCTTGAGGGCCTCGCGGTCGTTCATCGCCCGGAAACCGGCGGGGATGTCGTCGAGCCCGACGGTCAGGTCGAACATCTCGCCCGGCGAGATCGTGCCGTCGAGCACCTCGGCGAGCAGCTCCGG
The DNA here is from genome assembly GCA_036028775.1 of Spirillospora sp. NBC_00431. Lineage (GTDB taxonomy): Bacteria > Actinomycetota > Actinomycetes > Streptosporangiales > Streptosporangiaceae > Spirillospora. The sequence continues at coordinate 4,648,544 of CP107927.1, read as the reverse complement.
GATGTACCGGCGGGCGGGCGCGACGCCGCCGGTGATGGTGATGTTGCGCATGAAGACGTCGAAGTCCAGCCGCGCCTCGGCGTACTGCGGGACGCCGACCCGGCTGATCGTGCCGCCGTCGCGGACGGCGCCCAGCGCCGTCTCGAACGCGGCCGCGTTGCCGACGCATTCGAGCACGTGGGGCGCGCCGTCGCCGCCGGTCAGCTCCCGCACGGCGGCAACGGCCTCTTCGCCCCGCTCCGGCACCACGTCGGTCGCGCCGAACCGGCGGCCGAGGTCGGTGCGGGCGCTGTGACGGCCGAGCAGGACGATCCGCTCTGCGCCCAGCCGCGCGGCCGACAGCACCGCGCTCAGCCCGACCGCGCCATCACCGATGACGGCCACGACGGAGCCCTTCCCGACACCCGCGGTGACGGCCGCGTGATGGCCGGTGGGCAGGACGTCCGACAGCGCCATCACCGACGGGATCACCGGGTCGTCGGCGCCGACCGGGAGCTTGATCAGCGTGCCGTCCGCCTGGGGGACGCGGGCCGCCTCGCCCTGCCCGCCGTCCAGGCCGTTCATCGCCCAGCGGCCGCCGTTGCGGCAGGAGCCGTGCAGGCCGTCCCGGCAGAAGTCGCAGGAGTTGTCGGTCCAGAGGAAGGGGGCGAGCACGACGTCGCCGCGCCGCACCCCGTTGACCTCGGTGCCGATGTCCTCGACGACGCCCATGAACTCGTGGCCGATGCGGAGCCCCTCGTCCACCGGGTCCATGCCGCGGTACCGGTGCAGGTCGCTGCCGCAGACGCAGGCGCGGGTCACCCGGACGATCGCGTCCGTCGGCGCCGCGAGGACGGGGTCGGGCACCTGTTCGACCCGGACGTCGCCCCGGCCGTAGATGAGGGTGGCACGCATCTGCTGATCACTCCTTCGGATCGACGATCGTAGCGCCGACCAGCTCGCGGACCGGACGGCGGTCGAGGTCGAGGGCGACCTCGATGAACCCGTCCAGCCGCGGCGGCGGCAGCGGTGTCTCGGCGGCCATGGCGCGCAACCGGGCGGCGGTCTCGTCCCGGTCCCAGTCGAACATGGTCGCGTCGGGGGCGAACGCGTCGGCGCGCGTGCCGCCGTCGCGGGTGCGGACGGTGATCCGGCAGCCGCCCTGCGGGACGTCGTCCGCGGCGGCGACCGTGATCCGGCGGGTCAGGTCCATGAGGGCGGGGTCGTCGAAGCGCCGCAGGTCGGCCAGTTCGATCCCGCCGTCGCGGAGCGCGACCGCCAGGCAGTAGGGGAGGCTCATCAGGGTGCCGCCGACGTCGCGGAACGGGCCGTGGGCGTCGATGCCCGGGTAGGCGGCGTCGTCCGGCGACAGTTCGGCGGTCACGGACTCGACGTCGTCCGCCTTCACGCCGTGGCGGCGCGCGAGGCCGGTCAGCACTGTCACCGGGACCTGGTTGATCGCGCAGATCGGGTACGGCTTGTAGGTGACGCGGCGGATCCGCCAGTCGTCGCCGAGCCGGTCCGCCTCCGGGGCGTCCGCGATGCCGGAGAAGGCGCGCAGGTGCCCGGCGGCGCCGTCGAGCGAGTCCGGCGCGCCGGTGACGCCCCGCGCGGCGAGCAGCGCCGCGACCATGCCGTTACGGCTCGCGGACCCGACCTGGTAGCGCCACTCCTGGGTGCCCGCGAGCCAGGTCTGGTTCGTGCCGCCGCCGAACGCGGCGGCGAGGCCGAGCGCCGACACGGTCTCCCCGGCGCCGAGCCCGAGCAGCCGGGCGGACGCGGCCGCCGCCGCGAGCGGCCCGTAGACGCTGGTCGCGCGGAACCCCCGCGCGGTGGACGGCCCGGCCCGCCCCGCCGCGATCACCGACGCGGCCTCGTACCCGGCGATCATCGCGGTGAGCAGTTCGCGGCCGTGCAGGTCGGCGCGGTCCGCGAGGGCGAGCAGCGCGGGCAGGGTCGTCGATCCCAGATGGACGGAGACCGAGACCTGCGTGTCGTCCTGCGTCCGCGCGTGGATGAGGGCCCCGGTCGCGAGCGCGCAGGACTCGACGGTCACCGCCGTACCGTCGACCGGGAGCCGCGCCCCGCGCGACGGGTTGCAGGCGCCGTTCTCCTTGGCGAACGCGAAGCCGGTCTCGGCGAGACGATGCCCGGCGAGGCCGACGCCGAGGTCGTGCAGCAGCGTGACCTTCGCCTTCTCGACTACGTCCGGCGGCACGGCGGAGAGGTCGAGGCCCGAGGTGAACTCCGCGATCCGCTCGGCGAGCGTCTCTTTCACGGCGCCGCTCCCTCCCCGGTGTCGATCCTGGCGATGACCTGGCCCACGACGACGTCGGCGTCCTGGGCCACGAGCAGTTCGGCGACCGTCCCGGCGGCGGGGCTGACGATCTCGGCGGTCGCCTTGTCGGTCTCCATCTCGGCGATGGGCTCGTCCTCGGCGACCCGCTCACCGACCCTCTTCAGCCATTGGACGATCGTCGCCTCGTCCATGGTCGCGCCCCACTTCGGCACCACGACGTCCGTCATCCACCGTTCCCTTCGATCGTGCGCAGGGCCGCCGACACGACGTCGTCCGGGCCCGGGTAGTAGGCGTGTTCAAGGTCGGGCGCGAACGGCACCGGCGCGAACGGCGGGCTGACCCGCGCGGCCGGCGCGCGCAGGGACGCGAAGCCGTCCGTGGCGGCGAGCCGGATGACCTCCGAGCCGACGCTGCACGGGCCCTGCGCGTCCTGGACGACGACGAGCCGCCCCGTCTTGGCCAGCGACCGCAGGATCAGCGCCTCGTCGAGCGGGCTCAGCGTGCGCAGGTCGAGCACCTCGGCGCCGACGCCGCGCCCGGCGAGCGCCTCGGCGGCCTCCATGGCGGACGGCACCGTGTCACCCCAGCACACCAGCGTCACGTCGTCCCCCGGGCGGCGGATCAGCCCGGCGCCGATCGGCACCACATGGTCGGTGTCGTCGGGGACCTCGCCGCGCCGCGTCCACAGGCTCAGGCTCTCGATGACGACCACCGGGTCGTCGTCCCGGATCGCGGCCTTGAGCAGGCCCTTCGCGTCGGCCGGGGTGCCGCCCCAGACGACCTTCAGCCCGGGGACGGCGGCGAGCCAGCCCTCCAGGCTCTGCGAGTGCTGCGGGCCCGAACCGCGGTGGCCGCCGCAGAGCGTCCGGATCGTCAGCGGCACCGCGAACGCGCCGTCCGACATGTACGACATCTTGGCGGCCTGGTTGACGAGCTGGTCCATGGCGAGGGTGATGAAGTCGAAGTACATGACCTCGGCGACCGGCCGCAGGCCCGCCATGGCCGCGCCGACCGCCATGCCGGTGAACGTCGACTCGCTGATCGGGGTGTCGCGGACCCGCCACTCGCCGAACCGCTCCCGCAGCCCGCGCGTCGCCGCGAACGGCCCGCCGGGCACGCCGACGTCCTCGCCGAACACGTGGACGGACGCGTCCCGCTCCAGCTCCTCGTGCAGCGCGGAGTTGACCGCCTGCCAATACTTCACCGTGCTCATCCGACCCGTGCTCGTCCGACCCGCGCTCATCCGAACACACCCCCGTTCACCGGACGGCGATAGACGTGCGCGGTGATCGACCCGGCGGGCGCGACGGGGTCGGCCTCGGCGGCGGTGACGGCGTCCGCCATCTCCCGCCGGGCGGCGTCCTCGATGGCGGTGAACTCCGCGGACTCCGACGGGTCGGCGGAGACGGTGTCCGCCAGGCGTCTCAGCGGGTCAGCGGCCTTCCACTCCGCGACCTCGGCGGCGTCGCGATAGCGCTGCGGGTCACCCTCGAAATGGCCGTGCCACCGGTAGGTCAGGCACTCCAGCAGGGTCGGCCCGCCGCCCTCGCGCGCCCGCCCGACCGCCTCCCCGGCGGCGCGGCGGACGGCCGTCACGTCGTTGCCGTCCACCCGGACGCCCGGGACGCCGTACGGCGCGGCGTGGTCGGCGACGCGCTCCGCCGCCAGATGCACCGAGACCGGGGTCAGCTCGACGTACTGGTTGTTCTCGCACACGAACACGATCGGCAGCTTCCACAGCGCCGCGAGGTTCAGCGACTCGTGGAAGACGCCCTGGGCGACCGCGCCCTCGCCGAAGAACGCCACCGCGACGCCGTTCCGCCCGTGCCGGGCCGCCGCGAACGCGCCGCCGAGCGCGATCGGGATGCCCGCCCCGACGATCGCGTTCGCGCCGAGGATGCCCGCCCCCGGGTCGGCGATGTGCATCGAGCCCGACCGGCCGCCGCAGTACCCGGTCTCGCGGCCGAGCAGCTCCGCCATCATCGCCTTCGGCTCGCCGCCCTTCGCGATGCAGTGGCCGTGGCCCCGGTGGGTGGTGGTGATGTGGTCGTCGCGGCGCAGGACGTCGCAGACCCCGGCCGCGACCGCCTCCTGTCCGATCGAGACGTGCAGCGTGCCGGGGAGCCGTCCGTTCGCCATCAGCTTGGCCGCGGCGAGCTCGAAGTGCCGGATCCGCGCCATCGTCCGGTACAGGCGGCGCGAGGTCGTGGTGGTGCCGGTGTCCTGCCGCACGGTCATGCTCGGGCGTCCTTTCTCGGGAGTTCCAGGACGGCGGTCCCGGGGGCGCACAGCGTGCCGTCGTCCTTGCGTTCCTCCAGGGCGCACTCGACGAGCCCGGCCCCTGATCCGTCCACCCGGCAGGCGGTCACCACACCGGTGCAGGTCAGCGTGTCGCCGGGCACCGCGATGCCGCGGTTGCGCCAGCCGAACGAGCGCGCCCGCGCCGCCGGGCCCGCCCAGCTCAGCGCGGTCCGCAGCAGGAAGCAGCCGTGCAGATGGGACTGGACGAGCACGTCCGGGTACCCCTCCGTCGCCGCGTACCGGGCGTCGTAGTGGATGCGGTGCGCGTTCCAGGTCGCCGCGCTGAACCTGAACAGCTGCGTCGCGGTCGGGCGGATCGTCACCGGGTCGAGCGCCATGCCGGCGGCGACGTCCTCGAAGACCCGGGGGCTCATGCGCTCGCCTCCGGGCGGGCGATGAGGTTGTCGCGGCAGGTCAGCAGGGGAGTGCCGGACTCGTCCAGGAACCTTCGCAGCCGGGTGATGACGAGGAAGGGGCCGGAGCGGCCCTCCTTGAGCGTCACGTCCTCCACCGACGTCTCCCGGACGACGCGCACGCCGTCGTGGACCGGGTTGTGGAAGTCGAGGTCCTGCCCGGCGCCCATCAGCCGGAGCCCGGAGAGGGGGAGCCCGGCCGTCTCGTCGCCGGTGCCGTCCGCGCCCAGTTCGCCGTCTGACGGGCCCGCGCCCCAGCCGAGCACGCTGCTCAGGAAGAGCGGCGGCGCGATCGCGCCGGGCAGCCCGGCGGCACGGGCGGCGTCGTCGTCGAAGTACACCGGGTCGGTCTCGCCGGCGGCCATCGCATACCGCTGGAACTCCGTCGCGCCGACGCGGCCGAGGCTGTCGCGCACGACCGTCCCGATCTGCTTGCGCACGCGCTCGCACACCTCCTCCAGGGAATTCATCGCTCACCTCCCGGAACCGGCTCTCCAGGAACCGGCTCGGAGAGCCGCCGCCTCAGCAGCTTCTTCTCCACCTTGCCGATCGACGTCTTCGGCAACTCGGGGACGACGTGGATCCGCGTCGGCACCTTGAAGGTCGCCAGCCGCCTCCGGCAGTGCCGGGTGATCTCGTCGCGGTCCGGCGGCGGCTCACCGGCCGCCGGCACGACGAACGCGACGACCTCCTCGTCCCGCACCGGGTCGGGCGCGGCGACGACGGCCGCCTCGGCGATCGACGGATGCGCCAGCAGCGCGAACTCGACCTCGCTCGCGGAGACGTTCTCGCCCGCGCGTTTGATGACGTCCTTCTTGCGGTCGAAGAAGTACACGTAGCCCTGCTCGTCGAGGTAGCCGTGGTCGCCGGTGTGCAGCCAGCCGTCCCAAACGGTCGCGGCCGTGGCCTCCGGGTCCTTGAAGTAGCCCTTCATCAGCGTCCTGCCGGGCACGCCGGACACGAGGATCTCGCCGATCCCGCCCGCCGGGACGTCGCGTCCGGCGTCGTCCACGATCCGGATCCGGCGGTCGAAGTTGGGCAGCCCGATGGACGGCCACCGCCGGTCCCCGAACACCGGGGACATCGTGACGACCGTGCCGCCCTCCGACAGCCCGTAGCCGTTGATCAGCTCGACGCCGAAGCGGCGCTCGAACTCGTCCTTCTCCTGGTCGGTCACGTTGATCGCGTAGATGGCGCGGTGGACGCGGTGCGCGGCGTCGCCCGGCGCGGGCGGCCGTGCCAGCATCGTCCGCACCTGCATGGCGACCAGGCTCACCGAGGTCGCGCGGTGGTGCCGCACCCGCGACCAGAAGCCGCCGGCGTGGTACTCCTCCAGCAGCACGGCCGTGCCGCCCACGGTCAGCGCCGCGAGGACCGTGATCTCCTGCGCGTTGATGTGGAAGAGCGGCAGCGCGGTCAGCAGCCGGTCGCCGCCGTGCAGCGCGGCGCCGCGCGAGACGCGCTCCCCGCCCCACAGGCAGTTCGCGTGCGTGATCATGACGGCCTTGGGCCGGGCCGTGGTGCCCGAGGTGAACAGCATCTCCACGACGTCCTCGGAGCCCACGCCCTTGGCGGGATCGGCGGGCGGGCCGGACGACACGTCCGCGAACGGGACGAACCCCGCCGGCGCGCCGTCCCCGCGCGCGACGATCCGGTGCCTCACCTCCGGCGCGCCCGCCAGGACCTCGGCGAACATCGGGAGGTGGCGGGGCTCGGTGAGGACGCCCACGGCCTCGGAGCGCTCGATCAGATAGGCCAGCTCGGCGGCCGAGTTCGCGACGTTCGACGGCACCATGACGGCCCCGAGCCACGCCAGCCCGAACCACGCGAAGACGAACTCGGCGCAGTTGCGCAGCTGGATCACGACCGCGTCGCCGTGCCCGACGCCCAGGGCGGCGAACCCTCCGGCGGTGCGGCGGACGGCGTCGAGCGTCTCCCGGTAGGTGTACTCGGTGACGGCGCCCGACCCGTCCTCGACGACGAGGCAGGCGCGGTCCGGATGCCGGGCGGCGCGTTCGGCGAGCAGGTCGGCGAGGGTGCGGTTCCCGATCAGATCCATGACGGCTCCCGGCGCTCAGTCCCGCGACGACAGGCCGAGGAGGTTGCGCGCGATCATCCAGCGGTGGATCTCCGACGATCCGTGCCCGATCCGCCAGACCCGCACCTGCCGGTAGAAGCTCTGGATCGGCAGCTCCTTGCTGTAGCCGAGGCCGCCGAAGATCTGGAGGCAGCGGTCGGTGACGCGCTGGGCCATCTCCGTCGCGTAGAGCTTGGCCATGAACGCCTCGTTGCGGATCGGCTCGCCCTCGTCCGCCATCCACGCGGCGCGGTAGACCAGGAAGCGGGCCGCGTCCAGTTCGACGGCGGAGTCGGCCAGCATCCACTGCACCGCCTGCCGTGTCGCGATGGGCTTGCCCCACGTCACGCGCTGCTTCGCCCATTCGACGGCCATGTCGATGCACCGCTGCGCGATGCCGAGCTGGTAGGCGGCGATCTTGAGGCGGCCGTGCGTGAGCTGCTCCGACGCCAGCGCCCAGCCGCCGCCGACGGGGCCGAGCCGGGCCGAGTCCGGGACGACGCAGTCGGTGAACGCCAGCTCGTACGGCTCCCAGTCGTCGCCCATGGTGGGGATCGGACGGGACGCGTCGAAGCCGGGCGTGCCCATGTCCACCAGGAAGCAGGTGATGCCCCGCCCCCCGGCGGACGGGTCGGTGCTGGCGAACAGGATGCAGAAGTCGGCGCGGTCCACCTCGGAGATGAAGATCTTCGTTCCGTTGATCACCCAGTCGTCGCCGCTGCGCACCGCCGTCGTGGTGATCCGGGCGAAGTCCGAGCCGGTGCCGGGCTCGGTGAACGCGTAGCAGCTGCGCCGCTCGCCCGCGATGACCGGATACAGGTACTTCTTCTTCTGCTCGTCGTCGGCCTGGTAGAGGACGGGCTCGGGGCTGCCGCCGAAGTCGAACATCGCCGGATGCTTGTAGAGCTCCTCGGCGACGAGGCAGGCGGCGAGGGTGCCCATGCCCTGGCCGCCGTGCTCCTCCGGGACGTCCAGCGCCCACAGTCCCTGGGCCCTGGCCTTCTCCTGGAGATCGCGGCGCTCTTCGGGGGTGAGCCTGCCCTCGGTGAGGAAGCGCGGCTCCAGCGGCATCAGCTCCCGCTCGCGGAACCGGCGCACCGAGTCGACGAACATGCCGAGCTCGGCCGGGATGCTGAAGTCCATACGCCGTCACCCTCCATTCGACCGACTAGTCGGTCGGTTTCGACTTTTCCATGCCCCTCGGCCGTTGTCAACGCCCGGCCGGGAGCCTTCGGGGGCCCGTCCGTCAGGCCCGGCCAATGGACGGCGAACCGCCCTTCGCAATTCAAGGTCGGTGTTATGCCGGGGCGGCGCGGAATGGGCCCGCCGCGCCCCCGTTTCGGATGGAACTACGAACTCCGGCGAAATGTCAATGCCTGGAAATCCGGGGGTTGACGGCCTCGCGAAGGCGAGGTTAACTGGAATCGCCCGACCGGTCGGTCGATGGAGATCGTCAGGCCGTGAGCTGCGCGTACAGCCGTCCCGAACCGAGCCGCCCGGCCCGCCGGGAGCGGCCGGGAACCCCGCCCTCGAATCAACCGATCAATTGATCGTCGTCCGCCGCGGACGTGTGCCGGTGCATTCCACCGCCGCCCGCGGCGGAATAGATATCGTCACTCGAATTCTCAGGAGGACGGATGACCGGCGATCTCGACAATGTGCCGACGGCGGGCGGGCTCGTCACCGCCTACGCCGCCGGGACGCTCTCCCCGGTGGAGGCGGCGACCGCGGCCCTGGACGCGATCGGCGAGCACGACGCCGATTACAACGCCTACGCCCTGGTCGACCCCGACCGGGCGCTGCAGGCCGCCCGCGCCGCCGAGCGGCGCTGGCGGGACGGGGCCCCGCTGAGCCCCCTCGACGGCGTGCCGATGTCGATCAAGGACCTCTTCCTCACCCGTGGCTGGCCGACGCTGCGCGGCTCGCGGCGCGTCGACCCCGGCCAGGCGTGGGACGTCGACAGCCCGGTCGCCGCGCGCCTCCGCGAGGGCGGCCTGGTGCCGCTCGGCAAGACCAACACCCCCGAGATGGGCTGGAAGGGCGTCTGCGACAACCCGCTCACCGGGATCACCCGCAACCCCTGGGACACGACCCGCACGTCCGGCGGCTCCAGCGGAGGCAGCGCGGTCGCGGTCGCCACCGGCATGGGCGCGCTGTCGGTCGGCACCGACGGCGGCGGCTCGATCCGCATCCCCGCCGCGTTCTGCGGCGTCGTCGGCTTCAAGCCCACGCACGGGCGCGTCCCGCAGTACCCGCTCAGCTCGCTCGCGGTGCTGGCGCACGCCGGGCCCATGGCCCGCACGGTGGGCGACGTCGCGCTCCTCCTCGACGTCCTCGCGGCGCCCGACCATCGCGACCCCTACGACCTGGGGCTTCACGACGGCCCCTACGGCCGGGCGATCGAGCGGGACGTCCGCGGGGTGTCGGCCGCCTTCTCCGCCGACCTCGGGTACGTGCGCGGCGTCGATCCCGAGATCGCCGCCGCCGTCGCGTCCGCCGTGCGGGCGCTCCAGGACGCGGGCATGCGCGTCGAGGAGGCCGACCCGGGGTTCCCCGACCCGCTGCCCGCGTTCGACGTGCTGTGGTGCGCGGGCGCGTCCAAGTGGCTCGACGTCTTCGACGCCCGCGCGGACGGCGTCGACCCGGGGCTGCGCGCCGTGATCGAGCGCGGGCTCACCTACTCCGCCGGCGACTACCTGGCCGCGGAGGCCGAACGGCTGGCGCTCGCCGTCCGGATGGGCGAGTTCCACACCCGCCACGACGTGCTGATCACGCCGACCGTGCCGATCCCCGCGTTCGAGGCCGGGCACGACGTGCCGCCGGGCAGCGGCCTGAGCGACTGGCCCGAGTGGACGCCGTTCACCTATCCGTTCAACATGAGCCATCAGCCCGCGATCAGCGTCCCGGTCGGGTTCACCTCCGCCGGGCTGCCGATCGGCCTGCAGATCGTCGGCCCCCGGCACGCCGAGGCGCTGGTCCTGGCAGTGGCCCGCGCGGTCGAGAGGGCGCGGCCCGCCGCGGACCGCCGTCCGCCCGCGCCGTCCCCCCGCAGGACGACCGCCGCGGCACCCTGATCCGTGCTAACGCAGGCGGCCGGCGAACGCCGCGAGGCCGTCCAGGGCGTGGAGCGCCTCGGTCTCCGCCGTGGTGGGGAGGGCGAGCCCGATCCGCTCCACGCCCGCCTCGGCGAGTTCGGTTACCGCGCGGGCGTCGGCGTCCAGCCCGCAGAGGGTGATCGGGACGCCGGGCCGCCCCCGCTCGGCGAACAGGGCGGCGATCCGCCGGATCTCGGCCGGCGGGGTCGCGGCGCGCGGCAGCCATCCGTCCCCGTGCCGGACGACCCGGTCGATCGCCGCCGGGCTCTCGCCGCCGATGTAGATCGGCGGGTGCGGGTCGCGCACCGGCTTCGGCCACAGGTGGATCGGGTCGAAGTCCACGTGCGCGCCGTGGAACTCGGCCTCGTCCTCGGTCCAGATCGCCTTGATCGCGGCGAGCTGCTCGTCCAGCAGGGCGCCCCTGGTGCGCGGGTCGGTGCCGTGGTTGCGCATCTCCTCGCGGTTCCAGCCGACGCCGACGCCGAGGAGCGCGCGCCCGCCGGAGAGCACGTCGAGGGTCGCGACCTCCTTGGCGGTGTGGATCGGGTCGCGCTGGGGGAGGAGCGCGACGGCGGTGCCGAGCAGCAGGGTGGACGACGCCGCCGACGCCGCCGCGAGCGCCGGGAACGGGGCCAGGGTGCGGTAGTAGGCGTCCGGCAGCTCGGCGCGGCCCTGCCAGAGCGTCTCGCGCCTGACGGGAATGTGCGAGTGCTCGGCGACGAACAGCGAGTCGAAGCCGCGCTCCTCCGCCGCGCGGGCCAATACGTCCGGCCGGACGCTCTCCGCCGTCAAAAGCGTGTAGATGCCGAACTTCACGGGACCACCGGCCTTCTCATCGTCCTGCCCATTTCTTCGTTGAATTCCAAGGATCGACATCTGGATCTTAGGAGGGCGGCCTCGGAGCGGCAACACCACAATGGCAATGGATCATGATGGCAAGGGTTGACACGCCCCCTCCCACCTGCAATCGTACTTGTACGCCCGACCGGTCGGTCGGGAGGATGGGGATTGGTCGGCGGCTCCGCCCATAAGGCGGGCGCGGGCCGCCAGCCCGAACCGGTGGCCGCACCACCGCCGCCGTGCCGGACGACCACATCCTATTTGACGTCAGCTGAAATAGAGATCGCCGCCCTCAATGACGTGGCGGCCGATCCGCAAAGCGCTGCCCGGGGGTTCCAGCGCGACCATGAGCCGAGGCGGGAAATGCGGAACCCGGCGGCGGAGAACCTCCGGGCCGGCACATTTCTCACGCGCGGCGAGTGACCGGGAGACCGCCCGGCGGGCGGTCCGCCACGTCGTTGAAAGGAAACGCGGATGGCCTCCGGAACGACACCCGCGAAAGAAGCGCCCAAGAAGGGCACGGCCAGAATCGCCGCCGCGGCGCTGGCGGCGTCGAGCATCGAGAACTACGACTTCTTCATTTACGGGACCGCAGCGGCGCTGGTATTCCCCGATCTGTTCTTTCCCGGGCAGAGCCCGCTCGCCGGCGCGCTGCTGTCCTTCTCCACGTTCGCCGTCGGGTTCGTCGCCAGGCCGCTCGGCGCGGTGATCTTCGGCCATCTCGGCGACGTCCACGGCCGCAAGCGGTCCCTGGTCATGGTGCTGCTGACGATGGGACTCGGCACCACGCTCATCGGCGTCCTGCCCACCTACGACGCCATCGGGCCCGCCGCGCCGCTCCTGCTGGTGCTGCTGCGGCTCGTCCAGGGGGTCGCGCTCGGCGGCCAGACGGGCGGGGTGATCCTGCTGGCGCTGGAGAGCGCGCCGGCCCACCGCCGCGGGTTCTTCTCCAGCTTCGCGCTCGCCGGCGGGCCCGCCGGGATCCTGGTCGGCAACCTCGCCTTCCTGATCGCGGACCTGGTCACCACGTCGGACTCCTTCGACGCCTGGGGCTGGCGGCTGCCGTTCCTCGCCAGCGTCGTCCTGCTCGGGCTGACGATCTACATCCAGCTGCGGATCGAGGAGACCAAGGCGTTCAAGCGCCTCCAGAGCACGGCCGCCGACAAGGCGGCCGACATAGCGGCCGACAAGGCCGTCGACGCGCCCGTGAAACAGGGCCCGCCCGCCGGACGCTCCCCGGTCCTGGAGGCGCTGAGCCGGTACCCGCGGAAGATCGTGCTCATCGGCGGCGCCTACGTCGGCATCAACGTGACCTACTACCTCTTCATGACCTTCGCCGTCGCCTACGGCACCAACGACGACATCCTCGACATGCCGAAGAGCAGGATCCTGCTGGGCGTGCTGCTCGGCGCCGCCGTCCAGCTCGTCATGCTCCCCGTCGCGGGGGCGCTGTCGGACCGCGTCGGCCGCAAGACGATGCTGACGGCCGGTTCGGTGCTGGTCGGGGTGTGGTCGTTCGCCTTCTGGCCGCTGCTCAACACCGAGTCGCCCGTCGTCATCGCGTTCGCGTTCGTCATCGGGCTGGGCCTGCTGCACACGACCATGTACGCCCCGCAGGGCGCCTTCTTCGCCGAGACGTTCCCGACCGCCACCCGCTACTCGGCGATGTCGCTGAGCATCCAGGTGGCCTCGGTGGTCGGCGGCGCGCTGGCGCCGCTCATCGCCACGTCCCTGTACGCGTGGACGGGATCCTGGGCGGCCATCGCGGCGTACATGGCCGCGGTGTGCCTGGTCACCCTCGTCTCGGTGGCCCTGCTGCCGGAGACCTACCGCGACGACATCGAGGAGCCGGCGGCGCCCGGCACGGACGAGGCCGGACCTCCCGAGGCGGGCAAGGTGAGCGCGGTCTGACGGCCGCCGGGTCCGGGGCCCTGACGGCGCGACGCCGTCAGGGCCTCAGGCCGCGGTAGGCGTAGTCCCAGAAGGCGTCGGCGATCTCGTCGTGCGTGAGCTTCCCGTCCGAGTGGTACCACTGGTACGCCCAGTTGCTCATCCCGAATATCGCGAGGCTGAACAGCTTGGTGTCGACCTCCCGGAACGTTCCGGCGGCGATGCCGTCGCGGACGACCTCCTCCACCATCGCCTCGTACCGGGCGCGTTTCTCGGTGGCGACGGCGAGATCGGCGTCCGGAAGCTCGCGGTGGTTCTCGAAGAAGACCCGGCACTGGCCGCGCCTGGTGGCGATGTTCTCCAGAAAGTCACCGATCACGCCGCGGAGCAGTTCGGCCGGTTCCAATCCCCGCTCGACCCGGGCGCCGTGCGACTCGATGAGGCCGTCGATCAGCTCCTCGTGCATGTACCACAGCAGTTCCGACTTGCTGCGGAAGTAGTGATACAGAGTGGGCTTGCCGATTCCGACGGCGGCGGCGATGTCGTCCATGGAGGCGCGGGCGTACCCCAATTTCTCGAAGAGGTCGGCGGCCACCCGGATGATCTCCGCGCGCCGCTCGTCCTTCGACATCTGCCGCCGCCTCGACCGCCGCGCCGACTCAGCTTCCGACATCCGCTTCACTCCGCATCACTGGAAAACCTCAAGAGGGCGAGCCGACCTTATGAGCCGGAGCGGATCTCCCACCCGATCGCATGACCCCGAAAGTATACCAGGATGCACACAATTGACTTGCCGACCCCGAACCCGGCGCGACGAGGTATCCGCCGACGGTCAGAACGCCCATCCGGGACAGGCGACACACGCTCCTTGCAGGATTATTGCCGGCGCCCGGAAAACTGATGGCGGAAAGACCCGGAGTGCGTCTCGCAGTGCGGCTGCTGGAGTCCGTGCGGCAATGTGAATGGCGCACAGCAAGAGGCCTGACCCACACGGCACGCGTGAACGGTAACTGAAAGAACCCGCTAGAGGTAGGCGCCGTAGTCGCCCTGGTCGGGCGGGGACTCGTTGATGTCCACGCCGAGGATGTCGTCCAGGCGCAGGGTCCGCGCCTTCTCGCGGGTGACGTCGGCCATCGAGACGATGCGCATGGCCTGGACGGCCACGGCACGCTCCAGGATGTTGCGGACGAACCTGGCGTTGCCGGTGCGCGCGTCCCGGTGCGTGCCCCGCAGCAGGAGGCGGACGCCGTCGATCGCGCCCGGTTCCAGGGTCAGCCGCGCGTCCTCGGACATCCTGATGAAGATCTCGATCAGCTCGTCGTCGGAGTAGTCCGGGAAGTGCAGGAACTTGGGGAAGCGGGAGGCCAGCCCCGGATTGGCCTCAAGGAGGCCGGTCATCTCGGCCTCGTAGCCCGCGACGATCACCACGAGGTCGGAGCGGTGCTCCTCCATCAGGCGCAGCAACTCGGCGACCGCCTCGTGGCCGAAGTCGCGCTGGTCCCTGCCGCCCGAGATGAGCGAGTACGCCTCGTCGATGAACAGCACGCCGCCGAGCGCGCGTTCCACCGTCGCCCTGACCTTGGGCGCGGTCTGGCCGATGAACTCGGCGACCAGGTCGGCGCGGGTCACCTCGACGAGGTGGCCGGACGACAGCAGGCCGAGCTGGGCGTACACGGCCGCGATGAGCCGGGCCACGGTCGTCTTGGCCGTCCCGGGGTTGCCCGCGAAGGCCATGTGCCTGGCCGGCGGGGGAGCCGGGCCGCCGGCGCTCTCCCGGATCCGGCTCGCCCTGGCCTCGGCGATGAGCAGGTCGATCTCCGCCTTGATCTCATGCAGCCCGACGAGCCGGTGGACCTCGGCGAGCGGGTCGCCGGACACGGCCGCCGGGGCGGCGGGGACGAGCCGCTCGGGGAGATCCTCCACCGAGAGCAGGTTCAGGTCGTCGTCGCGGTCCGGATCGCCGGACACCAGCACGCGGTGCGCCTGCCGGGTGATCGTCCGGTCCAGCAGGTCGATCATGATCCGGGCGTTGCCGCGCCGCCGGTTCGCGGCGGTCCTCCCGATCAGCGCGCGCACCCGGTCCAGCACGCCGGGGCCGAGGACGAGCCCGGCCGCGGCGGCCCTGGTCGCGAAGACCTCCGCCAGGTCGTCCGCCGACAGGTCGGGGAAGCGGATGACCTTGGTGAACAGCCGGGTGAGGGCGGGCGACGAGCGCAGCAGGCCGTCGACCTCGCCGGCCCGCCCGGCCAGCACGACGACGACCTGGTCGGGACGGGCCTCCAGCGCCGCGGTGAGCGCGTCGAGGGTCTCCCTGTCGGGCTCGGAGCCCGCCGGATCGAATCCGTGCGCGTCTGAGATCAGCAGGACGCCGCCGGCCGCCTTCCGCATGACCTGCTGGACCTTGGCCGCGCCCCCTCCGGAGTAGCCGTCCACGAGGTCCCTGCGGTCGACCTCGACGAGGTGCCCCGACTCCAGCATCCCGAGCTCGTTGTAGAGCCGGGCGACGATGCGCGCCACCGTCGTCTTGCCCGTGCCGGGCTCGCCGGTGAAGACCAGATGGCGGAAGGACGTGCCGGCCCCCAGGCCCGCCTCCTGGCGCAACTGGGTGGCCTTGGCCTCCACGACGAGCGTGCTGATCTCGCGCTTGACCGAGGCGATGCCCGCGCAGGCGGCCAGTTCCGCGAGGGGGTCGGTGATGTCGGCGCCGGGTGTGGCGAGCCCGGCCGGCAGATCGGCGTGGAGGATCTCCTGGGCGCCCGCCCGCGGCCGTGACCGTGCGCTCGCGACGCAGAGATCGGCGAGATGCGCCGCCAGCCGGGCGTTGCGCAGGTTGAGGTGGGGCGGGGTCCTCGCCAGAAGGCTTCCCGCTTCCCGGACGACGGGCGGCGCGACCTCGAAGCCCTCTGCCGTCACGGCCCGGCGGAACAGTTCGCCCAGCTCCGTCGCGTTGAAATCGCGGGTGCGCACCACTTTGAAGGCGCGGACGAACGCGGGGTTGACCTCCAGCAGCCGCCGGTCGCCGCCCGGCCGGCACAGCACGACGACGTCGAGCGACGGCGACCCCGTGACCAGCCGCCGCAGCTCTTCGAGCGCGGCCGTCCCGCAGCGTTCGAACGAGGCCAGCTGTTCCAGGTCGGAGACGACCAGGAGCATCCGGCCGTCCAGGCAGTCGCGGACGCGGGCCTGCAACCACAGCACGGCGTCGCTGATGCTCAGGGATGCGAAGACCTGGTCCGAGATCCAGAGCGATTCGCGGACCGCGCCGGTCTCGGCGAGCAGGGTCGTGAGGACCTCGGCGCCCCTGCCCCTGCCGGTGCCCTCGGGGCCCGCGACGAACAGCCGGACGGGCCGCTCGCCCGAGCGCCGGGCCTCCAGGACGTCCCGCAGCGCCCGCGTCAGTTCCGGCTGCCCGACGAGGGCCTCGCCGAGGGTCCTGTCGCGATCGGCCCGGGCGCCGGAGCCGGGGGTCTCGCCGCCGGCCGTGTCGCCGTCCGTGTCACCGTCACCGGGATCCGACGCGGACGACCCGCGCGGGGGGAGCCGCTCGCCAAGGAGGTTGAAGACCCGCCGTGCGGTGAACAGGCGCCGCAGGTCGGCCTGGAACCGGCGGACGGGCACCCGGCAGCGCGGGCTCACCGGCGGGTCCGGCAGGCCCTGCACGCTGCCGGTCACGCGGACGGCCATGTCCAGCCAGGCCCGGGCCGCGTCCGCCTCGCCCGCGACCAGACCGCGGGCCAGCCAGGACCGGACCTCGTGCTGCCACGCGTCGGCGGAGAAGCCCTCGCGCTCGGCGCGGAGCCGCTCCTCCACGTTCTCGTAGCGGGCCGTGCCCAGCACGACCGCGAGCTCGGCGGGGACGACCGCGGCCTCGGCGGCCAGGAGCAGCTTCGCGAGCGAGACGTCCGGGCCGTCCCCGTCGGCGACGGCCCCGGCGAGCCGCTCGTGCGCGATGCCCAGGCCCTCGCACGCCCAGCCCAGGTATGCCACCGGACCGGCCAGCTCGGGCAGGACGGCGATCTCCTCCTCGGTCAGCCCGGAGGCCCAGACGTCGTCCAGCCGCGCGTTGGGGACGGTCATGTCCGCCTCGCGCAGCGCCGGGTCCGCGGCGCGCCGGTCGAACAGGTCCGTCAGCGCCCGCCTGCGTTGTTCCAGCGGCTCCAGCCCGTCGAAGACGCCCAGCCCGTCGCGCGCCAGCGCGAACATGGCCGCGCGCCGCTGACGGTCGTTCCCTGCCGGTTCGGGCAGCCACAGGCCGGGCGGGCGCCACCGCCCACCCTGCGTGAACCACGCCGTCGGCTCCCGGACGGCCGACTCCGGCGTCGCCAGGAACGCCGACAACAACTCGTAGTCCACGTCGCCGCGCGACCCGCCACGGACCGCCGACGCGCCGAGCAGGAACGTCAGCAGCGACCACTGCTCGGCCCCGGCGGCGCTGGTGTCGCTCCCGTAGAAGTCACTGAGCTGCCGCGTCAGCACCACGGTCCGCGGGTCCCTGTTGTATTCGAGCGCGCGCTCGCGCAACTCCTCGTACAGTCCGTCGGGCACCCGCCAGGGACCGTACGCGTACACGTCGAGGACGGGCTCCTCGGTGAG
This sequence comes from Spirillospora sp. NBC_00431, assembly GCA_036028775.1. Lineage (GTDB taxonomy): Bacteria > Actinomycetota > Actinomycetes > Streptosporangiales > Streptosporangiaceae > Spirillospora. The sequence continues at coordinate 4,631,057 of CP107927.1, read as the reverse complement.
CAGCAGTTCGAGATGCTCCGGCAACCGGAGGCTCATCGGCCTTTCTCCTTCTGCTCACGAGCCGTCGGTCTCTTCAGCATGCCGGTGTCCTCAGCACGGTGTCAGTCGATAGCACGGTGTCAGTCGATCAGCTCGTGGAAGAGCTTCAGGGCACCGGCCGTGACGCCGATCGAGCCGAGGATGACTTCTGGCGCCGTGCGTCCCGCGGCGAGCAGCAGCACCGCGCATCCGGCCCCGCTGAGAAGGGACAGCAGCAGGATCAGCGCCGCGCGGGCCGTCACAAGGCCCGGGGGCCGGCCGCCTGTGGAGTGGGTGTTGGGATCGCGCGCCATCGAGACCTCCCAGGAACTCCGCGACACCGCGTCGCGGACTCGGCGGAAGTACAGATGGGCTCGTCCGGGAAATGCCACGATGATGATGGGATCTGGTGGACGGTGCTCTTTGTAAAGAATCTTGTGAAGGGCGTGGAGATTCGCCGCCGGCCTTATCTGAACCCCTGGCAAGGGCTCCGGCAGCGACGCCTGGGAGGTCACATGGCACGGCCCGACGAGAATCCAGAAACACCGGCGGGTGATTCCGGTCCGCGCAGCGCCCCCGGCGAGGAGTCCGAGGTCGCGCGCACCGCCATCGCCCCGCCCCGCACCGCCACCGAGACCCATGCCGCCACGCGCGCCCAGCACGAGCCCGACGCGGGCGCGGACGACGAGGCCGGCGGGCTGAGCGACACCGATCTGTTCCAGCTGGAGCAGAGCACGAAAACGGACGGCATGAATGGCTTCGTCTCGGCGCCGGTGAACCGGGACATGATCACCCCTGAGGAGCGGCAGCGGCGCCGCGAGGGCGACGTCGACCTCATCAAGGCATTACGCGCCGCCCGGTACAAGGGCCGGCTGTTCGACCTCTTCTGCGCCGAATACGCCGAATACGGTTGCCGGATCATGATCACGCTGATGCGCTCCGGCGAGATCATCTCCCGCTGCGCCCGTATGCCGCCCCGCCGGCCGCGCCCGCTGCCGATCTCGGAGACGCCGCGCTGGACGGACGACGACATCCGGGAGCTCGCCGACGAGACCGTCACCCTGGCGTTGGGCGTCTTCGTCACGCGGGCCCTGCGCGAGGGCAGATGGGACCCGAACGGCCCGGCGTCGCTGCGGACCTATTTCGTGAACTGCTGCATCCTGCAATACCCCAACGTCTTCTCCCGATGGCGAGGCCAGCGCAAGAACTGGGAGGACAACGCGCTCCTGGACCGCGGCGAGTGCGTCTCCACCTCCGCCGAGACGGTCACCGCGGCGGGTGCCTCGACCGAGTGGAGCGACCCGACCGCGACGATCGCGCTCGACACCGTCATCCGGGAGGAGCTGCTCGGCTCGCTGAAGCCCAGGGAGCGCATCATCATGGAGTTGCGCGCCCGTGGCCATTCCCAGGTACAGATCGCCGAATTCCTCCACCTGCCCGTCACGACAGTACGCGGCGTGGTGGACCGAGTCCGCAACCGCGCCAAAGGAGACGCCGACCGCTGGAGGGCCGAATGATGCGCAGGCAGCGACAGATGATCCGGGTGTTCACCCAGCGGATCGATCGCCTCGCCCGGCTGTGCGGCACGACGCCGGAGATGCCCGCCGCCGCCACCCTGGACCGCATGGCGGGCGACCTGGCCGTCCGGGCGGCGGGCACGCTGACCTCGGCGAGCACGCTGCCGGCCGCCGTCCGCGTCATCGCCGACCCCGAGGGCCACAGCCCGGCGCAGATCTCGGCGGCCGTGGAGCAGTGGGTGGCCGAGGCGGTGGAGCGCGGGATGGCCGGCGCCGACGAGCACGCCGGTCTGGTCGACGTCCTCGTCGGTGAGCTGCTCATCGAGCGTTCCTCGCTGGGATCCGCCGGCGCCCGCAACGTGCGCCGCAGCCCGGGCAGCCTGGTCAACGAGGCCTCCGGGCGGGTCAAGGGGCACGGCCGGCCCGGCGGCTCGGCCGGGGCGCTGTTCGCCCCCGACCGCGTCCCCGCGGTCGAGTCGCTCTCGCGCGGCCCGGAGAACCTCGCGGGGGAGACGCCGCCACGGCCGCACAGGACTCCGGCGCGCGCGGCACGGCTGCTGAACCCCGACGAACCGGTCGACCCCTCGTCCCACGACCGGGGCTCACCCGGCTCGTGACCCGGCCGGTTCCACGCCGCTCGGACGTCATGGGCCCGGGGCTGGACCGCCGCCGAGATGCCGGGCGGCCTGGAGGCCCGCCTGGAAACGGGTCCGGGCGCCCAGCCGCCGCATCAGGTCACTGACCCGGCGGTTGAGCGTCCGGACGCTGACGCCGAGCTGCCGGGCGGCGGCCTCGTCCTTCAGGCCCGCGGCGAGCAGGGTGAGCAGCCGCCGGTCGAGGTCGGCCTCGCCGGGGATCTCGGGGTCCGGGATGGGGATGGCGCCGTCCCAGAGCAGCTCGAACAGGCGGACGAGCGCGTCCAGCAGGTTCCCGGCGTGGATCACGAACGCGCTGTCGACCATCTCCCGCTCGTCCCCGCTGAACGGCAGGATCGCGGTCGTCCGGTCGGCGATGGCGAGCTTGAGCGGGACGTCCACGTGCACCCGCGCCTCCTCCCCGGCCGCGGCGGTCTGCCGGAACGTCTCGACCGCGCCCGGGACCTCCAGCGCCTCCGGGGCGTACAGGCCGCGCACCCGCACCCCGCGGGCGAGCATCTCCAGCTCCGAGCGGTTCGGCTCGGCGGGTTCCTGCGCGTACGGCGGCCGGTCCAGGACGAGCACCTCGTGCCGGGCCGCGCGCTGGAGCCGGTCGAACCGCGCGGCGACCGCGTCCCGCCCGAAGAGGATCTCCACCTGCTCCTCGGGACGGTGCCGCCGGTCGACGGGCAGCTCGGCCAGCAGGGCGCGGGCCGTCACGCGGGCGCTGGTCACGCGCTCCTGCCAGCGGGTGGCGAGCATCTCCACCGCCGCGTCCGGCCGCGCGGCCGCGAGCCTGACCGGCCTGCCGGGCAGCAGGTTGACCAGGCCCAGCTCCTCCAGCCGGGCCAGCACCGGACGGAGCTCGGCGGCGGACAGGCCCGTCCGCACGGCCAGCTCGTTGTGGGTGAGCGGCGGGTGGCGCAGCAGCAGCCGGTAGATCTCCTCGTCGGCCTCCCGTACCCCGAACGCCTCCAGCATGGCGCGTCCTCCCAGCGTGACGTGTTCCCGCCGTGGCAGCGGTCCGCCATCGAAGATCATGGACGAGACCGGCGTGCTCGCGCTACCTCCTTGATCAGGACCCCGCAGTCTGAAGGAGCCGACGTGAGAAGCCTCGTGACACTGATCGCGACACCGATCGTGGCGGTGGGCCTCGGCCTGTCCCTGATACAGGGCACCGCCCGGGCCGAGCCCGCCGCGCCCGCTGACCTGGAACGTTCCGGATTCTGGTGGCACAGCCCGCGCTGCGAGACGGTCACCGGCGACGGCTCGGTCTCCTTCACCCGCGACGGCGGCCGGACCGTCGCGCCGACGACGGGCGTCCTGAAGCCGGTCACGTACGTGACGGGCCTGGTGACGCTGGCGCGGCCGAACCACCTGCTGGCGGTGGACGACCGGGGCAGGCTGTCGCGGTCGCGCGACGCCGGCTGCACCTGGGAGGGCTTCGCCGCCCTGCCGGACCGGGGCACCTGGTCGATCATCCCGACGCTCGACGGCTCGGCCTACCTGTGGAACTTCCGCGGCGACCGGGTGTACCGGGTGGACGGGACGCGGGTGACCGAGGGCCCGGCGTTCGACGCGGACCGGCTCGGCGGCCTGGTCACCCTGACCGCCGACCGGTGGCGGCCCTGGCGCCTGCGCGGCGTCACCCAGCTCGGCCGCGTCCTCGACTCCCGTGACCGGGGCCGGTCGTTCCGGCAGATCGCCGCCGCCCCCGTCGAGGACGCGGGCCCCCACTTCCACGTCTACGACGCGAAGATCGCCCCGTCCCGCCTCGACCAGATCGTGATCGGGATGGGCGATCTGGGCGGGCTCACCAGCACCGACGGGGGACGGACCTGGCGCCACATCAGGATCGGACGGCCCGGCGACCAGGTGAACGGATTCACCGTCGCGATGTCGCCGATCGATCCGCGGATCGTCTTCATCCAGGGGCTGAACGTCACCGAGCTGTACGAGGGCGGCCCGGGCGGCGGACGGCACCTGTACCGCTCCGACGACGGCGGCCGGTCGTTCCGGCCGGTGATCGACCAGGACTCCAGGGTGACGATCACCAACGGCGGCCTGGTCGTGCCGAGCCCGTGGAACCGCGACCTGGTGTACTTCGAGTACGGCGACTACGCGACGCGGACGCGTCTCTACACCCTCAACACCCGGACGCGGGAGCTGTCGATCGCCCGCGACCCCCATGACGGCATCAGGTCGATCGCGTTCAATCCGGGCGCCCGCGACGTCATGTACCTCGGCTTCGTCGAGGAGCGCTGATCGGTCATGCGCAAGCAGCACTTCCGGCTCGGCGCCGCCGTCCTCCTGCTCGTCTCCCTGGCCGTCCCGGCGCAGGCCGTGCCCGCGTCGGCCCGTCAGGCCCCCGTTGGTCTCGCGCCCGCGGAACCCGCGGTCCGCGAGGTGCGGCTGCCGACCGGCGACCTGGTCAAGGTGTCGGCGGCCCGCGCCGGCACCCGTGAAGGCACCCGCGACGGCGCCCGCGACGGCGCCGGTCCGCTCGTGACCGGCATCCAGGCCGCCAAGCGCGAGAACGGGACGCCCGGCTTCTTCACCACCGAACGCGGCGAGAACGTCTACGTCGTCCCCGAGGACGCGCTGCCCGGCCTGACCGACATGGAGCCGTACAACGTGACCCGGCTGGCCCGCGGTGAGCGGAACCCGCGCGGGCCCGCCCTGGGCGGGCGGGCCAAGACCCAGGACGGCGCGACCCTCGATCTGCGTGTCAGGGCGGTCGACCGGTTCGGCCGCGCGGCCCGCGGGGTCGTCGGCGTCATCGACGTCGACGACGGCAGCGTGGTCGACTACCGCTTCCTGCCCGGCGATCCGGCGAAGCCCTGCACGGACCGGGGGAGCTCCTGCCTCCGGCTGCCGCCGGGCGACTACTCGGTGATGGGCTTCGTCTACACGATGCCGATCTGGCGCAACGGCACCGACACCGGCACGGAACTGCACCGCAGCATCGTCGGCGATCCGGAGCTGACCCTCACCGAGGACGCCGAGTTCGTGCTGGACGCCCGCAGGGCCACCGAGGTCAAGGTCATCACGCCCGACCACCGGACCAAGCCCAACCGGGGCTCGCTGAGCCACCTGATGTACCAGCGCGCCCCCGCCGCCGGGCCCGACCTCTCCCAGGGCTTCATGCTCGCGGGCGACCAGATGGAGGAGCGGGTCTTCCTCCAGCCGACCCGGCGTGTGCGCACCGGGACGTTCGAGGCGTACACGCGGTGGCGGCTCGAAGCCCCGGCCATCACGCTCAGCACGCGTGGCGCGCGGCTCGACCCCGACTACTACCGGCCGTCGTACTTCAGCGACGTCTCGGCGGAGTTCCCGCGGCTGGACGGCCGCGCCCGGCTCCGCCTCGCCGACGCGGGCGGCGGGAGCCCGCGGGACCTGGCCGGACGGGACCTGCGCGGGAAGCTGGCACTGATCCGGCGATCCGGCGACCGCTCCGTCGCCGAGCAGTCCAACGCCGCCGCGAAGGCGGGCGCGAGGCTGGTGGCGATCTACAACGACCGGCCCGGGCTGAACACCGAGGCGTCGCCGGGGTCGCGGCTGATCGCGCCGACCGTCCATCTGCCGCACGAGCAGGGCCGCCGGTTGCTGGACCTCCTGGACGACCGGCCGGTCACCGTCGACGCGAGGGGGATCATCGACAGCCCCTACCTCTACGAACTCGTCCTGCCCGAGAACGGGCGGATCCGGTCGGACCAGCGTCATGTCGTCCGCTCGCGCCACCTGGCCCGCGTCCGCGCCGACTACTACGCCCTGCCGGGCCAGGACTCCGTCATCGAGACCTCGCGGGCCCACCTGCGCCCGTGGGAGAGCGTGGCGCGCTCCTACATGCGGCCCTTCTTCAAGGCGCCGCGAACCCGCGACGAATACCTCTCGCCCGACCCCGGAACCCGCTGGCACGCCGCGTTGACCGCGCCCGAGAGCCCCTACAACGTGCAGTGGCCGCGTCCGAAGACGCCTTACATGCTGATGGACGAGACCGACTGGAGGCCGTACTCCCCGGGCGAGCGCAGGCACATCAGCTGGCTGAGACAGCCCGTCGCCCCCGGCCTCTACCCGCTGCTGCCGACCGCCCGGGACGGCGACGTCATCCGGCTCGTGCACAAGGGGTTCGCCGACGCGGGCGGCAATGCCGGAGACGCGGGCACGAGCCCCTTCCCCGACGGGCTGTCGGCCGATTTCCGGGTCTACCGCGACGGGGAGCTGATCGCGCAGACCCATGACCTGCCGTTCGGCGCGATCGCCGTCCCGCCGGAGGAGGGCGCCTTCAGGATCGAGCACGAGGTCGAGAACAACGCCCTCTGGGCACGGCTGTCGACCCGCACCCGGGCGGTCTGGACGTTCCGTTCACAACGGTCGTCCGGACCGGTCGTCCTTCCGCTCCCGCTCGTCGGCGTCGACGCGCCGGTGGACGGGCACAACCGGCTGCGGGGCCGCGACCTGACCCTGACGCCACGCCACCAGCAGGGCGCGGCGAAGATCCCGTTCCGCGCCGTGACCCTCGCCGTCTCCTACGACGACGGCGCGACCTGGCATGACGCGCGGGTCGGCCGGAACCATGACGGCTCCTACCGTGCCCGCCTGCGGCCGCCGCACGGAGCCGGAACCGTGTCGCTGCGCACGCACGTGGAGGACGCCCAGGGCAACTCCCTCATCCAGGAGGTCATCCGGGCCCTGGCCCTCCGTTAGCCGCCGCGACGACCTGGCCGCCCGCGCTTCGCCTCGCGGGCGGCCGGGCCGGGGTCAGGCGGTCCAGGCCGGGTCGCGGCCGAGGTAGCGCAGGAGGGCGGCCGCGTCGTCGCCGCCGGAGTGCGCGATGGCCGCGGCGTACGCGCCGTACGGGCGCAGCGGCTCGACGATCTGCGTGGCGACGTCCATCAGCCGCCGGGCCAGATCGGGAGTGAGCGGGGACGGGCGGCCCGTGGCGACGGCGATGTCCCAGGCGTGGACGGCCGCGTCCAGCGCGGCGGCGCCCGCGCCGGCCTCGGGCTTGAGCGACCCGGGCGGGACGGGGACGGCGACCGAGCCGGCGTCGCGGTCGACGGTGGCCCAGGCGGCGGCGCACGCGGACACCATCGGTTCGAGGAAGGCCATCGGCGATCCGCTGAGTTCGCCGGACGGCTCGAAGGGATTGAAGCCGGGGCCGGGCTCACCGGTGATGGAGGAGGCGTAGGCGAGCTGGTCGCCGGCCGCGTGCTGGAGGACCTGCGTGACGTTCCATTCCGAGCACGGGGTCGGACGGCGGAGGTCCTGGTCGGAAAGGTCGCGGACGGCGGCGCGCAGCGCCTCGTGAGCGGTGTCGAGGACGGCCCAGCCGGAGGTGATGATCTGGTTCATGTCCGCCAGCCTAACAGAACGGAATGATTCGTTCCACTATGAACAGATCAAAACGCGCTGGAACTTGAAACCGGGGATGGGTGCCCCGGCCGCCCGAGGGAGGAGTGGAGAGCGCACGGGCGACCGGGGAGGTCCGGGAGCGGGAACCAGTTCACGCGTTGGAACGGCGTCCAGTTGAAGGGTGACATCCCCGACAGGCATATAGGGCCTGCTAATTCCGCATAGCTCCAGAGCTATGTCACCGGTGTTACAAACGAGATCCGGGGAAGGGGCGAGAATCATGGGATACATCACCGTCGGGACCGAGAACAGCACCGCCATCGAGCTCTACTACGAGGACCACGGCGCCGGGCGGCCGGTCGTCCTCATCCACGGGTACCCGCTGGACGGCCATAGCTGGGAGCGGCAGTCCCGCGAGCTCATCGACGCGGGATTCCGCGTCATCACCTACGACCGGCGCGGCTTCGGCCGGTCGAGCAAGGCAGGCACCGGCTACGACTACGACACGTTCGCCGCCGACCTGAACACCGTCCTGGAGACCCTCGACCTGCGGGACGTCATCCTCGTCGGGTTCTCCATGGGCACCGGGGAACTCGCCCGCCACGTCAAGAACCACGGGCACGAGCGCGTCGCCAAGCTCGCGTTCCTCGCCTCGCTGGAGCCGTTCCTCGTCGAGACGGACGACAACCCCACGGGCGTGCCCCGGTCGGTCTTCGACGGGATCGCGGAGACGGCGCGTGCCGACCGGTTCGCCTGGTTCACGAAGTTCTACCAGGACTTCTACAACCTGGAGGAGAACCTCGGCACCCGCATCTCCCAAGAGGCAGTGACCGCGAGCTGGAACACCGCGTCAGGCAGTGCCCCGGTCGCCTCGTACGCCGTCGTCCCGACCTGGATCGAGGACTTCCGCCCCAGCGTGGAGGCGGTCCGCGCGAGCGGCAAACCGGCCCTCATCGTGCACGGCACCGGGGACAGGATCCTGCCGATCGACGCCACGGGCCGGCCGTTCCACAAGCTCTTCCCCGAGGCCGAGTACGTCGAGATCGAAGGCGCGCCGCACGGCATGCTCTGGACCCACGCCGGCGAGGTCAACGAGGTGCTCCTCCGTTTCGTCCGGGCCTGACACCGGGGGTTCGGGTTCTCCCGGGGGTCAGATGTCAGGCGGCTTCAAGGCGCCAGATCTGCGGGGAGCGGTCGTTGCAGGTCCACTGCTGGACCTTGGCCCCGTCGGCGGGGGAGCCCGCCGCGAGGTCAAGGCAGAGCCCGCTCAGCTTCGACACGAGGGTGTAGTGGCCGCGTCCCACGTTGACGATCCGCCAGCGCTGGGAGTCGGCCGCGCCGCAAGCCTGCTGCTGGACGGCCACCCCCGGTTCCGTGGACCCGGTTCGCAGATCGAGGCACTTGCCGCTGCGCCTGTTGACCAGCTGGAAGTGGCCGCCGCCGGCGTCGGCGGGCCGCCAGTCCTGCCGGGGAAGGCCGTTGCAGGCCCACTGCTGGACGGGCGCCGCCGCGGGGTCGGAGCCCGCGCCCGCGTCCAGGCACTTGCCGCTGGCGAGACTGCGCAGCCGGTACGGATTTCCCGGGGAGACGCCGGACGCGTCACCGGTGCCGGGCACGGGCCCGGAACCGAAGACGGCGGTGCAGCGCCCCCGGTTCGGATCGCCGATCCGCTTGGTGGCGATCTCCAGCAGCCGGGTGCCGTCGGCCGAGGGCAGCAGGGCCGAGCTGTAGTTGTTGCACACGACCTCCTCGCCGCCCGGCGCCGTCGACGAGAACGGCACCTGGACGGGCGCCTCGACCGGTGACCAGTTGCCCGCGCCGCCCTCGGTGCCGGCGAAGATCGTCCTACCGCTCTGCCCGAGCAGGATCCCCCCGGAGGGGTTCTTGACCAGGCCGCCGACCATCAGCAGTCGGCCGCCCGGGCTCGCGCCCGGCGCGACGGCGAGGGTCGGCGCGTGGAAGAGCGCGTTGCCGTCCAGGTCGCGGGGGACGGTGCCCGGCTCGCCGGGGCCGCCCCACCCGATCCCGTCGGCGGACGTCTTCTGGTGGACCTCGCACGCCCGCGGCCGGGCGCCACCGCACAGCTCGTAGGCCATCACGTAGCCGCCGCTCGGCAGCCGCCGCACGGTCGGCATGCCGGGCCGTTCACCGGCGCCGAGATCGACGACGGCCCGCCGGGGACCCCAGGTCCGTCCGCCGTCGGCGGAGGTCACCACGGAGATCACCTGGGTGCTCTTCTCGGCACTCGACGGGTAGCGCGTCTCGTCGGAGAAGTAGCAGTTCAGATCCCCTTGGGCGGTGACGGAGAACTCCGGCTCCCACAACCCCTCGCTGGGCCGCACGCCGCCTTCGGCGACCACGCAGCTCGACAGGTAGGACCACGTGCGGCCCCGGTCGGGGCTCTGCCACACGCGGATCGCGGGACGCCGTCCCGGCGTGCCGACCATGCCCACCGTCGTCCCCCACAGCAGCGTGCCGGCGGGCAGCGAGCCCGCCTGGGCGGGCAGCTCGAACAGCGACCCGCAGCACGACCCCCGGCCCTCGGCCGCCTCGCCGTCGCGCACCTCGCCGACCGGCTGGAAGGTGGCGCCGCCGTCGGCGCTCTCGTAGAAGCGGCTCATGTCGGTGAGCCCGCCGGCCGACGCCGTGTTCAGGCTCGCGATGATCCGGCCGTTCGCCGCGCCCGCGTGGGCGAGCCGGATCGCCCGCGGATACATCGCCAGGCTCGCGACCGCGTCGACCGAGTCGAGCTCGGCGTAGCAGTCGCCCTTGGCCAGGCGGACGGCGTTGGCGCCCGCCCTGAGCCAGACCTCCGCGGGGGCGATCGACCACTGGTCCCAGCCGAAGCTCGGGTAGGACACGTCGCGGGCGGCGCCGCCGTTGACGGTCAGCCGGTGCGTGCAGGACGCCCCCGTACCGTTGGCGCCCCTGACGTAAAGGCGGTACGGCCCGGCCGTCGGGACGCGCACCGAGAGCTCGACATGGCTGTCGGCCTCGTCGATGTGACCGACCTTCCGCTGGCCCGAGGCGTTGATCGTCTGCACGACCGCCGCCTTGTGCAGGGTGCTGGTGGACGCCTCGGCCTCGGTCCGCGCGGGCAGCGCACCGGTCAGCGACCCGTACCAGCGGGCCGCCATCTTCGAGTAGCCGCCGTTCGTCGGGTGCACGCCGTCGGACACGTCCGCGACCGGCACCGCCGCGTTGACGTCGACCAGGTGCACCCTTCCACCGGCCTTGCTTTTCACGATCCCCGGGATCCGCGCGTTGTAGGCGTCGACCTGGGCGTTCTTGGCGATGTCGGCCATCGGCGTGATCGTGGCGACATAGACGTCGGCGGACGGGGCGGCCCCGGTGATGTAGTCGATCAGCTTGGACAGCCGTCCGGCGAGCGTCGCGGACCCGGTGCCCACGGCGCAGCCCTGGAAGATGTCGTTGGTGCCGATGTGCAGCAGGACGGCGTCGGGCCGGGCCGCGGTGACCCAGCCGGTGACGTTCGCGCCGCTGCTCATGTTCCCGCAGACGGTCGACGGCCCACCGGCGATGTGGTCGACGCGCCAGCCGCCGTGTCCCTCATGGCCCTTGTCGCCCAGCCGCGCGGGCCCGCCCGACTGCGATCCGACGAGGTCGACCGCGCGGCCGTCGGCCTGGAAGAGCTGCCAGAGGTCCGTGCGGTAGCCGCCGTCGGCCCCGAGGGTGGACTCGTCATACCCCTCGGTGATCGAATCGCCGAGCGGCATCACCCGCAGCGGTGCCCCGGCCCCGGCCGCCGCGACGTTCGCCGCGCGTGCCGCGACGTGCGGGCGCGCGGGGGGACTTCCGGCGAGCGCCACCAGCAGCACGGCGGCCGACACCAGCGCGACGAGCGCGAACGGCGGCCCACCGGCGATCCCGCCCCCGCCCCCGCCCCCGCGCCCGCCGTTGCCGGGCCGCCCGCCGTTGGATGACCGTTCCGTGAAGAAGAGCCGCATCTGATCATCTAATCCCACGCCGGGCCCGCCGGGTTGGCCGGTTCCGGCACGGTCGGCAGGTCCGGCGGTAGGGGATTAGCGGGCCGCTATTTGCGCAGGGTCGCGGAGTGGTCGGGTACGTAGGTCTGCGTGTCGCGTGGTGGTCGTTCGTAGCCCTTCGCGGGCGGGCGCTTGGGGAGGCGCAGCGTCGGAGCCTCCACCTTGTGGTACGGAATCGTCGACAGCAGATGCGCGATCATGTTGATCCGCGCGCGCCTCTTGTCCTCGCCCTCCACGACGTGCCAGGGGGCCTCGGGGATGTCGGTGTGCACGAACATCTCGTCCTTGGCGCGCGAGTAGTCCTCCCACCGGGTGATGGACTCCAGGTCCATCGGCGACAGCTTCCACCGGCGCATCGGGTCGTCGAGCCGGCTGCGGAAGCGGCGCTCCTGCTCGGCGTCGCTCACCGAGAACCAGTACTTGCGCAGCAGCACGCCGTCCTCGACCAGCAGCCGCTCGAAGATCGGGCACTGGTGGAGGAAGCGCGTGTACTCCTCCTTGGTGCAGAACCCCATGACGCGCTCGACGCCCGCCCGGTTGTACCAGGACCGGTCGAACAGCACGATCTCGCCGGCGGCCGGCAGATGCTCGATGTACCGCTGGAAGTACCACTGCGTCCGCTCGCGGTCGGTCGGCACGGGCAGCGCCGCGATCCGGGCGACGCGGGGATTGAGGTACTCCGTGACCCGCTTGATCGTGCTGCCCTTGCCGGCGGCGTCGCGTCCCTCGAACACCACGACGACACGGGCGCCCTCGGTGCGCACCCATTCCTGCAACTCCACCAGCTCCGCCTGGAGGCGGGCCAGTTCCGGCTCGTACAGCGCTCGCGGCAGCCGCTTGACCTTGCTCATGGGACATGCCTACCCCAGGCCAGGCCGGCCTGCCGAATCCCGGAATGTGTTGAGTTATGTTGGATCATGTTTCATCTTGCCGGTGAGGCCCTGTACCGGACCTCGGGGACGCTCGCCGACGGGCGGGCGATCCACTACTACGACGACGGGCCGGGGCATGACCGGCGGGCCGCCGACGAACGCGACCTCGCGGCCTTCGCAGCGGCCGCCGAGCTGCGGGTCGACCCGCTGACGCGGCAGCCCGTCCTGATCGCGGCGCACAGGCAGACCAGGACCGCGGGCTCGGCCGGGGGCGGCTGCCCGCTGTGCCCGTCCCGTCCGGGTCGCCCGTCGGAGATCCCCGCCGGTGACTACCACGTCGCCGTGTTCGACAACCGGTTCCCCTCCCTCGGCGGTGAGGCCGGCGGGCGCACCGAGGTGGTCTGTTTCGCCGCCGACCACGACCGGTCCGTCGCCACGCTGCCACGGCGAAGGCTGGAGACCATCGGACGGGCGTGGGCCGACCGCACGGCGGAACTTTCGAAGCTGCCCGGCGTGCGAAGCGTGTTCGTCTTCGAGAACCGCGGGGCGGAGGTCGGAGCCACGCTGTCTCACCCGCACGGCCAGATCTACGCCTACCCCTACCTTCCGCCCGTCCAGGCGGCGGTGGTGCAGGCGGCCCGCGACCATCGCGCACGGCACGGCCGCTGCCTGCTGTGCGCGGTCGTCGAACGCGAGGCGGCGGGCCCGCGAGTCGTGGCGAGTTCCAGCCGCTTCCTCGCCTATGTGCCCGAGGCTGCGCGCTGGCCCTACGAAGTGCACATTGCCCCGCGCCGTTGCGCGGCCGACCTGACCGCCCTCGCCGGCGGCGAACGCGACGAGCTGATGGCGCTGTACGGCGACGTCCTGCGCCGTTTCGGCGGCCTTTTCGACGACCCCACCCCGTACATGGCGTGCTGGCATCAGGCGCCCGTCCACCACCGCGACGTCCACGCCCACTTCTACGCCCAGGTGTTCACCATCCGCCGGGACGGCGACAAGCTCAAGTACCTCGCCTCCAGCGAATCCGGCGCGGGAGCGTTCATCAACGACGTCGTCCCGGAAGCGGCCGCGCGGCGCCTTCGCCAGACCGGCGGCACATGAATGAGGGGCGGGTGACGGGCGTTCGCCCGGCATCCCGCCCCTCGTCCGTCCGGATCAGTGCGCGTGCGCGCCTCCGTTCAGCCGGCTCGGGTCCGGCGTCCATTTCTGCGCGGCCTTGCCGTTCAGGTCCCAGACCACCTTCCCGGCGCGGACCGTCAGCTCCGTGGACAGCTTCCGCTTGCCGTCGATGCGGAAGCCGAAGCTGTCGACGAACCCGAACCGGCCCCTGTCGAGCGAGAACACCGCGACGTCGGCCGGCGCGCCCACCGAGAGGTTGCCCAGGTCGGGCCGCTTGATCGCCTTCGCGGGCAGCCAGGTCGAGGCGTTGACGACGTCCTTCAGCGGCATCCCCAGCGCCATGAACTTCGACATGATGTTGGACTGGTCCTTCATGCCGGCGTTCATGCTGGTGATGTGCAGGTCGGTGGAGATGACGTCGGGGGTGAAGCCCTCCTTCATCGCCGGGACGGCAACGTCGTAGGCGAAGCTGCCGCCGCCGTGGCCCACGTCGAACAGCACACCCCGGTCACGGCCCTTCTTCATGCCCGGGTTGAGCTTGCCGTCCGGGCCCAGCTCGCCGCGCAGCCCGGAGTAGGCGTGCGAGTAGATGTCGCCGGGGCGGAGCTTCTCGGTGAGCAGCGTCTCCAGCGGCCGCTCCGGGCGGTTGGCGCCGAAGTCGACCATCACCGGGATGCCCGCCGCGTCGCCCGCCTTGACGGAGTTCTCGACGGCGATCCACTCCGGGCCCTCGAAGTGCGCCGTCTTGATGCCGATGATCGTGCCGGGGTGCTGCTTGGCCTTCGCCGCGGCCGGTCCCGGGTCCATGTCCTTGACGTTCTGCTCGTATTTACCGCCCGCCATGCCCTCGCCGACGATGTTGAGGAAGGCGAGGACGCGGGTCTGCGAGCGGTCGATGACGTTCTTCTTGAACAGGTCGAAGCTGGTCGCGCCCGACGAGCCGGCGTCCACGGCGGTGGTGACGCCGGAGCGGAAGGTGAACCCGTCGGGCGCGACGCCGGCCCAGCCGTTGCGGTAGGCGTCCTCCGGGCCGGGGAACAGGTGGGCGTGCAGGTCGATGAGGCCCGGGGTGACGAGCTTCCCGGACGCGTCGACGGTCTTCTTCGCCGCCGCGGTGTCGATCCGCCGCGCGACCTTGGCGATCTTCCCGTCCTTGACGGCGACGTCGCGGACGCCGTCGAGGCGGTTCTTCGGGTCGACGACATGGCCGCGCTGGATGACCAGGTCGTACGCCTCGGCGGCCGACGGCGCGCCGCCGGGGGCCAGGACGCCGGCGGCGGCGCCCAGGGCCAGGGTGAGGGCGGCCGGAAGGACCCGCCGGCGGAATCGGTCTCTCGCGTGCATCCGGACTCCTACTTCGGCTGGCGGCGGCTCATCTGGCGGCGGCTCATCTGACGGCGGCTCATCTGACGGCGATGCAGTCGATCTCGACGAGCGAGTCGCCGGGGATGCCGCCGGCGGCGGCGATGGTGGTGCGCACGCCGGGCTCGCGGCCCCAGCGGCCGCGGAAGACCTCGTTCATGCCGTCGTAGTCGTCCAGCGAGTTGAGGTACACGTTGACCTTCAGCACCTTCGTCATGGACGAGCCGACGGACTCCAGGTAGCGCTCCACCTCGTTGAGGACGTGATCGGTGTGGGCGCGGATGTCGCCCTCGAAGTGCGCCCCGATACCCGAGATGTAGACCATGTCCCCGTAGGTGACGATCGGGCTGAACAGCGGGTTCTGCGGCGGCTGGCCGCCGCCCGGGTAGTGGACCTCCTTGCGCGGGCGGCGCCCGCGCCCGCCGTCGGCCTCCGCCGGGGCGGCGCCCGCCACGATCGGCACGGCGGCTACGGCGGCGACGGTCGGGGCCTTGCGGATGAAGTCCCGTCGGTTCGAGGACGACTTCGAGGACGACACAGTTCCTCCAGTGTTGGTGGGGGTGAGACAGGGTTCAGTGCATGACGTGGTTAAGTGCATGACGTGCCGAAGAGCGGACGTGCGAAGGGGATGCGCGGAAAGAGGACGGGCGTCGCCGTCAGGATTTCCTGGTGGCCGTCCAGGACGCGCCCAGGTACTCGCCCATGTCGAGCTTGCCGCTGATGCGGTCGCCCTTGAGCGTGCCGGTGAAGTTGAAGCTGAGCGCGTCGCCGTGCTCCTCGCCGTAGTAGCTGCGCACGCTCACCTCCGCCCCGCTGACGGTCCCGGACGCCGGACGGCTGACGAACTCGCCGCGGTGGGTGCCGGTGAGCTTCGCGCCGTCCTGGGTCAGCTTCAGTTCGTGCGCGGTGGACTTGCTGGCCGAGTACTTGATCTCCAGCGCCCAGGTGCCGCTCGCGTCGACGGTCGGCGGCTTGGGCGGCTCGGGCGCCGGCGGCGGGTCCCTGAGCAGCTTGATGAGCTCGACGGCGATCGTCCTGGCGTTGCCGGGCTCCAGCATGTACGGGGTGATCGACACACCGGACTGCGCCGGGTCGCCGCCGCGCGCGGCGTTGATGGCGATGCGCGGCTCGCCCTCCCACATGGTGTTCACGATGGTCTGGCCCGTGACGCCGAGTTTCTCCGCGTTCCACAGGACGGTCAGCGTCGGGGTCCGGTTGGACAGCCCCTCCGGCTGCGTGATCTTCGTGGTCACCCCGCGGACCACCGAGACGCGGCGGGCGATGTCCTTCAGCCACCTGGTCCAGGTCGCGTACTCGGCGTTGTGGTCGCGCTGCACCCACATCTCCACGGCGGCGAGCATCCCCATCGCCTCCTCCTTGCCCACCTTGAACCCGCGGGCCCAGCCGTGATGCGGCGCGCTGTGCACCCACGCGGCCCGCACCAGGTCCTCGCGGCCGAGCAGGATCCCGGCCGACTGCGGTCCGCGCAGGCACTTGCCGCCGCTGTAGGCGACTAGGTCGGCGCCCCGCGCCAGGTGGACGTTCGGGATCGTGAGGATCTCCGCGGCGGCGTCGACCAGCACCGGCACCCCCGCCGCGTGGGCGATCCGCGCGATCGTCTTCGTGTCGAGGTCGCTCTCGTCGACACGGGGCATCGCGAAGATGTAGACGAGCGCGGTCTGCGGGCCGAGGGCCTTCTCCAGCTGTTCGGGGGTCTCCACCTCGACGATCTTGAGCCCGGTCGCGCTGATGGCGGCCTCGTACACGTTCCGGGAGTGCTTCGGGATGATCGCCTCGGTCTTGGTGAAACCGGTCAGGTCCGGCAGCTGGACGTGGAGGTCGGGGTTGCCGCCCGCCACGCACGCGGCGCTCGCGTGCCCCAGCGCCGCCGAGGCGCCGGAGCTGACCATCCCGAACGGGGTCTTGGTCAGCTCCGCGAGCCGCTTCCCGACGGCGTCGGCGAGCTCGTCCAGCTGGACGTACTCGCGCGCCGCCCGGTCGATCGCGGCGCGCACCTCGGGCAGCATCAGCGAGCCGGACAGCACGGTGTACGTCCCGCGTCCGTTGATCAGCGGGCGGACGCCGATCGCCTCATAGCCGCCCTTCGGGCCTTTTCCCGCGGTGTGGGCGGGCGAGGCACCGGCCGCCGCCACCGCCTCGCCGCCCAGAAGCGGCCCCAGGGTCAGCGCGCCGCCGGCGGCCGCGCCGCGCCCGATCATCGTCCGCCGTGATATTCCTTCAGTTCGCATCCGGTCCACCCAAGGCGACTCGTGGTTCGTGGTGCGTCACACGGTAAGGCGCGCCGGGGCGAGCGTTAAGCGCGTGAGTCGTATGGCGGTATTCGTAACTCGGATGCCGGCGGGGGTATCGCAGAACTGTGTTTCCCCGGTAGCGGAAATGGCACATGAATTCCTCCTGGAACAGTGCGCGGTTCAGATGCCGGTGCCCGTGTCGTGTTCGGTGTCGTGGCGTCAGCCGGCGGGCTGCGGCTGGCGGTCCGCCGCGGTCAGCCTCGTGGTCCCCGCCGGAATGTCCGACACCTCGATCTCGCGCAGGAGCGTGCGCGCCGGCGGCGTCAGCGGGCTCGTCGTGCTCCAGTGCACCCCGACGCGGCGGCCGCAGGGGACGTCCAGGCGGCGGGCCACCACACCGTCGGTGTCGGCGGTCGCGACCGCCAGGAAGTTGATGACGCCGACGCCGAGACCGCTGCGCACCAGGGAGATGAGGGTCTGCGGCTGGTTCGTGGCCTGGACGGCGTTCGGTTCGAGGCCGCGCTCATGGAACGCGCGGTACGGCTCGAAGCCCATCTCCTTCGCCGAGCCGAGCCGGCCGATGGTGATGACCGGGTACTTGGCGACCTCGTCCATCGGGAGCGGCTCGGGCAGGCCGGCCAGCGGGTGGTCCGGGCGGTGCACGACGATCAGCCCCTCCCGCCACAGGGGCCGGCACTCCACCGACGGCCCGGTCGGCGGCGACATGGGCCGCAGGCACAGGTCGACCTCGCCGCCGGCGAGCGCCCCGTCGAGCTCCAGCGTGGAGCGCTCCACCAGGATCACCTTGATCGCCGGACGGGTCCGTGCCATCCGCTCCAGCAGCTGCGAAACGAACGCCGCGCTGGCGCTGGGATAGCTGCCGAGCGTCACCACCCCGCGGGCCGCGCCGCGGTAACCGGCCATGGCGGCCTCCGCGCCGGCCAGCTGCCGCAGGATCGTCCGGGCGTGCTCGGCGAGCACCTCGCCCGCGTCGGTGAGCGACACGGGCCTGCGGTCCCGGTCGAACAGCGCGACGCCCGCCTCCCGTTCCAGGGCGGCCACGTGCATGCTCACCCGGGGCTGTGAGCGGTGGATGACCTCCGCCGCCGCGCTGAAGCTACCGGTGTCGACGACGGTGAGGAATGAGACGAGCCATTCGAGGCGCAGATCGGTACGGAGCATGCCTTTGCTCTACAGCCATGCCCGGCGGCGGACAATCCGAGCCGTGGTTTTCGGATGGGGCCCGATCCGCATTCCGAATACCCGTGCGGCCGACGGCCGAAGGCGTGCTCACCATGGCTTCGAGACCTGGCCGCGGGCGGCGCGCCGGTCAGCTCATCGCGACCCTCGCTCCGGTGCCTCGATGTGCTTGATCCAGTACTCGCGGGCCAGCGCGTCCACCCCCGCCGGCGCCACGCCCCGCAGGTGCACGACATGGCCGTCGGTGCCCGCGATGCGGCCGTGCTTCTGCAGGCGCAGGATGTGGTAGCGCTCCGGCGCGAAGCCGAGCTCCACGTCGACCGCGAACCGCCCGCGCTCGTCGCGGTCCGCGCCGACGCCGGAGCCGACCTTGCCCTGGGCCTGGACGCTCAGCCAGATCTGCCACGCGAGCACGATCGCGACCACCACGGCGATCTTGCGGAGCGTCGGGCTCTTGGTGGCCCGGCGCGGCAGCGACGCCCTAGGCGGCACCGGACTCACCTCCCGCGTCCGCCCCGCCGTCCCCGGCGTCCCCGGCGTCCCCGGCGTCCTGACGCGGCGCGTCCTCGTCGCCGGCGAGCAGGTCGTTGACCCGGTTCGCGATGCGGCGGAACTCCGGGAGCTCCGCCGTCTCCTGCCAGCTGCGCGGACGGGGGAGCGTCACGTCCACGATCTCGCGCACCCGGCTGGGCCGCCGGGACAGCACGACGATCCGGTCGGAGAGGAACACCGCCTCGTCGACGTCGTGGGTGACGAAGAAGACCGTCGGGTGCCGGGTCTCGAAGATGCCCGTCAGGTCCTCCTGGAGCTTGCGGCGCGTCTGCGCGTCGATGCTGGCGAACGGCTCGTCCATGAGCATCACCGCGGGCTCGTTGGCCAGTACCCGGGCCACGCCGAGCCGCTGCTGCATGCCGCCCGACAGCTCGTGCGGGTACCGGTGCCCGAAGCCGTCGAGCCCGACGAGCTTCAGGAACTCCTCCGCCCTGGCGTTGCGCTCGGCCCGCGGCACGCCGCGCATGCGCAGCCCGAAGACCACGTTGCCCTGCACCGTCTTCCACGGGAACAGCGCGTGGCTCTGGAACACCACCCCGCGGTCGGGCCCCGGCCCGGTCACGGGACGTCCGTCGACGACGACCGTCCCGTCCGACTGCCGCACGAACCCGGCGACGATGTTGAGCACCGTGGTCTTGCCGCAGCCGCTCGGGCCGAGCACGGACACGAACTCGCCCTCCTTCACCGTGAAGGAGACCTCGTCGATGGCCGTGACCTCCTCACCGCTGTAGGCGTCGGTGTAGACCTTGTTCAGTCGGTCGATCTCCAGCGCGGTCATCCATCCGCCTCCATCGCGCGTACCATCCCCCAGCGTTCGACGGTCGCCCGCTCGAACGGGGCCAGAATCAGGGCGTCGAGCGCGTACCAGAGCGTGCCGAGCACCGCCATGCCCAGGAACACCTGGCTGACGTCGCCGACCCGGCGGGCGTCGAACATCATGAAGCCGACGCCGCTCGTCCCGACGATGATCTCGGCGGCCACCAGCGCCCGCCAGCCGTAGCCGAGCCCGGTGCGGATGCCGCCCGCCACCGACGGCAGCGCCCCGGGCACGATCACCTCAAGGAACACCCGCAGCCGTCCGGCGCCGAGGCTGCGCGCCGCCCGGACGAGCTCGCGCGGCACCTGCTCGACCCCGGCGACGACGCTCAGCATCAGCGGGAAGACGATCGTGTAGACCAGCACGAACGTCACCGTGGTGAGGCTGAACCCGAACCAGACGATGACGATCGGCAGCCACGCGATGTCCGCGACGGCCTGGAAGAACAGCAGGATCGGCCAGAAGGCGCGGCGCAGCAGCGCGCTCATCGCCACGGCGAAGCCCAGCGGGAGCCCGATGAGCAGGCCGAAGCCGACGCCGTAGGCGAGCCGGGTGAGCGAGTCCGAGAGGTAGCCGGGCAGGATGCCCTTCTCCATCAGCTCGCCGAACTTGTCGAGCACGGTGGGCGGGCCGACGAAGAAGGACTCGGGGAACACCTCCAGCGCGGCCACCAGCCACCACAGGGCGACGACCGGCACGAACGGCCCGAGCGTGCGGAACGTGCCACTGCGCAGGCACCGGCGCCAAATCCGCCACGCCAGGCCCCGGCGGGCTCCGCGCCCGCGCCTGCCGGACCCGCGCCCCGCGCGCTTGTCCTTCGTCGGGAAGGCGGTCGAAGTCATGTGCTCTGCGCTCCCGTCATCCCCCAGCGCTCGACCGTGCGCCGCTCCAGCGGCGCCAGCAGGAGCCGGTCCATCAGCAGCCACAGCACGCCGATGATCACCATCGACGCGATGATCACGTCGGTCTGGAAGTACTTCTGCGCCTGGAACAGGGCGTAGCCGAGGCCCGCGTTGCTCGCGATGATCTCGGCCGCCACCAGGCCGCGCCAGCCGTAGCCGAGGCCGACCCGCAGACCGGTGACGACGCTCGGCAGCGCGCCCGGCAGCAGGACCTCCCAGAACATCCGCAGCCGGCCGGTGCCCATGCTGCGCGCGGCCCGCAGCAGCTCGGTGGGGATCTGCCGGACGCCGAGCATCGCGTTGTACGTCAGCGCGAAGAACATCGCGTTCCACACGATGAAGACCACGGCCCGGTCGCCGTACCCGAACCACAGCGTCGCGACCGGGATCCAGGCGATGCCGGCGAGCGCCACCGAGAACCGCAGCAGCGGCAGGAAGAACGCCGACAGCACGCGGCTGGCGCCGAGCGCGATGCCGAACGGCAGCGCGGTGACCAGCGCCAGCGTCATCCCGATCCCCGTCCGCCGCAGGCTGGCGCCCAGGTGCCGCCACAGGTCGCCGCTCGAATAGAGGTCGCCGAGCGCCTTGAGCACGTCGGTGACCTGCGGGAAGACCCGCAGCGGCGTTCCCGACGCCGACACCGCGACGGCCCACACCGCCACGAGCGCCGCGAGCGGTCCGAAGAACCACAGCGCGCCCGAGGCGGTGGAGCGCAGGCCGCGCCGCCGCGAGGGCCCCGCGGGCCGCGAGGGCCGCGGGAGCCGCGGCGGGCGCCTCGCGGTCGGCGCCGTCACGACGGGCACGCCTTCTCGGCCGTCGCGCGGTCAAAGGTGTAGCCCTCCTTGATCTGCGCGGACGCGGGCGTCGCGGGGAGATCCTGGAAGAGCTTCGGGTCGGCCGCCATCACCTTGAGGATCGGGCCGGGCCGGAAGAGCTTGTTGACGTCGAGGCCCGCCTTGACGTTCCCCTGCTCGGCCAGCAGCCGGGCGACGGTGTCGAGGGCGAGGTAGTTGCAGGCGGAGAAGCGCGGGTCGAGCTGCTTCACGTTGTACTTCATCGCCTCGGTCGCCACGGACTTCTTGATGCCGGGCAGCCACCGCGTCGCGGCGTCGGCGGCCTTGGCCGGGTTCTGGCGCATCCACTGGTCCGCGGTGGCCCGCGCGGTGAGGAACCGGTGGACGACGTCCGGGTTCTCCTCGGCGAACTTGGGGGTGGTGACGATGTAGCCGACGAACGGGATGTACCCGCCGCCCCGCAGGACCTCCTTCGCGCCGTCCACCTGCTGCGTGATGGTGATCGGGAACGGGTCCCAGACGATGGCGACGTCGATGCCGCCCGACCTGAGCGCCACCGCCATGTCCGGCGGCGCGGTGTTCACGATCTTGACGTCGCTCGCCTTCAGCCCGGCCTTCTGCATCAGCCCGAGCAGGTACAGGTGGTTGATGGAGCCCTCAGAGACGCCGACGCGCTTGCCCCGCAGCGTCTTGAGGTTCTTCCCGTCGACCCCGGACTTCCCGGTCGTGATCACGGCCATGGTGTCGTCGATGCTGCGCTTGCTGGCCGAGCCGGTGTAGTTGCCCACCAGCGTCAGGTCGATGCCCTTCTGCGACGCGGCGATGGCCGGCGTGCCGACCTGCACGAAGTCGACCTGGCCTGACTGGAGCGCGTTGAGCGCGTCCACGCCCGTCGGGAACGGGTCGGCGAGCTTCACGTTGAGGTTCTGGTCGTCGAAGTACCCGGCCTCCACCCCGGCCGGCAGGCCGAGCTGGTCGATGGCCGAGACGTATCCCGCGGTGACCTTGGTCGGGGCCTTCGCACCGTCGCCTGCGACGTTGTCGTCGACGGTGGATCCGCCGGAACACCCCGCGAGCAGCGTCACGATGCTGCCCGTGCAGGCCACCGCCGCGAAATGGCGTTTCGCGCGCAACATGAGTCATCTCCTGATCGTTCTGGACGGTCGGTCGGGTCGGTGGCCCCCGGCGAGCACGGCGTCGACGGTGCCGCGGTGGGGGATGGGGGTGACCGCGCCGGGGCCGGTCGTGGTGAGCGCCGCCGCCACCGCCGCGTAGCGGGCGGCCTCGGGCACGGACGCCCCCTCCAGCAGCCGGGCCGCGAACGCCCCGTCGAAGGTGTCGCCGGCGCCGGTGGGGTCGACCTGCCGGACGGGATGCGGGTCGACGCGGGTGACCGTGCCCTCGTGGGCGACGAGCGCGCCCCGCGCGCCCATCTTCAGCACCACGGTGGCCGGGCCCCGCCGGACGAACGCGTCCAGGACCGCTTCGGGCTCGTGCGCCCCGGTGAGGGCCCGGCCCTCGGTGAGGTTCGGCAGCGCGATGTCGCACAGCTCGACGCCGCGCATGATCACGGCGCGGGCGCGCTCGGCCGGCCAGAGGGCGGGCCGCAGGTTCGGGTCGTAGCTGACCAGCGTGCCGGCGCGCCGCGCCAGGTCCATGGCGTGGAAGCCCGCGTCGCAGGCCGACGTGCTGATCGCCTGGGTGATGCCGCTGACGTGGACGAGACGGGCCCGGCCGACGGCGTCCGCCGGGATGTCGCGCGGGGCGAGCCGGCTGGCGGGGGAGTGCGCGCGGTAGTAGAGGAACCGGCTCTCCGACTCCGTCCGGGAGACGAAGTAGATGCCGGTCCGCCCGCCGGGCTCGCGCACGACGTGGTCGGTGCCGACACCCTCCCGCTCCCACAGCCGCAGGAACGCCGCGCCGAAGTCGTCGTCGCCGATCCGGGTGACGTAGCCGGCGCGGGCGCCGGACCGGGCCGCGGCCACGGCGAAGTTGGACGTGTCGCCGCCGTACCCGACGGTGAAGGCGTCGTCCCCCTGGACGGGCCGGACGCCGTCGATCCGGGCGTTGAACTCCAGGAGCGGCTCGCCCACGGCAAGGATGTCCACGGCTCAGATCCGGCCGTGCTTCTCGAGGCCGCCGCGCAGCGAACCCGATTCGAGGATCAGCGCGGTCTGCTCCCGCTCCCGCCGTTCGATCTCCAGCGCCGCCTCGAGCACCTCGGCGACGCGCTCGCCGGGCACGCACACCACCCCGTCGGCGTCGGCGACGATGAGGTCGCCCGGGCGCACCGCCACGCCGCCCATCTCCACCGGCTCGTTGAGCGACACCGTGCGGTAGCGGCCGACCGTGGTCGCGGGCACGCTGCCGCGCGCGTAGACGGGGAAGTCCGGGTAGTCGCGGCGGATCTCCTCGACGTCGCGGACGGCGCCGTCGAGCACCGCCCCGGCGACCCGGTTGGCGACCGCCCCGGCCGACATCAGGCCGCCCCACACCGCGACGTCCGCGCCGCCCGCGGCGATGCAGACGACGCTGCCCGGCTCCGACTCGTCGATGGCCCGCAGCGCGTGCGCCGGCGGCGCGGGGTCCGGTGAGGGCACCTCCAGCACCGTCGCCGCCGGGCCGACGAGCCGGCCCCCGCCGGGGAGCACCTGCCGGACGCTGCCGGACATGTAGCCGCGCCGGCCCCCCAGTTCCACCGCGTCGGCCACCGAGGCGGTGGCGACGGACCGGAACGCGGTGATGATGTCCGCGGAAAGCGTCGTGGTCATGTCGTCTGGGCTCCGTTCTCTGCAAAGCGTTCGCTACGAGGCGCCGCATTCCGGAGACGAAATTCCGTCAAGGCGCGACCGGCCCGGTGAGGCGGCTACAGAAACCGTAGAAGCGGATTGTCGGAGCGGTTAAGAGTGGAGCTCGAATGTGGTTATTCGACAATTGGATGCCGGCGGCCGCACGGTCACACGGCGGTCGGCAGGGAGGGTGGGGACGGCGGGGCGGGCGGTGGCGCGGCGTCCGGCCACGGCCACGCGGGCGGGGCGAGCCGGCGCAGGCAGTCCCGGACCGCCTCCACGGCGGGCGACACGCCCTCGCCCAGCCGCCACCACACGGCGACGACGCGCTCGAAGCCCGCGCCGGTGATCGGGACCAGCCGCACGCCCTCGGTGTTGGCGGTGGTCATCGCGAGCGCGTTCGTGATGCCGACGCCCAGCCCGTGCCGGACCAGCGAGATCAGGGTCTGCGGCTGGTTGGTGCGTTCGCTGATCACGGGGTGCAGCCCGTGGTTGGCGAACGCCAGGTTGGTCTCGTACTGCCGGCCGTGGCCGTCGTCGCTCTCCCCGATGCTGATCACCGGCAGCCTGGCGGCCTGCGCCAGCGACACCTCCGCCTCGCGGGCCAGCGGATGGTCGGCCCGGAACACGGCGACGAGCGGCTCGCGCCACAGCACCTCGCTGGTCACCTCGTCGGAGTTGACGAGCGGATGCAGCGGCCGGACGGCGAGGTCGACGCCGCCGCCCGCGAGCTGCTCGCCGATCTCCAGGCTGGGGCCCTCGTGCAGCACCAGGCGCACCTGCGGATGGGTGTCCCGCAGCGCCCGCACCGCCCGCGGGTACAGGTACGCCGCGACGCTCGGATAGCAGCCCAGCCGGACCGTTCCACACACGCTCCCCGCCGCCGTCTCGGCGAGCAGGTCGAGCCGCCGGATGATCTCCTCGGCGTGCGGCAGCAGGCCGCGGCCCTCGGGGGTGAGGATGGACGGATGAACGGAACGGTCCACAAGCCGCCGGCCGACGAGCCGTTCCAGGGCCGCGACGTGGCTGCTGACCCGTGGCTGGGAGCGGTAGAGGGTCCGGGCGGCGGCGGAGAAGCTGCCGTGCCGGGCCACCGCCACGAAGCTCGCGATCCAGTCGATCCGGTAGTGATGCGCGCTGCTGAGATCCATGGCCGTCCTCCCAAACCGAGATCGTCGAGAACGTTACCCGCGGCGCACCGATAGTTAAATGGTGCAGATCGGTTGTCGGGGGCTCCTGGGGTGCCGTCAGCGGACGAACCGGTCGGCGTAGTCGGCGCCGAGGCCGTTCCGCGCGTAGTGCGCCCGGCACATGTCGATCTTGGTGAAGGTGTCCTCGTAGCCGGTCTGCTCGCCGTTCTCGTCGACGTAGGCCATGGCCCCGGTGATGTTGAAGAACGTGATCATCTCGGGGCAGTCCGGGGGCACCTCCAGCGTGTGGATCTCGCCGGGCGGCTCGTAGACGAAGTGCCCGGTCTCGGCGACCCAGTCGTGCTCGTGGTAGTGCCACTTGCCCTTGAGCACGTAGCCGAACACGACCCCCGGGTGCCGGTGCCGGGAGACGACGCCGGCCGCCGTCACCTTGAGCAGGTTGCACCACTGCCCGGTCACGGTGTTGAACATCAGCGGGCGGAACCACACGTTCGGCGCCTGCGGCACCCAGACCCGGTCGTCGTCGGGCATGGCGGCCACGGCGATCTCCGGCGGTACGGCGGAGGACGTGGGAATGACGGCCATGGACATCCTTCCTTTCCGGAATTCAATAGGCGGGGGTTCGGTTCACGCGGCCAGATAGCCGCCGTCGACGGCCAGCACGGCACCGGTGATGAACGCGGCGTCGGGCCCGGCGAGGAACGACACGGCGCCGGCGATGTCCGCCGGGGTGCCCCAGCGGCCCATCGGCGTGCGGTCGAGGATGCGGCGGCTGGTCTCGGCGCTCTCGTGCAGCTCGCGGGTCATCCCGGTGCGGATCCATCCGGGCGCGACGGCGTTCACCCGGATCCCCTCGTCCGCCCAGGCCACGGCGAGGGACTTGGTCAGCTGCAGCACGCCGCCCTTGCTGGCGCTGTACGCCGGGACCCGCGCGCCGCCGAAGAAGCTCAGCATGGACGCGATGTTGACGATGCAGCCCCGCGCCCCGGCCAGCGCCTCCCGCGCGGCCAGGCAGCTGCGCATGGTGCCGGTGAGGTTGACCCCGACGACGTCGGCGAACACCTCGGACTCGAACTCCCGGCCGCGCGCGAGGACGCCGACCGCGTTGATGAGGACGTGCAGTTCCCCGAACGTGCCCAGGAACGCGCGGAGCTCGTCCTCCCGCCGGACGTCGAGTTCCACCCTGCGCACCTTCCCGGGCAGTTCGCGCGCGGCGCTCACGGCGTCGAGGCCGGCGGCGACGACGTGGTCCCCGTCGGCGGCGAAGCGGCAGGCGATGGCGGCGCCGATCCCGCTGGTCCCGCCGATCACCACCACGGTCCGTCCCCCAGACTCCGCAACGCGGTCATCGTGCACGGCCGTCTCCTCCAGTGTTCGGCTCCGATGCGACGGACCCGATTGAACACACGCGGGCGAACGGCCGTCAGTCCCCATACGAGACGGGAATGAGGGTCATTCGGATGCCCCGCCACCGAGCGTCCACGCACTCACCCCTGGCGGTCCGGGGTGAACCCGCCTGGCCGGGCCGGCCGGGACCTCGGAACGCCCCGCGCGCTTCGGGACGCGCGGATGGTGCGGAAGCGTCCCGTCGAAAGAATGGCCTGGGGATGGCAGCGGTGACAATTAGAGGTCGCGCGGTCACCTGGTGGCGTTCGGTGCCCCTTGCGGCAAAGGCCGTATCGCTGTGAGCGTATGTGAGCGATGGTCCGGCGAGGCGATATCGGGACGCGAACGGAGCGGGGATGCCGAAGGCACTGACGATGGCGATTCTTCACCCAGGCCAGATGGGTGCCGTTCTGGGTTCGCAGGCGCGCCGTGCCGGTATTGACGTCGTCTGGCTCGGCGAAGGACGGAGCCGGGCGACCCGCGAGCGCGCTTCCGCCGCCGGGCTGCGCGATCTCGGCGACATGAACGAACTGGCGGAGCAGAGCGATCTGATCGTGGCCGTGTGCCCTCCGGACGCCGCCGAAGAGGTCGCCGCGGCGGTGGTGAAAAGCGGATTCTCCGGAATCTACGTCGAGGCGAATCCCATCCGCCCGCAGCGCAGCCGCCGGATCGCGGAAATGCTCGCCGAGACGGGATGCACGGTGCTCGACGGATGCGTTATCGGCCCGGCCGAACTCGGCGCCGGAGGATTGCGCGTCTACCTATCCGGAGAGGCCGGAGCGGCAGCACTTGTCTCCGCGACGTTCGGCGAGATGAAACTGACGGTGTCCTCGCTCGGGGAAGAGGTCGGCGCGGCCTCGGCGCTCAAACTCGCCTACGCCCTGTCGCAGAAAGCGGGACGGTCGCTCGCCGCCGTCTCGTACGCCCTCGCCGAGCGGTACGCGGTCGGCGGGGAGCTGCGCGCCGAAGCGGAGTCGCTACGAGGAAATCCGCTACGGGAGCCGGATTATCTCCCCATCGCCGCCTCCCGGGGATGGCGATGGGCCGCGGAGATGGAGGAGATCCACGAGACGCTCACCGATGCCGATCTGCCCGACGGACTGCCGTTGGCCGCGGCCGAGGTGTTCGCGTGCTGGAACGGCTTCAAGGACAGGGACGACGTGGACCTGACGTCGGTCCTCGGCAGCCTCGGCCACGATGCCGGCCGCTGAGCGGAAGCTCAGGGCGCATTGACCCGGCGGAACACAGCATTCAGGAGTTCGGTGATGGGCAAGGAACAACTCTCTTTCGAGGACGTCCAGCAGATGGGCCTGGGCTTCCAGGCGTCGAAGACGCTCTTGAGCGCGATCGAGTTCGGCATCTTCACACAACTCGCCGAAGGCGGAGCCGATACCGCGACCCTGGCGAACCGTGTCGGCATACATCACCGCGGAGCCGCCGACTTCTTCGACACACTGGTGGCTCTGGGGCTTCTGCGCCGCGTGGACGGCGTTTACCACAACACCGACGTGGCGGCCACGTACCTGGTTCGGAGCAGTCCCTCATATCCTTATCTGGGAAGCCTGCTGGAGATGGCGAACTCCCGGCTCTACGACATCTGGGGGGACCTGTCCGAGGCGCTCCGCACCGGGCTTCCGCAGAATGAGATCAAGTCCAGCGAGCTGCCCAAGTACGAGGCGATATACGAGGACCGGGAGCGCCTGAAGCAGTTCCTGGCGTCCATGACCGGTGTCAGCCATGCGGCGAACGTGGAAATAGCCCGGCAGTACCCATGGGAAGAGCACAGCACGTTCGTCGATCTCGGCACCGCTCAGGGTGATCTGGCGGTGCAGGTCGCGCTGCGGCATCCGCACCTTACGGGAATCGGCCTCGATCTGCCGGTAGTCGAACCGGTCTTCGAGGAGTACGTGAAGAAGAACCGCGTGGACGGCCGCCTCCGGTTCGCCCCGGCCGACTTCTTCGTCGACGATTTCCCGGCGGCGGACGCCTTCATATTCGGTCATATCCTGCACAACTGGGACCTCGCGCAGAAGAAGCTGCTCCTGCACAAGGCATGGACCGCGCTGCCGCCCGGCGGAGCGGTGATCGTGTACGAGTCGGTCATCGACGACGCCCGAAGCGAGAACGTCTTCGGCCTGCTGATGAGCCTGAACATGCTCACGGCCACCGAAGGCGGCTTCAACTTCACCGCGGCGGACTGCAAGGACTGGATGAGTGAGGTCGGCTTCTCCCGGACCCGGGCCGTGCATCTGACCGGCCCGGATTCGATGGTAATTGGAGTGAAGTAGCCATATCTCCGCGAATCGTTGACGACAACAGGGGAGCAGACAGCGTGGCCAGCACAAGTGGCGAAGTTCGCGAGGGCGGGCGCCTTGAGGGGCACCCCGACTACATGCTCGGAACAAGCGATTCCGAGGTCGAACATCTGGTCGCCCAGGCGGAGGCGTACACACCGGCGGCGCGCAGCCTGATCGGGAAGCTGGACATCCAGCCGGACTGGAAAGTCGCCGACATGGGCTGCGGCGCGCTGGGAATTCTGCATCTGCTCGCGGAGCGCGTCGGGCCGCGAGGAGAGGTCCACGGCGTCGATCGTGAAGAGCGGATGCTGGAAGTCGCCCGGCGCCTCCTCGACGAACGTTCTCTCCAGCGGGTCCGGCTCCTGAAGGCGGACGTCAACGCCACCGGGCTGCCGCGGCGCTCCTTCGACCTCGTCCACGCCCGGACGGTGCTGGTGAACATAGCGGCGGTCGAGCCGGTCATCGAGGAGATGGCGTCGCTGGTGCGTGCCGGCGGGCTGCTCGCGCTCCAGGAACCGGACGGCAGTTCATGGGTGTGCGAGCCCCGGCACCCCGCCTGGGACGCGCTGCGCGACCTGTTCGGCGAGCGCTACCGCAAGAAGGGCTGCGACCCGGACATCGGACGCAGGCTGCCGGCGCTGCTGCGGGCGGCGGGCCTGGAGGACGTGCGGATCGACGTGCAGCCGACGTCCGTGACCCAGCCGGGCGATTGGCACCACCTGCAACTGCCGACCTTCATCGAGCTGATCCGCGAGTCGGTCATCTCGCTGGGCCTCTGCCCGGCGGACGAGCTGGACCGGATGGTCAAGGAGCTCAACGAGCACCTGCGCAAGCCCGGCACGGTCACGTACTGCCCGCTGTGGCAGGCATGGGGCAAGGTCAGGCCGTCCCTCTCCTGACCTTCCCCCTTCCCCTCCGGACCCCTTCCCCTCCGGACCCCTTCCCCTCCGGAGCGGTCAGCGGCGCACGCGTGGTCTGCGACCCACGCGTGCGCCGCTGACCGCGTTGACCCATGCCACCGCCCGGCGGCCGAGTCATCACCGGTTCCGCGATGGAGCCATACCGGAGCGAATGCGGCTGACCGCCTGCGTCGGCTTCCCGTGGGTCAGCATCACGAGGGGCAGGGAGACGTCGTCCTCCAGGGGGATCTGGGTGATGCCGTCGATGTGCGGCCAGCGCGCGGGCATCAGCGCGACGGCCCCCAGCTCCTCCAGGTCCGGCAGGGTGCTGACCCCGGTCACCTGCGCCCGGACGGGCTCGACCGTGCACCCCGCGGCCGCCAGCCGGCTCAGCAGCGTGTCGGTGTAGGGCGTGCCCGGCGGGTTCCAGGTCAGCAGGCGGGCACCGTCGATCTGGGCCAGCCGGACGGACCGGGCGGTGGCGAGCGGATGGCTGTCCGGCACGCACAGGACGGCGGGAGTCGGACGCAGCGGCACCGACCTGACCTCCCTCCCCGCATAAGCGGACCGCGCGAGCACGAGATCGACCTTGAGGTCGCGTAGCGAGTGCTCGATGTCCCTGCTGCGGATCTGGAGCATCGAGACCGTCAGCCGCGGTGCTCCGTCCCGCAGGATCTGGACCGCCTCCTCGCGCTCGGCCGTCCCGATCGCGCTCGTGGCGCCGATCGTGACGGTGCCGGTTAGCCCGCGGCCGAACTCCCGCGCGCGCTGGAACGCCGTGTCGGCGGCGTTGAGCGCCGTCCGGCCCTCGGTGAGCAGCGTCTCGCCGGCGTCGGTCAGCCGCACCCGGTGGGTGGTGCGTTCCAGCAGGATGACATCGAGCTCGTCCTCCAATTGCCGCACCACCTTCGACACCGTCTGCTGGGTCAGGAAGAGCCGCTCGGCGGCGCGAGTGAAATTGAGCTCCTCGGCGACCGCGACGAAGGTTCGCAGCTGGCGCAGGTCCGGCATGCTGACATTTTATGTTGGTTGTTAAGCCACGCCAACCCGTTGTTTCCCCGCCGGGCCGAAGGTGCCCGATCATGGTTACGGAACCTGCGCGGCGTTCGCGCAGGTGACCTTGGACTCTTTGGCCGGCGTGATATGGCCGCTATCGGCGGTGCGCACGACCGGCCCGGAAGAGTGCCTGACGTGGCGAGTAGTAGTGAAAGAGGCCCAAATTGGTGATGCGAAGCGCGGTAGTGGCCACGGCGTTCGGCGGACCGGACGCTCTGTCCACGGTCAAGGAACCCATTCCGGAGCCGGGCCGCGGCGAGGTGACGATCCAGGTCCGGGCGGCGGGCGTGAATCCGTTCGACGGCCTCCTCTACAGCGGCGCCTTCGGCGACGACGAGTCCCTGCTGCCGATGCGCCTGGGACAGGAGTTCGCGGGAGTCGTCACCGCCACGGGCCCGGACGCGACGGGCCCCGCGGGGCCGGTTCAGGTGGGCGACGAGGTTCTGGTCTACTCTCCCGGCCCGCTGGGCGCGTATGCCACCGACGTCACATGCCCGGCCGACATCGTGGTCCCGAAACCGGCCGCGCTCGCCTGGGAGAAGGCCGCCGGGCTGTTGTTCGCCGGCGCCGCCGCGGTGCACGCGCTGACCTCGGTCGCGGTGAGCGACGGCGACACCTTGCTGCTGCACGGCGCAGCGGGCGGGGTCGGATCGGTCGCCACGCAGCTGGCGATCCTGCGCGGCGCCCAGGTCATCGGTGTCGACAGGGAAAGCCGCCACGAGGCGCTGCGCGCCCAGGGCGCCCTCCCGGTCTCCTACGGGCCCGACTTCACCAGCCGCGTCCGCGAGCTGGCGCCCGGCGGGATCACCGCCGCGATCGACGCCGTCGGGAGCGACGAGGCGATCGACCTGTCGCTGGAGCTCGTCCCGGACCGGAAGCGAATCGCCACCCTGGTCAACTTCCCGCGGGGCAACGAGGCCGGGATCAACACGCTCGGCGCCGCCGGGGGAGCGATCGACGCGGGCACCGAGGTCCGCGCCAACGCCTGGACCGAGCTCGTGCCGAAGGCGACGGACGGGTCGCTCGACATCGTCGTTTCCAGAACATTCCCTCTAGCGGAGACGGCGCAGGCGCACAAATTGATGGCCGCGGGCCAGGCCGACGGCAAGATCGTGCTTCTGCCCTGATCAACCCCGGCCGTGCCGTGGATCGGATCGAGTGGGCGGAGTTGACCTCGACCGTAAGGACGGCGGTCCCACTCGGCCGCGTCCCGGAATAGTGATGCCTCCAATCCGACCTGGTCGGCCGGTCGACGTCCCGCGTCGGCGAATAGGCCGACGCGGTGATCATCCATGGTAACGACGTGGTGGGTGAGACAGGACGTTGGTTAAGTGCTCGAATTGAGCAGTTGAACAGTCACCCCTGCCGATGGCCGGCCAGTTCGCGGGAGGGGCTTCCGAATCGTCATGGGCGGCCGCCGCTTTCGCAAGCATTTCGGCGGCGGCCATTCGTGACAGGCGAACAGATTGGTGAGGGAGGCCGAACCGGTGCCGTGCGAGAGGCGTGGCACCGGGCTTGTCGGCATGCCCCGGACGTCCCCTCCCGTCCAACGGACGGGAGATCGCGCATGAGAATCTCTCCCGGCTCCCCAGGGGATCCGTCCCCGCGAGCCGGCGAAGCTCGGCGATCTCCCTCGGCCCGCTCCCTTGACACGCTCCCCGATCCCCGGCACGAGCCGCGGGCTGATCGCACCTTCCCCCGCACGCCATTCACCCGACAGTGAAAGTGCCGCACGGAGTCACTTGAACCTGCAATTCTCCCGCCGCGCCGGCGAGGTCCGAGAGATGCCGACCGTCGCGGACGGTTGAAAACAGCACTCGGCGAGGCAGATTTCTGCCCGGTGCCCGCTCCGCTACCCCTGAAATCCCCGCCAACTCTTGACAGCAGAGATCTTCGATCCTAATGCTGTATCGAAGTCAATCACCCGGAAATGCCTTCCCCGCTTTCCCCGCGAAATAGAGGTATGCCTTGAATGAAGCAGTTCGGGCCCATGTGCAAGGGCGCGTAAGCAACCTCCTCGGCAGCGAATACGACTTCCTCACCGAAACTCTCGAAGCCGTCGCGGCCGAAGAGGCCGGCACCGGTCAGGCCGGCGGCGGCCGGCGCAATGGAGGCGCCTCACCCGGTTCCTTCCGGCCGCCGTGGGCGATTCCGGCGCCGTCCGACCGGCTCACCGAATACTTCGACGCCTCGACGGTCACCGTCTCTCCCACCCAGGGCTATGGCGGCCGCGAGATCAATGTGCTCGATCTGCGCGGGAATCCCCGCACCCGCACCACGAAGACGCTGCCCTCACTGGTGATGGTGGCGCGGGCCGTGGAACACATCCAGCGGACCGGCGAAGGCGTCACGCTCCTCACCCCGACCTCGGCCAACAAGGGCACCGCGCTGCGCGACGCCGTGCTCCGGGCCATCGAGGCCGGGCTGGTGGACTCCGGCCGGCTCAACATCGTCACCGTCGTCCCGCACGAGGCGCGCGGCAAACTGTGGTCGTCACGGCTGAGCGAGGACGCCGACCTGGCCGTACGGAACCCCGTCGCGGTCCTGCCGGGCGGACGCGGAGACGACGTGAAGCGCGTCGCCAAAACGTGGCACGACCAGAACGCCCGGCGCTACTTCGAGTCCACCGGTGCGCGACTCTGGTACACGCTCGATATCCGCAACTACAATGTCGGCGACGCGTTACGGGCGCGTTTCGAGCACCGTTATCTACGCCCGGTCGGCTCGCGCGTCCATGTCCACGCGGTCTCCAGCGCCTACGGGCTGCTCGGCCACAATTTCGGCGCCCGGCTGGTCGGCGACTCCTTCGCGGAGGCGGCGCGGTACTTTCTCGTCCAGCACCTGGGCACTCCGGACATGGTCCTGCACCTGCGGCACTGGGACCACACGCGGGACAACCTGCCGGAATATCGATACCACCCGGAATCCGGGCTCTACG
The DNA here is from genome assembly GCA_036028775.1 of Spirillospora sp. NBC_00431. Taxonomy (GTDB): domain Bacteria; phylum Actinomycetota; class Actinomycetes; order Streptosporangiales; family Streptosporangiaceae; genus Spirillospora. The sequence goes on along the minus strand of CP107927.1, from coordinate 4,597,139 downwards.
TCCAGCGGGACGACCCGCACTTCCCGTACGCGACCGGCGATCCACGCGAATTCCTGGAGAGCACCTTCTATTCTTCCGCGCCGCCGACATCGGAAGTGATGACGCCCATCATCCACCGGCAGGGCGGCGGCGGAATCGTGGTGTCGCTGTTCGACTGCCTGACCCGCTACCACGAGGTGCGGGGAATGCTCGCGCCGACCGGAATCCAGCTGCCCGCCGACCCCCGGAAACTGCGCGAGTGGTCGCTGGTGATGGCCATGACCGGGATGCTGACGGCGTTGGACCGCGGCATCCTGCCGAACGCCGAGGACGTCCTGGTGCACGCGTCGGGCTCCTACTCGACGGACGATTTCGTCCCGATACGGGCCGAACGGCTCCGCGGGGTGACCGACCCCGACGACCTGACGCCGGTGATGTACGACGCCGCGGCCTCGACCGTGACGGGTGGCACGCCATGACGACCATGACCGCGAACCAGCCCGACCCCGCCGCGACGCGCGCCGCCGAGCGAGCGGACGAGTTCGTCCAGCACCTGTACGGATCCGGGTACGACCTCTTCACGGGAGTGCCCTGCGGCATCCTGTCCCCGCTCTTCGCGGCGCTCGACGCCGCCAGCGAGGGTTTCCTCTACGCGCCGCGCGAGGACACGGCGGTGGCGCTGGCCGCGGGAGCGTGGCTGGGCGGCCGGCGGCCACTGGTGGTGATGCAGAACTCCGGCCTGGGCCAGTCGGTCAACGCGCTCGCGTCCCTGATCGTGCCGTACGCCGTCCCGCTGTCGATGATCGTCAGCCTGCGCGGCCTCCCACCGGACACCACACCGGAGAACCAGGTCATGGGCGCGCTGACCGAGCCGATCCTGGACGGCATGGGCATCCCCGCCCGGCGCTGCGGGGGAGCCGACGATCTCGACTGGCTCGCCGAGACCACCTCGGCGCGCGGACGGCCCGCCGCGCTGCTGGTCGAACCGAGCTACTTCTCCTGGAGCCCGGCCCGATGACCCCGCAGCCGATGACCCCGCAGCCGATGACCCCGCAGCCGACGATCCCGCCGACGACCACACCGGTGATGAACAGCACGGAGGCGCTGGAGGCGCTGATCAAGTGCTCCGGCCACCAACCCGTCGTGTTCACCACCGGCTACACCTGCCGCCGGGCCTACGCCCTGCACGACGCCCCCAACCACTTCTACATGACCGGTTCGATGGGCCTGGCCGGCGCCATCGGCACCGGGCTGGCGCTGGCCGATCCGGCGACGCCCGTGCTCGTCGTCGACGGGGACGGGAGCCTGCTGATGAACCCGGCCAACTCGCTGCTGGCCACCGCGTACGACGTCCACAACCTGCACCATGTCGTGCTGGACAACGGGCGGAACGAGTCGACCGGCGGCCAGCCGACGGTCGCCGCGGGCGTCCGGTTCCCCCACCTGGCGAGCGGGCTGGGATACCGGGACGCGCGCACGGTGAACGACGTACATGAACTGGCCGGGCGGCTCGGCGAGCTCACCCGGGACGGTGGCCGCGGGCCGACGTTCACCCATTGCCCGGTGACCGACGCCGGCGCGCATCCCGGCGAACGGGTCGACATCCCGCTGCCGGAGATCTCCCAGCGGCTGGCGGACTGGCTCGCCCAGCACCGGCGTGGACGGGTCTGAGACCGGCGCTCTCCGGAAAGGAGGATGAGATGCGGATTGCCGTCGTCGGCACCGGCGCCCTGGCCCGTGCGGTCTGCGACACTCTGGCGCTCAGCGGTTCAGGGGACCTGCGGGTGAGGGTGGTGGGCCGCGACGGCGACAGGGCCGCCGCGGTCGCCTTCGTCGCGCGGACGCTGGCGCACGGCGGCGGGCCGGGGCGGCCGGAGTTCACCTCGGCCTCGGTCGCCCGGCTCGACCAGGTCGGGCCCGTGTCCGACCTGCTGGACGAGCTGGACCACGACCTGGTGGTGTGCTGCGCATCGCTCAGCTCGACGTGGGAGGCGGAGACGAACCCGTCCGCCTGGACGGAACTGATCTCCGGGACGGGCTTCGGCATCGCGCTGCCGCTGCACGCGATCGTCCCGCTGACGCTCGCCGAGGCGCTGCGCGCGACGGGCTCCGCCGCGTCCCTGCTCAACGCCTGCTATCCCGACGCGGTGAATCCGATCCTCGCCGCGCGAGGGCTCGGCGTGCTGGGCGGGCTGGGCAACGCGGCCACGATCGCGCTCGCGGTGCAGACGGGCCTCGGCCTCGCCGACCAGGAGCGCATCCATGTCCTCGCCCACCACCGCCACCTGTACGAGCCGTCCGGCCCGGACGCCGAGGCGAGAGTGTGGCTCGACGACCGGCCGGTGCCGGACGTCGGCGCCCTGCTCCGGCCGCTGCGGACCGCCGGGAGGCAGAACCGGTACGCGATGATCGGCGTAGGGGCGGCGCGGCTGGTGGCCGCCATGGGCGGCGACGTTCCGGTCCGGCTGCATGTTCCAGGGCCGCTCGGCCTGGTCGGCGGCTACCCGGTGGTGGTCAAGGGGCGCACCCTTGAGCCGTCGCTGCCGGACGGCGTGACGATGGACGAGGCGCGCGCCGTGAACGATCGGGCCGCGGCCGAAGACGGCGTGGTCGTCGGCCCGGACGGGCGCGTCCGCCTGTCACCGCGGGCGGCGCGTCAGGTGAAACCGCACCTGCCGGAGATGGCCTCCGGATTCGCCGCCGCCGAGGTTCACGCGATCGGGGCGCGACTGCTCGCCCTGCGCGGCCGGTTGCGTGAACTGCCGCCGGGAGGCGGCTAGTGCCCCGCGGTCGCCGCCGCCCGGACGCGGCAAGTGGACCCGGACCGCGGGCCGGGCCGGCGGCGACCGCGGCCCGGTAGGCCGTGGCGTGGCCGCGCGGCGGGCGGTGGCGCTGCCCGCCGCCGGCGTCTCGGCCCACTTCAATCCCCAAACGGCCAGGCGGGGGCGTGTGCGGTCGCGGTGCGGCCGCCGAGCCGAAGCCGGGCGTCGAGAAGGTAGCGAGATGGAGCGTACTGACGAGGTCACCCCGGCCCGGAGCCCGGTCTCCGGGTCCGCACCGGGACGGGGACCCGGACCGGGACGCGGACGCGGCCCGGACACCGGTCGTGGTCACCCCAGGTGGGGGCGTGCCGCGGCGTTGACCACGCTGGCCGGGACGTCGCAGTACACGGGCGCCGCGGCGGCCGTGCAACTGTTCTCGATCGTCGCCCCGACCGCGGTGGCCTGGCTGCGGCTGGTGGTCGCCGCCGTGGTGATGAACGCGTGGCGCCGTCCGTCGCTGCGGATCCCGGCGGCGCGATTACGGGTCGCGATCGCCTACGGCCTGGCCACCGGCGGGATGAACTGCGCGCTGTACGAGGCGATCGACCGGATACCGCTGGGCGCGGCCACGTCCATCGAGTTCTGCGGTCCGATCCTGGTGGGCCTGTGGTTCTCCCGGGGGCGGTGGGACGTCCTCGCCGTCGCGCTCGCGGGAGCGGGAGTCCTCGTGATCGCCCAGGGTCTGCACGCCGAGCAGTTGACAGGGGTGGCGCTCGCCGCCACGGCGGCGGCCTTCTACGCAATGAAGATCATTCTCACCGGGCGGATCGCCCGATCCGACGACAACCTGGACGACCTGGCCATCGCGTTCACCGCGGTCTCGATCGCGCTGGCGCCGATGCTGCTCTGGCGGACGGGGCCGATCTGGACCTCGCCCTCGGCGATCGGCCTCGTCATCGCGACCGGACTGCTGTCCGCGCTGATCCCGTACCTGCTGGACCAGTTCACCGTGCGGATCGCCGGACCCGGCGGCCTGGCGGTGCTCGTCGCGATCCTGCCCGGAAGCGCCACGGTGGTCGGGGCGATAGCCCTCGGCCAGCGGCCGACGGCGGGGGAGGGAGTCGGCATCGTGCTGATCACGCTGGCGGTGGCGCTGCGCGGTCGCGCGCGGCGAGAATTTCAGCAGTGCGGGACATCTGACTGCGAGTAAAATAAAGGGTGACGCTTTGTTCTCGGCCGGGTCGTGCTTAAATCTCTTTATGACCACAAGCCGAGAAGGCGCCACGGCAGTGAAACGGCCGCTCCAGTTCGACGTCGATTCGGTGCGCGAGGCGATGGAGATACTGGCGATCAGGTTGGCACTTCCCGTCATCGTCATGCTTCAGCACGGGGCCTGTGGGCACGCCGAGCTCATGCGTCGTCTTGACGTGGAGAGTAAGCAGCTCACAAGGGTGTTACGCCGTCTTCAGAAGCACGACCTCATTGAAAGGTTCGTAAAAGTCGAAGCATCCCCGGTTCGGGTCAGCTACAGTCTCACTAGCAGGGGGGAGTGCTGGTTGTCCGCCGTCGCCGAGTTCGCTGTGCGGATCGAATTGGGCATCGGCGGCGAAGCCTAGTTACGAGGCATTTTCAGGTCTTCGCGCCTGCTGGGCGGCCGTAACTCATATGGTGCGGCGGGCGCGTTGGCCAGGAAGAACTCCAGGTGGACGGTTTCGTATACACCTGGTATGCGAGTCCTTATTTGCCAACGGGGATGGCCCGGCTCGACGGGGATGTCTTGTTCCGGGTCAAGAGGGCCGGACAACGGGGTACCAGCGCGTTTGGAACGGGTAACAGCGGCGTGCGTGGCGATGCCCTGGGGCCGGGCGGAGTTCGCCGGATCTCCCACCGGCGAGCCGGGCCGTCCCGGAAGGCGAGTTCATCCGGCCGGTCGGCAAGGCGATTTCACATCTGATCCGGTTCAGAGCGCAGTCGCATGGCGGGCGCGGCGCATCCTCGCGTCTTCGGCCGGGCCGCGGCCGAACATATCGACCCGCCGTTGGAACCGGAGCCGGCCTCCCGATTCGACAATTCGCTCGCGAAAGGCCAGGGGCGGCTCCCGGTCGGAACCGTCCTCGTTCAGGATGACGGGTCGCCGCATTCCGGCCCGGCTCGGAATCAGCCCGGACGACGACCTCCCCGGCCAGGCTCTAGGTGGAAGCGCTCGGCCGCCGCCTTCATTTCCTCTGCTCCAACCCGTCGGCGAGCCTGTTCCATGTGTGCATGAGGCTCTGCAGCGCCTCGGCCACCAGCGTGAAGCTGTGCGGTGGCAGGCGATCGATGGTCGTCTCCCACTCCTGGGTGTGACGAACCTGCAGCGTGAGCCATTTGAGCAGGGCTCGTCCCGCGTCGCTGGAACGCAGGGAGGGATCCTTTCGCAGCAGCTCCAGGATGACGTCCGGTGACCTCGGTGGACTGCCGTTGCCCGTCCTGTGCCGCCGGGCGCGGGGCCGGTGCGCTTCGAGCGGCCGCGGCCGGAGGTCTTCGAGCCGGCGCGTCCGACGGTCCTCGCGCTGACCGGCCGGAACCGGGTCGAGCCCGTGCGCCATGCGTTTGCGGACGTCGCGCGCCGTCGCGGTGGAAATGCCGACCTCACCCGCGATCTGCCGCAACGAGGCTTGGGGATTCTCGCGGATCAGCAAACTCGCACGACGGCGCGCCTCCGCGGTGCTGAGCGGGCGTTGCTTGCCGTCACGTCCGAGCCTTGAATTCGGCTGCTCGGAATGATGATTCGTCCGTTCCCGGATCGCCGCGACGGTCGACGCGGCGAGCGCGACCGCCCGCGCTATCGCACGGTCGGACCAGTGCGGATAGGTGGCGAGAATACGCGTTGCGGCCGCGGTTCGATCCGCCAGAGTGAGTGGCAGCCCGTGCGCGATGTTCGTGCGAACCGCGAGGACGAACGCGGCGTTCTCATCGCCGTCGAAGAGACGAACCTCGATCTTCTCGTCATTGCGAAGTTTGGCCGCCTGAACGCGGTGCCTTCCATCGATGACCCGCATGGTCGGACCGTGGACGAGAATCGGTGGCAGCGGTGTATCGCACTGGGCCAGCGCGGTGACATGATCTTCGTCGTGCCCGGCCAGACGGGGAGAGTGCCCGACCGCGAGGTCCGCGATCGGGACGATCCGCAAAGGGAGTTGGTCGATGCGGAAATCGCTCGCATCGAGGAGTGCGGCGGCTGGCTCCTGACTGGCACCGGATCCTTCGCCTGTGCTGAAGGGAGAAGTCATCCTCTACTCGTCCTCGTGTCGGTCTGCTGGGCGATGTCAAGAGATTCGCGTGACCTTGGACAACGGAGTTTTGGCCCCCCGTGTAGCGCCTCGTGAGCACGCTGTCGCCGTCCATGATACTGAGATATCTATTGAGCGCTGACAGCGATCAAAGGGGATTACTCCGAAGTAACGAAGCGGCGGCCCTTGTGTCAAGATGAGCCAGAGCTGCCTAGTCTGACCATCCTGCTCTGACCAGGAGGTGGGTCTTGACCGGCGAGAAAACGCCCCCGGTTATCTCGTCCCTGACAACCCCGTCACCATGTTCCCGTCTCGCGGAGAAGATAGAGTGGCTCATTGACCACATGTGGCCACCCGACATTGAACTGGTCACTTCGGACGCGGAGATAGCGAAGGTCGTGGCGCTGCGGACCGGCGAGGAGATATCGCGTTCCACGATCTGGAAGTTGCGAACCGGCCGGCAACCTAACCCGACCCTTCGAACTCTCAACGCGATAGCGACCTTCTTCAAGGTTCCGATAGGCTATTTCGGAGACGATGGGACGGCCGAGGCCGTTGAAGATCAACTGATACTGCTCGCCATGCTCCGGGACGGAGGGATCGACCGCGCGACGCTACGCACCCTGGTCGATCTCTCACCCAACGGCAGAAAAATGATCGGCGAAGTGATCGCCAGTGCCGCCCGCATGGAGCACCAGAACTCCGTTGGACGCGATCGCGCGAAGTGACCCTGGTTCGGTGGAAAGGGATGCTGAGTGGGACCGAAGAAGATGGAGCAGCGGTGTCACCGGCTCATAGCGCGGCTGGAGTTACCGGATCCATTCGATCTCGAAGACTTCATTGGCCGCCTTGAGCGGCGACGATCGCGGCCGGTGCGGCTGATCGCGTCAAAGCTGCCCTCCGGGGTGATCTGCGGCGCGTGGATCCGCACGGCCAGAACGGATTACATCTATTACGAAGAAGGGACGACGGGCGTCCACAAGCAACACATAATCCTCCATGAGATCGGGCATATGCTGCTCGATCACAAAGCCTCCAGCCTGGCGCGCTCCTCCGTTGCCGATCTGCTGCTTCCCGATCTGGATCCGGCCCTGGTGAAGAGTGTGCTGGGGCGCACGAGCTATTCGTCCAAGGAAGAGGTCGAGGCGGAGGCGTTCGCCGATCTGCTCTCGTTGGCGATCAAGCCGAAGGAGGAGCCGGGGGGCGCTCCGGGGAGCCCGGCGACGGCGGGAGAGCTGGAGATCGTGGCGCGCCTGGAGCGGGCCCTGTTGCCGGACGAGTGACAAAAGCCGACGTCAGCGAGCCGAACCGCCTCATCCGGGAGCAGAGTCATGCTGTATGCGGTCATCGAGTGGACCTGTATGATCGGCGCGTTGGCCGCCCTGACGTACAAGTCCCGGATGCTTTTTCGCGCCGACAGAGACCCCGCTCTGGTCGCGATATGCGTCTACTTCTTCTTCTCCGCGCTGAGTTTCTTCCTGGGGCTTGAGCCGATCTGGCCGCATCTGGCGGGGGCCTTCGGCTACGAGAACATCACCACGATATTCGTCCATTGTTCGGTCCTCGTCCTGACCGCCGCTCAGCTGGCCGCCCTCCTCTTCTGGTCCAACCCGCCCGAGGTGGCGCGGGTAAAGGTGCGCCGGCTGGTCCTCGCCTCCATCCTGCTGCTCATCTTGCTCATCGCGTTGTTCGTCAACGCGTTGCCATCGGAGCGGCGGACGGCGCAGACCGTGAGCCTGCTGAACATGGACAACCCGAAGTACGTCGTATACCTGTACTTCTATCTGATCCTGGTCGCGGCGGGCCAGGCGATAACGGTAGGCCAATCCCTCAAGTTCGCCGCGATCGCCGGCCACGCCTGGCTGAGAAGGGGAATGCGCTTCGTCACCGTCGGCGCGATTCTCATCCTCGTGTACTGCGCGATGAGGTGTGTCGAGATCATCGGCGTCCGCCGCGGTATCGACATGGAGCCCTGGGATCCGGTGCAATGGCTCGCCGGGGACACCGGATCCTTTCTGGAGCTGATCGGCTGGACGATACCGGCCTGGGGGATGCGGCTGTCCGCGACGAAGCGGTGGACGTCGAACCTCCTGGCGTACCACCGGCTATGGCCGCTCTGGCTCGCGCTCTTCACCGCCACGCCGACCATCGCGCAGGATTCGCCCGGCTCGAGGATTTCGGATCTGGTCCGGCTTGGCGGACTTGAACGCCGTCTCTACCGGAGGGTCATCGAAATCCTTGACGGGCAATTGGCGCTTCGTCAGTTCTATCACCCGATTGACGCGAAATTGGCCATGCAGCGGGCGCAGGGGGCGCACGTCCAGGATCAATCGGTTCGGCTCGCCGCTGACGCGTTCAAGCTCCACGCGGCGATCCATGCGAAGGAGATGGATCGGCCGGCGTCGGGCGAGGGCCGGATGCCGTCGCCGGTGCAGGATGAGGGAGGCGACCTCAGCGGCCAGATCGAATGGCTGGTTCGGCTGGCGCACGCGTTCGCCCGAGTCGAGCCCGTGGAGAGTGCCGCCGTCGGGCAGCCGGAGGGTGTGACAGATGGAGCATCCGGCAACGGACGTGCCGGCTGAACCTCGCCGGCCTGCTGTCTCCGCACGGGCAGGTGTTGTCCGTCCGGTCGACATGGAAGATCTCATTGTCGTCCGGGATCTGGTTCAGCGGCTCGTCGCCCTGGACGTGCGGTTCGGTGGCGGCCATATCTCCGAAATCGCCTTGAGGGCATTGCGAAATGCCCGGCGCGTGCTCAGGGCCAGATCTTACCGAAAGGGCGTCCAGCGGGAGTTCGAGGCCGCTGTGGCGGAGCTTGCCGAACTCACCGGCTGGTTGCTGTGCGACGCCAACCGGCACGGCTTGGCCGACCGAGTGAACCGGTATGCGCTAAGTCTCGCGCATAAATCGGGAGACCGCTCCATGGCCTTGTTCGTGACGCACAACATGGCCTTGCAGGCGACCTATCTCCGATGGCCTGAGCGAACGCTCCGGCTGGTCGAGCCCGTTCTTGATCGGGGCGTTCTGACGCCCCGTCTAGAGGCGATGTTCCGGCTCCGGGACGCACGGGCGATGGCGCAGCTGGGGGCGCGGCGTCAAGCCATGAGAGCATTCGATCGGGCGCTCAGTTCGCTGTACGACGGCCCCAGCGATCGCGACCCCGCCTGGGCCTGGTGGATATCGGAGCGAGGGTTCCGGCACGCCTCCGGCGCCATGCACTGTAGCCTCGGCGAATGGTCACTGGCGATTGACCTCATACACCAGGCCGTAGAAGCCGTGCCGCCCGCGGACAGACGGAGTCGTTTTCTTTATCTCTGCGTGCTCCTCCAGGCGCTCGCCGAGGCCGGCGCGTGGAGAGAGGCCGAAGAAGCCGTTCGCGAGCTTGTCCCTTTGCTTGGGGCCGTCAATTCCGTCCGACCGCTGGCGACTCTCAGGTCCACCCTGGAACGAGTGCATCTGTCCGGTGTGCCGTCGGGCAGCGCCCAGGACCTCATCGAACATGCGTTGATCTCGGTCGTGGAGGCGTACGACCACGCGGGCTTGGAAGCACCGGTCCCTGTCGCCGTCCTGGACGACCCTCCGGACCTCGCGAACCTGTTCGCGGAACGCGACCAGCACCTGGCGTAGCGCGCCAGGTGCTGGTCGACGAAGGGACCGGCGGAGCGGTCTACGCGGTCAGTTCCACACCGAGTGCGCGACCTCCGCGACCCGCCGGAGCTTGGCCTCCTGGGTCCGGTCGCTGATGGGGTTCCCGTCGATCCCGGACGCGAAGCCGCACTGAGTGGACAGCGCCATCTGCTCCTGCGGAAAGTACTTGCCCGCCTCGGAGATCCGGGAGTGCAGCGATTCCGCCGACTCCAACTCCTCGCGCTTCGACGAGACCAGGCCGAGCACGACCTGCTTGTCGTCCGGGACGGCGGAAAGCGCCTGGAACGAGCCCGAACGGTCGTCGTCGTACTCAAGCAAATAGGTGTCGAAATGCGGGGTCCGGCTGAACACCTCGCTGGCGATCTCGTCGTAGCCGCCCTCGGACAGCCAGACCCCGGGAGCGTTCCCCCGGCACAGATGCAGGCCGAAATGGACCCCCGGCACGTCCGCGACACAGGCGTCGATCATCTCGACGCCCTCGGTGAGCATCCGCTCCGCGGACATTCCCTGGACGGACGCCGACCATTCCTGGATACGGGGGTCGACGAGGGCGCCGGTCTCCGCGGCGTCGACCTGGATGTACGTGCAGCCGAGCCGCGCGAGTTCCAGGACCTCGGCGCGGATGACGTCGACCGCGTCCGCGCACGCCTCGAACGGATCGCTGTACGCCCCTGTCGAGTGCTGGGCGGACCAGACGGTCCACACCATCATGGGGCTCGGCACCGTCACCTTGAGTGGTTTACGGGCCCGGGCCCGGGCGTAGACGTACTCCTCGGCCACCACCGAATGGCGCCTTTTCATCTTGCCGGTGATCGCCGTCCGGATGTCGACGGGGTTGGGGCCGGACTGGTCGCGGAAAGGCAGGACCTGACTCTCGACCCGGTCGATTCCGTCCACCGCGTCGACGAGCGGCCCGAAGTACACCGAGCGCCGCATCTCGCCGTCGGTGATGATGTCCAGGCCGGCGGCCTCCTGCATCCCGATGAGCTGGTCGACGGCCCGATCCTCCGCCTGCTTGAGATCGGTGGCCGACGCCTCGCCGTTAGCGAACGAGTTGCGGGCCTCCATGAGATACGAGGGCCGCAAGAGCGAGCCGATCACCTGCGCCGGGTAGCGGTGAGTCATTTACGTTGCCTGCTTCCTTTTGTCGTCATCTGATCGTCAGGAGCCCGATGCGCTCGCGTCCGCTCTCACTCCAGCAGATCGGGCTGGAGACGCGTGATCATTTGGTAGTAGGGCTGGAAATTGAGCCAGCCGCTGAAGTCCTTGCCGATCTCGCTCCGGGCCCGCAGCGCGTTCTCGTGGTCGATCTCGATCGGCTCTCCGGCGGCCCGGGCCAGCAGCTGCGACCGGGAGGACTCCTCGAAGGAGATGAACCACCACGCGGCCGCGTCCACCGACCCGCCCACGGTGATGAGCCCGTGATTGCGCAGCAGCAGGGCCTTGTTCTTGTCCAGCGCACTCGCCAGCCGGCGCCCCTGGTCGTCCGTCAGGATCACGCCGACGTAGTCGTCGAAGTACCCCTGGTCCTGGTAGAAGGCACAGGCGTCCTGCGTTATCGGCGCGAGCAATTCACCGAAGGAGGCCAGGGTCTTGGCGTACAGAGTGTGACTGTGTGCGGCGCTCTGAACGTCAGGACGCGCGGCGTACAGCTGCGAATGGATGGAAAAGGGCGCCTCGTGAGTGTCGTGCTTGCCCTCCACCACCGAGCCGTCCGGCCCCACGCGGACGAGATCGCTCACCGTGATGTGACCGAAGGTCATACCGAAGGGGTTCACCCAGAAGCTCTCCGGCTCCTCCGGATCCCGCACGGAGATGTGGCCGGTGATGCCCTCTTCGTAGCCGAAATGGGCGAAGAGTCGAAACGCCGCCGCCAGGCGCTCCTTCCGATGCTGCCGCTCGTCTGCCACCGAGGCGAAACTCGGCGGGCTCATTCGTACCGTCCCGACCATCCGGACTTCTCACTCCCTCTCAAGGGTTCTGGGCTGTGCGCGCCTTCGGTGGTTCGTACTTCAGCTGGGTGATCTGTTCGATGTCGTACATCTCGCGGAGCTTCTCGACGGCCCCCGCGGGAATGGAGTCACCGGACTGGAAAATCTCGATGAGGCTTTCGAAGTAGCTCTCGTGGTCCGGTGGAGGCGCCGCCTGAAAGAACATCCGCGCGGGACGGTCGGACGCGTTACGGAAGGCGTGCGGGCAGCCGGGAGGGACGAACAGCACGCTTCCGACCTCGGCCGCGATGGGCGCCTGACCGTTCGCGCCTTCCCACGCCGACCAGTGGCCATCCCGGGAAAGCGGCTCGAAGGCGAGGAACTCGACGGTGCCCTCCACCACGTAGAACAGTTCTTCACTTCGATGATGCAGATGTGCGCCCACGTCGAACCCGGGAGGCACCGTCACCTCGAAGCTGGAAGCGGCCCGGGAATGCTCCCCGGTCACCTTGAAGACGACTTCGTGCGCGTTGCTCACCAGCCGCTTGCCCGTGCCGGGAGCGACGTACAAACCTTCCGCCGACATCCTCTACTCACTTTCCGGTGCGCGGCGCGTTCAGCGGGATCCCCGCCACCGGCCGAGCGATATCTCCGCTGTGATGCCCGGACCGAAGCCCGCGATTATTCCGGTGCCGCCCTCCATCACGGAACCATCCTCGAAAAGACGCGTGAGGGCGTCCAAAACCACCGCGCTCGCAATATTTCCATGCTGGGTGAGCGTCTCCCGGCTGTACCTGAACTCATAGTCGGACACGTTCAGGAATTTGGAGAGGTCGTCGAGGATGCGCGGCCCGCCGGCGTGGATGATGTAGAAGTCGAGCGCGGAGGCGTCCCAGCCCTGCCTGTCGGCCACGGCCTGGAGTACGGGAGCCAGCGGCTCCATCGTGCCGGGGATGCGCTTGTCGAGCTGGAAGTGGAAACCGGTCGACCGCACCGCGTAGGAGATCCAGTCGATGGTGTCGGGAATGATGTAGGACGCGTTGCTCACCAGCTCGATCCCCGGGCCGGGAAGGTTGCCCGAGTCGGAGACCACGGCCGCGGCGACCGCGTCGCCGAAGAGGCCGTCCGACAGCAGCGAGCCGACATCGGAGTCGGTCGGCTGATAACAGAGCGAGCAGAACTCGCAGGAGACGATCAACGCGTTCGAGCCGGGATGCGCCGTGCAGTAGTCGAACGCCCGGGCGATCGCGGCCCCGCCGGCGGCACACCCGAGTTGCGCGATGGGCAACTGCACGGTGGACGTACGGAATCCCAGCTCGTTGATGATCCACGCGGTCATCGACGGCATCATGAAGCCGGTGCAGGAGACGTAGATGATGACGTCGACATCGGCCGCCCCGAGACCCGCGTTGGCGAGCGCGCGTTCTATGGCGACCGGGACGAATCGCTTTGCCTCCCGCTCGTGAATCTTGTTCCGTTCCTCGAAACCGGGGTGCTGCAGTGCCAGCTCCAGCGGCTGCACGATATTCCGCGTCTGGACCCCGGTGTTGCGGATCAGCCTCAATGCGAGCGGCAACTGCGGCTGGTCCTTGTGCAGGCGCTTCGCCATTTCTAGAGTCTGCTCGACGGTGACCACTTCTTCGGGGAACACTACGGCCGGCTTACAAAGAACCGCCATGGAGGCCAGCTCCTTCCTGGTCGCACCCGTTAACGGCGGACCTTGCTGAGCGGAAGTACCCGTCGAGTGTTGGAGTGAACTACACCATTTGACCCACTCGCAAGGGTTTTTGCACGTCACCTGATGGCAGTGAAGCCATGACGCGCACGGCATTCACTCTCCAGACCGTGGTGCCACCCACTGGCATGGGCGTCCCTTGTGGCCAGGTCGTTCGCTTGGTTTACTCGCCCCGAAGTCGGCGACCAGGATTGACCGTCCGGCACGGTCATTGGGGTGAATATGAGGAGCGGTGCATGACCAGAGTGCTCGGACTGCCCGGATCTCTCCGGCGGAGATCGTACAATCGGATTCTTCTCGACAGCCTGCCTCCGCTGCTGCCCGGCGGCTTTGATTACCACATCTTCGAGGGGCTGGCCGACGTTCCGCTGTACAACGAGGATCTGGACGGGACTCCGGCTCCCCGAGGCGTCGCCGCCATTCGCGACGCGGTGTCGGCCGCGGACGCTCTGATCATTGCCTCGCCGGAGTACAACTTCTCCATTCCCGGACCGCTGAAGAACGCCCTGGACTGGCTGTCGCGTCCGCACGGAGCCGGAGCGCTACGCGGAAAGGTCGTTCTCGTCGCGGTCGCCACGCTCTCCCGTGGAAATGGCGCCCGCGGGCTTTCCGAGATCAACCGGGTATTGGCCGGAATGGAGAACCTCCCGCTCCACCAGCCGGAGCTGGTCCTCGCGCCCGCCCCGAGCCTGCTGGCACGCCACGCCGACGGAACCGCCGAACTGACCGACCCGAACACCCGGGACGTCGTGCGCCTCTCCCTCGAACAGCTGGAGACGATGGTGCGAAGCGAGGCCGCGGCGAGGGTCGCCGGGCAGCTGGAGGCCGGAAGCCGGGTCGTCAACCGGGCAAAGTTCGCGCCGTTCATCAGGGAGTCGGTGTCCAACGGCGCCCCGCACGAGGTCATCGAGGAACGGCTGCGCAACGCGGGCATCGATTCCGGCACCGCGCGGGACTGGATCTCCGCCGCGGCCCGGCCCGCGTCCGGTGCGCACCATGAGCGCGTGGGCGGTGGCGCGTGACCACTGAGACCGGGCCGGCACGCGCCCACCGGACGGACGACTCGCTGGGCTTTCTCGGCGACAAGGTCGCGGCCACCATTCAGCGCTTGGAACAGGAAGCGGCCGGTGACGGCCGCACCATCGCCCAGGTGTCCGCCACATTGGCGGAATGGGAGCCGCGGTCGGAGACGACCTGGCTGGAATCCATGACCACGCTCGCCGAGCGCAGCCTGCTTCCGGTGGCGCGGGAGGTCGGCCGCCTCCTGTTCCAGCTCGCGCTGAGCAAAGGCCCGGTACAGATCGTCGAGTACGGGACCTCGTTCGGGATGTCCACGCTCTTCCTCGCGGCGGCGGCCCGGGAGACCGGCGGCCGGGTGATCGGCACCGAGATGAGCGAGCACAAGGCCGCGCACGCCGCGAAGAACCTCGAAAGCGCCGGCCTGAGCGATTACGCGGACATTCTCGTCGGCGACGCGAGGACGGAACTGAAGAAGATCGACGGGCCGGTGGGGCTGCTGCTCCTCGACGGCTGGGTGCCGCTCTATCTGCCGATCTTCCAGCAGCTGGAGCCGCATCTCGTGCCCGGGAGCCTGGTCGTGGCGGACACCGTCGCCAAACACGCTGACAGGCTCGACGGCTTTTACGAACACGTCGACGCGCAGGGGGACAGGTACGCGCGAACCAGGATTCCGCTCGATGACGGCATCGACGTCATCAGCCGCGTCAGGTGACGGCAGCAACGCGAAGGGTTGTGTTTCGGCGTGCGCGAGTACGACTGTGATGTACTCATTGTTGGAGGCGGCCCGGTCGGGTTGACCTTGGCCTGCGAACTGGCCCTGGGCGGCGCCCACGCCATTGTGCTGGAGCGGGGCCGGCGAGATGAGGAGTCAGAGCCACGAGCGCTCACTCTCCATCGCAGGACGCTTGAGCATTTGTCGATGCGCGGTTTGCTGCCGGCTTTCGAGGAAGCGTTCCACGAACTGCTCCGGAAGTACGGGACGACCGATGTCACGAGCGCCGGGCATCGTCCGAGACCTCATTTCGGCGGCATCGCGGGATTCACTCCCGGTGACGGGGAACCGTCCACCGTCCTCATCGACCATGCCGATGTCGTGCGCATCCTGTTCGAACGCAGCCGTGAGCTCGGCGTTGACGTCCGGCACGAACATGCCGGGTCGGCCGTCAAGGAGGGTGATTCCCATGTGGCCGTCCAGGTGACGACGGCGGACGGGGTTCGTGAGGTCACCGCCCGGTACGCCGTCGGATGCGACGGCGCCCGCAGCGTGGTCCGCCAGGAGGCCGGTATCCCGTTCACCGGCAACGAGCCCGTGGTCCTCACCCGCATGGGGGTGTTCGGCGGCGGCACCGAGTCTCTGCCCGGCGGATGGGAACGGCGGGACACGGGCTGGTTCATGCGGATGATCGACGGCAGGATCGCCGTGACCGAATGGGACGGCCCGAACAGCTTCGACCGGCCACTCGGCGTCGGCGAGTTCGAGGACGCCATCGAGCGCGTCACCGGCCAGCGCGTGCAACTGTCCGACCCGGCTTTCCTGAGCAGATATTCGGATCGCACCGCCCTCGCCGAAAGGTACCGGAACGGGAGGACGTTCCTAGCCGGAGACGCGGCCCACGTCCACTTCCCGGCGGGCGGGCAGGGACTCAACCTCGGCATGCAGGACGCCTTCAACCTCGGCTGGAAGCTGGCCGAGCGGATTCGCGGAGAAGCGTCGGCCGGTCTGCTGGACACCTATGAGAACGAGCGCCGCCCGGTGGCCGAGGCCGTCCTGAAGAACACCCAGGCTCAGCTCGCCCTGATGCGGCCCGGCACCCAGGTGTCCGCGCTGCGGGACGTGTTCCAGTCGCTCATCGAGGTCGACGGCGTGGCCCAGGCACTGCACGGCATGATCACAGGAAGCGCTCTCACGCTGCCCAAGGAAGACAACGACCATCCGCTTGCAGGGCGCTTCATCACCGATGTCGCCTCGGCGCTTCCCGGACGCACCTTCAAGATGTCCGCGTTCGAGAACGGCGGCCGAGTCACCTTCAACGATTTCGACGTGCCGAGCGGACGGGCGGGCAGAGCGCCAGGGCCGTCGACCGGATCTCCGGGCGAAACGGTGTTCGCGTTCCGGCCCGACGGTTACCTGTCCCGGGTCGAAGGCCCCTGGGAATTCGAGGAGCTCGGATCGTGACACGTGGATCCAGGCGCGCGGCGTCCGCCCTCGGAAGCGGCACGGTATTGACGGTGGTTCTGGCCGGGGTCCTCATCACCGGACTGGACGCCACCATCGTCGTCCTGGCGCTGCCCGAAATGGCGGAGGACCTGAACGCCCCGCTGAACTCGGTGATCTGGGTCGTCATCGCCTACCTGCTCGTGGCCACCCTGCTGACCACCCAGGCCGGACGGCTCGGCGACATGTTCGGCCGGATCCGTGTGTACCAGATCGGATTCGTGATATTCACGGTCGCCTCGCTGCTCTGTGTGCTCTCCTGGAATTCGTTCACCATCACCGGTTCCCGTGCCCTGCAGGCCGTGGGAGCCGCGTTCATCACGGCCAACAGCGGGGCCATCCTGTCAGACGTCTTTCCACCCGAGAAGCGCGGGAAGGCATTCGGATATGTGGGCGTCTGCTGGAGCAGCGGCGCCGTTTCCGGCATCCTCGCCGGCGGCCTTCTGGTCGGCTACGCCAGCTGGCACTGGATCTTCCTGATCAATATCCCCATCGGCGGCGCCGTCCTGCTGCTCGCCAGGCGGCTGCCCCGGTTGCCCCAGGACGGGCGAAAGCACGATCTCGACCCCGCCGGAATGGTGACGCTGGGCCTGGGACTGCTCGGCGTACTCTGGGCCGTGACCCGATTGGTCACCCATCCGCTCGGGCCACAGATAATCGGCGTGGGCGCGGCGGGCATCGTCTGCCTCGTTCTCTTCGTATGGGTCGAGCGCCGGGCGAAGGAGCCGATGCTGCGACCGTCGCTGTTCCGGTTGCCGATGATGCCGGGGTCGTTGCTGACGGCGATGCTTCAAGGCGTGGCGAACTACGCGGTGCTGTGGCTTGCACTGATGTACCTACAGGGCCCCAAAGGGCTTTCACCGTTGCACGCGTCATTGCTGCTGCTGCCCGGCTATCTCATCGCGGGCGTACTGAGCCCCACCACGGGCCGGATCACCGACCGTTTCGGCCCCGTCCTCCCCGCGTGCGCCGGCCTCGCGGTCGAATTGGTGGCCCTGTTCATGTACACGCAGATATCGCTGACGAGCCCCTTGTGGCACGTCGTCGTGGCCAACGTCGTCAACGGCATCGGTCTGGGACTCTTCGTTCCCGCCAACAACGCCGCCGTGATGAAGGCCGCACCGCCCGGTCTCTACGGCGTCTCGGCGGGCATGCTCCGCACCTTCGCCAGCATCGGCTGGGTGTTCTCCTTCCCCGTCGCGATCCTGTGCGCGTCCCAGGCCATCGACCGGGACGTCGCCGTCCGGGTCTTCGTCGGCGTGGGCGAACTGCGGGGCGAGGCGGCCGCCGACTTCATGACCGGGTTCAACTCCGCGTTCCTGCTGCTGCTGACGATCATGGCCGTGGCGCTCGCCGTCTCCGCGCTGCGCGCCGTGAACCTGACACGCCGGAGCGCCGCGTCACCACGGGAGAACCGGCACACCGCGAGCAGATCGCTGGAGGCGTCCTCCAGGCAGAGCACACCGGGATCGTCCTAGACGGTCAGCGGATCATGTAGCCGACGCCGCGGACGGTGTGCAGGATCCGCTCGGGGCCGAGTTTGCGGCGGAGCTGGGCGATCAGCACGTCGAGCACGTTGGAGTTGGGGGGCACGTACTCGTCCCAGACCTCCGCGATCAGGTCGCGCCGGGTGACCGGTTCGCCGGCGGAGGCCACCAGCCGGTGGAGGACCTGGAACTCCTTGGCGGTCAGGGAGAGCAGGGTCCCGGCCCGGCGGGCCTCGTGCCGGCCGACGTCCAGCTCCAGGTCGCCGTGGCGCAGGACCGGGAGCGTGACGGTGGTGCCGCCGCGCCGGCACAGGGCGCCCACGCGGACCAGCAGCTCGGCCATGGCGAACGGTTTCACCAGGTAGTCGTCGCCGACCAGGAGACCGTCGGTGCGGTCGCGCACGCTGTCGCGCGCGGTCAGGAAGAGCACCGGGACGGGCCAGCCGTCGCGGCGCCGTTCGGTCACGTAGGCGAGCGTGTCGCCGCCGGGCAGCATCCGGTCGAAGACCGCGCCGTCGTAGGCGTTGACGCTGAGCGCCTCGTCCGCCTCGGGCAGGTCGGCCGCGGTGTCCACGGCGTAGCCCGCGCCGCGCAGCGCGCCGTCGACCGCGATGCGGAGATTCTCGTCGTCCTCGATGACGAGTATTCGCACAACCACACAAGATAGCCCAGCCCCCGGACGAGTGATCCCGCGGCACTCTCCGGGGGTCATGCGCGGCGGGCGCCGTCCATGGCGGTTCGCATGTCGTGGCCGGTCAGGAGGCGGAGCTGGTCGAGGCCGGGCATGTGGCCGAGGCCCCGGAGCCGGCGTGCCTGGGCCGTGCGGGCGCTCTCGAAGAGCTTGCGCGCGTCGCGGGCGTTGCCGAAGTCGGCCTCGTGGGAGATCCGCGTGAAGTACGCCTCCAGCTCCGGCAGGGCCGACGGGTCCAGCTCGTAGTCACCGGCCCGCACGAGCCGCCCGATGATGTCGGTCAGCTCCGCCGGCGTGTAGTTCTCGAACTTCACCGTACGGGCGAACCGGGAGGCCAGCCCGGGGTTGGCGGCGAGGAACCGCGCCATCTCGCCGGTGTAGCCCGCCACGATCACCACGATCTCCTCGCGGTGGTCCTCCATCAGCTTGACCAGCGTGTCGATGGCCTCCTGGCCGAAGTCGTTGCCGGCGCCCCCCTGCCGGGACAGCGTGTACGCCTCGTCGATGAAGAGGACACCGCCCATGGACTCCTCGAAGACCTGCGCGGTCTTCTCGGCGGTGTGCCCCACGTACTGGCCGACCAGGTCACGCCGGGCCACCTCGCGGAAACCGCCGCCGGACAGCACGCCAAGCTCGGCGAGGAGACGGCCGTACGTGCGCGCCACCGTCGTCTTACCGGTGCCGGGCGCGCCGGCGAACACCAGGTGGTGGCCGATGGAGCCGGTGGCGAGCCCGGCCTGGCGCCGCCAGGCGTTCACACCGATCTCGTCGACCAGGCCCCGCACCTCGGACTTCACACCGGGCAGCCCGACCATCGCGTCCAGCTCGCCGAGCAGTTCCTCCAGCGTGGTGCCGCCGCCGGGGGTCCGCTCCGCGGACTCGCTCACCGTCGTCTCCGAGCCGGGCGCGAGCAGGACGCCCGGCTCGGCGGTGTTGCTCACCTCGCATGCCTCGACCGAGCCGCCGCAGCCGGCGCCGATCTCCACGCCGACGCCGCGGGTGTCGGAGATCCGTGTCTCCCGCAGCACGGGCGCGGCGCGGTGCGCCACCACGACCCCGGCGCCGCCGGTACGCTCGATCACGCAGCTCTGCAGCACCGGCCGGGCGTGCTGGAAGACGTAGAGCCCTCGCTGCCCGCAGCCGGTCACCGTGCAGGAGCGCAGCACCGGATCCGCGCCCAGGCCGATGATGACGCCGTCCCCGGCGACGTTGTCCACGGTCACGTTCTCCAGGGAACCGGACGCCCCTTCGATCAGCAGCCCGTGCTCGGCGTCGGCGACGGTCGTCTCCCGTACGCTCACCGGCCCGGTGCCCCGGATCGCGATGCCCGGCCCCCGCAGGCCCTTCAGCGCGCAGCGCGCCACCGTCACCTCCGTCCCGTCGGCCTGCACCCCGCCGGCGCCCCCGGTCAGGGTCAGCCCGTGCAGCCCGACCGAGCCGCCGCTGACCCGCAGCACCGGCCGGTCGGCTCCGGAGCCGTCCAGCACCACCTCGGCGCCCTCGGAGGCCCGGAGCGTCACCTCGCGCCGGGTCAGCTCGAACGTCTCGGCGTACGTCCCGGCGGCGATCAGCACGGTGGTGCCGTCCGCGGCCTCGGCGAGCGCGTCGCCGATGGTCGTGTACGCGCCATGCCGCCCCGGGTCCACCAGCACCGACCGGCCCCGGCCCGCGGCCGTCAGCGTCATCGGCCCGCCTCCGCCAGCCAGCCGCGGTCGGCGGCCTTGATCCCGGCCTGGAAGCGGCTGCGCGCGCCGAGCCGGCTCATGATCGCGGCCATGCCGCGCCGCACGGTACGGACCGAGACGTCGAGCCGCACCGCGATCGCCGCGTCCGTGCAGCCCTCCGCCAGCAGCCTCAGCAGCTCCTTCTCCCGGTCGGACAGCTCCCCGTGCTCGGACGAACCGCAGGTGCCGATCGGCACGGCCGCCGCCCAGGACTGGGTGAACAGCCGGGTGACGGCCTCCACCACGCTGCGCAGGCGGATCATCGCGACACCGATCGCGGGGCCGTCGCCGTGCCGCTCGCCGGGGAGCACCGCCAGCGTCCCGTCGATGATCACGGCATGGCCGGGCACCTCCGGCACGGTCCGTACGTCGGCGCCCGCGAGGGCCAGCGCCTTGAGCCGGGCGGCCACCGCGGGGACGATGCGGGCACGGTCCGGGAAGAGCACCCGGTAGCGGACGCCGCGCCGCAGGTTGTCGTGGTCGACCCGGCGGGGAAGGCCGATCGGCTCACCGGTGGCGGCCGACAGCGGGCACAGCACGACCACCTCGCGGGTGGCCGCGGCCAGCGCCGCGTCGATCCCGGCGTGGGCCGACGCCCGCGGCGGGCGCCGGGGCTGGTCCGGCTGGACCGGACGGGCCGCGGCGCGGCCGTGCCGCAGGACCGGCGTGGCCGGCGGGCGCCGCTGGGCGGGCGGCCTCGTGAGGTGCGTGGTGGTCATGACAGTTCTCCTCCGATGGGCAGAGTGAGCGCGACGGCCGGCCCGTGCAGCCCGTTCAGCCGTTCCAGTCGAATGCGCAGGTCCTTGCCGTGCGCCGCGAGGCGCGCGGCCGCGTTGTCGGCGAGCTCGGGGGTCGTGGCGGCGATCCGCAGCATCCCGGCGAGCCCGGTGGCGTCCGCCGCGACCGCGACGGTGACCGCGACACCGGGCTCCAGGGCGAGCAGCCGGTGCAGGGCAGTGGCCCGGTCGGCGGGCCCGTCCTCGTGCGCGGAGAGCGCCATGGCGACCTGGGTGATCGGGCCCGCCTGCCAGTAGCGCCACCGCTCGTGCAGGCGGTGGCGGCCCGGCCCGATGTGGATGAGCGCGGTCAGCGTGGAGTGCAGCTCGTCCTCCGGCACGGTGAGCAGGGTCACGCCCAGCCGGCGGGTGCGGCGCAGGATCCGGCGCACCGCGTTGCCCAGCGGGACCGCCACGGCCTCGTCGGACGCGAAGTCCACGTCCCGCCTGGCCCGTACGGCCAGCCAGGCGCGGGGCACCTGCTGGTGCGGGCCCCGGTGGAGCACCAGCTGCAACCCCAGGCTGGGGACGCCGTCCTCCGGCTCCGGCAGCAGCGCGTCGGAGAACGCGGCGCGGGTGAGCGTCCGCGGGTCGCCCTCCGGGCGCAGCACCGCGACCAGTTCCCCGGGGCGGCTCACGGTGCCCGCGGGCTCGCCGCCGAGGCCGGTGGAGCCGGCCCGCGCGCCGTCCGCGAGCCGGGAGAGCAGGGCGGCCGGGCGGTCGGCCGCGGTGGACAGGTCATGCGTCCGGGGGCGGAGCGCCAGCCGTACCCGCCGCGCCAGGACCGCGGAGAGCCACTGGCGGTTCACCCGCAGGGCGGAGAGGACGAGCAGCAACACGGCGGCGACCGCGAGCGGGACGGCCAGCGGCCACGGACGCCCGGCGGCGGCGAAGGCGAGCACCAGGGCCAGCTGCCAGCAGATGATCCGGACGATCGGCAGCTCACCGGTCGGCTCCGGCGGCCGCGGCCGTGGCAGCGGGGGAGCGGGGGTGGCCGCCGCGGGCGGCCCCACCGCCGCCGCGACGCTCACCTGGGGAGCGGACCGCGCCCGCTCGGCCGCCGGTGCGGAGCGCACGGCCGCGGCGTCGGCGGCCTGCGCCGTCCGCGTGGCCTCCGCGGCCCGCCGCGCGACCTGGACGGCCTGGGCCTGGCCGGTGCTCGCCCGCGCGGCCTGGACCACGGGGGGAGCGGGGCGCGGATCGGTGTGCCGGGGCGCGGGCGGCGGAGCCTCCGGCCGTCCGGCCGCGGTCTGGCCGGTCTCCGGGCCGACCGCCTCGCCGGTCTCACTCATGGGCACTCGTCCTGTTCCTGCCAGCGGCCGCGGCCCCGGGTCGTCGGGGTTAAGCTGCGGCTGCCACCACCGGATGCGGTGACCTCACGACCCCTACGATCCGGTGAGCAACATGAGGTTCCGATGACACGGGAAAGGGCCTGGTTGTGCGGGTGCTGGTCGTGGAGGACGACGCGAATCTGCGACTCGCGGTGACCACGGAGCTGGCCGGCAAGGGCCTCCAGGTGGATCAGGCGGCCGACATCGCCGGCGCGGACGCGCACCTGCGCGCGGGCGCCTACGACTGCGTCGTGTTCGACCGGATGCTCCCGGACGGCGACGCCGCCACGTACGTGCACGAACGCCGGCAGCGGGGCTGGGCGCTCCCGGTGCTCTTCCTGACAGCGCTCGACTCGCTCGCCCAGCGGGTGGTCGGGTTCGAGCACGGCGCCGACGACTATCTGGTGAAGCCGTTCGCGATGCCGGAGCTGACCGCCCGGGTGCTGGCCCTCGCCCGGCGCTCGGGCACCAACCGGCCCTCGGTACTGCGCCACGCGGACCTGGAGCTGGACTCCGCCCGGCGCGAGGTGCGCCGCGGGGGCGTCATGCTCAGCCTGACCAGCAAGGAGTTCGCCGTTCTCGAATACCTGCTGACCCGGCCGGAGCAGGCCGTCGGCCGGGACGAGCTGATCGAGCACTGCTGGGACTCCAGCACCGACCCCATGTCCAACGTGGTCGACGTGACGGTGCGCCGGCTGCGGAACAAGCTCCGCACGCCCGGGCTGATCTACACCGTGCTCGGCCGCGGCTACCGTCTCGGGGGCCCGGGCGCATGAGCACCCCCACGACGATCAGAGGCACCGGCGGCTCCGCCTCGGACGGGTTACGGCGGCTGCGCCGGCTGCTGACCGCGCTGTTCACCGCGATGAACGCCGTCGGGCTGATCATCCTCGCCTGGCTCTTCATCGACCAGGACGCGCAGACACGCGAGCAGGAGCTGAACCTGAAGCTGCGCACGGTGACCGCGGTCGTGCAGCGCCTCGTGGTGCAGGACGGGGACGGCTCCCCGAACCTGGAGTTCGTCCCCGCCGACGAGATCGACCGCCAGTGCCCGCAGTTCGCGGTCCTCCCCGGCGGCGCGGGCAAGTTCCCGCCGCACTACAGCAAGCAGGCATGCGTTCCGTTCAAGGGCGTCAACCTCACCGCCCACGCCGCCGAGGCCATCCGGACCGGAACCACCAGGAGCGGGGTCGTCGAGGTCCGCGACGCCGGCGGCGAGCCGACCGGGCAGACCGCGGCGATACGGGTGGAGCCGTTCCGTGACGGCAACGGGCAGTTCGTCGGCGCGGTGGCCGCGGTCGCCGACGCCTCGCAATCCGACGATGCCCACGATCTGCTGACGCTCACCGTCATCGGCGGCGGCACGCTCCTCATCCTCGCGCTCGTGGGCGCCGGCCACGTCATCTCGGGCCGTGCCATCCGCCCCGCGGCGGCGGCGCTGGAGCAGCAGGAAGGGCTGATCGCCGACATCGCGCACGACCTGCGCACGCCCGTGGCCGCGCTCCGCGCCCTCGCCGAGACCGCCATCACCAACCCCACCATGCGCGACGACCTGCTGCCGCGGACCGTGAACCTCGCGGCGGGCATGGGCGGCATCATCGACGGCCTGCTCGTGCGCGCCCGGCTCGCGGCCGGGGTGGAGCAGCTCTCCATCCAGCCCGTCTGGCTCGACCAGCTCGTCACCACGGTGGTGGAGGAGACCCCCGCCGAGGGCGCGCAGGTCGCGGTGAGCGCCGCCCCCACCAAGGTCAACGCCGACCCGGTGCTGATGCAGCGGGCCATCCGCAACCTGCTCACCAACGCGCTCCGGCACGGCAAGCGGCCCGGCGCCACGGCGGCGATCGTGTCCATCACCGTGGCCGGCGGACGGGTCGTCGTGGCCGACCAGGGGCCGGGCATCGACCCCGACGCGGCCCGCGAGACCTTCGACCGTTTCAGCAGCGGCGAGGGCTCCACGGGCAGCGGCCTCGGCCTCGCCATCGTCCGCTGGGTGGCCCAGGCCCACGGCGGCGTGCTCCGCGTCTACAACGCAGAAGAAGGAGGTGCGATCTTCGAGCTGGCCCTGCCCCACGCGGACGGTGCGGGGCCTTAGCCGACCCTAACGACGCGACCCGAGCCGGGACCCCTCCCCGGGGCCGTGGCCGTACGATTGCTCCCGAAGCCGGTCATCTTCGAAAAGTGGGACCGATGCTCCTCTACTTTCACCGCGTGATCGCTTTTCTACGCCGCGTCATGTCCCCGCACCGCGTCTTGTCCCTCCGCGTGTCCCTTCCCGGGCGTCGGGACGGCGGCGGGCCGGGCCCGCGGCGGTTACCACTCGTTCCCGTCGCCAGCCTGTGCGCGGTGGTGGTGGCCGCGGCCGTGGTCGCGGCGGTGCGGCCCGTCTCCGGTCTGGAGCTGCTGCAGGGCGGTCACTGGGTCGGCAACAGCTCCGACGGCACGATCTACCACGTCAACGGTTCCGCCAAGACCGTGGACGGCGGGCTCAGATTGCCGGGGCTGGAGGCCGACACCCAGGTCGTGCACAGCCCGTCGAGCGGTTTCGTGCTCGGCCGCAAGCGGGTGACCGAGTTCGGCAAGTCCGACCTGCGGGTGCTGCGGACGTACCAGGCCCCGGCGACGGACGAGCGCCCGGTCGCCCTTGAGGTCCCCGGCGGCCCCTACGCGGTCTACCGCAAGTCCGGCGTCGTCTTCCGGATGAGCGACCCGCCCGCGGTGATCCAGGCCGGCGGCGGCTACCAGCTCGGCGATCCGGTGGTGACCCCCGACGGCACCCTCTGGCTGCACCGCCTGGGATCGACGGGGCATTTCTGCAAGCTGAGCCCGAAGGCCACCAAGGTGACCTGCCCGGCCTTCGCCCCGGAAGGCCACAAGGGCGCGCTGACGGTGGTCGGCGACCGTCCGGTCTTCGTCGACACCACGTCGGACGAGCTCGTCCGCGTCGAGTCGGGCGAGCTCCGCGACGGGACGCCGATCGGCGCCGACCTGAGCGACAGCGCGCTGGTGGCGCCCGTCGGCGCCGCCGGCAAGGTGGCCGTGGTGGACCGCGGGCAGCTGCACATGGCGGACGCCTCCACGCTCGGCACGGACCGGGCCGGACGGGTCAAGAGCGTACGGCTGCCGTCCAATGGGGCCTTCTCCCCGCCCAGCGTGAGCGGCACCTCGATCGTCCTGTTCGACCAGACGAACAACACGGTCCACACCTACCGGCCGGACGGACAGCCGATCCCGGGCGGCCGCATGACGATGCCGCCCGGCGGCGGCGCGCCGGCCGATCCGGCGGCGCCCCGGCTCCACCGCGGCGAGGACCAGCGGGTCTACGTGGACGACCCCAAGGGGCAGCACGTCCTGGTGGTCGACCCCAGCGGCAAGGTCGGCCAGGTCCAGGTTCCCGGCAACTTCAAGGCGAAGCCCAAGCCGCCGCAGTCGCCGCCCCCCGAGAAGTCGATCACCCCGGCTCCGCCCGAATCGCAGCGGCCCGCCGAGCCCCCGCCACCGGCGCAGCCGCCTTCGTCCGCGCGGCC
The DNA here is from genome assembly GCA_036028775.1 of Spirillospora sp. NBC_00431. Classification (GTDB taxonomy): domain Bacteria; phylum Actinomycetota; class Actinomycetes; order Streptosporangiales; family Streptosporangiaceae; genus Spirillospora. Next base: position 4,571,044 of record CP107927.1, on the reverse strand, counting down.
GCCCTCATCCACGCAGCCGTCCTCGCCCGCGAAGCCGCGACCGCCGGCCAAGCGCGATCCCGTGCCCGCGGGCCCGCCGGGCGCGCCGTCCGTCAAGTACGACCGGCAGGGCAACACGGTCGTGGTCACCTGGACCGCCCCGGAGGACAACGGTGCTCCGGTGACCGGCTACACCGTCGCGTGGAAGGGGGCCAAGTCGGGCCAGACCACGCTCGGCAAGGGCCGGCGTTCGTACAACCTGACCGGGCTCACCCCCGGCGGGTCCTACACGATCACGGTCCGCGCGAGGAACCGCGAAGGACTGGGCACCGCGGCCCGGGTCAAGGTCGACATGGGGCCCGTCGTGACCGTCAGCCGCGGCAAGACCGGGACCTACAACGAGAACTGCAAGGAGCCGGAGTGTGCGGAGATGCACGTCGTGATGTCCGGCTTCGAACCGAACACGAAGTACCACATCCAGCCCTTCGCCATCGGCGACGACTACTCCAACCCCGGTGCGACGGTGACCACGGACGGCGGCGGCCGCCATACGACCGACCGCTTCGACTACAACGGCGTGGGCGAGCGGATCTACATCGTGGTGGAGAAGGGCGGCACCGAGGTGGCCAGGTCCAGGACCATCGTGTGGCCCAACGGCTAGTGAGGACGACAGTGAACGGTGCCAGTCCGGCGGAGGTCGCGGCGGCGATCTCCGCCAACGTCCAGCAGGTGATCAAGGGCAAGCCGGAGCTGATCCGGATGGCGCTGGCGGCCCTGCTGGCCGAGGGGCACCTGCTGATCGAGGACGTGCCCGGCCTCGGCAAGACCACGCTCGCCCGCTGCCTGGCCCGCAGCATCGGCGGCCGGTGGAGCCGCATCCAGTTCACCCCGGACCTGCTGCCCGGCGACGTCACCGGCGTCACGATCTACCACCAGAAGGAGGAGCGGTTCAGGTTCCACCCAGGCGCGGTCTTCGCCAACATCGTGGTGGCCGACGAGATCAACCGCGGCACGCCGAAGACACAGTCGGCGCTGCTGGAGGTGATGTCCGAGCGGCAGGTGACGGCGGACGCGATGGCCTACCAGGTGCCCCGCCCGTTCCTGGTGGTGGCGACGCAGAACCCGATCGAGATGGAGGGCACGTACCGGCTGCCTGAAGCGCAGCTCGACCGGTTCCTGATGCGGCTCTCGGTGGGCTACCCGGATCTCGCCGCGGAGGTCGAGGTGATCATGGCCGACCGGGCCGGGGTGAGCCCGGACGACCTGTCCGAGGTGGTGGGGATCGACGCCGTCCGGGACGCCGTGACCACCGTGCGCAAGGGCCATGTCGATCCGGCCGTCGCCCAGTACGCCGCACGGGTGGCGCGGGGTACCCGGGAGCACACCGACCTGCGGTACGGCGCCAGCCCGCGGGGCTCCATCGCGCTGGTCCGCGCGGCGCAGGCGCTCGGGGCCGTCCAGGGCCGGTCCTTCGTCACCCCGGACGACATCAAGGAGGTGGCCGTCCCGGTGCTGGCGCACCGGCTGGTGCTCACTCCGGAGGCGGAGCTGAACCGGCGGACGACCCCGGACGTCGTCGGGGAGGTCCTGTCCGCCACTCCCGCTCCCATGGCGAGCGCTGGGTCCTGACGGAGTGTCCCGCGACGTTCGCCTGACCGGGCGTGGAGCCGCACTGCTCGCCTCCGGCGTGCCGATGCTGGGATTCGGGCTCTGGGGCGCGTACCCGTTCATGGCCGCGCTGGGGGCCGCCGCCCTCGGCGCCGTGCTGGCGGCGCTGCTGCTCACCGCGCGGACGCTCCGGGTCGATGTGCGCCGCTCCGTCTACCCGGGCCGCGTGGAGAAGGGCGCCCCCGCCATGGCCCGGCTCCGGGTGGACAATCCGGGGGGCCGCCGCCTCGCCGCGTTCACCACCACCGACGCGCTGGGGGAGGCCACCCGGACGATCCGCGTGCGTCCCCTGCCACCGGGGGCCGGCGCGTCCTACACCTACGAGATCCCCACCGGCAGGCGCGGCCGTCTCACCATCGGCCCCCTCACCCTGCACCGGGTGGACCCGCTGGACCTGGCCCGGAGCCGCCGCCCCACCGGCGCGACCGACACGCTCTGGGTGCATCCCCGGCAGTATCCGGCGCGGGCCCTGACCGGCGGCCACCGCCGTCACCACCACGACGGCGCCACCACCGACGACGCGCTGCGCGGCTCGATGGAGCTGGTGGACCTGCGCGAGTACGCCCCCGGCGACGAGTTCCGCCTGCTGCACTGGAAGGCCACCGCCCGGACGGGCCGCCTCATGGTCCGCGAGCTCGCCGACCCCGAACAGCCCCGCTTCACGCTGCTGCTGGACACCCGGGCCAGCGCCTTCGCGGCGGACCCGTTCGAGGAGGCGGTGGACGTCGCGGCCTCGCTGCTGGCGGCCTCCGCCCGCGCCGGGTACCACAGCCGGCTGATCACCCCCGCCGGGCTGGACGTGCCGACGCCGGGCGGCCCGAAGGCGGCCCTGCGCCTCCTGGACGAGCTGGCCCAGATCGGGCGGGAGGGCGGCCGGGGCAGCGCGCTGGTGCCCGCCGGGCTGTCGGCCGGGCGGGGGGCGGGCGGCGTCCTGGTGGTGGTGACCTCCGCGACCACGCGTCCCGCGGAACTGGCCCGGCTCCGGCCCCGGTTCCCTGCCATCCACATGATCGTGCTGGCGGAGGAGAAGCCGGTGGCCGTCACGGTCCCGGAGGTGCGGATCCTCGGCGCCGCCACCGCCGAAGAGGCGGTCCGGCGGTGGAACGAGGTGGCGGCGGCATGATCCGGCTCCTCGTCCGCGCCGGCCCGGCGGCCTGCGTGGTGCTGGCGGCCGCCGTCGCCGGCCTGCTGTTCGCCGGGGTCTTCGAGCTCGGCGCCCTGCTGGTGCCGGTGTGCGTGCCGGCCGTCGCGGTGCTGGCGGCGGCGCTGGCCTTCTCGGGACGGCGGCTGGAACCGTGGCGGCCGCTCGCCACGGTCGCCGCCGGTGTTGTCGCCGTCGGCGCCACGTCCCTCTGGACGACCACGGTCGTCGGGCTCCCCACGCCGAGCACGCTCCGGGCCATCGCCGCGGGGATCACCGACTCCTGGCGGCTCACCCTCCAGTTCACCTGGCCCGCCCGGCCGGAGGCGCCGAACCTGCTCTTCATCCCGATCATGGTCGTGCTCGCCGCCGTGTTCGGCGTGGAGCTCGTCCACCGGCTCCGCGGCCCGCTGCCGGCGCTGCTGCCGAGCCTCGCCATCGCGATCTTCCGCCAGTTCTACGGCCCGCTGGAGGCGGGGTCCGGCGTGGCGGTGCTCGGCTCCCTCGCGTACGCGGCGGCCGCCGCCGCGCTGCTGGCCGCCGTCCGCGCCGGGCCGGACACCGGGACGTCACGCGCGGAGCGGCGGCTCGGCCCGGCCCTGACACGGGCGGCGCCGCCGGTGGTCCTGGCCGTCGCCGCGGCGGCGCTGGCCGGGCTGCTCCCGGGGCCCCGGCCGGAGGCGTACACGCTGCGGGAGGAGATCTCCGCGCCGGTCACCAACGTCCAGGCGACCAGCCCCCTGGACGACCTCGGCGGCAGGCTCACCGCGTCCGGCACCCCGGTGTTCGAGGTCCGCGGTGGCGGCGCGGGCGTGACGCACTGGCCGCTGGTCGTGCTCGACGGCTACGACGGCGTCAACTGGACCGGCACCCGGGACGGGTTCCGCCGCCTCGGCACCGACATGCCGCGCAGCCCGCTGCTCACCGGGCCGGTGCGGCGCCGGACGGCCCGGATCGAGGTCGTGGACACCGGCGGCCCGTGGCTGCCGAGCCAGCAGTCACCCGCCCGGGTGGACGGCGCCACCCCGTTGATCGATCCGGAGCGCGGCACCCTCCTGCTGCCCGAGGGCTCCGCCGCCGGTGCCGGCTACCGCCTGACGTGGTGGGAACCCCGCCGGGTCAACAAGGACGTCCTCCGCACCGCGGGCCTCGACTGGACGGCTCCGGGCGGCCGCGATCCCCTCGGCGACGACGTGCCGGAATGGGTGGAGCCGAGGGCGAAGGAGGCGTCGGGGAACAAGCGCGCCACCCTGGAGACCGCCCTCGCGATGGAGGCGTACTTCCGGGACAACTTCAAGCACGTGACCTCGGGGGAGCCGACGACCGGGCACGCCTGGCACAACCTGAAGGCGTTCTTCGACGGGCGGAAGGGGACGAGCGAGCAGTTCGCCGCCGCCTACGTGGTGCTGGCCCGGACCAGGGGCATCCCCGCCCGCCTGGTGGTCGGGTACAAGGCCCCGCCCGCGTCCGGCGAGGCGTACACGGTGCGCGGCGGCGACGCCGGCGCCTGGCCCGAGGTGGCGGTGAAGGGGGTCGGCTGGGTGCCGCTCAGCCCCGCCGGCGCCCCCGAGGGCGACGCCGGCGGCGACGGCGGGGTGGCGGAGCCCATCCAGAAGCTGCGTGAGGAACTGCCGCCCCCGCAGGACCTCAGCGAGCCGCCCGTACGCGAAGACGCCTCCGCGGGCCGGCGGCGGGACGGCGGCGGCGCCGGGTTCAGCGTGCCATGGTCCCAGCTGCTCCTCCTGCCTCTGGGCCTGCTGCTCGCGGGCTGGCTGCTCGGGGTGCCCGCGGCGAAGGCGCTGCGGGCGCGGCGGCGCCGGCGGCGGCCCGGCGCGGGCGCGGCGGTCGGGGCCTGGGAGGAGGTCCGCGACCAACTGAGGGCGTACGGCGTCCCGGTCTCCGCCGGCATGACGCTGCGCGACCTCACGACCGAGGTCGCCCGGACCGCCGATCCACCCACCGTGACGGCCCTCAACAATCTCGCCGACGCCGTCGACGTGGCCCTCTGGGCCGGCGACCTCCCCGGGAAGCAGGTCGACCGCCAGGCCTGGGCCGCCGCGCGCGCCGTCCGTCTCGGCCTGGCCCGTCAAGGCCACTGGCCCCGGTTCCGCGCCGTCCTCAACCCCCGCCCCCTGCTGCCCCTCCGCGACGTTCGCGGGGAAGGCTCCCGGTGGAGAGACCGCAGGCCGCCGCTCCAGAGGCCGTCCCCGTAGCGCTCGCCCAATGTGCGACGCCCCGGTAAGGGGTTCACGACCGGCAGGTGGCCTTGCGGATCGGCTTGGGCGCGCTCGTCCAGTGGCGGCCGCTGCTGTCCATGCCCGTGACCTCGAAGCAGTACGCCTTCTGCGGGTCGATCTTCACGACGGTCTCCGTGGCGCGGGTGGGCGGGAGCGACTTGGTCTCCTCCGTGGTGGCGTAGGTGACGACGAAGTCGAGGGCCCGGCTGCTGGTCCACCTGAGCTTCACGGAGTTGGCCTGATCCCTGACCTCGACCAGCTCTATCTGGACATCGGGACCGGGACCCGGGGCGGGCGCCTGGCTCGTCGCGGCCGGGCCGGACGATGCCTTCGGGTCGGCGAGGCCCTCGGGACGGGAGACGATGAGCAGCACCGCCACCACCGCGAGCAGCGCGAAACCGGCTATCACCACCGGCGCCTTCGGCGAACGCCGCTCCCGCTTCGGCCGGTCCTCCGGGGTGAACTCCAGGATCGGCTCGCCGAGCGGCAACGGCTGGGGGAGCGGGCCACCCGAGGGCGGCGCGGGGGCGGGCGGCTCCGAGGCGGGCGGCCTCGGCGCAGGCGGCTTCGGCGCCGGCTCCCGCGCGGGCGGTTTCGGGGCCTGGGCGGGCGGCGGCTCGTTCTCCGCCGCGCCAGCGAAGTCGTCGAAGGCCCCGTCCGGTTCCGCGGGCCGGTTCCGCCCGGTCACGCCGGCGTGGAGCGCGGTGAGACGGCCGGCCACCGAGGCCGCGTCGGCCGGACGGTCCGCCGGGTCCTTCGCGAGCAGGCCCGTGACCAGGTCGGCCGCGCCCGGCGGCAGGTCGGGCCGGTCGAGCGGGGGCACCGAGGTGCTGAGCGCCCGCAGCAGGCGCTCCTCGGGCGGCTCGCCCGGCCTGCCCGAGTACGGGGAGCGGCCGGCCAGCGCCAGATAGAGGATCCCGCCCAGCCCGTACAGGTCGGAGCTCTGGTCCGCGGTGCCGTCCCGGATGCTCTCCGGCGCCGCGAACTCCGACGGATCCGGCGGAAACACCCGCCGCAGCGTCACCCCGAAGTCGGCCAGGACCGGCTCCCCGGTGGCCCGGAAGAGCACGTTGCCCGGCGTGACGCCGCCGTGCACGATCCCGCTCCGGTGCGCGGTGGCCAGCGCCGAGGCGACCGCCATGCCCAGGGCGAGGGCGTCCGGCACCGAGAGCGGGCCGAACGAGCCGATCAGATCCGGCATCGACTGCGGATACAGCTCCATGCGGAGCGCGTGCCGCCCATCGCGCGTCTCCTCCAGCCGGTCGGCCACCAGGATCGGCGCCCGGCCGCGGAGCGCCGCCAGCCGGGCCAGCTCGTTCTCCACGTCGCCGCGGGTCCGCCGGTCCAGCGGACGGGGAAGGACCTTGAGGGCGTACGCCTCACCGCCCGGCGTCACTCCGGCGTACACGGTGGCCGTGGGCCCGGTGCCCAGCGGGACGAGTTCGTCGTTGCCCGTTCCGGTCGTCACGTGGCTGCCCTCGCGTTTCCCTCGCCTGCCCCACCTCGTGGGCCCGCTGCCGTGTCAGCTACCTGCCGTGTCAGCTACCTGCCGCGTCCACCCCGGGGGAGGGACCGGCGGCCCATCGTAGGAACACCAGAACACACCCCGGAGCCCGTGACAGCAACCTGACGCGGCTCCGCTCCAGATGGGAAGGCCGGGATGACGACCACGGGCCTGGTGCGGGTGACCATCGCGGCACCGCGGCGCCGCATCGACCTGGCGCTGCCCGAACGCGCGCCGGTGGCCGAGATCCTTCCGGGGCTGCTCCGCATGGCGGGCGACGGCCTCGCCGACGGCGGGGTGCTCGAAGGCGGCTGGATGCTGCGCCGCGCGGACGGCACGGCCGTGGACGGGGCACGCACGCTCGACCACCAGCAGGTCCGCGAGGGCGAGGTCCTGCACCTGGTTCCGCGCCGTACGCAGTGGCCGGAGCCGGACTACGACGACCTGGTCGACGCGATCGCCGACGGGGTGGGCCGCGCGGGGCGGCCCTGGGGCCCGGTGCACACCCGGACGGCCGGGCTGGTCACCGCGGGGACGGCGGTGGCCCTGATGCTGTACGCGATCGTCCGCGCGGGGCCGCCGTGGCCGCTGCCCGGCTCGGTCGCCGTCGCGGTCGCGGTGCTGCTGCTGGCCGGTGGGACCGCGCTGGCCCGCGCCGGCGGCGACGCCCGGTCCGGCGCGGTGCTGGCCGCCCTGGCCCTCCCGTCCGCCTTCGCCGGCGGCGCGATGCTCCTCGGCGCGGGACTGGAGCTGACCGAGTACGGCGCCCCGCAGCTGCTCAGCGCGAACGCGGCGCTGCTGCCGGCTGCTGTGCTCGGCTACCTCGGCGTGGTCGGCCGTGCGGCGATCTTCGTCGGGGCGGCGGCCGTGGGACTGCTCGGCGCGCTGGCCTCGTGGGCGGTGACCACGGACGCGGTCGACGCCACCGGCGCCGCCGCGGTGGTGGCGGGCCTGGTGATGGTCTTCTCGCCGCTGTTCACGCCGGTGGCGGCGCGGCTCGGGCGGCTGCCGATGCCGGTGCTGCCGCGTACGGCCGCCGACCTGGTCCGCGACGACCCGCAGCCGCCCCGCAAGGCGGTGTACGCGGCGGTGCTCCGCACGGACGCCCTGCTCACCGGGCTGGTGGGGGGCGGCTCGCTGGCCGCGATCGTGGCGGAGCTGACGATGCTCCGCACCTCCGGCCTGGCGGTGACGATCCTGCTGGCCCTGCTCGCGCTGGGATTCGGCGTCCGGGCGCGGCTCTACCCGGCGATCCGGCAGCGGGTGCCGCTGCAGGCGGCCGGCCTGCTCGCCGCGGCCTGCCTGGCCGCGGGCCCGCTGATGGCCGACCGGGACGACCTGCTGGTGATCGCCGTCCCCACGCTGGCCGTGGCGGCCGCCGCCGGCGTGACCGCGGGCCTGGTGTACGCCCGCCGGCCGCCGGGCCCCGTCCTCGGCCGCTACTCCCAGCTGTTCGAGGCGGTGCTGGTGCTGGCCTGCGTACCGGTCGTCTGCGCGGTGCTCGGCGTGTACGGGCTGGTCCGCGGGCTGGGGGGCTGAACCGGTGGCGACCAAGCGCGACCAGCTCCAGGCGTACCGGTTCATCGGCCAGCGGGTCTCGTCCGCGCTGGTGAGCCGGGAGACCGACCCCGAGCAGCCCCCGTTCCGCCGGGTCACCAACTCGGCCCTCGGCGGCGTGGTGATCGCCGCGATCGCGCTGCTGGTGGTGTACGTCTACGGCATCGTCGTGCCGGGCGGCAACACGTCCTGGCGGGACGGCAGGTCGGTGATCGTGGTCAAGGAGACCGGCGCCCGTTACGTCTACCTCAACGGCCGCCTGCACCCCGTACGGAACTACACCTCGGCCCTGCTGGCCCTGGGCGACCACGCGAAGACCCGCTCGGTCTCCCGCAAGTCGCTGATGGGCGTCGCCCGCGGCCCGGTCATCGGCGTCCCCGACGCCCCCGACGCCCTGCCCGGCGAGAAGGAACTGCTCCGCGCGGGCTGGACGCTCTGCTCCCGTCCCACCGAGGAGTCCTCCGGCGCCGCGGCCGAGGACTCCACGCTGCTGGTCGGCGCGGAACCCGCCGGCGGCCAGGCCCTCGGCGACGGCGCGCTGCTGCTGGAGGTGCCGGACAGCGGGGACCATCACCTGGTCTGGCGCGGCTACCGGCACCGCATCGACGAACGCGACACCGTCGACGTGGGGCTGGCGCTCGGCGCGGAGCGGCCCGTCCGGGTCGACGCCGAGGTGGTGGACATCCTGCCCGCCGGCGACGAGATCGCGCCGATCAAGATCCCGGACGCGGGCGGGCGCTCGACCGCCGTACCGGGCATGCCGAAGCTGCGCACGGGGCAGGTGCTGGTGGCGCGCACGGGCGGACGCGCCCAGCACTTCCTCGCCGAGCCGGACCGGCTGCGCCCCATCCCGGAACTCCAGTACGAGATCCAGCTCGCGTACCAGGGCAACGCCAAGGCGTACGGCGGCGGCGAACCCAAGGGCGTGGAGCTGGGCCTGGTCGCCCTGTCCAAGGCCGCCCAGCGGGCCGCGCCCGCGCCGGCACGCGGCGCCGCCCCGCCCCGCCGCCCGGCGATCGCCGGCGCCGGACGCGAACCCGCCACGGTCTGCGCCACCTTCGAGTCCGGCTCGATGGTGCCCCGGCTCCGCCTGGACGGCCGCCTCCCCGACGAGCCGATGGCCTCGACCCCGGGCCGCACGCCCGACGGCCTCCCCGTGGCGGACCGCGTGTACGTCCCCCCGGGCCGGGCGGCCCTGGCCCAGGTGATGCCGAGCGGCACGTCCCACGCCGGCGCCCTCCTCCTCGTCACCGACCAGGGCCGGGCCCACGCCCTCGGCGACCGTGAGGTCCTCGCCATCCTCGGCTACCAGCGGGCCGAGCCCATACGTCTCCCAGCGGGCCTGGTCACCAGGGTCCCCCAGGGAAGCGCCCTCACTCCCGCCACCGGCCGCGCCACGTGAGCCCACGAGCCGTGCCCACCGAAGGAGATCACCGTGGAGATCGAGTACGAGCGGATGCGCGGGGACGTCCTGAGACTGCGGGAGCGGATCGACGGCATACGAGAGACCGCGGAGTCCGACGACGGCACGATCACCGTCAGTGTGGACGGCCGTGGCAGGCTCGTCGACCTGCGCCTCGCCGCCCGCGTCTACCGCATGCCGGACAGCAGGGCACTCGCCGCGGGCATCGTCGAGACGGCTTCGCACGCCACGGAACTGGTGGGCGGCCGCCTCGCCGAGATCACCCGCGACCTGTTCGCCGCTGACACCGGCCGCGGGACCGCTCGCTGATGGCCGCCACCGAGCAGGTGTCCGAGCCGGAAGGGCCGCTCTGGCCACCGGTGAAGGCGCGGACGGGGTGGCCCGAGCCGGACGAGGCGCGGCTGGGGCACCTCGCCGAGGAGTGGGCCAAGGCCGGTGCGGAGTTCGACGCCACCGCCCGGTACGACGTCGGCCACCTGACGGACCAGTGGCCGGACGACACCGGAGGTGCCTTCCAGGCACGCGTGCGGGCGACCCTCGGCAGGGCCGCCACGACCGCCGGCGGCATGACCGCCCTCGCCACGCGGACGGAGACCTTCGCCACCGAGGTTCAGCAGCTGAAGCAGGCAATCCGCGGCTACATCGAGGCCAACACCGAGGTTTACGTCTCGGCGGCCACCATGCCCGGCGGTGGAGCGGCATTCCAAGCCGACTTCGTCGATCAGGTCGCCGCGCAGGTCAACGCCATGATCGCCGATACCGCCGAGCGTGTTGCCGGCGACGACGGTGTCAGCGTGCCGCCCCCGCCGCCGGGCGGCGCCTCCCCGCGGGCGAACGCCGATTACTGGAAGGGGCTCACCGAGGCCCAGAAACTCCACCTTTCCCGGGAGAACCCCGAATGGGTGGGGAACGCCAACGGCGTCCCCGCCCACTACCGCGACATCGCCAACCGCACGCTCCTCGCACGCGAACGCGATCTCCTTGAGTCGGAGGCGGCCACGCTGCGAGACCGGATCGCCAACGTCAAGGGACCAGGTGCCTCGGTGACGAAGTACGCGCTGGAAGCCGATCTCGCCAAGGTCGAGGGCAAACTCAGCGGGATCCGCGAGATCGAGGGACGGCTGGCGTCGACCGACGGCGACACGACGACCCCGGAGAGCCCGAACGGCGCCGATGGGCGCTACTACCTGCTCGGGATCAGCGGGAAGAACGACGGGCGTGCCATCGTCGCGCGCGGGAACCCGGACACCGCCGACCACGTCGCGACGTTCGTTCCCGGAATGTACTCCGACCTGGCCACCTATCGGGGCCAGCTGGACTGGTCGCAGTCGATGCACGCCGCCGCGGACACCGACCAGACCAGCACCTCGGTCATCACCTGGCTCGGCTACGACGCACCGGACGACGCGGAAGTCATCAGCACCCAACAAGCCGAAGAGGGAGCGCCCGCGCTGCGAGATTTCCAGGAGGGCCTACGGCAGAGTCAGAGCGGAGACCCCGCCCACCAAACGGTCGTCGCCCACAGCTATGGGGGCGTGGTGGCGGGTACGGCGGCGCGCGACATGGAGGACGGGCAGTCGCTCGCGGACGATCTCGTCTCTCTCGGTGCCCCCGGCCTGGGATCCGGCGTCGGACACGCGGACGATCTCCACGTCCCCGAAGGGCATGTGTGGACCACCGAGTCCCAGCACGACGCAGTCGGGGACACGGCCGGCCTGACCGGGCCGATCACCCCGCTGCCCGCCCCGATTCATGGCGCCGATCCGACCGAGCCGAGGTTCGGCGCCCGGACCTTCAACGCGGACGCGGAGCCCGGCGGCATCAACAGGTACTGGGAAACCTTGCACCACCACAACGGGTACTTCAACGGGCCGCCGGAGGACAACCCGGCGCTCAGGACCACCGGCGACATCATCGCCGGCCGGACGCCGGAACAGCAGGAGCCGAACTGAAGGGTCAGATCATGGCCATGCCCTCTGCCGACATGCACATGCGGCCCGAGGCCGTCGCCGGCAGCATGCGACAGCTGGACGGGGAGGCCCAGAGACTGGGCGGTGCCTGGGGCGCGATCAAGAACGGAATCCTCGCCGACGAGGCGGGCATCGGCGGGGACATGCTGGGCCAGGCGTTCCGCGGCGCCTACGCGCCCGCCGCCACCGAGGCCACCCAGGCGGCGGACACGACGGTCACCGCGCTCGCGGAGGACGCCACCGTGGGGAACGCGTGCGCCGCCGACTATTGCCAGGGCGACCAGCGCGCGCGAGAGGCGATCCCCGACCCGGGAACGCCGATGACCGCGGGCCGCCCGATCTGACCCGCGGCGAGGCCGTCATCGGGGACCTCGTATCGGTGGCACGCCGCCGGTCTGAATCGCGCTCGCGCCGAGTCCGTCGCCGGTCTGATAGTCGGCGGCGGACGCCCGGCCGGCGGCGACCAACCGCCGGAACGCCCCGGGCAGGGGGTCGGCCGTCCGCTGGGCGGTGTCCCTGGGTGGATCGTAGTTACCGCGAAACGCCTGTGCGATCTTGTCGCCACCGATGCCGGCCTCACCCGCGGTGATCAGCTGTCGTGCGCGGTTCCAGGAGGACTCCAACGTGGTGGCCTTCGCACTGAGTCTGTCGAACTCGGCCTCTGCCGACGGCGGATGGATTTCGGCGAACTCGCCAATGCTCATCTCAGCACCCTCATCTCCGTACGCGGCTCGCTCTCGCCGACGGTCAAGTAGTCTTGGGCGGTACCGGCACGGTGGAATCGACTGATGAATTCATCATCGGTTCCCGGAATGGGAATGTCGGCAATCTCCAGACGCTTGTCGCTCCTGCCTTCCTCGAAGTCGTATCGATCCCGGACGTGCTCTGAGTAGGTCACCTTGACCAGCGGAGGGCCGCCTGTGCGGGACCGGTAAACCGTGACCTCGCCGGAGACGGAAGTGTGTCCCTTGCCGATTCCCAGGTGCCAGTTCGGGGTCTCCAAGAATGTGGTGTTGAATTCCTGCCATGGGGATGAGAAACGGATCGGCTGCCCGTACAGGTTTTGTGCCTCGGCCAGTTCGGCGGCCTGTCGAAGTTCGTCGTCGAGCTGCTTGGCGACATTCGCTCGGGCTTCCGGTGTTTCCTTGATGACCCTGGCGGCATCGATGCTCATGAGTGTTCCGGTGCCGTCCAGGTAGTGCGCCAGCAGCAGGGACGCGTCCGGGAACACGCTGGCCAGCGCCGCTCCGGCGTCGTACAGGGGCTCGGTCAGCTGCTGGTCGAGTTTGTTCGGGTCGGAGTTGAACGCACCGCCCCCATGTTCGGGCCTCCCCGTTCTGAGTTCCTCTTCGAACGGTGGCGGGTCCGCCCCGTCGCCGGGTGCGGGAAGATCGGCGGCGACGCTCGCGGCCGTCCGGTCGAGGACGCCGTTCACCTCCTCCGCCACTCGTGGGACGAGTGTGGTCAAAACCCCCAGGGTGTACCCGCTCGCGAGCGCGGACCCGTACCCCACCACCGGGTTCAAGGTCAAGGCACCGGCCGCCACCCCCGCCGCCGACGCGCCCATCGCGTAGACGCTGCCTTCGGCCAGTTCCTCACCGGCCGTTATCAGAGAGTGGATGCTCTCCTTGGCCTCGGCCACCTTCGTCGCCAGCCGGTCGGCCTGGCCAGCGAGTTCCGTCATTTCGACCGAAGTATGTCCGGCCTTCTCGGACGCGGCGGCGGTGAGAGTGCGGAACATGCCGCCTCCCTCGTCGCGCCAAGCGGCTTCGAGGGGAGCGGGATCGAACTCGCTCGCGGCGTGAAGGGCGGTCGAGCCGTCACGCCACCCTTGGGCGAGGCTGTGGCGGATGAGATCCTCGTCGGTCTCCGGCCAGCCGCTGAGCGGTTTGACCAGGGCCCACAGAAGCCCGGTTGGCTCAGGCATCGGCATGTGTTCGGTTCCTCCCGGGGCCGGTCAGCGGCCGCTTTCCGGCGCGAGCCGTTGAACCGCCTCGGTGAGGCGCCGGTGCATGTGCGCACCGGCCTCGTTGATGGCGGCGAGGATCTGCCGGCTGAGCTCGCGAGTGTCCTGGTTGCGGTAGATACGCGGATCCAGGTCCAGCTCCATGATCGCGCCGGCTCCGCTCACGGTCACGCTGACCAGTCCGTCCGGGGACTCCGCGGTCTCCTCGATGCCCTCGATCTCCCGCTGGGCCGCACGGATCTCCTCGACGGCCCGCTCGACTTGGTTCATGGGACCAGTTTCCACATCGAGACCTGCCGTCAGCGGAGCCTGACAGCATTAGGCCAGGCTCTACCGGGCGCCGTGGAATTTGCAGCAAGTGGCCACGGGCGCCCTTTCTCCTCCTTGCGAGCTGAAGCTGATACCAGGATCCGGCAATTATGGAGGGAGCACGGTGGCCACCGAATACGAGCGGGTGCGTGGGAGCGCACCGAACCTGCGGGAGCGGATCGACGGGGTGCGGGAGACGGCGGAGTCCGACGACGGGCGGATCGCCGCGACGGTGGACGGGCGCGGCAAGCTGGTCGATCTCCATCTGGACCCTCGGGTCTTCCGGCAGGAGGATCCCACGACCCTCGCCAAGGACATCCTCGAGACGGCATCCCAGGCCACGGTGCTCGTACGGCGTCGCCTCATCGAGTTCACCCGCCACCTGCTCCCGCCCGACGCGGACCCCCGGACCGTCGATCCGGCCTTCGACCCGGTCCTGCACGCACTCGACCGCAAGATCACCGGCGACTCGCGTGGGTGAGGCCGGGCTCCCGCTCGATCGTGTTCTGCGTAATGGTCACCTGGGGGGCTTGTTCTCGTAGCCGTCCAGGCCCTCGCGGTGTCTTTTGATTTCTTCTGTGTCATCTATCGAGAAGTCCCGGAAGTACGTGGTGTATTGGTTGTACATCGTCAAGTACGACTCGAATCCTGGTTTTTTGAGTGCTGTGCCGGTGAGCCAGTCGGAGTCCTCGTTGCCCAGTTCGGCCACGTTGTTCGAGATCCGGTCGAGTATCGCGCTCTCGTCGGCGGGCAGGCCCTCCGTCCGCTGGACGAAACGCATGTAGTCGAGGGCCGCCTGGGTGCTCGCCTCCTGCCCGATCGGCCCGGTCGGCGCGGCCTCGAGTTGCGGCTGCAACCGGTTGGCCTCCCACTTGAGGATGTCGCCGATGATCGGCACCCTTCTGTCGAGTCCCCACTTCCCCAGTTCGATGGCCGGCCGGACGATCGCCCGGAACCGGCTGTCGTCCGAGGTCGGGGATTCGAACTCGTGGGCGCGGGCGACGTTCTCGGCGTTCATGCTGGCGGCCGCCAGAAGCGCGTCCAGGTACGCGCTCTTCTGCCCGGCCGTCGCCATGTGGACGGTCGGAGTCGTCTCGACCCAGGAGCCCGTCGCGGGATCGAACCGTTTGTCCAGGGTTCCCTGCAGTAGCTCCTGCTCGAACGCCCCCACGCGTACGGCCAGGTGCTTCAGTGCCGCGTCGTCGGTGGCGATGAGATCGAGGAACCGGATCCCGTCATGCGCGGTCATGTCGATCGAGCCGCGTTGGTCGGCTTCGGTGACCGGGGAGAAATCGGAGGAGAACTCGTCGAGGTAGTTGGCGGCGATCCTGCCGAAGCTGCGGGCGATCTCCGAATCCTGCTGCCGGGAGAGAGACTTCATGAGCTCGTCGTAGATCACCGGCTGCGACCCGTCGGGCGGGTTCCGCGCGAGGTCGCCCGGGTTCGCGCCCTCGCCGCGCTCGGTCGAGGTCACCTTGTCGATGAGCGAGGCGGCCGCCTCGTCGGCCCGCGGATCCTCCGGCTGCTCGGCGATCCAGTCGGTCAGTCCCGCGACCGCCGAGCCTCGGTCGCTCCACCCGTAGCGGTAGAGGGAGTCGAGCAGGGCACGGGTGGTCGGCACCTCGTGGAGGGCGTCGGGGAACGCCTTGTAGTCCCCCAGCCGGTCGGTGAGCAGGCGGTGGTTGGACTCTTCGTTGCGGGTGGTGACGTCGAGCAGCGACTGCAAGGCGGCCGGGAGGCCGGGTCGATTCTCGAGCGAGACCGAAGGCGCGCCGCCGGTGGTGTTCGCCTGGCGTGCCGCGGAGGCGATCTCCGCCACACGGACCGTCAGGCGTTCGGAGAAGCCGGTGCTCGCCACCATCGCGCTCGGCGCCGCGTGGAGGAACCCGGCGAGGTCCTCGAAGTGGTCGATCCGCTCCACCTCCGTCCATGGTTTGACCTGATCGGGCGTCGCGGGCCCGGCCGAGGTCACGGCCGGTTTGTCGACCAGGTCCCGCACCGTCTGCGGCAGGTGATGGAGGGAGCGCGGCTGCTCGCCCAGGTTGGACAGGGTGATGATGCCGGTGCCGAGCGCCGACCGCATCCAGTCCCGGGCGGGTGCCTGCCCGCCGTCGAGCCCACCGGGACCGCTCACCGGGTCTGTCGCGTTCCATCCCGGCTGGCCGGCGATGTAGTCGTCGACCCGCCAGAGGTCCTCACCGAGTTCGTTGTAGAAGTCGTTGAGGAGGGCGGCCTGGTCCGGTTCGAGCAGGTCGCCCCTCCCTGCGATGTCGGTGGCGTCCTGGAGCAGCCGCAGGCCGGCCTCGAACTCCGCCGGGGTGCCCTGGCCGTTGACCGACTTGCTGACCATGTCCGCGATCGCCTCACCGGGGGTGAGCTTGCCGTCGCCGCTCAGCGGGGGCGGTGGCGCCACGTCGCCGCGGCTGGTGACCGCGGCCGCCTTGCTGTCGATGAAGGCGTTGAGGTAGGCCGAGATCTGGGTGACGTACTCCTGGGCCACCTCGTCCACGGCCGGCTGCCCGTTGGGCGCGGCGAGGGTGATCGCCTGGCCGAACAGCGGAGCGTTGATGTTGATCGTGTGGACGATCTCGTTCTTGGTGTCGATGATCGCGGTGGTGAACTCCGTCGTCCGGGTCACCATGTCGTCCATCTGCGCCTCGATGCCGTTGAGGCGGACGGTGTCCTGGAGCTTGGCCGAATAGTTCTGGCCGGCGGTGTCCTGCCAGGAGGCGGTGGCGGCGCTCCCGGCGCGTTTGATGTCGAGGATGGCCGCCGCGAGGTGGGTGCGCCCGTTCGTCCAGCCTTGGGACATCATCTTGGTGACGTCCTCGTTGGTGTCCGGCCACTGGACGTGCGGCTTGACGAGGGCCCACAGGCCGAACGCGTCCTGGGGCTCTTGGATCGGCATGCGGGGGTCGCCCTTCAGCGCGGTCGGTGCAGCGGGACGCCACCGCCGCCGATGGCGCCTTCGCCTGCGCGGTCGCCTTCGACGTACTGATCGGCTGAGGTGTTTCCGACCTCCGCCCACGTCAGGCAGATGGCGGGGACCTCGTCGGTGGCGGCCTTCAGGGCCTCGGCCCGGAAACGGTAGACGTCGCTGAACGCCGCCGCGATCCGGTCGGTTCCGATCCCCGCCTCGCCCAGCCCGATCGTGGCCTTCGCGGCGGCCCATTCGGTGCCGAAGGTCTCGTTCTGCTGGGAGAGCATCCGCATCGCGGTGCGGTCGCCGGTGTCGAAGTGGGCCATACCGCTCTGGGGCTCAGACACGGCGGCGGGTCCTTTCCAGCCTGCGGTCGAGTTGGTGGATGAGGGGGTCGAGGCCCAGGTCGACGTCGTCGCGGCGGGCGCCCGGGGGGAGGTAGGGCTCCAGGAGTTCGAAGAGCTGCTTCTGAACGTCCTCGCCGGCCTCGTCCAGCGTCCTGGTGATCGCCTCGGACAACGCCCCCGGGTCGGTGCCGCGGAAGACGCGGGGGTCGAGCCGGAGGTGGGTGAGGTCGCCGCGCCGGTCGACCGCCGCGCCGATCAGGGCGTCCGGTGACTCGGCCTCCGCGGCGACCTCGGCCAGCTCCTCCTGGAGCCGGAGCATGGACGTGGTGAGCTCCCGGTCCTCGCTGGGGAGCGGATCGGGTCCCGGCGCGCGATCCGCGGGGGGCGGGGCGGCGAAGACCTCGCGCGCGAGCGCGGCGAGGTCCTCGGCCGCCCGGTCCCGGGCCCGGCCGAGAGTGGCGGTGATCGTCTCGGCCAGGGCACGCGAGTCCGGGTCGCGGAAGACCCGCGGATCCAGGTCGAGGTCGAGGAGGCGGCGGCCCCGGCCGCCGACCCTGACCCGGACGAGGCCGTCGTCCGACTCGGCGGTGGCCTCGGACCCGTCCGCGCGGTCGCGGATCTTCCGCAGATCGTCCCGGAACTTCCGCAGGTCGACGGCGGGGCCGTGGGGGAGGGTCATCGAAGACCCCGGCGGATCTTCGGAGGCTCGACGACCGGTGTCTGCTCCTCGACCTGCCAGAGCTCTTCCACCAGCGGTTCCGCCGCCTCGCCGTCGGTCCCGGCGTCGCGCTGTGCGGCCTGCCCGGTTCGGGTGCCGAGGAACTCGGGGGGCGCGTCCAGGCGGCCCGAACGCCCGCGCAGCCGCGGCGGCACGCCCGGCACGCTCCGGGGCGCCCGCTCACGGTAGCGGGGGTCGTCGTCACCGGCGTTCGGAGCCCCCTGCGAACCGGAGCCCCCGCCGCCGCGGGGCGGCACGATGGGGGGCGGAATGCCCATCCTTCCCGCCGCCGCGCCGCCACCGCCGGGACCCGTGCCGGCCGCACCCAGCGTCCCGGGCGCCACCGGGCCGACGGCGGGCGCGGCCGGGCCCGGGCCCGTACCGCCCGCGCCACCCACGCCACCCGCTCCGGGAGCGACCCGCGCCGGACCGGCGAGCCCCGCCCCGAGCGCGCCGATCGGCGCGATGTTCGGAACCCCGCCGGGTGACGAGGGCGTGGACGCGGCCGGGAGCGAAGGCTGAGGCAGCGACACGGGTGGCACCACCGGTGAGGGGACCGTCCCGGCCGTCCCAGCCGGGCCTCCGGCGAGCGCCGGTGACGGCCCGCCTCCCGCGGGAGCACCCGTGGGCGCGCCACCGGCCGGAGCTCCTGCGGGTGCGCCATCCGCGGGCGCGCCCGCGGGCGCGCCACCGGCCGGGGCGCCAGCGGGTGCGCCGCCCGCGGGGCTTCCGCCCGGCGCTCCAGCCGATCCGGTGGGTGCGCCCGCCGCGCCGCCGGAGGGGGACGTGGAGGTCGTCGCCGCGCTCCCGGCACCCCGTGGGCCGTCCCATGGCGTACCGGCCGTGGAGTTCATGATCGCCTGGCCGACCTGCTGGAAATGCTGGCCGAGGAGCGTGTACTGCTCTTGGGCCTGGGTCACCAGCGCCTGTAGCCGGGCGAGGAGCGCGGCCATGGCGGCCGGGTCGGTGGCCCCCTGGAACTGTGCCTTGAGGGTGTCGAACTGTCTCTTCAGCGCGTTCACCGCTGCGGTCTTGGCCAGGATGTCCTGGCTGAGCTCCCCGAGTTTGATGGGGATCTGGGCCGCCCGCAGCCGCTGCGCCCACGGCTCGACCGAGGCGGCACTGTGCAGCATGCGCTGCGCGTACAGGTCGCCGGCCTCGTCCAGCCACTCGCCGGCGATCTCCCTGGACTTGTTCCTGAGGTCGTCCGTGGTGTCCTGCAACCCGGTGAGCATCATGCGCCACTGCGCCTGGCTGTCCGCTATCGGGCCACGATGCCGCATCTGCGCCGCGACCTCCCTGACGATCCGCTCCATCTCGGCCTCGAGGCCGGCGATCGCGCTCACTTGATCAGCCGTGGCCTGCTCGGAGGTGCCGGTGACGGGTCCGGCTCCGGCTCCGCCGGGGCGGCCGCGCCCGGCTCGGGGTCGGGGGAGACGTCCACGTCAGGGGCGATCTCCGGCGGGGCGTCCATCCTGGTCCGCAGCTCTCCGGGCTGGAGATCCAGGGCGCGGGCGATCTCGTTGCGTCCCACCCCGTCCCTGCGGCGGTAGTCGTCCGCGCTCGTGCTCGCGATGGTGGAGTACTCCCCGTACCCCTCCTTGACCTGGGCGAAGAACTGGGAGAACTGGGAGATGGCCGCGTTGACGGAGCCGGTGAAAGGGGCGCACAGCGTGGCTTCCCCGCAGGGCTGGGCCGACTGCGGGATCGCCTGGGCCGCGGTCTCCGCGGCCTGGATCGTGTGCGGCTTCAGCCGTCCCGCGAACCCGTCCATGAAGGCCGTCCGGCCGTTGATCTCGTTGGATGTCATCGGGTGCTCCCTTCGTGAGGTCCTTTGCCGTCGTGGGAAATCGGGTCGGCCCGCTCCTACTCCTCGGTGGCGGGCAGCCAGGCGAGCTGGAGGAGCCGGGGGTTCTGGCCGCGGGAGATCAGACGGCCGCGGCCCGGGGGGAGGGGTTCCGGTTTGAGGCCGCCGAGCAGGGGGCCCTCGTCCTTGCTGCCGGAGAGCATGAGGCCGGGCGAGCCGACGTCCCGGACGCGGGCCAGGAACTGCTCGTACAGCCCGCGGCCGGCGCCGCCCGTACGGCGGGTGACCACCAGGTGCAGGCCCAGCTCGCGGCCTTGCGCCATGTACTCGAGGAGCGGCTGGAACGGGTTGTCCATCGGGGTCGCGACCAGGTCGTAGTCGTCGACCAGGACGAACAGCTCGGGCCCGGTCCACCAGTTCCGCTTCCTCAACTGCTCCGGGGTGATGTCCGGCCCGGGCCTGCGCAGCGCCATCGCGCGGGCGGCCTCGGAGATCAGCTGCCGGGAGCTCTCGGGGTCGGTGCCGTGGCCGAGCAGGTACTCGTCCGGGACCTCGCCGAGCAGGCTGCGGCGATGGTCGATCAGCAGGACGCGGGCCTCGGCCGGTGTGCACGCGTCGGTGATCCGCCGCGCCACCAGGCGGAGGAACGCGGTCTTGCCGGCCTGCGCGTCGCCGAGGACGAGGAAGTGCGGGTCGGCGGCGAAGTCGATGGCGACCGGGCCCAGGTCCTGTTCGGCGATGCCGACGCTGAGCCGCACCTTGCCGCCGGCGACCGTGTCCGCCGGAAGGGAGTCGTAGGGGACCGTCGAGGGGAGCAGTTTCACGCGCGGGGCCGCGTCGCCCCGCCACGCCTCGGCCACCGCCGTCACCAGTGCGCCGGTGGCCTCGCGGAGCCCGTCCTCCGCCTCCACGCCGTCGATGCGCGGCAGCGCGAACAGCAGCTGGTGCCTGTCACCGGTGACGCCGCGGCCGGGTGAGCCCTCGGGGACGCTGAGCGCCGCCATCCGGTCGACGGTGGTGTCGATCGGGTCGCCGAGCCGGAGTTCGACCTTGCCGCCGAAGAGGTCGCGTACGGCGGGACGGAGGTCGAAGGCGCGGCCAGCGGTGGCGATCACGTGGACGCCGTAGGCGAGCCCGCGGGTGGCCAGGTCGCCGACCACCGCCTCAAGGTCCTCGAACTCCTTGCGGAGCGTCTGCCAGCCGTCCACCACCAGGAACACGTCGCCGTACGGGTCGTCGGCGAACCCGCCGCGGGCCCGCTCGGCCCGGTACGCGGCGATGCCGTCCACGTCGTGCGCGGCGAACCGCCGCTCCCGCTCCTCCAGGACGCCCGCGACCTGCGCCACCGCGCGCCGTACGGCACCCGCGTTCTGCCGTCCCGCGACACCGCCCACGTGCGGCAGGCCGCGCAGCGCCGCCAGCGTGCCGCCGCCGAAGTCCAGGCAGTAGAACTGGATCTCGCGCGGGGTGTGGGTGAGGGCCAGGCTGCTGATCACCGTGCGCACCGCGGTGCTCTTGCCACTGCGCGGCCCGCCCAGCACCAGCACGTGACCGGCCGCGGCCGACAGGTCGAACACCAGCGGATCGCGCCGCTGCTCCCGCGGCCGGTCCACGATGCCGGCGATCGCGTGCAGGCTTCCGGCGAGCCCGGGACCGCTCGCGCAGAGGCCGCGCTCCGGGCCGGTGGAGAGCTCGCCGAGGAGCGCGTCCAGCGCCGGCGGCTCGTCCAGCGGCGGCAGCCAGACCTGGTGGGCGGGGGTGCCGCGGCCGCTCAGCCGGTCGACCAGGATGTCCATCAGGCTGTCGACCGTCGGGTCGTCCAGGTCCTCTCCCTTGGCCTGCTCCACCGGGAGGACGGCGGGCGGCACGTAGCCGGTGCCGTACTCCAGCGGCTCGGCGACCGCGCCCCCCGCGGGTCCGCCGCCGGCCTCGGGCCGCCGGTACGCGCCCGAGACGTACGCGGCGCGGAACCGGATCATCGGCTCCGAGCCGAACTTGAGGAACCCGTGCCCGGGGGCGGTCGGCAGCTCGAACGCGTCCGTCACGCCCAGCACGGTCCGGCTGTCGATCGCGGAGAACGTCCGCAGGCCGATCCGGTACGACAGGTGCGTGTCCAGGCCGCGCAGCCGTCCCTCCTCCAGCCGCTGGGAGGCCAGGAGCAGGTGGACGCCGAGCGCCCGGCCGATCCGCCCGATCTGCACGAACGTCTCGATCAGGTCGGGCTTGGCGGACAGCAGCTCGCTGAACTCGTCGCAGATGACCAGCAGCGTGGGCACCTCGGGCAGCGGCGCGCCCGCCGCGCGGGCCTGCTCGTAGTCGCGGAGCGAGGCGAAGTCGCCCGCGGCGCGCAGCAGCTCCTGGCGGCGGATGAGCTCGCCGTTGATGGCGTCGGTCATCCGGTCCACCAGCGCCAGCTCGTCTTCGAGGTTGGTGATGACCGCGCTGGTGTGCGGCAGCCTGTCGAGCCGGGTGAAGGTGGCGCCGCCCTTGAAGTCGATCAGGGCGAAGTTGAGCGAGTTCGGCGGGTGGTGGATGGCCAGCGCGAGGACGAGCGTGCGGAGCAGCTCCGACTTCCCGGAGCCGGTCGCGCCGATCAGCAGCCCGTGCGGGCCCATCCCGTCCTGGGCGGACTCCTTGAGGTCCACCTCGACCGGCGAGCCGTCCTCGCGGATGCCGAACATCACCCGCAGCCTGTCCCGGTTCGGCCGCTGCACCCACGAGGACGTGGGGTCGAAGGCGTACGGGTCGCCGAGGCCGAGCAGCTCTGCCAGGCCCAGGTCGTTGCCGAGCGCCTCCCCGCTCACACCGCTGGTGAGCCGGAGCGGAGCCAGGACGCGGGCCAGCCCCTCCGCCTCGGCCGCCTCCAGCATGTCGGCCCGGCCCAGCTCGGTCTCGCCGTCGAAGGTCGCGGCGGCGAGGGCGCCGTCTTCGGCGACGTCCAGCACGAGGGTCGTACGGTCCAGCGTGCGCGGCGGCGGGGTGGTGAGGTCGATGACCGTCACGCCCTCCAGCCCGGCGCCCGCCATCAGGTGGTCGGACCCGGCGACGGCGCCGCCGTCGACGACCACGACGAGATGGGGGAGGGAGCCGCGCCGCACGTCCGGGTCGAAGCGGGGACGGGAGCCCAGGAGGTCCTCCAGCATCGCCTCGACGCCGGGCACGGTCGGCGCGACCAGCCGCAGCGGGCCGGCGGCGTCGGACTTCTCCGGGTGCAGGGCGTGCGGCAGCCACTTCACCCAGTCCCAGTCCGCGGTCTCCCCGGCGCCGGCGCAGACGGCGATCCGCAGATCGTCGGGCGCGTGCACGGTGGCGAGCTGCGCGACCACGGCGCGGAGCAGGCCGAGCGTGACCGTACGGTCGCCGCGGACGTGCAGCCTCGCGAAACCGGTCAGCGCCACCGCCAGCGGCAGATCGTCGATGGCGCTGTAGGTGGTGAGGAAACGGCGGAGCGCCAGCGCCGACAGCGGCTCGAGCTGCTCCAGCGGCTTGGTGTCCGGCGGGATCAGCTGAGTCGCCGGGCTCTGCGGGCCGGTCCCGACCCGCACGACGGCGAAGTCGGCGTCCTCGGGCCTGCGTTCCCAGAGCCGGTGGCTGGCCGCCACCGACCACAGGGCGCCCGGCTCCGGGTGCAGGTACATCAGGGCGTCCCGCTGCCGGGTGACCGAGCGGCGCATCCGCATCCGGTGCTGGGCGAGCCCGCGCATGTAGAGCCGCCTGCCGGTGTCCATCTCCTGCCTGCTCGGGCCCGAGCCCCGCGTGATCGCGAAGACCACGACCGCCACGACGACGACCGCGAGCACCCCAAGGACGACGTTGCGCAGGGCGGGCGACATGCGGCTGGAGTAGTTCAGCAGCACCATGCCCATGATCCCGACCATGGGCAGCATGAAGAGCATCTGCGTCCACTGCCGGGCGCCGGGCAGCGGGATCTCCGGCGGCGCCTCCAGCACCAGCTCGCCCGAGGGCAGCGCCGGGGAGGGCTTGCGTGCGTGGCGCCGTACGACCTCGGTCCCCACGGTGCTCCTCCTGGCGTCGGCGGCTCGTCTCGGCGGACCGGCCCATCGTCACCCGGCGGCCGTGCGGCGTGGGGGGCGCTGGCAGGAAGGTGACGGCCGCCGGGCCGTCCGGGGGCTGGCAGGAAGAGGACCGTGCCCGCCACGCGGGCGCATGCACATTTACGTTTCCGGGGACTTCCCACGTCCGGTGGGGACGTCAGCGAAAGGAGGGAGCGCATGGGAGATCAGCTGCACGGCGTGATCGGAACGCTCGACCGGGCGGCCGCCATGGCCGGCAACGTGGCGGGTGACATCGAGGGCCATCGGGCCTCGCTGCAACCCATCGTGGCCGCGCTGCAGGGGCAGTGGGTCGGGCAGGCGCCGATCGCCTTCACCCAGGCCCACGCGAACTGGGAGCAGGGCATCACCCGGCTCGTCGCGGCCCTGAACAACCTGGGCGAGAACACCCGTTTCTCGTCGGCCCAGTACCTGACGGCCGACGAGACCGGCACCACGGCGGTCAACCAGGCCGCGGGTGGGTCGCCGTTCAACGGCGCGCTCGGCTAGGAGAGGAGGAACGCTCACATGACTGATCTGATCAGGGGCAACTTCGGCCAGCTGGACGACCTCGCCCAGCAGATCATGAACACGGTCGGGCGCGTCCAGCAGGAGATGGACACCTGGCGCAGCACCTCCGGTGCGACCGAGGCGGACTGGATGGACGCCGCCGGCGGCCAGTTCGCGGAGGTCAGCGCGGCCTGGCAGCAGGTGTCCACCGCGCAGCAGCAGATGCTCGACGCGCTGCGCGGCGGTGTCATCACCGCCAACGGTGAGCTCCAGCAGGCGCTCTCGTCGGCGGTCGCGCGGGTCGGCAGCACCACCATCTGACCCGCACGAGTCCCGGAAACCCAGAGAGGGAACGGCGAACGCTGTTCCCTCTCTGCACATCCGGAACGCCCTCTCGGGACGGGTCAGCGTTCGGAGGTGGGCGGGTCGAGGAGGAAGACCTGGTCGGGGGGTTCCTCGCGGCCCGGCGCGGGCGGCAGGGCCTCGGCGGGGCGCGCGCGCCAGCCGCCACGGCCGCCCGCGGCGAAGATCACCGCCATGACCAGCGCGAGCAGGGCGGCCCCGGCGGTGGCGATCGACACGGTCAGGGCGGTGTCGTCCCGCTGCTCCCACCACGCCTCCGTACGCTCCCGCACCGGGTCCGCGGCGGCGGGCCGCACGGTCGGCGGCGGAGCGGGGGAGGCGCTGGTCGTCCCGTCGGTGACGGCGCGGTACGGGTTGATCAGCCCGGCGCCGTAGGCGGGGCTGCCCAGACCCCCGGGGGTGGGCGTCGCGGTGGCCACGAGACGTTCCGCGACCTCGTCGGCGGAGAGCTCCGGCCAGCGTGCGCGGACCAGCGTCGCGGCGCCCGAGACGAAGGCCGCGGCGACGCTGGTCCCGTCCCAGTACCGGTGCCCGCCCGCGCGTACGGCGGCGAGCACGTTCCCGCCCGGCGCGACCAGGTCCACGTGCGCCCCCGTCCGCGACCCGGAAAGCAGCACGCCGCTCTGGTCCAACGCCCCGACCCCGATCACTCCCGGGTAGGCGGCCGGGTACGCGGGCCCGCTCTCGCCCTGCCGGGCGTTGCCCGCGGCCGCGATCACCACGACGTCCTTGGAGCGCGCATGCCTGACGGCGTCCGCGATGTAGTGGTTCCGCGCCGTGCCGGCCAGGGACAGGTTGATCACCTTGGCCCCGGACTTGACCGCGTACCAGATGCCACGGGCCAGGACCTTGGAGTCGATCCGCTGCGCGTCACGGTTCTCGCCGACGTCCCGGTCGCTCACCCGTACGGGCAGGACGCGCGCCCCCGGCGCCAGCCCGGCGAAGCCGACGCCCGGGGCCTGCCGGGCGGCGATGATGCTCGCCACGGCGGTGCCGTGCGAGGCGCAGTCGAAGTCGCCCGGATAGTCGCCCTGGAGGTGGAAGTCCTCACCGCGCAGGACCGCGCCGTCCCGCAGTTGCGGGTGTTCCGAGTCCACTCCGGAGTCGACCACCGCGACGGTCACGCCCTTGCCGGTGCTGTGCGGCCAGACCGACTTCGGGTCCAGCGTCCGCTGCGCCCACGGCAGCTCTTTGATCGCCGGCAGCGCCTTGTCCGGGTTGGTGCAGGCCCCCGCGGGCGGCCCCGCCGCGGCGGCCGCCGGCGCGAACGCCACGGCGCCAGCCGCGACCACCGCGCCCACCGCCGGGACGAGCCCCCGGCCGATCGTAGGCTTCATGCCCGCAACCTAGGCGCCCCGCCGGAACCGGCGGCGACGCTGGCACTTTCCTGCCGGTCCGGTCCAGCAGGGACGTAACTCCCGTGGTCCTATGGCCTTTTGGGCTGGAGATCGGCGGTCGCGGGGCCTTGGAGGACCGAGCCGTCCGGGGCGTATCTACAGCCGTGGCAGGGGCATTCCCAGACGCGTTCGGTGTGGTTGAAACTCACCAGGCACCTGAAATGGGAACAGTGGGCCGACAACCAGTGCGTGGTTCCGTCGTCGCCCTTGTAGACCGCCCGAAGCCGTCCGTGGTGGCGGATGACGGCGCCGGAACCCAGCGGGATTTCGTCGGCGGAGGTGGCCATGGCCCGTGCGTGATCGGACGCCGCGCGCCGTGTCTTGGACCAGAGCGTCTTGGAGATAGGGCCGATCTCATGTGCGAAATGCCTGCGCCCAGGCGCGTAAACACCGGCCCATGCCGGTTCTTGCCCGCAGATCAGACCTGTGAGCAGCTTGCTGGACATGATTCCGTGGCTCATGCCTGAACGGGCGTATCCGGTGGCGACGTAGACGTTGTCGCTGACACGGCCGACGTAGGGGATCTTGTCGGCCGTGTCCAGGTCCTGGGCCGCCCACCAGTAGGCGATGTCGTCCACCTGGAAATGCCGTCGCGTCCATTCGACCAGATGATGCCGCCGAGCGGCGACGTCGGAGGTGCCGGGTGGGAACGACTCGCCGGTGATGAGGAGCAACCGCTGCCCGTCGCGGTACGGCGCGGTCCGTACCGAGCGTGTGTTCTCCTCCCGGGTGATGTACATGCCGCCGGGGTCGCGCTCCTCGCCGATCGGCGTCGCGATCACCAGCTCGCGAAGTGGCGTCAGGCGGGGCCCGAGCCCCGACCCGCCCAGCACGGGGAACAAGGTGGCGATCACCACCTCGTTCGCGCGTACCGCCATACCGGTGTCGGTGACGAGGCGCGAGGGCCGGCCCTCGTCCATTTCGACGACACGGGTGTGCTCGTGAACGCGTCCGCCCGCGCGGGCCAGTTCTTCGATCAGGGCCAGCAGGTAGCGGCGTGGATGAAATTGCACCTGGTCATCAACGCGCAGCGCGCCGGCGACTTCGTAGGGCAGGTCGGTGCCGCTGACGAAGGTGGCCGCGAGCCCGGCCTGCCGCGCGGCTTCGACCTCGGCCTTGAGGTCTTGGACGCGGTCGCGCTGCTCCACGTACACATGGGACGGGCGCCTTTCGATATCGGCGTCGATGCCCAGTTTCTCGGCGGTCGCGACCACATGCTCGACGGCTTCCTGCTGCGAGCGGGCGTACAGGCGCGCCGTTTCCATGCCGTGTCCGTCACGCAGTTGCGCGTAGATCCACGGGTGCGCCGCCGACAATCGTCCGGTCGTGTACCCGGTGACGCCCGCGGCGAGGCGATCGGCCTCCAGCAGCATCACCGACCGGCCGGCCCGCGCCAGTTCCCAGGCCGTCGCGATTCCCGCGATCCCGCCGCCCACGACCGCCACGTCCGTCTCGGCGTCTTCGCTGAGCGCCGGATACGTCTTCGCCTGAGACGTCGCCATCCAGTACGACTCGGCGGACCCCTCCGTCATGCGGCCCCCATGCGTTAAGCGATGTGAAGAACATGTAGGCGCAAAGGGGTTACCCGCGTATTGCAACGTAAACCTCGGCGGCCCTTCAACGCCGAGTTCGCAGGGGGCCATGGTAGGTCGCCGGTGGGCTGGGTAGGCGGAACGGACGTCCGGTCTATGGGCGGAAGGGAAGGAGACCCGGTCCAATGGCATCGATGACTGTCGGCGACTATCTGCTGGCGCGGTTGCGTGAGTGGGGGGTCGAGAAGGTGTTCGGTTACCCCGGCGACGGGATCAACGGGCTTCTGGCCTCTTGGCAGCGTGCCGGGGACGAGCCGCAGTTCGTCCAGTCGCGGCATGAGGAGATGAGCGCGTTCGAGGCGGTGGGCTATGCCAAGTTCACCGGGAAGGTCGGAGTGTGCGCGGCGACGTCGGGCCCCGGCGCAATCCACCTGCTGAACGGGCTGTACGACGCCAAGCTCGACCACGTGCCGGTGGTCGCGATCGTCGGGCAGACCAACCGCAGCGCGATGGGCGGCTCCTACCAGCAGGAGGTCGATCTGCTGTCGCTCTACAAGGACGTGGCCAGTGCCTATCTTCAGATGGTCACCGTCCCGGAGCAGCTGCCGAACGTGCTGGACCGGGCGATCCGTGTCGCGACGGCCGAGCGGGCGCCGACCGCCGTGATCATCCCCGCCGACGTGCAGGAGCTGGAGTACACGGCGCCCGGGCACGCGTTCAAGATGGTCCCCTCCAGTCTGGGGGTCGCCCTGCCCTCCGTCAGCGCCGACCAGGAGGCGGTGAGGCGCGCCGCCGACATCCTCAACGGCGGTGAGAAGGTCGCGATCCTCGCCGGGGCCGGTGCGCGCGGTGCCGCCGGCGAACTGCGCCAGGTCGCCGATCTGCTCGGCGCGGGTGTGGCGAAGGCGCTGCTCGGCAAGGACGTCCTGTCGGACGAGCTTCCCTACGTCACGGGCTCGATCGGGCTGCTGGGCACGCGGCCCAGCTACGAGCTGATGAACGACTGCGACACGCTGCTGACGGTCGGCTCCAGTTTTCCCTACACCCAGTTCCTTCCGGAGCTGGGCCAGGCACGCGGCGTGCAGATCGACATCGATCCGAGGCTGATCGGGATGCGCTACCCGTACGAGGTCAACCTCGTCGGGGACGCCGCGTCCACGCTGCGCGCCCTGATCCCGCTGCTGGAGCGCAAGAGCGACCGGGACTGGCGGGAGACCGTCGAGGCGAACGTGCGGCGCTGGCGGGAGACCGTGGCCGAGGAGGCCATGGTCGAGGCCGATCCGATCAACCCGATGCGGCTGTTCGACGAGCTGTCGCGGCGGCTGCCGCGGGACGCGATCGTCGTCGCCGACTCGGGTTCGGCGGCGAACTGGTACGCCCGGAACCTCAGCTTCACCGACGGTGTGCGCGGGTCCCTGTCGGGGACGCTGGCCACGATGGGGCCCGGCGTCCCGTACGCGATCGGAGCGAAGTTCGGCCATCCCGGCCGGCCGGTGATCGTGTTCGAGGGCGACGGCGCGATGCAGATGAACGGCCTGGCCGAGCTGCTCACCATCAGGCACTACTGGGAGCAGTGGGAGGATCCGCGCCTCGTGGTCGCCGTCCTGCACAACAACGACCTCAACCAGGTCACCTGGGAGATGCGGGCGATGCAGGGCGCGCCGAAGTTCCCGGAGTCGCAGACCCTCCCCGAATGCGACTACGCCGCGTTCGCCGCGAGCAACGGGCTCCACGCGATCAGGGTCGACGAGCCCGGACAGATCGGCCCGGCCTGGGAGGAGGCCCTCGCGGCCGACCGGCCGACCCTTCTGGACGTCCGCGTGGATCCGAACGTCCCCCCGATCCCGCCGCACGCGTCGTACGAACAGGTCAAGGACAGCGCCCGGGCGCTGCTGAAGGGCGACGAGGACCGGGTGGGGGTCGTCAAGCGAGGCATCAAGGTCAAGATGCGGGAGCTCCTGCCGCACCGCTCCGGGGGATCGGGGGAGTGAGCGCCCTCATGAGCCGGCACCCGCACGCAGTCGAGGGGACGCGATGAGCGACCGTAAGGACGACCGGGACAAGCCGCTCGCCGACCGGCGCGCCGAGCAGGAGGCGCCGCAGGAGGCCGACGCGGAATTCGCCGACGAGCACACCCCGGGCCCGACCGACCCGCCGGTCGCCGAGGCCGACGCCCCGGGCGGCGAGGACGACGGTTACAGCCCGCAGACCGAGACCCCCTGACCGGCGCCCGATCACCGGCCAGGCGATCGGCAGCCGTGCGAAGGCCGCCCGGCCTGTGGCGGGGCGGCCTTCGCATGTGCTGCCGTCCGGGGTGCTCAGACCCCCAGCGCCTTCTCCAGTTCCGCCTTGGACATCTTGGAGCGGCCCTCGATCTTCTTCTTCCTGGCCTCGGCGTACAACTGGTCCTTGGTCCTGCCGCGCGGACCAGGCTTGCCGGAACGCTTCCCGCCGCGCCGCTGCGGAGAGATGTCCTTGAGCGATGTCTTGCTCTTCTGCTTGGCCTCACCGGCCCGCGCGCGGTTCTTGTTCACGGTGCGCGCGGCGATCTCCTCCGCGCGGCGCGTACTCGCTCCGCGCTTCTCCTGGGACTCCTTGATGTCCTCGTACTGACGCTCGCGCTTCTTGCTCCACGCCTGCTGCGGCATTCCATCCTCCTCGGTCGAGCGAACTATTCGACCTCCTATGTCCCTTCCCCGACTGCCGATGTGAAACGGGCGGCTCCTGCCGGGCCGAGGTTCAGAAAGAGGTCGACTGGGCCGCCTTGGCGCGAAGGAGGGACGGGGGACGGAGGTGCTCGCCGTAGAGATCGGCGAGCTGGTCGGCCCGGGCGGTGAAGCGGGCCGGGCCGTACTGGTTGATGAACTGGAGCGTGCCGCCGGTCCACGGGGCGAAGCCGAGGGCGAGAAGGGCGCCGACGTTGGCGACCGCGGTGGAGGTCACGACGCCGTCCTCCATCGCGCGGACGCTCTCCAGCGCCTGGGCGAACAGGAGCCGGTCATGGATGTCCTGGTGCGGGATGGGGCGGTCACCGCCGAAGTGCTCGGTCAAGCCGGGCCAGAGGCGCTTCGGGTAGCCCGGCCGGTGGTCGTAGAAGCCCGCGCCCGCCTGGCGTCCGGGGCGGCCGAACTCGTCGACCATCCTGGCGATCGTGTCGTGCGGCTGCGTGCCACCCGCGCTCTGGCGGCGGACGCGGAGCATCGTGGCCAGGGAGACGTCGTCGCTGAGCGCGAGCGGGCCGACGGGCATCCCCGCCTTGCGGGCGATGTTCTCGATCAGCGCGGCGGGGACGCCCTCGCTGAGCATCGCGGCGCCCTCGGTCGTGTAGGCGATGAAGACCCGTGAGGTGTAGAAGCCGGGGCCGTCGTTGACGACGATCGGGGTCTTGCCGATCTGCCGGGCGTACGCCACCGCGCGGGCGACGGTGCCGGGGCTCGTCCGGGCACCCTTGACGATCTCCACCAGCGGCATCCTCTCGACCGGCGAGATGAAGTGCGCGCCGACGAAGGCGGCGGGATCGGGAAGCCCTTCGGCGAGGCCGGTGATCGGCAGCGTGGAGGTGTTGGAGGCGATGACCGCGGTGGGGCGCGCGCCGGCCTGGGCCGCGGCGAGCACCTCGTGTTTGAGGTCCCGGTCCTCGTAGACGGCCTCGACGACGAGGTCGCAGCCGCTGAGATCGGGGTCATCGGCGGTGATCCGGCCGAGGACGGCGGCCCGGTCCTCGGGGGCCAGCCGGTCGCGGGCGACCTGCTCGTCCAGGAGGCGTTCGATCCCGGCGAGGCCGCGGCGGGCCGCCTCGGCGGACACGTCCGTCAGGACGACCTGGATCCCGGCGCGGGCGCTGACGTGCGCGATCCCCGCGCCCATCATCCCGGCACCCAGCACCCCGATCCGCTCCACCCGCGTACGGGACGCGCGGACCTGCCGGGCGACCTCCCTCTTCTGGAACCAGGACGAGCCGATGAGGTTCTTGGCGACCTGGCTGCCGGTGGCCAGCTCGACCAGGCCGGCGGTCTCGGCTCGCATGGCCGTGTCGAAGTCCGTCCGGGCCGCCTCGGCGGCGCAGGCGAGGATCTTCGCCGGGGCGGGCAGGTTCCCGCGGGTCTCGGCGTACAGCCGGGCGGTCGCGGCGGCGAAGAACCCCGGTTCGGCGGCCGGTCGCCGGCGCGCGGGATCGTCCCAGGGCTGGACCGGCCGCGGGGCGCCGGCGATCCATTCGCGGGCCCGGGAGAGCAGCTCGGCGGGCGGCACGACCTCGTCGACGATCCCGGCGGCGCGGGCGGCGTCCGGCGCCAGCCCGCCGCCCTTGAGCAGCAGCGGCAGCGCGGCCTCCGGGCCGAGCAGCCACACGGTGCGGACGACGCCGCCCCCGCCGGGCAGCACCCCGAGCGACACCTCGGGCAGGCCCAGCAGGATGGACGGATCCGCGGCGCAGACGCGGCGGTGGCAGGCCAGCGCGAGTTCCATCCCGCCGCCGAGCGCGGAGCCGTTGATCGCGGCGACCACCGGCCGGCCCAGGGTCTCCAGCCGCCGCAGCGCCGTCTTGGCCCGTTCGATCCGCGCGGTGAAGGCGGCGGCGTCGCCGGGTGTCATCGCGTAGATCTGGTCGAGGTCGGCGCCGACGGCGAAGGTCGTGGCCGCGGAGGTGAGGATCACGCCGGCGACGCGGTCGCGGTCGGCCTCCAGCCGGTCGAGCGCGGCGATCAGGGCCTCGCCGAACTCCGCGTCGAACATGTTGACCCTGGCGTCCGGCTGGCTCATCGTCAGCGTGACGATGCCCCGGTCGTCCATGGCGTACGAGACGGCCATCACGAGACCCTTTCGATGATCGTGGCGATTCCCATCCCGGCGGCGGCGCAGAGCGTGACGAGCCCTCTCCGCAGGTCCCGCCGTTCGAGTTCGTCCAGCAGGGTGCCGAGCAGCATGCAGCCGGTGGCCCCCAGCGGGTGCCCCAGCGCGATCGCGCCCCCGTTGACGTTGATCTTCTCCAGGGGGACGCCGAGGTCGCGTTCGTACTTCAGGACGACGGCCGCGAACGCCTCGTTGACCTCGAACAGGTCGATGTCGTCGAGCCCGAGGCCCGCGCGGCGCAGTGCCTTGCGCGTGGCGGGCTCCGGGCCGGTGAACATCAGCGTCGGCTCGGTGCCGACGACGGCGCCGGCCAGGATCCGGGCGCGGGGGGTGAGGCCCAGCCGTTCCCCGGCGGCCGCGTTGCCGATCAGCATCGCCGCCGCGCCGTCCACGATCTGGCTGGAGTTGCCGGCCGTGTGCAGGTGCTCGACGCGCTCGACGTCCGGGTGGCGGTCGATGGCCACGGCGTCGTAGCCCTGCTCGCCGGGCCCGGCGAAGCTCGGCTTCAGCGCGGCGAGGGCGGCGGCGGTGGTGTCCGGGCGGATCGCGTCGTCGATGTCGAGGATCGTGGCGCCGCCGGTGCCGGTCACCGGGACGAGCGAGCGGCCGAAGCGGCCCTCGTCGCGGGCGCGGGCGGCTCGCTGGTGGGACAGGAGGGCGTAGCCGTCCAGGTCCTCGCGGGTGAATCCCTCCAGGGTGGCGAGCAGGTCGATCGCCACGCCCTGCGGGACGTAGCCGGTGCGCAGCGCGGTCTCGGGGTCGTCCATCCAGGCCCCGCCGGTCGAGCCCATCGGGACCCGCGACATCGACTCGATCCCGCCGGCGACGACGAGGTCCTCGAAGCCGGAACGGATCTTCATCGCCGCCAGGTTCGCCGCCTCCAGGCCGGACGCGCAGAACCGGTCGACCTGCACGCCGGGGGTGTCGAGGTCGAGCCCGGCGGTCAGGGCGGCGATCCGCGCGATGTCGGCGCCCTGCTCGCCGACCGGGCTCACGCAGCCGAGCACGACGTCGTCGATCTCCGGTCCGTCGAGGTGGTTGCGGTCGGCGAGGGCGCGCAGCGCGCCGGCGGCGAGGGCGATCGGCTTGACGCCGCGCAGCGCGCCACGCCGGGCGCTGGCCCGCGGGGTGCGGACGGCGTCGAAGATCAAGGCTTCCGTCATGCCTGCCGATGCTACTACAGTGAATAATCGTTCATTCAGGAGGTGGGAATGGCAGGCGACTCGAAGGTGCGCGCGTGGCTGACGCTGACCGCCGACGTCCTCCGCGCGGCCGTGCGCCCTCGCGAGGCCGCGGACCGGCGTGCGACCGCGCCCGCGAGCGGCGCGGACGCCGGTGGTGGCGACCGTCCGGGCGGCGGCGGGGCACATGAGGGCGGCGGGGCCGGGCTGGACGCGGATGCGGACGCGCGGCGCCGGGCGCTCGTCCGGACGGCGGTGCGCGGCGGGCGCCTGCTCGCCCTCGCGCGGATCCGCTCGGTCTTCGCCGGGCCCCGGCGCCGGCGGCGGATCAGGGAGGACGCGGCGCGGCGGGCGGCCGAGGACGCCGCCCGCACGCTCGGCGGCATGAAGGGCCTGGCCATGAAGTTCGGCCAGTTCGCCTCGTTCGCGGGCGGGCTCTCGGCCGGCGCCGAGGAGGAGCTGGCGCACCTCCAGGCGAGCGCGCCGCCCATGGAGTACGACGCCGTCGCCGGAATCCTGGAGCGGGAGTTCGGCACCAAGGTGTTCCGGCGGTTCGAGTCGTTCGAGCGGGAGCCGCTGGCCGCGGCGTCCATCGGGCAGGTCCACGCGGCCACGCTGCGCGACGGCACGCGGGTCGTGGTCAAGGTGCAGTACCCGGGCATCGAGGACGCCGTGTTCGCCGACTTCGACAACCTGGCGCTGCTCACCCGCGCGTACGCGGTCGGCGTCGACTTCGACGTGCAGGCGGTCCTGCGGGACCTGAGCGCGATGATGAAGGACGAGTTCGACTACGAGCGGGAGGCCGCCGACCAGCGGCGGTTCGCGGACGCCTACCGCGGCCACCCGTTCGTCAAGATCCCCGAGGTCGTGCCCGAGCTCACCTCGCGGCACGTCCTGACCGCGGAGCTGGTGGAGGGGCGCAGCCTGCGCGACGTGCTGGCGGCCGGCGACCAGGCCGGGCTCGACCGCTATGGCGAGATCATCTACCGGTTCGCCCTCGGCTCGATCGCCGCCGGGCACTTCTCCGTCGACCCGCATCCGGGCAACTACCTGTTCATGGCCGACGGGAGGGTCTGCTTCCTGGACTTCGGCCTGGTCAAGCGGATGCCGGGGGAGCGGGAGATCGCGCTGACCACCGCGCCGGTCGTCGCGGCGCTGCACGACCGGCGCGATGACCTGGCCGCGGCGCTCGACGGTCTCGGCATGGTGCCGCATCGCGGCAGGTCCGACCCGGATCGCCTGTGGCGCGAGGTCGGCCCGCTGTACTGCGGGCCCGTCGCCGAGGACCGCGCGATCCGGCTGGACCCCGACGAGTACGGCAAGGCGCTGCGGGTCGTCAACAAGCCCACGTCCGAGTTCTACAAATGCCGCAAGGCGCCGTACCAGCCGCCCTGGCTGAGCATGCTGCTGCGCTACACCATGGGCACGATGGCGGTCCTGGCGCGGCTGCGCTGCGAGGCGAACTGGCACCGCCTGGCGGCCGAACTCGTCGACGGCGGTCCGCCCGCCACCGACATCGGCGCCCGATGGGAGGAGCGCGATGCGGCCGCGTCCTTCCGCTGACCGTCCTTCCGCTGACCGTGCCGCCGTCCCGTCCTCCGCCGGGAGTCCGGACGCGGGGACGCCGGTCATCGACGTGTGCGACGGCGTGCACGACGCCGAGTCCTGGCGGGCGCTGCTGGCCGGGATGGCGGCGGACGCGCCCGGATTCCTGGAGTTCTTCGCCGCGCCGCTGGCCGCGGCCGCCGGGCACGACCGCGCCGCGGTGCGCCGCAGGCTCGCCGCCGGCGCCGCCGACGCCGTGACGCTCGAAAGGGTGGCCGAGGGGCTGGCGACCGACATCGACGCGCACGCCGGGCGGCTCCGCGCGGCGGGGGTGCGCAGGCAGGTGCTGCACGGCGCGGACTTCCCGCTGCCCGGCGGCGGCACGATCAACGACCGGCTGGCCGAACGCTGCGCGCGGCATCCCGGCCTGCTGGAGGCGTGGTGCGGCGTCGACGCCCGCGACCCCGGCCGGGCCGTGGCGGAGATCGACCGCTGTGCGGCGCTCGGCATGCGCGGCGTGGTCGTGCTGCCCTTCGTGTCCGGGGTGGCGCCCGGCGATCGCGCGCATCACCGGGTGTACGAGCACGCCGCCCGGCTCGGGCTGCCGCTGTGGCTGCACTGCGGGCTGAACCTGGCCCGGCACCGGCCCATGACCAGGCCCGCGGATCTCGACCACGTCGCGGCCCGGCATCCCGCGCTGCGGATCGTCGCCGGGCACGGCGGCTGGCCGTGGGTCGGCGAGCTGGTCGCGGTGATGATGCGCCAGCCCAACATCTATCTGGACACCTCCGCGCACGATCCGGCGGCGATGGCCGCCCCGGGCTCGGGCTGGGAGCCGCTGCTGTTCCACCTGCCGGGGGCGCTGCGCCGCCGGGTGGTCTTCGGGAGCGCGGCCTGGACGCACGGGACCGGCGTGGAACGGTTCGTCGCCGGGGTGCACGCGCTCGGCCTCGACGAGCGCACGCGGCGGGCGTGGCTCCACGACAACGCCGCGGCCCTGCTGGGCCTCCCAGCGGCCGAGTAGAGGCGGGCTGGACCGATTCGGGCACAACGGTCTACAGTTATGAATGAACATTCATAGAGAGACGGAGGTCTCGTGGCTGGAATCTTGACGTTCGGGGCGTACCTGCCGGCTCGCCGGATCCGCCGCTCGGCGATCGCCGCCGGGCTCGGGACGGGGCCGTCCGGCGGCGCCCGGGACGACGGGTCCGGGGGAGCGCGCACCGTCGCCGCCTACGACGAGGACACCACCACCATGGGCGCCGAGGCCGCGCGGATCGCGCTGGCGAGCGCGCCCGCCGGCGCGCGGCCGGCCGGCGGCCTCTACTTCGCGACGGCCGACCCGGCGTACCTCGACAAGACCAACGCGGCCACCGTCCACGCGGTGCTGGGCCTCGACCCCGGCGTGCCCGCCGTGGACATATGCGGCGCGGTGCGGTCCGGCGTCGGCGCGCTGCGCGCCGGCCTGCTCGCCTCGGCGCCCGTCCTGGTGGTGACGTCGGACATCCGCACGGGGCTGCCCGGCGGCCCCGACGAGCGGGACGGCGGTGACGGCGCCGCCGCGCTGCTGGTCACCGGCGGCGCGGACGAGGTCGTCGCCGAACGCGTCGGGGAGGCGGCCCGTACCGAGGAGCTGCTCGACCGGTGGCGGCTGCCGGGCGAGCGCTCGTCCCGGATCTGGGACCGGCGGTTCGTCGAGGAGGTCCTCGCCCCGGTGGGGCGGCAGGCGCTCGGCGACGCGCTGAAGTCCGCCGGGCTGACCCCCGGCGACGTGGACCACCTCATCGTCACCGGCGCGGGCCG
Organism: Spirillospora sp. NBC_00431; assembly: GCA_036028775.1. Classification (GTDB taxonomy): domain Bacteria; phylum Actinomycetota; class Actinomycetes; order Streptosporangiales; family Streptosporangiaceae; genus Spirillospora. The sequence goes on along the minus strand of CP107927.1, from coordinate 4,534,264 downwards.
CCGGGTAGCGCGGGCCGTGACGTCCGCGTCCGGCGTGGCCCGCGCGGCGGTGGCCGACGACCTGTGGACGGCGGCCGGCGACACCGGCACGGCCCATCCGGCCCTGCTGCTCGCCGACGTGCTCGACCGGGCCGGGCCGGACGAGGTGATCGCGCTGCTCACCCTGTCCGACGGCGCCGACGCGCTGGTGTTCCGCACGACCGGGCTGCTGCCCAGCCGCCGGTCGCCGCGGCCGGTCGCCGGTCAGCTCGCCGCCGCCCCCGACGACCTGTCGTACGCGACCTTCCTCTCCTGGCGCGGCTTCCTGCCGCGCGAGCCGCTGCGCCGGCCGCTGCCGCCGCAGACGGTGGCGCCCGCGGCCCACCGGGCCGGCCCGTGGAAGCTCGGCTTCGCCGGTTCCCGCTGCCGCGTGTGCGACGCCCGCCACCTGCCGCCGCAGCGCGTGTGCCGGGAGTGCCGGACGGCCGACCAGATGGCGCCCGACCCGGCCGCGGACCTGCCCGGCGTCGTCGCGATCGCCACCGTGGACCGGCTGGCCTGGTCACCGAGCCCGCCGCTGGTCTACGGGACGGTCGACTTCGAGGGCGGCGGCCGGATCCAGTGCGAGATCACCGACGTGGATCCCGACGAGGTCCGCGCCGGCCTGCGCGTTCGCACGACCATCCGTCGCACCCACACCCGCGACGGCGTCCACAACTACTTCTGGAAGGTCCGCCCGGACCGCGCGGCGCCGGACCAGCAAAAGCCGGACCAGCAAAAGCCGGACCAGCAAAAGCCGGACCAGCAAAAGCCGGACCAGCAAAAGCCGGACCAGCGAAAGCCGGGCCGGGAGGAGAGGAACTGATGGCGAGTCGAGGGATCACCGACCGGGTGGCGATCGTCGGGGCGGGCTGCACCCGGTTCGGGGAGCGCCGCGACGCCGGCGCGGACGACCTGCTGATCGACGCGGCCACCGAGGCGGCCGAGGCCGCGGGCGTTGAGCTGGCCGACATCGACGCCTTCTGGCTGGGCACCTTCGGGTCCGGGCACGCCGGGGTCGCGCTGTCCAAGCCGCTCAAGCTCGACAACAAGCCGGTCACCCGCGTCGAGAACTTCTGCGCCACCGGCTCGGACGCGTTCCGCAACGCCTGCTACGCGGTGGCGGCCGGCGCGTACGACGTCGTGATGGCCATCGGCGTGGAGAAGATGATGGACTCCGGCCAGTCCGGCATCCCCTTCTTCGAGTTCTTCGGCGACGGGACGGCCGTCCCGCACACGCCGCCCGGCACCTTCGGCTACCTGGCGGACGGCTACGCCGCGAGGTACGGGGTCGCCGACGAGGACCTGCGCGCTGCCATGACCCACGTGGCGTGGAAGAACCACGCCAACGGCGCGCTCAACCCCCGCGCCTACTTCCAGCGGGAGATCCCCAAGGAGGTCATCGACCGGCAGCCCCCGCTGGCCGGACGGCTCAGCCTGCTGGACTGCGGCGGCCTGGCCGACGGCGCGGCCGCCGTCGTCATCACCCGGGCCGAGGACGCCGCCCGGTACCCCGGCACGCCTGTCCTGGTCAAGGCCCTGGCGCTGGCGGCGGGCCCGGGCACCGGCAACATGGACCCGGCCCACGACTTCGCCTCGTTCCCCGAGGCCGTGGCGGCGGCGCGGGACGCCTACCGGCAGGCCGGAGTCACCGATCCGCGCGCCCAGTTCGCCCTGGCCGAGGTCCACGACTGCTTCACCATCACCGAGATCGTCCTGATGGAGGATCTCGGGTTCGCGGCGCCCGGCACGGCGTGGAAGGACATGGTGAACGGCGTCTTCGACCGGGACGGCGAGCTGCCGGTCAACCCGGACGGCGGGCTGAAGGCGTTCGGTCACCCGCTGGGCGCGTCCGGCCTGCGGATGATCTTCGAGAGCTGGCTGCAGCTGCGCGGCGAGGCGGGGGAGCGGCAGGTCGACAACGGGCGCACGCTCGCGCTCACCCAGAACGTCGGCGGCGATCCGGGCGAGTGCGTGTCACTGGTCACGATCCTCGGCACCGAATCGGGCTGACCGGGCGCTCCCTGCACCCATCCCATCAAGGCCATCAAGGAGGCACGGCCACGTGGAAAACGCAACACCGGTCATCGACATGTGCGGGGTCGTCCTCGACGCCGAATCGTGGGAGGCGTATCTCCATTGGTTCGCCGCCGACTGCCCGAACTACATGAGGCTGTTCGCGCGGCGCTTCGTCTCCCTGGCGGGGGTCGATCCGGCGGCGTACGACCGGGCCCTGGCCGACGGCCCGGCCGCGGCGGCCGGCCTGCTGCTGGAGTCCGGCCGTCTCGGCGCGGACGTCGACCGGCACGTGGCGAGGCTGGCCGGGGACGGCATCGTCCTCCAGGTGATCCACGGCGGGATGTCGCCGCTGCGATCCGGCGGCACGCTGAACGACCGGGTGGCCGAGCACGCGCGGCGGCACCCCGGCGTCCTGCGGGCGTGGGCCGGTCTCGACCTGCGGGACCCGGACGCCGCGATCAAGGAGACGCGCCGGTGCGTGGACGACCTGGAGATGGGCGGCGTCTCGGTGACCCACTTCGCCGACGGCACCGACCCGCTCTCGGAGGGCGCGCACCGCGTCTACGCCGAGGCCGAACGGCTGGGCGTGCCGATGTGGATCCACGCCGGGCACAACCTGTCGTCCCGGGTGGCGGTCGACCACTGCGCGTGGCGGCAGCTCGACGCGATCGCCCGCGCCCACCCCGGCCTGACCATCATCGCCGGGCACGGCGGCTGGCCGTGGGTGCTGGAGACGGTGTCGCTGTGCCAGCGGCATCCCAACGTCTACCTGGAGTTCTCCACGCACCGGCCGCTCCACATGGCGCAGCCCGGCTCGGGCTGGGAGCCGCTGATGGCGTACGGCCGCACGGCCATCAGGGACAAGGTCCTGTTCGGCAGCGTCGAGTGGGTCCATGAGATGACGGCGGGCGAGCTGGCCGGCGAGGTCGGGGCGCTGCGGCTGGGCGAGCGCACCGAACGACGGTGGCTGTACGCCAACGCCGCCGGCGTGCTCGGCATGGACACCTCCTCCGACCAGGCGCCGATGGCGCGAGCACACAAGGAAGGGGCGCGGCGATGACCGTCGAGGGAACCACCGACCCGGGTTTCGAGAAAGTCCAGGACGTCTTCGCGGACAACTTCGAGGAGCGCGACGAGGTCGGCGCCGCGCTGTGCGTCTACCACCGGGGACGTCCCGTCGTCGATCTGTGGGGCGGGGTGGCCGACGTGGACGATGACCGTCCCTGGGACCGCGACACCCTCTCGGTGATGGACTCCACCACGAAGGCGATCACCACCGTCTGCGCCCTGACGCTGGTGGAACAGGGCGAGCTCGACCTCGACGCGCCGGTCGCCCGCTACTGGCCGGAGTTCGCCGCGCACGACAAGCGGGACGTGACCCTGCGCCACGTGTTCACCCACCAGGCGGGCCTGCCGGCGGTGGACCGCTGGATCTCCCTCGACGACGTCGAGGCGTGGGCGCCCTGCGTCGAGGCGCTGGAGGCGCAGCGGCCGTACTGGAAGCCCGGCACCGCGCACGGCTACCACGGCCTCACCATCGGCTGGCTGCTCGGCGAGCCGATCCGGCGGGTGAGCGGGCTGACGCCGGGCGCGTTCGTCCGGGAGCACATCGCCCCGCGCCTTTCGACGGGGGCGGGTCTCGACCTGTGGATCGGGCTGCCCGAGGAGGAGGAACACCGCGTCGCCCCCACCGTCCGCGTGGATCTGGCGTCCCCCGGCGGGCTCGGCGCGTCCACCGGGGACGAGCGGTACGACGAGATGTACCGGCAGTGCACCGAGCTCTACCTGGACGCGGAGTTCCTCGACCAGTACATGCACCCGGACAAGCGGACGGCCGCGTTCTTCGACCGCCCGCTGACCATCCCGCAGCGCGCGTTCGGCCCGACCGAGGTCGGCAAGGACATGAACTCGCGGCGGCACCACGCGATGGAACTGCCGTCCGCCACCGGCATCGCCTCGGCCCGCTCGCTGGCCAGGCTCGCCGCGGCGCTGGTCGGCGAGGTCGACGGCGTGCGGCTGCTGGGCGAGGACATCGTCGCCGAGGCGGCGACGACCTTCTCCTCGGGACCCGACCAGGTCGTGCTCACCGACACGGCCTGGGGCCTGGGCTTCTCCGTCCCCGGCGGGGTGCTCTTCCCCGGCCACGGCACGGGCCGCGGGTTCGGGCACGCCGGGGCCAACGGCACGCTGCTGTACGCCGACCTTGACGCGGACCTGGCCATCGGCTACCTGCGCAACCACATGACCCTTGACGTGCCGGACCCGCGGTCGTGGCCGCTGGTCCGCGCCGCCTACGACTGCCTGGAGTCGCTGTGAACGCGGCGAGGCGGCCCCCGGTGCGGATCGACCGCGACGTCGAGGTGGCCATGCGCGACGGCACCGTGCTGCGCTGCGACGTGTGGCGCGCGGACGACGGCCGTCCGCGCCCGGCGGTCCTGATCCGCACCCCGTACGACCGGGCCGGCACCAACAACGACTTCCTGCGGCCCATGGACTGCGTGGCGCGGGACTACGCGTGCGTCGTCCAGGACACCCGGGGCCGGGCGGGCTCCGGCGGCGAGTGGACGGTCCTCATGCCCGACCAGGAGGGCCGGGACACCCACGACAGCGTCGAGTGGATCGCCGGGCAGCCCTGGTGCGACGGGAACGTCGTCATGGCGGGCGCGTCCTACCTCGGCATCGTGCAGCTGCTGGGCGCGGCCGAGCGGCCGCCGCACCTGCGCGCGATCGCCCCGGCGATGACCGGCAGCGCCGAACTCGACCGGGAGTACGGCGGCGGCGCGACCCGGCTGAACGAGGTCGTCACCTGGCTGGCGTTCATGGCCCTCGACTGGCTGGAGCGCGAGCGCGCCGCCGGCCGGCCCGCCGATCCGGCCGCCAGGCACGCCCTGTGGCGGCTGGCCGCCGACCCCACCGCCGCGCTCCACGCGACCCCGCCGGGCAAGCTCCCGCAGTTCGACATCCCGGGGTTCCCGGTCGACGCCGGCGCGATGCTGGCGGCCGGGACGCCCGGCATCGCCGAGTCGTTCCGGTACGCGGAGATCGCCGTGCCGGCGCTGAGCGTCACCGGGTGGTTCGACAACTTCTGCGGCCAGACCATCGAGAGCTTCCGGCGGCTGCGCGAGTCCGGCGGGGGCGGGGCCCCGGCCCGGAGCGCCCACCGGCTCATCGTCGGGCCGTGGGCGCACGACGGACGGCTCGCGTACTGCCAGGGAGAGGTCAGCTTCACCGCCGAGGCGGACCCGTCGGTCATCGGGCTGGCCGCCCAGCACATCGCCTTCTTCGACGAGCACGTCCGCGGCGCCGGGACGCCCACACCTGCCGTGCGGTACTTCCTCATGGGCGCGGACGAGTGGCGCACCGCCGACGCCTGGCCGCCTCCCGGCACCGTCCGCCGCACGTGGTATCTCGACAGCGGCGGGCACGCCAACACCGCGGACGGCGACGGCGTCCTCACGCCCGCCCCGCCCGTCCCGCCCGACGACGGGGGCCCCGACGACCACTACGACTACGACCCCGCCGACCCCGTCCCCACCCGGGGCGGCCGCGTCGTCAACCTCGGCAGGCTGGTGCCGGGGCCGCTGGACCGCTCGCATCTCGAACGCCGGGCCGACATCCTGTGCTACACCTCGCCGCCGCTCGACGCGGATCTCGACGTGGTGGGGCCGGTGCAGATGTGGCTGTACGCGGCGTCCTCGGCGACGGACACCGACTTCGCCGCCCGGCTCGTGGACGTCTGCCCCGACGGCCGCGCCCTCCCGGTCGCCGAAGGGATCCAGCGCGCCCGCCACCGCGCCCACCCGGACGGCGGAGGCGAAGGCACCGGCCTTCCGTTGGTCCCCGGCGAGACGGCCGAGTTCCTGATCCGGCTCGGGCACACCGCCTGGCGGTTCCCGCGCGGCCACCGCCTCCGCGTCGAGGTGACCAGCAGCGACTTCCCGGCCTACGACCGGAACATGAACACCGGCGACCCGGTCGGCGCCGACGGTGCCGCCGACGCCCGGGGCATCGTCGCGCACCAGACCGTGCGCCACACCGCCGAATGGCCGTCCCGCCTCGAATTCGGCGCGCTGGAGAGCGGGGACGCGTCATGACCGCCCATGCCTTCGAGACACTGCCGGCGGCCGAGGAATGTGTCCTTCCCCTGGTCCTGCGGCACCGCGCCGAACGGACGCCCCGTGAGGTCTTCGCGGTCTTCGACGACGGCGCCTCGTGGACCTGGGCGCGCGCGTACCAGGAGGCCGCGGGGGTCGCCGCCGCCCTGCACGAGCATGGGGTGCGGCCGGGCGACCACGTGGTGTCGTGGCAGCCCAACGGCCCGGACGCGCTGCGCACCTGGTTCGGGACCAACCTCCTCGGCGCGGTGTACGTCCCGGTCAACACCGCGTTCCGCGGCCGCTTCCTCGAACACGTCCTGGAGAACTCGGCCGCGCGGGTCGCCGTCGTCCATCCCGGGCTGCTGCCGAGGCTGATGGAGGTCGACGCGCACCGGCTGCGCACCGCGCTGGTGCCCGGACTTTCCACGCCGCCGCCGGACGTCCGCGAACCCGCGGTGAACGTGCGCGCGCTGGACCGGGCCGCCGACGACGCAGGCCGCCCGCCCGCGACTCCGCCGATCCCGCCGATCAAGCCGTGGGACACCTACGGAATCCTCTACACGTCGGGCACGACGGGGCCGAGCAAGGGCGTCCTGTGCTCGTACGCCCACCTGTGGACGACCGTGACGGCGTCCGCTGGCGACGTGATCGGCGCGGACGACCGCTACCTGGTGCAGCTTCCGCTCTTCCACGGCGGCGGCACGATCGGCGTCGGCCTGGCCGTCTATCTCGGCGCCTCCGTGGCGGTGGTCGACCGCTTCGACACCGCCTCGTTCTGGGACATCGTCCGGAGCACCGGCACGACCGCGTGCACGCTGCTCGGCGCGATGACGGCGTTCCTGCTGGCCCGGCCGCCATCGGACGGCGACGCCGACCATCCGCTGCGCACCGTCTGCATGGTCCCGCTGGGGGAGAACGCCAAGGAGTTCGCAGAGCGGTTCGGCGTCGGCGTGTACACGCTGTTCAACATGACCGAGGTCAGCACACCGCTGCTGTCCGGCCGCGACCCCGGCCGGACCGGCGCCTGCGGCCGGGTCAGGCCCGGCGTCGAGGTGCGGATCGTCGACGAGCACGACAGGGAGGTCGCGCCCGGCGGCACGGGTGAGATGATCGTCCGCGCCGCGGTGCCGTGGGCGATGAACCACGGCTACCACGCGATGCCCGAGGCCACCGCCCGTGCCTGGCGCAACGGCTGGTTCCACACCGGCGACGCGTTCCGGCGGGGCGCCGACGGCGAGTACTACTTCGTCGACCGTGTGAAGGACGCGATCCGCCGCCGTGGCGAGAACATCTCGTCCTTCGAGCTGGAGGAGGCCGCCGGGCGCCATCCGGCGGTCCGCGAGGTGGCGGCCGTCGCGGTGCCCAGCGAGCACGGCGAGGACGACGTGCTGGCCGTGGTGGCCCCGGTGCCCGGCGCCGTGCTCGACCCGGCGGAGTTCCTCGCCTTCTGCGTCGAGGCGATGCCGCGTTTCATGGTTCCGCGGTACGTCCGCGTCATGGACGAGCTGCCCAAGACCCCCACCGGCAAGGTGCGCAAGCACGTGCTGCGCGAGGCCGGCGTCACCGCGGGCACCTGGGACCGGACGTCCGCCGGCGTCGAGATCAAGCGGGAACGCCTGACCGGCCCCTGACCCTCCGCCGCGCCCCCGAGCCGAGGGGCGCGGCGGGGCATCGCCTCATTCAGTGGCGGGCCATCTCGGGTGGACGACCACGAAACCGCGCATGGCGCCCGTGGCGAGGTAGTCGACGGTGGCGCCCGCCTCGATCAGGCACGCCGACCCGGCCGGGACCCGTACCTCCTCCCCGTCCGCCACGATCACCAGCTCGCCCTCGATGACGTAGACGACCTCGTCGTAGGTCAGCGTCCAGCCGCGCAGGGCGCCGCCCGCGCCGGAGAACCGCATGAACCCGCCGCCCAGCGCCGCCGACCCGGCCTCCGACACGTGCGCGGACACCGAGAGGCCCGGCGCCCGCGGCACCTCGTGATGCCCGGCGGGATCGTCCTCGACCGGCCAGACCCGGCTTGGAGACCGTCCGGACGCGCCCGCCGCGTTCACAGGCCCGCCAGGATCTCGCGGGCGCAGCGCTCGCCCGCCTGGACGGCGCCGTTCATCCAGCCGGTCCAGCGCTCGGCGGTCTCGGTCCCCGCCCAGTGGACCAGCCCCACCGGGCGGCGCGACGCCTCGCCCGCGGCGGTGAGCGCGCCGGGCGGCAGCCCGCCCTGGCAGCCGGAGATGTACGGCTCCCGCCGCCAGTCCGTCTCCAGGTACCTCGCCGGCCGCAGCGCGCGGGGACCGAGACAGCGGGCGAGGGCGCGCAGCGTGCTCTCCCGCCGGATGGCCGGATCATCGAGGAAGGCGGCGGAGTTGCCGCGGAACTCCGTCTCCGGGAGGGCGAAGGCGGGCACCGCCAGCACCCCTGGACTCCCGTCCGGCGGGGACGCGTCCAGGAACCCGGGGGCGGGACCGAGGTCGGTGAACCCCGAGCCGGACAGCCCCTCGTCCCGCCAGAACGGCTCGTCGTACACGACGTTCGTCTTGAACAGCGGCCCGCGCTGCCAGCTCTCCGCCAGGACGCGCCAGGCGTCGGGCGGCGCGGGCCGCATCCGCGGCGCGCCCACCGCGCCGACGGCCACGACGGCGCGACGCGCGACCACGCGCAGGCCCGGGGCTTGGACGACCACCTTGTCGCCCGCCGACTGGTCGATCTCGCGGACCGGAGCCTCCAGATGGATCAGGCCGGCCAGCTTGGCGGCCATCGCCTCCGGGAGGGCCTGCGAGCCGTCCCTGAACCGCCGGATCCCGGTCTGCGCGCGCAGCAGCGGCACGCCCCCGCCGCAGGTGGCGACGGCGTGCAGCGCGTAGAGGAACGAGATCCGCGACGGCGGGACGGCGAACCAGGTGGTCACCGAGCAGTCGAAGAGGTTCCGGGCGAGCGGCGACCTCAGGGTCTCGTCCCGCCAGTCGGCCAGCGAGAGCCGGTCGAGCCTCGCGGCGTCCGGGTGGGCCCAGGGCGCGGACGTCGCGAGCTTGCCGACCAGCAGGTCCATGCTTCGCAGCCCGGCGTTGAGCTCCCGCAGCGCCTCGCCGGGCAGCGGTGGCATGCCGCCTTCGTACTCGTGGCGCTCGCCGTCCAGGACGGCCACCGACCGCCCCTCCTCGAACGAGCGGAAGAGCTCAACGCCCAGCTCGGCGGCCAGGCCGAGGATCTCGTCCTGTCCGTCGCAGACGTACATCGCGCCCGCCTCGGTGACCTTGCCCGGCGCCAGGGGGACGTTCCACGTCCGTCCGCCGACCCGGGTACCGCCTTCGAGCACCACCGGCTCGACGCCCGCGCCGGCGAGCCGGTGGGCGGCCGCGAGCCCGGAGAGGCCCGCGCCGATCACGACGACATCCGCCGATATCTCCGATTCGTCATGAACGTTCATACAGACTCTCCGGCAGGTGGGAGGTGTTGGCTGGTATTGATAACACGCGAAAGCACATGCTATACAAACGTTCATACATATTCCAGCTCTGGGAGGGGCGCGCATGGACGGACCGGACCCGAGGTTCCCGCCGCGCGAGCAGTGCGTGTTCCCGCTGCTCCTGGAACGCCGGGCGGCGGAGCATCCGGACCGCCCGTTCGTCACCTTCGCCGACGGCCTGTCATGGACCTACGCGGACGCCTGGAACGAGGCGCTCGGCGCGGCCGCCGGGCTGAGGGCGCTGGGCGTCGGACGCGGCGACCACGTACTCGTCTGGCTGCCCAACGGCCCGGACATCATCCGTGTGTGGTTCGGGCTCAACCAGCTCGGCGCGGTGTTCGTGCCCGTCAACACCGCGTACCGGGGGACGATCCTGCAGCACGTCGTCACCACGGCGCGGCCGAGGGCGATCGTCGCGCACGCCGATCTCGCCGGCAGGCTCACCGGGCTCGACCTCGCCGGGGTGGAGCACCTCGTCGTGATCGGCGGCGACATGATCGGCGGCGAGGACGCCCCGGCGCCGCCCGGCGTCACCGTCCATCCCGAATCGGCCCTGCGCCCGCCCGGTCCCGGCGATCCGGCGGATCCCGGTTCGGTGCCATGCCCGGCCGATCCCTGGGATCCGTACGCGGTCATCTTCACCTCGGGGACGACGGGCCCATCCAAGGGCGTGATCTCCTCCTACCTGCACCTGTGGGCCACGGTGGAGGCGGCGACCGGCCACGTGACGGGCGACGACCGGTGCCTGACCACCCTGCCGCTTTTCCACGCCGGCGGAATCCAGGACATCGCAGGCGCGCTGGCCGTGGGCGCGTCGGTGGTGCTGGTCGAGTCGTTCGACACCGCCGCGTTCTGGGAGGTGATCGAGCGGACCGGGACGACCTGCTGCACGCTCCTCGGCGTCATGGCGACGTTCCTGCTCAAGCGGCCGTCCCGGGAGGACGACCGGGCCAACCCGCTCCGCGTCGTCTTCATGGTGCCGCTGATCGAGGCGGCGGGGGAGTTCGCGCGGCGGTTCGGCTGCGACGTCCTGTCGGTGTTCAACATGACCGAGGTGAGCGTGCCGCTCATCACCGAACTCAACCCCGGGGTCCCCGGGACGTGCGGGCGGCCGCGGCCCGGCGTCGAGGTCCGCGTGGTCGACGAGCACGACCGGGAGGTCCCGCGCGGCGAGGTCGGTGAGCTGATCGTCCGCACGGACCTGCCGTGGGCGATGAACAGCGGCTACCTCGGCGCGCCGGAGGCCACCGCGGCGGCCTGGCGCAACGGCTGGTTCCACACCGGGGACGCCTTCCGGGCGGACGGCGACGGGAACCACTTCTTCGTCGACCGCCTCAACGACGCGATCCGCCGGCGCGGGGAGAACATCTCCTCCAGCGAGGTCGAGGCGGAGCTCCTGCGCCACCCGTCGGTCCGGGAGGCGGCGGTCGTCGCGGTCCCCAGCCCGTACGGGGAGGACGACGTCCTCGCCGCGGTGGCCCCGGTGGCGTCCGCGGCGATAGACCCGGCCGAACTGCTCGACTTCGTCCTGCCGCTGCTGCCGCACTTCATGGTCCCCCGGTACGTGCGCGTGCTGGACGAGCTCCCGAAGACCCCCACCAGCAAGATCGAGAAGCGGCGGCTGCGGGCGGACGGCGTGGCCCCCGGCACCTGGGACCGGGAGGCGGCGGGCGTGCGGGTGAAACGCACTAGCTTCGACACTGCTGAATAATCGTTCATTCATAATGGAGGTGCGATGGATTCGTCACGACACGGCCGACTCGACGGCCGGGTGGCGCTGGTCACCGGAGGCGCGGGCGGTATCGGCGCGGCGTCCGCGCTGCGGCTCGCAGAGGAGGGCGCGACCGTCGTGATCGCGGACCGGGACGCGGAGGGCGCCGAACGCGTGGCGGCCTCCCTCCGTGCCAAGGGGCTGCCGGCCGACGCGGTCGCCCTGGACCAGACCGATCCCGCCCAGGTCGCCGCGATGTTCGACGGGCCGCTGGCGGCCCACGACCGCCTCGACGTCTGCTTCGCCAACGCCGGCTGGGGCCGCGTCGGCGCGTTCCTCGACGTGCCCGAGACGGACTGGCGGCGCCATGTGGAGATCAACCTGACCGGCACCTTCCTGGTCTGCCAGGCCGCCGCCCGGCGGATGGTGGAGCGCGGCGACGGCGGGTCGATCATCGTGAACACCTCCAACGGCGCCGTCGCCCCCGCCGCGCTGTTCGCCGCGTACTGCTCCACCAAGGCGGCGCTCAACATGCTCGTCCAGGTGATGGCCGGGGAACTGGGCGGGTACGACATCCGCGTCAACGCCGTGATGCCCGGCGTCACCGCGACCGGGATGACCCGGGAGATGCTCGCGACGGGCATCGGCGAGCTGATCGAGGCCGAGACGCCGATGGGCCGGGTGGGCCGTCCCGAGGACGTCGCCGCCGCCGTCGCCTACCTGGCCTCCGACGACAGCGCGTACGTCACCGGCACCGCGCAGCTGGTCGACGGCGGCGCCACGCATCTCGTGCCGCGCTGGTTCGGCACCGACTACCGCAGGCGCGGCGCCCCCGACTGGCGGCTCCGGCACACCGCCGTCGACGCCCCCGGAGGTGCCTCGTGAGCGAACCGCTCAGCGGCCGGACGGCCCTGGTCACCGGCGCGGCGCGGGGGATCGGCGCGGCCATCGCGACCCGGCTGGCGGACGACGGCGCGCGGGTCGCGCTGTGCGACCTCGACGCCGACGGGGCCCGCGCGACCCTGGCGGCCATCGAGCGGGACGGCGGCAAGGGGATCGTGCTCCCCGGCGACGTCGCCGACGCCCCGACCGCGCGGGACGTCGTCGCGACGGCGGCGCGCGAGCTCGGCGGCCTGGACATCCTGGTCAACAACGCCGGCACCGGCGCCCGCGCCAAGGTCCGCGACTACGCGCTAGAGGACTGGCACCGTGTCATCGCGGTGAACCTGACCGCGCCGTTCGTGTTGAGCCAGGCCGCCGTCGACCATCTCGCGGCGTCTGGCCGGGGCGCGATCGTCAACATCTGCTCGGTGGCCGTCATCGGCTTCTTCGGGCAGATCGCCTACGACGCCTCCAAGGGCGGCCTGCTGTCGCTCACCCGCGCGCTGGCCGTGGAACTGGGCCGGGACGGCGTCCGGGCGAACGCCGTCTGCCCCGGCTTCGTCGACACCGCCCTGGCCGACCACGGAAACCTGCGAGCGATCGCCGAGAAGCAGACCGCCACCCAGCCGATCGCCCGGATGGGCCGTCCCGAAGAGATCGCGGACGCCGTGACCTGGCTCGCCTCCGACGAAGCGCGCTACATCACCGGCCAGGCCCTCTTCGTCGACGGCGGCTGGGTCCGCTCCTGACCGCTCCTCCCGGAACCGCCCGGGCCCTCGCACGCCCTCACCTGCGAGGGCCCGCACGGACGCCAGGATTCTGAGGGCGTCCAGGACGCCAGGAGAGTGCCGGGCCCCGCAATAACATTCGGAACCCGGCCGGGCCGTATCGCGGTGTGAGACCGAATCCGGCCGGGTCAGCCGGCGCGGACCATCCTCAGGACCAGATCGGCGTGGAACGCGGCCAGATCCTCGTCCTTGAACGGCGGGTAGGGGCCGAAGAACTCCGTCGACCGCAGCACCAGATTGACGATCGCGGTCGCCGTCAGCTTGGCGGCGTCGCCGCGGGCCTCCACCTCCGGTAGTTCGAACACGCCCTCCCGCACCCCGTTCTCCAGGGTGCGCTCCAGGCGGGACCGCAGCCCGCGGCGCCGCTCGACGATCAGCGCGCGCTGCGACTCGGGCAGGTGCACGTACTCGAACGTGGCGATCATCGCGGCCGGCCGGTGGCGCGTGTGGTACAGGGCCGACGAGTACGCCAGCGCCCTGAGCTGGCTCACCGGATCGGCCTTGGCCTCGGCTACGGCGTCGTTGAGCAGTTGCTCCCCCTCGTCGGTCGCCCGTGTCACGAGCGTGAACAGCACGTCCTCCTTGGAGGGGAAGTGGTTGTAGAGTGCGCCGGGCGTGAGGCCGGCCGCGGTCGTGATGTCGCGGACGCTGGTCCCCTTGAACCCCTGGCGGAAGAACAGCTCCGCCGCCGCGGCGAGGATGCGCTCCGCCGGCGTCGTCTTGAGCGCCGGAGCGGTCGGGTCGGCGGCGGTGGCGCGTGCGCGAGGCGGCACACTCTCTCCTCAGGCTGGGGCGGCTGGAACACAGCTCATCGTACATGAACGTTTATACACCTGGTATTGACGAGACGCTCGTCACGATGTGAATATACGTTCATTCATTGGAAGCTCCTTCGTCCAACGTTCGAGCCCAGGGGGAGATGCACAGGACCGCCATGTCCGGGGGGCGATCTGAACGATCGCTTATCTACCAAGGAGACCTCATGAGCGGTAGCCCCATTCCGCTGGCCGAGCCGACGAGCGGCAGCACGCCCGTCGCGCTCCAAGGCCGTGCCGTCCTCGCGCTGTCCACGCTGGTCGCGGGACTGCTGATCTTCACGACGCTGGGCGCGGCCGTCGTCCCCGGCCTCGCCCGCTACCAGGCGGATCTCGGCATCTCGCCCTCGGCGGCGGCCTGGCTGTTCACCGGCTTCCTGCTGTCCTCGTCCATCGCCACCCCGGCCGCCGGACGGCTCGGCGACATGTACGGAAAGCGGCGGGCCCTCGTCTGGCTGTTCGTCGTGATGGGCGCGGGCGCCCTGATCGGCGGGCTGGCGACCGGCCTCCCCGCCTTCATCATCGGACAGCTTCTGCTGGGCACCGGCGGCGGCGTCTACCCTCTCGCGTTCGCCATCGCCCGCGAGGAGCTTCCCCGGGACTCGGTGGCCGTGGCCATCGGCCTGCTCGGCGGCATCGCCACCGCCGGTGGCCTGCTCGGGTTCCTGGTCGGCGGCCGCCTCGCCGACGCCTACTCCAACCGCTGGCTGCTCGCCGCCGCCGCCCTTCTCCTGCTCCTCGCGCTCATCTCCAGGGTCACCATCCCGAGCTCGCGCGTCCGTGTTCCGGGCAGCCTCGACTGGCTCGGGATGGTCCTGTTCGGCGGGCCGATCGCCGCCCTGCTGCTCGCGATCACCTTCGCGCCCGACCACGGATGGACCTCACGGCGCGTCCTCCTGCTCACCGCGGCCGGCGCTATCGGCCTGGCGGTCTGGACGTCGTACGAGGCGCGCCGCACCCAGCCGTTCATCGACATCGACCTGCTTCGCCGCCGCTTCATGTGGGCGCCCTGCCTGATCGCACTGGTCGTGGGCTTCTCGACCGTCGTGGTGTTCGTCGTGGTGCCGCAACTGGTCGTCCTGCCGCGCGAGACCGGATACGGCTTCGGCGGCAGCACCACCCAGGCGGGCCTCTACCTGATCCCCACCGCGATCGTCTTCCTGATCGCCGGTCCGGCCGCCGGCGTCCTGGAGCGCTCGATCGGCCCGCGCCCAGTGATCGTCCTGGGCGTCGCCGTCATGGCGCTCCCCATCGCCGCGCTCGCCCGCTGGCACGACGAACCCTGGCACATCATCGTGTCCAGCTCGCTCGTCGGCGCCGGCTACGGCCTGGCCTTCACCACCATGACCAGCATGATCGTCAGAGCGGTCGACGCGGAGCACACCGGCGTCGCCACCGGCATCAGCACCATCGCCCGCACGATCGGCGAGACCCTCGGCACGCAGGTCGGGCTGTCCATCATCGCGGCCAACATCAACGCGTCCACCCAGATCCCCGAACAGCGCGGCTTCAGCCTGGCCTTCGTCGTCGGCGCCGCCGTCGCGGTCATCGCCGTCCTGGCCGCGCTGGCCGTCCCCCGGAAGAACACCGGCGGGTTCTGAACGAGGAGCCGTGCCCATCCGATGCCCTTCCGCTCCACCGCACCGACCGGAGTCACCGCATGCCCACGTCCGCTGAGAACCGTGCCGGTGCGCTGATGGCCGCCACGAAGCAGGCTCCACCGGGCCTGGACCTCGGACGCCTCGGCGGCTGGCTGGCCGCCGAGGTGCCGGGAGCGGGCGGTGAGCTGTCGGCGCGGCTGCTCGCCGGAGGCAAGTCCAACCTGACCTACGAGGTCACCGACGGCACGGGTAGGTGGGTCGTCCGCCGCCCGCCGCTCGGCCACGTGCTGGCCACCGCGCACGACATGGCGCGCGAGTACCGCGTCATGTCGGCGCTCCAGGAAACCGGCGTGCCGGTGCCCGCGACGTACGCGCTGTGCCAGGACGAACACGTCCTCGGCACGCCCTTCTACGTCATGGAGCGTGTCGTCGGCCGCCCCTACCGGCACGCCTCCGAACTGGCCCCACTGGGCCCCGAGCGGACCCGGGCGATCTCGGCCGCTCTGGTCGACACGCTCGCGGTGCTGCACACGGTCGACCCGGCGGCGGTGGGCCTCGCCGGCTTCGGCCGCCCGGAGGGTTTCCTGGCCCGCCAGGTGAGCCGCTGGAAGAAGCAGCTGGACGCGTCGCACACCCGCCGTCTGCCCGCCGCCGACGAGCTTCACGCCAGACTCGCCGCCGACGTCCCCGCCCACTCGGCGACCGGCATCGTGCACGGCGACTATCGCCTCGACAACGTCCTCACCGACGACCAGGACAACCTCGCGGCGGTGATCGACTGGGAGATGGCGACGCTCGGGGACCCGCTGACCGACCTGGCGCTGATGGTCGTCTACGGACGCCTCGGCGCCACCGTCGGCGGCGACTCGGTCGTCGACGTCGCCTCGGCGCCCGGCCACCTCACCGAAGACGAGATCATCGAGCGGTACGCCGCGCGCACCGGACGCGACATGTCCCGATTCGGCTTCTATCTCGGGCTCGCCGCCTTCAAGCTCGCCACGATCTTCGAGGGCATCCGCTACCGCCACCTACAGGGTCTGACCGTCGGCGAGGGCTTCGATGACACCGACGTCGTGATCCAACCCCTCCTCGACGAGGGCCTGGCCGCCCTGCGGGACCACCGCTGAAGGACGTCCACGCCGGAGGCACATTGACCATCATGAGGATTGGCTACGGGCAGCTCTTCCAGGCGAGGTTGTAGGTCGTTCTGGGACCCTCGCCGGTGTAGTCCATTGCGATGAAGCTGACTTGCGACGGATCCGAGGTCCCCTTGTCGACGCGCAACTCGGTGCGGAGGATGATGTTCGGTTCCTCTCCGCACGGTTTGAAGACGAGCCGGTCCACCGGTGGCCGGTAGGCGTGGTACCAGATGTCGTCGTAATAGCCGTTCATGTTGTACGGGACCATTTCGGCCGGCGGCTGACCCTGGAAGTGGGAGCCGACCTTCAGGGTGGCGTTCGCGCCGCTCTCCAGGTGGGCGAAACCCCGGTGCTCCGAGGACGAGACGGCGTACGTGACACCCGGCGGGCCGCTCACCTGCGCGATGATCTGGCACCTCTTGCGGAAGTCGGTGGGCCTCGACTCACCGCCCGCCTGTGCGAGGTAATCGCTGTAGATGACCTGGAAGGCGTCCTTGTCCTCCAGGGGTGCCGCCCAGGCGGTGCCGACGGGGCACCCGGAATCGTGGACCGTCACGATCTTGACGCTGAATTTCGTCGGGCCACGGACGAGCCGGGACTCGGCGGTGGCCGGGGATACCACCACAGTCGCGGCGAGCGCCACGGAGGCTACGACAGAAATGACAATTCTTTTACGCATGCGATTCCTCTTTGCTTGGAGTGGACTCCTATTCGGCAACCGATGAAGCACCTACCGGCAACCGGGCACTCGCCGGTGACCGGGACCGGAACTGAACGGAGGTTAACTTTCACAACGGTCGACGTCAATTGCCAATATCCGCCTCCGTCGTTCGAAGCGAATTGATGGCCCAGGAACGCACCGTTCCACTCGAACGTCTGAGATCGCGGATGCCGCCAAGCACAATACCGGCCACCCGAACTCGACACGGCTGGCACTTCGTTCACCGGGTTGCCGTCCGCGGACGCGACGCGGCACCTACCCCCTGGAGTTTTTCTCTGACTTCTTGGGCTTACCCTGCTTTTTTGGTTTCTGATCTTTCTTCTTGCCTGGCTTTTCTTTCTTCTTCTCTTTTCCGGTTTCCTTGGGGTTTTTCTTCGGGGGGTCGGCTGGCTTCTTCTTCTGTTTCTCGCCCGCCAGGGTCTTCGTGCAGTAGTGAGCGACCTTGTCGGGGCCGCCCGCGGCGGCGGTCAATTGGGCGAACTCCGAAGCGGAGAGCGTCGGGGACGCAGTCGGCTTCTTGGCGCGGCCCTTCTTCCCACCGCCCTGATAGGTGCGGCAAAGGTCGGCCAGGGCCGACGAGTTCGGCGAACCGGGTGCCGGGGACGTGCCGGGCAGGCTCCGGCGCGGCTGCCCGGGGCCGGGGGCGGGGGTGGCGTCCTTCGTGCCGGTGGTGGCAGTGGCGGAGGGGGGAGCCTGCGAGCGTGGCGGCGAGTTCAGGACGGGCAGGTGACCGGTGCTCGCGGCCAGGGCGGCGCCGCCGGCGGCCGTTCCGGCCACCGCCAAAGCGATGAGCGCCTTGGCGGTGGCGATCTCCAGCAACGCCCTGCGCACCGACCAGTGGCGGCCCTTCGGGCGGTGCGGGACGCGTTGGGCGTCGCGAAAGGCCGCTACGGCCGCGTCCTCACCGTCGAGTTCCTGATCGGACGGCGGGGCGGTGGCGGCGGCGAGCAGACCCGCGACCGGATGCGTGGCCGCCCGCGGGTCTCGCCACACACCCGCCAGCAGGTCTTCGGCGGTGTCCTCGTCGAGCTCCCGTCCGGACTTCTGGTCGCCGCGGCGATCAAAGCTCATGGGTGTTCACCTCATGCCCTTCAGCGTCGCGACCACCTGCCGTATCACCCTCGTCCTCGCCTACGGGCCGCCCTGGGGCCGACGCGGGGGCGTCGGCGCCCGCCTCTTCCGCCGTCCGCTGTGATGCGCCCATGTGCTCCAGACGGTCGGCGAGGCTCCGCAGCCCCTCGCGGGCCGCCGCGTGGACCGCCGCGGCGCTCCGGCCCAGGACCTCGGCCGCCTGCCGGTCGTCCAAACCCATCACGACCCGGAGCAGCACCGCCTCTGCCTGGTCGGCGGGCAGAGCGGCGATCAGCGCGATCGCGGCATCGGGAGACAGCGGATCAGTCGCCCGATCGGCGTCGTCCGCTGCCCGCGCGGGCCGTGCCCGGGCCGGCGCGACGGGGCGGACCCCGCTCAGGTGCTCCAGGGCCTGGCTGCGGCCGATCACGGTGACCCAGCCACGAAAGCGCTGGAAGTCGCCGCGAAAGTCGGCCAAACCTTGCGTGATCTCCCGCCAGGTCTGCGCCGCCACTTGGTCGGCGGCCTCGCCCACCAGCACCCACAGGTAACGCAGCAGCCGCGGCTGGACGGCTCGATACAGCCTGCGGAAGGCGTCCTGGTCCCCGCCCCGCGCTGCTCGAACGGCCGTTGACAAACGCTTGTCAGTCCTGGCCACGCCAGCTCCCGCCGCTCGATCACCCTTCGTGGGATCGCCGATCACGCCGCCGCCACCCCCAAAGGTTCACACCGGCGACGAAGGCGAAGGTCCACAGTAGTGATACCGCGACTCTCTCGGCAGCGGGGCCAATTCATCCATGATGCGGCCTTGGCCGCCCGGATTCGATGACGGCTCCCTCCGGAGGATGCGCCACACTCTGCCGCGCTCTCCGGACCGCGAGATCTGCGCCATGTTTGGGCGTGCCCGCCTGGGAACGCTTTGACCGGTAAGCGCGCAGGGAGGACGAAGATGCCAGACAAGAGCGACAAGCACGGCGCGAAGCTGGATGAGGAGATCGGCCGGGAGACGCAGGGCATGGTCAGCGGCGGGCATCCTACGCATGCCGAGGAGTTCAAGGAGACCGAGCCCTACTCCGACGACTATCCCGCGAATCCGGTCGCGCCGGGCACCGGCGAGCGCGAGGGTTCCCCGCCGGGGATGAGCGCACGGGACGTCGAGGGGCGCAGCGCTCTGGCCCGGATGCTCACCGGCGTCGGGTACCCGGCGCGGCCGAACGAACTGATCCGGCACGCGGCCGAGAGCGGCGCGCCCGACGAGGTCGTCGAGACCCTGCGGACATTGCCCAAGCGCGAATACGAGAACGTCGCCGACGTCGCCGAAGAACTCGGCTTCGGCCGCGAGGAACGCCGCTACTGACGGGCCGAGGTCTGCTCGTCGCCAGAGCCCTTGTCGGCGAAGAAGACCGGTGCGGTCCTGACCCCAGCGTTGTTTCTCCTTGCTGGGCGGGTAGCGGGCTGAGACGTCGCCCATCGACCTGGAGAACACCTATGAGACCTCGGCTCTCTGATCGGTCCCCTTTCGTCGACTTCATGAGTCGAGGCCCCGTCGGCCTCAATGATGTGCGCCGGACATTGGGGGTGGAGGCCGCGACCCGGCGAGGGCTGATGTGGGGTGTGCTGCCACTCTGGCTGGGCGCGGGACTCGCCGATTGGTATAGGCACAAGCAGACCCATATCGAGACGACCGCCGGGGCGCGCGAGTCAATGATCCACTCACTGATGATGGCCGAGGCCGGTGTCCCCGTGGCGCTCGGCCTGTTCTGTGAGGTCAACGCGGGCGTGCTGGTGACCTGTGCGGGCGCGCTGGGGGTGCACGGGGCCACCGCGTACTGGGACGTGTCCTACGCCGAGAGCCGACGCAGGGTCACCCCGGTCGAGCAGCATTTCCACAGCCTGCTCGAAGTGGTTCCGTTGATGGCCACCGGGTTTCTGACCGTGCTGCACTGGGACCAGGCTCGCTCGCTGGTCGGCCAGGACGGCCGTAAGGCCGATTTTCGCCTGCGGCTCAAGCGCCGGGACCCTTTGTCGTGGCGGTCGCGCGCCGTCCTGCTGGGGGCCATGGGACTCTTCGGCGCCCTCCCTTACGCCGAGGAGATGTGGCGTTGTCTGCGTGCGCGTCCGACTCTCAAGGCCCAGCCGAAGGCGGACGAGGCTGAGCGGGAGCCTTTCCGCGAGACGAGCGCGGTCGGGCAGCTCGGGCGGATATAAGGGTGAGCGCCCGAGGTGTTGGCAGGACGACGCAGGCGCGGCTCAAGTCAGATAGTTGGCCTGGCCCTCGTCGTTGAGCTCGAATGAGCCTTTGGGGATGATGCAGAACTCGTTTCCCTCGGGATCGGCCATGACGAGGAAGCCTCCGGGGTCGTATTCGGTCAGCCGCCGTCCGCCCAGACTCTCCACCCTGGCCTGCTCTGTCACCGGGTCCTCCGACTCCAGATCCAGATGCAACCGGTTCTTCCCGGCCTTGAAGCCGGTGGTGCGCTGGAATCCCACACCCAATCCATTCCTGCGTTCCAGCCAGACGTACGGTCCGGAAGACGCGACCACCGGCCGCTCAAGCAGTTCGCTCCAGAAGGCCGCCAGCCGATCCGGATCAGCGGAGTCGACGATCACGCAGTTTATGTCCATGCCCTCGGTATCTTCCTGTCTCCGTCGCTCGCGCTCACTTGGCCCTGGCTACCCGTTGAGCGCCGATTTCCACCCGCCACCCGCTCGTCCGAGGCGCTCACGGTCACTGCCAGAACCAGCGCTCCCGTCCTGACCAGCGCATTGGCCACGATCCGCCGGGCGCACCGCGGACGATGAGAATGGGCCCCGGCAGGACGGGTAGGGGCCCGGCGAAACCGAGACAGAAGGCTGGAGGACCGATGAGCATGGCACACCAGCAGGAAACGGGCGGGATCACCGGTACCAAGGACAAGGACTACAACCTGGTCTGGTTCGTCGAGCAGTGCTTGAGCAACGCGCTGCGGCTGGAGACCTACATCGCCGACGCCGAACGTGAGGGCGACGGAGAACTGGCCGACCTGTTCCGCCGCGCCCAGACCGAGAGCCGCAAAGGTGCCGAGCAGGGCAAGGACTTCCTGCGCCGCCGCCTGACCGGCTGATGCCCGCGTGAACGACGCGGGCGAGTGACATCGGCCCGTGCGCGACAGCGCTCACCTCGACACGTCCGAGGACGCCGAACGCGCCGTCCGGGCGACGCTACAGGTTCTGGGGGAGCGGCTGGCGGGCGGTGAGAGCGCCGACCTCGCCTCCCAGCTTCCACCGGCGGTAGCCCAGGCGCTCCCCGAGCAGGGCAGCGGGGAACCTTTCGCGCTGGAGGAGTTCTACCGCCGCGTCGCCGACCGCGAGGGCACCGATGACGTGCGGCAGGCACGCCGCCACGCGCGTGCGGTGCTGGCCGTGATCAAGTCCTCGGTCACCCCCGGCCAGTTCGACCACCTGGTAGCCCAACTCCCCGCCTCCTACGGCGACCTACTGGGCACCCGGCCAGTTCAGCACTGAGAGCCACCCTCACCGAACTCGGCACCACACTGCTGGCTGGTCACGGTGGTCGAAGGCGGCCGGGTCCTCGGCGAAAGGCGGTCGGCGGCGGACGCGGGTGCTGGTGACCGGTTGGCTGGCGCTGAAGAAGAGGGTCCCCGCGCTGGCGGTGGACCCGGTGGCCGGCGGCGCGAAGGTGGCCGCCCAGGCGCGGGCCTGGTCGTGGCCCGCCGTCGTGACCGTCCCCGAGGCGGAGGGGGTGCCGCTGCTCGATCCCGCCGAGCTCGACCGGTGGTGGGAGTGGGCGCTGTCCCCGCACGGCAGGGCGCGAGCGTCCGTGCCGCCTCCCGCCGACACCATGGTCGGTGAACTGCTGGACGTCCTCGGCGCGCGGTGACGGCGGGTCGCTCGTCCGGTCAGCCCGCGACCGCGTCGTCCGGCGCCGTCCGGACGAGTGCGCCCAGCCTCCCCCCGGCGGGCGCCGGGACGGGGCGGCGCAGTTCCCGGGCGAACCATTCGATCGTGGTGCGCAGCCCTTCCTCGACCGGGATCCGGGGCCGCCATCCGAGCACGTCCTCGGCCAGACGGGTGTCGGGGCGCCGCACGCGCGGGTCGTCCGCCGGGCGGTCCACGAAGCGGATCCGGGACGGTGAGCCGGTCAGCTCGATGACCAGCAGGGCGAGGTCGGCCATGGAGATCTCGTACGGGCTGCCGATGTTGACCGGCCCCGGATGCCCGGACGTCCCGAGCGCGAGGATTCCCTGGACGGTGTCGTCCACGTGGCAGATCGAGCGGGTCTGCGAGCCGTCTCCCGTCACGGTGAGGTCCTCGCCGGTCAGCGCCTGCCGCAGGAAGGTCGGGATGGCGCGGCCGTCGTCCGGGCGCATCCTCGGCCCGTAGGTGTTGAAGATCCGGACGATCGCGGCGTCGAGGCCGCGCGAGTGCCGGAACGCCGACGTCAGGGCCTCGCCGAACCGCTTGGCCTCGTCGTACACGCTGCGCGGGCCGACGGGGTTCACGTTGCCCCAGTACGACTCGGGCTGCGGGTGGACCAGCGGGTCCCCGTAGACCTCGGACGTGGAGGCGAGCACGAACCGGGCGTTCTTGGCCTCGGCGAACTCCAGCGCGTTGCGGGTCCCGAGGCTGCCGACCTCCAGCGTCTGGATCGGCAGCCGCAGGTAGTCGGCCGGGGAGGCGGCCGAGGCGAGGTGGAAGACGTGGCAGACCGGGCCCGGGACGTCCACCGGCTCGGTCAGGTCGCACTCCTGGAACCGGAAGTCGCGCCGCCCGGCCAGGTGCGCGATGTTGCGGGACGTCCCCGTCAGCAGGTTGTCCAGGCACACCACCGGGATCCCCCGGGCCAGCAGCGCTTCGCACAGGTGCGAGCCGAGGAACCCGGCCCCTCCGGTGACGACGGCGGGTGGATGACTCATCGTGGTCCTCTCATCGAGCATGGTTCGCGAGCGCCTTCTCGGCGGCGTCGAGGGCCTGGCCCGCGGAGATCTCCAGCAGGCCGGGGAAGGGGACGCGTCCGTGCGGGTCGCCGTGGCGGCCGGCCCACAGGACGTGGTGCTCGGCGCGCCGGGGCGGGCCCCAGCGAGCGGGCGGGGTCGGGCCGAACAGCACCGTCGAGGGCGTGCGGAAGGCGGTCGCGAGGTGGGCGACGCCGGTGTCGCCGCAGACCACCAGCCGGGCGGCGGCGACGAGCGCGGCCAGTTCGGGGAGCGTGGTGCGGCCGGAGAGGTCGGCGGTCTCGTCCAGCCCGGCGAGCCGGACGACGCGGCGCGCGAGGCCGGCCTCGCCGGGGCCGCCGGTGACGACGACGCGCACGCCGCCGTCCCGCAGCGCGGCCGCGACGGCCGCGAACCGGTCGGCGGGCCAGCGCCGCGCCGGGGACGCCGCGCCCGGATGGACGACGACGGCGCCGGGCGCCGGTGAGGCCGTGGCGGGCGCGGGCAGGTCCAGATCGCCGGGGTCGGCGTCGAACCCGAACGCCGCGACGAGCCCGCACCAGCGGGACACCTCGTGTTCGTCCGGGTCCCAGGCGGGACCGCCGCCGTACCCGGCGCCGGGGCAGGCGAACGCCAGCAGCCGGCGCGGCGCCGAGGCCGCGAGGAGCCGATGGCTCCGCGGGCCCCGCCCGTGCAGGTTGACGGCGACGTCCACGGGACCGGTGGGCGGCAGCGGGCGCTCCAGGCCGTCCACCGGCAGGACGTCGTCGACGGCCCCGGTCGCGCGGGCGAGCGGGCCGAGGACGGCCGGTGCGGCGAGCGTGATCCGCCGGCCGGGCAGCCCGCGCCGCAGGGCCCGCAACGCCGGGACGGCGGTCAGCAGGTCCCCGAGCCCGAGGGCCCTGAGCACGAGCGCCTGGGGGCTCACGGCCACGACGGCTCGCGCGAGGGGCAGACGACCAGTTCGCGCACCTCGCACCCGGACGGCTGGGAGAGGACGAACGCGATGGTCGCGGCCACGTCCTCGGGACGGTTGAGCTGCGCGTCCGGGCCCGGCTTGTACTGGTCGGGGCGGCCGTCGAAGAACGCGGTGCTCATCCCGCCGGGGACGACCATCGTGACGGCGACCTTCCCGGCCAGTTCGGTGGCGAGGGCGCGGGTGAATCCGACGACGCCGAACTTGGAGGCGCAGTAGGCGGTGGCGTCGCTCACGGCCTTGAGGCCCAGCGTCGAGGCGACGGTGACGACCCGTCCCCGGGGCTCGTTCTCCAGGTAGGGGAGCGCGGCGCGCACCACGGCGGCGGTGCCCAGCAGGTTGACCTGGACGACGCGTTCCCAGTCCTCGGCCGGGACGTCGCACAGCGTGCCGCACGCGTCGATGCCCGCGGCGGTGACGACGGCGTTCAACCCGCCCGCCGCGCGGGCCAGGCCGTGCACCGCGTTCTCGGCGGACCTGCGGTCGGCGAGGTCGGCCTGCATGTGCTCGACGTCGTCCTTCGGCGGGTGCCGGTCCAGGACGAGGGGCCGGCCGCCGTCGGCGGCGACCCTGCGCGCGACGGCGGCGCCGAGCCCGGAGGCGCCGCCGGTGATGAGGACGTTCATGACGCGGTTCCCTTCGTGGTGGACAGCAGGCGTGTGGTGGAGCGTCCTTCCAGCAGAGGCAGCAGGACCACCTCGCCGTCGTGGGCCCGGACCGTGCCGGCCTCGGGCAGGGTCGTCCCGGCGTAGTCGGCGCCCTTGACCCACAGGTCGGGCCGCAGCCGCTCCAGCAGCGGCGCCGGGGTGTCGTCGTCGAACACGATCGCGGCGTCGACGTCGCTGAGCGCCTCCAGCACCCGGACGCGGTCGGCGGCGGGCGTCACCGGCCGGGACGGTCCCTTGCGGCGGCGGACCGAAGCGTCGGAGTTGACGCAGACGATCAGGCAGTCGCCGAGCCGCCGTGCCTGCTGGAGCAGGCTGACATGGCCGGCGTGCAGCAGGTCGAAGCAGCCGCCGGTCGCGACGACCGTCCCGCCCGCGCGCCGGGTCCGCTCGACGATGTCCCAGGCGTCCTCGCCCCGCTCGGGGACGAGCCGCGCCGTGCCGGTCTCGGCGAGCCGCTCCGCGACCGCCGCCGCGGCCCCGGCGCGGACGAAGCCCGACGCCTGGTCGACACCCGCGGTGACGGCGGCGGCCAGGTTCGCGCCGTCGGCGAGCGCGCCGGCGGCCCCGGCGGCGAAGGCGTCGCCCGCCCCGCACGCGTCGCCCCGCGCCGGCCGGGCGGGCGCCAGGAACGGCGCCTGCGAACCGTCGCACAGCAGCGCCCCGCCGGAGCCGAGCGTGACCGCGACGCCGTCGATGCCCCAGGTGCGGCCGAGATGCCGGCCGTACCGCCCGGCGGCCGACAGCCCGGTCCCGGCGACGTCGGCGCCGTGCGCGGTGGCGAGCCGGGCCGCCTCGTCGGCGTTCGGGGTGAGCAGCCGGACGCCCGGCAGCGGCGGCTCGCCGCGCGGATGCGGGTCCCACACGACGGGGACGCCGCGTCGCAGCCCGCCGAGCCGTGCCCGGACGGCGCGGTGCCGGGCGACACCGCGCCCGTAGTCGGCGACCAGCACGGCGCCGGCCCCCGCGATCGCGTCGATCACGCGCGGGCCGACGGGCCCGTCGAGCGCCTCGCCCTCCCCGACGTCCAGGCGGGCCACGGACTGGTCGCCGGACCGGATGCGCATCTTGCAGGGGGTGCCGCCGCGCAGGTGGAACGCGGCGACCTCCAGGTGCCGCTCCAGCATCGCGCGCAGCCGCCGGCCGGGCTCGTCGTCGGCGAGCGCGGTGACGAGCACCACCTCGCGCCCGCCCGCCGCGGCCAGCAGCGCCGCGAGGCCGGCGCCGCCCGGCCGGGGCAGCTCCGTGGCGTGCTCGACGACCGGGACGGGCGCGTCCGGGCAGAGCCGGGTGCTGCTGCCGACGACGTCGATGTCGAGCAGGACGTCGCCGACCACGACGAGCGGCGCGGCCCGGTCAGGCATGGCGCACCCCCAGCGCTTCGTCGACCGCGCCGCACAGCAGGTGGATCGCGGCGAGGTGGATCTCCTGGACGGTCGAGGTCGCCGCCGCCCGCACGGTGATCGCGTCGTCGCACGCCTCGGCGAGCGGGTTCGGGCCCGGCCCGGTGACCGCCCAGGCGGTCAGGCCGAGCCGGCGGGCCCGGTGCGCCGCGGCGATCACGTTGGGGCTGCGCCCGCTGGTCGACAGGCAGATCAGCACGTCCCCGGGACGGCCGTGCGCCCGCACCTGCCGTTCGAACACGCTGACCGCGCCGTAGTCGTTGCCGATCGCCGTGACCGCGGAGGTGTCGGCGTGCAGCGGGATCGCCGACAGCGGCCGCCGCTCGTCCTCGAACCGGCCGACGAGCTCGGCGGTCAGATGCTGCGCCTCGGCGGCGCTGCCCCCGTTGCCGCAGGCCAGCAGCCGTCCGCCGGCGTCCAGGACGTGGGCCAGGCGGCGCCCCCACTCCTCGATCGTCGGGACCTGGTCGCGGAACCGCAGCGCGGCGTCGGCGAGCGACTCCAGCCGCCGGCCGTGCGCGGTGGACGCGCGCTCCGGGATTCCGGTCTGCGCGGTCATCAGGCGGCCACCTCGCTCAGCGCGGCGGCGTGCCGGTAGACCTCGGCCGTCTCGGCGGCGACACGGGCCCAGGAGTAGTGGTCGCGGGCCCGGTCGGCGCCCGCGAACCCCATCGCGGCCCGCGCCGCGGGGTCGGCCAGCAGCCGGTGGATCGCATCGGCGGCGGCCTCAGGGTCGCGCGGCGGGACGAGCACGCCGGTGCCGCCGTCGGCGACGGTGTCCAGATGCCCTCCGACCGCCGTCGCCACCACCGGGACGCCACAGGCCATCGCCTCCAGCGGCACCATCCCGAACGGTTCGTACCAGGGCAGCGTGACCACGAGGCTCGCCGAGCGCAGCAGCGGCGGCACCTCGTCGCGGCCGAGCCGGCCGAGGAACTCCACGCGCCCGGCCACGCCCGCGTCCCGGGCCACCCGCCGGAGCCTGCGCACTTCGGGGTCGGCGTCGAGGCCGCCGCGGGGCGGGCCGCCCGCGACCAGCAGCTCGGTGCCCGGCAGCCGCGCCAGCGCGCGGATGGCGGTGTCGACGCCCTTGCGCTCGACGAGCCGTGACAGCACCACGAGCCGGTGCCTGTCGCGTCCGCCGGAACCATGGCCCGTGGGCGTGAACAGGCAGAGATCGACCCCGCACGGCACCACACGGACGCGGTCGCGGGGGACCCCCATCGCGGTCAGCTCCGCGACCTCGTCCGAGCAGGTCGCGACTACTGCGGCGGCGGCGCGTCCGATCGCGCGTTCCAGCCTGACGCGGGAGGCGGGGCTGGTGTCCTTGCCGCCCTGATGGCGGCGCTTGACGGTGCCGAGCGCGTGGTAGGTCTGCACGACCGGCACGCGCGGCGCGCCGGGCGCCTGTACGGCCTGGACCGCGGCGACCCCGCTCATCCAGAAGTGCGCGTGGGCCACGTCGGGCGGGTCGGCGACCCAGCGCCGCTCCAGGTACGTCCCGAAGTCGCGCATCCACGGCAGCAGGTCGTCCTTGGCGATGTGCTCGGGCGGGCCCGCCGGAACGTGCTCCACGGTCACGCCGGGCGCGAGCCGGACCCGATCGGGCGGTCCCGGCGCGTCCCGGCGGGTGTAGACGGTGACGGAGTGCCCCTGGCGGCCGAGTTCGGCGGCCAGCTCGGCGACGAACACGTTCTGCCCGCCGGCGTCCGCCCCGCCCAGCCCGGGGCCCGCGGGCCCGCCCGCGGCGGCGAGGGGGCTGGCGTGCTCGGAGATCATGGCTATCTTCATCGCGTTACCTCCAGGAGAGTTCGCCGCCAATCGCGCAGGAACCGCGGCAGTCCGTACCGGTCGCTGGCATGGGCCCGCGCCTCCTTTCCCATCTGGCGGGCGCGGAGCGGGTCGGCGGTCAGGCTCCGCGCCGCGTCCGCCAGGGCGGCGACGCGCGTGGACAGCACCCCGGCCTCGGGCGGCACCGCCTCGATCGCCTCGGTGGTGGCGAGCGCCACGACCGGCAGGCCGAGCATCATGGCCTCGATCAGCGCGAGGCCGAGCGAGGTCCACCGGTAGGGGTGGACGTAGACGCGGCGGCGGGCGAGCTCCTCGTGCATCCTCGCCTGCGGCAGGTCTTCGAAGGTCCAGAGCGATTCGGGCGCGATGCCGAGGCTCGCGGGGACGCCGGTGACGTTCATCCCGAACAGGTCCAGGGGGACGGCGGCGGCCAGTTCCGGGAGCAGGTCGACGCCGCCGACGCGTCCGCGGCGCAGCGGATCGTTGATGACCACGCCGGCGCGCGGCATGTCGCCGGCGTACCGGTGGCCGGGATCGACGACGCCGTGCTCGATGACCACGGTCGGGGCACGGCCGCAGTTCCAGAACAGCTGGTTGAAATGGGTGACGTGCACGACAGGGATGTCCGAGCGGTCGTGCAGGAAGTGCCGGCTGTCGGGGACGACCTCCTCGGGGCCGCCGGCGTCGGACGGGGTGCGGCGCGGCGTGTCGTGCTCGACGTAGACGGCGGGGACGTCGCGTCCCGGGCGGCGGCCGAGCCATTCCTCGGC
Source organism: Spirillospora sp. NBC_00431 (assembly GCA_036028775.1). Classification (GTDB taxonomy): domain Bacteria; phylum Actinomycetota; class Actinomycetes; order Streptosporangiales; family Streptosporangiaceae; genus Spirillospora. The sequence goes on along the minus strand of CP107927.1, from coordinate 4,505,397 downwards.
GAGCCGCAGCTCATGCGGGCGCTGCAGGACGACGGCGTCGACGTCCTCGCCGCGGAGCCGTTCCGGCGGCACCTCGACTGCGCGGCCCGGCCAGTGGAAGGTGTCGGGACGGCCCTTGCCGTCCGGGCCCCGGTCCGGTGTGACGGGGACGAGGGTGGTCTGCGGGCCGTGGACGAACGACGTCGCCCACGATCCGTGCACGTGCCACATCAGGACTCTCATCGGACGGGCGCCTCCTCCGCCTGGGCGCGGCTCTCCGGTTTGGCGACGATCTCCACTGCCGCGGCGACCTCGTCGGCGGTGACGGACGACAGGCACGGGTGCCCGTCGACCGGGCACTCGGTGGCGCGGCTGTCCCTGCACGGCGCCCCCTGGTCGCCGAGCAGCGCCATCGGGACGCCGAACGGCGCCCACCGCGCGGCGGGCACGGTCGGCGCGAACAGCGACACCACGGGTGTACCGACGGCCGCCGCCAGATGGGCGGGGCCGGTGTTGCCGGCGATGACGGCGCGGGCGCCCTTCAGCACGGACGCCAGTTCCGGCAGGCCGGTCCGGCCGCCGAGATCGAGGCCGTCCTCCCCGGCGACGAGGGCGGTCAGCTCCTTCTCGTCCGCGTGGCCGGTCACGACCACCCGGTGCCCGGTCGCGGTCAGCAGCCGGACGGCCTCGGCGCACCGCCCCGGCGGCCACGCGCGCGCGGGGACGGACGTCCCCGGATGCACCACCACGTACCCGGGGCCGCCGGTGAGTTCGCCTGTGCCGGGCAGCGGGCCGCGGATCCGCAGCCGGGTGTCGGCCGGGGACGGGAACCCGGCGTCCTCCACGAGGGCGAGCATGCGCAGCGGCTCGGGCACGTCGGCGTCCGGCCGGTGCCGCAGGTCGAGCAGGGAGCCGGGGTAGTCCTCGCTGATGCCGCCGATCCACGGCGTCCCCGCCAGCCGCAGCAGCAGCGCGAGCGGCAGCGGCGACTGGTGGAACGAGGTCAGGATCAGTGCCCGGTCGAACCCCCTGACCTCGCCGAGCAGGCGGTCGATCGCGTCCCGGTCGACGGGCACGTGGCCGGGGTCGATCCAGGGGGCGCACCACTCGATGACACGGTCGACGCCGGGCAGCATGTCCGCGGCGGCGCGTCCTCGCGGACCGCACAGCAGGACCACCTCGTCGGCGCGTTCGGCGACCGCCCGCACGGCGGGACCGGCGAGCAGCACGTCGCCGATGTTGTCCTGGCGCGCGACGAGGACCCTCCGCGGGGCCGTCACCGGCGCGGCCGTCCGCTGAGGACCAGGTCGACGGCGACCTCCAGGGTCGGCGCCGTCTCCGCCGCCAGCGCGATCTCGGTGTCGCGCGTCCGGCCGGTCGGGACGAGGATGCCCCGCGCCCCGGCCGCCGCCGCGGCCTCGATGTCAGAGCCGACGTCACCGATGACGACGCAGTCGGACGGCGCCACCCCGAGCCGCTCCGCCGCACGCTCGATCATCCCCGGGCGCGGCTTGCGGCAGGCGCAGCCGTCACCGTCGCCGTGCGGGCAGAACTCCCACGCGTCGACGCGGCCGAGCAGCTCCTCGACGCGGGCGTTCACGCGCCGCACGTCCCCGGCGGTGATGCGCCCTTTGGCGACTCCCGACTGGTTGGAGACGACGCCGACGCGGACGCCGTGCCGCCGCAGCCGGTCCAGGGCGCGGCGCGCGCCCGGCATCGGCTCGACGCGGGCCGGGTCGCCGTTGTAGGGGACGTCCTTGATCAGCGTGTCGTCGCGGTCGAACAGCACGAGCCGCGCCGCGCCCCACGCGCGGGCCCGGCGGTGGACGACGAGGCCCCGCAGCCGGTGCCAGATCGCCACGGGCGGGATGACGGCGCTGGTGACCAGCATCGTCGCCGCCTCGCCCGGCGTGCGGGGCCCCGGCCGGATCCGCTCATAGGCGAACCGCGCGGTCAGCGCCGCCCAGACGCCGCCCGCGACGCAAGCCGCGGCGGCCGCGCGCCGGTCACGGAGCGCGGCCGGGACGACGGCCAGGGCCAGCTGACCCGCGGCCGTGGTGAGCGCATGGCGGCGCAGCAGGCCGCGTCCCTCACCGGCGCGGAGACGCCAGTGCCTGCCGTGCACCCGCCACATGAGGACGTCGTCGGCGTTGCCCGCCTGCGCCCGAGCCGACGCCCAGAACCCGGCCGGACGGACCGGATGCGTCACCCGCCGTCCGCCGGGCACGAGCCGGTGCCCGGCGTCCAGGGCGCGCAGCGCGAGATCGGCGTCCTCCCGATACGCGCGGCGGAAGCGCTCGTCGAACCCGCCAAGCTCGGCGAGCACGCCGCGGCGGTAGGCCATGTCCGCGGTGATCCAGTCGGCGGACGCGAGCGCGGCGGTGTTGCGCTCCCAGTCGGTCGCGGCCCGGTCGGAGGGAAGCGGGACGGTGACGCGGCCCTGGCAGCCGGCGACATCCGGCGGCAGGCCCGCGAGGTCGGCCGCCAGCCCCGCGGGCCAGTCCGGGCCGGGGACGACGTCGTCGTCCAGGAAGGCGATCCACTCGGTCGCTGCGTCGCGCCAGCCGGCGTTGCGCGCGGCGGCGGGCCCGCGACCGCCGGAGCGGATCACCTTGACCTCAGGTCCGTTCCGGGGGGTGCGGGGGGTCGTCCCCCCACAAGGATGCGGCCCGGCGGACTCCGGCAGCGGGAGCGGCGCGCCGGGCGACGGGCGGTCGTCCACGACGATGATCTCGTGGGGTGCCGGGCCCGGCCCGTTCCGCAGGGCGGTGAGCAGGGCGTGCAGGGTGACGCGCAGGCTCGGTCTCCCGATGGTGGGGATGACGACGGTGTAGCTCACCGGGTGTGCACCTCCTTGCGGCGGACCACGTAGGGCCCGATGGCGAGCAGGTCGACCGGGGCGGAGCCGAAGCACTCCAGCGCGTCGCGCGGGTCGTGCACCATCGGGCGGCCGGCGGTGTTCAGACTGGTGTTCACCAGGACGGGCAGCCCGGTGCGGCGGCGGAACTCCTCCAGCAGCCGCGCCACGAGCGGCTCGCCGCCGGGATCGACGGTCTGGACGCGGGCGGTGCCGTCCACGTGCACGACGGCGGGGATCCGCGCGCGCCACTCCGGCTTCACACGGTGCACGAACAGCATGTACGGGCTCGGCAGCGGTCCCTCGAAGATCTCGGCCGCGCGGCCGAGCGCGACCATCGGCGCGATCGGCCGGAACTGCTCGCGTCCCTTGACGTCGTTGAGCCGCTCCACGTTGTGCGCGAGCCCGGGATGGGCGAGGAGGGAGCGGTGCCCAAGCGCGCGCGGGCCGAACTCGGAGCGTCCCTGGAACCAGGCGACGATCTCGTCGCGGGCCAGCGCGTCGGCGACGGCGGCCGCGAGATCGTCCGGCCGCTCGTAGGGGATCTTTGCGGTGTCGAGGCGCGCGGCGATCTCGCCGTCGTCCCAGCGGCGGCCGAGGTCCGCGCCGGGCATGGCGGTCAGCGGATCGCCGCCGGACCGCGCCACGTGCAGCGCGGCGCCGAGCGCGGTCCCGGCGTCGCCCGCGGCGGGCTGGACCCACACCTCGTCGTAGGGGCCGTCGGCGACCAGCCGGGAGTTGGCGACGCAGTTGAGCGCGACGCCGCCGGCCAGCGTCAGGCGGCGGCCGCCGGTGCGGCCGTGCAGCCAGGCCGCGAGGTCCAGGAGCACCTCTTCGAGCCGTGCCTGGACGCTCGCGGCGAGGTCGGCGTGGTCGCGGGTCCACTCGCCGCTCGGCTCGCGGGCCTTGGCGAGGGCGCCCCAGTCGAGCGGGTCGGTCGCGAAGCCGCCGTCGCCGGTCGCCCGGACGTGCTCGCGCAGCTCGTCCAGGAATCGCGGCTCGCCGTAGGACGCGAGGGCCATGACCTTGTACTCGTCGCTGGAGCGCAGGAAGCCGAGGTGCTCGGTGAGGTCCTCGTACATCAGCCCCAGCGAGTGGGGGAGCCGCTGCGCGGCCAGCGGTGTCAGCTCGCCGTGCCGGTACGTTCCGGCGAGGTGCGAGTGCGACTCGCCGCGGCCGTCCAGGACCAGCACGTCGCCGTCGCCGTCGCCGGGTGCGGGCGCGGCGAGCGCGGCGGACGCGGCGTGCGCCACATGGTGCGGGACGAACCGGACGATCCCCGGGTCCAGCCCGGGCAGCGCGGTGGCGAGGAAGTTCGGCGCGCGCCGCGCGTACAGCGTCCTGAGCCGCTCCCACTGGAGGTCGTGGCCGTCGAGTCCGGGCTCGACGAGCGACGGGTCGTAGGAATAGGCGACGGCGTCCAGGGCGCCGGGCTCCAGCCCGGCCTCGTCGAGGCACCATCGGGCGGCTTTCTCCGGCAATTCCCAGCCGGAGAAGGGCACGGGCCGCTTTCCGTGTTTGCGGCGGCTGAAGCGCTCCTCCTCCGCGGCCGCGACGACGGCGCCGTCCGACACCAGCGCGGCGGCCGGGTCATGGAAGATCGCATTGATTCCGAGCACGCGCATAGGACCCCGTTTTCCGCACAACGGCCGGTGAAGTGAAAAGGGAGGGAGGGGGTGCGGATGCCTGCGTCGTAGGCATCGGGCTCCGTCGATCCGGAGTGAATCCCCTGGAGGTCGTTTTCCATTGCCGGGAGCGGGGGTCATAAACGGAAGCGGGTAGAAAATTCTCTGATGCGCCGGCTTTTCAGGTCATAGGACTCTTGTGCGCATGGGGCGGAACGCGCCGGGTACCGGCGGGTCCATGCGTTTCACCGTCGTCGTCATCACCCGGGACCGGCGGCGCTCTCTGCTCGCCGTCCTCGCCCGGAGCCGCGGGCTCACCGAACGCGCGCCGGTCATCGTGGTGGACAACGCGTCGCGGGACGGCACCCCGGACGCCGTCGCGGCGGAGTTCCCGGACGTCACCCTGATCCGTTCGCCCCGCAACCTCGGCGCCGTCGCCCGCAACCTCGCCGCCGACCACGTCCGCACCCCCTACATCGCGTTCTGGGACGACGACACCTGGTGGGACCCGGACGCGCCGTCCCGCGCCGCCGGCCTGCTGGACGCCTGCCCGCGGCTCGCCGTGGTCACCGGCCGGATCCTGGTGGAACCCGGCGGGCGCGAGGACCCGATCGTGCCCGAACTGCGGGACTCACCGGTCCCCGGGCCGCCGTGGCTGCCCGGGCCGGCGCTCGGCTCCTTCCTCGCCGGGGCGTCGATGCTCCGGACGGACGCGTTCCGCGAGGCGGGCGGCTTCTCCCCCCGGTTGTGGCTCGGCGGCGAGGAGGAACTGCTCGCCGCCGACCTGATGACGCTCGGGTGGGAGCTGTGCTTCGCCGAGGACGTCGTCGTGCACCACGAGCCGTCCCGGCTCCGCGACCCGCACCTGCGGCGCCGGCACGGCATCCGCAACACCCTGTGGTTCACCTGGCTGCGCCGCCCGCTGCCCACCGCCGTCCGCCGCACCGCCCGGCTGCTGCGCACCCTGCCGCGCGACCGCGTGACCGCGGGCGCGCTCGCCGCGGCCGCCGCCGGGCTGACCTGGGTCGCCCGCGAGCGCAGGACGCTGCCGCGCGATGTCGAGAACCGGCTGCGCGTCCTGGAGACGTCCCAGCGCGAATCCAAGGCCCGCCGCTATGTGAGCTAGGGGACACCGCACCCATGACCGATGTGACGATCGTCGTCGCGACCCGCGACCGCGCCCCGGAGCTGCGCCGCAGCCTCGGCCACCACACGGCCCCGGTGATCGTGGCCGACAACGCCTCCTCCGACGGCACCCCGGACGTCGCGGCCGCGGCCGGGGCGACCGTGCTGCGGCTGCCGCGCAATCGAGGCGCCGCCGCCCGCAACGCCGGAGCCCAGCGCGCGGCCACCCGCTACATCGCCTTCGCCGACGACGACTCCTGGTGGGCCCCCGGCAGCCTGGAACGCGCGGCGGGGATCCTCGACGCCCATCCCCGGACGGCGCTGCTCGCGGCGCGGGTCCTGATCGGTGCGGAGGAACGCCTGGAACCCGTCTCCGGGCAGATGGCCCGCTCGCCGCTCGGCCGCCCGGACGGTCTCCCCGGCCCCGCCATCCTCGGCTTCCTCGCCTGCTCGGTCATCGTCCGGCGGGACGCGTTCCTCGACGCCGGCGGCTTCTCCGACGTCCTGCACTTCGGCGGGGAGGAGGAACTGCTCGCCCTCGACCTGGCAGCCGCCGGATGGGGTCTCGCCTATGTGCCGGAGCTGGTCGTCCACCACCATCCGTCCGCGGCGGGCCGGGACCCGGCGGCCCGCCGCCGGCGCCAGGCGCGCAACCGGCTCCTGACCGCGTGGCTGCGCCGCCCGCTCCCGGCGGTCGCCCGGACCGCCGCCGCCGCGCTCGCCAGCCGGGACGGCCGCGCCGGGCTCGCCGACGCCGTCCGCGCCCTGCCCGCGCTGGCCGGCGCCCGCCGTCCCGTCCCGCCCGCAGTGGAGGCCGCCCGCGCCCGGCTGACCGGGTACTGACGTTTCGCGGCGGTGGCCCGGGTACCTCGCGGAGCAGCCGTTCCCGGACCCGGAGGGAGGCGCCGATGCGCGCCGTAGTGATCAACTGCACCCTGAAGCGCTCACCGGCCACCTCCAACACCCACGCGCTCGCCGCGGTTGTGGAGGACGCGCTGCGCGCCAGGGACGTCACGGTGGAGAGCATCCGGGCCGTGGACCTGGACATCCCGCCGGGCGTGGAGACCGACCTCGGCGACGGAGACCCGTGGCCCGCCGTGCACAGGTCGCTCATCGCCTCGGAGATCCTGATCCTCGCGTCGCCGACATGGGCGGGACAACCGTCCTCGGTAGCCCAGCGGGTCATCGAAAGGATGGACGCGATGCTGTCGGAGACCGACGACGCCGGACGTCCCATCGCCTTCAACCGGGTCGCCGGCGTGATCGTCACCGGCAACGAGGACGGCGCCCATCACGTGATCAACAACCTGAGCGGCGCGCTCAACGAGTTCGGCTACACCATCCCCGGCCAGGCATGGACGTACTGGAACCGCGGCCCCGGGCCGGGCCCCAGCTACCTGGAGACCGAGGAGGGCCGGGACTGGTCGCACAGCACCGGACGGGCGATGGCCTCCAACCTGGTGGCCGCCGCCTCGGCGCTGGCCGCGAACCCGATCCCCGCTCCGCCGTCCTGACCCGCCACGCCCCCGTGGCCCCGGCCGGCGCGTGGCAGGGAGGAGCCGACGGGGGATCGGCGGGAGGTCAGGACCGCGAGGCGGCCGTCTTGCGCTTGTTGGCCTTCTCGATCGCCTTGACGAGCTCCTTCTTGGACATGGTCGAGCGGCCGGACACGTCCAGCCGCCGGGCCACGTCGTAGAGGTGCTTCTTCGAGGCGTTGGCGTCCACTCCGCCCGCGGTCCCGCGGGCGGTGTCACGGCCGCCCTCCGCCTGCGCGTCGGACGGGCCCTTGGCGCCCTTCGCCTTCGGCTCCCAGTGGTCGCCGACCTTCTCATGGGTGTGCTTGAGCGCCGAATAGGCGACCCGATGGGCCCGCTCCCCTTCCCCGTACTCCTTGGCCGCCGCGTCGTGGGCCTTGGCGAAAGTGCGCTGGGCCTTGGCGTCCGAACGCTTGATCGTGTCGGGAAGCTCGCTCTTCTTCGCCTGGCCCCTGCTCGTGCTCTTCGGCATATCTCCGCGCCCCTTCCGGGGGTCGTGCGTACGTCGGCCCGATACCCGCCGCGGCCCGGAACTCACCTGGACCGGTGGAAGCGTGGCGCAAGTTCCGCTGGGGCTATGTTGTTCGCATGGGAGAACCACTACCGGTTCCGTCGCCGCAGACGGTGCGCGCCGCGCGGGCCCATCTGGCCCGCCGCTACGGGACTGGAGTGGAGGCCCTGCTCTGGGAGGCGCGCCGCTACCCGCTCCCGGACGTCGACGCGGTCCGCAAGACGATCGCCGCCATCCGCGGCGGCCGCGCCGTGCCGTCCCAAGCCGGCGATGAGGCAGGAAGAGCCCGGGACGATGATCCCGACTCGATGGATCTGGGGGCCGCGCTGGTGGTCCTGGAGGCCGCGCGCCTGGACCTGGACCGCCTGGAGATCGAGTTGATCGACGCGGTTCGCGGGGCGGGCCTGGAGTGGGCGGCCATCGCCGCCGTCCTCGATCTGCCCGACGCGGACGCCGCCGAGCGGCGTTACGAGAAACTGCGACCCCGCCTGGACGCGCCGGTCGACCACGTCGACCACTCCGGCCCCCTCGAACCGAGCTGACGGGAGACGGCCCCTGGTCTCGGGATTTCCGGTGAGGCCGGGAAGAGGCCGCTTATGGGCGATGGTCGCCCTCGCCGGAGAAAAGGATCTTGCGCGGGTGTGGGAGTCGGTGTCCTGCGCGGGCATCCGTCCCTGGGTCGGGATCGGGACGGCGGGGTACGGAGGGTCGGCATGCCTGAGATCGCGGGGGACGTTCGAGAGCCGGGCTTGTCGCTCGGTGTCGAGGAGGAGTTCCTGCTGGTCGGCGCGGAGTCGGGGGAGTGCGTCCCGGACGCGGAGCAGGTCCTGGCGCGGGCCGGGGCGCATCGGTGGCGGGAGACGGGCGGCGGGTTCCACGCCGAGCTGCCGGCCACGCAGGTGGAGGCGGTGACGGGGGTGTGTGAGGACCTGTCCTGCCTGCGGGAGCAGTTGCGGTACGGGCGGACGCGGCTGGCGGAGGCGGCACGCGCGGAGGACGCGCGGCTGGTGGCGACGGGGACGCCGGTGCTGGACGGCCGGCCACCGCCGATCACGCGGGCCGCGCGGTTCGAGGCGATCTCGGCGGCGTACGGGGACGTGGTGGCGGACTATCAGGCGTGCGGCTGCCACGTCCATGTCGGCGTCCCGGACCGGGAGACGGCGGTGGCGGTGGTGAACCATCTGCGGCCGTGGCTGGCGACGTTGCTGGCGCTGTCGGTGAACTCCCCGTTCGACCACGGCCGCCTCACCGCCTACGCGGGGTGGCGGATGGTGCGGATCGTCCGGTTTCCGGGCGCGGGCGTCCCGCCGTTCGCGGCGTCGGCGGCCGAGCACGACCGGCGGGTCGCCGCGCTGGTGGAGGCGGGCGTGCTGACGGACGAGGCGATGACGTTCTGGCTGGCCAGGCCGTCACCGCGATGGCCGACGGTGGAGGTCCGGGTCGCCGACACGGCCGCGACCGCCGCCGAGGCGGTGCTGCAGGCCGCGCTCGTCCGGGGTCTGGTCCGGGCGGCGCTGGACGATCTCGCGGCCGGGCGCGAAGCGGAGCACGTGGACGCGCAGATCTGCGCGGCCGCGCTGTGGAACGCGACACACCACGGCATGGACGGCCCCGGCCTGGACCCGTTCACGCGGCGGGCCGTCCCGGCATGGCGGCTGCTGGACGATCTGCTCGCCCGCGTCCGCCCGGCGCTGGCGGATCTCGGCGACCTGGAGACGGTGACCGCCTTGGTGGAGGGTGTCCGCCGGGCCGGTACGGGCGCGGACCGGCAGCGCCGCACCGCCCGCCGCGCCGGAGGCCGCGCGGTGGTCGACATGCTCGCCGACCAGACAGAGTCGGGAGAAAACGGGCGTATGGGACGCGTGTGAGCGGGTACTCGACCTCGGACGTTCTCAAGGTCACGGAGGAGAAATGACCGTTGGACACGCTCCGGACACGTTCGCCGAGCGGTCCCCAGAGCGCGCGACGACCCCCACGCTGCCCGCCCCGCGCGGGCCGCTGTCGCGCGCGGTGATCGAGCCACTGGCCGCGGGGCCCCCGCCGTCACCGGCAGGCGCCCTCCTTCAGGCACCCCGTGTCCTGGACGCGGTGGCGTCCGCCGATCCCTTCGGGGAGGACCTGCAGCTGGCCCTGCACACGTGCTACGAGCTGCACTATCGCGGGTTCGCCGGGGTGGACGCGGACTGGGAGTGGGACGCGGGCCTGCTGCGGTTGCGCGGCGCGATGGACGCGGTGTTCCTGGACGCCCTGCGCCGGAACACCGCCCCCGACACCGACGTGGACACCGCTCTGGAGGAACTCCTGACAGAACCGGTCGACGGACGAGGCGTCAGCCACCACCTGCGGGACGAGGGGGAGTGGTGGCAGCTGCTGGAGTACGCGGCGCTGCGGTCGGTCTACCACCTGAAGGAGGCGGACCCGCACGCCTGGGTCGTGCCGAGGTTGCGCGGCCGGGCGAAGACGGCGCTGGTGGCGGTGGAGAACGACGAGTTCGGCGGCGGCCGTCCGGAGATGATCCATCAGGGCCTGTACGCCGACCTGCTGGACGACCTCGGCCTGGACTCCTCCTACGGCGCCTACGTGGACGCGGCGCCCGCGGTGATGCTCGCGACGGTGAACATGATGTCGCTGTTCGGACTTCGGCGGTCGCTGCGGGGCGCGCTGGTGGGGCACTTCGCGGCGGCGGAGATCACCACGGCGCCGTCGGCGCGGCGGATGGCGGCGGCGCTGGAACGGCTCGGCGGCGGCCCGCGGGCGCGCCTTTTCTACACCGAGCACGTCGAGGCCGACGCCGTCCACGAGCAGGTGCTGCGGCACGACGTGATCGGCGGGCTGCTCGCCGACGAACCGGAGCTGGCACCCGACGTGGTGCTGGGGGTGCGGGCCACGAGCCTGCTGGAGGACCGCCTCGGCGACCACCTGCTGGAACGGTGGCGGGCGGGCCGTTCGGCGCTGCGCCGCGGCCCATCGGCCGAGGGGACGGTGGGCCGGTGATGCTGCTGCGTCCGCCGGGGGTGTACCGCCCGCAATCCGACACCCGGCTGCTGGCGGAGGCGTTGCGCGGGGTCGGTGTCCCGCCGGGCGCGCGGGTGCTTGACCTGGGCACCGGGACGGGCGCGGTCGCGATGGCGGCGGCCCGGCACGGCTGCGAGGTCGTCGCGGTGGACGTGTCGGCGCGGGCGGTGCTGGCCACGCGGCTGAACGCACGCGTGCGGCGCCTGCCGATCCGGGTGCTGCGCGGCGACCTGTTCGCGCCGGTGCCCGGCGAGGTCTTCGACGTGATCCTCGCCAACCCGCCGTACGTGCCCGGCGCCGATCCGGCGGTGGCCCGGGGCCGGGCACGGGCATGGGAGGCGGGCCCCGGGGGCCGGGTCCTGCTGGACCGGATCTGCCGGGCGGCCCCGCACCACCTGACCCAGAGCGGGACGTTGCTGCTGGTGCATTCGGCGTTGAACGGGGTGGCGGCGACGCTGGCGGCGCTGCGCCGCTCGGGGTTGCGGCCGTCGGTGGCGGCGCGTCACCGCGAGCCGTTCGGCCCGGTGATGCGGGGCCGGGCGGCGTCGCTCGCGGCCCGCGGACTGCTGCGTCCCGGGCAGGAACACGAAGAACTGGTCGTCGTGCGCGCCGACCGCGTCACCGCGTCGGGGGATCATGAGCGCGAACGCGCGGCCTGATCCCGCTCCCACCACCGGACCCGGACCCGGACCCGGCCCCGGCCAGGGTCGGGAGGCGCGGCGGGTGCGGATCGTCCCGGGCGGGCCGATGCTGATCGAGGGCCCGGTCGAGATCGTCCTGGACGACGGCACGACGGTGACCTCGGACCGTTTCCTGGTGGCGCTGTGCACCTGCCGCCGCAGCCGTGCCTACCCGTTCTGCGACACCAGCCACCGCCGCCGCGCCCGTCCCGGCCCGCCGGACGCCCACCGGCGCCCCGGCACCGGCCGCGACGGCGACGGTCTCGGCGACGGTGACCGCGCCGACGCGGGGTGACCCTCGCCGCTACTCGGGGTGCGGGCCGCTACTCGGGGTGCGGCGGGCGCTGGTCGGGCGGGGTCCCTCCGCCTTCGCCGCCTCCCTTGTTCCCCTTGTCGGTGCCGTGCGCGTGCCCCTTGGACCGGGTCGATTTCGGGTCGGTGGCCTCCGGCGCCGGCTCTCCGGTCACGGCGGTCCGCTCCGACCGCCGGGCCTCGGGCTGCTGCGGGTTCGGCATGATCCTCGCCTCCAACGTGCTGGTCAGATCGGGCACAAGGCCGTGCCCTGTCAGCGGACTCTTCGAGCCCTTCCCAGCCAGCCCATGTGAAACGGCCGCGCCATGCCGTCTTCCATCCGGTCCGGGTGTTACGTCCCGTGAGAGATGGGAATTGCCGAACGATGACGGCTGAAGAGCCCTCCGTGGCCGAACCCGCGGTGAAACGACCCAAGCGAGGTGGCGAACGTGGGAAGTCCTGAGGGCCAGAGCCAGCCCTACCCGGGTGAGACGGCGGAGATGGAGCCGCGGCCGCGCGACGAGATGCGCGGCTATGAGGGCCGTGGCCTCCTGGCGGGACGCCGGGCGCTGATCACCGGCGGCGACTCCGGGATCGGACGGGCGGTCGCGGTGGCCTTCGCCAAGGAGGGCGCCGACGTCGCGATCACCTATCTGGAGGAGGACGCCGACGCGCGGCACACCGCCGCCCTGGTCGAGGACGAGGGCCGCCGCTGCCTGACCTTCGGCGGCGACCTGGCCGACGAGCGCCACACCCGCGACGTCGTCGGCGCCGCCGCGGAACGCCTCGGCGGCCTGGACGTGCTGGTCCTGCACCACGGCACGCAGCGGCCCGTCGACGACGTCCGCGAGATCGACACCGAGCAGCTCGACCGCACCTTCCGGGTGAACGTGCACAGCCTCTTCTGGACGGTCCAGGAGGCCCTCCCGCACCTGCCGGACGACGGCTCGATCATCATCACCGGATCGATCAACGGGCTGCGCGGCAACACCAGCCTCATCGACTACTCGGCCAGCAAGGCGGCCGCGATGACCTTCGCGCAGTGCATGGCCCAAGCGCTGATGGACCGCGGGATCCGGGTCAACACCGTCTCCCCGGGCCCGGTGTGGACACCGCTCATCCCGGCGACGTTCGACGAGGACCGCGTCGAAGGCTTCGGCGAACAGGCCCCCATGGGCCGCCCGGCCGACCCGGACGAGATCGCGCCCTCCTACGTCTTCTTCGCCAGCGGCCGGCTGTCCTCGTACTACAGCGGCCAGAACCTCGTCCCGGCCGGAGGAGAAATCCACCCCGGCTGACCCGGCCGGGCGCCCCTCCCGGACGTCAACGGACCTGTCGTTCAGGTCGCCGTTGAGCTGGAGGGGCGCGCGGCCGGGCTAGGCCGTCATCGGCGTACGGTGAAGGTGGCCGATGCCTGCGCCGGCGCGTGTGCCTTGTTGTATCCGCGGACCCAGACCTCATGCCGTCCCGGCGCGAGCCTTGTGGACGCGGTGAGCCGCCCGGTGGCCGGGTCGAACCGCGTGGGCACGGCGCGTCCGTCCACCTGAAGCGTGAGCCGCCTCGCGTCGACGCCGGACAGGGCGTCGGTGATGTCCGCGCTCAGGCGCACCCGCGGGCCGGTGACGGTCGTCCCGTTCCGGGGCGAGAGGCCGGTGACCGACGGCGCCAGCGGTATCGGTGTGCCCGGGCTGCCCGCCGCGCGCTGGACGCGGGAGACCGACGGCGGTACCGGCCGACCGGCCGAGGTGGCATCGAAGACCAGCGGATAGTCCACGCCCCGCCGGACCGTGCCGGGCGCCGTGATGGTGTGGGGCACGCTGACCCGGCCGTGGGCGGGCACCCGCACCGTCGTCGCCGAGCCGGTGGCCGGACGGACGGTCCAGCCGCCATAAGCGTGGGCGGTGACCGTCACGGTCTGGGCGGTGTCGTTGAAGTTGTACACGTCCAGGTTCATGGAGGTGGTGGGGTCCATCCGGTAGCCCTGGGGTGACTGCTCCGTTCCGTCGCCGTTCTTGTTCGGGGCGGCGTTCCGCAGCGCGAACCGCTGGTTGAGGACGATGTGCTCGGCCGCCGAAGGCTTCGCGCGACGAACCGGCGCGGCGGCGGGCGCCTTCGGGGCCGCGGCGTCCGATACCAGGTAGACGGGGTCGGACGAGGCCGTCAGGCGGACGGTCCCGTCCCGGGTGGGCGTGGCGGTGCTCCGGTGCGCGCCCATGACGTCCAGGACCTCGACGCGGCGGCCGGGAGTCGGCACGTCGACCCGGGTGGGCTTGTCCGCCCAGACCACCGTGACGGCCTTCCCGTGTGAGGCGAACACATGACCGGTGACGTTGCCCGGCAGCCCCCGTGCGGGGGCGATGTGGTTCGCCTCGCCCAGGATCGAGGCCATCGCCGCGTGCGCGCTGTAGGCGGGCCAAGGCTGGAACGTCGGGCTCAGCAGTCCGAAGTAGACCGCTTCGTCCTCCTCGCCGTGGGCGGTGAGGAAGCCGATCGGCGGTCCGTTGAACCACATGGACTTGGCCGTACCGCCGGCGAACGCCAACACGGCCGACCGGACCAGATACCGCGCCTGGGTGACCTGGCCCTCCCGGCTCAGGCCCTCCGGCGAGGACGGGATGAACGCACCGGTCTCCGACGCCCACACCGGCGTCCTGGCCCCGTAGAGCCGCTTCAACGCCTGGTGCTTCCTGAGGCCCTCCACCGGGACCTCCGGGTTGACCGGGTCCGGATACTGGTTCGGGTAGGCCTGCCACGCCCAGTAGTCGGCGTAGCCGGCGACCTGGCTCTGCATCACCAGGTCCTGGAAGTAGCCGGACGCGTAGTAGGTGGGCAGCACGCTGACCTGCCCCGGCCCGCGATGGTCGGCGACACCGAGCCCCGCGGCCTTGACGTAGGCGGCCTGCTGGTCGCCGGTGCTGGCGGTGTCGTCCGACTCCGGCTCGTTGGACAGGTGGATCGCGTCGGAACGAGCCGCGCCCTGCTTGAGCGCGCGCTGCCGGGCGAACGCGTACGCGTCGCGCAGATCGGCCGGCAACGGCGGGGACTCCGGCGTCAGCGACCAGTCGGGCGGTTCGGTGATCGTGTCCATCGCCTCCAGGCCATGGGCGTGGTACGCGCGGACCAGCGAGTCGAACGAGGTCGGCACGAACCGGCCCCTGGCCGGTTCGGCGTTCGGCCACGAGTCGCCGTCGCGCGCGTAGCCGGCGCCCATCTCCCGCATCGCCGTCAGCACCGGACCGAGCCGCGACGACGGCAGCACGCCCGACGTCCACACGTTCACGCCGAAGCGGTTGGCCTTCCCGGTGACCGGCCGGCGCTCGGGCAGGCGCGCGACGTGACCCACGACCGTGTTGCCGGGCGGGCCGGGCTGCGACGCGCTCACCCGGAAGTTTCCGGGCGGCAGGCTCGGAAGGGGAACGGTCACCGACGCGGCGCCGGCGGGGACCGTCGCGGTACCCGAACCCACCTTCTTCCCGAAGTAGTCACTGATCTCGTACCGGACCGGCCGCGCGTCCGGCGTGCGGGCGTTGAGCCGCAGCAGCAGGTCCGCTCGCTCGCCGTCCTGGTAGACGCCCACGTTGCCGGGGGCGGCCAGCCCCATGTCGCGCAGGGCGAGGTCCGTCCGTGCCAGCGTGAACGCGTCCAGGAGCAGCCGGTACCGGACGGACGACGCCATCACCTCGTTCACCCTGAACGTGATCGTGTTGGTCCCGCGCCGCAGTTCCACGTCGTCCAGCCGCAGCCGGTACAGATCACTCCACGCGCGCGGTGAACCGACCCACTGCGGCTGCGACCGGGCGGCCTGCGCGAACGGCGCCCCGTTGACCGACAGGTCGAAGAACGATCCCCCTGTCTCCTCCTCCGACTGCTCGACGGGGGAGGACGCCACCACCTCCATCCGGTACGCCCCGGCCGCCGGCGCGTCCACCCGGAAGGTGGCGTACCACCCACCGGACGGCGGTTCACGGGTGGTGTCCAGCCTGAGGTAGGCGCCGCCCGACGCCCGGCCGTCCTTCGCCACCGGGATGTTCGTCCCCGCCGACGCCTCTCCCTGCACGGTGATCGCCGTTCCCGCCCGTCCCCTCGCCGGCACGGCTCCCACCATCCCGACCGCCGCGACGGACAGCACCGTGCCCGCCGCGGCGGTCGCACGCCATATCGTCCGCCGCTCACGGCGGCCGTTCTTGGCACACATCGTCATGCTCACCACGTCCTTCTTGATCGAATTCTCAGTCCGCTCGGCCCGGGGCGGGGTGCGAGCGCCAGGCCGGCTTCTTCGCGTTCGTGACGGCGCGCATGACCCACTCGACGGGCCCGTAGGGATGCCGCCTCAACCACCACGCGCTCGCGGCGAGCTGGAGGAGAAAGGTCGCCACCGCGATGGCGACGACGCCGAGGGGCGGCACCCGGTCGACCAGGGCGAGCCCGTAGCCGGTGTAGACGAGGGCGAACACCAGTGACTGGGCGATGTAGTTCGTCGCCGCCATCCGTCCGGCGGGAGCCAGCGCCGAAGCCAGCGCGGCCGCCGTCCGGGACCTCTCACCGCGCCTGATGAGCCGCAGGATCGTGACCGCGTAGGCGACGGTGACCAGCGGGTTGGTGAGGATCTGGAGCGCGTCGCCGTGGGCGGGCAGCTCTCCGTCGCAGTCGCCGACCGTCCACACCGCCATCGCGCCGCCCACCGGCAGGCCGATCCACTGAAGGCGGACGAGCCACGCCGGCAGGCCCGGCCCGCCGTCCAGCAGCCGCGCCTTGCCGGCGGCCAGGCCGAGCAGGAACATGCCGAGCGCCGACGGGCCCTGCCCCGTCCAGATCACGGCCATGAACCGGGGGGCCAGGCCGAGCTGGGCCTCCAGGGTGTCCAGCGGCCCGCCGGTGTAGGCCCGGTGGACCCGGTCGAAGTCGAAGAAGTCCAGCCCGAGGCCGCCGCCGTCGCCGGGCAGCAGGGCCAGCGCGGAGGCCACGACGAGAACGCCGCAGCCGAGGACCGCGGCGGTGCCGGCCCGGACGTTTCGCAGCAGGATCAGGACCAGGCACAGCGCCGCGTACAAGGTGAGGATGTCCCCGAACCACAGGAACAGGACGTGGGCGAGGCCGATGACGAACAGGACGCCGCATCTGCGCGACAGGCGCGGAACCGGCGCGACCCCGGCCCGGACGGCCGCCTCTATCTGGAGCGTGAACGAATAACCGAACAGAAGCGAGAAGAGCAGAAAGAACTTGCCCAAGAACAGCAGGTCCATCAGCGTCAGAACGGTCCGATCCACCGCGCCGTCGAAAAGGGGCTGGTCGTCGCCGCGGGCTCCCAGCGTCAGCAGTGTCGAAACGACGATGACATTGGCGATCAGAATGCCGAAAAGGGCGAAGCCGCGAAGCGCGTCCAGTGCGGCGATGCGGCGCGGGGCGGCGGTAACGGGCGGGTCAGGCGCCGTTGTGACAGAGTCCACGAAACGAAACGTAATGTCGTGGGCTTCGCCATCGCTTCGGCCTGCCCGACGATCTCCGCACGCGGATTAGGACCAGGTTCCTAGTCCTCTGGTCGAGCGGGCGGACGAGGCCGGCGGCCCGGTGGCGCCGTCCTGGGCGCCGGCGCCCGGCGTGACCAGTCCCGCCTCATAGGCGGCGATGACCGCCTGCGCGCGGTCCCTGATCCGCAGCTTGCCGAATATGCTCGTCACGTGGTTCTTGACCGTGGATTCGGCGATGGCGAGCGTCTCGGCGATGTCGGCATTGGATAATCCCCGGGCGATGAGGATGAGAATGTCGAGCTCACGGGCGCTGAGGCCCGCGAGCGCGGGCGGCGTGACGGCATGGCGGGGCCGCGACGTCCGGATGAAAGTGCCGATCAGATAGGTCAGCAGGCGGGGCGCCACGGCCGAATCCCCCCGGTGCACGATGCGGATCGCCTCGGTGAGCTCCTCCGGTGAGACGTCCAGCGGCAGAAAGCCCGACGCGCCTGCGCGCAGGGCCGCCACGACGTGCTCGTCCAGATCGAAGGTGCTCAGCGCGAGCACACGAACGCGCGGCAGGACGCCGACGATCCTTCGGGTCGCCTGGATGCCGTCCAGCCGCGGCATCCGGACGTCCATGAGGACCACGTCGGGCCGGAGCCGCTGGGCCAGGGTGACCGCGTCCACCCCGTCGGCGGCCTCGCCGGCGACCTCCATGTCCGGCTGCTCATCCACGATCATCCGGAACGCCACCCGGATCAGGGCCTGGTCGTCCGCGATCAGGACCCGGATCATCGCGGGCGCTCCGGCGAACCGGCGCCGAGGTCGTGATCCGCCTGCGGCACCAGCAACGGGATGTGCGCCGCGACGCGGAACCCACCCTCCGGACGAGGCGCGGCCTGGATCGTCCCGCCGCACAGAGCCACCCGTTCGGCCATTCCCACCAGACCGTGCCCGCCCTCGGGCGGGACCTGCCCGACGGGCAGCCCTCTCCGCGGACCGTCGTCGACGATCTCCACGCTCACCGCGTCAGGCGCATAGCGAAGGTGGACCGTCGCACGGGCTCCGCTCGCGTACTTGCGAACGTTGGTGAGGGCCTCCTGCGTCACGCGGTAAACGGCTCGATCGACCGCCGACGGCAACGGGCGCGAGACGCCCGACACCTCCAGGGTCGCCCGGACCCCGGTCTCTCCGGCCCGCCGCACCAGCGCCGTCACACCCTCAGCCGTCGCCGACTCGCCGCCGTCGATGTCGGCGCCGTCCTCCGCCCTGAGCACCGCCAGCATCTCCCGCATCTCGACCATCGCCTCCCGGGCGGTCCGCTCCGCCGCCTCAAGGGCCTCCCGGGACTTGTCCGGGGCGCGTGTCATCGTCGTACGGGCGGCGCCGACCAGCGCGTTCATGACACCGATGTGATGCGCGACGACGTCGTGCAGCTCTCGCGCGATCCGGCGCCGTTCGTCGTGCACCGCCACCTCGACCGCCTGCGCGCGATGGCGAAGCGTGAGCTCCTCCCGCGCCGCGACCAGCTGGCCCACCACGACTACCAGAAAGGTCGGGAGAGTGTCGTCCCCCAGCCCGCCCACACCGTCCCGGACGGCGGCCGGAACCGCCAGCAGCACAACGGCGCCGCCGCCCGCCACCCAGCCCCGGGCGACCGGCAGGTACCGCCCGGCGCTGTAGAGGGCGATGAGAGACACCGTGCTGATCGAGCCGCTCCATGGCCCCGCGAGCACGCTCAGCAGCACATCGGCGGCGACGACGATGACAAGCGTGACCATTGGCCGACGCCGCCGCACCATCAGCGTCGCGCCCGCCGCCGTCAGCCCGGCCACGACCACGAGGAGCCGGTACGCGGAGACCTCGCCGACCGCGCGAACCAGCAGATCGGCCAGATCCAGGGCGAACGCCACAACGGCGACGATCGCATCGGCCTTACGGCCACGCGGAAACCGAGACTCCACCACCCGCCCAAGCTATTGCGGCGCGACAGAACCTAGCCAGAGAGCTTTGAGAAGCGTCACGCCGAGCTGTCGCTGGACACCCGGGAACGGGCCCGCGACCGACGCTCCCGCCATTCCAGGCTCCCGCCCGGACACCCGACCTACCTGGTCGGCCTGCCCAGCGAGCCGCCGCGCCACTCGCCTGCCAGCGCCAACCGCCACCCCACCATGGGGTCCTGACGATCTCTTCAACCAGCCCGGAGCCCCAACCGGACGGCCAACCAGGGTTGGCGCACCACCTGCCAGACAAGCCGGCCACAGCGTCGCAGAGTCGTACGCGCACGGCGGCCGCCGCGCGCACCAGAGCCTGCTCCGGGCAGGTCAGGGGACAAGCGGAGAGCCTAGGTTCGTGAGCGTTCTCGCGCTGTCGGCGTTAGTCGTCGTCGTCCTCATCGTCGTCGGCGGACTCGGACGGGAACAGCAGCATGTCCGCGACGAAGCAGGCGACCGCGCCGGTGGAGTCGCGACCGATCCAGGTAGGGTACGCGCCGTCGCCCCAGCCGCTGGACCACGCCACCATGTCGCCGTCGCCGACCTCAAGGTGACGCGGCTCGACCAAACCGTCCAGGGTGTGCCATACGTCTGAGAGCCGGTCGCAAGCCTCGGCGTCGACGAAGCAGGCCATACCAGCGTCGACGCCGAATCCGAAGAACTCCTGGTGGCCGAGGTCGAGAGGGTCCTGGCTGTCGCGCAGGGCCAGTTCCCAGCGGTCCACGGGCCGGTCCGTGACGTCGAGCCGGGCGGCGACGACACGGCTGTGGCCGGGGTCGTCGATGAAAGTGGCCAGGCTGACCGTCACCGGATACGTGCCCGGCGAGACGGTGACGCTGAACGGCTCACCGTCGTAGGGCAACGACGACGGATCGGCCGCGACCAGCCGACCGGAAGGCAGGCGCAACGACCCGGCGCCACGGGTGCTCAACCGGAGACGCCGGTCCTTGATGACGCGCTCGGCGCCGGTGGCGAACAGTTCCTCGATCCCGGACGGCTGCAATGGCCGGGGCGGACGCCATGGTGGGCGGGAACCCGTACGAACCGGCATCGGGTTGTGGGCGGCATCGACGATGTCGGACAGCCCGTCACCGGCGAGTCCGAGCAAGCCCTGCCACTGGCCGAACCTCGGAATCGGCAGCCGGGGTGGACTCTGCGACGAACGAGACTCATTCCGGGAGCCGCGGTCGCCGAGCGGCTCGTCGACGTCCGTGCGCTCTCCGCTGAGGCGGTACGTCGTGACGTGCCGGGCGGCGACGTGCGGGAACTCGAACACGCCCGCGTCAGGTGTGGCGCTGCCATCCCACGTGCGGGCGCGGCGCAGGAACAGGTCCCCGTCAGGCGTGCCACGCAGCTCGTGCTGGGACAGCCGCCGGCCCGCCGCGTCGTACCGCTCCACGCGGCAGTACCCGTCGCTCCAGGAGATATCGAGCACGGCGTGCCGTCGGCCGTCGATGAGCAGCAGGACGGTGTACGGCTCCCCGGCCGCGTCACGGGCCTCGGCCACCGCGCGGGTCAGCGGATTGACGACCTCATCGTCCCATCCATCGGCGTATACCGCCTCAAACAGCGCTCGCATGGGAGGCGATCGTATCGGGGAAACACGGTTCGACCCCGATCGGCGCCAGGGCCTCGCCGCGGCCGCCGAAAGTGCCCGCCCACCCGCGAAGACGTTTCTCGTCCTCACGCTGCCGATCGGATTATCCGGCCGCGTCGCCGTGGGCCGTGCCGGTCCTACCCCGTCCTGCCCGGACCGGAACCGCGCGGTGCCGGACGGCGTGACAGCCAGTGACCTGCGGCAATCGACCCACTCAAAGCCTTCAAGATCGTCAGCAAACTCGTACTCATCTCCCCGTCGTTCCTGCAGACCCCCGCCTCGCGGTTCACGCGCTCGCGTATCGCCGTGCCGATGATGCGCCGCATGTCCACCTCCCGTCTGGCCGAGACGCTCGGCCTCCCGGAGGCACCGGAGGTCGCCAGCGCCGCAGCCGACCTGCGGCGTCCGGGGGTGGCACGCCGGGTGGTCACAGCCCTGCGCACGGACTACACCGACCGCGAGCAAGCGCGGGTCGCGACTGTCCCAGGTAAACATCCCGGTCGAGATCATCGTGGGCGCGGCCGACCCGTTGGCCGTGGACGTCGACAACCCGGTGACCGAGACCGCCGGGGCCGGACACTACCCGCAGCTCACCCATCCGGCACAGACCGCCCGCCACCTCGACGCGATCTCCGACCCGCCCGGCGGTCCGGGCGACCTCATCCTCGGGCCGAGCCCAGGTCGAGCTGACGTAGCCACGCCAAACGGAACGTCCGCCAGCCTCTCCCGTCGAGCTCGGCGCCGACGTCAATGACGCCGAGGAAGTTGATGTTGGCGCTGGCCCAGACTCGCGGCCTGGACGATCAGGACCGCGAGGATGTTGCCCTTGGTCTCGGCGGTCCGGGCCAGCCTGCGCCCACCAGCGTGAGCGCAACAGTCCAAGAACTCGGAGCGGGCGTCTTACTCGATCAGCAGCGAGGCGATGGGCGCGACCGGCAGCATCCCGGCCAAGGGCACCACCAGCCGGCCATCGTCGTCCAGCCCGACCGTGCCGATGTCGTCGCGGGAGGCGCCGGAGAGGGACTCCTCCAGGGCGGCGCGCAACTCCTCCTTGCCTCGCTCTAGCGTGCACAAGTAGGTGGCGGGCCAGCGTAACGGCGCGAGCCCGACATGTCACACGCACAAAACCGGTCACCGTGTCAGGGCACCTTGCCGGCCACCCGTGGCGTTCAGGCCCTTGAGGATGACCACCGCCTGCATCAGCGCCGGTGCCCGGCCCGCCCTTGAAATCGATCGCCGTCAGCACGCTCGCCCGGTGTCCGGACCTGCGAATGCTCCGCGAACACGACGAAACCGCAGCCCGACCCATGACGACCTGTGATTAGGCCGCTACTTCGCCTCTGGGCGTAGCGTCGGGAGCCCCGGGCCGTCATGGGTGCAACTCGTATGGGCCCTCAGGAAACGAGTCGAAGTACGCGCCATGGAGCCTGCGAATATGCGCGCGTCTCCTCCTTTTCTCACGCCATGGCAAGTCCTTCACAGAACTGTATGGTGAGCTCATGGATCGGCGCAGGAGTGCCCTCCTGTCCTGGTTTCGAACTGGATGCAAACAGTCATCGCAGCACGCCCATGGCGTCGAGTAATCGAACGTTACACCATTTCTAGTAATCTGAATGGGGTGACGGGGCGCAAAGATGAATCTCGGGTCTGGCGAATTGCAGAAGTCGCAGATACCGATTTCGTTGGGCGCGTTGACGGGGACTGGTTCGTGGTCTTCGTCCTGCGCAGGTACATGGACGTACCGAACGGAGCCGGCGACCTCAGTGGTGGGGTCGCTGATGTTTGTGCGCTCGCTCAAGCGACTAAGAGGTTTGTTGCACACCCTGCACACTATGAGCGATGGTTCTGCAGAGCCGGAGGTCTCAGACATTGTGATTCCTCAATCCGCTGCGGAAGCATTCCGATCGATTAACTGGCTGCCTTACTAGCGACTGGCGCGAGGAAGCCACGCGGCGATCCTAAGATCAAGGACCCGAGACCGGTCCCGAACCTTTGAAATGAAGGTTGCGCGACCGCCGGCCTTCGCCACGGCCAGGTTGGCCGCCAGGACTTCGGTGGAGCGGTCCATAGCCAGTGCGACGATGGAACACGCCGCGGCGGCGCAGGTAGCGCGCCAGCGCATATCTAGTGGATCACTGGCGTGTGAACCACCTGGCAGTCGCCTCGCCAACGGGCGGAAAGCGATTCGGGGTTGTGACGAAGTATGGGTGACAGCGTCCGACGCTGAGGAGGTACGCGCATGACGGGGACAGCGACGTGGGCGCTCTCGTGAGCCGACAGGTCGACGACGCCGATCTCGTCGCCGGATTCCGGAAGGATCCCGAGCTCTTCACCGCGGTCTACGACCGGTATTTCCATGACATCTACCTGTATGTGGCCGGTCGGCTGGACGTGCAGTCAGCCGAGGACGTCGCCGCCGAGACGTTTCTCGTGGCGTTCGACCAGCGGGACCGGTTCGATTCCGAACGCGGCGCCCTGCGGCCCTGGCTCTTCGGAATCGCCACCAACATGGTGGCTCGACATCGGCGAAAGGAGGCCCGGCACTACCGACTGCTGGCTCGTATGAGTCCCGAGCCGGTGGCCGGCAGCCATGAGGACCGCGTCGTCGCCGTGGTGGCCGCCGAGCGCATGCAACCGCAGTTGGCGCGGGCACTGACCAAGCTGTCGCGCGGTGAGCGCGACGTCGTTCTGCTGGTGGCACTCGGGCAGCTCAGCCATGAGGAGGTCGCCCAGGCGCTCGCTGTCTCCTACGGCACCGTGGGCTCCCGGCTCAGCCGCGCCCGAACCAAGCTCCACAAAGCGATCGATCAGGAGGCAGGCCATGGATGATCTCGATCGGCTCGGCACGCTACTGGCCAAACCCGCGCCGTCCAGCGACGTGGTGGATCGCGGCCGCCGCCGACTTGAGCGCAAGACGCACGGTCGGGCGCGAAAGCGCAGAAGCGGCCGACTGGCGGCCGGTCTCGGCCTGGCCGCCGTGGCGACGGCCACCGCTGTGGCGGTCACGACCCTGACAGCGCCCGTCCCCCAAAGCCCCCCGGACGCGACTCAGTTGACCGGCCGCCAGGTCCTTTTCGCGGCCGCCGCCGTCGCGGAGTCCAGGCCGACCGGCGCTGGAACCTATTGGCACGTCAAAGTGATCCGCCGTAGCCAGAAGCCAAGGCCGCCAGGCCAACATTCCGGCTCCCCAGGACCTCGCGGGACTCCCATCACTTTCGAAACCTGGACGCGGCCCGACGGCCGGCAATGGAGCACGCTGGGTCCTGCGGGTACGGTCAGCGAGATCGAAGGAGAGGGACTGCTGGACGAAACGGATGTGAGCTTCGCGCAGATCCGGCGGCTGCCCACCGAACCGGCCGCGCTGAGAACATGGATCCGCGACCTGCTGAACCGGTACCGGAAGAACTGGAAGCATCCCGTTCCGGTCACCGACTCCGATGTCCGCGCCCTCCTGATCCAATTGCTTTACCGGGTACCGGCGCCACCGAAGGTCCGCGCCGCCGCCTTCCGCGCGATCGCCTCCTCCCCGAACGTCAAGAGCCTGGGCAGGCGCGACGGCGGGCAGGGCCTGGCCATTCTTGAGCAGAAAAGCCGGTTCGAACTGGTTGTTGATCCTGCGACCTCTCTGGTCCGCAGCATCACCTTTGCCTATCCGGGGCCTGGGACGATCACCACCACCGTGCTCACCGCGGAATGGACGAACCGGCTGCCCAAGGTCGTCCCGTCGCCTTCTCCGCGCCTCACCCGGCCCAGCGGATAGGCGTCGGGGCTTGAACAGCGACCGAACGGCCGGTCACGTCAAGGAGCCTGGCGGGCGCCTCTCATCGTGACCGCCCGTTCCATCGTCAGGGATCGAGGACAGCTCTGCGAGTTCTGGATCTGTGCCGTCGCAGGTGGGCAGGGTCAGACCTGCGGCCGCGTCCTTCAACTCCCAGGACGGCGCCAGCACGGTGTCCAGGGGTGGATCGGCCTCTGACCTCGTCCAGCATCGTGCGCAGGAGCCGAAGCCACACCCCGACGTGAACCGGGCGGGGAGGGAAATGGCCGCGGTGGTAGGGCCTTCCCTCGTGAGACGGTCGAGCCCCACCACCGGCTCAGGCGCGGGGCGGGCGCTACCGGCTGTGGGGCCCTCGCTTGCGCTCGATGTCCAC
Organism: Spirillospora sp. NBC_00431; assembly: GCA_036028775.1. Taxonomy (GTDB): domain Bacteria; phylum Actinomycetota; class Actinomycetes; order Streptosporangiales; family Streptosporangiaceae; genus Spirillospora. The sequence goes on along the minus strand of CP107927.1, from coordinate 4,480,587 downwards.
GTCCGGGGCGCGAAAATCTCATCGGGTGTGATGAGCGGGCCCATTCGGTACGGAGAAGGCCGGATACTCGACGTTCATGGATGTGACCTCGCTATTGTCAGCGAGTTCGGCTTACTTTGCCTTGAGGGCGGGCGGTCCTCCGGCCGTGTGGTAACTGGGCCTGGCGGTGGTCGACACCGTTTTTGTCGCTTCCACGGTGCGGTGATTGCCGGTCAGCGTGCCGGCCTGTTTGGGGTTCGTCCTCCGGGTACGTTCGGCGGCGCGTGACCTCCCGTTCGGTGCCCGGCTCGCGCATCGCCGGCCTTGCCGTGCGCCGTGACCAGCCCTTACTACTCGGCGAACCGTCGACCAACACCGGATGAACGCCGCCGCGTCCGTCCCGACCGGCGCAGCGCCGCCGTCCCGGCACCCACGGATGTGCAGGCGAAGCGAACGTGAAAGGATTCAATGAAATAATCGCCACCAGTTCGATTGCCGCGCAGCCTTTACATGGCATAGGGGGCCATCTACTATCGATGGTTGATCAAGTGTAATTAACCGCATGGTTCCCGGCCCCCGCCCTGACGTCACTTTTCGGACTGACGCTTTCTGTGATTGGGTTCTCATGAGGCTTGATTTCAGAATACTCGGACCTCTCGCCATCGAGCACGGCGGGAAGCCGGTGATCATCAAGAGCCGCCGCCAGCGCGTCATCCTTTCTCTCCTGTTGTTCCAGCCCAATCATGTCGTCTCGACCGAGCGGCTCATCGACGCGCTCTGGGAACGTGAGCCCCCGGCGACCGCCCGTGCCCAGATCCATGTGTGCGTCTCCGCGTTACGGGCCAGGTTCGCCGAGGTCGGGGAACCCGACATGATCGGCACGCGGCCGCCGGGGTACCTCATCGTCGTCGACGACGACGCGGTCGACGCGCAGCGGTTCGAGGCGCTCGTCGCGGCCGGGCGGGCGAGCGCCGCGGACGGGCGCCCGGAAGCGGCGATCGCCCGGTTCACCGAGGCACTGGCGCTGTGGCGGGACGAGGCACTCGCCGGTTCGGGCAGCGCCCTCGTCGAGAGCGCGGCCGTCGGGCTCGGCGAGCGGCGCGCCGCCGTCGAGGAAGAGTGCATGGCGCTCGAGCTCGACATGGGGCGCTACGCCGACGTGCTGGCCAAGGTCGTGCCGTTGGCGGCGCGCTACCCGCTGCGCGAGGGCCTGCGCTTGACCCACATGAGCGCCCTGTACCGTGCGGGGCGCCGCGCCGAGGCCCTGGAGGTCTACCAGGACGCGCGCCGGCGCTTCATCGACGAGATCGGCATAGAACCCGGCCCGGAGCTGCGCGAACTGGAGGAGACGATCCTCGCGGAGGACCGGGTGGCCAACCCGGTCCGCGACCGGCCGGCGGCCGGTGTCGGCGACGGACGGTCAATGCCGATCGTGCCCCGGCAGCTTCCCGCGCCGGTCGCCGATTTCACGGGACGGGAACAGCTGCTGGCGGGGATCGACGCCGTGCTCACGAACGTGTCCGACGGCCCCACTCCCATCATCGTCATCACGGGCGCCGCCGGCACGGGCAAGACCGCCGTCGCGCTCCGCGCGGCGCACCAGGCGGCCTCCGACTTCCCTGACGGCCAGCTCTTCATCGACCTGCACAGCGGCGATCTCTGGGAGAGCGACGACACCGCGTCCCGCGTGCTCGGCCGTTTCCTGCGCGCGCTCGGCGCGCCGCCCGCGGTGATCCCGGCGGACGTCGAGGAACGCGCCAACCTGTATCGCAGCTTCCTGGCCGAGTGGCGCCTGCTCGTCGTGCTGGACGATGTGCGCGCGGAGGAGCAGGTGCTGCCGCTGCTGCCCGGCGGCGGGAACTGCGCGGTGATCATGACGAGCAAGAGCCGGCTGTCCCGGCTGCCAGGGGCGCACCGGATGGAGGTCGGCACGTTCGATGCCCGGGAGGCCACGGAGTTCCTGCGCAAGTCGATCGACGACGGGCGCATGCTCGGCGATCCCCAGGCCGCCCAGGGCATCATCGACCTCTGCGGCGGGATTCCCATCGCGCTGCGCATCGTCACGGCGAAGCTCGCGGCACGTCCGCACTGGTCGCTGTCCTACCTGACCCGGCTGCTGGGGAACGAGAAGGATCGGCTGAACCATCTCCTCTTCGAGGAGCTCGACGTCCGGTCGAACCTCTCGCTCGCCTATCGGAACCTGCGTCCGCGGACGCGGGTCCTCTACCGCAGGATCGGACTGCTCGGCCATTCGGAGTTCCCGGCCTGGGTCACCGCGGCCTTGACGGGCACCTCTCCCGCGGAGGCCGGGGAACTGCGGGACCAGCTGGCCGAGGCACGGCTGATCGACATCACGGCGCCGGCGAGGGGGCGACGGCGAGTTGCGCTGCTCGATGCTCAGCCTGGTGGACGACCGTGGCTGGCAGGGCGCGCGGCTGACCCGTCTGGCGGAGGTCATGGACGCCAACCCGGGGGCCTACTGGGTGCGGCAGTACGAGAATCCCGACGACCCGGCCTCCTACGCGCCGTTGGCCGGCGAACTGGCCGCCGACCTCGACCGCATCGACATCCTGGTCGGCGCGGTGGGCAGCGGCGGCTCGCTGTGCGGTACTTCCCGCGCGCTGCGCAAGCTGATGCCCGACCTCTACACGGTGGGAGTGGACGCCGTGGGCAGCGTCATCTTCGATCAGCCGGACACTCCAGGCCGGCGGCAGTCGGGGCTCGGCAACAGCCTCCACCCGCCGAACGTCGACCGCTCCACGATCGACGAGGTGCACTGGCTGAACGACCACGAGGCGTTCGCCGCCACCCGCGAGCTCGCCGATGAGCAGAAGCTGTTCTACGGCAACACCTCCGGTTCGGTCTACAAGGTGCTGCGCGGCCTGGCGGCGCGCACCCGTCCAGGCACCAGAATCGTCGGGATCTTCGCCGACCGCGGTGACCGGTACATCGAGACCGTCTACAGCGACCCGTACTGGGACGAGTGCAAGCTGAAGGCCGAACCGGTGGCGCGCAGGCCACGCCAGGTGGCGCCGGCGACACCGGTGTCGGGGTGGTCGTACGCCGTGCTCAACGAGCGGCGGCGGGCGAGGACCTTCGTGTTCATCGAGTCGAACACGACCGGTTCGGGGATGCTGGCGCTGCGCCGCGCCCGCTCGCTCGGCTTCGAGCCGGTGCTGGTCACCAGCGACCCCGGCCGGTACCACGGGCTTGAGAGCGTGGCGCCGCGCATAGTCGACTGCGACACCAACGACCTGTCCGCCCTCCGCGCGACGCTGAACGCCGAGTTCGACCGCGGCGCCATCGCGGGCGTCTCCACGACCAGCGAGTTCTATCTGGACGCGGCGGCCTCCCTGTCCGCGGACCTCGGACTGCCGGGCGACAACCCCGGCGCCGTGGCGACCTGCCGCGACAAGGCCGCGCTGCGCGAGGCGTTGCGCAAGGCGGGCGTCCTGCAACCCGACTACGAGGTCATCACCGACCCGGGCCAGGTGGACGCCGCGTTCACCCGCCTCGGACCGCCCTGCGTCGTCAAGCCCGTCAACGACTCCGGGTCCACCGACGTGCTGCGCTGCGAGACCGTCGAGGACGCCCGGCGGCAGGCGGCCCGCATCCTGGCGCGGACGACCAACGGACGCGGCCAGTCCGCGGCCCGGAAAGTGCTGGTCGAGGAACTGCTCGACCACCCGGAGTACAGCCTGGAGATGTTCGGCGCGGACGGTGTGCACTCACTGGTGGCCGCCGTGGAGAAGACGTGCGGCGAGCCGCCGCACTTCGTCGAGCGGCGCCACATCCTGCCCGCGCCGCTGCCGGAGCCGGTGATCGCCGGAATGGCCGCGATGGTCCGCCGCGCGCTCGTGGCGGCGGGCGTCTCGCATGGCGCGACGCACACCGAGGTCAAGCTGACACCGGACGGGCCCGCGATCATCGAGATCAACCCCCGGCTCGCGGGCGGTATGATCCCCGAGCTGATCAGGCTGGCCACGGGCGTCGACCTGATCGAATGCCAGCTCAAGTCGGCCGCGGGCGCGGAGTACGCGCTGCCCGATCGGATGGACGGCTGCGCCGGGATCGAGTTCCTGCTCCAGTCCGGCCACGGTGTCGTGGAGGAGATCCGGGGCCTGGACGAGGCCCGTTCGGTGCCCGGCGTGGTGGATGTCAGGATCACCGCGGACCGGGGCACGCGGGTCGGCCCGGCGGTCGACGCCTACGGCCGCGTCGGCTGGGTGATGGCCCGCGGCGATACCCGTGCCGAGGTGGCGGCCGCCCTGAGCGCGGCGCGGGACTCCGTCGAGATCGTCCTGGGGGCCGACGGCCGCGAACCGGCCGGAACGCGATGACCGCCAAGGACCCGGCGGCCGGCACCGGCGCCGCGAGGCTCGGCCCGTGGCCCCTGCTGCGGAACAGGGCCTGCCTGCAGTGGTACGCCGGCGCCCAGCTCACGCGGCTGCCCATCGCGATGGCACCGCTGGCGTTCACCGCGCTGACGGCCGCGGTGACCGGCTCCTACACCACCGGTGCCGCGATGGTCTCGGCCATCATGATCGCTGAGGTGGTGTGCGCGGTGCCGGTCGGCCGACTGCTCGACCGCTTCGGTATCGCGCGTCCGCTGCGGGTTCTCCTGGTGTTTTGCGGGGCGGCCTACCTCGGCCTGCTCGCCGCGGCCCTGGGCGACCTGCCGCCCGTGGTCCTCATCGCGACGGCGGTGCTGGTGGGCGCGCTCGGCGGCGGGCTGCTGGGCGGCCTGCGCGCGCTGCTGACGACCGTGGTCGGGGAGTCGCTGCTGGCCAGGGCGGTCGCCGTCAACGCGATGCTGGTGGAGGGAGTGATCGTCGGCGGCCCGCTGCTGGTGGCGCTGCTGACCCAGATCTCGGCGACCACCCCGATCCTGATCATGGCGGTGGCGTCCGCGGCGGCGGCGTTGTTCGTCCCCGGCGGCCGGGCCGGAGCCGGGACCGGACGCGCGGGTCCGGCCGGCGCGCTGGTGAAGCCGCTGTTCGGCTGGGCCTTCGGCGTGTTTGCCCTCGGACACCTGCTGAGCACCATCGAGGTCGCCGCGCTGCCCCTGGCCGACCGCTATGGCGGGGGGACCGGGCTGGCCTCGATCCTCGTCGCCACGCTGTGCGCCGCGGCCATCGGCGGCGGCGCGGTGTACTCCCTGCGCGACCGGCGGGCGAGCGTCGTCCTGGCCGTGGTCCTGCTGCTGGTACTGGCCGGCGGCGGACTCACGGTCACGCTCGCGCCCAGCCTGCCCGTCATGCTCGTGGGCGCCGCCGCCGCGGGCCTGTGCACGGCCCCGTTCAGCGCGGTCAGCTCGGTCGCCGCCGAATCCCGGGTACCGCCCACGCGCCGCGCCGAGGGATTCGCCCTGCTGAACACCGCGCAGGGCCTGGGGTTCGGCGTCGGCGCCAGCACCCTGTCGGTTCTCCCGCTCTCCGCCGTCGGGCTGCTCGGCTGTGCGTCCGCGCTGCTGGCGGCCCTGGTGATCGCGACCACACAGGCTCGCGAGCCGGACACGCCCGGTACCCCGGAGACACCATGCTGACCGCCGACCAGGACCCCCGGCCCGCGACGGCCCGCCGATACCGCCCGGCCATCGCCTACACCGTCGTGGTGATCGCCCCCCTCACCGCCGCGTTCCTCTTGATCAGGTACGGGACGCGGGACGCGGGCCCGGCGCCGGCCGACACCACGACCACCCCCGACACGGTCTTCCGGTTACTGCTGTCCGCGTCCATCGTGATCCTGACCGCGCACGCGGGCGGCCTGCTCTGCCGGCGGCTCGGCCTGCCCCGGCTGATCGGCGAGATGATCGCCGGCATAGCGCTCGGCCCTTCCGTCCTCGGTGCGCTGCTTCCTCGCACCCAGACCGCTCTCTTCGGCCACGAAACCTACGACCTCATCAACGTCCTCGCCCAGCTCGGCGTGCTGCTGTTCATGTTCGTCATCGGACTCGAACTGCCGATAACGCTGCTCCGCAGATCCGGCACGACCTCGCTGGTCATCGGGCACGGCACCCTCGCCCTCCCGCTCCTGACCGGCGCGCTCCTCGCCCTGTGGCTGCCCGCGGGTCTGCGTCCGCCGGACGCCCCCGAGACCGCGTACACATTGTTCATCGGCCTCGCGCTCAGCGTGACGGCATTGCCGGTGCTCGCCCGGATCCTCACCGAGAGCGGCCGGATCGGCACCCGCACCGGTGCCCTCGGCCTTGCCGGCGCGGCCATCTGCGACATCACCGCCTGGGCGATCCTCGCGCTCGTGATCGCCCTGATCCACGGCGACGGCTACCACGGCCTCGTCCTGACACTGGCGCTCACCGCGGGCTTCGCCCTCTTCATGTGGCTCGCCGCCCGCCCGCTGCTCGCACGCCTCGCCCGCGCGGCCCAGCACGACCGCCGGTGGTCCGGCACGCTCGTCGCCACATGCCTGGGCGGGCTTGTCGCCTCCGCGCTGGTCACCGAACTCATCGGCGTCCACATGATCTTCGGCGCGTTCCTCGCGGGACTGATCGCGCCGCGCACGGCACCGGTGATCACGCGCCTGGCGGCGACCATCAGCAACCTCACCTCCTGGTTCCTGCTACCGCTGTTCTTCGCCCTCATCGGCCTCAAGACCAACATCGGCGACCTCGCCGGGGCCACCAACGCCGCCCTCTGCGCCGGCATCGTCATCGCCGCCATCGCCGCCAAGTGCGCGGCCACCGCCTGCAGCGCCCGGCTCGCGGGCCTGAACTGGCGCGACACCGGAGACCTGTCGGTGATGATGAGCGCCCGGGGTGTCACCGAGCTGGTGATGCTGGACATCGGGCACACGCTCGGCCTCATCACCGAGCGCCTGTTCGCCATGCTCGTGGTGATGGCCCTAGTGACCACCATCCTGGCCAGCCTGACCCTCAAATCACCCCCACGCGCCACACCGGACCCCGAAGTGGAACCGCCACGCCCCCGCAACGCCCCCGAACCGGCCGCCGTCCCCACCGGCCTCCCGAACCGATGAATGCCGGACCACGGAGCCAGACCGCGTCGGATCTGCCCGTGGACGCTGTTGCCCGTGCCGGCGTTCGCCCGCAGATGCGAGGCCGCCGCTGACGACGGAGGCCCTGAAGTTGCGTCGCCGGGCCGCCGGAGGCGTGCTCGTTACCGTGTGCGGCCGCACCGGCGGGTCCGCGACCTGGTCGATCGGGGTACGGCGCTGGCCGTACCACCCCGGAAGACCAGGTCACCGAGGCCCAGCGCATCAACACAGCGTCAGCGGCGCATCGACGTCGGCGCCGAACGCGGCGCCGGTGACCAGTGCTCAAGCATCCTTGGCCGGCCGCCACCGTGAGTTGCCGTCCCAAGCGCCGAGGGAGGCGCCCGCGCAGGCGATGCAGACACAACCGATCGCCGTCCAGCCGGTCCAGGTAAGGTGCTCGCCGAGCAGGACGAGGCCGGCGACCGCGCCCGCGGCGGGTTCGAGGCTCACCAGCACGGCGACCACGCCGTCGGGCAGGCGGCGCAGCGCCGCCATGTCGAGCGACCACGGGATGACCGCGGACAGGACGGCGATGCCGAGCCCGGCCGCGAGCGGGCCAGGCCGCGTCAGTTCGCGGCCGGCGAGCGGTGCCAGCGGGAGGGTCAGCAGGGCCGCGAAAGCGACCGCCCAGGCCAGCGGCGCGCCGTCCGCCGCGCTCGCCCCGGCGCGCTTGTTGAGGACCAGGTAGGCCGCCATGCAGGCGCCCGATCCGAGCGCGAACGCGGCTCCGCTGAGGGAGAGCGAGCCGCCCGCCGGGCCGTGCAGGAGCAAAACGCCCGCGCCCGCGACCGCGGCCCACAGCAGGTCGCGCCTCCGGCGCGCGCGGAGCAGCGCGAGCGTCAGCGGGCCGAGGTACTGCAAAGCCGAGGCGACCCCGACCGGCAGCCGCTCCATCGCCGGGAAGATGAGGTGCATTCCGGCGATGGCCGTGCCGAGCGCGGCGACCAGGCCGAACGACTCCCCGCGCGGCGGCCGGGGCCGCCAGAGCAGGAGCAGGACCAGCGCGGCGAACCCCAGCCGGAGCGCTACCACACCGGCCGGTCCGACTGTCGCGAACAGCCCCTTCCCGCAGGCCATCCCGGCCTGTACCGAGACCACGCTGCCCAGGACCAGCGCCAGGGCCGGGACGCGGCGCCGCCCGCCCTCCCCGTCGCTCGCCCGTGCGGGCGCGTCCATGGTCGCCGTCATACGGCCAGTCTGCGATCACGCGATCATTCGAGTCCATCGAAAGAATCCGAATGAAACCGTGTTGAATGGCCGTATGATCGATCCCCGCCTCCGGACGCTCCGGGTGCTGGCCGAGCGCGGCACGGTCACGGCCGCCGCCGAGGCGCTGCACCTCACCCCTTCGACTGTGTCGCAGCAGCTCCGCCAGCTCGCCCGCGACCTCGGCGTGGACCTGCTGCAGGCGCAGGGACGGCGGGTGCGGCTGACACCGGCGGCGCACACGGTCCTGCGCCACGCCGACGTCCTGCACGCCCAGTGGGAACAGGCCCGCGCCGAACTGGCCGAGCACCGGGAAGGGACGTCCGGGCAGGTCCGGTTCTGCAGCGTCTCCAGCGCCCTCGCGGCGCTCGTGGCGCCCGCCGCCGCGATACTTCGGCAGGAGCACCCGCGCCTCACCGTCCACATGAGCGAGCGGGAGAGCGACGACGCCGCCCACCTCCTTCTGGCCCGGCGCGCCGACATCGCGGTCTTCATTCCGAGCGCGCACACGCCCCCGCCCGGCGACACGCGCTTCGGCCAGTGGCCCCTGCTGGCCGAACCACAGGACCTGCTCGTCCCGGCCGGGCACCTCCTCGCCGCCGCCGGCTCGGCCCGGCTCGCCGACGCCGCGGGCGAGCCGTGGATCGGCTCACCGGAACGCTCCGACCAGCACCAGCTGATGCTCGCCTCGTGCTCCGCCGCCGGGTTCACGCCGCGGATCGTCCACGAGGCCTACGAGTGGTTCGCGGTCTCGGCGTTGGTCGCCCACGGGTTCGGGGTCGGCCTGGTGCCGCGGCTCGCGCCGCTGCCACCCGACGACGGGACCGTCCGCGTGCCGCTGCGGGGCGAGGTCGTGCCGGTGCGCCGCATCCTCACCTGCGTCCGCCGGGGCAGCGAACGCCAGCCACCGATCGCACACGGCCTCAAAGCGCTCCGGCACGCCGCGCGCGAACACTCAGGCGCGACCAGCACCGAAACGAAAAGCGATCGCCCATGAAACCCTCCGTCCGGCTGCCGATTCCCGTAGTCGTGCTGACGGCTGCCCCTGCTTGATGTGCCAGATTGCAGCCGACGTCAGAACTTTCTGATTCCTGTACGCCTGAGCCCTGGTGCGCGCCTACATCGCCGGCTTCGGCGGGAGCGACGCTGAGATCGACCAATGGGTCCAGGCCCACGCCCGCTTGGCCATCGTGCCGGCTGACCAGACGCTCCGGGATCATCCAGATCGAGCGCCGGCCAAGCAGTGCCGACAAGGGCGCTCGCGCACCGTCACAGACACACCGAAAGCCGTCGGCTCAAAGGCTGATGTCATCGCCCGCTGGACCCGGCACCGCCGCGTCGTCCTGTTCCGCGACAGCAAGGATCCCACCGGGCCCTTTCTCGTCCCCGACCCCGAAACCTGCCAGGCCCTGTCCGACCGGATCAAGCAAGGCCACCCCGACCTTCATTGACCACGCCACCCCGGCGGGGGCTTCGCGGAGCCCCCACCACAATCCCCAGGACTGCCCTCGACCCCGCGGGCGTCCGCCCAGCACAAGGAGATGGATGGCCCCCGGGCCCCGTCGAAGCCCGACCCCGGGATCCCGAGCGTCAGCCGATGAGGCCGAGACGGTCTCCGCGCGGCAGCCATGAGAACTGCATAACCGGCGATTGACACAAGCCCGCAACATCGCAACTTCGGGACGCAGCAGGGCCATCCCGGAGAGCAGTTCCAGGCGAGCAGAACCGGCCAGGCCCCTTCTGAGGTCCCCCTCCAGACATCGCTTCTGGAAGGCAGACCATGCCTCAGACGGGACAGGCTGTACAGCACGCCTGCTCAAGCTGCTATCGCCCCGTCGGGTCGCCGGGTGACGAATCAGGCCAAGGCGCCGAGGCGCTGGCTGATGGTGAGATTGGACGGCTTGCCCTCGTCCTCCACAGATCCGACGGGCCTTTCCGTCGCGGCTGCTTTGCCGTCAGGCGGCCGTGGTCGAGCCCGCCGCGCGGAGTTGGAACGACCGTAGGACCATCGCCATCTCCATGGCGCTCAGGGTCACGCCGAGGGTGACGTGAGCGGCGACCGATCCCGCCACGCCCAGCGCGGCCTGGGTGTAGGTGAACACCAGGATGCCGATCGCCCCCGGGAGCGGCCACTTCAGCCAGCGGTTGCGGCGCCACACCAGGATGGCGAGCACAAGCTGGACGATCACCAGGGACTCCACCACAAAGGCGCTCATCTGGTGCGCATCGATCGAATTCACGTCGCGGTTCAGGAACATCCCGGCCGTAAGGCCCTGCGACAGGGTCCCGAGCAGGCAGAGAACTGCCACGGCCCGCAAGAGGGTTACCGCCGTTCCGCCCTTCACGGCCTGGCCCGTGATGGCCGCCGTGCCGGCCCCGAAGCCGGATTGCGCGCCCCCGGAAGAGATGTCGTGCATCGAAGTCTCCATTTCTCTCTGCTGTTTGGCGTGTGGGGATAGGGGTTTCGCTTGGCGGACTGCCGCCGACCGGCAGCCTGACGGCGCCCGTTCTCCGCTGCCAACACCCCTCAATGAGGACGACATGGTCCGGTGGTTTGTGACATCCCTCCAACCAGCTGCCAGCCGAGCCCTGAAAGCCTGACGCCGGCCATGAGAAAGCCGTTCTGATCCGATAGTTGTAAACCGATCACTCCGAGTGATCTCTTAATTCGGGTGGAGGTTTGGAGACCAAAGGGGATCGAAGGACGCCCGCTCATAGCCGCCCCGCCGGGCAGGCAGCCGATCACCCTGACCATCCGCCAGTCCGACCGGCCACACCCTGGCCGCCCGAGTGGAGAAGGCCACCGAGATCACCTTCAGCGCGGTGATCTTCCGCACCCCGACGCCGCCCTGACCGCCCGCGGCCGCTACTTCAACATCACCGTCGGGATCCTGGGCCCAATCCTGGAATGTTGCCGCTTGTCGGTGCGGTGCCGGCAGCATGTAGGTCAGCTGGTGGAGGCGGGGGGCAACCCGGCGGGAGTGGCCGTGGCGGGCCAGGGCGAGGGCTTGTTGGCCGTGGTCTGCGGCGGCGTCCAGGTTGCCGGTGCGTGTGTGCGCGGTGGCGAGTAGCGGGGTGTGCAGCGCGCTGGTGCGCACGTTGGTTTCGGGTGTGGTCAGGGGCTTGGGGAGCGAAGGTGAGCGCATGGGCGGGCCGGTCTAGGGCCAGGAGTGACCGCATGGCGGTTCCGGCAAGGTGGGGCGCGGTGAAGTAGGCGGTCCAGGCCGGTCGGCCGGGTCGGTCGGCGTGGGTCCATTGCGGTGGTGGCGCGGTTGATCGTGGTGCGGAATGAGTGGTGGTCACCGGCGAGGGCGTGGGCGTTGGCTTGGGTGGTGAGCAGGCGGGCGGTCACGGCGGGGTGGGGGCCGGCCGCGTTGACGGCGGCGCGGGCCAGCCGCACCGCCTCGCCGGGCAATTCCAGGTAGATGGCCTGGGTGGCGAGGTTGGCCAGGGTGTGGGCGCCGTATCCGCGGTCTCCGGCGGCTTTGGCGAGCCGCAGCGCTTGGATCCGGGCGCGTTGCGCGGCGCCGTGGTCGCCGGTGTCGTAGGCGGTGAACGCGACCATCCCGGTCAGTTCGGCGGCGGCCTGGAACAGTTCGCGGCTGACCGGGTCGGTGTAGGTACGGCGCAGCAGTGGTGCGACGTCGCGGGTGAGGTATCCGGCGAGGAAGGCGCGGGCGTGACCGCGGCCGCGGCGGCGGTCCATCGCCGCGAACTCCTCGCCGCAGGCGCGCACGGGGTCTACGTCGTGGCTGTCAACGGTGCGTCCGCCCGAGCGCGCGACGTTGGTCAGATGAGAGCAGTTTCAGAGAACTGGCGGCGATCGCCGTTCACCGGTCAGTCGTTCGTGCGATGGAGATCACGGTGCGGGCGGGCCCGACCACCGAACCATAGCCAGATGTATCCAGCGCAGCGAGATTCGACAAAGGTCTACTGCTAGACCGCTGGTACCGTGGACCGGCTTGCCATTGGGAGGAGCGATGCGTCCTCGGTGCACGAAGTGCGGAAAGCGTTTCCGCCTCCGGTGGAAGGAGTATCAGCGCCGTCGTTACGAGCGCATATCGTTGATGTGCGAGGACTGTCATGCCTTCCTGGTGGCGCGGAACCGGGACCATCAGCGACACGAGCGGGACAGGCTTGATCGCCTTACCGCCGATGTCGATGCATGGCTGGCCACCGCACCGGCCTGGTCGCCTGCCGCACTGGAGCGGGCATGCGCCCATCACGAGCGTGCCGTAGCCGAGCTTCGGACTCGCTCGTCCGGCGCCCCGCTATCGGAGGCCAAGCTCCACGACGAAATGGTCCTACGCCACGCGCTCCCGCCGTGGGTCGAAACCCTGCGCACCGAGGAACTGGTGCCGCTCCTCGCCAATTCCATTGTGCGTCCGCGGAAACAGCCGTGGCCGGTCGATCCGCCGGTGTCCCAGCAACGCGCCTTTGTCTCGGTGAGCTTGGCCGCAGTGCCGGCGGCGGTTCCCACGGAGCACGCCGGGGTGCTGCGGCACGAGATCAGCAGCTTCAGCGTGAAGGACGACGTCGACTACACGACCTCACTCGGCAGCGTCTTCCGAAACGACCCCGATACGACGTTCGTGCTGTGGGTGTACGAGCAGACCAAGTCCGTCATGAACAACCCGTTCCAACCAATCCGCGTGTGCCGCCTCGGCTAACTGCGGGGCCGACTCGTAATCCAGACAAAACCCATGGAACATCCCCGCGAGCTCGGGGCCGAGTGGTGACGGCCACACGCCGGACCGCCGACGGTTCCCTGGAACCAATGAGACGCCTCCGAAGAGAGGAGCGTTCGCGCCGCAAGCGCGAGCCGGACAGACGGTAGGGCACGGATGGGAACGAGGCGCAGCGGGATCAGGTAGACCACGGTCCGCGCGCGGACGGCGTGGGCGACGGCGCGGCGGACGGTCTCGCTCTCTTCGCCCTGGGCTCGGTGGCCGTCTGGTCTGGGCCGTCGCTCGGCCTCCTCCAAGCGGACGGTGATCCCTTCGGCAACTGCCGGTGATGGACGCCCGACCAGGTCCGCCGGGCGGGCGCGTTGATGAAGGCCGGTGCTGCGCGGAAGCGGAGCGTCTCAAACCTGTAGGCGGGCATCTGCGGTAACAGATGCCCGCCTCGATCGCCAGTGCGCCGCGTCTCACGCTAATGAAGCCGGGTGCTCGCCGACGCCGGGGGATGCGCCTCTCTTGGATGGGACGCCCTTCCGGTCCGGACTCAAAGGAACCCACCTTCAGGACAGTAGGCATCCCTGGCGAACTAGTTAGGCCTCGTTCGGATCGAAGTGGGCTTTGACCTGGTGGGATAGTTGCCAGGCAAACCTACGAGCGCGATGATCGTCAACCCTCGACGAAGTCGTCTCTCAGACTGGGGCGGGGCGTTAACCACGCCCCAGCCTGAGAAAGCGGGTTATCTGGACGGCTCAGAATCCACCCGACGCCGGAGCGGACCGTGTCGAATTCCTGTCTACGGCTGCCGTTGCCACCACTTCTGGTACGGGTTGTTCACGTCGCATTTCCTTCCGTACACCTCACCTTTGGCGTTTGAGTCCAAACAGTTGCCGCTGCCCTTGGCGGCGGTGCCGAGCATGCCGGGCCCCACCTGCCTCCACCGCGCCTGGTTCATGGGGCAGCCGTATTCGGGCCCGTATGCCGTGACGAGGCGGCCGCTCATCCACAGGCACAGCCCTGTCGCGACGTTGACCCAGTTGTCCCCGCCCTTGATCGGCCGGATGTCCCACTGCTGGTAGCGGTTTCCTTGGTTGCATTGGTGGGTGTAGATGTCTCTGCCACCGCGCCCCCCGTCCAGGCACAGGCCGGTCGCCTGGTTGTATACGGCGATCACGCCGGTGATCTTCTTGTTCTCCTGCGGGGCCGTCGTCGCCGCCGACGAGGAGGCCCGACTCGTGGTGGCGGTGGCGGGCGGCGTCAGCGCCACGGTCGCGGCCAGAGTCGCGATGGTGGCCGCAGCGGTCAGGGCCAGTGCGGGAAGGTGCGGCGGACGGTGCATGGTGTCTCCATGTGAGGTCTCGGTTGATCTCTTCGGGTAGAGGCCCGGGCTGTGTTCAGTGGCTCGGGGCCCGTCCCGCTGGGACCAACTCTTCTGTTCCGAGCACCCGGCGTACATAGCACACAGTGAACAACTCTTAACCATGTGTGCTCGCTTGTGGGTACTTTCCCCACGTCGCAGGGCTCCGGCAACCACACGGATGATCAAGGGAGCCCAAAGCGGGGCTCCCTTGGCAGCACAGGCGATCAAGGGCGCGGGCCCACGCCATTACCAGCTGTCCGGGAATCGATCTTGGGCTCGAATGATCAGTGCCTCACCATAAGTTGATCTTGCGGTGACGAAGAGTCGTGTGCTGGACTACGGGTTCTCGCTAGCTCAGCCGGACGAGATCTCACACGAAATCGCGCGCAACGGTGGACGCGATACCTGCCGTGCCGTCCAGGCCGACCAGGACCAGCCCTCGGGTGCCCGCCGAGCCCCACCACGTGGTGGACCCGGCGGGCAGATCTCGTCGATCGCCAGGGTGGTGGGGCCAGCGTGCCACAGCCACAGCGTCCTGTGCGGGGGGCGGCCGGCGGGCAGACGCTCGACCTGGACGCGGACCAGGTTCCCCTTGGTGATCGGCAGGTCGCTGTCCCAGTCGGCGAAGTAGGTGCGGTCACCGTGGATCTTGAAGTGAACGTGCCGCCAGGCCGAGATGTGCACCGTGCCGTACCGGGTGGTGCCGAGCAGCAGGAGTTCTTCGTCGGGCTCGGGCTGGTGGGCTCGCGCCCAGCAGAGGACGCGGTCTGGGACCGTCAGCAACTGGTCAACCAGCTCCGTTCGCTGCTACGCGAGTACTCCCGCCGCGCTGGAGGCCTTCCAGGCCAACAACACCCGGCTGACCTCCTGTGAGGCCCGCGTCATCCCGCAACTGGCGCCCACTCCCGCCGCCGCGGCCCGGTTGACCTCCCGGCGGCTGCTGGCCGCGCTGCGCCGCGCCGGTCGCCGGCGTTATCTGGAAGCCACCACCGACCGGCTGCGCGCGATCTTCCGTGCCCCGCGGATGCGGCAACCGCCCCTGGTCGAGGATGCCCTCGGAGCCCAGGCCAAGGCCTTGGTGCTGCAACTGGACGCTGCCCGCAACCGCTTCCGGAATGCTCGCGCACTCAAGACCTACGCCGGCGCAGCCCCCCTTACACGGACCTTCGGAAAGAGCACTGTGGCCCAGCATCGCAAGGTCAAGAATCAGCGCCTGGCCGCCGTCGGATTCCTCTGGGCCTACGCCGCCATCGCCACGTCAGGACCCCGAGCCCACTACGACCACCGCCGCACGATCGGCGACCGGCACTCCAGCGCGCTGCGCAACACCTTCAACCGCCTGCTCGGATACCTATTCCACTGCCTGCAGACTCGACAGCTCTACGAACTGAACATCGCCTTCCAACCCCGCCTGGCGGCCACCACTTGACGCCTTAGTCCCTTCGGATGTCTGTTCCTATCCGGTTACCCAAAGCCGGTTGGTTCCCTTGCCCCGGTTCGCTCCGCTTGCGAACATGCCACCGTCATCACCGCCGCGAAGGTCGACGGTGGTGCCTGCTGATTGACCTTTCGGGCCAGAGGTAGGATCCTTGCACGGTCGCCTAGGTTTGAGCGCAAAAGGGACTCCCCGTGATGAAGCGTCTCAGCTATTACCCGTCCGAGCCCGGCCCCTTCACCATTGTCATGCCGAACAGAGATCTCCCGGCCAAGGGCTGGAACTCCCGTATGGGGCCGGGCTGGTCGTGGATGGCGGTGTCCGGTCCGTTCTCGGGGGACCGGGGGCCTTCCGCCAAGTACCGGTTCGGGGTGTTCGAGGAGGAGAACCAGGCTCGCGCGGATCTCCAGCAACTCCTCGACGAGGGCAATCACGTCCAGGACGGGGGGAAGGCGGCGTCCGTGCTTCGAGGCGCCGGGAGCGGCGAGTTGATTCTGGTCGCCAACACGAACTGGGCGTTCGGGTTGTACCGCGTCGAGGACGGTGAGCATTGCGCCGGAGCCGGGTGCTCCTTTTACGACGGTTGGATCGTCGGTCTGGAGAACGACCCGCAACGTGCCAGGCATATCAATAGTGAGGCTGGGTACGGCCGACCGATGGTCTTCACCGCGAGCGGTTGATGGTCATGCCCTTCAGGTCGGGCGGGTCAGGGTTGGGCGTGTCGGTGGTGTCCCTTTTCATACTGGGATCGGGTGCAGCGCTCTGTTGTTGGTCAGCATTTGAACGCTGAACTGCGGGGATACCAGGTGTGTGAATGCTCGCCGGTGTGTGGTATGCGGGACGCGGTCGCCAGCGGATTACCTGGACATAGGACCCTCTCCATGCGTACAGATGGCCACGAAAGCAGATCAATCAGCCGTTCGTAACGGTGTTTCAGAACGCCGTCGCGAACGGCTTTCCGAGCCCAGCACGCCCGCACCCGGCACACGAGCGAACAGTAGATAGCACCAGACTGCCGCCCCACCCCGCTCACCCATTCGGTTCCCCATACCGGACACCGCGCCCAGCCGCGTCGTCCTGGCCCAGCACCGCCGGACAGGGCGGCTTCTCGGCACTCACGGTGATCAGCGTACGCCGCAGGCGAACAGAGATTCGGCTAGCTTTGGCAGGTCACGCCATGGTGAACGGATGTGCCCGGCGCCGATCTGACCAGCGCGAACCTCACCGGCGCGGATCTGTCTGGTGCGACTTTGTTCACTGCGAACCTGACCAACGCGGTTCTCAGCCGCGCGAACCTGGTCCGTGCGAATCTGTTCAGTGCTTACCTGCGTGGCGCGAACCTGAGTGGCGCCGACCTGCGTGGCGCGAATCTGGCCAACGCGCTGGCCAGCGCTGATCTAAGCGAAGCAGACCTGCGTGGCGCAGACCTGCGCTACCTGCCCAGTGGGCCGACATTCGACCTGAAGTCGCAAGTCAGGGTAGAACATCCCGATGGGCGTCCCCGCACATGTGGTCTTCTCCCGCACCGCCGGGGGAGCGGTCTACCTGCTCGAA
The DNA here is from genome assembly GCA_036028775.1 of Spirillospora sp. NBC_00431. GTDB lineage: Bacteria > Actinomycetota > Actinomycetes > Streptosporangiales > Streptosporangiaceae > Spirillospora. Next base: position 4,463,360 of record CP107927.1, on the reverse strand, counting down.
TGGGTGCAGTTGCCGGACGAGACGTGGGGCGCCGAGGTTGCCTTCACGCAGTGGAACTGGGCTGATGTGGAAGGGAAGCGCCTGAAGGTGGTCGCGGATGATCTGAGGCCGATTGAGGGCCAGGACTACACCCGGGTGCCGCGCCGGCGGGCGAAGCGGACGTGGTGAGGCTGGGAAGAGTTCTGCGCTGCTCGGACCTGGCGGAAGAGGTCGGCAAGGCCCCGGGAATCCCTGCCTCTGAGGCTGCCGTAGACCGCCAGCACGGCGTTCTGTCCGCTGGCGACAGGGCGGTCCGGTCGGCCTGTGCTCCGACGGCATGCACCACCGTCAGCAGCGGGTCGACCTCCTGAGGGAACCGGTGCACAACCAGTCCCCGACCGTCATCGCGGAGACTCCGGCGACCTTGGTCAAGTACGCGACACCCTCGTCTCGTTGTGGGATGGGTGCGCGGCGGCGACCTGGAACCGTAACCGGATGAATGGCGCCGTAGCAACGCGGACGTCATTATTCCGGCGTGGGGGACGCGGCTGGACCAGTGGCTGGACGATCTGCCGGTGTACGCGGCACAACGCCCGCCATGGGATCGGGAAGCGCGATCGGACTCGATGCTGCCGCCCGTGGAGATTCCCGCAACCAATTCCTCCGCCGCCTGAGCCGCTTAACTCGTGGGAGTGGGAGGAGGCCTTCCTGCCGGCTTCCGATCCGGCCGAGCCGCCGTGGCCATTCACGCTCCAAACACCACGTCCTGAACTGGAGGCACCGTGGCTGAAGCCCCGCCGGTCCCCACCGCCGGGGTCCGGCAGACTGCGGCACTGGGCATCCAGGCTCGCCCAGTGGCTCCGATCACCTCGTCATCGCCGCAGACGTCAACGGTGATCCCACTCCCAGACGGGATACCAACCCAGTGACCACGAGGCCAGTACGACCAGACGCGACACCTCTGCTATGACCGATCCGGAGCCCCCAGCGACCGGACGGCTCTAAGACTGTGTCCTACGTGGCAAGACGGCCCTTCGTACGGTTGCCGCAACGGGCCATGGAACATCAGCGCCGGTTGTGCGGGCGAGCGGTCGACAGAGTGCAGACCGCGGGTGAACGAATCCGCAGATCCTCACGCGGCGGGATTCCGGCGAGAGCAGTCAGGTGCTCGCGAGTCAGGGGTGCCGTGTCCGTCGGGGCATGATGTGACGGCGGCATGCTTTCGTGGCTGAAGCTTTCATTCGCGGGCTCCTCGGTGACCCTGCGCAGTTGGCTCCGCGGCACGTTTTGCTGTGACCAGTACGCCGATCCCGTCCAGGATCCGGTCGAGCCCGAAGGTCACGTCATCGTCGAGGATGTCGTCGGTGTAGTCGTTGTCGTCCATCATGGACGCCAGGACCGAGTGACCGCGTTCGTGCAGCCGGGGTAGGAGGAACCTGGTCACGGTGTCCGACTGCGTCGGGGTCGCGGTGCTGTAGCGCAGGTCGCGACGCATGCCGCCGATCTGCCGCGCATAGCCGTCCAGCACGAACGCGCACCTGAGGGCCTCGGTGGGGGTCAACCCGGCGCCGGTCAGCACTTTCAGGATCGCCTCTGTCCAGTCCAGCAGGTTCGGCGTCACCGGGGCCCCGCGGACGGGGAGATCGCACAGCCAGGGGTGGACGTCGCACCGGTCGATCATCGCCCGCGTCCACACGTTTGCCGCATCGCGCCAGTTTCCCGTCCCGGACGCCAGGTCCGGCGCCGGACCCCAGGCGGCCTCGGCGACCAGAACCAGCAACTCGTCCCGGGACCTCACATACCGGTAAATCGCGTTGGCGGTCAGCCCGAGCCGCTGGGCGATCTTGGGCATCGACAAGGCACCGAATCCGTCCGCATCGGCCAGTTCGAGGGCCGCGCCGACGATCTGCTCGATGCTCTGCGACGGCTTACGCCCGAGCTTGGTCGTCTTGACGGGGAGGCCCCACGCCAAGGCCAGTCCTGGCGGCAGCTCGGAGTCCTCCGCGATCGGCATCCGGTGGCCTCCTCTGCTCGACCGGGGATCCCTGTTCGGCCGACTCTACCTTGACTTCGTGTATGCCTCACACCTAAATTAGTGTGGCCCACACACAAATAATGATCGTCAGAGGGAGCGCGACATGGAACTGCCGCGTCGACACCACGCGCCGGGTCGGCGCACCCAACGGCTCGGCAGCGTGGTGGTGCTGCTGACCGCGGCGTTGCTCTCGAGCTCGATCGTCGGCGGAGGGGCGGCCGACGCGCTGTCACCGGATCGCGGCGACAACGGCCCTGCCGCCTCTACGGTGGTTCGGACCGATGCCGGCGCTGTCCGCGGCAGGGTCGATTCCACTGCCAGGGTGTTCCAGGGGATTCCGTACGCCGCGCCACCGGAGGGCGACCTGCGCTGGGCCTCGCCGCAACGTGCCAAGCCGTGGCGGGGAGTGCGGGACGCCACCAAGCCCGGCAACCGCTGCGCCCAGGCCCCCGGGCTGATCGATGAGCCCAGCACGACAGAGGACTGCTTGTTCCTCAACGTCACCACGCCGCGCGCCACCGGGAAACGCAAACTGCCGGTGATGGTGTGGATCCACGGCAACGGGTTCCTCAGCGGCGCCGCCAGTCTGTACGGCGCCCAGCGGCTGGCCGCCGACGGCGACGTGATCGTGGTCAGCCCGAACTACCGGCTCGGAGTCTTCGGATTCCTGACCCACCCGGCACTCGACCACGGCAAGGCCCGGAACCTGTCCGGGAACTTCGGTCTCGAAGACCAGCAGGCCGCACTGCGCTGGGTGCAGCGCAACGCCGCGGCATTCGGCGGTGACCCCGGCAACGTCACGATCTTTGGCGAGTCCGCGGGCGGGACCAGCGTCTGCGCCCAACTCGCCGCGCCGACATCGGCGGGACTGTTCCATCGGGCGATCGTGCAGAGCGCGCAGTGCACCGGTGAGAAGTGGTCGCCGGGGCCTCCGACCTGGTTCCCGCTACCCCGCGCCGACCGTCAGAAGAACGGTCTCAAGGTGGCGGCCGAAGTCGGCTGCACCAACCCGGTCACCGCGGCAGCCTGCCTGCGCGACGCGGACGTCAGCGAACTGGCCGAGTGGTCCGACGTCGGTGTCGGCTCAGGTCCCACCGTCGGTGGGGGTTTCCTGCCACTCAGCCCGGAGCGCGCCTTCGCGACCGGTCGCTTCAATCGTGTCCCTGTCATGCAGGGAACCACTCGGGACGAACACCGCCTGTTCACTGCGGCGATCGAGGTCGCCACTAAAGAGGTCACCACTCCGGACAGCTATCGCGAGCAACTCGCCGCTTTGTTCAGCCCGGCCGACCTGCGGCGAGTTCTGGCCCGGTATCCGGTCGCCAAGTTCCACTCCGCAGGCGAGGCACTGTCCGCGGTCGTGACCGACTGGGCCTGGGGATGCACCGCCCAAGACCGGGACCGCGCACTCGCCGCGCACACTGCGGTCTACGCCTACGAGTTCGCGGACGAGACGGCGCCGTGGTTCAGCACCCTGCCCAAACCCAACTTCCCCACCGGCGCGTTCCACGGAGCCGAACTGCAGTACCTGTTCGACGACGAGCAACTCCCCGGCCCGCAGACGCCCGCCCAGCGACAGCTCTCCACGGCCATGATCAGCTACTGGACCCGGTTCGCCGCCGCCGGAAACCCCAACAGCAGCGGAAAACCCCGCTGGATGCCCTTCCAGGGCGACGGTTGGGTGCAATCACTCGCAACCACCACGATCGGCCAGGCCGACCGCAGCGCGGAACACCAGTGCGCCTTCTGGAAGACCATCGATTCGTGACCCAACGAGCCCCTGGCGTCGATTGATCAGAAGGTGCTGCGGAAATGCCCATGGTGGACGGTGAAAGTGGCCGTTGTCATTCTGGTGGCGGCTGTTGAGGCGTCCGTGAAGGGCTCGCCGTCGCAGACGCTCCCTTAGATCAGGTGGCCGGTCGTAGCCGGGCCGCCCGGCCATGTGCCCGACCTCGGTCTGGCAGGAATTCGCTGTCAGATTCTGATGGTCGCTATCACCTGATCTGGCGCACAGAGCTTGGCTCTGTCGCTGATCTTGTGACGTCGAACGGTCCGGTAGTGCGCGGCCTGCTATGAGGGAGCTACTCCCTTGGGTTTCGGGCGTGCATGGCCGCGCCCATCTTCTGGCTGATCTGCGCGAGCTTCTCGGCGCTGCCCTTGATCGCGTCGACGTCGGTGCCTTCGAGGGCCTTCTTCACCTCGGCGACCGCTTCGGTGACCTCGCCCTTCAGTTCCGCGGGGACCTTGTCGTCGTTCTCCCGCAGGAACTTCTCGGTCGAGTAGGCGAGGGTGTCGGCCTGGTTGCGGACCTCGGCCTCCTCCTTGCGCTGGCGGTCCTCCTCGGCGTACTGCTCGGCCTCGCGGACCATCTTCTCGATGTCGTCCTTGGGCAGCGCGCTGCCGCCGGTGATGACCATCGACTGCTCGCGGCCGGTGCCCTGGTCCTTCGCGCTGACGTTCACGATGCCGTTGGTGTCGATGTCGAAGGTGACCTCGATCTGCGGGACGCCGCGCGGCGCCGGCGGCAGGCCCGTCAGCCGGAAGGTGCCCAGCTTCACGTTGTCTGCGGCGATCTCGCGCTCACCTTGGTAGACCTGGATCTCCACGGACGGCTGGTCGTCATCGGAGGTGGTGAACGTCTCCGAGTGCTTCTCCGGAATCGTCGTGTTCCGCTCGATGATCTTGCTGAAGGTGCCACCCCTGATCTTGATGCCCAGCGACAGCGGAGTCACGTCCAGCAGCAGGACGTCCTTGACCTCGCCCTTCAGCACGCCCGCCTGGAGGCTCGCGCCGATCGCGACGACCTCGTCCGGGTTGACGCCCCTGCTGGGCTCCCTGCCACCACTCAACTTCTTGACCAGGCCGGCGACGGCCGGCATCCGGGTGCAATCACCGACCAGCACGACTTGGCCGACATCGTCGACGCTCATGCCGGCGTCCCTGAGGACCTGATGGAAGGGGGGTTCGAGCCGCGCGAGCAGCTCCTCGGTGAGTTTCTCGAACTCGACCCGGGTGAGCACCTCCTCCAGATGCAGCACATCCGCGCCACCACCCTGGATATACGGCAGGTCGATCACGGTCCTGCGGGAACAGGACAACTCGAACTTGGCGCGCTCCGCGGCCTCGCGCAGCCGCTGCAAGGCCATCGGGTCCGTGGACAGGTCCACGCCGTGCGCCCTCCTGAACCGGGCCACCAGCCAATCGACGATCTTCTGGTCCCAGTCGTCGCCGCCCAGGTGGCAGTCACCGCTGGTCGCCTTCACCTCCACCACGCCGTCACCGACCTCCAGCAGGGACACGTCGAACGAACCACCACCCAGGTCGAACATCAGGATGGTCGCCTCGTTCTCCTTTTCCAGGTGGTACGCCAGCGCGGCGGCGGTCGGCTCGTTGATGATCCGCAGGACGTTCAGCCCCGCGATCTGCCCGGCCTCCTTGGTGGCCTGCCGCTGGTGGTCGGAGAAGTAGGCGGGCACGGTGACGACCGCGTCGGTGACCGTCTCGCCCAGGTAGGACTCGGCGTCCCGCTTCAGCTTCTGCAGCACGAACGCGCTGATCTGCTGCGGGGTGAAGTCCTTGTCGTCGATCTTGGTCTTCCAGTCGGTGCCCATCTCGCGCTTGACCGAACGGATCGTCCGGTCGACGTTGGTGACGGCCTGCCGCCTGGCGGCCTCACCGACGAGGACCTCGCCGTTCTTGGCGAAGGCGACGACGGACGGCGTGGTCCGCGACCCCTCCGCGTTCGCGATGACGGTGGGCTCCCCGCCCTCCAGGATCGCGACGACCGAGTTGGTCGTCCCCAAGTCGATACCCACCGCACGCGCCATCGAATTGGCCCTTCACCATCAGGCGGACCGTCAACGACCGCCGACGCGTCCACGACGAACGTGCTGATCAGCCGGGCACCGCACCCCCACTAAGATCACTGCGCACGGCAACGCACCTCTGGCCAGGCGGAAGCCCACACAAATGGTGCCTTTGTCGCCGCGCCAGCACCAGCCCCACGGCGGCCTTCGATGTGGGACTGGCGATACACGCTCATCGGTCATGAGCGAAGGTCCGCCCCTGGCCTTCGCCAAGCGGCCTTACCGCGGCAGCCCACGTCCGGGTGCAGGTCTCGCCTTCCGGCGTATCGGCATGTATGTCCTGGAGAGCCCGTGCCCATTCGCTATCGCTGAGGAAGACCTACGCCACATTCCCTGACATAACCGCAAGATCAGCGGCGAGCGTCGCCCCGGTCGTGGCATCGCCATGGGCCCGGGTGACTGTGGCGGCTTTGTCTTTCGACTTCGCGACCGCTAGCGATGCCTGGGCCGGGTCGACGCCCACAACCGCTCGGCCACTGACGGCGGGCGGTCAGCGGCTCGCGGCGTCCCGGTCGCCGCACAGTAGTAGGCGGCGGGCCCGGCGTCGCTCCCTCTCCCCGCGCCAAATGTCCCCCTATGGCGCATTAGACAGTGGCATACATTGTCATTCACTGGGTTGATTTGTCCGTCTTTCGGAGAGCGAAGCCGCTGAAATGAATTTCGTCAACCCCCCATATTTCGGGGGTGCCGATCTGAACGCCGGGCGCCGTAGCGTCGTCTCGACGAAAGACCCATGGGACACAGCGATCAACTTGGGCGGGCGAAAGGTGATCGGCGTGCCGCCACCCCTCGTTCGGCTCCCGTTCCCCTGTCGCTTCTTTCGATTCCTCAACATCACCAGGAGGCAAAGGAAATGTCACTCCGACACTATCGCGCATCGAGGACGGCTGTGGTTGCCGCGCTCGTTTGCGGTTCGCTGGCCGCCGGCTCCGCCGCCGCCGCGGCCGAGGCGGGTGCTGCCGCGTCCGGCCGAGGGCACCGGGCCGTCGCGGCGGCCCCGCCGATCCTGGACTGTGACCCCGGTGGCCTGACCGTCGGGGATCAGCAGATCGCCGCCCGTCTGGACGGAACGCTGCGTCCTGGCGGCGCGATGGCGACCCGCATCACGCCCTACCAGGTGTCGTGCGCCCGAATGGTCGTCCGGACGATCAAGGACCTGTGGCAGTTGGAGAAGCACGCCGCCGTCATCGCGATCACCACGGCGATCGTGGAGAGTCACGTTCAGAACCTGGACGGCGGGACGGGCAGCAGCGTCGGCGTCTTCCAGCAGACCGACATCTGGGGGCCGCGCGAGGATCGGCTGGACGTGGAACGGTCGACCGATCTCTTCATCGACGCGATGCTGCGGATGTTCCCCGGCGGTGCGTGGAAGAACCGGCCGATCGGCGAGGTCTGCCAGAAGGTGCAGCGCTCCGCCTTCCCGGAGCGGTACCAGCCGGAGGCGACCGACGCCGAGAAGATCGTCAGCGCGTTGGGGATCTATCCATCGTGAGGGCCTGCGTTGCGGCGGGGCGCGCGAGCTGCCGAGGTCGTCGGGGCCTTCGGAGTCGCGCGGCTCGCCGCGCCCGTCGGGGTGAGGGCGAATCGCAACGGAGTTGCCGGGCGAACTCGGGCGGCGAGGTGGCCGGGCTCGGGAAAGCTGAGGGCCTCCCGCAGCAACAGAAGGCCCCCGTACCAATCGCTCCGTCCGACCCCTCGTGTCCTCGTAAATTCCAAACCCTACGCGGTCAAGGACGGACGAGTTGTTCCCGGCGGTGGTCCTCTCGGAGGGCCTGCCGACTAAGGAGCGACTATGAACATCTGCGCACCCACGCTTACCACCTGCACGTTGGTTGAGGCCGTCGAGACGTTCCTGGCCCGCCGCGATCCTGATACCAGCACCGTCCGCTCCTACGCCCAGACCTTCGGCGACTATGTCGTGAGCTTGGCGACGACATCTTGCACCCGTACTCGGAGCCCGGCTAACGGACATCGCACAAACCCTCTCGGGTACCGCTCCGGCTAGTGGCGGAGCCGGTAATGGAGGAGCACGGTGCCGGTCGGGGTGCTTCTCGACCCTTGGAGTTCCAGCGCTCCGGCTGGTACGCCATCGAACAGGCGTCGGCCTGCACCGGCGAGGTACGGCGTCATCACCAGCCGCAACTCGTCCACGAGTCCTTCGGCGAGAAGGGACTGCGCCAAGGTGACGCTGCCATGAACACCGATGTCGCCGCCTGGAGCGTTCCGGATCGGCGCGAGCCGCTCCGCGAGGGGCGCCTGGGGGTCGCCGCCGAGGACCTCGGCTCCGGCCCACGGCGTCCCCAGCGGCCGGGAGGTGACCACCACCTTCCGCACGCCGTTGATGAAGCTCGCGAACGGCTCCTCGCTGGCGGTCGGCCAGTGGGAGGCCCAGTCGTCGTAGCCTCGACGGCCGAGCAGCACGGTGTCCTGGGCGCCGATGACGGTACCGAGGTGCTCTCTCATGACCTCGTCGAAGTCGTGGACGAACACCGGAGGGTCTTCGATGACACCGTCCGCCGAGATGAACGAGTAGCTGACGATCTTCCGCACGATGATGACCTTCCTGTTCCCCAGGGGGCCGACGGTGCCCGGCCCATGGGCTGACCGGGAAAGTTAGCGGGCCCGCTCATTCAGGTCTTGTACAGAACCGACAGCGGCTCCGCTTGGGCGCTATCACGCAAGCACGTGGCGGTCCGTCCTACGTAGCGGGTCAGCGACCGCGCCAGGTGCGGCTGGTCGAAGTATCCGAGCCGGTAGATCACCTCCGGGACTGGCACGCCGTCCTGGATCAGGACCGCGGCGTGTCTCGCACGTTCGATCTGCCGGACGGCGCCGCGGGTCAGCCCGGTCATCGCGACGAAGTGCCGCTGGACGGTGCGTTCGGATACCTTCGGCGACCGTCCGCCGGACACCGCGGCGACGATCGGGTCACGGACCAGCACATCCTCGCGGACCATCCGCCGCACGAACTCCTCGGCGTTGTCGTAGTCGGGCAGGTGCCAGGCCGAGCCCTTCAGCCAGAACGATCTGCGCGTCACATCAGGGAACTCCACGAAACCGTCGACGAGCCGGTTGATCGGAAGATGCGGCATCGTCGTGCCGAGCGAGAAGCCGATGCCGAGGAACGCGGCGTCCTCGGGGACCGGGACGGTACCGGCTCTGGACTCCGGGCCCTGGACGGCCACATTGACCTGATCGGACTGCTCCCAGAACACCAGGTTCCATCGCGAGGTCGCGATCGACGTCATCCGGTCGACGTCATGGCTGCGGCTGCGCCACACCCGCTCGATGAACGGCGAGTCGGACGCACGATGCTCGATGTCCAAGCCCATCCAGGTCGTACCTTTCCTAGACCAATGATTCCTCATGGTCGGTGCGTCATCCGATCAGGAGGCCGAGCCCCAGGAGGAAGGCCACGCCGCCGATGATCCCCAGGAAGACCCAGCGCGACGACACGCCCGCCCGGGTCCGGTACCGCGCCGCGATCCGGGCCAGCAACGCACCGGGGACGCCCCAGATCAGCACGGTCATCACCAGGTTGAACCAGGCCGTGGCGTCGGTGTGGGTCGCGCCCAGACCGGTCTCCTTCACCAAGCCCACCACGACCGTCAGCTTGATCACCAGTTCGGCGAGCGGGTAGAAGACCTGGAGGCCTGCCGCGCCCGCCAGGCCGCCGAGCAGCAGCCAGCCGGGCACCCGGCGCCCCCACGAGCGGATCGTCGCCTGGGCCATCGCGACGGTCAGGCCCCGCAGCCCGCAGGCGAGCACGATCACCCCGTCCGTGCCACCGAAACTCTCACCGCGCAGCGGCTTGCTCGCGACCAGCACGGCAACGAGGGCGATGAATGCCCCAACAGCCCAGGTCACAGCCGTAACAGGCCAGGTCTCCATTCGAGCGGCGGGTCGGGGTGCACAGATCGTGGTCATGCCGACATCGTCACGACGACGGCCCTGTCGCAGCCTCCCTCCAGCGGGTGACTCGCTTCCCCCGCCGGGCCGAATCGGCGTGGCACGGCGTCTTCACGTTCCTGATCGTGGTTCGAGCCCGCCCGTGTGACGCGACCCCAGGTCGGCTGCCGCTGTGCATGCCAGCGCGGATTCATCCGCTGTGACCCGTCGACACGGATGCACCGCCCGGCACAATGACGCCCGGCCACGCCCGGCCGACCGCGCTCAGCTGAATCTGGGTCGACGGATGCACTCCCACCAGACCACCGAAGCTGAGCGCGATGTCCAGGCACCACCCGGTCTTCCCCCTTGGTCCTCCCAGCCCCACCGGCCGGCGGGACGTCCATCCGGATCTTTGGACGGCGGTAGGCCGGTCGGCCGGCTGCAGCGTCAGGCTTGGCGGTGGGCAGTGGCCAATCGCACGCGGGCCGGGGACCTGCCTGCAGGAAGGAGATCGCCGAGCGCTTTGGGCGGTGCGAGCGTTGGGGACGCCGGGTCAAACAGACCGGCCTGGCGGGCGGTTTCGACCGGCACGCTAACGCGCAGGTATGAGCTTTCTGAACCTCGGCAACGGCCGCCTTATCGGACTACTAGCCGGCTCGTCCCCGGGCTGGGACTGGGGCCATGGTGGAACGCTTTACAGACTCGGTGGGCGTCGGCAGTTGACCCTGCACCATGGCGTCCTGAACGCTCTGCGAGCATCCAGGAACGGCGGGCGGCCGCTGACTGCACGGCTTCATGCAGACACAGCGAGTCGGGTGGCTCCTGCAATCAGGTCATCCGCAACGGGTCCTGGGAACGCGCTCGTCGGTGTGTTGCAACGTTGCGCTCGCGCGGTGATTAGACCAGGGAGCGTTGCGGGGTCGGTGTGGTGGTGGGTGGGGCCGGTGTGAGGGGTGTGCGGGAGCAGAGGGGCGTGATACGCGATCGGTATCAGGCGCCGAAGGGGGCCGTTCGAGGGTGGCTATCCGACGGATGAGGCGTTCAGGGCGCTTGATGAGGAGTTGTTCTTCCAGCGGGTGACGCAGGGGACTCTGTGGGCGCTGCCGGCGATGAACATGTACGCGATGAAGATCGGCCTGGGCGAGTTGTCGGGGCGCGGTCCCACCCTGAACTCCGACGTGATCCACGGGCTGACCTTCACGGACCTCGGCGAGAACGTGAGCCGTACCGGGTTGGGGGAAGCGCTTGCACTAAAGGGTGTAACCGGCATCCACGAGGGAAAAATTTGATCGTGGCAACTGATTGTGTTGGTTGCGATGAGAGGCGGTCATGGCAGACAACGTCCCTAAGTACCTCCAGATCGCCAAGGACCTCCGCACCCAGATCGAGAGCGGAAAGCTCGCAGTCGGCGCCCAGCTACCGACCGAGAAGGAACTGGCCGATCGCTGGGACGCGTCCCCCAACACGATCAAGAAGGCCCTCAACGAACTGCGCATGGACGGCCGCGTCGAGACCATCCCGCAGATGGGAAGTTTCGTCACCGCGGCCGACCAGCCCTTCATCATTACGCTGAACCACGCAGACCTCGGCGATGAGCACGCGCCGGGACCGGGCTTCGGTGGCGGCGAAGGCAGGGCGTTCGAGGTGGAGGCGGAGCGGCAGAAGCACGAGGCCGTCTCCTCGCAACCCGAGGTGAAGGTCCAAGACGCCGAGAACTTTCACCTAAAGGCGTTCGGCATTCCGCCCAGCCCGGCAGGTCAGCTCAGGCCGCAGATCGTCCGCCGGTCCCAGGAGCGGTATCTGGACGGCAAACCGAACTCGCTCCAGCACTCCTACTTCAGGCTGGAACTGGCGCTCGAGGCGCGGCTGCTGCTCAACTCAGCGGACATCGCTGAGGGCACCGTCGCCTACCTGCGAGAATGCGGCCACGTCCAGACCGGTTACGAGGACGTGTTCAACGCGCGCCCGCCCACGGCAGAGGAGCGCAGGTTCTTCGGCTCGTCCAAGGACAGCCTCGCCGTGATCGAGCACACCCGAACTGCCTACAATCAGAATGGTGAGCCCTTCCGTCTCACCATCACCGTGTACAAGCCCGGTGCCAATTTGATCCGGTTCATTGCCGGACAGGTGCCCGACGACGTGTGGGATAAGGGATCATCCTGACTCGTCGCCGCCATCCCTCACCAAAATCAGTAAGGTTCATGCCCCATTTGACATACCCGGCACACCACCCGGACCGGGAGATCGACACTGCGCACGGCTGCATCTCGACCACGGTCGAAGCACTCGTCCGTCTGGGGGTCCGGGTGGACCGCAGCTGGCTCGACCCGAGCGGTCCCAGCGACGCCACCCTCGTCACGGACGGCAATGCGCTCGTCTGGGACGAGTGGACGGGTTGGCACGCCGGAACGTTCCTCTCCGGCAGGCAGGGCGAGCGCACCGTGCTGCGCGATGCTGCCCGGCTCGGCGGAGGCGTCCTGCCGGAACCCGCGATGCTCGCCGGCCTCTACGCGTCCGGTGCGACCCTGCCGCTCGTCACCCGCGAACCCGAGGCCCGCGACGGGCTGTTCGACAGGGTGCGCGACTACTGACGCGCTGAATCCGGGGCGTGGCCGTTCCTAGGCGGCCACGACCGGCCAGGGTCACCTGCTACCACCCGCCCCCGGACGGGGAAGAAAACGACCGATGGCTTGCACTACCGTCCTTGTTCTTCGACCTGAAGCGCTAACCGAATAACCATCCGTATCAGCCACGGTGACGGGTCGATGCGCAGTGGGTCCTGCCCGAGCGTGGTCGGCCATCCGTTGTCGAGGTCGAAGTCCGTTGCCTGTCTGTTGTGGGTGGAAGTGCCCGGGACCCAGGTCGGCCTCAACCTGGCGCCACGCGCCAAGGTTGGCTTGTCTGGTGCGTGGGGTTCCGGCTGGTCCTGTAGCTTTCAGCCTTTGGTGGGGGCCTCGGTGCGGGATGCCGGCCGGGGCGTGCGTGGGGCATCGCCGGCGTGTTCGACGCTCAGGTGGGGCAGCCGGCGGTCGAGCCGGCGCGGCAGCCACCAGTTCGCGCGGCCCATCAGCGCCATGGCCGCCGGCACCAGCACCATCCGCACCAGCGTCGCGTCGAGCACGATCGCCGTGGTCAGCCCGAGGCCCAGCATCTTCGCCAGAGGCGAGGCGTTGAGGACGAGGCTGAGGAACACCGCCGTCATGATCAATGCGGCGGAGGTGATCACGCGGCCGCTGCTCGCCATGCCGCGGGCGACAGACTCGGCGTTGTCGCCCGTTGCGTCGTACTCCTCGCGGATGCGGGAAAGCAGGAACACCTCGTAGTCCATGGACAGGCCGAACAGGATCGCGAAGAAGATCGTGGGCAGCGGGGAGGCGATCAGGTACGTCCCTTCGAGGCCGAACAGGTCCGCCAGCCATCCCCACTGGAACACCGCGACCACGACGCCGTACGCGGCGCCGATCGAAAGCAGGTTCATCACGACGGCCTTCAGTGGCACCGCGATGGACCGGAACACCAGCATGAGCAGCAGGAACGACGCGGCCAGGATCGCCGCGACGAAGATCGGCAGGGTGGCGTCGAGCTGCCGGGTGAGGTCGTCGGTCATGGCCGTCAGGCCCGACACCGAGACGTTGGCGGGGACGAGGCCGCGCACGCGTTCGAGGGTCTGGGAGGTCTCGGTGTCGGCGGGCGCGGTCGTGGGGATGGCGGGCAGCACGACCGTGTCGCCGCCGGGGGAGGTCCGCGGAGTTCCGACCGTGGCGATGCCAGGGTCGGCGGCGAGGCGCTCCGCCAGCGCGGGGACGCCCCGGGTGTCCACACCGGGGGCGCGCAGGTCGGCGACGAGCAGCAGCGGCGCGTTGAAGCCCGGGCCGAAACCCTCGGACAGCAGGTCGTAAGCGCGGCGATGCGTGGTGCTCGGCGAGTCGTCGCCCGCGTCCGGGAAGCCCGTTCGCATCGACAGGGCCGGCGCGGCCAGCAGGAGCAGCACCGCCGATGCCGCGATCAGGTACGGCCACGGCCGGCCGGAGACGCGGTGGGCGTGGCGCCACCAGGCCGTGTCCGCGGCCTGCTTGACGGGACGCCGGCGGCGCGTCAGCCGTCCCCGGTCGATGCGGTCGCCGAGCACCGACAGCAGGGCCGGCAGCAGCGTGAGGGCGGTGCCCACGGCGAACAGCACGACGATCGAGACGCTGATGCCCACCGAGATCAGGAAGCCCAGGCCGGTCAGCAGGAGCGCGCCCATCGCCACGATGACGGTGCCGCCGGCGAAGAGGACGGCGGAGCCCGCCGATCCCATGGCGTCCGCCAGCGCGGTGGAGCCGTCCTGCCCGGCGGCGCGGTTCTCGCGATAGCGGGCCGTGATGAACAGGGCGTAGTCGATGCCGACGCCGAGGCCGATCACCGCGCCGATGGTCGGCGCGGCGCCGGAGACGTCCATCGTGGCGGCCAGCAGCGCGATGCCGCCCAGGCCCGCGGCGACCGTCACCAGGGCGAGCGTGATCGGCACGAGCGCGGCCACGACCGTCCCGAACGCGACGAGCAGGACGATCAGCGCGGCCACCAGCCCGGCGGCGTCGGTCGCCGATGTCACCGGCTCGGCGTTGACGAAGGCCGCGTCGCCGCCGAGTTCGGCCCTGACCCCTGCCGCCCGGGCGGGTTCGAGCACGCCCGCGACCTCGGCGATCGGCTCCGCGCCCAGCTCGGTGTCCGGCCGGTCGAAGGCGATCTCGGCGAAGCCGATGCGCCCGTCACGCGACACCGTGCCCGCGGTGAACGGATCGGTCACCCCGGTCACGTGCTTCACGGCGGCGATCCGCGCGACCGCGGCCTCGACCGCGGGCCGGTAGCGCTCCAACCGCTGCCCTTCCGGGGCGGCGAACACCGCTCTGGCGCTGCCACCGGACGCTTCGGGGAAGCGCTCGCCCAGCAGCTCCATCGCCTTCTCGCTCTGGCTTCCGGGGGCGGCGAAGTCGTCGGCGAACGAGCCGCCGGCGGTGCCCGCGAGCCCCACGACGAGGGCGGCGGCGATCAACCACGCTCCGATGACGCTCCATGGCCTGCGGGCGCTGACGGCGCCGATGCTGCGGACGAGGCGATGCATGACCGATGCTCCTTCGATGCTCCGGTTCCGGGCGGCGAGGCGCCGGGAGCGGCGCCGCGTTCCACGGTCCTCGCCGGGGCCTGCGAGGTCGCCCGCCCACAGGCGGTTCCGCCGTCCCGCGCCGGGCGGACGGCGCGGCGCGCGCCCGCCCGCCGCGCGGCGGAGGCCCGCCTCCGACTGCGGGCGGATGACCGCGTCCCGGACCTCGCCTACGGTGAACCCGTGCCAGCCCACCAGCCGCGACGGCCCACCGCATGGATCACCGGGGAGCGACGGTGAGCCGTCCGGTCGCGCCGTCCCGCGCGCCGGGCGAACACGTCAGAGGGGGAGGCGTGAACCCCTTCACCCGCTGGCCCCGCGCCGCGGACGCCGTCCTGGCGTTCGTCGCCTTCCTCCTCACGGTGTTCCTGAAGGACGGCCCCGGCGACTCGCTGCTCATCCGTCCCCTCGGCGAGGTCCCGCTCCTCGTCCTGCCGGTGTCGGCCGCGGGCGCCGCGGCGCTCTACTGGCGCAGGCGGGGGCCCTTGATCGTGCTCGGCGTCGCGCTGGCCGTCTGGGCCGTGACGATCGTCGGCGGCGGGGAGCAGGGCGGACTCACGGTGCTCATCGCCCTCTACAGCGTGGGCCGTCATGCGGCCGTGAACCGGTACGTTCCGGTGGGCATCGCCGTGGCCGTCATCCTGCTCGGCATCGACGGCCACGACGATGCGGCCCCCTGGTTGGAGGTGGTCCTCGTCGGCAGCCTCTTCATGTTCGGGTCGTGGTACGTCGGGCGCCGCCTCCGGCTGCGCGCGGAGCGCGCCGCTCAGCTGCTGCGCGAGCAGACCGCCGAGTCCCGCCGGATCCTGGCCGAGGAGCGCACCCGCATCGCCCGCGAACTGCACGACGTGGTCGCCCATCGGGTGAGCCTCATGACGATCCAGGCGGGCGCGGCCAAGGCCGTGGCCGCGCAGGATCTCGACGGTGCCCTGCAGGCGATGGGAGCGGTGGAACAGGCCGGGCGTCAGGCGCTGGACGAGCTGCGCCACCTGCTTGGCGTCCTCCGCCCCGAAACCGATCCCGACGGCCTCGGCCCCCAGCCCGGTCTCGCGGATCTCCCCAGGCTCCTCGCGCAGATCCGCGCGGCCGGTGTGGAGGTCGCGCTGGTGGCGGACGGGACGCCGGACGGACTGCCCGCCCGCGTGGACCTGTTCGCCTACCGCATCGTCCAGGAGGCGCTCACCAACGTGCTGAAGCACGCCGGCCCCGGCGCCCGCACCGAGGTGCGGCTCGGCGCCGGCCAGAGCGAGATCGTCGTCGAGGTGCTGGACGACGGTCACGGCACCGCTGTCATTGCCGGATCGGGCGCCGTGCGAGCCGGTACGGGAGGTCACGGCCTCGTCGGGATGCGGGAGCGGGCGCTACTGTTGGGCGGGACCGTCGATGCCCGGCCCCGCCCCGGCGGCGGGTTCCGCGTCGTCGCGCATCTGCCCACCGAGGGCCGGCCGACGTGAGCGGACGACGGGCCGCGGGGACTCGCGGGCACGAACCGCCAGGCGTGGAGGGAACCGCGTGAGCATCCGCGTCCTCGTGGTCGACGATCAGGCGCTGGTCCGCGGGGGCTTCGCCATGATCCTTCGGGTGCACGACGACATCGAGGTCGTCGCCGAGGCCGGTACCGGGCTGGAGGCGATCGAGGCGGCGCGGCGGCACCGTCCGGACGTGGTTCTCATGGACATCCGGATGCCCGACATGGACGGCCTGGAGGCGACGTCCCGCATCCTGACCGAGTCCGACTGGGACGTCCGGGTCCTGATCCTGACCACCTTCGACCCCGACGAGTACGTCTACCGGGCCCTTCGCGCCGGTGCCAGCGGCTTCGTGCTCAAGGACATCCCCGCCGACCAGCTCGCCGGCGCCGTCCGCACCGTGGCAGACGGCGGCGCGCTGCTGGCTCCGGCCATCACCCGCCGCCTCGTCACCCGGTTCGCCGAGCACCGCACCGTCAACGCCGCCACCGCGCGCCGGCTGGAGCGCCTCACCGACCGGGAGCGCGAGGTGATGGCCGCCATCGCGCGCGGATCCAGCAACCCCGAGATCGCCAAGGAGCTCTACATCGGCGCCGCGACCGTCAAGTCGCACGTGTCGGGCATCCTCGCCAAGCTCGGCCTGCGCGATCGAACCCAGATCGTGATCTTCGCGTACGAGAGCGGGCTGGTCGAGGTCGGCGACCACGACATCGGCCACTGAACAACAGGTTCCCGAGCACCACTGACGAGACCGTTCCATCTTGGATGGTCATCGGTATTTTCGGTGTACGAGTTTGAAAAGGCTTTTCTGGCGGTCCAGCGGACGGCGGTGTTGCCCCGTTGATAACAATGCGTTAAAGAACGATACTCCCAGTGACGACGCTGGCGAACGTTGCAGACGCCTCTCAGAAGAGCCCGGATAAGAGGTCGTTTCATTTGGCGTGTCGGTGGTGGCGGATGAGTGCGGCGGTGATGCCGACGATGGCCAGGAAGTGCTCGGGCTTGCGTTCGTAGCGGCGGTGCAGGCGGCGGCAACCGGCCAGCCACGACACCGTCGGCTCCACCACCCATCGGTGACGGCCGAGCCGCTGGGAGGACTCGGTCCCGCGGCGAGCGATACGCACGACGATGCCGCGCGAGCGCAGCCGGCGGCGCAGGTGCGCATAGTCGTAGCACTTGTCGCCATGCAGCTTGCCCGGGACGCCGACGGCGCGGACCGCGAGGCGAACGGATCGGTGGAATGCCACGGACCAGCGGCTCCGGGCCCTGGCTGTCGTGGGTGTTGGCAGCGGAGATCCCGACAGACAGCGGCAGCCCGGTCCGCTCGACCAGCACCTGGATCTTCGACCCACGTTTGCCGCGGTCGACAGGATTGGGACCCGTCAGTTCCCCCCTTTGGCGGCGCGGACGCTAACTGAGTCGATCGCGCACCGCGACCAGTCCAGCGCGCCGTCCGCGCCGAGTTCGTCCAGCACGACTCGGTGCAACTTGGCCCACACCCGGGCGGCGCTCCATTCGGCGAACCGCCGGTAGATGGTCTGCCAGGAGGCGCCGAACACCGGCGGGACCTGCCGCCAGGTGCAGCCGGTGGTGGCCACGAACACGATCGCTGCCAATACCTCGCGGTCGCCGGCGCGGCGCCGTCCACCACCCTGCGGACGTGTCGGTGCAGGGGGCACCACCCGCTGGAACAACTCCCACAGCTCGTCCGGAACCAGATGCTCCACCATCGTCACGGCGAAACACCAACGATCACACCAAACGAAACGGGGTCTTAGGCACAGTAGTCGGCCAGCCCCCGGATGTCCGCGCGGATCGTGCGCCGCGGCATCCACCGCAGGACGCTTGGAAGACCCTTCCGCCGCCCAGTCGTCATGTCGGGCCTATGCCTTTGCCCAGCCCTGGCTTGCGGCCGGCCAGTACTTCTTCCTGGAGCCGTCCTTTCTCAGGAAGACGTAAACATAGACGCGGGTGCCTTCCGGCAGGTTCTTGGACTTCGTCGTACAGTTCCCATGCCCCTTGGCCGTGACCGTGATTACCTTCCGGGCGCTGGTATGCAGCTCCGCCTGCGCATAATAGCCGTCGTGGTTAATATCGCAGACGCTTATCTTGTCGCCTTTGTGGAAGAATGCGGCCTTCCCGCCAGGGTTTCCGTCCTTGGTCCTGACGTATCCCGTGTTCGTTCCGGCGGACGCGGCGGGAGCAAGGCCGAGGAACAGGGCACTTGCGGTAGCGAAAACGAACCCGGTAGAGAGAATCCGTTGATGTACGCGCATCGAACGCCTTCCTTGTTGAGGTTTGATCTTCAGGCAAACTAAAAGGACACGCTCGCGAGCGTTGCCAGCGTTGAATCTGCAAGGCAGATCGAAACTTTGCCCATATAGTCGGTTCGCTTTCCTGCTGTCGACTGTTGCGCCATGGTCGATGATTTCTTTTGTTGCTCCTCTCTTTTGGAGGTATCAACGATACCGGGGTGGCGCCACATTCTTGCCACAGAGACGCCATACGGCCGCTACATTGTTTCGCCTCAAAGTCGCGAGTTGATTGATCGTGCTATCGATGATAAATCGCGTTCACACTTGGGTACGGTCCTCTACTCGACGCGTCGCCGGACTCCTCCTACTGGGAAGCACCCCAGTTTGCGACGGGCCAGCGCGGCCAGCTCCGCCCCCAGTTCCACCGCCACGATCCGGCAACCCCGCTCAACCAGCGGCATCGTGGCCTGCCCCGTGCCGCGGCAAGGTCATCGGGGTCGGTCAACTCAACAGATCCTGGGAGGGGTCCCTGGACTCTGCTGTTCCACTAGGCCGACCCTGGTCCTGACTTTTTGGAGATGCCGAGGAGGAGGTTCCATGGCAGGTCCGAAGAAGAGATCCAAGGCTCAGCGGGCGAGGCGGGCGAAGCGCAGGCAGATTGGGGCGCACCCTAGATGCGTGCGTTGCGGACAAGACATCGATTCTGAGGACTTGCGCCCCGACCCAATGGGGGAGCGAGGCATGTGGGAGATCGCCGCGCGCCTCGGTCTGACCCGGAGCGATCTGGCTGGACCGATGGCCGAGGTCAGCGCCCAGATCTACGCGCGGCGGTGTGCTCGCTGCGATTCCTGGATGTGCCATGTGTGCGTGGACTGGGTCACCGGGCACGGACGGCGGCCGGCCAGGCACGAAGGCTGCGGAGGCGTCTTCCAGCCGAAAGAGGTGGGTTGACGGAACTGGGCTCTCCTGTCACACGTCGCATTGGGCTCACCACCTGCCTGGTCAGCTCAGCATAAATAGCCGTTCTACCGGTTTCGCTGGGCGACGGCGAAGAGTCCGGGCCCGGCCCCGGCCCGGCGCTCCGCCCAGGCCGCCGAAGTATGGGCGGTGTACGGGTGTGTATGGGCCGGGTATGGACCTCCGTCGCACGCATGCGCGCGTGGGCGCCTCCCGAAACTCCCTCCTCACAGGCCGAGACGGCTCAGCGACGCTGGTTACCGGGCTGACGTCCCGCCCGTATGAGGGCGCGACCGACTGTGCGCCCCCCTCCCTCGTACACGCGGAGGCTGGAGGACGGGAGTCGGGGCCGCGATCGGAAGACTCAGATCCGCTGTGGCCAGCGCGAACGGCCCGGCCGAGGTGTTCCGTTCATAGACAGCACCCCGAAAGAGCCCCGATCAGGAGACCGGACGCAAGCCCCGGCAGCGCCCTTTTGCGTCGGGCTGCCTGGTCAGGAGGCGGTGACGTTGCCCTCTTCCACCGCGACCGCGCATACGGCGGGTGGACCGTGTGGTGAACCAGTCCAGCGGTTCGCCGGGCGCGCGGTAGGGCTGTTCGGGATCTAGTCCGGCATCGCTGAGCGCGTTCAGTGTCCGGGCGTGGGCGTGCAGATACAAGGTCAGCGATTGCTCGTTCACCACCAGCCCGGCGGCCGCGATGAATTCCCGCACCTCCCGTTGGTGCTGTTCCAGGTGGACGGGGATGTCCCGCATGATCTCGATCATGCGGGCGAAGTCGGCGAGGTTCGCGCGGCCAGGACCGTCCATCCAGTCGCGCAGCGTCGGCAGTGTCCCAGAGCCATCCTCGGCAGCTGTACCCCTGGCCACGGTTCTTGCCAGGCAAAGGTTGCGGCTGACCGGCGGCCACGGGCACGGCAGGCCCGGGGCGACGGGTGCGGCCTACCGTGCCCACGGCCGCCGCTGCAGCGGGTCGTCGTTGGCGGCGAGCCGAGTGCTGGTCGCCGGCCAGGGATTCAGGCGGGGCAGTCCTGGGGCTCTGGTGTATCCACCCGGTCGGGCTGGTGGTCGCTGAGCTGTTCAAGGTGTTCTTCGAGGTCATTGAGTTCGCAGAAGAGACGGTCGGCTTCGCGGGCGATCGTTTCTACATAGGCGCGGCGGGACAACTGCTCGCCCCAGAACCATCGGTCAGCGATCTCGGCGGCTGGCCGGGTCAGTGCTTCGTATACGAATCGGCCCTCGTCGTTGTGTGTCAGGCACGCCGCCGGTACCTCGCTGGCGCGGTTGCCCCCAGCGGGCAGGGCGCCGAGTACCGCGTGCATCATCGCCCGGCCGACCTGCGACTCATCCAGCGATTGCCAGGGCACCGCCCCATGATCGTCCATGTCAGGAAACCTAGCCGCCGAGCGGGTCAGCCCGCCTCCCGCCACCCTGCACGAAACACCGGGCAGATCGTCGCGTCGGCCGTCGCCGAGCTCGTTGCGACGATCCGTGAGCCGCGCCCGCCCGTTCCGCCCGCCCGTGACCGCCGCCGTCCTGCGAACACCGGCGACTACTCTTCGTATTGATGTATTCACTTTATGTAGTGTAGGGTTTCGGGTGACGGTGAGGCTCCCGCCCAGGCGGCCGGGCCCCCGGAGGACGTCCGGCCACACCCCACGGAGAAGGACATGAGCGCACCCAAACGAGCACTCCTGACGGCCATGACCACCCTGGCGGCCACCCTGGTAGCCAGCGCGGTCACGGCCGCCTCCGCGACCGCCGCGACCACCCCGCAGCACGCGCCCACCACGCAGGCGGGCCCGACCATCACCTGCCAGGAGGTGCACGGAGACCCCCACAACCTCACCGGATACGACTGCGACACCCGCGCCTCCGGGAACCTGTCGAACTTCACCCTCGTCGAGCGCAGGACCAAGATCCGCCACCGCTGCGCCACCGGCCATGCCGAAGGCCCCCACTGGGTGACCGGCTTCGCCTGCCGACGCGTCGCCTAACCCGGCCCCTTCGCGCAGTTCACCCCAGACCCCTCATCCCTCCGCCCGGCAAGCTCCCGCTCGCCAACGGGCCCCTATCACCCCGGCTCGGACAACAGCACCACGCCCTCGCGATCGCGCCGATCTAGGTTCAAAGACGGGCGCTAACGCTCTGCGACGGCCGTCCTGGGGATGCCGCGCCACCGCGAAACGCCACCGCCCGCAGCCACGCCCGCAGGCATGCCCCGCCGGCCGCACCTGGACCGCGCGGACGGTGAACGGCGACGCAGACGCCGCGCCGCCTCACAAGAAGGAGGCGACGGCCGCGCACGTCCCCTCTTCCGCACCGCCCCAAGGGCCGGCCTTGCACTTGCTCGCCACGCCCACGCCAACAGATATCCCCGGCCCTGGCCGTCAACCCACACCGCTCAACGGCAGATGCCCCGACTATGCCCGGAGGACCAGCGCTCGGGACGTCTGTCCGGTCTGGCGCACTGGGGCCCCGCTCGTCGCACGAGCGAGCGGGGCCCGTTGCGGTGCCGGCGGGCCTACTCGGTGCCGGGGAGGGCGTCTCAGTTGACGTTGAGGTCGTTGAGGATGCCGGAGAAGTCGCTGTCGGACTCTGGGGGCTCGGGCTGTGCAGCCGGGGCGACAGGACTGGCGGGACTGGCGTGGGCCGGGCCGGTGAGGGCGGCCAGGGCCAATGCAGCGGCGGCCGTGGTGGTGGCGAGGGCCGGGATGAGCATACGGGTGGTGCGCATGAACGACTCCATTCACAATGTGTATGCGATCGGTTACGTACTGCCCATCGTGATGGAGACCAACCGCACCCGTACCGCCCACGAAGACGCGCCAGGGACCGAACTCGACAAAGCAGGGGCTCTGTCTGCTGTCGGCCAGGGCCCGAAGCGAAGAACAACCGCTCTCAGTTCCCAAACAGGCACTCACCTTGCCCTTTATCCAGTTCGGCCGGGGTTTGGTGCCCTGGTTGTGGTGGGCGGGCGTATGCCTGGCCGGTAGCCAGGACGCGTCCCACGTCGTGGCGGGTTGCCGGGCGGCGGTTCTTGGTGCCGGGTGGGCGCCCGGGGCCTGGCATGGTTGGTTTGGGCGCACGGGCTTTAGACGCTGTCTTCGCGCGCAGGTTCCGGAACCCTCGCCGCACCCGGGCCGGGGTCAGCCTGGTCGGCTCGGCCGGCTTCTCCCAGGGACGGCGCAGGTCGACGGCCAGAGGCCGGGCGAGACGGAGCTGGGTGTGTGCGGCGATGACCAGCCAGGTCCACCGGTCGGCGGCGCGGGGGTTCCGGAGCTTGGGCTTGGTCCAGCCGAGGGTCTGTTTGAGCATGCGGAAGGTGTGCTCGATGTCGAAGCGTCGTAGGAAGGCTTGCCAGCAGCGGTCGACGTCGGCGGCTGTGGCGGCGGTGCCTGACCACCACGGCCAGACGGGCTTGTTCGCTCCGCCGCTGGGCAGGGTGTCGACTTGGAGGCGGATCACGGTGCCTCGATGACCGGCAGCGGCCCGTCGTGGGCGAGCCAGGCGGCGCGGCGTGTCAGCCGGGGATGTAGCCGGTCCCACGCCTGCGCGACCGCCGTGCCGTAGCGGCGGGTGCCCCGTGACGGTCATCGTGTGCTCGGCGCCCCAGGTAACCGGATCGCCGAAGACGAACTCGCCGCCATGCTTGGGCGGGCGCCCGCCGTCGGGGTTGGCCGACTGGAAGTTCTCGCGGGAGGGTGCTGGGCGGCGCATGACGCGGTTCGAGCGCAGGCGGCCCCAGGATCTGCACGGGTAGGCCGGTGAGCAGGTGCGCGATGCGGGGCGCGTCGTATCCGGCGTCCAGGACGATGAGGATGTCGGGGTCGCCGTGGCGCCATCGGCCGGCGGCGATGAGCCGCGTGACGACCTGGCGGAGTTGGTTGGTGGTGATGGCGGCCAGGTCGGCGCCGGGGTCCAGCCGGACGGCGTCCAGCAGCGCCGTCCAGCACGTGCGGCCCGCCTCCAGCGCGGCGACGAACGAGTACGGCCAGCCGGGGATCATCTGATGCTTGCTCTCCCCGCGCCCATAGGTGTGGCAGAACGACCGGTCCGGGCAGGCCACCGCATCGGGCCGCAGCCACGGGGACACATCCACCGCCAGCACCAGGCGGCCATCGGCCGCCCTGGGCATCGGCCCCCTGGCCAGCAGACCGCGTAAGGCGGTCAGGTCGATGCGGCCGTTGTTCAGCCCGCCGTACAAGGCGCCGTGACCGCGGCGATGCTCGGGCGCCAACGCCAGATCCACCAGCGTTTTCACCGGGCCGTCGGTTCACAACAGCGCGTCGGTCAACTCGAACAGCTCGTCACCGCGGGCGGTCAGGCAGTCGTAGAACTCGGTCCGGAAGCCCGACAGCCTCGCCAGCGCCTTCCCACGCTCGTCCGGGTGCAGCACACTTTCCTCCACGGCCTCGGCTGGTCAGGTGCGTCCTTGGTCGGAGCACATGATCAACCCGGGGCCGCTTCCACGTCCGGCGAACGCTCAAGTAACCATTCAACCCACCTGCCAAGCCCGAATCCCGGGGCCGAAGGCGCTCATTCAGTCGGGCGTCCGCCACAACGCCACCGCCAGCGGGGCCAAGCCGAGCCCGGTCAGCACATCCCCCGCGCGATGCATGGCCGATTTCGCGAGTTCGTACGGTGCCTTGCCGTGTAGACGCCCCCGTCCGGTTCACGGCGGTCCAGCCAAAGTGGTGACCGCCCCTGGGCTTGTCGGCGAGTGGCCGCGGCCGGCCGATCGTCGTCGTTCGACGAGTGGGTGAACGACCGTCCCGTCCGGCAGACCGTCGCCCGGTCGCCCTGTCGAAGATGACCGTGCCGCCGCCGAACCGGGCCTCGTCCGATCCGACCTGCTGGCCTGAACCGGGTGTCGTCGAAGTCGGCCGTTCGGGTCACGATGGCCTCTCGCGGCGTCGGTCTCGACCTGGACGAAGTCAAACCCGTCCACGTGCGGGGAGAGAATTTCCGCAGGCGCGCCTGAGGGTGGACGGCCCGTCGGGCAGCTCAATGGACTCCCACGTGGCCGTTCTTCGTGATCAGGTCTTCGGGTGATCCCAGCTCGTGACCGGGCGGCCACGTCCGTGCGCGGCGTGTTACCAGGTCGCGGTCAACGTCGACGGCCGCTGGACTCGCATCACATTACCAGCTCACCCGAATTGAGAAACACTGCTTCGGAATGGTCGTATCGGCAGTGTTGTAGCGTGTAATCGCTGTCTCGATTGCGGAGGTGATGTGCATGACGGTAAGGCGTGTCCATTTCAGTGCTGAAGATCTTGCGCGAGTGAGAGTGGCGGCAACGGATCCGGTGACGGAGACGCTGTTCGCGTTCCGATACCTGCGGCATCGCCGCGAGTCTGGGGTATTTCAACGGTGGCGCGCCGATGTCCGGGCCCGGCTTTCGGGCGACTCGAAGGCCTTAATGCTCGCGCCGTTATTGCCTCCGGAGCGGGTGCCGTTCGATTTGTTTACGCTCTGCGGACGCACCGGGTCGCTCGACGTCGCGGTGGACAACCTGCGCAGCCGAACCGCCGAGCACCTATCCGCCGAGGTCGCCTTTTCCGGTGCGATGTTGCCATTGCCCAGTTGGGCTCGTCACATCGCCGCAGCAGACAGGGAATGGATCGACCAGCTCGCCATGGCCATCCGCAAAGCCCATCAGGCGGTCGTGGAACCATACTGGCCGCAGATCCAGGCGCGCCTGAACGCCGAACGCGCTGAACACGGCAGAAGGCTTCTGGGCCTCGGGGTCGAGCACCTGCTGGCTCATCTGCACCCAACAGTGCGGTGGCATTCCCCGGTGCTGGAGCTCTCCGGCCCCTCGTGGACTCCGCACGCGGCCGGGTTCGCTCCAGTTGGATGGCAGGCTGATCATCACCTGAACGGTCGCGGTATAGTTGTGATCTTCTCCATGTTCTGCTCGGTGCCCCTGCAAGTGTGCGACGCTTCGCAAGGGCTGAACGATTCCGAGGTATGGCTCTTCGTCCCCGCCACCAGCGCGCTCGGTGCCCTGGTGCCACCGCTGCCGCACGCAGCCGCTGACGGGCACGCACTCGCCGCCCTGCTGGGCCGTACCCGGGCGGCGGCGCTGCGTGCCGTGGCCGCCGGTCCGGTCACCACCAGCGGCCTGGCCCGAAAAGTCGGCATCTCCCTCCCGACCGCCAGCCAGCAGGCCGGCGTGCTCCGAGACGCCGGGCTCATCGTGACCCACCGGGTCGGAAAGGCCGTCCTGCACACCACCACGGCGACCGGTGAGGCACTCCTGGCCGACGACGCCCTCGGCGGGACCACAGGCACACCCAATCCGGACGGGCGGCACCACACACCAGTCCCTTCGTCCCGGCCAGCCCGCGGCGACAAGCCCAGGCTCACCTGAAACAGCCCGATCAGGCCCCGCTCCGACAAAGCGGGGCCTGCCCCATCCTTTTGGTCGACGTCAAAAGGATTGCGACAATTTCGGGCACCAGTCAGGATCGTGCCATCAGATGCCGGGAAACATTCTCGACCCAACAAAGGTCTTGAACAATCCGCGACGAAAGGGGAATCAGGAGGAGGCCGCTGGCCGCACTATTTCGCAATTCCCGTAACGCGGCAGCGAATTCCTCGACCGGTCCGGCAGCTGGATCCAAGGGCTCCTCAGGACGTCCCATGACCTCCAGTCCACACAGACGCAGCTGTCATTGACAACCCGAAAGCTGCAAATTCCTAGATCAGCGAGGAGTTGGCCGCATCAGGCCATGGGCACGTGGTCAGCGAAGTCCAAGGGAAACCGCACCAACTGCGGCCAGTCGTCCTTGCTCCTTCCGGATCGTACCAATTGAACAGTTCAATCGGGGGCTTGTTCAACTCCCGGCCCCGGAAACGTGAGCACCGGCGCAGACAACTCGCACGGAAAGGGGATACGCCAAGCCAGCAAGGACAGCACACAGAGTGAGGACACTTCATGAAACTTCGCAATGCCATGACCGCCGCCGGCATATGCATGGCGACCACGGCCATCACCGCCGCGTTCGCCCCCGCCGCCAGCGCGGCACCGACCTATAAGATGCACACCGATGACGGCAACCCTGGTGGCCGCGTCACCTTCCAGCCCAACGGCGACGTCGTCGAACTCTGCGACATCGAGGCCGATGGCTGGGCCGTGTTCTTGGATGTGAACAACTACACCAAGGACAAGAACGAATACGATTACCGGATCGGTGGCAATGGCAGGTGCCAGACCTTCCGAGCCTCTCTAGGCCAGCCGTACAACCTGGCAGAAGGTGACACGTTCAGATTCAAGATCTGCCTGCAGAAGGGCAGCAAGCGCGATTTCTGTGACATGGCCTACTGGGCAAACGTCAACTGACCGGCATCGGTCACCATCGGCGCGCCACCCGATCACGGGTGGCGCGCTGCGCCGTTCCCGCCGACGAGCCCACCGCCTTCGCGATGGCACTCCTTGCGCGTGCCCGGCCCTTCGACTCTGCAGACACCGGAAGACTGGCCTGCGTAAGACGAAAGACCCCGGAGCTTGCTGCTCGGGGTTTATTCCGTGGGTGTGCGCGGCGATCACCAGCCAGGCCCACCGATCGGCCGCCTCCGGGTTGCGCAGCCGGGGCTTGGTCCAGCCGGAGAGTTTGTTTGAGCATGCGGAAGGTGTGCTCGATGTCGAAGCGTCGTAGGAAGGCTTGCCAGCAGCGGTCGACGTCGGCGGCTGTGGCGGCGGTGCCTGACCACCACGGCCAGACGGGCTTGTTCGCTCCGCCGCTGGGCAGGGTGTCGACTTGGAGGCGGATCACGGTGCCTCGATGACCGGCAGCGGCCCGTCGTGGGCGAGCCAGGCGGCGCGGCGTGTCAGCCGGGGATGTAGCCGGTCCCACGCCTGCGCGACCGCCGTGCCGTAGCGGCGGGTGCCCCGTGACGGTCATCGTGTGCTCGGCGCCCCAGGTAACCGGATCGCCGAAGACGAACTCGCCGCCATGCTTGGGCGGGCGCCCGCCGTCGGGGTTGGCCGACTGGAAGTCCTGGCGGGAGGGTGCTGGGCGGCGCATGACGCGGTTCGAGCGCAGGCGGCCCCAGGATTGATCGGGTGCGTCCTTGGTCGGAGCACATGATCAGCCCGGGGCCGCTTCCACGTCCGGCGAACCGCCAAGCAAGGGGACGCATCGTTACGAAGGTGTCACTGACGGCGATACGGCTGTCGGTGGCTGGTCTAGCTGACCCCCCGTTGGTGGTGGACCGGCGCTGCAGTACCTCGACGGCGTGCACGGGCTGACCGGGGAGAAACGGGCGCAGCTCCGTTCCAGCAGAACCCGCGCCTCCAGAACCAGCCGACCCGTGGAAGCCCTGATCGTGGCACCGTCGATGCTGCGTGTGGCCTGCACAGGGCTGCCTGAACCTGCTGCACAGGCGAGTAGCAGCCGGTCGGCGTCGGTCGTGGGCCGCCACCGACGGCGCTGTCGCGGACGTTGTCAAGTCCCCGCGAGCACGATCCTGCGTCGCAGCATCGCCCGCTCCGCGGCCGTCCAGGCCTCGGAGGTCAGCAGGTACAGCCCCGCGGCGAGCGGGACGAACGCCGCCACGACGATCGTCCCGAACGGGAGCAATCGCGCCACCGGGGCCATCGGCCCCTCGGCGGTGACGCGCCGGGACGTCCAGACCGCCACCGCGCCCAGCAGCGCGAACAGGGCGAGGAACACCAGCGACGGCGGGAGAGCAGGCCGCCGCCCACGACGCCGATCCAGTTCTGCCCGAGCGGCGCCGCGAGCAGCGTGTGCGCCAGCAGCAGGTTCTGGTGCCCGGCGACCGTCGCCGAGACGAACAGCCGGTACATCACCATGAAGAACGGCGCCTGCGCGAACATCGGCAGGCACCCGGTCAGCGGCGTCGCGCCCTCCTTCTCGTACAGCGCGGCCATTTCCCGCCGGAGCCGCTGCGGATTCTTCGCGTGCTTGTTCTGTAGTGCCTGGATCTTGGGCAGGAGCCGGGTGCGGGTCCGCTCGCCCTTGGCGGCGGCGATCGCCAGGGGGACGAGCAGCAGCCGCACCGCCGCGGTGAACAGGACGATCGCCAGCGCGGTGGCGAGGTCGCCGGCGGCCGGGCGCAGGGCGTCGGCCAGTCCGCCGACGAGGGCGGCCGCGATCGAGACGGGAACGTCGAACATGAGGAGACCATCCGGAAACGAGGGGATCGGTGGCGTTCCGGCCGCGCTCAGGCGGCCGCGATCCCCGTTCCGGGCGCTCGCGGGCGGGGGCGTCCCGCCGCGTCGGGGTCGCGCTGCGGCAGGAAGGCGGTGCGCGGCGTCCGTTCGCGGAGCGTCGTGCGGACGTGCGCCGGTACGACCCGGTGTTCCCGGCGGACGGCACCGACCCGTCCGGCTGCGAAGGCCAGCAGGCCCACCACGGTCAGCGCGCCCATCGCCGTCAGCACCGGCTGCCCTGGCCCTGCCCATTCGGTCACGGCCAAGCCCCGCAGGACCACCGTGATCACCAGAGACCAGACCGTGAGCGCGCCTCCTCGGCATCAACTCTGCCACATCAACCGAGAAGCAGGAGGGAGGAGAAAGTGCCGGCGCACTACGTGCACCGGCTGCGCGAAATGGCGACGAGCCTTCCGCGAGAAGGATCATTACCTGCGATGCAGTCACCTTGACCACGTCAACCGGCGATGGCTGAATCGCCTCCCAGGTGGCCTCAAGTCTTGCCCGTCGAGCAGCAGCTACCTTCGGGAGGCCATCGACCCGCGGATGCGAAACGGTGCTTCGTGAGGGGACATGATCACGCGGAGGCCGTTGCGTTGTCCGGGGAAGCCGCCAACCCACACACAAACCGTGACCTTCCGATCACGTGCAGGACCCCAGATCAGGGCCAGAAGGTTAAACGCCAAGCTGAGGCGGCGGTAAGGCGTTGGCCGGCGCGGCGGTCGCCGACGCGCAGGACGGGCGCGAGTTGCTCCCAGATGGCGCCGGCGGCGCGGGCGGCGGCGATGAAGTCGGGTTTCAGCTCGGTCAGCCAGTCGTGCAGCGCGTGTCGCGAAAACGATCTTGGGCTCAAATGATCAGTGCATCACCATAAGTTGATCTTGTGGTGATGGAGGGTCGTGTGCGGGATTACGGGTTCTCGCCAGCTCAGCAGGATGAGATCTGGCAGCGGTGGCGCGCGGGTGAGGCGTTCAGCTCGATCGGACGCGTGCTGGGTGCTCCGATGCATCACGTGCGCAGATACCTTGAGCAGACCGGCGGCATCCGTCACCGGTCCCAACGACGCTCTGCCTCGCACCTGTCCTGCGCCGAGCGGGAAGAGATCTCACGCGGGCTGGCGGCCGGGGAATCCGCCCGCTCCATGGCGCGCCGGCTGGGCCGGGCCGCCTCGACCGTCTCACGCGAAATCGCGCGTAACGGCGGACGCGACACTTACCGCGCCGTCACCGCCGATCAGGCCGCCTACCAGCGCGCCCGCCGCCCCAAGCTGCCCAAGCTGGCCCGCCACCCGAAGCTGTGCGCGATCGTCGAAGACAAGCTCGCCTTGCACTGGTCGCCCGAACAGATCTCCGGATGGCTGCGTCGCAGCTTCCCAGACGATCACGATCTACAGATCTCGCACGAGGCGATCTACCTGTCGTTGTTCGACCCGCGCCGCCGGCGGAGCCTCGACCGGACGCTGACCCGGCGGTTGCGGACTGCGCGCCCGATGCGGCAGCCCAAGCGCGCCAAGCAACGCACCGGTCGCGGTGTCATCAGGAACATGGTCTCCATCAGCACCCGACCTGCCGAGGTCGACGACCGCGTCCTGCCCGGTCACGGGGAAGGCGATCTGGAGCGCCACGAGGCGCCTTGCAACCGAGCGGAGGTGAAAGGACTCCGTCGCTGCGCTGTCGCAGCAGCGTAACGAAGCTGGGGGTAGGCCGATCCGGGAAACGCCGGTGAGGCTGGCAAGCAGCCCCGACAACGACGGGACGGGCCAGCACTACCGGATGGCTCGGGTCCGGCAAGCGAGACGGGAAGGTGGACGAGAGGAACCAGCGCTGTCACGCCCCTTAAGTTTCCCGCCAGCTCGAAGTCCGGTGGATATGGGCTGGATCGCGGTGCGCACCCGCCCCTCATCACGGGCGGGGAACTCCTGGGCCGGTTTCAGGTCGCCAGCCGGGAGGCCACGGTGAAGGTCTGCGGCGTAGTCGTGGCGATACCGCAGGGGCATAGCTGGCCACCTCACCCGACGATCGGTTCATGGTGAACGTGGGAACCGCCCCCGGGTTCCCGTCCGCGCCCGGCCGTCCAGGCCGGTCGCAGCGGGTCGGCGCGTTGTCCGCCGACGGCCTTGGGGTGGGGCGGAGGACCCGTAGTAGTCCGAGCCGGGGAAAGCCCGTGCACATGGCGAAGGGGTCCAGCGGATTCATGCAAGCGAGACACTGCAATGGACGGAGACGCTGGTGAATACCGGTGAGCCGTGGCCCGACCTGTTCTGGGCGGAGCGACGGGTACGACGGATGCAGGCCAAGCTGCACCTGTGGGCGACCAACGATCCTGGTCGCCGGTTCGATGATCTGTACAACCTCATTCATCACCCCGGCTTCCTCACGGTCGCGTGGGCGAGGGTGAGCGGCAACAAGGGCGCACGGTCGCCGGGGGTGGACCGGGTGATCCCGGCCGCCATCGGTGGTGAGGCCGAGGTCGCGGCGTTCCTGAACGATACGCGCGAGCAGTTGAAGGCCCGCGTGTTCGCTCCGCAGCCGGCTAGGGAACGTTTGATCCCCAAGGTCGGTTCGCCGGGGAAGTTCAGGCGTCTGGGCATCCCGTCCGCGATGGACAGGCTCGTTCAAGCCGCCCTTGTGCTGGTGCTGGAACCGATCTTCGAGGCGGACTTCAGCCGGTGTCTTACGGCTTCCGCCCGAAGCGCCGGGCTCAGGACGCGATCGCCGAGATCCATGCCTTCGGCTCCCGGAACTATCACTGGGTGTTCGAGGCCGACATCACGACCTGCTTCGACGAGCTGTCCCATTCGGCGATCCTTGGCCGGGTGCGGCGGCGGATCGGGGACAAGCGGGTTCTGACCCTGGTCAAGGCATTCCTCAAGGCGGGCATCATGTCCGAGGCGGGGCAGGTCGAGGGGACGGTGTCCGGCACGCCGCAAGGGGGCATCGCCTCGCCGCTACTGGCCAACATCGCCTTGTCCGCGCTGGATGAGTATTTCTGCGCCAAGGACGATCACGGAACACGGTGGCAGCGGGAGAAGCACCGCAAGAACGGCGGGGCCTACTACCGGATCATCCGCTACGCGGACGATTTCGCGATCATGGTATGCGGTTCCAAGGCTCACGCGGATGCGCTCTGGGAAGAGGTCGCCGACGTGCTGGCCCCTTTGGGCCTGCGACTGTCGGAGTCCAAGACCCGCGTGGTCCACCTGGACGAGGGGTTCGTGTTCCTGGGGTTCCATATCCAACGGCGCGCCAAGGCAGGGACCAGCAGGAAGACCGTCTACACCTACCCATCGAAGAAGGCACTGCTCTCGATCATGGCGAAGGTGCGGGCACTCACCAACAGATCACGGCACCTGAGGCTCGAAGCCCTGCTGCGCCAGCTCAACCCGGTGCTGCGGGGATGGTGCACCTACTTCCGGCACGGGGTGTCCAAAGCGACCTTCCACTACCTCGACGCCTACGCCTGGCGTCGGGTCACGGCATGGCTGCGCAAACGACACCTCGGGATCACATGGAGGGAGCTCCACCGCAAGTTCCTGACCGGCAGGCCAGGCAACCGACCGGCGGAGAAGGGGATCGTCATGTTCGACACCATGCAGGTCGAGGTCACTCGCTACCGATGGCGCGCGAACAACATCCCCACACCATGGACGGGCATCGTGGCGGCCCTCGCCGCCACCTGACACAGGGCGTCCGTGGAGCGCCGGATGCGCGGAGACGCGCTCGTCCGGTGCGGAGGGCGGGCCGGGGAAACGGGCCAGGAGAAACCCTGGAACCGCGCCCCGGCCCGACCCCTACATGATGGGGACACGCCCCTCGGCGATCGCCACGCTGGTTGAGCGCACCAGCCGCTTCACTGCCCTGGTCGCCCTGCCCGACGGCATCAAGACCCACGAGGTCCGCCCCGACCTCACCCGCCAGTTGCTGTACATCCCGGCACCACTCCGACTGACGCTTACCTGGGACCGCGGCCGCGAGATGGCCGAGCACCAGGCGCTGGCCGTCGACACCGGAATGCAGGTCTACTTCTGCCACAAACGCAGCCCCTGGGAACGCGGGACCAACGAGAACACCAACCGGCTCCTGCGGCAGTACATGCCAAAGAGCGCCGACCTCCGGAAGCTGGATCAGACCGACCTGAACTGGATCGCCGCCGAGCTCAACGACCGCCCACGGCGCACTCTGGGCTACCGGTCCCCGGCAGAGGTCTACGCTGACTTCCTGACCAGCGGTGATGCGTAGATCATTTGAGACCACCATCGATTCTCGGACACTCGCCGCCCCGCGGTTCGGGACGGGCCAGATCCCGCCTAGGAGTGTCGGGAAACCGCGTCGGAAACACGCGGCCGCGTCCGGGTCGTGTCAGGTTCCGCGTTGTACGGAGCTCTGGCGGACCGGGGCGGTTGAATGCCGGACATGGCGTTTGCCGATGCGTGGTACAACTCGGGCACGTTCTGGACCGGGGCCGGCGCGGCCGCCACGTTGGTGGTGGGGATCGCCACGGTGGCGGTCACCTTCCTGACCCGGTTCGCCCGCCCCCGGCTGGAGTACGCGATGGGCACCGTCACCCCGCTGCTCACCGCGCCGGATGGGGTCCGCGCCGACCTGGAGCTGTCGCACCGTGGCGTCCGGCTGGAGCATCCCTACGTGGTTCAGGTGACGCTCACCGGGCGCGGCCGGCGGGACATCCCGCGGGACACTTTGACAATGGTGCCCCCATCCGGCTCGACCTGGGGGCGTCGATTGTGGAACTCCTCCAGATCGAGACCAACGACCCGGCCTCGGCGACGCCAGCCCCACCGGTCGGTGTCGATGGCACGGCGCTGTTGGTCGGTCCCGCGCTGCTCGGCCGCCGTCAGCGCATCGCGTTGACCGCACTGGTGAAAGATCGCCCAAGTCTGCGCTGTGAGGCGCCGCTGCTCAATGCCTGCGTGCGACGTGAACGGGTGGTCAAGGTCCCTCGGGTGGTGATCGCTGCGGTTTCCTTCGTCATCGGTTCGCTGATCGCCACGTCCTCGATGTGGATGTTCGATTAGTTCAGGGGTAGCAAGCGGTGTCCGCTGTGACCGGTCAGGCGCCGCCGCCGAGGAGGGCGGCGAGGCGGTAGGTGCCGTGGGCGTCCAAGCGGCTGGTGCCGTGGTTGTAGCGCTGGGTGGTGACGGGGGAGGCGTGCGCGGGCGGCTGGACGACCTCCACCGGCACGCCGGTGTCCAGCAGCAGGGTGGCGGCGGTGGCGCGGAGCATGTGCGGGGTGAGCCCGGCGGGGGGCGACGCCGTCGGCGCGGGCGGTGCGGCGCAGCGCGGGGGGCAGCCGCCACCGGTCGAACGGGCGGCCGTCGTCGCGGCTCAGGACGGGCTCGTGCCCGTCGCGGCCGCCGGTGAGAGGCTCGAGGAGCGCGCAGACCCGGGGTGGCAGCGGCACGGCCACGGTCTTGCCGCCCTTGACCCGGGCCCGGATCACCCGGTGCCCGGCGTCGTCGACGACCCGCCCGACGGTGAGGGAGGTGGCCTCGGCCGCGCGCATCCCGGTGGCCACCAGCAGCGCGGCCGCCGCGGCGTTGGCGGGGTGCCGAGCGGCGATCGCCTCGGCTCCGTCCAGCAGCGCGGTGGCGTCATCGAGGGCCGGGCCGGGGTGGCGCCGTGGCCGGACACCTCGGGGCGGGCCACGTGCTCGGCCGGGGGCGCCGGGATCACGTGCCGGCGCACCGCGTAGGCATACAGGCCCGACAGCGACGACAGCCGCCGCACCACGCAGGAGGCCGGCGGTGGCCAGTTGGTCCAGGACCCGATCCAGGCGCGAGCGGCCGCCCTCGAGGGGCGCCATCGTTGGACGGGGGCTGGGATGGTGTGGGTCGGTGGGATGGTGGCGTAGACGCTAGACCGGGAACTTGCGCGCGAAGGACCAGGGGAGGGCGCTGTCGGGTGAGCTGGTCAGCGCGGGGAGCAGGTGTTGCGCGGCCATGTTCTCGGCCTCGGGCCACCGGGCGAACTGGACAAGGCGTTGCGGCCATTCCACGGCCATGGGGCCGGTCACCCTCCTTCCCCCTTTCGGTCGGGCTCGTCGCCGGGTTGGTCGTCGGTGCAAGGGGCAGGTGATCAGGAAGCATGCGTCCCACTCGCCGTCGGCCGGTGGTGTCGGATCTTGATCGAGCAGGGCGAGGGCCACGCCTGCAGCGCCGTCTAGGAGCCCGATGTCGCTCGGGCTGGGCGGATACCACGGACGGGCCGTCGTCAGATCCGGTCGTGGTTGGGTGGTGTGGTGTAGGGGGGCGGTCATGGCTTGGGCCATGGCGGTCCAGTATCGCTGAGTGAGGTCGCCGCTGTGGCGGGCGTAACCGGTGGCGGTGTGCAGCCATTCGCGGGCGGACCGGCCGTGGCCGAGGTCGGTGTGAAGGGCGCCGGCCAGGCCGCACACGCGGGGGCGGGAATGCCTTGCTGGCCTGCGGTCGGCTTGAGCTCGAAGCGGTAGGACTCGGCGGCTTTGTCGATGATCTGCTGCTGCGCTTGGTCGAGGACGCTGGGCAACTCGGTGGCGCGTTCCTGGCTCAGGCCCGGCGACCGCCGAAATTTTCGATCTCGCTCTTGGCCTTGCTGAATTGGCTGATGAGTTCCTTCTTCAGTTTGGCGATGGCGCTGAAGCATTCGGTGATGACGGTGAGCCGGTTTTGGTCCAGATTTGGAGGGCGGGGCTTCGATGACCCCGAACTGACGGCCCTTCCGCCGCGACGTCGCGGGGACGGAGTGTTATATCGCGCGGTTCTGGCCAACGTGAATCCCGCCCGAGGCCGTCGAGAGGGACGGTGCGCCGCCCCGCCCAGGTCGTCCACGCCTGTGGAGCCTACTCGCCGGTGATGATCTTGCCTCGGACATAGACCCAGGCGCCGTCATAGCGGACGAAGCGGCTCACCTCGTGCAGTTCTCCCGGTTGCGATCCGGTGATGTAGTGGGCGCGGAACGCCACGACGCCCTTGTCGTCGTCCGGGCCACCGGCCTCTTCATGAATGATCTCCAGTCGCGTCCAGCGGAGGCCGTTTTCGAAGCCGATCTGTTCGGGACGCGTCGCCGGGTGCCAGCTGGCCAGCAGGTAGGCCTCGTCCTGCATGGCGAACGCGCTGAACCGTGAGCGCATCAGCTCGGTGGCCGTCGCGGCGGACGCCTCGCCGCGGTGCAGGCGCCCGCAGCAGTCCCGGTAGCGGTCACCGACTCCGCACGCACACCTGGCCATCCCCGCATTCTGCCCCGTCACGGACCGTCGCGTGGCGGGCCGGTGCCGTTGGCCGCCGGCGTGCCGCGGGAACGCGGCCCAATGACCTCGCGGCCGCGCATTGATGATCA
Organism: Spirillospora sp. NBC_00431; assembly: GCA_036028775.1. Taxonomy (GTDB): domain Bacteria; phylum Actinomycetota; class Actinomycetes; order Streptosporangiales; family Streptosporangiaceae; genus Spirillospora. The sequence goes on along the minus strand of CP107927.1, from coordinate 4,427,254 downwards.
GTTCCTGGATGAGCAGACTCAGCCTCGTCCACCTAGGAGCGTGCGGTGCACGCGGACTCTCCGGTGGCTGATCCGCCAGCCTCGCGGGGTGCGCACGACGGTGTCCTCGTACGTCACGCTCCCGGTGGTGCCGTCGGCGTTGACACCGATCCCCTTGGACCGCGCGTGCACCCGGTCCTCGGCGATCTCGGTGAGGACGACATTGGTGACGTGATGGCCGACCGGGTTGAGCTTGCCCACCGCACGTCCTGCGGCGGCGCAGGCCGCGACGCCCAGCAAGGGCTCCTGCCCGAACTCCGAGACGTCGTAGACGACGTCGGGAGTGAATACCTCGTCCAGCTGATCCAGCCCCCCGCTGTCGCATAGGGGGCCATGCATGGAGATCAGCTCGGTGACCGCGGTGCGGTCGTCGGCGGCGAACGTCATCGCCCCTCCTGGGACGGCCCGGCAGGTGCTCAACCTCACCGGGAACGAAGCGGGGAACTCCCCGGTTATTGTCTCGGCCAAACTAAACGGGGAGACCCCCGTCGCTGCCCCTTCCAGACGGGCATGTCGCGCGGATGGCGAGCGGAACGCCGGCCGCTGATGGCGGCGGCCAGGGCGCTCTTCGACGAGCGTGGCCCGAACGTCGCCCTGGACGAGGTGGCCCGGCGGGTGTGCGGCGGCAACGCGACCCTTTATCGGCACTACCCGCCCCGCGGTGACCTGCTCACAGCGGTCTATGCCGACGAGATCGCCGCGCTCTCTCTGCGACCGGGCGCTGCTCTGCTGCGTGAATCGGCCCCCGGTGAGGCGTTCTTCATCTGGCGTGCATCCGCTCGTTCGCGTACAGCCTCTGCGGGTTTTCGGCGACTGGAGGGCACGTGCTCTGGTTCATGACTGTGTGGTTTGCGAACCGAGAGGCCGGTCAGAGCCTGCCGAGGGCTTTGGTCAGCGCGGTCGCGGTGGAGGCGATCACCTTGTCGTCATGGGGGGTGTTGTCGGTGTTGCGGTTGGTGAGCACCGACAGGATGATCGGCGCGTTCGACCGGGGCGACCAGACGATCGCGATGTCGTTGGCGGTGCCGTGGTTCTTCGCGCCGCCGGTACCGGTCTTGTCGCCGACCGTCCAGTCCTTGGGCAGCCCGGCCCGGATCCGGTTGGCGCCGGTGAGGCTGGCCTTCAGCCAGCCGACCAGCCGCGCCCGGTCGCGGGGGTGCAGGGTCGTGCCGGTGGTGAGCTTGGCGAAGGTCCGCGCGGCCGCCGCGGGGGTGGTGGTGTCACGGGTGTCGCCGGGCTGCCACTCGGTCAGTCCGGGCTCTGGCCGGTCCAAGCGGCTCACCTGGTCACCGGTGAAACGGAAGTACCTGGTGAGCCCGGAGGGCCCGCCGATCTGCTTCAGCAGCGTGTTGCCCGCGAAGCCGTCGGATTTGGTGATCCCGGCGCGGCACAGCTGCGCGGGGGTCATGCCGGTGTCGGTGTACTCGAGGGTCTCCGGAGAGTTCTCGGTGAGTTCGGCCACCTCGCCAGGCGTCCAGCGGACCACCTTGTCCATCAGTCCGGGGCTGCTGGTACGTGCCTTGTGCAGCACCGCAGCGCACGCGAACACCTTGAACATGGAGTTGAACGGGAAGCGTTCACCAGCCCGGTAGCCGACGGTCTTACCGGTGCCCAGATCAATGCCCACCGCGCCGATACGCCCATTGTAGGATCCCTCCAGCTCCTGCAACGTCTTGTTCAGATCGGCGCTTGCGGTGCCGGCACCGACGGTCTGAGCGGCGGGCGTTAGGGCACGGGTATCACCGGGCGCGGCGCCGACCGCGTAGGCCGCACCGCCGAGAAGCGCGCCGGTCGTCAATGCCGCGACGCCCAGTCGCAGCCGAAGAGGTTGGGGCATGCCAGGTAGAAGATCATTAACCAGCCGCGCACGTCAAATATCAATATGAATCAGCAATCGATACGTAAATAGATATGAACGCAGGAGGGCCGGGCATGGACGGCGACGCGCCCTTTGTTCGATCTGTGATCTGGCCCGGTCTACCCGGGGTGATGGTCGCTCCTAGAAACGCCTGCACCACACTGCTGGTTATTCCGTGCTCCTGACTGTCACCACTGAATACCTCGCCCGGCTTCCCGTGCGGACCTCTGACCAGCTTGCGCAGTGAGGGCCCGCGCTTGGAGTGGTGAATGTTCAGGTTTTCCCAGACCAGCACGATCTTCCCGCCGGGTAACTGCTGGTGGGCGGCTTGCAGCATGCTCTTGTACTCGTTCAGGGTGAAGGCGGCACGTTCGCCTTTGCGGCGGCGGTAGCGGTGCGTCGGCAGCTCTCCGTCAGGACGGGTCGTCGAACGTGGAGTCGCACGTACTGTCGTTGCCGGCGCAGGTGTTGCCGCAGCCATCGTCGGTCGGGCAGTTCCCGCAGGCTTCCGGAGCGCAGGCGACAAGCACTCGTACGTCGAGGTCGAACTCGTCCTCCTCGACGGGACGCTCGGCCTGCACCGTGGCGCCGCCGAGGTCTGGCCGTGGAGCATGCTGACCACTCTCCTCGCTTTACGGGGTTGTGGAAAACCCCTGGCCGACCGCGGCGGTCGCCGCCTGCAACAAGAAGATCGAAACCCGGCTTTGCGCCTTGTCGACGACGCGCCCATCAAGCCCTCGATGACTCCGGCAGACCACCGCGGTCAGGCATTGCGCAGGTTGGTCGAGCTGACCGGGCTTCTGGAACCCCGTGAGGAACAACTCGCCCAGCTCGACCCCACCACTGCCGGAGCCATGATTTGCTGGGACCATCAGCCCGCAAAGCCGGCGGCCTGGCCTGACTTGCGCTGCAAGGGCCAACCTTTGGTCAAGGCCATCGCTTCTTGAGAGATGTCACGGGTTGGCCGTGCTGTATCAGAGCGCTCTTGAACAGTGGTTTACGCGACGACTGTCCTGGACCTGCGGACCTCGTAGAGTGACATCATTTCCCATTTCGGGCCTTGGAGGATGTGAAACATGCTGAACAACAAGGTGGCGATCGTTTATGGGGCTGGCCGGATCGGGTCCGCGGTGGCCAAGGCGTTCGTCGCGGCGGGCGCGCAGGTGCATCTGGTGAACCGGACCCAAGCCAAGCTCACTGCGGTGGCCGAGGAGATCCAGACCGCTGGCGGTGAAGTCCACACGGCCGTTCTCGATGCCCTCGACCCTGCTGCGGTACGCGACCACGCCGACCGAGTCGCCGCTCAGGCTGGGCGGATCGACATTTGTTTCAATCTCATCAGCCATGGCGATGTCCAGGGCACACCGCTCATCGACATGGACGTCGAGGATTTCCTCCGGCCGATCGACTCCATTTCGCGGTCGACCTTCCTCACCTCCCAGGCCACGGCCCGCCACATGGCCGCCCAGGGATCAGGGGTGATCTTGATCTTCGGCGGCGGGGGCGAACCACTGCGGGACTACAGCATGGGTGGCACCCTCGTGGCCTTCGAGGCCCAGGAGACCATGCGCCGCCAACTGGCCTGCGAACTCGGCCCTGAGGGCGTGCGGGTGATCACCATCGTCACCAGCGGAATCCCCGAAGCCGGTGCACCTGACAGCGTGGAAGCCGCTGACGTTCCCGGTTTCGTCGACCTGAGCATGATCGGCAAGGCCGCCACCGTGGATGATGTCTGCAAGGTGGCCGTGTTCGTCGCCTCCGACCAGGCCCGCATGATGACGGCCGCCACCGTCAACATCAGCGGCGGGGCGGTCATCGACTGAAGCCGTCCTCTCGGTAGAGGATTTACCTTCTCAAACATGGCAGGTTCTTGGTTCGCCGCAAATTGGGGGTGGCTGGGGTGAGACCTTTCTGGATGCGGTGCTGCGAAGGAGGCAAGAACCACCAGCCACGATGCGGATGGAATGGGCTCCGTGATCGGTGGGTGGTGCCGCGTGCTGGGCATACACCGCTTTTGCGGGAATGTTGTTGAGGGAGGCGATTCTGATGAGTGGGCGTGACAAGTCACGAGCGTCGGGCGCGTCCCACTGCGGAGGGACACTACATGGGTTTGCCGTCCGAGTGGCGGCGGCTCCCTTCCGCCCAAAATTTACAGATTGGGCCGCGGCGTCAATTTCTACTGGCTGTTCCATCCTGTGCGCTTGGTCCGCAAAAGGCGGCCAGCCGCCTGACCGGCCTGGAGCCGTATTCAAGTTCTGCGGAGAACGCAAAGGTTGGTCGGCCCATATCGGCCGTTCTGGACTCGATGGGGAAGCGGCTTAGCCTGTGAGCTGGCGTTTCGCCTGCCCATCAAGATATTCAGGGTAGTGGCGATGGCGAGCGCGGTGTTCTGGGTGAGGCCTGTGGCGAAGCGGCAACCGTCGATCATGTCGGGATGGTGCTACATCACCTTAGGTGACTGGCTGATCACCATTGTCGGCGTAGTAGGCGATCGCGTGCCGATCCGGTCAGGGAACGTCCGGTTCGGTCAGGAGGTCGCGGGGATCCATTGGGTGGCGCTGGTGACGTAAGTGCTGAGGTTGTCGTTGCCCGGTTGCGGGTCGACCCGGTTGATCCAGAGCAGGACCACATTCTTTTCGCCGGTCTCCACGCACAGACCCATGCCTTTCCTCAGAACGGCGCCGTCCTGGATCTGCTTGATGGAGATGGGGTTGGTCACGTTGGCCGACCGGGCGGCTTCCCGGCACTTGGCGGGCGAGACATCTCGTTCGTCCACTTTGCCCATGACTCCCTTGCCGTCGAGCAACTTGATACCGCTGCCCTCGGCAGTGCCATCCTCACCGCAGTTCATGTACTCCAAATTCTGGTCGCCGGATATGTAATGGCCATGGTTGCTGCCGGTGGTGACCGTCAACCTATCGAGATCGACGAACGTTGAGGGGGCCATCGCGCAATCGGAAAAGGTGCTGCCCACCCCGCTCGGTGGAGGGATGACCATTGTCTCGTTGTCCTTCTCCAACCGGAAGCCGTCCTCCTCCTTGGCCCGCGCCGGGGGCTCGTCGCCGCCGCTGTCGCTCCCCGGCAAGCCCTGCGTCACCAGGAGAAGCACCGCCCCGCCGATGACCAGGGCGGTGAGCGCCCCGATCAACAGCATCACCCCGGACCGTCCACGTCCGGGACGGCCGACCATGCCTGTTGGCTCGTCCTGCCCGCGCGGCATCGCTGTCTGCCCGGGAGGCAACGGAGGAGCCTGGCCAGGATCGGCGGGAATCTGTCGCCCGGACGCCCCTGCGGGCCGCGCAGGCCGCGGACCGGCCTGCGTGGAAGGCGGCTCAGCTGGCACGGTCGGCTGCTGCGGCTGCGCGGGTCGGGTGGGCGCGGCCTGGGCGGGAGCCGGGACGCGGGATGTCAACTCGGCCGTGATCGGCGGCGGCAGCCACCACCCCGCTCCTCGGTCGAGGGAGCCGTTGTCGGCGTTGCTCCGGCAGAGCTCGATGACCTGGTCCAGATCCGGACGCCGGTCGGGATCCTTGGCTAGGCAGGTCTCGATGATGGGGCGGAGCCGCTCTGGGCAGGCACCCAGGTCGGGCTCTTGGGAGACGATCCGGAACAGCAGCGCTTGTCCTTCACCCTCACCGAACGGATGGCCGCCGGTCGCCGCGAAGAACGTCACCAGACCTAGCGAGAACACATCGATCGCCGGTCCGTTTTCCCGGCCCGTCACCTGCTCGGGCGCCATGTACGCGGGAGTGCCGAGTCGTACGTTCGTGCCCGTCAGCGCGGAGGCGTCAGCCGATCGGGCGATGCCGAAGTCGATCACACGCGGCCCGTCCAAGGCCAGCAGCACGTTCGTGGGCTTCAGATCGCGGTGGATAACTCCCGCCGCGTGAATCGACTGCAACGCCTCGGATACGCCCGCGACCAGCGACAGAACCGTCCCCGAGGGCAGCGGCCCGTGGTTGCGGACGGCATGGGCCAGCGACGGCCCGGCGACATAGGCGCTGGCCAGCCAGGGCAGCGGCCCCTCGACGTTGCTGTCGAGAACCGGCGCCGTGTAGGGGCCGTGTACGCGGCGGGCGGCCTCCACCTCGCGGCTGAACCGGCGCCGGAACTCCGGGTCCTCGGCGTACTCGCGCCGGATGACCTTGAGCGCCACCGGCTGCCCGCCACGGCTGTAGGACAGGTAGACAACGCCCATTCCGCCCGCGCCGAGCCGCCCGCGCAACTCATACCCGGCGACCTGCAGCGGATCATCCGGCATTAACTCCTCGACCATGTGGTCTCCTAAAGTTTCGGTGGATGCACGCGGCGCGTCGAGAGCACGACCGCATCGCGGACGCGGTCCGCGAACGATACTGCCCTGGTGGGTTTATTACGGGGAGACGTCTCGCACATCCCTATGGTCGGTCGAACCGTGCCGATTCTCCCACCGCGCCTCGATCCCGCGGTGCAGACCAATGATTCCGGACCGCGTGCCCACAAACCACCTACGTATCCTCTGATGGGTCAAAGAGAGGGAGAATTCCGGAGTGCGGATCGCGATGCTCGGCCCCCTCGAAGTGCAGGACGATGATGGTCACCGGGTGGAGATCGGTGGTGCGCGGTTGCGGGCTCTGCTGAGCGTGTTGGCTCTGTCCCCCCGGCGTGTGGTCTCGCCGGAGCAGCTGGTCGACGCCCTGTGGTACTACGCCCTGCCTGGTGGACCGGCGAATGCGCTGCAGTCTCTGGTCACCAGGTTGCGTGCGGTGATCGGACGGGACCGGATTGGTTCGCACCCGGGTGGCTACCGGCTCGAGGTGGAGCGGGAGGACGTCGACGTCTACGAGTTCGAGGATCGGGTGGCGTGGGGACGGCGTTGTCTGGCCGCGGGTGATCCTGGCCGGGCGGCGACCGTGTTGCGCGGTGCCCTGGGCCTGTGGCGGGGCCGGGCCCTAACTGATGTCGCGGAGTTGCCGTTCGCCGAGGGGCCGCGGACGAGACTGGAGAGCCTGCGGCAGGCCGCGCTGGAAGAACGGATCACCGCCGATCTGGCAGTGGGCCGTTACGGTGAAGTGATACCTGAACTGCGGGCACTGGCCGCCGATCCGCTGCGGGAGCGGCCACGAGTCCAGCTCATGCGGGCGCTGTACGGTTCGGGGCGGCACGCCGAGGCGCTGAAGGTCTATGCCGAGACCAAGAAGGCGCTGGTCGACGAGCTCGGCGCCGACCCCGCGCCCGAGCTGGAGGAGATCTACCTGGCGGTGCTGCGTCACGACCCGGAGCTGACGAGTCACGGCGCGCCGCGGCCGCGAACCAACCTGCGTCCCCGGCTCACCAGTTTCGTCGGCCGGGACGAACAGGTCGCGGAGGTCGTGGGGCTTCTGGACGCGGCGCGTCTGGTGACGGTGACCGGCGCGCCGGGGGCGGGGAAGACCAGGCTCGCCGTCGAGACCGCCGCCCGGCTGGCCGAGCGGATGCCGGGGGGTGCCTGGTTGGTCGAACTCGCACCGCTCACCGGACCTGCGGAGCTGAGCCAGGCGGTCTTGTCCGCGTTGGGAGTCCACGCGGCCGGGGCCTTGCCGGGGGTCGGCGGGACGCCCCCACATGGCGGGGAACCGGTCGACAGGCTGGTGGCCGAGCTGCGCGGCAGGCCGCTGCTGCTCGTTCTGGACAATTGCGAGCACCTCATCGATCCGGTCGTCCGGCTCGCTGACCGACTGATGGGCGAGTGCCCGGACCTGCGGGTCCTGGCCACCAGCCGGGAGCCGCTCGGCATCTCGGGTGAACGAGTGTGGCCGGTGCCGCCGCTGTCGACGCCGGAAGGAGATCCTTCCGCCGACCAGGCGCTCGAATATCCCGCGATCCGGTTGTTCGCCGAGCGAGGCGCGGCGATCCGGTCCGGCTTCAGGGTCGATGCCGCCAATGTGGCCGCCGCGCTGCGTGTCTGCCGGGCGCTGGACGGCAATCCGTTGGCGATCGAGCTGGCCGCCGCCCGGTTGAGCGTCCTGTCGCCCCAGCAGATCGCCGCGCGCCTGGACGAGCGCTTCGGGCTGCTGACCGTCGGCAGCCGCACGGCGGCGCCCCGGCACCGGACGCTCGGCGCGGTCATCGACTGGAGCTGGGACCTTCTGGACGATGCGGAACGCGCGCTGCTGCTGCGGTTGTCGGTGTTCGTGGGTGGGGCGACCCTTGAGGCGATTCAACGAGTCTGCGCCGGATCGCAGCCGTCCGGCCCAGGCGTCGAGGCCACGGTGGACGTCCTGGGCAGGCTTGTCAACAAGTCACTCCTGGTGACCGTCGAGGCCGCGGAGGACAGACGCTATCGGCTGCTGGAGACCATCCGCGTCTATGCCGCCGAACGTTTGGCCGAGCGAGCGGGCGCCGACGCGTCCACGGCTGGGCTGGGTGAGGAGGAGCAGATCCGGCGCGCCTACGCCGATTACTTCCTTGACTTCGTCGAGACCGCCGAGCCTCAGTTGCGCGGCCGCCACCAGATGGTGTGGCTGGGCCGACTCGTCGCCGAGTACGACAACGTACGAGCCGCGGTGCGTTGGACCATCGACGGCGGTGACGCCGAGATGGCCGTGCGCTTCGCGGCCGCGCTCGGCTGGTACTGGTGGCTGCGCGGCCATTGGACGGAAGCGGCCGTCACCCTTGCCGAGGTGCTGGAACTGCCCGGTCCGCCAACCGTACGTCCGCAGCGGGCCCTTGCCGCCGCCTTCTTCGCTCTGGGCACCCTTGGCCGGGAGCAGGACCAGGCGCGTGCCCGCGAGCGGTTCTCCACCGCCCGTGGGCTGTGCGATGCCCTCAGACCGGACGGCGCGCCTCCGCTCGCCCGGATGATGGGTTTGCTCCTGCGGATTTTCGACGCAGGCGACGGCCCACCCCCCGCCGCCGAGATCGAAGGGCTTTTCGACGACCCCGACCGCTGGCTGCAGGGGGTTGCGCGGTTGCTGCACGGCTATGTCCTGCTGAATTCCGGCAAGGCCCAGGACGCGGAGCACGACCTGGTTGTGGCCCTGACACGCTTTCGCGCGCTGGGCGAACGCTGGGGAACCTCCCTGGCGTTGAACGCGCTGGCACACATGGGCGCCATGCGTGGGGAACATCGTCGCGCTGTCACGCTGGCCGAGGAGGCCAAGGACATCTACATCGAGCTGGGCGCCGACTCCGACGTGCTCTTCATAGAGGGCCTGCTCGGTTCCGAGCTGTGGCGGCTTGGCGAGCGTGCCCGTGGCCGGGCCCTCTTGGAAGCGGCGCTGGAACGCGCCGAACAGCGCGATGATCAGGACGATCTGGTCGTGGCGCTCTACAACCTCGGGCAGGTCGCCCGCCATGAAGGGGACCTGCCGTCGGCGCGACGCCTATTCGAGCGTGCGGAGGCACACTGCCTGGCCGGTGCGGCGGTGTTCCCGCCGCACTTCCACGCCATGATCGTGAGTGCTCTGGGCAGTGTGGCCGCCGCCGAGGGAGAACCTCGCATCACGCGAGAGCGCCATAAGGAGGCGCTGGAACTGGCCGTCGCCGAGCATGACAACCTCGTCACCGCACAGATCCTGGTGGCATTCGCGGATCTGGCCGTACGACGAGGCGGCGCCGAACGGGCCGCGGTGCTGCTCGGCGCCGCCGACGGGATGCGCGGGATGCCGGACGCCACGCTGGTCGAGGTTCCCAGCATCGATGCCGCCGCGCGCCGAGCGCTCGGCGACGGCCCGTTCACCCTCGCGTACCGCCGAGGCCACGGCATGTCCCACCGCGAGGCGCTGGACTACGCCGACGGCGGTTGACCTGGAGGGCCGCGGGACCCTGTGCGACGGCTGTGCGCGATTTATCACCGGCCTCCTGCATGCTGAGGAACACAGCGAGGGTCGTCATGCGCCGCCCACGATCTCCTCGTCTGCACCCTGACGTCGGCCGGAGGAACTCGGCGTGGCCGGGGCTCAGCGGGTGGCGCGCTATAGGACGAAAGCCGTGCCCCCGCTGCGATCAGGTATTGCGTGCATGCCGCGTTCAATACCGCGGCGAAGCTATGGCTTTCATGAATGCGGCGTGCCCTTCCAGACAATGGTGGCACCCGTCCTGACCGGGAGGTCGCCTCTTGGCTGCAATCGCGCAATGGTGCTTCAGGCGTCGGTTCACCGTCATCGCCCTATGGGTAGTGGCGCTCGCCGGGTTCGGCGCGGGCTTTTCGGTGGTCGGCCCCGCCTACAACGATGATTTCTCGCTGCCGGGCACGGATTCGGCCAAGGCGTTCGAACTGCTTGAGAAGTCGTTCCCGCGGCAGAGTGGCGAGATCGATACCGTCGTATGGAGGGCGGAAGCGGGCACGGTCCGGGACGCCGCGATCAAGGATCGGATGAACCGGATCCTGGAGGAGATCAAGCGTATCGAGCACATCGCCGGCGTGATCAGCCCGTACACGCCCGAGGGCGAGGCGCAGATCAGCCGGGACGGGCGGATTGCCTACGCGACGGTGGAACTCGACACCCGGAGCGGTGGGCTGCCCAAGGACGCTGTCAAGGAAATGGTCGGGACGGCACAGGACGGTCGTACCGGCGGGCTGCAGGTCGAGGTCGGCGGCACCACCGTCGCCGAGGCCACCTCGAAGGCGGGGAGCAACAGTGAGCTTTACGGATTGATCGCCGCGGCGATCATCCTGCTGATCGCCTTCGGCTCGCTGGTCAGCATGCTGCTGCCGCTGGTCACCGCGGTCTTCGCCCTGGGCTGCGGACTGCTGGTGATCGGGCTGGCCAGCCACCCGCTGAGCGTCGCGACCTTCTCCCCCCAGCTCGCCACGCTGATCGGCCTGGGCGTCGGCATCGACTACGCCTTGTTCATCGTGACGCGACACCGCAACGGGCTCAGAATCGGGCGTACCCCTCAGGAGGCCGCGGTCACCGCGCTGAACACGTCCGGCCGGGCGGTCATCTTCGCGGGGACCACCGTCTGCATCGCGCTGCTGGGCCTGCTGGTGCTGAACGTCTCGTTCCTCAGCGGCATCGCCATCGCCTCGGCGATCACCGTCCTGTTCACCATCGCGGCCGCCGTCACTTTGCTGCCGGCCCTGCTGTCGCTGGCGGGCGGGCGGGTCCTGAACCGGCGGGAGCGACGTAGGCTCGACGCCCGCGGACCGACCAACACCGAGACCCGCACCGGTCTCTGGGCCCGCTGGGCCGACTTCAGCGCGCGCCGGTCGGCACCGCTGGCGATCGTGGCCACCGTCATCATGGTGGCAATGCTCGCTCCCGTCTTCGGACTGCGGCTCGGGTTCTCCGACCAGGGCACCCAGCCAGAGGGAAGCACGACCCGCGAGGCATACGACATGCTCGCCACCGGGTTCGGGCCCGGCTTCAACGGTCCGCTGACGCTCGTCGCCGAGATCCGTACGCCCATGGACAAGGCCGCGTTCGAACGGCTCGCCGCCCAGGTCAAAGGCGTCAAGGGAGTCGCGCGGGTCGGCCGGCCGGTGATCGCGCCGCAGGGTACGACGGGGATTTTGGAGGTCACCCCCGCCAGTTCCCCCCAGGACAAGGCCACCTCCGACCTGATCGAGCGTCTCCGCGACGGCGTCGTGCCGGCCGCGGAGAACGGACGCAGCCTGCGGGTTCACATCGGCGGGGAGAAAGGGGTCGCCGACGACTTCGCGGCCGTCATAGCCGAGAAGCTGCCGCTGTTCCTCCTGATCGTCGTGTCTCTGGGCTGCCTGCTCTTGCTGCTGGCGTTCCGTAGCGTGCTGGTGCCGCTCACCGCGGCGGTGATGAACCTGCTGGCCGCCGGGGCAACGTTCGGTCTGATGGTGACGGTCTTCCAATGGGGCTGGGGGGACCCGCCGCTCGAGGTCGGCAAAGGGCCGATCGAGGCATTCCTTCCTGTCTTCATGATGGCGATGCTGTTCGGCCTCTCGATGGACTACCAGGTCTTCCTGGTCAGCCGGATGCACGAGGAATGGGTGAACAGCCACGACAACACCAGGTCGGTGAAGGCCGGCGTGACCGAAACCAGCCGGGTCATCACCGCGGCAGCAGCCATCATGATCTTCGTGTTCGGCTCTTTCGTGCTGGGCGGCGAGCGCACCATCGCCGAGGTCGGACTGGGCCTGGCCGCGGCGATCCTGCTCGACGCTTTCCTGCTGCGGACGATGCTGGTACCGACAATCATGCATTTGCTTGGCCGGTCCAATTGGTGGCTGCCACGGAGAGTCGACCGGGTGCTGCCGCACCTGTCTGTCGAACCCCATGAGACGCCGCCCGCGGGGCACCGATAGCGCCGTCGCCGCGGCCGCGCGCGAAGAACACGGCAGAGAGGCGGGCCCGTCCGCGTTGAACCGGTCGGGCGAGCCGACGCCGCGAACGTTGCGCCACACCCAGCGGGGGCACGGGCTCAACCACAACGCCCCCCGGAGATTGGCGTTCCTCGACGTCGCAGACGATGCGCGAGTACCCCGTCGAGGTCGGGCTCTGTCCGCTGGGACAGCAGTGACTTGCCCTCTCCGGTGGCGGTCCGCAGTTCGGCACGGGATGATGTGGACAACTCGTCACGTCACGGTGATCAGGGAGTACATTCCCTTGGCTCCGAGCCGGACACCGTCGGTCAGGTCGATCACCCAGGTGATCACAGCGTACGGGCCGGGCCGCAGCGGCGTCTGAAGCAACAGAGTTCGGCCGGGGGATAGCGGCGGGCTGCCCAGCGGGGCGCCGGCGAACGGCGGCTCGGGCCACTGGCCGTTTTGGACCCCTTCGAAGAACTTCTGCATGTCGGCCCTGGTGGTTCCGGGGCGGACGGGCACGAAGATGGCCTCGTTGACCTGGTTCATGTGGTTGGTGATCAACAGCGGTGCGCCCGCTCGGATTCGCGAGGGCAGGTGGAACCTCGGGCCGGACGACGTGTGGGACATGCCCACGACCGCACCGGGTTTCGGGGCCCGTCCGGCATGGCGCTCCCGCTGGACGGTCAGCTTGTGCAGCGCCTCTGGGCCGGCGGGGGAGTTGGTTTCGAAGTCGAGGTAGTTCAGCAGGTAGTAGGTGCCGGGCCGCAACGTGGTGGTGAAGGTCGTGGGCTGTCCGACCTGGGATTCGGTCCCGCCAAGCAGTTCGGCTTCGGCCATCAGCGCCCGCCCTGCGGGGACGGCGACCTTCGGGTCATCGGAGAAAACCTTGCCCAGATGCTCGGCGAAACTCGCCGGCGTGGTGCCCGGGCGCAGCCGGGCCAGGCCGATGATGCTGCCCAGATCCCCGGTCGCGGTGGTGGTCACCCGAAACGACGTCGCGCCGCTGGTGGAGGACGTCGGTGCGGTGAAACCGCGGTCGTCGGCCTTGATGTCAAGGACAGGGGCGGCGGGACTGGCCTTGGCGGGGACCGCGATTGCGGACACGCACAACAGCGCGGCCGCGATCGTCCCCAGAATCTTTCCTTGTCTCATCGAGACTCCTTGTTCGAGGGCGTGGCTATTCGCCGGACTCGGCACCAGATGTTCGGGTCTTCGGGCACCGTCCGGATCGGGCTCAGGTTTGATGTCGGCGAGTTTCAGCTCTACCCGTTACGCGTTCCCGGCACCGTCGGCCGGGGCACGGGCGAACCGGCGCGGCTTTGACGGAGAGTCGCACCCGCCTGCGGCGCAACAGCGCACGGTCGGTGGAGTGAGCGGATGGTCAGCAGCCGCCGTACGAGCAGCGGTCAGTAGCCGGGCGGTCGGGCGAAGCCCGGCGGGAAGTCTTTGTTCCTCCAGGCAATCACTCGCCATTCCCCGTCGTTGTCACACGTCCACACGAGCGTGTTGGTGCCTGCGCGCGACGGCCATTCCTCGTCGTCGGCTCGTGCGCCGTGTTGCGTCCAGCCCCAGTCAACGATCGCGATGTCCGGCCGCAGGAGGCGGACGGCTTGGATGCTGCCCGTGGATCTGGCGGTCGCCCAGCTCGGGAAGCCGGATGGGGGTGTGGGTGAATACAGCTTCTCGTGCAGCGAGCGAATCTCGTCGCGCCCGCGCAACACCATTCCGATCGGGTTATGGAAGTCCGCGTCGGGGTGGAACATGGCCACGAACCCGTCGACGTCGAGGCGGTCGGCCGCCGACATCAGCCGGTCCGTGGCGGACCGTACAGCATGCTCTGCCTGTGAAGAATCCATCGTGATCTTTCCTTATGGGCCGGACGGATCCGACCAACTAACCGGAATTGGACCTCCGATTCCGGTTATCTGCACGATAGGCGATGCCTCTCACAGCGTCAACCAGACCCGGAGCTCCGGTTCCGGTTGACTACACTGAGGTCGTGTGGAGGCTGGAGAGCAACGCCCGCTGCGCGCTGACGCCCGTCGCAACCGCGAACGGATTCTGAAGGCCGCCCGTGCGGCGTTCGCCGAAGAGGGCGCCGGCGCCCAGATGGAACCGATCGCCAAGCGCGCGGGCGTAGGCGTGGGCACCCTCTACCGCAACTTTCCCACCAGGCGGGCACTCATCGACGCGATGGTCCGTGAGTGGGCGGCCGAGCGGGCCGCCAACCTCCAGCACGCCCTGGCCGTGGCCGACCCGTGGGAGGCGATCATCGACAACGTCCACCGCAGTGCCGAAGCCATGAGCCGCGACGCCGGCCTGCGGGAGGTGTTCAGCGACCTTCCGGCCAAACAGATCACCTCCGCAGATGAGGACGCGTTCCGGGAAGGGCTCACCGCTCTCATCACCCGAGCACACGACACCGGGGTACTCCGGCCGGAGATCACTGCTGAGACCTACAACGGGCTGATGGTCGGCCTGGCGGCCGCCATCGCCGCCGGAACCGACAGGCGACTGGCCGCGGACATCCTGCTCGCCGGATTGCGCGCCGGACACCACGCCGGTTAGCACCGACAACCTCGAAGCACTGCCGCCCCACCCCTTGACATCCCGCTGACGGTCGATCGCCGAGGCGCAGGCGCACGTCGCGTCACCCGCCTCCCACCGATGCGGACGATTTCGATGATGAAGGGGTTGCGTGAGGTATAAGCCGGTCGCTCGCGGCGAGGGCGCGTTTCAGGAAGCCGCGACCTCCGCTCAGGTCGAGGCGATGATCGCCCGGGCGTTCGGGCCCGGCGCGGCGGCGGCCGAGGCGGTGGAGTTGAGCGGCGGCGCGGCGGGGCTCACGCCCTTACATCCCCGGGGGCGCGGGCGAGATCAGCGGCGTGTGCGAGGAGTCCGGCCTGGGTGCGGTTGGTGCAGCCCAGCTTGAGCAGCACGCGCGAGATGTGGTTCTTCACGGTCCCCTCCGTGACGCGCAGCCGTGCGGCGATCTGCGCGTTGGACAGGCCCTCGCCCAGGCACGCCAGCACCTGGGTCTCCCGAGCGGTCAGCTCGGCGAGACGGGCGAGCGCGCTGTCTCTGGCTGCCCGGCGTCCGGAGGCTCCGTCCAGCAGCCGGTCGCGCGCCGCGGACGAGAGCACGGTGTGACCCAGAACGGCTGCGCGCACCAGTTCGATCAGATCCCTGGGCGGAACGGTCTTGAGCAGGTAACCGGTCGCTCCCGCACGCAGCGCGCGCAGGATGTCATGGTCGGCGTCGAACATCGTGAGCGCCACGATCGGCGGCGGATCGCGCAGCGCGCAGACGCGCTCGATGGCGGTGAGCCCGTCCACGCCCGGCATCCGCAGATCCATGAGGACGAGGTGCGGCCGGTAGCGGATCACGCATTCGACGGCGGCGGCGCCGTCGTGGGCCGTCGCGACGACGTGAAGATCGCCGGCGGTGTTGATGAGGTCGCTCAAGTAGCCGCACACCATGGGCTCGTCATCGACCACCACGACCTGTGCCGGTTCACGGTCCACGCTTTGGGCCTCCTCGCGTCGCCGCGGGGAGCCTGGACGGCAAGGTCACATCGACTTTGAAGCCGCCGTCGCCGACGCGGCCCGCGGCGAGGGTCCCGTCCATCAACTCGACTCGTTCGCGCAGGGCGAGCAGCCCGGCGCCGGACCCGGTGGCGGCGAGCACGGTGTCTCCCGGGCGTCCCGGCGCGGTGTTCTCGACCGTCACGCGCACGACGTCGGGCTCGTAGCGTATCCGCGCCCGTACCCGCGCGCCGGGGGCGTGCTTGCGGACATTGGTCAGCGACTCCTGGACGACCCGGAACGCGGTCCGCGCCACCGGCGGCGCGGCCAGCGCGGGATCGCCCTCCTCGGTCAGGTCCACCGGGGTGCCGACCGCCCGCGACTCGGCGATCAGTTCGGCGATCGGCGGCACGGTGGGTTGCTCGATCGCGGGGGGCTCGCGCCGGGGAACGTCATCGGCGGGGGTCCGGAGGAACGCCACGAGCTCGCGCAGCTCGTCTAGGGCACGGCAGCCGTTGACGCGCAGTTCCTCGGCGGCGGCTCGGACGTCCTCGTCCCGTCCTGTCAGGCCCAGGACGCCGGCCTTCATGACCATGAGGCCCACCCGATGGGCGACCACGTCGTGCATCTCGGCGGCGAGCCGTGCCCGCTCGTCCGCCAGCGCCTGCCGGACGAGACCCTCCATGACCCGCCGCCGCGTGGCGGCCCAGCTCCCGAGGGCCGCGGGACCCGCGATGAGCAGCACCGCCGTCGCCGTCCGCCCGGCGTGGGGTTCCCAGGGCCGCGCCGCGGTCACCACCAGGAGCGCGACGGGCACCCACCCCGTCCGGGTCCTGCCGAAGGCCAAGGCGGCGTATGTGACGAACGGCGCGGCGGCGGGAATCCACAGGGACGTCTCAGGGGCGGCGGCCGCGCGTACCAGCGTCTCCGGCGCCGCCAGTTGCACGGCGGCCGCCACACCGGAACCGGCCACCATGATCCAAGCCAGGGTCTGCGGCGCGCGCCGCCGGTACAGCAAGGCCAGGACGAAGGCGACCTCTCCCGCAACGGCCAAGGCGCCGTAGTGAAACTCCCTCAAGGGAGGCGGGCCCAGCACCGAAACGGCCACCGCCGCCGCGGCGGCGGACAGCACGAGACCGTCGAAGCCCGCGTCACGCCGCGAGCCGGAGGAAAGAGCCCGGTACCTCATCGCATCGAACAGTACGTCCCCTGGCCGGGCCGCACGAGCCCTGAAGGCATACCGCGCCGCCGGACATGACGAACGTCATGCCCCGGACGAACAGTGCATGACGTTCGTCGTGTACCCACCTACTTCGCGCACTTTCCGGGCTCGGGCTCATCGGCTCGAATCAGACCGGACGCGTGAATCCCGCGCAGCACGCTCCGAGCCGGAGATCGCGCATCAAGCGCGCAGATCTCGACCGGCCCGGTGAGCCCGTTCAGCCCCGATCGAGAGGACCGCCCTTGTCGAACACCGTGTCACGGCGAACGCTCCTGAAGGCCAGCGCGATCGCAGTTGCCGGCGCCGTCCCCGCCGGCGCCGTCCCCGCCGGCGCCGTCCCCGCCGGTCCGGCCGCCGCGCAGGCCGGCGGCGGCATCGTCGCGGCTCCGTCCGGCTCGCGGTTCGCCGAGCGGTTCCGCGCACCCGGCCTGGACGCGTACCCGAAGTTCGAGTGGTTCGTGCCGCTCGCCCTGATGACCGACGCCGAGATCATCCGTGAGGTCAAGGCCATGGCGGACGCCGGGATCCGGTCCGCCGAAATGCTTGCCTGGGCGGCCGCCGGAGTCAACCCCGCCACCCACGGGTGGGGCACCGCGGCGTGGAACTCGCGCGTCCGGACGGTTCTCGAGGCGGCCAGGCAGCACGGTGTCGCGATCAACCTCGTGATCGGGCCGGAATTGCCCTCCGGCGTTCCGTCGATCACCCAGGACGACCCCGGAGCGTCGGCGGAACTCGTCTACGGGCACGTCACCGTGCGGGGCGGGTCCACCTTCCGGGGGAAGGTCCCGCCGCCCGGGCGGTTCGACGTCTCCGATCCGTCCGGCAGACCCGACCGGCGCACCGGCACGCCCAGACTGGTCGCGGTGACCGCCGCGCGGGTCGCCGGCGCGGGCACTACTACCGGCGGGCCGACACCGCTGGACCCCACGTCGCTGACGGATCTCACCGCGTCGGTGCGGGACGGTCGGATCGCCTGGACGGCGCCCGGCGGCGGGCGCTGGCTGATGTTCGGGTTCTGGCGGCGCGGCACCGGCCAGACGGTCGACGGCGCGCCCGCCCCGTCGTTCGTCATCGACCACTACGGTGCCGCCGGTGCCGATTCGGTAACCCGTTTCTGGGACCGGTGGCTGCTGACGCCGCCGATCCGCCGCCTCCTCCGCGAAACGGGCGGCGGTGTTCACGAGGAGACCCCGGAGCTGACGTTCATCCTCCCGTGGACCACCAGCCTGCTCCAAGCATTCCGTGACCTGCGCGGATATCCGCTGGCGCCCTATCTGCCCGTGCTGTTCGTCGAGGGGCTCCACAACCACAGGCCGGGGGCCGACCCGGACCCGGGACGTCCGCCGGACTTCGATCTGGCGGACGGAAACGGCCCGCGGGTGCGCGCCGACTTCTACCAGGCGCTCACCTCGCTGTACGAGCGGCATCATCTGGACGTGATCGGCCGCTGGGCCGCCGGGCACGGCCTGACCCACAGCGCCAAGCTCGGCTACAGCCTCACCATGGACGTGTCGTCGACCGTGCGGCATCTCGACGAGCCGGAGACCGACCAGTCCTTCTCCGCTCCGGAGACCGACGTCTACCGGGCGATCGCGGGCGCGGCGCACATGGGACGCGTACCGCTTTACACCAGCGAGGTGGCGCCCGTCACCGACGAGCTCGGGCGGGACGCCTACGGCGTGACGTGGCCGCGCATGCTCCAGATCATCAACCACAACTACGCCGGCGGCGTCACCCAGGCCAAGCTGCACTACTTCTCCTACGCCGAGGCGCCGGGCGCGGGCTGGCCCGGCTGGGCCCCGTTCGCCCCGCTGCGGCTGGGCCCCGACGAGGCGCTCCCCGGTTTCGCTGAGGCGTGGGGACCACGGCAACCCACCTGGCGGCACATGCCCGACATCACCGGCTACCTCGCACGACTGCAGTTCGTCCTGCGCACCGGACGGCCCAACGTCGATGTGGCGATCTACCGGCACAGTCAGTGGGACAGTGACTCGCGCCCGCTGTTCAAGGAACCGGCGATGAGGCGGGCCGGCCACACCTACGAGTTCATCGGCCCCGCCCAGCTCGATCTGCCGACCGCGCACGTCACCGGCGGACGGCTCGACCCCGGCGGCCCCGGCTACCGCGCCATCGTGCTCGACCGGCCTCCCACGCTGACGCTGGAGGCCGCGCGCAAGATCTTGGCCCACGCCCGGGCGGGACTGGCCGTTGTCGTCGTGGGCCCGCCACCGGGCCGGACCCCGTACGCCAAGGACATCGCGGCGCAGGACGCCGCGCTCGCCGAGACCGTCATCGCCCTGCTGGGGCATCCACGAGTGCGTCAAGTGAGCGACGGGTCAATGGTGCCGGGCGCGCTGGCCGCACTGGGCGTGCGCCCGTCCAGCGAATTCCGGCGGCCCTCCGACGTTCTCACCCTGCGCCGCACCGACGCCGACACCGACTTCTACTACTTCTTCAACACGGGCGAGGACACCGCCCGCTTCGAGGTCGCGCTGGCCGGGAAGGGACGCCCGTACTTCCTGGACGCCTGGACAGGGGAGATCAGCCCGATACCCGTCCACACCACCGGCGACGGCCGGACCCGCGTTTCGATGACGCTGCGGCCTCGGCAGACCGCGCTGCTCGCGCTGTGCCCGGGCACCCGGTTCGGCGCCGGGCCGCTCGGCACCGCGCCGCGAACTCCCGCGGTGACGGCGACCGACGCCGACCTGATCCTCAGCACCGCGACGGCGCTGGCAGCCCGCGCCGCGAAGCCGGGCGGCTATTCCGTCACCCTCGGCGACGGCCGGACCCTACATGTCGGTATCCCCGTCGTTCCCGCGCCGCGCATGCTGTCCCAATGGCACCTGCGGGTGGCGGACCACCGGCCGGGGCCGAGCCCGTCCATTACCGTTGAGCACATCCATGACCTGGAACTGACCGGTCTGCGGGCCTGGACGGAGCTGCCCGGACTCGCGGACGTCTCGGGCGTCGGCCGCTACACCACCACGTTCGACCTGGGGCCGGCCTGGACGGGCGGCCACGGCGCGTACCTGCACCTGGGCCAGGTCAACGGCACCGTACGCGTCCGGGCCAATGGCCGCCGAACGTCCCCTGTCGACCTCAACGACCCGGTCGTCGACCTGGGCGGTCACCTGAGACGCGGCCGGAACACCGTCGAGATCGAAGTCGCCACCACCCTGCGCAACCGGCTGCGGACCCTCAGCCCCGAACAGGCGACCATGCCCAGGCAACCCTACGGACTCATCGGCCCGGTCGTGCTCCGGCCCTACGGCCAAGCCGAGATCCTGGGTACGGCGTGAGGCGCACTGTCCCTCGCCGTCCCAGAGAGTGGCGTCCCGGGGGCTCCTGCCGCGGCGGTGCGGGATGTCGTCGATGGCGGCCAGGGCTTGGCGGGCGGCGGTGGTGTGCCCGGCGCCGGTGTGAACCGTTCGCGGAGCAGGTCACGCACATCGCGCCCGTCGCCGGTATCGATGAAGGCCATCAGGACCGCCATGGTGATCTTGGAGAGGAGCGATGTCCGGGCGGCGTCGTCGAGTGCCTTGGTGGTGTGGGACCGGTCGGCTTCGGCGCCCAGCAGGGTCTGGAAGACCACGCCCTGCGCCGCGACGTGAAGGGCGAGTGCGAGGTCGTCCCGGCCCGCGAGCTCAGAGAATTCTCATACTGATCAGGTCTTCGACCTCGGGCATTCTTCACCACGGCTCACAAAGCGTGACGCAGCCGACGACGTGCGGGCACGGCGGTCCTCGGCTGTCTCGTAGCCGTCAGCCGTTGTCGGTGAACGCGTCTCGGTTGTGCGAGGGGCTCCGGGAGGCGTCAGTCGAGCAGGCCTGCCTGGTGGGCGAGGATGGCGGCTTGGACGCGGTTGGTGAGGGACAGTTTGGTCAGGATCCGGCTGACGTGGGTTTTGGCCGTCGCCTCGCTCATGTGCAGGCTGGTGGCGATGTCGGTGTTGGACAGGCCGTTGCCCAGCGCGATGAGCACTTCGCGTTCTTTGGTGGTCAGGACCTTGAGGCGGTGTTCGGCCTGGGTTTGTCCTGAGGCCGCCTTGGTGAAGTGCTGGAGCAGGCGGCGGGTCACCTTGGGGGAGAGCATCGCCTCGCCGCGTGCCGCGCTGCGGACCGCGGTGATCATGTCGTCGGCGGTCGCGTCCTTGAGCAGGAAGCCGACCGCTCCGTGGGCCAGCGCGGTGCGTACGTATTCGTCGAGGTCGAAGGTGGTCAGGACGACCACGCTCGGCGGGTGGGGTGATCGCGCGAGGCGTTCGGTGGCCGTCAGGCCGTCGGTGCGGGGCATCCGGATGTCCATGAGCACGACGTCGGGGTGCAGGGTCTGGGCCATGGTCACGGCTTCGGCCCCGTCGCCGGCCTCGCCGACCACGGTGATGTCCGGAGCGGATTCCATGATGGTGCGCAGCATGGAGCGCACCATCCACTCGTCGTCGACGATCAGCACCCGGATCTGTTCGCTCATGGGGTGTGCTGCCTTGTGAGGGGGACCTTGGCGGTGATGTCGAATCCGCCCTCGGGCGTCGGCTGTGCGGTCAGCTCACCGCCGACCAGCCGGACCCGTTCGGCGACGCCGAGCAGACCGTGCCCGCCGGCGGGCAGTTCGGCGCGCCCGGCGCTCGGTGCGCGTCCGTTGGTCACGCGCAGGTGAAGGGCGTCGTGGGTGTGGTGGACGCGGACGTGGGTCGACGCGGTGGCGGCATGCTTGTGCACGTTGGTCAGGGCCTCCTGGACGACACGGTAAACGGCGTGCTCGACGAGCGCGGGCAGTGCGGTGTCGCAGTCGTCGACCATTTCCAGGGTGACCGGCATGCCGAGACGGCGGGACGCGTCGACCAGGTCACCGAGATCGGCCAGGGTGGGTTGCGGCGCGAGCGGTGCGGCGTTGTCACCGTCGGCGCGCAGGACCTCCACCAATGAACGCAGTTCGTCCAGTGTCTCGCGTCCGATGACGCCGATCTGCCTGCCGATGGCGGTGGCGTCCCGGACGCGCGCCACCTCCAGCGCGGTGGCGTGCAGCACCATCAGCGACACGCGGTGCGTTACCACGTCGTGCATGTCCCGGGCGATCTGGGCCCGTTCAGCGCTGCGCGCCTGCAGAAGCCGCTCATGCTGCTCGCGTTCGGCGCGCTCCGCCCGTTCGCGCATCCTGGCGATCAGCTCGCTCTGTGCACCGACATAGAGCCCCAGCAGGACGGGGACACCGCAGATCACGGCCGTGACCGCCGTCGCGGCGTCGGCGCCGCCCGCCCGCCAGATCGGGATGCCGACCACGATCACCGCCGCCGCCAGGACGCCGATCCCCGCCGCGCGCTGTGACCGCGTACGCCGCGCCGCCATGCGCCGCGCCAGGGTGTACTGCGCGACCACGACGGCCGCGTAGGCCGACAGCACCACCCAGCCGGCCAGGGCGACCAGGACGAACAGCACCGGGCGGCGCCGGCGCCACCAGGCCGCGGCGCCCACCGCCAGCCCAAGCGGCAGCGCGATCCACAGCACCGGCCGGTCGAAGTAGGTGATTCCGACATCACCCATGGAACGGCCGGACCCGCGGTCACCGGACGGCGTGCTCGCCGCAAGGGCAATGGCGACCAGTGCGTCGATCACTCGATGACGCCGCTCGCGAACCGCCGCCCAGACCGCCGCGGCCCGCGGGTTGATCGGCATAGGCGGCCTCATGGATCGAACGCTATCCGCGCCGCGCCACCAGAGCATCGATAGAAAGTTGTAGCCGGGCCCGGTGAAGGCTCCGACCTTCTAATGATCCGGAAGCCCGACAATGGCGGATGCCCCGGTCACCGCGGGCCGGTGAGGCTGTGCGTATGCCATCGCAGACCATGCACACCGAGGCTTCGCCCGGTTCACCACGCCCCTGCCCATCGCGCCGTCATGACGCGGGCTGACAGCGACGCGGGGACCGCCCGTCCAGTGCTCGCCGGGATGGATCTCACGAAGAGTTACGGGCGCACCACCGCGTTGCATCATGCCTCGCTCGCGGTCGACCGGGGTGAGTCGGTCGCCGTGATGGGACCGAGCGGGTCGGGAAAGTCCACGCTGCTCTACTGCCTCTCCGGCGTCGTGGTACCCGACGGCGGGGAAGTGCTGTTCGACGGCGTCCGGGTCGACGAGCTCCCCGACGCCCGGCGCACCGATCTGCGGCGGTCGGACTTCGGCTTCGTCTTCCAGTTCCCCGGCCTGTTGCCGGAACTGTCGGCGGCCGAGAACGCGGCGTTGCCGCTGATGCTGGAAGGCGCCGGCCGGCGTGACGCGGTCGCCCGGGCACGGGAGCTGTTCCCGACGCTCGGTCTTGACGGCCTGGAGCGGCGGCGCCCGGGCGAGCTGTCGGGCGGCGAGGCGCAGCGCGTCGGGATCGCCCGCGCGCTGGTGCTCGAACCGGCGGTCGTGTTCGCCGACGAGCCGACGGGCTCGCTCGACACGCACACCGGCGACGAGGTCATGTCCCTGCTGGTGTCGACGGTTCGGGACCGGCGGGCGGCGCTGGTGCTGGTCACCCATGATGAGCGGGTGGCCAGGCGCTGCGACCGGATCGTCCAGGTTGTGGACGGCCGGACCCTGACCGAGCCGAAGAAGGTGCGGTGATGCGTGGATTGTGGCTGCGCCTGCTGCGCGGCGGCGGCCGGTCACCCCGCCTTGAGATCGGCCTCCCTCTGGTGGCGGGCGCCGTCATCACCCTGGTCCTGCTGCTGTTGCTCGGGTTGCAGCAGGGCCTGGACAACCGGGCGGAGCGGACCGCGTGGCGGACCCCCGAGAAGGCGACGAACGAGCCCACCGCGATCCAGACGGGGTTCACCGACTACGTCGAGGAACGTCCGCTCGCGGTCGTCGAACTGGCCGCCCTCGGGCAGAACCCGCCTGATGTACCGGGAATGGGTAGGTTTCCGGCGCCGGGTGAGGTGTGGGTCTCCCCGCGCCTGGCCGAGCTGATGGCGGACCTGCCGGCCGACCGGCTCGCCGACAGGTTCCCCGGCCCGGTCACCGCCGAACTCTCCCGGGAGACCCTGGAGCGTCCCGACGAGCTCGTCGCGGTGGTCGGGCGGCGTCCGGCCGATCCCTCGATGCGCGACCGGCGGCCGCGGCACCAGTGGAACGAGGTCTCGTCGGTGACGCCGACCAGGATCGACGGATGGTCGGCCACCCCGGATCTCTACCAGACCACCTACCGGGACATCGCGCTGCTCGTCGTCGTCCTGACCGGGCTTCCGCTCGCCGGCCTCGGCGGGCTGGCCTCCCGGCTGATGGCGGGACGCCGGCAGCGGCGGCTGGCCACCCTGCGGCTGCTGGGCGCCCGCACCTCGCAGGTGGTCCGGCTGACCATCGCCGAACTGGCGACGTTCGCGGGGCTCGGGGCGGTGTGCGGGGCCGTGCTGCATCGGGTCCTCGTGCCGTTGACGGCCCGGGTGCCCATCAAGGGCGGGGAATGGTTTCCCGCGGACGTTCAGCCGGGGGTGCCGCTCACCCTCGCCGCCGTGACCGCGGTGGTCGGCGTGCTGACATTGGGCGCGCTGACCGGGCTTCGCGCGGCGGTCCGCGATCCTCTGGGCACCTACCGCCGCGCTGGTGGCGACCCGGCGCGCGTGCGGTTGTGGGCCGTGGTGTTCATCGGCGCGGCGGTCGCGCTGTTCTGGCTGCGCAGCAGCAACCCCTTCGTCGGCGTCGCCTTCACCGCCGTGGTGATCCTGGGCTGGGGACTGGTATCGACCGGGCCGTGGATCGTCGCGGGACTCGGCAGGCTGCTGGCCTGGCGCGCACGCCGTCCGGCCACCTTCCTCGCCGGACGGCGCCTGTCGGACAGCCCGCGCAGCGCCTGGCGGACGGTCGGGGGCCTGACGCTCGCCTGCTTCATCGCCGGGTTCGTCGCCATCAGCCTCCCGGCCGGGCTCGGCAACGTCGGCACCTACGCCTCCCGGGCCGAGCGGCCCGAGGCCGTCGTGCCCGCCGCCTCCCTGGACGCCGCCGTCCGCGAGGCCGAGACCGTGCTGCGAGCCGAGGGCATCCGCGCCGACGCCGAGACGGGCGGGGCGCCGGACTGGCTCAAGGCGAACGAATGGGCCACGCTCACCCTTGACACGCGAGGCCCCGACACAGAACAGGACCGCGCCCGGACCGCGATGATCAAGAACGGCCTCTGGGGCCCGGAGATGAGCCGGGCGGAGGACCTGCCGAACATGTGGCTCCTGCGGGACGGGGTCGTCATCGGCTTCCTGGTGCTCCCGACCGCGGCGCTGGTCGCGCTCGCCTCGATGATCATCGGCGCGATCGCACGGATCTTCGACCAGCGGGACACCTTCATCGCCCTCAGGCTGGCTGGCACCCCCCAAACGGTCCTGGTCACGGCACAACGCCGCGAGATGATCCTGCCGTCGGCCCTGCTCGGCGGCATCGCCGCGATCGCGGGGCTGGCAAGCGGCGCGACGCTCGGCTCGACCAGTCTGCTCAACCCCTACACTCCCGGCGTCTTCGCGGGCCTTCTCGCGCTCGGCGCGATCGCCCTGCTGCTCGCCGACCGGGCCGCGCGACCCGTCCTTGAACGAGTCGGCACCGATCTCTCCGAACGCGAATAGGGAAGGCCACGAAGGTCGACCGGCATGCCATCGCCGGAAGATGCCGTTCACACCTACAACCCCGGAGCCCGGCTATGTCTGAGGCGTCCTGTCACTAGCCGTCCGCTATGCCAAGGCGACTTCCATGCCGTCGCTACCACCGGCCGATGCCCGTGGCCGCACAGGTGGCGTACGCGCGGTGGGCCGCGACCCGTCGCCGTGGGTGGGGCCGTTCGCGGTGGCCCGTATCGGCGTCTCGAGCGTGGTGCGGTTGTGGGTCCACGCCACCAGACTCGGGGCCGTCGATGATCACTACACCGAGCCACAAGCTCACGTGAGACTCGAAATGTCTTGGTGCTTCTTCTGCGGGACTCCGGGCAGCGGGACCAGGCCCGGCTCGTAGAGGTCCCAGTCCCCGAAGAACGCGCGGATCTGCTCGGGTTCCCGGACCGTCCCGGTGCCGCTGACCTTCTGGTAGGCGTCCGCCACCGCCCTCATCCCGGGGGCGCCGTGGCTGATCACCAGGGGACTGCCGTCCGCCACTGCCGCCCGGAACGCCGCGGTCGGGGCCGTGGCGTCCTCGTCGGGCAAGAAATGCAAGATCGCCAACAGCAGCACCGCGACGGGCCGGGTGAAGTCGATACCGGCCGCGGTCGCCTCCCGCACGATCGTCTCGACATCGCGGGCGTCGGCCTCGACATAACCGGTGCGGCCCTCGGGGGCGCTGGTCAGCAGCGCCCGCGCATGCGTCAAAACCGTGGGGTCACAGTCGACGTAGACGATCCGCGACTCGGGCGCGATCCGCTGCGCGACCTCGTGCACGTTCTCCTGGGTGGGCAGTCCGGTACCGATGTCGAGGAACTGCCGGATCCCGACGTGGGCCAGGAAAGATACCGCCCGTTTCAGGAATGCGCGGTTGTCGCGCACCAACGACGGCAAATAGGGATGGTCCCTTGTGAGCTCGGCGGCGAACTCGCGGTCGACGGTGTAGTTGTCCTTACCGCCGTTGAAATAATCGTAGACGCGGGCGATGCTCACCGCTCCGTGGCCGACCCCTGGCGGAACTGGCGGCTGATCCGTTGACATCGAAGAGTCCTTGACAAGCCTGGAAACGAGAAACGAGACAAGCGAAAGGAGCGCGGCCGGGCCCGGTGCGACAGCCCGCAGACACCGCGTTCGCGGTAAGACGGCTCGCCAGGGTGTGGCGAGCGGTGGGGCTGGCGGGCAGTCCAGTCGCTCTGCGATGCCGGGCGAGCGCGTCCAGGAAGGCGTTGGCGGCGGCGTAGGCGCTCTGCCCGGGGGGACCTAGGGCCGCCGCGGCGGAGGAGAAGAGGATGAAGGCCTGAAGGTCGATGTCGGCGGTCAGTTCGTGCAGGTTATCCGCCCCGTCGATTTTCGGACGCAAGACGTGGTCGACCTGGTCAGGGGTCGAGGAGGTGATGGTGGCGTCGTCTATGACGCCAGCGGTGTGGATGACGGTCCTCAGCGGGGCCGCTCGAGGGATCTGGTCGATGATGTGAGCGAGCGCTGCCCCGTATCTGCTGGGTGTGTCGACGCGGCGGGTGGACAAGCTGGTGGAGCAGATGGGGATCAAGGGCATCTCCAAGAGCCCGCCGCCGAAGAAGTCCACGCCCAGCACGCCCGCGTGGTTGACAGCCTGGCGGCCAAGCATCCCGACGCAGCCGGGCACCTGGAGGAGGCCAGACCCGATCTGCTGGCCTTCACCGCCTTCCCTTGCCAGCTCTGGCGGCAGATCTGGTCCAACAACCCTCAGGAGCGGTTGAACAAGGTCGGGATCTTCCCCGACCGGGCTGCGATCGTCCGGCTGGTCGGGGCGGTGCTGATGGAACAGACCGACGAATGGACTGAGGCCCGCCGCTACATGGGTCTGGAGTTCCTGGCCAAAGCCCGCCTGCGTGTGGTCGACGGCAGCACACCCGACCCCAAGAGCGACAACCGAGAACCCACCGCTTAACCTGCAGAAACAGGATCACGCGGAGATCAACTCTTACACCACTCCGCCGGACGTGACCCAGTTGTTGTGCGCGACGTGGGCGTCAAGCGGCGCGGGCGAGAGTCGACTTTGCCGTCGTCGGTTCGCGGGAGGACATCAGCGATTTCGACTTGCTCGGGAATTCGCTCATTCTAGGAACGGTGCGTCGGACACCGGAGTGAAGCGCGCCTGGAAGAACCGCAGGGTGTCGGGTTCGTGGATGAACCGCAGGCCGCAGGTGATGTGGTCGCGTTGGCGCAAGACGTGGATCAGGCTGTCTGCGACGAGGTCCATGTGGCTTTGGGTGTACGTGCGCCGTGGCACGGTGAGGCGGACCAGTTCGAGCGGCGGGAAACGATCGAGACCGGTGGCGGGATCACGACCGGCGGAGACTGCGCCGCGTTCGGTGGAGCGGACTCCGGAGTCGAGGTAGAGCACGGCGGCGAGCGTCTGGGCCGGGAACTGTTCGCGGGGCAGGCGAGGAAGGAACGCGGCGGCGTCGAGGCAGACGGCGTGGCCGCCCACCGGGCGGACGATCGGGATGTCGGCGGCGGTCAGCCGTTGTCCGAGATAGGCGACCTGCTCGACGCGCGTACGGATGTTGGCTTCCTGGACCGATTCGGCGATGCCCTGGGCGACCGCCTCCATGTCGCGTCCGGCCATGCCGCCGTAGGTGTGCAGCCCTTCGTAGAGGACGACGAGGTTCCGTGCCCGCTCGGCCAGGTCGGGGGCGCGGAAGGCGAGCCAGCCGCCGATGTTGGCGTAACTGTCCTTTTTCGCGGACATCGCCGCGCCGTCGGTGAGGTCGCATATCGCACGCAGGATGTCGGCCACGGTCCGGTCGCGCCAGCCTGGTTCACGCAGCTTGATGAACCAGGCGTTCTCCACGGCGCGCGCGGCGTCCAGGATGATGGGGATGCCATGGCGCTGGGTGAGGTCCCGAAGCGCGGTGAGTCCGGCCATGCTGATCGGTTGCCCGCCGGCCATGTTGACGGTCGCCGCCAGCGACACGTAGGGGATGCGGGCGGCGCCGACATCGTGAATCAGGCGCTCCAGTTTGGCGAGGTCGATGTCTCCCTTGAAAGGGTGTTCAGAGGCCGGATCGTGGGCCTGGTCGATGATGACGTCGTGGAAGGCGGCGCCGTTGAGCTCCTGGTGCGCGCGGGTCGTGGTGAAGTACATGTTGCCCGGAACATGGGTCCCGGGCCGAATCAGGCACCGGGACAGGATGTTTTCCGCGCCGCGTCCCTGATGGGTCGGAACGACGTGCTCGTAGCCGTAGTACCGGTGTACGGCATCTTCAAGACGGTAGAAGCTGCGGGCCCCGGCGTAGGCCTCGTCGCCGGTCATCAGGGCGGCCCATTGACGGTCGGACATCGCGTTGGTGCCCGAGTCGGTGTAAAGGTCGATGTAGACGTCCTCGGACCGCAGCAAACTGATGTTGTATCCGGCTCTCCGCAACGCCTGTGCGCGCTGAGCGCGGGTGGTGGGGCGCAGCGGTTCGACCATCTTGATCCGCCACGGCTCCGCGGGATGCGATGCGGACATGACAAACTCCTGAATAAGCGGTGATCAAGGTTTTCGCGCGATCAGGACACCGTTGGCCCCTGGCCCCTCAAACGCGGTGACCCCTTCCGGGTGCAGGCCCGCGTCGCTGAGCCACCGGGAATACTCGGCGGCGGTGTAATTGCGTCCCCAGGTTTCGACGAGCATGTTGAAGCTCATCAACGCCGCGAGTGACGGGCCGCTCTTGTCATCGGCGACGAAGGACTCACAGATGAGAAGACGGCCCCCGGAGGGCATCGCGTCGGCGCACACCTGGATGATCCGCACCACATCGGTTTCGTCCCAGTCGTGCAGGACGTTCGACAGCAGCAAGGCGTCATGGCCGGTCGGCAGGGCATCTGCGAACAGGTCCCCGCTGACCAGGTCGATCCGGCCTTCCAGTCCGGCCCGAGCGATGCGCGGCCGGGTGAGGTCGCATACGAACGGCAGGTCGAAGACGGTCACCTGCAGATCGGGGTGGCGGTGACACAGTTCGATCCCGAATGCCGCGCCGCCGCCGCCGACGTCGAGCAGCCGGTGGACGGCCTGAAAGTCGAAGACGCCGGCGAGGACGCGGGCGGTGTTTGCCGACAGGGAGTACATGCCGTCCCAGAAGTGTTCTGCAACCGCGGGGTCGAACAGTGACTCCTGGCGTTCCACGTCCCAGGTCGTGGGATGGTTGCCGCGCAGCGAATCTGCGAGCTTGAGATAGGCGGGGTATTCGTGACGGTCCACGACGCGAACCCAGTCACCAAAGTAATAGGGTCGGCCCCGCACGAGGTAGTCCTCGGACAGTTGGGTGTTGGTGTAGGAACCCTCGGCGTCTCGGCGCAGCAACCCCAACGCCGCACAGGCCGTCAGCAACAGTTCGGCGGGCCGCAGCGCAATTCTGTGCCGGTCGGCGAAGGCGGTCGTGGTGGTGCGGCCGCCGTCGGACAGGTCGGTGAACACATCGAGTTCGGTGGCCAATGCCAAGGCTTTGAAGGCATAGACCCCGGATGTCAGTTCCATCAGGGCCACAGGACCAACGGGTGGGTTCATGTCGGGGCTCCGCCGTCGTCATGTTTACGGGCGAGGGTCAATCCGTCGGCGATGGGAACTATGACGGCATCCATGCGCGGGTCGGCGCGGACATGGTCGTTGAAGGCGCGGATGGCCGCCGCATTGCCGACCACTTGCGGGTCAACGACCGTGCCGCCGTAGAAGACGTTGTCGACGGCGAGCAGCCCGCCCGCCCGCAGTCGTGGCACCAGCAGCTCCCAATAGCCGATGTAGCCGGGTTTGTCGGCGTCGATGAACGCCAGGTCGACGACGGGCTCCTCCGGTAGCGCGGCCAATGTTTCAGCGGCCGGCCTCAGGTGCACCTCAATCCGGTCCGCCAGGCCGGCCTGCCGCCATGCCTGTTCGGCGATGCCCGTCCATTCAGGGGAAAGGTCACAGGTCAGGACCTGGCCACCGGTGACCAGCCCACGGGCCAGGCACAGTGTGGAGTAACCAGTGAACGTCCCCACCTCGACGATGAGCCGGGCGCGCACGAGCCGGGCAAGCAGGGTGAGCAGAGCGCCCTCCTCCGGCGGAATCTGCATCTCCGCCGCGCTGCCGAGTTCTTGAGTACGCCTCATCAGCCATCGCGCGACGCCATCGGGCGGGAGACCGTAATCGACCATGTAGGCGTGGAGCTTCTCGGTCAGCTCGACATCCTTGGGAATGCCCATGGTCCTTCCCTCATCACATTCAGGAAGCGTCTTCTCAGCAGGGCCAGCGCATCATGTTCGAGGGCGGCGATGCTCTCGCGCTTATCCTCGGCGACCGCTGCTGACAGCGGGGCGCCGTCGTAGTAGAGCCCGCAGGACTCAACGTCAGACACCACTTTGAGCAACCAGTGCAAGAACTGTGCTCGCAGAGCGTGCTCGCACACGGGCCCCCGTTCGGTGTCAAAGAACCTGTCGTACGAACCGAACTCCTCTTCAGAGGGTTCGTCCCCTGCATGGCGGCCGGCATCTTGAAGCAGCGACCCGCCCTGCGGCACGAGCCTTTCCGCCACCGCGGCGTGCACTTGTACATTCACTCGTCGAGTCGATCGCAGTTGCGGGTGATCTTCCACTGCCTGTTTCAGGGCCCGAGGGATACCTTGGTGATCAGGCGCCCATTCCCCACTGAAGTCCGGGCGCCAGCGCATCATTCGCGGACGAATGAGCCGCTCGTAGACAGATGGCGAGCAACTCCCGGTGTAGAGGAGGAGAACGGAATACAGGTCCAGCAATGCGGCGATCTCCGACGTGGGCGCTGCCCGGGCCAGTGCCGTACGCAGAGCGCGCCAGCCGAGAAAGGCTGTTTGGTGGCCAGTGATCCACCGGTACCATGCCACGTCCACCGCCTGGGCGGGCGGCAGCAGCACCTCCACGGGGAACTTCAGTTCTACCGCCACCGATAGACTTTCCAGCTCGGCGGCCCACTCCACGGCCGGACACTCAGTCACGCCAAGCCCGCAATCGGCCGCCGCCTGCCACGGCTCCGGCAATCGCAAAGTCTCATTCCGCCCCCATACAGTTACGCGTTTCGGGGGCCGGGTGATTTGGATGATTGGTTGCACTGTGTTCATTTTGAAGGCCACAAGAGGTCCGGAACGGGTTTCTCCGCTGCGGCACCGCTCCCGGCGCGTCCGATGAGCACGGTCGGAGCGGCAAGCGAGGAGTGATCTTTTACCGCATTACGATCATCCGTCCTGTTTGGGTCTCGCGCCTCCATACCCATGCGAACGCAGCCTTTCCTTACTATACGGCAAGATTTGCGTTACGACATCTTCCGGAGCGTGCATCTTCTCTTCCGTGATCGATCACCGTCGATTACTTCTTGCTGCGCACAGAAATGACCGCAATTCGATTCCGCTCAGAGTATTCATCACCGATCCAAAGGGAGCGTCGGCGCCGCTGCCGAGCATCTGCTCGGCGCGGATCAACGGCAGTAGGGCGTGTCACCCCTCGTCAGGCGACCGACGCGGGGAAGGCCGAGCGGCCCGCCACAGGATCCGACGGTCGCCACCGCAGCGAGGGCGGTGGGCCGGACGGAGGCGGACGGGTGATTCGCATGACGGAACCTCCGGTGATGGTTACGCGCGCGGTTCTAGGGGTGGCGCTTAAGGCCGCGCCGTCCCGGTGCGCGCGACACGCGTTTTGGCCGGGGCCGCCGCACGGGCTGCTCGGCTGGGTGCCCTGGTTGTTGGCGCCGTGGGTGTGGGTGTCGTGGTAGTCGATGCCGTGGACTTGGTCGAGCGCGAGGTCCCCGTGTCACAGTGCCAGGAGGTCCTGGATGGTGGCTCGCCCGCGCCGCGGGCGATCAGCAGCTGCGGGTAGCGCTCCAGCAGCAGCCGCTCGTTGCGGATGGTCAGGCTGCCGCCGGCGGCCAGCATCGGTGGGCGGTGGAGGGTGGTGAGGTGGTCGAGCAGCTCGGTCATCAGGTCGTGCTGCTCGAAGGTCGCCGACACCCCGACGATGTCGGGTTCGGCGGCGGCGCCCCGGGTCAGTACGTCGTCCAGGGTCCAGCCGGGTTGCAGGTCCATCAGCTCGACCTGGCCGAGCAGGGTGGCGCGGGTCGCGCGGGCGAGGTCGGAGATGCCCAGCGGGAAGCGCGGGAGCGGGAAGTGCTCGGGATGGTAGAGCGCGACCAGTAGCGCTCTGGGCGCCAGGAGGCGGGCGGCGCCGTCGCGGGTCATCGTCGCCTCCGAGAGCCAATGGCCGGGGTTGTTGGTGGTCAGCCGCCCGGCGGTCCATGGCGGCCAGTCGCGGGTCCGGTGCGGTTGTCCGGACAGGTCCACGGCGGTCCGGGCGTGGGTCCCGGGCGGTGCTCGATCAGGACCAGGTGGCGGTCCAGGGTGCCGGTGACCACTGCGCGGGCGCCGCCGGTGTTCTGGCTGATCGCGGTGGTCAGAGCGGCCGGGTCGGTGAACGCGGCGGCGGTGAGTGCACTGGTCTGGCTTGCGGTGCCGCCGGTGGACAGCGCGGTGGCGTGCTCGATCCCGTAGATCAGCCGCCTGACCGGCGAGATGGGCATGGTCGGGGTTTGGGGCATGACGGTGGCAGGCATGGTGGTTTCCAGCGCGGATCAGAAACGGGGAGCGGAACAGGGGCGGCAGGAACCCTGGGGGCGCGGCCTACGGCTGCGCCGAGCGTGTCGATGCACCTTGGGGTGTCGGCGGAGCGGGTCGCCTTGGCCGCCGCCTCGGTGCCCACGGTGCCTTCAGCCGCGCGCGCCGGGCCGTTCGATCGCGCAGATGTCGCGACGATCCTCGCGCTGCTGCCGCAGCTGGCGACCTGGCCTGAGCTGTCGACCAGACGAGGGCGCTCCAAGGCGATGGAGCGCCTACGCGGCGCGGGCCAGATCCTCGGCTGGTTGCTCACACATCGCGGTGAGGGATGGCAAGAACGAAGGGTGGCGGCCGAGGCCGACGCCTCCAGCGAGTGGATCGGCTTCGTCGCGGCCGGCTACGGGCAGACCGAAGCGATCAGGCGTGCGCTGGTCACCGATGGGCTGGCGGGGCTGTTGCTCAAGCGAGTGCTGTTGCCCGGCCACGGGTTCCTGCAGAACTACCGGACTTCGGGGCTCTACCGCTTCGCCAAGCAGGAGTTCGATGCGGAACTGTTCGAGCGGGTCGGGGAGGCCGGACGCGATCGAGGAATGATCGCGAGTCAACTGAGCACGGCGGAGAACTGTCTGGTCAAGATGGTGTTCCAGACCGGACGGGATCCTGCCGAGCTCACGGCCGAGGATCTCCTGGCCTATCACGAGTGGGGCAGGCGCACCGCAGACGCCGCCCCCTTGGGGCTCCATGCCGCCTGGGACCTGCTCCGTGACGTGGGCGTCCTGTCTCATGGGCAGTCCCTGCACCGGACGTTGGCGCGTGGACAGTTGTCTCCGGCGGCCATGGTGGATCGGTACGACATCCAGTGCGGCCCATCCGCGAGGTCTTCGTGCGCTACCTGGAAGAACGCCGCCCCACCCTCGACTACAGCACGTTTTCAAGCCGCTCCAGCCAGTTGCTGGGTGCCTTCTGGTCTGACATCGAAAAGCACCATCCCGGCATCTCCACCCTCCACCTGCCGACGGACGTCGCCGAGGCATGGAAACAGCGAGTGAAGGCCATCACCCGGCCGGGCAAGGACCCGATTCCCCGTGAGAACTGGACGAGCGTGATGGTCGCCGTCCGATCCTTCTACCTCGACATCGCCGAATGGGCCCTGGAGGACCCGAGTTGGGCGCCGTGGGCGGTCCCCAGCCCCGTCCGGCGCTCGGACACCGGCGGCTTCACCAAGGTGAAGAAGAAGGCCCAGGCCAAGATGCACCAGCGCATCCGCGAACGGCTACCTCGCCTCCCCGGCCTCGTCGACACCGCCGAGCAGCACCATGCCCAACAGAAGCGCATGCTGGCCGCGACGGAAGCGACCCCGATCGGTGAGGTCTTCGAGCACGACGGCCACCGCTACCAGCGCCTGAGCCGCCAGCAGGTCCGCATCAAGAAGCTTCAGCACTACCGGCCGACCATCGTCGTCGCCCAGGACCCCACAACCGGCGAACACCTCGACATCAGCCGCAGCGAAGACGAGGCGTTCTGGTCCTGGGCGATCACCGAGACACTCCGGCACACCGGAGTGTTCTCCGGGGGTAGGTCGAGTCAGAGCGGGTCATGTCCAGTGCCCGTGCAGGTCATGCGGGAATTGCGGTCGTGCTTGTGGGCAACACATGTGGTTCACGTGCTTTCTCGAGGCCCGTGGCTTCAGCGGTTGCCCAGGAGTTTTTCTGTCCCGAGCAGGCCAGCGTCCAGGGCCGTTTGGGCGAGCCAGGTGTTGACCTGCCCGTGCCGACTGCCGGGTTCGGCCAGATCGAGGCCGGGATCGGCAAGCAAGTGCGCGCCGTAGGAACTCTCGGTATCGGGGATCGCCGTCAGCCCTTCGGTGTTGAGAGCCTCTGACATCGGACGCCGAGACGTCAGATGCAGCACCCGCGGCTGGGGGACGACCAGCGGGGGGTTGCGGGCACCGGGCCGATTATCAACCCGTTTCCCCTGGACAGGTCTCGTCGCGCGGGCCGGGCCCGTGCCCACCGCAATCCTTTGGAGAAGCAGGAGAACGAGAGCAGCGGGCTGTACCGTCCAAGGCTGCCCAGCCGGATCCCGCGGAGCATCCCGGATAGCGAGTTCAACGAGATCTTCGCCCGGCTTCCGTCCCATCGTGACCGGGCGCTGATCGCCTTCTATGTGTCGACCGGGGCGCAGGCCTCGGAGTTGCTGTCGGCGACGTGGGCGGGGGTGGATCCAGGTCGGCAGCTGATCACGGTGGTCCGCAAGGGAACTCGCGCGCTGCAGGAGTTGCCGGCGTCCACGGCCACGTTTGTGTGGCTGCGGCTCTACCAGGTGGAGATGGCGGAGCTGATCCCCAAGGGGCGCAGGCAGCCCTTGTGGTGGACATTGCGGCGCCCGGCCCGGCCGTTGACGTATCACGCTGCGCACCGCATGTTCGAGCGCGTCAACCAACGAGCCGGTACCGCGGCGACTTTGGAACATTGATGCGCGTGGCTTCGGAAACGACCTCGACAATGACGTCTGGCCCGCAAAGCGAGCACGTCACGAGAGTGCCGGTCCATGGGCCCGGCCTCGCACTGCTCCAAACTGCATGAACGACTTTACCGCGTCCCTGACCTATCACCCACGGGCCTGAGCCTCGACAGCCTGATCGAGACACCGGACAACGCGGATTCAACCTGAGTACTGCCGGTTTAGCCAACTACCGGCCATCATCGTTCCCCCAAGGATGTCGCATAGGATTTCCCGCGCTGTCCCGCCAATAGTGCCTCTTCTCCCTCGGATCGCCGTACTTGTCGAAGCTTTCCCCGCATCTTCCACAAGAGTAGAAGCCGACCATCTTGGAGGTCTGATAGAGGCCATCAGCGCGATGTTCCTCGCGGATGACAACCCGTTCTGAATAGCCGCCAATCTGTCCCCTGTTTTTGCATCGTGGGCAACGACCCATGAGGGGCCTTCCAATGAATCTCCACCAAATCCCCACCTGTCCATACCTCCGCTTGGCCGCCCGTCACTCAACGTCCCGTACAGGTCTATACGTTACTCAGTCAAATCCGCGGTGTCCCTGAGTACGCCGACGGATGTGGACGGTCTTGCAGCGCCGGACCTCGGGCCGGCCGCGGGAGGCCCCCCGGCCCGAGCGGGAACTTGGCCCACGGCAAGGCTCGGATCTCCTCGAACAGCGTCGGATGATTCCGCTTCAGCACCGCCAGATAGTGGGCCTGCTTCTCCTCGACGAGGTAGCGGGCGATGTCGGTCTGCGTGAACAGCGCGTCGAAGGTCACCCGGCAGCACCCTGCGGATCCGGGTCCGGATCCGCAGGGTGGCCAAGCGGCCCGGAGGGAGGTGAGGATGCACGCGCAGACACGGGACATCTCCGTGATCACGGACTTAGACATTCTGACGATCACAGAGACCGTGCCTGAACTCGTTCCCACCCCCACCTTTCCGATTATCAACCGTCCTGACATGTCAATAACCGTCCACTGATCACCTTCGAGACAAATCGGATTCGACATCAAACCAGCAAACTTCAAACCGATAACACTAAGATCCTTGCCCGCATTGCATGCGAAAAGTCCAGGCCGACGATAGTAAGGATCGACCGCACGGGGGTCGTGGCCACAATGGCCCTGGCCGGTAATCATTGTCGGGATTGACCCGGATCCCGCAGGGAGGAGCCATGGCGGCTGACCGCTGCACCACCGGCATCCGCAAGTGTGCGGAGCGTGGCCGAAAGGGAATCCATGAGTGCTCGGCAAACGTCTGAAGTCATGTGAGCGAACCCCATGACGATTCCAGGACGGCGGCGCTCAAGATCCCCGGGCCCACCCCCGACGAGTTGACGGCAATCCCTGCCGATCGGCGCCTAGAACTGCTGCACGCGCAACACCAGCGCGAAGACGCCGAACGCGACCGGCGGCGGCAAAGCAAGCACCAGTGGTTCAACAGCGTCGGCATCATGATCGGCGTCCTGGCCGCCATCGCTGGCCTGATCATCACCGCTGTCACCTGACGCATCGGTCAAGATGAGTTGCGCACCACCACCAGGGAAGGGCAGGTCACCGACCGCTATACGAAGGCCGTCGAGCAACTTGGCTCCGACAAGCGGCGAGGTCCGCACCGCCGCCGTTTATGCCCTGGAACGTGTCGCCCGTGACTCGGACCGCGACCGGCCCGCCATCCGCGACGTGCTGGCCGCCTATGCCCGCGAACACGACCCCGCACCAGCGATCAAGAACAACGCAGATCCTCCCGAGCCCGACACCGATGTCGCTGCCGCCCTCACTGTCCTCGGACGCCTACCAGACGACCCACGTCGCGGTGAGGGTGTGGTCCAGACACCCGACCTACATGGCATTCGCGTTCCCAAGAGCCAACTACCCGACGCATACCTGGTCCACGCGAACTTGAATGATGCGGATCCCGCGGGCTGTCGATGAGCTTGTTCCACGCGTTGGCGAACGAGGGGCGGGACTTCTCAATCGCTCCCCGGGAGCGAGAACGAGTCGGCGCTCGGGCGCCGGGTAGCGGTCGCCGGTCGGCTCGATCAATGTGGCTCGGGCGATGCCGTATCTCTGTCGATGCTGGTGTGCGCTCCTGCCGCTGCCGCGAGCCGGTCCAGTTCGGTTCGCATCCTTCGCTGGGTTCCAGTCGCCACGGTGGCGACGCTGCGCCAGACCGGTCCGCGTCGAGTCGGGTCGTGGCGGCGGGCGTGGTGGATGCGCCGCACGTCGTGCAGGGCCCAGCCGGCGTTCTCCAGTAGCTCCCGGAACCCGGCGAGCACGCGCACTAGTCCGTACGTTTCGGCCACGTCGACGGCGGCGGACGCTTTGAAGAGGGTCATGTTGGGGTTGAGGGCGAGGGCCCGGTGCTCCAGCAGCAGCGCTTGCGCCGCGGCCAGCGGTTCGGCGCGCCATCGCGCCACCATCTCCTTGATGCCCGCCTTGCTGGCCTGGAACGGGCAATAGACGCAACATGATCTCGACCAGGGCTCGCCGAACATTTCGTGCAGGTATCCGGCGGTTACTTCGCGGTGATCGATGTCGGTAAAGCACCGAAAGTGCACAGGTGGATGCGACGTGGCTCGGTGCCCTCATTAACGATCTCGAACGCCACCCCGGCCTGCTGGAACGGTTGCCCGTGGTGGTCAACAACACCGCGCATGTGCGCGGCGATCGGCTCGTGATCTACGGTCAACCATCGGACACCAAACCCGACCAGGTAGCCCCGGAAGAGATCTCCGTCCGCTTCACCGGCCTGATGCGTACCGCGGTTCAGGCCGCCCGAGAACCGTTGCCTTTCGGTGAGCTGGCCAAATGGCTGTGCGCGGAACACCCAGCCGCGACGCAGTCGGCGGCTGAGCCCGCGGTCTGCTGTCCAGCCGAGGAAGTAGCGGACACGGTTGCGTCGTTGGCTGTTCTCCTCGTCGAGCCATCGGTCCAGGTCGTCCTGGCGGAGCTCAGCCAGGGTGGTGCCGCTGGCGTCGCTCCAGGCGAGGAGGTCGAGGGCGACCGGGATGCGGCGGCGTAGCTCACGGCCTGCGGTGGTCCGGTAGGCGCGTCTGCTCGCCCGGCTTCGAGCTCGGCGCCGCAGGTGCCAGTGGAGGAATGGCCGGACGAGGTTGGCGTGCTCGACCGGCTTGTCGGCCAGGTGGTGTTCCAGCCAGGCCGGAACACGTTCAAGGTCTTCATGCCGCTCGGGCAGCACCTCGGTCTGCACCAGCATCTGCCGCAGGTGCTGGTGCAGGGCGGCACGCGCGCAGAGTTACTCAACCGCGATTCGGCCCATCTCGCCGCCTGCGAAGCAGGCTCCGTGACCGCTTCACGGAATTTGAGCCAGATCCGATGGACGCGCGCAAAATCATGCAGGTTCCAGGCTGCTGCCCAGATCTTCTCGATGATGTGAATGAGGTCGATGACGATGTGGATGGTCACCTCGCGGCGGGCGGCCTCGGCGCGGATGAGGTCGAGTTGGTGCTGAGCGTCGTCGACCAGCACGATCCAAGCGCGCGCGCGTGGGTGGGGTCACGAGCGGTGGCCTGGTCGAAGGCGCAGGCGATGACCTCGTCGGGTTCTCGGGTGATCGATCCGCACAACCGTTTGCGCCGGGCCGGCTGTGTCAGCGCGGCGCGGGCTCGGTGCTAAGAGCTGCGAGGCAGACGCCGGACCCTTGCCGCGTCTGCGCCCCCGCTGGGCAGGGGCGGACGGCGTCGTCGCTCATCCCCGTGCGCCTTCACTGCCGGGTGGCGCCGGTGAGCCGAGAGGCGCCCGGCGATGTGCCGGACAACACCTCCGGGTCGACGCCTGCGAGACCGCCTTGCAAGACCGCTTGGAACAGGGAGGTACGGGCCGTGTGCTCGATGCTGCCCAGCGTGGCGGCGGCCGCGCCGAGGGTCCGGGCGAGAGTGAACGCGCCGTGCCGGTAGACCACGAAACCCAGGCCGTGGCGTTCCAGCTCGGCTGCCCGTGGGCCGATCCGCTCGAGCATCTGCGGCACCAGGCCGAGTTCGTAGCCGGCGACCACCTCCGGACGTGACCGCATGCACTCGGGAACTCGCACCACGGCGCGTCCGGCCTCCACGTCGGCCCTGATGACGTGGTCGTCGTAGCTGAGGCACGGCACCTCGCCCAGCCGGTCCGAGTGCGTGGTGACCGAGGGAACCCCCAGGCCGAGGGAGGCGAAGGCCAGGCTGTAGGGGGCGTGCGCGTGCACGATCGCGTTGCAGTGTTCGAACTCCCGGTAGGCCGCAAGCTGCAGAGGCGTGTCGACCGGGGCGTGGTCGCCCGTGCGTTCCACCAGACTGCCGTCAGGGCCGCACACCACGATGTCACGGGTGGTGATCTGCCAACGTGAGAACGACCCGCTGGCGGTGGTGCTGACGATGTCCCCGGACGCCGTGCGAAGGCTGATGCCACCCCCATTGGGGTCGAGCGAACCCCAACGGGTCAGATCGGCGACCGTCCGGACGATGAGTTCACGTTCGGCCTCATAAAGCATGCTCCCTGCTCCTCATCTCGATGTGTCGTGTCGGGGCTGTGCCTCGCATGTGCGGCGGTCTGCGTGGGCGGTCTGCGTGGCTCAGGCGGGAAGAAGACTCGCGGGTGGGGCGGGGCTGGACAGCTGCGTCGCCAGGCTCGCGTAGGCGGACACATAGCGGGTGTGGGAGAACGAACGTGCGTGGACGTGGGCGCGTCGCGCCATCGCCTCCAGTTGGTGGCCGGACCAGGTCAGGGCTTCGGCCAGGGCGGCGGTGAGCGCCCTCAGGTCGCCGGCGGAGTGGACCAGGCCGGTCGTTCTCGGCAAGACGAGTTCGGCGCTGCCGCCGCGGTCGGGCACGATCTGTGGGATGCCGGTGGCCCCGGCCTCCACCACTACCCGGCCGAACCCCTCGATGTCGCAGGCCGACACCAGTACATCGGTCTCGGCCTGCCAGCGGTCGGGCACGTACCCACGGAAAACGACCTCACCCGCAGGGCGGAGGGCGTCCACCAGGTCGCGCAGGCGGGGGAGTGCCGGGCCGTCGCCGAAGACGTTCAGTCGAGCCTCACCGGCCAGTGAGGCCGGTAGGCTCGCAAAGGCCGCGATGACCCTGTCGATGCGCTTCCAGGGCTCGATACGCGACACCACGGAAAAGCGGCGTGCGGGCCGTCCCCGGGGTATCGGGGGGTGCGGCGGAATCGGTACGCCGTTGTGAATGGAGTGGACCCGGAGAGGGTGCGGAGAATGCTCCAGCACGCTTGAGGCCGCCGCACGGCTCACGCCGACCCAGCAGTCGGCCTCAGCCAGCAAATCCCAGTCGAGTTCCTCGGGTGCGCGTGGGACGAGACGCCCGCTCGCCGGATCGACCGTACGCAGCCCGTGACCCGCCACCAGGATCCCACGCAGCACCGGGATGACGGTCACGCCCAGGTCGCGGGCGATCGGCACATCGACCATGGTCGTGCGATGGGTGCCGATCAGAAGCGTGCCCGTTGGATCGGCAGCGAGTTCGGCTTGGAGCGCTCGACGGTAGGAGCGCAGGTCGGTTACCTGCCGCAGCGGTACCGTGGGGCGGGGTGCCGGAGCGACGAGGCATCCGCTGAAGTTCCACCACACGACGACCACGTCGAAGCCGATGATGTTCCGCAGGCCATGAGCCAGTTCCAACGTGGACCGTTCGGCTCCCCCCGCCGCGGTGGTCAGCCAGGTGAGCACGACACGGCGTACGACACCGTGCGGCCGCGCGGTTCGTGACGAGGTGGAATCGTGATTCCGCGGCAGTCGTTGAAAAGCTCGAGTGACCACAAATGCTCTCCTCAGGAAAATCATTACTGGGAGAGGAAATCTAGCCTTCTCAGCCACTTGCGGCCCACAGCGCTCCCACAAATTCCCTACAAGTGCGGAGGATGGTCAAGAGACCGGGAAACATTATTCTCTTGCGGTATGTCCATCGTGATTCCCGAAGAGCTGAAGCCCGCGGACGGCCGGTTCGGGTGCGGACCGTCGAAAGTCCGTCCCGCACAGATCCGCGCACTCGCCGGCAGCGGCTCGCGTTACCTCGGCACCAGCCCTGACCGGCGGCCCGTGCGATCGCTGGTGCGCCGGATCCGCGACGACCTGCGTGTGTTGTTCGCCCTCCCGGAGGGCTACCACGTGGTGCTGGGGGCCGGTGGCGTCTCGGCCTTCTGGAACGTCGCCGCCTACGGCCTCATCCGGCATCGGTCCCAGCACCTGTCCTGCGGGGTGTTCTCGGCCATGTTCGCCGAGGTGAGCCGCCGATGTCCCTGGCTGGAAGCACCGTCGGTGATCGAGGGGCCGCCGGGCACCCATCCAGTGCCGCGGGCCGAGGCGGGCACCGACGCCTACGCGCTGACGCACTGTGAAACCTCGACCGGCGTCGCGATGCCCGTCCGCCGGATCGACGCCGCCGATGACGACGCCCTTGTCCTGGTCGATGCGCACAGCGCCGCCGGGGGCCTGCTCGTCGACCCGGCCGGGTTCGACGCCTACTACTTCGGGCCGCAGAAGTGCTTCGGCGCCGAGGCGGGCCTGTGGGTGGCGCTGATGTCACCGGCCGCACTGGAGCGAGCCGCCACGGTCGCGTCCTCCGGCCGCTACATCCCGGGGTTTCTCAGCCTCACGGCGGCGATCGAGTATTCCGGCCGAGACCTCGTCGCGGGTGAGCCCTCGGTGACGGGCCTGCTCCTCTTCGCCGAACAGCTCGACTGGATGCTGGGTCAGGGCGGCCTGCCCTGGTGTAACGGGCGCACCAGCGAGTCGGCGAGACGGCTTTACGGGTGGGCTGAGCGGTCCCCGTACACGCGCCCCTTCGTACAGGACCCGGCGCAACGTTCTGCGGTCGCCGCCACGATCGATCTCGACCCCTCCGTGGACGCCCGCGCCGTGATTCAGACGCTGCGCGCGAACGGCATCGTCGACCTCGAGGCCAACCGGAGATGGGGGCCGAACCAGCTTCGCGCCGCCCTGTATCCCGCCATCGACCCCGCCGATATCGAGGCCCTCACCCAATGCATCGATTATGTCATCGAACGCCTTTTTGAAGGCTGATTCTTCGCAGGATAATGCGCGTGTAGGAGGTTTATAGGGCCCGTGTGGCCGACGGCGGTAGCGTGACACCCATCACCGGCCGGAAAAGTCAAAACGCCAAAGCGCGAAAAGTGTATCGCGCCAGTCACGGCCCCTCTGGAGCATCCATGCGTTACGAAGCGGAACGTGAACTGCTCGTCGACACCATAAACGACATGATGCGCGTCGGGCTCCTGGACATCACTGGGGGAGCGCTCAGCGTCAGGACCGGCAACGGTGACATCATCATGACCACCACCGGGTCGGCGTTCCGACGGTGGAAGGTCGCCCCGCACGACATGGTGGTCATCTCGCGCGACGGTGAGGTCGTCGAGCGGACCGGCAACCTGGCGCCGGTCGGCGCCCTGTTCCACATGGCGATCTACGACCTGTTCCCGGACGCTGGTGCTGCGGTCCACGCCCATGCCGCGCACGCCCTCGCCTTCGCCTCGCTCGGCCTCGGTGTTCCCTCGTGCGCCAACCAGCTCGATACGCTCGGCGAGGTCCCGTGCCTGGTCGCGGACGACACGGCGATCAAGAAGGCGGTGATGGACGGCACGCCGGAGGCGCCGCGTGTCACCCTGCCGGACGGGATCGTCCAGCGGGCGGACATCGCCGCCGTCGACAAGCTCCACCTGGTCCCGCAGCTGAAGGAGAAGCTCGGACCACGTGCCGACGAGGTCAAGCGGCACGGCCTGGCGTTCGTGCTCTACCGGCACGGCGCCTTCACCTTCGCCCGCAACTTGCACGAGGCGGTCGAGAACATGGCACGAGTGGAGAAGAGCGCGCGCACCGCGCTCTTCCAGGCCATTCTGCGTGGCGGCCTGGCCGGCATTGCCGAGAACCTGCTGTTCCAGCCGGACGGCCGGGAGTGGAGCGCGGTCCAGAAGCACACCGCGAATGCCTGAGTCCTCCGTGGCAGAGGAAGCCGCCTACTACGCCGGCCTCGCTCGTACCCGGGGTTCGGCCGGGGCGCTGCTGCTCGACCCGCAAGGGCGCGTTCTGCTGGCCCGGCCTCACTACAAACCTGTGTGGGATCTGCCGGGCGGCGTCATCGACGCGGACGAGTCACCAATACGGACCTGCCGGCGCGAAGTGCGCGAGGAACTGGGGATCACCCCGGTCATCGAACGGCTGATCGGGGTGATCTGGATCCCGCCGTGGCCGCTGCGGCCGCCCTCCAACGTTTTCGTCTTCGGCGGGCGCCTGACGGAGGAAGGCGTCGCAGGCATCAACGCGCGGGCCGAGGAGATCGCCGAATGCGGGTTCTTCGACCCGGCCGGCCCCGTGCCGCGCATGGAGATGCTGACGGCCCGCAAGATCAGTGCCTGTGTCGAGGGTTACCGCGACGGGGCGACCGTCTTTTACGAGGAATGGGAGAAGCCCGGCTGGTACGGCCCGGCCGGGACCGCCTCCGAGAACGTGAAGGAGCCATGACGGCGGATGCGAGTGGAAACTGACGTCTCCGAATCGGTGGAGGCGGTCCTACTGGACGCGGGCGGCGTACTCGTCATGCCCTCGCCGGACCTCACGCTGCCGGTGGTCCGGGCGGCCGGGGCTGATCCCGACGAGGTCGTGCTCGACCGAGCGCATTTCCTCGCGACCGCCGCGACCGACGCCAACCCACCCCGCGACCGCATGCTCTACATGCGGACCTACGCGTGGGCCTGCGGTGTCGCGGCCGAACGCGTCGATGCGACCGCGGTCGAACTCGGCGCGCTGTTCAACGGCCACAACTTCACCATGCGTT
This sequence comes from Spirillospora sp. NBC_00431, assembly GCA_036028775.1. Classification (GTDB taxonomy): domain Bacteria; phylum Actinomycetota; class Actinomycetes; order Streptosporangiales; family Streptosporangiaceae; genus Spirillospora. The sequence continues at coordinate 4,382,866 of CP107927.1, read as the reverse complement.
CGCCCCGCGCGACTCCGGAGGTTCTCAAAGCGCTGAGCGCTCTGCCGGTCGCCATGGCCGTGGTATCCAACTCGATCGGCCTTGTGGCGGAGCAATTGCGCGATGCGAAGGTGTGCCAGGTCGGGCCGGGGCCCGGCCTATCGGTCGAGTTTGTGATCGACTCGGCATTGGTCGGGGTGGCCAAGCCGGATCCGGCCATTTTCAGGCTTGCTTTCGATCGGCTGAACGTCAGCCCGCGGCGTGTCGTCTACGTCGGTGACACGGCGCGGATCGACGTGGACGGCGCTCACGCCGCGGGAATGCGAAGCCTGCACCTGGACCCCTACGGAGATTGCCCCGACCCGGCCGGTCACCACGAACATCTGCGCGGCCTGTTGGAGCTCGCCGACCGGCTTGACCGTCGTGGCGCATGAGGCCGGGGGCCTGATCCGCTGGCGCATGCTCGCCCTGGGCCTGGCCGCCTGGGCGGTCGGTGCCGCCGCGGTGTACCAGCTCTCGCTGCTGCTCCCGAGCCTGCGCGCCGAGACCGACATCTCGATCGGCACCGCCGGGACGCTGGTGGGAATCGCCAACGCTGGTCTTGCGGTGGGGCTGCTGGGGTGGGGCATGGCCGCCGACCGGTACGGCGAGCGACGCGTCATGGCGTTCGGCCTGGCGGTGTGCGGGACGTTCGTTGGCGCCGCGGCGGCCACCGAGGACGTGCCGCTGCTGGCGGTCGCTCTCGGAGGCTGCGGGCTCGCGGCGGGATCGGTCTACGCGCCGAGCGGACGCTTGGTCCTCAAATGGTTCCCCGCACGCCAGCGCGGGCTCGCCATGAGCATCACCCAGACGTCGACACCGCTCAGCTCCGCGCTCGCCGCGGCGACGCTGCCGGGCATGGCAGCGGAGCATGGGTATCGGCCGGCCATGCTGGTGATGGCGGTGGCGTGCCTGGCCGTAGCGCTGCTGGTCGCCCTGTTCGTACGGGCGGCGCCGGAGACCGCGGAGGCGAGCGAAGAGACGGGCCCGGGCTCCGAGGCGCGGGGCCCGCGATCCGGCCTGCGGCGGATGTACATCGTCAGCGTGCTGCTGTTCCTCCCGCAGATCTCGTTGCTGACGTTCGCGGTCAGCTACCTGGTCGACACGCGGGGATGGTCGGCGGCACACGCCGGTGAGGCACTGAGCGTAGCGCTACTCCTCACCCTCGTGACCAGGCCAGTCATCGGCCACTGGTCCGACCAGGTCGGCCGCAGGCTCGGCCTGATGCGGGGGATCGCGATCCTCAACGTGGCCGTCATGGGAGCGCTGGTGACGGGGACCGTTACCGGTTCCCGGCTGGGTACGGCGGCGGTTCTGGTCGCCGTCACCTCGATGATCACCGGGTCGGGGCTCATCGCCACCACTGTGGCCGAGTTCGCTGACAGGACGCGGACCGGACGGGCGCTCGGCGTGCAGAACACCCTGCAGGGCGGCGTGGCCGTGCTCGCCCCGATCGTGCTCGGGAGCACGGTCGACCTCTTCGGATACACGGCGGCGTTCGGGATGATCGCGGTAGCTCCGCTGCTGGCGGCGATCGTCGTTCCGGTGGCAGCCGAACGAGCGGCGGTGGCCGCGGCCTGCTCGGGCGCCCGAGAACGCGACGGGGGCACATCGGTCTCACCGCCCTGACCCGGCCCTCACGAACGAATCCCCTGCGCCAAGCCCCCTGGATGGTGGACATTAGGGGGAACCCTCCGCCAGAATCGCCTCCTGGACCGCCCGCAGCTGTTCGGACGGCTCGATGCCGACCTGGGACACCATGGCCTGCCGTGCCTGCATGAACGCCTCCAGCGCATCCGCCCGCCTGCCGGAGCGGTACAGCGCCAGCATCAGGTGGTACCACGTCCGCTCAGAAAGCGGCCAGCAGCCAGTCATCAGCCGCAACTCGCTGATGAGGTCCTCGTGCTCACCGAGCTGCAGGCGGGCGGCGGCCCAGTCGTTGAGAACGCTCACGCGCATGTCCTCCAGCGCGACGACCTGGGCCTCCAGCAGTGAGGACAGCGGGATGTCCTCCAGAGGCCGTCCCCTCCAGAGGAGCATCGCGTCACCCAGGGTCTCGGCAGCGCTGGCCGGATCCCCGTTACGCAGCTCGGCCCGGCCCCGGTCGGCCAGGGCTGTGAATACCGCCAGGTCGAGTTCGCCGGGTGCGACGCTGATGGCGTATCCGGGATGCCGGGTCATGATCCGCCCTCCGCCATTGGCGAGGCGCTCTTCGAGGATTCTACGTACGCCCGAAACATAGGTCTGAACGTTCGCGTTCGCCGAGCGGGGAGGCGTCCCCTCCCAAAGGGCGCCGGCGATGCGGGCGACCGATACGGTCCGGTTGGCATCGAGGAGAAGCGTTCCCAGCAACGCTCGCTGTTTCGGAGTGCCCAGGGCGCTCGAACGGCTCTCAGACCCTATTTCCAGAGGGCCGAGCACACGAAGGCAGGGATCTGACTCCGAACCGTTCACCGTTCCTCCTAATATAAAACGGTCGAATCACTGGCGGCTTTGGATGTTCGCGACGGGCGTGTGTCTTTGATTGTCGTTGGCGCTCTCGATGTGTCGCGAACAGATTTTCTGAAGTGGTATCCACTTCCGTACGGTTGTTCGGTGTTGGTGCTCACGTTTCCGGGGGCGGGAGTTAAACACAAGACCCCGATTGCGCTGTACAACTCGCGGAGATCCAGAAGGTTCAGGTTCACGATCACGGCTGGTGACTGTTTCACACCCGGTTTTCACGTATCGTTGTCGCTATGGCCTGATGCGGCCATCTTCTCGCCGACCTCGATATGTGACCTTTCCCGGGGTTGTCAATCATGGCGGAGTGCGTGTCGACTGGATGGCATGGGACGTCCTGAAAAGCCGCTGGATCCAGCCGCCGGACCGGTCGAGGAATTCGCCGCCGCGTTACGGGAATTGCGCAATAATGCGGGCCGGCCGACGTATCGTGTGCTGGCCGGGCGTTGTGGTGTATCGGTCACGGCGTTGACGGCGGCGGCGCGCGGGGATCGGCTGCCGACGTTGAAGGTGGCGCTGGCGTTCGCGCAGGCGTGCGGCGCGGACCGGGCCGAGTGGGAGCGGCGCTGGCACGCCGCCGACGCCGCGGCCGTCGCGGCGGCCAACCGCGTCGGCGAGGTGGATGCCGACGGACGGGAGCCAAAGTCCCCGGCACCGTACTTGGGGCTGGCCTCCTATGAGGCCGAGGACGCCGATCGGTTCTTCGGGCGGGATGAACTGGTGGCCGATATCGTCGGGCAGCTCGAGGGCACCCGAGTAGTGGCGGTCGTGGGCCCGTCCGGTTCGGGCAAGTCGTCGGTGCTGCGCGCCGGGGTGATCCCCGCGGCACGGCGGGCGGCGACGGAGCCGCTGACAGTGGCGCTGCTCACCCCCGGCGCCGATCCGCTGGCCGCGCTGGCCTGCGCGCTCAGTCCCGCCCCGGGCCCGACACTGGAAGCGGCACTGCCCGACGCCGGTGCGACGCCCGACCAGGCGGAGGGTGGCGCGGATCTGGCGGAGTGGGCGCGGCGGACGGGGGCGTTGCCGGACGGTGGTGACCTACTGGTCGTGGTGGACCAGTTCGAGGAGGTGTTCACCCTCTGCACCGACCCCGGCAAGCGGACGGCGTTCATCGATGTCCTGCTGTCGGCGCGTGCGCCGGGAAGCCGGGTGCGCGTGGCGCTCGGACTGCGGGCCGATTTCTTCGGGCGTTGCGCGGGGCACCGGGGACTGGCGGCGGCGCTGCGGACCGGGACGGTGCTGGTGGCTCCGATGTCGGCGGCCGAGCTGCGGGAGGTGATCGTCAAACCGGCGGCCCGGATGCAGGTGATGGTGGAGCCGGCGCTGGTGGCGACCATCGTCGCCGAGGCCACCGGCGAACCGGGCATGCTGCCGCTGGTCTCGCACGCGCTGCGGGAGACCTGGCGCCGCCGCCGCGGCCGCACCCTGAGCCTGCACGCCTACCGGTCCACCGGGGGAATCCACGGCGCGGTCGCCCAAAGCGCCGAGACGCTGTGGGCCGCGCTGCCAGCCGGGCAGCGCCAGATCGCGCGGCGGATCTTGTTGCGGCTGGTGACGGTCGACGCCGACGGTCAGGCCACCCGCCGTCCGCTGGCTTACGCCGATCTTCCCGGCGGTACCGAACATCTCCGCGACCACCCCCGCCCGGTCCCGTCCGGTCCGGCTGCGCGCGGGGTCGACGCTGACGGTGCCGGCGAAGACCAGGTCGATGGAGAGGTTGTCGGCGCGGTGGGAGGCCGCGACCAGAGCGGTTGCGACAACCGGGACGGTAGTGGCCGGGAAAGCGGGGACCGGGGTGGGGCTGGCGGGGATGCGGGGCGGGTGCTGGAGGTACTGGCTGGTGCCCGGCTGGTGAATGTGGACGAGCGCGAGGTGCGGCTGGTGCATGAAGCCTTGATCACCGCGTGGCCGAGGTTGCGGGACTGGGTGGAGCAGGACCGGGCGGGGCTGCGGGTCCGCCAGCAGATCACCGAGGCCGCCCGGACATGGCGGGACCTGGACCGCGATCCCGACGTACTGCTGCGCGGGTCCCGGCTGGCGATCGCCCGGGAATGGGCCGAACGCGACGACAACGCCACTACCCTGACCGCTGGTGAGCGCGCCTTCCTGGCAGCGGCGATCACCGCCGAGCAGACCGAGCAGGCCACCATCCGCCGTCGCACCCGCCGGCTGCGCGCACTATCGGCCGCGCTGGCCGTCCTGCTGCTGGCGGCCACCCTGGCCGGGGCGGTGGCCGTGCGGCAGAGCCGGCTGGCCCTGGCACGCCAGCACCAAGCGCAATCCCGCGAGCTGGCCGGCCGGGCCACCCTGGCCGCCGAGACCGACCCGGTCGAGGCGATCCGCCTGGCGATGGCCGCCTACCGGCACGCGCCCACCACCGAGGCTCGCGGCAGCCTGCTCAGCGCCGCCGCGACCATGCGGTTCAAGACCGGCCTGCGCGGGGCCGTCCAGCCGGTCAGCGCGGTGGCTCTCAGTCACGATGGGGTCTGGCTGGCCGCCGTCTCCAACCCCAACCGCTTCTCCGGGGGGCGAGTGGAGATCTGGAGCACGCTCAGCGGCAAGATCGTGGCTCGTCTGGACCAGGTGCGGGTCAGTGCCCTGGCCTTCAGCCCCGACGGCCGCCGGCTGGTCACCGCAGGCCCCGCCGGCGATGGCCCCCACGCCGAGGTGTCGGTGTGGGACCTGACCCGCCGGCGGCGCATAGCGGCGTCCACCATTCCGCTGAGCTCGCCTTACGCCGTGGCCTTCGACGCCACCGGACGCGCCCTGGCCGCCGGGTCACCTCCAAGGCAAGTATGGGACGTCACCACCTCCACTCCCGCGCCGATCACCGACCGCAACGCGCTTCCCCCCGGCCTGCTCACGGACGATAGCCTGGACGGGCGGATCCACGCGCGGACGGCCCGGATCAAACAGCAGGACATCAATCAGGTCGGCCTCGACGACGACAAGGAGTCCCGCGATCGGCAGGCCAAGATCATCACCGTCCCCACCGAGATCGTGGACCGCCGAACAGGGCGCAGCCTGTGGACCCTGAACGACGTCAGAAAGCGGGCCACCGATATCACCGACTGGCTGCTGTCGGACGACGGCCGCGTCCTCTACCTCGCCGACACGGTCAACGAGCAGATCATCGTCTGGGATCTGGTCCGCCGATCCCGCCTCCCCGCGCCAGAGGCCGGTCTCGGTGGCCTCGAACACCTGGCGCAGAGCATGGACGGGCGCCTGCTGGTGTCAGTGTCCCGCCGGGGCGACATCGACATCCACGACCTGCGCCCACAGTTCCCGCTGGGACACACCGACACCGTGGTAAGCCTGGCCTACAGTCCCGACGGCCGCACACTCGCCTCGATCGGCGACACCTACACCCGGATCCACCTGCGAGACCCAACCACCCACGGCCTGTACGGCCTGCTACCGGCCTCATCGCAAAAGCCCGTGTCTGTGGCCGATCTGGCACGCGACCCGCGCACCCGGAACCTGACCATAAAAGGCGCCGCCCTGCGATCCTTCAATCGCGGCCGGTGGAAATACGGCCTGGAGCCGTGCTCCCAGGGAGTGATAGTCAACTCCGCGGGCACTCAGCTGGCCTGTGCGGCGCTCAGCGAGATCTTTTTCCTCGACATCCGGCTCCTCAACAAGCCCCACCACAATGGTCGCGTCTCCGTTGAGGAGCTGTTCCCGTTCACCTTCGACGAAGGCGAACCCGTGCGGGGTCTGTTCTACAGCCCCGACGGCAAACGCCTAGCGGTCCTGAACAACCGCGGACAGCTCGGAATCTGCGACACCGCCTCCTTCGGAGCAAGCCCGCTGCCGCTCACCCAGCCGCCCCCGTCCCGCGCCGTCGCCTTCAGCCCCGACGGGCGACTCCTGGCCCTGGGCGGCGACGACCGCACCATCACCCTGTGGGACCTGAAACACCGCACCCTCTGGGCCACCCTCACCGGCCACACCCAAGCCGTCACCAGCCTGGCCTTCAGCCCCGACGGCCAATCCCTGGCCTCGGGCAGCGCAGACCACACCATCATCACCTGGCCCCTCAACACCACCACCACCGCCCGCAACCGCCTCAAATACCTACTCGACACCAACAACGGCCCCCAACCTTGACCACAACGAACCCCCACTCGGCCAAGGCTCAACCTGGAGGCCGTGCTCGACCGCGGCGGGCTCACGACGGCGGATCTGGTCAAGGTGATCCAGGGCCGGTAGACGGCCGGATCGGCCCGGGAGGAGAACCGGCCCGAAATGTGGCGGATCAGGAGGCTTAGGTGCGGCTGTGCTCCGTGCGGAGCTGCGCCAGGACAGCATCACCACTCCCTACAACATCGACGAGGTCGACCCCCACGGAGCACGCTTCCGCCGAACCGGCCACGACGACCAGGGCTTTGTCGGCCAGGTCAGCCAATCGACATCACCGCATCCAGCAGACCCTCAACCGTCGCTCCCTCTGGCGCACAAACGTTGTCGCTTCCCGGATCTGGCTCAAAGTCCGTGAAGCGGTGACGCACGGTTGCATTCTGTGTGGATTCGAAGCCGCCTCGTCAGGTGCGGACTGCCCGCCTCGTTGTACCCGGCCGGGCTTCGGCCTCCATGGTTGGGGTCGCTCCTGCCGAATTCAGCCGAGATCGCGGTTGCCATGAAAGTGCCAGTCGAAGAAGATGCGCCGGTCGGGTGTGCGGTAGACGCTGCCGGTGTAGTGGTCGCAGCTGCCCGGCACGTTCTTGAACCACGCATGGACGTGTTCGGCTGGTGGAGGCTCACCAGACACGTGGTCGAAGTCGAACCCGTTCTCCCGGACCGAGCGGGTCACGAATGCTTTCGCGCACAGTTCGGCGGCCTCGTGGAGGGAAACGCTTTCGAGAGCTGAGCTCCGCTCGGATGATCGAGCAACGGGGCGCGCGTAGCAGCCAGACCCGGAACCACTTGCGCATGCGCTTCTGCAGTTCGGCTCTCAGCGCGGAGAGCGACTCCTTGTTGGCCCGGCAGCAGGCAGCGCGGACCCGCCTTCTCGACACGCCGATTTCGTATCTTTCCAGGCGGTAGCCCCCTGACGGCAACTTCCCCGGGAGGGCACCTTCCATGGCACAGCGAGCATCGTCCGCGTCCGTGTCTAGAGGGCCACAGTCTCATGTCCCAATTATGTCGAAACTGCAAGATCAAGTACTCGGGAGGCAGATGTTCGGGCGGGTCGACATCGACCTACTCAGGAAGTTGGCGCTACTTAACTGAAATTACGGAACGACCACATTCTGGACAGTGACTGGTTATGGGTACGCATCGACCCGTGATCAGCTGAACCACTAAGCTGGCACAGCTGGCCGCCTGGCTTCTAGCAGAGCCAGGCGGCCCCCGTTATGCTCACATCGATATGAGACCCGCGCCCTTCAGCATGACGGTCCGTCTCCCGGTCAGCTTCGGCACCTACTTCCTCGCCGAGACGGAAAGCCCTCTGGGGGACAATGGAGTGCAACAAATCTTCGATACCAACACCCTCGCCACCGTCACCGGCGAAGGCCATGCCGCCTTCATGGCCGGAACACACACCGGGGATATCACCTTCGCGCTCACCGCCCGTGACAGCGAACCACCGCTGAACCTGCACTTCTGGGACATCGTGGTGGACCTCACCTTCGTCAGCCCGCATGGTGAAGCAGTGATCACCGACTCCCAGGGAGAGGAACTCCCCAGCCTGCGCGGCCACAGCCCCATGCGCGGCAGACCGGGCCGTTACCGGATTCGAGTAAACGCCCGAGGCCGCACCGCCGGCCACCTCATCGAAGGACAGCTTTCCGCTGGCCGGGAACCACCCGAACATCACCACATCTGCGTGTGGCCTGATCCGGGTGCCACAGATAGTGAGAGAGTCCACCAGACCGACTCGTTCGCGGGCGGATGAACGCGGCTCGCGCACACTGGACACGTGAGACTCGAACCCGCCGACGAACTGTCCGAACTGCTCGACCTGGATGAGGCCACGCCTGGCGGGGGTGAGCCGCCGCACCCTCGACCGCTGGATCGTCGCGCGCCGCCTGACCGTGATCGAGGTCCGCGGGCTCACCGGCCGACACGTCCGCGAAGGCGAGTTGCTGGAGGTCGAGCACGAGCGCCGACAGTCACGCCGACGCGGCCGTCCCCGAGCCCGCGTCAACGCAGCTTGACCTAGCGTGTCTCATCCTGAGATCAGTGCGGTATTCCGTGACCATCTTTCGCAGGTACAGAACGGGCATATCGGGCACGTGCCGACCTATGATCGATTCCGCGGGGACGTTGATCGCCTCCAGGCCGGCCATCCGGACGTCGAACTCCACCTCCTCTGGACCGGCCCGGACGAGCCGGTGATCCTCGACCTGATCCGCACGCTCCCCGTCCGACGCGGCCAAGGGCTCGCAGAGGCGGCCCTGAGCGGCCTGATCACCCTCGCCGACGCCTGGAGCGTCCCGCTCCGCCGACCGTAAAGCCGATCGAGGGCGACACGGACGTCGATCCGCTCCGCCTCGTGAGCTGGTACAGCTCCCACGGGTTCGTCGTCATCGCCATACGAGCGCGGGACGGCGCACTGACCATGGAGCGCTCAGTTCGCGGCGCCTAGCCGACCGGCGCCGCGGGCACTTCGGGCAGCGCGGCCTTCAGCGCCGCCCGCAGGTCGGCGTACCGCCCGCGCTGGTAGCTGGTGAATAGGACGGTGTGCGGGTTCCCGCCGATCGCCTTCTGCTTTGATGTCCCGAGCGCCTTCACGGTCTTGACGTCCTCGGCCGTGGCCATGAACACGCAGCCGTTAACCAGCAGCGTGGGGTCCTTCCACTGCACCTGGACGATCTCGGCCAGCGGGATGACGGTGTGGGCGTCGCTCGCCACGCGTCCCAGGCCGCGCCGCCTGATCTCCACGCGATCAGCATGCAGGGTCACCGTCGCCTGGTGCGCCTTGATCGTCTGAGGCCCGCGCTTCCCGAGATCGACCATGGCCCCGCATCCTCGCACCTGAGCGGCCTGGAGGTGACGATGACGGCCTCATCCGGACGCCCGGCAACCTGCCGATGAACGCCCGCACCGCCGGACGCAAGGGTCGTCCATGGAGGCGCGTCCGCAAGCAGGCCCTGGAAGAGCGCGCCGGGATCTGCTGGATCTGCGGCCACGGCGACGCCCGCTATGCCGCCACAAGATCCCCCTCTCGCGCTAGAAGGCTATGAGCGACGACCCCAACGCCCCGGCCAACCGGGCGAACAACTGCTGCCGGGACTGCGGGCGCTGCTGCAACGAGTCCGAGAGCGACCGCCCCCATGTCCCGCCCGTCCAGGGCTCCCGGGACTGGTGAGGGCGCCCGCGTTCAACCCTCGTCCCCTTACGTAGGCACAGCCGGGACCGGTCCCGCGGCAGCGGCCAGAGAATGCACGTCCAGAGGTGTCATCGAGAAGAAGGCCCCATGAGCGACGACGTCTGGCCTGTCCAAGACGAGGTCGGCAGCCTTTCCACCTTCAACGGCACTGGGTATGAGCTAAAGGGTTTCACGCGAACCGACCCCAGCGGGCGATGCTTTGCCACGCGCTGGTGGGTGGTCGGCTTAAATCTTCCCGTCCTACCGCTAGAGCGTTACTACGTGACCCAGAAAGAGGATTACTACGTACGCGAGGGCAAGGGCCAGGCTAAAGCTGACGTGTGGACCACGAATTATGTCATACACGGCCAGTCTCACCTGCGTATAGACGAGATCGTGCGAACCTACCTCTACAGCTGGCTGATCGCGCCCGCGATCGGACTGGGGCCATTTCTTGTGGTGTTAGCACATGTCGAACGGGTGGTTGATGCCCGTTGGGTCATTTTCGTCGCTGTGCTCGGTGCGTTCTTCGTCGGCATCTTCATCGCCGCAGCACTGCCCAGGATTTACCGTAAACGCTGGGCCCGCGTGAGAACCGTTCGGTGGGTCAAGAGTCCTCGAACGCACGAAGACAATTGCTGAGATCGCACTGCTGCTACAGGCACTGCCGGTCTAAGGCTGCCCGCAGGCGTTCCCGCCCGCCGCCAGACCGCCCTCGCCCAGGCGATGTCGGAACTGCTTCCTCCGCCCCAGCCGCGGGCGGCCGGGAACCAGCAGGGCCTAACGAGGGTTTAAGGAGCAGGAACCCTTGAATTGCTGGCATGGCGGGGACTGCGGCGGACAAAGCCACTAAGGCAAGCGCGATGGTGCGCTGCTCGTCGGTCTGGGCGTAGCCGGCCAACGTGGACAGCACTGCCACCCACACCGCCCGCAGAGCTGCGACAGCACGGTCCTTGCGCCTCCCGGACGACACGGGTCAGCTCCCTCGGACAGACCGGGTTGAGATGACGGTAGGACGCAGGGCTCGCACCGTCCAGTTCCCTTGTGCGCGTCACGCGGTACCTCGTCGGCCTCCCGACGTGATGACTCCGGGTGACCCTCGATCTCCGGGACGAATCCGGCGATCCTCGGGACGAAACCGGCGCCAGCGTCACCCCCCGGCGCCCCGGCCACCTGAACGACAGTGGCGCGACGCCGGGCGGGCCCGGTCATTGCCTTCCCCCCGGCTCGGTCAGGCAGGCGTGCACGGCGGTCAGCGCGCGAGCCCAACCCGGAGCGCGGGGAACCCCGTCGACACCGTTGCTGGATCTCATCGACAACCCCCGGCGGCGCTGCCAAGTGTCGCCCGAACCGATGAACAAACGTTCCGGCTGCTCGCGGACACAACCACCGGTGTTGACCCCGGCACGGTTGTCGCGGTGTCGCGACGCCGGTTTATGTCGAGTACGGCAGGGTTCTGACGGCGGCCATGAAATGCGGTTCTGATCCAATTGTGGTGAGCCGTTCACACTACGTAGCTAAATCTGGTTGTTCATCATGGGGTCCGACACCCGTGCCCCGCTGTGCTCCGACGCAACGCAGTTGGGCATCTCCGGACGTGGGCTCGTCCGCGCGCCCAACCTTCGTGATCGCCTATCCCCTTTGCGTCAATGGCCAGCCAGTCCGCTGGACGGAGCAGACGCGGAACAAACGTCCAGACTATTGCGAATATTCGGCGAGGGTGCGTTCGGCTTCTTCCAGCCAGGCCCGGCGGGCGTTGAGGGCCTCTTCGGCTTCCTTGACGTCCTTATCGCGGCTGGCGTCGCGGGCCTCGCCGAGACGGCGTTCGAGCTGGTCGATGGAGTTGCGGAGCTGGTTGACGGTGGCCTCGGCGCGGGCGCGGGCCTCGGGGTTGGTGCGGCGCCACTCGTTCTCCTCCGCGGAGCGGACGGTCTCCTCGATCTTGCGGAGCCGCCCCTCCAGGCGGTCGCGCTGGTCGCGGGGCACCATCCCGGCGGCCTCCCAGCGCTCCTGGATGGCGCGCAGCGCCTGCCTGGCCTGCCGGACATCCCTGACGGGCAGCAGCCGCTCGGCCTCGGCGAGGATCTTCTCCTTCTCCTCGGCGTTCCCGCGGAACTCGGCGTCGCGTTCGGCGAACGCGGCGCCGCGGGCCTGGAAGAAGGTGTCCTGAGCGCCCTTGAACCGGGTCCACAGTTCTTCCTCGGCGTCACGGGAGGCGCGGCCGGCCATCTTCCAGCGGCGCATCAGGTCGCGGTAGGCGGCGGCCGTCTCGCCCCAGTCGGTCGAGCCGGACATCGACTCGGCCTCGGCGACCAGGCGCTCCTTCTCCCGGCGCGACTCCTCACGCTGGTCGTCCAGGGTGGCGAAGTAGGCCTTGCGGCGCTTGGTGAAGGCGTTGCGGGCCGACGACAGCCGCTTCCACAGCGCGGTCTCGGTGGGCCGGTCGATGCGGTCGGCGGCCTTCCACTCCTCGACGAGCTGACGCAACCGCTCACCACCGTTCTTCCAGTGCGTCTCCTCGACCGCGATCCGCTCGGCCTCGGCGACGATCCGCTCCTTGACCTCCCGCGCCACATGGCGGTGCTGCTCGCGCTGCCCGCTGACGCTTTGGGTTAGCCTCCTGAGGGCGGCGGCCTCCCCTTCGGCCGTATCTCTCACAGCGTCGGCCTCCCTTTTGGCCGCATCCCTCAGGGCGGCGGCCTCCCTTTCGGCCGTGAGGGCCTCCTCTTCGGCCGTGAGAGCCTGCCGCGAGAAGCCGACAATCGTACTGGCCGTTGGAGTGGCGTGGATAGCGCTGCCCTCAGCGGCCACGGCCGTGCCGGGTGCCGTTTCTTCGATTTCACCGCGTCGTGCGTACTCCCCGTCATTCATCTGGCTAGAACTCGCCATCTGGCCTCGGAGCCACTGGGCGAAGTGGGCTGTGCCGCGCTCAAGGTCGAAGTCGGCCTCCTCAGCGGCCGCCAAGTCACGGGCCTGCCGGTAGAGGTCCGCAGCGGTGACGGCATCGTCAGCCTGCGGCACGTCGCGGTGTTGATCGCTGGTCATCGTTCCGTCCCCTCCTCGGCGTCGTCGGAATCGATGAACGGGACCTGTGGGCCTACCTGCACGGCCAGTGCGTCACGGGCACGTTTCAGATGTGACCGCACGGTGTCTTGGCTGATCCCCAGCCGCTCGGCGATCTCTTTGGGCTTCCAATCCTCTCCCCATCTTAGGAACGCGACACGCTGCTGAACTGGCGGCATCTTCTTGATCACCGACCAGCAGCGGCGAAGAGCGATCTTGGATAGCGCGTGATGCGAGGTGTCCTGCGCCGGCATCGTCGGCCCTTCGACCAGATCTGCGGTGAAGCACAGACGCTCGTCCTTGCGCCAACGGTCGATCGCCTTGTTCCGCAGCACTCGGAACAGCCACTTGCGGCGCTGCTCCACGGTCCAGCACGACAGCTTTCCTTCCCATATCAGTGCGGCGTCCTGGAAGGAGGCCTGTACCAGATCCTCGGCGTCAGCTCTGCGGACATGGGGAATGGTCAGGGCATACTTGAACAGCGCGCCTGCCTCGGCCTCAAAGAATGCGGCCACAGCCACAGCCGCCTTCTGCGAGAGTCGGTCCTCCCCAGTCATGGCGTGCCGGGAGGCCGCCGGGAACCTGGGCCGACCGTCACCTTCATCGAAGGTTCTCCCGGGCCGTCTCGTTGTTCAATCACTGTGCCCTCGGGCATCTCGGCCAGCATCGACGCGAACGTCCGGCGCCGCAGGCTTTCCAGGACAAGCCGTGTCACTCCGGGTGCCAGCAAGGCTACCAACGTGATCATGGCTGCCTGCCAGGACACAGTGTTGCTCGCAGCGATCAGCACAGCCCCCAGCGCACCTTGTAAGGCCCTTACCCCGGTCATGCCTAGACGTCGCGCGAGACAACAGAACCGTTGAATGCTGTTGCCGTGAGGGCGGCCACGCAAGCGGACCCGATCCGCTGTTGTGGAACGATCACTCCGAATGAATCATCAGTCTGCGTGGAGGATCTGGAGACGAAGGAGGTCGAAGGACGCCCGCCCATAGCCGTCCCTTTCGATCCGCTTAATCCGGTTCACGTTGCCCTCAACACGACCAGAGTTCCATTGCATGCTCAGGCCCGCCGTCACCGCGTCGCAGTCTTGGCGGATGCTGTTGACCAGGCTTCAGGGGCGCGGGAAGCCGGTGGCTTCGGCTTGGTTGAGCCAGTCGGGGCAACCGGCGGCCGTCCAGTTCGGCCATCATCGTCGCGAAAGACTCCACGCAGGCGGCGACGGTGTCCAGTTCGGGGCAGCGGGCCAGCAGTCTCTTCAGCCGCAGTGTGGCGTTCTCGTCCAGATGGCCGGGGTGGCTGAAGCTTCAGGCCCAGATCACCGGCTTTCCCGGCGGCCTATGGGTCGATGATCCGACCGAGGCTTCCTGGGTCAGCGGCCGGGTCGATCTCACACTGCCCACGGTCTCGGCAGAGGACCGCTCGTTGCTGGCTCGCCGTCGCGCCCAGGCCGAACGCAACCAACCCGACGCCTGACGGGACTTACGGCGTATGACACCCGCCCGCGCCGAGGCCGAGATGGCGACCGCCTACGGGCGGACCGGGCGGCCGAGCCCGGCGTCGACGCGGCCGCGTACCTGACCGGCGGCCCCGCTGGGAGACGGCCGTGCGGGATGCGTCCGCCCGCCTGGCGGCCGCCGCCCGCCTCCACGGGGCGGTGGTCGTGGTGCGCGACATGGACGCGCTAGGCACCTAGCGCATTTGGAGGCGAGGGCATGACGAAGCGACAGGCCGGACAGCGTCTCGGCGAGCGGGAGATCACCGATCTCGGCCGCGGTGACCCGCACGCCCTGGTGGAGCAGAAGCTGGTGTCCGCGCAGAACTACGTGGTGGGGCAGCGTGCGGCCTACCAGAGGGCATTGGCGCATCGGGCCAGGTCATCGCCGTGGCGCACGCGGCGGGCTGGTCGGTGTACCGGATCGCCAAGCGGCTGGGATCACCCGCTGCGCCGTGGACGAGGCGTTGGCGCGGCCGGAGCTGAACCCGGCGGAGTTTCTGAAGGCCGAGGTCGCTAGGAACGGCGGCCACGAGGACCTGTCGGTCCTCCTGCTCCGCGAGCTGATCGGCAAGGCGCGCGAGCGTCGTTCCCCGCTCCTGAAGGACCGTCCGGAGGTTCACGGATCCGACCGCCGCCGAGGCCCCCCGGCTTTCGGCACGATCTCCATTATTTGCCCCGGCGTCGGCAAAGTGTCTTCACTATCAGCATGCGACCAGATGCATAGAGTTACTATCGGATGGAAAGCACCCTAGGAAGGGAACCCCACATGCGTGCTCCCACCCGTGTGATCGCGGCGCTGGCCTTGACCGTCGGCGCGACACTGGCCACCACGGCACCGGCCCTGGCCCAGCCGGCACAGCCCGCCACCCCCGCCACCCCCGCCGCGTCCGCCGCCGCTCCGGCCCACGATCCCGACGTCGACGCCCTCGTCAACGTCGACCTGTGAACGGTGGGGACGGCGCCCCGCATGGCCGTCTCCCGTCCGGGTACGGCGTCGGCCCGGACGCAGGACCGCGACCTGATCGGCCGCGCGCCGCCGTCTGCCGCGCCCGGTACGCCGTCTGACGGCACTCGCCGACCGTGGCCGCAGGCGTCGCACCCTCCGAGTAAGTTTGCTGCCCCAGTAGCCCGGCCCGACACCCGCTGCGAGTCACCCCAGCGATCCTCATCAAGTAGGGGTGAGTGTCGACCCGCGTCCCCCACCTGGCCGGTGTAGGTCAGACCGGATTCACGCAGGCGTAGGGAACCCAGCCGCGGGGCAGGCCCGCGTATTCAACCCACCGCCAGGTTCGCCAGCCTTGGCGCCCGCAAAGCGAATACTTGCCGCGATTGATCTCGGTGATGCATCCCGAGCGCGCGACCTTGCCTTTGGGCAACAGGCCAAGGGCCGTGGAGTTGATGTTCCAGCTCTTACGGATCTTGACGCTTTCCCGCGACTTGAGCTTGCAGGCGCTGGTCGCGGGCGAGTCACTGGGAAGCGGGCGTGGATCGGCGGTGGCGCTCGGAACGGCGAGGTTGAACACGGCGAGAGCGGCGCTGGTGGCCAGCGCCGCTGGTCAGACCGGTAGCGCGGATGGTGCTCATGTAGGCCCTTCTGGAGTGGGGAGAGATCGAATGATCTTGGTGTAGATCACATCAGCTCCGGCTCACAAAGTCTCGCGATCGACAAAGGTCATCCGGAGGAGAGCGCATCCGGTATCTACCGGATGCGTTGTGGCCTGGCCGCCTCCTGACATCTTTGACCTGCATCTGCGGTCGCGGACGTAGGAGACCAGGCCGCTGGCGATCCCGCCGAGTGCGGCCAGGCGGCGAGCTTGAGCCGGGGGGTGGATGCGGTTCTCGCCGGCTCACGTAGGACCAGTTCACAGCGGACGGCTGCGGCCACGTTCAAGTCAGTGAGCGGCCAGTCGACGAGAGATGCCAGTGGCCTCTACCGTGTCAAGGTCGTCCGCGATCACAACTGACCTGCACCTTTTCGAGACGCGCAGGTCAGCGGCGGTCGTTGACGCTCGTTGAGATCCGTTCAGGACGATTCAGGAACCACGCGTGCTCCCGTCGCCCCCGGCTCCGGACGGGAGCAACGGGGGCACGCTTGGGGGAGTGGTGTGTGGCTTTCGATGGTGGTCGGCGCGACGCGGTTAGCTGGGTGGGGTGATGTGGTGAGATTGGGGCCGCTGGGGAGGCCCTTCTGGGTTTCGGTGGATAGGCCTATGAGGTAGCCGCACTCGGCCGGTATCACACCACACGCGGCCGGGACACGGGGCTTCGGCCGGGCTGCAAGCACTCCCACATTCCGCTGAGCGGATCTGCTGCGGTCATCATGGTCTACCAGTCGGCGGTAGCGCCGCCTGGAGCCGGTGGGTGAGGCACGGGTGATTGCTTCGTAGGCTATGTCGCTCTGTGGCCACCAGCCCGGCACCCCCATACGACCGCGCTTTAGTGATCGCCCTGGTGGCCTGTTCTGGCCGCACCCTCCATCGTCTTGACTCGTGCTCGCAACATGCCGCACGCTCTGCACAAGCCAGCCCCCGCAAGGACGGCGCGATGAGCCCCGGCGACATCAGGCTCGCGGGCGATCCAGGTCCAGGACGGCCCAGCCGAAAGTTCTTCCTAGGCTGCCCTGACTGCAAGTGGCTGGAGGCACGCACAGACATGGTGGCGACATGTCCGAGTGGGCTGCATCCAGCGCGGCGGATGGAAGTAAAGTACGCTTGCAATGCCTGCGGTTGGGTCGCCTGGTGCAAGAACCCCGTGGAGTGCAACGTGTCAAAATCTCACAGGTTGGACCCTAAGGCTGCCAGGCCGATTCGGTGATCAGTGAGATATTCGACCGGCTGAGCACGGTTCTCGAGCGCCGGTTCCTGAAGAATGCATTCCTTCCGGTGCTCGTTTTCCCGCTTGCTGTGGCCGCCCCTGTTCTACTGCAAAACGAACGAGCGGATGTGTCCGTTCGGGTCTGGGAATCACTTCCGACGGGCGCGAAACTGTTTGCTCTCTTTGCCTACTTCTCTGCATGCTGGTTCGCCGCTGCAATTGTGGCCAGTCAATGGCGCAACATCATTAGGCTCTATGAGGGGTACCCTTTGGAGTCGTGGCCGCTTCTGAGAGATGTAGGAAAGCGATGGCATGCTACACAAAGGCATGGCATGGTTTTTCCGCCGCCAGATGACCGGACACTTTACCTAAGATACTCGACCTATCCCGAGTTTCCTATGGGGGTGTTGCCGACCCGACTCGGGAACGTTATGCGCGCGGCGGAAACTCACGCCTTGCGTCGCTACGAAGCTGAGACGATTCTACTTTGGCCCCGGCTCACACACGTGTTGCCTCGGGAGACCATTAATGATATCGCCGAAGCCAGGGCAACCCTTGAGTTTCTACTCGTACTTTCCTTGTGGTGTGTCGGGTTCGGGCTGACTAATGTGCTCACGGCCGTGTTCTTTCACGGGGCGCCGTCGATTGCCGCCCTACTGTTCGCGTTTGGTGTACTCGGTGCTTACTGTTCCTATGCATCTGCCATCCCTATCGCAGCCGAGTATGCCGAGCACGTCCGCTGTACCTTCGAGCTGTACCGGCTGGACCTTCTCGATCGGCTACGAATCCCCGCACCGAAGGACTTGCAGGAAGAAAGAGAAATCTGGTGGAAGCTGTGCGCCTTTATACGCGGCGGCGCCGAAGTCGACTGGCTGTACGGATCCGGCGTGTCGGAACAAGTCGTGAGGATTGGCGACATAGAGTCTGCCCATGACAGAGGAGCCACCCAGCCCCAGCCCCCCTGAGCAACCCACTGCTCCTGGTCCTCGTCCGGCCGACGACGCCGAGGGGATCCCTCTTCCGGCGGGTTGGCACACGTCCACGGGGACTGCACCCCCCCATCAAGGCCCCGGTGGCTCCGCACGGCTAAAGCGAGGTCCTTTCTCGCGAGT
Source organism: Spirillospora sp. NBC_00431 (assembly GCA_036028775.1). Lineage (GTDB taxonomy): Bacteria > Actinomycetota > Actinomycetes > Streptosporangiales > Streptosporangiaceae > Spirillospora. The sequence goes on along the minus strand of CP107927.1, from coordinate 4,364,547 downwards.
GGTGTTCGGACTTGTAGCTCTCGCGGTGATCGCAGCAGGATTCTGGACCATTCGCGGAGATGGGCCGGAGACTCCGGTGTTGGTGGCCAAGGGCGATCTGCCGGCCTTCCATACTCTGACCTCGACCGACTTCACGCTGGGAACGCGGCGGACTAGAGACAAGCAGCATTACGCGACCCTGCCCGTGGACGGGCGATTGACACTTCGAGCGATAAAGAGGGACGCCCCGCTGTTGCGGGAAGACGTGGGTCCGGACGCGGCGCGCGCGCTCGGAACGCAGGTCGTCGTGGTCGGAGTGAATGTGACGAAAGCGGCCGTGCTTGGTGGGGCTGTGCAGACCGGGGACCAGGTGCAACTCGACCTGTCGCGCGATGGAAAGAGAATCGCCGTGCTCGACGCTTTAGTGCTGTCGGTGGTCGCGGCCGCAGGTGAGAAGGACTGGTCCCTTGTCGTGGCTCTGAAGACGGACGACGGGCGCCGGCACGGTCCGAGTCTGGCGTCCAGCGACATCGTGCTTCTCCGAGATCCGGCCAGGAGAGGAGGGTAACCATCAGGTTGAGTGTTCAGACGGTCAGCGACAAAGAGAAGGAGGCTCGTCCGGGTTGCAGTTGACTTATCGGATGCCGCTAGGGGGACCCATGGCGGTGCCACGCAGGGAGTTACCTTCTTCCCAGGCCAATCCGCTCATGCCGCTGTCCGCGTGGTTCCGCCGCTCTTAATCCGCGGGTTCGGGGGTTCAAGCCCCTGACAGCGCATCCGCCCTTACCCTCGACGACATCTACTCTCGCAGTCGTCGCTGTTTACATATGGGGCCCACTTGCGCCCCGGATATCCAGGCACATATCAGGCGCTCTCCTCCTCCGCCGAGCTGACCAGCTTCGCCCTTCGCTCCGGGCAGACGTAAGCGCGCGTCGAGCCATGCCAGCCGCACCCGTTGAAATATTCGATTAGTCCTTTCGTTTCTTCAACAGCAAGGACAAAGGAGCTTACAGGGCTCTGATCACGCATTCACAGGCGACGGGTCGCCGCCGACCTACGGCCTGGTGGTAGTTCAGCGCCGCAGCGGTCGGCTGATCTGCCGCGCTGCACCCGCCCGAGAACGGATCACCCGCCCGGACCGGTTCTTACGTCCATGCAGCTTCTTCCACGTAGGAGGACGTCGACGTGTCCGGTCGGTTCCGGGGACCAACCGTCCGGCTCTGAGGACGTGAGCGGCGGTTCTCTGCGGCAGTGTGAGCAACCTCGGGCAGGACGCTGGTGTAGGTGTCGGCGGTCAGCACGATGCTCGAGTGCCCCAGCATGTCCTGCACGACCTTCAGTTCCACCCCCGCTGCCAACGCCAACGTTGCGGCACTGTGTCAGAAGTAGTGCAGCCGAATCGGCGGCAGCTCATGCTCGGTGATCAACTTGTGGAACGTGCGAGTCAGCGGTGTGCCTGCCGAAAACCATGTTCGTGCAGGTGAGAGACACAGGCGGTGGCAGGCTCCGGCGCGGGGTTTGATCAGTTGCAAAGCAGACACCGGCACGGCGTTCGGCGCGGAATGCTAAACGGTTGTGCTCATGCGACTGGCCGGTCTGACAGCAACGTGAGGCTTCTAGCGTCCTTGGGGCGACTCCGCCCATTGGTCAGGCCCCCGGGCCGCCTCGTACGGATCGCCCCCGGCGCCGCCGCGCACTCCGAACCTCGTGTGCTCGTCCACCTTGGCCACAGACCGGATGTCCTGTTCAGATCGGCCGATGACCCCGCGCAGGTCCGCGCCCCGCAGATCCGCGCCCCCCAAGAGCGCACCCCGCAGATCCGCCATCAGGCTCGCGCCCCGCAGATCCGCGTTCACCAACACCGCGCCCCGCAGATCCGCGCCCTCCAGCACTGCGTGCCGCAGGTCTGTTTCCATCAGGAACGCGTGGCGCAGGTCTGCGCCCTCCAGCGTCACGCCCTGTAGGTCCGCGCGTGTCAAGAGCACGCTCCGTAGGATCGCCTCCTCCAGGTCCGCGGCCACAAGGTTCACATGCCCCAGGATCATGTTGCTGAGATCCAGGTCGGACAGGCGAGCGTTGCCGAGGTGGAGTCGACTGAGGTTCAACTTCCGGCGTTCGGGGCGGTTGGGGCGGCGGCCGAGGGCGGTCAGGGCGGCTTGGACGTCGGAGTCGGGCCGCGTGGGCAGTGGTGGGCGTCGGCTCAGGGTCGGTCCGTCCTGGCTGGGGCGGGCCCGGGGGGCGCGGCGGCGGAGGAAGGCCTCCAGGACCTCGACGACGTCGTCGTGATGGTGGCGGGAATCGGCGGCGACGTGGGCCAGGGCGTGTATGCCGCCGAGGCGGGCGTCGATGTCGGGGGAGCTGAGTCGTTCTAGTGCCTTGGTGAACCGGTCGGTGACCTGTCCGCGGTGGCTGAGCCGGTAGGAGCGGGCGGTGTACAGCAGGGAGATCGCCACCACCACAGCGCCGCCAGCCGACACCACCAGCAGGCGGGCGTTGTGCCGGTCCCTGGCGTCGCCGCCCTTGCCCTCCAGGCCCATCCAGCCGGGCATCTTCCACAGCGCCACTGCGTACCCCGCCGCCAGCGCGAGCAGGCCGAGCCCCGCCAGCACCACGCCCGCGCTACGCACAGCCGGGCGGGCGAGTCCGTACTCGACTCGGCGCTGAGCCTTCTTCATCCGGGTCACAGCCGATCAGTCAACGTGCCCTCTCTTCCTCTTCGCTACCGCGTGGCCACAAGGGGGCACAGGTGGCCTCGGATAAGGATCGGATGTAGACGCCGCCCGCCTTCGTCAGGGCGGGCGGCGTTCTGGCTGGTCGTCTCGTCTCAGAACTCGTGTGCGTTCGTGCGGTTTACGGGCGGGTCGGGGCCAGGGGGCGTAGGGGGTGTCCGTCTGTGTCCAGGCCGATGAGGCGCAAGAGCCGGTCGGGGCGCAGGACGACCACTGAGCGGTAGTCGGTGATGAGGATGTTGGCGGTGCGCCATTCGCTCAGGGTGCGTTCGACGGTTTCGCGGGCGGCGCCTATGAGCTGGGCGAGGTCGGCTTGGGTGAGGTTGTGCACGATGCGGCCCGGGCCGGGCACGGCGTGGCCGAGGTCCTTGGGTAGCAGCGCGAGCAGGGCCTTGGCCAGGCGTTGCTTGACGCTGTCGGTGTTCATGCTGGTGGCGCGGGCCTGGTATTCGAGCACGTTGTTGCGCATCTCGGTCAGCAGCGCCGATATGCCGCTTCCGCGGTCATGCAGCACCTGGAAGAACCGGTCCTGGTCGATGACCCGCGCCCGTACGCTGGTGAGTGCCAGGGTGGCCGAGCGGCGCCGTGGTCGCTCGCCGTGGTCGTCGAGTTCTTCGACGCCCAGCAGCCGGCCCGACGAGCGGATGGCCAGCAGGGTGTCGCGGCCCGCGGCGGTGTGACGGACGATCTTGGCGTGGCCGTTCAGGACGATGCCGACCGAGCGGACCGGTGAACCCTGGGCGAAGATGACCGACTCGGCGGTGAACTCCCGAGCACGCCAGCGTCGGCGAAGGCTTGACGAGCCGGCGAGCTGAGAGCGGCATAGAAGCTGGTCGCCATCGTTACTCCCCCCGGATCGCCTTGATGATCGGCGGGATGGCCAGCAGTACCGCGGCCAGCGCGCCCAGCGCCGCGGCGATCGCCAGCGGCTCGGCCGCGCCCACCAGGTAGATCACGCCTTCCGGCCAGGACCAGGATGGTGAGGGTGAGGATGGCCGTGAACCCGCCGGGTGACGGGGTGCCCGGAGTGCGCGGGGTGCGGTGTGGTGGTCGAAAGCGGATGGACATCACTGATCCCTTCGCCGAGCCCGATGGCGCACGTTCACCGGATCGGCGAACGCCTCGCGGCCGCTCAAGATCGCCCTGGTAGGGGAGCGAAAATCCGGTGATGCACGCATGCTTCGTGCATTCACGGTAGACCGGTGCGTGCTGCCGGAAAGGGGGCACGACGGCCGCGTTCGAGGCGAAGGGGAGAAAGACGGTAGGCCCCCGGGCTACCACCCCCGGGGGCCCCTACCTGCAGCGAGACCGGGCTCGGCGAAGAGACGCGGTGCGTGCTGTCTCGGTCAGCGTAGGCGCGCTTGACCGGTGGTCATCCGACTAAATCGGGAAAACCCTTTCCTTAACGCCCCGCTTCTGATTGTCCATTGCGGCTCTGACCTGCAAGCCTGACCTGCAAGCATGCCACAGAAGGTACAGGTACTTCTCGTCGACGACCTCAACGATGGGCGGGCGGACGAGACCGTGTGAAGGCCTCCCGGGCGACGGAGCCGGAGGTAGGCGGCTGTTCGTCGCGGCGACCTTGAGTGTTGAGAATCGATCGGTTCCCACCAGTGGCGGTGCGGTTGTTGCGGCAGCTTGGGGGCGGACCGGACCGGTGGACCTGTTGAGAAGCGTGTCGAGAAGTCCTGGTGTTCAGGGAAGCCAGCCGTCACCTTTTCCGAACCCGACTTGGGCGTGTGAGAGTCGGCGCGGCCAGTTTCGGGCATCGTTGGCGGCTGTCGGCTCCAGCGCGATTGGATGCCGGGTATGTCGATTGCGGGTGCGTGGTACAGCTCGGGCACGTTCTGGTCGGCGGCGGGCGTGGTGGTCACGCTTTGGGTCGGGATCGGCGAGGTGGCGGTCGGCTACTTGGCCCGGTTCGCCCGCCAGCGGCTGGATTTCCGGCTGCGGACGGCCGCGCCGCTGCTCACCGCTGACGGCGTCCGCGCCGGCGAGCTGGAGCTGCTGCACCGCGGCGTCAAGCTGGAGCAGCCCTACCTCGCCGAGGTGGTGCTCGCTGGCCGGGGCCGCAGGACATCCCGCGTACGGCCTTCGACAACGGCGACCCGATCTGGCTCGACCTCGGTAGGCCGATCGTGGAGCTTTGGCAGACGTCGGCCACCGACTCGGCCTCGGCGACGCCCGCGCCCCCGGTGCGCGTCGACGGGACCGCACTGCTCATCGGCCCGGGCTGATCGGACGGCGGCAGCGCCTCGTCCTCACCTGACTGGTGGAGGGTCAGCCCACGTTGAGGGTGCCAGGCCCCCTGCCCAACGCGCGCGTTCGCCGCGCTGCGGCGGACAACCCGCGGCTGCCGTCACCGGAGTCGATGAGGTTCTATCTGACGCTGTCCAGCGCACTGGCAATAGTCCTCGTCGCATGCTCGCCCGTCTGGTATCTCGCGTTGCTCAGATAGATAGCTCAACGGTTAATGGGCGTTATCCCAGGCGCGGCGGCGCGTGCAGAGCCTGGGCAGGCGACCGGCAGGGAGTGCCGCTCGGTTGCCTAACGGTGCCCGGGGGCCAGGAGTCCACCGGCTGGGCGTCCCTGCGGCTGTTCTCGCCCGCGCGCAACAGCCCGCGCGCAACAGCTCGCTTCCGGGCTGGGCGATGCTGTCCGGAACCGGGGCTACCCGCCGGCCGCGCACGTCGTCGACTACCTGACCGCCTACGAGAAGCGCTTCGACCTGCCGGTGTACCGGCCGGTACGCATCGACGCGGTGCACCGCGACGGCGACCTGCTCGGCTTGGACAGCGCGACCACCTCGTGGTGGGCCCGGCACGTCATCAGCGCGACGGGCACCTGGTGGCGTCCCTACCTGCCCTACTACCCGGGACGACATGACTTCCAGGGTCGGCAGCTGCACACCGTCCAGTACCGCGCGCCCGAGGAGTTCCACGGGCAGCGCATCATCGTCGGCGGCGGGAACTCGGCCGCTCAGATCCTGGCCGACCTTTCCCCGCACGCGACCACGATCTGGGCGACCCGGCCCCGCCCCGGTTCCTGCCCGACGACCTGGACGGACGTGCGCTGTTCGAGCTGGCCTCCCGCCGCTACCACGCGCTGCGCACCGGGAACGCCGACCCCGGCGGCATTGGCGGACTGGGCGACATCGTCGCCGTCCCCGCGGTCCGGCAGGGCCGCGATCATGGAGCCCTGCACGCCCGCCCGATGTTCAGCCACCTCACATGTCCAGCCGCGCGGCCTGCAACACCACCAGCGCCGCGCCCAGGTCCGTGGCGGTGGGCGGTTCGCGCCGTCGGCGTGCGCGGCGCGGATCGTGGCGAGCGCCTTGGCCACGGCGTCCACGTCCGGCAGCGGGCGATCGTGTTCCTGCCACAACAGGGCATCCACTCCCCTCCCGAAGCGGCGGGTCAGATGGGCACGCGCGGCGTGCACCATCTTCGGCGACGGAACATGAAGATCCTCACCCATGCACGCACCATAAACGCGAACGTTCGGGGCGAGTGCGACCAAAGGTCAATGCCTAAACCATCCGATCTGCTCCAGGCCCGCCGACGTGCAAGTTGTGCGGAAAGATACTCTGCTCCCGCCATCTGCACCAAATGGTCGGAGCGGCCCTGGGTGGTTCTTGCACGGTTCGCCGGTCGCCAGCGGTCGCTCTCGTAGGCAATGGAAAACCGGATCGAAGACGAACGTCTGGTCCGGCAGCGGAGCGTTCACGCGTTCCTTACCATCGCGAAGACTGCCGACGCGAGGATCAGGAGGGCGCCGATAAGGAAGACGGCGCGTGTGGTATAGATGTGACGCATCTGCATACCTCGGTCAGACGAACACGAACCGTTCGGTGTAAAAGTGCGCGGTCGGCACGCCGATTTCGGCCAGCGCGGATTCCATGGCGTCGAGCATGGGGGGCGGTCCGCAGATGAAGAACTGCATCCTCGGATAGTTCTGGGGCAGCCGGCGGCGAATCACTGATTCCTCGATGCGTCCCCGTTCACCTGTCCAGTGGCGAGGAGGATTCTCCAATACGAGTACCAGGGTGAGGCTGAGTCGTCGCTCAAGTGCGCGGACCTCTTCGAGAAACGTCGTGCTCTCGAGGGTGCGACTGGCGTAGAACAGATAGCAGGGACGTGGGTCGTCGCGGTCGGCAAAGGTACGGAGCATACTGATCACCGGTACGATGCCGAGGCCGTCGGCTCCGGGTGCCGTCGCGGCGCTGGCGTAGGCCCACATCCGCGCGGGGGTGTCCATCACCGGGGCCAGCAGCCGCCACGCGTCCTGGTCGTCCAGGATCGTGACTACGGGAGCCGGGAACGGCGTATCGCCCGGTGGTGCGGCGTGCGGGCCGGGCTGGAGGAGCGGACCGGCGCTGCCCTCGCCGGTCGCGGTGCTGCCCGATGTTGGTGCCCGGTCAGATGTGGGTGTCAACGCGTGTCCTCCTGGCGAGGTGGAATGGCCGTGGTCTGCGTCGGGATCGTGCAGGCGGTGGTTGCGGCCGTGACAAGCGGCACCGTTTATCGATGGGTTGGGCACCGGTCACCATCAGCGTCATCGTGCTGGCCGGGATAGCGGCAGTGCTGTCGTACAAGCACATGTACATGCTGGTTCGCGAGTACGGCGAGACCTCTTGGACGGCGGCGCTGTTGCCGGTTTCGGTGGACGGGATGATCGCGGTCTCGTCCATGACCTTGCTGGGCGACTCCCGGCAGGGTCGGCGCAGCGGTTTTCTGCCGTGGGCATTGCTGGTGATCGGAAGTGCCGCCAGCCTGGCGGCCAACGTGGCCGTGGCTGAGCCCTCGCTCGTGGACAGGCTGATCGCCGCGTGGCCCTCGGCGGCGTTGATCGGCTCCTACGAGCTGTTGATGCGCCAGGTTCGACACCGTGCTGGACCGAACGCCGAGTCCGGCACTGCAGCCTCAAAGAGGGCTCGTGCTGGCGTGGAGTCGACTCATGGTCCGACTGAGAAGGCACACAGCATGCCACGCGCCGCGCGAGCCCCCTCGGCTGCGCCTGTGAGCAATCTCGGAGCCCGAGGTGAGAGCTCAGGGGAAGCTCGTACGGATCGCGCGTTCGAACTCATACATTCCTCGGGAAAGCCCCATCCTGTTGATGTGGCCGGCAACGCACGCGCACGACGATCGACGCAGCGCACACGCGGTGGAAGGGACCTTGATCTCCAAAAGCGTGCGTGGCTCTGGGCGACGGATAACCGCACAGCGAAGGGAAAACTTCCGCCCGGTAAGGCAATCGCAGATCGGTTTGGGCGAAGTGAACGCTGGGGGCGCTTGGTCAAGCAGGCTGGTCTCGCCGGACGTCTTGACGCGATTGCCTCATGAGGTCCCCCAAACTTGCCCGATGTGGGTTTGTGTCCGAGGTCGAACACGAACCATTCTCCCGCCGTAATTCCCCCACTCGGCCATGTGCCCCTCAACACAAACGCCCTGGTCAACGAGACGGAAGGCTGAGCGGCCATACTGAACACCGAGCCTTCCCTTGGGGACAAGGTCATCCGATGGTCGTCCACTCTTAGCGTCATCGCCCCCGTAGCGCCGTAGCGGAGCGTCACCTCGACGCGTCCGGCCTGCGCGAGCGCGGTCAGGTCGCGCTGCGCGGTGGCGCGGGACCCCCCGACCTGGTCGGCGATCTCGGCGGCGGAGCGCGGCGCGTCCGTTCCCTCAGTGCGTCGCCGACCAGTCGGGTCGTCACGGGCGACCGGCCCTTCGGCGGGGGCGGCTGGCCCTGCAGCGGCGTGTAGAGGGCGCGGATGGCGCCGTCTGCGTGGCCTGGGATAGCTCGCCTTCGCCGGACAGTGCGTCCTTGGTGCCGGGCGTAGGCGGTGAGCCTTGAGATCGTCAAGAGCCGGGGCCGAATACGGCCGCTGTGGAACGCTCCCTCATTCAGATGGGCCAAGATGGCGCGAAAAATACCTGGTCAAATAGCATCTATATCGTAGTTGATACTACCTTGACAGGTCACTTGAGAATGTTATTGAGGTTTGGGTCTCTCAAATGTATCGTGACTCGAACATGGTATGACTTGCCGAATCGGGGGTGCCGGACAACTCCCTTCTCGGCTTGTCGCAGCACAACCCGTCAAGGCATCAGAGGACAGGAAGGATTCGCTTTCGGTGATCACATGATCACATATTGCAAGGAGGTGCTCATCGCCAATATTGCGCAATTCTTAACGTTGCGTTTCCCTCTGTTTCACGGAAAGGAGATGTCGTCCCCGTGACTCATTCAATCCGCCCACGTCCCCGGATGTTCTTGCGGGCTGGTGCGCTCCTGCTCGGCATCGCCGTCGCCGTGGCGCTCGCCAGCGCCGCCAAGCCTCGGCAAGCGACCGCCGAGCTCGGGTCAACCGGGCACAGCCCGGTATCGCTCCCAGCCTTCGAAGCGTCCGTCCACGCGGGGAAGAGCCTCTTATCCACTACAGGCTCCCCGACAACTGTGCAGAAACCAGTACTGCTGAGCGGAGATCGTGAGGTACAGGCCGTCTGGAACACCGCCCCCCGGAGTGGCGCACCGGCGGCCTACAAGGTGGAGCTCTTTCATGGAGCCACGCGGACCGCTGAACAAATCGTCTGCGGCGACTGCACCTGGGCTACGTTCCCGGGGCTGACCAACGGCCAGCACTTCCGAGCGAGTATCACCCCGATCGCTGCTGGAGGGAAAGCCTTGGGCGGCACCGCCCAGACCGGTCATGCCCAGACCGGCTCCCCGGCGCAGCAATCCGCTGACCTGATCGACCGTGCGATCAAGGAGGTCGGCTCGCTGGCCGGCCAACGAAAGCAGCAGGATGAGGCCGGTCTCGCCGTAGACCTCACCACAGGGAAACTGGTGGCCGGATTCACCGACAACCAGCACTACTCCTACAACGCAACAGAGGCCACTAAGGGCAAATACCGGTCGAGCATCACACCTCGTCCAATGAAATACTCGACCACGGCCCTCAAGGAGATTCGGGACCGCATCGCCCGCGATGCCAAGAAGCTCACCAGGCAAGGAATCAAGATCAGCGCCACATCCGTGGCACCCCTGGCCAACAAGGTCGTCGTCTACACCAACTCGGCTACCGCCGAGACTGTGCAAACTCTAGCCGCAAAATATGGCCATGACACACTCCTGCTGCGCCAAGGTGATCTCCAAAGCAAACAAGCCAGCAACAACCCAGAACACTCGCCGGCGCCGCGCAACCCACCACCCAGCAACCCCAACTCCTACTATGGGGGCGTCGTCCTCCGCGACTCAATTGGCAGGGAGTGCACTGCGGGTTACGTCGCCTACAGGGACACGCCGGACAACCTTTACCTGACCACCGCGGGGCACTGTTTCCCCTACGGAGAAACCGTCTACGACGGCAACGGAGTCAGCATCGGACTCGTCGACGAGGTTGAAGATGGCCAGAACACCGACTCCGACGCCGCTCTGATCCCGCTCCTGTTCACGCACAATGGCACCAACCAGATCATCGCCCAGGCATCGTCAGTGTGGCGTAACGTCACCGACGAGGCGGAACGTTTCGTCCCCGGAACACTCGTCTGCTTCTCAGGCGTAACCTCGAATGGGCAAAAATGCGGCCGCAACTATGAGGAGACCGATATCATCTGGCCAAACGGAAACGTCCACTACGACGCGGCCGTGGCCGTCAATCCCAATTTCCCAGTTCGGGATTACCTCCTCGAAGGGGACAGCGGCTCTGCCGTCTACCGATCGCTGGAGAGGTCGGAGCTTCGCGTATACGGCGTTGCCGGCGGTGCCGCCTGGTACCAAGATGATGACGGCAACGTACTGGCCGGTGGCTTCTACTACACCTTCGACACCCGTCTGAACCGCGACTGGGGCGCGTACGCACGCACCACACCGGTTCCCTGACAACACCCGCCACACTGCTGGGCCGGGCGACGTGTGTATCCCCCCGGCTCAGCAGCACCCCGCCCGGGAGAGTGTCCGCACGCTGGCCCGTCCCCCTCCCAGCCAGTGGTGTTTCCTAGAAAGCCAAGAGGCACGGGAGGTGACGACTTTGGACCACAGACGGCGCCTGCACATTCAACCCGCGCCACCCCGTGAACTTGCCAGCGCCTGGATGCTGGTCCACGGCGACACCCTCTACCGGGCCTGGCGGTCAGCGACACCGCCCGCAAGCGGTGGCCCGCCGAACCTGCACTGCCGGCTCGTCCATCGCCAGACCATCCGCCGGACACTCGGATGGGTGTCCCATAACCACGGCCCCTATCAAGGCGAGCCCGCAGACCGCGTACTCCTCACCACCCGGCACCCCGACACAGACCTGCTGCGCCCTCAAGCGACCGTGCAGCTCATCGACCAAGCCCAGCGCAGCGACCAACGACACTGGGAACAGGCAGGAGTGCTCCACCAGCCGGCCGACGAACCAGACTGGCTCCGGGCCTCCCTGATCCGCTACACCTGGCAGCCAACGCCCCTCGTAGCCGACGCCCGCCAACCATGGCAAGCCCCCATTCACACCTGCACACTGATGCACGACGGCCGAACGCTGCGGCTGGAAGGCATCATGGGCTGGGGCGAGGTCCTCTCCAAGATCCAACTCAGCGAGCAACCTGACGAAGTCGGCGTCCTCGCCACCGTGGGCATCGACCCGCAGCTGGTGCCACGCCACGGACCCAGCCTCCGGGCACGTCCAGGCCTCGCCCAACAGTGGCGCGCGATCGTCCATCTGTCCGCACCGCTGCGCCAACGTCCGGTACTCGACCTTTCTCACCCGGATAGCACAAGCAACGCATCCCACTCGTGGGACCGCTGGCACAGAGGACCAATAGATCAGGACCGATAGATCAGGTGGGGTACGGGGTGTGTCCAGTTAACCGGCGCAACTCGATCTTGCTGGGGTGGCGGTGGTGAGGCGGCCTTCGAAGGCGATGTCGAAGGCGATGATGGCTGCCATGCATCGAGCGATCCAGCGTTCGCGGCCGGTGACCGTGGGGTCCAGGCTCATCACCGCGAGGTAGACGCACTTGAGGGCGGCCTGTTCATTGGGGCAGTGCCCGCGGGCCTTGACCGCCCGGCGGATGCGGGCGTTCACCGATTCGATGGCATACGACCTTGCGAACCTCGGGGTCGAACTGCAGGAACGGCACGAACTCGGCCCAGGCGTTCTCCCACAGCCGCACGATTGCCAGATACTTGGTGCCCCAGATCTCGGCGAACTCCAGCCACCGCTCGGTCGCGGCCGACTCGGTCGGGGCGGTGTACACGGGCCCGAGGGCCTACACAACAAACAGTGCGGGTCGAGGCACGCCTCGAACCCCGCACTTCGTGGGAGAAAGGTTCGTGTCCGAGGTCGGACACGAACCTTCTGCCTATATCGTCCTTCCCCTGGGCGAGGTACCACTAAACGCTGTGGCCTTGGTCGATGAGGTAGAGGACTGATCGGCCATGGCAGGGGCGGAGGGTTCCTTTGCAGATCGGGTGATCCGGTGGGCCTCCATGGCCAGCGTCATGCTGTTGGCCGGGATCGCCGCAGTGATCAGCTACAAACACATGTATCACCTGGTTCTGCGATACGGAGAAACGTCCTGGACGGCGGCGCTGCTGCCGTTGAGTGTGGACGGGATGATCGCGGTGGCCTCAATGTCCCTGCTGGTCGACTCTCGCCAAGGCCGCCGGAGCGGGATGTTGCCGTGGGCGCTGCTGGTGCTGGGCAGCGCCGCCAGCCTGGCGGCCAACATTGCTGTCGCCGAGCCATCGGTGGTCGGCCGTCTCATCGCCGCATGGCCGAGTTGCGCCCTGATCGGCGCCTATGAACTGTTGATGCGGCAAATCAGATACACCTCCGTCAGGAAATAGGGAGCGATAGCGCTGAGATCGGCGTTACCTCCGACCGGGCGCATATGACCTCTGAGAAACCTCCAAGGGTCTCTGCGGTGACACATGGCCCTTCTGAGAAGACTCATAGGGAACCGCAGGCTGCTCCGGCGGCCTCAGAGGAGACTCTGAGGAGTCCAGCCTCCCGGCCCGCGACGTCGGAGAAGGCTCATACTGATCAGAGGTTGGACCTCAGACACCCTTCGGCGCGGCTCCAACAACGTGACGCGGTCAATGGCGCGCGGCCACAGCGGTCCTCGTCTCATTTGGACAGGGCCGGAGATATGGGCATCCAGCGGCGAGCGTGGCGGTGGGCGGCGGCCCACCGCACACCCGCTGGGGACCTGCCGCCGGGGAAGGCGATCGGCAGCCAGTTCGGGCGCAGTGAGCGCTGGGGACGGCTGGTCGAACAAGCTGGCCGTGCCGGACGATTTGACGCCGTCGCGTCCTAGACGGGTGTTGGCGGAGCGGGACCATGATCTGGCCGTCTTCAGCGACTCCATCAGCCCGACCAGCGCGAACGCCTGCGCATACGGCGCGATCGGGGGTGAAGGTACCCAGGGCGAGGGGGACGTCCGGGACGCCCAAGTCGGCAGGGAGGACGGCTGCGCGTCGTTGCCGCCGACGGTCGGCAAGGCGATGCCCGCGGCGACGGTGATGACGGTGAGGATCACGATTGACACCAGCGGCGCCGGGACGGCCTTGGTGATCCGCGAGAAGAGGATCATCAGCACCAGCCGGGCAGCGAGGAGCGGGTAAACGGGCCAGGGCACGTCCCGCAGTTCGGAAACCTGTGCCAGGAAGATCAGGATGGCCAGGGTGTTGACGAACCCGACCATCACGCTGCGTGGCACGAACCGCATCAGCCGGGCCATGCCCAGCGCCCGAGGACGATCTGGAAGATCCCGGCGAGGATGACGGGCACGACCAGATGGCCGAGGCCGTGCTCGCGGGCGTTGGGCGCGATGACCAGGGGCGCTGCGAAGTGATGTAACCGCTCCCCGAGATAGGGGATGAGTGTCGGCTCTCCAGGGGGCCAACGGTCAGTGGCCGGTGTGGTGATCTTGATTGTCCGGGGCGGCGGCTGGACAGATCGGTAAGCCGGGCCGGGCTGGTTGGCGATCAGCTGCCAGCTCTGGCTTGATCACCGTCCCCTCAGGGGCGTACGGGCTTACATGATGACTGCCACACCGATCAGGCAGATGAGGGCGCCTGTGAGATCCCAGCGGTCGGGACGGAAACCATCGATCACCAGGCCCCTGGCCAGGATCCAGCCGTGAAGACGCCGCCGTGGGCGGCAAGAATGCGTCCGATGTGAGCGTCTGGCTGCGGTGTTGCTGCTCCGCCGTTTTCGGCGATGGCCGCGACGACGAAGAGGACGAGAGCGCAAGATCGCCATGGACGCACGGTAGCCCTCGACAGCGCGGCCAATAGTCCATTGATCCGCCGCGTTGATGCCGCTGAGTTTCCTTTCGCTGGAGTAGATGAAGAGGGCTGGAGGCTGCATTCGTGGCTTCCCGCCCACGTGGAACACGGAATCGGTCAGCGACGTCCCCTCGGCGAATTGCTCGATCAGGAGCCGGTGGCCGCCGAAGGAACGGTAGGCGAGCAGGTCGGCACACATTGCAGGCCCGCCGCCCGTTCCAGCGCGGCGCGGTCGCGGTCGAGCCGGGTCAGGGCGTTGTCCGCGGGCGTCCAGGCCCGCGTGCGGACGCGTTCGCGCAGTACGACCCGCGCACCGGTCCGCCGATCCGCCGCCAGGTGGGTGCCGCCCGCGTTGCCGATGGGGTCAGTGCCCGTTGGATCCGGTACGGGAACGCGCCCCACGGGGCCTGCCGCAGCGCGCGGGAACGTCCCGAACCGACACCAATCCGGCGGGTGGAACACGGGGGCGTGGCTCTCCTCGACCAGCCGACCGTCCGGGCAGCGCCGCGGGCGTAGCGGTTCGTCGTGCTCGTCGGTCCCGTTGACCAGCGTGAAGGAGCCGTACCTGGCGTAGAGCGGGCCGGAGTCGTGACGCAGCGCCCAAGGAGGGGCCGGGCGCGCCGCCGGCGTCGACGACGACGTGCTGCGGGCGTGGATGTCGGCCGCGCTCGGCCGGACCGCCATGCTGCACGTCACCGCCGACCACCAGCCCGAGCCACCCGGCGCGGGAAACGCGCACGCCGTTCAGCAGGAGGGGTTACGGTGCGGGCTCAGCTCGACGCGCAGATCGCCGGGCTCAAGGCCAGACTCGCCGAGCTGAACCCCGTACTGTACAACCGCGTGTTCGGCGACCTGATGGAGTTGGAGCACCGTCGCCGCTGCTGACTCCGTCCTCAGAATGGTGGTTCCGGGATGTCCTGGGTGGCGTGAGGATAAGAGGTGTTGTGTGCGGACCCTTGTTGAGCGGGGGTGCACTGGGGGCATGAGCGGGGATCGCGTCCGTGGCCGGGGTGGTGCGGGCACTCGCGGGCGCATGGGGAAGTCGTGGCTGTCGGTCGGGCGGATGTAGCCGGCCGGTGCGTGGTCGGGCCAGAGCCGGTAGGCGCAGTTGTAGCAGTCGGTGTGCAGGTGCCAGTCGGTGGTGGCGGTCGTCACGTCGGCGTGGTCGGGCAGGTCGAAGCCGCACACGGTGCGTGCCCCGTCCAGGCTGACGTGCGTCTTGAGCGGAGCGCGTTGTCCGGTCTCGACCCAGCGGCCGTTGTCGCGCCGCCGTACGGGTTTGGTCCAGGTGACGATCGTCATGGCCGTGGGCTCGGCAGGCGGGGCCGGTTCGGGTTCGCTTGTGGGTGGCGTGGTCGGCAGCGGGACGGCCGAGCGTACGTCGTGGAGTTCGGTTCGCCAGCGGTCCCCGGCGAACGTCTGGATCCACCATCCGGCCGGGGCCACGGTGCCGGGGCGCAGGCCGTCGGCGCGGAGTTGGCCGGTGGTCTTGAGGTGGTCGGGAACGTTGTCGGTGTAGGTGGGCGGGTCGTGAGGGGGCGTCACCGTGATCACGCTTCCTTGGGCGCGCTTTGAGAGGGCTCAGCGGCGCAGAGTCCAGTGCTCTTTGACCTCGTGGAGGACCTCGTCCAGGGGGTGGTCTTGGGCGAGGACCTCGATCGCGGCTGCGGTTGCCTGGGTCACCCAGGCCGTGCCCGCTTGGGGCCCGCGCTCGCCAGGGCCGGTGGCCACCTCCCGCAGGATTGCCTGGGAGATCAGGCATAGTGTCTTATCGCTCGGAGCGCTGGAGCAGATCAGGACCGCTGCCGCCAGGTTGCGGGGGCCGGCCTCGGGCCACATCTGGGCTGCGTCACCGACGAACCACCGCAGGTTGAGCACTTCGGTGGTATCACCGCTGTCGGCGTCCACGCTGTCCCATAGCGGGTGCTGGTGCTCGGGGAGCAGGACCATCAGCCGTACCAGTCGTTCGACTGCGGGTGTCATCTCTCTTTCCACGCCGCGTTCCACCTTCCGGAGGATGGGGGCGAGTGGGTTCGGGGGACGTCTCATCCCGGCGGGATCCGGGTCTGTGGTTAAGAGGCTGTCATCGGGCACCGGTGAATGGCGGCACCGGGGGATGTGGTGATCAGCGGTCCTGGGCGGTTGGGTCGTTGGCTGCGCGTAGGTGGCTGCGGAGGCGGCGGCGGAGTAGGGGGAGCGGGGCGGTGGTGCCGAGCCGGTGGAGGAAGTCTTCGACGTTCCAGGTGATCAGTGCGCCCTGCCGGGAGAGGTAGAGACCGACGCGGTTGATGCCGTAGTGGTCGTCGTAGTCGAGCAGGAGGTAGCCGGCGAGTTGGTAGATCTCCTCGCGGCCGAGGCGGCGTGGGCGGGTGGTGGCTTTGCAGTCCAGCAGTAGGCCGTTCAGGATGTAGTCGGCGTCGGCGCCGCCGAGGTCGCTGCTGCCGGTGAACAGCGGCCCGCACACCTTGGCTGGGGAGGGCAAGGCCCGCAGAGACGCCAAGGGTTCGCGGGCCAGGCGCATCTGCTGGTGGATGTCGCTGACGGCGTGGGCGGGGACCGTCGTGGTGAGGTCGGCGAGCGTAGTGCTTGGGGTGGCGGTGCCGAGCAGGCTGTAGCGGCGGATGTGTCCATTTCGGGCGAGGTCTTCGTAGAACGCGGCGACGTAGCACAGCCTGGCCACTGTCTCTTGATCGCGTGTGTCCTCGTCTCGGCAGTCGGGGTGGGCCAGATATGCGTCGACCTCGGTCAGCAGTTGATGCCCTGCGGCCAGCAGGGCTTGGCGGACCGGGCGGGGCGGAGAGCCGGGGAAGACGGTGTCGTCATCGAAGGCTTGGACACCGAGGCTGACTGCTGGGCCGAGCTGGCCGCCGAACGATAGCCGGAGCCGGTAGTCGATGGCGTGGCCGAGGGCGGACCAGTCGGGGTATTGAACGTCGATCGGCTGCACCGGGTGCGGCAGCCCGGTCAGGTGGGCAAGGTAGTCGCCTTCGATGGCCGAGGTATTGGGCAGGTGGGCCTGCATGAACTCCGCGACTGGCGAGGAGGGATGTTTGAGCTGCCCGGTGAGGCTCAAGGTGATCAGGGACCGGCTGGTGCCCGCGCGGGACTTCTCGTAGTCGTCGATCCAGGCCAGGCCCTCGGGGTCTAAGAGGTGGCGGGCGCGGCTGACCGCGACGTAGATCAGGCGGGCCTCGGCGGGGTTGAGGTCGCGGGGGATGCCGTCCTCGTCGGCCAGGGGCGCTTCGAAGCCCTTGCCGATGCGGACGCTGTCCCACTCGCGGCCCTTGGCCTTGTGCGCGGTGGACACCGTGACCCGGGCGTGCTGCTCGGGCGACAGCCGGTCGACGGCTTGGAGGATCAGTTCGGGGCCGTAGGTGTCGATCAGCCCGACGATTGCCTTGAGGTCCTGTCCGGCGCTGTCGTGTTCAGCGTAGTCCTGCACTTCGTCCCAGGAGTTGAACAAGAACAGCTCCGGGTGGGTGGTGCGCTTGCCGGACTGGAGTTCCAGGGCGGCGGTGGCGATGCGTTGCAGGGCGCTTCCGCCGCCGGTGAGCGCGACCGGGATGCCGAGTTCGAGGCAGGCCAGCACTTCGGCCATGGCGTCGGCGTTGCCGCGGCACAGCACGGCGTCGGGCTGGGACGCCCGGTCGATGCGGGAGGTGGAAGGGCCGCGGCCGGTGAGCTGCATGGCCGATTCGGCGTGTTTGAGCCACCGGTTGGCGACGGCGGCGATCTGCGGGCCGAACCGGAACGACTGGGTCAGGTGCAGGTGCTGGGCGGGGAATCCGGTCATCACGTCGCGGGCGTTGCGCCAGCCGTAGATCTGCTGGGCGGGATCGCCGACGCACACCCGCTGCGCGTCCTGCGACAGAAACACCTCCTCCAGCACCGGGTTGGTGTCCTGCGCCTCGTCCAGCAGCACGAAATCGGCGTCCAGCACCGGCCCGTCCATCGCCCACAACTTCATGTAGTGGTCGTGCTCGAACTTCAGCCGCCCCCGCGGCGAGATGATGTCCTCCCACGCCATGGCCGCGTACCGCAGCAGGACCCGCGCCAGGGTGTTCTGGGCGCCAGTGTCCAGGCCGTTGACCGGTTCGGCGTGGTGGGCCATCACCTGCCGGTCGGTGCTGTAGCAGAACCGGCGGATCATGCTCATCACCAGGCGCGCCTGGTGGGTGATGGTGATACGGCGGTCGCGGCCGAAGTCGAGGTCGCGGGTGATTCCCAAAATCCGGGCGGTCTGTTTGGCCGGGATCCGCGCGGCGGCGTTGAGCCGGTCGCTGTAGCGGCGCCCGACCGCCCGAAACGCCAGCGAGTGCGCGGTGCGGCATTGCACGTTCGGCCCGAAACGGCGCCGGGCGTCCTCGGCGATCGCCCGGTTGAACGCCACGTACAGGCCGCGCCTGCGGGTGGAGGCGCCCATCAGGATCAGCGTTGAGGTCTTGCCCGTGCCGGCGCCGGCGACCAGCGCCAGATCCTGGCCCGCGGCGAACACCTCGCGGGCAGCCTGCTGCTCCGCGGTCGGCTCAATGGCCATCAGGTTCCTCTCTGGGAAATGCGGCTTTGTATACCGCAGCCCAGAGGCTGCCTGCCCAGTCACTGAGCGTCAATTTGTTCTCTACATCGCGTAGTGGCCGCTTTAGGTCACCTCCGGCGCGCGGTCCACTCCAGTCAGGCCCCGCGGGGCGCGCTAATGCCGGAGCCGGTTCGACCTCACCGTGCAGTCCCGGCTGAGAGCCGTGAGATTTTCCGTCCGGTCTTGCGCTGCAAGGGATCGGCTGCCAGTCAGCCGACGTTGCGCACCTGGACCTCGTCGACCGTGCGCACGCCCACACCTGCATCAATGGCCGATTCGATCCCGCTGAGGGTGGCCTCAAGGTCAATCAACGCCGCCAGCAGCCCGATCTGGAGCCGGACTTCGACGGGAGAGGAATTATCCAGGGTCTTGTAGGCCGCGTACAACTGCCCACGGGCGATCGTTCCTGGAGAGTCTGTCATGTGCCAGATCATGACATTTCTTGTGACACGCCACGCCCCGTTCCCTGCCAAACCTAACAACCCTCAAGATCATCTCACTGTTGCCTGGGTACATCGCCTGGTGTTCAGTTGGTAGGCCAGCCGGACACATTGGGGTGCGTTCGGGTCGGCATTGTCGCTCTGGCTTGCGGCGCCGGATGGGTCCAGCGGTTCCAAGGCGCCGTCGACCAGCTGCTCGACGTCGGGATCGAGGTCGGTCAGTGTCACCTCGATCTCTGCGACGCGTAGGAGCGGCGTCGCCGTGATGGGATCGGCGGTGTTCTCTTCCGTCTCGTCGTGCGCCCCGTCACCGTCGGCTGATTCGGTGACGTCCTGGTGTAGATCGGTCAGCGAGGCGCTGCGGGCCGCATCGGGGTCGAGCACACGCGCGAGGGCCTCGATGATGTCGGACCGCCCCCGCGCGAGGGACCCCGGAGAGGACCACGTGACCGTTGGGACGGAGATCCAGCCGCTTCCAGCCACGGAAGCCTGAGATCTGCAAGCGAGTGACGCGCACGGTGTCCATCATCTCGGAGAGGCCTGGTTCAACGTGGTGATTGGCACGGACCAAAACCGGACACGGCGCGATGGCTTAATCGATAGATCAGATACGCGGTCTCGACATTCTCACCGTGGCAGAGTGTAAGAGCCTCGGCGAGTTGGCTGGCAGGAGGGAGGTGCTTAAGAAGTGCCGCGCCGCAGCGTGGCTTCGTGCCGACCAACTCCTATTCGCCACGACGGCCAAGGAGTGGAAGTCGGCTACTCGCACCTTGGTCGAGAAGGAAATATCCAACTTCCGTGGGTGGGGCCCGATTGGCCCGCCTCTGGTCAGGTTCCTGACAAATCTGGGTGGAAGTGAAATTAGAGAGGATTAGCGAGAAGCGCGCCCCGGCACCACCTCATCAGAGGCCAGATGGATCCCTAGGCGCGGGCCCGCTCATAGCTTGTGCACCGGAAGTCGCCTGGCAACATCTCGACATTGGACGCTCAATCAGCTGACAAGCTCACAGTCCGACAGGCGAGGCCACCTGACCTCCATGTTTCTCGCAGCGTTCTCAAACTGCGACAGGCACAACACCATTTCCGGTGCAGTGCTCAAGTAAGTCCTTGGATATAAGCTACGCGTCTGGTGATTGCAGCGGTGAGATTTTGTGTTGATACCTCGGGGAGGGGTTCACTGTGGATACCGTCGGCCCCTTTCGGTGCTGATCAGGCAGGCTGCGTCGTAGAGGCGCTCGCGAACAAGGCGCTGGAACAGCAACTGGTAACGGGTCGTATATGAGGAGTTATCGAAGGCGGGATCCGTACGATAGAGCGGTTTCCCGTGGTCGCCGACCGGCTCCGTCGAGCCAGGCGCACACTCGAAGACGAAAACGAATCCAAGCCAAGGTTTTTCGCCCCGACCAGATCCGCTTCGTAGGCCCGCCAGAGATCGACAGCGTTACCGATTGCTTCCCCAGTGCGGTTGTTGAAGTTGTTGCCGAAGGAGCCCACCTGGGATTTGCATTCAATGGCGGCCACTAGGATGCCCCGGTCGGTCACTACGATGTCCCAGTTCTTCGCGCGTCGATAGTAGCCGGGCATGGGATGATCCCACTTTTGCGGATCTGTGTCCCGAGGTGCACGAGGGGTTCGAACTGCCCGGCGATCAGTTCCTGCAGCGCACTCAAGTGCAGCCCGCCGGTTACTGAGCCCCGGCTTCCGGCGTCGACCTTCCCTGATTCGATCTGCTTCTGAGTCTGGAGGTCACGCCCGGTCCAGAAGGCCCTGACTCCGGTGTCGTAGTCGTCGAAGGTTGCTGTCACAGAGGTTAATCTGCCGTAAAGTCGTCCAGCGCGACGTCGTAATCGCGAAGATCGATGTCGTAAGCGGTCGCTGCGGCCCGGGTGGCGGCGTCGACGTCGCGCCGACGGAACGCGCGTCGGAGGGCGTCTCTTGTGCTCTGGTCGAGGGTGGCGGGTTCGGGCACGCGGATGCGCTTGAGGTACTGGGCTTGGAACCGAAGGGTGCCGCCACGCATGCGGACGCAGTACGCCTCGATGAAGGCCTGCGCGATGCGTGACAGGAGCAGACCGCCGAGGACCTCCATGTCCCAAGTATCTGAGACGACGTAGTAGATGTTGTGGTGCGGGTAGTGGCCGCCCGGCTCCAGGACTGGGTGGATGCGCACCTTCATGTCCTGCAGGAGCTGCGCGCCGTCAAACCAATGCGGTAGCCGGTGAGCTGTCACACCGATGTCTACGAAGTTGGTGAAGGACTTGTCATTTACGGCTTTGACCAGTGCCGCCGCCGCGGAGGCACAGCGGTTCGCTAGCACGGTGATGGCCGGATACGCCGACACTTGCTCCTGGAAGGCATCGACGTCGTGCATTGTCCACACGTGCTCGACGGCGTAGCGTTTGCCGATTAGTTCCCGAAGAGTAGAACCGTACTGATTGCGCATCCAACGATCGGCACAGATGAAACCAACTTTGCCCTCGGGGCCGAGCATGCGGAGGGAACGTTCGATGAACCCCACGTAGATGTCAACACGGCCACGCATCGTCGACCATATTCGGCGATACTCAGCCGCAACATCTTCAGGCAGGTCATCATAGCGAACGTAGGGAGGATTCCCGACGACAACATCAGCGAGCCGATCCTCCACATCAGATAGCAGGAAATCTGAATGCTCTACCCAACTCGCGGCCAACGCCGCCGCATCTGCCTCCGCTGCGCCAGCCCGGTGAGCAGGTCGCGGCACAGTCCGCGGGCCGCCTCTACGTGATGGGCCTGAAGGTCGTAGGCCCTGACAGCGTTGGTCAACGACCGAAAATCTCGGCCGTGGGCCTTCGCGCTGGCAATGAGGCGCTCCACAGCAGGCCCCAAGAAGGCGCCAGACCCGCAAGATGGCTCTAGTAGATGCAGCGCGCCAAGATCACGTTCGACGGTGTACCCGGTGAGATCGAGAAGCACGTCCACTACCCAACGGCGAGTGAAGACCTCGCCATAGTTCAGGGCAGCAGCAGCTAGAGGCAGTGTCACCCTGTCACTCTAGAACCAGGCGGTGCATCTCGCGTTGTCGACATGACTCGTCAGCGGGATGTTTCCTACTTGGGCCCTCACTCGCCGTGCTGTGCGTCCCGGACCTCGGCCGTCGAAGCCGACGGCATCATCCGCGGCGGCGCCGAGGTGGCCGAACCAGCCGCGGTGGAAGGCCGCAGTTCGGCTTGCGGATCGAGGAGTTCCGGGAGCGGATCGCTGGGTTGGACGGGTTGCTGGAGGCCGAAGAAGACCGGTTGTCGCGGCTACTGATCATCCGGAAGACTCTGGGCGGAACGGCCCGCGAGATTGAGGAGCCTGCCAGAATCCGGCTCGCGGACGAGCCCGGGGCGTTGTGGCGGCTGCTGGTGTTCAGCGACCTGGTCTTGGCGCGGATCCAGGCCGAGATCGCCGTGACCGGCAGCCGCTCGCTCTTCGAGGCCGGAGGCGGAACCGCCGATGGAATGGCGGCGCTCAGCTGGCAGCAGCGCAAGGACGCGTTGCTGAACGTCCGCTACCACCACCTGGCGAACGGCACCTCCACCCGCCTGGGCGAGAGCGCGGAACTGGCCCGGTCCCGATACGGCGGCGACCTGCGAAGGCTGGCGGCCGAGGCCGACGAGCAACCCGGCCGCGCAGCCGAACTCCTTCAGCAGTTCCCCGGCATCGGCCCCGCAGGCGCCGCCGCGTTCTGCCGCGACGCACAGGCGGTGTGGCCGTTCCTGCGCCCCGCCCTGGACGAACGAGTCCTCGCAGGCGCCGCCCGCCTGAACCTGCCCACCGATCCGGACGCGCTGGCGACCCTCGTCCCCACCGACCGCCTGGCGAGGCTCGCCGACGCCCTGGTCCGCGTCAATCTCGACAAAGACCTCGCAGCCCGCGTCCTGGACGACGCGCCCTGACGACGCGCCCTGACCCCGCGCCCCACAGGCGAGCTTGATCTCGCCGCTCTGCACCTGAAACAAACCCGTACCCCGGCCAGGAGCGGTTCAGCGAACCCAGACTTCCGATCAGCCGTGTCGCGGGTCACCTGACCTGCGGGGCAGGTGGATTTCGACCGCCCGTCTTCATGGTGGTGAGATCGCTGACCTCTGGCCATCGGGTGCGGCCTCGGAGCTGCCCGGACAGGCGTCGGCTCACCAACAGAGCGGGCTACTCAGAAGGGCGGCGGACCACTCCCGACCAGCGAGATGACGTCAGACCAGGCTGCCGAGCCGCCGAGCTGGACCTGCGCTTCACGGCCATCTGGAAGCCTCAGCGTCCGGTCGTGAAGACCGGTGGCGTCGAAGTCGCCGATGGTCGCGGTGCCTGACCACTCCCGCTGCTTGGCGCGCAGGTCGACGTAAACCTCGACCTCGGCTCCGTCACTGCTGATCAGGGTGGCCGACCCCCGGTAGCGGCTCACGCTCGGGTCGCCTCAGGAAGGCTGGTGTGGAGTGTCTTCATGAAGACGCACCATAGCGCCCGGTGCCGACGTTCTCGGGTGTGAGGAGCGGCGGCGCGATGTCCCAGCCGATGCTCCTGCCAGAGACCGTCGTGCCGCTCCGGCACCGCCGGTCCCGACCTGAGATGGCCTGAACATCCGCGATGAGCGATCGGAGTGCGGCGTGGTGAGGTCGCGAACCGGGCACCCAACGA
The DNA here is from genome assembly GCA_036028775.1 of Spirillospora sp. NBC_00431. Lineage (GTDB taxonomy): Bacteria > Actinomycetota > Actinomycetes > Streptosporangiales > Streptosporangiaceae > Spirillospora. Next base: position 4,340,891 of record CP107927.1, on the reverse strand, counting down.
TGCAGCTCGCGGGAGCTCCCTCCGTCCACAGTCAACGGAGGAAGCTCATCCCGGACGTGTTCCGCGGCTCGACCATACGGGCTGGCTCTCGAAGGGATCGCCCAGTCGACGGGTCTCCCGACGTCCACGACGCACCGGAAACCTCGATCAGCTGGTGAAGACGGCATGGCCAGAGCACTCGCCCTCCGGCTACTCGCTCGGCCGGGCGCTCCCTGCGGCTTGGCGGCGACGCCCAAGGCTTCGTCGATCTGCGTGCGGTACCGGTCCCGGTGCTGCACGAACTGCTGCTCACAACCGGAACGGTCGTGAATCTCGCCGCGCTGGAAGACGCCCGCGTCCGGCCCCTGTACCAGAAGATGTACCGGGTCCGCGCGCGGCGGGGTCGCCTTCAAACGCGGCGAGCACAGCACGCGCGAGCCATGAACAAAATAGCAAATATCAGGAAATGCTTTCAGCGGGTCTCTTAAGCGTGAGAAAACGACGCTTCCGTACGGCGGTGACGCAATCGATGGCCCGCGGGCACGGCAGGCTTCATCTCAGATGGATAAGCTAGGAGATGTGGATATTCAGCGGCGAGCGTGGCAATGGGCGGTGGCCCACCGCACGTCTGCGGGGGTCCTGCCGCCGGGGAAGGCGATCGGTAGCCAATTCGGGCGCAGCGAGCGCTGGGGGAGGCTTATCAAGCAGGCTGGACGCGCGGGGCGGCTCGATGTCGTCGCTTTCATAGCGGCCAGGGCTGGGCCGACGCGGAAGACTGCTCCCAGGGTAGGGGCGGGTTCTAGTATTTGTCGCAACACTCCTGGTATGTGAAGGGGTGTGGAGTTGGCAGACGTCGATTCCCGCGTGGTCAGTGTCGCGAGAGTGGTTGCTGCCTTCGGATCGTGAGCACCGGTCTCGCCGCGGACTGCGGTGGCGAGGCCGGCGCCGTCGGCGGCCGCTCACTCGCCGTCGGCAGCGTGGTCTGGAGGCCCTTCGAGCGGCTGGCCCGAGCCGGGTGATGGAAGCGGATCTTACGTGTCGCGGATCTTGATTCCGGGGCGCCAGCCGAGCATGCGCGGCCTTCACCGTCCACGATTCGAGTGGCGATCGAGTCGGCGCCGTCGGTGAGTTCGCTCCGGACGGTCGCGTAGCCGGTGCGGCGGCATTCGGCGAGCTCGCTTCTGAGGACGGTCGGGTCGGTGGTGGTCTGGGGTGTGTACCGGTGCAGCGTGCCGGACAGGACCTTGTCGATCTGGTCGGCGCCGCTGTGGGCGAGGAGCACCTTTCCGACGCCCGAGCAGTGCAGTGGAAGCCGGCCTCCTACATGGGAGACGAGGTGCTGTGCCTGCGGGGCGGACAGCCTTTTGATGATGACGGCCTCGGTTCCCTCCAGGACCGCCAGTTGCACGTGCTGGTGGAGTGCGGTGTAGAGATCTTCCATGAAGGGCTGGGCCTTGGAGCGCAGCGACTCGGTGAGCGGGGCCAGCGTGCCGAGTCGTCCGGTCTTCTCCAGAAGAAGGCCCAGTTGGCACATCCCGGCGGGATCGCCCTCCACGGCTGCGCGCCGGAGCCGCGACTCCGCGTATCCCTGCTGGACCAGCAGCGAATACTGCCCGTACTGCTGGGCGCCAGCGACCAGACCGCCGGGCTTGCGGACGATGTGCCAGGACAGGGTTCCGGCGGAGCCTGTTGGCGTTGATCCGGCCGCCGGGATCTTCGCCGATCGGCCGGGGACCGACCGGCGGTGCGATGTCGTGGTTGAACCAGGTGATGAAGTCGCCGATAGCGACGTTGATCATGTTGGGGACAGGGCCAGTCCGGTGGCGTTCGTCATCCACTCCTGAAATAGGAACTGGCCGTTGGGGAACAGTAGATCGCCTTGGACGAGCTGTTCGAGTACGTCGACGGGTTCGTTCACGACCCAGGGCACGGTGTCGGGGCGCGGTTGCGGTGCGCCGGGTCGGTCTTCAGCGCGACACCCGACATGAAGATCATGTCGAGGTCGGTGTCCCGAGTGATGCAGGCGCGGCGCAGGTTGAGGACTACTGGTGGAAGGGAGCTATCCGGACTGTGCACTGTCCCTCGGCTGAAGGATTCCAGCTCAGTGCCGGCGTCCGGGGTTCACGGGCCATGGGGTTCGCTGCGGAGTACAGAGCCTTCGTCGTTGGGGAATAAAAGAGGGCGCAGCGGGCAGTGGTGATCTAGCTTGCCTATCGGGTATCCGAAATGTAACCCTGCGGTAAGGCCAAGAGGTGAACTCCACAAGTGTTGCGAGGGTCCAACCAGAGCAACCTAAAAGGTGGAGCCAATGATCTTTAACTTGATTGCTATCATTATTTCTTCTCTTGCGCTTGGCAGTTCGATCTACATGGCAGCCCAGCACGCGCGGCTGATGAGGCGATCCAATTACCTTCCTGCGTATCTTGCTTATCTCAGCGAGTTTCGTTCCATGGAATTCAACGACAGATACCGCTACGTGTGCGAAAGTCTTCGAGCTGACCATGACCCTGGCCTCGGCCTATCTGGCTTGCCGAATGATGCTCGGCGGATTGTTTATGATGTCGCATACTTCTTCCAGAGCTTCGCGGTTCTCACGCTACTAGGTCTCATTGACGAAGAGGTTGTCTCTACGACAAATTATCGAGTGGTGCAGGTCTGGCAAGCGATCGGGCCGTTCGTGAAACGTGAACGCGAAGTAAATGAGTCGACCGGCCCATACCTGCTTTGGACGCTCGAAAAGTATGCTGATCGTGCGCGTCTGTAATTTCTTGAACTCGGCGCGGTCTACGTGCAACAATAACATTTTACTCGGCGGAGGGGTGTTATTTCGACCTTGCATTTTCCTCTTCTGTCCCTGTTCTGCAGCCGGCCCACAGCGGCCACGCGGTGGGCGCAGGGAACTGGGATAGAGCCGAACGGGAACTCGACGCGGGTGCCGCAGTTGGGTTGGCGAGGCGGCAGCCCTACGATCGTGATCCGACACCCCGCTGAGGCGGAACTGGTGCGCGACAAGCGCCGCCCGGCCGGGCATTTGCGGTACGTGAAGGCGAGCCCCCGCCGTCAGCTAGTGGGCTGACCACCAACGTTCGCCGGTTTGATCATACGGCGCTGCGGGATTTGTGAGCATCTTGCTGCAGGTTCAGACACGTGCTTCGATTCGCGCCTGCCTGGATAGTCGGGCGCGGCGCTAAGAACGATTTCGTGTGGTGAGAGGAGATCTGGGTGGCGCGGATGCTGACCGGCGTGCAGCAGGACGTGTACGTCGTGGATGGCATGTTCGGTCTGGTTGACGAGGCCTGTGATGGTGAAGGACTGCCAGATCGTCTACCGGGATGCGATTGGGTTCACGCAAGTTCGGGCTCGGTGTTCCTGGAGACGGCTGACAGCTTGATCATAAAAGCGAGGTTGAGAGTCGAGGTGTGGGACGGATCCGCTGAAGCTGATGATATGTACTGGCCTGATCAGGTGTGCCTGTCGCTGGACCTGCCGACGGCGCGCTTGTTCGTGGACCAAAGCGACGCGGGCCCGGACGAGGGACCGCACCTACCATCGCCTGGCCGATGGCGGCTGCGAATCAGTCGACGTGAACAACCTGAGGAACTCCCATGGAACGCAGCGGCAAGCGATCTTGTGAAGGCGTGTTTCCTCCTGCAGTTTTGGCCTGAGGGCGTCATGGCTGAGAACGCGGTGGCTGAGAATTAGGTAGCTTCAGCCCCAACATGCTGACCAGGAACATTTGCTGGATTGGTCACGCGGCATTGTGGCGTAGACGGCCCCAGCGCTGCTGACGCTCGCTGCGGATGCGGGCACGTTCGCGGCATTGGGCGGCCCAGCACATCGGGGTGGCCGGCGTTGGCGTTACGCCACCGCAGGGAAGCATGCAGTTTCCGGGCCAGGACGGTGTGGTTGGGATGGTTGGAGAGTCGCCGATCACGAAGGTCCGCAGGGGCCCGAATTGGGCCTCGATCGGGTTGGCCCACGAAGCATTCGTTGGGGTCGGGCACAGTTCGACCTTGTTGTTCTTCGGCTAGGGCCTGTTTCGGAAGTGGATCAACGCCTGTCGTGATGTGCCGATTGTCAGGCAATGCGAAGGAGGGCGTCGATGTTGCATCTGCTGTTGTTGCAGTACACGGGGTCAGAGCAGGATGCAGAGCCGTTCGTCGCTGCGCATGTCGATTACCTGGAACGCCATCACCAGGATGGAAACATTTCTGGTGTCAGGGCAGACGGTGCCCTCGGCCTGGGGAGGCGCGATCGTGGCAGGCGGGATAGACCGGTTGGCCGTTGACCGGATCACGGCTGAGGACCCATTCGTCGTGGCCGGGGTCGCCATGTACACGGTCACGACGATCGATCCGGGCCGTGTGCATCCGGCCCTGGCCGATGTCCTGGGGGTCGAGGAGTCCCAGGTGCGCGGTTGAGATCGGTCACAGCCACTCGTTGCTACGAGGCGCCATGCAGGGTCGCCTCGTAGCGGACGGCGAGCTTGTCATACCTGGTCGCGACCGCCCGGTTGCGAATGACTTGTCTTGCTGAAATACGTCATGTGGCAATATCAGCTCTGCCCGCTTTGCCTGAGAAGGTCATCAAGAAGTTCGACGGTGTGGTCGGGGTGGGCGCTGTCGACCCTCAGCCGTTCCATCGCCTGCAGGTAGGTATCGACGTCGTCGCGTTTGTCCAGGTACATCGCGCCGGTGAGGTTCTCGACGTACACGACGTCCGGCAGGTCCTGGTCGGGGAAGCACAGGATGGAGAACGCGCCGCCCTCGGCAGCATGGCTGCCGAACTTGAACGGCATCACCTGGACGGTGATGTTGGGCAGCTTGGACATCTCGACCAGATGCTCGAACTGCCCGCGCATCACCTCGGAGTCGCCGATCGGGCGCCGTAGCGCGCCCTCGTCCAACACCGCCCACAACCTCGGGGCCTCGGGGCCGGTCAGCCGTTCCTGACGCTGCATGCGCAACTCGACGCGCTGCTCGATCTTGTGCTCGTCCGCACCGGCGTTGCCCAGACTGATCACCGCGCGTGCGTAGTCCTCCGACTGCAGCAGGCCCGGCACGAACTGCAGTTCATAGGTCTGGATCATCTCGGCTGACTCCTCCAGTCCCACATAGGCCTGGAACCAGCCGGGCAACACGTCGTTGTACCGGTGCCACCAACCGGGAGTGTTCGCCTCCCGCGCCAACTGCAACAGCGCTTCGCGTTCTGTCTTGTCGCTGACGCCGTACAGCGTGAGCAGGTCGTCCAGGTCACGTTCTTTGAAGCTGACCCGCCCGAGCTCAAGGCGGCTGATCTTCGACTCCGACGCACGGATGACGTAACCGGCATCCTGACGGGTCACGCCCTTCTGCTCGCGCAGACGGCGAAGCTGTGACCCGAGAACGATCCGGCGGACCGTCGACCCGGTGCCGGGCGACGATTCATTAGCCCGAACCTGGGAACGTGAGATGCTAAGTGAGCCCCGACGTGGTGGGGCCTCCTGCCGGTTGATGGCCTGCCGGGAGCGCGTCGTATCGCGCTCCACAGGCGCAACCGCATGCTCCCCGCCCTTCCCGGCGGCGAGTTCCTGGCCCATCCATCCGCGCAGACGACTCAGACCGGCTTCCACGTCATAGGAATTGTCGCCCTCGCTGGGCTGCTTGAAGAGCTGACGATAGATCTCCTTGGCGGTGGCGTCGTCAGGGAGCGGCTGCTGGTCGTCTCGTTCGCTCACGACAGGCCCCTCCTCCCTGCGCCTGACTCACCGTCGTCAAGTTCAGAATGCTTGAGGAACGAGACCTGTGGCCCGATGTCGGTCAGCAGTTCGTCTCGTGCCTTCTTAAGGTGTCCCCGCACGGTGGACTGATCGATCGCAAGCTGTTCAGCGATCTCAGCAACCGACCACTCCTCGATCCACCGTAGGAACGCCACGCGGTGCCTGACCGGTGGCATGGCCGCGATCAGGGCCAAGCACCTCTGCATTGCGATCAGATCGAGTACCTGAGCTGACGGGTCAGGCACCTCACCGAGGTCGCTCCCGTCTTCGAGATCGTTCTCAGAGCACAGACGCCGGTTCACCCGCCACTCATCGATTTCCTTGTTCCTCAGGACCCTGTACAACCACGCCCGTTTGCCATTGCCATCTCGTGTGCAAAGCTCAGACCACGCAAGCGCAGCAGCCTGAAATGACTGCTGCACCAGGTCGTCAGCCCTGATACGATCCCCCTGTGTCAAAGCACACGCAAAGGCGAAGAGGCGTGGCGACTCAGCTCGGAACAAGCTGGCCACCTCATCGGCTTCGGCTGGGGACAGGCGGGACGGGGGCCTCACGGATCAACCTGCCCGCCGTTGCTCAGCTGGTTCACCCGGCCCCATGGTGATCTGGATTGATCTGGCGTCGCCGTCGTCTGTGTGGCTGAGGACCGTGCCTGGTGGTGCGTGTGTCACCACCGCCACCAGCGTATGCCATCGCTCAGCCTCGGCGGCTAGCCCCAGCGTTCTGACACTGATCAGACCCGCAAAGAACAGCAGGGCCACCTGCCACGAAAGCACATCCGAAGCGGCTGCGCCTGCGATCACGTAAAAGCCTCGATGGTGGCTCTTCGGTAGTCGTCCCACACTGAAACGTCGTGCCACATCGCCAAACCGTTTGCCTCCCCCAACTGCCCCAGGCCCGTTCTGGGGGTCGGTGCCGAAACTCGGCTATAGCCATGAGCTGAGGTCACTGGTAAACGGCGTGCTACGCGCCCTCGGCGGGCATGTCGATCTTGGTTACATAACTCGACTACCGCCAAGGGCGCCTCCAGATCGACAGCGACACGCCGTCAACAGCCGACACGGTCACCGTGCGCAGCGCCACGACCGTCAAGGATGCACGACGCCGGCCACCCCTTCGACCGACTGGATCCCACGCAAGGTCACGACCTCGCGGCCGGATTTTGGCACCCTTCACGCAAAGCATGAGGTACATCAGCTTCCCGCGACAGCTAGGCGCGGCTCTGGGGGGCTTGTTCGCCGACAGATTGTCCATGATCACGTAAATGGGTGCACAGTCGGGGCGGGCGGCCCGGATCGACTTGACCGCTGCCAAGGAGTGATCGCCACCTCTGCGCCTGCGGATCACGCCCCACAACTAATCTTCGCTCGGGGAGTAGCAGCCGCGGAAGTAGCGGATCCCGTGGGGGTGCAGCGGTAGGCTGCCGGCAGCCGGTCAGGCCGTGACCCTGGCGCCCACGCCGATCCATGGCAGGGCCGGATCGAGAGCGGGCCGAACTGGTCGAAGGCGAAACACCGTTCGGGGAAGTGGCTGGTCACGTACTCGATCCGGTCCAGTTTGGCTTCCTTGTCCGGGTCACGTGACTCCTTCCAAGTCCGGGTGCGCTGGAAGAAGATCTCCCGCGTGTGCAGGATCTGCCGGAGCCGTTCCCGCCCGATCCGCACCCTCCGGGCCGCGCTGATGGCCGGGTAATGGGCGAGCTTGCGGATGCTCCAGGGCGTGAACGGACGCCCCAGCTTGACCGGACGTGTGGTGGCCGTCTCGACGATGAAGGCGATGTCATCGTTGCCGATCAGGCGGGGACGGCCTCCGCCCGCTTAGGGTCCAGGCAGGTCAGCCCTTGTTCGTTGAACGCGCGGATCACATCCCGGACGGTGTCCTCATCGGCTGCGACCGTCCGGGCGATCGGCGACACCGGCGTTCCCGACGCCGACGCCGTGGTGATCATCACCCGGCGGACCTGGATCGACTCGTGTTTGCCCCTGCGCACGATCTGGGTAAGTCGCTGACCTTCCTGGTCACCCGGCCGCTGCGCTTGAATCGGCTTTGCCACCTGATGGCCCACTCTCAACAGCGATCTGGTCGCTACAAGAGACTGAAGCCGACGAGCCCTCGGTATCAACGAACGCCGACCGGCGTGTTCACCAGACCCGGTGAACGTTCGTGGACGCCACACTAGGCAGGTGGGCGACTGACCAGACGGCAACCCGGCACAAGCCCGTTCGACTCGATGGACGGTGTTGAACAGGCTCAAAGGCGCTGGCCGCGACGAGCAGGCAAGATCTTGGCGAGCCTCACCGTGGCCAGGGCGCCCCCAGGTAGTCCTGGCCACGGCGAGGTTTGGGCCTGCAGGGTGTCAGCAGGTGTTGAGCATGCTCTGCAGCGCCGATTTCTCGGCGGAATGGAGCTTGAGCCCCCAGTGGTACTTGGAGCGAATCCACATGCGGGCGTAGGTGCAGTGGTAGGAGGTTCGCGGCGGCTTCCAGGCGGAGGGGTCTTTGTCGCCCTTGGTGCTGTTGATGTTGTCGGTCACCGCGATCAGCTGGGGTAGCCGAGGTCGTTGGCGAAGGCCTGGCGTCTGCTGGTGGTCCAGGTGTTGGCGCCTGAGCGCCAGGCTTCGGCCAGCGGGACGATGTGGTCGATGTCGATCTCGGAGGCGAGGGTTTCGGTGATGCCGTCATACGGGCTGTACCAGCTCCCCGACGAGCTGACCTGCAGCCGGTGCGGTGGGCCCGTCGGCGGAGAACCCTTCGTCGACCTGGAGAACGGCACCCTGACCGCCACCGCGGCCGGTGCCTCCCGGAAAACGAACGCCACGACGCGCAGAAACAGCGCAGCTGGGGGCGGACGTTCAACCGCCTCTGGGGACGCCTGAGCCGCCGGGCGACGACGTGAGCCGCTTTTACTTCCACTCGCCGTCCGGCAGAGCCGAACTGCTCGGCGAGGAACGTGCCCACGCTGCCGTGATCGTCCAGCGCATCGCCGCTGGTGCCGTGGATGCCTTCCACCAGCGTGACCGGCTCCGCGAACTGTCTAGCGCGTTGATCGCGGTATCCGTGCCGCGGAGAGTTTCCGGAACCTACGCGGACGGGCCACCACTTGATCCGGAAGATGCTGGGCCTGATGCTCCGGGAGACAGGTTGATGGTGACGGCCGACGGTGCCGACGCTACGCCACCTGCGCCGGACCCTTCGGGGGCGATCACGGTGCGCAACAGATCGGATAGGACAGCGGCGCGCTGCTCGGCGTCTAACGCCTGCGCACCATTGAGCAGACGCTCGGCGGCCAAGTAGCGGGAGAACTCCAATGGCTGGTCGAAGTAGGAGCGTAGGTGGCTGGCTGAGGTCTCCTGCGAGCGCACGAAGGTGCGGGAGATGAACCCGGCAAGGGCTGCGGCGACAGCGCCGAGCGCGCCGGCCACCGTGGCGGCGGTGGTGGTGTTGGCAGTGACGGCAAAGGAGGCGAACACCGCCAGCAACACGAACCCGATGACCATTGCGGCCTGCGCGTTGCGGAAGCTGTGCCGGGCCTGGCTGGTGGCGATCTGGTGGTAGTAATCCAGCCGCTTCTGGGTGATCTCCCACAGCGCGGGAAGGGCCAACTGGTCGCCCGCCGCCAGTTGGTCCTCGGCCTGCTGCAGGGTTCGGCGGGCCTGGTCCGTTTGGAGCCGGTCGCCGCGATCACTCAAGGCCGCTATCAGCATGCTGCCCACCACGGCGATCCCAAGGACGGCTCCTACAACCCAGACAGCGGGACCAACATCGTCTGGGTGGTCAACCTTGGTAGTCCCGATGAGGCCGATGGCGATGGCGGCTGCGTAGCCGACGAGGATGACAAGAACCACGGCGCGCCAGCGCCAGTCGCTTTTTGTGTCCGTGCCTGGGCCCGTCGTCGACGCGAGCCGAGGACGGTTGGGCGGGGTTGGAGGTGCGGCGGTCACGGGTTCCATGATGACGGTCTTTGCCACGTAGTGCGGGCGGTTGGGGACCTATCTTCAACCTTGCGAGCCGGGGCCCGGATAGGATGCATTGCCGTGGGATTCTTGTGCGGTTTGTGAGAGGGTGCGAGCCCAATGAGCCCACGGGGCGACAGGTCGATACGCTGGCCTGGATCGAGGTCGCCCTCCGTCTTCCGTCCCTCGAAATGGCGTGGGGTAATGATCTGCAAGTCGCGGTCTAGAGTGCTGGTGAGACGCAGGTCGAGACACTCACCTGGGTAGCAGCCGTACACCACCAACTGCGGCCCGGGAGTGTGACGGCGATGCACATACGAAAACCCGTCGCCCCCATGGCTGCGACCAGCATTGACCACATCCCCGGCGAGTCGGCCTGTTAGAGCGGGTGCCGGTACTAGCCGAAATTCGACGGGTTCCGGGCGATCGGACACGTGAACGAAGACGGTGGCGTCCAGCTCTGGTCCCGCAACCGTAAGCCTCTCAACGACGCCTTTCCGGAGATCGTCCTGGCCGTGTTCGACACGCTACCGCCGGGGACCGTGGTCGACGGCGAGATCGTTCGTTGGGCTGCCGACGGCGCCTCGACTTCTCCGCGTTGCAGCGCCGCCACGTCGCCGGCCGCCGCGTCCTCTCGCCGTGCTGGCGGTGGGCAACGTTAGGTGCGGATGAATGCGCGGCATCGTCTGTAACGTTCCGGAGTTGCACTGCCCAGGCTGGTAGGTCTCTTGTCCGTTCATGTCGACCGCAGTGCGAGACGTTTGGTCCAGGCTGACAGCGGACAGGTGAAAGTGGATCTGTCTCACTCCATGGGGCGTGGTTACGGAAAGTGAGTTCTGAGGCTGTTGGTGTTGATCGCGGTCTTGTAACACGCTGCGCATGGACGCGGCCGTTATGTCACGATCTAGATCACCTGAAGATCTGATCATGAAGAGCGGCCGCGTGGGGGTCCATTGTGCTGCAACAGGTGTCGTCCGACCAGGCCCCTTGTTCGGCGCAGGTGCACGATCGGTATCAGCGCAGGTTGGGAAGATCTGTCGTGTGCTGGGCGGCCGGTGCGGGGGGAGTTGGAGGTGCGCCGGTTCCGCTGCGTCCACCTGTCGTGCGGGCAGCGGGCTTGGCCGGCGGCGGCGCGGGAAACACGGGCAAGCACTCTCCTGACTGATCGCGGCCGAACCCCCGCGCGGGCAGGTTTCTGGCCCCGGGCGCGTATCGCGCTCGGGGCCGATCGGGTCGGCTCAATCGTTTCGGGGTATGGCCGACCGTCACCGAGGCTGGCTATGTCCATTGCAGCGATGAGGTTCGATCATTCATCGCGTCACCGATGTAGCTCGTGCCGTCTTGGAACACGGTTCGGGCGCCCGCGAAGAACGGGTCCTCAAAATGCCTTACATGGCAATTGGCAAATGTCCATGACGAGGAGATCCTGTTATCCCACCCACCTGTACGGGTGCTCAGGTCCCCATCGCCGAAGTCGATGTCGGTACGGGAGCTGGTGCATTCCTGAGTCGCTACGGAGACCATACCGAGGCCACCATAGTGGGGTGTTCGTACTCGATGGACAGGACGATCTCACTGAAACCGGTGCGTTTCTTAGCGGCGGGAAGAGCATTGATGCGGGCGATGAAGCCCGGGTCGGCCATGGCGGCGGCCGGGTTGTCGGGTGCGTTGGTGATCCGTCCGCCGGAGGCAGCCGTGATCGCCTTGCGGAAGCCGTCGTAGCACGTCGTCTTGCCGCGATTGGACAGATTCACGACGCAGTGACGCTTGGCGGCCTGTTGGTGGCCGCTGGGCGGGCTTGGCTTCGCCTGTGCACCCGCTGACGCCGGAACAGCCGACAGGCTGATGCCGGCCATGGACATTACGGCCGCCATCAGCATGGTGATCTTGCCTGCTCTGCTCACGAGATTCCTCCGGATGAGGGGCGGTGCCAACGGTTTGGGCAAGTGTGACGATCACGGCCGACCAAGCCTGACGGTGCGCCGGTTCCGCCACGGGGACATCGTGTGGCATCTGTGCGGTTGGTGCCCTTTAACAGTCGCCCACCCGGCAAGGAGTGGATATCCCCCAGATCTAGGGGGTTGCCCGAGAGCCGATGTGGTGAATGATGACAGTCTCATCTAAAGCCTCGGCCAGGTTGCTGCAGCAGATGAAAGTCGCCCGTTCGCGGCCGCCCTGAACCTTGGCCAGGACCTGTTCAAGGTCACTCACCACGTCAGCGCTTGGACGACTTCAAGCCTCATCTGACCCAGCGGCGGAACGACGGCGTCACCAACGCCGCCCACCCTGCACGGCGAGTTCCAGTCCCAGGGCTTCACTGGCAGCATCCAGGTGATCCGGCACTACCTGCGCCGCTTCCGGCCCATCGGCGCGATCACCGGACTGCCCATCGCCGTCGCTGCGGTGCCCAAGGCGGCCCGCAGGACCCTGCGGCCGGGCTCACCTTGCCCTACTCCTCCGGTGCCGTCGAGGGGCACCGTATGCAGATCAATTCTTGAAGAGGAAGATGTTCGGCCACGCGGACGACTACCCACTCCGGAAGAAGGCACGCCCCAGCCGACTGCCCGCACTCACCGTGCGTGATAACCCTACAGACTTGGAGCCAGAGCCCCTTACGGATGTCCGCCAGCACACGCCCAGCCCGCCGCCGCAGACAAGTGTCGCCGCGGTTTGGTGGATTCACTCTGGAGCCGCAGGTCCAGGGGACTGTCGTAGCCGACGTGCTACGTAGCCGGCGCGGTCTGCGGCTGCGGTGGCGCTCCAGCGGGCGGCGGTGTTTGTCGGCCAGGCCGAGCAGAACAGCGACGATCTTCCAGTGCACGCTTCCGACCATGGGAAGCAAGGCTCCGTTGCGGGCGAGGCTAGTGGAAGGGATGCCCAGTTTGGTCAGCTGTGGACGATCAGCGGGTGGGACGGCGGACGCCCTTGACGGTAAAGGTACGCCCGACCGCGGCGCTGTCCTGGGCGTCGGCGCCCAGACCGTAGACGGTCTCGGTCGGGAAGGCCACCAAACCGCCCGCGCGCAGCACATCAGCCGCCTGCTCGATGACACTGCTTGCCGTCATCCTCGACATCCTCCCGCTGTTCCGCTCCCCGTTCTCCTGCCGCGGCGGCTCACCCGGCGGTGAAACCGGGCGGAGCCCTTGTTCAGCCGCTCGACGGCGCGGGGCCTCGGACTCGCCGGAACTCCTCGGCCGCCCCCTGGAGCCTGCGGACCGCATCGGCGAGCCGCCCGCGCGCCGCGACCGCCCGAAGATACCCCGTGTCCGACCGCGCATCTGCTTCGCCCGGACCGGCCCGCAGGACGACGTCCCGGCCGATCCCCTCACACCACACGGTGACCTGCCCGAGCGCCACATCGGCGGCCGCCACCGCCTCGGCGAGCGCCTGCGCCGCCTGCTCTTCCTGCGTCACCCCTACCCCATTCTGCCTCTACAGGGTGGTGTCCCCCTCGAGGCGCACACACACCACTTCAGATACAGCGACCACCGTCATGCCAACGCCAGTCTGTGTCCTTGGATGGGTCGGTTACTGGCGGGCCAGGCGCTGGCGAGGTTGCTGTGATCGTCGGGCGTCCGTTGCCCCTGCTGGGCGGGGGCACCCGTTGACTACGGTCAGATTGCGCAAGAGCAGCAGCGACTCCAGGAAGGCCGGGCAGGAGCCCGCCGCGGGAATCTTCCCGTCGCTGATTTCAGCATCGGTGTCGAGTTTGAAAGCGCGGTATCCCAGGGCTTCCAGGGGGTGCAGCCACCACGGCCGGGTAATGGCGACACGGCAGTACTCAAACACCTTGGTCGACAACCCGCCGCGGGAACGGCCCAGCGCGTGATCGCCCGGCTCGACGGCCACGCCTGCGGGTGGCTCGCGCTGCAGATCACCACGCCGCCGGGCCCCGGCGGCATGCTGGTGCGCCCGCACGACCGTGGAATCCACGTTCACCTCCCAGCCGATCAGCCCGGCCGCGTCCGCCCGGGCCTGTAGTCCGGCCAGGATGCGCGCCCATACACCGGCGCGCTGCCAGCGGCGAAACAGCGCGTAGACCGCGTGCCACGAGCCGTAGCACTCCGGCACGTCCCGCCACGGCGCACCGGTCCGCCCCCGCCAGCGGATCCCATCGATGAGCTGGCGTTTGATCCAATTAAACGGCCGACCCGGCCGCGCGGGCACCGGCAGCAGCGGCTCCAGGAGCGCCCACTGCTCATCGGTCAGGTCGAACCGTCTCGTCACCGCTAGGGTGGCCACGAGGTCTCCGGAACTCAGGGTCTTCTTCGTCGATGACCCCTGTACCGGAGACCTCGCTACTTTTGACGCCGGACACGCCGCTCATCCCACTTTGAGACACGCCCTAGTTCTGTACAGTGATCAGTTTGTTCGCCAGTGCCACGATCGGCCCGCTGGTCCGCATGTCATAGTTGCAGAGGATCACCGTGATCCAGCCGGAGTGCGGGTACCAGTACCAGTTGGCGTCCACGCCGGGCGAGCCTCCGTTATGGCCGATGATCCATTGGCCGTTCTGGAGAGTAATGCCCGGGCCGTACCCGGCGAAGCCGGTCCTGCTGGGTTTGCCGGGTTGGGACGGCAAGGGCCGCAGGGGAACCTTCGCGCTGGTGATGAGTTCGGTGAACGCCCGGCCGAGCAGCCTGTGGTTGAGAAGGGCGTCGGTGAAGCGCACCAGGTCCGCCGCGTTGGCGAAGGCGCCGCCATCGGGGCCACCGGCGAATAGCCGGTGGTCGACGTGGTCTTCGCGTCCCGACGGTGTCGTGGTGTAGGGGTGGGCGATACGCGGGTCGTCGCGCCATTCCGGCCTGGAGTAGAAGTTCGCACCGGCCATGCGGGACGCTTTGAAAACGTGCTCCCGGACGTAGTCGTAATACGGCTGGTTCGAGAGCTTGGCCACGACGGCGCCGAGAGCGGTGTAGGCGGAGTTGCTGTACCGGTGATCCGTCCCGGGCGTGAAGTGCAGCTTGCCTTTGCGGACGAAGGCCATCACGCCGTCCATGACCTCCTTCTCGCTGCTCCACTTGGCGGATTCCTCGGGAAAATCTTTGTTCTCGTTGCGGTAGTCGCCCATGCCCGACGTGTGGGTGAGCATCTGGTGGATGGTGACATTGTCGGCGACCTCCGCGGGGAACCCGTCCAGGTGAGCGCCGAGTTTGTCGCCGTACGCCACCTTGTTCCGCTCGGCGAGCCGCGCCATCGCGACCCCGGTGAAGACCTTGGTGATCGAACCGAGCGAAAAGATCGTGTCCGGCCCGTTGCGGATCCGCTGTTGCTTGTTCGCCATCCCGTACGACCGTGACAGCACCGTATGGCCCTTGTGGGCGAGCAGGATCGTGCCGGAGAACTCGTCCTTGAATGCTTGCTCTCGGACGAACCGGTCGAATTCACCGCCGGGCCGCAGGCTCCTCGGCACCCGGCCATATTCCTCGGCGGCGTTCGCCGTCCCGGCTGCGGCGAGCGGTGCGACGCCCAGCAGCCCGAGCGCCGATCGTCGGTTCACAGTCATCCGGGATGCTCCCTTCTCGGCAGGCCGGGCTGGTCCCCGCCAGCCCGTGAATAGGGGACCGGATCAAGTGTTTCCTTGGTGTTTCCGCGTGCCCGCAAATGATGAGGATCGGCCGAGATTCAGCCAGGTCTGATCGGACGCGAGAATCTTGCCCGCGGCGCGTCCGCGAGCGACGCCGTCGACGACCTCCTCCACCACCTGCGGACCGTCATCGAGGACGCCTGCCCAATTGCGAGCACCTCATCGATCCGGTCGTCCGGCTAACTGACCGGCTGCTGATCGATGCGGGATGAGGTTCACGGCGGCGGAGCGGGCGCGCAGGTCCTTGTACGGCGCAGTCGAGCAGGTCCTGGTCGTTGGTGTAGCCGCGCACGGTGGTCATGTAGCCCTTGGTTGCCGACAAAGCCGCTCGTCGCGGAGGTGCCGGTAACGGCGTCGGGGAAGATTTCGCTGGACGCGGCGGGGGACCTCGTCGATATCGACGTGTCTGATCGGGGGAGCCGGTGAAGTCGCAGGCGTGGTCGCGGGCCCACTGGTCGTAGGTGCGGGCGGGGCGACCGAGGACTTGGTCGAGGGTGAGGTAGGAACTGTCGGGATCGGCGTTGGTTTCGTGGGGTTCGTCGGTGCTTCCTTCTGCACCGTCGTAGCTTGCGAAGCCGAGCAGCCAGTCGGCGTTTTCGGCGGCGAACCCGCCTTGTCGTCGGTAGAAGTCGCGTGCCTGTTCGGGGGTGACCTCGTCGAGGGTGATGTCGTCTGCGATGGCGGCGACCTGTTCGCGTTTGGTGAGAGTGCCGGGGCCGATGATCGTGTCGATGCGCCCGCGACGGCCGGGATCCAGCAGGTCGGCGATGATGACGTCGGCGATGTCGCGCTCGTGGATCGGGTTGCCGGCCTGATCGGGGGACGGCTCGATGACCTTTCGGTCGGAGCGGATGGACGGCCCCCAGACCTCGACGCGGCGGCTCGCGAGTGGGCCCAAGACCCCGCCGTGCCCCTCGGGCGCATCGCCACGGCGGCCGACGTCGGCCGGGGCGACCATCCACCGCTACTTCTCCGACCGCGAGCGCCTGCGGGCAGCGCTCGTCAGCGATTCCTGGGCTGTTCTGCAGGGCGGCGATCGTGGAAGCCGCTCCCGGGGCGCCGGCCCGGTGCCGGAGGTGATCGACCGGATCGTCAGCGCCATGGTCCATGTCGGTGATCGCGTGTTGTTCCTGTTCGTGTCGACGGAGGGGAGCCCCTCCGACGTGGACGCCCCCATCGCCGGCGCGGTCGATGAGATCCTCATGGCGGAGATCGAGCGAGGACAACGTGACGGCGAGCTCGACGCCACCGTCCCGGCCCACTGGATCGAACGCATGGTGTGGAGCATCGTCTACACCGGTCTCCACGCCGTCGGCGATGGGCTCGTCCCACGGCACGGCGTCGATGACCTGATCCGACGGACCCTTCACGGCGCGATCGGTGCACGATGAGACAGACTGGCGGTATCGCGGGCGGCGAGGACGAACTGTTCAGCTCCGTGGTCTGGTGAAGTATGTGGGACTGCACTGACTTCGGAACTTGAGGTGGCTGCCCGCCTGATCGGAGAGCAATCGACCGGCCTCGGCCCCCGCCCACGCGAAGGCGCGCCGCAGGCTTTGCGCGCTGTCTGGCCGATCCGGCGCCACGAGTTGACACCGCTAGTCGGTGAGCGGGGCTACGGGTTCGGTTCGTAGACATGGACGACGATGCCAGACGCGAACGGTGTGGACCTCACCAGCCTCAGGTGGATGCTGTCGAACCCGTCGAAGACGCGCTGGCCGCTTCCGGAGACGGCGGGGAACATCCAGAAGTGGTACTCGTCCACCAGCTTGTGTTCTAGGAGCGTCCGGTCGAGTTCGCCGGTCCCGTACTTCAGGATGTTCTTGCCCGGCAGTTCCTTCAGCCTGGCGACCTCCTCGGCTACGTCGCCCGCGATGATCGTGGCGTTCCACGTGGCCTGCTCCTGCTTCAGTGTTCTGGAGGCGACGTACTTGGGGACGGCGTTCATCCGGGAGGCGTAGTCGCCCTCGGACTGCTCCATCTGCGGCCAGACCTGCGCGAACGCCTCGTAGGTCACTCGCCCCAGCAGAAGGGCGTCGCTGGAGGAGAACAGCTCGTCGCCGTAGCCCGAGTGTTCCTCGTCCCAGTAGGGCGAGCCCCACTTCTCCGGGGAGGAGATGACCCCGTCCAGTGTCACGAACGTCGACTCGATGATCTTCCGCATGGTTCCTCCGTCTCGATCCGGTCAGGAATCGGCCGCCCTGGCCCGGCCCCGCTCATACGGTTCAAGAATGGCGGGACCGGCTTACGGTTTGTTTACGGCTCCGCAGCGCCGGGAGACGCCCCGAGTGTCGCACCGCCGGACGACGCAGCCACCACAGCGAGTCGATCTTGAAAGCTGCCAGGCGAGGCCCCCGGCAACGGACCAACCGGGGACTGTGGCAAAGGTTGCGATCAACACCCCTTCGGTAGGGGTGCCTCGCTCCCAGAGCACAGGAGGTATACGCAGCGCTTACACGGCCGGATGAACGTGGTGAAGGACAAGGTGGCCGCTGAGCACAGGCGTCACGTGGTGCCATGCGTCGTCCGGTTCCGAGCCGTCGCGTGCTCTAGTGGTGAATGACGCGGTATCGCGAAACGATCGCGCCGCCGTTGAACACCTCGGCATCGGTCAGTTCGAGGCCGAGATCGACCGTGAGGCCGAGGATGTTCGGCGCCGCGCTGCTTGACCAGGGCCTCCAGATCGACGATGGCGGCCTGGCTGCGCAGCAGCTGGAATTGCGCGCCGATCATGGTGGCCAGGTTGTCGGTAGGGAACTGGGCGGCGGGAACGGCGGCGGGTAGCCGCGCCAACAGCTGTGCTGCGGGTTTGCCGCCGCGGTAGGGATGCCGGCGCAAGTACGCGGCCATGCGGGCCTCACCGAGCCAGGCCGCCGACGCGGGCGTGGGGTAGTCGGTGAGGCAGGCCAAGGCGATGTACGAGGCTAGTGATCGGAACAGGTTCTTGGGGCCGGGCCAGTGGTGTCCAGAAGCGCGACGAGCTGGTCGCAGCGGGCTACTCCCGTGGACGCTGCTCGTGCTGGGCAGCGCCGCAAGCCTGGCGGCCAACGTCGCCGTCGCCGAACCATCGGTGGTCGGCCGCCTCATCGCCGCCTGGCCTAGCTGCGCACTGATCGGCGCCTATGAACTGCTGATGCGGCAAATCAGGCACATCTCCGTCAGGAAAATAGAGGGCGACAATGCTGAGGTCGGCGTTATCTCCGAAGCGGCACATATGACCTCTGAGAATTCTCGTAGGCTCTCTGCGGCGGCACATGGCCTTTCTGAGAAGAGCCATAGGGGACCACGGTCTGCTCCGGCGATCTCAGAGGAGAGTCTGAGGAGCCCAGCCTGCCGGTCTGCGACCTCAGAGAAGTCTCATACCGATCAGGTCTTCGGCCTCAGACATTCTTCAGCGCAGTTCCAAAGGCGCGACGCGGTCGATGGTGACCAGGCACAGCGATCCTCGTCTCAATTGGACAGGGCCGGAGATGTGGGCATCCAGAAGTTCGCGAGTCGGCCTTGGTGACTCGCCTGAGAGAGGGCACGTGCAGTGGGTACTAGCAGGATGGGCGCCCGTCTCAGACAGGCCCAGCGCAGCGCGCGCCATGCAGCGCTCGCCGCGGCCTTCCTCGCGGGGGTGGCTACCGGCGCGCTAGTTCTGGTCGCGCTGCGACCGCCGAGGGTGGGGCGGCTTAGGCGGCACTCCCCATCCCGCTCGACGGTGACCGCAGGACGCGGGGCATCTGTCTTCAGGCAGGTGTCCCGCCCGGTCTGCCCGGCTTGCGCCGTCCGTTAGCGGATTGCATCTTTCGTTACGCAATTGGCCGAGCCATCATCAAGATACCTGTCCAGAGTGTTATGCGCGCGAAGTTTCCAAGATCTTTGTCACCGTGCCGGGCACCGGAGGGCGTGACTTTTTGGCAGGCCAGCACGTCGGTTACACATCACGGCATTGCACGTTTCCAGCCCCATATGGCGAGTTGGGCGCCGACTGGGTTGTCCGAATCGCCAGTCCCCGGGAGCCCTGGACGGGCGGTGTGTACGGGCGGTCGCCCTTGGACTCGTTGCAGGAGCACCCAGTCCCGCACCGGTTGTTCGCCCCGTGCGCGGGCGCCAGGTTGGCCGGATCGTCGCGTCGGTCATGCCGCCGAGCTCGTGACGGTTGTCCGAGCCGGACGGGATCGCGCCGTGCCTGTACCCGGCGAGGTTGAACGCGTGTCGGGACGTGCTCCGGGGCGGCGTGGGTGACGTTGCCGACTGCTCAGCCGCCGCCGAAGGTCTGCATGTCCGATGGCGGCCGGCACCTCACACGCGCAAGCGGGGGGGGGGACTCGGTGCTCCGCCAGGTGCCGGCCGGCCTTGGCACGCACGGCGTCGCCCGGCACGTCCCGCCCGGCACGTCCCGCCCGGCGAGCGGGCCTGCCTGCCACCGCTCGTCGGGAGGAGTCCCGGTTCTGGCGTGGTACCCCTGGCTGACGCTCGAAGCGTGGCCGCGCTGCTTCCGGAGGCATTCTTGAATCGGATCTTCCGACTTCTCCTGGGGACGCTGCTGATCCTTTGCGGCTGGCTGATATTGCTCGGCTGTCTCGCACCCATGGCGTTTCTGGACGACGGAGACGACAGTTTCAGTATCGGCAGCATCGTCACGGTGGTGATCCTGGTCCTCGGCATGTACGCCGGAGGTACGGCACTCGTGGTTCTGCCGCGTCTCGTCTTCGGTCCCGATACGGGGTCGAAGGTCATGCTCGCCGGTTTCTGCACCGCCACCGTGGCGGTGATCACGGCCTGGTTCTCGGGGCCATCGATGTATCACGCGTTCTTCGGGGTGAAGGCCGAGGGCCTGATCGCCGAAGTGGCGCGAACTCCGCCGGCGCCACCGACGACCGGAGGCGGGGGGATGGTCTTCTACCGCGTCGTCGAGGCGGGCTCTGATCGGAGGATCGGGCGCCTGACCGACACGTGCGGCCCATCGGAGCGTGCTCGGCAGGGCGAGCGAATCGAGGTCTCCGTAGACCCGCACCATCACGTTGTTCCCGTCGCGGCCGACTGCGTGGGCTGGACCACGCCGTCGGCCCTCCTCCTCACATGCTTCGCCGTCATCTCCCTATCCGCCGCTTACGGCGTCAGATCGCGGCTGCGCGCGGCCGGGGACGAGGGCTCGTGACGGGCGTCACAGCCACGGCCAGGACGCGTCGCGTCCGGCCTCCAGCAGCGGGATCAGCCGAACCGCCGAGTCGGACAGGCCGCCCAGTGTGTGCCGGTTGGACGAACCCGAGGGCGCGGCGCCGTGCTTGTACCCCGCCATGTTCCACATGTAGACCGGCACCTCACGCGGGACGAGATCGTCGATCCGGGTCTCGCGAGAACCTCCGTGGTGGAACATGTTCGAAGGTAGCCATCCGGGGCGGGTCTGCTCATCGGTCACGATCACCACACGGTCGTGCCCGGCGTAGTGGTCGCGGACGGCCCTGGGGATGTCGGTGCCGTCGATCTGCCTGAACTTCTCGATGAGCTTCAGGACGCTGCCGCCCTTCGCGACCGGTATGGCCCGGTTGCCGCCGCCGAACTCCACCAGCGTCGGATCGACGGCGCGCAGCGCCAGCGCGGCACCGAACACCGCTGCCTGCTCGGCGAGCGGGATGTCGGACTTGTTCGGCGTCGAGTAGCGGTAGCCGGGGAACATCGACGGTGACCGGTCGACCAGGATCAGCGTCCGGCCGCCCAGCGCGGGGACGTTGGCCAGCGAGTACTCCAGGGCGTGCGCCCAGCGGAGTGAGTCGGTGTGCTTGTAGGCCGCCCAGAACCGGAACGGGAACATGCGGCTGCGGGCGATCAGTTCGGGGTCGGCGAGCTTGGCCGCCACCGTCGCGGCGACCTCGTCAGAGGCGCCCGCCCGGCCGAAGTTCCGTAGGTTCCGCACGAGGGCGAAGATCCCCATCGACGGGATCAGCGCCTCCCATAGCCGAGCCTTGTCGACCTTGGAGCCCGCCAGCGACAGCGCGTCCTCCCACGTCATGCCCGCTGCCTTGAGCGCGTCGGCGTCCAGGAGTGCGGCCGGGTCCGCGGCGGCCCTCCGGCGCAGGATGCCGTTGCTCGCGAGGACACTCAGCCCGCCGGGGATCGTGGCGTCGCGGTGGTGACGACGGTCGAGCGCGTGCCGGAACAGCTCGCCCTGCCACGACGCGGAGGGGGAGGGGCGGACCAGATCGATGACATCGGCGAACCGGAGCCCTTGCTCGCCGTGTCGTACTTCAGCAGGGACCGCTCGTTGTAGAGTCGCTGGACGGCGTCGGCGATGCCGCGCTTGACCGGCTTGGGGATCGAGCGGCCGTAGGTGGACGTCCAGTACGCCAGGGCCTCGCCGGGGTCGTCGGCGCGCCGGATGACGCTGGAGACGAGCTGGCGGTTGCCGCCGTGCAGCTCGGCCGCCAGGCGCGCATGGACGGCCTCCAGCGCGGTGACGACGGGCGCGCTGCGCATGTTCGCCTCATTGCGCAGCCAGGGCAGGAACCCGGCCATCCACTCGGGGTCGTCGACGGCGACCCGGTGGACGAGGTCGCGGAAGCGGGTGTCGCGGTCGCCGGCCTTCTTGTAGAAGGTGTCCTCGCCGGCCATGTTCGTCACCGCGAGCAGGAACAGCTCGCCCTTGGTGTCACGCGTGTAGCCGGGAGCGCCCTCGTGGGTGCGCCCGGACGGAACGTTACGCGCTCAAGATCTGATGACGCGCGCTCCCGCGAGAACCTGCCTGGTGTCGCGTGAGAGGGTGCAAGTCGCTAACGAACGACTAACAGACGATCAAAAGGCCGGTCCCGCGATCATGGGAACCGGCCTGCGACCTGCTATTTCCTGTCGGGACGGCGGGATTTGAACCCACGACCCCTTGACCCCCAGTCAAGTGCGCTGCCAAACTGCGCTACGTCCCGGTGCCCGTTGGAGCGGGCCTGATTACTGTAGCGCAGTCCGTGGGGTCTTGCGTAACGAGATACGGGGCTCTGGTAGGCAGTCCTGATGGTGTCTTTGCGGGTGCTCGCCGGGATGGTCTGTCTTGGGCTGGTGTGCGGGTGCGGGGCCGGGGGAGGGGCTCGGTCGGTGAGTGAGAGTCCGGAGGCCCCCAGGACGGTGGCGCCGGAGGTTTCGCGGCCTGGCGTGCGGGTGCCGGCCGGGGTGCGGGCGTCCTATGTGGTGTTCGATCGGGCGGCCGGGCGGGTGGTCGTGGAGCGGCGGGCGCGGCAGGTGTTCCGGTCGGCCTCGGTGGTGAAGATCCTGCTGGCGCTGGACTACATGCAGGGGCATGAGGTGTCGGCGGCCGATCGGAAGCTGCTGGGCGTGATGTTGCGGTCGAGTGATGACGGGGCCGCCACGGAGTTCTGGAGGCGGGGCGGGCAGAAGCGGGTCATCGAGCGGATGGTCCGGAGGGTGGGGCTGCGGGAGACGGCGCCGCCGCCCGCTGAGAAGCCCGGGTTCTGGGGGTATACGGCGCTGAGCGCGCGGGACGTGGTGCGGACGTACCGGTATCTGCTGGACGAGGCGCCCCCGGCGCACCGGGAGTTCGTGCTGGAGCAGTTGCGGACGTCGACGCCCTGCGGGACGGACGGGTTCGACCAGACGTTCGGGATTCCGCGGGCGGCGAAGCGGCCGTGGGCCGTGAAGCAGGGGTGGTCGGGGTTCGGGGACTCGCCTGCGGAGCCGTGCCGGAAGACGCAGCGGGTGGCGTGGCGGCCGGATCTCGGGATCGGGCGGCCGGTGCTGCACACCACCGGGGTGGTGGGGGAGAGGATCGTGGTGGTGCTGACGCTGCATCCGGCGGGAACGCCGTTCCGGACGGCCACGGCGAAGATCACGGCGCTGACGGAGCAGCTTGTGTGACGTGGGTCACGTGGTCGGGAACGGTTGTCTCTGAGGACGGTCACCCGAAGCGGTCGGGGCGGGCGGCAACGGAAAGGTCGGGCAAAGATCTGGGCTGTTTGCGAACTTTGGGGCGGATAGTCCGGTGCCGACGTATGTAGCTTTTTTCTCCCAGGCACCAGCGCCGAACGGGGGACACAGGGTTGGCGGACGCGGAGGGCACCTGGGCGCAGCCGGGGGTGCACGTTGCGGATCTTGACGACCTGCGGGACGCCGCGCACGACCGTGCGGTGCTGTCCGAGGCGCGGGTCGTGCTGGCCCGGCGGCTCGGGGTGCCGCCCGGGGAGGCCCTGCAGCATCTGATCTGGCTCGCGCGCGACCTGGACATGGATCTCATCGAGGCGGCGTCGCTGCTGGTCAAGGACGGGGCGGGCGGGTCCATGGGGGCCGTCGCGGCGGGGCGCAGGGCGCCGCGGGAGGAGGGCGGCACGGCGGAGCGCCAGGCCGTCCTGTCGGAGGCGGAGGACGTCCTTCGCCGGGTGACGGCCGAGGACACCGCGGGGGACGCGGAGATCCTCGCCGGGACGCCGGACGACCCGGTGGCGAGGGCGGTGCTCGACGGGGCGCTCGACTCGTCCGCCCATCTGGTGCCGGTCAGGGGGCCGGACGGGAACGTGGCCGACTTCCTGTTCGCCGACCTCAACGGGGTCGCGCGGGACATGTTCGGGCGGGGCCGGGAGGAACTCGCCGGGCGGCGCCTTCTGCAGACCGACCCCGGCGCGGTGCTGAGCGGGCTCTTCGAGGAGTACGTGGAGGTGCTGGAGGACGGGACGACGTTGGAACGTTCCTCCTTCCCCTACTCGACCGCGCAGCGCGGCCTGTCGAGGTCGTCCCGGATGAGCGTGCGGTGCGTCGCCGTGCCCACCGGGGTGTGCGTCACCTGGCGGTACCACTACCGCGAGGACCGGGTCGCGCGGCGGCTGGAACGGGTCGAGCGGCTGGCCCTGATGGGGTTCGGCGAGTGGGACCTCGCCACCGGCGAGGCGGACTGGACGCCGCAGATGCTCGCCAACTACGGGCTCGACCCCGACGAGGTGCCGCCGATGCCGCACGACCTGCCGAAGGTGGTGGCCGACGACGACCTCCCGCTGGTCGAGGAGGCCGTGCAGACGATGTTCTCGCGCCGGGAGCCGGTGGAGGCCGAGCATCGCGTGATCGGCCAGGACGGGACGCCGCGGCACCTGTGGGTGTTCGCCGAGCCGGTGCTGGGCGAGTCCGGGCTGCCGCTGTCGATCAACATCGTCTCGCAGGACATCACGCGGCGGCGCGGCGTGGAGCGGGCGCTGGCGGAGACCCGGCGGCAGATGCTGAAGCAGCAGGAGCGGATGGCGCAGGAGCGGCGGGTGGCGGTGACGCTGCGCCGCGCGATCCTGCCGGACGAGGACGAGATCGAGCAGCTGCCCGGCCTGCGCACCGCGCTGCGCGCCCTGGCGGCGGAGACCACCGCCCGCATCGGCGGGGACTGGTTCGCGACCAGGGCGCTGCCGGACGGCCGGTCGCTCTTCGCGATCGGCGACGCGGCCGGGCACGGCCTGCCCGCGGCGGCGGCGATGGCGCGCACCCGGAACGGGCTGCTCGGCCTGGCCTGCACGAGGGAGCCGGCCGGACGGCTGGTCGGCTGGCTGAACGAGCTGGTCAGCACCATGGACCCGCCGGCGACGGGCACCGCCGTCGTCGCCCAGTTCGATCCGCGCGGGCGGGTCCTGGAGTGGACGTGCGCGGGCCATCCGCCGCCGATCCTGATCCGGGACGGGGAGGCGGTGCCGCTGGAGGTCGTCCGCGATCCGATGCTCGGCGCGGTGCCGGACTGGGAGTACATGACGATCACGACCCGGCTCAGCCGCGGTGACATGCTCTTCCTCTACACCGACGGCCTCGTGGAGCGCAGGGACGCCGACCTCGACGAGCGGATCGACCGCCTCACCGGCATCCTGCGGGACTGCGCCAGGCAGCCCGAGATGATGCTGGACGACGTCCTGGCGCGGATGGAGCACGACCGGGCGGCGGACGACACCACGCTGTTCGCCCTGCACGTGGAGTGACCGGCACCTTCCCTGACCTGCGATCATCGCGTTCTGTGACTTACGTCTCACGTTGCCGGGCGGCGGCGGGCGCGGCGGGTGGCGCGGAGCGGAATCGGCCCCCGCCGGGGCCCTCTGGCCTGGCGTTTCTTTACCATTTGCGCGGTGGCCGGTAAGGCCGTGCGGCAAAGGGCTGAGGGCGCTTCACGGAAAGATCGGGAAGACGGGGCGCCCTGACGGTGTTGGTGCTTCCTTGAGAGGGCTTTGAGCAGGCAAGACTGAGTTTTGTGCCTGGTTTGCTTTCTTTGGCAAGGTTGGTACCTTCTATCCGAATCACGCAACGCGTCCCATGCGTTGCCCGCCGGCCGCACCGTTCCATGGGCGGCCGAGGATCGCGGAGCGGAGAACGCACGCGATGCGCGCCCAACGACGGGCGCCGCCATTTCAAGATCAGTCAGTGAGATCAATCCGTCAGCACCGCGCCCCCGCGGTGCGAGGCCGAGTCCGTCCCGGTCCACCCGACCGGAACGGAGCCGGGGACCCAGGTTCCAGGGGTGAATCGGCGCGTCCGACAGGAGCGCCGTAGGGCTTGCTTCCATGCCCGAATCCGTCAGCTAACCCGGTAGGCGTCATGGGAGACAAGGAGATTCCCCGCATGACCGGTCGTTTCAATCGACTTTCCCTGCACACCCTCACGCCCGAGGACAAGGCCGTCGGCGCGGCCGCCGGCGCCGTCCTCGCCGGGGCCGTCGGGCTCGCGATCTTCAACCCGCTCTCCGGGGACCGTGCCATGGCCGAGACCTCGGCCCAGGCGGCGGCGGTCGCCGAGAAGGGCGGCGTGGCCAACGAGCCCGCCAAGTCGGCCAAGGCCCAGGCCGGGGCCCTGTCGGAGACCGAGGCCCGCGCGCAGGGCTTCAAGGTGCCCCCGCGCGCCGTCAACCCCAACGAGGTGATCAAGCTCGCGGAGAAGCAGGTCGGCATCTCCGAGGGCAAGGGCGGCATGACCAAGTTCCACAAGTGGTACGTCTCGACCCCGCACGCCAAGGCGACCGCCGAGCGCGACGGCGGCTTCCCGGTGAACGACTACAAGGGCGCCCAGTGGTGCAACATGTTCGTCTCGTGGCTCGGCGCCCAGACCGGCGTGAAGAACATGGGCTGGGACGCGTACACCGTCCAGCACGCCACGTGGTTCAAGAACACCGACCGCTGGGGCAAGAAGCCCAAGCCCGGCGCCGTGGTGTTCTTCGACTGGAAGAAGGGCTCGCGCGGTGACATCGGCGACATCGACCACGTCGGTCTCGTCGTCAAGGACAACGGCAACGGCACCGTCAAAACCATCGAGGGCAACACCGAGAACGCGGTGAAGAAGAAGACCCGCGACAAGTCGGAGATCGTCGGTTACGGCTACCCCGACTACGCGTCCTGAGACCCCCGAACACGCGTCTCTGAGACGCCGCTCCATCTGAATGGCATCATCCGAAGGCGTCCGGCTCCGGCCGGACGCCTTCGGGCATTGCGGGGTGATGTAACCCTTGTCTCCGCGAAGGCGGGGTAATGCCGAGCGTTGACAGCCTTTGACTGCTCTTGGACCTCATCACGGCGTTCCTGGAAAGGAATGCGTGCACGCGTCCCTCCGGGAAGGGGCGCAGGTAGGGAGGGAGGCCCATGCGGGTGCGCCCGGACGTCAGCGTCGTCGTGATCGCCTACAACGACGCGTGGCGGCTGCCGCGGGCGGTCGCCTCCACGCTGGAGCAGTCCCTCGGCGGCGTCGAGACGGTGATCGTCGACGACGCGAGCACCGACGGGACGGGCGAGACCGCCGACCGGCTGGCCGCCGCGCATCCGGGCCGGGTCAGGGCCGTCCATCTGCCGTCGAACTCCGGCGGGTGCGGACGGCCCCGCAACACCGGGATCGAGGCGTCCACCGGCCGGTACGTGATGTTCCTCGACAGCGACGACCTGCTGGACCGGCACGCCTGCCTCAACCTGTTCGCCGCGGCCGAGGACACCGGCGCCGACCTCGCGTCCGGGCTGTGCGACCGGATCTTCCTGGACGTCCCCGAGGGCGCGAAGGACCGCGTCCGCCCCTGGTGCCCGTGGCTCTACCGGCGCAGGGCCGTGTACGGGTCGCTGGAGGAGCGTCCCGCCCTCCTCTACGACACGCTGTCGACCAACAAGGCGTACCGGCGCGATTTCCTGGACGAGCACGGGCTGCGGTTCGTCGAGCGGCTCCATTACGAGGACCTGCTGTTCACCGCGGAGGCGTACCTGGCGGCCGGGCGGACGGCGCTGATCCCGCACCGGGTCTACCACTGGCTGGTACGGGAGCGGACGCCGGAGCCGTCCATCTCCAACCGGCGCGCCGACCCGGCCAACTTCGCCGACCGGCTGGAGATCCACCGCCGCATCGACATGCTGTTCGCGCTGCGCGGCGCCCACGGCCTGCGCCGCGCCAAGGACGTCAAGTTCGTCAACCACGACCTCGTCCTTTACCTGCGTGAGCTGCGCGGCCGCGATCCCGCCAACCGGGCGCGCCTGCTGGACCTGGCGGCGGGCTACCTGGCCGAACTCCACCCCCGGGTGTTCGAGGAGGCCGACGCACTGCCCGCGATCGCGGCGTACCTGATCCGCGAGGGCGATCACGAGGGTGCGCTCGCCGCCGCCGAGCAGTGCGATTCCGCCCGGCGGCCCGAGCTGCGCGCGCGGCTCGTGGAGCGGGACGGCCGGGTGTTCTGGGGAGCGGGCCGTCCGCGCGGGACGCTCGGCCGTCGCGTCCTGGACGTCACCGGCTTCGGCTTCCATCTGCGGCCGCTCAAGGAGCTGCGTCCAGCGAACACGGTGACGCGGCTGGAGGTGCGGGACGGGCGCGTCCGCATGGCGGGGTACGTACTGAACCCGGCGGGCCGGATCCGCCCGGACGCGGAGCTGTCCGCGACGCTGGAGTTCGCCGACCGGCGGCGCCGCACGGGGAAGGCGCGGGTCCGGGCGGTCGTCCGGCACGAGGGCGACCGGATCGGCTGGCGGGCCGAGTTCGACCCGCGGCGGCGGATCCGCCCGGTGGGGTTCGTCGACCCGATCTGGGACGTGCGCCTCCGCGTCCGCGTCGACGGCGAGAACGTGGTGACCCGGCCCGGCGAGGGGCCGGGGTCGCCGCCGCTGGACGGCGTCGCGCTGCCTGTCCGGCCACGCCTGACGAGGCTCGCCGCCGACCGGCTCCGCTCGTACGTCACCGGCGGAGGACATCTGGCGTTCGCCCTGGAGACGGGCTCGCCGTGGGCGCGTCTCGTGGGAGCCGTCGCGCGGCGAGCCGCCCGGTCCCGGGCGGGGCGGCTGGGAGGGCGGGTGGCCGGGCGGCGGGCGCGCCGGGCGGAGAAGGCCGTCCGGCGCACGCGGAAGGGCGTCCGCCGCGCGCTCACCTCCCGCAAGACCAAGATCGCTGTGTTCAACCGGGTGCTGAGCCGGCTGCCCGTCCGCCCGGGCCTGGTGGTCTTCGAGAGCCACCTCGGCAGGCAGTACTCGGACAACCCGAAGTACATCTACCGGGAGCTGCGCCGGTCGGGCAGGCCGGTGGAGGCGGTGTGGTCGTACGCGTCGTCCCCGAAGGGATTCCCGCGGGACGCCAAGCTGGTGCGGCGCGGGTCGTGGGCCTACTTCCTGGCGCTCGCGCGGGCCCGGTTCTGGATCGACAACCAGGGCTACCCGGACGGCCTGCGCAAACGCCCCGGGACCACCTACATCCAGACCTGGCACGGGTCGGCGTTCAAGCTGATGGGCCTGGACCGGCCGCGCGTCAAGCGGGGCCCGGCCGCCGAACGGGACCGGCTGCGGCGGATGGCGGAGCGGTTCGACTGCTTCCTCGTCCGGTCCCGGCACGACGTGGAGACGCTGTGCGCGGGCCTCGGCGTCCGCTCGGAGCTGCTCCCGGCCGGATATCCGCGCAACGACCCCCTGGTCAACGGCCTCGACGGCGGTGGTGGAGATCCGGAGCTGGCCGCCGAGGTCGCCCGGCTCCGCCGCTCGCTCGGCCTGGACGACGGCCGCCGCGCCCTGCTGTACGCGCCGACGTTCGCCACCGGGCGGCGGGGACGCCCGGTCCGGCCGCTGGAGCCGCCCATCCGCCCCGAGGTGTTCGCGCGGGAGCTGGGGGAGGAGTTCGTGCTGCTGGTCCGGCCGCACTACCTGTGCCGCGCCGACCTCCCGCCGGGCGCCCGCGCGGTCATGCGGGACGTCGGCGACGTGCCCGACGCCGTCCCGCTGCTGCTGCTCGCGGACGCGCTGATCACCGACCACTCGTCGATCATGTTCGACTTCGCGCTGCTCGACCGGCCGATCGTTCTGCACCTGCCGGGCGGCCGGGACCTCGCCGCCGGCTACTTCGACCTCGAACGGCACGCCCCGGGCCCGATCACCCGCACCGAGGACGAGCTGGTCGCCGCGCTCGCCGGCCTGGACGGCGCGGACGCCGTCCACGCCCCCCGGCGCCGCGCGTTCGCCGAGCGCTTCGGCGAGCACGACCGCGGCACCGCCGCCCGCACGGTGGTGGACCGCTATTTCCCGCCCGCCGGGCCCGGCCGCAGGGGGGACCGCGATGGCCGCGCCGCGTGACGTCTTCATCGTGTGCAACGACGCCGACGAGCTGGGCGGGCTGCAGCGCTGGGCGCACCATCTCGCGCGGCTGCTCGCCGGGCGCGGCGACCGCGTCACGATCGTCGGCATCACGCGCGGGACCCGGCCGTTCCACCATGGCCGGGACGGCTCCTACGCCGTGGAGGTGCTGCACAGGACATGGCGTCCACCGGCGATGGCGTGGCGTCCGAGGACGCTCCGGCGGCGCCTGGACCCGGCGGCCCGCGCGCGCGACGTGTGGCGGACGGCGGCCCAGCGGCGCGGCGCCGCCCGCCTGTCGGAGCTGTTCGCCGCCGCCCGGCCGGGCGCGGTCGTGATCGCGGCGCAGGTGTGGGCGATGGAGTGGGTGCGGCTGGCCGACACGTCCGGGCTGCGGGTCGTGGCCATGAGCCACGAGTCGTACGGGGCCACGCGCGCGTCGTCGCGGTACCGCCGGGTCAAGGAGCACTACGCGGGCGCCGACCGGATGCTCGTGCTCACCGCCGAGGACGCCGACGCCTGGGCCAGGGACGGCATGACCAACGCCGACCACATCCCCAACGCGCTGCACGTCACGCCGGACGTCCATCCCACGCTCGACCTGCCCGTCGTCGCGTGCGTCGGCCGCCTCTCGTACGAGAAGGGCGTGGACCTGCTGCTGGAGGCGTGGGAACGGGTCAGCGCGCGCCGTCCGGGCTGGCGGCTGCACATCTACGGCACCGGACCGGACGGCGAGGAGCTGCGCGCCCGGGCGGACGAGGCCGGGCTGTCCGGCTCGGTCGAGTTCAGGGGCGTCGTCGCGGACGTGGAGGAGGCGCTCGTCGAGGCGTCGATCCTCGCGCTGCCGTCGCGGGCCGAAGGGCTCCCGATGTCGGTGCTGGAGGCGATGGCGTACGGGCTGCCCACGGTCGCGTTCGACTGCGCGCCGGGCGTGCGGGCCCTCCTCGGGGCCGAGCACGGCGGCGGTGGTGTGCTGGTGGAGCCGGGCGACACCACCGCGTTCGCCCTGGAGCTGGAACGCCTGATCGACGACGCGGACCTGCGCCGCGCCCTCGGAGCCGACGCCCGCGCCTCGGTGCTCAGGTTCCACCCGGACGCGGTCCTCGCCCGCTGGGACCGGCTGTTCGACCTCCTCCACCGCGAGCCGCCGTCCGAGCCCGAGCGGGACGAGGAGCCGGCGGAGCGGGAGCCCGCCATGGAGGGCGATTCTTTCTAACCGGCGAGAACCTGCTCGGCCCCACGATCATCGCGTTCGGCACCGACGCGCAGCGCGCCCGCTTCCTGCCGCCGATCGTCGCCGTCGAGGAGCTGTGGTGCCAGGGCTACTCCGAGCCTGACGCCGGGTCCGACCTGGCCGGCGTGCGCACCCGCGCCGAACTCGACGAGGGCCGCGGCCAGTGGGTGATCAACGGGCAGAAGGTCTGGACGTCGCTGGCCCTCGAAGCGGACTGGTGCTTCGCCCTCTGCCGCACCGAGCCGGGCTCGTCCCGGCACCGCGGCCTGTCGTATTTGCTCGTCCCGATGCGGCGGGACGGCGTGCAGGTCCGGCCGATCGTCCAGCTCACCGGCACGTCCGAGTTCAACGAGGTGTTCTTCGACGGCGCCCGTACGGACGCGGCCGACATCGTCGGCGCGCCCGGCGACGGCTGGCGGATCGCGATGGCGACGCTCGGATTCGAATGGGGCGTCGCGACCCTCGGCCGGCAGGTCGGCTTCCGGCGCGAGTTCGACGGCGTCGCCGACCTGGCCCGGCGCACCGGCGCGATCGGCGATCCGCTGCTGCGCGACCGGCTGACCAGGGCGTACATGGGGCTGGAGATCATGCGGCTGAACGCCGTCCGCACCATGACGGGCCTCGCCGCCGGGGTGCCGGGATCCGAGTCGTCGATCTCCAAGCTCGTCTGGAGCACCTGGCACCGCGAACTGGGCGAACTGGCCATGGACATCCTGGGCGCCGCCGGGCTCGTCACCGGCGGCGAACCCTGCGACCTGAGCGACTGGCAGCGGCTCTTCCTGTTCTCCCGCGCCGACACGATCTACGCCGGGTCGAGCGAGATCCAGCGCGACATCATCGCCGAGCGCGTGCTCGGGCTTCCCCGTGAACCGATCGCGAGCAGGGAGGCGCGCGGGTGACCGCGCCGGAGTACGTCCCCGGCACGGCCTGCTCAAGGACCGCGCCGTCGTGATCACCGCGGCGGCCGGGGCCGGGATCGGCGGCGCCACCGCCCGCCGCTGCCTGGAGGAGGGCGCCCGCGTCCTGATCTCCGACGCGCACGAGCGGCGGCTCGCGGAGTCCGCCCGGGAACTCGCGGCGGAGTTCGGCGCCGGCCGGGTCGCGTCGCTGCCCTGCGACGTCACGTCGGAGGACCAGGTCCGGGCGCTCTACCGTCTCGCCGTCGAGCGCTTCGGACGCGTCGACGCCGCCGTCAACAACGCCGGGCTCGGCGGGACGGCCGAGCTGGCCGACATGACCGACGACCAGTGGGGACGCGTCCTCGACGTCACGCTCACCGGCACGATGCGCTGCACCAGCGCCGCCCTCCGCGTCAGGCGCGAGCAGGGCTCGGGCGCCAGGCCGCCGTCCACGGCGTCCGCGTCAACGCCGTGTCGCCGTCCTCGCCATGCACCCGCATCTGGTCAAGGTGACCTCCGAGGACGTCCTGGACGAGCTGACACGGCGCGAGGCGTTCGGCCGGCATGCGCGACCATGGGAGGTGGCCAACGTCATCGTCTTCCTGGCCGGCGACTACTCCTCGTACATGACGGGCGAGATCGTCTCCGTCTCCTCCCAACACCCATAGGAATCGATCAATGAGTCCACGACGGCGCGACGCCGAGGGCACGGCCGCCGCCCGCGCGCAGCGGCGGGCCGAACTGCTCGCCACGGCCGCCGAGGTGTTCGCCTCCCAGGGCTACTCCGCCACCACCGTCCGGAAGGTGGCCGACGCGGCCGGCATCCTCGGCGGCAGCCTCTACTACCACTTCGACTCCAAGGAGGCGATGGCCGACGAGATCCTGTCGACCTTCCTGGACGAGATGTGGGCCGCCTACGACCGCGTCCTGGAATCGGGGCTCAGCGCCCGCGACACGCTCGAAGGAATCGTCGTCGAGTCGTTCCGGACGATCGACCGGCACCGGCCCGCCGTCGTCCTCTACCAGAACGAGTCCAAGCACCTCGCGGCCGGCGAGCGTTTCCGCTACCTGAACGACTCCCGGCGCCGGTTCGAGGAGATGTGGCTGGCGCTGCTGCACCGGGGCGTGGAGGAAGGCGCGTTCCGCGCCGATCTCGATCCGAACCTCGTCTACCGGTACATCCGCGACACCGTCTGGGTCGCCGCGAACTGGTACAGGCGCGGCGGGCGGCTGTCGGCCGACGACATCGCGAAGCAGTACCTCGCCATGTTCCTCGAAGGCATTCAGGCGAGCTAGCCCCCGGGACGAAGGAGCCCTCCATGGCCGAGGCGTACATCGTCGACGCGGTCCGCGCGCCCGTCGGACGCCGCGGCGGCGGCCTGTCCGGCGTGCACCCCGCCGACCTCGGCGCGCACGTCCTGACGGCGCTGATGGACCGCACGGGGATCGACCCGGCCGCGGTCGAGGACGTCGTGTTCGGCTGCGTCGACGCCGTCGGCCCGCAGGCCGGCGACATCGCCCGCACCTGCTGGCTCGCCGCCGGGCTGCCCGAGGAGGTGCCGGGGTTCAACGGCGCCGAGATGATCGCCCGCGACTGGGACATCTCCCGCGCGGAGATGGAGGCGTTCGCCCACGAGTCTCATCGGCGCGCCGTCCGCGCGATCGACGAGGGGCGGTTCGCGCGGGAGACCGTCCCGTACGAGGGCGTCACCGCCGACGAGGGCCCGCGCCGCGACACGTCCCCGGAGAAGATGGCGGCCCTGAGGACCCTCGTGGACGGCGGCCGTCTCACCGCCGCGCTGTCGTCGCAGATCTCCGACGGCGCCGCCGCGCTCCTCATCGCGTCCGAGCAGGCCGTTCAGGACCACGGGCTCACTGCGCGCGCCCGCGTCCACCACCTCTCCGCCCGCGGCGAGGACCCCGTCCGGATGCTCTCCGCACCGATCCCCGCCACCGCGTACGCGTACAAGAAGAGCGGCCTGACCATGGACGACATCGATACCGCCGAGATCAACGAGGCGTTCGCGTCCGTCGTCCTGGCCTGGCTGAAGGAGACCGGCGCCGACCCGGCGAGGGTCAACCCCAACGGCGGCGCCATCGCCCTCGGCCACCCGCTCGGCGCCACCGGCGCCCGCCTCATGACCACCCTGCTGCACGAGCTGGAGCGCACCGGCGGCCGCTACGGCCTCCAGACCATGTGCGAAGGCGGCGGCCAGGCCAACACCACCATCCTCGAACGCCTCTGACCATCGCCCTGCTCCTCAAGGCGATGAGCCGCGCCCCCTTGCGAGGGGGACGCGGCTCACCAGGTGGTCAGATCCTCTCGCTGGGGTTGGCGGGCAGGTAGAAGTTCCAGCCGCCCCCGCCGTCGTGGGCGCCGCCGGCGGGGCAGCGCCGTCTTCTTTCGGAGTCGCCCGCTACGGAGCGCGTGGCGCTGATGATGCTATGTAGCTAGCCGGTTACGGGGCATACCACTTTCCTGGTATTCGCTCGCCACCGGCGCGGTGCGATGCTTGCCGGGTGAGTCAAGCCACCCGACGGCGCGTCCTCGACCGGCTGATGCTGCTCGGCACCGCGGAGCTCGGCCTCGCCGACGTGGCCGACGAGGCGAACCAGCTGATCGCCAGGGCGCTGCCGCACGACGCCAGCTGCTGGCACACCACCGATCCCGCGACGCTCGTCGAGACGGGCTACCGGACGTACGCCATGCCGCCGCCGGACGCGCGGGTCGCCGAGTTCGCCTATCTGGCCACTGACTTCAACTCCCTGGCCGTGCTCGCCGAGGGGCCCAGGCACAGCGGCGTGCTCAGCGAGGCGACCGGCGGACGCCCGGACCGCAGCCCGCGCTACCGGGAGCTGCTGCGGCCCAACAACATGCTCGGGGAGCTGCGCACCGCCCTGGTCGCGGACGGCTCCTGCTGGGGCTGCTTCTCGCTGTTCCGCGAGGCGCCGGGCGACTTCACCGAGGACGAACGCGACTACGCGCACCTGCTGGCGTCGCTGCTGGGGCGGCTGGTCCGGACGGCCGGGGTCCGGGGCAGGGGAGCGGGCACCGGGCCGGTGCCGTGGCCCGGTGTCATCGTGCTCGACGCGTCCCGCAAGGTGGTGTCGATCACCGACGCCGCCCGCGCGTGGCTGGCCGACCTCGGCTTCGCCGCCGAGCCGGGCGCGTTGCCGTTCCCCTTGCTGACGGCCGTCGAGCGGGTCCGCGGCTCCGGGCAGGCCACCGAGATCCGCGTCCTGGGGTCCTCGGGACGCTGGATCCAGCTGCACGCCTCACCGGCGTCGGGCCGGGAACCGCACCATGTGGCCGTCGTCGCGCAGGCCGCCCCGCCCGGCTCGATCGCGACGCTGATCTCCGCCTCCTACGGATTCACGGCCCGCGAGCGCGAGCTCGTCGACCTCGTCATGCGGGGCCACCGGACCAGCGAGATCGCCGCCCGCCTGCACATCTCACCGCACACCGTCCAGACCCACCTCAAGTCGGTGTTCGCCAAGGCTGGCGTACGCAGCCGCGCCGAACTGGTGGGCCAGCGCTTCCTGCATCCCTGAGGCCTGAGACCGCAGGGGCCGGTCAGGCGGCGGACGGGGTGTCGCGGCGTTCCGTCCTGATCCGCAGGACGTAGCGCTTGATCTCGTCGGCGATCTCCTCGGTGCCCCAGGCCAGGCGCGGGGCGAGGAGGCCGGCGACATGGGACGCGGCGTCGGCGCCGCCGTCCCGCCGCTCGATCGAGACGCGGAGCCGGCGGGCGAGAACGTCCTCCAGGTGCAGGGCACCCTCGTGTGTCACCGCGTAGACGGCCTCGGCGCACAGGTAGTCGTCGGCGCCGGGGACGGGGGCGCCGAGCGCCGGGTCCTCGGCGACGAGGTCCAGGACCTCGCGGGCGCACGAGCCGTAGCGGCGCAGGAGATGCTCGACGCGCGCGACGTGCAGTCCGGACTCGGCGGCGAGGCGGCGGCGCTCGTTCCACAGCACCTCGAACCCGACCGCGCCGAGGATCGGCAGCCGGCCCGTGACCGACTCGGGGACGGCGTCGTCCAGGCCGCCGGCGACGGCGTCCACCGCGTCCCGCGCCATCACCCGGTACGTGGTGAACTTCCCGCCGGTCACGACGACGAGGCCCGGCACGGGCTCGGCGACGGCGTGCTCGCGGGAAAGGCGGGTCGTGTCGTCCACCTCGGCGGACAGCAGGGGGCGTAGGCCCGCGTACACGCCCTCGATGTCGTCGTGGGTGAGCGGCGTCCGCAGGACGGCGTTCGCCTGGTCGAGGAGGTAGCCGATGTCGGTGTGGTCGGCGGCCGGCTCCTCCGGGCCGTCGTCGTGGGGGGTGTCGGTCGTGCCGATGAGCCAGTGCCGTCCCCACGGGATGATGAGCAGCACGCTCCTGGACGTCCGCGTGATCAGCCCGGTGTCCATCGGGATGCGGTCGCGGGGCACCACCAGGTGGACGCCCTTCGAGGCCCGGACGGCGAACGTGGCCCGGGAGCCCGTCATGGCCTGGGCGCCGTCCGTCCACACGCCGGTCGCGCACACGACGCGCCTGGCGCGGACGGCGATCTCCCGCCCGCCCTCCACGTCCAGGACGCGGGCGCCGGTCACCCGCTCGCCCTCGCGCAGGAACCCGGTCGCCTCGGCGCGGGTGACGACCTTCGCGCCGTACTGCGCGGCGGTCCTGGCGACCATCATCGTGTAGCGGGCGTCGTCGACCTGCGCGTCGTAGTACTGGATCGCGCCGACCAGCGCGTCGGAGCGGAGGGCGGGCGCCTCGCGCAGGGCGCCGCGCCTCGTCAGCTGCCGGTGCCGGGGGAGCGCGCGGGCGCCGCCGAGCGTGTCGTACAGGGTGACGCCCGCGCTGACGTACGCCCGCTCCCACACGCGGTTCCGCAGCGGGTACAGGAACTGGACGGGACGCACCAGATGCGGCGCGAGCCGGTGCAGGAGGAGCCCGCGTTCCCGCAGCGCCTCCCGGACGAGGCCGAAGTCGCGCTGTTCGAGGTAGCGCAGCCCGCCGTGGATCAGCTTGCTGGAGCGGCTCGACGTCCCGGCCGCCCAGTCCCGCGCCTCCACGAGCGCGACGGACAGGCCGCGGGAGACGGCGTCGAGGGCCGTGCCGGCGCCGACGACGCCGCCGCCGACGACCAGGACGTCGAACTCCCTGTCCGCGAGGGCGCGCAGGGCGTCCTCGCGGTAGCGCGGTCCGAGGGCTACGGATGTCACTGCACGCTCCCGAAGAGAGGTCAGACCGAGTTTCATGCGGCCGGGTTGCGGCGAGCCGTCACCCGGAGAACGTCCCGGACAACAACGCGCCGCGCCCCAGCGAAAGATCCTCTAGTCGATGTCGACCCAGCCGTAGGTGCGTTCGACGGCCTTCTTCCAGCCGGTGTAGCCGTGGTGGCGTTGGTCGTGGGTCCAGGTGGGTTCCCAGCGGCGGTCTTGGTTCCAGTTGGCGCGCAGTTCGTCGGTGGTGGTCCAGAACCCGACGGCCAGGCCGGCGGCGTAGGCGGCGCCCAGGGCGGTGGTTTCGGCGACGACGGGGCGACAGACCGGGACGCCGAGGATGTCGGCTTGCAGTTGCATGCACAGTTGGTTGGCGGTGACGCCGCCGTCGACTTTGAGGACGTCCAGGGCGACGCCGGAGTCGTGGCGCATGGCTTCGACGACGTCGCGGGATTGGTAGCAGATCGCTTCCAGGGTGGCGCGGGCGAGGTGGGCGTTGGTGTTGTAGCGCGACAGGCCGACGATGGCGCCGCGGGCGTCGGAGCGCCAGTAGGGGGCGAACAGGCCGGAGAAGGCGGGCACGAAGTAGACGCCGCCGTTGTCGTCGACCTGGCGGGCCAGGGCTTCGCTTTGCGCGGCGCCGGAGATGATGCCGAGCTGGTCGCGCAGCCATTGCACCGCCGACCCGGTCACCGCGATCGACCCCTCCAGCGCATACACCGGCGGAGCCTCACCGAACTGGTAGCAGACCGTGGTCAGGAGTCCCTGCGAGGAGCGGACGAGCTCTTCACCGGTGTTGAGCAGCAGGAAGTTGCCGGTGCCGTAGGTGTTCTTGGCCTCACCCGGCGCGAAGCACACCTGCCCGACGGTCGCGGCCTGCTGGTCACCGAGAATGCCGGTGAGCGGGATCTCGCCGCCGACCGGGCCGTCGGCGCGGGTCGTGCCGTACGGTTCGGGCGCCGAGGACGGTTTGATCCGCGGCAGCATCCGGCGCGGGATCCCGAACAGGGCCAGGAGTTCCTCGTCCCAGCTAAGGGTCTCCAGGTCCATCAGCATGGTGCGGCTGGCGTTGGTCGGGTCGGTGACGTGCACACCGCCGTCGACCCCGCCGGTCAGGTTCCACAGCACCCACGTGTCGATGTTCCCGAAGATCGCCTCACCGTTCTCGGCGGCCTGGCGGACCCCGTCGACGTTGTCCAGGATCCACTGGATCTTCCCGCCGGAGAAGTAGGTGGCCGGCGGGAGCCCGGCGCGGTACCGGATCAGGTCGCCTTTGCCGTCGCGCTCCAGCGCGGCGGCGATACGGTCGGTGCGGGTGTCCTGCCAGACGATCGCGTTGTGGTAGGGGCGGCCGGTCCGCCGGTTCCACACCACGGTGGTCTCGCGCTGGTTGGTGATCCCGAACGCGGCCAGATCCCGATGCGTCAGGTTGGCTTTGTGCAGGGTGGTCTGGATGACCGCGCGGGTGCGTTCCCAGATCTCGGTGGGGTTGTGCTCCACCCACCCGGCCCGCGGCAGGATCTGCTGGTGTTCGAGCTGGTGCCGGGCGACCTCGCGGCCGCCGTGGTCGAAGATCATGAAGCGGGTGCTGGTGGTGCCCTGGTCGAGCGCTCCGACGAAGTCGGCCATGCGCGGGTCCTCCTCAGGCGAGCTCGGGCGAAGGGACGGGGACGAAGAACGGGCGGCTCACGTCTTCTCGTACTCGGGTTCGGGCTTGGACGGAAGGTCCGTGGAGTCCGCGTCCCCGGCGGGCAGGAACCGTCCGATGAGGAGCTTGTAGAGGCCGGCGCCGAGGACGCCGCCGACGAACGGCCCGATGATCGGCACCCAGAAGTACAGCTCGCCGTGCTGGTCGCGCCAGGCGCCGCTGTAGCCGGTGAGGAACGAGGCGAGCCGGGGGCCGAAGTCGCGGGCCGGGTTGATCGCGTACCCGGCGGCGGAGCCGAACGCCATCCCGATCGCCACCACCACGAGGCCGATCAGGAACGGGGCCAGGTTCGCCAGCGGCGGCTTGTTGCGCGCGTCGGTGAGGACCTTGATCAGGAAGAGCAGGATGGCGGTGCCGATCACCTGGTCGCGGAACGCGCCCCAGGTGCCGACCGGGAGGCTGCCGTTGCCCGGCAGCGTCGAGAAGACGCCCTGCGACTTGATCGTCAGGCCGGGGTCGAACTTGTTGAGGATCTCGCTGTAGTTCCACCGGACGATCAGCGCCGCCACGAACGCCCCGAGCGTCTGCGCGGCGATGTAGGGCACCGTCTTGCGCCAGGCGAACTCCCGGAACACGGCGAGCGCGATGGTCACGGCCGGGTTCAGGTGCGCGCCGCTGATCCGGGCCGCGACGTACACGCCGAGCGTGACGCCGAGCCCCCAGGCCCAGGCGATGCTGTCGTGACCGCCGAGGCTCTGCGGATCGCCGAGCCCGCTGCCGGCGGCGGCCTGGGCGACGACGCCGACACCGAACAGGATGAGGATCATGGTGCCGGCGAACTCGGCTGCGAGCTCGCCGGCGAGCGCGGGGATTCTGGGTCGTTCCGCCATGGGGACTCCTCGTGACGCTGGGGCTGGACGCGGGCCCGTGAGGGTTGGGCAGGACGCTAAGCCGGGGCGGAACGGCCGACAACGGGAGCGTGCCGACAATGTCGAACACTTTCGCCGCGGCCCGCCGGCAGTTACCCTCCAGTACGTGCACCAGATCACAGAATCCGGGCAGTTCGGGGCACACGGGGCGACCATGGCGACGGGTGCCGACATTGTCGGCACCTCGCCCGCGGAACTAGCATCGGATCCGTGCCCGGACCTGTGCAGTCGATCGAGCGCGCCGCCGCGATCCTGCGGCTGCTCGCCGCGAGCTCGGGCCGTCTCGGCGCCGGTGAGATCGCCGCGTCCCTCGGCCTCGCCCGGGGCACCGCGCACGGCATCCTGCGCACGCTGGAGCGCGTCGGGTTCGTCGAGCAGGACGACGGCAGCGGCAAGTACCAGCTCGGCGCCGCCCTGCTGCACCTCGGCACCAGCTACCTGGACGTCAACGAGCTGCGCTCCCGGGCCATCAACTGGGCCGACGCCCTCGCCTCCCGCAGCGGCGAGGCCGTCCGCATCGGGACGCTGCTGGACGGCAAGGTCCTGGTCGTCCATCACGTGTTCCGTCCCGACGACACGCTCCAGGCCATGGACGTCGGCTCCCTGCTCCCGCTGCACGCCACCGCGCTCGGCAAGGCGCTGCTCGCGCACGACGCGAACGCCGCCGCGTCCATCCGCGACACCGTCCTGGAGTCCTACTGCCGGCGCACCATCACCGATCCGCGCGAGCTCGCACGGGCCTCCACGCGGGTGCGGGAGAGCGGATGGGCCGCCGAGATCGAGGAGCTGTCCATCGGCGAGGCCGGGATCGCCGCGCCCATCCGCGGGTACGGCGGCCTGGTCGTCGGGGCGATCGGCGTCTCCGGCGCGGTCGAGCGGGTCTGCGACGCGCGCCGCGTCCCGCAGCCGCGGCTCGTCGCGTTCGTGCGGGACGCGGCCCGCGCCGTCTCCCGCGACCTCGGCGGCTCGCGCTGGTGACGCCCCGGCTCGCGCTGGTGACGCCCCGGCCCGCCCGCGGGCGCGTCCAGGGGGCCGATCGTGACCGAGCGCTTCGTGATGTCGATCGACCAGGGCACCACGTCCACGCGCTGCATCCTGTTCGACCACGCCGGGCGCCTGGTGTCGGTCGCGCAGCGCGAGCACCGGCAGCATTTCCCGAGGCCCGGCTGGGTCGAGCACGACCCGATGGAGATCTGGCGCAACCTCGAACGGATCGCGCCCGAGGCGCTCGCGCAGGCGGGCGTCACGACCGACCAGATCGCCGCCGTCGGTATCGCGAACCAGCGTGAGACGACCGTCCTGTGGGACCGGCTGACCGGCGTCCCGATCGGCCGCGCCATCGTCTGGCAGGACCTGCGGACCGGCGCGCTCGTGGACGTGCTGGCCCGCGCCCCCGGCGCCGAGATGGTCGCCGAGCGCAGCGGCCTGCCGCTCGCCACCTACTTCTCGGC
This sequence comes from Spirillospora sp. NBC_00431, assembly GCA_036028775.1. GTDB lineage: Bacteria > Actinomycetota > Actinomycetes > Streptosporangiales > Streptosporangiaceae > Spirillospora. Next base: position 4,299,723 of record CP107927.1, on the reverse strand, counting down.
GCCGCGCGTGCGCTGGCTGCTCGACCACACGCCCGGCCTGCGGGAGCGCGCCGAACGCGGCGAGGTGCTGTTCGGCACCATGGAGAGCTGGCTGATCTGGAACCTCAGCGGCGGCGTCGACGGCGGCGTCCACGTCACCGACGTGACCAACGCCGGACGCACCCTGATGATGGACCTGCACACGCTGACCTGGGACGACGGCCTCCTCGACTTCTTCGGCGTGCCGCGCGCGATGCTGCCGGAGATCAGGTCGTCCACCGAGACCTACGGGACGGCCCGCCGCGTGTTCCCCGGCGTGCTGATCGGCGCGGCGCTCGGCGACCAGCAGGCCGCGCTGTTCGGGCAGACGTGCTTCTCCGCGGGCGAGACCAAGTGCACGTACGGGACGGGCGCGTTCCTGCTGATGAACACCGGCACCACGCCGGTCAAGTCCGACAACGGGCTGCTCACCACCGTCGGCTACAAGATCGGCGACGAGCCCGCCGTGTACGCGCTGGAGGGCTCGATCGCGATCACGGGCGCGCTCGTCCAGTGGTTCCGGGACGGCCTCGGCCTGATCACCACGGCCCCGGAGATCGAGACCCTGGCCCGCTCGGTCGACGACAACGGCGGCTGTTACATCGTCCCGGCGTTCTCCGGCCTGTTCGCGCCGCACTGGCGCAGCGAGGCCCGCGGGATCATCGTTGGCCTCACGTCGTACATCACCCGGGGGCATCTGGCGCGGGCCGTGCTGGAGGCGACCGCCTGGCAGACCCGCGAGGTCGTGGACGCGATGAACGCCGACTCCGGGCTCGGCCTGAAGGAGCTGCGGGCCGACGGCGGGATGACGTCGGACAACCTCGTCATGCAGATGGTCGCCGACATGCTGAACGTTCCGGTGGAACGTCCCATGGTGGTGGAGACGGTGTCGCTCGGCGCCGCCTACGCCGCCGGGCTCGCCGTCGGCTACTGGGCGGGCCTGGAGGGGCTGCGGCGCAACTGGCACCGCGCGGCCCGCTGGGTCCCGGCGATGGAACCGGGACGGCGCGCCGCCGAGTACGACAACTGGAAACGCGCCGTGGAGCGCACCTTCGACTGGATCCGCACCGGCGAGGACCCCGCCACGCGGCCCTAAACGCGGTTGCGCTCGATGAGCTGCTTGACGATCACGTTGCGCTGGATCTCGTTCGTCCCCTCCCCGACGATCATGAGCGGCGCGTCGCGGAAGTAGCGCTCGACGTCGAACTCGGTCGAGTACCCGGCGGCGCCGTGGATGCGCACGGCGTTCAGCGCGATCTGCATGGCCGCCTCGGACGCGTACAGCTTCGCCATGCCCGCCTCCATGTCGCAGCGCTCGCCCGCGTCGAGCAGCCGGGCCGCGTCCAGGGTGAGCAACCGCGCCGCCCGGAGCTGGGTCGCCATGTCGGCCAGGTAGTTCCCGATCGACTGGTGCCGCCAGATCGGCTTGCCGAACGCCTCGCGCTCCTGCGCGTACCGCAGGGAGTCTTCGAGCGCGGCGCGTCCGACGCCCAGTGCCCGCGCCGCGACCTGGATACGGCCCACCTCGAGACCGCGCATCATCTGCGCGAAGCCGCGTCCCTCCTCGCCGCCGAGCACCGCGTCCAGCGGCGCCTCGTAGCCGTCGAACGACAGCTCGCAGCTCTCGACGCCCTTGTAGCCGAGCTTGGGCAGGTCGCGCGAGACGGTCAGGCCAGGGCCCCGCTCGACCAGCAGGACGCTGATGCCCCGGTGGCGCGGCTCGGCGTCCGGGTCGGTCTTGCACAGCAGCGCGATCAGGCCCGACGTGCGCGCGTTGGTGATCCACATCTTGGCGCCGTCGATGACGTACCGGTCGCCGTCGCGCCGCGCGGTGGTGCTCATCGCCTGAAGATCCGAGCCGCCGGACGGCTCCGTCAGCGCCATCGTGGCGCGCAGCTCCCCGGTCGCCATCCGCGGCAGGTAGCGGGCCTTCTGCTCCTCGGTGCCGAACACCGCCAGCAGATGCGAGACGACCGTGTGCCCGCCGAACGCCCCGGCCAGCGACATCCAGCCGCGCGCCAGCTCCTCGGTGACCAGCGCGTAGCACGCCTTGGACACGGCGACGTCGCCGTACGGCGCGGGCACGGCGAGCCCGAACACGCCGAGCTCCTTCATACGGTCGATGAGCCGGGCGGGATAGGTGCCCGCGTGCTCCAGCTCCCCGGCGACCGGACGGACCTCCTTGTCGACGAAGCCCGCCACGACATCGACAATGGAACGTTCCTCGTCACTCAGCTCGAACACGTCCGCCGTCTCCCTCCCCGAACCCGGCTCGATATCGTATAAAAAATTCCGAGGAGGGTGGATGGGCGACCCCGGGGCATCCGGCCGCGACGTGGTGACGGTGACCGGCCACGGCCAGGCCCGCGTGATCACGCTCAACCGGCCGGAGGCGCGCAACGCGATCGACCTCCCGACGCGGCGGCGGCTCGCCGAGGAGCTGCGGCGCGCGGCCGGCGACCCCGGCGTCCGGGCGATCGTGCTGACGGGCGCGGGCGGCACGTTCTCGGCGGGCGGCGACGTCCGGTCCATGGCGGGCGCCGGGCCGGACGAGGTCAGGGCCCGGCTCGCGCCCCTGCACGAGGCCGTCCAGATCATCGCGACCTGCGCGGCGCCCGTGATCGCGGCCGTGGAGGGCGCCGCCGCCGGGCTCGGCGTCTCGCTCGCCGCCGTCTGCGACCATGTGGTCGCCGCGGAGGACGCCCGCTTCGTCGCCGGGTTCGGCAAGGTCGGCCTCGTCCCCGACGGCGGCCTGCTCTGGACCCTGCCCCGACGCGTCGGCATCGGCCGCGCGAAGGAGATGCTCGTCTTCGGCCGGACGGTCCCCGCGCCCCGCGCCTACGAGATCGGCCTCGCCGACTCGCTCGCCCCGCCGGGCAAGGCCCTGGACGCCGCGCTGGACCTCGCCGCCGAGGCCGCCGTCCTCGCCCCGCTGTCGGTCGCCGCCGCCAAACGCCTCCTCGCCCGCCCCGGCGACGACCTGGGACGGCTCCTGGAGGCCGAGGGCGAGGCGCAGGCCGCGCTGTTCGGCACCGCCGACTTCGCCGAGGGCCGCGCCGCGTTCGCCGAACGCCGGACGCCCCGATTCGAGGGCCGTTGACGATGTCCGGGGGAGACAGGCTGCGGCAGACCCACGGGCTGTCGGACGAGCAGCGGCAGATCATCGCGACCGTGCGGGAGTTCGTCGACAAGGAGATCCTGCCCGTCGCGACCGAGCTGGAGCACGCCGACGAGTACCCGCGGGCCATCGTGGACGGCCTGAAGGATCTCGGGCTCTTCGGCCTGACGATCGGCGAGGAGCACGGCGGGCTCGGCGAGTCGCTGCTGACGTACGCGCTCGCCGTCGAGGAGCTGGCGCGCGGCTGGATGAGCGTGTCCGGCATCGTCAACACCCACTTCATCGTCGCCTGGATGATCACCCGGCACGGCACCGCCGAGCAGAAGGCGCACTATCTGCCGAAAATGGCGACCGGCGAGATCAGGGGAGCGTTCTCCATGTCGGAGCCCGGCTGCGGCTCGGACGTCTCGGCGATCACGACGCGTGCCGTCCCGGACGGCGACGGCCACCACGTCATCGACGGCCAGAAGATGTGGGTGACCAACGGCGGCTCCGCCGACCTCGTCGCGACCCTCGTCAGGACCGACCCCGCCGCCGGGCACCGCGGCATGTCCGCGTTCCTGGTCGACAAGACGCCCGGCTTCGGGGAGGTCGCGCCCGGCCTGACCGTCCCCGGCAAGATCGACAAGATGGGGTACCGGGGCGTCGACACCACCGAGCTGATCTTCGACGGGTACCGGATCCCGTCCGGGCGGATCCTCGGCGGGACGCCGGGCCGCGGCTTCCACCAGATGATGGACGGCGTCGAGGTCGGCCGCGTCAACGTCGCCGCCCGCGGCTGCGGCGTCGCCCTGCGCGCCTACGAGCTGGCCCTCGCCTACGCGCGGCGCCGCGAGACGTTCGGCAGGCCGATCGCCGAGCACCAGGCCGTCCTGTTCCGCCTCGCGGAGATGGCCACCAAGGTCGAGGCGGCGCACCAGATGACGGTGATGGCCGCCCGGCGCAAGGACTCCGGCGAGCGCAACGACCTGGAGGCGGGCATGGCCAAGTACCTGGCCGGCGAGTACTGCAAGGAGGTCGTCGAGGACGCGTTCCGCATCCACGGCGGCTACGGCTACTCCAGGGAGTACGAGATCGAGCGCCTCTACCGGGAGGCGCCGATGCTGCTGATCGGCGAGGGCACCGCCGACATCCAGAAGCTGATCATCGGCCGCCGCCTCCTGGAGGGCTGAGGCCGCGGCCGCGACGGGCGGGATCGCGATCAGGAAAGGCGGGCGGCGGCGGATATCGTGGCGGTATGGCAAGCCCCACGCCCGCCTCCGCCCCCGGCCGCCGCCACGACGAGCTCCGCGACTTCCTGCGGACGCGCCGCGCCCGGCTCACGCCCGCCGACGTCGGCATGCCCGACGGCGGACGCCGCCGCACGCCGGGCCTGCGCCGCGAGGAGGTCGCCGTCCTCGCCGGAGTCGGCGTGTCCTGGTACACGTGGCTGGAGCAGGGCCGCGACATCAAGGTGTCCGGTGACGTCCTGGACGCGATCGCCCGCGCGCTCCACCTGGACGACGCCGAACGCGAGCACCTCTACCTGCTCGCCGGCCTGAACCCGCCACGGGCCGCGGCGGGCCCCGTCGAGCCGCTCCCGCCCGAGCTGCGGCGCATCCTTGACTCCTGGTCGCCCCGCCCCGCCTACATCCGCGAACGCCACTGGCACCTCATCGCGTTCAACGACGCCGCCCGCGAGGTGTTCGGCTACGGCGACACCGACCACAACTGCCTGGTCACGTTCTTCACCAGCGTCCGCTACCGCGACCTGAACATGCACTGGGCGGCCGTCGCGCCGGACGTCGTCGGACGGTTCCGCGCCGACGCCGCCCGCTACCCCGACGACCCGGAGTTCACCCGGATCGCCGAGGACCTGCTGGCCGTCAGCCCCGAGTTCGCGGAGCTGTGGCACCGCCACGAGGTCAGCGCGTCGACGCAGGCGGTGAAGGCGATCCGGCACCCGGACGCCGGAGAACTGATCTTCGAGTCGACGGTGCTGCCGCTCGCCGACCGTCCCGGGCAGGACCTCGTCCTCTACAATCCGCGACCCGGCACCGGGACGCTGAAGCGCCTCGAACGCCTGACGGCCCGCCGGGGCCTGGCCGCCGCGGGCTGACCCGGGCCGGCCGGGCCGGCGCGGGCCCCAGCCTGGTGGCGCCGCACCCACGATAAACGGACTCTGCCGCCCCTCCTCCAAGACCGGCACGATCGCAGCCATGACACCTGAACCACGATTCGCGGGCAGGACCGCGTTGATCACCGGCGGGACGAGCGGGATGGGCCTGGCCACCGCGCGGCGGCTGCTGGACGAGGGCGCCTCCGTCGTCATCACCGGCCGCGACCAGGCCCGCCTCGACGCCGCGGCGAAGGACCTGGACGGCGGCGACCGGGTGCTGACGGTCCGCGCCGACGCGGCGAGCCTCCCCGACCTGGACGCCCTCATGGAGACCGTCCGGGACCGGCACGGCCGCCTCGACGTCGTCTTCGCCAACGCGGGCATCGCCGTGTTCGGCCCGGCGGCGGAGATGACCGAGGCCGGCTTCGACAACGCCGTCGACGTCAACTTCAAGGGGGTCTTCTTCACCGTCCAGAAGGCCCTGCCACTGCTGACCGGCGACGCCGCCATCGTGATCAACGCGTCGTGGACGCTGCACCGCGGCCTTCCGGTCGGCTCGGTGTACTCGGCGACGAAGGCGGCCGTGCAGAGCCTGACCCGCACGCTGGCGGCGGAGCTGGGGCCGCGCGGCGTCCGGGTCAACTCGGTCAGCCCGGGGTACATCGACACGCCGATGTACCGTGGCGCCGTCCCCGAGGACGAGGCCAGGGCGATCCGCGCGCAGGTCGCGTCCGGCCGGATCGGCACGCCGGAGGAGGTCGCGGGCGCGGTCGCGTTCCTCGCCTCGGCGGACGCCGCGTACGTCAACGGCCAGGACCTGATCGTGGACGGCGGCCTGGTCGCCGCCGTCGCCGAACCCTCCCGCCTGACCACGGCGGCTTGAGAACGAAAGGGGCGAAAGTCATGAGGAACCGCGAGTTCGCGGGCACGCCGGTCGGCGCCGTCGGCCTCGGCTGCATGGGGATGAGCTGGGCCTACACGACGTCCGAGCGTGACGACGACGCGTCGGTCGCGCTGATCCACGAGGCGCTCGACCTCGGCGTCACGTTCCTCGACACCGCGCAGCCCTACGGCGACGGCCACAACGAGTCGCTCGTCGGCCGCGCGCTCGCCGGGCGCCGCGACGAGGCCGTCCTCGCGACCAAGACCGGCCTCGTCGTGACCGACGTGACGGCCATGAAGTTCTACAAGTGCGGCACGCCCGAGCACGTCAAGGCGTCCGCCGAGGACAGCCTCCGCCGTCTCGGCACCGACGTGATCGACCTGTACTACCTGCACCGCGTCGACCCGGACGTGCCGCTCGCCGACACCTGGGGCGCGATGGCCGAGCTGGTCACGGAAGGGAAGGTCCGCCGGCTTGGCCTGTCGGAGGTCAGCGTGGCGCAGGCCGCGCGGGCGCACGCGGTGCACCCGGTCGCGGCCGTCCAGTCGGAACTGTCGCTGTGGACCCGCGACGCGATGGGCGCCCCCGGCGGCCTCGCGGGCGCCGTCCCCGGCGACGAGCCGTCCACCGCGGACGGCCCGGGCGACGTGGTCTCCTGGTGCGCCGCCAACGGCGCCGCGTTCGTGCCGTACTCACCGCTCGGCCGCGGCTTCCTCACCGGGACGGTCACCGCCGCCGAGTTCGAGGACGACGACTTCCGCGGCGGCAACCCGCGCTTCCAGGAGGAGGCGCTGAAGGCCAACCTGCGCATCGTGGACGTCGTCAGGGCGGTCGCCGAACGGCACGGCGCGACCCCGGCGCAGGTCGCCATCGCCTGGACGCTCGCGCAGGGCGACCACGTCCTCCCGATCCCCGGCACCAAGAAGTCCCGCTACCTGCGCGACAACGCGGCCGCCGCCGACCTGGACCTCACCGCCGCCGACCTGGCCGAGCTGGACGCCGTCCCCGCGGCGGTGGGCGGCCGCTACTGACGCCCGGCCCGGTCGCGGCCTAGCGCGCCAGAAGGGACCGCTGAGCGGTGATCGTCTCCGCCGCCCGCCGCACGATCCCGTCGATCAGCTCACCGCAGCCGGGCAGGTCGTCGATGACGCCGACGACCTGCCCGGACGCCATCACCCCCAGGTCGGGGCGGCCGTCCACCATGGCAGCCCTCAGCAGCATCGGCGTGTTGGCGGCCATCAGGACCTGCGACCACGACAGGTCCCCGCCGCGCCTCATCGCCCTCCCGTCGGCGATCATCTCGCGCCACGAGATCCCGGACAGCTTCCTGAACCTGGCCCTGTTGCGCAGCGCCCTGACCAGCCCGCCGACCCGTCCGGACCCCTCCAGCGCGTCGACCAGCTCGCTGCGCAGCACCCGGTGCGGCATGCCGTCCACCTGCCGGGTCACCACGGTCTCGGCGGTCTTCAGGTAGACGTTCTTGACCGCGTCCGGGACGGGGCTTTCGGACGTCAGCAGGAACCGGGTCCCCATCGCGACGCCCGCCGCCCCGTACGCCAGCGCGGCGGCGAGCCCGCGTCCGTCGAAGAAGCCCCCGGCCGCGATCACGGGGATTTCGACCGCGTCGACGACCTGGGGGAGCAGCAGCGTCGTCGCGACGGCGCCGGTGTGCCCGCCGCCCTCACCGCCTGCACGAGCACGGCGTCCGCGCCCCATTCCGCGACCTTCTCCGCATGGCGCCGCGCCCCGACGGACGGGATCACGACGGCGCCCGCGTCGTTGCCGCCGCCGCCCCGGATGGCCCAGAAGAGTTCGGGCTCGTGGCCGGGGTCGGCGGTCACCGCTCGTCCGTCCGCGAGGATGACGTCGGCGGCCAGGAGGTTGTCCAGCGCCAGGCCGAAGCGGCCGTTCAGCAGGCCGTACCCGCCGCCCAGCGTCAGGCCGGCCACGCCGACGGCGCCGACCGTGCCCGTCACTGCGCTCAGCCCGTGCGGCGCCGCCGCCGCGATGACGTCGGCCGCCGTGGCACCGCCGGCGACCGTGGCGACCGAGGCCCGCGCGTCCACCTCGACCCGCCGCATTCCGGTCAGGTCGATGACCAGTACCCCGTCGCGGACGCCGCGTCCGAGCCAGTCGTGTCCCGCGCCGCGCACCAACAGCGGCAGGTCATGGTCGCGGGCGGCGCGTACGGCGGCCTGCACGTCCGCCGTCCCGCGGGCGTGGACGACCAGGGCAGGACGGCTGGTCACGGCGCCGTTCCAGATCCGGCGGGTCCTCTCGTAGAGCGGACCGGACGTGGCGACGGCGTCCGGGCCCAGGCGCTCCGCCAGTTCCCGGGTCGCGGCCGAGACCCCCGCGTTCACGCGACCGTCCGTAGCTGGTCCATGAAATCCAGCGTAGCTAAGCGGCCATGTTCCCGCAGGTCACGACCGGTTTCGTCCGGCTCGACGGCGGACGCCAGGTCGCGGAGTCAGAAGCACATCATCTCGCTGGCCTGGCTGAGCACGTACCAGTCGTGCTGTCCGTGCCCGACCCGCATGTGAGTGCAGCCCCGGGGTTTCGACCCCCAATGACATCCCACCCACGTGCCGTTGCCGGACTTGCGCTTGTAGTTGTTCTGGCAGCGCCAGGCGGGGCCATTGCCGAGTTTCTTGTACTGGCCGAGTTTGAACTTGCCGTTGGCCTTCAAGCTCTTGACGTACGTGGTGTTCCGGTCGATCCGGTGGCACATCACCGCGTCGGGAATGTCGCCCGTGGGGCCCCAGCACCTCATTTTGTTGCCGGACCCCCCTTTGAACACGTGGCTATGGGAAACGTGTTTGCCGACCTTCCAGTGCAAGGTCGCGGCGTTCGCTTCGGACGCGAGGCCAATGGAGAAGGCGGCGGTCAGCGTCATCGCCGCCGCACCCGACGCGAAGCGCCTTCCGGTAATTCGCATGTCGTTTCCCTTCCAGGGCATCCGCGGGATGAGGTGAGGTGAAGTTAAATGGTCACCCGCCTGATCCATGCCTGATTCATGCCTGAGCCGGGTTCGGTTCCGGAACCCGTCACCACTCTCAAGCCGCCCCCAGGCGTTAACGCGGGCGGTACTCCTGCAGGTAGTGGTGCACTTTGTCGGTGTACGGCTTGAACCTGGCGGGGATGCCGCCCGCCTTCACGATGGTCCTGGACGAGCTGCGATACGTCGCGGCGAGGTTCAGCGCGGGGTCGCCGGGGACGCTCTTCAGGTCCTTGCCCCAGTAGCACAGGAACCGGCCCATGGCCGGAATCGACATTTCCGGGGTTATCTGGTCGGGCCTCGGCTCGGGGTTGTTCAGGCCGTCCGGCTGCCAGGCGACGAGCACGCTGGGCGTCCAGCGGGCGATGCCGTATTCGTTCTTCGCCGGGTCGGACAGGTTCGGGTCGAAGTCGCTCTCCACCTTCAGCATCGCCGCGATCAGCGCCGGGCTGAGCCCGGGCATCTCGCACCAGGTGCCCGCCTTGACGATCAGGTCGCGGTACCGCTCCGGGACGCCGGAATCGGCGCGTAGCCACCGGCCGCCGTCCCCGGCCGACGCGGAACCGTCGTCCCCGCCTCCGACGAGGGCCCAGACGACACCGGCGACCGCGACGGCGGCGGCCGCGACGGCCCCGGCGATCACGCTGGTCCGCCGCCGGAGGCGGGGACGGCGCCGTGCCGCCGGGGGCTCGGGGAGCGGGTCGGTGTCGATCTCGCTGGTGGCCTCGGCGAGCGCGTTCCCGAACGCCGCCGCCGACGTCCAGCGCCGCTCCCGGTCGGGCTCCAGGGCGCGCAGGACCGCCGCGTCCACGCCGGGCGGGACGCCGGGCCGGGCCTCGCTCGGCGGACGGGCCGCGGACGCGGGCGGCTCGCCGGTCAGCAGGTGGTAGGTGAGCGCGCCGAGGCCGTACACGTCGGAGCGGCGGTCGGGGGCGCCGTCGATCTGCGCCTGCTCGGGGGCCATGTAACCGGGTGAACCGGCGGGCAGCGTCAGGCTCGACAGATGGTCCTCGGTGCGGGCGATGCCCAGGTCGGAGATCATGAGGCGCTCGCCGCCACCGGACGCCGACCGCAGCAGCACGTTGGACGGCTTGAGATCGCGGTGCACCACGCCCAGATCGTGCAGTTCCTGCACGCCCCGGATGATCTCACGGGCGGTGCGCAGCGCCTCGTTCAGCGGGAGCGGGCCGTCCGCGAGCCGTTCGGAGAGGGTGCCGCGGTCGGCGTAGGTCATGACGAAGTAGGGACGGCCGTCCGGCAATTCGCCGATGTCGAAGACCTGGACGATCCGGTGCGAGTCGGCGCGGCGAAGCAGCCGGGCCTCCTGGACGAACCGTTCCCGCACGTCGGTGCGCAGCGTCCAGTGCTCCCCCAGGATCTTGATCGCGACGGGGGAGTCGAGCTCCGGGTCGTGCCCCAGCCAGACCGAGGCGAACCCGCCCGATCCGAGCAGGCGATCGATCCGGTAGCGGCCGGCGGCTGTCGGGTGGCTGTCCACGTTTCCCCATGATGGAGGATCGGCGCCGAAGGTGCAGTGCCTTGGGGTGACCGGCCGGGCGCGTCGCGTGCGCGTTGTCGGCGGAATGTCGGCCGGGGCGGCGGCGTTTCTGAGGTTGGTCGGAAAACGGATCGCCTTCGGCAGGTCGTTCCGGCTACGGTGCGGAGGTTTGCGGGCTGGGCGGGCCCCGCGCCCTATCTTTGTCGATGGTTATGAGGACACCTGTGAGATCGCCGCTCGCGGACGTGCGCGCGCGACTGCCGCGGCTGATGCTGCGCGACCAGCACCGGCTGCGCCGCCGGATCGACGGCGTGCAGAAGATGCGGGACGCCGGGCGGCGCGCCAAGATCGCCGAGGAGATCACCGCCGAGGTCGACGCCGCGGAGCGGCGGGTCGAGCGGCGGCGGCTCGCCATGCCCGCGATCACCTATCCGGCGCAGCTTCCGGTCGCGCAGAAGAAGGACGACATCCTCGCGGCCGTCCGCGACCACCAGGTCGTGATCGTCGCGGGGGAGACGGGCTCGGGGAAGACCACGCAGATCCCGAAGATCTGCCTTGAGCTGGGACGGGGCGTGCTCGGCTCGATCGGGCACACCCAGCCGCGCCGCCTCGCGGCCCGGACGGTCGCCGACCGCATCGCCGAGGAGCTCGGCACCGAGCTCGGCGACGCCGTCGGCTACAAGGTGCGTTTCACCGACCGGTCGAGCGACGACACGCTGGTCAAGCTGATGACCGACGGCATCCTGCTCGCCGAGATCCAGACCGACCGGCTGCTCCGCCAGTACGACACGCTGATCATCGACGAGGCGCACGAGCGCAGCCTGAACATCGACTTCCTGCTCGGGTACGTGAAGGAGATCCTGCCGCGCCGTCCCGACCTCAAGGTGATCATCACATCGGCGACGATCGACCCGGAGCGGTTCTCCGAGCATTTCGGGGACGCGCCGATCGTGGAGGTGTCGGGGCGCACCTATCCGGTGGAGGTCCGGTACCGGCCCGTCGCCGACCCGGACGACCCGTCCGCCGACCCCGACCGCGACCAGATCCAGGCGATCCTCGACGCGGTCGACGAGCTGGGTCGCGAGGCCCCCGGCGACGTCCTGGTGTTCCTCAGCGGCGAACGTGAGATCCGCGACACCGCCGACGCGCTGACCAAGCACTTCACGCGGCGCCGCGACCCGGCGGAGGTCCTGCCGTTGTACGCGCGGCTGTCGTCCGCCGAGCAGCATCGCGTGTTCCAGGCGCATCGCGGGCGGCGGATCGTGCTGGCCACGAACGTCGCCGAGACGTCGCTGACCGTCCCGGGGATCAAGTACGTCGTCGACCCCGGAACCGCGCGCATCTCCCGGTACAGCCACCGGCTGAAAGTGCAGCGGCTGCCGATCGAGCCCGTCTCGCAGGCGTCGGCGAACCAGCGCAAGGGACGCTGCGGCCGTGTGTCCGAGGGCGTTTGCATCCGGCTTTATTCGGAGGACGACTTCGAGTCCCGTCCCGAGTTCACCGAACCGGAGATTCTGCGCACGAATCTGGCGTCCGTCATTTTGCAGATGACGTCGCTGGGGCTGGGTGACATCGCGGCGTTCCCGTTCGTCGAGCCGCCCGACCGGCGCAACGTCAAGGCGGGCGTCGACCTGCTCCACGAGCTCGGCGCCATCGACCCGTCCCAGAAGGACCCGCGCAAGCGCCTCACGCCGCTCGGCCGCCGCCTCGCCCAGCTTCCCGTCGACCCGCGGCTCGGGCGGATGATCCTGGAGGCCGACAAGAACGGCTGTGTCCGCGAGGTGCTGATCATCACGGCGGCGCTGTCCATCCAGGACCCGCGCGAGCGTCCGGCCGAGCAGCAGCAGGCCGCCGACGACAGGCACCGCCGGTTCACCGACCCCACATCCGACTTCCTGGCTTACCTGAACTTGTGGAATTACCTGAGCGAGCAGCAGAAGGAACTGTCGGGCAGCGCGTTCCGGCGGATGTGCAAGAGCGAGTTCCTGCATTTCCTGCGCGTCCGCGAATGGCAGGATCTGCACGGGCAGCTCAAGCAGGTCGCCAAATCGCTCGGCGTGACGCTCAACACCGCCGACGCCGCGCCCGACCGCGTCCACATGTCGCTGCTCGCGGGACTGCTGTCGCACATCGGCCTCGCCGACGCCGACAAGAAGGACAAGCAGCGCCGCGGCCAGGACTACCTCGGCGCCCGCGGCGCGAAGTTCGCCGTGTTCCCCGGGTCGGCGCTGTTCAAGAAGCCGCCGCGCTGGGTGATGTCGGCGGAGCTGGTCGAGACGTCCCGGCTCTGGGGACGCGTCAACGCCAAGATCGAACCCGACTGGGTCGAGCCGCTCGCCGAGCACCTCGTGAAGCGCAGCTACAGCGAGCCGCACTGGTCGAAGAAGCAGGCCGCCGTCATGGCGCACGAGAAGGTCACGCTCTACGGAGTGCCGATCGTCGCCGACCGCCGCGTCAACTACGGGCGCATCGACCCGGAACTGTCGCGGGAGCTGTTCATCCGGCACGCGCTCGTCGAAGGCGACTGGGAGACACATCACCGGTTCTTCCACGACAACCGCGCGCTGCTGGACGAGGTGGAGGAGCTGGAGCACCGCGCCCGCCGCCGCGACATTCTGGTTGATGACGAGACCCTCTTCGACTTCTACGACGAGCGGATCCCCGAGGACGTCGTGTCCGGGCGGCACTTCGACTCCTGGTGGAAGAAGGCCCGGCGCGACGAGCCCGACCTGCTCGGGTTCGAGAAGTCGATGCTCATCAACGAGACGGCGGGCGGCGTCAGCGAAGCCGACTACCCGGACGCGTGGAAGCAGGGCGCGCTGCGGCTGCGCCTCACCTACCAGTTCGAGCCGGGCACCGACGCCGACGGCGTGACCGTCCACGTTCCCGTGCAGATCCTCAACCAGGTCCGGCCGGACGGGTTCGAGTGGCAGGTCCCGGGGCTGCGGACCGAGCTGGTCACCGAGCTGATCCGCTCGCTGCCGAAGCCGCTGCGGGTCAACTTCGTCCCGGCGCCCGACTACGCCCGCAAGATCCTGGACCGTGTCGCGCCGCGCACCGAGCCGCTCCTGGCCGCCCTCGAACGCGAGCTGACCGCTATGACGGGCGTCCCGGTCGCGCGCGAGGCGTGGGACCCGTCGCGCCTGCCCGCCCACCTGCGCATCACCTTCCGCGTCGTCGACGACCGCGCCGCCAAGGGGGGCGGCGCGCTCGGCGAGGGCACCGATCTGGACGAGCTGAAACGCCGCCTCGCGGGCAAGGTGCGCGGGACGCTGTCGAAGGCCGCGTCGACCGTCGAACGCTCCGGCCTCCGCGAATGGACGATCGGCGAACTGCCCCGCACCTACGAGCGCACCCAATCCGGCTACGACGTCAAGGCGTACCCGGCGCTGACCGACGACGGCGACAGCGTCTCCGTGCGGATGTACGAGACGGAGGCCGAGCAGGCCCGCGCGATGTGGCTCGGCACCCGGCGGCTGATCCTGCTGAACGCGCCGTCGCCCGTGAAGCTCATCCAGGGACGGCTCACCAACCAGGGGAAGCTGGCGCTCAGCCACAACCCGCACGGCTCCGTCGCCGCGCTGTTCGACGACTGCGTCACCGCCGCCGCCGACCGGCTCATCGCCGAGGCGGGCGGGCCCGCCTGGAACGAGGACGCCTTCCGCGCCCTGTACGACCGCGTCCGCGCCGACCTGCACGACGCGACCGCCGAGATCGTCGCGCTCACCGAACGCGTCCTGGCCGAATCCCACGAGGTCGACCGGCGGGTGCGCGGCACCACGAGCCTCACGCTCGTCCCGGCCCTGACCGACGTCCGGGCACGGCTCGCGGCGCTCGTCCACCCCGGGTTCGTCACCGAGACCGGATGGGCGCGGCTGCCCGACCTGCCCCGCTACCTGCGCGCCCTGCAGATCAGGCTCGACAAGCTCCCCGAGAACCCCGGACGCGACCGGCTCCTCGCCGACCAGGTCGACGTGCTGACGCGCGAGTACGAGCAGACGCTGCGGCGCCTGCACCCGTCCCGCCGAGCGGACGAGCCCGCCGCCCAGGTCCGCTGGATGCTGGAGGAACTGCGCGTCAGCCTCTTCGCCCAGCAGCTCGGTACACGCTTCCCCGTCTCCGACAAGCGCATCCGCAAAGCGATGGCCGCGCTCTAGCCGCTCCGGCCGTACTCGGCGGCTCCGGCCGTGGTCCGCCGCTTCGGCCGGTTTCAGTCGTCGTAGGCGAACAGCTCCAGGTGGGTGCAGTTCCCGCAGCGGAACGCGTGGATCTGCAGCCGGTGCTTCCCGAGGAGTTTCGCGCCTCCGAACACGCCTCTCTTCAGCGGACCCGCGACCCAGCGGGCGAAGCCGCGCGCGTACTGGCCGGAGTCCTCCACGAACCCCTCCTGCATGTTCGTGCTCCCGCACAGCGTGCATCTCAGCTCCGTCACGCCGCGCATCATAGGTGAGCTGGGCCGAACCATGATCAATCGTCGGGTATGACTGGTCTCATGGGGTTGCGAGAGTTCTATCCGCCGGTGGAGCCGTACGACTCCGGGCTGCTCGACGTCGGCGACGGGAACCGGATCTACTGGGAGACCTGCGGGAACCCGGACGGGAAACCCGCGGTGTTCCTGCACGGCGGGCCGGGCGGCGGCGTGCTGCCCGACAACCGGCGGTTCTTCGACCCGTCCGCCTACCGGATCGTCCTGTTCGACCAGCGAGGGTGCGGACGGAGCGTCCCGCACGCGGGCGACCCGGCCGTGTCCCTGGAGCACAACACCACACCGCACCTGGTGGACGACATCGAACGGCTGCGCGAGCACCTGTCCGTCGAGCGCTGGCTCGTGTTCGGCGGAAGCTGGGGCAGCACCCTCGCGCTCTCCTACGCGCAGGCGCACCCGGACCGGGTGACGGAGATCGTGCTGCGCGGTGTGTGGCTGATCCGTCCGGAGGACGAGGCGTGGTCGCTCACGCCCACGGGCGCGGCGCACCTGTTCCCGGCCGAGTGGGCGGCGTTCCGCGACGCGATCCCGCCCGCCGAGCAGGACGACCTGCTCACCGCCTACGGCCGCCGCCTCGGCGACCCGGACCCGGCCGTCCACCTTCCGGCGGCCAGGGCGTGGAACGGCTGGGAGATCGCCGCGAACACGCTGCTGCCCGTCCCGCCGCCCGATCTCGACGACGCCACCGCCCTGGCGTTCGCCCGCATCCTGAACCACTACACCGCGCACGGCGGCTTCCTCCCGGAGGCGGGCCTGCTCGCCGGCGTCGACCGCGTCCGGCACGTCCCCGCCGTGATCGTCAACGGCCGCTACGACATGAAGACCCCGCCCGACCAGGCATGGGACCTGCACCGCGCCTGGCCCGAGGCGGAGTTGCACATCGTCGAGGACGCGGGCCACGGCGGCTCCGAGCCCGGCACCCGCGACCGGCTGATCGAGGCCACCGACCGCTTCGCCGGACACTGACCCCGCCCGTTGGGCCGGAGGCCCCACGGGCCCGGCGTTTCCGAAATCCGCCGTCCTCGCCGTGACCATTGGTACTGGGGCCGACACGGCATGTGCGTCCCCACATGTACCTCGCAAGTCACTGCAGCATCTCGGATCAGTGCGTATGGTTCATTCCATGCCTAACACCGAAGAGCGCGACAATAGCGGCCCCGAGGGGACGGCCGCGGCTCCCCAGGGCGCGGTCTCCGAAGGCGCGGGGAACGGGGGCACCGGAACCTCCGGCGCCGGGCCGGTGAACGATCCGGGTCCGGGCGGCGCCGAGCCAGGGGGCACCGGTCCGGGGGAGTCGGCGGAGACGGCGGTCGCCCGGCTGGGCGATCCGGTCACGGTGTGGCCCTGCGCGAACTGCGGACGTCCCGTCCCGCAGCCCGTGGGGGCCGTCCGGGCCGTCCGCTACTGCCAGGACAACGACGGCGTCTGCGCCCGCGAGGCGCGCGACCGCCGCGAGCGCGGCCGGGGCGCGCCGGGCCTCACCGGGCAGGTCGCCGCGGCGTGGGAGATGGTCGAGCGGCTGGAGAACGCCGCCGACCTGCTCGCCGACTCGCTGACGTCCGAGCTGAGCGTCGCCGGGGTGGAGCGGCGCGTCGCCGAGGTGCGGGCCGAGGCGGCCCGCGAGCTCGCCATCGCGCAGAGCGAACGGGACGCCTCGCAGCGCAAGGCCGAGGAGGCGTGGCACGAGGCGTCGTCCGCCCGCAAACGCGCCGAGTCCGCCGAGCAGGACGCCGTCCGCCTCCGCGAGGAGGCCAAGGTCGCGACCGCCAAGCGCGACGCCGCGCAGCAGGCGTGGGAGGAGGCCCACCAGGTCGCGCAGCAGTCGACGACCGCGAAGCTCGCCGCCGAGAGCGAACGCGACCGTGTCGCCGCCCGCGAGACCGAGCTGCTCGCCGCGCTGGAGAGCACCCGCGCCGAACTCGTCGCCCTGCACTCCAAGCTCGCCGAGGCCGAAGGCGCCGTCGAGGCACAGCGCGTCGAGGCCGCCGTCGCCAAGCAGGGCGCCGAGGACCTGCGCAACGCGATGCGCGACACCGAGGCGCAGCGGCAGCGCGCCATGCAGGCCACCAGCAAGGCCGAGGCCGAGCGCGCCGCCGCGATGCGGGCCCAGTCGGAGGCGGAGGCGGAGACCGTCCGCGCCAAGGCCCGCGCCGAGGACGCCATCAAGGAACGCGACGCCGCCCAGGCCCACGCGCAGGCCGTGACGGCCGAGCGCGAGGACCTCAACGCCAAGATCAACGATCAGGCCGTCCAGCTGCGGCAGCTGTCGCAGTCGGTCGCCGAGCAGCAGGCCGCGCTGACCGCCCTCGCCGAGGAACGCGACGCCGCCCGCGCCGAGGCCGACCGCGCCCGCCGCCAGATCGACCAGTTCACCCACAACACGCTGTCGTCCAACGTCCCGCCCGGCGGCCGGATGCCGGGCGGCGCTCCGCCGATGCCACCGCCGGGGCCCGCGGGACCACCGCCCGCCGGGATGCCGCCCGGCCCGCCCCCGATCGGCGGCCCGGCCCCGTCCGGGCCGCAGCCGCAACCGCCGCAGCCGCGGCCGCAGCACACCGGCCCGGCGCCGATCGGCGCGCCGGTCGGCCCGCCCGCGGCGCCCGTCCCGGACGGCCCACCCGGACCCGGCGCCGGAAACCGCCCGCCGCAGGGCCCCAACCCGCCCGCCCCGCCGAACCATCCCCGCCCGGTCAACGGCGCGGACCGCGAGGACCCGCTCTTCACCGGCCCCTGACGCACACGCCGCCGGGACGCCGGACTCAGCCGTACTTCGTCGCCACGTAGAGCGTCAGCACGACCACCACGGTGATCATCGCCACCTGGCCGCGTTCGCGTGCCACGGCCTGCCGCAGGCCGTCGACCCGTCGCCGCCCGTGCTTCAGGTCCGTCACGGCGCGGCGGGCGCGTTCCCAGTGGACGCCCGTGTAAACGGCCAGGGCGGCGACCCCGACCAGGAGCAACGCGTCTTCGCTCATGGAGACCGCCTCCGTTGTCGCGGAAGCTCAGATTGAACACCCGGACCGGGCGGCCTGGCCATGTCCGGCGACACATTTCAAGAAATCATGCGGAACCGGACATGGTTCACGGCTGGCGGATCATCGGCGGTGACCGCCCGTCAGTGTCCGAACCGCTCGGGGTCGATCTCGATCCAGATCTGCTCGGCGCGGCCGAGCAGCCGGCCGTCCGACCCGTACAGCGCCGTCGCCGCGTGCATCTTGCGGTCCTCGCGGCTGCGCGCGAGACCCATCACCACGCACCGCTCCCCGGCGTCCGGGACGTCCATCACCTGCCCGGTCATCGTGCCGAGCACCGCCGGACGGCCCGCCACGTCGAACGACCAGCCGCCGGGACAGTCCAGCGCCGCCCACACCAGCTCCCGCTCGGGCACCCGCTCCGGAACCCACGGCGTCGCGACCGTGCCGTCACCCACGGGGCCCGGTTCGAGCCGCAGCCCGTCGCCCGCCTCCCGCTCGGGCCCGCACACGAAGCAGCGCGGAAACGGGTGGTTCTCCACCGCCCGGAACTTCTCCGCCCCCTCCATGGCCTCCTCGAACGAGACCGGCGCGATGGGCGGCACCACGATCGCCCCCGCGAGGGCCTCGGCGATGAGCACGTCCCCGTCCCACAGCCGCACGCTGTGCCCGCGCTCGTCCTCCGCCGTGACGGTCAGCTCGGTCTCGAGCGGCGGCGGCCGCCGCAGCGTCACCGTCACCGTGTCGACCGGCACCCGCCCCGCCAGGCGCCCCGCCACGTATCCGCCGTTCCCCGACCCGTCCGGTCCATGGAACCGTCTCTCAATGATCACTTCTTTCCCCCGTGCTCGCCACCACACCAAAAACGGCATCGATCATAATCCGCCCCACAGACACAACACATCTCACCCCGGACGATGCAGGCCACCCCACCCGGACGGAACGCCCGCCGTGCCTGACGGGGGTTCCAGGGGGTCGCCCCCCTGGGCCTATACAGCCCGGGATGGTTGGGGGCGGCCGGGGCGGGTGGTGAAGAAGACGGAGAGGGAGCCCTGGAGGCGGGCGCGGACGGTCTCCTCGTCGACGGGGCCGTCCTCGGGGACGGGGGTGCGGTCCAGGGCGCGGTCGATGAGGACGTCGACGTTGCGGTCGGCGACCAGGACGGAGCACGTGTCGCACGCGTACCACGGGTAGAGCATGTTCAGGACGGCGACGGCGGTGTCGTCGTCCGACAGGTGCGTGGTGTCGAGCTCGACCTCGAACATGTCGGTGTCCTCGGGGTCGAGCGTGGGGTAGTAGAGCCAGCTCGGCCCGGCGGCGCCGCAGAAGTCGCAGGACTGGTCGTGCTCGGCGGGTTCGCCGACGGCCAGTTCCAGCTCGTGGTCCCACGGCTCCACGCGCCGGTTGTGGCGGTACCCGACCCCGTCGAGCGACCCCTCACGGTTGTGCGTGACGTCGTGCACCTCGCCGCCGCAACGGGCGCACATGAAGCCGATGTCCTCCATGTCCCTCCCCCTGATCCTGAGGCACCGGATCTCACAGTATCCGGCCGGGCCCCCGGCTCGTACCCGTCGGCGCGATCTTCGATACGTTGAAGATCTTCCTTGGAGGTTCCGTGTCCGACGTCGTCCTGAACGCAGACAAGGTCGATCTCGTCCGGGAGCGGCGGGTGCTGCTCGACCGGGTCACGATGACGGTGCTGCGCGGCGAGCACTGGGCGCTGATCGGCCCGAACGGCGCGGGCAAGAGCACGCTCCTCGGCATCCTCGGCGCGTACACGCATCCGACGCGCGGGTCGGCGGAGATCCTGGGGCGGCGGCTCGGACGGGTGGACGTCCAGGAGCTGCGCAGGCTGATCGGGCAGGTCAACCCGCGGCATCCGCTGGAGTCGGCGCGGACCGTCCGGGAGATCGTCCTGACGGGTGTGACGGGGACGATCGAGCTGGTCCCGCGCTGGACGCCGTCCGGCGGCGACCTGCGCCGCGCCGCCGAGCTGATCGAGCTGCTGGGCCTGACGCCGCGGATCGACGCCCGCTGGCCGAACCTGTCGCAGGGGGAGCGGGGCAGGGCGCTGATCGCGCGTGCGCTGATGCCGGACCCGGCGCTGCTGCTCCTCGACGAGCCCGCGACCGGGCTGGACGTCGCCGCCCGCGAGCGCCTCCTGGCCGGCATCGACCAGCTGCGCGCGGACCGTCCCGATCTGACGACCGTGCTCGTCACCCACCACCTGGAGGAGCTGCCGACCAGCACCAGCCACGCGCTGCTGCTGCGGGACGGGCAGGTGCTGGCATCGGGCCCGGCCGCCGAGGTGCTCACGACGGAGCTGGTCAGCGCGTGTTTCGACCATCCGATCGCGATCAGCCGGAACAACGGCCGCTGGGCCGCGACCGCCGCGACAGCCCGGCCCGCCGCGCCCGAGGGGCCCGCCTAGGCTCCGGCGACGACGCGGTGCCGGGCCAGGTGGGCGAGGACGGACTGGTTCGCCTCCCAGCCGTCCGGGAACTTCACCGGCACGCCGAGGTGCACCGGCTCCGCCGACGGGTGCGCGTCCAGCAGTTCGGGGATGCCCGCCCGCGCCACCACCACGCACGCGTGCCGGTGCCGTGACGTCAGGACGCACAGCCGCCCCGACTCCAGGTGGAACGCGGTGGCGTCGCGGCGCCCGGACAGCGGGTGCAGCACGACCGTCGCGTCGTACTCGCGGCCCTGGAGCCGGTTCGCGGTGTCGACGGTGATGCCGTCGCCGTGCGCGCCGAGCGCGGCGCGGATCGCGGTGACCTGGTCGCGGTGCGCCGCGCCGATCGCGACGCGGCCGGCGTCGACCGTGCTCGTCCCGTGCTCGGAGTGCGCGGCGGGGCCGCGCTGGAGCAGGCGGACGGCGAGCGCCGCCGTCGCGCGGACGGCCTCGGCGTCGGTGCGCAGCGTGTGCCGCGCGGGCAGCTCGTACAGCGCCCAGCCGGTCGCGGCGGCCTCTTCGAGCGCCCGGTCGTAGGTGGTGCCCATGCCGCCCGCGCCGAACTCCAGCCGCCGCTCGCCCGGGCCCGTCCCGGCGCGGAACCCGGTGAACGGGTAGAACGCGTCCGACACGACGGGCGCGGCCGACGCGGGCAGCCGCCACGACACCGGCAGCCGGTGGACGGGCAGCTCCGGGTTGTGCGCCAGCAGGACGGACACGGCGCTGCGCATCGGGTCCCAGGTCAGGCCCGCCCACCGTTCGACCTCGACCGTGGAGAACGGGTCGAGCTGGCCCGGGTCGCCGACGAACAGCGCGCGCTCGAAGCGTCCGGCGATGCGCAGCAGCATGTCGGAGCGCATCTGGTACGCCTCGTCCACGATCGCCCACGGCCAGGAGCCCTCGGAGAGCGTCGCCCATTTCGCGGCGGTCGCGATCACGACGGTGTGCTCGGCGAGGTCCGCGGCCTTCTGCGCGACCCGCACCGCCGGATGCGCCAGGACCCGCTCGGACGGCACGTACCCCGACGCCGACAGGCGGCCGAGCGTGATCTCGGGATGCCTGCCCGCGATCCGCTCGATGAGGTCGTCGACCTGCTCGTTCGTCTGCGCCACGATCATCAGCCGCTCGCCCGCCCCGGCCAGGTGCGCGGCGGCGCGGACCACCAGCGTCGACTTGCCCGCGCCGGGCGGGGAGTCGACCACCACGCCGCGGTGCCCGCCGCCGAGGTCGGCGAGCACGTCGTCGACCACTCGCGCCGCGGCCCGCGACGGGTCCTCCGGCTCGGACGTGCGCACCGGTGCCAGGTGGCGGGTTGCGTGTTCGGTCACGACCAGTCCTCTTCAGCGTCCTCGTTGGTCGGAACGTACTCCTCGGGCGGGCCGCCGTGCGTCCATGGCGTGTCCTCGCGGTCGGGGAACTTCGCCGCGCCGAACGAGCCGTCCGTCAGGGACGTGAAGCAGACCCGGTCGCCGACCCGGGGCACGGTGCCCGGCTCGGGGGTGAGCTTGCGGCCCATCCCGCCCGTCAGCTCCAGCAGCACGCTGCCGTCGCCCAGCTCGACGATCCTGCCCTTCAGCGCGGGGCGGGCGGCATTGCACACGGTCGTGCCGGGGTCGAGGCGCAGCGGGTCCTGTGTGCCGACGCGCAGGTGGGGGCGGAGCTTGGGGCGCTTGCCGGTCTCGTCGAGACGGGTCGGGTCGCAGCCGGTGACGACACCGCCGAACGCCTGGCCCGCCAGCCGGTACTCGGCCATGACCAGGGGGTCGTCGAAGGCGCGCTGCGCGTCGTAGGCGTCCTGGGCGCGTTCGAGGTCGTGCAGCCGCCGCGCCGCGCGGACGGGCGCGTCGCGGCGCGCCTGCGGGTACGCCTCGCCGAACGTCTGGTGGTAGTAGGTGAAGGCGTCCCGGTCGCGTTCCCAGCGTCCCCGCACGCTCGCGCCCTCCGGCAGCGCGCGCAGCAGGTCGACGGCCCGCCACATCAGGTCCCAGGTCGGGGCGAGCTGCCCGGCGAGGGCGGCGCGGAGCCGTTCCTCGGCGCGCGAGCCGGGACCGGCCTGGTCGTAGGCGGCGATCGCGGGGGCGAGGACCTCGTTGTCGAAGGTCGGGTCGGTCGCCGGGCCCGCGGGCGGGCTGAGCACCGGGTCCTCGGCGCGGGCCGCGGCGGCCGGGCCGTCCAGGCCGTCCGGCGGGTCGATCCAGCCCATCAGCGCGGCGAGGTTGCCGTCCTCCAGGGAGCTCTGGCCCGTCGCCCAGTGCAGCCGAAGCATCTCCGTCATCGCGCCGAGCAGCGACGACCCGGGGTGGTCGTGCCGGTCGGCGAACCAGGTCAGCCAGCGTCCGAGCACCGGGACGGCCGGGTCGACCGCGTACGGGCCCTCTGTGCTCCGGAACCGCGTCGAGCGTCCCAGCAGCCGCAGGAACGCCACACCGCCCCGGTTCGGGACGAGGAGCTGCGGCGCGTCGCCGTACCTGATCCGATCGTCGCCGTCCTTGCCGGGCGGGAGTTCCTCCACCTCGCCCCGGCTCGTCTCGATGTGGTTCAGGACGAGCTTGGCGAGGGCGGCGGCGAACGCGAACCGCAGGTCGCGGTTGCGGGGCTGCGGCACGACCAGCAGCGACGGGTCGTCGCGCCTGTTCCCGGCCAGCACCGCCAGCGGCGCGGCCGCCTCCCCGGCGAGCTTCAGCGGGACGAGCACCAGCGGCGCGTCCGGGACATGGCAGTGCCGCACCGTCGCGAGCGGCCGCGCGGCACCGGCGGCCGCCGCCTCCAGCCGGGCGAGCGAGGTCAGCGCGCTCACCGGCGGATCACGCCGCCCCGTCCAGGGCTTCGGCGCGGAGCCGGGCCGCGGCGCGCAGCTGCTCGGCCGTCTCCGCGAGGTCGTCGGACGGCGCCAGCGATCCGTCCGCCAGCGCGAGCGCCGTGCCGATCGTGTCGACGCCGCCGAGGTCGTCGCGGACGTTCCGGCCGAGCGCGCCCGTCTCGCCGCAGGCCCGCGCCTCGTCCCGGCAGAACAGCGCCATCTCGCAGCCCGCCATGCACTCGGGCGCGTACCGCGCGTCCACCGCCCGGACGGACGCGGCGAGCGCCTCCCCGGGCTCGAACGTCAGGTCGCCGGGCAGCTCCGCCATGATCGTGTCGACGCGGGTGAGGCGCGCGAACTGCCGTTCGAGGACGGCGAGCTGCGGCCGCACGTCCAGCGGCGTCGCGGACGGACGGTTGGAGAAGTTCTCCGGGCAGACCAGGAACACCTCGTGCGAGACCCGGCCCGGATCGTGCCCCAGCTCGGCGACGAGGCGGCGCAGCGCCAGCACGTACACCGCCGACTGGCGCGCCGCCGCGGCGACCTGCTCCGGCTCGGCCTGCCCGTCCACGACGGCGAACGACTTGATCTCGATGACGTGCAGCCGGCCCGCGAACTGGAACGCGATCACGTCCGGCTCCAGGTACGCGGGCCGCCCGGCGATCTCCAGCCGCAGCAGCGGATGGTCGAACAGGGTGCCCTCGCCGGTCTCCAGCGCGCGGGCGAGGAGCCGGCGGGTGCGCGAGTGCCGCAGCTCACGGCCCTCGTTCCCGGCGACCACCTCCAGATCGTCGTAGGCCACCTCGGGGACGTCGAGGCCGAGCCCGTCGCGCAGCAGTGTCAGCAGTTCCGCGCAGCCGTCCGCCTTCACCTGCGCCTCGAACGCGTTCCCGCGCGTGATCGCGAACCGCGACTGGCCGAACGGGGCGGGAAAGCCCAGCTCCCGCGCCACCGCGTCCTTGTCGACGCCCGCCGCGTCCAGCAGGCCCCGGCGGGCGCAGCCGGGGTTGGACGTCAGCGCGGCGATCGTGCGGGCGTCGTGGTTGCGCGGGGGCGCGGCGCCGCGCAGCCGGTCCAGGTCCGGTGCGGTGTCGGTCATTCGTCCGTCTCTCCAGTTGGGGCGGGGCGCCGTCCGGGGCCGCGCGCGGCCCGGACGGCTCGCAGCCGGCTGCCGAAGAGCCGTTCCGCGTCGTCGAGCCGGTCCCGGGCGCGCCGCGCGGCGGACTCGCGCCGCCGCCGGTCGGGTTCGCGGTGCACGTCCAGCTCGGCCCGGGCGGCCTCGGCGAGCGCGGCCGGATCGGCTGTACCGACCGTACCGGTCGCGGCACCGGGAATGTTGGACGCGAAACGCCACAGCAGCCTCTGCACGGCGGGCGGCGGCGTCCCGCGTCCGGCGGCGGCGTGCTCGGCGAGCCTGGCGGCGGCGGTGAGGAAGTCGGTGCGCGGGCCCAGCGGGCCGACGATCCGCCGTTCCAGCGGCCAGGTGCTCACGGTGAGGAGCCCGCGGGCGGGGGCGAGCAGGTCGGCGGTCAGCGCGGCGCACAGGTAGTACGGCCGCGCGTAGGGGGCGGTGCGGAAGGAACGTTCCTCGTCGCGCCGCAGGCTCGTCAGCCGGGTGGACGGGATCTCGCCGGGGAAGAACGCCGCGTACACCGACCCGATCAGCTTCGGCGCGGCGGGCGCGCCGATCAGCGTCAGCGCCTGGTGGACCTGCTCGCGCACCGGCAGCAGCCCGCGCCCGCTCTCACGCTCGCCGCTCTCGGGGGCGCCCGTCTCGGGGGCGCCTGTCTCGGGGGCGCCTGTCTCGGGGGCGCCGCCGAGGACGGCGTCGTCCCACGCCCGCTCCGTCTCCCGCAGCTCGGCGCGCAGCTCGCGGGCCCTCCGCCGGTCGCCCGCCGCGATGGCCCGCCGGACGGACGCGCGCAACTCGGTGATGCGCGCCTCCAGCTCGTCGGGGGTCGGGACGCCGGGGGACCGGGGCATGCGGCCGACAGTACCGACCCCTCCCGACACTTCCAGCCTTTTCCAGCTTTCGCGCATCGAGGCCGGGACGGTCAGCGCGGTTTCCGCCACACGATCGAGTAGCGCCACAGCAGGTGCCGGCGGAAGACAGCACCGGGCAGCAGCCGCAGCGCCTCGTCGCGCACCTGGCCCCACGTCATGTCCGGGTCGGCGACGGGCGCGCCCGGGCCGCCGTCCGCGCGCCGCCGGTTGACGAGCCGGTGGTAGCGGTGCGCGGGGACGCCCGCGACCGCGTACGCCCAGTCGCGCAGGCTCCCGTTGGCGGCCAGGCTGATGACCACCAGGCTCCCGCCTGGGCGGACGGCGCCGCTCATCGCCGTGATCCCCTTGACGAAGTCCATGTGGTGGATCGCGGCGACGCTGCACACGAAGTCGTAGTGGTCTTCGGGAAGGTCGTACTCCAGCAGCCCCGCCTCGACGAAGTCGACGTTGCCGACGCCCGCGCTCAGCGCCCTCGCCTTGGCGATCATCTCGGGCGACCGGTCGATCCCGGTGACGTGCAGGGCGCGCGGCGCCAGCCGCCGCGCGAGCAGGCCGTCGCCGCAGCCGACGTCCAAGGCCTCGCCGCACCCGCGTGGCACGCTGCGCAGTACGACGTCGTGGTAGTGCGTGTTGTGGTTCCAGTAGTCGTCGGTCATCGTCACCATCGGGGTCGTGGTCAGGAACGCGGGTCGCGGCGCAGGGGATGGCCCTCCGGGACCTCCACGATAACGATCTTGACGCCGTCGGGGTCCTCGATCCACATTTCGACCAGGCCCCACGGCTCCGCGCGCGGCTCCCGCGTGACGCGCGCCCCGGCCGCCGCGAGCCGCTCGTGCTCCGCCCGGACGTCGCGCACCTGAAGCCACACCATCGGGGACGAGCCCGTCCCGCCCGCGCCGTGCCCCGACACCTCCAGGAAACCCGGGCCGAGGAAGAACACGACGCCGGGCGAGCCGGCCGGGCCGAACTCGCGGTACACCGCGAGCCCGAGCACGTCGCGGTAGAAGCCCTGGGTGCGTGCCGGGTCGGCCGGGCGCAGCAGGATGCGGCTGCTCAGAACGTCCATGGCCACCATCCTCGCTCGCCGTCCACCGGCCGTCCGGCACCGGCACGCCCCGGGGCTTCGGGTGAGCGGATCAGCGCGGATCAGGCGGGGAAGCTCGCCCGGTAGGTGGCGGCCATGTCCTCGTCGCCGTGGCCCTGCTCGATGACGCGGCGGAACCGCGCCCCCGACGCGTCGTTGACGTCGACCCGGATGCCCGCGGACCCGGCGGCCTCGTGGATCAGCCGGGTGTTCTTCTCCGCGTTGCGGACGGCGAAGCTCGGCTCGAAGTCGCCCGTGACCATGGCCTTCATCTTCACCTGCAGGTAGGCGCAGTCGAGCGGGCCGCCGGTGAGGACCTCGCCGAGCAGCGACGGGTCGAGGCCTAGGCCCTCCGTCAGCGCGACCGACTCCGCGATGACGCCGGTCAG
Organism: Spirillospora sp. NBC_00431; assembly: GCA_036028775.1. Taxonomy (GTDB): domain Bacteria; phylum Actinomycetota; class Actinomycetes; order Streptosporangiales; family Streptosporangiaceae; genus Spirillospora. The sequence goes on along the minus strand of CP107927.1, from coordinate 4,272,920 downwards.
CGAGATCGCGTAGCTGACGGCGGCGAGCTTGAGCCGGGTGCCCGCGCCGCTCGCCCCGTCCTCGTCCAGCCAGTGCGTCCTCGCCCCGACCGCGTCGAACACCGGGTCGACGGCGGCGCGCGCGTCCGGCGGCCCGGCCGCGAGGACGATCAGCTTCCCCTGTTCGGCGGGCCCCTTCGTCCCCTGCACGGGCGCGTCGACGAATGCGAGACCCCGCTCGGCGGCGAAGGCCGCCAGGCGCGGCACGTCCTCGACGCCGACCGTGCCCATCTGCGCCCACACCTGCCCGGCGCGCAACTCCGGCGACGCCTCCGCCAGCACCGACAGGGCCGTCTCGCCGTCGTTCAGCATCGTGATGATCACGTCGGCGCCCGCGACCGCCTCGGCGGGGGAGCCCGCCACGGTCGCGCCGTCCGCGGCGAGGGGCTCGGCGCGCGACCGGGTGCGGTTCCACGCCGCGACCCGGTGGCCGTCCTTGAGCAGGTTCCGGGCCATCGCCGCGCCCATGATCCCGGTGCCGAGCATCGCGACTGCTGTCATGTCCGCTCCTTTTAGACTGTGCGATCCAGAATTTTGTATCACAGGCGGCCCGCCGCGGAGGGTGGCCGTGCCGGTCAGCCGAAGGCGGGGCTGTCGCCGGGCGCGTCGGCGTAGTCGGTGGCCTCCGGCGCGGTGTAGGGCGCGGCGAACGCGTCGAGCGTCCGGTCGAGCTGCGCCGACCACCACGCCACCAGGGCGGCGGAACCGCGCCCGCCCGCACCGTCCTCGCCCAGGTACCGGTGCCGCAGCGGCGCCACGTCGCAGAGCCGCTCCCACCACTCCCGGTGCACCGCCGCCTGGATCTGCCCGGCGTCCAGCGGGAACGCCGAACGGTGGCCGCGCACGAACGCCTCGACGCGGTCGAGGTCGAGCCCGCGCTCGTCGTCGCACGCGAACAGCCGCGCCGCCGCCCGCACGACCTCGCCCGCCACGGGACCGGTCGTCAGCGAGCCCCAGCCGAGAACGGCGGTGACGTTGCCCGACCCGCCGTACCGCAGATGCCCGGCGTGGAACGAGCCGTGCAGATGCCCGACCGTGCTGACCTCGATCTCCGGCGGCTGATGGTCGGCGAACTCGGCGAGCAGCGCGCCGCGCTCGCGCAGGCGGCGCCCGGTCAGCGCGTCGAAGTCGGTGCCGTCGCCGTCGCCAGGGACGTCGCGCAGCATCTCCTCGACGGCCGTGGCCGCGTCGGCGGCGCGCGGCGTCGGCACCAGAAGGCTCTGCTGCACCGGCGGCGTCAGCCGGTCGAGCGCGGCGTGCAGCCGTCCGAGCAGCTCACCGAGCGCCTCGCACTGGCCGAACGTGAGCTCCAGCCCGCCGCGCCCGCGTCCACCGACCCACGGGTGCAGGACGTAGCCGCGACCGGCGGCGGTGACCAGCGTCCGGCCACCGCGCGCCGGCATGGGCGCGAGGACCGGCAGGCCCTCCTCGTCCAGCGCCGTGGTGACGGCGTGCCGGAACTGCACGCGCCGCCGGTCGGGCTCGGCGTACTCCTTCAGGAAGAACGCGCCGTCCGCCGTGTCGACCCGCCAGCGTCTGCGCCCAGACCCGGTTCCGGGCCGGGCGCCGTCGTCGAGCGGGGCCGTGCCGCCGGACGGGTCGATCTCCCAGCGCCGCAGCAGCCGTGGCGGCGGCTCGGTGTCAGCAATCTGTGACGTCGGCACCCAGGCACCTCGGCTGCGTCGGACGGACGATGGTCGAATGAATGTTCTACGACGACGCTACACGCCCGCCCCGCACCGCGAAAGGGAAACCGCCCGCCTCAGACGCGTTCGAGGACGACCAGGGGAATGTCGCGGCCCGTCCTCGTCCGATATACGTCGAAGTCGGGCCAGACGGCCGTCATCTTCGACCACAGGGCGGGCTTCTCCTCCGGAGTCGCGGTACGGGCCCGCGCGGTGAACCGGTCGCCCTTCACCTGAACCTTCACCTCGGAATCGGCCTGGATGTTCTTGTACCAAAGCGGATGGTCGTCGGCGCCGCCATTGGACGCGACGATGAGATAGGCGTCCCCTGCCTGCTGGTAAATGAGCGGCGTCGTGCGTTCCTTCCCGCTGCGGCGCCCGGTCGTGGTGAGCAGCAATGTGACGGTGCCCCGCCACTCGTGGCCGACTTCGCCGTCCGTCTCCTGGTATCGCACGACGTGCTCTTTCCCGAACAACATGCCTTCTCCTGGGGGTCGAGTCCGGCTGGTCATTACGCGCCGTGCCGCAACGGCACGGCCCCCGCATAACCGCCGAACCCCGGATCGCCTTCCCGGCGAAAGCCCCGGTTCCGGCGTCTCCTACCCTGGCCTGGTGGACGAGGCTGAAATGGCGCGGCGCTGCGCCGAGACGATGTACGCGCGCGACAAGGTGGCGCAGGACCTCGCGATGCAGGTCACCGAGATCGCCCCCGGACGGTCCCGGCTGCGGATGACGGTCGGCGACACGATGGTGAACGGCCACGGGATCGCCCACGGCGGCTACGTCTTTCTTCTGGCCGACTCCGCGTTCGCCTACGCGTGCAACACCCATGACGCCGTGACGGTCGCCGCGTCCGCGGAGGTCGTGTTCGTCGCGCCGGCCCGTACCGGGGACGTCCTGGAGGCGACCGCGGTGGAACGCGTCCGCTACGGCCGCAGCGGGATCTACGACGTCACCGTCCGCCGCTTCCCCGGCGGGGAGGTCGTCGCGGAGTTCCGCGGCGGGAGCCGCAGCCGCGACGAGCCCGTCCTCGACCCCCGCCCGACCTGACGCGCCGACCTGACGACCCGGCCCTCGGCGCCCCGGGCCTCGCGCGCCCGGGGCGGTGAAGCGGGTCAGAGGTCGTTTCAGAGGTCGTTCAGGATCCCTCTGAGGTAGTCCGTGGTCCTGTCGGGACGCTCGGCGGTGATGCAGAGGTTGTTCATGGCGCGCATGTACGTGTCGATGTCCGTCGGCTTGTCGAGGTAGAGCGCGCTGGTGAGCTGCTCCAGGTAGACGACGTCGGACAGGCCGGGTTCGGCGAACCGCAGGATGGTGAACGGGCCGCCCGCCGCCGCGTGGCCGCCCGCGCCGAACGGCACGATCTGCAACGTCACGTTGGGCAGCTCCGACATCTCGACCAGATGCTTGATCTGCTGCCGCATCACCTCGCGGCCGCCGAGCGGGCGGTGCACGACCGCCTCGTCCACGACGGCCCACAGGGTCGGCGCGCCAGGCGCCGTGAACCGTTCCTGCCGGAGCGTGCGTAGCTGCACGCGCCGTTCGATCTCGTCCTCGGCGGCGTCGGAGAAGCCGAGCCGGACGACGGCGCGGGCGTAGTCCTCGGTCTGCAACAGGCCGGGCACGAACTGCAGCTCGTAGGCGCGCAGCAGCGAGGCCGCCTCCTCCAGGCCGAGGTAGACCTCGAACCAGCTCGCGAGGACGTCGCCGTACCGGTGCCACCAGCCGGGGGTGTTGGCCTCCTTCGCCAGCTCCAGCAGCGGCGCGCGCTCGGCGGGGTCGGAGACGCCGTAGAAGGTGAGCAGGTCGGCGACGTCGCGCTCCTTGAACCCGACCCGGCCGAGTTCCATCCGGCTGATCTTGGAGTGCGAGCCGCGGATCTCGTAGCCGGCCTGCTCGGTGGAGATCCCGCGCGCCTCGCGCAGCTTGCGCAGCCGGGCGCCGAGCAGAATGCGGAGCACGGTGGGCCCGCCGCGGCGGGGATAATCGATCAGCCGTCCGGCCGGATCACCTTCGGACGGAGGTGTTGGGGCAGCTGAATCCTGGGCCAAGGGGTCACCAGCCAGTCGACGGGGCTCTCGGTGCACTGAACGGCACCGCCCTATGTTAGAGGATGCGGCCGCCTTTTTGGGAAGTACGAATAGCGCCTCCCCGGCGTAAGGGGGCGCCGCCGGCGGTCGGTGCTCATCCGCTGGGCACGGCCCGTGACCAGTGCTGTCGGTGGCCGTCCGGCTGCGGAACGTGGCGTCCCCTGACCGCCGAGTCGGAACGGGTTGTCATTTCCGGGCGGACGGGTCGTGGATGGTGCACGAATGGACCGGTGTTGCCCGGAGCGGCCGCCGACCAATCCGTGACTCGGCAATTCCGTGTGACGCGGTTCGACGTCCGGGTTTGACGTCCGAATGAAGGGCGCGCCGCATTCAGGTGAATATTCGAGGGTCCCGCCGCCCGCAGATCATGGCAGAACCCGGCCGGCCCGGGGGCGGCCTGTGAAGGCGGGTGATGAAGCTCTCGTCCGGCGCGGGTGAGTTCTGGGACGGATGCGGCGTTCACTGTTCAGAGGGGTGATCCACGATCACCTCTCCGTGGAGAGGTGATCACGCCTCGCGAACTGGGGGGAATCATGAACGCGACCCGTGAGCGACCGGAGATCCGGTTTCTGACCTCGGGGGACATCACGGCACACGAGCGCGCGGCGGCGGGCCGGGCCGTCAGGGAGGCACTCGGATCCGGGCGCGGCGTCTCGTCCGTCCAGGTCACGCTGAGTGTCGTGGCCGACCCGTCGCTGCCGCGCCCGGCGCTGGCACAGGCCGTCGTCGACCTGGACGGCCGCCGCGTCCGCGCCCAGGCCGCCGCGCCGCGCATCGTCGAGGCCATCGACATGCTCCGCGAACGCCTGGCGCTCCGGGCGTCCTCCCCGCAGGCGCGCTGAGCGCGCCGCGGTCGACCGCCTGCGTCCGGCGTCGCGGCTCAGGCGTCGCGGCTCAGGCGTCGCGGCGCGACAGGACGAAGGCGGCGAGCACGAGCGGAACGAACGCGTACGCCAGCGTCGCGGCCACCGCCGCGCCCGGCGGCAGCAGGTCGCCGTAGATGGAGTGGTCCGTGCCGAAGCCGGTGATCTGCCCGGGAAGCGCGCCGGGCAGCACCGAGGCGGCCCGCTCGTTCCACGGCTCCGGCAGGTGGTCGACCAGCAGCGGCAGGACGTGCCACACGGCGACGACCGACACCAGCGCCCCCGCGGTCGAGCGCAGCAGCACGCCCAGCGAAACCCCGAGCAGCGCGAACACCGCCACGGACGTCCCCGCGACCGCGAAACCCGGCAGGTCGTGCGCGACGGACGCCGTCTGGTCGGGGAACGGCCGGTCGCCGACGGCGAGCCTCGTCCCGAGGAACGCGCCGATCGACACGGCCTCGCCCGCGACCAGGGCGACCGTCCCGACGACCGCGGCCTTGGCGGCGATGACCGTGCCGCGCCGCGGCATCACGGCGAGGGTCGAGCGGACCATGCCGGTGCGGTACTCGGACGTGACGGACAGCACACCGAGGACGGCCATGCAGAGCGCCGCCCCCCAGCCGCCGAGCAGCTGAAGCGGACGCAGCTCGAAGTCCGCGCGGCGCTCGGCGGACAGGCCGTCCCAGATCTGCGCCATCTGGACGGCCAGCACCAGGACGAACACGAGGAACACGGCCGTGGCCGCCAGCGTCCAGTACGTCGAGCGGACCGACCGCAGCTTCCACCACTCGGCCGCGACCGCGTCCCAGCCCATCACGCGTCCCTCCGGATGAACGAGAACGCCCCGGCGCCCAGCGCGACGGCCACGTACACGGCCATGAGACCCGCCGCGACCGGCCCCGGCAGCACGCCGTACCCGCCGGACGAGCCCGGCGCGGCCGCGATCTGACCGGCCAGCGCGTCCGGCAGCAGCGACCAGATCCGCTCGTCCCACGGATCGGGCAGCACGCGCGCGAGGCCGGGCAGTACGAGCAGCACCGCCAACCCGATCGTGATCGTCGCGGCCGTGGAGCGCAGCACGGCGCCCAGCCCGAACGTCATCAGCGTGATCGCCGCCGTCGCCAGTGCCAGCCAGAGCAGATGGGCCGCCTGGTCGGCCGCCGGACCCTGGAACGCCGGCACCGCCCGGTCGCCCACGATCGCCCGCCCGGCCAGCGACCCGGCGGCCAGGCTCACCGCCGCGGCGGCGAGCATCGTCGCCCCGACCACTCCCGCCTTCGCCGCGAACAGGGGCAACCGGCGCGGCAGCGCGGCCAGGCTCGTCCGGTTCATCCCCGTCGCGTACTCGGACGTCAGCGCGAGCGCACCCAGCACCACCGCGCACACCGGCAACGCCAGGGTGAGCGGCTGCTCCGCTGGGGCCGTCCGCGTCGTCGCCCGCCGCGCCGCCGACAGGCCGTCCCAATAGTGGGCCACCCACCACGACCACAGCGCGCACAGCACCATGAACGCGGCGACCGTCCCCAGAACGGCCGCCGTCGAACGGACCGACCGCAGTTTGTACCACTCCGCCGCCACCGCGTCGATCATGACGCCCCACTCCCCGAAAGGGCCCCGAACTCGGCGCTCCCGGCCGTCAGCTCCATGTACGCCTCCTCCAGCGACGCGCTGCGCGGCGTCACCTCGTACAGCGGGATGCCGTGTGCCGCCGCCGTGTCGCCGATCGCGGCGACGTCCAGCCCGGTGACCGTGAGCGCCCCGCCCGGCACGGCCCCGCCCGCCTCGGCGGTGCCGCCCGGCGTGGTCTGCACGACCCCGCCCGCCTCGGTGAGCACCGCCGTCAGCTCCGCCGGACGGGGCGAGCGGACGAGCACCCCGCGCCGGAACCGGTCCGCCAGCTCCCGCACCGACGTGTCGGCGATCAGCCGCCCTCGCCCGATGATGATCAGCCGGTCGGCGGTCAGCTCCATCTCGGTCATCAGATGGCTGGAGATCAGCACCGTCCGCCCGTCGGCGGCCAGCGCCCGCATCAGCTCCCGGATCCAGCGGACGCCGTCCGGGTCCAGGCCGTTCACCGGCTCGTCGAACATCAGCACCCCGGGGTCGCCGAGCAGCGCCGCCGCGATCCCGAGCCGCTGCCGCATGCCGAGCGAGAACCCGCCGACCCGCTTGCGCGCCACACCCGCCAGACCCACCTGCTCCAGAACCTCAGTCACCCGCCGGGCCCCGATCCCGTTACTGCGCGCCAGCCACCCGAGATGGTCGAACGCCCGCCGCCCGCCGTGCACGGCGCCCGCGTCCAGCAGCGCGCCCACCTCCCGCATCGGACGCCGCAGCGCCGCGTACCGGACGCCGTTCACCAGCGCCGCGCCGGACGTCGCCGCGTCCAGCCCCAGCAGGACCCGCATCGTCGTCGACTTCCCCGCGCCGTTCGGGCCGAGGAACCCCGTCACCGTGCCCGGCGGGACCGTGAACGACAGCCCGTCCACGGCCGTCGTCGCGCCGTAGCGCTTGGTCAGCTCGCGTACTTCGATCATGCGGTCGAGCGTCGTACGGGACGGCCCCGCCGCACATCGGATCGCGGTCGGGACCCCGCGTCAGACCGTGCTCCGAGACCGTCCCGCCGCCTCCGACCCCGGTAGGACGCGCCCACCCGAACCGGCCGGATACCGTCGTGACGTGGACGAACCCGATCCGCGCGCCCCGCTCGCCCGGCGCCTCGGCCGGCGCCGCCTCATCGGCCTGGACGTCGGCGCGGCCGTCGCCTACACGCTCGCGCTCCTGCTGTTCTCCGGAGACCGGGACGTCTCCGCGTTCCTCGCCGTCCCGTTCGCCGCCGCGACCGGGCTGCCGCTCGCCGCTCGCCGGCTGTGGCCGGTCCCCGTCTTCGCCGCCGTCCTCGCGGTGTCGACCGCGACACTGCTGCTCGGCCTGCCCTGGGACTTCTACGCCGCCGCCGCGTTCGCCCTCTACCCGGTCGCGCTCACCCGCCGCCGCCGGCGCTGGATCCCCACGCCGCTGATCGGCACCGTCAGCGCCCTGCTCATCCTCGGCAGCGCGACGCTCGGACCCAGCAGCTGGCAGGCCGAGGCCATCGGCAAGGCGCTCCTCGGCGCCGCCCTCCTCGGCACGTCGTGGGCCCTCGGCCGCGCCGTCCGCGACCGCCGCGCGCACGCCGCGCGCTCCGCCCGGCAACTCGCCGACCAGGCCGTCTCGGACGAACGGCTCCGCATCGCCCGCGAACTCCACGACGTCGTCGCGCACAGCATGAGCCTCATCGCCGTCAAGGCCGGCGTCGCCGTCCACGTCGCCGAGGCCCGCCCGCAGGAAGCGGTCGACGCCCTCCGCGTCATCGAGACCGCGAGCCGCGGCTCCCTCGCCGAGATGCGCCACCTGCTCGGCGTGCTCCGCTCCGCCCCGGGAGACGCCGAGGCCACCGGCGCCGACCTCGCCCCGTCCCCGGGCCTCGCCGACCTGCCGGGCCTCGCCGAGCGCGCCGCGATGGCCGGTGTCCGCGTCGACCTGCACGTGGACGCCGGTGACCTGCCCGAAGGCGTCGCCCTCTCCGCCTACCGCATCGTCCAGGAGGCGATCACCAACGTCGTCAAGCACGCCGCCCCGGCCCGCTGCCACGTCCGCGTCGAGGCGGACGGGCACCGCGTGCGAATCGACGTCACCGACGACGGCCCCGGCGTCCGCGTCCTCCCCGGCGGCGACGGCCACGGGCTCATCGGCATGCGCGAACGCGTCACCATGTACGGCGGCCGCTTCACCGCCGGACCCCGCCCCGAAGGCGGCTTCGCCGTGTCGGCCGCCTTCCCGTACGAACCCTAGGAGCCCCTTGGAACTGCGCGTCCTCGTCGCCGACGACCAGGCCCTGGTGCGGGGCAGCTTCCGCGTCCTCCTCGACACCGCCCCCGGCCTGCGCACCGTCGGCGAGGCCGGCACCGGCGCGGAGGCCGTCGAACTGGCCGCCCGCGAACGCCCCGACCTCGTCCTCATGGACGTCCGGATGCCCGAGATGGACGGCATCGAGGCGACCCGGCGGATCTGCGCCGACCTCCCCGACGTCCGCGTCCTGATCCTCACGACCTTCGACCTGGACGCCTACGTCTACTCTGCGCTGCACGCCGGCGCCAGCGGCTTCCTGCTCAAGGACACCCCGCCCGCCGACCTCCTCTCGGCCGTCCGCGTCGTCGCCGCCGGCGACTCCCTGCTCGCCCCCACGGTCACCCGCCGCCTGATCGCCGAGTTCGTCCGCCGCCCCGCCCCCGTCCAGCCCCCGCCTCCCACCCTGGACGGCATCACCGACCGCGAACGCGAGGTCCTAGTCCTCATCGCCCGCGGCCTGTCCAACACCGAACTGGCCGAACACCTCCACCTCAGCCCCGCCACAGTGAAAACCCACATCGGACACCTCCTGGCCAAACTCCAAGCCCGCGACCGAGCCCAACTGGTAATAGCCGCCTACGAATCCGGCCTGATCCGCCCCCGCTAACCCCACCCCAGGAGAACGCGCCGCACCAACAACCCACACCCGACAACCCCGCCCACGAACAACGCAGCAACCCTCCCAACCACAAACGCCCCGGCCCGCCATACACCCAGCGCAACCCTCGCCCCAAGGGCTGGAGACCGTCCGACACACCAGTGCTCCAACGCCCCAGACGCCCGACAACAGCGAGCCCAGGCGCGCTGGGCCCGGAGAACCGACCCAGCCAACAGCACTGCAACGCGCCAGACGCCCCAGGCAAGAGCCCTTGCCCGATAGTGCGGCAACCATCTGACACACCGGCGCCCCAACGCGCCAGACCCCCCGCGAACGGCCAGCCCCGGCACGCTGGGATCTCGTACCGGCCTACCCGACGGGAAGCATCGTGTCCGCCATCCCGGCGCGCCAGGCAAGAAGCCCTCGTGCCACGGCGCGGGAACCGCCAGATCGGCCCCTGCCCCAGCGCGCCAAACGCCCCGCCAGCGCCCGCCAACGGCGGGCCTCGGTCCGCTGGGACGGGAACCGGCCTGGCCGATGGTGCGTAGCGCGTCGGACGTCCTGGCGTGCCAGACAAGAGCCTTCGTGAGATGGTGCGGGAACCATCTGACGGGCCAGTGTCCCAGCGTGTCAGATGTCCTGCCAGTGCCCGCGAACGGCGAGGCTTGGTGGGCTGAACCGGCCTGGCCGACGGCGCCGCAGCGTGTCAGACGGCTCGGCAGTGCCCAGCGCGCGGCGAGCCCGCGTGCGACGTGCGCTGGTCTCGTCCCGCCTGCCAGTGCTCAGCGTGCCAGGCGGTGCGGGGCTCTTCTGCGCTGGGACGGGACCGATCCGACCGCTGGCGCCCTCCACGTGCCAGGCGAGCGGCCAGGACGCGTGGAAGGCGCGGGGGATCGGGCTGGCTGACGTGCCCCACCTATTGAGAGTCAACAGGGCTGCCCTGTGCGGCGTGCGGCACGTCGGCACGAGGGTGCGGGGACTAGAGGAGGACGGGGGCGAGCCGTTCGAACTCCTCGGCGGACGACGCAAGGTCCGGGGTGAACACAGTGACACCGACATGGTCGGCGCCGGCGTCCAGATGGTCCTGGATCCTGGTGCGGATGGCGTCGTCGTCGCCCCAGTTGAAGCAGGCGTCGATGACCTCGTCCGAACCGCCGTCGGTCAGGGCCGCGTCCTCGTAACCGAGGTTCTGGAGCGAGCGCTTGTACGGCGAATCGGGAATGTCCAGCATCTGCGACCCCCTGGCGATGCCGCGTGCCTTCGCCGGGTCCGTCTCCCGGATCGCGGTCTGCATCACGACGAGCAGCTTGTCCGGACCGAGCCGCTCGCGGGCCAGCCTGGTGTGCTCGACGGGCATGGCCGCCGGGAGCGCACCGTCCGCCTTCTCCCGCGCCAAACCCTGCATCTTCGGGCTCAACGCCGCCACCAGCCGGGGAAACGGCACCTCGGGTACCGGCGCGCCCTCCACCGCCGCGTCCATCTCGTCGAGGTACTCGCGCATCCGGCTCAGCGGGCTCGTCCATTTCTGCCCGCTCTGCTCGACGATCGTGCCCATGCTGACGCCGACTCCGAGCGCGAGACGTCCCGGGTAGGCGTCGGCCAGTACCGAGGCGGCCCCCTGGGCGGTGGCCGGATGCCTCGCCCACAGGTTCGCGATCGCCGACCCGAGCACCACGCGCTGTGTCGCGGCGAGCATCACGCTCAGCTGCGTGAACACCTCGCGCCCCCCGATGCGCTCGTTCACCCAGATCGCCCCGTAGCCCGCCTCTTCGACGCGCCGCGCCGCCGCCCGCCACTCATCGGCGGGCGCGATGGGCGTCATGAGGCTCACGCCGATCCGTCCAAGCCTCTTCCTTGCCTCGTCCACGATCGTCATCGGCCCTCCTATAATCGGAACGTACAACCCGTTTCCAGACGCTAGCGGAACGGGCGCCCCGCTTGTCAACCCGCGGAAGGAGGGAGGCCATGAGCGGCTCGCCGCAGCGCGCCGACGCCCGCCGGAACCGCGACCGAATCCTGCAGGCGGCCTTCGAGGCGTTCGCCGAGGACGGGCAACTCGTCCCGCTCGACGAGATCGCCCGCCGCGCCGGTGTCGGCGCCGGGACGGTCTACCGCAACTTCGCCACCAAGGAGGCCCTGTTCAGGGCCGTCGTCGCGGACCGCATCGAGCGCATCATCGACGAGGCACACGCCCTCCTCGACGCGGACGACGATCCGGCCGAGGACTTCTACGGATTCCTCTCCTGGGTCGTCGAGCGCGCGATGTTCAATCACGCTCTCTGTGACGCGCTGGCGACAGACGTAAGCACGTTCGACAAGTCAGGCGAGGACACGGAATTCACCCGGGCCTTGGACGCCCTGCTCCGCCGGGCCCAGAGTGTCGGTGCCGTACGCTCGGACGTGAGCGTCCAGGACGTCCGGACACTTCTCGTAGGCGCCATGCTCATGGAGCGTCTACGCCGCCGTGACGGCCCTCCCGGCCGCATGGCGTCCCTGGCTTGCGACGCCCTCCGTCCTGCAACGAAACGAAACGAAACCGGTCCCCGTAACGAAACGCGGTGTGAACTCTGCGCGAAGCCGCTCACACCTGCCCCCACAGGCCGCCCCGCCCGCTTCTGCAGCGCATCCTGCCGCCAGAAGGCCCACCGCCGCCGCACAAAGCGCATCTGACAGCACCCACACCCCGCGACGTAACGGCCCGAACCACCCGCGCAGACCAGCTATAACCCAGACACCCAGCGCCCTACCGTGAAGGTGCCTGAATTCAGCCACCCGTCCGGTGTTCGCGCGTGAATCTGCGCTTAGGGCTGGGCAGTCCGCGCATAGTAGCCGCGGTCCAAGGCCAATAAGCCTTCCTCAGGTGTCGTTGTCCAGCGCGCCGCTGAACTCGGTGTGCCCTGCGGGACCAACCGCGACTGCCTGGGCCCGCATCGGCTTCGCAATACGCCACCCGACAAGCAGTGACTCGAGACCCTGGCTGACTCCCGGCGCTCCTGCTGTTGGGTGTAGGGACGTCGGCGTACGCCGTTGGCCTTGAAATTGTGTTGTGTGTTGCCCCCGTCGTGGGGGAGCGTGGCCGCACCATGCGTACACGCGAGATCCGGGCAACCTATGACCGCGACACGGTCACGGTCTACCAGGCGTACGCGCCGCAGATCGGCCGGCCTGCCGTAGAGCACGGCACGTTCGTCCCCCCGTTTTCCCGGAACCGAATGACCTGGATCAAGCCGTCGTTCCTCTGGCTGATGGCTCGCAGCAACTGGGGTCGCAAGCCAGGGCAGGAAACGATCCTCTCCGTCCGGATCACCCGGACCGGCTGGGAGGACGCGCTCGCCCAGGCCGTCCCCACGGACCCGGATCGCCGCGTCTTCCGCGGTTCCGACGAATGGCGTCGCCGGTTCGCCAGGGCGCTCGTTCATGTCCAGTGGGATCCCGAACGTTCCCTGCATGGACGAAAACTGGATCAACGCAGCATCCAAATTGGCCTGACACGACACATCATCGACCGTTACGTCGACGACTGGATCATCGATATCGAAGACTGCACGTCCAAGGTCCGCAAAATCCACCGGAAACTCCAGGAGGGCCGAACGGCACAGGCCCGGACCCTTCTCCCCGCGGAACGCGCATACCCGCTGCCCTCCGCGCTCGCCCATCGCTTGGGCGCGGACTGACGTCGCCGACCAAGCCGGAGGGATGCTGACCGGCCGCGATTTCCCTCAGCGAGACCGGCTAGCCCTCCCAGTCGGTTGAGCACCACAGCGCGCTATCGATTGGCAAGGTCGTTCGGGGTCATTCCTTCAGTTGCAGGACGATGCGGTTTGAGAAGCCTCCATGCGTCGCTGCCTTGGCTGAACGCTGTTCTTCCAGCTCGTGCCGGGTGAGTCCGTGGAGCTCCGCAAGGGCGTGGACGACCTCCAGGAGATCGGAAAGCTCGGCCGGGTCCCCACCCGCGACGTATTCACCCGCCTCCTCGTAGAGCTTGGCGCGCAGCAGCCCGGCGTGCTCTTCGGGTGAGGCGGCGCGGGTCTCCGGCAGACGTCCGCCCTCCCTGATGATCTCGGGTATCCGGTCCCGGACCAGCTTTTCGCTGCGCCCTGCGCCCTCCTTGGTGCTGTGCGGCATGGCGCCATGGCGCCGGTCCAAGGACTGGATCCACTTCACCGCGACCGCCGCCGTCTGGACGAGTTCGCTCCGAAGCGAGCCGGGATCAGATTCGGCGAGTGCTTCGAAGAACTCCTCCGTCAGGACATGACGCCATGTCAGCTCGCCACGCGACCAGGCCGCGGCACATTCTCGTTTGGCCTTCTCCGCACTTTCGGTGAATTCCGGCCCGCTTCCGTCCGGGAACTCCTGGACGCCCCACATGCGATCCTGGGCTTTCCGTTCAGCCGCGACGTCCGCCAGCACCGCCGCCAACGATCCCGGCTCTCGATCGTTCTCCATACCGGCCGACGCTAGCGGCTTGGGCCCAGGCTCACACCCGCCACGAGCGAGAGCCCTCGCTGCCCCCCCGGCAGGGTTCACCTCGCGATGGGGCTGGGTCTCGCGACCATCGGCTTTGCCGCCGGTCACGATGCCCTGGCGTCCGTCCCGCTCGCTGCGATCCTCGGCGATTGGATGCCGGCTCCCGTCGACTGTGGAGGTTGCGATGGGCCACAGCGCCATGGACTGACCCCTCACGACGGGACGGCGTGGTCGGGTTCGCAGCTGAGGAGTTCGTGCAGGACGGGCGGGAGTTCGTCCCAGAGCCACTCGTTCAGCGTGCCGGGGAAGTCGGCAGGCGGCCGGACGGCCAGGCGGCCGGGGGCCGCCTCCGCGAGACCTACTAAGAGGGGGCCGTCGTCCCACATCGGGTCGCGGTTTCCCCAGTACGCCGCGAAGTCGACGCTCGTGAGCATCAGTTCGGTGGGCAGGGTGTGTTCACCCGGGTGCCTGCCCAGAGGGAGCAGCCGCTGCGCGGTCGTGCGGAGGACGTTGAGCGCGGCCAGGTCATGCGGGCAGGCGACGCCGGTGATCTCTAGTTCGGGCAGGCCGAACCGGCTCAGGCCGCGGGTGGTGAGCGCGACGCAGGCACAGCCGTCGATGTCGTCCTCCTCGGCCGTGCAGTGGCCGGAGCCGCGGTAGGGCGGCAGCGAGGCGCCGAGCCAGTCGTCGGCGAGAACGAACCGGTCGAAACGCCCGAACGGCACTGTGGGCAGGACCTCGTTGGAGGCGAGGTCCACGGGGACGCCGCAGAGCGATTCGGCGATCGCCATGGCGGCGGCGCGGGCGAGGTGCGGCCCTGACGGAAGGTCGCCGGCCGGCAGGACGGACGTCACGCCGACGTGGCGCGTGGCCTGCCGGACGCGGTCGGCGTCGTCCTCGTCGGCGCCCGCCACACCGCTCAGGTCCCACGGCGAGTTCGCGGCGCGGTGGCAGGCCAGGACGAGCCGCGGGGTGCCGAGGCGCATCGACACGGCCGCGGCGAACGGCCCGGGGAGCCGCTGCCGGATCGCCGCGGAAAGGTCGCCGGGGTCCCGGTCGGTGGCGACGACGAAGCCGGCGGTCGTCTCTTCGGGGACGGTGATCGTGACGGGCATGGAGGTCTCCTCGGGCCTTGAACCGGCTGATGGAGCCCAGCTTCGAGGAGACTCCCGGGCACAGGAAGTGAAATCGAATTCTGTGGATAACCCGCTAAGGGCGTATCGGTAATGTCCGAATAAAGGTGATTAGAATGCGCAGGACAGGGTCTTGATCCCGTTGATGAAGCTGCTGCCCTGCCGGACCGGTGCCTCCGTGGCGTGGAGGTTCGGCAGACGCGTGTACAGCTCGCGGAGCAGGACCGTCACTTCGCGCCGGGCGAGGTGGGCGCCGAGACAGAAATGTGGTCCGGGGGACCCGAAACCCACGTGCGGGTTAGGGAAGCGTGTTATGTCGAACACGTGGGGATCCTTGAACGTTTTCTCGTCCCGGTTGGCCGAGTTGTAGTAGAGGATCACACGGTCGCCGGCGCGGTAGTGGTGGCCCTGCAACTCGTAGTCGCGGGACAGGGTGCGGCGCATCCACGTCACCGGGGAGGCGTAGCGGACGATCTCCTCGACGGCGCTCGGCAGCCGCTTGTCCAGGTCTGCGACGAGAACGTCCTTCTGGGCGGCGTTCTCGGTGAGAAGGGCGATCGCGTGCGACAGCGCGTTGCGGGTCGTCTCGTTTCCGGCGATCACGAGCAGTGAGAAGAACCGCCCGAGGTCACCGTCGTTGAGGGCCTCGCCGTCCACGTTCGCGTTCGTCAGCGCGGTGACGAGGTCGTCGGCCGGCTTCTCGCGGCGCAGCCGGGCCAGGTCGGCCATGAGCGCGTGCAGATAGGAGAACTTCTCGACGAGGATCGTCGGGCGGTCCCGGCCGTCCGGGCTGACGTAGTCCGGGTCACCGACGGCCAGGACGAGGTTGGTGGCGTCGATGACGTCGTCGTACGCCGAGGGCGGGATGCCCATCATCGAGCAGATGATCTGCAGGGGCATCGGCATGGCGACGTGCTCGACGAAGTCGCACGGGCCTCGCTCCACCAGATCGTCGACGATGCGGCGCGCGAGGGCGGCGACGTTTCCCGTGGCCCGTTCGATCAGCCGCGGTGTGAAGGAGCGGGAGACGATCCGCCGGAGCCTGGCGTGTCGCGGATCGTCCATGCTGACCATGGATCCGCTGTACTCGGCGAGCTGCGGTGTGGGGTCGGCGAGGCTGACGGCGGTGGGCTCGGAGCTGAACACTTCGGGTTTTCGGCTTGCCTCGGCCACCTGCTCGTACCGGGTCAGCGCGTAGAACCCCGGTCCGTCGGGCAGGGGGCAGAACACCGGCCCATCCTCCGCCCGGAGCGCGGTGAAGAACTCGTCCCGCTCGGCTTGGGGTTTCGCCCAGAAATCCAGGCTCGACAGCTTCTGCTCAATACGGGAGGGCATGTGTGGGAGCCGCCTTCCGCTGGGGAGTCGCCGTTCTCAGGCTAACCCCGCTCGCCGCAGAACGCGCTAAGAGCGGGCGGGTACGTGAACCCGCCCGCTCTACGCGGTGACACTGGACGGTGGCCCGGCCTAGGCCGGATGAGTGGCTGACCCTGTCAGCGGGCGGACGGCTCCACATAGTGGCGCTCGCCCGGCCCCACGTACACCTGGCGCGGCCGGCCGATCTTGGTGGACGTGTCGTTCATCATCTCGCGCCACTGGGCGATCCACCCGGGCAGCCGTCCGAGCGCGAACAGCACGGTGAACGCGTTGGTCGGGAAACCCATCGCCTTGTAGATGACGCCGGTGTAGAAGTCCACGTTCGGGTAGAGCTTGCGCTCGACGAAGTAGTCGTCGCTGAGCGCGACCTCCTCCAGGCGCATGGCCAGGTCCAGCAGCGGGTCGGACTTGCCGAGAGCGTCCAGGACCTTGCCGGTCGCCTTCTTCACGACCGCCGCGCGCGGGTCGTAGTTGCGGTAGACGCGGTGTCCGAAGCCCATCAGCTTGACGCCGGGCTCCTTGCGCTTGACGCGCTCCACGAACGAGTCGACGTCGTCGCCGCTCTCGTGGATGCGCTCCAGCATCTCCAGAACGGCCTGATTCGCTCCGCCGTGCAGAGGGCCGAACAGGGCGTCCACGCCGGCGGAGACGGACGAGAAAAGGTTCGCCTGGCTGGACCCGACCAGCCGCACGGTCGACGTCGAACAGTTCTGCTCATGGTCGGCGTGCAGGACGAACAGCATGTCCAGGACGCGCACGATCTCCGGGTCGATTTCGTAAGGCTGCGTTGGCAGCCCGAACGTCATGCGTAGGAAGTTCTCTATGTACCCGAGGGAGTTGTCCGGGTACAGCAGCGGCTGGCCGTTGGACGTCTTGTACGCGTACGCCGCGATGGTGGGGAGCTTGGCGATGAGCCTGACGCTCGACTGGTCGACCTGCTCGGGGTCGAACGGGTCGAGGCTGTCCTGGTAGAACGTCGACAGCGCGCTGACCGCGGACGACAGCACCGCCATCGGATGCGCCCTGCGCGGAAAGGCGGAGAAGAACGCGCGGAACTTCTCGTCCAGCAGCGTGTGGTTACGGACGTGGTCGGTGAACACGCTCAACTGGTCGGGCGTAGGCAACTCGCCGTAGATGAGCAGGTAGGCGACCTCAAGGAAGGACGATTTCTCCGCCAGCTCCTCGATCGGGTAGCCCCGGTAGCGCAGGATGCCCGCCTCGCCGTCGATGTAGGTGATGGCCGACGTGGTGGACGCGGTGTTGGTGAAGCCGGGATCAAGAGTGACGTGACCGGTCTCCTTCATGAGGCTGCCCACGACCAGTCCCGAGGGGCCCTCGGTCGACTCGGTCACCTCCAGAGGCATCCGGCCGCCCGCGTGGCCCAGCTCGAAATCCGACATGCGCGCTCACTCCCAACTGCGTCCCACACCTGCGTAGATGTTCCGCTCATCATCGTATCCACGTGATCACATACGCCGATCGGCGGCCGCCCTCGTTGACGTCGGCCGCGCGCGAGTGATCCGGTGGAACCATGACCCGACTCAGCGCCACCGAACTCGCCGCACGCGCGCGGCGGGAGGTCGCGGACGCGACGGCTCCGAACCGCTTCGTCGACCTGCTGGAATCAGGCGAGATGCCCAGGGAACGCCTGATCTGGCTGGCCGGAGAGGAATATCGAATCGTCAGCAGCGATCGGCGCAGTTTCGCGCTGCTGGCCGCGCGGTTTCCGGAACCGCCGGCCGGTGAGATGTTCCTCGCGCTCGCGCAGGGTGAGGGACAGGCGCTGACGCTCCTCAGTGACTTCGCGGCCGCGCTCGGCGAAAGTGACGAGAATCTCAGCACGCACGTGCCGAAACCGTTCGCGCAGGT
Source organism: Spirillospora sp. NBC_00431 (assembly GCA_036028775.1). Classification (GTDB taxonomy): domain Bacteria; phylum Actinomycetota; class Actinomycetes; order Streptosporangiales; family Streptosporangiaceae; genus Spirillospora. The sequence goes on along the minus strand of CP107927.1, from coordinate 4,254,911 downwards.
CTATCCGGCCTACCTCGCGCAGAGGGCGGCCTTCGGAACCGTGAGCGAGGTCGCTCTCGCCATGCTGGCCAACCTGGAGGAGTGGGGCGCGTACTGCTCCCGTACCGCGACGGCCCTCCGCGCCAACTACGGCTTCCAGGAGAAGGACGTCGGCTTCTTCACGTTCTTCGCCGAATCGCCACCCGGCTTCGAGGAACAGGCTTTGCGTGTCGTCGCGTCCGGGCTCGCCTCAGGCGACGACCCTGAGGCGGCCGTCCGCGCCGCCCGCTTCCTGCACGCGTACGAGACCGCCTTCTGGGACGCGCTAGCCGACGGCTTGCCCTAGCCGCCAGGCAGGCGACGCCCCGGCTTCAGCCAGGCCCCTACCCGTGCGGTTCGCGGAGAGTCGGGAGTTCGGCCGTGATCTCGACCAGCGTCCGCTCCTGCACCCCGATCAACTGCTCGACGTCGGCCGGCGGCCATTCCTCGCCGTAATGAGCGTCCAGCAGCGTGGACAGTGCGATGAGGACCTGTTCTGGAGAAGGACGCTCCTCAGGATCCTTCACCAAGCAGCGTGTCACCAGGCCGCGCATGGGGTCGGGCAATTGGGTGAGGTCCGGTTCGCCGTGGACGATGCGGGCGCGCACCTTGTGGCCGGCCCCGAACGGTGCCGCACCGGTGGCCGCGTACACGAGCGTCGATCCGAGGGAGAACACATCGCTTTCCGGGGCGACAGGGTCGCCGAGAGCCTGCTCCGGCGACATGTACGCCGGTGTCCCCAGGATTTCTGTCTTCGACAGAGGCAGCGCGTCAAGCGGCCGGGCGATGCCGAAGTCGATGACCCTCGGCCCGTCGGAGGCGAGCAGGACGTTCGACGGTTTCAGATCCCTGTGGACGATCCCGGCCCGGTGGATGGCGATCAGAGCCTCGGCGAGCCCCGCGCCCAGCCGGCACGCGGCCTGTTCGCGGAGCGGCCCCTTCTCCTGGACGACCTTGGAGAGGCTCACGCCGCGGATGTACTGCGTCGCCAGCCACGGGTGGTCCGCGTTCGGATCGGCGTCGACGACGGGGGCGGTGTAGAAGCCGCTGACCGACTGCGCGGAGGTCACCTCACGGCGGAACCTGGCCCTCCACCTTGGATCGTCCAGAAGTTCCGGCCGGATGACCTTCACCGCGACCAGTCGTCTGCTCGGCGACGCCCCGAGGAACACTTCGCCCATCCCACCCGAGCCGAGCCGTGCGACCACGCGGTACGGACCGATCTTCTGCGGAAGCTCTGACTGCATGGATATCCGATCATGCTGGGGCGCGCTCAATCGTGCCATGCCCTCGGGGCTCATCTGACCGGAGTGCCGTTCACGTCCAGGAAAGGGCGCTCCGGTCAGCCCAATAGGTCTCAGGTGGGACGCTCAGGCCGGCCAGTACGTCGAAATCGACCGCGTCAAGCGACACCTCGACCGCGACCAGGTTCGCGCCCAATTGCGCACGGCTGACCGCACCTATGAGGACCGTGTCCGCCCACGGCTGGCCGAGGGCCGCTGCAAGTGCCAGCGCGTCCGGCTGGACTAGGTGCTTCGCTGCGACGGTCTGGACTCCCGAAGGCGGACGCGTCGCGAGTCTCCCGTTGGCCAGCACCTCCTTGAGCAGCACATGCACGCCCTCGTCATGCGCTTCACGCAGAGCTTCTCCGGCAGAGGTCTCAAGGACGTTCCAGGTCGATTGGACGGTGCTGAAGAGCCGCTGCCCGGACACTTCCAGCGCTGTCGCACGGCGGATCGTGTCAGCCTGCCCTGGACCCGACGTGGAGAAGCCGACGCGGACACCGTCTGCGGCCGCCGCCGCGACGGCGCCCTGCAGCCGCACGTCCTGGAACAAGGGGCTTTCTTCGGTGAGCGAGTGCACCTGGTAGACGGAAAGGTACCCGTTGAGAAGAGCGCAGGACTCCTCATACTGGGCCTCGTAACGGTCGAGACTGTGTTCCTTCACCTCGTGCACAGGCGCATCGGTCCTCCAATCGCCAACATATGTGTAACCCCACTTGCTCGACACCGTCACGTCTTCTGGAGCGCGTGCGGTGAGCCATCCACCGAGGAACTCCTCCGCCCTGCCATATGACCGTGCCGCGTCCACCCACCGGATACCGGCGGCGTAGGCCGCGTCGAGAACGTCCCAGGACGCCCTGCGCATCTGCTCCACGGTCCGATCAGGCGGCAATTCGTCCGCCCGGCCCACGTTGATGTACGCGGGCCGCCCGAGCGCCGCCAATCCGATCCCGAGGCGTTGTATCGCGTTCATACTCCCAGCCTGGCACGTCAGGGCCCCCGCTCAAGCCACATAATTCTCCACCAAACTCGGATAAAACGCCCAGCGGGTTATCCACAGAATCGCGTTCTATAGCCCTCTGTGGTGCGCGCCCGCGAAGCTGTGTCGAGCCAGCGGTTCATCGCCGATAGAAAGGCACGAAAATGCCCGCACAGATCGCCCGTGACCAATATGGGGCCGGTCGCTTCGCCGGCCGTCTCGGGCTCGCTCGATGGCAGATGCGCATCGGTATCGAGCACGGCATCCTCCCGGAACCTGATCTCGACGGCGAACGATGGTCCGCGGACCTCGCCGAGGAATGCCAGGGTCGCGGCGAGCAGGTCATCGCGAGATTCGGTGAGGACCCGCCGATCGGATCCGCCCGAGCGGCCGCCAGGCTGGCAGCGCGGTTGGGCCTCGACGTCGAGCGGCGCGACGTCGAGGTGCTGGTCGCCCAGGGGGACCTCAATGTCATCAGCAGCTTCCGCGGGTATCCGGTCTACCTCCTGCGCGACCTGGACCGTCTCGACCTCACCACCGTCCGATCCGTGGTCTCCGCCCGGAAGGGCCCGCTGATGGACACGGTCGACGCGGGCGGAGCCGCGATGATCCTCACCTGGCCCCGGAAGACGTTCGACCGGGTCGCCGGCGAGCGCGGCCTGACGACGGACCGGCTCGGCCGCTACGCGCTCACTGACGTCCATGCTCTAGGGGCGGACGAGGACCTGGTACGCCGGGTCTCTGAGGAGAAACGCGAACTGGCCTTGAAACGCACACGAAGGTCCGAGACACGGATCGAGGACGTCGTGCGGAGCTGGATGCTCCGCTGCACCGCCTACGTGGACCGGGAGGCCGACCAGCCGCCGGACGTCGGCTCCCTCAGCCGCGCGATCCGGCGTCTCTCGGCTGCCAGGACAGAGATAGCGAACCAGGACCGAGCGCCCTCCTAACCGATTCCTAGCCCCGGGCCCACACCCGTCAGCGTGGGAACCACCCGCCGCCCCTCGACCCTGACAGCGAGAAAGTCACCCGAAACCAGGCACCTTAGATCTCGCAACGCTTCGCCCCCGACACCAAGAACACCACGCCCGCCCACAGGCGCCCGATCGCGGTTGTCGCCAGCCCAAGAGCCCGGGAAGTGCAACCGCCACAGAGCCCTGGTACCGGCTAACGGACGCCGACCACCCAGGCATGAGGTCGATGCGTACGAACCGATCGAGCGCGGGCCGACGGGACGCAAGCCAACCGGCCACGGGACCTGACCTTGTGCGAGGCGCTTCTAGGAGCGCAAGAACAGTGGTGTGGCTCCTGATCGTGCAAGTGGCACCTGTGACGAAGGAGACCAACCTCTGCACTGCTGCGGCTGCTGTGCAGGAGTCGGCGCCGCGCCGATGGTGGCTTGGCAGTTGACCAGGCTGATGGCCTCGGGCATGGGCCAACGGGGTGCCAGGGGTGGAGCCCCATGGGTTGGTGCCCCATGGGTTGGAGCCCCAGGAGTGGAGCCCCAGGGATGGAGCGCTCGGGATAGGGGTGCCAGGGATGGGGTGCCAGGATGGAGCGCCAGGGATCGGGTGCCCGGGATCGAGCGCCTGGGATGGGGTGCCCGGGATGGGGTGCCGGGATGAGCTTGAGTGGGCATTTCATGAGGCAAGGCTGCGCTCGCGCACGGCTGGATCCGGTCGCGAGCCGCCGGGCGAGCGGAGCGCCATGTGGGACTTTGAGACATGGCCTGGGTGTGACGGTCCACGAAGAGTGCCACGCCCTGGGTCTGTGGGGGTGCACGCCCTTTCCGACGTCCAACCCGAGGAACACCGCGTAATCGCTGTTCATCGACGTCCTATCGTGCCGTGCGGGCTTGGTCGCGGTCGGGCGACGACTGCCGGCAGCCGCGTTATGACGAGACCTGCCCCGAGGGGCGGCCGGATCCCTATCAGCGGTCCATCGACGCCACCAGACCGGGTGACAACACCCCCCGGATCATCAACGACAGGGACAATCAGCCATGCCCCGCCTGGCGACCAAGATCCCCGATTACCGGGGACGCGAAGAAGATCTCCGATGGTGCTAAGGCGTCAAGCGGCAGCGGCTCCGGCGATCATGAATGCCTTGTTGGGATCGTAGGTCTGACCGGTTTGGAGGCAGTGGAAGAGTTGCCCGAGCATGCGGTTGAACAGGTGCCGCAAGGCGGCGGGATGCCGGTCGCCCTGGTCGCGTCGGCGCCGGTAATGCGCTCGCGCCGGGTCATGGTTGGCTGAGGCAGCGAAGGCCCACAGATAGCCGGCAGTGGCAAGACGATCGTTTTTGATCTTGCGGTGGGTGATCGAGATGCTTCGGCCCGACGCGCGGGTGACGGGTGCCGATCCGGCGTAGGCCTTGACCGCGCGGGCGTCGGTGAATCGCTCGCGGTCGTCGCCGATCTCGGCGAACACGCGGGCACCGAGCTGGTTGCTGAGTCCGGGGAAACTGGTGATGATCTCGTAGTCGGGGTGCTGGGCGAAGGCCTCGGCGACGGCCTGGCCGAGCCGGTCGGCGTTGGCGCACTTGGTGTCCAGGACGGCCAGCAACGCGCGGGCCTGCTCGCCCATCGCCTGCTCCACCAGCGGCGGCTGGCGCAGCTGTGGCTGGCGAAGTGCCTGGTGGATCTGCCGGGCCAGAGGGTCGATGCCGCGTTGCCGACCGGCCCGGCGCAGCCCGTGGCGATGCGGGTCCGGGACAGCTTCGCGGCCGCGGCGGGCGTCGACGCGATCGCCAGGATGGCGCGGGCCTCGCATCCGGTCAGGTTGGCGGTGCGGCCGGCGAAGGCGTCCAGGAACGTGGGGAAGTACTCGCGCAACAGCGACCGGAGCTCGTTGGATGCCTTGGTGCGCCGCCAGACGGCGTCCTGGTGAGCCCGGGCCAGGACCGCGATGGCGCGGGCCAGTTCGGTGTCCTCGGGCAGCGACCGGTGCGCGTGCGCGTCGGTGCGCAAGATGTTCGCCAAGGTCATGGCGTCGACATGGTCGAAAGCGTGCGGGTTCCAGGATTCTCGCATGCGTGGGCGGCGGAACCCGGCCTGGGCAGGGGAGCTATTGGGGAGGGCCCGGCTCGGTTGGTTCAATGCACGTTCCTAATCTGGTGATCTTCGGCGGTTCCTCAGACTCTCGGCTGGACTAGTGGCCGGGGGGATACGACGTCGCAGAGCGTGGTCTGCGTTCAACGGTGGATCGGTTTCCCACGAGCCTGTCAGCATCCCTCACGATGGCGTGGGGGCACGTAGCGTCAAGTGGTGAGGTCGTTCCAGGTCCCCTGGAGCGGGGGAGTCTGCATGGGGTGGTCGTAGACCATCGCCTCGATGGCCTGTTCTAAGGTCAGTCCGTCGGCTTGGCCGACTCGCTCGACGCATCCTCGGATCAGTGCGAGGAGGGCTGTTCCTGCCAGGGTTCGCCCTCTGGCACGGTCGATGATGCCAGCATCGGGGGTGGCCATGGCGTGCAGGGCGACCCCTTCCACGACCGCCGTGATCAGGTCAACGAAGGTCTCGATCGTGATCCCGGCGCGCAATTGGCCTCCCCGGGCCGAGAGCAACTCGGCGCAGATCTCCTTCCACGGCTCCAGGATCTCCTGGTGGATCTCGGCCATCGCCTTCTGGATCACCTCATCGCCCTCGGCAGCAGCGGTGGCGATCAGTTGCAGGCGGAACCGGGGGCGGTCGACCAGGGTCAGGACATTCCAGAAACCCATCCGGTGGATGGCCTCGACAAAGTGCGGTCCGTCGAGAATGTCGGCGAGGATATCGGCTGCTTCTGTGGCATCGCAGTGGTTGGGGTGGTAGGCCCAAAGGCCGAACCGCAGCAGATCGGCGATGAAATCTGAGTGATGGCCCCAGGTGGACCGCAATGTCGACACACTTCCCCGCCGAGGGAAGGGAGCCTGATTGTTGCCGACCTCTGCGGCCACGGCGCGCTGCGACAGGAAGCTGAGCAGGGGGCGCTCGATCGAGCTTTCATCCTCGGGGTCCACCGGCGTCCGGACCGCTTGCGGTCCCAGATGGTTTTCGATCAACCGCATTCCGGCTGCCAGGTAGGCCGCTGTGACCGGATCATTGGCCAGCCTGCTCCTGCTGGCTGGCGTACGGCGGTTCAACTGCCGCAGCACCACCGAAAGGTCCTGGTCATAGGGATAAGGAAGTTGACGTTTCAAGCCCTGGCCACGATCCATGCCTTCAGACTCACCCGCCATTGCTGATTTGTACAGGTGCGCACTTGCGCGGTAGTGCGCACCTGCGCCCTCCTAATTGCGTCCTCGCGCCTGCGCAGCAGACAACACCGCGCCCATCCGGATTTCATGTGAAGGGAAACGACCACGCGAACCCGAAAGGAAGGACCAAAGCATGGTCAGTAAGAGATCCCTCTCATGCGTTGCGGCCGTCGCGGCGGCTTCATTCGCGGTCACACCCGGCACATCGGCTCAGGCGGCCCAGCCTCAATCATCCGTACAGACCACCACTGCTCAGCAGGCCCCCGTGGCGAAAACGCTCTCCGGTGAGGCCACTGCCAACCGCAGCAGCTGGCACACCTTCCCCGGCGGACACAGGACGGGCACGGGCCTGGTCGTGAGAGCCAAGACGTACAAGCGGCCCAAGGGGGTGCGGATGATGCAAGTCAAGGCCCGATGCTGGGGTAATGACTCACGGATGAGGGTCTCCATCCTCTACCGTACATACACCTGGAAGTGGAAGGTCGCCAGGACGGTCACACAGCGGTGCAACGGTCGTTACGGCACCGCCCGCATCTCTAACGCTGGGCACACGTGGTACAGCGGACGGTTCGCCCCTACAAAGAGGAAGGCCGTCGAGTACTGGGTTCAGTATTACAAATAGACCCGAAGAAGAATCGGACCAGCGCCCTTGGGTGCCTTCTTAGCGCCTTCTGGCCCGCGCTGAGAAAAGACGACTCATTCATGCGCTAGGGGCCGGGCCGTGTCACGGCCCGGCCCGCTCCGCTTGCCCCCTTCTTTGATGGTCGGGCTGGTGCCACGCCACAAGCGTGCGCGCCCTCCGCCAACCCGCCAACGCCCCCACAGGCGCAAACTCCGTTCCCCAACAAGATCACCGGATTAGGAACGGGCACTCAGCGCGGGAGCTTGGATGTGCGTTCGGGATGGGCGGCCTGGACATACTTCATGGCGGTTCCGGCGCTGATTCCGAAGAGGCGCTTGAGGTGGATGGGGTCTGCTGTCTGCTGGGCCTCGAAGTAGATGCGGTCGATGCGGACTTGCCGGGGGTTGAGGGCGAGTTTCTTAAAGAGTCTGTTGATGGTGGTGCGGTGGATCGTTGCGTGCTGGTCGTCCACTGCGGTGAGTTGGGTGACGATGAGGTGGCGGTTGGCGGAGACTGGCCAGCGTCGGTGTCGTTCTCTGAGCCAGTTTGAGGCCAGGGTGTGGGTGAGTTCGTCGAGGTAGATGGTGTGCCGTCGGGTTGCTCGTCTGACGATGAGCCGGCCGCGTGCGAGATCCAGGTCGGCGAGCAGAAGTCGGGCGACGTCGGCGATGGTGAGCCCGTGCAGGGCGATGAGGGCGACGATGAGTTTGTCCGCTTTGCCGTTTGTCCGGTCGATGGCGCCCATGAGTTGATCTTTGGCTAATGGCTGAGGGATGGTCACGGGTTGGGCCACGCTGATCCCTTTGGTGGGGTCAGAGAAGATCACCCGCTCTTGCTTCAGAGCCCGGAACAGGCTCCGGAGGGCGACATGGAGCCCCGCCCGGCCTCGGCCCTTGCGTGCCTTTAGTGCGGTCTCGATGTCTTCGCGAGTGATCTCACGAAAGCTGACGATCCTGGGAGCCCATGCTCTGATAACGGGGTGGAAGGTGTGGAGGTATTTGCAAATGGTGGCCCAGGATGTCGCGGGGTGGTGCCTGCGGCCTTGGCCTCGGAGCACGCGGACCCAGGTGCGAAGGTCCCGTGCGAGCGGGTCGGGAAGCTCGTTGATGAGAGCATCGGTCTTGCGCTGGTCCCTGTCCTGACGAGGAGCGGGAACCAGCAGGTTTCGTGAGTTGAGGAATTGGATCAGGCGTTTGGCTCTGGCGCGGCGGTCATTGGCGGTGAGTGCGCGTATGTCGTCCTCGGGTATCGGCGCTTGGGCGCCGAGCCAGGCGGCGATGATCCGGATGGCGCGTAGCGCTGTTTTCTCGGGACCCATGCCCCACCGCTGCTCTGACATGAAGGTTTGGAAGGCGGTGATGAGTTGTTCTGCCTCTGGCGTAAGAGCGGGCAGTTCGTTGATGGGAAGGGCTCTGATGGTGCTCCAGTCCCGGTGGGCTGGGAACAGAGACTCTTGACCTGGGATGAGCAGGTTCGGGGAAATCTGTCGCTGCGATGTGGGTGAGGTCGGCCAGTGTGACCGATGCCCGGTGTGATCGGGTGGCTGGGTGAGGTAAACCCAATTCACTTTGAGGTTAAATGTGAAGGGCTTTCCGAGAGTGAGTTGCCGCCATTTCTGCCGGCGGGTTTCCAGACCGTTCTGGCTGATGTCGAGGCAGCAGCCCCGGCAGAGGCCATCCCAGCAGGGCACTGGCGGGCCTTCGCAACGGGAGCATATCTGCACAGGGAATCGGTCGGGTCGATCTTGAAAGCCACGGCAGCCTGGACATAGCTGGGCGAAACCCCAGGCCTGGCAGTGTCGGCAGCTCTGGGGACGAGGCCGCCGGATCGGCGGTGGTGTGCGGCGGGGCGGAGCCGGGCGTGTTCCTGGTGCAAGCAGGCCGGCACGGCGTAAGACTTCGGCAGTTGGTTCTCGGTAAGTGGGGAGGTCGTTGAGGGTCGTGTTGGTGATCAGCCCTCCGCCATCGGCCTCTCGGACGGCGAGCATGAGCCGGGCCATCTCGCATATGTCGCGGCGCCATCCGTAACCTCGGCCGAGTTCGGCGGCGTAGGCGGTGGTGATCTGCTCGATCAGGGCCCGGTATTCCAACCGCCGGTGCCTTATGCGCGCCTCGCTCTGCGCCGTCAGAGTCCTTGGAGGCCGGACCAACACCAACTGGCCGGGGATTGCGGACGCGCAGACGAGTGGATCATCGCGCTCTGCGGTCGCGTCTCCCCGCAGCCGCTGGAGCAACCGAAGGCGGTCTGGTCCAGCCGAGCGTCGATCTCGCCGTCGCAGGGGCGTGGTGCCTGGAGAACGTCCAGGCAGGATCAACAAGAGTTGAGCAGCACGCGGCTGCGCATCGGGATGCTCCAGCCACTCCAGGTCGCCCTCGCTGCGGATCGTTATCAAACAGTCCCGGCAGAGACCATCGTTGTTTTCGTGGGAGTATGTGCCGCATCGATCACACCGAGCCCGACGAGTATGACGCCCTCTCCAGCTCTGGCAGCCCGAGCAGCGAACAGAGAGCAACCCCCAACCGAGGCACTCGTGGCACTGGCGAGCTGACAACAACGCGGCCATCGAGGTCAGTTGGGCGGCAACGATCGCGGACCCTCGCCCGTCTTGCGGCGCGCAACAGGACGGACTGAGCCAGCAGTACCGGCGTCGGCCTCGCCGACCGCCTGGGGCAGGTCTGAAGACTGCCCCGCCGGCAACTCGATCGGCTCTGCTTCCAGCAGATCAGCGACTGTGCAATGCAATGCAGCGCAGATCTTGTCGATATCATCCAGTCGTACTGTAATCGGCTTACCGCCCCACATCGCCGAAACCTTGCTCAGCGATGGGGTGAATCCGACCTGCTCAAAGGCGGCGAGGAGATCGGTGGGCCGCCAGATGTCGCGCCGCGCAGCCGCCCACCGCAAGTTCCATTTCATCGCAGATTTCCCTTGTCCATTGTCAAGCGTTGAGCTGCCCTATTGGTGGCTGCAAGATTGGCGCCTTCAGGATCGGCATTCGCTGTCGCCATGTAACGAAGTGTGGTAGTCGCCCAGTCATGACCAAGGACCTTCTGTATTTCCCATAGAGTCATGCCGCGTTCGTACCAGTGAGTGGCGCAGGCGTGGCGGAGAAGATGCGGGAACAGGGTGGTCACCGGGCCAGGCAAGTACTTCGCTGACGCCCGCTGCAGAGCCCGGCGGAACGTCGAGGTCACTATCGGCGACGCGATCACTATGCTGGAGTCCCCGAGGCTCTCAGGGAGTCGCTCGGAGGGAAAGAGTGGAGCAGATGGGTGATCGGGTTCATCGCAGAAAAGGCCGCGAACCTCCTCGACATACCACCACAAGAGTTCACGGCCCTCCTGGAACAGGTAAGCTTCACGCTGCCGTGGCCCAGATCCCCGCGATCCCTTGCCCTCCACCAGGAACCGCCCCCATTGTCCCAACTCCCAGTGGACATGGCCGACCTGAACCCCGCAGAGCTCAGCAGCACGCGCCCCAGAGGTATAAGCGATTTTCGCCATCACGTAGTCTCGGCACGCCACGGCCGGCTTCCGCGAGTTCGACAAGTCAGCGCGCCATGCCGCAAAGAACTCTCTCATCGCCTGTCGCGAAGGAGGGACCCGCAAACCAAAGTCGCCACGATGTTTGGGACGATTGAACACGTCGATCGGCGACTCAACCGACACGCCGAATCGCCGAGCGATCTCACCGGCATACCGTTGTTCCAGGAAAGCGTAGAAGCCGTCAATCCTGAGCATCTTCCCGCGGACAGTGCCATGAGCTCGTCGTCCCGGCCCTGCGAAGTACCGGTCAATGTCCCTCGGGGTGACCCGCCACGGAGCCAGTCCGTAGAATTCACAGATCTCGATCACCGGCTTGACCAGAGTGTCGAGAGTGGAAGAGGCCAATCCGGCCGCGTCACGAGCCCACAGATACTCCGATAGCGTCTCCGCGAAGAACCCCTCCTCATCCTCCGCGGACATACCCGCCGCTTGGCGGCGCTGCAACGTGACGACGTCCGCCAACCCGGTATCGAGTACTGCGGACCCCTCGCCGGAAGACGCTGGCTCGCCGGAGACGAGCGTCAGCGTTCGACTTCTGGTTTCTGACACAGCCAGCGAGATTACAGGTATCACTCCTAGAATCTCGCAGTAATCGCGAAAAAGCTCCAGCGGAACGGGAGGAGCTCAACAGCTCGATGACCTGCCAACCTGCTACTGGAGCCACCCTCGGGCGCCGAGCGAACCCGCGCGGACTCCACCTGACTTCTTGCGGGCCACAGTGTGGCGTTCGCGATAGCGTGCCACCGCCATTGGGTTGATGGAGTAGACCTTGCGGCCGGTGCCGCGTAGCGCGGCGACCAGCAGGCCACGCGGGGTTTCGATGGCGACCGGGATCGGATCGCCGGGATTGTCGTCGGCGTTGGCGAGCATCTGGAGCAACTCGTCGAATCCCGCGGCGGTGTCTTTGATCCGGCGCTTGGCCACTAGTTGTCCGGTCTCGTCGACCAGGGCGACGTCGTGGTGGGATTCGGCCCAGTCGATCCCGCAGAGCACTTTCAAGCGCTTCTCCCTTGATCACCCCCGAACTCATCTGTGCAGGTGGCAGGCCTGGCAGGGGCGCGCGGCGCCCTAATAACGAGGCTCGTGGCCTTCCCTCCGATGGAGCCGTTCGCGATCCCAGCAACCCGCGCGGGCCCCAGTCTTCTTTTAGAGCTCGACGGCTCCGATAACGGGGAGAGGTGCACCGCGCGGGCGGCTCGAACCACGATCAGCAACCTGCCGGATTCCGGTGCGGTGGCGGGCGCGGACACGCCCGGTTCCCGCCACCGCACCAGAACTCGCGTTGTGCCGGTCTTGCTGAAGGCCTCGCTGGCCGGATGTAGCACAGGCATCAACACGACGAACAAGCTCGGTGGGCCGTGGCGCCGGTCTAGAACAAGGCGAGGGACGCCTGGTGGCTTCAGGCATCCACGACCAACCGCACCGTTCGCCCCTTATTAGATAACGGGCGAGCAGGGCGACCGGTGAAGGTGCCACGTACCGGAGGCCGGGTCCTTACCGAGATCAAGAACTGAGGTGTGGCCTTTGTGCTCATGCTGGTCTGTGACGGTCTCAAGGGCCTGACAGACGCGGTGAAGGCGGTCTGGTCGGCCACGGTGGTGCAGACCTGCATCGTCTGATCCGCGCGTCAGGGGCGGCGGGGAGTGGTGCGGCGTCTGGCGGCAGGTTTCTGGTTGTGCCTTTGGCGGGCCAGAGCTGCGAGGAGGCGTTCGCGGGCCTCAACGCGGGAAATCGCGGGTAGGCGGGCGGGGAGTGCGGAGGTCAGCGCCGGAGGGGCGTCGACTAGACCTTCGTCGTCGATCGTGGCTTGATCTCCTGTCCAGGCGCCGAGAAGCACTGCGGAGAGGCCGCCCGGGTGGCGGCCGAGGAGGGTTGTGATTCTCTCTGCCTCTGCTGTGCAGTCGGCCACGAGGAGGAGACGTCGTCCCTGGGTCGCGCCTGAGTTGCGGCGGATAGCGAGCTCGGTCTCCAGATAAGCCAATGCGGCGTCGAGGTTGCCGGGAATGAAGAGGCCGGCGGTGTCGTCGTCGAGGAGTTCGTCCTCGCCTAGGCCGAAGAGAACGGTCGCGTCGGGCCGGGGGACGACCACGAGGGAGTTTTCGCTGTGCTCGTCCAGGGCGGTCAGAGCCAAGATCCGCGCGGTGGAGACGGCGCCGGGGCCTGTGAGGCCCGTGGCCGGAGCGGCGAACGGGTCGAACATGGGTTGATAGGTGAACCGGGCGGGCGGTGGTCCCGCGGTCGTGGCCGCGGAGAGCGCGGGCAGGCCGGCCGCGGCGTAGATACGGTGCCGGAACGGGTAGCAGATCGCCGCCGCGGCGGGCAGGAGAAGGCCGAGAAGCAGGACCGGCTGGAGTGAGGACGCGCTTGAGTCGAGGTCCTGCGCCTGGCTCCTGGTGCGAGTCGGTATCGGGGAGGGGACACGCGGGGGCGCGGTCTTTGGGTGTTTCGGCGCCGAAGGAGCTGTGCTCGGCGCGTCCGCCACGGTGGGCCGCGGAGCTGGCGCTTCTGGAAGCCCTGGCGATGGAGGCCGTCGCCTGACCTTGAACTTCCAGTCGAATCGGTCGCCCCTGCGGGCGAATTCCCGGCCGCGTCCCGATCGTCTGCGAGACCTCTCGTACATCGCCAGCCATGCCTCCTTGCACTTGTGACCGGTGTGCCTGTCGCCGGCGATCACGGCGTGGCGGCAGATCGGCGGTATGGATCTGTGCGGCTCCGGCGCGGCGCGCGCGACCGCGTTGACAGGCGTGGCCAAGCCAATGGAGATGACGCCGGCCAAGGCTGTACAACCCAGCACTCCGCTGGTGCAGCGAACCAAGTCGCTGATCAGTACGGCAGGTATGGGATATACCAGGAAACGGTTCATCTTCGCCCCGGGGGAATCGCGTCGGTCACCGTGAGAATGCCGATCGTAGTCACTGCGGCTACGAAGCGTTGAGCAATACTCGCAGTCAAATGGAAGATCATTCGAAGTTGACGATCGGTAGCAGGTCGAAATGACTGCCATATCCCAATCGTCCCTAATGTACTGTGGCGGCGTCAGTCACATGGGCTGCTCACAGGTGCGGCCCAGTTGGGATAGCCGGGGTACTTGGCTTGTTGAGAGGAGATTGGCCGGAGACGCGCCTTGGTGGTCTGCTTGGAATGAAGAAGTGTGTATTCCGAGGGTGTCTCTCGTTATGTGCGGGCGGGGCTGGGATCCGCGCGATGATGCGCGAGTGCGGCGGCTCGCGCCCGCCGGTGCGTCAGGAGTTGGATTCGGCGTCGCCGATGGCGCGCGGGTTTACCGCGATCCGCGAGTCGAAGTCCGCACCCGCGTCCAGATCCAGATATTCGTGTGATTTCCGCGCGGCGCGGTGTCCGGCGACACGGCCCCCGAGCGGCGCGCCACGGTGGTCGGGCGGGCGCTGCGGGCGAGCGGCGCGCCGCGGTGGTCGGGCGGGCGCTGCGGGTAGATGGCTCCGCATGCGACGGCGCTTGAGGTCTGTGAATCTGTGATCGACGCGATGTCGCTGGCCGTGTCGGATGTGCCGGACGTGTCGTAGGCAAGATCCGGTTACACCGCGACCTGGCCAGACCTCTTGTCGGAACGGCAGACTCTGAGTGTGATCGAGGTAGCACTGAGCCCCCTGGACGAGCCTGCGTTGGCGCGGCTGCTCGATGCGGCCGTGGCCGGCGCGGACCCTTTGGAGGTGATGCTTCCGGTCAACGGCGCGCCGGGCTGGACCCCTGAACGCCGGACGGCATTCCTGGAATTCCATCGCGCGAGATGCCTGAATCCGACGACGGCGGTGGAGCGCACATGGGTGGTCGATGTCGATGGGCAAGCGGTCGGGGCAGCGCGCCTCCAGCCCCAAGGGGATGCGGTGGAGGTCGGTATCTGGCTGACCCGCGCTTCCCGTGGCCGCGGGATCGGTGCGCAAGTGATGACGTTGCTGCTGGCCGAGGCCCGGTCGAGCGGTGCGGCGAGGTGCCTGGCCGCGACGACGGCGGGCAACCGCGGCGCCCAGGCGCTGCTGGTGGGCGCGGGCGCCACGCTCACTCATGAAGGAGATGAGGTGACGGCGGAGCTATCGCTCCGCTGACCCCGGCCCCGCTCGCCCTCCGTACCAACCCACCCCTTACCGGGAAGGCACGTCAGGGAGCTTCTTCGGCGGAGGGGTGGGACACGCTGCGGCCCGCCCTTCAGCGACCCAGCGCCACCTCACCGCGCTGAATCTCGTCGACATCACTGCCCCCGGCGAACCCCTAGCCGTCGCTCAAAACCGATACACAAAGTTGCTGTTTCCCGCGGCCGCACCCGTACGGCTGGACGGGCAGTCGGGTCGGATTCCTGGGGTGAGTGGGGGAGTGGGGTGGGATCGTGCGTTGGTGAGTTGGATGCGGTTGGTGGGGTCTGTGCGCGCGGGATGCGTGGTGGTGGAGCTGTTGGTGTTTGGGGTTGGAGGCGGATTGGGCAGCGTGGCTCGTGGTGGGCGTTGGATAAGGTTCCTCGGTCGAGGAGGGTGTGGTGGTGCGGGGCTGTCGGTTGTGCGGGTTGTCAGGCGGCGGTCGGGGTTGGGTCTGCGGGGGATTCGAGGACGTCGTACATGCCCAAGGGCAGTGTGTCGCCCCATAGCCAATCGTTGATCGTGCCGTCGAATTCTGCGGGCGGGTCGACGGCGAGGAGGCGCGGGGTCAGCGGTGAGAGGCGTACTTGGAACGGCTCCGGGGTGATGAGGTGGACGCGGCGCCTGGCACCCCAGAAATCGTTGAAATTGCTCTGGGTGAGATGCAGGTTCGCGGGGATCGTCCGGGTTCGGGCGGCCGGGCCGGTGGACAGCCAGGACCAGTGGTCGGTCAGGAGCCGTCGGGCGGTGGTGCGCAGGACGTTGAGGGCGGCCAGGTCGTGCGGGCAGGCGACGTCACTGATCTGGAGCTCGGGAAGGCCGAACCGGCGGAGGCCACGGGTGCGTATGCGGACGCAGGCGCAGCCGTTCACGCCCTCGGGGTCCAGTTCAGGCTCCGCGGCGGTGCAGTGACCGTTGGACCGGAACGGTGGCAGGACGTCGCCGAGCCAATGGTCGGCGAGTACGAAACGAGTTCTTTCGGTGGTGGACGGCGCCAGAATGTGACCGGTGACGAGGTCGGCCGTGACGCCGCCGGTGGATTCGGCGATGGCGTACGCGACCGAACGGGCCACCTGGACGCAGCGAGGCTGGTCCGTGATGGGCGCGGTGGCGGTGACGACGGCGAACTCGGCCGCGTCGTTGAAGTCGCGTGCGGCTTGCCGGTCGTCGAGGCGGGCAGCCTTGATCCGGCCGGGGTCCCA
Organism: Spirillospora sp. NBC_00431; assembly: GCA_036028775.1. Taxonomy (GTDB): domain Bacteria; phylum Actinomycetota; class Actinomycetes; order Streptosporangiales; family Streptosporangiaceae; genus Spirillospora. Next base: position 4,238,920 of record CP107927.1, on the reverse strand, counting down.
GCGCAGGCACGTGAGGTCTTCCCGGGTGATCCGCAGTTGAGGTGAGCCGAGCCGTCCGGCGATGTGAGCGTGGAACGGAGCGGGCTTGTTTCGGTGGAGCAGGTCGGCGAGGTCCCGTGGAACGCTGTCGGCGGCGACGGCGAACCGGGAGGTCGTGGTGGACGGAACCGGGAACGTGATCGTGGCCATCAGGCCGCTCCTTCCTAGCCGCGACAGGACTGCCAGCATGCGCTGCCGCGTCTCTGGAAGGCAGTAGAAATCCGTTCTGTGGATAACTCGGGATCGAGGAGACCGGGGCGGGTCCGGAGGCCAGAACGCTTGCGTACGCCGTGGATGAGGCGGGTGGCCCGGGCTACAAGGTCGCGACGGCGTGGCCTTCATTGAGCGGCTCGTCGATTGCTGTGAGGGCAACGCGATGACCAGATTCCGACCGGAGAGGGAGGGGAGGAGCGAGCGGATTGATTGAGCCGTCCAGAGGTGAGGGTTGCCTCGGCCCCGACGACGAGGCTGGCTGAGATCCCCGGCGTTGAGGTGGGGCGGCAGAATCCCGGGTTTGCTCTGTTCCGCCGGAGGAGAGCGCTTGGGCGCGGCCCGCTAGGACGCGGATTCGTTCCGTGGGTGAGGGCGGCCGTCGTCGGCTTATGAGGGGGGCAAAGGTCGACCAGGGGCGCGTGCGCTTCTAGTGAGCGCGGACGGGCGCTGGGTCAGCGTGGGGCTGTCAGGGGTCTCTCGACCTCCTCCGTGGTGCTTACCTTGCAGGCGGCAACGAGGAGCGGAGGAGGTCGAGCTTGGCGTCCGTTCCTCAGCGGAAGAGGGGGTCGATGAAGTCCGCCCCTAGGCCGACCTTTTCGAAGTGCTCACGGCACATCGCGATGTAGTCGTGGACGTCGAAGTAACCATCCGGGTCGCCGTTCTCGTCCAGCCAGATCAGCGGCCCCTTCACGATGAACAGCGTCTTCATCGGCTCGTCGCTCTCGTAGGCGACGAGCGTGTGGCCCTCGCCGGGTGCCTCGTAGATGAAGTCCCCGGCGGTGGCGGTCCAGGGACGTTCGAGATACCCCCACTTCCCGGAGATGGTGTAGGCGAACACCTCGTGCGGGTGGTAGTGGCGGTTCACCAGACCGGCGCTGGTGGCGCGCAGGATGTCCGACCAGGTGTTGTCCTTGACGTTGATCCACAGGGGGCGAGAGCCGACGGTCTCGGTGAACGGCACGTAGTAGCGGTCGTCGTCGGTGGCGACCTTGGACAGGTGGAGCTCGGGCAAAGCGTCCGGCTTCTGCGAGTTCTCGATCGGCTTCAGGTTCTTCCAGAACTCTGTCGTTGCGTCCTCGGGCATGGCGTCCTCCCACGTGCACGGTCTGTTGAGCGGCGGTGAGCCGCGCTCGGCCCGGCACCGGTCACCTGGCCGCCGTCCGTCACCGCCGTCTCCGCCGCATCGTAGTGCGGTGGTGGACGCCCGTTGCGGTGCGGTTCGTCCTTGGTGCCAGACGAGTGGTGGTATGGCTGCTTCTGGGCCGATCGTGAAGGCGGGCCGCTGCCCCCGGCCGCCGGTGGCGGCAGGTTGCGGGCGGCGGGTTGGGGGCGGCGGGCTGGGGGCGGCTCTGGTGCGGCTTGGGGCAGTCATGTCCGTGTGCAGGGCTGCTTTTGTCGCTACGGGCGGTGGGTCAGGGCGGTGTGGGGGAGGGGCATGGTCGTGTGTCCGGATTCCGGGGGTCCGGTCCGTTGCGAGGGGTGATCCTCCGGGACGGCCGGTCTCGGACGGCTCCAAGGGCCGTCTGTCCGGCGGCGACACGCCGTTCACCACGAAAAAGACCAGCTTCGGCCGAATTCGCGGTGATTCGCGCGGCATCGACGCCGTAATCAGGGGAATGTGTACGTTGGGGAGATCAACACTGCTGTGAGCTGCGGGGACTGCCCCCGCCGCCCAGCCTTGGGAACAGGAGGTCCCCGTGGCCCGAACAATGTCGAGGGGCACCCGCGTCACCGGTGCCGAACGCACGCGGCTCGCCGCGGAGCTGGCCCCGCGGTACGCGTCCGGAGAGAGCATCCGTGACCTGGCCGCCGAGACCGGCCGGTCGTACGGGTTCATCTACAACGTGCTGAAGGAGGCGGGCGTGCCGCTGCGGGGCCGGGGCGGCAACACCCGGCGCCGGAAGGTCTGACCGCTCCCGAGACAAGGAAGAACGAGCACATGATCGGATGTCCCCCTCGCCCCCCGGGGGGACGCCGTGCGCTAGGAACGGCGGAACGCCCCGGTGACCTCGAGGCGCCCGTTCAAGCTGGCGAGGTCCGCGGCCGCCCGCCCGGCCACCCAGCCTTCGTAGTTGGAGACCGAACCCGACCGTCCTTTGGCGAGGTTCGGGAACATCGTGTCGACGGCCTGTTCGACGGCTCGGTCGCGCGCGGCCAGCACGGGAAGCAGATCCTTCCCTCCGGCGCCCGCGGCCGCCCGGTCCGCGGCCTCCCGCAGCCGCTCCCCGATACGGGCGGCGTAGGCGTTCAGGAAGGCGTGGCGGAACGAACGCGTCCGTGACCGTCCCCGCGCGTCGCGCCTGGGACCCGCATGGACCATGGCGGCCGTCGCCTGGACGAGCAGCGATGTGAACAGCATCTCCACCGCCGCCAGATCGGCCGGGAACCCCAGGACCGTGGAGAACCCCAAGTCCCGATGCCACACCGCCCGGCTGCGGTTGGCGTCGGCCACCACTGTCAGAAGCACCGCCTTGGGCGCGTCGTAGGGGTTGTCCACCGGGATGCGTCGTCCGGCCGGACCGGCCGTATCGCCCGTCTCCGCGGCCAGCAGCGCGTGGTCGATGCTGTGCCGCGCCATCAGTTCCTGAGCGCGCGCGCTGAACGCCTCCGCCTCCTCTGGGAACTCGGTCGACTCGGCCTTGGCGAGCAGTGCCCTGACCCTGCCCAGCATCCGCTGGTCGACCTCTCGTGCCCGGTCGCTGGACGCCGTCGACGCGCGCGGACGGTCCGCGCCTCCGCCGCTGGAAGAGCCCGGGGGAGGGCCCACGCTCGGGAGCCGCGGCAGCCATTCCAGAAGGTGGACGAGTTCGACCGCGGACGCGACGTAGACCGCGTGGTCGACGCCTTCCCGTTCGCACCAGGCGTCCGGATGCTCGTCGTCGTCCTCCCACCACGTTTCGGCTCCGAGGGCGGAGAGCTGCTCGCGCCACCTGTCGTCCACGCTCGCGCCGGAGTAGGCCCGCATCTCGCCCGCGATCGCGTCCGTCGCCAGGCGCGCGTGCCTGGCCGTACGGCGGCGGGACGTGAACCTCACCACGTCGGCCGGTTGCCAACCCCGTTCCCAGGCCGTGGTCACCCCCTGCCGCATCCGGGCGCCCAGGCACCGGTCGGCGGTGAGGGTCCACGCGTCCACGCTGACCGTGCCGGGGGGTGTGGTCAGGTCGGCAATGAGGCGCTCGAAGGTGGCGGTGTCGCCACGGGTGAGGGAGTGAACGGCCGCCGTCGTCAGTTCGTTCGCGGTGTCCGCGAGCGGTGTGCCGGTCGTCGTCGCTCCGGGCGGCGAATGCCGCCTCGCCTTCCGCACGGCCACTCCCGTCGTCCGCGGTCACATGGGCAACCCGCATCCTCCCATCCGGCGGCGACGGACTCCCGTCCCCGGACGGGCACGGCCACGCGCCTAAGCCCCTGGCCGATTTCGGTCAGGGGCTTAGGAGGGGCGGGTCGGTGGTCTTAGTCCTCGTCGTCGCCGCGCATCTCCTCGACCACGACGCTCTGGTAGGCGCGGGACGTGTCCGGAACGTAACTGAGCCGCGCGAGAGCCTTGCCCTCGTGGTTCCTGATCTCGAAGTGGTAGCCCTCACCGGCCTCGCCGACGTGCGCCACGGCCTGGTCATGGCGCAGGCGGCACATCGTGTCGACCTTCTCCAACGCCACCTTCAGACTCCCCGCGTCGCTGATGAGCCGGGCCGGCTCGCTCGTCTCCCAGATCTCGAACATTGGTCGTGTCCTGTCGGCGGTCGGAAGGAACGGGCGGGGCATTCCAGACGTCGGAGACAGCTTGAACCCATCTGGTGGATCTTTCAATCAGTGCAGGTCTCGGATTGATCACTATTCGGAGTTGTCCACGCCCACAGCGTCATGTCCGCATGTGGCGGTGTATGGACGCTTCCGCCGGACACGCCGGATCGATAGAGTTCGCCGCGCACGACCGGACGCCGCTCAGAATGGCGGGGCGGAGGATCGTGCGGGATGCGTGTCAGTGCTCCTCGGCGACGGACACGACTGCTTCCTTGGCGTCCGGTTCGATGAATCGTAGGAGCGACTTTCCCTCGATGGTCAGTTCGTCGATGGCCGCTTGCGGCAGGGGCTCGAACGGACGCAACCGTAGCGTGGCGACCTTGCGCTTGTACTCCGTCTCCCAGATGCCGCGCGCGAAGCCGTCCCAGAGGAACACGGCCCGGACGCGAAGGTTCTTCGTGGTCAGGGACGACCGGTGCGCGTCGGCGATGACGCGCCTGCGGTCGGCGTGCGCCAGGACGAGGCTGTCGAACTCGGGCAGGAACCGTGCCGGTGCCGGGACGTCCTCACCCGGCCGTGGGGCGTCGGGGAGGTCGAACAGTTCCCGGCCCTTGTCGTCGGCGAACACGCGGAGGCCGGGACGAAGCCGTTCCAACGCCTCGCCGGTCGTGGTCAGCCCGGACCACGTCTGCGCGTCAGCGGCCGACGCGGGACCATACGCCGCCAGGTAGCGGAGCATCAGTTCATCTATCGCGGATGCCGCCGCAGGCCCGGTGTCCGAGCGGTCAGTGCTCAACCAGCTGTCGGCCAGGGTGAACTGCGACGTACGGGGAAATCCCCAACGGTCCTGGGTGGGAACCATGACCAACGGAACACAGAGCCGGACGGTGTAGCCAAGCGCTCGGTCGTTGACGTCCGGGAACTCCTCCTGGAGCAACGCGCGCATTTCGTTGAACGTGCGGGGTTCCTGTTCGAGGAGCGAGCGTGCCGCCGGGACGACCTTCTGCACGTCCAAGCCTTTCGCGCGGTCGCCCAGAACGTGGAGAGCGCCGTCCAGCATCGGCTGCATCACGGTGCGGAACGCCCTGTAGTCGTCACCGGTCATCAAGTGCAGCGTGGCGCGCATCATCGTGGCGCGGACGAGTGACCGGTCATGCAGTGCGGCGTGCAGGTCGGACGCCTGGAAGCCGTCCAGCCGGGTCCACAACCCGAGGAAGGGCGGTTTGGGCTCCTGCGCCTGCATCCCGCAAAGCCGACGCACCGCCTCGGCGGCAGTGATCGGCTCCCGTGCGAGCAGGAACTGCCGTGCGAGCGTGGCTCGGTTGAGGGCTTGGACGCTCAGCGTGTCTGTCACCCGTCCAGGATGCCGGTCCGTCCGGAGGCCCGTACCGGCTGGGGCGCTGCTCGGCCGTGGTGCGGCGGTGGACGGGTGGAACTCGTCAGGGGAAGGCCGGATCGTGGCGGCCTCCGGCGCGACGTCCGCGCCTCTGCTTCCGGGCGGCCGATTGTGGACGGCGTCGCCGCGGCCGGCGGCGGCGGGCGCCTGGTACCGGTGCAACTAGAGATATAACGTGTCTGTCGGCCATTGAGATATATCGCAAGGAGTGACGGTGGCGGCAGGAGCGGATGCCCGCGGTGTGCGCGGGCGGATTCTCGACCTGATGTTCGCGCGCGGCCGGATCGAGGAGGTCCGGCCCGCGCCCGGGCGGATGCGGTGGATCCGCATCGGCGGCGTACCCCGGCTGGACTGGACGCCCGGCCAGCAGGTCCGCATGCATGTGCTCGACATCACCTCCGCCCGGGCGTGGGTCAGCGGGGCCGTCCGCCACGCGCTGCGCACCTGCTCGGTGTGGGACTACGACGCGGCCGCCGGTGTGATGGAACTGTGCGTCATGGACCACGACGTGGACGCGCCCGGTGTGCGCTGGCTGCGGGACGCTCGGCCCGGACAGGAGGTCGTCTTCGGCAAGCCGGAAGGATCGTTCAAGCTACGACCGGCCGATTATCACGTGTTCGCGGGCGAGGAGACGGCCTCGGTGGCGTTCGGCGCCATGCTCCGGGCGGCCGGACCGGACGAACCGGTGCACGGCGTGATCGAGGTCGCGGGCCCGCAGGACCGGCTGCCGCTGCCGCGCGGCGACGAGCTGACCTGGCGCCACCGCGGGGCCGCCTCGGCCGCCGGCTCGGAGACGCTCGTGGACGCCGTGCGCGGCTTGGAACTGCCCGCGGAACCGGGAATCGCCTACGTAGCCGGAGAGGCACGCACCGTACAGGCCGTCCGCGCCCATCTGGTGGGCGAACGGGGCTGGCCGCGCAGATCCGTGCTGGTCAAACCGTTCTGGACGCCGGGCAAGCGCGGGATGGAGTGATCGTGAACGATCGAGGGACGGCTGGGTTACGGGAGGAATCCCGCGAAAATGCACGTGCATTAGCTCTTGCACCTGCACGCCATCCCTAGCAGGATGAGCCCGGACCTCCCGCACGTGAACTCCCCGGAGATCGCGATGAACGCACACTTGAGCGACAGTGACCGACAGGCGCTGCGGCTGGCCCAGGATCTCCGCGAGGAGATGCGGGCCGCTCTGCCGCAGCTGCCGACCGAACCCTCTGTCTCCCCCTTCGTCGACCAGACCGGGACGCCCAGCGTCCTGCTCCGGATGGACGCCGACTCCGCGCGCGCGCTCATGGCCCTGCTGGCCGAGCGCCGCCTGGGACGGGACAGCGCGCCGTCCGCGGACCCTGGACGGGCGGACGGCACCCATGGGCCGCCCTCCGTCCCGCCGCCCGCGGCCCAGGCCGTGCCCGCGGCCCAGGGCTCCGTGGTGGCCGCGGTGTCCCCGTTCGGGCAGCCCTCCTACGCTGAGTCGCCGTTCGGGCAGCCCACTTACGCTGAGACACCGTTCGTTCCGCCGCAGCCGGAGGCGTCGGTGTACATCGGCGGGACGGGCCCCACCCCGTTCGTCCCCTCGCCGGTCTACCCGCCGCGCTAGCCCCGGCCCCAGCGCCAGTTCCGCACCGTCCTCACCGCAGGGCCGCGCGGCGTGCCGTCCGCAGCGCATCGGTGCCGATTCGGCCGCAGGGCCACGGGCGTCGGCTCAGCCGCAGCTTCGAGGCTCCCGTCCGAGGGCCCGTCTCGCAGCGGCTGCAGGAGGTCACGACCGCCCGTCTCGGCCGCAGGCCACGGCGCCGCCTCCGCTCGCCGCACTGACGCCGCTCTGCGGTCACCGACGAGGGCGCCCGTCCGCGCCTGCCAAAGCGAGTTTAAAGATCCTTTTCCGGACGGACGAGCCATGCCGACCGGGCCGAAGGCCCGGTGGGAAAGGCGTTCCGGCTAAGCCCCCGGTAAAAAGATCTACCTTGCCAAAGGTAAAGAAATCCCCCGTTTGGCGAAAGCGCGGTAATGCCGTATATAGTCAACCCCAGGTCAGGGTCAATGAACCGTTGACCTGGCCAATCGCATAGCCGTCGCTTCCCGCCCGCCAGGCGGGATCCACATCGCCGAACAGCGGCCGTACCATGCACCGGCCGCGCACCGTGTGGGGCCCATGAGCCCCCGGTCGGCATTTCTCCCGCTTCATCGAAGCCCGTGACACACGCACGCCCAAGGACGGTCGTGCGCGGTTGATCGTGGGCGCGGTCCGCCATGTCCGTGGACCGTTCCAAGCGGGATTCCTCGCGGCGGCATCTCCCGAGTCCTGAGTCTCGGAGCCGTTTCCCCCTGCCCGGATCCCGGCGTACGCCGGCCCGGCGCGAAGCGGCAGCCCTGTACCCCGAACGAAGGAAATTCATGCAGCAGCGAGCGATCAACGTCATCCTCACCGGCGTCACCGGCACCGCCCTCGCGGGCATGCTCGTGGCCGGCGTCGCCGCCGCCAGCGATGACTCCGCTCCCGGCGAGAAGAAGTACCTGTCGCAGGAGGCCCTGGCCACCGGCCAGCACAAGGCCGGCGAGAAGAAGTCGCAGAACAGCTCGGACAAGGGCGAGGAGAAGCCCGGGTCGAAGGACGACTCCGCGTCCGACCGCAAGCGCGAGAAGAAGGGCCCCGACGTCCTGCTCAGCGGTAGGACGACCGCGTCCTACTTCTGGGACGACGGGTCCGGAGTGAACGGTGACACCGGCGCGCCCGCCGGTGGGAAGCCGATGCAGAAGGGCCTGTTCGCCAGCCCGAGCTGGCCGATGCACACCAAGGTCAAGGTCACCTACAAGGGCCGCAGCATCACCGGTTTCGTGGGCGACCGCGGGCCGGGCAGGCCGTCGCACAAGGGCGTCATGCTCGACCTCGACACCTACACCTTCCGGTACCTGCTGGACGGCGAGAAGCCGAAGAGCAAGTACAACGCCGGTGGCGGCGAGGGGCACCTGAAGGGCGTCAAGTGGGAAGTCCTCGACTGGGGCCCCGGCGCCGGTAAGAAGGGCGCCCCCCGGCCTTTCGGCTCATGATGTGAGGCCGCGCCCGATCCGCCGTCCAACCGAGTGGGCCGCCGTGTGCGAGCCGCCGGTGAAATGGCTCACAAAGCGGGTGCGGCCTCTTCCAGACCCGGCACAGGGCTGCCGGTGCATGGGAAAATCGGGGATTCCCCGGTATCGAAAGATCACCGGGGGATCCCCGTTTTCACGTCGTCGGCGGGCTCGCGGGCCAGCTCCCTCGACAGCGCCAGCGCGGCGGTCCGGACGGCCGGGGCCAGCCGGTCCAGATCGAGCCGGCACACGTTCCCGGTGATGGAGATCGCGGCGATCACGCGGCGCCGGAGGTCGAGGATCGGCGCCGCCACGGCGGACACCCCGGCCTCCGACTCCTCCCGGTTGACGGCGTAGCCGCGGTTGGCGGTACGGGCCAGCTCGCGCCTCAGCAGCCCCGGCATGATGATCGTGTGGGGCGTGTAGCGGACGAGGCCCGCGTCCAGGACGCTCTCCAGCCGCTCGGGCGGGCCGAAGGCGAGGAACAGCTTCCCGGTCGCCGTGCAGTACGCGGGCAGCCGGCCGCCCACCCGCGACACGATGGGCATGGAGCGGCGGCCGCTGACCTTCTCCAGGAACAGCGTGTCCGTCCCGTCCAGGACGGCGAGGTGGATGTTCTCGTGCGTCGCCTCGTACAGGTCCTCCAGGTAGGGGAGCGCGGCCTCGCGCAGCCCGCGTGGACGAGGCGCCCGCTGGCCCAGCACGAACAGCCGCATGCTCAGCCGGTAGCCCGACTCGGTGCGTTCGACACCGCCCCACCGCACTAACTCGCCCAGCAGCCGGTGCGCGGTCGGCTTCGGCAGCCCGGTGCGGGCGGACAGCTCGGTGAGGTTCAGCTCGGTGTCGGCGGACCCGAACGCGTCCAGCAGGCTGAGGCCGCGCGCCAGCACCGACCTCGGCGGTCCCTCGCCCGCGGGCTGGAGGTCCATACCCCGATGGTCACCTTGATCGCGCCTGTCGGCAAGGGCGGGGGAGCCGGTGGCCGGCCTGGTCAAAGGCATGACGGGCCTTCCCCGTGCCCCGTGACGGGCGCCTCGGTGGGCGGCGGCGCGTCGAGCGCCCTGACCCGGGCGTACTCCGGTGGAGCGAGATCCATGCCGACGTATCCTCCGTGTTCCGCCGAGGCACCGCCGCACTCGCCGAGCGTGTTCTTCAGCGTCCGGTACTCGCCGTTGCCGATCACGACGAACGCCACCGGACCCCCGTCCCGGGCGGCGCTCCACAGCCCTGGAGCCCGAACATAGCGCACCCGCCGCCGGGCACGGAGACGACCGGGACAAGCCCGGCGGGGAAGCCGCCGCACTCGTCCGAATCGACCGACGGGGGACCGGTTTCACTCACCGAAACGGGAGCCTTGTGGTGGGACGTGGCCGGACACATGCTCGCCGCATGTCCGTCGCCCCGCGCCGCCCCGGCGGGGCGGCGGTCCCAATCCGTGACGTCACCGTGCCCGGACGCTCCGCGAAGGCGCTCTCAACCGGTGAGGAGGGGGATGACGGGGGCGAACTCCTCCATCACCGCGTCCGGGACCTGGTAGTAGGTGAAGCCGTATCGGTCACGGCGGGTGATCATCTGCTCGGCGATGTGCTCGGACGGGCCGACGAACTGGGACGGCATGCCGAGGACGAGATCGGTCGACGACGCGCCCCAGCCCCGCAGAACGGCGATCCTCGCGGCGGCGGCGCGCGGATCGGGACCGAAGGTCGGCGTCACCATCATGCTCAGCTCGACGTCGCGCCCGCCCGCGGCCTCCGCCGCCTCCCGGACCCGGCCGACCTTGCGGGCGATGGTCTCCGGTAGCCGCTCGGTGATCTCGTCGGAGATCGTCCCGTCGGGGAGGGCGCGGGGGAGGACACCGACCGTGTCGGCGTACCGGCCGCCGAGGCCGAGCATGCGCCGGCTCCCGGCGCCGACGACGATCGGAGGCGGCCGCCGGGCTGGCGGCGGGAACACCGTCAGGCCGTCGACGCGGTAGTGCTCCCCGGCGAACGCGGTCTTCTGGCCGGTGAGAAGGCCCCGCAGGATCCGCAGCGACTCCTCAAGCCGCCCGACCCTCACACCGGCCTCGTCGAACGGCATCCCGGCGGCCTCGTACTCCTCGCGCAGCCAGCCCGCGCCGATGCCCAGCTCGAACCGCCCGCCCGACAGGTGGTCGAGGGTCGCGGCCTCCTTGGCGAGCATCACCGGGTGCCGGTAGTCGTTGGCGAGGACCATCGTGCCGAGCCGCAGCGTGCTCGTCGCGGACGCGGCGGACGCCAGCGCCACCATCGGCGCGAGCTGGTCGCCGAACGGCTCGGTGACGAAGTGGTCGCGCAGGACCAGCACGTCATAGCCGAGATCCTCGGCGCGCCGCGCCGTCCCGGCCAGTTCGGCGCCGGAGCGGATCGACTCGCCGACGACGCCGAAGCGGAATTTCCTGTCCATGCGGTGAGCATGCCCCGTGCGCCCGGGATGGCGCTGGCAGGAATCCGACATGGGCTTCCGGCTTGGCCCGGGTGGGATGACCGGCGGAACGGGGCGAGTGGCTCGATTCGCCGTCCGTGCGGCGCAAGGGCGTCACCGACTGCCCCGTTCCCGCCGGTTACTTTCCAGGCTGCGTCGCGGCGCGTGGTTTTGCAACCCGCGTCGCGCCGGGCCCGCGCCGGGCCTCCGGCGTCAGGTGCCCGTCAGGTGCCGATGAGCCGCTGGGCGCGGGCGAACAGGTCGAGGGTGATCGAGTGCAGCAGGTCGCCCGTCTCCCTGGGGGCCTTGCCGGCGTGCGCGCGGGCGTTCGTGCCCTCCAGGACGATGCCGAGCTTGAAGCACGCGAGCACCGCGTACCAGGTGATGGACGGCAGATCGCGTCCGGCGGTGGCGTCCGCGCGCTCGGCGTAGGCGGCGACGAGCTCGTCCGCCGCCGGCAGGCCGCCCGCGCCGCCGAGCGGGCCCGCCAGGGCCGCGCTCCGGCCGGCGGGATCGGGCCAGGTGGCCAGCAGCCATCCGAGATCCAGCAGCGGGTCGCCGATCGTGCACATCTCCCAGTCGACGATCGCGGCGACCTCGGGGCCGTCGAAGGAGTACATCAGGTTGGCCAGGTGGTAGTCGCCGTGCATGATCCCGGGACGCCACCGGGCCGGGCGCCGCTCCTCCAGCCAGCGGGCGACGTCGTCCACGCCCGGGATGTCGGGCCCGGGGTAGCCGTCCAGCTTGCCGTAGGAGTCGAGCTCCGACAGCCAGCGGCTCACCTGCCGCTCCAGGAAACCGGCCGGCCTGCCGAAATCGCTCAGCCCGGCCGCCTCGTGATCGACCGCGCCCAGCGCCGACAGCGCGCGCGCCGCGTTCAGCCCCATCTCGTGCCGGACGGACCCGTCCGCCGCATGCCGTTCCGGCAGGGTGACCGTGGGGTTGAACCCCTCCACCGGGGTCATGAGGTAGAACACCGCGCCGCCCATGACGGACGCGTCCGGGCACGCGGCGATGAGGCGGGGGGCGGGGACGCCGGTGCCGTCGAGCGCCGCCAGGACGCGGGCCTCCCGGCGCAGGACGTCGTTCGTCCGGGCGCGCAGATGAGCGGGACCGCGCCGGAGCACGTAGTCGCGGCCCGCCCGGCGGAACCGGATCAGTGTGTTCTGCGTGCCCCCGGCCAGCGGCCGGACGTCCTCGAACGGACCGGCCGGCAGGCCCCGGCCGTCCATCCACCCGGCGAGGACGTCGAAGTCCACCAGCGCGCGGTCGATCTCCTCAGGCTGCACGGTCTCCCTCGGATTGCACAGTGCGGGTCCCTTCCGGAACGGGCGACCACCGGAGGGTAACAGCGGTTCACGGCGCCGCCGGGCCGCCGAGGTGACAATCGTCCAAGACACGCGGATCCCTTCCCCACAGACTGGGCATGTAGGCAGCGACTAGGGAGGACGCCATGACATCGGAGATCCGCAGGACCTTCTACCCGCTGATCAACTGCGCCGACCCGGCCACGTCCATGGAATGGCTGGAGAAGGCGTTCGGGTTCGAGACCGTGAACGTCCACAGGGACGACGCCGGGAAGGTCGTCCATGCCGAGATGAAGTACGACACCGGCCTCTTCATGTTCGGGAACGGTGAGCCCGGCAAGTCGGCGATCTACGTCGCCGTCGACGACCCGGACGCCCACCACGACCGCGCCAAGGCCGCGGGCGCCGAGATCTTCCGCGAGCTCACCGACCAGGACTACGGCTCCCGCGACTACGCGGCCCACGACCTGGACGGCAACGAATGGTACTTCGGCACCTACCGCCCCTAAACGACCCGCCCTTGAGCGGCCCGGCGTCTACGCGAGGGAGATCCGCCGTCCCGCGGCGAACACCGCCGCCGGGCGCGCCAGGACCGCGGGGTCGTCCCGCGGGTCGTCGTGGTAGCTGACCAGGTTCGCGGGACGGCCCGGCCGCAGGCCCGCGGCACCGAGGAAGCCGGCCGCGGCGGTACTGGCCGCCGACAGGGCCTCCTCGGGAGTGAGGCCCAGCTCGGCGAGCAGCGCGACCTCCCGGGCGATGCTGCCGACGACGTCGGTGCCGGTCAGGATCCTCAGACCCCGGGATCGCGCCAGCCGCAGCAGGTGCCCCATCCGCTCACGCCGCTCCATGCGGCGCCTGCGCCGGTCGGGGTCCTCGCCGGGCGTTTCCACGATCGACGCGCACAGGGTGGGCGTCCACGCGCCGCCGCGTTCGGCGAGGGCGACCACGTCGGCCTCGCTCATGCCGTCGCCGTGCTCGATCGAGTCGACGCCGGCGCGCACCAGGTCGCCGGCGAACCCCGTGGTGGTGTGCGCGGCGACCTTCGCGCCCGCCCCGTGGACGGCCTCGATCAGCCGGTGGACGTCGTCTAGGGGGTAGGTCGGCACCGCGTCGCCCGGGCGCATCGAGCCGCGTCCGACCGGCGGGAAGTCGCCGATGAGCTTGACCCAGCGCGCCCCGGCCGCGATCTCCGCCCGGGCCGCCTTGACGAGGTCGACGGCGGGGACCGGGGAGTGCAGCGCGGGGAAGTACTGGTCCCGCGGGGCGAGGAACCGGCCGCAGACGATCAGGTCCGTGCCGTCCGCCTCTTCGAGCAGCCGCAACGCCATGCCGCCGGGGCCGCCCAGGTCCCGGACGACGGTGACGCCCGCCGCGCGCGCCGACCTGAGATTCGCCCGCGCCTCGTCGAGGGTCAGGGGGCGTGGCCCGCCGTCCGCGCCGCCGCCGACGGTCAGGTGGCAGTGCGCGTCGACCAGCCCGGGGAGGAGGAACCGTCCGGGGATCCGCTCGCCTCCGTCCGGCGGGGCCGGGAGCCACCGGCCCCGGTCGTCGATCCCGCCCGTCCCTTCCCGCCCCTCGGGCAGGAACCGTCCTTCGAAGCGCCAGCTCGCCATGAACCGAATCTAGGGTGGCGGCGCGCTTTCATTTGAGAGAATTGCAGCCGTGGATCCGGAGGTGCGGCTGCGCGATGTCGAGCCCGGGGACGTCGACGCCTACGTCAGGATGCGCTGCGATCCCGTCATGATGGCCGAGCTCGGCGGCCCGCTGCCGCGCGAGGGCATCGAGGAGAAGGTGCGCCGCGACGTGGAGGACGCGGCGGCGGGCATCGCCCTGATCAAGATGATCGTTCCCGGCGGGGACCGTTCCGGCGTCGTGGCCGGCACGGTGACGCTCTGGCACCACGACATCGACGGCACGGTGTTCTCCGAGATCGGCTGGATGGTCATGCCGGAGTTCCAGGGGCGGGGCGTGGGCAAGCGCGCCGTCCGGATGCTGCTCGAACGGGCGCGCGACGAGGACTGCTGGGGGCTCGTCCACGCGTTTCCCGCGACGACGAACGCCCCGTCCAACGGGATCTGCCGCTCGCTCGGCTTCACGTTCCTCGAAGAGCAGGACGTGGTGTTCGCCGGACGGATCGTCCGCGCGAACCACTGGATCATCGACCCGGCGGCGGGACTCGCTCAGAAGAACTCGTCGAGCAGCCGGTAGAAGGTCAGCTTGGCAGGGTCGGGCGCGACGCCGTACCGCTCCAGGAAGCGATCGGCGGCCCAGGCGCCGTACTGCGGGTTCAGCTCGTCGATCATCGACCGGGTCGCGATCGCCAGGTCGGCCCACCGGTCGGCCACACCGAGCCGGGGCGTGTCGATCAGGCCGGTGACCTGGCACGTGGCGGGGTCGAAGAGCACGTTCGGCGCGCACAGGTCGCCGTGGCAGACGGCCAGGTCCTCGTCCTCGTCCGGTGGGCGGGTGGCCAGCAGTTCTCTGGCCAGGTCGTCGCGGGTCCAGCCCCGGCGCGCCTCGTCCAGGTCGTCGAGGTCGACGTCGGCCGACAGCGCCTCCGGGATCGTCACCGCGAGCCGCCGGTCGAAGGGGCAGCCGGCGATGGGGAGGGCGTGCAGCGCCCGGGTCAGATCGGCCAGCGCGTCGATGATCCGCGGCAGCGACTCCGGTGGCCATGGGTCGGCCCAGGACCGTCCCGGCACCTCCCTGGTGACGAGCAGGCCGGGACGGCATTCGAGCACCTCGGCCGCCGGCAGGCCCTGCTCGCGGAGCCAGACGAGCCGCTCTCCCTCGCCGACCAGATCGGCCGACGGGTCGCCGGACTCCTTGCGGTAGATCCCGTCCCGCCTGCTGACCATCGCTCCGGACAGCCCGGCCGTCACCCTTTCCCACATGGCCAAAGGCTCCCATATCCCCGCGCCCGGCCGCGCCTGGTTATTGGGGGGCGGCGGGGACGGGCCGGTGTTACGGTTCGGGGGCCGGCCGCGGGACTCCGGTGTGACTTCCGGAACCCGCCTTGGAAGCGATGCTTCGCTGATCACGCCCTCCTTCCCCGGCCGGCACCCTCACCCTCCGACCATTCCCCGACCATTCCCCGACCCCGATGGAAATGATGAGCGAGACGTTCGCGGATCTGGTCGCGTGCGAGGACGTGCTGATGTTCGTCAACGCGGCGATCACCTCGACCGGGCAGCGGGAGTTCCATCACCATTCCGGTGAGCAGCGGCTCAGCCTCGAATTCCTGCACGAGTACATGCTGGCGAACTACCGGGAGATGTACGCGGCCGTCCTCGCGCTCGACATCAACGACCACAACGCGGCGATCATCATCGTGAACCTGCTCGTACGGGCAGGTGACGTCGGGGTCGAGCGGCGCAGGGCCGAGGGACGCCTCATCGCGCGGCGGCTGGAGACCATCCCGCCGCAGCGGGCCTACCGGGTCTTCCGGGAACTGAGGCGGCGCGGGGTGAACAACCGCCGGACGCGCGCCATCATCCGCGACTGGATGGCCGCGCGGCGCGACCCCGCGTTCGACTCGGTCAAGTACCGCGCGCTCGTGAAGACCGCGGCACGCCACGCGCATCTGCGGCTCCGCGGGGAGCAGCGGAACTTCCTCTTCGCGCCGTTCACCGTGAAGGCGTTCGAGACGCCGATATTCGAGCAGTGGCGGCGGGCGCACTACGTACAGGCCGCCGTTTACGAACTGCCTTACACGGTCGCGGAGGGCTTCGCGGCGGCGCACGGTATTCCGCGAGAGGTCTTCCTTGAGCGCATCGGGCCCCGGATGACGCGGCTGGAGCGGCTGCGTGCGCAGGGGAGCGCCGCGAAGGTGGAGGCCGTCCGCGCCGACCTGCGGGAGATGCCGCTGACCAGGCTCGCCTCCTACGTGCTGTCGCTGACGCTGGACGAGCGCGCCGCCCGCCGGGCCGAGCTCACGGAGGCGCTGCGGACGGCGGCCCGCCGTGTCGCCGGCCCGGCACGCGGTTCGTGGGGGACGGTCACGGCCGTGCTCGACGACAGCTACTCCGCGCTCGGGTCAGGGCAGAAGCGGCGCCGTCCGCTGGCGGTCGCGCTCGCGTCGCACTACCTGCTGGAGGCCCTGGCCAAGCGGTACACGCCGCTGTGGACGTCCGGACGCACCGACGAGCTGCTCCTCTACCCGTCCGGGCCCACACCGCTCGGGACGCGGATCATCGACGCGCTGGAGACCGGGCCCGAGCGGCTCCTCATCGTCTCGGACGGCTGGGACAACGCGCCGCCCGGCCTCGCCGCGGACGTCCTGCGCATCTGGCGGACGCGGCTCGACCCCGGTCACCGGCTGGCGCCCGGGCAGCGGGTGATGATCGTCCATCTGAATCCGGTGTACGACGCCGGCGACTTCGACGTGCGGCGGCTCGCGTCGACCGTCCCGACCGCGGGCATCCGAGACGCCGAGGACCTGCCGACCCTGGTCGAGCTGGCCCGCTTCGCCGAGGGACGCGTCGGCCTGGCGAGACTGCGGGCGCACCTGGACGACAGGACGTCCCGTTTCCTGGGGGATCGCTCATGATGCTCGGATTGGAGACCAGGCCGGCGCAGGTGTGGGGCTCGGTGCGGCTCGTCCCGCTCGTCCGGGACGAGCCCGTCCCGTACCTGCGGATGCACCGGAGAATCTACCAGGAGCCGGTGTCGGTCGTGGAGTCCGGGGACGGCCGCGCGTACGTCTCGTTCGTCCCGCACGCGTTCGTCGCGACGTGGAGCGAGGACGACCAGACGCCCGCCGCCGCGTACGGGACGCGCCTCCTGGAGCGCGACACCGAGGAGGCGCCGCCGCGCGTGGCCGTGCGGGTCACGCGGCGGATGGCGCGGAAGGCGGGCCGGGACCGGCTCCGCTTCCTCCCGCTGCACATGGCCGTGGAGGGCTATCTCGCGCTGCACTTCGGCGGCCCGGAGATCGCCTGGGAGGAGTGGTCGCGCCGGGCGGTCGCGCACGGGCTGTCACCGCGGTGCGAGGAGACCTATCTCGGGCTCGACGTGCACGGGCTTGAGGACGCGCTGCGGATCTTCGAGATCCATCCGGGGCAGTGCGGCGTGCTGGTCTACGTCGCCGACACCCTCGCGAGCGCGTTCGCCGTCCCGCACCCGGACGACTACCGGGCCCTGCACCCGACACTGGTCGAAGACCTCTTCGGAGAGCTGATCTACATGCACGGGCTGCTCGGGATGCCGGCGGGCGACCTGTCCGCGCCCATCGACGACACCGAGGTCCGGTCGCTGGAGGATCTGCGGCTGGCGGCGGAGCTGCGCCAGGCCGAATGGGCCGAGTTCCACGACGAGGTCATGGCCGGTCAGCTGTTCGACCAGGACGGCTCACGCCAGGTCGTGCAGCGCCTGCGCGGTTTCGAGCTGGCGCGCTTCCTGCCGTCGTTCGCGCTGCGCCGCGAGAACCACATCGGCGAGACCATCACCGGCGCGGACGGCCGGATCGCCTACCTGAAGACGTTCCGGCTGTCGGAGGCGCAGGTCAGGCGCGGCTACCTGCTCAAACGGCTGGCCGAGCACGACTGGCGGCTCGGCGCCACGGCCGCCGCGCTCGGCGCCGACAGGGCGGGCCTGGCGTTGCGGCTCGAACGGTCGGGGTTCGGCCATCTGCTGCGCCAGGACGTCCTCGACCACTACAGGGCCCAGGCGCGCAAGGCGCCCTGAGCCCCGGACCGGCGGGCGGGACGGGTCACCTGAGGCCGGCGAACAGGTCGTCCTCTTTCTCAGGCCCCTGGACGCGGGAGAAGTGGCGGACGAACGACTCGAACGAGAACACCATCCGCTGCATCTCCTCCGGCAGCCGCAGCAGGAAGATGTTCTCGCCCTGGCTCGCGTGCGCCTCCAGGGCCTTGCGCTTGGCGTCGAAGTGCGCGGACACGTCCAGGGTGCTGGTGATCAGCTCGTCGGGGGTGCCGAAGTCGTCGGGCGGCTCGAAGTCGATCTCCACGCCCGCCTCCTTGACGGCGTCGAACATGCGGCGGACGCCCGAGCGCGGGACGGCGGCGAAATACAGCTTGTCGGGAATGCCGGTCTTCTCGGCGGCGGCGAGCGCGACGCGGTGCGCCTGGATGTGGTCGGGATGACCGTAGCCGCCGTCCTCGTCATAGGTGACGACGACCTGCGGACGGTAGCGCTCCATCAACTCGGCCAGCCGCCCGGCGGACTCCTCCAGCGGGATGTTCGCGAACGCCTCGGGGGCGTCGTTGGTCGACCAGCCGACCATGCCGGAGTCGCGGTAGCCGAGCAGCTCCACATGGCCGATGTCGAGCAGCTCGGCGGACTCGCGGAGCTCGGCGAGGCGCCGCCGCGCCACCTCGGTGGCGTTGTGCCCCGGCTCGCCGGGTTTGACGCCGCCGGAGTCGTCTCCCTGCTCGCCGTTGGTGCAGGTGACCAGCACCGTGCGGACACCCTCGGCGGCGCATCGGGCGAGCAGGCCGCCGGTGCCCAGCACCTCGTCGTCGGGGTGCGCGTGCACGGCCATCAGCGTGAGTTCGTGCTTCATCCGGGGCTCCGCTCCTGAGGTCTCGGCCGTCCACTCTACGTCCCGGACACGCCGAGTTGATCACGTTTGCGAGGTGGACTCCGCGGCCGACAGGTCGTCCACCGTCAGCGGGTGCGCCGGCTCGCCGAACGGGTGCGTGGAGGACGCGTCCGAGCCGTCGACGACGAGCAGCTCGCCCGGGTCGAGGAGCCGCCAGGCCGGGTCGTCGTCCAGGCGCTCGCTGGCGAGGACGCAGGCGTGCGCCGGCTCCCGGTGCGCGGCGACCTTCATCGCGCCCTGCTCACGGCCCGAGTCCAGGTGCCGGGTCGCGCCGGGCCCGCCGGGCCCGTCCAGCTCGTGCCGCAGCGCCCACAGCTCGTGCGTGCCCGGGTAGCGCAGCGCCCACATCCGCCGCGACTCCGCCAGCAGGACGTTCAGCGCGAAGACGGGCAGCTCCGCGGCGATGCGCCGGACGGCCGCGACCAGCCCGGACGTGGTGTCGCCGTGCCGCCTGATCTCCGCCGTGATGTAGGCGAACACCAGCTCGGAGTCGGTCTGCCCGCGGATCTGCGCGCGGTCGACGTCGCTGAGCCACGAGTCGAGGACGTCAAGGCCCCGCACCACGCCGTTGTGGGCGAACAGCCGGTCGTCCATGACGAACGGGTGGGAGTTGTGGACGTCGGGCTTCCCGGTCGACGCGTACCGGACATGCGAGATGAACGTATGCGAAACAACCGCGCACGCCTCGGAGTTGAAGTCGGCGTCCTCGTACGCGGCGATCGGCGCGCGGTCGCGGACGGGCTCCTCGCCGAGCGAGAACCAGCCGAGGCCCGTCCCGTCGGGCATCCGGCGGCTCTGGGACCGCAGGCTGTCCGGGGCGTCGAGCAGCCAGAACGTGGCGTGGACCCGCGGCCCGCCGGTGGTCATCCCGAACAGTCGGCACATGCCCGCACGATGCCCGTCCAGCCGCGTCCTATTACTCGTCCCGTCCCCGGCGCGCCGCGGACGCGGCGAAAACGACCTTCGACGGGCGGGCCCCGGATGTCGTACGGTCACGGGTATGGGGTCGCCGGTGGTACTTCTCGACGTGGACGGGGTTCTCAATCCGTTTGAAAGGCCGCACCGCGGATTCAAACGGCAGCGGTGCTCACCGAACGGCATGACGTTCAAGCTGTGGCTCAACCCCGCGCACGGCCGGTCGCTGCTCGACCTGGCGGAGTCCACCGGCGCGGAGCTGGCCTGGGCGAGCTACTGGTGCGACAACGCCAACGTGTGGATCTCGCCCCGGGTCGGGCTGCCGGAGCTGCCGTTCGTCCCGATCCCGCAGTTCCCGGGCATCGAGGAGGCGGGCACGCTCGGCGCGTGGAAGGCCAGGCACGTGGCCGCGTGGACGGAGGGCCGCCCGTTCGTCTGGTTCGAGGACGAGCCCGACGCCACCGAGTGCGTTGCCGGGGAGCCGGACGTCGCCGAGCATCTGCTCGTGGAGATCGACCCCATGACCGGCCTGACCGACGAGCACATCGCGACCGCCGCGACCTGGCTGCGCGCCCTCACCCGCTGACCACCGGGCCGCTGGGCCGCTGGGTCGCTGGGCCGCTGACCACCGGGCCATCGGGGCGTCGTGCGGACCGGCGGGGCCCGGGCCGTGGAGGACGCCGCGGACCCCGCCGGAGCAGGAGAAGGAGCGGGTCAGCAGCTGCCGAGCAGGCGGCTGAGCGCTGACTTCTCCGCCGAGTCGAGCGTCAGGTCGTAGCGGTACTTCACATCGATCCACGACCTGGCGTACATGCAGTTGAACGAGGTGAGCGGCGGCGTCCACTCGGCCGGGTCCTTGTCGCCCTTGCCCTGGTTGACGTTGTCGGTGACCGCCCACAGCTGGGAGCTGGACAGGTCGTTGGCGAACGCCTGGCGGCGCGACGTCGTCCAGGACGAGGCGCCCGACCGCCACGCCTCGGCGAGCGGCACCATGTGGTCGATGTCGATGTCGGACGGCTGCGTCCAGGTCGCGCCGTCGTAGGGGCTGGTCCACGAGCCGGACGTCGGGGCGCAGTCCGCGCCGGTCCGGACGTTGTCCCCGTCGCGCTTGAGGACGACCTCGCGGGTGTTGCAGTTGTTGCCCTGGTTGGACCAGTGCGGGAACTTGTCGCGGTCGTAGCCGGCGTCGGAGCCTTCGGCGCGGACGGTGAGGGCGGCGAGATGCTGCGCGGAGGTGCTCGCGCCCGGCGGTGGCGGCGGGGCGGCGCCGGCGGCGGTCGCGGTGATCGTGACGGTGGTGGCGGTCGTGGCGAGCAGGACCAGGGTGCTGACGGTTGCGGTGATCGCGGTGCGCCTCACGGAAAGGCTCCTTCTTCGCTGTTTGGGAGCAGGAGCCGTCAGTCTCGAACAGTTCGATAAACCGGGCATGTCCGTTCGGTTAGCGGACGACACGATCAGGTAACGGCGTAGGCCGGGATCGACAGGATTTGGAAGATCACCGGCGCGGGTGCCATTCGTCCAAGACGGCGCGGCCCGGGATTTGTAGCGTCTTGGCAGGTCAACACCTAAAGGGGGAACCGGCCATGTCAAGATCACAAACAGGGACGCCGCTGCTGGATCTGGCCTTCGGATTCATCCCGGCGCAACTCGTCCACGCCGCCGCCGAGACAGGGCTGGCCGACGCCCTCGCCGCGGGTCCGAGGACGAGCGCGCAGCTGGCCGAGGAGACCGGGACGCACGCGCCGTCCATTCACCGGCTGCTGCGCGGCCTCACCGGCCTCGGCGTCGTCGAGCAGAAGGAGCGCGACCTGTTCGCGCTCACCGCCGAGGGGCAGCGGCTCCGCGCCGGCGCCCCCGACTCGATCCGCTCGCTGATCAGGCTGTTCTGCGGCCCGGAGGTGTGGCGTTCCTGGGGCGACCTGACCGAGACGCTGCGGACGGGGGAGTACGCGTGGGAGCGCGTGACCGGCATGACGCCGTTCGAGTTCTTCGATTCGGGGTCCAACGCGGAGCTGTCGGCGACGTTCAACGCGGCGATGTCCGAGCACACCCGGTCCGTCGCGCCGGAGATCATCGAGGCGCACGACTTCGGCCGCTACGGCACGGTCGCCGACCTCGGCGGCGGCGACGGCACGCTGATCGCCGCGATCGCGCGCGCCCATCCGGGGCTGCGCGGGGTGCTGTTCGACCAGCCCGCCGGGCTCGCCGCCGCGTCCGGCACGCTCGCCGACGTCGCCGGCCGGGTGGAGGTCGTCGCCGGCGACTTCTTCGAGGAGGTGCCCGGGGGCGCGGACGCCTACGTCCTGAAGAGCGTCATCCACGACTGGGAGGACGCGAAGGCCACCGCGATCCTGCGGAACTGCCGCGCCGCGATGCGCCAGGACGCGCGGATCCTGCTGCTGGAGCAGGTCATGCCGGAGATCGTCACCCCGGAGACGCAGGGCGTCGTCCGCAACGACCTCAACATGCTCGTCTGCACCGGCGGACGCGAGCGCACCGAGGCCGAATACCGGGATCTGCTGGAAAGCGCCGGATTCACGAACGTCACGCTGACCGGGCCGATCCCGCCGTCCGCCTACTACGTCATCGAGGCCGAACCCGCGGGCTGAGCGCGGCCCGGCGGCGGACCCCGCGGCTCAGTTGCGGGTCCATTCGGGCTGGACGAAGTCGGCGACCCTGGCGTGCCGTCCGAGCAGCACCACCTCGCGGAACTGCCACAGCATCGCGCCGGTCGGGGCGTGCACGCGCCAATCCGGGCCCAGCCACATCTGGAGCAGGGGCCCGCCGTCCGGCTGCGGCACCCATCTCGGCGTGTCGTCGTCGGCGAGCCTCCGCAGGCTCGTGTGGTGGACGGAGTGGACCTCGTCCGGGCTCGGCGCCGGCGGGCCCGGATCGTCCAGCACCACCACGACCGGCGTGATCGCGAAACCGGACGTGGCGGGAAAGTCGTCGAGCCTGCCGAGGACGTCGCCGGGCCCCGCCGTCAGGCCGATCTCCTCGTGCAGTTCCCGCAGCGCCGCCTCCTCGGGCGTCTCGCCGTCCTCGAGCCGGCCGCCGGGCAGCCCCCACTGCCCGGCGTTCCGCCCCTGGTACGCGCGCCTGATCAGGATCACCGACGGCATCCCACCGTGCTCCACGACGCACAGCACGACCCCGGCGCGCCGCAGCCCCGGGGCGTCCGGGACGGTCGTGTACGCGAACGAGCCGAGCCGCTCGGCGGCGAGCGCGCGGAACGCCATGAGGTCGTCGAACGGGTCGAGGGGGGCGGCCATCATACGTCGATCTTGCCAGGTCCGCCACCGGACGCGCCCCTCACGCGCCCCGCGCCGCCCCCGGTGCCTGCGCCGCCCGCGCCGATCGCGCCGTCCGCGGCGTCCGTGCCGGTCTCGCGGGCGTACCTCGCGGGCGGCGTCCCGACGGCCGCGGTGAAGTCGCGGGTGAAGTGCGCCTGGTCGGTGTAGCCCAGCTCGGCCGCCAGCCCCGCCCAGTCGACGGGCGCGCCCGCCTCGGCCCGCCCGGCGGCCTCCAGCATCCGGTACCGCCTGATCACCCACTTCGGGCCGATCCCGACGTACTCGTGGAACAGCCGCTGGAGCCCGCGCGCGCTGAGCCCCACGTCGGCGGCGAGCTCGTCCACCCGCACCAGGCCGGGCAGCGCCGCGATCCGCTCGACGATCTCCGCCGCCCGCTCGATGGACGGGTCGGCCCCGGGACGCAGCTCCGCGAGGAACGCCGCCAGCCGCTCGACGGCGTCCCCGGCGCCGTCCGTCGCGAAGACCTCGTCGGCGAGGGCGAGGCCCGCCGCGCCGAACACCTCGTCCACGCCGAGGAACCTGCCGGTGAGCGCCGAGACCGGCCCGCCCGCGAACGGCCGGAAACCGCCGGGCCGGAACCCGGCCCCGACCACGCGGCCGTCGCCCGCGATCTCCTCCACGAACTCGTCGCGCACGACCCCCACGATCCGGGCCCGCGTCCACCGTCCTCCAGTCCCGGCCCGCCACCATTCAGAGGGCGCGCCGCTCTCGGCGCGCTCGGGCAGACAGCTCGTGAAGGTCATGTGGACGTTCGGCCGCGTGAGCACCCGCTGCCGGTGCGGAGGGCGGCCGCGCAGGTCCCAGCGCAGCACCCAGAAGAACTCGACGAACGGGGCGAGCGGGGGCGGCGGCGCGATCCGCTCGACCTGGAACCGCTCCAGGCCCGCCCGCGCCCGCAGGATGCCCCGCGTGTCCTGGGGGAGGAGTCGTGCCATCACCTCAGGCTAGCCGTGTCGCGTTCCTACAAGACCGGCCGTCCCGCCCGCCTTAACCTGCGAAAACACGTTCGAGCACGGATACGAAGGAGCGACCATGGATATCCGGAACCTGATGCCGCCCGCCTCGGCGGCGGCGGCGCGGATCGTCGGGCGGGTCCCCGAAGGGCTGCTGGACGCGCCGACCCCCTGCCCGGACTGGGACGTCCGGGCCCTGGTCAACCATCTGATCCTCTGGACCGGACGCGGCGAGACCGCCGCGCGCAGGCTGCCGCCGGCCGGCCCGGACGAGGGCCACGACTTCACCGCCGAGC
Organism: Spirillospora sp. NBC_00431; assembly: GCA_036028775.1. Lineage (GTDB taxonomy): Bacteria > Actinomycetota > Actinomycetes > Streptosporangiales > Streptosporangiaceae > Spirillospora. The sequence goes on along the minus strand of CP107927.1, from coordinate 4,214,682 downwards.
CGGGCTGGGCCGCCCGGTTCGACGCCCAGGCGCGCGCGACCGCCGAGGCGTGGCAGAACCCGGCCGCCTGGGCGGGGAACACCAGCCTCACCGGCGACAAGGACGGCATGCCCGCCGACTTCATCGCCGGGATCCTGTTCGGCGAGTTCGTCCTGCACGGCTGGGACCTCGCCGTCGCCACCGGGCAGGACCCCGGCCTCCCGCCGGAGATCGTCCAGGCGGCCTGGGAGCGGACCGCCGCGACCGCGGAGATGGCCCGGGAGTACAAGGTGTTCGGCGAGGAGGTCCCCGTCCCGGCGGACGCGCCGCTGCTCGACCGCCTGGCCGGCCTGGCCGGACGCGACCCGCACTGGAAACCCTGACGACTCCGGGGCCCCGCACGCTCTACGCTTGGAGGCATGTCTTCGAGTTCTCCGATCCGCGTCCGTTTCGCTCCGTCCCCGACCGGCATGTTCCATGTCGGCGGCGCCCGCTCGGCGCTGTTCAACTGGGTGATGGCCGCGCAGTCGGGCGGGACGCTCGTGCTCCGGATCGAGGACACCGACGCCTCCCGCAACAGCCCCGAATGGACCGAGGGCATCATCCGCGCCCTCGCCTGGCTCGGGATGGACGGAGAGCAGTACGAGGGCCCCTACTTCCAGTCGGCCAACGCCGACCGGCACGCCGAGGCCGTCCGGACGCTGAAGGACAAGGGCCGCGCCTACTACTGCGACTGCACCCGCGAGGCCGTCATCGCCCGCACCGGCGACCAGCACAAGGGCTACGACGGCTTCTGCCGCGACCGCGGCCTGGAGCCGGGCCCCGGACGCGCCCTCCGCTTCCGCACGCCCGACGACGGCGAGACCACCGTCGTCGACCTGCTGCGCGGCAAGCCCACCTTCGAGAACGCCGTCCTGGAGGACTTCGTCATCGCCCGTGCCGACGGGTCGGTCACGTTCCTGCTGGCCAACGCCGTCGATGACATGAGCCAGGGCATCACGCACGTCGTGCGCGGCGAGGAGCACCTGTCCAACGCGCCCAAGCAGCAGTTGCTGTGGGAGGAGCTCGGCGGCGAGCCGCCCGTGTGGGCGCACGTCCCCGTGATCGTGAACGAGAAGCGGCAGAAGCTGTCCAAGCGCCGCGACAAGGTCGCCCTTGAGGCGTACCAGGCCGAGGGCTACCTCGCCGACGCCATGCGCAACTACCTGATGCTGCTCGGCTGGGCCCCGTCCGGCGACCGGGAGATCGTCCCGTGGGACGTGGTCGTCGACGAGTTCCGCATCGAGGACGTCAACTCCTCGCCCGCGTTCTTCGACGAGAAGAAGCTCCGCGCGTTCAACGGCGAGTACATCCGCGCGCTGCCGCCCGAGAAGTTCATCGCCGAGTGCCTGCCGTTCCTCCAGGACGCCCCGTTCGACGTGGACGTCGCCGTGTTCGCCGAGCTGGCGCCGCTGGCGCAGACCCGGGTGGCGCTGCTGTCGGAGATCGTCCCGATGATCGACTTCGTGTTCCTGGACGAGCCGCCGTCCGACGAGCAGTCCTGGAACAAGGCCATGAAGGAGCCCGCCGCCGCGATCCTCGCCGCCGCCGAGACCGCCTACCGGGACGCGCCGTGGAACGCCGCCGAGCTGAAGGACCGGCTGGAGCGGGTCGGCGCCGAGCACGGCCTCAAGCTCGGCAAGACGCAGGCGCCCGTCCGCGTCGCCGTCACCGGCCGCACCGTCGGCCTGCCGCTCTTCGAGTCCCTGGAGATCCTCGGCCGCGACCGCACCCTGACCCGCATCGCCGCGGCGCGCGCACGCCTCTCCGCCCAGGCGTAACCGCCGATCCGGGCGCGCCCCGCCCGGGCCTCGCCGCGCGGGCCGCCGAGTCAGGCGTCCAGGAGGTCAGGCGGTCAGGACGCGGGCTGTTCGCCGTCCAGGGCGTGGCGGAGGGCGGTCAGGCGGCGGTCCAGCTCGTCGAAGTCGGCGCGCAGCGGCGGCGGGAGGCGCTTGCCGACGAGCTCGGCCTGCTCCTCCACGGACTTCAGCCGGTCGCCGACGTCCCGCGCGGGCTCGGCGTCCGCGGTTTCGGCGGGGCGCGCCTTGAGGAGCGTCGCCTGCTCCCGCAGCAGGGCGGCCTGCTCGCGCAGCAGCGCCGTCTGGTCGCGGAGCTGCTTGTTCTTGGTGTGCAGCTCCACGAACACCGACACCTTCGCGCGCAGCACCCACGGGTCGAACGGCTTGGAGATGAAGTCGACCGCGCCCGCCGCGTAGCCGCGGAACGCGTAGTCGGGGTCGCTGTTCACCGCGGTGAGGAAGATGATCGGCAGGTCGCGGGTCTTCTTGCGGCGCTTGATGTCGCGGGCCGTCTCGAACCCGTCCATGCCCGGCATGACGACGTCCAGCAAGATCACCGCGTATTCGTCGGTGAGCAGCGCCTTCAGCGCCTCCTCACCGGACCGCGCCCGGACGAGGTCCTGATCGAGGGAGCTGAGGATGGCCTCCAGCGCGATCAGGTTCTCCTCGCGGTCGTCCACGAGCAGGATCTTCGCCTTGTCGTCCACGCGCGTCTCTCCGATCCGGTCCCCGCCACTCCCACGGCCGCGCCGGCGGCCACGACGACCCTGCCCGCCAGACGTCTCCTCTCCCTCTCCTCAGCGGACGATGGAGGGTTGCAGCCAGTTCCTCATCACGTCAAGAAGATGGTCCACGTCGACGGGCTTCGGGACATAGTCCGACGCGCCCGACTCCAGGCTCTTCTCCCGGTCGCCCTTCATCACCTTCGCCGTGATCACGATAATGGGCAGCTCGGCGAACTGCGGCATCTCCCGGATCGCCGCCGTCGTCGCGTAGCCGTCCAGGCCCGGCATCATCACGTCCATCAGCACGACCGCGACGTCCGGGTTGCGGTGCAGGACGTCGATCCCGGCCTGCCCGTCCTCGGCGTACAGGACCTCCATCCCGTAGCCCTCCAGGACGCTGGTCAGCGCGAACACGTTCCGGACGTCGTCGTCGACGATCAGGACCTTGCGGCCCGACAGGACGGTGTCGAGGAAGTCCGCGGGCGGCTCCTCCAGCAGCCCGTTCAGCGCCGGTTCCGGCTCACCCGGACGCTCACCGCCGCGCGCGCGGCGCTCCACCGGCAGCCCGTTCTCCCCGGACGGCCCCGCCACGGCACCGGTCAACCCGCCGTTCGGGGGGCCGCCCGGCAGTACGGCCTCCTGCGCGGCGGCCGCCTCGTCCGGCAGCGCCGAACGGCGGCGCCCGTCGCGCTCGCTGTACTGGGCGGGCAGGTAGAGCGTGAACACGCTGCCGCGGCCCGGACGGCTCTCCGCGTGGATCTCGCCGCCGAGCAGCCGCGCGATGTTCCGGCTGATCGACAGGCCGAGGCCGGTACCGCCGTAGCGGCGGCTGGTCGTCCCGTCGGCCTGCTGGAACGGCTCGAAGATCTCCTGCAGCTTGTCCGGGCTCACCCCGATCCCGGTGTCGATCACCCGGAACGCGATCACGTCGGGGGTGTTCCACAGCGCGGGCAGCGTGAAGTCGATGTCGCCGGCCCGCTCGATCAGCAGCCGCACCTCGCCCTCGGCGGTGAACTTCACCGCGTTCGACAGCAGGTTCCGCAGCACCTGCTGCAGCCGCTGCTCGTCGGTGTTCAGCGTGGCCGGGACGTCCGGCGCGACCTCCACCCCGAAGTGCAGCCCCTTGTCGACCGACAGCGGCCTGAACGTCGCCTCGACGTAGTCGACCAGCGCCGACACCGCGATCCGCTGCGGATGCGCCTCCATCTTCCCGGCCTCGACCTTCGCCAGGTCCAGGATGTCGTTGATCAGCTCCAGCAGGTCGGTGCCGGAGTCGTGGATCGTCTGCGAGAACTCCACCTGCTTGCTGGTGAGGTTCCCGTCCTGGTTCTCCGACAGCAGCTTGGCCAGCACCAGCAGGCTGTTCAGCGGCGTGCGGAGCTCGTGCGACATGTTCGCCAGGAACTCCGACTTGTACCGCGAGGAGATCGCCAGCTGCTCCGCGCGCTCCTCCAGCGTCCGCCGCGCCTGCTCGATCTGGAAGTTCTGGATCTCGATCGCGCGGTTCTGCTGGGCCAGCAGCGCCGCCTTCTCCTCCAGCTCGGTGTTGGAGTGGCGCAGTTCACCCTGCTGGCGCTGGAGCTCGTCCGAGCGCTCCTGGAGCTCCTGCGCGAGCCGCTGGGACTCGCCGAGCAGCGCCTCGGTCCGCGTGTTGGCGCGGATCGCGTTCAGCGTCACCCCGATCGTCTCGATCAGCTGGCTGAAGAACGCCAGGTGGACGTCGGAGAACCGGCCGAACGAGGCCAGTTCGATCGCGCCGAGCACCTCGTCCTCGAACACGATCGGCAGCACGATGATGTTGACCGGGGACGACTCGCCGAGCCCCGAGCCGATCTTGACGTAGTCGGCGGGCGCGTCGGCGATCAGCAGCGGCCTGCGCTCCTGCGCCGCCTGCCCGACCAGTCCCTCGCCCAGCGCGAACCGGATGTCCCCGCCCCCGGGCTCGCCGGACCGGCCGGACCGGCCGCGCCGCGTCCCGTAGCCGGCGATCAGCGCCAGCTCGGTCTCGTCGCCGCTGTTCTCCGCGAGGTAGAACGCGCCGTACTGCGCGCTCGCCGTCGGCGTCAGCTCCCGCATGATCAGGTCGGCGACCTGCTGGAGGTCCCGGTGGCCCTGCATGAGCCCGCCGATCCGCGCGAGGTTGGTCTTCAGCCAGTCCTGCTCCTCGTTGGCGCGGGTCGTCTCGCGCAGCGTCGCGACCATCAGGTTGACGTTGTCGGACAGCTCCGCGACCTCGCCGCGCGCCTCCACGGTGATCGTCCGGGTCAGGTCGCCGGTGGCGACCGCGCTCGCCACCTCGCCGATCGCGCGGACCTGCGTCGTCAGGTTGCCGGCGAGCTCGTTGACGCTCTCCGTCAGCCGCTTCCAGGTGCCGGACACCCCCTCGACCTCGGCCTGCCCGCCGAGCCGCCCCTCGATCCCGACCTCGCGCGCGACACGGGTGACCTCGGACGCGAACGACGACAGCGTGTCGACCATCGTGTTCAGCGTCGTCTTCAGCTCCAGGATCTCGCCCTGCGCGTTGACGTCGATGCGGCGCGTCAGGTCGCCGTGCGCCACCGCCGTGGCGACCTGCGCGATGTTGCGGACCTGGTAGGTCAGGTTGGACGCCATCCCGTTGACGTTGTCGGTCAGGTCCTTCCACATTCCGCCCGCGCCGGGCACCCGCGCCTGGCCGCCGAGGCGGCCCTCCGTGCCGACCTCGCGGGCGACGCGGCTGACCTCGTCGGCGAACGCCGAGAGCGTGTCGACCATGGTGTTCAGCGTGGTCTTGAGTTCGAGGATCTCGCCCTGCGCGTCCACCTCGATCTTGCGGCCCAGATCGCCCTGCGCGACCGCCGTGGTGACCTGCGCGATCCCGCGGACCTGGTTGGTGAGGTTGTTCGCCATCGAGTTGACGTTGTCGGTCAGGTCGAGCCAGACGCCGCCCGCGCCGGGCACGATCGCCTGCCCGCCGAGGCGTCCCTCCGTGCCGACCTCGCGGGCGACACGGGTGACCTCGGACGCGAACGCCGACAGCGTGTCGACCATCGCGTTCACGGTGTCCTTCAGCTCCAGGATCTCGCCCTGCGCGTCCACCGTGATCTTCTTGCCGAGGTCTCCCTCGGCGACGGCCGTGGTGACCTGCGCGATGTTGCGGACCTGGTAGGTCAGGTTGGACGCCATCCCGTTGACGTTGTTCGTCAGGTCCTTCCAGACGCCGCTCACGCCGGGCACGCGGGCCTGGCCGCCGAGCCGTCCCTCGGTGCCGACCTCGCGGGCGACGCGGGTGACCTCGGCGGCGAACGCCGACAGCGTGTCGACCATCGTGTTCACGGTGTCCTTGAGCTGGGCGATCTCGCCCTGCGCGTCGACCGTGATCTTCTTCGCGAGGTCGCCCTCGGCGACGGCGGTGGTGACCTGCGCGATCCCGCGGACCTGGTACGTCAGGTTGTTCGCCATCGCGTTGACGTTGTCGGTGAGGTTCTTCCACACGCCGCTGACGCCCGGCACGTTCGCCTGGCCGCCCAGCTGCCCCTCGGTGCCGACCTCGCGGGCCACGCGGGTCACCTCGTCGGCGAACGCCGACAGCTGGTCGACCATCGTGTTCACGGTCAGCTTCAGCTCCTGCAGCTCACCGCTCGCCTCCACGGTGACCTTGCGGGTCAGGTCGCCCTCCGCCACCGCCGTGGTCACCTCGGCGATGTCGCGGACCTGGGACGTCAGCCGCGACGCCATCACGTTCACCGAGGCCGTCACGTCCCGCCAGCGGCCCGTCATCCCGCGCGCCGGGGCCTGGCCGCCGAGCCGTCCCTCCGTGCCGACCTCGCGGGCGAACTGCGTGACCTCCCAGGTGAACTGGTCGAGCAGCTCCACCATGCCGTTGACGGACTTGGCCATGCGCAGCAACTCCCCGCGCATCGGCCGGCCGCGCACCCGCAGCTCCACCCGCTGGCTCAGGTCGCCGGCGGCGACCGCCTCCACGACCTGGCTCATCCCCGTCGACAGGTCGGTCAGCTTGTCGATGATCGCGTTGGCGTCCTCGACGGCGGCCGCCCAGGAGCCCCGCAGCTGGCCGGGCGTGAGCCGGCCGCGCAGCTGGCCCTCCCGTCCGATCTCCCGCCGGACGCGGGCCAGCCCCGAGGCCAGCTCGTGCCCGTTCTGCCGGATCTCCTCCAGGATCGCCGCGGCCTCGGCCACGGCCCCCTCGCCCGGCACGTTCAGCTCCGACCTCGCCCTCCCGTCCCGGACGGCGATGAGCGCCTTCAGCAGCGGCTCGAGATCGGCGTCGCTGTAACGCGGTGCGGTGTCGCGGTACCCGCCGGACGGGCGGGCGCGAGACGCGGTACGCGGCATGCTCTTCATCCTCCTGGCCCGCGATTGTCGGCATCCGGACGGCGGCGGGCGCCCGGACGGCACGGACTCCTTCCCTGGGCCCTCTCCCGGCCGCACCTGTACTCTACGTCGCCGTGCGGTACTGGGCCCGGTCCGCACGCTCGCGGTGAGCGGACGGCGATGACCGAGCATCCGTCCCTGTAGCCTTCGTGTTACGGTCTGTCGTGTTGTGGCCGGGTGGTCGCACACCGGTCGCATACCGGGGGCCGAGACGGTGGCCGGACGCGTCGCCCCGCCCCTCGGTTCACGGCTCTCGTGGTCGTGTGCCCGGCCGGTCTGACACGATAGCCAGGCCAGGGAGTGACGCTACGAACGAGGGACGACAGGTGGATCGGCAGACGGCGTCGGCGACGTTTCCGTCCGCCGCCGCGGCGGTGGCGGACGCGCGCCGGTTCGTCCGCAAGGCGCTCGCGGACTGGGGCATGGACGAGATCGCGGACGACGCCGTCCTCGCCACCAGCGAGCTCGCCACCAACGCGATCGCCTACGCCGGCACCTCCTTCGAGGTCTCCTGCCATCTGGAGGAGGGCGACGTCAGGATCGAGGTCCGCGACCGGCACCCGACCAGGGGCATCGAGATGCCGGGCGTCACCGCCTCCAGCGGGCGCGGGCTCCCGTCGATCTCCCGGCTGGCCGCGTCCTGGGGCGTCTCCTACGACCGCCGCACCAAGGGCGTCTGGTTCCGGCTGCCCCGGCCCGGCGCCTCCGAGACCCCGGCGCCCGCCGCGCCCTCAGCGGCCTTCACCGACGACCCCGAATCCGATTCGGCCACCGAGGCGGAGGGTCCCTCCGGCGCGCTTCCCGCCGGGCAGGGCAGGGCCGCCGCGCCGTCCGGCATCCGTCCCACCAGGCGGGACGCCGCCCGCGAATGGGCCCGCGAGCGCCTCGACCGCGACGGCACCGGCGAGCCCGCCCGCGACGGCGCGAGCCCGGCCGGGCAGGCCAGGGACGGCCGCCTCGCCGAGGGCGTGGGCGAGATCCCCGTCGCCGGAGACCGCCTCCTGCGCTCCCCGGCGGCCCTGGAATCCATGGAGGACGGCGTCGCCACCGTCCGGGAGGTCCTCGGCGCCGAAGGCGCCGCCGTGCTGCTGACCGAGCGCGACGGCCGGCTGATCATGGGCGCGTCCGCCGGGACCGCCGCCGAGATGCCCCTCGGCGAGCTGTCGGTGGCCGGTCTCGGCCCCGCCGCCCGCGCCGGCTCCGCCTGGGTCGCCGCCGACGGCTCCGATCCGACCGCCGCCGCCCTGCAGGCCCGGTCCCTGGCCGCGGCGCCGCTGGAGTCCCAGGGGCGCCTCACCGGGATCGTCGTGGCCGTCTCGTCCGTGTCCGGCCGGTTCGCCGAGGCCGACGGCGTCCGGCTCGGCCGCCTCGCCGACGAGATGTCGCTCTCCCTGGAGAAAGCACGGGTCGGCGAACTGGAACGGTCCTGGCGCGGCTGGCTCAGCTTCGTCGCCGAGGCCAGCGACCTGCTCGCCGGCACCCTCGACCAGGAGCGCACGATGGCGCTCGTCGCGCAGCTCGTCGTGCCCCGCCTCGCCACCTGGTGCGCCGTCTACACCGTCACCGAATCCGAACCCGACCGGCTCGCGTACGTGTGGCACGCCGACGAGAACCGCGCCGACGGCCTCCGCGAGCTGCTCGAACACGCGGGCGCCGCCCCGCCCACCGACGTGCCCGGCCCCTGGAGCGGGCTCGCCACCGCGCCTGACGACGTCCGCGCCGCCGCCGGCGACACCGCCGCCGACCAGGTCTACGCGTTCCCGCTGAACGCCCGCGGCCGCCGCATCGGCACCATCGTCATCGGCCGCCCGTCCGGCGACCGGTTCCCGCGCAGCGCGATCGAGCTGGCCGAGGAGCTCAGCCGCCGCGCCGCCCTCGCCGTCGACAACGCGCGGCTGTTCTCCGCCCAGACCGCCATGAGCAGCGCGCTCCAGCGCAGCCTCCTGCCGCCCGGGATCCCCGAGATCCCCGGCCTGGAGGTCGCGGTCGTGTACGAGCCCGCGGGGGAGGGCAGCGAGGTCGGCGGCGACTTCTACGACGTCTTCGAGAGCGGGCCGCGGCCCGGCGGTCCCGCCCCCGCGTCCCGCTGGCGGTTCGCCATCGGCGACGTGTGCGGCACCGGCCCCGAGGCCGCCGCCGTCACCGGGCTCGCCCGGCACGCGCTGCGCATCCTCGCCGCCGAGGACATGTCCGTCCCGGCCGTGCTCGCCCGCCTCAACCGGCTGATCCTCGGCGAGGGCGAGCGCGGGCGGCTGCTCACCCTGCTGCACGGCGAGATCGCCGCCCGGCGCCGCCGCGACGGCGTCACGATCAGGCTGACCAGCGCCGGACATCCGCCGCCGCTGATCCTCGACCCGGACGGCGGCGTCCGCGAGGCCGCCTCGCCGCAGCCGCTGCTCGGCGTTTTCGACGGCGTGGAGTTCCACACCGACACGGTCGACCTGCGCCGTGGAGAGGTTCTGCTGTGCGTCACCGACGGCGTCACCGAACGGCGTTCAGGCAACCGGCTGCTCGGCGACGGCCACGGCCTCGAACGCCTTCTCGCCGGCTGCACCGGGCTTAGCGCCGGCGCCGTCGCCGCCCGTATCCAGCGCGCCGTGCGCGACTTCGGGCCCGAGCCGTCCAACGACGACGTTGCCCTCATCGTTCTGCGGGCGTCATGATGGAGACCAACAATCGGTAAGGTGGGGTGGCGTGGGGCTTGCCTTGCACACGACACGACAGGACGGCCGCGCGACGATCGCCGCGCGCGGCTCGATCGACCTGCACTCCTCCGACGAGCTGCGTTCCCGGCTTACCGAGCTGGTGGACGCCGGCGAGCGGGCGGTCGTGGTCGACCTCACGGCGGTCGACTTCTGTGACTCCTCGGGTCTGAACGTCCTCGTCCGGGCGTACAAGCACGCGCGTGCGCAGAACGCCACGCTGACCGTCACCGGCGCCTACGGCCGGGTCGAGAACGTGCTGCGGACCACGGGCCTCGACCGGTTCCTGATCGAGGGTCCGGCGGAGGAGGCTCCCGCCGATGGACGGTGAGGGAAACGTGATGAAGAACGGCGAGCGGGCGGGGTGACCGACCCGATGACCGAGACGACACTGCGGGCCGCGCCCCAGACCGAGGCGGTCGAGTACGCGCGCCGCCTGGCCGCCCGCACCATGCGCACCTGGGCGCTGATGGACCGCGAGGAGCTCGTCACCGCGATCGTGGCCGAGCTGGTCGCCAACGCGGTCCGGCACGCCGGGACCGCGCTGGAGCTGCGGCTGCTGCGCGGCACCGGCCGGATCCGCGTCGAGGTCCGCGACCGCGCGGCCCAGCTGCCGCGGCTGACCGTCCCCGGCCCGCTGGACGAGTCGCACCGCGGCCTGTTCATCGTCGACCGGTTCGCGAACTCCTGGGGCGCCGACCCCGTCACCGGCGGCAAGGTCGTCTGGGCCGAGGTCGACATCTGACACCGTCCGGTGGCACGTTCTCCCAGCTGGAACGTGCCGTCCCGGAAGGCTTCCCGGCCCGGACGAGCCGGCCGGACGGATCTGCGCCGACCAGACGGGCTCAAGGCGCCCAGGCGTGCTTGGGGCGCCCAGGCGGGCTTGGGGCGCTCAGGCGGACTTGCGGTACAGCTCCGCCACCATGAACGCCAGATCCAGCGACTGTCCCCGGTTCAGCCGCGGATCGCAGGCCGTCTCGTACCGCTGGTGCAGATCGGTCTCCGCCAGGCCCTGCCCGCCGCCGACGCACTCGGTGACGTCGTCGCCGGTGAACTCGATGTGGATGCCGCCCGGATGCGTCCCGAGCGCCCGGTGGACGTCGAAGAACCCGGCCACCTCGTCCAGGACGTCGTCCAGCCGCCGTGTCTTGTGGCCGCTCGGCGCCTCGAACGTGTTGCCGTGCATCGGGTCGCACAGCCACGCCACCGGAGCCCCGCTCTGGTGCACCTTCTCGATCAGCGGCGGCAGCACGTCCCTGATGCGGCCCGCGCCCATGCGGGTGACGAACGTCAGCCGCCCCGGCTCGTTGTCGGGATTAAGCCGGTTCATCAGCGCGAGGGCGTCGTCGGCGGACGTCGTCGGGCCGAGCTTCACCCCGATCGGGTTGCGGATGTGCCGCAGGAACTCCACGTGCGCGCCGTCCAGCTGCCGGGTGCGCTCACCGATCCACAGGAAGTGCGCGGACACGTCGTACGGCAGGCCGCTGCGGCTGTCGATACGGGTCAGGGCCCGCTCGTACTCCAGCAGCAGCGCCTCATGGCTGGAGTAGAGCTCCACCTCGTGGAACTCGCCGGGGTCGGCCCCGCACGCCTTCATGAACGCCAGCGCCCGGTCGATCTCGCCCGCGACCGTGTCGTAGCGGCGGCCCGCGGGGCTCTGCGCGACGAAGTCCTGGTTCCAGGCGTGCGCCTGCCGCAGGTCGGCGTACCCGCCCTTGGTGAACGCCCGGCACAGGTTCAGCGTCACCGCCGAGCAGTGGTACGCCTTCAACAGCCGGTTCGGATCGTTGCGGCGGGACGCGGCGTCGAACCCGAACCCGTTCACAGCGTCGCCCCGGTACGCGGGCAGCTCCACGCCCCCGCGCACCTCGACGGGCTTCGACCGCGGCTTGGCGAACTGCCCCGCCATGCGGCCGATCTTCACGACCGGGACGCTGGCGGCGTAGGTGAGGACGACCGCCATCTGCAGCAGCGTCTTCAGCTTGTTCCGCACCGCGTCGGCGTTCGACCCCTCGAACGTCTCGGCGCAGTCACCGCCCTGCAGGACGAACGCCTCACCGCGCGCGACGTCCGCGAGCCGCGTCTTGAGCTGGTCGCACTCGCCCGCGAAGACCAGCGGGGGCAGCGCGGCCAGCTCGGCGACGACCGCGCGGACCTCGTCGGGATCGTCCCAGTCGGGCTGCTGGAGAGCGGGGAGGGCGCGCCAGGCGTCCAGGTCCCCGGTGGCGGAAGTACTCACGCTGAAAGGCTATGGCACGCCCGACCCCACCGGACGATCTGTTCAACTGCGACAGCGGCCGGAACCGGAAACCCGGCATGAACGGACGGAAACACCAAAGCCGGAACCGCCGCCGGGCGGGCCACCGCCGGGGGAGACACGAACGGGCGGCCCCGGCTAACCGGAGCCGCCCGTCTCGCTGATCATGGGATGTGCCGCGTCGTGCTCGTGTTCATGCTCATGTCGTGCTCATGCGGCCCGGCTTCCGGCCGCCGTGCGCACGGGTTCCGGACCGGTGCCCGGCCCGCCGCCCGCCAGCGTCCGGCGCCCGCTCAGGTCGGCCTCGTTCGCCAGCTGCCGCAGCCGCCGCAGCGAACGGTCGGTGATCTGCCTCACCCGGTTGTGGCTCAGCCCGTACCGGGCGCCGATCTGCGCGTACGACAGCGGCTGGCCGTTGTCCATCCCGAAACGCGCCCGCAGGATCGCGGACTCGCGCTCCGGGAGCCGTTCGAGGAGGCGTCCGAGGCCCTCGATGTCGTCCAGCGCGAGGATCTCGGCCTCCGGCGTCACGGCTTCCGGATCTTCGAGGAGGTCGCCCATCGGCGTCTCGCCCGCGTCGTCGACGGTCGCGTCCAGGCTCGCCGGGTCGCGCCGCCAGCGCAGCAGCTCGTCCACATGGTCGACGTCCGCGCCCAGCACGGCGGCGATCTCGTCGCGGGACGGCTCCCTGCCGAGCTCACGGCCCAGTTGCCGCTCGGCACGCCGGAGCCGCGAAAGCTCTTCCTCCACGTGGACGGGCAGCCGGATGGTGCGGGCGGTATGGCTGAGCCCGCGCCCGATCGCCTGCCTGATCCACCATGTCGCGTATGTGGAGAACTTGAAACCGCGGCGGTAGTCGAACTTCTCCACCGCGCGCATCAGTCCCAGGTTCCCCTCCTGAATGAGGTCGATGAGGGGCAACGAGTCGGTCGGGTATTTCCGGGCGATCGAGACCACGAGGCGCAGATTGGCCTCGACGAAGCGCTGCTTGGCGCGCAGCCCCGCCGCGGTCAGCTCCTCAAGCTCCTCGCGGGTCACGCCCTCGGGCGTGTTCCCCTCCACGAGGAGCTGTTCGGCGTACAGGCCCCCTTCGATCGCCTTGGCCAGATCGACCTCCTCCTGCGCGTCGAGCAGGGGGGTGCGGCCGATCCGGTCCAGGTACGCCCCGACAAGGTCCTTGTCCGGGACGTCGACCCTGTCGCCCTTCGTACGGGTTGCAGCCATCCTGACCCTTCTCCGGTGCGATCTCCCTAAGAGGAGAACGCTAATTACCGCTCTGTGATTCCCGGGTGGGGAATACTGCGAACCTGTCAACCGCTCTAGGTCCTGATACCCCGACTGAGGAGAAACCGACATGGCGACGGTCACACTCACCGTTGACAACTTCGATGAGGTCGCTCAGGCCGACGGCATCGTCCTGGTCGACTTCTGGGCGGAGTGGTGCGGACCGTGCAAGCGGTTCGCGCCCGTGTTCGAGAGGTCCGCGGGCAAGCACGAGGACGTCACCTTCGCCAAGGTCGACACCGACGCGGAGCCCGAGCTGTCGGAACGGTTCGGGATCAGGTCGATCCCGACGCTGATGGCGATCCGCGACGGCATGATCGTCTTCGCCGAGCCGGGTGCGCTGCCGGAGTCGGTGCTGGAGAACGTGATCGAGCAGGTCAAGGGCCTCGACATGGAGGACGTCAAACGCCGCGCCGAGTCCTGAGACGAGTCCCGCAGCGGCCCGTTCACCGGCCGCCCGCGGGTTGCCCGCTCGGGAAGCGCCGCTGACGAGTGAACGGCGCGTTGACGGCGCGACGGCAAAGAAGCGTGCGGTACCGCCCGTTCCGCGGGCATCATGCACGATGATGGACGGGTGCTCGCCGATGTCGTCCAATACCTGGTGTGCCCCGTGTGCGGAGCGGATCTCGAACTGGCTGACCGCGGACTGCTCTGCCCCGGCGGGCATACCTTCGACATCGCGCGGCAGGGTTACGCGAACCTCCTGCCGGGCAACGCCCGTCCGGGAACGGCGGACACCCCAGAGATGGTCCGCGCGCGTGAGGAGTTCCTCAGCGCGGGACACTTCACCGCACCGGCTGATCGTCTCGCCTGGAGCGTTTCACGCGGCCGGCCGACCTTCGTCCTCGACGCGGGCGCCGGAACCGGGCACTACCTGGGCCGGATCCTCGACCGGTCCCCGGACACGGTCGGCCTCGCCCTCGACATCTCCAAGCACGCCGCCCGCCGCGCGGCCAAGGCGCACGCGCGCGCCGGCGCCGTCGTCGCCGACCTGTGGCGCCCCCTCCCGCTTCGCGACGGCGCCGCCGACACGGTCGTCAACGTCTTCGCGCCGCGCAACGCCGCCGAGTTCCACCGCGTGCTCCGTGACGACGGCCTGCTCTTCACGGTGACACCGTCACCCCGCCACCTGGGCCCGCTCGTCGAGAAGCTGGGGCTCCTGTCGATCGACAAGCGCAAGACCGAACGTACGGACGCCGCACTAGCCGGGTACTTCAAGCTGGACTCGCGCCAGGAACAGGAGACCGAGGCCGTCCTGACCCACGACGAGATCGTCACCCTCGTGGGAATGGGGCCCAGCGCACACCACGTACCGGCCGAGCAACTCCGGGAACGCCTCAAACAACTCCCCGACCCACTCCCGGCGCCCTTGTCCTTCGTACTATCGGCCTACCGAAGGTTGGAATAGGCACCCACCCCACATCCCGCGCCGCCCAGCCCAGGACGCAGAGCACACCGCCCAACTGCGGTCGTCGCTGCCTCCGCCCCCACCAGCACGCCGACGCGTCATCCCACGCACGTTCGGCAGTGGCCGAAGCGTCGCACCTTCCACCCCTGCTACCTCTCCCAATTCGTAGTCAGGCTCAGACAGGCAAGGCGTAGAGCAACCGCTCCTCATGAAGAGGCCCTGCAAGGCGCCCCAAAAGCGAGCACCGAGAGGACGACGGGCGACGACCGCAGTCGGACAACCGCCTCATGCCCGAGTTGAGTGGAGAGAAGACGAAGGCTCACGAGCGCCGAACCCCTCAGGAGAATCCGACCCCACCACGCCGCACGCGTACCGAACTTGCGTGCACCCGCGACGAAGCTCGATACGAGCTCGAACCGCCAGGCGGCCCGCGTCGTAAATCTCCGCCCCATGGTCGTGACGGTGACCCGACAGTTCGCCTGAGCTCGGAAGATGGCGAGCACACGACGCCGAACTGCCTCCCATGCCGTCTCCCTCACGGCACTCCACCTGTGAACCAGGAGGTCAAAGGGGCATTTGGCCGCATCCACTGGGGGAGGGCGGATGGCAGCGATTTGACGGCCTCGCACGCGGCCCTTAACGTCTCTGCTGCGCCGAGAGATGCGGGACGCCACCAGGCGGCCGATCTCGGGAAGCGGGCCTCAGAAAACGGTTCGAGCCACGCTCGGACTGCTGTAAGATGGCCTGCACAGCCTGAAACGGGATGCAGGACGCCGCGAGGTGGCCGGCCCGTAGGGCGCCTCCTACGAAACCGATCTTCGCGGGCCTTGCGGTCTGTGGGTTGGTTGGCGTGTGGGAACTCGGTTCGCTTCCGTCTCCGTCGAAAAGATCTTCTTCGATCGGCTTGACAACGGCGGCGATTCGGGTAAGTTAGAAGGGTTGCCCCGGAGCGGGAAACGCGAAAGCGGGTCCGGCGCGGTGGGTGTCCGTTTCTTGAGAACTCAACAGCGTGTTAAAAGCCAGTGCCTTTATATGGTTCGGCCCTTGGGGCCGGACCGCCCCGTGGACCGCCTTCGCTTTTGGGTGGGGGTGGTTGGGGATTTCTTTGAGGCAATGCAACCCCCTTCTTTTGTGGGGGGTTGTGGTGCTGGGATTGTTTCCAAGGTTTGGCCGGTTCGGGGGGTTCGCCTCTCCTGCTGGTCGTGTGGCCTTAATGGAGAGTTTGATCCTGGCTCAGGACGAACGCTGGCGGCGTGCTTAACACATGCAAGTCGAGCGGAAAGGCCCCTTTGGGGGTACTCGAGCGGCGAACGGGTGAGTAACACGTGAGCAACCTGCCCCTGACTTCGGGATAAGCCTGGGAAACTGGGTCTAATACCGGATATGACCATTCTGCGCATGTGGGGTGGTGGAAAGTTTTTCGGTTGGGGTTGGGCTCGCGGCCTATCAGCTTGTTGGTGGGGTGATGGCCTACCAAGGCGACGACGGGTAACCGGCCTGAGAGGGCGACCGGTCACACTGGGACTGAGACACGGCCCAGACTCCTACGGGAGGCAGCAGTGGGGAATATTGCGCAATGGGCGGAAGCCTGACGCAGCGACGCCGCGTGGGGGATGACGGCCTTCGGGTTGTAAACCTCTTTCAGCACCGACGAAGCGGAAGTGACGGTAGGTGCAGAAGAAGCGCCGGCTAACTACGTGCCAGCAGCCGCGGTAATACGTAGGGCGCAAGCGTTGTCCGGAATTATTGGGCGTAAAGAGCTCGTAGGCGGTTTGTCGCGTCTGTCGTGAAAGCCCACGGCTTAACCGTGGGTCTGCGGTGGATACGGGCAGACTAGAGGCAGGTAGGGGAGAATGGAATTCCCGGTGTAGCGGTGAAATGCGCAGATATCGGGAGGAACACCGGTGGCGAAGGCGGTTCTCTGGGCCTGTACTGACGCTGAGGAGCGAAAGCGTGGGGAGCGAACAGGATTAGATACCCTGGTAGTCCACGCCGTAAACGTTGGGCGCTAGGTGTGGGGTTCTTCCACGGATTCCGCGCCGTAGCTAACGCATTAAGCGCCCCGCCTGGGGAGTACGGCCGCAAGGCTAAAACTCAAAGGAATTGACGGGGGCCCGCACAAGCGGCGGAGCATGTTGCTTAATTCGACGCAACGCGAAGAACCTTACCAAGGCTTGACATCGCCGGAAAACTCGCAGAGATGCGGGGTCCTTTTTGGGCCGGTGACAGGTGGTGCATGGCTGTCGTCAGCTCGTGTCGTGAGATGTTGGGTTAAGTCCCGCAACGAGCGCAACCCTCGTTCCATGTTGCCAGCACTTCGGGTGGGGACTCATGGGAGACCGCCGGGGTCAACTCGGAGGAAGGTGGGGATGACGTCAAGTCATCATGCCCCTTATGTCTTGGGCTGCAAACATGCTACAATGGCCGGTACAGAGGGCTGCGATACCGTGAGGTGGAGCGAATCCCGTAAAGCCGGTCTCAGTTCGGATCGAAGTCTGCAACTCGACTTCGTGAAGTCGGAGTCGCTAGTAATCGCAGATCAGCAACGCTGCGGTGAATACGTTCCCGGGCCTTGTACACACCGCCCGTCACGTCACGAAAGTCGGCAACACCCGAAGCCCGTGGCCCAACCAGCTTGCTGGGGGAGCGGTCGAAGGTGGGGCCGGCGATTGGGACGAAGTCGTAACAAGGTAGCCGTACCGGAAGGTGCGGCTGGATCACCTCCTTTCTAAGGAGCACCCAACTGGCCGAGCTGGCCCCTCTTGCAGGGGATGCTCGGTCGGTGGCCGCTGCCGGCAGCGCATGTCTGCCGGGTGGCTGCTCATAGATGTGGAGCACTGGCTACTCAGCTCACCACGCGTGTGAGCCGGCAAGTACCGCCCCAGAGGAGACTGTGGGGAGTGGGAACGGCGGTATCGGGCGTGTGGGGAGCTGGACACGCTGTTGGGTCCTGAGGAAACGGGCGCGAGCTCGGTGGCCTCTGGATTGCGGGACCAGACACCTCGCTCTTTGTCTTGAGGGTGGGGTGCTGGTGGGCCCGGTTGTTTTTTGAGAACTGCACAGTGGACGCGAGCATCTCTGGTGAACGATGAGAGAGTTCGGGTGGACGGCGTTCCTTTCTAGGGGGCGTAGTTCTTCTGGGTTTCTTGTTGTTTATCTGCGATTTGTTTTGATCGTTTTGTGTGTTCAAGTTTTTTAGGGCATACGGTGGATGCCTTGGCATCAGGAGCCGATGAAGGACGTGGGAGCCTGCGATATGCCTCGGGGAGTCGGCAACCAGACTTTGATCCGGGGATTTCCGAATGGGGAAACCTGGCACTCGTCATGGGGTGTCGCCGCCGTCTGAATGTATAGGGCGGTTGGTGGGAACGCGGGGAAGTGAAACATCTCAGTACCCGCAGGAAGAGAAAACAATTGTGATTCCGTGAGTAGTGGTGAGCGAAAGCGGAGGAGCCTAAACCGTGCGCGTGTGATACCTGGTAGGGGTTGCGTGTGCGGGGTTGTGGGAGCATCCGGCTGGGTCTACCAGTCCAGCAAGGAGTTACAAACTGCTCGGGTAGTCGAATGGTATGGGAAGGCCGACCGTAGACGGTGAGAGTCCGGTAGACGAAACTCGAGTGGCTTCTGGGTGTTTTCCCGAGTAGCACGGGGCCCGTGAAATCCTGTGTGAATCTGCCACGACCACGTGGTAAGGCTGAATACTTCCTGGTGACCGATAGCGGACCAGTACCGTGAGGGAAAGGTGAAAAGTGCCCCGGTGAGGGGTCGTGAAAGAGTACCTGAAACCGTGTGCCTACAAGCCGTCAGAGCCTCTTCAATGTCTCCTTGTGGGGTGTTGTTGGTGATGGCGTGCCTTTTGAAGAATGAGCCTGCGAGTTATGGTGTGTGGCGAGGTTAACCGGTGGCGGGTAGCCGTAGCGAAAGCGAGTCTGAATAGGGCGTTTTAGTCGCATGCTGTAGACCCGAAGCGGGGTGATCTAGCCATGGGCAGGGTGAAGCGCCGGTAAGACGGTGTGGAGGCCCGAACCCACCAGGGTTGAAAACCTGGGGGATGACCTGTGGTTAGGGGTGAAAGGCCAATCAAACTCCGTGATAGCTGGTTCTCCCCGAAATGCATTTAGGTGCAGCGTTGCGTGGTGCTTGCCGGAGGTAGAGCTACTGGATGGCTGATGGGCCCGACAAGGTTACTGACGTCAGCCAAACTCCGAATGCCGGTAAGTTGAGCGTGGCAGTGAGACTGCGGGGGATAAGCTTCGTAGTCGAGAGGGAAACAGCCCAGATCATCGGTTAAGGCCCCTAAGCGTGTGCTAAGTGGGAAAGGATGTGGAGTTGCCGTGACAACCAGGAGGTTGGCTTAGAAGCAGCCATCCTTGAAAGAGTGCGTAATAGCTCACTGGTCAAGTGATTCCGCGCCGACAATGTAGCGGGGCTCAAGCACACCGCCGAAACCGTGGCATCCGCACCCGTTGTGGTGTGGGTGGGTAGGGGAGCGTCCTGCAGCCGGCGAAGCCGCCGAGTGATCGAGTGGTGGAGGCTGTGGGAGTGAGAATGCAGGCATGAGTAGCGAGTCACACGTGAGAACCGTGTGCGCCGGATGACCAAGGGTTCCTGGGGCAGGCTAATCCGCCCAGGGTAAGTCGGGACCTAAGGCGAGGCCGACAGGCGTAGTCGATGGACAACGGGTTGATATTCCCGTACCCGCTGGTATGCGCCAACGCTGAATCCTCTGATGCTAAGACCCCGAATCCTGGTCGTGGCCTTCGGGCTGCGGTTGGGCCTAGCGGTCGACCCGAGGGGGTAGTAGGTGAGTGATGGGGTGACGCAGGAGGGTAGCTCAGCCCAGGCGATGGTTGTCCTGGGGTAAGCATGTAGCCCGGTGTGCAGGTAAATCCGCATGCCATGAAGGGTGAGATGTGATGCCGAGCCGTTTTAGGTGAAGTGAGTGATCCCATGCTGTCGAGAAAAGCCTCTAGCGAGTGTACTGGCGGCCCGTACCCTAAACCGACTCAGGTGGTCAGGTAGAGAATACCAAGGCGATCGGGTGAACTGTGGTTAAGGAACTCGGCAAATTGCCCCCGTAACTTTGGGAGAAGGGGGACCTTGCTTGGTGAGCCGTCTTGCACGGGGAGCTGGGTGGGGTCGCAGAGGCCAGGGGGAAGCGACTGTTTACTAAAAACACAGGTCCGTGCGAAGTCGTAAGACGCGGTATACGGACTGACGCCTGCCCGGTGCCGGAACGTTAAGAGGACCGGTTACACCTTCGGGTGGACGCTGAGAATCTAAGCGCCGGTAAACGGCGGTGGTAACTATAACCATCCTAAGGTAGCGAAATTCCTTGTCGGGTAAGTTCCGACCTGCACGAATGGCGTAACGACTTCCCCGCTGTCTCAACCACAGGCCCGGCGAAATTGCAGTACGAGTAAAGATGCTCGTTTCGCGCAGCAGGACGGAAAGACCCCGGGACCTTCACTATAGCTTGGCATTGGCGTTTGGAGCGTCTTGTGTAGGATAGGTGGGAGACTGTGAAGCCGGCACGCCAGTGTCGGTGGAGTCGTTGGTGAAATACCACTCTGGTCGTTTTGAGCGTCTAACCCGCGCCCGTGTATCCGGGTGGGGGACAGTGCCTGGTGGGTAGTTTAACTGGGGCGGTTGCCTCCTAAAGAGTAACGGAGGCGCCCAAAGGTTCCCTCAGCCTGGTTGGCAATCAGGTGGTGAGTGTAAGGGCACAAGGGAGCTTGACTGTGAGACGGACGTGTCGAGCAGGTGCGAAAGCAGGGCCTAGTGATCCGGCGCCGGCGTGTGGAAGCGGTGTCGCTCAACGGCTAAAAGGTACCCCGGGGATAACAGGCTGATCTTCCCCAAGAGTCCATATCGACGGGATGGTTTGGCACCTCGATGTCGGCTCGTCGCATCCTGGGGCTGGAGTAGGTCCCAAGGGTTGGGCTGTTCGCCCATTAAAGCGGCACGCGAGCTGGGTTTAGAACGTCGCGAGACAGTTCGGTCCCTATCCGCTGCGCGCGTAGGAGAATTGAGAGGGTCTGTCCCTAGTACGAGAGGACCGGGACGGACGGACCTCTGGTGTGCCAGTTGTCCCGCCAGGGGCACGGCTGGTTGGCTACGTTCGGTCGGGATAACCGCTGAAAGCATCTAAGCGGGAAGCCTTCCTCGAGATGAGTTCTCCCACCCCCTTTGAGGGGTGTAAGGCCCCCAAGAGACGATTGGGTTGATAGGCCGGGTATGGAAGCATCGTAAGGTGT
This sequence comes from Spirillospora sp. NBC_00431, assembly GCA_036028775.1. Lineage (GTDB taxonomy): Bacteria > Actinomycetota > Actinomycetes > Streptosporangiales > Streptosporangiaceae > Spirillospora. The sequence continues at coordinate 4,193,858 of CP107927.1, read as the reverse complement.
GGAGTTGACCGGTACTAATAGGCCGAGTGGCTTGAACACACAATTCGTTCAATCCAAATCGCTGCAAGAAATGTTCGCGTCCCTGTGTGGTTCCCAGAAAACAACAATCTGGGCAACCCGCAAACACAACACAACAGAACAATGATGTTGTGCCGGACTGCTGGTTTGGACACCCAAAGGTTTGCCCACCCCCGGTGTGTGTGGGGGTGGTGCGTTGGGCGTTCGGTGGTTTTGGCGAGGGGGAAACACCCGGTCCCATCCCGAACCCGGAAGTTAAGCCCTTCAGCGCCGATGGTACTGCACGGGAGACTGTGTGGGAGAGTAGGACACCGCCGGACACTACATGATGGGGGGAGGCCCCGCCGACAACGGCGGGGCCTTCCTCATTTCTGGTGTATGTCAGCTTTCTATCAGTGCCTTTGCATAGTTAGAAAGCGAACGGTTGTATTGGGGAAGGTGTCGTGAGAGCGCGCCGAGAGCAAGCGATGCCGCCTCCCGCTCTCGTCCGAGGTCGGTGAGCGCCAGGGCCAGGAACGCGGTGACCGCGTCGTCGAGTTCATCGGAAACCGCGTCGCGTTCCTCAGTGAGTAGCGCGACGCTCTCCTCGGGGCGGCCGAGGTTGCGGAGCGTGCTGGCGAACTGGATCGTCGCTTGGCGCCGTCTTGAGCCGGTGAGGCCGGCGGCGAACGCCTCTCGGTAATGGTTGGCGGCCTCTGCCTCATTACCGATCGAATCGTGGGCCGATGCCAGCTCATAGTGAGCGATGGCGTCACCGTCCGGACGCTCGCCGGTCAGTTCCTCGACCTTCGCGAGGAAGTCCTCGGGCTCGTGGTCGTCGAAGGCGGCCCAGAGATCGGCGATCCGCCGTTCCCAGTCTGACCCGGTGTTGATCATTGATACAGGATAGGGCGGGAGTGATGAGGTCTAGGGGGACGAAGCCGAGCCGGAGTCGGCGGGCCGGGGGAGTACGGCGTTGTTTCTGACGACCTCGTCGAGCGAGGGGTGGAGGCGTGCTCCGGTGATTCGCGTTCTCTGCCCCGTAACCCGGTACGGGTCGTGGCTGCGGGGAAGAGACGCTGCGCGGTCGTTGGGAACCACGGCGACCGGTCAGTACCGAGCGCCTGTGCCCGCGCCGCCTGATCTCAACTGGGTTCCAGAAAGGTCAGAGCCGCTGAGTACCAACGGGTGATGGATCGCGGCGCGCATGGCCGTCGGGTGCTGATGACGGCGCGTCGATTGTGCGCACAAGATTGCGTGTTCGTGGTGGGGAGCATGATCCATTGTGCCGCGCTCCATGGGGCCAAGGATGGTGCGTCTGGGAATTCTTGCGCTCAAGGTGAAGTTCGCGGGTCGCTAGGTGGTCTCCATTGGTGAGCGCCACGGACAGAACTGCGACCAGGAGGCTTTGGGTGTCTCGAGTGCGGGCAAGCGACCATGCCGACGACGTCGAAGGGCTCAGCATCGTGACGAGGGCCGCGTGGTGCTGCGTGCCGTTGCTTGGTTGATGCTGCGAAATGCCCGCGCGTTGACGCGTGTAGGTGGGGTCGTGAGGCCGAGTGTGTGGGCATGGCGATGCGCTTGTTAGAAATGCGGGGCCGCGGCCGTGAGAAGTGCGTGGAGGTGTTTGGTTGTTGGCTTCTCAACGGTTGGACGGGTACCGATCGATCCCAGGTGGTTTGAGTGGGATGGCTTTGTCGTCTGTGTGGAGCGGGCGGGGACGCGCCGGTGTTGGCGCGTTGGGAGGTGAAAGGCGGCCTTGTGGGAGTGAGATATGGGCCAGGTCGCAGGCTCCATGGCTGTCCCTTGTGGGGGCTGATGCTCTCATTGCGTAGTCGCCAAGGTCGACGAGGTTCGGTGTGTGGGTGCGGCTCACCTGCATGATCGTCGTTAGGTGGGGGGCGCAACGGTTGCGCAACGTGTGATGAGAGAGAATTGGACCGTTCGACAGTGGTCGAACCCATGGCCGCACCGGTGCCAACCCACACATCTTGCACCGGTGCGGCCGTGGTATTTGGAACGTTCAGATGGTCGTCGTCGTGTGGGCCTCTGAGGTTGTGTGCGCGCGGTCGGTGGTGGTCGGTGGGGCGGTGCGTCCGGCCAGGACGAACAGCGCCAGGGCGGCGATGGCGCAGGCACCGCCCGCGACGGGGAGCGTCCCGGAGCCGAGTGCGCCGAGCAGCCAGCCGCCGAACCCCGCGCCCAGTGAGGCGCCGAGGTACACGGAGCTGCTGACGAGCGCCAGGGCCTGGGGCCCCGCCTCGGGACCGGCGAACGCCAGGGCGCGTGCCTGGACCGGCGGCGGGACCGCCCAGGCGGCGGCCGACCACAGGACCAGGGGGAGGACGAGCAGCGCCACGGGCACCGGGCGCAGCGACCAGGACAACGCCAGCCCCGCCATGGCCGCGGTGAAGACGGCGGCGGCCAGCGCGAACGTCCGGGCCGGGCCGACGCGGTCGACCAGGGTGCCGCTGAAACGCGCCCCCGCGATGCCCGCGGCACCGGCCAGCAGGAGGAGTCCGCCGAGCCCGGCCGGTTCCACGCCCGCCACGTCCGCCAGGAACGGGCCCAGATACGTCTGGAACAGCAGGTTGCCGAGGACCGCGACGACTGCGGCGAGCAGCACGAACATCAGGGCGGGACGGGCGAGGGGGCGGAGCCGGTCCACCGCCCCGGCCGCGGGCGCGGGCGCGACGTCCGGCACCGCGGCGCGCAGGAAGACCAGGGCGGCCACACCGAGGAGGCCGTTGGTCACGAAGGTCGCCTGCCAGCCGAGCGCCGCGCCGATCCACGTCCCGGCGGGGACGCCGACGACGACCGCGCCGGTAAGTCCGGCCATCACGGTGGCCAGGTCGCGGCCCTGCCGGCCGGGCGGCGCGAGCGCGGCCGTGACCGCGAACACCGTCGGGAGGACGGCGGCGGCCGCGAGCGCGGCCAGCACCCGCAGCGCCATCAGCGCCGGGTAGGACGTGGCGAGCGGGACGGCGAGGTTCGCCGCGCAGAAGAGCAGCATCCCGCCGACGAGGAGGCGGCGCCGCGGCCAGGACGCGGTGGCCACCGCCGCGATGGGCGCGACGACGGCGCAGATGACGGAGAAGACGGTCACGAGCTGACCGGCGGCCGTCTCGCTGACCGAGAGGCCATGGGCGATCGACGGGAGCACGCCCACGATCACGAAGTCGTCCGTCTGGAGAGTGAAGGCGGTCAGGGCGAGCGCGGCGAGCCGGAGCCCGCCCGATGGGCGTCGGAAGATGGGCATACGAGTTAAGGTAACACTTGTTTCCCTATAGAATGAACGTCCCCGGGACGAAGGAGGAGTGTCCGTGGCCAGGCCGCGCGACCCGCATCGCCGCACCGAGATCCTCGACGCGGTGCTCGACCACCTCGCCGAGAACGGGATGTCGGGGCTGTCGATGCGTCCCATCGCGCAGGCGCTCGGTCAGAGCACGCGCGTCCTCACGCACCATTTCGCTGACAAAGACGACCTTCTCGCCGCGCTCCTGCAACGCCTGGACGACGTCCAGCACGAACAGCTCCAGGCCACCGAGGGCTGGGACGACATGGGGCGGGGGATCGGCGCGATCGTCCTCGACTCCTGGCGTCGCCACCTCGCGCCCGAGAACATCGCGCATACCCGGCTCGTCCGTGAGATCGAAGGGCTCGCGGCGGCCGGGCGGCTCGGCGACCGGGTACCGAAGTTCCTGACGCAGCGTGCCGATTTCGTCGCCCGCGCGCTGGTCGCCCGCGGGCTCGGCCCCGCCGAGGCCCGAGTCAAGGCGACCTACCTCAACAGCGCCTACGCCGGACTGCAAACCGACTTCCTCACCACGGGCGACCGGGAGCGGGTCGAGGCCGCCCTCGGTGAGCTGTGCGTTCTCGCCGATTCCTGGACGAACAGCCCTGGCCGGGCGGCCTAACGTGGCCGGTGGGCCGAGGAGATCGTTCGGAGACGCGCGACGGAACCGCCGTCCGACGACCACCTCCGGGCCTGTCCGGCTGCGGCGACGGGGACGCCGACGTCCTCAGTGCGGCCGGGGTCGCGCAACTCGCGATGCTCGGGTTCGACATCTGTGATCACTGGGAAGAGTCGGCGCCCATCCGTTCGTTGAGGGCGGTCAAGGCGACCTCGCGGCGATGGTGAACCTGAGGCCGGGCCGCAGGGGCGCGTTCGACCGGTGGACGAGCGTCTCGGTGCGCGAGGCGGCGCGCGTAGAAGGATGCGGTCCGAGAGAGCACGGGTTCGCTCCTCGGCGTCCGGACCTGGGGCCCGGACGACGGCGACCAGCAGCTCGCGCCTACAGGGAGTCCGCCTGCACGCGACCCGCGACGTGGGATCTTTGACTCCTGGTTGGAGCCCTTCCCGGTCCATGCCGTGCGCGGGGATCCTGTGGTAGTGGATCTCGTCGCGTTGCCGCCAACGGTCCTGGCGGCGTTGGTGGGCGGAGACCTGCCGGGTGCCGGGGTTCTCCTTGGACGTGAGCTGCCCGGATACTTCGCGGAGTCCGAACTGCGGCATGTCTGGCGGCTGCGCCGCGACCAGTTGACGTCCGACCCCGCCAGCGCGACCTGGAGTATCCATGTCGCGGTGACAGACGGCGTGGCCGTCGGCCACGGGGGATTCCATGGGCCGCCGGACGACTCCGGCACCGTCGAGGTCGGCTACTCCGTGGATCCCGCCTGCTGGCGACGCGGCCATGGCAAGGCCATTCTTCGTGAACTGCTGCGTCGTGCCGCCGCCGCGCCGGACGTCGTGCGGGTGGCCGAGCGTGGCCGCGAGCTGGTCTTCGAGACGCTGGTTCCCTAGGGCAGTGGCGGAGGCGTTGGCGGGTCCAGGAGTGGTGGGAGCTGGTGAGAGCGAACAAGTCCCAGAGCGGGAGGTCGGCGACGGGCAGGCCGGCCGCGTCCCGGTAGGGGTCGATGAACGCCTCGGCCGTGTCCGGGCCGTAGAGCGGCACCAGGTCGAGGCGGCACCAGCCGATGTCGAAGCCGCGCGGTGGTGGGTGAGGGCACGTTCGGTCTCGGCGAGACGACGGCCGTGTGCCGCGAGCGTTCGCGTGCGGGGGCGGTGCCGTCCTGGCGCGTGGGGGACGCCAGCGCCGCGGCCATTCCGTCGCGGAGGCCGGTGAAGGGCGCGGGAGTCGTGCCGTGGAGGCGGGCGAGGACGTGCCCCAACCGGATTGCCGCCGTCTCAGGGGCGACGGACGTGATGTCGGCGTGCCCGGGCAACCGGGTGATCAGGACTGCGGGCTCTCCGAACCGGCGGCCGTCCGGGTCGGCGGCGAGCAGTCGCGGCGCCCAGCCGTCCAGGCCGTCGAGAAGGTTCGGCACGCGTGCTTCGTTCGCCGCGGCCGTGTCGCCGTGCGGGAAGCGGCGTAGGACGATCTGCTTCCCGGCGTCCGAGCTTTCCAGCAGGTGCGTGGCGGCGTGCGTCCCGCCCGCGAGGCGGCGGACGACGCGCACGGCGGGCTGGTTGCCGTGAGGTGGTTCGCTCAGCGGAGTCTCAGGGGTTCCGGGCGGCGTATTCGTCGTCCGGGCCGCCGCGAGGGCGGGGGAGCCGGTTTTGGCCGGGTTCGCTGTTAGTTTGCCGGGGGGCCTTGCGGGACGCCGTAGGCTGCACGGATGGCTGAGAAGTTGTGGCGGATCGAGCCGTCCGGGCCGCTGCGGGGGGACGTCACCGTCCGGGGCGCCAAGAACGCGGTCAGCAAGCACATGGTCGCGGCGATGCTGGGGGACGGGCCGAGCACGATCGGCAACGCGCCGGACGTCGGCGAGGTCGGGATCACGGCGGGCATGCTGGAGCATGTCGGGATGGCCGTGGAGCGGTCGGGCGGCGACGTCACCGTCGTGCCCGGGGCGGTGTCGGACCCGAGCGTCGGGAAGGCGTTCACCGGGTTGAACCGCATCCCGATCCTGATGCTGGGGCCGCTGCTGCACCGGGCGGGTGAGGCGTTCGTGCCGCTGGTCGGCGGCGACCCGATCGGGCGGCGGCCGGTCGACTTCCACGTCGACGCGCTGCGGGCGTTCGGGGCCGAGGTCACGCACGCGACCGACGGCATCCACGCGCGGGCGACGCGGCTGATCGGGACGCGGATCGAGCTTCCGTATCCGAGCGTCGGCGCCACGGAGACGGTGCTGCTGGCGGCCGTGCGGGCCGAGGGGAAGACCGTCATCAGGAACGCGGCGACCGAGCCGGAGATCATCGAGCTGGCGCTGTTCCTGCAGCGGATGGGGGCGCGGATCTCGTTCGCGCCGGACCGGCGGATCGTGGTCGAGGGCGTCGAGCGGCTGACCGGGGCGCGGACGCGGCTCGCCGGCGACCGGATCGAGGCGTTCTCCTACCTGGTGGCGGGCCTGGTCACGCGGGGCGAGGTACGGGTGCACGGATGCCCGCAGGACCGGCTCGTCACGGCGATCACGACCCTGACCGGCATGGGCGCGGAGTTCGAGATCACCGACGAGTGGATCATGGCGTCCGCGCCGGACGGGCTGCGCCCCGCCGCGGTGCAGACCGACACGCACCCCGGTTTCGCGACGGACTGGCAGACGCCCCTGATGGTGCTGTTCACCCAGGCGGACGGCATGTCGGTCCTGCATGAGACCGTCTACGAGAACCGGCTCGCGTACGTTCCCGCGCTGCAGAGCATGGGCGCCGAGATCGAGGTCTACGACACGTGCCTGGGCGGGCCCGCCTGCCGGTACCACGACACGGCGGCGCTGCACTCGGCCGTGGTGCGTGGGGTCACCAAGCTCCGCGGCGGGGACGTGACCATGCCCGACATCCGGGCCGGGTTCTCGGCGGTGCTCGCGGCGGCGGTCGCGGAAGGGCCGTCGACGCTCCGGGGCGTGCACCACATCGAACGCGGCTACCACCGGCCGGTGGAGCAGTTCCGGGCGCTGGGCCTCGCGCTGCGGGCGGGCTAGCGCGCGGTACGCGTCGACCGGGGCGGTCTCACGGTCGCGGTGGTGTGCGGCCAGTGGAAGGTGAGCGCGGCCCCGATCGGGAGGTCGCGCCAGAGCGGGGCCAGCTCGTCCAGGCGGTGCAGGATCCGGTCGACCGTGGGGACGTCCTCGGACGGGATCGTCCTGCGTTCGGCCCACTCGGGCGTGGCGGCCCCGGCGCGGCGGCGCCAGGCGAGGTCGCAGAGGCCCGCGAAGTACTCCGACCTGGCCATGTCGCCGCGGTCCGCCCTGCTCAGCGACGCCTCGCGCTTCTTCAGCCTGCGCTGTTCCCTGGCCCGCCGGCGCGGGTCGCCCGGGGTCTCGGTGGTCTCGGTGAAGCCGCCGCCGCCCGCCGCCGCGCGGCCGAAGACGCCCGACGCCAGCCCAAGCTCGGCCTCGGTCAGGTAGTGGACGAGGTCGTGCGGGATGTTCTCGTCGTATCCGGGCGCGGGGTCCATCCGGCGCGGATCGCGGCCGGGCAGCGTGATCACGGTCGCGTACCGGCGCCGGCCCGTGCGTTCGAAGGCGACCTGCATGCCGCCAGGCTAAGCCGCCGGGTTCGTCCGGCGCATTCGGTTTTCCGCCGGTGCCCTGCCCGGCGACGGCCGAAAGGTACAAGACTCGGCGAGGTCGTGGCGGGGAGGGTGGAGGCATGGATCTCACCAAAGCGGCCGACTTCATGGCCACGCACGCGCGCCCGCTCGACCGCCGCCGGTTCGAGTCGCTGACGGGCGAGGGCGACGGCGACGCGCTGCTGGCCGCCCTGAACGCCTACCGCAACCCCGACGGCGGCTACGGCCACGGCCTCGAACCCGACCTGCGGTCGAGGACGAGCCAGCCCGGCCCCGCGCTGCACGCGTTCGAGGTCTTCGCGGAACTCGGCCCGGACACGGCCCCGGAGGCGGTCGCGCTGTGCGACTGGCTGGAGTCGGTGACACTGCCCGACGGCGGCCTGCCGTTCGGGCTGCGCGTTCCCGACCCCGCCGGTTGCGCGCCGTTCTGGGCGGGCGCCGACCCGGAGACGTCGTCCCTGCAGATCACCGCGGTCGTCGCGGCGGTGGCGCGGCGCGTCGCCGTCCATGACAAGGCGGTCGCCGCGCATCCGTGGCTCGACCGCGCGACCCGCTTCTGCCTCGAAACCGTCCGGGCGAAGGACGAGGCGAAAGGGGAGCTGCACGCGCTGGAGCTCGCGTTCACGATGTGGCTCGCCGACGTCGCCGGCGACACCGAGGTCATCGGCCTGCTCGGGAAGCACATTCCGGCGAGCGGGCTCGTCCATGTCCAGGGCGGGCTGGAGGACGAGATGATGCGGCCGCTCGACTTCGCGCCGTACCCGGACAGCCGTGCCCGGGCCGTGTTCGACCCGGACGTCGTGGCCGCCGAGCTGCGGCGGCTCGACGGACGGCAGCAGGACGACGGCGGATGGCGGGTCGACTTCGCCAGCTACTCGCCCGCCGCGGAGCTGGAGTGGCGCGGGTACGCGACGGTCGCCGCCGTCGCGGTCCTGACGCGCAACGGGGCCGCGATCGGATATGCATGAAGGGTGATCGATCCCTCCGCGCCCTTGCCCAAGTACGTGCAGCTCCGCGCCATCCTGCTCGACATGATCGAGCGGGAGCGGCTCTCGGTGGACGCGCCCGTCCCGTCCGAACGCGAGCTGTGCCAGCGGTTCGCGGTGTCGCGGATGACCGTCCGGCAGGCCATCGACCAGCTCGTCGCCGAGGACCGGCTCCGCCGCATCCACGGCAAGGGCACGTTCGTGGCGCGCCCGAAGGTGCAGATGCCGAAGGAGCTGGTGTCGTTCACCGAGGACATGCGCGCCCGCGGGATGCGGCCGTCGTGCCGCGACCTGGACGCCCGGACGATCATGGCGGACGCCCGCCTGGCCGGGTATTTCGGCGTCGCGCCGGGCGTCTCCGTGCACGTCCTGGAGCGGCTGCGGCTGGCCGACGGCGAGCCGATGGCGGTGGAACGCGCGCACATCCCGGTGTCGGTCGCGCCCGACCTGTTCGAGCGCCGCGAGCCCGAGGGGTCGCTGTTCGCCGTGCTGGAGCACGAGTTCGGGGTCGTCATGGACGCGGGTGAGCAGACGATCGAGGCGGGCCCCGCCGACGCCCGCCAGGCCGGCCTGCTGGGCATCGAGCCGGGCGACACCGTGTTCTTCCTGCGGCAGCGGACGTTCAGCCGCGGGATGTGCGCCGAAGTCGCCTACTCCACGTACCGGGCCGACCGGTACCGCATCCAGCTCGGCCTGGAGACCCGGCGTCCCACCAGGCCGTAGGGCTCGCCCGCCGAGCCGTACGCGGCGCGCGGGCGGCCGCGTGCGATCCTTGAGGCGCAGGTCACATCCATGCCGGGGGTGCCCGACGCCGGTGCGCACGGGCCCCGGCCGACGGCAGCGGAGGCTCGTCATGGACAACGGCCCTGGCTACACGGCGCTGACGCCGCTCGCGTTCCTGAACCGGTCGGCGGAGGTGTTCCCCGGCAAGACGGCCTATGCCTTCGGTGACCGTCGCGTGACGTACGCGGAGTTCGCCGCCGAGGCGACCCGGCTGGCGAACGCGCTGCGCGCCTCCGGGATCGGGCCGGGGGACCGCGTCGCCTACCTTGCCCCGAACGTCCCGGAGCTGCTGGTCGCGCATTTCGGCGTTCCGCTCGCCGGGGCGGTGCTCGTCGCGATCAACACGCGGCTGGCGCCGGACGAGATCCGCTACATCCTCGGCCATTCGGGGGCGAAGGCGCTGGTCGTGGACGCGGGCCTGCATCCGTCGGTGGCGCCGCTCGCGGGCGGGCTCCCGGACGTCGTGACCGTCCCGGCGGCGGGCGCGGACCCGGACCCGGCGGTCGGCGGCATCACGTACGCGGAGCTTCTGGCCCGCGGTTCGGACGACCCGCTGCCCTGGGACGTGGCCGACGAGAACGCCGCCATCTCGATCAACTACACGTCCGGGACCACGGGCCGTCCCAAGGGCGTCGTGTACACGCACCGCGGCGCGTACCTGAACGCGCTCGGCGAGGTGACGCACTCGCGTCACACGCCCGCCAGCGTGTACCTGTGGACGCTGCCGATGTTCCACTGCAACGGCTGGTGCACCCCGTGGGCGCTCGCCGCGATCGGCGGGACGCAGATATGCCTGCGCGCCGTCGTCGCCGGGGAGGTGTGGCGGCTCATCGACGCCGAGGGCGTCACGCATCTCAACGGCGCGCCGACCGTCCTGGTGATGATCGCGAACGCGCCGGAGGCGCATCCGCTGGACCGGCCGCTGACCGTGACGACGGCGGGCGCCCCGCCCAGCCCGACGATCATCGCGCAGATGGAGGGGCTCGGCGCGGACATCGTGCACGTGTACGGGCTGACCGAGACCTACGGGCCGTACTCGGTGTGCGAGCCGCAGCCCGGCTGGCCCGGCCTCGCCGCGTCCGACCGGGCCCGGCTGCTGGCCCGGCAGGGCGTCGGCATGATCCAGACCGACGGGCTCCGCGTCGTCGACGACGACCTGCGCGACGTCCCGGCGGACGGCGAGACGCTCGGCGAGATCGTCATGCGCGGCAACAACGTCATGAAGGGCTACCACCGCGACGAGGAGGCCACCGCGAACGCGTTCCGGGGCGGCTGGTTCCACTCCGGCGACCTCGGCGTCCGCCATCCGGACGGCTACGTCGAGCTGCGCGACCGGTCCAAGGACATCATCATCTCCGGCGGCGAGAACATCTCCACGGTCGAGGTGGAACGCGCGATCGACTCCCATCCGGCGGTGCTGGAGGTCGCCGTCGTCGCGATCCCGGACGACAAGTGGGGCGAGCGCCCCAAGGCGTTCGTGGTGCTCCGCGACGGGCACGCCGCGACCGAGGCCGAACTGGTCGGGCACGTCCGGGAGAGCCTCGCCCGCTTCAAGGCGCCCGACGCGGTGGAGTTCGTGGCCGGGCTCCCGAAGACCTCCACCGGGAAGATCCAGAAGTTCCAGCTCCGCGAGCGGGAATGGGCGGGACACGAACGCCGGATCCGGTGAGGAGCGGCGGTTCCTGGGAACTGTCCCCAGGGCAGCAGGCCGTGCGTGCCGCCGAGCCGAGAGGGGAACGGGATGTCGCCCACCCGCAGTCCGACCGGAAACGTGCTGATCGTGGGCGCGGGCCCCACCGGGCTCATGCTCGCCGGTGATCTCGCCGCCGCCGGGATCAGGTGCACCGTGCTTGATCGCCGCGAACGGGAGACGAGCGAACTGACCCGGGCGCTCGCCGTCCACGCGCGGACGCTGGAGCTGCTCGACGCGCGCGGCGTCGCGGACGACCTGGTGGCGGCCGGGCGGCGGGTCGGCGCCGTCCGGGTGCCGGGTGGCGGCCGCCTCGACCTGTCGCCGCTGCCGGGCCGGTTCCCGTTCGTGCTGGTCACCCCGCAGCACGAGACGGAACGCGTCCTGAGGGAACGGGCGCGGGGAGCGGGCGCGGAGATCGTGCACGGGGCCGAGGTCGTCGGGCTCCGCCAAGATGCCGCGGGTGTCGACGCTGAGGTGCGGGACCCCGGCGGCGGGACGCGCACCCACCGCGCGGCGTACGTCGTCGGCGCGGACGGGGCCCGCAGCACCGTCCGGCGCGCGATCGGGATGCCGTTCCCCGGCCACGCGGCCGTCCGGTCGGTGATGCTCGCCGACGTCCGGCTGCGGGACGCGCCCGCCGAGGTGCTGACCGTCGACGCCTCAGGCGACGCGTTCGCGTTCATGGCGCCGTTCGGCGACGGCTGGTACCGGGTGATCGCGTGGAACCGCCGCCACCAGGCGCCGGACTCCGAACCCGTCGACCTGGACGAGCTGCGCGAGGTGATGCGCCGCGCCCTTGGCAGCGACCACGGCATGCACGACCCCCGCTGGACGTCCCGGTTCCACAGCGACGAGCGGCAGGCCCCGAGATACCGGGTGGGCCGGGTGTTCCTCGCGGGCGACGCCGCGCACGTCCACTCGCCCGTGGGCGGGCAGGGCATGAACATCGGGATCCAGGACGCCGCGAACCTCGGCTGGAAGCTCGCCGCGGAGCTGTGGGGCTGGGCGCCGTCGTGGCTGCTGGACAGCTACCAGGAGGAGCGGCATCCCGTCGGCCGGCTCGTCGTGCGCGGCAGCGGCGCGATGCTGCGGTTCGCCCTCATCGAGCCGCCATGGCTGCGCGGCGCGCGCGACGCGGGCGCGTGGGCGGCGACCCATGTCCGGCCCGTCGCGCGGCGGATCGCGGGCGCCCTGTCCGGCATCGACCTCGCCTACCCGGCGCCGCGCGGCTCGCATCGCCTGGCGGGGCGGCGGGCACCGGACGTCCCGCTGGCGGGCGACCCCGGGCGCCTGTACGGGCTGCTCGGCGACGGGCAGTTCGTGCTGGTCGTCGCGGCGAACGACCCGGCGGTCACCTACCTGGCGGCCAAACGATGGACGGGACGCGTGCACTGCGCCCTGGCGGGACGCGCGACCCGCACGACCGCGCTGGTCCGCCCGGACGGCTACATCGCCTGGGCGACGGACGAGACCGCCCCCGACCGGCGCGCGTCGGCGATCCGCGACGCCCTCGACCAGTGGTGCGGGCGGCCCGCCGACCACCCCTCCCACGAGCCGCATCCGATCGAGCGGGGGACGGGACCATGAGCGACTGCGTCGCGCGCAAACTGATCGCGTCGCACCTGGTGAGCGGCGAGATGACACCCGGCGGCGAGATCGGGATCCGCGTCGACCAGACCCTCACCCAGGACGCGACCGGCACGATGGTCATGCTGGAGCTGGAGGCCCTCGACCTCGACCGCGTCCGCACGGACGTGTCCGTGCAGTACGTCGACCACAACCTGCTGCAGGCCGATGAGCGCAACATGGCCGACCACATCTTCCTGCGGTCCGCGTGCCGCCGGTACGGGCTGTGGTACTCCCGGCCGGGCAACGGCGTCTCGCATCCGACGCACATGCAGCGGTTCGGCGTGCCCGGCGCCACCCTGGCCGGCTCCGACTCCCACACCTGCGCCGCCGGGTCGCTCGGCATGCTCGCGATCGGCGTCGGCGGGCTGGAGACCGCGATGGCGATGGCGGGGGAGCCGCTGTACGTCACGATGCCGGAGATCTGGGGCGTCCGGCTGACGGGCGAGCTGCCGCCCTGGCTGAGCGCCAAGGACGTGATCCTGGAGATGCTGCGGCGGCACGGAGTGCGCGGCGGCGTCAACCGGATCATCGAGTACCACGGCCCGGGCCTGGCGTCGCTGACCGCGATGGACCGGCACGTCATCGCGAACATGGGCGCCGAGCTGGGCGCGACGACGACGGTGTTCCCGTCCGACGAGCGGGTCCTTGAGTTCCTGCGCGGCGAGGACCGCGAGGACGACTTCACCGAGATCACCGCCGGCGTGGACGCGTCCTACGACGTCACCGAGGAGATCGACCTGTCGTCGCTGGAGCCGCTGATCGCCCGCCCCGGGTCGCCGGGCGACGTCGTCGCGGTGCGGGACGTCGCGGGCGAGGACGTCCACCAGGTCGTCGTCGGGTCGTCGGCGAACCCGGGGCTGCGCGACTTCGCGTCCGTCGCCGCGATCGTCCAGGGCCGCCAGGTGCACCCGGCGGTGTCGCTGGACGTCAACCCGACGTCCCGGCAGATCCTTCTCGACCTGACGAGGATGGGCGCGGCCGCCGACCTCCTCCAGGCCGGCGCGCGCATCCACCAGGCGGGCTGTCTCGGCTGCATCGGCATGGGCCAGGCGCCCGCCGCCGGACGCAACAGCCTGCGGACGTTCCCGCGCAACTTCCCCGGACGGTCAGGCACCACGGACGACCTCGTCTGGCTCTGCTCCCCGGAGACCGCCGCGGCCGCCGCCCTCACCGGCCGCATCACCGACCCGCGCGACCTCGACATGGACCCGCCCGCCGTCCGGCCGCCGCGCAGGTCCGGCGTCAACCGGCGGATGCTCGAACCCCCGCCGCCGAAGGACGAGGCGCTCGGCGTCACGCTGGACAAGGCCCCCAGCATCGGCGTCCTGCCCGAGCTGGACCCGCTTCCCGACACGCTGGAGATCCCCGTCGTCATCAAGGTCGGCGACGACGTGTCGACCGACGAGATCCTCCAGGCGGGCGCGCGGGCCCTGCCGTTCCGCAGCGACATCGCCCGGCTCGCCGACTTCGCGTTCACCCGGCTCGACGAGGGCTACCCGGAGCGGGCGCGGAAGGCCGGGCCGCACGCCGCCGTCGGCGGCCGCAACTACGGCCAGGGGTCCTCGCGCGAGCACGCCGCGATCGCGCCCCGCCACCTCGGGCTCCGGGTCGTCATCGCCCGCGGCTACGCGCGCATCCACTGGCAGAACCTCGTCAACTTCGGGATCCTGCCGCTGGAGTTCGCCGACGAGGCCGACTACGACCGCGTCGAGCAGGGCGACGTGCTGCGCGTCGAGAACGTCCGCGACGCGCTGAAGGCCGAGGGGACCGGGATCGACGTCCGCAACCTGACCAGGGACGAGACGTACCGGGCGCGGCACCGCCTGTCCCCGCGCCAGCGGGAACTCGTCGCCGCCGGCGGCCAGATCCCCCACCTCCGCGAACGCCGGAACGGCCGGTGACGTCGCGGAGGGACGGCCGTCACGACTGCGACAGGCGCATCAACCGCAGGACGCGCCGGACCAGCGACGCGGGTTCGTCCCCGGGCGCCGTCTCCGGTTCCGGCGCTTCGGCCGCGATGGCGGAAGGCGCGGGCGGCTCCGGCGCGTCGGCGGCCAGCTCATAGGTGACCGGCAGCGACCGCAGGCCCCGCATCAGGGGCGACGAGCGCCACGGAAGCTGATCTTCGGGCAGCGCCAGCCGCAGCGCCGAGAACCGCTCGAACAGGCGCTCCACCGCGATCGTGGTGATGGTGGTGGCGAGGTCGCGGCCGAGGCAGGCGTGCGGGCCCGCGCCCCACGCCAGGTGCGCGCGGGAACTGTAGATCGAGTCGGGCGCGGACGTCCGGGTGAACGCCGGGTCCAGGTGGGCGGCGGCGGGCGACACCAGGACCGGGTCGCCGGCCGCGATCTGGAACCGGCCGACGCGCACGTCCGACTTCGCCCACCGGAACGCCAGGTTGGCCATTGGCGGGTTGGCCGCGGTCGCCCGGTTGATCGCCTCCTGGATCATCCCCGCCGACAGGCTGTCGCGGGCGCCGGTCTCGCCGATGAGGACCTCGGTGATGGTATTGCAGATCAGCGTCCCGGTCACATCGCCGACCAGCCCGGTCATCATCGCCATCTCGCGGGTCAGCTCGTCGGCGGTGAGGTCCGGGACGGCGGCCAGCATGTACGAGGGAAGGTCGGCGCCGGGGGACTTCACCCGCTCCGCGCACACGCCCGCGACCCGGGCGATCAGCCGCTCGGACGCCTCGTGCGCCTCCGGGCCGGCGTCCATCACCCGCCACAGGTCGATGATCAGCTCGTCGTCGCCGTCCGCGCCGCCGCCGAGCAGCCGCCCGATGACCATCAGCGGCAGCGGCCGCGCGTACTGCGCCGACAGATCGGCCCAGCCGGTGCGGCCGCCGCTCTCCGCCAGCACGGTGATCAGCTCGTCGGCGTACCGCCGGACGGCCTGTTCGAGGGCCTTCGCCTCGGTTCTGGTGCGGTCCTGGAACGGCCGCAGGCCCTCGCTCCAGGCGCCGCGGAGCCGGGTCGACTCGGCGCCGTCGTGGAACCCCGAGTTGCCGGACTCGACGACGGGCAGCATCGGCCAGTCCGCCGGGACCGCGCCCTCCCGGTACGCGCGCCACGCGTCGACCCGCCTGCTCCAGATCCCGCGCGTGTCGCGCAGGATGTCGAGGGTCTGCGAGTAGCCGATGACGAGCCACGCCGGCACGCCGAGCACGTCCACCGGCGCGACCGGCCCGTACTCCCCGCGGAGCCGCTCGTAGAAGACCGCCGGACGGGACTCGTAGTCGCGGTTCAGCAGCGGCTGGACGGCGAGCGCCTCCAGCGGCGGATGGCCGGGCTCGGCCTGCGGTTTCTGCGGATCCACGGGGACAAAGATTAGGAGAGATCGTTCGCCGCTGGTCGGTTTATGGCGGAATCTACCGAGTTGATCTTCTCGGCGTGTACGGATGGCCACGTTCCGCTGGGTATGTGAGGCTAGGAGTGCCCCTAAAAGAGCTGGAGGTCCGCATGACCGACTCGTCAGGAGAACCAGAAGGCGAAAAGGACGACGTGAAGCGCAGGTTCCGGGAGGCTTTGGAACGCAAGCGCGGAGCGGCGGGCAAGAACGCCGGCGCGGCCGGCAGGGGCGGCTCGAAGGTGCGCGGCAAGCACGACCGTGCCGACCACCAGCGGCAGTTCCGCCGCAAGAGCGGCTGACCGGAAACCGGAAGGGCCGCCCGAACCATGACCCCCGCGCGGCCGGCGCGGGGGTCGACCCGTTCCCGGCCCGGGTCGGCCCTCCCCGGCGCGCTCCATGCTGTCCGCGCGCGGATCAGGTGTTGTAAAGCTTCTTCGAGTAGTTCGCCTCGGAGTAGTACCGCTCCAGATCCTCGACGGTCTCGTCGGTGCGCTGGACGTCCTTGACGATACGGGCGTGGGACGGCAGCGCGTCCGGCTCCCAGACGTCCGGCTTCCACAGCTTCGACCGCATGAGCGCCTTCGCGCAGTGGAAGAAGATCTGTTCGATCTCCACGACCAGGGCGAGCGCCGGGCGATGCCCGTTGACGATCATCTCGTCGAAGAACGGCGCGTCCCGGACGAGCACCGCCCGGCCGTTGATCCGCAGCGTCTCGCCACGGCCCGGGATCAGGAAGATCAGCCCGACATGCGGGTTGTCCAGGATGTTCAGGAAGCCGTCGGCGCGGCGGTTGCCCGGACGGTCCGGGACGGCGATCGTCGTGTCGTCGATCACATGGACGAACCCCGGCGGGTCGCCTTTGGGGGAGACGTCGCAGTTGCCGTCCGCGTCGCTGGTGGCGATGAGGCAGAACGGGGACAGGGCGAGCCAGTCCCGGTCCCGGGCGTGCAGCGTGACGCGCTCCTTCTCGACCGCCCGCCGCATCGGCGTGCCGAGCAGCCCGCGCAGCTCCGCCGCGGACGTGATCGCAGTGAACCCGGAGGCGACCGTCATCGCTTCTCCTTCCGCCGGGAACCGGAAGATCAGCCTAACCGGGTGCCTTCCGGGCACCCGGCGCCGGGATGACCGTGTCGTGGCGCCCCCCGTCCTTGCCACGACACGGTCACCGGGCCGCCCCCCGCGCTGGTGCGCCCCGCCGGAGCGGGACGCGTGGGGAAGAGCGCGGCGGTGCTTCGGTACCGACTCGCCGCCCAACGAGAACTCATCGCTGCCAGCGACTTCTTTCCTGGATTTCGTGGTTCGAGTTCTTCCAGGCCGTGTGGTTCCGGCCGGCTCAGCCGTGGCGCGCGTCCCGGTCGGCGGCGCGGCGCGCGTCCCTGGCGGCCTGACGGGCCTCGCGCGCCGCCTCCTGCGCGCGGGCGCGGTTCTGCTCGGCGCGCTCCGCCCGGCGGGACGCCGCGTCCCGCTCGGCGATGGCGCGCTCCAGTTCGTGGCGGAGCCGTCCCACCGCCGCGGACGCCTCCTCGGCCTCCCGCTTCGCGGCGTCGGCCCGCTCGGCGCGCTCGGCCAGCCTCCGGTCGGCCTCCTCGGCCCGCCTGCCCAGCGTCTCCGCCCGCCGCGCCCGCGCCGCGCTCGTCCGCGTGACATTCGACTTCGCCCGCTCGGGCTTGGCCTTCCTCTTCGGTGCCTTCTCCTTGGGCTTCTCGGGTCGCTCGGGCCCCTGTCGCTCGGCCTTCTCGGGTTGCTCGGGCTCCTCGGGTTCGGGCCTGGGCCGCCGCTTCGCGTCCTCGGGGGCCATGGGGAAGCCCGCCGGGACGAACCCGGTGTGGCTGCGCGGCTGCGTCAGCCGTCCCTCGCGCACCTCGTCGGAGATGCCGGGGTCGACGGTCGCGGCCTGGAGCGTGTCCTCCACCTCCCGGACGGCCTGCTCGCGCAGCGGATTGCCCGCATCTGAGGCCAGTTCGCCCGCCGTGCGCACCAGCGATCCCACCAGCCGGGCCCGGCGCTGCTCCAGATCGCCGAGCCCGCCGCCCGAACCCCATGCCGCGCGCATCTCGGCGCCGACGTCCAGCAGCCCCTCCAGATCGTCGCCGGCCGAACGGGAGAGGAGGTTGACCGCCCACGCCGACAGCGTCGGGCGCCGCAGTTCCCCGATCCGCTTGGCGAGCGGCGCGTCGCCCGCGCCCTTCGCGTCCTGGGCCAGCCGCTTGCGCGTCGCCACGAAATCGGCGGGCCGGACGCCGTAGAGCTCATCGGCCGCACTGGAGAAGTCCACGCCTGATCTCTACCCGCCTGACGAGATCCGCGCTATACTCGTCAACGAGTATTCGTGGACGAGGAGTGGGGATGGCCAAGCGGCGCAAGGTGAGCAACCTGCTCGGGCTCGCCGTGCTGTCGACGGTCTCCGCCAAGCCGATGCACCCGTACGAGATGGCGTCGCTGATGCGGGCCCGCGGCAAAGACCACGACATGGACATCAAGTGGGGCTCGCTCTACACCGTCGTGGGCAATCTCGAAAAGCACGGCTACCTCGCCGTCGAGGGAAGCGCGCGCGAGGGGGCGCGTCCAGAACGGACCGTCTACCGCATCACGGACGAGGGCCGGGACGAGCTCGCCGACTGGGTCCGGGAGCTGATCGCCGTACCCGAGCGGGAACGGCCCAGGTTCGTGGCCGGGCTGTCCGTCCTCGGCGCCCTGGGGCCCGACGAGACGGCGCGCCTGCTGGCCGAGCGGCTCGCCACGCTGGAACGCGAGATCGCGCGCGACCGCGCCGCGCTCGCGGCGGAGACCGAGGTCCCGCGCCTCTTCCTCATCGAGACCGAGTTCGACCTCGCGATCCGGGCCGCCGAGGCCGAGTGGGTGCGCGGATTCCTCGCCGAGATCGAGGACGGCTCGCTGCCCGGCCTCGACCTGTGGCGGACCTTCCACGAGACCGGGCGCCTCCCACCGGAGCTCGCCGAACTGGCGGAGAGAGGAGCCCCGCGAAGCTAGCGACACCGAGCATTCACGCAGAGCATTCATGCGGAGGCCCGGCGGCGGTGCGGCAACACCGCCGCCGGGCCGGAGAACCCACCACCGAGAAACCCACGCGGAGCGGGGTCCTGGCGGCGAGCACGCAATCCCAGCCTATCCAGGGACCCTTCGCGAAGCATGCCGCGCACACGGAGGAGACCCATGGCGCAGACCACCCGCGCAGCACAGACCGTCGAAACGGAGCAGGCCGTCGAGGCGGCGGGCCTTGTGAAGACCTACCCCGGCGACGTCCGGGCCCTGGACGGGCTGTCCATCACCGTCGGCCGGGGCGAGATCCTCGCCCTGCTCGGCCCCAACGGGGCCGGGAAGTCCACCACCGTCAAGATCCTCACCACGCTGATCCGACCGGACGCGGGCACCGCGACCGTGGCCGGGCACGACGTGCTGCGCCGCCCCGACCGGGTCCGGCGCCTCATCGGCGTCGTGTCCCAGAAGTCCGGCGCCGACCCCGACGCGAACGGCCGCGACAACCTCGTCCTGCAAGGCCGCCTCTACGGGCTCGGCGGAGCACGGGCACGGCACCGCGCCGCCGAGCTGCTCACCCGGTTCGGCCTCGATGACGCGGCGACCCGCCCGGTGAAGACCTACTCGGGCGGGATGCGCCGGCGGCTCGACGTCGCGCTCGGCCTCGTCCACCGGCCCCGGGTGCTGTTCCTGGACGAGCCCACCACCGGCCTCGACCCCGAGGCCCGCGCGTCGATGTGGGCCGAGATCGCCCGCCTCGCCGGCGACGACGCGCTCGCGATCCTGCTCACCACCCACTACCTCGACGAGGCCGACCGGCTCGCCCGGCGCCTCGCCATCGTCGACCGGGGCCGCGTCGTCGCCGAGGGGACGCCCGACGCGCTCAAGGGCGAGCTGCGCGGTGACGCCGTCCACGTCGAGTGGGCCGATCCACCGCCCGAACCGCTGGCGCGGGAGGCGCTCGGGCGCCTGCCCGGCATCCGGGAGATCGTCATCGACGGGCCGCGCCTCAGCGCCCGCGCCGACGACGGCGCCAGCGCCGTCCCGGCCGTCCTCGCCGCCCTCGACCAGGCCGGTGTCCCCGCGGCCGCGGCGACCGTCGCGCGGCCGTCCCTGGACGACGTCTACCTGCGCTACGCCGGACGCCGCTTCGCGCAGGCCGACGCCCCGTCCTCCGCCGGAGGTCCCCGATGACCGCGCTGGTGACGGGAACCTGGTGGATGACCCACCGGCGGCTGTCCGCGCTGCTGCGCAACCCCGCCGTCCTCGTGATGACGCTGGCACAGCCGATGATCTGGCTCTTCCTGTTCGGTGAGCTGTTCAAGAAGGTCGTCGAGCTGCCCGGGTTCGGCGCCGCGTCCTATCTGGACTACATCGTGCCCGGCGTCGTGGTCATGAACGCGGTGTCGCTGAACTCGTTCGCCGGGATGGCGACCATGGACGAGATCGAACGGGGCACGCTCAACCGCTTCCTCGTCACGCCCGTCCGGCGCGGCGCGATCGCGAACGCGGGCGTCGTCGAGCAGGCGCTCAGCACCGCGTTCCAATCGATCGTGATCATCCTGCTGGGCTGGGCGGCCGGCGCCCGCTACCCGGGCGGGCCACTCGGCCTGACCGTGCTCGTCGCCGCGTCCGTCCTGGTCGGCGTCGTCCTCGCCGCCCTGTCGAACACGCTCGCGCTCCTGGTCCGCGACCGCAACACGATCATCGGCCTGAACGTGATGCTCCTCCTGCCGCTGACATTCCTGTCATCGGCGTTCATGGCCGAAGGCCTCATGCCGTCCTGGATCCGGCACGTGGCCAACGGCAACCCGGTGAGCTGGGCCCTGGAAACCGCCCGCGCCGCCCTGCGGGACGACCCCGACTGGGCCTCCGCCGCCACCCACGGCACCCCCCTCCTGGCCCTGACATTCGCGACCGTGGCCCTGGCCACCTTCTCCTTCAGGAGTTACCAAAAATCCCAATAACCACCCCACCCACACCGCCGCCTGCCCACCAACCCTGAACCACACCACCACCATCCCCGCCCCCCGCCGGGCAGTCGACGGGCCCGCCCTCCGCGCGCCGCCATCCCGAGGGCTGCCATCCCGAGGGCTGCCATCCCGAGGGCTGCCATCCCGAGGGCTGCCATCCCGAGGGCTGCCATCCCGAGGGGTGCCATTCCGCGCTCCGCTATTCCGAGGGCCGCCACCGAGGACCGCCACCGAGGGCCGCCCAGGCCAGACCAGGCCAGACCGCCACCTCCCCCCCGGTCGACGGCGTGGGCATCCATTCGCCGCCTCCGGCTGTCGTTCGGCTGCCTGGCCGCTCCCCGGCACTGGCCTGTGGTTGTGGTCCGCGCGTGACTTGGCGGGCCGCCACCCCCCGCGCTGAACGTGGGCGGCTGGGGCCGGTGGGTGGGTCAGCGCGTGTTGAGGAAGTTGTCCAGGACGCGGGTGCCGAACGCGAGGGCGTCCAGGGGGACGCGTTCGTCCACGCCGTGGAACATGCTGAGGTAGTCGAGGTCCGGGCCGAGAAGGAGGGGGGCGAAGCCGAAACTCTTGATGCCGATGTGGTTGAACGACTTGGCGTCGGTGCCGCCCGCCATCACGTAGGGGACGGGACGGGCCAGCGGGTCCTCGGCGCGCAGCGCGTCGGCGAGGGCGGCGAAGGTGGGGCCCGCCGGGTCCGCCGCCGGGGCCTCCTCGAAGTTGATGAACTCGCGGGTGACCTTCGGGCCGAGAAGCCGGTCGATCGTGGCGCGGAACTCCTCGCCCGTGTCCGGCAGGTACCGCCCGTCGACCTCCGCGGACGCCGTGCCCGGCACGACGTTGACCTTGTAGCCGGCGTCGAGCCGGGTCGGGTTGGCCGAGTTGCGGATCGTCCCGGCGAACAGGCGGCCGACGCCGCTGAGTCGCGCGGCCTCGGCGTCGAGGCGGTCATGGTCGATGGTGGTGCCGAGCGCGTCCGCCAGGCCGTCCAGCAGCGCGTGGACGCCCGGGGTCAGGCGGACGGGCCATTCGTGGGCCGCGATGCGGGACACCGCGTGCGCGATCTCGGCGACCGCGTTGTCGGGGGCAGGTTTGGAGCCGTGACCGGCGGTGCCGCGGGCCGTCAGCCGCATCCACATCGTGCCGCGCTCGCCCGTCGCGATGGGGTAGATCCGGGTCCCGGCGGCGGCCCCACCGGCGCCGTTCGCGTAGACGCTGTACCCGCCGGACTCGCTGATCGCCTCGGCGCAGCCGTCGAAGTACGCGCGGTGCTCGCGCGCCACGTACCGGGAACCGTAGTCGCCGGTGCACTCCTCGTCGGCCAGGAACGCCAGCACCAGGTCGCCGCGGGTGCGCCGCCCCTCGCGCAGGCGCCGGCGGACGGTCGCGAGCGTCATCGCGAGACTGCCCTTCATGTCGACCGCGCCGCGGCCCCACACGCACCCGTCGCGCACTTCGCCCGAGAACGGTGGCACGGTCCACTCGGAGGCGTCGGCGGGCACCACGTCCAGGTGCCCGTGGATCAGGAACGCGGGATGGGACGGGTCGGTGCCGGCGACCCGGGCCAGCACGCTCGCCCGCCCCGGCGCGGACTCGACGATCACCGGGTCGGCGCCGACCTCGTCCAGCAGCGCGGCGACGTACTCGGCGGCAGGCCGCTCCGGGTGCGCCACACCCTCCCCCCGGTTGGTCGTGTCGAAGCGGATCAAATCCGCGCAAATCACCGCCGCCTCGCCCCCCGCCTTCTCGGCGGCCTCCGCCTCGCCCGCCACGTTCCCAGCGCCCTCCGCTTCGGCCGTCGCCTCCCCGGCCGCCGTCGCCTCGCCTGTCGCGTTCTCGGCCGTCGCCCTCTTTGCCGCTGCCGCGTCGGCCGCCGTCTTCACGACCCTCATAGCGTCGGGCACCGTTCTGTCGCCCCCTGTTACGCCGGGCGCCGCCTCGCCGGCCGCCGTTGTGTCGGGGGCCGCGTTTTCGGCCGCCGTAGTCTCGCCCGCCGCCTTCTCCGCGGCCTTGGCCTCGGCCGTCACGTTCTTGGCCGTTTCGTTCCCGGCGGCCTTCGCTTCGGTCGTCGTTGTCTCGGGCGTTGGGTTCTTGGCGGCTGTTGGGTTTGCTTCGGGCGTTGCGTTTTCGGGTGTCGTGGCGGTGGGACTTGGGTCGGTGGTCGTGGGCGTTTGCTGGTGCACCTTTTCCCCCATGGAGCTCTTTTGTAACAAGGCTTCATTTTGCTTCGCCGCTGACCTGTGTCAATGAATGATCAAGAACGTCTCGATCCGGTTTCGACTCCGTCAGCGGCGTACCCAAACGGTCACCGCCGGTACGACGCTGCCAGCAATCTAGGTGCGGTGGGGCGGCCAAGCGCCCGCCGCGCGCCGGGAGTGACGGGCCGAGGAGGAGCATGACCAGTCAGAGGGGTGCCGGCAGGGGTGTCCGACTGAAGGTCGCGGGGCTCGCCGCGGTGGCGCTCGCCGCGTCGTCCGGCCTGACGGCCTGTGGCGGCGGCGACGCCGGGGCGAGCGACGGCACGTTCACCGTGGGCCACGCCGAGCCCAATCACCTGGTGCCCGCCAACACCACGAGCAGCTACGCCTTCGACGTGATCAGCGAGCTGTTCGACAACCTGATGACGCTCGACGCGGGCGGCAAGGCGGTGCCGCTGGCCGCCGAGTCCGTGACCTCCGACGACCAGAAGGTCTGGACGGTGAAGATGAAGCCGGGCCAGAAGTTCCACAACGGCGAGCCGGTGACCGCGCAGAGCTTCGCGGACGCGTGGAACCACGCCGCGTACGGCCCGAACGCCATGGACACCAACGAGTACTTCTCGTCCATCGAGGGGCACGAGGAGATGAACCCCGAGGACGAGAAGGCCAAGCCGAAGGCCGACACGCTGTCCGGCCTTGAGGTCGTCAACCAGAACACCATGAAGGTCACGCTGAGCGACCCGTTCAGCCAGTTCCCGCTGCTGCTCACCTACCCGGCGTACGCGCCGATGCCGAAGGCCGGGCTGAAGGACCTCAAGGCGTTCGACGACCACCCGATCGGCAACGGCCCGTACAAGATGGACGGGAACTGGGAACGCAACAAACAGATCAAGCTCGTCGCGTTCTCCGGCTACACCGGCTCGCGCAAGCCGCGGAACAAGGGCGTGACCTGGAAGAGCTACTCCAGCGCCGACACCGCGTACACCGACCTGCGGGCGGGGCGGATCGACGTGCTCCAGACCATCCCGTCCGCCAAGGTGCCGGAGGCGAAGCGGCTGCTCGGCGACCGGTTCCTGCCCCGCAAGATGGGCACGATCGACTACCTCGGCTTCCCGCTGTGGGACAAGCGGTTCGCGAACCCCGACGTGCGCAGGGCCATCTCCATGGCCATCGACAGGCAGGGCGTCAACAAGGCCGTCTACAACGGCGACTACATTCCCGCCGACTCCCTGCTCCCCGCGATCATCGAGGGGCACCGGCCGAACGCGTGCGGCGAGCTGTGCACCTACAACCCGGGCAAGGCCAGGGAACTGTTCGGCAAGGGAGGCGGGTTCAAGGGGACGCTCGAACTGTACTTCTCCAACGCGCAGCCGACGTACGCGCAGTGGATGCGGATCGTGGCGAACTCCCTGCGCGACAACCTCGGCATCCAGGACATCCAGTTCCGGCAGGTGCCCGCGTCCGACTACTTCGCCATGCTGGGCGACCGTGAGGAGAAGGGTCCCTACCGGCAGAACTGGGAGGCCGACTACCCGAGCGCCCAGAACTACCTGGAGAACATGTGGACCACGCCCAACAACCGGATGGGCTGGACGAACAAGGATTTCGACGACCTGATCGCCAAGGCGAACCGGACGGCCGACCCGCGGGAGGCCATCAAGTTCTACAACCAGGCGGAGGACATCGCCATCCGCGAGATGCCGATGATCCCGCTGTGGACGTGGGCGGGCCAGGGCGGACGGTCCAAGAACGTCGACGACGTCACGATCACCCCGTACTCCACGGGCCTGCTCGCGCACGAAGTGACGGTGAAGTAGCCGGCGATGTGGCAGTACACCGTCCGGCGCCTCTTGCAGGCGGTCCCGGTATTCATCGGCACCACGCTGCTCATCTACGCGATGGTGTTCGCCCTGCCCGGGGACCCGATCCAGGCGCTCGCTGGGGACAAGCCCGTCCCGGAGAACGTCAGGCAGACGCTGAGGGAGCGGTACAACCTCAACGACCCGCTGCTGGTGCAGTACGCGAAGTACATGTGGGGTCTCGTCCAGGGCGACCTGGGCGAGAACTACACCGGGCAGAGCGTGTCGGAGATGCTCGGCGGGCGCTGGACGGTGACCGCGCAGCTCGCCATCACCGCCTGGGTCTTCGAGCTGCTGCTCGGGATCGTGCTCGGGGTGTGGGCGGGTCTGCGGCGCGGCAAGCTCGCCGACACCCTCGTCCTCGGCGGGACGACGCTGGTGATCGCGGTGCCGGTGTTCGTCCTCGGCTACGTCGCGCAGATCCTGTTCGGCCTGCACTGGCAGATCTTCCCGACGGCGGGGACGGACGACGGCTGGCCGATGAGCTACCTGCTGCCGGGCATCGTGCTCGGCTCGCTCGGCCTGTCGTACGTGGCGCGGCTGACCCGGACGAGCCTGGCGGAGAACCTGCGGGCCGACTACGTCCGCACCGGCCACGCCAAGGGACTGTCGCGGGCAAGGGTCGTCGGGCGGCACGCGCTGCGCAACTCGCTGATCCCCGTGGTGACGTATCTCGGCGTCGACTTCGGAAGCCTGATGGGCGGCGCGATCGTGACCGAGGGGATCTTCAACCTGCCGGGCATCGGACAGCAGGTGTTCCAGTCGATCCAGCTCAAGGAGGGGCCCGTCGTGGTCGGCGCCGTCACCGTGCTGGTGCTGATCTTCCTGCTGGTCAACCTGCTCGTGGACCTGCTGTACGGGGTCCTCGACCCGAGGATCAGGTACGAGTGAGGGCGCGATGACGATCAAGGAGGCGGACACCGGCGCCGACGCGGCGGCGGTCGCCACCGCCGGCGGCGAGATCGGCCGGGCCTCGCTGTGGGACGACGCGTGGCGCGACCTGCGGCGGCGCTGGATCTTCTGGGGCTCGGTCGCCATCCTCGCCCTGGTCACGGTGATGGCGGCGGTGCCGAGGCTGTTCACCGGCACGGCCGCCAACGAGGGCTGCGACCCGAACCTGGCCAAGCTCGGCCCGTCCGGCGACCACTGGTTCGGCACCGACCTCGCGGGCTGCGACTACTACGCGCACGTCGTGCACGGCGCCCGGCCGACGCTGCTGATCGGCGTCGCCGTCACGCTGTTCGCGCTGCTGATCGCGGTGGTGTTCGGGATGCTCGCCGGCTACTACGGCGGTCTCGTCGACGCGCTCATCGCGCGGCTCACCGACGTGTTCTTCGGGTTGCCGTTCGTGCTCGGCGCCACCGTCATCCTCGTCGCGTTCCCCGGGCACGGGGTGTGGGCGATGACGCTGGTGCTGGTGCTGCTCGGCTGGACGACGATGATCCGCATCATGCGGGGGCAGGTCATCTCCGTCCGGGACGCCGACTACGTGCAGGCGGCGCGGCTGCTCGGCGCGTCCGACCGGCGGATCATGGCCCGGCACATCCTGCCGAACGCGATCGCCCCGGTGATCGTGGTCGCCACCCTCAACGTCGGCAACGTGATCGTCGGGGAGGCGACGCTGGACTTCCTCGGCGTCGGCCTGCAGTACCCGCAGGTGTCGTGGGGGCTGCAGCTCGGCCAGGCCAAGGACTCCTTCCTCGACGACCCCCATCTGCTGATCTTCCCCGCGGCGTTCCTGTCGGCGACGGTGCTGAGCTTCCTGATGCTCGGCGACGCCGTCCGCGACGCCCTCGACCCGAAGCTGCGGTGACGCCCATGACATCGGATGACGCATGACGGCAGAGCTCAAGAAGGGCGACCTCGTCCCCGCGCCGCGGCCGGACGCGCCGCTCCTTGAGGTGGACGACCTGCACGTCCGTTTCCGGGTGCGCGGTAGGGACGTCCACGCGGTGAACGGCCTGTCCTACACCCTCGCGGAGGGGGAGACCGTCGCGATCCTCGGCGAGTCCGGGTCGGGCAAGAGCGTCGCGGCGCAGGCCGTCATGGGCATTCTCGACATGCCGCCCGCGCGCATCGAGCGCGGCTCGGTGCGGCTGCGCGGCGAGGAGCTGCTCGGCCTGCCGGACCGGCGCCGCCGCGAATATCGCGCCGAACGGATCTCGATGATCTTCCAGGACGCGCTGACGGCGCTGAACCCGGTGTTCACCGTCGGAGACCAGCTGCGCGAGATGTTCCGGGTGCACCGCGGCCTCGGCCGCAAGGCGTCCAGGGACAGGGCGGTCGAGCTGATGGAGCGGGTGCGGATCCCGCTCGCCGCGCGGCGGCTCGGCGACTACCCGCACCAGTTCTCCGGCGGCATGCGCCAGCGCATCATGATCGCGATGGCGCTGGCGCTGGAACCGGACGTGCTGATCGCCGACGAGCCGACCACCGCGCTCGACGTGACCGTGCAGGCGCAGATCATGCGGCTGCTCGCCGGGCTCCAGGACGACCTGAACATGGGCATGGTGCTGATCACCCACGACCTCGGCGTGGTCGCCGGCGTCGCGGACCGGATCGTCGTCATGTACGCGGGGTCGGTCGCCGAGCAGTCGCCCGCCCGGGACCTGTACGCGCGGCCCGCCCACCCGTACACGCGCGGGCTGCTGGCGTCGGTGCCGCGCCTCGACCGGCGCGGCGACCCGCTCGTCCCGATCCAGGGGGCGCCGCCCGACCCGGCGGCGCTGCCGCCCGGCTGCCCGTTCCATCCGCGCTGCCCGCGCGCCGAGGCGGTCTGCGCGGCGCGGCGGCCGCCGCTCGTCACCGTCGCGCCCGGCCACGACGCCGCCTGCCACTTCGCCGAGGAGGTCCACGGTGCCGGACAGACCGACGACGACTGACACCTCCGCGAGCGTCACCCCCGCGGGTGACGCCTTCGACCCGGAGGCGCCGATCCTTCAGGTGGAGGGGCTCGTCAAGCACTACCCGCTGACCCGCGGGGTGCTGATCAAGCGGATGGTCGGGCAGATCAAGGCCGTCGACGGCGTCGACCTGGAGTTGCGCCGCGGCGAGACGCTCGGCGTCGTCGGCGAGTCCGGCTGCGGGAAGTCGACCCTCGCCAAGCTGCTGCTCGCCGCCGAACGTCCCACGGCGGGGACGGTCCGCTTCGACGGCCGCGACATCTTCGCGATGCCGCGAGCGGAGCTGCGGGCCCTGCGCCGCCGCATCCAGATCGTGCTCCAGGACCCCTACTCGTCCCTCAATCCCCGCATGACCGTCGGCGACATCGTCGGCGAGCCGTACGCCATCCATCCGGAGGCGGCGCCGAAGGGAGAGCGGCGGGCGCGCGTCCAGGAGCTGCTGGAACTCGTCGGCCTCGATCCCGGCCACGTCAGCCGGTACCCGCACCAGTTCTCCGGCGGGCAGCGCCAGCGCGTCGGGATCGCCCGCGCCCTCGCGCTGCGGCCCGACGTCATCGTCTGCGACGAGCCGGTGTCGGCGCTGGACGTGTCCGTGCAGGCGCAGGTGATGAACCTGCTCGCCGAACTCCAGCGGGAGCTCGGGCTGGCGTACGTGTTCATCGCGCACGACCTGGCCGCCGTCCGGCACATCTCGGACCGCGTCGCCGTCATGTACCTCGGCAAGATCGTTGAGACGGGTGACGAGACGCGGATCTACGAGCACGCCACCCACCCGTACACGCAGGCGCTGCTGTCGGCCGTCCCCGTACCGGACCCGGACGCGCCCGGATGGGCGGACCAGATCCAGCTGGAGGGGGAGCCGCCGTCGCCGCTGGAGCCGCCGTCCGGGTGCCGCTTCCACACCCGCTGCTGGAAGGCGCGGGACGTGTGCGCGCGACAGGAGCCGGCCCTCGAGGAACGCGAAGGCTCCGCCCACCCGAGCGCGTGCCATTTCGCGGCCGAAGAGGCCCTGACGGAGCAAACCTGACGTTCCGGCGGCCCCCGGATCCGGCTTCCGTAGGCTGGAGGCCATGGCACGCAAGGGCAGGCACGGCCCCCGCGCGAACATCTACACGATCGACGCGGGCGAGGCCGAACTGCTGCGGGACGCCGACCGCGACGGCGGCTGGATGCTGCTCGTCGGCGGCGTGCCCCAGTCGTACGTCGACCTGTCCGACCCCACCTACCTCGACTTCGAGTACATGCGGCTGATGGGCGACGTCGTCGACTGCCTCGGCGTGGACGGGCAGGCGTTCGACGCCGTCCACATCGGCGGCGCGGGCTGCACGCTGGCGCGCTACATCGCCGTCACCCGGCCCGGGTCCCGGCAGGTCGTCCTGGAACCGGACGCGGGGCTCGTGGGGCTCGTCCGCGAGCAGCTGCCCGTGAAGGGCGTCCCGGGCCTGCGGATCCGGATCACCGACGGCCGCGCCGGCGTCGCCGCGCTCGCAGACGGGGCCGACGACCTCGTCGTGATGGACGCGTTCGCCGAGGCGTCGATGCCGCCCGAGCTCGCGACCCGCGAGTTCGTGCTCGACGCGGCGCGGGTGCTGCGGCCCGGCGGCGTCTACATGACCAACGTCGCGGACGGGTTCCGGCTGCCGTTCGTGCGACGGGTCGCCGCCACCGTCCGTTCGGTGTTCCGGCACACGCTGCTGATGGGCGACCCGGGCGTGCTGCGCGGCCGCCGGTTCGGCAACCTCATCGTGGCCGGGTCGCGCGAGCCGCTCCCGGTGGCGGAGCTGACGCGCCGCGCGGCGGGCGGCATCGCCCGGGCCCGGCTGCTGGACGGCGGCGACCTCGCCGCGTTCTGCGCCGGGGCCGCGCCGCTGCGCGACGGCGAGGAGATCGTCGCGCCCGTCCCGCCGCCGCAGGTCTTCGGCGGTTCCTGACGCAGGGGACGCCTACCGTCCCGTATCGGCCGCACGCGACTCCGCCATGTCCCATAATCGAGCGATGGAGTCGTCCACCCGAATTCTGATTCTCGGCATGGATTCGTCGGGTCGAATACTCCAGTTCGACCGTAACGCCGCCGCCGTGCTGTGCCCGGACGGGACGTCTCCCGACGGGCGGTGCCTGCTCGGCGCCCATCTGGACGAGGTGATCGCCGGCGCGCGCAAGCCGCTGCTGGAGGCGCTGAAGGCCGGCCGGGAGCGCACCGCCATGCTCGCCATGGACACCCCGGACGGCGGCACGCTCGACGCGGTCGTGACCGTCCATCCCATGACCGGCGGCCTGCCCGAGCCCGAGACGCCCGCCGCCGAGACGCCGAACGGGGTGCCGGGCGGCGAGGTGCCCGGCGGTGGCACGCCCGTCCGTGGCGCGGCCGTCCGTGCCGTGCCCGACATCGCCGCGCTCGCCGTCATCAGGGTGCCGGTGCCGCTCGCCGACCGGTTCGTCGACCCGGCCGTCATCCGCCGGGCCCTGCTGGACGACGCGCTCCCGCGGATCGGCTCCACGCTCGACCTCGAAATGCTCGCGCGCGGCCTGATGGACGTGCTCGTCCCGCACTTCTGCAACTCCGGCGGCCTGCTCCTGCTGGAGAGCCACCTGGACGCCGACGAGCCGCCGGACGGCCCGGACGGCCCGCAGATGCGCCGGATGGCGATCGGCTTCGACGACGACGACCCGGCCTGGGACGCCACGTTCCCCACCGGCGAGTCCCTCGTCTACCCGCCCGGCACCCCCTACACGCAGTGCCTGGCGACGGGGGAGCCGGTGCGGCGCTCCCTCGGCGGCGAGGGCGCGGCCGAGATCGCCGCCGCCTGGCGCCGCCCGCCGGTCGGCGAACTGCTGAAGGGCGCGTCGATGCTGCTGCTGCCGATCACGTCGGCGGCGGGCGTCCTCGGGTTCTTCGTCTGCACCCGGACGGTCGCGCACCGCCCGTTCGACGCCTACGACGTCGAGATCGGGATGGAGTTCGCCAACCGGGCGTCCATCTTCATCGAGAGCGCCCGCCAGTACTCGCGGGAACGCGCCACCGCGCTCACCCTCCAGCGCAGCCTGCTGCCGACCGGGCTGTCGGCGCCGTCGCCGGTCGAGGTGCACCACCGGTACCTGCCGGGCAGCCGCCTCATCGAGGTCGGCGGCGACTGGTACGAGTCGATCGCGCTGCCCGGCGGGCGGGTCGCGCTGGTCGTCGGGGACGTCGCCGGGCACGGGGTGAAGGCCGCCGTCACGATGGGCCGGCTCCGCACCGCCATCCACACCCTCGCCGGGCTCGAACTGCCGCCCGCCGAGGCCCTGGAACGCCTCGACTCGCTGATGCGGACGCTCGGCGAACGCGAGCCGCACTTCGCCACCTGCGCCTACGTCGTCTACGACGCGGTCAGCGGGCGATGCGAGGTCGCCAGCGCCGGGCATCTGCCGCCGCTGCTCGTCCCGCCCGGCGCCGATCCCGAATACCTTCCGGTACCGCCCGCGCCGCCGCTCGGCGTCGGCGGCGACGGCCCGATCGTCAGCCGCGAGTTCACCGTCGACGACGGGACACTGCTGTTCCTCTACACCGACGGCCTCGTGGAGAACCGGGCCCGCGACATCGACGACGGCCTCGCCCGCCTGCGCGACACGTTCTCGGGCGGCGCCGCCGCCCGCCCGCTCGACGACCTGTGCCAGGCCGCCCTCGACGGCATCTACGACGACCAGCACCGCGACGACATCGCGATGCTCATAGCCCGGCTGGCGCGCATCCCGGACGACCGGCACGCCACCTGGGAGCTGCCCGCCGAGCCCGCCGCCGTCCGCCGGGCACGCGGCCTCATCCGCGACCGGCTCGCCCGCTGGGACCTCGACGACCTCGCCCACTCCACGATGCTGCTGGCGTCCGAGCTGGTCACGAACGCGATCCGGCACGCGGGCGGGCGGATCAGGCTGCGGCTGGTGCGGGAGGGCGGCCTGGTCGTGGAGGTCTTCGACTCCTCCGACGGCCGGCCCCGCATCCGGCACCGCGACGACGACAGCGACATGATCGAGTCGGGCCGGGGCCTGCACGTCGTCGGGCGGCTGGCGCAGCGCTGGGGCGTGCGCCGCACCGCCGACGGCAAGGTCGTCTGGTGCGAGCAGCAACTCCCCTGAGCCTCACCGCGAGGGGCGGGCGGCGTCAGCGCAGCACCGAGATGTGCACGTGGTCGTAGTGGTTCTGGGTGATGCTGCCCCGGTCCTCCATGGCGCGCCAGCCGCCGCCGCGGACGTTCCAGATCCGCTGCCTCCAGATCACGTAGGAGATCCCCAGCCGCCGCGCGTTCGCGACGGCGTACGCCGCGACCTCGTCGCCGTGCCGCCGCGCGCCCGGGCTCGGCATGCGGCCGCCGGTGCTCTCCATGAAGTCGCAGGCCCGGCCGTCGCCGTGGTCCTGCGGGTCGCCGGTGGAGCGGTGGCATCCGATCGCCGGGAACGGCCCGAACATCCCCGCGATCTCCAGCAGCGCGGTGCGCATCGTGGGCGTCATCATGTTGCCGGTGATCGGGGAGACGCCGCCGGTCACGCCGTCCGGGCGCCCGGTCACCCGCGGGCCGTCCCCGCCCTTCGCGGACGGCCGGGTCCGCCGCGGCGTCAGCGCCGCGACCTTCGTCCCGCGCGGGAGGATCTTCTTCAGCCGTGCCGTCAGCTTCGCGGTGTCGGCCTTCGGCGCGCTGATGACCAGGGCGTTGCCGTCCGGCATGCCGAGCGCGCGGGCCTGCGCGCGCGACACGACCGCGTCGATGTCGCCGATGCCCATCGACGCGTACGCGCCGACCCGGACCCGGCCCGGCCCGGTGCTGCGGCCCGCCTCGACGACCGAGCCGAGCGGCAGCGACCCGCCGCGGCCCTCCTCGAACGAGACCGCCAGGCCGCCGGACGCGATCGTCTGCCACAGCTGGTCCGACTCGGCCGTCGGCGCCGGCGCGAACGCCCGGAACCCCGACGGGTCGACGCCGAGCAGCCCCATGCGGCGCCCGCCGACGTTGGCGCGGGCCGCGTCCACGACCGTGATCCCGGCGACGCCCTTGAGGGCCTTCGCGCGCTCGACGGCCTCGGGCGGCAGCGACGCCGCCCCCGCGACCAGCAGATGGGGCGTGTGGCGGCGGGTCAGCGGCGCGACGACCGGGGCCCGCGGCGCGGCCCCCCGGTCGACGGACACCAGGTCGTCGGCGCGGGCCGGGCGCTCGTCCAGCCGCCCGGACAGGACCAGGACGGCGTCGGTGGCCAGCGTGCACGCGATGCCCGC
Organism: Spirillospora sp. NBC_00431; assembly: GCA_036028775.1. GTDB lineage: Bacteria > Actinomycetota > Actinomycetes > Streptosporangiales > Streptosporangiaceae > Spirillospora. The sequence goes on along the minus strand of CP107927.1, from coordinate 4,160,736 downwards.
CGCGATGCCCGCGCAGAGCACCCTCCCGCTCCGTCGCATCCCGACTCCGATCCCGTCCGCCGTTCCTCGCCGGTCCCTCGCCGCATCGTAGGCGAGCCCGGCGGGTCCCGGCGTCGCCGCCCGACCCGGCGCCGGGGGCCGGTCCGGGGTCAGGGCTGGGGTCAGGGGCCGTCGCGGCGGACGACGACCAGCGCGACGTCGTCCTCCCGGTGGCCGAACTCGGCGATGACCCGGTCGCCGAACCGTTCGAGCTCGTCGTCCACGTCGGCCGCGAGGGTGCGCAGCCGCTCCAGGTTGTCGGCCAGCGGGATGCCGCGGTCCTCGATCAGCCCGTCGGTGACGAGCACGACCGTGCCGCCCGGCGGCACCTCCGTCTTCTCCACCGCGACCCCGCTCGCGTCGCGGGCCTCCCGCGGGAAGCCGAGGAGCACGCCGCCGCCCTCGCAGTAGCGGGCACCGCCGCCGGAGACGTACAGCGGCGGGATGTGCCCGGCGCTCGCGACCTGCGCGGCGCCGCTCAGCGGGTCGAGCGTCATCAGGCACATGGTGGCCGTCTGGTCGTCGTGGTAGCGCTCCATCACGTCGTTCAGCAGCCGCAGGATCGTGACGGAGTCGTGGCCCTCGGCGGCGAACGCCCGCAGCGCGTGCCGGATCTCCGCCATGACGGTCGCGGCGTGCAGCGAATGCCCCTGCACGTCCCCGATGGCCACCAGCACCCGGTCGCCGCGGTCGAGGACCTCGTAGAAGTCGCCGCCGACCTCGGCCTGGTCGCTGGCCGGCTCGTACCGGACGGCGAGCGACCAGCCCGGCACGGACGGCAGCGACGCGGGCAGGAGGCTGTGCTGGAGGGTGAGCGAGGTCGTGTGCTCCTCGGTGTAGGACCGCAGCGCCTCCATCGCGAGCGCCACCGCCTGCCCGAGCTGGCGCAGCAGGTTGACGTCGTCCTCGGTCCGGGCCCCGCGGCCCCCGAGCGCGATGCCGATCGGCGGGCGGCCGTGCTTGAACCGCGACACCGCCAGCACGACGTCGCCGTCCGCGACGCTGTCGGGCAGCAGCTCCAGCCACTCCGGCAGCGGCACCCGCGTGACCTCGGTGCCGGTGTCGCCGCCCAGCCTGGCCATCTCCGCCATACGCGCCGGGGCGTCCGGCGGGCAGTCGCGGCGCCACGGCCCGATGCCGAGCTCGACGGTCCGCCGCACCCGGCCGTCCGGCGGCAGCACGAACACCGACGCCGGCACCCCGAAGATCGTGAAGGCGCCGCGGGCGGCGACCGCCGCCAGGTCCTCGAACGACCTGGCCGCGTTGATCGCCAGGGACGTCCGGGTGAGCTCGGCGAGCCGGGCCGCCATCCGCTCGGCGCGGCGCCGGGCCTGGTAGTAGCGCAGCACCGCCTCGACCGTGGCGAGGAACTCGCCCGGGTCGATCGGGTCGACCATGTAGGCGTCGGCGCCGCGGCGCAGGCCCGCGGTGCGGTCGGCGACGTTCACGGCCTGCGCCGAGATGTGGATGACCGGCAGCGACCTGGTGTCCGGCGCGGCCTTGATCCGCTCGCAGACCTCGATGCCGCTCATGTCCGGGAGCCTGACGTCCAGCACCACCAGGTCGACGGTCTGCTCGGTGAGCCGGACCCAGGTCTCCGCCGCCGACCCGGCCTCCACCACCGTGTGGCCCGCGCGCCGCAGCCAGCTGCCGATGATGTACCGCTTGGTGTCGTTGTCGTCGACCACCAGCGTCGTGGTCACGGGCCCTCACCCCCGCCTCCGGTGCCGCGTGCGCCCTCTTCGGTGTCGCGGGCGAGGCGCACCGCCTCGGCGAGCGTCTCCGGGCCGATCCGGTCCTTGCCCAGCACCGCGCCCGCGCGGCTCAGCCGCGGGTCGGCGCGGCCGCCCGAGCCGGGGGCGGTCACTTCCGACGAGGTGACCAGCACGACCGGCACCCCGCGCGGCAGCCGGGCGAGGACGTCGTAGCCGTCCATGCCCGGCATCCGCAGGTCCAGCAGGACGAGGTCGGGCGGGTCGGCCACGGCGGCGTCCAGAGCGGCGCGGCCGTCGGCGGCCTCGGTGACCCGCCCGGCGGCCTCCTCCACCAGGCCGCGCAGGACGCGGCGGGTCGCGGCGTCGTCGTCCGCGATCAGCACATGGCCGGGGCCGAGATCCGCCAGGCTCTCGTACGGTGGCAGCCGCAGCGTCACCGTCGTGCCCTCGCCGACGGCGCTGTCGACGAACAGGTCGCCGCCGAGCGCGCGGGCGAGGCGGCGCGCGTAGGGCAGGCCGAGGCCCGTCCCGCCCGCCTCGCTGCCGGGCGCGCGGAAGAACTCCTCGAAGAGCCGCGCCTGGTCGGCGGGCGCGATGCCCGGTCCGGTGTCGGACACGGCGAACTCGACGCGTCCCGGCGCCGTCCCGGCCGTGACCCGGACCTCGCCCGCCGCGGTGAACTTCACGCCGTTGCTCACCAGGTTCCGCAGGATGCGGGTGAGCATCTCCGCGTCGGTGACGAGGACGGGCGGCGCTGCGGCCGCGTCCACGGTGAGGGTCAGCCCGGCCTGCTCCGCCATCGGGCCCATCAGCTCGGACAGCTCGTCGAGCAGGGCCGGGACGCGCACCGGCGCGCGGCGCGGCTCCAGCGCGCCGCGCTCGGCCTTGGCCATGTCCAGCAGCTCGTTCACCAGCGCGAGCATGGTGCCGCCTGTGTCGCCGATGAGGGTGATCTGCTGGCGCTGCTCGGCGGTCAGGGGATCGGCGGCGGGGTCGAGCAGCAGCCGGACGAGCCCGATGACACCGTTCACCGGGGTCCGCAGCTCGTGGCTGATCGTGGCCCAGAACCGGTTCTTGACCTCGCCCGCCTCCTGCAGCTGGTCGGACTTCTCCTCCAGCTCCGCGTACAGCGCCACGACTCCGCGATTGGTCTCCTCCAGCTCCTCGGAGATCTCGTTGTAGAGGGCCATCACGCCCTCGTTCGTCGCCTCCAGCTCGGTGTTGAGGGCCCGCAGCTCCTCCTGCTGCCGCTGGAGGTCGGCCAGTGCCGCGATCAGCTCGGCGTTCTGGGTCCGGAGCTCGTCCAGCGCGGGGACGGGCCTGAGCCGCCGGAGCCGGTCGCGCAGGCGGCGCAGCTCCGTGTCGTTCAGCGGGTCCGTGCCAGGAGGGAGGTCCTTGCGGAGCCGGACGCGGACGCCCTCCTCGGTGGTCTCCCGCTCGACCAGGGTCAGCAGGCGCGCGATCGTGGTCTCGCACTCGGCGGCGCCGTCCATGCCGGTCCGGGGGACCAGGTCCAGCTGGATCAGCAGGCCGGGGCGGTCCCCGGCGCGGGGACGGCCCTCGGCGTCCCCCGGAACCGATCGGGCCCCGCGGTCGAGGCCGAACACGACCGACACCCGCCCCGAGCACGCGTACAGCGTCCGGCCCGCCTCGCTGAGCGCGGTGGCGACGCGGACCTGGTCCTGGTAGGGCATGCCGACCTCGGCGGCGACCCGCCGCCCCACCTGCCGGACGGCGAAGACGCCCTCCTCGTCGGTGATCTCGATCCTGAGCAGCTCGGCGGGCGCGTCCCCGGTCATCCGGGCACCCCCCAGCCGGACGTGGTGACGGCGAGCACGGACCGGTCGTCGTGGCGCAGCCCCGCGTCGCGCAGCACGGTCGCCGCGACCAGCAGCGCGTCGCGGCCGAGCAGCCCTGGCTGGTCGGTGAGCCGCCAGCGGCCGGTGAGGCCGTCCGAATGAAGCACCACCACCGCGCCCCGCGGCAGGTCGTAGTCCTGTTCGCGGACCCGCTCGGCGTGCGCGCCGGCGATCCCGGGGACCGACACCATGCCCTGCCGGCGTTCCGGCCCGACGATCCACGCGGCGACGTTCCCGATCCCGGCGAACCGCACCCGCCCGGCGGCGGGTTCCACGACGGCGACGGCGACCGCGCCGCCCCGCGTGGGCGCCAGCCCCTGGTGAACGCGCCGCAGGACGTCCGCCGGACGCGACGGCGCCGGGACCTCGTGCGCGGCCCGGACCGCGGCCCACGCCGCCCGCGCGGCCAGCGGGCCGTGGCCCAGGCCGTCGCACAGGACCGCGTAGACGGCGCCGTCCACCAGCCGGGCCGTGTAGGCGTCCCCGCACTCCTCCTCGCCGTCGATCGGCACGGTCAGCCCCGCGATCGGCGGCGGCGCCCCGGCGGACGCGCCCGCGCCGGGCGTGCCCGTGCTGGACGTGCCCGCACCGGACGCGTCCGGCGGGTTGAACCGGGCGTACGAGACGGTGCCGATCCGGGGACGCGAATACAGGCCGCTGCGGTCGGCCAGCCGCTCGATCGAGCCGAGGCCGAGACCGAGCGTGCCGCTGGTCGAGTAGCCGTCCGTCCTGGACACCGGCACGTCGGCGATGCCGGGGCCGCGGTCGACGCAGACGAACTCCAGGGCGGCGGCGCCGCCGTCCCGCACGATGCGCAGCAGCATCTCGCCCTGGAGCGCGTGCTCGGCGAGGTTCGTGGCCGCCTCCGTCGCCGCGAGCTGGACCTGGCCGAGGCGCTCCCCGCGGAACCCGAGCCGCTCTGCGAGCGCGGTGATCCGGTGCCGCACGCCCGCCGCGGCGCTGCGCTCCTCCACCCGCACCCGCAGCGACTCGCCCGCGTGCGGGCTCGTCGTCCACGCGCCGTTCAGCGGGTCCATTTGGCCACCGTCACCGTGGTGCCCTTCCCCACCTCGCTCCGCAGGCCGAACTCGTCGGTCAGCCGGCGCGCCCCGGACAGGCCGAGGCCGAGGCCCGCCCCGCTCGTCCAGCCCTCGCTGAGCGCCCGCTCCACGTCCGCGATGCCCGGGCCCTCGTCGGTGAAGACGACGCGCACGCCCTTGCGGCCGCGCTCGCCGGTGGCCTGCTCCACCCGCATCGTGCCGCCGCCGCCGTGCGCGTAGGTGTTGCGCGCCAGCTCGCTGGCCGCGGTGACGATCTTGGTCTGGTCCACCAGCGACAGCCCCGCCGCCGCGGCCGCGGCCCGGACCAGATGCCGGACGCGGACCACGTCGTCGTTCGACGCGATGGGCACCTCCTCCCCGGACGGCCCGCCTCCGGGCGCTCCCTCGCCGGGCGGGGTCGTCACGGCGCGTCCGCCACGGCGGAGCCGAGGCCGCCGGGGACGCCGGCCGGCTGTTCGGCGGCGGGCGGCTCGGAGCCGAGCAGCCGCATGCCCTCCTCCAGGTCCAGCGCGGTGCGCACGCCGCCCAGCGACAGCCCGAGCTCGACCAGCGTGATCGCCACCGCCGGGCGCATCCCGACGACGACCGTCTCGGCGTCCATCAGCCGGGACATGGCGGCGATGGTGGCGAACATCCGGCCGATGAAGGAGTCGACGATGTCCACCGCGGTGATGTCGATGATCACGCCGTGCGCGCCGGTGGCGACGATCCGCTCCGCGAGGTCCTCCTGCAACCCGAGGACGGTCTGGTCCTGGAGGTCGATCTGGATCGACACGAGCAGGACGTCCCCGATCTTGAGTATCGGTACGCGTTCCATCAGGTCTCCAGGCCCTTCCGGGAGGTGTCCGGGGTCGTCCCTCCGCGAGGGGCGGGGCGGCCGACGACCCGCAGGCCGCTGCGTTCGAGGACGTAGCCCAGCGCGTCGGCCAGGCTCGCCTTGGTCACGATGTCGCCGAACTCGATGCCGAGCGTCACGATCGTCTGCGCGATCTGCGGCCGGATCCCGGAGATCACGCAGTGGGTGCCCATCAGCCGCGCCGCCATCACCGCCTTCATCAGATGCTGGGCGACCTCGGTGTCCACGGCCGGCACGCCGGTGATGTCGATCACCGCGTACCGGGAGCCGGTGTCGACCAGCGCCTGGAGCAGGGTCTCCATGACGACCTGGGTACGGGCCGAGTCCAGCGTGCCGACGAGCGGGACGCCGAGGACGCCGTCCCACACCCGCACCACGGGCGTCGACAGCTCCAGCAGCTGCTCGGCCTGGTCGGCGATGACCTGCTCGCGGGCGGAGGCGTACGTCTCGAACGTCGCCAGCCCGAGCTCGTCGACATAGGACGAGAAGTCGATCAGCTCGCTGTAGGCCCGCTGGTCCCGGGTCCTGCGGACCTGCTCGTACAGCGACTGCTTCAGCGCGAACACGCTCATCGCCGTCTCGGTCGGGCTGAACCCGTGCCTGGCCCGGCCGCGGGAGATCTCCGCCAGCGCCGCGCGCAGCTCGCCCCTGGCCGTCTCGTCGCCGCCGAGGGCGCGTTCGACCAGCCCGTACAGCTCGGTCAGCTCCGAGCGGATCTCACCCTCGGTGATCCGGCCGCGCATCCCCTCGCCGACCAGCTCGATCCAGCGGCCCAGCACCGGCTCCCGCCAGGAGCGCAGGAACTCGGTGATGCTCATGTCGTCCGAGCCGTCGGTCATGGCGCTCCCATCCGTGCCCCCGGTCCCGGACGGCGGTCGCGCGGGTCACTCGCGCGGGTCACTCAGGGCGTCGGACCCGGTCGCGCCACCCGGTGCTCACCCGCCCCACCGTAACCTCGGAACCGGCGCGCGCCAGCATGGATGACCTGGACGTTTACGGAGGATGACCGCTTTTTGGCATTTGCCGCCCCGGCCGGTCCCGGTTCCGGCGCCGGGGTCAGGGCCGGGTCGGTGCCGGGGTCAGTCCCACCAGAAGGACCAGTTGGTCTTGCCGCGGATCTCCTCCGCGTAGCCGGCGAGGGTCCCCGGGCCCTGGAAGAGGATGTCGGGGCAGAACGTCCAGTGCTCGGCCGCGACATGGACGGCGTGCCGGGTCGTGACCGGCGGCGCGGCGACGCTGAGTTCGAGGGTGTTGAACCCCAGCCCGACGACACGGGCGCCGAACCGGTCCTCCCAGCCGCGCAGGACGGCCGACAGCGGCGCCGTCCACTCGTTGTGGTTGAGGGCGCCCTGCCAGCCGACGGCGGCCAGCGTGTCGGCGCCGCGCTCGACGGCGACCAGGCCCAGCGAGGCGCCGCGGGCGGCGAGAACGCGGGCGTACCGGTCGGCCATCGCGTCCGGGTCGTCGACGGGGACGCCCGGCGCGGCGAGGCCGGGGCAGTGCCGCCCGAAGGGGGCCAGGTCGTCGTGGTCGTCCTCGGCGGCCTGCTCCGCCCAGTCCGACCACACCTCGGACATGAACGCCTGCGGGACGTAGTCGCCGATCTCCGCCACCGGTTCGGGGGCGATCTGGCCCGACGCCCACGGCTGGTCGGTCTCGTCCATCAGCAGCGGCCACAGGCCCGACCGGGTGTGCTCCGCGCGGAGCCTGCCCCACAGGTCGCGCGTGACGGGCTCGTCGCTCAGCCAGAACGCGGGGCGCAGGGGCTGGCGCCGCTGCGGGTACCCGGGGTCGGGCCAGACCAGGTCGCCTTCGGGGAGCGGCACCGACAGCGTCCGCTCCGCGTCGCCGTCCCGCGCGGTGCGCGGGTCGAACAGCCGCGGCAGATCGCCCGGCAGCCGCCGGACCTCGACATCATCCATTTCACGCCGTTCCGGTACAGGACATCGCCAACAGGATCTTGGCAATGGACGATGGTAACGGCGCCCGGGCCCCGCGCAGTGCCCGCTCGTCAGTTTTCGCCGCGTCCGCGGAGCAGATAGTCGAGCACGACGCCGACGACGGCGATGCCCGTGACGGAGCTGACGACGATCGCGAGCCACCCGTCGCCCAGGATCACGTTCGTGATGGCGTTGACGACGATGAGGACGGCGACCAGCGTCCAGCGGGTGGAGTTGCTCATGGTCCGTGCCTTTCAGGAGAGGGTGGGGGAGGTACGGCGGCGCAGGACGGCCCGCGCCGGCAGCAGGATCGCGGCGCTGCCGGAGCCCGCGACCGCGGCGAGGATCACCGCGCACGTCACCGGGGACACCGACGGCAGCGGCAGCCCGGTGACCGCCGCGGCGAACACCGGCAGCGTCACCGCAGCGATGAGGGTCCCGGCGGCGACGCCGGTGCCGAGCACGATCGCCGCCTCCAGGCGCAGCATGCGCAGCACCTGCCCGCGGGTCGCGCCGACCAGCCGCAGCAGCGCGAACTCGCGCCGCCGCGCCGCCGTCGCGAGCGCCAGCGTCGTGACGAGGCCGATGAGGATGAAGGCCGTGATCGCGGCGACGACCACCAGGCTGACGAAGCCCTGGAGCTTGATCTCCCGCGACAGGCTCGCGCCGAACGCGTCGGGCGTGACCACCCGGGTCCCGGCGTAGGCGGCGGCGACGCCGCGCAGGTCGGCGTCCGCGCCCCGGACGAGGACGTGGTCGTCGAGCGGCGAGGACGAATGCGCGGCCACCAGATCGCGGGGGAGCAGCACGTCGCCGAACCCGAAACCGCGCTCGTACACGGCGGCGACCCGGGCCTTGAGTTTCGTGCCGTCGCCGAGCCACAGCGTCACCGTGGAGCCGACGCCGAGACCGCTCGCCACGTCGCGGCTGAGCGCGACGGCGCCGCCGCGCACGTCGCCGAGACGGCCGGAGGACACCTTCGGGTCGATGGTGGCGGTGGCGTCCGCGCCGATCCCGCGGGCGTTCAGCGAGTAGAGGCTCCGCTCGCCGAGCTCCTCGACCGCCATGATCACGGTGGTGCGCTTGACGGGGGTCGCGGCGGTCACGCCGGGCGTGCGGCGCGCCGCCTCGGCGACGCCCTGCGGCAGGCCCGGCCCGGCGGCCACGATGACCTGGTCGGCGCGGTCGCCGGCGTCCGCCTGCGTCCGCGTCGCGTGCGCGACCGTGGACTGCGCGAACAGCTGGACGCCCGCGAACGCCACGGCCAGCGCGACGGGCGTGATGAGCGACCCGGCCCGCAGCGCGGCCGTGCCCGCGGCGTGCTGCGCCATCCCCCCGCTCACCGGCGACACCGCCCGGGCCGCGCGGCCGAGCACCCGGTTGCCGGCCCTGGCCACCAGCGGCCCGAGCAGCGCCGTCGCGACTATCAGCGTCATGACGAGCCCGCCGACCGACGCGGCGGCGGCGGGGCCGGTCGAGGTGACCGCGAAACCCAGCGCGTTCAGGCCCAGGACGAGGACCACCACGCCGGTGATGACGCGCGAGCGGGGCAGCCGGGCGGGTTCGACGGCCGCCTCGCCGAGCGCCTGCACCGGACGGATCCCCGAGATCCGCAGCGAGGCGAGGAACGCGGTCACGACGGCGGCGAGCAGTGTCATGGCGAACGCGGCCAGCACCGGAAGCGGGCCGAGCGACAGGTCGAACCCGTCCGGCAGGACGCCCTTGCGGACCATCGCGGCGTGCATGCCCGCGCCGAGCCCCAGGGAGAGCACGCCGCCGACGAGCGCGGCCGGCGCGCCGACCTTCAGCAGCTCGCGCACCAGCCCGCCCCGGACCTGCCCGGGCGTCGCGCCGACCGCGCGGAGCAGCGCGAACTCGCGCGACCGTTCCCGCACCGACAGGACGATCAGCCCGCCGACCACCACCAGCGCCGTCATGATCGCGACACCGCCGAACGAGGCGGCGATCTCCACGATGTCGGGCCGGGCGGCGGCGACCGACAGGTCCTCGGCGTCGCCGCGCGCCGCGCCGGTCGCCACCGTCAGGCCGGGCGCGGCGGCGCGGAGCGCGTCCCCGTCGAGGTCCCTGCCGCCGTCCTGGTCCCCGCTGAGCACGGCCAGCGCGTCGGCCTGGCCCGGATGCCCGTACAGGGCCGCCGCGGTCGCCGTCGTGAAGAACGCCGCGCCGGGGCCGTCGGCGGCGAGGCCCGCGACCCGGTACGGGCGCGGCGCCCCGTTCACCTGCAACCGGACCGTCGCGCCCGGCCGGACGCCGGTGGCCCGGCTCAGCACGACCTCGTCGGCCGCCCGCGGGGCCCGGCCCGCGCTCAGCTTGTACGGACGCAGCCCCGCCGACTCCCAGCCGTGTCCCGTCACCGCCCGCCCCGAGGACAGCAGGACGGGGAACGACCTGTCCGCGACCACGTCCCGGACGCCGGGCACGCCCCGCAGCCGCGCCGCGGCGGCGACCGGTACCCGGGCGGGCTCGGTCAGCGGACGGCTCTGCGTCTCCGGCTCGGATCCGAGCTGCTTGATCGCCTGCTCGACGCTCCGCGGCCCCGTCACGACGGCCTCCGCCGCGCCGTACCGCTCGACCGGCGCGTGCGCCCGCAGCGCCGACTCCAGCAGCACACCGCACGCGCCGACCAGCGCGGCCGCGAACGCCAGCGCCGCGAAGATCCCGGCGAACGCGCCCCTGCCCGGGCCCGTGCCCCCGCCCGCGCTCACAGCGACTCCCAGCGGCCCATGACGGCCGACACCGTCGGGGCGACCAGCTCGTCGACGATGCGGCCCCGGCTGAGGAACACGACGGAGTCGGCCCAGGCCGCCGCCATCGGGTCGTGGGTGACCAGCACCACCGTCTGCCCGGTCCGGTCGGCCGCCTCGCGCAGCATCCGGAGCACGTCGCGGGCCGTGCGCGGGTCCAGCGCGCCGGTCGGCTCGTCGGCGAACACGACCTCGGGACGGGTGATCAGCGCGCGGGCCAGGGCGGCGCGCTGCTGCTGCCCGCCCGACAGCTCCGACGGACGGTGCCGCAACCGGTCGGCCAGCCCCACCCGCCGGACGACGTCGTCCAGCCAGCCCGGCTCGGCGTCCACGCCGGCGAGCCGCAGCGGGAGCGTGATGTTCTGCTCGACGTCCATGGACGGGATCAGGTTGAACGCCTGGAAGACGAACCCGATCCGGTCACGGCGCAGCCGCGTCCGCTTCGTCTCGCTGAGCCGCCCGAGGTCCGTGCCGCCGACCCGGACGGTCCCGGCGCTCGGACGGTCCAGCCCCGACGCGCAGTGCAGGAACGTGCTCTTGCCCGACCCCGACGGCCCCATCACCGCCGTGAACGTGCCGCGCGGGAACGTCCACGTGACGCCGTCCAGCGCCCGGACCTCGCCGTAGGTCTTGGTGACCGCCTCCAGGGCCACCGCCTCCAGGGCCACCGCCTCCGGGCCCACCGCCTGAGCGGTCGCCGGGGCCGCCGCCCCGGCCGTCATCGTCGTCATGGGTTCCCTCCGCTGCTCGCCGCCTCTCACCTGCTCGAACCTAGGTTTCGGAGGGGCCCCGGCACATTGGCGCGGACTCCCGAATCGGTGGTGTAGCGGGCTACACCACAGGCATGGGTGCGCGCCCGGGTGCGCGGGGCGACCGCGTCCCATACCGTGAACGGCGAGGTGACATGACGAGCGGCGGCAGACTCTTCGAGCGCAGCGCGCGGGCGACCGGGCAACTGGCGGGCGCGCTGCGCACCGCCGTGCCCGCGATGTTCGGGCTCGCGCCGCTGATGTTCTTCCTGATGCTGAGCGTCCTCGTGCTGCCGTGGCTGCCGACGGCGGTGCGGCCGCTGCGCGCGCTCGCGAACGCCGAACGGCGCCGGGCCGGCGGGGTCCTCGGCCGCGAGATCCCCGAACCGTACGCGCCGATGCGCGGTGACGGCGCGGGCGAGGCGCACCGCCTCGTCCGGTCGCCGGACACCTGGCGGGACATCGCCTGGATGGTCGCGCACGGGTTCACCGGCGTGGTCGCGGGCGTGCTCGCGGTCGGGCTCTGGCCGGCGATCCCGTACACGCTGTCGCTGCCGCTGTGGTGGTGGGCGGCGCCCGAAGGGTCCACGTCGGCGTTCATCGTCCTGGACAGCTGGCCCAAGGCGCTGACCATGCCGTTCCTCCAGGCCGCCTTCAACCTCCTCATCCTGCTGTGGCTGGTGCCGCGGCTCGCGCGCTGGCAGGCCCGGCTCGCCGAGCTGCTGCTCAGCCCCACCCGCCGCCGCAGCCTCGCCGAACGGGTCGAGGAGCTCACCGAGACCCGTGCCGAGGCGCTGGAGGCGCACGGCGCCGAGCTGCGCCGCATCGAGCGCGACCTGCACGACGGGACGCAGGCCCAGCTCGTCGCCGCCGCGCTGCGCCTCGGCCTCGCCGACCGCCGCTTCGCCGCCGACCCCGACGCCGCCCGCGAGCTGTTCCTGGAGGCCAGGGAGGGCGTCGAGGAGGCACTCACGCAGCTGCGGACGGTCATCCGCGGGATCTACCCGCCGATCCTGTCCGACCGGGGCCTGGCGGGGGCGCTGCGCGCGCTCGCCGCAGCCGGGCCCATCCCCATCGAGCTGGACATCGACGCCGCGGACGAGACGTACGGCCGGGCCCCGGCCGCCGTCGAGGCCGCCGCCTACTTCGTCGTAGCCGAGGCCCTCACCAACATCGCCAGGCACAGCGGCGCGCGGCACGGATGGGTCACGGTCCGCCGCGAACCCGCCCGGCTGACGATCACCGTGCGCGATGATGGCAAGGGCGGCGCCGACGCCGGCCGCGGCAGCGGCCTGGCCGGCATCCGCCGCCGGGTGGCGGCGCTCGACGGCGTCACCCGCATCGACAGCCCCGACGGGGGAGGGACGACGCTCGAAGTGGACCTGCCGTGCGGATCGTGATCGCCGAGGACAACGTGCTCCTCCGCGAGGGCCTGGTCATGCTGCTCACCTCGGACGGCCACGAGGTCGTCGCGGTCGCCGGCAGCGGGCCCGACGTGCTGCCCGCGCTGCTGGAGCACCGTCCGGACGCCGCCGTCCTCGACGTCCGGCTGCCGCCCGGGTTCCGCGACGAGGGCCTGCGCGCCGCCGTCGAGGCCCGCAAGCGGCTGCCGGGGCTGCCCGTCCTCGTCCTGTCCCAGTACGTCGAGGAGACCTACGCCGCCGAGCTGCTCGCGGGCGGCGCCGAAGGCGTCGGCTACCTCCTCAAGGACCGGGTGAGCCGCGTCGACGAGTTCCTGGACGCGCTGTCCCGCGTCGCAGAGGGCGGCACCGCGCTCGACCCCGAGGTCGTGTCCCAGCTGATGACGTCCCGGCACGACCCGCTCCAGGCCCTCACACCCCGCGAGCGCGAGGTCCTCGCCCTGATGGCGCAGGGCCTCGACAACGCCACCATCGCCACCACCCTGGTCATCACCGAACGGTCCGTCAGCAAGCACATCGGCGCCGTGTTCGCCAAACTCGGCCTGCCGCCCAGCGACAGCGGGCACCGCCGCGTCCTCGCCGTCCTGGCGTACCTGAACTCATGAGCGGCCTGAACTCATGAGGGTCCGGCGGGCCGTCCGTGCCCTGCTCCTGGACGGCGACGCGCTGATCCTGCTGCGCCGCACCCGCCCCGACCGGCCCGTCTACTGGACGACCCCCGGCGGCAAGATCGAACCCGGGGACGCGTCCCCCGAGGCGGCCCTGCGCCGCGAGCTGGACGAGGAGCTCGGCGCCACCGCCGGGCCCGTCCGCCAGGTCTTCGCCTGCGGCGAGCAGGTCCCGGAGCTGTACCGCCTCAACACCTTCTACGTGTGCCGCCTCGCCACGATGGACCTGTCCCGCAGGCACGGGCCCGAGTTCGACGACCCCGCCAACGGCCGCTACGACGTCGACCGCGTCCCCTGCACCCCCGCCGGCCTGGCCACAGTCGACCTCATCCCCGAGCTGCTCGCCGCCTACCTCCACGACCACGCCGCCGACCTGTCCGCGCTCGTCCCGTAGGGCCTTGCCAGACGCGCCCGCGTGTGCGAGCTTTTGCGTGGGCGGCAGTTGATCAAGGAGCTTCGATGTCGCGTGCCCGTCTGCGCGTAGCGGGAGCCGTCGCGCTCGCCGCGACCCTGCTGACCCCCGCCACCGCCTCCGCCACGGTGCCGGGGCCGGGCGCCGCCGGGACGGGCGGGGGCCTGTCGGCGACGATCCGCTACACCGAGTACGGCATCCCGCACATCACGGCCAGGGACTACGCCGGGCTCGGCTACGGCACCGGATACGCGGCCGCGAAGGACAACATCTGCCTGCTCGCGCAGGGCATGGTCACCCTGAACGGCGAGCGCTCCAAGTACTTCGGCCCCGGCGCCGCGCCGGACGGGTCGCTGTCGTCGGCGTCCACGAACCTCGCCAGCGACCTGTTCTTCACGCGGATCAAGGACAGCCGCGTCGTGGAGCGGCTGGCCGCCGAGCCCGCCCCGTACGGGCCCACCGCCGACGTGCGCGAGCTGAGCCGCGGCTGGGCGGCGGGCTACAACCGCTTCCTCCGCGAAGGCGAGATCACCGACCCGGCCTGCAAGGGCGCGGCCTGGTTGCGGCCCATCACCGAAATGGACGTCCTCCGCCGCGGCCACGCGCTCGCCATGGCCGTCGGCTCCGGCCTGGTCCCCGACGAGACCGCCGCCGCCCGGCCTCCGGACGAGGACGCGCCGGCGCCCGCGCCGCAGCCGCCGGGGGAGGCCGCCGAGGCCGCGCGGAACCTGATGGCCCGCTCCGCCATGGGCAGCAACGCGATCGCCGCCGGCTCCGGCGCCACCGCGAACGGACGCGGCCTGCTCCTCGGCAACCCCCACTTCCCGTGGCACGGCGGGCGGCGCTTCTGGCAGATGCAGCAGACGATCCCCGGGAGGCTGAACGTCAGCGGCGCGGCCCTCCTCGGAGCGCCCGCGGTCAACATCGGGCACAACTCGACCTTCGCGTGGAGCCACACGGTCGCCACCGGCCTGCCGTTCGCCGTCGCCGAAGTGCGCCTGGTGCCGGGCGACCCGACGTCCTACCTCGTGGACGGACGCGAGGAGAAGATGACCAGCCACACGGTCACCGTCCAGGCCAGGCAGCCGGACGGCTCCGTGAAGCCGGTCACCAGGACGCTGTGGCGCACCCGCTACGGGCCGGTCATCACGGCGGTCGAGTCCGTCGAGCTGCCGTGGACGGCGAAGAACGCCTACGCGCTCGTCGACCCGAACGCGACGAACCTCCGCGTGGTCAACTCCTCGGTCGCCCTGGGCAAGGCCCGCACCACCGACGACGCGCTCCGCGCGCTGAAGCGGGCCCAGGGGCTGCCCTGGGTCAACACCATCGCGTCCGACTCGCGCGGCAAGGCGCTGTTCACGCAGACGCAGGTGCTGCCCAACATCACCGACGAGTTCGCCGGGAAGTGCAACACGCCCCTCGGGCGGGAGACGTTCCGGCAGGGCGGCATGGCGATCCTGGACGGCACCAGATCGTCCTGCGCGCCCGGCAGGGCCCCCGGCGCCGTCCAGCCGGGCATCCTCGACATGGACCGCTACCCGGCGCTGACCCGCGCGGACTACGTCACCAACTCCAACGACAGCCACTGGCTGTCGAACCCGGACGCGCCGCTCACCGGCTACGACCGCATCATCGGCGACGAGGAGACCGCCCGCAGCCTGCGCACCCGCAGCGGGCTCGTCGCCGTCCGGGACCAGCTCGGCCGCGGCGGGTTCACCCGCGCCGACATGCAGGACCTCGTCTTCGCCAACCGCGTGCACGGGGGTGAGCTCGCCGCGGCAGGCACCGTCGCCATGTGCCGTGATCTGCGGCTCGGGAAGCCCTGCGACGTCCTCGCCGGGTGGGACAAGACCGCCGATCCCGGCAGCCGGGGCGCGCTCCTCTTCGACCGCTACTGGCAGCGGGCGGCCTGGGCGCCCGACCTCTGGCGGACACCGTTCGACGCGTCCGACCCGGTCGACACGCCACGCGACTTCAACACCGGCTCAACGGCGGCCCGCAAGGCCCTGCGAGACGCGGTCGACGAGCTGACGTCGTCCGGCATTCCCTTGGACGCGCCCCTCGGCGACCACCAGTACGTCACACGCAACGGCGAACGGATCCCCATCGGCGGCGGCACGCACGTCCTCGGAGTCCTGAACATGATCGTGGCGCCGTGGACGCCCGGCAAGGGCTACACCGAGATCGTGCACGGCTCCAGCTATGTGCAGGTGGTCTCGTTCGACGGCGGCCGATGCCCCGACACGCGGACGCTGCTGACCTACTCGCAATCGGCCGACCCCACGTCCCCGCACTACGCCGACCAGACCCGCCTGTTCTCCAAGAAGCGCTGGGTCAGCGAACGCTTCTGCTCCCACGAGATCGCCAAGGCGCCCGGTCTGCGGACCATCGAGCTCAGCGGAGACTGACGCGGAGTTCCGTCAGGGACGGCGGGCGATCCCGTCCAGGATGTACTCCAAACCCTGCGTGAAGGCGGTGTCCCATTCATCGCCGCGCAGGTGGCCGTGTTCGGCGAGGGCCGGGTACAGGTCGCGGTTGCGGACGAGATGCTCCGCCGCCTTCCGCGCCGTGGGGTCGCCGTCGTCCCGCACGCCGAGCTGCATGAGAGCCGAGCCGATGACGTAGTTGGCGACCGCGTACGCCGCTCCGGCCAGGCGCGGGCCGGTCGCGCCCGTGGTGGCCAGGGCGGCGTACAGGAAGTCGGTGCGGGCCAGGACGTTCGGGCCGAGGAGCGGCCGCCCGCCGAGGACCGACGCGGACCAGGGATGGTCGAGCATCGCGCGCCGCCAGCCCGACGTCAGCGCGACCACGCCCGCGCGCCAGTCCGGCCCCGGGTCCGGTATGGGGACGCCGCCGAAGACGGCGTCGAGCGCCAGGTCCAGCACGTCGTCCTTCGTCTCGACGTGCCAGTACAGGGTCGTGGATCCGGTGTCCAGCCGCTCGGCGAGGCGCCGCATCGTGAGCCGTCCGGCGCCCTCCTCGTCGAGCAGCGCCACCGCCTCGGCGACGATCCGCTCGCGGGTCAGGGGCGGCGCCCCCCGCCGGGGACGGTCTTCCCGCAGCCACACGCTCTCGCTCATGCCGCCAGGCTAGTACATTGGACGAGTTCTGGATCAATGATCCAGTCAATCGAACAGTGTATGAGAAGGAGAGTGTGTGGGGCATATCGAGGTGAGCCGCCTGACCTACGCGCCGCCCGACGGCCGTCCCCTGCTGGACGACGTCTCGTTCCGCGTCGGGGCCGGGTCCAAGGCGGCGCTCGTCGGCCCGAACGGCGGCGGCAAGACCACGCTGCTGCGGCTGATCGCGGGCGACATCGAGCCGTCGGACGGCGTCGTGACGGCCTCCGGCGGCCTGGGCGTCATGCGCCAGTTCATCGGCGGCATCCGCGACGGACGCACCGTCCACGACCTGTTGCTGTCGGTGGCGCCCGGCCGCGTGCGGGACGCGGCGGACGCGCTGGCGCGGGCGGAGACGGCACTGGACGACGGCGAGCGGAGCCAGCTGGCCTACGCCCAGGCCATCACCGACTACACGGACGCGGGCGGCTACGACATCGAGGTCGTCTGGGACACCTGCACGACCGCCGCGCTGGGCCTGCGCCTCGACGAGGCGAAGGCCCGCCCGGTGACCACGCTGTCGGGCGGCGAGCAGAAACGCCTCGTCCTGGAGGCGCTCCTGCGCGGCCCGGACGAGATCCTCCTCCTCGACGAGCCCGACAACTATCTGGACGTGCCCGGCAAGGAATGGCTCGCCGAGAGACTCCGCGCGACGAGCAAGACCGTCCTGCTCGTCTCCCACGACCGGCAGTTGCTCGCCGACACGGCCGACCGGATCGTGACGGTGGAATCACGCGACGTCTGGGTGCACGGCGGCGGATTCGCGGGTTATGCCCAGGCCCGCCGCGACCGCACCGAACGCCTCCACGAACTGCGCCGCCGCTGGGACGACGAACACGCGCGCCTCAAACGGCTCGTGCACACGCTGCGGCAGCGCGCCACCAACAATGACGCGGTCGCCTCGTCCTATCAGGCCGCCCGCACCCGGCTGCGCCGCTTCGAGGAAGAGGGACCTCCGCAGAGCGCCCCGAAGGAACAGAACGTGCGGATGCGCCTGCGCGGCGGCCGCACCGGAAAACGCGCCCTCATCTGCGAGTCGCTCGAACTGACCGGGCTGACGCGTCCATTCGACGTCGAGGTCTGGTACGGCGAGCGCGTCGCCGTTCTCGGGTCGAACGGCTCCGGGAAATCGACGTTCCTGCGCCTGCTCGCCGGTGACGGCATTCCGCACTCGGGCGTCCACCGGCTGGGGGCGCGGGTGGTCCCGGGCCATTTCGTCCAGACGCACACGCGCCCCGACCTCCGGGGACGCACGCCCGCCCAGATCCTCATGGCGGAGCACGCGCTGACCCGCAACGACGCCATGGCGGCGCTCGCCCGCTACGAACTGGCCCCCGCCGGCTCCCGCCCGTTCGAGACGCTCTCCGGAGGGCAGCAGGCCCGGCTTCAAATACTTCTGCTCGAACTGTCGGGCGCGACGCTCCTGCTGCTGGACGAGCCGACCGACAACCTCGACCTGGCCAGCGCCGAGGCATTGCAGGAGGGCCTGGCGTCCTATTCGGGGACCGTCCTCGCGGTGACCCACGACCGCTGGTTCGCCGCCGACTTCGACCGCTACCTCATCTTCGGCTCCGACGGCGAAGTGCACGAGTCCGACACCCCGCAATGGAAGCCCGGACCGCAATGAAAACCGATATGGCCGGATCGTGATACCGGACGGAAGGAACGGTATTTGATCGCCCCGCTCCGCAAGGAGAGGCTTGAGCCTGAGAGCGAGGGAGCCGACATGGGCGACTGGCCGGGCAGCGAACTCAGCGACGAGGAACTCGACGTCGCCTACAACGTACGCCGCAAGGCCGGGACGGAATTGCTCGAACGGCATCTGGCCCGCTACCGCGCCGAATCGGAGCGGGCCGTCACCGGCCTCCCCGGGCATCCCGGCGTCGTCTATGACGAGAAGAGCGGTGAACGGCTCGACGTCTGGGGCGTCGACGGCGACGGCCTGAGGCCCGTCTTCGTCTTCTTCCACGGCGGATACTGGTTCGCGCTCTCGCGGGAGGAGTCGTCCTTCATGGCGCGGACCCTTCACGGGGAGGGCATCGCGACCGTCGTGCCCGACTACACCCTCGCCCCGAAGGCCACCCTGGAGGAGATCGTCCGGCAGGCGCGGGCGGCGGTCGCCTGGGTGTACGAGCACGGGCGCGAGCACGGCCTCGACCCGGACCGGATCGTCGTCGGCGGCAGCTCGGCGGGCGGTCATCTGACGGGGATGACGATGGTCGGCGGCTGGCAGGAGCGGTTCGGGCTTCCCGAGGACGTCATCAAGGCGGCGATGCCGATCAGCGGGCTGTTCGACATCCGCCCGGTCACCCGCATCTACGTGAACGAGCACGTCCGGCTGGACGAGGAGCGCGCGGCGGCGCTGAGCCCCGCCCTGCTGCCCGCGCCCCGGCGGTGCCCGGCCGTGTTCGCGGTGGCGGAGAACGACGGGGACGGCTTCCTGGCGCAGTCCCGCCGGTTCCATCCCCGCTGGGACGCCGGCGACCTGATCGTCGTCCCTGACCGGGACCATTTCGACGTCGTGCTCGATCTGGCCGACGCGGACTCAAGGCTCGGCGCGGCACTCGTCGACCTCGTCCGCTCCGTGTGACGCCCGTGGGCGCGGGCCCGGGTGATCAGGCTTCCGCGGCGGTGATCTCGGCGGCCTCCGCGCGGAGGTGGTCGAGCATCAGCCGGGCCGACGGCGTCGGGGCGCGGTGCGCCGGGAGCGTGACGCCCACCTGGCGGCGGACGGCCTCCAGCGGCACCGGCAGCGGCGCGATGTCGGCGTCGGTCCTGGCCACCAGCTCGGGCAGCGCGGCGATCATGTCGGTGTCGCGGACGAGCGTCCGGACGGTCAGCACGGAGGTGCACTCGACCAGGTTCCCCGGCGGCACGAGACCCTCCGCGCGGAAGACCTGCTCCAGCTCGGCGCGCAGGGCCGTCTGCTCCAGCGGCAGCACCCACGGGTAGCCGAGCAGGTCGGCGAGGCGCAGGTCGCGCCGGGCCCGGGCCGGGTGGCCGCGGCGCGCGACGAGGCGGACCGGCTCGCCGTAGAGGGTGATCTGGCGCAGCCCGCGCAGGTCGCCGATCGGGTTGAGGCGGCCGAGGATCAGATCGATCTCGCCGTCGAGCAGCCGCGGGACCTGGGCGTCGAACGTGGCCTCCTGGACGATCACCGTGATGCCGGGCCGGTCGGCCTTCAGCGCGGCGATCGCGCGGGGGAGCAGCACGTTGGACCCGGCGAGGAGCGTTCCGATGGTGACGGTGCCGACCTCGCCGTCGGCGAGGCCGGTGATGCGCTCGCCCGCGCGGCGCAGCTCGGCGAGGACGGCGCGGGCGTGCTCGGTGAACGCGTCCCCGAACATCGTCGGCGTCACTCCGCGCGGGCCCCGGGTGAACAACTCCACGCCGAGGATGTTCTCCACCTCGCGGAGGCTGCGGGTCACGGCGGGCTGCGCCAGATGAAGATGCTCGGCGGCGCGCAGGACGCTGCCCTGGTCGGCGATGGCGACGACGAGGACCAGATGGCGGAGCTTCAGCCGTCCGTTGAGCAGGTCGATCGCGCGCATACCACCGATAACTATCACAACTTCGTGATAGCTCAACGGCCGATTGGTATTTGCCAGGCATAGCTTCGGGGGCGGAGGATCGAGCTGTCGAGCCACGCGGGGAGGTACGGATGAAGGCTGAGCACTACGTCGGCGGCGTGTTCCGCTCGGACGGTCCCGCCTTCCCGCTCATCGCCCCCGTGGACGGCTCCGAGCTGGGCACCGTCCCCGAGGCCACGCGCGAGGTCGTGGACGACGCCGTCACCGCCGCGCGGACGGCGCTCCAGGGCCCGTGGGGCGCGGCGGGCACCGAGGAACGGGCCGCCGCGCTGCGGTCCGTCGCCGACGGGATCGAGGCGCGGTTCGAGGAGTTCGCCGACGCGGAGGTCGCCGACACCGGCAGGCCCCGCGACTTCGCCAGGACCGTCGACGTCCCGCGCGCGATCGGCAACTTCCGCGCCTACGCCGACCTGCTCTACGGGCGCCCCGAACGCGCCTACACCACGCGGATCCCTGGCTGGAGCACGGGAACCGGCGAGGCGCTCAACTACACGGTGCGCCGCCCGCTCGGCGTCGTGGCGATCATCTCCCCGTGGAACCTGCCGCTGCTGCTGTCGACCTGGAAGATCGCCCCGGCGCTCGCGTGCGGGAACACGGTCGTGGTGAAGCCGTCCGAGGAGACGCCGTCCACCGCGACGCTGCTCGCCCGCGTCATCGACGAGGCCGGGCTCCCGGGCGGCGCGTTCAACCTCGTGCACGGGCACGGTCCCGGCGCGGCGGGCGAGTTCCTCACCGGCCACCCGGACGTGGACGCGATCGCGTTCACCGGCGAGACCGCCACCGGCTCCGCGATCATGCGCAACGCCGCCGGCCATGTCACGCCGGTCTCGTTCGAACTCGGCGGCAAGAACCCCGCGCTCGTGTTCGCGGACGCCGACCTCGACGCCGCCATCGACGGGACCGTCCGCTCCTCCTTCACCCACTCCGGGCAGATCTGCCTGTGCACCGAGCGCGTCTACGTCGAGCGCCCGATCTTCGACGAGTTCGCCGCGCGCCTCGGCGAGCGCGCCACCGCCCTGGACGGCTACGGCCCGATGATCTCCGCCGAGCACCGCGACAAGGTCCTGTCGTACTACCAGCTCGCCCGCGACGAGGGCGCCACGGTCGTCGCGGGCGGCGGGGCGCCGTCCTTCGGCGACGAGCGCGACGGCGGCTTCCACGTCGAGCCGACCGTCCTGACCGGCCTGCCCGGGACGGCCCGCGCCGTCCGCGAGGAGATCTTCGGCCCGGTCTGCCACGTCGCGCCGTTCGACACCGAGGACGAGGCCGTCCGGCTCGCCAACGACAGCTCCTACGGCCTCGCCTCCGCGATCTGGACGCGGGACCTGTCCCGCGCGCACCGGGTCGCGCCGCGCGTCGAGACCGGGATCGTCTGGGTGAACTGCTGGAACCTCCGCGACCTGCGGACCCCGTTCGGCGGTGTCAAGTCGTCCGGGATCGGGAGGGAAGGGGGAGAGTACTCCCTGGACTTCTTCTCCGAGCCCGTGAACGTGTGCATCCAGATCTGAGAGCGAGCCCCGTGACGACCTCCGACACCGAGCAGGCGAACATAGACGCCGCCGCCGAGCGGCTCCTCGGCGCTCACGCCTCCGGCACGCCGTGCGCGCCCGTCCGCGACCTGATCACGGCGGTGGACGACGCCTACGCCGTGCAGGAGAGGCTGACCGAGCGCTGGCTGGGCGAGGGCCGCCGCCTCGCCGGACGCAAGATCGGCCTGACGTCGCGGGCCGTGCAGGAGCAGCTCGGCGTCGACAGCCCCGACTTCGGGATGCTGTTCGCCGACATGGCCGTCCCGGACGGTGAGGAGATCCCCGCCGGCGCCGTGCTCCAGCCGCGCGCGGAGGCGGAGGTCGCGCTCGTCCTGGAGCACGACCTGCGCCACGAGCGGCACACAGCCGCCGACGTCATCCGCGCGACCGCGTTCGCGCTGCCCGCCGTCGAGGTCGTCGGCAGCCGTGTCCGAGACTGGGACATCACGCTCGCCGACACGGTCGCCGACAACGCCTCGTCCGGGCTGTACGTGCTGGGCAACCGGCCCGTCCCGCTCAAGGACGTCGACCTGCGGCTGTGCGGGATGGTGCTGGAGCGACGCGGCGAGCAGGTCTCGACCGGCACCGGCGCCGCCTGCCTCGGCCATCCGCTGAACGCGGCGCTGTGGCTCGCCGACACGCTCGTCCGCGTCGGCCGCCCGCTGCGCGCGGGCGACACGGTGCTGACCGGCGCGCTCGGCCCGGTCGTCCCCGCCGCCCCCGGCGACGTGTTCGAGGCCCGCGTCGACGGCCTCGGCGACGTCCGCGTCGCGTTCGGGAAGGAGGCCCGCTGATGGTGGACGTGGCCATGCTCGCGGAGCGGCTCGACAAGGCGGCCCGCGACGTCCTTCCCGTGGCGAAGCTCACCGAGCGGACGCCGTTCGACGTCACGACCGCCTACGCCGTGCAGCGCGCCGGGATCGAGCGGCGCCGCCGCCGGGGCGAGCGTCTCGCCGGGGTGAAGATGGGCTTCACCAGCCGCGCGAAGATGGCGCAGATGGGCGTGGACGACGTCATCTGGGGCCTGCTCACCGACGCGATGCTCACCGAGTCGTCCGTGGACGTGTCGAAGCTCATCCATCCGCGCGTCGAACCGGAGATCGCGTATCTGATCGGCCGGGAGGTCCGGTCGCCCACGGAGGTCGAGACGGCCGTGGCCGGTGTCGCGGTCGGGTTCGAGGTGCTCGACTCCCGCTACCGGGACTTCAGGTTCACCCTCCCCGACGTCGTCGCCGACAACGCCTCCGCCGCCCGCTTCGGCTTCGGGGCCTGGCACCCGCCCCGCGACGTGTCGAACGTGGGCCTGCTCATGGAGATCGACGGGCGTCCCGTCCAGACGGGCAGCTCGGCGGCGATCCTCGGCGACCCGGCGCGGTCGCTGCGGGCGGCGGCCCGGCTCGCGCTCGGCGCGGGGTTGACGCTGGAACCCGGCTGGATCGTCCTCGCGGGCGCCGCGACCGCCGCCGTCCCGCTGCCGAAGGACGCGCACGTCCGCGTCACCGGCGCCGGGCTCGGCGTCGTGGAGCTGACCACATGACGGGCCCGGACGGCGACGCGATCCTCGTCGCGGGCAAGGCCGCGCCGCGCGGGCGGTTCCCGCACGTGAAGCGGGCCGGCGACCTGGTGTTCGTGTCCGGGACGAGCTCGCGCCGCCCCGACGGGACGTTCGCCGGGGCGGGCGCCGACGCGATGGGCGTCACCGACCTCGACATCAGGGCGCAGACCCGCGCCGTCATCGAGAACGTCCGCGACCTGCTCAGAGCCGCGGGCGGCGACCTGCCCGACCTCGTCAACGTCACCGCGTACCTGGTGAGCATGAACGACTTCGGCGGCTACAACGAGGTCTACGCCGAGTACTTCGACGAGACCGGTCCCGCCCGCACCACCGTCGCGGTGCACCAGCTCCCGCACCCGCACCTGCTCATCGAGATCGCGTGCGTCGCGCACATCCCCAGAGACCGCACTCCAGGCGAGGAGGCCGGAGCATGACCCTGCCGCAGCTGTCGTTCGGACGGCCGTTCAACTTCGACTCGTGGATCGAGGAGCATCGCGACCTGCTGAAGCCGCCGGTCGGCAACGTCCAGGTGTTCGACCAGGCGGGCCTGATCATCATGGTGGTCGGCGGCCCGAACCAGCGGACCGACTTCCACGACGACCCGACCGAGGAGTTCTTCTACCAGCTCAAGGGCAACATGGTGCTGCGCGTCATGGAGGAGGAGGGCCGCCCGCCGGTCGACGTGCAGATCAACGAGGGCGACGTCTTCCTGCTGCCGCCGCACGTCCGGCACTCGCCGCAGCGCCCCGAGACGGGGTCGATCGGCCTCGTCGTGGAGATCCCGCGCCCGGAGGGCCTGCGGGAGGCGTTCGAGTGGTACTGCACCGAGTGCCACCACCTCGTGCACCGCGCCGAGCTCCAGGTCCGCTCGATCGTGGACGACCTGCCGCCCGCGTTCCAGGGCTTCTACGACAGCGACCGCGAGTGCCCGAACTGCGGCGCCGTCCACCCGGGCAAGACCTGGCCGGCGGCCATGGTCCCGGCCACGGCGCCCCGGGCGTGACGAGGCTCCCGTGACGGTCATCGACGTCCACACGCACGTCTTCCCGCGCATCACCCGCCGGGAGGGCGGTGTCCTCGCCGGCGCCGGGCAGCCGTGGCTGCGCGTCGACGGCGACGGCTCGGGCATGATGATGAGCGGCGACGAGGAGTTCCGGCCCGTCGGGGACTCGCTCTGGGACCCGGCCCGCCGGCTCGCCGACATGGACGCGGCGGGCGTCGACGTCCAGGCCGTCTCGTCCACCCCGCTGATGTTCGGCTACGCCGCCGAGCCGCACCGCGCCGCCGACTGGTGCGACCTGGTGAACGACCGCATCCTCGCCTTCTGCGCGGACGCGCCGGGCCGCCTGCTCCCGCTGTGCCAGGTCCCGTTGCAGGACCCGGCGCTCGCCTGCGCCGTCGCGACCCGCGCCGCGGCGGCCGGGCACCGCGGCGTCCACATCGGCAACCATGTCGGCGACCGCAACCTCGACGACGAGGGCATCACCGAGTTCCTCGCCCACTGCGCCCGCCTCGGCCTGCCCGTGCTGGTCCACCCGTGGGACATGTTCGGCGCCGACCGGATGCGCGGCCACATGCTGCCGTGGCTGTGCGGGATGCCCGCGGAGACGCAGCTCAGCATCCTCGGGCTGATGCTGTCCGGGGCGTTCGAGCGGATCCCGCCGTCGCTGCGGCTGTGCTTCTGCCACGGCGGCGGGAGCTTCGCGTTCCTGCTCGGACGCGCCGACAACGCCTGGCACCGCCGCGACATCGTCCGCGCCGCCTCCCCGCGGCCGCCGTCGGAGTACGTCGACCGCTTCCGCGTCGACTCGGCGGTGTTCGACCCGCGCGCGCTCCGCCTCCTCGTCGACGTGATGGGCCCGGAACGCGTGATGCTCGGCTCCGACTACCCGTTCCCGCTCGGGGAACTGGAGCCGGGCGCCACGATCCGCGCGTGCCCCGGCCTGGACGACGCCGAACGCGCCCTCCTGCTGGGCGGCAACGCGCAGGAGTTCTTCGCCACCGCCGAAGAACTGGTGACCACCGAAGGAAGCGTCCAGTGAACGCCGAAGAGGAGGCGCGGCGGCTCGACGCGTCCGATCCGCTGCCTACGCTACGCGGCGAGTTCCTCGTCCCGCCCGCCCCCGGAGGACCCTACGAGGAGGCCGCGTACTTCGCCGGGAACTCCCTCGGCCTCCAGCCGAGGACCGTCGCGGAACTGCTCCGCGAGGAGCTGGACGACTGGGCGCGGCTCGCCGTCGAGGCCCACACGCGGGGCCGCCGCCCCTGGGTGGACTACCACGACCAGGCCCGCGAGCCCGCCGCCCGCCTCGTCGGCGCCCTGCCGCACGAGGTCGTCGCGATGAACTCGCTGACGGTCAACCTGCACCTGATGATGGCGAGCTTCTACCGTCCCGCCGGTTCGCGGACCCGCGTCGTCATCGAGGACGCGGCGTTCCCGTCCGACTCGTACGCGGTCGCCAGCCAGACCGTCCACCACGGCCTCGACCCGGCCACGACGGTCGTGCGCCTCAGACCGCGCCCGGGAGAGGAGAACCTCCGCACCGAGGACGTCCTGGCCCATCTCGAACGCGAGGGCGGCACGGTCGCGCTCGTCCTGCTCGGCGGCGTCAACTACCTGACCGGCCAGCTCATGGACATCCCCGCGATCACCAAGGCGGGCCGTGCCGTCGGGGCCGTCGTCGGCTGGGACCTCGCGCACGCCGCCGGGAACGTCCCGCTGCGCCTGCACGACTGGGACGTCGACTTCGCGGCCTGGTGCACCTACAAGTACCTCAACTCCGGCCCGGGCGCGGTGGCCGGATGCTTCGTGCACGAGCGGCATGTCCGGGACGCGTCCGTGCCGAAGCTGTCGGGCTGGTGGGGCACCGACCCGTCCGTCCGGTTCCGGATGGACCCCGAGATCGCGCCGCCCGCCTCGGCCGACGCCTGGCAGCTGTCCAACCCGCCCATCCTGGCGCTGGCACCCGTCCTGGCCTCCCTGGAGATCTTCGACCGCGTCGGCATGGACGCCCTGCGCGCCAAGAGCGAACGCCTCACCGCGTACCTCGCGTCCCGGCTCGCGCCCATCAGCGGCCTGGAGATCATCACCCCATCCGACCCGGCCGCGCGCGGCGCCCAGCTGTCACTCCGGGTACCCGGCGCGGGCGCCCTGGTCCGGCGCCTCGCCGCGGAACACGGCGTGATCGCCGACGCCCGCGAACCCGACGTCGTCCGCCTGGCCCCCGTCCCGCTGTACTGCACCTTCCACGACTGCCACCGCGCCGCCGAAGCCCTCGGCGCGCTCCTCCGCTAGGGCGCGCCGCCCGGCGCCGCGTCGACGCCGAACGCCGACAGCAGGGCGGCGACGAATTCCTCACCCTCGCCAGGGGCGGCGTCGACCCGGCGCAGCGCCGCGGTGCCCAGGTAGGCCGCGTACATCACGCTCGCGTCGTGCCGGGCCCGGCCGGCGGGACGGCCCAGCTCGGCGAAGGCGGCCTCGATGATCGCCAGCCGCCGCCGGGTGACGCGCTCCACCACCGGCCGGACACTCGGGTCGCCCGACTCGGTCAGCAGCCGCAGCGCCAGGTCCGCGCCCTCGGTCGCCGCGTGCGCGCGCCTGACCAGGACCCGAAGCCGTTCGGCCGGGTCGGCGATCGCCGCCAGCCCCGGAAGGACGGCTTCGGTCTGACGCTGCTCCCACCGCTCCAGAGCCGCCTCCAGCAACGCCTGCCGGTTCGCGAACAGCCAGTAGAAGCTGGATTTGGACGCGCCCAGCCGGGCCGCGACCGGCTCGACCGCCACCGCCGCCGGGCCGCCTTCGGCGAGCATCGCCAAGGCGGCCTCGGCCCATTCCGCACGAGTGAGACGGGCGGTCCGTGGCATCGGTCACCT
Organism: Spirillospora sp. NBC_00431; assembly: GCA_036028775.1. Classification (GTDB taxonomy): domain Bacteria; phylum Actinomycetota; class Actinomycetes; order Streptosporangiales; family Streptosporangiaceae; genus Spirillospora. Next base: position 4,133,585 of record CP107927.1, on the reverse strand, counting down.
CCGCTGGACGGCGTTCTGGACGGTTGCGTACATTATCATTCTGTACGGCACCGTCCAGAAAGGGAGACCGTAATGGACCTGCTCATCGACCAGCTGCTGCCCGCCTACGACTTCCGCGTCCGCTACACCCGGCGGATCACCGCCGGACCCGACCGGGTCTGGACGGCCCTGCACGCGGTCACCCACGACGAGCTCCCGGTCACCCGGCTGCTCATGGCCGTCCGGCACGCGGGCAGGAACCGTCTCAGCGGCCCGGTCTTCCAGGCCCTTCCCATACCCCTGCTGGAGGAGCGGGAAGACCGCGAGGCCATCGCCGGGAAGGTGGCCAAGTTCTGGCGCCCGCGCCCCGTGCCCGGCCCGGACTCGACCACGACACCGGAGGGCTTCGCCGCCTTCGCCGAGCCCGGATGGGCCAAGGCCGCGATGAGCTTCCAGCTCTCCCCGCTGCCCGGCGGAGGCACCCTGCTGGCCGCCGAGACCCGCATCCGCGCCACCGACGCCGCCGCCCGCCGCGCCTTCGCCCCCTACTGGCTGCTCATCCGCGTCGGGGGCGCGGGCTTCATCCGCCTCGAAATGCTCCGTGCCATCGCCCGCCGCGCCGAACGGTCCGAGCGGAGCGGCAGGGAGGCACAGCCGATGCCGGCCGACTAGCTCAGCGCGGTCTCGGTGGCGGTCTCGGTGGCGGTCTCGGGCGCCGGGGTCTCGGCCGCCGTGGCGGCGCGCGGGCGGAGGGCTCCGGCGGAGAGGGTCATGACGGCGACCACGCAGGTGATCATGGCGAAGGCGGCGGGGTAGGAGAGGGCGCCGGCCGTCCAGCCGGTGATGGCGGGGGCGGTCAGGCCGGACAGGTAGGTGATCGTCGCGACGCCCGCGACGCCCTCGCCCGGGGACGAGCCGGTGTCGGCGGCGGCGGCGAAGACCAGCGGCACGACCGTCGCGACGCCGGCGCCGAGCAGCGCGAAACCGGCCATGGCCGGCAGCGGGGCGCGCGACACCACGACCAGGACGCCGCCGAGGACCGCGACCGTGCCCCCGTACCGGACGACCTTCGGCGCGCTCAGCCGCCGGACGAGACGGTCGCCGAGCAGCCGCGTGCCCGCCATGCACGACATGAAGATCGTGTAGCTGGCGGCGGCGAGGCCGGGGCCGGAGTCGGCGACCTCGGTGAGGTACACCGCGGCCCAGTCGGCGCTCGCGCCCTCGGCGAAGGTGCCGCAGAACCCGACGACGCCGATGGCGAGGACGGCGCGGGTCGGCAGCGCGAAGCGGCGCGGCGCCTGGACGCCGTCGGACGGCCGGTCCGCGAGCAGCCCGCGTCCGCCCACGGCGCCCATGACGAGCAGCACGGCCGCGACGAGGCCGAGGTGCAGCCGGGCGTCCACCCTGGCGTGCGCGGCGAGGATCCCGGCGCCACCGGCGGCGAGGCTGCCGAGGCACCACAGGCCGTGCAGCCCGGAGATGACGGGGCGCCGCAGCTGCCGCTCCACGGCGACGCCGTGGGCGTTCATGACGACGTCGCACATTCCGGCCGCGGCGCCGTACAGCACCATGGCCACGAACAACCAGACGGGGGCGGGCGCGAGCGCGGGCAGCGCGAGGACCGCGCTCCACGCCAGGATCAGGATGCGGATGGCGCGCCGCTCACCGATCCGGTGCGCGATGCGGCTCGCGGTCGGCATGGCGGTGAACGCCCCGATGGACGGGCACAGCAGGGCGAGGCCGAGGACGGTGGGGGTCAGGTCGAGGCTGTCCTGGATCCAGGGGATGCGGGTGGCGAGGGTCCCGGCCACGGCGCCGTGGACGGCGAACACGATGCCGATGGCGCGGTGCTGAGGGTTCATGGTCCCAGAAACTAACAGGCAGGCTTCCTGATGAAAAGAGCTAACAGGCAGGGGCCCTGATTATTATGTGGGGCGTGAAGACCGCAGACCCGACGATGGCCCGCGCGATCAACGACCGGCTCGCGCTCGACCTGCTGCTGGAGCGCGGCCCGCTGACCGCGCCGCAGCTGCGCACGCTGACCGGGCTGTCCCGGCCGACCGTGTCCGACCTGATCGAACGGCTCCGCGCGGGCGGGCTGATCGAGATCGCCGGGGAGACGGGCGCCGACCGGCGCGGCCCGAACGCGCGCCTCTACGGGCTCGTGGCCGGACGCGCGCAGGTGGCGGGGGTGAATCTGCGCCGCGACGTCGTCGGCGTCGGCGCCGCCGACATCGCGGGGAACGAGATCGGCGCGGTGTCGCGCCCGCTGCCCGCGGCGCCGGATCTCGTCGCGCTCATCGCCGAGGCCGTCGCGGACGCCGCCCAGGGCCTCGTCCCGCACACGGTGGTGCTCGGCACCCCCGGCCTGATCCATCCGCGCACCGGGCTCGCCTCCGACAGCGGCGTCCCCGGCTGGCGGCCCGACCTCGGCCCCGCCCTGGCGGCGCGGCTCGGCGCGCGGGTCACGCTGGAGAACGAGGTCAACCTGTCCGCCGTCGCCGAGCATCGGACGGGCGCCGCGGCCGGACGCGACGACTTCGCCCTGCTGTGGATGGCCGACGGCGTCGGCGCCGCGGTGTTCCTCGACGGACGGCTCCGCCGCGGCGCGTCCGGCGGAGCGGGCGAGGTCGGACTGCTCAAGTTCGGCGGCATGGACTTCTGCGACCTCATGGTGTCGGGCGCCGTGCGCGACCTCGGCCCCGAGGAATTCGCCGACCGGATTGTCCAGGGCGTGTTCGCGCTGGTCGCCGTCCTGGACCCGGGGCTCGTCATCCTCGGCGGCGACCTGGGCCGGGCGGGCGGCGACCGCCTCGCCGCGCTCGTCGCCGCGCGGCTCGGCCGGATGTCCCCGGCGTCCACCGAGGTCAGGGCGAGCGCCGTCGAGGGCGACACCGTGCTGCGCGGCGCGGTGCTGACCGCCCTCGACCTGGCCCGCGACGACGTGTTCCGCTAGCCCTCGCCGGCCTTCGGGAGACGTTCGCCGGTGCGGAGCCGGTCGAGGCCGAGCCAGATGAACTCCACGGCCATCTGCTCGGCCCGCTCGCGCGTCGTGTCGGGGTGCTCCAGCCACCACGAGACCATCGACAGCATCGACCCGTACATCAGCGGGACGAGCAGCCTCGCCCGCCGCTCGTTCACCTCCAGCGCGGCCCGCGACAGCTCCGGGTCGGCGCGGCGGCGGCGCAGCAGCAGATCGGCGAACGCGGCGCCGAGCCGGTCGCGGAGCTCGCGCAGCTCCAGACCGACCTCGGGCTTGTCGAGGTGCCGCACGACGAGCGCCCACGCGTCCGGCTCCTCGGTGGCGTAGTCGAACAGCACCCGGATCATCGCGCGGATGCCGCCCGCCGAGCCGTGCGCGGCGAGCACCGCCGTGTTCAGCCGGCCGGTCAGCTCGGCGACGATCGCCTCGGTGACCTCGGCGAACAGCTCGTCCTTGGACGTGAAGTGCTGGTACAGCAGCGCCTTGGACACCTGCGCCGCCGCCGCGACGTGCTCCATCTGCGTCAGGTGGTAGCCGCGCTGGCCGAACTCCGCCAGCGCCACCTGGAGGAGTTGTTCGCGGCGGCGGGCCTGCGGCATCCGCCGCCGCGCGCCGCCGTCCGCCCGCCCGGCCGTCATGCGCCCGCGTACCTGCCCAGCTCGGCGCGGGCGACCGAGCGGACGTGGACCTCGTCGGGGCCGTCCGCGAGGCGCAGCGTGCGCAGCCCCGCCCACATGGCGGCGAGCGGGGTGTCGCCGCTGACGCCCGCGCCGCCGTGGATCTGGATCGCCCTGTCGACGACGTCCAGCGCCATCCGCGGCACGATCACCTTGATCGCCGCGACCTCGGACCTGGCGGCCTGGACGCCGTGCTCGTCGATCAGCCAGGCGGTCTTCAGGGTGAGGAGCCTGGCCTGCTCGATCGCCATCCGCGACTCGGCGATCCGCTCCCGCACGACGCCCTGCCTGGCGAGCGGCCCCCCGAATGCCTCGCGGGACACGGCGCGCTCGCACATCAGCTCAAGTGCCCGCTCCGCCATGCCGACCGCGCGCATGCAGTGGTGGATCCGGCCGGGGCCGAGCCGGGCCTGCGCGATGGCGAACCCGCCGCCCTCCTCGCCGACGAGGTTCTCCACCGGGACGCGGACGTCGGTGAACGTGATCTCGCAGTGGCCGTGCTGGTCCTGGTAGCCGAACACGGGCAGCGGCCGGACGACCTCCACGCCGGGCGTGTCCATCGGCACCAGCACCATCGACTGCTGCCGGTACGGGTGCCCGCCCGGGTCGGTCCTGCCCATCACGATCATGATCTCGCAGCGCGGGTCGGCGGTGCCGGTGATCCACCATTTGCGGCCGTTGATGACGTAGTGGTCGCCGTCGCGCTCGACGCGGGTGGAGATGTTGGTGGCGTCGGAGCTGGCGACGTCCGGCTCGGTCATCGCGAACGCGCTGCGGATCTCGCCGTCCAGCAGGGGCGCGAGCCAGCGGTCCTTCTGCTCGGGCGTGCCGAACAGGTGCAGGACCTCCATGTTGCCGGTGTCGGGCGCCGCGCAGTTGGTGGCCTCGGGCGCCAGCTCGGGGGAGCGGCCGAGAACCTCGGCCAGGGAGGCGTAGTCGGTGACGGACAGGCCGTGCGCCGGGTCCCGGCTGCCGGGCAGGAAGAGGTTCCAGAGGGCGCGCTTGCGCGCCTCGGCCTTGAGGTCTTCGACGACCCGCGGGACGTGGTGCTCGCGTCCCGCCGCGCGCAGCTCCTCCCGCTGGGCCGCGTAGACCGGCTCGGCCGGGTAGACGTGGGCGTCCATGAATTCCTGGAGGCGGCCGAGGTACTCCCGGGCCCGCCCGCTCAAACCGAAGTCCATTCCGTTAGAGTAACTGACGAGTCAGTTACTTCGGGAGGTGGGTGGTCCATGCCGGGGTTCGACGGCACGGGGTTCGACGGCACGGGGAAGGTCGCGCTGATCACCGGCGGGTCCAACGGCATCGGGGCCGGGGTGGCGCGGCGGCTCGCCCGGGAGGGCGCCCGGGTCGTCCTCGCCGACGTCGACACGGCGGCCGGCACGGCGCTCGCGGAGGAGCTCGGCGGCGCGTTCGTCCGCTGCGACGTGCGCGAACCCGGCGACAGCGAGGCCGCCGTCGCCGCCGCCGTGGACCGCTTCGGCGGGCTGGACGTCGCGTTCCTCAACGCCGGCGTCGCGGGCGGCGGGGGAGTGGGCGACGACTTCGACCTGGCCGCGTACCGGCGGGCCATGGGCGTCAACGTCGACGGCGTCGTGTTCGGCGCGCACGCCGCGCTGCCCGCGATCCGCGCCCGCGGCGGCGGCGACATCGTCGCGACCGCCAGCATGGCCGCGCTCACCGCGACGCCGTTCGACCCGGTCTAGGGCGCGAACAAGGCGGCCGTCGTCGGGCTGGTGCGCGCCCTCGGCCCCGCGTTCGCCGGGGAGAACGTCCGGGTGAACGCGCTGTGCCCGTCGTTCGCCGACACCGGCATCCTCGCCCCGCTGAAGGGGCATCTCCAGGAGACGGGGTTCCCGATCCTGAGCGTGGACGACGTCGTCACGGCCTTCATGCGGATCCTGGACGCGGACGGTACCGGCGAAGCCTGGTACGTCGTGCCGGGGCGGCCGTCCGAGCCGTTCGGATTCCGCGGCGTCCCCGGTCCACGCTGAACCACACGACACCGCTGGAGAGCAGATGCGCGCGATACAGATCACCGAGTTCGGCGGGCCCGAGGTCATGGACGTCACCGAGCTGCCCGACCCGTCCGCCGGGCCCGGGCACCTGCTCGTCGACGTCTCGCGGGCGGGCGTCAACTACGCCGACACCCACCAGGCCGAGGACAGCTACCTGTCGCCGTCCGCGCTGCCGATGGTGCCGGGCGGCGAGGTCGTCGGCACGACCGCGGACGGCCGCCGGGTCGTCGCGCTCGTCGGCACCGGCGGCTACGCCGAGAAGGCCGTCGTGCCCGAGGCGCTGGCCTGGGACGTCCCGGCCGCCGTCGACGACGTCACCGCGCTCGGCATGATCGTCCAGGGCGCGTCGGCGTGGCTGCTGCTGCGCCGCAGCGTCCACCTGGAGCCGGGCGAGTCGGTCGTCGTGCACGCCGCCGCGGGCGGGGTCGGGTCCCTCGCCGTGCAGCTCGCGAAGATCTGGGGCGCCGGACGGGTCATCGCCACCGCCTCGTCCGGGGCCAAGCGCGACCTCGCGCTCGAACTCGGCGCCGACGCCGCGGTCGACGCGAACGAGCCCGACCTCACCGCCGCGCTGATCGACGCAAACGGCGGGCGGCGCGTCGACACCGTCCTGGAGATGACCGGCGGGACCGTCACCGACCAGAGCCTGCGCGCCCTCGCGCCGTTCGGGCGCCTCGCCTTCTACGGGATGGCGTCGCGGACGGAGCCGTCGCCCGTCCGTCCGGCCGCGCTGCTGGCGCACTCCACCACGATCTCCGGGATGTGGCTGGCGCACGTCTTCCAGCTGCCCGGCGACGTGATGCGCACCGCGCTGGACGACCTGTTCGGCCTCGCCACCGGCGGGCGGCTCCGCGTCGTCGAGGGCGGCGAGTACGGGCTCACCGAGGCCAGGCGCGCCCACGAGGACCTGCGCGCCCGCCGCACCATCGGCAAGCTCGTCCTCGACCCGTCCCGCTGAACCCGGGGGATCAGCCGACGAGGCCGTTCTCGTAGGCGTAGACGACGGCCTGGGTGCGGTCGCGCAGCGCGAGCTTGGTCAGCACGTGCCCGACATGCGTCTTGACCGTCTGCTCTGCCAGCACCAGCTCCCCGGCGATCTCGGCGTTGGACAGCCCGCGCGCGATCAGCCGCAGCACGTCCAGCTCGCGCGGGGTCAGCGCCGCGGTCGCCTTCGGGCTCGGCCGCTGGTGGCGGCGCCGCCGCGCGAAGTCGCCGATCAGCCGGCGGGTGATCGACGGGGCGAGCAGCGCGTCCCCGTCCGCGACGACGCGCACGCCGTTCACCAGATCGGCCGCGGACGCGTCCTTCAGCAGGAACCCGCTGGCGCCGGCGCCGAGCGCCTCGTACACGTACTCGTCCAGGTCGAACGTCGTGAGGACGAGGACCTTGGGCCGCGCCCCGGCAGGGTCGGCGTCCGGGTCGGGTTCGCCGACCAGCTCGGCGGTGGCGGCGAGGCCGTCCATCTCCGGCATCCGGATGTCCATGACGATCACGTCGGGGTCGAGCCGCCGGGCCATCTCCACGGCCTCGCGGCCGTTGCCCGCCTGCCCGATCACCTCGATCCCCGGATCGGAGGACAGCAGCGCCGCGAGCCCGTCGCGGATCATCACCTGGTCGTCGGCGATCAGCACCCGAATCGTCACGTCCACAACCCTACGGCCACGAAGATCAGTCGGTGTCGCCGTACGGCAGTTCGGCGAGGATGGACCAGCCGCCCTCGTCGCGCGGGCCCGCCTCGAAACGGCCGTCGAGCATCGTCACGCGCTCGCGCATCCCGACCAGGCCGTGCCCGCCGCCCTGCGACTCCGCCGGCGTGCTGCGCGGCCCGTCGTCGACGACCGACACCGACAGCGCCTCCTTGCCGTACTTGATCTCGACGTGGACCCGCGCGCCCGGCGCGTACCGGGACGCGTTGCTCAGCGACTCCTGCACGATCCGGTACGCCGACAGGTCTACGCCGGTGTGCAGCGGCCGCGGCATCCCGACGACGACGGTCGCGACCGAGAGCCCGGAGCGGCGGGCCGCGGCGACCAGCTCGTCCAGCCGGTCCAGGCCGGGCTGCGGGGCCCGCTCGGCGCCCTCGTCGTCGGAGCGCAGCAGCCCCACGACGCGGCGGGTCTCGGTGAGCGCCTCGCGCGCCGCGTCCCGCACCACCCCGAACGTCTGCTTCGCCGAGTCGGGCAGGTCGGGGATCTTGAACGGGGCGGCCTCCGCCTGCATCGCGATCACCGACATGTGGTGCGCCACGACGTCGTGCAGCTCGCGGGCGATGCGGGCGCGCTCCTCCAGCACCGCCTGCCGGGCGAGGTCCTGCCGGTGCTGCTCCTCCCGCCTGCGCAGCTCCTCCACGGCCGAGTGCCGGCCGCCGACCGCGTCGCCGAACGTCAGCGCGACCGCCGCGATCCCGGCGAGGATCATCCCGAACCAGCCCGGCATCCCGAACACCACGGCGGGCACCAGCACCCCGCAGATCGTGACCGTCCCGACGCCCACGGTGGTCTGCCGGTCGGCGCCGACGCCGACGAAGAACAGGATGACGATCAGCGCCAGGATCGCGGTGACGGGCCACGGCATGAAACCCGTCCCGTGGCGGGCCACGACGGTCAGCAGCAGCCCGGCCGCCGCGACGCGCCACGCGGCGAGCGGCCACCGCGCCGCGAAGATCAGCGGCGTCGCCTGCAGCACGCCGAGCGGCCAGGCGAGCCCGGGCAGCACGTGGTAGTCGACGATGGCGATCGCGATGGACCCGGCGGTGAAGCCGATCGTCATCGCGAGCAGGATCGCCATGATCGGGATGCGCAGCGACAGGTTCCCGGGCAGCAGCGTGACGGCCGGGTCGTCGCGGCCTGGCACGACGGCGGCGCGGACGCCGGTGATCAGCCGGGCCCTGGCCCCGGATGCGGCGTGGTCTGGATCGCTCATTTGCGGTCGAGCCTAGAACGACCTGCGCCGCGACGGCGTGCCCCGGCGGAGGGAGATGCGACCCGCCTCCCTGGTATCAGCCGCCGCCCGCCGCCGCCGGGCGATCTTGCCATGATCGCCAAGGCGACGGAGACTGCGGGAATGAGCGACCTGAGGCATCCGATCTTCGCCCGGCTCTATCCGCGCCTGGACGCCGGGTGCGCCAAGGCGGGCGGCGACGCGCACCGCGCCGAGCTGCTCGCCGGGGCGTCCGGCCGCGTGCTGGAGGTGGGCGCCGGATACGGGGCCAACTTCGCGCACTACCCGCCCGAGGTCACCGAGGTCGTCGCCGTCGAACCCGAGCCGCGGCTGCGCGCGCGGGCCGCACGGTCCGCCGCCGGCGCGCCCGTCCCCGTCACCGTGCTGCCCGGCGTCGCCGAGGACCTCGACGCGGACGACGCCTCGTTCGACGTGGCGGTGGCGTCCCTGGTGCTGTGCTCGGTGCGCGACCCCGTCCGCGCGCTCGCCGAGCTGCGGCGCGTCCTCAGGCCCGGCGGGGAGCTGCGCTACTACGAGCACGTCCGGGCCAGGACGCCGGGCAAGCTGCGGTTCCAGCGCTACGCCGACGTGCTGTGGCCGCTGCTCGCCGCGGGCTGCCGCCTGACCCGCCCGACGGACGAGTGGATCGCCCGCTCCGGGTTCACCGTCCGGGCGGAGCGGCACTTCGAGTTCCCCGCGTCCGCCCGGGCCAACCCGGCGTCGCCGCACGTCCTCGGGATCGCCGTCCGCGACTAAGGCCCGCTCCCGGGGGAAGATCAGCCCCCATGACGCCACCGCCGTCGCACTCGGCCGCCACCGCCGTGCTCCTCGCGGGCGCCGCCGCCCTCGGCGGGTTCCTGTTCGGCTACGACTCCTCGGTGATCAACGGGACGGTCGACGCGCTCAAGGAGACGTTCGGCCTCAGCGGCTTCGCCGTCGGGTTCGTCGTGTCGGCCGCGCTGCTCGGCTGCGCCGCCGGCGCCTGGTTCGCCGGGCCGCTCGGCGACCGGATCGGCCGGGTGCGGGTGATGCACCTCGCCGCGCTGCTGTTCGTGATCAGCTCGCTCGGCTCGGCGCTGGCGGTCAACCCGGTGGACCTGACGTTCTGGCGCCTGGTCGGCGGCGTCGCGATCGGCGCCGCGTCCGTCATCGCGCCCGCCTACATCGCCGAGATCGCGCCCGCCGAGCTGCGCGGACGGCTCGGCTCGCTCCAGCAGATGGCGATCGTCCTCGGCATCTTCGCGGCGCTCGTCGTCGACTACGTCATCGCCCAGGTGTCCGACGGCGGCGCGACCGGGACGTTCCCCTGGGGCGGCGGCGCGTGGCGGTGGATGTTCGCCAGCGCCATGGTCCCGGCCGTGCTGTGGGGCGTCATCGCCACGGCGATCCCGGAGTCGCCGCGGTACCTGGTCAAGAAGCACGAGACGGCCCGGGCGCGGCAGGTCCTCGCCCGGGTGATGGGGCACGGCGACGTGGACGCCAAGATCGTCGGCATCGAGCGGTCGATCGCGAGCGACCGGCCGGTGCGCCTGGGCGATCTGCGCGGCCCCCGGCTCGGCCTGCTGCCGATCGTCTGGGTCGGCGTGCTGCTGTCGGTGTTCCAGCAGTTCGTCGGCATCAACGTGATCTTCTACTACTCGTCCTCGCTGTGGCAGGCCGTGGGGTTCTCGGAAGACGACGCCATGCTCACCTCGGTGATCAACTCGCTGGTCAACGTCGTGTTCACGCTGGTCGCGATCGCGCTCGTCGACCGGGTCGGGCGGCGGCCGCTGCTGCTCGGCGGCGCCGCCGGCATGGCGGTCTCCCTCGGCCTGTTGACGATCTGCTTCGCCACCGCCCCGGTCGTGGACGGCGACCCCCGCCTCGGCGACGTCGCCGGGCCGGTCGCGCTGGTCGCCGCCAACGTCTTCGTCGCCTCGTTCGCCGCGACCTGGGGCCCGGTGGTCTGGGTGATGCTCGGCGAGATGTTCAACAACTTCATCCGGGCGTCCGCGCTCGCCGTCGCCGCGGCGGCGCAGTGGCTCGCCAACTGGGTGATCACCACGACGTTCCCCGGCATCTCCGGGTTCTCGCTCGGCCTGGCGTACGGCATCTACACGGTGGCGTCCGTCCTGGCGCTGCTGTTCGTGATCCGCGCCGTCCCCGAGACCAAGGGACGCGAGCTGGAGGACATGGACGAGCTCACCGCCCCCAGAGCCCGCGTCTGAGCGGGCCGTTACGGCGGTGCGTCGCCCGGCCCCCATCGGTTACGCTGAACCCATGCCGCATGTGTTCGAGACGACGACGCCGGGTCACTCCCGGCGCGACGGCGGCATGTCCTGACATTGCACGCGGTGGGGCCCCGGGAGCGATCCCGGGGCCCTTCGCCTATTCAGGGCCGCCGACCGGGACCGCCGCCGGGCCCTCCCTGACGAGAGGAGCGGCAGATGAAACCGGATGCGTCCGGGAGGGATCCGGAGTGGATACCATCGGAACCCGCTGATCCCGGCCCATCATCACGAGGAGAATCCGTGTCCGAGCTGCGCATCACCCTCGACGGCGGCGAGCGGGCGGTGCCGGCGGGCACCACCGCGGGCCAGGCGCTGGACGCCGACGGCCGCACCGTGATCGCGGCCCGGGTCAACGGCGAGCTGCGCGACCTCGCGTCCGCGCTGCGCGACGGCGACGCCGTCGAGCCGGTCGAGATCGGCTCCGCCGACGGCCGGGCGATCATGCGGCACTCCGCCGCGCACGTCATGGCGCAGGCCGTCCAGGAGCTGTTCCCCGAGGCGAAGCTCGGCATCGGCCCGCCGGTGGAGAACGGCTTCTACTACGACTTCGACGTCGCCGAGCCGTTCACCCCCGACGACCTCAAGCGCGTCGAGAAGCGGATGCGCGAGATCGTCAAGCAGGGGCAGCGGTTCGCCCGCCGTCCCGTCTCCGACGACGACGCCCGCGCCGAGCTGGCCGCCGAGCCCTACAAGCTGGAGCTCATCGGCCTGAAGGGCGCGGGCGCCGCCGAGGAGGCGGCCGAGGGCGCGAGCGTCGAGGTCGGCGGCGGCGAGCTGACCATCTACGACAACCTCGACGCCAAGTCCGGCGAGCCGCGCTGGAAGGACCTGTGCCGCGGCCCGCACCTGCCGTCCACCCGCGTCATCCCCGCGTTCAAGCTGATGCGGTCCGGCGGCGCGTACTGGCGCGGCAGCGAGAAGAACCCGCAGCTCCAGCGGATCTACGGCACCGCGTGGGAGTCCAGGGAGAAGCAGGACGAGTACCTCAGGTTCCTGGAGGAGGCCGAGAAGCGCGACCACCGCAGGCTCGGCGCCGAGCTCGACCTGTTCTCCTTCCCGCCCGAGATCGGCAGCGGCCTCGCCGTGTTCCACCCGAAGGGCGGCGTCGTCCGCCGCGTCATGGAGGACTACTCCCGCAGGCGGCACGAGGCGAGCGGCTACGAGTTCGTCAACACCCCGCACATCACCAAGGGCGACCTGTTCGACACCTCCGGGCACCTCGGCTGGTACAAGGACGACATGTTCCCGCCCATGCAGGTCGACGGCGGCGACTACTACCTCAAGCCGATGAACTGCCCCATGCACAACCTGATCTTCCGGGCGCGGGGCCGGTCCTACCGGGAGCTGCCGCTGCGGCTGTTCGAGTTCGGCTCGGTGTACCGGTTCGAGAAGTCCGGCGTCGTGCACGGCCTCACCCGCGTCCGCGGCATGACCCAGGACGACGCGCACATCTACTGCGCCAAGGAGCAGATGGGCGACGAGCTGAAGGACCTGCTCGCCTTCGTCCTCGACCTGCTGCGCGACTACGGGCTGAGCGAGTTCTACCTGGAGCTGTCCACCCGCGACGACTCGCCGAAGTTCATCGGGGACGCCGCCGACTGGGACGAGGCCACCGAGGCGCTCCGCAGGGCGGCCGAGGAGTCCGGCCTCGACCTGGTCGACGACCCGGGCGGCGCCGCGTTCTACGGCCCGAAGATCTCCGTGCAGGCCAAGGACGCCATCGGCCGGACCTGGCAGCTGTCCACCATCCAGGTCGACTTCAACCAGCCCAAGCGGTTCGGCCTGGAGTACCAGGCGGCGGACGGTACCCGGAAGCAGCCCGTCATGATCCACCGGGCGCTGTTCGGGTCGATCGAGCGGTTCTTCGGGGTGCTGCTGGAGCACTACGCGGGCGCGATGCCGCCGTGGCTGGCGCCGGTGCAGGCCGTCGGCATCCCGATCGGCGACGCCCACGTCCCGCACCTGGACAGGATCGCCGCGGCGCTGCGCGAGCGCGGTGTCCGGGTCGAGGTCGACACCTCGTCCGACCGGATGCAGAAGAAGATCCGCAACGCGCAGAAGCAGAAGATCCCGTACATGCTCCTCGCGGGCGACGACGACGTGGCCAAGGACGCGGTGTCGTTCCGGTACCGCAACGGCGAGCAGAAGAACGGCGTCCCCATCGCCGAGGCGGTCGACGAGATCGTCAAGGCGGTCGAGGCGCGCGTGCAGATCTGACGGCCCGCGTGCTGAGGGGACGGCGGACGAGGACCAGGCGGCCGGGGCGGCGGCCCTGGTCCCGCCGGGCCCGGTCCGGCTGGGTCCGCGCCGGGGGCTACGGCGGCGCCGTGCTGCTGGCGGCCGCCGCGCTCGTGGTGCTCCTCCTGCCGCTGATGGACGACGGCGAACAGGGCGCCGGTGCCGCCGGCGCCCAGCGCTCGGCGAACCCGTCCGCCGCGCCGACGGGCGGGCGGCCGGACGACCCCGGCGTGCCCGCCGGCACGGTGCGCCCGGCTCCGCGGGAGGACCGCGGCGGGCAGCCGTACCCCGGAGAGCAGGGCGGCGGCGGGCCGCCGATCCCCGAGCAGAACGGGTCGGCCGAGCCGGAGTGGTGCCCGCGCGGCAGCGCGTACTACCGCGCGGTCCGCGACGGGGTCGACGTCGTCATCGCCGTCTCCGCCAGCGGGGCGATCCGGGCCGAGATGTCCCTGGACGGGGGCCGTGCGCCCGCGTCCCAGCAGACGACCGTGCGGGGCGGCGGGGCGCACACGTTCCACTTCAAGGGCGTCGCGCCTCAGCTCGTCCAGCGCGTCAAGGTCACCACGGTGTCGGTCGGGGTCGCCATGCAGACGTGCTACGCCCGCGCCGCCGCCTGACCGCCGGGCGCGTGGACGTCCTCCACCGACACGTTGACCGCGGTGATCCGCATCCCGAGCATCAGGCCAGCGACCCGCGCCACGTTCGCCTTCACGAGCTTCGCCACGTCCTTGATGACGGTGCCGTACTCGACCGCGATGGCGACGTCGAGCGTGACCTCGTCGGCGTCCTCGTCGAGGTCGACGCGCACGCCCGCCCGCGTCCGCGCGGCGCCCGCGCCGCCCGGGGCGTCCGGCCCGCCCGCGCCGCCGGGACGCGGGACGAGCGCGGCGACCCCGTCGACCTCCAGCGCGGCCAGCGCGGCGATCTTGCCGATGACCCCGTTCTCGATCGTGATGCGGCCGTCGACGGCGGTGGTGATGTCGCCGGGCGTGCCGTGCAGCGTCATCGGCAGCGCGTTCGCCCCCGACGTCACGGCCGAGCCCCCGGTGGCGGGCCCGGTGGCGGGCGCGACGGCGGGCGGCGCGGGAAGCGGCCCGCGCGGCGGCGGGACCGTGCCCCGGTTCGCGCCCGGCCCGGGGAAGAACGGCCCGGCGCCGGGCTCCGGTCTCGGCTCGCCACTCCCGCTGAAGCCCTTGTCGAGCCCGGTCATGATCGCTCCCTGGGGTTCGGTGGAGTGACCATGGTGGCGGAGCGACCCGCGAAACGTCACGCACGGCCGCGCTCGCGGGCGCGTCCCGCGCGCGCCGCGGTCGGGGATCCCGGCTACCTGCCCGCGGCCGCCGCTCTCTATGCTGCTGGTCAGGCCGTGAACAAAAGGAGACCGCCGCCTTGAGCGCAGAGAACGAGCCTGGCCCCCGCTTCGAGGAGGAGAGGGGCGGCGCGGGCGAGCCCGACACCTTCCAGCGGCTGTGGACCCCGCACCGGATGGCCTACATCAAGGGCGAGAACAAGCCGACGGGGGCGGGCTCGGGCGACGGCTGCCCGTTCTGCGACATCCCGAAGATGCCCGACGACGAGGGCCTCGTCGTGGCGCGCGGCGAGTCGGTGTACGCGGTGCTGAACCTCTACCCGTACAACTCGGGGCACCTCATGGTCGTCCCGTACCGGCACGTCGCCGACTACACCGACCTCGACGAGCCCGAGTACACCGAGCTCGCCGCGCTGACGCGGCAGGCGCTCACCGCGCTGCGCAAGGCCAGCGGCGCGCAGGGGTTCAACGTCGGCATGAACCTCGGGCTCGTCGCCGGCGCGGGCATCGCGGCGCACCTGCACCAGCACGTCGTCCCGCGCTGGGGCGGCGACACGAACTTCATGCCCGTCGTCGGGCACACCAAGGTGCTACCGCAACTGCTGCGCGACACCCGGCAGCTGCTCGCCGACGCCTGGCCGTCCTCATGAGCCCGCTGACGCGGCGTGAGCTGCCGGTGCTGGTGTACGACGGCGACTGCGGCTTCTGCACGTCCTCGGCGCGTTTCCTGGAGCGGCACGTGCCCGTCCGGGCGGAGATCGTCCCGTTCCAGTCTGCCGACCTGGACGGGCTCGGCACCACGGTCGAACGCGCCGAGCACGAGGTGCTGTGGGTCGACCGGCTCGGCCGGGTCAGCGGCGGCGCGGACGCCGTCGGGCGGCTGCTGACCGAAGCCGGCGGCGCCTGGCGGGCGCTCGGCGTCGCCGTCCGGATCGCGCCGGTGAGCTGGGCCGCGCACGCCGCCTACCGGCTCATCGCCGCCAACCGGCACCGCATGCCCGGCGGGACGGCGGCGTGCAAACTCCCGGCTGCCGACCGGCCGGGCGCCACCGATCAGGAGGGCCCTCGTCAGGACGGCAGCGGCTCGCGCTGACCGGCCGCCGGCGTCTCCTCCGCCGCGTGGCCGCGCAGCCGCTCGGGCAGCAGCCCGGTGAGCCGCTCCAGCGGCAGGAACGCCGCCAGCCAGATCGCGTGCGGCATGAAGTGGATGCTCATCAGCGCGTACGTGACGGCGTGGAAGCCCGCGAAGAACAGGACCAGCAGGTACAGCGGCCGCCCGCGCAGGAACAGCATCACGGGGGACACCGCCTCCGCGACGAACATGAACCACTGGCTGGCCTTCAGCAGCGGGGAGTGGTCGATGAACCTGCGGCCGAACGCCGTCCCGCGCCGGCTCAGCGCCCACTGGACGGTGTTGCCGTTCGGCCACGCGGGGAACCCGCCGATGCGCACCTTCGCCCACGCGGACAGGAAGTACGCCGCCACGACGCCGATCTGGACGCAGCGCACCGCCCACGCCGACGCCTCACAGCCCCGCGTGTCGCCGATCTTCGCGCGCCCGGCGCTCGGCAGCACGAACAGCGCCACGACCAGCGCCAGATGGTCGTGGTCGACCTTGCCGTACGACATGCTGATCGTGACCCACCACAGGTAGCCGCACGCCGCGACGTACCCGGACGCCCTCGGCAGCACCCGGCCGGTCGCCGCGACGAACCCGGCCGCGAGCGTCACCACCAGCAGCGTGTACATCGCCCACGGCGTGGGCGCGGGCAGGTGCAGCAGCCGTCCGAGCAGGACCGGCTGGTACAGGTCGGCGGGCAGCCGCGCGTGCGCCAGTGAGCTCCTGGTCAGCAGCAGCATGTCGAACGGCAGGAACACGTAGCCGAGGATCCGCAGCCAGGCGACGCGGGCCCGCGGGACCGGCCCGAACCACCAGCGGCCCCACGCCGTGCGGACGGGGGCGTCCACGGGGGCCTCGGCCTCGACGGGACGGGGCGCCTGCGGTGTCGCCGCCGCCGTCACCGCACGTCCCAGACGACACGGTCCCGCTTGGTGACCGACACGACCTTCCCGCGCTTCAACGTCTTGATCTCCTGCACGACGTACACCCTGGTCAGTCTGGGGTCGCCGGGATGCAGCCTGCGCTGCCCGTCGGCGATCCCCTGGAGCAGCGACGGGTCGCGGACGATCCGGCTCATCTGCCCCTCGATCTCGGCCCGCTTCATGCCCGTCCCGACCGCGTCCATCGACAGCTTCACGCGCCGGCCCTGCGCGGTGTCGGCCTCCAGCCAGAACGAGTTGATCGTGCCGCCGTCGTCCTTCACCGAGAATGCGAACTGCGTCATCGGCCCGAGCGGGAAGTGGTCGTTGCCGCCGTAGGCGCTGCTGTAGAAGAGCGCGCCGACGACGGCGGCGCCGACGACGGACCGCCAGAGCCGCGCGGAAGCGCCGAGGCGGTGGGCCGGGATCTGCATCACCCCACCCTAGAGCCGCCGGCGCGCCCCGGTACCAAGATCCCTTTCACTCCCCGCCGCCCGCACCGGCGCCCCGCCCTGGGCCCCGGCGCCGCCCGTCGCCGCCTGCCGCAGCTGGGACACGGTGACGAACTCGAAGCCCCTGTCCCGCAGGCCGCGGATCATGGCGGGCAGCTTCTGGACGGCGACCTTCCGGCTCGGCGCCCCGACCTCGTGGGCGAGCACGATGGTGCCCGGCTCGGCGTTGTCCACGACGGAGGCCACCAGCTTCGACGGGCGGTCGGCGAGCCGGCGGTCCTGCACCAGCAGCGACCACAGCGCGATGTCGTAGCCGTGCTCGGCGGCGACGTGCAGGGTCGTCCCGCCGAGCCGCCCCCACGGCGGCCGCAGCAGCGTCGCCGTCCGGCCGGTGACCTCCTTGATCGCCTCGTGCGTCCGGTGGATCGACTCGTAGGCGCTCTTGTGGCTCATCCTCGACAGGTCGTCGTGCCGCCACGTGTGGTTGGCGATCTCGTGCCGGTCGAACCGGCCGCGGACGAGCTCGGCGTTGCGGACGAGCCTGCTCCCGACGACGAAGAACGTCGCGGGCACCTTCTCGGCGTCGAGCGCGTCGAGGGCCTGCGGCGTCCACCGCTCCATGGGGCCGTCGTCGAAGGTGAGCGCGACGAGGCGCCGCTTGGTGTCGACCGACCAGAACACGTCGACCTGGCAGCCGGGCGGGCGCCACGACTCCACCGACGCGGCCGAGGCCGGGACGGGCTTGGTCTTCCACTTCTGCTCGGTCACGACACCGGCGCCGCCCGCGAGCAGCCCACCGGCCGCGAGCCCCAGGCTCTTGACGAAACGGCGCCGGCCGGGCCCCTCGCGCCGCTGCTCTTCCCCCGCGTTCTCCATCGCAGAGTAAGCGTTACATGGCGATTCGCGAAGATCATCGCCCCGGCGGCCGACCTTGTCTCAACCTCTGGGATGAGAGCCGGGTGACCAAAGGATGAACTCCACACCGATGGGGCGGCCTGGCCGGGCCGCCCCATCCGTGTGGCGGGACGGTCAGGCGCCGTCGGCCGCGGCGACCTTCTCGGCCAGGTGCGACGGGAGCGGCTCGTAGCGCAGGAACGTCCGGCTGAACGTCCCGGTGCCCTGCGACATCGACCGCAGGTCGATCGCGTACCGGATGATCTCCAGCTGCGGCACCTCCGCCTTGATCATCGTGCGGCCGCCGGGCACCGCCTGGGAGCCCAGCACCCGGCCGCGCCGTGACGACAGATCGGACATGATCGGGCCCACGTAGTCGTCCGCGATGAGCACGTCCACCTCGTCGACCGGCTCCAGCAGCAGGACGGGCACCTGTCCCGCCGCGTCCTTGAGCGCGAGCGCCCCGGCCGCCTGGAACGCCATGTCCGAGGAGTCGACCGAGTGGGCCTTGCCGTCGCGGAGCGTGACCTTGATGTCGACCAGCGGATACCCGGCGGACACGCCGCGCGTCATCTGCTGCCGCAGGCCCTTCTCCACCGACGGGATGAACTGCCGGGGGATCACCCCGCCGACGATCTTGTCGACGAACTCGAAGCCCCCACCGGACGGCAGCGGCTCCACGTCGATGTGGCAGATGCCGTACTGGCCGTGCCCGCCGCTCTGCTTGACGTGCCGGCCGAGGCCCTTGGCGGACCCGCCGAACGTCTCCCGCAGCGGAACGCGCAGGTCGACCCGCTCGACCTCGACGCCGTACCGGGACCTGAGCCGGTCGATCAGCACGTCGGCGTGGGCCTCGCCCATGCACCACAGCACGAGCTGGCGGGTCTCGGAGTTGTTCTCCAGCCGGAGCGTGGGGTCCTCGGCGACGAGCCGGCCGAGCGCCTGGCTGAGCTTGTCCTCGTCGGCCTTGGACTTGGCCCGGATCGCCACCGGCAGCAGCGGGTCGGGCATCGACCAGGGGGCCATCACCACGGGGGAGCCCGGATCGGACAGCGTGTCGCCCGACTCGGCGCGGGTGAGCTTCGCGACCGCGCAGATGTCGCCCGCGATGCAGGACGAGACCGTCCGCTGCGCCTTGCCGAGCGGGGACGTGAGCGCGCCGACGCGCTCGTCGACGTCGTGGTCCTCGTGGCCGCGGTCCTCCATGCCGTGCCCGGACACGTGCACGGTCGTGTCGGGGCGCAGCGTCCCGGAGAACACCCGGACCAGCGAGATCCGGCCGACGTACGGGTCGGACGTCGTCTTGATCACCTCGGCGACCAGCGGCCCGTCCGGGTCGCAGGAGACCTCCTTCTGCGGCCCGCCCTTCACCGGGGTCACGGGGGGAATGCCGTGTTCGAGGGGCGACGGGAACGCCTGGGTGATGATCTCCAGCAGCTCCAGCATGCCGACGACCGGGCCCGGATGGTCGCCGTGCGGCACCGACGTCGCGAGGACGGGGTAGAAGCTGCCGCGCGCCACCGCGGTCTCCAGGTCCTCGATGAGCGCCTTGACGTCGATGTCCTCACCGGACAGGTACCTGTCCATGAGGGACTCGTCCTCGCTCTCCTGGATGATCCCCTCGATCAGCGTCGCCCGCTGCTCGGAGATCTGGTCCAGGTACTCCGCGTCGGGTTCGCAGTCGGTGCGCCTCCCGGTGGAGTAGTCGAGGCAGCGCTGCGTCAGCAGCCCGATCAGGCCCTTCAGGCCGTCCCCGCCGCTGACCGGGAAGTACAGCGGCGCGACGCCCTCGCCGAAGACGTCCTGGCAGGTCATGACCACGTCGTCGAAGTCGCCGCGCTGCTGGTCGACCTTGGTGACGACGACCGCGCGGGGCATCCCGACGGCCGCGCACTCCTCCCACAGCATCCGGCTGAGGCCGTCGATGCCGTCCACCGCCGAGATCACGAACAGCGCGGCGTCCGCGGCGCGCAGCCCGGCCCGCAGGTCGCCGACGAAGTCGGCGTAGCCGGGGGTGTCGATGAGATTGATCTTGACGCCGCCGTGCTCGAACGGGGCGAGCGCGAGGTTCACCGAGCGCTGCTGGCGCACCTCGACCTCGTCGTAGTCGCTGACGGTCGTGCCGTCCTCGACCTTCCCCGCCCGCTGCAGCGTGCCCGTGGCGGCGAGCAGCGCCTCCACCAGCGTCGTCTTCCCGGCCCCGGAATGGCCGACCAGCGCGACATTGCGCACCTTGTCGCACCCGCCGGCCTCCGGTGCCCTGCCGGGGGCTCCCGGGTGGCCTCCCTTGTCCGCCATGACTACCTCCTCGGAGGGGTCTCCGCGCGTGTCGCGCACGTGCGGGGCCCGCGTGCGGTTGGGCCCGGACCTCGCGGCGGTCCGGCCCTGACGTCCGAGTGCGGCGTCCGACCTCGTCCAACGTGCGTGACCGACGTCACACCCGTACCACCACCTTTTCCCGTGACGAGCGGGACCACAAGGGGTGAAGGACAATCAACCGTGATCTGTCCGCGGCGCGGACGCCCCAAACCCGGCCCTGACCACCGGTGCGTGCCCGCCGCACTACGATGGGCCCGCCGCGGCGGCGGCCCCGCCGGGCCGGACGGCGGGGCGCCCCGAGACCAGCAGAACGGACGGCGATGCTCAACAAGATCAGGCCCGGACTGGAACGCGTCCTCACGCCCGTCGGCCACGCGGTCGCGCGGATCGGGCCGTCGCCGAACGCCATCACCGTCGTCGGGACGCTCGGCGTCGCCGCCGGCGCCCTCGTCCTGTTCCCGCGGGGCGAGTTCTTCTGGGGCACGATGGTCATCACCGCGTTCGTGCTGTTCGACATGCTGGACGGCGCCGTCGCCCGCGTCACCGGCAAGATCTCCAAGTTCGGCGCGTTCCTGGACTCCACCATGGACCGGGTCGCCGACGCCGCGATCTTCTCCGGGCTGATGATCGGGCTGTACCGGGACGACCGGGAGCTGCTCGCCGGGCTCGCGCTGTACTGCCTGGTCGCCGGGGTCGTGGTGTCCTACGCCAAGGCCCGCGCCGAGGGCCTCGGCTACACCTGCAACGTCGGCATCGCCGAGCGCGCGGAACGGCTCATCGTGGCGCTGGTCGCCGCCGGGTTCGACGGGCTGGGGGTGCCGTTCATCCTCGCGGTCGCGCTGTGGGCGCTCGCCGCGCTGAGCACGATCACGATCGGGCAGCGGTTCGCCACGGTCTACGTCCAGGCCAGGGACGCCGCCGCCAAGGAAGCCGGCGGCGACTCCGGCGGCGCCCGGGTGGACGGGGCGGCGGCGCCGGAGCCGCGCCCGTGAACGCAGCCCGCCCGCGGGAACTCGCCGCGGACCTGCGGGACGAGGTCACCGACGCCGCCTACGCCTTCGGCTGGACGGTCGTCCGGAAGATGCCCGAGGGCGCGGCCCGGCTCGCGTTCACCGCGCTCGCCGACCGCACCTGGCACCGCCACGGCGCCGGCGTCCGGCAGCTGGAGAAGAACCTGTGCCGCGTCCTCGGCAAGGACGCCGTCGACGACGAGGTCCGCGTCCTCAGCAAGCGGGTGCTGCGCTCCTACTTCCGCTATTGGCTGGAGGTGTTCCGGTTGCCCGAGTACGACCGGGCGCGGATCCTCGGCCGGATGCGGGTCACCGGCGAGAAGAAGATCTTCAACAACCTCGACTCCGGCCGCGGCGTCATCCTCGCGCTGCCGCACATGGGCAACTACGAGCACGCCGGGGCATGGCTCGTCCACTGCGGGTACCCGTTCACCACCGTCGCGGAGCGGCTCAGGCCGGAGTCGCTGTTCGACCGGTTCGTGGAGTTCCGGGAGGGTCTCGGCATGGAGGTCCTCGCGCACCAGGGCGCGTCGGCGTACGGCCGCATGGCGCAGCGGCTCCGCGCGGGCGGGCCCGTCTGCCTCGTCGTCGACCGGGACCTGACCGACAGCGGAATCGACGTCCGGTTCTTCGGCGCGACGGCCCGGATGCCCGCCGTTTCGGCGGCGCTCGCCCTCCAGACCGGCGCCGCGCTCATTCCCGTGACACTCTGGTATGAGGACGAGTACTGGGCGGCGCGCGTGCACGAGGAGATCCGGGCGCCGGACGAGGGCGGCAGGCAGGAGAAGATCCAGGCGATGACCCAGGAGCTCGCGCGGGTCTTCGAGGAGGGCATCGCCGCCCACCCCGAAGACTGGCACATGCTGCAGAAAGTCTGGGTGGAAGACCTGGCGGACGAGGCTTGATGAGAGTCGGCACGCAATGAAGGTCGGCACGCAATGAAGGTCGGCACGCAATGAAGGTCGGCACGCAATGAAGGTCGGCACGCAATGAAGGTCGGCACGCGGTGAAGGTCGGCATCGTCTGCCCGTACACGTGGAACGTGCCGGGCGGCGTCCAGCAGCACATCGGCGACCTCGCCGAGGCGCTGATCGCGTACGGCCACCGGGTGTCGGTGATCACGCCCGCGGACGACGACGCGCGGCTGCCGCCGCACGTGGTGCCGGCCGGGCGCGCGGTCCCCGTCCCCTACAACGGGTCGGTGGCGCGGCTGGCGTTCGGGTTCCTGTCGGCGGGCCGCGTCCGGCGCTGGATCCACGACGGCGGCTTCGACGTCCTGCACGTCCACGAGCCCGCGGCGCCGTCGCTGGGGCTGCTGGCCTGCTGGGCGGCGGACGGCCCGATCGTCGGCACGTTCCACGCGTCGTTCGTGAAGTCGCGGGCGCTGTCGGTCATGTCGCCGATCCTGCAGTCCGCGCTGGAGAAGATCACCGGCCGGATCGCGGTGTCGGAGGCGGCCCGCACGAGCCTCGTCGAGCACCTCGGCGGCGACGCCGTGCTGATCCCGAACGGCGTCGCGACCGAGCGGTACACGATGGCGGACCCGCTGCCCGGCTGGCCCGGCCGCGTCCCGCCCGCCGGAGCCGCGCCACCCGGGCCCGGCGACGGCGCCGGTGGGGGCGGCGCGCTCGGCTTCCTCGGCCGGATGGACGAGCCGCGCAAGGGCCTGGACGTGCTCCTGCGCGCCTTCGAGATCCTCGGCCGGCGGCGCCCCCGCCTGCGGCTGCTGCTCGCCGGACCCGGGGACGCCGGCGACGTGCTCTCCCGCGTCTCGCCCGAACTGCGCGACCGGGTCGTCGTCCTCGGCCTGGTCAGCGAGGAGGACAAGGTCCGCGCCTACCACTCGGTGGACGTGTTCGTCGCGCCGAACCTCGGCGGCGAGAGCTTCGGCATCGTCCTCGCCGAGGCGATGTCGGCGGGCGCGCCCATCCTGGCCAGCGACATCGAGGCGTTCGACCGGGTCCTGCTCGGCGGGCGCGCCGGGGCGCTGTTCCCGGCCGGCGACCACGAGGCCCTCGCGGCGGCGGCGGGCGAGCTCCTCGACGACCCGGCCCGGCGCAAGCAGCTGTCGGCGGAGGCCCGCGCCGCCGTCCGCGCCTACGACTGGTCGGCCGTGGCCCGCGACGTGCTCAGGGTGTACGAGACGGTCGCGCTCGTCGGCGCCGGCGCGGGCGTCGTCGAGTCCGGCCTCGGCGCCTAGGCGGACGCGGATGTCCTACGACTGGGTCATCGACGTCCTGTTCTGGTTCGCCGTCGCGTTCCTGGTCGCCGTGTACGTGTCGTGGCGCGCCACCCGCCTCGACCGGCTGCACGTCCGCGTCGAGACCGCCCGGGCCGCGCTGGACGCCGCGCTGGTCAGGCGGGCCGCCGCCGCGCTGGAGCTGGCCGCTTCCCGGTTCCTCGACCCGGCCACCAGCCTGGTGCTGGCCACCGCCGCGCACGAGGCCCGGACCGCCGACTCCGAGAACCGCGAGTTCGCCGAGAGCGACCTGTCGCGGGCGCTGCGCGCGGTCGTCGACCAGCCCGAGTTCGTCGGGACCCTCACCGCGCAGGGCGAGGGCGCGGGCGAGGCGGTGCTGGACGAGCTGTCCTCGTCCGCCGCGAAGGTCGCCTACGCCCGCCGCTTCTACAACGACGCCGTCGCCCAGGCCCGCGCCGCGCGCCGCAAGCCGCTCATCCGGGTCCTGCCGCTCGCCGGCCGCGCCCCGCTCCCGGACTTCTTCGAGATCGACGACGACCCGCCCGGCATTTGAGCGCCCGGGCCCGCGCCCGCCGTACGGCCGGTAGGGGTCGGGCGTATCGGGACGCATTCGCTACCCTCTGGCAGATCGTCCAAGGGAGGGGCACATCGTGCGATCCGTCTGGGACAGCACCGGCGGCGGACGGCGGGCGGCGGCGTGGCTCGGCGTCGCCGCCCTCGCCGCCGCCGCCCTGCCGGCCTGCTCGGACTCCGGCGACCCGGAGTCGGCGCCGCCACCGGTCAGCACCGGCGGCCCGGGGGAGTCCGGGACGCCCGCGCCCGCCACGCACCCGTTCACCGGCGGCACGAAGGGACTGACCGGCCCCGTCCTCGCCGTCAAGATCGAGAACACCGCGCCGGCGTTCCCGCAGAGCGGGGTGGCGTCCGCCGACATCGTCTACGTCGAGCAGGTCGAGGGCGGCGAGACCCGGCTGATGGCGGTGTACTCGTCCCGGCTGCCGAAGCGGGTCGGGCCCATCCGCAGCGCCCGCATCTCCGACCTGCACATCCTGCCGCAGTTCGGCCGGCCCGCCTTCGCGTTCTCCGGCGTGCAGAGCAAGATGAAGAAGTACGTGCGCGAGTCGCCCGTGTACGACGTCTCGCAGGAGAAGGCGGGCGGGGCGTACCTGAGGTCCGGCGCCAAGCCCATCCCGTACAACCTGTACGCCGACCCCAAGGACCTGCTCAGGCGGGCGCCGAAGGCCACGGGGCCGCGTGACATCGGCTTCACGTTCGGGGCCGCGCCCGCGGGCGGCAAGCCGATCAAGTCGTTCACCGCGCGGTGGCCGTCGGCGAACATGGGGTTCACCTGGTCGGCCGGGCAGAAGCGGTGGCTCGCCAGCTGGGGCGGGCGCCCCGACCGCGCCGCCGAGGGCGGCCGGCTCGGCGGGCGGACGGTCGTCGTCCAGTACGCCAAGACCACCCGGTCGAAGTTCCACGACTTCCTCGGCAGCTACACGCCGCTGATCGACACCACCGGCACCGGGCGCGCCCTCGTCCTGCGCGACGGGAAGGCCCACAAGGCCAGGTGGTCGCGCCCGTCGGAGGACAAGGGCACCACGTTCACCACCGCGACCGGCGAGCCGATGAACTTCGCGCCCGGCCAGGTCTGGGTCGTCCTCGTCAACGACGGCAAGCCCTACACCCCCTGAGCCCGCCGGCCGACCTGGCCCTACACCCCGTAAGTGAACGCCCAGGAGCCCCTGACACTCTGCCGGGTCCGGAAGTCGCACAAGCAGGCAATATTATGGAAGGTGACTTATCGGCCGTCATGTGAGGAATGCCCGTGTCCACTTCCACTCCAGCCCCTGAGAACACCGCGCCGGCGACGGGGACCGCCCGCGTCAAGCGCGGCATGGCGGAGATGCTCAAGGGCGGCGTGATCATGGACGTCGTCACGCCCGAGCAGGCCAAGATCGCCGAAGACGCGGGCGCGGTCGCCGTCATGGCCCTGGAGCGGGTGCCCGCCGACATCCGCGCCGAGGGCGGCATCTCCCGGATGAGCGACCCCGACATGATCGACGGGATCATCGCCGCGGTGTCCATCCCGGTCATGGCCAAGGCCCGCATCGGCCACTTCGTCGAGGCCCAGGTGCTGCAGGCGCTCGGCGTCGACTACATCGACGAGTCCGAGGTGCTCACCCCCGCCGACTACGACAACCACATCGACAAGTGGGCGTTCACCGTCCCGTTCGTCTGCGGCGCCACCAGCCTCGGCGAGGCGCTGCGCCGCATCACCGAGGGCGCGGCGATGATCCGCTCCAAGGGCGAGGCCGGCACCGGCGACGTCTCCAACGCCACCACCCACATGCGCAAGATCCGGCAGGAGATCCGCAGGCTGCAGAACCTCCCCGAGGACGAGCTGTACGTCGCCGCCAAGGAGCTCCAGGCCCCCTACGAGCTGGTCAAGGAGGTCGCGGAGGCCGGGAAGCTGCCCGTCGTGCTGTTCACCGCCGGCGGCATCGCCACCCCCGCCGACGCGGCCATGATGATGCAGCTCGGCGCCGAGGGCGTCTTCGTCGGCTCGGGGATCTTCAAGTCCGGCAACCCGGCGCAGCGCGCCGAGGCGATCGTGAAGGCCACCACCTTCCACGACGACCCGGGCGTCATCGCCAAGGTCTCCCGCGGGCTCGGCGAGGCCATGGTCGGCATCAGCGCCGCCTCCCTCGGCGAGGACCAGAAGTTCGCCGGGCGCGGCTGGTGACCTAAACCGAGGCCCCCACTCCACAGCGCGCCCTTACAGGGTTTACGCTGGCGGCGCGGCCGGTCACAGAGGCATTTCCCGGGGGAGCTGGGGGGCGTCCCCCAGAGCGGAACGCCTCTCAGGCGGCGTCCGGCCGCGGGAGGGACGAGCATGGCTTGGTCGGTCGCGCTGGCGTGCGCGAGCGCGGGTGAACCCACCGAGGTGTTCCGGCCGGGCCTGGTGCCCGATCCGGACGCGGCCGCGGAGATCGCGCGCGGCCTCTACCCGGCGGACACCCTCAGGGAGACCGGTGACACCGTCCTGGACTTCGCGCTCTGGCCCTACGACGACGAGCTGTTCGTCGGGGCGTTCGAGCGGGCGCTGCTGCTGTGCGACCGGCGGCTGTTCTGCCTCGACGACGACGCCCGCCGGATCGCCGACACCGCCGCCGCGGCGCTGCCCGGCTCGCACTGCGGGGTCCTCGTCCTGCACACGGTCATCCGCGGCTGCTGGTTCCGCTGGTACGAGTCCGGCGAGCTGCGCCGCGACGTGTTCGTCACCGCGGAGGACGGCGTCGTCGTCGACCAGGGCGAGCGGCTCCCCGCCGAGCGGCCGTTCTGGCGCGCCATCGACGCGGGCGCGCCCGACGTGCCGCTGCCGTTCGACCCCGAGGAGTTCGGGCTCGCGCTCGCCGAGGCGCACATGTTCGGCCGCGGCATCGCCGACCGCGGCAACGACGGCTTCCTGCCGCTGGAGCTCCCCCTCCGCCGCTTCAAACACGCCTGACCCACGGGCCCGCCGAGAGGGAGGCGGGGGAGCCGGAGGGAAGACGCGCCAGGTCGCGCGGCGTTGTACGTGACGTCTAAGGTTGGTTCATCCCCGCGCGTCCCGGAAGGGTGCTACGTGACCGCTGTGCCTACGATCGGTGTCCTCGCCCTGCAAGGCGACGTGCTGGAGCACGTCCGCGCGCTCGACGCGGCCGGGGCGCGCACCCTGACCGTGCGCCGCCCCGAGGAGCTGGAGCGGGTGGACGGCCTCGTCCTGCCCGGCGGGGAGTCCACCACGATGTGGCGGCTGGCGCGCTCGT
Organism: Spirillospora sp. NBC_00431; assembly: GCA_036028775.1. Taxonomy (GTDB): domain Bacteria; phylum Actinomycetota; class Actinomycetes; order Streptosporangiales; family Streptosporangiaceae; genus Spirillospora. The sequence goes on along the minus strand of CP107927.1, from coordinate 4,106,450 downwards.
TCGACCTGCTGGAACCGCTGCGCAAGCGGATCGAGGCGGGGATGCCCGCCTACGGCTCCTGCGCCGGCATGATCATGCTGGCGGACCGGATCAGGGACGGCGTCGCGGGCCAGGAGACCGCCGGCGGGATCGACATGACCGTGCGCCGCAACGCCTTCGGCCGGCAGGTCGACTCGTTCGAGGCCGACGTCGAGCTGACCGGCATGGGGGACGCGCCGTACCACGCCGTTTTCATCCGGGCGCCCTGGGTGGAGTCCGTCGGCGACGCCGTCGAGGTGCTCGGACGCGCCGAGGGGGGCCCGAACGCCGGTAGGATCGTCGCCGTCCGCCAGGGGCGCCTCATGGCGACCGCGTTCCACCCGGAGTTGACTGGCGACTTCCGCGTGCACCACTACTTCGCCGATCTGGTGCGCCGGGCGACAGAGGAGGAATGACAGCATGTCCGGCCATTCCAAATGGGCGACGACCAAGCACAAGAAGGCGGCCCTCGACGCCAAACGGGGCAAGCTCTTCGCCAAGCTCATCAAGAACATCGAGGTGGCGGCCCGGACCGGCGGCGGCGATCCCGACGCCAACCCGACCCTCTACGACGCCATCTACAAGGCGAAGAAGAACTCCGTCCCCAACGACAACATCGAGCGCGCCCGCAAGCGCGGCGCCGGTGAGGAGGCCGGGGGCGCCGACTGGCAGACGATCACCTACGAGGGCTACGCGCCCGGCGGGGTCGCCGTCCTCATCGAGTGCCTGACCGACAACCGCAACCGGGCCGCCTCCGAGGTCCGCGTCGCGCTCACCCGCAACGGCGGCTCGCTCGCCGACCCGGGCTCGGTCTCCTACATGTTCGCCCGCAAGGGCGTCGTGATCGTCCCCAAGTCGGGCACCAGCGAGGACGACGTGATGATGGCCGTCCTGGACGCGGGGGCCGAGGAGGTCAACGAGCTCGACGAGGACAACTTCGAGGTCGTCAGCGAGGCCGCCGACCTGGTCGCGGTCCGCACCGCCCTGGTCGACGCCGGGATCGACTACGACTCGGCCGAGAGCAAGTTCCTGCCGAGCGTCACCGTCCCCCTCGACGAGGACAACGCCAAGAAGGTCTTCCGCCTCCTCGACGCCCTTGAGGACTCCGACGACGTCCAGGACGTCTACGCCAACTTCGACGTCCCCGACGAGGTCCTCGCCACCCTCGACTGACCGCCCGCCGCCGGGGGGGGTATGTCCGCCGGGTGGCATACGGTCTGGATCATGGAGATCCGCGCGCTCAGGCCAGACGAGATCGACGGCGTCCGCGACATCCGCGCCCGTGCCTTCGGGCCGGTGCCGGACGAGGTGTGGGCGCGGCGGCTGCGGCGCTTCCGGCCCTCGCACGAGGCCGGACGGCACTTCGCCGGGTTCGACGGCGGCGAGATCGTCGCCGCGGGCACGCTGTTCGACATGACGCAGTGGTGGCACGGCCGCGCCGTGTCCATGGCGGGCGTCAGCGCGGTGTCGGTCGCGCCGGAGCGGCGCGGCCAGGGGGCCGGACGGCGGCTGATGACCGGCCTGCTGGAGCGGTGCGCCGGGTTCGGCCACGCGGTGTCGATGCTGTATCCCGCCACGACGACGCTCTACCGTTCGCTCGGCTGGGAGCACGCCGGCGCGCAGCACCACGTCGAGTTCCCCGCCGAGGCGCTGCGCTCGATCGCCGCCGACCCCGTCCCGCTGCGCAGGCCGGGCCCCGGCGACGCCGCCGAGGTCGCCGCCGTGATCGGCCGCGCCCACCGGACGGCACGCGACTGCGGGCCCGTCGGCTGGGACGAGCCGATGTGGCGCGGGATGCTGGAGGACGGCGAGCACTACTGCTACCTGGCCGAGGACGGCTTCCTGGCCTACCGGTGGGCCGAGGACGGCGAGACCAGGCTGGACGTGGCCCGGCTCGTGGCGTCGTCGGAGCGGACGCTGCGGGCCCTGTGGGCGCTCGTCGGGTCCGGCTCGTCCACCGCCGCGACCGTCCGGGCCTGCGTCGCGCCCTATGACCCGGTGCTGTGGCTGATCCGGGAACGCGAGTCCGAGAACGTCCACCGCAGCCAGTGGATGCTCCGGGTGGTGGACGCCCCCGCCGCGATCGGGGCCCGCGGTTACCCGGGCGGCGTGACCGTCCGGGCGTCCCTCCACATCGACGACCCGCAGCGTCCCGCGAACACGGGCCACTGGCGGCTGGAGATCGAGGACGGCGCGGGGCGGCTGGAGCCCTCCGCCCCGCCGCGCGCCGGGGACACCGGCGCCGTCCGGCTCGGGCCCCGCGGCCTCTCGGCGCTCTACGCGGGCGTCCCGGTCACGACGCTGCGCCGCACCGGACTGCTGGCGGGCGGGGACGCGGACGCCCTGTCACCCGCGTTCGCGGCCACCCCGTTCACCCTCGACTTCTTCTAGGGACACTTCCAGGGACACGCCGCCGCGCACGTGAACGGTGCGATGCTGAGTTGGTAGCGTGATCGGCCGAACAGATGATCGAAGGAGTGGCCGTGCGGGTGATGGGGGTGGACCCCGGGCTCACCCGGTGCGGGGTGGGGGTCGTCGAAGGCGCCCCGGGCAAACGGCTCCACCTGGTGCGGGTGTCGGTCGTGCGGACCGCCCCCGACGACGACATCGCCCTGCGCCTGCTGGGCATCGAGACGGGCATCGAGGCGCTCGTGGACGAACTGCGCCCCGACGCCGTCGCCGTCGAGCGCGTGTTCTCCCAGCACAACGTCCGGACCGTGATGGGCACGGCGCAGGCGGCCGGGGTCGCGCTGCTGGTGGCGGCCCGCCGCGGCCTGCCCGTCGCGCTGCACACCCCGAGCGAGGCCAAGGCCGCCGTCACCGGGAACGGCCGCGCCGACAAGGCGCAGGTGACCAGGATGGTGACCCGGCTGCTGTCCCTGGACACGCCGCCCAAGCCCGCGGACGCCGCCGACGCCCTCGCGCTCGCCATCTGCCATCTGTGGCGCGGCGGCGCCCAGCGGCGCCTCGCCCACGCCCAGCGGTCGCGGATCGAGGAGGCGGCGCGGGCCGAGCGCGAACGCCTCGCCGCCCGGAGCAAAGGAGGAGCCAGCGAATGATCGCCTTCGTCAGCGGCCGGGTGGCCGCCGCCGGGCCCGACGGGGCGGTGATCGACGTGCACGGCGTCGGGCTGTCGGTGCAGTGCACCCCCGCGACGCTCGCCGGTCTCCGGGTCGGCGACGACGCGAAGGTGCCGACGTCCCTGGTCGTCCGGGAGGACTCGCTCACCCTGTTCGGGTTCGCCGACGACGACGAGCGCGGCGTCTTCGAGTTGCTCCAGACAGCGAGCGGCGTGGGCCCGCGGCTCGCGCTGGCGATGCTCGCCGTGCACACCCCGAACGCGCTGCGCCGCGCGATGGCCACCGAGGACGTGACCGCGCTCACCCAGGTGCCCGGCATCGGCAAGAAGGGCGCGCAGCGCATCGTCCTGGAGCTGAAGGACCGTCTCGGCGGCCCGGTCGGCGACGGCGCCGCCGACGTCCGCGCGCCCGCGCGCACCGAGCCGTGGCGCGAGCAGGTCCAGCTGGGCCTGATCAACCTGGGCTGGTCCGCCAAGGACGCCGACGCGGCCGTCTCCGCCGTCGCCGCCGACCTCGACGGCGCCGAGACGCCCCCGGTGGCGGCGCTGCTCAAGTCCGCTCTGAGGAAGCTCAGCAAATGAGCGAACCCGAGCGGCTGGTGTCGGCGGACGCGGACGGGCCCGAGGAACAGGTGATCGAGGCCGCGCTGCGGCCGAAGAAACTCGACGACTTCATCGGGCAGGAACGCGTCCGCGAGCAGCTCTCACTCGTGCTGCACGGGGCCCTGGGACGCGGCCGGACGCCCGATCACGTGCTGCTGTCGGGCGGCCCCGGCCTCGGCAAGACCACCCTCGCCATGATCATCGCGGCGGAGCTGGGGCAGCCGCTGCGGATCTCGTCCGGGCCCGCCATCGAACGGGCCGGGGACCTCGCGGCGGTGCTGTCCACGCTCGCCGAGGGCGAGGTGCTGTTCCTGGACGAGATCCACCGCCTCGCGCGCCCCGCCGAGGAGATGCTCTACATGGCGATGGAGGACTTCCGCGTCGACGTCGTCGTCGGCAAGGGGCCGGGCGCCACCGCCATCCCCCTGGACGTCGCGCCGTTCACGCTGGTGGGCGCCACGACCCGGGCGGGCATGCTGCCCGGGCCGCTGCGCGACCGGTTCGGCTTCGTCGCGCACATGGACTTCTACGAGCCCGCCGAGCTGGAGATCATCGTCCGGCGGTCGGCGCGGCTGCTGGACGTCGAGATCACCGGCGACGGCGCCACCGAGATCGCCGGACGCTCCCGCGGCACGCCCCGGATCGCCAACCGGCTGCTGCGCCGCGTCCGCGACTACGCCGAGGTCCGCGGCGACGGGACGGTCTCCAGGGAATCGGCGCGGACGGCGCTCGCGTTGTACGAGGTGGACGAACGGGGCCTTGACCGGCTCGACCGGGCCGTCCTCGGGTCGCTGCTGCGCAAGTTCGGCGGCGGTCCGGTCGGCCTGTCGACGCTGGCGGTGTCGGTGGGGGAGGAGCCGGAGACGGTGGAGGTCGTCGCGGAGCCGTTCCTCGTCCGGCAGGGCCTGCTGGCCAGGACGCCGCGCGGCCGGGTCGCGACGGGCGCCGCGTGGGCGCACCTCGGGCTGACCCCGCCACCGACGGCGCCCATGGCCGGGACGCTGTTCGATCTCGACGGAGACCGGGACGAGAGGCCCGATCAGCCCGAATAGTGATCATTCGGGTAACGGGTTGGGAACTTCCCGGCGTCGTCGATCGTCGCGTCGTTGCCGGGGTCTGGCGTACTCTCTAGACTCCGGGACTTGGTTCACCGTCTCCAGCCGGCGGTCCCGTGGACGTGACCGGTCCGGTCACAAGGACACAAGGCTCCGGTCACAAAGGCTGGCAAACGACTTCGGAAGGATGCCCCTGTAATGGGCAGCGACATGATTCTCGCGGCGGACTCGGGCGGCAGCAGCGCCACCAGCATGCTGCTGCTCCTCGCCGTTCCCCTGGTCTTCTACTTCCTGCTGATCCGGCCGCAGAGCAGGCGCCGCAAGCAGCAGATGGAGATGCAGAACGCCATGGAGCCCGGCGCCCGCGTGCTGACCACCAGCGGCATGCGCGCGACGATCGTCGAGGTCGACGACGACGGCGTCGTCCTGGAGATCGCCGACGGTGTCGAGGTGCGGTTCGTCCGGCAGGCCGTCATGCAGGTCCTCAAGGACGACGCCGAGGACCTCGACGACGAGCGCGACGAGGACGACGACGAGGACGACGACGAGGACGGGGACACCGGCGAGGACGGCGACCGCGTCGACCTCTCCAAGGACGACGCCGCCGGCGACGACGTCGAGGCCGCCGAGGACGACCGGGCGGAGGCCGACGGGGTGGACGACGCCGACGAGGCGGAGGAGTCCAAGCCCAAGGGGAGGACCAAGGTCAAGGCGGCGGACAAGCCGTCCGCGTGATCCTCCTCCGGTGACGAACCTAGACGGGAAGTAAGACGACAAGTGGCTCCGCCCAGTAACGCTCCCAAGCCCGGGCGCACGCTTCTCGCGCTCTTCGCGACCCTCGCGGTCCTGGCCGTCGTCGCCGTCCTGCAGGGCCAGACCACGCCCAAGCTCGGTCTGGACCTCGCGGGCGGCACGACGGTGACGCTCACCGCCAAGACCTCCAGCGGCAAGAACCCGCCGTCCCAGCAGATGGACCAGGCCGTCAAGATCATGACGAAGCGGGTCAACGGCCTCGGGGTGTCCGACGCGGAGGTCGCCAAGCAGGGCAGCAACAACATCGTGGTGAACGTGCCGGGGGAGGGGCAGAGCCGCGTCGTCAGCCTGATCGGCACGACGGCGAAGCTCCAGTTCCGCCAGGTGTTCGCCGTCGCCGACGGCAAGCCGATGGGCGCGGCGCCGGCGCCGTCCACGAGCCCGACCGGCAAGCCCAAGGACGACGGCAAGAAGAAGGACGACAAGAGCCCGTCGCCGTCCACTTCGCCGTCCGCCGGCGCGTCGGCGTCGCCGTCCGCGTCGGGCACGCCGCGCGGAAAGGCCCTGTCCGGGGCGCTGACGGCCCCGACGCCGCCCGCGTCCGGCCCGGCGAGCCCGCCCGCGTCGCAGGCGCCGTCGTCGCCGATCGTCCCGCCGACCGGCCAGCCCGCCCCGGGGCAGGACTACACCGGCGTGACCGACCAGGCCGTCATCAAGCAGTACGAGGCGCTCAACTGCTACACCGACAACCGGCGCGCGCCCGGCTCCAACGACCCGAACCGCAAGTTCGTCGCCGCCTGCGACCAGGACGAGGAGAACGGCCAGGTCGCCAAGTACATCCTCGGGCCCGTCCGGGTGCTCGGCGAGAACGTGGACGGCGCCAACGCGATGCCGCCGAACTCCCAGCAGGGCCAGGCGAGCTGGTCGGTCTCGCTGGACTTCGACGGCAAGGGCGCCCGCCAGTTCGGCGAGGTCACCACCGACGCCTACGGCGCCTACCAGCAGAACCCGAACGCCCCGCAGGCGCAGGTCGCGATCGTCCTGGACGGCCAGGTCGTCTCCGCGCCCAGCATCCGGGAGGGCGCGATCACCGGCGGCACCGCCACCATCGACGGGCCGCCCGACAGCTTCAACCAGAGCTACGCCACCGACCTGGCGAACGTCCTGAAGTACGGGGCGCTGCCGCTGGAGTTCACGCAGAGCTCCATCGACGAGGTGTCGTCCACGCTGGGCTCCGACCAGCTGACCGGCGGCCTCATCGCGGGCGCGATCGGGCTCGGCCTCGTCGTGCTGTACTGCATGTTCTACTACCGGGGCCTCGGGCTGGTCGCGGTGTCCAGCCTGATCGTGGCGTCCGCCATCACCTACCTGTCCGTCGTGATCCTCGGTGAGGGGATGGGCTTCCGGCTCTCGCTGCCGCACATCATCGGCCTCATCGTCTCGATCGGCATCACCGCCGACTCGTTCATCGTCTACTTCGAACGGCTGCGGGACGAGCTGAGAGCGGGCCGCAAGCTCCGCCCGTCGGTGGAGACGGCCTGGAAACGGGCCCGGCGCACCATCCTGGTCGCCGACGCGGTGACGTTCCTCGCCGCGCTGGTGCTGTACTTCCTCGCGGTCGGCGGCGTGGCCGGGTTCGCGTTCGCGATGGGCCTGACGACGCTCATCGACGTCGTCGTGGTGTTCTTCTTCACCAAGCCGCTGGTCGCGCTGCTGTCGCGGACGAACTTCTACGGCCGCGGCCATCCGATGTCCGGGCTCGATCCGCGCAAGCTGCACCGCGCGCCGCAGAAGCCGGCCGCCGCCACCGCCGGCACGAGCCAGGAGGGCTGACCCATGGGACTGCGTGCCGTCACCTCGCGGATCTACCGGGGCGAGATCAGCGCCGACATCGTCGGCCGCCCGAAGATCTGGGCGACGATCTCCGGGCTGCTGCTGGTGCTGTCGCTGGCGGGGCTGCTCGTCCAGGGCCTCAACTTCGGCGTCGAGTTCAAGGGCGGGTCGGTCTTCACGTTCAAGTCGAGCGCCTCGATCGAGGAGGTGCGCGGCGCCGTCGCCGAGGGCGGCGCCCACCAGGTGATCGTGCAGAAGGCCGGCGGCGACTGGCGGGTCACGACCGAGAGCCTGACGTCGGCGCACGTCACCAAGATCAAGTCGAATGTCAGCCAGGAGCTGGACGTCCCCGCCGACAAGATCAGCACTCAGGTCGTCGGCGCCTCCTGGGGCGGTGAGATCCAGGAGAAGGCGTGGCAGGCGCTGATCGTCTTCATGATCTTGATCATCGCCTATCTGTCGGTGGCGTTCGAGTGGCGGATGGCGGTCGCCGCCGTCGTCGCGCTGGTCCACGACCTGGTCATCACGGCGGGCATCTACGCCTGGTCCGGCTTCGAGGTCACCCCGGCGACCCTGCTCGGCTTCCTGACGATCCTCGGCTACTCGCTGTACGACGCGGTCGTCGTCTTCGACATGATCAAGGAGGTCACGAAACCGCTCAGCGCGACCTCCAAGACGACCTACAGCGAGGCGGCGAACCAGGCGCTCAGCAGCACGCTGGTCCGCTCCCTGAACACCTCCCTGGTGGCGATCCTGCCGGTCGGCGCGATCCTGTTCATCGGCACCACGCTGTTCGGCGCGGGCACGCTGAAGGACCTGTCGCTCGCGCTGTTCGTCGGCATGATCGTCGGTACGTACTCGTCGATCTGCGTGGCGACGCCGCTGCTCGTCCAGTTCAAGGAGCGCGAGCCGAAGTACCGGCAGATCCGCGCGAACATCGCCCGGCGCGAGCAGAGCGCGAAGCGGCAGACCAAGACCGCCAAGGTCAAGGCCGCGGCGGGCGGCCCCGGCGAGGCGCCGCCGGACGAGCCCTCGGGCGGGGAGCCGGCGGAGCGGCCCGACATCCGCAGCACCGTCACCGTGAAGAAGGTGGTGCAGACGGGGCCGCGGCAGCAGCCCAAACGCGGTTCCCGTCAGCAGCGCCGCGGCAAGTAGCGGTACGGCGGACATCGGCACAGGGAGCGCGACGTGGACCTCGGCAAGCTGATCCAGGACCGGATCCGCGACGTGGACGACTACCCCAAGCCCGGGGTGGTCTTCAAGGACATCACGCCGCTGCTGGCCGACCACGTCGCGTTCGCCGGCGTCGTGGACTCGATCGTCAACCACTACGGCCGCGGCACCATCGACAAGATCGTCGGGATCGAGGCCCGCGGCTTCATCCTCGCCGCGCCGGTCGCCTACCACTTCGGCGCGGGATTCGTCCCGGTGCGCAAAAAGGGGAAGCTGCCCTCGCGGACGAACGAGGAGACCTATGATCTCGAATACGGGACCGAGACGATCGAGATCCATCTCGACGCGCTGGAACCCGGGGAGCGGGTGCTGATCGTCGACGACGTCCTCGCGACCGGGGGGACGGCCGCGGCCGCCGCCGAACTCGTCCGCAGGGGCGGGGGCGAGGTCGCCGGGCTGTCGGTCCTTCTCGAACTGTCGTTCCTTCACGGACGCGACAGGCTGGGGAATCTGGACGTCCATTCGCTGGTTACGGTCTAGTACCAAATGGGCGCCGGATACACTGGCGCCATCAGGGCCCGGTGGGGACGGGCGCGTCCCGCGGGGCACGGCGAGAAGCGCGCCCGCGCTGTCTAGGAGGCTGGGTGCCAGGTGAGGTGGTATCGACCGACGCGGTGAACGACGCCGCCGCGCCCCGGACGGCAGGGGCCGGGCCGCCGCCGGACGCCGCCGGGGAGCCGCGCCCACCCGCGCCGAAACCCCCCGAAGCGCCCATCACACCGCCTCCCCAGGCCCCAAGGCCCACGGCGGACGCCGCCGCCTCCGGCCCCCCACCGGACGCCGGGTCCCGCCCTCCAGCGGACGCCGCCGCGTCCGAGCCCGCAGTTCCGTCCAGGCCCACGCCGGCCACGATTCCACCGTCTGCCGCCCGGGTGCGCCGTAGGCTCGCCAGGTTGGGCGCCCAGCGCGGCCCCGCTATGAACCCGGTACTCGAACCACTGATCAAGACGGTCCGCAACACGCATCCGAAGGCGGACCTGCGGCTCATCGAGCGCGCCTACGACGTGGCCGCGCACTACCACCGCAACCAGAAGCGCAAGAGCGGCGACCCGTACATCACGCATCCGCTCGCCGTCGCGACCATCCTCGCCGAGCTCGGCATGAACACCGAGACGCTCTGCGCGGCGCTGCTGCACGACACCGTCGAGGACACCCCGTACACCCTGGAGCAGCTCACCACCGACTTCGGTGACGAGATCGGCGCGCTCGTCGACGGCGTCACCAAGCTCGACAAGGTCAAGTACGGGGAGGCCGCCGAGGCCGAGACCGTCCGCAAGATGGTCGTGGCGATGTCCCGCGACATCCGCGTCCTGGTGATCAAGCTCGGCGACCGGCTGCACAACATGCGGACGCTGCGCTACATGCCGCGGCACAAGCAGGAGAAGAAGGCCCGCGAGACGCTGGAGGTCTTCGCGCCGCTCGCGCACCGCCTCGGCATGAACACGCTGAAGTGGGAGCTGGAGGACCTCGCGTTCGCCACCATGTACCCGAAGCGGTTCGACGAGATCGCCCGGCTGGTGTCCGAACGCGCCCCGCGCCGCGACGTCTACCTCCAGGAAGTCATCGAGAACGTCTCGACCGACCTGCGCGAGGCCCGGATCAAGGCCACCGTGACCGGACGGCCGAAGCACTACTACTCGATCTACCAGAAGATGATCGCGCGGGACGTCAGCTTCGACGACATCTACGACCTGGTCGGCATCCGGGTCCTCGTCGACAGCGTCCGCGACTGCTACGCCGCGCTCGGCTCGATCCACGCGCGATGGAACCCGGTCCCCGGCCGGTTCAAGGACTACATCGCGATGCCGAAGTTCAACATGTACCAGTCGCTGCACACCACGGTGATCGGCCCGGAGGGCAAGCCCGTCGAGCTGCAGATCCGCACGTGGGGGATGCACCGCCGCGCCGAGTACGGCGTCGCCGCGCACTGGAAGTACAAGGAGGAGACGGTCGGCGGCCGCAAGGCCGGTGACATGCAGTGGCTCCGCCAGCTCCTCGACTGGCAGAAGGAGACCGCCGACCCGGCCGAGTTCCTGGAGTCGCTGCGGTTCGACCTGTCGGTGTCCGAGGTGTTCGTGTTCACGCCGAAGGGCGACGTGATCGCGCTGCCGCAGGGCGCGACGCCGGTCGACTTCGCGTACGCGATCCACACCGAGGTCGGGCACCGATGTATCGGCGCCCGCGTCAACGGGCGGCTCGTCCCCCTCGAATCGACCCTCGACAACGGCGACACCGTCGAGGTCTTCACCTCCAAGTCGCAGGACGCCGGCCCGAGCCGCGACTGGCTCGGCTTCGTCAAGAGCGCCCGCGCCCGCAACAAGATCAAGCACTGGTTCTCCAAGGAGCGCCGCGACACCGCGATCGAGTCCGGCAAGGACGCCATCGCCCGCGCGATGCGCAAGCAGAACATGCCGCTCCAGCGGATGATGTCCGGCGAGGCGCTGCTCGCCCTCGCCCGCGACATGCGCTACCCGGACGTGTCGTCGCTGTACGCGGCCGTCGGGGAGAGCCAGGTGTCGGCTCAGCACGTCGTCCAGAAGCTCGTGGACGCGCTCGGCGGCGTGGAGAGCGCCGACGAGGACCTCGCCGAGATCGCGCTGCCGACCCGCCGCAAGCGGGGCCGTCCCGTCGGCGACCCGGGCGTCGTCGTCGCCGACGACCCGGACGTGTGGGTCCGGCTGTCGCGCTGCTGCACCCCGGTGCCCGGCGACGACATCGTCGGGTTCGTGACGCGCGGGCACGGCGTGTCGGTGCACCGCGCCGACTGCGCCAACGTCGCCGCGCTGAAGGCGCAGCCCGACCGGCTGATCGACGTCAAATGGTCCCCGGGCGAGGACTCCGTGTTCCTCGTCGCGATCCAGGTGGAGGCGCTCGACCGGCCGCGGCTGCTGTCGGACGTGACCCGCGTCCTGTCCGACCAGCACGTCAACATCCTGTCGGCGTCGGTCACCACGACCCGCGACCGTGTCGCGGTGTCGCGGTTCACGTTCGAGATGGGCGACCCGAAGCACCTCGGGCACGTGCTGAAGGCCGTCCGGTCCATCGACGGGGTCTACGACGTCTACCGGACGACCAGCGGCGCCACCCGATAGGGGCGGCGCCGCACACGCTCGGTCTCAGCCCTCGGCGGGCTCGTCCTCGGGGATCACGTCCACCCCGGCCTCGGTGCGCTGCTGCGGGGTGATCGGCGTCGGCGCGGCCGTCAGCGGGTCATAGCCGGACGCCGCCTTCGGGAACGCGATCACGTCGCGGATCGAGTCCTGCCGGGCGAGGAGCATGACCGTCCGGTCCCAGCCGAACGCGATGCCGCCGTGCGGCGGCGGCCCGAACTTGAACGCCTCCAGCAGGAACCCGAACTTCGACTCGGCCTCCTCCTTCGACAGGCCCAGCACGTCGAACACCCGCTGCTGCATCTCCGCCCGGTGGATACGGATCGACCCGCCGCCGATCTCCGTGCCGTTCAGGACGAGGTCGTAGGCGTCCGCGAGCGCGCCGCCGGGGTCGTCCTGGAACGTCGCCGCGTACTCCGGCTTCGGCGCCGTGAACGGATGATGCACGGACGTCCAGCCGATCTGCTCGCCCTTGTCGTCCTCCGCCGGCTCGAAGATCGGCGCGTCGACGACCCAGACGAACTCCCAGGCCGAGGCGTCGATCAGGTCGCGGCGGCGGCCGATCTCCAGCCGGGCCGCGCCGAGCAGCTCCTGCGTGGAGTGCCGCTTGCCCGCGCCGAAGAAGATCGCGTCGCCGGGCTCGGCGCCGGCCTTCGCGGCCAGGCCCGACTTCTCCGCGTCGGACAGGTTCTTGGCGACGGGCCCGCCGAGCGTCCCGTCCTCCTGGACGAGCACGTACGCGAGCCCGCGCGCGCCGCGGGCCTTCGCCCAGTCCTGCCAGGCGTCGAGCTCCTTGCGGGTCTGGGCCGCGCCGCCCGGCATCACGACCGCGCCGACGTAGGGAGCCTGGAACACCCGGAACGGCGTCCCCGCGAAGTATTCGGTCATGTCGGTCAGTTCGAGCCCGAACCGAAGGTCGGGCTTGTCGGAGCCGAACCGGGCCATCGCGTCGGCGTAGGTGATGTGCGGGATCGGGCGGGGGATCTCGTACCCGGCGATCTCCCGCCACAGCCGGGCGACGAGGTCCTCCCCGACGGTGAGGACGTCGTCCTGGTCGCAGAACGACATCTCGATGTCGATCTGGGTGAACTCCGGCTGCCGGTCGGCGCGGAAGTCCTCGTCGCGGTAGCAGCGCGCGATCTGGTAGTAGCGCTCCAGCCCGCCGACCATCAGCAGCTGCTTGAACAGCTGCGGCGACTGCGGCAGCGCGTACCAGTGGCCCGGCTGCAACCGGACGGGGACGAGGAAGTCGCGGGCGCCCTCAGGCGTCGACCGGGTCAGCGTCGGCGTCTCGACGTTGACGAAGCCGTGTTCGCGCATCACCTCGTGCGTCAGGAACGACGCCTCCGACCGGATCCTCATGGCCCGCGCGACGGCGTCGCGGCGCAGGTCCAGGTACCGGTACTTGAGCCGGATCTCCTCGTTGACGTTGACGTCGCCCTCGATGGGGAACGGCAGCGGCGCCGCGTCCGACAGCACCTCGATGTCGGCGGCGGCGACCTCGACGTCGCCGGTCGGCAGCTCCGGGTTCTCGTTGCCGGGCGGCCGGACGCGGACCTCGCCGACGACCCTGACGCAGAACTCCGAACGCAGGTCGTGCGCCGCGTCCTCCTCCCGGAAGACGACCTGCGCGGTGCCGGACGCGTCACGCAGGTCGATGAACGTGACGCCGCCGTGGTCGCGGCGGCGGCCGACCCAGCCGGCGAGGGTGACCTGCTGTCCTGCGTGCTCCTTGCGGAGCGTCCCCGCCTCGTGCGAGCGGATCATGGTGCGAGCCTTTCCTTCAACGTCGTGATGATGTCGGTGAGCGGGACGGCGGTCTGCTCGCCCTCGGCCAGGTCCTTGACCTGGGCGACGCCGTCCGCGATATCTCGCTCTCCGAGGATCACGGCGTACCGGGCGCCCGAACGGTCGGCGTCCTTCATCGCGCCCTTCAGCTTCTTCCCGCCGAACGCCATGTCGGCGGCGATCCCGCCGCGGCGCAGCTCGTCGACCAGCGTGAACAGGCGGCGCTCCGCGGTGTCGCCGAGCGGCACCCCGAACACCTGGCAGCGCGGCCCGGCGGCGAGCGCCGCGCCCGCGTCCGCTCCCGCCTCCTGGGCCTCGGCGTCCATCGCGAGGAGCGTGCGGTCCAGGCCGAGGCCGAACCCGATGCCGGGCAGCGGCGGGCCGCCGATGTCCTCCGACAGCCCGTCGTAGCGGCCGCCGCCGCCGATGCCGGACTGCGCGCCGAGCAGCGGGTGGTCGAACTCGTACGTCGTGCGGGTGTAGTAGTCGAGGCCGCGGACCAGGGTCGGGGTGTCCTCCCAGCCGATGCCGAGGTCGGCGAGCAGCTCGCGGACCCGGTCGTGGTACGCCTTGCAGGCCGGGCACAGGTGGTCGGCCATCAGCGGCGCGTCCGCGATCCGCGCCCGCACCTCGGGGCGCTTGTCGTCCAGGACGCGCAGCGGGTTGATCTCGACGCGGGCGCGGGTGTCTTCGTCCAGGTCGAGGCCGCGCAGGAAGTCCTGGAGCAGCGCCCGGTAGGCCGGACGGCACTCACGGCAGCCGAGCGAGTTCAGCAGCAGCCGCACCCGCGTCAGGCCGACCGACCGGTACCAGTTCCACGCGATCGCGATCGTCTCCGCGTCGACCCGCGGGTCCTCGCTGCCGATCGCCTCCAGGTCGAGCTGGTAGAACTGCCGGTAGCGGCCCTGCTGCGGCCGCTCGGCGCGGAACGCCGGGCCGGACGTCCAGACCTTCACCGGCAGCGCGCCCCGGTGCAGATTGTTCTCCAGGACGGACCGCAGCACCGTGGCGGTGAACTCCGGACGCAGCGTCAGCGACCGGCCGCCCCTGTCCTCGAACGTGTACATCTCCTTGGACACCACGTCGGTCGACTCACCGACGCCGCGTTTGAACAGATTGGTCTCCTCGAACACGGCCAGCTCCATGTAGCCGTAACCGGCCAGCCGCGCCTGCTCGGCGAACGCCTCGCGGACGGCATAGAAGAGGTCCGCGCGCGGCGGAACGTATTCACTGACCCCTTTTGGGGCCCGGAAGCTCGAACTCATCGTCTCTCAGGCTCAGAATCCCTTGTTGGGCCCGTCCGCCGGAATCAGCTCCGACAGAAACGGATTGGTCGCACGCTCGCGACCGATTGTGGTCTGCTCACCATGGCCGGGCAGGACCGCCGTCTCGTCGGGCATGGCGAGGCACACCCGGGACAGGCTCGCGAGGATCTCCTCGTACGATCCGCCCGGCAGGTCGGTGCGTCCGATGGACCCGGCGAACAGCAGGTCGCCGCTGAACATCACGTCCGGGATCTCCCGCGTCTTCGGGGTCCGGAACGTCACCGACCCGGGCGTATGGCCCGGCGCGTGGTCGACGGTGAAGCTCAGCCCCGCCAGCTCCAGCGCCGACCCGTCGGCCAGCTCCCGCACGTCGTCCGGCTCCGTCAGCTCCAGGCCGCCGAAAAGCTGCTGGCCCGCGCCGAGCGACAGGCCCTTCGCCGGATCGGTGAGCAGATCACGGTCGCCCGGGTGGATGAAGGCGGGGACGTCCTTCGCGCCGCAGACCGGGGCCACCGACCAGACATGGTCGATGTGGCCGTGCGTCAGCAGCACCGCGACCGGCTTCAGCCGGTGCTCGCGCAGGATCGAGTCGATCCCGGCCTCGGCGTCCTGGCCGGGGTCGATGATGACGCACTCCTCACCCGCGGCGGGCGCCACGACATAGCAGTTCGCGGCGAAGGACCCTGCGGGGAACCCGGCGACGAGCACGGTCGTCCTTCCTTCCGGATCATCTCGGGTGGGCGTGTCCGAGGGTACCGGCGCGGCCATTGCCTCCGCGAACGAGATAGCGCGGTCGCCGTGTCGCCCGGGCGGAGGAGCGGGCCGGAAAGCGCTCCCTGAAAGGGGAGGCGCTTTTACTCGCGGGTGCCGCTACTATGCGCTGCACGTTCAACTGATCACAGCGGAGGGGCGGCACGTGGCCGGGAAGGACCGCAAGAAGGAGCTCGCGCGGCAGCGCTACGAGCGCCAGCAGCAGCGACGGGCCCAGGAGGCGGCGAAGGCCCGCCGCATCAAGATCATCAGCTCGGCCGCGGCGGTGGCGGTCATCGCCGTCGGCGGCGCCGTGTTCGTGATCGTCACGGGCAAGGACGACGAGTCCACGGCCGCCGGGCCGAAGTGCGACTACAAGGCCGCGCAGGCCGCGTCCAAGGACGTCGGCAAGCCGCCGGCCAAGCCCGTCCACACGGGCACCGTCCAGGCGACCGTCAAGACCAACCGCGGCGACGTGGAGATGCAGCTGTACGCCTCCAAGGCGCCCTGCACCGTCAACTCCTTCACACACCTGGCGCAGAAGAACTACTTCGACAAGACGCCGTGCCACCGGCTGACGAGCGGCGGCCTCAACGTCCTGCAATGCGGCGACCCCACCGGCAAGGGATCGGGCGGCCCCGGCTACGAGTTCGCCAACGAGAACACCAAGGGCGCCACCTACACCGAGGGAACACTCGCCATGGCGAACGGCGGGCCGGACACCAACGGCAGCCAGTTCTTCCTCGTCTACAAGGACTCTCAGCTCCAGCCCGACTACACCGTGTTCGGGAAGATAACCAAGGGGCTGGATGTGCTGAAGAAGGTCGCCGCCGACGGCTCCGAACCGAAAGACGATGGCAAGCCCAAAAAGAAGGTAGAAATCCAGGACGTCACGATCGCCGGGAAATAGGCGAACGGGATACTAAGGTGTGGAGGGTCCGGAGGGCGCGCGCCCGTTCGGATTCGCGATTCAGGAGGCAAGGGTGTCCAGCGCGACCGATCCCTGGGGCCGGGTGGACGAGGACGGCACCGTCTATGTCACGACGTCGGGCGGCGAGCGGGTCGTCGGCTCCTGGCAGGCCGGCGCGCCCGAAGAGGCCCTGGCCTACTTCAAGCGCAAGTACGACTCGCTCGTCACCGAGATCGGCCTGCTCGAACAGCGCGTCCGCACCACCGACCTGCAGCCCGCCCAGGCCCAGCAGAGCATCGAGCGGCTCCGCGAGGCCGTCTCCGAGGCGCACGCCGTCGGTGACCTCGACGCGCTCGGCCGCCGCCTCGACGGCCTGAGCGAGCAGGTCGGGCGGCGCCGCGAGGAGGTCAAGGCCCAGCGCGAGCAGCACCGTCACGTGGCGCGGGAGGTCAAGGAGCGGATCGTCGCCGAGGCCGAGCGGATCGCGGTCGAGGAGACGCACTGGAAGAACGGTGGTGAGCGGTTGCGTCAGCTCGTCGAGGAGTGGAAGGCCGCCGACCGCATCGACCGGCCTACCGAGACCGCGCTGTGGAAGCGGCTGTCGTCGGCCCGCAACGCCTTCACCAAGCGCCGCAAGGCCTACTTCGCCACCCTGGACGACCAGCGTGAGGAGTCGCGCCGGGAGAAGGAGCGCCTGGTCGCCGAGGCCGAGTCGATGTCCGGCTCGACCGACTGGGGCGAGACGGCCGCCGCCTACCGCGACCTGATGCGCCGCTGGAAGATGGCGGGCCGCGCCTCCCGTGACGCCGAGGAAGAGCTGTGGGCCCGGTTCAAGGGCGCTCAGGACACCTTCTTCCAGGCCCGCGGCGCCGCGTTCGCCGAACGCGACGCCGAGTTCCGGGGGAACGCCGAGGAGAAGGAGAAGATCCTCGCCGAGGCCGAGCGGCTGCTGCCCGTCAGGGATGTCCGGCAGGCCAGGCAGGCGCTGCGCGCCATCCAGGAGCGCTGGGAGGCCGCCGGGATGGTGCCCCGCGACCAGCGCGACCGCCTGGAGGGGCGGCTCCGCAAGATCGAGGAGACCGTCCGCTCCGCGGAGGAGAACGAGTGGCGCCGCACCAACCCCGAGGCCCGTGCCCGCGCCGAGGCCACCGTCAACCAGCTCCGCAACTCCATCGAGCAGCTAGAGAAGCGCCTGGGCAAGGCCCGCGACGCCGGACGTGAGAAGGACGTCAAGGAAGCCGAAGAGGCCCTCAACGCCCGCCGGGCCTGGCTGGAAGAAGCCGAACGCACCCTCGCGGAGTTTTCCTAACCCACGGGCGGCCCGTGGGGTCGGCTTAGGTTCGATCTGCCGTGGCCTGGCTCTAAAGAGCGCTCCTCCCCAGGAAGGCTAGGAGGCGGGTTTGTTCTGTGGCGCCTTTTGGTGGTGGGAGCGGGGGCGCGAAGAAGCCTCTGGCGCGTAGGGGAGTGGCGACGACCTGGGCCGTGGCGAAGGCGTGGTGGACGAGGTCCGGGTCGAGGTGTGAGGGCTGGCCGGTCGCCTGGGCGAGGTCCCAGGCGTGGACGAGCGGCTCCAGGATGTAAGCCTCCAGGTAGTGGGCGAGCGGCAGGTCGCCCAGGGCGCCGACGGGGATGAGGGCGTCCAGGGCGTCCTGGGTCAGCGCGGCGGCGCACTCCTTGCGGGCCGTCCGCCAGCTCATCAGGACGTCGCCGGGGACGAACCGGGACGGGTCGCGGCTCACGTCCGGCACGGGCTCGCCGGCGGCCAGGGCACGGACCAGGTGCTGCCCGCCGGTGACGTGGCCGGCGACGTCCCTGGCGGTCCACCCCGCGCAGGGCGACGACGCGTCCCAGCCGTCCCGGGAGACGCCGGCGACCAGGCCCTCGAACAGGTCGAGGGCCCGGTGGTAGCCGCTGAGGTTCTGAGCCATGCTGGTCAGTGACGCGCGATCCGACCGCCCTGTCAAGCGCTATCACCAAGGTCACACACCACAAGGTCACACACCACGTGTTCCTACGCCGCCTGCCCGCCGCGTTCGCGGAGCATCTGGTTCATCAGGGTGACCTCGGCGCGCTGGCCGTCCACCATCGTCCGGGCAAGGCGGCGCACCCGGTCGTGGTCGGTGCGGGCCAGCACCGCCTCGGCCATCGCGACGCCGCCGCGATGGTGGGCGACCATCAGGCGCAGGAAGTCGACCTCGGCGGCGCGGCCGGACGCCTTCTCCAGGGCGGCGAGCTGCTCGCGCGTCGCCATCCCCGGCATCGCGGACGCGCGGCCGGAGTGGCCGCCGTGCCCCGACATCCACCGCATGCGGCCCGCCGGGTCGGTCTTGGGCAGGTCCCACTCGTCGAGCCAGGCGGTCATCATGCCGATCTGCGCGGACTGGGTGTTGATGATGTCGTAGGCCAGCAGCCGGACGTCCTCGTCGTCCGTCCGGTCCCGGACGATGAACGACATCCGCACCGCCTGCGCGTGGTGGGCGCTCATGTCGCGGGCGAAACCCGCCTCAGGGCCGTCCGCGTCCGGTTCGCCCGAGCGGGACACGACGAGCGCCACCAGCACCGCGCCGATGAGGACGACCAGGGCCGCGAGGACGACGGTGACCCGCCGTCCCCGCGCCGTACCTGATGTCACGGAGTGTCCTTCGCGCCGTCGCACGCCGCGCCGGGCTCGGGCGTCTGCGGGCCCTTCACGAAGGCGCGCAGGAACTCGTCGACGCGCTTGTCGGAGGCGTCCTGGATCTTGACCTGCCGGCCCCAGGCGCTGAGCGCGATCGGCGCGTCCAGCGACGGGTACGGGCTCAGGAACGTGTAGTCCGTGCCGTTGACCTTGGCCTTGAGGGCTTCGAGCTGGGCGGCGGCCAGGCCGGGACGGTAGGTGATCCAGACGGCGCCGTGCTCCAGGGAATGCACGGCGTTCTCGTTGCGCAGCTGGGTGTCGTACACGCGTCCGTTGCAGTTCTGCCAGGCGGGGTCGTGGTCGCCGCCCATGGGCGGGCTGTCGGCGTACTTGACGGCGCCGGTGGTGTGGTCGCGGCCGAGGTCGTCCTTGGTCACCATTCCGGCGATGGACGCGGAGTCGTCGGCGGACGACGGCCTCGACTGCATGAACGCGTAGCCGATGGCGACGGCCGCGACCACGCCGATCAGGGTGAAGAAGGCGATGGCGCCCCACGGCGTGTCGCGCTGCGTGAGCGCGTTCTTCGTCGGGGGCCTCTTCGCCGTGGCCTTCGTCGTGGCTTTCGCCGTGGCTTTCGTCGTGCCCTTGCGGGCGTTCTTGTTGCGGGCGCTCTTGGACATGAGAGCGGTCCTCTCGCTGCTTCGACTGGCTGTGGACAGGGGGGCGGCGCCGCGTCGCGCTGGGGCGGCACGGCGGGCGTGGTGGCCTTACGGCCGGTCTGTCACAGCCGGAGAACCTGGAGGGCGGGCCGGAACGCGGGACGGGACGCACCCGCGGCGGGCACGACGAGCGTCCAGCCGAGGCGCGCGGGCAGGCGCGAGGACGGACGGCGCAGCGCGACCGCCAGGCCGAGCAGGATGAGGGTGAACAGGACGGCCATGCACAGGCACGCGTCCATCGGCGCCTGCGGGGCCCGGTCCTTCAGGGGCGCTGTCAATGCCGTGTCAGAGAGCCTGTGAAGGCCCTGGAGCGCCGAACCCCCGGGGCCCGGGGTGTGGTGGCCGGTGGCGGCGGAAACGGCCGCCACCGGGACGCTCACGGCGTGTTCGGTGCACAGCCGTTCGACCGGGCCGTGCCCCAGCCCGTAGCTGAAGATCAGGCCGCCCACGACGAACAGCGCCACGAGCAGCCCTGCGGGCCCGTGGCGCCGGCGCGGGGTCGTACCGGACACCGTCACGCTCCTGAATGCCTCTTTCGCGCCACTCCAACGCTGGAACCAGCCCTCAGGTTCCACACGTCCCTCGGACCTTGGTCGGAGACAGAACCCTCCTGACGTATCAGGGGTGCCCGCTCCTGGCGCCCCGAAGATGAAGCCTATGACGCGATCGGGGGCCGAAGAAGCGACGCGGCGACCGGACAGGAGGACCCTGTACCTCGTGCTCGCCGCCGTCTTGCAGGTCGGCCTCATGCTGGTGGTGCTGTCCGTCTACCGGTACGGGCGCCACCTCGCCGACGGGCGTCCCGCCGAGGCGTTCGAAAACGCGCGATGGCTGTGGGACGCCGAGCGGGCCCTGTACCTGCCGGACGAGTCGTCCCTGCAGAAGTGGGCGCTCGGCTGGGACGGCTGGGTCCGGGCCGCCAACGAGTACTACGTCCGCGTGCACTTCCCCGGCACCGGCGCCTTCCTGATCTGGGTGTGGCTCCTGCACCGGCCGGCGTGGCCGCGCGTCCGCGCCGCGATCGTCCTGTCGATGGCCATGGCGCTGGCCGTCCACTTCGCCTTCCCGCTGGCGCCGCCGCGGATGCTGGACGGCCACGGCCTGGTCGACGTGATGAACGTCCACGGCCCCACCGCGTACGCGCAGGAGCCCGGCGACGGCCTCGCGAACCAGTTCGCCGCGATGCCGTCTCTGCACGTCGGATGGGCGGTGCTGGTCGCCTGGGGCGTGATCCGGTTCGGGCGAGGCCGGTGGCGGTACCTCGTCGCCGTCCATCCGGTGATCACCCTGCTGGTCGTGGTGCTGACCGCGAACCACTACTGGCTGGACGGTGTGGCCGGGACGGTGATCGTCGCGGCGGCGCTGTGGCTGGCGTCCGTTCTCGTGCGGGCGGGCGGCCGCGAACCGGCGCGGCGGGTGATGTCGGCCCCGGGAGATAGTGTCGGAGCGTGACCAGCAGGGCGGAATCGGACGAGCCGGAGGGCCTTTTCGACGCGCCGGTGCCGGAGCGCGGCCCGGCGGCCGCCCCATCGGCCGCGGCGCCGGGCCCGGCGCCGTCCGGCGACGTGCGGCAGCCGCTCGCCGTGCGGATGCGTCCGCGCGCGCTGGACGAGGTCGTCGGCCAGGGCCACCTGCTCGGGCCGGGCACCCCGATCCGGCAGCTCGTCGACCGGGACGTGCCGATGTCGCTCGTCCTGTGGGGCCCGCCCGGCACCGGGAAGACGACCCTGGCCACGGTCGTCAGCCATGTCACGTCCCGCCGGTTCGTGGAGATCTCCGCGGTCAGCGACGGCGTCAAGCGCGTCCGCGCCGAGATCGACCTGGCGCGCCGCGAGCTCGGCATGGCCGGTCGGCAGACGGTCCTGTTCGTCGACGAGGTCCACCGCTTCAACAAGGCCCAGCAGGACGCGCTGCTGCCCGCCGTGGAGAACCGCTGGGTGTCCTTCATCGGCGCCACCACCGAGAACCCGTTCTTCTCCGTCATCAGCCCGCTGCTGTCGCGGTCGCTGCTGCTGACCCTGGAGCCGCTCGGCGAGGACGACCTGCGCGAGGTGATCCACCGGGCGCTCGCCGACGAGCGCGGCCTGGCCGGCGCCGTGCGCCTCGACCCCGCCGCCGAGGACCACCTCGTCCGGCTGGCCGGCGGCGACGCCCGCCGCGCCCTCACCTACCTGGAGGCCGCGGCGCTGGTCGTCGAGGACGGCGGGACGATCGACGCCGGCGTGCTGGAGAAGGCCGTCGACCGGGCCGCCGTCCGCTACGACCGCGAGGGCGACCAGCACTACGACGTCATCAGCGCGTTCATCAAGAGCATCCGCGGCAGCGACCCCGACGCCGCGCTGCACTACCTCGCCCGCATGATCGAGGCCGGGGAGGACCCGCGGTTCATCGCCCGGCGGCTCATCGTGCACGCCAGCGAGGACGTCGGCATGGCCGACCCGACCGCGCTGCAGACCGCCGTCGCCGCGGCGCAGGCGGTGGAGTTCGTCGGCCTCCCCGAGGCGCGCATCAACCTCGCCCAGGCCGTGATCCACCTCGCCGTGGCGCCGAAGTCGAACGCGGTCATCGTGGCCGTGGACGAGGCGCTCGGCGACGTGCGCAAGGGCCTGGTCGGGCCCGTCCCCGGGCATCTGCGCGACGCCCACTACAAGGGCGCGGCGAAGATCGGGCACGGCGAGGGCTACAAGTACGCGCACAACCACCCCGGCGGCGTCGTGAAACAGCAGTACGCGCCCGACCCGGTCGACGGGCGGGAGTACTATCGGCCGACCCGGCACGGCGCCGAGGCCCGGTTCACCGAGGTCCTCGCGCGGATACGGTCCGTCCTGCGCGGCCCGCCCGGCGACGGGCGAGAGCGCTGATCGATCATGTTCGGCCGGTGCTCCCGCGGCGCGGGCCGGGGGACCGGTAGGGTCTTTGAGGCCATGGCCCGGCGCGGGAGCCGGAATCGTACGAACGGAAAGCCTGATGCTCACTGGTGGACAGCTCGCGGGTCTCATCGTGGCCGTGTTCTGGGCGGTGCTCGTCACGTTCATCGCCCTCACCCTGCTGAGGCTCGCCCGCCTCCTCCGCGAGGCCGGCGAGGTCGTCCGCGACTTCGGCGACCAGGCGGGCCCGCTGATGGACGACATGACCCGCACCGTCCAGCGCGCCAACGAGCAGCTCGGCCGTACCGACGTCATCACCAAGCAGGTCGCCGGCGTCACCCAGAACGTCTCGGCCGTCACCACCGTCATGACCTCGGTGGTGGGCGGGCCGCTCGTGAAGGCCGCCGCCTTCTCCTACGGCGTCCGCAAGGCCCTCGCGGGCCGCGACGACGACAACGGCGGCGACACCCGCTCCTCGTCCGGGGGCGGCCGCTCCCGGGAGGCCCGCCCCCGGCGGGAGCGTTCCCGCGGCGGCCGGTCGCGGGGCGGGCGGCCGGAACTGCAGGCCCGGTCCTCGGGTAAGGGACGCGGATGAAGCGGTTGTTCTGGCTCACGCTCGGCGCGGGCGCGGGCGTCTACGTCTCGCACCGCGTCAAGCGCCGCGTCGTGCGGTTCACGCGGGCCCTGTCCCCCGAGGGCGTCGCGGCCCGGGCGGTGTCGACCGGGCACGGCGCCGGCGAACGGCTGAGGCATTTCGCCTCCGACGTCCGTACGGAGATGAGGGCCCGCGAGGAGGAACTGCGCGAGGCCGTCCGCATGGACCAGGCCCCGCCGGACCCCGGGCTGGCGAGGCCCCGCCGCGTCCTGCGGGCGCGCTACACGATCATCGACCACATCGACCGCGACAACGACCACATCGACCACGACAAGGATGGCCACTGATCATGGAGTCGGCAGAGGTGGCACGCCGCTTCCTCACGTTCTTCGAGGAGCGCGGGCACACGGTGGTGCCCTCGGCCAGCCTGGTCGCCGAGGACCCGACCCTCCTGCTGGTCAACGCCGGCATGGTCCCGTTCAAGCCGTACTTCCTCGGCCAGCGCACCCCGCCGTCCCAGCGGATGACCAGCGCGCAGAAGTGCGTGCGGACGCCCGACATCGAAGAGGTCGGCAAGACCACCAGGCACGCCACGTTCTTCCAGATGCTGGGCAACTTCTCCATCGGCGACTACTTCAAGGAGCAGGCGATCCCGTTCGCCTGGGAGCTGCTGACCCGGTCCCGCGACGACGGCGGCTTCGGGTTCCCCGAGGAGAAGCTCTGGGTGACGGTCTTCACCGACGACGACGAGGCCGCGGGACTGTGGCACGACAAGGTCGGCGTCCCCCAGGAGCGCATCCAGCGGCGCGGCATGGAGGACAACTTCTGGTCGATGGGCGTCCCCGGCCCGTGCGGGCCCTGCTCGGAGATCTACTACGACCGCGGCCCCGAGTACGGCCGCGAGGGCGGACCCGTCGCCGACGAGGACCGCTACCTCGAAGTGTGGAACCTCGTCTTCATGCAGTACGAGCGGGGCCCGGGGGAGAGCAAGACCGACTTCCCGATCCTCGGCGACCTGCCCGCCAAGAACATCGACACCGGTATGGGCCTGGAGCGCATGGCGGCGATCCTGCAGGGCGTCGACAACATCTACGAGACCGACACCCTGTGGCGCGTCCTCGACCGCGCCGCCGGCCTGACCGGCACCCGGTACGGCCGCGACCACCGCGCGGACGTGTCGCTGCGCGTCATCGCCGACCACGTCCGCAGCGGGACGATGATGGTCGCAGACGGCATCCGGCCCGGCAACGAGGGACGCGGCTACGTGCTGCGCCGCATCCTGCGCCGCTCCATCCGCAACCTGCGCCTGCTCGGCGGCGAGGACGCGGGCCTCATGCACGAGCTGACCGCCGTCGCCGTCGCGGCGATGGGCGAGCAGTACCCGGAGCTGGTCCGCACGGCCGCGAACATCCACACGGTCATCGACGCCGAGGAGGACTCCTTCCTCCAGACGCTCCGCACCGGCACCGCCATCTTCGACACCGCCGTCGCGCAGACCCGCCGGTCGGGCGGCGCGACGCTGGCCGGCGAGCAGGCGTTCAAGCTCCACGACACCTACGGCTTCCCGATCGACCTGACGCTGGAGATGGCGTCCGAGCAGGGCCTCCAGGTCGACGAGGACGGCTTCCGCCGCCTCATGCGCGAGCAGCGCGAGCGTGCCAAGAAGGACGCCCGCGACAAGAAGACCGGCAACCTGGACGTGTCCGTCCTCGACGAGCTGCTCACCGGCGCGGGCGGCAAGGTCGACTTCATCGGCTACCGGCACCTGCTCGGCGACGCCCGCCTGATCGGGCTGCTGGTGGGCGGCGCCAACGCGCCCGCCGCCGGGGAGGGCACCGAGGTCGAGGTCGTCCTCGACCGCACCCCGTTCTACGCCGAGGGCGGCGGGCAGCTCGCCGACCACGGCGTGATCAGGCTCGGCAACGGCGCCGTCATCGAGGTCACCGACGTGCAGTCGCCGCTCGCCGGGCTCGTCGTGCACCGCGGGCGGGTCGTCAGCGGCGAGGCGCAGGCGGGCGACTCCGCGCACGCCGAGGTGGACGTCGAGCGCCGCCGCGCGATCTCCCGGTCGCACACCGCGACCCACCTGGTGCACGCCGGGTTCCGCCGCGCGCTCGGCGAGTCCGCGGCGCAGGCCGGGTCGGAGAACTCGCCTGGCCGGTTCCGGTTCGACTTCACCGCGTCCGGCGCCGTCCCCGTCAGCGTGCTCCGCGACGTCGAGGACGAGGTCAACGAGGTCCTCGTCGGCGACCTGGACGTCCGCGCCTTCCACACCTCGATCGACGAGGCCCGCGCGATGGGCGCGCTCGCGCTGTTCGGCGAGAGGTACGGCGACGAGGTCCGCGTCGTCGAGGTCGGCGACTACTCCCGCGAGCTGTGCGGCGGCACGCACGTCGCGCGCTCCGGGCAGCTCGGCCTGATCAAGGTGCTGGGCGAGTCGTCCATCGGCGCCGGCGTCCGCCGCGTCGAGGCCCTTGTCGGCATCGACGCGTTCCGGTTCCTGGCCCGCGAGAGCGTCCTGATCGCGCAGCTCGCCGAGCAGCTGAAGGCCCGCAAGGAGGAGCTGCCCGAGCGGATCTCGGGCGTCGTGACGCGGCTGCGGGACGCGGAGAAGGAGCTCGACAAGCTCCGCTCCCAGCAGGTCCTCGCCATCGCCGGGTCGCTCGCCGACGGCGCCAGGGACGTCGGCGGCACCGCGTTCGTCGGGCACCGCGCCCCGGACGGCACCGGCGCCGACGACCTGCGCAAACTTGCCGTCGACGTGCGCGGCCGCCTCACCGCCCGGCCCGCCGTCGTGATGGTCACGGGCGTGCCGAAGGACCGTCCGGTCGTGGTCGTCGCCGTGACCGAGGGCGCCCGCGGCCGCGGCCTCAAGGCGGGCGCGCTCGTCGGCCTCGCCGCCAAGACGCTCGGCGGGGGCGGCGGAGGCAAGGACGACCTCGCCCAGGGCGGCGGGGCCGACCCGTCCGCCATCGGCGACGCCCTCGCCGCGGTCGAACAAGCCGTAGGGGCCGCGTGAGCCCGGACATCGGGGGCAAGAGACCGGGACCGGCCCGCCGAGCGGGGGCGAGGCCATGAGGGACGGTGTCCGGTTGGGGATTGATGTCGGGAGTGTTCGGATCGGGGTCGCGCGCTGCGACCCCGGCGGGATCCTCGCGTCGCCGTTGGAGACCGTGCAGAGCGGCAAAGGCGACATCGACCGGCTCGTGGCGCTCGTCGCCGAGCACGAGGCGATCGAGGTCGTCGTGGGCCTGCCGACGTCGCTGTCGGGCCGGGAGGGCCCGGCCGCGCAGGCCGCGCGGCGTTTCGCGGCCCGGCTGGCGGACCGGCTCCCCCCGGACACGGTCCGGCTGCACGACGAGCGGCTCACCACCGTCACGGCCGAGAGCGGCCTGCGGGCGGGGGGCGTGCACGGCAGGGCGCGGCGCGCGGTCGTCGACCAGGCCGCCGCGTCCGTCCTGCTCCAGGCGGCCCTTGACGCGGAACGGTTGACGGGACGCCCCCCAGGCGAGATCGTCCGGGGGAGCTCATGAACGATTTGGACCTCTTCTCAGACCCGTACGGCGACGGACGCCAGCAGGACGACCGGTACGGCAGACGCGACCAGCGCCGCGTCCGCAAGCGGCAGAAGCGGCGCAGGCGCAACGGCCGCGCCGCCGCCCTGTTCGCCATGGCGTTCCTGGTCGCCGTGTTCGGCACGGGCGGCGTCCTCGGGTACGCGTGGCTGGACAGCAAGCGCAACCCGCCCGACTACGACGGCCAGGGCTCCGGCGCCGTCACCGTCCAGATCAAGGACGGCGCGAGCGGCTCGGCGATCGGGTTGACACTGGAGGAGCACAGCGTGGTCAAGAGCGCCCGCGCGTTCGTGAAGGAGTACACGAAGGAGACGCGGTCCTCCAGCATCCAGCCGGGCTTCTACCAGATGCGGCGCAAGATGTCCTCGGCCGCGGCGATGGCGCTGCTGCTCGACCCGAAGTCCCGCGCCGGGAACCAGATCACCATCCCGGAGGGCCGCCGGGCCATCGAGACCTACGAGCTGCTGGCGAAGAAGACCGGCATCCCCGTCAAGGAGTTCCAGGCTGTCGCGAAGAAGCCGGACGCGCTCGGGCTGCCCCCGTACGCGAAGGGCAAGGTGGAGGGGTACCTGCACCCGGGCCGCTACGACCTCGACCCGAACGGGTCGGCGGAGAAGATCCTCAAACAGATGGTCGCGCGCTTCAACGAGCAGGCCGAGAACGTCGACCTGGTCGGGAAGGCGCAGCAGGCGAACCTGAGCCCGGCGAAGGTCATCACGCTGGCCAGCCTCGTCCAGGCGGAGGGCGGCAAGCCCAGCGACCTGCCGAAGATCTCCCAGGTGATCTACAACCGGGTGGAGAAGGGCATGCCGCTCCAGTTCGACACCACGGTCCTGTACGCGCTGAACAAGCGGACGCTGACGGTCACCAACCAGGACCTCGCGGTCGACTCGCCGTACAACACCTACAAGCACAAGGGCCTGCCGCCCGGCCCGATCGCCAACCCGGGCCCGGAGGCGATCGAGGCGGCGCTCACGCCCAAGGAGGGCCCGTGGCTGTTCTTCATCGCCACCGACCCGACCAAGAAGATCACCGAGTTCGCCACGACGGAGGCCGAGCGGCAGAAGCTGGAGAACAAGTTCCGGGCATGGCAGAGAGCGCACCCGGGCCAGTGACGGGTCGCCGTGCGGCGGTGCTGGGGTCGCCGATCGAGCATTCGCTGTCGCCGGTGCTGCACCGCGCGGCGTACGCGGCGATGGGCCTGGGCGCGTGGTCCTACGACGCGATCGAATGCGGCGAGGACGCCCTGGCCGGGCTGCTCGACGGCCTCGGCCCCGAGTGGGCGGGCCTGTCGCTGACGATGCCGCTCAAACGGGTCGCGCTCGGCCTGGTCGACACCGTGTCGGACCTGGCGGTGAAGGTCGGCGGCGCCAACACGATCGTCCTGCGGGACGGGCGGCGGCACGGCGACAACACCGACGTGCACGGCATCGTGACCGCGCTCGCCGAGGCGGGCCTGAAGGCCCCGGCGTCGGCGCTGGTGCTCGGCGGCGGCGCCACGGCGGCGTCCGCGCTGGCCGCGCTCGCCGGGCTCGGGATGGACGCGGCCGTGCTCGCCGCCCGGACGCCAGGACGCGCCGCCGACGCGGCGCGGGTGGGGGAGCGGTTCGGGCTCACGGTCCGGGTCGTCCCGCTCGACGAGGTGACCGCGCACCTGCCCGCCGAGCTTGTGGTGTCGACGCTGCCCGGCCGGGCGGCCGACCCGTTCGCCGGGCCGGTCGCCGAATCCGGCGCGGCCCTGTTCGACGTCGTGTACGCGCCGTGGCCGACGGCGCTCGCGGCGGCGGTCCAGGGGGCGGGCGGGACGGTCGTCGGCGGGTTCGAGATGCTCCTGCACCAGGCCGTCCGGCAGGTGACGCTGATGACCGGCCGCGAGGACGTCCCCGTGGCGGCGATGCGCGCCGCCGGGGAGGCGGAACTGGACCGCCGTTCTTGAATCCGGTCAGGGCGGGCCGCGCGGGTTGCGGCGCCGCCGCATCGACTCGCTGACCCCCATCAGGACGACCGGCAGGATCACGCTCAGCCAGAAGTCCTTCCACCCCCACAGGCCGGCCGCGACACCCAGCGCGCTGCACATGCAAACCAGGGCCAGCAGGACCGCCGCCCAGTGCCGCCGGACGAGCACCACCGGGTCGGCGAACCGGTGGTTCGGCAACAGGTCGGCCAAGGGACGTTCCCGGGCGTGGGCGCGCTGCACGACCGCCGCGTCCGGCAGCCAGTGCAGGACGTCGGCGCTCCCGGCGAGCGGTTGCCGGGCGAGCGCGATCAGGGTCTCCAGCCGCCACCACAGCGTCCACAGGGAGGTGCGCCCGGTGCCCGGGTAGCCGTTCCAGCGCGGGTCGGCGACCTCGCCGCCGACCAGCGTCCGGAACGCGCGGGCGACGGCCGGGCCGTCCGGGCCGCGCGGGTCCCGCAGCAGCGCGGCGAGCGCGATCGGGAGCCCGTAGTGCCAGAGCGCCAGCCGCCACACCGGCCTGGACCCGTTGCCCTCGGGCGCGACGTCGTAAGTCTCGATCCAGGCGTGCTCGTCGGCGGGGTCGAGGTTGCCGAGCAGCCAGTCGTAGGCGTCCAGCAGCCGGTCGGACCGCAGGTCGGGCCGTGCCTCCGCCAGCGTCACCAGCACGAACGCGGTGTGCGTGATCGTCGGCCTGGACGCCTGCGTCGGCCCCCAGCCGGGACGGTGCGCCGTGCGGTCCGCGGTCAGCCACTCGACGCCCCGGTCGACGGCCGGGTCGTACGGGTTGAGCTGGCTGAGCGCGCGGAGCGCCAGGCACGTCAGCCACACCCGGGACTGGCAGCCGTGCAGCGAGCCCCAGCCGCCGTCGGGGTTCTGGTTGTGCAGCAGCCAGTCGTAGGCGCGCCTCAGGTCGGGGGCGTCGTCGCGCAGGTCGCAGCGGGCGCGGGCCAGGAACCTCGCGATCCAGCCGGTCGCCTCCACCACCGGCATCCCGAGGCTGGTCTTGGTGGCCCAGCCGCCGTCGCGGAGCGCGTCCTCGGAGCTCGTCTGCCGCGCGGCGAGGAACGCCAGGCCCTCGTTGAAGTACTCGAACGGCTGGCCCGCCTCCACGAACGCCAGCAGCCCGACGGCGGTGGCGGTCGTGCCCGGCTCGGGCCGCGTCAGCTCGTGGTACCAGCCGCCGCCGGTGCCGAGCGCGGGCGCGTAGGTGTCGCGCAGGACGTCGAGCGACTCCTCCAGCCGGGCATGGAGCACCGCCATGTCGATGACGGGGGTGTCGGGGACGCGCCGCGATCGGGGTGTGGCGGCGGGTCGTTCGGCGCGGGGTGCCGGCGCGGGGAGCGGAGGTGTCTGGTTCACGATTCTGCCTTCTGCTCCTTTTGTGCCCGCAAAGCCAACGCCTGTACCCCGTGCGACCCATGTCGGTAGCCATGTCCATACACGACAGTGGCGCCGGGGGATCGCCCGCGTCCGCGCCGGGCACGCTGGAAGGGAGAGCGAGATCCCGCGACCCGTGGAGCTGGAGGAGGCTTGGCCGAGCCGACGCCATGGACCGGGCCCGGTCACGACTGCGTCCTGTGCCCGCCGCTGCGATTCCGCTTCAACGCGATGGCCGACCTGCCGGGCGAGTCGGCGGTCATCGCCCGCGACGCCGACTTCCTCCTGATGCCGGACGTGGCGCCGCTCACCGAAGGGCACGTCCTGCTGGTGACCCGCGAACACCACCAATGCGCCGCCTCCTTCGGCCCCGCGATGTGGGAGCGCGCCCTGCGCTGGCGCGACCGCGTCGCCGGCCTCTACCGCCGCGCCTACGGGACCCCCGAGCTGCTGCTGTTCGAGCACGGTCCGGCGATCTCCCAGGGCGGAGGCGCGTGCATCGACCACGCGCACTGGCACTTCCTCCCCGGAACACACGGCGTGCGGACGGTCGTGGAAGCGCAAGGCCGCCCCGGCACGCCCGCCGGCCACGCCGCGCTGCGGGCTTACGTGCGCGACGGCCGCTCCTACCTGCTGATCGAGGAGGGCTGCGTTGCGACCGTCCATCCAGGAGACGGGGTCCGGAGCCAGTTCCTGCGCTGGGCCGTCACCGCCGCCGGACAGGACGAGACCTGGCGCTGGCAGGAGACGTTCGGGCTCGCGGCCAGCAGGCGCCGTTTCCTCCGCACCCTTCAGGCGCTGCGCGGAGCGGCGTCCGTGCCGCCCGGCGCGGACGCGCCTCCCGACAGCCACCAGTAGAGCTCCGACGCGGCCAGCCGGTCCCCGAACCCGGCCCGCTCCACCCCGTCGCCGTAACCGCTCGGATGCTCCGCCAGCAGGCATTCCCGCTGGTAGGCGAGCACCTGCTCCAGGGACGTGGCGCCGAAGCGCAGCAGCCACAGCGGACGGCCCGGCACCACGCGGTCCAGCACCGGCAGCAGCTCCCGCACCTCAGGCCCCGCCGCCGGCGCCGGCCGTCCGAGCAGCCGCGCCAGCGTGGGCGCCTCGGAGATGACGAGGTCCGCCAGCGCGAGCGTCGGCAGGACGGCGTCCGCCGGGAGCCGCGCGTCGACGTCGTGCGGGACGAGGTCGAACGCCACCTTCGTCCCCGCGTCGCGGGCGATGCCCACCGCCGCGTGCAGCGCCTCCCGCGACACCGGGGAAAGCAGCGAGTACCCGTCGGTGACCAGCACGTCCGCCGCCTCGATCCCGGGCGCCGCCGAGCGGACCTCCGCCGCGGTGAGCCGGCGCCCCGGCGGCTCGTCCTGGACGACCAGCAGCCGCGCCCCCGGGCCGCCGCCGTCCGGACGGTCGCGCAGCATCACCGAGACACCGTTCGGCGCGCCGGGCTCGGCGCGCAGGAGGTCCCCGGCCCCGATCCGCCGCAGTTCCCGGCGGATCACCGGCGTGAAGTCGTCGTCGCCGATCTTGCCCAGCACGCCCACCCGGCGGAAGTAGCGCGTCGCGCACCGGGCCATGTTGACCGCCGTCCCGGCGACCATGGCCCGCGCGTGCGCGTAGGTGAGGCGGTCGGCGTCCACTTCGGCGAACCGGACGTCCGGCAGCGTGGCGCGGACCTCGATCCCCACGTCCCCGAGGACGACCATGTCGAAGCGGCGCTCGTCGGCGCCGTCCAGCCCGGGCCACAGCGCCGGCGATCGGGACGGGACCATCTCGGCGGCGGTCAGCCGGGCGCGAGCAGGAACGCCCGCATCACCGGACGCAGGCTCGGGATCAGGTCGTAGGCGTCGACCTCGGGCAGCGGCACCCAGGCGCAGCCGTCCAGATGGTCACCGGTCTCCTGGTTCTCCAGGGTGGCGTCCAAGGTCACCGGCCTGCACCGCCGCGCCGCCGCGACCACGCGCGTCTGCCCGGAGGGCCCGTCACCGGCGAGCGCGGGACGGCCGGGCATGAACCACTGCCACAGATGGAACGGCGGCCCCGGGTCGATCTTGAGGCCGACCTCCTCCCACACCTCGCGGCGGATGTGGTCGTCCAGGTCGAGATCGCCCTCCACCTCCAGCCGCCCGCCGGGAACCTCCCAGCGGCCCGGATGGAACGGGTCGGACGCGGACTTGCGGACGAGCAGCAGCCGCCCCCCGGAGACGATGAACGCCTTCTGGGCGAAAGCCAGACTGATCGGTGACAAGGCGGTGAGGGGGCCGGCTTCGCCGGCCTCGACCGAGGGCATCACGGGAACAGACCTCCCTTGGTGCCGGCCCCACCGGGCCGTCCTCGGTTCACCGTAACAAGCCGGGGCCGCGATGCCGAGGGCTTCGTGCGCACAACACCCCCGCAGGTGGTACTCTTTGTGGTCGACCGGCCCTGCGCGCGCACTGATCAGCAGAGCACGCGCCGGGCGCACAAGCGGAGGCCACCTCCCACCTGACCGACCTGGAAGGTCGGTGGGTCCCGGTCCGGCGAACGGGCTTCGGCGCCCGTCACGCCGTCGTCTCCGGGCGGTTCCCCGTCGGGAGAGACCGAAGGTGGCCCCGTACGTGAGTCGTGCGGGGCTTTTCTCGTGAAGGCCCCGGGGTACGACCGGTCCAACGAACGTGAGAACGGCCCCAAGGAGGTCCCATCAGCGCCGAACCGCGTATCAACGACCGCATTCGCGTGCCCGAGGTCCGGCTCGTCGGCCCGAACGGCGAACAGGTGGGCATCGTGCCCATCGCCAAGGCCCTGGAGATCGCGCGTGAGTCGGACCTCGACCTGGTCGAGGTCGCGCCCACCGCGCGTCCACCGGTCGCCAGGCTCATGGACTACGGCAAGTTCAAGTACGAGTCCGCGATGAAGGCGCGCGAAGCGCGGAAGAACCAGGCGCACACGGTCATCAAGGAGATCAAGCTCCGACCGAAGATCGACCCGCACGACTACGAGACCAAGAAGGGTCACGTGGTCCGGTTCCTGAAGGCCGGGGACAAGGTGAAGGTCACGATCATGTTCCGTGGTCGTGAGCAGTCCCGCCCCGAGCTCGGGTACCGGCTGCTCCAGCGGCTCGCCGACGACGTCGAGGAGCTCGGCTTCGTCGAGTCGCGGCCCAAGCAGGACGGCCGGAACATGATCATGGTGATCGGTCCGCACAAGAAGAAGACGGCTCGCGGGCAGGAGACCGAGGCCGGCACCGCCTGACGGGCCGCCCGGGACCGGCCGGCCGGGCCGGCGAGCCAGGCCCGGCACCGCGACCACGCGGCGGTTCCATCTCCGCGGCCTCGCGCAGAGCGGGGTCGCGGCGCACGTACATTGAAGCCTGACCCGGCGTGTCCACGCCCTCCGGAGCGAACGGGCCCCGTGTGACGCGCCGATCAGGTGCGCCCCCGTGCCGTCCGCACGGGGGCCGGGACAGAGGGAGACGACGGCGACCATGCCGAAGACCAAGACACACAGCGGTGCCAAGAAGCGCTTCAAGCTGACGGGCACCGGCAAGGTGATGCGCCGCCGCGCCAACCGCAACCACCTGCTGGAGCACAAGCCGTCCAAGCGGACCCGGCGGCTCGACGGCCCGGCCGTGGTGGCCGACGCCGACGCGAAGAACATCAAGAAGCTGCTGCGCAAGTAGCACTCGACACCAGCATCAGCGACAGGAACATCGGCGACCGGCCGAGGCCCGGACGGCCCCGGCCCCCACGAAGGAGTTCAGCACGTGGCACGCGTGAAGCGGGCGGTCAACGCCGCCAAGAAGCGTCGGGTCGTCCTGGAGCGGTCGAGCGGCTACCGCGGTCAGCGTTCGCGCCTGTACCGCAAGGCCAAGGAGCAGCAGCTCCACTCGATGACCTACGCGTTCCGGGACCGCAAGGACCGCAAGGGCCAGTTCCGCCGGCTGTGGATCCAGCGGATCAACGCCGCCGCCCGCGCCAACGGCATCACCTACAACCGGTTCATCCAGGGCCTGAAGGCCGCGGACGTCGAGGTCGACCGGCGCATGCTCGCCGAGCTCGCCGTCAACGACGCGCCCGCGTTCGCCGCACTGGTCAAGGTCGCCAAGGACGCGCTCCCGGCCGAGGGAAGCACGGAGGCCGCCTGATCCGGGGCTCCCGGACACGGGCGGGCGGAGCGAGATGGCGGGCCGCGAGCTGACCTCCCTGCGGTCACCGAGGGTGAAGGCCGCTCGCCGGCTCGCCAAGCGCGCCTTCCGCCGCCGCGAGAACCGGTTCCTCGCCGAGGGGCCGCAGGCGGTGCGGGAGGCGCTGGAGATCCCCGGCGGGCTGGCCGAGCTGTTCACCACGGCCGAGGCCGAGGCCCGCCACCCCGAACTGGTCCTCGCCGCCGAGCGCGCCGGCGCGCCGGTGCTGCGCGTCAGCGGCGAGATCATGGCGGAGCTGGCGCAGACCGTCACCCCGCAGGGGCTGCTGGCGGTCTGCGAGTTCGTCGACGTGCCGCTCGGCAAGGCGCTGGAGGCGGGGCCGCGGCTGGTGACCGTCCTCGCGCACGTCCGCGATCCCGGCAACGCGGGCACCGTGCTGCGCACCGCCGATGCCGCCGGGTCGGAGACCGTCGTGTTCACCGACGCGTCCGTCGACCCCTACAACGGCAAGTGCGTGCGCGCGTCGGCGGGCAGCCTGTTCCATCTGCCGGTCGTCGTCGGCCCGCGGTTCGACGAGCTCATCCCCGAACTGCGCGGCGCCGGGCTCACGGTCCTCGCCGCGGACGGCGCCGGCGACAGCACCCTCGACGACGCGATCGACGGCGGGCTCCTCGCGCGCCCCACCGCCTGGGTGTTCGGGAACGAGGCGTGGGGCCTGCCCGACGAGATCCTCCGGCATGTCGACGACGTTGTGCGGGTGCCGATCCACGGGCGCGCCGAGAGCCTGAACCTGGCGACGGCCGCGGCCGTATGCCTCTACGCGTCCGCCCGCGCCCAGCGCGGGACGTGACGGTCCCCACGCCGGCCGCGCGCGGCGGAGGGCGTGTGACGGGCCGCACGTAGGACACGTGGGAGCGGTCACGGCGGTTCAGTGCGATCCGTGATCGGATGGCCGCAATCGGTCGCCATATGCGCCGCTTGCCGACGGGTGAGCTGCGAAGATGGTCTGCGCGCGGACGGCGGGCCATGGGGGGCGGGCCACCGCGCCGGACTCGTCCGCAGGTAGGAGCCGGAAACAAGCCGGGCGATGGATACGCCCAGGTCATCCGGGTGCATACCGTGTTGATCAGTGCGTTGACCAGGGGCGGCGACGATGCCGTGCAGAGTGGGGGCGAAGTGATGACCGAGGACATCGGGCCGGCCAGGAGGACGGGCCGGCGCGGGCCGGAGGTGAGGTGCCGGACGGCCCTGATCTCCGACCCGTCGCCCGCGGCGCCGCCGCTGCCCGCCACCCGCGACCCGGGCGCCGCCGGCGAGCTGGAGGTCGAGATCACCGCGGTGCGCGGCGACACCGCCGTCGTCGCGGTGACCGGCGAGATCGACCTGCGCACCGCCGACACGCTCCGCGCGCGGCTCGTCGAGGCGCGCGGCGAGGGCCCGCGCCGGCTGGTGGTCGACTTCACGGGCGTCCCGTTCTGCGACGCGGCGGGGCTCGGCGCGCTGGTCGCCGCGCACAACAGGATCGCGGTGTCCGGCGGTGAGATCGCGCTCGCCCGGGTCCGTCCCGCCCAGCGGCGGTTGCTGCGCATCACCGGGCTGGACCGCCTGTTCACGATCCATCCGGACGTCGCCGCGGCGCTCGCCGAGCACGACTCGTCCACCCCCTCGACCTGAGGTCCCGCCGGGCCGCCGCCGGACGGTGCGGGGGCCCTGGTGAGAGGGCGTACCGGAGCCGCCCGAACCCCGCCCGGAGGCCACACATGCCTTGCCGCGGGGCGCTTTGCGGGTCCCGCAAGGCGCCCGACTGCGGCTAGAGTCTCTTTTCGACAGGCCGCGTACTCTTCGGTGTTCTGGAGGCCGCTGTGGGCGGAGAGGAACCCCCCCGCGTGGCCGCGCGCATGCCCGCGGAAAGGTCCGCGGACGGGCCCGGGGAGATCACCGGGCCCGGCCTCGCCGGAGTGTCGCCGGACGACCTCGCCGACGGGCTGGTCGTCGCCGGCCGCGACGCCCGCGTCGTGGTGTTCAACTCCGCCGCCGCGCGGATGACCGGGGTCGCCGCCGAGTCCGCCGTGGGCCGCGACTTCCGCGACGTCCTGCCGCTGCACGACGCCGAGGGCCGCGACTGGTGGAAGTGCCTGGCCCCCTACGACGGACTGTCCACCCGCACCCGCCACCCCGAGCGCGTCCTTTTCCTGCCCGGCGGCACCGAGGTGCTGGTGACCGCCGCGTACCGCAGGGACGGCGACGGCCGGGTGGAACGGTTCACGGTGTCCCTGCGCGACGCCCTGCAGCGCGCCCGCCGCGAACGCGACCGCGCCGACCTCGTCTCCACGGTCGCCCACGAGCTGCGCTCCCCGCTGACCAGCGTCAAGGGGTTCACCGCGACGCTGCTGGCCAAGTGGCACCGCTTCAACGACGACCAGAAGCGCGTGATGCTGGAGACCGTCAACGCCGACGCCGACCGCGTCACCCGGCTGATCACCGAGCTGCTGGACGTGTCCCGCATCGAGGCCGGCCGGCTGGAGATGCACCGCCAGGTCGTCGACCTGCCCGAGGAGGTCCGCAAGGTCATCGCGGGCCGGGTCGCGGCCGGCGAGCCGGAGGACCGGTTCAGGTTCGAGTCCCGCGGCGTGCTGCCCGAAATGTGGCTCGACCCCGACAAGATGGATCAGATCCTCGGTAACCTGGTCGAGAACGCGGTGCGCCACGGTGCGGGGACCGTCACCATCGTGGTGGAGCCGGACGCGCACAAGGAGGGAGCGGCCGTGTCGGTGCGCGACGAGGGCGAGGGCATACCGCCCGAGGCCGTCCAGCGCGTCTTCCGGCAGTTCTGGCGCGGCCCCGGCGGCAACCGCCGCGGCGGCACCGGCCTCGGGCTCTACATCGTCAAGGGGCTCGTCGAGGCGCACGGCGGCGTGATCACCGTGCGGCGGGCGCCCGGCGGCGGCGCCGAGTTCCGATTTACCGTGCCCGCAGGGGCCCCCGACTACGCCACCTGACCCGGCGCCGATCTCGCCGGGACGGCCGGTCACCGGGACCCCTGGCCGGGCCAGCGCGTTACGCGCACGCTTTCCGGATCCTCACCGCCCGCGCACTAGACTGCGGGCGTCCCACGCCGACCGGAGTCGATCACACAGCCATGTCTGCACCCAACAAGTCCTACGATCCCGTCGAGGTGTCCGCGTTGCAGCCGGAAGAGCTCGAACGGGCCCGCGCCGAGGCGCTCGCCGCCATCGCCGCCGCGGCCGACCTCGACGAGTTGAAGCGGATCCGCCTGGCGCACGCCGGCGACCGTTCCCCGCTCGCCCTCGCCAACCGCGAGATCGGCGCGCTGCCGCCCGCGGCCCGCGCCGACGCCGGCAAGCGCATCGGCGCCGCCCGCGGCGCCGTCGCCAAGGCCGTCAAGGAGCGCCAGGCCGAACTGGAGGAGGAGCGCGACCAGCGCGTCCTCGTCGAGGAGACCGTCGACGTCACCCTGCCGTGGGATCGCGCCCCGCGCGGCGCCCGGCATCCGCTGACGACCATGCAGGAGCGGATGGCCGACGTCTTCGTCTCGCTCGGCTTCGAGGTCTCCGAGGGCCCCGAGGTCGAGGCGGAGTGGTTCAACTTCGACGCGCTGAACTTCCTGCCCGACCATCCCGCCCGCACGATGCAGGACACCTTCTTCGTGGAGTCGGAGGAGTCCGGGCTGGTGATGCGCACGCACACCTCGCCGATGCAGATCCGCTCGCTGCTGTCGCGGGAACTGCCGGTGTACGTGGTGGCGCCGGGCAAGACGTTCCGCACCGACGAGCTGGACGCCACCCACAGCCCCGTCTTCCACCAGCTGGAGGGCCTCGCCGTCGACGAGGGCCTGACGATGGCCGACCTGCGCGGCGGCATCGACGCCTACGTGACCGGCATGTTCGGCGAGGGGCTGAAGACGCGGTTCCGGCCGTCGTACTTCCCGTTCACCGAGCCGTCCGGCGAGGTCGACATGCAGTGCTTCGTGTGCCGCGGCGTGTCCGCCGAGCCGGGGGCGGCGCCGTGCCGCACCTGCGGCTCGGAGGGCTGGATCGAGCTCGGCGGCTGCGGCATGGTCAACCCGCGGGTGCTGGTGGCCTGCGGCGTCGACCCGGACCGCTACAGCGGCTGGGCGTTCGGGCTCGGCATCGAGCGGACGCTGATGTTCCGGCACGGCGTGGAGGACATGTACGACATGGTGGAGGGCGACGTCCGGTTCACCCTCCCGTTCGGGATGGAGATCTGATGCGCGCCCCGCTTTCCTGGCTGCGCGAGTACGTCGAGCTGCCCGCCGGCGTCACGGGACGCGCGCTCGCCGAGAGGCTGATCGCGGCGGGCCTGGAGGTCGAGACGGTCGAGCAGGCCGGCGCCGACATCACCGGCCCGCTCGTCGTCGGCGAGGTCCTCGCGATCGAGGAGCTGACCGAGTTCAAGAAGCCGATCCGGTACTGCCAGGTCGACGTCGGCAAGGCCAACGGCACCGGCGAGCCGCAGAACATCATCTGCGGCGCGACCAACTTCGCCGCCGGCGACCATGTGGCCGTCATCCTGCCGGGCGGCGTCCTGCCCGGCGGGTTCGAGATCGGCGCCCGCAAGACCTACGGGCGGGTGTCGGAGGGCATGATCTGCTCGGTCGCCGAGCTCGGCATCGGCGACGACCACGGCGGCATCCTCGTCCTGCCGGCGGACACGCCCGTCGGCGCGGACGCGGTGGAGCTGCTCGGGCTGCGCGACGACGTCCTGGACATCGCCGTGAGCCCGGACCGCGGCTACGCCCTGTCGATCCGCGGCATCGCCCGCGAGGCCGCCACCGCCTACGGCGTGCCGTTCACCGACCCGGCGAACGTGGACCTGCCCCCGAAGAACGGGGAGTCGTACCCGGCGAGCATCGCCGACCCGACGGCGTGCGACCGGTTCGTGCTGCGCGAGGTGCGCGGCTTCGACCCGGACGCGCGGACCCCGCTGTGGATGCGGGTGCGCCTGCACCGCGCGGGGATGCGCCCGGTGTCGCTGGCCGTCGACGTCACCAACTACCTGATGCTGGAGCTCGGCCAGCCGCTGCACGCCTTCGACCGGGGCCGGCTCACCGGCCCGATCGTGGTGCGCCGCGCCGCCCCCGGCGAGAAGCTGGAGACGCTCGACCACGTCAAGCGGACCCTCGACCCGGAGGACATCCTCATCACCGACGAGTCGGGCCCGATCTCCATGGCCGGGACGATGGGCGGCCTCGCCACCGAGATCGGTGACCGGTCGTCCGACATGGTGATCGAGGCCGCGCACTTCGACGACATCGGCACCGCCCGGATGAGCCGCCGCCACCGGCTGCACAGCGAGGCGTCCTACCGGTTCGAGCGGGGCGTCGACCGCGAGCTTCCGCTGTACGCCTCGTACCGGGCGGTGCGGATGCTCGCCGAGCTGGGCGGCGCCGAGGTCATGCCCGGCGTCACGCACGCCGAGGCGCCGGTCGAGCGGGTCACGGTGACGATGCCCGCGGGGCACCCCGACAAGGTCGCGGGCGTGACCTACGGGCGGGACGCGGTCGTCCGGCGGCTGGAGCAGGTCGGCTGCGCCGTCGAAGGTACCGATGTGCTGACGGTGACGCCGCCGTCGTGGCGGCCCGACCTCACCGACCCGAACGACCTCGCCGAGGAGGTCATCCGGCTGGAGGGGTACGAGGACATCCCGGCCAGGGCGCCGCGCCCCGTCAAGGGGAAGGGGCTGACCGTCCGGCAGCGGCTGCGCCGCCGTGTCGGCCGGGCGCTGGCCGGCGCCGGTTACGTCGAGGTGCTGGCGTTCCCGTTCGTCGCGGAAAAGGACTGGGACAACCTGCACCTGCCCGCCGACGACGCCCGCCGCCGGACACTGCGGCTGGCGAACCCGATGTCGGAGGAGGAGCCGCTGCTGCGGACCACGCTGCTGCCCGGCCTGCTCAAGGTCCTGGCGCTGAACGTGGGACGCGGCTTCGCCGACACCGCCCTGTACGAGACGGGCGTGGTGTTCCGGCCCCGTCCGGACGCGCCCGGCCGGGCGCCGCGCCTGGCGGTCGACCGGGGCCCGACGGCCGACGAGCTGGCCTCCCTCCAGGCGGCGCTGCCCGACCAGCCGCAGCGGGTCGCGGTCGTGCTGTCCGGCGACCGGGAGCCGTCCGGCTGGTGGGGCGGGAGCCGTCCGGCGCTGTGGGCGGACGCGGTCGAGGCCGCCCGGACGGTGGCCCGCGAGGTCGGCGTCGAGCTGACGGTGAAGGCCGATCAGCACGCGCCGTGGCATCCGGGCCGCTGCGCCGCGCTCTACGCCGGTGACACGCTCGTCGGGCACGCGGGCGAGCTGCATCCGCGCGTCACGAAGGCGTACGGCATCCCGGCGCGGTCGTGCGCGATGGAGCTTGAGCTGCGCCGCCTCGGCGACCCGGTCACGGTCCGCGCGCCGCACGTGTCGGGCTACCCGGTCGCCACGCAGGACGTCGCGCTGGTCGTCGACGCCGCCGTGCCCGCCGCCGAGGTGGAGGGCGCGCTGCGCGAAGGCGCCGGGGAACTGCTGGAGGGCATCCGCCTGTTCGACGTGTACACCGGTGAGCAGGTGGGCGAGGGCCGCAAGTCGCTGGCGTACGCGCTGCGGTTCCGCGCCCCCGACCGGACGCTCACCGCGGAGGAGGCGTCCCTGGCCCGGGACGCCGCCGTCGCGTCCGCGGCCGACCGGACCGGCGCCGTCCTGCGCGGCGCCTGATCTGTGGCGCCTGATCTGTAAAGGACGAACGCGCGCCCCGGCTCTGCCCGGGGCGCGCGTTCGCGTCTCATCCGGCGTGGTCGAGGCTGCCGTCGCGGCGGCCGACCGCCACCAGGCGTCCCATCGACAGCGCCGCCACCGCGTACCAGCAGGCCCCGACGAGCGCCTCGATCCCGACCAGGCCGAGGACGCGGCCGACGGGCGCGCCGTCCAGGATGCCGCGCACCGCCTCCAGCCCGTGCACGACGGGCAGCGCGTTCACCGCGACCCGCAGCGGCCCGGGCCAGGTGCCGACGGGGACGTTCACGCCCCCGAACGTCATGACGATCCCGTAGGCGAAGTTCAGCACCAGCCATTCGACACCGCGCAGCCGCAGCGCGACGCCCGCCAGCGCGCACCCGTACCCGTAGCTGCTCGCGAGGATCAGCACGATGACGGGGATCGCGTACAGGGCGCGCGGCCACGGCAGCGGGACGCCCAGCAGCGGCGGCAGCGCCAGCCACGCGACGAGCGAGCTGGTCAGCCCGGTCACCGTCCATTGGAGCCCGCGGCCCAGGTACACCGGCAGGTGCCCGGACGGCGCGATCACGAGCAGCGGCAGCGTCCCCATGGCCCGCTCCCCGGCCAGCGAGATCACCACGATGGTGGACTCCAGGCAGGCCAGCACGACGATGTTGCCCACGAGCACGTACCGCATGGTCTGGTCGTCGCCGACGTACTGTCCGAGCAGGGCGTAGAACGTGGCCTGGCACAGCAGCCGGACCAGCCAGCCGAACGTCCACGTCCGCCACGTGTAGACGGCGCTCATCTCTGCGAACCCCAGGACCAGCGACTCCCGGGCGATCCGGAGGGTGTGCGTCACGCGAACCCCACCGTCCCCTCGCGGCGGGCCTGGTCGACGTAGCGGCGCGTCAGCCACAGCCCCGCCGCCATCGCCGCCGCGCCGAGCCCGAGGATCGCCGCGACCCGCCAGGCCCATCCGTGGGCGTCCCCGTGGACGGCGTCGCGCAGCAGCTCCGCACTCCACGACAGGAACACGACCCGGCTGAACGGGTGCAGCCAGTCCGGCAGCACGGCCACCGGGACCAGGACCCCGCCGAGGATGTAGAACGGGTAGCCGAGCGAGTTCTGCAGCACCTCACCGGCCCGCGACATCACGAACACCGCCGAGACCAGGGTCGCCGTCCCGACGGTCGCCAGACAGGTCACCGCGATCGCGACCGCGAACACCGCGG
This sequence comes from Spirillospora sp. NBC_00431, assembly GCA_036028775.1. Lineage (GTDB taxonomy): Bacteria > Actinomycetota > Actinomycetes > Streptosporangiales > Streptosporangiaceae > Spirillospora. The sequence continues at coordinate 4,064,262 of CP107927.1, read as the reverse complement.
GGTCGGCGACCGTCAGCACCCGCCCGAACCCGAGGGCCGCGACGAGCCACGACTCCGCGAACGCCGCCGCGCCCACCAGGACCACCGTCGCGACCCGTCCGGCCACCACCAGGCCCAGCGGGACGGGCGCCGCGATCATCGGGGAGAACCGTCCCGCCCAGCGGTCCTCGATCACGACGCGCCCGGCGTAGTCGAGCGCGGCGACCCACAGGCCGATCAGCCCCGGCGCCAGGACGGCGTTCGCGACGACGTCCGGCCGGCCGGCGGTCACCGCCAGTGCCAGCATCGTCGTCGTCTGCATGGGCGCGATCAGCAGGATGAGGGCGTGCTCCGGCCTCCGCCGGGACAGCTCCACCTGGAGCAGCACCGCCCGCCACAGCACGCGCCCCATCACACGAACCCCGTTCATACCCGCATCCCCCGGTCACCGACGGCGCGCAGGTAGACCTCTTCGAGGGTCGGCTCGCCGCGCCGGGCGGTGAGGACGTCGCGGTCCAGCAGCCAGGTGAGGACGCGGCGGGTGGCGTCCCGGCCGGCGGTGTGGACGCGCCACCGCCCGGGCGCCCCCTCGCGCGCCTCGACGTCGGTCACGCCGGGCAGCGCCGCGACGGCCTCCGCGAGCGCCGGGTCCGGGTGGGTGTAGTCGACGCATTCGCGGTCGCCGAGGAACCGGCCGGCCCGCACGGGCTCGCCGGTCAGGAGCATCCGGCCGCGGTCGATGAGCGTGACACGGTCGCACAGCGCCGTCGCCTCGTCCATGTCGTGGGTGGCGAGCAGGAACGTGCGTCCCTCGTCGCGCAGCTCGCGGACGAGCCGCCGGAACGCCGCCGCGGCGACGGGGTCGAGCCCCGACGTCGGCTCGTCGAGGAACAGCACGCGCGGCTCGTGCAGCAGCCCGCGCGCCAGGTGCAGCCGCTGCCGCATCCCGCGCGAGAACCCCTCGACGGGGTCGTCGGCCCGCTCGGCGAGCCCGACCCGTTCCAGCAGCGCGCCGGCCCGGTCCCGGACGGTCCGCGCGTCGAGCTTGTAGAGCGCGCCCCAGAACAGCAGGTTGCGGCGCGCGCTCAGCCGGTCGTAGAGGCCCCGGTCACCGCCGAGGACGAGCCCGACCAGCGACCGCACGGCCCGCGTATCGGCCACGACGTCGTGGCCGAGGACCCGCGCCGTCCCGGCCGACGGCAGCAGCACGGTCGCGAGGATCCGGACGAGGGTCGTCTTGCCCGCGCCGTTCGGCCCGAGCAGCCCGTGGATCTCGTTATCGCCGATGGTCAGGGACAGCTCGTCCAGCGCGACGACGGTGTCCCGGCGCCTGCGCGTGTAGACGCGGCGCAGGCCGGAGGTGCGGACGGCGGCTTCCATGCCCACCACCGTCGAGGTAAGGCACGGCCGGACGCGATAAGGCGGCGGCTTATTCCGGCGTCCGGCCCGCTAAGCCAGACCGCGGTCGCGCGCGGCGCCGGCGGCCTCGCCGCGCGAGGAGACACCGAGCTTGGCGAGGATGCGCGAGACATGGACGCTGGCGGTCTTGGGGGAGATGAACAGCTCCTCGGCGATCTCCCGGTTGGTGCGGCCGCGGGCCAGCAGCCGCAGCACCTCCGACTCGCGGGCGGTGAGCGGCCCGCCGCCGGGCCCGGACAGTCCCGCGCGGCGGGCGCGCTCGGAGATCCGCCGTGCCAGCGGCGCGGCGCCGAGCCGCCCGGCGATCGCTGCGGCGCGGTCGAGCCGGGCGGCCGCGCCCGCGCGGTCCCCGCCCGCCAGATCGGCGCACGCCGCGTGGAACAGCGCCCGCGCCAGCGGATGGGGCTGCTCCAGTCGCTCCCAGATGTCGATCGCGGCGTCCCACGCGGCGGGGTCGCCGGTCAGCGCGGTCACGGCCGCCGCGTGCGCCCGCGCCACGGGCGTGGCGGCGGGCAGCCGCGCGGCCAGCGCGCCGATCTCGGGCAGGCGCGGTCCGCCCGCGTGCGCGGCGGCCTCCAGCAGCGGCCACAGATGGCAGGGCTGCGCGGTGAGCCGCGGATGGCGCAGGACGGCGTCCACCGCGGCGCGGGCGGCCGGACGGTCGTCGTCCGCCAGCCGCCACTCGATGATCATCTGGGCGAGGGGCAGCGCCGTCTGCGGGAACCCGGCGTCGAGGGGGACGGCGAGCGCCTCCGGATCGGGCTCGGGGCCGGTTCCCCGGGCGGCGAGCAGCGCGGTCCGCCAGATCATCAGCTGGAGGCGGACCCCGAACGCGTGGTGCCGGTCCAGTCGCCGCTGGAGCGTGGCGGCGGCCTCGTCCCAGCGCCCGAGCCGGTACAGCGCCTCGACCTGGTTGACGGCCGGGGCCGGTCCCGCGCCGTACATGAGCCCGGCGTCCTCCGCGACGGCGAGCGCCTCGGCCGTCAGCTCCAGCGCGTCGGCCGCGCGTCCGAGATTCAGGTGGCAGTGCGCCAGCGTGTTCAGGACCTGGACGCGTTCCCACGGGCCGGAGCGCCGGCGCCGGAGCCGTTCCAGCGGCGCGAGGTCGCCGTAGCCGTCCCGCGCGGCCGCGGACGCGACGATGACCTCCAGGTGGGGGAGCGTCCGGCGGTCGCGGTGGGCGCGGGCGAGCCTCAGCCCCTCCCGGCCGAGGCGCTCGCCCTCGTCCATCTCCCCGTAGACGAGCAGCCGGGAGCTGAGCCGCGCGAGGACGGGGACACGGACCGGCCCGGTGGCGAGCCGCTCGGCCCGCCACAGGTCGTCCAGTTCGTCCTCCGAGCCCTGGAAGGCGCGCATCGTCGCCCGGACGGTCAGCCGCCAGGCGGTCGCGGGGTCGCCGTCGTCCGACTCCTCCAGCGCCCGCTGGATCAGCGGCAGCCCGCGCGAGGGGTCGCCGATGAACCCGGCGACCTCGGCCGCCTCCTCCAGCACCTGGTGCCGGGGCCGGCCGGTGAGCGTGGCGGCGTGGGGCACCAGGTCCCAGAGGCCGAGGACGCGCTCCAGCAGGTCCAGCTGCTCGGCGAACGCGGCCGCCGCCCGCCGTTCCCCGGCGGCGCGCCAGGCGGCGGCGAGGGCCTGGGCGTGGTCGCCGCAGCCCTGCCAGTGGACGGCCAGCGCGCTCGCCGGCGCGTCGCTGAGCTCCGGCGAGCGCTCGATGGTCTCGGCGTAGCGGCGGTGGAGGTCCGAGCGCTCGCCGGGCAGCAGATCCTCGTGGACGGCCGCGCGGATGAGCGCGTGCCGGAACGCGTAGCCGTCGCCGTCCGCGACCAGCAGCCCGTGGTCGGCCGCCGGCCGCAGCGCCTTGCTCAGACCGGAACCGGGCAGCCCGGTCACGGCCGCCAGCAGCTCGTGCCCGACCCGGTCACCGCCCGCGCTCACCGCGCGCAGCACGGCCCGCCCGGGCCCGGGAAGCGAGCGGACACGGCCGAGCAGCAGCTCGCGCAACGACCCGGGCACCGCCGCCCCGGCGCTCCCGACGAGCGCCTCGACGAACAGCGGGTTGCCGCCGCCGCGCGCGTGGACGTCCCGCACCACCGCCGGGTCGGCGGCGCCGAGGATGCCGCGCACCTGGTCGGCGACCTCGGGCCTGGTGAGCGGCGGCAGGTCAAGCCGGGTCACGTGGGGGAGCCGGGCCAGGCCGGCGAACAGCGGGCGGGTGTCCGGCTCCTCGGGACGGAACGTGACCACCAGCAGCACGCCCGCGCGCGGCGGGTTGCGGAACAGGAACGACAGCAGGTCGCGGGTGGAGCGGTCGGCCCAGTGGGCGTCCTCCACCACCAGCGTGATCGGGTCGTGCGCGCCGAGCCGCTCGGCCAGCGCCAGGACGTGCTCGAACAGCCGCATCTGCCCGGTCCCGTCGTCCGGCGGAGGCTCGCCCGCCGTTAGGCCCGGCATCAGCCTCGCCAGCTCGGGCAGGGCCGCGGCGGGCATCAGCGAGACGACGCCGTCCCGGCCCAGCCGCCGCAGGATCGCGGTGAACGGTGCGTACGGCAGGCTCGCGGCGTCGAGATCGAGACAGGCCCCGGTCAGCGTGCGCAGACCCCGGCCGAACTCGGCCACGAGACGCGTCTTCCCACCGCCCGCCTCCCCGCCGACCAGGACCGCCGCGGGCTCGCCCGCACAGGCCCGCGCGTATGCGGCGCGTAACGCGGCGAGCTCCGCGACGCGCCCGGCGAACACCGGGCTGACGACTTCCACCCGGCCAGCATGCCGCGCCGGCGCCGTTTGTGCTGCGAATAGACGTCGGGTAATCTGGTCGCCGTCACATCGCCGCCCGGCAGGGGAGTCCATTGAGGATCTGAGGTCCGACACCGCGCACCGGCCGTCCATCGGCCCGCGCACGTGACCTCAGCACGGACTCCCGTCTCGCCGGGCTTTCTCATGCCCGCCGGCGCGTCGCGCGACCCGCGGTGTCTCCATGCGTCCCGCATCCGCACATCACCATGGAGACCGCCCTATGTCATTCGCCATCGTGTGCTCGGACCTGTCGTTCGCCTGGGAGGACGGCACCCCCGTCCTGGACGGCCTGGACGTCGCGTTCGGCACCGGCCGGACGGGCCTCATCGGCGTCAACGGCTCCGGCAAGTCCACCCTGCTGAAGATCATCGCCGGTGAACTGCGTCCCGCCATGGGCACCGTGGGCCTGCAGGGCGAGATCGGCTACCTGCCGCAGAACCTCGTCCTGCACGACTCCGCCACCGTCGCGGACCTGCTCGGCATCACCGAGACCCGCGCCGCGCTGCACGCCATCGAGCGCGGCGAGGCCACCGAGGAGAACTTCACCGCCGTCGGGGACGACTGGGACGTCGAGGAACGCGCCCGCGCCGAACTCGACCGTCTCGGCCTCGACCACCTGGACCTGGACCGCCGTGTCCCGACCCTGTCCGGCGGCGAGGCCGTGATGGTCGGACTCGCCGCCCGGTTCCTCGCCCGCCCCGACATCCTGCTGCTCGACGAGCCGACCAACAACCTCGACCTGGACGCCCGCCACCGCCTGTACGACGCGGTCGCGTCCTGGACGGGCGTGCTCGTCGTCGTCAGCCACGACCGCGAGCTGCTCGACCGGGTCGACGAGATCGCCGACCTGCGCGACGGCGCCGTCCGGACGTTCGGCGGCAATCTGTCCGCCTACGAGGAACTGCTCGCGGTCGAGCGGGAGGCCGCCGAGCGGGCGGTCCGCGCCGCCGAGACCGACGTGCGCCGCCAGAAACGCGACCTGCTGGAGGCGCACGTCAAGCTGGCCCGCCGCAAGCGCTACGGCGCCAAGATGCAGGAGGCCAAGCGCGAGCCGAAGATCGTGATGGGGGAGCGCAAGCGGCAGGCGCAGGTCTCGGCGGGCAAGCACCGCATCATGCACGAGGAGCGGCTCGCCGACGCCCGCGACCGGCTCGACGAGGCGGCGGAGGCGGTCCGCGAGGACGCCGAGATCCGCGTCGCGCTGCCCGCCACCAACGTCCCCGCCGGCCGGACGGTCGCGACGGTCACGGGCCTGACCGCGCCGGACCCGCAGATCGGCACCCTGACCGAGCTGATCGTCCGGGGCCCGGAGCGGATCGCGCTGACCGGCCCGAACGGGTCGGGCAAGACCACGTTCCTGCGAACCCTCACCGGCGCCCGCGCCCCCGGCGAAACCACGGTCAAGATCAGCGTGGACGGCGTCCGCTACCTCCCGCAACGGCTCGACGTCCTCGACGACGACCTCACCGTCATCGACAACGTCCGCCTGCGGGCACCGTCGGCGGCGCCGTCCACGATCAGGTCAGGACTGGCCCGCTTCCTGTTCCGCGGCGCCCGCGCCGAGCAGCCCGCCGGAACCCTCTCGGGCGGCGAACGCTTCCGCGCCGTCCTCGCGTCCCTGCTGCTCGCCGAGCCCGCCCCGCAACTGCTCCTGCTGGACGAGCCGACGAACAACCTGGACATGGCCAGCACCAGGCAACTGTCCCAGGCCCTGACCGCCTACCAGGGCGCCCTGATCGTGGTCAGCCACGACGTCCCGTTCCTGCGAACCCTGAACCTCACCCGCTGGCTCCGCATAGACCGAACAACCGGCCTAACAGAAACCGAGCCGTATTAGCCCTGGGGGGCGACCCCCTGGAACCCCCGTCAACGGGCCGTGCGACCTCCGGCGCTGGGCGCCTCCGGTCGCACGACCCGTGGCCTCGGCTGGGGTCCCCTCCAGAAGGGGTGTCAACTCAACACTCGTTTGGTGAAGGTGCGCATTGAGGCCCAGGTCAGGAGGATCGTTCCGCCTACGATGGCCAGGAGGAACGCCCATACGGGCATGTGGGGGACGTCCGGTGTCAGTGTGCTGCGCAGGCCCTCGCTGACGTACACCAGCGGGTTGAACAGGCTGGCGATCTGCAGCCAGCGGATGTCGTCCAGCGCCGACCACGGGTAGTACACGCAGCCGAGCATGGTCATCGGCAGCAGCACCATCGCGAACAGCACCTGGACCTTCTGCGGGTTCATCAGCGTGCCGAGCAGCAGCCCGCCCGCGGCCGACAGCAGTGCCCCGGCGACCATCACCACGATCAGGACGGGCCAGTTGTCCACGTGCACCTCGGGCGCCTGGCCGTCGGCGTGGATGAGCAGCACGGCGGGGAACACCAGCAGCCCGCCGATGAGGCCCTGCGTCGCCGCGGCGACGATCTTCTGGGCGGCCAGCAGCGGGATCGGCACCGGTGCCAGCGCCCGGTCGGTGATGGACTTCTGCCAGGTCAGCTCCATCATCAGCGGGAAGATCACCGCCATCATCGCCTGCATGATGATGGACGAGCCGACCAGCCCGGGCACCAGGATCGTGGCGAACGTCGCCCCGCCGGGCCCGCCCGCCGTGGCGCCGCCGCCGAGCTTCGGCAGGACGTAGGCGAACACGAACACGAACAGCACCGGCTGTACCAGCACCCGCGTGAACGTCGACACGAAGTTCTTGCGCATGACCCGGCCCTCGCGCGCCATCATCGCGGCGAACGTCCGGGAGATCGTCGCCCGCGCGGGCGGCGGCGGGGAGATGACGGCGGGGGAGGTGGAGGCCGCCGGCGCGGCGGACGCGGTCATTCGCGGTAGTCCCTTCCGGTGAGGGTGAGGAAGACGGTCTCCAGGCTGGGACGGAGCTGGCTGGCGTCGGTGACGCCGACGCCGGCGCGCGAGCCGACCATGACGAGTTCGCCGAGGAGGCCGTCGGGTTCGGCGGCGAAGACGCGGACCTGGCCGTCGTTGACCTCGACCCTGTTGATGCCGTCCCGGTCGGCGAGGGCGTGGATGCCGTCCGGGGCCGGAGCGTCGTAGGTGACGGTGATGACGGTGTCGGCGCCCGCGCTTGACTTCAGCTCGTCCACCGTGCCGCTGGCGAGGATCCTGCCGTGGTCGACGACGGCGACCCGTTCGCAGAGCGCCTCCGCCTCCTCCATGTAGTGGGTGGTGAGCAGGATGGTCTGCCCGGCTGCCTGGAGCCCGCGCAGCACCTCCCACAGGTTGGTGCGGGTCTGCGGGTCGAGGCCGGCGGTCGGCTCGTCCAGGAACAGCACCTCGGGGCCGTGCATGAGGGCGCGGCAGATCATGACCCGCTTGGCCTGCCCGCCGGAGATCTCGAACGGGTTGCCGCCGCGCTGCTCGGTCAGCCCGAACAGCTCCAGCAGCTCGCTCGCGCGCCTGCGGGCGTCGCGGGCGCCGAGCCCGAAGTAGCGGCCCCGGAACTCCAGGTTCTCGGCGACGGTCAGGTCGCTGTCGAGGGTGTTGTTCTGCGACACGACGCCGATGCGGCGCTTGATCTCGACGGCGTCCTTCACCACGTCGAGGCCGCACACCCGGGCGCTGCCGCCGGTCGGCACGACGAGGGTGGTGAGCATCCCGATGGTGGTCGACTTGCCCGCGCCGTTCGGGCCGAGCAGCCCGAAGAACTCGCCGCGCGGGACGTCCAGGTCGATGCCCCGCACGGCGGGCACCGCGGGACGCGGCCCGGACGCCGGATAGGTCTTCTTGAGGTCGACCGTTCTCACGGCGGCTTCTGGGGGTTCGGTCACGCGCCGTCTCCCTTCCCTTCGCTTTGTGGATCGTCCTCGTCGACCGGGAAATCCTCGAACCGTTTGATGAGGTTGAGGAGGAACCGCCGGACGGCGGCCTCGTCGCCCTCGTCGACGACGTCGTAGACGTGCCAGAGGTCGCGCCCGATGGGCCGTGACTTCTCCGCGAGCAGTTGCCGGCCGGAGTCGGTGATGCGCAGCATCACGCCGCGCCGGTCGCGGTAGGAGCGTTCGCGCCGGACGTGCCCGTTGCGTTCCAGCGTGTCGACCACGGAGGTGACGGTCGCGGGGGTGACGAGCAGCCGCTTGGCGACCTCGCCGGGGCGCAGCCCGTCCTCGACGATGAGCATGCGCAGCACGAAGAACCCGGCCGGGCTGATGCCGTGCCGCTCGATGATCCGCGTGACGACCGGTGCCGAAAGCCGCGACGCCAGCCCGAAGAGCCGGCCGATCGGCCACTCCTCCATGGGCCCGAGCGTCTTCAGATCACCGAAACCAAGGTTCTCCATGGACGTGATGTTAGAGCGCTGATGGTTAGACGGCAAATCTTTAGCCCTCTAACTATCCATGGCGACACTGTGGCGCTCGTCTCATCGGGCGGGTACGGGCACCCCCGATCTTGAATAGACATCCATACTCATGCATACTCTTGCTCATCGATCCCGAAGGGCAGAGTGGACATGGGAATCCGGACGGCGGTCGCCGGCGCCAGCGGGTACGCGGGCGGCGAGCTGCTGCGCATCCTGGCGGGACATCCAGAGTTCGAGATCGGCGCGCTGACCGCGGGCTCCAACGCGGGCACCGAACTGGGCGCGCACCAGCCCCATCTGCGATCCCTGGCCGGACGCGTCCTCGCCGAGACGACCCCGGAGACGCTGTCCGGCCACGACGTGGTGTTCCTGGCGCTGCCGCACGGCCAGTCCGGGCCGATCGCCGCCGAGCTCGGCGAGGAAGCCCTGGTCATCGACTGCGGCGCCGACCACCGGCTGACCGACCCGGGCGACTGGGCGAAGTTCTACGGGACGCCCCACGCGGGCGCCTGGCCCTACGGCCTGCCCGAGATGCCCGGCCACCGCGACGCGCTCCGCGGGGCGCGGCGCGTCGCCGTCCCCGGCTGCTACCCGACCGCCGTGTCGCTCGCGCTGTTCCCGGCGTTCGCCGCCGGGCTCGCCGAACCCGACGTCGTCGTGGTCGCCGCGTCCGGCACCTCCGGCGCGGGACGGGCACTCAAACCGCACCTGCTCGGCAGCGAGGTCATGGGCTCGGTCTCCGCCTACGCGGCGGGCGGCACGCATAGGCATACACCGGAGATGGTCCAGAACCTGAGCGCGGTCGCGGGCGAACCGGTCACGGTCTCGTTCACGCCGACGCTCGCGCCGATGAGCCGCGGCATCCTCGCCACCTGCACGGCCAAGGCCCGTCCCGGAGTCACCGCCGCCACCCTGCGCGCCGCCTACGAAAAGGCGTACGCCGGGGAACCGTTCCTCGGCCTGCTTCCCGACGGCCGGTGGCCCGCCACGTCCATGACGCTCGGCGCCAACACCGCGCTCGTCCAGGTCGCGCTGGACGAGGCCGCCGGACGCCTCGTCGCCGTCGCCGCCGTCGACAACCTCACCAAGGGCACCGCGGGCGGCGCGGTGCAGAGCGCCAACATCGCCCTCGGCCTTCCGGAAGAACTCGGCCTGACCACGATCGGAGTGTCCCCTTGAGCGTCACCGCCCCCCGGGGGTTCCGCGCCGCCGGCGTCGTCGCCGGGCTGAAGCCCAGCGGAAATCGTGACCTGGCCCTCGTCGTCAACGACGGGCCGTCCCGCGCGGCCGCCGGCGTCTTCACCCGCAACCGCGTGAAGGCGGCGCCCGTCCTGTGGTCGGAGCAGGTCCTCAAGGGCGGGCGCGTCCACGCCGTCGTGCTGAACGCCGGCGGCGCCAACGCCTGCACCGGCGCGCCCGGCTTCCAGGACACGCACGCCACCGCCGAGAAGGTCGCGGGCGCCCTGGACGACTCCGCCGGCGAGATCGCCGTCTGCTCCACCGGCCTGATCGGCGAGCGGCTCCCGATGGACCTGCTGCTGCCCGGCGTCGACAAGGCCGCCGCCGAGCTGTCGCGCGGCGACGGCGGGCTCGCCGCCGCCGACGCGATCCGCACCACCGACACCGTCGCGAAGATCTCCTTCCGGCAGGGCCCCGGCGGCTACATGATCGGCGCGATGGCGAAGGGCGCGGGGATGCTCGCCCCGTCGCTGGCGACCATGCTCAGCGTGATCACCACCGACGCCGACCTGCCCGCCGACGTCCTGGACCGGGCGCTGCGCGCGGCCACCGGCGTCACCCTCGACCGGCTCGACTCCGACGGCTGCATGTCCACCAACGACACCGTGCTGCTGCTGGCGTCCGGCGCCGCCGGGGTCGTTCCCGCCGAGGACGAGTTCACCGCCCTGCTCACCGAGGTGTGCGCCGACCTGACCCGGCAGCTGCTCGTGGACGCCGAGGGCGCGTCCAAGGCCATCGCGATCGAGGTCGTCGGCGCCGCGTCGGACGCCGACGCGGTCACCGTCGGGCGCTCGATCGCCCGCAACAACCTCCTCAAATGCGCCATCCACGGCGAGGACCCGAACTGGGGCCGTGTCCTCTCGGCGGTCGGCACCACCGACGCCGTGTTCGAGCCCGACGAGCTGAACGTCGCGATCAACGGCGTGTGGGTGTGCCGGAACGGCTCGTTCGGCGACGACCGCGACAAGGTCGACCTGCGCCCCCGCGACGTGACCATCACCGTCGACCTGTCGGCGGGGCCGCACAGCGCCACCGTCTGGACGACCGACCTGACGGCCGACTACGTCCACGAGAACTCGGCCTACTCCACATGAGCGCGATCACCTCGGGCGCGGACATGCGCAAGAACCGGATGGGCGTCATGGCCAAGGCCGAGACGCTGATCAAGGCGCTGCCGTGGCTGGAGCGGTTCCACGGCACCACCGTCGTGATCAAGTACGGCGGTCACGCGATGACCGACGAGGAGCTGCGCCACTCGTTCGCCGAGGACGTCGTGTTCCTGCGCTACGCCGGGCTGAAGCCGGTGATCGTGCACGGCGGCGGCCCGCAGATCAACGCGGCCCTCGCCCGCAACGGCATCGACTCGACGTTCACCGCCGGGCTGCGGGTGACGACGCCGGAGGCCATGGAGGTCGTCCGGATGGTGCTGACCGGCCAGGTGCAGCGCGACGTCGTCGGGCTGATCAACCGGCACGGCCCGTTCGCGCTCGGCATGTCCGGTGAGGACGCGCACCTGTTCACCGCCGAGCGCAAGCGGGCGGTGGTGGACGGCGAAGCCGTCGACATCGGCCAGGTCGGCGAGATCGTCGAGGTGCAGGTCGGGGCGCTGCGGGCGCTGCTGGACGACGGCCGCATCCCGGTGATCTCAAGCATCGCGCGCGGCGACGACGGCGAGGTCTACAACGTCAACGCCGACACCGCCGCCGCCGCGCTCGCCGTCGCGCTCGACGCGACGAAGCTCGTCGTGCTCACCGACGTCGAGGGCCTGTACGCCGACTGGCCGGACAGCGACGACGTGATCGACAGGCTCACCACCGACGAGCTGGCCGTCCTGCTGCCCGACCTGTCGGCCGGGATGGTCCCGAAGATGGAGGCGTGCCTGACGGCCGTGCGCGGCGGCGTCCCGCAGGCCCACGTGCTGGACGGACGCGTCCCGCACTCCCTGCTCCTGGAGATCTTCACCGACGAAGGGATCGGAACGATGGTGCTGCCCAGCCCCCCGGGCCCGGTGCAAGAGGTACCGGCATGAGCGACCTCAGGGAACGGTTCGAGGCGGCGTTCATGCCGAACTACGGCGTTCCGCCGCTGGCGCTGGCGCGCGGCGAGGGCTGCCGGGTCTGGGACACCGGCGGCCGCGAGTACCTCGACCTGATCGCCGGGATCGCGGTCAGCTCTCTCGGCCACGGCCACCCGGCCGTCGTCGAGGCGGTGTCGTCGCAGGTCGCGACGCTGGCGCACACGTCCAACCTGTTCCTGCACGAGCCCGAGGTCCTGCTCGCCGAACGGCTCCGCGAGCTTCTCGGCGGCGACGGGAAACTGTTCCTCACCAACAGCGGCACCGAGGCGAACGAGTGCGCCCTCAAACTCGCCATCAAGTACGGGAAGAGCCGGGGGCGGAAACACAGTGGCCGGTCGTACTTCGTCGCGGCGGAGAACGGCTTCCACGGCCGGAGCATGGGCGCGCTGTCGCTGACCGGGAAGGCGGCGATCAGGGAGCCGTTCGGCCCGTACGGCATCGACGTCCGGTTCGTCCCCTACGGCGACGCCGGCGCGCTCAAGGCCGCCGTCGACGAGAACTGCGCCGCCGTCTTCCTGGAGCCCACCCAGGGCGAGGCCGGAGTCGTCCCCCCGCCCGACGGGTACTTCGCCGCCGCCCGCGCCATCTGCGACGCCACGGGCGCGCTGTTCGTCGCCGACGAGATCCAGTCGGCGATCGGACGGACCGGCGCCTGGTTCGCGTTCCAGCACGAGGATGCCAAACCGGACGTCCTGACCCTCGCGAAGGGACTCGGCGGCGGCCTGCCGATCGGCGCGTGCGTCGCGTTCGGCCCGCACGGCGACCTGTTCGCGAAGGGCGACCACGGCAGCACCTTCGGCGGCAACCCCGTCAGCGCCGCCGCGGCGCTCGCCGTCCTCACCACGATCGAGAAGGACGGCCTGCTCGCGGCCGCCGCCACCGTGGGGGAGACCCTCGCCGGCGGCCTGCGCGCCATCGACCATCCCCTGCTCGGCGGCGTCCGGGGCCGCGGGCTGTGGCGCGCCGCCGTGCTGACCGGCCCGCACGCCCCCGCCGTCGAGGCCGCCGCCCGCGACGCCGGATTCCTGATCAACGCGGTCGCGCCGGACGCCCTGCGCATCGCCCCGCCGCTGATCCTCACCGCCGGGCAGACGCGGTCGTTCACCGCCGCCTTCCCCGCGATCCTCGACGCGGCCGCCCCCACGACGGAGAATCGAGCATGACCAGGCATTTTCTCCGCGACGACGACCTCACCCCGGCCGAGCAGGCCGAGGTGCTCGACCTCGCCGCCGAAGTGAAGCGGGACCGGTTCCGGTTCCGGCCCCTGGACGGCCCGAGGTCCGTCGCCGTCCTGTTCGACAAGCCGTCCACCCGGACCCGGCTGTCGTTCGCCGCCGGCATCGCCGAACTAGGCGGCCACCCCCTCGTCATGGACGCCGGAACCAGCCAGCTCGGCCGCGGCGAGACCATCGCCGACACCGCACGCGTCCTGGAACGCCAGGTCAGCGCCATCGTCTGGCGGACGGCCGGGCAGGAGCGCATCGAGGAGATGGCCGCCGGGACCACCGTCCCGGTCGTCAACGCCCTCACCGACGAGTTCCACCCGTGCCAGATCCTCGCCGACCTGCAGACCGTCCGGGAGGCGAAGGGCGACCTCGGCGGCGTCACCCTCGCCTACTTCGGCGACGGCGCCAACAACATGTCCCACTCCTACCTGCTCGGCTGCGCCACCGCCGGGATGCACGTCCGCGTCGGCGCTCCCGCGTCCCGGCCGCCCGACCCCGCCGTCGTGGCCCGCGCCACCGAGATCGCCGCCGCGACCGGCGGCTCCGTGACCGTCACCGACGACCCGAAGCGGGCCGCCGACGGAGCCGACGTCCTCGCCACCGACACCTGGGTCTCCATGGGCCAGGACGGCAAGGACACCGCCCTCTACGAGCCGTACGCCGTCACCGAGGACCTGCTCGCCCTCGCCGGACCGGACGCGATCGTCCTGCACTGCCTGCCCGCCTACCGCGGCAAGGAGATCGCCGCGTCCGTCCTGGACGGCCCGCGAAGCCGCGTCTGGGACGAGGCAGAGAATCGCCTGCACGCCCAGAAGGCGCTGCTGATCTGGCTGCTGGAGCGCGCCCGGTGACGACTCCCATGACCAAGGCCGCCCGGCACGCCCGGGTGATCGAGCTGCTGACCCGGCACCCCGTCCACTCGCAGGGCGAGCTCGCCAAGCTCCTCGCGGACGGGGGCGTCGACGTCACCCAGGCCACGCTCTCGCGCGACCTGGTGGAGATCGGCGCCGTCCGGCTGCGCGCCGACGACGGCAGCCTGATCTACGCCGTCCCCGGCGAGGGCGGCGAGCGGATCCGGCGGGCCCGCACGGGCTCCGCCGAGACCTTCACCGGACGGCTCACCCGGCTCGCCGCGGAACTGCTCGTGTCCGCCGAGGCGTCGGCCAACCTGGTCATGGTCCGGACCCCGCCCGGCGCCGCGCAGTACCTGGCCTCGGCGATCGACCACGCCGAATGGCCGTCGATCCTCGGCACCGTCGCGGGCGACGACTCGATCCTCGTCATCGCCCGCGACCCGACCGGCGGGAACGACGTCGCGCAGGCCCTGCTCAGGCTCACCGACGGCCGCGAACGACGAAGCTAGGGCCCGCCACGGGGCCCCGTCCCAGCACGCAAGACCCGAACCTCATCCACTTCGCACAGGAGACAACGATCATGAGCGAGCGCGTCGTACTCGCCTACTCGGGCGGCCTGGACACCTCCGTCGCCATCCCGTACCTCGCCGAGCAGACCGGCGGGGACGTCATCGCCGTGGCCGTCGACGTCGGCCAGGGCGGCGATGAACTCGAGACCATCCGCAAGCGGGCCCTCGCCTGCGGCGCCGCCGAGGCCGTCGTCGTGGACGCCAAGGAGGAGTTCGCCGCGGACTTCTGCGTCCCCGCCATGCAGGCCAACGCCCTCTACATGGACCGCTACCCGCTGCTGTCGGCGCTGTCCCGGCCGCTGATCGTCAAGCACCTCGTCGCCGCCGCCAAGAAGTTCGGCGGCACGACGGTGTCGCACGGCTGCACCGGCAAGGGCAACGACCAGGTCCGGTTCGAGGCGGGCCTGTCCGCGCTCGACCCCGGCCTGAAGGTCATCGCGCCCGCCCGCGACTTCGCCTGGACGCGCGACAAGGCCATCGCGTTCGCCGAGGAGAAGGGTCTGCCGATCGACGTGTCGGCCAAGTCCCCGTACTCCATCGACCAGAACCTGTGGGGCCGCGCCGTCGAGACCGGCTTCCTGGAGGACATCTGGAACGGCCCCATCGAGGACGTCTACGACTACACCGCCGACCCCGCCGAGCCGCGCGAGGCCGACGAGGTCATCATCACGTTCGCCGCTGGCGTGCCCGTCGCGCTCGACGGCCGCCCCCTCACCCCGTTCGCGATCGTCGACGAGCTGAACCGGCGCGCCGGGGCCCAGGGCGTCGGACGCGTCGACATGGTCGAGGACCGGCTCGTCGGCATCAAGAGCCGCGAGGTCTACGAGGCCCCCGCCGCGATCGCGCTCATCACCGCGCACATGGAGCTGGAGAACGTCACCGTCGAACGCGACCTGGCCCGCTTCAAGCGGTCCGTCGACCAGCGGTGGGGCGAGCTCGTCTACGACGGCCTGTGGTTCTCGCCGCTGAAGGACTCCCTGGACGCGTTCATCGCCGACGCGCAGAAGCACGTGTCCGGCGACGTCCGGATGACCCTGCACGGCGGCCGCGCCGTCGTCACCGGACGGCGCAGCGGCGCGTCCCTCTACGACTACGACCTCGCCACCTACGACACCGGCGACGCCTTCGACCAGAGCCTCGCCAAGGGGTTCGTCGAGCTGTGGAGCCTGCCCAGCAAGATCGCCGCCAAGCGCGACCGCGAAGCCTGACACGCCCCGCGCCCGCGACCGGTACGGGTTTCGCCGTACCCTGTGGCGGACGCCGTGCGACATGGGGCGTCATGACCGCAGCGATGCGAGGATCATGACGCCCCATGTCGTGCGTCCGCGCCCGGGCGTGGTGAGATGAGACGGCAACACACGATCAGCGGCGGAAAGAAGAGGATTTTCGTGACGAAGGCACCGACGCGGCTGTGGGGCGGCCGGTTCGAGGGCGGCCCCTCGGACGCGCTCGCGCGGCTCTCGGTGAGCGTCCAGTTCGACTGGCGGCTCGCCCCCTACGACCTGATGGGCTCGCGCGCGCACGCCCGCGTCCTCAACCGGGCGGGGCTGCTCACCGGCGACGAGCTCGACCGCATGATCGGTGCCCTGGACGACCTGGAGGAGGCGTGCCGCACCGGCGAGTTCCGCCCGACGGTCGCCGACGAGGACGTTCACACCGCCCTCGAACGCGGCCTGCTTGAGCGGCTCGGCGCCCTCGGCGGCAAGCTGCGCGCCGGCCGCAGCCGCAACGACCAGGTCGCCACCGACCTGCGCCTCTACCTGCGCGACCACGCCCGCCAGATCGTGTCCCGGCTGGTCGAGCTGGAGACCGCGCTGATCGCGCAGGCCGAGCACAACCTCGGCGTCGCCGCGCCCGGCATGACCCACCTCCAGCACGCCCAGCCGGTGCTGTTCTCCCACCAGCTCCTCGCGCATGTCCAGCCGCTCACCCGCGACATCGACCGGCTCCGCGACTGGGACCGGCGCGCCGCGATCTCCCCGCTCGGCTCCGGCGCGCTCGCCGGCTCGTCCCTCCCGCTGGACCCGCAGGCCACCGCCGCCGAACTCGGCTTCGACGCCGCCGCCCCCAACTCCATGGACGCCGTCGCCGACCGCGACTTCGTCGCCGAGTTCCTCTTCGCCGCCGCGCTCATCGGCGTCCACCTGTCGCGCCTCGGCGAGGAGATCTGCCTGTGGGCGTCGCAGGAGTTCCGCTGGATCGAGATGGACGACACCTACGCCACCGGGTCGTCGATCATGCCGCAGAAGAAGAACCCCGACGTCGCCGAGCTGGCCCGCGGCAAGGCCGGCCGCCTCATCGGCCACCTCGTCGGCCTGCTCACCACCCTCAAGGGCCTGCCGCTCACTTACAACCGCGACCTCCAGGAGGACAAGGAGGGCGCGTTCGACGCCGTCGAGACGCTGCTGCTCGTCCTGCCCGCCATGTCCGGGCTGATCGCGACCATGCGGGTCAACACCGATCGCCTGGAGGCCCTCGCCCCGGACGGCTTCGCCCTCGCCACCGACCTCGCCGAGCTCCTCGTCCGGCGCGGCACCGCGTTCCGCGACGCCCACGAGGTCGTCGGGCACCTCGTCGTCTGGTGCCAGGTCAACGACAAGGACTTCGACGACCTCACCGACGAGGAACTCGCGAAGGTGTCGCCGCACCTGACGCCGGACGTCCGCGAGGTCCTGAACGTCCATGGGGCGCTGGCGTCCCGGAAGGCGTACGGCGGGACGGCGCCCGACCGCGTCCGCGAACAGCTCGGCGCGCTCCGCGCACTCGTCAACGAGCACGCCGCCTGGGCCGCCGACGCCGACTCCTGACCCGTCCCGCGTGATCGACGAAAGCTCCTCGCCAAAGGGTGATGCGATGAACGGAGCGTTGCTGCCACGGGACTTCTTCGACCGTCCCGTCGACGAGGTGGCGCCTTCCCTGCTCGGGCACGTGCTCAGCCACCGCACACCCGGCGGCGAGGTCGCGGTCAGGCTCACCGAGGTCGAGGCGTACGCCGGCCCGCTCGACCCCGCCTCCCACGCCTACCGCGGCCGGACGCGCCGCAACGAGGTGATGTTCGGCCCGCCCGGCCACGCCTACGTCTACTTCACCTACGGCATGCACTTCTGCGTGAACCTCGTCTGCGGCCCCGACGGGACATCCATGGCGGTGCTGATCCGCGCCGGCGAGATCGTCGCGGGGGAGGACACGGCGCGTGCCCGCCGGCCGCGCTCGTCCGTCCGCGACCTCGCCCGCGGCCCCGCGCGGCTCTGCCAGGCGCTCGGCATCGCCCGCGACCAGAACGGCCTGGACGTCTGCACGCCCGGCGGCCCGCTCACCGCCCACTCCGGCGAGCCCGCCGACCCCGCGCTCATCCGCACCGGCCCCCGCACCGGCGTGAACGGCGCCAAGGAGGTCCCCTGGCGGTTCTGGATCGACGGCGACCCGACCGTCTCCCCCTACCGCGCCCACGCCCCCAGGCAGCGCAAAAAGGTCACCGCCAGCGACTGACACCCCGCCGGCCGGACGCCGAATTTCGTTAGCGTGCTACGGCCCGAGCGGGCACCCTGGTGGGCGACACCGAAAGCAAGCCGGAACGAGGAAGAAGACCGTGACCGACATCCTGGACGATCTCGCGTGGCGCGATCTGATCGCGCAGTCCACCGATCTGGACGATCTGCGGGCCCTGCTCGCCGCGGGACCGGTCACGCTCTATTGCGGGTTCGACCCGACGGCGCCCTCCCTCCACCTCGGCAACCTCATCCAGATCCTGACGCTGCGCCGCTTCCAGCGGGCCGGACACCGGCCCGTCGGACTCGTCGGCGGCGCCACCGGCCTGATCGGCGACCCGAGCGGCAAGAGCGCCGAAAGGGTCCTGAACTCCGAGGAGACCGTCGCCGCCTGGGTGGAGCGCATCCGCGGCCAGGTGTCGAAGTTCCTCGACTTCGACGAGGGCCCGACCGGCGCGACGATGGTCAGCAACCTCGACTGGACCGGCCCCATGTCGGCCATCGAGTTCCTCCGCGACATCGGCAAGCACTTCCCGGTCAACCGGATGCTCGCCCGCGAGACCGTGAAGGCCCGGCTCGACACCACCGGCATGAGCTACACCGAGTTCAGCTACGTCCTGCTCCAGTCGATGGACTTCCTGGAGCTGTACCGGCGGCTCGGATGCCGGCTCCAGACGGGCGGCAGCGACCAGTGGGGCAACCTCACCGCCGGTGTCGACCTCATCCGCCGCGTCGAGGGCGGCGGCGCGCACGCGCTGACCACGCCGCTGCTCACCAAGGCGGACGGGACTAAGTTCGGCAAGACCGCCGGCGGCGAGACCTACTGGCTCGACCCCGACCTGACCTCGCCGTACGCGTTCTACCAGTTCTGGTTCAACGCCGACGACCGGGACGTGGAGAACTTCCTGAAGGTCTTCAGCTTCCGCTCACACGAGGAGATCGACGATCTGGTCGAGCAGGGCGTCGACCGCCCCGCCGCCCGTGCCCCGCAGCGCGCGCTCGCCCAGGAGATGACCACGCTCGTCCACGGCGCGGACGAGACCGCCCGCGTCACCGCCGCCTCCCGCGCCCTGTTCGGCCAAGGCGCCCTGGAGGAGCTGGACGAACGCACGCTGAAGGCCGCGCTCGCCGAGGTACCCCGCGCCGAGGTCACCCCGGGCGAACTGCCGACCGTCGTGGACCTGCTCGCGGCCTCCGGGCTGTGCAAGAGCAAGTCCGAGGCGCGGCGGGCGATCGCCCAGGGCGGCGCCTACCTCAACAACGCCAAAGTCGAGTCGGAGGACGCCGTGCCCGTCCCGGCGGACCTGCTCCACGGCCGCTTCCTCGTCCTGCGACGCGGCAAGCGCAACGTGGGCGGCGTCGAGGTGACCGCGTCCTGAGCCCGTCCGTGACCGCCCGCCCGGAGCCTCTCTGGGCGGGCGGTCGCCATGTGAAGGCCAAACTTCGGCAAATACACGTCACAGTGCGGTTACAAGGATCCGTCACTGGGCATGAAGAGAGTCTTGAAAACCGTACCTGAACTGGGGTTTCGCGCCGGGCAAGCTCGATTTGACGGCCCTCGGAGCGGGACCTAATGTTCTACACGCCCCACGGGGGAGCGGGACGCGGCAAGCGGCCCGGCCTCGGGGGAAACCCTCAACGAACCATCTGGGTACGGCTCCGCCGCGCCCGGAAACGGACGTACGAGGTCGAACCGCCCCAAATTTTGACAAACAGGGCGGATCGGGTAGGCTAGAAGGGTTGCCCCGGAGCGGGAAACGCGAAAGCGGGTCCGGCGCGGTGGGTGTCCGTTTCTTGAGAACTCAACAGCGTGTTAAAAGCCAGTGCCTTTATATGGTTCGGCCCTTGGGGTCGGACCGCCCCGTGGACTGCCTCTGCTTTTTGGGTGGGGGTGGTTGGGGATTTCTTTGAGGCAATGCGACCCCTTCTTTTTGGGGGTTGTGGTGCTGGGATTGTTTCCAAGGTTTGGCCGGTTCGGGGGGTTCGCCTCTCCTGCTGGTCGTGTGGCCTTAATGGAGAGTTTGATCCTGGCTCAGGACGAACGCTGGCGGCGTGCTTAACACATGCAAGTCGAGCGGAAAGGCCCCTTTGGGGGTACTCGAGCGGCGAACGGGTGAGTAACACGTGAGCAACCTGCCCCTGACTTCGGGATAAGCCTGGGAAACTGGGTCTAATACCGGATATGACCATTCTGCGCATGTGGGGTGGTGGAAAGTTTTTCGGTTGGGGTTGGGCTCGCGGCCTATCAGCTTGTTGGTGGGGTGATGGCCTACCAAGGCGACGACGGGTAACCGGCCTGAGAGGGCGACCGGTCACACTGGGACTGAGACACGGCCCAGACTCCTACGGGAGGCAGCAGTGGGGAATATTGCGCAATGGGCGGAAGCCTGACGCAGCGACGCCGCGTGGGGGATGACGGCCTTCGGGTTGTAAACCTCTTTCAGCACCGACGAAGCGGAAGTGACGGTAGGTGCAGAAGAAGCGCCGGCTAACTACGTGCCAGCAGCCGCGGTAATACGTAGGGCGCAAGCGTTGTCCGGAATTATTGGGCGTAAAGAGCTCGTAGGCGGTTTGTCGCGTCTGTCGTGAAAGCCCACGGCTTAACCGTGGGTCTGCGGTGGATACGGGCAGACTAGAGGCAGGTAGGGGAGAATGGAATTCCCGGTGTAGCGGTGAAATGCGCAGATATCGGGAGGAACACCGGTGGCGAAGGCGGTTCTCTGGGCCTGTACTGACGCTGAGGAGCGAAAGCGTGGGGAGCGAACAGGATTAGATACCCTGGTAGTCCACGCCGTAAACGTTGGGCGCTAGGTGTGGGGTTCTTCCACGGATTCCGCGCCGTAGCTAACGCATTAAGCGCCCCGCCTGGGGAGTACGGCCGCAAGGCTAAAACTCAAAGGAATTGACGGGGGCCCGCACAAGCGGCGGAGCATGTTGCTTAATTCGACGCAACGCGAAGAACCTTACCAAGGCTTGACATCGCCGGAAAACTCGCAGAGATGCGGGGTCCTTTTTGGGCCGGTGACAGGTGGTGCATGGCTGTCGTCAGCTCGTGTCGTGAGATGTTGGGTTAAGTCCCGCAACGAGCGCAACCCTCGTTCCATGTTGCCAGCACTTCGGGTGGGGACTCATGGGAGACCGCCGGGGTCAACTCGGAGGAAGGTGGGGATGACGTCAAGTCATCATGCCCCTTATGTCTTGGGCTGCAAACATGCTACAATGGCCGGTACAGAGGGCTGCGATACCGTGAGGTGGAGCGAATCCCGTAAAGCCGGTCTCAGTTCGGATCGAAGTCTGCAACTCGACTTCGTGAAGTCGGAGTCGCTAGTAATCGCAGATCAGCAACGCTGCGGTGAATACGTTCCCGGGCCTTGTACACACCGCCCGTCACGTCACGAAAGTCGGCAACACCCGAAGCCCGTGGCCCAACCAGCTTGCTGGGGGAGCGGTCGAAGGTGGGGCCGGCGATTGGGACGAAGTCGTAACAAGGTAGCCGTACCGGAAGGTGCGGCTGGATCACCTCCTTTCTAAGGAGCACCCAACTGGCCGAGCTGGCCCCTCTTGCAGGGGATGCTCGGTCGGTGGCCGCTGCCGGCAGCGCATGTCTGCCGGGTGGCTGCTCATAGATGTGGAGCACTGGCTACTCAGCTCACCACGCGTGTGAGCCGGCAAGTACCGCCCCAGAGGAGACTGTGGGGAGTGGGAACGGCGGTATCGGGCGTGTGGGGAGCTGGACACGCTGTTGGGTCCTGAGGAAACGGGCGCGAGCTCGGTGGCCTCTGGATTGCGGGACCAGACACCTCGCTCTCTGTCTTGAGGGTGGGGTGCTGGTGGGCCCGGTTGTTTTTTGAGAACTGCACAGTGGACGCGAGCATCTCTGGTGAACGATGAGAGAGTTCGGGTGGACGGCGTTCCTTTCTAGGGGGCGTAGTTCTTCTGGGTTTCTTGTTGTTTATCTGCGATTTGTTTTGATCGTTTTGTGTGTTCAAGTTTTTTAGGGCATACGGTGGATGCCTTGGCATCAGGAGCCGATGAAGGACGTGGGAGCCTGCGATATGCCTCGGGGAGTCGGCAACCAGACTTTGATCCGGGGATTTCCGAATGGGGAAACCTGGCACTCGTCATGGGGTGTCGCCGCCGTCTGAATGTATAGGGCGGTTGGTGGGAACGCGGGGAAGTGAAACATCTCAGTACCCGCAGGAAGAGAAAACAATTGTGATTCCGTGAGTAGTGGTGAGCGAAAGCGGAGGAGCCTAAACCGTGCGCGTGTGATACCTGGTAGGGGTTGCGTGTGCGGGGTTGTGGGAGCATCCGGCTGGGTCTACCAGTCCAGCAAGGAGTTACAAACTGCTCGGGTAGTCGAATGGTATGGGAAGGCCGACCGTAGACGGTGAGAGTCCGGTAGACGAAACTCGAGTGGCTTCTGGGTGTTTTCCCGAGTAGCACGGGGCCCGTGAAATCCTGTGTGAATCTGCCACGACCACGTGGTAAGGCTGAATACTTCCTGGTGACCGATAGCGGACCAGTACCGTGAGGGAAAGGTGAAAAGTGCCCCGGTGAGGGGTCGTGAAAGAGTACCTGAAACCGTGTGCCTACAAGCCGTCAGAGCCTCTTCAATGTCTCCTTGTGGGGTGTTGTTGGTGATGGCGTGCCTTTTGAAGAATGAGCCTGCGAGTTATGGTGTGTGGCGAGGTTAACCGGTGGCGGGTAGCCGTAGCGAAAGCGAGTCTGAATAGGGCGTTTTAGTCGCATGCTGTAGACCCGAAGCGGGGTGATCTAGCCATGGGCAGGGTGAAGCGCCGGTAAGACGGTGTGGAGGCCCGAACCCACCAGGGTTGAAAACCTGGGGGATGACCTGTGGTTAGGGGTGAAAGGCCAATCAAACTCCGTGATAGCTGGTTCTCCCCGAAATGCATTTAGGTGCAGCGTTGCGTGGTGCTTGCCGGAGGTAGAGCTACTGGATGGCTGATGGGCCCGACAAGGTTACTGACGTCAGCCAAACTCCGAATGCCGGTAAGTTGAGCGTGGCAGTGAGACTGCGGGGGATAAGCTTCGTAGTCGAGAGGGAAACAGCCCAGATCATCGGTTAAGGCCCCTAAGCGTGTGCTAAGTGGGAAAGGATGTGGAGTTGCCGTGACAACCAGGAGGTTGGCTTAGAAGCAGCCATCCTTGAAAGAGTGCGTAATAGCTCACTGGTCAAGTGATTCCGCGCCGACAATGTAGCGGGGCTCAAGCACACCGCCGAAACCGTGGCATCCGCACCCGTTGTGGTGTGGGTGGGTAGGGGAGCGTCCTGCAGCCGGCGAAGCCGCCGAGTGATCGAGTGGTGGAGGCTGTGGGAGTGAGAATGCAGGCATGAGTAGCGAGTCACACGTGAGAACCGTGTGCGCCGGATGACCAAGGGTTCCTGGGGCAGGCTAATCCGCCCAGGGTAAGTCGGGACCTAAGGCGAGGCCGACAGGCGTAGTCGATGGACAACGGGTTGATATTCCCGTACCCGCTGGTATGCGCCAACGCT
Source organism: Spirillospora sp. NBC_00431 (assembly GCA_036028775.1). GTDB lineage: Bacteria > Actinomycetota > Actinomycetes > Streptosporangiales > Streptosporangiaceae > Spirillospora. The sequence goes on along the minus strand of CP107927.1, from coordinate 4,040,782 downwards.
GAATCCTCTGATGCTAAGACCCCGAATCCTGGTCGTGGCCTTCGGGCTGCGGTTGGGCCTAGCGGTCGACCCGAGGGGGTAGTAGGTGAGTGATGGGGTGACGCAGGAGGGTAGCTCAGCCCAGGCGATGGTTGTCCTGGGGTAAGCATGTAGCCCGGTGTGCAGGTAAATCCGCATGCCATGAAGGGTGAGATGTGATGCCGAGCCGTTTTAGGTGAAGTGAGTGATCCCATGCTGTCGAGAAAAGCCTCTAGCGAGTGTACTGGCGGCCCGTACCCTAAACCGACTCAGGTGGTCAGGTAGAGAATACCAAGGCGATCGGGTGAACTGTGGTTAAGGAACTCGGCAAATTGCCCCCGTAACTTTGGGAGAAGGGGGACCTTGCTTGGTGAGCCGTCTTGCACGGGGAGCTGGGTGGGGTCGCAGAGGCCAGGGGGAAGCGACTGTTTACTAAAAACACAGGTCCGTGCGAAGTCGTAAGACGCGGTATACGGACTGACGCCTGCCCGGTGCCGGAACGTTAAGAGGACCGGTTACACCTTCGGGTGGACGCTGAGAATCTAAGCGCCGGTAAACGGCGGTGGTAACTATAACCATCCTAAGGTAGCGAAATTCCTTGTCGGGTAAGTTCCGACCTGCACGAATGGCGTAACGACTTCCCCGCTGTCTCAACCACAGGCCCGGCGAAATTGCAGTACGAGTAAAGATGCTCGTTTCGCGCAGCAGGACGGAAAGACCCCGGGACCTTCACTATAGCTTGGCATTGGCGTTTGGAGCGTCTTGTGTAGGATAGGTGGGAGACTGTGAAGCCGGCACGCCAGTGTCGGTGGAGTCGTTGGTGAAATACCACTCTGGTCGTTTTGAGCGTCTAACCCGCGCCCGTGTATCCGGGTGGGGGACAGTGCCTGGTGGGTAGTTTAACTGGGGCGGTTGCCTCCTAAAGAGTAACGGAGGCGCCCAAAGGTTCCCTCAGCCTGGTTGGCAATCAGGTGGTGAGTGTAAGGGCACAAGGGAGCTTGACTGTGAGACGGACGTGTCGAGCAGGTGCGAAAGCAGGGCCTAGTGATCCGGCGCCGGCGTGTGGAAGCGGTGTCGCTCAACGGCTAAAAGGTACCCCGGGGATAACAGGCTGATCTTCCCCAAGAGTCCATATCGACGGGATGGTTTGGCACCTCGATGTCGGCTCGTCGCATCCTGGGGCTGGAGTAGGTCCCAAGGGTTGGGCTGTTCGCCCATTAAAGCGGCACGCGAGCTGGGTTTAGAACGTCGCGAGACAGTTCGGTCCCTATCCGCTGCGCGCGTAGGAGAATTGAGAGGGTCTGTCCCTAGTACGAGAGGACCGGGACGGACGGACCTCTGGTGTGCCAGTTGTCCCGCCAGGGGCACGGCTGGTTGGCTACGTTCGGTCGGGATAACCGCTGAAAGCATCTAAGCGGGAAGCCTTCCTCGAGATGAGTTCTCCCACCCCCTTTGAGGGGTGTAAGGCCCCCAAGAGACGATTGGGTTGATAGGCCGGGTATGGAAGCATCGTAAGGTGTGGAGTTGACCGGTACTAATAGGCCGAGTGGCTTGAACACACAATTCGTTCAATCCAAATCGCTGCAAGAAATGTTCGCGTCCCTGTGTGGTTCCCAGAAAACAACAATCTGGGCAACCCGCAAACACAACACAACAGAACAATGATGTTGTGCCGGACTGCTGGTTTGGACACCCAAAGGTTTGCCCACCCCCGGTGTGTGTGGGGGTGGTGCGTTGGGCGTTCGGTGGTTTTGGCGAGGGGGAAACACCCGGTCCCATCCCGAACCCGGAAGTTAAGCCCTTCAGCGCCGATGGTACTGCACGGGAGACTGTGTGGGAGAGTAGGACACCGCCGGACACTACATGATGGGGGGAGGCCCCGCCGACAACGGCGGGGCCTTTCTTATTTGTCGGGGATGGGTTTCCGTCCGCTGAAGGCGTCCCAGAGAAGGGCGGCTGGTTCGGCGGTGGCGAAGAGCGACTCGATGCGGGAGCGGTCGCCGTCCAAGTGAATGAGGGTCTGGACGCCGAGGAACATCGCGACCGCGATCATGCCGATGTCGCGGGACGGCACCAGCTCCTCAAGCGTCGTCCCCTCGACAAGCCGCCGGACGGCGGAGGCCGCGAACTCCGACCATGAATCGATGTGTGCGAGCAGTTCCGCACGCACCCGCGGCGAGGTCGCCGAGGCCGTGACGAGTTCCTGCACGGCGTCGATGTGCCCCTTGTCCTTCATGTCCTCGGCGTACAGGGCCCGGAGCCGGGTGATCAGGTCGGCGGCGTCCGCGCAGGAACCGAGGGCCTCCTCGTAGCGGGCCTTCCGGGCCTGGCTCGTGTGCCTGAGAGCCGTGACGAGAAGGGCCTCCAGGTCGTCGAAGTGGTAGTAGATGACGCCGGGCGCGAAGCCGCCCGTGCGGGCGATAGACCGGGCGGTCGTGCCGCCGTATCCCTCGACGGCGAGCGTCCGGATGGCCGCTTCGAGAAGGCGGTTCCGGGTCTCCGCGCGTGACGCCATGCGTTCAGATCACTTTCCGGGGTTTCACGCCCGCCTCGGCGAGGACGGGGTCGAGACGGCGCGCGAGCCGGGCGAGATGGTGGCTCGGCACCTGCGGGTAAAGATGATGCTCCAAGTGGTAGGTCAACTCCAGGAACACGGCCGGGATGACACGTCCGCGCAGCGTGTGGGTCTGCGTGAGCGGCGTGTCGCCGTAGTGCCGGTGCGGCAGGTGGACGGTCAGCAGCGGATATACCCAGCTTCCCACGATCATCATGACGGCGTACACGAGCAGCCCGCGCGAGAACGCTGCACCCGCCGCGACCGCCGTGAACGGCAACGCCGCCTCCGCGACCAGCCACGCCCGCTGGGCCGTCCGGCCGCGACGAAAGGCCCACCACCACAGGCGGGCGAGGAAGACCGGTCCGTAGAGGATCGCGCCGACCGCGGACAGGTCGGCGGGATACCCTTCCGGGTCTTCGTCGCTGGGGAACGTCCGGTGGTGTTGCAGGTGCGTGGCGCGGTAGGCGTGGCCGCTCTCCAGCAGGACCCCGCCGAGCAGGAACAGGGCCCATTCCGTCGCGCGCCTGCCGAGGCCCAGGGACCGGTGGACGACGTCGTGCGTCGCCGTCACCACCGCCACGAAGATCCCGAACGCGATCGGCGGTGTCGCCCACCACCAGCCGGCGAGCCACGCCGCGGCGAACATCGCGACCCCCGCGTATGGCAGGGACAGCGTGAGGGCGCGGCGCGGACGCGTCGTGACGAGCAGGTCGGAGCCGAGTTCGGACAGTTTCGGCAGCGTCATCGGGCCCGGCCCTTCCTGGGGAGCGGCCTCCAGCGCCTCGGGGCGGTCGCCGGATGTGCTTCGCGTCATCGGCGCGCGCCTGTCCGCCGTGCCGCCTTGAGTGCCTCGTCCGCGACGATCCGGCTCCCCAGCGCGCACGCGACGGTGCCGAGACCGGGCCAGGTGGAGTCGCCGACCAGCCACAGCCCGGGCACGCCCAGCGAGTGCGGGACGGCGTTCTGGTTCGCGTTGCCCGGGGTCTGGTGGGGTCCGCCGACGGCGCCGTCCGGCCGGAACGCGAAACGCTCGTACGAGCGGGGCGTCCCGACCTCCCAGACGCGTGCGCGCTCGCCCAGGTTGGGATGGACGCGTTGCGCCAAGCCGACGAGACGTTCCCCGACGGCCTGCTTGCGGACCTCGTAGTCGGAGTCCGACAGTCCCCGCCAGCCGGCGAGGCCGGTGTGCGTGGAGATCATCACGGCGCGTTCACCGGGCGGCGCGCTCTCGGTGTCGCCCGGCGCGGACACCGAGATGAACATGTTGTTGCCGTCGCCGAGCGGACGCGCGTAGTCCTGCAGCAGCTGGTGGTGGGTGAACTCCTGCCCGGCGACCTCGTCGTCCGGGACGCCGAGGAACACCACGATCGCGCCGCCCAGATCGTGCTCGTCCCGCTCCAGGTAGGGGCGGAGGGGGCCCGCGAGGTCGGGGACGACGCGGGCCGTCGTTGCGGCCGGCAGCGCGCTCACCACCTGGCGGGCGTGGACGACGCCGCGCCCGGTACGGACGTCGAACGCCCCGGCCCGCCCGGACACCCGCTCGACCCGGCAGCCGACGCGGAGCCGTCCGCCCATGTCGCGGTAGTGGGAGGTGAAGCGCCGCCAGAACCCGCGCATGCCGCCGTCCGCGCGGGTGAGGCCCGCGCCGCGGATGGTGACGCCGAGCGCGGCGTTGATGAGCGGGGCCCGGTCGACGGTGCTGTGCACCGTGTCCTCGACCAGCATCGACAGCAGCCCCACCAGCGGCGCGTCGCCGCGCAGGCCGTGCCGGACGAGGGCGTCCCCGAGCGTGGTGTTCAGATGGCGGGTGAGCGGGACGCCGCGCGGTCCGAGCGCCCGGAGGTTGTGCACGGCGTCGGCGGGGCGGCGCATCGGGAGCCGGACACCGGCGCGGCTCGCGTCCCAGAACACCTGCGCGATCCGGTCGAGCCGCGACCAGAAGGCCCGGTGCCGGGCGCTGTCGCCGAGCGCCCGGAGCCGTTCGCGACGCCATGCCCGCGTGTCACGGTAGAGGGTGACCTTGCGGTCGGGCAGCCAGCCGACGTATCCGGGGAGCGCCTCGCCGGGCACCGGGTCCATGCCGACGCTGTCGAGCAACTCCGCCCCGACGCCGCCCGGTTCGAAGTCGACCATCGTCGTCGCGCCCACGTCGAAGGAGAAGCCGCGCCGGCGGTAGTAGCCCGCGCAGCCGCCGACATGGCCGTGCGCCTCGATCACGAGCGTGGACACCCCGGCCGCCTGGAGCCGCGCGGCCGTCGCCATCCCGGCGAGCCCGCCACCGAGGACGGCCACGTCGCAGGACGCCGGGAACCTGGCCGCTCTCGGTGGACGATCCATCTGAACGGTTGTTCTGAACATGTGTTCAGAGTGCGCAGGGACGTGGCGTCCTGTCAATGCTCGGATCGCGGATCGGGATCAGGCGCGGCCGCCGGGCTCGGCCAGGAACCTGACCGAGAGCATCGCGGCCCATGTCCAGATGACGGCGCCACCGGCGAGCATCAGCCGGAACTCCTCCGCCGGGAACGCGGCCAGCCCGAGGACGAGGTAGACGGCCACCGCGGCGACGCTGTAGATCGTCCAGCCGCGCCGTCCCTCGCGGGCGAAGCGGCGGGCGAACACCAGGCACGCCGCGCTGAGCGCGAGGCCCATCCCGACCGGCGCGAGGTTGTGCAGCATGCCGTGCCAGCTGACCTCGCCCGCCCCGGCGGGAGTCCCGGCGGGGAAGCCGTCCATCGGGTCGGTGGGGAACACGCCGGCCCAGACCAGGCTGGCGCCGTAGACGGCGATCAGCCGCGTGCCCCAGGCGCGGCCCGCCGTCCCCGGCGCCAGGACGCGGCGCAGCCCGGCGACGGAGGCCAGCACGAGCGCACCGCTGACCAGGAAGTTGGCGGTCTGGATCCAGCCGTGCTCGCCCAGGCTCAGCATGCTCAGCGGATGGCGCGCGGCGTCGAAACCGTCGCGCGTCATCGCCTGCGCGGCGATCGTCAGGACGAACAGCGGCCCCGCGACCGCGCCGCAGCCGAGCAGCACGCGGGTGGGCACCGCGAGCCGCCGATGCACGGAGGCGGCCTTCAGCGTGTCGGCGTTCGTCGTCTCGGCGTTCGTCGTGTCACTGGTCATGGCGGCGGCCTCCGTAAGCCGTTCGGTCGTCGTGGTCGTTGTGGTCGTCAGGTGTAGAGGGACTCGCCGGTCTCCAGGAGCGTCTTCAGGTCACTGAGCGTCTGGGGCCAGCCGCCGCCGGCGCCCGGGAGTTCGCCGTTGCACTGCGCCGAGGTCTGCGGCGCGCCGGTGACGTCGTGGGTGACGGTCAGCCGCGAGATGCCCTGCTCGTCGTCCTCGATCTCGTAGGTGAGGCGGGTCGCCGGTTCGTCGAGGAAGAGCGCCCGCCAGGTCTGGACGAGCCTGCGCGGCGGCTCCGCCTCGATGACCTCCCCGTCGATCACGATGTCCGGGGCGCCGTTCTCCTTCATCACGTCGCTGGCCAGCCCGCGGAAGCCGCCGCCGGGGCGCAGGTCGTACTCCACCGGCGCCTGGTAGCCGTACTTCACCGCCCACTCCGGCTTGGTGATCGAGTCCCAGATGGCCTGCGGCGTCGCCTTGATGTACACGCGGTACACGTGGACGGTCCGGCCGCTCTCGGTGCTGGTCTCGGTGGTCGTCATGTCGGACTCCAGTTCTCTCTTGAGGTCGGCGAGCGCCGCGGCGGGCCGCTCGGTGTACTTGCCGATCCAGCGGTCGTGGATCAGCCGGATCGGCACCGGGTTGAGGAAGTGCAGCTTCTCCCTGCCCGAGCGGCGCGCGACCACCAGCCCGGCCTCCTCCAGCACCCGCAGGTGCTTGGCGACCCCGAACCGGGTCATGTCCACCTCCGACTCCAGCTCGCCGAGCGTCCGCCCGTCCCGGGCGAACAGCAGGTCGAGCAGGAACCGGCGGGTGGGGTCCGCCAGCGCCCTGAACGCCAGATCGTCGTTCTTCACACCGCGAAAATAGGTGACTAAAGGGTCACATGTCAACCATGCTTCAGGAAGGGGCGGCGGCGCCTGGTCCGATATCGTCGGCTCATGCCGCTCTCTCCTCGTCTGGCGAAGATCGTGGACGCGCTGCCGCTCGCTCCCGGTACGCGGGTCCTGGAGATCGGGTGCGGGCCCGGTGCCGCTGCGCGAGCCGTAGCGGCCAGGCTCGACACCGGGCACATCCTCGCGATCGACCGGTCCGCCAAGGCGATCGAGCAGGCGAAGGCCGCCTGCGCGGACGAGATCGCGTCGGGGCGCATGAGCGTCCGGCAGGCCGCGATCGAGGACTTCACACTCGAACCCGGCGAGGCGCCCTTCGACCTGGTGTTCGCGGTGCGGGTCGGCGCGCTGGACGGCCGCCATCCGGAGGCCGGGCGTGCGGCGATGCGCCGCATCGCCGCCGTCCTGGCGCCGGGCGGACGCCTGCTGATCGACGGCGGCGACCCGCTGCGCGAACTACCCGTCTGACCCCCGGCGTCGGCCTGACCCCGGCCTCAGCGCGCCTCGAAGGTGAGCGCGCCTCCGGGTCAGCTTGCCTCGGTGGTGGACAGGGCCGCGTCGAGTGTGACCGCCCACTGGCGCAGCAGCCGGGTGCGGCGCGCCGAGTCGTCGGTCAGGAGGCCGGCCAGCCCGAGGCCGCGGACGAGATCGAGCGTCGCCTGGACCGTCTCCCGGACGCCGGGAACGCTCTCGTCCGCGCCGAGCGCCTCGACCGTGAGCCGGTGGGCCTCGCGTCCGACCCTGGCCTCCAGCGGAAGGACGCGTTCGCGGAGCTGCTCGTCGGACGCGGCCGCGACCCAGAGTTGCAGCGCGGCACGGAACAGCGGGCTCGTGTACATCTCGCCGAGCAGCATGACGACGTCCAGGGTGGACGGGCGCCGCTCCGGTGGCACGTCCAGACGCTCGCGCATCCGCGCCACCCGCACCTCGGACCCGTACTCGACCGCCGCCGTCACCAGCTCCTCGCGCGTCCTGAAGTGGTGCTGGGCCGCGCCCCGGGAGACCCCGGCCCGCTCGGCGACCACCGCGACGGTCGTCCCCGCCCACCCCGCGGACGCGAGGCAGTCGATGGCCGCCTCAAGAAGGCGCCGCCGGGTGGCGCGACTGCGATCCTGCCGCGGCTCGCGGGGGAGTGCCCGAGTGGTCATCAGGCGGCCCATGGTACGCGGTCCCTTGATGGTCGACCTTCGTGTCCCGGCCCGGCGACCAAGGTCGCCGGCGCCGTGACCTTGTGGCGGATGCCCGGGCGGGGCGTCCCGGAAAGACTCTTGGACGGGCGGCCAGACCATCGAGGAGCGACCCATGCCACAGCTGTCGATCGACCGCCGGACCCTGCTCGCAGGCAGCGCCGCCGCCGTGTGCGGGGCCGGAGGAATCCGGGCCATGTGGCCTGGTGGCGCCGTCCCGGCGGCGAACGCGGCCCTGGCGGGTGCCGCGTCCACGGGCGGGCCCTTCCGCAGCGCGGCGTCAACTATGACACCGAGCGTGAGGTGTGGAAGCCCGAGTACGTCCGGCGCGAGATGCGTGCGATCCGCCGCGACCTGCACTGCAACGCGATCATCATCCTGGGCTCCGACGTCTCGCGCCTCATGCTCGCGGCCCGCCGCGCCGCGGACGAGGGCCTGTTCGTCTGGCTGGAGGCCCGCCGGTTCGACGAGGACGCGCCCGCGACGCTCCGGTTCCTCACGAAGGTCGCCCGAGCCGCCGAACGGCTCCGCCGCCGGCACGCCGGAATCGGCATTTCGGTCGGTTGCGAGCTGACCATCTTCATGGACGGCCTGGTGCCGGGAAAGGACTACAAGGAACGGGGCGCCAATCTCAGTACCCCGGCCGGCGCGGGTTACAACGAACGGCTCAACGCGTTCCTCGGAAAGGCGCTGGAGACCGTCCGGCCATTGTTCGGCGGGAAATTGACCTACACTTCCGGCGTCTGGGAAAAGGTCGTCTGGCGCGGCTTCGACATGGTCGGTGTAGACCTGTACCGGGACGCCTCGAACAAGGCCACCTACGTCCAGGATGTGCGGGCGCTCCACCGTTTCGGCAAGCCGGTCCTGATCACCGAGTTCGGCTGCTGCACCTACCGGGGCGCGGACGAGCGCGGCGGCGAGGGCTTCGACATCATCGACTGGAACCGGACCCCGCCGGTCGTCCTGCCGGGTTACGTCAGGGACGAGCGGGTGCAGGCCCGCTACATCGCCGAATGCCTGGGCGTCTACGAGGCCGAGAACGTGTACGGAGCGTTCGTCTACAACTTCATCGAAGCCGACTCCCCGACCTCCCCCGACCGCGACCTCGACTACGACATGGCCGGGTACGCGCTGGTCAAGGTATCGCCGGACCCGCGTCTCGCCTACAGCAAGACCGGCTACTGGGAGCCGAAACTCGCCTTCCGCACCCTCGCGCGCCGCTACGCCCGAGGGTGAGGCCCTCCGCCGTCCTGCCAGGCGAGCCGCCATAGGCACGGCTGATCCGCGGCAGCGCCGAGTCCACCCGTCTCAAGGCGCCGGCCGGCTTGCCGGCGCTGGCCGGGTAGCGGCGATTCCGTCCCCGAAACGGCCGTAGTTTCCCTGCCTCCGTTTCGGTCGGATTGTGACTCGGTGTTCGACCAGACCGTAAAGAGACTCTTGACATGTGTCGCCGCGGCGGTACGGTCGAGCCTGTATACGTGAATAAGCCTTCCGGCGTTCAGGCGGCCCGTCCAGGCAGGGGAATGCGCTCGTGCGAGAAAGACGGGAATCGCTCCTTTCTCCGGCTCAGCAACGACTCTGGTTTCTGGAGCAACTGGCGCCGGGATCACCGCAGTACAACTGCTTCCAGGCATACGAACTGCACGGGCGGCTGGACGCCGGCGCGCTGAGCCGGGCGCTCGGCGCGCTCGCGGACCGGCATGAGGCGCTCCGCATGAACTTCGCGGCCGAGGCCGGGAGCCCGACGGCCACGCTGAGCGAGCCTCCCACCACCGTGCGGCTGGAACGTACGGATCTCGAAACGGCCGGGCACGGCGGCGCCCCGCCGGAGCAGGCCGTCACCGATCTCGCCTCCCGGTGGTCGCGGCGGCCGTTCGACCTCGCGCACGACCCGCTCATGCGAGCCCATCTGGTGCGGCTCCAGATGGACCGGCACATCCTGATGCTGTGCTTCCACCACATCATCATCGACGGCTGGTCCGCGCCGATCATCGACGAGGAGCTCGGGGCGGTCTACGCCGCGCAGGTTACCGGCAGCCCCGCGGGACTGCCGCCGCTGAAGGCCGGCTACACCGACTACTCGCGCCGGCAGCACGAACGGCTGAGGTCGCCCGAGGCCGCCCGTCACCTGGCCTACTGGCGGGAGCGTCTCGCGGGCGCGCCGCCGCTGCTCACCCTGCCCGCCGACCGGCCCCGGCCGCGCGTCCAGCGGTTCGACGGAGCGGATCTGCGCATCCCCGTCCCGGCCGAGGTGGCCGCCGGGATGGGCGAGGTGGCCCGGGGCAACCGCGCCACCCCCTTCATGGTCGCCTTCACCGCCTTCGCCGTGCTGCTGGCCCGCTACGGGCGCACCGACGACATCGTCGTCGGTGTCGTCGAGGCGGGGCGGTCGCGACCGGAGTTCGCCTCCACCGTCGGCTTCTTCGTGCAGACCCTGCCCATCAGGCTGGCCCTGCCCGGGGACCCGAGCTTCCTGACCGTGCTCGCCGGTACCCGCGAAGCGCTGTTCGGCGCGTACGAGCACGACCTGCTCTCGTTCGACATGCTCGTCGAGCGGCTCGGGGTCGAGCGCGACCTGTCCTACACCCCGCTCGTTCAAGTGATCTTCCAGCTTCTCTACCTGCCGCCGATCGGCAGTGCCACCCGCTGGCACGACCTCGACGTGCTGCGCTGGGGGGAGGGCGTCACACGGAAATCGACGCGCTTCGACCTCGAGCTGCATCTGATGGACGACGGGCACGAGGGATTCGACCTCGACGTCTGCTACAACGTGGACCTGTTCGATGAGGCCACCGTCCGCGATCTCGTCGAGACCTACCTCCGCCTGCTGCGGGCCGTGTGCGCCGACCCCCGGCGGCCCCTGTCGGAACTGCACGCCCGCGTGGAGGGGCCGGCGGGCCAGGTGCGCGTGTCGGTCCGCGACGACAATGGTGTCCGGTTGCCGCGCGGCGCGCTCGGCCGGCTCTGGCTCGACGATGAGGACGTCGGCACCGGTCGCCTCGCCCGGATGCGTCCCGACGGCACGGTCGAGCACCTTGGGCCGGGCGACGGCGAACTGCTGGTGCGCGGCTGCCGCGTTCCGGCGTCCGTCATCGAGGACGCGCTGACCGGCGACCCCGAGGTGGCCTCCGCCCGGGTGCGCGCCGACCCGTCCGGCTCGGCTCTCGTCGCGGACCTGGTCGCCGCACCGGGGAGACCGGAACGGACTCTCCCGAGTTCCACCGACCTGCGCCGGCGGCTCCGGAAGCGGCTGCCGGCCTTCCTGATCCCCACCTCGTTCCGGTGGGAGCACGAGCCGCCCCACGTCCAAGGAGAAGGCGGCGATCAGGCAATGCGGCCGGACGCCGGACGGGCGCAGGAGCGACCGCCGGAGGAGCCGAAGGTCTTCGTCGTCACGCGGGACGAGCTCGGGGACGGCCCGTGACCGCGGGGGAGCCGGGGTGGTTCTGGACTCCCCGGCGACGCCCGGGGGCCGCGCTGCGCCTGATGTGCTTTCCCCATGCCGGTGCGGACGCGCCCGCCTTCCTCGCGCTCGCCGACGAGCTGCCGGAGGACGTCGAGGTACGGGCGCTGCGCATGCCGGGACGAGACGGCGCGCGCACGTCGCCGGGGCTCGCCGGTCTGATCGCGGGGGCCGCGGCGGCGCTGGCGGACGTCGAGACCCCGTACGCGGTGCTGGGGCAGAGCCTCGGCGGGCTGATCGGTTTCGAGACGGCGCGTGCAGTAGCGGTCGCGCGGCCTCCGGTCGGGCTCATCGCGCTGTCCGCGCCGCCTCCCCACCGGTTCGCGCCGCGGCTCGAAGAGATGCTCGCGGCCGGTCAGCCCTCGGCGGACGGCGTCGTCCCCGGGGGCCTCCGGTTCCTGCTGTCGCACCTCGAACAGAGCGACCGGCAGCTGAGCGCCGCACTCGACGACCCCGTGGTCCGGCGGATCGTGATCCGCGACATCTGGGCCGACCTCACGCTCTTCCGCGGCTACCGCCCGGCCGAGACGCCCCGGCCGGCCTGTCCCGTGCACGCGCTGATCGGCGCCCAAGACCCGTCGCTGCAAGCGGCGGACATGGCTCGGTGGGAGCGCTACACGACCGGCGCGGTCACCACGTCCACGCTGGACACCGGTCATTTCATGCTCCAGACCGCGAGGGCGGAGGTCGCGCGCCGGATCGTCGGGACCCTCGCGACATGGCGGACCGCGGAGCGCGACGCCGCCGGACGCGCCGCGAACCGGCGCACGGATCGTCCCCGGGAGGAACGATGACACCGGACTCGGAGATCGGCCGCATGGTCGCGGAGCACGCCGACACGGCCCCCGGCAGGCCCGCCGTCCTGTCCGTGGAGGGCACCCTCACCTACGGCGGCCTGTCGGCGCGCGCGGGCCGGTACCGCGAGGCGATGCGCGAGGCCGGGCTGCGGTCCGGCGACGTCGTCGCCATGGCCCTGCCGGACGGGCCCGACGCGATCGCCGCGCTGGTCGCCGCGTTCACCGCGGGCACGGCCTTCGTCTGGCTGGACGAGGACCAGCCCGCGGCCCGCCATCAGGCGATCCTGCGGGACTGCCGGCCCATCGGCGTGATCGCGACCAGAACGGGCCTGAGCCGGTCCGCGGAGGCGGCGGGCGCGCACATCGCCGTGGCCGTGGAGGGGGACACCGCGCAGGTCGCCGCGGCTGAGGTCAGGGCCGACCGGCCACCGGCCGTGGCTCCGGACACCAGCTGCCTGATCTACACCTCCGGCTCCACGGGCAAGCCGAAAGGCATCGCGCAGCGCAGCGGCAACCTCATGCACTTCGCGCACTGGCTGGCCCGGAGCACCGGGATGGATCCGGGGTCCCGGACGCTGCAATGGGCGCGGCTCAGCTACGACGCCAGCTACCTGGAGATCTTGGGAGTCCTGCGTGCGGGGGGCGCGCTGGTGGTCCCGCCGCCCCTGGAGAAGCCGGACGGGACGCGGGTTCGCGAATGGCTCACCGGCCACGCGGTCAGCCACCTGTTCACCGTCCCCACCCTGATCCGCCGCCTGCTGCTCGCCCGGGAGGAGGCGGCGGACAAGCCCGCCGATCATGTACGGACCGTCAGCCTGTACGGGGAACCCCTGCACTGCTCGCTCGTCGCCCGGGTACGCGCCCACTTCCCGGCCGCGCGGGTCAACAACCTGTACGGGCCCGCCGAGTCGGCGGTCGCGACCTTCCACCGGGTTCCGGACGACTGCCAGGGCGAGGTGCCCATCGGCACCGACATCGACGGGATCGAGACCCTGCTGCGGGACCGGGACGGCGAGCCCGTCCCGGACGGCGAGCCGGGCGAGGTTTGGCTGCGCAGCCGGTACCTCGCGCACGGCTACCTGGGGCGGCCCGAGGAGACCCGCGCGGCGTTCCTGCCCGTGGAGGCGGCCTTCCGGCAGGGCGGGGAGCCGACCGCCGCACCGTCCGCGACTAGTGGTCCGGCCGGGGCGGACGACCCGGCCGGGGCGGAACGGATCTACCGGACCGGTGATCTGGCCCGCCGCCTGCCCGACGGGACCCTGCTGTTCCTCGGCCGCCGCGACGACCAGGTGAAGATCAGGGGCGCCCGGGTGGAGCTCGCCGAGATCGAGGCGGCCCTCTTCGACGACCCGGAGGTGGCGCAGGCCGGCGTCGGCGTCTACACCGACGAGTCCGGCACCGCCCATCCGGTCGCCTACCTCGAACCCCGGGCCGGGGGCGAGGTCGAGGTCGCGACGCTGCACCGCAGGATGGTCGGCACGCTGCCCGCGTACATGGTCCCGGCCGCCTACATCCTCATCGACCGGATGCCGACCACGTCCACGGGGAAGATCGATCGCCGGCGCCTCCCGGACCCGCGGCCCTTCATGGCGGCCGAGAAGGCGCCGGCGGCGTCCGGCCGGGCGGCGGCCGCCGGTCCGGACGCGTTCGGCACCGAGACCGAACGGGCCCTGGCCGGTATCTGGGCGCGGGTCCTCGGGATCGGCGCGGTGGGGCCCGACGACGACTTCTTCGCCCTCAAGGGGCACTCGCTGCTCGCCGTCCGGATCACGGCCGCCGTGATCGAGGAGCTCGGCGCGGACATCCCGGTGCGCGCGGTGTTCGAGTACCCCACCGTCTCCGAGCTGGCCGCCTATGTCGACGAGGTGCTCGGCGCGGCCGGGCCGCAAGGCTGATCGTCACTTGGCGGCGTCCTCCCGCACCGGGACGACGGTGATCCGGCGCGGCCGCTCGGCGCGGAGCAGGTGCCGGTTGAGGGTCTCCCGGAGCCGGCGCGCCGACTCCTCCGTGGGTTCGCTCATCTCGACCTCCAGGTCGAAGTGCGTCGCGTCGCCGCTGTCCCGGCCGACCCTGGTCGCGGCCCTCGCGACGCCGGGCTGCGCCGCCGCGAGCGCGCGCACCGACTCCAGCGACACCCTGACCCCGTCGATCACGAGCCGGTCGGTCAACCTGCCGGTGAAGTAGAGATAGCCGTCGGGGTCGATGCGGAACAGGTCACCCGTCGCGATCGTCGCGGGGCCGGCGAGGCGGCCGGTGTGCTCCCCCTGGAGCAGCCCGAGCTTGCGCACCAGCACGGTCTCGGACGTGACGAGCAGTTCACCGACGCCATCGCCCGCACGATCACGCGCGCGCCGCACGTCACGCAACGCGACCTCCACCCCCGCGATCGGACGGCCGACCGAGGCGTGCCGGTGCGGCGGCTCCAGATGCGCGGCCAGGGTGCTGACCCTCGGCCCTGCCTCCGTCAGCCCATAGGTGACGTACAGCTCGCGGTCGGGCCGCACCGCCAGCAGGCGCGCGACGTCGGCCGCGGGAAGCGCGTCACCCCCGACCGTCAGCGTGCGCAGCGTCTTCGGCTCGGCCGTCTCATCGATCAGCCGTCGCACGAGGTAGGGCGTCAGCGACGTGCTGGTCACCCGGTGGCGGCGGCCCGTGTCCGCGAACCGCGCCCGGGTGTGCGGCGGACCGCAGATGACCAGGCGGGCCCCGGTCACCAGCCCGGCGAGGGCCTGCGCCACCAGCGCGTACGAGAAGTGCAGCGGCAGCATGACCAGGATCGTGTCGGACGGCCCCAGCCCGACCGACGAGGCGTGCATGGCCGCGTTGCGCAGCAGCGACGAGGCGCGGTGAAGGCAGCCGCTGTAGATTCCCGAGGTTCCCGAGGTCAGCAGCATCACGTCGCCGGCGGCGTGCCGGGCATGGGGTCCGGGCAGCGGCGTGATCCCGGCGCCGCCCAGGCTCCGCGTGCCGCCGTCCCGCGCCGCCCGCCTGCCCGGCGTGACCAGCATGCTCGCGCCGAAGCGGTCGGCGAGCCCGCGGAGCCGCGCCGAGGGCGTCGCGGGGGAGACCGGCACCGGCACCGCGCCGCCGTGCACCGCGCCGAACAGGTAACGCAGCAGCACCGTTCCGCTCGGCAGCGCCAGCAGCACGACGGCGCCCGGCCGGGGCAGCGCAGCGGCGAACAGGTCGGCGATCGCGGGGATCGCGGCGTGCGGTCCGGGCCAGGGCTCCAGGTCGGTGACGCGCTCGGACAGGTACGCCTCCACCGCCTCACTGGTGAAGGGCGGGCCGGAACCTCTCATCAGAGGCCGCCGGGTGAGGGGACGAGGGTCTCGCGCGCTCCGAGGATCCGGCCGCGCACGGTGTGGACGGTCCCGGCGACGGTGTGCTCGGCCACGGCCACGTAGCGGCATTGGCGGGTCGCCAGCCAGTTCGACACGACCGCGAGGGCGGCCGTCCGCGCGGTCTCGGGCGCCATGCCGAGCAGCAGGCTCGGCCCCCGGAGCCCGAGCACGATGCAGGGCAGCCCGGCGAGCGAGCCGGGGCTCGCTCCGGCGAACCGCAGCGGTGACACCCGGCCCGCCGCGGCCTGCCGGGCGATCGACCTCATCGTGTGCCGTGTGGCGTGCGCGCTCACGGCCAGCACTCCCGTCTCGGCGCGGGCGGCCAGGACCCGCTCCCCGGCTCCGTCCAGGGCCCGCTCGATCGCGTCGACCACGAGCCACGCCGCCGGGTCGGCGTAGAACGACGCCCGGCTCCGCCTCGCAGCGCCGAGGTCCGCCGTGCTGGCCAGCCCTTCTCCGGCCACCCGCGTCGTCTTGGCCTCGTCCCGGCCGGTGGTCGTCCCGCCGCGGTCAGCGTCGTCCCGCATGGCCGTCCGGTTCCCCTCTCGCCTGCCCGCCCTCGTGCGCGTCGTCGCCCGCCGCGTCCCACGCGCCGAAGGCCAGGCAGGTGATGAAGCCTCCGAAGCCAAGGGTCAGGCTGAGGCCCAGACCCTTCCCCACCGCCGCCGGTCGTCCGGCCGGGAGCGGCGGCGCGAAGCCGTCCACGACGTCCCGGAGCCCGTGCACGGGCGGTGCCCAGCCGCGCCGCAGCGCCAGGATCACCGCGATGGCCTCGACCGCGCCGGTGGCGCCGAGGCTGTGCCCGAACGCGCCCTTCGTCGCGAACACGACCGGCCGGTGCCCCCCGCCGAAAAGCCGGGCCAGGCTCACGGTCTCGACGGCGTCGTTGGCGGGCGTGCCCGATCCGTGCGCGTTGACGACGGTCACGTCGGCCACGTCGAACCCGGTGCCGGTCAGCGATCCGCGGACGGCGCGGACCACGCTGTCGCCCGACGGGTCCGGCGCCGTCATGCCCGCGCCGTCGTTGACCGTCCCCGCTCCGTGCAGGACGGCGTACGGCACGGCGCCGCGACACCGCGCGGACTCCTCGGTCTCCAGGACGAGACAGGCGCCGCCCTCACCGAGCAGCGTCCCGTCGGCCCGCCGGTCGAACGCGCGCAGCCGGGTCGGCGACATCGTCCCGAGGGCGCTGTGGCCCAGCCGCTTGGCCGGGGTCAGGACGTCGACGCCGGCGCACAGGCACACCCGCGCGGTCCCGGATCTGAGCAGCGCCGCACCGACCGCGATCGCGTCCGAACCGGACGAGCACGCCGTGCTGACGACGATCGGCGGCCGTCTCATTCCCAGCTCGCGGGCCACCTCCGCGGCCCAGCGGTCCATGGGCGCGTCGTCGTCGAGCTGGGCGCCGAAACTCGTCCCCATGACCACGTGCGGCTCATCGTCCAGGCGGTCCCCGCCCGGGCCGGGATCCCGCGAGAAGGGAACGAGACCGGCGTCGGCGGACGCTCTCGTGATCGTGTCGGCGGCGAGGGCACCTTGACGCGCCGCGGCGGTCTGCTCCGCCGTGGGGACGATCACCGGTGCCGCCAGGCGATTGCGCAGGCGGTCCCGCGACGGCACCTCGACGATTCCGGACTCCCCGTCCAGCAGCCGGTGCCACACCTCGGACAGGCCGGTGCCCAACGCGGTCGACCAGGCCATCCCGGTGACGCAGACGGTCACCACAGCTGCCGGCCCAGCTGCTCGACGGTGACCCGGATGAGCGATCCGCGGAACGCCGCGACCTGCTGGTCGCCGACGGTGGCGCGGCAGGAGAAAAGGAAGGTGTTCCCGGTGATCCGGTCGCTGCGGACGTCGAAGACCACCTGGTCGCCGACGACGACGATCTTGTGGAACTTGCTGTGCACGGATCCGATCAGGGTCAGCTCGTCGTCCCGGAGAGCCGACGTGCTCAGCTGGTAGAGGATGATCCCCGACTGGGCGAACGCCTGGATCAGATGGCTTGCCGGGAAGATCCCCCGCTCCGGGAAGTGCCCGGCGATGCTGTCCATCGTGCCCGAGACGGCGAGCATGCTGCGCAGGTACTCGCCCGGACGGTGATCGAGCACGCGGTCGATGTAGATCATCGGATGCCGATGGCGGAGCCATTGCTTGATCTCGGTGAAGCCCAGCGTTGAATCGCTCGTCGCGGGGACGGGGACGGGGACGGGGGCGTGGGTCATCGGGCACTCTCCTCCATGCTGTCCCGCAGATTCGCCCGGAACGACGCCGGGAGCCTGACGGCCGCTCCGGCCGTGTCGTCGACCAGGCACCACACGAGCGTCCCGGCGGCAAGCAGCGCGCCGTCGCTCAACCGGACCTCGCCGGCGAATCGGACCGAGGCCCCTCCGACGTGGTCGACTCGCGCGCGCACCTCGATCCGGTCCAGGAAGCGCGCGGAGCGCACGTACTTCATGGTCAGCTCGGTGACGGCCGGGACGAGCCCCCGCTCGCCCAGCCCACCCACGCCGAGCCCGAGATCCTCCAGACCTTCGAGCACCGCCGATTCGAGCCACGACGCGTACCGGGTGAAGTGCACGACGCCGCCGGCGTCGGTGTCGACGTGCTCGGCCCTGTACCGGGCGATCCGC
Organism: Spirillospora sp. NBC_00431; assembly: GCA_036028775.1. Classification (GTDB taxonomy): domain Bacteria; phylum Actinomycetota; class Actinomycetes; order Streptosporangiales; family Streptosporangiaceae; genus Spirillospora. The sequence goes on along the minus strand of CP107927.1, from coordinate 4,022,773 downwards.
AGCGAGCCCATCCTCGTTTCCCCGGTCGTCACCTCGGGTCGCCCGCGTACTCGCCCGCGGCCATGCGCCGGAACGCCGCCGACCCCGCGCGGATGCCCGCCACCAGCTCCTCCAGCTCGTCCGGCCGGGTGACCAGCGGCGGCGCGACCCGCATCGTCGGGAACACGTACGGCAGCCCGAACGAGCGGCGCCCGGCCCCGGCCATGAACTCCACGTACGTGCCCGCGCGGATCACCTCGCGGCGCAGCAGGTCCAGGCGCGCGGCGGCGCCTTCGGTCAGCTCCAGCCCGTGCAGCACACCGGTGCCCCGATGTTCCCGGTACACCTCGGGGAACTCGTCGAGCACCTCACGCCGCAACATCGCCGTCAGCGCGTCACCGATCGCCACCGACCGTTCCAGCAGCTCGCCGGTGACGATGAAGCGCACGCCGTCACGGATCACCGCGCAGGTCAGCGGACGCAGGTCGGAGGTGGCGACCGCGCCCGAGGCGCGCACGGTGAGGTCCCGGCGGGCGATGACCATCGACGCCGAGACCGCTCCCATGCCGAGGCTCTTGCCGATCACCGTCACATCGGTCGGGATCGGCCCCGACTCGTCCGCCATGGCGAAGAACCGGCCGGTCTTCGCGAAGGTCAGCACCTCGTCGGCCACGAGCAGCGCCCCGTGCCCGGACGCCAGCCCGGCCAGCTCCCGCAGGTAGCCCGCCGGGGGGAGGAGCACGCCGGCGTCCCCCTGGACGGGCTCGACGACGACCGCGAGCACCCGGTGCCCCATCTCCGCGAAGAACGAGCGGGCCGCCTCCAGGAGACCGAACGGCAGGAACTCCACGCGGAGACCGTAGTCGCCGTCCGCCGCCGGAGCCGGAAGCCCCACCCGGTAGTGCCGGCGGTTCAGCAGGGCCGTCAGCGCCCCGGTCCACCCGTGCCAGGCCCCCTCGAACGCGAGGGTCACGTCCCGGCCGCCGTTGCGGCCGGGACGCAGCCTCCGGCCGTCGAAACGGGATTCCAGAACCAGCCGCAGCGCCAGCTCCATGCCCTCCGAACCGGAGTTCCGGCCGCTCACGTGGTAGTCGCCCGGAGGGAAGTGGTCACGCCACAGCCCGTCGGCACCGAGCGTCTCCTCAAGCAGCCGCGTCCGCTCCGACGCCGCGATCTCGTCGGTGGCGTGCCCCATGCCCTCGGTCGCCCGGACGAGGGCACCGCGCACCACCGGATGCCCGGCCCCTAGACAGGCGCAGGCGTAACCGCCGCTCGCGTCGATCGCCTCGAAGGACGTCCCCGCCCCCGGCCCGGCGGTCTCCACCAGCCGCATCCGCACGCCGTCGCCGCCCACCTGTTCGAACGGCGGGCGCCGGCCGCCATAGTGATCGAGGTGCGGCGCACGGCCGGGCCGGGGGCCCGCGGCGGCGACCGGGCCGCTCATGCCTGCTCCGAACGCAGCCGCCGGACCAGCCCGGCCAAGTCGGCGACGGTGCGGAAGTGCTCGGGCACGAAGTCCTCGTCGGAGATCTCTATCTGGAAGAGGTCCTCGCACTGGACGCGCAGTTCCACGAATCCGATGGAGTCGAGCCCGTGGATGTCGCGCAGGCTCTCCCCGTCGTCGATGTCGGCGAGCGGAGCCTCCACGAACAGATCGGAGATAAGGACTTTCTTGATCGTGTTCTCGATGTCCATTGTCACCCCTGCGGTCGGCCGGCCGGTCTCGCCTCAGCCGGCGAGGTAGTCCTCGGGTCCTGAGCCTTCGCGGACCGTGTCGAGCGTGAAACAGTGCAGCCCGCCGCCGAAGAGCCGGCGGTGCCGGTGGCGGAAGGGAACGACGGTGAAACGGTGCTTCTCCAGCGTCCGGATCAGCTCGGGGCAGGCGGAGTTGACCATGACCGTGTCCTGGTCGATGGACAGGACATTGAGGTCGATATAACGGCTGGTGAGAATCAGGTCGTCGTTGTCGTAGACGGGGAAGTTGTTCTCGTCCGGCTTGGGCGGGAAGATCATGTCCCAGCGGCGCAGCGGCGCGGGCAGTTTCTCGGCCAGCGCGGGGGAGCGCACGAGCAGCAGCCCGGGGCGCAACGCCAGGACCGCGCTGTCGATGTGGCTGTCCACCAGGCTGACCCGGTGGACGCGGACGCGTCCCCCCAGATGCCGTTCGAGCCAGTCACAGGCGAGCGCGTGATTGGCGGTGGCGACGTTGGCGATCAGGTCCCGGCCGAGGCGGAGGCACTGGGCGCCGTCGAACATCATCTCGTGGCCGGTGTCGTACGGCGACGGACGCGGGTCGGCGATCGGCTCCACCACCGGCTCGCGCCTGGCGTACGACAGGTCGAAGGAACCGTCGGTCATGATCGGCCGCGGCATCACCGTCCAGCGCGCGCCCCTGCGGAAGTACTCGCCGAACACCGGGGCGAGGAACTGGTTCTCGAAGTAGCGGGCGCGGATCAGCGGCGGGGTCTCGATGATCTCGTCCCCGATGATCAGGGTGTTGTCGCGCAGGTTCAGCGGCGGCACCACCGCCGCCGACCAGGCCAGGGTCCGGACCGTGGCGCCGTCGGCGAGCGGCAGCGGCCGGTGCACCTTGATCGACAGGGACGCCAGCAGCTCGGCGATCGCCTCGACGTCCTCGTTGAGCTCGTCGACGTACCGCTGCTTGATCGTGGAGACACCGGGGCCGCTCCGGTGCCCGGCGTGGTCGTCCCGCGGTGAATGCCGCGGGTAGTACATCTGGTCGAACGGCATGTGGTCGTGGAAGAAGAGCTCGAAGGACAGTTCTCGCTCGTGCGAGGTGTAGTTGGCGGCGGAGCCGAGGACCACTTCCCTGAGCGGCGACCAATCGTCGAAGCTATTCAGCTTCACCGCCGGCCCGGTCGAGCTGTCCCGGCCCTTTTCCTGGGCCGTCGAGACGAACTCCTCCATGGGCCGCTCCTCAGAAATGAAATTGGCGCGCGCTAAAACGCCGAAACCATTGATGCGGGCCGACTCCGTTGAAAGCGCACTACATCAACATGTGTCAGGCATTGTTCGCGCCAGGGGCTGATCGTTCGCGTCTGGCCCGCACCGTTAATTGATCGTTTTGCGTCGCCTCAAGTATGCAGTGGTCCCATTTGTACGTCAACGAGCGATCTTCTGGCAGGTACTTAATGTCCATTGAGTCGGTCCCTAACAATCCCGCACATCGACCGGTATGAGTTGACGAATCGCGAAGGGTGAAGGCGAGACCTTTAGTCCGATCACGACGATCATGGATCCGCGGGAGCCGGGCATGGCCGGGCCGGCCGCCGCCCGGGCGGACGTCCCGGCCCCGCCCGCTCGGTCGCTCGGTCGCTCGGTCCGGGCGCAAGAACAATCACGCGTGATTGATTTTCTGTTTCCGGGCTGGCAAGGTTCGGGCCATGGGCCAACCGCTGCGGGTCGGCAACGCCTCGGGCTTCTACGGCGACCGCTTCTCCGCGATGCGGGAGATGCTGGACGGCGGGCCGCTGGACGTCCTCACCGGCGACTATCTCGCCGAGCTGACGATGCTGATCCTGGGCCGCGGCAGGCTGAAGGACCCGGAGGCCGGGTACGCCGCGACGTTCCTGCGGCAGATGGAGGAGTGCCTCGGGCTCGCCGTGGAGCGGGGCGTCAGCGTCGTCGCGAACGCCGGAGGGCTCAACCCGCGCGGGCTCGCCGACCGGTTGCGCGCCCTCGCCGGACGCCTCGGCATCGAGGTGCGGGTCGCTCACGTGGAGGGGGACGACCTGCTCGCGCGGGCCGAGGAGCTGGGGTTCGGGCATGGGCGGTACGGCGCGCCGCTCACCGCGAACGCCTACCTCGGCGCCTGGGGGATCGCCGAGTGCCTGCGGGCCGGCGCCGATGTCGTGGTGACGGGCCGCGTCACGGACGCCTCGCTGGTCGTGGGGCCTGCCGCCGCGCACTTCGGGTGGGCGCGGGACGCCTGGGACGCGCTGGCCGGAGCGACGGCGGCCGGGCACGTCCTGGAGTGCGGGGCGCAGGCCACCGGCGGCAACTTCGCCTTCTTTGAAGAAATCTACAACGTAAAGGCGCCGGGCTTTCCGATCGCGGAGATCCATGCCGACGGCTCCAGCGTCATCACCAAGCACGAGAGCACCGGCGGCGCGGTGACCGTCGAGACCGTCACGGCGCAGCTGCTGTACGAGATCGGCGAACCGTCCTACGCCGGACCGGACGTGACGACGCGCTTCGACACGATCGAGCTGGCGCCGGACGGGCCCGACCGGGTACGGATCAGCGGCGTCCGGGGCCTGCCGCCGCCGCCGTCCACCAAGGTGTGCCTCAACCACCTCGGCGGCCACCGCAACGAGATGACGTTCGTGCTCACCGGGCTCGGGGTCGAGGCCAAGGCGGAGCTCGTCAAGGCGCAGCTGGGGGCCGCGTTCGGTGACAGCCCGCCCGCGCGGGTCGAGTGGACGCTCCTCGGCACCGCCCAGGCCGATCCCGCGACGCAGGGGGAGGCGACGGCGCTGCTCCGGTGCGCCGTCCTCGACCCCGATCCGGAGAAGGCCGGGCGGACGTTCAGCGGCGCGGCGGTGGAGCTGGCCCTCGCGGGCTACCCCGGCTTCACGATGACCTCCCCACCCGGGAAGGCGAACCCCTGCGGCGTCTACACCCCGGCGTTCGTGCCGAACGAGACGGTCGACCACGTCGCCGTGACCCATGCTGGCCGCCGCATCCCCATCACGCCCTCACCAATCACGCTCGCTGTTTCCACCCAAGCCGCTGCCGCCCAGGCGCCTAACGCAAAAGTCTCCGCTGCTCAAGCCCCACCAGCCCAAGCCCCGCCCGCCCGGGGGGTCCAGCCCACTCCCAGTGTCGAACGCCCAGGTCACCCGGCGGAGGCGGAAACGAAGTCTGTGGATAACCCGGCCACCGTCCGTGTTCCGTTGGGGCGCGTGGCGGGGGCGCGCAGCGGGGACAAGGGCGGGGACGCCAATGTCGGCGTGTGGGCCCGGACGGACGAGCAATGGCGCTGGCTGGAGCCATTCCTCACCGTCGAGCGATTCAAAGACCTGATCCCCGAGGCGCGCGAACACATCGTCCGGCGGTATGCGCTGCCCAACCTCCGTGCGGTCAATTTCGTGGTCGAAGGGCTTTTGCAGGAAGGCGTCTCGGCCTCGACTCGCTTCGATCCGCAGGGAAAGGCTTTGGGGGAGTGGCTGCGGTCACGCCTCGTCGACATTCCGGAGGCCGTCCTTTGACCTTGAAGAGCACCCTCGACACGCGCGGACCGGAATACCGGGAAAGGCGCCGCGCCATGCTGGAGAAGCTGGCGGACCTGGACGCCGAGCACGCGAAGGCACTGGCCGGAGGCGGCGAGAAATATGTCACGCGGCATCGCGGACGGGGAAAGATGCTGGCGCGGGAGCGCATCGAGCTGCTGCTCGACCCCGACTCGCCGTTCCTGGAGCTGAGCCCGCTCGCCGCGTGGGGCAGCGACTTTCCGGTCGGCGCGAGCGTCGTCACCGGGATCGGCGTCGTCGAGGGCGTCGAGTGCGTGATCGTGGCCAACGATCCGACGGTGCGGGGCGGATCGAGCAATCCGTGGACGGTGAAGAAGAGCTTCCGCGCGTCCGATATCGCGCTGCAGAACCGGCTGCCCGTGATCAACCTCGTCGAGTCGGGCGGCGCCGACCTGCCCACCCAGAAGGAGATCTTCATTCCGGGCGGGCGGATGTTCCGCGACCTCACCCGGCTGTCGGCCGCCGGGATCCCGACGATCGCGCTGGTGTTCGGGAATTCCACCGCCGGCGGCGCCTACGTTCCGGGGATGTGCGATTACGTCGTCATGGTCAAAGAGCGCGCGAAAGTGTTCCTCGGCGGGCCGCCGCTGGTGAAGATGGCGACCGGCGAGGAGTCCGGCGACGAGGAGCTCGGCGGCGCGGAGATGCACGCGCGGACGTCCGGGCTCGCCGACTACATGGCCGCCGACGAGGCCGACGCGCTCCGTCTCGGGCGGCGGATCGTCAAGAACCTCAACCACCGCAAGCTAGGGCCGCCGCCCGGAACGGTGCGGGAGCCGCTGTACGACGCGGACGAGCTCGCCGGGATCGTCCCCGAGGACCTGAAGGTGCCGTTCGACCCGCGCGAGGTCATCGCCCGGATCGCGGACGGGTCCCGGTTCGACGAGTTCAAACCGCTGTACGGCACGAGCCTCGTCACCGGCTGGACGCGCGTCCACGGCTACCCGATCGGGGTCCTGGCGAACGCGCAGGGCGTCCTGTTCAGCGCGGAGTCGCAGAAGGCGGCGCAGTTCATCCAGCTCGCCAACCAGCGCGACACGCCACTGCTGTTCCTGCACAACACCACCGGATACATGGTCGGCAGGGAGTACGAGCAGGCCGGGATCATCAAGCACGGCGCCCTGATGATCAACGCGGTGGCGAACAGCGCGGTCCCGCACATCTCGATCGTGATGGGCGCGTCGTACGGGGCGGGCAACTACGGCATGTGCGGCCGCGCGTACGACCCCCGGTTCCTGTTCACGTGGCCGTCCGCGCAGTCGGCGGTGATGGGGCCGCGGCAGCTCGCGGGCGTCCTGTCGATCGTGGCGCGGCAGGCCGCCGAAGCGCGCGGGCAGGTCTACGACGAGGACCAGGACCGCGCCATGCGGGACATGATCGAGACGCAGATCGAGGCGGAGTCGCTGCCGTTCTTCCTGTCGGGACGGCTCTACGACGACGGCGTCATCGACCCGCGCGACACCCGCACCGTCCTCGGGCTGTGCCTGTCGGCCGTGCACAACGCGCCCGTGCGCGGGACCGGCGGGGCCGGTGGGGTCGGCGGCTTCGGTGTGTTCCGGATGTGAGCGGGGGAGCGACAGATGATCAAGAGTGTGCTGGTGGCGAACCGGGGCGAGATCGCCCGCCGCGTCCTGCGGGCCTGCCGGGAGCTCGGCATCGGGACGGTCTCCGTCCACTCCGACCCGGACGCCGCGGCGCCGCACGTCCGGGAGGCGGACGTCGCCGGACGGCTGCCCGGCGCGGCCCCGGCGGAGACGTACCTGTCGGCCGGGCGGCTCCTGGACGTGGCGAGACGCGCCGGGGCCGACGCCGTCCACCCGGGCTACGGGTTCCTGTCGGAGAACGCCGGCTTCGCGCGGGCCGTCATCGACGCCGGTCTGACCTGGATCGGCCCGCCGCCGGCGGCGATCGCCGCGATGGGTTCCAAGATCGAGGCCAGGAAGCTGATGGCCGCCGCGGACGTCCCGGTCCTGCCCGAGATCGACCCGGCGCGGGTCACGGGCGACGACTTCCCGCTGCTGGTGAAGGCGTCCGCCGGCGGCGGCGGGCGCGGCATGCGGATCGTGCGGGCGCCCGCCGGACTCGACGACGCCGTCGCGGCGGCGCGGCGGGAGGCGGAGTCGGCGTTCGGTGACCCGACCGTGTTCTGCGAGCCGCTGCTCGAAGGCGCCCGGCACATCGAGGTGCAGATCCTCGCCGACGCGCACGGGACGGTCTGGGCGCTCGGCGAACGCGAATGCTCGATCCAGCGCCGCCACCAGAAGATCGTCGAGGAGGCGCCGTCCCCGGCGGTCGGTCCGGAACTGCGCGCCGAGCTGTGCGACGCGGCCGTGAACGCGGCCGCCGCCATCGGCTACGTGGGCGCGGGAACGGTCGAGTTCATGCTGGCGCGCGACGGCCGGTTCCACTTCCTGGAGGTCAACACGCGCCTCCAGGTCGAGCACCCGGTCACCGAATGCGTGTACGGGGTGGACCTCGTCCGGCTCCAGCTCGAGATCGCCGAAGGCGCCCGCCTGCCCGCGGACCCGCCGGAACCGCGCGGCCACGCCATCGAAGCCCGCGTCTACGCCGAGGACCCCGCGCACGGCTGGCGGCCCGCGAGCGGCACCCTGCACACCTTCGACGTACCGGGCGTGGACGCCGAGTTCGCCGTCCCCGCGTCGCCCGGGCCGGGCCTGCGGCTCGACAGCGGCGTGCAGAGCGGCTGCGAGATCGGCGTCCACTACGACCCGATGCTCGCCAAGGTGATCGCGTGGGCGCCGACCCGCGCCGCCGCCGCGCGCCGGCTGGCGGCCGGGCTGCGCGGCGCCCGCGTCCACGGACCGGCCACCAACCGCGACCTGCTCGTCCGGATCCTGGAGGAGCCCGGCTTCCTGGACGGCGACACCGACACCGGCTACCTCGACCGCGTCGGACTGGACGTCCTCGCCGCGCCGCTGGCCGGGGAGGCCGCCGTCCGGGTGTCCGCGCTGGCCGCCGCGCTCGCGCGGGCCGCGGCGAACCGGGCCGGGGCGGGGGTGCTCGGCGGGCTGCCGTCCGGGTGGCGCAACGTCAGGTCGCAGCCCCAGCGCAGGACGTTCGAGGGCCCGTACGGGACGGTCGACGTCGACTACCACCTGCACAGGGACGGCCTCGTCTCCGACCTGTGCCCCGGCACCTCGCTCGTGACCGTCACGCCGGAGCGGGTCGTCCTGGTGCACGACGGTCTGCGTGAGACGTTCACCGTGACCACCGCCGCGGACACGGTCTACGCGGACACGGTCTACGCGGACACGGTGAACGCGGACACGGTGTACGTCGACTCACGCCTCGGCGCGGTGACGTTCCGCGCCGTCCCGCGCTTCGCCGACCCGACCGCCCGGATCGCGCCCGGCTCGCTCCTCGCGCCCATGCCCGGGACCGTCGTCCGCGTCGAGACCGAGCCCGGCGCGGACGTCGCCGAAGGCCAGACCCTCGTCGTCCTGGAGGCGATGAAGATGGAGCACCGCGTCGCCGCGCCGTCCGCCGGGACGGTCGCGGAACTGAACGTCCGAGCGGGACAGCGGGTCGAATCCGGCGCCGTCCTCGCCGTCATCGAGGCCGGCACTGAGAGGAGCGGGGAATGAGCTTCGTCGAGACCGAGGAACGGCGGGCGCTGCGCGCGGCCGCCGCCGAACTGGGCGCCAAGTACGGGTCGGCGTACTACATCGAGAAGGCCAAGGCCGGGCAGAAGACCGACGAGCTGTGGGACGAGGCCGGACGGCTCGGCTACCTCGGCGTGAACGTCCCCGAGGAGTACGGCGGCGGAGGCGGCGGCATCGGCGACCTCGCCGTCGTGTGCGAGGAACTCGCCGCGGCGGGCTGCCCGCTGCTGCTCATGGTCGTGTCCCCGGCGATCTGCGCCACGATCATCGCCCGCTCGGGCACCACCGGCCAGAAGGAGCACTGGCTGCCGCGGCTCGCGGACGGCTCCGTCACGATGGCGTTCGCGATCACCGAGCCCGACGCCGGGTCCAACTCCCACCGCATCACCACGACCGCCCGACGCGACGGCGATGGCTGGGTGCTGAACGGGCAGAAGACGTTCATCTCCGGCGTCGACCAGGCCGGCGCCGTGCTGTTCGTCGCCCGCACGCACGACCAGAAGGGCAACCTGCGGCCGTCGCTGCTCATCGTCCCGACGGACGCGCCCGGCTTCACCCGGACACCGATCGACATGGAGATCGTGTCGCCGGAGAAGCAGTTCATCTGCCACCTCGACGACGTCCGGCTGCCCTACGAGGCGCTCGTCGGCGACGAGGACGGCGGTCTCCTGCAACTGTTCGCCGGCCTCAACCCCGAGCGGATCATGGCCGCCGCGATGGGCGCCGGGATCGGCCGCCTCGCTCTCGGCAAGGCCGTCGCGTACGCCGGCGACCGGCGGGTCTTCAAGACGCCGATCGGCGCGCACCAGGGCCTCGCGCACCCGCTCGCCACCGCCAAGATCGAACTGGAGCTGGCGCGGCTGATGGCGCAGAAGGCCGCCTGGCTGTACGACGAGGGCGACGACATGGGCGCGGGCGAGGCCGCGAACATGGCCAAGTACGCCACCGCGGAGGCCGCGATCCACTGCGTCGACCAGGCCATCCAGACCCACGGCGGCAACGGCCTCACCACCGAGTACGGCGTCGGGATGCTCGCCGGCGTCGTCCGGCTGATGCGCATCGCCCCGGTGAGCCGCGAGATGATCCTCAACTTCGTCGCGCAGCACTCCCTGGGCCTTCCCAAGTCCTACTGAGCGACGGCTGGCGGGGGAGCGTCGCGGGTCCTAGAATCCAGGCGATCTAGTGCTCCCGGAGAGCGAGAACGCCGAAACGTAAGGGGCGCTCGTGTACGGACCTCCCCCCGGCCCGCCTCCGCAATTACCGCCGCCGCCCCCGCCGGGACTCCCGCCGGGACCCGGTCCGATGCCCGGGACGGGCGACGTGGCCGCGGCGGCGCCTCCCGGCCGCCGTCTCGCCGCCTGGGGCATCGACACCGGCCTCCTCGCCGGTGCCGCCGTCCTCCTCGGCGTCATGACCTGGGGGCGGCTGAACGGCATCCGCGAAGACGGGCTGTGGGGCCGGGTGTGGAGCGCGGTGTGGGGGCTGCTGCTGTCGGGCGGGGACGTGCAGGGCGCCGCCGAGGACTTCGGCGTGAGCATCTGGCGGACGATCGTCGGCGACATCCAGCAGGCGCTGTTCCTGCTCGTCCTGATCGAGTTCCTGCACCAGTTCGCCGGACAGCTCTTCGCCGGACGCACCGCCGGGAAGGCCGTCCTGGACCTGCGCGTGGAGAACGCGAGGACCGCCAAGTCCGTCGCCCTGCGCCGCGCCCTGACCACCACGGCCGGCGGCACCGGCCTCTACTGCCTCGCCTGGGTCCTCCTCCTGCACGGGGTGTTCTTCCTGGCCGTGCTGACCTGGATGCTCGCCGTCGGCGTCCTCGTCGCGAACAGTGTCCCCGTCCTGTTCGGCGGACGGCGCCGTACCCTCGCCGATATGGTGGCGGGCACGGTCGTGGTGCCCGGGCACGGGTACCGGCGCGCCGCCGGGTACGCGGCGCACGGTGCCGGACGGGCCTGGGCCGGTACCCGGTCGGCGGGGCAGGCCGCCGGCCACGCCGTCCGCGACCAGGCCGCCCGGCTGAACGCCGAGGACCGCGTCCGCCGGGCCATGGACTCCGACCGCGCACGGCAGGCGCAGGAACTGGGCCGCCGGTCCGCCGCCAAGCTGCGCGACGCGGCCCAGGGCGAACGGGCCCAGCAGCTCCAGCACAAGGGCAAACGCCTCGGCGGACGGCTCAAGAACGCCTACACCGACCGGCGCGCGTCCCGCCAAGGACCGTCGGCGCCAACGAACACGCCCACGAACACGCCCCCGCCCATGCCGCCTCCGGCCATCCCGCCGCCCGCGCCGCACTACGACCCGTACACGCAGCCCGAGCCGTCCACGCGGCCCGACCAGTACGCGCGGCGGCCTGATCCGTACTGGCCGCCGGACGGGCCTCCGCCCGGCGGGAGCGGGTGAGGCGGGACGGCCGTCACGCCGACAGGCGCATCCGCCGTGTCGCCATCCGCTCGATGCGCTCCTCGTCGATCTCGTGGCCGAGGCCCGGCTGGGTGAGCGGGACGCCGACGACGCCACCGGACGACCGGACGGGCGGCGTCACGAACACCGGCCCGCCCGCCGGGTCGGACACGTCGCTCGGCAGCGTGCAGCCCGGCAGGGAAGCGAGCGCGACGGCCGCGGCCTGGCCGATGCCGAACGCGCCGGACCCGCTGCACCACACGTCCCACCCCGCCGCGTACGCCAGGTCGTGGGCGCTGCGGGCCGCGGTCAGCCCGCCGAGCCGGTCCAGGCGCAGGTGCAGCGCGCGGCCCGCGTCCAGCGACAGCGCCGCGTCCAGGGTCTCCAGGTCGCCGACGGCGGGCGCGACGGCGGCGCCGACGCGGAGCTGGAGGCGGGCGTGCGCGGCCAGGTCACCCGCCGCGAACGGGCGCTCGATCACCGCCACGCCGTAGGAGTCCAGCGCCTCCAGGACCGCCAGCCGGTCCGGCGACTCTGTGTAGGCGTGGCCCGCGTCGGCGACGAGCGCCAGCGCCGGGAACGCCTGCCGGATCGCCCGGACCGGCTCGATGTCCCAGCCGGGACGGATGTCCAGCGTGACGCGGGTGTGGCCCGCTCCAACGGCCTGGTTGACGCGGCCCGCGACCGTGTCGAGAGTTGCCTCGGGCGAGATCCGCGCGCCGGTCACGATGGACGTGCGGGTGCCGCCGAGCGCGTGCGCGAGCGGCAGGCCCCGCGTCCGGCACCACAGGTCCCAGCAGGCGGTGTCGATCGCGGCGGCCGCCTCGCGGGCGCCGAGGTCGGCGGCGGCGGACACGTCCTCGGGACGCTCCCAGTCGAGCCCGATGAGCGCGGGGCCCATGCGCTCCTCGATGTCGGACCAGGCCCGGCCGCCCTCACCGTCCCGGCCGCCCGCTCCGCCCGGCCCGGCCGCTCCGGCCGGGACGGCGATCTCGCCCCACCCGACTGCGTCACCGCCGGTCAGGCGGACGAGGATGCTCTGCGGCCGGCGCCCGCGCGGCATCGCCACGCGGAAGGCGTCGCAGCCATGGATCTGGGGCACCCGCACCCGCCTTTCGAGGAAACCGTTCCCCTCAATCTTCCCCCCTCCGCGGAGCGCGCGGGAACGGGCGCAGGGGGCGCCGCTCGTAGCCGCCGTCCGCCAGGCCCGCGAGACGCTCGAACGGGTTGTAGGACGCCCAATCCCCGCACAGCAGCATCGAAACCCCGGCGCACACCCCGTACAGCGGGATCATGACGAGGCCCAGGCACCAGGCGTACTGCGTCGCGTGCCGGCCCTCGTGCCGCAGCAGCCGCGACCCGTCGTCCAGGCGGGACGCGTCGCCGCGCACGAGGACGACGTTGCCGACCGTGAACGCGGGCGCGATCGGCAGCGGAAGCCGGTACCCGCCCGCCACCACCAGCCCGTCCGGGGTCCGGCGGACGCGGCGGGAGCCGCGCTCGGCGGTCGCGGCCAGCAGCAGCCCGAAACCCGTCGAGAGGTTGACCGCGTTGACGATCTGACGGAGCCGGTACGCCGTTCTCACATCACCAGTGTCCACCGGCGGGGCCCGGCGGGGGAGAAATCACTTGGGACAGCTGGATTCGAGGGACACCGGCTTGCTGGGCGGCTTGGCCGGCCCGCCGCCGTCGGGGGAGCCGCCGCCCGGCCCGGACGGCGACTCGGACGGCGACTCGGACGGCGACCCGCTCGGCGACCCGCCCGCGGACGCGCTCGGGTGGCTGCTCACCTGGCGGGGGTCGGTGTTGATGGCGTCGGACGTCAGCTTGCGGATCAGGCCGAAGTCGGGGCTCCCGGTGTAGATCAGCGGCGGCACGAACTGCAGGCTGTTGATCTTCGCGCCGTCCTTGACCTTGCCGGACAGCCTCACCAGCGCGGGCAGCAGCTCCTGCGGGATGTCGGTCGACAGGGTCCGCTTGGCGGCGTCGGCCAGCTTGTCGAAGCTGGTCAGGACGGTCCTCGGGTCGGCCTGCTCGGCGATCGCGCGCATCAGGCACTTCTGCCGCCCCATCCGGACGTAGTCGGTGCTGTTGGTGCGGGACCGCCCGTACCAGAGGGCCTCCTTGCCCGACAGCTTCCGGTAGCCGGGCTTCAGCACGGCGCCCTCCAGCCCGTACGGGATCGGCTCGTCGACCTTCATCCGGACGCCGCCCATGGCGTCGACGATGTCGGCGAACCCGAACATGTCGACGAGGATGTAGTAGTCGACGCGCACCCCGAGGACACCGGCGATCGTGTCCTTCAGCAGCCGCGGTCCGCGGTGGTTCTTGGCGACGCCGGGCACCAGGTCCGGGTGCTCCTCGGCGTACTGGTACACCTCGTTCAGCAGGCCGGGGTTCTGCGGGCCGTCGCCGGTGAAGCCGTACGGGAAGCGGTCGCGGGCCGGGCCCGGCGGGAACGGGACGTTCTCCAGGTTGCGCGGCAGGCTCAGCAGCACCGTGTCGCCGGTCTCGGTGTCGACGCTGGCCACCGTCATGCTGTCGGTGCGCACACCGGTGCGGTTCTCGGCGGCGTCGCCGCCGATGAGCAGGATGTTGACGCGGGGCTGCCCGTCGAAGGGGTCGTCGGCGTCGACGGGCCTGCCGTTCTCGCTTCCGCTGCGGAAGATGTCGGTCAGCGTGTCCCTGGCGACATAGCTCTTGTGCGCCGACCATGCCGCGGGCGCGGCGACGGCGACGCACAGCACGATGACCGTGGCCGTGCCGAGCGAATGGGCGACGCCCGACATGCGGGCGGGACGCAGCACCAGATACGACCAGACCACGACGATCATCCACAGCAGGCCGAGCGTGATCAGCGCGGCGGTCAGCCGCCGCAGCACGTCGGGCTGGACGGCGAGGGTCGGTATCTCGGAGCGGTAGACCGTGGCGGCGCCCGCGAAGGTGGCGGCGATCGCGAGGTAGAGGGCCAGCAGCACGCCCCCGGCGACACGGCGGCCGGCGACGAAATGGGCGACGCCCCACACCAGGGCGGACGCGAGCGTCAGCGCCAGCGTGCGGAGCAGGCCCCCGCCACTGGACGAACGATCCACGTCCCCCGCTTGGGCACGCCGACCCGCCGATCGACCCATGTACGCTCCGATTCCCACACACCGTGAAATAAGCCCTGGCTCACTTTAAGGACGCTCGGAACCGGGCAAAGGTTGCGTAGGAGATGATCGCGGATGATCGCGGTGTTCGTCAGGCGCAGCGGTCGCTCAGGACGCGCGGCCCGTCCGCGGCGCCGGCGGCCGCCGCCGGGCCCTGGACGGCCCGCGCGGCCAGCCTCCTGATCTCGGGATAGTCCGGCCGCCGGGGCGAGATGACCGGCGGGACGAACCGCAGGCTGGTGATCTCCGCGTTCCCGATCTTGGCGGCCAGGGCGACGAGCGGCGGGAGCATCCGCCGCGGCAGGTCGGTGCTGACCGAGTACTTGAGGATCTCGGTGAGGCGCTGGAAGCCGCGCAGCACGGTCAGCGGTCCCGCCTGGCGGGCCAGCGCCCACATGAGGCATTTCTGGCGGCCCATGCGGGCGTAGCCGTCGCTTCCCGTCCGGGACCGCCCGTACCAGAGGGCCTCCCGTCCGCCGAGCCTGCGGCAGCCGGGCTTCAGCACCCCGGCCGGCACCTGCCGCTTCGGCGCGGGCACGGCGTCGGGCACGCAGACCCGGACGCCGCCGACCGCGTCCACGATCTCCCGGAAGCTCCGCATGTCGACCATCGCGTAGTAGGGGACGGGCCTGCCGAGGATGTGCGAGACCGTCCGCTTCAGCAGCTCGGCGCCCGGATCACGGACATGCCCGCCGCCCGCGAGCACGCCGGGATGTCGGACGCCGCTCGCGTACACCTCGTTCAACAGATCCTCGGGCGGGAACGCGACCGGCTTCTCGCCCGACCACACCGGCACGTGCCGCAGGTCGCGCGGCAGGCTCAGCAGCAGCGTGTTCCCCGTCCTGGTGTCGATGCTGGCCAGCGTCATGCTGTCGGTGCGCACGCCGGGACGGCCCACGCCGCCGTCACCGCCGATGAGGAGCACGTCGAGGCGCCGGATGCCCGGCCACGGATCGGCGGCGCCCGCCGCCCGCGCCCGCGGTCCCGGCCCCTCGGCGAACAGGCCCTCGACCAGGTCGCGCTGCAGGTAGCCGTAGTGGGCGACGGTCAGCGGCGGGACGACGACGAGCAGGCACAGCACCGACACGGTGGTGCCCCCGGCCAGCCGCCACAGCGGCGACAGCCCGTCCGGGACCAGCACGGCGTAGGAGTGGACGATCAGTACCGCCCACAGCACCGCCAGCACGACAGCCCCGGCCGCCACCGCCAGCAGCCCGCCCGGCCGCACCGACAGCTCCAGGAACAGGGACCGGCCCTCGCCCATGGCCGCCGCGGCGCCGGTGAGCAGCAGCGCCTGCACGGACAGCAGCGCCGCGCCGAGCCTGACCCGTCCGGCCCGCAGGTGCGCGATGCCCGGCACCGCCGGGGACACCGCCGCGATCAGCAGCGCGTGCGCCAGCCGCCGCGTCGCCGCGTCCCGCGCGCCGTCCCGGCCGCCCTCCCGCCCTCGGTGCTCGCCGCCGCCGTCGCCCTCCGGCCGCGGCGGGTCGTCCGGCAGCAGCCGCGTCCCGTCGCCGATCGGCCCGTCCACCATGCTCCGCCCCCTCCGGGGCGAGACCCCCTTCCCGCCCCTGACCCAAGAGGGTGCAGGCCGGAGGGGGAAAGGTCAGCGGCGGTGGCGGCGTGTCGCGAAGGCCACGCTGATCATGGCGAGGACTTCACCAACTGCTGGACAGCGGCATGCCCTCGACGAACCCGGACGAGCCCTGGATCCCGACGGTCGCCCGCTCGTGGAACTCCTCCAGCGTGCGGGCGCCCGCGTAGGTGCACGAGCTGCGCAACCCCGCGACGATCGAGTCGATGAGGTCCTCCACGCCGGGGCGGCGGGGGTCGAGGAACATCCGGGACGTGGAGATCCCCTCCTCGAACAGCGCCTTGCGGGCCCGGTCGAACGGCGAGTCGTCGGCGGTGCGCAGCCGCACGGCCCGCGCCGACGCCATCCCGAAGCTCTCCTTGTAGGGCCGCCCGTCCGCGGTGCGCTGCAGGTCGCCCGGCGACTCGTAGGTGCCGGCGAACCAGGACCCGACCATCACGTTCGCCGCGCCGGCCGCGAGCGCCAGGGCCACGTCGCGGGGGTGCCGGACGCCGCCGTCCGCCCACACGTGCCGGCCGAGCCGGCGGGCCTCGGCGGCGCACTCCAGCACGGCCGAGAACTGCGGTCGCCCCACCCCGGTCATCATCCGGGTCGTGCACATCGCGCCGGGGCCCACCCCGACCTTGACGATGTCGGCGCCCGCCTCGATCAGGTCGCGGGTGCCCCCGGCGGTCACCACGTTCCCCGCGACGATCGGGATGGCCGGGTCCAGCGCCCGGACGGCGGCCAGCGCGCCGATCATCTTGTCCTGGTGGCCGTGCGCGGTGTCGACGACGAGCAGGTCGGCGCCCGCCTCCAGCAGCGCCTTGGCCTTGCCCGCGACATCGCCGTTCACCCCGACCGCCGCGGCGACGCGCAGCCGCCCGGCGCCGTCCACGGCGGGCTTGTAGAGCGTGGCGCGCAGCGCGCCGGTGCGGGTCAGGACGCCCGCGAGCCGCCCGGACGCGTCGACGACGGGCGCGAGCCGGTGCCCGCGCTCGTGCAGCCGGTCGAACGCCTCGCGCGGGTCGACGCCGTCCGGCACCGTGACCAGGTCGCGGGACATGATGTCGCGCAGCTGCGCGAACCGGTCGACGCCCTGGCAGTCGGCCTCGGTGACGACGCCGACGGGACGGTCGTCCTCGACGACGATCACGGCGTTGTGGGCGCGCTTGGGCAGCAGCGCGAGCGCGTCCCCGGCCGTGCTGGACGGCCCGAGCCGGATCGCGGTGTCGACGACCAGGTCGCGGCCCTTGACCCAGCCGACCACCTCGGCGACCACGTCCACCGGGATGTCCTGCGGGATCACCGCGATCGCGCCGCGCCGCGCGACGGTCTCGGCCATCCGGCGGCCGGACACGGCGGTCATGTTGGCCACCACGAGCGGGATGGTCGTGCCGCTCCCGTCCACGGTGGACAGGTCGACCTCCAGGCGGGACCCGACCGACGAGCGGCGGGGGACCATGAAGACGTCGTTGTAGGTGAGGTCGTGAGCGGAGCGCTCACCGTTCAGCAGGTGCACGGCTGTACTACACACCAATCGCGGGTCGGGGTGGCTGGGCCACCGTCCATTGTCGGCCATACCCGGCCGTGCCCCCGACACGCCGCCGGCGGCCCCCGCCCCGGCGCCCTGACCGAAGCGAACGTCGCGACGTGGTGAAAACGGTGCAACGTGAGGCTTGGCTCTCTGTAAAGTTACCTCTTGACGTAACTGCGCCCTCGATGCACTTTTCTTACATGTGCCTCACGCGGACGGCGGACCCGCCGTAGGGGCGTGACAGCAGAACACCGGGAGAAGCGCATGCAGGTCACGCACTTGGACCCGGTCAGCCGCGCTCGTCCGCGCCGCGGGCCGTCCTTGCCGCGCGGCGGTCGTCGAAATGAGCCCCGCGATCATCACCGGAGTGAGCCTTGCCGCCGTGCGCGCCCGCCGCCCCGCCGCGCCGTGCCCGGTACGCGTTGAGGGCCGGCCTCGTTGTGCTTTCGGACGGGATTTCCCAGCGTCGGAAACGTCGCCGCGACAAGCCCGCCGCAGACGCTTCGACGGCCGCCGGGCACGGTGAACACGAGCAAGATCAATATTTGACGTCATACCGTCCTGAAATGGAATGATCTTGCAGTTGTCGACAAACCGATTCATCTACATCACACGTCGAGGAGGACAGCCGTGCTGGATGCGGTCGACGCCGTGCTCGTCCGCGAGCTCCAGCGGGATGGCAGGGCGACGTTCCAGGCGCTCGCCGACCGTGTCGGGCTTTCCCGCACGGCCGTGCGGGCACGGGTACAGCACCTTCTCGAGACGCAGGTCGTCCGCGTCGTCGGCATCGTGCACGCCGCCGTCGTCGGCGCGGAGGCGATCGGGCACCTGTCGGTCACCGTGGACGGCTCGGCCAGGAAGGTCGCCGCGACCGTCGCCGAGCGGTCCGCCGTCAGCTTCGCCGCCCTGACCGCCGGCCCGTACGACCTGGTCGCGCAGGTGCGCACCCGCGACGACGCCGCGCTCGCCGCCGAGGTGGACCACATCAGGTCCATCCCGGGCGTCCGCGCGGCGGAGGTGTTCCGGTCGGTGGCCACCGTGCGCGACACGCACGCGGTGGTGCGCGAGCTCGGCGAGGTCACCCTCGACGGCATCGACTGGCGGCTCCTGCAGGAGCTGCAGCGCGACGGGCGCGCCCCCTACACCCGGCTCGCGCACATCATCGGCCTGTCGCAGGCCGCCACCCGGGCCCGGGTGGTCAGGCTGATGCGCTCGGGCGTCATCCAGGTCACCGGCCTGGCCGATCCGCTGGCGCTCGGCGCGGCCGAGCTCGGCGGGTTCGGGCTGGTGGTCACCGGCGGGCTGCAGCGGGCCGTCCAGGCGGTCGTCGAGCAGGAAGGCATCCGCTACCTGGCGACCGGCTTCGGCCGCTACGACATCGTCGGGCAGGCCGAGGCGGCCTCGCGCAGCGAACTGGTCGCCGTGCTGGACGCCATCCGGTCCGTGCCCGGGGTGACGGTCCGGGAGTCCTGGCATCACCTGGACGTGGTCAAGGAGTCCTACACCGTCGAGCTGCCCGAAGAACCCCTCAACGGGACGCTCTGACACCGCCCCCTCACCGCCCCGCCGCTCCCGTGCACACCCCCGGCCACGGCGCCCAGCCGCGGCCGGGGGAGCGGGCCTACTCGCGGTTGAGCGCGGCCTCCTCCAGGTCGAGCTCGTGCATCACCCGGGTCAGGACCTCGTCGTCGATGCGGCGCTCGTCCCTCATCTGGACGAACACCCGCCGCTCCGCCGCGAGCATCTCCCGCCGCAGCCGCCGGTACATCGCCGTCGGCACCTCCTCGCCCGCCGGGCCCGTCCCGCCGCCGAGCCGCTCCCACGCGCGCAGCTGCCGGTGCTCGGCGAGCTGCCTGAGCCGCTCCACGACCGATTCGTCCAGATCTTCCTGGCCGGTCAGCTCGTCGAGCCGGTCCAGCGCCGCCTGCGCCGCGGCGTGCTGCGCGCCGGCCTCCGCGACGGTGTCGGCGTAGCGTTCCCGGTCGCCGCCGACGCCGAGCGCGCGGATCAGCGCCGGGAACGTCAGCCCCTGCACCAGCAGCGTCCCGAGGACGGTCGTGAACGTGAAGAACAGGATCAGGTCGCGTCCGGGGAACGGCTCGTCCGCCGAGGTGGTGAACGGCACCGCGAACGCGGCGGCCAGCGACACCACGCCGCGCATCCCCGCCCACGACGCGATCGTCCGGCCCCGCCACCCCGGGTCCTCGCGCTCGCGCACCCGCCTCGACAGCAGCCGCGGGACGTAGGAGGCGGGGAACACCCACACGAAACGCGCGACGACCGTCACCGTCAGGATCGCCACCGCCCACCAGGCCAGCTCGGGGCCGCTGCGCCCCGACAGCCCGTCGATCACCGGCGGGAGCTGCAACCCGATCAGCAGGAACACCACCGTCTCCAGGACGAAGACCATGACCTTCCAGAACGAATGCCCGATCAGCCGCGTCACCGCCGCCGTCTCGGTGGCCCGGTGCCCGAGGTAGAGCCCGCTGACCACCACCGCGATCACCCCGGACGCGTGCACGCTCTCGGCGGTCAGATACGCGGCGAACGGCGTCACGACCGCGATGCCGTTCTCCACCAGCGGATCGTTCAGCCGGGTCCGCAGCCAGTGCAGCGGCGGCCCGAGCAGCAGCCCGACGGCCGCCCCCACGGCGGCGGCGAACAGGAACCGCCACATCCCGTCCAGGAGCGTGAACCCGGCGCCGGTCGCCGCGACGACCGCGACCCGGAACGCCGTCAGCGCCGTCGCGTCGTTGAACAGGCTCTCGCCGACCAGGATCGTCACCGTCCGGCGCGGCAGCCCGAGACGCTGCGCGACGCTCACCGCCGCGACCGCGTCCGGCGGCGCCACGATCGCGCCGAGCACGAACGCCGCCGGCAGCGGCAGGTCGGGGACCAGCAGGTACGCCGCGTACCCGACGGCGAACGTGGTGAACAGCACCAGCCCGACCGACAGCAGCCCGATCGACCAGGCGTTCTCGCGCAGCCCCACGAAGGAGCTCTGCCAGGCCGCGGCGAACAGCAGCGGCGGCAGGAACACATACAGCGCGACCTCCGGGTCGAGCTCGAACTCCGGCACCCCCGGCACGAACGAGACGGCCAGCCCCGCGATCACCAGGACCAGCGGCGCCGAGAGCCCGGCGCGCCGCGCGCCCGCGGCCACCACCAGGGCGGTCACCGGAACGGCAAGCAGCCAGAGAGCGTGCGTCGTCTCCACGTGCCAGATGATGGCACGCGCCGGCTCCCGTCCCCGCTAGCGGGAGCCGCGTGTCAGTGGGCGTCCCGGGCCGCGTCCTTGGCGAAGCTGAGGAAGTCGCGCGCGGCGGGCGGGAGCTTGCGGTGCACGTGGACGATCCCGGTCATCCGGGTGATCGGCGGCATGAACGACCGGACGGTCACGCCCTCGGTGTCGTCGATCTGGTTCCGGTACCACAGCAGCGAGCCCATCCCCGCGCGGACCCAGCCGATCCAGGAGCCGCGCTCGTCGGACTCCACCGCCGCGACGGGCGTGGCGCCGACCCGCCGCAAAACCGTGTCGATCTCGGCGCGGCGGGCGCTGCCCCGGGCGGGCAGCACGAGCCGCATCCCGTCCAGCGCGTGCACCGGCACCGGCTCGCGCATCCGCAGCGCCGGCGGCGAGATCAGCACGACCTCCCGCTGCTCGAACGGATGCGCCGTCATGTCGCCCGGCACTGGCAGATCGGTCAGCGCGAGGTCGGCGCGGCCCGCGCGCAGCGCCGCCGCGACACGGTCACGGTCCTCGCAGCGGATCACCCGCACCCGGACGGCCGGCTGGTCGCGGGCGAAGCGGGGCAGCAGCCGGCCGGTCAGCTCCGGCTCCAGCGTCGAGGTGACGGCGATGCGCAGCTCGGCGCCGCGCCCGTTGGCCCGGGTCACCGCCAGGCCCTCGATCGCGTCGACGGCCTCCAGCGCGACCCGCGCCTGCCGGACCACCTCCTCGCCGACGTCGGTCAGCGCCACCCCGCGGCCGGAACGCTGGAACAGCTCCACGCCGAGCTCGCGCTCCAGCTCGCGGACGGCCCGCGAGAGCGCGGGCTGGGCCACGTAGAGAGCCTGGGCCGCCGACGTCATCGTGCCGTGGTCGGCGGTCGCCACGACATAGCGCAGCTGCCGCAGATTCATGCACCGACCGTATGCCAACGAACCCATTCGGTCTTGGACATAGCCGGAATCGGACCGAGATTGAACCCGCGCCGACCTGCGATCAAGATCCCGTCCGGGCCGGCGCGGGCTCCTGGTCGGGCTGCAGCTGCGGCGCGCCGACCCCGCAGTGCCTCCTGCACTCCGGCTCGACCGCCTCGCCGGACTGGTCGCGCAGCGCGTCGTCGTCGACCGTCAGGAAGCTCAGCACGGCCCCGGCGGCGAGCATCACGGCGCACACCGCCATCGCGATCCCGAACCCGTGCGAGAACTCGCCCGGGTCGTCGTAGGCGTCGCCGGTCAGTCCCGCCAGCGGCGGGATCGCCGCCACCGTCAGCAGCCCCGCGGCCCGCGCCACCGCGTTGTTGACGCCGCTGGCCACCCCCGCGTGCCGGACGTCGGCGGTGGCGAGGACGGTCGCCGTCAGCGGCGCGACCACCGCCGCCAGGCCCAGGCCGAACAGCAGCACGGGCGGCAGCACGTCGCGCACGTAGGACGCGTCCGCGCCGATCTGGCCGACCCACAGCATCCCGGCCGCCGCGACCACCAGCCCGGCCGTCATCGGCAGCCGCGGGCCGATCTTCTGCGCGAGCGCGCCCGCCCGCGCCGACAGCAGCAGCATCAGCACCGTGACCGGCAGCAGCGCCGTACCCGCCGCGATCGGCGAGAACTCCCCGACGACCTGGAGGTTCAGCACGAACAGGAAGAACATCACGCCCATCCCGCCGTACATGATGAACGTGACGACGTTGATGGCGGTGAACTGCCGGGAGGCGAACACGTCCAGCGGCAGCATCGGCCGCGGCGCCTCCCGCCTCGCCTTACCGCCCCGCGCCGCGCCCGCCGCCGCGCCGCGCCGCCTCTCGACCATCACGAACGCGACGGCCGCGGCGGCGCCCGCCGCCGCGGCTGCCCCGATGACCACCCGGGGCGCGTTGCCGCCCGGCGCCTCGGTCAACGCGTACGTCGTCCCGGCCAGCGCGAGCGCCGCCAGCGCCGCGCCGAGCACGTCGAAGCGGCCGCGCGCGTCCGGGTCGACGCTCTCCGGGACGTGCCGGACCGCGACCAGCACCACCACGGCGGTCAGGGGCACGTTCAGCAGGAACACCCACCGCCAGCCCGCCGCCTCCACCAGCCAGCCGCCCGCGAACGGCCCGATCGCGCCCGCCACGCCGCCGAGCCCCGACCACGCCCCGACCGCGCGCGGCCGGTCGTCGGCGGCGAACGACGCCTGGATGATCGCCAGCGAGCCCGGGGTGAGCAGCGCCCCGCCCACGCCCTGCAGCGCCCGCGACACGATCAGCATCTCGATGTTCAGCGCGAGGCCGCACAGCACCGACGCGATCGCGAACCACACCACGCCGACGAGGAAGATCCGGCGGCGCCCGTACCGGTCGCCGAGGGAACCGCCGAGCAGGATGAACCCGGCGAGCGTCAGCGTGTAGGCGTTCACCGTCCACTGCAACCCGGCCATGTCGGCGTCCAGGTCGCGGGCGAGCCTCGGCAGCGCCACGTTCACGACCGTCGAGTCGAGCATCGCCACGCTCGACCCGAGCACCGTCGCCAGCAGGATCCAGCGGCCCGGCCCGGTGCCCAGCCGGACGTCCGGCATCAGACGATCAGTTCATCGACGAAGCACCAGCGCCAGTCCTCGCCCGGCTCGAACGACCGGACGATCGGGTGCCCCTCCTTCTCGAAGTGCGCGGTGGCGTGCCGCATCGGGGAGGAGTCGCAGCAGCCCACGTGCCCGCAGCCCAGGCAGAGCCGCAGATGGACCCACCTGGTGCCCTCCGCGAGGCACTCCTCGCACCCCGCGGGCGTGTTCGGGGACGGGTCCTGCGCCGGAATGCTCCGCACATGTTCGCAAGTGGCCATATCTGCATCGTGCCACGGCCCCGGTCACAGGATCACCAATGGCCGCACCGCCCGATCACAGCCGCCGGATCACCAATGGTCGGGGCTGAACGGCTCGTCCTCGGGGCGCGCCGACTCCGACAGCAGCCGCAGGTCCGACTCGACCATCATCGTGACGAGTTCCTCGAACGTCACCTCGGGCTCCCAGCCGAGCTGCTCGCGGGCCTTCTTCGGGTCGGCGCACAGCAGGTCGACCTCCGCCGGGCGGGTGTACCTCGCGTCCAGGACGACGTGGTCCTCCCAGTTCAGGCCCGCCGTGCGGAACGCGAACTCCACCAGCTCCCGCACCGACTGGGTCTGGCCCGTCCCGATGACGAAGTCCTCAGGGGCGTCCTGGGTGAGCATCAGCCGCATCGCGCGGGCGTAGTCGCCCGCGAAGCCCCAGTCGCGGCGCGCGTCCAGGTTCCCCAGCCGCAGCTCGGTGGCCAGGCCCAGCTTGATCCGCGCCGCGCCGAGCGACACCTTCCGGGTGACGAACTCGGCGCCCCGGCGCGGCGACTCGTGATTGAACAGGATCCCGCTGACCGCGAACATCCCGTACGACTCGCGGTAGTTCTGCGTGATGTAGTGCCCGTAGCTCTTCGCCACCCCGTACGGGCTGCGCGGGTGGAACGGCGTCTTCTCGTTCTGCGGCGTCTCCCGCACCATCCCGAACATCTCCGACGAGGACGCCTGGTAGAAGCGGATCTGCTCGCGGCCCGGCGTCCGGGACGGGCTGATCCCCGACACCACGCGGATCGCCTCCAGCATCCGCAGCACGCCCATGCCGGTGACCTCGGCGGTCAGCTCCGCCTGCTGCCACGACATCGGCACGTAGGAGATCGCGCCCAGGTTGTAGACCTCGTCCGGCCGGACGTGCTCCACCGCCGAGATCAGGCTGCCCTGGTCGAGCAGGTCGCCGGTGGTGATCCGCACGTCGCCGATGTGCTTGCGCAGCCGCGACACATGGGGGTTGGCCTGCCCCCGCACCAGGCCCCAGACCTCGTACCCCAGGGCGAGCAGATGCTCGGCCAGATATGAGCCGTCCTGTCCGGTGATGCCGGTGATGAGTGCTCGCCTGGACAGCGGATCCTCCATGGCTGAAGTAGGTCCGATGGGGGCCCACCACGGATGGACCCGCGACGAGCGTGACCTATGAGATTAGCGACCCGGCCGGGATGCTGACGAGAGAGGGCGGTCATTGAACCGAATTCGCTTCTGTTCGCGGGCCCCGTTCCGATGTGCCAACGTGAGACCATCATGAGCCCACCAGAGACGCCGCTGCGGCTGAACGGGCGCGACCTCGGCCCGCACGCGATCATGGCCGTGGTGAACCGCACGCCCGACTCGTTCTTCGACAAGGGCGCCACCTACGGGTTCGGCGCCGCGCTCGCCGCCGTCGACCGCGCGGTCGCCGAGGGCGCCGACATCGTCGACATCGGCGGTGTGAAGGCCGGACCGGGCGAGGACGTCGGCGTCGCCGAGGAGTTGCGCCGCGTCGTCGGGCTCGTCGCCGCCGTCCGCGAGCGGCACCCCCGCGTCGTGATCAGCGTCGACACCTGGCGCGCCGAGGTCGGCGAGGCGGTGGCGGAGGCGGGCGCCGACCTGCTGAACGACACCTGGGGCGGCCCCGACCCGCGGCTGGCCGAGGCGGCCGCCGCGCACGGCATCGGCCTGGTCTGCTCGCACGCGGGCGCCCTAGCCCCCCGCACCCGCCCGCACCGCGTCGGCTACACCGACGTCGTCGCCGACGTCGTCGCCCATGTCACGGCCGAGGCCGAGCGCGCGGCGGCCCTCGGCGTACGCCGGGACGCGATCCTCATCGACCCGGCCCACGACTTCGGCAAGAACACCCGCCAGTCCCTGGAGATCACCCGCCGCCTCGGCGAGCTCACCGGCACCGGCTGGCCGGTGCTGGTCGCGGTCTCCAACAAGGACTTCATCGGCGAGACGCTAGGCCGCCCCGTCGACAAACGCGGCGTAGGCACCATGGCGGTCCTCGGCGTCTCCGCCCTACTAGGCGCCCGAGTCTTCCGCGTCCACGACACCAAGGCCGCCCACCAGGCACTCACCGCCGTCACTGAACTGCGCAGCGCCTGACCGCCACCGGCACCCCAACCCCGCGACAACCTCAACGCCTGCGATCGCGACCGAAGGTAGGTCCGAGCCTGCGGGAACCTGATCGCGCAGCGAGCCGCCAGGCGAGCCGGAGCGATGCAGCGATCGCAATAACTACAGGGCCGCTTCGCGTTGGCGGGCGCGGTAGGCGGCGACGTGCATGCGGTTGCCGCAGGTGCGGCTGTCGCAGTAGCGGCGGCAGCGGTTGCGCGACAGGTCGACCAGGACGCGTGAGCAGTCGGGCGCCTCGCAGGTGCGGAGCCGGTCGAGTTCGCCCGCCGCGACCACGTACGCCAGCGCCATCCCGCAGTCGGCGGCCAGGTGCTCGCCGAGCGGCGCGCCCGGCGCGAAGTAGTGCACATGCCAGTCGTAGCCGTCGTGGTCGGTCAGGTGCGGGGTGGTGCGGACCTCGCCGACGATCTCGTTGATCTTCTGGACGGCGGTCGGGACGTCCCCGGCGCGGAACACGGCGTGGAACCGCTCGCGCAGGTCGACGGCGCGGGCCAGGTCGGCACGGGTCAGCTCGCCGATGTCGCTGAAGTCGTTGCGGTCCACGAACGCGTGCAGGCCGGGCAGCCCGGTGAGCTCTTCCGCGCCGGACGTCGCCGGGCCGGTGTTGATCAGGTCGACGACGACGGCGAGCGCGTGCTCGGTGTCATGAGTGAAGATCACGAGGACTCCAGTCTCGGGGACCCGGGGCGGTCGTGTGCCCCGCCCGTCCCTGCAGAAGCCGTGCTGCCGGGGCCGGGACGCGGCCCGTGGTTCACAACCATATGACGAGAATCCGGCCCGTCCATGCGCACCCCGTTATGCGGCGCGTACCGTGGCGCATTCCGGACAAGATCAAATCAGGGAAGCGGACGGCCTTTTCAGCGTGCCGGCGGCCGGGCACGCGCCAGGGGAGGGCGGTCAGCGCTCGTAGTTCGGGTCGGCGACGACCGGGTAGTACGCGTCGCTGTGCTGGACGCGCATCGTGACGGCCGTCCCCTCCAGGGTGTAGTCGGCCTTCACCTGGCGGAACATCGAGTCGCTCGCCCACGGGTTGTAGAGGCGGCCCACGGTCGCGCCGTACCGCAGGTGGACGACGTCGTACCCGCCCGACGGCATCGACTCCAGCGCCAGGCCGTCGGCGAGCGACACCGAGAACCGGAACTCCGAGGGCGCGTCCGGCCCGTGGATCACCGTCAGCAGCCGTACCCCGCCCGCCGTGGTCTGCGCGACGATGTCGGTGTCGACGTCCACCCCCACGAACACCCGCAGGCTGGGGCGCAGCACCTGCGCGACGGTGTCGGCCGCGGCCACGTCGATGCCGAGGTGGATGCGCTGCCCGTCCTTGGTCGGCACCCACACGCCGTCGCGGGCCCGCTGGCCCCAGGCGACGTCAGGGTTCTCCATCTCCTGGGGCTCGTTCTTGCCCCGCGCGACGAGAATCCTGGAGGCGGCGCTCATCGCCGCGGCAGCGCCGTCCCGTGCATGCCTCATGGCGGGCCCCCTCGCCTTCTTCATCACTCATCATCACTCGCGTGACGCCGTGCCTGTCTCGGATTCACCACGGGCAGGGCGGACTGGACGTCCCTTGGCCTGACCCCGGTCGTTTCATGACGTTCGCCCCGTGCGTCGTTGGACCTTACACCACGCTTATACGCGCCGGTCGTGTCGGGCGGCGCCCCTTCGTGGACGATCACGGGCCGATGACGGTGCGCATCCGAGCCTTTACGCAGAAAAATACTTTGTGCCCGTCCGGAAACCTTCGCATCATTGAACACGTCGAACGAACGCGAAAAGCGCGAAGGGGTGAGCCACCGGGTAGGCGGCCGGTCTCCAAAACCGGCGGAAAGTGGGTTCGACTCCTACCGCCCCTGCTGAGCACGCACGATGGGCTTGTGGTGTAACGGAAGCACACTTCCTTTGCAAGGAAGCGATCAGGGTTCGACTCCCTGCTGGTCCACTGGCGTCCCGCGCCGCGGGCCGTCCTCGCGCGGACGGCCCGCGGCGCGCCCCGGAGGGTTGGCCGAACGGTAAGGCAGCAGTTTCGAAAACTGAAGTCGAGGTGACACTCGAAGGGGTTCGACTCCCTTACCCTCCGCAATTCCCGCGCCGGTTCTGGCCAGTGCCCGCCGCCGCGGGGATCGCCCCCGCGGCGGCGCCGCGCTCAGGCGAGGGCGGGCTCGCCGACCGTGGCCGTCTCGGAGAGGTCCGCGAGGACGTCGCTCAGGCGGTCCAGGGCGTCCGCGATCCACGGCAGGGCCGCCGGGGCCGGCGACGCCAGGGCGGCGAGGCGCTGCTCGTCGTCCTCGCCGTAGAGCTGGCTCGGCGCCACCCGCATCCGCAGGGCCGAGGGAGCGTCCCCGAACGAGCTGCCCGGCAGGACCCCGACTCCGTAACGTTCCAACAGCAGGTGCGTGAGGCCGGCGGACGTCCGGACGCCGTGGTTCGCGTCCAGGGTGTCGCGGATCGGGCCGAAGTCCGGGTAGACGTAGAACGCCGCCTCCGGCCGCGCGACACGGGCGCCCGCGGCGGCGAACCGGTCGGCGACCGCCCCCGTGATCGCGGCGTGCAGCCGCCGGCTGCGGTCGATGTGCTCCACCAGCTCGGACGGCTCGGCGAACGCGTACGCGGCGGCGTGCTGCATCGGCGCGGGCGCGCTGGACCACATCTCGCTCGCCACGCCCAGCACGCTGTCGCGCAGCGCGCGGCCGAACGGGCCGTCCGGCAGCCGCGCCACGCCGAGCCGCCAGCCGCCCGCGGCGAGGTTCTTGCTCAGCGCGGTCGTCACGACGGTCCGCTCCGGGGCGTGGCAGGCGGGGCTCGGGATCCGCCGTCCGCGCGTGTGCGCCAGGTCGCGGTAGATCTCGTCCGAGATGATCACAAGGCCCAGCTCGCGCGCCACCGCGCACAGCCGCCGGACGGTGTCCTCGGACGCGATCGTCCCGGTCGGGTTGTCGGGAAGGGTCACCACGACAGACCGCACGTCGCGCCCCCGCGCGCGGGCCCGCACCACGGCGTCGGCGAGCAGCGCCGGGCTCGGCACGCCGCCCTCGCCGGGAGGCGTGGCGACCCGGATCGGCTCGGCCCCCACCAGCGACGCCTGGGCCGCGTAGGAGACCCAGCTCGGCGACGCCACGACCACGTCGCCGCCCAGCGCGGTCAGCAGCGCGTACAGCAGCGGTTTGCTGCCGGGCCCGGTGATCATCATGGCCGGTTCGGTCGGCAGCCCGCGCCGCGACCAGTACCCGGCGGCCGCGGCGCGCAGCGCGGCCGACCCGGCGACCGGCCCGTAGCCGCCCCGGCCCGCGGCCGCGGCCAGCTCGCGGGTCAGCGCCGGGTGGATCGGGATCCCCGCCTCCCCGAAGCCGAGCGGCAGGACGCGGACGCCCTCGCCGCGCTTGCGGGCGATCGCCTCGTTCACCGCGAGCGTCGCCGACAGGGCGACGGGACGCGGCGCGAAAGGTAGCGGCCGGACGGGTTCGGACTCTTTCGGGGCAGGCATGACGGCTCCCAGGCATGACGAGTTAAGGGCATGACGAGACAGCGGTGGGTTGAAACGGAATCCCCTGTGCGACCCGGCCGGGTTCGATCTCATACTTGCCCGCATTTAGCATCATCACAAGCGAGTCTCATCGATGGTGACCGTAAGATGGCCTGATGCTAGAGCTTCGCCGCCTGCGGCTTCTCGCCGAGTTCGGCCGCCGCGGCAGCATCGCCGCGACCGCCGCCGCCCTCGGCTACACCCCGTCGGCCGTCTCCCAGCAGCTGGCCGCGCTCGAACGCGAGGCCCGCGTCCCGCTGCTGGACCGTACCGCCCGCAGCGCCGAGCTGACCGACGCCGGGCGCCGCCTCGCCGACCGCGCCGAGGAGATCCTCGGCCTCGTGGAGACCGCCGAGGCGGAGCTGTCGGCGCACTCCGACACGCCGATGGGCCGGGTCGTGGTCACCGCGTTCCCGACGGCCGCCGTCGCGTTCGCGCCCGCGCTGGCGCAGAGCCTCAGGGAGCACCCCGACCTGACGTTCGTGCTGCGCCAGACCCGTCCCGGCGACGGCGTCCGGCAGGTGCAGAACGGCGAGGTCGACATCGCGCTCATCGACGACTGGACGGGCAAGGTCCCCGAGCAGTCGCCCGCCGCGCTGGAGTTCTTCCACCTGCGCCGCGACCCGCTGGTCCTGGTCGTCCCGGCGACGCACCCCATGTCCTCCCCGGAGCGACCCGTCGACCTGCAGCGGCTCCGGGAGGAGGCGTGGATGGCGGCGCCGCCCGGGGAGCCGTCCAGGCAGGCCCTCGAACGGCTCATGGACACCGTCGGCGGGGCCCGTCCCGTCCCGTGGGAGTTCGAGGGGCTGCACACGATCCTGAGCCTGGTGGCGCGCGGCCTCGGCATCACCGCGGTGCCCGCGCTGGCGCTGGCCGCCGGCGACCAGGACGTGGCCGTGCGGCGCATCCCCGAATGCACGCTCGCCCGCGAGGTCTACGCCGTGACCAGGTCGGCGAGCGTCCGCCGCCCGTCGGTGGCGGTCACGCTCAGGGCCATCTACGCCGCGGCTCGCGACGTCCAGCCCGCCCCGCCGGAGGGATGACCCGGCCACCCGCTAATGTCGGAAGTGAGGCCTGGGTCACAGGTTCGACCGTGGCCGCTTCCGGCCGCCGCCCGCACCGGACGGGGGGCGGATCCGAACTAAGGGGGGACCGCCGGCACGCGGAACGGATCACTCGAAAACGGACAGGCGCGTGCCGATCATGACGTACGGTGGGGCGAATCGTGACCACATCCGAGTCAAGGCACACCGATCGGGGAGACCAGCGCTCGATGGATCGACCTGCGAGAACTCCCGCCGAGCCCACCGTGGCGGCGGAGACCCCCGCGCCGGCGGCGCGGGCCGTCGAGGCGCGGGGCGGCGGGCACCACGACGGCCACCCCGCCTCCGGCGCCCACGCAGCCGCTGACGGCCACGACGCCTCCGACGGCCACCCTGGTCCCGACGGCCATCACGTCTTCGAGCTGCCGCGGGTGACGGCGCTGCTGATGCACGCGCTCCCGCGCTTCATCGAAGGGGTCATCGCGCCGGTCGCGGTCTTCTACGCGGCGCTGACGCTGCTCGGGCTGAACGGCGCGCTCGTCGCCGCCGTCGCCTGGGTGTACGGCGGGATCATCTACCGCTTCGTGCGCGGCCATCCGGTGTCGGGGATGCTGATGCTGGCCGCGGTCGGCGTGACCGTCCGCGCGGCCACGGCCGCCGCGACGCACAGCGCGGTCGTCTACTTCCTCCAGCCGACGCTCGGCACCCTGATCATCAGCCTGTCCTTCCTCGCCTCGGTCCCGCTCGGACGGCCGCTGGCCATGAAGCTGGCCAAGGACATGGCGCCGATCCCCGAGGCGTTCCTCAAGCACGCCAGGGTGCACCAGTTCTTCCTGCGCATCTCGCTGCTGTGGTCGATGGTCCTGTTCGCGAACGTGGCCGTCAGCCTGTGGATGCTGTTCAACGAGTCGATCAGCATGTACCTGTGGTTCCGCACCGGCATCGTCGCCGGGCTCGGCGCGATCGGCGTCGCCGTCTCGGTGTGGGGCTTCAAGCGCGTCGTGCGCCGCGTCAACCGCGAACCCGCTTCCTCTCCCGCTTAGGCAAAACTCGCCTGACCGGATCCTTGCCTGACCGGATCCGCCCCGGCTCGGTCCGCTTGTCCGGATTCGGCGGCTGAGCAGCGATTTTCCTGCCCAGCGGGCCGAACTTCCGGCCCGTTCGAGGCGTCTCCCTTCACAGGTAGATTCACCTACTTGGGGTGAAATCACGGGGTTTGGGGGAGTTTGTAGTGAACTACAGCGGGCGCGGGGTGCGGGTGGCCCTGACGGGCGGCGCGGGCGCGGTGGCGATGCTCGCGGCCGGCTGCGTCGTCGGCGGCGAGGGGAAGCTGGCCTCGGGGGACTCGCCCGGCGCCGTGACCATCACGCCCGCCAACGGGACCGCCCAGGTCAAGCCGGACGGGACCATCGAGGTCAAGGCCGAGGACGGCAAGTTGCGGGGCGTCACCGTCCGGGGCGAGGGCGCCACCGTCACCGGGAAGTTCGGCGGCGGCCACAAGTCGTGGCGCTCGGACCGGACGATGACGCCCGGCACCTCCTACACCGTCACCGCCCAGGCGGAGGACGACGGCAAGACCAAGACCGTGACCAGCTCGTTCACGACCCTCAAGGCGGACAGGACGCTCTCCATCGTGGACGTCACCCCGAGCGTCAAGGGCGAGAAGGTCGGCGTCGGCATGCCCATCATGATCAGGTTCGACCGCCCGGTCACCGACAAGGCCGCCGTGGAGCGGGCGCTGCGCGTCACGCCGGACAAGCCGGTCGAGGGCGCCTGGCGGTGGGTCGCCGCCGACCAGGCCATCTACCGGACGAAGACGTACTGGCAGCCGCATCAGACCGTCCGGTTCCACGCGAGCCTGGCCGGGGTGAACGCGGGCGGCGGCGTGTACGGGGCCGAGGACGAGCAGGCCACCCTCAGCATCGGCGCCGCGCAGATCACCAAGGGCGACATCGACGGCCACCACATGACGGTGACCCGCGACGGCAAGAAGCTGCGGACGATCCCGTTCAGCGCCGGCAACGGCCAGACGCGGGAGTACACCACCACCAGCGGCGTCCACCTGCTGATGGAGAAGGCCAACCCCGTCACGATGACGTCCCCCGGCCGCAAGCCCGGCGACCCCGGCTACTACAAGCAGGTCGTCAACTACGGCGTCCGGTTCTCCAACAGCGGCGAGTTCGTGCACTCGGCGCCGTGGTCGGTCGGCTCGCAGGGCTCGGCGAACGTCAGCCACGGCTGCCTGAACGTCAGCCCCGCCAACGCCAAGTGGTACTACGACGTCATGCAGCGCGGTGACGTCATCGAGCTGACCGGCACCGACCGCGAGGTAGATCCGATGAACGGCTGGGGCTTCTGGCAGCTGTCGTTCGACAAGTGGCGGCAGGGAAGCGCGCTGCGATGAGCCCGTTCCGCTGAGGCACCAGGCCCGGCCTGCGACGATCGCCGAGCGTGCCCGTCCTTGCCCGCCGCGTGCAACGCTTTGATCTCGGACGCCCGGCAAAGGCCGGGTCATCATATGATCTTCAAGATTTGTCGCTAATGTCTCCCTGGTAGACGGCGGGTTCGGGAGGTCGCAGTGCAGCGGAGGGTTTCCGCAGGGGTTCGGGCGGGCGCGGGGATGGCCGGGGTCGTGCTGCTCCTCGCCACGGCCTGCAGCGGGGGAGAGAAGGAGGGCGGCGTCACCGTCGGCGAGAAGGCCGACGCGGCCGTCCCCCAGGTGACGATCAACCCGGGCAACGGCAACACCAAGGCCGAGCCGGAGAACGGTGTCACGGTCACCGCCGCCGGCGGGACGCTGGAGCAGGTCACCGTGACGCTCAAGGGCAAGCCGGTCGACGGCGAGATGGCCGCCGACAAGGCCAGCTGGAAGTCGCGGACGCTCCGTCCCGGCGCCAAGTACCAGGTCACCGCCGTCGCCAAGAGCCCGCAGGGCAAGACGGCGACGGTCAACGCCGCGTTCTCCACGGTCAAGGCGGCGCGGGAGCTCGGCATCCTCGACATCACGCCGAGCAAGAACGAGAAGGTCGGGATCGGCATGCCGATCCAGGTCGTCTTCAACCGGGGGGTCGACGACAAGAAGGCCGTGGAGAAGGCCCTGGACGTCAGGTCGACCAAGCCGGCCACCGGCGCGTGGTACTGGGTGAACGACACCACGGTGATCTTCCGGACGAAGAACGGCGAGTACTGGAAGCCCAACCAGAACGTCACGTTCTCGGCCAAGCTCGCCGGTGTGAAGTCGGGCAAGAAGACCTACGGCGTGCAGGACTTCAGCCGCAAGTTCCGCATCGGCGACTCGCACATCACCCGCATCAGCACCAAGAAGAAGAAGGCGATCGTCGAGCGGAACGGCAGGCGGGTCCGCAGCTGGCCCATCAGCGCGGGCAAGGGCGGCCGCGTCGTCAACGGCGTCGACACCTTCCTCACCACCAGCGGCATCCACCTCACGATGGGCAAGGAGAATCCGGCGATCATGACGTCGGAGTGGATGGGCGTCGACCCGAAGGACAAGAAGAACGGCGGCTACAAGGAGGTCATCCCGCACGCGGTGCGGATCTCCAACAGCGGCGAGTTCGTCCACTCGATGGCCGCCACCGTCTGGGCGCAGGGCCGGCAGAACGTCAGCCACGGCTGCGTCAACTCGCCGCCCAAGGACGCCCGCTGGTTCTACAACTTCTCCTATCGCGGCGACCCGGTGATCATCACCGGCAGCAAGCGCGGGCTCGACCCGATGAACGGGTGGAGCTACTACGAGATGTCCTGGAACCGCTGGGTCAAGGGGAGCGCGCTCAACCGCACCGTGACCACGGGATGATGTTGACTGGTCCTGTCAAAGGGAACAAGGCGGACATGGCCGCCTTCCGTGACAGGGGACCCAGTGAACGAACCGGAGTCGGATAACGGATTAGCGCGGCGTCCGGCGGGCCCGAGGCGCCGCGTCCGGCGTGGCGTGCGGCTCGCGCGGCGCGGGGTGCATCGCGTCCTGCGCCGCGCGGCGCTGTGGACGCTGCGGCCGCTGTGCCGAGGGCGCGTCCCGCCGCCGGGCGAGCGGCTCCGTGTCCGCGTCCTGCTCCAGAACGCGCACGGGACGGGCGGGACGATCCGCACCGTCCTGAACCTGTGCGGGTACCTGGCCCGCGACCATGACGTCGAGATCGTCAGCGCGGTGCGCAGGAGCAGGCGGCCGTTCTTCGCGTTCCCGCCCGGCGCGACGGTCACGTACGCCGACGACCGCTTCGTGCCCAAGGGCAGGACGGCGCGCCTCCTGGCCCGGCTGCCGAGCCTCCTGACGCCGGTGGACGAGGCGTCCTACCGCGAGATGAGCCTCTGGACGGACGTGTGCCTCCTGCGCGCCCTGCACCGCTCACCCGCCGACGTCGTCATCGGCACCCGGCCGTCCCTGGTGCTGTTCGCCGCCGAGCTCGCGCCCCGCGGCACCGCGACGGTCGGGCAGGACCACATGAGCCTGGAGTCCTACCAGCCCGCCCTGCGCCGGCAGGTCGTCCGCCGGTACCGGCGGCTGACCGTCCTCGCCGTCCTGACCGAGGCCGCCCGCGCCGGGTACGAGCGGGCCCTCGCCGGGTCCGGCGTCCGGGTCGTGCGGATCCCGAACGCCGCGCCGCCGCTGCCCGCGCGGCCGTCGCCGCGCTCGGACAAGGTCGTGCTGGCCGCGGGGCGGCTCGTCGCCAACAAGGGCTTCGACACGCTCATCCGCGCGTTCGCGCCGATCGCCGCCGAGCGTCCCGACTGGACCCTGCGGATCTTCGGCAAGGGGGTGCGGCGGGACCGGCTGCTCGCGCTGATCGACGATCTCGGCCTCGCCGGGCGGGTCGAGCTGCGGACGGCGACCCGCGACCTGCACGGCGAGATGGCCCGCGCGTCGATCTACACGCTGACGTCCCGCCGCGAGGGCATGCCGATGGTGATCATCGAGGCGATGGGCATGGGCCTGCCGGTCGTGTCGTTCGACTGCCCGTACGGCCCGGCGGAGATGATCACCCATGGCCGGGACGGGCTGCTCGTCCCGCCCGGCGACGCGGACGCGCTCACCACCGCGCTCCGCGGCCTGATCGCCGACCCCGATCTGCGCGACCGGCTCGGCGACGAGGCCGCCCGGACGGCGCGCGCCTACGACCTGGAGCACATCGGGCCCAGGTGGTCGCGGCTGATCTCCGGTCTCCGCCCGTCAGGCGCGCTGGAGGACGCCCCGGACGAACGCCGCCTGGCCGACATGCTCGGTGCAGTCGGAGACGACGCTGACGAGCCGCACGCCGAGCGTGACCGGCGGGTTCCATGACCGGTCGACGATCCGGCCCAGGTCGGCGTCGGTCACCGAGCCCACGTACTCGGCGGTCGCGGCGTGCGCGGCGTCGTAGTAGCCGATGAGCAGGTCGGGCGAGTCGACCTGGACGGCCGCGACCTGGTCCGAGGAGTGGCCGTAGCCGGTGTCGGAAGGGTCGAGCGGCAGGCCGAACCGGTCGGCCCAGCCGCCGTCCGTCCACGCCTGCGCGGTGCCGGCGACGTCGGAGATGTGATCGTCCTGGACGCGGGTGAGGTGCCAGACGAGCCACGCGATCGAGTTGGCGCCGGGATCGACGCGGTAGGCGAGCTGGGCCGGGGTGAGGCCGCCGACCGTCCGGTGGACCTGCTGCCGGATCCGGTCGAACGCGTCGGTGAGCAGTTGCGCACTGGTCATTGATCAGACGCTACCCGGGTCCGCGCTCGGGCCGCGGAGACGGCGCGGCGAGTTCCGGATCGGCGCGCGCGGAAATGTCCGCCGCCGCGTCCGGGGCGCGGGCGGGGAGGCGGACGGTGACGTGGAGGCCGCCGCCGGGGCGCGGCACGGCGGTCACCGCGCCGCCATGGGCGGTCGCCGTCGCGCGGACGATCGACAGCCCGAGCCCGGACCCGCGGTCCGACCGCAGCCGGTCGTTGCCGAGCCGCCGGAACGGCTCGAAGATCGTCTCGACCTCGTAGGCGGGCACGACGGGACCGGTGTTGGACACGGCGACCTCCGCCCACCCGTCCCGGCTCCGCGTCGCGACCGACAGCTCGCCGCCGTCGCGGTTGTGCCGGACCGCGTTCTCGACGAGGTTCTGCACCAGCCGCTCGACGAGCACGGGATCGCCGGAGGTGACCGCCGGGCGGAGGTCGCGGCGGGACGTCACGCCGCGGGCCCGCGCCTCGTCGGCGGCCTGGTCCAGGACGTGGCCCGCGACGTCCGCCAGGTCCAGCGGGCCCGCGTCGACCGCGACGCCCTCGCTGCCCGCGAGGGTGAGGAGCCCGTCGATGAGCCGCTCGTGCCGGCCGTTGACGACCAGCAGCGACTCGCCGAGCCGTTTGACGTCGCCGGTGGCGTCGGGGCGCCGCACCGCCACGTCGATCAGCGTCCGGTTGATGGCGAGCGGCGTGCGCAGCTCGTGGGAGGCGTTCGCGACGAACCGCCGCTGGCCGTCGAACGCCCGCGCCAGCCGGCCGAGCATCGTGTCGAACGTGTCGGCGAGCTCCTTGACGTCGTCGCGGGGCCCCTCGTAGCCGATCCGCTCGCCGAGATCGTGGCTGCGCGCCACCCGCCCCGCCGTCTCGGTGATCGTGTGGACGGGACGCAGCGCCCGGTCGGCGAGCAGCCAGCCGAACCCGAGCCCGGCCGCGCCGACCAGCCCGAGGGCGATGGCGCCCTGGGTCAGCAGCGCGCTGAGCGTCCTGCGCTGGTAGTCGTCGCGGACCTCGACCAGCGCCCTCTCGACCTTCTGGTCGGTGAGCCCGGAGGTCCCCTGCGGCGGAGGGAGCGGCTCCGTCTCGATGGTCCTGCCTTCCCCGAACACCCGGTTCCCCTTCGGGACGGCCTGGTTCTCCAGGTTGTTCTTCACCAGGAAGTAGGTCAGTCCCAGCAGGAGGACGCCGGTGCCCAGGAACAGGCCCGTGTACAGCAGCGTGAGCCGCATCCTGATCGTGGGCCGCAGCCGCTCGGTGAACGTCGTCATGGAATCCGGTACCCCACTCCCGGGACGGTCTCGATGACCGGGGGATCGCCGAGCTTGCGGCGCAGCTTCATCAGCGTCACCCGGACGGTGTTGGTGAACGGGTCGGTGTGCTCGTCCCACACCTTCTCCAGCAGCCGCTCCGCCGACACGATCGCCCCCTCCGCGCGCAGCAGCTCGGCCAGCAGCCCGAACTCCTTGCGCGCCAGGTGCACGTACCGGCCGTCGCGGACCACCTCCCGGCGGGACGGGTCGAGCCGGATCCCGGCCCGCTCCAGCGTCGGCGGGGCCGCCGGGCGGGCCCGGCGGCCGAGCGCCTGGATCCGCGCCACCA
Source organism: Spirillospora sp. NBC_00431 (assembly GCA_036028775.1). Lineage (GTDB taxonomy): Bacteria > Actinomycetota > Actinomycetes > Streptosporangiales > Streptosporangiaceae > Spirillospora. The sequence continues at coordinate 3,985,178 of CP107927.1, read as the reverse complement.
GCTCCTCGAACGCGAACGGCTTCGTCAGGTAGTCGTCGGCGCCGAGCCGCAGCCCGTCGACCCGGGCCGGGACGGTGACGGCGGCGGTGAGCATCAGCACCCGGACGAGCGCGCCCGACTCCACCACCGCGCGGCACACGTCGTCGCCGTGCACGACCGGCAGGTCCCGGTCCAGGACGAGCACGTCGTAGTCGTGCACGCCGAGCCGCTCCAGCGCCGCGTCGCCGTCGTACACCACGTCCACGGCCAGCGCCTCGGACCTGAGCCCGTCGGCGATCGAGTCGGCGAGCATCCGCTCGTCCTCGGCGATCAGTACCCGCACCCTCGCCGCCCCCTCGTCGTCCTCCGCCGGGCGCTCCGCGCGCCCGCCGACGCCCCAGCATCGGGCAGCGGGCGTAACGCCGGCGTAACGCGAACCGGTTACGCCGGGGTTATCGGCCCCCGGCTGGACTTGCGGTCGCCGCCGGGCGCGTGCCCGGCGGGCGACGACAGGAGACCGACCGATGCGACGACGGACATTCGCGGCGCTGGCGCTCGTCCCGGCGCTCGCCCTCGCCCTGCCGGGCTGCGGGGACGAGGGCGGGGGCGCGGGATCCGGCGGCACCGCCAAGACCGTGAGCGACCAGCAGAAGATGCGCGACTACGCCAAGTGCATGCGCGACAACGGGATCGACATGGACGACCCGACCGCGGACGGCAAGCTCACGATGCGGCACAGCGAACCGCCCGGGAAACGCGGCGGCCCCCCGGACGAGAACCCCGAGTTCGAGGCGGCGCAGAAGAAGTGCCGGCACCTGATGCCGAACGGCGGCAAGCCGAAGAAGCCCAAGCCCGAGGAGATCGCGAAGATGCGCGCCTTCTCCAAATGCATGCGCGACAACGGCATCAGCAAGTTCCCCGACCCGGGACCCGACGGCGAACTGTTGATCAAGGCAGAGAAGGGCACCGGCATTGACCCGCAGAGCCAGAAGTTCAAGGACGCGCACAAGGCGTGCGAGAAGTTCCAGCCCGGGGGCGCGAAGGGCCCGGGCGTCAGCGAAGGCAAGGACTGATGGCGGGCAGGCGCGCCGTCTTGCTCGGTGCGGCTGGGGTCGTGGTCGCCGGCGGCGCCGGCCTCGCCACCGCGGGCCTCGGCGGTGGTGGCGGCGGTCCGGCCGCCGCACCCGGCTCGCTGCCGCCCGCGACGGCGCCGATCGAGCGGACGACGCTGGTCGAGACCCAGGACGTGGACGGCACCCTCGGCTACGGCGGCACCCGCACCGCGGTCGGCGCGGGCCGCGGCACCCTCACCTGGCTGCCCGCCGCCGGGGCGGTGATCTCCAGGGGCCGCCCGGTGTACCGGGCCGACGACAAGCCGGTGCCGCTGCTGTACGGCCGGCTGCCCCTCTACCGGACGCTGTCCACCGGAACGAAGGGTGACGACGTCGAGCAGTTCGAGCGGAACCTCCGCGCCCTCGGGCACACCGGCTTCACCGTCGACGAGACCTACGGCGCCGCCACGGCCGCGGCCGTGCGGCGCTGGCAGGACGACCTCGGCGTCGCCGAGACCGGCCGGATGGAGCCGGGCGCGGCCGTGATCGCGTCCGGCCGGATCCGGGTGGCCGAGCGCAAGGGCCATGTGGGCGACCGGATCGGCGGGGCCGTCCTCACCTACACCGGCACCACCCGCGTCGTGAGCGTCGACCTGGACGTGCGGTACCAGCGGCTCGCCAAGAAGGGCGCGCAGGTCGAGATCGAGCTGCCGTCCGGCGACACCACGCGAGGGAAGATCACGTCCGTCGGGAAGGTCGCCAAGGAGGGCGCCGAGGAGCAGCCGACGACCATCGAGCTCACGATCGCGGTCGGCGGCCAGAAGTCGCTCGGCTCCTACGACAAGGCGCCCGTCGAGGTGCGCCTCACCGCCGACCGGCGCGGCGGCGTCCTCGCCGTGCCGATCGGCGCGCTGCTCGCGCGTGGCGACGGCGGCTACGCGGTGCAGCTCGTCCAGGACGGGAGCGTCCGCACCGTGCCGGTGGAGACGGGCATGTTCACCGAGGGGCAGGTCGAGATCTCGGGGGCCGGCCTGGCCGAGGGCATGAAGGTGGGGATCCCCAAATGAGCGCGGTCGTGGAGCTTCGGGACGTCAGCAAGACGTATCCGGGCGGGGTGACGGCGCTGGACGGGGTGTCGCTGACGGTCGGGGCGGGCGAGCTGGTCGCGATCGTCGGGCCGTCCGGGTCGGGGAAGTCGACGATGCTGCACCTGCTCGGCACGCTGGACCGGCCGAGCGCCGGGACCGTCCTCGTCGAGGGCACGGATGTGTCCCGGCTGCCGGACCGGCGGCTGTCGGCGCTGCGCGCGAACCGGATCGGGTTCGTGTTCCAGCAGTTCCATCTCGCCGCCGGGGTCAGCGCGCTGGACAACGTCGCGGACGGGCTGCTGTACGGGGGAGTGCCTCCGGCGCAGCGCCGCCGCCGCGCCCGCCGCGCGCTGGACCGCGTCGGGCTCGGGCACCGCCTCGGGCACCGCCCGCACCAGCTGTCGGGCGGCGAACGGCAGCGGGTCGCGATCGCCCGCGCGGTCGTCGGGGAGCCGGCGATGCTGCTGGCCGACGAGCCGACCGGCGCGCTGGACTCCGCGTCGGGCGCGGGCGTGCTCGGGCTGCTGCGCGAGCTGTCCGGCGGTGGGACGACCGTCGTCCTGATCACCCACGACCGGGACATCGCGGCGCTGCTGCCCCGCCAGGTCCGGATGCGCGACGGCCGGATCGTCCACGACGACGCACGGATGGAGGCATCCCTGTGAACGATTCCGCCACCGACACCACTGGTACCCCTTCGCGCCTCGGACCATCGGACGTGCTGCGCGTCGGCGCCGCCGGGCTGCGCTCGCGCCCGCTGCGGGTGTTCCTGTCCGCGCTGGGCATCGCGATCGGCATCGCCGCGATGATCGGCGTGGTGGGGATCTCCACGTCCAGCCGCGCCGAGCTCCAGGAGACCCTCGACCGGCTCGGCACCAACCTGCTCACCGCCGGGCCTGGACAGGACCTCTTCGGCGAGGCGGCGAAGCTGCCCGCGGGGTCGGTCGGCATGGTGGGGCGGATGCCGGACGTCGAGTCGGCGTCCGCCACGGCGGCGCTGGACGACGTCCACGTCTACCGCAACGACCGCATCCCGGAGGGGGAGAGCGGCGGGATCGGCGTCCGCGCGGCCCGCCTTGACCTGCCCCGGACGGTCGGCCTCACCATGTCCGCCGGCACCTGGCTCAACGCCGCGACGGCCAGGTACCCGGCCGTCGTCCTCGGGGCGGAGACGGCGCGGCGGCTCGGCGTCGCGGCGCCGAACGTCCAGGTGTGGCTCGGCTCGCAGTGGTTCACGGTCGTCGGGATCCTGGCGCCGAACGGGCTCGCGCCCGAGCTGGACTCCGCCGCCCTCGTCGGCTGGGACGCCGCCGTGGCCCGGCTCGGGTTCGACGGCCACCCGACCACCGTCTACACCCGGGCCCGCGAGGACGCGGTCGAGAAGGTGCAGGGCCTGCTCGCCGCGACCGCGAACCCGCGGGCGCCGACCGAGGTGGAGGTCAGCCGCCCGTCGGACGCGCTCGCCGCGCGGAACGCCACCGACCGGGCGTTCACCGGCCTGCTGCTCGGCCTCGGCGGCGTCGCGCTGCTGGTCGGCGGCGTCGGCGTCGCCAACACGATGGTGATCTCGGTGCTGGAGCGCCGCGCGGAGATCGGCCTGCGCCGCTCGCTCGGCGCGACCCGCGGCCAGATCAGGTTGCAGTTCCTCACCGAGTCGCAGCTGCTCGCCGCGCTCGGCGGCGTCGGCGGAGTCGCGCTCGGCATCGTCGTCACGGCGGTGTTCGCCGTGACGCAGGACTGGCCGACCGTCGTCCCCGCCTGGGCCATGGCCGGCGGGATCCTCGCGACCCTGCTCATCGGCGGTGTCGCGGGCCTCTATCCGGCCATCAGGGCCGCCCGCCTCCCGCCGACCGAGGCCCTCGCCGCCCCGTGACCGGGACGACCGCAGTATGCGAACATATGTTCGTGTCGACCGGTGCCACCATCCTGCATGCCGACCTGGACGCGTTCTACGCGTCGGTGGAGCAGCGCGACGATCCCGGCCTGCGGGGGCGGCCGGTGATCGTCGGGGGCGGTGTGGTGCTGGCGGCCAGCTACGAGGCCAAGGCGTACGGGGTACGGACGGCGATGGGCGGCGGGCAGGCGCGCCGGCTCTGCCCGCGCGCGGTCGTCGTCCCGCCCCGCATGAGCGCCTACAGCGCGGCGAGCAAGGCGGTGTTCGCGGTCTTCCGGGCCACGACGCCGCTGGTGGAGGGGCTGTCGATCGACGAGGCGTTCCTCGACGTCGACGGCCTGCGGCGCGACCCGGTGGACGTCGCCGAACGCCTCCGGCGGGAGATCGCCGAGGAGATCGGGCTGCCGATCACGGTCGGGGTGGCGCGCACCAAGTTCCTCGCCAAGGTCGCCAGCGGCGTCGCCAAGCCCGACGGGCTCCTCGTGGTCCCGCCGGACGGCGAGCTGGAGTTCCTGCGCCCGCTGCCGGTGCGGCGGCTGTGGGGCGTCGGGCGGGCCACCGCGGCGAAGCTCGCCCGCTTCGGCGTCACGACGGTCGGGGACGTCGCGGACATGCCGGAGACCACGCTGGTGTCGCTGCTCGGCCCGGGCGCCGGCCGTCACCTGCACGCCCTGGCGCACAACCGCGACCCGCGCCCGGTGCGGACCGGGACGCGGCGCCGGTCGATGGGCTCGCAGCGGGCGCTCGGCCGCCGCCGGCGCACGCCCGCGGAGCTGGACGCCATGCTCGTCGGGATCGTCGACCGGCTCGGCGGGCGGCTGCGCAAGGCCCGCCGGGTCTGCCGGACGGTCACGCTCCGGCTGCGGTTCGACGACTTCGCCCGCGCCACGCGCTCGCACACGCTGCCGCAGGCCACCGCGGACACCGAGCGGATCCTGGAGACGGCCAGGGACCTCCTCGCGGCCGCCGCGCCGACGATCCAGAGCCGGGGGCTGACGCTGATCGGCGTCTCGCTCGGCAACCTGCACGACGACCGGGCCGTCCAGCTCGCGCTGCCGTTCGACCAGGCCATGCGGGTGGACGGCGCGGTCGACGGCGTCCGCGAGCGGTTCGGGTCGTCGGCGATCACCCGCGCGGTCCTGCTGGGCCGCGACCAGGGCCTGTCGGTCCCGATGCTGCCGGACTGACCGCCGGGCCGGGGGCCCCGGCCGTCAGGAGGGCTCGATGATCCCGAGCCCGTCGGCGCCGACCTTGACGGCCGACTCGTCCAGCGCCGCCTCGGAGATCGGCTGGATGCGGCCGTCGAGGTCGAGGGCGGGACTGGCCTCCTTGTACCAGGACTCGATGACCGCGTTGCCCCAGAAGTCGCGGCGGCGGTCGTCGTGGACGTTCCACCGGTACGTCTCGTGGTCGGGGTCGCCGGTGTAGTAGTCGGAGGTGTAGATCTCCACCCGGTGCCCGTCGGGGTCGCGGAGGTAGACGTAGAAGGCGTTGGACACGCCGTGCCGCCCCGGCCCCCGCTCGATGTGGTGCTCCTTGCGCAGCGACCCGAAGATGTCGGCCGTGTGCAGTACCTGGTGGGACTCGTGCGTCGCCACCCCGAGATGGTGCAGGCGCGGCCCGGCGCCGCCGGTGAACGCGACGTCGTGGACGGTCTGCTTGCGGTACATCCACGCCGCGTACAGCTCGTGCTCGTCGCCCTCGATCGTCTCCGAGCAGCCGAACCCGAGCGACCTGTAGTGCTCGTAGGCGGCGGGGATGTCGGGCGTGCAGATGTTGAAGTGGTCGAGCCGCGCGATCTGCGCGCCGCGGTGCAGGTCGTAGCGCTGGATGAGGCGCTCGCCGCGGGCGATGTCGTGGAAGAACTCCACGGTGAAGCCGAGCGGGTCGACGGCGCGGACCGCGTCGCCGACGCCGTGCGTGCCCTCCCCGGCCGGGACGCGCCGGACGGGACGCCCCCGCTCGGCGAAGAACTTCTCGGCCCTGTCGACGTCCTCCGGGGTGCGGACCCGGTAGGCGAGGTGGTCGAGCGCCGCGACCGGGCCGGCGCGCAGCACCAGCGAATGGTGGGTCAGCTCGTCGGTGCCCCGCAGGTAGAGGGCGCCGGCGTCCTCGTGCTGGACGTGCAGCCCCAGCATGTCGACCCAGAACCACCGGGCAGCGGCCAGGTCGGTGACGGCCAGCTGCGCGTAAGCGGACCGGACGACGTCGGGCGGCGGAGTGCTCATCGGTCCTCCTGAACGCCGAAGCGGGGCGTGTGCACCTCGCCGAGCATCACATGGACGATCTTGGACTCGGAGAAGAAGTCGATGCTGTGCGCGCCGCCCTCCCTGCCGACCCCCGAGTCCTTCATGCCCCCGAAGGGAGTGCGCAGGTCACGGACGTTGTGCGAGTTGACCCAGACCATACCCGAGGCGACGCCGTGGGCGATCCGGTGGCCGCGGCGCAGGTCGCTCGTCCACACGTAGGCGGCCAGGCCGTACCGGGTGGCGTTGGCGAGCTCGACGGCCTCGTCCTCGTCGTCGAACGGCGCGAGCGCCACCACCGGGCCGAAGATCTCCTCCTGGAAGATCCGGGCGTCGCGGGGGACGTCGGTGAACACGGCGGGCTGGAGGTAGTTGCCCTCCGGCAGGTGCGCGGGACGTCCGCCGCCCGCGATCAGCTTGGCCTCCCGCTGCCCGATCTCCACGTACTCGAGGACGCGCGCGTAGTGCTCGGGGTGCACGAGCGCGCCGACCTCCGTGGCGGGGTCGGACGGCAGCCCGACCCTGACCCGCTCGGCCCGCTCGGCGATCCGCCGGGAGAACTCCTCGTAGACGGGCCGTTCGACGAGCACGCGGGACCCGGCCGTGCAGCGCTCCCCGTTCAGCGAGAACACGCCGAACACGACCGAGTCGAGGGCCTCGTCGAGGTCGGCGTCGGCGAACACCACGACGGGCGACTTGCCGCCGAGCTCCATCGACAGCGCCTTCAGGCCGTCGGCGGAGCAGCGCATGATGTGCCGTCCGGTGTCGGTGGAGCCGGTGAACGACAGCACCGGGACGTCCGGGTGGTCGACCAGGGCCTGGCCCGCGACCTCGCCGACGCCGTGCACGATGTTGACGACCCCGGCGGGCACCCCGGCCTCGGTGAAGATCTCCGCCCACAGGGTCGCCGACAGCGGCGTCCACTCGGCGGGCTTCAGCACGATGGTGCAGCCGGCCGCGAGCGCCGGGGCGAGCTTCCAGCTCTCCAGCATGAACGGCGTGTTCCACGGGGTGATCAGCCCGGCGACGCCGGCGGGCGTCCGGACGACGTAGTTGAGCTGCTGGTCGCCGACGCGGTACGACTCCTCGCCGAGCGCGACGATCACGTCGGCGAAGAAGCGGAAGTTCTCGGCGGCGCGGCGGGCCTGACCGCGCGCCTGGGTGATCGGCAGCCCGGAGTCGAACGACTCGAACGACGACAGCCGGTCCTCGCGCGCCTCGACGGCGTCGGCGATCCGGTTCAGGATCGTGGCGCGCTCGCGGTTGCCGATGCCGGACCAGGCGGGGAACGCCGCGCGGGCCGCGGCGACGGCGCGGCCGACGTCGGCGGGACCGCCCGCGGCGGCGGTGGCGTAGAGGGCGTTGGAGACGGGGTCGATGACGTCGAAGACGGCGCCGTCGGCGCTGTCCTCGGGCTCGCCGCCGATCCAGTGCCGGATGTGCTCCGGCAGTCCGTCGGGGCGGGCGGGGGAGGAGGGGAGTGGCATCGTGCTCTCTTCCGGTTCGTTGTGGGACGGCGCCGGGCGGGGATCCCTGTCGGCTGACGCGGTCTGTCGGTTGACGCGGTCAGATCCCCGCGGTGAGGTCGCCGCCCTCGTCGAGGAGCGCGCGGATGCGCGCCTGGGCGTCGCCGGACGGCGCGGCGAGCGGCGGCCGGACGTGCCCGGACGGGATCCGGCCCTGCCGCTCCAGCACCCACTTGGCGGGCGCCGGGTTGGTCTCGACGAACAGCAGGTCCACAAGGGGGTGCAGGCGGTAGTGCAGGTCGCGGGCGCCGGCCTGGTCGCCGGCCGTCCACAGCTCGTACATCCGCGCGACGGCGGCGGGCGCGAGGTTGGTCACGGCGCTGATGAACCCGGCGCCGCCGAGGGCGAGCAGCGGCAGGCACAGCAGCTCGATCCCGGACCAGACGAGCAGCTCGGGCCCGCAGGCGTGCAGGACGCGCGAGAAGTGCTCGAAGTCCCTGGTCGTCTCCTTGATCCCGACGACGTTGTCGAAGTCGGCGAACAGCCGCCGGACGGTCTCCGGCGCGATGTCCACGGCCGTCCGGGACGGAACGTTGTAGATCACGAGCGGCAGGTCGGGGAACTCGCGGGCGACGGCCGCGTACCAGTCGTAGAGGGCGCCCTGGGTGGGCCGCGCGTAGTAGGGGGTGATGATCAGCGCGGCGTCGGCGCCCGCGTCCCGCGCCGCGGCGGTGATCTCCATGGTCTCGTCGAGCTTGGCCGAGCCGGTGCCGGGCAGGAACGGGACGCGGTCGGCGACCTCGCCGGCGGCCGTCCGGATGGCGGCGATGCGCTCGGCGGCCGTCTGCGCGCTCGGCTCACCGGTCGAGCCGCCCAGGGAGATCCCGTGCGAGCCGGACTCCAGCTGCCAGCGGATCAGGCCGCGTAGCGCGTCGTGGTCGACGGCCCCGCCGGCGGTGAACGGCGTGACGACGGGCGCGATGGACCCGCGGATCGTGGCCGGGTCGGTGCGGAACTTCAACGTCTGCTCCTCGGTGGTCTGAGCTGTGTGTCTCAGCTGCGGGTCTGAGTCGTGCGTCTCAGCCGTGGTCGCGGCGCCAGGTCTCGTACGCCTCGCGCCAGCGCGGCCCGAGCGGGTACAGGCCGTCGACGGTCTCGCCCTCGGCGACGCGCTCGGCGATGAAGCGCTCCTGCGCCTCCTGCTCGGCGGCGTCGGCGGCGAGGCCCTCGACGATGTCCGGGGGGATGACGACGACGCCGTCGGCGTCGCCGACCAGGACGTCCCCCGGCTGGACGAGGGCGCCGCCGCAGGCGATCGGCAGCCCGGTGTCCCACGGGACGTGGCGGCGGCCGAGCACGGCCGGGTGGACGGAGGCGTGGAAGACGGGCAGCTCCATCCCGGCGACGGTCGCGCTGTCGCGGAGCCCGCCGTCGGTGACGACGCCCGCGGCGCCGCGCTTCCAGGCGCGCAGCGCGAGGATGTCGCCGAGCGTGCCCGCGGTGGTGTCGCGGCGCGCGTCCATGACCAGGACCTGGCCGGGGCGCACCTCCTCGATGGCGCGCTTCTGCGCGTTCATGCCGCCGCCGTACCGCTCGAACAGGTCCTCGCGGAGCGGCAGGTAGCGGAGCGTGTGCGCGGTGCCCACCAGCTTCACGCCGTCGCCGCCCGCCGGGCGCACACCGTCGATCGACATGTGCTGGAGGCCCCGCTTGCGCATCTGGGAGCTGAGCGTGGCGGTCGACAGGCCGCGCAGCGCCTCCGCGACGGCCTCGTCCAGGGTGGGCTTCACCACATAGGCCGAGCCCCAGGCGTCGGCGCGGGTGGCGTCGTCCACCCGCGGCATCGCGCCCCAGTCCGCGAGCGGGCCCGCCTCGGTGATCGTGTTGGACAGCCGTCCCGTGGACGCGGACCCGGCGGTCACCTCGACCTCGACGGTGTCGCCGGGACGGGCCACCGACGCGCCGGCCGGTGTCCCGGTGAGGATCACGTCGCCGGCTTCGAGGGTGACCGACCGGGACAGGTCGGCGACCAGCGCCGCGAACGGGAACAGAAGGGTGTCGCTGGTGTCGTCCTGGACGATCTCGCCGTTCACCCAGGCGCGGATCCGCAGCGCCGCCGGGTCGAGGTCGCGGGCGTCGAGCAGCCGCGGCCCGATCGGGGTGAACCCGTCCGCGCCCTTGGAACGCAGGTTGGAGCCGCGGTCGGCGTACTTCATGTCGTGCACGCCCGCGTCGTTGGCGGCGGTCACCCAGCCGACGTGGTCCCACGCCTCTTCGGGCTCGACCCGGTGCGCGCGCCGCCCGATGACCAGGGCGATCTCGCCCTCGAACGTCATGAGCTCGCAGCCGGCCGGGCGGGCGAGCGGGTCGCCGGTCCCGGCGAGGGAGGACGGCGGCTTGAGGAAGTACGAGGGCTCGGCGGGGATCCGCCCGCGCTCCCTCGCGCGGGACGGGAAGTTGAGATGGACGGCGATGATCTTCGAGGGCCGGTCGCCCAGCGGGTGCGGCACTGCGAGCTCTCCTGTGACGGTACGGGAACGGCCCGGCAACGGGCCTGAGCAAATCGTATATGAAGTCATGCACGATGACGAGGGGTGCAATGCGTCTCGCTTCGACCGTTCCAACTCACGGGACGGTCGCCAGCCGGATGCGATGTTCCCGTGCAGTATGATCGCAAATCGTATGCGAAATCCTCTAGGAGGTGCTTGACGGATGCGCGACCTCGCCGTTCGCACGTTCACGTCCGCCACACCGGTGGACGCGCCGCCCGTGCTCCTGGTGCACGGCTTCTGCTCGGACGGAGAGGCCGACTGGGTCGAGACCGGCATCGCCGACGCGCTCACCGCCGCCGGGCGGACCGTCTTCGTCCCCGATCTGCCCGCCCACGGCGAGAGCCCCTCGCCCGGCACCGCCGCGGAGGTCACCGCTCCGGCCATCGCCGCCGGACTCGTCGCCGCCCTGGACCGCGCCGGAGTCGCCACCTTCGACGTGGCCGGTTACTCGCTGGGTGCCAGGATCGCATGGGAACTGCCCGCGGCCGCGCCCGGGCGGGTGGAACGCACCGTGCTGGGCGGGCTGAGCCCCGCCGAGCCGTTCACCGCCGTCGACATCGACGGGCTGCACGCCGCCGTCCGGGACGGCGCCGAGCCCGCCGACCCGTTCACCGGCATGATCGCCGGTCTGGTCGGGTCCAAGGGCGACCGCGCCGCCGGGCTCGCGCTGTGCGTCGAGGGACTGCGCTCCACCCCGTTCGCCGGAGGCGCGTGGAACGCCAAGGTTCCTCCCGTCTTCGTCGTCGGAGACAATGATGAGCTGACACGAGGAATCGAGGGGCTCGCCGGAGAGATCGGCGATGCCCGGCTGGTCACCGTGCCGGGCGCCCACCACGAGGTGCTGGGCGGCGCGGACTTCCGCGCCGCCGTCCTGAGCGCGCTCGCACGGTGACAGGCACGACCGGGGGTGCGGGCCGATGATGAGGAGAACCGGGTGAACTCCGCGAAGAAGCAGGACCAGACCAAGGAGAGCAAGGCCGAGTTCTGCTACGAGCTGCTGCGGTCACGCATCCTGGAGGGCACCTACGTGCCCGGATACCGGTTGGTCATCAACCAGCTCGCCCAGGAGACGGGGGTCAGCACCATTCCGCTGCGCGAGGCGCTGCGCCGCCTCCAGTCCGACGGGCTCGTCGAGGTGGTGCGCAACGTCGGCGCCCGCGTCGCGGTCTTCGAGGCCGAGCAGGTCGAGCACACGCTGCAGATCCTGGCCCGGCTCGAGGGCTACGCCACCGCCATCTCCGCGCCGTTCATGAAGTCCGGCGAGATCGGCCGCTCCCGCAAGATCAACGACCGCATGGTCGAGGCGCTGGAGGAGTTCGACCCCACCGCGTTCACCGCGCTGAACCGGGAGTTCCACTTCTCCATCTACGAGCACTGCCCCGACGCGCACCTGAAGGCCCTCCTGGAGGCCGAGTGGACGCGCCTCGACCACATGCGCCGCTCCACCTTCACCTACGTGCCCGGCCGAGCCCGCCGCTCGGTCGTCGAGCACGAGCGCATCCTCGAACTGATAGCCAAGGACGCAGACCCGGCGGAGATCGAACGCATAGCCTGCGCCCACAAGAACGCCACCGCGGACGCACTTCATAGCGCCGTCCCGCACCAGTAGGCCGAACACCGCGAACGCGCCGTTCCTTTGAGGGACGGCGCGTTCGAGTTTCATGTCGCTCAGGTCAGGAGCTGGCCTCCGTCCACCTGGATCACGGCGCCGGTTATGTGGTCTGCGTTCTCGGAGGTCAGGAAGAGGACGAGCGGGGCTATGTCGTCGGTGGTGGCGATCTTGCTCAGCGGGATGCGGGACTCCCAGGCGGCGCGGGCCCCGGGGTCGTCCATGAGGCCCGCGGTCATCGGGGTGTGGACCGGTCCAGGGGCAACGCCGTTGACGCGGATGCCGTGGCCCGCGAGCTCCAGGGCGGCGGTGCGGGTGAGGGCGTCCACGGCCGCCTTGGTGGCCTCGTAGTGGCCGAGGCCGGGGGTCGGCTGGCGGGCGCCGATCGAGCTGATGTTGACGATGCGGCCTTTGGTGCCGTGCTCGATCATCTGGTTCGCGACCGCCTGGGTGACGGTGAACGTGCCGCGCAGGTTGACGGCGACGACGGTGTCGAAGACCTCCATGGGCAGGGAGGTCAGCGGGCCGCCGCCCGCGACGAGGCCCGCGTTGTTGACCAGGATCTCGACCGGGCCGAAGGTCCCGGCGACGTGCGCGACCCCGGCGGCGACCGCGGCCGCGTCGGTGATGTCCATGGTGACGGCGTGGGCGTCCAGCTCCTTGGCGGCCTCCGCGGCGGCCTCGGCGTCCCGGTCGGCGATCACGACGCGGTCGCCCGCGGCGGCGAACGCGGCCGCGATCGCGCGGCCGATACCGCTGGCGGCGCCGGTGACCAGGACGATCCGTCCGGCGCTCACTTCGCCTCCGCGATGATGACGCGCGGGCTGCCGGGCAGCGCGCGGGTCTCCACGGGCTCCCAGCCGGCGGCGCTCAGCCAGCCGCGGACCTCGGCCTCGGGGTAGACGACCGTGCCGTCGATGACCAGGTACTCGCCGGCGTGCAGGGCGTCGATGACGCGCTGGTCCTGGTCGTCGTCGAGGAAGAAGTCGAGCAGGACGAGGGTGGCGCCGGGGGCGGCGGCGCGCCGGGCCTTCTCGATCAGGATCCGGTTCTGCTCGGCGTCGAAGCGGTGGACGACGTGCTCCAGCAGGACGCAGTCGAAACCGTCCGGGATCTCGCCGGTCAGCGGGTCGGACTCGACGACGTCGCTGCGGTCGGCGAGACCGGCGTCGTCCAGGGCCTTGCGGGTGAACTCGAGGAAGTCGCCGGGCGCGGCGAAGGTGCCGTGCGCCTTCTCGGCCGTGCGCAGCGCCTCGACGAGGAACGCGCCGGACAGGCCGCCGAAGTCGAGGATGCGGGAGTACGGCGTGAAGTCGAAGTTCTCCGCGAGCATCTTCGCGTGCAGCGCGTTGTAGGTCATCACACCGGTCATGAACGTCCGCATCCGGTCGCCGGAGAAGTCGAGCGGCTGCGGCTCCGCGCTGGCCGTGGTGGCGCCGAAGCCGAGCCAGTGCGGGTAGCTGATCGCGTCAAGGAAGGCCAGGAACGGGCGCAGGTCCACGTCGTCGCCGCGTCCGGCCAGGTAGGCGGCGGTGGCCGGGGAGTTGGCGTAGCGGCCGTCCTCGCGGGTCAGCAGGCCGAGGCCGGACATGGTGTCGGCGAGGATGCGGGCGGTGCGTTCCGGCAGCCCGGCCCGGCCGGCCAGCTCCGCCGCCGTCGCGGGACCGTCCGCGAGCGCGGCGAACACGCCGGCCTCACTCGCCGCGAACAGCTGCTTGGCGGCCATGTAGCCGGTGGCGACGCCGAGGATGGACGAGGGGTCGGCGCCCGGGGAGGGATGCGACATCAAACTGTCTCCTTCGCGGTGAGAATATGCAGGATGCTATACGATCTAACATAGAGACGGCCAGGGGTTCGCCCGTGGCCGACCCACCCCCTCACCGGAGGTCACGATGGAGTTCGCGGAACGGGTGCCCAGACGGCGGCTCGGTGTGCACGGGCCGGAGGTCCCCCTCCTCGCGCTCGGCTCCTGGAACACCTGGGACCGCATGGACCGCGAGGACGCGGCGGAACTCGTGCGGCTCGCCGTCGACCGCGGCGTCGACATGTTCGACGTGGCCCACTACAACTTCGGCCCGCACTCCGAGAACGCCGTCACGGACGTCCTTTTCGGGCAGGCAGTCCGGGATGCCGGAATCGCACGCGAAGACTACCTTCTGTGCGGGAAGCTCTGGCTGTGGGAATACCCGGCGTCCTCGTTCGCCGAGCAGATCAAGGTGTCGCTCGGACGCATCGGCACCGACCACGCGGACACGGTGGTGGTCGGCGACTTCATGGAACGCCCCGACCTCCAGGCCGTGGTGACGGACGTGTCGGAGCTCGTCCGCGCCGGGCGTTTCGCGTCCTGGGGCGTCAACAACTGGTCCGCCTGCGACGTGCTGTTCGCCTGCCGGTTCGCCACCGCCGAGGGCCTGGTGCCGCCGTCGTTCGCGCAGCTCAAGTACAACCTGGCCCGGCGGTCGGTGCCCGAGGGCGCGCTCTACGCCAAGCTCTTCGCCGAGGAGGGCCTCGCGCTGCAGGCGTCGGACGTGCTGGAGGGCGGCATCCTCGCCGGCAGGCTCGACCCGGAGCGCAAGATCGGCGCGGACCCGGGCGGCATCCGTGACCGGATCCGCGCCGCCCTCCCCGAGATCCGCCGCATCGCCGACGGCTTCGGCGCCACGCCCGCGCAGCTCGCGATCGCGTTCTGCCTGGCCCACCCGGCGGTCGCGAACGTCCTGGTCGGCGTCTCGCGCGCCGAGCAGCTGGAGAACAACCTGGCCGCGCTCGGCCTGTGCGCCCGGCACGGCGACGAACTGCGCGACGCCGCGGCCGGGCTGTGGCTGGACGAGGGCGTGGTGGACCCCGCGGCCTCCTGGGGCACCGACGCGCCGTCCGCCGCCGTCCGCGGCGACGCCGTGCCGTGCCGGTGACATCCGTGCCGGTTCAGTTCGTGCGGGTTCAGATCTCGTAGACGACCTCGCCGTCCAGGACGGTCATCCGCACCGGGACCGACGACAGCGAGTCCGGCTCGGTCTCGTAGAGGTCGCCGTCAAGGACGCACAGGTCGGCGACCTTGCCGGGCTCGATGGAGCCCTTCACGTCCTCCGCGCCGTCCTGCCAGGCGGGCGTGATCGTGTACGCGCGCAGCGCCTCGGCGACCGCGAGCCGCTGCGCCGCCCCGCGCACGGAGCCGTCGAGCCCGCGGCGGGTCACCGCCGCCGCCAGCCCGGCCCGCCAGTCGGGGGTCAGCACGGGGGAGTCCGAGCTGAGCGACAGCCGGACACCCGCGTCGAGCGCGTCCCGGGTCGGCCACGCGTCCTTCAGGGCGTCCTCGCCGAGCGCGGCGGCGAGCATCGGCTCGGTCGCGACCGGGATCCCGGCCTGGGTGTTCAGCCCGATCCCGGAGGCGGACATGACGGTCAGCGTCCGCGGCGCGAGCAGGTCGCCGTGGATGATGTAGTGCCGCGCGTCGCGCTCGTCCCGGCCGAGCGCCGCCGCCAGCGCGTCCGCGACGACCCGGGTGGTGCGGTCGCCGGTCGCGTGCACGCCGATCTGGTGCCCGGCGTCGTGCGCCGCGTCGATCATCGTGCGCAGCGCCTCCTCCCGCGCGGCCTCCGAGCGGCCGTCGACCAGCAGGGCGCCGTGGGAGCCGTCGGTATAAGGACGCTCCGTCCACGCGGTCCGCATCGGCGGGATGCCGTCGGCGAAGATCTTCACGCCCGCGACCGTGAACCGGCCAGGCACGTCAGCGGGCGGCTTGAAGTCGCGCAGGCCGTCCAGCAGCTCCTTCGCCGAGCTGCGCCCGTCCAGCTCCCCGAACAGCAGCAGCGCGGTCACCCGCGCCTTGAGCCGGCCCCCTGCGGCCAGCTCGGCGTAGTCGTGCAGGGCGGCGGAGCCGAAGCAGCCGGTGGCGCCGTCGTCCTCGCCCGGCCCCAGGCCGGGCTCGGTGTAGCTGGTGATCCCGAACGAGGCGAGCAGGTTCGCGGTGCGCAGGATGGCGCCGCGGCGGTCCTCGGCGGTCTCCAGCCGGGACGGGCCCGGAGCGCCCTGCGGGGGCTCGTGGGAGTGGCCGTCGCCGGATCCGGCCAGCTGATCCATGAGGAGATTGGGCCACATCGCCCCGAGCCACATACCGTGCAGGTGAGAATCGTTGATGCCCGGCAGGACGGACCGTCCCTCCAGCCGGACGACCCGCGTGTCCGGCCCGGCGAGCGGGGCGATCTCCTCGGCCGTGCCCACGCGCGCGATCCGGCCGCCGCGGACGGCGACCGCCTCGGCGACGCGGTCCCGCGCGTCGACCGTGTAGACCCTGCCGCCAGTAAAAACAAGGTCTGCGAAGGAAACATCCTGCATATCGTGCTCCACCTCTGGACACCGTCGATGAGATGCAATTAACGTACACGGAATCAGATACGATTTTGGAGTGTCCGGCCCCACGGGCACGGACACACCGGGCCTTCGGAGGTAAACGATGCCCCTGGATCCCGAGGCGCAGCGGATCATCGACCGCACCCCTGCCGAGGACCCGAACGCATCAGGACCGCTCGACGTCGTGGCGATTCGCGAGGGGTTCCGCCAGATGTGGGTCATGCCGGACGACCTCCCCGAGGTCGGCTCCGTCGCCGACACCACGATCCCCGGCCCGGCCGGCGAGCTGCCCGTCCGCGTCTACACCCCCAAGGGCCCGGGCCCGTTCCCCACGTTCGTCTGGTACCACGGCGGCGGCTGGACCATCGGCGGCCTCGACGAGAACGAGTACTCGTGCCGCGCCGTCTGCGCCGCCGCCGGCGCCATCGTCCTGTCCGTCGACTACCGGCTCGCCCCTGAGAACCCCTTCCCGGCCGCGGCCGAGGACGCCTACGCCGCCGTCGCCTGGGTCGCAGAGCACGGCAGGGAGATCGGCGCCGACCCGTCCCGGATCGCCGTCGGCGGGGAGAGCGCGGGCGGCAACCTCGCCGCCGTCGCCGCCCTCAAGGCCCGCGACCTCGGCGGCCCCGAGATCGCCCTCCAGGTCCTCGTGTCGCCAGTCCTCGGCCACCCCGACGACGGCCGCGCCTCCTACGCCGAGTACGCCGAAGGGTACTTCCTCTCCAAGTCCAGCATGGACTGGTTCTTCACCACCTACCCGACCGGCCCCGCCGACCTCGACGACCCGTATCTGCTGCCGCTGCGCTCCGGCGACCTGAAGGGCCTGGCGCCCGCGCTGATCCTGGAGGCGGAGTGCGACGTGCTCCGCGACGAGGGCGAGGAGTACGCCGCGCGGCTGAAGGAGGCGGGCGTCGAGACCGAGCTCGTCCGCTACGACGGCATCATCCACGCGTTCTTCGGCCCGCTCGCCACCGAGCTGACGGCCGCGAAGCAGGCCCAGGCCAAGGCGGCCGCCGCGCTGCGCGCCGCGTTCGGGACGGACGGCGACTGATGGCCGCTCCGGCTCTCGCCCTGGCGGGCGTCAAGGTGAACCGGGCCGAGGTCCCGGTCGTCCACGACGTCACGCTCGACGCGGCCCCGGGCGCGGTCACCGTCGTCCTCGGCGCGAACGGCGCCGGGAAGACGACGCTCATGGACGGCATCGCCGGCCTCGCCCCCGTCAAGGCGGGCACGATCCGGCTGGACGGGACGCCCATCGAGAAGCTCGCCCCCTACAAGCGGGCCCGGGCCGGCCTCGGCTACGTCGAGCAGGCGCGCACGACGTTCCGGACGCTCACCGTCGAGCAGAACCTCATCGTCTCCCAGTCGGGCGACGGCGACCTCGCGACCGTCTACAAGCTCTTCCCCGAGCTGGACAAGCGGCGCAACCTCCAGGCCGGGTACCTGTCGGGCGGCGAGCAGCAGATGCTCGTGCTGGGCCGGGCGCTGGTCTCGGCGCCGAAGGTCGTCCTGATCGACGAGATGTCGCTGGGCCTCGCGCCGCTGGTGGTGCGCCGGCTCATGGGAACGGTCGGCGAGCTGGCCGGGATGGGCATCGCGGTCGTGCTGATCGAGCAGTTCGCGAACCTCGCGCTCGACATCGGCACCCACGTCCACGTGCTGCGCAAGGGCGGCGTGGTCTTCTCCGGCCCGTGCGAGGAACTGCGCGGCGACGAGCGGCGCCTGCACCGCCTTTACTTCGGCGGCCCGCCCCTGAGCGCCGCCACCGGATCGGACGCTCCCACCGGATCGGACGCCGCCACGAAAGAGAGCGAGCCCGAATGAACGTGCTGGACAAGCGGAGCCTCGGCGCCGGCCTCGGCGCCGCGGTCCTCGCGTGCGCGGTGCTGCCGGTGGTGCTGCCGCCGTACTGGGTCTACCTGGCCATCAGCGCCGCGATCAGCGCGGTGATCATGCAGAGCTTCGGTGTGATCGTCGGCCGGGCCGGCGTCATGTCGCTCTGCCAGATGTCTTTCGCGGCGATCGGCGCGTGGGTCATGCTCCGGCTGAACGTGGCCGGGGCGCCCGGCGGCTTCTTCCTGTGGCTGGTGATCGGCGGCCTCGCCGCGGTGCCCGTCGGCGTCGCGATCGGGCTGCCCGCGCTGCGGATCCGCGGCGTCAACCTCGCCGTCGTGACGTTCGGGTTCGCGGTCTCCACCGACATCGTCCTGAACGTCAACGAGTTCCCCGGCGCCGACGACCTGACGACGCTGGACCGGCCCGCCCCGTTCGACACCGACGGCGGCTACCTCATCCTCTGCATCATCGTGTTCACGATCCTGGCCGTCGCGCTCGGGATCGTCGGCAAGACCCGGCTCGGGCTGTCCTGGTACGAGCTGCGGCACTCCGAGCGGTCCGCCGCCGCGCACGGCATCTCGGTCGCGCGCAGCAAGCTCGCCGCCTTCGCGATCAGCGCGTTCGTCGCCGGGATCGGCGGCGGGCTGCTGGCCGGCCAGCTGAGCCTGGTGGTGCCGCAGAACTTCGCGATGGGCCAGTCCCTGGCGCTGTTCGCCGTCGCCGTCATGATCGGCCCGCACCATCCGGAGGGCGCCGTGCTCGGCGGGATCTTCGGCGCGATCATGGGCACGATCATGGAGAAGATCTCGCTGCCGCAGGACTTCGGCGGCGTGCTGTTCGGCGCCGGCGCGCTGCTCGCGCTGCGCAGCGGCCTCAGCCAGACCGACCTCACCCGGATGCGCAAGCGGGAGGCCGGCGCCCGCAAACTCCTCAAGGCCGCTGAGGAGCAGACCTCCGAGGACGGGGAGAAGAAGACCTCCGAGGAGCTGGCCGGTGCGAACGTGGTGCGTCCGGCCGGGGGCGGGGGAAGCGGGGAGCCGCTGCTCACCGTCCGGGGGATGACCGTCAAGTTCGGGGAGGTCGTCGCGCTCGACGCCGTCGACCTGACCGTCCCGGAGGGCGGCGTCGTGGGGCTCATCGGCCCGAACGGCGCCGGCAAGTCCACGTTCATCGCGGCGGTCAGCGGGTTCGTCGGCTACCAGGGCGCGGTCGAGCTGGCCGGACGGCCGCTGGACCGGCTGTCCCCGAACCGGCGGGCGACGCTCGGGCTGCGCCGCACCTTCCAGACCACCGCCATCGCGCCCGAGCTCACCCAGTACGAGTACCTGACGATCGGCGCGGGGCGGCGGCTGCCGCGCGCCGAGGCGGACGAGTTGCTGGAGTTCTTCGGCTGCCCGCCCGGGCAGGTCCCGGTGTCCATCGTGGACGCCGGCAGCCGCCGGCTCCTGGACGTCGCGGCTGCCGTCGCGGCGCGGCCGAAGGTGGCGCTGCTGGACGAGCCCGCCGCCGGGCAGTCCGCCGCCGAGTCGCTGGCGCTCGGCGCCAGGCTCACGGCCGTGCCCGAGACCTTCGGGGTGTCGATCCTGCTGGTCGAGCACGACATGGAGCTGGTCCAGGCGGTGTGCGAGCAGGTCACCGTCCTGGACTTCGGGAATGTGATCGCTTCAGGTCCGACGGCCGAGGTCCTGGAGGACCCCGCAGTCAGGGCCGCCTACCTCGGGGCCGCGGACGTTCCGGCGTCCTGAGCCGTTCCGTCAAACCACCACCCACCTTTCCCGCGAAACAAGGGCCACTTCGATGAAACGCACATACACGCGCACAGCCACGGGGGCGGCCGCGGCCGCGCTCCTCATCTCCATCGCCGGCGCCGGCTGCTCGGACTCCGGCGGCACCGACGGGCCGATCAAGGTCGGCGCGATCAACGGCATCACCGGACTGTTCCAGACCCCCGAGGTCCCGAAGGCCGTCAAGGCGGTCTTCGACGAGGTCAACGCCGCCGGCGGCGTCAACGGCCGGAAGCTGGAGCTGGTCAGCAAGGACGACGCGATGGACCCGGCGCGGTCCAGCCAGGCCGCCCGGCAGCTGATCAAGTCGGAGAACGTGGTCGCGCTGGCCGGGTCGTCCAGCGCGGTGGACTGCGGTGTCAACCGCGCCACCTACAGCAAGGAGAAGATCGTCTCGGTGCCGGCGATCGGCGTCGACCCGTCCTGCTTCACCAGCCCGAACATCGCGCCGGTGAACCCCGGGCCGTACACGCTGACCACGGCGATGCTGTACTACGCGTCCGAGACGCTGAAGCGCGACAAGGTCTGCATCGCCTACACCGTCCTGCCGGGCAGCGGCGGCGGCATCGAGGCCGCGATCAAGGAGTGGACGAACCTCACCGGCAAGACCCTCGCGCACAAGAACCTCGCCGTCGGCCAGGGCGACCCGACCCGCTACCTGGTGGGGCTGAAGAACGCGGGCTGCCAGGCCGTGGCCTACAACTCGCAGGTCGGGCCGTGGTTCCAGCAGGCCAAGACCCAGGGCATGCAGAACGTCGACTTCATCCTCGCGGCGAACAGCTACACCGACGCCAACGCCAAGGTGATCCCGGCGGGCATGAACGCCTACGCCGGCACCGAGTGGCAGCCCTACACCGACCCGAAGCTGCCGGGCAACGAGCGCTGGTCGCAGATCATCGAGAAGAACGGCATCCAGAAGACCGCGTTCAGCCAGGGCGCGGTGATGTCGGCGGACGTGTTCGTCCAGGTCCTCAAGACCATCAAGGGCGACATCACCCGCGAGTCGGTGACCAAGGCGTTCAAGGAGATGAAGCCGATCAACTACCCGATGGTCGGCACCCCGTACGTGTTCGGTCCCGGCAAGGAGCACAACCCGATCAAGGGCAGCCAGTTCGTGAAGGCGGAGAACGGCGGCTGGAAGGTCCTGCCCGGCGGCTTCACCGTCCCCACCAAGAAGTAGCCGTGCGCACCGGGCGCGCGGGCACGTCCCGCGCGCCCGGTCCCTCCGGAGGTATCCGATGCTGAACTCTGTGGTCGCCGGGCTGACCAGCGGCGGCGGTTACGCACTGCTCGGCCTGTGCGTCGTGCTGACCTACCGGCTCGTCGCCGTGGTCAACTTCGCGATGACGGCCGTCGGCGCGATGGGCGCCTTCACGATGGTCTCGCTCACCGACCGGGGCCTGAACGTGTGGCTCGCCCTGCTGGTCGGCGCGGTCTCCGCGGCGCTGCTGTCCGGGCTGTTCGGCGCGGCGCTCGTCAAATGGTTCGCGGGTCACCGCGAGGGGACGAAGGCCGCCGTCACGGTCGCGCTCTACGTGGCGCTGACCGCGATCGGGCTCCGGCTGTTCGGCGGCACCACCACCGGCGCCCGCCAGTTCCCGAACCCGTTCAGCGACCCCGTCTTCACCGTCGGCGGCGTCGTCGTCCCGCAGTCGGTGCTGGTGTCGCTGGCGTTCGCCGTGCTGATCACGGTGGCGGTCGGGCTGATGCTGACCCGCACCAGGCTCGGGCTGAAGCTGCAGGCCCTGTCGGAGCGGCCGGGCACCGCCGAGGTCGTCGGCATTCCCGCGCCGCGGCTCGCCGTCGGCGTCTGGGCCGGCGTCGGCGCCATCACGATGCTGGTGATCGTGCTGGTCGCGCCGCGGCTCGGCGGCGACTTCGGCACCCTGTCCGGGCTGATCAGCACCGCGCTCGCGGTGGCGATGGTCGGCGCGTTCCGCAACCTGCCGCTGACGCTCGCCGGCGGCCTCATCGTGGGGTGCCTGGAGGGCATGTCGTCCTCCGTGGACTCCATCCAGAAGTACCAGGGCGTCGTGCCCTTCGTGGTGATCCTCGTCCTCCTGTGGTGGCGCAGCCGCCGCGAGGTCTGGGACACCGCGCACAGCCGCTGAGCGCGGTCCCCCCCAGACGAAGAAACGAGGACAGATGCTCCACCCGACCTCCACCAGGGCGGCCGTGCTCCGCGAGCACGGCGCGGACCTGAGCATCGAGGAGCTTCCGCTGCCCCCCGAGTGCGAGCCGGGCGCCGCGCTCGTCCAGGTCGACTGCGCCACCCTGTGCGCGACGGACGTGCACCTGTGGTCCGGCGCCATGGCGTTCCCCGAGATGCTGCCGATCGTCCTCGGGCACGAGACGATGGGCACCGTCGTGACCGTCGGCCCCGGGACCCGTGACGCGCTCGGCCGCGACGTCAAGGTCGGCGACCGCATCGGCTGGTCGGAGTCGGTGTGCGGGCGCTGCTACGGCTGCACCGTCCTGCGCAACCCCGTCGCGTGCTCCGAGCGCGGCTACGGGTTCCTGCTGCGCGCCGACCGCTTCCCCTACGCGACGGGCGGCCTCGCCGGGCACAACTACGTGACGCCGGGGGCGCTGAAGCTCGTCCTGCCCGACGAGGTGAAGGACACCTGGGCGGCGTCCGCCGGATGCGCGGTCAAGACAGTCCTGCACGCCTACGACCGGGCCGGGGGAGTGCGCCCCGGATCGACGGTCGTGGTCCAGGGCGCGGGCGCGCTCGGGATCGTCGCGACGGCCGTCGCGAGCCTGTCCGGCGCGGGCAAGGTCATCACGATCGGCGCGCCGGACGCCCGGCTCGACCTGGCCCGCCGCTTCGGCGCCGACGAGACCGTCGGGCTCGACGGCGACGCCGACTCCCGGATCGCCGCGGTCATGGAGGCCACCGCGGGGCGCGGCGCCGAACTCGTCCTCGACCTCGCGGGCGCGCCCGGCATCGGCGCCGAGGCCGTCGGCATGGCAGCGTTCGGCGGCCGGTTCGTCATCGTCGGCAGCACCGGGCCGAAGCCCGACGAGATCGTGCTCGGCGCGATCATGGGCAAGGAGCTGAACGTGCTCGGCTCGCTGAACGGAGACGTCGGTGACCTGTACCGCGGCATCGAGTTCCTGCGCGCGTCCCGGGACCGCTTCCCCTGGGACGACCTGTTCAGCGCCCCCGAGGGCCTCGACGGCGCGTCCGGCGCCCTGACGGCCATGTCGCGGCTGGAGCAGGTCAAGGCCGTCATCAACCCCAACCGGTAAGGATCGCCCCCATCGTGTCTTCGCAGAACGCCCCCGCCCAGTCATCTGTGGGGGGACGACCCCCCACACCCCCCGGAAAAGACCAGAGGGTCCCGCACCGCCGCCTGGGCTCGGCCGGGCCCGAGGTCTCCGTCCTGTCGCTCGGCTCCTGGCACACCTACGACCGGATGGACTTCGGCGAGGCCGTCAAGATGATCCGGCACGCCGTCGACTCCGGCATCAACCTGTTCGACGTCGCCGTCTACGGGATCCCCGGCGTGCATCCGCCGGTGTTCACCGACGTGCTGTTCTCCGCGATGGTCCGCGCCGCGGGGATCGCCCGGGACGACTACCTGCTGTCCACGAAACTGTGGCTGGAGGGGTATCCGCGGCAGTCGATGCGCGACCAGCTCGCCAACGCGCTGTTCCGGGTCGGCGCCGACCACGCGGACGTGGCCGTCCTCGGCGACATCCGCAGCGACGACCTCGACCTCAAGGCGCTCGCCGAGGACCTCGCCGCGCTGGAGCGGGAGGGCCTGCTCGGCTGCTGGGGCGTCAACAACTGGTCGGCCACCGCCGTCCGGACGATCCGCGAGCACGCCCTCGCCGCCGGGTCGCCGGGACCGCAGCTCGCGCAGCTGAAGTACAGCCCGTGCCGGCGCTCCATCCCCGACGGGGAGCCGTTCGCCGCCGTCTTCGCCGAGGGCGTGTCCCTCCAGGCGTCGGACGTCCTGGAGGGCGGAATCCTGGCCGGGAAGTCGGGCGAGTCACGGCAGATCGGCCGGGACCCGGGCGACATCCGCCCCCGCATCCAGCGCGCCGCCCAGGGCCTCGCCGAGCTGGCCGAGGAGCTGGAGGCCACCCCGGCGCAGCTCTGCATCGCCTTCACCCTGACGCACCCGTCCACGAGCACGGTGCTGTTCGGCTCCACGAGCATGCGGCAGCTCACCGACAACATCGCGGCACTGGACGTCCTGGACCGCGTCGGCGCGGACCGGCTGCGCTCCCTGGTCGACCCGTTCTGGGTGGACCGTGACATCGTCGACCCGGAAGGCCCCTGACCCTTCAGAGGCCGATGGCGTCGGCGAGGAGATCGACCTGGTCCGGATCGGGGTCGTTGCCCGTGAAGATCAGCTCGTCGCAGCCGATCCGGGCGAACGCGTCGACGGCCGCCCTGATCCCCTCGGGGGAGCGGTACGCCTGGGCGACGCCGTACTCGGCGTACTCCGCCCCGGCGAAGGAGTAGTACGGGCCGATGGCGTCGGCGAGGGACTGCCGCGCCTTCGGCCCGAGCGCGTACATCACCGAGGCGACCAGCCGCGGCGACCCCTGCCTGCCCGCGTCCGTCCAGGCCGTCCGCAGGCCGGGCATGAACTCCTGGACGGCCTCCACCGTCGCGTCACCGGCGATCCATCCGGTGCCGCGGGTCACGATCCGCCGGAGCGCGGCGGGCGAGTCGCCGCCGAACAGCAGCGGCGGCCCGCCCGGGGTGGCGGGCGGCGGGCCGACCGGCTCGTGCCCGTCCACCCCGCCCCGGACGGCGACGTCGGCCAGGCGGTCCAGCAGCGCGTCGAATTCCCGGCCGCGGGTGCGGTAGTCGACGCCGCCGACCGCGAAGTCGTCCTCGCGGAACCCGGCGGCGAGGCCGAGCCGGAGCCGCCCGGCCCCGGCGACCTGGTCGAGCGTGGTGACGGCCGTGGCGAACAGCGTGTGGCCGGCGCGCAGCGGCGCCAGCAGCACGCTGGTGAGCAGCCCGATGCGGCTGGTCGCCCCGGCCGCCGCGGCCAGGGTGATCAGCGGCTCCGGGGTCGTCCAGACGAGGCGGTCGCTCGCGGCGAGCGTGCTGAAGCCGCGGCGCTCAGCGCGGCGCGCCCACTCGACCAGTGCTGTGCCGTCGGTCCACGGCGCGTGGCCGGGCAGTCCGATACCGATGTCCATGCGCCCGAGCCTGCAACCTCGACCACGGTCGAGGTCAACTCCCCGCCCGCGCGGGCCGGCGGGCGGTGGTGTCGCGGGGGATGAGGCGGTGGCTCAGGGCGGTGTTCTCGGCGGGGCCCGTGGCGGACTCCGGGGGAGTGTCGATGATGTGCCGGGCCGCCATGGCGCCCATCTCGTAGAGCGGCAGGCTGACCGTGGTCAAGCCGACGAACTGGGCGACCCTGAGGTCGTCGATGCCGGCCACGGAGACCTCGCCCGGCACGTCGATGCCCGCCTGGCGGAGCGCGTTGAGCGCGCCCACGGCGGCCTCGTCGTTGGCGGCGACGATCGCGTCGGGCAGCGGCGGGCGCGCGATCAGGCGCATGGTCGCGGCGTGCCCGGCCTCGAAGTCGAAGCCGCCGGGCAGGCACTGGGCGCTGCCGGCGAGGTCGGCGTTGCTCATGCAGGCGAGGAAGCCGTCGCGGCGCTGCCGGGTGGCGACCATGCCCTCGGGACCCTCGATGAACGCGATCCGGCGGTGCCCGAGCGAGACGAGGTAGTCGGTGATGTCGTGGGCGGCGGCCTGGGCGTCGGCGGCGATGACCGGGCACCCGATGTCGCGGGCGGTGAGCGACACGGCGCGGATGCCCTGCTCCTGCGCCTGGCGGACGGCCTTGGCGAGCTCCGGTTCCCGCGGGTCGTCGACATAGCCGCTGCCCGCGAAGATGACGCCGGCGGCGCGGTAGTCGCGCATCGTCCGGACGCGGGTGATCTCCGTGGTGGTGCGGCGGTCGACGTTGCACAGCATCGTGACGTAGCCGGCGCGGCTGGCGACGTCGTCCACCCCGCGGGCGATGACGGAGAAGTACGGGTTGACGATGTCGCTCACGAGCACGCCCATGAGCCGGCTGCTGCGCGAGACGAGCGCGCGGGCGAGCGCGCTGGGCGAGTAGCCCAGCTCCTCGGCGACCTCGATGACCTTCGCGCGGGTCTTGGCCGAGATGGGATGGCTGGACCCGGTCAGCACCCGTGACGCGGTGGACACCGACACGCCTGCCGCCTGGGCCACTTCCGCGAGTGAGCTCACGGCCACCCTTCCTAGGAGAACGTTTTCCTAAAGTATGGCACGGGCCTGCGGTGACGACAACGAACCCAGCCCGGACCAGCACATGTTTCTGGGGATCGGTCTTGACATTTCTGTGGTGCCGCTCACTACGATGCGGCCCAAGGCATACGTTTGCCTAGTCGGTTACCTCGGCTTTCGAACGAAGCCGGGAGAAGCGGCACGATCCTGAAGGAGGAGGCTGTGTACGCCGGGAGACATCTCAGACGGCTGGCCGCACTCGGGACCCTCTTCACCCTGGCCGCGTGCGGAGGCGGAGGCGCGGCCGAGACCAACAAGGACGGGACGCTCTCGTTCAAGGTGGCGGTCACCGAACCGGACATCACGACCGTGCCGATCCTCGCCGCGCTCGACGACCTGCGCGGCCAGGGCCACAAGATCAAGGTCGTCGAGCTGGCCGAGCCCGAGCTGTCCATCGAGGGGCTCGCCAAGGGCGACTACGCGGTCTCGGCCGAGGCCACCAGCCCCGCCCTGCTCGCCGTCGAGCGCGACGCACCCATCAAGATCATCGCCGATGCCATCGGCAACCAGTGGGCGGTCTACGGCAAGCCCGGCGTCTCCTCGTGCGACCAGCTGGACGGCAGCCCGTTCGGAATCTTCAGCGAGGGCGCGACCGCGACCGCGATGGTCAAGGAGTGGGTGAAGGCCAACTGCTCCTCTGGCAAGGAGCCCAAGTACCTGACGATCGGCGGCTCCGACGTCCGCGCCCAGGCGCTCGTGACCGGGCGGATCGCCGCGACCGCGCTGGAGGTCTCCGACGTGGTCGCGCTGGAGTCCAAGGGCGGCAGGTTCGCCAAGGTCGCCGACTTCGCGGAGAGCCTGCCCGACCTGCGCCCGCAGACCGTGTACGCCAACAGCGACTTCATCACCGAGCACAAGGACGTGACCCAGGCGCTGGTGACCGCGCTGACGCGCCAGCACGCGAAGATCAACGCCGATCCCCGGTACCTGGTGGGGCTGGCCGCCAAGTACCTGCCGGAGGAGGACGGCGCCGAGATGACGAAGGTCGCCGACCGCTACGCCAAGGCGCGGCTGTTCGACGCGGCCGCCCTGACCGAGAAGAACGTCCAGGGAACCATCGACTTCTTCGTCCGCGCGGGCGTGATCAAGAAGGGCATGACCGCGAAGGACGCCGCGGACCTGACTTTCGTCAAGGGCGCTCGATGACGGCCGCGACGACGCGCCGGCCGCCGCGCCGGACGGGCGCGCGGACCGGGCCACGTCCCGCACGGCGGCCCGGTCCGCTCCGGCGCCTCGCCGAGCGGAACCTGCCGTATCAGCTGCTCACGTTCGCCGTGTTCGCGGCGGGGTGGGAACTGTACGTCCGGCAGCGGGGCGGGCTGCTCATCCCCAGCTTCACCGAGACCGTCGAGGCGACCGTCGAGCTGCTCGGCACCGCGGAGCTGTGGCGGGCCATGTACGTCAGCAACCAGGCGCTCGTCATCGGCTTCGGGATCACCGTCGTCGTGGGGGTGCCGGCGGGCATCCTGCTCGGCCGGTTCCGGACCCTGGAGCGGCTGGCGGACGTGTACCTCAACATCCTGCTCGTCACCCCGATGGCGGCGATCATCCCGCTGCTGGTGATGTCGGTGGGCTTCGGGCTGGCCTCCCGGGTCATCCTCGTCACGGTCTTCTCGATCGTGATGGTGGTGGTGAACGCCCGGGCCGGGGTCCGGCAGGTGGACCCGTCGCTGATCGAGATGGCCCGCTCGTTCGGGGCGGACGAGCGGGCCATCTGGACGCGGGTCCTGCTGCCCGGCGCGCTGCCGGCGATCATGACGGGCATCAGGCTGGGCCTCGGCCGCGCGGTCACCGGCATGGTCATCGTCGAGCTGCTCATGGTCTCCGACGCGCTCGGCGGGCTGATCCTGGAGTACCGCGGCCTGTTCCAGGCCCCGCTCCTCTACGGCACCATCGTGATCATCCTGGCGGAGGCGCTGCTGCTGATCTCCGCCGCGCGGTGGGCCGAACGCAAGCTGACCCAATGGGCACGCACCACCACGGCAAGGAGCGTTCGATGATCGAGATCCGCGGGTTGCGGAAGACGTACACCGGCCAGGACGGCGGCGTCGTCGAGGCGCTGCACGACGTCGACCTCGACGTCCGTCCCGACGAGTTCCTGACCGTGCTCGGGCCGAGCGGCTGCGGCAAGACCACGCTGCTCAAGACGATCGCGGGCCTCATCCCGTGGGACGACGGCGACATCCGCATCGACGGCTCGCCGGTGCGCGGGCCGGGCCCCGACCGCAGCATGGTCTTCCAGAACTTCGCGCTGCTGCCGTGGGCGACCGTGCTGGACAACGTGGCGTTCGGGCTCCGGATGCGCGGCGTCGGCCGCGCCGAGCGCGAGGAGCGCGCCCGCGCGCTGATCGGCACGGTGGGGCTGGCGGGCTTCGAGACCAAGCGGCCCGGCGAGCTGTCCGGCGGCATGCAGCAGCGCGTGGGCCTCGCCCGGGCGCTCGCCGTCCAGCCGCGGGTGCTGCTCATGGACGAGCCGTTCGGCGCCGTCGACGAGCAGACCCGCCGGCTGCTCCAGGAGGAGCTGCTGTCCATCTGGGAGGAGCGGCGGCTGACCGTCGTGTTCATCACGCACAGCATGGAGGAGGCGGTGCTGCTCGGCGACCGCGTCGTCCTGATGAGCGCCCGTCCGGGGCAGATCGCCGAGATCGTGCCGGTCCCGCTGGAACGGCCGCGCTCCAGTGACGTCGGCGCGCTGGAACGCTCCGGCGAGTACGTCGAGATCACCGCCTACCTGTGGGACCGGCTGCGCGACATGCACGCGGAGCACCGCCGGGCCGAAGCGGACCGTCCGGCCAAGGCGGCCGGATGAGCGCGGTCATGGAGCGCCAGGGCGCCGCGCGGTCGCGCGGGCGGCGGTCCTGGCGGCGCCTGCCGGCGACGCCGGTCAGCCTGGCCGCCGCCGCGGCGGCCTGGGAGCTGGTCGGGCACCTGGCGGACGCGTCGTTCTTCCCGCCGCTCAGCACGGTGCTGGACCGGCTCGCCGACATGGCCTCCAGCGGGCTGATCTTCAGCAGCCTGCGCGACAGCCTGATCAACCTCGTCCTCGGGTTCGCGATCTCGCTCGCCGGAGGGCTGGCGATCGGGGTGGCCATGGGCCGCTACCGCAAGGTCGAGGCCGCGCTCGGCGTGTACGTCTACGCGCTGCTCACCGCGCCGTCCCTGGTCTTCGCGCCGATCTTCTTCTCGCTGCTGGGCGAGGGCCGCGGCTCGATCGTCGCCGTCGTCGTCATGTACTCGATGTTCGTCATGATCATCAACACGGCGTCGGCGATCCAGGCGGTGCCGGGGCATCTGGTGGAGATGGCGCGCTCGTACGGCGCGAGCGAGGGGAAGGTGCTGCTGCGCGTCATGCTGCCCGCCGCCGCCCCGATGATCATGGCCGGGGTCCGGCTCGGCGTCGGACGCGCCGTCACCGGAATGATCAACGGCGAGATGTTCATCGCCGTCGTCGGCCTCGGCCGCGTCGTGACCCAGGCGGGCGGGCGCTTCGACGGGGCGAGCGTCCTGGCGGTGCTGCTGGTGATCATCGCCGTGGCGCTCGGCGCCGTCGCGCTGGTGCAGGCCGTCGACCGGAGGATCACCCGCTGGGTGCCGCGGACATCACGAGGAGAAGGATGAAGATCGACGCCTACAGCCACATCCTGCCGGAGCCGTACTTCGCGCGGATGCGGGAGATCGCCGACCCGGCCGCGTTCAAGCGCTGGCTGGAACTGCCGGCGCTGCACGACCTCGACGAGCGGCTCCGGATCATGGACGAATTCGGCGACGGCTACCAGCAGGTGCTCACGCTCTCCTCGCCGCCGATCGAGCTGCTCGCCGGACCGGGCGGGTCGCCGCCGCTGGCGCGGCTCGCCAACGACTCGATGCGCGAGCTGTGCGACAAGCACCCCGACCGGTTCCCGGTCTTCGTCGGTTCCCTGCCGATGGACGACCCGGACGCGGCGCTCGCCGAACTCGCGTACGCCGTCGACGACCTCGGCGCCCGCGGCGTGCAGGTGTTCACCAACGTCAACGGGCGGCCGCTGGACGATCCCGCGTTCGCCGGCGTGTTCGCCGAGATGGCCGCGCGGGACCTGCCCGTCTGGATGCACCCGGCCCGGACCCCGGCGTTCGCCGACTACGCGACCGAGGACGTCTCCCGGTACGAGATCTGGTGGGCGTTCGGCTGGCCGTACGAGACCAGCGCCGCCATGGCCCGGCTGGTGTTCTCCGGCCTGTTCCGGCGGCACCCCGACCTCAAGATCATCACGCATCACATGGGCGCGATGATCCCGTACCTGGAGGGCAGGATCGGGGTCGGCTGGGGGCCGCAGCTCGGGAGCCGCACGTCCGGCGCGGACTTCGAGCGCCTGCGGGACGCGCCGCGCCGCCCGCTCGACCACTTCCGCAAGTTCTACGCCGACACCTCGCTGTCCGGCTCCGACATCGGGACCCGGTGCGGCCTGGACTTCTTCGGCGCCGACCACGTCGTGTTCGGTACCGACTGCCCTTTCGACCCCGAGGGCGGCCCGCTCTACATCCGGGAGACCATCCGCGTGCTCGACGGCCTCGACGTCACCGCCGACGAGCGCGACCGGATCTACCGCCGCAACATCCTTCGCCTGATGCGGCTCTCCGGCGGATGACGACGGCGAGGGCCGTGCCGCCGTCCCGTCCCGGAGCCTTCGGGACGGACCGGCGGCACGGCCCTCGCGCCGGTCGTGCGTCAGACGCCGGTCGTGCGTCAGTCGTGCGAGCCGCCGTGGGCGCTGCCGAGCAGGGCCCGCAGCGCGGACGTCTTGCGGCCGAACTCCTCGGCGCCCATCGTCGCGGAGTAGTCCCGGTCGGGCGGCAGGTCGATGTCCAGGATCTCGGCGACCCGGCCCGGGCGGGCGGTCATGGCGACGACGCGGTCCGAAAGGTAGACCGCCTCGGCGACCGAGTGGGTGACGAGCAGGACGGTGGTCCCGGTCTCCCGCCAGATCCGCCGCAGCTCGACGTTCATCGCCTCGCGGGTCAGCGCGTCGAGGGCGCCGAAGGGCTCGTCCATCAGCAGCACTGACGGCCGGTGCAGCAGCGCCCGGCACAGCGACACCCGCTGCTGCATCCCGCCGGACAGCTCGTGCGGCATCGCGTCGGCGAAGTCCAGGAGGCCGGTCATCTCCATCAGCTCCCGCGCCCGCCGCTCGACCTCCTTCCTCGGCATGCGCCGCATCTCGCCCTGGAGCGTGATGTTGCGGCGGACCGTGCGCCACTCCAGCAGCGCCGCCTTCTGGAAGACGAAGCCGATCTCGGCGCTGGTCGAGCGGACGCGCTCGCCGCGCAGCGCCAGCTCGCCGCCGGTCGGCCGGACGAGCCCGGCGACCAGCTTGAGCAGCGTCGACTTGCCGCATCCCGACGGCCCGACGATCGAGACGAACTCCCCGGGCCGGACGGTGAACGAGGCGTTCTCCAGCGCGACCGTGGTCTTGCTCTTCGTGGTGAACCGCACCGTGACGTCGCGGATCTCGATGTCGTCCCTCATCGGCCGAGCGGCTTCCAGTACGTCGCGGCCGGCTTGGCGGACGCGATGACGCCGAGCCCCGCGAACAGCTTGATGGTGTCGTTCCAGTCCGCCTCGTCGTTGACGCCCGGCGCCGCCGACCCCGTCCGCTGGGTGTGCAGGAGTCGGGAGGCGCGCTTCCACTGCTCGGCGAGCACCTTCTGCGAGGGCAGGCTCGGGCTCGCGCCGTCCATCGAGGCCACGGCGGCGTCCGGGTCCTTGACGGCGGCCGCGAACGACTCGCTGGTCGCCTTCCAGAGCGACGTCGCCAGCTTCGTGTCCGTGGAGAGCGTCTTGTCGGACGCGACCAGCCCGGCGCCGAGCGCCTTCACGCCCCAGTCGGAGAAGAGCAGGTAGCCGGTCGGCTTCCCGGCCTTCTCCGTGATCGTCGGGCCCTGGTCGCTGATGAAGCCGACCAGCGCGTCGGCCTTCCCGCTGATCACGGCGGCGATCTTGGCGGCCGGCTGCACGTTGACGGTCTTGACCTCGCCGGCCGGGACGCCGTTGGCCTTGAGGAACGCGGGCAGGACGGCGGCGTACGGGTCGCCGGAGGTGAGCGCGACCGTCTTGCCCTTGAGGTCCTGCGGCTTGGCGATGGCGGAGGCGCTGAAGAACTGCACCGCCGACGGCGAGGTCTGGAAGAACGAGCCGATGCTCCTGACCTTGACGCCCGCGTCGACGCTGGTGAGGACGGCGGCGGTGTCGACGACGCCGAAGTCGGCCTTGCCCGCGGCGACGGCCTGCGCCACCGCGTTCGACCCCTTGCCCGGGACGATCTTCAGATCGATGCCGTGCTTGTCGAAGATGCCCTTCTTCTTCCCGAAGTAGTAGGGGACGTGGTCGCCGTACGGATAGAAATTCAGCATCAGGGTCACCTTCCCCTTGCCGCCTCCTCTGGCCCCGGCGGCGTCGCCGCAGGCGGTGGCCGACGTCAGGACGACGGCGAGCCCGGCGACGACCGCGGCGGACGACGTGAGCATGCGTTTCATGGGTTCTCCCCCCAGGGATCTGCGATTGGGCCGGTGACGGTGTTCGGCGGGACGATCAGGAGGGAGCGGTGGTGTCGCCGGGCTGGCGGCGCGAGCTGTGCCACGGCATCAGCAGCCGCTCGGCGAGGTCGACCAGCGCGAACAGCACCACGCCGATCAGCGACAGCAGGATCAGCGCGGCGTAGAGCATCGCGGTGTCCACGTTGCCGGTGGCCTCGACGATCACGTAGCCGAGCCCGCTGTCGGCGCCGACGAACTCGCCGACGACCGCGCCGGTGACGGCGAGCGTGACCGCGACCTTCAGCCCGCTCATGATGAACGGCAGCGCGGCCGGGAACCGGAACCGGACGAAGGTCTGCATCCGGGTCGCGTTCATCGTCGCGGACAGCTCGATCAGGTCGGGGTCGATGGACTTCAGCCCGGTGAACCCGGCGACCACGACGGGGAAGAACGCGATGAACGCGGCCATCAGCACCTTCGGCGAGAAGCCGAAGCCGAGCCACACCACGAACAGCGGCGCGACGGCGATCTTCGGTACGACCTGGGCGAAGACGAGCACCGGGTACACGGTCTTCTCCAGCGCGGGGGCGTAGGCCATCAGCAGGGCCGACAGCAGGCCGAGGACGACGGCGGCGGCGAATCCGGCGAGGGTCTCGGCGGTCGTGACGAGCGCGGCGTCCCAGAGGTACCCGGCATTGCCGGTGAACCGGTGCCAGGTGTCCATCGGCGCCGGGACGAGGTAGCTCTCGACGAGCCCGAGCGCGGTGACGGCCTTCCAGACGGCGAGGACGGCGACGAGCAACAGGGCGGGCCGCCAGACGGCGGCGGCCCACGACCAGCGGGGCCGCGGGAGGCGGGGACGGCGGAGGAGGGCGGAGTTCGCCATGGCAGACCCCTAACGGTAAGCGCTTTCAATTTCAGGCGCTGGCAATGTATGCAGGTGATGAGACTCACGTCAAGGGTCAGAGTTGTAAGCGGTTACGGTTTCCGCGACGATGTGGCGGACCGTACCGGGGAGGAACCGACACCCATGGCCGACCGCAATCTGGTCCGACTCCAGGACGTCGCCGCGCGCGCCGGCGTCTCGATCGCGACGGCGTCGCGGATGCTGAGCGATCCGAACTACGGCGGCCGGGCCGCGCTCCGCGAGCGGGTGCTGGCCGCCGCGGCCGAGCTCGGCTACCGCGTCAACCCGCACGCCCGCGCGCTCGCGACGTCGTCCTCCACCAGCGTCGGGCTCGTGGTCCACGACGTCCGCGACAGCTACTTCGCCCTGCTCAGCGGCGGCGTCATGGCGGTCGCCGAGCGCGAGGACCTGCTGGTCAACATGGTGTGCACGTACCGCGACCCGGCGCGCGAGCTCGAATACGTCAAGCGGCTCATCGACCAGCGGGTGCGGGCGCTCATCCTCGCGGGCAGCGGGTTCCGCGACACCGCCCACAACGACGCCATGCGCGCCGAGCTGAGCGCCTTCCAGGAGTCCGGCGGGTCGGTCGTGTCGGTGACGCGCGGGCGCGACATCGGCCACCTCGTCCAGATCGACAACGCCGGCGGCATGCGCGAGCTGGCGGGCGCGATGGTGGGGCTCGGGCACACCTCGTTCGGCGTCGTCGCGGGCCCGCTGCGGCTGCTGACCGTGCGCGACCGCCTCCAGGGGCTCAGGCAGGGGCTGAAGGACCACGGCATCGTCCTGGGCCGCGACGACGTCGTCTACACCGATCTGTCCCGCGAGGGCGGGCTGACCGGCGCGCAGACGCTGATGAGCCGCCGGAACCCGCCGCGCTGCCTGATGGCCGTCGCCGACGTCATGGCGCTCGGCGCGCTGTCATGGCTGCGCTCGAACGCGGTCTCCGTCCCGGACGAGGTGTCGGTGACCGGGTTCGGCGGCCTGCCCGCCGCGCTCGACGCGGTGCCGCCGCTGACCACGGTGGAGATCCCCCTGGAGCGGGTCGGCGAGACGGCGATGGACCTCGCGCTGCGCTCCCCGTCCCCCCGCCACGTGGTGGAGATCGAGGGAGCGCTCGCGCTCCGCGACAGCGCCGCCGCGCCGGCCCGCCAGAACGGGCCGCCAGAACGGGCCGCTAGAACGGGCCGCTAGAACGGGCCGCTAGAACGGGCTGCTAGAACGGGCAGGGCCCGTTCAGCCGGTCAGGGGAGGACGTGGCGGGGGAAGCCCGCGACGACGGCGGCGAGGACGTCGTCGGGGTCCGCCGCCCACACCTTCTCGTTGAAGATCTCCACCTCGATCGGGCCGCCGAACCCGGCGGCGTCGACGGCCCGGGTGATCGCGGGGATGTCGATCGCGCCGTCGCCCGGGATGCCGCGCCCGAACGTCGGATGCGGCTGCGGCACCAGCCAGTCGCACACCTGGTAGCCGATGATCCGGTCGCCCGCGCGGGCCAGGGAGGCGTCCAGGCCGGGGTCCCACCACACGTTGTAGGTGTCCACGGCGAGCCCGACATGAGCGGGCTCGAACTCCTCAACGACGTCGAGCGCCTGGCCGAGCGTCACCGTCACCGACCGCTCCGCGCACATCATCGGGTGCAGCGGCTCGACGGCGAGCCGGACGCCCGCCGCCGCCGCGTACGGCACCAGCTCGGCGATCCCCTCGACGACGGCGGCGCGCGAGCGCGCCAGATCGAGGTCGTCGCGGACGCCGCCGCTGACCAGGTAGAGCACGTCCCCGCCGATCGCCGCCGTCAGGTCGACGGCACGGCGGTTGGCGTCATGGTCGAGCCCGCCGCCGTCGGGGTTCTTGCCGGTGAAGAACCCGGCGCGGCACATGCTCGACACCCGCACGCCGTGGGCGCGCAGCAGCGCCGCCGCGCGGTCCGGGCCGTACTCCTCGACGGGCCCGACCCAGGCGCCGAGCCAGCCGATCCCGTGCCGCGCGAGCCCCCGCACGGTCTCCTCGAAGGACCACCCCTTCACCGTGATCTGGTTGATGGCGAGCCGTCCGACGCTCACCCCTTGCCGCTCGTTCATCCGGGGCTCCTTCCGTCGATCCCCGCGGTGGCGAGCACGGCGAGCATGCGGTCGGCCGCGAGATCGGTGTCCTCGATGAGGCCCGCCCGGTCGGCGAGCCGGAACAGGCGGGCGAGATGGTTCAGCGACCGGGCGCCC
The DNA here is from genome assembly GCA_036028775.1 of Spirillospora sp. NBC_00431. Lineage (GTDB taxonomy): Bacteria > Actinomycetota > Actinomycetes > Streptosporangiales > Streptosporangiaceae > Spirillospora. The sequence continues at coordinate 3,949,397 of CP107927.1, read as the reverse complement.
TGGTGCCCGCCGAGCATGGCGAAGTGCGGCTGGAGGCCGCGCAGGTAGGCGAGGAACACCACGCCGGTCTTGTAGTGGTACGTCGGCGCCTCGAAGATCGCCCTCGACAGCGGGACGGTCGGCGCCAGCACGCGGTCGAAGCCGTCCGCGTCGCCGTCGTCGAGCAGCGCGAGGGCCTCGGCCGCCAGCGGCGCGATCGCGTCGAAGATCCCGAGCAGGGCGTCGCTGTGCCCCTGGTCGTCGCCCCTGATCAGCTCGGGATAGTTGAAGTCGTCCCCGGTGAACATCGTCGTCCCGGCGGGGAGCCGGCGGCGCAGGGCGACCTCCCGCTCCGCGTCGAGCAGGGAGATCTTGACGCCGTCGACCGCGCCCGCGTGTTCCGACATGAGGCGGACGACGGTGTCCGCGGCGGCGTCGAGGTCGCGCGTGCCCCAGTAGCCGGCCAGGCGCGGGTCGAACATGTCGCCGAGCCAGTGCAGGATCGCCGGGCGGTCCAGCGAGCCGAGCACCTTCCCGTAGACGGACAGGTAGTCGTCGGCCGAGCGGGCCGTGCGGCACAGCGCCCGGCTGGCCATCAGCACGACCCGGCCGCCCGCGTCCTCGATCCACCGGCACTGGCGGAGGTAGGACCGCTCGATCTCGTCCAGGGTGGCGGGCCGGTCGTCGGGGAGGTCGTCGGTGCCCGCGCCGCAGGCGATGGCCGCGCCCCCGCCCGTCGTGCTCCCGCCCGTCGTGTTACGGCTCGCCGCCTCCCGGCACGACCGCTCGACCAGCTCCCGGACGAGACCGTGCGGCAGGCCCATCCCGCGCTGCGCGGTGTCCATCGCCTCCGCGACGCCCAGCCCGAGATCCCACAGGTGGTGCCGGAAGCTCAGCGTCGCGTCCCAGTCGACGGCCGGGTCGAGCACCGGGTCGGCGGTGCCGAGCGGGTCGGCGACGACGTGCGCGGCCGCGTACGCCCGGCGCGTGCGCGGCGCGTCCCGGCGGCCGGGGAGGGGCCGGGACGCGCCGCGCGGCGAGTACCTCTCCAGCGCGGTGCCGGAGGGAAGCAGCAGCGAGGTCACGCCGGCCCGGCCGTCGCCGGCTCGGCCGTCAGCTCGGGCACGTCGACCCAGCGGCGCTCGCGCGAGGACCGCAGCGCCAGCTCCGCCAGCTGGACGCCCTTGGCGCCTTCGAGGAGGTCCCAGCCGAACGGCGCGTCCTCGACGACGTGCCGCAGGAACATCTCCCACTGGACGCGGAACGCGTTCTCGAACTCCTCGTTGTCGGGCACCTCCTGCCAGCCCGCGCGGAAGTCGATCGGGTTGGGGATGTCCGGGTTCCACACCGGCATCGGCGTGTTCGCGCGCGACTGCGTCCGGCACTCGCGGAGCCCGGCGATGGCGCTGCCGTGCGTGCCGTCGAGCTGCCACTCGCCGATCTCGTCGCGGTAGGGGCGGGTGGCCCAGGACGTCGTGAACTGCGCGGTGACGCCGTTCTCCAGCTCGAACAGGCCGTAGGCGGCGTCCTCGGCCGTGGAGGCGTAGGGCCTGCCGTCCTCGTCCCAGCGCTTCGGGATGTGGATCGCGCTGTGGCATAGCACCGACTTGATCGGCGAGACGGTGTTGTCGATCAGGTAGCGCCAGTGCGGGTACATGTCGAGGACGAGCCCGCCGCCGTCCTCGGCGCGGTAGTTCCAGGACGGCCGGTTGAGGTGCTGCCAGTCGCCCTCGAACACCCAGTAGCCGAAGTTCAGCCGGAAGCTCAGCATCGTGCCGAAGAAGCCGCCGTCGACGAGCCTCTTCAGCTTGCGGATGCCGGGCAGGAACAGCTTGTCCTGGACGACCCCGTGCTTGACCCCGGCGGCGTCGGCGAGCCGGGCGAGGTCGAGCGCCTCGTTGAGCGAGACGGCCGTCGGCTTCTCGCAGAAGATGTGCTTGCCCGCCGCGATGGCCTTGCGGACCGCCTCCGCGCGCAGGTTCGTCGTCTGCGCGTCGAAGTAGATCGCGTCGTCGTCGTTGGCGAGGGCCTCGTCGAGGCTGGTCGTCCAGCGCTCGACGCCGTAGCGGCGGGCGAGGTCCTCCAGCTTGGCGGGGTTGCGGCCGACGAGGACGGGGTCGACCACCAGCCTGCGGCCGTCCCGCAGGACGATCCCGCCCTGGTCCCTGATCGCCACGATCGACCGGTCGAGGTGCTGCCGCGTCCCCATCCGCCCGGTGACGCCGTTCATGATGATGCCGATCCGCACCTGATCCATCCGAACCTCCCTGATTTCTGTAAGCGCTTTCTATTTCATGCGATTCGGCACTGTCAAGGCTCGGTAACCGAGGACACCGGCGGCGGTGCGCCCGAGGACGTCGGCGCGCTGGGCGCCGGTGAGGCCGGGCGCCGCCGCCACCGCCGCGGCCCCCTCCGCGTCGCCGGTGGGGAAGGGGTAGTCGGTGCCGAGCAGCACGTGGTCGCTCCCGGCGAAGCCGACGAGCCACGACAGCGACGCCGCCGAATGGGTGAGCGAGTCGTAGTAGAGCCGCCGCAGGACGGTGCTCGGCGGCACCCGGTCGCCGCTCCAGTCGGCGCGGAGCCTGGCGATCGCGTCGAGCCTGCCCGCCTGGTAGGGGAGGAAGCCGCCCCCGTGAACGACGCACAGCCGCAGGCCGGGAAAGCGGTCGAAGACGCCCGCGAGGATCATGGCGGTGACGGCGGCCGTCGACTGCGCCGGGTTGTCCACGATGTCGCCGAGCCGGTCGCCGCGCAGGCCCGCCGGTGACGCCGCCCGCCAGGGATGGAGCAGCACCAGCGCGCCGGTGTCGGCCGCGGCCTTCCAGAGCGGGTCCCATCGCTGGTCGTCGAGCCGGGGGCCCGGCCCGCCCACCGCCAGCTCGCCGCCGGCGAAGCCGGGGTGCGCCGAGGCGCGCCTGAGCCTGACCGCCGCCGACACCGGGTCGTGCCGGTCGAGCAGCGACAGGGCGACCAGGCGGTCGGGCCGCGTCGCCACGACGGCGGCCATGGCCTCGTCCAGGGTGTTCAGGAAGCCGGTGGCGGCGTCGGCGGCGAGCTCGTCGGGGCTCAGCTCCAGCCATGGGGAGACGACCTGGACGTCCACGCCGGTCCGGTCCATCTCCGTGATCCGCGAGCGCACGTCGGTGAGGGCGGCGGGCACGGGCGGCGTCAGCCGCGACCCGAGCCGGACGCGCCGGTCGTCGGTGAGCAGGGCCGCCGGGACGGCGTGCGCGTGGACGTCGACGACGCGCCCGCCGGCGGGGTCCTGGAGGGGTCTTGAAGTGGTCTTCACGCTGTGAGATGGTAACCGAAAATTGAAAGCGCTTACAGGAGTTGGATGATGCCGAATCGAAGCAAGGCGGGGCCGCTGCACGGCCGGGTGGTGGCGGTCACCGGCGGCGGCAGGGGCCTCGGACGGTCGATCGTGCTCGCCGCCGCGGCCGCCGGGGCCGATGTCGCGATCGCCTACCGGGACAGCGAGGCCGGGGCGAAGAGCGTCGCCGACGAGGCCCGCTCCCTCGGCGTCGAGACGGACGTCCACCGCTGCGACGTGACCGACCGCGACCAGGTGTTCGCGTTCGCCGCGGCGGCCGAGCGGCGGTTCGGCCGGATCGACGGCCTGGTCAACAACGCGGGCATCATGCCCGAGACGCCGTTCCTGGAGACGACCCCGCAGGAGTGGGACCGCGTCCTCGCCACCGATCTGACCGCCGCCTTCCACGCCAGCCAGGCGGTGATCCCCGGGATGCTGGAGCGCGGGTCGGGCAGCATCGTGAACGTCGCGTCCCGCCTCGGCCAGGTCGGCTGGCCGAACGTCGCGCACTACGCCAGCGCCAAGGCCGGGCTGATCGCGCTCGCCAAGTCGATCTCCCGCGAGTTCGGCCAGCGCGGCATACGCGCGAATAGCGTGGCACCCGGCGTCACCAACACCGACATGGGCCGGACCGTCATGGCGGGCGAGGTCGGCCGCAAGCGCATGGCCGAGCTGCCGCTGGGCCGCTTCGGCGAGCCGGGCGAGGTCGCCGACTGCGTCGTCTTCCTCCTGTCGGACGCGTCCGCGCTGCTCATCGGCCAGACCCTCAACCCCAACAGCGGAGGGCTGATGCCATGAGCCCGGCCATCGGGACCGTCCAGGACGCGCTCGCGCTCGTCCGCGACGGCGACGCCGTCTGGGTCGGGGGCTCGGGCGCCGGGCACGGCGTGCCGCAGGCGTTCATCGACGCCCTCGCGGCGCGGTTCGCCGAGACCGGGCACCCGCGCGACCTGACCACCGTCCGCGTCGTCGGCATCGGCGACTTCGCCGAAACCGGGTTCTCGCAGCTGGGCCTGCCCGGCCTCGCCCGCCGGACCATCGGCAGCAACATCGGCAACGAGCCCCGGCTCGGCGCGCTGGTCGCCGACGGCGCGCTGGAGGCGTACTCGCTCCCGCAGGGCGTGCTGTCGGCGCTGTGCCGCGACATGGCCGCCGGGCGCCCGGGGCACATCACCCACGTCGGTCTCGGCACCTACGTCGACCCGCGGCAGACGGGCGGCAGGCAGAACGCCCGCACCACCGAGGACCTGGTCGAGGTGGTCGAGCTGGCCGGGCGGGAGTGGCTGCTCTACCGGGCGCTGCCGATCGACGTCGCCGTCCTGCGGGCCACCACGGCGGACGAGGACGGCAACCTCACGTTCGAGCACGAGCCGATCCTCGGCGACTCGCTCGCGCTGGCGATGGCCGCGCACAACAACGGCGGGAAGGTCGTCGTCCAGGCGGGGCGGCTGGCGGCGCGGGGCTCGCTGCGCCCGGCGGACGTCCGCGTCCCCGGCGCCCTCGTCGACCTCGTCTACGTGGACGCCGCGCAGCGCCAGACCTATGCCACGGCGTACTCCCCGTACTACTCGGGGGAGCTGCGCGCCCCGTCCACGGGGGTGGCGGCCTCGCCGCTGGACGTCCGGAAGGTCATCGCGAGGCGGTCGCTCATGGAGTTCCGCCGCGGCGACATCTGCAACCTCGGCTTCGGCATCTCGCAGCAGATCGGCTCGATCGCCGCCGAGGAGGGCGTCGCGGACGCGCTGACCCTCACCGTCGAGCAGGGGATCTTCGGCGGGGTGCCGGCCTTCGGCGGCGACGGCGGCGCGGGACGCGACTACCAGGCGCGGCTGGAGCAGCCCTCGATGTTCGACTTCTACGACGGCGGCGGGCTCGACATCGCCAGCCTGTCGTTCGCGCAGGTCGACCGGCACGGGAACGTCAACGTGCACGCGTTCGACGACCGTCCGCGCGGGCCCGGCGGGTTCATCAACATCAGCACGCGGACGAGGCGGCTGTGCTTCGTCGGCACGTTCACCGCGGGAGGGCTCCGCGTCGCCGTCGAGGACGGGGCCCTGACGATCCTGCGCGAGGGCCGGCACCGCAAGTTCGTCGGCGCGGTGACCGAGATCAGCTTCAACGGGCGGCTGGCGGCGGAGAAGGGCCAGTCGGTCCGGTACGTCACCGAGCGCGCCGTGTTCGAGCTGACGCCCGGCGGGCTCGCGCTGATCGAGGTGGCGCCGGGCATCGACGTGGACAAGGACGTCCTGGCCCACATGGACATCGAGCCGGCCGTCCCCGGCCCGCCCGCCCTGATGGACCCGCGCCTGTTCGCCGCCGCCCCGATGGGCCTGGCGGGCGACCTCATCGCGAAGGGAGCGGCGACATGACCGAGCTCGTGCACCTGATCCCGGGGACGTGCACGGAGATCGTCCTGGACAACCCGCCCATGAACGTGGTGTCGCGCGAGCTGACACGGCAGCTGCGCTCGGCGCTCCACGCGGTCGCGCGCGATCCCGGGGTCCGGGCGGTAGTGGTGCACGGCGCCGGGGGCCGGGCCTTCTGCGCCGGTTCCGACATCGCCGAGTTCCGCGACCTGCACGGCCGGGTCGCCGAGGACAAGCTGCTCCTGGAGCGGCTCGTCTACCGTCAGCTCGCCACGCTCCCGGTGCCGACCGTCGCCGCGATCGAGGGCCACGCCCTCGGCGGCGGCCTCGAACTGGCGCTGTGCTGCGACTTCCGGATCGCGACCCGCCGGTCCAAGCTCGGAATGCCCGAGCTGAAGCTCGGCGTGACGCCGGGCAGCGGCGGCACGCAGCGGCTGCCGCGGGTGGTCGGGCTCGCGCGTGCCAAGGAGCTGATCCTGCTCGGCGAGCCGGTCGACGCCGCGCGGGCGCTCGCGATCGGCCTGGTCACCCGCGTCGTCGACGACGGCCAGGCGGTCGACGCCGCGCGCCACATGGCGGAGACCCTCGCCTCGCGCGGGCCCGTCGCGACGCGGGTCGCGAAGCGGCTGCTCGACCTGTCCGCCGAGACCGCCCTGGAGGACGGTCTCGCCCACGAGCTCGACGGTTCGGAGACCGTGTTCGCGACCGACGACGTCCTGGAGGGCGCGGCGGCCTTCCTCGCCAAGCGCCCGGCCCGGTTCACCGGCCGATGAACATCCACACGACACGACGGGAGAAGACCATGCGCACGGTCGCGCTCTTCGGCCACCCCCTGCGCCGGCGGCACTCGGCGGTCATGCACAACGCCGCGTTCGAGGCGGCGGGCGTCGCCGCCCGCTACGAGCTGCGCGAGGTCGACGAGGACGGCCTCGCCGGGCAGGTCGCCGAGGCGCGCCGCGACCGCTGGATGGGCTTCCAGATCACCGCGCCGCACAAGCTCCGCGTGATGGACCTGCTCGACGAGATCGAGCCCGGCGCCCGCGCCATCGGCGCGGTCAACAGCATCGCCGCGGACGCCGGCGGGCGCCTGGTCGGGTTCAACACCGACGTCGTCGGGTTCATGGCCGGTGTCCGGGACTGCCTCGGCGGGGACGTGAAGGGACGGTCCGTGGTCGTCGCGGGGTCGGGCGGCGTCGGGCACGCGGCCGTGTACGGCCTGGCCACGGCGGGCGCGGGCCGCCTCACCGTCCTGGACCTCGACGCCGCCATGCCGCGCCGCCTCGCGGGCGACCTCGGCGACGCCGCCTCCATCGAGCCGCTCGCGTTCGACGACCCGGCCGCCCGCGCCCGGCTCGCGGACGCCGACCTGTTCGTCAACGCGACGTCCGTCGGGATGCTGTCGCCGGGGCCGGTCGTCGACGTCGATCTCCTCGGCCCGTCCGCCGCCGTGTTCGACGTCGTGTACATCCCGGCCGAGACGGAGCTGGTGCGCCGGGCACGGGCCCGGGGGATGAGGGCGTCCAACGGCGATGGGATGCTGGTCGCGCAGGCCGCCGCCGCGTGGTGCCGGTGGACGGGCCTGCCCGACCCGTCCGAGACCATGCGGCGGGCCGTCGCCCCGCTCCTCGCGGAGGGAGACATCCGGCCGTGACGCCGCGGGTGGTGCTGGCGCCCGACTCGTTCAAGTCGACCCTGTCGGCGGCGCGGGCCGCCGAGGCGATGGCCGACGGGTTCCGGCGCGTCCTGCCCGACGTGGCGATCGAGCGGCTGCCGCAGGCGGACGGCGGCGAGGGCACGCTCGACACGGTCCTGGCCGCGCGCCCGGACGCGGCCGTCCGCACCACGACGGTGGCCCTGCCCGGCGGCCCGCACACCGCGCGGTGGCTCATGCTCGGCGACGGCACGGCGGTGGTGGAGCTCGCCGAGTGCTGCGGGCTGCCCCTCGTCGGCACCGGCGACCCGGCCGGCGCCGGCAGCGGCCCGCTCGGCGCGGTGTTGCGCGCGGCCCGCCTGGCGTCCGCCCGCAGGATCGTCGTCGGCCTCGGCGGATCGGCCTCCACCGACGGCGGCGCCGGCTGCCTGCGCGAACTCGGGCTCCGGACGACCGGCCCGTCCGGCCGCGACGTTCCGCCCGGCGGCGCCGGGCTCGCGGAGGTGACCCGCGCCGACACCACCGGCCTGCTGGACCCTCCTCCGGACGGTGTCCTCCTCCTGTGCGACGTCGACGCGCCGCTTTTCGGCCCGCGCGGCGCCGCGGCCGTCTTCGGCCCCCAGAAGGGCGCCGGCCCCGCGCTGGTGCGGTTCCTCGACGATGCCCTCCGCCGCTGGTCGGGCGTGGTGGGCGGCGACCCGGACGCCCCCGGCGCGGGCGCCGCCGGCGGGATCGGCTACGGCCTCGCGTGCTGCTGGGGGGCGACGATGGTGTCCGGCGCCCGGTACCTGTCCGAGCTGAGCGGCCTGCCGGACCGCGTCGCCGGGGCCGCGCTCGTCGTCACGGGGGAGGGCCGCCACGACGGCCAGTCCTACACCGGCAAGGTCACGGGCCACGTCGTCGGGCTCGCGGAGCGGCACGGCGTCCCGGCGGCCGTGATCGCCGGGAGCGTGACGGCCGGACGGCCGGGCGTGACGATGATCAGCCTCATCGACGTCGCCGGGTCGGAGCGGGAGGCGATGGAGCACCCCGAGCACCACCTCCGCCGCGCGGCGGAACGCCTCGCGTCCGGGCGCGCTGGTCCCGCGGACGCCTCGCCGGGACGTCCTGCCTGGTAGACCACTGTGGCGCCCGATGGTGTGACATTTCACGGCGGCCGCGCGCTGTAGGAGTTGGGAGCCGGAGAGCGGCGCCGCCGGCGGGCCGTGCAGGAGGGGGGCCCACGCGGCGGGCGGCCGCGCCGGTCACCGCCGGCGGGCCCGACGGTCCCGCGGTGCCGGGGCGGACACCGCGGGACCGTCCCGCCCGCCGGCCGGGCACCATCGGCGTCGTACCGCCGCATCGCTCCCACCCCTTCCCTTTCGCGGCTCTCCGCGGCCTGCCCACCGGCACCGTTCGCAACGCAATAAACAGGTTCTGGTCGTTGCTATGGATGACGGGGAAAGATGATCGGTAGTGGGCGCGTGTGACGGGCGAGGCGGGAGGGCGCGTTGATCCGGTCCGAAGCGGTCGCGGCCGGCGCGGGGGAGGCCGGCGGGGAGGACGAGAGCGGGGGAAGAGCCGGGGCGGCGGCCCGGGAGATCGCCGCCGCCCTCGCCGTCCTGGCCGTCTACCTGACGTTCACGCACGCCTTCACCGGCTCCCGTGAGGTCAGCGACGCGCACGGGCGCGCGCTGCTCGAATTCGAGCGCTGGGCGCGCCTGGACGTCGAGCGCCCGCTCAACGACGTGCTCGTCCGGCACGAATGGCTGGGCGCGGCCGCCGCGTGGGAGTACGCGACGGCCTACGCGATCGGCACCTTCGGCTTCCTCGCGTACCTGTGGTGGCGCCAGAGCCCGGCCTATCCGTGGGCCCGCAACACGCTGATCTGGCTGACGCTCATCGCGATCTGCTGTTTCGCGCTCTGGCCGGCGACACCGCCGAGACTTCTGCCGGGCGAGGGCTACACCGACATCATCGCGGTCCACCACCCGCCGGCGACCTGGGGGACCGGGGTGGTGTCGGCGGGCGCCAACCCGTACGCGGCGATCCCGAGCCTGCACATCGGATGGGTCGCGTGGATCGGGGCGGCGGCCGTGCGGGCCAGGGCGGGCGCCTTCGTCACCTGGCTGTGCGGAGTGCATCTGGTCGTGACCGCGCTGGTCATCGTGGCGACCGCCGCCCACTACGTCGTGGACATTCCCGCCGGGCTGCTGCTCGTCCCGGCCGCCGCGGGCGCCGAGCGGCTCCGGGTGAGGCTGGTGCGGGGCCGCCGCCTGAACGGCATCGTCGCGGGCGCGCCGCGGGCGCAGCGGGTGGCGGCCGCCGACGCGTTCTTCCTGCACGTCGAGAGCGAGAACGTTCCGCAGGTCGTCGGCGGGGTCGCGGAGTTCGCCGGGCCCGCGCCGTCGGCCGGGCGGGTGCGCGAGCTGATGGCCGAACGGCTGCCGCACCTGCCGCGCCTCACCCAGCGCATCGTCCCGGGCGGCGTGTTCCGGCGGCCCCGCTGGGTCGAGGCGGACGAGATCGACCTCGGCCGGCACGTCCAGGAGGTCGACCTTCCCGCGTCCGGCGGCCGTCGCGCGCTCGACGACCTCGTCGCCCGCCTGGTCGCCGAGCCGCTCGACCACGACCGGCCGCTGTGGCGGTTCTGGCTCGTCCGGGGCGGGCCGCACGGGCCGGACGCCGTCGTCATCCTGCTCCACCACGTCATCGCGGACGGGATCGGCGTCGTCGACATCCTGCGCGGCCTTCTCGAACCCCGCCTCCCGGAGGCGGAGGCCGGGAAGGGGCCCGGCGGGTTCGCGCGCGCCGCCGCCGTCGTCCCCGGCCTGGTCCTGCTCGGCCTGGACGGCACCGCGCCGACCGTGTCCGTCACCGGCACGCTCGGGCCGGAACGCGCCTTCGAGACGGTGACGCTGCCGCTGGACCAGGTCCGCGACACCGCGCGGGCCGCGGGCGTCCGCGTCACCGACGTGCTGCTCGCGCTGGTCGGCGAGGTCGTCGCGGACGTCCTCGCCCAGCGCGGGGAACGGGCCGGTGGACGGGCCCTGCGCGCCGCCGTCCCCATGACGCTGCGCGCCCCGGCCCCGCCCGGCCGGGGCCGGACCGCCGTGCCCGGCAACCTGACGGCCGCGCTCCGGCTGGACGTCCCCGTCGATCCGATGCCCGTCCAGGAGCGGCTCGCGGCCGTGCACCGGTCCGCCGAACGGCGCCGCGGCTCCGGCCGGGCGGTGGCGAGCACCGCCGTGCTCGGCCTGATCGGCCTGCTGCCGCCCCGGCTGCACGCCCGCGCCGCGCGCGGCACCTACCGGGCCCGGTTCTTCGGTGGAATCGTCTCCAACATGCCGGGACCCTCGGTGCCGATGTCGATGGCGGGCTCACCGCTCGGCGACGTCCACCCGATCCTGCCGCTCGCCGACGGCGTGCCGTTCGCCGTCGGCGCGCTGAGCTGGAACGGGGCACTGCACGTCTCGGTCACCGCCGAGCCGAGGCTGCTGCCCGAGGCCGCCGCGTTCGCCGGCGGGATGGTCCGGGCGTTCGGTGAACTGGCCGCCGCGGTCGCCGCCGGACGGGAACGCGGCGAACACGGTGCGGACGGCGGCGCGCGGGCCGGAACGATCTGATGGCGCTGTCGGTCGCGTTCAGCCTGCTCGCCGCGTTCCTGTTCGCCGGGGCCGCCGCGCTGCAGTACCGCGCCGCCAGGCGCGCCGTGCGCGGCGGCTCGGACGCCAGCGCCGCGCACGGGCTGATCCGCAGGCTGATCCGCGACCCGATGTGGCTGACCGGGTGGGGCGTGAACCTGACCGGGTTCTGCGCACAGGCCATCGCGCTGCACTTCGGCTCGACCGCGATCGTCCAGCCGCTGCTGGTCACCCAGCTCGTCTTCACCATCATGCTCGGCACCGTCGGCACGGGCCGCCGCCCCGCGCGGATGGACCTGCTCGGCGGCATCGCCGTCTCGGCGGGCCTCGCCGTCCTGTTCACCGTGCCGGGCGCGATCCCGCCCGAGGGGGAGCCGTCCAGGCCGCGGCTGTTCCTCGCCGGGCTGATCGCCGCGCCGCTGATCATCGTGCTGTCCCGGGCGGCGTGGCTGCGCAGGGGCCCGGTGCGGGCCGCGCTGCTCGGCGTCTGCGCCGGGCTGTGCTTCGCCGCCACCGCCGTGCTGATCAAGCTCACCACCGCCAGCCTCGTCGACCACGGCGTCGCCGCCACCGCCGTGGACTGGCCCGGCTACGCCCTCGCCGGGAGCACGCTGCTCGGGCTCGTCATCGAGCAGCGGGCGTTCGCCGCCGGGTCGCTGCCCGCCGCGATGACCGCGATGACGATGACCAACCCCATCGCGTCCTACCTCGTGGCGGTGCTCGCGTTCCAGACGCTGCCGCCGCGCACGGCGTCGGCGTTCGTTGCCGTATCGTTCACCGCCATGCTCCTGACCGCGGGTGTCGCCCTGCTCTCCCGCTCCGCGGCCGCCGCCCGGACGGAGACGGCCGGCGAACGGGAGCCGCGTTGATCACCCGGCGGGCGCTGCCCGTCGGCGTCGACGGCGGCAAGGACGGCTACTGGCATCCCCGCGCGGACGGCGGCGGTCGTCGCCTCGTCCCGGTGGACTGCGGCGACAGCGACTCGTTCGCCGGGACGGTGCGCCGGTTCCGCGACCGGTTCCGTCCGGAGGGCGCGATGACCGGCGGGTGCCACGACGGGGCCTTCTGGCAACGGCGGCTCCGCCCGCAGCTCGCCTTCCTCGGGCACCATCTCGCGGGCCGGTGACATGTCCAAAATGTCGGTTGTGCCAGGGATGATGTCCCCATGACCGAGACACCGGGACCGGCCCGTACCGAGATCGGCGACCAGGGCGCGTACGCCGCCGCCGTCCAGACCGCCGTCTCCGCCTCCGCCGCCTACTACGGCGAGGGCGACTCGCCGCTCGACGACGACGCCTTCGACCGGCTGGTGCGCGGCATCGCCGCCTACGAGGCCGAGCGTCCCGGGCACGTGCTGCCCGGGTCGCCGACGGGCAAGGTCGCGGGCGGAGCCGTCATCGGGGACGTCCCGCACACGGTGCCGATGCTGAGCCTCGACAACGTGTTCTCCGCCGAGGGCCTGGAGGCGTGGGCGGCGGGCCTCGTCCGCAGGCTCGGCCGCGAGGTCGCGGCCTGGAGCGTGGAACCGAAGCTGGACGGCCTGGCGATCTCGGCCCGCTACCGCGAGGGCCGCCTGGTCCAGCTGGTCACCCGGGGCGACGGGACCGCGGGCGAGGACGTCTCCGCCCGCGGCATCGCGATCATCACCGGCCTGCCGGAGCGGCTCGCCGAACCGGTCACGGTCGAGCTGCGCGGCGAGGTGCTGATGACCCGCGCCCAGTTCGAGGCCGCCACCGCCGCCCGCACCGCAGCCGGGCACCCGCCGTTCGCCAACCCGCGCTCGGCGGCCGCCGGGTCGCTGCGCACCAAACACCACGCCTACCGGGTCGAGACCACCTTCTTCGGGTACGGGATCCTGCCGCTGCCCGCCGGACCCGGATTCGGCGCCGGCACCGCCCCCGAGCTGGCGGCCAGGCTGCGCGAGCTGCCGCACAGCGAGCTGATGGCGCTGCTGGCGGGGCTGGGCGTGATGACGACGGCGTCCACCCCGGTCGCCGGGACGACCCGCGCCACGATCGAGCAGGTCCGCGAGCGCGTCGAGGAGATCGCGGCGCTGCGCGCCGGCCTCGGCTTCGGCATCGACGGCATCGTCGTCAAGGCGGACGCCGCCGCCGACCAGGCCGACGCCGGGCTCTCCTCCCGCGCGCCCCGCTGGGCCGTCGCCTACAAGCTGCCCGCCGTCGAGAAGGTCACCCGGCTGCTGGACGTCGAGTGGAACGTCGGCCGCACCGGCGTCATCGCGCCGCGCGCCGTCCTGGAGCCGGTGGAGGTGGACGGCTCGACCGTCACCTACGCGACCCTCCACAACGCCGCCGACATCGAGCGGCGCGGGCTGCGGATCGGCGACCACGTCACCGTCTACAAGGCCGGCGACGTCATCCCGCGCGTGGAGGCCCCGGTCGTGCGTCTGCGCGCCGGGGACGAGCGGCCGATCGGGGCGCCGGCCGCGTGCCCGCGCTGCGGCGACGAGATCGACACGTCCCAGCAGCGGTGGCGGTGCGTGCGCGGCCGGGCCTGCCACGCCGTCGCGTCCGTCCGCTACGCCGTCGGACGCGACCAGCTCGACATCGAGGGCCTCGGCGAGAACCGCATCGACCAGCTCGTCGCCGCCGGGCTCATCACCGACTTCGCCGACCTGTTCGTTCTCACCCACGACCAGGTCATCGCCCTGGAGCGGATGGGCGAGACCAGCACGGCCGCGCTCATCGCCGCGATCGACGGCGCCAGGGCCAAACCGCTGAACAAGGTTTTCTGCGCGCTCGGCGTGCGCGGCACCGGCCGGTCCATGTCCCGGCGCATCGCCCGCCACTTCGGGACGATGGACGCGATCCGCGCCGCCGACGCGGAGGCGTTCCAGCGGGTCGAGGGCGTCGGCCCGGAGCGGGCCGCGATCCTGGTCGAGGAGATCGCCGAGCTGGCCCCGCTGATCGGCAAGCTCGCCGCCGCGAACGTCACCATGACCGAGCCGGGCGTCACCGGCCCCACCGACGAGGCCGCCCAGGACGAGGAGGGCTCCGGCCTTCCGCTGGCCGGGATGTCCATCGTCGCCACCGGGTCGATGTCGGGGCCGCTCGAAGGGCTGTCCCGCGACCAGGTGAACGAGCTGATCGAGCGCGCCGGCGGGAAGGCGTCCTCGTCGGTCTCCGCGAAGACGTCCCTGCTCGTCGCGGGGGAGAGGGCCGGCTCGAAGAAGGCCAAGGCCGAGCTGCTCGGAATCGAGATCGCCACCCCGGAGGAGTTCGCCGCCCGCGTCACAGCCTTCCTATGACCGGCCCTGCCGGCGCGACGGTCCGGCTGCGGCCGCTCAGCGTGGTCGAGGACGGCGACGACGTCCTCGTCGGCGACCCGGAGACCGGCACGTTCGTGGCGATCCCCCCGGTCGGCGCGGTCGTGATCGCGGCCCTGCGCCGGGGCGACAGCGTCGCGGCGGCGGCGCGCGAGGCCGAGGCGTTCGCCGGCGAACCGGTCGACGTCCCCGACTTCGTCGCCACCCTCCGCGACCTCGGGTTCGTCGAGACCGGCCCGCCCGCGCCGGCCGGCGGCGCCGCTCCCGGACGGCCCGGCCGCTGGGCCCGCGTGCTGTTCGGCCGGACGGCATGGGCCGTCTACGCCGCCTGCGCGCTCTTCGACCTGGCCGTGCTCGCCGTCTGGCCGCCCGCCCGCCCCGACCCGGGCTCCGACGCGTTCGTCTTCGCCGCCGCCGGGCCGAGCGCGCTCGTCCTGACGCCGTTCGCGCTCGCCGTGATGGGGGTGCACGAATGCTGGCACTGGCTGGCGGCGCGTGCCGCCGGGGTGCCCGCCCGCTTCGGCCTTGACCGGCGCGTCCTGTTCCTGGTGTTCGAGACGGACCTGTCGCAGCTGTGGACGCTGCCGAGGCGCCGCCGGTACGGGCCGCTGCTGGCCGGGCTCGCCGTCGACGGTGCCGTCCTGTCCTGCCTGCTGGCCGCCCGGCTCGCTGGGCTCGGCCTCCCGGTGCTCGGCGCGTGGTCGTTCGTCCTGGTGTCGCACATGGTGTGGCAGTGCATGATCTTCCTGCGCACCGACCTGTACGCGGTCCTCGTCACCGCCACCGGGTGCCGCGACCTGTGGCGGGTCAAGACGCTGCTGCTGCGCCGCGCGTTCGGGCGCCTCGGCCCGGACGGGGAGGCGGAGCTCGCCGCCGCGCATCCGCGAGACCTGCGCGTGGGGCGCTGGTTCCGCTGGCTGTGGCTCGCCGGATTCGGCGTCGTCGCAGGCTGGGCGGCGGTCTTCTTTGTCCCGGTGGTCCCGCCGGTGGTGGACTGGACAGCCGGGCACCTCGCGAACGGCCCGCTGACCTGGGATTTCTGGTACGGGCTCGGCTGCGCCGCGGTGATCTTCGTCCCGTGGGCGGCGGTGGCCGCGCTGGCGGGCCGGGAGTACCTGGGACGGCTCCGGCTATGGATCATCGAACGCCGTTGAGGCATGATCGAAAACGATGGCTCCCCGACGAGCGGAGGTCGCTATGAAGATCACGGTCAAGAAGGTCGAGAAGATCAAGGCAACCAGCGCCGCCGGCAACCAGTAGGCCCGGCGGGCGACGGGGGCGGCCACCGGCCGCCCCCGTCGTTCTTCGTTCTGGGGGGATTCGTGCGCGTCGCGCTGAAGGAATGCGTGTGGGAGCGGGTCGGGGACGATCTCGTCCTCGTGACCGACCCGCGGGAGGCGGTCACGCTGGCCGACCCGGACGGCCGGGTCGAGGCGCTGCTCGCGGCGCTGCGCCGCGCGCCGGGGACGGCGGCCGACATCGGCGCCGCGCTCGGCGAACGCGAGGAGGACGTCCGCGCCGGCTTCGAGGGGCTGGCGTCCCTCGGCCTGCTGGAGGACGCGGCGGAGACCTCGCTCGGTGACCCCGCGCTGGACGAGCGGCACGCGTCCAACCTGTCGTTCTTCGGGTCCTTCGCCGATCTCGGGCGGTCGCGGGCGGGGCACGTCCGGCGGCTCCGCGAGGCCCGCGTCCTGGTGCTGGGCGTCGGCGGGGGCGGCTCGTCGATCGTGCCGTGCCTGGCCGGGCTCGGCGTCGGCGCGCTGACGCTGGTCGACCGCGACGAGGTGAACCCGCGCAACTTCAGCAGGCAGTTCCTGTACCGGCACGCCGACATCGGCCGGTCGAAGGTGGAGCGCGCGGCCGAGTGGGTGCGCGAGTACGACCCGTCCGTCGAGGTCCGCGCCGTCGACCGCTGGATCGGCGGCCGGGACGACCTCACCGACCTCACCGCCGGCGTGGACGTGATCGTAGGCGGCCTGGACGGGGAGCCCGGCTCGCACCTGTGGATCAACGAGGCCGCGATGCGCGCGGGCGTCCCGCTCGTGACCGGCGGCATGTCCCGGACGCAGCTGTTCTACTGCTCGGTCGACCCAGGGCGGAGCCGCTGCCTGCGCTGCGACGAGGCGGCCGAGCCCGGCCCCGATGACCCGGGCGGCGCCGCGGCGCGGCGGCTGGTCCGGTCCCGGCCGTTCACCAACGCGCTCATCGGCCCGCTGACCATGCAGGTCGGGTCCCTGGTGGCCTTCGAGGCGCTGCGCTACCTGACGGGCTTCGAGCCGCCGCGCGCCGCGGGATCGTACGTGGTCCTCGACCTGGAGACCGGCCTGGTCCCGCGCTGGGAGCCGTTCGCCGACGACCCGGACTGCCCCCTGTGCGCGGCGGGCGCGCCGGTCGCGCCGGCTACCGCCGGGCCGTGACGCGCCGTCCGAGCCGCTGGGCGGGGATCTCGACGTAGCGGTGCGCCAGCGCGGCGGAGCCGAGGACGGTCGTGACCAGCACCACCCCCCACATCATCCGGATCGGGCCGGGAAGGCCGCCCGGTTCGCGTCCGGCCGCGTGCCAGAGCGCCTGGATGACCAGCGGATGCAGCAGGTACAGCGAGTAGCTGACCATCCCCGACCACACCAGCGCGCGGGGCATCGGCCGGTGCCGCAGCGCGAGGCCCGCGAGGAACGTCAGCCACGCGGCGCCGACGGCGATGGACCAGTCGACGCCGAGCGGGTTCGGGTTGGCGTTCAGGGCCAGCGAGGTCGGCGTCCGCATCCCCGCCACCAGCGAGAACGCGGGGACGACCGCGACCATCGCGATGGCGGGCCAGGTGCGCAGCCGGCCGTCCTGGATGCCGCGGACGGCCGTCCCGGCGAACATCGTGGCGATGATGCATAGGCTCTCGATGGCGCCGATGCGGCTGTCGAGGACGAGCAGCCCGAGCGCCAGCGCCGCGACGAGCGCGACGCCCGTCCGGCGCACGGCGCGGCGGCGGCTGACCATCGCCGCGAGCCCGGCGGCCAGCAGCAGCGCGGCGGCGAGGATCGTCCCGCCCGGCCACCGCGAGGCGAGCAGGCTGGACGGCAGCGCGACGCCCAGGATCGCCGCGCCCACGCCGAACCCCAGCGCGACACGGGCGCTGGAACGATGCACACCCGCGACGAACATCGCCGTCACCAGCAGGTAGAAGACCATCTCGTAGGAGAGCGTCCAGTACACGTTGACGGCGTTGGGCACGCCCAGAAGGTCCTGCAGCATCGTCATGTGCGCCAGCGCGGACGCCCATGGACGCTCGCCGAGCGCGGCGGGCAGCCCGTACGACATCCCGGCCGCGCCGAGCGTCACCGCGAGCAGCAGCGACACGCACCAGGCCGGGTACAGCCGGAAGAACCGCCCGGCCCAGAACCGCCGGACGCTCCCGCGCCGCTCCAGCGAGAACGGCACGACGTACCCGCTGACGAGGAAGAACACGAACACGCCGTACCGGCCGAAGTCGAACCACGGGCTCGCGGCGCCGCGGACCTCGGGCAGCAGCACGTCGAGGGAATGCTCGAACACCACCACGATGGCCGCGAGGCCCCGCAGGGCGTCCAGCCAGTCCATGCGGGACGCCTTCTCCGTGCGGGAGCCGATCTGCGTTTGCGGCGGAGTCAGGGTGTTCGACGGCATTCGGGCCACCATAGGGGCGGCGCGCTCGCGTTCTCTAACCGGTGGGTGACATTTCACTTAACTCGGTGCACCGGCGGCTGACTCAGCGTGATGGGCTCGCGGGCCCCCGGCGACCGGCGGAGCAGGGCCGCCGTGACCATGGGCGTGCGCACCGGCCCCATCACCGGTGTGACCAACTCCACAGCTCCGGGGCGGGTCAGCGCAGCCCGACGGCGCCGTACATGATCGGCTCGTGGCCGGGGCGGAACGTCCCGGCGAGCGGCCCGGCGGTGAGCGGGACGACCCCGGGGGAGACCGGCCGGAACGGGCCGAGCAGCCGCGCGACCTCGACGGCGCCGCGCGGCACCAGCGGGACGTCGCTCGCCTCCAGGTAGAGCCGCGCGGCCTCGGTGATCGCGACCGGGGCGAAGTCGGCGGTGACGTGCGAGACGACGAGGGCGCTGCCGGGCGCGGCCGGGCCCGCCAGGGCGGCGACGAGGTCGGCCGCGCCGGGCAGGAAGTGCAGGACGGAGGAGAACACCAGCGCGACCGGCTCGGCCGGGTCGATGAGGCGGCGCACCTCCGGGCTGTCCAGGATCGAGCCGGGGTCGCGGAGGTCGGCGCGCAGCGCCGCGACGTTCCCGCCGTCCATCAGCAGCGCGCGGGCGTGCGCGATGACGAGCGGGTCGTTGTCGACGTAGACGATCCGCGTGCCGGGGATGTGCCGGGCGGCCAGCTGGTGCAGGTTGCCGGCCGTGGGCAGCCCGCAGCCGAGGTCGACGAACTGCCGGACGCCGCGGCCCGCGACCAGCCGGACGGCGCGGTCGAGGAACCCGCGGGCGGCGCGCGCCGCGTCCGCCGCCTGCGGCAGGACCTCCAGGAGCCGGCGGCCCAGCTCGCGGTCGGCGGCGTAGTTGTCCTTGCCGCCGAGGAGGTAGTCCTGAACCCGCGCGGGCCCTGGCCTGTGCAGGGCGAGCCGCGTCTCCGGCACCCGGGTGCCGACCGTCGTCATACGCTTCACCTGTCGCCTTCACGAAGAGGGGCGCGGGGCGTGGCTCACCCCCGACGGTAGGCCGCCAAGGTCGCCGAGAGGTTGAGACGGCCCGCGGCCCGACTGAAAGGCGCTCGGCGCGTGGCCGTTTGGGGCCACCCGAGTTTGATGTCGTCCGGCCGGTTCCGGCGCCGCGGGCGACGATGATCAGCAACGCGGCGCGCGAGCGGACGGTCGCCGAGCGCGCTCCCGTCGCGCGACCTCTTCGGCCAAACTGGCCGCTTCCGGCCATGACAAAGACTTAACCGCGGCGCCGAATCCCTGTCGGGACCCGGTCAGGACCCCTGCCCGGGGTCGCGCCACATGAGCCAGACCTTCGGCGCTCCCTTGCCCGGCAGCGTCAGATCCCGCGTCACTTTGAACCCGAAGCGCTCGTAGTAGGGCACGTTGTCCTCTTTCGAGCTCTCCAGGTAGGCGGGAACGCCGCCGGCGTCGCAGCGGTCGAGCCGGGAGCGCAGCAGGGCGGCGCCGAGGCCGTTGCCCTGCGCGGGCGGATCGGTGCCGAGCACCGCCAGGTACCAGTGCGGCTCGCGCGGATGGTGCTTCTCGATGGTGCCGAGCACGCGCATCGAGGTCAGCGTCCGCGTGCCGAGCACCCGGAACAGCGGCAGGGACTGCGCGGCCTGCACGCGGAAGGGCACGCGCCACTGCCCGGGCGGGTCCCACAGCGCCGCCGCCTCCGTGCGCGCGTCCCGTCCGGTGAGCTCCGTGCCGCCGTGCGGGAGATGCACCTGACGCAGCATGAGCTCGAACAGACCGGTGAGGCGCCGCACGCGGGACGCGTCGTCCGGCAGCAGCCACCGCCACACCGGGTCGTCGTCGAAGGCGCGTCCGAGGACGGCCGCGATCGGCGCGGCGTCGGGCAACGCCGCCTCACGCACGCCGGCCGCCGTGGGCTTGTCGGGCGTGGGCTTTTCGGTCATGGGCGCGGCCTCCTAGGGGACGCGCCGATCGTGACCGGGCGCGCCCGTTCGCGTCAACCCGCCCGCCCCGTTCACGCGCGGCGGCGGGCGCGGCGCTCGGCGCGTGCCCGGCCGAGTTCCTCCAGGACGAGGGTGGAGCCGATGCCGAGCAGCCAGAAGTCCTTGGCCAGCGGTATGCCCTGCTGGCTGGGACGCAGCTTGCCGGGCTCCCGCGTGCCGGGCAGCCGCAGGTAGAGACCGGCGAGCCCGCCCGCGAACGCGGTGAGCGCGGCGCCGGCGACGAGCGAGGGCACCAGCGGCACCATCAGCGCGGTGCCGAGCGCCACCTCGGCGGTGCCGAGCGCGCGGGTGAAGCCCCGCGGGTCCTGCGACTCCAGGAACGGGTAGGCGGCCTTGGCCGTGCCGTGGGTCTGCTCGGCCGCCTCGTCCCCGCCCTTGAGCTTCGACAGCCCCGAGTTCACGACGAACGCCCCCACGGTCAGCCTGGCGGGCATCTGGTGGGCGCGAGCCAGAAATCGCATCGTTCCCCATCAAGGTCGGGAGAGACCGGGCGCAGAGGTTCATTCCCGTCGTCCGCCCGCTACACCTGGGCGGCGGGTCAAGTCTCGGCATCGGGATGCCGCCGGCCACCCCCTCGCTGGAGGGGGTCAGTTGCGCATGTAGACGCGGACCGTGGTGCCGTCCGGGCCTGTGTGCATGCGGACGAGGTCGGCGAGATGGTTGACCAGCAGGATGCCGCGGCCGCCGTCCGGGCTCATGTCGGCGGGCCGCCGCCCGGCCAGCGGGTCGGTGATCGTCCCGGCGTCCCGGACCTCGCAGACGACCTGGCCGTCCTCCGACCACAGCCGCGCGGTGCCCGCCCCGCCGCCGTGCAGGCACGAGTTGGCGGCCAGCTCGTTGGCGGCGAGCTCCAGGTCGCCCACGGCCTGCGGGCCGAGGCCGAGCCGCGCCGCCCACCGGGTGACGAACTCCCGGACGAGCGGCAGCGCGTCGAGGTCGAAGCTCATCGCGACCGCGCCGGACGGCTCCGGCAGCGGCCGGTTGTAGGCGCTGATGACGCGGTCGGGCGCGTAGTCGCCGCTCACGTGCTCGCCGTGCCGGTCGATCAGGACGGGGTGGGTGGCGCGGGCGTCGGCGATCGCGACGTCGTCCAGGCCGCTCACGTCGTAGGGGCACAGGATCGACACGCCGCGCCCCCGGAACGCCAGGTTGATCAGCGCCTCGTGCTGGGCGCAGGCCGGATACTCGGTGGCGGACCGGCCCGGCCACACCGGCTCGCCGATGATCCGCACCCGCCCGGCCGCGTGCCGGTCGGCGAAGTCGCGCAGCACGCCCGGGATGATGCGGCCCGGGTTGCGCCCCGCCTCGGACATGTCCAGCCAGGACACCTCCTCCGCCGCCGGGCCGACCGCGTCGCGCAGCCTGCCCAGCCGGTCGCCCGGCACCGCGACGGCGACGGGCTCGCCCGCCTCGCGGCCCGCCCGGATGAACGGCACGGTGCCCGCGAGGTACTCCTCGTCGTCGCGGTAGAAGAGGGCAGGGTGGACGAACGGGTCGCGCGGTGTCGCGCCCGGCCCCCTGGGCCCGGGACTCATCGCGCGGTCACTCCGTTCGGGGCGGCAGGTGAATGCACGTGCATCGGGTCGAGAGTACGCGTCGAGAGCGGCTCGTGCGAAACGGCCTGAGCGCCACGTCCCCCGGGGATCGGCGGCTGTTTCGACCGAGCTATGGTCAAAACGACGATTACCCGCTCATCATCTCCGAAAAACGCGTGACGTCCGTAAAGTGCGTTTTCAAGCATGGAAAGCGCTTCCGCGCGCCGTCGAATCGCTCCCGCCGCCTCGTTCCAGGCGCATGGGGTCCCAGGCCGCGCGGGGAGGGGCTCACCGGGCGCGCAGGATCGCGTCGTCCACCACGTCGGTCAGCCGGCCGCGCCTGCGGTAGGCGCCGCGCTGGCGCTCCGCGCCGGTCCCGCCGGTGAGGAGGCGGCGGACGCCGCGGGAGACGGCGCCGAGGTCACCGGCGTCGCGCAGCGCGGGCAGCACGTGTGCCAGCAGGTCACCGGCCAGCTCCCGGAACCCGGCCGGACGGCCCGTGCACACGTCCACGCCCGTCCCGGCCAGGCCGTCCCGCGCGGCCAGCCAGTACGCGGCGCGCAGCATCTCCTGCGGCGGGTCGGGCGCCCGCTGGCCCGCGTCCACCGCGGCGGACGAGACCTGCACCAGCGCCCTGATCAGCGCCGCGAACACGGCCGCGTCCGCCGCGGTCGGGGCGACGTCGCCGAGCCGGATCTCCACGGTCGGCAGCCGCGCCGACGGCCGCACGTCCCAGAAGATCGTCCCGGTGTCCATCAGCGCGCCGCAGCCGAGCAGCGTCGCGACGAGGTCCTCGTAGTGGGCGGACGACTCGAAGTACGGCGGCGGCCCGGCGACCGGCCAGCGCGCCCACGCCATCACCCGCCAGCAGGCGTGGCCGGTGTCGCGTCCCGCCCAGTACGGCGAGTTCGCCGCCAGCGCCAGCAGGGTCGGCAGCCAGGGCCGCAGATGGTTGCTGACCTGGACCGCGCGCTCGCGGTCCGGCATCTCGACGTGGACATGGCACGAGCAGATGCACTGCTCGTCGTCCAGGCCCCGGTAGGTCGCGCGGCTCTCGGCGTAGCGGGCGCCGGCGCTGATCGGCGCGGGGAACAGCTCGCCGAGCACCGGCGTCCCGGTCGCGGCGAGCCGGACGCCCTCGGCCGCCGCCGCGGACGCCATCGCCGCCCGCATCGCGCGGATCTGCTCGCGGAGCTTGTCGAGGTCGTCGCACGGCGGCGTCTTGGCCTCGGCGAGGAAGTCGACCAGCTCGGTGGAGGCGCGCTCGCCCAGCGCGGCCGCGGCCCGCCGCACGACGGCGCCGGCACGCGGGACGACCTCCCGTGACACGGGATCGACGACGAAGTATTCTTCCTCGATTCCGAATCGCAGGGCCATCCCACCACCTCGGGCTCGGGGAACGCAGGCGGCCACTCTCCTTCGACCGTACGTGGCCATCGCCCGGTCCGCACCTGCCGGACGGCCCGAAACCGCTCCGCGCGACCGGCCTTGATCCGCCCGGCGTCAGTGGCCGACGTCGAAGAAGTACAGCGACAGCGCGATGAAGTGCGTGACCACGACGATGCCGATGCTGACGAAGAACAGCATCTTGGCGGGGGTGTGCGGGAAGACCTTCCCCGGCTTGAGCGGCCCGAGCTCGCGCTGCCTGGCGGCGATCCGCTCCTCGATCGGCGGACGGCCGAACATCGTTACCGCCGCGGTTCGTCGACGACCACGTCGGTCATGATGTCGACGGCGAGCGCGATGATCCCGCCGATCACGGTGATCGCGGCGCCCGTCCCGAACACGACCCAGTCGGGTCCCATGACGAGGCCCACGCCGCCGACGATGAAACCGACGAAGATGATGGACACCGCGACCCAGGACTTCGGGCGCCCGGCGTGGCTGCCAGTCGACATGCGTTTCCCTCTGCAGGTTCCGTTGGGGGCTACGAGCCCGAACTCTAGCAACGCCCCTCGCCACAGGGCCTTCCGGGGTGACCACACGGCCTTCCGGGGTGAGGAGAACGAACGACCCGCTTTAGTGCCGCCTTCGGCCGCTCGCCTACGATCCAGGACATGACGGTGCCGCCTGCGGAACTCGAACTCGCCGCCGCCTTCCCTCCGGCCGGACGCGACCGGTGGCGGGAGCTGGTGAAGGGGGTCCTGCGCAAGTCGGGCGCGGCGACCGAGGACACCCCGCTCGACGAGATCGAGGGCCTGCTGACCCGCGAGTCCTACGACGGCGTGCCGATCGCGGCGCTCTACACCCGCGACGACGCCCCGCCCGGACGTCCCGGGCTGGCCCCGTACGTCCGCGAGGTGCGGCCCGCCGGCGAGGGCCTCGCCGGCTGGGACGTCCGGCAGCTCCACACGCACCCCGACCCGGCGGTCACCCGCGAGGCGATCCTCACCGACCTGGAGAACGGCGCCACGTCCGTCTGGCTGCGGCTCGGCGACGGCGGCCTTCCCCCCGGCGCCCTGGACGAGGCGCTGCGCGGCGTCCTGCTCGACCTCGCGCCCGTCGCGCTCGACGCGGGTACGCGGACGGCCGAGGCCGCGGACGCCTTCCTCTCCCTCGCCGCCGGGCGCGGGAGCGCGGCGGACGCGTCCGGCACCCTCGGCGCCGACCCGCTCGGGCTGGCCGCGCGCACCGGGACGCCCGGCTCCCTGGACGAGGCGGCCGCGCTGGCCGTCCGGTGCGCCCGCGAGTTTCCGAAGCTGCGCGCCGTCGTCGCCGACGGCACCCCGTACCACGACGCGGGCGGCGCCGACGCCGAGGAGCTGGGCGCGGCGGTCGCCGCCGGGGTCGCCTACCTGCGCGCCCTCACCGGCGCCGGGCTGAGCGTGAACGAGGCGTTCGGGCAGATCGAGTTCCGCCTCGCCGTGGGCGCCGACCAGTTCGCCTCGATCGCCAAGCTCCGCGCCGCCCGCCGCCTGTGGGCGCGGGTAGCCGAGGTCAGCGGCGCCGCCGAGGGGACGTCCGCGCGGATCCACGCGGTCACGTCGGCGGCGATGATGACGCGGCGCGACCCGTGGGTGAACATGCTCCGCACCACCGTCGCCGCGTTCGCCGCCGGGGTCGGCGGCGCGGACGCGGTCACCGTCCGGCCGTTCGACAGCCGCCTCGGCCTGCCGGACGACTTCGCCCGCCGCATCGCCCGCAACACCCAGACCCTCTTGCTGGAGGAGTCGAGCCTCGCCCGCGTCGTCGACCCGGCCGGGGGGTCCTGGTACGCCGAGAGCCTCACCGAGGGCCTCGCCCGCGCCGCCTGGGCCTGGTTCACCGAGATCGAGAAGGCGGGCGGGCTCGCCGCCGCGCTGGAATCGGGCCTCGTCGCCGACCGGATCGCCGCGACGTGGGCGCGGCGCCGCGAGGACATCGCGCGGCGCAGGACCCCGCTCACCGGCGTCAGCGAGTACCCGAACCTCGCCGAGACCCTGCCCGAGCGCGCTCCCGCGCCCCAGATCCCCGGCGGGGGGCTGCCCGTCGTGACGTACGCGCAGGACTTCGAGGCCCTCCGCGACCGCTCCGACGCCCACGCCGAGACGTCCGGCGCGCGTCCCCGGGTGTTCCTCGCGACGCTCGGGCCCGTCGCCGTCCACACCGCGCGGGCGTCGTTCGCGGCCAACCTGTTCCAGGCGGGCGGGATCGAGACGGTCACCGGCCCGCCCGAGGAGTTCGCGGCGTCCGGGACGACCGTCGCCTGCCTCTGCTCCAGCGACAAGGTCTACGAGGAGCAGGCCGCGGACGCGGCGCGGATCCTCCGGGACGCGGGTGCTGTGAAGGTCTGGCTCGCGGGTAAGGGAATCCATGAGGGCGTCGACGCCGGCGTGTACGCGGGATGCGACGCGATCGAGGTGCTCGAGACCGTCCTCCGTGACCTGGGAGTGAACGAATGATCCCCGACTTCACCGAGATCGACCTCGGGACGGCGCCGCCCGCCGACGAGGCCGCCAAGCGCTGGCGCGCCGCCGTCACCGATGGATCCGGCGACTGGGACACGCCCGAGGGCATCGCCGTCAAGCCCCTCTACACGGGCGACGACCTGGCCGGGCTCGACTTCCTCGACACCTATCCGGGCATCGCGCCGTTCCTGCGCGGCCCGTACCCGGCGATGTACGCGACGCAGCCGTGGACGGTCCGGCAGTACGCCGGGTTCTCCACCGCCGAGGAGTCCAACGCGTTCTACCGCCGCAACCTCGCGGCCGGGCAGAAGGGCCTGTCGGTCGCGTTCGACCTGGCGACCCACCGCGGCTACGACTCCGACCACCCGCGCGTCTCCGGCGACGTCGGCATGGCGGGCGTCGCGATCGACTCCATCTACGACATGCGGCAGCTCTTCGACGGCATCCCGCTGGACCGGATGAGCGTGTCGATGACCATGAACGGGGCCGTCCTGCCCGTCCTGGCGCTCTACATCGCCGCCGCCGGCGAGCAGGGGGTGGAGCCGGAGGCGCTGGCCGGGACGATCCAGAACGACATCCTCAAGGAGTTCATGGTCCGCAACACCTATATCTACCCGCCGGGCCCGTCGATGCGGATCATCTCCGACATCTTCGCGTTCACCTCGCGGCGGATGCCGAAGTACAACTCCATCTCGATCTCCGGCTACCACATCCAGGAGGCGGGGGCGACGGCCGATCTGGAGCTGGCCTACACCCTCGCCGACGGCGTCGAGTACATCCGGGCCGGGCGCGACGCGGGCCTGGACATCGACGCGTTCGCGCCGCGCCTGTCGTTCTTCTGGGCGATCGGGATGAACTTCTTCATGGAGGTCGCCAAGCTCCGCGCGGCCCGGCTGCTGTGGGCGAAGCTGGTGAAGACGTTCGGTCCGCGGAACCCAAAGTCGCTGTCGCTGCGGACGCACTGCCAGACGTCGGGCTGGTCGCTCACCGCGCAGGATGTCTACAACAACGTCGCCCGCACCTGCGTCGAGGCGATGGCCGCGACGCAGGGGCACACGCAGTCGCTGCACACCAACGCGCTGGACGAGGCGCTCGCCCTCCCCAGCGACTTCTCCGCCCGGATCGCCCGCAACACGCAGCTCGTCCTGCAGCAGGAGTCCGGGACGACCCGCACCATCGACCCGTGGGGCGGCAGCGCCTACGTCGAGCGGCTCACCTACGACCTCGCCCGCCGCGCCTGGGGCCACATCACCGAGGTCGAGGACGCCGGCGGCATGGCGAAGGCGATCGACGAGGGCCTGCCGAAGCTGCGCATCGAGGAGGCCGCGGCCCGTACGCAGGCCCGCATCGACTCCGGGCGGCAGCCCGTCATCGGCGTCAACAAGTACCGTGCCGACGCCGAGCAGGAGATCGACGTCCTCAAGGTCGACAACGCGGCCGTCCGCGCGCGGCAGATCGGCAAGTTGCGGCGGCTGCGCGAGGAACGCGACGAGACCGCGACGCTGTCCGCGCTGGACGCCCTGACCCGGGCCGCCGAGGCCGCCGAGAACGGCACCCGCGAGCCCGGCCTGGAACGCAATCTGCTGGCCCTCGCCATCGGCGCCGCCCGCGCCAAGGCCACCGTCGGGGAGATATCGGACGCGCTGGAGAAGGCGTACGGGCGGCACGCCGCGCAGATCCGTACGATCTCCGGTGTGTACCGGGAAGAGGCGGGCCAGGTGACCGCCATCGGGAAGGCGCGCGCCGCGACCGCCGCGTTCGAGGACGCCGAGGGCCGCCGCCCCCGCATCCTCGTCGCCAAGATGGGCCAGGACGGCCACGACCGCGGCCAGAAGGTGATCGCGACGGGCTTCGCCGACCTCGGCTTCGACGTCGACGTCGGCCCGCTGTTCCAGACGCCGGAGGAGGTCGCGCGGCAGGCCGTGGAGGCCGACGTGCACATCGTCGGCGTCAACTCGCTCGCCGCGGGGCACCTCACCCTGGTCCCCGCGCTGCGCGCCGAACTGGCCGCGCTGGGTCGCGCCGACATCATGATCGTCGTCGGCGGGGTCATCCCGCCCGGGGACTTCGACGAGCTGCGCGCCGGCGGAGCCGCCGCGATCTTCGGGCCCGGGACCGTCCTCGCGGACGCGGCGCTCGGCCTGCTCGCCGAACTGACCGCCAGGCTCGGCCACACAGAGCAGTTCGGCCACACAGAGCAGTTCGGCCACACAGAGCAGTTCGGCAGCACGGAGCGACTCGGCAACCCAGAGCAGTTCGGCCACACAGAGCGGTGAAGCCGGGGCTGGACGACTACGCGGCCGGGGTCCGGGACGGGTCGCGGGCCTGGATCGCGCGGGCGATCACGCTCGTCGAGTCGACCCGCCCCGACCACCGGGAGCTGGCGCAGAAGCTGCTGGTCGAGCTGACCCCGCACACGGGGGGCGCCCGCCGTGTCGGGATCACCGGCGTGCCCGGCGTCGGCAAGTCGACGTTCATCGACGCGCTCGGCGGCCGGCTGACGGGCGACGGGCACAGGGTCGCGGTGCTGGCCGTCGACCCGTCCTCGACCCGGACGGGCGGCAGCATCCTCGGCGACAAGACCCGCATGCGGCGCCTGGCCGCCGACCCGGACGCGTTCATCCGCCCCTCGCCCACGGCCGGGACGCTCGGTGGCGTCGCCAGGGCCACACGTGAGGCGATGGTGGTCATGGAGGCCGCCGGGTACGACGTCGTCCTCGTCGAGACGGTCGGCGTCGGGCAGTCCGAGACGACCGTCGCGGAAATGGTCGACACATTCTTGTTCCTCACCCTCGCCCGCACCGGCGACCAGCTCCAAGGGATCAAGAAGGGCGTCCTGGAGCTGGCCGACGTCATCGCCGTGAACAAGGCCGACGGCGAGCACCAGCTGGAGGCCAAGCGTGCCGCACGGGAGCTGTCGGGCGCGCTGCGGCTGCTGCGCAGCGACGAGCGCGCCCGGGACACGCCCGTCCTGACGTGCAGTGCCAAGGAGGGCACTGGGCTGGACGCGGTGTGGGGCCGGATCGCCGAGCACCACGACCGGCTCCGCGAGTCCGGCGAGCTGGAGGAGCGGCGCCGCCGCCAGCAGGTCGGCTGGACGTGGGCGATGGTCCGCGAACGGCTCCTCGGCGAGCTGCACGCCCACCCCGAGGTCCGCGAGCTGGCGCCCCGGCTGGAGAAGGAGGTCGCGGACGGCGCCCTCACCCCCGCGCTGGCCGCCGAGCGGATCTTGGAGGCGTTCTCGCGGGACCGCTGACCCTCGTTCCCGCCGACCGAAACCCCGGCGTTGCTCCGGGCTCCCGGTCGCGCCGCGCGCCGATCAGGTACAACAGTCGAATGGACGTCATCGCGCTCGATGATCCGACGGACGCGCAGATCCGGGAGTGGCACGAGGTGCTCACCGCCGTCCACGCCGCCGGCCCCGCCGGGGACCCGGCCCCCGACCCGGAGCAGACCGCGCGGCGGCTGCTCGGCCCCGAAGCCGGATCGCGCCAGCGGCTGTGGGCGGTGGCCGACGGCGACCGGCTGGCCGGGGTGGCCGCGGTCCGGCTGCCCGGCGAGCCCGGCGCCGGCCGGCCCGCCGAGATCGACATCCAGGTCCGGCCGCCGCTGCGCCGCCGCGGGTTCGGCGGGGCGCTGCTCGCCGCCGCCGCCGGGGAACTGCGCGCCGACGGCCGCACCAGCGTGATCGCGCAGGTGTTCGCGGGCACGCCCGCGGTCCCGTTCCTGGAGTCGCACGGCTTCGAATGCGTCCTGACCCTGCGCGGCATGCTGCTGCGGCTCGACGACGTCCCGCCGGAGCGGCTGGCGCGGCTGGTCGCGTCCGGCCCGGACGGGTACCGGCTCGTCCGCTGGCGGGGCGTGGTGCCCGACGAGCACGCGTCCGCCCTCGCCCGCGCCAAGCACGCCATGGCCGACTTCGCCGAGGTCGACGGCACGCCCTGGGACGCCCACCGCGTCCGCGAGACCGAGGAGGTCGTCGCCAAGCGCGGCGACGACCTCTACACCGTCGCCGCGCTGTCGGGCGCCGTGGTCGCCGGGTTCACCGAGGTCGTCGTCCCGCACGGCGACGCCCGCCGCGCCGCCCAGTACGACACGGCCGTCGTGCCCGAGCACCGCGGCCGGCGGCTCGGCATCCGGGTGAAGGCGGCGATGCTCCAGTGGCTCGCCGAGGCGCGTCCCGAGGTCCGCGAGATCGAGACCGACAACTCCGGCGACAACGCCCACATGCTCGCCGTCAACGAGGAACTCGGCTTCCGCATGGAACGCGAGTCGATGGAATACCAGGCCCCCGTCGACGCCCTCCCGGCCCGCTGACCCCCTGGCCGCCGACGTCCCGGCCCGCCGACGCCCCCGTCCCGCGCCGAAAATGCGTTGCTCCGGACACCCGCGTATCGGCACCCTTATGGAGGCTTCCGGGAAATGCCCGGCGGCCGGACAATTGCCGAAACATTCCCTCGTAGTTCAACGGCAGAACGCCGCACTGTTAATGCGGATATCCAGGTTCGAATCCTGGCGGGGGAGCGGCACGGGCTAGGGAGGTGACCCGGTGAACGTGCTCGTCCTGAACGCGTCGTACGAGCCACTGCAAAAGGTGGATCTGCGGCACGCCATCCGGATGCTGGTCCGCGAGGTGGCGGTCGTCGAGGAGGCGGAGGAGGGCCGCACCTTCGGCCGTTTCCCCGTCCCGCGCGTGCTGCGGCTCGTCCGGTACGTCGCGATGCGCTGGCGGCACGGACGCCGCCCGCCGTGGAGCAAGCGCGGCGTCTATCTGCGCGACCTGGGCCGCTGCTGCTACTGCGGAAAGCGCGGCAACACGATCGACCACGTCCACCCGCAGTCGCGCGGCGGCGGCGACACCTGGGAGAACACCGTCCTGGCGTGTGGCAGGTGCAACAACCGCAAGGGCGACCGGACGCTCGCCGAGGCGGGCCTGCGGCTGCTGTCCGAGCCGCGGGTCCCGCGCTGGGACGAGCTCGTCGGCCACTGACCCGAGACCATCGGGGGCCGGACCACCGCATCGCGGAGGCCCGGCCCCCGAATCGTGGACCATGCGGTGGTTCGGTAGTGTTTGAGTTACTCTATGTGTTTTCTGATCTGTGTGAGGCCAATTAGGTGATTGTGGTAGCGTGCCGCCAATCTTGAGCTTTGTTATCTAGGAGTGATTTGTGGCGGCCCTCGATCCCCTCGGCACGCCGGCGAGCCCGGACGGGCGACGCGAGACGGGGCGACCCGAAACGAGACGGCCCGAAACGAGACGGCGAGCGGCGGGGTGGCGCCTCGCGGCGCTCGCCCTCGCGGTGGGCGTCTCGGCGGTGCTGCCGGCCGGGTCCGGGAGCGCGGCGGGCCTCCCGCAGGAACCGAAGGACCTGAAGAAGAAGTACGCGGAGCTCCAGAAGCGCGCCAACAAGCTTTCGAAGGAGTACCGCGGCGAACTCGTCACCCTTGAGGAGACGAAGAAGGCCGCCGAGCGCGCCGCCGCCGACGCCGCGAGGACCGAGCGGGAGTACGCCGCCGCCCGCGCCGACGTCGTCCGGCTCGCCTCCAGCGCCTACATGACCGGACGCCTCGACATCGTCTCGCTGATCTCCTCGGACGACGGGCCCGCCGTCCGCGACGCCACGATCATCGAGCACCTCAGCCGCAACAACAACCGCCGCGTCCAGGGCCTTGAGGTCCTGAACGCCAGGGCGGCGCAGTCGCAGGCGACGGCCGCCAAGAAGCTGGACGCGGTCGAGAAGGAGATCAAGGACCTGGAGGGCCAGCGCGCCCGCGTCAAGAAGCTGCTCGCCAAGTACAAGCCCGAGGTCACCAAGACCCAGGCCCCGGCGGGCCGCCCCGACGGGGTGAGCGGCTCCAAGTCACCGATCGTCGGCAACTCGATGACCGCGCGGATGCGGACCGCCCTGCTGGCGATCGACGGCAGGTTCGGCCCGTTCCCCACCATCGGCTGCTCCCGCCCCGGCGACCCGCAGGACCACGGCTCCGGCCGGGCCTGCGACTTCATGGAGAGCACCGGCGGCAAGATGCCGAGCGCGTCCGCGCAGGCGCACGGCGACCGCGTCGCCCAGTACGTGATCTCCAACGCGTCCCGGCTCGGGATCAAGTACGTCATCTGGAAGCAGCGCATCTACGACATGCGCGGCAGCGGCGGCTGGCGCTCCATGGAGGACCGGGGCAGCGTCACCGCGAACCACTACGACCACATCCACGTCTCCGTGCTGTGAAAGTAGGGATATTGCATCTGATGGTGAATATCCACGGGTTGAGATGGTCGTTTGTGCAGGCGGTTGGTGTTGTCGTCGCGGCCGTGGGCTGGTCGGTTCGTCGTTGTATGGGTGGCGTGCTGAGCTGCTGTTTCTTGGGTTCTCCTGATGTGATCTCGCGTTAGATGCGAGCATCTCGCGTCTAACGCGAGGTGGTGTTTGGGTGAAGCGGGTCTCAGTGGGGGGTGCGGCGCACCTGGTACTCGCGGATGGTGTGGTGCCGCTGCATCCGCAGGACGCGGTGTTCGCCGCGATGCTGACGGGGTGGGAACGGCGGCAGCGGGCCCGGGGGCTGGCCGTCTCGACGATCAGGCCGCGGATGGACCTGGTGCGCCGGTTCGCGGCGTTCACCGGCACACCGCCGTGGGAGTGGTTGCCGGGGGATGTGGAGGACTGGGCGACGGAGTTGTTGTCGTCGCCGGGGCCGCTGGCGCGCTCGACGGTTCGGGGTTACCTCAACCAGATCGCGTTGTTCTGCGGCTACCTCACCGTTCTGCGGCTACCTCACCGACGCCCGCTACGGGTGGGCGGAGCAGTGCGTGGAGTACTTCGGGACGCACCCGGTGCAGATCTGTCACGAGGACAACGTGCCGTCCCACTCCTCGCCTTATGAGGGCCGGCTGGAGGTGCGGGCGCTGACCCGGCGGGAGTTGCAGGACTTCTTCGACCATGCCGACGAGCGGGTGGTGCGGATCCGCGCGGCGGGCAAGAAGGGATGGGCGCCGGCGTTCCGGGACGCGACCCTGTTCAAAGTGATCTACGGGTGGGGGTTGCGGCGGCGTGAGGCCGCGAACCTGGATCTGGCGGACTTGTCCCGCAATCCCAAGGCGCCCCAGTTCGGACGCTACGGCGCGTGCTATGTGAGGTTTGGGAAGGCGGTGAAGGGGTCGCCGCCGCGGCGGCGGACGGTGCTGACGGTCTGGGAGTGGGCGGCCGAGGCGCTGGCGGAGTATGTGGAGGAGGTCCGGCCCTGCTTCGAGGTCGGCAAGCGGCAGTTGCTCTGGCCGACCGATCGGGGCGGCCGAGTGCAGGGCAGGGAGATCACCCGCCGTTTCGCCGAGTTCCGGGACGCCCTCGGGTTGGAGGAGGTACTGCATCCGCACTGTCTGCGGCACTCCTACATCACGCATCTGATCGAGGACGGCCATCACGCATCTGATCGAGGACGGCGCCGATCCGTTCTTTGTCCAGCGGCAGGTCGGCCACGCCTGGGGGTCGACGACCGCCATCTACACCCATGTCGGCTCGGACTTCATGAACAATGCCCTGCGAGAGGTCTTGGACGCCGGGCTGGGAGGTCAGTGATGCGGACGATCCGCTACCGGTGGCATCTGCGGGAGCTGATGGCCCGCCGCGGTATGTTCAACACCACCGACCTGGCGCCGCTGCTGGCCGAACGCGGCATTCAGATGTCGGCCTCGCAGGTCCACCGGCTGGTCACAGGCACCCCCGAGCGCTTGAACTTGCAGGTGTTCGCCGCGCTCTGCGACATCCTGGACGCCGGCCCCGCCGAGCTGTTCGAACCGGTCGTCATCACCTCGACCCGCCGCAAGACCGCCGAGAAGACCGGTCCGTTCCCGCCCGCCTCGCCGGGCGAGGTGCGGCGGCCGCGTCGGGCTCGGATCGTGCCCGACCAGCCATGAGGCGGCGGGGCCGGTGCGCCGACTGCGGCCGGGACGGTCTGACGATCTTTGGCTCTCGCCCCGACGGCGCCGGGGTCTGCGGGGCCTGCTACCGCACCCACCGCCCCAAGACCCACTGTCAGGAGTGCGGCGAACTCCGTTTCCCGGCGGTCAAGGCGGGCGGCAGCTCGGGCAGCGCCCGCACGCTGTGTTCCCGCTGCTATCGGGTCGAGCAGCCCAAGCGCCGCTGCGAGGGCTGCGGGCAGCTTCGGAAGATCAACTCCGGGCGGGTCGGGCACCAGGGGCTCTCGCTCTGCTCGACCTGCTACGTCCGCCGCCAGACTCCGGTTTCCTGCGATGATTGCGGGCGGCTGGCGCCACCGGCCGTGGTCCCGGGTGGGCGGACCGCCACCACCCAGGTGCTCTGCGCCCGCTGCTATGAGCAGCCCAAACGTCCGTGCGGAGTTTGCGGACGGACTCGCCGGGTCGCGGTCAAGGCCACCGCCGACGCCCCTGACCTCTGCTTCACCTGCCATCAAGCTGCCGAGGTGGCCTGCATGATCTGCCAGCGGTTCGCCCCGGGCCGTCTCGGCGGAGTCAACGATGCCCCGGCCTGCTTCGCCTGCATCCTCGCCGGCCGCATCACCGCCCTGCTCACCGGACCGGACGGCCAGATCCTGCCCGCGCTGCTGCCACTACGCCAAGCCATCCTGGCCACCGGCAACCCGCAAGCCACCCTGTCCAACCTGCATCGCAGCGGCAGACGCGCCCCCCACGTCCTGGCCGACCTGGCCGCTGGGCGCCTGCCGGTGACCCATGCGGCTCTCGACAGCCGCGGCACCAGCCGCTCCATCGACTACCTGCGCGTTCTTCTTGTCGCCTAAGGCGCCCTGCCCGCCCGCGACGAGCACCTGTTCCGCCTGGAGACCTTCGCTCGAACCGTCACCGCCGCCGCTCACCGCGACGACCAGACGCTCATCGCGCTGTTCACCCGCACCCACCTGCTGCGCCGCCTGCGCCGCCGTCTTGACGGCGCGTCCCTTCAACCAGGGGCCGCCTACAGGGCCCGCGCCGAACTCGCCGCCACTGGCCGCTTCCTCACCCACCTGCGCGACCGCGGCCGCACCCCGGTCACCTGCCGTCAGATGGACATCGACGCCTGGCTCGTCGGCACCCGCCGAGCAAACAACACGCGCGCCTTCTGGTCCTGGGCCGCCAGAACCCGGCACCTGCCACCGCTGGACATCCCCACCCAGATCACCACCGAGCCATCCCGGTTCACCCCCGATGACCACCGTTGGGCACTGACCCGCCGCATCCTGCACGAAGCCACCATCCCCACCGCCGACCGTGTCGCCGCCCTGCTGGTCCTGCTGTTCGCCCAGCACCTGTCACGCATCGCCCGCCTCACCATCAGCGACCTGCACCACACCCCCGGCGGCACCACCGAACTCGCCCTCGGCCCCACCCGCGTCGTCCTGCCCGAGCCCCTCGCCGCCCTGATCAACCAACTCCCCACCCCACGCGCCGACCGCACCGCCCACCACCTCCACGATGACGCCTGGCTGTTCCCCGGCCGCCATCCCGGCAAGCCCCTGCACCCCACCAGCCTCGCCCGCCGCCTCACCGCACTCGGGATCGACGTCCGCCCCGACCGCAACGCCGCACTCCTGGACTACGCCCGACAACTCCCCCCACCCGTCATCGGGCGCCTCCTGGGTCTCGCACCGGGAACCGTCGACCGCTGGGCCACCATCTCCGGCGGCACATGGGCCCGCTACCAGCCCACCCGACGCTGAACCGGCATCAAGCCGTGGCACCATGCCGCCATGCCCCGATGGATACGCCTCCACAACCCCGAGGAAGACACCTGGTTCTACTACGAACTGGATGACCAGGATTGGGCCGTCCGGCAGATCGAGCTGCAAGGCCCCGACCAGCGCCCCACCACAGCGGCAGCCCTCGACGAGGTGCTCCAGCTCCGCGATCACCACGGGCCGGCCGAGCTCAAGACCTACGAACGCCGCTTCGGCGTTCTCGCCGAAGACAGCCTCCAAGGCCGGCAGGACGCCGATCACGCCACCCAGATCACCCGCCACGAGTTCGAGGCACTCTGGACCCGGGCCAGACAGCACCTCGCCCAGCCCGAGCCGAACCAGCCCTCAGCGACAGGCTCCGCCGCCCTCGCACGCGCCCTGCACGACCCCACCGACCTGCCGCTCCGCCCACTGCCAGAC
Organism: Spirillospora sp. NBC_00431; assembly: GCA_036028775.1. Taxonomy (GTDB): domain Bacteria; phylum Actinomycetota; class Actinomycetes; order Streptosporangiales; family Streptosporangiaceae; genus Spirillospora. Next base: position 3,913,962 of record CP107927.1, on the reverse strand, counting down.
CAGGTCGCCGACCTGCTGGTGTCGCTGAACTCCCCCGCCCGGCTGGCCGCCCACCTGCGCCTCGTCCATGACGTCGCCTGCCAGATCCTCGACTGGATCCAGCAGCAGCACCCCCAACTCGGCGTCGACCGGCACGCGGTGCTCTTCGGCGCCGCGACCCACGACATCGGCAAGTCCCTGCACCCCGGCGAACTCTCCGGACCCGGCTCGACCCACGAGACAGCAGGCCGAGACCTGCTCCTGCGGCACGGGATCGACGACGCCCTCGCCCGCTTCGCGGCCACCCACGCGTCCTGGACCGACACCAACATCACCTTGGAAGACCTGCTGGTGAGCCTCGCCGACAAGATCTGGAAGAACAAACGCGTCTCCGACCTCGAAGACCTCGTCGTCACCCATCTCGCACAGGCGACCGGCCGACCACCCTGGCAGGAATACGCCGCCCTCGACGAACTCCTCACCCACATCGGCGACACCGCCGACCAGCGGCTGGCCATCCAAGCCGCCCACCCGATCCACGGCTGACACGTCGGGCCGACCTAGAATTCCCACACTCTGAACAAGACCCTCCGCCACTACCCCAGCGCGGGCTGTGACCCCGGCGCGCTAGCCCTCGTCGAGGTCGACGACGGCGCGGTCGGCCGCGGAGCGGGCCGCCGCCTCCACGACCTCCAGGCCGGTGATCGCGTCGGCGAGCGTCACCGGAGGCGGCCCGTCGCCGGTGAGGGCGCGCGCCACGGACGCGTAGAACTCCTGGTAGGCGCCCGGAGCGGTGGGTTCGGGACGCTCGTCGCCGGGCGTGCCGATCACGCCGTACGACTCGGGCGCGGCGATCCCGTAGCCGGGGTCCTTCGGGGTGAGGCCCGCGCGGAGCTGCTCCTCCTGCACGTCCATCCCGCGCACCGTGTACGACGCGCCGCCGCCCAGCACCCGCAACCGCGGGCCGGGCCGCGCCGCCGTCGCGCTCATCCACAGGTGGGAGCGGACGCCGCCGGGATGCGACAGGGCGACGAACACGTCGTCCGGAGCCACCGCGCCGGGACGCCGCGTGTCGACCTCCGCGTACACCGTGGCGGGACGGCCGAACAGCACGACCGCCTGGTCGATGAGATGGGCGCCGAGGTCGAACAGGATGCCGCCCGCGTCGCGCGGGTCGGCGCTCTCCTTCCAGCTCGCCGCGACCTCGGGCCGCCAGCGCTCGAAGCGCGACTCGAACCGGCGGACGCCGCCGAGGGCGTCCGCGCCGATCAGCCGCCGCGCGGTCCGGAAGTCGCCGTCCCAGCGCCGGTTGTGGAACGGGAACACCGGCAGGCCCCGGACGGCGCTCAGCGCGGCCAGCGACCGGGCGTCGGCGGCGGAGGCCGCGACCGGCTTGTCCACGACGACGGGCAGGCCCGCGGTCAGCGCCGTCCTGGCCAGCGGGACGTGCTGCCGGTTCGGCGCGGTGACCACCACCAGGTCGTACCGCCCGGACGTGCTCCACAGCCGGTCGGCGCCGTCCACGATCTCCGCCTCCGGATACCGCTCCCGCACCGCCGCCCGCCGCCGCGGGTCGCCGGTGACGACCGCGGCGAGCCGCATCCCGGGCACGGCCGCGATCAGCGGCGCGTGGAACACCGAGCCGCCCGTGCCGTACCCGATCAGCGCAACACGCAGTTCCATGCCCCGATCATGACCGATGCCGCGGTGGGCGCCCGGCGCCGGGGGTACGGACGCGACGTAGGCTTTCGACCAGGATGTCCAGGAAACGAGGGGGCACGTTGCCCAAGCCAGTGCTTCTGACGGTCGACGACGACCCGGGCGTGTCCCGGGCCGTGGCCCGTGATCTTCGGCGCAGGTACGCCGAGTCGTACCGGATCGTGCGCGCCGAGTCCGGCCGGCAGGCCCTGGACGCCCTGAGCGAGCTGCGGCTGCGCGGCGAGGACACCGCCGTGCTCCTCGCCGACTACCGGATGCCCGAGATGAACGGCGTGGAGTTCCTCGAACGCGCCATGGACCTGTACCCGTACGCCCGCCGCGTCCTGCTCACCGCCTACGCCGACACCGACGCCGCGATCCGCGCGATCAACGTCGTCGACCTCGACCACTACCTGCTCAAGCCGTGGGACCCGCCGGACGAGAAGTTCTACCCGGTGATCGACGAGCAGATCGACTCGTGGGCGCGGACCGAGCGGCGCCCGCCGGGGGAGCTGCGGGTCGTCGGGCACCGCTGGTCGGCCCGCTGCTACGAGGTCCGCGACTTCCTCGCCCGCCACCAGGTGCCCTACCACTGGCTGATGGACGGAGATCCCGAGGGCGCCCAGCTCGTCGCCGCCGCCGGCTCCCCGGAGCTGCCGCTGATCGTGACCGCCGACGGGACGACGCTGTGCGCCCCGTCCGACACCGAGCTGGCGTCCGCGATCGGCCTGTCGACGACGCCGTCCACCGGGTTCTACGACCTGATCGTCGTCGGCGGCGGGCCGTCCGGGCTCGGCGCCGCCGTGTACGGCGCGTCGGAGGGCCTGAACACGGTCGTGGTGGAGCGGCGCGCGCTCGGCGGGCAGGCCGGGCAGAGTTCCCGCATCGAGAACTACCTCGGCTTCCCCGACGGGGTGACCGGGGCGCAGCTCGCCGACCGGGCCCGCAGGCAGGCCGACCGGTTCGGCGCCGAGCTGCTCCAGGCCGGCGAGGTCACGGCGCTGGAGGCGCGCGGCACCGCCCGCGTCGCCCGGCTGTCGGACGGCACCGAGATCGCCGCGCACGCCGTCATCCTCGCCAGCGGCGTGTCCTACCGCCGTCTCAACGCGGGCGGCGTGGACGACTTCGTCGGACGCGGCGTCTACTACGGCGCCGCGCTCACCGAGGCCCCGTCCTGCGCGGACGAGGAGGTCGCCGTCGTCGGCGGCGCGAACTCCGCCGGGCAGGCCGCCGTCCACCTCGCCAAGTACGCCAAGAAGGTGCACATCATCGTCCGGGCGGACGGCCTGGAGCGGTCGATGTCGCACTACCTGATCGAGCAGATCGCCGAGACGCCGAACATCGAGGTCCACACCGGCAAGACCGTATGCGCGGCGGAGGGGGCCGACCGGCTGGAGCGCCTCACGTTCGCGTGGCCGGGCGGCAAGAAGACGATCGACGCGCACTGGCTGTTCGTGTTCATCGGCGCCGAGCCGGGCACGGACTGGCTCGGCGGGTTCGTCGAACGCGACCCGCGCGGCTACGTGCTGACGGGCCCCGACCTCGTCGCCGGGGGGCGCAGGCCCGCCGGGTGGCCGCTCGTCCGCCAGCCCTACCACCTGGAGACGAGCGTTCCCGGCGTGTTCGCGGCGGGCGACGTCCGCGCGGAGTCGATGAAGCGCGTCGCGTCCGCCGTCGGCGACGGCGCCATGGCCGTCGCCCTGGTTCACCGTTACTTGGAGCAGGCATGAACACCGCATCGCCCGAGGAGCTGCGGGAGCTGTTCCTCTTCGAGGACCTCGACGACGACAAGCTCGGCTGGCTGTCGAAGCACGGGACGGTCGAGACGGTCCCCGCCGACGGCGTGATCTGCGCGCAGGGCGAACCCGCCGAGTTCCTGTACGTGCTGCTCGACGGCGAGATGGCGCTGTCGACGAACGTCCGGGGCCATGTCGTCGAGGTGACCAGGACGGCGCGTCCCGGCACCTACGGCGGCGCCGTCCAGGCGTACCTGGGCGACCAGATCGAGCAGATCTACCAGCACACGCTCCGGGCGCTGCGGCCGTGCCGGATGTTCGTGCTGCCCGCCCGCAAGTTCGGCAAGTCCGTCCGCAGCTGGTTCCCGATGGCCGCGCACCTGCTGGAGGGCATCTTCTTCGGGATGATCAACAACCGGCGGGTCGTCGACCAGCGGGAGCGGCTCACCGCGCTCGGCACGATCACCGCCGGGCTCACCCACGAGCTGAACAACCCGGCCGCCGCCGCGGCGCGGGCCAGCACGGAGCTGGGCGAGCGGCTCCTCGGCGCGCAGCAGAGCCTGGCCGACCTCGCCGCGCAGGGCGTCGACTGCACGCATCTGAGCGCGCTGGTGGCGCTGCGCCCGGAACTGCGGCCGCAGGCGGCCAGGCGAAGCCCGCTGGAGGTCAGCGACGCCGAGGACGAGCTGGGCGACTGGCTGGAGGAGCACGGCGTCGACGACGCCTGGGACCTCGCGCCCGGCCTGGTCGCCGCGGGCATCGGCGTCGAGCACGCCGAGGAGGTCGCGGCGGCGGCGGGCGACCATCTGCCGGGCGCGATGCGCTGGCTCACCGAGGTGATGGAGGTCACGCAGCTCCAGGCGGAGATCTCCGAGGCGATGGCCCGCATCACCACCCTGCTGGACTCGGCGCGCCAGTACTCCCAGCTCGACCGCGCCGCCCACCAGCGCGCCGACCTGCGCGAGCTGCTCGACAGCACGCTCACCATGCTCAAGCGCAAGATCGGCGAGAACGTGGCGGTGAAGACCGACTACGACCCGGGGCTGCCGCCCGTCCCCGTCTACGCGGCGGAGCTGAACCAGGTGTGGACGAACCTGATCGTGAACGCGCTGTACGCGATGCAGGGCTCGGGCACCCTCACGATCCGCACGGCGCGCGAGAACGACCACGCGCTCGTGGAGATCGGCGACACCGGGACCGGCATCCCCGAGGAGGACCTCGGCCGGATCTTCACGCCGTTCTTCACCACCAAGCCGGTCGGGCAGGGCACCGGCCTCGGCCTGGACATCTCCTGGCGCATCGTCGCCGACCGGCACGGCGGCGACATCCGCGTCGAGTCGCTGCCGGGCGACACCCGCTTCCAGGTCCTGCTGCCCCTCACCGAGACGAACGGCGACTGACCGCGCCCCGCCCTCCGGCCGCCCGGACGGCGGGGGCTAGTCGAACAGGTCGGGCTGCTCGCGGGTGATCTGGTCGTAGAGCGGCTGGTAGTTGATCCAGCCGACCAGGTCGTTGCCGATCTGCTCGTGGGTGAGGACGGCGTTGTCGTGCTCGATCGGGACGACCTCCCCGGCGGCCTTGGCGAGGAGCTGCACCTGGCACGAGCGCTCCATCGTGATGAACCACCAGGCGGCGGCGTCGACGGTGTCGCCGACGGTGAGCAGGCCGTGGTTGCGCAGGATGACGGCCTTGGTGTCGCCGAGCGCGGCGGCGATCCGCTTGCCCTCCTCCAGGTCGGTGACGACGCCGGTGTAGTCGTCGAACAGGCCGTGGTCCCGGTAGAACGCGCACACGTCCTGCGTGATCGGCTCCAGCCTCTGGCCGAGGGCCGAGATCGCCCGCCCGTACGTGGAGTGGCTGTGCGCGGCGGCGACGACGCCCGGCCTGGCCTGGTGGACCTGGGAGTGGATCGCGAACGCGGCCTCGTTGACGGGGTAGCGCCCCTCGACGACCCTGCCCTCGTGGTTCACCAGGATCAGGTCGCTGACCGTGACGTGCTTGAACGACATGCCGAACGGATTGACCCAGAAGTGGTCGGCCCGCTCCGGGTCGCGGGCCGTGATGTGCCCGGCCACGCCCTCCTCGAAGCCGAACCTGCCGAAGATCCGCAGCGCGGCGGCGAGGCGCTCCTTGCGGTGGCGGCGCTCGTCCTCGACATCGTCGAACGTGGGCGGCAGCCGGAAGATCAGGTCGGTCGGCAGCTTCTCCAGGAACTCGTCCTCGTCTGACATCCGCGTGCTCCTCTCTCGTCTGCCACCACCGAACCTCATCGCCGGGCGGTCCGGCTAGCCCGGAACGATCCAAACACCGCCGCCCCCGTTGTCCGTTCCGGACAATCCGGGCGCAGAATGGGGTGATGGAGCCCAGCGACGGCGACCGGTTCCTGCGGCTGCTGACCGAGCACATCGACGACCCGGCGCTGCTGGAGGCGGCCGTCCGCGCCGCCCGCGGCAGGTCGGAGCCGGTGGCGGCGCTGCCCGAGGAGGAGACCCGGCGGCACACCCGCGCGCTCATGCGGGGCGTGCTCGCCGCGCTGGAGGGCGGCGGTCCCGGCGGGGACGTCCTCGCCGCGGCGGAGCGGCTCGGCTCGGACCGGGCCCGGCAGGGCGTGCCGGTCGAGGCGCTCCTGGACGGCTTCCAGGCGGCCCGCGCGCGGCTCGTCCGGGCGATCGTCGCCGACGGCCGCCGCGGGGGCGTCCCGGACGCCGCGCTCCTCGACGGCGTCACCCGCATCGACGAGATCACCACCGCGCTCGTCCACCGGATGGTCCACGCGCACCGGGTCGCGGAGCTGGAGATGGCCCGCACCGTCCGGGAGGGCCATGTGCAGATGCTCCGGCAACTCCTGCACGGCGAGGCCGTCCCGGTGCTCGCGCCGCTCGACCCGTCCCGCGCCTACCACTGCGTGGTCTCCGACGTCAGCGACCCGGCGGTGGCGGCGCGGCTGGAGGCGGAGCTGACCGCGGCAGGGCCGGAACTGACCGCGGCAGGGCCGGGGCTGTGCGGCCTGGTCGACGGCCGCTTCGCCGCCGTGCTCGCCCGCCTCCCGGACCCGCCCGCCACGTCCGGCCCGCTGCTGGTCACGGCGCCGCCCGCGCCTCCCGCCGAGATCGCGCCGATGTACCGGCTCGGACGCCGGGCGCTGCGCGCGGCCACCGCCGCCGGGTTCACCGGGACGCGGGAGCTCGCGGACCTGGCGCTGCTCACCGTCACCGAGGCGGAGCCGGAGCTCGGCGACGTCCTGTCCGGCGCGCTGCTCGCGGGCCTCGACCCGGACGACCCGTTCCACCGCGAGCTGGCCGAGACCGGTGCCGCCTACCTCGACCACGGCGGCCGGATCGAGCCGGCCGCCGCGGCGCTGCACGTCCACGGCAACACGGTCAAGTACCGGATCCGGCGGCTGCGGGAGCTGACCGGGCTCCCGTTGCCGGACCCGGCGGGCGGGGCGGCCGTGTCCCGCGGCGCGCACTGGTGGTGGGCCTTGCGCCGCTGGCTCGCCCGGGCCGCGCCGTGATCTGTTTGTATGGACGTTCCGTCCGGGAGGTCCGGGACGAGAGACGGAGGGGGACCGGTGACCGCACCGAGGATCGGGACCGTGTTGTGGCCCATGCAGTCCTGGCCGGAGGCGGGGGCGCTGTGGCGCCGCGCCGAGGACCTCGGCTTCCGGCACGCCTGGGTGTACGACCACATCGCGTGGCGGGGCACGACGCCCTGGTACGACGCGTACACGACGCTGGCCGCGGCCGCCGCCGTCACCTCCAGGGTGCGGATCGGCACCCTGGTCACCTCGCCGAACTTCCGGCATCCCGTCCCCACCGCGCACGCGATCAAGACGGTCGACCACATCAGCGGCGGCCGGCTGGCGGTCGGGATCGGGTCGGGCGGCACCCGCCGCGCCTCCGACGCGGGCGTCCTCGGCGGGGACGACTGGACGCCCGGCGAGCGCGCCGCCCGCTTCGCCGAATGGGTCGAGCTGCTCGACCTGCTGCTGCGGCGGCCGGAGACGACGTTCGAGGGGACGTACTACACGGCGCGCGAGGTCGTCGAGGAACCGGGCTGCGTGCAGCGTCCGCGCGTGCCGTTCGTCATCGCGGGGAACGGACCGCGCGGGATGCGGCTCGCCGCCCGGCACGGCGACGGATGGGTGACCAGTGGCCGTCCCGAGGGCGGGACGCCGTACGAGACGGTCCGCGCCCGGCTGGAGGCCCTGGACGCCGCGTGCGAGGAGGCGGGCCGCAAGATCGAGGAGAGGGTTCTGCTGACGGGGTTCAGCGGCGAGCCGTGGCTGGAGTCGGCCGCCTCGTTCGACGACCTCGCGGGCCGCTACGCCGGGCTCGGCGTCACCGAGATCGTGCTGCACTGGCCGCGTCCCGGCACCCCGTTCGCCGCCGACATGAAGGTCTTCGAGGCGGTCGCGGACAAGTACGGCGAGCCGGGAGGGACGCGCTGATGCCGTTCGTGCTGCTCGCGCTCGCGATCGCCTTCGAGGTCACCGCCACGCTGTCGATGCGCGCTTCCGAGGGGTTCTCCAAGCTCGGCCCGTCGGTGGTGGTGGTCGTCGGCTACCTGATCTCGTTCGTGTTCATGGCGAAGGCGCTGACGTCGCTCAACGTCGGGCCCGTCTACGCGATCTGGTCCGCGCTCGGCACGATCGGGGCGTTCGCCGGCGGCGTGCTGCTGTTCGACGAGCCGGTCAAGCCGGTCACCATCGCCGGCGCGGTGATCATCGTGGTGGGCGTGATCGTGATGAACCTCGGCGGCGGCGTGCACCAGGGCTAGACGCGCTGCTGTTCCAGCTGCCCGCCGATGAGCTCGCCCGGCGTGCAGCCGGACAGGGCGCGGAACTCGCGGTTGAGGTGCGCCTGGTCGTAGTAGCCGCAGGCGGACGCGGCGTCGGCGAACCCGGCGCCGCCGGTCAGCAGCCCGATGGCGCGCTGGAAGCGGATCACCCGGGCCATCACCTTGGGCGGCAGCCCGGCCTGCTCCCGGAACCGGCTGGTCAGGTGCTTGCGGCTCCACCCGACGTCGGCGGCGATCTCCGCGACGGTGACGCCGAGATCGCCGTTCAGCAGCCGCCACGCCCTGGCGACCTCCGGGTCGGGCACGGGGCCCGCGTCCAGGCGGCGCAGCAGGAACCCGTCGAGGACGTCGAACCGCTCACCCCACGACGCGGTGGCGGCGAGCCGCTCGACCAGCGTGCGGGCGCCGCGTCCGAGCAGGTCGGGCAGGTCGGCGGCGGCGTTGGTGAGGTGGGCCATCGGGACGCCGAACAGCGTGTACGCGCCGAGCGGGGTCACGTCGAGCTGGATGCCGCGCTGCCCGCCGGGGCTGAGGTACATGCCGTGGCCGTCGTGCATCCCGGCGACGAACGACCCGTACTCGCGGTCGGGGACGCCGCCGTCGGGGACGCGCAGCCGCAGCGGCGGCCCGAGGTTGATGATGACGACCGTGGTGCGGGTGGGCAGCGTCCGCATCCGCGTCGGGACGATCTCGGTCTCCCAGTAACCGTCGTAGGAGCGCAGGAACGGGCGCAGCGCGGCATGGGGACGGCTCCGCGCCATGCACCAGCCGCCCCGGTCGACGATCTCGACCGGTCTGTCGCTCATGTCCCCAGTCCTACCACGCCGTCCGGACGGTTCGGGGCGCCGCGGACGCTACTCGTACACCTGCCCGCACACCGCGATGCGCGCCAGGTCGTCCCAGGTCATGGTGGTGATCGTGCGGACGTAGGAGCGCGCGGGCCGCTCGCCGGGGCCGGCCGGCACCGGGACGCGGGCGCCGTCGGCGGCGTCCCATCCGCCGAGGCTCCCCGCCACGGCGCATTCCAGGTACGTCGCCGGGTCGAAGTTGTACCAGCGGGCCGGGGTGGCGCGGGCGCCGGAGCCGGGCGGGCGCGGGGCGTCCACGCCGAACCTGGCCTGCGGGCCCGGGGGAGCGGTGAGGAAGTCCTCCAGGTCGGCGATCTGGGAGAGCAGGACGCGTTCCCAGTCGGCGTAACCGTGCGGTTCGGCGCCGGGGAGCGAGAGATCCTTGCCGCTCCACGCGGGGTCGAAGGCGGCGGGCGGCGTCGTGGACGCCGCCGCGAACATCGCCGCGACGACGTCGGGCTCCAGTTCCGTCCGGTCACTGAGCGGAGCGCCGACCTTCCACAGGGCGCGCAGGAACGCCGACAGCGACCAGGACGCCGCCCTGGCCTCCTGACCGAGATGCAGGAACACCAGATACAGGTCGCGGTTGGTGCGGACGGCCGGCCCCGGCGGGCCCTCCACCTGGTACTCCTGCCCGTCCTCCGCGCCGCTCTTCAGCACCAGGACCTGCGACAACGCCGAGATTCGCGAGTCGTGCGCGGCCACGTGGAAGGTGTTGCCGAGGTCGTCCCGGCGCATGACGTCCCAGGTCTGCATCCGGCTCCTCCACGGTCAGCGGGTGCGGTTTCACGACCCCCCGCTCAAAAAGTGTCCCATTCTGGGAGCCGACCGCCAGTAGTGGCGCTATCACTTTCCGGACTCGAAGTAATGACTTTCTGTACATAAAGTCCGTGACGGAAATGGGCAGCTCGCGGGGGTGGCGCGTGGCCGGATGCGGCGAGATGCCACCGATTTCCCGATCACCAGGTGATGATCTCCTCATGCGATCACGTAGCACAGCTGTATTAGCTCTCGCGCTCTCCGTGGCGCTCGCGGTGTCCGGCGGCGCGACGGCGGCCGCGGCGCCCGGCCCGCCCGCCGCGGCGCGGCCCGGACCGGTCCTGACCGATTCGCGGCCCTGCCTCGGCAAACGCGGTTACACCTGCTCGTTCCTGACCGTCCCGCTCGACCACCGCCGCCCCGGGAAGCAGACCCTGAGGTTGCGGGTGGCGACGGCGGACAACGCCGCCGCGCCCAAGGGCGTCCTGCTCTTCCTGACCGGCGGGCCGGGACAGCCCGGCGTCCCGTTCATCGACGGCGTCGCCGCGCGGCTGCCCGAGGTGGCGAAGAACTACCGGATCGTCATGATCGACCAGCGCGGCACCGGAGAGCACGGCGCCATCGACTGCCCGAAACTCCAGGCGCAGGTCGGCGCCAGCGACATCGAGCCGCCGACGCCCGACGCGATCGCGGAGTGCGCGCGCGTCCTCGGCGACCAGAGGCACTACTACACCACCGACCAGACCGTCGGCGACCTCGACCTGCTGCGCCGCGCGCTGGGCGTCCGCCAGTGGACGGTGGACGGCGTCTCCTACGGGACGAAGACCGGCGCGCACTATGCCGCCTTCCACCCGCGGAACGTCCGCAGGCTCGTGCTCGACTCGGTCCTGCCGCACGTGGACGAGGGCGGCGACGACCTGCTCTACACGGCCAGCCTGCGGGCCACGGGCCGGGTGCTGCGCGACGCCTGCCGGACGGCCCCCGCCTGCGGGTTCGACCCGGCCAAGGACCTGGCCTGGCTGGCCAGGCACCGCAAGGACGCCGTCCTCATCTGGGACATGCTCGTGACCTACGAGTTCCTCGACCCGACCTTCCGCGACGCCGGAGCCCTGCCGGACGGCGTGGGCGACGCGGTCGGGGCGATCCACCAGGCCCGGCACGGCGATCCGGCGCGGCTCGACCGGCTGCTCCGGGTCCTGGACTCCGGCGGCGACGACCGCGCCATCTACAGCGCGGGCCTGCACATCGCCACGTCCTGCGGCGACGGATGGTTCCCGTGGGGGACGTCCGAGACGCGCCCGGCCCGGCGCGCCGCCGCCCTGGAGCGGGTCCGCAGGACGCTTCCGGCACGCGCCACCTGGCCGTTCACCGCCGACACCGCCGTCGGCAACGGGTTCGTCCAGGAATGCCTGCGCTGGCCGTGGGCGCGGCACACGATCGAGGCGCCGCCGAAGCTGTCCGTCCCGACCCTGCTGGTGCACGGCGACCGCGACCTGTCCACGCCGATCGAATGGGCGTACGAGGAGCTCCGCCGGCTCCCGCGCGGTGAACTCGTCGTCGTGAAGGGCTCGGCGCACTCCATCCAGTACGGCGAGCGGGGGACGAAGGGCCGCGAGGCCGTGAACCGGTTCCTGCTCGGCTGAGGCCGCCGCCGCTCAGGCGCCCGGCGGGAAGAGGCAGGTCAGCTGCCCGACGCGCCGGTCGCCGCCGTACCCGGCGCTCCGCAGCAGCGCCAGGCCGCGCCGGTCGCGGCGGTACGCGCACGCCACGTCCACTTTCGTGCGTGCCAGTGCCGCCGCGACCTCAGGCGCCTCCGGCTTGCCCGCGCGCCGCCCGCGGACGGCCGCCGACAGCACCTTGCGGTCGTGAATGGCCCGCGACGGCACCGGCAGCAGCTTCAGGTAGTGGCCGTTCGGGTTGACGGCCTGGGTGCGGACCGTCAGCAGCGGCACGACCCGCATGACGCCGCCCGGCATCAGCACCAGCCCGCCCGGCCCCGCCATCGCCACCACGTCCCGTGCCGTGCCGACCGCGGACGACGGCACCTTCCACGACGGACGCGACGCCACGACGGACCCGTTCGACGCCGACCACACCGGGGTCCCGCCCGCGACCAGCGCCACGGTGAGCGCGGCCGCCGGGGCGCCCGCCACGGCGGCGGCCGCGGGTTCCGGCCACCGCCCGGCCGGGACGCGTACGGCGGCGAGCAGCCCGATCAGCACCGGCACGGGGACGGCCCACATCGTCCGCCAGAGCACCTGGCCGGCGCCGGACACGTCCGCGCCCGTCTCCAGGACCCCCGGCACGATCAGCACCGCCAGCGTGACCGCCACCCCGGTCGCGAGCACGGCGGGGACGCCGCGCCGGGCCGTCCACGGCGACAGCCACACCGCGCAGCCGCCGATCACGCCGAGCGTGGCGTGCAGCAGGACCCACCGGTAGCTGCCCGGGGCGTCGTGCACCCTCCCGACCACGTTCGTCTCGCCGTAGAGCAGCTTCACCGCGAGGGCCGTCCCGATCGGATAGACCATCGCCACGCACACGGCGACACCGCTCCGGACCCGTCCCGAGGCGGCCAGCACGACGGCGGCGGCGCCGACGATCAGCGGCACGACGAAGACGGCGGACGAGGTGAGCCCGACCGCCGCGATCCCGGTGGCGGCGAGGAGGACGAGGTCGCCGCGGGTCCGCCGCTCCGCCCACCGGGTCAGGTAGACCAGCAGCAGCGGCACCACGGCCGAGACCAGCATGGCCTTGCCCTGCCACATGCGCAGCAGGTGGAACGAGCCGAGCGACGCCCCGCCCAGCCCGCTCCACAGCAGGTACACCGCCCCGACCGCGAAGCACAGGGTCGCGCGGCGCGGCGCCCACGCCCTCACCAGCCGCCACAGCGCCCAGACGGCGACGAACGTCACGGCGGGCAGCAGCAGATACCAGACGAACGAGGCGGCCTGGACGCCGAGCACCCGCGCCACCGCCCCGGCGAGGACCTCGATCGACGCCACCGGCGGCTCGCCCGAGATCTCGTCCGCCGTGCCGGGGGTGAAGATGACGTCCTTGAGCGGGATCTCGCCGGTCGTGGCGGTCGCCACCGACCGCGAGATGAAGTAGGCGTCGTCGCCGTCGGAGTTCACGATGAACAGGGACGCGATCGCGAACCCGGCGCCGGTGAGGAGCGCGAGCGGCGTCCCCCAGCGGGTCTCCCTGTCCGAGGTGACCTCCGCCGCAGGGGGCTCCTCCGGAGGCGCCTCGCCCGGAGGGGCCGGCCTCGTCCGGCGCAGCAGGAGGTAGGCGGACGACGCGGCGGCGCTCACGAGCCCCGGAACCCACGCGCACCACCACGGCACGCCGGACGGGTGCAGACCCGCGCACGTCCCGGCCACAACGCCCGCGACCACCGAGACCGCGACCACCGAGACCGCGACCAGTGACCGGGACACGGTCCCGTCGCTGAACGCTTTGCCGGGCGCCGGTTCCGCCGGTGGGCCGGACGGTTCACGCCACAGCGGACCGCCCCACCACCGGCGCCGCGCCGCGTACGCCGCGCCGATCGCGACCGCTCCGGCGAGCCACACCAGCAGCAGCGCCCCCGTCGGCGGTTCCAGCAGGAGCCCGACGTGGTAGACGACGGTCCACGCCGCGAAGAGCAGCACCACGCCGTCGGTGAACCCGTCGACCAGCCGTGTCGCCCGCGTCGGCTCCGCCTGGCCGCTGGTACCGGCGGTGCGGTCGAGTTCCTGGATCACCTGCGTCCCCCCTGCGCGCGCGTGTGCGTTCCCGCCGACCGGTTCCACCGCCCACGGGGGAGGACGGAGAGTGGTCGAAGGCACGGTGCCCCGTATCGATCTTGTTATGTGTACGACGCCGTCCGCGCGCCCGGAGTTGACGCCCGCCGCCGTTACAGGGGGTGATGGTCCACTCTCCTCCGTTATTGGACTGATTTACTGCGCTATGCCCGATGCCCATGTTGTGATTGGGGCCGATATCGGAACGAATGGATGTGATGCGCGGTGCGCCACGCGTTCGGCTTCGTCCTCGGCGTCCTGCTGACCCCCGGGCTGGTGTACGGCGCGGCCTGGGGGTACGTGCAGGCCGGTCAGTCCTTCGACGGCACGGGGCAGGAGATCACCGACCGGACCCGCATCTACGGCGCGTTCGCCCTGCTGGCCGCCGTGGGCCTGGTGATGGGCGTGATCATCGTCGCGCGGTGGGCGTCGCCGCTGGTCTCGCTCGTCCCCGCGCTGGCGCTGCTCGGCTTCTCCGCCTGGTTCCTGATCGACCCGGACGGCGTCCTCGACCTGCCCGGCAAGGTGCCGCCCTCCGGCGACATGGACTTCGGGCTGCGCATGCTGCTCGGCTCCGGCGTGTACGGGATGATGGGCCTCGCGCTGCTGATGCCCGCCTGGGCGCCGCGCCGCTGGGGCTCCGGCCGCGACGAGGACGCCGCCGACATGGACCTCTACACCACCGCCCCGCGCTGACGCCGCCACCGGGCCGTCACGGCGCCACGGGCCGGCCGGAGCGCCGGTACGCGTGGTCACCGCGGTAGAGGCTCGCGAGCACGTCCTCGATCCCGGCCTCCCGCAGCGAGATGTCGCGGACGTCGTGGGTGCGCGCCAGTTCGGCCACGACCGCCGCCGCGTTCGCCGAGCGCGGCAGCCGCAGCCACTGCCGCGGGCCCTCCACCCGCTCCGCCTCGATGCCGTCCAGCGCGATCGGCGGGACGGGCCGCTCCAGCTCGACGACCAGCAGCCGGTCGGCGTCCACGGTGCGGCGCAGCTCGTCCAGGCCGCCGTCGTAGGCGAGCCGCCCATGGTCGATGATCAGGACGCGGCGGCACAGCCGCTCGATGTCGCCGAGATCGTGCGTGGTCAGCAGGATCGTCGTGCCGCGCTCGGCGTTGATACGTTCCAGGAAGTCACGGACCGTCGCCTTGCTCACCACGTCCAGGCCGATCGTCGGCTCGTCCAGGACGAGCAGCTCCGGGTCGTGCAACAGCGCGGCGGCGAGGTCGCCGCGCATCCGCTGCCCGAGGCTGAGCTGCCGGACCGGCGTGTCCAGGAACGGCTCCAGCTCCAGCAGCGCGGTCAGCTCGGCGAGCCGCTCCCGGTGCGCGGCCGCCTCGACCCGGTACAGCCGCCGGACGAGCGCGAGGGAGTCGCGCAGCGGCAGGTCCCACCACAGCGTCGTGCGCTGCCCGAACACGACCCCGATCCGGCGGGCCAGCGACGTGCGCCGCCGCGACGGGTCCAGCCCGCACACCCGCAGCCGGCCGGACGACGCCGTGAGGATCCCGGTCAGCATCTTGATCGTCGTGGACTTCCCGGCGCCGTTCGGGCCGAGGTACCCGACGAACTCGCCCTCCCGGACGGCGAACGACACGCCGTCCACCGCGCGCAGCGGCGTCCGCGTCCGGCGCAGCCCGCCCGACCTGGTCCGGACGGTGAACGACTTGACCACGTTCTCGGCTTCGATCATCGGCATCAGCTCCCTGTCGATCGGTAGTGCCGCAGCCCCGCCCGCCACGCCAGCGCCGCCGCCCCGCACAGCGCGGCGGCGACCAGCGGGGACGCGAACCGCGCCGCGCCCGGCAGTCCGAGCGGGTCGGACCGGTCCAGGACGTACAGCGCGGGCTGCCAGTTGACGAACGCCAGCGGCACGACGAACGTCACCCCGCGGACGAAGTCGCGCGCGAACATGGTCATCGGGTACTGGGTGAGGTACCCGCCCCCGTAGGTGAGGGTCTTGCTCGCGCCGTGGACGTCGATGACCGCGAACTGCACCGCCGCCGTCAGCACCCACAGCGCCCCGAAGATCGCCGCCCCGGACAGCACCATGACCGGGATCATCGCGACGCGGCCCGGCGTCCACGCCACGTCCACCCGGTCCAGCGCGTACGCGAGCACCGCCACCGCCGGGACGAGCTTGCCGAAGCGGCGCGGCGTGAACTCCTCCGTCGCGATCTGGACGAGCGGGCTCACCGGCCGCACCAGCATCGCGTCGAGCGTCCCCCGCCGCACGTGGTACCCGAGCCGCTCGGTGCTGCCGAGCAGGATGTCGGAGATCCCGAACGACAGCGCCGACGTCCCGTACAGGAACAGCACCTCGGACGCGCCGAACCCGGCGATGTTCGGCGCCCGCGAGAACAGCAGCGCGATCGCGGCGATGTCCAGGCTCGTCACGACGGCCGTCGCGAGGGCCAGCAGCACCATCGACACCGGGTACTGCGCCGCCGCCCGGGTCCACGTCCACACGAGCAGGCCGTACATCCGCGCCCCGTCGGTCACCATGGGGCACCGTCAGTCACCGTGAGCCGCCCATCGGGCGCGACCGTCAGCCACCGTGCACCACCAGCTTCCGCCGCGCCGCCCGCGTCACCAGCGCGCCCGCCCCGAGCAGGGCGGCCGCCCACGCCGCCTGGAACGCCAGCGCCCCGGCCACCCCGGCGCGGCCGTACCGGCCGAGGAACACGTCCGCCGGCACCTGGATCATCGCCGCCCACGGCAGCGCCCGCGCCGTGTCGCCGAGCGCGCCGGGGAACACCACCAGCGGCAGGATCATCCCGGAGAAGAACAGCGACATCACGAGCGTGACGGCGCTCAGGCCGCGGTCGTCGTGCAGCCAGAACATCCCCATCGCCACCAGGTAGCGCAGCGCGAAGCTCACCGTCACCGCGAGGACCAGCGCCACCGCGAACGCGGCGAGATTCAGCGGCGCCGGCCGGCGGAACGGGAACACCAGCGCCCCGGCCAGCAGCGGCGGCCCGGCGCGCAGCAGCAGGGAGCCCGCGGCGCGGCCGAGGTCGTCGGCCAGCCACCAGCCCTGCAGCCCGGCCGGGCGGTGCAGGTCGATCGCCACGTCGCCGTTGCGGATCCGCTCGGTCAGGTCCATCCCGCCGAAGATCTGGACCGGTCCGATCAGCGCCTGCGTGAGGAAGCAGAAGGTGACGGCGTCGATCTCGTCGTAACCGCCGAGGGACGGACGCACCTGCCACAGCGCGATCAGGACGTACGCGCGCATGAAACCGAAGACGGTGTTGGTCACGGCCTCGGTGGCGGAGCCGAGAGGATACGCCGTGTGACGGCGGACGCCGTACCACCACACCCAAGGAAGAACACCCACTTGCCGAGAGCCTAAACAGGCGGGCCCGCCCCCACCACGTAATTTCGCACAGAATTCGCGATACGGAAACCGGGCCCCGGCGCACGCGCCGGGGCCCGGTCACCTCGTCCCGGTGCTACGACGGCAGGCCGGGCTTGATCGGGGAGAACAGCCAGTCCTTGAAGAACGCGTCAAGGTCCTGGCCGGAGATCTGCTCAGCCATGCGGATGAACTGCCGCGTGTCGGCGTTGCGGTGGTGGTACCGGGCGAGCCAGGTCCGCAGGAGGGTGAAGAACTTGTCGTCACCGATCTTCTCGCGGAGCAGCTGGACCATGATCGCGCCGCCGTTGTAGACCCGGTCGTTGAACATCGTGTCGCGCTTCGGGTCACCGAGGACGACCGACCAGAACGGGCGGCCCGGCTGGTCGGGGAACGGCCGCGCCGCGTAGGTCGCGCGGGCCTGCTCGGAGGCCGCCCTGCCGCCGTGCGTCTCGTTCCAGTGCCACGTGACCCATGTCGCGAAGCTCTCGTTCAGCCAGATGTCGTCCCACTGCTTCGGCGACACCGAGTCGCCGAACCACTGGTGCGCCAGCTCGTGCACGATCGTGCCGGTGCTGCGCACGGCCGAGTACACCGGCTTGCTCTGGGTCTCCAGCGAGAACCCGAGCGGCTGCCCGTTGAAGCGGGCGTCGTCGGCGATGGCGCCGGTGCTGGCGAACGGGTACCGGCCGTAGATCTTCGCCAGGCCGTCGGTGACCTCGCTGGTGGTGTTGTAGAAGAAGTCCACCACGTCCGGCTGGTTCGCCTTCAGCACGGGGTCGACGAAGGTGTAGTTGGGCACCCCGCCGGGCGTGCTGCCCTGCTTCACGTCCCACTTGCCGATGTCGATCGTGGTGAGGTAGCTCGCCATCGGGCTGGTCTCGCGCCACTTGAACACCTCGGCGCGGGTGCTCGCGCGGCGGCGGCTGAACGAGGCGACCGCGCTGCGGTGCGAGACGAGCCGGCCGTTGGCGACGGCCTTCAGGCCCTGCGGCACCGTGAGGGTGTAGTCGTAGGTCGCCTTGTCGATCGGATGGTCGTTGACCGGGAACCAGGTGCTGGGCCCGTTGGGCTCGCCGCCGACGAACGCGCCGTCGGGGGTGTGCAGGAAGCCGTACGGGGAGCCGAACACGATCGGCGAGCCGACGATCGTCTGCGGCACACCGCCGTACTTCACGACCGTCGTGAAGACCGAACCATTCCGCAGGCCCCGGCGGGGCGTGATCGTCAACTCCTGGCCGCGGCGCTTGTAGTCCGCGCGGTGCCGGTCGACCGTGACCTGCTCGACGTCCATTCCGGACAGGTCCAGGTTGAACTTCGACAGGTTCTGCGTGGCCCGCGCGGTGATGGTCACCGTGCCGTCGAGCTGGTCGTAGTCGGGGTCATAGCTGAGGTCGAGCGAATAGTGCAGTGCGTTGTAGCCCCCGTTCCCCTCAAGCGGGAAATAGGGGTCGCCCACACCGGAGGCGCCTGGGGTGTAGCGCCCGTGCCCCCCTCCGTACGCGGAGCCGTTGCCGGCGGCGGACGCGGCGGGCGCGAGCGCCACGACGCTCACGGCGGCGACGGCGATCGGAAGCATTCGCCCAGGGGTCGCCCGGGACGCAATGAGCCGGGGGTGACGCGCCATCAGAGATCCTCTCCTTCGAGTGATCAACAGCGCGCTCACGATCCACCCGATTTCGGTCGATGTCGAGATCCGTTGCCGGATGTGGCCGAAACGGGGGATCACCGAACGTCACCCCGGGCGGATCGTGCGGCGGGTGGTGGCCAGAAGGCCCCCGCGGGTGTAGGAACGCGGGGGCCTTCTGCTCAGGGGGCCGCCCAGAGGGCGGACCGAAACCACCGGGAGCGGACCGGATCAGTGAAAGCGGGCCGGGGTCAGTGGAACTGGCCCTCTTCCGTGGAGCCCTTCAGTGCCGTGGTGGACGAGTCCGGGCTGATCGCGGTGCTGACGAGGTCGAAGTAGCCGGTACCGGCCTCGCGCTGGTGCTTGACCGCGGTGAAGCCCTTGTCGGCCGCCGCGAACTCGCGCTCCTGGAGGTCGACGTAGGCCGTCATGCCCTCGCGGGCGTAGCCGTGGGCCAGGTCGAACATGCCGTAGTTGAGCGCGTGGAAGCCCGCCAGGGTGATGAACTGGAACTTGTAGCCCATGTGGCCTAGCTCGCGCTGGAACTTGGCGATGGTCGCGTCGTCCAGGTGCGCCTTCCAGTTGAAGGACGGCGAGCAGTTGTAGGCCAGCATCTGGTCGGGGTACTCGGCCTTGACGGCCTCGGCGAACGCGCGGGCCAGCTCCAGGTCCGGGGTGCCGGTCTCCATCCAGATCAGGTCGGAGTACGGCGCGTACGCCTTCGCGCGGGCGACGCACGGCTCGATGCCGTTGCGGACGCGGTAGAAGCCCTCGGCGGTGCGGTCGCCGGTGAGGAACTCGCGGTCGCGCTCGTCCACGTCCGTCGTGATCAGGGTCGCGGCCTCGGCGTCGGTCCGCGCGATGATCAGCGAAGGCACGCCGGAGACGTCGGCGGCGAGCCGTGCGGTGTTGAGCGTCTTGACGTGCTGCGAGGTCGGGATGAGGACCTTGCCGCCGAGGTGGCCGCACTTCTTCTCGGAGGCCAGCTGGTCCTCCCAGTGCACGCCCGCCGCGCCCGCCGCGATCATGCCCTTCATCAGCTCGAAGGCGTTCAGCACGCCGCCGAACCCGGCCTCGGCGTCCGCGACGATCGGGGCGAGGAAGTGGGTGTCGCCCTCTCCCTGCTGCCCGTTCGACTCGGCCCACTGGACCTGGTCCGCGCGCAGCAGCGCGTTGTTGATGCGGCGGACGACGGCCGGGACCGAGTTCGCCGGGTAGATGCTCTGGTCCGGGTAGGTCTGGCCCGCGAGGTTGGCGTCCGCCGCCACCTGCCAGCCGGACAGGTAGATGGCCTGGAGGCCCGCCTTCACCTGCTGGACGGCCTGAAGCCCGGTCAGCGCGCCGAGCGCGTGGACGTAGTCCTCGTTCTGCAGCAGCGTCCAGAGCCGCTCGGCGCCGAGGCGCGCGAGGGTGTGCTCCTCCTGGACCGAGCCCCGGATGCGCACGACGTCCTCGGCCGTATAGGTCCGCTCGACGCCCGTCCAGCGCGGGTCGGTCTTCCACTGCCGCCGCAGCTCCTCGGCTGCGCCCTTGAGGCGACTGTCAGTCATCGTCTTGCCCTTCCGTGTCGTCCCCTGGGTGCTTGTGGTCGACTATGCCCCGGTCGCGGCGCCTGATGAACCGGTGGGTAACGAAAGAACTGCGAAATTTCCGCTATCATGAAGCCGTGACGACCTTGCGGCCAGAAGAACCCCTCAACTTGACGAGCGACGTAGATCTCGTCACCTTCGGGCAGCGGCTTCGCCATCTCCGGCGCGGCCGCGGGATGACGCTGTCGGAGCTCGGCGAGCGCGTCGGCCGCGCCCCGTCCCAGCTGTCCCTGCTGGAGAACGGGCGGCGCGAGCCGAAGCTGTCGCTGCTCCAGGCCCTCGCCACCGCGCTGGAGTGCCCGGTCGAGGAGCTGCTGCGGCGCCAGCCGCCGAGCCGCCGCGCCCAGCTGGAGATCCAGCTGGAGGAGGCGCAGCGCGACCCGCTCTACCGGACGCTCGGCCTCTCCCACCTCAGGGTCGGCAAGCGGATGCCCAACGAGGTCATCGAGCACATCCTCGCCCTGTACGGGGAGCTCAAACGCAGCCGGACGAAGCCGACCGCGAGCCCCGAGGAGGCGCGCAAGGCCAACGCCGAGCTGCGCCGCCAGATGCACGAGCGCGGCAACCACTTCCCGGAGATCGAGCGGATCGCGTCCCAGACGCTCGACTCCGTCGGCTACCGGCGCGGCGCCGTGTCGCAGGGGCTGCTGATGACCCTGGTCGGGCACTTCGGGTTCAGCCTCCAGTACGTCCAGGACCTGCCGCGCTCCGTCCGGTCCGTCACCGACCTGCGCAACCGGCGGATCTACCTGGAGCGCGAGCAGCTCGGCATGCACACCCCCCGGACGATCCTGCTCCAGACCCTCGGGCACATCGCGCTGGACCACGACCAGCCCCGCGACTTCGCCGACTTCCTGCGCCAGCGCGTCGAGGCCAACTACTTCGGCGCCGCGATCCTGATCCCGGAGCGCAGCGCCGTCCCGTTCCTCCAGGAGGCCAAGGCGGCGCGGGAGCTGTCGGTGGAGGACCTCGCGGACGTCTTCTCCGTCTCCTACGAGATGGCCGCGCACCGCTTCACCAACGTCGCGACCCACCATCTCGACCTTCAGCTGCACTTCACCAAGAACGACGAGAACGGCACCATCTACAAGGCGTACGCCAACGACGGCCTCGTGTTCCCGCAGGACGAGGACGGCGCGATCGAGGGCCAGCGCATGTGCCGCGAATGGGCCGGACGGCATGTGTTCGGCGCCGCCGACCGCTTCTCCGTCTACTACCAGTACACCGACACCCCGAAGGGGACGTACTGGTGCCTGTCGCACATCGACCCCAGCCACGAGCGCGACTTCGCGATCACGCTGGGCGTCCGGTTCGAGGACTCGCGCTGGTTCCGCGGCCGGGAGTCGACCCGGCGCCGCAGATCGTCCTGCCCGGACGGCGACTGCTGCCAGCGTCCCCCCCGCGCGCTGTCGGACCGCTGGGAGGGCATGGCGTGGCCGTCCGCCCGGGCGCACTCGCACGTGCTGTCCGTGCTGCCGCCGGGCGCGTTCCCGGGCGTGGACGAGGCGGACGTCTACGAGTTCCTCGACCGGCACGCCGCCGGATGACCTGCGTGTTGTCGTCCCGTTAACTCTTCGGGCCCGTCCGGGCCGTGGTGAATGTTCTGGGAGGATCTGGCGTTCCCTAGTAGATAGGGGCACGCCCGGATCCGGACGGCCCGCACGGGAGGGAGAGCGCGTGCTGCCAGAGGTCGCCGAGTGGTCGGCCCGCCGCACCAGCGCGGCGGGGGACTGGCCGCCGGGGCTGCTGCTCGCCGCGAAGGGCGGCGCGCGGATCAGCGTCGTGCTGCCCGCGCGCGACGAGGAGGCGACGGTCGGGGCGATCGTCGCCGCCATCCGGACCGACCTGGTCGAGCGGATCCCGCTGGTGGACGAGATCGTCGTCGTCGACTCGCGTTCCGCCGACCGGACCGCCGCCGTGGCCGCCGCGGCGGGGGCCGACGTCGTCGCGCAGGACGCCGTCCTGCCCGAGCACGGCCGCATGTCCGGCAAGGGCGAGGCGCTGTGGAAGTCCCTCGCGGTGACGTCCGGCGACCTGATCGTGTTCGTGGACGCCGACCTGCGCGAGTTCACCTCGTCCTACGTGACGGGCCTGCTCGGGCCGCTGCTGACCGACCCGTCCGTCGGCTACGTCAAGGGCTGCTACGACCGCCCGCTGGTCGACGGGGAGCACCGTGTGGAGGGCGGCGGCGGCCGGGTGACCGAGCTGGTCGCGCGCCCGCTGATCAACCTGCACTGGCCGCTGCTCGCCGGGGTGATGCAGCCGCTCGGCGGCGAGTACGCCGGGCGCCGCGCGCTGCTGGAGCGGCTGCCGTTCGTCACCGGCTACGGCGTGGAGCTCGGCCTCCTCCTGGACGTCTTCCAGGACTCCGGCCTCGACGCCATCGCGCAGGTAGACCTCGGCCGCCGCGTCCACGCGCACCAGTCGACCGAGGCGCTCGGGGCGATGTCGGGCCAGATCATGCTGACCGCCTGGTCGCGGCTGGAGCGGCACGGCCGGATGGTGCCGCTCGAAGCGCCGTCCACCGCGCTCACCCGGTTCCACCGCGCCGCCGGCGGCCACGACGCCCGCACGACCGACGTGGCCGTGGGGGAGCGCCCCCCGATGATCGAGATCCCCGGCTACGCCGCCGCGCGCTCCTTCTCTCCGGGTTACCAACGGTAACAGCGATTGGTGCTACCGTTGGTAACAGCATATTGGAGAGAGGGTCAATTGGCATGACGAGCGCAGCGCCGACGCCGTTCTCGCTGGAGCCGAGCGAGGACGTCCGCGAGGTCAGGGACTGGGTCCACGAGTTCGCCAGGGACGTCATCCGTCCCGCCGCGCAGGAGTGGGACGAGCGCGAGGAGACCCCCTGGCCGCTGATCCAGGAGGCGTCCAAGGTCGGCATCTACTCGCTCGACTTCTTCGCCACCCAGTGGCTGGAGCCGACCGGCCTCGGCATCCCCGTCGCGTTCGAGGAGTTGTTCTGGGGCGACGCCGGCATCGCGCTGTCCATCACCGGCACCTGCCTCGCGGCCGCGTCCATCGCCGCCGTCGGCACCGACGAGCAGACGGCCGAATGGGTCCCGCAGATGTTCGGGACGCCCGACGACGTCCGCCTCGGCGCGTTCTGCGCGTCCGAGCCCGACGCCGGCAGCGACGTCGGCGCCATCCGCACCCGCGCCGTCTTCGACGAGGCCAAGGACGAGTGGGTGCTGAACGGCACCAAGACCTGGGCGACCAACGGCGGCATCGCCGACGTCCACATCATCGTCGCCTCGGTGCACCCGGAGCTCGGCAGCCGCGGCCAGGCCAGCTTCATCGTCCCGCCGAACACCTCGGGCCTGCGGCAGGGCCAGAAGTTCAAGAAGCACGGCATCCGCGCGTCCCACACCGCCGAGGTCGTCCTGGACGACGTCCGCCTCCCGAGCGGCAACATCATCGGCGGCAAGGAGAAGTTCGACGAGCGCGTCGCGCGCACCCGCGAGGGCAAGAGCGCCAAGGGCCAGGCGGCGCTGAAGACGTTCGAGACCACCCGCCCGTCCGTCGGCGCCATGGCCGTCGGCATCGGCCGCGCCGCCTACGACTACGCCCTCCAGTACGCGCGCGAACGCGAGCAGTTCGGCCGCAAGATCGGCGACTTCCAGGCCGTCGCGTTCAAGCTGGCCGACATGAAGTGCCGCCTCGACGCCGCCCGCCTCATGGTGTGGCGCGCCGCGTGGATGGCCCGCACCGGCAAGGACTTCGAGAACGCCGAGGGCTCGATGGCCAAGCTGATGGCGAGCGAGATGGCGGTGAACGTCACCGAGGAGGCCGTCCAGATCCTCGGCGGCAACGGCTACACCCGCGACTACCCGGTCGAGCGCATGCACCGCGACGCCAAGATCTTCACGATCTTCGAGGGCACCTCGGAGATCCAGCGCCTCGTCATCGGCCGCACCGTCACCGGCCTCCCGGTCAGATAGCGGCCGCCCCGCACGAACCAAGATCTCAGCCGGCGGCCACGACGCGAGCTCCGGTCAAGAAGGGGCGGCGGGCAGGGCCGTGCGCGGTTCTCTGAGCAGTGGGGCGAAGGCCCTTTCGGCCGCGCCGAGGAGGACGGCGTCTGGGAGATCGCCCGTGACGATCTCGACGTGGCCGGTGCGGGCGACGACGGATGACGCCAGCAGCCCGTCGCGCACGAAGTCCCCGGCGGCGCGGTACAGGTCGGCCAGGAAGCCCATGAGCACCACGCGTTCTGGAGCGAGTGTGTTGACGAGGCTGGTCAAGCCCGTGACCAGGTGGCCCGCGGTGACGCGGACCGCCTCCCGCGCGGCGCGGTCACCGGCCGCGGCGCCGTCGAAGATCTCGGCGACGACGTCGCCATGGCCGCGGTCGTGGCGACGTCCGGCGGCGCGTGACAGCGCACGCGCGTCGGCGTACATCTCCAGGCAGCCGCGTGCACCGCACGGACATCGCAGCCCCCCGGGCTCGACGATGATGTGGCCGGCCTCCAGGGCGTAACCGGCGCGGGTGAGCGGCACGCCCGCGTCGATGAACCCGCCGCCGACGCCGACGCGCTCGCAATTCAGGGCCAGCATGCTCGTGGCGACGCGTCCGGCCCCGTAACGGAACTCGGCCAGAGCGGCCAGCGTGCTGGCTCGTCCCACGGCGACGGGGACGCCGGGCGGCGTCGTGCCCGCCAGGTGCCCCGCCAGCGGTACTTCGTCCCAGCCCAGATGCAGGGAGGACCGGACGAAGCCATCAGATTCCCTGATGAAGCCCGGCATCGCGACACACACCCCAACGCATCGGCGATCGGTCGCGAGCGCGGCCTCGGAGACCGTGTCGGCCAGTAGCGGTATGAGAACGCCGGGGGCCGTCTCAGCCCTGCTCAGCACACGTTCGCGGACGTAGCCGACCCTGCGGTCGAGACCGACGAGGCCGACCGTCACCCGGTCCGCGCTCAACTGGAGGGCGACGGCCACGGGCCCTTCGGGGTCCACCTCGACGACGGGAGACGGTCTGCCGCGTCCGGCCGGAGCGCCGGAGGAGCCGCGCGGCGGTTCGCCGATGCGGACCAGGTCCAGCGCCGTCAGGTCGCTCAGCGCGGTACCCACCGCGCTCGCGGCCAGTCCGAGTTCGGCCGTGACCGCCGCGCGGGTCAGCGGGCCGGACCGATGCAACAGGGTGAGGACGCGCCCGGCCGCCGATCCGCCGTCATCGTCGCCACCTCGCACACCGATCGCAACCAAGAGTCCCGTCCCTGCGCCTAGATTTTTTTCTTGAGGAGAAGATAATCTATCTTGGCAGGTGAACAACGCCCAGTAAGGGGATGGTCATGATCCTCGCCAACGCCCGCGTGGTGACACCCGACCGGCTGCTGGACCCCGGATGGGTCGCTCTGGACGGTCCCCGGATCTCGGCCATGGGAGCCGGAGATCCGCCGCGGTCGTCCGGCGGCGAGGTTCATGATCTCGGATCGGACTACGTGCTGCCCGGGTTCGTGGACCTGCACATGCACGGCGGCGACGGCGCTCAGGTCACCACGGAGGATCCACAGGAGATCCTGCGGGCGATCGCGTTTCACCGCCGTCATGGAACCACGCGCACGCTGGCCAGCCTCGTCACCTCGCCGGTCGAGGAGATGGCGGCCGCGGCCCGCACGGTGGCCTCCATCATGCGGTCACCCGATCCGCTGCACCGGTCGATCGCCGGAATCCACCTCGAAGGGCCGTTCCTGAACCCGAACCACCGGGGCGCCCATCACAACGACTACGTCCTCGCACCGGACGTCAACGCGTTGCGGCACCTGCTCGCCAGCGGCGACGGCACCGTCCGCACCGTCACCCTCGCCCCCGAACTCGACGGCGGGATGGACCTCGTCCGCGAAGTCGTCGCCTCCGGCGCGGTCGTGGCGGTAGGGCACACCGACGCCAGTTACGACGAGGCGCACCAGGCGTTCGAGGCGGGCGCCAGCATGGCCACCCACCTGTTCAACGCCATGCGACCGTTCCACCATCGAGAACCGGGTCCGGCCGGCGCCGCCCTCACCCACGACAACGTCACCTGCGAGCTCATCAACGACGGCGTCCACCTGCACAGCGCGACCACGCGCCTCGCGTTCGCCGCCGCCGGCGCCGAACGCATCGCCCTGGTCACCGACGCCACCCCGGCGGCCGGGGTGAACGACGGACAGTTCAACCTGGGCCCGCTGCCCGTCCTCGCCCGCGACGGCAAAGTCACGCTGCTCGACGGCGTCACCAACGCGGGCAGCACCCTCACCATGGACCGCGCGCTACGACACGCCGTGCGCTGCGTCGGAGTCCCGATCACCAAAGCCGCCGTCGCCGCCGCCACCACGCCGGCGCGTATGCTCGGGCTGGAACGACAGACCGGGACCATCGAGCCCGGCAAGGACGCCGACCTCGTCGTCCTTACGCACGACCTGTACGTCCGCACGGTCATTTCCTACGGCACGGTCGTTCACGGGACACTGGCGACGACCGCTGACCTCCTCCCAGGCGGAACGCCGCAGGGGCTCCGCCAGGACGATCACGGTCACACCGCGCGGGTTCACCACCTGGCCGAAGACGGCTGATCTCGCCCGACACCCAGAGGTTGACGCGATCACCGCCCGGGGGACTGAGATCTACCCAAGCCGGGACGCAATCCCACGAACAACCTTTGGGCGGTGCCACGACCGTGTGCGGCCACCGGCTGTACGGCGCGAGGGCGGAGGCGCACACTCGGGGCACACCACCCGGCCGTTCGCCGGAGGTACGTGGAGTACCCCGGCGCTCCTCGTCCAGAGTTGGAATGCCATGCGCTCCCACCCCATCAAGAGGCTCGGGCTGACGACCGTCGCCGTCCTCACGGCCGTCGTCGCGCTGTCGGCGCCGCCGGCCTCCGCGGACGCGGCGGGTCCGTCCTCGGAACCGTCCAGATGCCTGATCCTGCCGTTGATACCGAAGGGTTTCCACAAGATCGCCGACGGCTACTTCGGCTGCGATGCCTGCAGCATGGACGGCGACTACGGCATCGCCCACGGAAGCTGGACCGACTACCGCTGCGTCCTGCATTTCATCGGCATGGACGTCTACGACGCGTTGTACGTCTACCCCTGAGAGATTCCGTCCCCGCCGTCACCCGGGTCTGCTCAGGGTCCGGCAGACCACGTCGCGGAGCCGTCAAGATCGTTACGGGACAGCCGTCAGTCGTGTCTGGCAGGGGTGTCTCAGTTCTTGATGGCGATGCCCCCGTGAATGGTGACCTGGACGTCGTCGAGTCTGGACGCCTCCTGGTCGGGGTGCCAGCGGTGGACGGGCACGACGCCCGGGTCCAGGATCTCCAGTCCGTTGAAGAAGGTTTCCACCTCCTTCTTGGTGCGCGCCACCGTTGGGATGCCGTGGGCGTTGTAGGCGGCCACGCCCGCGGCGACCACCTCGGGGTTGTTGTCCAACGTGGTCGTGGACAGTGCCAGGATGCTGCCCGGAGCCAGCGGTTCGATGAGGCGATCGATGATCCGCCGTACTTCGGCGTCGTCGACGATGAAATGCAGGATCGCGATCAGGCTCAGTGCGACGGGCTGGTCCAAGTCCAGGTAGTCGCGCAACTGGCCGGACTCCAGGATCGCGTCGGTGTCCAGGAAATCGGCGTCCAGATAGCCCGTCCTGCCTTCGGGGGAACTGGTGAGCAGAGCCCGCGCGTGGACGAGCACGATCGGATCGTTGTCGACGTACACGATCCGTGACTCGGGTGCGACGGCCTGGACGACCTCGTGCAGGTTCGGGGAGGTGGGCAGGCCGGTTCCGATGTCGAGAAACTGCCTGATGCCGTGTTCGGCGGCGAGATGACGGGCCATCCGGGCCATGAACCTCCGGTTGGCCCGCATGGACGTCGGAAGGTTGGGCCAGTCCGCGACGATGTCCGCCGCCGCCGCTCGATCGGCAGGGAAATTGTCCTTGCCGCCGAGAAGATAGTCATAAATTCGGGCCGAATGCGGGATTCCAGTCTGCAGTTCCAGCTCGCGGTCGGTCACATCGATCCCCTGGTGATCTCGCTGTCGGTAGATGATCTACCCTAGGCGCTATCTCCCCCTCGGGGGGAACGGCGGACCTTTCCGGCCCCGAGTCCTTCACGAGCCTCCCTGCCGGGCCCGCTGCCGAGTCGGCTGGCCTGCTTGACCGTGGTGCGAATACTTGTGGCCCTTCGCCTCCCATCGAAGACGGATCAGGAGAGGGACGCCGGGATTTGGTGCTGGCACCCTTTACGAATGATCACGCCGGGCTACGAAGGTCAGAGCGGAGAACGTCCCCCGGCCGTCAAGCCGCGCAGCCCCTGACACGCGTCCGCGCTCCACCCACCGTCCACCAGCAGGGTGTGGCCGGTGATGAAGGCCGAGGCATCACTGGCCAGGAAGACCGCGGGCCCGGTCACGTCGTCGACCGTGCCCCATCGCCCGGCCGGCACGGCCGCGACGATGGTCTCGGAGACCGCCTCCTCGGAGGTGAACAGCCGGGTCAGGTGGGTGTCGATCCAGCCCGGCGCCAGCGCGTTCACGCGCACTCCGCGTGAGGCCCACTCCACCGCCAAGGTCTTGGTGAGGGAGATCGCGGCCGCCTTGCCCGCGCTGTAGTGCGAGGCCATCGGGATACCGGCGGTGCCCGCGACCGACACCATGTTGATCACCGAGCCGGATCGGCGGTCCAGCATGTGCGGGGCCACCACCCGGCAGACGCTGACAATGGAGTTGAAGTTGACCGCCATCGCCTGCTCCCAGTCGGCGGCGGTCAGATCGGTGAAGGGCCCCACGTGGTCGGCGCCGCCCGCGTTGTTGACCACGACGTCGATACCCTCGTGCTCGTCGATGGCGGCGGTGACCACGTCGGCGACCTGCTCGGGATCGGTGACATCACACCGAAACACGCTGACCGTGCCGCCCAGGTCGCGGACGTGCCCGGCGACTTCCTCCAGACCGCTGAGATCTCGTGAGGCGACGATGACGTGTGCGCCGGCCTCGGCATAGGCCAGGGAGACGGCGCGGCCGATGCCTCGGGAGGCTCCGGTGACCAGTGCGGTAATTCCTTCCAGGCTGAACAGGGCCATACCCCGAGCATCACCCGGCGACCGCGCTTCATCAACCAATCAGTGAGTGCGTTTGGGGAATCCGGCAGGCTCAGCATCGTTCGACCCGTCCCAGTCGAACGTTGTCGGCGTACTCCTTGGTGTGCAGAGGTGAGCCCGTGTCCTGTGACAACGAAGGCTGGTCATTGTCACCGAAGGTTGATGACCACTGGTTTCGCGCCACCGAAAGGCTGAGTGACGCGTCGCCGGTTTCCGTTCTCACTGGTCCTTTCGGCGTCTCACACTCTGTGGCGCGCAGATCTGTGGAATTCTCAGGCAGCGGCAGAGCCGACGACGTGCGTCGCCTGGTTTAGGCCAGTTTGGCCAATTTCTGTCGCAGCTGAGGTGATCACGACCGTGCCCACCGCACGTACACGCCGGGTTCTGGGCGCCTGCGGAGCGTGCGCGCGATTTCGTCCGTGCCGATGAGTTTGGTGCGGATCCGTGGTCGATACGGCTGGACACACCGACAGCGGTGGGCCCGGCTGGGAACGCTCCGGCGCGGGAGGAAGCACATGGAGGCAGTGATGAGCGTCGACGACTCCAAGCAGGAGCACACCATCCGGGCTGGCGACCAGGGGACGCGGGTGAGCCGTCCCACGGTGTTGGCGGCGGGGGCGAGCATCGCGGGACCCGCTCTGGCCCACTGGCTGCGCCGGCGGGGGGCCGAGGTGACCGTGGTGGAGCGGGCTCCCGAGTTGCGTCCCGGCGGGCAGGCGGTGGACGCGCGCGGGGTCGCCAAGGAGGTCATCGCGCGCATGGGGCTGGACGCGGTGGTGCGCGCGGCGTGCACCGACACCGCCGGCGCGCACACCGTGGACGCGGACGGGCAAGTGCTGGAGACCTTCCGTGCCGACGACGACGGTGGCGACGGGTTCATCGCGGACATCGAGATCCTGCGCGGAGACCTGTCCCAGGTGCTCTACGACGACACCCGCGACGGCGTCGAGTACGTCTTCGGCGACCGGATCGCCGGGCTCACCCAGGACGCGGACGGGGTCGACGTGGTCTTCGCGGGCGGCGGCCGGCGGCGCTTCGACCTGGTGGTCGGGGCCGACGGGTTGCACTCGGAGCTGCGAGCGATGGTCTTCGGGCCGCATGAGCGGTTCCTCCGCCACCTCGGGCACGTGCTGGCTTTCTACAGTGTGCCCAACGAGTTCGGGCTGGACCGCTGGCTGATCGAGCACCAGGACCAGGAGTCCGGGCGCTCTGCCCTCCTGCGGCCCATTCAGGACGCCACCCGGGCGATGGCCATGTTCTACTTCGCCTCGGCCGGCTTCGACGTCGACTACCGTGACGTCGCGGCCCAGAAGGCCCTGCTGCGTGAGCGGATGGCGGGCCTGGGCTGGTTGACCCCGGACATCCTGGCGCACCTGGACGACACCCCGGACTTCTACCTCGACCAGGTCGCCCAGGTGGTGATGGACCGCTGGTCGAGTGGGCGGGTGGGACTGCTCGGGGACGCGGCGTTCAGCTCCTCGCCGATGTCCGGGCAGGGCACGGGGCTGGCCCTGGTCGGCGCCTACCTGCTGGCCGGCGAGCTGGCCGCCGCCGGATGGGACCCCGGCACCGGGTTCGCCCGCTACGAGGCGCGGATGCGCTCGTTCGTCGAGGCCAACCAGGAGATCGGCCGGTTGAACGCCCGCAGCCGCGACGTCCCCGGGCCGGACGCCGAGCCGGTCCCCGATTTCGCCGGCGAATGGTTCGCCGACCTGGTCGGACGAGCGATCAACGGAATCGAGCTGCCCGACTACGCGGGCGTCCCGGACTCCGCGGCCCCGGCCGGATCGCCGATCACCTCGTCGTCCAAGCAGTAGGTGTCACGCAACGTGTCGAAAGGGACCACGCTTCGGTGGGACACCGCCGGACGACCTCCGCTCATGCACTAGGCCCGTTCGGCGGAATGGCCACGTTCCGATGATGCGATGTCGACTCGGAGTGACGTCCAAGCCCATTGATCCCCAGCTGGATTGCTCACCCGTCTTGACCGGAGCATCCGTCATTCGACGGGTGTGGCGCCGCGGCAACTCGACCCATCCCGGCAGGGCGGCCGGCCCACGGTGAACACGACCCCGGACGGGTCAATGTGAAATGTGCAGTTTCGCGGCCAGTCCGGCGCCGACGGCCTGGGCGGCGGACCGGACGCCCGGCTCGTCCACGCCGCCCAGCTCTAGGTGGTCGAGCCGGGTGGCCAGGGGGCGCAGGTGTGTCAGGTCAGTGAGCGGGTCCGGGTGATGCAACACGAGGTGGCGCAGCCGGGGCAGCTCGTCCAGCGCCGACACCTCCTCGGGCAGCAGCGTGCCGGTGATGCTCACCTTCTCCAACAGCGGGAACCGCTCGATGCCCAGCAGCGACCGGTTCTCCGCGCGGTTGTGGATCGCCAGCTCGCGCAGCGGCAGATCCTCTGGAAGCGGGTGGAGGCCGCCGGAGATCCCGGGGTGGCGAAGCACCAGGACGTGTGGACGAGCCCCGGCCAGTGTTTCAAGGGCGGGATATTGGTGCACCGTCCTGCCGATGGTAAGCAGATGGAGCTCCTCCACCGAGGAATTCCGGAGCCCGGACAGATCCCGCAACGCGCTGTATCCGGAGATGATCAACACGCGCAGTGCGGCACAGTCCGCCAGTGGCCGCAGGTCCCGGACGATCTCGTTGGAGGCGATCTCCAGCCGGCGCAGCCCCGGCAGCGCGGCGAGCGGGCGCATGCCGTCACGGTCGCTGACCAGCGCGAGGTCGCCGATCAGCTTCACCGCGCGCAGCGTGGTCAGATGCCGCAACGGGGACAGCACCCCCCAGCGATGAACGTCCAGCACCCGGTCACCGAAGTCCACCCTGGACAGCAGTTCGCGCGCGTAGTCGTCAGAGAAGTCGAACGTCCGCCACCCGCGCAGCAGCTCGTCGACCACGGTGGACTGGTGGATCGCGGTGAACGGCCGGATCTTCTCCCACGCCTCCTCGCCGCCCACGAGCGCGAGGGTCCGCAGCACCGCGGCCGCCGCCGCGTCCCGGTTCGGCCCGGTCAACTCGGCGGGTCCCGGCAGCAGGCCGACGACGAAACGGCCGGCCTTCGCCAGCATCTCCGCCTGCTGCACATCGGCCGGCGGCACCAGCTGGCGAGCCGCCTCCTCGACCTCGACACGCCGGCTGTGCGGGTCCACCACGTCGGCGTACTCCAGGCACGCCGCGGCGACCAGCTTCAGCCGGTCGGCGACCCGCTGATCGATGCCGCGCTCCCCGGCCCGGTGCAGCAGGCGGCCGAGCAGCTCGGCGACCTCACCCTCCCGGGCTCGCGCCGCGGCCATGAAGACCACCTCGTACCAGGAGTCCTCGTGCGCGTGGCCGGCCAGTTCGTCGAGGTCCCCTCGCTTCACGATGTCGGCCGCGGCCAGGTAGTCGCGAAAGATGCGGTGCAGGAACTGGATCTTCTGGTCGGCCGGGTTCTCCCGCAGCACGGACCGTTCAAGCAGGTGCTGGAGCAGCAGGCCGGAGTCGAGGCCCTGCGCGCGCAACCCCTTCTTCGCCTCGCTCATCCGGGCGAGCGCGTCCGGTTTCGACACCAGCAGCTCGTTGCGCCGCACCATCGGCGAGGCGAACCTCTCCAGCAGGACCTGTTTCTCCGCCCTGACCACGTCGAGGTTCCCGGCGACCGCCATCCCGCGGTGCGCGGTGTCGTCCCAGCGCTTCAGCAGCAGGTTCAGGGCCTGGTCGAGCAGCTCCCGGCGCGTCCGGGGGAGATACTGGTCCTCGCGATAGAGGGCGCACAACAGCCCGGCCATCAGCGGGCTGGAGACCAGGCCACGCAGGTTCGGGCGGCTGTCCAGCTCCGCCCGGAGGAGCTCGGGGTAGGTCTTCAGCAGTTCTCGCTCCTCGGCGCTCGGCTCCTGGTCGGCCGCCGCGGCGAACCAGCGGTCGATGACCCGTCCGAGGCCGGGACGGCTGAGCTCCAGCAACTCGAACCGCTGCAGGCCGATCCTGGTGTCGGTGTCGACGAACCACTGGTCGTCCACAGCGGACGGCCGGGTGCTCACCATGTAGCGCGCGTCCGGGTAGGAGCGCACCAGCGTCTCGACCCATCGCTGGGCCATCGCCCGCCGGTCCGCCACCAGTTCGTCGAGCCCGTCGACCAGCACCATCGCCCGGCCGGAGGTGAACAGGTCCGTGACCCAGCCCTCGGGCTTCTCCTCGGCGAGCGTGGGCGCGACGGCGGCCAGCAGGAGTTCCAGATCGTCCGGCAGGTCGGTCTCCGCGAAGTTGCGCAGGGAGATCAGGAACGGCACGACCCGATGCCACGGGCCCTCCTCGCCGTGCCGCCGTGCGACGTTGTTGGCCAGCCACGTCAGGAACGTCGTCTTGCCGGCGCCGGCGCCGCCGAGCAGCAGCACCCGCCGCGCGCCGGCGATGGCGTTGGCGGAATCCGTGCCCGCACCGGTCAGCTCCGGTGTGGGCGTCGCCACCTGCCGGCGTGTGATCGGCGGGACGACGTAGTACCTGTCGAAGGAAAAGTCCTTCGACCCGCGCCCCCTGGCCACCCTGAACAACTCGAAACCCGCGTTGTCCTCACGAACGAAATCGACATACCGTTCCCCGAAATCACGATCTGGGATGACGTCGTCGTCGGATTCCCGGTCCGGATAGGGGTCGTCCGGACGGCTGATCCACGCATCGGACCGGGTTTCCTTGTTCTCCACGAGAACACGGCGATACGACTTCGGCCGTGCGACGGCGTGATGCTGGACCACCTCGTCGTAGAACCAGGTCGACACGGCGAGCGCCACCATGCCGGACGACTTGTCCAGCGCCCCCCGCAGCGGCGCCGAATTGACCAGCCGAAAGGCCAGGTTGATGGCGGTCCCGGTGTAACCGTGGCTGTCTCCGGAGACCTCGCCGGCGTGCAACGCGACTCGCAGCTGGAGCCGCTCGGACTCCGGCAGTGCGGCATTGTGCTCACCGAGCGCGCGCGCCAGTTCCTCCGGCAGCGGCGCCGCGAGCGGGAGCTTGGCGAGGTCACCGGGAATCAGGATCAGCACCCCGTCGCCACGGTCCTCGTGAATACAGTTCACCCACGGGACTCCCGAGCGCTCGAACGCGGTTTTCAGCGAACCGTAAACGCCCTTCCTGGCGTCGAGTTGCGCGGGCCGGGTGGTGAAGCGGCTGAATTCCTTGATGTCGACGACCAGAATCGTGTAATGACCGTCGGCTGGACTGGCCATGGTGAGCGTTCCGGCCGACGTCATGACGACGCTCCCGCCCCGGCGGGCCCGATCGCCGGGGCGATGACGGGGGCGCGTTCGCCGTCAGGCAGCCAGGCACACGCAGGGCGCGCCACAGACCCGTGCCCACCGGTGCGGGCGCCGTCGGCACACGCCTCGAAGGCGAAGGTCAACCGCTCCGTCGGCGGAGTGCGCGCCGGTGAGGGCCGGACGAGGTCGAGGGTCATCTCTGATCTCCGCTGACGGTCGCAGTGGTAAGGCGGAACGTGTTCCGGCTCGGTCCAGGACGCGGCACACCGTCGCTCGTCCGACTGAGACCTCCATCAGGCCGCCGCAGATCACCTGGTCCATGGCTTCTGCCGCCTTCCTTGTTACCGTCCCGAAGCGGCTTGCAAAAGGGGGCAGGTGAACTGGAACAGTCCAATTCTAATTGGTTGAGCCTTAAGCGGATACGTCGGCTGTACAACCGCCTCACCGCACCGATCAGCCTTGCCTTCGAGCGCATCCTGCACCGGTCGAAATGGCGGCATCATAGTCAGTCGCGCGGCCAGATCAGCCACTACGAGAGGCGCTCACATCACAACCTATCGTTTTCGTGTCAGTGGCACGCCTTGTCGGCCGTATCCATTAAAGAGCGCCGGGCTCCAAGAACCGTCTTGTGGTCGCCCGTCATCAACGAATGGTTTCGGCTTGCTTCGGGGCAGGATCTAGGTCGTGGGGGCCGGGCCGGTGTGGGACTTTCGGCCGAGTCGGTGGCGGTGCGGAATCGGGGGCTCGGCCGGGCGGCCTGCTCACTCGCCACGAACAACCCCTGTCCACAAGGAAACCGAACCCAGGCCGGAGGCGACCGACGCCCTCCTCTGAACTTCACAGCGGGCCAAGCACCGCCTGAACGCCGAACGCGACTATCTCGCACAGGTGACCGCAGGGTGCTGCCAGGGCCTCTTATTGCTCTGTGGGGGGAGTGGTTCCGTTGAAGCTGAGGACGTCTCCGGGCTGGCAGTCCAGTTCACGGCAGATGGCGCTGAGGGTGGTGAAGCGGATGGCTCTGGCGCGATCGTTCTTCAGGATGGACAGGTTGACGACGGTCACGCCGACCCGCTCGGCCAACTCGGCGAGGGTCATGCCGCGTTCGCTCAGAATGCGGTCCAGGTGGACCTTGATCTCGTGCGATTCCTCTGGCGGCATCAGACCAGACCCTCTACGTCATCGCGCAGACGAGTGCCATGCCGGAAGGCTCCGGCCACACCTGCGATGAGAATCGCCGCGAGGACCCAGAGAGCGGAAATTTCGTAAGTGATCTTGATCTTCGACTCGAACGGGGTGCCGCTGATCAGGATGTTCGTGGTGATCGAGTGCAGCAGTGGGACCAGGACGCCCATCAACAGGACCGCCAGGGCTATTCCGTTCAGGTACCGCGCGTTCTGAGGGACGAAGGCGTCGCCGCTGCGGAAAGTGCCGGCCATCCGGACGAGAAGTCCGAGGATCACGCCAAGCAGCAGGGCATTGGTGACCCCGGGAAGAATGAGCAGGAGGCGCTCCGCGACGCTGGGATGAGTGAAAGTCAACGCGGCGTTGTCGGTGCCACGTAATGTCATGGCGTCGGCGCTCAGAGCGCCTGGGCTGGGGATCTGGGCGGTGCCGTCGATGCGAACGTCGTGGGTCTCTGTCGATGACAGCAGGCTCGTCACGCCCAGGATCGGGAGTAGGACGCCGAAGAGGCTCACCAGCAGGAGGGTCAGGCCGAGAACCGCCTCCAAGGCCAGGCTGTCCAGTCGTCTCCATAAGGACTTGATGTTCATGTCTCCCTCTCTGGATATCGTTTACCGATACTATCGATAAACGATATCCTCCGTCAATGAGGGGCGGGCTACGGCTGCAGCCGTACGCCAGAAGGGGCCGCGAGTTGATGCCTCCCCTGGTCGAAGGGGAACTTCGGGGCCCGCGGTGGGGTAGCGATTGACGGCGGGAGGCGAGTGGCGTGGCAGCTCACCGGACAGGCTGATCAGGTTGGGTGGGTATCGGCTGCGGGTTCGGGTTCCTGCCGGGTCGCTGTTCGTGTCCCGCCGGATCGGCTGAGTTGAGGTTCAGGATCGGGCAGCCGGGCGACCATGCCGTCCGACGCCAATGCGGCGAACGCCGTAACCGAGCAAACCCCGCCGCACACCGACGACGTTGAGGGTCGCTCGCCCCGGCGAACCCACGTTCGGCGCCACCATGCACATGTTCGCGGGGCCGGGCGGTCTCAGATCACCCATGGCGCCCTCGCTGTTCGGGGCGAAGTCGAGTCGGGCCCATTGGGGCGCCCTCCGGGGAAACCCTGGTGATGATCTCCGGGGCATTCCCGATGGCGCGACCGGTACGCCGCCGCTTGGCTTGGCACATGGGGAAATCAACACAACGTTCACTGACCGTCGTCGTCTCGCTGGGCGTGCTCGCCACCGCCGTGACCGGCCTGGCGCTGGCGGACTCAACCGGCCCCCCCGGGACCACAGGCCACACCGGAACCGCTCGGCCGCACGCCGAGACCCAGGCCGTGTTGAACACGATCGTCCGGCAGGGGACGCCCGGAGCGATCGCCGAAGTGAGGACCGGGCACCGCACCTGGAACGGCGGCGCGGGGGTCGCCGAGTTCGGCGGCGGTCCGCGCGCCTCCGACGAGAGGTTCCGGATCGCCAGCATCACCAAGATGTTCACCGCGACTGTGCTGCTGAAGCTGGAGGCCGCCGGCGCCCTCTCGCTTGACGACAGTGTCGAGAAGTGGCTGCCCGGCGTGGTCCGCGGTCCCGGCTACCACCCGGACAGGATCACCGTCCGGCGGCTGCTCAACCACACCAGCGGGATCTTCAACTACAACAACGACGAGGGCTTTCGCGCCAAGTACGCCGGGGACGAGTTCGACAAGAACCGCTACACCAGGGTCGACCCACGCGAACTGGTCGACATCGCGCTCGCGCACCCGGCGGTGTTCCAGCCCGGTGCCCCCGGCCGCTGGGAGTACTCCGACACCAACTACATCCTGGCCGGGATGGTGATCGAGAAGGCCTCGGGCCACAGCTACGAGCACGAGGTCAAATCGAAGATCATCATGCCGCTCGGGCTGAAGGGAACCAGCGTGCCCCGCACCTCGCCGAAGGTGCCCCGTCCGCACGCGGTCCACTACTCCACGCTCTTCGAGGACGGACCGGACGCCAGGATCCGGGACGTCACCGAGTTCAGCCCCACCGTGGCCTGGTCGGCGGGGCAGATCATCTCGACGACCGCCGACGTGAACACGTTCCTTTCCCGGCTCCTGCGGGGTGACGTGCTGCTCCCGCCGCAGCGGCGGGCGATGTTCCGCACCGTCCCCGTAGAGGGAGCCGACGGGCACGGCGGCGCGGAGGACCGCTACGGGCTGGGCATCCGCCACTTCAAGCTCGCGAAGGGCTGCTGGGTCTGGGGCCACGGAGGCATGATCCCCGGATCGGCGTCCCGCACGGCGGCCACCCGCGACGGCCACCACGTGCTGACCATGAACCGTAACGGCGACTGGGGCGAACAGGAACTGGAGGACGCCGCCCTCAAGGCCGAGTTCTGCTGACCGAAGCCCCCCAGGGGCGTCCGGCGGTGCGGGTGGTCATGGCGTCCTGTGCGCCCGGATGAGGCGGCATGGTCCTGGGGATGAAGAATGAGCCGGTCGCACCCTCTCGAATGATCACAACACGGATCACCGTTCACATTACCAATCAGGTGGCACCGTAGAGCGGAAGACTCTGACTCCTCATCTGGTCGAGTCAACGTCGGCGATCTATCAGCTTGAGATGCGGGTAGGGGCCGGAGCCGGGGCGGCGCTGGGAAACGTCAGTGGGGGCTAGACGGCGCCGTGTGCGCGTTGCGTGGCCTGCGTCGTCCCGTCCGCCGGTGGTGGGCCGACCGCCGTGAAGCCGTGCCGCTCGTACCGCTGGGGGAGCCGGACGAGCTCCACGTCCTCATCGCTTTCGTTCGGCTCGACGTCAGGCGGAGCGGAACGCCCAGATGTCGGCGAGGGCGCTCAGGCCGTCCAGGGCGGCTTCGGCAAGCCCCTGGCCCCGCAGGACCGGCAACGTCCCGATCAGGTGGCGGGTCCCCGCCGGCGTTGCCTGCATCTCGGTCGCCGTGCTTGGGCTGGCAGCGGCGGTGCTCGCCAGCCAGTGGGACGTCCTTCCCCCGGCCGAGCCACTAAGGCTCCCCCTGCCGTCCAGACTCCCCGCGCCGTTCAGGTGACGGAGGGCTTCACCTGAACGGCGGGGGGATCGGCTGGTCTCTGCTGGGCCGCCCCAGTTGTCACAGCCACGGCCAGGCAGCGTCGTGTCCGGCCTCCAGTAGCGGGATCAGCCGGAACGTCGCGTCGGACATGCCGCCCAGCTCGTGACGGTTGCCCGAGCCGCTCGGCATCGCGCCGTGCTTGTACCCGGCGAGGTTGAACGCGTACATGGGCACGTGCTTCGGCGCGGCGCTGCTGACGCTCCCCGCCCAGCCGCCGCCGAACGTCTGCATGTCCGACAGGATGATCACCCGGTCGTGCCCGGCGTAGGTCGCTCGCACCGACTCGGCGATCCGCGTGCCGTGGCCGACCTCGCCGATCCGGTTGACGAACCGCTTGACCTCGCGCAGGACGGACGCTCCCCGCCGCATCTCGTGGCGGAAGGTGCCCGTGGCGAAGCCGTGCAGGTCGACCTGGTTGCCGCGCGCCGCCAGGGCGACGCCGAACAGGGCCGCCATCTGCGCGTAGGTCATCTTCGACCGTGCCGAGACGCCCACGGACGTCATCGACGCCGAGGTGTCCACCAGGACCAGCGTGCGGCCCGGGAACGCCGGGACGTTCGTGGTGGCGGCCGTGAGCGCCTTGTCCAGGGCGTGGCCCCAGCGCAGCGACGGCGCCGCCAGGTACGCCGAGAAGAACCGGAACGGGAACTGGCGCGACCGTGCCGCCTGAGCGGGGTCGGCCAGCTTCGCGGCGACCTGCTCGGCGACGGCGTCGCTCACGCCCGCCTCGTCGAAGTTGCGCAGGTTGCGCAGCAGTGCCATGTAGCCCATCGTCGGGATCATCGCCTCCCACGCCTCGGCGCCCATCGGCCCCTGAAGCCAGCCCGCCAGCGCCTCCCACGTCATACCGGCCGCCGCCAGCCGCTCGGGGCCGTCGGCGGCGAAGACCACCTGCCGGTCGGCCGCGGGGACGGCCATCAGCCCGGCGCGAGCCCGCAGCGTCGCCAGCCGCCCGGGGATGTCATCGCCGCGGCCGTGGCGGCGGTCGAGGGCATGCTTGAACAGGTCACCCTGCCAAGGCTTGCCGGGGTCCGGGGACGGGTGGACGAGATCGATGACGTCACCGAAGCGGAAGCCGCGCGAGTCGGCGTCGTACTTGAGCAGGCTGCGCTCGTTGTACAGGCGCTGGACGGCGTCGGCGATGCCGCGCTTGACCGGCTTGGGGATCGCACGGCCGTACGTCGACATCCAGAACGCGAGCATCTCGCCGGGCTCGTCGGCGCGCTGCAGGACGCTCCTCACAACCTTCCGGGGCAGGTCGCCGTGGGTGTAGGCCGCGGTCGTGCCGTCACGCTGGAGGACCTCGTCACGGTGAGCGAGGCGCTCCCGGACGAACTCGGCCGCGCCGACCACGGACGCCGAGCGCATGTTGCCCTCGCCGCGCAGCCACGGCAGGAAACCCGCCATCCACTCGGGGTCGTCGACGGCGACCTGGTGGACGAGGTCGCGGAAGCGGGTGTCGCGGTCGCCGGCCTTCTCGTAGAAGGTGTCCTCGCCGGCCATGTTCGTCACCGCGAGCAGGAACAGCTCGCCCTTGGTGTCAGGCGCGTAGCCGGGAGCGCCCTCG
This sequence comes from Spirillospora sp. NBC_00431, assembly GCA_036028775.1. Lineage (GTDB taxonomy): Bacteria > Actinomycetota > Actinomycetes > Streptosporangiales > Streptosporangiaceae > Spirillospora. The sequence continues at coordinate 3,873,641 of CP107927.1, read as the reverse complement.
TAGGTGCGCCCGGACGGCGTCGCCTCGGTGCGTACCGGACTGGAGACGGCCGTGCGGACGGTGCCGCGGTTGAACTTCGCCATGAGCAAGAGCTCCCTTCCACCAAAAAAATGGAGGGAGCCGGGGAGTTCGCGGAGGTGCCCGAGATCAGGGTCGGCCACGGCCATCACCCCATTGCTCTACCCGACTGAGCTACACCGCCCAGGGCGGTGGTGGGACTCGAACCCACGACCCATGGATTAGAAAGGAAGTATCCGTTGCCTGCGCACCGGGCACCCGCGAAGTATGTGCTCCCTCCCGAGATCAAGACGGCGTACGGGACAGCCCCACCGAATGGGGCAACAGGCCCATGGGGGGCCTGCAAGGAATCGAACCTCGAAGTATCCGTCCGCCTGCGCACCGGGAGGTGCGTATTCAGTTGTGACCGGAGGTCGTGCCCGAGATCAAGGCGGCGAAGGAGACGTAAGCGCTCTACCATTGAGCTACGCGAGCCGAAGCTCGCGACGGGACTCGAACCCGCAACCACTCGACCCCGAATCGAAGTATCCCTCACCTACGCACCGGGCACGCTCTGGAGTTGTTGAGCCCCTTCCGAGATCGGAGGCGGCCTCGGGATGGGTTCTCTTTTTTGCAGAAAGAAGTAGCCCGTGGCCTTCGCACCGGAAGGGCGATGAATCCAGGAGACCAGGCCGGGGTAGGCGAGCACAACTGAATATTCGATGTTCGCTCACAACGGGTCGCGCTCACGATGCGAGCGCCGGCCCGGTCCCGACCGGAGTCCCCCTAAAGCCGCCGCCGCATCGCTGGCACAGGTATTCGGCGTGCCGCGGCCACCAGTTCGCCCCTGGTCTCGACGGGCACGGCGTTCAGGTGTGCGCACGACCAGCAGGCGCCCGCATCCCGCGCACTTCGTGTACCCGTCGTCGCTCGTCCGCAGGGCGCGCCGGTCGCACGCGGCACGGACGCCCGGGCGTTGGCGCACGACCGGGTCGGCCCTCCGAGCAAGGGCCCGGTACAGCTCGCTTGCCGGGGCGTCCTCGTCACCGCGCGGCGCGGGTCGCAGGTGATCTTAATGGTCGAGGGGACTTGTCCATATAAAAGGGACTGTTAACGTCGCCATGGACCACGGAACGAGGGAGCAGTCATGTGCAGGCTTGACGGAAAACTGGCGATTGTCACGGGTGCCGGTTCTGGGATGGGACGAGCGGCGGCCATGGCGATGATGCGTCAAGGAGCCATGGTAGTGGCCGTCGATATTGATGCGTCAGGTCTGGCCCGCTTGGCGGAGGAAGCGGACCGGGATCGCCTCTGGATTACCGAGGCCGACGTCAGTGATTCCGGCGTCGTAGGTGACCTCGTCAGCGAAACCGAACGGCGCTTTGGTGCCGTGAACGTGCTGAGCACCTGCGCGGCGGTGGCGCGGCCGTCCTCCTTTCTCGATATGACGGCGCAGGACTGGCGATCAACCATGGCCGTGAACGCGTTCGGTGTTGCCACCGTCGCGCAGGCGGCGATTCCCGCGATGCAACGATCCGGAGGCGGGTCGATCATCACCTGGGGATCGATCGGCTCAGTCGTGGCCGAGGAGGGCTTCGCCGCCTACTGCGCCAGCAAGGGCGCGGTCCTGATGCTGACCAAAACCATCGCCCTGGAACACGCCAAGGACCGCATTCGCGTCAACTGTCTTTGTCCAGGGATGGTCGACACAGCGATGGCCAGGCACCACATGCCCTCGGACGCCGACCAAAGGGCTGAATTCATGGAAGAGATGACAAGTTGGCAGCCGCTCGGCATGGGGAAAGCCGAGCAGCTCGCGTCCATCGCGGTCTTTCTCGCCTCAGACGAATCGAGCTTCATGACCGGCTCGGTGGTCATGGCCGACGGCGGCTTCACCGCCATGTGAAGCCCCGACCTGCTGGCACACCGTTCTGCACCGCGCCGGCTCGCCTCCCAGGGCCGTGACAAGCGGGAACGGTCGATGAGACCGGCACGCAGGTGTGGTCGAAGAAGATCTGCTGGGCGTTCGTGGTCTTGTCGTTTGGGTGATGGGAGGTCATCGGTCTGGGTGTGTCGGGGCATGGTGCAGGTGTGCGGCGATGTGCTCCCACATCGCGACGGGGTTGGCGTACATCGGCCAGTGCCCGCTCTGGGGAACCATGGCGAGTTCCACGCCGTTGGCGGCCAGTTTCGCCAGGTAGGACAGGGCGGAGTTCTCTTCGCCGTACATGAATGTGCGTGGGCAGGGCAGCGCGAGGAACTTCGTCATCAGGTCACCGTGGTCGGACAGGTCGACCATCGATTCGAAGATGGGGCGTACCGCGCCGGGCCGCACTTTGTGGCGCAGGCTCGCGGCGTACAGGGCGCTGGAGCGGGAGGGGGCGCGGCGGGCGCGTTCGATGAAGGCGTCGAAGAAGTCGCCGTCGCAGCCTGGGGGGTGGGTGAGGATCTGGCGGCTGAGGAAGCAGTCCTCGGGGGCAAGGTTGCCTTCGATATCGACGAAGCTCAGGATGCGGTCTGGTTCGTGGTGGGCCAGCATCAACGCGGTCAGCCCTCCCATCGAGTGTCCGATGAGGTGGAAGCGCTGGATGCCTGCGTGGTCCAGGACGGCTTTTGCGGTCTTGACCAGGAACGGGATCGAGATTCTTGCGAGGTCCTCGCAGAAGGTCTCGCCGCAACCGGGTGCGTCGTAGGCGAGGATCGGGTGTCCGGCGAAGGCGGGCTGGCGTGCGATGTCGAGGTAGTCCTCCTTTGTGGAGCCGAAGCCGTGCAGGAACACGACGGGGGCCGAGACGCCGTCACGGGCGGCTGTGGCGACCTTGATGCCCACACCGTCGACACGCAGGTCCACCCGCCGGTGCGTGAGGTCGCTTTCTGCTGCCACGCCGTCGTTCCTTCGTCGGGGGTTGTGGTTCACCGGTTCCGTGCCGGCGTCTCGCCGGACGAGGGCAGGCCGTAGTAGTCCAGGGTGGTCGTGCCGGCGCGGATGGCGGCCAGGGCGCGTTCCTCGGCGGCGACGCGGGCGTCGGCCTGGTCCAGGGTCGTGGCCACCGCCGGCGCCGGGATGACCACCACGCCGTCGGCGTCGCCGATGACGAGGTCGCCGGGACGTACGACGGCTCCGCCCACCCGGACGGGCACGCCGAGCCGGCCAGGGTGCTCCTTTCCGGTGCCGATCATGGTGATGAGGCGGGCGAAGACGGGGAAGCCCAGCGCGGCCATCTCGGTGACGTCGCGGACGCCGGCGTCGATGACCAGCCCGAGGATGCCCCGCTGCCGGGCCGCCACGGCGAGGATCTCGCCCCAGTGCCCGTACGCGGCGCCTTGGAGATCGGCCACCAGGACGCTGCCGGCCGGAGCGGCGGCCACCGCGCGGTGCAGCGCGAGGTTGTCGCCGCCGATGCCCTGCACGGTGAACGCCGCTCCCGCCACCCGGGCCCCCGGCCACAGGCCGAGCAGGGCCGGGTCGCAGGCCAGGGCGGCGGACGAGGACGCCTCCCACAGCGTGGCCGTGCTGTGCCCCCGCCCCGCGTCCCTCGCCGCGGCGTCCGTTGATCCCGCGGTTGCCGATGCCTGCCGCGTCATGGCCGCCTCGTCTGCAGTTCGTGGTAGCCGAAGGTCTCACGGGCCGCGCGCAGCATGCCGCCCGCGCGGGCGGCCGCCACGATGTCGGCCTCGATGCGTTCGATGTGCTCGGCGGTCTCGACGATCCGGGTCGCCTCGGCGGCGGGAACGGCGACCACGCCGTCGGCGTCGGCGCACACCAGAGCGCCCGGACGGATCTCGATGCCCGACACCGTCACCGGCTCACCCACGGCCGTCAGGCTCACCCGGTCCTTGCCGGTCCGCATGAAACGACCACGGCTGAAGATCGGATAGTTCCGCGCCAGCGAGGCCGACACGTCACGGCACACCCCGTTGATCACGGTGCCGGCGATCCCGCGGGCCGCCGCGACCTCGGTCATGATGCCGCCCCAGACCGTCACATCCGTGCGGCCACCGTTGTCGATCACGATGACCGCGCCGGCCGGAACGTCGTCCAGGAAGTCACCGACCGTGCCACCGCCGGCCTCCTCGATCGGCGCGTAGCGCACGGTGAACGCCGGACCCGCGGTGCGGGAGCCGTCCGACAGCGGAGAAAGCCCGTGCAGGGCGCCGTCGATCCCGGCCCGGTCCAGCGCATCGGAGATCGCCGCGGTGGGCAGGTCGCTGAGCCGGGTCATGATGCCCTGCCCCGACGTCGCGCCGGTGCCCATCACCGGGGCTCCGCCCCGGCCAGCCGGGCGTCCCGCATCGCCTGCGGAAGCGGAACTCCGGCCCGTACCTCCGCCTCGACGGCCGCCTCGCGTTCGGCCAGGCGCTGAGCGGCCTGGAGGACTTCCGCGGCGCGCTCGCGGGGAACGACCACCACCCCGCCTTCGTCGGCCATCACCACATCGCCCGGGCAGACCCGCAGCCCGCCGACCTGGACGGGCTCGCCGGTCGATCTCTGCCGGAGGCGACCGCGTGCGGTCACCGGTACCTGGGCCCACGCGAAGACGGGAAAGCCCAATTCCCGGGCCTGGGCGACATCGCGGCACGCGCCGTCGGTGATGACGCCCCGCACCGAGCGGGCGGCGGCGCCGACGCTCACGATCCCGCCCCAGGAGGACACGTCGGTACGGCCGCCATTGGCGACCACGATGACGTCCCGCGGACCGGCCTCGGCGATCGCACCGGTGAGGATATGGGCGCCCTCATGCTCACCCTCCAGCGGCGCGAGCTCGATGGTCACCGCGAATCCGGCGACCGTGGGCCGGCCCCACATCGGCCGCGGCCCGCCCTGGCCCGCGGGCAGCCCGCAGGCGTCCAGCGCGTCGGACACGGTCGCGGTGTCCAGCGCCGTGAAACGCGCCAACAAGGTCGCTTCAGTACTCACGCCTCCAGTGAAACAACGCCGATCCATATAGTGAAGGTCTGAATTCCTCTCCCATTCATATGTGGAGCGACTGATGATCGAGGTTCGCCAGGCCCGCTACTTCCTGGCCGTCGCTGAGACCCTGCACTTCGGCCGCGCCGCGGAACGGCTCGCCATGTCCCAGCCGCCCCTGAGTCAGGCGATTATCCAGCTGGAGCGTCAGCTCGGTGTGACCCTCTTTGACCGCGGCGGGCGCAAGGTCACCCTCACCGAGACCGGCCGGGCCTTCGCCGCCGAATGCCGCACCCTCGTCGCCGCCGCCCAGCACGCACAAGACGTCGCCACCCAGACCGAGGCCGGCCTGGCCGGGACCCTGCGCCTGGGAGTGGTGACCTCCGCTCTCAGCGAACCCCTGCTGAGCACCCTGGCCGCCTTCCGGCACGCACGCCCCCGCGTCGACCTGCAGATCACCGAGGTCGACACCGGCTCGGGCCGGCGAGCCCTCCTCCAGCACGAGATCGACATCGCGGTCATCCGGCCCGGTACTCCGATCCGCGGCCTGCGCATCCAGCCCTGGCGCCACGACACCTTCGTGATCGCCCTGCCGCCCGGCCACGCCCTGGCGGCCGAGCCCGCCGATCCGATCCCGCTGGCCCGCTTCGCCGACGAACCATGGGTATGGCTGCGCCGTGAGGCCTCACCCGACTATCACGACCAGCTCACGGCCACCTGCCGTAGAGCCGGATTCAGCCCCGACATCCGCCACCTCGCCAACTCGATCTTCACCCAGCTGACCATGACGGCCTCCGGCCTCGGCGTCACCCTCGTACCCAACGTGACGGTCCGCCAACTCCAGCCGTCCGTGCCTTACCGCCCCCTCATCGACCGCACCGACATCGTCGAGCTCTCGCTCGTCACCCGAGACCACCTCCAAGAACCCCTCACACAACAGTTCCTGCACATCGCTTCCACCTATCGACAACAAACGCCGTAAAACCCGTAGTCGTCGCGGTAGCGGATCCTGGCCAGCAGTGGAACACCGAGCTATGGCTCAAGTCGCCGGGCTGTGTCGTCCGGCCTGCGCGCCGGGGAATGGTCCGCCGGACGGTTGTGGCGGGTCACGGCCGAGACGGTGAACGCGGCCACGACGGTGCAGGCGAACGCGGCGCCGATCCATCGGACGCCCAGGTCGTCGAGCCACCCGCTGATCGTTCCCTGGATCTCGGTGGCGGTGCCGACGAGCGGGTCGTCGGCGGAGGCTCCGGCGTTGACACGGAGTTCGTACCAGCCGTAGTAGCCGATGTAGACGCCGGCGGCGAGCAGCAGGCCCCCGCTGATCCTGGAGACGTAGGGCAGGACCCGCCGCAGCTTCAGCACGGTCGCCTGCTGGGCGAAGGCGACCATCATCGACAGCAGTCCGACGACCAGGCCCATGCCGACGCCGTAGGCGACGAACGTGACCAGGCCGTTCAGCAGAGTTCCCTGGTCGGAGACGAGGCCGGTGACCGCCAGGAAAGGCCCGATCGTGCAGGACAGGGACGCGACGGCGTACGACGCGCCGTACCCGTAAAGGGCCGGAAGGGACCCGGTGGGGCCGCCCACGGACAGCCGGGGCAGTCGCAGCAGCAGTTCCCGGCCGGTCAGCAGCCAGATCCCGAGCCCGGTCAGCGCGACGCCGATCACGACGGTGAACCAGGGCAGGTATTCCTGGACCGACGCCGTCACCAGGGAGATGACGATGCCGAACAGCCCGAAGACGGTGACGAACCCCGCTGTCATCGCCGCCGACAGGCGCAGCGCGCGCCACGCGCCTCCCGGCCCGGAGATCAGCAGTGCCAGATAGCCGGGCAACAGCGCGAATCCGCAGGGGTTGAACGCGGCGACGAGCCCGGCGGCCAGGGCGAGGGTGATGTCGTCCATCTACCGGGTGTGCCGGTCGACCAGAGCGGAGAGCTCGTCGTCGTCCAGGGGGCCGGTCGCGGTGTCGGTGCCGCCGTCGGGGGCGACGAACAGGTAGGACGACTGTGAGGTGACCTTGAAGTGCTTGTAGAGGTCGCCGGTCCGGTCGTCGAGCTGGATGATCCCGGACGTCCCGGTGCGGGCGACGAACCTGTCCATCTGCGGCTTGCTCTTGTCGAGCCCGGCGACGCCGACGAAGACGACCTGGCCGGCGTACTTCTGCGCGGCCTTGGCGACGGCCGGTCCCTCGGTCTGGCATTTGGGGCACCAGGGCGCCCAGAACCAGAACACCACCCGCTTGCCGGCCAAGCTCGTCCCATCGAAGGGCTTTCCGCCCAGTGTGGAGCCCTTGAACCGCAACACCGCGGGCGCCGCCTTGCCCGGCGCCGACGTTGAGGTGGTGGCAGGCGCTGAGGCGGCGGTGGACGGCGCGGCGCCGACGGGTTCGTCCGCGTCTCCCCCGCAGGCGGCCAAGGCGAACGCCGCGAAAATGGCCAGACCGAGCTTTTTCATGGGACCACCGTAGATCCGAGCGGAGGGGCCGAACCCTTACAGGCCGGTGACAGCGAAGGCCAATCCGGAAACCACGACGACCGGCACGAACGACCCGGTCACTCGTACGGGTTCCTGGGCTTCTTGATCCGCTTGAGCGAGCGTCCGCTCAGCTCCTGCACGCTCGTGCCCCTCGTACCGGGCTTCGGTGGCTTCCAGACGCCGACGACCTCGACCCAGGCGTCGGCCGGCGGGCGGGGGAGGCCGCGCACGCGCACCGGGAACGGGACGGCGTCGCCCGCACAGCAGGCGATCTTCAGCCGGGTGACCTGCCAGCCCTGCCCGGCGGGGGTGACGAAGCCGGTCAGCCGCACCGGGACGCCCCGCAACCTGCTGGGGTCGCTGGTCTGGGCCTCCCACGCGCGGCCGATGAACTCGCCCATGCTCATCGTGACCGGCGTCCCGTTCACCGGCAGCGGTCTGAACCCTCCGGCCGGGCCGGCGGGAGGCGTGGCCGTACGGCTGGTGTCGCGGGTGACGGTGAAGGAGCCGAGCGCGGGTGGGGCGATCAGGAAGACGGCCAGGATCGGAAGGCACAGCAGCCAGGCCGTCCTGGGTCCACGGGAGTGATCGTGTCCGTGGTCGTCGCCCGACGGCGCATCGCCGTGCGCGTGTTCTACAACGTCTTCGGTGCCGCGCCACTCCCGGCGCAGCCCGGCGGCGCCCAGCACGAGGAGAACCAGCGCCGCGGGGACCAGCAGGAACCGGAAGCCTGGCCGGACGTAGTTGACGTACTCACCGCTGCCCAGGGTGATCCACAACACCGCGGCGCCGATCAGGATCAGCAGCAGGTTCTGCGCGGCCCGGCTCACAGCAGTTCCCCTACGACCGCGCTGACCCCGACGGCCAGACAGAAGGTCAGCGGGACGAAGCGGACGGCGAAGCGGCGTCCGAAGAATCCCGTCTGAAGGGCGATCAGCTTCAGGTCCACCATCGGCCCCACCACCAGGAACGCCAGCCGCGCCGTGGTGGAGAACTGCGTCAGGCTGGCCGCGACGAACGCGTCGGCCTCCGAGCAGATGGACATCAGCACCGCCAGCAGCGCCAGTAGCAGCACCGAGGCCACGGGGATTCCGGCGACCCCGCTCACCCAGCCGGCGGGCACCACCACGTTGATGGCGGCGGCCGCGGCGGCGCCCACCACCAGGAAGCCCCCGGCGTGCATGATGTCGTGCCGCATGGCCTGCCGGAACGCCTCCAGCCGACCGCCCGTCCCGGCGGCGTGCGGCCGGGACGGAACCTTGATCCACTCGCCCTTCCCCAGCAGCAGCCACGCCCACCCGGCCAGCAGGGCCACCAGCAAGGAGGCGGCGAACCGGCCGGCGACCATCTCCGGCTTCCCGGGGAAGGCGACCGCGGTGGCGACCAGCACGATCGGGTTGATCGCGGGGGCGGCGAGCAGGAAGGTCAGCGCGGCGGCCGGGGCCACCCCGCGTGCCATCAGCCCGCCCGCGACCGGTACCGACGCGCATTCACAGCCCGGCAGGACCGCCCCCATCGCCCCGGCGACCGGCACCGCGGCCCCCGGCCTGCGCGGCAGCACCCGCCGCCACACCGACGGCGGGACGAACGCGGTGATCGCGGCCGACACCGCGACCCCGAAGACCAGGAACGGCAGCGCCTGCACGCACACCGCCACGAAGATCGTCGCCCACGCGTCCAGTTCACGTGCGCCGGCGGCCGGAGCGATCCAGACCCGGCCGGCCACCAGCCCGGCCGCCAGGATCCCGAACGCCCACGCGGCACGAGTGCCGGGCGCGGCCGGTCCGCGTCGTCCCCAGTCCGTGGGCGGGAGCAGGTCGTCCTCAGCCGCGCGAAGGCCGACGTGGTCGCTCATGTCCGTCATCGTGCCAGAGGAAGGCCAGGCGTCGGTCGGTCTTTGGCGCGTTGCCGACCGCGTACGTTTCTCGGCCACTTCTCCATCCGGGCTCGCGGCCCACGCTCGTCCCGGTGTCAGCGTGGAGCCAAGCCTGGCACACCAGGACAAGCGCCGGCGGGCCCGAATCCTGCACGATGGTGGATCGCTCCCAGTAAGCACCACGGATGGCCTTCGGTGCTGTGGCGGCCGCAGTCGCCGACCGGCCGAGGAGGATCTAGGTGACCGACGCTCAAGAAACCCGTAAAGGGCCGTGGTTCGACGGTGCCGCCCTGCGGCGGGACGTTCGCGCCGCCCTCATCGACGCCACCGCCGCCCTCGTCATCACGTTCGCCCTGTTCATCTGGTTCTACCGGCGCATCGCGTCAGGGTCGTCGGCGACGATCCAGGTGATGCCGTTCCTGGCCGACGCCGACAAGTACTGGATGTACTGGCTGTGCCAGGCGTTCGGATGGTCCGGCCTGCTGTGGGCGTGGACCACCGTGATGCTGGGGTTGCTGCGATCCAGCGGCCTGGCGGGACGGCTGCCGGTCGGCACCGCCCGGCTGGAGAAATGGCATCGCACGACCAGCCTCACCACCGTCGTGCTGATGTTCTTTCACGCGTTCTGGTTCTTCGCCGATCTCGTCCGTGAGAACGGTGACGGGCTCGGGGCGGCGGGCCGGGTCTGGAGCGCGTTCGTCGACGTGTTCGTCCCGGGAGGGTACGCCACCGGCACCGGGCGGACCGCGATCCTCATCGGGCTGCTGGCCTTCTACCTGGCGCTCCCGCTCGGCCTCGCCTACTACACGCGCAGGGCGATCGGCGCGCGGACATGGCGGGTCCTGCACGCCTCGATCCTGCTGGTGTACGTCCTCAGCGTCTGGCACACCCTGCTGTACGGGACGAACGTCTGGTACGACGGCTGGTTCCGCACGACCGTGTGGCTGCTGCAACTGCCCGTCGCGGCCCTGCTGCTGACCAGGCTGCTGGCCCCCGCGCACCGTCCCGGACAGGGCGGGCTCGACCGGATCAGCCGCCTCGTCGCGCGGGCCGGCGCCGCGGCGACCATCGTCGTGGTGCTCGCCGCGGCCGCCAGCGGCCGCGACGGCGGCCGCACCCCGGGCGTCGACGGCGCCGACCCCACCGTGACACGGCCCATGATCTGGATCGGCCTCACCGTGTTCGCCGCCGCGGTCACCGTCGCCGTCTACCGGGCGAGACGCCTGGGGGCCTCGCAGCGGACGGCGACGGCACGCGAGGAGGCCGGAACCTTGAAGCCGTGATCAGCCAGGGTGCGCCCGGCGTCACAGGCCGCCTCGGGGCCACGGCGACGCACCTGGTCATTCTGGGTTCGACCGGCGGCTCGACGCGGGATGAGATGGTGTCGCTTTTGTCCGCTTCAGGTCATTCAGCTTGAACCCTGGTCTGGCGTGGGCGCTTCGGCTTTTGCCTAATGATCGCAATTGCGGGCATATTGCAATAAGGAGTTGATCGAGGCTAACTTGCCCGGCATGGGTGGGATGTGGGGCGCGAGGCCCCGGTTAGGTGCGGCGGTCGGCGCCGTGATGCTGATGGTGGGGCTGGCGTCGTGCGCCGAGCCCAAGAGTTCGTCGAACGCCGACGGGCTGGTGCTGGCGGATCCGTACGAGGACGAGTCGCTGAGCCCCTTGATGGGCTTCGCCGAAGAAGGCATGAGCAAGCTCTATGACGGGCTGATGACCCATGACGCACGGCGGCGGCCGCGGCCGGCGCTGGCCGCCGAGCCCCCGAGGCCTTCGGCGGACGCGAAGACCTGGACGGTCCGGCTGCGCAGCGGGGTGAGGTTCCACGACGGGACGACGTTCGGCCCCGAGGACGTGGTCGCGACGTACAAGGCGCTGCTCGATCCGAAGGCGGCCTCACCGGTGGCGTCCTCGTTCCGGATGCTGGCGGACGTGCGGCACACCGGCGCGGACGCGGTCGAGTTCCGGCTCAAGCATCCGTACGCGCCGTTCCCGCACAAGCTCATCCTGGGCATCGTGCCGTCGGAGGCGGTGACCGGCGGCAGGGTGGAGGCCGCACCGATCAACAGCCGTCCGGTCGGCACCGGCCCGTACCGGCTCGCCGAATGGCGGCGCGGTGAGCGGCTGGTGCTGACGGCCAACCCGGGCTACTGGGGCGGCGCGCCGAAGGTCCAGCGCCTGACGGTGCTGTTCGTCCCCGACGACAACACCCGGGCCCAGCGGATGACACGCGGCGACTTCGACGGGACGGTGCTGCCGCCCGCGCTGGCGGGAACGTTCGCCGGCAAGTCCGGGACCACCACCTATCATCACGCCAGCGCCGACTACCGCGGCGTGATGCTGCCCCAGAAGAACCCGGTCACCGCCGACCTGGCGATCCGCAAGGCGCTGAACCTGGCGGTCGACCGGGAGGGGATGATCCGGGCGCTGCTGTCGGGACGCGGCAAGCCCGCGTACGGGCCGATCCCGCGGGTGCTCGGCGAGTTCTCCGACCCTTCGGCGACGTTCCGGCACGACCCGGCGGAGGCGGCGCGGCTGCTGGACGCGGCGGGCTGGCGCGCGGGGGCGGGCGGCGTGCGTTCCAAGGACGGCGAGGCGGCGCGGTTCACGCTGATGTACCCGCCGGACGACTCGGTGCGCAAGGCCCTGGCGAACGGGTTCGCCTCGGACGCGGGCAAGATCGGCGTCAAGGTCGACCTGGCCGGGCTGGGCTGGGACGCGATCGAGCCGCGCATGGACCACGACGCGCTGCTCATGGGCGGCGGGACGCCCCTGGACCCGGACCTGGTCGCGTACGGGCTGCTGCACTCCTCGCAGGCCGAGGACGGCTTCAACAACCCGGGCTCGTACGAAGACCCCCAGGTGGACGCGGCCCTGGACCGCGGACGTCGCACGCTCGACACGGCCGCGCGAGCGGACGCGTACAGGGCGGTGCAGAGACGCCTGACGGAGACCCCGCCATGGGTGTTCCTGGTGTTCCTCGACCACAGCTACGTGGTGCGCGGACAGGTGCCGGGCTACCAGCCGGTCGTGGACCCGCACGTGCACGGCGTCCTGTCCTGGGGGCCATGGTGGAACCTGGAGAAGTGGGCGCGGCCCGCATGAGCGCGACCGAGATCACCGCCGCGCCCGACGGCGCGGCGGCGCGCGAGAGCGCTTCGCCGCGCAGGTGGCGGCTCGCCGGGGTGATGGCGGCGCGGCGGCTGGCGATCGCGGTCCCGCTGCTGGGCGCCGTGTCCGGGGTGGTGTTCGTGCTGGGCGCGGCCTCACCGTTCGACCCGGTGTACCAGTACTACGGGACGCGGATCTTCACCGCCGCCGAGGCGGACGTGGCCCGCACGCGCGCCGAGCTCGGCCTCGACGATCCGGTGTGGCAGCAGTACCGGCACTGGCTGGCCGGCGTGTTCGGCGGCGACTGGGGAACGAGCCGCAGCTTCGGCCAGCCGGTGACGACCGTGATCGCCGAACGCCTGCCCTGGACGATGCTGCTCGCGGCCACCGGCCTCGCGCTGGCGGTCGTGATCGCCCTGGTCCTGGGCGTGTGGTCGGCGTGGAGGCAGGGCGGCTGGGTCGACCGGTTCGTCGTGGCGCTGGCGCACTCGCTGGAAGGACTGCCGACCTTTTTGCTCGGGCTCGGCGCGATCGCGGTGTTCGCGGTCGCCCTGCCCCTCCTGCCCGCGGGCGGCGTCAGCGACGCGAACGGCGAGGGCGGTCCGCTGTCCACCGTTGAACATCTCGCGCTGCCCGCGCTCGTGCTGGCGGTCTCCCAGTTGCCCTGGCTGATCCTGACCGTCCGGCAGCAGTTGCTGGTCGGGCTGGCCGACGACCACGTCGCGGCGGCACGGGCCAGGGGCCTGCCCGAATGCACGATCGTGCTGCGGCACGGCCTGCCGGTCGCGCTGCTGCCTTTCGTCACGACGGTGGGCACCCGCCTTCCCGAACTGGTGACCGGCGTGGTGCTGGTGGAGGAGGTGTTCTCCTGGCCGGGCGTCGCGGGCGCGATGGTCGAGGCCGGGCTGAACGTCGACTTCCCTCTGCTGGTCGCCCTGACCATGCTCGCGACGGCCGCCGTGCTGATCGGCAACCTGTGCGCCGACGTCGCCGTCATGCTGATCGACCCGAGGGTGGCCGCCGATGGCTGAGACCGCGCACGACACGCCGACCGTCCACGACCGCTGGCGGCCCGGCGGCAGGCGCCGTCCCGGCGGCACCACCCGGCCGCGAGCGGCCGCGTCCGCGCGGATACGCGTGGTCGCGGCGCTGGCCGTGCTCATTCCGCTGATCGCCGTGATCGGAGTGCTGCCGCTGTTCACCGACACCACCACGACCACGGTCGACTACGACGCGGTCCGGCGGGCGCCCGGACCGGGACACTGGTTCGGCACCGACGACTCCGGACGCGACGTGCTCGTGCGCGCCGCCGCCGGGGCACGGGTGTCGCTCCTGGTCGCCCTCGCCTGCGCGCTGGTCGCCACCGTCCTCGGCACCCTGGTCGGCGCCGCGTCGGGCGCCGCCGGCGGGATCGTCGACTCGGTCGTGATGCGCCTGGTCGACGGCTTCAACGCGGTCCCGCACCTGCTGCTCGGCATCCTCATCGTGGCGCTCTACCGTGGATCGCTGACGGCCGTGATCGCGTCGATCGCGCTCACGCACTGGACGACCGTCGCCCGCATCGTCCGGGCCGAAGTGCTCTCCCTGCGATCCCGCCCGTACATCGACGCCGCGATCTCGGGCGGCGCTTCCCGGCTGACCGTCCTCGGCCGGCACCTGATCCCCGCCGTCGCGCCGCAGTCGGCCCTCGCCGCCGTGCTGCTCCTGCCGCACGCGGTCTGGCACGAGACCGCGCTCAGCTTCCTCGGCCTCGGCCTGCCGCCGCATCTGCCCAGCCTGGGCACCATGGTCGCCGACAGCCGCGACGACGTGCTGCTGGGCGCCTGGTGGACGATCGCCGCACCCGCGGGAGTGCTGATCGCCGTGACCCTCGCGGTCGCGGGCCTGGCCGGATGGTGGCGCGACCGGCTCGTCCCCCGGCGCCGATCGGAGCTGGCACTGTGACCTCGGCGGACTCCACACCCTCGCTGCTGCGCGCCGAGCGGCTCTCCGTGCGGTTCCGGTTGCGCGACTCCATCGTGCAGGCCGTCACGGACGCCTCGTTCGAGCTCCGTCCCGGCCGGCTGCTCACGCTGGTCGGTGAGAGCGGCTGCGGCAAGAGCGTCCTGGCCGCCGCTCTCCTCGGGCTGCTGCCCGGCAACGCCGAGATCCGCGGCGCGGTCTGGCTCGACACCGCCGACGGGCCCCTCGAACTCACGACCGCGCCGGAACGCACCCTCGCCCGGCACGTCCGCGGACGCAAGGTCGCCCTCGTGCCGCAGTCCGCGGCCACCGCCCTCACACCCGTCCGCACCGTCCGCGCCCAGCTCACCGAGACCCTCCGCGTCCTGCGGCCCGGCGTGCGCGACCGCGACCGCGAGGCCGACCGTCTCGCCGAGACCGTCGGCCTCGCCCCCGCCGCCCTGGACCGCTACCCGCACGAACTGTCCGGCGGCATGGCCCAGCGGGCCGTCCTCACCCTCGCCCTGGCCGGGGACCCCGAGGTGATCCTCGCCGACGAACCCACCTCCGGCTTGGACCGTCCCCTGGTCCACCACACCATGGACGCGCTGCGCGACCTCGCTGACAGCGGCCGCGCGATCCTGCTCATCACCCACGACATCGCCGCCGCCGAACGCGCCGCCACCGACCTCGCCGTCATGTACGCGTCCCGGATCATCGAACAGGGCCCGGCCGGCGAAGTGCTCGCCGACCCGTTGCACCCGTACACCCGGGCCCTGCTCGGCGCCACACCCCGCCGCGGATTCACGCCACTGCCCGGCCACCCGCCCAACCTGTCCGCGCTGCCTCCCGGCTGCGCCTTCAGAACCCGCTGCCCCGACCGCGACACCTGCACCGACGACCCCGCCCTCGTCCCGGTCACTCCGCACCGCGGCCTGGCCTGCGCCCGCCCCCGCGTCGCCGCGACCCGAGGGGAAACACCCACGGAGGACGCATGCTGACCGCCACCGACCTGGTCGCCGGCTACCGGCGGGGCCCCGACGTCCTGCCCGGCATCTCCATCACCCTCGCCCCCGGACGCGTCATCGGAGTCCAGGGCCCGAGCGGCTGCGGTAAATCAACCCTCATCCGCGTCCTCGCCCTTCTGCACGCACCCCGCGCCGGACGCCTCGAACTCGACGGACGGCCGATCCGGCGCCACCGCCACGCCGCCCCCGCCGCCCAACGCCGCCGGATCGGCGTCATCTTCCAGCATCCGCGCGCCGCCGCCGACCCCCGCCACACCCTGCGCCGCATCGTCGCCGCACACCTGCCCTCCGGCGCCACCGGCAAGGACACCGGCCAGCTCTCCGAACTCGTCGGCCTCACCCCCGACCTCCTCGACCGCCGCCCCCACGAGGTCAGCGACGGCCAACTCCAGCGCGCCTGCCTGGCCCGCGCCCTCGGCTCCGACCCCCGCTACCTGCTCTGCGACGAGATGACCGCCATGCTCGACGCCTCCAGCGCCGCCACCCTCGTCCACCTCATCCGCACCCAGACCGACGAAGGCCGCCGCGGCGCCCTCCTGGTCAGCCATGACCCCGACCTCCTCAACGCCACCTGCGACGACGTCGTCCAATGGCACGACCTCACCACGACCGCGACGCCGCAGCCCGACCCGGCCGGCGCGTAGTCATGCCGCTCGTTCCGGCTTTCTGAGCACCTCCGCCAGAGCCGAGATGCTGTGCTCGCCATGGCCCGCCGCGACGGCCTTCCTCAGCAGGTCGTGAAGGGGCGCGTTCCAGGCCACGTCGACGTTCGCCTCCCGGCCGAGTTTCTCGTCGTGGGCGGCTCCCGCGAGGAAGAGATTGACGCTGGACATGGGTTCGCCGTAGTCGCCACTGTCGATCTCCCGGGCGAACGCCGGGAGCACGGAGCCGATCATCTCCAGCCATTTGACGGTGAACGGCACCAGCGTGCCGGCCGCCAGTCCGCGCGCCTGGACGGCGACGGCTCCCTGGAAGAAGCCGACGAGCGCGGGCAGCAGCGTGCCGCCCACCGCCAGCTCGTAGAGGGCGGCCAGGTCGGCCTCGTCGCCGAGATGGACGGTGTCGCCGCCCAGCACCTTCAGCGTCGCCTCGAACTCGTCGAAGACGGTCCTGTCGCCGCCGTAGTACAGCAGGGTGTCCGGCGCCCCGACGGCCGAGGGCACGTTCTTGACCGCGCCGTCGAGGAACCGGGCGCCGTGGCCGGTGGCCCAGGCGGCCATCTGACGGGCCCCGGCCGGCGAGCCGCTGTTCAGAGTGACGAGGGCGCGTCCCTCCAGCGCCGTCGTGGCCGGTTCGAGGGCTTGGCGGGTGTCGTCGTAGGTGGTCAGGCACGCGATGACCAGAGGACTCGCCGCCACGGCGACCTCGACGGCCTCCGCGTGCCGCGCTCCCTTGGCGACGAGCGGCGCGGCTTTGGCGGCGGTCCTGTTCCAGACGGTGGTCGGGTGTCCGGCCTTGAGGAACGCCTCGGCCAGCGCCGTGCCCATCGAGCCCAGTCCGATGACGGTCACCGGTGTCTGGTGGTCCCCGGTCATATGCGCACTCCAGTCTCAGAGAGAACAAACGGTGATGAGCGCCGCCTTGATGCCGTGGTGGCCTTGGTACGGCGCCAGATCCATGCTGGTGCCTGCACAGACATTCTCTCAAGTACCTACTATTTTGCCGGGTACTGACAAATGTGTAAGTGTGGGTATCGATGAAGAAGACAAAGAAGCGGACGTTCACCTGCGGCCTCGACGCCGCCATCGCCGTCATGGGAGGCAAGTGGAAGGGGCTGATCCTGTTCGCGCTCCAGGACGGCCCCCTGCGCTTCGGCGAGCTACGGCGCGCGGTCCCCGGCATCAGCGAGCGGGTGCTGATCCTCCAGCTGCGGGAGATGGAGGCCACCGGCCTGCTGCATCGCGAGGTCTATCACCAG
Source organism: Spirillospora sp. NBC_00431 (assembly GCA_036028775.1). GTDB lineage: Bacteria > Actinomycetota > Actinomycetes > Streptosporangiales > Streptosporangiaceae > Spirillospora. Next base: position 3,856,378 of record CP107927.1, on the reverse strand, counting down.
GTCCCGCCGAAGGTGGAGTACTCGCTGACCGAGTTCGGCCATTCCCTCAACACCGCGATGGCGCCGCTGGGCGAATGGGGCGAGCGGAACATCGAGCGCATCGAGATGGCCGTGGCTCCCGCTGAAGGAGCGGCTGAGCCGGACCGTTAGAGCGCGACGTTCTCTGGTGTCAAAGCTCCTGCCGGTCGGTTCGTCGCCGTTCTTGTCGGGCACCTGCGCGCCGTGCCCCCGGCGTAGGTGAGCAGGGTGGCGGCGACCGCGTAGCCCTGCGTCTTGGCGAGCCGGGTCATGGTGAGCGCATCGTTCTCGGGGTTCTTCAACTCACCCTTGCCTTGGGGCAAGGCAGGTTTGTGCTTGCATCCTTGCGTTTGTGGTGGGATGGCTGGATGCGCGCCGCTATGTTCCCCGTCCTGTCCACCGTCCTGGCCTGTGCCGTGTTCATGACGGCGTGCGGCACGCAGGGCGGGTCACCGGCCAGCGGTGTGAACGCGGCCGCGTCCGGCGGTTCGGCTCTTCCCGGTGCCCCTGATGATCTGGCGCAGGACGGGGTCCGGATCACCGGCATGAGCGGCTGGTCCCACCAGGAGACGCCTCCAACGATCACCGCTGAGTTCGAGGTCGCCAACCGCGAGAGCGAACCGTTCACCTACACCATCACCTTTGCTGCGCTATCCGGCTCTGGCGCGGCGCTGGAGAACACCGAACAGACGGTGCCCGCCGTGGGGGCCGGTCAGACCGTCAAGCGCACCGTCCGCCTGAACGGCACCGCGCCGGACCTGCGTGGCGACAAAGGGCGTGTGCGCATCGCCAAAGTCCGGCGGGTCCCCGCCGCCGAGGCGCCAGTCGCGAGCGGCCATTGCCCCGCTTCCGGGGTGCGGCTGACGGCCGACGACGGAGACGCCGCCATGGGGCTGCGCGTAGTAGGGCTCCGTCTGACCAATTGCGGGACCCGCGCCTACCGCCTCAACGGCTTCCCGCTCCTTCAGCTTCTGGACGAGGACAGGAAACCCGTCCCCGCCGTCAAGATCTTCAAGGGCAGCGGCGGCATCGCCACCATGGCCGACTTCGACGCCCCGGCCCGGCCGGTGGTCCTGGCACCGGGCCAGACGGCCAATACCGGTCTGATGTGGCGTAATACCACCGAGGCCGGCGTCGCGGCGGTCAATGCGCCCTACGTCAGGGTCAGGGCCAAGCCCGGAGCCCGGCCCGTCATGGTCACCCCGGAACTCGATCTGGGGACCACCGGAAGGCTCGCGGTCAGCCCCTGGAAGAAGGACCCAGCGCGCTGACCTTCTCCGGGGCTACTCGGCGGGGGTCTCGTCGTCGTAGAGCCTCGTCTTGATCTCGCCGTTCTTGGTCACGTAGCCGTTGATGATCCCCTTGGTGCTGTGGGGGGACGCGAGGGTGCCCCTGGCGTCCAGGGCGATCGCGCCGCCGGTCGCGCCGAGGGCCGGGATCTTCTGGTTGACGACCGTCGCGGCGGCCTTGGTCACGGGCATGCGCGCGTACTCCATCAGGGCGGAGACGTCGTGCGCGGCGACTCCGCGGATGAAGACCTCGCCGGTGCCGGTGCAGGAGATCGCCAGGGTGCGGTCGCTGGCGTACGTCCCGGCACCGACGACGGGGGAGTCGCCCACCCGGCCGACCTGCTTGTTGGTCAGCCCTCCGGTGGACGTCGCCGCGGCGACGCCGCGGTCGCCGTCCAGGGCGATCGCGCCGACCGTCCCGCCGGCCTCGGACCGCTCGCCGCCCTGCTTGGCGGGTGGGTTGCCCTTGGCGGCCATGAGCTGGTCCCAGCGGCGCTGGGTCCAGAAGTAGTCCTGGGTGGTGTACGGGACGCCGTTGCGGAGCGCGAAGTCGTCCGCGCCCTTGCCGGCCATGAAGACGTGCGGCGACTTCTCCATCACCAGGCGGGCCAGGGAGATGGGGTTCTTGGTGTGGTGGACGCCCGCCACCGCGCCCGACTTCTGGTCCGCGCCGTTCATGATCGAGGCGTCCAGCTCGTGCTCGCCGTCGGTGTTGAACACCGCGCCCTTGCCCGCGTTGAAGTTCGGGTCGTCCTCCAGGACGTTGACGGCCTTCTCGACGGCGTCGAGCGCCGGCCTCCCGTCCTTGATGAGCTCGTATCCGGTCCGGAGCGCCTTGGTGAGCCCGTCGCGGTAGGCCTTCTCCTGCTCGGGCGTCAGGCTGCCGCGCGGCAGGGAGCCCGCGCCGCCGTGCACCGCGAGCACGACGCCGCGCACGCCGGGACCCTGCGGCGGGGCCCCGGCGGGAGCGGCCGCGGCGCCCGCGGTGAGCTGGGAGCCGGACAGTCCGATGACCAGCGCGGCGAAGCCGGCGGAGATCAGGAGAGGACGCTTGGGGGACGACATCGGCAACCTCCTCGGTGATGACCTTGGTCGTCCCCCGGCGCGCTCGGGCCACACCCGTAAATCCTGCCAAACAAGACATCTGTCGCTGACAGGCATTCGAGGGCACGTTCTTCCCCAGTACAGGCGGTGTTGTCACCGGGTAACACCGCCGATACCGTGCTGTCCATGACGAGGCCGGGGGGCGGGGCGGCACCGGGGTCCGGACGCGACCCCGGGCGGCGCCGCGCGCTCCTGGAGGCGGCCGACCGGGTCATCCAGCGGGAGGGACCGGAGGCGTCGATGGCCGCGATCGCGGCCGAGGCGGGGATCAGCAAGCCGATCCTCTACCGCCACTTCGGCGACAAGAGCGGCCTGTACCAGGCGCTGGCCGAGCGCCACACCCGCAAGCTGATCGACGGCATCCGGGAGGAGTTCTCCCGCGACGACCCGATCGGCGCGCGCACCCGCTCCACCATCGACACCTACCTGGCGACGATCTCCAAGAACCTCAACCTCTACCGTTTCCTGATGCACCGGGCCAGCGCCGAGGACACGGCCACCCACAGCGCGATGAGCACGATGATCCGCGACATCAGCCGGGAGCTGGCCGAGGTGATGATCGCCGAGGGCGAGATGACGGACCGGACCCGCGCCTACGTCTGGGGCCACGCGATCGTCGGCATGGTGCAGACGGCCGGCGACTGGTGGCTCGACCACGACGAGGACGTGCCGCGCGAGACCGTCGTGGACGGTCTCGCCGACCTCGTCCTCGGCGGGCTGCCGGCCGCCGCTTCCGGCTTCCGCGGCCCGCAGCCGTCCGACGAACCACGACCCCCGAGGTGACCGTGCAAACCGACGCCCGCCGCCAGACCTACGCGCGCCCCGAGCCCGCCGTGCGCCCCGAGCCGGACGTGCGCCCCGAGCCGGACGTGGAGACCGAGCGGCGGCCGTGGGGGAGCTTCGAGCGCTTCACGCTCAACGAGCCGTCCACCGTGAAGATCATTCACGTGGCGCCGGGGCAGCGGCTCAGCCTGCAGCGGCACCGCGACCGCGACGAGCTGTGGGTGGCGCTCGATCCCGGCGCCGTGTTCGAGGTGGCCGGGCGCCGTGTCCTGCCCGAGGTGGGGGAGCGGATCCTGATCCGGGCCGGCGACACGCACCGGCTCGGCTCCGCCGGCCCGCCGGTGCGCGTCATGGAGATCGCGTTCGGGCACTTCGACGAGGACGACATCGAGCGTCTCGAAGACGAGTACGGCCGGGCCTGACCCGGACGCCGGACGGCCCGGCCGTCCGGAAGAGGACGACCGGGCCGTTGCCGGGCGGGAGGGACGGCTTACTGGAGCAGTTCCCAGTAGCCGTTGGTGCGGCCGGGCTCCTTGCCACTGCCCGCCCGCGTCGCCCGGAACAGCTCGCCCTGGTGCCGTACCAGGGCTCCGGCCTCGTAGGACTCGCTGCCCTGCCAGCCGGTCACGCCGACCGGCGAGATACGGCTGGTGCGCCCGTCCACGCTGCGGGTGCGGGTCAGCGCGACGTCGCCGACCTTCACCGGCCCGCGGTACGCCTGCCAGGTCCGGCCGTCGGTCGAGTACTCGATCGCCATGCCCGGGTTGCGGACGTTCGCCGACAGCGTCCCGCCGGAGATCTTCGCCCCCGGCAGCGGGACGCGGTAGTTCACGCCCTTACCGCTCAGCCCCACCGGCCGGTAGGACGACAGCAGCGGGAACGTCTTCTGGCCGAGCGTGTTGTTGAAGACGTTCCACGCCTCGCCCATCTTGTCCGGCGCCGGGGTGTCGCGGTTCCACGCCCGCTCGGCCGCGCCGAGGAGCTTGGGGAACGCCTGGTACTCGCGGATCCCGGGGGTCTTGCCGTTCTCGGCCCACAGCTGGGCCTCCAGGCCGAGGATGTTCTTCCTGCCCTCGGGGGTGAGCTTCGTCCAGGACGGGTTCGGCTCGATCGGGTTGCCCCAGCGGTCCACGGTCGCGTTCGCGTACACGTTGAACGGCTGGTAGGTGAAGGTGCTCTCCTCGTCCACGAGAGCGGCCCAGTAGTAGCCGGGCTCGTCCGGGTCCTTGTTGTAGGCGAGGTCCATGTACAGGTTCGTCGCGTGGGCGAGGATCACCGGGGTGCCCTCGTTGGCGAACCGGTACGCCCAGTCCTCGCGTCCCCAGCCCCACACGTTCTGCCAGGGCAGCGGGGCGAAGCCCTTGAGGCGGAACCCGTCGGTCGGGTCGGTGATGTCCTCCCACCCGGCCGTGTTGGTCGCGTACTTGTGCGCGATGTCGTTCCAGCGGGTGAAGAACAGCTGCTTCAGCTCCTCACCGGACTTGCCCTCGGTGTCGGGGTTCTTCTTGCACGCAGGCGACCCGGACCACCAGCCCTCCGGCGGGCCGGGCGGCTCGTCGCCGCCGAGGTTGAGCCGGTTGAACGGGACGTCCGCCCGCTCGTACATTCCCGCCACCTCGGACACGACCTTGTTCAGGAACGTGTACGTGCTGTTCAGGCAGGGGTTCGCGAGGTTGTCGGTGTAGTACTGGACACTGGTGTGCCGGCTGGTGTCGTCGGGGTCGAGCAGCCGGTACGTGTCGTCCTTCGTCCGCTGGTGGCGGCGCTCCATCGACTGGACGGCGGCGCGGGCGTGCGCCGGGAAGTTGAGCTCGGGGATGACCTCGATGTGCCGCTCGGCCGCGTACCGCAGGATCTCCTCGAAGTCGCCGACGGAGTAGTGGCCGCTGCCCTTGCCGACGAAGTTCAGGGTGTTCTGCTCGAACCCCTGGTAGGCGGGCCCGCGGCCCAGGTTGGCCTCGGTCTCGTTGCGGGCCTTGCCGGCCACGCCGTCGCCGGGGCCGAGGTCGTTCACCGACCCCATGCCCTGGTGGAGCGCGTTCCGCTCGTCCAGGTCGAGCGCGCGCTTGGAGCCGAATCCGGTCAGCTCGGGCAGCCCGGGGATCTCCAGCCGCCAGCCCTCGTCGTTGGTCAGGCCGAGGTGCAGTTTGTTGAGCTTGGTGAAGCTCATCAGGTCGAGGAACTTCTGGACGGTCTGCTTGGTCTCGAAGTGGCGGCCCACGTCGATGTGCAGGCCCCGGTAGGGGAACAGCGGCGCGTCGGCGATCTCGGCGCGGGGGACCTCGACGGTCCGCGCGTGGTGGCCGCCCGCCGCGGCCCGGTAGCCGCCGGCCGGGATGAGCTGGCGCAGCGTCTGGATGCCGTACAGCACCCCGGCCCGGTCGGCGCCGGCGATCTGGACGCCGTTGCCGGTGGTGCTGAGCGTGTACCCCTCGGCGTCGGTCTTGCCGTCGCCGTCGACGTCCAGCCGCGGGTCGACGCGCAGCGAGATCGGCGCGCCGCGCCCGCGTGTGACGTCGCCCAGCGCGGAACGCAGATAGTCGGCCTCACGGCGCAGGTCGCGCGGGGCGGAGACGTGCGACCCGGCGCCGATCGCGACCGTGCCGCCGGACGCCTTCGCCGACAGCGGCTGCGGGACGAGGCTCTGCTGGAGCGTGAGGTCGAGCCGCGGCGAGGTGTTCTCGGCGTACCGGGTCGCGGCCGTCTCGACGGGGCGCTTGTCGCCGGAGAACGCCTTGGTCTGCTTGGGGTCGGTCGGGTCGAGCAGGGACTTGGCGGGCAGCCATTGGGGCTTGCCGCCGGCGAACGCGATCGTCCATCCGCTGGGCGCGTCCGACTTGTGGACGGCCCAGACCTCGAAGTAGATGTCGATCTCCCGGCGTTCGCCGGGGCCGATCTCGGAGAACCCCTCAAGGGGTTTGAGCGAGTAGAAGTCGCCGCTCTGCGCGGTGTCCGCGCGGGCCACGGCCAGGCCCTGGTCGTTCAGCTGTTCGCGGCCGATGTCGCCGACCTCGCCCTCCAGGACGGCGGTGGGCTGCCGCACGCCGTTGAAGTACATCGCCCATCCGGCGTTGCTCAGGGCGCATCGGCTGTCGTTGTTGTCGATCGTCAGCCGCGCGAGGTGGTATCTCGCGTCGGCGACGGTGTGGTCGACCGGCTGGTAGGTGACCATGAGTTCGCGGGGGTCCGGGTCGCAGGCCGCCGACGCCGCGCTCGACGGGACGGCCACAAGAAGGGCCCCGGTGAGCGCGGCGGCCGTCAGCACGGCCGCTGGTCTTTTCGGCATAAATAGGAAACTATCCTAATAGTTTGCCTGGATCCCGGCCTCTGACCTGGCCATTTGTGAAGCCGCAGGCAGTGCCGGTGGCCGCCTCCGGTCAAGTGCCGGATCTTGACGGGGACGATCCCCGGGGTGTTCGATCACCTGTCAGCCCCGACCGGATCGACCGCCGCGCCACCCGCCGTTCACCTTCGCGACGAACGGCGGATGGGTGCGGTTCAGGTTCGGGCCGGCGGCCGCCGGCCTGGGTTCCGGACGCCGTCAGGCGCCGGCGCCGTCAGGTGCTGGCGGTCAGGCCGATCTCCTTGACCTTCGGGTCGCCCTCGTCGGCGAAGTAGTCGGACGTGCGGGTCGAGTCCAGGCCGTCCGCCAGCCCGGCGGCCCGGCAGACGACGGTGCCGATCAGCGCGACCGCGACGTTCACGGCGAGCGCCAGCATCCCGGCGTACATCGTCATGTCGGTGTCGAGGCCGAGGTCGTTCAGCGGGTAGGCCGAGCCGCCGAAATGCTCCTTGCCCTTCGCCGGGTTCGGGATCTGGTACACCATCCACAGCCCCGCCGCCATCCCGCCGGCCCAGCCCGCGATCAGCGCGCCACGGTGGAACCAGCGCGTCATCAGGCCGAGCGCCACCGACGGCAGTGTCTGCAGGATGATCACGCCGCCGATGAGCTGGAGGTCGATGGAGAACTCCGGGTCCAGCGCGAGGATGCACGCCACCGCGCCGGCCTTGACGATCAGCGACACCAGCTTGCTGACCGTGGCCTCCTGCTTCTCGGTGGCGTCCCGCCTGAAGTACTCCCGGTAGATGTTGCGGGTGAACAGGTTGGCCGCCGCGATCGACATGATCGCGGCCGGGACCAGCGCGCCGATCCCGACGGCGGCGAACGCCACCCCGGCGAACCAGTCCGGGAACATCTGGTCGAACAGCACCGGGACGGCCGTGTTCGTGTCGGGCTTGCCGTCGGTCGTGACGGGCTTGACCTCCGCGGCGATGGCCATGTAGCCGAGCAGCGCGATCAGGCCGAGGACGAGGCTGTAGGCGGGCAGCGCCGCCATGTTCCGCTTGATCGTGTCGCGGTTGCGGGCGGCGAGCACGCCGGTGACGCTGTGCGGGTACAGGAACAGCGCCATCGCCGAGCCGAGCGCCAGCATCGCGTAGTTCAGCTGGCCGCTGCCGGCGATCGTGATCCCGTCGCCGGGCGCGGGCGTCGCCTCGAACTTGGCCTTGGCCGCGCCGAAGACGTCGTCCCAGCCGCCGAGCTTCGCCGGGATGTACAGCACCGCCACGATGATCACCAGGTAGATCAGCACGTCCTTGACGAACGCGATCAGCGCCGGCGCGCGCAACCCGGACTGGTAGGTGTAGGCCGCGAGGATCACGAACGCGATGATGATCGGCCAGTGACCGTGCACGCCCATCGCCTTCAGCACCGCCTCGATGCCGACCAGCTGCAACGCGATGTAGGGCATCGTCGCGACGATGCCGGTGATCGCCACGAGCAGCGCCAGCGTCGGCGACCCGAACCGCGCCCGGACGAAGTCGGCCGGCGTGACGAACCCGTGCACGTGCGACACCGACCAGAGCCGGATGAGGAACAGGAACACCATCGGGTACACGACGACCGTGTACGGGACGGCGAAGAACCCCGCCGCGCCCGCGCCGAACACCAGCGCCGGGACGGCGACGAACGTGTACGCGGTGTAGAGGTCGCCGCCGATCAGGAACCAGGTGACCCAGCCGCCGAAGCGGCGGCCGCCGAGGCCCCACTCGTCCAGGTTGTCCAGGGTCTCGGCCCGGCGCCACCGCGCCGCGACGAAGCCCATCCCGCTGACCAGCAGGAAGAACACGGTGAAGACGACGATCTCGGTGACGTGGTCGCTCGCCATCGCTCAGCCCCCCTTCCTGGTCATCCGGTGGACGACGAGCGTGCCGGCGACGCCGAGCAGGATGAAGGAGAGCTGGATCCAGTAGAAGGCGGGGAAGCCCGCGAGGCGGGGTTCGTCGCTGTTGTAGATGAACGTCATCAGCGGCACCGCGACCGGAACGAGCAGCAGCCAGTTCCAGGGGCTCCGGTCGGAGCGCCCGCCGGCCGCCTCCGGATCCTGTGCCGCCGTGGCCGGGGTCTTCGCATCCGGGGTCTTCGCGTCCGGGGTCTTCGCGGCCGGTGTCTTCGGGTCCGGGTCTTGCGGGGCCGGGCCGTCCGGCCCGCGGCCTTTCGGGTCCGGGTCGTTCGGGTTCTGGGGAGCCAAGGGGGTCCTCCTCGTCGTGCGTCGCGGGCACGGCCGTCCGGATCGCGTAACGGCTCCGTGCCGGAGAGTGCGGCCGGGCGAGAGTACACGCCGCTTGATCACGGTGTGATCTCGGTCACGGCACGACTGAGCGGATCGTTCCACCGGAAAGGGCGAGGTCAGGACCGTCGAGGGCCGTTCGGGGCCGTCCGGGACCGGTCAGGCGGTGCGGTCGGCGGCGGTCTTCGGCTCGTGCCGGACGTCCTCCGGCCGGTCCGGCTTCCTGGTCCAGGCGGCGAACTCCACGAGGATCCCGTCGGGGTCCTTGAAGTAGATGGAACGCACGAAGACGCCCTCGTGGTTCTCCGCCGCCACGCCGAACTCGCTGTCGTCGTGGTTGAGCAGCACCCCGACCTCGACGCCCTTGGCGATCAGCCGGTCGCGGTACTCCTCGATCCGCTCGGGCGGGACGTCGAACGCGACATGGTTCATCGACCCCACGGCCGACAGCAGCTCGCCCCGCTCGGGCAGGTCCTTAGGCGCGGACACGCCGGGGACGGGCTCGGGCGCGTCCGGGAACCAGAAGAAGGCGAGGGCGTCCCCGCCGCCGCAGTCGAAGAAGAAATGCTGGCCCCAGCCCATCGGCAGCTCGATCGTCTTGATCAGCGGCATGCCGAGGACGCCCTGGTAGAAGTCCACCGTCCGTTCCATGTCGGCGCAGACGAGCGCGAGATGGTTGACGCCGCGCAGTTCGAACTCGGTGTTCTTCCTGGTCATGGGAGCCCGCTCCGTCGAGTAAGTGAACCCTTTCAGGTATGCCCATGGTAGCCTCGCGGCATGCGAACCGCAGCCTCCCAGTGGTGGTGGCGCCGCTGAGGCGGCGCCGGTTCGTGCACGCATCGACCAGGCGACCGTCCTCACCGGCGGTCGTTTCGCGTCTTTCCGCCTGGTGAGGGCCCGACATGAGGGGCCACCGCGGTGGATACCGTCTCACAGCAGCCGCTGACCAGCGAGTTCGTCACGGCCGGGGGCGTACGGGTGACCCGTACCGCCACGCCGGTCGACTCCGAGCGCAAGTCCGACGTGCTGAACGCCCTCGTCGCCGCCGTGGGCGAGCGGCGCGGCGGCGTGCTCAGCTCGGGGATGGAGTATCCGGGCCGCTACAGCCGCTGGCACATGGCCTACGCCGACCCGTGCGCGGAGATCGTCGCCCGCGGCCGGACGGTCACCGTGCGCGCCCTCAACGAGCGGGGGCGCGTCGTCCTGCCCGCCGTGGCGGGGGTGCTCCGCGACACCGGCGAGGTCCGGACGGACGAACCCGGCGCCTTCACGGTGTTCGTCCCGCCGGCGCGGGAGTTCTTCACCGAGGAGGAGCGCAGCCGCCAGCCGACCGTCTTCACCGCCCTGCGCGCCGTCGTCGGCCTGTTCGGCTGCGACGACCCGCACCTCGGCCTGTACGGGGCGTTCGGATACGACCTGTCGCTGCAGTTCGAGCCGCTGCGGACACGGCTGGAGCGCCCGGACGACCAGCGCGACCTCGTCCTGCACCTGCCCGACGAACTCGTCGTCGTGGACCGCAAGCGCGAGACCTCGCACCGGCTGTCGTACGACTTCGAGGTCGCGGGAGCGAGCACGGCGGGGCTGCCGCGCGCCACCGAGCCGACGCCCGTCCCGGCGCGGGCGGAGCTTCCGCCGCAGCCCGTGCCGGGCGTCTACGCGCGGATGGTGCGGGACGCCAAGCAGAAGTTCATCCGCGGCGACCTGTTCGAGGTGACGCCGGGGCACGCCATGTACGGGCGGTGCGACGCTCCCGCCGTGTTCTTCGAGCGGCTCCGCGAGACCAACCCGGCGCCGTACGAGTTCATGTTCAACCTGGGCGACGGCGAGTACCTGGTGGGGGCGTCGCCGGAGATGTTCGTCCGGGTCAGCGGCGACAGGGTGGAGACGTGCCCGATCGCCGGGACGATCAAGCGCGGCGGCGACGCGCTGGAGGACGCCGAGCAGATCCGCGCGATCCTGTCGTCCGCCAAGGACGAGTCAGAACTGACCATGTGCACCGACGTGGACCGCAACGACAAGTCGCGGATCTGCGTGCCCGGCAGCGTGCGCGTCCTCGGCCGCCGGCAGATCGAGATCTACTCCCGGCTGATCCACACCGTCGACCACATCGAGGGGCGGCTGCGCCCCGGGTTCGACGCGCTCGACGCGTTCCTCACCCACATGTGGGCGGTCACCGTCACCGGCGCGCCGAAGGCGTGGGCGATGCAGTTCATCGAGGACCACGAGGAGTCGCCGCGCCGCTGGTACGGCGGCGCCGTCGGCTGCGTCGGGTTCGACGGGTCGATGAACACGGGCCTGACGCTGCGGACGGCGCAGATCCGCGACGGCGTCGCGACCGTCAGGGCCGGGGCGACGCTGCTGTACGACTCCGACCCCGACGAGGAGGAGCGCGAGACGCACCTCAAGGCCAGCGCGCTGCTCGGCGCGCTCGCCGACTCCCAGGACACCGGCTCCCAGGCCGGTGACGCCGGTGCCGCGCCGGGGGAGGAGCCGCGGGCGGCGCGTCCGGGCGACGGCGTGAAGGTGCTGCTGGTCGACTACGAGGACTCGTTCGTCAACACCCTCGCCGACTACTTCCGACAGCATGGCGCCGACGTCGTCACCCTCCGGCACGGGTTCCCGGCGCGGATGCTGGACGAGCACGCGCCCAATCTGGTCGTGCTGTCGCCCGGCCCCGGCCGTCCCGAGGACTTCGTGACCCGCCCGCTCCTGGACGCCCTGGACGAGCGCGAACTCCCGGTCTTCGGCGTCTGCCTCGGCCTCCAGGCGATGGTGGAGCACGCGGGCGGCGAGCTGACGCTGCTGCCCGAGCCGTCCCACGGGAAGCCCGGCCAGGTGAAGGTGACCGGCGGGACGCTCTTCGAGGGTCTTCCGGACGAGTTCACCGCCGCCCGCTACCACTCCCTGCACGCCACGCCCGGCCGGGTGAAGGGGTTCCAGGTGACGGCGCTGACCGGCGACGTCGTGATGGCGATCGAGGACCCGGCGCGGCGGCGCTGGGCCGTGCAGTTCCACCCCGAGTCGATCCTCACCGCGGCGGGCGGGGCCGGGCACCGGATCGTGGCCAACGTCCTCAGGTTGAGCCGGGCCTAGTCCCAAAGCAGGAGGACGGACGAGCCGAAATGGTACTCGGGGGCCTATCGCGGCCGGGTCCGCGAGAGGAAGACTCGTGACCGGCCACGGCGCCGCCCTTCCGCGACGCGGTGATCGCCGTTATCCCGGCGGAGGGGGGAGCGATCCCCTCTCCGCGCCGGGAGGGCGTAATGGCCAATTCGGTCATCCGTAACGAGATATCCGTTTCTGGACATCCTTCTCGGGGATCCCGCCGTTCATGATGACGATTCTGTGGCTCATCGCCGTGATCCTCGTGATCGCCGGGGTCTATGTGATCCTCGCCCGGCGCGAACTGATCTGGGGCATCGTGCTCATCGTGGTCGGGCTGCTCGTCGGCCCCGGCGGGGTGAGCATCTTCACCTGACCCTGATCCCTTCTGCTCGGCGGCACGCCCGCGCGGAACGCTGACACGGGTTGTCAGGTTTCGGTGCCAGCATCGTCCGCATGAGCAGTTCCACGACAGAGAAGACCCCGCTCGCGGGGAAGATCGCCCTGGTCGCGGGCGGGACGCGCGGCGCGGGCCGCGGCGTCGCCGTCGAGCTCGGCGCCGCGGGCGCGACCGTGTACGTGACGGGACGCTCCACCCGGGCGGGCCGGTCGGAGATGGACCGGCCCGAGACCATCGAGGAGACCGCGGAGCTGGTGACCGCCGCGGGCGGCGAGGGCATCGCCGTCCGGGTCGACCATCTCGACCCGGAGCAGGTCGACGCGCTCGTCGCGCGGGTCGACGCCGAACAGGGCCGGCTGGACGTCCTCGTCAACGACGTCTGGGGCTCGGACCGCTACTTCGAGTTCGGCAAGCGCCTGTGGGAGCAGTCGCTCGACGACGGGCTGCGGATGCTGCGGCTCGGCATCGAGACCCACGCGATCACCAGCCACCGCGCCCTGCCGCTGCTGATCCGCGAGCCCGGCGGGCTCGTGATCGAGATGACCGACGGGACCGCCGAGTACAACGCCGCGTACCGCAAGGACGTCGGCTACTTCTACGACCTCGTCAAGACCGCCGTGATCCGGATGGCGCTCGCCCAGTCCGAGGAGATCGCCGAGTACGGGGCGACGGCGGTGGCGCTGACGCCGGGCTGGCTGCGCTCGGAGGCGATGCTCGACAACTACGGCGTCACCGAGGCGAACTGGCTCGACGCGACCGCGAAGGTCCCGCACTTCGCGATCTCGGAGTCGCCGGCGTTCGTCGGACGCGCCGTCGCCGCGCTCGCCGCCGACCCGGACCGCGCCCGGTGGAACGGCGCGTCGCTGTCCAGCGGCGGGCTCGCCCAGGAGTACGGGTTCACCGACGCCGACGGCAGCCGCCCGGACGCGTGGCGCTACATCGTCGAGGTGGAGCACGCGGGGCTGCCCGCCGACGTCACCGGCTACCGCTGACGCCGCCGTGAGCGAGGAGCCGGGGGCGTTCAGCGGGACGCGTACAGCTCCGCGAGGCGGGCGGCGCCCTCCGCCATCCGCGCGCGCAGCTCCGGCGGCGCGAGGACCTCGGCCTCCGGCCCGAGCCGCAGCAGCTCCGACGCCGCGACCGTCAGCGACTCGACGGGAAGCGTGGTGACCACCCACCCCTTCCCGTCGGGCTCGCCGGCGCCGTCCGCCGCCCGCCGCGCCGCGTACGGCTCGACGGCGTACCGCAGGATCCGCATCCCGGCCGGCGACAGCCGGACGGTGACCTCCTCGCGCAGCATCGACCGCACGAACGACGCGGCCTGCTCCCGCCAGTGGGCGGCGAGGTCGAATTCCTCGTCGCGGTCGAAGCGGCCGCCCGCCGGCCGTACCCCGGCGACCCGGTCGACGCGGTAGGTGCGCGGCCTGCCGCCGACCCGCGCGACCAGGTACCAGGTGCCGTTCTTCAGCACCAGCCCGTACGGCTCCGCCGTCCGCGTGACCTCGGTGTCCTTGCGGCGGTAGCGCAGCTCGACCGTCTCGTCGTCCCAGACGGCCCGGGCGAGGTCGCGCAGCAGCGGCGGCGGCCCTGACTCGCCGAACCAGCCCGGCGCGTCCAGATGGAACCGCTGGCCCGCCCGCGACGGCGCGTCCCGCAGCGACGCGGGCAGCGCCGCCAGGACCTTCAGCTCAGCCGCGGCCACCGCGTCGCCGCGCCCCATGTCCCCGGCCGGTCCCGGCAGCCCGGACAGGAACAACGCCTCCGCCTCCTCGCGGGTGAGCCCGGTCAGCCGCGTCCGGTACCCGCCGACGAGCCGGTACCCGCCCGCGCGGCCCTGCTCGGCGTACACCGGGACCCCGGCCGCCGACAGCGCCTCCATGTCGCGGTAGACGGTGCGCTCCGACACCTCCAGCTCGCGCGCCAGCTCGCCCGCCGTCATCGTCTCCCGCGACTGCAGGAGCAGCACCATCGAGATCAACCGAGCCGCCCGCACGCACCCCTGTCTACCAGGAACGCCGTCCTTGGAGCGTTCCTGACATTCTTGTGTCAGGTTCGCCCGGATCGCCTATCGTGCCGGGTGGCGGGGCTGTTAGCTTCGCGGCGTGCTCACCGAAACCACGTCCATCGAAGCGTTCATCGACGCCCTGCCGAAGGTCGAGCTGCACGTCCACCTCGTGGGCTCCGCCTCCGTCCCGACCGTGCTCGAACTCGCCCGCCGCCACCCGGGCGGGCCCGTCCCCGTGGACGAGCGCGAACTGCGCGCCTTCTACGAGTTCCGCGACTTCCCGCACTTCGCCGAGGTGTACGAGTCGGTGTCCGGCCTCGTCCGGACGCCGGAGGACGTCGGCACGCTCGTGTTCGGCGTCGCCCGCGACCTCGCCGTCCAGAACGTCCGGTACGTCGAGCTGACCGTCACCCCGTACACGCACCAGCGGGCCGGGATGCCGATGCCCGCGATCACCGAGGCGCTCGACCACGCCGTCCGCGAGGCCCGCGACCGGCTCGGCATCCGCGTCGCCTACATCTTCGACATCCCCGGCGAGTTCGGCGCCGACGGCGCCCGCGGCACCCTCGATCACGCGCTGAGCCACCCGCCGGAGGCGCTCGTCGGGTTCGGCCTCGGCGGCATCGAGCAGATGCGCCCTCCGTACCGGGACGCGTTCCGCGACGCGTTCGCCGCCGCCCGCGCCGCCGGGCTGCGCAGCCTCCCGCACGGCGGCGAGATGTCCGGACCGGAGACGATTTGGGAGGTCGTCGAGGGCCTGCGCGCCGAGCGGATCGGCCACGGCATCAGCTGCCTGGACGACCCGCGCCTCGTCGCGCACCTGCGCGAGACGCAGATCCCCCTTGAGGTGTGCCCGACGTCCAACGTGTGCACCGGGCAGGTCGCCGCCATCGGCGACCACCCGCTGCCGCGGATGCTGGACGCGGGCCTGTTCGTCACGCTGAACAGCGACGACCCGCCCATGTTCGCCACGACCCTCACCGGCGAGTACCGCGTCGCCGCCGAGGTCTTCGGCCTCGGACGCGACGGGCTGGCGGCCCTGGCCCGCAACGCCGTGATCGCCTCGTCCCTGGACGAGGACGCCCGCCAGGCCATCATCGCCGACATCGACGCCCTGGTCTGAGCCCCCTCTACCGGCTCAGCCCCACGCCATCCGGCGCCAGGGGCTCTCCGGGTCCTCGGCCAGGACGCGGTGGCCGGCGAGCGACCGGTCGTACCATTCGCCGAACTCGCCCTCGTCGAACCGCAGCATCCGCCCGAGGATGTACCCGGCGGAGAACGAGCCCCACGACGAGTACGTCTGGTTGGCGCGCTGCCCGGCGGTGAGGACGCATTTCTCGGCCTCCTCCGCGTCGCAGTACCCGGCGTTCAGGCCCCAGCGGGCCATGTTCACCGCGCGGCCGAAGTCGTAGCCGTAGACGCTCTCGACCCGGCCGTCCGGCCGCAGGAGGCCGTCCGCGCGGAACCGCGACTCGTACCGCAGGACCTGGTCGGAGATCTCGACGACCTCCCGGACGGTCTGCTCCGCGATGTCGCGCTCCCGGCACCAGGCGACGATCGCCGCGCGCCAGGCCCGCTGGTCGGTGCCCCGGCCGCGCCGGTCCAGGACCATCTGGATGGCGGGATCGCTGTTGCGGGCGTCGAGCAGCGTGTCCATCCGGTCGCGCCAGCTCTGGTGGTCGGTGACGCCCCAGTCGCGCTCCAGCAGGACCCGGTCGCCGCCGGGGTCGTCGTGGTCGGCGAGGGTGTTCCACGCCACCCCGTTCCCGACGGCCAGGTGCGCGCCGACGGCGAGCGCCGCCGCGAGACGCCCCCAGGCGGCGGTGTCCGGGTCGGTGATGAGGATGTCGTAGTCGCGGTCGGGCCGCCGTTCGGCGTCGGCGAGCAGCTTGGCGACCTGCCGGTGCCCGTCGCCGCCGGGCGGCATCTGCGCCATCAGCTCCCGCAGCGGCCGCAGCGACTCCCGCGGGCCGGCGTCCTTGACGATCAGCCGCGCCGCGTGGACTCCGGCGGCGTCGGCGCGCTTGGCGTCGTGCAGCGACCAGAACGCGCCCATCGCCGACCACGCCCGGCGCGCCGCCTCGCCGGTGCGGCCCGCGGCGGCCATGACGTGCGCGGCCTGCGCGTCCAGCCCGGCGCGGACCCCGGCGGGCATGGACGCCGCGGCACGGTCGAGCGTGTCGAGGAGCCGCTGCGCCTCGCCCGTCTTCCCCGCGGCCGCGAGCGCCCGCGCGCACCGCGCCCGCGCCGCGACGGCGGACGTCCAGTCGCCGCGCGCCTCCATGGCCTCGGCGGCCTCCGCGTAGGCGGCCGCGGCGTCCCCGGACCGCCCCTGCCGCTCGAATTTCCTGGCCCGGTCGAGAATGGCCTGATAAGTCATGGTTGCCCTCCGCAGGGCCAACCGTACCGGTCCGGGGATATCGGTGGTCAGGGTTGGGGGAGGGCGGTGATCTCGACTCGGGTGTCGTGGAAGACGGGGCCGCCGCCCAGGTCGGTGTCGCGCTCGTCCACGACGGCGTTGGCGTTCGCGCCGCCCGACAGCTTGGCCCACTGCCCCTTCGCCGTCGCCGCGACGCCCGGGCGCACCTCGTCGGTGATCTTCAGCGTCGCCTCGAACGCGCCCCGGTCGTTGCCGACCCGGACCCGCTGCCCGTCGGTGAGGCCCCTGGCGCGCGCGTCGTCCTCGTGCACGCGGACGGTGAGGCCGCCCGACCGGCGCCGCAGCTCGGCGTTGTTGCCGAACTGGGTGTTCAGGAACTCGTGCGACGCCGCCGAGATCAGCGCGAGCGGGTACCGCGCGGCCCGTGCCGGGTCGGCGACCTCCGCGGGCGGGACGTATCCGGCGAGCCCGGCGGTGGGGGAGCGGAACTCGAACCGCCCGGACGGCGTCGGGAACCCGTCCGCGTACGGCAGGAACGGGTCGGGGACCGACATCCGCGCGAACCCCTCCTTGCGCAGCCGGTCGAGCGTGATCCCCGCCAGCCACGGGTGACCGGACGCGAGGAGCTGCTCGGCGAGGCGCTCGTCGGAGTCGTAGAGGCTCGGCTCGTCCAGGCCCATCCGCCGCGCCAGCCGCCGGAACAGCTCGGTCGACGGCAGGCATTCGCCGGGCGGCGCGACCGCGGGCTCGTTCCACGTCAGGTACAAATGGCCATAGCCCTCGTGCAGGTCGGCGTGCTCGTGCTGGATCGTCGGCGGCAGGACGACGTCGGCGTAGTCGACGGTGTCGGTCGGGAACGGGTCGACGACCACGGTGAACAGGTCGTCGCGGGCCAGGCCGCGCCGCACCCTGTTCTGGTGCGGGTTGCTGGCCGCCGGGTTCCCGGCCATGACGAACAGGGCCTTCACGGGCGGGTCCGCCACGTCGAGGAGGCCGTCGCCGAGGCGGCTCATCGACAGCGTCCGGACCGGGCCGGGACGTAGATCGTCCCGCCACAGGGCCGCCTTGTTCAGGTGGACATGCCCGGACGTCGAGAACGCGATCCCGCCGCCGCGCCGCGCCCAGTCGCCGGTCACGGCGGGGATCCCCGCGATGACCCGCAGCGCGGCGCCGCCGCCCGCGTGCCGTTGCAACCCCTGCGTCGCGCGGATCGCGGTGGGACGCGTCCGGGCGATCCGCTCCCCGAGCGCGACGATCCGGCCGGCCGGGACGCCGGTGATCTCCGCGGCCCGCTCCGGCGGGAACTCCGCGACACGGGCCCGGAACGCGTCCCAGCCGAGCGTGTGCCGCCGCAGGTACTCCTCGTCCTGCGCGCCGAGGCCCACGACGACGTGGAGGAGGGCGAGCGCGAGCGCGGCGTCCGTGCCGGGAAGCGGGGCGAGATGCTCGTCGGCCTGGCGGGCCGTCCGCGTCCGGACGGGGTCGATCGCCACCAGCCACGCGCCCGCCTTGCGCGCGTCCTGGACGAACTTCCACACGTGGTGGCCGCTGGTCAGCGGGTTCGTGCCCCACAGCAGGACCAGCCCGGCGTGCGCGAGGTCCTCAGGGTCCATGCCGCCGGACGATCCGATCCCCGCGGCCATGCCCGCGGCGCCCGCCGCCGAGCAGATGTTCGCGTCGTGCGCCGACGCGCCCAGCACGTTGAAGAACCGCCGGCCCGAATACCCTTCGAGGCCCTGCAGATAGCCGAGCGTGCCCGAACCCCAGTACGGCCAGATCGCCTCCCCGCCGTGCTCGCGGACGACGCCGTCCAGCCGCTCCGCGATCTCGTCGAGCGCCTCGTCCCACGTGATCGGCGCGAACCGGCCCTCGCCCTTGCGGCCCGTCCGGCGCAGCGGACGCAGGATCCGGTCGGGCTGCCCGGCGCGTTCCAGCCACCGGTTGACCTTCGCGCACAGGGCGCCGCGCGTGTACGGGTGGCCGGGGTTGCCGCGCAGCCCGACCGCCTCGCCGTCCCGTACCGTCACGACCCAGGAGCAGCCGTCCGGGCAGTCCAGCGGGCATGCGCCGAGCACCTTCAGTTCCGACGGCATCGAACCCCTCCCCAGGCCGCGCGAGTCCCTCCAGTGTGCGCCAAGATTTCATGAGCGACACCAAAGACGCTCATTACGGCATGCCGCGTGCCCAGGTCGCGGCCGTCCGGCCCGGGGTGGTTTCCTAGGGGCGACGGAAACGAGCGAGGGGGATACGAGAGTGAAGAGCGTCGAACCAGAGGTGTTCCTCGTCGCGCGGCCAGAGCTGGACTACGACGAGGTCGCCCGGTACCTGCGGGACGTCGGCGGCGAGAGCTGGCTGGAGCGGCTCGACCGGAGCGACCTCGACGCCGAGCTGAACGACCCGCAGAACCTCGCCGAGTTCGCCGGGCGGCTCTGCTACCGCTCGTGGGAGCCCGGCCTCAACCCCAACGTGAAGAAGATCCGCACCGACTCGGGCCAGTACCTGGAGAACATCCTGCGCAGCCTGCACGGCTCGGTGCTGGAGCACGTCAGCTTCAGCTTCGTCCTGCACAACGTGAGCCGCGTCCTCACCCACGAGCTGGTGCGGCACCGTCCAGGGGTGGCGATCTCGCAGGAGTCGATGCGGTTCGTCCGGCTCCAGGACATCCCGTTCTGGTTCCCCGAGTGGGCCCGCGAGGACGCCGAGCTGATGAAGCGCGCCACCGCCATGCTGGAGCAGATGGAGGAGTTCCAGGCGTGGATGGCCGGTCACTTCGGGCTGGACGACGAGGGCGTGCCGTTCAAGGAGAAGAAGCACAAGACGTCGTTCATGCGCCGGTTCGCGCCCGAGGGCGTCGGCACCGGCCTTGTCTGGACGGCGAACGTCCGCACCCTGCGCCACACCCTGGAGAACCGCACCGCGCCCGGCGCCGAGGAGGAGATCCGGCTCCTGTTCGGCAAGATCGGCGAGGTGATGCGCAAGGAGGCCCCCGACCTGTTCGGCGACTACGTCGTCGAGGACGGCGCCTGGACCCCCAAGTGGCGGAAGGTCTAGCAAGTGGCGGGAGGTCTAGACGGCCCCTTACCCGGGACGTAATCGTGGCCGTGACGAGGGCGCCGGTAACGTCGGGGCGGTGACGACGGCGTTGAGTGACGTGAGACCGATCGGGGACCAGCTGCGCGCGTGGCGGCAGCGGCGCAGGCTGAGCCAGCTGGAGCTGGCGTCGGAGGCGGACGTGTCCACCCGGCACCTCAGCTTCGTCGAGACGGGCCGTTCGGCGCCGAGCCGGGAGATGGTGCTGCGGCTGGCCGAGCATCTGGACGTCCCGCTGCGCGACCGGAACCTGCTGCTGGTGGCGGCCGGGTACGCGCCGGTGTTCGGCGAGACGCCGATCGAGGAACCGAGGATGGACGCGGTCCGCGCGGCGCTGAAGCAGGTCCTGGACGGGCACGAGCCGTACCCGGCGGTCGTCGTCGACCGGTTCTGGAACCTGATCGACGCCAACGCCGCCGCCGGGCTCTTCATGGAGGGCGCGGCCCCGGAACTGCTGGAGCCGCCGCTGAACGTGCTGCGCCTCAGCATGCACCCGGACGGGATGGCCAAGCGCATCCTGAACCTGGCCGAGTGGCGCGCCCACATGATCGACCGGGTGCGGCGGCACGTGGCGCTGACCGCGGACGCCAGCCTCGCCCAGCTCTACCGGGAGCTGCGGAGCTTCCCGGGGGACGTCGGGGAGGCGCTGGCGCCGCCGGCGAGCCACGACGTGTTCGTCCCGCTCCGGATGCGGGTGGACGGGCGGGAGCTGTCGTTCTTCGGCACGATCGCGACGTTCGGGACGCCGGTCGACATCACGGTGGCGGAGCTGGCGATCGAGTCGTTCTATCCGGCGGACGCGGTGACGACCGACTTCCTGCGGGAGCGCGCGGGCTGGTGACGGCCGCGTCCCGGGTCTCTCCCGGCTCGTCGTCCTCGGCGGTGAGCAGGTCGTGGTGGATGCGGGTGAGCGGCATCCCGTGCCGTTGCAGCGCGGTGACCGTGTCGCGCACGAAGGGGACGGGCCCGGCGACGTAGGCGTCGCGGTCCTCCGAGCCCGGGAGGCCGTCCAGGAAGCCGGGCAGCACGTCGGGAACGCGGCCGCGCAGGACGTCCGGCCCCTGGCCGGGTCCCGAGCCCGGCTCGGGCGGGCGTGACAGGGCGACGGTCACCCGCAGCCGCGCGCAGGCCGACTCCAGCAGGCGCAGGTCGTCGAGGTCGTAGAGGTCGTGCGGGCCGCCGGCCCCGACGAGCAGCCGGACGTCGCGGGCGCGGCGGCCTCCCGTCCGAGGGTCGACTTCCCACATCTCCTGGAAGGGTGAAGCGGCCTGTTCGGCGAGCGCCTTCATGGGCGCGAGGCCGGTGCCGCCGCCGATCAGGAGCAGCCCGCGGCGCGAGCCCGGGTCGAGCGCCATCGGGCCCGCGGCCGGGCCGAGCAGGACGGTGTCGCCCGGCACGGTGTGACGCACCAGCGCGCCGCTCACCCACCCACCCGGACGGGCGCGGACGTGCAGGCGCAGCATCCCGTCCGAGCGGGGCGCGTTGGCGATCCAGTACGGCCGCCAGACGCGGGGCCAGCGGGGCGTCTGCACGGTCACGTGCTGGCCCGGGCGGAACGGCACCGGCCGTTCGGGCCGCAGCGTTAGGACCGCGAGGTCGCCGGCGCGGCGGTCGTGCCCGGCGACCTCGGCGACCCACCACGGCGGGGCGCCGGCCGCGTCCCGCTCGGCGGCCTCGATCATGGTCGCGGCGGCGGAGCGGTAGGCGGCCGTCCAGGCGTCCTCGGCCTCGGTGGTCCACACGTCGGCGGCGAAGGTCCGCAGCGTCGCGATGAGCGCGCCCTCGACGGCGGGGTAGTGCTCGCGCAGGACCCCGTGCTTGCGGTGGCCGCGGCCGAGCCGCCCGAGATGGCGGGCGAGCTCCTCCGGGTTGTCCTGGCTCCAGACGAGCCGGGTGAGCGCGTGGAAGAACCGGTCGTGGTGCGCGCCCATCGCGGGCGGGAACAGCGCGCGCAGCCGCGGCTCCGCCGCGAATAGGCGGCCGTAGAAATAGCTCATCGCGCCCGCCGGGTCGGATTCGAGGCGGGTGAAGGTCTCTTTGACGACGCGGGGTTCCGGTGCCATTCGCCAGCTCACCCCCTGGGGCTTTCAGAGGCCGGGTCCGGGATTCTCGCGGTGCTCGCGCCCGCGGCTGGTGCCCGGCTTCGTGAGATTCTCGCACCCGAATCCGCAGGTCTCCAAGCAGGGCGTCTTGAGGGCGGCCCTGGGGGAGCGGTGTGTAATCACCGCTATATTCTCCGTAACCGAATTGGCAGAAAGAAGCGGACACATACCGATCAGTACCGTCTTATTTTGATGTGATGCTCTTGTGGCGGGGGTGAGCGGGAGGGGATGATTCTCCTCCCGTGTGGAAGTTTTCCGGATTCGCCGGTGGGGACTGCGAAGATCCGCCGCGTGCGGCAAGCTGACCGGTGAGGCCGTGGAGGCAAGGCCCGCCGGGGGCGGGACGGTCCGAGGGGAGGGTGATGCACCATCATGGTGTGCGGCCGAGGACGGCGAATCACCCATAACGGTGCCGTCCCGCGGCCGGCGCTCAGCAGAGGGGGAAGCAGGAATGTCAGAGCCAGCAGGGCGAGGGGACGTCCGCGGGGCACCGGCCAGGGACGCCGGTGACGGACCACCGCCGCTCATCGGCGTCACCACCTATCTGGAGCCGGCCCGCTGGGGGGTCTGGGTGCGCGAGGCCGCGCTGCTGCCCGCGCCGTACGTGCGCTCGGTCGAGCGCGCCGGCGGCGTCCCGGTGCTGCTGCCACCGGCCGCGACGCTGCGGGGGCTGGGCGCCCTCGTCGAGCGGCTGGACGGCATCGTCATCGCGGGCGGCGGGGACATCGACCCGAAACTGTACGGCGCCCTGCGGCACTCCGAGACCGGCCCGCCGCAGCCGCAGCGCGACCGGTACGAGCTGGCCCTCGCCCGCGCCGTCGTCGACGCCGACCTGCCGTTCCTGGCGATCTGCCGCGGCATGCAGGTGCTGAACGTGGCGCGCGGCGGGGCGCTCATCCAGCACCTGCCGGAGGCGGTCGGCCACCAGGGCCACGCGCCGGAGACCGGGATCGTCGGCTCCCACCCGGTCCGGATCAGCGGGACGAGCCTGGTCGGCAAGATCCTGGGCGAGTCCGCCGACGTCCCCACCTACCACCACCAGGCGGTGAGCAGGCTCGGGAAGGGCCTGTCCGCCGTCGCCTGGGCCGAGGACCAGGTGGTGGAGGCCGTCGAACTGCAGGGCCACCGCTTCGGGCTGGCCGTCCAGTGGCACCCGGAGGAGGGCGACGACGGGCGCCTGTTCGAGGCGCTGGTCGCCGAGGCCGCCGGCCGCTGACGCCCTCCCCGGGCCATTCCGGGGGTTGACGCTCCGGCACAAGGGAACGCGGTCCGGTAGATCGCTTCGGGTTCGCGTCGCCGGAGGCCACCGCATGTCCTTGCACCCGCAGACCGTCCGCTTCCTGGACGTCCTCTCTTCCTGGACGGCGACTCCGCCGGGCGCGGAGCCCACGATCCAGGAGATGCGGGCCCGGATCGGCGGGGTGCCTCCCGCCGCCGGCCGGGAGCTGCCCGAGGTCCGCGACGCCGTCGTGCGCGGCCGCGGGGGACCGGTCCCGGTGCGCCTGTACCGTCCGGCGCCTCCCGGACGGGGCGCGCTCCCGGCGATCGTCTACCTGCACGGCGGGGGATGGGTCCTCGGCGGCGTCGACAGCGTGGACGCCCTGTGCCGCGAGCTGGCGGCGCGCACGGGCTGCGCCGTCCTGAACGTCGGCTACCGGCTCGCCCCCGAGCATCCGTTCCCCGCGGCGGTGGACGACGCCTGGGCGGTCGTCGCGTCCGTCGCGCGCGAGCCGGGCCGGTGGGACGCGCGTCCCGGGGCCGTCGCCGTGGCGGGCGACAGCGCGGGCGGCAACCTCGCCGCCGCGGTCGCGCTGCTGGCCCGCGACCGGGGCGTCCGCCTCGCCCACCAGCTGCTCGTCTACCCGGTCACCGACACGGCGATGGACACCCCGAGCTGGCGGCGGTACGCGTCCGGGTACGGGCTGGACGCCGCGACCCTCGCCCGGTTCATGGCCCTGTACCGGGGCGGCGCCGACCCGTCCGACGCCCGGCTCGCGCCGCTGCGCGCCCCGGACCTCGCCGGGGCCGCGCCCGCCACCGTGATCACCGCCGAGTGCGACATCCTGCGCGACGAGGCCGAGGCGTACGCCCGCCGCCTCGCCGCCGCCGGGGTACCGGTGGAGCTGCGCCGCTACGACGGCGTCGTGCACGCCTTCTTCCTGCTCCCCGAGATCTTCGACGCCGGCGCGGAGGCCCTCGATCTGGCTGTGCGACGATTGCGCGCGGCGCTTGCCGAACGGACGCGGGAGGGAGCCGGCCATGAGCGGCGGACGGTACGGGAGCTATGAGCGGCTGAAGATCGACTGGGCGGCGGACGGCGTCCTGCGGATCGTGCTCAGCACCCCCGGCAGGCTCAACGCCGTCGACCGGGCCGGGCACCGGGAACTCGGGGAGATCTGGCGGGACGCCGACGCCGACGACGACGTGCGCGCCGTCCTCGTCCGCGGCGAGGGGACCGCGTTCTCCGCGGGCGGCGACCTCGCCATGATCGAGGAGATGATGGGCGACCACACCGCCCGCCGGCAGATCATGCGCGAGGCCCGCGACATCGTGATGAACGTGCTGAACTGCTCGAAACCGGTGGTCAGCGCGGTACAGGGCCCGGCGGTCGGGGCGGGCCTCGCGGTGGCGCTGCTGGCCGACATCTCCGTCGCCGGCCGCACCGCGAAGATCATCGACGGGCACACGCGGCTGGGCGTGGCGGCCGGCGACCACGCCGCGATCGTCTGGCCGCTGCTGTGCGGGCTGGCGAAGGCCAAGTACTACCTGCTGCTCAACGACGTCCTCACCGGCGAGGAGGCCGAGCGGATCGGCCTGGTCTCGCTGTGCGTGGACGACGAGGACGTGCACGACCGCGCCCTGGAGATCGCCGCCCGGCTCGCCGCCGGGCCCGCCGAGGCGCAGTCGTTCACCAAGCACGCCCTGAACAACTGGCTGCGCCTCGCCGGGCCGACGTTCGACGCCTCGCTCGCGATGGAGTTCTTCGGCTTCACCGGCCCGGACGTCCGCGAGGGCGTCGCCGCGGTCCGCGAGAAGCGCCGCCCCCGCTTCGACTAGGGGCGCTCCTCCCCGGCGTCAGCCCTTGACCGTCAGCAGCGGCCGCAGTTCCGCGACGGGCGTCGCGACGCCGCCGCCCCGCAGTCCGGCGACCACGGGCCCGATGTCCTTGTAGGCCCACGGCGCCTCCTGCTTGAGGTCGCGGCGCCACGCGCCGATGACGTCGGACCGCCGCGCCACCCTCGGGTCCCGATGGTCGAGCGGTGTCACCACGCGGAAGTCGCGCGGGAACGCGTCCAGCTCGGCGTCGTTCCCGCGAGCCGCCGCGCCCCGCGGGACGCGCCGTCCCGCGCCGTGGCACGCGCTGGCGAGCGTGCGCGGGCTCCCGTGCCCGCGCAGGACGAACCTCGCCGCCCCCATCGACCCCGGGACGATCACCGGCTCGCCCCACATCGCGTACGGGCCGCCCGCCATCTCGGCGTGCCCGCCCGCGGGGGTGGCGCCCTTGCGGTGCACGACACGGTCGCCGTCCCGCCAGAACAGGTTGTGCGGCGCGTCGTACAGATTCCTTCGGGCTGCTTTTGGGTGCGCTGGGGGCGCGGGGAGAGGCCGTCCGCGCGAAGGCGGGCGCGCGACGGCGGGAGCGGACGGTGGCCGCTCGTTCCTCGGGTTCAGCAGCCGCGAGGCGGTTCAGACCGTACCGGCGGACCCGGTACCCGTGCCAGGGGTTTTCGCCGCGACGCCCACGTAGCGGGTCACCATGCGGGCGATGAGGTGCGCGACCTGGTCCGGGGGGCCGGACGGCAGCATGATGTGGCTGGTGGTCAGCCGCACCGCCGCGCCGGTGATCTCGATGAGGGCGTCGCGGTCCAGGTCGGGCCAGTGGCGCAGCGCGTGCTCGGTGATGCGGTCGCTGGCGGCGAACAGCAGCGGCTCGGCCCGCGTGGTGAGCAGCGGCAGCATCTCGTCGCCGCCCTCGCCCGTCAGCACCGCCTTCTTCAGCCGGTCGTCCGCGGACGTCTCCAGCGTGTACGTCACCGCGGCGACCACCGCCGAGTACAGGTCGTCGTGCTCGGACAGCACCGCGTCGATGCCGTCGAGGTAGCGCTCGTTGTGGCGGATCACGACCGCCTGCGCCAGCCGCCACTTGTCGCCGAACTCGTTGTAGACGGTCTGGCGGCTCACCCCGGCGGCGGCGGCGACGTCCTGCATGCGGACGGCCCGGTAGCCGCGTTCCATGAGCTGGTCGGCGGCGGCGTCCAGGAGTGATTCGCGCACGGAGCGGCCGGCGGTGCCCATGATGTCGTCGTGCCTCCGGGTGGTGAGCATGCGGCGGGGGCGCACGCCACCATTATCACTCGCGGGACCGCGAGTGGCCCGGGTCAGGGTTCCAGGCGGTCGCGGGTCCACTCCTTCACGCCGGCGACGAACGCGTCGACGTCGGCGGCCTTCCCCGACGCCATCTCGCTGAACCAGCCCGGGACGTACTGCTCGAACCGCCCGCTTGCGAGGAGGTCCAGGACGGCGGCGGCCACCTCCTGCGGCGGCAGCGCGTCGGACAGGTCGCTCAGCGGCGCCTCGTTGCCGGGCAGCGTGAACAGCTCCGTCCCGGCGATCAGCGCGGGCTGCACTACGTGGACCCGCACGCCGGTGCCGTCCAGGTCGACCGCCATGCTCTCCCAGAACGCGGTCAGCGCCGCCTTCGACGCGCCGTACGCGCCCTCGTGCGGCGGCCCGAGCCGTGCCGCCACCGATCCCATCGCCACCAGATGCCCGTGCCCGCGCGCGATCATCCCGGGCAGCAGCGCCAGCGTGAGCCGTACGGGGGACAGGTAGTTGAGGCGCATCACGTCCTCGGCCTCGCCGGGGGACAGGTCCTGGACGCGGCGCCGCTTCGGCATCCCCGCGTTGTTGACCAGCACGTCCACGCCGCCGAACGCCCGCTCGACGTCCGCCGCGAGGTCGGCGACCGCGTCGAGGTCGGACAGGTCGGCCGCCCACATCGCCGAGTCCGGCGCGTGCTCGCGGCAGCGGGCGAGGACCTGCTCCAGCCTGTCCTTGCGCCGCGCGACCAGCGCCACCCGCGCCCCGGCCGCCGCCAGCGCCTCGGCGACGACCGCGCCGATACCGGACGAGGCGCCCGTGACCAGCGCGGACCGTCCCGCAAGCGTCATCGTCCCGCTCCGTCCCGCACCGTGTTCTCCGTCAGCATGCCGCCCAACGTCACACACCCCGGCCCGCGCGGCAAGACGCACCGCCGCCAGCCAGAAGGTGATGTGGCCGCCCCGGCGAGGACTTGACCGGGCCCGGTAAGGTGGTGGGTTTCGCCCTCACCCACCCCTCTCGCCTCCGGAGGTCTGCGCGCATGCCCGCCGAACCCGTCCACCCAGAGGACCCCGACGAACCCGGGCGCCCCGGCGAGGCCGCCGTCCTCGCCGCGGAGCGCGCCCATCTCGCCGAGTCCCGCGCCGCGCTGCGCCGGATGCGCGAGCACGCGAGCGGCCTGTCCGCCGACGTCGCGGCCGACTGGGTCTCCAAGCAGTTCCTGGAGTCGCTGCTCGACCAGCGCGTCGCGGCGCTCGCCGACCATCCCGACGCCCCGCTGTTCTTCGGCCGGATGGACCGCGACGGCGCGGGCGGCGCGGACGACGACCTGCCCGCGATCATGTACGTGGGGCGGCGGCACGTCCACGACGGCGACGAGGGCCGTCCGCTCGTGCTCGACTGGCGCGCCCCCGTGTCGCGGTCGTTCTACCAGGCGGGTCCCGCCGACCCGATGGGGTGGCGGCTGCGGCGCCGGTTCGGGTTCCAGGCCGGCGAGCTGACCGCGTTCGAGGACGAGCCCCTGGACGGCGGCGCGAAAGGGTCGTCGAGCGGAGCTCGTCCGCTGGATGGCGGTGGGCGGGGGCTGGAGGACGGTCCGTCCCGGATCCTGACCGAGGAGATCGAACGCCCACGCACCGGGCCGATGCGCGACATCGTCGCGACCATCCAGCCGGAGCAGGACGTGATCGTCCGCGCCGACCTGCCCCGCACCGTGTGCGTGCAGGGCGCGCCGGGCACCGGCAAGACCGCCGTCGGGCTGCACCGCGCCGCGTACCTGCTGTTCACGCACCGGGAGCGGCTGTCGCGCTCCGGGGTGCTGATCGTCGGGCCGAACCGCGCGTTCCTCGCCTACATCTCGGCGGTCCTGCCCGCGCTCGGCGAGGTCAGGGTCGAGCAGGCCACCATCGACGACCTGCTCGGCGCCCCGGCGGCGGCCGAGCCGGACCGGGTCGCCGCGCTCAAGGGCGAGGCGCGGATGGCGGACGTGCTCCGCAAGGCGCTGTGGCTGCACGTCCGCAAGCCCGAGGAGGGCCTCGTCGTCACCCGCGGCGCCGCCCGCTACCGGCTCGACCCCCACGAGGTCCGGGAGACCGCCGCCGCTCTGCGCGGCACCACCCGGTACGGCAGCGGCCGCGCCGCGTTCGCCCAGCGGCTCGCCCACCAGATCCTCGTCCGGATGGAGCGGCGCGGCGAGGCGCCCGACGACCGCGTCCAGGACCAGGTCGCCCGCAGTAAGCCGGTCAAGCAGGTCCTCGACGAGGTGTGGCCGAAGCTCACCGCCGAGCAGGTCCTGCACCGGCTGCTCTCGGACGCCGACTTCCTGCGGAAGGCCGCCAGGGGAGTCCTGGACGACGGCGAGCAGGCCGCGATCCGGTGGGCCAGGCCCGCCCGCTCCCACCGCTCCGCCAAGTGGACCGCCGCCGACCGCGCCCTCCTCGACGAGTTGACCGACCTCATCGAGCGCACCGCCTCACTCGGGCACCTCGTCGTGGACGAGGCGCAGGACCTCTCGGCCATGCAGCTGCGGGCGCTGGGCCGCCGCTGCGGGACGGGCTCGGCGACCGTCCTCGGCGACATCGCGCAGGGCACCACCGCCTGGTCGGCGCGCTCCTGGAAGGACGTCCTCACCCACCTCGGGCAGGACGGCGACGTCACCGAGCTCACCCTCGGCTTCCGCGTGCCCGGCACCGTCCTGGACTACGCGGCCCGCCTGCTGCCGCACGTCGCGCCGGAGCTGGAGCGGCCGCGTTCGCTGCGTCCCGGGCCGGGCGCGCTGGACGTGCGGCGCGTCCCCGACCCGGCGGCCGCCGCCGTCGACGCCGCCCGCGCGGCCCTCGCCCGTCCCGGATCGGTCGGGCTGATCGTCCCGGACGCGGAGGCGGACGCGCACGCCGCCGCGCTGCGCGCCGCCGACGTCGACCACGCGGTCCTGGGGCCCGACAGCGACACCGACGGCGCCGCCCGCCTGCTCGTCATCCCGGCGACGCTCGCCAAGGGCCTGGAGTACGACCATGTGATCGTCGCCGAGCCCGCCGCCATCGCCGCCGCAGAGGCCCGCGGCCTGGCCCGCCTGTACGTGGCGCTGACCCGCGCCGTCACGTCCCTGACGGTCCTGCACCGCGACGACCTCCCCGCGGAGCTGGCGTCCTGACCGCCGATCAGGGGCGGGGGCGGAGCCCGTCGAACGCGAGCCCGAGGACGTCGCCGCCGGCCCGCCGCGCGACCTCCCGCTTCCGTTGACCCGTGAAGTCGCGGCTCCATATCGTCTTCCGGAGACGTACTCCGATTGCCGGGGAGGGACATGTCCGAAGGTGAGCCCGTGAGCACCGCACCGCCCGGCGCCGGTGAGGTGGAGCGGCGGGTCGGCGAGTTCCTCGCCGCGCACGACCCCGCGGCGACCGAGCCCCTGGAGTTCCTGCGGGCCAGGTTCGACGCCGGGCTCGCCTGGGTCCACTACCCGGAGGGGCTCGGCGGGCTCGGCGCGCCGCCCGCCCTGCAGCCCGCCGTCGACCGGCGGTTCGCCGAGGCCGGCGCGCCGGGCAACCATCCGGAGCGCAACGGCATCGGGCTCGGCATGGCCGCGCCGACGATCGCCGCGTTCGGCACCGCCGCGCAGAAACGCCGCTTCCTGCGCCCCCTGTGGACCGGCGAGGAGCTGTGGTGCCAGCTGTTCAGCGAGCCGGGCGCCGGATCCGACCTCGCCGCGCTCGCCACCCGCGCCGTCCGCGACGGCGACGCCTGGACCGTCGACGGCCAGAAGGTCTGGACGTCCATGGCCCACGAGGCCCGCTGGGCGATCCTCGTCACCCGCACCGACCCCGGCGTCCCCAAGCACCGCGGCATGACGTACTTCGTCTGCGACATGACCGCGCCGGGCGTCGAGGTGCGGCCGCTGCGGCAGCTCACCGGCGAGGCCGAGTTCAACGAGGTGTTCCTCACCGGCGTCCGGATCCCCGACGAGCACCGCCTCGGCGACGTCGGCGACGGCTGGCGGGTCGCGATGACCACGCTGATGAACGAGCGGGTCGCGATCGGCGGCCACGCCACGCCGCGCGAGTCCGGCATGATCGGCGTGGTCGCCGCCCTCTGGCGCGACCGGCCCGAGCTGCGCACCCCCGGCCTGCACGACGCGCTGATGCGCGCGTGGGTGGACACCGAGGCCGCCCGCCTCACCGGGGAGCGGCTGCGGCAGCAGCTCACCGCCGGCCGGCCCGGCCCCGAGGGGTCGGGCGCCAAGCTGGCGTTCGCCGAGCTCAACCAGCGGCTGTCCGGCCTGGAGCTGGAACTGCTCGGCGAGGACGGCCTGCGCTACGACGACTGGACCATGCGCCGCCCGACCGAGGTCGACTTCACCCGCCGCTCGCCCGGCTACCGCTACCTGCGCGCCAAGGGCAACTCCATCGAGGGCGGCACCTCGGAGATCCTGCGCAACATCATCGCCGAGCGCGTCCTGGGCCTGCCCGGCGAGATCCGGGTCGACAAGGACGTGCCGTGGAAGGACCTTCCCAAATGAGCGATCTCGCGAGCGACCTGCTGTACGGCGAGATCGAGAGCGACCTGCGGGCGAGCGTCCGCGAGGTGCTCGGCGACAGGGCGCCCTGGACGTCCGTCCTCGCCGGGACGGAGAAGGACGAGCCGTACGACGCGGCGCTGTGGCGGACCGTCGCCGCCGATCTCGGCTGCGCGGGCCTGCCCGTCCCGGAAGGCCTCGGCGGCGCCGGCGCGTCCTGGCGCGAGACCGCCGTCGTGATGGAGGAGCTCGGCCGCTTCGCCGCGCCCGTCCCGTTCCTGACCAGCGCGGTCGTCGCGACGGCCGCGCTGCTGGCGGCCGGGGAGCGTGACCTGCTCGCCCGGCTCGCCGCCGGGGAGAAGATCGCCGTCCTGGCGGTCCCGTTCAGCGCCGCGCCCGGCGACGAGACCGCGATGACCGTCCGGGACGACGGCGGCGCGCTGACGGGCGAGGTGACCAGCGTCGCCGACGGGGCGGCCGCCGACGTCCTGCTCGTCCCGGCCGCGGGCGGCCTCTACACGGTGGACGCGGCCGACGCCCGCCGCACGCCCGTGACGTCCCTGGACATGACGCGGCGGCTCGCCGACGTCGCCTTCTCCGCCGCGCCCGCCCGCCGCGTCGCGGAGGGAAGCAGTGCCGTTGGCGCGGCGCTGCTGACCGGTGCGGCGATGCTGGCGTCCGAGCAGCTCGGGCTCGCCGAACGGTGCCTGGACGACACCGTCGCCTACGTGAAGACGCGCTACCAGTTCGGCCGGCCGGTCGGTTCCTACCAGGGCCTCAAGCACCGCCTCGCCGACCTGTGGACGTCGATCACCCAGGCCCGCGCCGTCGCCCGCCACGCCGCCTCCTGTGTCGCGGCCGAGGACGCGGACACGCCGATCGCGGTCGCCGTGGCGCAGGCGCACTGCTCGGCCGTCGCGGTCAAGGCCGCCGAGGAATGCGTGCAGATGCACGGCGGCATCGGCTTCACCTGGGAGCATCCGGCCCACCTGTACCTGAAGCGCGCCAAGGCCGACGCGATCGCGCTCGGCACGCCCGGCCGCCACCGCGCCGCCCTGGCGTCCCTCGTCGACCTCCCGCCGTCCGGTTGATCAACCGGTGATGATCGCCAGGATCCGCGCGCCCGGCGGGAACCCGCCGCGCTCGGCCAGGGCGAGGACGCCGAACATCATCTTCGCCGTGTAGATCCGGTCGAGGACGATCCCGTGCCGCCGGGCGAAGTGGCAGATGAAGCCGTCCAGCTCCGGCGTCGTTCTGGCGTACCCGCCG
Source organism: Spirillospora sp. NBC_00431 (assembly GCA_036028775.1). Classification (GTDB taxonomy): domain Bacteria; phylum Actinomycetota; class Actinomycetes; order Streptosporangiales; family Streptosporangiaceae; genus Spirillospora. The sequence continues at coordinate 3,824,433 of CP107927.1, read as the reverse complement.
AAGTGGAAGCCGCCTTCGACACGCCAGGTTCCGCGCCGTTCGCCGTACGTCTCCCGCTGGAGCCGCTCCACCTCGCCGTCCAGGAAGTCGCCCTTCAGCACGGAGAAGCCCACCGCGCGCTGGCCGGGGCCCAGCCCGGCGGCCACGCCCGCGAGCGTCCCGCCCGTCCCGCACGGGCAGCACACGACGTCGTAGCCGGGGACCTCTCCGCCCAGCTCCGCGCAGCCCCGGACGGCCAGGGCGTTGCTCCCGCCCTCGGGCAGCAGGTAGAAGTCACCCCACCGGCGGCGCAGTTCGTCGATGACGGCGGGCTCGTGCTTGCGGCGGTAGGAGGAGCGGTCCAGGTAGGTCAGGCGCATGCCCATCCGCTCGGCGTAGGCGAGGGAGTCGTTCAGCGGCAGCTGCTCCTCGCCGCGGATCACCCCGACGGTCGCGAACCCGAAGATCCTCCCGGCCGCCGCCGCGGCGCGGACGTGGTTGGAGTAGGCGCCGCCGAACGTCAGGAGCGTCCCGTTCTCCCGGGCGGGCCCGATGTTGAGCTTGAGCTTGCGCCACTTGTTGCCGGGCAGGTCCGGGTGGACGAGGTCGTCGCGCTTGAGGAACAGCCGCAGGCCCCGCCGGGCGATCCGGTCGTCCGCCACCTCGACGACGGGGGACGTCACGTCGGCGCGGTCGCCGGCATGGGCAGCCCGAGCCGCTCGCGGAGCGCCCGCTGAACCTCGTGGACACCCGGCCGCGCGTCCACCGTCACCACGTACTCCTTGCGGCCGAACAGCTCCAGGACGGGGTCGGTCTTCTCGTGGTACAGCCGGAGCCGCTCGGCCAGCGCCTCCTCCGTGTCGTCCTCCCGCGCGACCAGCCCGCCGCCGCAGACGTCGCAGCGCCCCTCCTCGGTCGGACGGTCGGCGATCAGGTTGTAGTCCATCCCGCACCGGGAGCAGAGCCGCCGGGCCAGGACGCGGCGCCGGACCTCCCCGTCCGGCAGGTCCAGGTGGATCACGCCGTCGATGTCGTAGCTCTCCAGGAAGAACTCCGTCTGCCTGCGGTTGCGCGGGAACCCGTCGACGACGAACCCGTAGTTCCAGTCGTGCTGGTCGAGGCGGTCCCGGACGACGCCCTCCACCAGGTCGTCGCCGACCAGCTCACCGGCCGCCATGATGCGCCGCACCTGCGCGCCGAGCTTCGTGTGGCTCTTGACGTGCCAGCGGAAGATGTCCCCGACGCTGATGTGCACGATGTCCAGGTCCCGCGCGAGCAGGCCGGACTGGGTGCCCTTGCCGCTGCCGAGCGGGCCGGTGATCACGTACTTGCGCATGCCGAAAGCCTATGCGGCGCCACCTGGAACGTAGATCGCGGCGCCCGCTTCAGGGGGTTCAGAGCGGCAGGCGCAGGCGGCGGCCGAGCCGGCGGAACCGGGAGTCGGGCACGTGCCCGGGCGACTCGTCCTGCTTGATCAGGCATTCCAGCAGCGTGTCGAACGAGGGCGGGCGGACGCACACCAGCGTCGCCCGGGCCCGGCGGGCGCAGTGCAGCCGCACCGACGGGCGCAGCAGCCGCGAGAACGGGCCGCGCGTCCCGTGCCCGACGACGAGGATGTCGTCGTCGCCCGCCAGCCGCACCAGCGTCGCGCCCGGCTCGCCGACCAGCGCCAGCGCCGTCATCCGCACGCCGTCCGGCGGGCCGTCGCTCACCTCCGCGAGCAGCCGCGCGATCAGCTCGGCGCCGGACGCGCGCAGCGCCTCGGTGATGCCGCAGCCGAGCTGCCCCGCCGCCGACACGTGCGGGGGCAGCGGCGCGGCGTGGGCGACCAGCAGGGGCAGCCTTCGCAGCCGTGCCTCGCCGATCGCCCAGGAGAGGGCGCAGCGGGCGCCCGCGGAGTCGTCGACACCCACCACCACGCGGGGGCCGCCCTCCGGTCTCGCGATCACGGTCCCTCCCGAGGCCGCCGGTTGATGTGCAGTCTAGGGTGCAGGCATACCCGCCGCCACGGAAGTGTTTCGCGTTGCGGAAACACTGGTTTCCCCAAAATGAACGAGCCCGCTTTACCCGCCGCCGCCGCGGACGGCAGACTTTCGGGTATGGGCACACCGCACGCCAACGATCCGCCGAGCGGAGCTCGTCCGTCGAATGGCGGTGGGCGGGGGCTGGAGGACGGGCCGGCCTGCGCCGTCGCGCACGGCGACGTCCCTGCCGACGCGCCGGAGCGGACGCTGGTCGCGGTGTTCGCGGGCCCCGTAGCGGACCATCTGCTCCGCTACGGCGCCGACCTCGGCTACCGCACCTTCCTCGTCGACCCCGACAAGAACCGGGACGGCGCCGCCGACCTCCCGCCGCTCGACGCGACCGCGGACGTCGTCGTCACCGACCACCACCGTCCCGAGCTCGGGCCCGTCCTGCGGGACGTGCTGACCCAGCCGGTCCGCTGGGTGGGCGTCATGGGCAACCCCCGCCACCCGGCCCCGCACATCCCGGCCCTGACCGAGCTGGGCGTGCCCGCCGCCGACATCGCACGGGTGCACCGCCCGATCGGCCTCAACATCGGGTCCCGCACCCCCGCGGAGATCGCGATCGCCGCGCTCGCCGGGCTGATCGCCGACCGCAACGGCCGGCCCGGCGGCTTCGAGTTCTGACCGATCCCTCCCGCGGCCCCGCCCGGACGGCCGCTTCGGAGACGGATGCGCAGGTAGGGGCGTAGAATGAGGCGGGTTGTGCACGTTCTGTCGGTGGGCTCGCCTACGGTCGCAGGCGACGGGGGCCCGTCGGCCCACGTCCGTCCGAGCGACGACGCCGAACGAAGGTGACGACCAACCATGGCGAACAGCACGATCGAATCAGACCGCGACTTCCAGGAACTCGCCGATCCGTACCGGCGGGAGCTGCTGGCGCACTGCTACCGGATGCTCGGCTCCATGCACGACGCCGAAGACCTCGTGCAGGAGACCTATCTGCGGGCGTGGCGCTCGTACGAGAACTTCGAGGGACGCTCGTCGCTGCGGACGTGGCTCTACCGGATCGCCACGAACGTGTGCCTCACCGCGATCGACCAGCGGGGGAACCGGCCGATGCCGTCCGGGCTCGGGGCGCCGAGCGACGAGCCGGAGCGGCCCGTCGTCGCCTCCCCGGAGGTGCCGTGGCTGGAGCCCGTGCCCGACACCGTGCTCGGCGCGGACGCCGCCGACCCCGCCACGATCGTCGCGGCCCGGGAGAGCACCCGCCTGGCGTTCGTCGCGGCGCTCCAGCACCTGCCCGCCAAGCAGCGGGTCGTGCTGATCCTGCGGGACGTCCTGAAGTGGCGCGCCGCGGAGGTCGCCGAGCTGCTCGACACCTCCACCGCCGCGGTCAACAGCGCGCTGCAGCGGGCGCGGGCCCAGCTGGAGGAGAACCAGCCGCTGCGCGACGAGCTCGTCGAGCCGACCGACCCCGCCCAGCGTGACTTCCTCGAACGCTACGCCAAGGCGTTCGAGGACGCCGACATCGCCGGCCTGATCGATCTGTTCAAGAAGGACATCGTCTGGGAGATGCCGCCGCACCTCGACTGGTTCGTCGGCGCGGAGAACGTCGTGCGGCTCATCAGCACGCAGTGCGCGCCCGCGCCCGGCGACATCCGGATGGTGCCGTCCGCGGCGAACGCGCAGCCGGCGTTCGGGCTCTACATGCGCGGCGACGACGGCGTGCACCGCGCGTACCAGCTCCAGGTGCTCAGCGTCACCGGGGACGGCGTCGCGCACGTCTCGGCCTTCTTCGACACGTCCCTGTTCCCGCTGTTCGGGCTGGCCGAGGAGCTCTGAACACCCCCCTCCTTTTCCACTGAACGGAAACCCCCGTCCGGCGCACGCGACGCCGGCTGCCAGGGTGGACGTGAGCGGCACCGGCACGACGGCCGGAGCCGCCGCCGAGCGGGAATGGGAGGCACATGGACAAGGCCGCGACGTCGACGCACCCCCCGTACCTGTACCCGGGCTACAAGAGCACCGTGCTCCGCGCCCCGGCACAGGAACTGATCATGCCCAAGCTCGGCCCGGACAGCGTCGAGCTGACCGCACCGGTCTTCGGCCACCAGGAACTCGGCCGGCGGGACTTCGACCTCACCGTCCAGCACTCCGGCGAGCCGCTCGGCGAGCGGATCATCGTGACCGGCCGCGTGCTCGACGGCGCTGGCCGCCCGGTGCGGGGCGCGCTGGTCGAGGTGTGGCAGGCGAACGCGTCGGGCCGCTACGGCCACCTCGGCGACATCCACCCCGCGCCGCTCGACCCGAACTTCACCGGCGCCGGGCGGTGCCTCACCGACGCCGACGGCCGCTACCGCTTCATCACGATCAAGCCGGGCGCCTACCCGTGGGGCAACCACCACAACGCGTGGCGGCCCGCGCACATCCACTACTCGGTGTTCGGGACGGCGTTCACGCAGCGGCTCGTCACGCAGATGTACTTCCCCGGCGACCCGCTGTTCGCCTACGACCCGATCTTCCAGTCGATCCCCGACGAGCGCGACCGCGAGAAGCTGATCGCCCGGTTCGACATGGACACCACCGAACCGGAATGGGCCCTCGGCTACCAGTGGGACATCGTTCTGGGCGACACGCCCATGGAGGCATGATGACGACGCCTTCGCAGACCGTGGGGCCGTTCTTCGGGTACGCGCTGCCCTACGAGGCCGGTCCGGAGGTCGTGCCGGGCTGGCGGCCGGACGCGATCCGCGTCCGCGGCCGGGTCCTCGACGGGGCGGGCGAGCCGGTGCCGGACGCGCTGCTGGAGATCTGGCAGGCCGACGAGAACGGCGAGATCCCGCGCCGTCCAGGCGGAATCGCGCGGGCCGGGCACGACTTCTCCGGCTTCGGGCGCTGCGGCACCGACGCCGACGGCGGCTACTGGTTCAGCACCGTCAAGCCCGGCGCGGTAGGCGGGGGCGCACCGTACATCGCCGTGCTCGTGTTCGCACGCGGCCTGCTCAAGCCCGTCTTCACCCGGCTGTACTTCCCCGAGGACGAGGCCGCCCACGCGGGCGACCCGCTGCTCGGCGACGTTCCGGAGGGCCGGCGCGCCACCTTGATCGCCGAGCGCGAGGGGGAGCGGCGGTACCGTTTCGACATCCACCTGCAAGGGGAGCGGGAGACGGTGTTCCTTGGCTTCTGACGAACGCGTGCCTTCCGGCGAACGCGGCGCGGCGGCGCCGGACGCGGGGCTGCTGTCGCCCGTCCGCGCGGGCACGGAGGCCGAGGCGGCCACGAGCGACCTCGCCTACCTGACGGCGATGCTGGACGCCGAGGCCGCCCTCGCCCGCGCGCAGGCCCGCCTCGGCATCGTCCCCGCGGACGCGGCCGACGCGATCACCGCCGCCGCGACACCCGACCGGTTCGACCTGACCGGGCTGGCGCTCCGGGCGCGCGGCTCGGGCAACCCCGTCGTACCGCTGGTGGCCGACCTGCGGCGCCTCGCCGGGACCGCGGGCGAGCACGTCCACAAGGGCGCCACCAGCCAGGACATCGTCGACACCGGCGCCATGCTCGTCGCGGCGCGGACCAGGCGCGTCGTCCTCGCCCATCTCGACCGGACCCTGGACGCGCTCGCCGGGCTCGCGGCGCGCTACCGCGACACGCCGATGCCGGCCCGCACGCTCGGGATGCAGGCGCTGCCGACGACGTTCGGCGCGAAGGCCGCGAACTGGCTGCTGGGCTGCCTGGACGGCCGCGAACGGCTCGGCGCGGCGGCGCTGCCGGTCCAGCTCGGCGGCCCGGCCGGGACCCTGAACGCCTACGGCGACCGGGCGCTCGACCTGGTCGCCGCGTACGCGGACGAGACGGGGCTAGCCTGCCCCGTCCTGCCGTGGCACACGCGCCGCACACCCGTGGCGGACCTCGCTGCCGCGCTGGCGCTGGTCACCGGCGCGCTCGGCAAGATCGCCACCGATGTGTGGCTGCTGTCGCAGAGCGAGGTCGGCGAGGTCGCGGAGGCGGCCGGGCCGGGCAAGGGCGGGTCGTCGTCGATGGCGCACAAGCGCAACCCGGCGCTGTCCACCCTCGTCCGCTCCGCCGCCCTCCAGGTCCCGGCCCAGGTCCAGGTGCTGCTCGCCGCGCAGGCCGCGCCGCACGAGCGGCCGGCGGGGGAGTGGCACGCGGAGTGGCAGCCGCTGCGCGAGTGCCTGCGCCTCACCGGCGGCGCCGCGGAGACCGCCGCCGACCTGGTCGACGGCCTGGAGGTGTCCACGGAGCTGATGCGCGCCGATCTCGACGACCTGCTGGACGTCCTCGGCGACGACCCCGGGTCCGGCGCCGCCGCCGTCCTCGTCGGCCGGGCCCTCGACGCCTACCGCAGGAGCCGCCGGTGACCGGGAGAGCGCCGCGCCATCGCCTCGACGGCCCGGTGGACGCGCCCGTCGTCGTCCTCGGACCGTCCCTCGGCACGACCACGGACCTGTGGGCGCCGCAGCTGCCCGCGCTGACCCGGTCGTGGCGTGTGCTGCGCTACGACCTGCCCGGCCACGGCGACGAACCACCGCCGGACGGTCCGTTCACCGTCGAGGACCTCGCCGGCGGCGTCATCCGCCTGCTGGACGACCTCGGCATCGACCGGGCCGCCTACGCGGGCGTGTCGCTCGGCGGCGCGGTCGGCACCGCGCTCGCGCTCCGCGCCCCCGGCCGTGTCGCCGCCCTGATCCTGTGCTGCACGTCCCCGCGCTTCGGCGACCCCGGGGCGTGGCGGGACCGGGCGGCCCTCGTCCGCCGCGAGGGCGTCGGGCCGGTCGCCGACGGGGCGGCCGGACGGTGGTTCACCCCGTCCTTCACCGGCGCCGAGCCGTACGTCGCGATGCTCCGCGCGACCGACCCCGAGGGCTACGCCGCCTGCTGCGACGCCCTCGCCCGGTTCGACGCCACCGACCGGCTCGGCGGCGTCACCGCGCCGACCCTGGTGATCGCCGGCGCGGACGACCTGCCGACCCCGCGGGACGGCCACGCCGACCTGCTCGCCGCCGGAATCCCGGACGCCCGCCTCACCGTCGTCGACGGCGCCGGGCACCTCGCGAACGTCGAGCGGCCCGGACCGGTCACCGAGGCGATCACCGCCCACCTCGACCGCACCTGGAAGGGAACCACTCGATGAGCGAGCGGATGACGGACGCGGAACGGCACGCGCGGGGGATGCGGACCCGCCGCGAGGTCCTCGGCGACGCGCACGTCGACCGCGCCGAGGCCCGCAAGGACGACTTCACCGCCGACTTCCAGGACATGATCACCCGGTACGCGTGGGGCGAGATCTGGAGCCGTCCCGGGCTGGACCGCAAGACCCGCAGTTGCGTCACGCTGACCGCGATGGTCGCCGGCGGCCACCTGGAGGAGCTGGCGATGCACGTGCGCGCCGCGCTCCGCAACGGGCTGACGCGCGAGGAGATCAAGGAGGTGCTGCTACAGTCCGCGATCTACTGCGGGGTGCCCGCCGCGAACTCGGCGTTCGCCGTCGCCCAGCGGGTACTCACCGAGCAGGAGTGACGAGCCCGGGCGGAGGGGCCGTGGGAGGCGACAGGACGGGAGGCGACAGGACGGGCGGCGACAGGACGGGCGGCGACAGGACGGGCGGCGACAGGGCGGGCGGCGACGGGACGGCGGGCGCGCGGCCGGTCAGCGTGGCGGGCAAGGTCATGGCCATCCTGAACGCGTTCGCGCAGGGCGGCGTGCGGCTGAACCTCAGCGAGATCTGCCGCCGGTCGGCGCTGCCGCTGGCGACCGGGCACCGTCTCGTCGGGGAGCTGGTCGCGGGCGGGTTCCTGGAGCGGGTGCCGGACGGCACCTATCGCATCGGCACCCGGCTCTGGCGGATCGGCAGCCAGGCCCCCGCCGTCATGGGCCTGCGCGAGCTGGCGCTCCCGCACATGGAGGACCTGTACGAGGCCACGCACGACAACGTGCAGCTCGGCGTCCTGCGCGACGACCGGGTGCTGATCGTGGAGCGGCTGCGCGGCACCCGCTCGGTGCCGGTCGTGACGCAGGTCGGGCAGACGTTGCCGCTGCACACCACGGGCGTCGGCAAGGTGCTGCTGGCGTTCGCGCCGCCGGACGTCCGGGAGAACGTCCTGCGCGGCGACCTGGACCGGCACGCCCGGCGCTCCATCACCGACCCGGACGAGCTGCGCCGCTCGATCGAGCAGGTCCGCCGCGCCGGGTACGCGCTGACCCGCGACGAGATGACGCTCGGCGCGTCGTCGGTCGGCGCCCCGGTGCGGGACGGGTCGGGCGCCGTGGTCGCGGCGATGTCGCTGGTCTCCGGCACCCGCGGCGCCGACCTGCGCCGGCTGCTGCCGCCGCTGACGACCGCCGTGCGCGCCCTGTCCCGCGACGTGGCGGCCCACTGGCACGGGAACCCCGACCTCTTTTCGGCCGAGCGCGACACCGGCGCCTGACCCGCCGAACCACCCGAACCGACGACCGACGACCGACGACAGATGAGACGAGGAGAAGGACCCGATGCGCACCCAGGTCGCGATCATCGGCGGCGGGCCCGCGGGGCTGCTGCTGTCCCGGCTGCTGCACCTCCAGGGGATCGACTCGGTGGTCCTGGAGAGCCGGGACCGCGGCTACGTGGAGCACCGGCAGCGCGCCGGGATGCTGGAGCAGGGCACGACCGACGCGCTGCGCGACAGTGGCGCGGGGGAGCGGCTCGACCGGGAGGGGCTCGTCCACCACGGCCTGGAGCTGCGGTTCGGCGGCGCCGGGCACCGGATCGCGCTGACCGAACTGACCGGCCGGACGGTGACCGTCTACGCCCAGACCGAGATCGTCAAGGACCTCGTCGCCCGGCGGCTGGCGGACGGCGGCGACATCCGGTTCGAGACCGAGGTCGTCGACCTGGACACGTCCGCGCCGCGGGTGACGTACCGAAGCGGCGCCGAGACCCGCACCCTGGACTGCGACTACATCGCCGGCTGCGACGGTTTCCACGGGGTCAGCAGGCCGAAGGTGCCGGGGCTGCGGACGTTCTCCCGCGAGTACCCGTTCGCCTGGCTCGGCATCCTCGCCGACGTGCCGCCGTCCACCGACGAGCTCATCTACGCCGGCCACGACCGCGGCTTCGCGCTGCACAGCCTCCGCTCGCCCAAGGTCAGCCGCCTGTACCTCCAGGTGTCGCCGGACGAGGACATCGCCGCCTGGCCCGACACCCGCGTCTGGGACGAGCTGGCGGCCCGCTTCGCCACCGACGACGGCTGGACGCTGCGCGAGGGCCCGGTCACCGACAAGTCGATCACGCCGATGCGCAGCTTCGTGGCCGAGCCGATGCGGCACGACCGGCTGTTCCTGGCCGGGGACGCGGCCCACATCGTCCCGCCGACCGGCGCGAAGGGCCTCAACCTCGCCGTGTCCGACGTGATCATCCTGGCGCGGGCGCTGGCCGAGCGGTACGCCACCGGCTCCGAGACGCTGCTGGACGGGTACTCCGAGGCGTGCCTGCGGCGCGTCTGGCGGGCCGAGCACTTCTCCTACTGGATGACGACGCTGCTGCACACCGACCCGGCGGCGACGGCGTTCGAGCGCCGGCTCCAGCGCGCCCACCTGGACTACGTGGTCGCGTCGGAGGCCGCGGCGACGTCGCTAGCAGAGAACTACGTCGGTCTGCCCATCCGTTAGCTCCCGATGAGATGCATGTCACGTAAATTGGCAGCATCTGAAATTCTGCCGGGAAGGCAAGTTCGGTCTACCGTGGGTCGGGTGACGTTGTGGTCCGGCGGGGGAGCGCGGTGAGCCTGCTCGATCAGCCCCGCCCGGACGAGACCCCCGCGCGCCCCCACGACACCGGACCCGAACCGGCCGAAGAACCACCCGGCGGGCCCTTCCACCGACTCTTCCAGGCGGTCCGGCGGCTGCCGCCGGCCCGTCTCGGCGGACTTCCCCGGCTTCTCCGGTCCAGCGGGCGGCCTCGGCCCGTCCGGGAGCTCGTGCTGATCGCGGTGCTGTTCGGGCTCTACAAGCTCGGCCGGCTGTTCTCCAGCGACCGCGTCACCGAGGCGTTCGGCAACGCCCGCGGCGTCTGGGACCTCGAACGCACCATGAACCTGCCGGACGAGGCCGCGATCCAGGAGAGCATCCTGCACAGCGACGCGCTCGTCTACGCCGCGAACGGCTACTACGCGTTCGTGCACTTCCCGGCGACCGTGCTGTTCCTGCTGTGGATGTATCTGCGGCGGCCCACCCACTACCGGTGGATCCGCCGGATCCTGGTGGGGCTGACGGCCGCGGCGCTCGCGCTGCACCTGCTCGTCCCGCTGGCGCCGCCGCGCATGCTCCCGGCCACCGGGCTCATCGACACCGCCGCCCGGTTCGGGCCCGCCGTGTACGGGTCACCGAAGAGCGACATGATCGCCAACCAGTACGCGGCGATGCCGTCCCTGCACATCGGGTGGGCGGCCATCATCGCGCTCGGGCTCGTCGTCACGTCCCGGACGCGGTGGCGGTGGCTGTGGCTCCTGCATCCCGCGATGACCGTCGCGGTCGTCGTCGTCACCGCCAACCACTACTGGCTGGACGGGATCGTCGTCCTCGCGCTGCTGTCGGTCATCGTGCTGCTGCTGCGCCCTCCCGCCTCCGCGCGCCGCGACTCCGCGTCCGGCGCCGCCGCCGGTGCGCCGAGCGGGTCGGCCTCCGCGCCGAGCGTTTCGAGCAACTCGACGACGGGCTGAAGCTTCTCGTACAGCAGCAGTAGGGGCTCGCCCGGCTCGGCGATGTCCAGCGCGGAGGCCAGGGCCCCCTTCAGGTCGCCCGCCGGATGCGCGCGCACGTCCGGCCGCCCCTCCCGCAGCCCCTGGACGATCAGCCGGGTCATCTCGCCGGAGCGGCGGCCCCGCAGGTCCTCGTCCTCGTAGACGACGACGCGGTCGAACGTCGCGGCCAGGGCCCGCGCGGTCTCGACCACCAGCTCGTCGGACCGGTCGCCCGGCAGCGTGACCGCGGCGACGCCCCCGGCCCCGCCCCAGCGCCGCCCGACGAGCTCGCCCATCGCGGCGACCGCGGCCGGGTTGTGCGCGTAGTCGACCAGGACGGGGTTGGCCCCGACCCGGTAGACGCAGCCGCGCCCCGGGTTGCGCAGATGCGGGTCGAACGTGCGCAGCGCCCGCGCGACCACGTCCACCGGGACGTCGAGCGCGCGGGCCGCGGCGGCCGCCGCGAGCGCGTTGGCGACGACATGGGCGGCGTGCCCGCCGAACGAGCCCGCGACCTCGTCGGCGGGCAGGATCCGGGTCCGGCGGTCGCCGCGCCCCTCCGTCAGCCAGCCGTGCCGCACGAAGTAGCCGAGGCCGCCGGCCCGCAGATGCTCCACCAGGACGGGCGCGTCGGCCGACAACGCGAAGTAGCGCAGCACCGGCGCCCGGCGCCTGACGGTGGGACGGCCGGCCAGCCCCGCCGCCGCGGGGTCGGCGGCGTTGAGGACGAGGTGCCCGCCGCGCCGGATCTCCTCGGCGACCAGCGCCTTGATGTCGACCAGGTCCTCCAGGCGCTCGGTGCCGTCCATGCCGAGATGGTCGCGGGTGATGTTGGTGACGACGGCGACGTCGGCGCGGTCGTAGCCGAGCCCGCGCCGCACGATCCCGCCCCGCGCCGTCTCCAGCACCGCCGCCTCCACCGACCGGTCGCCGAGCACCATCTCCGCCGACCGCGGCCCGGACGCGTCCGAGACGTGCACCAGCCCGCGCCCCACGTAGACGCCCTCGGTGCTGGTCATGCCGGTCCGCCGGCCGTCCAGCTCCAGCATGTGCGCGATCATCCGGACGGTCGTGGTCTTGCCGTTCGTGCCCGTCACCGACACGACGGGGACCCGCGACGGGGAGCCCGCCGGGTACATCAGGTCGATGATGTCGCCGGCGACGTCGCGTCCCGTCCCCTCCTGCGGCGCGAGGTGCATGCGCAGCCCCGGCGCGGCGTTGACCTCCAGGATCCCGGCCGCGCCGCGGTCGGCGGGCACCGGGGAGCCGATGTCGGGCAGCCGCAGGTCGATGCCGCACACGTCCATGCCGACCGTCGCGGCGGCCCGGACGCACAGGGCGGCGACGTCGGCGTGGACGCCGTCCGTCACGTCCCGGCTGGTGCCGCCCGTGGACAGGTTCGCGTTGCGGCGCAGCCACACCCGCTCCCCGGCGGCGGGCACCGACCGGGGGCCGTGGCCCTGCCGCGCCAGCAGCGCCAGCTCCGTCGCGCCGAGCGCGAGGCGCGTCAGCGGCCGGTCGTGGCCCTCGCCGCGCGCCGGGTCGGCGTTGACCCGCTCCACCAGCCCGGCGACCGTCGCCGTCCCGTCGCCCGTCACGCACGCCGCGGTCAGCTCGGCCGCCGCCACGACCCGCCCGCCGACGACCAGCACCCGGTAGTCCCTGCCGGGGATGTAGGACTCGACGAGGGCCTCGCCGTCCTCGCCCGCCGCCGCCGTGAACGCCGCCACGACCTCCGGCGCGGTCGTCAGCTCGATGTGCACGCCCTCGCCCTGGTGGCCCGACAGCGGCTTGACCACCACCGGCCCGCCGATGTCGTGCAGCGCCTCCAGGGCCTCCGACGGCGACGCCGCCACCCGCCCCTCCGGGACGGGGACGCCCGCGTCGGCGAGGACCCGGTGCGCGAGCCGCTTGTCGCCCGCGACCTCCATCCCGATCGCGGACGTGCCGTCGGTCATCGCGGCCCACACCGTCCGCCGGTACCGTCCGTACCCGAGGTGCAGCAGGTTCAGCCCGCCGACGCGGCGAACGGGCACGCCCCGGCGGCGCGCCGCCCGCGCCAGCGCCGACGTGCTCACCCCGAGCCGCTCCTCCTCGTGGCCCGCGGCGACGCGGGCCAGGTCGGCGGCCGGGTCCGGCACCCACCCGGCGAGCGCGCCGTTGACGATCCGCAGCGCGAGCGTGATCAGTCGCTCCACCACGGGGCTGCCGGACGGCTCGTCCCGCGGGCACTCCAGGATCACGTCGTACTCGGCGGGGCCGCCCGCGCGGACCGTCCGGCCGAAGTACACCTCCCGGCCGATCAGCCCGGACAGCTCCAGCGTGACGTGCTCGGTGACATGACCGAAATAGGTGCCGCGCGCCATCGCCGCCAGCAGCCCGCCGGGACGGCCCGCCGAGCAGTGATGCGTCGACAGGCCCGGCAGCGCCTCCACGAGCCGCTCCGCGAAACCGGGGTGGTCGGTCGTCTCGTGGCCGGTGAGGCCCTGAAGGTCGAGCCGCGCGATCGCGACGGGACGGGACAGGAAGACGTTCGGGCCGCTCAGGCGGCGCACATGGTCGAGCCGCACGGCTACGCCTCCTCTTCCGGCCCGCGCATGTTGCCGATCGCCGGGAGCTTGTCGTTCATCTGGAACGCGCATCCGGCGGGCAGCAGGTGCAGCGACACGTCCAGCATCGCCATCGGCTCGTCGTCGGAGGCGGCGTAGGCGACGGTGGACTGGCCGGCGTCCACGACCGTGACGACGCCCGTCCCGACGACGTCGAACTGCCCGTCGCCCACCACGATCGCCGTGTCCTCGTCGATCCCGACGCCCAGCAGCCGCGTGTCCAGCGCGATGCCGCTCATCAGCCTCGGCAGCCGCCCGCGCTCGTTGAAGTGCATGTCGATCAGCACGTTGTCGAGCAGCCCGAGGCCCGGCCCGACCTTCACGCTGGACGCGGCGACCTCGTGGCCGTGCCCGCCCAGGATCATCCAATGGCCCATGGCCGTCGCGCCCGCGCTCGTCCCGGCGATGACGAGGCCCTCCTGGTCGAGCCGCCGCTTCAGCAGCTCGTTGGTCCGCGACCCCACCAGGGTCCGGATCCGCGACTGGTCGCCGCCGCTGAACAGGACACCGCTCGCCGCGTCCAGCGCCCGCAGCGTCGCCGCGTCGTCGGCCGCCGCGCGGCCCAGCAGCCGCAGCTCCCGCACCGAGGTCACCCCGAGCCGCCCGAACACGGCGGTGTACTCGTCGGCGACCTCCTCCGGCACCTCGGTGGCCGTCGTCACGACCACGATCCGCGCGTCCTCGCCGCCCGCGAGCTCGACGAACGTCTCCAGCGCCCCCGACCCGCAGGTCCGGTTCTCCGCCCCACCGATGATCAGCAGCCGGCCCTTGCGTCCGGCACCCCCAAGTTTGTCCTTCACACCAGCTAGCTACCCCTGATAACAGCTGGTAGTCGCTCGATCGCGACAAGTCACCGCCCGGTGGCCGCGGCCGGCCCGCGGGTCGGGCCGGTGGAGCGGTCCGGCACTGTGTCATGCTGTCCGGATGAGCGGCCGCCCCGTTCCCCCGGACGCCCCCGTCCGGCCCCGTTCCGACCGTCCGGCCGGTCCCGCCGTCGCGGTCGCCGCGGCGTCCGAGCACTACCTGCGCGGCGATCCGATCGACATGTCCGCGCTGGCCGCCGAGCTGGGCGTGGGCCGCGCCACCCTGTACCGGTGGGTCGGCAGCCGCGAACGGCTCCTCGGCGCCGTCCTCGCGGAGATGACCGAGCGCACCTACCGCGTCGCGGCGCGCGGCGTCGGCGGCACCGGCCCGGAGCGGATCATCAAGGTCCTCGACCGGTTCATGCGCGCCGTGGTGGACGCCGAGCCGCTGAAGGCGTTCACCGAACGGGAGACCGGGCTGTTCGTCCGGCTGGCCACGATGCCCGGCACCATCGAGGACCGTGCCATCGAGCTGGTCACCCGGGAGCTGCAGGCGGAGATCGACCGCGGTGAGCTGAGCGTCCGGCTGCCGACCCGGACGCTCGCGCAGGCGATCGTCCGGGTCGCCGACTCGTTCATGTACGCGCACTACCTCGGCGGGAACCAGCCGGAGATCGACCGGGCCCTGGAGGTCATCGAGCTGCTGCTGCGCCCGTGCGGGGAATCTTCTGGCCCGCCCGAACGCTATCTCTTTGACGGAGAATGACCATTATGTGGCATTTCTCCGTCAGGAGAGGACGGTCGGGACGTGAGTGACATCCCCCGCCGCGCCGTGACGCGGACCGCCAAGCTGGCGAGCCTGCCGCTCGGGTTCGCCGGCCGCACCGCGCTCGGGCTCGGCAAGCGGACGATCGGCCGTCCGGCCGAGGCCGTCGCGCTCGAGGTGCAGCGCCGCACCGCCGACCAGCTGTTCGCCGTGCTCGGCGAGCTCAAGGGCGGCGCCATGAAGGTCGGCCAGCTGCTGTCGATCTTCGAGGCGGGGCTGCCGGAGGAGATCGCCGGGCCGTTCCGCGCCAGCCTCACCCGGCTCCAGGAGTCCGCGCCCCCGATGCCCGCCGCGACCACGCACCGCGTCCTCGCCGAGGGCCTCGGCGGCGACTGGCGCGACCTGTTCGACGAGTTCGACGACCGGCCCGCCGCCGCGGCGTCCATCGGGCAGGTCCACAAGGCGGTCTGGCACGACGGGCGGACGGTCGCGGTCAAGGTCCAGTACCCCGGCGCCGCCCAGGCCGTGATGAGCGACTTCAACCAGATCTCCCGCCTCAGCAGGCTCTTCACCCCGCTGTTCCCCGGCGTCGAGGTCAAGCCCGTCATCGCCGACCTCAAGCGGCGGCTGGAGAAGGAGCTCGACTACGTCGACGAGGCCCGCGCCCAGACGGCCTTCCACGACGCCTACGCCGGCGACCCCGACTTCGTCGTCCCGGCGGTCGTCGCCCAGTCGGGCGACGTGCTCGTCACCGAATGGCTCGACGGCACCCCGCTCGCCAAGGTCATCGCCGACGGCCCGCAGGACCGGCGCGACCGCGCGGGCCTGCTGCTGTTCCGCTTCCTGCTGTCCGGCCCCGACCGCTGCGAGATGATCCACATCGACCCGCACCCGGGCAACTTCCGGCTGCTGGACGACGGCCGCCTCGGCGTCATGGACTTCGGCGGCGCCGCCCGCGTCCCCGCCGAGCTCCAGTGGTCGATCGGCCGCCTGCTGCGCATCGGCACGCTCGGCGAACCCGGCGACATCGTCGGCGCGCTGCGCGAGGAGGGCTTCCTCGCGCCGGACGCCGACGTCGACCCCGAGGAGGTCGCCGCGCTCGTCGCCCCGCACGCCGCCCCGTTCGCCGTCGAGCGCTTCCGCTACTCCCGCGAATGGCTGCGCGAGCAGACCGCACGCGGTTTCGGGCTCGCGTCCGACATGCGCCCTGGCGCGCTCGCCCGCCAGTTCCGGCTGCCGCCCCAATACCTGGCCGTCAGCCGCGCCCTGTCCGGATGCGGCGGTGTGCTCTGCCAGCTGGAGGCCGAGGGGGCGTTCCGCGCCGAGGCCGAACGCTGGCTCCCCGGCTTCGCCGACGGCGGCGACCCGGACCTCGACGACCAGGCTCAGGTCACCGCCTGAAAGAACGGCTCAGGCGAGGGCCTGCGCCTCCTCTTCCTCGAGCTGGCGGGTCCAGTCGCGCTTGGTGGACTGCCAGCCGTCCTCGTCGCGGCCGCGCCGCCAGTAGCCCGAGATGGACAGCCGCTCCATCGGCAGCCCGCGGTCGACCCGCAGGTGCCGCCGCAGCGCCTTGACGAAGTTGGCCTCGCCGTGCACGAACGCGTGCACCTCTCCGTCCGGGAAGTCCAGCTTCTGGACGGCCTCGACCAGCAGGTCCCCGACCTGGCCGGCGCCGCGGTGCAGCCACACGATCTCCGCGTCGCCCGGCGTCGGCAGGTCCTGCTCCTCCTCGGGCCCGGCGACCTCGACGAACACCCGGGCGGGCGCGCCCGCCGGGATCCGCTCCAGCGAGGCGGCGATCGCCGGCAGCGCGCTTTCGTCGCCGACCAGCAGATGCCAGCCCGCGCCAGCGCTGGGCGCGTACGCGCCGCCCGGACCCTGGAAGTAGATCTCCTCGCCGGGACGCACCCGCGCCGCCCACGGCCCCGCGAGGCCCTTGTCGCCGTGGTGGACGAAGTCGATCGTGAGCTCGACGGCCTCCGGGTCCCACGCGCGGACGGTGTAGGTCCGCGTGGACGGCCACTGCTCCCGCGGCAGCTCCGCCCGGACCCGCTCCATGTCGAACGGCTCGGGGTAGGCGACGCCCGGCTGCCTGAACAGCAGCTTCACGTAGTGGTCGGTGAACTCTCCCGCGCCGAACCCGGCGAGACCCGCGCCGCCGATGACCACGCGGATCATGTGCGGGGTGAGCCGTTCGGTGCGCAGCACCGTCCCCCGGTTCAGCCCGCGCCCCTTGCGCGCCGGTTCCGTCGCCATGCAGCCCTCCGATGCTCCGCTCCGGTACTTAGGCAACCCTAACCTGTGGCGGGCCCGGAATGTTCCACCGCGCCACCCGCGCCGGGTGGACGAAGGGTGAGCGGCCTGCGTCGGGTGACCCTCCGAACAGGCGCATCTGCGGTACGTTCATCAGGCTCGCGCGACCCCTGTCACCGCCCCGCGCCGCACGGAGGAACGATGTCCGTTCTCGCCCAGTTGCTCACCGCCGTCGACGACGGCACGGTGGAGATCGTCGACCTGACCGCACCGCTGTCGGAGCGCACCCCGATCCTCCAGCTGCCGGAGCCGTTCGCCAACACCGTGCCGTTCCGGCTGAAGGAGATCAGCCGGTACGACGACCGCGGCCCCGCCTGGTACTGGAACGACATCGAGACCGGCGAGCACGTCGGCACCCACTTCGACGCGCCCGTGCACTGGGCCACCGGACGCGACGGCGAGGACGTCTCGCGCGTGCCGCCCGGGCGGCTCGTCGCCCCGGCCGTCGTCCTGGACGCCTCCGCGCACGCGGCCGCCGACCCCGACTTCCTGCTGGAGATCGAGCACGTCCGGGCCTGGGAGGAGGCGCACGGCCCGCTGCCGCGCGGCGGCTGGCTCCTCTACCGCACGGGCTGGGACGCCCTGTCCGGCGACCAGGACACCTTCCTCAACGCCGACCAGGACGGCTCCCACACGCCGGGGATCTCGCCCGAGTGCGCCCGCTGGCTCGCCGAGGAGACGCCCCTTCTCGGCCTCGGCGTCGAGACCGTCGGCACCGACGCCGGCGCCGCGCACGGGTTCGACCCGCCGTTCCCCTGCCACTCCTACTTCCTCGGCGCCGGCAAGTACGGGCTCACCCAGCTGCGCAACCTCGACCGGCTGCCCGCCCGCGGCGCCGTGCTGCTCGCCTCGCCGCTGCCGATCGTCGGCGGCTCCGGCAGCCCCGCCCGAGTGCTCGCGCTGGTCGAGCGATGAACGTCGCGGAGGCCGTGGGCGGGGCCCTCGCGCGGCTCGGCGCCGACACCGTCTTCGGGGTCGTCGGCAGCGGCAACTTCCACGTCACCAACGCGATGATCGCGAACGGGGCCCGGTTCGTCGCCGCCCGGCACGAGGGCGGCGCCGCGACGATGGCCGACGCCTACGCGCGGGTCGGCGGCGGCCTCGGGGTGGTGTCGGTCCACCAGGGGCCCGGCCTCACCAACGCCGTCACCGGGATCGCCGAGGCCGCCAAGAGCCGCACGCCGCTGCTGATCGTCGCGGGCGAGGTCGCCGCCGCCGCGGTCCGCTCCAACTTCCGTGTCGACCAGGCGGCGATCGCCGCGGCGGTCGGCGCCGTCCCCGAGCGCGTCCACTCCCCGCGGACCGCGCTGGCCGACGTGACCCGCGCCTGCCGCACCGCCGTCGCCGAGCGCCGCACCGTCCTGCTCGGCCTGCCCCTGGACATCCAGGCCGCCGAGCATCCGGAGGACGCGCCGCGGCCCGTCCCGTCCGGTCCGCGCGCCGCGCAGGTGCCGCCGCTGCCGGTGCCGCCCGCCGCCGCGATCGCCGGGCTGGCCGACGTGCTCCAGGCGGCGCGGCGGCCGGTGTTCATCGCCGGGCGCGGCGCGCGGCTGTCCGGCGCGGCGGAGCCGCTGGCGGAACTGGCGGCGCGCTGCGGCGCGCTCACCGCGACGTCCGCCGTCGCCCGCGGCCTGTTCGCCGGCGACCCGTTCGGACTCGACGTCAGCGGCGGGTTCGCCACGCCCGCCGCCGCGGAGCTGATCAGCGACGCCGACCTGATCGTCGGCTGGGGCTGCTCGCTGAACATGTGGACGACCCGGCACGGCACGCTCATCGCCAAGGACGCGACGGTCGTGCAGGTCGACGTGGACGCCCGCGCGCTCGGCGCGCACCGCCCCGTCGACCTCGGCCTGATCGGCGACGCGGCCGAGACGGCCCGGGCCGTCGACGCCGAACTGGAGGCGCGCGGGCATTCCGTGACCGGCTACCGCACGCCCGACGCGGCGGAATGCCTCGCCCGCCGGGGACGCTGGCGCGACGTCCCGTACGAGGAGCATCCGCCCGACGACGACCCGGCCGCGCGGGACGCCGGCGGGCCGCGCATCGACCCGCGGACCCTGACGATCGCCCTGGACGAGCTGCTGCCCCCCGAACGCACCATCGCCGTCGACTCCGGCAACTTCATGGGCTATCCGGCGATGTTCCTGGACGTCCCCGACGCCGACGCCCTGGTGTTCACCCAGGCGTTCCAGTCGGTCGGGCTCGGCCTCGCCACCGCCATCGGCGCCGCCGTCGCCCGCCCCGACCGGCTCACCGTCGCCGCGCTCGGCGACGGCGGCGCGCTGATGGCCGTCGCCGAGCTGGAGACGGCCGTCCGGCTGGGCCTCGGCCTCCTCGTGGTCGTCTACGACGACGAGGCGTACGGCGCCGAGCTGCACCACTTCGGGCCCGGCGGGCACCCGCTGGACACGGTCACGTTCCCGCCCGCCGACCTGGCCGCTATCGGCCGCGGGTTCGGCTGCGCGGCGGCGACCGTCCGGCGCCCCGAGGACCTCGCCGCCGTGCGGACCTGGCTCGCCGGCCCGCGCGACCGCCCCATGCTCGTGGACGCCAAGATCACACGCGGGCGGCCCGCCTGGTGGCTGGAAGAGGCGTTCCGCGGTCACTGACCGTGTTTTTCCGGCCACTCTTGGGAACCATCACGACACGGTCCGCCGGGTGTCCCCGACTCGCGGCGACCGTGCCCGCCCTCACGCGTCCCCGAGGAGGAGAGATGACGCGAAGGCCGATGGTTCCCCGGCTGGCCGCCGAGATGGCCGCGGAGTTCGCCGGCACGATGATCCTGATCCTGTTCGGTGTCGGCGTCGTCGCCCAGGCGGTCGCCGGCAGCGGGCTCGGGGATCCGCAGAGCCTCGGCGGTCACGACAGCATCGCCTGGGCCTGGGGCATCGGCGTCACGCTCGGCGTGTACGTGTCGGCACGGCTCAGCGGCGGGCACATCAACCCGGCCGTCACCTTCGCCCTCGCGGTCTACAAGGGCTTCCCGTGGCGCAAGGTGCTGCCGTTCTGGTTCGCGCAGGTGCTCGGCGCGTTCACGGCGGCGCTGATCGTCCGGTGGAACTACAGCGAGATCCTGCAGAAGTTCGACCCCGGCCTGACGATCAAGTCGCACGTCGTCTTCTCCACCCTGCCCGGCAACGGGACGCTCCCGATCGGGACGTGGGACGCGTTCCGCGACCAGGTGATCGGCACCGCGATACTGCTGTTCCTCGTCCTCGCCCTCACCGACCTGCGCAACGCGCCGCCGCTGGCGAACCTGGCGCCGCTCATCATCGGGCTGATCGTGGTGGCGATCGGGATGGCGTTCGGCTCCGCCGCCGGGTACGCGATCAACCCGGCCCGCGACCTCGGCCCCCGGCTCGCCCAGTTCCTCACCGGCTACGGGACGGACGCGTGGCGGGACCAGTACGGGGACCTGTACTTCTGGGTCCCCCTCGTCGCGCCGCTGATCGGCGCCGTGGTCGGCGCCGGCCTCTACATCCTGCTGATCGGACGCAACATCCCGGGCGAGGGCGAGGACACCCTGCCCACCGGGCCCGAACCGGAGTACGACGTCACCTGACGGGCGGGGTCCGCTCCACACGCAGAAAGGGGAGAGCCGATGGCCGACTTCGTCGGAGCGCTCGACCAGGGCACCACCAGCACCCGCTTCATGATCTTCGACCACGGCGGCCGCGAGGTCGCCCGGCACCAGCTCGAACACCAGCAGATCCTGCCGCGGGCCGGGTGGGTGGAGCACAACCCCACCGAGATCTGGGAACGCACCCGCGCGGTCATCCAGACCACCCTGCACAAAGCCAACCTGACGCATCGGGATCTGGCCGCGTTCGGGATCACCAACCAGCGCGAGACCACCGTGGTGTGGAACCGCCGGACCGGCCGCCCCTACCACAACGCGATCGTGTGGCAGGACACCCGCACCGACCGCATCGCCGCCGCCCTGGAGCGCGACGGCAAAGGCGACCTGATCCGGCACCGCGCCGGGCTCCCGCCGGCCACCTACTTCTCCGGCGGGAAGATCCAATGGATCCTGGACAACGTCGACGGGGTCCGCCAGGCCGCCGAGAACGGTGAGGCGATCTTCGGGAACATCGACACGTGGGTGCTGTGGAACCTGACCGGCGGGGTCGACGGCGGTGTGCACGTCACCGACCCGACCAACGCCAGCCGCACCATGCTGATGGACCTGGAAACCCTTAGCTGGGACGAGGAACTCCTGGCCCTGTTCGGGATCCCGCGCCGGATGCTGCCGGACATCAAACCGTCCTCGGCGCCCGAACCGTACGGCACGACCCGCGCCGACGGCCCGGTCGGCGGCGAGATCCCCCTCACCGGCATTCTCGGTGACCAGCAGGCCGCGACGGTGGGGCAGGTGTGCTTCGCGCCGGGTGAGGCCAAGAACACCTACGGCACCGGCAACTTCCTGCTGCTCAACACCGGTGAAGAGCTCGTCCGCTCCTCGCAGGGACTCCTGACCACGGTCTGCTACCAGTTCGGCGAGGCTCCGCCGGTGTATGCGCTGGAGGGGTCGATCGCGGTGACCGGGTCGGCGGTGCAATGGCTGCGCGACCAGCTCGGCATCATCTCCGGCGCCGCGCAAAGCGAAGCCCTGGCCCGCCAGGTCGACGACAACGGCGGCGTCTACTTCGTGCCCGCCTTCTCCGGCCTGTTCGCCCCCTACTGGCGCGCCGACGCCCGCGGCGCCATCGTCGGCCTGTCGCGCTACAACACCAACGCCCACCTCGCCCGCGCCACCCTGGAAGCGATCTGCTACCAATCCCGCGACGTCGTCGAAGCCATGCGCCACGACTCCGGCGTCGCCCTGGACGTCCTCAAAGTCGACGGCGGCGTCACCGCCAACCAACTGTGCATGCAACTGCAAGCCGACATCCTCGGCGTCCCGGTCTGTCGCCCCGTCGTCGCCGAAACCACCGCCCTGGGCGCCGCCTACGCCGCCGGACTGGCCGTCGGGTTCTGGACCACCACCGACGAACTGCGCGCCAACTGGAACCAAGACCGCCGCTGGGAACCCACCTGGACCCACGACCAACGCCACCACGGCTACACCGGCTGGAAGAAGGCCGTCGAACGCACCTACGGCTGGGTCGACATCGACTAACGAAGGGGATCCGCATGACCGCACGCCTCGCCGCCGCCGTCGCGCTCGCCGCGCTGGCGGTCACCGGGACGCTCACCACGACCGCCGCCGCCGTCCAGCGGCAGGCCCCGCAGAAAAGGGCCGAGGTCGACTTCACCGGAATCGTCGCGCTCAGCAACTGCTCGGGCTCCCTGGTGCGCGGGCCGCGGTCCCGCGACACCGACGCGGCGCTGGTCATGACCAACGGCCACTGCCTGGAGTCGGGGACGCCGAAGGGGGGCGAGGTCATCGTGGACGAGGAGTCGTCCAGGACGTTCACGCTCCTCGACCGGACGGGCCGCGGCGACCTGGGCACCCTCCGGGCCACCAGGATCGAGTACGCCACCATGACCGACACCGACGTCACGATCTACCGGCTGGACACCACCTACGCCGCCATCCGGAAGCGGTACGGCGTCCCCGCGCTGCGCCTGTCGACGGCCAGGCCCCCCGACGGGACCGGGATCAAGGTGGTGTCCGGCTACTGGCGGAAGATCTACGGCTGCCGGATCGACACGACCGTGCACCGGCTCCGCGAGGCCGGCTGGACGTGGAAGGACTCCATCCGCTACACGCCCGAGTGCGAGACGATCCACGGCACGTCCGGATCGCCGGTGATCGACGTCCGGACGCGCCAGGTCGTCGGGATCAACAACACCGGCAACGACGACGGGGAGCGCTGCACGCTCAACAACCCGTGCGAGGTCGACCGGAACGGGAACGTCACCGTCCGCCACGGCAGCCACTACGCCCAGCAGACGTACCTGCTCGCCCGCTGCCTCGGCGTGGACGGCGACGTGGTGCTCGACGGCGGCTGCGCCCTGCCCAAGCCGTGACCGTCAGCCGCCGAGCGCGAGGAGTCCTTCCACCACCTGGACGAGATCGTCGCCGGTCACGTCCGGGGGTGCGAAGACGTCGCCGTAGCGGCCTTCGAGGCGGCCGGCCCACCCGGTGACCAGGCCGGCGCGCTTGGCGCCGTGGCAGTCCCAGGCGTGCGCGGCCACCAGCGCGAGCCGGCCGGCGGGCACGCCCGTCACGCCGGCGGCGTGCCGGTAGACGGCGGCGGACGGCTTCCACCGGCGTGCCTCGTCGATGCTGATCACCCGGTCGACCAGGTCGGTGAGGCCCGCGCGGTCGAGGAACGCCGCGGTGGTGGCGGCGGCCCCGTTGGTGAGGCACACGGCCGGGACGTCCGCCGCCGCGAGCCGCAGCAGCGCGGGCTCCACGTCCGGGTGGGCCGGGAGCGCGGCGAGGCCGTCGAGCACGTGCGCGACGGCCGCGTCGCCGGCGCGCCGCCCGGCGACGGCGCGCAGCGCCCCCTCGGCCACCCGGCGGAACGGCTCGTAGTCGCCGGTGGCGGTCAGCGCCATGCCGTCGCGGAGCGTCCGCGCGTACCAGGTGTCGACCACGCCGCCGGGCAGGCCGGCGTCCTCGAAGCGGGCGCGCAGCGGCTCCAGCCGCATCATCGTCTCCATCACGTCGAACGCGACGAGGTGGGGCCGGTGGGTCACCGGTCGGCCAGCAGCCCGGCGCGGAGCCTGTCCAGCGTGCCGCGGAGCAGCCGTGAGACGTGCATCTGGGACAGGCCGATCTGCTCGGCGATCTGCGTCTGCGTCTTGTTGCCGAAGAACCGCAGCAGCAGGATGGTCCGCTCGCGCTCGGGGAGGTCGTCGATCAGCGGGGCGAGGGCGTGGCCGTCGATGAAGGCGTCCAGCGCCGGGTCGTCGGAGCCGAGGTACTCGCCGACCGTTCCGGTGCCGCCGCTCGGCGTCCCGTCCGCCGGGGCCTCGAGCGACAGCGGGCGGTAGGCGTCGCAGGCGACGATGACCTCGACGGTCTCCTCCTCGGTGATCTCCATCAGGGCGGCGATCTCCGCGGTCGTGGGGGAGCGGCCCCGCTCGCGGGTGAACTCCTGGACGCTCCGCTGCAGCACCGGCCGCAGCTCCTGGATGCGGCGCGACACCCGCACGCCCCACGTCTTGTCGCGGAAGTGCCGTTTCACCTCCCCGGTCACCACCGGATAGGCGTAGGTGGCGAACCGGTCGCCGATGCCCGGGTCGAACCGGTTGATGGCCTTGACCAGGCCCAGGTAGGCGACCTGCTGGAGGTCGTCGAGCGGCTCCCCGCGGCCCGCGTACCGGCGCGCCACGCCGCGCACGAGCCCGGCGTGCATGTCGACGATGCGCGCCCGGAGCCGTTCCCGCCTGGGATCGTCCTCCTCCAGCCGGTTCATCTCCGCGAGCAGCGTCTCGGTCTGTCCGTCGTTGACCCGGGTGGTGGCGGGTTGCGCGATCGTCATGCGTGTCGTCTCCTTCCGTGAGCGATCGCCGAAGGCGGGGGACGGTCGCTCAGTCCAGTCCCTTTACCCGGCGATCGGCCCGTCACACAGAGCGCCGTGGCGCGGGGGCGCAGGTAGACTCGCGAGTCGCCCTGCCTGGTAGGGAGTGCTCATGACCGCGGCCGGAGAACCCGTCGACCCCGATGTGGATCTGCGTGTGCCGCGGCAGCGGCGCGAGTTGCGGCGCGCGCCGCTGGCGACGCCGGCGGCCGTGTCGGCGGGCGGCGTCCTCGGGGCCCTCGCGCGGTACGGGCTCAGCGACGCCTTCCCGTACGATCCGGACGCGTTCCCCTGGGTGGTCTTCTGGATCAACGTCTCGGGCTGTCTGCTGATCGGCGTGCTGATGGTGCTCATCACCGAGACGCGGCGGGCGCACCACCTCGTCCGGCCGTTCCTCGGCGTCGGCGTCCTCGGCGGGTACACCACGTTCTCCACCTACGCCGTGGACATCCGGCGGGCGGTGGACGGCGGCGCGCCGCGCGTCGGCCTCGCGTACCTCGCGCTGACGCTGGTCGCGGCGCTCGCCGCCGTCGTCGCCGGGACGCGGCTCACGCGGGCGCTCGTCCGGGCGCCGCCGCGGCGGCCCGCGGGGGGTGACGGCGAGTGACGGTCCTGCTGATCGCGCTGGGCGCCGCGCTCGGGGCCCCGCTGCGCTACCTGACCGACCGTGCCGTGCAGGCGCGGCACGACTCGGTGTTCCCGTGGGGGACGCTCACCGTCAACGTCGCCGGGTCGTTCGTCCTCGGGCTCCTGGTGGCCTGGCCCGCCGGCGACGGGGTGATGGACTTCGCCGGGACGGGCCTGTGCGGTGCGCTGAGCACGTACTCGACGTTCGGATACGAGACCGTCCGGCTGGCCGAGGAGGGGGCGCGTTTCTACTCCGTCCTCAACGCGGTGGGCAGTGTCGTCGCGGGGCTCGGCGCCGCCTACTGCGGCATGGCCGTCGCCCAGGCGATCACGGTGTGACGGGCCGGATCATCGCGGGGGACGACCCCGCACCCGCGGAACGGCCCGGTACTTGGCGCGGCCCAGGCTCGCGGTTCGGGGCACGTGGCTCCGAGCCTGCGAGTGGGCCGCGACGTGACTTTGCCCACCCCGCCGTTCCGGTAAACCGGTAAGTTTCCTAACTGTAACGTCGCGGAGACATGCCCGGACGGCCGGTCCGGCGGCGGTCGCGGGTCAGGGCCAGGACGGCTCCCGCGACGGGCAGACGACCAGTTCCCGCACCTCGCAGCCCGGAGGCTGGGCCAGCGCGAACGCGACGGTCGCCGCCACGTCGCCCGGCCGGTTCAGCTCGGCGTCCGGCCCCGGCCGGTACCTCGCGGCGCGGTCGTCGAAGAACGCGGTGTCCATGCCGCCGGGCACCACCATCGTGACGGCGACCTTCCCGGCCAGCTCGGTGGCGAGGGCCCGGGTGAACCCGACAAGTCCGAACTCGGCCGCGCAGTACGCCGTCGCGTCGCGCGCGGCCCGCAGCCCCAGCGTGGACGCGACGGTGACGACCCGCCCGGCCGGCTCGTTCTCCAGGTAGGGGAGCGCGGCGCGGACGACGGCGGCGGTGCCGAGCAGGTTCACCTGGACGACCCGCTCCCAGTCCTCGGCGGGCACGTCGCACAGCGTCCCGCACGCGTCGATGCCCGCCGCGGCGACGACGGCGTTCAGGCCGCCGGCGGCGCGGGCCAGGCCGTGCACGGCGCGTTCGGCGCAGCGGCGGTCGGCGAGGTCGGCCTGCATGTGCTCGAAGTCGTCCTTCGGCGGGTGCCGGTCCAGGACGAGCGGGCGGCCACCGTCGTCGGCGACCCTGCGCGCGACGGCGGCGCCGAGCCCTGAGGCGCCGCCGGTGATGAGGACGTTCATGGCACCAGTCCCTTCCGGCCGGCTCATGCGGCCATGTCGTTCGCGGCGGTGGCGTGGCGGTAGACGCCGGCGGTCTCGGCGGCGACGCGGGCCCACGGGTAGTGGTCGCGCGCCCTGCCGCCGCCCGCGAGGCCCATCGCGGCCCGCTTCGCCGGGTCGGCCAGCAGCGCGCGGATCGCGCCGGCCGCCGCGTCCGGGTCGCGGGGCGGGACGTGGACGCCGGTGACGCCGTCCACGACCGTGTCCAGATGCCCGCCGACGGCGCTCGCGACGACGGGCGCGCCGCAGGCCATCGCCTCCAGCGGCACCATCCCGAACGGCTCGTACCAGGGCAGGGTGACGACCAGGGCCGCCGACCGGAGCAGCGGGGGCACGTCGGCGCGGGCGAGCCGCCCGAGGAACTCCACGCGGCCGGCGACGCCCGCGTCCCGTGCCACCGCCCGCAGCCTGCGGACCTCGGGGTCGCCGTCCAGGCAGCCGGGGGACGGGCCGCCGGCGATGGTCAGCTCGGTGTCCGGAAGGTGCGCGAGCGCCCTGATCGCGGTGTCGACGCCCTTGCGCTCGACGAGCCGTGACAGCACCACGAGGCGGTGCCCGTCCCGGGCTCCGGCGGTGGGGCCGTCCGGGGTGAACAGGCCGAGGTCGACGCCGCACGGGACGACGTGGACGCGGTCGCGGGGCACGCCCATCGCGGTCAGCTCGGCGACCTCGTCCGCGCAGGCGGCGACCACGCCGTCGGCGGCGCGCCCGATCGCGCGCTCCAGCCGGACCCGCGACGCCGGGCCGATGTCCGTGCCGCCCTGGTGGCGGCGCTGGACGGTGCCGAGCGCGTGAAAGCTCTGCACCACCGGCACGCGCCGCGCTCCCGGGGACTGCGCGGCCTGGATCGCGGCGAGCCCGCTCATCCAGAAGTGGGCGTGCGCGACGTCGGGCGGGTC
Organism: Spirillospora sp. NBC_00431; assembly: GCA_036028775.1. Lineage (GTDB taxonomy): Bacteria > Actinomycetota > Actinomycetes > Streptosporangiales > Streptosporangiaceae > Spirillospora. The sequence continues at coordinate 3,796,988 of CP107927.1, read as the reverse complement.
GGTGGCCCAGCGCGACGCCAGATGCCGGCCGAAGTCGTGCATCCACGGCAGCAGGGCGTGCCTGGCGATGCGCTCGGCCGGTCCGGCGGGGACGTGCTCGACGGTCACGCCGGGCGCGAGCCGCACCCGCTCCCGCGGGGCGGGCGAGTCGCGCCGCGTGTACACGGTGACGTAGTGGCCCTGCCGCCCCAGCTCGACCGCCAGCTCCGCGACGAACACGCTCTGCCCGCCGCCGTCGGCTCCGCCCGGCCCCCGGCCCACCGGGCCGCCGCCCCCGGCGGCGAGGGGACTGGCGTGCTCGGAGATCATCGCGATCCTCATCGGCGCCGCCTCCCCCGCTCCGCCTGGACGTTCCCCGCCGTGCCCGAATCCCCTCATGGGTGACTTCGGGATTGCCCAGGACGGGGGTCCTAAACGCCGAGGTCAGCCGTGCGCCGCCGGGGCGCGGCCGCGGGCCAGGACGAGACCGGCCACGGTGCCGAGCAGCGCCAGCCCGGCGAGCGCCCAGCCGGTGCCGTACTCCGCGTGCCGGGTCTCGCCGCCGGGCCCGGCCAGCGTCAGGAACAGCGTCCCGACGGTGGCGATCCCGATCACCTGCGCGAGCTGCATCACCGTGAGCAGCAGCCCGCTCGCGTCGGCCGCGTCCGCCGGCGGGACGTGCCGCAGCGCGATGGTCATGATGATCGGCGTCACGCCGAGGCCGAACCCGATGAGCGCCGTCAGCGCCTCGTACGCCACACCGCCGCCCGAAAGCGGCCCGAGCCACACATAGCCCGCCGCCGCGATGGCGAACCCGGCCGGGATCAACCGGCGGTGCAGCCGCGCGGGCAGCCGCTGCCAGTTCAGCCCGACCAGGGCGAAGGCCGTCACGCACGGCACGAACGCCAGCCCCGACTCCACCGGCGACAGGCGCAGCTCGCCCTGCAGGTGCAGGGTCGTGGTGAACAGGAACGAGGCCCAGCTCGCCGGCCCGAACAGGATCGCGACACAGGCCGGGGCGAGCAGCGGCGCGCGCAGCACCCGCGCCGGGATCAGCGGCCGCCCGCCCGCCGCCGCGACCCGCCGCTCCACCAGGACGAACGCGGCCGCGAACCCGGCGCTCGCCGCCAGCGACACCCAGCCCCACACCGGCCAGCCCAGCTCATGGCCCATGACCAGCGGGACGACGAACAGCAGCACCGCCGGGCTCAGCGTGAGGAGGCCGGGAACGTCCAGATCGGAGCGCGGGCTCCCGGCGCGGCCCCCGTGCCCGCTCTCGTCGCGCGGCAGCACGCGCGGGCCGGCGACCAGCAGCGCCACCCCGATCGGCACGTTCACCAGGAAGACCGTCCGCCAGCCCGTGCCGAACAGGTCCGCGTCGACCAGCAGCCCCCCGGCCACCTGCCCGGCGACGACCCCGCCCGCGATGACGGCCGCGTAGATCCCGAGCGCCCGCGCCCGGGCCGCGCCGGTGTAGTTCCGCTGGATCATCGACATCACCTGCGGTGTCAGCAGCGCCGCCGCGGCGCCTTGCAGGAACCGGAACACCACGAGCGTCCAGGTGGACGGCGCCAGCCCGCACGCCAGGGACGTCACGGTGAACGCCGCGAGGCCCGCGAGGTACATGCGCCGGTGCCCGGCGAGGTCGCCGAGCCGCGCCCCCGTGATCAGCAGCACCGCGAAGGAGATGATGTATCCGGCCACCACCAGCTGGAGCCCGGCGCCCGAGGCGTGCAGGTCGGCCCGCAGCGTCGGCAGGGCGACGTTGACGATGTTGGTGTCGAGGATGCTCATGAACGTGCCGAGCAGGATGACGGCGAGCGCGAGCCCGCCGGACCCGTTGCGCGACCCCCGTTCGGGAACAACTCCCCGCACATCGGTTGTCTGTGTCATATGTAAAAGACTGCGAGATGCCGGGTACCGGTAACGAGAGCCTGCTGATACCGGTACTGACAGCACCTGGCAGGATGAGCAGACCGGAGGCAGGCTGGGGGACGTGACGATGTCCAGCGAGGCCACCACCGGCGAGGCCACCACCGGGGCCACCACCGCGCCGCGCCGCCGCACCGAGCTCGCGGCGTTCCTGCGCAGCAGGCGGGCGCGGATCACGCCCGAGGACGTGGGGATGCCGCCGGGGCCGCGGCGCCGCACGCCGGGGCTGCGCCGCGAGGAGGTGGCGCAGCTCGCCGGGGTCGGCGTCACCTGGTACACGTGGCTGGAGCAGGGCCGCCCGATCAACGCCAGCGCCCAGGTGCTGAACGCGGTGGCGCGCACGCTGCGGCTGGACGGCGCCGAACGCGAGCACCTGTACCGGCTCGCCGAGGTCCCGGCCGCCGCCGCGGAGAGGGAGCCGGACGGCCTGCCCGAGGACGTCCAGGGGATCCTGGACGCGCTGGACCCCCTGCCCGCGGCGGTGGGCAACGGACGCTCCGACGTCCTCGCGTGGAACGCCGCCTACGCGGCGCTCTTCCCGCGCCTGGTGTCGGCGCCGCCCGCGGAGCGCAACTCGACGTGGATGGTGTTCACGCTGCCGCCGTGCTGCAACCCGGTCGAGAACCTGGAGGAGGCGGCGCCCGCGCACGTCGCGGTCTTCCGGCACCGCTACAGCAGGCATCTGGGCGAGCCGGGCTGGAAGGAGTTCGTCCGGCGGCTCCAGGCGGCGAGCCCCGAGTTCGCCCGGCTGTGGGCCGCGCACGACGTCGCGCTGGCGGGGCCGGCGCCCAAGGACTTCCGGCATCCCGCCGTCGGGCTGATCCGGACCCGCACCATGAACATGGACATCACCGCGTCCCCGGAGCTGCGGCTGATCGTCTACACGCCGATCGACGACGAGAGCCGCGAGCGGATCGCCTGGCTGCTCGCCCACCCCGAGGCCGCCGTCCCCGACCACGAGCACTGACGACGGGCACTGACCGCGGGCCCTGACCACGAGCCCTGACCACGGGCACCGGCCCTGCCCGCACGGTGGTCAGTGGGCGCTGGACGCCGCCCAGATGTTGACGCCCGCCTCGACGGCGTCCCGGTCGATGGCGGCGAGCTCGTCGGCGGTGAGGTCGAGCCGGTCGAGCGCGGCGAGGTTCTCCTCCAGCTGAGCGACGCTGCTCGCGCCGATCAGAGCCGAGGTGACCCGCTCGTCCCGCAGCGACCAGGCCAGCGCGAGCTGCGCGAGCGTCTGCCCGCGGCCCCTGGCGATCTCGTGCAGCGTCCGGACGTGCCGGAGGCTGTCCTCGGTGAGCAGGCTCGCCGAGAACGACGTGCCGCGGCTGGCCCGCGACCCGTCCGGGACCCCGTCGAGGTACTTGCCGGTCAGCATCCCCTGCGCGAGCGGGGAGAACGCGATGCATCCGGCGCCCTCGCGGCCGAGGGTGTCGAGCAGCCCGCCCTCGATCCACCGGTTGAGCATGGAGTAGGACGGCTGGTGGATCAGCAGCGGCGTGCCCATCTCCCGCAGGATCGCCGCCGCCTCGGCGGTGCGCTCGGCGGAGTACGACGAGATCCCCGCGTACAGGGCCTTCCCCGACCGGACCGCCCGGTCCAGCGCCCCCATCGTCTCCTCCAGCGGCGTCTCCGGGTCGAAACGGTGGCTGTAGAAGATGTCGACGTAGTCGACGCCTATCCGGCGCAGCGACTGGTCGAGGCTGGCGAGCAGGTACTTGCGGGTACCCCCCTCGCCGTACGGGCCGGGCCACATGTCGTACCCGGCCTTCGTCGAGATCACGAGCTCGTCCCGGTACGGCGCGAGGTCCTCCCGCAGGATCCGGCCGAAGTTGGTCTCGGCGGACCCGTACGGCGGCCCGTAGTTGTTGGCGAGGTCGAAGTGCGTGACGCCGAGGTCGAACGCGCGCCGCAGGATCGCCCGCTGGACGTCCAGCGGGCGGTCGTCGCCGAAGTTGTGCCACAGCCCCAGCGAGATCGCCGGGAGCCGGAGCCCGCTGCGCCCGCACCGCCGGTAGGGGATCCGCTCGTATCGTCCGCTGTCCGCCGCGTAGGTCATGGCCCCGAGTATTTCAGCGCCGGGACCGGCGCTGCGCCGTGTACTGCACCGCCGCGAACCCGCCGACGACGATCGCCTGGAGCACCGCCCAGACGCCGCCGACGGCGGTGAGGGAGAACCAGCCCGCGGCCACCGCGACGACGCTGAGCACCGCCCACATCAGGTTCGCCTCCACGACCGCGTTCACGGCGAGAGCGCGGGGACGGGCCGGGGTCGAGATCGCCCACACCGCGGCGGCGTAGAGGACGAGGAACGCGCCGATCGCGCGGCCGGGCCCGGCGTCCAGGCCGAGCAGGTCGTCGAGGGGGCCGGCGAGGATCAGGTAGGCCAGCCCGTTGGCGCCGGTCACGACGGCGTCCAGGCGGAGCGAGAGGCGGAGCAGGCGGCGGGCGTCGGTGAACAGGCCGTCCGTGGCGATGGAACGGGTCGCGGTCATCGGGGTTCCTCCCTAGTCGTTGATGATCTCGACGCTACGGACGCGGCGGGGGCCACGGCGATTACCTATGAGGTAGTGCCACCGCGGCGCGGTGAAGGCGCGCGCCCTCCGGGTGCCGGACCTGAACGAGTGCACGAACGGAGGGTGGCCGGGCTGTCACCTATGCCAGGCGTGAACGGGGCCCGAAGGTGGCAAGAAGACTCAGAGATATTCGGACGAGGAGGTCCCAGTGGTCGCGTTGCGCAGCTATGTGTCGGGTTCCTGGCGTGTGCCGGACGACGAGGGCGCGCCGCTGCGCGACGCCGTCACGGGGGAGGAGATCGCCCGGATCTCCTCGGCGGGGATCGACCTCGGCGCCGCGCTCCGGTACGGCCGCGCGACCGGCGGGCCGGTGCTGCGCGAGCTGACGTTCCACCAGCGCGCGGCCCTGCTGAAGGCGCTCGCCTCGCACCTGCTGGAACACCGCGAGGAGCTGTACGCGCTGTCGGCGCGCACCGGCGCGACCTTGGCCGATTCGAAGTTCGACGTGGACGGCGGCATCGGCGTCCTGTTCGGCTACGCGAGCAAGGGAAGGCGGGAGCTGCCGAACGACACGGTGCTGGTCGAAGGGAACGTCGAGCCGCTCGGCAAGGGCGGCACGTTCGTCGGGCAGCACCTGTGCACGCCGTCGCACGGTGTCGCGGTGCAGATCAACGCGTTCAACTTCCCGGTGTGGGGGCCGCTGGAGAAGCTCGCCCCGGCGTTCCTCGCCGGGATGCCCAGCCTGGTCAAACCCGCGAGCCAGACCGCCTACCTGACCGCCAGGCTCGTCGAGCTGGTCGTCGAGTCGGGCATCCTGCCGGAGGGCAGCGTGCAGCTGGTGTGCGGCGACCCTCGCGACCTCCTCGACCACCTCACCGAGCAGGACGTCGTCGGCTTCACCGGGTCGGCGTCCACGGCCCGGCTGCTGCGCACCCACCCCGCGATCGTCGGCAACGCCGTCCGGTTCAACGCGGAGGCCGACTCGCTGAACTGCTCGATCCTCGGGCCGGACGCGGCCCCGGGCACGCGCGAGTTCGACCTGTACGTCAAGCAGCTCGTCGCGGAGATGACCGTCAAGGCGGGCCAGAAATGCACCGCGATCCGCCGCGCGCTGGTGCCCGCCGCGCTGCTCGGCGACGTCGCCGAGGCCGCGCGCGAACGGCTGTCGAAGGTCACGGTCGGGAACCCGGCCGATCCCGAGGTGCGGATGGGCGCGCTCGCGGGGCTGGACCAGCGCGAGGAGGTGCGCCGCTCGCTGAAGGCGCTGCTGGACGCGGGCCGGGCCGTCTTCGGCGACCCCGGGCACGTCGACGTCGTCGGCGCGGACGCCGAGCGCGGCGCGTTCATGTCGCCGGTCCTGCTGCGCGCCGACGACCCGGGACGCGCCGAACCGCACGAGGTCGAGGCGTTCGGCCCGGTCAGCACGCTGCTGCCCTACGACGGCACCGCCGCCGAGGCGGTCGAGCTGGCCGTCCGCGGGCGCGGCAGCCTCGCCGGGTCGGTCGTGACGGCCGACGCCGGGTTCGCGCGGCGCGTCGTGCTGGGCACCGCGCCGTGGCACGGCCGGCTGCTGGTGCTGAACAGTGAGGACGCGAAGGAGTCGACCGGGCACGGCTCGCCGCTGCCCGCGCTCGTCCACGGCGGGCCAGGACGCGCCGGCGGCGGTGAGGAGCTGGGCGGGATCCGCGGGGTCGTCCACCACATGCGGCGCACCGCCGTCCAGGCCGGGCCCGCGATGCTCACCGCGATCACCGGCCGGTGGGTGCCCGGCACCGACCGGACGATCACCGACGAGCACCCGTTCCGCAAGCACCTGGAGGACCTGCGCGTCGGCGACACCGCCGCCGGCGGCCCCCGCGTCGTCACCCTCGACGACGTGGAGCACTTCGCCGGGTTCACCGGCGACACCTTCTACGCCCACATGGACGAGGACGCCGCGAAGGCCAACCCGTTCTTCCCCGGACGGGTCGCGCACGGCTACCTCGTCGTGGCGTTCGCGGCCGGGCTCTTCGTGGACCCCGCGCCCGGGCCCGTCCTCGCGAACTACGGGCTGGAGAACCTGCGGTTCCTCACGCCGGTCAGACCGGGCGACGAGCTGTCGGTCACCCTCACCGCCAAGCAGATCACGCCGCGCGACGGCACCGACTACGGCGAGGTCCGCTGGGACACCGACGTCACGAACCAGGAGGGCGCCTCGGTCGCCAAGTACGACGTGCTGACGCTGGTGGCCAAGAGGCCCAAGCACGACTAATCATGGGAGGGAGCGTCCGCGGGGGAGACGGTCACCGGCACTGGCGAACGGGGTGCGCGAACACATGATCAGTCCCCTGCACATCCAGACGGTGCGCGAGGTCGTGCGCACCGGGTCGTTCGCGGACGCCGCCCGCAACCTCGGGTACACCGCGTCCGCCGTCTCCCAGCAGATCGCCGCGTTGGAGCGCGCCTGCGGGCTGGTGCTGTTCGAGCGCCGGGCGCGCAGCGTCCGCCCGACCAGCGCCGCGTTCCTCATGGTCAGCAAGGGCAACGACGTGCTGTCGGCGCTCGACACGCTGGAGCGCGAGCTGCGCACGGTCGCCAGCGGCGAGCGCGGCGCGCTGCAGCTCGGCAGCTTCCCGACCGCCAGCGCCCGCATCCTGCCGAGGGTGCTGGCGGAGCTGTCGCGGGTGCGGCCCGGCATCGAGATCAAGCTGTCGGAGGGCGAGCCGGACGAGCTGCTGCCCGAGCTGCTCGACGGCGACCTCGACCTCCAGCTCGTCTACCGGTACGACCTGTTCCCGCGCACCTGGCCCGACCAGATCGTCGAGACGCCGGTGATGGACGAGAACCTCGTGCTGTGCGTGCCGGAGGAGCATCCGCTGGCCGCCGGGCGCACCGTCCGGCTCCGCGAGCTGCGGTCGGAGACGTGGATCGCGAGCCGCCCGGAGAGCTCGGGGTCGCAGGCGCTGCAGCGGCTGTGCGGCACCGCCGGGTTCACGCCGAACATCGCGTTCCGCAGCAACGACTACGCGGTGGTGTGCGGGCTCGTCGGCTGCGGCCTCGGGATCGCGCTCGTCCCGGCACTCGGCTGCGTGCCCGCGCCGGGCCTGCGGATGCTGCGGCTCAGCCGCCGCACCCCGCAGCGGCACGTCACCGTCCTGTGCCGCACCACCAACACCAACCCCCTGGTCAAGGACGCGATGCGCGGCCTCACCGAGGTCGCCAGGAGCGTCGAGGCCGAGATCAGCGGCGCAACCGGCCCTTGAGCTCCATCGCCGCCCTGACCCGCTCCTGCGCCAGCGCGAGCGCCGCCTGGTGCGTGGTCGTGCCGTGCGCGCGGGCCGCCGCGAGCACCTTCCCGGTGTTCTCCCGCATCTTCGCCGACACGGCGGCGAACACCGCGTCCGGCTCGGGGCGGAACGCCGAATAGCGGGCGTCCATCGCGAAGCCCGCCGCGACGACCCCGCCCGCGTTCGCCACGAAGTCCGGCACGACCGTGACACCCCGCGCGGCGAGGACCCGCTGCGCCGCCGGCCCGGTCGGCAGGTTCGCGCCCTCCACGACGATGCCCGCCTGGACGTTCGCGGCCACGTCCTCGTCGATGACGTCCTGCAGCGCCGCCGGGACGAGCACGTCCGCGGGGACGAGCAGCTCCGCGCCGACGTCGAGGAGCCGTCCGCCGCCGTACTCCTTCACGGCCGCGTCGCCCGCCTCGGCGCGCAGCGCGAGGAGGCGCCCGACGTCCAGGCCGTCCGGGTCGTGCAGCGCGCCGTGCGCCGTCGAGACCGCCACGACCGTCGCGCCCAGCTCGACCAGGCGCCGCGCCGCCGCGTGCCCGACCGCGCCGAACCCCTGCACCACGGCCCGCGCGCCGCGCAGCGACGACCCGGTGTGCCGGGCGGCGGCGTCGGCGGCCTCCGCGACGCCGTAGCCGGTCACGCCCAGCTCGTCGTACGGCATCCCGCCGAGCGCGTGCGGGGTGCCGACCGCCGCGCCGCGGTCGGCCAGCTCGTCCTGGACGATCGCCGCGTCCCGCTCCGTCAGGCCCATGTCGAGGCCCGCGACGTACTGCCGGGGGATCTCCTGCGACAGCGCCCGGACGAACGACCGCAGCACCGCCTCCCGGTCCGGCGCGCCCGGATCGGCCATGATCCCGGCCTTCGCGCCGCCGAAGAACAGGTCGACGCCCGCCCACTTGTAGGTCATGACCCGCGCCAGCCGCGCCACCTCCGCGACCGTCAGCGAGGCGCTCATCCGCATGCCGCCCTTGCCCATCCCGCGGGCGGTGTTGTCGATGACCAGCACGCCGCGCATCCCGGTGCGGGAGTCGGAGACGCACACGACCCGCTCGGGGCCCCACTCGTCCATGAGCGTGAGCACGTCAGACACGGTTCAGCTCCGGGCGCAGGTCGTCTCCGGCGAACCGGGCGGCGCCGAACGGCGACACGTCGGTGAACGGCTCGCGCCCGAGATACAGGTCGCGGACGACCTCGCCGACCGCCGGGCCCTGGAGGAAGCCGTGGCCAGAGAAGCCCGTCGCGTACAGGAACCGGGACACGGCCGCGTCCTCGCCGATGAGCGCGTTGTGGTCGGGCGTGACCTCGTACAGGCCCGCCCACCCGCCGGTCAGCCCGACGTCGAGGAGCCGCGGCGCGCGGGAGCCGATCGCCTCGGTCAGGCGGGGCAGCCAGGCGTCCGAGCGGTCCAGGCGGAACCCCGGCCGCTCGTCCGGGTCGGACATGCCGAGCATCAGGCCCTCGCCCTCGCCGTGGAAGTAGAACGACGTCGCGAAGTCGATCGTCATCGGGACCGGGCGCGGCAGGTCCGGGATCGGCTCGGTGAACACGATCTGCCGCCGCAGCGGCTCCACCGGCAGCTCGACGCCCGCCATCCGCCCGACCGCCGCCGACCAGGCCCCCGCCGCGCAGACGACCGCGGACGTCGCGACACGGCCCCGGCTCGTCTCGACGGCCCTGACCTCACCGCCGCCGACCTCGACGCCGGTGACCTCGGTGTGCGTGCGGATCGTCGCGCCGTGCCGCCGCGCGCCGGTCGCGTAGCCGAGCACGACCGATTCCGGGGTGCAGTGCCCGTCGTCGGGTGAGAAGGCCGCGGCCAGCAGCCCACCGGTGTCGATCATGGGGGAGAGCCGCCGCGCCTCCGCCGCCGAGATCATCCGGCTCGGCACGCCCAGGTCGTTCTGCAGGGCCACGCTCCGCTCGAACGCGGCCACGTCCCCGGGCCGCGACAGCAGGAACAGGTACCCGACCCGGCGCAGGTCGATCTCCTGGCCGGGACGCTCCCCGAACCGCGCGAACGCCTCCAGGCTCCGGGCGCCGAGCCGGATGTTGACCTCGTCGGAGAACTGTGCCCGCACCCCGCCCGCCGCCTTGCACGTCGAGCCGGACCCCAGCTCGCCGCGCTCCACCAGCACCACGCGCCGCACCCCGGCCTCCGCGAGATGGAACGCGATGCTCGTCCCCATGACGCCGCCGCCGATGACGACGACGTCCGCGCTGCCGGTCAAGGGGGTCGCCACGGCTCGGCCCCTAGAGCCGGAAGCCGAGGTCGGGGGTGATCTCCAGGACGTCCATCTGCGCCTTCTGGAGGCGTCCGGAGTGGTCCCAGTTCATCGACTGCCAGCGGGTGAACTGGTCCAGCACCCACATGCCCGACTGGCGGCCGCCGTTGCCCGACAGCCCGTTGCCGCCGAACGGCAGGTGCGCCTCCGCGCCGGACGTGGAGTTGTTCACGCTCACCATCCCGGCGGAGATCCGCCGCCGGAACGCGAACACCTTCGCCGGGTCCGTCGTGTAGATCGACGCCGACAGCCCGTAGCCGGGCGCATTGGCCAGGGAGATCGCCTCGTCCAGCGTCCGGTACGCCGCGACGCCGATGATCGGGCCGAACGTCTCGGTCATGAACAGCTCGTCGCCGGGGCCGACGCCGTCCACGATCACCGGGTGGTAGTAGAGCCCGGCCTCGGCGTCGCCGGTGAAGCCGTCGCGCGGCGCCGCCGCCGTGATCCGGCCGACGGCGGACGAGCCGTGCACGGTGTGGTGCGGGCCGATCCAGCCGAGCGTCTTCTCGAACCCGTCGGCGAACCGCTCGCTGATCAGCGGCCCGTACAGGACGTCGCCCGCCGGGTCCCCGACGACGGCGGCGCGGGTCGCCTCGTCCAGCAGCCGGACGAACTCGCCGTGCACCGACTCGTGCACGATCGCCGTCCCGAGCGAGGTGCAGCGCTGCCCGGCCGTCCCGAACCCGGAGAACAGCGCGCCCTCGACGGCGAGCGGCAGGTCGGCGTCCTCGGTGACGACCATCGGGTTCTTGCCGCCGAGCTCCAGGCACGGCGACTGGAGGTGGCGTCCGCACAGCTCACCGATCCGCGACCCGATCTCGCTGGACCCGGTGAAGCCGACCTTGTCGACCAGCCCCTGGCCGAGGGCCCGCTCCAGCCCCCGGAACGTCTCCCGCCCGTCCGCGTAGACGACGTTGAGGACGCCGTCCGGGACACCGGCGTGCGCAAACAGCCGGTAGAACGCCTCGGCGCACGCCGACGCGTACTCGGCGGGCTTCCACACCACCGTGTTCCCGCACAGCAGCGCCGGGACGATGTACCACGACGGCACCGCCACCGGGAAGTTCCCCGCCGTGATCACGGTGACGACGCCGACCGGGTCGCGGAACGTGAACAGCTGCTTGTCGGGCATCTCCGACGGCACCGTCTGGCCGTACAGGCGCCGTCCCTCGCCGAGGAAGAACGCGCACGTGTCGGCGATCTCCTGGACCTCGCCGAGCGCCTCCGCGTACGGCTTGCCGACCTCGCGCGTCACGACGCGGGCGAGGGCCTCCTTGTTGGCCTCGACGAGGCGGCCGACCGCTGCGACGACCTGCCCGCGGACGGGCGGCGGCACGTCCCGCCAGGCGTCCTGCGCCTCGCGGGCGGCCGCGCACGCGCGGACGAGGTCGCCGGCGTCCGCGAGGGACACCTCGGCGACCAGGTGGCCGGTGCGGGACGGGTCGGTGGAACGGTACGGGCGCGGTCCCGCCGGGACCCGGGCGCCGCCGATGACGGAGGAGAGCACGTTTTCCAGCCTGAACGGACCACCGCGCCCGAGCCAAGATCGTGCAGAGCGCGGCTTCCTTACCGCGAGACCAAGCCTCGCTGAGGCTCTGGCGGGCGGATCCCGGGCACCGCCGTTAAGCGTTCCTTGGCCAACCGCCAACCTGTTCGCGGCCTTGCGGAGTCGACCCCAGGCCGGGCCTGGCCCGATGCTCGAATCGCGTCCATTTCCCGCAGGAGACCGCATGTCCGAGCCCGCCGACGTCCACTTCCTCGAAAGGGCCGCGTCGCTCCGCCCGCCGGCCGTGCCGGCCCGGCCCGGCGCGCTGAGCGCGGAGCGCCTCCTGGAACTGTTCGACGCCCAGATCGGCAGCCGGCACCTCGACCTCGCCGCCCGGTGGCTGCGCGCCGAGGGCAGCGGCTACTACACGATCGGGTCGTCCGGTCACGAGGGGAACGCCGCCGTCGCCGCCGCGCTCCGCCCGGACGATCCCGCGCTGCTGCACTACCGGTCGGGCGCGTTCTTCCTGGAGCGGGCACGGCAGGTGCCCGGCGGCGACCCGCTCCGCGACGTCCTCCTGGGCCTGGTCGCGGCCGCCGAGGAGCCCATCGCGGGCGGGCGCCACAAGGTGTTCGGCAGCCACCGCCTGCACGTCATCCCGCAGACGTCCACGATCGCCTCGCACCTCCCGCGCGCGCTCGGCGTCGCCTTCGCGATCGAACGCGCCGCCCGGCTCGGCGTCGAGACTCCATGGCCGCCCGACGCCTTGGCCGTGTGCAGCTTCGGCGACGCGTCCGCCAACCACTCCACGGCCACGGGCGCCATCAACGCCGCCGTCAACACCGGTTTCCAGGGCCTGCCGCTTCCGCTGCTGCTCGTCTGCGAGGACAACGGCATCGGGATCAGCGTCCGCACGCCGCCCGGCTGGATCCACGCCGCGTACGGGTCGCGGCCGGGGCTCGCCTACTTCCACGCCGACGGCTGCGACCTCGCCGACGCGCACGCCGTGGCGTCGCGGGCCGCCGGATGGGTGCGCGAGCGCCGCCGCCCCGCGTTCCTGCACCTGCGGACCGTCCGGCTGATGGGCCACGCGGGTTCGGACGTCGAGTCGTCCTACCGGACGCCCGCCGAGCTGGCCGCCGACCTCGACCGCGACCCCCTCCTGCGGACCGCGCGCCTGCTCGTCGACTCCGGCGCGGCGACGCCCACCGAGATCACCGACCGGTACGAGGCGAAACGCGCCGAGGTCATGGCCCTCGCCGCGAAGGCCGCCGGCGCGCGGCGACTCGCGTCCGCGGAGGAGGTGATGGCCCCCCTCCACTCCGCCGGGACGTCCCCGGCCGGCGTTCCGCCGGGCGGGGAGCCGGTGACGGTCGCGCAGGCGATCAACCGGACGCTCGCCGATCTCCTGGACGAGCGCCCCGGCCTGGTCGTCTTCGGCGAGGACGTGGCGCGCAAGGGCGGCGTCTACGGCGTCACGCGCGGCCTGCTGAAGCGGGCGGGCGCGGCCCGGGTGTTCGACACGATCCTGGACGAGCAGTCGATCCTCGGCCTCGCGCTCGGGTTCGGGCCGGCCGGGATGCTGCCCGTGCCGGAGATCCAGTACCTCGCCTACCTGCACAACGCCGCCGACCAGATCCGCGGCGAGGCGGCGACGCTGCCGTTCTTCTCCGCGGGCCGTTACCGGAACCCGATGATCGTCCGCGTCCCCGGCTACGCCTACCAGAAGGGGTTCGGCGGCCACTTCCACAACGACAACGCCGTCGCCGCCCTGCGTGACATCCCGGGCCTGGTCATCGCCTCACCGGCGCGGCCCGACGACGCCGCGGGCATGCTCCGCGCCTGTGTGGACGCCGCCGCGACCGGCGGCCGCGTCTGCGTGTTCCTGGAGCCGATCGCGCTCTACCACGCCCGTGACCTGCACGAAGACGGTGACGGCGGCTGGCTCGCGCCGTCCGGCGGGACCGTGCCGATCGGCCGGGCCCGCACGTACGGCGACGGACGCGACCTCACCATCGTGACCTTCGCCAACGGCCTGCGGATGAGCCTGCGCGCGGCCCGCCGCCTGGAGGCCCGCGGCGTCCGCTGCCGCGTCCTCGACCTGCGCTGGCTCGCTCCGCTGCCGGTGGACGACCTGCTCCGCGAGGCCCGCGCCACGGGCGCCGTCCTCGTCGCGGACGAGACGCGCCGCACCGGCGGAGTGTCCGAGGCCGTCCTCACCGCGCTCGCCGACGCCGGCTTCCACGGCCGGACGGCCAGGGTCGCCAGCGAGGACAGCTTCATCCCCCTGGGCGACGCCGCCCGCCACGTCCTGCTCTCGGAACCCGCGATCGAGGACGCCGCGCTGAGCCTCGTCGGCTAGGTCGGCTAAGACGAGTCGATGACGGGGTCGCCGCCGAGGTAGGCGGCCTTGACGCGGTCGTCCCGCGCGAGGTCGGAGGCGGGGCCGGACAGGACGATGCGGCCCGTCTCCAGCACGTACGCGCGGTCGGCGAGGCGGAGCGTCTGGTGCGCGTTCTGCTCGACGATCAGGATCGTGGTGCCCTGCTCGCGGATCTCCCGGATCACGCGCATCACCTGCTGCGCCATCTGCGGCGCGAGGCCCATCGTCGGCTCGTCCAGCGCGAGGAGGCGGGGCCGCAGCATCAGCGCGCGGCCGATCGCGAGCATCTGCTGCTCGCCGCCCGACAGCAGCCCGGCGAGCTGCCCGCGGCGCTCCCCGAGCCGGGGGAACATCTCGTACACCTCCTCCCGGCGGGCCGTGACGGCGGTCCGGTCGCGGCGGCGGACATAGCCGCCGAGCAGCAGGTTCTCGGCGACGTTCAGCGCCGGGAACACGCGCCGCCCCTCCGGGACGTGCCCGAGCCCGGCCGCGACGACCTTGTGCGCGTCCAGGCGGGTGATGTCGCGGCCGTCGAACTCGACGCGTCCGGACCGGGCCCGGTGCAGGCCGGTGACCGTGCGGAGCGTGGTGGTCTTGCCCGCGCCGTTGCTGCCGAGCAGCGCGACGATCTCCCCGTCGCCGACCTCGAACGAGACCCCCGACAGCGCCTCGACCTGCCCGTACCGGCTGTGCAGGTCGCTCACCTTCAGGAGCGTCACCGCAGCACCTCCGTGACGAGGTCGGTCTCCGGGTCGTCGGGGACGCCGAGGTAGGCGGCGATGACCCGCTGGTCCGCCTGGATCTCGGCGGGCGGGCCCTCGGCGATCGTCCGGCCGTACTCCAGCACCGTCACCCGGTCGGAGATCGACATGACGAGCGCGACGTCGTGCTCGATCAGCACGACCGCGGTGCCGAGCGCGCTGATCCGGGAGATCAGCTCCATCAGCGCCCGCTTCTCGGTCGGATTCGCGCCGGCGGCGGGCTCGTCCAGCAGCAGGACGCGGGGGTCGCCGGCCAGCGCGCGGGCGATCTCCAGGCGGCGCCGGTCGCCGTAGGCGAGGCCGCCCGCCGGGCGGTCGGCCGCGTCCAGCAGGCCGACGAAGTCCAGGCAGCGGCGGACGGCGTCGGCGTCCTCGCGGGACAGCGGGCGCAGCAGGCCGCGGTCGCGGGCGAACCGGCCGATCAGGACGTTCTCCGCGACGGTCATCTCGTCGAACAGCCGGATGCTCTGGAACGTGCGGGCGAGCCCGGCGGCGGCGACCCGGTGCGGCGCCTTGCCGCGGACGTTCCGCCCGGCGAGCACGACCGTCCCGGCGGACGGCGGGATCATCCCGGTGATGCAGTTGAACGCGGTCGTCTTGCCCGCGCCGTTCGGGCCGATCACGCTGACGACCTGGCCCGCGTCCGCGCGGAGCCCGAGACCGTCGACCGCCGTGACGCCGCCGAAGCGGCGGGACAGGCCGCCGACCTCCAGCAGCGTGCCCGCCGCCGGCGGCAGGTCCGGCGCCGGACCGGGCTTCGCGGGGAGGCGGAAGCGGCGGGGCCGGTACGGCCACACGCCCTGCGGGCGCAGCAGGACGATCACGATGAGCAGGAGCGCGAAGAACAGGCCCCGGTACTCCTGGACGCTCCGCAGGATCTCCGGCAGCGCGATGATCACCACGGCGCCGATCAGCACGCCCGGCCGGCTGCCCATCCCGCCGATGATCACCACGAGCAGGATCATCAGCGAGGTCAGGAACGTGAAGCTGGACGGGTCGACGGTGCCGAGCTGCGCGGCGTTCAGCGGCCCCGCCACCGCGCCGGTCATCGCGCCGAGGACGTAGGCGAGCAGCTTCACCCGCCGGGCCGGGACGCCGACCGCCTCCGCCGCGGTGTCGTCGGACCGGATCGCCCGCCACGCGTACGCGAGCCGCGACCTGGCGAGCAGCGCGGTCGCCGCCAGCACGACGACGAAGAACGCCAGCGCCAGGTGGTAGAAGTCCTTCGGCATGACGAACTCGCGGCCGCCGAGCGTGACCGGCGGGATGCCGGTGAGCCCGTTCGGCCCGCCGGTGATCTCCAGGTTGATCACCGTGATCCGGATGATCTCCCCGAAGCCGAGCGTGACGATCGCGAGGTAGTCGCTGCGCAGCCGGAGGGTCGGATACCCGATCACGACACCGGCGACCGCGGCGGCGGCCACGGCGGCGGGCAGCGTGAGCCAGAAGTTCCACTCCAGCTCCACCATCAGCAGGCCCGCCGTGTACGCGCCGATCGCGAAGAACGCCGCGAACCCGAGGTCGAGCAGGCCCGCGTACCCGACGACGATGTTGATGCCGAGGCCGAGGATCGCGTAGATCAGGATCGTCGCGCCGACGGTCAGGCCGTAGTCGTCCATCACCTGCCCGGCGATGAGCGCCGCGACGATCAGCAGCGGCCAGCCGCCGTGGCGGACGGGCGTCTCCCAGCGTCCGAGATCCGGCGGGCGCACCACCGCGCGGCCGCCCGTCAGGCCCTTCACGCGGCCCTTCACGCGCGCTCCACGACGCGTTCGCCGAACAGGCCGGTGGGTCTCAGCGCCAGCACGCCGATCAGCAGCCCGAAGATGATCACGTCGGTCCAGCGGGACGAGACGTACCCGGCGGAGAACGACTGGACGAGCCCGATCGCCACGCCCGCGACCATCGTCCCCGGCAGGTTCCCGATGCCGCCGAGCACGGCGGCGGTGAACGCGCGCAGCCCGATCAGGAACCCCATGCCGAAGCTGATCTGCACGTAGTACAGCCCGTACATGACACCCGCCGCGCCCGCCAGCAGCGAGCCGATGAAGAACGTCACGAGGATGAGCCGCTCGACGTTGATGCCCTGGAGGCGGGCGGCGTCCCGGTCCATCGCGAGGGCGCGCATCGCCGTGCCCGTCACCGTGCGGGTCACGAACAGCCACAGCCCGGCCATCAGCGCCACCGACAGCACGACCAGCGCGAGCTGCCCCCACGTGACGCGGACCGAGCCGCTGAAGATCTGCCCGCCGTCCAGCGTGTTCGGGTACGACTTGAACCGCGCGTCGGTGAGGACCTTCACGCCCTCCTGCAACGCCAGCGACACCCCGATCGCGGCGATCAGCAGCGCCAGCCGCGGCGAGGCCAGCAGCGGCACGTAGGCGGCCTTGGCGATCCCGGTGCCGACGACGCCGGTCGTCAGCGCGCCGACCAGCACGGCGGCGACGATGGCGGGCAGCGCCATCCCGCCGGTCACGCCGAGCGTGGTCAGCGTCCCGAACCCGGCGAACGCGCCGATCATGAACACGTCCCCGTGCGCGAAGTTGATCAGCCGGACCACGCCGTAGATCATCGAATAGCCCAGCGCGATCAGCGCGAGGAACGCCCCGATCGTCAGCCCGTTGACGAGGTACTGGACGAACTCGCTCATGACGTCTTGGCGTCCACCCAGGTGCCGCCGCTCTTGTCGAGCTTCTTGTAGGCGGTGAACGCGCCGCTCTGGACCCGGACGGTGATGTACAGCGGGTCGGTGCGGTCGCCCTTGTCGTCGAAGGTGATCGGGCCGGTGATGCCGGGGAAGTCCTTGATCTTGTGGAGGGCGTCGGTGATGTCCCTGCCCTTCGTGGACCCGGCGTCGTCGATCGCCTTCGCGACGACCTTCACCGCGTCGTACTCGTACACCGAGAACGGGCCGGGGTCGGCGTTGTTCGCGGCCTTGTACGCGGTGACGAACTTGCCGGCGGCGGGCAGGTCCTTGGCGAGCGGCGCGGTGGTGGCGATGTAGCCGTCGGCCGCCGAGCCCGCCGTCTTCAGCACGGTCGAGTCGGTCGTCGCGTCCCCGCCCATCAGCGTGAACTTCAGCCCGAGCTGCTTGCGCTGCTTCATCAGCAGGCCCGCCTCGGCGAAGTAGCCGGTGAAGTACAGCACGTCCGGCCTCGTCGAGGCGACCTTGGTGAGGACGGGACTGTAGTCGGACTGGCCGGGTTGCAGCGCGTCCTGGTACACGACCTGCCCGCCCGCCTGCTTCGCCGAGTTCGCCGCCGCGTCCGCCAGGCCCTTGGCGTAGGTGGTGTTGTCGTGCAACAGCGCGATGCGCTTGGCGCCGAGCTGGCCGGTCATGAACCTGGCCGCGACGAGCCCCTGATTGTCGTCGCGTCCGCAGGTGCGGAACACCTTGCCCTTGCCGGTGTCGGTGAGGGACGGGTTCGTGGACGCGTCCAGCACGAACGGCACGCTCCGCCGCCCGTAGATCGGGATCGCGGGCACGGCCGCGCCCGAGCAGTACCCTCCGGCGACCGCGACGACCCCGCTGTTGAGGAGCTTCTGCGCCGCCTGCGCGCCCTGCTGGGCGCTGCACTGGTCGTCGGCCTCGACGATCTGGACGTCGCGGCCGTCCACCCCGCCCGCCTTGTTGATCTCGTCGGCGGCGACCTTGGCGGCGGCGAGGATGTCCTGACCGGCGGAGGCGGAGTCGCCGCTCAGCGGCGCCGGGACGCCGATCTTGATGGCGCCCGACCCGCCGGAGTCGTCGCCGGACCCGCAGGCCGCGGCGAGCGGGACCAGCAGCAGCCCGGCGCCCGTGGCGGTGAGCAGGCGGAACCCGCGCCGGCGGGGGTCCCGGGATGTCGATCGAGTCATCGGCGCCTCTCCGTCGAGAGCGGACGGGATGCTGAAAGCCTGGAACCTCGGGGCACGGCCGTCGAGACGGGCAAGCATGCGATCTCATGTAGTGATCGATAAGAACCGCTTGCCCTTTCGGCCTCGACAGCGCGGGAACGCGCTCGCGAGGATCACCCCATGGCCGATGTCCTGCTGCTCTCCGCCGCCGACGTGCGCGCGGTGTTCGACCTTCCGGCGGCGATCGCCTCGCAGCGGGCCGCGTTCGCGGCGCTCGGCCGCCGGGAGGCGCGGCTCGCGCCGCGGCTGCTGCTGGACGGCCCGGACGGCGACGTCGCGTTCTGCTACGTGTCCCGCCTGCCCGGCACGGGCGCCGTGTCGAAGTTCGGCAGCGTCAACCCGGCCAACGCCGAGCGCGGCCTGCCGACCGTCGCGGCGCTGGTGACCGTCCAGGACCCGGAGGACGGACGGCCCGTCGCGATCATCGAGGGCGAGTCGGTGACGACGCTGCGGACCTCCGCGGCGAGCGCGGTGGCCGCCGACCATCTCGCGGTCCCGGACGCGTCCCGGCTCGCGGTGATCGGCTGCGGCGTGCAGGGGCGGGCGCACGTGCGGGCGATGGCGGAGGTCCGTCCCATCGGGCATGTGGCGATGGCGTGCCGCCACCCGGAGACGTGCGACGTCGCGGCCGGGCTGGCGGACGAGCTGGGGACACCGGTGCAGACGGCGGCGTCCCCGCGCGCGGCCGTCGAAGGCGCGCAGATCGTCGTCACCGCCACGACCAGCGTGGAGCCGGTCGTCCTCGGCGAGTGGCTCGAACCCGGATGCGCCGTCGTGAGCGTCGGCTCGTTCGCGCCGGACCGCGCCGAGGTCGACGACGGCGTCCTCACCCGTGCGGCCTCGATCGTCGTGGACGACGTGCCGGCCGCGCTGGAGCACGCCGGGCCGGTGGTCGCCGCGATCCGCTCGGGGCGGCTGAGCCCGGAGCGGGTGCGGCCGCTCGGGCCGGTCGTCGCGGGCCTCGCCGCCGGGCGGGAGTCGGCCGGGGACATCGTCTTCTACAACAGCGTGGGCGTCGGCGTGCAGGACACGGCGGCGGCGTCGGTCATCGTCGAGCGGGCGCGCGCGGCCGGTGCGGGGACGCTCGCGCGGCTCTGACCCCGCCCCCGGTACACTTCGTTCGTCAAACCGAACGCTGCGGCGGCCTGACGAGAGGGCGGAACGTGGGCGCGTCAGGGGAATCGGTGCGGGACGTGCTGGCCGGCAACCTGCGCCGCGCGCGGCTGGAGCGCGGCCTGTCGCTGTCGGAGCTGTCCCGCCGGTCGAAGATCGGCAAGGCCACGCTGTCGCAGCTGGAGGCCGGGACCGGGAACCCCACGATCGAGACGGTGTTCAGCCTGTCGCGGGCGCTGCAGGTCGCCATCTCCGACCTGCTGGACCACCGGGAGCCGTCCGGGCCGACCGTGGTCCGCGCCGCCGAGGTGGAGGTGCTGCGCGGCGAGAGCGTCGACCTGCTGCCGCTGCGCGCCATCGAGTCCGGCGGCGCCATCTTCGAGGTGTACGACCAGCGGGTCAGGGCCGGGGCCCGGCAGGAGTCGCTCGGCCACGGCGGGACCGAGCACACGATCGTCCAGGCGGGGCGGCTCGGCGTCCGGGTGGACGGCCGGGACGTGGAGCTCGGTCCCGGCGACTACGTGGGCTTCGACGCCCGGCTCCCGCACGCCTACACGGCGCTCGACGGGCCGGTGCGGTCCGTGCTGCTCCTGCAGTACGACTCCGGCGAGCGGCTGCACGCCGCGCCTCCGGGGCCGCCGCATCCGGTGGGGCGTTGACATCCCGCGAGGGCCGCCCCTAGCCTCGAAACGTTCGGTTTAGCGAACGTATTCGGAGGGTCGATGACGCGGGTCGTGGTGCTCGGCGCCGGGATCATCGGCGCGGCCTGCGCCCGTGAGCTGGCCCTGGCCGGATGCGCGGTCACCGTCGTCGACCGCGCCCGGCCCGCCGCCGCGACCACCGCGCACGGCGAGGGCAACGTCCTCGTCTCCGACAAGGGGCCCGGACCGGAGCTCGAACTCGCGAAGCTGTCCCTGCGGTTGTGGCCGCGCGTCCTCGGCGCTCTCCCGGACGCGGGGGCGGCGGAGTGGGAGCCGAAGGGCGGCATCGTCGTCGCGACCACCGCCGAGGGCGCCGCCGTGCTCCGGGAGTTCGCCGCCGCCCAGCGCGGGGCGGGCGTCGCCGCCGAGGAACTCGGCGCCGCCGCCTTCGCCGAGGCCGAACCGCACGCCACGAAGGACGTCGCCGCCGCCGTCCACTACCCGGAAGACGCGCAGGTCCAGCCCGTGGGCGCCGCGACGGCGCTGCTCGCTGACACCGTCCGCGCCGGGGCCGTCCTGAGCACCGGCCGCGAGGTCGTTGGCGCCGTCACGCGCGGCGGGCGGATCACCGGCGTCCGCACCTCGGCCGGGATCGTCGAGGGCGACGCGGTCGTCAACGCCGCCGGGCCGTGGTCGGGGGAGGTCGCCGCGCGGCTCGGCGTCCGGCTGGACGTCCGGCCCCGGCGCGGCGAGGTGCTCGTCACGACGCCGATGCCGCCGACCGTCTTCCACAAGGTCTACGACGCCGGCTACGTGGGCGCGGTCGGCAGCGGCGCGGAGGAACTGCGGTCCTCCGCCGTCGTCGAGTCGACCCGCGCCGGGACGATCCTGCTCGGCTCGTCCCGGCGGCATGTCGGGTTCGACGACCGGCTCCGTCCGGATGTGCTGGCGGTGATCGCGGACCGGGCGCTGCGGCTGTTCCCGTCGCTCGCCGGAGTCCCCGTTATGCGCGCCTACGGCGGATTCCGGCCCTACGTCGCCGACCACCTGCCCGTGATCGGCGCCGACCCCGGGCTGCCCGGCCTCTGGCACGCCACCGGGCACGAGGGCGCGGGCATCGGGCTCGCGGCCGGGACCGCCGCCGTCCTGCGCGACCTGATCCTCGGCCGCGAACCGGACATCGACCCGGCCCCGTTCCGTGTCGACCGGCCCGCCGTACGTCCCGAGGAAGAGATGGCGTGAGACGGGTGCGGTTTCCGGAGCGGAGCGCCAGCGGAGTGGAGGGAGCCGCACCCGTCTGCTCGTGCGGGGGGTGTGGGGGATCGTCCCCCCACAATGAACCGGTGCGGATCTGGGTGGACGGCGAGTCTGTCACGGGCGTCGCGGGGCAGACCATCGCGGGTGTCCTGCTCGCGTCCGGGCGCCGAACCTGGCGGACGGGCCCGTCCGGCGCCCCGCGCGGCGTGTTCTGCGGCATCGGCGTCTGCTTCGACTGCCTGGTCACGGTCAACGGCGTCCGCGACGTCCGGGCCTGCCGCCGCCGCGCCCGCGACGGCGACACGGTGAACGCCCAGTCGCGGGCACCGGAGGACGCGCCGTGACCCGGCGCGTGGTCGTCGTCGGCGCCGGTCCGGCGGGGCTCGGCGCGGCGGCGGGCGCCCTGCGCGCCGGGGCGGCGGTCACGCTGGTCGACTCCGCCGAGATCCCCGGCGGCCAGTACCACCGGATGCCGTTCGACGCCCACGCCGCTGCGGAACCGCGCTTGATGCGCCATCCCCGCTGCGAATGGTGGCCGGAGAGCACCGTGTGGGCGATCGAACGTCCCGACGAGGGCGCCCCTCGGGTGCACGTGCTGCGCGGCGAGATCGACGCGGATGGACGGGAACGCCGCGTCCTCGACCCGGACGCCCTCGTCCTCGCTCCCGGCGCACATGACCGCGTCCTGCCGTTCCCGGGCTGGGACCTGCCCGGCGTCTACACGGCGGGCGCCGCGCAGGCGCTGGCGAAGGGGGAGCACGTGGCCGTCGGCGACCGTGTGCTGATCGCCGGTTCTGGACCGTTCCTATTGCCGGTCGCCGCCTCGTTGCTGGCGGTGGGCTCGTCCGTCCGGGCGGTGCTGGAGGCCGGCAGCGCGGCGGCGGTGGCGCGCGGCTGGACGCGTCGTCCCCGGCGGCTCGCTGCGCACACCGGCAAGGCGGCCGAACTCGCCGGATACGCGGCGCTGCTGGCCCGCCACCGCGTCCCGTACCGGACGGGCCGCGCCGTCATCGAGGCCCGCGGCGACGGGCGCGTCGAGGAGGCGGTCACGGCGCGTCTCCGCCCCGACTGGTCGGTCGTGCCGGGCACCGAACGGGCCGTCGCGATCGACGCGCTGTGCGTCTCCCACGGCTTCTCCCCGCGGCTCGAACTCCCCGTCGCCGCCGGGTGCGTGCTGCGGGACGGCGCGTTCGTCGAGGTGGACGCCGACCAGCGCACCACCGTCCCCGCCGTGCACGCGGCAGGAGAGATCACCGGCATCGCGGGCGCGCGGGCCGCCCGGGCGGAGGGCCTGCTCGCCGGATGGATCGCCGGGGGAGGCGTGCCGGGCGCCCCCGAGGCGGTCCGCACTCGCCGCCGCCGCGACCAGGCCCGCGAGTTCGCCGCGCGCCTCGCCGCCGCGCACCCCATCGGCGCCGCCTGGCCCGGCTGGCTCCGTCCCGGCACCGTCGTGTGCCGCTGCGAGGACACGACCTACGGCGCCCTGCTCGGCGCGGCGGGAGACCCGGCCCGCAACTCCGCCCACGCGGTGAAGCTCGCCACCCGCGCGGGCCTCGGCCCCTGCCAGGCGCGCGTCTGCGGCCCCACGATCGCCGAGCTGACGAGAGCGGGAAACCCCCACGACCGGCCCATCGCGCAGCCGATCCGGCTGGGCGAACTCGCCCGCCCGCCCGCTGAGACCACCGACAGGAGAGGGGACGCTCGATGAGCGAGACAAGGCCCGCGAGCCTAGGCGGCGTCATCGTCGCCACCGCGCTGCCCTACCGCGAGGACGCCGCCGCGCCCGCCGGGCTCGCCGTCGACTACGACGCGTACGCCGAGCACTGCCGCTGGCTGGTCGGCAACGGCTGCCGGGGCGTCGGGCCGAACGGGTCGCTCGGCGAGTACTCGTCGCTGACCGACGACGAGCGCCGCCGCGTCGCCCGCACCGCCGTCGACGCGGTCGGCGACGACGGAGTGGTCGTCGTCGGCGTGCACGCGCCGGGGGCCCACCAGGCCCGGCACTGGGCGGAGCTCGCCGCAGAGGACGGAGCGGACGGCGTCCTGTGCCTGCCGCCGACCCTGTACCGGGCCAACCGGAGCGAGGTCGTCGCGCACTACGAGGCCGTCGCGTCCGCCGGGCTGCCCGTCATGGTCTACAACAACCCGATCGACACCAAGGTCGACCTCACCCCCGATCTCCTCGGCGAGATCGCGGGGATCGACGGTGTCGTCGCGGTGAAGGAGTTCTCCGGCGACGTCCGCCGCGTCCTGGAGATCAAGGAGAGGGCGCCGGGCCTTGAGGTCGTCGCGGGCGCGGACGACGTCGTCCTCGAATCGCTGCTGATGGGCGCGACGGGCTGGTTCGCGGGCTTTCCCAACGTGTTCCCCGCCGAGTCGGCGCTGCTGTACGACCTCGCCACCGCCGGGCGGCTGGCGGAGGCCCGCGCCCTGTACGAGCCGCTCGTCGGCGCGTTCCGCTGGGACTCGCGGACCGAGTTCGTCCAGGCCGTCAAGCTCGGCATGGACCAGGTCGGCCGGTACGGCGGGCCGTGCCGCCCGCCGCGCGGCCCGCTCCGCGACGAGCACCGCGCCGCCGTCACCGCCGACATGACCCGCGCCGTCGCGGCGCTCGAACAGCGGAGGGCCGCCTGATGCGCTCGACCCGGACGATCACCGCCGTCGACTCCCACGCCGAGGGCAACCCGGCCCGGATCGTCACCGGCGGCGTCGCGCCGATCCCCGGCGACACCATGGCCGCCAGGCGGCTCCACGCGATCGAGCACCTCGACGGCCTGCGCCGCTTCCTGATGGACGAGCCGCGCGGCCACTCGGCGATGAGCGGCGCGATCCTCCAGCCGCCCACCCGGCCCGACGCCGACTGGGGCGTCGTGTACGTCGAGGTCTCGGGGTTCCTCCCGATGTGCGGGCACGGCACGATCGCGCTCGCGACCGTGCTCGTCGAGACCGGGATGGTCGAGGTGACCGAGCCGGAGACGGTCGTCCGCCTGGACGCGCCCGCCGGGCTCGTCGAGGCGAGGGTGGCGGTGCGGGACGGCGTGGCCGAGCACGTCACGCTGCGGATGGTGCCGTCCTTCCTCTTCGAACGCGACGCCGCCGTGGACGTCCCCGGCCTCGGCGAGGTCCGCTACGACATGGCCTACGGCGGCAACTTCTACGCGATCACCGAGCTGGACGCCCTCGGGCTGCCGTTCGACCGGTCCCGCAAGGACGCCATCCTGCGGGCCGGGCTCGACATCATGGCCGCGATCAACGAGCGGAACCCGCCGGAGCACCCCGGCGCCCTGGCCGCCGGAGGGTGCAGGCACGTCCAGTTCCTGGCGCCGGGCTCGGACGCCGCGCACTCCCGCAACGCGATGGCGATCCACCCCGGCTGGTTCGACCGGTCCCCGTGCGGCACCGGCACCTGCGCCCGGATGGCGCAGCTGCACGGACGCGGCGAACTGCCCCTGCACACCGACTTCGTCAACGAGTCGTTCATCGGAACCCGCTTCAAGGGCCGCCTCGTCGGCACCACCGAGGTCGGCGGGCTGCCCGCCGTCGTCCCGGAGATCTCCGGGCGCGCGTGGATCACCGGTACCGCGAACTACCTGCTCGACCCCACCGACCCCTTCCCCGAAGGCTTCTCCTTCTGATGGCACCGATTCCGATGACACCGGACGAGATCGTCGCGGCCGCCGTGTCCGCCGCGCCCGGATGGTCCGCCGCACCGCCGGAGACCCGCGCCCGCGCCCTCACCGCCGTCGCGGCCGCGCTGGAGGACGCCCGCGCCGAGTTGACGGCCCTGGCCGACGAGGAGACGCGCCTTGGCGCGACCCGGCTAAAGGGGGAGCTGACACGCACCACGTTCCAGCTCACGCTGTTCGCCGAGCACGTCAGGGAGGGCGCGTTCCTCGACGCCCGCATCGACACGGCCGACCCGGGATGGCCCACCGGGCCCCGTCCCGACCTGCGCCGCTACCGGACGGCGGCCGGGCCCGTCCTGGTGTTCGCGGCGGGCAACTTCCCGTTCGCGTTCGGCGTCGCGGGCGGCGACACCGCGTCGGCGTGGGCGGCGGGCTGCCCGGTCGTGGTCAAGGCCCACCCCGGCCACCCGCGCCTGTCCCGCCGGACGGCCGGGGTGATCGGCGGCGCCGGGCTCCCGGACGGCGTGTTCGCCCTCGTCGAGGGGGAGGACGCGGGCGTCGCCGCGCTCCGGCACCCCGGCGTCGCCGCCGCCGCGTTCACCGGGTCCCAGCGCGGCGGGCTGGCGCTGGCGAGGATCGCGGCGGAACGGCCGGTGCCGATTCCGTTCTACGGTGAGATGGGCAGCGTCAACCCGGCCGTCGTGACGCCCCGCGCGGCACGGGCGCGCGGTGCGGAGATCGTTCAGGGGTACGCGGCGTCCCTCACGATGGGCGCGGGACAGTTCTGCACCAACCCCGGCCTTCTTTTCGCCCCCGCCGCGCTGCTCGACGAGGCGGCCCGGCGGCTCGGCGAGATCGCCGCCGCGCCGATGCTGAACGACCGGATCGAGTCCGGCTTCCTGGACGCGGCGGACGCGCTGGCCGCGCGTCCCGGCGTCCGCCGCCTCGTCTGGCCGGACGGCGACGGCGCGTCCACGGCGCCGCGCCTGCTCACCATGGACCTGGAGGCGTTCCGGGCCGACATCGGCGCGGCGGCGGAGGAGTACTTCGGCCCGCTCGGCCTGGTCGTCACCTACGAGCGCCTCACCGACATCACGGACGTTGTCGCGGGCCTGCCCGGCCAGCTCACCGCGTCCCTGCACGCCGAGCCCGGCGAGACCGGCGACCTCGCGGCGCTGACCGCCGTGCTCGCCGCGCGCAGCGGCCGCGTCCTGTGGAACCAGTGGCCCACCGGCGTGTCCGTCACCCACGCGATGCAGCACGGAGGCCCGTACCCGGCGACGACCGCGCCGTCCACGACCTCGGTCGGCACCGCCGCGATCGACCGGTTCCTGCGCCCCATCGCCTACCAGGGCTGGCCGCAGGACCTCCTCCCGCCGCCGCTGCGCGACGACAATCCGTGGAAGATCCCGCAGACCGTCCGATAGCGCGCTCAGACGGGGATCACGCACACGGGGGACGGCACCCGCAGCGGCGCCCCCATCGGCTCGGGGACGCCGTCCGCGCCGATCCGGAACGTCGCGATCGTGTCGCTGTGCTCGTTCGCCACGTGCATCCAGCTGCCGTCGACGTGCAGGTCGCGGGGCCAGGCGCCGCCGGACGGGACGTCCGCGACCGGCGTCAGCGCCGCGCCGCCGTCCAGCACCCGGTGGACGGTCACCACGTCCGTTCCCCGCGTGGAGGTGTACACGTACCGGGCGTCGTCGCCGAGTTTGATCGCCGCGCACTGGGCCCGGTCGTCCGCCGGCTCCGCCGTCGCGGACGACTCCGCCACCACCTCCAGGCGCGCGTACCCGTCCAGCGGCCGCAGCACCAGCGTGGACATGGCCAGCTCCGCCACCACGTGCACGTACCCGCCCGGATGGACGACAAGATGCCGTGGCCCGCACCCGGCCGGAAGTTGCGCCTCCCCGATGAGCCGCAGCGCCCCGTCCTCGATCCGGAAGGAGCGGACCAGGTCGGCGCCCAGGTCGGTCGTCAGGACGGTCCCGTCCGGGGCGTTCGCGCTCGCGTGCGCGTGCGGGCCCTCCTGGCGGTCGGTCACCGGGCCGCTTCCATGGCCAAGCGCCACGTCCGGATCACCGGCGAACCCGCCGTCCGGGCCCAGCGGAACGGCCCTGACCGTCCCGGACCCGTAGTCGGCGACCACCAAACGCGCGCCGTCACCCGTCACGGACAGATGGCACGGCAACGCCCCGGCCACGCACGTCCCGATCTCCCGGAGCGTCCCGCCGGACGAGTCGAAGGCGACGACACCGCCCTCGTCCTCCTCACGCACCGCGTAGAGGACGTCCTTGCCGGGACGCACGGCCAGATAGGACGGGTTCACCGCCTCGGCCACGAGCTCCGGCCCGTCCAGAGTGCCGTCGGCCCGCCGCCTCACCCGGTAGATCCCGGCGCCGTTCCCCGCCTCACCGGTGTACGTCCCGACCCAGAACGCCCGCTCGCTCATTCGCGCCAGCCTAGCCCTGCCCGTACGGCCGGTTCCCTGCGGGGGCGGGGAGAGCCCTGATACGGTCGCGCGCGGTCGACCTATGATCACCGGTGGGACGGGCGGCGCCGCGGGGGACGTCGGCGCGCGCCGCGGCCGCCAAGGAGATGAGAGAGGCAATGGCTGATATCACCGAGTCGCCCGAGTGGTCCGCGCTGGCCGAGCACCAAGCGTCGCTCGCCGGGCGGCACCTGCGCGAGCTCTTCGCCGACGATCCGGGGCGCGTCGGCCGCATGACCGTGACCGCGGGGGACCTCCACCTGGACTACTCCAAGCACCGCGTCACCGCCGAGACGATACGGCTGCTGGTCGCGCTCGCCGAACGGGCCGGGCTGCGCCGTCGGATCGACGCGATGTTCTCCGGCGAGCACATCAACGTCAGCGAGGACCGCGCCGTCCTGCACACGGCGCTGCGGCTCCCGCCCGGCGAGGCGCTGACCGTGGACGGGCAGGACGTCGCCGCCGACGTGCACGCCGTCCTGGACAAGATGGCCGACTTCGCCGGACGCGTCCGCTCCGGCGAGTGGACCGGCTTCACCGGCGAACGGATCAGCACCGTCGTCAACATCGGCATCGGCGGCTCCGACCTCGGCCCCGCCATGGCCTACGAGGCCCTCCGCGACTACGGGGACGCCGGTATCTCCTGCCGGTTCGTCTCCAACATCGACCCGGCCGACATCGCCGGGAAGCTCGCCGATCTCGACCCCGCGCGGACGCTGTTCGTCGTCGCGTCCAAGACGTTCGGGACGCTGGAGACCCTCACCAACGCCAGGGTCGCCCGGCAGTGGCTCGTCGACGGGCTCGGCGGCGACGACAGGGCCGTGTCCCGGCACTTCGTCGCCGTGTCGACCAACGCCGGGCGGGTCGCCGAGTTCGGCATCGACACCG
This sequence comes from Spirillospora sp. NBC_00431, assembly GCA_036028775.1. Taxonomy (GTDB): domain Bacteria; phylum Actinomycetota; class Actinomycetes; order Streptosporangiales; family Streptosporangiaceae; genus Spirillospora. Next base: position 3,768,458 of record CP107927.1, on the reverse strand, counting down.
CCAACATGTTCGGCTTCTGGGACTGGGTCGGCGGCCGCTACTCCTTCGACGGCGCCATCGGCCTCGCGCTGATGATCGCGATCGGCGGGGAGGCGTTCCGCGAGATGCTCGCCGGGTTCCGCGAGATCGACGAGCACTTCCGCGGCGCGCCGTTCGAGGCGAACATGCCCGTCCTGATGGGCCTGCTCGGCGTCTGGTACACCGACTTCTTCGGCGCGCAGACCCGGGCCGTCCTGCCCTACAGCCAGCGCCTCGCCCGGTTCCCCGCCTACCTTCAGCAGCTCACGATGGAGTCGAACGGCAAGTCGGTGCGGGCCGACGGCGCGCCCGTCGTCGCGCCGACCGGCGAGATCTTCTGGGGCGAGCCCGGCACGAACGGGCAGCACGCCTTCTACCAGCTGCTGCACCAGGGCACCCGGCTCGTCCCCGCCGACTTCATCGGCTTCGCCGAGCCGTTCGAGGACAGCGCCGGGATGCACGACCTGCTGACCGCCAACATGCTCGCGCAGACGTCGGCGCTCGCGTTCGGCAAGACCGCCGAGGAGATCGCCGCCGAGGGCACGCCCGCCGCGGTCGTCCCGCACAAGGTCATGCCGGGCAACCGGCCGACGAGCACGATCCTGGCGCCGAAGCTCACCCCGAAGACGCTCGGCTCGCTCGTCGCCCTCTACGAGCACATCGTGTTCGTCGAGGGGACGATCTGGGGCATCGACTCCTTCGACCAGTGGGGCGTGGAGCTCGGCAAGGTCATGGCCATGGACCTCGCTCCCGCGCTCACGTCACAGGAGCCGCCGCCGGACGCGCCGGACGCGTCCACGGCGGCGCTCGTCCGGACCTACCGGGCGATGCGGGGCCGCAAGGTCTAAGCCGGGTCTAGGCCCAGGTCTCCATGACGGCGCGGAACTCCTCGTAGGAGATGAACCCGTCGAGGTTGCTGTCGGCCTTCTCGAACCTGTCCTGCGTCTCGGCGCGGGTCCAGGAGAGCCCGAGGTCCTCGAGGACGAGGGTGAACTCCATCAGGTCGAGTCTCCGGTCGCCGCCGAGGTCCGCGCGCGTGAACACGGTGTGGAGGTCGTCCCCGGTCGGTCTGGTCGTCATCTCGCTCCTCGGTCCGGTCGACGGTGCCCGAATCATGCCACAGGCCCAGGACCGGACGGCCCGTCGCCGGTCAGCTCCGGGACGCGGTGCCGGTAGCGCTCCAGCAGCGCGGCGTTCAACTCGTCGCCGCCGGGGACGTTCGCGCTCGTCCAGCGGGGCGGGTCCGCGCCGCGCGCGGCCGCGAGGTCGTCCAGCGCGGCCAGGACCCGCGACCACGCGTACGCGGCCAGGATCGTGGAGACCGCCGCCGTGCGCGGCCCCGCCGCCGGGTGCGTGACGTCGCCGGGCGGGACGCGGGTGTCGAGCACGATCGAGGCGTGGTCGGCCAGCGTCGTCGCCGTCCGCGCCGCCGCGCCCTCCGACGCCCGCGCCGAGGTCACCGCGACGACGGGCACGCCCCGCGCGGCGCACGCCTCGGCGACCTCGACCGGGTACGGGTTGCGGCCGCTGGTGGAGAACACCACGGCCACGTCCGGCGGGGCGGGCGCGACCTCCGCGACCACGGCGCGCCCGACCCCGGTCTCCCGCTCGACGCGGGTGCTCCGCACGGCGTCGTCGAGCGGGAACACCCGCGGGTCCCAGATCGGGCGGACCGCGGCGAGCCCGCCCGCCCGGTAGAACGTCTCGAACACCATCGCCAGCGAATGCCCCGCCCCGGCGACGTGCACGATCCCGTCCGCCTCGACCGACTCCAGCAGCAGCTCCGCCGCCGCCCCGATCGCCTCACCGGACGCGGCGTCCAGGTCGTCCAGCAAGGTGCGTACCCGGTCGGGGAGCTGCGGCCGGGTGAGGTTAGGCATGGGGGAGGGCCTCCTTCAGGGTGCGGGCCAGGTCGTTCTGGTCGGACGCGGCGCGGAGCCGGTCGGCCAGCCCGGCCTGCAAGGCGCGGGCCAGGCCGGACAGGGTGCCGACGTGCGCGTCCGGGTCGGGCGTGCAGAACGCGAGCAGCAGGTCCACCGGGTCGTTGTCGGGGTGGCCGAACTCGACGGGCGTGGCCAGCCGGGTCACGCCGACGCCGACCGCCAGGCCGCCCTCCTCGGGACGGGCGTGGACGAGCGCGAGCCCCTTGGTCAGCACGATGTACGGGCCGTTCTCCTCCACCACCCGGACGCACGCGTCCGGGTACCCCGCGTCCGCCGCGCCCGCGTCGACCAGCGCGGAGGCCGCCTTCCGGACGGCCTCCCGCCAGCCCGCCGCCGTCACGCCGTCCGTCGCCGTGACCACGGGCTGTTGCCGGGGGGTTTGGGGGGTCGCCCCCTCAGAATGAGACGTCATGAGAGCCAGCCCTGTTCCGTGAGGCGCTCCCGGAGCTGTGCCTCCAGGCCCTCCTTGTCGAGGAAGTCGCTGATCGTGATGACGACGGGCGCGAGGTCGGAGATCTCGCTGGTGTGCATGCCCTGCCCGATCACCACGTCGGGCGACATGCCGCGCGCCGTGGACACGTCGGTGTTCTCCACCCGGGCGTCCACGCCGAGCGAGCGGAGCGCGTCCTCGGCGGTCATCTTGAGCATGAGACTGGAGCCCATGCCGACGCCGCAGACCGCGAGGATCTCCAGTTGCCGGTCGAGTGCCATGTCGGTACTTCCCTCCCTGTGGTGGCCGAGTCTTGTGGTGGTCAGGCCCTTGCCGCGGGCGCGTCCTGTGTCGCCGCGTCCTCCGTCAGGGCGCGGCGCTTCTCGGTGCGGCCGAGGACCAGCAGCGTCGCGACCGTCGCGGCGAGCGCGACGGCGGGCACCGCCCAGACCGAGCCGTCGCCGATGACCGGGTCGACGGCCTTCAGCAGCCAGGCGATCGCGTACCAGTCGGGGTCGGCGAGCGTCGCCAGCTCCGGCGCGGTCTTCTCGAACAGGTCCCAGGTGACGGCCTGCCCGATCGCGAGGATCAGGCCGCTGATCACGCCGCCGAGGACGGCGCCGCGCCACCCCGCCACGACGTTGCCGAACAGCCCGGCCGCGCCGCCCACGAAGAACAGCATGATCATGGGCGGGGCGAGGGTGAACCAGCCCGCGCCGGCGAACACGCCGAGGCAGACCAGGAACACGCCCGTGGACGCCACGAACCCGACCATGACGGCGGTCGGCGCGACGGGGAACACGGTCGGGGCGTCCAGCGCGGGCCGGGTCCCGGGGATGACCTTGTCGCTGAACCCCTTGAACGCCGGGACGATCTCGCCGAGGAACATCCGCACGCCGAACAGCAGGATCGCGATGCCGCCCGCGAACCGCAGGCCGACCAGCAGCGCCCACACCCATTCCGACAGTTTGGGGTCCATCTCGGTCGCGGCCTTCTCCACCACGGCGTCGTCGGCGAGCGCGACCCCGATCAGCATGATCACGGAGATGATCAGCGCGGTGCTGACGTTGACGTCCTTGAAGAACGACAGCTGCCGCGGCAGCTTCAGCTTCTCGGTGTCGTGCTTCTCGCGGCTGCCCAGCGGACGCGCCGCGTACCCGGTGATCAGGCAGGCGAGCGAGCTGGTGTGCGCGAACCCGAACCGGTCGTCCGGCATGACGCGGCGCATCAGCGGCCGCATCCACAGCGGCTGGACGGTCCAGTACGCGGCGACGAACCCGGCCCCGCACAGCACCAGCGTGAGCTGGTCGGCGCCCGGCGCGATCGTCACCAGCGACGCGACCGTCACCGTGCTGACCCAGAACATCAGGTGCCCGGTCAGGTACAGGTACCTGGCCGCCGGGAAGATCCGCACGATCAGCACGTGGACGAGGAACGCGACGGTGATGACCAGCGCGATCGTCCCGCCCTGGTCGGCGAGGAAGCCGGTCAGCGTCTTGTCGGCCTTCGGCGGCGTGGTGCCCATCGCGCTGGCGAGGACGTTCTGGAAGCTGGTCAGCCCGCCGGTGAACACCTCGACGCCGATGAACAGGATGACCACGCCGATCGTGGCGCGCAGCGCGCCGGCGAAGACGTCCTCGAACCGCTTGCGCTGCAGGATCAGCCCGATCAGGGTGATGAGGCCGATCAGGATGGGCACCTGGCCGAACACGTTGTCGGCCAGGAAGGTGAGGATGTCCTTGATGACGTCCATGGTGAAGTCGCCTCACTTCTCGGGGGTGGGGTGGTGCGCTGTCGCCCCCGTCAGCGCGGATGGACGGCCGTGGATCCCGGGCGGTGCGCGCCCGGCGCCGGTCTGTGGTCGAAGGGTCGGTGAAACGGGTGGTTCAGTGGTTCGGTGGTCTCAGGTCGAGTTCCAGGCGGTACCGGTCGCCGCGGTAGACGGACCGGACGTATTCGAGCGGCCGCCCGTCCTGGTCCCTGGTGACCCGCTCGAACAGGAACGCCGGCGTGTGCACCGGGACGTCCAGCTCGGCGGCCTCCTCCTGGGTGGTCACGGTCGGCTCGATCGTCTCGGTGCCCGACGCGATCTCGACGCCGCCGGCGCGCAGCAGGTCGTAGAACGACCCGCCCTCCAGGTCCTGCCGGCGCAGGCCGGGCAGCAGCGACCGCGGCAGGTAGAGCGTCTCGATGGCCATGGCGGCGCCGTCCGCCAGCCGCAGCCGCCGAATGGTAAATACCTCTTCTAAGGGTGACAGGGCCAGCCGCCTGCCGATCCGCGCCCCCGCGGCTTCAGTGCGGAACGACAGGACCCGGCCGCCCGGCTTCATCCCGCGCCTGATCATGTCCTCGGTGAACGAGGTCATGGTCAGCGAGACGGCGATCCGGGGTTCGGCCACGTAGGTGCCGCTCCCGTGCCGCCTGTCGAGCAGGCCCTCGGCGACCAGGCCGTCGATGGCCTGCCGCAGCGTGGGCCGCGACACGCCGAGTTCGGCGGCCAGCCGGCGCTCGGACGGCAGGGCGTCCCCGACGTCCAGGCCGTCCAGCATCGTGAGCAGCTCGCGGCGCACGGTCTGCCGTTTCGTGTTCCCGGACCGGGACTCGCCGGTGGATGTCACGCCGCTCACCCCCTTCGATGCTCTTCCTGTCGTTGAACACCGTATGTCCCATTATGGCGACTGGTCAATACCACTTTGTCGATGTTTGCCGTGGTCGTGGCGCGGGGGACCGTCCTACGGTCGCGGCATGAGGAACCTCACACGCGGCGCCCTGGCGCTGGCGCTTCCGCTGGTCCTGCCCGCGGCCCTGCTCGCGGCCCCCGCCCACGCGGACCCGCCGGCCGCCCGGGACGGGTGGCGGCTCGTGGCGGCCGAGCCGTTCAACCGGCACCTGGACGACCGGAAGGCGCCCTGGAGACCGGACGGCGACGGCCCGTCCAGCCCCTACGACGTCGACATGTACGACAACGACGGCGCCTACTTCGACACCGTGGGCGGTCCGGCGTTCCGGCGGCAGCTCGCGAAGATGAAGACCTTCCGCAAGTCGTTCGCGTTCGGGAAGCGCGGCTGGCTCACCGCCGAGCTCGCCGCCCGCGACGCCGACGGCGACGGCCGCCCGGACGCGCCGCCGACGCTCACGTCCGGCGGCGGCGTCGCGAACCTGAAGGAGCCGAGCCACCAGGCGGGCGTCGTCATCCGCTCCACCCGCGACCTGCCCGCCGAGTACCGGGTCGAGATGACCCTGCGCGGCCTCGACTTCGGCGGCCGGCGGGGCGGCTCGTGGGACTACCCGGACGGCCGGATCAACGGCTACTCCCCGGAGGGCTGCAAGACCAACTTCCCGTGGGCGTCCGGCGGCGACTTCGCCAGGCCGGAGTGCGAGTGGGCGAACGTCCGCACCGACTCCAACGGCTTCTACTACATGTCGATCATGGATTACCGGCGGGTGGCGCCGCACAACAACACGTTCATCCACGGCCACCGCAAGGTCGCGATGGACGGCTACAACCGCTACAAGTACACCGGGTCGGGCCTGCTCAACTGCAACCCGCTCACCAAGCAGTACGAGCCGTACTCCGCCGGGACGGGCAACGGCGTCAACGCGATCTTCATGACCGACGACCGCCGGTACGCGACGGCGCCGGGCACCGAGTACCTGATGGAGAGCGAATGCGGGCTCCGCAAGGGCGGCGCGATCGTCTCGACCGTCGACCTCAAGCCCGAGCTGCTGCCGCGGGAGCCGTACAGGTTCGCGGTCGAGCGGCGCGACGGCGCGTACACGATGGAGATGTCCGGTGTGTTCGCGCACGTGGGCCGCGCCACGTTCCGGTACACGCGGCAGTTCGTCCAGGACGGCGAGCCCATCTGGCACTACAACCAGCGGCCCGGCGAGTACGACGGCCGGTTCAACGCCGACTGGACGTGGAAGGGCCCGGGCGGGACGCTCACCGACCGCGACACCTGGCCCGCCGGCTCCGCCTACCCCGACCGGTTCATGATCGGCGACCCGCACATGAATTTCTACGAGGGTTCGGCGAAGGTGGACGATATTCGCCTCTACATCCCGGAGTAATTGTCGGTGGCGTCGGCTAGGTTCCGTGGGAACGTGCCAAGCCACGCCTGGGGGCCTGTGTGTCGGCAGACGACGTGTTCCGGCAGCTGACGTGATTCCACCGACGAGAGCGACGACCGCGCCGGGCGTTCCGCCCGAGCCCTCCCTCGCCGACCCCTGCGCCGCGCGGGAGCCGGCGGGGGAGCGGCTGCGCGCCGGCGGGCCGGCCCCGGCGCTGGACGTGTTCCTGTCCGGCCGGGTCTTCATGGACATGATCTTCACCGGGCTGCCGGGGCTGCCGCCGCCCGGCACCGAGATCGTCACCGACGGGCTCGGCTCGGCGCCCGGCGGCGTCGCCAACATCGCCGTCGCGATGAGCAGGCTCGGCCTGCGGGTCGGCCTCGCCGCCGAGTTCGGCGACGACATGTTCGGCGCCTACCTGTGGCGGACGCTCGCCGAACAGGAGGGCGTCGACCTCGGCCCGTCCCGGCGCGTGCCGGGCTGGTCCACGCCGGTGACGGTGTCGATGGCCTACGACTCCGACCGCAGCATGGTGACGTACTCGCGGCCCGTCCCCGGCCCCGCGGACGGCCCGCCGGAGCCGCCGCCGCCGGCCGCGCGGGCCTGCTTCGTCGACGTCGACCGGCCGCTTCCGCCGTGGGCGCCGGCGATGCGCGAGCGCGGCACGCTCGTCTTCGGCGACCTCGGCTGGGACCACACCGGCGCCTGGCCCGCCGAGGTCCTCGACCGCCTCGACCACGTGGACGTGTTCCTCCCGAACGCCGCCGAGGCCATGGCCTACACCCGCACGGGCACCCCGGCCGCCGCGGCCGGGGCGCTCGCCGAACGCGTCCCCGTCGTCGTCGTGAAACTCGGCGGCGACGGCGCCATCGCCATCGACGCGGCGACGGGGGAGCGGGCAGAGGTCGGCGCCCTGCCGGTCGAGGCGCTCGACCCCACCGGCGCCGGCGACGTGTTCGCCGCCGGGTTCGTGTTCGCCACCCTCGCCGGGCTCCCGCTCACCGAGCGGCTCCGGTTCGCCAACCTGTGCGCCGGGCTGTCGGTCCGCCACCACAGCGGCTCCCTCGGCTCCCCCTGCTGGGGCGAGATCGCCGCCTTCGGCGAATCGGGCGAGGTGCCCGACGCCGTCCTCGCCGACTACGCCTTCGTGATCCCGTTCATCCCGGACGCGGCGGACGAGACGGTGGTCCGCGCCGAACCGACGCTCAGGTCCTCCCAGGGGGGCGGCCCTCTGGGACCCCCGTCAGTGTTGGCCCAGGGGGGCGAGCGGCTGAGCTAGCCCGCGCGGTAATCCTGGGGGCTTATGCCGTGTTCTCGTTTGAAGGCGGTGCTCAGGGCGAACGCGTTGCCGTAGCCGACCTGGCGGGCCACGGTATCCAGGGTCGCGTCGCTTTCTCGTAGCAGGTCGGCGGCCTGGGCCAGGCGGATGCCGGTCAGGTATGACATGGGCGGCTCGCCGAGCTGCTTCGCGAACCGCTGCGCCAGCGCCGCGCGGGACACGCCGACCCTGGACGCCAGGTCGGCGACCGTCCACGGGTGCGACAGATCGTCGTGCAGGAGCCGCAGCGCCGGCCCCACGACGGCGTCGCCGTGCGCGCGGTACCAGCCGGGCGCCTCGGCGTCCGGACGGGAGAACCAGGCGCGGAGCGTCGCGATCAGCAGCAGGTCGAGCAGCCGGTCGAGGACGACGTCCTGGCCGGGCTCGTCCTTGCCCATCTCCTCGCCGAGCACGTCGACGAGCGGCGACCCGCAGGCGCGCACGATCGCGATCGGCGGCAGCGCCGACAGCAGCCGCCGCGTGACCGCGCCGCGCATCTGGTACGCGCCGACCAGCATGACCATCGAGCCGTCCGGGGCGTCGCCCCAGGCGCGGACGCCGAGGCTCATCTCCTCGGACAGGCTCGTCCCGTCCAGGGTGGTGCAGCTCTGGTCCGGGTGGATGACGATCTGCGGCTTGGTCGCCGGGTCGTCGGCGACCGTGTAGTGGTCGGGCCCCCGGAAGATCACCATGTCGCCGGGGGAGACGCGCAGGGGCTCGCCCTCGTCGGGGACCGCCCACGCGTCGTCCTGGACCATGCACATCAGCGAGATCGGCGCCTCGTCCTGGATCCGGACCGCCCAGGGCGGGTTCATCGACGCGCGGATCATGAACGCTCCGCGCGCCCGCGGCCCGTCGAGGAGATCGGTGAGCGCGTCCATGGGACCAGCGTAGACGCTCGCGAATGCGGGCGAGCTTCTCAACGATGGTGGCCGGGATCGCCCCGCTGTTGACTCAAAGGCATGACGAACAACACGCGGAACAGCATCGAGAACGGCCTCACCCTCGTCCTCGGCGGGACCGGCAAGACCGGCCGCCGCGTCGTCGAGCGGCTGGAGGCCCTGGACGTCCCCGTCCGCATGGGCTCGCGGTCGGCCTCCCCGGCCTTCGACTGGACGGACGAGACCACCTGGGCGCCCGTCCTGCGGGACGTCGAGAAGGTCTACCTGTCCTACTACCCGGACCTGGCCGCGCCCGGCGCGGTCGAGGCCATCCGCTCCTTCACGGCCGCGATGGCCGGCGCCGGCGTCCGGCACGTGGTCCTGCTGTCGGGACGCGGTGAGAAGGAGGCGGAGGAGTGCGAGCGGATCGTCCAGGCGTCCGGCCTCACGTGGACGGTCGTGCGGGCGAACTGGTTCGCGCAGAACTTCAGCGAGGACTACCTGCTCGACCCCGTCCGCGAGGGCGAGGTCGTCCTCCCGACGAGGGACGTCCCGGAGCCGTTCGTGGACGCCGATGACATCGCGGACGTCGCCGTCGCGGCGCTGACCGAGAGCGGGCACGAGGGCGAGGTCTACGTGGTGTCCGGTCCCCGCGCGCTCAGCTTCGCCGAGGCCGTCGCCGAGATCGGCCGCGCCGCCGGGCGCGACATCGCGTTCGTCACCGTCTCCCTGGACGACTACGCGGCCGCGCTCAAGCACCAGGGCCTTCCCGACGACCTCACCGAGTTCCTCACCTACCTGTTCGGCACGATCCTGGACGGCCGCAACTCCGAGCCGACCGACGGCGTCCGCCGGGCGCTCGGCCGTGAGCCGAAGGACTTCGGCGACTACGCGCGGGAGACCGCGGCGAGCGGTATCTGGTCCGCCTGACCCCCCACCTGGAAGATTTGGAGCACGACGATGAGATCAGCACTCGCCACCGTCTCGGTGACCCTTTCCATCATCATGGCGGCCGCCATGGCCGGGACGTTCTTCGCCTTCTCCATCGGCGTGATGCGCGGCCTGGACGCGGCGCGGCCGGCGGCGGCGCTCGACGCCATGCAGGGCATCAACCAGAAGATCCAGAACCCGGTGTTCGGGTTGATGTTCGTGCTGGTCCCGGTGCTGGCGATCGCGGCGGGAGTGCTGCTGGTGACCATGGACCAGAAGTCCGCGGCCATCCTGTTCTTCGTCGCCGCCGCCGTGTACTTCGTGGGCGCGCTCGTCCCGACCTTCGTGGTGAACGTCCCGATGAACAACGATCTGGACGCCCTGACGATCCCGAAGGACCCGGCCGGGGCCGCGAAGGCGTGGTCGGACTTCTCCGGCCGCTGGACGGCATGGAACACCGTCCGCACCCTGTTCAGCTTCGCGAGCCTCCTCGTGATGAGCCTCGGCGTCTACCTGTGGGGCAGGGACAACTGACACCGCAAGAACTGAGACCGCACGTGCCACGGGAAAGCGGCCCGCGCTCCGACCGGAGCCGGGCCGCGTTCCCGTGCCGCCTCGGCTCAGGGGACGAGCAGGCCCCAGTAGACCGCCCAGGGGATGAACACCGCGCCCGCCGTGACGAGCAGCCCCAGCCGGACGCGCTCGCCCACCGGGACGGTCGCGGCGGCCCGCCGCCACGCCACCGCCGTGGCGATCCCCGCGCCGGCGGCGGCGACGGCGAGGGCCTGGAGCAGCAGCCAGGGCAGCGGCCTGCCCGCCAGGACGGGCCCGGGGTCCGGTGCCCGCCCGGCGGCCATGAGATAGAAGATGTAGAAGAACAGGCCGAGCGGCGTGGCCAGCCCCGCCCCCGAGAGCAGGCGCGCCCACCGGCTGACGGGGCGCACGGTCCGTCCGCGGAGCCGCCGCACCAGGGCGACGAGGGGATAGGCGGTGAACGCGATGACGAACAGCAGGTACGCCGTGATCTGCGGCCACTCCGACGCCCACCACGGTGACGGTGAGATCTCCGCGCTCGCGTAGTCCTGTTCCGGCGGGGTGGGGGCGTCGGCGACCGGCGCCCGCCCGCTGGTCGCGTCGTGGACCCAGGAGCCGACGAGGTCGGCGTATCCGGGGGCGAGCGCCTCGCCCCGGGTGCGGCCGCCGTCCGGGGTGACGTGCGCGGCGTGGTCGGCGCCGGCGAAGAAGCGGAACGTGTAGCGGGTGTTGCCGCCGCGGCGCAGCGCCCGGGCGAACAGCGGCGGATTGTCCTCGGGCGGGGTCTGGAGGTCGCGTCCGCCCCAGACGCCGAGCAGCGGCTGCCGGACCTTCGCGAGGACGCCCGGCGCGTCGAAGAACGCCTCGGCGAACAGGCCCGCGTCCGCCCCGAACCGGGCGAAGTTGCGCTTGGCGTGGCCGAGCAGCGAGCCGGAGACGCCCTCGCGGCGCAGCGAATACTCCTCGTTCCAGAGCTGCTGGCGCATCGGCGTCATCGCGTTGCCCCCGACCACGATCACGAACGCCACGCCGGGCGACCGGGACGCGGCGAGCGGCGCCACCCAGCCGCCCTCGCTGAGCCCCCACAACCCGACCTTCGCGGGATCGACGCCGGGCCGGGCGCGCAGCGCGCCCACCGCCCCGAGCGCGTCGCCGGCGAGCTCGGAGAAGGAGCGGCGGAGGTTGGAGTAGCCCTCGGACCTCTTGTCGTAGATCAGGACGGCGAGTCCCCGGCGCGCGAACTCCACCGCCTCCGTGCGCAGATGCTCGCGCGGCACGCCCGCGCCGGACCCGGTGACGAGCACGACGCCCGGCACGGGCCGCGCGGCCCGTCCCGAGGGTCGCGCCGGGGCCAGGACCGTGCCGTGCAGGGTGAGGCCGCCGAATCCCTTGAAGCTCACGTCGGTGGAGGTCAGCCCCGGCGGCGCCGACGCCGGCCCGGACGCCGACGCCGGCCCGGACGCCGACGCCGGGGCGGCGCCCAGCGGAGCGGTGCTCAGCAAGGCGCTGGCGAGGAGTGCCAGCGCGATCGTCATCGCAGTCTTCATGGCGAGAACGGTAGACCGCAGAGAAAGTTCTGCAAAGAGTTCTCTGCAAAGATAATTCTGTAGTACTACACTGCTCCTCATGACGGACGATGTGGAGCCCGTGATCCTGGACGACCCGGGACGGATCAAGGCGCTGAGCCATCCGCTGCGCCGCCGGATCCTGCACCGGCTGCGCGCGCACGGCCCGGCGACGTCCACGACGATCGGCGAGGTCCTCGGCGCCAACACCGGCACGACCAGCTACCACCTGCGGCAGCTGGAGAAGTACGGGTTCATCGAGGAGATCCCCGAGCGGTCCGCCGGACGGGAGCGCTGGTGGCGTCCCGCCGGCACCTCCCGTGACCTCCGGCTGCCCGGCGCGGAGACCGTGGCGCCCGAGGACCGGGCCGTCCTCGACGAGCTGCTCCGTGTCCGGCACGCCGAAGATCTGGAGCTGTTCCGCCGCCTGCCCGCCCAGTACGAGCGCGACCGCGCCTGGGCACGGCTGTCGCGCGGCTTCGCGCACATGACCGAGGAGGGCCTCGCGGAGTTCTTCGAGGCGTACATCCGGCTCCTGCACGAGCACGCCCACAGCCGCGAGGACGCGCCGCCCGGCGCCCGCCCGGTGCACGTCCGGCTCTTCGCGCTCCCCGCCGACGAGGACTGAGACCCCGCCCGAAGGCTTACGATCTTTGGATGAGCGGTGTCTTCGCGATCAGTGACCTGCACGTCGGGTTCCCCGAGAACCGCGCGTTCGTCGAGGGCCTGCGGCCCACGTCGGCGGATGACTGGCTGATCGTGGCCGGCGACGTCGCCGAACTCGTCTCCGACATCGAGTGGACGCTCGCCACGCTGCGCGAACGCTTCGCCACCGTCATCTGGACGCCCGGCAACCACGAGCTGTGGACCGTCAAGAACGACCCGGTGCGACTGCGCGGTGAGGCCCGCTACCGCGCGCTCGTCGACATGTGCCGGCGGCACGACGTGCTGACCCCCGAGGACCCGTACCCCGTGTGGGACGGCGAGGACGGTCCCGTGACGATCGCGCCGCTGTTCCTCCTCTACGACTACACGTTCCGCCCGGAAGGGACGTACACCAAGGAAGAGGCACTGAAGGTCGCGCACGAGGCGGGGATCGTGTGCACCGACGAGGTCTACCTGCACCCTGACCCGCACCCCACGCGCGAGGACTGGTGCGCCGCCCGGATCGCCTACAGCGAGCAGCGCCTGGCGGCCCTGGCTCCGGGAACGCGGACGGTGCTGGTCAACCACTGGCCGCTCGTCCGGGAACCCACCCGCGTCATGTGGTACCCCGAGTTCGCCCAGTGGTGCGGGACGGAACGCACCGCCGACTGGCACGACCGGTTCGGCGCGGTGTCGGTCGTGTACGGGCACCTCCACATCCCCCGGACGATCTGGACCGGCGACGTCCCGCACATCGAGGTGTCGGTCGGCTACCCGCGCGAATGGCGCAAGCGCGGGAACGGGCCGCGCGGCCCGCGCCGCATCCTGCCCGTCCCGGAGACGGAATGATCGAGCGCATCCTCCCGGACGGCGTCGCCACCGCCGCCGCCTACGACGACCCGCCCGAGGCCGTGCTGCTGCCCGGCGAGGAGGGCGCGGTCGCGCGGGCCGTCGAGAAGCGGCGGCTGGAGTACACGACCGTCCGCTGGTGCGCCCGCCGCGCGCTGGCGGAGCTGGGCGTCGCGCCCGCGCCGATCTTGCGCGGGGAGCGTGGCGCGCCGAGCTGGCCGGACGGCGTCGTCGGCAGCATGACGCACTGCGACGGCTACCGCGCCGCCGCCGTCGCCCGGGCCCGCGAGATGGCGTCGCTCGGCATCGACGCCGAGCCGCACGCGCCGCTGCCCGGCGGCGTCCTCGACGCGATCGCCCGCGAGGAGGAGTCACCGCACCTGGACGGGCTGCGCCGCGCGTCCCCCGGCGTCCACTGGGACCGGCTGCTGTTCTGCGCCAAGGAGGCCGTCTACAAGGCGTGGTTCCCGGTCACCCGCCGGTGGCTCGGCTTCGAGGACGCCGTCCTGACCCTCGACCCCGGCGGGACGTTCCAGGCCCGGCTGCTCGTCCGCGACGCCCCGTTCACCGCGCTCGACGGCCGCTGGACGGCGAGCGACGGCCTGATCGCCGCCGCGATCGCCGTCGAACCCCTATGAAGTCGAACCCCTATGAAGGAGCCTCGCCGGGGACCAGGCCGGTGGTGGCGAGGGTCAGCAGCCGGTCCGCCGCGTCCGGCTCCCGCTCGGTGACGGTGGCGATCGCGCCCGTGAGCCGCAGCGCGTCGGCGAACACGGCGTCCGCGGGCACGTCCCCGGCGTCCTGCGCGCGCCTGAACAGCGCCTCGCCCGCCTCGCGCATCGCCCGGCACGCCGCGGACGGCTCCGCCCGGTCGCCGCGCAGCGACACCACGGCCGAGGCCGCCATCCCGCGGAACGCCGTGGTCTCCGAGATGTACGCGCGCAGCCACGCCGTCAGCGCGTCCCCGGGCGCGGGCGAGGCCAGCAGCTCGCGTCCCGCCGCGGCCAGCGCCTCGTAGGCGTCGGCTAGCAGCGCCTCCAGGAGGTCCTGGCGTGTCGGGAAGTGCCGGTAGAGCGTGCCGATGCCGACGCCCGCCAGCCGCGCGACCCCCTCCAGGGAGGCGCCGGCGCCGTCGCGGTCGAACATCTCCCTGGCCGCGGCCAGCAGCCGGGCGCGGTTGCGGCGCACGTCGGCGCGCATCACCCGGACCTGAGTGGTCTTCGGCGTGTCGTCGCTGGTCACCTGAGTCGTCGGTCCTTCCCGGCGGGTCAACGGGCCGGCGGCGATCCGGGGGATCCGCGGCTTTGGAACGGTCCCCCGATATTAGCCGCACGCCGGCCCGCACCGTCCAGGTCAGGTGCCCACCCGGTCAGCCGCCGCCCGGTTCAGGTGGCGTCCGGTCAACCGCCGCCGGGCGAGAGGGGCAGGTAGACGCGGCCGCCCGCGGCCTTGAACTCGTCGGCCTTCTCCCGCATGCCCGCCGCGAGCGCCTCCTCGTCGGCCAGTCCGTGCTCGTCGGCGTAGCGGCGGACGTCCCGGGTGATCTTCATGGAGCAGAAGTGCGGACCGCACATCGAGCAGAAGTGCGCCGTCTTCGCCGGGGCGGCCGGGAGGGTGGCGTCGTGGAACGCGCGGGCGGTGTCCGGGTCGAGGGACAGGTTGAACTGGTCCTCCCACCGGAAGTCGAACCGGGCGTCCGACAGGGCGTCGTCCCACGCCTGCGCGCCCGGATGGCCCTTCGCCAGGTCGGCGGCGTGCGCCGCGATCTTGTAGGCGATCACGCCGGCCTTGACGTCGTCGCGGTCGGGCAGCCCGAGGTGCTCCTTCGGCGTGACGTAGCAGAGCATCGCGGTGCCGTGCCAGCCGATCATCGCGGCGCCGATGGCCGAGGTGATGTGGTCGTAGCCGGGCGCGATGTCGGTGGTCAGCGGGCCGAGCGTGTAGAACGGCGCGCCGTCGCACCACTCCTGCTGGAGGTCGACGTTCTCCTTGATCTTGTGCATCGGGACGTGGCCGGGGCCCTCGTTCATCACCTGGTTGCCGAACTCGGCGGCGATCCTGGTGAGCTCGCCCTGGGTGCGCAGCTCGGCGAACTGCGCCTCGTCGTTGGCGTCGGCGATCGACCCGGGGCGCAGGCCGTCCCCGAGCGACCAGGTGATGTCGTACGCGGCGAAGATCTCGCACAGCTCCCTGAAGTGCGTGTACAGGAAGTTCTCCTCGTGGTGCGCCAGGCACCACGCCGCCATGATCGACCCGCCGCGGGACACGATCCCGGTCTTGCGGCGCGCCGTCAGCGGCACGTACGGCAGCAGCACCCCGGCGTGCACGGTCATGTAGTCCACGCCCTGCTCGGCCTGCTCGATCACCGTGTCGCGGAAGACGTCGAAGGTCAGCTCGGCGGGATCGCCGCCGACCTTCTCCACGGCCTGGTACAGCGGGACCGTTCCGACCGGCACCGGCGAGTTCCGCAGGATCCACTCGCGCGTGGTGTGGATGTCGCGGCCCGTCGACAGGTCCATGATCGTGTCGGCGCCCCAGCGGGTCGCCCAGGTCATCTTCTCGACCTCGTCGTCGATGGACGAGGCCACCGCCGAGTTCCCGATGTTGGCGTTCACCTTCACCAGGAAGTTCCGGCCGATGATCATCGGCTCGGTCTCGGGGTGGTTGACGTTGGCGGGCAGCACGGCGCGCCCGGCGGCGAGCTCGTCCCGGACGAACTCCGGCGCCACGCCCTCGCGCAGCGCCACGAACTCCATCTCCGGCGTGATCTCCCCGCGCCGCGCATACGCGCGCTGCGTCACCGCGCCACCGGACGCGCGACGCGGCCGCCTGGACGGGAAATCGTCCTGGACGGGCGCGGCCTGGCCCGGCGGTCTGCGGCCGTCGTCCTCGGGACGGGCGGCGCGGCCCTCGTACGGCGCGGTGTCGCCGCGCCCGGCGATCCATGGCTCCCGCAGCGCGGGCAGGCCCCTGCGGACGTCGGTCTCCCGCCCCGGATCGGTGTACGGCCCGGACGTGTCGTAAAGGACGACGGTGTCGCCGCTGGTGAGCGGCACTTCCCGCATCGGGACGCGGATGTCGGGGCGCGAGCCCCGCAGGTACGTCTTGCGGGCGGCTGGAACCAAAGGTTCGGTCATGACGACTCGATCTCTCCCTACGCCGGCATTACCCGGTCAGGTTCATGCGGTCAGCGGCCGTCCCAGCCGCTATCTCAGCCCGGTTCGCCGGGCCCCCGCGATCTGTCGTCTCCGACGCTAACCCGGCCCACCCCCGTTGCGGCAACCGCCGTCCGTGGGATAAGGCCGTGGGATAAGGCCATGCCGCGGCAGGCGAGGGTCAGGAGGGTTTGCGCGTGGGCCGGACCACCATCGGCAGCGCCAGGGTGAGGGTGCGCAGCGGGTCAGGCGCGGACCGCGAGCGCTCCAGCCGCATGCGGCCGCCGTCCCCGTTCCCGTCGCCGTCGCCGTCGCCGTCGCCGTCGTCCTTCGTCCGCAGCGACGCGGACTCGCGCCCGTCGACGCCGGTGACGACGTGCCGGTCGCCGTCCTGCCGGGTGCTGCCGAGGAGCATGCCCCGGGCCGTGTGGAAGGACGGCTCGCGCGACCCGTTGACCACGCCGATGAGCCGCCCGTCCGCGCCCAGGACCCGCACGCGGGCGCGGCCGGTCAGCCGGGACGCCCTCGTGAAGGCGAGCAGCCTGCCCGCGTGGGGGTCGCGCAGCACGATCGTCCGGCGGCCCTGGGCGATGGCGACGATCGCGCCGCCGTCCTGGTCGCGGTAGCGGCCCCTGCCGTCCACCAGGACGCGGTCGGCCTTGGCCAGCGCGTCCGCCCGCGGTCGCGGCACCTCCTCGCCGCCGTCGTCGAGGACGCGCCAGCGCGCGCCGAGGTTCTCCGTGACCGCGGCGCGCACGGCCGGGAGCCATCCGGACGGGAGCGACCGGTCCCTGAGCAGCGTGGCCGCGTCGCCCTCCACCTTCGCGACGGTGCCGGCGTCCGGCGCCGCCTCGGTGTCGAACCAGACCGTCCAGACGGGGTCGGCGACCGGCCAGACGATGCCGACCGCGTTCACGGCGTCGGCCGGGACGACCGCCCGCCGCTTGCCGCGGCGCAGCACGAGGCCCTGCTGCCCGATGGTCACGACGAGGCGGGCGCGATAGATCAGGAGGGCCCAGAGGACGGCGGCCACGGCGACCAGGGCACCGCCCCAGCCGGCGAGGACGGTGACGTCGCCGGCCTCCCCGGGCTCCCACGCCCCGCCCCCGCCGGTGCGCGCGGCCAGCGGGACGAGCAGCCCGGCCGCGAGCGCGGCCGCGAACACCCGGAACGGCCACCGGTAGGCGCCCCTGCCGAGCGTGATCCGGAGTTCCGGAGGGACGGACGCAGACGTGGCGGACGGAGGAGTGTCGGACGGAGGAGTGACGGACACTGCCGGCCCTTCGTGATGGAGTTCGCAGAACTATAGGACGGGCCGACCGGATATACCGAGATGTGTCATGAGACAGATAATTATGTCCATGTCGGTCCTCCTGTGCTGCCGGCGCCCGGCCCGACCCTGGTGCGTCGAACCCCGCAGGAGGCGGGGCGATGTGCGTAGATCACCGGACATGGAGAAAATGGACGGGTGGTGACGGTGCCCCGGAACGGTGTGGCGGCGAGCCACGCCGTGTTCGCGGCGCTCCTGGCGTGCGCCGCGGCCGTCGTGGCGGTGTGCTGGCCGGGCGTCCGCGGCCTGGACGCGGCCGGGGTGGCGCTGCTGGTCGCCGCGCACGTCCCGCTGGCGGTGATCAGGCGGTGGCCGACGCAGGGGCTGGTGGCCCTGCTGATGCTGGCGCTGCCCTACCACATGGCGCAGTACCAGCATGACGCGCTGGTGCCCGCCGAGGTGATCGCGCTGTTCGCGTACGCGGTGTGGGGGCGGCGGGTCAGGGTCGTCCTCACCGTGGTGGGCGTCCTGCTGTTCGTGTGCGTGATCGGGGTGTCGCTGCAGGCGGGCGGCGCGTCGGTCCGCGAGCAGGTCGCGGTCATCGAGGCCGTCGTGTCCGTCGTGATCGCCGTCCAGGTGTGGTGGGTGCACCGGGCGCGGCTGGCGACGATCACCGAGCGGGCCGAGCGGGCGGAGCGGACGCGGGAGGAGGAGGCGCGCCGCCGCGTCGCCGAGGAGCGGCTGCGGATCGCCCGCGACCTGCACGACCTCCTCGCGCACAGCATCACGGTCATCGGCGTCCAGGCGGGCGCGGCGGCGCATCTCGTCCGCGGTGACCGCCCGGTCGACCGGGCCGAGCTGGCCGAGGCGCTCACCTCGATCGCCGACACCTGCCGCGACGCCCGGACGGAGCTGCGCGGCACCCTCCAGGTGCTGCGCGGCACCGACGTCGAGACGACCGGGACGCTGCCGGGCCCGGACGGCATCGCCGACCTCGCGCAGGCCGCGCGCGGCGCCGGGATCGAGGTCGACCTCGACGACACGGGCGCCGGGCCGCTGCCGCCCGAGGTCGGCGTCGCGGCGTACCGGATCGTCCAGGAGGCGCTGACCAACGTCGTCAAGCACGCGGCGGCGGAGCGCGTCGTGATCTCCCTGTGCCGGGACGGCGGCGGTCTCGTCGTGCGGATCGCGGACGACGGCTCGGGGGCGTCCGGCGGGGCGCCCGGCGGGTTCGGGATCCTCGGGATGATCGAGCGCGCGCGCAGCGTCGGCGGGACGCTGGACGCGGGCCCCGGCGACGGCGGCGGGTTCGTCGTCACCGCCGTCCTCCCGGTCGCGGACGTCGTCTCCCCGCAGTGACCCGCCCGTGGTGACGGGCCCGTGGTGACGGGCCCGTGGTGACCGGCCCGTGGTGACCCGCCGGGCCGCCGTCAGGGCACGCGGACGGAGGCGAGGACCTGGTCCATGTCGCCCTGGGCGGTGAAGGCGCTGGGGACCGACACCATCAGCAGGCCGGGCGGGCGGCCATCGCCCCTGTTCGGGTCGATGATCACCAGCGCCATCGTGTCGCCGGTGACCGGCAGGCGGTTGGCCTTGGCCTGCGGGAAGTCGAAGCGGGCCTGTTCGATCCAGCCCTTGCCGCCGCCGGCCACCTCGACGGGACCGGACTTCAGCGTCGTCTCGACGTGATGGTCGGTGAACAGCTCCCGGATGATGCGTGTCTTCACCCGGGCCGCGACGGCGCCGAGGTCGGCGGGTCCGGAGTAGCCGCTGCTCTCGGCGGGCCGGGGCAGCCCGGCCAGGGCGGTGGCGTTGAACGTCGAGTCGCCGTTGCGCTGCGCTAGCGGGGAGACCTGCCCGCTGGTGAACATCCCCGGCTTCTTCCAGGTCCTGCCCGCCGTCACCCAGGGGGCGCCCAGGCGGGCGTAGGAGAACCCGGCCTCGGCGTCGGTGATCCGTCCCGTCACCGCCGTCACGGGCAGCTTGCGCCGCGTCGCGGTCGGCGGCACGGTGGACCGGACGCGCCCTTTGTCGCCGTCCCGGCTCAGCGCCACGACGATCCCGGTCACCATCAGCGCCACGCCGACGGCGAACGCGACCCCGCCGAGGATCCACCTGGAGCGCGACCCGGACCGCGCCCGCGGCACCGGCGCCGGAGCGGTCACGGCGGCCCGATGCCCCGGCGCCATGGGAGGCGGTGCCGCGGGCGGCATGCCGGCGGGCGGCATCGGGCTCGCCGGCGGCGGCGGGACGGTCGCGTCGTGTTCGGTCGCCCGCGCGTCCGGCTGCGCGGGGCCCGCGGCCGGGGCCATCGCGGTGGCCATCGCGAGGACGGCGGGCGGCAGCCAGCCGTCGCCCGCCGCGCCAGCGCACCGCTCCAGCACGCCGGCCAGGGCGGGACGGTCCGCGGGGTCCTTGGCCAGGCACGCCGCGACCAGGTCGCGCAGCTCGGCGGGAACCCCGCTCAGATCGGGCTCCTCCCGGACGATCCGGTACAGCACCGTCTCGGCCCGGCCGCGGCCGAACGGGGGCGAGCCGGTGGAGGCGAACACCAGCACCGAGCCGAGCGCGAACACGTCCGCGGCGGGCCCGACGTCCCGGTCCCCGCGGGCCTGCTCGGGCGACATGTACGCCACGGTGCCGGTGATCGTGCCGGTGGCGGTGCCGGACGCGGCCTCCAGCGCCCGGACGATCCCGAAGTCGATCACCCGTGGCCCGTCCGGGGCCAGGATCACGTTGCCGGGCTTGAGGTCGCGGTGCACCAGCCCGCACGCGTGGACGGCCGTCAGCCCCTCCGCGAGCCCCGCCCCGAGGACGCGCACGGCGCGGGCGGGCAGCGGCCCCTGCTCGTCCACGGCCGCCTGCAGCGAGGGTCCCGGCACGTAGGCGGTGACCAGCCACGGACGTTCCGCGTTCGGGTCGGCGTCGACGACCTGTGCGGTGAAGAACCCGCCGACCCTGCGGGCCGCCTCGACCTCGGCGGCGAACCGGCGCCGGAACTGCGGGTCGTCGCCGTACTCGGGGCGCACGAGCTTCACCGCCACCGGCCGCCCGCCGGGGGAGCGGCCGAGGAAGACCTGCCCCATGCCGCCGCCGCCCAGCCGCGCCGACAGCACGTATCCGCCCACGGCGCGCGGATCATCAGCCTGAAGGGGACCCAACGCGACACCTTTCTTGGGGCCCCGGCCGAGCGGGGCGTCGGAGAGATCGGTTCGATGTAGGGAGACGCCGCCGGGACGGCTTTTGTTGGCGTTCATCCGGGACGGGCCGGATCCGGGGCGGGCGACGCCGCCCGAGGCTTTCAATTCCTTACCGGTAGGGTCAGGATCAAGGGACCAGGGGAGGCGAGCGCGTCGGTGAGCACAGACCAGGAAGCCCCGCAGGACCGGATCCTGACAGTGCCGAACAGCCTCAGCCTGGCCCGGCTCGTCGGCGTCCCGCTGTTCCTGTGGCTCGTGCTGATCGAGGCGGACTGGTGGGCGCTCGGGCTGCTGGTGTTCGCGGGCCTGTCGGACTGGCTGGACGGCAAGCTGGCCCGCGTCCTGAACCAGACCAGCAAGATCGGGGCGATGCTCGACCCTGCCGCCGACCGGCTCTACATCCTGGCGACGCTCATCGGCCTCACGATCCGCGACATCATCCCGGTGTGGCTGGTGGCGCTGCTCGTCGCCCGCGAGCTGGCGATCGTGCCGATCGCGCCGATCGTCCGGCGGCTCGGGTACAGCGGCACGCTTCCCGTGCATTTCATCGGGAAGGCGGGCACGATGTGCCTGCTGTACGCGTTCCCGTTGCTTCTGCTGGGCGACCATGACGGCGCGGCCGCGACGGCGGCGAAGGTGGTCGGCTGGTCGTTCGCCATCTGGGGCGCCGGCCTGTACTGGTGGGCGGCCGTCCTGTACTGGACCCAGACACGGCAATTGGTGGTGGCCGGACGGGAGACGCCGGGATGAAGGCGGTCGTGATGGCGGGCGGCGAGGGGACGCGGCTGCGCCCGATGACCGCCAACCAGCCGAAACCGCTGCTCCCGCTCGTCAACCGGCCGATCATGGAGCATGTGCTGCGGCTGCTGAAGGCGCACGGGTTCAGCGAGACCGTCGTCACCGTCCAGTTCCTGGCCGCGCTGATCCGCAACTACTTCGGCGACGGCGAGGAGCTCGGCATGGCGCTGAGCTACGCGACGGAGGAGATCCCGCTCGGCACCGCCGGGAGCGTCAAGAACGCCGAGGAGGCGCTGCGCGACGACCGCTTCCTGGTGATCTCCGGGGACGCGCTCACCGACATCGACCTGACCGACATGGTGCGGTTCCACGAGCGCAACGGCGCGCTCGTCACGATCGGCCTGAAGCGCGTCCCGAACCCCCTGGAGTTCGGGATCATCATCGTGGACGACGCGGGCCGCGTGCAGCGGTTCCTGGAGAAGCCGACGTGGGGCCAGGTGTTCTCCGACACCGTCAACACCGGCATCTACGTGATGGAGCCGGAGGTCCTGGAGCACGTCGCGGCGGGGGAGCCGGTCGACTGGTCCGGGGACGTGTTCCCCGCGCTGCTCGCCGAGGGCGCGCCGCTGTTCGGGTATGTCGCCGACTGCTACTGGGAGGACGTCGGCACCCACGAGAGCTACCTGAAGGCGCAGGCCGACATGCTGTCCGGGCAGGTCGGCGTCGACCTGGACGGGTTCGAGGTCTCACCCGGCGTGTGGGTCGCCGAAGGCGCCGAGGTCGACGCGGAGGCCGTCCTGAAGGGCCCGCTCTACATCGGCGACTACGCCAAGGTCGAGGCGGGCGTCGAGCTGCGCGAGTACACCGTCCTCGGCAGCAACGTCGTCGTGAAGGAGGGCGCGTTCCTGCACCGCGCGATCGTCCACGACAACGTGTTCGTCGCGCCGTCGACGAGCCTGCGCGGCTGCGTCGTCGGCAAGAACACCGACATCATGGCCGGGGCCCGCGTCGAGGAGGGCGCGGTGATCGGCGACGAGTGCGTGATCGAGGCGGAGGCGTACGTCTCGTCGGGCGTGAAGGTGTACCCGTTCAAGACGATCGAGGCGGGCGCGGTCGTCAACACCAGCGTGATCTGGGAGTCGCGGGGGCAGCGCAACCTGTTCGGGCCGCGCGGCGTGTCCGGGCTGGTCAACGTCGAGATCACGCCCGAGCTGGCGGTGCGGCTCGCCAGCGCGTACGCGACGACGCTGAAGAAGGGCAGCACGGTCGTCACCGGACGCGACGTCTCCCGCGCGGCCCGCACCCTGAAACGCGCCGTGAACAGCGCCCTGACCGCCAGCGCGATCAACGTCCACGACCTGGAGGCGACGCCGCTGACCGTCGCCCGGTTCGAGACCGGCCGCCAGGACGCCGTCGGCGGCATCTACATCCGCACCACGCTCGGCGACCCGCAGGGCGTCGACATCATCTTCCTCGACCCGGGCGGCGCCGACCTGTCGCAGGCCGCGCAGCGCAAGCTGGAGCGGGTGTTCGGGCGGCAGGAGTACCGGCGCGCGTTCCCCGGCGAGATCGCCGAGCTGACCTACCCGCCGCGCGTCGTGGAGACCTACACCCGCGACCTGCTGCGGCGCGTCGACATCAGCGGGGTGCGCGAGGCCGGGCTGAAGCTCGTCCTGGACTGCGCGGGCGGGGTCGCCTCGCTCGTCCTGCCGAACCTGCTCGGCACCGGGGTGGAGGTCCTCACCCGCAACGCCGGGCTGGACGAGGCCAACCCGACCGAGACGCTCGCCGAGCGGATGCGCGACCTGGAACGGCTCGGCGAACTCGTGTCGTCGTCGCGGGCCGCGTTCGGCGTCCGGTTCGATCCGGTCGGGGAGCGGATCTCCCTCGTGGACGAGAACGGCGAGCTGGTCGGCGACGACCGGGCGCTGCTCGTCATGCTGGACCTGGTCGCGGCCGAGCGGGGCGGGCGTGAGGGGCAGGCCCGGGTCGCGCTGCCGGTGACGACGACGCGGGTCGCCGAGCAGGTGTGCCGGTACCACGGCGTCCAGGTCGAGTGGACGTCCACGTCCCAGGACGTGCTGACCAAGGCCGCCGCGCGGCGCGGCGTGATCTTCGCGGGGGACGGCCGCGGCGGGTTCCTGATGCCCGAGTTCAGCGGCACCGTGGACGGGATCGCGGCGTTCGTCCGCCTCGTCGGGCTCGTCGCGCGCACGCGCCTGACGCTGTCGCAGATCGACCGGCGCATCCCGGACGCGCATTTGCTGCGCCGCTCCGTCCCGACGCCGTGGGCCGCGAAGGGCAGCGTGATGCGGCACGTGGTGGAGGCCGCCGGAGACCGGACGATCGATACGACCGACGGTGTCCGCGTGGTCGAGGACGACGGCAGCTGGGTCCTCGTGCTGCCCGACCCGGCGGAGGCCGTCACGCACCTGTGGGCCGAGGGCCCCGACGCCGACACCGCCCAGGCGCTCCTGGAGGAATGGGCCCTCGTCGTCGAACGCGCCGGTACTTGACCGTTCCTCCGGTGCCTCAGCAGCGTTCGCGGGGTTTCAGGCCGGTGGTGTCCGGCTCACGGTCGGCGTAGGCGGAGTCGAGGAACTCGGTGAGCCGTTCGACGTCCGCGATGTTCGAGACCAGGCCGAGGGAGGCGCGGACGGCGCCGCCGCTCGGCAGGCCGAGCACGCCGAGGTAGTCGTCGAGCGTCCGCATCCGCCGGTGCGCGGTGTGCCGCAGCGCCTGCTCGGAGATCTCGAACGCGCCCTCGCCGGCCCCGGGGTTGCAGAAGCAGCCCGTGCGGACGGAGATCCCCGCGGCGGCGGTGTCGCGGGCGATGATCCGCTCGTCGACGATCCCGCCCCGCGCGTCGAGGACGTTGAACGCCACCGTGCCGCCGCGCCGGTCCGTGCTCTCCGGCCCGTACAGCCGGATCATCGGGGAGCCGTCGGGGTGCCGCAGGCCCGTCAGCCTCCGCAGGAGCAGGTCCGTCAGGCAGCTCACGCGCCGGTGGATCAGGTCCATGCCGATGCCGTCGACCCAGCCGATGCCGAACTCCACGTCAGGGATGGACAGGAAGTTCAGGGTGCCGTCCTCGAACGCCGTCTCGTCGGGCGCGAGGACGTGCCAGCCGCCGAGCGCGCTGACCGCCTGGATCGTCCCGCCCGCGAACCAGGGCCGCCGCAGCCGCGCCAGGGCCTCGCGCCGCGCGACCAGGCAGCCGACGCCGGTCGGGTACCCGAACACCTTGTACCAGCTCACGGGGACGAAGTCGGGACGTGTCCGGCTCAGGTCGAGGCGGTTGGCGGGGACGAACGCGGCCGCGTCCAGCAGCACGTCGTAGCCGTGCGCGTGGGCCTGGCCGATCCAGTCCTGCGGATGCTGGACGCCGGTGAAGTTGCTCTGCGCCGGGAAGACGAACAGGCCCCGGCCGTCCGCGAGCGCCGCGCCGACCTCCTCACCCGCCACCCGCAGGCCCGGACCGCGGACGGGAACGTGCACGGTCTCGGCGCCCCGCGCCCGCGCGAACACCCGGAGCCCGTTCACCGAGTTGTGGTTGTCGCCCGTCAGGACGAGCCGCGCGCCGGGCCCGAACGGGTACGCCTCGCCGACCAGGCGGCACGCGCCGCTCGCGTTCGGGGTGAACACCACCGCGTACTCGTCGGGGGAGGCGTTGAAGAACGCCAGGATCCGCTCCCGCGCCCGCTCGACCAGGACCGTCGACGCGCTGGACGTCGGGTTCTCCGAGTGCGGGTTGCCGTAGCAGCGGCCCGACAGCCGCTCCACGTGCGCGCGGAGCTGGGCCGCGGCCACCACTCCCGATCCGGTGTAGTCGAGGTAGGTCTGCTCGTGCTCGTCCAGATGGCGGTATTCGGTGGCGCGGAGTTCGTCCAGCCGACGGGTGCCCGAGTATCCGGACATTCCGGTGTGAACTTCGGATGAAGTGCTCATGCTGCACCCCCGCATTCATAAGCCGCATCTATCACAGAACGGTCCAAAATCGGGAGTTCAAGTGCAAGGGGGTATTCTGGCCGTAATCGGCCGATCACAGGGTGTTTGGTCAGGTGCGCCGGGCGACGACCAGGCAGGTCGCCGCGAGGAAGAGCGCCGTGAACCCGCCCAGCACCGCCCAGTCGACGGCCACGGCCCGCGCGAACGTGTCGCCGTACGAGTCGAGCAGCGGCGGCCCCAGCGGCGAACGCCCCGACCCCCAAAGCCGCTCCACGCCGAGGCTGTGCCCCAGCCCCTCGAACGCCCACCGGTTCGACATGGCGTAGCTCAGCCACCGTCCCGGCGCCGCCATCACCGGGACGGGCAGGATCGCGCCCACGAACAGTACCTGCGGGAAGCACAGCATCGGCAGCGCCATCGTCGCCTGCGCCGGGTCGGTGACGGCCGCCGACACCAGCAGCCCCAGCGCCAGCGCGGCCAGCGAGCACAGCAGCAGTGTGACGAACACCTCCGCGTACGCGCCCCATCCGAGCGCGGGCAGCCGGTCCAGGCCCCGCAGGACGCCGAGCATGAGCGCGTCCACCACGGCCAGCAACGGCAGGAGCACCGCCACCTTCGCCAGCACGTACGGCCCCGCCCGCAGCCCCGTCAGCCGTTCACGCCGCACGACGGGCAGTTCCGTGCAGATCTGCAACAGCCCGTACGTCAGCCCGAAGAAGAACCCGCCGAACGCGATCCAGAACAGGATCATCACCGTCGCGCCAGGGCTCGGCGACTCCGGCGCGAACGCGCCCGGGCGGAACAGCACCGCGAACATCGCCAGCACCATCAGCGGCGACCCGGCCAGTACGGCGAGCGTGAGCCGGTTCCGCGACAGCAGGTCGAGGTTCCGCCGCGCGAGCAGCGCCCACTGCCCGAACGCCCCGACACCCGGGCCCGCCTCCGGCGCGGGGCTCGCGCCGAACCGGCCCTCCCAGTCGTGCGACTCCGATTCGGCGAGCCGCAGGTAGATGTCGTCGATCGCCTCGACCTGGAACTCCTCCCGGGCCTTGTCCGGCTCGCCGTAGAACGCCAGCCGCCCGTCCTGTGTCAGCACGGCCACCCGGTCGCACACCGCGACGTCCGGCGGATGGTGCGTCGTGAGCACCACCGTCGTCCCCGAGTCGGCCAGGCCGCGCAGCAGCCGCATCAGGTCGGCCGCCGTGGCCGGGTCCAGGCCCGACGTCGGCTCGTCGAGGAAGAACACGCGGGGACGCGTCAGCAGCTCCACCGCGATGGAGGCGCGCTTGCGCTCACCGCCGCTGAGCGACCCGACCCGCTGGCTCGCGCGTTCCGCGAGCGCCAGCGCGTCCATGGCGGCGTCGACGGCCCGCTCCGCCCGCTCCGGCGGCGTCCCGGACGGCAGCCTCAGCCCGGCCGCGTACCGCAGCGTGCGCCGCAGCGGCATCTCCAGGTGGACGATGTCGTCCTGCGGCACGTACCCGAACGATCCCGCGCCCCTACCGGACGCGTCCCCGCCGCACGAGTGGCCGCCGGACGCCTCCCCGTCGAAGCGGACCTCGCCCTCCGCCGGGGGCCGCACCCCGGCGATGGCGTCCAGCAGCGTCGTCTTGCCCGCGCCGCTGCCCCCGATGATCGCCACCAGCTCGCCGGTCCCGATGGTCAGCGACACGTCCCGCAGCGTGCGGCGCCCGCCGCCCGCGCGCTGCCCCACCCCCCGCACCTCGATCATCGCCTGGCTCCCGCCTGGGCCCGCGCCCCTCGCCGGCGGCGTCCGAGCACCGCGCGGCCGCCGCGCCCGTCACCGCACCCACAAGCAACGATGGACGACCGCCTCCCGCCAGTCCAGCCACACACCCCTCATCTCGTCCGCGCCGCGAGGACGGTCCGCCGACGGGGCGGTCAGTCGACGGGGGCGTCCTCGGGGGATCCGGCCGCGATCTCGGCGAGGACGCCGAGGGCACGCGCGAGGGCGTCCGGCGGCGGGGACGCCAGGCCGAGGCGGACGGCGCGGGGCGCGGCGGCCGTCCCGGCGGCGAACGCGGCGGCGGGCGTGACGGCGATCCCGTGCCGCGCCGCCGCCGCCACGAAGGTGTCGGCGCGCCATGGGGAAGGCAGCTCCCACCAGCAGAAATAGGAGGGCGGGCCCGACCCCGCGGCGGCCGGGACGCGGTCGGCGGCGATCCGGTGGCGGGCGGCGGCGTCCGCGCGTTTCGCGCGGGTCACCGACTCGACGGTGCCGTCGGCGATCCAGCCGGACGCCGCCGCGAGCGCGAACCCGGCCGGCGCCCACGCGCCCGAGCGCAGCGCGGCGGCGAGGCGCCCCGCCAGCGCGGCGGGCGGGACGGCGAATCCGACGCCCAGGCCGGGCGCGAGGCGTTTGGAGAGGCTGTCGACGACGATCGTGCGCCGCGCGGCCAGGGCCGCCAGCGGCTCGGGACCGTCCTCCAGAAGGAACGCCCACACGCGGTCCTCGATCGCGTAGAGGCCGAGCCGCTCCAGGGTGCCGCCCAGTTCGACGCGCCGGACCCACGGCATCGTCGTCCCAGCCGGGTTCTGGAGCGTGGGCTGCACGTACACCGCGCCGAGCGGCGCGGCGCGGTGGGCGTCGGCGAGGGCCTCCGGGACCATCCCGTGCTCGTCGGCCGCGACCGGGACGAGCGTCACGCCGAGCCGCGCCGCGACGCCCTTGACCACCGGGTAGGTCAGCGCCTCGACCGCGAGCCGCCCGCCCGGCGGCACGAGCGCGGCCACGGCCCCGGCGATGGCCTGCCGCCCGTTCCCAGCGAACAGGACGCCGGACGGATCGGGCCGCCAGCCGGGCACGGCGAGCAACTCCGCCGCCGCCTCCCTGGCCGCGGGCGTGCCCGCGACGCCGACGGGCCCGAGCGCCCTCCCGAGGACGTCCGGAC
This sequence comes from Spirillospora sp. NBC_00431, assembly GCA_036028775.1. GTDB lineage: Bacteria > Actinomycetota > Actinomycetes > Streptosporangiales > Streptosporangiaceae > Spirillospora. Next base: position 3,740,051 of record CP107927.1, on the reverse strand, counting down.
GCAGCAGCCGCTCCAGCCCGGCCGCCGCCAGCGCGGTCTGCTCGGGCACCACGGGGTAGCTGAGCTCCAGGTCGACGCGCGCGTCCGCGGGCTCGGCCAGCGCCGGGACGGCCGGACGCTCCGCCGCGCGGACGAACGTCCCGCGGCCCACCTCGCCGACCACGAGGCCACGCCGGGCCAGCTCCCGGTACACGCGGTTCGCCGTCGAGGCCGCCAGGCCGCGCCCCCGCGCGAAGGCGCGCTGCGGAGGCAGCCGGTCGCCCGGCCTGAGCCGTCCCGACGCGATGTCGGCGGCCACCTCGTCCGCGATCCGCCGGTAGTCCTCCACCGCACCTCCGATTGCACCGAGATCAATCCCATTATTGCACTGAGATTGCTCGGAGCTTACGCTCGGAGCAAATCGATGAAATCTGGAGTGCAATGATCTCGTCCAGCGCCATGGCGGCCATCGCGGTCTTCGCCCTCGGGCTCGTGCTCACCCCGGGCCCCAACATGATCTACCTGGTGTCACGGTCGGTGACGCAGGGCCGCCGCGCCGGGCTGATCTCGCTCGGCGGCGTCGCCGCCGGGTTCCTGGTCTACGTCACCGCCGTCACCGCCGGCGTCACCACCGTGTTCGCGCTCGTCCCGCAGATCTACACGGCGATCAAGGTGGCCGGCGCGGCGTACCTGCTGTGGCTGGCCTGGCAGGCGGTGCGGCCCGGCGGGACGACGGCGTTCGCCCCGAAGGACCTGCCCGCCGACCCGCCGCGCCGCCTGTTCGCCATGGGCCTGGTCACCAACCTGCTCAACCCGAAGATCGCGATCCTGTACGTGTCGCTGCTGCCGCAGTTCGTCGAACCCGAGCGCGGCAACGTCGGCGTCCAGCTCATGCTGCTCAGCCTCACCCAGATCACCATCGCGATCACCGTGAACGCCCTCATAGTGCTCGGCGCGGGCGGCATCGCCGTGTTCCTCGCCCGGCGGCCCGGCTGGCAGCGGGCCCAGCGTTACCTGATGGGCTCGGCGCTCGCCGGGATCGCCGTCCACCTCGGGCTCACCCGCACCGCCGCCCACTGACCGCCCGCCCCCCGCGGACGGGCGCCGGAAGCGGCGGGGCGGGCGGCCGGCGCGGGCCCCGCGTGGCGGGGCCGTCATGGAGGCCGTCATGGAGGCCGTCGTGGCGGAGCCGTCAGGCGGGGATCGGGACGCGCTCCTTGTCCTCGGGCGTCGGAAGGGGCGAGGGACGGACCCGCAGCACGCGCGCGGCCCAGCCCGGCAGCCACCAGTTCCACCGGCCGAACAGCGACACCGTGGCCGGGACGAGCAGCGCCCGTACCACGGTCGCGTCCAGCAGGATCCCCATCCCCAGCCCCGTGGCGAAGATCTTCACCTCCACGATGGGCGCGGCGGCGAGCGACGCGAACGCCAGGAACAGGATCAGCGCCGCGCTGGTCACCAGGCGTCCCGTCCGGCCCATGCCCTCCACGAGGGCGCTCTCGGTGGACCCCTTCCGGTCGTACTCCTCCCGCAGCCGGGCGAGGATGAACACCTCGTAGTCCATCGACAGCCCGTACAGGAACGCGAACACCATCGCCGGGATGAACGCGGAGATGGACCCGGTCGCGGAGATGTTCCAGATCAGGTCGCTGCCCATCCCCTCCTGCCACACCAGGACGATCGAGCCGAGCACGGCCGCCAGCGACAGCAGGTTGAACACCACCGCCTTGAGCGCCAGCAGGAGCGACCGGAACGCGCGGGCCAGCAGGACGAACGTCAGCACGCAGATGATCGCCAGCATGTACGGGAACGTCCCGTACACCTTGCTCACGAAGTCGATCTCGGTCACGGTCCCGCCGCCGACCTGCGCGCCCGGCGGCGCCGCGTCCCGGACGGCCTTGACGGTGTCCTTGCCCGCGTCCGTGCCGCCCTCGTCGGCGGGCAGGACGGTGACCAGCGCGGAGCCGTCCCGCCGCCACGTCGCGTCGTCCGGCGCCACGACCGTGTGGACGCCGTCCACCCCGCGCAGCGCGGTGACGGCGGAGGCGGGGTCCGTGCCCTTCGGCAGCAGCACGTCCGCGGGCGTCATGACGCCGGACGGCACCCCGGCCCGCCGCAGCGCGGCCAGCCCCTCGTACGCCGGTCCCGACTTCGCCAGGGCACTGCTGTTCGGCTCGCCGAGGTTCATCCCCAGCGCGGTGACCGCGAGTCCTCCGAGCAGGGCCAGCGCCGCCAGGACGGCCGGGATCCGAAGCCGGATGACCCGCCGCGTCCACGCCGTCCAGGCCCGCCCGGCGCGCCCGCCGTCGCCGCGCCACCGGGGCGCGATCCGGTCGAGGGCCGGTCCCATCGTGACGAGGATGATCGGCAGCAGCGTCAGCGTCACCAGCGCGCTCACCAGCGGGATGATCATGCCGCCGTAGGCGACGCTGCGCATGAACTCGACCGGCATCGCCACCATGGCGACGAGCCCGATCGCGACGGCCGCGCCGCTGAACACCACCGCGTGCCCGGCCGTGGCCATGGCGCGTCTCGTCGCGTCCTCGGCCGACAGCCCCCGCGCCCGTTCCTCGCGCCACCGCGTCACCACCAGCAGCGAGTAGTCGATGGCGACGCCGAGCCCGATGAGGGCGATCACGAACTGCACCATGAAGTTCACGTCGGTGACGCCGGTGATGCCGTAGATGAGGCCGAACGAGGTCAGGATCGAGACGGCCGCGATGACGAGCGGCACGATCGCCAGCACCGACCCGAACACGAACGCCAGGACGATGAGCGCGCCGGACCCGCCGATGAGCGTCTCGGTGAGCACGCCCGGCCCCTCCTGCCCGGCCTCGTCCGCCAGCTCGTCGATGCCCGTCACGTGCAGCGCCGACCCGGCGGGCAGCTCGGCCCGCATCGCCTGGGTGAGCGGGCCGATCGAGTCCGGGGTGTCCGCGAGCTCGCTCGCGCCCACCTCCGTGTGCGTGAAGACGAGGCCGTACACGGTCCGGCCGTCCTCGCCGACGAAGCGGGTGTCGCCGGTGTTGGCGTACGAGACGACCCGCGCGCCGAGCCGTTCCCCGGCCGCCGTGAACGCCTTCGACAGCGCCTCGCGGCCCTGCGGCGACTCCGCGGACGTCCCGGCCGGCAGCGTCACCACCGGGACGATCGGGGCGTCGTCGCCGCCCGTTTCGTAGGCGCGCACGATCGCGGTGTTGGCGTCCCGCGCGGCCGAGCCCGGCGGCGCGAAGTCCTCGGTGAGCCGGTCGGGCACCTTGAGCGCGGCGAAGGCGCCCGCGCACGCGGCGGCCAGCCACACAAGGCTGATCAGGAGCCGGTGCCGGAGCACGAATCCAGAGAATCTGTCCATGCGCACTACTGCATCGGCCCGCTCTGCGGCCGCCGTGTGAGCGTTCTTGGGGATCCCTGTGAAACCGTCTTCACAGGGATCCCTAAGACCTTCCACAGGACGCCCGCAGTGCGCCCGGCGCCGCGCACCGGGAAGACTGGCATCGTGACGCCCACCAAGATCCTCGTCGTGGACGACGAGGCGTTCCTCGCCGACCTCGTCGCCACCGCGCTGCGCTACGAAGGCTTCGAGACGGCCGTGGCCGGGTCGGGCACGGAGGCGCTGGCGAGCATTCCGAGCTTCGGCCCCGACCTGATCGTCCTGGACGTGATGCTCCCGGACGGCTCCGGCATGGACGCCTGCGCCCGGCTGCGGCGCGACGGCTGCCAGGCCCCGGTCGTGTTCCTCACCGCCCGCGACGCCACCGAGGACAAGATCAAGGGCCTGACGGTCGGCGGCGACGACTACGTCACCAAGCCGTTCAGCCTGGAGGAGCTGATCGCCCGGATCCGCGCCGTGCTGCGCCGCACCCGCCCCGCCGGACGGGAGCGGGCCCGGCTGTCGTTCGCCGACCTGGAGCTCGACGAGGACACCTACGAGGTCCGGCGCGGCGGCGTCCTGGTCGACCTCACCCCCACCGAGTACAAGCTGCTGCGCTACCTGCTCCTCAACTCCGGCCGGGTGCTGACGAAACGGCAGATCCTCGACCACGTGTGGCAGTACGACTTCGGCGGCGGCGACGGCGTCGTCCAGACCTATGTCAGCTACCTGCGCCGCAAGCTCGACGACCGCGACCCGCGCCTCATCCACACGGTGCCGCGCGTCGGCTACATCCTCCGCATGCCCCGGGAGGGCTGATGTCGCTGCGCAGGCGCATCGTGCTGACCCAGCTCGGGCTGCTGGCGCTCGGCCTGCTGACCGCGGGCGCGTCCAGCTTCGCCGCGCTGAACGACTGGAAGACCAACAGCGAGCACAAGCGGATGACCAGCGTGGGACGCGAGGCCGCCGCGTTGTTCTCCGAGAGCGGCCCCGGCGGCGGCTGGTCGCGGCTCTCGGAGGCCTCCTCGGGGCTGGACCGGCTGTGGCGCGCGGCCGGCGACGGCGGCGGGCTGCCGCTGTTCATCCAGGTCCGGCGGCTCGACGGCACCCCGGTGGAGACCGTCTCGTTCGTCGGCGAGCCGCCGCTGCCGGACGACCTGCGTCCGGGCGCGACGTCGGGCGGCAACCCCGACGGGGAGCGGTTCGTCCGCATGGAGACCTCCGACGACGGCCCGTTCGGCGGGGACGACCCGGACTGGCTCGTCCGCACCGCCTGGGTGCCCGGCGAGCGGACCATCCTCGTCACCGCGATGACCACCACCGCGCAGGACGAGTTCTTCGGCCGCACCCTCGGCACCCTGTTCAGCGTCACGCTCGCGGTGCTCCTCGGCGTGGGGCTGCTGGTGTGGCGGGCCGTCCGCCGCGCCACCCGCCCGCTGGAGGAGATCGCCGCGACCGCCGCGACGATCGGCGACGGCGACCTGGCCAGGCGGCTCGCCGTGCACGGCCCGAAGACGGAGGTGGGACGGCTCGCCGACGCGCTCAACGGCATGCTGGAGCAGATCGAGGCGTCGTTCCGCGAACGGGAGGCGTCCCGTGACCGGCTGCGTCGCTTCGTCGCCGACGCCTCCCACGAGCTGCGCACCCCGGTCGCCACCGTCCGCGGCTACGCCGAGCTGTTCCGCCGCGGCGCCGCCGACCGTCCCGAGGACCTCGCCAAGGCGATGCGCCGCATCGAGTCCGAGGCCGAGCGGATGGGCCGCCTCGTCGACGAGATGCTGCTGCTCGCCCGGCTCGACCAGGGCCGCCCGCTCGAACGCGACCCGGTCGACCTGGCCGCCCTCGCCGCCGACGCGGTCGCCGACGCCGCCGTCGTCGACCAGGGCCGCCCCCTCACCCTGGAGGCGGACGGCCCCGTCGTCGTCACCGGCGACGCCGGACGGCTCCGCCAGGTCCTCGACAACCTGCTGGCGAACGTCCGGCGGCACACGCCCGCAGGCACGGCCGCGACCGTCCGCGTGACCGCGCGGGACGGCGAGGCCGTCCTGGAGGTCGCCGACGAGGGCCCGGGGATCCCGGCGGACGACCTCCCGCGCGTGTTCGAGCGCTTCTACCGGACCGACGAGTCCCGGGCCCGCGACGCGGCCGCCCAGCCGGGCGGCTCCGGCCTCGGGCTGTCGATCGTCGCGGCCGTCGCCGCGGCGCACGGCGGCCGCGCGTCCGCCGCCCCCGCGCCCGGCGGCGGCGCCGCGTTCACGATCACGCTGCCGCGCTGACCTGCGTCCCTGTCGTGAACGGGCCCTCCGGTGGGCCATGATGGGCCGGTGATCGCACCACGAGAGGACGGCGGCCCGCCCGGGCGGCGGCCCGACGCGTCCATGTCGTTGCTCGCCGACCTGTTCGCGGGCAAGGTCCTCGATCACGGCTACGCGGAGGCCGCGGCGCGGCGCGCCGCGGCCGGTGAGCCGGGCCCGCCGCGCGGGCGGCTGCGCGGCGGCGGCGTCCTGCTCGTCGTCGTCCTCGCCGGGACGCTGATCGCCGTCGCCGGGGCGGAGGCGCGCCGGAGCGAGCCCGTGGCGGCCGGGCAGCGCACCCGGCTCGTCGGCGAGATCCACGCCCGCACCGCCGAGACCGACGGCCTCCAGCGCCGCCTCGACCGGCTGCGCGCCGAGACGGAGCGGCACCGGGCCGCGGCGCTCGCCCGCAGCGCGGACGGCCGCCGCGCCCGGCGCGATCTCGCCCTCGCGGGCGCCGCCGCGGCCGCGACGCCCGCCACCGGCGACGCGCTGGTCGTCACGCTGGACGACGCCCCTCCCGCCGGCGACGGCCCGGACGGGCGCCCGGCCCGCACCGGCGGCCGGGTCTATGATCAGGACCTCCAGGTCCTGGTGAACGGGCTCTGGGCGGCGGGCGCCGAGGCCATCGGCGTCAACGGGCTGCGGCTCACCCCGGCGACCGCGATCCGCGCCGCGGGCGAGGCGATCCTGGTCGACTACCGGCCGCTCGGCCGCCCCTACGAGGTGACGGCGCTCGGCGACCCCGGCCGTCTCCGGGACGCGTTCGCCGGCTCGGCCGCCGACCGGCGGCTGCGGGCCCTGCGCGAGCGCTTCGAGATCTCATACGGCACCCGCCGGTCGTCCGGCGTGCGCCTGCCCGCGGCGGGCACCGTCCGGCTGCGGTACGCGCGCGAGAAGGCCGGCCGGTGAGCGGGGGAGAAGTGAGCTGGGGAGAGGAGACCCGACGTTGATCGCGCTGATCGGGCTGGTGATCGGCGTGGCGCTGGGCCTGCTGCTCCAGCCGGACGTGCCGCTCTGGCTGGAGCCGTACCTGCCGATCGCGATCGTCGCGGCGCTCGACGCCATGTTCGGCGGGATCAGGGCCCGGCTGGAGGGCATCTTCGACGAGAAGGTGTTCGTGGTGTCGTTCGTCAGCAACACCGTCATCGCCGCGCTGATCGTCTTCCTCGGCGACAAGCTCGGCGTCGGCTCGCAGCTGTCCACCGGCGTCGTGGTCGTCCTCGGCATCCGGATCTTCTCCAACGCGGCGGGCATCCGCCGGAAGTTGTTCGGCGCATGACCGGCGACGAGCACCCGCACGAGCGCCCCGACGAGCGGCCGGCCGAGGCGCCGGACGAGCGGCCGGACGAGCCGTCGCCCGGCGGCCCGGCGGGACTGCGCGGCCTCCTCGATCTGTTGAGACCGCGAGTCAGCATGGGCCAGTTGGTCGTGGGGCTCCTCTGCCTCGTCCTGGGATTCGCGGCCGTCGCCCAGATCCAGTCGAACGAGCGCGACACCACGTTCGCCACCGCGCGGCAGGACGAGCTCGTCGGGATCCTGTCCGATCTGGGCCAGCGCTCCGAGCGCCTGCGCGGCGACCTGCGCGACCTGGAGGACACCAAGGCCCGGCTGGAAAGGGACGCCGAGGGAGGTACCGCCCTTGAGGAGGCGCGCAAGCGCGCGACCACCTATGGCCTCCTGGCGGGCACCGTCCCGGCCGAGGGCCCCGGCATCGAACTCCGGATCGGCGACCCGCACCGCGGCGTCAAGGCGCTCAACCTCCTGGACGCCCTCCAGGAACTCCGCGACGCCGGCGCCGAGGTCCTCCAGGTCAACGACGTGCGCGCGGGCGTCGACACCTACTTCCTGGACGGCCGCGACGGCGTCCAGGCCGACGGAAGGCCCCTCACCGCCCCGTACCGCTTCCTCGCCATCGGCGACCCCCACACGATGACCACCGCGCTGAACATCCCCGGCGGGCTGGTCAAGACGCTGCGCGGCGCCGGAGCCACCGTCTCGATCACCCCGCGCGCGAAAATCACCGTCGACGCGATACGGTCTCCGTAGGGGAAACGGGGAAGGCGTAAACCGGACGCCGGGCTCGGGCGTCGCGAAGGGGGCGTCCGCGCGGCGGCGTAGACCTGCGATCATCAACGAATGTAGTTTGGTCCAGCCGGCTCACCGTTCCAGTTGACCCCTCGGGTAATACCCGCGTAAGTTGCGGCGACCGTCCCGTAAGCGGCCGGTGAGTTGGACCGTGGTCGGGGCGGGTCCCCGGCGTGGGTTGGTTGAAGGATGCGCGTGGCGCAGGCGGCTCCCGTTGCGGCGGGCGGCGCGCGCGGCACGCCGATGGTAGGAGGCCGAGCCGATCGATGCCGAGCGTCTACTGCACGCAGTGCGGTCACGCCAACCCGGATGATGCCCGCTTCTGCTCGAACTGCGGCACTCCGCTCAGCCGGAGCCCGCTGCCTCCCCGGGAGTCGCCCGGCGAGTCCACGTCCACGATCTCCATCGGCGGGTTCGAGGCGCTGGACACCGACGCGGGCGCCGAGGAGCCCTCGCTCGGGCCCGACCAGATGGCCATGGAGGCGCTCCCCCCGGGAACCGCGCTGCTCGTGGTGAAGCGGGGCCCGAACGCCGGCAGCCGCTTCCTGCTCGACCAGGACCGCACGTCCGCGGGCCGGCACCCCGAGAGCCACATCTTCCTGGACGACGTCACCGTGTCCCGCCGGCACGCCGAGTTCGTCCGGCACGGCGCGACGTTCTCCGTCCGCGACGTCGGTAGCCTGAACGGCACCTACGTCAACCGGCAGCGGATCGACCACGCCGGGCTCTCGGGCGGCGACGAGGTGCAGATCGGCAAGTTCCGGCTGGTGTTCCAGACCAACCCGGCGCACGCCTGACGGGCGACGATGGGAGCGGCCATGAACCCGCAGCCAGCCCGGTCCCTGATGACGATCGGGGACGTCCTCGGACTGCTCAGGCCCGACTTCCCCGACATCACCATCTCCAAGATCCGGTTCCTGGAGTCCGAGGGTCTCGTCGAACCGCAGCGCAGCCCGTCCGGCTATCGCAAGTTCGCCGACGCCGACGTGGAACGGCTCCGCTTTGTCCTCACCGCGCAGCGCGACCACTACCTGCCGCTGCGCGTCATCCGGCAGCACCTCCAGGCGCGTGACCGCGGCGAGAACGTCCCGCCCCTCGGCCCCCACCGCCCCGAACCGCACCGCCCCGAACCGCACGGCCCCGAACAACACCGGCCCGAACAGCACCGGCCCGAACAGCACCTGCCGGAACAGCACCGGCCCGAACAGCACCTGCCGGAACAGCACAGGCCCGGACAGCGCCGCCCCCGCACCCTCGTCGCCGCCGACACCACCGCCGAGGACCCCGCCGTCCGGCTCACCCGCCGCCAGCTCCTCGACGGCGCGGGGATCGACGAGTCCCTGCTCGCCCGCCTGGAGGAGTACGGCCTCGTCCGCCGCGCCGGCACCCACTACGAGGGCGACGCGCTGAACATCGCCCGCGCCGCCGCCGCGCTCGGCGAGTACGGTTTCGAGGTCCGGCACCTGCGCGCCGTCAAGGCCGCCGCGGACCGGCAGGCCGGCCTCATCGAGCAGATGGTCGCCCCGCAGCTGCGCCGCCGCAGCCGCGGCGCCCACGAACAGGCCGCCGAGACCGCCCGGGAGATCGCCACGCTCTCCGTAAGGCTGCACGCCGCGCTGGTCTCCGCCGGTCTCCGCGAAAGCCTCGACCGCTGATCATGCGCGCCGCGGAGGATTTTGCCGTACCGGCGGCATCACGAGGTGTCCGGGGCGGGGTGTACGTTGGCTACAGGGTTCGGTCACGAATCGATCCGCTGCACGTGGTGATCGAGTTAGCGAGAACCAGCAGGGAGCCGCAGTGAAGCAGATGGAGGTCGTCGGCGTCCGGGTCGAGATGCCCTCCAACCAGCCCATCGTCCTGTTGAAGGAGACGGAGGGCGACCGCTACCTGCCCATCTGGATCGGGGCGGTCGAGGCGACCGCGATCGCCTTCGCCCAGCAGGGCGTCCTGCCCGCACGTCCCCTCACCCACGACCTGTTCCGCGACGTCCTGGACGCCCTCAGCGTCCAGCTCCGCACCGTCAACATCACCGCGCTGCGCGAGGGCATCTTCTTCGCCGACCTCATCTTCTCCAACGGCGTCGAGGTCAGCGCCCGCCCGTCCGACTCCATCGCCCTGGCCCTGCGCACCGGCGCCACCATCTTCGCCAGCGAGGACGTCCTCGAGGAGGCCGGCGTGGCCATCCCCGACGAACAGGAAGACGAAGTCGAGAAGTTCCGCGAGTTCCTCGACACCATCTCCCCGGAGGACTTCGGCCGAGCCGGCTGACGGCTCGGCCGGGAGAGGTGCGGCCGCGGCGCCTTCGTCCGCACGGCGAGCCTGCCGGGAACCGGCCTCGCGGCGAGATAGCCTGAGGTGCCACGATCGCGGGCGAGTAGTGGGTTTTGATTATCCTGTTCCTGGGGATTCTTGAAGATGAGCTTGATCGCTCGCCGGTGTGGCTTGTGCGACCACCTCAGCCATCACCGCAACCTGCGACGACCTGGGGCGTCCCGATCGCGTCCGGAGGCAGGTTTCGAGCTCGCGAGAAATCTGATCGCGCAGCGAGCCGCAAGGCGAGCCGGAGCGATGCGGCGATCGCACGCGGCGCCCGACGATGGAGGCCCGCCGGGGCCGAAGGAGGAGGGCGGTGCGACGAACACAGCACGCATTTCACGACGATGGAGGCCCCTGGGGCCGAAGGAGGAGTGTAAATGCAGACAAGCACCGTTTGCCCACGTGAAGCCGGTTCATCCGGGCATGCGACGCGCCGACGGTGAACGTTGACCCCACCCTGACCGGCACCTACCGTGCTGGTGGAACACCCGTGGTGTAATTCGTCAAACCCCCTTGACGAAGCGCCTCGGGATGATTTGAAGCCGGAGGTCCGCGTGGCGGTGAGCAGCGGCGAGGGCAAGGCGACCCCCGAGAGGCACATGGCGTCCCAGCGCGCCGGAGAGCAGGGGCTGCTCTTCGACACGCGGGTGTCGGCGCCGCCGGAGGATGTCGGTTACCGCGGCCCGACGGCATGCGCAGCGGCGGGAATCACCTACCGGCAGCTGGACTACTGGGCGCGGACGAAGCTGGTCGAGCCGAGCGTGCGGCCGGCGCACGGGTCCGGGAGCCAGCGGCTGTACAGCTTCCGCGACATCCTCGTTCTGAAGGTCGTGAAGCGGTTGCTCGACACGGGGGTGTCGCTGCAGCAGATACGCACGGCCGTCACCCATCTGCGTGACCGCGGCGTGCAGGATCTGGCGCAGATCACGCTGATGAGCGACGGCGTCAGCGTGTACGAGTGCACGTCGCCGGACGAGGTCGTCGATCTTCTGCAGGGCGGGCAGGGCGTGTTCGGCATCGCGCTCGGACGGGTGTGGCAGGAGGTGGAGGGCAGCCTCGCGGAACTTCCCGGTGAGCGCGCCGCCGCCGTGGACGACGGCTCAGGCCACCCGCACGACGAGCTGGCCAACCGGCGCCGCGCGCGCCGCACCGGATGACTACAGCGCCTCCTTGCGCTGCAGGTAGGCGAACGCTCCCCAGCCGGGCAGGACGGGCAGCCACAGGGTGAGCAGCCGGTAGAGCAGGACCGCGGACGTCGCCGTCTCCGCGGAGAGCCCCGAGATCGTCAACGCCAGGGTGAGGGCGCCTTCGACGGCGCCGAGGCCGCCGGGTGTCGGCGCGGCCGACCCGATCGCGTTGGCGGTGAGGAACACCACCACCACGGACGTCAGCGGCAGCGAGCCGCCGAACGCGCGGATCGACGCGTCCAGGCACAGCACGAACGCCACCGTCAGCAGGAGCGTCCCGCCCATTCCGGTCGACAGCTTCTTCGGGGATTGCAGGACGTCCACCAGGCGGGGCACCACACCGGAGAACATGCTCCTCAGACGGGTCGTCGCCTCCCGCCGGACGCGCGGCACCGTCAGCGCCAGCCCGGCGAGGAGCCCGAGCGACAGCACGGCGATGACGACCGTGCGGGACGGCGCCAGGTCCTGTGTCGCCTTCGTCGTGGACCCGGTGAGGAACCCGAAGAGGATCAGCAGCAGGACGTGCGTGACGAGGCCGACGAGTTGCGACGCTCCGACGCTCGCCACGGCCTGGCCCGGACGCATCCCGGAGCGTTGCAGGTAACGGGTGTTGACGGCGACGCCGCCGACGGCCGCCGGCGCCACGAGCTTCACGAACGACGCGGCGAGCTGCGCCAGGATCGTCCGCCCGAGCGGCAGCCTCTCCGGGACGAACCCCATCAGCATGAGCGCCGCCGCGACGTAGGTCAGCGCCGCCGCGCCGAGCGCGACGAGCACCCAGTACCAGCTCGCGGTGGCCGTCATCTTCCCGAGGTCCAGGCTCGCCACCTGCGGGATGACGATGTACGCAGCGACCGACAGCGCCACGATGCTGAAGATCGTCCGGGGCCGGAAACGTTCCAGCCTGGCGGGGGCGACCTCGGTCTCCGGCTTCAACCGGACGATCTGTTCCCGGATGCGGGTCAGCAGGTCCCGGTCGTGGCGCAGCGCGGTGCGGGTCGTCCGCGACAGCGCCACCCGCTGCAGCAGCGGCACCGCGGCCGCGAGGGCCTCCTCGCCGAGCACGTCCGCGGCGGTGCGGACGGCCCGTTCCGGCCCCGCCCGCAGCGCCAGCGTCGTCAGCAGCTGCGCCAGGTCGAGCCGCAGCGCCAGGTCGCCCGCCGCGATCTCCCCGGCGCGCAGGTCGGTGATGTAGGCGTCGCCGTCGTCGCCGACCAGGACCGCGCCGTCCTGCAGCCGCCGGTGCGCGAGCCGCCCCGCCTGCAGGGCGCGGAACTGGCGCCACACGTCCGTGAGGAGCCCGTCGGTGACGTCCTCGTCGGCGAGGTCCGCGAGCCGCCGCCCGGGGACGTGCTCGTAGGCGAGCAGCGCCGCCTCCGTGCCGACCTCCGACGTCCCGACCAGGCGCGGGGTCCGGACGCCCGCCGCGTCGACCGCGTACGCCATCAGCGACTCCTGCTCCAGCGACCGGCGCAGCGAGCGCAGCGCCCGCCCGGTCGTCGTGGCGCGCAGCCGCAGCAGCCGCCAGATCCGGTACAGCAATCCCGCCGTCTGCTGGTCGCGGTCCAGGACGTGCAGCTCAAGGTCCCAGTCGCCGTCCGAACCCTTCCAGCCGGACGGGCCCGCGGGGTTCCGGGCGCCGCGCCCGTGCTCGGGGCCGGGCGCGAGGACGACGCCGTACCGGCGGGTCTCCTCGGCGCCGTCGGCGGGTTCGTCCAGGCGCGCGGCCCGCTCCGGGCGCGGCCCGAGACGTCCGAGCGCCGCCATCACCGCCCGGCCGGGCGGGCGCGGGTTCGGGGTGCCGACCGCGTACAGGGTGCCGTGGCCGATGGCGCGGCCGAGGAAGTAGGTCGCGGCCAGCGCGGCGACCGAGGCATAGGACGCGGTGAGTCCCGTCAGCGCCGCCAGCCCGATCATCGCCCAGGTCGCGGCCTGCCAGCGGACGCGGCCCGCCATCCCGACCGCGCTGACGAACGCGATCACCGGCGCGATGTCGGTGTGCACCGGCGCGGTCTCGGTGCCGCCCCAGATCAGCGAGTCCAGCACGCCGCCGGGCGCGCCCCGGACCACCAGGTCGTCCAGGCCCACCGTGACGCCGAACGCGATCATGGCGGCGAGCAGCGCGATCGCGACCCGCGTCCCGTCCTTGTGGAACAGCCGCTCGATCCCGAACGCGATCGGCACGGCCAGCACCCCGAAGCTCGACACGAGCGTCGCCAGCGACAGCAGCAGCCGCGGCGCGTGCGCGGCGCCCTCGGCGATGTCGGTGTGCAGGCCGTGCGTCGTCGACTGCGCGATGGACACCAGCAGCATCACCGCCGCGAGCCCGACGACGGACGCCGCGAACCTGATCGCGTCGGCGGGGCGGCGGATCCGGTCCGGCTGGGCGGGCTCGTCGACGGGCACGACCGCGGCCGTACCGGCGGTCGCGCCGGCGGCCGTGCCGTGCCGCGGGGGCCCCGTGCCGTTATGGGTCCGTGTCACGCCGTACCGCCGCGCTGACCATCCGTCATCGCGATCAGCGTCCCAGACCCGGCGGCGCGCCGTCGAACGGCCGGCGCCCCGCCGGCGTCGCGCTCTCACCCCGCAGCCCATCTCCGTCCGCGTCGCCCGAGGCCGTTCCGCCCCAGGTGGGAATGCACATCGTACTGGCTGGTACGGCGGTGGTACGGCAGGGGTCCCCGGCGGGGTCGGGTCCGGCGGGACCGCCGTGATCGCGGACCCGATCTTTGGGTAGGGTTTGTCCTGGACATGCCGTCGACCCTGTGCGGGAGAGATCCCACGCCGCCAGCGTGGGGCGCCGAAGGGGCAACCTCCCCGGAACCTCTCAGGCAAAAGGACCGCTCGGGCGAGGCACCTCTGGAAAGCAGGCGTCGACTCTCGCATCGTGGGAAGGCGGCTCACCGAAGGGGAAACCCCGCGGCGCGGGTGAAGCTCTCAGGTGCCGATGACAGAGGGGGAGACCGGCCGCCCGGCCCGCGTGCCAGGCGGCGCACCTGAGCGACCGCAGCAGCCAGGAGGCTCTCCATGACCGCCCAGTTCTTCGCCCCCGTGGCTTCGCCGCAGCATCCGCGCTCCGCGTTCGCCGACCGGCACATCGGCCCCTCGCCGGACGACCAGGCGAGGATGCTCGCCGCCATCGGCTACGCGGCCGCCGACGCGCTGATCGACGACGCCGTCCCCGCCGCGATCCGCACGTCCCGCCCGCTGGACCTGCCGCCCGCGCTGAGCGAGACCGCCGCGCTGGACCGCCTCCGCGAGCTCGCCGCCCGCAACACCGTCCGCACCTCCATGATCGGCCTCGGCTACCACGGGACGACCACCCCCGGCGTGATCATGCGGAACGTCCTGGAGAACCCCGGCTGGTACACCGCCTACACGCCCTACCAGCCGGAAATCTCCCAGGGACGCCTGGAGGCGCTGCTCAACTTCCAGACCGCCGTCAGCGACCTGACCGGGCTGCCGGTCGCGAACGCGTCCATGCTGGACGAGGCGACCGCCGCCGCCGAGGGCATGGCCCTCGCGCACCGCGTGACCAAGCGCAAGGAGCCGGGAACGTTCCTCGTGGACGCGGACGTGCTGCCGCAGACGATCGAGGTCGTCCGGACGCGGGCCGTCCCGCTCGGCATCGACGTCGTCGTCGCCGACCTGTCCGGCGGGCTGCCCGAGGGCCCCGGCGGCCCCGACGGCGGCGTGTTCGGCGTGCTGTTGCAGTACCCGGGCGCGTCGGGCGCCGTCCGCGACCTGGAGCCCGTCATCGCGCAGGCGCACGAGCGCGGCGCGCAGGCGGTCGTCGCCGCCGACCTGCTCGCGCTGACGCTGCTGCGCCCGCCGGGGGAGTCCGGCGCCGACATCGCGGTCGGCTCGGCGCAGCGGTTCGGCGTCCCGTACGGGTTCGGCGGCCCGCACGCCGGCTACATGGCGGTCCGCGAGGGCATCCAGCGGCAGCTCCCCGGCCGGCTCGTCGGCGTGTCCGTCGACGCCGACGGCGCGCCCGCCCACCGGCTGGCGCTCCAGACCCGCGAGCAGCACATCCGGCGCGAGAAGGCCACCAGCAACATCTGTACCGCGCAGGTGCTGCTCGCCGTCATGGCGGGCATGTACGCCGTCTACCACGGCCCGGAGGGGCTCGCCGCGATCGCGCAGCGGGCGCACCGGCGCGCCGCCGAGATCGCCGCCGGGCTGCGCGAGGGCGGCGTGGAGGTCGTGCACGGCGCGTTCTTCGACACCGTCCTCGCCCGCGTGCCCGGACGCGCCGCCCAGGTCGTCGAAGCGGCCCTCGAACGGGGCGTCAACCTGCGGCCCGTCGACGCCGACCACGTCGGGATCGCCTGCGACGAGACGACGCTGCCCGAGCACGTCACCGCCGTCCTGGACGCGTTCGGCGTCGCCGCGGCCGGTGAGGCGGCCGAGGCGCTCCCGGGCACGCTGCGCCGCGAGAGCCCCTACCTGACCCACCCCGTCTTCCACGCGCACCGCTCCGAGACGGCGATGCTGCGCTACCTGCGCAAGCTCCAGGACAGGGACGTCGCGCTCGACCGCTCGATGATCCCGCTCGGGTCCTGCACGATGAAGCTGAACGCCACCGCCGAGATGGAGCCGATCACCTGGCCGGAGTTCGCGAACATCCACCCGTTCGCGCCCGTCGACCAGGCCGCCGGGTACGTCGAGCTGATCGGCGAACTGGAGGCCGCGCTCGCCGAGATCACCGGGTACGCGAAGGTGTCGGTCCAGCCGAACGCGGGCTCCCAGGGCGAGCTGGCCGGGCTGCTGGCGATCCGCGGCTACCACGCGTCGCGGGGCGAGGAACACCGGGACGTGTGCCTGATCCCGTCGTCGGCGCACGGCACCAACGCCGCCAGCGCCGTCATGGCCGGGATGCGCGTCGTCGTCGTCAAGTGCGACGACGGCGGCAACGTCGATCTGGACGACCTGCACGCCAAGATCGGCAAGCACGGCGACCGGCTCGCGGCGATCATGGTGACGTACCCGTCCACGCACGGCGTGTTCGAGGAGACGATCACTGGCGTGTGCGACGCCGTGCACGAGGCGGGCGGCCAGGTCTACGTCGACGGCGCCAACCTCAACGCCCTCGTCGGCCTGGCCCGTCCCGGCGAGTTCGGCTCGGACGTCTCGCACCTCAACCTGCACAAGACGTTCTGCATCCCGCACGGGGGCGGCGGGCCCGGCGTCGGCCCGATCGGCGTCCGCGAGCACCTCGCCCCGTTCCTGCCCAACCATCCCATGCGCGCCGAGGCCGGGCCGGACACCGGCGTCGGCCCGATCTCCGCCGCCCCGTGGGGCTCGGCGGGCATCCTGCCGATCTCCTGGGCGTACATCGCGATGATGGGCCCGGACGGCCTCACCGCCGCCACCGAGGGCGCCATCGTCGCCGCGAACTACCTCGCCGCGCGTCTCGCCCCGCACTACCCGATCCTCTACACCGGGCGGGGCGGCCTCGTCGCGCACGAGTGCATCGCCGACCTCCGCAAGCTCACCAAGGAGACCGGGATCACCGCCGAGGACGTCGCCAAGCGCCTCATCGACTACGGCTTCCACGCGCCGACCCTGTCCTTCCCCGTCGCCGGGACGCTGATGATCGAGCCGACCGAGTCCGAGGACCTCGCAGAGCTCGACCGGTTCTGCGACGCCATGATCGGGATCCGCCGGGAGATCCAGCGGGTCGCCGACGGCGGCTACGACGCCGAGGACAACCCGCTCAAGAACGCGCCGCACACCGCCGCGTGCCTGGTCTCCGACGACTGGAAGCACCCCTACACCCGGGAGGAGGCGGCCTACCCGATCCCGGCCCTGCGCGAGGACAAGTACTGGCCGCCGGTCCGCCGCATCGACCAGGCGTACGGCGACCGCAACCTCGTCTGCTCCTGCCCGCCGCCCGAGGCGTTCGAAGACTGACCGGGCGTTCGAAGACTGACCGGGCGTTCGAAGACTGACCGGGCCTTCGAGGACGGACCGGCGGCGTCACGAGACGCCGCGTCGGGGGGTCGCTAGGCTCTCTGCGGACCCCCGACCTCAGAGGGCAGAGACTGATGAGTCCCGTGACCGACGACCCGGCCCAGTTGTGCGCGCAGGCGCGGAGCCTCGCCGAGAGCGGTGACGCCGGGCGTGCGGCGCTGCTGTTCGAGAAGGTGCTGGAGCTCGGCGAGACGTCCTGCCGGGCGCAGGCCGCGCTCGGGCTGGCGGTCGTCCTCGACGACGCCGGGGACGTGGCGCGGGCGCGCGACGCCGACCGGGTCGCGATCGCCACCGGCGACCCCGAGTACGGGCCGCGCGCCGCCTACCATCTGGCGCTCACGCACGAGCGGGCCGGCGAGCACGGCGAGGCGGCGCCCGCGTGGCGGGTGGTGGTCGACTTCGGCAACCCGGCCTACCTCCCGCCCGCCCATCTGGCGCTGGCCCGGATCGCCGACGACGCCGGCGAGTTCGACGAGGCGCGGGGCCACTGGGAGGCGGTGATCGCGACCGGCGACGCCGAGTACGGGCCGCCCGCCGCGCACGACCTCGCGCAGCGGCATCTGGAGCGCGGTGAGCCCGCGCGGGCGCAGCGGGCCCTGGCGGCCGGGCTGAAGCTGATCGACCGCGGCACCGCCCCGTACGCGTACGCGCGGCTCGCCGTCGCGCTGGGCATCGCCTACCTCGACCAGGCGATCGGCTCGTTCGCCGCGGCGGTGGGGGAGGAGCCGTCCGACGCCGAGGTCGGGCCGCTGGCCACCGAGCTGCTGGCGCGGACGCTGCCGCTGCGCGGCCGTGCCGGCGAGGCGGCGCGGGTGTGGCGGCGGGGGCTGGCCGACCCGGCGACCGCGGGCCAGGTCCGGGCGCGGCTGCGCCGCGACTTCGGCGGCGACGAGGACGACGCCGACCCGGCCGACCTGTGGTGGGAGCCGGTCGTCGAGCAGGCCGTGGCGGACGGGACGCTCCCCGCCCTCACCGGCGAGGTGTTCGGCGCCCTGGACCACATGTACGCGCTGCTCGCCGTACGTCAGGCCGACGCCGCGAAGGACCGGCGGTCCGGCGGCGCGCACGAGGTGCTCGGCAAGGCGGTGCGGGTGCCGAGCGACTACGCGTGGGGCCCGCTGCTGCAGGAGAGCTTCGCCGAGCGCCTCCGCCTCGCCCTGGACGCCCCCGACAGCCCCGACCGCTAGCCCGGCGAACCGCGCGGGCTACGGTGGGCGGATGGAGGTCGTGACCGCGCACGGGCCCGCCGGGGTGGTGCTGGACGAGGCGGACGCCCCGGCGTTCCTGCTGGTCCTGACGCACGGGTCGAACGGGAGCGTGGACGCGCCCGACCTGCTCGCCGTCCGGGAGACCGCGCTCGGGCTCGGCGGCTCGGTGGCGCGGGTGACGCAGCCGTTCCGGCTCGCGGGCCGCCGCGCGCCCGGCCCGGCGGCCAAGCAGGACGAGGCCTGGCTGGAGATCATCGGCATGCTGCGGGGGAGGGCCGGGGACGTCCCGCTCGTGCAGGGCGGGCGGAGCAACGGCGCCAGGGTGGCGTGCCGGACGGCGGCCCGCGCGGGCGCGGCCGGCGTCCTGGCGCTGGCGTTCCCGCTGCACCCGCCGGGGAGGCCGGAGAAGACGCGGGTCGATGAGCTGCGCTCGGCGGGCGTGGAGGTCGTCGTCGTCAACGGCGACCGGGACCCGTTCGGCGTGCCGGACAAGGCGGACGCGGCGCAGGTCACGGTGCTGGCGGGGGAGCGGCACGACCTGAACCGGGACCCCGCCGCGGTCGGGAGGGCGGCGGAGCCCTGGTTGCGGAGGTGGGCGGGGTTGCGAGGGCGGGCGGCCCGGCCGGTGCGGACGGGCGGCCCGTAGCGGTCCCGGTGATGGTCTTGGCGGTTCCGTTCCGGGCCCTGTGCGGGCCCGGTCGGAGCGGGCAGATGGCCGTGCCCCCGAGGATGATCACCCGTTTGAACTAGTCCCCCGTGGACGTCGTTCAGGCGGCTGACGGAGCCAGTGGATCCGTCGGCCGGTGCGGTGCGATGACTCCCCCGTCGGGCAGCAGCTCACCTGTGTCCTCGAAGAGCACGACTCCGTTGCACAGCAGGCTCCACCCCTGCTCGGGATGGGAGGCCAGCGTCCTGGCGGCGTCGCGGTCTGGAGCGTCGTGCGAGGGACAGGGTGGCTGGTGCGGGCACATGGTGTGCCTCCGGTCTCAACTACTGGGTCGGTTGTGGAGCTTTCCTTTACTGACGCCTCTCAGTGTGGAACGGTTCGCGCTCACCGGCCATAGCCCGTTGGGACGGTTGTCCGTTGGTACCGGAGTACCGGGGGGTTGTGACCCGTCTCACCCTGAAGTGCCAGGGGCCAGCGTCCCTTCCGCACGCTAACGGACGGCGAACGACACGCCGTCGTGGCGTGAAACCCCTACGATGTTCGGCGGGAACGGGCTTTGCGAGGCGTGGGGGGAGTGAGGCCGGTGCGGGTCGCCCTGTCCGTCGCCTGCTTCGACGACGCGCTGTTCCCGGGCACCGGGAAGGCCGTGACGGCCCTGCTGGAACGCCTCGGGCACGAGGTCTCGTACCCGCCTGGCCAGACGTGCTGCGGGCAGATCCACTGGACGACCGGCTACCACCGCGAGGCCGCCGACCTGGCCCGCGCCTACACGGCGGCGTTCGAGGACGCCGAGGTCGTGGTGGCGGCGTCCGCGTCCTGCGCGGCCACGGTCCGCGACGCCTACCCGCGGATCGCGCGGACGGCCCGCGACCCCGGCCTGGCCCGCGCCGCCGAGGGCCTCACCGTCCACGAGCTGACGGAGTTCCTGGTGGACGTCCTCGGCGTCACCGACGTCGGCGCGTACTTCCCGCACCGGGTGACCTACCATCCGTCCTGCCAGTCCGCGCGGACGCTCGGCGTCGCCGACCGGCCGCTCCGGCTGCTGCGCGCCGTCAAGGCCCTTGACCTGGTCGAACTGCCCGCCGCCGGGGAGTGCTGCGGGTTCGGCGGCGCGTTCGCGATGAAGAACTCGGACGTGTCGGTCGCGATGGTGGCCGACAAGGTGCGGCACATCCGCGACACCGGCGCCGACGTGGTCTGCGCGGTCGACAACTCCTGCCTCGCGCACATCGGCGGGGCGCTGTCCCGGCTGCGCGGCGGCGTCCGGACCATGCACCTGGCGGAGATCCTCGCCGAGACGGGGCCGGCGTGACGGGCTCCTCCCCGGGGACGACGCCGTCCGCCACCGGGATGAGTCCGTCCGCCGCGGGGATGAGTCCGGTCTCCGCCGGCAGGAGGCCCGGCGCCGGGACGGGCGGGCCGGTTCCGCTGCCGATGCCGAAGTTCGCCGCCGCCGCGCGGTCCGCGCTGGCCGATACCGGCCTGCGCCGCAACCTGCGCGGCGCGACGGCGACGGCCAGGGAGCGGGAGGCCGCCGCGGCCGCCGAACTCCCCGGCTGGGACGACCTGCGCGAGGCCGGCCGCGCCATCCGCGACGCCGCCCTGCTGAACCTCGACGCCCACCTGGAGGAGCTGGAGCGCGCCGTCACCGCGGCGGGCGGCACCGTGCACTGGGCGGCGGACGCCGCCGAGGCGTGCGGAATCGTCACCGGCCTGGTGCGGGCGGCCGGGGCGGACGAGGTCGTCAAGGCGTCGTCGGCGACCCTCCGGGAGATCGGCCTGAACGGCGCGCTCGCCGCCGCCGGCGTCACCGCCCACGAGACGGCCCTCGCCGACGTGGCCGTCCAGCTCGGCGGCGACGAGCCGTCCCACCTGCTGTCGGCCGCGCTGCACCGCGACCGCGCCGAGATCAGGGAGCTGTTCCGCCGGACGATGCCCTCCGCCGGGCCCGATCTCGGCGACGATCCCGCCGCGCTGGCCGCCGCCGTCCGCACCCATCTCCGCGAGCGGTTCCTGCGCGCCCGCGTCGCCGTCACCGGCGCGAACTTCCTGGTCGCCGAGACCGGGACGCTCGTGGTCCTGGAGTCGGAGGGCAACGCGCGGATGTGCCTCACCCTCCCCGACACGCTCATCACCGTCGCCGGGATCGACAAGGTCGTCCCGACCTGGGCCGATCTGGAGGTGTTCCTCCAGCTGCTGCCGCGCTCGTCGTCCGGCGACCGGATGACCCCGTACGTCGCGACGTCGGCGGGGGTGACGGCGGGCGACGGGCCGCGCGAGTTCCATCTCGTCCTGCTCGACAACGGCCGCACCCGGGCCCTCGCCGACGAGGTCGGACGCGCCGCGCTGCGCTGCGTTCGCTGTTCGGCCTGCATGAACGTGTGCCCCGTCTACGAGCGGACGGGCGGCAGGGCGTACGGTCCGGTCTACCCGGGGCCGATCGGCGCGATCCTCACCCCGCAGCTGCGCGGCGTCGACAGCGCCGCCGACGCGTCCCTGCCGTACGCGTCGACGCTGTGCGGCGCCTGCGCCGACGTCTGCCCGGTGAAGATCGACATCCCGGAGGTGCTGGTCCATCTGCGCGGCATGGTGGTGGAGTCGCGGCGGCGGCGCCCCGTCCCGACGCCGGAGCTGATGCTGATGCGCGGCCTGGCGTGGACGATGGGCGACCCGCGCCGCTACGAGACGGCGCTGCGGCGCGGCACCCGGTGGGCGCGGCTGCTGTCGCGCGGCGGCCGGATCCGCCGCCTGCCCGGCCTGCTCGGCAAGTGGACCGAGGCCCGCGACCTGCCCGCGCCGCCGTCGGAGAGCTTCCGCGCCTGGTGGACGCGGAGGCGGCCGTGACGATGGCGGGCGGCGGGGGCTCGCGCGCGGAGGTGCTGCGGCGGGTGCGGGAGGCGCTCGGCGGGGCCCGCGGCGCGCGCCCGCCGGTGCCGCGCCGCTACCCGCGCCGGCTGACCGGCGACGAGGCCGGGAACAGGGCGGACGTCCTGGCGCTGTTCACCGAGCGGGTCGCCGACAACCGGGCGGCGGTGCGGCACGTCAGTGCCGACGAGCTGGGCACCGCCGTGGCGGCCGCGCTGTGGGGGCGGGAGGCCAAGCAGATCGTCGTCCCGGCCGACCTGCCGTTCGGGTGGCTCGCCGAGCTGGACGGCGTCCGCGCCCTCGCCGACACCCCGGCCGTCGACGTCGACACGCTCGCCGCCGTGGACGGCGCCGTCACCGGTTGCGCGGCGGCGATCGCGCAGACCGGCACCGTCGTCCTGGACGGGGGCCGCGCGCAGGGCCGCCGGGCGCTCACCGCCGTTCCCGGCTACCACCTGTGCGTGGTGCACGCCGACCAGATCGTCGGAACGGTCCCGGAGGCGGTCGGGCGGCTCGACCCGGCGCGCCCGCTGACGTGGATCAGCGGGCCGTCGGCGACCCACGGCGTCGAGATGGTCCGGGCGGAGGGCGTGCACGGGCCGCGGCACCTGGAGGTCCTCCTCGTCGAGGACTGAGCGCGGTCAGCCCACCCCGCCGAGGACGAGGTCCAGCCCGGCGGTGAACCGGGCGTCCCAGTCGACCACGCGTTCGGCGCCGTCCTCGTTCGTGCCGCGCACCTCCAGCGCGGCGTGGCCGATGACGTAGCCGAGGATGGTGTGCGCGGCGACGGCGGCGGTGTCCTCGGCGACGCCGCCGCGGCGGAGCACCTCGCGCAGCGACCCGACCGTGGTGGTGAGCGCGGCCGGGTTGCGGCGGGTGACGACGAGGGGGAGGACGCCGGCGTGCGTGAGCAGCCGCGTCCGGTAGTCGGCGGCCCACGCGCGCAGGACGTCCCGCCAGTCCCCGTGCGAGGCCGCGGTCCCGGTGTCGGCGGGCGCGGACGCGACGTGCGCGACGAGCCCGTCCAGGAGCTGCTCCTTGCCGCGGGGGAGGTGGTGGTAGATCGCCATCGCCTCGACCTCCAGGGCGTCGCCGAGGCGGCGCATGGTGAGGCGGGCGAGGCCCTGGCCGTCGACGATCCGGAGCGCGGACTCGATGATCCGCTCGGTCGACAGGGGGACGCGGTTCTGGGCGTTGATGCTCGGCTGGCGGACCATGCCTCGACCTTACTGCGTAAAGGGCCGGGGCGGGGTGTCCGTTGTCACGACACGCCGGGGGCCCGCGTACGCTTTCCTCGAACGGAACACGCATGACCGCCGAAGGAGTGACCACCATGCCGCTGGGGCGCCGGGTGAGCAAGGACGTCGCGGAGCCGTACGAGGCCGACCAGCGGCTGGCCGCCGAGTACGAGGACCGGCTCGCGGCGGCCGGCGAGGCGGAGCGGGCGCTGCGGGACGCGCAGGGCGCGGACACGCCCGGGCCGGAGCTGCGGGCCCTGACGGTCGCGTTCGACCGGGCGATGACCGAGGTGCTCGCCGCCGCGGAGGCGTCCGAGCGGGTCGCGATGGGCCCGCGGGTCTACTCGGTCGAGACGCAGGACGCCAAGACGCGCCGGGCGGCGGAGATCGCGTACCGCAAGGCGAAGGCGCGCGCGGACGTGCGCCCGTGGACCGACGAGGTCGACCGGCTCCGCACCGCCCGCGAGGCGCACCGGCTCAGCTTCCGGACGAGCCCGACCCTGGCCGTCTGAGCACGGCGGTCTGAGCACGGCGGTCTGAGCACGGCGGTCTGAGCACGGCCGTCTGAATCCGCCCCCCGGTGGCGACCCGGGACGCTTCCGGGGATGTGACGGTGACGTACGGCGACACAGCGTCACCGGGTGGCGACGGTCGGCGAACTTTGAGAGTCTGCCCTCTCGGGGGAACGCCGGGGGGCGCTCGCGCCGGACGTCGCAGGTCGCGACCGGCGCGCGGCGGCGTCCCGGCGGAGAGGGCACGCCGTGCACGCACGGTGCCCTGGACGCGGGGGGAAGTCACGTGGAGCGCACGCCGCCGGACCGGGGCCGGGTACTCGAGTCCTACCAGGACGGGGTGCGGGCGATCCGGGAGCTGGCGGGGGAGGTCGGCGACTGGGACGTCCCGACGCCCTGCGCCGACTGGCGGCTGATCGATCTCGCCGGTCATCTGCGCTGTGTCGCGGAGAACTTCCTGGAGTACCTCCAGGACGCGCCCGACAGCCGGCTCGCGACGCTGTTCGCGCAGGACGCGGCGTCGGCGGTGCTGATCAGGCAGCAGGCGCGGCAGAACGCGGCGGAGCTGGCGGTGCTGCCGCCCGAGCCGGGCCCGGAGCGGATCATGGCGTTCGGGGTGTCCGCGGGCGCGTACGCCGACCTGATGCCGGACATGTGGGAGCGGACGCATCTGATCTACCGGGGCACCAAGTACACGGTCGGGGACCACGCGGGCGCGGCGTGCGTGGAGTGGCATCTGCACGCCTGGGACATGGCCCGCGCCGTGGGGGCGGGCTACCGGCCGCGCGACCCCGATCTGCTGGTGTCGGCGTGGCACTGGGGCGTCCCGCATCTGCCGCTGTCGTCCGGGGACGCGTGGGAGTCGGTGCTGCGTTCGTCGGGCCGGTCGCCGGACTGGCCGGCCACCGGTGAGGGGCCCGGCGGGGGGCCGGGCCGGGCGCGGGGCCGGCGCGGGGGACGGCAGGGCGCGGGTCGTCGATCCGGTGGTTCTTGACCGGTGGTTCTTGACCGGTGCGGGAAAGTCAGGGGGTTCCGGTGGAGAGGCCGGTGCCGAACGGCGGCTCCCGGCCGTCCTCCAGGTAGACGGCGCGGCCGTCGGCCATGGCGCGCAGGCTGGGGTCCATCCGGCGCGACACGTGCTGCGGCGCCAGCTCGGGGATCTTCTCCGGGGCGACGAGGATGTGGTCGGACAGCTCGTCGGGCGGCAGCCGGATCGCGGCGATCTCCTCGCCGGTGATCGAGCCGCCGAAGACGAACACGTTGACGGCGTCGACGCCGTCGTCGCGCGGGGAGCCCCAGTCGACGCACGCCAGCCCGTTCAGGCGGGGGACGAGGCCGAGCTCCTCCGAGCATTCGCGCACGCACGCCGACAGGGGGGACTCGTCGGCCTCGATGACCCCGCCGGGCAGGTACCAGCCCTCGCTGTAGGTGGGCTTGACCAGCAGGACCCGCCCGAGGTCGTCCAGGAGCAGGGCCGCCGCGGCGCCGCGGGAGCGCGGCAGTGAGGCGTAGTAAGCAAGGTCGGGCATGTACCGAGGTTAGGCGCGATCATCGCCGGGCGGTCCGGGGTGTGGCGCGCCGTCGGCCGCATCCGTCCGGAAGATCGCCGAGGCGCAGCGAATCCGTTCGGCTATCGGGTAAAAGACGACGAAAGGGCCATGATGGAAGTCGACAACGCTTGACCCGCGACCGTCAAGGTCACGGGCCCGGAGGCGTCCGCCGGGTGCACCACCTGGGGTTTTAACACGGTGGTGACAGGCGGGACCCAACCGCGAAACGGTCCCCGCCGAGGATCGGGGCATCGATCCGTTTCCGCCGGGAGGTCACCGCGCCGATGAGCACCGCGACGGGCAGCGCCGGTGAGCCGAGTGGCGCGCGGCATCCGGTCCCAGGGCCGCTGGCGGGGTTCGCCGTCGGGGTGACGGCGGCCCGCCGCCACGGGGCGCTCGCGGCGCTTCTGGAGCGCGGCGGCGCCCGGGTCGTGCTCGCGCCCGCCGTCAGCGTCGCGCCGCCCGGCGATGATGTCCCGGCGCACCGGTGGTCGCGGGCCGAGGATCCGACGCCGCTGCGCCGGCTGGTCGGCCAGGCCGTCGCGGGCACGGTCGACGCGATCGCGCTCACCAGCGGGCGGGAGATCGCCGAGGCGCTGGCCGTCGCCGCCGCGGACGGCCTGGAGGAGCCGCTGCTGGACGCCCTGCGCGACCATGTCGTGGCGGCGTGCGTGGGGCCTGGCACCGCGCGGGCGCTCGCCGGGCGGGGCGTCGCGACCGTCCAGCCGGACCGGGCGCGGCTCGGCGCGCTGGTGCGGGCGCTCGCGGCGGACCTGCCGGGGCGGCGGTCGCGGTGGCTGTCGGTGCGGGGGGCCGAGCTGGAACTGCGCGGGCACGCCGTCGTCCTGGACGGCGGGCTGCGGCCGATCGCGCCCGCGCCGATGGCGATGCTGCGGGCGCTCGCCCGGCGGCCGGGGCACGTGGTGTCGCGGGCGGAGCTGTGCGGCGCGCTGCCGGGCCGTCCCGGCGGCGGCCCGGCGACCGGGGCGGCGCGGCCGGGGGCCGACGAGCACGCGGTGGAGATGGCGGTGGCGCGGCTGCGGCGGGGCCTCGGCCGCCCGGGGATCGTCGAGACCGTCGTCAAGCGCGGCTACCGGCTGGCATGCGACCCCCGCCCCGACGACCCACCCTGACGCCCCGCGCCCCAAGGACCGGCTCCCGGCGGGCGGTGGCGGCTGACGCCGCGCGGCTAGGGCGCGGCCGGGTCGCGGTCGGCGGTGCCCGCCGGGGCGTCCTGGGCGCAGGGCGGGGGCGCGGGCCCGGCGAACCGCGGGTCGTGGTGGGCGAGGACGCGCAGCATCAGCCCCTGGAACTGCCGCAGCTCGTCTGGTGAGAGCGGCTCGAACAGCGTCTCGTTGAGCCGGGCGCGCTCGTCCATGCTCGCGCCGAGCGCGAGCCGGCCGTCCTCGGTGGCCTCCAGCGCGTACCGGCGGCGGTCGCCGGGGTCGCGGCGCCGCCGGACGTGGCCGGCCTCCTCCAGCGCGTCCACGATGCCGACGAGGTCGCCCGGGTCCATCCGCAGATGCTCGGCGACCTCGCGCTGCGACAGCGGCCCCAGGCGCGCCACGCACGCCAGCACGAACATGTGCGGCAGCCGCAGCCGCCCGGGGAACATCCGCGCCGAGGTACGCCGCGCGAGCCTCATCAGCTCGAACATCAGGTAGGTGGGCGACTCGCACAGCGGGCCGGGCCGATCCTCCACGTCCCTCTCCCTCGGACTCGCTTGGCACATCCTATCTCTCTTGACGAGAGAGATAGGGTAACCCTACCGTTGGGACGTCCACAACATGCGGTGCGGAGGGAGGCCCGATGCCGGACGGGGGACCCGCCGTCGAGGTCGACGGCCTGGTCAAGCGGTTCGGCGACGTCGAGGCCGTGCGCGGCATCGGTCTCACCGTCAGACCGGGGGAGATCTTCGGCTTCCTCGGCCCGAACGGCGCCGGCAAGTCCACCACGATCAACATGCTCTGCACGCTGCTGAAGCCGAGCGGCGGGCGGGCCCGGGTCGCCGGGCACGACGTGGTGTCCGAGCGCGACAGCGTGCGCCGCAACATCGGCCTCGTCTTCCAGGACCCGACGCTCGACGGCTACCTGTCCGGCGAGCAGAACCTGCGCTTCCACGCCGAGCTGTACGGGGTGCCGAGGGCGGTCACCGGCGAGCGCATCCGGCAGGTGCTGGAGATGGTCGGGCTCTGGGATCGGCGCCGCGACCTGGTGCAGACCTTCTCCGGCGGCATGAAGCGGCGGCTGGAGATCGCGCGCGGGCTGCTGCACTCGCCGCGGGTGCTGTTCCTGGACGAGCCGACCGTCGGCCTCGACCCGCAGACCCGCGCGTCGATCTGGGACTACATCCGCCAGCTCAAGGACGCCGAAGAGATCACGATCTTCATGACGACCCACTACATGGACGAGGCCGAGTTCTGCGACCGGATCGCCATCATGGACTCCGGCCGGATCGTGGCGCTTGACACCCCCGAGGCGCTGAAGGCGGGCGTCGGCAAGGACCGTGTCCGCATCCAGACCGCCGACGACGCGGCCGCGATCGCCTCGCTCAAGGACAGGTTCGGCCTGGACGCGGTCGTGTCGGAGGGCGCGGTCGCGTTCTCGGTGGCGTCCGGGGAGGAGTTCGTGCCGCGGCTGTTCGCCGGGCTCGGCGTGCCGATCCGGTCGGTCAACGTCGCCAGGCCGTCCCTCGACGACGTGTTCATGTCGTTCACCGGCTCGACGATCCGCGACGCCGAGGCCGGGACGAGCGACCGCATGCGCATCACCATGCGCGCGATGAGGAGATGACGATGGCGGACTCCTCCCTCCCCTCCGCGGGGCCGGCCCGGCCGGTCGCCGACGTCGTCCGCGTCCGGGTGCCCGAGCCCGGCCTGCGGCAGGACCTGCGCGCCGTGAAGATCGTCCTGCACCGGGAGCTGATCCGGTTCTGGCGCGACAAGCTGCGGATGGTGTCCGGCCTCGTCCAGCCGGTGCTGTGGCTGCTGGTCATGGGCACCGGCCTGTCCAACCTGATGGCCGTGGGCGGCGGCCCGCACGGCGAGGTCGACCTGAAGACGTTCATCTTCCCGGGCGTGTGCGCGATGTCGGTGATGTTCACCGCGATGTTCTCCGCCGGGTCGATCGTGTGGGACCGCGAGTTCGGGTTCCTGCGCGAGATGCTCGTCGCGCCGGTCAGCCGCAGCGCCATCGTCGTCGGCAAGTGCGTCGGGGGCGCGCTCGTGGCGACCCTGCAGGGCGCGGTGATCGTGGCGCTCGCGGGCCTGGCCGGCGTCCCGTACGACCCGGCGCTGCTGGCCGAGCTGCTGGCCCTGATGTTCCTCGGCGCGTTCGCGCTGACCGGCTTCGGCGTCATGATGGCCGCGCGGATCAAGCAGATGCAGTCGTTCTTCGCCCTCATCCAGATGGCCATGATGCCGATGATGTTCCTGTCGGGGGCGCTGTACCCGCTGAACGGGCTGCCCACGTGGCTGACCGTCCTGACCCGCTTCAACCCGCTGACCTACGCCGTCGACCCGCTGCGCCAGGCGGTGTTCTCCCGCCTGGACCTGTCGCCCGCGCTGCAGCGGACGTTCAACCCCGGCGTGACGTGGAACGGGTGGGTCGTCCCGGTCTGGCTGGAGATCGCGATCGTGGCCGGGATGGGTGTCGTCCTGATGGGCGTGGCCATCCTGGAATTTCGCCACGCCGGCTGACAGAGCGATCATCGTCCGTCACCCATCGTGGATACTGAACTCGCTACACAGAGAGTCGGTTCGAATCCGAAGGGTGATGGTAGCCAGGTGAACGGACAGTGGACGATGTGGCGCAGGACCGCCGCCGCCGCGGCGGTCATGGCGGTGGCGTCGATGGGCACCGCGACCGCGGCGGCGAACGCGACCGCGGACGCGACGGCGGGGCTGCGGATCACGCGGGTCCTGGGGGAGCGGACGCTCCCGCACATGATGAAAATCCAAGGCACGACGTTCGGGGGCGTATCGGGCATCGACCGCGACCCGCGGACCGGGACCTGGTTCCTGATCTCCGACGACCGGTGGCGGTACGACCCCGCCCGCTTCTACCACGGGCGCCTCGACCTCGACCCGGCCACGGGCGCGTTCACCGGCGTGAAGATCACCGGCGTGTCCACGCTGACGCGGCGGGACGGCAGCCCCTACCCGGGGTTCGGCAAGCCGGAGTCGGCCGACCCGGAGACGATCCGCTACGACCCGCGGAGCCGCCGCGTGCTGTGGGGCAGCGAGGGCGACCGCCCGGACGAGACGCACAAGGGCATCGCGGTGTCGGACCTGTCCATCCGGTGGGCGGGCCGCGACGGCCGGTTCCGCCGGGACCTGCCCGTCCCGGCGAACCTGAGGCAGACCGGCGAGCATCGCGGGCCGCGCCGCAACTTCGGGTTCGAGGCACTGACGTTCACGCCGCGCGCGATCGCCGCGATGGTCGAGGGCCCGCGCTACGAGGACGGCGACCCGCCGACCGCCGAGCACGGCGCCGTGACCCGGCTCACCCTCTGGAGCCGCGCCGGTGAGGTCCGGGCGCAGCACGCCTATCCCGTCGACCCGCTCCCGGTGGCACCGGAACCGCCGGACGGGACGGCCGACAGCGGCGTCTCGGAGATCCTCGCGATCGACGACCACCGGTTCCTGGCGCTGGAGCGGTCCTGGATCGAAGGCGCCGGCTACAAGGTCAAGCTGTACGAGTTCGACACGCGCGGCGCGACCGACGTGCTGAGCCGCGACAGCCTCGCCACGGGCACGCCGTACCGGGCGGTGAGCAAGCGGCTCGTCGCCGATCTCGGCCGCTTCGGCCGGTCGACGCAGAACCTGGAGGCGATGAGCTGGGGGCCGCGCCTGAGGACGGGGGAGTGCACCCTGGTCGTGGGCTCCGACGACAACTTCAGCGCCGAGGAGGTCACCCAGTTCCTGGCGTTCGGCGTCCGCGGCTGCCCGCCGGGGCGGCGGTGACGGAAACCGCGTGAACGGCGGAGGGCCCGCCGGACCGTGGCATGGTCCGGCGGGCCCTCCTTGCGCGCGCCGCGGGTGCTTCGGACGGGTGCGTCAGACGGCGAAGTCGAGCAGCGGGTGCGCGTTGCTGGGGTGCCGCAGCTTCGACAGCGACTCCTTCTCCAGCTGCCGGATCCGCTCACGGGTCAGCCCGAGCGCCTTGCCGATCTCGTCGAGGGTGCGGGGCGTCCCGTCGTACAGCCCGAACCGCATCGCCATGATCTTGGCCTCGCGCGGGGACAGGATGTCCAGGGTGCGGCGCAGCTGGTCGGCCATGAGCTGCCGGTCCACCAGCTCGGACGCCTCGGGGCTGTCGGTGTCCTCGATGAGGTCGCCGATGCGGGTCTCGCCGTCCTCCCCGATGGTGGAGTCGAGGCTGATCGGCTGCCGGCTGGTGCGCAGCAGCTCGCGGACCTGCTCGGGGCTCTTGTCGAGCTCGACGGCCAGTTCCTCGGGGGTCGGCTCGCGGCCGAGCCGCTGGTGCATGTCGCGTTCGACGCGGCTGAGCTTGCTCAGCATCTCCAGGACGTGCACGGGCAGCCGGATCGTGCGGGCCGAGTCGGCGAAGCCGCGCTGGATCGCCTGCCGGATCCACCACATCGCGTACGTGGAGAATTTGTAGCCCTTGGAGTAGTCGAACTTCTCCACGGCGCGGATCAGGCCGAGGTTCCCCTCCTGGACGACGTCCAGCAGCGACAGGCCCCGGTCGGAGTACTTCTTCGCGACCGACACCACGAGCCGCAGGTTGGCCTCGAGCATGTGCGCCTTGGCGCGGCGGCCGTCGGCGGCGACCCATTCCAGGTCGGCGCGCAGCGCGGGGGAGAGGTCGTCGCCGTCCAGCTTGTGCTCGGCGTACAGGCCCGCCTCGATGCGCTTGGCGAGGTCGACCTCCTGCTCGGCGGTGAGCAGCTGGCGGCGTCCGATGGCCTTGAGGTAGGTGTGGACGGAGTCGCCCATGGCGGTGCCCTGGTCGTCCAGGTCGGCGCCGGCGTCGGCGTCGGCGGCCTCGACCTCGGTGACCTCGAACGCCTCGTCGGCGGCATCCCCGTCGGCGGAGCCGTTGCGGGTGCCCTGCCGGGGGCCCTTCGCGTCTTCCTTCGGGGCGTCCTTCGCGGTGCCGCTCGCCGGGTCGCTCCCGGCGTCCTTGGCGCGGTTCTTCGCCGCCGTCCGGGTGGGCTTGGCGGCGGTCTTCTTGCGGGAGGCGCGCTTCGGCCCGCCGGACGCGCCGGGCGTGGCCTTGGCGGTCTCGCCGCCGTCGTGGTCGGCGGCCGCGGCCAGTTTGCGGACCGTGTCGGGCTCGCCGGCCAGGCTGATGCCGGCCTCGGACAGCTCGCGCAGGATGGAACGGCCCTGTGCCGGGCTGATCCCGGCGGACTCGAAGGCCCCCCTCACCTCGTCGAGCGAGAGGCGCCCTTGGGCGCGGCCACGCTTGAGGAGGTCGTCGAGCGCGGGGCTCGCCGACTCCGTGAGCGGGGTCTCGACGGCGCTACGCGGCATGGGGACACCCCCCTCCCTTCGGTGGTGTGAGTGCGGCGCGGGTTGTGTTCGCTCGTGGCGCACGCACTTATCGGAACGTCGCGGGACGGGCCCGTTGTTCCCGGCGCCCCGGGATCCGCGGTGCGCGGTGGACCGTGGAGGAGCGGTCCAGACGGTCGTGGTGCCCGCGGCGGGCCGTTTCACACCGGACGCAGAACGCCCTGACCTTACTGCGTAAAGGGCCCGGGCGGTGGCAAATCAAGAGAACGCAGACGAGCACGGTCGGGCTTCCCCGAAGCCAGCAGCGGAATGGCGTCCACGAGCTCCAGTTCGCGCGGCGCCGCGTACGCGGGCATCGTCTCGCGGACGAAGGCGCGCAGCTCCCGCAGCTCGGGGCCGCCCGACGCGCCGGGCACCACGACGGCGGTGACCCGCTCGCCCCATTCGGGGTCGGGACGTCCGACGACGACGACGTCGCGGACCTTCGGGTGGCGCGCCAGCGCGGCGGCGACCTCGCCCGCGACGACCTTCTCCCCGCCGGTGTTGATCACGTCGTCGAGGCGGCCGCGGACGCGGAGCCGGCCGTCCTCCAGCACGCCCAGGTCCTGTGTGACGAACCACTCCCCGTCCCTGGCCCCGTCTCCGGCCTGGGCCGTCTCCCCGGGGCGTGGCCGGTAGCGGGTGAACAGCGACGGGCCGGCGAGGCGGATCCGGCCGCCGTCGCCGAGCGCGACGCGCATGCCGGGCAGCGGCGTCCCGTCGTAGACGCAGCCGCCGGACGTCTCGCTCATGCCGTAGGTGGTGAAGACGCGCGCGCCGCGCTCGCGGGCCTCGGCGAGCAGGCCGGGCGCGGCGGCGGCGCCCCCGAGGATGATCGTGCCGAGCCGCGCGAGGTCGGCGCCGGCGTCCAGGAGGCGGCGCAGCTGGGTCGGGACGAGCGAGAGATGCGCGCCCTCCGTGGCCGCGACCTCGGCGGGGTCGAACCGCGGGAGGATGATCGGCTCGGTGCCGGCGACAAGGGCGCGGACGAGGACCTGCACGCCGGAGATGTGGCTGGTGGGCACGCAGCACAGCCATCGGTCGCCGGGGCCGGCGCCGATGCGGGCGAGGGTGCCGGCGGCGGAGTGGCGCAGCGCGGCGGCGGACAGCTCGACGAACTTGGGCGTCCCGGTGGAGCCGGACGTGGCGATCAGCACGGCGGTGCCGGCGTCCACGGGGGTGTGCCCGCCGCGGGGGCGGTGCGGGACGAGGCCGTCCGGGGTGCGGATCGCGTCGGGGGCCAGGGCGTCCAGGACGTCGCGGAGCGCGGGTTCGGGCAGGTCGGGGGACAGGGGGCAGATCGCGGGGCCGCCGTCGAGCGCGTCGGCGAGGGCCCGCAGCAGGGGCGGGCCCGGCGGCAGAACGGCGGCGTGCAGCGGGCGATCCATGATCTGATCAGGGTAGGCGACCCCGCTGAACGCGTTCAAACCCGGGGGCTGTTGAATGGGACGCAAGGCGCCGTGCCCCGGCGGCGGCGCTGTTCCCCGACGGAGAGGAAGACATGGTCTCGGAGCTGTTCGACGCGGACGCCTGGAAAGAGGTCGAGGGGTTCGACTTCACCGACATCACCTACCACCGGGCGGTGGACCACGGGACGGTCCGGGTGGCGTTCGACCGGCCCGAGGTGCGCAACGCGTTCCGTCCGCACACCGTGGACGAGCTGTACCGGGCGCTGGACCACGCGCGGATGTCCAGCGACATCGGGTGCGTGCTGCTGACGGGCAACGGACCGTCCCCGCGCGACGGCGGGTGGGCGTTCTGCTCCGGCGGCGACCAGCGGATCCGCGGCAGGGACGGTTACAAGTACGCCGAGGGGGAGACGTCCGACACGATCGATCCGGCGCGGGCGGGGCGGCTGCACATCCTGGAGGTGCAGCGGCTGATCCGGTTCATGGGCAAGGTCGTGATCTGCGTGGTGCCGGGCTGGGCGGCGGGCGGCGGGCACAGCCTGCACGTGGTGTGCGATCTCACCCTCGCCAGCCGGGAGCACGCGCGGTTCAAGCAGACCGACGCGGACGTGGCGAGCTTCGACGGCGGGTTCGGGTCGGCGTATCTGGCGCGTCAGGTGGGCCAGAAGTTCGCCCGCGAGATCTTCTTCCTCGGCGACGCCTACGACGCGGAGGCGGCGCACCGGATGGGGATGGTGAACGCGGTCGTCCCGCACGCGGAGCTCGAGGCGACGGCGCTGGAGTGGGCGCGGAAGGTCAACGGGAAGAGCCCGACGGCGCAGCGGATGCTGAAGTTCGCGTTCAACCTGGTCGACGACGGGCTCGTCGGGCAGCAGGTGTTCGCGGGGGAGGCGACGCGGCTGGCCTACGGCACCGACGAGGCAGCCGAGGGGCGCGACTCGTTCCTGGAGAAGCGCGACCCCGATTGGTCGCGTTTCCCGTGGTACTACTAAGGGTCGAACGCACGGTGTGGTCGTGAATACGGTGATTGGGCGGGCAGTCAGGGGGTTCGGCGGGTGCGGGTGTACTCCATCCCGATGCGGACGCGGTTCCGCGGTGTGACGCGGCGGGAGGGCGTCCTGGTCCAGGGCCCCGCCGGGTGGGGTGAGTTCTCGCCGTTCGCCGAGTACGGTCCCGCCGAGTGCGCGCGGTGGCTCGCGGCGGCGCGGGAGGCCGCCCATGAGGGCTGGCCGGCACCGATCCGCGACCGGGTGCCGGTGAACGTGACGATCCCGGCGGTCGGGCCTGAGCGGGCGTTCGCGCTGACGAAGGAGTCCGGCTGCCGCACGGCGAAGGTGAAGGTCGCCGAACGCGGCCAGAGCGACGACGACGACCTGGCGCGGGTGGAGGCCGTCCGCGACGCCATCGGCCCGGACGGCCGGGTCCGGATCGACGTGAACGGGGCGTGGGACGTCGACCACGCCGCCCGGATGATCCGCTGGCTGGACCGCTGGGAGCTGGAGTACGCCGAGCAGCCGTGCGCGACGCTGGAGGAGCTGGCGCGGGTGCGGCGGCTCGTGGACGTCCCGATCGCCGCGGACGAGTCGATCCGCCGCGCCGAGGACCCGCTGAAGGTCCGGGCGGCGGAGGCGGCTGACGTGGCGGTGCTGAAGGTGCAGCCGCTCGGCGGCGTGGCGGCGGCGCTGCGGGTGGCGGAGGCGTGCGGGCTGCCGGTGGTGGTGTCGAGCGCGGTGGAGACGTCGGTGGGGCTGGCGGCGGGGGTGGCGCTGGCGGCGGCGCTGCCGGAGCTGCCGTACGCGTGCGGGCTGGGCACGCTGTCGCTGCTCGAGGGCGACGTCGTCGGTGAGCCGCTGTGGCCGGTGGCGGGCGAGATCGCGGTGCGGCGGCCCGCGGTGGACGAGGAGGCGCTGCTGCGCTGGGAGGCGCCGGACGGCGGGTGGCGGGCCCGGGCCGGGGCCGCGCAGGCGGAGCTGGGCGGGCCCGCGGTGATCGAGGCGGCGCCGTGAACCCGGCGACCGCGCTGGCGACCGTCCTGGTGGACGAGCTGCTGCGGTGCGGGATGACCGACGCGGTGCTGGCGCCGGGGTCGCGGTCGGCGCCGCTGGCTTTGGCCCTGCAGGCCGCCGAGGACGCGGACCGGCTCCGGCTGCATGTGCGGATCGACGAGCGGTCGGCGTCGTTCCTCGGGCTCGGGCTGGCGAAGCGGTCGGGGCGCCCGGTGGCGCTGGTGTGCACGTCGGGCACGGCGGCGGCGAACTTCCATCCGGCGGTGATCGAGGCGCACGAGTCGGGCGTGCCGCTGATCGTGATCACGGCGGATCGTCCGCCGGAGCTGCGCGACACGGGCGCGAACCAGACGATCGACCAGGTGAAGCTGTACGGGACGGCGGCGCGGTGGTGCACCGAGATCGGTGTGCCGGAGAACCGTCCGGGGATGGTGGCGTACTGGCGGTCGCTGGTGAGCCGCGCGTGGGGGCTGGCGCAGGCGCCGGTGCCGGGGCCGGTGCATCTGAACGCGGCGTTCCGTGAGCCGCTGATCCCGGATGGTGACGACACGTGGTGCGAGCCGCTGGACGGCGACGTCACCGGCGCGTGGACGAAGGTGCGGGCGGCGACCCCGGGGTCGGTGCTGCACGTCCCGCCGACCCGCCGGGGTGTGCTCGTCGTGGGGGACGGCGCGACCAACGTCAAGCGGTACGTGGCGGCCGCGTCGATGGCGGGGTGGCCCGTGCTGGCCGAGCCGAACGGCAACGCCCGCTACGGCGACCACGCGCTGTCGTCGCATCATTTCCTGCTGGGGGTGCCGGAGTTCGTGGAGCGGCACCGTCCGGAGGTGGTGGTGACGCTGGGCAAGCCGGGGCTGTCGCGTCCGCTGCTGTCGCTGCTGCGGCGGGCCGAGGAGCACATCGTGCTGGCGCCCGACCTGGCGCACTGGCCCGATCCGGTCCGGTCGGCGACGCAGGTCGCGCCGGAGGTGGAGATCCCGGTGGTGTCGGGCGACGACGCGTGGCTGAAGTCGTGGCGCACCGCCGACCTGGCCGCGGCCGGGGCCGTCGACACGGTCCTGGACGCGGTGCCGGAGGTGAGCGAGCCGCGGCTGGCGCGCGACCTGGTCGCGGGGCTGCCGGGCGGGTCGCTGCTGTTCACGGCGGCGAGCATGCCGATCCGGGACCTGGACCAGGTGATGCGCCCGCGCCGCGGCATCCGGATCATGGCGAACCGGGGCGCGAGCGGGATCGACGGGCTGGTCTCGACGGCGATCGGCGCGGCGCTGGCGCACAGCGGCCGGTCGTTCGCGCTGCTCGGCGACCTGGCGTTCCTGCACGACCAGAACGGCCTGATCATCGGCCCGCGGGACCGCCGTCCCGATCTGACGATCGTGGTGGTGAACAACCGGGGCGGCGGGATCTTCTCGCTGCTGCCGCAGGCGGCGCTGGCCGGTCCGTTCGAGCGGGTCTTCGGCACTCCGCATGAGGTCGACCTGGAGGCGGTCGCGGCCGCGCACGGCGTCGGGTACCGGCTGCTGGAGGTGCCGAGCGACCTGCCGAAGGCGATGGCGGGGGAGGGGCTGCGGATCGTGGAGGCCCGCACCGACAGGGACGCGAACGCGGTGCTGCACGCCGAGATGCGCAAGGCGGCCCACGCCGCCGTCCTCCGCGCCACCCTCACCTGATCCACGCCGCGCCGGCACCGCCGGTTACTTCATCCTTCAATTTACAACGTAAAGGCCATGGGCGGGTTGCATGCTCCTCATCTCACTTACCAAGAACACAACATCTAGGTGAGAAAGCGTGCGGTGAGGGCGTCGGTGTCGTCCGGGGTCCAGCCGTGGCCGGACAGCCAGCCGGTCGTTCCGCCGAACTCCTCGTCGAGGCGGGTGAGGAACTTCTCCATCAGGACCGCGTGGGGGCGGTGGGAGTCGGCGGGGCGGGAGTCGAGGTCGGCCGCGTAGGTGTCGCTGGCGCGCAGGCGGTCCAGGACGGCCTCCAGCCGTTCTCCGGTCTGGGCGTAGTCGGCGACGATCGCCTCGCGGGTGACGCCGGCGACGTCCAGGGCGAGGGCGCAGACGACGCCGGTGCGGTCCTTGCCGGCCGCACAGTGCACGAGCGACGAGCCGTCGGTGCGGGTCATGACGCGCAGCGCCGCGACGATCGAGTCGGCGCGGTCGCTGAGGTAGCCGAGGTACAGGCGTAGTGAGCGGTCCTGCTCGGGGCCGCTGTTGAGCCGTTCCTGCCAGGGCAGGACCCTGTCGGCGTCGATGGTGTCGGCGGCGACGTCGGTGTGGCGCCCGCCTTCGGCGAACAGCGACAGCTGGTGGACGGTCACGGCCGGTATCCGTGCCAGCGGCCCGGGTCCTTCGAGCCTGACCTCGGCGTCGCTGCGCAGGTCGATGACGTTCTTCAGGTCGTAGTCGTCGAGCAGGAGGCGGACGTCGGCGACCGAGAGGTCCTGGAGGTTGTCGGAGCGCAGGATCCGGCCGCGCCGGGTCGTCCGTCCGTCGGTCGTCGGGAGGCCGCCCAGGTCACGGGCGTTGACAGCGCCGTCCAGCTCGATCCAGCGCGTGGCGTCGTCCATGGCTTGTGACCCTATATGGCCGTCATGTCCTGGCTGTGGGTCAGGGTCCCGGGTGGTGGTCCCGGGGAGCGAGGCCCGCGGGACGGTGGCGGGACCTGGGAGCCAGACCGGGGATGGCTCTGTAGCGGGTTACTGACGTGGTTTCACGCTCCGTAGCCTTCGGGGAGTTGACCGAGACCGATCTCCCTTCCGTCCGATGGAGGCTTCATGGCCGTGACCCTGCCCGCTCCGCCCGTTTCTTCCGTCCCGTCCGGTCAGGGGGTGGAGGAGACCGCGCGGGGAGGGAGCGATTTCACGCCGCTGGCGCGGCGGGTGCGCGCCAGTGGGCTGCTGGAGCGCCGTCCCGGGTACTACGCGCGGGCGATCGGGTTGAATCTGGTCGCGACGGCCGCGTTGTGGGCGGCGGTCGCGTGGGCGGGGGATGGCTGGTGGACGGTCCTGCTCGGCGTCCCGCTGGGCGTGGTCGCGGTCCGCACCGGGTTCCTCGGGCATGATGCGGGGCATCGGCAGATCGCCGGGACGGCGCGGGGGAACCGGTTGCTGGGGTTGCTGCTGGGCAATCTGCTGCTGGGGATGGGGCACGGGTGGTGGAGCGACAAGCACAACCGGCATCACGCCAACCCGAACCATGTCGGGAAGGACCCGGATGTGGGGGAGGGGGTTCTGGCGTGGACGGAGGAGCAGGCCGGTCGGCAGCGGGGTGTGCTGCGGTGGGTGGCGCGGCATCAGGCGGTGCTGTTCTTTCCGCTGCTGACGCTGGAGGGTTTGAACCTGAAGGTCGGGAGCCTGATGTTCCTGCGGGGCCGGTCGCGTCGTGACCAGGTCGTGGAGGGCGGGCTGCTGCTGGCGCACGTGGTGGGGTATCTGTCGCTGGCGTTCGCGTTGCTGCCGGTGGGGCAGGCGCTGGTGTTGATGGCGGTGCAGCACGCGGTGTTCGGTGTGCATCTGGGGTCGGTGTTCGCGCCGAACCATAAGGGGATGGCGATGCCGGCGCCGGGGGAGCGGTGGGATCATCTGCGGCGGCAGGTGCTGACGTCCCGGAACGTGCGGGGCGGTGTGGTGACGGACTGGGCGTTCGGGGGGCTGAACTACCAGATCGAGCATCATCTGTTTCCGAGCGTTCCGCGGTGCAATCTGCGGCGTGTGCGGCCGCTGGTGCGTGCGCATTGCGCGGATGTGGGGGTGTCGTATGCGGAGATGGGGGTGGTCGGGTCGTACCGGCTGGCGTTGCGGCACATGCGGGAGGTGGGGGAGCCGCTGCGGTAGGGCCTGGCGGACCGGTGGGGCTATGCTCCGGGGGCATGCCCGAGGGACACACGATTCATCGTCTGGCCGCCGAGCATCAGCGGATGTTCGGCGGCCGTCGTGTCGCCGCGTCGAGTCCGCAGGGGCGTTTCGCGGAGGGTGCGCGGATGCTGGACGGGCGGGTGCTGGTGGACGCGGACGCGCATGGCAAGCATCTGCTGGTCGGGTTCGGTGACGATCGGGTGTTGCACGTTCATCTGGGGATTTACGGGAAGTACGTGTTCGGGGCGGGGGCGGCGCCGGCGCCGGTGGGGGTGGTGCGGTTGCGGTTGGAGGGTGCGGGCGGGTTCGCGGATCTGCGTGGGCCGAATACGTGTGAGCTGCTGGATCCGGGTGAGGTGAAGTTGCTGCGTGATCGGCTGGGGCCTGATCCGTTGCGGGCGGACGCTGATCCGGAGGTGGCGTGGCGGCGGATCGGGCGTTCGCGGACGCCGATCGCGGTGTTGTTGATGGATCAGTCGGTGGTGGCGGGGCCGGGGAACATCTACCGGGCGGAGGTGCTGTTCCGGCAGGGGGTGGATCCGCGGTTGCCGGGGCGGGGGTTGTCGCGGTCGCAGTGGGTGGGGATCTGGGCGGATCTTGTGGTGTTGATGGCTGATGGGGTGCGGGAGGGGCGGATCGATACGGTCCGTCCGGAGCATTCGCCGGAGGCGATGGGGCGGCCGCCGCGGGTGGACGGGCATGGCGGTGAGGTGTACGTGTATCGGCGTGCGGGGCAGCCGTGCCTGTTGTGCGGGACGGTGGTGGCGGCGGTGGAGCTGGCGGGGCGGAATTTGTTCTGGTGTCCGAGTTGTCAGCCGTCCGCGGTGTAGGGGTCAGGCTGGTTCGGTGGCGTCCTGGGGGTCGTCGGTGGTGCGTGCGGCGGGGACGGGTGGGTCGTCGGTCTGGGGGGCGGGGTGGTGTGCTTGGCGGTTGGCGCGGCGGGTGCGGAGGCGGGCGGCGAGGGGTTCGGTGCCGCGGGCGAGGACGGGTCCGGCGATGGCGAGGATGAGGACGTAGGCGGCGGCGAGGGGGCCGAGGCGGGGGTTGGTGCCGGCGGTGACGGCGAGGCCGGCGATGACGATGTTGAATTCGCCGCGTGGGGTGAGGGCGGCGCCGGCGCGGAGCCGTCCGGTGGTGGCGACGCCGGCGCGGCGTGCGGCGATCCAGCCGGTGCCGAATTTGGTGAGGATTCCGGTGGCGGCGAGGAGGGCGGCGACGCCGAGGACGGGTGGGAGGTCGCCGGGGTCGGTGTGGAGGCCGAAGAAGACGAAGAAGACGGCGGCGAATAGGTCGCGGAGGGGTGTGAGGAGTTTCTGGGCGGTGTGGGCGAGGGTGCCGGACAGGGCGATGCCGACGAGGAAGGCGCCGACGGCGGCGGAGACCTGGAGTTGCTGGGCGAGGCCGGCGACGAGGAGGGTGAGGCCGAGGACTTTGAGGAGGAGGACTTCTTCGCTGGGGGAGGCGACGAAGCGTTCGACGAGGGCGCCGTGGCGGAGGGCGACGAAGAGGATGGCGGTGATGGTGGCGGCGGCGATGGCGAGTGCGGCGGCGCCGCCGAGGAGTCCGGCGCCGGCGAGGAGTGCGGTGAGGATGGGCAGGTAGGCGGCCATGGCGAGGTCTTCGAAGACCAGGACGGACAGGACGGCGGGGGTTTCGCGGTTGCCGAGCCAGCCGAGGTCGCCGATGACTTTGGCGGTGATGCCGGAGGAGGTGACGTAGGTGACGCCGGCCATGGCGACGGCGGCGACGGGTCCCCAGCCGAGCAGGAGCGCGGCGATGGCGCCGGGGGCGGCGTTGAGGGCGAGGTCGGCGAGGCCGACGGGTGCGGAGGTGCGGAGGGTGGCGACGAGTTCGTCGGCGGTGTATTCGAGGCCGAGGGTGAACAGGAGCAGGATGACGCCGACTTCGGCGCCGATGGAGACGAAGTCTTCGCTGGTGGTGAGGGGGAGGATGCCGCCGGAGCCGAAGGCGAGGCCGGCGATGAGGTAGAGCGGGATGGGGGAGATGGAGAAGCGGACGGACACGGCGCCGAGCAGGCCGAGGCCGAGGATGATGGCGCCGAGTTCGATGAGTTGGACGGCTGAGTCCATGCGGGTCAGCCGTTGGCGAGGAGCTGGGCGACGGCGGTGGTGCCTTCGTCGGTGCCGACGACGACGATGACGTCGCCGGCGGTGAAGGTGAAGTCGGGGCGGGGGCTGGCGTGGACTTGGCCTTGGCGGACGACGGCGACGATGGAGGCGCCGGTGCGGGTGCGGGAGCGGGTGTCGGCGAGGGGGCGTCCGTCGTAGGGGGAGCCGGGGGCGATGGGGATCTGTTCGGTGACGAGGCCGTCGACCTGGCGGTGGAGTTCGGCGAGGTGTTCCAGGACGCGGCCGGTGCCGAGGAGTTCGGCGATGGCGCTGGCCTCGTCGGCGGTGAGGGCGACGGTGGCGATGCAGGTGTCGGGGTCTTCTTTGTCGTAGATGACGAGGTCGCGGCGGCCGGTGCGGTGGGAGATGACGCCGAGTTGGCGGCCGCGTCCGGTGGTCATGACGTGTTGCAGGCCGATGCCGGGCAGGGCGGTCCGTTCGACGTCCACGGTGCTGGTGTCCCTTTGTTCGTGCTGGTGGGGTCGTGGATGACGGTACCGGGTGGTGGGTTCAGCCTTGGCGGGCGGCGGGGCGGGGCTGGGTGTCGTCGCCTTGGAGGGCGTAGCGCATGGCGCGGAATTTGGTGCGGGCTTCGGCGAGTTCGGCGGCGGGGTCGGAGTCGGCGACGATGCCGCAGCCGGCGAAGAGGCGGGCGCGGGTGCCGTCGAGTTCGGCGCAGCGCAGGGCGATGCCCCATTCGCCGTCGCCGCGGGCGTCGACCCAGCCGACGGGGCCGGCGTAGCGGCCGCGGTCCATGCCTTCGAGTTCGCGGATGAGGTCGAGGGCGGTGTCGGTGGGGGTGCCGCAGACGGCGGGGGTGGGGTGCAGGGCGGCGACGACGTCGAGGACGGAGCGGTCGGCGGCGAGGCGGCCGCGGACGGGTGAGGCGAGGTGGGTGAGGTTGGGGAGGGTGAGGAGTTCGGGCTGGTCGGGGACGGTGAGTTCGGCGCAGAGGGGGGTGAGTGCGTCGCGGACCATGTCGGTGGCGTAGCGGTGTTCTTCGCGGTCTTTGGCGGAGGTGAACAGGCGTGCGGCGCGGTCGTGGTCGTCGGTTGGGTCGGTGCCGCGGGCGGTGGTGCCGGCGAGGACGAGGGATTCGATGTGGTCGCCGGTGCGGCGGATGAGGAGTTCGGGGGTGGCGCCGACGAGGCCGGCGCAGGAGAAGGTGTAGCAGCCGGGGAAGCGGTGGGCGAGGCGGTGCAGCAGGACTCGGGCGTCGATGGGGGTGTCGGCGCGGACGGTGAGGTCGCGGGCGAGGACGACTTTGCCGAGGCGGCCGTGTCTGATGCGGTCAACGGCGGCGGCGACGGCGTCCTTCCAGGCGTGTTCGGGGAGGGCGCCTTGGGTCCAGCGCAGGCCGGTGGGGGTGTGCGGTGGTGTGGTGAGGGTGAGGGGTTCGGTGTCGTCGCCGATGGTGGTGAGCCAGGCGGTGCCGTCGCGGCGGCCGAGGATGCGGCGGGGGACGATGAGGACCGAGTCGGGGGATTTGGGGTCGAAGCCGAAGGAGC
The DNA here is from genome assembly GCA_036028775.1 of Spirillospora sp. NBC_00431. Lineage (GTDB taxonomy): Bacteria > Actinomycetota > Actinomycetes > Streptosporangiales > Streptosporangiaceae > Spirillospora. Next base: position 3,697,375 of record CP107927.1, on the reverse strand, counting down.
CGAACGCGACGGGGCCGGTGCCGGGGTGGGCGACGGGGTCGTCGACGGCGGCGGCGCCGAACAGGTCGCGCAGGAGGCGGGCGGCGGCGGTGAGGCGGTCGGGGCCGCCGGGGAGGGTGAGCCGGGCGGCCTCGCCCCAGCCGACGATGCCGTCGCCGTGGCGGATCCAGGCGAGGGCGGCGGGGTGAGGGAGCCGTGCGATGAGGTCGCCCGGGTCGGGGACCGGGACGGTGCGGACGGACAGTCGGTCCGGTGCGGTCACGGCGAGCTTCACGCGACCTACTCTACGACAGATTTGAACCTGTTCAAACGGGCGGGGGCGGGGTGCGCGGTGAGGTGTGCGCCACATCGGCCCTGCGTGCCGGTGTGCAGGGTGCCGGTGTGCGGGTGCCGGTTGTGTGGTGGATGCCCGTCCGTCCGGGCCCTATGCGCGGATGACGCGCGGAGGTACGGGCGGCGGACCGGACGGACGGGCGGATGCGGCAGGGGTCAGCGGTCGCGGGCGGCGCCGGTGAGCTTCCACGCGGCCGGCAGCAGCCCGGCGGCGAGGAGCACCTTCAGTGCGTCCCCGGCCAGGAACGGGGTGAGGCCGAGGTCGGCGGCGCGGGCGAGGTCGACGTCCAGAGACGCCATCAGGTAGGGGACGCCCGCCGCGTACATGATCGTCGTGCCGGCGAGCATGGTCGCGGCGGTCCGGGCCGGGGTGCGGTCGCCGCCGCGCCGTGCCATGGCGCCGACGGCGGCCGCGGCGGCCACGAACCCGATGACGTAGCCGAGGGTGGGGACGCCGGTGCCCGAGCCGCCGTCGGTGAACCAGGGCATGCCGGCGATTCCGGCGGTGAGGTAGAGCAGCATGCCGAGGGCGGCGCGGCCGGGGCCGAGCGCGGCGCCGGCGAGCAGGACCGCGAAGGTCTGGCCGGTGACCGGGACGGGGGTGCCTGGCAGCGGGACCGCGATCTGCGCGGCGATGCCGGTGAAGGCGGCGGCGCCGGCGATGAGCGCGGCGTCGCGGGCCAGGGCGCCGGGCAGCAGGTCGCCCAGGACGGCGGGGTGCCGCCGGGCTGCGTGGGCTGTGGCCACGGATCCTCCCAAACGTGTGGTGTCAGGTCGAAACCTAGCGAACGGGTGGTCCGGGGCCGGTCAGGTGGGTCGCGGATCGGGGCCGGTCATGCGCCGTGCGGCCGTTCACGCGGGCTCTGGGCGAGGTAGATGACGTCGGGCTCACCGCGGGGGACGGGGACCGGTCGTGCCTGGACGCGGGCGAACCGGTCCCGCAGGAGCGCCTCGAACGCCGGGGCGGTGTTGGCGCTCCACACCGCGAGCGTCCCGGTTGGGGTGAGGCGGGCGGTGAGCAGGTCCAGGCCGGTGGGGGCGTAGAGGCGGGCGTTGCCGGGGGTGACGGTCCAGCCGGGGCCGTTGTCGATGTCCAGGCACAACGCGTCGAACCGCCCGTCCGGGGCCGTGTGCGGGGCGGGCGGCGGGGTGGTGAGGACGTCGAGCAGGTCGGCGTTCTCGACGGTGACGCGGGGGTCGTCGAGCGCGTCCCGTGACCAGGGCCGCAGGTGGGTGCGGTGCCAGGCGATCACGGCCGGTTCGCGTTCGACGACGGTGACGTGCGTGACGCGCGGGTGGGCGAGGGCCTCGGCGAGGGAGAACCCGACGCCGAGCCCGCCGATCAGCAGCCGCACCGGCCCCGCGCGACGGTCGGGCGCGGCGTTGTCGAGGGCGGTTTCGTCGAGGGCGGCGCGGACCAGGAGCCGTTCGGACTCGCCGTTGCGGGTGTCCATGAGGAACACGCCGTTGCTGATGATCTCGTAGTGGGCGCCGGCGCGGCGCAGCACCAGCTCGCCGCCGACGCCGTCGGCGCGTTCGACCACGACCGGTTCGGCGGCCGCCCCCGGGACGGTGTGCATGCCCCGCACCCTACGGCGTCCCGGGAGGGCCGGGCGGGCGGCGGAACCGGTGGTGGCCGGTGCGCGGGCGGCCTACGGTGAGGCCCGTGGACGATCATGTGCGGTTACGGCCGATGGCCGAGGAGGATCTGCCGTTCTTCGAGCGGCTGCGGACCGACCCGGACCTGGCCGGGCCGTTCCTGTGGGACGGGTGGCACGACTCGCGGCGGTTCCGGCGCCGGTGGGAGCAGGACGGCTGGCTCGGCGAGGACTCCGGCAACCTGATGGTCGAGCGCGGCGGTGACCTGATCGGGCTCGTGTCGTACCGGCGGGTGCCGCTGGCCGGTGTGGCGTGGTGCTGGAGCATCGGGATCTCGCTGATGCCCGAGGCGCGCGGGCGCGGGGCGGGGAGCCGGGCGCAGCGGCTGCTGGTGGAGTACCTGTTCGCCTACACGCTGGCGCACCGGATCCAGGCCGAGACCGACGTGGGCAACCTCGCCGAGCAGCGCGCCCTGGAGAAGGCGGGCTTCACCCGGGAGGGCGTGATGCGCGCGGGCGCCTTCTTCGGCGGCCGCTACCACGACGAGGTGGTGTACAGCGTCCTGCGGGACGAGTTCTCCCCGGGCGGACCGTGACGCGGGCGGGCGTGGCCCGGCGCGGGCGGGAACACTTCTTCCGCTTCGGCGGTTGCCGTGTAACGATGTAATCATCCGGGAGGTGCGATGGTCTCCGACTCCCATGACGACGCGCGCGACGACGCGCCGCTGGACGCCTACTCCCGGATCGTGTCGGCCGTCGCGCGCGAGCTGACCCCGCGTGTCGCGGCGCTGCGCGTGCGGCACCGGCGCGGTGAGGGCTCGGGGTCGGCGGTGGCGTTCACCGGCGACGGGTTCCTGCTCACCAACGCCCACGTGGTCGGCGGCGCGTCCGGCGGGCAGGTCGCGTTCGCCGACGGAGCGACGGCGCCTTTCACCGTGGTCGGCACCGATCCGCTGTCGGATCTGGCGGTCGTCCGTGCCGACGGGTCCGTCCCCGATCCGGTCACGCTCGGTGACAGCGACGCGCTGGTGGTCGGGCAGCTGGTCGTCGCGGTCGGCAACCCGTTCGGGCTGGCCGGGTCGGTGACGGCGGGGGTGGTGTCGGCGCTGGGCCGGTCGCTGCCGGCGGCGCAGCCGACGCGCACCGGGACCGTGGCACGGGTGATCGAGGACGTCATCCAGACCGACGCCGCGCTCAACCCGGGCAACTCAGGCGGCGCGCTTGCCGACGCCCGCGGCCGGGTCGTCGGCGTCAACACCGCCGTCGCCGGGTTCGGGCTGGGTCTGGCGGTGCCGATCAACGCGACCACGCGCCGTATCATCGGCGCGCTGATCCGCGACGGCCGGGTGCGGCGCGCGTTCCTCGGCCTGGTCGCCGCGCCGGTGCCGGTCCCGGCGGTGCTGCGGCCCCGTGTGGGGCAGGACGAGGCGTTGCGCGTCGCCGAGGTGGTGCCCGGCAGTCCCGCCGACCGGGCCGGGCTGCGGCGCGGCGACCTGGTCCTGACCGCGGGCGGCGGCGCGGTGTCGACGGCGCAGTCGTTGCAGCGGCTGATGTTCGCCGAGGCGATCGGGCGTCCGCTGGCGATCACGGTGCTGCGCAACGGCGCGATGGTCGACGTGATCGCCGAGCCGGTCGAGCTCGACGCCGAACACGCCTGACCCGCGGCCCTGCTCCGTCCGCCCGGGGCGGGTCAGCGGCCGCGGAAGGTGGCGCGGTAGGCGGTGGGCGCCACCCCGACCGCCGCCTGCAGGTGCTGGCGCAGCGACGCCGCGGTGCCGAACCCGGCGCGTTCGGCGATCCGGTCGACCGGCAGGTCGGTCTCCTCCAGCAGGCGCCGCGCCCGCTCGACCCGCTGGGCGGTCAGCCACACCTGGGGTGACACGCCGGTCTCCTGGCGGAAGCGGCGGGTGAACGTCCGCACGCTCATCGACGCCCGCGCCGCCATGTCCGCCAGTGTCACGGGCCGGTCCAGGTGCCGCAGCGTCCACGCCCGCGCCGGTCCGGTGGAGGCCCGCCGCCGCTCGGGCACGGGCCGCGCGATGAACTGGGCCTGGCCGCCGTCGCGGTGCGGCGGGACCACGGTGCGGCGCGCCACGTCGCCCGCCACCGCCGCGCCGTGGTCGCGCCGGATCAGGTGCAGGCACAGGTCGATGCCCGCCGCGACGCCGGCCGAGGTCAGCACGTCGCCGTCGTCGGCGTACAGGACGGCCGCGTCCACCCGCACCGAGGGGAACATCGCGGCGAACCGGTCGCACGACAGCCAGTGCGTCGTGGCGCGGCGCCCGTCCAGCAGGCCCGCGGCGGCGAGCACGAACGCACCCGTGCAGATCGACGCGACCCGCGCGCCGCGCCGCGCGGCCGCGGCCAGCGCCGCCGGGACGGGGCCGTCGCCGGGGCTGATCTCGTCCAGGGTGTGCGACGCAGGGACGATCACCGTGCCGGCCGTGGCGACGGTGTCCAGTCCGTGGGCGACCGTCACCGTGAAGTCGGCGTCGGTCGCGACGCGGCCCGGTTCCACCGCGCACGACACGACCTCGTACAGCGGCGCGCCGCCGGCAGAGCGCGCCTGTCCGAACAGCTGGTGGACCAGGCCCAGTTCCAGCGGCAGGACACCGTCGCGGACCAGCACCGCCACCCGGTGCCTGTCGTCGATCATGGCCGGATCCTTTCACATATCGGCCTACCGGCCACTCGTGGACGGCCCACTGCCCCGGCAGCATCGAATGCGGCGGCGGTGCCGGACCCGTCGCCGAACCGGAGGAAGGGAATACCGTCATGAACGTCCTGTGGGTCTTCGCGCATCCCGAGGGCCGCTCGCTGGGCGGCGCGCTGCGCGACCGCGGCGCGGCGACCCTGGCGCGCCTGGGCCATCGCGTCCGCCACTCCGACCTGTACGCGATGGGCTGGAACCCGGTGGTCGGGCCGGGCGACTTCGGCCACGACCCCCGCGAGCGGCTCATCGTCGGCGCGGCGTCCGAGCGCGCCCACGCCACCGGCACCCTGGCCGCCGACATCCGCGCCGAACAGGACAAGATCGCCTGGGCGGACGCGCTGGTCGTGCAGTTCCCGCTGTGGTGGTTCGGGATGCCCGCCATCCTCAAGGGCTGGTTCGACCGCGTCTTCGTGCAGGGGTTCGCGTTCGGCGTCACCGACGGCGAGGGCCGCACCCTGCGCTACGGCGCGGGCGGCCTGGCCGGGCGCCGCGCCTTGGTCGTCACCACCGCCGGCGCCCGCGCCACCGGTCTTGGACCGCGCGGCGTCCACGGCGACGCCGAGGACGTGCTGTTCCCGCTGCTGCACGGCACGCTGTTCTACACCGGCATGGACGTCCTGCCGCCGCTGGTCGTCGCCGGCGCCGACCGTGCCGGGCCCGCCGACGCCGCGGCCGCGGGCGCCGAGCTCGACGAGCGGCTGCGCGCCCTGCCGGCCGCCGTGCCGATCCCGTACCGGGCCGAGCTCGGCGGCGACTACGACGACGCCCTGGTCCTGCGCCCCGGCCTGGCGCCCGGCCGCACCGGGCTCACCGTCCACCGCACCGTCCACCGCACCGCCCCCGCCCGCCCGGCGGCCCACCAGGCGGGCGCCGCCTGACCCCGTCCGCGCCCGAAACCGGAGCCGAGGGGGCGGCGGCGGGTCAGGCGGGGGACAGGGCGGTGAACGCGCGGTCCAGCAGCGCCGCCGCGACCCGCTCGCGTATCTCCTCCCGCTTGACGTGCAGCCGCGCCCGCAGCGCCGGCGTCGACTCGATCAGCCGCAGCACCGTCTGGAACCTGTGCCAGCACCTGACCGGCCTCACCCCCTGAACCCGGGCCACCGACCTCCCGTTCGCGGCCCGGCGTTCCCGGCGGTGACCCCCGTTACCGCCGGGAACGCGCTCACAGCAGGGACAGCTGGCGCGGCGGCTCGGGCGGCGGCGGACCGGGCGGCGGGGGAGTGCGGCGGTGCGCCGCGCGGTCGCCGATGCCGTACCGGGCCGCCAGGTCGCGGACCTGCCGGGAGATGTCCTCCTGGTAGTCGCGCGGCGCGTAGGCGCCGGACCCGTACAGGCGCGCGTAGGGGACGATCAGGTCGCGGCGGTGCTCGCGCAGCCACGCCAGGAACCATTCGCGGGCCCCCGGGCGCAGATGCAGAGTGATCGCCGACACCCAGGTCGCGCCCGCCTCGGCGATCCGCCGGACGGCCGCGTCCAGCTGGGCGGGCGAGTCCGACAGGAAGGGCAGGACCGGGCCCATCAGGACACCGCAGCCGACACCCGCCTCGTTCAGCGCCGCGCACACCGCCAGCCGGCGGCGCGGCGGCGGCGTGCCCGGCTCGGCCAGCCGCCACAGGTCCGGGTCGACCGACCCGACCGAGACCGCCGCGCCGACCTCCGTGCGCTCGGCCGCCTCCCGCAGGATCGGCAGGTCACGCAGGATCAGCGACCCCTTGGTCAGCACGGAGAACGGGTTGGCGGCGTCCCGCAGCGCCGCCAGGATCCCCGGCATCAGCCGGTAGCGGCCCTCGGCGCGCTGGTAGCAGTCGACGTTGGTGCCCATCGCGATGTGCTCGCCCCGCCACCGCGGCGACGCCAGCTCGGCCCGGACCCGCTCGGCCGCGTTCACCTTCACCACGATCCGCGAGTCGAAGTCGGCGCCCGCGTCCAGATCCAGATACTCGTGCGATTTGCGGGCGAAGCAGTAGACACACGCGTGGGAGCAGCCCCGGTAGGGGTTGATCGTCCAGCGGAACGGCATCCGGGACGCCTCGGGGACCTTGTTCACGATCGTCCTCGCCCGGACCTCGTAGAAGGTCATGCCGCGGAACTCCGGGGTGTCGAACGTGCGCGCCACCGCCCGCCGCTCGATCAGCGGCGGCGCCGGACCCGGGTCGCCGTCCAGCCGCAGATGATCCCAGCGCACACCCGCCCCCTCCCACGTCTTCGAACGTCTGAGCGATGAATCGCCCGAGCCAGTATGGAACGTGTGTTCGAAGATCGCAACGCGGCGACGGGACGAAACAGGACGGTCAGGCATCACACGGGCATCGGTGTTCCGTGCGCAGCATCGCAACGGGTGCGTAACAATGGGCCGCTATGGCATCGCGATCGAGGACCCGGACGGCGCCCCGGACGGCGCGCCCGGCGAGGACCCGGACGGCGGCGGCCCTGCTGGCGGGACTGGCCGCGGCCGCCCTCGCCGGCTGCGGCATCCCCGCGCTCGGCGGCGAGGACGACGGCGCCGGCGGCGAGCCCGTCCGCGCCGGGACCAAGGCCGAATGCCCCGCCGTCCCGCCGCCGCGCGACGACCGGTCGCGGCAGCTGCGCGCCATGTGGATCGCCACCGTCGCCGGCATCGACTGGCCCAAGGACACCGGCGACCCCGCCGCCGAGCAGAAAAAGCAGTTCAGCCGGCTGCTCGACACCGCCACCGCGATGAACATGAACGCGGTGTTCGTGCAGATCCGCCCCAACTCCGACGCGTTCTACCCCTCCCCGTACGAGCCGTGGTCGCAGTGGATCACCGGCACGCAGGGCAAGGATCCCGGCTACGACGTGCTCGCCTTCATGATCAAGGAGGCGCACGCGCGGAACCTGGAGTTCCACGCCTGGTTCAACCCCTACCGCGTCTCCCGCCAGGACGACCTGAAGAAGCTGTCGCCCAAGAGCCCCGCCCGCCAGAACCCCGGATGGGTCCGCAAGTACGGCACCGGCCTGTGGTACGACCCGGGCATCCCGCAGGTCCGGGACCTGGCCACCCGGGCCGTCATGGACGTCGTCGCCAAGTACGACATCGACGCCGTCCACTTCGACGACTACTTCTACCCCTACCCCGAGGGCGGGGAGTTCCCCGACCAGGCCACCTACAAGGCCCACGGCGGCGGCATGGACAAGGGCGACTGGCGGCGCCGCAACGTCGACACCCTCGTCCGGTCCCTGTCCGGCAGGATCCACGACGCCAAGCCGTGGGTGCGGTTCGGGATCAGCCCGTTCGGGGTCTGGCGCAACAAGAGCACCGACCCCGCCGGGTCCGCCACCCGCGCCCTGCAGAGCTACGACGACATCTACGCCGACACCCGCACCTGGATCAAGAAGGGGTGGATCGACTACGTCACCCCCCAGCTGTACTGGCCGATCGGCGACCCCCGCGCCGACTACGCAGAGCTCGCCCGCTGGTGGGCCGACCAGGTCGAGGGCACCGACGTCCAGCTCACCATCGGGCAGGGCGCCTACCGTGTCGGCAAGGACGCCGCCTGGAAGAACCCCGCCGAGCTGTCCAGGCACCTCACCCTCAACGCCAAGCACCCGGAGATCCGCGGCGACGTGTACTTCAGCGCCTCCGACATCGTCTCCAACCGGCGCGGTTTCGCCGCCCGGCTGCGCCAGGACCACTACGCCCGGCCCGCCATCGCGCCCGTCCCCGCCGGACGCGGCGGGAAGGCGCCACCGCCCGTCCAGGACACCACCGCCGAACCCGCCGGACCCGCCGACGCCAAGACCACCAAGACCGGCGAGAAGGGCGTGCAGGGCGTGAAGGTGACCTGGCGGGCGTCGGAGGGCGCCACGTCCTACGCCGTCTACCGGGTGGACGGCGCACGCCCCGGCTGCGCGCCCGTCGACCCCGGGCGCCTCATCGCCGACGTCCGCGGCGGCGGCATCGTCGACCCCGCCGCCCAGCCCGGCCGCACCTACACCTACTACGTCACCGCCCTGGACCGCCTCCACCACCAGAGCGCCCCCGGACGCGGCGCAACCGTCACCACCCCCCGGGGACAGGGATAATGATCATGCTCCGGGGGGAAGTACCAGACACCTGACCCCCGGAGGTATGAGCATGGCGCTGTCGATGGAGGAGCAGCGGATCCTCACGCAGATCGAGGTCCGCCTGAGCGAGGACGAACCGCGGCTGGCCCATCGCCTCGCACGGCTCGGCACACCCCGCCGCCGTGCCCGCACCGTCGCCCTCGCCGCGGCCGCCGCCATCGTCGTGCTCGCCGCGATCGGCGCCGCGATCGCCGCGGCCGTCCTGTGACGCCGCGCGGCACACCCCGCGGGACACCGCACGCACGCCGCGATAACACCCCGTGATGACACACCCCGCTGGTGACACACCCGCGCATGCCGTCGCGGTCCGCTCTCGGAGGCCCTGAGCGGCGTCGCGCGTCCCGACCCCGCCCGCGGGCGCGCGAACGCCGATGCCCCGGCGAGGACGTCCTCGCCGGGGCATCGGCGTTCAAGCCGGTGTGGTGGTCGCCTCACGGCGAAAGGCACAACGAAGCTCCAGCCCGGACCGCATGGGACCGGCGGTATTCCCCGAAGGCGTCAGGTAGAGCCCGGGGGACACATGCCACACCGACCCGTCCACTGTAACGGTTCCACGCGGGTGCTCCTCCACCGCGTCCCCGAGTGTGCCGATCACCTCACCCCCGGGTGAGGGTCCTCTCGCGCCCGTGCACCGCGCCCGGGCGCGAGACGTCCCCGACTATGACCGAACGCGCGGAAGGCCGGGGAACGCGGCCGCCGCCGGCGCGGGGAACCGCCGGCCCGGCCCGGAACCCTCCCAGTCGGCCTCCGCCACCGGGACACGGCCGGGGAGGCCGCAGCCCCGGGCACAGACCGGTACGAACGCACTCCGGCGCACACACCGGCCGGCACGGGACAAGGAGACACGACAGTGACCACCACGGGGACCGGAACCAGGCGACCCGCCCGCGCGGCCGCCGACCTCGCCGACGGAACGGGCGGCACGGGCGGCACGGGCGGCGGAACGGGCGGTGACGCGGACCGCGGCGTGGACGGCGGTGTGGACGGCGGCGGGGGCCGTGGCGCGGGCGGGGCGGAGTCGGCGGTGTGGGACCTGGACGCCGAACCGGGCGCCGCGTCCCGCGCCCGCGACCTCACCCGGCAGGCCCTGCGGGAGTGGCGCGTCACCGACCCCGGCGACGTCGACGACGTCGTCCTCATCGTCGACGAGCTCGTCACCAACGCCGTCGTCCACGGCAGCGGACCCGTCCGCCTCGCCCTGCGCCTGCGCGGCGCCGGTGTTGAGGGCGAGGTCCGCGACGCCGCCGCCCCCGTCACCTCGCACGGGCCGCTGACCGGCGCCGCGCCCGCCGAGCCGCGCGTTCTGGACTGGGCCGAGGCCGGACGCGGCCTGCTCCTGGTCGCCGCGCTCGCCACCGGCTACGGCGCCCGCCCCGAACAGTCCGGCAAGACCGTCTGGTTCACCCGCCTCCTCACCCCCGGCGACACCATCTCCAGCGACACCATCTCCAGCGACACCGACCCCGGCGACGCCCGCTCCGACGGCCGCCACGAAACCTGACCCGCCCCGGCGCGGGCGCCGCGACGCGGCCGCCACGACAGAGGCGTCACGGCTGGGGGCGCCATGGCCGGGGGCTCAGGTTTGCAGGGGGCAGCGGTCCACGACCCACGCATCCTCGTCGTCCTCGGACGCGGGCGCGGGCGGCTCGTCGGTCAGCCGGTCCAGATGCCACTCGATGTGCGCCAGCGGCCCCCGCCAGCCCGCCAGCAGATCGGCCAGCGGACGCGGCGGACCCGGGGGGCCGTAGGGACGCGGGTCGGGCAGCTCCGCCTCCCACAGCGCGTCGTCGCAGCCCGCCGCCCAGTGCGCCACCGACTCCAGGACCTCCTCCAGGTCGCGGGCCAGCTCGCTCAGCGACCGCAGCGCCATCGCGTCCTGGATCATCCGCTCCCGCGCGTCGTAGGGCAGCTCCCGGTCGAACACGTCGGGGAACCGCGGGCGGCGCCCCGCCAGCACCGGCTCCTCGCCCGTCGCCGCGGACCGGACCGCCGCCGCCTGCCACCGCGTCCACTCCGCCAGATGCCCCAGCACGCCCCGCAGCGCCGCCGCGCCGCGGCTCCCGCCCCGGCCCGGGCTCCCGCCCGAACCCCCATCCAGGGTGCGGGCCGTGCCGGTGGGGACGACCTCCGCGGTCGCGTCCCGCAGCCGGGACCGGACGTGCTCCAGCCGGTCCAGCGTCCACGCGCGCGCCCGCGCCGCGCCGGCCGGGCCGCGCGGACCCGTCCGGTCCCGCGCGTCGGCGGGCGGGCGCGGCATCGGCACCCGCAGCGCCGCCAGCAACGCGTCCAGATCGCGGACCTCGCCGCCCCGCCCCGACAGGAACGCCGCGCCGATCCGGTCCAGCCGGAACATCCGCGGCCCGTCGCGCATCCGGCACCACCCCACCAGGTACTCGGCGTAGGGGGCGATGACCAGGCCGTGCGCCTCCACGTCGCGGAAGCTGCGCGCCCCCGCCTGATCGGTGTAGGCGAGCCGGACGATCCGGCGGGTCCGGACGGCCTCGGCCAGCGTGTCGCGCACCGGCCCCACCAGCGAACCCGCCTCGGTCAGCGCCGCCGGGGCCGGGGCGGCGGGCAGCGCGTACCCGCGGCCCTTCTGCGTCCGCACCGGCAGCCCGCCGTGCGTCAGCAGCTCCAGGTCACGGCGGACGGTCCGCTCGCTGACCCGCAGCCGCCCCGCGAGCGCCGCCGGATCCAGCGGCTCGGGGGACGCCGCGCGAAGCTCGGTGACGAGCGCCAGCAACCGGTCAACGCGATCCACCCTCCCATCGTGACCACGCCCACCGACATTTCCGCCCTGCCCCGGGGGACCCAAATCCCTTACGGGCAAGGCGGATCGGGCCCGCGAGAACGATCGGCGGCCGGGGGGCGGCAGCCCCGGGGGATCAGCGGCCTGACAGCTCCGCGGCCAGGCCCTCGAAGTCGGCGGCCGTCAGCGACAGCGCGCTGCCGATCGCCTGCGTCGCCTCCGCGCTGCCCAGGTGCCGCGTCGCGGCCCGGTCCAGGTACGCCTCCACCAGACGGGCCCCGGTCAGCCGCCCGCGCGGACGCAGCGTCCCCACCTCGCGGTTCACCACCGTCCAGGCGTCCGACCCCAGCCGCAGCCGCCGCTCCTCGGCCAGCAGCCCCACCAGCGCCGACCGCGCCGCCGCGTCGGCCAGGTCCGGGAGCCGCACCGCCCGCAGGTCGGTCACCAGCTCCGGCGACGCCGCCGACAGCTCACCGACCCGGTCCGGCTCGCAGGTGCCCAGCAGCGCGGTGTCGTTGACGCCCTCCAGCCGCGCCCGGTACAGCACCGACGCGTACGCCGGGCCCTGCGCCTCGTCCAGGATCAGGCCGTCCAGGCCGTCCAGCAGCAGGACGTGCCCGGCGTGCTCGTCCAGCGCGGCGCGCAACCCGTCGGGGCCGTGCTCGCGCAGGTCCTCGGCGTGGGCGCTGTGGACCTGCCCGCTGGACGCCTCCACCTCCGCCAGCGCCGCCGCGACCATCCGCGCCAGCCGCCGCTGCCCGCTGGAGGGCGCGCCGATCAGCAGCAGCGCCGGCGCCGACGCGCTGGACACCTCCTGCCCGCGCAGCCGCCGCGCCCACTTGCCGCGCCGCCGCACCTCGGTCACGACGCGTTCGATATCGTCGGCGCCGCACAGGAACCGGATCCCGTACGCCTCGGCGATCTGCGGGCTGCGCTCGCGGGCGGGCGCGGGCCGCAGCGGAGGCGGCGGCTCGGGCACCGGCGCCGGTGGCGGCGGCAGGTCGGCGTGCGGCCCGGCGTCGCGCGCCGGGGCGGCGGGCGCCTCGGGTGCGGCGGCGGGCGGGGCGGCGGGCGGGGACGGTGGGGCGTCGGCGCCGGGCCAGGCCGGGCCCGGGTCGAGCTGGGTCTTGAACGCGTCGGTGTCCAGCTGCGTCTCCTGCGGCTCGGCCGGCCACACCGGCTCCGGCGCCGCCTGAGCCGCCGCGGGCGGCAGGCCGGGGAACGGCGGGGGCGAGGTGTCGGCGGTCGTCGCGTCCGGCCGCCACGCCGGCGGCTGCTCCACCGGCCGCGGCGCCTCGGGCACCGGCGTCCCCGCGTGAGACGACGCATGAGGTGATGCGTGCGGCGAGGCGGGAGGCGGCGGGGGAGTCGTGGCCCGGGTCGGCGGGGCCTGCACGCCGTACGGATCCGACGGCTCCGGCCGCGCGGAAGGCGCCGGGGAGGGCGGGGCGGGCGGTTGGACGGGAGGCTCGGGCGGTGCCGGCGGCGGCATCGGCGCCGCGGCCGGGGGCGGGGCGGGCGCCACCGCGGGCGGCGGGCCCGGCGCGTCCCGCGCCGGCTCGGGCACCGGCGCGACCGGCTGGTCGCCGCCGGGGCCGCGCTCGGCGGCCAGATGCTCGCGGGCGGCCTTGATGATGTCCCACGCCGACAGCTCGTCGGTGGACGGCGGCGTGTGCATCGCCGGGGACGTCAGCTCCGCCGCGACCGCCTGCGGCACCACGAACCCCGTCGCCGGCGGCGGGACCTGCGCCAGCCGGCACCACGTCAGCCCGAGGGTGTAGGTGGTGGCCAGCAGCGCGGCCAGCGCGTCGGGGTCGTCGCTGCGCAGCGCGTCGGGGAGCCGCCCGTCGCGCGGCCACAGCGACCGCAGCGGGTTGGCCGGGTCGCTCAGCACCGCCTGCATCGTCCGGGCGCTGTCGGCGTCCAGCCAGCGCTGCAACGCCGGCAGCGCGCCCGGCGCGGCCTGCAGGTCGGCCGCCAGCACCGCGATCCCCGCGCGGCGGACCTCGTCGTGCCCGCGCGCCGGCGCCGCCGGGCGGGGCCCGGTCAGCGCCGCGACGATCTGCTGCAGGTCGTACAGGGCCAGCCGCAGGTACTCGCCGGGCGCGGTGTCGCGGACCATCGGCGTGGCGAACTCGGCGGGGCAGCGGCGCCGCCACTCCTGCACGATCGCGTCCGGCCCGTACCGGACGGTCGCCAGGTCCTGGTTGACCAGCCGCAGCGACGCCGCCGTGATCGCCGCGAGCGCGTCCGCGCCGGGACGGAACCGCGGGTCGGCCTGCAACCCGGCCGCGACCTCGTACATCACGCGGGCGATGTGCGCGGCGCCGCCGCCGTCGCCGGCGCCGAGCCGGTGCACGTAGTACCCGGCCAGGGTGCCGAGGTCGGGCGGCATCATCCAGTGCAGCTGCTCGGCCGAGGTGGTCAGGAACGGGATGAACGACTCGATCAGCGGATGCTCGGTCAGCGCCACCGGCGACCCCGCGCACCACAGCAGCGCGCCCCACGCCGCCGCGACCGTGGACGGCGTGCCGGGCTGGAACATCGGGTCGCGCTGGACGAACTGCTGCGGGTTGACCGCCAGGGCGGTGGTGAGGGCCTGGGAGATCCGCGCCACGACCGCGGTGTCGGGGACGGGCCCGAGGAATCCCAGCGGCGCGACCCGCCCGGCCGACAGGTCGGGCCCGGTGGGGAACAGCTGCGGCGGGATGGGCGGCGTGCCGGCGCCCTGCGGCGCGGGCACGGCGACACGGCGGTCGTCGGGCCCGGCGGGCGGCGGGCAGGGGTGCCAGGTGCCGTCCAGGCCGCACCGGTACCAGCGGCCCCACGCCCCGTACAGCCACCACTCCCCGGCGCCCCACAGCATCCGCGCGGCGATCTGGGCGGCGCGGTCGGCGGGCTGGGCGGTCTGCCACCAGGGGGAGGCGACCAGCTCGCGCACGTTGCCCTCGACGGATGCGAACAGGTCCCCGCCCGGGCCGCCTCCGGTGCCCGCGGCTCCGCCGATGCCTCCGGATCCGCCGGGCCCCGCCCCGGCCGCCTGCCAGCTCATCCGGCGATAGTAGTGCCCCGGGACGGGCCGTCCGGCGGCGCCCGAACCAATCACCCCGTAACGCCCCGCAACGGTCCGGAACGCCCGGGCCGCGTGGCCGTCGTCACCATCGACGTGTAAGGAGTGTTATGGCATGATGCTCATTAGCTCGCCGGGATCGCGGGCGACGACGCCAGGCCGCGGACGGCGGCGCGGACGGCCGAGGCGATACGACGATCGGCGGATCAGGGGTGGCTGTGGACGGGACTGCGCGCACCCGCGCCTGGGGCGTGGGCCTGGCGGTGTTCTCCTCGATCTGCTTCGGGGCGTCCGGGCCGTTCGGCAAGGCGCTCATCGAGGCCGGGCTCAGCCCGCTGGAGGCGGTGTGGCTGCGGATCGCGACCGCCGCCCTCGTCCTGGCGCCGCTCGCGCTGATCCTGCGGGGCCGCGCGGCGGTCTCCGCCCTGCGCCCCCACCTGGGGCCCCTGGCCGTCTACGGGGTGATGGGCGTCGCCGGGTGCCAGGCGCTCTACTTCGTCGCCGCGTCCCGGCTGCCGGTCGGCGTGGCGATCCTGCTGGAGTTCAGCGGCCCCGTCATCGTGCTGGCGTGGCTGCGGCTGGTCCGCCGCACCCCCGTGCACCGCACCGCCGTCGCCGGCGTCGCGGTCGCCATGGCCGGGCTGACACTGGTCGTCCAGGTGTGGACGGGCCTGAGCCTGGACCCGCTCGGCCTGGCCGCCGGGCTCGGCGCCGCCGCCTGCCAGGCCGGCTACTTCCTCACCGTCGACCGCCTCACCGGCAAGGTCGACCCGCTGGTCATCACCGCGTCCGGCGGCGTCATGGCCACCGTCGCGCTCACCGCGCTCGCCGCGCCCTGGTCACTGCCCTGGGACGTGCTGCCCGCGCAGGTCCCCGTCGCCGGGCACACCGCCCCCGGCTGGACGCTCGTCGCCTGGATCGGGATCGTCAGCACCGTCCTCGCCTACCTCGCCGGCGTCGCCGGGCTGCAACGCCTGTCCGCGCAGGTCGGCAGCGCCATCTGCTACACCGAGGCGGTCGCGGCCGCCGTCATCGCCTGGGCCGTGCTCGGCGAGCGCCTCACCACCGCGCAGCTGGTCGGCGGCGCGATCGTGCTGACCGGCGCCTACATCGCCCAGCGCGCCGCCGTCCCCCGCCCGGACCTCACCGTCCCGCCCGCACCCGCACCCGCGGCGCCCTCGCGCGCCGGGGCCGGGGAACCCGTCGCCGCGGGCGGCCGCTGACCCCCCGCCCCGCACCCGGCCCGGGCCTCGCACGGGCCGCCGGAAAATGAGTGTCGGGCCCGCGGTGAAGATTCCTACACTCCATGATTGCGGAGGCGAACAATCATGGACACCCCCACGCTCCTCGCCCATCTGGAGACCCACGACACCGCCCTCACCCTGCCCAGGGGAGGCGCCCTGCGCTGGGACGACGCGGACCTGCACCGCGCCGCGCACGCCCACGACGCCGAGGGTTACGCGCTGCTCGGCCTCGCGCCCGGCGTGCGGCCCTGGCAGCGCGCCCGCGTGCTGCTGCAGATCCTGGCCGCCTCCCAGGCCGGCCTGGACGCCCCAGCCCGCGCCACCGCCGCCCGCGTCGCGCGCGTGCTGACCCTGGGCCTGCCGCCCGCGCACGTCATCACCGTCCTGCTCGCGCTGCGGCGGCTGCGCGCCAACCACAAGCACACCACCCGCGCCGTGCTGCGGTTCGTCCTGGAGCACCCCGACGCCGACGCGCTCATCGCCGCGCGCCGCCCCGCCCTGCTCGACTGCTTCGAGCACGCCCTCGGCACCGCCACCGCCCGCGGCTGCGCCCGCCGCATCGCCGCCGGCGACACCGCCTCGGACTACCTGCGGCGCCGCCTGCTGCGGTTCCTCACCGCGCCCGCCGCCGGGTCGGCCGCCGTGCCCGCCCGCGTCCGCGCCCTCTACACCGCCGACCAGCCGCCCGGCGACCGGACCGGCGACCGGACCGGCGAGGGCGCCGCGCTCCGGGGCGTCCCGCACGATCCCGTCCTGCCCGTCGACACGGCACCCGAACGGCCCGCGACGATCACCGCCACCAACCGCGGCGACATCGCCGCCACCCTCGTCCACCTGTACCGGGGCGGCCCCGCCGAGGACCTGTACGTCGCGCTCGGCCGCCACGTCGGCGCCGCCGCGGCCGCGTTCCCCCGCTTCGACGGGACCCTCGCCCTGGTCCTGGACGCCTCGGCGTCCATGCGCGGCTACGGCGACCGCGAATGGGCCCTGCTGTCGCAGGCCGCCGCGCTGCGGATGGTGCTGTCGCAGGTCTGCGCCCGGCTGGAGGTCGTCGAGGTCGGCGGCAACGAACGCGCCCCGCGCGGCGCGACCGACCTGGCCACCGGCGTCCTGGACGCGCTCGGCGCGGCCCCCGACCTGGTCGCCGTCGTGTCCGACGGCTACGAGAACCTGTTCCCCGGCGACCTGGCCCGCGTCGTGGCGAGCCTGCCCGGCGCCGGCGTCACCACCCCGGTGGTGTTCTGCCACGCCCAGTTCACCGGCGGCGACGACCTGCGGCTGCGGCGCCCCGCGCCGTCCCTGCCGCAGCGCGGGTTCTGGCACCAGGACGACTTCGCCGAACTGCTGCCCTGGATGTTCGGGCACTGCCGCGCCGGAGCGCCGTGGCTGCGCGCCGCCCTGCACGCCCGCCTGGACGCCCTGGACCGGCAGGCCGACGGCCTGGACACCGGCCGCGCCGCCTGACCCCGTCCCCGACGACGACCGCCCCGCCCACCGGACGGGGCGCGCCCGCATGAACGGGCCCGCACGAACGGAAAGGAGCACCGCATGACCCGGCTCACGGCGCTCGACACCCTCCTGCCCGGCCCGCTCAGCCTGGCCGGGCACCGCCTCGGCACCCCCCAGCAGGCCGGCGCGCTCACCATGGTCCCGGTCTCCGGGCCCGCCCACCCCGGCTTCGCGCCGCCGCGCAGCGGCCTCAAGCTGTCCAGGGTCGCCGGGTACGGGCGTATCGAGCTCGCCAACGCCGCCGGCTCCGGCGTCGCGATCGTCCCGCTGCACATCGGTTACGTCCAGGACCGCGCCCAGAACCACGCCCTGTGCCGGTCGGCGTTCCTGGCCCCCGGGCAGCGCCTGCTGTTCGAGGACGCCTGCTGCGTCCAGCAGACCCAGGGCGGCTACCTCGCCGGACGCGACCAGTGGTTCTTCGTCCTGCCGCTGGAACTGCGCGGCCGCGCCCTGGACCTGCGCGGCGTGCACGGCTACAGCAAACTCTGGGACGACATCGCCGCGCTCAACGCCCGCTACGGGCTCGCGCGGCGCGGCCACCTGGAGCAGATCCTCTCGCGCGAGCGGCCGGTGCTGACCCGGTTCCAGTCCCGCCTGGAGCCCCAGCCCGGCCAGGTCGGCGCGGTGTTCTTCGTCGCCGGCCGGTTCGCCGGGCTGGAGATCGCGCCCGACCCCGGCTACTTCGCCGAGATGTGGGCGGCGCTGGTGTGCTTCGCCTACGGCGTCGCCGCCTGGCACGCCGTACCCGACCCGCCCGCCGCGGCGGCCGTGCCGTTCGAGACCGACGGCCCGGCCGGGCTGCGCGGCGCCCTGGAACGCGACCGCGCCGCCCGCCTCGCCGAGATCGGCGGATGGCTCGCCGCCGCGCCCGCCGGACCCGCCGAACTGCACGAGGAGGACCGCTACCCCGCGGCCGGGCGGGACCTGCGGCTGTCCACCGTCACCGCGCCGCACCTGGCCGGGCAGATCGTCACCGACGGCGACCGCACCGTCTACGCCTCCCTGTTCGCCCGCTGACCGCCCCCGGGACCGGCCCGGGAAAAGGGGTTGCCCCGGGGGCGCGGCGCCCAGTTGAATCGGAGGTGCGGGAACTGAGCCGGGCACGTCGGGCAGGCCCCTGATCCCACATCAGGAACACGCGCGATGTCGAGGACGTCGTTGGCGATAACGAGCCCGACGCGGCGCCGGCCGCCTGCCCCGCCCCACCCCTCCCCGAGGCCGCGGCGCCGCCGCGCGCCTACACTCCACACGTGATCAATGTCTGCTTCGCCGGCGTCACCGGCTGGACCGCGCCGCCGATCATCGCCGGACTGGACGCGGCCGGCGACCTGGCCCTCACCGCCGGAGTGTCCCGCTCCGCGGCCGGGCGGGACCTGTCCGACGCCACCGCCGCCCGCGGCCCCGGACGCGTCCACGCCACCGTCGCCGCCGCCCTCGACGCCACGCCCGTCGACGTCCTGGTCGACTACACCAGCGCCGGCGCCGTCCGCGACAACGTCTGGACCGCCGTCGACGCCGGCGTGCACGCCGTGATCGGCACCAGCGGCCTCACCACCGCCGACTACGACGAACTCGACCGCCTCGCCCGCGACCGCGGCGCCGGAGTGATCGCGGCGGGCAACTTCTCGGTGATGGCCGCGATCCTGCTGCACGCCGCCACCCTCGCCGCCCGGCGGCTGGACCACTGGGAGATCATCGACTACGGCGCCGCCGCCAAGGCCGACGTGCCCAGCGGAACCGCCCGCGAACTCGCCGAGACACTCGGCCGCGAGGACCCCGCCGCGCCCGCCGTCCCCCCGGAGCGGCTGCACGGCCCGCCCGAGGCGCGCGGCGCCGGCGTCGCCGGGACCCGCGTCCACTCGGTCCGGCTGCCCGGCTTCGTCGTGTCCACCGAGGTCGTCTTCGGCGGCGACGGCGAACGCCTCACGATGCGCCACGACCCCGGCCTCACCCCCGACCCCTACGCCGCCGGGACCCTGCTCGCGATCCGCCGCGTCGCCGAGACCCCCGGCGTCCGCCGCGGCCTGGACACCCTGCTGTTCCCCGGCGACACCCCCGCCTGACCCCCGGCCCCCAGCGTGCGGCGCCGCCCGCCGCGGCGTCGCCGCAGTACAGTGGGCAGCCGCCCACCGCGCCGGGTGGAGAGGGGGACGCGACGGTGCCGACCGGGGTGCACATCCGCGACGTGCGCGAGCAGCTGTTCGGCGCCGCCGAGCGCGTCCTGCTCCAGGACGGGCCGAGCGCGCTGACCAGCCGCGCCGTCACCGCCGAGGCCGGCTGCGCCAAGGGCGTCCTGCACCGGCACTTCGACGACTTCGACGCCTTCCTCGCCGAGTTCGTCCTCGCCCGCGTCCACCGGATGGACGCCGAGGCCGCCGCCCTGCTCCGCAGCGCCGGGACCGGCACCGTCACCGGCAACCTCACCGCCGCGCTCACCGCCCTGTTCGAGTCGGTCGCCGTCGCGATCGTCGCGCTGGTCACCTTCCGCGACGGGCTGCGCGCCCGGCTGCGCCGCACCTGGCCCGCCGGCGTCCCCGTCCTGACCGAGGCCGCCGAGATGACCGCCCGCTACCTCGCCGCCGAACGCGACCTGGGCCGCCTGACCGCCGGCGCCGACGTCGACACGCTCGCGTTCACGCTGATCGGCGCCGGCCACATGCTGTTCGCCGACCGCACCGGCGCCCCGCCCGGCACCGACGCCGTCCACCGGACGGTCACCACCGTCCTCGCCGGAGCCCTCACCCCGTAACGTCCCCCCGCACCAGGCCCGGTGAGGATCCCGCGGCGGAGCGCGCCGAACCACTCCATAAGGAGCCGTTATCGACGCCAGAAGAACCATCTCTTGGACTTCTCGTCCCGGCGGTGGGCACGATGGGAGCGAACGGCGACCTGACGAGGGGGAGACATGACAGAACGCGAGAAGGCGACGCGGCCCGAGGACATCACCCGGCTGTTCGTCGAACGCTCCAACGCCGGCGACGCCGCGGGCGTCGCCGCGCTCTACGAACCCGGCGCGGTCCTGGCCTACCCGCCCGGCTCCCAGACCGTTGGACGCGAGGCGATCCGCGCGCTCTGGGAGAAGGTGCTGGCCGGCCGGCCCCGCTTCCAGCCCGAACCGCCCCTGCCCACCCTCGTCAGCGGCGACCTCGCCCTCACCGCCACCCCGCCCCGCGACGGCGCCGGCGCCCGCGCGCAGGTCGTGCGCCGCCAGCCCGACGGCAGCTGGCTGCGCGTCCTGGACCAGCCCGAGTTCGTCACGCCGCCCCGCCAGGACGCCCCCGAGGGTCCTGGCGGTCCCGGCGGCCCCTAGCGGCCCGGCCAGATCGGATAGTCGACGTAGCCGCGGGCGCCGCCGCCGTACCGGGTCCGGCCGTCGTCGGACGCCGGGTCCTGGCCCAGCGCGAACCGCCCGACCAGGTCGGGATTGGCGATGAACAGCTCCGCGAACGACACCGCGTCGGCGATCCCGGCGTCCACCACCGCGTTGCCCGACTCCCGCCCGAAGCCGTGGTTGACGATCAGCGGCCCGGCGAACAGCCCGCGGAACCGCGCGAACTCCTCGAAGTCGGGCACCGCGCCGGGACGCTCCGGCGCCCGCCCCCGCAGGTGCAGGTAGGCCAGCGGCCGCCGGTTCAGCGCGGCCACCACCGCGTCGTACCCGGCCAGGGACTCCTCGTCGGGAACGAAGGGGTAGGGGCCCTCACCGGAGCGGGCGGGGGAGCGGCCGCGGTCGCGGGCCGTCCAGTACGGCGACAGCCGCACCCCCACGCGCCGCCCGTCCCACGCCGCGGTCACCGCGTCGACGATCTCCAGCAGCAGCCGGCCGCGGTCGGTGCCGTAGCGGTCGCGGCGCCGGTTCAGCCGCGGGTTCAGGAACTGCGCGATCAGATACGTGCCGTTGGCGGCGACCTCCACCCCGTCGAACCCGGCGCGGCGCGCGTTCGCCGACGCCGCGGCGTAGTCGGCGACCGTCGCGGCGATGTCGGCGGCCGTCATCTCGCGCGGCGTGACGGTGTCCTTGGGCCCGGCGTGCGTGCGGCACACCTCGCGAGGATCGACCGGCGACGGCCCGGCGGGCAGCGCCCCGCCCAGATGGTCGGGATGGGAGTTGGCGCCCGCGTGCCACAGCTGCAGCACGATCCGCCCGCCCAGCGCGTGCACCACGTCGGTCACCCGCCGCCACGCCTCGACCTGCCCCGCGCCGAAGATCCCCGGGGCGTCGGGGAACCCGATCGCCGCCCGGCTCACCCACGCCGCCTCCGCGACGATCAGCCCGGCGGTGGCGCGCTGCCCGTAGTAGGCGGCGTGCAGGTCGGTCGGCGCCAGGCCCGGCGCCCGCGCCCGCGTCATCGGCGCCATCACCACCCGGTTGGGCAGCCGCAGGTCACCGACCCGCACCGGTGTCAGCAGCGGCTGCCGCGCGCCGATACCCTGGTCATATCGGATCATTGGCCTGTCTCCCTGTCGCGCCGTCCATCGGATGCCCATCCTGCAGACGGACCGCGACGAGGAAAGGTGACCGATGAGCGAGCACGGCGCCCTGGCCGAGCAGTTCGAGACGCACCGCGGGCAGCTGCGCGCGGTGGCCTACCGGATGCTCGGCTCGGCCGGCGAGGCGGACGACGCCGTCCAGGAGGCGTGGCTGCGGCTGGCCCGCACCGATCCCGCCGGGATCGGCAGCCTGGAGGCGTGGCTGCGCACCGTGGTGTCCCGGCTGTGCCTGGACATGCTGCGCGCCCGTGCCTCCCGCCGCGAGGAACCCTACGGCTGGCCGCCGCCCGCCCAGCCCGCCGGTGACGGCGGCCCCGAGCAGGAGGCCGAGCTCATCGACGCCGTCGGCCGCGCGATGCTCGTCGTGCTCGACACCCTCGGCCCCGCCGAGCGTGTCGCGTTCGTCCTGCACGACGTGTTCGCCGTCCCGTTCGAGGAGATCGCCGCCATCGTCGGCCGCACCCCCACCGCCGCCAAGAAACTCGCCAGCCGCGCCCGGCACCGCGTCCGCGGCGCCGCCGACGTGCCCGCCGCCGAACTCGCCGCGCAGCGCCGCGTCGTCGAGGCGTTCCTGGCCGCCGCCCGCGGCGGCGACCTCGACGCGCTCCTGGCCGTCCTGGCGCCGGACGTCGTCCGCCGCGCCGACCCGGCCGTCCTGCCGCCCGGCCGCGCCCCCATCGCCCGCGGCGCCGGCGCCGTCGCCCGCGAGATGCGGCGGTTCGGCGCCCGCGCCCGCTACGCCGAACCCGCCCTGGTCGACGGCCGCGTCGGCGCCGTCGTCGCCCCGCACGGCCGCCTCCAGATCGCCATCGCGATCACCGTCCGGGACGGCCGCGTCACCGAGTACGAGCTGATCGCCGACCCCGCCCGGCTGAGCCGCCTCGACCTGGCCGTCCTCGACCCCCGATGACCGCGACGAGGGGGATACTGGGGGAATGATGCACTTCGCGGACGCCGGGCAGTGGGAGGCGTGGCTGGCCGACAACCACCAGACCGAGGGCGGCGTCTGGTTGAGGATCGCCAAGAAGGGCGCGCCGGTCGCCGCCATCACCATCGGGGAGGCGCTGGACGTCGCGCTGTGCTACGGCTGGATCGACAGCCAGCGCAAGACCCTCGACGAGCACAGCTACCTGCAGAGGTACTCGCGCCGCCGCAAGGGCAGCCCCTGGTCGCGCCGCAACGTCGACCGCGTGGCGGAACTGACCGCCGAAGGCCGGATGCGCCCGCCGGGGCTCGCCGAGGTCGCCGCCGCCCAGGCCGACGGGCGGTGGGACGCCGCCTACGCCGCGCAGCGCGACGTCACCGTCCCCGGCGACCTCGCCGAGGCGCTCGCCGCGCACCCCGCCGCCGCCGCCCGCTTCGACGCGCTCGACAAGACCCGCCGCTACCAGCTGATCCTGCCGCTGCTGAAGGCCCGCACCCCCGCCGGACGCAAGGCCCGCATCGACAAGACGATCGCCGACCTGCGCGAGAACCCCGGCTGATCACACACGCCCGGGGCCCGGTGTCACATGTTTTCAAGGGCGGACAGGACGGCGTCGAGGCGGTCGTAGCCCTCGGCGACACCGCGCTCCATCGGCGACTCGATGACCAGGTCGCGGACCCGCCGCGACTCGAACAGGAACGTCGTGGACAGCGTCGTCGTCCCGTCCCGCTCGGTGAGGTCATGGGTCACCAGGGACCGCCCGGGATACCAGGCGTCGTCGAAAGCCTCGGTGTAGACGAGCCGCGCCGGCGCGTCGATCTCCCGGTAGACGCCGCCGGCGGCCATGCCCGCCCCGTCCGGCCCCGCCCAGACGAACCGCCACGCGCCGCCGACCCGCAGGTCGACCTCGGCCGACACCACGTCCCAGCCGTGCGCGCCGTACCAGCGTTCGACCAGGCCGGGCTCGGTCCACGCCCGGAACACCAGCGCGCGCGGCGCGGCGAAGTCGCGGGTCATGACGATCGCCCGGTCCGAGGGGGTCGCGACGGTCACGGCCGCCATCGCGGATCCCTGCCGATGAAACCGAGCAGGCGGTCCTGCGGCGAGGCGTCCGGGCCGACCTTCACCTCCGGGCCGAACACCTCGACGCCCGGGCCGAACGCCCCCGGCGTCCGCAGCATCCGCATCGTCTCCTCCGGGATGGCCTCCACCCCGGCGAACGACTCCTCGACGTCGGCCGGGTCGATCGTCGCGTCCTGCCCGGTGGCCTTGGCCAGGTCCCAGCCGTGCAGCGGCAGGTCCCGGCTGACCACCTGGTCGATGTGCCGCAGCACCGTCAGCCGCCCCGACGGCGTGTCGCACTCCTGCCCGTACAGGGCCGGGTCGGCCAGGACGGCCTCGACGTCGGCGCGGGCGGCGCGGAACGCGGCGACGGGATCGTCGGCGACCGACGGGGCCGCGCTCAGGGCACGGCCCAGCGGCCTCAGCATCACCCCGTGCATGTCGACGATGTGCTGGACGACGTCCGCCGCCGTCCACTTCTCGCACGGGGACGGGTCGCCCCACTGGTCGTCGCGGACGGCGGCGACCTTGGCGCCGAACGCGTCGGCGCGGCGCCGGTAGCGCCGCACGATCTCCTCGAACTCACCCATCATCGGCCTCCTTCAGCTCGTCGAGCAGGATGTCCAGGTTGTGGAAGCGGTCGTCCCAGAAGGCGCGGTAGTTCTCCAGCCACCCGGCCGCCTCCCGCAGCGGCCCGGGCCGCAGCCGGCACGGCCGGCGCTGCGCGTCGCGGCCCCGCGTGATCAGCCCCGCCCGCTCCAGGACCTTCAGATGCTTGGACACGGCGGGCTGGCTCATCGCGAACGGCGCCGCCAGCTCCGACACCGACGCCTCACCACCGCGCAGCCGCGCCAGGATCGCCCGGCGGGTGGGGTCGGCCAAAGCCGCGAACGTGGCGTCGAGCGCGCCCGTGGCGTCCTCGCTCATGACCGCCTCCTCTCATGACCAGGGTAGTTAACCTAATGGTTCTATAACCTTGTGGTCAAGGACGGGTGGGTGGAGGCGGGCGCGGCGGCTGAAAACTCGGCAAAGGTTGCGTCTGGCGCGGGGCGTGCGCGGCGGGGCAGGCGGGACGGCGCGGTTAGCGTGCGGGCATGCCGCAGCCGCCGGGCGACAGCGCCGCCTACGCGCCCGCCGACCTCCCGCCCGACGCCCCCGCCGAGCCGCCCGCCGGCGAACCGACCGGCCGGGACGCGGCCGCCGGGCGGGCCGGCGCCGCGGCACCCGGCCGGATGCCGCCGTGGCTGCCGAGGGCGTTCCTGCTCGCCGGCGCGGTCGTGCTGGCGTTCCAGGGGGGACTGTGGCTGCTGGACCGGCTCAAGGAACTGCTGCTGCTCCTGCTGACCTCGCTGTTCCTGGCGTTCGCGATCGAACCGGCCGTCAACTGGCTGGCCCGGCGCGGCTGGCGCCGCGGCCCCGCCACCGCCGTGATGTTCCTGGTCATCGGCGCGCTCCTCGGCGGGTTCCTCGGCGGCATCGGATCGCTGCTGGCCACCCAGGCGACGAACCTGATCGACGGGTTCCCCGGCTACGTCCGCCACCTCATCGGCTGGATCAACTCCACCTTCGGGACGCGGCTGTCACAGGACACCCTGTTCGAACGGCTGCCGACGGTCACCGACACGCTGTCGCGGCACCTGTCCTCACTCGCGCAGAACGTGTGGGGGATCGGCGCCACCGCGTTCGGTGTCGTGTTCAAGGGCCTCGGGATGCTGCTGTTCACCTTCTACCTGTCGGCCGAGGGCCCCCAGTTCCGCCGGACGGTGTGCTCCCTGCTGCCGCCGCGGCGGCAGCGGCAGGTGCTGTGGGCGTGGGAGATCGCCGTGGAGAAGACCGGCGGCTACATCTACTCGCGGGCGCTGCTCGCGCTGATCTCCGGCGCCGCGCACTACCTCGCCATGATCGGGCTCGGCGTCCCCAACGCCGCGACGCTCGCGCTGTGGGTGGGCGTGGTGTCGCAGTTCATCCCCGCCGTCGGGACCTACCTCGCCGGCGCCGTCCCCGTGCTGATCGCGCTGACCGTCGCGCCGTCGACCGCGCTGTGGATGCTGCTGTTCGTCGTCGCCTACCAGCAGCTGGAGAACTACCTGCTCCAGCCCCGCATCACCGCCCGCACCCTGGACATGCACCCCGCGGTCGCGTTCGGGCTGATCCTGGCCGGCGCGGCGGTCATGGGCCCGATCGGGGTGGTGCTCGCCCTGCCCGCCGGCGCCAGCCTCCAGGCGTTCGCCGGCGCGTACGTGCGGCGCTACGACATCGAGGAGCACCCGCTCACCGAACCCGACGCGCCCGCCGGCCCGATCTGGCGGTGGCTGCGCCGCAAATGACCGTCTACCGTCGGGGGCATGGCGCAGGCGGCGGGGTCGGCGGCGGAGTTCGCGCGGCGGAGCCGGTGGCTGCTGCTCCTGGTCGCCGCCGCGGTGACCGCGTCGGCCGCCTGGCACCTGACCACCGGCCCCGAACGCGTCGACTGCCTGCCCACCCGCACCACCGGCCAGGACTGGTACCCCGTCTGCGAGGGGACGGCGTTCACCCGCGCCGCCGCCTACGAGGGCGCCGGGCCGCACCCGATCGTCATCTACGGCGGGGCGGGGCCCGGCGGCGGCGCCTCCGCCGACCCCGACAAGCCGCCGTCCACCTGGCGTCCCGCCGCCCCCGGCCAGGTGCGGCTGGTGTCGTGCGCCGAGCCGATCGACGAGGACACCGGCCTCGGGCCCGAGGCCGCCCAATGCCCCGTGTACTCCCGGGTGACCGTCCTCGAAAGCGCCCCGACCGGCGAGATCACCCTGTACCGGACGCGCTACCTGGTCCGGCTGCTGGAGGCCCGCACCGGACGGGAGGTCCACCGGTTCGAGGTCACCGGCGCCGACGAGGTCTGCCCCGCCCGCCCGTCCCGGCGGGACGTCCTGTTGCGGTCGGGGATTCTGCCGTCGCAGTACCGGGCGATGCTGGCGCCCTACGTCGACGGCCCGGCACGCTGAACGTGACCTTCCGGCCCGCCGCCCCGGCCGCCCGCAGGCGCGCCGTCCGGTTCGTCCTCCAGCTCGCGGCGCGGCGCGGCGCGCGGGCGGCGAGCGGGGCCAGCGTCACCGCCGTCCACGCCGCCGCGGCCGCCGGCGCCCACGCCACCGGCGCGCCGGTCACCGCGAACTTCACCAGCACCGCCGTCACCACGCCCAGCGCGGCGAGCACCACCGCCCACCAGCCGCGCCGGTCCCGGCGCGCCGGGCGGATCAGCGCGACCGCCGTCACCGCCGAAACGCCCAGCGTCCACGCCAGCCGCGGCCAGTACAGGGCCGGGTCGGTACTGGCGCACGCCACCGCCGCCGCCCCGGTCATGACCGCCAGGCCCGCCGCCAGCCGCAACAGCGCGCGGTCGCCGCTCACCCGGCCCGGCGCCCACGGCGCCAACGCCTCGTCCGGCGCGTGCCGCGGCCCGGGGATCAACACTCGCCCCGCAGCGGGCACGGCGGCAACGACGGCGTGAACCGCGGCGCCAGGTGCGAGGGGTTCAGCGTCGGCATCCGCGTGCGCGCCGGCGCCGGCGTGCGCGCCGGCGTCGGTGTCCCCGCGTGCGGCGCCACGGTCGGCACCATCTCGGCCGGCGGGCCGCCGCAGCCGCGCGCCGGCACCGACACCACCGCCAGCACGCCCACCGCCGCCAGCGCGACCCGGGCCGGCAGCCACCAGCGCGGCGCCCGCGACGGCGCCGCGGCAGCCGGGGCGAGCAGCCCGGGGTCGGCGAGCGCCTCACCCGCCCGGTCCGCGCTGACACGGCGCCTGGGGTCGGCCTCCAGCAACCCCATGACCAGGGCGGACAGGCGCGGCGGCCCGCCCGGCGGTGGCGGCTTGTGGGTGAGGACCGCGCCGAGCGCGGCGAGCGGCTCACCGCGGCTGAACGGCGCCGTGCCGGTCAGCGCCGCGTACAGCAGCACGCCCAGCGCGAACAGGTCCGACGGCGGCTCGGCGGGCGCGCCGCGCAGCCGTTCGGGCGCGACGTAGCCGGGCGTCCCGATCGGCAGGCCGGTGCGGGTGAGCTTCTCCTCGTCGTCCATGGCGGCGATGCCGAAGTCGGTGAGGACCACCCGCCCGCCGTCGCGGCAGAACACGTTGCCCGGCTTGACGTCGCGGTGCACCACGCCCCCGGCGTGCGCCGCGCGCAGCGCGTCCAGCACACCGCGGCCGACCTCGGCGACCCGCTCGGGCGGCAGCGGGCCGTGCTCGCGGATCTCCAGGTCCAGGCCGTGCCCCGACAGCAGCTCCATCACGATCCAGGGCCGGTCGTCGAAGGCGAACACGTCGTGCACGCGGATCGCGTTCGGGTGCCGGACCCGGGCCGCGGCGCGCGCCTCCCGCAGCGCCCGCTCGACCATCGTGGCGCGCCGCTCGGGGGCCGTGTCGGCGGGCAGCAGCAGCTCCTTGACCGCCACGT
Organism: Spirillospora sp. NBC_00431; assembly: GCA_036028775.1. Taxonomy (GTDB): domain Bacteria; phylum Actinomycetota; class Actinomycetes; order Streptosporangiales; family Streptosporangiaceae; genus Spirillospora. The sequence continues at coordinate 3,669,163 of CP107927.1, read as the reverse complement.
CCCGGCCCAGGACGGTGTCGGACGCGCGCCACACCGCGCCCATCCCGCCGCGGCCCAGCAGCACCTCCAGCCGGTAGCGGTCCCGCAGCACGGTCACCGGCCCCTCCTCGCTACTCGTGACGGTGTCAGCGCTTGGGGCGCAGGTGCGCGGCCACGGCCTTGGCGGTGGCGACCAGCTCCGCGCGGACGGTCGCGGCGGGATCGTCCCACGGCTCGGTACGGACGCTCAGCACCACGTTGGAGTCGCGGAGGGTGACCTCCATGAGGCGGATCGGGCCGTCCGCGCCCGACCGGTGCCCGCGGACCTCCCGGATGAACGCCTCGTCGGCGACACCGTCCAGCGGCCGCGGCCGCCGCGCCTCGCGCTCGCTCGTGAACGTCCCGTCGGCCTCCCGGTAGGTGAACGGGTACCGCTTCTCGTTCTCCAGGTCGAACCCGCGGACGAACCGCAGCCACCGGTGCGCCGCGCCGACCGAGGAGAACCGCAGCGCGGCCGGGCTGCCGTGCTCACCGCGAAACCCCTGGAACCAGCGCAGCGTGTAGAAGGCGCCGCCGGTGCAGCTGCGGGCACCGGCGGCGTCCGCCGCCGCGGCCCCGAAGGAGAGCCGCCCGGCCTTCAGCGGGCACAGCGCCAGCCCCGCCGGGTGGGCGCCCGCGCCGCGCGGCCCGGTCAGCGCCCCCGGCAGCAGGAAAACCGCCGCCGCGACCGCCATCGCGGCCAGCCACGCCACCTCCGGCAACAGCACCCCCCGCAGCCGGAGGCGCCGCGACCGGCCCGCCGCCACCCGCCGCAGCGCCCGCTCCGCCTCGTCCAGACCGGGACGCGCGGCGGGGTCCTTGGCCAGCAGCGACGCCAGCACCGGACGCAGCGGACCGGCCCGGCGGGGACGCGGCGGCCGCTCGGTGAGCGTGGCCGCCAGCGCCGCGGCGTCGGAGTCCCGCGCGAACGGCGCCCGCCCCTCCACCGCCGTGTACAGCGCCGCGCCGAGGGAGAACAGGTCGCTGCGGCCGTCGACCGTCCCGCCGTCCAGCCGCTCGGGGGCGATGTAGCCGGGGCTGCCGATCACCGTGCCGGTCCGGGTGAGCGCCGGGTCGCCGGCCATCTCGGCGATGCCGAAGTCGGTGAGCACCACCCGCCCGCCGGGCACCAGCATGATGTTGCCCGGCGTCACGTCCCGGTGCAGCACCCCGGCGGCGTGCGCCACGCGCAGCGCGCCCAGCACCGCCGCGCCGACCCGCGCCGCCTGCGCCGGCGGCAGCGGCGCCGCCGCGCGCAGCGTGACACCGTCGACCAGCTCCATCACGATCCACGGGCGGCCGCCGTCGACGAGCACGTCGTGCACCACCACGATCGACTCGTGCTCCAGCAACGCCGCCGCCCGCGCCTCCCGCACCGCCCGCGCCAGCAGCCGCCGCCGCTCCGCCGGATCCAGCTCGGCGGGCAGCAGCACCTCCTTCACCGCGACCCGGCGGCGCAGCTCACCGTCGACGGCCTCCCACACCCGGCCCATGCCGCCGCGCCCGAGCTCGCGCACCAGCCGGTAGCGGCCGCCGATCCGCGCGGCGACATCGGCCGGGCCGGCGGGCAGGTCCACGCGATCACACTCCGGGCGGCCAGATCGGATGATCGTGGAACAGGCTAACCGCCGCGCCGCGGAAAAGGTGATCACCTGCCCTGTATCGGCCACCGGCCCGCCCGGGACGGCGGCACCCGGCCGGAAAGGGTGCCGGACGGTGGTGGACGGGCGCGCGGCGCGGGGTTAACTTGCCAGCAGAACCTTGATCGTCGGGACTGCTCGGGGGCGGGAGGGAGCCGACATGAACCGTCCCCGCACGCCTGGACCCCACCGTGGCCGCCGCTGGCTCGCGGGCCTCGCCGGGCTCACCGCCGGGACGCTCGCCGTCACCGGCCTCGCCGCGACCACCGCGTCCACCGCGTCCACCGCGCAGGCCGGGCACGACAGGGACCCGTACCTGATGCGGGTGCTGCGGTCGATGACGCTGGAGGAGAAGGCCGCGCAGCTGTTCGTCCTGCAGATCTACGGCAAGAGCGCCGACACCGCCGATCCCGCCGCCGTCGCCGCCAACCGCGCCCTGTACGGCGTCGACAACGCCGCGCAGGTCATGGACCGCTACAAGCCCGGCGGGTTCATCTACTACGGCGAGAACGTCACCGACCCGCACCAGCTCGCCGCGTTCTCCAACGGCATCCAGCGGGCCGCGATGGGACAGCGGCACCGGATCCCGGCGACGATCGCGATCGACCAGGAGGGCGGCATCGTCGCCCGTGTCCAGCCGCCCGCCACCCAGTCGCCCGGCGCGATGGCGCTGGCCGCCGGGCGCGGCACCGGCGACGCCCGCGCCCTGGCCCGCGTCACCGGGCGGGAGCTGCGCGCCATCGGCGTCAACCAGGACTACGCGCCCGACGCCGACGTCAACGTCGATCCCGCCAACCCCGTCATCGGCGTGCGGTCCTTCGGGTCCGACCCGGGGCTGGTGTCGTCCATGGTCACCGCGCAGGTCGGCGGGTACCGGTCGGCGGGCGTGACCCCGACCGTCAAGCACTTCCCCGGGCACGGCGACACCACCACCGACAGCCACAACGGCGTCCCGGAGATCGACCACACCCGGCAGGAGTGGGAACGGCTCGACCTGCCGCCGTTCCGCGCCGCCATCGCCCGCGGCGCCGACTCGATCATGACGGCGCACATCGTCGTGAAGTCGCTGGACCCGTCCGGCGACCCCGCCACCCTGTCGCGGCCGATCCTCACCGGCATCCTGCGCGACCGGCTGCGCTACCGCGGCGTCGTCGTCACCGACGCCCTGGACATGGCCGGCGTCCGCGCCAAGTACGGCGACGAGCGCATCCCCGTCCTCGCCCTCAAGGCCGGCGTCGACGTCCTGCTCAAACCGCCCCTGGACGCGGGCGGCACCGGCGTGTTCCCCCGCCAGCTCGCCGCGATCGTCGCCGCCGTGAAGTCCGGCGAGCTGACCGAGAAGCGCATCGACGAGTCGGTGTACCGGATCCTGGAACTCAAGCACAGGCGCGGCCTGTTCCGCGACCCCTACGCCGACGAGTCCAAGGTCGACGACGTCGTCGGGACGCGGCCGCACCTGGCCGCCGCGCGGCGCGCCACCGACCGCACCACCACCCTGATCAAGAACGACCCGGTCAAGGACGGCGCGGGCGTGCTGCCGCTGCGGCCGGGCCCCCGCGACGTGCTCGTCACCGGGTGGGGCGTGGGCACCACCGCCGCGCTCGGCACCGAGATCGCCCGCCGCGGCGCCACCACCACCATCAGGCAGACCGGCCTCAGCCCCACACAGGCGCAGATCGACCAGGCCGTCGCCGCCGCGCGGGGTCAGGACCTCGTCGTCGCCGTCACCAACCGCGCCTGGGACGTCAAGGACGAGCCCGGCCACAACGGCCCCGGCCAGGCGAACCTCGTCAAGGCCCTGGTCGCCACGGGGAAGCCGGTCGTCGTCGTCGCCGTCCGCGACCCCTACGACATCGCCTGGTTCCCCGAGGCGACCACCTACCTGGCCACCTACTCCTACACCGCCGAGGCGCTGCGGTCGGCCGCCAAGGCGCTGTTCGGCGAGCTCAACCCGCGCGGGCGGCTGCCCGTCACCATCCCCGTCCGCGACGACCCCGGCACCGCCCTCTACCCGTTCGGCCACGGCCTCCGCTACCACCGCTGACCCCCCGGGGGCCGGGGGCTAGGCGAGGTCGTCGAGCAGGGCGGCGAGCTCGCGCGGCTTGGAGAACATCGGCCAATGGCCGGTCGGCAGCTCCCGGTAGGTCCAGCCGGGACCGGACATCATCGAGAAGACCGGGTGCCCGTCCCCGGCCATCTGCCGCACCGCCGCGAGCGGGATCGTCGTCGCGATCAGCGTGCGGGGCGTGCCGGGCAGCGGGTCGGGACGCGCCGCCGGCTGCGTCGCCGTGCCGAACGGCTGCGGCGTGCCGCGCTCGCGCATCACCGCGAGGTGCTCGGCCGTCAGCCCGGCGAGGTTGCCGGGGTCGGCGTCCGGGTCGAACGGCGGCACCGGGATCCGCCACCCCGCGCCCTCCTCTGCGACCTGCTTCTCCAGCGCCGCGCGCGACTCGGGGTCGTGGAAGTCGATCCCGGCCATGCCCGTCGGCATCGGCCCGGTGTCGACGTAGACGATCCGGGCGATCCGGTCCGGGACCCGGTCGGCCGCGGCGGTCGCGGCCATGTTCGCGCCGCTGTGCGCGACCAGGACGACGCCGGTGAGCCCGCCGTCCTCGACGACCTTCAGGATGTCGGCGGTGTGGGTGTCGACGTCCACGTCCGGGGCCGCCTCGCCCTCCCGCTCCGCCATCCCCGTCAGCGTCACCGCGTGCACGTCGTGGCCCGCCGCGCGCAGGGACGCGGCCACCTCGTCCCACGCCCACGCGCCGAGCCAGTATCCGGGGACCAGTACGAACGTCGCCATGTCAGCCGTCCTTCCTCGATGGTGTGACCCCACGCTACGGTCGATACCGGACAGAACCCGCCCGGATTAGGTGAGCGACCCGTGTCACATCCGATGCCGTCGGCGTCGTCGCATCCGACGACCCGTGTCCTGGCCATGCTCGAATTGCTGCAGGCCAACCACCGCATGCGCGGCGGGGACCTGGCACGGCGCCTCGGCGTGGACGAGCGGACCGTCCGCCGGTACGCGGCGCGGCTGGAGGACCTCGGCGTCCCCGTCGTCGCCGAACGCGGCCGCCACGGCGGCTACCGCCTCATGCCCGGCTACAAGCTGCCGCCGCTCATGCTCACCGACGACGAGGCCACCGCCGTCGTCCTCGGCCTGCTGGCCGGACGGCGCGCCGGGCTGCCCGGCCAGGCCACCGAGAGCGCCCTGGCCAAGGTGCAGCGGGTGCTGCCCGCCACGCTGCGCGACCGCGTCCAGGCGCTGCGCGACACGCTCGGATTCACCTCGCCCGACCGGGCCGCCGACGCCCGCGGCACGGCCGCGCCCGACACCGGCGCCGTGCTCACCCTGGCCGCCGCCGCGCGGGAGCGGCGCCGCGTCCGGCTGCGGTACCGGTCGTGGCGCGACGCCGAGACCGAACGGGACCTGGACCCCTACGGGCTGGTGTTCCACTCCGGCCGCTGGTACGTCACCGGCCACGACCACCGCAGCGGCGAGATCCGCACGTTCCGGGTCGACCGGGTCGTGTCCGCCGAGCCGGGCACCGAACGCTTCGAGGCGCCCGGCGGCGTCGATCCCGTCGAGCACGTCGTCCGGTCGCTGGCGCGCGTCCCGTACGCGCACGAGGTCGAGGTGCTGCTGGACACCACCCTCGCCGAGGCGCGCCGCCGGATCCCCGCGTCGACCGCGACGCTCACCGAGGACGCCGGGGGAGTGGTGATGGTCACGCGGGCGGAACGGCTGGACGGGATGGCGCGGATGCTGGCCGGGCTCGGGTTCGCGTTCACGATCCGCCGTCCCGCCGAGCTGCGCGGCCACGTCCGGGACCTCGCGCGGACGCTGGAGGAGCAGGCCGGACGCTGACCGCCCCGGCGCCCCGGGGGTTCAGGAGGTGGCGCGGGCGTCCCACTCGTGCCGCAGCATCGCGTACACGACCTCGTCGCTCCACTCGCCCTTGACGATCTCGTTCTGCATCAGGTGCGCCTCGCGGCGCATCCCGAGCCGCTCCAGCACCCGCGCGGACGCGGCGTTGCGGCCGTCCAGCCGCCCGCACACCCGGTGCAGGTCCAGGCCCTCGAACCCGAGCCGCAGCACGACCTCGGCGGCCTCGGTGGCGAACCCCTTGCCGTGGTAGTCGGGGTTGAAGATGTAGCCGATCTCGCCCTGCCGGTGCTCCCTGCTGCGCCACTGCAGGTTGACCTCGCCGATCAGGTCGCCGGTCTCGCGCCACACCACCGCCAGGACGAGCCAGTCGCCTTCCTTCTCCACGGTGGAGGCGTTCATCTTCTGCTTGAGGAACTCCCGCGACTCCTCCAGGTTCCGCGGCTCCCAGTACAGGAAACGCGCCACCTCGGGCAGCGACTGGTAGGCGAACAGGCCCTTCAGGTCGCCTTCGCGGAACGGCCGCAGGGTCAGCCGCTCGGTCTCGATCGGGTAAGCCGGACGGAGCATGCGATGATCCTATTCACCGTGTCCGGTCTTGTGCGACCCGTGATCTCCGCAGAACCGGGCCTCAGGGATCCTCGCGGGTCTCGCGGGCCGGTTCCAGCTCGGCGTTCAGCTCGGCGCCCAGCAGGATCGCCAGGTTCGTGATCCACAGCCACACCAGGAACACGATGATCCCCGCGAGGCTGCCGTAGGTCTTGTTGTACGACGCGAACCCCGACACGTACAGCGCGAACAGGCCCGACGCCACCAGCCACAGCACGATCGCCAGGACACCGCCCGGCGTCACCCACCGGAACCGCCGCTTGGCGTTCGGCGCCGCCCAGTACAGCAGCGAGAACAGGAACGCGATCACCAGCAGCAGCACCGGCCACTTGGCGATGTTCCAGACCGTCACCGCCTGGGAGCCGAGGCCGAGCAGGTCACCGGCCTCGCGGGCCAGCGGACCCGACACCACCACCGCGATCACCGACACCGACAGCAGCACCAGCGTCACCAGGGTGAGCAGGACCCGGAGCGGGACGGTCTTCCAGAACGGCCGGCCCTCGGGAATGTCGTAGACGACGTTGGAGGCCCGCATGAACGCGCCCACGTACCCCGACGCCGACCAGATCGCCGCCGCCAGGCTCACCAGCGCGACGACCCCGGCGCCGGCGCGGTTGCCCTCCAGCTGGGTGATCGAGGTGATCAGCAGCTGCTTCACCGACCCGGGCGCCATGTCGCCGACGCTGGCGACGAGGTCCTGCGTCACCGACCTCCCGGCCAGGCCCACCAGCGACACCACCACCAGCATCGCCGGGAAGATCGACAGGACGGAGTAGTAGGTGAGCGCGGCGGCCCAGTCCGACAGGTTGTCGGACTGGTATCCGCCGGCCGCGCGCTTCAGGGCTCCCGCCCACGACCTGGCGGGCAGATCGGTGGGTGAGGCGGGTGCGGCCATCGCCGGGCCCTCGCCGGTCAGAAGATCGAGCGGCGGCGCCGCCGCATCTGGACGGCGGGCCGACGCCCCGAACGGAGTTGGACCCGTACCGGCGCCCGGCGGCCCAGCGGCCCGCGCCGCCGATGCCGTCCGCCCAGTCCGCTCCATCGGCTCGGTCCCGTGGGCATGGCGGAGCGCCAACGCGGCCCCGACGAGCGGCGCCGCCGCGTCCACACCGCCGCCATCGCGACCGCGCCCACCGCGGCGACGACGATCCCGCCGGCCGTGGCCTGCTCGGCGGGGCCGGCGTCGCGGGCCCGCTCGGCGGTCGCCCGCGCCCGCTCCTTCGTCCGCGCGACCTTCTCCCTGGCCATCGCCCGCACGTCGGCCTTGGCCGCGAGCAGCTCCACCGTCTCGCCGAGGTCGTGGCGCGCCCGGTCGACCTCCTCGCGCAGTTCCGCGGTCCCGGCGGCGGCCCCGTGCTTGCCCTTGCCGTTCCGGGCCGTGGCGTGCCCGCCCGGGTCGTGCCGGTCGGTGGTGTGCCTGTCCTGTGTCGTCATCGGTGCGTCGCCCTCTCCTTGAGCTCGGCCATCGTCTGCCGCGCCCCGTCCATGGCCTGCTCCGGCTTGGCCGGTGTGGCCTTGCGGGTCTGCGCGCGGCCCAGCATCGCCAGCACGCCCGCGACCAGCATCAGGAACCCGCCGATGATCAGCGCCGCCGCCCACACCGGCAGGGCCACCGCGATCGCGGCGACCGCCGCCGCGACCAGCACCGCCAGCCCGTACAGCGCCATCAGGGCGGCGCCGCCGAACATCCCGGCGCCGGTCCCGGCGTGCCGTCCCTTGTCCTTCAGCTCCGCCACCGCCAGGCGAAGCTCGGCGCGCATCAGCTCCGACACCTGCTGCGCGGCCTGCTTGACCAGTTCGCCGGTGCCCGGTTCGCGGCGGCCGCCGTCGGCCCGGGGGGCGTGGCCGTAGTCATGCCTGTGGGCGCCCACGGCCATGGTGTCGATCTCGCCGGTGTCGATCTCGCCGCCGGGCGCGGTGTCGGTCTCGCCGTCGTGTGCCGGCCGCACGATGCTCATAGCTCCGGCCCCCTCCGCGTGTCAGCTCGTCCAGAAGCCTGGGTAGAGCCGTTCCCCCTGCTGGCCGCCTAAACGTGCCGGGCCGGGCGGTGAGACCGCGGGTCAGGCGGTGCTGAGCCAGTGGACCGTGTGGGCCTCGGTCGGGTCCGGGGTCTCCCACCTGCGCACGAGCCGGTCGATCACCGCGTCGGGGACGGGCGCCGTCCGCCCCCGGTTGCGGTCGCGGACCACCCGCGGCGGCGCCTCCAGCGCGACGACCTCGACCCGCCCCCGGTAACCGGCGATGAGGCCGGTGCACGCCTCGCGCTGCGTCCGGGACACGTTGGTGGCGTTCCACACGAGCGACCGCCCGGCGCGCAGATGCTCGCGGGCCAGCTCGTGCGCGGCGGCCGCCACGGCCCGCTGGTCCCCGGACGGCGACACGCCCAGCTCGGCGCGCAGCCGGTCCAGGCTGACGACCGGCACGTCCGGGCGGTTCGCGGCGATCCAGTGGTCCTTGCCGACGCCCGGCAGCCCCGACAGGACCGTCGCGGTCAGGCGCGTGTCGTCGTAGGCGGCGTACCCGGGGTCGCGTCCCGGCTTGCGGAAGTACCAGAACCGGGCGTGGTCGGACGGGAACGCCCGCGGCACGTCCAGGCAGTCCTGCTCGGCGCAGTACTCCCCGTACAGGCCGACGTTCTCCAGCAGCTCCTCGGTGTCGGGGCAGACACGGCCGAGGATGTCGGCCGACGCCAGCAGCACCAGGTCGTCGTTGCGGGCCAGCAGGCTGACGCGGAAGACGATCTGCTGCAGGTCGGGGCGCTCCAGCGCCCAGAACGGCACCTGGTGGTGGCGGATCAGCGCGGCGACGTGCTCGCGCCACGCCACCGGGGCGTCCATCTCCCACAGGATGCGGCGCACCATCAGGTCTCCGCGCCGCGAATGGCCGCGCGCGGTGATCCGGCCGTCGTCGTCGATGGCGGTGCAGTGCGGCTTGGCGATGTCGTGCATCAGCACGGTGACGAACAGCCGCACCCGCTCGGCGCGCGGACGTTCCCGCCACCGCGGCAGCGACGCCAGCGCCTCGCACGCCATCCGGGTGTGGGTCTCCACGTCGCCCTCGCCGTGGAACACGGCGTCCTGCGGGACGCCGGCCATGTCGCGGACCCAGTCGAAGGCGTCGCGGATCGCGTCCCAGTCGACGGTCCAGTGCGGCGGCGCCGGGCACAGGTCATCGAACACCCGCATACAGCACCTCCGGGTCGGCGAGGCCGTTGGCGACGATGGGCCGCTCCTGCCAGTGGGTCCCCGAGTCCAGGATCGCGGTCAGGAAGCTCGGCCGGACCCACTTGTAGCGGTCGACGGTCCTCCCGCCCTCCTCCACCTTGATGTAGAGGCCCTCCATGTCGTCGGAGGTGTCGCTCTCCCCGGCGACGCGGTCGGGGTCGGCGCCGCCCGCCCGCGCCGCCGCGCGCAGCGCGTCCCGCCACGCCGGGGTGCGGCAGGTGGACGGCCCGGCGAACGCGGTCAGCGCCGCCATGTCCGGCAGCGGACCCTCGTGCAGGACGGGCACCGGCACCACCGGCGTCCCGTCGAGCAGTTCGCGGCGTGCCGCCGTGGACAGGAACGTCCCGTCCGACTGGTCCAGGACGTCGAACTCGCAGAAGTAGTGGGGGAGCGCGTCGTAGAAGACGGTGTGCTTGGCGTACAGCCACTCCCCGTACAGGACGTACCGGTCACCCAGCCGTTCCCGCAGGACGTGCTGGACGGACGCCGCCCACGCCTTCAACGGCCCGAACTGCCGCTCGCGGGGCCCGCCGGTCAGGAAGTGGCCGCGGCTCTGCAACCGCAGCTCACCGCCGGAGGTGAAGCTGATGCCGGCGTTGGCGCCGTCGAGCTTCTCCTCCACCACCAGGAACCGCCCGGCGATCGCCGCGAACGGCACCGAGGCGAGGTCGTGGTCGCCCGGCTGGAGCCGGGATCCCTCGATGTGCCGGGTCCGGGGGTATTTGCGGAGCATGCCGACCGTTCTAACGAACGCCGCCGCCCCTGCCAACCGGTTTTCACCCACGCGCGCCCGCCGAGCGCGGGGGCGGGCGGGTCAGCTGACGGCGACGCGGGCGAGCGCGCCGGTCTCCAGCGCCACCCACAGCGCGCCGTCCGGGCCGAGCGCGATGCCGTGCGGCTCGCATCCGGGGGTCGGCAGCGGGTGCTCGTCCGTCCGGCCCTCGGGCGTGATGCGGGCGACGTGCGCGGTGCCCCACTCGGAGAACCACAGGTCGCCGCCGGGTCCGGCGACGATGGCGTGCGGCCGGGCGGCGGGGTCGGGCAGCGGGAACTCGGTGACCTTCCCGTCGATGGTGATCCGCCCGATGTGCCCGGTGCCGATCTCGGTGAACCACAGCGCGCCGTCCGGCCCGGCGGTGATGCCGACCGGCGCGGACCCCTCGGTGGGCAGCGGGTGGACGGTGACGTCCCCGTCCATGGCGATCCTGCCGACGGCGTTGCCCTGGTTGAGGGTGAACCACATCGCCCCGTCCGGCCCCGGCGTGATCATCGAGGGCAGCGCGTCCCCGGCGGGCAGCGGATGGTCGGTGACCAGCCCGTCGACGGTGACGCGGCCGATGCCGCCGGCGTGCATCCGGGTGAACCACAGCGCGCCGTCGGGCCCGGCGGCGATCCCGCACGGGCCGCCGCCGCCCGGGACCGCGAACTCGGTGACCTCGCCGCCGGTGCCGATCCGGCCGATCGCGCCGCCGCCGAACGCGGTGAACCACAGCGCCCCGTCCGGGCCCGCCGTGATGATCGTCGGCCCGGCGGGGACGGGGCCGTGGACGGTGAGGTCCCCGTCCGGTGTCATCCGGCCGATCCGCCCGGCGTGGACGAGCGTGAACCAGACCGCGCCGTCGGGCCCGGCGGCGACACCGTACGGGCCCGCGTCCGGGCCGGAGACCGTGAACTCGCTGATCGTGGCGTGTGAACCCTGCGGCATGAATCGTTCCCCCTCGTCCCTCATCTGCTGTTTCCGCCCGACGGCGAGGCTAACGCGACCGGGGGCGCGTCACGGGGACAGCCGCGCCGCCCGCGCGTTGAGGTAGCGCTGCTCGGGGACGCTGTGGGTCCGCGCGGCCGCCGCCAGGTAGGACTCGCGCGCCCCGGCCGCGTCGCCGGACATCTCCAGCAGGTGCGCGCGGACCGCGTGCGGCCGGTGGTGCCCCGCGAGGCGCCGGTCCGGGGCCAGGCCGTCCAGCAGGGCGAGCCCGGCGGCCGGCCCGCGCGCCATCGCCACCGCGACCGCGTGGTTCAGCGCCGCCATCGGGTTGTCGGACATGCCCAGCAGCACCTCGTACAAGGCGGCGATCTGCGGCCAGTCCGTCTCCCCGGCCGACGCGGCCTCGTCGTGCAGCGCCGCGATCGCCGCCTGCACCTGGTAGGGGCCGGCGGGGCCGCGGGGGAGCGTCGCGGCGATCAGCTCCAGGCCCTCGGCGATGTCGCCCGCCCGCCACAGGCGCCGGTCCTGCTCGGCGAGCGGGACCAGCGCGCCGTCCGGGGACGTCCGCGCGGGACGGCGCGCGTCGGTGAGCAGCATCAGCGCCAGCAGCCCGGCCGCCTCGGCGTCGCCGGGCAGCAGCCGGTGCACGATCCGCGCCAGCCGGATCGCCTCCGCCGACAGGTCCGGACGGTACAGGCTCGCGCCCGCCGTGCTCGCGTACCCCTCGGTGAAGACCAGATACAGCACGTGCAGGACCGCCGCGACCCGCTCGTCCCGCTCGGCGGGCGCGGGCGCCCGGAACGGGACGCGGCTGTCCCTGACGCGCCGCTTGGCGCGGCTGATCCGCTGCCCCATGGTCGGCTCGGGCACGAAGAACGCGCGGGCGATCTCCCCGGTGGTCAGGCCCCCGACCGACCGCAGCGTCAGCGCGATCTGCAGGTCCGGGGACAGCGCCGGATGGCAGCACATGAACAGCAGGATCAGCGTGTCGTCGGCGTCGCGCGGCGGGCCGTCGGCGGCCGGGGCGAGCCACTCGTCCGGGAGCCGCCACGCGGCGACGGTGTCCTCGCGGCGGCGGCGCGCCTGCTCGGCCCGCAGCAGGTCGGTCAGCCGCCGCGACGCGACGGTGATCAGCCAGGCGCGCGGATCATCGGGCACGCCGCCGTCCGGCCACTGCGCGGCGGCGGCGATCAGCGCCTCCTGCACGGCGTCCTCCGCGGCGTCGAAGTGCCCGTACCGGCGGACCAGCGCGCCGAGGACCCGCGGCGCCAGCGGGCGCAGCAGGTCCCCGAACCCGGCCGGATCCCCGGTCCGGGCGCCGGTCTGGTCGCCGGTCACGGCCTGGTCATCCCTCCGGGTCATCCCTCCAGGTCATCCCTCCAGGTCGGCGCGGCCGTCGACGATCGGCCGCAGGTCGGCGTAGGCGCCGCTTCGCGCCCCCTCGGGCGCCGGGCACTCGCTCAGCCGCGCGGTGATCCGCGACGCGCGGTCGAAGCTGTCGCACTCGACGATGGTGTACCCGGCCAGGACCTCGGCGGTCTCGGGGTAGGGCCCGTCGGTGACGACCGGCACCCCGTCCCTGGTGTGGAACCTGCGGGTGTGGACGGGCGCGGCCAGCCCGTTGGCGTCGACGAACTCGCCGGACTCCACCAGCTCCTGGTTGAACCTCTCCATGAACGCGCCCATCGCGGCCACGTCCCCGGCCGACCAGACCGCCTCGCCCGCGGGCACCCGGCCCGCCATCTCGTCGTAGTCCCGCTGCGACGCGTACAGCATGATCATGTACTTCATGGCGTTCTTCCCTCTCGTCCCGGCGCCCCGCGCGCCTCTCACCGGAGACGTCGGAGCCGCCGCGCCGCGTTCGACACCTCCACAGGGTGCACCCCGGCCTACCCGTCCCGGCACCCCCCCGGCGCCCGCGCCGCCGCCGGGACGGCGGCCCGCGCGGAGGCTTGCATCCGGGACCGCGGTACAGGGTTACCGTCGAAGCATGGACGTGAACGAGACCTGGGCGCCGCCGTCGTGCACCCTGCCCACCGCCGAACGGCCGCCGCGGGAAGCGGAGTTCGACGCGCTGTTCGCCGAGGCGGCGACCGGCGTGGAACGCCCCGGGCCCGGCCGGACGCGGCTGCGGCTGCGTCCCGGCCCCCGGACGGCGGAACGCGCCGCCGCGCTCGCGGCCCGCGAGACCGCCTGCTGCTCCTTCTTCACCTTCACCCTCACCGTCTCCGGCGGCGGCCTGACGCTGGACGTCGCCGTCCCCGCCGCGCACACCCCGATCCTGGACGCGCTGACCGCCCGCACCGAGACCGTGATCGCCCAGATGGGGGAGCGGGCGGGGGAGCGGGCGTGACCGGCGGCGGCCCGGCGGGGCTGCGCAGCGGGCAGGTCGCGGCCGCAGCCGGGGTGAACCCGCAGACGCTGCGGTACTACGAGCGGCGCGGGCTGCTCGACGACCCCGTCCGCACCCCCGGCGGGCACCGCGTCTACCCGCCGGAGACCGTCACCCTGCTCCGCGTGATCAAGACCGCGCAGCGGCTCGGGTTCACCCTCGACGAGGTCGCCGGACTCCTCGCGGCGACCACCGGGGACCGGGTCGGGCCCGGCGCCGGGCCCGGCGCCGGCCTCGCCGGCGCGACGCGCGGCAGGCTCGCCGCCGTCGAGGCCGGGATCGCCGAGCTCACCGCCGTCGCCGCGACGCTGCGGGCCGCGCTGGCGGCGGGCTGCGACGACCTGGTGACCTGCGCCGCCGAGCCCGGCTGCCCGCTGCCCTTCCCCACCGGCTGACCGGCCCCGGCCGACAGGACCCGGCCGGCCCGGCCGACAGGAGTGGGCCGAACGGGAGCCGGCCGCGCGGGGGCGGGCCGGTTCGGGGCCGGTCAGGCGAGGCCCGCGTCGTGGGCCAGCAGGGCGATCTGGGTGCGGTTGTCCAGGCCGAGCTTGGTCAGGACGCTGGACACGTGCGCCTTGACGGTCGCCACGCCCATGAACAGCTCGGCCGCGATCTCGGCGTTGGAACGTCCCCGCGCGATGGCGAGGACGACGTCGTTCTCCCGCGGCGTGAGCCGGTCGAGCGCCGCTCGGGCCCGCTGGTGCGCGCCCGCCTCCACGGCGGCGCGGTCCATCAGCCGGCGGGTGATCCGCGGCGACAGGATCGGGTCCCCGGCGGCGACCCGCAGGACCGCCCGGACGATCTCGTCCGGCGGGGTGTCCTTGAGCAGGAAGCCGCCGGCCCCGGCGCGCAGCGCCCGCAGGATGTCCTCGTCGGAGTCGAACGTCGTCAGCACGACGACCTCCGGCGGGTTCGGGCGGCGGCGGAGCCTGCGGGTCGCGGTGATGCCGTCCACGCGCGGCATCCGCAGGTCCATCAGGACGACGTCGAGCGCGTGCGCGCCGGCCGCCGCGGGCACCTCGTCGCCGTCTGCGGCCTCGCCCGCCACGGTGATGCCCGCCGCGCCGTCCAGCATCATCGACAGCCCGGCGCGGACGAGCGCGTCGTCGTCCACGATCAGCACGCGCACGGGCCGGGTCACGCCGCCCATGGTAGCCACGCGAGCAGCCGGAACTCGCCCTCGATCGCCTGGTGGTCGAGCCGCCCGCCGGCCAGGCGCACCCGCTCGGTCAGGCCGACCAGCCCCGTCCCGCTGCCGGGCATAGCGGGCTCCGCGCCGCCCGCGCGGAGCGGGTTGCGGACGTCGATGACCAGCCGGGCCCCGGGCCGTCCCCGCAGCACCACCCGGACCGGACGGCCCGCCGCGTGCTTGCGGGCGTTGGTCAGCGCCTCCTGGACGACCCGGTACGCGGTCCGCCCGGCCGCGGCGGGCAGCGCGCCGGGATCGACCACCTCGTCGCGCAGCTCCACCCGCCCGCCCGCCGCACACGACTCCCGCACCAGGCCGGGCACGTCGCCCAGCACCGGCTGCGGGCGGTCGTCCTCCGCGTCGTCCCCGCGCAGCAGGACGATCACGTCGCGGAGCTCGTCGAGCGCCTGGTGCACCCCGGCGCGGACCACCCCGGCGGCGTGCGCGAGCTTGTCCGGCGGCGCGTCCGGACGGTACTCCAGCGCGCCCGCGTAGGTGGCCAGCAGCGACAGCCGGTGCGCCAGCACGTCGTGCATCTCCCGCGCGATCCGGGTGCGCTCGGCCATGCGCGCCTCGGCGACCCGGCGGCCCTGCTCGGCCTCGGCGCGGCGGGCGCGTTCGCGCAGCGACTCCAGCAGCGCCCGCCGTGCCCGCGCAAGCGCGCCCCAGCCGATCAGCGCGCCGTACCCGAGCGCGATCAGCAGCAGCCACCACCCGAACGAGATCCCCGGCGCGGGCTGCCACGACCCCTGCACGGCGTGCGCGCCGACGCCCGCCGCGCCGAGCCCGGCCGCGACCGGGAACGGGCGGCACCGCGCGACCTGCAGCACCGCCATCGTCGCCACCGGCGTCGCCGCCGGCGACACCGCGGCCAGCGCGGTCACCGCCACCGCGACCGCGACCGGGCGCCGCAGCAGCAGCGGCGACAGCAGCCACGCCGCCGCCCCCACCGCGATGTCCAGGCCGAGCCGCCCGCCCGGGACGGACGCGGCGTATCGTCCCCAGACCGTCGCCGCCACGAGCGCGCCCGCGACGGCGAGCACGATCCCGGCGTCCGCGGGCCCGGCGTCCGCGGGCCCGCGCCGCCACCACCGGCCAGCGGGCACTGTCCTGTCGTTGTCCTCGCGCATCGGCAAAGGCTAACCTCGCAGGTCACGGCACCGGCACCGACCAAAGTCGGAGCCCCGCCCCCCAGCGGTCGGACCACGCGGAGACCCACGCGCCGTGGCCGCGCGACCCGGGGGCGGACTCAGGCGCGCAGGGTGGGCCGGTAGACGAGCTCCTGAATGCGGCCGTCGAACGTCCGGCTCTCGATCAGTTCGAGGTCGAAGTCGGCGGCGTCCCGGAGGATCGGGTGCACCCCGGTCCGCCCGGTGATGACCGGGAAGATCGTCACCTGGACGCGGTCGACCAGCCCCGCGGCCATCAGCGCCCGGTTCAGCGACAGGCTGCCGTGCGAGCGCAACGGCACCCCGGACTCCTCCTTGAGCCGGGCGACGGCGTCGGCCGCGTCACCGCTCACGAGCGTCGCGTCCGGCCAGTCGAGCGGTCCCTGGAGCGTCGTCGACACCACCGTCGTCGGCATGCTCCTCATCCGGCTGTTCACCGGGTCGATCTCGGCCTCGTCGATCGGGCCGAGCAGCCGCGCGAACTCCCGGAAGGTGTTGGCCCCCAGGACCATCCGCTGCTCCTCGCCGACCACGGCGAGCCGGTGGTCGAGGAACTCGGGGCCCTGCTTGCCCCAGTAGCCGCCCCAGTCTCCGCCGTCGTAGGAGCCGAAGCCGTCGAGGGTGGAGAAGACGTCGAAGGTGTAGATGGCGGTCATGATGCTCTCCTTTGAACGCGGTTGATCGGGTGTGAAGGAACAGGCCGGAACGACGGCATGGCACACCGCCGTGGGACGCCTCGGCGTCCGCCGGGGCGCCTACGCCCGGGACGGCGTCGCGGCGAACTCGGCCAGGTGGCGCAGCGAGTCGGTGAGATGCGCCGGGCCGAACGGCGGGAACCGCAGGTACTCCCGGATGGACGGCGGCACGGCCGTCCAGTCGTAGGTGAGCGTGACCTCGGTCTCGGACGGGCCGAGCGGCCTGAGGTCGTAACGCCAGAACCAGCCGCCGAACTCCAGCCGCCCTTCGGCGTCCTCCGTCCCCGTGAACCAGCCGATGGCGTGCGGCGGGTCGAGCACGTGGACCTTGTTGGCCGTCCGGTAGTCGCCGTCCGGATGGTCGGCGTGGAACATGCCCATCCGGAAGATCTGCCCCACCTCGGTCAGCGGCGCCCGGTCGCCGGGTTCGCGCACCCAGCCGGTGCCGTCGATCGCGGCATGGCTCGCCGGGTCCGCCAGCACCGCGAACACCTCGGCGGCGGGCGCGGCGATCGTCAGGGTGGCGGTCACGTTCTCCCGGTCCCCGGTGTGCGTGCCGGCCGTGATCTCGTCGCGGGCCTCGGCGGAGAAGGCGGTGGTGGACATCGTGGGCCTCCGGTGTACGGCGACCGGCCCGTCGCCGGTCTCTCACCCTGGCTACGAACGGGCCCGGCACCATTCGACATCACCGCCGGAAAAATCCGTCCAAAAGATTCCCCGGGCCCGGCTGTCACACTCGGCCGCCCGGCGGTGTCTTCATGCCGAACAGCGAGAACGCGCACGGCAGCGCATAATTCGAGGGAGAACGTCATGGCGCTACGCGTCCCGAAGGCCGAGCTTCCCGCCGAGCTCAGGGAGAACATGATCAAGCGACTCGGTGACGTGCCCGAGAACGTCGAGGTGCTGTGGCACAGCCCCGCGCTCGCCCAGGACAACCTGGAGTTCGGCGCCAAAGCGGGCGCGTGGAGCGCGGCCGACACCACCCTGAAGTCGTTCGCGCACATGGCCGTCGCGTCGCGGATCGGCTGCAGCTGGTGCCTCGACGTCGGCTACTTCCAGGCCCAGAACGACGAGCTGGACCTGACCAAGGCGAGCCAGGTGCCGCGCTGGCGGGACTCGGACGTGTTCAACCCGCTGGAGCGGGACGTGATGGAGTACGCCGAGGCCATGTCGGACACGCCGCCGACCGTCACCGACGAGCAGTACGCGAGCCTGCTGGAGCGGCTCGGCCCCGCCGCGATGATCGAGCTCACCACCTTCATCGCCTACGCCAACCTGGCGACCAGGGCCAACGTGGCCAACGGAGTCACCTCGCAGGGCTTCTCCGACGCCTGCGAGATCCCCCTGGCCACCGTCGCCCCGCCGGCCGAGGTCCCGGCCGAGGTCCCGGCCGAGCCCGCCGCGGCGACGGCATGACCGGGGCCGCGACGACCGAGGACCCGTTCCTCACCCATCGCGGCCTGCTGTTCACCGTCGCCTACGAGATGCTCGGGTCGGCGGCCGACGCGGAGGACGTCCTGCAGGAGTCCTGGCTGCGGTGGGCCGCCATCGACCACGCGGGGGTGGGCGCGCCGCGGGCCTATCTCGTCCGGCTCGTCACCCGGCAGGCGCTCAACCGGCTGCGCACGCTGTCGCGCATCCGCGAGGACTACGTCGGTGAATGGCTGCCGGAACCGCTGCTGACCAGCCCCGACGTCGCCGAGGACGTCGACCTCGCGGAAAGCGTCTCGATCGCGATGCTGACCGTCCTGGAAACGCTCGCCCCGACCGAACGCGCGGTGTTCGTGCTCCGCGAGGTCTTCGAGGTGCCCTACGGCGAGATCGCCGAGGCCGTTGGCAAGCCCGCGGCCACCGTGCGGCAGATCGCGCGGCGCGCCCGCGAACGCGTCGCGGCCCGCCGCCCCCGGGTGCGGGTGAGCCGCGCGGAGCAGCAAGCCGTGGTGGAACGGTTCCTGGCCGCGGTGCGCACCGGACGGGTGAAGGAGCTGATGGACGTCCTGGCCCCGGACGCGGTCCTGATCGCCGACGGCGGCGGCCTCGCGAACGCCGCCCTCACCCCGGTCCACGGCGCCGACCTCGTGGCCGAGCTGCTCGCGCGCCCGGACCGGACGGTGTCGGCCGTCTGGCTCAACGGCGCGCCCGCCGGCCGGATCGAGATCGACGGCCGGGTCGCCGTGGTGAGCCTGGTGGTCGAGAACGGCCGGGTGAGCCGCATCCACGCGGTGGCGAACCCGGAGAAACTGACACGCTTGGAAAAACCAGCCGAACTAGCCAGATAACCCCGCCCCGCCGCGCCTCGGGCGGCCTTGGGGAACCTTCACCGGCGAGAACGATCTCGGCTGCCCGCGGGGGCCTTGGACCGGCCCGGCGGGTGGTGCCGGATGACGAGCGGCATGGCGATGATCACGGCGCAGGCACCGAGAGCCAGCCAGTAGAGGAGCCCGAGGCCGGTGCGGTAGAGCAGCGGGAACACGGTACCGCCGCACAGCGCGCCCATGGCCTCGCCGGTCGTCCAGCAGATCTGGCGAAGGTTGAACATCTCCAGACGGGAGCCGGCTGCCGGCTCGGCGAAGGCGGTGCTGACCATCGAGTGGAACAGTGGCTCGGCGAGGGCGAACAGCGCGATCGCCGCGGTGATGGCGGCGGTGGCGGGCAGGCCGGACCCCAGGAGCAGCATCGCGCCGCCGAATCCCAGGCAAGCGACGCCGATGAAGGCGAACGGCGGCGTGCCACGGCTCATCAGCCGGGTCATCACGGCGGTGGCGGGAGCTTGTAGCACCACGATCCCGGCCGCGGGCACGGCCAGCAGCACAGCGCGCAGCGGCGCCGACGAGACCTCCTCGGCCAGCAACAGCACCATGGAGGAGCCGAGCTGGGCGTACAGGAAGGTGCCGGCGAGGGTGGTCGCCACCGTTGAACGCGGGGCCGCCTCCCGCAGGGCGGTACGGATGGTCGCGCGGCTGATCGGCCAGCGTGTGGTGGCGGCCGGTACGCGCGCGGTGGCCGGCACCCCCGGCAGCAGCGACGCTCCGGCCGACAGGTAGCAGCCGGCGACGACGGTGAACAGCGGGCGGACGTCGCCACCCCGGTAGGTCGCCATGGCCAGGAACGGGCCGATCGCGGCCGCGACGTTGATCGCGATCATCAGGGTGGAGTAGACCCGCTGCCTGCCGATCGCGTCATCGACGAGTTCGGCGACCAGGACCCGCGACAGCAGCGAGTGCACGCTCATCCCCGTCCCGGCCGCCGACAGCAGCACCAGGGAGACCGCGATGCTGCCGGCGTGGGGCAGCAGGCCGAACCCGGCCGCGGCCAGGACCGTGCCAACGATCATGGTGGGCCGGTATCGCCGGCGGCCCAGCCGGCGGCTGATCAGCAGCGCGCCCAGCCCAGCGGCGGCGGTGTAGCAGAACAGGCCCGGACCGGCGATCCCGGCCGCCTGCCGGTCGAGTATCAGCGCCAGCACCGGCATCGCCGTGTACAGGCCCAGCGAGACCAGCAGGTGATGCGCCGACAGCACCAGCGTGAGACGACCACGCGGCGCCGGCCGTGGCCGCCGTCCGGCCGATGCCGCACTGGCCCGGAGTGAGCGGCCGTTCTCGCCCGGTCCTGATCGGGGGCGGGGGAATCGAGATTCTTCGGACACCGCGGTGATCTCCCATGAGGGGAAGCGCCCACCGCGCGTGCCGTTCAGGTCGGCCGGCGGGCGAGACGAAGCGAACTGGTGCGCACGCCGAGGCGCACCGCACAAATGCGGTGTTCACCAGCAGCGCCTCCGTCGCTTCGCCGGGACATCACCCGGCACCGTCTCGCCATCCTGACCCGCGTCCACGCCCTTCCGCAACGGCCCTCGGCCCGGCGGGCGCGACGGAATCGGCCGCGCACCCGCCGATGTTCCCCACGGCCGGTGGGGCCCACGGACCCTCCCGTCAAGATCATTCTCGGCGTCGACGACCGTTCCGGATTCCTCGATCCGTTCCCTCCCATGTCACAGGCGGTGGCGCTGTCTTGTCTCGGGTAGCGAGGACAGACAGTCACATCGGGAAAGGTGATGATCATGAGGGTGTTCGTGGCGGGCGGGACCGGGGTGCTGGGACGGCGGCTGGTGCCGCAGCTGGTGGCCCGCGGCCACCAGGTGACGGCCACGACAACGAGCGCCGCCAAGCTGGACCTGCTGGCGCGGCTCGGCGCGGACGGCGTCGTCATGGACGGGCTGGACGCGGCGTCGGTCGGTGAGGCGGTGGCCAAGGCCCGGCCGGAGGCGATCGTGCACCAGATGACCGCGATCTCCATGACGCACGCCGGCAAGCCCGACATCAAGCATCCGGACCGCTGGTTCGCCATCACCAACCGGCTGCGCACCGAGGGCACGGACCACCTGCTGGCCGCCGCCGAGGCATCCGGCGTGTCCCATGTCGTCGCGCAGGGCTACGCCTCGTGGAACGGCATCCGCGAGGGCGGCTGGGTGAAGACCGAGGAAGACCCGCTGGACCTGCTTGAGGGAACGGCGGCGCACATAGGGCTGAAGGCGTTGCGCCACGTCGAGGAAGCGGTCCTCACGTCCGGCGGCGCGGTCCTGCGTTATGGCGCGTTCTACGGGCCGGGCGCCATCGACGACCAGATCGAGCTGGTGCGCAAGCGGCAGTACCCGCTGGTGGGACGGGGCACCGGCCACAGCTCGTGGATCCATCTCGATGACGCGGCGAGCGCCACCGTCCTGGCCGTCGAGCAGCAGGCCACGGGCGTGTTCAACATCGTCGACGACGACCCGGCCCCGGCCAGCGAGTGGCTGCCCCACCTGGCCGCGTGCGCGGGAGCGAAGCGGCCGCTGCGGATCCCGGTGTGGCTGGCCCGGCTGCTGGCCGGGGACCAGGCGGTGGTGATGATGACCGAGGGGCGCGGCTTCTCCAACGCCAAGGCCAAGCGGGAACTCGGCTGGCAGCCGCGCCACCCGTCGTGGCGGCAGGGTTTCAAGGAGGAACTGGCGTGACCCGGGCCGAGGAGTTCGAGGAGCTGCGGCCGCTGCTGTTCTCGATCGCCTACCGGCTCCTGGGCAGCGTCACCGAGGCCGAGGACGCCGTCCAGGAGACCTGGCTGCGATGGGAAGCCGCTTCCGCGCAACCCACATCGGCCAAGGCGTACCTGTCCGCCGTCGTCACCCGCATCTCGATCAACGTGCTGCGGTCGGCCCGCGTCCGGCGCGAGGAGTACGTCGGGCCGTGGTTCCCCGAGCCGCTGCTGACCGACCCCTACCAGGACCCCGAGCGCTCGGCCGAACTGGCCGACTCGGTGTCGATGGCGGCCCTGCTCCTGCTGGAACGCCTGTCCCCGCTGGAACGGGCCGTGTTCGTGCTGCGGGAGGTGTTCGGATTCGGCTTCGGCGAGATCGCCTCGGCGGTGGGCCGCTCGGAGGCGGCGTGCCGCCAGCTGGTGGTGCGGGCACGCCGCCACATGAATGAGGGCCGTCCCCGGTTCGAGGCCGACCGGCGCGAGCGCGAGGCCCTCGCACTGCGGTTCTTCGACGCCTTCGCCGAGGGGGACGTCGACGGGCTGCGCGACCTGCTCGCCGCCGACGTGCGGCTGGTCGCCGACAGCGGCGGCAAGGCCCCGCAATGGGCCCAGGGCTTCTCCGGCGCCGGCCAGGTGGCCCGCGTGCTGGCCGCCCTGATCCCGCCGTTCGCCCGCCTCGGCGGTGTAGTGGAACCGCACCAGGTCAACGGCCAGCCGGGCGCGATCCTCCGCGACCGCGACGGCAAGGTCATCAACACCTGGGCACTCGACATCCTCGAAGGGCGCATCCAGGCGATCCGCACGGTGAGCAACCCCGACAAGCTCAGACACGTGGGCCCGGTCGCCGACGCCTGGGCAGTCCTCCACGAAACACAAAAGACCCGCCGCGGACCAACCTGACCCACACCACCTCGACAGACAGCGAACCAGCACACATCCAGGACGCCAACGCCCCCCACTCCCGGGCTCCCCTTCTGGGACACGGAGCCGTATAGGGGTCCCCGTCAGAGCGGAGGTTCGCCTTGTCCGTGTTGACGGTTCAGCGCTGTTAGTCGGCCCGGATTGATTGGCCGCCGCCGGTCCATCTCGCTCACTGAACTGGTGACCGGTCGTCCGAATCAATCGTCGGAATGCTGATCGCCAGACTCAC
Source organism: Spirillospora sp. NBC_00431 (assembly GCA_036028775.1). Lineage (GTDB taxonomy): Bacteria > Actinomycetota > Actinomycetes > Streptosporangiales > Streptosporangiaceae > Spirillospora. The sequence goes on along the minus strand of CP107927.1, from coordinate 3,646,473 downwards.
GAACCTGCTGACCGAACAGTTCGGCGGGGTAGTCATCCGCCGGCACAGTCAGGTACCGCCGCCGAGGAGGCCGGCGAGACGGTAGGCGCCGCGTGCGTTCAGAAGGCCGGCGCTGTGGTCGTAGCGCTGGGTGGTGACGGGGGAGGAGTGCGCGAGCTGTCGCTGGCACGACGTCGACGGGGCTCCGGCGTCCAGCAGCAGTGTGGTGGCCGTCACGCGGAGCACGTGCGGGGTCAGCCTGGCGGGACCGACGCCGCCGCGGGCCGTGCGGGCGTTGTGCGGTGGTGACGACGACGGCCGTCGGCCCGCGACAGCGCGAACGGTGCGGGCCGACGGCCGAAGCGGGCCGGACACCGGCGGCACCTCCAGCCCTTGACGCCCGCCGGTATCCGAGCCCGTCTCTTTTGAACCTTTTGGACGGTTATTGCCCGGCTCGCCCAGAGCACTCGCGTTATCGATGGTTCGTCAGGGCGGCATGTAGGGCCACACGGCCGTTGTGGCGCGCTGCCAGCGCAGATGACAGTCGGGCGATGGTGCAGACTGCCGAGTTCGCGTCCGCCGCACAGCACCAACTGTGGAAGCGGCTGGCCAACGATGACCGGCGTGGAGGGCCCTTCGTGCGCGCCTGCGGGACGATCTAGCGACCGCCGCGCGGCACCGTGAACGCTGTAGCCCCTCGAAAGGACTGGCTTCTACCTGCGAGAACGCAGCGCATTCTCAGGTCGAGCGCTGTAGCCACCCTGGTGTCCGGGAACGATGGATCTACACGCGGCGGGGGAGGGGCGTTGCGTGATGTCGGGGGGAGGGCTTCGACCATCGGATCGAGCCGTTCCGGACGGAGCTGCTCGCGTACTGCTACCGGATGCTCGGGTCGGTTCACGACGCGGAAGACCTTGTTCAGGAGACGTATCTGCGGGCGTGGCGGGCCCGCGAGCAGTACGACGAGACGCGCAGTTCGGTGCGTACCTGGCTGTACCGGATCGCGACGAACGCCTGCCTGACCGCGCTGAAGTCCCGAGGCGGCAGGCCGCTGCCGTCGGGGCTGGTGGACGCGTCGGATCCGCTAGCACCGCTCGTCCCGGGAGAGCACGCCTGGCTCCAGCCCCTACCGGACTCGCTGCTGGAGGCGGGCGACCCAGCCGTGACCGTAATCGACCGCAGCAGCCTGCGGCTGGCGTTCGCGTCCGCTCTGCAGCACCTGTCGGCGCGGTAGCGCGGCGTGCTGATCCTGCGTGACGTGCTCGGCTTCTCGGCGTCCGAGACGGCGGAGATCCTCGACACCACCGTCGTGTCGGTGAACAGTTCCCTGCAGCGGGCACGGGCCCGTCTGAAGGAGACCGGGGTCCGGCAGGAACTGGCCGGCGAACCGTCCGCGGCCGAGCAGCGCGCCTGGGTCGAGCGCTATATGAAGGCGTTCGAGCTCGCCGACGTCGAGACCCTCAAACGGCTGATCACCGAGGACGTCCTCATGGAGATGCCGCCGATGCTCAACTGGTTCACCGGACGCGGACGCCGGCTGGTTGACCAAGCCTCGGCGGAGCGGCAGCGGAAGGGCCGCAGGCCCGACACTCCGAGCCCTCAGGAGGACGTGGCCGTGCCGGTGCGCGTTGAAGGTCGCGGACGGCCTGTGGTTCCACTTTGGGCTCAGCGACGGAACGGAGTGCTGGGCGGGATGAACTCGGGGGTCAGGGCGCGCAGGTGGGGCGGTAGGCGCGCTGGGCGTTGTGCTGCTCGGGCCCGGCCCCGGTCTTGAAACGGGTGGTCCAGTGGGGCGGCGGCTGAACGGCGATGCGCCGTCTTTGCCGGGTCGGGGGCCGGGCGTGCGTGGTTCTGACGTCGGGTAGGACGAGCCGTTCGCGGTACCCGCTGACGATTGGTTCTGCGATGTGTCGATGTGCGAGCAGCGTCGTTCGTCTAGAGGTACAGCCTCCAAGAGGGGGCGGATGACTCTCTCCCACGCGAAGGAGGATCGTCGTGTACGCCGACGAAGAACTCGCCTCTATCCCGGTCCCGCGCAGTCTGGCCGAGCGGCGGGCCGAGGCTCGAGAACGGCTGGAGACCGGCTTCCAGATGTGGCTGGCCACCGGCAGCGACGGCCATGGTGCGCATCTGATCCCCGTGGCCTACGTCTGGGACGGCTCCGACCTATTTACCGCGACCTTCGCTAAGAGCCGCACTGTCGGCAACGTCAGAGGACGTCCACAAGCGCGGGTCGCTCTCGGCGACACCGCCAACGTCACCATGATCGAAACCATTGTGTTGCTTGTGGACGTCCCCCACATCGACGCTGACATCGCCCAGCGCTACGCCAAGGTCTCCACAGACCCCCGTACCTCCCCGGAGGGCAGGTTCGTCTACCTACGCCTGCGGCCCAGGCGCATCCAGGTCTGGAACGGCTTTCATGAATTCGTCGGACGGACGGTCATGCAGGACGGCCGATGGCTGGACGCCCCAGTCGACTGAGTGATCTCAGACTGCCCCGGCCGCCGTGCGCCGCCGGCAGGTGACGGCAAGATCGACCGTCACGCATAGCTCTTGCACAGGGGGATGTGCACGCTCCGGCGCGCGCATGCGCGCGTTGTGCGACGGGATGCACGATGGGCCTGCGCTACGGCTCTGGCCTTCCGTGCCCTCGCGGTAGCGCTGGCGGACCGGGCCGCGGTTGCCGAGGGCGATGTGGCGCGCCAGCCGGTGCCAGGTCTCCTGCGCGTGGCGCTGGATGCCGATCTTCGTCGCGGGCCGAACGGTCAGAGGGGGTAGTGGGTGACCGAACCGGGATATGCATAGTCCCGGTTATGCACATGAGTGAAGGCGTGGAGTGGGGGCTGCACTGCTGCGTCTCGCTGGGATGGCTGGACGACCGGCCCCGGTGCCGATCCGGCGGCTGGCCGCCTGGTTCGAGCTTCCGCAGGAGTATCTGAAGAAGCGTCTCCAGCCGCTGAGCAGGGCGGGGATCCTGACGTCGAGCCCGGGGGCGCGGGGCGGATGGTCGCTGGCCCGTCCGCCCGAGCGGATCACCGTGATGGAGGTGGTCGCGGCCCTGGAGGACGGCCTGGAGCTGTTCCACTGCACCGAGGTGCGCCAAAACGGGGTGGGCGCGCAGGGCGCCGGGTCGGAGTTCACCCGTCCGTGCGGTATCTCCGCGGTGATGCGACGTGCCGAACTGGCCTGGCGGCGGGAGCTTGCCGCCCACACCATCGCAGATCTGATGGCACGCAGCTCCGAGGGCGCCGAACGCACCCGCAGCAACTACCAGCGCATGACCGGCTGACCCGGCCCCGCCCCGTCTGAACCCCCTCGTCCCCCGTCTGAACGCTCGCCCGATAGGGCATCCCGCACGAAAGAAATGGGGATGAAGAATGTCCCGATAGCCCGTAAAGCGGCGCCGGTGGGTCCGGCCGGGTCCGTCCCGCCAGTCGCCGCGCCGCGTGGACTCGGTGCCACCGCGATCCTGGCGCTGGGCACCTTCGCGGTGGGCACCGACGCCTACGTGGTGGCCGGCTTCCTGCCCGCGATGGCGGATTCGCTGAACATTTCGCAGGCGGCCGCCGGGCAGTCCGCCAACGGTGTTCGCCGTCACCTGCGCCCTGCTGTCCCCGGTCCTGGCCACGGTGCTGGCCACGGTGCTGGCCCGGGTGCCCCGCCGGGCGCTGCTGGTCGGCGCGCTGGTCGTCCTGGCGGTGGCCAACCTCGGCTGGGCCCTCGCGCCGGACTTCACCACGTTGATGGCCACCCGGGTGCTGGCCGCCACGGGCGCGGCCGCCTTCACCCCCAACGCCGGAGCGGTCGCCTCGGCCCTGGTCGCGCCCGGCCAACGGGCCCGCGCGCTGGCCATGGTGGTCGGCGGGCTGACGGTCGCCACCGCGCTGGGCGTCCCGCTGGGCAATCTCGCCGACAAGGTCATGGACTGGCGTGCGACGCTCGGCCTGGTCGCGGCGCTGTGCGCGGTCGCGGCGGTGGGCGTGTTCACGGCCATGCCCGCCCTGCCCGGAGCCGCGCCCATCGCGCTGCGGCGACGTCTGGCGGCGCTGCGCGACCCGAGTGTGCTGGCGACTCCTCGGAGGCCGAACACCGCCCGTCCTGACAGAGCGGGCGGTGTCCCACGTCCGATCGATTCTCAGTTCTGTGTCACAGCGTGTCGGGGCTGGATACGGTGATCGTCATCAGGGTGTTGATGTAGACGAGAGCGGCCTGCAGGATGCGCAGGCACAGCCCGGTCATCTCCAGTTCCTCGCGCCGGTTGGCGGCGATGTCTCCGCCCTTGCAGTCGATGCGACCGCAGCCCTGGGAGCCCGACCGCCGTCCTGACGGCGAGCACGACCTGCGTGAGGTCGCAAATCGTCAGGGGCCCGCGCTGCCCGAGCCACAGCCCGCCTGCGGTGCTCTGCCTTCAGGGGCTTCAGGCATCGAACGTGCAGCCCGACTTCAGGGAACTGGTTCTGTTGTCACCGACCTTGTTGTTGGACAGGTTGCGGTCCTCGCGGAGCGGCCCAGAATTGCCGATCCGCTTCCAGGTGCTCTTGTCCCCCTTGTAGTTCTTGTACCGGTAGAGCGTCACCCAGCAGCGCGAAGGGACCTGGATCGAACTGATGCTGTCGTTGAGCTTGGCGCCGTTTGGCCAGCGGAAATCGGCGAGTTTCTTGATGTTGCCCGCGATGCACACGTACTGGCCGCCGAAGTTCTTCTTCTGGTACACGGCGACCCTGTTGATGCCGCAGTTCGCCGGCGCGGCCGACGACTCCACGGCGTGCGCGGTCCCGGCGGACGCCAGCGCGAGCGCCGCGCCGATGCTCGCCACAGCCCCCATCCACATCACTTGGGACATTCGTCAGATCTCCTATCTCGGGTTGATTCATGCTGGCGGGGGTGCAGTCTCCGACGAATCCCTTCCGCTACCGACGGCAACTCGCACGCGCTCGGGCGCCCGGTCCTCCGGACCGGTGTCGGCGCCCTCGTCCGGGAAGTCGTGCTCGGAGACTCTTGTTCACCCATCGACAACTACCGTCCCTCGACGACCTCGGTGCGCAAGAACTCATTCGTGAGCAAGTCAGCATCCCGCAGCGGGCCTGTCGACGACCCGGCCCCGAACTGGCCGTACAGCAGCATGTAAGGGCCACCGGGACCTGCCGCAGCGCCGACGGTTCGAGACCATCATGCTGGGCGCGATCGCCCAGATCCTCATGGCCGATGGTGTCGGCTTCGTCTCGCAGCCGGAGACCAACGAGCGGGCCGCGCTGCTCCTGGTGCACTCGATGCCGACCACCCGCCGATCGGGCGCGTCAGGTCCCGGCACCAAGAGCAAGGCGTGACCCCAGGTCCAAGCGAACCTCGCTGTAGGGCCGCACGTGGGACCAGAACAGCGGGGTCAAGCCGCGCCGGCCGGCGGGGGGAGCAGGTCGGCCCAGCCGGGTTCGGCCAGGACGTCCTGGAGCATCAGGGTGTTGACGTAGTGGTGGCCTGGGGCGCCGCCACCTGGTTCCAGACCCCCGCCCAGCAGGTCCGGCTGATCAACGCGGCCCCTGAGGACACGGCCGTGGTCATCGGCCTGAACGCCGCCGCGCTGCACGGCGGGATCGCGCTGGGCACCGCGCTCGGTCTCCTGCTGCCCCTCAGCGCGTCGCTGGCCCTGGCCGCGTGCGCGTCGCTCGCGTCGCTCTGCCTGATGGCCACCCGGCGTTACGGCCAGGGCCGGTCGTCCGCCGGCCGCGGCGCCGGGGGCGGCGGGGCGGAGCGGTGCCCGGCGAGGATGCGGGTGAGGTCGGTGACCGGTGAGGCCGCCAGCTTGTGGTTGGTGTCGTCGTAGCCGCGGGTGGTGCGGGGGTCGGCGTGCCCGGCCAGATCCTGGACCTTGGCGAGCGGGACGTCGTTGCCGAGCAGGGTGGTGATCACGGTGCGGCGGCCGCTGTGCGGCGTCAGGCGGGAGGCCGCGGGCAGCCCGGCCCGTTCCGCCTGCCGGCGCAGGATGTTGGTGACGTCGCGCTGGGTGAGGCGTTTGCCGCCGGGCTTGGCGGGATCGTACGGGTGCGGGGCGGTGACCAGCAGCGGGCCGGGCGGGCAGGCGCCGTCCGGGTGGCGGCGGGCGCGGACGGCGAGGTAGGCGTCCAGGACGCGGCACACCTCGCCGTCCAGCCGCACGAAGTCGCGGCCGCCGGGGCCCTTGCCCTTGGCGCGGTGCCACAGCACCCGGTAGCCGGCCTCGGTGCCCAGGTCGGCGAGGTCGGCCTGGGTGAACGACGACACCCGCAGCGCGGTGTAGAACAGCAGCCCGATCACGGCCGCGTCGCGCCAGGCCGTCTCCGTCCCGCGGTCGGCGGCGCGGGCCTCGGTGGTGTCGAGGAGGCGGGCGGTCTCGGGGACGCTGAGGGTGGGCGCCTTGCGCGCCGAAGCGGCGATCTGCGCGCTGGAAGGACGTCTGACCAGCAGGGTCGGGTTGCGGTCGGCGACGTCGTTGGACTGCAGGTAGGTGTACCAGGACGACACCGCCGCCAGCCGCCGGGCCCGGGTGGCGGCACTGGGCGGACGGACGGCGCCGCGGACGCTGACGGTCATGGACGCCGACCAGTCGTCCACGTCGGCGCGGCGGGCGTCGCGCGGATCGAGGCGGGTCCTGGCGCAGTAGTCCAGCCAGCCCGCGAGGTCGCGGTAGTAGGCGCGGCGGGTGGCGTCGCTGTTGTGACCGCGCAGCCAGGCCGCGGTCAACGCCCTGGCGCCGTAACGGTCGGCGGGCTCGTCGGCGGGCAGCGCGGGCAGCAGCGCCACGGCCCCCGCGACGCCGTCGCGGACCGGCGCCTCCGACCGCCCCGTGAGGGCGTCCGCGTCCGAAGCGGCGACCATCACCTCCTCGCCCATCACCTCAGCGGACGGCTCCCACGGCGTGCTCATGCGCACGTCCCACCTCTCCATCCCCGACGGCGCTCCGCCACGCCGGACCACCAGGATAAGCGTCATTATCCCGGAACCTCACGTGTTACTGCATTAAGCGTTTCGCGTGTCGCGTTAATAATTACGCGTGCTAGCACGCGATTATCCGAGCCGCGGGAGTAGGGTGTCGCGAGTGAGCAGCGAACCCACCACCACAGCCGATCCCGACGCCCCTCAGCCCGAGCCTCAGCCCGCCCCGCCGGGCCCGGTGGGGGAGTGCGCGCTGGCCGGTTGCACCGAGTCGTTGCCGCCGCCCGGCCGTGGCCGTCCGGCCAAGTACTGCGGAAAGGCCCACGCCGACCAGGCCAGCCGGGACCGCCGCGCCGCCGACGCCGCCGCCCTGGACGAGCCGCTCCGCCGCGCCGAAGCGCTGGCGGACGGGCTGCCCGCGGCGATCGGCGGGCTGAAGGAGCAGCTCACCGCCCTGACCGACGCCCTCGCCCAGGCGCAGAGCGGCGCGCTCGCCCGGGTGCGGCGGGCCGAGGCCGAGGCGGTCGCGGCCCGGCAGGCCGAGGCCGACGCCGACACCCGCGCCGCCGAGGCCGACCGTTCCCGCGCCCGCGCCGAAACGGCGGCGGCGGCGGCCGGCCAGGCGCGGCGGGCCGCCGAGCAGGACGCCGAACGCGACCGCGCGGCGCTGGAACGGGTCCGCGCCGACACCGCCGAGACGATCGCGGCGCACGCCCAGCTCCGCGACGCCGCCCGCGCGGCCCAGGCCGCCGCCGAGGCCGCCCGCGACGCCAAGGCCGCCGAACTCCGCCAGGCCCGCGAGGCCCACGAGCGGGACCTGGCCCGCCACGACGCCGCCGCCCGCGTCCAGGCCGACCGGCTGGAGGCCGTCCGCGCCGACCTCACCCGCGCCACCGACGCCCTGACCGCCGCGCGGGAGGCGCTCGCCACCGCCGGCGGCGAGACCCGCGCCGAACGGGCCCGCGCGGAGGCCGCCGAACACGCCCGCGACGCCGCGCGGCGCGACCTGCGGGCGGCCGCCGCCCGCGCCGCCGCGCTCGACCGCCGGATCGAGGACCTGCACACCGCCGCCGAACAGGCCACCGGCGAGGCGGCCGCCGCGCGGACCGCCCTGGCCACCTCCCAGGCCGTGTGCGACCGGCTCGAGACCGCGCTGGCGTCGGCCCGCGCCGAAGCCGCCGAGCAACGCGAACGCGCCGCCCGCGCCGAGGCGGCAGCGACAGCGGCAGCGGCCGCGCTGGCCGAGCGCCGCGCCGACGAAGACCAGCCGGGCGACCACCGACCCGCCCCAGAGCCCGGCTGACCCCTGCGGGCCGCCCCAGGTCGTTGAAGGGGCACCTGGGAAAATCACGTGCCTGTTCGCCACACCTTGAGTGATCATGCGGGCGTGGACTCTGTGCGGATCAGGCCGTTGGCGGCGGGAGACCTGGCCGGTGCCGAGCGCGTCTCGGCGGCGGCCTTCCTTGAGGCGGATCGGCTCGGCCGGCGGTGGGACGAACCGGAGCCGGAACCGCCCGATGCCGCGTCGTCACGGCGCTGGATCGACCAGATCGGCTATCTGCTGGCGGTGGACCCCGCCGGCTGCTGGGTGGCCGAGGAATCCGGCGCCATCATCGGTTTGGCGATCTCCCAGAACCGCGGAGGCGTGTGGTATCTCGCGACCTACGCTGTCCTGCCGGGCCAGCAGGGCAAGGGCGTCGGCAGACTGTTGATGGACGCCGTGCTCGCACACGCCGACGGCCGTCCGGGCCTGTTCTCGGCGACCACGCATCCGGCCGCGACCCGCCGATACCGGCTGGCCGGTTTCACCCTGCATCCCCAGATGCGCATGGTCGGACGCGTCGACCGCGCCACCCTCCCGGCGATCCGCGGGCTCCGCGAGGGACGCCCCGACGACCTGGAGTGGATGGACCGGCTCGACCAAAGCCTGCGCGGCGGGGGCCACGGACCCGACCACCGTCACATGCTGGAGAGCATGCGGCTGGTCGTGTCCGACGCACGCGGCCGGCGAGGCTACGTCTACATCGACCATGAACGTGACCGTCCCGCGCTGCTGGCCGCCGCCGACACCGCGACCGCCGGGACGCTCTTGTGGGAGGCCCTCGCCGCCACACGAGCCGAGACGCTCGTCAACTGCGTCACCACCGCCAACCACTGGGCGGTGGACGTCGGCCTGGCCGCACGCCTCGACCTCGCCCAGGAGGGCTACCTGGCCCTGCGCGGGATGCCCGAGCCCGCCCCCTACCTCGCCAGCGGCTACTACCTCTGACACCGCCAACCCACACGAACTTCCCACCGGCCGTTCCGTTGAGGAATCTACGCAAGCCACCTGGCGGGACCTTGACCCGGGTGGAGATCTCCTCGGCGAAGATCTTGCCGCGGGTGATGCCGTGCGCGGTGAGCACGTCGAGCTGGGACCGCGTCCTTGGGCGAGGGGGGAGCAGCGGGGCGCAGCCGATGCGGCAGCCGGGGGTGGTCATACCGGACGGTGGGAGTGGGGCGACCGGGGCTTCGGTTATCGCCGAACGGTGTCCCGTCGTCGGTCAAGGTCGGTGAGGAGGTCATCGAGCGCCTGGGTGAGGGCCTCGGAGTTGGCAGGGGTGAACCAGGTGGTGCGGATGCGCTCGTTGTTTCCCTTCGGGGTCTCGTGGTTGGCCGCGAGTTGCCGCAGGGTGCGCGTCCCGTCGCTCAGGGCACGGCCGACCTCCTGGAAGAGGCTGCGGACGTAGCGGTCCGCGTCGCCTTCGGCGATGCCGTGGCCGGTGGCCCAGGAGGTGAGCGTGACGAGGTACCGGTAGTGGGTCGTCAGGGTCCCCGTCACCGCGGACAAGACGTTGAAGGCGGTCTCGTCCGCGACCGGCAGCGTCCCGCCCAGGTGACCGAAGAAGGAGTCCACCACGGGGTGGGACGGGTACGTCACCGTGAGGGAGCGGCGTTCGCGTATGGCGGGCAGGGGGATGGCCCGGACGAGCGGACCATCGGTGGCAAGCGTCTGGCGCAGGTCGTCGTAGCCGACTCCGGACATCACGTTGATCACGATCTTGTCGTCGGCCACCCTCAAGCTGGCGAGTGCCTCGCGCCGGTCCTGACCGCGCACGGCGATGATGATGATCTCGGAGCGGTCCACCACCGCCTGGTTGTCGGGACACACCGATACGCGCTTGTAGCGCTCGGACAGCTCCGCGGCGGTGCGGGCTCCGCGAGGGGAGAGGAACACTTCGGGCGCGTCGTCGCCCTGGTCGTGCAGGCCGTCGACGATGGCGCGGCCGATCTCGCCGACCCCGATGATGCCGATCCGTTTCACTGTGCCTTCTTCCGTGGTGCGTGGTGGTCGTGGCCTTGTCGAAAGGCACGGTTCGCCGCGCGGCGTTCGTTGGTCGATCACGCGGATGCCGTGGTCGCCGGTCCAGGCTCCCCGCGCTCGGTGGCGGTGGCCTGCGCGGGGTCCGTGAGCTGGGCCGCCAGTTCCCGGAGCTGTTCGGGACGCGGGTTGGCGCCGGTCAGTACCGTCGCCAATCGGTCGCCGGCGACCGCCCCTTCGGCGATCGCCGCCAGGCCCGCCGCGCCCGCCGGTTCCAGGACGAGGCCGAGCGTGCGTGCCGCCAGCCGCATGGCGGCGGTGATGGCTTCGTCCGTTACCAGGACGATCTCGTCCACCAGGGCGCGGGCGCGCCGTACCGAGGCTTCCAAGGGGTCGCGTACCGCGATTCCGTCGGCGAAGGTGTCGGCATGGTCGAGGTGGACCGCGTGGCCGGCGCGCAGGCTTTCCCGCATCGAGGGGGCGCCTTGGGCGTTGACCCCCACGATCCGGGTGCCGGGTGCGTGCTCTTTCATCCAGCGCGCCACGCCGTTGATCAGCGCGCCGTCGCCGACCGGGAGCACGACGGCGTCGAAACCCGGCTCGGCTGAGCCGCGGGTCAGTTCGAGTCCGATCGTCCCGGCGCCCTCGGCGATCGCGGCCTGCAGGCCGTCCTGCAGGTAGACGCTTTCAGGATGGCGTTCGGCGTGGGCGGCCGCGGCCTTCCGTGCCGACGAGCCGTCCACCCCGGCGGTGATGACGCGGGCGCCGAAGGTCTCCATCCGCTTCCGCTTGCCTGGGTTGACCGTTTCGGGCACGAACACCTCGACCGGCATCCCGCGGGACCGTCCGGCGTAGGCGACGGCCTGTCCGAAGTTGCCCGAGCTGGCGCACACCACCGGCGTGCCGGGGGCGAGCGTGCTCAGCATCAGGTCGGCGCCCCGGCCCTTGAAGCTGCGCACCGGATTGGCCGTCTCCACCTTCACCGTCACCGCGCGGCCGCCCAGCGCCCGGCACAGCTGCTCGTCGACGTACTGCGGGGTGTTGAGGAACACCGGATCGATCACCTGCACGGCCTTCTCGATCCGCGCCACGTCCAGGTCCATGCGCGTCACCTTCCCTATGGGCTTGCCGACCTGGCCGACGCTATTCGAACTCCCGATCGAAGCGATTGAGGAATATCGCGCCTGCACGCAATAATCTTGCGTGCCCGAATCGCCGCCGCCGCGCCTGGACGAGATCGACGTCCTGCTGCTGGGCCTGCTCCAGTACGACGCCGGACGCACCCTGCACGACCTCGGGGAACAGATCGGGCTGTCGGCGAGCGCCGTCCAGCGGCGGATCGCCCGCTACCGCAGGGACGGCCTCATCACCAGGCAGGTCGCCGTCCTCGACCCGCACCGCCTCGGCCCAACCGTCCTGGCCACCGTCCTGGTGACCCTGGACCAGGAATCGTTCGAGCACCACCGCACCTTCGCCGAACGGATGCGCTCGAACCCGCAGGTCCAGCAGTGCTACCGGGTCGCCGGACCATGGGACTACGTCGTCGTCCTGGCCGCACGGAGCATGCGCGACTGCGGCCGCCTCGGCGACCGTCTGTTCAAGGCCGACGACAACATCAGGCGCTACGAGACCCTGGTCGCCTTCGACACCATCAAGACCGGCCTGGCCCTCCCGCTACCCGCTCCACAATCCTCTCGACCGCACGGCGGCCAGCCGTAAGCGAGAAGGCACGGGTACCCAAGACCGGAAACGTCCATCGCCCGGACGACGAGCGTCGAGGCCCCTACGGGCGCGGTCGGGGCGGGCGTTGGTCTGCCGGCACCCTCGCGGGGTCGGTGGTCAGGTCAGGTGCCGGGTGAAGAACCGGGTCGCGGCTTCCCCCTCGAACTCGGGGACGCCGGTGTGGCCGCCCATGTTGGCGTGCAGTGTCTTCTCCTTGGCGCCGAAGGCGTCGAAAAGGTCCAGGGCCGACTGCCGGTCGTTCCCTTCGTCGTCCCATTGCAGCAGGACGTGCAGCGGAATGGTGACCCGCCTGGCCTCCTCGAACAGGGCGCGGGGCACGAAACTCCCGGCGAACAGGACGGCGGCCGAGATGCGCGGTTCGACCACCGCCAGCCGGATGCCGATGGAGATCACTCCTCCCGAGTATCCGACCGGGCCGCCGATCTCGGGCAGTGAAAGGAGCGCGTCCAGGGCGGCCTGCCATTCCGGGACCGCTTTCTCGACGAGCGGGAGGACGAGGCGGTCCACGATGTCCTCGCCGACCTTCTCACCGGCTTCCAGAGCCTGGCGCAGGTCGGCGCGGGCCTGCTCGGCGGTGGCCGAACGGGGCCGGTCACCGACGCCGGGGAGCTCGATGGTGGCCGCGGCGAAGCCGTGCTCCGCCGAGTGCCGGGCCCGGGCCGTCAGCCGGGGACGCATGTTGTGCAGTCCGCCGGGGTGGCCGATCAGGATCAGCGGCGCCGGGGCTGACGCGGACGCGGGTGTCCACAGGATGCCGGGGATCTCGCCGAGGGTGAATTCGCGTTCGAGGACGCCGTCGTCGAAGCGCTGCTCAGAAGTGAATTGCATGGTCGTGCCTTTCGGGAGTGCTCTGAACGGCGCTCCCGGACGACCTATCGTCCGACCGTGACCCCGGAGGGAAGCACCCATGTCGAAACGTTCACGGGTACCACCTCCTCGTTCTCTGGCACGGCCTCCGGAAAGGTAGCAGTGGTCGCCGTGCTCCGCCAACGGGTTTTCGCGCAAGGCTCCGTGGACGGATGTCGTGGTGTCGAGCGCGTGGTCATCGACGGCGTGGTGCGGGTGCGTACCGGCCGTCGTCTGCTTGGCCCGTCGCAAGTGAATCGGGTGGCGGTGCGGCCGTCTACGGTGGGCGGATGAGGATGGGGATCGATGAGTTCGGGGAGTGGTTGCGGGAGCGGCTGGCGGGGCTGGCGGAGGAGCACGGGGTGCCGGGGGTGGCGGTCGCCGCCGGCTCCGGCGGGCGGGTGGTCGAGGCGGCGGCGGGGGTGCTGAGCACGGCGACGGGCGTGGAGGCGACGGCCGACTCGGTGTTCCAGATCGGGTCGGTCACCAAGGCGCTGACGGCGACGCTGGTGATGGGCCTCGTCGCCGAGGGGCTGGTGGAGCTCGACGCGCCCGTGGACAGGTATCTTCCCGGGTTCCGGGACGCGACCGTCCGGCAGCTGCTGTGCCATACGGCCGGATTCGAGGGGGACGTGTTCACCGACACCGGCAAGGGGGACGACTGCCTGGAGAAGTACGTGGAACTGCTGGCCGAAGTGCCGCAGATCTTCGAACCCGGGGAGATGTTCTCCTACAACAACGCGGGCTACAGCGTGCTCGGGCGGATCGTCGAGGTCGTGCGGGGCGAGCCGTTCGACCGGTGCATGCGGGACCATCTGTTCACGCCTCTGGGCATGACGCACGCGGCGAACGATCCGTACGAGGCGATCCTGCATCGCGCGGCGGTGGGGCACCTCGGCGGGCGGCCCGCCCCGGTGTGGGCGATGGCGCGGTCGAACGCGCCCGCCGGGTCGATGCTCGCCATGACCGCGCGCGACCTGGTGGCCTTCGCCCGGTCGCAGCTCGCCGAAGAGGGGCTGCGGGCCATGCGGGAGCCGCAGGTCGTCCTGCCGGACATCGGCTGGGGGACGGCCTGGGGCCTGGGCTGGCAGCTCTTCGACCTGCCCGGCGGGCCGGTGTTCGGCCACGACGGCAACACCGTCGGGCAGTCGGCCGTCCTGCGGGTCGACCCGGGCCGCGGCGTGGCCGTGGCGATCCTCACCAACGGCGGTGACCGCAAGCCGCTGATGAGGGAGATCCTCGGCAGGGTCGTGGAGTCGCCCGCCGAGCCCGTCCCGGATCCCGCGGCGCGCCCGGACGCCGGGCGCTGCGCGGGCGTCTACCTGTCGAGCACGAGCGAGACCACGGTGAGCGAGGACGCACGGGGACGGCTGTGGCTGGAGCGGGTCCCACTCGGTCTCGCGGTGGAGGCCGGCGACGAGCCGTACCGGACGGAGCTGCTCGGCTGGCGGGGGAACTCCCTGCTGCCCGCCGAGCCCGGCCGCGGGCCCGTGGCGTTTCTGGGAGATGACGGCGAGGGGCGTGCGCGTTACCTGCACACGGGCCGGGCCGATGTTCGCGCGGCCGGACGAGTCGAAGCCTGAACCAGGGAAGCGGCCGAGGCCGGGACGTGCCGGAGGTCATCCGGCACGTCCCGGCCTCGGCGGCCTGGGCGGGTGGTTCAGTGCAGGCCGGTGAAGAAGTCGCGGATGTCCACGGCCAGGAGGGCGGGCTGTTCCATGGCGGCGAAGTGGCCGCCGCGGTCGAAGCTCGTCCAGCGGGCGGCGATGCCCTCGGGGTCGACGATCGGCCGCACGGCGGGGTCGGAGGAGAACTCGGCGATGCCGACCGGCACGTCGCCGGGGGAGCCCTCGCCGGGCGTCACCGGACGGGCGAGGTCCTGGCGCAGCTCGTAGGTGAAGTGCGCGGAGGAGGCGCCGAGCCCGCCCAGCCAGTAGAGGGTCACCTTGGTCAGCAGGTGGTCGCGGTCGACGGCGTCCTCGGGCAGTTCGGCGGCCGGGTCGGTCCACTCCTTGAACTTCTCGGCGATCCAGGCGAGCTGGGCGGCGGGCGAGTCGTTCAGGCCGTAGCCGAGGGTCTGGGGCCGGGTCGACTGGATCTGGAAGTTGCCCATGCCCTCCTCGGCGAACGCGATGCCGGGGCGCACGCTCATCGTCCCGTCGGGGGCCAGGACGCCGAGCATGTCGTCGGTCCCGGCCAGCGCCAGGTGCAGGCCGGCGATCCGGTCGGGGGCCAGCAGCCGCATGGTGTTGGCGACGCCCGTCCCGGCGTCGAAGGCGTGCAGCCCGTAGCGGTCGTATCCGAGGCGGGACATCAGCTCGATGAGGGCCTTCGCGGAGCGGTTGACGCCCCATCCGGCCTCCTGGACGG
This sequence comes from Spirillospora sp. NBC_00431, assembly GCA_036028775.1. Lineage (GTDB taxonomy): Bacteria > Actinomycetota > Actinomycetes > Streptosporangiales > Streptosporangiaceae > Spirillospora. Next base: position 3,631,322 of record CP107927.1, on the reverse strand, counting down.
GCGTGGAGAACCCGAACCCGGGCAGCGACGGCACCACCACGTGGAACCGCTCCGACAGCGGCCCGATCACCTTGGTGAAGTCGGCGGGCGAGCCGGGCCAGCCGTGCACGAGCACGAGCGGGAGCGCGCCGGGGTCGACGGCGCGCACGTGCGCGAAGTGGAAGGTCTGGCCGTCGATCCGCGTGGTGAACTGCGGGATCGCGTTCAGTTCCGCCTCGTGCCGCCGCCAGTCGTAGCCGTCGCGCCAGTACTCGGCCAGGCCGCGCAGGTAGCCGACCGGGACACCGCGGCTCCAGCCGCCGCCGGGGGACTCGGCGGGCCAGCGGGTCCGTGCGAGCCGCTCGCGCAGGTCGTCGAGGTCGGCCTGGGGGACGTCGATGTGGAACGGGCGGATGTCGTGCTGTTCGGTCGTCATGGCCACGACGTTACGGGGCCTTGTGGAACGTGCGGTTCCTCAATGTCTGGGACAATCGACAAATGTTGGAAACGTCGGTGCGGCTGCTGCGGCTGTTGTCGCTGCTTCAGGCGCGGCCCGTGTGGTCGGGCGCGGAGCTGGCGGGCCGGCTGGAGGTGACGACCAGGACCGTCCGCAACGACGTGGAGCGGCTGCGTCTCCTCGGCTACCAGGTGGAGTCGACGACCGGCACGGCCGGCGGGTACCGGCTGGGCGCGGGCGGCGCGCTGCCGCCGCTGCTGCTGGACGACGAGGAGGCGGTCGCGGTGGCCGTCAGCCTGCACGCGGCCGCGTCCGGCACCGTGTCGGGCATCGAGGAGACCTCGCTGCGGGCGCTGGCCAAGCTGCAGCGGATGCTGCCGTCCCGGTTGCGGCACCGGACCGAGGCGCTGCGCGCGGCCACGGTGTCGGTCGCCGGCCGCGGTCCCGTCGTGGACGCCGCGACGCTGACCGTCATCGCCGCCGCCGTCCGCGACCACGAGCGGCTCCGGTTCGACTACCGCGGCCACGACGGGACGGCCGGCGTCCGGACCGTCCAGCCGCACCGCCTCGTCTACACCGGCCGCCGCTGGTACCTGCTCGCCTGGGACGACGACCGCGAGGACTGGCGGACGTTCCGCGCCGACCGGATCAGCCCGCGCACCCCCAACGGCCCGCGCTTCACCCCCCGCGAACCGCCCGGCGGCGACGCCGGCGCGCACGTGGTGCGCGGGGCGGGCTCGCGGGCCTGGCGGTATCCGGCCCGGGTCCGGCTGCACGCCCCGATCGAGGCCCTCGCCGAACGGCTCACGCCCGCGGCCGGGCTGCTGCGAAGCGCCGGCGAGGAGACGACGGTGCTGGAGACCGGCGGTGACTCCCTGCACGATCTGGCGGGGTTCCTGGGCAGCCTGGACGTGCCGTTCACGGTCCTGGAGCCCGCCGGGCTCCGCGACCACCTGCGCGCCCTCGCCCACCGCTACGCGTCCGCGGCCGAGGACACGTAACGCCCCACGACCGCACCGGCGCGGGCCGGTCTTCGGGCGATAATCTCAACGTTGAGATTGTGGGGCGAGGAGGACCGATGGCCGACGCGGTGGACGCGATCCTGGCGCAGTGGGAACGCGAGCGGCCCGACCTGGACGTGTCACCGATGGGCGTCATCGGGCGGATCTCCCGGGCGCAGCAGCTGCTGAGCCGGGAGCTGAAGGGGTTCTTCGCCGCGCACGGGCTGGAGAGCTGGGAGTTCGACGTGCTGGCGACGCTGCGCCGCGACGGCGCCCCCTACGAGCTGACGGCGGGCGGGCTGCTGCGGACGGCGATGGTCACCTCCGGGGCGATCACCAACCGGATCGACCGGATGGAGGCCAAGGGCCTGGTGGAGCGGGTCCGTGACGCCGGTGACCGGCGGTCGGTGCGGATCCGGCTGACAGCGCGGGGGCTGGAGCTGGTGGACGAGGTCGTGGGCCTGCACGTCGCCAACGAGGCCAGGCTGCTGGCGGGTCTGGACGCGTCCGAGCGGGAGCGGCTGGCGGGGGCGCTGCGGGCGCTGCTGGAGTCGCTGGGCGACACCCCCTTCGACTGAGCGGAGCCCGCCCGCCCCGCCGCGCGGCCGCCCGGGGCGCGTATATCGCGGGCATATCGAAAATCGCATACGCCCCCGCAACAACCTTCCGTGTTCGGTGGACGCATGGACCACAGGGGTTGCCGTCCGATGCCCGCGGGCCCGGCCGGGGGGCCGGTGAGGTGGCGGCGAACGAGGTGGCGGTGAACCGGGCGCCGGTCGCGCTCGAGCACCGATCGGGGACGTCCCGGCCGGGAACGTTCCAGCCGCCGACCTTGCGGACGTTGCCGGTGGCGGTGACCGCGAACGTGGCCAGGGTCCGCGCGCGTACCGCCAGCACGATCATGGCGGTGGTGAAGGCCGACGGTTACGGGCACGGCGCCGTCACGGTCGCCCGGGCGGCGGTCGCGGCCGGGGCCGGGTGGCTGGGCACGACGAGCGTCGCGGAGGCACGCGAGCTGCGGGCGGCGGGACTCGCGGTGCCGATCCTCACCTGGCTGCACCCCGGCGGGATCGACGCCGAGGCGGCGGTGGCCGCCCGGGTCGATGTGGCGGTCGGGTCGGTGGACGAGCTCGGCGCGCTCGTCGCCCAGGCCGCGTCGCCGCGGCGCGGTCCGGCGGTGCGGGTTCATCTGCACGTGGACACCGGGATGTCGCGCGGCGGCTGCCCGCGCGGGCGGTGGGACGAGCTGATCGATCTGGCCCGGCGGGGGCAGCGGGCCCGGGGTGTCCGCGTCGCGGGCGTCATGGGGCATCTCGCGCTGGCCGACCGGGCCGACCCCGCGGCGAACGCGGCGGCGGTCGCCGGGATGCGCGAGGCGCGGCGGGCGGTCCGGGCGGCGGGGCTCGGGTCGCCGCCGGCGCATCTGGCGGCCACGTCGGGGACGCTGACCGACCCGGCGACGCATTTCGGGATGGTGCGGGTCGGGGCGGGCCTGGTCGGCATCGATCCCTCCGGGACCGTGGAGATGCGCGGCGCGTCCCGGCTGACCGCGCCGGTCGTGCACACGGCGACGGTCCCTGCCGGTACGCCGGTCGGTTACGGCGGCGCGCATGTGACCGATCGCGCGACCCATCTGAGCGTCCTGCCCGTCGGCTATGCCGATGGGATCCCGCGGGAGCTGTCGCCCCGGGCGGGTGTGGAGATCGGCGGGCGCCGTTTCCCCGTCGTGGGGCGGGTCTCGATGGACCAGATCGTGGTCGACACCGGCGCCGAGTCCTTCCCGGCGGGCACGACGGCGACCGTGTTCGGCCCGGACGGGGGCGCGACGCCGTCCATCGGGGATTGGGCCCGCTGGGCCGGGACGATCGCGCACACCATCGTCACCGGCATCGGGCCGCGTGTGAAAAGGAGTACCGCATGAAGGGGGAGCAGCGTATGGGCGGGGAGTGCCGGGTGCGGGGGAGTTCGGTATGACGCGGCGGGTCGTGGTGGTCGGGGGCGGGCAGAACGCCGAGCACGAGGTCTCCCTGGCCACGGGTGAGGCGGTCGCGGGAGCGCTGCGTGCCGGCGGTTTCGACGTCGACGAGCTGACCATCGGCCGTGACGGGACGTGGCGGCGGGGGCCCGACGCGCTCGGGTCCCGGGCCGCCGGTTCCCTGGCGGCGGCGCTGGATGCCTTGGAACGTGCCGATGTGGTGTTCCCGGTGGTTCACGGCCCGTCGGGGGAGGACGGGACCCTGGCGGCGTTGTGCGCCCTGGCGCACCTGCCGATGGTCGGGTCGCGCCTGCGCGCGGGTGCGCTGGGCATGGACAAGTGGGCGACCAAGCTGGTGGCGGGGGCCGTCGGGATCCGCACGGCTCCGGGCCGGCTGGCGACGGCGGCGGAGATCGACGGCACCCGCGATGTCGAGTTCGGGGCGGACGTGGTGGTGAAGCCGGTCTCGGCCGGGTCGAGTTTCGGGGTGGCCCTGGCCCGCGACGCCGTCCAGCTGCGCGACGCGGTGCGGGACGCGGCGCGGTTCGACGACCGGGTCCTGATCGAGGACGTCGTGGCGGGCCGGGAGATCGACGTGGCGGTGCTGCGCGAGGCCGACGGCCGCAGGTGGGCGGCGCCGCCGCTGGAGATCCACACCAGCGGCGTGTTCGACACCCGGTCCAAGTACGACGGTTCCGCCCGGTTCAGCGTGCCCGCCGACATCGGCGCCGCGGACCGGGAGGCCCTGTCCGGGGCGGCGCTGCGGATGTTCGACGCGCTCGGCTGCGCGGGCGTCGCCCGCGTCGACTTCTTCCTCACCGGCGACGGTCCCGTCCTCAACGAGGTCAACACCATGCCGGGAATGACGGCGGAGTCGCAGGTCCCGAGGATGTTCGCCGCGGCCGGGCTGCCCTACGAGCGGCTGGTGGCGCGCCTGGTCGACGCCGCCGCCGTTCCCGCGCCCGTCACCCCGCACCTACCGGCGCGGGGTGTGGGCGTGTGAGGCGATGACCCCGGCCGAGGCCGTGGACCGGGTCGGCCTCCGACGACGAGAAGTGGGCTCGCCGGGTGCGGTCACGCGCCGCGATGGTCCCCGGGCATGACGGTGAAGGTGAATCCGGTGGTCGTCGGACGGCGCAGCGGAGTGTCGCATTTGATCCGGCGCAGGGCGTCGTTCCTGCTGAGGCCGAGTCCGCGCGCGATGAGCCGTTCCGGGCGCACCGGGACGGGGTCGGCGAAGTCGACCCGGACCTGGACCGGCCAGGGCTGGTCGAGCCAGGGCGACGGGGTGTCCAGCCGCCAGGCGTCCGTCCAGTCCAGGGTGAAGTGGTTGCGGCGGGCGAGCAGCGGGTCGAGGAGTTCGGACGCGACCAGTTCCGGGTCGTTGGCGCGGTAGCCGTCGAGTTCGGCCGGGTCGAAGGATCTGACCGGGGCGCGTTCGCGCACGGTGAGCTTGCCGGTCCGGTCGCAGGAGGTGCAGCGGACCAGCAGCCACACGTCCAGGAGCTTGCCGTTGGCGTTGACGCGGAACCTGCCCTCGCCGGTGGTGGCCGACCGCGACCGGCAGTCCACGCACTTCAGTGACAGCAGCGGCAGCCTGGTCCGGCGGACGACCCAGGGCAGCACGGTATGGGGTTGTGAGGACATGATCTCTCTGGACCTGACACGAGACCGATTACGCGCGGTCTCGAACGCTGAACGGCCGGGCGCGCGAGGGCAGCCCGGCGGAACCGGCGGCGAGGACGCCGGTCACAGGTGAGCGGAGGAAGGTGTCAGATCCGAAGAGCAGGCGGGGTCACGCGGTTTGTCCTCTGTCTTCACGGTGGAGGGGCAGCGGGCAACGTACAGGAGCGCCCAAGGACGGCTCAAACGGTTTTCCGGCCGTGTTTTCGCCGGTGGAGAGGGCGGGGTGTCAGCCTCGGCCGAGGACGCAGAACTCGTTGCCCTCCGGGTCGGAAAGGACGGTCCAGGGGACCTCGCCCTGGCCGATGTCGGCGGTGGTGGCGCCCAGGGTCCGCAGCCGGGCGACTTCCGCCGCCTTGTCGTCGACGGGGTCGGGCAGCAGGTCGAGATGGGCGCGGTGCCACCCGGCCGGCTCGCCGGGCGCGCGGCGGAACTCCAGGTAGGGGCCGGTGCCCTGGGGTGAGCGCAGCGCGGCGTGGTCGCCGGTGATCTCGTGCGGGGTCCAGTCGGTCGCCTGGTCCCAGAACCGGGCCAGGGCCCGCGGGTCGGCGCAGTCGACGACCACCGCGGCGATCGGCCCGGTGTCGCGGTAGAGCTCCCGGGGCTCCAGGATGCAGAACACGTTGCCTTCGGGGTCGGAAAGGACGGTCCAGGGGACGTCGCCCTGGCCGATGTCGGCGGTGGTGGCGCCGAGGTCTTTCAGGCGCGCGACCAGGTCGGCCTGGTGGGCGGCGGAGGTGGTGGCGAGGTCGAGGTGGGCGCGGTACCGCACCGTCTCGGGGTCGGGGACGGTGACGAGGTCGATGTAGAAGCCGGCGGGGTCGGGCCAGTCGAGGCCCTGGGGCTGGAGGTTGGTCACGCCGGGGCCCTCGCTGGAGACGCGCCAGCCGAGCGCGTCGGCCCAGAACCGGCCGAGGGCCGAGTCGTCGCGGGCCTTGATGTTGACCTGTACGAGCCGCAGTGCCATACCTGCCGACCCTATGCCCAGGTGGCGGGCGTTCCGAACCAGGCGGCCCGCACGGCCACGCCCGCGGCGATGGGCGCCGCGGCGGGCGGTCGGGCGTCGTAGCGTGGGGCCATCTCGATCAGGAGGAGGCCGTATGCCGCCGCCCGCCCGTACTCCCGAGCAGCGCAAGCGGGACGTCCTGGAACGGCTCGGACGCGACGTGGACGCCTGGGTCGCCACCGCCGACCCGGAGACGGGCGCCCCTCACATGGTGCCGCTGTCGTTCCTGTGGGACGGGTCGTCGCTGCTGGTCGCCACGCCGTCGGCGAGCGTGACGGGACGGAACCTGCGGGCGTCGGGGACGGCGCGTGTCGGGCTCGGGCACACCCGCGACGTCGTCATGATCGACGGCGTGGTGGAGGCGCTGGAGGCCACGGAACTGCCGGAGGGGACGGCGGACGCGTTCGCCGCCGGGACCGGCTTCGAGCCGCGGGCGCTGGCCGAGCATTACCTGTACTTCCGGGTGCGGCCGTCGCGGATCCAGGCGTGGCGGGAGGTCAACGAGCTGCCGGGCCGCGATGTCATGCGCGAGGGCGGGTGGCTCGTCCCGGACTGACCGCCCCGGCGCCCGGCTCGATCAGGCGGCTCCCTCGGGCGGGATGGTTCCGGTACGGCCGGTGTGGCCGGTGTAGGCGCGCAGGTGCCGGGCGGTGAGGGTGTCGGCGGTGGCGACGAGCCGCGCCGGGGTGCCGGTGAAGACGATCTCGCCGCCGTCGGCTCCGGCGCCGGGGCCGAGGTCGATGATCCAGTCGGCGTGGGCCATGACGGCCTGGTGGTGCTCGATGACGATGACGGTGGCGCCGCCGTCGACGAGCCGGTCCAGCAGGGCCAGGAGCTGGTCGACGTCGGCGAGGTGCAGCCCGGTGGTGGGTTCGTCCAGGACGTAGACGGCGGCCTTGCCGGCCATGTGGACGGCGAGCCTGAGGCGCTGCCGCTCGCCGCCGGACAGGGTGGTGAGGGGCTGGCCGAGGCCGAGGTAGCCGAGGCCGACGCCGGCGAGGCGGTCCAGGACGGCGCGGGCCTGCCCGGTGGTGAAGAACTCGCGGGCCTCGTCGACCCGCATGGCCAGGACCTGGCTGATGTCCTTTCCGCGCAGGGTGTGGGTGAGGACCTCGTCGGTGTAGCGGCGGCCGCGGCACTTCTCGCAGACGGTCGCGACCCCGGCCATCATGGCCAGGTCGGTGTAGACCAGGCCGATGCCCTTGCAGGCGGGGCAGGCGCCCTCGGAGTTGGCGGAGAACAGCGCGGCGCGGACGCCGTTGGCCTTGGCGAACGCGGCGCGGATCGCGTCCAGCAGCCCGGTGTAGGTGGCGGGGTTGCTGCGCCGGGACCCGCGGATGGGGGACTGGTCGACCACGACGACGCCGTCACGTCCGGGCAGCGAACCGTGCACCAGGGAGCTCTTGCCGGATCCGGCGACGCCGGTGACGACGGTCAGGACGCCGAGGGGGAACTCGACGTCGACGTCCTTGAGGTTGTGCAGGGCGGCGCCCTTGACGGCCAGGTGCCCCGCCGGCTCGCGGACCCTGTCGCGCAGCCGGGCGCGGTGGCCCAGGTGCCGTCCGGTGAGGGTGCCGGAGGCGCGCAGCCCGGCCAGGTCGCCGGTGTAGCAGACGCGGCCGCCGTCGGCTCCGGCGCCGGGTCCGAGGTCGACGACGTGGTCGGCGATCGCGATGGTCTCGGGTTTGTGCTCGACGACCAGGACGGTGTTGCCCTTGTCGCGCAGCCGCAGCAGCAGGCCGTTCATGCGGTCGATGTCGTGCGGGTGCAGCCCGATGGTGGGCTCGTCGAAGACGTAGGTGACGTCGGTGAGGCTGGAGCCCAGGTGCCGGACCATCTTGACGCGCTGCGCCTCGCCGCCCGACAGGGTGGTGGACTCGCGGTCCAGGCTGAGGTAGCCGAGGCCGATCTCGACCATGGAGTCCAGGGTGTCCTGCAGGGTGGCCAGCAGCGGCGCGACGGACGCGTCGCCGATCCCGCGGACCACGGCGGCCAGGTCGCTGATCTGCATGGCGGCGCAGTCGGCGATGTTGAGGCCGCCGATGCGGCTGGACAGCGCGGCGGGGCCGAGCCGGGTGCCGCCGCAGGCGCCGCAGGCGGTGAAGGTGACGGCGCGTTCGACGAACGCGCGGACGTGGGGCTGGAGCGTCTCGGTGTCGCGGTCGAGGAAGAGGCGCTTGACCTTGACCAGCAGCCCCTCGTAGGTGATGTTGAACCCGCCGCTCCTGATCTTGGTGGGCGGTTTGTGGAGCAGGTCGTCCCACTGGGCCGGGGTGTAGTCGCGCAGCCTGGCGTCCGGGTCGAACAGCCCGGACTCGGCGATGACCTTCCAGTACCAGGTGCCGACGCCGAAGTTCGGCACGGTGATCGCGCCCTGGTTGAGCGACAGGTCCCGGTCGAGGAGCCGGTCGAGGTCGACGCCGGCCGCGCGGCCGAGGCCCTCACAGGCGGGGCACATGCCCTCGGCGCTGTTGAAGCTGAACATCGAGGAGGTGCCGGCGTGCGGTTCGCCGAGCCGGCTGAAGACGATCCGCAGCATGGCGTGGGCGTCGGTGGCGGTCCCGACCGTGGAACGGGAGTTGGCGCCCATCCGCTCCTGGTCGACGACGATGGCGGCGCTGAGGTTGCGCAGCGCGTCGACGTCGGGACGGCCGACGCTCGGCATGAAGCCCTGCACGAACGCGGTGTAGGTCTCGTTGATCAGCCGCCGTGACTCGGCCGCGATCGTCCCGAACACCAGCGAGGACTTGCCCGACCCGGACACCCCGGTGAAGACGGTCAGGCGGCGTTTCGGCACGTCGAGGCTGATGTCGGCGAGGTTGTTCTGCCGGGCGCCGCGGACCTCGATGACGTCGTGGGCGTCGGCGGCCGTTCGCCCGCCGGGGGGCAGGGACATGCGGGCTCCTCATCCACTTGATAGATTAGGCCATAAAGAGTTCAGCTTCGAAACGTTAGTTTATGGCATAAGGAGATGCAAGGTGGTCGTCTTCGCCGGGCAGGGCGACACCCGCCGCTCGATGGAACTGCTGTGGCACGGCGACCACGGCGACCAGGGCGAGACCCCCGCCGGGGGACCGGCCGGGACGGGGGCGCGTCCCGGGCCCCGGCCGGGACTGAGCGTGCCGGTGATCGTGGACGCCGCGATCGCCGTCGCCGACGCCGAGGGGATGGCGGCGCTGTCGATGCGCGCGGTCGGCGAGCGGCTCGGCCGCACCGCGATGGCCCTCTACACCTACGTCCCCGGCAAGAACGAGCTGGTCGACCTGATGTACGACCGGGCGCTGGGGGAACTGCCCGGCGGCTACGACACCTCGGCGGGCTGGCGTCCTGCGCTGGCGGCGTGGGCGGAGGACACCTGGGCGTTCTACCTGCGGCATCCGTGGATGCTGCAGGTGTCACAGGCCCGTCCGGTGCTGGGCCCGGGAGAGTACCGGGCGCTGGAGGCGCTGCTGGGCGTCCTGGCCGGGACGGGCCTCGCGGCGCGGCAGGTGCGGCGCGCGGTGGCGGCCCTGTCGAGCGTGGTGCGCGGCGCGGCGCTGACGCTCGCCGAGTCGCGGCAGGCGGTCCGGGCCACGGGCCTGTCGGAGGAGCGGTGGTGGACCGGCCGCGCCGACGTCCTGCGGGACCTGGCGCCCGGGTTCGCCGAACGGTTCCCCCTGGTCGCCCGGCTCCACGCCGACGACACCGCCGCCCACGAGGCCGAGGCCGCCACGGGGGACGGCACGGACGACGGCAGTGGGGACGGTGCGGGGGAGGTGCCGTATCTGGAGCGGGCGGCGCGGGACGCGTTCGAGGGCGGTCTGGAACTCGTCCTGGACGGCATCGAGACCGCCGTCGCCGCCCGCGCCTGACCTGGAACGCTCACACTGACCGAATGGTGCGGCCGGGGTCGCCCGAAAGTGTGAATTGAGTCTCCCGCCCCGCCAGGGCGTCACATCCACGGTCCGCGGGCCCTCTTACATATATGGAAGCATTCGCGATTCAGCCGCGCGAGATGACCTGCCGCACCATCCTGTACGCCGCGCGCGCCGCGCACGACGCGTTCCGCCGGGACATGGACCGGCTCGCCGCGGCCGCCGCGGCGGGCAAGGGCCGGGCCTCGCACGTCCGCGCGGGCTGGGAGAACTTCAAGGACCTGTTCCGCTTCCACCACGACCTGGAGGACCGGGTGCTGTGGCCGCGGGTGGAACGGGCCGTCGCCGGCCGCCGGGCCGAGCTGGCGGTGCTGGCCGAGGTCCGCTCCGACCACGCCCGCATCGAGCCGCTGATCGGCCGGGTCGACGCGGCGATGGACGACGGCGGTGACCTGCCCCCCGCGGTCGCCGAGCTGCGCGCGGCCCTGGAGCTGCACCTGCGGCACGAGGACAGCGGCGCGCTGCCGCTGGCGGCGTCGGTCCTGGCCGACGAGGAATGGCACGAGTTCGCCACCGAGGCCCGCCGCCGCTGCGAGGGCAGGACACCGCTGTTCGTGCCGTGGGTCGTGGACGGGATCGCGCCGATCGAACGGAGCCGGTTCCTCACCGCGCTGCCCGCGCCCGTCCGGGAACTGAACCGGGTGATCTGGGAGCCGCACTACCGCAAGCGGCGCCTGTGGAGCGTCTGACCGCGCCCGGGGGCGTTCGACCAGCTCGGAGCGCCTGAACGAGCTTGACCGGGACGTGACCGAAACCAGGTGCGCCGTTTAGCGGGATCCGTGCGGGTACACACGGGGGCGAAACAGACAGACCATCACCCCCGACCGAGGGAGCGGATCACATGACTGGGCCGATCGCCCAGCAGACCGCGGGCACCGGTAACGTCCAGCGCGGCGGCGGGTCCAGCAGCAGCCTCGCCGACGTCGTCGACCTGATCCTGGAAAAGGGACTGGTCATCGACCTGTACGCACGGGTGTCGCTGGTGGGGATCGAGATCCTCACCGTGGACGTGCGGATCGTGGTCGCCAGCGTCGACACCTACCTGCGGTTCGCCGAAGCATGCAACCGGCTCGACATCTCCCACGACGGCACCTCGCAGGGGCTGCCGCAGTTCGTGGAGGGCATGCAGGAGTCGGGCGCCAAGAAGAAGACACGCGGCGTCCTGGAAGGCGCGGGGGAGCGGCTGAAGGAGACCTTCACCGGCGACTCCGAGGACTCCGGCGAGGACAAGCAGCCCGCCCGGCGCCGCTCGTCCCGCAGGAAGGACGACGAGTGATGACCACACCGCAGCCCCCCGGCGACGGCCCCGCCCCCGGCGAACCGCCGCAGTACGTGTACGGCGTGACCCGCTCCGCCGCGGTCCTGCCGCCCGGGATGAACGGCCTGGACGACCGGCCGGTGACGCTCGTCCACGACGGCGGCGCGTGCGCCGCCCTCGTCAGCGACCTGCCCGGCGGCCGCGCGCTCGGCGAACGCGACGACCTGATCGCGCACCAGCGGGTGCTGAACGCCCTGGTGGACGCCGGCACCGTCGTCCTGCCGTTCCGGTTCGGAGCCGCGATGGCCGACCGCGCCGCCGTGCGCAAGGAACTCCTCGCCGCCGGCACCGAACGCCTCGAACGGCTCCTGGACGACCTCGACGGCAAGGTCGAGCTGCGCCTGAAGGCCACCTACGTCCAGGAAACGGTCCTGCGCGAGATCATGGACGCCGAACCGGAGATCGCCGAACTGTCCCGCCGGCTGCGCGAGGTCCCGCCCGACATCGCCGACGCCGTCTACTACGACCGCGTCCGGCTCGGCGAGCTCATCGCGCAGGCCATGGGCCGCCGCCGCGAGCGCGACGGGCAGGCGCTGCTGGACGGCGCCGCCCCCGCCGCCGAGGCGTACACCAGCACCCCGCCCGTCCGCGAGGAGGACGTCCTGGACGCCTCGTTCCTCGTGCACACCGACCGCCGCGCCGAGTTCGAGCGGACCGTCGACGACCTCGGCGCGGCCCACCACGACCGGGTCCGGATCCGGCTGATCGGACCCCTGGCCCCCTACGACTTCGTCCCGGAGGTATGACCGCGATGGGGCTGTTCACCGCACTGGTGACGCTGCCGCTCGCGCCCGCGCGGGGCGTGGTCCGGATCGCGGAGGTCCTCACCGAGCAGGCCGAGGCGCACCTGTACGACCCGGCGCGGATCGCCGCGGAGATGCAGCAGGTCGCCGACGACGCCGCCGCCGGTGAGATCACTGAGGCCGAGGCCGCCGCCCGCGAGGAGGAACTGATCCACCGGTTGAACGAAGGCCGCGCCCGCCGCGCCGCCCGCCTCGACGTCGAACGCGGGCGGGCGGGCCGGTAGGCGGGGGAGGCCCGTGATGTTGTCCGCGTCCGAGGCCGCCAAACGGGCGGCCGAGCACGTCACCGCGATGACCGGCCGCAGCGCCGAGAGCGTCGTGGGAATCGAGCGCGCCGGCGAGGACGGCTGGCGTGTCGCGGTGGAGGTCGTGGAGACCCACCGCATCCCCGACTCCGCCGACATCCTCGCGCTCTACGACACCGAGCTCGACGGGGACGGCGAACTCGTCGCCTACCGCCGCGCCCGCCGCTATCCCCGCGGCCGAGTGGAAAGGGACTGAAGATCGTTGAGTGAGATCTCCTGGACCGGAGCCCGGTCCCCGGCCCGGACGGGGGTGGGGGAGCGGCCCCCGGCCGGGCCGGCCAACCTGGCCGACCTGCTCGAACGCATCCTCGACAAGGGCATCGTGATCGTCGGGGACGTGCGGGTGAACCTGCTGGACATCGAGCTCCTGACGATCAAGCTGCGGCTGCTGGTCGCGTCGGTGGACCGCGCCAAGGAGATGGGCATCGACTGGTGGGAGCACGACCCGTCGCTGTCGTCCAAGGCCCGCCCCGCCGGCGAGGTCGCCGAGGGCGACGGCGGGAACCGGGAGCTGGTGGAGGAGAACCGGCGGCTGCGCGAACGGCTGGCCGCCCTGGAGACCGCCGCCGAGGAGAAGGAGCCGAGATCATGACCACGGCACCCCCACCCGCCGCCGACCGGCTGGACGGCACCGCCGTCTACCTGTACGGGGTGGCGCGCGGCCTGGACCCGGCCGTGCTGCGCGGCGCCGCCGGGGTGGCGGGCGCACCCGTCCGCGCCGTCGCCGCGGGCGGCCTGACCGCGCTGGTCAGCACCGTCCGGCTCGCCGAGTACGGGGAGGAGGCGCTGCGCGCCAACCTGGAGGACCTGACCTGGCTGGAGGCGACCGCCCGCGCCCACCACGACGTGGTGGACCGCGCCGCGCACGCCGCGCCGACCGCGCCGGTGCGGATCGCGACGATCTACCGCGACGACGCCCGCGTCGCCGAGGTCCTCACGGCGCGCGGCGACCGGTTCGGCCAGGTCCTGGACGGCATCGCGGGCCGTTCGGAATGGGGCGTCAAAGCCTACGCGACCCCCGGCACACCCCACGACGAAGACGAAGACGGCGAAGACGACGCGCCTCACCAAGGCGGGACGGGACCCGGCGCCGGGACGGCGTACCTGCGGCAGCGGCAGCGCCAGCGCCGCCGCCGCGAGGACGCCGGACGCCTCGCCGCCGAACGCGCCGCCGAGGTGCACACCGCCCTCGCCGGCCACGCCGCCGCGTCCCGGCACCACCCGCCCCAGGACCCGCGCCTGTCGGGACGCGGCGCCGCGCAGCTCCTCAACGCCGCCTACCTGCTGGACGAGGAACGGGTCGAGGGCTTCCTCGCGGCGGCGCGCATCGCCGCGGAACGGGTCACCGGCATCGAGGTGGAGGTGACGGGCCCGTGGCCGCCGTACTCCTTCATCGACCCCGCCGACCCCGCCGACCCCGGCACCGCAGACCCCGACCCCGCCGCCGCGACCGGCCCGCGCGGGCCGGAGCCGGAGGACGCGTGAGCACCGTCCTGGACCACGCCCGCGACGCCCCGCCGGAACGGATCGCGCTGGTGGACCTGCTGGACCGGCTGCTGGCCGGCGGTGTCGTCCTCACCGGCGACCTGGTGATCTCGATCGCGGGCATCGACCTGGTCCAGGTGTCGCTGCGGGCGCTGATCACCACCGTCCTCGACGACCCACCCGCCGGCCCGCCGGCCGGGTCGCCGCCCGGCCCGCGAGGACCGCACCCAGGACGGGAGGACCGACCGTGACCCCGCCACACCGCCCGGCAGGCCGCCGTCCCGTGACCGGCGACGCGCAGGTACACGACGCCACCGCCGCCGCCTACCCGTTCACCGCCGCCCCCGCCCCCGAACCCGGGCGGGACGCGCGGGAACGGTCCTCGCGCACCATGGCACGGCTGCGGTCCGACCCCGAGACGGTGGAACGCGACCTGGTGAAGCTGGTCCTGACCCTCGTGGAACTGATCCGGCAGCTGATGGAGCGGCAGGCGATGCGCCGCGCCGACGGCGGTGACCTCACCGACGAGCAGATCGAGGCGCTCGGGCTGGCGCTGATGCGCCTCGACGAGGCCATGACCCGTCTCAAGGACCACTTCGGCCTCGACGACCACGACCTCAACCTCGACCTGGGACCCCTCGGCCCCCTCCTGCCCGGCGACTGACCCGCCCGCCCGCCGGATTCACCGCCACCCCCTTGAAGAACGCGTAGTGGAACGTGCCGTCCGGCCCCGCGGCGCGGTGCAGGTCGGCGATGCCGCGGTCCCAGTCGGCGGGCGTCGCCAGCCCGGCGGCGACCGCTTCGTCACGGACCGCCTCGACCATCGCGGTGAAGGTGTCACGGGTGAACGCCCGCGCCAGCCCGGGACGCCCCCGGTCGGCGTACACCGTCCGCGGACCCACCTCGACCCCCTCGTAACCGGCGTCCGACAGCAGCGGCGTCAGCCGCCGCCCGATCAGCGCGTCCCCGCCCGCGGCCGCCTGCAACGCCACCTGGTGCGCGATCACGGCGCGGGCGTGCGCGCTGTCGGGATGCAGGAACGCCGACCCGTGATCGCCCTCGATCACCGTGACGGTCCCGCCGGGCCGCAGCACCCGCCGCAGCCCCGCCAGCGCGGCCCGCGGATCGGGCAGGTGCTCCAGGACGAAACACACGAACAGATGATCGAACTCGCCGTCGCGGAACGGCAGGTCGCGCAGATCGCCCACCCGCCAGTCCACCCACGCGCCCGGGCACGCCCCCGCCAGCCGTGCCCGGGCCTGCTCCAGCGACGCCGCCGACACGTCGACCGCGGTCAGCCGCGCGCCGGGGGAGCGCGACACCAGATGCACCGTCTGCGCCCCGACCCCGCAGCCGACCTCCAGCACCCTGCTCCCCGCCGGGTAGGACGTGCCGTCGTGCAGCAACCCGGCCAGCGCGTCGGCCTGGTCGCCCAGGCGCCGCGCCTCCCGCCCCGAATATCCATGCACGTAACCCCGCGCCCACTCGTCCACGCGGCCACGGCCATGATCGCGGTCGCGGTCGCGCGCGGAACTCCTCGCGATTTCCATGAACGCCACCGTGGCCCCACAATGGCCTGGTGAACAGGTCCAAACCCGACAAGTCCGACCGGGCCATAACGCGGGGGTCGGACTTCCTGCAGCTCGACCCCGCCGACGCCCCGCCCGGCGGCCTGTCGGACTGGCTCGCCGGACGGCTCCGCACCGCCATCGCCGACGGCCGCCTGCCCGTCGGCAGCCGCCTGCCCGCCACCCGCGTCCTGGCCACCGACCTGCGCGTCTCACGCGGCGTGGTCACCGAGGCGTACCAGCGCCTGGTCGACGACGGCCACATCGCCGGACGCGGCCGCGCCGGCACCATCGTCGTCGCCGCCCCCCTCACCACACCCCCCGCATCGCCCGCATCGCCCGCTCCAGCGACCACCCCGCCCGGCACGCTGTTCCCTGCCGAACCGGACGCCGCCGTCTTCGACGTCCTGCGCGCCGCGCCCGCCCGCGTCGACCTCACACCCGGCGTCCCCGACCTGTCGGCCTTCCCCCGCGCCGCCTGGCAGCGCGCCGAACGCACCGTCCTGCGCGCCCTGCCCGCGTCCGCCCTCGGCTACGGCGACCCCCGCGGCACCGCCGCGCTGCGCACCGCCGCCGCGCACTGGCTCGCCCGCAACCGCGGCGTCCGCGCCGACCCCGGCCAGATCGTCATCGTCGCCGGCACCGCCCAGGCCCTCGGCCTCATCGCCCGCATCCTCACCCGCGACGGCACCGGCACCGTCGCCGTCGAGGACCCCGGCTCCCTCGGCGTCCGCCAGCACCTGCGCCACTGGGGCCTGCGCACCCCGCCCGTCCCCGTCGACACCGGCGGCGTCCGCGTCGACGCCCTGCGCGCCACCGGCGCACCGGCCGCGCTGCTCACCCCCGCCCACCAGTTCCCGACCGGCGCCGTCCTCGCCGGGCCCCGCCGCCGCGACCTGATGTCCTGGGCCGCGGCCGGCGGCCTGATCATCGAGGACGACTACGACGCCGAACACCGCTACGGCCGCCCGCCCGTCCCGGCGCTGCGGTCCATGCTCACCGACCGCGTCTTCTACACCGGCAGCGTGTCCAAACTCCTCGCCCCCGCCCTGCGGACCGGGTGGCTGCTGCCGCCGCCCGGCCACCTGGACGCCGTCGTGGAGGAGAAACGCTTCGCCGACCTCGGCAACGCGGCCCTGCCGCAACTCGTCCTCGCCGAGCTGATGGAATCGGGGGAGATGGAGCGGTGCCTGCGGCTGCTGCGCCGCCGCCACCGCGCCCGCCGCGACACCATGATCGACGCGATCGGCGCGCACCTGCCCGGCGCCGCCGTGCACGGCACCGCCGCCGGCCTGCACCTCACCGTCACCTTCCCCGCCGCACGCACCGGCACCGGCACCGGCACCGGCGCCTTCACCGACACCGACCTCGCCGCGGCCGCGCTGGAACACGGCGTCAAGACCCAGCCGCTGTCCTGGCACGCCCAGCTGCCCGGCCCGCCCGGGCTCGTCCTCGGCTACGCCGCCGTGCCCGCCTCCGACATCACCGCCGGCATCGCCGCGATCGGCACAGCCCTGCGCGCCCTGCCCCGACCCGCCCTGCCCCGACCCGCCCTGCCCCGACCCGCCCTGCCCCGACCCGCCCTGCCCCGACCCGCCCTGCCCCGACCCGCCCTGCCCCGACCCGCCCTGCCCCGACCCGCCCTGCCCCGACCCGCCCTGCCCCGATCCACCCGGCCCACCTGATCCGCCGGGGTGGTCGAACCGTCAGCCGACCAGGGCCTCGGCGTCCCACAGGTCCCGGTACGCGCCCGGCACCGCCACGAGCTCGGCGTGCCGGCCGCGCTGCACCACCCGTCCCCGGTCCAGCACGACCACCTCGTCGGCCGCGTCCAGCGCCGCGAGCCGATGCGTCACCAGCAGCAACGTCCCACCACCCGGACGCGACAGCAGATCCCGGGTGACCGCGTCCGCCATCACCGGGTCCAGGCCCTCGGCCGGCTCGTCCAGGACCAGCACCGGCGGGTCGGCCAGCAGCGCCCGCGCCAGCAGCAGCCGCTGCCGCTGCCCGCCCGACAGGCCCCGCCCGCCCGCGCCGACCACCGTGTCCCACCCGTCCGGCAACGCCCGCACCACCTCCCAGAACCGCGCCCGCTCCGCCGCCGCCCGCAACAACCCCTCATCGGCGTCCGGACGCGCCAGCAGCAGGTTCGCGCGGACCGTCCCGGCGAACACGTGCGCGTCCTGCGCCAGCCCCCGCACCGCCGCCCGCACCTCCCCGGACGCGAACCGGCCCAGCACATGCCCGCCCACCACCACCGCACCCGACACCGCCGCACCCGACACCGCCACCCCCGGCGTCGCCGCCACCTCACCCGACACCGCCGCCAGCAGCGTGCTCTTGCCCGCCCCGCTCGCCCCCACCACCGCGACCCGCCGGCCCCGCTCCACCCGCAGATCCACCCCGTCCAGCGCGACACCCTCACCATAGGAGACCCGCACCCCCAGCAACTCCACCTCCAGCGGCCCCCGCGGCATCCGCACCGACCGCCCCGCCACCGAGACCGGGGCCGGGGGAGCGGCCAGCACCGCACCCACCCGCCGCAGCGACGGCGCCACCTCCCGCAGCCGCCGCGCCGCCGACGCCAACGGCAGCACCGACTCCACCGCCACCAGCGCCGTCAACGCCAGCACCGCCGCACCCACCTCGTCCACGCCCGCGCGCAGCCCCGCCCACAACACCGCCGCGACCGTGCCGCCCTGCACCACGAAACCGGCCGCCGCCACCACCGCCGACACCCGCACACCCGCCCGCTCCGCCCGCGCCAGCCGCTCCGCCGCGTCCCCGGCCCGCGCCGCGAACCGCGCCGACGCCCCGAACATCGCCAGATCCGCCGCGCCCTCCAGCACGTCCAGCGACCGCACCGCCAGGGCCTCCCGCCCCGCCGCGACCCGCGCCGCCGCACGACCACCCGCCACCGCCGCGCACACCGGCAGCACCACCCCCGCCACCAGCAGACCCCCCGCCACCACCATCCCCGCCGGAGCCCACACCACCGAGCACACCACCACACCCGCGACCCCGCACACCACCGCCGCCACAGCGGGCAGGACGCACCGCAACAGCAGGTCCTGGACGGCGTCGACGTCCGACACCAGCCGCGTCAACGCGTCACCGTCCCGCACCCCCACCGGCCGCCCCGCCGTCTGCTCGGCGGCCCGCGCCGGCGACCGCGCCTCCGCGAGCGCGTCGAACACCCGCCCCCGCAACTCCGCCAACGCCCGCAACGCCGCGTCATGCCCCGCCAGCCGCTCCACATACCGCAACGACCCCTTCGCCAACGCGAACCCCCGCACCGCCACGATCGCCAGCGACAACGCCGCCAGCTCCGGACGCTGCGACGCCCGCGCGATCAACCACGCCGCCGCCGCGATCAGACCCAGCCCGCACAGCTCCGCCGCCGCACCCGCCAGCCCCGCCGCCACCAGCCGCACCGCATGCGGACGCACCGCACCCCACACACCCCCGGACCACACCCGCCCGGTACCCCCGCTCACGCCGCCTCCCTCGCCTCGCCCACGACCCGGCCGCCCTCCAACCGCACCACCCGGTCCGCCAACCCCATCAGCGCCGGACGATGCGCCACCAGCACCGCCGTCCGCCCCGCCAGCAACCGCGCCGCCGCCTCCACCAGCAACCCCTCACTGCGCACGTCCAGCCGCGCCGTCGGCTCGTCCCACAACACCACCGGACCACCCGACAACCACGCCCGCGCCACCGCCAGCCGCTGCCGCTGACCCGCCGACAACCCCGCACCACCCTCACCCAGCACCGTCGAATACCCCTCCGGCAACCCCTCCACGAACTCCGCCGCAGCCGCGGCCCGCGCCGCCTCCACCACCCGCTCCTCACCGGCACCCGGATCACCCAACCGGATGTTGTCGGCCACCGACGCCGCGAACAGACGCGGACGCTGCGGCACCCACCCCACCCGCGACCGCCACTCCACCGGATCCAGCTCCGCCACATCCACACCATCCACCAGCACACGCCCCGCATCAGGCACCACCAACCCCGCCAACACCAGCAGCAACGTCGACTTACCCGCCCCCGACCGGCCCGTCACCGCCACCCGCTCACCCGCCGCCACCCGCAACGACACCCCGTCCAACGCCGCCTCACCCGACCCCGGATACCGCACCGTCACCCCCTCCAACACGATCTCCGGCGCACCCCGCCCCGGCACCACCCGACCACCCACAGACGCCGCCGGGACGTCCAGCGCCGCGAACGCCGCCTCCGCCGCCGCCACACCCTCCGCACTCGCATGGAACCGCTGCCCCAGCGCCCGCAACGGCAGATACACCTCCGGCGTCAACACCAGAACCAGCAACCCCGCCGACAACGCCATCTCCCCGTCCAGCAACCGCAACCCCACCGGCACCGCCACCACCGCCACCGACAACGCGCACACCAGCTCCACCACCAGCGACGACAGGAACGCCACCCGCAACGCCCGCACACTCGCCCGCCGATGCTCGGCCGCCAGCTCCCGCACCACACCCGACTGATGCCCCGTCCGACCGAACGCCCGCAACGTCCCCAAACCCGCCAGCACATCCCGGAAATGCCCACCCAACCGCTGCAACAGCCCCCACTGCCGCCCCGTCAACACCGCCGTCCGCCACCCCACCAACGCCCCGAACAGTGGAACCAGCGGCACCGTCACCAGCACCACCAACGCCGACGCCCAATCCACCGTCACCAACCGCGCCAACACCACCACCGGCACCACACACGCCGCCAGCAACTGCGGCACATACCCCGTGAAAAACGGATCCACCGCGTCCAAACCCCGCGTCAGCAACGTCACCCGCGACCCGGCATCACCCACCGCACGCCCCAGCAACGCCTCCCGCAACCCCCGCTTCACCCGCGCCGCCGCACCGCCCGCCACCACCGCCACCACCCACGCCACCACCGCACGCGCCGCGACCACACCCACCAGCCACGGCAACGGACCCGCCTCCAACCCCGCCACCGCCCGCACCAGCAACTCCGCCTGCACCACCAGCAGCACACCCTGCACCACCGCCAACCCACCCAGCACCACCGGCACCCGGCGCGGCAGACCCCGCAGCAAACGCCTCTCCACACCCTTCACGACAACCCCCGGGGCCCTAAAGGTAGGAGGGCGACTCCACACGCCCACGGAACGTCCACCACACCAGCGCCTGCGCCGCCACCAGCAACGGCAACATCACCACCGTCGTCACCGCCGTCATCGTCAACGCCGAACCCTCCGCCACCACCCGCGACCACGACACCTCGACACCCGCCACCACCGGCACCGACGCCATCACCAGCGTCGACAACCCGAACCGCGACGGAACCCGCGCCGCCCGCCCCGCCAGACCCACCGGCAACCGCCACCGCGCGAACCCCGCACCATGCCACGCGAACAGCACCGCCAACGGCAACCCCAGCACACTCCCGGCGTTCAACCCCCCACCACCGGCCAGCAACGACCCGAACACCGAACCCCACGACAACGCCAACGCCCAACTCCCCGCCACCACCGCCACATCACACCCGCCCCGCCACCCCGACGCGTCCACCCGCCCCCGCAACCACAACCCCATGTCCCGCACCACCCAACCGAACAACAGCACCGCGAACACCGGATACAGCTCCTCCAAAAGCTCATGCTCCAACCCCGGGAACGCACCCGCCACCAACCCCGCCGACGCCACCAGCCACACCTCGTTCCCCAGGAAGAACGGCGCGAACGACGCGATCACCAGCCGCCGCTCCCGCTGGTCCCGGCCCAGCCACGGCAGCAGCATCCCCACCCCGATATCCGCACCGGCCAGCACCAGATAACCAGCGGAGAACACCGCCAGCAGCACCACCGCGAGAGAATCCATCACCAGACTCCTGTCGAACGTCGGAACAACAGTCGAAACGCCACTTCGGCCGAGACATTGGACGAGACACCGGCCGGGCCCTCAGAACGTCGGGCTCATCACCGGCGACACCGGCTCCGCCGGGGGAGAGGCACCCAACCCAGCCCCCTCCGGACCCCGACGCGCGAACCGCACCAGCAACCACGCGTTCACCACGAACAACACCGCGAACAAAGCCATGAACGCCGCGAACGACGCCGTCATCGTCCCCGAACCCACCCCCGGCGACACCGCGTCCCGCGTCTTCAACACCCCGTACACCATCCACGGCTGCCGCCCCACCTCACGGAACAA
Organism: Spirillospora sp. NBC_00431; assembly: GCA_036028775.1. GTDB lineage: Bacteria > Actinomycetota > Actinomycetes > Streptosporangiales > Streptosporangiaceae > Spirillospora. The sequence goes on along the minus strand of CP107927.1, from coordinate 3,609,628 downwards.
CCACCCCGACACCATCGCCACATACGGCAACGGCACCGCCACGATCATCACCACATGGAACACCCGCCCCCGCACCAGCCACCGCCCGAACGGGAACTTCACCAGCGCCACCAACGCCAGCAAGAACATCAACGACCAGATCACCGTCATCAACGCCTCACTGGCCCCCGCCAGACCCGGCGCCATGTAATCGTCCGGCCCGAACCGCTCCGTGAAACCCGCCACCGTCGCCGCCGTGTCGTCACCATCCACCTTCGTCGGCTGCAGGTACTCGTACTGCATCCCCCCGAACACCACCGCCGGCATCACCGACACCATCACCGCCAGCAACCCCACCCGCATCGACCGCCGGAAGAACTCCACCTCACCCGTCCGCCGCAACAGGTGATAACCACTCACCCCCGCCATGAAGAACCCCGCCGTCAACAACCCACCGAACAGCACATGGAAGAACGCCAGCACCGCCGTCGGATTCGTCAGCAACGCCCCCGCGTCCGTCAACCGCGCCACACCGTCCACCATCTCGAACCCCACCGGACGCTGCAGCCACCCATTCGCCACCAACACGAAATACGCCGACAAATACGCCGTGAACGTCACCACCCAGATCAACGCCAAATGCACCCACCGGTTCAACCGATCCCACCCGAAAATCCACAACCCCAAAAACGTCGACTCCACAAAGAACGCCACAATCGTCTCCAACGCCAACGGCGCCCCGAAAACACCCCCCGTGACCCGCGACATCCCCGACCAGTTCAACCCGAACTGAAACTCCATCACCAAACCCGTAACAATCCCCACCGCATAATTCACCACATACAACTGCCCCCAGAACCGCACCATCCGCTCATGCACCACACTGCCCGACGCCGTCGCACGCGTCTGCATCAACGCCACCAGCGTCGCCAGCCCCAACGTCAACGCCACGAACAAGAAATGCGTCCCCGACGTCAACGCGAACTGCACCCGCGCCAGCACCAGCGGGTCCCCACCCATGAGCGCACACTCCAAGAATCGGCCCGAAACGACCCCACGATCCTCGGCCCACGCGCCCCACCACCGAATCAGGCGCGAGCACTCAACCCACCTGCGCCTTTCGCGCAGCCCCACCCCGCCGCCTACACCTCCCGATGTACACGCCCACGCCGCCCCGCCAACCCCAGGACGACCGCCACCACCAGATACGGCACTGCCGCCGCACCCACCAACACCCCCGCACCCGCCCACCGCGACCCCACCGCATACCCCACGAACACCAGCAACGCCACCGACTCCGCACCCAACCCCGCCACCGACGTCACCGTCGCCCGCGCCCCATCACCGATCCGCTCCTGCAACCGCGCGTCCGCGGCCGCCATCGCCCACCGGAACACCCCGAACGCCGCCCCCACCAACACCAACCCGCCCGGCCGCCCACTCAACGACCCCGCGGCCAGCAACACCGCACCGACCGCCAGCACCGGCGCCAGCCACCTGACACCACGACCCGCCAACCACCCACCGACCGCATCACCCATCGTCACCACCAGCACCAGCAGCGGCACCGACACCGCCGCCACACCCGTCGACCGCGCCAGCAACGGCACATACTCGTCCAGCGACGTCACACCTTCCAGCACCATCACCAGGACCAGCGACCACCGCACCGCCGGCTCCCGGCGCACCTGCGCCCAACCCGCACGTATCACCGACCCGAAAGACGCCTCCTCCTCACCCTCATCATCACCGCCGGCGCCGGCGCGCGACTCCGGCAGGAACCAGCCCGGCACCGCACAAGCCACGCACACCGCCACACTCGCCGCACCCAACGCCCCATAACCCCCCACCGCCAGCACCGGCGCCGCCACCGCCGACGCCGCCACCACCCCCAGCAGCGACATCGCCTCCGACCGCCCGATCAACCGCGCATACGACCCCGCCGCCCCCACCCGCTCCAGCTCCTCGTACACCAGCGCCTGCATCGTCCCCGAACGCAGCGCCGTCCCCGCACCCCACAGCACGAAGCCCACGGCGAACGCCGCATACGAGGGAAACACGGTCCACAACCCGAAACCGGTGCCCGCCAGCAGGGGAGCGACCATCAACAACGACCGGCGCGAGAACACGTCCGCCCACACACCGGACGGAACCTCAAGCGTGAAAGTCGTGACCGACCAGATCACGAACAGTGACGAGATCGCAGCGGGGGACAGCCCGGTGTCGGCGAACAACACCGCGTACACCGGATACAGAAGAACGAAATCCTCGAGGAACGCGTAGGCGTACAGCCTCCGCGCGAGCCCCGCCTCAGGTGAAGATCAATGTCGCCACGTCATACCCGCACCCTAACCGCACCGCCCCCACCACCGCATCCCCGAATCCTGGGGGCGCGGGGGAGCGGGGGGAGGCGGGGCACCCAGGCCCGTCCGCGACTCTGCCCACCAGCAGCCGCCCGCCGGACAGCGCCACCGCATCGCCCGACTGGACCATCCCGCCGCGCGTGGCGCGCCATGGCGCGCCACGGTTGCGCTCACGTGGTCGCGATCACGCCGGAGGGCGCCGCAGAGGCGCCGAAGCAAGGTCAACTTAACATAATGTACATTATCGACCAGCGATCAAGTGGGGTGGAAGCGGGGCCAAGCGGGCGATGTCATGCGGTGAGCGTGATCCAGTAACGGTCCTCGCCGCGCCCGCGGCCGTCGTGGACGCCGCCGTTGGCGGTGATGACGCGGCGGGACGGCTCGTTGCCGGCGGCGCAGGTCAGCAGGACGCGGTCCAGCCCGAGACGGCGGCATTCGGCGAGTCCCGCCGCGAGCATCCGCGTGGCGTGGCCCTGCCGCCGCCACGCCGCGACGACGTGGTAGCCGATATGGCCGCCGACCTCGGCGAGTTCGGGCGTCAGCCGGTGCCGCAGGATCAGCGTGCCGATGTAATGCTCGCCTGACACGTACCAGAACGTGCTGCAGGGCACGTCCCAGCGTTGCTGCACGCCGCGGCGCTCGGCGACGAACGCGTCGAAGTCCTCGCGGGCCGGGTCGAGCCAGTCGGTCGGCGCGCCGCTGGTCAGGCAGTCGTCCCACTCCCCGGCCAGGAACGACTCGCGCACCGCCGTCGTCGGCGGGACGAGCTCCGCCGGCTGGAGAAGATCGTTCACCTGTCCGAGTATCCCCTGTTCGCGGGCCGTCGGGCGGGCGTACGGGGCGCCCGGCGCGGAGTCCGTCAAACCGGACAGAAGCCAAATTCTGTATGGTGTACGGAGTTCATGCCGGGCGGTTCGATCGCATGGTTCGGCGGGGTGAACCACGCGATCGGCCTCGCGTTCTCAGGTCAGCCGACGTCGCCGTTGTCGGGGCGGCTGTTGGCCGGGGATCGCCGGTCCCCCAGCGGGTTCCACGTGGGGCAGTAATTGTGGAGGGCGTCGAAATGCTGGTCGAACTTCGGCCACACGGGCGAGGTCTTCATGATGCGCAGGACGCTCTCGTCGCCGTATTTCAGGGCGCCTTCGGTCATGTTGGCACTGCCGATGTAGAGCCCGGCGGTGGGACCGTGGTTGATCATCAGGGTCTTCTCGTGCATCTCGGAGTAGACGCCCATGGACGGGTGGCACACCTTGATGTCGATGTTCGCCTCGGCGAGGTCGAGGAGCGCCCGCCAGTACTCCTTGACCGGCGTTCTCGGCTTGTCGCCGATGTCGCCGGTGACCACCTGGACCGTGCATCCCCTCTTCTTGGCGAACCCGAGGATCCCGGTGACGTTGCTGCGGGAGATCCTGAAGTTGGCCACCTTGATGACGTCGTCGGTCGTGGTGGTGGAGCACGTCCTGGACGCCCGCTCGATCGCGGCGCCGATGGGGTCGTGGTACTGCCTGGGCGAGGTGAAGACCTCGTGGTTGGCGCTGTGGAAGTTGTTGTCGGTCTCCGGGTCGGGGTCCGGGTCGCCGTAGGTGTTGTTGCCCGTGGTGTTCGGGCCGTTGAACAGGTCCTCGAAGTAGTGGTCGGCGAAGAATCCGTGGAGTTCGGGACTCGTGAGGGTCACCACGTTCCCGTACGCCTTCTTTTCCGTGGCGTTCCGTCCTTTCCACCAGTCGAGGTTGGCGGAGGAGACGTAGACGACGTTGTTCACCGTCCCGGCGGTCGTCTGCACGCTGGACAGCGTCATGAACTTGTTGTGCATGATCGCCGGTAGGACGGCGTCGTCGTCGCCGAGGCCGCGGTTGGCGATGCAGCCGCGGGTCGCGACCTTGCCTCCGTTGCGGGTGGTGGTGGCGGGGCTGCAGGTGGCGACGGCGACCCGTTCGTTCTTGGGGGTGGGGGCCTTGGAGGCCGCGATGAGGGAGTCGTACTCCTTCTCGCCGATGTTCCAGCCGTCCATGACGATGCGGACCTTGACGCCGCGTTTCGCCGCGGCGATGAGCGCGTTGGCGACGGCCTGCCGGTCGAAGTAGTAGAGGGTGATGTTGATGGATCCCCCGTTGGCGGCGTTGATGAGGGAGATCGCGTGTTCTGCGATCTTCTCGTGTTTGCCCTCGTCGAACAGGGCGAAGTTGTCGACCTTGGCGGGGCCGACGGGTTCGGCGGTGGGGGTGTCGGCGCCCGCGGGTGCGGCGAGGGTAAGGGCGCCGGTCATCAGGAGGGCGCCGCAGGCGGCGGCGAAACGTAAGCGTCGGCTGGACATTCGTGTCCTTTCGTTGGGGGGACGGCGTCGCGCGTCGGTGATGCGCCGGTGGGGCGTCGATGATCGAACGAGTATCCTTTATGTCCTTGCTTGTGCTGTATGTCTGACCGGAGTCGGACAGCGGCGCCGGCGCCGGGGCGTGGGGGCGCCGCCGGATCGCGTGTTCGTAGGGTGAGCGGTATGGGCGTGCTGCGATCGGTGGGGTTGTTCGTGCTGGCCGCGCTGGCTGAGATCGGCGGGGCGTGGCTGGTGTGGCAGGGCTGGCGGGAGGGGCGCGGCCCGCTGTGGATCGCGGCGGGTGTGCTGGCCCTCGGCGCGTACGGGTTCGCGGCCACGTTCCAGCCCTCCCCCGATTTCGGGCGGATCCTGGCGGCCTACGGCGGTGTGTTCGTGGCGGGTTCGCTGGTGTGGGGTGTGGTGGTGGACGGGTTCCGTCCCGACCGGTGGGATGTCGCGGGTGCGTTGATCTGCCTGGCCGGGGTGGTTGTGATCATGTACGCGCCGCGGGGTTGACGCCGCTCCCCCGGGCTCCTCCCCCGGGGGTTCTGTCGGTGGTGGGGGGTAGCGTCCGGCGGGTGCGTCCTTCTGCTGTGGAGCGTCTGACCGTTGCCGAGACCGCCGACCGTTACGCGGAGATGGTGCGTGCCAAGACTTCGACGGGTGCGCTGACGCCGCGGACGGCGGAGGTGTACGTACGGGACGTGTTGACGTTCGCGGACCTGGCGGGCGGTGACCGGGTGCTGGACGATCTGACGGGCCAGGACGTCGACGCGGTGCTGCTGGCGTTCGCGCGCAAGCCGGACGCGCGGCGGCGGCCGAGGACCGGCGCGGCCGGGTCCGCCGGGGCGTCCGGGGCGCGGGTCGGGCCGGTGCAGAGTGCGGCGTCGCAGGCGCGGTTCCGGCGGTCGGTGTCGGCGTTCTTCAAGTACGCGGCGGTGGCGGGGTGGGTGCAGCTGGATCCGATGCGGGCGGTGACGGTGCGTCCGGTGCAGCGGGGCGGGTTGCGGGCGGAGCGGCGGGCGTTGACGGTGGAGCAGGCGGAGGGGTTGCTGGGGGCGGCGCGGGGGCTGGCGGACGCGGGTCCCGTGGCGGCCGGCGGGGCGGCGGGGGCGGGTAAGGGGCGGCGTCCTGATCAGCGGACGGAGTTGCGGGACGGGCTGATCGTGCTGGTGCTGGCGTCGGTGGGGCCGCGGGTGTCGGAGCTGACGGCGGCGAACGTGGAGGATTTCTTCGTCAACGGCGGGACGCGGTATTGGCGGATCTTCGGTAAGGGCGGGCGGACGCGGGACGTGCCGTTGCCGGGTCCGGTGGCGGAGGTGCTGGACGCGTATCTGGCGGAGGGGCGGGGGCGGCTGGACCGGGGGCGGGAGCCGAAGGCGTTGTTGCTGTCGTGGCGGGGGCGGCGGCTGGCGCGGGGCGATGTGCAGGGGGTGATCGACCGGGTGCTGGCGGGGGTGGAGCCGGGGCGGCGGCGGAGTGTGACGCCGCACGGGTTGCGGCATACGACGGCGACGCATCTGCTGGCGGCGGCGACGGACATGGACGCGGTGCGGCGGGTGCTGGGGCACGCGGATCTGTCGACGCTGGGGCGTTACCGGGATGAGCTTCCGGGTGAGCTGGAGGCGGCGATGCGGGTTCATCCGCTGCTGGGGCCGCTGGAGCGCCGCCGCGGCGGTTAGCGGCGGCGGACCGCGCTGGTAGGGCGGGTCGGGCCGGGGGCGGGTCAGACCCAGCCGAGGTCGGAGGGCTGGGGGAAGCCGTGGTGCCAGATGCCGTAGCCGATGAGCATGACGATGGCGGGCGCGAAGGCGGGGATGAGGACGCGTCCGAGGGTGCGGCGGGTGCGCAGGCCCCACGCGGTGAAGGCGGCCGCGATGGTGAGGCCCATGACGGCGGTTCCGCCTTCGAGTGAGTTGCTGGTCCAGGTGAAGGCGACGCCGAGGGCGGGGACGAGGGCGAGGGTGGCGGGCGGTGCGGGCAGGTGGGCGAGCGCGGCGGTGAGGGCGGCGGCGACGAGGGCGGTTCCGGCGTACCAGAGGTAGTGGCCGGTGACCTCGTCCCAGAGGTGCGCGACGTGTCCGGGGGTGTCGTTGCCGACGGAGTTGGCGGCCAGGTGGATGCCGTGGCCTTCGACGTAGGTGATGGCGCCGATGATGTAGAGGGCCCAGGTGCGGTGTCCGGCTCGGGCGGTGTGGAGTGCGGCGGCGGCGGTGAGCAGGACGGTGTAGGGGGTGAGGATGTCGATCCAGTCGGCCCAGCGGGTGCGGTCGACGGTGCCGAGTCCGGCGAGGCCGAAGCCGATGTGGTGGGTGAGGCCGTACAGGAGCGCAGTGGCGGTGAGCCAGCGCAGTGGGTGTCCGCGGAGCGGGTGGGGTGGGCGGTCGTCGGGTGGTGGTTGTGTGGCCGGGCCGGCCGGGGGCGTGGTCGCGGGTGTGCCGGGTGGTGTGTCCGGGGGTGTGGACGGCATGGACGTCATGGACTGCTCCCGGTGTCGTGGCGAGTGTCCATCATGGCGCGGCGGGTGGGCGGGCGTCGTGTGACCCGCCCGGTGGTGTGAGGTGGGCGGTGGTGGAGGGCATGCGGTCAAGCGGGTCGGAGGGTGCGGGCGAGGGCGTAGGCCTCGGTGAGGTCGGTGCCGTGGTAGTCGAGGGCGGCGATGCCGGTGAGGTGGTGGTCGGCGTTGACGGCGACGGTGTTGGTGAGGTGGCGGAACAGTGGCGCGTCGGACATGGAGTCGCCGTAGGCGGTGCATTGGTCGGGGGTGAGTCCGTGGCGTGCGCGGAGTTCTTCGGTGATGCGGACCTTGTCGGCGGGGGTGAGGATGCCGGTGGGGTCGAGGGCGCCGGTGAAGGGCATTGGGGGGAAGCGTGAGGCGACGACGTCGTCGAAGCCGAGGTCGAGGAGGTGGCGGGCGAAGAAGTCGGGCGACATGGTGATGACGGCGGAGTGTTCGCCGCGGGCGCGGATGTCGGCGCAGACGTCGGTGATGCCGGTGAGCCAGGTGGCGGCGGTGTAGGCGGTGGTGACGATGGCGGGGGTGAGGTGGCGCCAGAGCCGGTGGATCTCGGTGGAGAAGGCGCGGGTGTCGAGGGTGCCGTCGGCGAAGCGGTTCTCGAGGTCGTGGAGTTCGGTGAGGGTGCCGAGGTGGCGGGCGATTTCGAGGTTGGCGGTGGTGCCGGTCAGCAGGGTGCCGTCCGTGTCGAAGATGTGCAGGTGTCCCACGGGCTCGCAGTGTGGTGGACGGACGCCAGGGGACGCGACCCGTTTTCGTCGCGCCGGCCGTTGTCGCGCCGGCGTCGTCGTGCGGGTCGCTGGGTGCGTGGGATGAGCCGGGCGTGGCGGGGCCCTGTCGAAAGTGAGGGTCGATGTAGGTCTTTCGGCGGATTCGTGGATGGTCCACGGTTTCTTAGGGTTCGGTTTCATGGACGCATTGACGGGTGTGCTGGACACGGCGGTGACGTCGCCGTGGTTCTATCTGGCGTTGTTCGTGGTCGCGGCGCTGGACGGGTTCTTTCCCGTGGTGCCGAGCGAGAGCATGGTGATCACGGGGGGTGTGTACGCGGCGTCGGGGCAGCCGGAGCTGGAGTTGGTGGTGGTGCTGGCGGCGCTGGGCGCGTTCCTCGGTGATCATGTGTCGTATCTGATCGGGCGGGGTTCGCGCGGGCGGGTGGAGCGGGGGCTGCGGGCGGGGACGCGGCGTCATGCGGCGTTCGAGTGGGCGCGGCGGACGATGGCCGAGCGGGGTGGACTGATCCTGGTCGTGGCGCGTTATGTGCCGGGTGGGCGGACGGCGGTGACGCTGACGATGGGGGCGGTGGGTTTCAGGCTGCGGTCGTTCTCGCTGTTCGCGGGGCTGGCGGCGGCGTCGTGGGGGCTGTACGGGGGGTTGCTGGGGTATGTCGGCGGGCACGCGTTCGAGGACGATCCGCTGAAGGGTGTCGCGGTCGGGATCGGGTTGGCGTTGTCGGTGACGGCGGTGGTGGAGGGCGTGCGGTTCGCCCGGCGGCGGCGCCGGGGCGCGCCGGACGGGCGGGATGTGGAGGTCTCGGACCGGATAGGCCCGATGTCCGGAGTGTGATCGCGGCGCTCGCGCGGGCGGTGACAAGGTTGCCGGCGCATGACTCTAAGGTGAACCTCAGGCGTCCTTTTGGTGTCTTAGAGGTTTCGGGCAGGGGTCGCCTTCGAGCGTGAGGGAGAGCATGCGAGCGCCGGGCTTTAGCGCCGATCTGTACCGCGAGATCACCGAGTTCGCCGAGGGCACGCCGTCGTGGGTGCATTCGGCGGCGGAGGTGGGAACCGACGGGGGCCTGTTGTTGTTCGCCGCGTTGTTCGTGGCGGGGTGGTGGCGGGCCCGGGGGCGGGACGCGCGGTCGATGGGATCGGCGCTGGCGGCGCCGTTCGCGGTGGTGGCGGCGTATCTGGTGAGCGAGGTGTCCAAGAGCGTCATCGAGGAGGAGCGGCCGTGCCGTGCGGTGACGGGGGCGGTGCACATCGCGGCGTGCCCGTCGCCGGGTGACTGGTCGTTCCCGAGTAATCACGCGACGATCGCGGCGGCGTCGGCTGCGGCGATCGTGGTGGCGTGGCGGGCGCTGGCGCCGCTGGTGGTTCCGCTGGCGGCGCTGATGGCGTTCTCGCGGGTGTTCGTGGGCGTGCATTATCCGCATGACGTGGCGGTGGGGTTCCTGGTGGGGGTGGTCGTGGCGCCGCTGGTGGCGTTGGCGCTGGTGGCGGTGTCGCGGCGGTGGGTGGAGGCGTCGCGTGGCGTGGCGGCGGGCGCGGCGCTGCTGGGTGCCGGGCCGGTGGCGGCACCCGCCCCGGTCACGGCGGGCGCGGTGCCGCTGGGCGTACCGGTGGGTGCGGGGACGGGCCCGGCGGGACGGCGTGGTGCCGGGCCGGAGGTGCCGGTGACGGTGCCCGAGGCGCCCCTGTCCGAGGTGACGCTGCCGGACGTCATGGGCGGTGTGACCCGCGCGCAGGGCCCACTCCCCTAGCGGCCGACGCCGGGCCAGACGCCGGGCCAGACGCCGGGCCGGGCCGGGGCGGGCGTCGTCGCGGGTGTCAGGTGGTCTCGTCGATGCCGTCGACGAGTCCGGCCTCGTAGGCCAGGACGGCGGCCTGGACGCGGTTGCGGACGTCCAGCCGGGTGAGGATCGCGCTGACGTACGCCTTGACGGTGCCCTCGACGATGTGGAGCCGCGCGGCGATCTGGGCGTTGGACAGCCCGGCGCCGAGCAGCGCGAGGACGTCGCGTTCGCGGGGTGTGAGGGGGTCGACGCGGCGGCGGGCGCGGGCCCCGCCGGACAGGCGGCCGCCGCCGAGTTCGGTGATGACGCGGTGGGCGACCTTCGGGGACAGGTAGGCGGCGCCGGCGGCGACGGCGTGGACTCCGGCGATGAGTTCGCGGGGGTCGCCGGATTTGAGGAGGAAACCGCTGGCGCCGCCGGACAGGGCGCGGGCGATGTACTCGTCCTCGCCGAAGGTGGTGAGCATGACGATCGCGGTGCCGGGCGCGACGCGGCGCAGTTCGGCGGCGGCGGCGAGGCCGTCGAGGCGGGGCATGCGGATGTCCAGGAGGGCGACCTCGGGGCGGTGGCGGAGGGTGAGGTCGATGGCCTCGTGCCCGTCGGCGGCCTCGGCGACCACCTCGATGCCGGGGTCGGCGGTCAGGATCGCGCGGACGCCCGCGCGGATCATGGCCTCGTCGTCGGCGAGCAGTGCCCGGATCACTCGTCGTCCTTCCGCGGGCCCGTGCCCTCGTCGGTTCGCTGCGTGCTGAGTTGCGCGGTGTCGTAGGAGTTCTTGCTGGTCAGCCGTCCGCCGGTGAAGCAGAGCCGGTAGTAGCGGTTGACGCCGATGAGGTTGGCGTCGGGCCGGTAGTAGCGGCAGTCGGCGCCGGCGGGTTCGGGGAAGGTGGTGCGGACGCCGCCGCCGCCCATCGCCTCCATGGGCGGCAGGGTGTCCTGGACGGTGGACTGCGGTGTGCCGAGGCGCAGCGCGGCGTAGTCGGCGGGTGGGAGGACGGAGTGGAGGGTGACGTAGATGTAGTAGCCGGACATGATGGCGCCGATGACGGTCATGAGCGCGGTGGGGACGGCGATCGCGGTGATCAGGCCGCGGCGGACCCGGCGGCGCTGGTCGGCGAGGCGGCGGGCCGATTCGGAGGGCCACTCCCCCGGCGCGGCGCCGCCGAGGCCGAGCGCGGTGCGCAGCGCCGTCGAGGCCGTGGGTGCGGGCGGGGCGGTGTGCGGTGCGGTGGGCAGGTGGGCGGTGACGGTGAAGCCGCCCGCGGGGGTGGGCCCGGCGTGCAGGGTGCCGCCGAGGAGGCGGACCCGTTCGGTGAGGCCAGTGAGGCCGTGGCCGCCGGACGGCAGCAGCGGCGGCCCGCCCGGGGGCGGGTCGTTGGTGACCGTGACGGTGATCGTCGCGCTGTATCCCCCGGCGTCGTCGGTCGCGTGGTCGCGGGCGGGTTCGCGGTGGGTGAGGTGCACGGTGACGGCGGCGCCGGGGGCGTGTTTGGCGGCGTTGGTGACGGCCTCCTGGACGACGCGGTGGGCGGCGAGCGCGACCATCGGCGGCAGCTCGGCGGGCTGATCCTCGGGGCCGGTGCCGTCGGTGTCGTCGGGGCCGGTGGCGAGGTGGACGGGGATGCCGGAGGCGCGGGCGCGTTCGACGAGCTCGGGGATGCTCTCGCGGGTGGGGCGGACCGGTGCGGCCGGGCCGGGGGCGGGATCGGCGGTGGCGGTGTCGTCGCGGAGGACGCCGATGATCTCGCGGAGGTGTTCGGTGGCCTCGGCCGCGCCGGCGCGCAGCTGCGCGGCGGCGTCGCGGTGCCGTTCGTCGAGGTCGGGCGCGACCTGGAGGGCGCCGGCGCGGACGGCGATGAGGGCGAGTTCGTGGCCGAGGGAGTCGTGCATGTCCTGGGCGATACGGGCGCGTTCGCGGAGCCGTTCGCGTTCGGCGGTGATGCGCTGCTGGTGTTCGAGGCGTTCGGCGCGTTCCCATCCGGCGCGCAGGAGCTCCTGGTGCTGGCGCCAGTAGCGGCCCACGAGCCAGGGCAGGACACCGAGCAGCACCAGCCAGACCGTGGAGGGGAACCAGGTCGTGACGCCCAGGCCGCGGATCGTCGACAGGGCGGCGCCGCCGACGAACACGGCGATGAATCCCCACAGCAGCGGTTGCGCGCGGGTGGTGCGCCGTCCTGTCAGGTAGGCCAGGACGGGCATGGCGAAGGCGAAGTTGCCGTGGACGGCGATCAGGCTGATGGCGGCCAGCAGGGCGGCGGTGGGCCAGGTGCGGCACACCGCGACGGCGGCGGCGAGGACGGCGAGCCCGGCCGCCTGCGGCCACCATTCCGCCGGGGTGGGGTCGGGCGGCGGGAGGAGCCCGGCGGCGGCAGGGAAGGCGACGGCCACGAACAGGACGAGGTCCTTGACCAGCGCGGACCGGGACGGGCGGCGGACGGCGGCGCGCAGCGCGCCGGGCCGGACGGTGCGGACCGCGCGGGCGATGCGCTCCGCGCGCGGGCGCGCGGGGGCGTGGACGGTGGTCGCCGGGAGGTTCACGCGTTCTACGCTACAAGCCGGTGATCTGCGGTGTTTACTGCCGAAAGTCAGGGGCGGCGGCGCGGGTCCCGGACGGCCCCGCCCCGGCCCGGCCACGGCCGGGCCGCGGCCCGGTGAGCTTGGGTGGGGTGCGGGTGGGGCCGAGGGAGTGGCGCGGCTGAACTACGGTTGGCCCGTGACCGTATCCCCGGCGCCTCCGCGGCGCCGCCGACCGCGCCCTCGTCCGCGCCCTCCGCAGGTCGCGCGCGCCGTGGTGCGGCGGGTGCGGTGGCCGCGCGGGCAGGCCGCCGACGTGGTGCTCGCGTTCGCGGTCATGGTGGTCACGCTGTGGATGAGCGCGGCGGCGGAGAAGCCCGGGGACCGTGAACTGTGGCCGGGTGGCTTCGCGGTGATCCTGGTGGCGTCGCTGGCGCTGGCGCTGCGGCGCCGGTATCCGGTGGCGGTGCTGGTGGTCGCGACGGCGGCGCCGCCGCTGTACTACCCGCTGGGCTACCCCGACGGCCCGATCGTGCTGGTGCTGTGGGTGGCGTTGCTCACCACGGCGGTGGAGCGGCGGCTGGCGGTGTCGCTGGGCGCGGTGATGGTCGTCAACGCCGGGTTCCTGATCGTGACGACCGTGCGCGGCGGTGGCGGTGGCGGTGACCCGCAGGCGGTCGTCGGCGCGCGGGGCGTGGCGTCGCTGTCGTTCGGGCTGCTGCTGGCGGTGGCGCTGGGGCAGTTCGTCCGCAGCCGGCACCTGCGGGCCGAGGCCGCCGAGCGGCGCGCCGCCGAGGCCGAGCGGACCCGTGAGGAGGAGGCGCGGCGCCGCGCGATCGCCGAGCGGCTGCGGATCGCGCGGGAGCTGCACGACGTGCTCGCGCACCAGATCTCGCTGATCAACGTGCAGGCGGGTGCGGCGCTGCACCGCCGCGACGACCCGGACCGGGCGTACGCGGCGCTGGAGGCGATCAAGTCGGCGAGCAAGGAGACGCTGCGGGAGCTGCGCGGGGTGCTGGGCGTGCTGCGGCAGGTCGACACCGACGGCGGTGAGGCCGGGGCGGGCGGGTCGGTGGCGCCGCAGCCGTCGCTGGCGCGGGTGGAGGACCTGCTGCGGCAGACCGCGGCGGCCGGGATGACGGTGCGCCGCGCCGGCGATCTCGCCGACCACCCCGATCCTCCCGCAGACCCGGCCGATCCGGCCGGATCAGGTGTGCCGGACGCCCCGGGACGGGATCGGGCCGCGGCGGCGCTGGCGGCGTTGGCGGAGCTGCCCGCGCCGGTGGGGCTGGCGGGGTACCGGATCGTGCAGGAGGCGCTGACCAACGCCGTCCGTCATTCGGGCGCCGCGACGGTGACCGTGGAGGTGCGGCGGGTGCCGGGCGCGGTGATCGTGCAGGTCGACGACGACGGCCCCGGACCCACCGGCCCCGGCCCCGGCCCGGGCGAGCTTCGGGCGCCGGGCGGGACGGACGGGAACGGGCTGCGCGGGATGCGCGAGCGGGCCGCGTCCGTCGGCGGGGAGATGACGGCGGGGCCGGGCCCGGCGGGCGGGTTCCGGGTGTGGGCGCGGCTGCCGCTGGGCGGTCCCGGCGAGGAGCAGGAGCAGATGGAGGGGATCGTGTGATCCGGGTGTTGCTGGCCGACGACCAGACGCTGGTGCGGGCGGGGTTCCGGTCGATCCTGGAGGGCGAGGACGACATCGAGATCGTCGCCGAGGCCGGGGACGGGGAGCAGGCGGTGCGGCAGGCGTCGGAGCTGCTGCCCGACGTGGTGCTGATGGACATCCGCATGCCCGTCCTGGACGGGTTGGAGGCGACCCGCCGGATCATGACCGACCAGCGCCTCGACACCGTCCGCGTGGTGATCTTGACGACGTTCGACCTGGACGACTACGTCTACGGCGCGATCAAGGCGGGCGCGAGCGGGTTCCTGGTCAAGGACACCGAGCCGCCCGAGCTGATCCACGGGGTGCGGGTGGTGGCGCGCGGGGACGCGCTGCTGGCGCCGACGGTGACGCGGCGGCTGATCGCCGAGTTCGCGTCCCGGATCACCGCGCCGCCGCCCGCGGTGGAGCTGAACTCGCTCACCGACCGGGAGCGGGAGGTGCTGGAGCTGGTCGCGGCGGGCCTGTCGAACGAGGAGATAGCGGGGCGGCTCGTGCTGTCGCCGGCCACCGCCAAGACCCATGTGAGCCGGATCCTGGCCAAGCTCGGCGCGCGGGACCGGGCGCAGCTGGTGGTGCTGGCCTACGAGACGGGCATGATCCGTCCGGGATGGCTCGGCTGACCGGACCGGGACGCAACCGGGCCGGTCACGGCGGTGTTGAACGGATGTGACGGTTACGGACGAAGCTCTGCGGCGCCCCGCCCCGCCCGGCGGCGCCGGCGACGATACGGGGGACCCCACCGGGGGCCCGGCCGGGGAGGCCGACGCGGCGGCGGCACGGGTCGTCGCGGCGCTGGAGCGGGACCTGGACGCCGGGTTCGCGGTCCTGTACGAGGCGTACCGGGGCGCGGTGTTCTCCACCGCGCTGCGGCTGTGCGGGCGGTGGGCCGAGGCCGAGGACCTGGCCGCCGAGGCGTTCCTGCGCGCCTACCGGGCGCTGTGCGGGTACGGGCCCGAGCGGATCGCGGAGCTGCGGCCGCGGGCGTGGCTGCTGACGATCCTGACGAACGTGTGGCGCAACAGCGTCCGGTCGGCGGCGCGGCGCCCGCCGCCCGGCCCGCCGATCGAGGACGCTCCGGACCCGCCCGATCCGGGCGAGGGCGTGGAGGACGCGGCCGCCCGCCACGAGACGGGCCGGGAGCTGGCCGGGCTGCTGGCCGAGCTCCCCGACGCCCAGCGCGCGGCGGTGGTGCTGCGCCATGTCACCGACCTGCCCGTCGCGGAGATAGCGGCGGTGCTCGGCGTGCCGGAGGGCACCGTGAAATCGCACATCTCCCGCGGGCTGGCGCGGCTGCGCGGTCTGCGCGCCGACCGGCACCTGCATCCCGACCACCGGCATCCCGACCAGCGAGGGGGTACCCGATGAACGACACCGATCCCACCCACGGGGCACCCGGCCCCCACGCGACCGAACCCGCCGGCGACCCGGCCCGGGACCTGGCCGGTGACCTGGCCGGAGATCTGGCCGTTGAGCTGGCGGGGCTTGCCGCCGACGCTCCCCCGTCCCTGCTGGACCGGATCGCCGCGCGCCGCGTCCACGTGCCGGGGCCGCTGGAGGGCCTTCAGGTCGCCTTCACCGACCACGGCGTCGCCTACCTGCGCGCCGGGCTGGACGAGGAGGAGTTCACCGCCGCGTTCCGTGCCCGGTTCGCGCGTCCGCTGCTGCCCGCGGCGCGTCCGCCCGCCGGGCTGGTGCCCGCGCTGCGCACCGGGCGGCTCGGCGGGCTGCGGCTGGACCTGCGGGGCCTGTCGGAGTTCGAGGTGGCCGTGCTGCGCGCCGCGGCGCGGATCCCGCGCGGGCAGACCCGCCCGTACGCGTGGGTGGCGCGGGCGGCGGGACGGCCCAGGGCGGTCCGCGCGGTCGGGTCGGCGCTGGGCCGCAACCCCGTCCCGCTGCTGGTCCCCTGCCACCGCGTCACCCGCTCGGACGGGACGCTCGGCGGCTACGTGTTCGGCGACGCCGCCAAGGAGCGGCTGCTGCGCGCCGAGGACGTCGACGTGGCGGAGGTGGTGGAGCTGGCACGGCGCGGGGTGCGGCTGGTCGGCAGCGACACCACCGGGATCGTGTGCTACCCGACCTGCGGGGACGCGCGGCGGATCACGCCGGAGCACCGGCACGGGTTCCGGGACCTGGCCGCCGCGCGCGCCGCCGGGTACCGGCCGTGCCTGCACTGCCGCCCCGCCGACCCCCAGCCCGCCTGACCCCGCCCGCGCCGCCGCCCCTCCCCGACCGCCGTCCCCTCCCCCGCGGCCGCGGCGGCGCATAGTTCGGCGGGAGGCGGGAATGGGGCGGTCCCGTCCATCCGCGGGGACGGCCCGCGGGGACCGCCGACGAAGGGGGGCCGCCATGCGCGTCGTCGTCACCGGCGCCACCGGCAACATCGGAACCAGCACGGTCCGCGCGCTCGCCGCCGACCCGGGCGTCACCGCCGTGACCGGCCTGGCCCGCCGCGCCCCCGGCACCGGTACCGGCTCGGACATGCCCGGACGCGACAAGGTCGAGTGGGCCGAGGCCGACGTGACCGACACCGACCTGGTCCCGCTGCTGCGCGGCGCCGACGCCGTGGTGCACCTGGCGTGGCTGTTCCAGCCCACCCACCGCCCGGCGGTGACGTGGGACGCCAACGCCGTCGGCAGCGCCCGCGTGTTCGACGCCTGCGCGCGGGCCGGGGTGCCCGCGCTGGTGTACTCCTCGTCGGTCGGCGCGTACTCGCCCGGGCCCAAGGACCGGGCGGTCGACGAGTCCTGGCCCACGCACGGCTGGCCCGGCGCCGCCTACAGCCGCGAGAAGGCATACGTGGAGCGGCTGCTGGACGCGTTCGAGGCCGCCCACCCCGATCGCCGTGTCGTGCGGATCCGGCCCGGGTTCATCTTCGCGCGGCAGACCGCGGCCGAGCAGCGGCGGCTGTTCGCCGGGCCGCTGCTGCCCGGCCGGCTCGCCCGCCCCGGCGTGATCCGCGCCGTCCCGGACCTGCCGGGGCTGCGGGTGCAGGCGCTGCACTCCACCGACGCCGGTGAGGCGTTCCACCTCGCCGTCACCGGCGAGGCCCGCGGCGCGTTCAACATCGCCGCCGAGCCCGTCCTGGACGCCGCCGAGCTCGCCGGCATCCTCGGCGCCCGGACCGTACGGGTCCCCGCCCGGGGGGTGCGGGCCGCGCTGGCCGCCGCGTGGGCCCTGCACCTGGTGCCCGCCTCCCCCGGCCTGTTCGACCTGGCCGTGCGGGTCCCGCTCATGGACGTCGCGCGGGCCCGCGACGAGCTCGGCTGGACGCCCCGCCACACCGCCCGCGAGGCCATCGAGGAGTTCCTTGAGGGCCTGCGCACCGGCGCCGGCGGCGACACCCCGCCGCTGGCGCCCGGGACCGGCGGGCCGGGACGCGCCCGCGAGTTCGCCACCGGCATCGGCCGCCGGCCCTGACCCCGCCCACCGACTCTCCACCCACTGCCCGCCCGCAGCCGCCCGCCCGCCCGCATCTGGAGGTCACCCCATGCCGACGATCACGTCCGACCATCTGCACGCCCTGCTGGCCTCCGCGCACCGCGACGCCGCGCTCGTCGTCGTCGCCGGTGAGGCCGCCGTCGTCCCCGCCGACCCCGGCCGCGGCGACGGCCCCGAGGACGCCCTGGTCATCACCACCCGCAACGCCGTGATCGCCGAGCTCGACACCGGCGCCAACGACGAGCAGCTCGAAAGCCTCGCCCAGCGCCTGGACGTCGCCCTGGAAAGCCTCGGCGGCTGACCGGGGCCGCCCCCGCCCCGCCCGGCGCGCCGTTCCGCGCCGCCTCGCAGAGCCTGCGGGCGGTCAGGGGGTGACGGGGACTTCGAGGTGCCCGGTGGCGCCGCGCCGCAGCGACACGCGGCCGGCGGTGACCTGCGCGGCCCACGCCTCGAAGGCGTTCAGGTCCGCGACCGGGACCGCGACGTCGGCCTCCACGTCCCGGCCGTAGCGGACGTCGCCGGGCGCCGCGCCGCGCGCGTGCAGATCGCCGAGGAACCGTCCCGCCAGCGCGTGCTCCACCCCGACCGTGACCGTCACCACCGGGCACAGCTCCACCACCCCGACCGCGTCGACGGTGCCGGCGACCGCCTGCCCGTAGGCGCGGACCAGGCCGCCCGCGCCGAGCTTCACCCCGCCGAAGTAGCGGGTGACGATCGCGACGGTGCCGGTCAGGCCGCGCCGCACCAGGACCTCCAGCATCGGGATCCCGGCCGTGCCCGCGGGCTCGCCGTCGTCGCTGCTCTTGGTGATCTCACCGTGGTCGCCGACGACGTAGGCGGTGCAGTTGTGCGTGGCGTCGCGGTGCGCCCGCCGGTGCCGGTCCAGGAACCGGATGGCCTCGTCCTGCCCGGCGGCGCGGGCGAGGGTGCAGACGAACCGGGACCGGCGGATCTCCAGCTCGCGGGTACCCGGCTGTTTGATCGTGCGCATGGCCGCACCGAGTCTACGTCGTGCCACCGGCCGCTGGCGGCCACGGGCGGACGCGCCCCTTAGGGTCAGACCAGGTCGATGAGGTCGGCGACGGACGCGACGACGCGGTGCGGCCGGAACGGAAAACGGGCGATCTCGTCCTTGCCGGTCACGCCGGTCAGCACCAGGATCGTCTCCAGGCCCGCCTCGACCCCGGCGACGATGTCGGTGTCCATCCGGTCCCCGACCATCGCGGTGCGCTCGCTGTGCCCGCCGACCACGTTCAGCGCCGTCCGCATCATCAGCGGGTTCGGCTTGCCGACGAAGTACGGTTCCACCCCCGTCGCGCGGGTGATCATCGCGGCGACCGCGCCGCACGCCGGCAGCGACCCCTCCGGGGACGGGCCGACCGGGTCGGGGTTGGTCGCGACGAACCTCGCGCCGCCCTCGATCAGCCGGATCGCGCGGGTGATCTGGGAGAAGCTGTAGGTGCGGGTCTCGCCGAGCACCACGTAGTCGGGGTCGATCTCCGACAGCACGAAGCCCGACTCGTGCAGCGCCGTCGTCAGCCCCGCCTCCCCGATCACGTAGGCCGAGCCCGCGGGCCGCTGGTCGGCCAGGAAGTTCGCGGTCGCCAGCGCCGACGTCCAGATCGACTCGGCCGGCACCCGCAGCCCGGCCGCCGCGAGCCGCGCCGACAGGTCCCTGCGGGTGTAGATCGAGTTGTTGGTCAGCACCAGGAACGGCTTGCCTGACGCCGACAGCCGCCCGATGAACTCCTCCGCGCCGGGCACGGGCCGGCCCTGATGGACCAGCACCCCGTCCATGTCCGACAACCAGTAATCGATCGGCCCGCGCTCACTCATGCGCCCATTGTCGCAGGTGGCGATCTTCGCCCGGAACGCGCCGGTACCGTGGTCGCGTGACCACCGACGTCCCGGCCCCGAACGTTCCGGCCCCGAACGACGCGGCCGATCCGCGCGCCGGAACCGGCATCCGCGAGGCCGACCCGCCCGGTCTCGCGCCCGGCCCCGGCTACAGCCATGTCATCAGCGTCGATATCCCCGGCCGGCTGGTCGTGGTCAGCGGCCAGATCGCGCTGGACGCCGCCGGGAACCTCGTCGGCGCCGGGGACCTGGAGGCCCAGACCCGGCAGGTGTTCACCAACCTGCGGGCGGCGCTGACCGCCGCCGGCGCCGGGTGGGAGCACGTCGTGCGGCTCGAGTATTTCCTGCGCGACGCGGACGGTGTCGGCGTGGTGCGCGCGGTGCGGGCCGAGTTCGTCCCCGCGGGCGTCGCGCCCGCCGCGTCGCTGATCGAGGTGTCCCGCCTGGTCCGCGACGACCTGCTCATCGAGATCGAGGCCCTCGCCGTCGTCCCCGCCGCCGGCCGCCCCGGCTGACCGGGCCCGCCGGGCCGGACGCCGCGGCCGGACTCCGCGGCGCGGCGGGGGGTGGACGCGGAACGGGGCGTCCCGGGGACGAATCCCCGGGACGCCCCGTCGCACGTTCGGGCTCCGGCGCTCACGCACCGGCCCTCCCGGCCGATGCCCGGCTGACGCCGACCCTGGGACGCCGGTCCTCAGACGTTGACGCCGAAGTCGGACGCGATGCCCGACAGGCCCGAGGCGTACCCCTGGCCCACCGCGCGGAACTTCCACTCCTCGCCGCTGCGGTACAGCTCGCCGAACACCATCGCGGTCTCGGTCGAGGCGTCCTCCGACAGGTCGTAGCGCGCGATCTCGCTGTTGTCGGCCTGGTTCACCACCCGGATGAACGCGTTGCGGACCTGCCCGAAGTTCTGCTGGCGGCCGTCGGCGTCGTAGATGGACACCGGGAACACGATCTTGGCGATCTCGGCCGGGACCGTGGACAGGCTCACCTTGATCTGCTCGTCGTCGCCCTCTCCCTCACCGGTGAGGTTGTCGCCGGTGTGCTCGACCGAGCCGTCGGGGCTCTTGAGGTTGTTGAAGAAAACGAAGTGCTGGTCCGACAGCACCTTGTTCTCCGCCGAGCACACCAGCGCGCTGGCGTCCAGGTCGAAGTCGGTCCCTGTCGTGGTCCGTACATCCCAGCCCAGACCGACCACGACGGCGGTCAGTCCTGGAGCCTCCTTGGTCAGCGAGACGTTGCCGCCCTTGCTCAGACTGACTCCCACTGTGTCTACCTCCGTATCGGCCCGTGCGGGCACGTTAACACCCGCGCGTGTTCGTCTGTCTAACGAGAACGGTAGCCACATCGCGCTGGTTCCCCCGCCTCCTTGGCAAACTCACGGCGTGGCGTGCGGTTTCTTCCCCTCGGGCGGGCGGTGAACGACGCGGTGAAGGACGCGGTGAACGCCCCGGTGAACGCCCCGCTGGGCGGGCCGGGTCCGCGCGGCGGCGTACGAGGGTGTTCAGGGGGCGGTGAGGAACGCGGTCGGGGCGGTGAGCGGGGCGGGCAGCTCGAACGCGGCGGCCAGCTCGCCCGCGCGCGGGGCCAGCCCGTCGCAGGCCCGCCGCCGCGCCGCCCACACCTCGTCCAGGAACCCCGGCGGGACGGCGCCCTCGTTCAGCAGGTCGGCGGCGCGGCGCTCCAGCACGTTCAGGGCGTGCAGGCCCAGCACGTCCCGCAGCGGCCCCGGCCCCGCCCCGGCCGGGGCGGCGGCGATCTCCAGCACGATCCGGTCGGCGCAGGCGTCGGCGGTCCGCGCCGCCAGGGCCAGGTTGCCGTTCCACGCGGTGAACGGGTCGCCGCCGGCGCTGCGGGCGGCCGCGACGCGGGCGGCGAGCCGGTCGCGCATGCGCCGCTCGGCGTCGCGGGCCAGGTACAGCCACACGGCCGGGGACTCCAGGTCGCCGCCGTCGGGCGGGCCCGCCCCCGGGTCGGGCGGGGTGTAGCGGTCCAGGTCGGCCATCGCGCGGGCGGTGTCGTAGCGGATCAGCTCGTTGTCGCCGCCGGCGTTGGCGTAGGCGTGCGCCAGGCCCCGGTAGGCGTTGAGGCGCTCGACGGCGGCGAACCCGGGCGCGCCGCTGTGCATCCGGCACGCCGACACCGTCTCCTGCGCCTGGACGGTCGCGGCGGCCTTCAGCAGCGCCAGGTCCCGGTCGACCGCCGACCACGGCGCCCACGCGGTCTCCGGACCGCCCCCGCCCCCGGCCGGGCCGGTGCTCGTGTCGGCGGCGGTGCGGGCGGTCTTGACGTGCCCGGCGACGGCGGTGAGCGCGTATCCGGCGGCCAGCGCGCCCAGCACCGCCTCCTGCTGGTTGCGGTAGTCGGTCAGGGGGCGGCGGGGCGCCAGCCGCCCGAGGGTGGTGCGGCCGGCCGAGTGCGCCAGCAGCGTCCCCGCCGACGCGCGCGTGATCGCGGCCGACGCGGAGATCACCGCCCGCCACACCGCCGGGGCGATGCCCATCGAGCGGGTCAGCCGCGCCGCCGCCGACCCGGCCGGGTCGTGGAAGGACCCGTCGGCGCCGATCGCGGCCCCGTCGCGCAGCCACGCCTCGTAGGGCACCGGCAGGTCGTCCAGGAGCACGGCGGCGTAGTCGACCTGGAGCCCGGTCGTCTCGGGCGCGTCGACGACGCGGACGCCCGCCGGGACGTCGCCGCCGGGGCCCCGCAGCGGCACGACGAACACGAACACGCCGCGTTCGGCGCCGTCGTGCACGAGCGTGGCGTACACGGCGGCGGTCTTGGGGACGCGGGGGTGGGCGGTGCTGGTGGGGAACTTGGCGGCGGGCGCGTCCGGGGTGCTCAGCACGAACCCGCCCGACGCCGGGTCGTGGCGCGCGACGGTGCGCGGCGACAGGTGGCTGTTGCTGCGGCCGGCCTCGGTCATCAGCAGCGTCCCGAACGAGTCCATCGAGGCCAGCGCGTCCCGCGCCGCCCGCACGCCGTCCCCCTCGCCGGGTGCGGCGAGCTGCGCGGCGCCGAACCGCAGGATCGGGCCGAGCGCGAGGGTGTAGTGCAGCAGCATCACGTGGAACAGCGCCGGGTCGGCGATCGCGGCGCGTTCCAGCAGCGCGCACAGGGCGGGCGGGTCGTCCAGCAGCTCGGCCGCGGGCGGCGCGGCCAGGCCCGCGTGCCGCAGCCGCCGGTAGGTCAGCGCCTGGTGGTCGCGGGCGGTGAGCCCGGCGGGGTAGGTGAAGAACTCGTCCGGGACGGCCCGGGCCAGCCGCGCCCGCGTCCCGGCGTCCGGTGACGGGCCGCGCACGAAGCCGAGCAGGGCGGTGTCGGGGGCGGCGGTGAAGGTCTCCACGGCGATCGGTCCTCTCCTCGGCCGTCGGGCCGGTCGTCAGGGCGTTCGCCGGCGGCGGGCGCCGGCGACGGTCGTCAGGAGCGGGTGTCGGCGGCGGGTGTCGGCGGGGGGTGTCAGGGGCGGGTGTCAGGGGCGGGCGGTGGGGTCGGCCTTGCCCGCGGTGCCGCCGCCCGGGCCGCCGCCCGGGCCGCCGTGGGGGCGGTCGTGCGGGCGGTCGCGCAGCGGCGTCAGGGTCCGCGCGCCGGGGACGGTCAGCCGCGCGCACCGGCACAGCGCGTTCCCGGCGCCGGCCTCGGCGAACACGGTCGCGCCGGCCGCGTGGACGGCGCGCAGCGTGTCGGGCAGCCGCACCGGCTTGACGATGCAGTCGGCCAGCGCGCGGTGCAGGTCGTCGCCGTCGCGGTAGGCGCGGCCCCGTACCGGGGAGTGCACGGGCACCTCCAGCGGGCGCTGCGGGTAGCGGCGGATCAACGCGTACCACTCGTCGTCGGCGCCGGCCATCGCGGGGTGGTGCGACAGGTAGGGGACGGCGAGCCGCACCGCCCGCACGCCCCGGCCGCGGGCGGTGTCCAAAACCCGCTCTAGGGGCCCGTGCGGCCCGGCGACGACGGTGGCCGACGGGGCGTTCACGGACGCCACGACGACCTGTGGCTGCCCGGCGGCGGCGGCGATGACGGCGCGGGCTCCGTCCTCGCCGTCCTCCAGCAGTCCCATGCCGCCGCCGCGGCCTCGGCGGGCGAGGACGCCGACGAGGCTGACGGCCATGCGGGCGCCGTCGGCGATCGCGAAAGCGCCCGCGCAGACCAGCGCGGCGATCTCCCCGAAGCTCTGCCCGACGGCGTGGGCGGGCTGGACCCCGGCGGATCGCAGCGCCCGGTCGACGGCGACGGACGCGGCGTATCCGGCCAGCTGGGGGACGCCGGGCAGCCGCGCCGCCTCCGGGTAGGCGGCGGGGTCGTCGAGCAGGACGGCGCGCAGCGACGGCCACCGGGTGCGCGGCAGTCCCTCCTGGACGGCGTCGAGAACGTCGGCGACGACGCGTGCGGCGCCGCGTCCGGTGCGGGCGAGCGCGGGCAGGTCGGGGGTCCCGGACGCGCCGGTGCCGGCGAACAGGAAGGCGCACGCGTCGTCGGGCTTGAGCTCCTCGGCCGGATGCGGATCAGAGAACACCGGGGGTCTCCTTACCTCGAAGGAAGGCTCTCTTCTCTTTTCGGATAAAGGCCGCTTAACTCACGGTTATGGAACAAAAACCCTGAAATGGGATTATTCACTCGTGGGATGGGTCTGGCAACCGTCAGTGGTGTGCGCACGTCACGCGCCCGCGGCGGCTCGGGGCGGGCCCCCGGCCCGGCCGGCCGGGCCGACCAGGGACCACCGGCGGCGACGCCGGTCGAGGGGAGCGAAAGATGATCCGGCCCGAGCAGCAGCCGCACCGATCACGGCCCGATTACGGACGGCCGGATAGCGGCGAAAAAGGGTGGGCGATATGCGGCACCGGGACATATCTGCCCGTCCGGCGGGTGCGCAGCGACGAGGTGTCGCGCTCGCTGGGCCTGGACCCGTCCTGGATCGAGCGGCGCACCGGGATCCGCCACCGGCACGTCGCCGCGCCCGGGCAGGCCGCCTCCGACCTGGCCGCGGCCGCCGCCGACCGGGCGCTGCGCGAGGCGGGCGTGGCCGCCGCCGACGTCGGGCTGATCGTGCTCGGCACCTCCACCCCCGACGAGCTCGGCCCGTCCACCGCCTGCCGGGTGCAGGCGCTGCTGGACGCGCGCCGCGCCGCCGCGTTCGACGTCGCCGCCGCCTGCACCGGGTTCGTCTACGGGCTGGCGGCCGCGACCGGCTGGCTCGCCGCCCAGCGCGGACCCGCCCCCTACGCGCTGGTCATCGGCGTGGAGGTGTACTCCCGCTTCCTGGACCGCGGCGACCGCGCCACCACCGCGCTGTTCGGGGACGGCGCCGCCGCCGCGGTCATCGGGCCCGTCGCCGCCCCGTACGGGATCGGCCCGGTCACGCTCGGGTCGGACGGCTCGCGCGCCGGCGACGTGCTCATCCCCGCGGGCGGCAGCCGCTCCCCCGCCACCGCAGCCACCCTCGCCGGGCTCGGCCACACCATCCGCATGGACGGCCGGGCCACCCGCGACTTCATCGCCGGGATCTTCCCGCGGCTGGTCGCCGAGGCGTCCGAGACCGCCGGGATCAAGCCCGCGGACCTGGCGCTGGTCGTCCCGCACCAGCCCAACCCGCGGCTGGTCGCCTCGCTGGCCGCCGGCGCCGGGCTGGAGGAGGCGCAGCTGGCGATCGCCGGGCACGACGTCGGCAACATCGGCGCCGCCAGCCTCCCCTACGCCCTGGACCGGGCCGTGCGGGAGCGCCGGGTCGCGGCCGGGGACCTGGTCCTGCTCGCCGGGTTCGGCGCCGGCGTCACCTGGGGACACGCCCTCATCACCTGGCCGCCGTCCCCCTGACCCCTGTTCATGCCTTGCAAGTTATATGCGAAAGGAGTTATGTTCGGTGGTGTGGCCGTCCGGGCGCGCCGTCCGGGCGGCCGGTGGGAACGCGACCGAGGAAAGGCAGGGCGAGGGCACATGAGCACCGACGACGACACCGGCGACGACACCGGCGACGACACCGGTCCCACGGCCCGGGACACGGCGGCCCCGGACCGGGCGGTTCCGGAGGCGGCGGGCGCGGACGGGACGGCCGAGTACCGGGACGGGCGCACGCTGCTGCGGTTCGAGCGCCGCCTGCGCCATCCGCCCGAGCGGGTCTGGCGGGCCCTGACCGACCCGGCCGAGCTGTCGGCGTGGCTCGCCGACGCCGACCTGGAACCCGCCGCCGGCGGCAAGTTCGAGCTGCGCTGGCTCAACGCCCCCGACCCCGCCGAGCAGGCCGTGGCGCGCGGCACCGTCACCGCGTTCGACCCGCCGCGGCTGCTGGAGCTGGACTCCGACATCCACGGCCTGCTCCGCTTCGAGCTGACCGCCGCACCCGAAGGGACGCACCTGGTGTTCACCAGCGACGTGCGGCTGCCCGGCGAGTACCTCGCCCAGACCCTGGCGGGCTGGCACGTGCACCTGGACTACCTGGAGGAGGCCCTCGACGGCGCCCGCGTCGACTGGGCGAACTGGACCACCGGCCGGTGGCAGGTCCACCACGACCGCTACGCCGCCCGGCTCGGCGCGCCCGACGCCGTCCGCGCCCTGTACCGGCGGATCCTGGACGGCTGGAACGCCCGCGACGGCCGCGCGTTCGCCGGCCCGTTCCGCGACGACGGCGTCTCGATCGGGTTCGACGGCAGCCTGCACACCGGCCGCGAGGAGATCGCCGCGCGGATGGACGCGGTGTTCGCCGGCCATCCCACCGCCCGCTACGTCGCCGCGGTGCGGGACGTGCGGGTGATCGGCCCCGGTGCCGCCGTGCTGCACGCCGTCGCCGGGATGGTCCCGCCCGGCGCGTCCGACCTGAACCCCGACGCCAACAGCGTGCACACCGTCACCGCGTCGCTGCTGCTGGGCGAGTGGCGCGTGGCGTTGTTCCAGTGCACCCCGGCCGCCTACCACGGCCGTCCCGGCGACGCCGCCGCGCTGACGGCCGAACTGCGCGCCCTGCCGCCGCCGGACGCGTGAGGGAAACGGCGGTGGCGGACGGCCCGGGCCCGGACCGTCCGCCACCGCGGCGTGCGAGGGGTCGGCGCGCGAGGCCGACGTTGGGGTCGACGTGCGGGGTCAGCGTCCCAGGGTGCGGTTCAGGGTGCGCAGCGCCCGGCGGGTCTCAGCGCGCCGGTCCCACGCGACGGCGGCGAACACGACCGCGTACGCGGCGGGCAGCAGGCTCCACGCGGGCTCCAGCACCAGCAGCTGGGTGAGGACGGCGCCGCCCATCAGCCCGATCAGCCCGGCCGCGGCGAGCCCGGCCAGCCGCGGCACGACCAGCCCGATCGCGCCGGCGGCCTCGACGGTGCCGGTCACGTACCGCAGCCACTGGCCCCAGCCGATCTCGGTGAAGGTCTGGACGGCGTCGGCCTGCCCGGCGAACTTCGGCAGCGCGGAGGCGAAGAACAGGAACGCGGCCAGGAGGATCTGCAGGCCCCACAGCACCTTGCGCCGGGCGGCGCGGCCCCCCGAACCGGCGGCGACGGTGGGGGCGGCGGTGGTGAGGGTATGGGTGGCGGTCATGGCGGTGGTCCTTCCGTGCGGGTGTCTCATCGGCCTTTCACCGACGCGTCGCACGGACCGCCCCCGGATCGACATCCCACCGGATTTTTCTTCAAGACTTTTTCCGGGGGCGTGTCAGCGCAGGTGGGAGGCGGTGAACCCGGCGGCGACGGCGGCGGTGGAGCGCACGAACGCCGCCAGCGCGCGGGACCGGGACGTCTCGGGCCACGCCAGCACCAGCGTGGTCGGGGCCGCGTCCCGCACCGGGACCGCCGTCAGGTCGTCGCGCAGCAGCCCGCGCGCCGACGCGGGCAGCACCGCCATGGCCCGGCCCAGCGCGATGAGCTACATCGGCTGACCCGCGTCCCGCCCCCTGGGCAGGACGGCGACCTGGGCCTCCTCCAGCAGCTCCTCGACGGCCAGGCCGGTGAGGTCCTGCCGCCGCGCGTAGAGCAGCGCGGCGTCGGCGCGGCCGTCGCGCAGCGCCCGCTCGGCCCCGTATCCGAACAGCATCTCCACCGGCACCGCGCCGGGCTCGCGCTCGTAGGCGGCCAGGATCGCCGGGAGCAGCCCGCCGCCGTCCCCGCCGGGGTGAGCGCCACCCGGCGGCTGGTGCGCTCCAGCAGCGTCACGCCCAGCCGCCGCTCCAGCCGGGCGATCGCCCGCGACAGCGTCGGTGTTGGAACGCGCGGCGGGACCGGTGGTGTCCTGGGCCCGTGAACGCACCCACCACGCCCCCGGCGGCCACGAGGACCGCCCTGGTGACCGGGGCGAACAAGGGCATCGGCCGCGCCATCGCCGCGGGCCTGGCCGGACGCGGCCTGACCGTGCTGGTCGGGGCCCGCGACCCGGGCCTGGGCGAGCGGGCGGCCGCGGCGCTGCGCGCCGGCGGGCACGAAGCCCGCGCCGTCGTCCTCGACGTCACCGACCCCGCCGCGGTCCAGGCGGCGGCGAGCGCGGTCGCGGCGTCGGCCGGGCGGCTGGACGTGCTGGTCAACAACGCCGGTATCTCCGGCGGGGCGCCGCACCCGCCCGACGAGGCCGACCTGGACGCGGTGCGCGGCGTGTTCGACACCAACCTATTCGGCGTGATCAGGGTGACCGACGCGATGCTGCCGCTGCTGCGGTCCTCGCCGGCGGCGCGGATCGTGAACGTCTCCAGCGGCACGGCGTCGATGGCCGCGATGACCGACCCGGCCCGCTACTTCCGGGACCCGCCGGCCTCGGCCGCCTACCCGGCGTCCAAGGCGGCGCTGAACATGCTGACGATCCAGTACGCCAAGCTGCTGCGGCCGGAGGGGATCCTGGTCAACGCCGCCGCGCCCGGTGCGTGCGCGACCGGCTTCACCGCCGGCATCGTCCGCGCCACCGGCCGGGCGATCACCCGGACCGCCGAGCAGGGCGCCGCCGTCGCGGTCCGCCTCGCCACCCTCGACGGCGACGGCCCCATCGGCGGGTTCTTCGACGACGACGGCCCCGTCCCCTGGTGACCCACCCGGCACGGCCCGTTCCGGCGTGTTCCGGTGTTGTCAGCGGGCCGGCAGCCCGATCAGGGTGAGGGTCCGGGTCCGGGGGTCGATGTCGCCGAGTGAGGCGCAGCGCCCGTTCCGCCCGTACTCGTGGCCGAACGCGTCCGTCACCACGCGCCATCCGGTCAGGCCGCCGGCGGTGAGCCGCTCCTCGGCGAGCGCGATCGCCTCCCGTTCGGTGACGCAGCGGGCCGAGAACCGGGTCGCGAGGTCCCTCTGGAGCTCGCCGAGCGCGTGGGCCCGGGTCCCGGCGGCGCCGGTGAGCGGACGCCACGGCCGCAGTCCCAGGTCCCGGCACGTGCCGGCGTCCCCGGGGAAGACGCCGACCGCCTCGTCCATGACGCAGGCCACCAGCGGCGGTGCCGTACGCGTCCCGTCCCGCACCGCTCCCTCCCGCCACAGGGCGGCGCACTGCGCGACCGGATCGGCGGCGCCGAGCCCGATGACGGCGGTGTCGGCGTCGAGGTCGGCGCGCGCGTAGCAGCCGGTGGCGAGGGACTGCTCCACTCCCTCGTCCAGCAGGCCGCCGGCGACGGCGACACCGCCGCCGGCCATGACGAGCCCCGCGGCCGTGCCCGCGATCCAGCGTCCGCGCCGGGCGAAACGGCGACGCCCGCGCGGCCTGGTGACCTCGGAGACGAGGTGGTCGCGGCGTACGGCGCGCGTCAGGGGATCCAGGTCGCGCTCGCATGGCGGCGAGTACTCGTTCACAGCTCCTCCTCGGCCGGGTTCAGCGCCATGGCGCGTTCACCGCTCAACAGCGCGCGGGGTTCGGCCCGGGCCAGGTCCCGCAGCCTCGACCTGGCCCTGGACAGGCGGGACCGTACGGTCCCCACCGGCACGCCCAGCGCGAGTGCCGCCTGGGCATAACTGAGTCCGTCTCCCGCGCAGAGCGCGAGGACGTCCTGGTCGTCGCGGGACAGGCGCCTCACCAGGCGCAGGAGCCCGGCCATCGCCCGTTCGGCGTCGAGCCGTTCCGCCACCGCGTCGGCGTGGTCGCACGCGTCCGGGTGGACGGGGATCCGGGCCAGCGCCGCACGCTGGCGGCGCAGCGCGCGGTTGCGGTTGCGGGTGACGTTGGCGGCCACACCGAGCAGCCAGGGCAGGGCCGAGTCGCCGTCGAGCCGCACCTGGGCGCGGCGGCGCCACGCCTCCAGGAACACCACCGAGGTCAGCTCCTCGGCCGCCGACCAGTCACCGACCCGGCGGAAGCAGTGGTTGTAGACGGCGCGTGAGTGCCGGTCGAACAACACCCCGAATCCCTCCCCGTCGCCGTCGACGGCCCGCCGCCACACCTCGGCGTCGGTCGGCTCGGGATCGGCTGGCACGTTTCCCATACCTTTCCTGTGTCCTCGGCGCGGGAGGGGTTCCGGCCGTGTCCGCGGAACCCGTGCGGTGGCCGCGGACACGGACCGTGTGAACAGTGATCCACTCACCACAGGAGCACGCGATGAGAAAGTCCACACCCAGACGGCCGATCCTGCTCAGCGGTGCCCTCGCATGCGGGGTCACGGCCACCGTCGCGTTCGGCGCCGGCGCCCCCTCCCCCGACCGGGCCGTCCGGTTAACGCCCGCCGCGAACCGGGCGCCGCTCCAGACCGTCGGCGGCACCATCGAGGACATGCCGCCGCGCGACGGGACGCGGTTGATCAGGCCGAAGGACGCGGCGCCGAACGACCGCCCCCGGCAGCGGCGCGCGGCGGGCCCGCTCCACCGGCTCACGGTCTCGGTCCTCGACCGCGCCGGCCGGCCCCCCGAGGACGCGGACACCACCGGCTTCGCGGTCTACGACCTGGCGACCGGCCAGCCGGTGCGGGGCACCTTCACCGGCGGGACGGGCCAGGTCGAGGTGCCCGCGGGCACCTACCGGGTCGGCGCCTGGATCCGCACGCCGGAACCCGGCCGCCCAGAAGCCAGGGCTTTGATGATCGAGCCGTCCGTGCCCGTCACTGGCGCCACCGGCCTCACCCTGGACGCCCGCGCCACCAAAAAGGTCGAGGTGAGCCTGGACACCCCGGGCCCGGAGCTGTTCCTGGGCGACGTGATGGTCCCGATGACGACGCAAGGGGAGCGGCACGGCTACGGCCTCCCGCTGGAGGACGGGCTCTCCATCACCCCCGCCGCGGGCGTGTCACTGCACGTCTTCACCACCTGGACGCGCGGCGGCGCGGGCCGCAGCCCCTACCGCTACGTGGTGCTCAACACCTCCAAGGGCCGCATCCCCGGCGACCCGACGTTCCGGGTCCGCACCGCCGGCCTGGCCACGGTGCGCACGACATACCCCGCACAAGGCCGTACCTCCTGCGTCGGGATCCACGCCGGGCCCGACCTGCCGGACATGTCGGCCCACATCTCGCACGGGGTGCTGGCCGGTACGGCACCGGGAACCCACACCGTCCATGCCACTCCGGGCATCCTGTGGCCGACCGACCACACGGTCGGCGGAGCCGACTGCACGCTGGAGGAGGGGGAGATGACCGTGGGCGCGGACCGCCTCCCGGGCCCCGGCCATTACACCCGGCGATGGCACACCGCGCCGCTCACCCCGGGACTGGCGGACTGGAGCCGCCGTGACCTGGTCCCCGCCGTCGTGCGCCGCCAGGACCAGCTGGAGGTCGCCATGTCCCTGTTCTGCGACGGCGCCCCCGGCCACGTCGGGCCGCAGGACGTGCCCTGGGCGGACGGGCACATCACCGGCCGGACGACCCTGACACAGGACGGACGGCAGCTCGGCAGCACCCCTGACGCCGGCTACGGCACCTTCACGCTTCCCGGGGAACCGGGCCGCTACCGGCTGGAGACCACCGCCGAGCGCAACGCCCCCTGGTCACCGCTGGCCACCCGCACCGAAGCCGCCTGGACGTTCACCTCGGCGCGTACCGACACCGCCGCCGCGCCACCGCTCATGACGGTGCGCTACGACGCCGGACTCGACGACCACAGCCGCGCCAGGGCGGGCGCCGCACACCGCATCGGCGTCACGTTCCAGGCCCCGCCCGGCGCCGAGGCGCCCGACGTGCGGCGGCTCAGCGTCCAGGTCTCCTACGACGACGGCAAGACGTGGCAGGAGACCACCGTCCGCGACGGCGACGACGGCTGGACCGTCAGCCTGCGTCACCCGGCGGACGCCGAGTACGTCTCCCTGCGCGCGAGCGCCGCCGACGCCGCGGGCAACACCGTCGAGCAGACCACCATCCGCGCCTACGCCCTGCGCATGTGAACGAGGGCCTGCGCACGTGAAGAACGCCCTGCGCACGTGAACGCCGGCGAAACCACCCTGCCCGCCATGGCGTCTAGAGCGGGAGGGGGTGGCGGGCGCGGACGGCGTCGACGCACACGTCGCGGGAGACCGGGCCGCCGAACCGCAGCCGGTCGTAGGCGGTGAACGGCGGTTCCAGGGCGTCCAGCTCGTCGACCAGGGCGTGCAGGCGCCGCGTCCACGCCGGGGTGCCCGCGTCCGGGGCGCCGGGCTCGGCGGTGATGGCGGTGACGAGGGCGTCCTTGCGCTGGATCGTCGCCGGTGACACCGTCCGCAGGCACACGTACTGGCCGCTGAGGTAGGCGGCCCATTCCGCCTCCCCGGCGGCGGGGTCGTCCCACTGCGCGACGAACCAGCCGCGCAGCGCGTCGTCGCCGCCGGCCCGCTCGGCGAGGGCGAACAGGTCCCGGGGGA
Source organism: Spirillospora sp. NBC_00431 (assembly GCA_036028775.1). Classification (GTDB taxonomy): domain Bacteria; phylum Actinomycetota; class Actinomycetes; order Streptosporangiales; family Streptosporangiaceae; genus Spirillospora. Next base: position 3,577,762 of record CP107927.1, on the reverse strand, counting down.
CCATCTCGGTGCCGTCGGAGCGCAGGTAGGACGGCAGCGGGAGCCGCCCGTCCAGCATCGCCGCGCGGACGCCGGCGGGGTCGCGGCCGGCGGCGTGGCACACCTGTTCCAGGGGCGCGTACCAGGCGGTGACGTAGGCGTCGTCGGCCGGCGTCATCGGATGGTCGCCGTTGACCTCGCGGAACCGCGCGGCCAGCCGCGCGCTCAGGGTGGGGTCGTCCATGCGGCCGACGCTAACCCCGGGACGGTTCGGCGCCCGCCGAAACGTCGCCGCCGGGCCGGGCGGCGACGGGTCACCAGGGCGACAGGACCAGCGCCTGGACGGCCAGCGCCGTCGCCGCCTGCGCCGCCAGCCAGCCCCTCGCCGGGGGCCGGTGCAGGGCGGCGGCGACGGTGAGCCACGCGGCGAACGGCACCCAGATCCGCTCGACCTCGCCCCTGGTGACGCCGGAGGCGTCCAGGACCAGCACGCCCACCAGCGCCGCCCCCGCCAGCGCCGCGACCCTACCCGCCGAGAGACCGCCCATCAAGACACCGCCCATCGAGACACCGGCCGCCGGGCCGGTGGACCGCGTTCGGGCGGCGCGGCGCAGCGCCCCGGCCGCGCGGGGCAGCGCGTGCGCGACGGCCGGGCCGGTCAGCAGGCCCAGCACGGCCAGGTTCGCCGCGGCGAAGTAGGCGTAGGAGCGTTGCGCGGACCCGCGGCTGACCAGGTAGGTGTCCAGGGTGGCGCGGACACCGTCCGGCCACCAGAACCCCAGCGACGTGAACACGACCGGCGCCACCGCCAGCCCGGCGGCGACGGCGGCGACCGCGCCCGCGCGCGGCCGGGTCAGCACCAGCACGGCCAAGGGCACCGCGAACAGCGGCAGCAGCCCGTAGCTCAGATAGGGCAGGCAGCCCAGCAGCACCCCACCCGCCGCCGCCACCCCCACCGCCCGGGCGCCTACACGGCGGGCGGCGACGGCGAGCAGCGCGGTGCCCCAGGCGCCCACGGCCAGGAAGAACGCGTCCATCGACGTCGCGACCCACAGCGCGAGCGGCGCCAGGGCCAGGAACGGCGCCGCCGCCCGCGCGGCCGGCTCACCGGCGGCGCACCGCACCGTCACCGCGATCGCCGCCGCCGCGGACGTGCCCGCCGCGATGATCAGCGCCGCGGCCCAGCCGGTGCCGCCGAGCCCCGCCGCCTCCAGCGCCCACAGCACCAGCATCGGCAGCGGCGGATGGCCCCGCACGTGCGTGGTGTAGCCGCCGAGCCGCTCGGTGAAGGTGTCCAGCCAGGTCAGGGGGTCGGGGCGCAGCTGCGCCAGGCCCGCCGGGTACTCGGTCGGGGCCTGCAGCGGGCGGGCGAGGGCGTCCCACCCGTCGGCGGTGGCCAGCGCGACCGTCCACGCCGCCGCGAACGCCCACACGGTGGGCGGCAGCGCCCGCCACGGCAGCCGCGCCGCCAGCGCCGGCAGCGCCGCCACGGCCACGGCGGCGACCGCGGCGGCGGGCAGCGACCGCCAGATCAGCGGGGAGGCCCGCAAGCGGGCGTGCAGCGGCGGCAGCGGGTCCTCGGTGGCCAGCCCGGCGCGGCGCAGGTACCAGCCGGCCGCGAACGCCGCCGCGATGCCAGCCGCCCACACCGCCACCGCCGCCCACCCCGCCCGCCGGGCGCGGGCCCGGCGGGCGGGGTGGGCGTGTTCGCGGGTGCCGGTGAGGGTCATGTCCGGCCCTTCCGCCGGGCGCGGCGGGTGGTGAGCGCGCGGATCGCGGCGGTCACGGCGGCGGCAGCGGCGATCACCGCCAGCACGATCGCGAGGTTGCGGCCGTAGGGCAGCGGCAGCCGGGACGGCTCGTCCGCCCGCCGCCCGTACCCGAGGACCAGCGGCAGCGCCACCGCCGTCACACATCCCGCGATGACCAGCGCGGCCCGCACCACGCGGCGGTAGGCGGCGGGGAGCCGCCCGGTCGCCAGGCCCGCCACCAGCACCACCGGGACCAGGACCCCGTCGTGCAGGATCGCCGCGCCCGCGAACCATCCCAGCCACGCCGCGGCGTCGACGTGCACGACGATGCCGCGCACGCCCACCGCGATCAGCGCCAGCCCCGCCCCGTACACGACGGCGTACGCCAGCTTCGGCACGGCGGTCTTCACAGGGTCCGCCTTCACGGGGCCACCTTCACAGGACCACCAGCCGGTGCACCCATTTGGTCTGCATGACCCCGGGCCGGTTCGGCGCGATCAGCCGGCACGGGTACCCGTGGTCGAGGTCGAGGGGCTCACCGGCCAGGTCGAGGGCGAGCAGGGTGAGCGGGTCGCGCAGGTGCGGCGGGTCGACCCGCGAGGTGCGGTAGATCCCGCCGCGCTGCAGCGACTCCACCCGGACCGCGGCGTCGTCGTCGGCGGCGCCGGCCAGGGCCAGCAGGTCCCGCAGCCGCACGCCGCGCCAGTCGGCGTCAGCGCTCCATCCCTCCACGCACGCGATCGGCAGCCGCGCGGTGTGCTGCGGGAGGGCGCGCAGCCCGTCCAGGGTCAGGACGAGGTCGTCGCGGACGCGGCCGGTCACCGTCAGCCGCCATCGCGGGTCGCGGGCCGTGGCGGTCACGCCGGCGGCGGCCGCGGACTTGTTGACCGGCAGGCCCTGCGGCCCGAGGCCGGGACGGCGCGGTGCCAGCACGGCCAGCCGCGCCAGCGGCGAGAACGCCTCCCCGGCGGTGACGGCGGCGATCACGCCGCTCGCGCCGGCGACGGTGAGCAGGAACGCGCGGCGCCCCACCGCGTCCTGCGGGCGGGTCATCACCGTGCGCCGCACTTTCGGCCACTGGTAGGCGGCGTGGATCAGCAGCGCGCCGACGGTGATGTAGGCGGTCCAGTAGTGCGCGGTGGTGAACGGGAACCGGAACGCGTACCAGTAGGCGATGTTCAGCACCCCGGTCACGAACTGGAACAGCGCCCCGCCGACCAGGACGAGCACCAGGACCCGCCGGGCGGCGTGCCGCGCCGACCGCAGCGGCGGCCACTGCCACAGTTTCGGGTAGACGGTCCAGAGCTTGGCCAGCAGCAGCGGCACGGTCGCCAGCCCGCCGATCACATGGACGCCCTGGGTGACCCGGTACAGGTTCACCGGACGCGACGGCCACTGCGCCCACCCCGGCGGGTGCTGCATGAAGTGGGACAAAAGCCCGGTCGCGAACGCCGACAGGAAGCTGACGCCCAGCGCCATGCCCAGCCACGCCGCGACGCGCTCGTCGTGCAGCCGGCTGGTGAAACGCCCCGGCAGCCGCGCCAGCGCCGCCAGCGCGGCGGGCACGGCGCGGGTCAGCGGCGGGGGCGCAGCGCGACGAACCATCGGCCCGCCTCCTCCCACACCTCGGTCACGGTCGCCGCGCACGCGGCGGCGAGCGCGGACGCGGCGTCGGCCGGCACGTGCGCCCAGGGGAACCATTCGCCGACCGCGCGGCCCGACCGCAGCCGCAGCGGCTCGACGCGGGCGCCCGCGCCCGGCGGGTCGACCTCGGCCAGGACCCGCCCGCCGGGCGCCACCAGCGTCAGGACGCGGGCCAGCAGCGCGGCGGGGTCGCCGCCGATGCCGATGTTGCCGTCGGCGAGCAGCGCGGTGCGCCACCGTCCGGTGCCGGGGACGCGGCCGAACACGTCGCGGCACAGCGCCGGCGCGCCCGCCGCGACGGTCAGCGCGACGGCGGCGGGCGCCAGGTCGATGCCCAGCACCGGGACGCCGCGGCGGGCCAGCGCGACGGTGAGGCGGCCGGGACCGGACCCGACGTCCAGGGTGGCGCCCCGGCAGCGGGCCAGCAGCCCGCCGTCGCCGGGCCGGGCGGCGAGCCAGTCCTGGACGGGCAGCGGCCGGCGGCGCCCGTCGGCGTGCTCGATCTCGACGGGCCCGCGGCCCCGCAGCGCCTCCTCGTACAGTTCGCCGATCATGCCGGGACGGTCCTGACGCCGAGCTCGCGCACCACGGCGGCGAACCGGGTCCCTTCGGCGACGGCGGCGACGGCCGCGGCGTCGGCGGGGGTGTCGACGTCGGTGAGCTCGGGCAGCACCGCGACGTCCAGGCCGGCGGCGCGCAGCCGCGCCAGCTGCGCCGCGCCGGTGCCGGGCCGCGACATCGGCACGCCGCGCAGCAGTTCGGGGTCGGGGCGCCGCAGCCCGAGCAGCCAGAACCCGCCGTCGGACGCGGGCCCGAGCACCGCGCCGCGGCGCCGCAGCGCCCGCCCGGCGGCGGTGAGCAGCGCGGGCGTGACCTGCGGGGTGTCCATCCCGATCAGCACCAGCGGCCGCCCGGCCCAGGCGTCGGTGAACGCGGCGGCGAGGCGTTCGTCCAGGCCGCCGCCGCGCTGCGCGGTCACGGTGAACCCGGCGGGCAGCCACGGCCCGGGCGCGCCGTCCAGCGCGAGGGTGCGGCGCCCGGCCGGGGCGGCGGCGACGGCGGTGAGGGTGTCGCGCAGCGCCGCCTCGGCCAGCGCGGCTGCCTCGGCGGGCGTGTACGCGGGCGTCAGCCGGGTCTTGACCCGGCCGGGCACGGGCTGTTTGGCGATGACGATCAGGTCCGTGGCCGGGCGGGGTGTGCAGGGGGTCATGGCGTGACCTCCGTCAGGACGCGGCGCATGTCACGGACGGCGCGGACCGTCCCGCCGAGCGTCCCGGTCACCTTCGAGGACCCGGTGCGGGGCCGGTAGGTCACGTCGATCTCCCCGATCCGCCATCCGGCGCGGGCGGCGCGCAGCACCGTCTCCAGCGGGTAGCCGAACCGGCGGTCGGCCACGCCGAGCGCGAGCAGCGCGTCACGGCGGGCGGCGCGCATCGGCCCGAGGTCGCGCAGGCGGGTGCCGGCGCGGCGGTTCAGCGACCGGGCCAGGACGGCGTTGCCGAGCCGGGCGTGCGGCGGCCACGCGCCCCGCCCCGACGGCCGCCGCCGCCCCAGCACCAGCCCCGGAACCGGCGCGGGCCCCTGTGCGGCGCCGGTCTGGAGGGCGTCGAGCGCGGCGGCCAGGCGGGGCAGCTCGCCCGGGTCCAGGGACGCGTCGGCGTCCATGAAGCACACGACCTCGGTGCGGGCGGCCAGCAGCCCCCGGTGGCAGGCGGCGCCGAAGCCGCGGTCGGGCGCGGCGACGACGCGGGCGCCGTGCTCGGCGGCGACGCGCGCGGAGTCGTCGGTGGAGGCGTTGTCGACCACCAGCGGGCGGAACCCGGCGGGCATCCGGGTCAGCACCCACGGCAGCGCCTCGGCCTCGTCGAGGCACGGCAGAACCACATCGATCACGACACGAACGCTACTTTCGGTGACGGGGACGCGACCCTTACGAACTGGTGACGGGCGGCCGGGCGAACTCGGCCATCCCGTCGGCGAACGCCACCTCCGCGCGGAACCCCAGCTCGCGGCGGGCCCGGTCGGGGCTGGCGACGATGTGCCGGACGTCGCCGAGCCGGTAACCGCCTGTGACATGAGGCGCGGGCCCGGCGAAAGCGGCCGACAGCGCGGCGGCCAGGTCGCCGATGGTGCGGGGCTCGCCGCTGGCGACGTTGTAGGCGCGCAGCCCGCCGGGCCCGGAGTGGAGCGTCCCGGCGGCGGCTTGTTCCAGCGCGAGGACGTTCGCGCGGGCGACGTCGCGGACGTGGACGAAGTCGCGGCGCTGCCCGCCGTCCTCGAACACCAGCGGCGCCCGCCCGCCGGCCAGCCGCGACCGGAAGATCGCCGCGACGCCCGCGTAGGGGGTGTCGCGCGGCATCCGCGGCCCGTACACGTTGTGGTAGCGCAGCGCCGCGACCGTCCCGCCGGTCGCCCGCGCCCACGACGCCGCCAGATGCTCCTGGGCGAGCTTGGTGTCGGCGTAGGCGTTGCGGGGGCCGGGCGGCGCGTCCTCGGCGACGGTGCCCGGGTCGAGGGGCCGGCCGCAGCCGGGGCAGGCGGGCTCGAACCGTCCCGCGCGCAGGTCCTCCTCCGGGCGGGGCCCGGGGCGGACGGGGCCGTGCCGCCCGCAGGTGTAGGCGCCCTCCCCGTACACCACCATCGACGACGCCAGGACCAGCACGCGCACGCCGGCGCGGGCCATCTCCGCCAGCAGCACGGCGGTGCCCTGCACGTTCGCGGAGGCGTAGCCGGGCAGGTCGGACACGTCCACGCCGAGCCCGACCTTGGCGGCCTGGTGGCAGACGGCGTCGACGCCGTCCAGGCGCCGGGCGACCGCGGCGGCGTCACGGACGTCGGCGACCCCGTCCCCGTCCCCGGGGCGGGGGCGCAGGTCCAGGCCGCGGACGTGGTGGCCCGCGGCGGTCAGCGCCTCGGCGATGTGCGAGCCGATGAAACCGGCCGACCCGGTGAGCAGTACGTTCATGCGACGAACGTAGGCCGCGGCGCGTCCCGCGACGGGCGCTGCGGGGCCGGTCAAGGCGCCTTGTTCGAACCTTGTAAGAACTTCGCCGTTCGCGGGCTCGGGCTGGGTCGGCGCCCGGCGGGCGTTCAGGTGTCCGCGCTGGCGTCGGGGCCGTGGTGGGGGCGGGTGGTGGCGCGGGTCAGGCGGGCGGCCATCGCGGCGAGGCGGGCGGTGAGCTCGGGCGGCCCCTGGACGTCGAAGTCCAGGTCGAGGTAGGCGATGCGCAGAGCCGTCCATTCGAGCGAGTCGGCGGAGGTGCGCAGGACGCAGGTGTGGTCGTCGACCGGTTCGACCTCGGCGCCGGTCACGCGGAACCGGTCGGTGAGCTCGGCGGCGGAGGCGTGCACGGTCAGCACGGCCCGCTGGAGGGGACGCGACCGGGCCAGGGACCGGGTGACGAACGCGGCGGCGTCGGCGGCGGGCGGCTCGCGCGGCGGGCACCGGACGCCGGTGGGGCGGGGGCCGGTGACGCGGTCGGCGCGGAACGTCCGCCAGGCGCCGCGGCCGGTGTCGAAGGCGACCAGGTACCAGCGCCGCCCGGCCGAGACCAGCCCGTACGGTTCGACGAGCCGTCCGGTCTCCTCGCCGCCGGCGTCGCGGTAGCCGAATCGGACCCGTTCGCCGTCGCGGCACGCCGCGGCCAGGACGGTGAGGGTCTCGGGGTCGACGGCGGGCCCGGCGGGCGGCCCGGTCAGCGGGGTCGTGGCGGCGTGCAGCGCGGTGACGCGGCGCCGCAGCCGGGACGGCAGGACCTGTTCGAGCTTGGCCAGCGCCCGCACCGACGCCTCCCCCATGCCCTCGACCGCTCCCCCGGCGGCGGCGCGCAGGCCCACGGCGATCGCGACGGCCTCCTCGTCGTCCAGCAGCAGCGGCGGCATCGCCGCCCCCGCCTCCAGCCCGTACCCGCCCGCCGCGCCGGGCGTGGCGTGCACGGGGTAGCCGAGGTCGCGCAGCCGGTCGACGTCGCGGCGGACGGTGCGGACGCTGACGCCGAGCCGCTCGCCGAGTTCCGGGCCCGGCCATGACCGCCGGGCCTGCAGCAGGGACAGCAACCGCAGCAGCCGCGCCGAAGACATGATTCCAGTATGCGCGGCAATGAGGACAGGACCTGACCGCGTCGCGGCGGCGCGGGCCGCACGGGAGCGATGAGTTCGGCCGCCGCGCACGGTCGGTACCGGCGAAGGCGTGACCGGAAGAGGAGGAGGACGACGATGACCGACCGTGAGCCCGCCGAGGCCCGCAATCTCGACATCTACGGCGGCGGGGAGCTGGCGTGGGGCACCGTGCGCGACGCGCTGACCGCGGCGCTGCCGAAGATGGAGACGGCGGTGTTCCTCGGCACGGCCCGCCCCGACGGCCGCCCGCACGCCGCCGGTGTCGGCGCGCAGTGGTACGACGGCGACCTGTACTTCACCAGCGGGCCCGGCACCCGCAAGTCCCGCGATCTGGCGGCGAACCCGGCGTGCACGTTCTCGGTCCGGACGGCGATCGCGGACGTGGTGCTGGAGGGCGAGGCGCACCGCGTCACCGACCCGGGCGTGCTGGAGCCGATCGCCGCCGGGTACCGGGAGGGCGGCTGGCCGGCGCAGGTCGACGGTGACGCGCTGACCGCGCCGTTCAGCGCGCAGAGCGCGGGCCCGCCGCCCTGGCACGTGTACCGCTTCACCTTCCACACCGTCGTCGCGGTCGGCACGACCGAGCCGTTCGGCGCGACCCGCTGGCGCTTCACCTGACCGGCCCGCCCGACCGTCCCGCGTGCGCGCGTCCGTGGACTGCGCGGGGCGTCGACTTTGGTCTACCGGACGTGGCCGTTCGGGCGATTCCCGGAGTTCAGGGGGCCCGGACACTGGGCGGTATGACTGGGGGTTTCTCGCTGCGCGGCGCGCCCGCGGGCCGCTGGACGCTGGAGCACGACGGCCGCCGCCTGGAGGTCGAGACCGCACGCGCCGGGTGGGACCGGGTCGTGCGCCTGTTCGTGGACGGCGCGCCCGCCGGGGAGGCCACGGCCGACTGGGTGAAGGCGACGCTGCCGTACGGGGACCGCGCCGTCGTCGTCGGGTTCGACGCGCTGGGCCTGCTCGACGGGCAGGCGGCCCGCTGCGAACTGACCGGCACCCAGAACACCGGCACTAAGGCGACCGGCGGGGAGGGGGCCGGGTTCGAGCCGGCCGAGGGGACGCGGGCGGCGAGGCGGGAGGCGCTGGCGCGGGCGCATCCGGCCCTGTACGCCTCGCGGCATGTCGCGGCGGCGGCCGGCCGGGTCGTGTTCCCGCTGCTGGGGCTGGGTGTGCTGGTGAGGGTGCTGCTGCGGTGGGTGCCGCGCCCGGACGTGCCGTTCCCGGACGCCGGTGTGCCGTCGATCCCGTGGCCCGACGTCCCCTGGCCGGATCCGCCGGAGCTGCCGGACGTGTCGGCGCCGCCGTGGCTGGCCGTGGTCCTGGCGACCGCGAAGTTCTGGGCGCCGATCCTGATCGCGGTGGTCGTCGCGGCGCGGGAGGCGCGCCGCCGCAAGAGGGCGGCGGCCGGCCGCGACGACCCGCCGGCCACCGGCTGACCGGGGCCCGCCCGTACACTCTGTGATCATGAGCGGCCGCGAGTCCCCCGTCCCGTACCTGTCGGAGCTGTTCTCGCTGGAGGGCAGGGTCGCGGTGGTGACGGGCGGCAGCTCGGGCATCGGCCGGGCGATCGCCGAGGCGCTGGCGCGGGCGGGCGCGGCGGTCGTGGTGGTGGCGCGGCGGGAGGCGGAGCTGGCCGCGACGGTCGAGGAGCTGGAGGGGCACGGCTGCCGCGCGGCGGCGGTCAGCGCGGATCTGGCGTCGCGGGAGGGTGTGGCGCGGGCGGCGGACGGCGCGGCGGCGGTGTTCGGGGAGCCGGACGTCCTGGTGAACGCGGCTGCGGTGAACCTGCGGCCGCCGATGGACGAGCTGGGCGAGGACGTGTGGGACACCACGATGGCGGTGAACCTGGACGCGCCGTTCCTGCTCGGGCAGCGGTTCGGTCCGGGGATGGCGGGGCGCGGGTTCGGGCGGCTGATCCACATCGCCTCGCAGCAGGCGTTCCGGGCGTCGGTGACCAGCGGCGCGTACGGGGTGTCGAAGGCGGGCCTGGTGGCGCTGGCGCGGTCGCAGGCCGAGGCGTGGTCGGGCCGCGGCGTCACCGCGAACACGCTGGTGCCGGGGTTCGTGATGACGTCGCTGAACGCGCGGCTGTCGGCGGACCCGGCGCGGGTGCGGGCGCTGGCCGAGCGGACGATGACGGGCCGCAACGGGCTGCCCGCGGACTTCGCCGGCGCGGCGGTGTTCCTGGCGTCGGCGTCGGCCGGCTACGTCACCGGCCAGTCGATCTTCGTGGACGGCGGTTTCTCCGCCCACTAGCCCCGCCACACCCATCCCGCCGGTTCATCCGCCGTCGCCTGCCCGCTGGTCCCACAGGCCGGTGGCGCGGACCGCGTCGGCGGGTCCGGTGGCGTGGACGATGCCGCCGAGGGCGTGCCCGTCGCGGTCGTGGACGCGCCATCCGCCGAGCTGCACGACGGGGACGGTGCCGCGGCGCATCGCCAGGGCCAGTTCCGACAGCGTCCCCCAGGAGCCGCCGACGACGATGACGGCGTCGGCGGCGTTGACGATGAGGGTGTTGCGGGCCTGGCCGAGGCCGGTGGGCAGCACGACGGTCAGGTCGGGCCCGGCGGCGGCGCGGTCGGCGGCGGGCAGCAGCCCGACGACGATCCCGCCGGCGGCGCGGGCGCCGGCCGCGGCGGCGGCCATGACACCGCCGTGCCCGCCGCAGATCACCACGGCGCCGCGGGCGGCCAGGAGCCGCCCGGTCTGGTCCGCGTCGTCCCATTCCCGTTCGGTGCATTCGCCCGGCCCGCACACCGCGACCTGCACCGGCGCCCCGGTCTCGCCCGGCATCGGGGGGCCTAGGCGGCGCCGTGCCGGGCGGCGATCTCGTCGATGGTCGCGGCGAGGTCGAAGTCCTTGCCGGTGAGGCCGCCGGCGCTGTGGGTGGACAGGGTGAAGGTCAGGGTGCGCCAGCGGATGTCGATGTCGGGATGGTGGTCGGCGTCCTCGGCGGCGCGGGCCACGTCGGTCACCACGTCGATCCCGGCGGGGAACGAGGACGCGGTGACCTCGCGGCGGATCGCGTCGCCGTCGCGGGTCCAGGCGGGCAGGTCGCGCAGCCGGTCGGCGACGGCCGTGTCGTCGAGCGTGTCGGCCATGGGTTCCCCTCCGGTGTTCGTCGGCGGCGGCGTCGTTTCCCTTCCGAGTACATCACGCCGCCGGCGGTCCGGCGGCGGCCGGTCAGGGCGCGGGGTCCCCGGGCCCGATCCGCCCCGGGCCCCGCCCCTCGACCTCGCCCGTGACCGCTGCCGGGAGCTGGGTTGCGGGTTCGGCGGCGGCTTCGGCGGTGGCGGCGGCCCACGCGTCGCCGGCGGAGGCCACCGCCGCCTCGACGACGACCGTCTCGGCGACGACCGTCTCGGCGACGACCGTCTCGGCGACGGGGGCCGCGGGCCCGGGCGCGGGGCGGGTGGCGGTGGTCCAGGTGGTCTTGGCGACGTCGACGACGACGTCGCGGGACACGTCGATGATGAGGCCGCGCAGGGTGTCCTTCATGGCGAGTTTGAGCGCGTCGCGGATCAGCTCGCGCAGGACGGCCTCGATCGCGGCGGTGGTGGCGCGGGCGGCGGCGCGCAGTGCCAGGTCGCGGGCGGTGCGGGCGAACGCGCTGCCCGCGGCGGCGGTGAGCAGGTCACCGGCGGTGCGGGCGGCGTCGGCGAGGGGCGCCAGGTCGGCGGCACCGCCGCCCGCCTGCGCGGCGGTCTGGCGGGCGCGGTCGCGCAGCGCGGCCGCGAGGTCGCGGGCGGCCTGCTCGGCGGTCTCGCGGACGACGCGGGCGACGACGTCCCGCGCGACGATCATGGCGGCGTCGGCGGCGGCGCCGGCGACGGTGTCGATCGCGGCGTCCACGACGCTCTTGGTCGCGGCCTGGACGATCGGGGCCGACACGGTCGCGGTGACGGTGCGTCCGGCGACGTCGCGGGCGGTGGCGGTGGCGGCGCGGGCCAGGGGGTGGCCGGTGGCCAGGCGGCGCGCGGCGGCGGTGACGGGGTGGCGTGCCGCCTGCCGCCCGGCCTGTTCGGCGAGGGTCATGGCGGTGGTCGCGGCCTCGAACGCGCTCGCGGTGGCGGGGTTGGCCGCGGCGGCGGCGCGGGCCTCGTTGACGGCCCGCTCGGCGGCCGCGGTGGCGGCCCTGACGGCGGCGTCGCGGGCGGCCTGCTCGACGGCCTTCATCGCGGGCGTCCCGGCGACCTGCTCCAGGACGCGGGTCGCGGCGAGCGCGGCGGCGTCGCGGGCCGCCGCCGCGGCGGGCTCACCGGCGGTGCGGGCCATCCGCGCGGCGGACGCGGCGGCGGGGGCCAGTCCGTCCCAGATCTGTTCGAGGCGTTCGGCGGCGGCCTGGTCGGCGCGTCCGGCGCGTCCGCCGAGCCCGGTCCCGGTGCGCTCCGGGCGCGGGCGGTCCTTCTTCTCCAGGTCGACGTGCCCGCCGTCCATCCCGCCACCGTCCCTGTTGTCGCCGTCCTTGTCGTTGTCGTCCACGGCCACGCCCCCTCCTCGCGATCCGCCCCTAAATCACCATAACTTCCGAACCCGGTCACCGGTTCCGCGTGCCAGGCGGGGCCGGGGTGCGGTCAGCGGTCGCAGGACGCGCAGGGCCGGCGGGTGCGGCGGCGGGTCGGTGAGCGTGCTGGCCATGCCCCCGATGCTGCGGCCGCCCGCGCCGGCGCCTCCCCGCCTCGGCCGATGCCGCTCCCCCGCGCGGGGGATCCACCCGCGCGGACGAATATCCGGTTGGCCGGGCCCTGCGCGCCGGGGTAGAGTCGCTGCCGGACCCGTGAGGAGGTGTGGACGTATGGCCGTCGTTGCCGTGGCTGCTGCCCGCAGCATTCAGCCCGTCCTCATTTCCCGGGCCGCCGGCTGATCGTTCCCGCACCCTTTCGTGCGGCGCGTGCCCGAGCCGGGGCCCCTTTCACACGAAGGTTCCAAAGCATTGTCTTCCGCATCAGCGGGGTCGTCGCCGCTGGCCGCCTACGGCTGGGACACGACCCTGGAGTACGAATTCACCTCTCATCGCGCCGCGGGGCTGATCCCCGGGCGTGTGGCCGCGGTCGACCGCGGCCTGTGCGATGTGGTCGCCGAGACCGGCCCGCTGCGGGCGTCCGCCGGCCCCGTCCCCCTTCCATCCGACGCGCCGCCCTCCGCCGGCGGCGCGGTCTCCTCCGGCGTGGTGGCGCCGTGCACGGGCGACTGGGCGGCGCTGCGCCCGGACGGCCCGGACGGCCGCCCGGCGGTGGCGGCGCTGCTGGCGCGGCGGACCGCGATCGTGCGGTCGTCGGCGTCGCGGGACTCGCGCGGCCAGGTGCTGGCCGCCAACGTCGACACCGTCGCGATCGCGGTGTCGCTGGCGAACCGGCTCGACCTGGGCCGGGTGGAGCGGCTGCTGGCGCTGGCGTGGGAGAGCGGCGCGCGGCCGGTGGTCGTGCTGACCAAAACCGACCAGGCCCCGGACGGCGGCGTCGCCGAGGCCGAGGCCCGGGCGGCGTCGGCCGCGCCCGGTGTCGACGTGGTGGCGTGCAGCGCCGCGACCGGTGACGGGGTGGACGTCGTCCGCGCCGTCCTGGCCGGCACGGTGGTGCTGGTCGGCCCGTCGGGCGCGGGCAAGTCGACGCTCGGGAACGCGCTGCTGGGCGCCGACGTCCTGGCCACCGGCGCGGTCCGGGAGCAGGACGGCAAGGGCCGCCACACCACCGTCCGGCGGGAACTGCTGCCGCTGCCGGGCGGCGGGGTCCTGATCGACACGCCCGGGCTGCGCGGCGTCGGGCTGGTCGAGGCGTCCGACGGCCTGGAGCGCACGTTCGCCGACATCGAGGACCTGGCCGCGCGGTGCAGGTTCGCCGACTGCGCGCACCGCGCCGAGCCGGGCTGCGCCGTCCTCGCCGCGATCGAGGACGGCGTACTGCCGCGCCGCCGCCTCGACAGCTACCACAAGCTGCTGCGCGAGAACGAGTGGGCGGCCACGCGCACCGACGCGCGGCTGCGCGCCGAGCGCGACAACCGGTGGAAGACCATCAAGAAGGCACAGCGGCAGATGTACAAGGAGCGGGGGCGCGACCGGTGAAGTGGACGACGAGGCAGGAGCGGCCCGGCGACCGGGGCGCGGTGCGCGCGGTGGTCGAGGCGGCGTTCCCGACGGCGGCCGAGGCCGACCTGGTGGACGCGCTGCGCCGGGACCCGGCGTGGATCCCGGAGCTGTCGATGGTCACCGAGGACCCGGGCGGCGGCGTCGTCGGCTACGCGCTGGTGACGCGGTGCCGTGTCGGCGACGGCCCGGCGGAGCGGTCGGCGGCGCTGGCGCTGGCGCCGGTGGCGGTGATGCCGGACCGGCAGCGCGGCGGCGCGGGCGGCGCGGCGGTCCGCGCCGTGCTGGCCGAGGCGGCGGCGCGCGCGGCGACGGGCCGGGGCGAGCGGCTGGTGGTGGTGCTCGGGCATCCGGAGTACTACCCGCGGTTCGGGTTCGCGCGGGCGTCGTCGCTCGGTGTCGGGGTGGCGTTCGAGGTGCCGGACGAGGCGCTGATGGCGCTGGTGCTGGACGGCCCGGGCCCGGTCCCGTCCGGCACGGTCTCCTACCCGGCCCCGTTCGGAGTGTGACCCCCGCGCGGTGACGCGCGGCGGGTGAGGGCGAGGCTCCGGCCCCGCCCTCACCCCCGTGCCGCCGCCTTTGTCAGCGGCCGCGGCGCTGGTAGGTCCGCACCGACAGCGGGACGAAGATCGCCAGCAGCAGCGCCGCCCAGCCGAGCGTGGCGGCGACGGGGTGCGCGAGCGGCCATGCCAGGTCGGTGCCGGGGGCGGGGGCGCCGGGGTTGCCGAACAGGTCACGGCAGGCGGCGGTGAGGGCGCTGACGGGGTTCCATTCGGCGACGACCCGCAGCACGGCCGGCATCCCGGCGGTGGGGACGAAGGAGTTGGACAGCATGGTGACGGGGAACACCAGCGGGATGAACTGGTCGGCGGTCTGCTCGTTCCGCACCACCAGGCCGAGGTAGCACCCGGCCCAGCTCAGCGCGTACCGCATCAGCGCGAGCAGCGCGAACGCCTCCACGGTGGGCCACACGCCGCCGTGCGCGCGCCAGCCGACCACGAGCCCGGCGACGGCCATGATCGTGATTCCGAGGATCCCGTGCAGGGCCTCGGCGCCGGTCTGCCCGAACGGGACGGCGGAACGGGCGACGGGCATGGAGCGCAGGCGGTCCATGACGCCGCGGGAGGCGTCGGTGGCCACGCGCAGGGTGACGGACATGGTGGAGGTGAAGGTGACCATCGCGAACAGGCCGGGCATCAGGTACTCGCGGTAGTTCCCGCCGCCGGGGACGGCGATGGCGCTGCCGAACACGTATCCGAACAGCACCACCATCGTCGCGGGGAAGATCAGCGCGGCGATGAGCTCGCCGGGTTCGCGGCGCAGGCGGCCGAGTTCGCGTCCGATGAGGGTGAGGCCGTCGGTGAGCGTCCAGCGCAGCCGCCCGGCCAGGGACGCGGGCCGCGCGGGAGCGGTGAGGGCGGTCATCGCACGGGCTCCTTCGTTCGCCGGTCGCCGCCGGTGGCGTCCTCACCGGTGTCGGTGCCGGTGGTCTGGGTGCCGGTGGTCTGGGTGGCGGGGCCGCCGGTGAGGCGCAGGAACACCTCGTCGAGGGTGGGGCGGCGCAGCGCGACGTCGGCGGCGGCGACGCCGGCGCGGTCGAGTTCGCGGACGACGTCGGCGAGCCGGACGGTCCCGGCGGCCAGCGGGACCGACAGGCGGCCGCCGTCCAGTGCGGGGTGGGCGCCGGCGAGGCGGTGCAGGACGTCGGCGGCGCCGCCGGCGGTGGTGGGGTCGGCGAGGACGATGTCGAGGCGGTCGCCGATGGACGCCTTCAGCCGGTCCGGGGGGCCGGTGGCGATGACGCGGCCGTGGTCGACGACGGCGATGTCGTCGGCGAGCTGGTCGGCCTCGTCCAGGTACTGGGTGGTGAGCAGGACGGTGGTGCCGTCGGCGGCAAGGTCGCGGACGGCGTCCCAGATCTCGCCGCGGCCGCGGGGGTCGAGGCCGGTGGTGGGCTCGTCCAGGAACAGCACCCGGGGCCGCAGGATCAGGCTGGTGATCAGGTCGAGGCGGCGGCGCATCCCGCCGGAGTAGCCGGCGACCTGCCGGTCGGCGGCTTCGGCGAGGCCGAACCTGTCCAGCAGCTCGTCGGCGCGGTGGCGGGCGTCGCGGCGCGACAGGTGGTACAGGCGGCCGAACAGGCGCAGGTTGCCGCGGCCGGTGAGCTTCTCGTCGACGGCGGCGTACTGCCCGGCCAGCCCGATCAGCTCCCGGACCCGGTCGGGGCGGCGGGCGACGTCGTGTCCGGCGATGCGGGCGCGGCCGGAGTCGGCGTCGGCGAGGGTCGCCAGGATCCGCACGGCGGTGGTCTTCCCGGCGCCGTTGGGGCCGAGGACCCCGCAGACGGTCCCGGCGGGGACGGCGAGGTCGAGGCCGTCGAGGGCCTGGGTGTCGCCGAAGCGCTTGCGCAGCGCCTCGGCGAGCACGATCGGTTCGTCGGTCACGAGGGCCTCCACCACTATCTAGGTACGATGTACGCAACTAATGCACGCCAGGGTAAACAACTGGGTACGTCGTACGCAACTAGGATGCTCGGAAGGCGGCCGAGGAGATCGTGAGGGGGTCCGGTGACGGACGGCGGGTACGTGAGCATCTGGTCGATCCCGGAGCGGCAGGGCCGCGGTCCGCGCCCCGCCTACAGCCGCGCCCAGATCACCGAGGCCGCGATCCGCATCGCCGACGCCGACGGGCTGGACGCGGCGTCCATGCGCCGCATCGCCGCCGATCTCGGCACCGGCGCGATGTCGCTGTACCGGTACGTCCCGTCCCGCGACGACCTGCTGGATCTGATGACCGACCACGTCTTGGCCGAGATGGACGTGCCCGCGCGCCCGTCGGGGGACTGGCGCGCCGACCTGACGCTGCTGGCCGAGCGGACCCGCGCGGTGTGGCGGCGCCATCCCTGGCTGGCGAGCCTGCGCCGGCCGCGCTCCGTCCCGGGCCCCAACGGGCTGCGGCTGATGGAGTTCACGTTCGGCGCTCTGGACGTCGGCGTCCCCATCGACGAGATGTTCACCCTGGTGGACATGCTGACCGGCTACGTCGAGCGGGTCGTGCGCGGCGAGATCGAGTGGGCGCGCGAGAGCGAGCGCAGCGGGCTGACGGCCGAGCGGTGGATGATGCGGAGCGGCCCCTACGTCCGCGAGTTGCTGAAGACGGGCGAGTATCCGATGTTCGAGCGGATCGTCATCGACGCGCGGCTGCCGCACATGACGCCCGACGAGCGGTTCCGCTACGGCCTGGACCGCGTCCTGGACTGCATCGCCGGCGTCCTGCCCTCCCCCTGACCCGCCGCGGCCGCGGGGAGGCTCAGCCGCCGAGGGGGACGCGCCGCGGGAGGACCTCGCGGTGGCTGATCCGCCAGCCTGCGGCGGTGCGCACGACGGTGTCGCGGTAGGTCACGCTCGCGCAGGTGCCGTCGGCGTGGACGCCGATCCCCTTGGAGCGGGCGCTGACCCGGCCGCCGCCGTCGGCGGCCAGGACGACGTTGGTGACGTGGTGCCCGACGGGGTTGCCCTCGCCGAGTTCCCGCGCCACCCGTACGCACTCGGCCACGCCGTGCAGCGTCAGCCACCCGACGCCGGACAGGTCGTAGACGACGTCGGGGGTGAGCACCTCGTCCAGCCGGTCGAGGTCCCCGTCGTCGCACAGATGGCCGTGCATGGCGATGAGCTCGGTGATGGCGGTGCGGTCCGCGGCCGTCAGGTCCATGTGGCTCCTCCTCTGCGAGACGAAACGGGGAGCTCCCCGTTTCTTGGTCCGCTACTATAAGCGGGGATGTCCCCGTTTCGCCAGTCTCGGGAGGGAGCGCACGATGGCGCGCAGGGCCGACGCCGTCCGCAACACCCGGCTGCTGCTCGCGGCGGCCCGGGACCTGTTCGACGAGCACGGCCCGGACGTCGCGCTGGACGAGATCGCGCGCCGCGCCGGCGTCGGCAACGCGACCCTCTACCGGCACTTCCCCACGCGCGGCGACCTGCTCGCCGCCGTGTACGCCGAGGAGGTGTCGGGGCTGTGCGCGCACGGCGCCGCGCTGCTCACCGAGCCCGCGGCCGACGAGGCGCTGTTCACCTGGCTGGACGCGTTCGTCGTGCACACCGCGACCAAACGCGACCTGGCGATGGCCGCCACGGCCGGGGCCGCGCCGGACGGCGGCGCGGACCGGCGCGGTGAGCTGTTCGGCGGCTGGCACGCCGCGATGCGCGCGGCGGCCGGGCCGCTGCTGGAACGGGCCCAGCGCGCCGGCGGCGTCCGGCCCGGCCTGTCGGTCGACGATCTGCTCGCGCTGGCCGGCGCCGCCGCCGTCGCGGGCGCCGGCCCCGACCGGGCCCGCGCTTTGCTGCGCCTCATGCGCGACGGCATCGCCACCGGCGCCGGCCCCGCTGACCGTGCTGACCAGCCGCCCCGCTGACCGTGCCCTGGGGTGGTCTCCCCGGCAGGGATCGAACCTGCGTTTCCGGCTTCGGAGGCCGGTGCTCTGTCCGCTGAGCTACGGGGAGCGGGACCCCGCCCCCAGGGTGACAGCGGGGGCGGGGCGGCGACCCCGATGGGATTCGAACCCACGGCGTCCGGCGTGACGGGCCGGTGCTCTGACCGCTGAGCTACGAGGTCGTGAACGTCCAAAGACGTGAAAAGGGCCGCTCTTGTCCGGTGGGGAAGGCGGCCGCCGCGTGGGAGACGCGGATGTCAGGGGGCCGCCGGTCCGGTGGCGCGGGCCCGGTCGCGGGCCCGGTGGCGATCGCGGCGTCGGCGCGTCATGACCGCTCCCTTCCCCTGGGCCGGGCGGCGCCGGGCGTTCCGGCGTCCATGTGATCTCCAGGGTGCCCGGCCGTCCGCCGTGGCCGCAACGGGTTTTCCCCCGGCGGGCCGCCGCGCGGACCTTTCCACTGAGTGGAACGATGAGGTTCCCGCGCACGTCCGGCATGGCGAGGGTGGAATGTGGGGATCTGCGTGGGTGCGCGGGTCCGCGCGCACGACCCCGCGAGCGAGGAGGAGCGATGACGTTGCTCGACCCCGGCGTCTGGACCGGGAAGATCTTCGACGGCGCCTGGACCACCGCCGCCGGCGGCGTCTTCGACGTCACCGAGCCCGCGACCGGCGCCACGCTCGGCATCCTCGGCCAGGCCGCCGCCGCCGACGTCGAGCGCGCCGCCGAGGCCGCCGCGTCCGCGCAGCGCGACTGGGCGGCCCGCACCTACGAGGAACGCGCCGTGGTGCTGCGCCGCGCCGGGCGGCTGTTCGAGGACCACGCCGCCGAGATCCAGGACTGGATCGTCCGGGAGGCCGGGTCGATCCCGCCCAAGGCGGAACTGGAGGCGCACTTCGCGGCGACCCTGTGCTACGAGTCGGCGGCGCTGGCCTCCCATCCCCAGGGGCTGGTGCTGCCGTCGGCGCAGCCGAGGTGGAGCCTGGCGCGGCGCCGTCCCGCCGGGGTCGTCAGCGTGATCGCGCCGTTCAACTTCCCGCTGATCCTGTCGATGCGGTCGGTCGCGCCGGCGCTGGCGCTCGGCAACTCGGTGCTGCTGAAGCCGGACCCGCGCACCGCGGTGTGCGGCGGCGTCGTGCTCGCGCGGATCTTCCAGGAGGCGGGGCTGCCCGAGGGGCTGCTGCACCTGCTGCCCGGCGGCCGTGAGGCCGGGGAGGCGGTGGTGGCCGCGCCGGAGGTGCGGGTGGTGTCGTTCACCGGGTCCACCGCCGCCGGACGAAAGATCGGCGAGGTGTGCGGGCGGCTCCTCAAACGCGCCCACCTGGAGCTCGGCGGCAACAACGCGCTGATCGTCCTGCCCGGCGCGAAGGTCCCCGCCGCGGTGTCGGCGGGCGCGTGGGGCGCGTTCCTGCACCAGGGGCAGATCTGCATGACCTCCGGCCGGCATCTGGTGCACGAGAGCCTGCACGAGGAGTACGTCGCGGCGCTGGCCGACAAGGCCGACAAGCTTCCCGTGGGGAACCCGGCGTCCGGGCCGGTCGCGCTCGGCCCGATCATCGACCAGGGCCAGCTCGACCACGTCGACGAGCTGGTCCGCGGCACCGTCGCGGCCGGTGCGCGGCTCGCCGCGGGCGGCACCCACGAGGGCCTGTTCTACCGCCCGACCGTCCTGGCGGAGGTCACGCCGGACATGCCCGCCTACGCCCAGGAGGTGTTCGGGCCGGTCGCGCCGGTGGTGCCGTTCGCCACCACCGAGGAGGCGATCGCGCTGGCGGCCGCCAGCGAGTACGGCCTGTCGCTGGGCATCCTCGGCGATGTGGGGCAGGCGATGCGGATCGCCGACGCCGTCCCGACCGGGCTGGTCCACATCAACGACCAGACCGTCAACGACGAGCCCGTCGTCCCGTTCGGCGGGGTCGCCGCGTCCGGGAACGGGTCGCGGTTCGGCGGGCCCGACGCCAACATCGAGGCGTTCACCGAGACGCAGTGGGTCACGGTCCGCGACCAGATCGCCACCTACCCGTTCTGACACCCGCCCCCCGGGGGGGCGTTTCAGTTGCGCAGTGCCCAGTCCGGCGCCCAGGTTCCGGCGGCGCCGGGCACGTCGGCGGTTGCGGCGAGGTGGGCGCGCAGGGTCGGCAGCGCCGGGTGGGGGTTGTCGCGGTGCCAGAGCAGCGAGTGCGGGTAGACGGGCGCCGGGCCGGTCACCGGGATGCGGCGCAGGCCGTGTCCGGCGGGCCAGACCAGGCGGGTGTGCCCGCCCATGAAGGTGGCCAGGGCGGGGGTGTCGGCGACGGTGTCCAGCAGCGCGTCGGACCCGAAGTTGGGGCCGGTCACCTCGATGGTGACGCCGAACGCGGCGACGAGGTCGTCGTAGTAGGCGGCCCATTCGGTGCCGGGGACGATGCCGGGCATCCAGATCCGGTGCCCGGTGAGCCGGTCGAGGGTCACCGAGCGGGCGCCGGCCAGCACGTGGGCGGGGCCGGTGAGGAGCTGGAGCGGCTCGTCGAGCACCCAGGCGGAGTCGATGCCCTCGGGCAGGGGCCGTCCAGGCACGGCGACGGCGCGGAACGACGCGTCGATCGTCCCGGACCGCAGGGCGGCGGTGGCCGTGTCGATGTCGAGCAGCATCACCACGTCCAGGTCGATCTCGGGGTGCGCGCGGTGGAAGCCGCGCATCAGGCCCGAGGCCGCGCTGCGTGAGGTGAGTATGTCGACGCGCAGCGCACGGCTGCCGGCGCGCACGGACGCGACGGCCCGGTCGGCGGCGCGCAGCAGTTCCCGGGCGTGGGGCAGGAACGTCTGCCCGTCGATGGTGAGCTCGGCGCCGCGCGCGGTGCGGGTGAACAGCCGCACGCCGAGGTCGCGCTCCAGCGCGGCGACACGCTTGGAGACGGCCTGCTGGGTGACCGCGAGCTCGGCGGCGGCCTGCTGGAACTGTCCCGCGTCGGCGGCGGCGACGAAGGTCCGGACGGTCTCGAAGTCCATGACGGCACCCTACGGATACAACCACCGGTTGTGACCGGGGGGTCCGCGGTTGTTTGATCTCCAGGTACGACGCTCGCTTTGATGCTGCTGATCGCGAAACGGTTGTGCGGATCGTCGGTGGCGAGGAGTGTCGGGCATGCGGAGCGGGCACCGGCTGGGCCGCCGGTTCGGGTGGCTCTGGGCGGCGTACGGGACCAGCGCGTTCGGCACGTGGCTCGCGTTCGCCGCGTTCCCGCTGATCGCCGTCCAGGTGCTGCACGCCGGGCCGGCGGGGGTCGCCGCGCTGGCCTGCGCGGGCGCGGCGGTGGGCGCGGCCGCGGCGGTGCCGCTCGGCCCGTGAGTGGAGTTCCGCCGCAAGCGGCCGGTGCTGATCGGGGCGGACCTGGTGCGGTTCGCGGCGCTGCTGACGGTCCCCGCCGCGTTCGCGTTCGGCGTGCTGTCGCTCGTCCAGCTGCTGCTGGTCTCGGTCGTCGTCGCGGCGGCCGACATCACCTTCCGCGCCGCCTCCGCCGCGTACCTGAAGACGCTGCTGCCCGCCGGGGACCTGCTCACCGCCAACGCCCGGTTCGAGTCCACGGCCTGGACGACCACGATCGTCGGACCGCCGCTGGGCGGCGCGGCGATCGGGCTGCTCGGCCCGGTCGCGACGGTGCTGGCCGACGCGGTCAGCTATCTGCTCTCGGCCCTGGGCATCCGCGCGATCGGCGCGCATGAGCCGCGGCCCGAACGCCGCGAGAGCGCGCCCGCGCGCGCCGGGGACCTGCTCGACGGGTGGCGGTACGTCCTCGCCGACCGGGCGCTGCGCCCGCTGCTGCTCAACACCGCCCTGTTCAACGGCCTGGTGATGGCCACCGACGCGCTGCTGGCCGTGCTGCTGCTCGGCGAGCTCGGGTTCGCGCCGTGGCAGTACGGCCTCGCCTTCGCCGCGCCGGCGGCCGGCGGGCTGCTCGGCGCGCGGCTGGCCCGCCCGCTCGTCGCCCGGTTCGGGCGGCACCGGGTCCTGGTCACCGCCGGGACGCTGCGGGCGCTGTGGCCCGCCGGGCTGGCCTTCGCGGGGCCGGGAACGGCGGGACTGCTGCTGGTGATGGGCATCGAACTCGGGCTCGTCTTCTGCTGCGGGGTCTTCAACCCCGTCTGCGCCACCTACCGCCTCGAACGCACCCCGGCCGCCCGGGTCACCCGCACGCTGACCGCCTGGACGGTGACGGCCAGGGCCGCCACCGCGCTCCTGACCGCCCTGTGGGGCGTGCTGGGCGGCCTGCTCGGCGCGCGCACGGCCATCGCCCTGGCCGGCGTCCTCCTGCTGGCGACCCCGCTGCTCCTCCCCCGCCCGGATCCGACCCGCGAGCCCAGCGGCACCTGACCCGCCGCCCGCACATTTTGTTGGCATGGCCAATGAATCCCTGTATGGTTGGCGGCACCAATGTTGGAGAAGCCAATAAAAAGGGGCGCCATGTCCACCGACACCCTGATCGCCGACCGTATCGAGATCGCCGACCTGCTCACCCGCTTCGCGCTCCTGCTCGACGAGAGGCGATGGGACGACGCGGCCGCCCTCCTCACCGACGATGTGACGGTGCACTCCCCGCGCGGAGGCGAACTCCACGGCGTCGACCAGGTCGTCGCCTTCCTGCGAAACGGGACGGTCGAAGGGCAGCACAGCCAGCACACCACCACCGACCTCCTGGTGGACGTCGACGGCGACCAGGCGGCCGCCTCGGCGAACTCGCTGGTGTACTACTACCGCGACGGCCAGGCCCCCCACTTCACCGGCGGCCTGCGACAGCACTTCACCGCCGTGCGGACACCGGCGGGCTGGCGCCTGCGCGAAGTGCACGTCAAGCCCGCCTGGACACGCGAGAACTGACCTCCCACCGCCCCCGGTCAGGGTGCGGCGCGGCGGCCGTGCAGGACGGGCGCCAGCGCCACCCACTGGTCCGGGTGGACGAACCCGACCACGGCGTCCCGCGGCACCCCGGCCGCCCGGAGCGCCGCGTCCACCCGCGCCGCCGGATACGCCCGGCGCAGCGACGCGCGCACGCTGCCGCCCACGCCGGTGAACCCCAGGTCGACACAGCGGACGTAGTCGTCCATCGCCCCCGGCGGCAGCAGCGGACGGGCACGGCGGTCCAGCCGCAGCACGGCCGAGTCCACGCGCGGGACCGGACGGAACCGGCCGGCGGGAATGCGCACGCCCAGCCCCCACGAGAACACCGGCCACGTCCGCACCGTCAGGCGGCTCCACCGCCCGTAGTCGCCGGTGCGCTTGCGCGCGTACTCCAGCTGCGTCACCAGCGTCGCCGACACCAGCCCGGGCGCGTCCAGCGCCCACCCCACGATCCGCGACGTCACCGAGTACGGGATGTTCCCCGCCAGATGAAACGGGCCGCGCGGTGGCCGCGCGTCCAGGAAGTCACCGGTCACGCAGCGGACGTTCGGCAGGTCACGGCAGCGTTCGGCCAGCCGCCGCGCCATCACCGGATCGACCTCGTAGGCGATCACGGAGCGGGCGTGCTCCGCCAGCGCGGCGGTGACACGGCCGTCGCCGGCGCCGGCCTCCACGACCAGGCCGCCCGGGCCGTCGCCGACGGCGCGGGCATAGCGGGCGATGACGGCGGGGTCGGCGATGAAGTTCTGCGACAGCTCGCGGCGCGCACTGCCCCGCGCCGCGTTCCGGGCCGCGCGCGAGCTTCGCGCGCTCCGCCCGTTCCGGGTGCTGCCAGGGTGCGCATGGGTGTTGTGGGGCCTTGGGTTCACGGCGGGTGTCCTCGGCTTGCGGCCTCGGCGGGCCGGACGGGACGAGCCGCACCCCGTGGCTCACCCCGGCGAGGCGCGCAGCGCGTGACCGGTGCCCGGAGGGCCCGCCCGAAATGGACGGCGGACGCTCGAAGGCCCTGGACACCGCAGGCGGAAGACACCGCGACAAACGGAAGGCACCGTGAATCGGGTACCGCTCACCGGACGCGCGACACACGTCACACGTCCGTCAACGGCGGGCGGCCGGAACAACGCCGGCGGGCCGCCGGAAGGTCAGGCGCCGATGCGCACTGGGCGGTCCAGGGCGGGGCGACGCTCACGCGGCCGGACGTACACGGCCACGGAGACGACCACCCGGGCCGCGCTCTTCGTCATACCTGACATGCCCGCCATCCTAGCGGCGGGTTCGGGCCCGTCCCAAAAGGTTTTCCCGCCCCGGACGTGACCGGACCTTAAAGGTCCTACGACATCCCGTTTAACCCACTTGACGTGGGTAATCACAAAACCACAACCCCCCAGAACCGGAACCCCGCGCCAAGGTCGAGGAGGCCACATCGTGTACAGGACGCACGAGATGCGGATGGTCCGGATCGAGGAGTCCGGGCTCGAGGAATGGGCCTGCCCGACCTGCGGCCGCCGGATGCTGCTGCGCTGGCCCCCGCACTATGAGAAACGAGTCGTCGAACCCGGCGACGAGCGGGCCTGCCACGTCGGCAGCTCCGCCGACGCCTCCACCGCCGTGCCGGACGACCCGCGCGACATCACCACGGACCACCCCCCAGGCCCACCGCCAGCGACACCGCCCGAGGTTGCCGCCGAGACGCCGACCGAGGTGTCGGCCGGGGCACCGCAGGAGGCCAGTGAACGGCGATGGCACAACGCCCGCCGCTGGCTCCGTGAAACCGGCGTCGACGCGCATCCCACGCCCCCGCCGCCGCACGCCCAACCCCGCCTCGACAACTCCGAACCCGTCTGATCCCGGGCCCCGGGCCCCTCAAGGCATGCCGCCGGGGCGTCAGGGGCGGGCCAGCTCGGCGCGCATGAGATCCAGACCCATCGGGCCCAGATCCAGCGCCCGGCGATGAAAATCCTTCAGGTCGAACGCGGCGCCGTCCCGCCGCCGCGCCGCCTCCCGCGCCTCCAGCCAGATCTTCTCCCCCAGCTTGTACGCGATCGCCTGCGCCGGACGCCCCAGATACCGGTCGATCTCGAACGCCACCACCGAATCGGGATCAGGGCCCTTGTGCGCCCGCAGGAACTCGAACCCCAGCTCAGGCGTCCACCGCTCCCCCTCGTGGAACCCCGACCCCGCCGGGATCTCCAGCTCCAGATGCATCCCGATGTCCAGGATCACCCGCGCCGCGCGGAGCTGCTGACCACCCGCCAGCATCCCCAGCCGGTGCGCCGGATCCCGGTAATGCCCCAGCTCGTCCATCAACCGCTCCGCGTACAGCCCCCACCCCTCGCTGTGCCCCGGATGCAACTCGCTCGACACCCGCTGGAACCGGTTCAGCACCGGGTTCAGCGTCGTCACGCCCAGCTGCAGATGATGGCCCGGCGCGCCCTCGTGGAACATCGTCGACGGAACCGTCCAGGTCACGATGTCGCCGGACGGGTCGTCCACCGTCCACCACACCGTCCCCGGACGCGACAGGTCCTCCGCCGGCGCCAGATAGTAGACCCCCGCCTCCACCGGCGGGATCCGGCAGTCGATCCGCCGCAACGGCTCCGGAATGTCGAAATGCACCCCGTCCAGGTCCGCGATCGCCCGGTCGGCCAGCTCCTGGATCCACCCCCGGAACGCGTCCGCCCCCTTGATCCGGTGCGCGGGATCGGCGTCCAGGGCCGCCAGCACCACCGGCAGCGGCTCACCCGGCAGGATCCGCTCCGCCGCGTCCGCGATCTCCCCCCGGATCCGCGCCAGCTCCTCCCACCCCCACGCGTACGTCTCCTCCAGATCCAGATCCGTCCCCAGGAAATCCCGCACCCCCAGCCGGTACCGGTCCGCGCCCAGCGCGTCCCGCTCCGGCGCCCGCGCCGCCAGCTCACCGGTCAGGAACCCCGCGAACTCCCCCAGCGCCGCCGACGCCTCCCGCACCGCCGCGTCCAGCGCCCCGCACAACGGCCCGTCCCCGTACCGCCCCGCCAGCTCCGCCAGATACGCCGGAACGTCCCGGCACTCACGCGCGTTCCGGACGACCTGCCGCCGCGCCGCCACCCGCCCACGCCCGCACGCCCGCTCCAACGACGCCCGCAACCCCGCCAGCGCACCCGGCAACGCCCGCACCCGCGCGTGGACGGCGTCCCAATCCGTCGCCGCCCCCTGATCCACCAGCTCCACCGCACGCAAGATCCGCTGGACGGGCCCGTCGAGGGTGTCCAGGGCGCCCTCGTGCGCACCCGCCTCGTACAACGCCACGTCCACGTCGAGACGCTCCCGCAGCATCGCCGCCGCGACACGCCCCGCGTCCCCCTCCACCGGCGTCCGCGCCAGCTCCACCAGCGTCCGCCGCGCCAGCTCGACACGCCCCTCCGCCGCCTCCGGACCGTAGTCGGTCAGCCGCCCGTCCTGCCCGGCGATCCCCATCAAGGCCGCAAGACACGGGTCAAGCGCGGCGAGCTCGTCCACATACCGGTCTGCGAGGTCATCCAGTGCGGTCACCGCCCCAGGCTACGACCCGCCACCACAAGAAGCGATCATGAAAATGTGCCAAAGCGGCGCGCGCTCAACGTGTTTCGGCCGCCAGCCGCACACCCAGGCCCACCAGCACCACC
Organism: Spirillospora sp. NBC_00431; assembly: GCA_036028775.1. Classification (GTDB taxonomy): domain Bacteria; phylum Actinomycetota; class Actinomycetes; order Streptosporangiales; family Streptosporangiaceae; genus Spirillospora. The sequence continues at coordinate 3,551,238 of CP107927.1, read as the reverse complement.
CCCGAAACCTGCTCCAGCCGCCGCCGCACCACCGGACGCACCAGCACCCGCCGCGCCGCCCCCACCAGCCACACCACCACCCCGTACCAGGCCAGATCGATCAACGCCCACAGCACCGAGAACACCACCAGCACCACCGGAACCGACCACCCCTCCGGTACGAACTGCGGCAGGAAAGACACCGCGAACACCCCCGCTTTCGGATTGGCGAAATTCGTCACCAAACCCAGCCGGTAACACCGCCACGCCGAAAAGCCCCCGCCCGGCGCGTCCACCACCGCCTCCCCGCCCGCCTCCGCAGGGCCGTCCGGGGCCCCACCGCGCCGCGCCTGCCACAGCGCCCGCACCCCGAACCACACCAGCACCACCGCACCCGCAACCCGCAGCCCGTCATACGCCAGCCGCGACGCCGCCAGCAACGCCGACAACCCCACCGCCGCCGCCACCCCCCACGCCAGTACCCCCGTCTCGTTCCCCAGCACCGTCACCAGCCCCGCACGCCGCCCCGACCGCATCGACTGACGCATGATCACGACCGTGCTCGGCCCCGGCGCCATCGCGATCAGCACCGCCGCACCCGCGAAAGCGAGCAAACTCTCCAGCATCCCCCCATGCTCACCACCCCCGCCCCAACCCGCAAACCCTTTCCACCCCAACCGCACAAACCACGCAAACCGTCAACGGCGGCGGGCCCTCACAGCACCGGGCCCTCGCCCCCACCCCCACCCGACGACGGCGACGGAGCCGGAGTGGGACTCGTCGGCGCCGGAGTCGACGGCGCACGAGACGGCGACGGAGCCGGAGTCGGCAACGACGGCTGACGCGGCTGCTGCGACGGCAACGGAAACGTCGGAGTCGGCTCAGGCGGCTCAGGCGGCGGCGGCTTCGCCTCCGGCTGGCACGCGAACAACACCCCCATCAGCAACGCCAGCACCAGCAACCCCGCCGCCAGCCCCAACACCGTCCCCACCAGATTCCGCTCCGGCGGACGCTCCCCCGCAACCGGCCCCAAAGCCCCCGGCGGCGGCACCGGACGAGCCAACGCCGGCTCCGCCGACCCCAGCCAATACGGCTGGAACTGCGGCCCACGCCGGCGCCCACCCCACCAGGACCGCCCCGAACCCTGGAACATCACAGGCTCCAGAAAACGCTCCGCCCCCGCCCGATCCGCCTCATACGACGTCGCCACCCACGGCGCCGGCCCGTCCGGCTGCGCCGCCACCACCGGCGCCGGATCACCCGGCCCGGAACCCGCCCCACCAGGCCCACCCGGCCCACCCGGCCCGGCCCCCGGACCCGCCGCCGACCCCGCGCCCGGCACCGCCGCGTTGATCGCCGCACGGAACCGGTCCCGCGCCGCCGCGTCCTCCGCCGCCCCACGGTTCAACACCGCCACACTCGCGCGCCGCCCCTCACCGTCCACCCCCAAGAACACGATCCCGGCGGCGGACTCCGACAAACGCGCCGACAAACGGAACGGACCCAACTGATCAGGATCACCCGGCGGCAACGGCCTCGACATGGCCGCAACACTAACAACCACGCCCTACGATCGGCCCAGAAGATCGACCGGCACGCCCGGACGGCCCCACCGGACCACACCCCTGGCACGCCGCACCGAACCGACCACCCGCACCACGCACGTATCCCCAACTAACGGGTACAAGCGATCGCGTAGGGTCGAAAGGCGCCCAGCCCGGCACCCAAGGGACAGTGAGGCAATCCCACCATGACCATCGCCGCCACCGACGTCGACGAGGCCGCCGCCCTCCTGCAGACCACCCTCGCCGAGGTCAAAAAGGTCATCGTCGGCCAGGACCACATGGTCGAACGCATGATCGTCGCGCTCCTCGCCCGCGGCCACTGCCTCGTCGAAGGCGTCCCCGGCGTCGCCAAGACCCTCGCCGTCGACACCCTCGCCCACGTCGTCGGCGGCACCTTCGCCCGCCTCCAGTTCACCCCCGACCTCGTCCCCTCCGACATCGTCGGCACCCGCATCTACCACCCCTCCACCGAACAGTTCGACGTCGAACTCGGCCCCGTCTTCGTCAACTTCGTCCTCGCCGACGAGATCAACCGCGCCCCCGCCAAAGTCCAGTCCGCCCTCTTGGAGGTCATGGCCGAACGCCAGGTCTCCCTCGGCGGCAACACCTATCCCCTCCCCACCCCCTTCATCGTCCTCGCCACCCAGAACCCCATCGAGTCCGAAGGCGTCTACCCCCTCCCCGAAGCCCAGCGCGACCGCTTCCTCATGAAGATCGACGTCCACCACCCCGCCGCCCACGAGGAACTCCAGATCCTCCAGCGGATGAGCGTCGACCCACCCGAAGCCACCCAGATCCTCGACACCGGCCGCCTCGCCGGCCTCCAGCGCGCCGCCGAAGAGGTCTCCGTCCACGAACTCATCGCCGACTACATCGTCCGCCTCGTCATGGCCACCCGCGAACCCGACCAGTACCGCCTCCCCGACCTGCGCGGCGTCATCGAGATCGGCGCCAGCCCCCGCGCCACCCTCGGCCTCGCCGCCACCGCCCGCGCCCTCGCCCTGGTGTCCGGGCGCGACTACGTCCTGCCCGACGACGTCCGCGCCGTCGCCCGCGACGTCATCGCCCACCGCCTCGTCCTCACCTTCGACGCCCTCGCCGACGGCGTCGACGCCGCCGACGTCGTCACCCAGATCCTCACCGCCGTCCCCCCGCCCCGCGTCGTGTGGAACCACGGATCCGCCGCGGTGACCACCGCATGACCGCCAGGCGCCGGCGCAGCGGCAAGATCGCCCACCTCGCCCCCGAACGCACCCTGCGCCGCCTCGAACTCCAGGTCACCCGACGCCTCGACGGCCTCCTCAACGGCGAACACCTCGGCCTGCTCCCCGGCCCCGGCACCGAACTCGCCGAAGCCCGCCTCTACCAGCCCGGCGAGGACGACGTCCGCCACATGGACTGGGCCGTCACCGCCCGCACCACCACCCCCCACGTCCGCGACCTCATCGCCGACCACGAACTCGAAGCCTGGGCCCTCGTCGACCTCACCCCCAGCATGGACTTCGGAACCGGCACCATGACCAAACGCGACCTCGCCGTCGCCGCCCTCGCCGCCGTCGGCTTCCTCACCATCCGGCTCGGCGACCGCGCCGGCGCCTACCTCCTGCACACCGACGGCATGCGCCGCTGGCCCGCCCGCACCGGCAAAGCCGCCCTCTACGCCCTCCTCCAAGCCGCCCTGGACGCCCGATCCGTCCACGACGGCACCCCCCGCGCCGCCGACCCCGGCACCGGAACCAGCAGCCGAACCGGCACAGCCGCCCGGAACGGCCGCACCACCGACCTCGCCGCCGCCATCGGCGCCCTCGACCGCGGCCAGACCCGCCGCGGCCTGCGCGTCGTCATCTCCGACTTCCTCGACCCCGACGGCGCCCACGCCCCACCCGACCCCACCACCGTCCAGCCGCACCCCGAACACCACCTCCGGCCCGACTGGGAACGCCCTCTGCGCCGCCTCACCGCACGCCACCAGGTCCTCGCCATCGAGATCATCGACCCCCGCGAACTCGACCTCCCCGACATCGGGCTCGTCGAGATGACCGACCCCGAGACCGGAACCGTCCACGAGATCGTCCTCAACCGCCGCGTCCGCGAACGGTACGCCGCCGCCGCCGCGGCACAACGCGACCGCACCAGCACCGCCCTCCGCCGCTGCGGCGCCCACCACCTCGTCCTGCGCACCGACCGCGACTGGATCGCCGACATCGCCCGCTTCGCCCTCCGCCAGCGCCGCGCCGCAGGCCGGCCCGTGACCACCGCGGGAGCGCGCCCATGACCTTCCTGTCACCCGAACGACTCTGGCTCCTCGGCGTCCTGCCCGCCCTGGCCGCCGTCTACGTCCTGCTGCAACTGCGCCGCGGCCGGCACGCCGTCCGCTTCACCAACCTCGCCCTGCTGTCCCAGGTCGCCCCGCGCCGCCCCGGCTGGCGCCGACACGTCGCCGCCGTGCTGTTCCTCGCCATGATCACCCTGATGATGATCGGGTTCGCGCGGCCCGCCGACTCCGTCAAGGTCCCCCGCGACCGCGCCACCATCCTGGTCGCCATCGACGTCTCCCTGTCCATGATGGCCAGGGACGTCCAGCCCAGCCGCTTCGACGCCGCCAAGTCGGCCGCCAAGAAGTTCATCGGCGAACTCCCCGGACGCTTCAACGTCGGCGTCGTCGCCTTCGCCGGCAGCGCCAACCTCGTCGCCGCGCCGTCCACCGACCGCGACGCCGCCGTCGCCTCCATCGACCAGCTCGTCCTGGCCAAGCGCACCGCCATCGGCGAGGCCGTCTTCACCGGCCTGCAGGCCGTCCGGTCCTTCGACGCCGAAGCCCGCCAGGACCCGCCGCCCGCTCACATCGTCCTGCTGTCCGACGGGGACAACACCACCGGACGCTCCGTCCAGGAGGCCATCGACGCCAGCCGCGCCGCGCACGTCCCCGTCTCCACCATCGCGTTCGGCACCCCCTACGGCACCGTCGACATCGAGGGCGAGACCACCAGCGTCTCGGTCAACAAGGAGACCCTGCGCGCCCTCGCCGACAGCACCGAGGGCAAGGCCTACGAGGCCGCCGACTCCGGCGAGCTCCGCGAGGTCTACGCCAACATCGGCACCTCCCTGGGCTTCAAGACCGAGCACCGCGACGTCGCCGCCCGCTACACCGGCATCGCGCTGCTGTTCGCGCTCGCCGCCGGAGGCGCCTCCCTGGCCTGGTTCTCCCGCCTGCCCTGACGACCCCGGCCGCCGCCCGGGTACCGCGCCGCGCGGCGCGGGTGCCGACCGAACGCTGGTACGGTCGGCCGACGTGGGGGAACACTACTTCGCCGAACGGCCGGGCACCGCGAGCCGGCGACGCACCGTCGACCTCGTCCTGCCCGACCTGCATCTGCGCCTCGACACCGACAGCGGCGTGTTCTCCCCCGACCGCGTCGACCCTGGCACCCGCGTCCTGCTGGAGACCGTTCCCCCGCCACCACCCGACGGCGACCTCCTCGACCTCGGCTGCGGATACGGCCCCATCGCCCTCACCCTCGCCAAGCGCTCTCCCCAAGCGAGAGTTTGGGGCGTGGACGTTAATCAGCGAGCTTTGGAACTCGCAGGAAGTAATGCCAACGCCGCCGGCCTTGACAATGTAAGGTTCAGTTTGGCGGACGAGCTCGACCCCGGCCTCCGCTTCGCCGCGATCTGGTCCAACCCGCCGATACGCATCGGCAAGGCCGCCCTGCACGACCTCCTCCTCACCTGGCTCCCCCGCCTCACCCCCACCGGTCTGGCCCATCTCGTCGTCCAGAAGCACCTCGGCTCCGACTCCCTGCAGCGGTGGCTGGACGCCCAGGGCCACCCCACCGAGCGGATCGCGTCCCGGTCCGCCTACCGCGTCCTGCGCGTCGCGCCCCGCCCGGACGCCGAGACCGAGACCGGCACGGAAACCAGCACGGAAGGCCACGCCCGATGAGCGGCCCCGACCGCCCGAACACCCCCGCCCAAGGACGCCGGCAGCTGCGCGGCACCGACGTCAAGCGCCTCAACCGCGACTGGCGGCGCCGCACCGACGCCCGGCTCGGGCTGCTGGTGGAGTCGGTCACCCAGCCGTACAACATCGGCTCGATCATCCGCAGCGCCGCCGTGTTCGGCGTCGACCACCTCTGGCTCGCCGGCAACGCCACGCCCCCGACCCACAAGGCCGTCGACAAGACCGCCCTCGGCACCGCCCGCCTGGTCACCTGGGAACACGCCGGCACTCCCGCCGAGGCCGCCGCGTCCGTCCGCAAGGAGGGCCTGCGGCTGGTCGCCGTCGAACTCACCGCCGACGCCGTCCCGCTGCACGAGGCGCCCCTGGACGGCGACGTCTGCCTCGCCGTCGGCGGCGAGGACCACGGCTGCTCCCCCGCCCTCCTGGCCGCCGCCGACGCCGTCGCCTACATCCCGCAGATCGGACGCGTCGGCTCCCTCAACGTCGCCGTCGCCACCGCCATCGCCCTCGCCGAGGCCCGCCGCCGCGACTGGACCGCCTGACCCCGCCCACCGTCCGCCGCCACGGGACGGCCGCTACACTCACCCCCATGCAGTTCCTCATATACGGATAGGACGCCCCGCGCCGCCCGCGCCACGCGCCAGCGGCGCCGCACGCGTCCCCCGTAGCCGCCCGGCAAGGGCCTTCCCGAGGAACTCTCCGTGACCGCGTCGTACGCCTCCGTCCTGCGCGCCCCCCACGCCCTGCGCACCTTCACCCTCGCGATGCTGGGACGCCTGTCCTACGGGACGGTCTTCCTGTCCCTGCTGCTGGCGCTCACCGCGTCCACCGGCTCCTATACCGCGGCGGGCGTCCTGTTGGCCGTGCTCGGCCTCACCGGCGCCGCGCTGTCACCCGTGCGCGCCGCGCTCATCGACCGGCACGGCGCACGCCGCGTCCTGCCGCCGATGACGGTCACTTATGCCGCGCTGCTCACCGTGCTGGCCGCGCTGACCTGGCGTCCCGGGGCGCCCGTCCCCGTCCTGGCGGTCCTGTGCGTCGTCACCGGCGCGTGCCAGCCGCCCATCGGCGTCGTCATGCGGACGCTGTGGCGCGGCATCCTCCAGGACGCCGCGCAGTTGCGCCGCGCCTTCAGCCTCGACACCGTCGCCGAGGAACTCGTCTTCGTCACCGGCCCGCTGCTGGCGGGTGTGCTGGCCGCGGTCGTGTCCCCGTCCCTCGGCGTCGCCGTCAGCGCCGCCCTGGTCACCGTCGGCGTCCTCGGTGTCGCCGCCTCCCCGGCGGTGCCCGCCCCGGCCCCCGCGCATCGGGGTGGCGGACGCCGCGTCCGCGCGTTCCCGCCCGTGCCGGCCATCGCCGTCGCGGCCACCGGCTTCGCGCTCGGCTCGACCGGCCTGCTCGCCGTCGCGTTCACCGAACACCACCACCAGCCCGCCGCCGTCGCCTGGGTGGAGGCCGCGCTCGCCGCCGGCAGCACCCTCGGCGGCCTCGCCTACGGCGCCCTCAGCCGGACGGCGCCGGGACGCGGCAGGCTCGCCGTCCTGGTCTGCCCGGTCGGCCTCTGCCTCGCGGCGGCCGGGCTCGCCCCGTCCACCGCCGTCCTGGCCGTGTCCGCCTTCGCCGTCGGGCTGTTCGTCGGCCCGACCTTCACCACCGCCTTCCTGATCACCGACGCGAGCACGCCGGCCGCCGCCAGGACCCGCGCCGTGGCCTGGGTCAGCACCTCGGTCAACCTCGGCATCTCCGCCGGATCGGCGGCGACCGGCGTGTTCCTGGACGCGCTGCCCCTGCCGCTCTGCTACGCCCTCGCCGCCGCCCCGGCCGCCCTCGCCCCGGCCCTGCTGATGTGTTTGCCGAAACCGCAACAGGATTCGCCGGACGAGCCGGTGCCGGTCCACCATCGGACCATGGACGACACCACCGAACGCCAGGAATACTGGGACGCCCGCTACGCCGAGCATGACCACCTCTGGAGCGGCGAACCCAACGCCATGCTCGTCCAGCAGGTCACCGGCCTGGAGCCCGGCACGGCCCTCGACCTCGGATGCGGTGAAGGCGGCGACGCGATCTGGCTCGCCGGCCGCGGCTGGCGCGTCACCGCCACCGACATCTCCCCCGTCGCCCTCGAACGCGCCGCCCGGCACGCCGGCGCCGCCGGGGTCGCCGACCGCATCGGCTTCCAGCGCCACGACCTGGCCGAATCCTTCCCCGAGGGCGTCTACGACCTGGTCTCCGCCGCGTTCCTGCACTTCCCCAGGGAGGGCGTACCGCGCGAGCCGATCCTGCGCGCCGCCGCCGCGGCCGTCGCCCCCGGCGGCACCCTGCTCATCCTCGGCCATGCCGGGCCGCCGCCCTGGGACCCCGGCGCCTACCCCGCCGCGGACCTGCCCACCGCCACCGAGGTCCTGGCCTCGCTGCGGCTCCCGGACGCCGCCTGGGAGGTGCTCTACAGCGGCGAGCACGAACGCGTCCAGACCGCCCCCGACGGGCGCACCATGACCCGCACCGACAGCGCCCTCAAGGTCCGCCGCCGCCCGGCCTGACCCCGCCCGGCTCGGCCGGGCCGGGCGGTCAGCGGCCGGCGGTCCGCTCCATCAGCGCGGTGAACTCCTCCAGCGAGATCTTCCCGTCGCCGTTGGCGTCGGCGGCCACGACCACCTCCACCGCGCGGGTGTCGGTGATGTCCTGCCCGAGCCTGCTCATGAGGTTCTTCAGCTCGGCCGTCGAGATGTACCCGTCGCCGTCCACGTCCACCAGCTCGAACGTCGCCCGGTACTCGTTCACGTCCGCCATCTGCCCGCTCCTTCGGTGATCGGTTCGCCGCGCCGACCGTAGCACCGGGGACACCCCGCCCAGGCCCTTTACGCAGTAAGGTCCAGGGCGGCAACAAGGTCGGACATAATCGGACGGGTGCGCCGCTCGTACGAGTTCCTCGACCATCCCGGGCCGATCGCCTTCGCCCACCGCGGCGGCGCGGGCGGACGGCCCGAGAACTCCATGGCCGCCTTCCAGCGCGCCGTCGACCTCGGCTACCGGTACCTGGAGACCGACGCGCACGCCACCGCCGACGGCGTCGTCGTCGCCTTCCACGACCGCACCCTCGACCGCGTCACCGACCGCGCGGGCACCATCGCCCAGCTCCCCTACGCCGAGGTCGCCAAGGCCCGCATCGGCGGCAGCGAGCCCATCCCCCGCCTGGAGGAGCTGCTCAGCGCCTTCCCGGACGCACGCGTCAACATCGATCTCAAGGACGCACCCGTCATCGGCCCCCTCGCCGCCGCGCTGCACCGCGCCAGGGCCTGGAACCGGGTGTGCCTCACGTCCTTCTCCACCCGCCGGCTGGCGCAGATGCGCGCCCGCCTGCCCCTGTTCACCGACCGCGACGTGTGCACGGCGCTGGGCCCGCGCGGCGTGATGGCCCTGCGCGCCAAGTCCTACGGCGGCCCGGCGGCCAAACTCGTCCGGCTGGCCGCCACCGGCGTCGCCTGCGCCCAGGTCCCCTACGGCCTGGGGCCCGTCCCGTTCGTCACCGAATCGTTCATCGCCCGCGCCCACGAGCTCGGCCTGCAGGTCCACGCGTGGACGGTCAACGACCGCCCGGTCATGGAACGTCTCCTGGACATCGGCGTCGACGGCATCATGACCGACGAGATCCACACCCTCCGCACCGTCATGACCGCCCGCGGCCAATGGCCCGGCCCCGCCGCCGCAGCAGACACCGGCACCGGCACCGGCACCGGCACCGGCACCGGCACCGCCGGTTGAACGAGCGGGCTCTCAGCGGCCGAAGCCGGGCGGCCGGTACTCGGCCGCGATACGCAGCGGAGAGGGCGAGGGCTGCGGACGCTCGGCGGGCCGCGCCTGCTGCGCCCCCTGCCCGGACTGTGCCGACTGCGACAGGTCGACGCGCTGCGAGCGGATCATCTCCAGGAGCTCCAGATCCTCCGGGGAGACCAGCGCGGCCATCACCCGGCCGCGCCGCGTCAGCTTGACCGGCTCGCCGGTGTAGGCGACCCGGTTCACCAGGTCCGCGAACTGGGCACGTGCTTCGGTTACCGGAACATCCACGTTTTTCATCGTATAGCGAAACTCCGGGTACTCCCCTGGCCGCTGGGTCCCGTCCAGGCTAGCGTGCTGCGTACGTACCGTACAGAATGTACAGATCGAGGAGGGTCTCGTGAGCGGCGAACCGGAGCGCTGGGACGGCGGGCGGCGGGCGGAGACGTTCGTGGGCAGGACGTGGGCCACGGTGACGGAGGCGCCGCAACTGGCGGAGGCGCAGCTGTTCCAACGGCTCCTCGCGCAGCGGATCGTGTTCCTCGGCACCGAGATCGACGACCAGGTCGCCAACCGCATCAACGGGCAGTTGCTGCTCCTCGCGGCGCAGGACGCGCGCCGCGACATCACGATCTACATCAACTCGCCCGGCGGCGTCGTCGACGCCGGGATGGCGATCTACGACATGATGCAGTTCGTCCCCAACGACATATCCACGGTCGCGATGGGCATGGCCGCGTCCATGGGGCAGACGCTGCTGTGCGCCGGGACGCGGGGCAAGAGGTACGCGCTTCGGCACGCGCGGGTGATGATGCACCAGCCGCACGGCGGGATCGGCGGCACCGCGTCCGACATCAAGATCCAGGCCGAGCAGTCGCTTTACCTCAAGCGGACCCTGGCCGAGCGGACGGCGTTCCACACCGGGCAGCCGCTGGAGCGGATCGAGGCCGACGGGGACCGCGACGCGTGGTTCACAGCCGAGCAGGCACGCGACTACGGTTTCGTGGATCACGTCATCGACAGCACCGACCGGGTGGGCACATGACACGGACGGAACGACGCTACCTCGTCCCCGAGTTCGAGGAGCAGACCACTTACGGACGCAAGCACACCGACCCGTACAACAAGCTCTTCGAGGACCGGATCGTGTTCCTCGGCGCGCCGGTGGACGACATCAGCGCCAACGACGTCACCGCGCAGCTGCTGGCGCTGGAGGGCATGGACCCCGACCGCCCCATCGCCCTGTACATCAACTCCCCCGGCGGGTCGCTGACGGCGATGCTGGCGATCTGCGACACGATGCGCTACGTCGCGCCGCCGATCGAGACGACGTGCGTCGGGCAGGCCGGATCCGCCGCGGCGGTCCTGCTGGCGGCGGGCTCGCCGGGCCGCCGGGCCGCCCTCACCGGGGCGCGGATCCTGCTGCACGAGCCGGCGATCGAGGTGTCCCGCGGCTACACCACCGACCTGGACATCCAGGCCCGCGAGGTGCTTCGGCTGCGCGCGCAGACCGAGGCGATCGTGGCGGAGGCCACCGGGAAGGACACCGAGACCGTCCGCCGCGACCTGGACCGGGCACGCTACTTCAGCGCCGCCGAGGCCAAGGACTACGGGCTGATCGACGAGGTCCTCACACGCCGTCGCTGACGCCCGCGCGGGCCCGCCACAGGCCCACTACAGGCCCGCTACAGGGGCCGCCGTGCCCGGACGGGACGGCACGGCCGCAAACGGCAGGGTTGGGCTTCACCGCCCTGGGGAATCTTGTCCGGGTACTCAGCGTTGGTTAGGGCAAGACCGCAAGCCGTCTGGGAGGCACGTGACGATGGCCGAGCGCGCACTTCGCGGCACCCGACTCGGAGCGACGAGCTACGAGAACGATCGCAATACCGATCTGGCCCCTCGGCAAGAGGTGGACTACACCTGCACGAAGGGCCACCGGTTCACCGTGACGCTCGCCGCCGAGGCCGAGGTGCCGATGACCTGGGAATGCCGCAACTGCGGCGCCACGGCCCTGCGCGTCGACGGGGAGCTGCCCCAAGCCAAGAAGGGCAAGCCGCCGCGCACGCACTGGGACATGCTCATGGAGCGCAGGACGCTCGAAGACCTTGAGGAGGTCCTTGCGGAGCGGCTGGAGATCCTGCGCGCCGGGCGCAGGAAGTCGGCATGAGCGACTGAAAACTACTGAGACGTGTCGGGCCCGAACAGCATCCGCTGTTCGGGCCCGATCCGCGTCCGGGCGCGTGCGGGCGCCGATCACGAAGCATGGATGAGGGGCCTGACGTGGGTCCTCAGGTGCGGGACGGGGAGTCGTCCTCGTCGATGACCTCACCGCGCACCACCGGGCCGGGCGGGGTCTCGACACGGCGGCCCGGGCCGCGTCCGAACGGGTCGAACCCGGCGGCGAAGCCCGGCGGGAACGCGGCGCGCGACCGCGCCCGCTCCTCGGCCGCCCGCATCCGCCGCGACGCGTACCGCGACAGGACGCGGCGCACCAGCGGGCGGGTGAACGGCAGCACGAACGCGAACCCGAACACGTCGGTCACGAACCCGGGCGTCAGCAGCAGCACGCCGCCCGCCATGACCAGGGCGGCGTCGGCGAGTTCCCGTTCGGGCATGACACCGCGCCGCAGCGTCTCCTCCAGGGTGCGCCACGCGCGGCGGCCCTCACGGCGCACGATCCAGCCGCCGAGCAGGCTCTCGGCGACCAGCAGCCCGACCGTGGGCCAGGCGCCGATCGCCCCGCCCACCTGGATGATCACGTAGATCTCCGCGACGGGCAGCACCAGGAACGCCAGAACCAGTAGCAGCGGCAGCATGACTCCATCTTCGGGTAGCGGGGTGAATCCCTCTCCCCTTACAACGCCGGGACGCCCCCGAACGTTTCCCGCCCACCAGCGCGGCCGCAGTTCAGGCGGCCACGCCGACCTCGGCGGACGGAGCTCAGCCGGGCCCGCGCCGCTTGCGGGCGCGGCCGCTGACGCCCCACTGGGTGATCCGCAGCGCCGCCTCGGCCATCACGTCGCGGCTCATCTTGCTGGTGCCGTGGACGCGTTCGACGAAGGTGATCGGGACCTCCACGACCCGCAGGCCGTGCCGCACCGCCCGCAGCGCCAGGTCGATCTGGAAGCAGTAGCCGCGCGAGTCGACCTCCTCCAGCCCGATCTTGTCGAGCGTCGCGGCGCGGAACGCGCGGTAGCCGCCGGTGGCGTCGTGCAGCGGGATGCCGAGCATCAGCCGCGCGTAGGTGTTGGCGCCGCGCGACAGCGCCTCGCGGCGCTTGGGCCAGTTGCGGACCTTGCCGCCGGGGACCCAGCGGGCGCCGATGACCAGGTCGGCGTCCTGCAGCGCGGTCAGCAGCCGCGGCAGCTCCTCGGGCTGGTGGGAGCCGTCGGCGTCCATCTCGACCATGACGTCGTAGCCGTGCTCGGCCGCCCACCGGAACCCGGCGATGTAGGCGGGGCCGAGACCGTCCTTGCCCGCCCGGTGCAGGACGCTGATCTGCTCGTCCGCGGCGGCCATGGCGTCGGCGACCTCGCCGGTGCCGTCGGGGCTGGCGTCGTCGACCACCAGGACGTCCACCGCGGGGACGGCCTCGCGCACCCGCCCGGCGATGCGCTCGATGTTGTCCCGCTCGTTGTACGTCGGGATGATCACGAGCACCCGGCCGAGGTCGGCTGGGATCTCCATCGGCGTCAATTCCCCTCGTTCCTCCTGGCCGCCGTCCATGCCGCCGCGCAGACCGCGCCGAGCCCGAGCGCCGCGAGCGCCCATTCGGGCGCGGCGCCGAGCCGGTCCGACAGCGTCCGCGACGTCCGCGCCTGGACGGTCGCGACCTGCAGGTCCGGGACGAACTCCCGGGACTTGTCGATCATGCGGCCGTCCGGTGCGACGATCGCGCTGATGCCGCTGGTCGCGGCAACCAAGATCGTACGGCCATGTTCGACCGCGCGCAGCCGCGACATCGCGATCTGCTGCGGCGGGAGGCTGGTGCGGCCGTAGGTGGCGTTGTTGGTCTGCACGACCAGGAGGTTCCCGCCCGCCACGTCGCGGACCTCCCGGTCGTAGGCCACCTCGAAGCAGATCACGTCGCCGACGGTCACCGGGCCGAGCCGCATGACGCCGGACCGGGTGCCCTTGGCGAAGTCGCGCGGGACCCGCTCGAACCGCGTGATCAGTTTGGTGAGGACGTCGCGGAACGGCAGGTACTCCCCGAACGGGACGGGGTGCCGTTTGACGTAGTAGTCGCCGGGCCCTGTCTTCGGGTCCCAGACGATGCCGCGGTTCTCGACCTTCTCGCCGTCGGGGGTGTCGGTGAGCGCGCCGACCAGGACGGGGACGCCGACGTCCTTCACCGCGCCGTCGATGGCGTTGTAGGCGTCGGGTTCGGCGTAGGGGTCCAGGTCGCTGGCGTTCTCGGGCCACACGACCAGTTCGGGCCGGGCGACCTGGCCGGCGCGGACCCGCCTGGCCAGCTCGTGCGTGGCCTGGACGTGGTTGTTCAGGACGGCCTTGCGCTGGCCGAGGTAGTCCAGGCCGAGGCGCGGCACGTTGCCCTGGACGACGGCGACGGTGACGGGGCGGCCGGACGTGGGAGTGGGGATCAGCGCGCCGCCCCCGGCCAGCGCCGCGATCACGGCGAGCGCGGCCGCGGCGGGCACGGCGGCCCGCCAAGGCCCACGGGCCCGCTCCGGCTCCTCCCCCTCCTCCCGCGCGGGCGGCCGGGCGCGGTAGGCGCGGTGGGCGGTGACGGCGGCGTAGGCGAGCAGCCCGCCGATCAGGGCGGTGAGGAACGTGACGAGGGGCGCCCCGCCGTAGGACGCGTACGGCGTCAGGGTCGAGGCGGTCTGGCTGAACGCGAGCCGCGCCCACGGGAACCCGCCGAACGGGACGTGCCCCCGGACCAGTTCCTCCCCGACCCACAGCGCGGCCGTCCACACCGGCCAGCCCCGCAGCCGGGCGACCAGGGAGAGCCCGGCGCCGAGCGGCAGGAAGTACAGGGCCTGGACGAGGCTGAGCGCGATCCACCCGTCCGGGCCGATGGCGGCGATCCCCTCCAGGACGGGCAGGAAGAACGCGGCGCCGCCGACGAAGCCGAGCCAGGCCCCGGTGCGGGCGGGCAGCCCGCGCAGCGCGAGGGTGAGCAGGGCGACGCCCACGGGCGCGGCGGGCGTGAAGTCGATGGGCGGGAACGCCAGCCACGTGACCGGCCCGGACGCGACGGCCAGCAGGGTGCGGGGCCAGCCGGCGCGGCCGCCCGCGCGGATCCGGCCGGGCAGGCGGCTCAGGCGTCCCGTGCGCTCCCGGCCGCCGGGATCGCCGCCCGCGCCCTCGTCGGGGCCTTTGGCCGGGGACCGGTCCGGCAGGGTCTCCTGGGCCACGTCCCACCTCGTTCGCTCGGTCTCTTGTGGGAACGCTACCGGGCTCCGGCGGCCACGGCGACCGCGCGCACGGCCCGGCGCACGGCCCGGCGGGCGGCCAGGTGGGGACGGCGGGCACGGAAGAGGGCCCGCGACATCCATCGGGCCGGAGTCGTCCCACAGGCGGTGAGAGCGAGGCTCCGTTTTCTACTGGATGTCCGGGCCCTTCCCGGGTCCAACCCCCCGCGCGATCGGGCGGCTCCGTCCGGGCACGGCCTCGGATCACCGCGCTGGCTCGGGCGGGCACGGCGTCGACCACTCGCGTGATCCCCGTCCCGTCGTGGCGCGGTGCCCGGCGGCGCCTCGGGCGGCCGATCGGTGAGTCCCGTGCTGGACTGCTGCAAAACTACCGGCTTCCGCCACCTTGTCAACCGCCGCATGTTCTGCGGCGACTCTGTGTTTTCCCAGCTCAACACCATGATCGTGACGTCGCGTGAATTGGCGGTGCGGGATTTCGGATCATGCCGGGGCGCGTTCAGCCGCCGGCGGCGGACACCACGACGGTGCCGGTCGCGGTGACCGCGACGATCGGCTCGGGCAGCGCCCGCGCCGCCGACTCGCCCCTGTCGGGACGGCCCCGGCACACCACCCGGGCCTCGAACTCCATGACGCGGCTCCGGGTGCCCGCGCGGGTGAGGACGGCGGTGGCCTCCAGCACGTCCCCGGCGCGGACGGGCGCGCGGAACTGCACGTCGGAGTAGGAGGCGAACAGGCCCTCGTCGCCGTCGGTGCGGACGCACAGCTCCGTGGCCACGTCCCCGAACATGCCGAGCACGTAGGCGCCGTCGACCAGGTCGCCGGCGTAGTGGGCGTGGGAGTAGGGGACGTACCTGCGGTGCGTGACGGCCGTCCCCTCGCGCGGGTCGCTCACTGGTCGCCGTCCTCCTCGTCCTGGTCCTCGGTGTCGGTCTCGTCGCCGGGCGGGCGGTCGCCGGCGGGCAGCAGGGCGTGCACGAGGTAGCTGGCGACCTCGGCGGGCGTGGTGCCCTTGCCGAAGATCCGGTCGACGCCGAGGTCGGCCTCGCCGACGGTGTCGAACCGGGGACCGCCGACGACCAGCAGCGGGCGTCCCATCCCGCCGGCGACGGCGGTCGGGTACTCGGCGTGGAACGCGGCGGCCATCTGCTTGGTGTTGTGCACGTGCGCGTTGCGCTGGGTGACGACCTGCGAGACCAGCACGGCGTCGGCGTCCTCGGCCTTGGCGCGCTCCACCAGCTCGGCGACGGTCACCTGCGCGCCCATGTTCACCACCTGGATCTCGCGGTAGTACTCCAGTCCCTTCTCCCCCGCGAAGCCCTTGACGTTCAGGATCGCGTCGATGCCGACGGTGTGCGCGTCGGTGCCGATGCAGGCGCCCACGACGACCAGCCGCCGGCCCAGGGCGCCGCGGATCGCCAGGTTCACCTCCTGGGACGTCAGCAGCGGATAGGCGCGCTCCTGCGGGGCGGGGATGGACGCGTAGTCGATGAGGTGCCCGACCTTCCCGTACACGATGAAGAAGGTGAAGTGGGGTCCCATCGGCTTGGCGTGCACGACGCTGGCGGGGTCCAGGCCCATCTTCTGGGCGAGTTGCAGGGCGGCGGCGTCGGCGCGCTTGCCGGCGGGGACGGGCAGGGTGAACGACATCTGCACCAGGCCGTCGCCGGTGGTGTCGCCGTAGGGGCGGATCACCTGCCGGGTGTCGGCCGGGTCGGCCGGGGTCTGCGTCCCGGTCCCCGGGCTTTCGACCGTCATGCGGGCACCTCCTGGTCGGCCGCGCCGCCCGCGGCCGCACCGGCGGCGGGACGGGCGGCGTGCGGGTTCTCGGTGTCGAGGATCTCGATCGCGGGGTTGACGTAGCCGTCGGCGCGGGGGACGACGCCGTCCAGCCCCTTGCCGCCGTCGGGCGGGCGGCGGGTGACGCCGAACGTGCCCTCGGCGATGGCTTCCAGGAGCCCGTCGTCGGCGACGCGGCCGAGCAGGTCGACCGACTCCGACAGCACCCGCTTGGCGCGCTGGACGAGCATCCCGTCCGGGCGGGGCATGAAGTCCTCGGCGAGGCCCCCGCAGGCGTCGCGAACGTACCGGACGTTCTCCAGCGCCAGGTCGCGGTCCGACAGCCACGGGGTGTGGATGCCCTCGGTCATCATCCCGATCAGGATGATCGACTGGCCGGTCATGACGCCGGCGAGGTTGAAGAAGGCGTCCAGCAGGTACCCGTTGAAGATGTTGCCGGTCATGTGCTTGGTCGGCGGCATGTACTTCAGCGGCGCGCCGGGGAACAACTCCCGGACGAGCTGGGCGTGCGCGAGCTCCAGCCGGAACGACTCGGGGATCGCCGGGTCGATCTCGAAGGCGTGGCCGAGCCCGAGCTGCGCGTCGGCCAGGCCCGCCTCGTGCCCGAACCGCTCGTTCAGCAGCTGGCTGACGATCACGGTGTGCGCGGCGTCGACGGCGTCGGCGGTGGTGAGGTAGTTGTCCTCGCCGGTGTTGATGACGATGCCGGCGCGGGCGTGGATCTGCCGGGAGAAGCGCTGGTCGATGAACGTCCGGCGGGGGTTGATGTCGCGGAAGATGATCCCGTACATGCAGTCGTTCAGCATCATGTCCAGGCGCTCCAGCCCGGCGAGCGTCGCGATCTCGGGCATGCACAGGCCGGAGGCGTAGTTCGTCAGCCGCACGTACCGGCCCAGCTCGCGGGACACCTCGTCCAGCGCCGCCCGCATCAGCCGGAAGTTCTCGCGCGTGGCGTACGTGCCGGCGTAGCCCTCGCGGGTGGCGCCCTCGGGGACGAAGTCCAGCAGCGACTGGCCGGTGGAGCGGATCACCGCGACGACGTCGGCGCCCTCGCGGGCGGCGGCCTGCGCCTGCGGGATGTCCTCGTAGATGTCGCCGGTCGCGACGATCAGGTAGACCAGCGGCCGGGGCGGGTCGGCGGTGTCGGGGGTGGGCAGCTCGCGCAGCAGGGCGTCGCGCTCGGCGCGGCGGCGGTCGACGCGGGCGATCCCGGCGCGGGCCGCCTCGGCGGCGGCCTTGCGGGCGTGCGCGGCGTCGGTCCCGGCGGGCAGCCGGAACGACACGCGGCCACGGGCGGCGGCCTGGGCGAGGTCTCCGAGGGTGCCGTGCGGGCCGTTGAGCAGCGCGTCCCAGACCGGGAGGGCCACGCCGTGCTCCAGGCCGACCTGGTCGCGGACGGCGTCGGCGAGATGGTTGGCCCACGGGCGGCCCTCGCCGTCGGCGCCGGTGAGGCCGGCCAGGCGCAGCAGGGCGCGCTCGACGGAGACGGTCGTGTGGGAGCGGGCCATCTCGATGATGGGCTCGGCGGCCCGGGCGGCGAGCCGCCGGGCGGTGCGCACCACCTCCGGGTCGAGGTCCAGCTTTCCCTGCGGCGCCATCGCCGTCTCCCCTCGTGCGGGCCAGGTCCGGCCATCGCGCGGCCCTCGCATGACCGCCCTCTCAGGTCGGTTCCGTCAATCGTCCTTCGATCAGAGATCCCTACAGGAGATCTTCCGGTACGAACACCGTATTTCACAAGAACTACCAGACGGCGTTCCGGACGCCCTGGATCGGCGGACAGCTCCATCTTCCCTGGCCGGGTGGTCACCTCACCGTCAGGTGAGGACCTGCGCGAACCCATGTCCGGCGACCGGCCGTAAATCTACAATCACCCGAAGTGATGGCGGATCCGCTCCCCGGGAGGGCCATGATCATATATTTCGCGGCCTCGGCCTGCGCCATCGGCGTGGTCCTTGTGACGAGCCGGCTGGTCCGGCGCACCCGCGCCGTCGACGACCCCGACCCGGACGGCCCAACCAACGCTCACACCGGCGCGATGCTGTCCGCGCTGTTCCTGCTCGCGTTCGCCATCGCGGTCATCGTGCCGTGGACGTCCGCCGACTCCGCTCGCTCCAACACCTACACCGAGAGCCAGGCGATCGCCGAGGCGTACTGGGCCGCGTCGCGGCTGCGGCCGGCCGACGCCCGGCACGTCCAGCAAGGACTGCGCGGCTACGTCGACCTGGTCCGCGGCCCCGAGTGGGAGCTGATGAAGGACGGGCGGCTCAGCCCCCGCGGCTGGACCGACCTGGAGCGCCTGCGCCGCGACGTCATCGCCATCAAGCCCGGCGACGACGAGGAGGTCAAGGACGCCCGCGGCGGCGTGCTGCAGTACCTCGGCGAGATCTCCTCCGCCCGCCGCCAGCGCGCCATGGACGCCCGCACCTCGCCGCCCGCCGGGCTGCTGGTCATCACCCTGCTCACCGGGGTCGTCGTCGTCCTGCTGCCGTTCCTGTCCGGCGCCCGCCCGCGCGGGATGACGCTCGTCCCGCTGGCGCTGATGGCGTCGCTGCTGGCGGCCGGGACGTACCTGACCATCGACATCTCGCACGTGTTCACCGGGGCCCTGGCCGTCGAGCCGGAGGCGTTCACGAGCCTGCACACAGACCTGCAGCGCATCGCGGGAGGCGGCTGACCATGCGCCGCGCCCTCGTCCCGCAGGATCTTCGCGTGCAGGCCCTGCGGGTGCCGGTACGGCGCGTGTCGGCCGCCGCCGTCGCGGGCGCGCTGGCCGTCCCGCTGTGCGCGCTCCCGTCCCGCGCGCTCGCCGCCGAGTCGCATCCGATCCCCAAGCCGCGGATCAGCCTGTGCGTCCACGTGGAGCTCGGCGTGCACCACCGGCCCGGCCCGCCCGCCCTGCCCACCTGCCTACCGCCGCTGCCACCACCGCCCACACACCCGATCCCGCCATTCCCGCCGAAACCACCGAAGCCGACCTTCATACCGCCCATACCGCCGACCCCTCCGGTACCGCCGACGCCTACCCCGCCGACGCCACCTTCTCCGCCCGTCACCACGACACCGGCGCCACCTCCCACGCCGCGCCCCCGGCCCACGGACGCGATCCAGCCCGCCGCCCCGGCCCCGCCCCGGACACCGCCACGGCCGGCACCGTCCGAGAAGGCCGAACCGACCCCGGCGCACACGACGCCCCGCGCCCGGGCGGAGCCGCCGCGGCGCCGCGACCCGCTGTCCACGTCGCTGGTCCTGGCGGTCATCGCGATCGTCGTCAGCGCGGGCGCGGCCATCGCGTTCTCCCGCTGACCGCCCACGACCAGGATGCGCGCGACCGGGATGCGCACGACAAGGATGCGCACGACAAGGATGCGCACGGCGGGGTTAGCGGCGGCCCACGCCGCCGAGCATCAGGAACCGCTCGGGGTCGTCCACGGCGTCGCCCTCGTCCGGACGCCACAGCGGCACGTACACCAGCCCGGGGCCGAGCAGCTCCCAGCCGTCGAAGAACCCCAGGATCTCCGCGTGCGAGCGGGACACCGCCGGGGATCTCGCCCGGTCGTACAGCTTGCCGATCGCCGCGGTCTTCCCCGGCGCGGACTCATGGGTCAGGTGGGAGATCACCAGGTGGCTGCCGGGCGCGCAGGCGTCCCGCAGCGCGGCGACGATCGAGGCCGGGTCCCCCTCGCGCTTGACGAGATGCAGCGCCGCGTTCAGCAGGAACGCGACCGACCTCACCAGGTCGAGAAGCCCTTTCAGCGCGGGGTCGGAGAGGATGTCATCGGGGCGCCGCATGTCGGCCCGCAGGACCACCGCCTGGTCGTTCCCCGCCAGGATCGCGCGGCTGTGCGCCACGGCGACGTCGTCGTTGTCGACGTACACCACCCGCGCGCCCGGGGCGACGCCCTGCGCGACCTCGTGCACGTTGCCCTGCGTGGGGATACCGGACCCGATGTCGACGAACTGGTCGACGCCCGCCTCCGCGACCGCGCGGACCGCCCGCCGCAGGAACGCCCGGTTCGCCCGCGCGAGTTCCCGCGCCTGCGGCTCGACCCGCAGCAGCCCCGTCGCGAGATCACGATCGGACGCGAAATTGTGGTCACCACCGAGCAGGAAGTCGTAAACCCGTGCGACGCTTGGTCTTTGACCGTCGACGCGGTTCCACCCGGGGCCCCCGGCACACGGAACAGTGAAGGCCGATGTCCGAAAGACCCCCGTGGCAGGCGGCGCCGGTGACCGTCCTGCTGGCCCCGGACGGGCGGATCACCGGCTGGAGCGAGGGCGCCGCGCGCCTGTTCGGCCGCGGCGCCGGCGAGGCCGTCGGGACCGATCTCGCCGACCTGCTCACCGACCGGCCGGGACCGCCGGGCGCCGCCGAGCCGCTCGCGGCCGCGCTCGAACACGCCGCGGCGGGCCGGTCGTGGCACGGCCTGCTGCCGCTGCCCGCCGGCGGTCTGCCGGGCGGCGGCGAGTCCGGCGGCGGGCTGCTGGTGACCTGCGAGCCGATGACCGTCGAGGACGGCGGCACCACCATCGCGCTGACCGTGTCACCGCCGTGGGCGGACGGGCTGGAGCTGCTCAGCGAGGCGGGCCGCCGTATCGGCTCGACGCTGGAGCTGCACCCGACCGCGCGGGAGATCGTCGCGGTC
Source organism: Spirillospora sp. NBC_00431 (assembly GCA_036028775.1). Classification (GTDB taxonomy): domain Bacteria; phylum Actinomycetota; class Actinomycetes; order Streptosporangiales; family Streptosporangiaceae; genus Spirillospora. Next base: position 3,530,120 of record CP107927.1, on the reverse strand, counting down.
ACCGTCCCGCGGTTCGCCGACGCGGGCGCCATCTACGTGCTGGAGCGGCTGCTCGCCGACGACGACCGGCCCGCACCCGGCAGCGCCGGCCCGGAGGACGGCGCCGTCCCAGGGGCCGGCCTCGCGGGGAACGCCTTCGAGGGCGTCGGTCTGGACGGCGGCGGATCGGCGGTCGTGCGGCGGCTGGCGATCGCGTTCGCCGAGGACGACCCGCGTGAATGGTCCCGCGAGTTCCCCGTCAACGAGGTGATCGTCTACCCGCCGTCCACGCCGTACGCGCGGTGCCTGGCCACCGCGGGCATGGTCGAGTTCGGCGGCGACGCCATCCAGGACACCATGGCGCACCACACCGGCCGCCTCATCGACGGGCTCCTCGACCACGTGTCGCTGCTGGCGGTGCCGCTGGTGGCGCGGGGCCGGCCGCTCGGGTTCGCGGTGTTCAGCCGCAAGCGCGGCCGGCTGCCGTTCGCCGCCGCCGACACCGCGCTGGCCGCCGAGCTCGCCGCCCGCGCCGCGACGTGCATCGACAACGCGTGCCTGTACCGCCGCGAGCACCGCACCGCGACCGCGCTGAGTGAGAGTCTCCGGCCCCCGGCCCGGCTGCCCGCGGCGGTCGCCGCGCCGTCCGGCCTGGAGATGGCGCACCGCTACCTGCCGGCCCGCAGCGGCGTCGGCGGCGACTGGTACGACGTCGTGCCGCTGCCGGGCGACCGGATCGCCGTCGTGATCGGCGACTCGGTCGGCCACGGCGTCACCGCCGCCGCGGCGATGGGGCAGCTGCGGGTCGCCGCGCACACCCTGGCCGCCTGCGAGTTCCGGCCCGCCGAGGTGCTGGAGCGGCTCGACGCCATCGCCCAGGGCCTGCACGCCGCCCAGTTCGCGACCTGCCTGTGCCTGGTCTGCGATCCGGCGACCCGGCGCTGCGAGGTCGCGTGCGCCGGGCATCCGCCGCCGCTGCTGGCGCTCCCCGACGGGACCGCGCGGCACTTCGCCGCCCCGCGCGGCCTCCCGCTCGGCGTGTCCGACCAGGCGCACCCGCCCGAGTACGAGCAGGTCACGGAGACGATCCCGGCGGGCGCCACCCTCGCCCTCTACACCGACGGCCTCGTCGAGAGCCGGATGCGGGGCGTGGACGAGGGCATCGCCCGCCTCGCGTCCGCCCTGGTCGCGTCGCAGTCGGGCGAGCTGGAGGACACCGCCGACGGCGTCCTGGCCCTGCTGTCCGACCAGCGCGACCGCGACGACATCGCGCTCCTGCTCATCCGCCCCGCCGCCTGAACCCCGCCCCTAGAGGCCGGGGATCTCGTGGTTGCGGAACGCGTCGACGAAGTAGGTGTGGTCGTCGCGGACGATCTCGGCGTACTGGGTGCCGAACGCGACCATCGCGGCGACGAACGCGGACTCGTCCGGGCCGATGACCGCGTCGATGGCGTCCTCGACCTGGAACCCGACCAGGGTGTGGTCGGAGTCGGTGTCGGACACGCAGTGCACCTTGGCGGTGGCGCGGCCGAGGTCGTCCAGCACCGACAGCATCTCCTCCGGCTCGGTGAGGCCGCTCCAGTCCAGGTCCTCCTCGTAGGGGGACAGCTCCTGGACGACGTAGCCGACGCCGTCGATCCGGGTGTGGCCGAGCCACGGGTCGCTGTTGGCCTGCAGCGCGCGGCGCGACACGGCGGTGCGGTGCCCGTGGTGCTGGAAGTACTCGGCGATGCGGGGGTCGTCGACGACGCGGCTGGCGGCGGCGACGTTGCCCTGCTTCATCGACAGGACGACGTCGTTCTCCAGCGCCTGCGTGTTCCCCTCGACCAGGATGTTGTACGCCGACAGGCCCGCGGAGCCGATGCCGAACCCGGACGCGCCGACGATGTCCTTGACCCCGTAGGTGAGGCTGCCGAACCGCTTCTCGGCCGGGATCGTCGTCAGGTACTCCTGGTAGGCGGCCTCGACCTTGGCGCGCTCGGCGTCGTCGAGGCGCCGGACGCCGGGACGGTCACGGAACCGCCGGTCGGGCCCGTGGACCTCCGTCATCCCGGCCAGCAGCCCGATCCGGGTGCCGCCCATCGCGGCGACCAGCACGTCCCGGACGTACCCGCCGGTCGTGTCGAGCGTCAGCGCGAACTTCTCGTCACCGTCGCCGTCGCCGTGGGCGGCGAACCGGCGGACCTGGTCGACGTAGGCGCGCACGTAGGTCTCGATGAGCCGCCGGATGTCGGCGTCGGAGATCGCCTTCTGCCAGGCCAGCAGCGCCAGGCTCGCGACGAGCCGCTTGACGTCCCAGGTGAAGTGGCCGACGTACGCCTCGTCGTAGTCGTTGACGTCGAACACGAACACGCCGTCGTCGTTCATGTAGGTGCCGAAGTTCTGCGCGTGCAGGTCGCCCTGGATCCACACGCGGGACGTGCGCTCGTCGGCCCACGGGTCGTCGTCGTGGACGATGTCGGCGTAGAACAGGCAGGCGCTGCCCCGGTAGAACGCGAACGGGTCGGAGGCCATCTTGCGGAAGCGGCGGCGGAACTCCGCGGGGCTGCGCTCCATCAGGTCCGAGAACGCCTCGACCAGGACGTCGACGATCTGCGCCCGGCGCTCCTTCGGATCCCGCCCGCGCAACTCCTCGGTGATGCTCCCCATGCCGTCTCCCTCGTGATCGGTTCCCCCGCCGCGTCCGGGGCGTACCGGTCATTGTGCCGAATCGTCCCCGGTCCTGGAGGTGAACAGCGCACGGACGGCGGGTTCCGACCGGACCAGGTCCAGCGCGGCCTCGGCGTGCCCGGGGACGTAGCCGTTCCCGATGAGCATCGTCACGTCGGCGGCCAGGCCCTCCGCGCCGAGCGCGGCGGCCGGGAACGACGTCGCCATCGAGAAGAACACGACGGTGCCGCCGGGCGCGGTCGCCAGGATCGCGCCGTGCTCGCAGCCCGGCACGTCCACGCAGACGACGGTGACGTCCACTGGGTCCCCGACGGCGGCGGCGACGGCGACGGGGTCGCGGGCGTCGGCGCGGACGACCGCGTCGGCGAGCCCGGTCGCCGCCAGCCGCTTCTCCTCCTCGGCGGTGGGCACGAGCCCGATCACGCGGGACGCTCCGGCGCGGCGGGCGGCGGCCAGCGACAGGGAGCCGCTCTTGCCCGCGGCCCCGAGCACCGCGACCGAAGGCGCGTCCGGCCGCGCGGTGACGACACGGCCGGTGAGGGCCGGCGCGCCGCACACGTCCATGACGGCGAGGGCCAGCGGCACCGGCAGGTCGCCGGGCAGCACCGCGGCGATCGACCGGGCGAACAGGATCGCGTGGCCCTCGGCGGGGACCTGCTCCGACAGCCCGTCCCAGCGGGCCAGGCCGTCGGTGATCGACAGTGGGGTGAGGGTGAGCGAGACGAGCGTCGCGACGCGGTCGCCCGGCTTGAGGCCGAGCGGCGAACCGGGCCCGGCCTCCTCGACGGTCCCGACGAGCATGCCGCCCGACCCGGTCACCGGGTTGTGCATCTTGCCGCGCTCGGCGACGATCCGCAGCACCTCGGCCCGGATCGCGTCCGGGTCGCCGCCGTGCGCGGTGTGCAGCTGCCGGTAGGACGCGGCGTCCAGGTTGAGGCGCTCGACGGCGACGCGGACCTCGTCGGGACGGATCCGGGGGTCCGGGTCCAGGCGCAGCGCGGCCTGCGGCAGCACGCCCGCGGGCTCCAGCACCCGATGCAGCCCCACCGCCGTGCCCGAAACCCCCGCGCCGTCGCTCATCGCCGTCCCCGCCTCTCCGTCGAATCCCCTGACGTTGCGTAAGATGTACCGAACAGTACTGGTTTCATCGAAAGTCTTCCCGTAACGTCGGCCTCGTACAAGAGTTTTACGCGACCAGTATGAGGCGAGGAGGCGGTCGACGATGACCACTGCCCTGCATCCGGAGACCGGCGGACCCGTGCTCTCTGACGAGACCGCGCGCCAGCCGTACGTCTACCGGCGCCGGCCGCTGGAGGAGCCCGACTGGCGGCGGCTGCCCGGATGGCGGGACGTCACGCGGGACGAGTGGGAGTCGGCGCAGTGGCAGCGCGCCCACTGCGTGAAGAACGTGCGCCAGCTCCGCGAGGTCATGGGCGGCCTGCTCGACGAGCGGTTCTACACCGACCTGGAACGTGACCAGGCCGAGCGGGCGACGATGTCGATGCTGCTGCCCCCGCAGATGCTGAACACGATGGACTCCTCGTCCACCGGCGCCTTCTACGCCGACCCCGTCCGCCGCTACATGCTCCCGGTGTTCAGCGACCGGCGCACCGACTGGCCCTCGCACCCCCACGCCGCCCGCGACTCGCTGCACGAGGCCGAGATGTGGGCGGTCGAGGGCCTCACGCACCGCTACCCCACCAAGGTCCTGGCCGAGATCCTGCCGACCTGCCCGCAGTACTGCGGGCACTGCACCCGGATGGACCTCGTCGGCAACTCCACCCCGAGCGTCGACAAGCACAAGTTCACGATCAAGCCGCCGGACCGGCTCGGCGCCATGCTCGACTACCTGCGCCGCACGCCCGGCGTCCGCGACGTGGTCGTGTCCGGCGGCGACGTCGCCAACATGCCGTGGCCGCGGCTGGAGTCGTTCGTCGCCGCGCTGCTGGAGATCGACAACATCCGCGACATCCGCCTGGCAAGCAAGGCGCTCATGGGCCTGCCGCAGCACTGGCTCCAGGACGACGTCCGCGCCGGCATGGAGCGCCTGGCGACGACGGCGCAGGAGCGCGGCGTGCAGATCGCGATCCACACGCACGTCAACGCCGCCCAGTCGGTGACGCCGCTCGTCGCGAAGGCCACCCGGGCGATGCTCGACACCGGCATCCGCGACGTCCGCAACCAGGGCGTGCTGCTGCGCGGCGTCAACGACTCCCCCGCGGCGCTGCTCGACCTGTCGTTCGCGCTGCTCGACGAGGCCGCGATCATGCCGTACTACCTCTACATGTGCGACATGATCCCCGGCAGCGAGCACTGGCGGCTCGCGGTCTGGGAGGCGCAGGAGCTGCAGCACGCCATCATGGGCTACCTGCCCGGCTTCGCCACCCCGCGGATCGTGTGCGACGTCCCCTACGTCGGCAAACGCTGGGTGCACCAGCTCGCCGACTACGACCGCGAACGCGGGATCTCCTACTGGACGAAGAACTACCGCACCGCCCTGGAGGCGTCCGACCGGGACGCGCTGACCAGGCGCTACGAGTACCACGACCCGATCTACACGCTGCCGGAGCGCGGCCGCGAATGGTGGCGCCGCCAAGCCGAAGCCGCCTGAGTGCCCCGCCCGGCGCCTTTACATTGTAGATCAGGAACGCGGCCGCCTATGCTCGGGCGGGTGACGACCTCCTCCGACTCCGATCTGACCTGCCGGTTCCCGCTCGGCGCGGCCGTCACGGCCGCCGCCCTGGAGGACGACCCGCACTCGCACCTGGCGCGGCTGCGCGAGCGCGAACCGGTCTCCTGGCTGCCGGCGCTCGGCGGCTGGCTGGTGACCTCCCGCGACCTCGCGCTGCGCGTCATGCGCGACGCCGCCGCGTTCACCGTGGACGATCCGCGCTTCTCCACCGCGCGGGTCGTCGGGCCGAGCATGCTGTCGCTGGACGGGCCCGTCCACACCCGCCACCGCGACCCGTTCGCCCGCCCGCTCCGCCCGGCCCTGACCCGCGAGCGGTTCACCGCGTTCGTCGAGGACGAGACCGCGCGGCTCGTCGGCGCGCTCGCCCCGGCGGGCCGGGCCGAGCTGCGCGGCGAACTCGCCGGGCCGCTGGCCGTCGCCGTCGTCACCGAGGCGCTCGGGCTGGACGGCGTCGACGCGGCGACCGTCAGGTCCTGGTACGGCGCGTTCGTCGACGCCGTCTCCGCGATCACCGCGGGCGGCACCGCGCCGCCCGCGTCGGGAGAGGCGTACCGGCTGCTCACCGCGGCCGTCGAGGACGCGATCACCGCGTCGCGCCCCGGCTCGCTGCTCGCCGCGGCCGCCCATGACGAGGCCGGGCTCGCCACCGCCGAGGTCGTCGCGAACGCCGCGGTCCTGATGTTCGGCGGCATCGACACCACCGAAGGAATGATCGCCAACGCCGTCCTGCACCTGCTCGGGCATCCCGGCCAGCTCCGGCTCGTCCTGGCCGACCGCGGCCTGCTGCCCGCCGCGATCGAGGAGTCGCTGCGGCTGGAGCCGTCCGCCTCCGTCGTCGACCGGTACGCCACCCGCGACACCGAGATCGGCGGGACCGGGGTCGGCGCGGGCGACCTCGTCCGGGTGTCGCTCGCCGGTGCCAACCGCGACCCGGCCGTGTTCGCCGACCCCGACCGCTACGACGTGCGGCGGCACAACGCCGCCGAGCACCTGGCGTTCGCGCACGGCCCGCATTTCTGCTTCGGCGCCCATCTCGCCCGGCTGGAGGCCCGCACCGCCCTCGCCGCGCTGCTGGACCGGCTGCCCGGGCTGCGGCTCGACCCGTCCCGCCCGGCCCGCCCGCACGGCCTGGTCTTCCGCAAGCCGCTCCGGCTGGATGTCCGGTGGGACACCTGATGTGGGAGCATTCCCCAATGATCGTGGAACGCCGGGTCGAGCTGCGCTTCGCGCAGGAGAGCCGTGAGGCCGAGACGCACACCAACCTGTCCGCCGTCCGCCAGGACGGCCGCTGCCTGTGGGTCGCGGGCGACGAGACCGCCACCATCGAGCGGCTCACCGCCGCCCTGGACGGCGACGGCCGCGTCACCGGCTACGCGGGGCAGGCCACGATCGCGCTCGCCGACCTCGTCCCGCTGCCCGCCGGCCCCGGCGAGGAGGCCGACATCGAGGGGCTGGCGCGCTCCAACGGGTGGCTGTGGGCGGTCGGCTCGCACAGCCTCAAACGCAAGAAGATCAAGCCGGGGCAGAGCGACGCGAAGTCCCGCAAGCGGCTCGCCACGGTCGTCCGCGAGGACAACCGCTTCATCCTCGTGCGGCTCCCCCTGGTCACCGGCGACGACGGGCTGCCCGGCGTCGTCCGCGAGGACGGCGACCGCACCGCCGCCGTGCTCGGCCTCGACAAGGACTCCCTCACCGACCTGCTGGCCGGCGACCCGCACCTCGCGCCGTTCCTGTCCGTGCCGAGCAAGGACAACGGCATCGACATCGAGGGCATCGCCGCGCACGGCGACCGCCTCTACATCGGGCTGCGCGGCCCGGTGCTGCGCGGCTGGGCGGTGCTGGTGGAGATCCGTCCCGGCGACCACCCGCGCGACCCGCGGCGGCTGCGCGCGCTGCCGGTCGGCGACGGCGGCGACCTCTACCGCACCCACTTCCTCGACCTGCGCGGCCTCGGCATCCGGGACCTGTGCCCGCACGGCGACGACCTGCTCGTCCTCACCGGGCCCAGCATGGACCTGGACGGCCCGGTCCGGGTGGTGCGGTGGCGGAACGCGGTGAAGGCCGACGCCGCCGAGATCGTCACCGCCAACGAGCTGGAGGTGGTGGGCGACCTGCCCTACGGCGAGGGCGACGACCACGCCGAGGGCATCGCGGTGCTGGACGAGGGTCCCGGCACCCGCGTGCTGGTCGTCTACGACAGCCCGTCGCCGGAGCGGCTCACGGCGGACGGCGGCGTCCTCGCCGACGTGGTCACCCTCCCCGAATAGGCAGCCGCCCCCAGTAAGCGCTCGCTTTCGCCGTCTGCGAGGATGGTCCGCATGACCGGACGCGGCGGCGGGAGGGCGGGGCGAGCATGATCGAGTGGTCCGACGAAGACCTGATGATCCGGGACGCGGTGCGCGGCTGGATCGAGGCGAAGCTGCGGCCGAACCTGGACGCGCTGGAGTCCGGCGACCTGCCGCCCTACGACCTGCTCCGCGACCTCTACAAGACGTTCGGCATGGACGAGCTGGCCCGCTCGTCCTTCCGCGCCCGCCGCCAGGACCCCGGGGACCAGGACGAGGAGCGAGGGGACCGCGGCGGGAACGCGGCGATGACGATGATCCCGGTGATCGAGCTGTGCGGGGTCGCGCCCGGGCTGGTGGCGGCGATGGGCGTCGGCCTCGGCCTCGCCGCCGGGACGATCATGAAGCGCGGGACGCCGGAGCAGCGGGAGCGCTGGGCGCTGCCGCTGCTCACCATGGAGAAGATCGGCGCCTGGGCGATCACCGAGCCGGACTCGGGGTCGGACGCGTTCGGCGGCATGCGCGCCACCGCGCGGAAGGCCGGCGACGAGTACGTCATCAACGGAAGCAAGACCTTCATCACCAACGGCCCCTACGCCGACACCATCGTCTTCTACGCCAAACTCGACGACGAGCGCGATCCGCGCGACCGCGAGATCCTCACGTTCGTGCTCGACAGGGGCATGCCGGGCCTGGAGCAGAGCAAGCCGCTGCGCAAGATGGGCCTGCACTCCTCCCCCACCGGCGAGCTGTTCCTCGACGACGTCCGCGCGGGCGCCGACCGGCTCCTCGCGGCGGGCGCGGGCGACGGCAAGGAGTCGGCGCGGCAGAACTTCGTCACCGAACGCGCCGGGGTCGCCGCGATGTCGCTCGGCGTCATCGAGGAGTGCCTGCGGCTGTCGGTCGAGTACGCCAGGACCCGCGAGCTGTGGGGGCAGAGGATCGGCGACTTCCAGCTCATCCAGCTCAAGCTCGCCAAGATGGAGGTCGCGCGGCTCAACGTGCAGAACCTAGTGTTCCGGCACATCGAGATGCAGCGCGCCGGACGCGCCCCGACCCTCGCCGAGGCGTCGGCGATGAAGCTGTACTCGGCGCAGGCGGCCAGCGAGGTCGCGCAGGAGGCCGTGCAGCTGTTCGGCGGCAACGGCTACATGAGCGAGTACCGCGTCGAGCAGCTCGCCCGCGACGCCAAGTCGTTCCAGATCTACGCCGGGACCGACGAGATCCAGGTGACGCACATCGCCCGCGACCTGCTGTCGCGCTGATCCCGGCGCGCCGCGAACCTTCGCGGCCCGGGCGGCATCGAAACGGGGGAGGGCGGGTCGGCGCCGAATCGCCCCGGCCCTCGGCAGAAGGCCATTCTGGACAGCCGACGATGGGGACTGGATACTCACGCTATGGACGGTCAGCCCTCATTCCCGGTGAGAGCGTCCGACATGGAACGGGACCGGGCACTGCGCGTCCTCAGCGACCGCGTGGCCGAGGGCCGGATGTCGCACGAGACGTTCGAGCGCCGCGTCGACCGGGTGCTGCAGGCCCGCAGCAAGGCCGAGCTCGCCGACATCGTGCACGACCTGCCGCCCGGCAACCGCGTGCTGAACCGGCTGACCGGCATCGTGTCGTCGGTGTCGCAGGTGACCGCGCGGATCGAGGCGGCCTGGCGGGCGCCGCGGCTGCCGCGGTTCATGCTGCCGCCGGGCGAGCTGAGGCGGATCGTCGTCGGCCGCGCGCCCGGCTGCCAGTTCATCCTCACCGACCTGACCGTGTCGCGGTTCCACGCCGAGATCTACCACGCCGACGAGGGCTGGATGATCTCCGATCTCGGCTCGATGAACGGCACCCGGGTGAACGGGTGGCGGCTGACCGGCCCGGCCCGCGTCCGTCCCGGCGACGAGGTCGGCTTCGGCAACTCCAGCTTCATCGTCACCGCCCCCTGAACACCTCACTTCTGATGGTCCGGGACCGGCCGTGGGTCTTGACGTGATCGTTAAGAGTCCTTACTTTCTCCTCCGAGTTAGGAAACCTTCTTAACGCGAGACCTTCCGCACGTGGAGGCGCCGCCGTGTCCACGCCAGTCCCCGGGACGCCCAGCCTGCTGCGGGCGATCAACGACCGCGCGGCGCTGGAGGCGCTGCTGGACCGGGGGCCGCTGACCCGGCCGCAGATCTCCGACCTCACCGGCATCTCCAAGCCGACCGCCTCGCAGCTGCTCGCACGCCTCGAGGAGGCCGGGCTCGTCGTCCGGGACGGGATCCGGGAGGGGCTGCCGGGCCGCACCGCCGAGCTGTACCGGATCAACGGGTCCGCCGCGCACGTCGCGGGCGCCGACGTCACCCCGGCGCGGATCCAGGTCAGCGTCGCCGACCTCGCCGGGACGGTCGTCGGGGAGCACACGCTGCCGACGCCGGAGCGGACCGGCGTGGACGTCGTGGCCCGGGTGGCCGCCGCGCTCGACGGCGCCGCCGCGGCCGCGGGACTGGCCCGCGGCGGTCTCGGCCGCGCCGTCATCGGCATCCAGGGCGCCGTCGACCCGGCGACCGGGCGGCTCGGATACGCCTCCCACATCCCCGGCTGGCACGTCCCCGACCTGGTCGCGACGCTCACCGGCGGGCTCGGCGTGCGGATCGCGATCGAGAACGACGTGAACCTCGCCGCCCTCGCCGAGCGGGCGGGCGGGCAGGCCGCCGGGGCCGGCGACTTCGTGCTGCTGTGGGTCGCCGACGGCGTCGGCATGGCCGTCGTGCTGAACGGCGCGCTGCACCGCGGCGCGACCGGCGGCGCCGGCGAGATCGGCTACATGCCCGCGGTCGGCGCCCCGCTGATGCGGGACGTGCGCCGCACCCACACCGGCGGCGTGCACAGCCTCACCGGCGGCGCGGCCGTGCTGAGGCTGATGCGCGAGCACGGGTTCCGCGGCCGCGACGCCGCGACCGCGCTCGGCCGCGCCGCCGCCGACGTCGGCACCGCCGCCGGGACCCGCACCGCCTCCGACGCGGGCGCGCGCGCCGAACGGGCCCTCACCGAGCTCGCGACCCGGCTCGGCGTCATCCTCGCCACGGTCGTGGCGATCGTCGACCCCGCTCTCGTCGTCCTCAGCGGCGACGTCCTGCGCGCCGGGGGCGAACCGCTCCGCGCGCGCGTCCAGCAGCACCTGCACAGCCTGACGATCCCGCGCCCCAGGGTGCGGCTCAGCACCGTCCAGGGCAATCCCGTCCTGGCCGGGGCGCTTCAGCAGGCACTCCGGGAGACCCGCGACGAGGTCTTCTCCAGCACCGTTCCCGTCCCCTGACCGCTCCTCCCCGACCCCCGCCGTCCCCCGACCCCCCGCTTTCACCCTCTCTTCCCGACACGGCATCACCCCTGACCCGGCATCACTCCCCGACACAGCGACGGCTGCGGACGGCCGTCCCACCCCCGAAGGAGAACCGGAGTGCCCACCACCATCACGTGCCGGCTCGCGGCCGCCCTGGCCGCCGCGGCGCTCGGCCTCACGGCGGCCTGCACCGCAGGCGGCGACGACCCGTCCGACGAGGGCCCGAAGTCCGGCGAGAAGCAGACCATCGAGGTCTGGCACGGCTGGAGCGCCCCGCACGAGGTGAAGGCGTTCAAGGACGCCGTCGCCGGCTTCAACCAGGACCACCCGAACATCACCGTCAAGCTCGTCGAGGGGCAGACCGACGAGCGCATCACCAACGCCATCCGCGGCGGCAACCCGCCCGACGTGGTGTCGTCGTTCACCACCGACAGCGTCGGCCAGTGGTGCCAGAGCGGCGCCTGGCAGAACCTCGCGCCGTACATCACCAAGTCCAAGGTGGACCTGAACCAGTTCCCCCAGGCGGTGCGCAAGTACACCGAGTACAAGGGCGTCCGGTGCGCGATGCCGCTGCTCGCCGACGCCTACGGCCTCTACTACAACAAGGCCCTGATGAAGGGCGAGCAGCCGCCCAAGACGATGAGCGAGCTGACCGCGCTGGCCAAGAAGCTCACCGTCCGCGACCCGGACGGCACCATCAAGGTCGCCGGGTTCATGCCGTCCGCGCAGTACTACGAGCACATGGTGCAGCACATGGCCCCGCCGTTCGGGGTGAAATGGCTGACCGACGACGGCAAGGCCAACTTCGCCAAGGACCCCGCCTTCACCGCGTACCTGAAGTGGAACAAGGAGCTCATCGACTGGTACGGCTACGACAACGTCAAGAAGTTCCTGCGCTCGCTGGGCCAGGAGTTCGAGGCGGCCAACCCCTTCCAGAAGGGGAAGGTGGCGATGGCCATCGACGGTGAGTGGCGCACCAAGTTCATCGAGAAGGAGGCGCCCAAGCTCGACTACGGCACCGCGCCGTACCCGGTCGCCGACGACAAGCAGTCGCTGTACGGGGGCGGCTTCATCGCCGGCACCGTCATCGGCATCCCGCGCGGCGCCAAGCACGCCCAGGCCGGCTGGGAGTTCGTCCGGTACCTCACCACCGAGACCAAGGCGCTGGTGACGCTCGCCAACGGGCTCGGCAACGTGCCGTCCACCGTCGCGGCGCTGTCGTCACCCGAACTGAAGATGCCGCCGCAGTTCAAGACGTTCCTGGACGTGTTCAAGCACCCCGCGAGCAACACCACGCCGCCGACGCCGAACGGCAACGACTACATCGTGCGGTTCCAGAAGTTCGTCCAGGACCAGTGGGAGACCGGCAAGGTCGACGACCTCGGCCCCGCGCTCACCAAGCTCGACGGCGAGGTCGACGACGCGCTCAAGCTCGCCGGAGGCTGACCGGTGGCCCTCGGTTCCCTGCGCCTGCCGTTCGGCGGCGGGGCCCGGACCGGGACGGCGGCGGCGCGGGCGCGCCGCCGCCGCCGGCTCCGCGTCCTGGCGTTCCTGTCACCGTGGCTGGTCGGGTTCGCGCTGTTCTTCGCCTATCCGCTGGCCGCCACCGTGTACTTCTCCTTCACCCGCTACAACCTGTTCACGCTGGAGTACGTCGGCTGGGACAACTACTCCTACCTGCTGCGCGACGAGCAGGCGTGGACGGCGATGCGGAACACGCTGTGGCTGGTGGCGGTGCTCGTCCCGCTGCGGGTGCTGTTCGGGCTGGGCATCGCCCAGCTCCTCACCAAGATCAAGACGGGCGGGGGCGTGCTGCGGTCGATCTTCTACCTGCCCTATCTCGTGCCGCCGGTGTCGGCGACGGTCGCGTTCGTGTTCCTGATGAACCCCGGTACCGGACCGTTCCCGACGATCACCGACCGGCTCGGCGTCACCCTGCCCGACTTCTTCAACGAGGCCGGCTGGGCCAAGCCTGGGCTGACCCTGCTCGGCCTCTGGGCGGTCGGCGACGTCATGATCATCATGCTGGCGGCGCTGCTGAACGTGCCGCGGTCGCTGTACGAGGCGGCCGCGATCGACGGCGCCGGAGCGTGGTCGCGGTTCCGGCACATCACGCTGCCGACGGTGTCGCCCGTGCTGGCGTTCTGCGCCGTGACCGGAGTGATCGAGACGTTGCAGTACTTCACGCAGGCGATGGTGGCGGGGAAGGTCGCGTCCGGGCGCGCCGACCTGCCCGGCACCCAGTACACGCCCGGATACCCGGGCGACTCCACGCTGACGTTCCCGCAATGGCTCTACGACCAGGGGTTCCGGCAGTTCAACATGGGCTACGCGTGCGTCCTCGCGCTAATGATGTTCGGCTTGGCGATGGTGTTCACCCTGTTCCTGCTCCGCCAGTTCAACGCGTTCGCCGGAGAGGAGGCGTCATGAGGTCGGGAGGCAGGACGCGGCGGGCGCTGCTGTGGGTCGCCGTGCACGCCACCGCCGTCGCCGTCGCGCTGATGTTCCTGGCGCCGCTGGTGTTCATCGCGCTGACCGCGGTGATGAGCGACAGGCAGGCGCTGAGCGACGACCTGTGGCCGCGCGACTGGGAGTTCGGGAACTTCGTCGACGTGTTCAGCGGCGACATGGTCCGCTGGACGATCAACAGCACCGTCTACGCGGGCCTTTCGACGGTGTTCATGCTGGTGTCGAGCGTCCCGGTGGCGTACGCGCTGGCCCGGTTCCGGTTCCGCGGCCGCAACCTCGCGCTGGTCGTGGTGATCTCGTCGATGATGCTGCCGCCGCAGGTCACGATGGTGCCGCTGTACATCGTCTGGGCCCGGTTCGACCTGACCGGCACGCTGTGGCCGCTGATCATCCCGCAGCTGTTCGGGGACGCGTTCTCGATCTTCCTGCTGCGCCAGTTCCTGGTGACGATCCCCCGCGAGTACGCCGACGCCGCCCGGGTGGACGGCTGCGGGGAGTTCCGCACGATGCTGCGGGTCGTCCTGCCGATGGCCAAGCCGGCGCTGGCCGCCGTCGCGCTGTTCCAGTTCTTCTACTGCTGGAACGACTACTTCCGGCCGCTCGTCTACGCCGATCCCGACCACTGGACCCTCGCGATCGGCGTCGCCACGTTCCGCGCGGCGCACGAGGTCGAGTGGAACCTGACGATGGCGGCGACGCTGCTGACGATCCTGCCGGTGCTGGTCGTGTTCTTTCTCGCCCAGCGGGTGTTCATCCAGGGTGTGACCTTGACGGGAGTGAAGGGTTGAAGCTGACAGTCATCGGGGGTGGGTCGACCTACACCCCGGAACTCGTCGACGGGCTCGCGCGGGCGCACGCGGCGCTGCCGGTGTCGGAGCTGGTGCTGCACGATCCGGACGCCGGGCGCCTCGGGCTCGTCGGCGGCGTCGCCGCGCGGATGCTGGCGCGGGCCGGGCATCCCGCGACGGTGACGACCACCGGCGACCTCGACGAGGCGGTCGCGGACGCGACGGTCGTGGTGGTGCAGCTGCGCGTCGGCGGCCAGGCCGCCCGGCACGTCGACGAGACGCTCCCCCTGGAATGCGGCTGCGTCGGGCAGGAGACGACCGGCGCGGGCGGGCTCGCCAAGGCGCTGCGGACCGTCCCGGTCGTGCTGGACGTCGCCGCCCGCGTCGCCGAGCTCGCCCCGAGCGCGTGGATCGTCGACTTCACCAACCCGGTCGGGATCGTCACCCGCGCGCTGCTGGACGCGGGCCATCGCACGGTCGGGCTGTGCAACGTCGCGATCGGGTTCCAGCGGCGCGCGGCCGCGCTGCTGGACGTCCCGCCCGACCGGGTGAGCCTCGGCCACGCCGGGCTGAACCACCTCACCTGGGTGCGGTCGGTGCTGCTGGACGGGCAGGACGTCCTGCCGCGCCTGCTGGCCGACCACCCGGACGCGCTCGCCCGGATCTCCGGGCTGCCCGCCCCGTTCCTGCGCGGGCTCGGCGCCGTCCCCTCGTACTACCTGCGCTACTTCTACGACCACGACCTCGTCGTCGAGGAGCAGCGCGGCGCGCCGTCGCGGGCCGAGCAGGTCGCCGCGCTCGAACGCGACCTGCTCGACCTGTACGCCGACCCGGCGCTGGACACCAAGCCGGCCCGGCTGGACGAGCGCGGCGGCGCGTTCTACTCCGAGGCCGCCGTGCAGCTCGCCGCTTCGCTGCTGACCGGACGCGGCGACGCGCAGGTCGTGAACGTCCGCAACCACGGCACGCTGCCGTTCCTGGACGACCGCGCCGTCGTCGAGGTGCCGGCGCGGATCACCTCGTCCGGGGCGGTGCCGCTGCCCGTCCCGCCGATGGAGCCGCTGTTCGCCGGGCTGATCGCGCACGTGTCGGCCTACGAGGAGCTGGCGCTGGACGCGGCGGTCCGCGGCGGCGTCGACCGCGTCGCCGCGGCGCTGCTCGCGCATCCGCTGATCGGCCGGCGCGACGTGGCCGACCGGCTCGCCCGCGACCTGGTGGCCGCCAACCGCGCCCACCTGCCCTGGGCCGCGTGATGGCCGCTCGTGAGGGCCTTCTCGTCGCCGTCGACGGCGGCAACAGCAAGACCGACGCGGCCGTCGTCGGGGCCGGCGGGGAGCTGCTCGCCACCGTCCGCGGCGACGGGTTCCGTCCCCAGGCAGACGGGCTGGACACCGCGCTCGACGCGCTGTCGGGCGTCATCGACGCCGCGCTGCGCCGGGCGGGCGCGCTGCCCGGCGAGGTCGCGCACCTCGCCGCCTACATGGCCAACGTGGATCTGCCGGGCGAGGAGGAGCGCCTGGAGAAGCTGCTGCTCGGCCGGGGCGCCGCCGCGAGCGTCGCGGTCGGCAACGACACGTTCGCGCTGCTGCGCAGCGCCGTCACCGCCGGGTGGGGCGTCGCCGTGGTGTGCGGCGCGGGCATCAACTGCGCGGGCGTCGCGCCCGACGGCCGCACCGCCCGTTTCCCGTCGCTCGGGCACCACACCGGCGACTGGGGCGGCGGCGGGTCCCTCGGCCGCGCGGCGCTGTGGCACGGCATCCGCGGTGAGGACGGCCGCGGCGCCCGCACGGCGCTAACCGGCGCCGTCGCCGCCCATTTCGGTGTCCGGCGAGCGATCGACGTCGGGCTCGGGATCCATCTCGGCGAGTTCGACGAGGGGCGCCTCAACGGCCTCGCGCCCGTGCTGTTCGACGTCGCCGAGGCGGGCGACGAGGTGGCCCTGAAGGTCGTGGCGCGGCTGGCCGACGAGGTCGCGGTGCTCGGCTCGGTGGCACTGCGGCGCCTCGGGCTGCTGGCGGAGCCCGCCGACGTCGTCCTCGGCGGCGGTGTCCTCGCGGCGCGGCGCCCGCTGCTCATGGACGGCGTCGCCGCCCGCTACGCCGAGCTCGCCCCGCGCGCCCGGCTCCTCGTCCCCGAGGACCCGCCGCTGCTCGGCGCCGCGCTGCTCGCCCTCGACCACGTCGCCGCCCCGCCCGCCGCGCACGACACCCTCCGCGCGGCCTTCCGCCGTCCCCGCTGACGTGACGACACCGGCCGAGGTGACTACAGCGGGGGGCGGCGGGCCTCCCAGGGGGTGCTCAGCACGACCGTCGTGCGCGTCGCGACGTTCGCGGCGGCGCGGATCTTCTGCAGCAGATCTTCGAGCTCGTTCGGGGACGCGACGCGCACCTTGAGGATGTAGCTCTCGTCCCCGGCGACCGAATGGCACGCCTCGATCGCCTGGAGATGGGCCAGCCGGTCGGGCGCGTCGTCCGGCGCGGCCGGGTCGATCGGCTTGATCGAGATGAACGCGGTCAGCGGCAGCCCGATCTGCGTGCTGTCGAGCTTGGCGGCGAACCCGGCGATGACGCCGCGCTTCTGCAGCCGCCGCACCCGCTGGTGCACGGCCGACACCGACAGGCCCGTCTCCTTGGCCAGATCGGTGAAACTCATCCGCCCGTCGTCTGCCAGCAGGCCCATGATTCGTCGATCGATCTCCTCCACGCGGGAAATCTAGCGCGCCGGGGCCCGTGCCCGGGCCTTCTCAGATCACGGATCGGCTCTATCTGCCCGGTTCCCCGCCCGCCCGGCGGCGCTGGACGCGCGGCGGGCCGCAACTGCCGCGCACGACCAACTCGGTCGGCAGCAGCACCGGCCCTCCCCTGCCCCGCCGCGCGGGCGCGCGCAGCAGCAGCTCACAGGCGCGGTAGCCGATGTCGTGGGCGGGACGGGCGACGGCGGTGAGCGGCGGGTCGCACAGCTCCGCCCACGCCACGTCGTCGATCATCGCGATCGACACGTCCGCCGGCACCCGCAGGTCGAGCCCGCGCGCGACGAGCACGGCGGCCTCGCCGAGCAGGTGCCCGGCGGCCAGGACGGCGGTGACGTCGGCGCGGCGCTGCAGCAGCCCGGCGGCGGCCGCGTAGGCGGCGTCGCGGGCCGGGCGGGCGGCGACGACCAGGTCCTCCTCGACGGGCACGCCGAGCTGGGCGAGGGCGGCGCGGAACGTCCGCTCGCGCACCCTCGGCGGGCCGCCGGGGACGGCGCCGAGGAAGGCGATGCGGCGGTGCCCGAGCCCGGCGAGGTACTCGGTGACGGCCCGGACGCCGCCCGCGTCGTCGGCGAGGACGGACGGCACGTCCGGCAGCCCCGGCAGGGCACGGCCCGCGAACACGACGCTGGAGCACACCCGGGCGGCGCCGCGCCAGTCGGCCTCCTCGCCGGCGGGCATGGCGATGATGCCGTCCACCCGCTGCTCGGCGAGCCGCTCGACGATCTCGGCCTCGCGGGCGGGGTCGCCGCCGGCGGCGTCGACGATGACGTGCCCGCCGAGGGTGCGGGCGCAGGCCAGCACGCCCGCGGCGAGCTCGCCGCAGAACGGGTCGGTGACGTCGGGGACGATCAGCCCGATGCCGCCGCTGCGCCGCAGCTTGAGGCCGCGGCCGAGAGCGCTCGGACGGTAGTCCAGCGCGCGGGCGGCGGCGAGCACGCGGTCCCGGGTGGCGGCGCTGACCGAGCCCGTCCCGGAGAACACGCGCGACACGGTCGCGATGCCGACGCCCGCCGACGCCGCCACGTCCTTGACCGTCGCCGGCCGCCTGTCCGTCATGCCCGGATCATCCCTTCGGTGGGTTTTAGATCATCTTCTCACGATCATCCCTCCCATGGAAACGTTTCCATGCTGTTTACTCCAGCTATCGGACAAAACCCCTGCTCGTCAGGGGCCAATGGAAACGTTTCCAAAAGGGGGTTCCGGATGGCCAGGATCGTGCTGGACCAGGTCGACAAGGTGTACTCCGGCGGCGTCAAGGCCGTCGACAGCCTTGACCTGGAGATCCGCGACGGCGAGTTCATGGTGCTGGTCGGCCCGTCCGGCTGCGGCAAGTCCACCGCGCTGCGGATGATCGCCGGGCTGGAGGAGATCACCGGCGGGAAGATCTCCATCGGCGAGCAGGTCGTCAACGACCTCGCGCCCAAGGACCGCGACATCGCGATGGTCTTCCAGAACTACGCCCTCTACCCGCATATGACCGTCGAGCAGAACCTCGCGTTCGGCCTCAAACTGCGCGGCACCCCGAAGGCCGAGATCAAGCAGAAGGTCCGCGAGGCCGCCAAGATGCTGGGCCTTGAGCAGTTCCTGTCCCGCAAGCCCGCCGCCCTGTCGGGCGGTCAGCGCCAGCGCGTCGCGATGGGCCGCGCGATCGTCCGGCAACCGCAGGCGTTCCTGATGGACGAGCCGCTGTCCAACCTGGACGCCAAGCTCCGCGTGTCCATGCGCGCCTCCCTCAGCCAGCTGCACGAGCGCCTCGGCGTCACCACCGTGTACGTCACCCACGACCAGGTCGAGGCGATGACGCTCGGCTCGCGGGTCTGCGTCCTGCGCGAGGGACGGCTGCAGCAGGTCGACACGCCGCAGCGGCTGTTCGACAACCCCGTCAACCTGTTCGTGGCGGGCTTCATCGGCTCCCCGGCGATGAACTTCGCCTCCGCCGACCTCACCGCCGGCGACGGCGGCGCGCAGGTCTCCTTCGCCGGGTACACGCTGCCCGTCCCCGCCTCCGTCCTGAAGGACAAGCCCGGCCTGCAGAACTACGTCGGCCGCCAGATCATCCTCGGCATCCGGCCCTCGGACTTCGAGGACGCCGCGCACGCCAGCTCCGACTGGGCGCCGATGGCGGTCCGCAGCAGCGTCACCGAGGAACTCGGCAGCGAGATCAACGTGATCTTCACCATCGACGCGCCGCCTGTCGAGCACAAGGACACCGCCGACCTCGCCGAAGACGCCGCCGAAGGCGACGCCGACATGACGATCCCGCTCACCGACAACCGCGCCCTGTGGACGGCCCGCGTCAACTCCCGCTCACGCGTACGCCCCGGCCAGCACGTCGACCTCGCCGTCGACACCCGCCGCCTGCACTTCTTCGACCCCTCCAGCGGCCTGGCTCTGTAACTCCCAGGGGGGCAACCCCCTGGAACCCCCGTCAACGGCCGGGCAGCCGTTTCCCGAGCCGCTGGCGCGTCTCGCGAAACGGCCCCCCGCCCGTCGGGCCGTGCGACCTCCGGCCCTGGAGGGCCTCCGGCCGCACGACCCGTGACCCCGGTTGAGGTTCAAGCTGTGGCGCCGGTTGAGGTTCACGCCGACGGGGTCGGGCGTCGTTGGATCAGTCGATGATGACCAGGGCGTGGTCGGTGACGTTCATGGGCTCGTGGCCGTCCTCGGTGCAGACGACGATGTCCTCGATGCGGGCGCCGTGCGGGCCGGGGTAGATGCCCGGCTCGATCGAGAACGCCATGCCCGGCTCCAGCGGCTCCAGGTTGCCGGAGACGATGTAGGGGTCCTCGTGCGACTCCAGGCCGATGCCGTGCCCGGTGCGGTGGAAGAAGTCCGCGCCGTGCCCGGCGGCGGCGATGATGTCGCGGGCCGCCGCGTCCACCGCCTCGGGCGTCACGCCGGGACGGACGGCCTCGCACGACACGCGCTGCGCCTCCTCCAGCACCTCGAAGTACGCGCGGTACTCGGCGGGCGGCTCGCCGACGCAGTAGTTGCGGGTCGAGTCCGAGCAGTAGCCGCTCGGCATCGTCCCGCCGATGTCGACCACGACCGGCTCGCCCGGGCGGATCACCCGGTCGGACAGCTCGGCGTGCGGGTTGGCGCCGTTCGGGCCCGACCCGACGATGACGAAGTCGACCTGCGCGTGCCCCTCGGCGGTGATCGCGTCGGCGATGTCGCGGCCGACCTCCCGCTCGGTCCGGCCCGCCTTCAGCAGGTCCGGCACCCGGCGGTGCACCCGGTCGATCGCCGCGCCCGCCTCGCGCAGCGCCGCCACCTCCGCCGCGCTCTTGCGGATCCGCAGTTCCCGGAGCACTCCCCCGGCCGCGACCTGCTCGGCGGCGGGCATCGCGGCGCGGAACCGCAGCGCCATCACCGCCCACATCCGGTCGGCCACGCCCACACTGCCCAGGCCGGACGGCAGGCGGCGGGCGACGAGGGCGTACGGGTCCTCCGTCTCGTCCCACGGCACCAGCTCCACGCCCAGCGACCCGGCGGGCGACGCCTGCGCCGCCGGCAGCTCCAGCCGCGGGACGACCAGGAACGCCTCGCCGCCGGACGGCACCACCAGGCAGGTGAGCCGCTCCAGCTGCTTGGCGTCGTACCCGGTGACGTACCGCAGGTCGGGGCCAGGCGTCAGCAGCACCGCCCCGAGCCCGGCCTTCTCCGCCGCGTCCCGCACCAAGCCGAGGCGCTCACGCGGATACAACTCCGTTGTCACACCCGTCTCCATTCTCCGATCTTCACTGCGGTACCAGGATCGCAGCAGCGGACCGGTGCCCGCGCCCCGGCCCGCCTGCGCCTCGCTGTCCCCGCGGCATGGCACGATGTGGCGCATGAGCGGGCTGATGCTGCTGGACACGCCGTCGTTGTACTTCCGCGCCTTCTTCGGGGTGCCCGAGTCGGTCACGGCGCCGGACGGGACGCCGGTCAACGCCGTCCGCGGGCTCATCGACATGATCGCGCGGCTCGTCCAGGACCGCGGCCCCGAGCGCCTCGTCTGCTGCATGGACGCCGACTGGCGGCCCGCGTTCCGGGTGGCGGCGCTGCCGTCCTACAAGGCGCACCGGGTGGCCGAGGGCGGCGGCGACCAGACGCCCGACGCGCTGGAGGCGCAGCTGCCGATCATCGACGCGGTGCTGGACGCGGTCGGGCTGGCCCGCGCGGGCGTCCCCGGCTACGAGGCCGACGACGTCATCGGCACCCTCGCGGTGCGGGGCGCGGCGGACGGCCCGGTCGACATCGTGACCGGCGACCGCGACCTGTTCCAGCTCGTCGACGACGCCGCCCCGGTCGCCGTCCTGTACACGGCGCGCGGCATCAGGAACCTGCAGGTGATGGGCGAGAAGGAGGTCGCGGCCAAGTACGGCATCCCCGGCCGCGGCTACGGCGACTACGCGACGCTGCGCGGCGACCCGAGCGACGGCCTGCCCGGCGTCCCCGGCGTCGGCGACAAGACCGCGGCCGCGCTCGTCACCAGATTCGGGTCGGTCGCGGGGATCCTCGCCGCGCTCGACGCCGGCACCGACGAGGGGTTCCCGGCGGGCGCGCGGCGCCGGATGGAGGCCGCGCGGGAGTATCTCGCCGCGGCCGAGACGGTCGTGCGGGTCGTCACCGACATCGAGGCGCCGGAGCTGGCCGCGCTGGACGACCGGCTCCCGTCCGGGGCCCGCGACCCGGAAACGCTCGTCGCGCTGGCGGACGAGTGGAACCTCGCGAGCCCCGTCAACCGGCTCCTGAACGCCCTGTCCCGCTGACCGCGCCTCCCCCGCCCGATCGGCGCTGCAATTTTCGCCAAAAGTGTCAGATGACGCAGACACGGCGTTCTCCCGCGTGCAGCATGCGGCTCAGTGAGGGGTTCTCATTGGGATGAAGGCAGTGCACCGCCGCGGGACGGACGTTGACGCCCGTCCGGGCGGCGGCCGCATGAGCGACCGGTACCCGCGGCACTGGGCCTCACCGCCCCACTCCCCCCATCTGTCGCGGGTACCGGTTCATCCGAACCCACGAACCGGAGACGCGGACCCGTGACCGAACGCGCGCCGGCCGACCGTCCGCCGGCACCCCGATCCCGCGGCGGCGCCGCGGCGCCCGGCGACGCCTTCTGGGCCGCGCTGGACGCCCCCGAACGCACGGCGCTCCGGGAGGTCTCCCGGCCGCGCAGGTACCAGCCGCGCACGCCGCTGTGCTACCAGGGCGACGACTCCGACCACATCATCATCATCGAGTCGGGCTGGGCGAAGGTGACCTCCGCCAGCGAGGAGGGCCGGGAGGTCGTCCTCGCCGTGCGCGGCCCCGGCGACCTGGTCTGCGAGAGCGCGGTGCTCGGCCGCCGGGAGCGCTCGGCGACCGTGGCGGCGCTGAGCCCGCTGCGCGCGCTGGTGGTGCCCGCGGCGCGGTTCACCGGGTTCCTGGACGCGCACCCGCGCGTGTGGCGGCTGGTCAGCGGCACGTTCGTGCGCCGGCTCGACGACGCCGACCGCAGGCTGCAGGCGCACGTGTCCGCGCACGGCGCGCGGCGGCTGGCGATCCTGCTGACCGAGCTCGCGGAGATGTCGGCCCGGCATGTGCCGCCGGACGAGACCGGAGGCGTCGTGATCGGCCCGCCGCTGTCGCAGGAGGAACTCGGCAGCTGGATGGACGCCTCACGCGAGACGGTCGCCCGGGCGCTCGGCGCGCTGCGGGCCGAGGGCCTGGTCCGCACCGGACGCCGCAAGATCATCGTGGTGGACCCGGCGGGGCTGCGGGAGTTCGCGCGTTCGCCGGAGCGTCCATCGGCCGACGCCTTTACAATGTAGATCACGTATGGGGGCGGGTTCCCGTCCCGTAACCTCGGTGCTGTGCCGCGCCGACCGCTGCGACTGCGTACCGCCGAGGCCGACACCGAGATCCGCGCGGGCCTCGACCGGATCCGCGCCGAGTACTCGGTGCCCGGCCCGTTCCCGCCCGCCGTCCTCACCGAGGCCACCGGGCCCGCGCGGCACCCCGACGGGCGCGCCGACCTGCGCGGGCTCCCGTTCTTCACCCTCGACCCGCCCGGCTCCCTCGACCTGGACCAGGCCATGCACCTGGAGCGGCGCGGCGCCGGCCACCGGGTCCGGTACGCGATCGCCGACATGGCCGGGTTCGTGCGGCCGGGCGGCGCCCTGGACGCCGAGGCGCGATCCCGCGGCGTCACGCTCTACCTGCCCGACAGCAACGCGCCGCTGCATCCGCGCCCGCTGTCGGAGGACGCCGCGAGCCTGCTGCCCGGACGTGACCGCCCGGCCGTCGCCTGGACGATCGACATCGACGACACCGGCGAGATCACCGACATGGACGTGCGGCGCGCCGTCGTCCGCAGCCACGACAGGCTCGACTACGCGGGCGCCCGGCACGACGACGGCGACCCGCGGATCGCGCTGCTCGGCGAGATCGGCGAGCGGCTCATCGCGGCGGAGGCGGCGCGCGGCGGCGTCAGCCTCCCGCTGCCCGAGCAGGAGGTCGTGCACGCCAACGGCGGCTGGGCGCTGAAGCTGCGCGGCGACCTGGCGACCGAGGCGTGGAACGCGCAGATCTCGCTGCTGACCGGCCGCGCGGCGGCCCGGATGATGCTGGACGGCGGCGTCGGCCTGCTCCGCACGATGCCGCCCGCGCCGCCCGAGGCGGTGGCGCGGCTCCGGCTCGCCGCCGGGGCGCTCGGCGTCGCCTGGCCGGGGGACGCCTCGTACGGCGACATCGTCCGCGCGCTCGACCCGTCCCTGCCCCGGCACGCCGCGTTCCTGCACGACGCGGCGGGCCTGATGCGCGGCGCCGGGTACACCGCGTTCGACGGCGCGGCGCCGGGCCAGGCCGCGCACGCCGCCGTGGCCGCCCCGTACGCGCACGTCACGGCGCCGATCCGGCGGCTCGCCGACCGGTACGCCACCGAGGTGTGCCTGGCGCTCGCGGCGGGACGGCCCGTCCCCGGCTGGGCCCGCGAGGCGCTGCCCGAGCTGCCCGAGGTGATGCAGCGGGCGCTGCGCCGCGCCGCCGACGTCGACCACGCCTGCGTCGACCTCGTCGAGGCGCTGCTGCTGCGCGACCATGTCGGTGACGTGTTCGACGCCGTCGTGGTGGACGTCAGCGCCGACCGTTCGGGCGGCCGCGTGCAGCTGGTGGCGCCGCCGGTGTTCGGCCGCTGCGACGGCGACGCCCTGCCGCTCGGCGAGCAGGTCAGGGTGCGGCTGGAGGAGGCCGACCCGGCGCGCCGCCGCGTCCGCTTCTCCCGCACGGCCTGACCGCGCAGTCTGACCCGCGCAGTCTGACCCGCGCAGCTGACCCGCGCGCGCGACAAGCGCGGGACGCGCTCTGGCCAGGGATACGGCTTTGTGGGATTGTGCGCGCACCGGTTTTACTTTCGCCGCGTTCCTGGGAGGCCGCAATGCGAAGGACCATCGGCTTCACGCTCATCGGCCTCGGCGCGTTCATGCTGGCCGGGGCCGTCCTCGCGCGTCTGTACGTCGCGCCCACGCTGATCGGCGCGCCGGAGGACCATTACCAGGTCACACGGCTGAGGGCCGACAACGCCGCCTACTTCGACGCCGCGACGCTCACCCCGCGCACCGGCGCCACGGTGGTGGCGACCAACACCATCCGCGGCGACGTGGGGGCGGGCGGCGACGGGGTCGCCGTCTGGGACTCCACCACGACCGTCCAGGACACGGCGAACGGCACCACGATCGAGCTCCAGAGGCAGCGGCTCGCGTTCGACCGCCGCACCGCGCGGCTCGGCGGCTGCTGCGGCGCGGCGGTGGACGGCGACAAGCGCGTCCGGCAGTCGGGGATCGGGCTGTTCTGGCCGGTGGAGCCGGAGAAGAAGGGCCTGGAGCTCTTCGACGTCAGCACCCGGCGCGCCTGGCCGGTCACCTTCGCCGGGGAGGAGCGGCGCAACGGCGTCCGCGCCTACCGGTACGTCCAGCGCGTCCCGGACACCAAGATCCCCAGCGCGCTTCCCGCCGTGCCTCCCGAGCTGCTCGGGCTGCCCAAGGGCGGGCCTCCCGTGCAGGTGGACCGCTACCAGCGGTCCGACTCCACGTACTGGATCGACCCGCGCACGGGCGCGCCGGTGGACCAGCAGCGGCACGTGGTGTCGACGCTGAAGCCCCGGCAGGGCCCGGGGGTCCTCGTCGTCGCCGACCTGGACCTGAAGCTGACACCCGAGTCGCAGCGGGACCTGCAAGCCAGGTCCGACGACGGCGCCGCCAAGATCCGGCTGCTGGAGACCATCGTGCCGCTGTCCCTGCTCGGCGCGGGGCTGCTCGCCCTGGCGGCCGGGCTGGCCCTGGCGACCGGGGTCACGCGGCTCCCCTGGCACCACCGGGCGCCCAGCGGGTCCGCCGCGCCCGCGAGCCGCTAACCGCCCGCGCCGGGGCGGCCTCCGGCGAACACGGCCGCGACCTCCGGGACGCGGTCGATGTAGCCGTCCAGCAGCCGCCGCCCGACCGGCACGGAGCCGACCAGGGGGTGCAGCGCGAACGCCTTGGCGGCGTCGGCCCGCGAGCCGGTCAGCGCGGCCCGGATCGTCAGCCGCTCGACGGCCTTGACCTGCTGCATCAGGCCCGTCTGGTGCAGGTCGGGCTGGGCGGGGAGCGTGAGCGGGTGGACGCCGCCGGCGTCGACGAGCGCGGGCACCTCGACGACCGCGTCCGGCGGCAGCGCGGGGACCGTCGTCCCGTTCCGCACGTTGAGGATCATGGTGGCGGGCTCGTCGCGGCTGATCGCGGCCATCACCCTCACCGCGACGCCCGCGTAGCCCTCGTCGACCGGGTCGGCCCCGGTGTGGCCGTCGCCGCCGGCCGGTTCGCCGGTCGCGGCGCCCTTCATCTCGGCCATGTAGCTGGCGCTGCGGGCGGCGACGGTCTCGCGCCACAGCGCCAGGGCCGCCGCGCCCGAAGCCCGGTTCGCCAGGGGCGCGGCGCGGTCGTAGAACGCGGCCTGCTGCGCGGCGAGGAACTCCCCGCGCGTGCTCGGCGCGTCGAGGGTGGCGCGGACCGCCTCCCGGTTGAAGTAGTAGTAGTACAGGTATTCGTTGGGGATCGTCCCGAGGTCGCGGAGCCAGTCGCGGCCGAACACCGCGGCCTCCTCCAGCGAGCCGAGCAGGTCGTCGTCGGCGAGGACGGCGGGCAGCACGTCGGTCCCGTCGTGCAGGACGCGGCGCGTCCAGCCGAGGTGGTTCAGGCCGACGTAGTCGAGCCGCAGGCGGGACGGGTCGAGGCCGAGCGCGGCGGCGACGCGGGTGCCGAGCCCGGACGGGGTGTCGCACACGCCGAGGACCCGGTCGCCGAGCACCGCCTGCATCGCCTCGGTGATCATGCCGGCGGGGTTGGTGAAGTTGATGACGTGCGCGTCCGGCGCGAGCGCACCGATCCGGCGCGCGAGGCGGGTCATGACGGGGATGGTGCGCAGGCCGTAGGCCAGCCCGCCGGGCCCGGTGGTCTCCTGGCCGAGGACGCCGAGGTCGAGCGCGACTCGTTCGTCGCTGATCCGCCCGGCGGTGCCGCCGACGCGGATCGCGGCGAAGACGAAGTCGGCGCCGTCGAGCGCCCGGTCGAGCCCGGTGGCGGTGATCACCTTCGGCGCGTCCCCGGCGCCGTCGGCGAGCGCGGTGAGGATGCCCGCCATGACCTCCAGCCGCCCGGCGTCGGTGTCGTGGAGCCGGACCTCGTCGATCCGGGGGACGCCGCGGTCGCGCAGCAGCGCCTCGTACACGTACGGCACCCGGAACCCGCCGCCGCCGAGGATGGCCAGTCTCACGGTGATCCGCCCCGCCGCCGCTCGCCTGAGGTCACGCAGCGGAACGTAGCACAGCAGGTCGGTGGGCGCGTCGTGCACCATGGAGGGGTGACGCGTGTTGCTGAGGGCCGGTTCGCCGGCGGCGGATCGGAGGCGGCGGCGCGGCTGCGGACCCTCGCGGGCCTGGTCTCGGACGGCGGCGTGGTGGTGCTGAGCGGCGCGGGCCTGTCGACGGAGTCGGGCATCCCCGACTACCGCGGGGAGACGGGGCGCAGGCGCCGGGCCGAGCCGATGACCTACCAGAGGTTCACCGGGTCGGACGCGGCGCGCCGCCGGTACTGGGCGCGCAGCCATCTCGGGTGGCGGCACATCGCGGCGGCGCGGCCGAACGACGGGCACCGCGCGGTCGCGGAGCTGGCGCGCCGCGGCCTGGTCGGGGGGATCATCACCCAGAACGTCGACGGCCTGCACCAGGCCGCCGGCGCGGACGGCGTGATCGAGTTGCACGGCGCGCTCTCGCGGGTGGTGTGCCTGGCGTGCGGCGACCGGACCTCGCGCGCCCGGCTGGACGAGCGGCTGCGGGCCGCGAACCCGGGGTGGGACGCGCGCGCCGCCGCCCCCGGCGCGGTCAACCCCGACGGCGACGCCGCGCTGACCGACGCGGAGGCGGAGACGTTCCGGGTGGTGGGCTGCGAGCGGTGCGGCGGCGTCCTCAAACCCGACGTGATCTTCTTCGGCGAGAACGTGCCGCCGGCCCGGGTCCGCGACTGCTACGCCCTCACCGAACGCGCGGGCGCGCTGGTGGTGCTCGGGTCGTCGCTGACGGTGCTGTCGGGGTACCGGTTCGTCCGGCACGCGGCCGAGCACGGCGTGCCGGTCGCGATCGTCAACCGGGGCGCGACCAGGGGCGACGAGCACGCGCTGGTCACGCTGGACGCGCCCCTCGGCGCGACGCTCCGGGCGCTGCTGGATCAGCTGCGCGCCTGACCCGGCCATGCGCGCCCGGCCCGGCCGGGCGCGTCAGCCCTGGATCACGGAGGTGGCGGCGGGCGCGGGCGTCCGGCCCTGGTCCGGGCCGCCGGGCTCGGGCGCGTCCGTCACCGGCGGCGGGTCGGGCAGCGTGTCGACGGTGACGAAGCCGGTGCCCTCCAGCAGTGTCATGTGGCCGTGGACGAAGGTCTCGCACTGCTTGGCGAACTGGCGGACGAGGGTGTTGCGGGTGCTGGCGCGGACGGCGGCGATCTGCGGGTAGATCAGGCCGTGCGCCATCCGCAGCCGCGCCACGGCCGTCTTGTCGTACTCGGTGCCGGATTTCCCGCCGATCTCCGACATCCAGCTCTGCTGCTCGGCGGTCGGCCGGTCCGGCAGCGGGACGCCGAGCCGCGCGGCGATGGTGCGGTCGAGCTCGTCCAGCCGCTCGTGCTGGCGGGCGATCTCGGCGAGGTTGCGGCGGGTCTCGGGCCGGGCGGCGCGCCGCGCGGCCTCCCGGCCGACGGGGATCTCCCACAGCCCGGCCTGCCGGACCTTGACGAGCAGGACGCGGTCGGCGGGTCCGAGCGGCCCCCACGGGGTGGGCACGGTGACCTGGCTCGCGCTCTCCGCCGCGTCCTTCGAGGGCTGCGCTCCGCCGTCGCCGGCTTGGCGGGCCATCGCGGTGCAGCCGCCCAGCAGCAGCGACGCGGCGAGCCCGCACGCCGCGACCGGGACCGCCGCCGGAGCGGGTCGGGGTGTTCGCATCCGCCGCCGTCCTTCCGGTCGAGAGGGGAGGTGCGTCACCCGGGCTGTACGGGCGTCCGGGCGGGATGGTTCGACGGCGGGCGGGGTTTCAGGTCCAGCCGAGCGGGACGAGGGTGGTGGCGGGCGGTTCGCCGCCGGCCTCGGTGAAGGCGCGCAGGGCGGCGACGAGGGCGCGCCGCTGGCCGGGCGGCATCCGGGCGACGATCTCGGCGATGTCGGCACGGCGGCGGGCGGTGACGTCGTCGACGATGCCGCGCCCGGCGGCGGTGAGCTGGATGCGGACCTCCCGTCCGCTGTCGGGGCTGGCCTGCCGGTCCAGCAGCCCGGCGGCGGCGAGCCGGTCGACCATCCGCATGGCGGTGGACGGGTTGACCTCCAGCAGCCCGGCGAGCGTGACGAGCTTGAGCGGCCCCTGCGAGGACAGCACGACCAGGAGCCGGAACTGCGGGAGCGTGACGGCGTCCTGGACGGCAGCGAGGGACCGCACGGAGATCGCCACCAGCAGCCGGGACGCGGTCAGCACGGCCGAGGTGACCTCGTCGACGCCGTCGCCCGCGGGGGCGGCCTGCTCGCTCATGACGACTTTCTACAACGCCCGGAGCACCGGGCGCCAACGTGTGCCATGACACCGACAAAAAAACCTGTCTTGACAAACTCGATTGTCGGCTGCGATGCTGAGGCCATGCTGGACGTGACGGTGATCGAGGACGCGGAGGCGGCGGCGGCCTCCCTGGACCCCATGCGGGCGCGGCTGCTCGCCGAGCTGGCCGAGCCGATGTCGGCGACCGCGCTCGCCGCGCGGGTCGGACTGCCCAGGCAGAAGGTGAACTACCATCTGCGGGCGCTGGAGCGGCACGGGCTCGTCGAGCTGGTCGGTGAGCGCCGCAAGGGCAACATGACCGAACGGCTGATGCGGGCCACGGCGGCGTCCTATGTCATCTCGCCGCTCGCGCTCGCGTCGGTGCAGCCCGACCCCGACCGGCACCGGGACGCGCTGTCGTCGCGGTGGCTGCTGGCGCTCGCGGGCCGGCTGGTCCGCGACGTCGGCGCGCTGATCACCGGCGCGGCGCGGGCCGACAAGCGCCTCGCGACGTTCGCGCTGGACGGCGAGGTCAGGTTCGCGTCGGCGGCCGACCGGGCCGCTTTCATCGAGGAGCTGACCACCGGGGTCGGCGCGCTGGTCCGCAAGTACCACGACGCGGATTCGGAGGGCGGGCGGGGCCACCGCGTCGTCATCGCGGTCCACCCGTCCCTGAAGACCGAGCCCGGGGCGCCCGCCGACCCGGAGCGGGACGCCCCGGGAGAGATCGAGTCCTGAACCGCCGCGGTACGACGCGGCAGAACGCACGTCATCACGAAACGCGAGGAGAGCATCATGGGCAAGGCATTCGAGATCGTCCGCGAGTTCGAGGTGGACGCCTCGCCCGAGCAGGTCTGGGACGCGATCACCACGGGCGCCGCGGGGTGGCTGTGGCCCGCGGAGTACGAGCCGCGCGTGGGCGGCGCCGCCGGGCTCGGCGGGGTCGTCACCGCGTGGGACCCGCCGCACCGGCTGACCAGCCGCCAGGAGGACCCGGACGGCATCGAGGGCCTCCCCCAGTCCCTCAACCAGCTCGACAACCTGATCGAGCCGCGCGAGGGCGGGCGCGCCTGGGTCCGGTACGTGCACAGCGGGATCTTCACCGACGACTGGGACAACCAGTACGACGGCGCGAACCGGCACACCGACTTCTACCTGCACACGCTGCGGCAGTATCTGGTGCACTTCACGGGCCTGCCCGCGACGCAGTCCGACGTCCACGGCCCGAAGGCGTCCATGGCGCAGGGGTCGTTCGGCGCGGTCGCCCGCGCGCTCGGCCTGGACGCCGCCGCCGAGGGCGACACGGTCCGCGTCGACCTGCCGGGCACGGGCCCGGCGGACACGGTGCTCGACTACCGCGACGAGCATTTCATCGGCCTGCGGACCGCCGACGCCATGTACCGGTTCTTCGGCCGTGACGCGTGGGGCGGCCCGGTCGGGATCGCGGTGCACGACTTCGCGCCCGGCTCCGCCGCCGCGCAGGAGCGGACGAAGAAGGCGTGGCGGACCTGGCTCCAGGACCTGTACGCCTGAACGGCAGGGACGGGCGCCCGCACGCGCACCGTGCGGGCGCCCATCCCTGCCCCCGGTCCATGTCTCCCGGTCCCTGTGCCGGGCGTCAGCCGGCGCGCTCGCGGACGAGGGCGGCGAGGTCGGAGCGGGCGAGGCCGCGCAGGCCCGGCCGCTGCGCCAGCCAAGCCACGGCCAGGACGGCGAGCGCCGACCAGGCGAACGTCGCGGGCCGGATCTCGGTGTGGAACGACATCAGGTCGCTGTCGAACGCGCCGAGGAACGCGCCGGTCGCGAGCCGTCCGGCGATCAGGCCGGGGACGGCGCCGGCGGTGACGACGAGGAGGTTCTCGGCGGTGACGAGCCGGTTGAGGCGCCGCCGCGCGACGCCCGACGCGCGCAGCGTGGCCAGTTCGGTGCCGCGTTCGGCGAGGTTGACCGACAGGGTGGCGAACAGCACGGTGAAGGCCAGCAGCCCGCCGAAGGCGAGCATGACCGCGACGAACACGTAGAACAGGTTCATGTAGTCGGCCATGGTGTCCTTCAGCGCCCGCGAGTCGGTGTAGGCGACGACGCCGGGCCGCGACGACAGGGCACGTTCGACGGCGGCGCGGTCGGCGCCCGGGTCGAACCGGACGAGGACGGTGCCGGGCCGCGCGGCCGGGTCCCAGGCGGCGACCTGGCCGAGGGTGGCGTAGGCGTGGGTGCCGAGCGGCTCGTCGACGAACCCGGCGATCGTGGTGGTGGCGGTCCGGCCGCCGGGCAGGCGCAGGGTGACGCGGTCGCCGGCGCCGACGCCGAGTTCGTCCCGCAGCGCCGCGCCGACGAGCGCGCCGCTCGCGGGCAGGGCCCGTTCGCCGCCGCCGGGGGTGAGGAACCGGTGCATCGTCGTCCCGGCGGGCAGCCCGACGACGGACGTGGAGTACCCCTTGCCGCCGGCGGTGATGGTGACGGGGAGGTGCGTGGACGGTTCGGCCGCCCGCACGCCGTCCGCCGCCGCGACCCCGGCGACGGCGGCGCCGTCGGCGGGCCCGGCGAGGGCGAGTTCGGCGTCCTGCCGCTGGACCTGGTCGAACTGCCGCGACACGGTCGCCTTGGACGAGTCGAGCATCCCCCAGGAAACGAGGATGAGCACGAGCGCGAGGATCACGCCGCACATGGTGTAGAGGGTGCGGCGGAACTGGCGGGTGGGGCCGCGCAGCACCAGCCACACCCCGGCGGGCAGCCGCCCGGCGGCGGGCACGGACCGCTCGACGCGGGCGAGGATCCCGCCGCCGCGCGCGGTGGGCACGATCCCGCGCATCGCCTCGGCGGGCGGGACCCGGGCCGCCGACACGGCGGGCGCCAGCGCGGCGAGCGCGCCCGCGACCAGCCCGAACGCCAGCCCGGCGAGCCCGGTCGTGGCGCGGACGGACACCGTCGTCTCGGGCAGCCCGATCGCGTCCCCGTACATGCGGGTGACGGTCCCGGCGAGCAGCAGCCCGGCGGCGACGCCGAGGACGGACCCGGCGAGCCCGGTCGCGACGCCGGTCATCAGGTAGTGCGCCACGACCGTCCGGCGGCGGAACCCGCTGGCGCGCAGCGTCCCGATGACGGCGCGGTCGCGCGCCACGCGGCGGGTCAGCACGACGTACACGGCGACGCCGGCGGCGGCGAGGAACAGCAGCGGGAACATCACGGCGAGCTGGGAGAAGCCCTGGATGTCCTGGGCGAGGGCGGCGTTGCTCGGCTGGTCGGCGCGGGTGACGACACCGCCCGCGCCGTGGGCGCGGGCCACGCCGGTCAGGCCGGCGTCGAGTTCGGCGGCGCGGTCTCGTCCGGCGCCGGTGTAGTAGACGGTCACCTCGTTGGGCGCGCGCACGCCGCCGATCCGCCGTGCGAGCGGCTCGGGGACGAACAGGACGCCGAACGTCCCGGGCGCGGGCAGCGCGTCCTGGCGGCTCGCGGCTGGCCACAGGTACTCGGGTGAGGACACGGTCCCGCGCACGTCCAGGTTCCGCCAGGCGCGGCCGTCCCACACCGACACCGCCGAGCCCGGCTTCAGGTCCGCCTCGTCGGCGACGTGCCTGTCGGCGAGGACGCTCGCCGGCGCGGCGGGGTCGAGGTATCGGCCCGTGAGGACCTTCACCCGGTTGATCTCCGGCTGCGATCCGGCGGGGAGCCCGACGACGCGTCCGACGAGGGTGGAGCCGTCCGGCATGCGCATCGGGACGTCCGCGACGGTCCGGACGGCCACGGCCTCCACGCCGGGCGTGCCGCCCGCCCGCTTCGCGATCGCGGCGGTGTCGCCGCCCGACACGGTCAGGTCGGCGAACCGGTACCTGTCGAACGTCGCCCGGTAGCCGGAGTCGAGGTTCCTGTACGCGTCATAGGACGCGCCGAACAGCGCGACGCCGAGCATCACCAGCACCACCGCCGACACCAGCTGCGCGGGACGGCGGCGCAGGTCGCGGCGGAGCTTGACGTTGAGGACGCTCACCACGTCACCTCGTCGGCGGTGCCGGGCGTCGCGGTCGTGGTCACCTCGGTGACGCGGCCCGACCGCATCCGCACGACGCGGTGCGCGATGGACGCGATCGCCGCGTTGTGGGTGACGACCAGGACGGTGCGGCCCTGCGCGTTGAGCTCCCGCAGGACGCGCAGGACGCCGCGTCCGGTCTCCAGGTCCAGCGCGCCGGTCGGCTCGTCGCACAGCAGCAGCTCGGGGTCCTTGGCGATCGCGCGGGCGATCGCGACGCGCTGCTGCTCGCCGCCCGACAGCCGCGCCGGGAAGTGCGAGCCGCGCCCGGCGAGCCCGACGGCCTCCAGCGCCGCCGCGGACCGCTCGCGGTCGCCGCGTCCGGTGAGCTCGGCGACGAGCCGCACGTTCTCCAGCGCGGTCAGCGACGGGACGAGGTTGAAGAACTGGAACACGAACCCGACGGTGTCGCGCCGGTAGGCGGTGCGGGCGTCCTCGCCCAGGCCGGAGATGTCGCGGCCGCCGGCGATCACCTCGCCCTCGGTGGCGGGTTCGATCCCGCCGATCAGGTTGAGCAGGGTCGTCTTGCCCGACCCGGACGGGCCGAGCAGCACGACGAACTCGCCGCACCGCACCTCCAGGTCGACCTCGCGCAGCGCGTGCACCGCGGCGTGGCCCGTCCCGTAGGTCTTCCCGGCGCCGCGCAGCTGAACGGCCAGGGCGCCGGCGTCCGGGGGCGGGGCGTCCGCGCCGTGCCGGACGGTCGCGTGCCCGCGGTCATGACGCGTCATCGTCGTCTCCTCGTTCGTCGGGGGTGCCTGGCGCGGGGCCGGGGTGGACGGCGGGGCGCAGCAGGGCGAGGAGCCCTGCGGACGCGCCGGCGGCGTCGGTGCCGGGGTCGATCAGCACGTGCAGGAGCATGCCGTCCAGGAGCGCCCCGATCACCACCGCGAGACCGGCGGGGTCGGCGTCGGCGCGCAGCAGCCCGGCGGCGCGGCCCTCGGTGAGCCGGGCCGCGAGCAGCTCGCGGAACGTCCGGATCTGCCGGGTGGTCTCCGCGCGCAGCTCCTCGTCGCGCAGGCCCTGCGTCAGCGCCTCGACCAGCACGCGCTGCCCGGCGGTGCCCGGGCCGCGCTCGACGAGCCCGGCGATCGCGGCGGTGACGCCGTCGAGCACGTTCTCGGCCCGCAGGATCGCCTCGACGGGCCCTTCCAGCTCCTTCTCCACGGCGTGCGTCACCGCGGCCCTGCGGAGCGCGTCCACCGAACCGAAGTAGTAGTGCACGAGCGCGTTGTTGGCGCGGGCCCGCTCGGCCACGACGCGCGACGTCACCGCGGACCAGCCGCTCTCGCCCATCACCTCGACGGCCGCCTCCAGCAGCCGCAGCCGGGTGGGGACCTCCTCGTCCGCCATCCCGCCCCCTCTATTGGTCGAACGCCTTAAGCACTTGCTTAAATCCTAGCCCGGAATCGTTGCCCACTGCAACGTTCCGATGGGGGCGGCCGGAAACGCCGAACGCCCGGCCGTACCGGCCGGGCGTTCGGGGATGGGTCGCGCGGGTGCGCGGGTCAGGCGTCGCGGCGTTTGAGGAGGAACCCGGCGGCGGCGAGGAGCGCCGCCGTCCACAGGGCGAACACGCCGAACCCCTCCCAGGGCGTGAGGAGGTCGTCCTCGCCCTGGTGGGCCTTGGCGATCAGGTAGCCCGCCTCGGACGGCAGGTAGGCGTGGACGTGGTCGCCGATGCTGCCGGGCAGCAGCATCGCCAGCGGCGCGAGCACCAGCACGAACCCGATCACGCCGGTGATGCCGCCGGCGGGGTGCCGCACGATCGCGCCGACCGCCATCGCGAACAGCCCGAGCATCGCCAGGTAGAGGCCGCCGCCGACGACGGCGCGCAGGACGCCGTCGTCGCCGAGGGAGACCTCCGCCTTGTCGCCGATCATCGCCGCGCCGATGAAGAACGACGCGAACGACACCACGACGCCGAGGACGAGGACGACCAGCGCGAACACCGCCGCCTTCGCGCCCAGCATCGGCAGCCGCCGCGGCACCGCGAGGAGGCTCGCGCGGATCATGCCGGTGGAGTACTCGGAGGCGATCACCAGGACGCCGAGGACGCAGATGGTCAGCTGGCTCAGGAAGAACCCGCTGCCGAGGATGAAGCTGGTCGGGTCGGCGGTGACGGACGCGCGGTCGCCGGCGTCCATGTCGTCCCACTGCGCGGCGGTCAGCCCGACGAACAGCGCGGTGAACCCGAGGTCGAGGATGACCAGCAGGATCAGCGACCACAGCGTGGAGCGGACCGTGCGGATCTTCGTCCATTCGGCGAGCATGAGCCGCCGGAAGCCGGGCCGGTCGAACGCGGGCGGGCCGCCCGCGGGCCGCGCGGCGGACTCGGTCGTCGCGGTGCTCATCGCGGCCCCTCCTTCCCGGCGGGACCGGCGGCGGGCCCGGCGGGGGCCCCTCCCGCGAGCCCGGGGGCGGGGACGGGGTCGGGCACCGGCCCGCCGCCCGCGCCGTACTCGACGCTCTCTCGGGTCAGTTCCATGAACGCGGCCTCCAGCGAGCCGCGTTTCGGGGTGAGCTCGTGCAGGACGACTCCTTCGGCGGCGGCGAGCTCCCCGACGCGGGGCGCCTCCATGTGGGTGACGGTGAGCACACCGTCCTCGGCGGGGCTGACCTTGGCGCCCTCGTCGACGAGGACGTCGGCGAGCCGCCCGGCCTCGGGGCTGCGGACGGTCACCATCTTCTCGGTGCTGCGCTCGATGAACTCCTCGGTGGAGCAGTCGGCGATGAGCCTGCCGCGGCCGATGACGATGAGGTGCTCGGCGGTGACGGCCATCTCGTTCATCAGGTGGCTCGACACGAACACGGTCCGCCCCTCGGCGGCGAGGTGCTGCATGAGGGTGCGGATCCAGACGATGCCCTCCGGGTCGAGGCCGTTGACGGGCTCGTCCAGGATCAGCACGGACGGGTCGCCGAGCAGCGCCGCGGCGATGCCGAGCCGCTGCCCCATGCCGAGGGAGAAGCCGCCGGCGCGTTTGCGGGCGGCGCCGGTGAGGCCGACGAGCTCGACGACCTCGTCGACGCGTTTCCTGCCGATGCCCTGCGTCTGCGCGAGGCACAGCAGGTGGTTGTAGGCGCTGCGGCCGGTGTGGACGGCCCGCGCCTCCAGCAGCGCGCCGACCACGCGCAGCGGCGCGGGCAGCTCGCTGTAGTGGACGCCGTCGATCCGGGCGTCGCCGCGGTCGGGCCGGTCGAGGCCGAGCAGCAGCCGCATGGTGGTCGACTTCCCGGCGCCGTTCGGGCCGAGGAACCCGGTCACCCGGCCCGGCGCGACGGCGAATGACAAATCGTCGACGGCGGTCTTGTCGCCGTAGCGCTTGGTGAGGTTCTCCGCCTCGATCATGCACACATCCTGCGTGGTTCGTTTCCGGAATTTCGTGATCGGGATCACGGTAGTGCCCCGGGCCGCCGGGCCGGATCCTCCGTGAAGCGGATCCGCCTCCGACCTTCGTAGGGTCCCCCACCCATGATCCACCGGCACCGGCCGCCGTCTAGGCGACCGACGAGTACGCGACGACGCCGCGGCGCATGGAGTCCATCGCGCGGCGGGCCGTCTTGCGGATGTGGCTGTTCGGCGGCGCGGCGTCGGCGACCTGCCCGAGCAGGTCGAGGAGCTGCTTCACCGCGCGGACGAAGTCGCCCGCCGTCAGGTCGCTTTCGAGGAGGACCTCGTCGAGGTCGTCGCCCTTGGCCCACCGGTACGCCGTCCACGCGAACCCGAGGTCGGGCTCACGCAGGAACGACACGCGGTTGTCGCGTTCGACGGCGTCCAGCTCGCCCCACAGCCGCACCATCGCGGCGAGCGCGTCCTGCGACGGCCCGGTCGGGGTGCGGGGCGGGGCGGCGTCGTCGGGCTGCCGCGACTCGTACACCAGCGCCGACACGCACGCGGCGAGCTCGGCCTGGTCGAGCTTGTCCCACAGCCCCTCGCGGAGGCTCTCGGCGGTGAGCAGGTCCAGCTCGTTGTAGATCCGGCCGAGGCGGCGCCCCTCGGCGGTGACGGAGTCGCCCTCCAGGTAGCCGAGCTGCTCCAGGACGGCGCAGACCCGGTCGAACGTCCGCGCGATGACCTGCGAGCGTCCCTCGACACGGCGGCGGAGCTGCTCGGTCTCGCGGTCGAGGCGGTGGTACCGCTCGGCCCACCGGGCGTGCTCCTCGCGCTTGTCGCAGCCGTGCACGGGGTGGCGGCGCAGCTCGGCGCGCAGGCCGGTGATCTCGGCGTCGTCGGTGGCGGCGGAGTCACCGCGGGCCCGTTTGCGGCCGCGGACGTCGTCGGGGACCTTCGCCCGCAGCGTCGACGCCAGATCGCGGCGGTCCTGCGGGTTGCGGGGGCTGAACGACTTCGGGATCCGGATCCGCTCGACGGGCTCCACGGCCCGGGGGAAATCCTGGATCGACAGCCGCTGCACGGACCGGTTGATCGTCAGCACGAGCGGCGCGGGCCCGTCCGAACGGCGCCCGACACCCGGGTCGAGCACGACCGCGAGCCCCGACCGGCGCCCCGACGGCACCAGGATCACGTCGCCGGGCCGCAGGTGCTCCAGCGATCTGGCGGCCTCGGCGCGGCGGGCCCCGGCGCGTTCGCGCGACAGCTCCGCCTCCCGGTCCGACAGGCGGCGGCGCATCGCCGCGTACTCCATGAAATCGCCGAGATGGCACTCGGCGGCCTTGGCGTACCCGGCGAGGGCCTCCTCGTTCTTGTGCACCTGCCGGGCCAGGCCGACGACGGCCCGGTCGGCCTGGAACTGCGCGAACGACTCCTCCAGCAGCGTCCGGGCGCGTTCGTTCCCGACGGCGCCGACGAGGTTGACGGCCATGTTGTACGACGGCCGGAAGCTGGAGTTCAGCGGGTAGGTGCGGGTCCCGGCGAGCCCGGCGACGGACGCGGGCTCCACGTTCGGCCCCCACACCACCACGGCGTGGCCCTCCACGTCGATGCCGCGGCGCCCGGCCCGCCCGGTGAGCTGCGTGTACTCGCCGGGCGTCAGGTCGACGTGCGCCTCACCGTTCCACTTGTCGAGCTTCTCGATCACGACGGTGCGGGCTGGCATGTTGATGCCGAGCGCGAGCGTCTCCGTCGCGAACACCGCCTTGATCATCCCGCGGGTGAACAGCTCCTCGACGATCTCCTTGAACGTGGGGAGCATCCCGGCGTGGTGGGCGGCGACACCGCGCTCCAGCGCGGCGAGGAAGTCGCCGTAGCCGAGGACCCGCAGGTCTTCGGCGGAGATGTCGGCGGTGCGCAGCTCGGCGTGCGCGCGGATCTCCTCCGCCTCCTCCTTCGACGTCAGCCGGATCCCGGCGTGCAGGCACTGCAGGACGGCGGCGTCGCAGCCGGCGCGGCTGAAGATGAACGTGATCGCCGGGAGCAGCCCGGCGCGCTCCAGCCGCTCGATCACGTCCGGCCGGGCCGGGGGACGGTACCGCTGCGGGCGCGGCGCCCGCCGCCGCCCCGTACGGCGGCCCTGGTTGACCTTGGCGCGGCGGACCTCGTCCACCGCCATCCGGGTGAGCTGCGGGTTCAGCCGGGCGTGCCGTTCGCCGCCCTTGCCGGTGTCGACGAACAGGTCGTACAGGCGGATGCCGACCAACATGTGCTGGAACAGCGGGACGGGACGGTGCTCGTCCACGATCACGGCCGTGTCGCCGCGCACCTCGTGGAGCCATTCGCCGAACTCCTCGGCGTTGCTGACCGTCGCCGACAGCGCCACGATCCGCACCGAGTCCGGAACGTGGATGATCACCTCTTCCCAGACGGCGCCGCGGAACCGGTCGGCGAGGTAGTGCACCTCGTCCATCACGACGAACGCCAGCCCGGCGAGGGTCTGCGACCCCGCGTACAGCATGTTCCGCAGCACCTCGGTCGTCATCACGACGACCGGCGCCTCCCCGTTGACGCTGTTGTCGCCGGTGAGCAGCCCGACGTTCGCCGGCCCGTACCGGCGGACGAGGTCGGCGTACTTCTGGTTCGACAGCGCCTTGATCGGCGTGGTGTAGAAGCATTTGCCGCCGCCGGTGAGGGCGAGGTGCACGGCGAACTCCCCCACGACCGTCTTCCCGGATCCGGTGGGCGCGGCGACGAGGACGCCGCTGCCGTCCTCCAGCGCCTGGCACGCCTCGATCTGGAACGGGTCCAGCTCGAAGTCGTACAGGGTGCGGAAGTCCAGCAGGGCCGGGCCGTTCCCGGCGGTGCGCCTGCGGTAGGCGGCGTACCGCTGGGCCGGGCTGTCACCGGCCGCCCCAGTGCCTGTGCCTGTGCCGGTTCCGGTGTCGGGGGAGGTCATACCTTGGAGCCTACGGTTTCGACCGGCCCGATTCCCAATCCGGAGACGATCCCCGCGAGCCCGGCCCCGCCCGCGCGCCTTCCGCGGCGGGGCGCCCGCGGGATCAGACGGGCCGGTCGCCCTTCTCCAGCTCGGCGTCGATGGCGTCCAGTTCGAGCGGGGACGCCTCGTCGTCGGCCAGCTCCGCGTACGGGTCGGACCTGCGGCCCTTGCGGCGGTCGTTGATGAACGCCAGCAGCTCGGCGACCTCGAACAGCACGATCGTCGGGAGCGCCAGCGCGAGCATCGTGAACGGGTCCTGGCTGGGGGTGGCGACCGCGGCGAACACGAACACCCCGAAGACCAGGAGCTTACGGGACTTGCGGATCCGGTCGTGGGTGAGGACCCCGATCATGTTCAGCATGACGACGAACAACGGCAGTTCGAACGTCAGCCCGAATATCAGCAGCATGGCCAGGACGTAGCCGAGGTACTGATCGACGGTGATCAGCGCGGCGACGTCCTCTGGCACGAACCCCAGCAGGAGCGCCAGGCCCTTGTCCACGGTGATGTAGGCCAGCGCGACGCCCAGGAGGAACAGCGGGATCGCCGCGGCCATGAACGTGTACGTCCAGCGCCGTTCCTTGCGGTACAGGCCGGGCGCGACGAACGCCCAAATCTGGTACAGCCAGACCGGCGAGGAGATCACCATCCCCAGGATGAAGGCCATCTTCAGCCGGAGGAAGAACGCGGAGAAGGGCCCGCTGACGACCAGGGAGCAGCGCCCGTTGAGATCCCGCGAGGCGGGCAGGGAGCAGTAGGGCTGCTTGAGCGCGTCCCACACCGGGCCGAAAAGCAACCAGCCGATGACCGCGCCGATCAGCAGCGCCAGGATCGCCTTGATCAACCGGTTGCGCAGCTCACGCAGGTGCTCCATGAGGGGCATACGGCCGTCGGGGGCGGCGTCGCGCGTGGTCAGCTTCATCGTGGGCATTCAGGCTCGGGGGCGGGCGGGAGGGATGGGCAGGCCGGGGTACCGGTCAGCCGCTCTTGCGGACCTGACCGGGGTCCGACACCGGGACGCCCTGGATCGGCTCACCGGAGCCGAGCGCGCCGCGGGGCCGCGGTGCGCCGCCGTCCCCCTCACGCTCCAGCCGGGCGGCCTCCTCGCGCAGCTTCGCGGCCCTCTCCCGCGCCTCGGCGCCCGGATCGGACGCCTGTGCCTGCTCGCCCTTGGTCTGCTTGCCGTCGTCATCGTCGTCATGCAGGCCCTTGGTCTCGGCCTTCAGGATCCGCGCCGACTTGCCCAGCGACCGCGCGAGCGTCGGCAGCTTCGTCGACCCGAACAGCAGCAACACCACCGCCAGGATGATCAGAATCTCGGTCGTGCCAAGTCCAGCCATGACAATCCTCTTCAGCAGGGTCCTCACGGACGCGGGTCCTCAGCACGATCGTACGCCCCCCTCGGACGGTTGCGCCGCACGCGCTTCTTCCAGACGGGACAGTTCACCGCGCAGCGCCGACTGTTTCGGACCCAGCCGCCGCCTCGTGCGTTCCAGTTCACGACCGAAACGCCGCACTCCGAGCCAGACCCGGAACGCGCAGTAGGCGAGTACGGCCAGGCCGACGAAGCCCAGCGCCACCGACACCGCTACCCACGCCACGCCCGCAACGGTAGCCGATAACCCCCGCCCCGCCATAGCGGCCCAGGGCTCAGCCCGTCGTTCAGCAGGGCAACAGCCCTTCTTCGCTCAGGCGAGGCCCTTGCGGGGACGGCCCCCGGTTCGCTTCGCTCAGGCGGAGCCCCTGTGGGGGGACGACCCCCCACACCCCCCGGTTCGCTTCGCTCAAGCCAGGCCGTAGCGGGCGAGGGCGCGGGACGCGTCGTCGCGGACCCCCGACGCCAGCCGTTCGGGCGCCACGACCCGGCCCTGGTCGCCGAGCCGCAGCGCCAGGCCCCGCACCCAGCGGGTGTCCGGCGTCCGCAGCACCACCCGCAGCCGCCCCTCTCCCAGTTCCTCCACCGACTCGCACGGGTAGTAGTCGGCGACCCACCGGCCCCTGGGCGTCAGCTCCAGCGTCACCGCCTCGTCCTGCGGCGACGGGCGGAACAGGCCGGCGTCCACGTCGATCGGCTCCGCGTCGTCCGGCACCTGCGCGGGCAGGTCCAGCACCGTCAGGCCGGAGATCCGGTCCAGCTTGAACAGCCGCACCGCCTCCGCCCGCCGGCACCACCCCTCCAGGTACGTGTTGCCCTCCACCACCAGCAGCCGCATCGGGTCGACGTCCCGCTCGGTGTTCTCGTCACGCGCCGGGACGTAGTACGTCAGGTGCACGCGGCGGCCCCGCGCGATCGCGTCGCGCAGCAGAGCCAGGCCAGTCCGCTCCTCGTCGATGGACCCGCTGTAGGCGTCCACCTCCACCGCGACCTGGCTCGACACGGCCGCCGCCGCGCCCGCCGCGGTCTCCAGCTTCGCGATCACGCGGCTGAGCGCGTCCCGGTCGTCCAGGCCGGGGATCCCGGCCAGCATCCGCAGCGCCACCAGCAGCGCCGCCGCCTCGTCCACCTTCAGCCGCAGCGGCCGCGCGATCGACTCCGCCTCCGCCACCGTGATCTCCCCGCCCTCGTAGGACAGGTCGATCGGGCAGTACGGGTCGGGGGCGCGCAGTTCCACGCACCACAGCAGGTTCAGGTCGTCGATCAGCTGCTTCTCGGTCACCCCGAACGCGGCGGCGGCCTCGCCCAGCGCCACCGAGTCGCGGTTCACCACGTACGGGACGAGCGCCAGCAGCCGCCCCAGCCTGTCGGTCGACGTCGTCGCCGCGGACTTCGCGGTCATCGGCCGTTCACCCGCCCGTCCATCTCCTCCGCCGGCCCCGCCGGGGGCCCGCCGCACGCCAGCACCGACTTCAGATGCTGGATCACCGCCTCCCGCAGGTCGGGCGGGTCGAGCACCACGACGTCGTCGGCGAACCGCGCCAGGTACGGGGCGAACCGGTCCACGTCACGGAACGTCAGGACGGCCTCGTCCCACGCGCCGTCCTCCGCCGTGCCGTCCTCCGCCGTGCCGTCCTCCGCCGTGCCGCCGCCCGGCGGGGCGTCGTCCACCGGGCGGACGTCGCGCGCCCAGCGCCGCGGGCCCTGCGCCGCGCCGCGCCGCAGCCGCACCGTCGCCGGGCGGGGCTCGCTCACCGGGTCGCCCCAGTCGAACGCGATGCGCCGCACGTCCACCCCGTCCGGGACGGTCACTGACCCGGCGGCGCCGTCGGCCGCGACGTCCCCGACGATCCGGCTCAGCCGGAACACCCGCTGCTCGTCGCGGTCCCGGTCGAACCCGACGACGTACCAGCGGCCCCGCCGCGACACCACGCCCCACGGCTCCAGATGCCGCCGCGCCACCGACGTCCGCCCGATGCCCTGGTAGTCGAACGCGACCGGGCGGCCGTCCCGCACCGCCTCCCACAGCGCCGGGAACGCCGGGTCGTGGGTGTTGACGCGCGGCTCGATCCCCACCGCCGTCGACACGTCCGTCTCCACCCCGGCCGCGCGGAGCTTCAGCAGCGCCCCCGACGCCGCCTCCGCCATGCTCGCCCGCTGCCACACCCGCGCCGCGAGGCCGAGCACCGCCGCCTCGTCCGGCGTCAGGTGGACGTCGGGCAGCTCGTACGCCTGCGGCGGGATCCGGTACCCGATCTCCTCACCGCCGCCGCCCCGCTGGTCGCTGCCGACCTCCAGCGGGACGCCGAGCTCGCGCAGCTCCTCCTTGTCCCGCTCGAACATCCGCTTGAACGCCTCGTCGGAGTCCGGATAGCCGGGCACCGCCCGGCGGATCTGCTCCGCCGTCAGATAGCGCCGCGTGGCGAGCAGGCACACCACCAGGTTGAGCAGGCGCTCGGTCTTGCGCCGAGACATCTCGCCACCACCTCTTCGCTCCGTCGGGCCCCGGACCGCCCTCG
Organism: Spirillospora sp. NBC_00431; assembly: GCA_036028775.1. Taxonomy (GTDB): domain Bacteria; phylum Actinomycetota; class Actinomycetes; order Streptosporangiales; family Streptosporangiaceae; genus Spirillospora. The sequence continues at coordinate 3,486,852 of CP107927.1, read as the reverse complement.
GCGGGCCTGAACGTCCCCACACCCGCCGCTCAGGACGCTACCGTTTCCCGGTGTGATCCGATGGCGCAAAGGCACAGTCGAGGGCATCCGGCGCGAATGGCCCGGGGCGGTCGAGCTGACCGTCTCGATCGGGGACGACGGCACCTGCCGCGCCCTGGCCTACCCCGCCCTGGTGGGACGGCCCGAAACGGGAGATACCGTCCTGCTCAACACTACGGCCTTGGCGATGGGCCTCGGCACCGGCGGCTACGCCATGGTCGTCGCGATCCCCGACCGGCTCCCGCCCGACCCGTCCGGACCCGGCCACCTCGTCAAGGCCCGCTACACGCCACTGCAGGCCACCGTCCTCGGCGCCGACGAGCAGGACTCCCCCCACCACGCCGCGCTGCGCGACGCCGACTCCCTCGGCGGCATGCCCGTGATCGTCGCCGACCTGCACTCCGCGCTGCCGCCGATCCTGGCCGCGCTCCTCGCCGGACGGCCGGGCACGCGGGTGGTGTACGTCATGCCGGACGGCGGGGCGCTGCCGTCATGGTTCTCCATGTCCATCGCGCGGCTGAAGGACGCCGGGGCGCTCGCCGCCACCGTCACGGTGGGGCAGGCGTTCGGGGGCGACCTCGAGGCCGTCACGGTCCACACGGGGCTGCTCGCGGCGCGACTCGTCCTGCACGCCGACGTCGCCGTCCTCGCCCAGGGGCCCGGCAACCTCGGGACGGGCACCAAGTGGGGCTTCTCGGGCGTCACGGCCGGTGAGGCCGTCAACGCCGCGTCGGTGCTCGGCGGACGGCCCGTCGGGTCGCTGCGCGTCTCCGAGGGCGACAAGCGGGAACGCCACATCGGCGTCTCCCACCACTCCCTCACCGCCTACGGGCGGGTCGCCCTCGCGCCCGCCGACATCCCCGTCCCCGAGCTCGGCGGCGAGTTCGGGGCCCGCGTCGCCGCCGGCGCCGCGCCGCTCGGCGACCGGCACCGGCTCGTCCCCGTCGCCGTCGGCGGCCTGGCCGACGTGCTGCGCGCCGCCGAGAAGGACTGGGGCGTGCGGCTGTCCACGATGGGCCGGCGGCTGGACGAGGACCTCGCCTACTTCCTCACCGCGGCGGCCGCCGGGCGCCACACCGCCGCGCTCCTCACCTGATCGTTCAGGACGCCGCCGTCGCGCTCTCCGCCTGCGCGCTCTCCGCTGGCGTGGCGTCCGCCGTCGGGGCCTCTCCCTGGACGGCGCCCGCTTGCATCGCCTCCTCGGCTGTGAAGGCCGAGTTGAACGTGAACGCCCGCGGCGACGGGCCGTGCTCGCGGATCAGGGCGAGGCGCTCCAGGGCCTCCTCGACCGTCGGGACATGGCCCGCGGGGATCCACCACAGGACGAGATGCGCCTCCACGTGCCGCTGGAACCACTCCCGGCGCCGCCGCAGCGTCTCCAGGTGCGCGGCGCTGCGGTAGACGAAGTCCCACAGCGAGTCGCGGGACTCCCACACCGAGTAGTTGATGATCACGTCCTCGCCCGCGGGACGCATCCCGGTGGCGTCGGCCTCCCCCTCCTCGACCAGCCGCCACACGAACCCGGGCGCGGCGTCGGCGAGCGCGTTGACGGGATCGAGCAGCGCGACGAAGTCCGCCAGCAGCGGATCGTCGAGCGGGGCGCGGAGCGTGCCGACGTTGAACTGGGCCAGGTGGTACCGGGAGGGCGCGTGATCGGTCATGGGACCCAGTCCAGCACGGCGCCCGCTTCTATGTCAATCTTCATTGTTTTTAGATTGCTCGGCCGCGACACAGCACCAGCCCCGCCGCGGATCCATCCGCACCCGCACCTCCGAACCCTCCACCAGCCCCTCCAGCAACGCCAGGTTCAACCCGCACACCAGCGGCGGGAACTGCTCGGCCACCGCGTGGAACGGGCAGTTGCGCATCCGCACCACGGCGCCGCCCGCACCGTCCCCCTCCCGGACGGGACCATAACCGCGCGCCGCCAGCACCTCCGCGACCTCGTCCAGACCACCGCACACCCCGGACGGACCGCGCAGAGCCCGCCCCTTGCGGCGCGCCGCGTCCTGCACCTCCATGTCGAGACCCGCCATTTCCGCCGCCTCCGCCAGCAGCCCCGCCGCCGTCCGGTAGTCGCGCGCCGGCACCGACACCGCCCACTCCGCCGCCGACGGCCGGTACACCTTCGCCGGACGCCCCGCGCCCGGCCCCGAACGGCCCGTCAGCCGCCTGCTGCCCGCGTCCAGCAGCCCCGCGTCCACCAGCCTGTCCAGATGGAACGCCGCCAGCGTCCGCGTCACCCCGGCGGCCTCCGCCGCCTCGTTGCGTCCCACGTCACGGCCCTGGGCCGCCACGAACTCGTACAGCCGCCGCCGCACCGGATCCTGCAGCAGCGCGATCGCGTCGATGTCCTCCACACGACCATTCTAAGAACAACGAGGACCTGGAATAGAAGTTTCTCTGACGCCTCCGGCGCGGTCAGTGCGCGCCGAGGAGGTCCACGACGAACACCAGCGTGTCACTCCCCTTGATCCCGAACTGCGCCAGGCCCTTCGACCCGTACCCCAGCGACGGCGGCACCACCAGCAGCACCCGGCTCCCCACCCGCTGACCGACCAGCCCCTGCTCCCACCCCTTGATCACCTGACCGGTGCCGATCAGCAACCCGTACGGATGCCCCGCCGACCATGACGAGTTGAACTCCCTACCGTCCCGCCAGAAGAACCCCGCGTACTGCAAAGCCAGCAACTGCCCCGCCCGCACCGCCGGGCCGTCCCCCCGCACCAGCGTCCGCACCTGCAGCCGCTTCGGCGGCGCCACACGCGGCACCGTCACCGCCGGAGCCCGCCCCGGCGCCGCCTCCCCCACCCTCGGCAGCCCCGGATCGGCCAACGGCGCCTGCCTCACCCCATGCGGGCCCGCCGTCTTCGAATACACCGCGCGCACGTCCAGGACGTACACCAGCGTGTCGTCCGCCTCCACCCGATGCTTCGGATCACCCTTCGCGCCGAAACCATCCCCCGGCGGAATCCGCGCCACCACCCGCGACCCCGGACGCGACCCCACCAGCGCCTTCGTCAACCCCGGCACCAGCTGCCCCGTCGGGAACGCCCCCGGCCGGCCCTTCCCATAACTGTCCGCCAGCAGCTTCCGCCCGCCGCCGTTCCACCGGTAACCCACATAGTCGGCCACCACCAGATCACCCTTGCGCGCCGCCGCCCCCTTCCCCTTCGCCAGCGTCTTCACCGCGAACGAATCAGCCGGCGACCCCTTCGGGAACTCCACCTCCGGCAGCTTCCCGAAATCGCCCCGCACCGTCACGTCCACATCGTCGCCGCCACCCGAGCACGCCGCCGACAACGCCAACGGCACCGCCAGCACGACCACCACCGACACAACCCGGAAACGACGACCAACACGACACATGAACGAATCCTTCGAGGGGCGGCCCGGCTACTGCGCGCTCACCCTACCGCCCGGGTGACCGGCCAGTAGCGCCCCGTGGACGACACCCACGCGAACCCGTCACATACCGGCGATCAGCTTGTCGACCCGCTCATCGACGGACCGGAACGGATCCTTGCACAACACCGTCCGCTGCGCCTGATCGTTCAACTTCAGATGCACCCAGTCCACCGTGAAATCGCGCCGCTTCTCCTGCGCCTTCCGGATGAACTCACCCCGCAGCCGCGCCCGCGTCGTCTGCGGCGGCACCGACTTCGCCTCGAAGATGTCCAGATCCCGCGACACCCGATCGACCGCCCCCCGCTTCTCCAGCAGGTAGTACAAACCCCGATCACGATGCACGTCGTGATACGTCAGATCCAGCTGCGCCACCCGCGGCGACGACAACGGCAGATCGTACTTCCGCCGATACCGCTCGATCAGCTTGTACTTCGCCACCCAGTCGATCTCACGCGACACCAGATCCAGATCACCCGTCTCCACCGCCCGCAACGTCCGCTCCCACAACTCCAGCACCCGCTTCGACGTCGCGTCCCCACCGCGCGCGTCCACGAAATCCCGCGCCTTCCCGAAATACTCCTTCTGGATCTCCAGCGAACTCGCCTCCCGGCCGTTCGCCAACCGCACCTTCCTGCGACCCGTCATGTCATGGCTGACCTCACGGATCGCCCGGATCGGGTTCTCCAGCGTCAGATCACGCATCACCACGCCCGCCTCGACCATCCGCAGGACGAGATCCGTCGCGCCCACCTTCAGCAGCATCGTCGTCTCACTCATGTTCGAGTCACCGACGATCACATGCAGGCGCCGGAACCGCTCCGCGTCCGCATGCGGCTCATCACGCGTGTTGATGATCGGACGCGACCTCGTCGTCGCCGACGACACACCCTCCCAGATGTGCTCCGCCCGCTGCGACACGCAGTACACCGCCCCGCGCGGCGTCTGCAGCACCTTCCCCGCACCGCAGATGATCTGCCGCGTCACCAGATACGGGATCAGCACATCCGCCAGACGCCCGAACTCACCGTGCCGCCCCACGAGATAGTTCTCATGACAGCCGTAGGAGTTCCCCGCCGAATCGGTGTTGTTCTTGAACAGATAGATGTCCCCGGCGATGCCCTCCTCCCGCAGACGCCGCTCCGCGTCCACGAGCAGCCCCTCCAGGATCCGCTCACCGGCCTTGTCGTGCGTCACCAGATCCACGACACTGTCGCACTCGGGCGTGGCGTACTCCGGGTGGCTGCCCACGTCCAGGTACAACCGCGCACCGTTGCGCAAGAACACGTTGCTGCTGCGACCCCACGACACCACCCGCCGGAACAGATAGCGCGCCACCTCGTCCGGTGACAACCGCCGCTGCCCCCGGAAGGTGCAAGTGACGCCGTACTCGTTCTCAAGCCCGAAGATGCGCCTGTCCACACCCCGACCCTATGCGGCACAGACCCGACTTGGCAGTCTCTCAACCGACCGTTTCCACCGAACGCCACAACCACCGCACACGTGACAAGCCCGCCGCCGCACGGGCGGTGTGCCACCACCCCGCGACGACGGGCCCATTCCCAGGCCGGACGCCCACCACGCGGCGGAACACCCGGCCCGCTGGGTCAGTCCTCGTCCTTCCCGCCCTCCGGCGAAGCCCCAGCGTCCTTCGGACCCCCGGCGCTCTTCGGGGCCTCAGGGAGGTCGGGAAGATCGAGGAGGTCGTCGTCCGCGTCCGCCCCGTCGCCTCCATCACCCTTCCCGCCCGGCGCCCCCTCGTCCGCCGACGACAACAGCTCACCGATCCGCGCCGCCGTCAACCGCCTGAACAACCGATGCTCACGGTTACGGTCCAGCACCGCGACCTCCAGCGACGTCGCCTCCAGACGCCGCTCCGAATCCTGCGCCTCCAACGCCCGCACCGCCGTCCGCAACGCCGCCGCCAACGACGAACCGTCCCGGTAGCCGTCCTTCAACGACTGCGCCACCGCCTCGGCCTGGCCCCCCATCGCCACATAGCCGTGCTCGTCCGCCACCGAACCATCGAACGTCAACCGGTAGATCTGATCCGTCTCCGCGTCATCACCCACCTCCGCGACGACGATCTCCACCTCGTACGGCTTGTTCGTCTCCGTGAAGATCGTCCCCAGCGACTGCGCGTACACGTTCGCCAGACCCCGCGCCGTCACATCCCGGCGGTCGTACTGGTACCCGTTGATATCGGCGTACCGGACCCCGCCCAGCCGCAGATTCTCGAACTCGTTGTACTTCCCCACCGCCGCGAACGCGATCCGGTCGTAGATCTCACTGATCTTGTGCAGTGCCCGCGACGGATTGTCCGCCACGAACAGGATGCCGTCGTCGTACTGCAAGACGACGACACTGCGGCCGCGCGCGATCCCCTTGCGCGCGTAGTCCGCCTTGTCCTTCATCTGCTGTTCGGGCGACACATAGAACGGCATGGACACCGGTCAGGATCCCTTCTAACGCAGCGGGGCGGTCGGCCCGCCCGGCGACTCGTAACGACCATCGACGACGGCCTGCGCCAACGCGCCCACCTCGTCCTCGCCCAGCCGGCGATACCCGTCCGACGTCACCGACGCCACCACGGGGAAGATCCGGCGCGTCAGATCCGGCCCACCCGTCGCCGAATCGTCATCGGCCGCGTCGTACAACGCCTGCACGCACACCAGCCCGGCGTCCTCCACCGACAGATCCGCACGGTACAGCTTCTTCAACGCGCCCCGCGCGAACACCGAACCCGACCCGACCGAGTAGAACTCCCGCTCCTCGTACCGGCCGCCCGCCGGGTCGTAGGAGAAGATCCGGCCCCCGTCCCGCTCCGCGTCATAACCCGCGAACAGCGGAACCACGGCCAGCCCCTGCATCGCCATGCCCAGGTTCTGCCGGACCATCGTCGCCAGCCGGTTCGCCTTACCCTCCACCGACAGCGGGCGGCTCTCACGCTTCTCGTAATGTTCCAGCTCCACCTGGAACAACCGCACCATCTCGATCCCGATGCCCGCCGTCCCCGCGATCGCGATCGCCGAGAACTCGTCCGCCCGGAACACCTTCTCGATGTCCCGCTGCGCGATCATGTTCCCCGCCGTCGCCCGCCGGTCCCCCGCGACCACCACCCCGCCGGGGAAGCTCACCGCGACGATCGTCGTCCCGTGCGGGATGTCGTCCCCCGCCCGCGACGCCGGCGGCGTCCGCCGCCCGGGCAGCAACTCCGGAGAGTAACCCCCCAGGAACTCCGTGAACGACGACGTGTCCGGGCTCGCGAACAACCCCGGCAGACGCCCGGTGTGCGAATCGTGCGACGCCACGCGACTCCCTTCCCTCCACCATGGCACCGGCTCCCTGCCCAACCCCACCGGCGCGAACGACTACGACCCTACTGTTCAAGGTCGCCCGCGCGCATGCCGCGTGATCCCCGGCCCAGTCCGCCCACGGCGAACCCGTACCCGCACGACCGCCCGCCCCGACGATTCGGCGATCAGACCGGCGCCATCGCCCCCTCCGGACCGGAGCCGCCCCACGTCGGCATGTCGAGCTCCTCGTCGAACGGCAGGGTCTGCTTGCGGTACCGGCCGTCCTCGTCCCAGAACGCCTTCCAGCCGCCCCTGGGGACCGTGGCCGGATCGACGTCCGGAACCGTCAGCGACAGCCGCGTCCCGCCGCCCTCGCCCTTCACCGTCCGCACGAGACGGCCCGTCACGTAATCCGCCGCGCGGCGCAGGACGATCGGATCGTCCCTCAACTGCCCCATCCCCGTGTTGCACGACGAACACGGCATCCCCCGCACCATCCCAGTCGCGTGGTCGTGGTCGACATGCTCGGCCGGAAAGTCGAAGCACACCGCGCACTGGCCCATCTGCACGCCGAGGAGCCACTTCGTGTCCTCATCGTTGAGCCCGTATTTCTGGCGAAGGTGGTAGTGCCGGGCCGACTGCGTCTTGTTCGCTCGCGTCCGCCAGAACGGGTCGTAGCGGACGCGGTCCGGCCCTCCGAACACCGGGGCACCGATCTCGATGCGCATACGCCTCGCGTGGGAGCCCCGCAGTTCCAGGTAGTCCGCCGCCAGGCGAAGCCGGTCGGGATCGTCCTCGAACTGCCCGAGGCCCCCGTTGCACTTGAAGCACAGGATGCGGCGGACGAGCCCGGTCAGGTGGTCGTGATCGACATGTTTCGCGTCCGCCCGCAGGCAGATGACACAGACCCCGCCCTGCTCGGCGATCATCTCCTCCACCTGCGCCTCGGTCACGCCGTACCGGAGTTTGAGGAGGTAGTTCCGGCTGCTCCCGTGGTTGCGGTTCCTGTTCTCCACCATGGCCTGCCGGTGACACGGACGGCAGTACGTGGTGAGTCCCGACTTCTCGGAGCGATTCTTCCCGAACTCTTCGACCGATTTGGTCTCTCTGCACCTAGCGCAGTACTTCATGCCTTCCGGGACATCCGCATACCTACGGTACTCCCGTGTCTTCTTGCCGAGCCCTTCCTGCTTTTTCCGATAGTAACGGCCGCTGCGCACCCCGAAGCAGGGTTTGCAGTAGTGAGCCAGGCCGTCCTTAGAGGCTTTGAGTTTCCAGAACTCCGTTGCGGGCTTTACCTCGCCGCAATCAAGGCATCTTTTCGAGGACATGGGTGGGACGTTAACAGCCCACCCATGTCTTTACCACCATTTTAAATTTGGGAGTGTAACACCAAATTCAGGCCGACGAGACCATTCCCTACATGTCCGATTCGCCCATCACTGTCCGCCTTTTTGTATATATGCACGGACAAAGTCTTCTGCGTTCTCTTCTAGTACTTCGTCTATTTCGTCCAGAATTGAGTCCACGTCGTCGGTGAGCTTCTCCTGGCGCTCCTGCACGTCCTCGGTGGTCGTGGCCTCGGTCTCCTCGACCTCTTCCGTGCGCCGAGTGGTCTGCTTCTGACCGCCGGTGTCCTTCGTGGCCATTCCGTACCTCCCGCTCTGCCGGTGCCCTCGACCCTATCTCCGATCTTGGACGGCGAGCGGATCTTGAACGTCCGTTTCGCCGTCCCGGCGCGGGGGCCGCGGGCATGCTCCGGTTATCGCCCACCGACCGGCCACTGAAACGGGCATACCGGTCACGATACCGAGACATCACCTGTTCGTGCAGCTCAGAAGCCTTTAGAACGCTCGATAGTGCAACTATCCAAAGGGTGAACAGCCGCCCGACGAGCGCCGTGCGGCACACGGTGAGGGCGGCCCAGAGGCCGTGGGGTCAGCTCTGGCCGGTGAGGGTGGCGACGAGCTCGGCGGCGGTCCGGCAGCGGTCCAGGAGGGCGCCCACGTGCTGCCTGGTGCCGCGCAGGGGCTCCAGGGTGGGGACGCGCTGCAGGGACTCGCGGCCCGGGACGTCGAAGATGACGGAGTCCCAGGAGGCGGCCGCGACGGAGTCGGCGTACTGGCGCAGGCAGCGGCCGCGGAAGTAGGCGCGGGTGTCCTCGGGCGGGTCCTCCACGGCGGCCTCGACCTCGGGTTCGGTGACGACGCGGTCGATGCGGCCGCGGTCGACGAGGCGGTTGTAGAGCCCCTTGTCGGGCCTGATGTCGGTGTACTGGAGGTCGACGAGCTGCAGGCGCGGGTGTGACCAGTCGAGGCCGTCGCGGCTGCGGTAGCCCTCCAGGAGGGAGAGTTTGGCGACCCAGTCGAGTTCGCGGGACAGCTGCATGGGGTCGTCGCCGAGGCGGTGCAGGACGGATTCCCAGCGGTCCAGGACGTCCTTCGTCATGTCGTCGACGTCGGCGCCGAAGCGGTCCTCGACGTATTTGCGGGACTGCTCGAGGTACTCCATCTGGAGTTGGACGGCGGTCATCTTGCGGCCGTCGCGGAGGGTGAGCAGGTGTTTGCAGGACGGGTCGTGGGAGACGGCGCGGAGCGCGGCCACGGGCATGTCGACGGAGAGGTCGACGGTGAGGAAGCCGTCCTCGATCATGGCGAGGACGAGGGAGGTGGTGCCGAGTTTGAGGTAGGTGGACAGCTCGGCCATGTTCGCGTCGCCGATGATGACGTGGAGGCGGCGGTATTTCTCGGGGTCGGCGTGGGGTTCGTCGCGGGTGTTGATGATGGGGCGTTTGAGGGTGGTCTCGAGGCCGACCTCGACTTCGAAGAAGTCGGCGCGCTGGCTGATCTGGAAGCCGTCGCCGCGGCCGTCGACGCCGATTCCGACGCGTCCGGCGCCGGTGACGACCTGGCGGGAGACGAAGAAGGGGGTGAGGTGGCGGACGATGTCGGCGAAGGGGGTCTCGCGGCGCATGAGGTAGTTCTCATGGCAGCCGTAGGAGGCGCCCTTGTTGTCGGTGTTGTTCTTGTAGAGCTGGATGGGGTGGGTGCCGGGGACCATGGCGGCGCGCTGTGCGGCGTCGGCCATGACGCGTTCTCCGGCCTTGTCCCAGATGACGGCGTCGCGGGGGTTGGTGCATTCGGGTGCGGAGTATTCGGGGTGGGCGTGGTCGACGTAGAGGCGTGCGCCGTTGGTGAGGATGACGTTGGCGAGGCCGAGGTCTTCGTCGGTGAGCTGGGTGGGGTCGGCGACCTCGCGGGCGAGGTCGAAGCCGCGGGCGTCGCGGAGGGGGTTCTCTTCCTCGAAGTCCCAGCGGGCTCTGCGGGCCCGTGCGGCGGATGCCGCGAGGTAGGCGTTGACGACCTGGGAGGAGGTCACCATCGCGTTGGCCCCTGGCTGTCCGGGTACGGAGATGCCGTACTCGGTCTCGATGCCCATCACCCGCCGAACACTCATATCGTCGAGCCTATCGGGGCGCGCGGGGTGGAGCCATGGGGCCGGGGTCTTGCGGGGGGTGTGGCGGGGCATGCGGACGCGGCGGCCCCGCGTGGGGAGGCCGCCGCGCGTGTCGCGGTGCCGCGTTGTCGGTCGATGTGTTCTCGGTCGCGGATGGTCGGGTTACAGGTATTGGCCGGTGTTGGCGACGGTGTCGATGGACCGGCCGGCCTCGGCGCCCTTGGTTCCGGAGACGAGGGTGCGGATGTAGACGATCCGTTCGCCCTTCTTGCCGGAGATGCGGGCCCAGTCGTCGGGGTTGGTGGTGTTGGGGAGGTCTTCGTTCTCGCTGAACTCGTCGACGCAGGCGGCGAGGAGGTGGTTGACGCGCAGACCTTTCTGGCCGGTGTCGAGGAATTGTTTGATGGCCATTTTCTTGGCGCGGTCGACGATGTTCTGGATCATGGCGCCGGAGTTGAAGTCCTTGAAGTAGAGGACTTCCTTGTCGCCGTTGGCGTAGGTGACTTCGAGGAAGCGGTTCTCCTCGGTCTCGGCGTACATGCGTTCGACGGTGCGCTGGATCATGGCTTCGACGGTGGCTTCGTTGGAGCCGGCGTGTTCCTTGACATCGTCGGGATGGAGCGGGAGTCCGCCGAGGATGTACTTGGAGAAGATGTCCTTGGCGGCTTCGGCGTCGGGCCGTTCGATCTTGATTTTCACGTCGAGGCGGCCGGGGCGCAGAATCGCGGGGTCGATCATGTCCTCGCGGTTGGAGGCGCCGATGACGATGACGTTCTCGAGCCCTTCGACTCCGTCGATCTCGCTGAGGAGCTGGGGGACGATGGTGTTCTCGACGTCGGAGGAGACTCCGGATCCGCGGGTGCGGAAGATGGAGTCCATCTCGTCGAAGAAGACGATGACGGGGGTTCCGGCGGACGCCTTTTCGCGGGCGCGCTGGAAGACCAGGCGGATGTGCCGTTCGGTTTCGCCGACGTACTTGTTGAGGAGCTCGGGTCCCTTGATGTTGAGGAAGAAGCTCTTGCCTTCCTGGCCGGTCTTGTCGGCGACCTGTTTGGCCAGGGAGTTGGCGACGGCCTTGGCGATGAGGGTCTTGCCGCAGCCGGGGGGCCCGTAGAGCAGGACGCCCTTGGGGGGCCTGAGCTGGTGTTCGCGGAAGAGATCGGCGTGCAGGTAGGGCAGTTCGATGGCGTCGCGGATCATTTCGATCTGTGAGCCGAGGCCGCCGATCTCGTTGTAGGAGATGTCGGGGACCTCTTCGAGGACGAGTTCTTCGACCTCCGCCTTGTGGATCTTCTCGTAGGCGTATCCGGAGCGGGGTTCGAGCATGAGGGAGTCGCCGGCGCGGAGGGGGACTCCGCGGAGTGGTTCGGCGAGCTTGACCACGCGTTCCTCGTCGGCGTGCGCGATGACGAGGGCGCGTTCGCCGTCGTCGAAGAGTTCTTTGAGCATGACGACCTCGCCCTGCTCTTCGAACTTGAGCGCTTCGACGACGTTGAGGGCCTCGTTGATCATGACCTCTTGGCCGCGCTGGAGTTCGTCGACGTCGACGGCGGGGCTGACGTTGACGCGCAGTTTGCGTCCGCCGGTGAAGATGTCGATCGTTCCATCGTCGCGGGCTTCGAGGAAGACGCCGAATCCGGATGGTGGTTGCGCGAGCCTGTCGACCTCCTCCTTGAGCGCCACGATCTGCTCGCGAGCCTCTTTGAGGGTCGCTACGAGACGCTCGTTCTGACCGGTTACGGCGGCCAGGTTGGCCTGTGCCTCATGGAGGCGTTCTTCCAGAACACGTACTTGGCGCGGGGATTCCGCGAGCTTGCGGCGCAGCACGGAGATCTCCTCCTCCAGGAAGGAGATCTGCGTTTGGAGGTCTCTGACCTCCTTTTCGTGCTGCGCCCTTCGCGCCCCAGCATCGTCACGAGCGGCCACGCCCCGTCACCTCCTCACGAAGAGAGCCGACGACCTACTGAGACCCTACCTATCTGGAGGGCTTCCGTAACCTGCCCATTCGGTGTTCGTGTCGTGCGGGGGTCTTCCGGGAGGGTTGCGAGGGGTGCTGTGGGGGCGGGGTGGGGCGGGCTGTTACGGGGCTTGGACCTGGGGGTTCGTGGGTGCGGCCGGGGTCGGCGGCGGGTTTGCGGGGGTTCGGTGGCGGCGGCCCGGGAAACGGTGGTGTCGCTTCGGCGTGGTGGCCGGGACCTGGCGGGTCGCGTGGCGGAGTGTGATCTACGACTCGGTGGGGTGGCCGGGCGTGGCGGCCTCGTCCGGGACGGCGTCCCCGGCGGCGTTCTGGGGGGCGGGGTGGGCGGCCTTGGCGGGCCGGCGGCGGCGAGCGGGCGGGGTGACGCCGTCGGCGAGCCGGCGGGCGGTGACGAGGAAGCCGGTGTGGCCGATCATGCGGTGGTCGGGGCGGACGGCGAGGCCGTCGACGTGCCAGGTGCGGAGCATGGTCTCGGAGGCGTGGGGTTCGGCGAAGGCGCCGTGGGCGCGGAGGTCTTCGACGACGCGGGACATCTGGGTGGTGGTGGCGATGTAGGCGCAGATGATGCCGCCGGGGATGAGGGCCTTGGCGGCGGCGTCGAGGCATTCCCAGGGGGCGAGCATGTCGAGGACGACGCGGTCGACGTCGGTTTCGGCGAGGTGGTGTTCGAGGGGGCCGATGGTGAGGCGCCAGGCGGGGTGGGGGCCGCCGAAGAACTTCTCGACGTTGGCGCGGGCGATGTCGGCGAAGTCGGGGCGGCGTTCGTAGGACGACAGGAGGCCGTGTCCGCCGACGGCGCGCAGGAGGAAGCAGGTGAGGGCGCCGGATCCGGCGCCGGCCTCGACGACGCGGGCGCCGGGGAAGATGTCGGCCATGGCGATGATCTGGGCGGCGTCCTTGGGGTAGACGACGGCGGCGCCGCGGGGCATGCGGAGGGCGAAGTCGGCGAGGAGGGGGCGGAAGGCGAGGTATTCGGTGCCGCCGGTGGAGCGGTAGACGGTGCCTTCGGGGCTGCCGATGATGTCGTCGTGGGGGACGGAGCCCTTGTGGGAGTGGTAGAGCTTGCCGGGCTGGAGGGTGATGGTGTTGATGCGGCCTTTGGGGTCGGTGAGCTGAACCTGGTCTCCTGGCCGGAACGGGCCGTGGGGTGCGCGGCCGGGTGGGGGTGCGGGGTCGTTCGGCTGGGGTTCGCTCATGAACGTCAAGGCTAGCGGCGCGTGCGGGCCGGTCAGGCCGCCGCGCGGGGGCGTCGCGGCGGGGTCGTGGTGGGGTCGCGGTGGGGTCGTGGTGGGGGGTCAGATGCCGGCGAAGGCCCGGTCGATGTCGGCGGTAGCGAGGACGCCGTAGACGCGGCCGTCGCGTTCGACGAGGAGGTATTCGGAGGCCGGGGCGCGGCGGAGCGCCTCCATGAGTTCTTCGCCGGTGATGTCGGCGGGGAGGGTGACCTGGTCGTCGACGCCGCGGGAGAGGTCGCCGGCGCTGACCCAGGGGCGGCGGTGCTCGGGGGTGGCGGTGACGGCCTTCTCGCTGACGAGGCCGAGGGGTTTGCCGTCGTGGTCGGCGATGACGATGGCGCCGGCGTGGTCTTCGCGGGCGCGGCGGATGGCCTCGGCGAGGGGGACGTCGGCGGTGACGAGGGTGGCGCGGCGGGCGAGGCGGCGGGCGGACAGCAGGGGGATGCGGTCGCGGACGTGTTCGGCGCGGATGGCGTGGGTGGCGCCGACCCAGATGAAGGAGGCGACGAGCGCGGACCAGAGCAGGGCGAGCCAGCCGATGCCGCCGTCGTCGCCGGTGCCGTAGGTGGCGAGGAAGGCGCCGGCGACGAGGGTGGCGACGGCGACGCCGCGGCCGACCCAGCCGGCGATGATGGCGCCGCTGCGGCTGCGTCCGGTGACCTTCCAGACGGCGGCGCGGACGAGGCGTCCGCCGTCGAGGGGCAGTCCCGGCAGGAGGTTGAAGACGCCGACGAGGAGGTTGGCGAAGGTGAGGGCGTCGACGAGGAGGAGGGCGACGTCGGAGAGCGGGAGGGTCGCGCGGGCGAAGAGGCCGAGCCCGGCGAGGACGAGGTTGGTGAGGGGCCCGGCGAAGGCGATGAGGAACTCGCGTCCGGGGGTGGGGGCCTCGCGTTCGATGGCGGTCTCGCCGCCGAGGACGTGCAGGGTGACGGACCGGACGGGCAGGCCGAACGCGCGGGCGGTGACGGCGTGGCTGAGTTCGTGGACGAACACCGAGCCGTAGAGCAGGACGGCGTAGGTGAACGCGACGAGGTAGCTGAGCGGGCGTTCGACGACGTCGTGGACCTGTCCTTCGAACATGACGGTGACGAGGACGGCGACCAGGAACCAGCTGGGCGAGACGTAGACGGGGACGCCGAGGATGCGGCCCATGCGGAGGCCGGGCTTTGGCGTGGGGCCGTCGTCGGGGCCGGGTTCGCCGGCGGGCGTCTTGCCCTCGGTCGGGGGCGCGCTGTGTGTCACGTCACCGATGCTACGGCCCTGCCGCCGCGGCCCGGCGGGCGGTGCGTGCCGGAGGGCGCGAGGCGGTGCGGCTCGCGGGGCCGCGGAGCGGCACGGGTCGGGGCCGCCTGGCGGTGTGGGCGGGGTCGGCGGGGCGGTGCGGGTCGGGGGCGGCGGGATGCGGGATTTCGTCGGGGGTGGCGTCTAGGGTGCTGTGCCATGACGACGACCGAGGCGGGTAGCGAGACGTCCGTTCCGTCCGCGGGCGGCGAGGCCGGATCGGCGGACGTGGAGGTGGTCGGGTCGTTGTCGCCGTCGCGGGCGAGCGACTTCATGACGTGTCCGCTGCTGTACCGGTTCAGGGTGATCGACCGGTTGCCGGAGCGGCCGAGCGCGGCGGCGGCGCGGGGGACGCTGGTGCACGCGGTGCTGGAGCGGCTGTTCGATCTTCCGCGGGGCGGGCGGACGGCGGCGGCGGCGCTGGAGATGCTGCTCCCGGAGTGGGATCGGCTGCTGGAGGCGGAGCCGGAGCTGGGCGGGCTGTTCGAGGACGGGGACGGCGGGGACGCGGAGCGGGCGGAGTGGCTGGGTCAGGCGCGGCGGATGGTGGAGCGGTATTTCACGCTTGAGGATCCGCGGCGGCTGGAGCCGGCGGAGCGGGAGCTGTTCGTGGAGACGGTCCTGGATTCGGGGTTGAAGCTGCGGGGCTACATCGACCGGGTGGACGTGGCGCCGAGCGGTGACGTGCGGATCGTCGACTACAAGACGGGGACGGCGCCGCGCGCGGATTTCGAGGCCCGTGCCCTGTTCCAGATGAAGTTCTACGCGCTGGTGCTGTGGCGGTCGCAGGGGCGGGTTCCGCGCTTGCTGCAGTTGATGTATCTGGGCAACGGCGAGGTTTTGCGGTACGAGCCCGACGAGGCGGATCTGCGGGCGACGCAGCGGAAGGTGGAGGCGCTGTGGCAGGCGATCCGGCGGGCGATGGACACGGGCGAGTGGCGGGCGCGGACGGGGCGGTTGTGCGACTGGTGTGACCATAAGGAGCGGTGCCCGGAGTTCGGCGGTACTCCCCCGCCGCTGCCGGTGGCGCCGGTGGGTCGTCCGTCGCCCGCGGATCTGGAGGGCACGCCCGGCTCGGAGGCCGCAGCTCGCGAACGCGACGACCTCTGACCTGCGACGCCGTCCGTTTCCGTCGTCCCGCTTTGGCCCGCCGCGCGGTTCACCGTTGACCCGCGACACCGTTCATCCCTGACCCGCCGCGGCGTCCGGCGGGTGCCGGGCGGTGGTCGCGCGGGGCACGGGCGGGCGGGGTGGGTTTGTGGGCGGGATGTGGCGGACGGTGCGAGGCGGTGCCGCCAGGCGGATCACGGAGGTGGAGGCGTCCTCCTTGGGGAGGACTGCGGATCCGCGTTCAGGAGGGGTCACGACCTGGCGCGACCTCCTAGGGTGAGAGTCGTGTCACCCCGCATCCGTGGTCTCCATTCCCTCCGCGCCAGGCTCCAGGCGCGTCCGCAGGCAGCGGACACGCTGCTCGCGGTCGGATTGCTGCTGACGGGGCTGCCGCAGCTGCTGCTGCAGGATCTGCCGCGGACCGAGGGGTTCGAGGATTTCCGGGACCCGGACGTGTGGGGCGTGCTGCTGGTCGTCGCGGTGACGATGTCGCTGCGGTGGCGGCGGCGTTTCCCCCTTCCGGTGCTGTTGTGGGTCATCACGGGCGAGATGGTGCTGGGCGTGGCGGGGTATCCGCCGTCGGGCGCGGACGTGATGGCGTACCTGATCGCGATCTACGGTGTCGCGGCGCACCGGGGCCTGGCGCAGAGCGCCTTGGGCGGGGTGGTGGCGTTCGCGCATCTGCTGGTCTATCTCATGATCCTGCCGGTGCAGACGTCGCTGGTCGAGATGATGACGAACTTCGTGCTGCTGATCGGGGTGTGGGTGCTGGGCCGGAACCTGCGGCTGCGGCGCGCGTACTTCGCGGAGCTGGAGGACAGGGCGGCGCGGCTGGAGCGGGCGCGGGGCACCGACGCGCGGGCGGCGCGGATCGAGGAGCGGTCGCGGATCGCGCGGGAGCTGCACGACGTGGTGGCGCACCATGTGAGCGTGATGACGGTGCAGGCGGGTGCGGCGCGGCGGATCATCGACCGGGATCCGGGGAGCGCGCGGGAGGCGATGTCGACGATCGAGGAGGTCGGGCGGACGGCGCTGAGCGAGATGCGGCGGATCGTGGGGGTGCTGCGGACGGACCGGGATCCGGAGCGGGCGGGCCGTGAGCTGGCGCCGCAGCCGGGTCTGGGCGATCTCGGGGAGCTGCTGGACCACGTCCGGGAGACGGGCCTGTCGGTGCAGTTGTGGATCGAGGGTGAGGCGCGGCCGCCGTCGCCGGGGGTGGACGTGGCGGCGTTCCGGTTGATCCAGGAGGCGTTGACGAACACGTTGAAGCACGCCGGCGCGCAGGCGCGGGCGTGGGTGCGGCTGTACTACGGGGACGGCGACCTGACGGTGGAGATCGAGGACGATGGGCGCGGCACGTCGACGTTCATGGCGGACGACGGCGACAATCCGGGCCACGGGCTTGTCGGCATGTACGAGCGTGTGGCGCTGTACGGTGGCGAGCTGAAGATCGGGCCGCGGGTGGGCGGCGGGTTCGGCGTGCGGGCGCGTTTCCCGCTGGAGCCGTGAGGTCGTGGGACGCCGTAGGTTGGCGGGACGCCATAGGTTGGGCGGGGACATCGTAGGTTGGGCGGGAGCGCCGCAGTGAGCGCTGTGAGGCGAGGAGCGGGGACGATGGACGGATCGGTTCGCCGGACGGGCCGGGCCGCCCGGTCCTTGGGTCTGGGGGGCGTCTCCCGGAGAGGCAGGGCGTGATGGCCGCGGTGCGGGTGCTGCTCGTCGATGACCAGCCGCTTTTGCGGACGGGTTTCCGGCTCATTCTGGAGGCGGAGCCGGACATCGCGGTGGTGGGCGAGGCCGGGGACGGCGCGGCGGCGGTGGAGATGACGCGGTCGCTGCTGCCGGACGTGGTGCTGATGGACATCCGGATGCCGGGCGTGGACGGGATCGAGGCGACCCGGCGGATCATCCGGGAGGGCGCGGCGTCGCATGATCCGAAGGTGCTGATCCTGACGACGTTCGATCTGGACGAGTACGTGATCGAGGCGGTGCGGGCGGGGGCGAGCGGGTTCCTGCTGAAGGACTCCCCGCCGGAGGATCTGGTGCAGGCGATCCGGATCGTCGCGGCGGGCGACGCGATCGTGGCGCCGTCGGTGACGCGGCGGCTGCTGGACAAGTTCGCGACGCGGCTGCCGGCGGTGCGGGACGCGTCCCCGCCGCCGGGGCTGGACACGCTGACGGAGCGGGAGCGTGAGGTGCTGGCGCATGTGGCGCGGGGCCAGTCGAACGCGGAGATCGCGGCGGAGCTCGTGGTGAGCGAGACGACCGTGAAGACGCATGTGGGGAACGTCCTGGCGAAGCTGGGGCTGCGGGACCGGGTGCAGGCGGTCGTGTACGCGTACGAGACGGGTTTGAGCCGTCCGGGTCAGGGCTGACCCGTAGCCGGCGCTCAGGGTCGTCCCTGAGGCTTTCGCGCCCCTTGGCGCGGGTGCCCACGCGCCTTGGCCCAGGCGCCCGCGCGCCTCGGCTCAGCTGCCCGCGGGCCCTTAGGCAGGTACCCGCGCGCGCTTGACGGGCATGCCCGCGTGTTCGCCGCGGGCGCGGGCGCGGGGGCACGGGCACGGTCCCGGGTGAGGCCAGGGGTCGGGGTGGCGCCCCGGGACACCCCTGTCTTCCGGCCCACCGGGCCTACTCCGCTGGGACGACCGGACGGCCCCGTCTAGCACCTTGGGTGGACCGGCAAGTCCGTTCCTGGGGTGCATCACACGAGGTCGCCTGGCTTCTACTGTTTTGATCGTCGGATCGCCGGGGGAATCGGCGCGGTCCTGACGCATCCTGCTCACTCACACATGGGAGTTTCACGTGACGAACACCGCCCCATCGACCGCCGGCGCGCGGACCGCGCCCGGGGCGGGCGACTTCGCCGCACGGACCCAGCAGATCGCGAAGGTGTACGGGCGCGGCGACGCTCAGGTCGTCGCGCTCGACGGGGTCACCGTCGGCATTCCCCGCGGGCGCTTCACCGCGATCATGGGCCCGTCCGGGTCCGGGAAGTCGACGCTGATGCACTGCATGGCGGGCCTGGACTCGGTGGACTCCGGTGAGGTCTACATCGGCGACACCGAGCTGTCCCGGCTGAAGGACAAGCAGCTGACCCGGCTGCGGCGCGACAAGGTCGGCTTCATCTTCCAGGCGTTCAACCTGGTCCCGACGCTGACGGCGCTGGAGAACATCACGCTGCCGATGGACATCGCGGGCCGTAAGCCGGAGAAGGAGTGGCTGGACGCGGTGATCGACACGGTGGGGCTGCGGCCGCGGCTGAAGCACCGTCCGACGGAGCTGTCGGGCGGGCAGCAGCAGCGGGTGGCGTGCGCCCGCGCGCTCGCCGCCCGGCCGGAGATCATCTTCGCGGACGAGCCGACGGGGAACCTGGACTCGCGGTCCGGGGCGGAGGTGCTGGGGTTCCTGCGGGACTCGGTGCGCCGGATGGGGCAGACGATCGTGATGGTGACGCATGACCCGTCCGCGGCCGCGTACGCCGACCAGGTGCTGTTCCTGACCGACGGGCAGATCGTCGACACGATGACGCAGCCGACGGCGGAGCGGGTGCTGGAGCGGATGAAGGGCTTCGACGCGGGCGCCGGCGCGGCCGCGCGGCCGGGCGCCGGCGTGCCGGGCGGGCAGGGGCCGGGGGTCGCGGCGCGATGATGGGCAAGGTCACGCTCCGCAATCTGGCGGCGCACAAGATCAGGCTGGTGCTGACGGGCGTCGCGGTGATCCTCGGCGTGGCGTTCGTGGCCGGCACGCTGATCTTCACCGACAGCATGAACAAGCAGTTCGACGACCTGTTCAGCAGGGTCGGCGAGAACGTGGCCGTGGACGTGCGGGCCAAGAAGGTCGTGGACGGCGACGACGACGGGACGGCGGCGCAGCCGGTCCCGGCGAGCGTGCTGAAGGCGGTCGAGGGCGTCGACGGGGTGAAGGACCCGAGGGGGAACGTCACCGGGTACGCGGCGGTCGTCGGCAAGGACGGCAAGGTCATCGGGACCGCGCAGGACGGGCCGCCGCAGATCGGTATGAACTGGACCGGCACCGGGATCTACGATCTGGCGTCGGGCCGCGCGCCGCAGGGGCCGGGCGAGGTCGTCGTCGACGACCGGACCGCGGAGAAGGGGAAGCTGGCGGTCGGCGACACCGTCCAGGTCCTCACCACGGGCCCGCCGCAGCGGATGAAGATCGTGGGGATGGCCGACGCCGGCAACCTGATGGGCGCGACGCTCACCGCGTTCGACACGGCGACGGCGCAGAAGCTGATGCTGAAGCCCGGCTACTTCAGCGACATCGAGATGGAGTCGGCGGGCCCGTCGCAGGCGGAGCTGCGCGACCGGGTCGCGAAGGTGCTGCCGTCCGGGATGGAGGCCATCACCGGGCAGGAGCTGCAGGACGAGGCGAAGAGCGACGTCGCCACGATGATGAACTTCTTCCGGACGTTCCTGCTCGTGTTCGCGCTGATCTCGATCTTCGTCGGGGCGTTCATCATCTTCAACACGTTCTCGATGCTGGTCGCGCAGCGGACGCGTGAGCTGGCGCTGCTGCGCGCGGTCGGCGCGGCCCGCGCGCAGGTGACGCGGGCGGTGATCGGCGAGGCGATCGCGGTCGGGATCGTCGGGTCGACGCTCGGGCTGTTGTCCGGGGCGGGCCTGGCGACGCTGCTGCAGTCGCAGGTCGGGGACGCGGGGGACGGCGGTCTGACGTTCACGGTGTGGCCGGTGATCTGGTCGTACGTGGTCGGGATCGGGGTGACGGTCGTGTCGGCGTACTTCCCGGCCCGCCGCGCCGCGAAGATCCCGCCGGTGGCGGCGATGCGCGACGACGTGGCGCTGCCGCAGCGGTCGATGCGGATCCGGATCGCGCTGGGGTCGCTGCTGACGCTGGCCGGCGCGGGCCTCATCGGGGTGGGCCTGACGGGCGACGGCGGCAACCCGGCGGTCCTGGTCGGCGCGGGGGCGTTCGCGGTGTTCATCGGCGTCGCGATGCTCGCGCCGGTGATCAGCGTGCCGGTGCTGCGGCTGCTGGGGGCGCCGGCGGCGCGGCTGATGGGGTCGCCGGGCCGGCTGGCGCGGCAGAACGCGCTGCGCAACCCGCGCCGGACCGCCGCGACCGCCGCCGCGCTGATGATCGGCCTGGCGCTGATCACCACGGTGAACGTGCTGGGCGCGACGATGCGGGCGTCGATCGACGAGCAGGTCGACGCGCAGTTCGGCGCGGACTACCTGGTGATGTCGGAGGGCGCGGGCGGTGTCGCCGCGGGCGCCGCGCAGAAGGTCCAGGCGGTGCCGGGGGTGACGGCGGCGTCCCAGTCCTACGAGGGCGACGCCAAGATCGCCGGGAAGAACGCGTCGTACGTGTCCGCCGACGCCGCCATGATCGCGAAGGCCGCCAAGCTGAAGATCGTGTCCGGTGGCACCGACCTCGGCGACGACGGGATCATGGTGGACGAGGACACCGCGAAGGACAACGACTGGAAGGTCGGCTCCGCGGTTCCGGTGCAGTTCACCGACGGTAAGACCGAGCGGCTGACGGTGAAGGGCGTGTACGCCAAGAGCGACATGATCGGGAGCCGGCTGGTGCCCACGCAGGTGTACCTGCGGCACACGGTCAAGCCGTCCGTGGACGCGATCGTGGTGGACGCGGCCGCGACCACCGCGGCGACGAAGACCGCGATCGAGACGGCGCTGAAGGACTACCCGGACCTGAAGGTGTCCGACCAGGCGGCGCTGAAGAAGGACGCCCGCAAGCAGGTCGACGGGTTCGTGACGTTCCTGACGATCCTGCTGGTCATGTCCGTCATCATCGCGGCCGTCGGGGTGATCAACACCCTGGCGCTGTCGGTGATCGAGCGGACCAGGGAGATCGGGCTGCTCCGCGCGATCGGGATCTCCCGGCGGCAGCTGCGCCGCATGATCCGGCTGGAGTCCATCATGATCGCGGTGTTCGGCGCGGTGCTCGGCATGGGCATCGGGGTCGCGTTCGGCGCGGCGTTGCAGAACGCGCTGGCGGACCAGGGCCTCAGCGTCCTCGCCGTCCCGTACGGGACGCTCGGCGTCTACCTGGTGGTGGCCGCGGTGATCGGCGTGCTGGCGGCGCTGTGGCCGGCGTGGCGGGCGGGGCGCATGGACGTCCTGAAGGCCATCGCCACCGAATAGCCGGCGGGGGACGTGAAAGGCCCGGCACCTTCGACGAGGAGGGTGCCGGGCCTTTCGCGCGAACACGATCAGGCGCTCAGCGTGACCGGACGCCCGGTCACGGCCGCGAGGTCACTCCGTGGTGGGCTCGGAGTCCTCCGCGGGCGCCGGGGCCTGCGCGACGGCGGCCTTGGCGACCGCGTCGGTGGCGCTGACCGTGGTGTTCTCCGGGAAGTGGCAGGCGGCCTGGTGGCCGGGGCTGAGCTCCACCAGCGGCGGCTCGACCTGCTTGCAGATGTCCTGCGCCTTCCAGCAGCGGGTGTGGAACCGGCAGGCGGGCGGCGGGTCGAGCGGGCTCGGCACGTCGCCCTGCAGCCGGATCCGCCTGCGTTCGCCGCGCTCGGACGGGTCCGGGATCGGCACCGCCGACAGCAGCGCGTTGGTGTAGGGGTGCATGGGCCGCTCGTACAGGTCGGCCCGGTCCGCCAGCTCGACGATCTTCCCGAGGTACATGACGGCGACGCGGTCGGAGATGTGCCGGACGACCGACAGGTCGTGCGCGATGACCACGTAGGTGAGGTCGAGCTCGTCCTGGAGGTCTTCGAGCAGGTTCACGACCTGCGCCTGCACCGACACGTCCAGCGCCGACACCGGCTCGTCCGCGACGATCAGCTTCGGCTTGAGGGCGAGGGTGCGGGCGATCCCGATGCGCTGCCGCTGCCCGCCGGAGAACTCGTGCGGGTACCGGTTGTAGTGCTCGGGGCTCAGGCCGACGAGCTCCAGGATCTCCTGGACGGCCTTCTTCACGCCCTGCTTGGCCTCGATGTTCTGCAGCCGGAACGGGGCCCCGACGATCGCGCCGACCGTCTTGCGCGGGTTCAGCGACGAGTACGGGTCCTGGAAGATCATCTGGAGGTCGCGGCGGAGCGGCCGGAGCCGGCCCTGCGACATCTTCGTGATGTCGTGCCCCTCGAAGGTGATCTTCCCGAAGCTCGGGTCAAGCAGCCGCATGATCATCCGGCCGGTGGTGGACTTGCCGCAGCCCGACTCCCCCACCAGCCCGAGCGTCTCGCCCTTGCGGACGGAGAAGGACACGCCGTCGACGGCCTTCACCGCCGCGACCTGCCGGCGCAGCAGCCCCGCGGTGACGGGGAAGTGCTTGCCGAGGTTCTCCACCTCAAGGAGGTTCTCGCCCTCCTTGACGGGAGGGGCCGCGTCCGCCTGGGTCTTCGTTGTGCTCACCACAGTCTCGTTCCCACCCGTGCTCGTCACAGCTTCGGCCGGATCTCGTCGGTCCAGATCTCCCGCCGCTTGTCCAGCGGCAGATGGCACGCCGCCTTGTGGCCGGGTTCGACCTCGGTGAGGTCGGGCCGTTCCGTCGTGCTCTTGTCGCCGTTCAGGTCCCGGTAGGGGCAGCGCGGGTTGAACGCGCACCCGGACGGCACGTTGATCAGGCTCGGCGGCGACCCCACGATCGGCAGGAGCCGCTCGGACCGCTCCCGGTCCAGCCGCGGCATCGAGCCGAGCAGCCCCCACGTGTAGGGGTGCAGCGGCCGGTGGAAGGCGGTGTCGACGGACGCGTACTCGACGCAGCGGCCCGCGTACATCACCAGGATGTCGTCCGCGAGCTCCGCGACCACGCCCAGATCGTGGGTGATCATGATGACGGCGGAGTTGAACTCCTGCTGCAGGTCGCGGATCAGGTCCAGGATCTGCGCCTGGACGGTCACGTCCAGCGCGGTCGTGGGCTCGTCGGCGATGAGCAGTTCCGGGTCGCACGACAGCGCCATCGCGATCATCGCGCGCTGCCGCATGCCGCCGGAGAACTGGTGCGGGTAGTCGTCCACCCGCTGGGTCGGCTTGGGGATGCCGACCTTGCCGAGCATGTCGATCGCGTGCTTGCGCGCGACCTGCTTCGACACGTCGTTGTGCACCCGGTACGCCTCGATGATCTGGTGGCCGACCGTGTAGAACGGGTGCATCGACGACAGCGGATCCTGGAAGATCATCGCCATGTCGCGGCCGCGGAGCCTGCGGACCTCCGTCTGCGAGGCGCCGACGAGCTCCTTGCCGTTCAGCCAGATCTCCCCGGACACGTTCGCGTTGCGCTTGTTGTGCAGGCCGAGGATGCCGAGGCTCGTGACGCTCTTGCCCGACCCGGACTCGCCGACGATGCCGAGGGTGCGGCCGCGTTCGAGCTCGAACGACAGCCCGTCCACCGACCTGACCAGCCCGTCGTCGGTCGGGAAGTGGATCTTCAGGTCGCGGACCTCGAGGAACGCCGCGGGAGCCTCGCCGGTGCCCGCCTTGCCGGCGGTGGGCGCGGTGCCGGTCATCAGCCCAGCCTCACTCTCGGGTCGACGACGGCGTACAGCAGGTCGACGATCAGGTTGATCACCACGATGGAGAACGAGGTGATCAGCACCACGCCCAGCACCATGGGCAGGTCGCCGCTGCGGATCGAGTCGATCGACAGCCGGCCGAGGCCCGGGATGCCGAAGGTGCTCTCGGTCAGCACGGCGCCGCCGAGGAGCAGGCCGAGGTCCAGGCCGAACACCGTCATGATCGGGGTCAGCGACGCGCGCAGCGCGTGTTTGGTGACGACGGTCTTCTCCGGCAGGCCCTTGGCGCGGGCGGTGCGGATGTAGTCCTCGTTCATCGTCTCCAGCATGCCCGCTCTGGTGAGCCGCGCGTACATCGCGGCGTAGAGGAACGCGAGCGTCACCCATGGCAGCACCAGTGCCTGGAACCATTTCACCGGATCGGCCGTGAGGGCCGTGTAACTGCCGCCGCCCGGGAAGATCTCGATGCTGTAGGAGAACAGCGCGAGCGACACCAGGCCGGTGAAGTAGATGGGCAGCGACACACCGCTCAACGCGATGATCATCGCCGTTCTGTCCCAGACGGACCCCCGTCTCAGCGCCGAGATGACGCCGATGGTGATCCCGGAGACGAGCCAGATCAGCGCGGCGCCGGCCGCGAGCGACGCCGTCGCCGGGGCCCGGTCGAGCAGCGTCTCCCGGACGGGCTGGCTGCTGCGGAACGAGTAGCCGAGGCACGGCGCGGAGCAGCGGTCGGTGACCGGGCCCGCCTTGTAGTCCCGGCCGACGACGATGCCCTTGATGTAGTTGCCGTACTGCACGAGGATCGGGTCGTCGAGACCGAGCCGCTCCGTGGTGGCCGCGATGGCCTCCTTCGTCGGGGCCTTGCCGACGTACCCGGCCGCGATCTGGTCGGTGGTCTGCCCCGCCAGCTTCGGCAGCCCGAAGAAGATGCCGAAGGTCACCAGGCTGACCAGCAGCAACATGAAGACGGCACCGATGAGGCGCCGGATGAGGTATGCGAGCACATTACGCGGCCCCACCCGCCGGCCGGGCGGACCTGTGGGTCCGGACCCGGCCGGCGGGCGTCGCCTTCACCTGCCTTCAGAGGGACGCATGAGCGAGCGGGCTGTTACTCCACGCCCATGTTGAGGTAGTCGTACATTCCGCCGTAGGCGTAGGTGATGCCCACGTTGGTCACACGCTTCGGCCGGTACATCAGCGCCTTGGCGTAGACCAGCGGGACCTCCGCGGCCGTCCCCATGACCAGCTTGTCGACCTCGCCGTAGGCCTTCAGGCGGGCCGCCTCGTCGGGGTTCTGGATGGCGTCGTTGAGCCCCTTGTTGACCTTCGGGTCGTTGAGCTCGGCGAGGTTGTTGCCACCGGACGGCTTGATCGCGGCACCGTCGACGATCTGCGCGAGAAAGCCGTAGCCGGTCGGCCAGTCCGCCGCCCACGCCATGAGCATCATGCCGATGCCGTGCTCGTGCACGTACTTCGGCACGCCGACGTACTTGGAGAAGTAGTCACCGGCGGGGAACTGCACGATCTCGGTCTTGATGCCGACCTTCGCCAGGCTCTGCTGGACGGCCTGCGCCATCGCGACTTCCTTCGGCCGGTCGGACCGGGCCGAGAGCTTGGTGCTGAAGCCGTTCGGCTGGCCGCACTGCTGCAGCTCCTGCTTGGCCTTGGCGAGGGTGGCCTGGTCGAGACCGCCGCCCTCGGCCTGCTTCTGCGGGTACAGGTCGAACTTGGTGTAGCCGGCGACCGTCGGGGGCAGCACCGTCGTGGCGACGTCACCACCGGCCAGCGGGCCGCCGTACGCGGTCTGCGCGGCGACCTTGTCGGTCGCGTACTGCACCGCGATCCGGCAGTGGACGTTGTCCAGCGGCTTGACGTTGACGTTCAGCGACATGAACCGCAGGAAGCCCTGGATCGGGTTGTCCACGTACGGCTTCTGGTCGGCGGCCAGCACCTTCGGCTGGGTGCCCGACTGGACACCGACGCCCGCGATGTCCATGTCCAGCGAGCCGGCGAGCAGCCGCTGGTCGATGTCGTCCGCGTTCTGCTTGAGCTGGACCTCGATCTTGTCGGGCAGCGCCTTGCGGAGCGGGTCGGTGCTCTTGTTCCAGTTCGGGTTGCGCGACATCATCATCGCCTTGCCGCGCTGGTAGCTGTCGATCTTGTACGGGCCGCTGGAGACGATCGCGGTCTCGTACTTCAGCCCGGTGTCCTTGGCCTTCGGCACCGGCATCGTCTGCGACATCGCGGCCAGGTAGTCGAACTCCTGGAACGGCGTGTTCAGGTGGAAGATGATGGTCTGGTCGTCGGGGGTCTCGATGGACTTCAGACCCTCGTCGCTCTTGTCCTTGTACGGGCCCTTGTACGCCGGCTTGTTGTCAAGGAGGTACTGCTTGAAGTACTTCGGACCGTCCTGCAGCTCGTCGGAGAAGTTGCTGCGCTCGACCGCGTACTTGACGTCCTTGGACGTGACGGTGCTGCCGTCGTCGTATTTGACGCCGGTGCGCAGCTTGTACGTCCAGGTCTTGCCGCCGTCGCTGACCTGGCCGAGGTCGGTCGCCAGGTCCGGGACGACCTTCAGGCTCGCGTCGCCCGCGGTCGGCGCGAACGTGGTCAGGCCGCGCCCGTACAGGCGGGCGAAGTTCTGCGAGAACGCGTAGTAGGTGTTGCCGGGGTCGGGCGAGTCCCAGTCGTCGGAGTGGGCGAGCTTGAGCGTGCCGCCCTTCTTCTCCGACTTGCTGACGACCTCCTTGACGCCGGCGCTGTAGCCGGGGCCGCTTCCCGAGCCCTCGGAGTCATCGCCGCCACCACAGGCGGCGAGCCCCGCGGCCGCGACCACCCCGGCCGCGAAGACCGCGATCGGTCTCATCTTGTTCATGTGCAGGCGCACCCCTTCAATTAGACGGGTCGTGAAGAACCCGAGTCACTTGGACCGAGGGTCGAGAGCGTCCCGCAGCCCGTCACCGAACAGGTTGAAGGCGAGGACGGTGATGAAGATGGCCATACCGGGAATGATCATGTAGGCGGGGTCGGACTCGTAGATCGGCACCGCGAGCGTCAGCATGCCGCCCCACGAGGGCGTGGGCGGGTTGACTCCGACGCCGAGGAAGGACAGGGCGGCCTCGAACAGGATGTTGGTCGGGATCAGCAGGGTCGAGTAGACCAGGATCGGCGCGACCAGGTTCGGCAGGATCTCCTTGAACAGCACGTAGGGGCTGCGGGCGCCCATGCTGCGGGCGGCGTCGACGAACTCGCGTTCCCGCAGCGACAGCGTCTGGCCCCGGATGATGCGGCCGATGTAGGGCCAGTTGAAGAATCCGATGACGATGATCAGCACGGTGATGCGCAGTCCGTTGCCGCTGAGCCCGAACGCGTCGTCGGCGACGACGCCGACCAGCGCGATCGCGAAGAGCAGCAGCGGGAAGGCGAGGAAGGCGTCCATGGCGCGGCTGATGACGTAGTCGACCCAGCCGCCGAAGTACCCGGCGGTGATGCCCATGATCGTCCCGATGACGACCGACATCAGGGTCGCGAGGAACGACACCAGCAGCGAGATCCGCGCGCCGTGGACGATGCGGGCGAGCATGTCCCGGCCGGTCCCCGGCTCGACGCCGAGCCAGTGGTCACCGCTGATGCCCGAATGCCAGATGCCGGACTTGGGACGGTTGTAGGTCGGGTCGATCAGGTTCTGGTGGTACTTCAGCGGGTCCTGGACGAAGTACGGGCCGAAGATCGCGATGAGGATCAGCAGGATCACCACGAGGGCGCCGGTCAGCGCGATCTTGTCGCGCTTGAGCCGCAGCCAGGCGATCTGCCCGAGGGAGCGTCCCTGGATCTTCTTGCGGTCGACGCCGGCCAGTACCGATTCCGGCTGAGCCTCTTTGTCGGACCCGGTCACCTCAATGGGTGCGGCCACGCTCCATACCTCCTACCGTCCGGCCACTGGTTCGGCCATACCGCCGGCGACGACCGGCGGCCGCGGAGATCATCCGCTGGCCTCCGTGCCCGTTACGCCGTGTTCGCTGAAGGGAAACGTAGTCCTTCGGGCACGACTGTCCATCCGTGAAGCGACCTTCGCCAGTACCCGTATCTGACTTGTGATCTCGTCGTCATCTGGGGAACACGCGCCCGGAGGCCACGTCGGACAAATCGCCCGAATAGTACGTTCGCCGCTACCCCGGCAGGCAACACGAAGCCGGTCTAGACCAGAAAGCTTTATCGTACTGAGTCCGTTCCGAGACCGTTCCTCCGCAGGTCAACCGCCCGCCGTCGCAAAACGGACACCCACCCGCGCACCCCGGATGGCCACAAGCCGCCCCGCCCGCCACCCAACGCCACAATTCCGCCCCCAACGGCCCAAGACGGCTCGACGACACGAGACGGCACCGGCGGGACAAGACGACGGCAGGCACGGAGCAGCGGGCGGCGCCGGGCGAAGACAGCGTGAGACGGAGAGCGCGAGGGACGGCGTGGGGGCAGGACGGCATTGGGCGGGGGGCGGCGAGGGCGCTGGGTGGGTGGAGAGATGTGGCGGGCCGGGGCGTCCCCGGGTCGTGGGGGGACGTTCCGGCTCGTCGGATTTGGGCGTTCGGGGTGGTCAGGAGATGCCGCGGTCGCGCAGGATGCGCTCTATCTCCGCCATCTCGGGGTCGCCGCCGCCCTGCGCGGGGCCCTCCACGGCGCCCTTGGCCTTGCCGGAGCGCCCGGTGGACTTCCGCCGCGCGTCCTTACCGCCCTCGGCGGCCTTCTTCCCGCCGGAGCCGGCGGCACGGCTCATCATGGCGCCGGACGTCAGGTAGAGCATCACGGCGAGCCCCGCCACCGCGACGCCCGCCCACTTCACCGGGCTGAAGGCCAGGTCGACGAAGAACTCGGTCACCCCGGTCATCGCGGCCGCGAGCGGCACCAGCGACAGCGCGGCGCCGCGCAGGCCAACGCCCGCGCCGCGGCGCCGGAAGGCGCCCCAGCTGATGACCAGCCCGAGCAGGGTCACTCCGAGGCTGATCGCGAAAATGGCTGCGTCGCTCATGCCTGCCCTCAATCCCTACGCTTCGATCGCTACGCATCTCCATCGTCACACGCCGGACGGGGGTTCCGGTCCTCCCGGCGGACGGTTTGTCGCCGGGCCGGCCTCCTCCTTCGGCGTGATCCGTCCCCTAGGGACCACCTCGCAGGTATCAGCGGCCTCTGCCGCCTCCGGCGCACCCACCGCCACCCGTCATAGGACGAATCCGGCGAATAGCCACAGATCAGGTCAACGTCCGGCAACGTTTGGGCGACGGCCGGATGGAGGCCCGCGCCCCTCGCCGCCCGCAGGTCACCGCCCAGTGGTCACGGCCCGGCCGTCACGGCCCGGCGAACGCGGGGAGGGCGCGCAGGGTCGAAAGGCTCACCTCGCGCAGCGACGCCACCACCGTCCGTCCCGGGGCGGGCGGGATCGGCAGGACGCCGGGCACCGCGACAGTGACGCAGCCCGCGGCCTCCGCCGCCGCGACGCCGTTCGGGGAGTCCTCCAGGACGACGCACCGGCCGGCGTCGGCGCCGAGCCGGGCGACGGCGGTCAGGTAGGGCTCGGGGTCGGGCTTGGTCCTTGTCACCTCGTCGCCGGCGACGCTCAGCGCGAAGTGCTCGCGGCCGATCGCGTCCAGGACGGGCTCGATGAGGCGCCGGTGGCTGGAGGACACCAGCGCCGCCGGGACGCCCGCGGCGCGGACCTCGGCGAGCAGGTCCTTGGCGCCGGGCATCATCGGGACGCAGGCGCTGAGCCGCTCGGCCATGCCGTCCAGCATCCGCCGGCCGACCTCCTCGGGCGGGGCGTCGGAGCCGGTCAGTTCCAGCATGTAGTCGACGGCGATGGCGAGGGAGCCGCCGACGAGGCGCTCCTGGTGGGCGGGGGTCCATTCGCCGCCCAGCCACGCCATGACCTCCGACTCGACCTCCAGCCAGACGTGCTCGGACTCGATGAGCAGGCCGTCCATGTCGAACAGCACGGCCTGCGGGCCGCCACGGGTCACGGTGTTCCTCTCATTGGACGGCGTGTGCAAAGAGACGGTGACGGACGGGTCATCCGACCGATACCGTGCCCCCAGTAACCTACTACCGGGTAAGGAACGGCATGAGCGCGTACCGCATCATCCTCGTCGGCACCGACGGCTCGGACTCCTCGTTCCGCGCGGTCGACCGGGCGGCGCTGCTGGCCGCGGCGACCGGCGCGACCCTGCTCCTCGCCAGCGCCTACAGCCCCATGCCCGCGCGGGAGCGCGCCAGCGCCGCCGACCGGCTCGGGGACCTGGCCTACAAGGTGCAGGGGTCCACGCCCGCCGACGACGCGCTGCGCGCCGCGCGGGAGCGGGCCGTGGCCGCCGGCGCCCGCGACATCGACCAGGTCGCCGTCGAGGGCGACGCGGTCGACGTCATCTCCCGGCTGGCCAGGGACCGCGGCGCCGAACTGGTCGTGATCGGCAACCGCGGGCTGAACAGCCTGGCCGGCCGCATCCTCGGGTCCGTCCCGGCGAACCTGTCGCACCGCTCCCCCTGTGACGTGCTGATCGTCCACACCACTGACGGTAAGTGACCGCGGGCCCCCGGTTATTCCGCCGCGGCATTCCGCCGGATTCCGCCGGGGGCGTACAGGGCGGGCGTAGGGGCGCGGAAGGGTGGGGTACGTCACCGTCAGCACGTAGGCTGACAGCCACCGATCATGAGCGGGGCCCCGACCCCCGGGAATGACGGCCCCCGACGGTGACGCTGTACCTGGGCGTCGGAAGGAGGCAGCGCGTGGTCGAGCTGGAAAGTCTGCCCGAACTGGTCGATCCGGTGCTCGTGGCCGCCTTTGAGGGGTGGAACGACGCCGGGGAGGCCGCCAGCGGGGTCATCGCGCATCTGGAGGCCACCTGGGAGGCGGTCCCGATCGCCGAGCTCGACCCCGACGACTACTACGACTTCCAGGTCACCCGTCCGATCGTGGAGATGACCGACGGTGAGACCCGCGGCATCACCTGGCCGACCACCCGCGTGTCGTGGGCGCGGCTGCCTGGCGGCAAGGACGTCGTGCTGCTGCACGGCATCGAGCCGAACATGCGGTGGCGGTCGTTCTGCCGTGAGCTGATCGGGCTGATGCTGGAGCTGGAGATCCAGAACGTCGTGCTGCTCGGCGCGCTGCTCGCCGACGCACCGCACACGCGGCCGGTGCCGGTGACCGGGGCCGCGTCCGAGGCCGGGCTCGTCGGCACGCTGCACCTGGAGCCGGCGCGGTACGAGGGGCCCACCGGCATCCTGGGCGTGCTGCAGGACGCGTGCGCCAAGGCCGATCTCGACACCGTGTCTCTGTGGGCCGCCGTGCCGCACTACGTCGCGCAGCCGCCGTCGCCGAAGGCCACCCTGGCGCTGCTGCGCCGCGTCGAGGACCTGCTGGACGTGACCGTCCCGCTCGGGGAGCTGCCCGAGGAGGCGCGGGCCTGGGAGAACGGCGTCAACGAGCTCGCCGAGGAGGACTCCGAGGTCGCCGAGTACGTCCGGACGCTGGAGGAGCAGAAGGACGCCACCGAGCTGCCCGAGGCGAGCGGCGACGCCATCGCCCGCGAGTTCGAGCGCTATCTCCGCCGCCGCGACCCGGGCTGACCGCCCCGCCGGAGGCCTCCCCCGGACCGGACGATGATCCACTCGCACGGGGCCCGGCGTTCTGGGCATTTCCGCCTATAGTGCGGCGCGTAACAGGCATTTCGCTGGTCCTTTGTACGCTGGCGGGCCTACTCTGACGGGCAGCCCCGCCTGAAAGAGGACCGGACGAGAGGAAGCTCCCCGTTGCCGGACGCCGATCCGCTGCGCCCCCACGACCCGGCCCGCCTCGGCCGCTACGAGCTGCTCGGGCGGCTCGGCTCCGGCGCGCAGGGCACGGTCTACCTCGGCGCGGGCCCGGACGGCGAGCGCGTCGCCGTCAAGCTCCTGCGGGTCCAGTTCGACGACGACGCCACCGCGCGGGCCAGGTTCGTCCGGGAGGCCGCGGTCGCCAAGCAGGTCGCCCGGTTCTGCACCGCCCAGTTCCTGGACGCCGAGGTCGCCGGCGACAACCCGTACCTGGTCAGCGAGTACGTCCCCGGCGAGTCGCTGAGCCGCGTCGTCACCCAGGACGGGCCCATGGCGGGCGGCGCGCTGGACCGGCTCGCGGTCAGCACCGCCAGCGCGCTGACCGCGATCCACCGCGCCGGGATCGTGCACCGCGACCTGAAACCGCACAACGTCCTGCTCGGCCCGGACGGCCCGCGCGTCATCGACTTCGGGCTTTCGCGGGTGCTGGACGCGGCCAGCGCGGTCAGCAGCCGCGCCGTCGGCACCCCCGCCTACATGGCGCCCGAGCAGGTGACCGGCGGGGACGTCGGCGCCGCGGCCGACGTGTTCGCGTGGGGCGCGACGCTGACGTTCGCGGCGACCGGGCGGCCGCCGTTCGGGTCCGACTCCATTCCCGCGGTCATGTACCGCGTCCTGCACCACGAGCCCGACCTCGGCGGCCTGGACGGGGAACTGCGGGAACTGGTCGCCGCGTCCCTGGCGAAGGAACCCGCCGCCCGGCCGACGGCGGCGCAGCTGCTGCTGCGGCTCGTCGGCCACGAGGACGCGTTCGACGCCGCGGCCGCGGCCGCCACGTCCCCGTCCGCGCTCCCCGCCGCCCCGATCCCGCCAGGGCCTGACGCCCGGCAGGGGACCGGGCCGGGCGAGGAGACCCTGCCGCCCGCCGCCACCGACCCCGGCTCGGACTCCGGCGGCACCGGCCCGGCCCCGCCGCGTCGCCGCCGGATGGGCCGGGCGATCCTCGCGGGCTTCGCCGCCACCCTCGTCGCGGCGCTCGCCGGCGCCGCCGGCCACACGCTGCTGCAACGGCCGGGAGACGACCCGCCGGAGAACGCCGGTCCGCACGGCGGGCAGGTGACGGCGCCGGGGACGGCGGCCGGGCCGTCGTCCGGGCGGGCGTCGCCCAAGCCGAGCCGCACCCGCCCGGGAGCGGCGGGCTCGACGGTGCCGGGGCGTCCCGGCCCGGGCGGTACCAGCCCGGGCGACGGGGACGGTGGAGGGCCGCCGGTCACCAGCGACCCGCCGCCGAAACCGGTCGTGCTCGGCTCGCCGAGCCCCGCCAAGTACTGCTCGGCCCGCGAGCGGAACGCCGAGTACCGCGTCAGCAAGTGGTACTGCGTGCCCCGCGGCGGCGACATCGGCGTCGACACCCCGATCTCGATGACGTCGGTGTGCGCGTCGCAGTACCGTCCCGACGCCGAGGCGCGGCTGCGCGGCGACGCGAGCGACCCGTCCGACTGGGACTGCTACGTCCTCAGATGACGGCTAGAGGTCGATGCCGAGCAGCGCGCCGGCGATGGCGTTGACCTGCGCCGGCGACGTCTCGTCGGTGCCGTCGGCGGCGGCCCAGGCGTCGACGGCGGCGAGCGCGGCCGGGGCGTCGAGGTCGTCGGCGAGGCGGTCCCGGACGGCGTCCGCGACGGGCGCGGCGGGCGGCCCGGACGGCCGGGACACCGCCGCGCGCCAGCGGCCGAGACGGGCGACGGCCTCGTCCAGGGCGCGCGGCGTCCATTCCCAGTCGGCGCGGTAGTGCCGCGCCAGCAGCGCCAGCCGGATCGCCATCGGGTCGGTGCCCGACGCGCGCAGTTTCGACACGAACACGAGGTTGCCGCGCGACTTGGACATCTTCTCGCCGTCCAGGCCGACCATGCCGGCGTGGACGTAGGCGCGGGCGTGGGGCCGCTCCCCCGTGGCGACCTGGGCGTGCGAGGCGCTCATCTCGTGGTGCGGGAACGCCAGGTCGGAGCCGCCGCCCTCGACGTCGAACGCCATGCCGAGGTACTCGATGGAGATCGCGGAGCATTCGACGTGCCAGCCGGGGCGGCCCTCGCCGAACGGCGAGTCCCAGCCGGGTTCGCCGGGCCGCCGCGCCATCCACAGCAGCGGGTCGAGCGGGTCGCGCTTGCCCGGACGGTCCGGGTCGCCGCCGCGCTCGGCCGACAGCGGCGCCATCTCCTCCCGCGTCAGCCGGCTGACCCGCCCGAACGCGGGGTCGGCCGCGACGGGGAAGTAGACGTCGCCGCCCAGGTCGTAGGCGGCGTCGCGGGCGCGCAGCTTCTCGATCATCTCGACGATCAGCGGGATCGCCTCCACCGCGCCGATGTACCGGTCGGGCGGCAGGATCCGCAGCGCCGTCATGTCGGCGCGGAACAGCTCGATCTCCCGGTCGGCGAGGTCCCGCCAGTCGTCGCCGGTGTCCCTGGCGCGTTCCAGGAGCGGGTCGTCGACGTCGGTGGCGTTCTGGACGTAGTGGACCCGGTGCCCGAGGTCGCGCCACACGCGGTTGACGAGGTCGAACGCCAGGTAGGTGTTGGCGTGGCCGAGGTGGGTGGCGTCGTAGGGGGTGATCCCGCACACGTACATCCGGGCGGTGCCGCCGGGCTCGGCGGGGCCGGCGGGCCGTGCGGTGCCCGTCCCCGTGTCGTGCAGGCGGAGCGGCCGGGTCGCGGCGGGCAGGCCCGCGTCGCTGAGGCTGGGGACTGGTGAGGCGGGCCACGATCGCATACGGAAAGCTTAGCCATGCCCTCTCAGCGGGTTTGCGGCGAGATCATGGCACGTGTCGGGAGTGTCCGGGTCAGCCGACCCGGACGCGGGGGTCCAGGACCGAGTAGCCGATGTCCACCAGCAGGTTCGCGGCGATCACGAACAGCGTCACCGTCAGCGTCACCCCGATGATCACCGGGGTGTCGCCGACCGCGATGGACTGGTACACCAGCTGCCCCACGCCCTGCAGCCCGAACACCTTCTCGATGACGATCGTGGAGCCGACGAGCGCGCCGAGGTCGATGCCGAACTGGGTGAGGACGGGCGTCAGCGCCGACCGGAGCCCGTGCCGCAGCACGACGCGGTGCTCCGCCAGGCCCTTGGCGCGCGCCGTCCGCACGTAGTCCTCGCCGAGCACGTCCAGCATCGCGCCGCGGGTCAGGCGCGTGTAGGACGCGAGCATCAGGAACGCCAGCGCCGCCCACGGCAGGACCATCCGCCGCAGGAAGTGCTCCTGGAGCGGCGGGCCCGCCTCGAACAGCGGGAGCCCGGTGGCGAACACGTGCAGCAGCGCCAGGGCCAGGACGAACGGCGGCGTGGACAACCCGGCCAGGACGAACAGCGTGACGGCCCTGTCCCACACCGTCCGCGCCCTGGACGCGCTGAGCACGCCAAGCCCGACGCCTCCGGCGAACCACAGGACCCCGGCGCCGAGGACGAGCCACAGCGTCGTGGGAAGCCGCTGCGCGATCAGCGCCGACACCGGCGTCCCGCTGATGAAGGAGTCGCCGAGGTCACCCCGCAGGAGCCGCCCCACGAATCGCCAGTACTGGACGAGCACAGGACGGTCCAGCCCCAGGTTGGCGCGGATCTGCTGCAACGTCTCCGTGGAGGCACGCGGCCCCCCGATGACGCGCTCCACCGGCACGGGCGAGACGTGCAGGAACACGAACACCAGCGTGGACACCAGCCACAGCACCACGGCCGAGTACAGCAGGCGGCGCAGGACGTAGCCCGGCAGGCCCCGGCTCATCTCCCGACCCCGGCACGCGGGTCGAGGGCGTCCCGGATCCCGTCGCCGATCAGGTTGAACGCCAGCGTGGTCAGCAGCAGCAGGGCGCCCGGGACGGCGAGGAGCCACCAGGCCGACCGGAACACGTCGCCGCCCTCCCCGAGCATCGAGCCGAGGCTCGGCACCGGCGGCGGCACCCCCACGCCGAGGAACGACAGCGTCGCCTCGAACACGATCGCCGCCGGGATCTGCAGCGAGGTCAGCACGGTGACCTGCGCGGCCAGGTTCGGCAGGACGTCCACGACCATGATCCGCGCGTTGGACGAGCCGAGCGCGCGGGACGCCTCGATGAACTCCCTGCGCCGCAGCGCCAGCACCTGGCCGCGGATCACCCGCCCCGCCGACGCGAACGAGAAGAACGCGATCACCAGCACCGTCATGGCGAGCCCGGCGGCGGCCGACGACACCTGGAACGTCGTCGCCAGCGTGATCGCCACGAGCAGGTAGGGCAGCGCGAGCGTCAGGTCCATCAGCCGCGCCAGCAGCGCGTCGGCCGCACCGCCGGCGAACCCGGCGAGCATGCCCGCGGCCGTGCCCGCGGCGGAGGCGAGCAGCGCCGCGCAGACCCCGACGACCAGGGAGACCCGCGTGCCGTAGGCGGCGCGGACGAGAACGTCCCGCCCCAGCTGGTCGGCGCCGAGCGGGAACTCCGCGCCGGGCCCCCTGGGCTGCCCCGCGACGTCCAGGCCCGTCTCGGGGAACGTCCTGTCGTACGGATGCCCGGTCAGGTGCGCCCACACCGGCGCCAGCAACGCGAACACCACGACCAGGCCCAGAACGACGATGGAAGCGACGGCGACCCGGTCACGCCGGAACCGCCCCCAGGCGAGCGAGGACGGCCGCGACACCCCTGCCATCGACGCACTCCCCGTCTGCCAACGACCCAGACGGCCCCCACCGTCCATGCAGATCGCGATGAGTGGCCAAGCTAGCACCGAGCGTCAACGCCTCGCCGCCGCTTGACGGAAACGGCGCCTAGAGCACGCGCGTCCAGGAATCGGGGTCGCCGGGCACGGCGGAGAAGTCGTACCGGACACCACCCGGGCTCAGCGCCGTGAGGCTCACGGACGTGGTGCCCCACACCCGTCCGTCGCCGAGGTCGAGCAGCGGCAGCAGGGCCCGATGGTCGGCGCGGGCGAGCCCGTCCCCGTTCACCAGCGGCAGCCACTCCCCCCAAGCCCGCTCCAAGGGCTCGTCCTCCCCCGGCTCGGGCCGCGCGGCCTGGGCGAGCCGCGGCCGGAAATGAGCGAGCCGCGCCGACATGTAGGCGTCCTCGGTCGCCCCTTCGAGCTGCCCCTCCCCCTCCAGCCCACTGTTGACGATCATGTGCAGCCCCGCCCCGAGCTCCCGCTCGACGAGCTCGACCCCGTCCCAGCTCCACAACCGCACCCGGTCGGGCTCGGCCCCGACGAGATGAAACGGATCGAACGACGCCAGGTCGACCCGCCCCAGCTTCCCGTCGGCCGCCACCCGCAACGGCAACTCACCCCGCGAAGACCGACCGCTCTCGGGCGCCATCCGCCCGCGCCCGTTCAGCACCGTCCCAACACGCGGCGCCCCAGGCTCCACCGCGAACCACGTCCCCCCGGCCCGCAGATCCCGCCCCCCGACGACCCCCGGCCGCTCCGCCCAATGCCGCCCCGGCACCTCCCACTCCCGCGCGACGAACTCGTCCCGCACCCCCACCACCAACACAGGAACCGAAGAAGCCGGATCAAAACTAATGATCGCCGTACACATGCCCCCAATTGCACCACCCACCCACCCCCACCGAACGCCCGGGGTCACCACCCCGCCCCCCAGCCGAACCACCCCACCCGAACCCCAACCCCAACAGGTCGAAGCTCAACCGCCAGTCACAGGCAGGCACACGGAGCGAGCCCCAGCGACCGAAGCGAGGAGACCCGAGCCGCGCAGCCCGGGGGGTGAGGGGTCGCCCGCGCCTGAACCCCATCCCGACACGGCTGAACCCCAGCCCCGGCAGGTCGAAGCTCAACCGACGGTCACGGGCAGGCACGCGGAGCGAGCCCCAGCGAGCGCAGCGGGCATGCCCGGCGCGCCGCGTCCCCGCAGCGCAGGGAGCGCCAGCGACCGGAGCGAGGAGACGCGAGCCGCGCAGCCGGGGGGCTCGGGGGGTCGCCCCCCCGATTTACAGCGGCGGCCAGGGGATCGCCGGCCAGTCTTCGGGGGGGTAGGGGTGGATGCGGTGTTTGAGCATCAGTTCTACGCGGCGGCGGGTGGCGTCGACCTCGTCGGGGGTGAGGAGTTCGGACAGGCGGGTGCCGAGCGGGCCGGCGCGGAGGGCGTCGTGGACGCGGGTCAGGGCCTCCAGCGCCTCGGGCGTGAGGGGTTTGCCGCGCCACTGCCACAGGACCGTGCGGAGCTTGTACTCGACGGAGAAGCACACGCCGTGGTCGCAGCCGTAGACGCGGCCGTCGCCGGGCGGGAGGAGGTGGCCGATCTTGCGGTCGGCGTTGTTGACGACGGCGTCGAACACGGCCATGCGGCGGATCGCGTCGTCGTCGGAGCGGGACAGGGCGACGAGGTCGATGTCGGGGTCGGGTTCGACCCACAGCTGGACCATGCCGGGGCCGTAGGGGCCGTCGCGGTGGACGGTGGGCGGGACGGTGCCCCAGCCCATGGTCTTGGAGACCTCGTAGGCGGCGACCTCGCGCTCGGCGAGGGTGCCGTCGGGGAAGTCCCACAGGGGGCGTTCGCCCGCGACCGGTTTGTAGACGCAGCTCGCGGCCTGCCCGTCGTGCTCGATGGAGCAGTAGAGGGTGGCGTTGGACGCTTGGACGAGCCGGCCCTCGACGCTGAGCCGCCCGGCGCACAGCAGCCGCTCGGCGGCGGCGACGTCGCGGGGGGAGACGGGGTGTCCGGGCGTGCCGTCCGATGCGGCGTCGCCCGCGGGCGCCCTGTCCCGGGAGGACTGCGTCATGCGTTCATTCTTCCGGCCACGCCGTCCATGATCCAGCACAACGGGCCGATTTCGTCCCCGCCGGGCCGTGTCACCCGAGGTATCCGTTCTGGCGTGGGCACACGTGGCCGTCGGTGTCGAGGGGCAGGCCGCACAGCGGGCACGGGGGGCGGCCGGCGGCGACGACCTTCAGGGCCCGCTCGGCGAACGCGCGGGCCTGCGCCGCGCTGATCCGGACCCGCAGCACGGCGATGGCGGGATCGTCCTCGCCGACCTCGGTCTCCTCCTCGGTCTCGGTGACCTCCTGCGCCTCGATGACGACCTGCTCGTCGTCGGGGTCCCACGCGAGCGCCATCGTGCCGACCTTGAACTCCTCCTCGACGGGCTGGTCGAGCGGGCCGTCGTCGACGAGTTCGGACGGGGTGACGGCGGGCACCGGGGCCTCGCCGCCGCTGCGCCGCAGCACCTCGTCCAGGAGCTCCTCCAGCCGTTCGGCCAGCAGCGTGACCTGGAACTTCTCCAGGCCGACGCTGGTGACGCGGCGGCCGGAGCGCGCCTGCAGGTAGAACGCTCGGTCGCCTGGCCGTCCGACGGCGCCGGCGACGAAACGCTCCGGCAGGTCGTAGGAGATGACGGGCATGACAAAGACCCTACGCGCCGCCGCCGGGGACCGCGTCACCCGGCCCGAGTCCCTCTTTTCCGGCATCTTCGCCGGTCGTTTCGGGCACGAGGGCGGCGATGTCGCCGCCGGTGTCGTTGACGCGGACGACGAACGGGCGCGTTTCGGTGTACCGGATGACGGTGAGCGACGCCGGGTCGGCCTGGATCCGCTGGAACTGGTCGAGGTGGAGGCCGAGCGCGTCGGCGACGACGGCCTTGATGATGTCGCCGTGGCTGCACACGGCGTAGAGGGCGCCGGGTCCGTGGGCGGCGGTGATCCGCTCGTTCCAGTCGCGGACGGCGGTGACGGCGCGGTGCTGCGCGGCCGCGAGGGACTCGCCGTCCTCGCCGGGGAACCGGACGGCGCTCGGGTGGGCCTGCACGACGCGCCAGAGGGGTTCTTCGGCGAGTTCCTTGAGGGGGCGGCCGGTCCAGTCGCCATAGCGGACCTCGCCGAACCGCTCGTCGGTTTCGATCTTCCCGGCGGGGACGGTGCCCCGCGCGTCGGCGAGGGCCTGCGCGGTCTCGGCGCAGCGTTCGAGGGGGCTGGTGACGATCGCGGCGAGCGGCAGCGGCGCGATCCGGGCGGCGAGCGCGGCGGCCTGCGCGCGGCCGCGTTCGTCGAGGGGCACCCCGGGCGTCCATCCGGCCAGCACGGGGCCGGTCATCGCGGTCAGGCCATGCCGTACCAGGAGCAGCGTCGTCACAGCGGCCACTCTAGGAGATCGCCGGTACTCCGGGACGTGGCCCCCTCGGCGGCACGGATGCGGGACAATGCGGCGTGTGATCGTGGACAAGGCCATCTACGCCGACGGGACCCGCCGGGACATCGACGGCGACATCAGCGACGCCTTCGACCTCGCCCGCGAGGAGGGCGACTGCTTTGTCTGGATCGGCCTGTTCGAGCCCGACGAGGACGAGTTCGAGCTGGTCAGGGACGAGCTGAAGCTGCACCCCCTAGCCGCCGAGGACGCCGTGTCCGCGCATCAGCGCCCGAAGCTGGAGCGCTACGACGACACGCTGCTGGTCGTGCTGAAGACGCTGGCCTACATCGACGAGACGTCCGACATCGAGGTCGGCGAGATCATGGTGTTCCTCGGCCCGGACTTCGTCATCACCGTCCGGCACGGCGCGGGCAACCCGCTCGGGCCGGTCCGCAAGCGGCTGGAGGACATGCCGGAGCTGCTCAAGCACGGCGCCACCGCCGTCCTGTACGCGGTGTGCGACGAGGTCGTCGACCGGTACGGCATCGTCGTCCACGAGGTGGAGACCGACATCATCGGGCTGGAGAAGGCCGTGTTCGACCCGGGCGCGCGGGACGTCACCGAGGCCGTGCACTCCCTCAAGCGGGAGGTGCTGGAGTTCCGCGGCGCGGAGGACCCGCTCGTCCCGGTGCTGCAGGAGATCGTGCGGGGGCGGGTCGCCGAGTGCGGCTCGACCCGCGAGTACTTCCGCGACGTCCTGGACCACCTGCTGCGCGTGGACGAGCAGGTCGACGCGCACAACGAGCTGCTCAACAGCGTCCTGACCGCGCACCTGGCGCTGCTCGGCAAGCAGCAGAACGAGGACATGCGGAAGATCTCCGCGTGGGCCGCGATCATCGCGGTGCCGACCGCGATCGCCGGGATCTACGGGATGAACTTCAAGCACATGCCCGAGCTGAACTGGATCTTCGGATATCCGCTGGTCATCGCGGCGATGGTGACGATCTGCTCGCTGCTGTTCCGCAAGCTTCGCAAGAGCGGCTGGCTTTAGCCCGGCGGCGGAACGTCCCGCCCCGGACCGCTACATTGACCGCCTATGAAGGAGCGTCACCTCGGGCGGAGCGGGCTGCTGGTGTCCCGGCTGGGCCTCGGCACCATGACCTGGGGGCAGGACACCGGCCCGGAGGAGGCCGCGGCGCAGCTCGTCGCGTTCACCGAGGCCGGGGGCACCCTGGTCGACACCGCCGACGTGTACAACGACGGCGACAGCGAGCGGATCCTCGGGCATCTGCTGCGCGAGCTCGTCGACCGGGACGGCGTCGTCGTCGCGACCAAGGCCGCGATCAGGCCGAACGGCCGCTACGACGGGTCGCGCCGGCATCTGCTCCGCGCCCTGGACGCCTCCCTCGACCGCATGGACCTCGACCACGTCGACCTGTGGCAGCTGCACGTGTACGACCCGGCGACGCCGCTGGAGGAGACGCTGTCGGCGCTGGACGAGGCCGTCGCGTCCGGCCGGGCCCGGTACGTCGGCGTGTCGAACTACGCGGGCTGGCAGGTGTCGAAGGCCGCCGCGTGGCAGCGCGCCTGGCCGGGCCGCGCGCCGGTGGTGTCCGCGCAGCTGGAGTACTCGCTGCTGAGCCGCGACATCGAACGCGAGGTCGTGCCGGCGGCGGTGGACGCCGGGGCGGGGCTGCTGCCGTCGTCGCCGCTCGGCCGGGGCGTGCTGACCGGCAAGTACCGCACCGGCATCCCCGCCGGGTCGCGCGCCGCCGCCTCGCACTACGCCGACTTCGTCCAGCCGTACCTGGACGACGAGTGCGCCCGCATCGTCGAGTCGGTGGTGACCGCCGCCGAGGGCCTCGGCCGCTCCCCGCTCGCGGTCGCGATCGCGTGGGTGCGCGACCGGCCGGGGGTCGCCGCGCCGGTCGTCGGC
The DNA here is from genome assembly GCA_036028775.1 of Spirillospora sp. NBC_00431. Lineage (GTDB taxonomy): Bacteria > Actinomycetota > Actinomycetes > Streptosporangiales > Streptosporangiaceae > Spirillospora. The sequence continues at coordinate 3,444,742 of CP107927.1, read as the reverse complement.
GCCCGGACGGCCGCGCAGCTGGGCGCGATACTGGAGAGCGAGGACCTCACGCTGCCGAACGAGATCCGGGCGGCGCTGGACGACGTCTCCGACACCGCGACGGGAAGCCCGTGACCGACACCCCAGAGCACAGCGAAGGCCCGTCCGCGGCGGAGCGGGCGGCGCGCGCCGCGGAGGCGATGCGCGCCGCCGAGGCCGCCGCCGCCGCGTCCGGCGGGCCCGCGAGCGGCAGGCCCCCGTCCGAACCGGCCGCGCCGCCGTCCGCGCCGTCCGCGCCGCCCGCGCCACCGTCCGAGCCGTCCGCGCAGGAAGGGCTGCGGGCGCTCACGGAGCTGTTCGCCGAGACCGGCGTTCCCGCGCCGCTCGCGGCCCGCGCCGCCGCGCGCCTCGGGCCGGGCGCCGCGGGCGGGCTGCGCGCCGACCCGTGGCGGCTGCTGCGCGTCCCGGGCGTCGGGCCCCGGCAGGCCGACCACTTCGCCCGGGCGCTCCTCGGCCAGGACGCCCGGCCCGACGACCCCCGGCGCGGCCGGGCCCTCGTGCTGCATCTGCTGACCGAGGCGGCGCGCGGCGGGCACACGGTCACGCCCGCCGCCGACGTGGTGTCCGCGCTGGCGGGCGTCCAGGTCGCCGACCCGCGCGGCGCCGTGGAAGCGGCGCTGGACGAGGCGGAGGTCCTCGCGCTCACCGAGGAGCCCGAGTTCGACGAGGAGGCGTTCGACGAGGACGCCGAGCCGCCCGAGCCGGAGGAGACGCTCGGCCCCGCGCGGTGGGCGCTCGCCGAGGAGGCCGCGGCCGAGGGGTTCCAGCGGCTGACGCTGACCGCCGTGCCGCTGCTGGACGACGCGGCCGTCAAGGGCCTGCGCGACGGGCTGCCCGAAGACCGCGCGCTCGCGCTCACCGCCGCGCTGCGCACCGGCGTCAGCGTCCTGCGCGGCACGCCCGACGTCCTCGCGGGCGCCGCCGCCGGGATCGCGTCCGCGGCCGCGGGCGAGGGCGTCCGCACGGCCGTCGCCGCGCCCACCGACCGCGCCGCCGCCGACCTCGAAACCGGGGACCTTGGAGCCGGGGACCTCGAAGCCGGGGACGGGGTCGCGGTGACGAGCCTGCACCGGCTGCTGGAGCCGCGCGAGGACCCGTCGGCCGCGCCGGGCGCCGTCGTCTACGGGCGCGGCGAGCAGCGTCCCCTCGACCTCGACCTGGTCGTCGTGACCGACGCCTCCGCGCTGGACGTCGAGATGTGCGCCGTGCTGGTCGAGGCGTGTCCCGACGGCGCGCACCTGGTGCTGTGCGCCGAGCCCGGCGCCCCGCCGCCCGCGGGTCCAGGGCGCCCGCTGGACGACCTGGAGGCGTCCGAGACGGTGCCCGTCGTGCTGCTGGACGCCGCGCCGCCGTCCGGCCCGCTCGGCACGCTGACCGAGGCGGTCCGCGGCGGCGACCTCACCGCCGTGGACGCGCCCGGACGCGAGGTCGTCATCGTGCCCGCCGAGAGCCCCGGCGAGGCGGTGCACCGCGCCGTGCAGCTCGTCACCGACTCGATCCCCCGCGCGCTCGGCATCCCCGTCGAGGACGTCCAGGTCGTCGCGCCCGCCGCGGGCGGCGACGCGGGCGCCACCGCGCTGAACGCCGCGCTGAAGGCGCGCCTGAACCCCGGCCCCGGCCGGTTCGGCGGGCTGGACCCCGGCGACCGGGTGGTCGTCGCCGCGCCGCTCCCGCACGCCCCGGTCGGCGAGACGGGGACGGTCACCGGCGGCGGCCCGCACGGCCTCGACGTCGACTTCCCCGGCGGCGCCGCCGTCGTCGCCCCGGCGGACGCGTCCCGGCTGCGGCACGGCTGGGCCCTGCCGGTCGCGCAGGCGCGCGGGACGCGCCGTCCCGCCGTGGTCGCGGTGATGTCGCCCGAGGGCCTGACCAGGCCCCTGGTCGCGACCGCGTTCGGGCTGGCGCGCCGGCACCTGTCGGTGGTGCAGGCGGCCGGGCCCGCGCTCGCCCGGGCGGTCCGCGACGACGCGGCGCTCGGACGGCGCACCAGGCTCGCGAGACTGGTCGCCCGGTAGGGGCCCGGCGGGAAGACGTCCTCAGCCGACGGCGCCGACGGAGTGCAGGCCGCCGTCGACGTGAACAATCTCGCCGGTCGTCGCGGGGAACCAGTCCGACAGGAGCGCCGCGCACGCGCGCGCGGTCGGCTCGCTGTCCTTGATGTCCCAGCCGAGCGGCGCGGCCTTCGGCCACAGCTCCGTCATGCCCTCGAACCCGGGGATGCTCTTGGCCGCCATCGTCGACAGCGGGCCCGCGGCGACGAGGTTGACCCGGATGCCCTGCGGGCCCAGGTACTTGGCCAGGTAGCGGGCGCACGACTCCAGACCGGCCTTCGCCACGCCCATCCAGTCGTACACCGGCCACGCCTTTGTCGCGTCGAAGTCGAGGCCGACGACGGCGCCGCCGTCCTTCATCAGCGGCAGGCACGCCATCGTCAGCGACTTCAGCGAGTACGTCGAGGCGTGCACGGCCGTCGCGACGTCCTCCCACGGCGTCTCCAGGAAGGTGCCGCCGAGCGCGGTCTGCGGCGCGAACGCGATCGCGTGGACGACGCCGTCCAGGTGGTCGAAGCCGTGGTCGCGCAGGTTCCCTGCGAGGGCGTCGAGCTGCGCGGTGTCGGTCACGTCCAGCTCGATCACCGGGGGCGGCGAGTCGGGGCCGGACGGGAGCCGCTTGGCGGTCCGGGCCGTGAGCGTCGGGCGCGGGTAGGCGGTCAGCGCCACCTCGGCGCCCTGCTCCTGCGCGACCCGCGCGATGTGGAACCCGATCGAGGCGTCGGTGAGGACGCCGGTGACCAGGATCCGCTTGCCTTCGAGAATGCCCATCTCCGTCAGTGCCCCATTCCCAGGCCGCCGTCGACCGGGATCACGGCCCCGGTGATGTAGGCGGCGTCCTCGCTCGCCACGAACCGCACGGCCTTGGCGATCTCCTCCGGCCTGGCGATCCGGCCGAGCGGGATCGAGGCGGTGATGGCCTTGTGCTGGTCCTCGGTCAGCACCGCCGTCATGTCGGTGTCGACGAACCCGGGCGCGACGACGTTCACGGTGACGCCGCGGGAGCCGAGCTCGCGGGCGAGGGACCGGGCGAAGCCGACCATGCCCGCCTTGGACGCGGCGTAGTTCGTCTGCCCCGCCGAGCCCGTCAGCCCCACCACCGAGGACAGCAGCACGATCCGGCCGGAGCGCTTGCGCATCATGCCCTTCGTCGCGCGCTTGGCGACGCGGAACGCGCCCGTCAGGTTCGTGTCGAGCACGGACGTGAACGTCTCCTCGCTCATGATCGCCAGCAGGGTGTCCTTGGTGACCCCGGCGTTGGCGACGAGCACCTCGACCGGGCCCTGCTCCGCCTCGACCTTGCCGAACGCGGCGTCGACGTCCTCGGAGCTCGTCACGTCGCAGCGGACACCGAACAGGCCGTCCGGGGGCTCACCGGACCGGTAGGTCACCGCGACGGCGTCGCCCGCCGCGGCGAGCTCGCGGGCGATGGCCAGGCCGATGCCCCGGTTACCGCCGGTCACGAGGACAGAGCGACTCATCAGGACCCTCTCGTTCAGGCTGCGCGTTCACTGCGCCACGACATTAGCGGCAGGTCGCCGCCGTGCGGATGTGCCGAACCGACAAGTTCCGCCGACCCCGCTTTGTTCACCGCGCGGCGCGCCACTTCGTCCGCCGTTTCGTCCACCGCGCGGAGGGCGCTGGGGCGCCTGCTCAGAAAGCGGCGGAAAACGGTCGGACGCGGGCGCGGTACGCGTGGGGCGCCGGGGTAGGTTGCGAAGGGTGCATGACATCGATCCCGCCTTCACCGCGCTGCCGCTGCGCGCGCTGGCCGACGCGGCCCTCACCCGGGCACGGGAGCTCGGCGCCGAGCACGCCGACTTCCGCCTGGAACGCATCCGCAGCCAGACCCTGAGCCTCCACGACGCCGCGCTGGAGACCGCGCTGGACGCCGACGACGTCGGGCTGTCGGTGCGCGTCGTCAAGGACGGCACCTGGGGCTTCGCCGCCGGCATCGACCTCACCACCGGCGGCGCCGCCCGTGTCGCCGCGCAGGCCGTGGACGTCGCCGCCGTCGCCAAGGCCGTGAACCGCGAACCCATCGAGCTCGCCCCCGAACCCGTCCACGCGGAGCGCACCTGGATCTCCGCGTACGAGATCGACCCGTTCGACGTCCCGACCGGCGACAAGATCGCGCTGCTGGCCGGGTGGAGCCGCCGGCTGCTCGCCGACGACCGCGTCGACCATGTCGACGCCACGATCATGCAGGTCAAGGAGAACAAGTTCTTCGCCGACCTCGCCGGGACCGTCACCACCCAGCAGCGCGTCCGGCTGTATCCCGTGGTCGACGCCGTCGGGATCTCCGGCGGGCTGTTCGACACGATGCGGACGCTCGCGCCGCCCGCCGGGTACGGGTGGGAATGGCTGTCGGGCGACCACTGGGACTGGGACGGCGAGCTGGCCCGCATCCCCGAGCTGCTCGCGGAGAAGCTCGCGGCGCCGTCGGTCGACCCGGGCGTGTACGACGTCGTCGTCGACCCGTCCAACCTGTGGCTGACGATCCACGAGTCCATCGGCCACGCCACCGAGCTGGACCGGGCGCTCGGCTACGAGGCCGCCTACGCCGGCACCTCGTTCGCCACGCCCGACAAGCTCGGGAACCTCCAGTACGGCTCGAAGGTCATGAACGTCACCGGCGACCGCACCGCCGAGCACGGCCTCGCCACCATCGGCTACGACGACGAGGGCGTCGAGGGCCAGTCGTTCGACATCATCTCCGGGGGGCTGTTCACCGGGTACCAGACCGACCGGCGCATCGCCCGCCTCACCGGCGCCGGACGCTCCAACGGCTGCGCGTTCGCGGACGCGGCGTCCAGCATGCCGATCCAGCGGATGGCGAACGTGTCGCTCCAGCCCGCCGCGGACGGCCCGTCCACCGACGAGCTCATCTCCGGCGTCGACCGGGGCGTCTACATCGTCGGCAACAAGAGCTGGTCGATCGACATGCAGCGCTACAACTTCCAGTTCACCGGGCAGCGGTTCTACCGCATCGAGAACGGGCGGCTCGCCGGGCAGCTCCGCGACGTCGCCTACCAGGCCACCACCACCGACTTCTGGAACTCCATGGAGGCCGTCGGCGGCCCGCAGACGTACGTGCTCGGCGGCGCGTTCAACTGCGGGAAGGGCCAGCCGGGGCAGATCGCGCCGGTCAGCCACGGCTGCCCGTCCGCGCTGTTTCGCGGCGTCAACATCCTCAACGCGCTGAAGGAGGCCGGCCAGTGACCGCGATCAGGCCGATCGAGGCCGTCGAGCGGGCGCTGTCGCTGTCGCGCGCCGACGACTGCGTCGTCATCGCAGAGGAGCGCAGCACCGCGAACCTGCGGTGGGCGGGCAACACCCTCACCACCAACGGCGTGACCCGCTCGACCCGCCTCACCGTCATCGCGCTGCGCAACACCGCGGACGGCGTCGCCGCGGGCGTGGTGTCCCGGTCGGCCGTCGGCGCCGACGGCGTCGAGGAACTCGTGCGCGCCGCCGAGGCCGACGCCGCCGGGAACGAGCCCGCCGAGGACGCCCGCCCGCTCATCGCGGAGGGCCCCGCCGACGCGGCGGCCGGCTGGGGCCACGACGCGCCCACGACCGGGATCGGCGTGTTCGAGGGGTTCGCGCCCGCGCTCGGCGCGGCGTTCGCCGAGGCCGAGGCCGCCGACCGGCGCCTGTACGGGTTCGCCAACCACGTCGTGACGTCGACGTTCGTCGGCAACTCGGCGGGGCTGCGGGTGCGGCACGTCCAGCCGACCGGCCTGGTCGAGCTGAACGCCAAGGGCTCGGGCGGCTCGGCGTGGACGGGCGTCGCGACCCGCGACTTCACCGACGTGGACGTCCCCGCCCTGGCGGCCGAGGTCACCCGGCGCCTGGAGTGGGGCGAGCGGCGCGTCGACCTGCCCGCCGGGCGGTACGAGACGATCCTGCCGCCGTCCGCCGTCGCCGACCTGATGATCTACCTGTACTGGTCGGCGGGCGCGCAGGACGCCGCGGACGGCCGCACCGTGTTCAGCGCGCCCGACGGCGGCAACCGCGTCGGCGAGCGGCTCGCGAGCCTGCCCGTGACCCTGTCGAGCGACCCGGCCGCCGCGGGCCTGGAATGCGCGCCGTTCGTCATCGCGCACGCGTCCAGCCGCGAGTCGTCGGTGTTCGACAACGGGCTCGCGCTCGGCGCCACCGACTGGATCCGCGACGGCGTCCTGACCTCGCTCACCCAGACGCGGCACTCGGCGGAGCGCACCGGGCTGCCGGTCACCCCGCCGGTCGACAACCTCACGATGACGGGCCCGGACGGCGGCGCGTCCCTGGAGGAGATGATCGCCCGCACCGAGCGGGGGCTGCTGCTGACGTGCCTGTGGTACATCCGCGAGGTCGACCCGCAGAGCCTGCTGCTGACCGGCCTCACCCGCGACGGCGTCTACCTCGTCGAGGACGGCGAGGTCGTCGGGGCCGTGAACAACTTCAGGTTCAACGAGAGCCCCGTCGACCTGCTGTCGCGGATCACCGAGGCCGGCGCGACCGGGCCGACCCTGCCGCGCGAGTGGTCCGACTACTTCAACCGCGCCGCCATGCCCGCCCTGCGCGTGCCCGACTTCCACATGTCGACGGTGAGCAAGGCGACCTAGCGCAGCCCGTCACGGTCCGGGACGGCGGCGAACGGTGCGCGACACCCGGCGATCCGCGCCGGTGGCCCGCCACGAGAAGCCGCCGCCCGGACTGTGACAGTTTCATGTCCTGAGCGTTACAAGCCGTTCAGGCGCGCCCGCCTGTCGTCCTCAGGCGTCTTCCAGGCGGAAGCCGACCTTCATGGTGACCTGGAAGTGGGCGACCTCACCGTCCTCGATCTGGCCGCGGACCTCGGTCACCTCGAACCAGTCCAGGTGGCGCAGCGTCTGCGCGGCGCGCCGGACCCCGTTGCGGACGGCGGTCTCGACCGACTCCGGCGAGGTCCCGACGATCTCCGTCACCCGGTACGTGCGATCGGTCATGTCCTACCTCCGATGCCATTTTTGACCCGGCCTGCCGTCGCCTGCCGGACCCCATGGGCTTACCGTGGAAACGTGAAGGTCAATCACCGCCGGGACCCGGCGGTCTACACGGTCACCGACGCCCCGGTCCCCATGTCGGAGGACATCGGGCACCGGCAGCGGCGTTACCTGATGTCGATGGGCGTCCGGACGGTGTGCTTCGTCGGCGCGGTGCTCGCCGCGGTGGCCGGCGCGCCGCTGTGGCTGGTGATCCTTCTGGTGGTCGGGGCGCTGTTCCTGCCCTACGTCGCGGTCGTCTTCGCCAACGGCGGGCGCGAGCCGACCGCCTCGGCGAACTTCGACGACCCCGCGCGGCGCGAACAGAAGCCGGTTTCCGGACAACGACCAGAAATCGGGTCGTGACATTCTCTTGACTAACCGCGGGGGGTTTCGGTGTACGATTTGTACCGGCGCTCTGGTCCCCCGTCGGAGCGCCCGTGCCGGTGTTCCGGGCCCCCGTCGGAACACCGATGATGCGGCGCCGGGTGGATTGCCCCCGTATCCACCCGGCGCCGCTTTTCAATGCCATGGGTTTCTCCCGATGGTTCCCCGGCTCGCGGATGACCCTCGCCTGACCCGTCCTTGACGCCCATCCTGGGGCGAGCACGCCCGCGAGAAAACACAAGCCCCGCCGGTGGCCTCCTCCGGCCATGGTCCGAAACCCCGGCCGAAGCGAACTTCTCCTTACGGGCTCCGGCACGGCCGGGGACCGAGCCGATCGAGTCCGCGACGCCCGCCGCCACGCGGACGGAGTGCGGGCCGCGCGCCTCACACCGGGGGCTGCCGGACGCTCAGGGGGCCGTGAGCGCGTGCGGGCACCTCGCCGCTGCCCGTCGCACCGTCCACGCCCGCGGGATCGCACACAGGGATCTGAGACCCTTTCACGTGTTGCTCGCCGTATGCCCCGTTTGATTCTAGAATGTGATTCGAGTTAGGTTTTGCGCTCCGCCAGTCAGGGACCGAAAGGGGACCCGCGTGCGCCGCACCCTGTTCAACGAGGACCACGAGGCGTTCCGGGAGATGATCCGGGCGTTCGTCGAGGCCGAGGTCGCGCCGGTCTACGGCGACTGGGAGGACGCGGGCCACCCGCCGCGCGACTTCTACCGCAGGCTCGGCGACCTCGGCGTGCTCGGCGTCCAGGTCCCCGAGGAGTACGGCGGCGCCGGCGAGACCAGCTTCAAGTTCCAGGCGGTCGTCTCCGAGGAGTGCGCCCGCGCCGGGGTGAGCTTCGGCGGCTACTCGGTGCACGTCAACCTCGTCCTGCCCTACCTGCTGAAGTACGGGACGGCGGAGCAGAAGAAGCGGTGGCTGCCGCCGTTCGCGTCCGGCGAGATGATGACCGCCATCGCGATGACCGAGCCCGGCACCGGCTCCGACCTCGCGGGCATGCGGACGACCGCGCGCCGCGACGGCGACCACTACGTCCTGAACGGCGCGAAGACGTTCATCACCGGCGGTGTCCTCGCCGACCGGGTGCTCGTCGTCGCGCGGACCTCCCCCGCCGCGCCGGACGACCGCCGCGCCGGCCTGTCGATCCTCGCGGTCGACACCCGGAGCGAGGGCTACGCCGTCGGCCGTAAACTTGAGAAGATCGGCCTGCGCAGCTCCGACACCGCCGAGCTGTCGTTCAGCGACGTGCTGGTGCCGGCGGACGACCTGCTCGGCGAGGAGGGCCGCGGGTTCGAGTACCTGACGCACAACCTCGCCGAGGAGCGCCTCGGCATCGCCACCAGCTCCTACGCGTCCGCGGCGGCGGCCGTGGAGTTCGCCCGCCGGTACGTGCGGGAGCGGACGGTGTTCGGCCAGCCCGTCGCGTCGTTCCAGAACACCAAGTTCGTCCTGGCCGAGTGCGCCACCGAGGTGGAGGCGGCCCGGTCGCTGGTGGACCGTTGCATCGAGGCCCTCGACGCCGGGGAGCTGACTCCCGCCGACGCCGCCGTCGCCAAGCTGTTCTGCACCGAGGTGCAGGGCCGCGTCGTCGACAAGTGCCTGCAGTTGCACGGCGGCTACGGCTACATCCTGGAGTATCCGATCGCGCGGCTGTACGCGGACGCCCGCGTCACCCGCATCTACGGCGGCACCAGCGAGGTCCTCAAGACCATCATCGCCAAGGACCTGCGGGTCTGATCAGTACGTCCGGGCGGCGGCGAGGGCGCGGGCGAGGGCGGCCGGGGCGCCGGCGAGCGACGGGCCGTACCAGGTGAGGTAGCGGCCGTCGACCAGCGCGACGTCGGTGCCGGGGAACGACTCGGGGCCGTCGTCCGCGGTGAACCGGTACGGCTCGTCCGGCAGCACGACCAGGTCGGCGCCGGACGTGGTCAGCTCGCCGAGCGGGATCTTCGGGTAGCGGTCGGGATGGTCCGCGTAGACGTTGGAGACGCCGAGGCGGGACAGGACGTCGCCGGTGAAGGTGTCGCGTCCGACGACCATCCACGGCCGCCGCCAGATCGGGATCACGGCTGTGCGCGGCCTGCCCGGCATGACGTCCGACCAGGCGCGGGACGCCTCGTCGAGCCAGCCCGGCACCGGGACGCGGCACGCGCCGGCGAGCATGCGGCGCAGCGACGCCAGCGCCTCGTCCACGGTGCGGATCTCCGTCATCCAGACCGGGATCCCGGCGGCGCGCAGCGCGTCGACGTCGCCGGGACGGTTCTCCTCGGTGTTGCCGAGGACGACGTCGGGCCGCAGCTCCGCGATCCTCTCCAGGTCGGGGTTCTTGGTGCCCCGCACGCGCGGCACGTCCAGCCCCGCCGGGTGGGTGCACCAGTCGGTGGCGCCCACCAGCAGGCCCGGCGCGGTGACCGCGACCGTCTCCGTCAGCGACGGGACGATCGACACGACCCGGCGCACCCGCTCCGGAACCGGGACGGGCGCGCCCGTGTCGTCGAACGGAGGGCCGTCGAGCAGAGGCGAGCCGGGCAGGGTCATATGTTGCGGCGGTACTGGCCGCCGACCTCGAAGAACGCGTCGGTGATCTGCTGGAGGCTGCACACGCGGGCCGCGTCCATCAGGACCGCGAACACGTTCTCGCCCGCCCGCGCCGCCTCCTTGAGCGCCGCGAGCGCCGCCTGCGCCTCGTCGCGGTGCGCGCCCTGGTAGGCGCGGACGCGGTCGAGCTGGGACCGCTTCTCGTCCTCGGTGGCGCGGGCCAGCTCGATCGTGTCGGGCGTGCCGTCGCCGGAGCCGGGGCCGCGGAAGGTGTTGACGCCGACGATCGGCAGGGAGCCGTCGTGCTTGCGCTGCTCGTAGAGCATGGACTCGTCCTGGATGCGGCCGCGCTGGTAGCCGGTCTCCATCGCGCCGAGGACGCCGCCGCGCTCGCTGATCCGGTCGAACTCCGCCAGCACGGCCGCCTCGACCAGGTCGGTCAGCTCGTCGATGATGAACGACCCCTGGAGCGGGTTCTCGTTCATCGCCAGGCCCCACTCGCGGTTGATGATGAGCTGGATCGCCAGCGCGCGCCGCACCGATTCCGCGGTCGGGGTCGTGACGGCCTCGTCGTAGGCGTTGGTGTGGAGGCTGTTGCAGTTGTCGTAGATGGCGATGAGGGCTTGCAGTGTCGTGCGGATGTCGTTGAAGTCCATCTCCTGCGCGTGCAGGGAACGGCCGGACGTCTGCACGTGGTACTTCAGTTTCTGGCTGCGTTCGTTGGCGCCGTACCGGTCGCGCATGGCGACGGCCCAGATGCGGCGGGCGACGCGTCCGAGGACGCTGTACTCGGGGTCCATGCCGTTGGAGAAGAAGAACGACAGGTTGGGCGCGAAGTCGTCGACGTCCATGCCGCGTGCAAGGTACGACTCGACGTAGGTGAACCCGTTGGCGAGGGTGAACGCGAGCTGGCTGATGGGGTTCGCCCCGGCCTCGGCGATGTGGTAGCCGGAGATGGACACCGAGTAGAAGTTGCGGACGGCGTTGGCGATGAACCATTCCTGGATGTCGCCCATCATCCGCAGCGAGAACTCGGTGGAGAAGATGCAGGTGTTCTGCCCCTGGTCCTCCTTGAGGATGTCGGCCTGCACGGTGCCGCGCACCGTGGACAGCACGCGCGCGCGGATCGCGGCGGCCTCGTCCTCGGACGGCCCGCGCCCGTGCTCCTCGTAGAAGGCGTCCAGGCCCTGGTCGATGGCGGTGTTGAGGAAGAACGCCAGGATCGTCGGGGCGGGCCCGTTGATGGTCATCGACACCGACGTCGTCGGCGCCGACAGGTCGAACCCGTCGTAGAGGGCCTTCATGTCGTCCAGCGTCGCGATCGACACGCCGGACGTGCCGACCTTGCCGTACACGTCGGGACGTTCGTCCGGGTCGCGCCCGTACAGGGTGACCGAGTCGAACGCCGTGGACAGGCGCGTCGCGGGCTGCCCTTCCGACAGCAGCTTGAAACGGCGGTTGGTGCGGAACGGGTCGCCCTCCCCCGCGAACATGCGCGCCGGGTCCTCGTTGTCGCGCTTGAAGGGGAACACGCCCGCGGTGAACGGGAACCGTCCGGGCAGGTTCTCGTTCCTGAGGAACCGCAGCAGCTCGCCATGGTCGGTGTAGCGCGGCAGCGCGACGCGCGGGATGCGGCTGCCCGACAGCGACTCGCGGGTCAGCGCGGTGTGCAGCTCCCTGTCGCGGATCTTCACGACCTGCTCGTCGCCGGAGTACGACTCCACGACCGCGGGCCAGCTCTCGATCAGCTCGGCGTTCTCGGGCGCCACGTCCCGGCGCGCCGCGGCCAGCAGCTCCTCGACCTCGGACGCGTCGGTCAGCTCGGCGCGGACCTCGTCGAGCCGCTGGACGCGCCGCACCGCCTCGATCTGCTTCACCGTGTCCGCGTGGTAGGCGCGCACGGTCTCGGCGATGTCGGACAGGTACCTGACCCGGCCCGGCGGGATGACGGTCGCCGCGCCCGTCGTCACCTTCGAGGTGATCCGCGGCAGGACGCCGTCCTCCAGGCGCAGCCCGTGCTCGCCGAGCAGCCCGCCCAGATGCTGGTAGAGCGCGGTGACGCCGTCGTCGTTGAACGTCGCCGCGCTGGTGCCGAACACGGGCATGTCGTCCGGTCGCTGCCCGAACGCCTCCCGGTTGCGGACGAGCTGCCGTGACACGTCCCGCAGCGCGTCGGCCGCGCCGCGCCGCTCGAACTTGTTGATCGCGACCACGTCGGCGAAGTCGAGCATGTCGATCTTCTCCAGCTGGGTCGCGGCGCCGAACTCGGGCGTCATCACGTACAGCGACACGTCGACCAGCGGGACGATCGCGGCGTCGCCCTGCCCGATGCCGGGCGTCTCCAGGACGACCAGGTCGTACCCGGCGGCCTTGCACGCGGTGATCATGTCCTCGATGTTCTCGGGCAGCTCGCGCGCGCCGCGGGTCGCCAGCGAGCGGAAGAACACGTGGTCGCCGTCGAGCGCGTTCATCCGGATCCGGTCGCCGAGCAGCGCGCCGCCGCCGCGCCGCCGGGTCGGGTCGACGGCCAGGACCGCCACGCGCAGCTTGTCCTGCTGGTCGACGCGCAGCCGCCGCACCAGCTCGTCGGTGAGCGACGACTTTCCGGAGCCGCCCGTGCCGGTGATCCCCAGCACCGGCACGGCGCGCTTGCCCGCCGCCTCGGCGAGCAGCGCCCTGTCGTCGCCGGGCAGCCGCCCCGCCTGAAGGCAGGTGAGGGCGCGCGCCAGCGCGTGCCGCTCCCCCGCCACCACGGCCTCGGCCGGGACGGGCTCGGCGGCGAGGTCGACGTCGCAGTCGCGCACCAGTTCGTTGATCATGCCCGGCAGGCCGAGCCGCTGGCCGTCCTCCGGCGAGAAGATCCGCACCCCGGCGCCGGACAGCCGCGCGATCTCCTCGTGGACGATCACGCCGCCGCCCCCGCCGAACACCTTCACGCGCTCGGCGCCGGCCTCCTTCAGGCTGCGCGACAGGTACTCGAAGTACTCGACGTGGCCGCCCTGGTAGGAGCTGATCGCGACGCCCTGCGCGTCCTCCTCCAGGACGGCGTCGACGACCTCGCGGACCGAGCGGTCGTGCCCGAGGTGCACCACCTCGGCGCCCTGCGACTGCAGGATGCGCCGCATGATGTTGATCGCCGCGTCGTGGCCGTCGAACAGGGCCGCCGCCGTCACGAACCGCACCGGGTTCGCCGGCTTGTGCAGTTCCCCCGCCACCGTCTTCACCTCAACCCTTGGACATCCAATATTTGGAAGTTAAAATAGTTTCCATGCGCGACCCAGTCAAGACCGAGCCGATCAAGACCGAGCCGTTCAAGAGCACGTACGGTGGGCCGGTGCCCGACATTCCCGACCCGATCGCCGAGGCCCACCGCCAGTGGAGCATCCGGTGGCCCGACCACGCCGACCACATGGCGGCCGTCACGTCGGTGATGCGCGCCCAGCAGCTCCTGCTCAGCCGGATCGAGGCCGTCCTCAAGCCGTACGCGCTGACGTTCGCCGCCTACGAGGCCCTGCGGCTGCTGGCCTTCACGCGCACGGGCACGCTCCCCATGGGCAAGATGGGCACCCGGCTCATGGTCCACCCCGCCTCGGTCACCAACGTGATCGGACGCCTGGAGCGGCGCGGCCTCGTCGGCCGCGGCCCCTCCCCCGGCGACCGCCGCGTCGTCCTCGCCACCATCACCCCCGCCGGCCGCGAGCTCGCCGAGGAGGCCACCCTCGCCCTGAACGAGTCCGGCTTCGGCATCGCCGGGCTCCCCGCCGCCCAGGCCGCCGAGATCACCACCGCCCTGCGCCCCGTCCGCCGCACCGCCGGCGACCTCGAATAACGCCGCCGCGGTGCCGGTCAGATGCTGCCGCGGCGCCGGGTATGGGCCTTGAACGGGTACTCGCCGCCTGGATGCGCGGAACAAACCCGTATGCTGCGATTCTGTATCCGGTGTCTAGGAGGCGTGATGGCGGATTCGCCGACGATGACGTACGGCGGCTATCTGCGGCTCGATGATCTCCTGTCCTGCCAGGAGCCCAGGACGAGCGCCCACGACGAGCTGCTGTTCGTGATCATCCATCAGGTGTACGAGCTGTGGTTCAAGCAGATCCTGCACGAGGCGGCGCTGCTGCAGCGCAGGCTGGAGGAGGGCAACAGCGCCGGGTCGCTGCACACCGCGCGCCGCATCGCCAAGATCCTCAAGACGGTGGTCGGGCAGCTGGACGTGCTGGAGACGATGACGCCCCGCCAGTTCGCCGCCTTCCGCGACGCGCTCGGCACGTCCAGCGGGTTCCAGAGCGAGCAGTTCCGCGAGATCGAGGCGGTCCTCGGACGGCGCTCGTTCCCCGCCTCCGACCTGCGCGACGATGAGCGGCTCCGGGCGGCGGTGGCGCGTCCCTCGCTGTTCGACTCGCTGCTGCGCTACCTGGACGGTCACGGGTTCGCGGTGCCGCGCGAGGCGCTCGGCCGCGACACGTCCCGTCCGTGGGAGCCGGACGCCGCCGTGCAGAAGACGCTGCTCGCCGTGTACGCCGACGAGTCCGGGCCCGGCGCCGAGGTCTGCGAGGCGCTCGTCGACGTCGACGAGGGCATCCAGGAATGGCGGTACCGGCACCTGAAGATGGTCGAGCGGACGATCGGCGCGAAGCTCGGCACCGGCGGCTCGGCCGGCGCCGACTACCTGCGCAGAACCCTGTTCGCGCCCGCGTTCCCCGACCTCTGGGAGGTCAGGTCCCAGACCGAGCCCCAGACCGGGGAGGCGCACGTCCATGGCTCGTGAGGACGGCGGCGAGCGGGTCGCGATCGTCGGCGCGGGCCTGGCGGGATGCCTGCTGGCGGTGCTGCTCGGCCGCAGGGGCATCCCGGTGACGGTGTACGAGCGGCGCCCCGACCCGCGCGTCGCGGGCGCCGAGCGCGGACGCTCGATCAACCTGGCGATCTCGGCGCGCGGCCTGGCGGCGCTGGAGCAGGTGGGGCTGCGCGACCAGTGCCTCAAGCAGGCGCTGCCCATGCACGGACGGATGGTGCACCCGCTGGGCGGCGGGCAGAACTTCCAGCCGTACAGCGCGGACGGCGAGCGCGCCATCAACTCCGTCAGCCGCGCCGAGCTGAACCGGTCGCTGCTCGACACGGCCGAGGACACGCCCGGCGTCACGCTCCGGTTCTCCCAGCGCGTCACCGGCGTGGACGCCGATGCCGGGACGATCCTGCTCGACGAGGCCGACCCCGAGCCCGCCGACGTCGTCCTCGCCGGGGACGGCGCCTACAGCGCGGTCCGCAAGTCGCTCACGCTCGACGGCGACGCCGACTTCCTGGAGCACGGCTACAAGGAGCTGACCATCCCGCCGGCGGACGGCGAGTTCGCCCTCGACCCGGACGCGCTGCACATCTGGCCGCGCGGCACCTCGATGATGATCGCGCTGCCGAACCTGGACCGGTCGTTCACGTGCACGCTGTTCTGGCCGAAGGGCGACTTCGACGCGCTCGACGCGCCGGAGAAGGTGACCGCCTACTTCGAGCGGCACTATCCCGACGTCGCCGGCCTCATGCCCGACCTGGTGGACGACTACGAGCACAATCCGATCGGGTCGCTGGTGACCGTCCGGTGCTGGCCGTGGACGCGGTACGGGGAAGGCGCGGTCGTGGCGCTGCTCGGCGACGCCGCGCACGCGATCGTCCCGTTCTTCGGGCAGGGCGCCAACTGCGCGTTCGAGGACTGCATCGAGATCGACCGCTGCCTGACCGAGGCGGACGGCGACTGGGGCCGGGCGCTGTCGCTCTACCAGGAGCGGCGCAAGGCCAACACCGACGCGATCGCCGAGATGGCGCTCGACAACTTCATCGAGATGCGCGACCGCGTGTCGTCGCCGGTGTACCGGGCGAAGCAGGCGGCGACGCACGCGCTGGAGCGGCGGCTGTCGGGGCGCTACGTGTCGCGTTACGAGCTGGTGTCGTTCTCGACGATGCCGTACTCGGAGATCCCGGCGCGGATCAGGCGGCAGAACCGCGTCCTGGCGGCGTCCGTCGCCGGGGGCACGGCCGTCCTCGCGCTGGCCGCCCGCACCCTCCGCCGGAGGCGGGGCTAGGCGCAGGCACGGCTAGGCGGCTCCGCGTCAGGCGGCGGCGCGGCGGGACGCCGTCGCGCGGCGTCCGGCGATCAGGTCGGCGACGGCCGCCGCCAGCGCCGCCGAGACGAACACCAGGATGACGATCAGCCCGTTCCGGAACGCGGCGGCCCAGTCGCCGCCCGAACCGGCGACACCGGCGAAGAACACCGACCCGACGGCGGCGATGCCCATCGCGGTGCCGACGCGCTGGCCCGTCTGCAGGACGCCCGCGGCGCTGCCGCCCTCGGTGTAGTGCACCTCCGACAGGGTGATCGTCTGGTTGGGCGCGATGACGAGGCCGCTGCCGAGCCCCGCGACCAGCAGCGGCGCCGCCGTCACCCAGGCCACGCCGCCGCCGGGATGCAGCTCGACCGCCACCCACGCCGCGCCGAGCCCGACCAGCACCACGCCGAGCCCGGCGGCGACGAGCGGCCGTCCGTACCGTGACACGACCTGCCCGCCCGCCGCGGACGCGATCCCGGACCCGACCGCGAACGGCGTGATCGCCAGGCCCGCGCCGAGCGCGCTGTAGCCGAGGCCGTTCTGCAGGTAGAGCGTGAAGATGAAGAAGATCGCGGTGAACCCGGCGAAGTACAGCAGCGCGATCGCCGAGCCGAGCGCGTACGAGCGGAGCCGGAACAGCCCGAGATCGACCATCGGCGTCCTCGCCCGGCGCTCCCACACCGCGAACAGCGCGATCAGCGCCGCGCCCGCGAGGACCAGCAGCCACTTCAGGTCGCTCTTCCACTGCTGCTCCTGGACGAGCGGCAGCAGCACGCACACCACGCCCGCGCCGAGCAGCAGGACGCCGACCGGATCCAGACCCTGCCGTTCCCCGTAGACGGGCGCGGGCAGCAGCCGCCACGCCAGCACCAGCGCGACCACGCCGACCGGGACGTTGACGTAGAACACCCACCGCCAGCCCTCCCCGGGCCCGGCGAGGGCGATCAGCCCGCCGCCGAGCAGCGGCCCGGCGGCCGTCGCGATCCCGATGACGGCGCCGAGCGCACCGAACGCCCGGCCCCGCTCCGCGCCCTGGAACAGCTGCTGGATCAGCCCGGCGACCTGCGGGTTCAGGATGCCGCCCGCGACGCCCTGCACGAGCCTCGCCAGGACGAGGAACAGGATCGTCGGCGCGATCCCGGCGGCCGCGCTCGCCAGCGTGAACAGCGCGAGCCCGAACAGGAACACCGCGCGGCGGCTGCGGGCGTCGCCGAGCCGCCCGGACGGGACCAGCACGAGCCCGAACGTCAGCGCGTACCCCGACAGGATCCACTGGAGCTGCGCCGCGGACGCGTCCAGCCCGTCCCTGATCGACGGGAGCGCGACGTTGACGATGCTGACGTCCAGCAGCGTCATGAACGCGGCGACCAGGCAGACCGAGAGCGCCTTCCAGCGGCGCCGCCGCTCCGCCGCCCGGCCTTCGGCGCCCGTGGGCTCGGTCCGCACGGCAGGGTCCTATCCGGAGATCACCGCGCGAAACGCGAGGCGGGGGCGTCGCGCCGGGCGCGCTGTGCCAGAGTTGCCGGATGACCGACTCCGATCAGGGAACCGGCCCCGACGATCTCCAGTGCTCCGCCAAGGGCTGCCGCGCCGACGCCGTGTGGGCGCTGCGGTGGAACAACCCGAAGATCCACACCCCGGACCGGCGGAAGATCTGGTTCGCGTGCGACGAGCACCGCGAGAGCCTGTCGGCGTTCCTCGGCCGCCGCGACTTCCTGAAGGACGTGGTCCCCGTCGCCGACCGCGACTCCCCCGCGCACAGCGACGGCTAGGCGTCGTCGAGGACGGCCTCCCCGGCCGGTCCGGGGACCTCCGCCACGGGCCCGTCCGGCACGGGCACGTCCGCTTCGGGCGCCTTCCAGCCCTCCGCCATCTCGGTGAGCCGGGCGGCGGCGTCCCGCGCGGGCGCGCCGCGCCCGACCGCGAGGCCGAGCAGGTACGCGGTGAGCGGCGCGCCGGGCCGCGCGACGCCGTGCGCGACGTCGCGGGCGAGGTCCAGCACCAGGCCCTGGTCGATGTCGCCGCGTTCCAGGCCCAGTTCGCGGCAGGCCGCGCTGATCCAGTCGTCAAGCACCGACATGGGTCTCCCTCCTCGCGTCGTCCAGCGGACTTTGCCCACTTTCGCACGATCAAAGCAGGCGGTCGGCGGCGGCCAGGTCTTCCGGGGTGTCGCAGTCGTACCAGGCGGGACGCGTGCCGGCGGGCAGCGCGACGGGGACGGGCCCGAGCGGGCCGAGGAGCCCGCGCAGCGACGCGCCCGTGTAGCCGCCGAGGGCGTCCCGGAGCGTGGCGGCGCGCCAGCATCCGGCCAGCCACTGCTCGCGGCCCCCTTCGTCGACGAGCACGGCTCCGGGCCGCTCGCCCGCCGCGTCCAGCAGGCGGGCGACATGCGCCGGGCGCAGGAACGGCAGGTCGGCGGCGAGCAGCACCAGCCACGGCGACCGCACCTCGCCCAGCCCGGCCCGCAGCGCCGGGACCGGTCCCGCGCCCGGCGGGTCCTCCCGGACGACGACCGCCCCCGGCAGGACGTCCCGGGGCGGCCCCACCACGATCAGCCGGGACGCCCCGGACACGGCCGCGGCCGTCCATTCGATCAGCGCCCGGCCGCCGGCCCGCGCGGCGGGCTTGTCGGCGCCGAACCGCCGGGCTCGCCCGCCCGCCAGCAGCACCGCGTCGAACGGCACGGCGTCGACCGGCACGGCGTCGACCGGCACGGGGCCGGTGGACACGGGCTCAGCCGCCGATCGCCGACATGGGCCGGGCGGGCTGCAGGAAGGACGGGTCGTCGATGCCGTGCCCGGCGCGCTTGGCCCGCACCGCGGCCCGCCACCGTTCGGCCAGCTCGGCGTCGTCCGCGCCGCCGCGCAGCGCGTCGCGCAGGTTGGACTCCTCGGTGGCGAACAGGCAGTTGCGGATCTGCCCGTCGGCGGTCAGCCGCACCCGGTCGCAGGCGCCGCAGAACGGCCGGGTCACCGAGCCGATCACGCCGACGGTGTGCGGGCCGCCGTCGACCGTGAACGACTCGGCGGGGGCGCTGCCGCGGTCGTGCGCCTCGTCCGGGGCCAGCGCGAACCCCGCCGACAGCCGGTCGAGGATCTCGTCCGCGGTGATCATGTCGGCGCGGGTCCAGCCGTGCTGGGCGTCCAGCGGCATCTGCTCGATGAACCGGAGCCGGTAGCCGTGGTCGAGGCAGAACCGCAGCAGCGGGACGGCCTCGTGGTCGTTGATCCCCCGCATCAGCACCGCGTTGATCTTGACGGGCTCCAGCCCCGCCGCACGCGCCGCCTCGAGCCCGGTCAGGACGTCGTCCAGCCGGTCGCGGTGCGCGAGCCGCCTGAACGTCTCCGGGTCGAGCGTGTCGAGAGACACGTTCACCCGGTCGAGGCCGGACTCGGCCAGCGGCCCCGCCAGCCGGTCGAGGCCGATGCCGTTCGTCGTCAGCGAGATCTGCGGGCGCGGCGCCGGCTCCGCCGTGCGCCGCACGATGCCGGGCAGGCCGCGCCGCAGCAGCGGCTCGCCGCCGGTGTAGCGGACCTCGGTGACGCCCAGCTCCCGGACGGCCAGCCCGACCAGCCGCACGACCTCGTCGTCGGTGAGCAGCTCCGGCTTCGGCAGCCAGTCCAGGCCCTCCGGCGGCATGCAGTACGAGCAACGCAGGTTGCAGCGGTCGGTGAGGGAGACCCGCAGGTCCGTCGCGGTCCGGCCGAAGGTGTCGACCAGCAAGGGCGCCCCTTCCTGCTGACAGGCGGCCAGGGGCTTCCTGGGCCGCCGGGGATTACGGTCGTCTCTCCACCTTATTGCGGTGGTTGACGATCCGTCGCACACGAGAGACGGTAACCATCCGTCCGGCAACTGGGAGGCTGCGTGACGACGGTACGTGAATGGGATTTCGCGGGGACGCGGGGCGCCGTCACCGCCAGGATCTGGACGGACGGCGTCCCGTGGTACATCGCCGTCCTCGTGCACGGTTACGGCGAGCACCTCGGCCGCTACGACCACGTCGCGGACGTCCTCGCCCGGCACGGCGCGGTCGTCTGCGGACCCGACCACATGGGCCACGGCCGCTCCGCGGGCGAGCGCGCCCTGGTCGAGGACTACGACGACGTCGTCGCCGACCTGCACACGGTCGTGGAGGCGGCGCGCGGCGACCATCCCGGCCTGCCCGTCGTCGTGATCGGGCACTCGATGGGCGGGCTGATCGCGGCCCGGTACGCGCAGCTGCACCGCGGCGTCCTCGCCGCGCTGGTGCTGTCCGGGCCCGTGCTCGGCCGCTGGCACGTCGTGGACGAACTGCTCCCCCTCGACGAGATGCCCGACGCGCCCATCGACACCTCGACGCTGTCGCGCGACCCGGCCGTCGGGAAGGCGTACGTCGAGGACCCGCTGGTCTGGCACGGCCCGTTCAGGAAGGCCACCGTCGCGGCCCTCGACACCGCGCTGCGGCGCGTCAACGAGCACGGCTCCCTCGGCGACCTGCCGATCTTCTACATGCACGGCGCCGCCGACGAACTCGTCCGCCCGCGCGACACCCGCGTCGGCATCGACACCGTCCGCGGCACCGACTTCACCGAGCGCCTCTACCCCGGCGCCCGCCACGAGATCTTCAACGAGACCAACCGCGAGGAGGTCCTCGCCGACGTCACCGCCTTCATCGACGGCGTCCTCACCTGACCCCCCGCCCGCGTCTCTCAGCCCTTTACGCAGATGAGCTGGCGGAGGTGGGCGACGACCTCGACCAGGTCGGACTGGGCCTCGATGACCGTTTCGAGGTCCTTGTAGGCGCCGGGGATCTCGTCGATGACGCCGCTGTCCTTGCGGCACTCGACGCCCCTCGTCTGCTCGATGAGGTCGTCCACGGTGAAGTTCTTGCGGGCCTTGTTGCGGCTCATCCTGCGGCCCGCGCCGTGGGAGGCGGAGTTGTAGGCGGTCTCGTTGCCGAGGCCGCGGACGATGTAGGTGCCGGTCGCCATCGAGCCCGGGATGATCCCGAGGTCGCCCGCGCCCGCGCGGATCGCGCCCTTGCGGGTGACGAGCAGTTCCACGCCGCCGTACTCCTCCTCCGCGACGTAGTTGTGGTGGCAGGAGATGATCTGGTCCCACCTGCAGAGCTTCTCGCCGAAGCGCTTGGTCACGACGTCCTGCGCGAGCGCCATCATGACGGCGCGGTTGCGGCGGGCGTACTCCTGCGCCCAGAACAGGTCGTGGCGGTAGGCGTCCATCTTGGCGGTGCCGGTGAGGAACACGGCGAGGTCGTTGTCCGGAAGGTCCTGGTTGTGCGGGAGCTTGCGGGCGGCCTCGATGTGCTGCTCGGCCAGCTCGTTGCCGATGTTGCGGGAGCCGGAGTGCAGGACGAGCCAGATCGCGCCGTCGTCGTCCGCGCACAGCTCCAGGAAGTGGTTGCCGCCGCCGAGCGTGCCCATCTGCTGGCGGGCGCGGCCGAGCCGGGACCGGACCGCCGGGTGCAGCTCGTCGAACGCCTTCCAGAAGTCGTACCAGCCGCGCTCCTTCAGGTTCGGGAGCGCGGACGGGTCGACGGCCTGCCGGTGCGAGCCGCGGCCGACCGGGATCGCCTTCTCCAGCTTCGCGCGCAGCGCGGACAGGTCGTCGGGCATGTCCTCGACGGTGAGGGACGACTTCGCGGCGGTCATCCCGCAGCCGATGTCGACGCCGACGGCCGCCGGGGACACCGCGTCCCTCATCGCGATGACCGAGCCGACGGTGGCGCCCTTGCCGTAGTGGACGTCGGGCATCACCGCGAGGCCCTCCACCCACGGCAGGGCGGAGACGTTGCGGAGCTGGTCGAGCGCGAGGTCCTCGACGGTGTCCGGGTCGGTCCACATCCGGATGGGAACGCGGCCGCCCTTGATGGTCTGGTACGGCATGCCTTCTCCTTGCTCGTCGGGAACCGAACCGTGATCTATGACGCCAGAGCCGCGGGCCCCGGTTCAAGCGGTTTTCCCGGTGCGGGGCGTCAGGAACGGCGGCGTTCGGTGAGGCCGAGGCCGTCCAGGTGGCGGAGCAGCGCGACGGCGACGCGGCGGCTGGTCGCGAGGGCGTCGGCGGCCTGACCAGGGGTGAAGGGCTGCGGCAGGGCCGACAGGACGCGCAGGGCCTGCTCGTCGGCGCCCCTCGGCAGGATGATCTCTTCGCCGTCTCCGTCCGGCGCGATCCGCAGGACGGCGCCCGCCCGCTCGGCGGCGGCGAGGGCGTCGCCGGTGAGGCCCAGCTCGGCCAGGCGGCCGGCGGCGGGAGCGTCGAACGGGGCGTCCGCGAGGTCGGCCCTGAGACGCTCCACGGCGGCGGCCCACGCCGGGGGCGCGGCCGGGGGCGCGGCGGCGGGGCCGAGGACGCGGCCGGTCTCCACCCGCAGCGGCGGGCGGACGAGCGCCGCGACGAGCTGCCGGGCGGGCAGCCCGAGCCGCAGCCGGACGGTCTCCAGCGGAATCCCCGGCGCGTGCGGGTTCTCGGCCGCGTGCCGGGTCGTCTCCTCGGCGAGACGCGTGAACAGCGACTCCCAGTGCGCGGGGTCGGCGACCCATTCGCCGTTCAGCGCGACGGCCTCCGGCGGCGGCGCGCAGCCCATCAGCGACAGCTCGGAGCGGCGGAGCACGCCGTGGCGGCGCAGCACGACCGTGCCGTCGGGCCGGTCGGGCCAGGACGCCAGCTCGCGTGCCCGGGCCGCCCCGGCGCCGCGCCGCACGAGGGTCGGCGGGCGGACGTCCAGGACGCTCACCCCGGCGATCGAGCGGCGTTCCGGGTCGCGCAGGATCCCGGTGTCGCCGAGGTGCAGGGCGAGCCGGCTGTTCAGGGTGAGGCGGGCCGTGTCGGGGCCGAGCGGGCGCAGCCGCACCGCGACGGCCGCGGACCCGACGTGCAGGGTCATCCGCCGCGCGAGCCGCCCGGACGCCTCCCCGAACCGGGTGCGGACGTCGACGCAGGTGGTGTGGGTCCAGGCGCCGGCGGTGACGAGCGCCATGCCGGCGCCGACGCGTCCCGCGTCGCGCAGGGTCAGCACGACGCGGGAGACGCCGCCGACGGTCTCGTGCGGTTCGCCCGCGCGGCCGATCGTCCGGACGCGGACGCGCTCCCCGGCGGGCATCAGGAGCAGCTCGTCGCCGACGGTGATCGTACCGGCGGTGAGGGTGCCGGTGACGACGGTCTGGCGCCCGGCGGTGAAGGCGTGGTCGATCCACAGCCGGACCGGCGCGCCGGGGTCGGGGACGGGCAGCCGCCCGGCGAGCCGGTCGAGCGCGGCGGCGAGGTCGTCCATCCCGGCGCCGGTGACGGCGCTGACGGCGACGGCCTCGACACCGCGCAGCGCGGTGCCGGCGAGGCGCTCGCGGGCCTGGCGCAGCGCGAGCTTCGGGTCGGCGGCGTCGGAGCGGGTGACGGCGAGGACGCCGAACCGGACGCCGAGCGCGCCGAGGACGTCCAGGTGCTCCTGCGACCGCGGCATCCAGCCCTCGTCGGCGGCGACGGCGAGCAGCACCGCGGGGGCGGGCGCGGCGCCGGCGAGCATGGCGGGGACGTCGCGTTCGCCGCCGGGGACGTCCACGAACGCGACGCGCCGCCCGGACGGCAGTTCCGTCCAGGCGCCGGGCTCCTCGGGGTTCTTGCCGGTGCCGGCGTCCCTGCCGGTGAGGGCGCGCACGAGAGCGGACTTGCCGTGCCCACCGTGGCCGGCGGTGGTGACGACCTGCATCAGCGTCCTCTCCGTTTCCGGACGCGGCGGGCCGTGCGGGGGAAGTCATCGCGGGGGTAGCGCAGACGAAGGTCCACGGAAGGCAACCCTATGGACGCCGGGGGCCCGCGCAAAACCAGATCCTGCACACAGGACCGCCTGGAATGTCACACCGGTCACAGGTGAACCACCGGCCACGGGAGTACGTCCGCGGTTCAGCTCCGCGTGGTCTCGGAGTGGCCGGAATGCGCCTCGAAGTCGTCCACCATGCGGTGGACGAGCCCGGCGAGCCGTTCGCGTTCGCCGGGCGACCATTCGGCGAGGGCCTCGGAGATCCAGCGCCGCCCGGACGCGCGGATCGACTCGACCGCGTGCAGCCCGGACGCGCTGAGCCCGACGCGCCTGCACCGCCCGTCGTCTGGGTCGGGCAGCAGGTCGACGTATCCGGCCCGTTCCAGCCGCTGCACCTGCCGGGTGACGTGCGGCGCCTCGACGGCGAGCCGGGCCGCCAGCTCCCCCGGGCGCATCGGGCCGTGCTCGGCGAGGGCGCGCAGCAGCGGGACGGCGGCGCGGTCGACCGGGACGCCCGCGGCGATCACCGTGCGGTCGTGCTGGCGGAACCGCGTCAGCATGTGCGCGACCCGGCTGAGCGCCCGCTCGATCTCCGCGATGCCGCCCGGCGGCGCCCCGGTGCCCGGGGGCTCGGCGACGTCCTGCGGCACGGGTGGTGACATACCGCTCACCCTACCCCTCTACTATTACTTAACTTAGGTAAACAAAGTGGAGGTGGGCATGACGGGCGTCCCGACCACGGCGCGCGACACGGCGGGGCGGGCCGCCGGGGATCCGCCGCGGACCGGCCGCACGCTGCTGGCGCTGGCGGTCGCGGGCATGGTCGTGTCGGTGCAGCAGACCCTGGTGCTGCCGCTGCTGCCGCAGCTCGGGCGCACCTTCGACGCGCCGATCACCGACGTGACATGGGTGTTCACCGCGTCCCTGCTGGCCGGGGCTACCGCGACCCCGCTGGTCACGCGGTTCGGCGACATGTACGGCAAGAAGCGGATGATCCTGCTCACCCTCGGGATGCTGCTGGTGGGATCGGTGCTCTGCGCGCTGTCGGGGTCGCTGGCCGCGCTCATCGCCGGGCGCGCCGTGCAGGGCGTGTCGTCGTCGCTGATCCCGCTGGCCATCGGCATGATCAGGGACACCTTCCCGCGCGAGCGGATCATCACGGCGATCGGGATCGTCAGCGCCACCATGGGCGTCGGCGGCAGCGCCGGGATGATCGTGACCGGGCTGATCGCCGACCGGACCGCCAGCCACCATCCGGTGTTCTGGAT
Source organism: Spirillospora sp. NBC_00431 (assembly GCA_036028775.1). GTDB lineage: Bacteria > Actinomycetota > Actinomycetes > Streptosporangiales > Streptosporangiaceae > Spirillospora. The sequence continues at coordinate 3,419,593 of CP107927.1, read as the reverse complement.
CGCCGCCGCGCTCGCCGCCGCCGCGCTGGTGCTGGTCGCGGCGGCGGCCAGGGACGTCGGCGGGCGCGCGGGCGGGCGGCCCGACTACGCGGGCGCGGCGGTGCTCGCCGGGACGCTGCTCTGCCTGCTGCTCGCCATCAGCGAGGGCAACGCGTGGGGCTGGACGTCCGGCGGCGTACTCGGCCTGTTCGCCGCGGCGGCGGTGCTGTGCGCCGCGTGGGTGGTGATCGAGCAGCGCGTCCGCGAGCCGCTGGTGCGGCTGGCCCTGCTGGTCGGGCCGCGGTCGCTGTCGGCCAACCTCGTCTCCGCGCTGCTCGGCTTCTCCATGTTCGCCGCGTTCACGCTGATCTCGGGGTTCGTGCAGGCGCGGTCCGACGCCGTCGGGTACGGCCTGAACGGGTCGGTGCTGGACGTCGGGCTCTACATGCTCCCGAACACGGTCACGATGCTGGTGTTCTCCACGATGGCGGGACGGATCGCCGCCCGGATCGGCCCGGCGTTCACCCTCGCGCTCGGGACGACGTTCGTCGCGCTGTGCTACGTGTGGCTCGCCCTGTCGAACTCGCACGTGTACGACGTCCTCGCGTTCAGCTCCCTCCAGGGGACCGGGTTCGGGATCGCGTACGCGGCCCTCGGCACGCTCGCCGTCCAGCACGTCCCGATGGACCAGAGCGGCATCGCCAGCGGCATCAACTCCCTCGTCCGCGTCGCCGGCGGCAGCGTCGCGGGCGCGATCACCGCGTCGATCCTGGCCGGGCGGGTCATCCCCGGCAACGGCGAGCCCACCCTGGGCGCCTACGAACTGTGCTTCTGGGTCGTCGCCGCGGGCGCCGCCGTGGCCGCCGTCGTCGCCGTCGTGCACGGCCTCCGGCACACCGACCAGGCGGGCTAGTACCCCGGCCGGCCCGGCGCGGGCCCTTGACGAACGGGCCCCGCGCCATGCCCTATAGGGGGATGCGGCCCGAATTCGCGGATTGGGGCCAGGGACCCGCACCGGGAGGACCACATGGGCGCCTACGCGGCCGCCTACGAACGCAGCATCGCCGATCCGACCCGCTTCTGGGGCCTGGCGGCGCGGGACGTCCGCTGGCTCGTCCCGCCGGACCGGGTGCTGGACGACGGCGCGCCCCCGTTCTACCGCTGGTTCACCGGCGGTGAACTGAACACCTGCGACAACGCGCTGGACCGGCATGTCGAGGAGGGCCGCGGCGACCAGCCCGCGCTGATCTACGACAGCCCGGTCACCGGCACCGCGCGGACCTACACCTACCGCGAGCTGACCGGCCTCGTCACCCGGTTCGCCGGGGCGCTGCGCGCGCAGGGCGTCGACCGCAGCGACCGCGTGGTGATCTACCTGCCGATGGTGCCGGAGGCGGTGATCGCGATGCTGGCGTGCGCGCGGCTCGGCGCGGTGCACTCGGTCGTGTTCGGCGGGTTCGCGGCACGGGAACTGGCGATCCGGATCGACGACGCCCGGCCGAAGGCGGTCGTGTCGGCGTCGTGCGGGATCGAGGCGGGCCGGGTCGTCCCGTACAAGCCGCTGCTGGACCGGGCGCTCGACCTGGCCAAGCACAAGGTCGAGCGGTGCGTGATCCGGCAGCGCGAGCAGCTGCACGCCGACCTCGTCCGGCCGCGGGACGTGGAGTGGGACGAGGCCGTCGCCGCCGCCGAGCCCGCCGAGTGCGTGCCCGTCGCCGCCACCGACCCCCTGTACATCCTGTACACGTCGGGCACGACGGGGCGGCCGAAGGGCGTCGTCCGCGACAACGGCGGACACGCGGTGGCGCTGCGGTGGTCGATGGAGAACGTGTTCGGCGTCGGGCCGGGCGAGGTGTTCTGGGCGGCGTCCGACGTCGGGTGGGTCGTCGGGCACTCCTACATCGTGTACGCGCCGCTGCTCACCGGTTGCACGACCGTCCTGTACGAGGGCAAGCCCGTCGGTACGCCGGACGCGGGCGCGTTCTGGCGTGTCGCGGCGCGGCACCGGGTCAAGGCGCTGTTCGCCGCGCCGACCGCGATCCGCGCGATCAAGAAGGAGGACCCGGAGGGCGCGCTCCTCGCCGGGCACGACCTGTCCGCGCTCGACACCCTGTTCCTCGCCGGGGAGCGGCTGGACCCCGACACCTACCGGTGGGCGTCGCGCGTCCTGGACCGCCCGGTCGTCGACCACTGGTGGCAGACCGAGACGGGCTGGCCGATCGTGGCGAACCCGCGCGGGCTGGAGCCGATGCCGGTCAAGCCCGGCTCCCCCACCGTCCCGGTGCCCGGCTACGACGTGCGCGTCCTCGGCCCGGACGGCGGGCCCGTCCCGCCGGGCGAGGACGGCGACATCGCCATCCGCCTCCCGCTGCCCCCCGGGACGCTGCCCACGCTCTGGCAGGACGACGAGCGCTTCGTGGAGTCGTACCTGACGACGTACCCGGGCCATTACCTGACCGGCGACGGCGGCCACATCGACGAGGACGGCTACGTCTGGGTGATGGGCCGCACCGACGACGTGATCAACGTGGCCGGGCACCGGCTGTCCACCGGGACGATGGAGGAGGTCATCTCCTCCCATCCGGCCGTCGCCGAGTGCGCGGTCATCGGCGTCGAGGACTCCCTCAAAGGGCAGGTCCCGCGCGGGCTGGTCGTCCTGAAGAGCGGCGTCCTCGCCGAGCCGGGCGAGGTGTGCGCCGAACTCGTCGCCATGGTCCGCGACCAGGTCGGGCCGGTCGCCGCGCTCAAGGAGGTCACCGTCGTCGGCGCCCTCCCGAAGACCCGCTCGGGCAAGATCCTCCGTGGCGTGATGCGCGGCATCGCCGACGGGCGGGACGTCTCCGTCCCGTCCACCATCGAGGACCCGGGCGTCCTGGACGACCTGCGCCCCGTCCTGCGCGAGGCCCCCTAGGGCGTCCGGGGCGGCGGCCGGCGGCCGGGGCCGGGGCCGGGCGGTCTCGGCTCGTGGACGATCCGCTTGGGCCAGCACAGCGCCACCAGGAAGACGCCGACCGCGGCGATCGAGATCTGGAAGACCGTCTCCCAGAGGCTCCAGCCGCCGGACGTGACGCCGAACAGGTGGGCGAGGCCCGTCCCGGCGAACGCCGCGACGATGCCGACCGCGATCGTGCACCAGACCGGCATGCTCTCCCGGTCCGGCGCGAGCAGCCGTCCCAGCACGCCGACGGCGGCGCCCAGCACCACGGCCGCGGCGAGCCCCCCGATGGTCATGTCCCACGCCCTCCAGCCCCGCCGCCGGTCAAACGACGAGCTCCGCTCGGCCTTCTTTTGCCAGGTCACGGCGAAGGCCCGGTCATGGGATGGCCTACCCGCGTCAAGGACGCCGACACGAGCCGGCCAAGACGGCGGCCGTCCCAGCGGCGCCGCGCGGCGTGTCGCGGAGGGTCAGCGGACGACCAGCGTGCGGCGGCCGGGGGCGACCAGCTCGCCGATGACCGGGGCGCCGGGGATCTCCCCGGCGATCAGCAGCCCGCCGGAGATCTGCGCGTCGGCGAGCAGCAGCCGCTCCTCCTCGGCGATCCGGCGGAACTCGGTGTGCGGCGACACCCACGACAGGTTGCGCCGCGTCCCGCCGGGGACGAACCCGTGCCGCACCGCGGTCCGGGCGCCGTCCAGGTACTCGACGGCGGAGGCGTTCACGACGGCCGTGACGCCGCTCGCCCGCGCCAGCTTGTAGAGGTGGCCGAGCAGCCCGAACCCGGTGACGTCGGTGGCGCAGGCGATGCCGCGTTCCAGGGCGGCCAGCCCGGCTTCGGCGTTCAGCGCCGTCATCGTCTCCACGGCCTGCGGGAACACCTGCCCGGTCGCCTTGTGCCGGGCGTTGAGGACGCCGATGCCGAGCGGCTTGGTCAGCGACAGCGGGAGGCCGGGGCGGCCGGCGTCCAGGCGCAGCAGCCGGTCCGGGTCGGCGACGCCGGTGACGGCCATGCCGTACTTGGGCTCGGGGTCGTCGACACTGTGGCCGCCGGCGACGGCGCAGCCCGCGAGCGCCGCCACGTCCCGTCCGCCGCGCAGCACCTCGCGGGCGAGCTCGGCCGGCAGCAGGTCGCGGGGCCAGCCGAGCAGGTTCAGCGCCATCAGCGGCTCGCCGCCGATCGCGTAGACGTCCGACAGCGCGTTCGCGGCGGCGACGCGGCCCCAGTCGTAGGCGTCGTCGACGACGGGGGTGGAGAAGTCGGCGGTGGACACCACGGCCCGGCCGCCGTCGATCCGCAGCACGGCCGCGTCGTCGCCGTCGGCTCCCCCGGCGACGAGATCGCCGCCGCCGCCGGTGAGGCCCGCCACGACCCGCTCCAGCTCGGCCGGCGGGATCTTGCTCGCGCACCCGGCGCCGTGCGCGTACTGAGTCAGGCGGGCGACGGGGGCGAGGCGTGTCACCGGAAGATTTAACGCACAACCAGTGCATATGATCAACAACCGGACAGTACGGATGCGGTCACCGAATGCCGGGATGCCGCCCGACCAGCGCGGAAACACCCCGGCCCCCCTTGTCCGGACGCGGCCTCGCGTGGTGCGATTCCCTGCAAGTCATCACTTACTTCAAGGGGCGTCATGGGGATCCGGGAACAGACGATCTGCGCCGCGCTCGCCGAGACCGCCGCACGGCACGGCGCCAGACCCGCCTACTCCGACCGCGTCGATGGCGAGTGGACCACCCTGACCTGGGCCGACACCCGGACGCGGGCGCTGGAGACGGCCGCCGGGTTCGCCGCCCTCGGCCTGGAGCCCGGCGACGTCGTCGCGCTGATGATGCCGAACCGGTCCGAGCACGTCCTGGCCGACCTCGGCGCCGTCCACGCAGGCGGGACTCCGACCACCGTGTACGGGACGCTCACGCCCGATCAGGTCGCGTTCGTCGCCGGCCACTGCGCCGCGAAGTACGCCGTCCTCGACGGCGCGGACCAGCTCGCCCGCTGGCTGCCCGTCCTCGACGGCCTCCCCGCCCTCCGCACGGTCATCGTCGTGGACGCCGCCGCCTGCCCGCCCGGCGAGCGCTACCTCACCTGGGACGCCTTCACCGAACTGGGCCGCGCGGAACTGGCCGCCGACCCCGCCGCCGTCGACCGCCGCTGGCGGGCCGTCGAACCGGGCGACACCGTCACGCTGCTGTACACGTCCGGCACCACGGGCGACCCGAAGGGCGTCCTGGTCACGCACTCGATGGTGCTGCACGAGGCGGAGATGGTGCGGCGGACCTCGATCCTGCCCGACCACCCGTCCGGCGTCTCCTACCTGCCGTTCGCGCACATCGCCGACCGCGTCCTCAGCTACTACATGCCCGTCCGGCTCGCCGCGCACGTCCACTTCTGCCCCGATCCCACGCGGCTCGCGGCCGTCCTCGGCGAGGTGCGGCCGCACTCGTTCTTCGGCGTGCCCCGCGTCTGGGAGAAGATCATGGCGGGCGTCCAGGCCGTGCTGTCCGCCGAGCCGGACGAGGCCAGGCGCCGCGCCGTCCAGGCCGCCTTCGACGCCGGCCGCGCCCACGTCGCGAGCCAGGAGCACGGCAGCACCGCCACGCCCGAGATCACCGCCGCGTTCGAGGCGGCGGACGCGGCCGTCCTCGCCCCCATCCGCGCCCTGCTCGGGCTGGACCGCGTCCGGCAGGCGTCCAGCGCCGCCGCCCCGCTGCCGGTCGAGGTCGCCCGCTTCTTCGCCGGGCTCGGCATGAAGATCTTCGACGCCTACGGGATGACCGAGACCACCGGCGCCGTCACCGCCAACCTGTCCGACGCCTTCAAGCTCGGCACCGTCGGCCGCCCCCTCGACGGCGTCGAACTGCGCCTCGACGCCGACGGCGAGATCCTCGTCCGCGGCGCCACCTGCACGCCCGGCTACCTGCACCGCCCCGACGCGACCGCCGAACTCCTCGCCCCCGGCGGCTGGATCCGCACCGGCGACATCGGCCGCCTCGACGCCGACGGCTTCCTCACCGTCGTCGACCGCAAGAAGGAACTGATCATCACCGCGGGCGGCGAGAACATCGCCCCGTCCCTCGTCGAGAACCACCTCAAGGAGCACCCGCTCATCGGCCAGGCCCTCGCCTACGGCGACGGCCGCCCCCACCTCGTCGCCCTCATCACCCTCGACGGCGAGGTCGCGCCCGTCTGGGCCGCCGCCCACGGCATCGACACCACCGACCTCGCCGCGCTGGCCGGGCACCCGCTCGTCCTGGACGAGGTCGCCAAGGCCGTCGAGGACGCCAACGCCCGCCTCGCCCGCGTCCAGCAGGTCAAGCGGTGGCGCCTGCTCCCCGCCGAGTGGACCGCCGAGAGCGAGGAACTCACCCCGACCCTCAAACTGAAGCGCCGCGTCGTCCACGCCAAGTACGCCTCCGCCATCGACGACCTCTACACCGGCTAAGATCATCGGCGGAGGCGTCTGAGCGCCTGGTGGCCTCCCCGGCCTTCAAAGCCGACGGTCCCGAGTCCCTCGGGACGGCGGGTTCGATTCCCGCACGCCTCCGCTTCAGGCCGGCCGCCCTCGTCACCCGGGCTGGCCACTTCGCGCCAAGCCGCCCGCCGGGCCCATGAACAGCCGGGCGCCGGAGTCATGGGCCTCCTAGGCTTACGTCAACGCGCTGAGCGCGGAGGTCAGGGACTGCCCTCGCCTGTTCGCCATCCATCCGATGCGCGCGGCCCGGCTCGATCCGAGGTCCCCGTTCACCCAGAGGCTCCGCCTGACGCTCTGGTGCGAGGAGTCCGGCGCGGAGCACCCGGTGGGCCCGTCCTACTCCTTCCGCGGATCTCGCGAATGGTTCGCCGACGTCGCGCCCTACCCGCACATCGCGGCGCGCGCGATCGCCGTCCTCGCGCCCGCGGCGGGCAACGCCTCGGCGGTGTTCGCCGGTGAGGCGACGGACGCCAGGCGAGTCTCCGAATTCATGAAGACGATGGCGGACGCCTCGGCCGACCTCGCCCAGCCGGCGGGCCGGACGGACGGTTCCGAGCTCAGCCGCAGCGAAGGCGCCGCGCTGCGCCGTTTCCGGGAGCTGCTGCTCTCCCTCGACCCGGAGCGCGGGTTCGCCGGGCTCCGGCGGGTCCTGTCGCCCACCGGCGACTACCTTTGGGTCTGCCCCGTGCGTCACCCCACGTATGAACCCGGCCTCCCGGAAATCCCGGCGCCGCGACCGTGACGGCCACGCGCCGTCCCGGCCGAACCCGAAGGGACCATCGCGTATGAGCCGACCCGACTCCCGGACGGCGGACGAGGCGGTGCCGGGCAACCTGGCCGATCTCGCCGCCGTGGTCGCCGGGCACATCCGGCGGCACTTCCCGGCCGAGGAGGAACGCCACCGCCAGGTCCTCGCGCTCGCCGAGGAGGTCGGGGAGTTCGTCGGCGCGTACCGCCGCTGGGCGGGGATGGCCCGCCGGACCGGCGGTTTCGACGACGTCCGGGACGAGCTGGCCGACGTGGTCATGACCGCCTACGTCACCGCGCACGTCCTGGAGATCGACCTGGACGCCGCCTGGCGCGCCAAGGCCGAGCAGATCATGACCCGCGGCTGGCGGGACGCCCCGGACGGCGGCGGGTGACACGGATCCGGCTCCGGGACCGCTGAACCACCTGCGGGTTTCCCGGGGTACGGTGACCGTTATGGGGCGGATCACCGTGCGCAGGCCCGTGCTGCGGCTCAGCACGTCAGGGGTTCGGGGGCGCAGGCCCGACACGCTCGCCGTGGAGGAGCCGCTGGAGATCCGCGTCGCGGGCAAGCCGCTGACGATCACGATGCGGACGCCGGGCCACGACTTCGACCTCGTGGCGGGGTTCCTCGCCGCCGAGGGCGTCATCGCGGGCGCGGGCGACCTGGCGACGATGCGGTACTGCGCCGACACCGAGGAGCAGAACACGCTCGACGTCGTGCTCGCCCCCGGGGTGCCGCCGCCGGACGACTCCATGACCAGGGCGTTCACGACGACGAGCGCCTGCGGGGTGTGCGGCAAGTCGAGCATCGAGGCGCTGCGCGCCGACCGGCCCTACGACGTGGCGGGCGACCCGGTGCGGCTCACGCCCGGCGTCTTGGCGGAGCTGCCGGGGCGGCTCCGGGAGGGGCAGCGGGTGTTCGACCGGACGGGCGGGCTGCACGCCGCCGGGCTGTTCGGCGCGGACGGCCGGCCGCTCGCGCTGCGCGAGGACGTCGGGCGGCACAACGCGGTCGACAAGGTGATCGGCTGGGCGCTGCGCGACGGACGGCTGCCGCTCACCGGAACGGTCCTCATGGTCAGCGGGCGCGCGTCGTTCGAGCTGACGCAGAAGGCGATGACGGCGGGCGTCCCGGTGCTGGCGGCCGTGTCGGCGCCGTCGTCGCTGGCGGTGGAGCTGGCCGAGGACGCGGGCATGACGCTCGTCGGCTTCCTGCGGGGCGAGACCATGAACGTCTACGCGGGGGCCGGGCGCATCGACGTGTGAGGCCGCCGGGCCGGTGGGCTCGTGGCCGGTCTCACGTCCACGCCTCTTGACCCGGTGGCCGTCCCGGGGATTTATTAACTCTGTGTCCAATAAAGTGGCGCTCGCCCGCGTGCACGACGCGGCGGAGCTTGAGCGATTCCGCGCCGTCCAGCGCCTGTCCTACCGGTGCGCCGCCGAGGTCGCCGGGACGCTCGAACCGGGCGTGACCGAACGGGAGGCGTGCCGGCGGATGCGGCGGTGGCTGCGCGAGCGGGGCGTGGACGACTGGCTGCACACGCCGTTCGCGTGGTTCGGCGACCGGTCGGCGTTCAGCGGGTTCAAGGTCCCGACGCAGTTCCTCCCCGGCGGGACGCGGCTGGAGGAGGGCATGCCCTACATCCTCGACATGGCCCCGGTGCGCAACGGCTACTCCGCCGACATCGGGTACGGCGGCGTCCTCGGCGAGAACCGGATCTGGGCGCGCCTGGACGCCGACCTCGCCGCCTACCGGACGCTCATCCTCGACCTCGTCCGCGAGCGCCGGACGTTCGCCGCGATCTACGCGGAGGTGGACGCCCTCATCGACCGGCAGGGATACCGGAACCGGCACCGCGCGTACCCCGGCAGGGTCATCGGCCACCAGGTCGGGATCATCGGCGGGATCCTGCCCAGGCGCGTCGGATACCCGTTCGGCGTGCGGTTCCTCCAGACCATCGGCCGCGAGCTGGTCAAGGAGCGCCTGGAGGGGCGCTCGCCGCTCTGGAACGGGTCCGCGCGGTCGGGGCACCCGCCGACGCCGGGCCTGTGGGCCGTGGAGCCGCACATCGCGTTCCGCGGCGTCGGCGTCAAGTTCGAGGAGATCCTCGTGGTGACCGAGGACGACGCGTACTGGCTCGACGACGACCTGCCCCACGTGCGGCGGTGGGGCCGATGACCGCCGTGACGGAGCGGCGCGTGCGCGGGGACGGCGTCGACCTGGCCGTCTACGAGCAGGGCGACCGGGCCCGGCCGAGCGTGCTGCTCGTGCACGGGTATCCCGACACCCACGCCGTCTGGGACGAGGTGGCCGGACGGCTCGCCGGGCGGTTCCACGTCGTGCGGTACGACGTGCGCGGCGCGGGGGCGTCGTCGAGGCCGTCCGGGAGCGGGCACTACGCGTTCGGGCATCTGATGGCCGACATGCGCGCCGTGCTGGACGCCACCGTCCCGGGCCGTCCCGTGCATCTGGTCGGCCATGACTGGGGCTCGATCCAGGGTTGGGAGGCCGTCTGCACAATGCCGGACCGCTTCGCGTCCTTCACCTCGATCTCCGGGCCGTGCCTGGACCACGTCGCGCACTGGACGCGGCGCTCCCTGGCTCGGCCGACGCCGTCCAACCTGAAGCGGGCGGCGGGGCAGGCCGTGCGGTCCTGGTACATCTACCTCTTCCAGACGCCGCTGCTGCCGGAGTTGCTGTGGCGTGCCGGGATGTCCAGGCCGTTCGCGCGGGCGCTGGAGGTGGGCGAGGGCGTCCCGGCGCGGGAGGGCCACCCGGCCGCGACGATGGGGCGCGACGGCGCGTCCGGCGTCGGCCTGTACCGGGCGAACATGGCGCGGCGGCTGTCGCGCCCGCGCGAGCGGCGCACGGACGTGCCGACGCAGGTCATCGTCCCCACCAGGGACCTTTTCGTGTCACCGCACCTGGTCGGCGGGCTGGCGGGACGCGTTCCCGACCTGTCGCTGCGGCCGATCGCCGCCGGGCACTGGGTGCCGCGCAGCCACCCCGGCGTCGTCGCCCGCTGGATCGCCGAGCACGTCACCGGCGTCGAGGGCGGCCCGCTGACCGCCGCCGAGGCGCGCGGGCTGCGGCGCGCCAAGGTCGGGCCGGGCAGGCGCCCGTTCGACGGTTCGCTCGTCGTCGTGACCGGCGCGGGCAGCGGGATCGGCCGCGCGACCGCGCTGGCGTTCGCGGAACGCGGTGCCGAGGTCGTCGCCGCCGATCTCGACCTGGCGGCCGCCCGGCGGACGGCGGAACTCGCGGGCCTGCTGGGCCCGGAAGGGCACGCGTTCGAGGTGGACGTGGCCGACCCCGCCGCGATGGAGGATTTCGCCAAGTCCGTCCTGCACGACCACGGGGTGCCGGACGTCGTCGTCAACAACGCCGGGATCGGCATGGCCGGGTCGTTCTTCGACCACACGGCCGACGACTGGCGGAAGGTCCTGGACGTCAACCTGTGGGGCGTCATCCACGGGTCACGTCTCTTCGCCGCGCGGATGGTGGAACGCGGGCACGGCGGCCACATCGTCAACACCTCTTCGGCCGCGGCGTACACGCCGTCCCGCGCCCTGCCCGCGTACGCGACGAGCAAGGCGGCCGTGCTGATGCTGTCGGAGTGCCTGCGCGCCGAACTGAAGGGCAAGGGGATCGGGGTCAGCGCCATCTGTCCCGGCGTCGTCGACACCAACATCACGCGGACGTCACGTTTCGTCGGCCGGGACGGGGACGAGGAGGGGCGCGCGCAGGAGCGGGCCGCGCGGGCCTACACGCGGCGGGGATTCGGCCCGGACGGCGTGGCACGGCGGATCGTCGCCGCCGTCCAGAAGGACAGGGCCGTCGTCCCGGTGACGCCGGAGGCACGCCTGGGCTATGTGACATCGCGTGTGGCGCCGGGCGTCATGCGCCTCCTGGCGCGGCTCGACGTCCTCCGGTGAACGCGTCGTCCGATGAACGCCGACGGTTTACCGGCACGGGGTTTCCCCCAGGGCCGGAACATGCGACCTTTGCAGGACAGGCCCAGCGGCCGGCCCCGCCCACATGTGACCGGCCGCCGGACGGGCCCGGAACGGCACCGGAGCGTGAGGCATGCGGATTCGCGACATCCTGCGGAGGAAGGGAGACACGGTGGCCACGGTGCGGCCCGAGGCCACCGTGCGGCAACTGCTCGCCATCCTGGCCGAGCACAACATCGGAGCGGTGGTCGTCTCGCCGGACGGCACGTCGATCTCCGGCATCGTGTCCGAGCGCGACGTCGTGCGGCGGATGCACGAGCGCGGGGCGGTCCTGCTCGACCGGCCCGTCTCCGACATCATGACCACCGAGGTCCGCAGCTGCGGCCCCGGCGACAAGGTCGAGGACCTGCGCCGCACCATGACCGAGCACCGGTTCCGGCACGTGCCCGTCGTCGAGGACGGGCGGCTCGCCGGGATCGTCAGCATCGGCGACGTCGTCAAGAGCGCCATCGACGAGCTGCAGAGCGAGCGCGAGCACCTCGTCGGCTACATCCAGAACGTCCCCTGACACTGAGGCGCCCCCGGCGTCCGGCCCGCCCGCTCAGACGTAGCCCGCTCAGACGTAGGCGGGGACCGGCCGGGCGGCGGGGGCGTCCTCGACCTGGCGGTAGGCCAGGGCCAGGCGTTCGACGGCCGGTCGCAGCGTCTCCGGCGGCAGGACGTACGGCAGCCGGACGTAGTCCTCCAGGACGCCGTCCACGCCGAACACCGGGCCCGGGACGACCCGGACGCCGAGCCGCTCGGACGCGTCGGCGAGCTGCGTGGCGACGGGCGCGCCGAGCCGTGCCCACAGCGACATGCCACCGGCGGGGAGCCGGAACTCCCAGCCGGGCAGCAGCTCGCGCAGCGCGGCGGCGAGCGCGTCACGGCCGCGCAGCAGGTTCTCGGCGCGCTCGGCCCTGACCTCCTCCACCCGGAGCAGCAGCTCCCGGACGATCAGCTGGTCGAGCACCGGGCTCGCCATGTCGGACGGCTCGCGCGCGATCGTCAGCCGCCGGGCCAGCGGCGCCGTGGTGCGGATCCACCCGATGCGCAGCCCGCCCCACAGCAGCTTGGACGCCGACCCGATGGTGACGACCCGGCCGCCGGAGTCGTGCGCGGCGAGCGGCGCGGCGCGCGGCGCGCCGGGGTCGTGGGCGAGGTCGGCGAACGTCTCGTCGGCGACGAGGAACGCGTCGGCGCGGCGCGCGGCGTCGACCAGCGCGGCCCGCTCGGCGTCCCGCATGAGGTGCCCGGTCGGGTTCTGGAAGTCGGGGATCACGTACGCCGTCCGGACGGCGGCCTGCCGCATCGCGCCCGCGGCGAGCTCGATGTCCCACCCCTCGTTGACGCCGACCGGGACGAGCCGGGCGCCGCGGCCGCGCAGCGCGCCGAGCGCGTGCGGGTAGGTCGGGCGCTCCACCATCACGGCGTCGCCCGGCTCGACGAGGACCTGCGTCAGCAGGGTGAACGCGTGCTGCGCGCCGGTGGTGACGACGATCTGGTCGGGCCGGGTCGGGACGCCGCGCGCCGCGTAGCCGGCCGCGATCACCTCCCGCAGGCCCGCCAGGCCCGCCGGCTCGTACCCTGGGCCCGAGCTGTAGCGGGGCAGCTCGTCGACGGCGGCGGCGACGGCCTCGCCGAAGATCGCCGGGGCGCCGGGGGCGGCGCAGCCGAGGTCGATGAACGACGGGTCGTCGGGCGGGGGGTGCGCCTTGCCGAACCGGCCGCCGTGCGCCGCCGCGATCTTCGGCTCGGCCGCCGACATCCGCACCGGGGGCAGCGCCGTCCAGCTTCCCGCGCCCTGCCGGCTCTCGATGTAGCCCTCGTCGCGGAGCCGGTCGTAGGCGGCGGTGACGGTGGTGCGGCTGACGCCGAGCGCGGCGGCGAGGTCGCGTTCGGCGGGGAGCCGGGTGCGCAGGGCGAGGCGCCCGTCCAGGACGAGGCCGCGCACCGCCCCGGCGAGCGCCGCGTAGACGGGACGCTCCCCCGAGATGCCGCCCAGCAGCCGGGCCAGGTTCGGGCCGCTCACATACCGTGTACTCACACAGGCCACTTTCCCATATTGGCTCTGTAATCACCAGTCCACTGCCGGGCAAGGTTGGCAGGGTTGATGCCACTGATGGTTTTGGAGCGCTGCAATGGCCTTGAAGGTGCGCCGGTTGGTGCAGCTGTATGTGGGATTGGCCTTCTACGGGCTGGGGATCGCCCTCCAGGTGTCGTCGGGTCTCGGGAACGACCCGTGGGACGTCCTCCACCAGGGCCTGTCCCGGCGTTTCGGCCTGTCGATCGGCGTCTGGATCATCGTCGTGGGCGCGCTGGTCATGCTCGCGTGGATCCCGCTCCGGCAGCGCCCCGGCGTCGGGACGATCAGCAACGTCGTCTTCGTCGGCCTGTTCGCGGACCTGTTCCTCTGGCTGCTGCCCGCCCCGGACGCGCTCGCGGCGCGCTGGGCGTACCTGGTCACCGCCGTGCTGGTGGGCGGGTTCGCGACCGGCTGCTACATCGGCGCCGGCCTCGGCCCCGGCCCGCGCGACGGCCTGATGACCGGGCTCGCGGCACGCGGCCGGTCCATCCGCGTGGTGCGCACGGCGATCGAGCTCACCGTGCTCGCCGCCGGATGGCTGCTCGGCGGCACGGTCGGCGTCGGGACGGTCCTCTACGCGGTGGCGATCGGCCCGCTGACGCACGTCTTCCTGCCCGCCCTGACGATCAAGGCGCCCGCCCCTGAACCGGCTCCGGAAGCGGACACGGAAGCGGACACGGAGCCCGACCCGGAACCCGCCCGCGCCTGACGCCCGCCGATCGTCACCGCTCGGCGGCGAGCGTGGCCAGGACGGTCGAGAACTCCCGGGGCAGCACGAGCGTGTCGCCCTCGTAGCGGGTCTCGAGGTAGGTCATCTCGCCGGCGCGCCACCAGTACAGGTGCGGGCTGAGCGAGCCCGGCCCCTCCTCCCAGGCGCGGTGGGCCTGGGCCTGCAGCTCCGTGGCGGCGGCCACCGCCGCGCGGTAGCGGGCCCTCGGGTGGCCTTCGGCGAGGCGGAGCGGGTGGGTGACGATGAGGCTGCGGTTCGGGGCGATGACCAGCGCGCCGTGCGGGCCGATCGGCAGGTACTCCTCCAGCCACGCCAGGTGGGTCGCGACGTAGAACGTCCAGCCGTGCAGGACGCTGACGCGGACGCCGCCGAGGTCCTGCTCGTCGACCTGCAGCGGCCCGTCGCCGCGGACGTTGGCGCGGCCGAGCATGAACAGCGCGTCGCCGGAGACCGGCCAGCCGTTCATCTCCTCGGTGCTGAGGGTCCGGACGGACGTCGGCGTGTCTACGACCACGACCTCGATCAGGCCGGGCGCGAACGGCCGGGCGGCCAGCCCGCCGTTGTCGGCCTCGTCGGGGTAGATGCGGGTGCGCAGCAGGTGCTGGGCGAGGTCGAAGTCGCTGAGGTCGAGGGGCTCCTCCATCGAGGTGACGATGGTGGTGACGTAGTCGGACACGACGGCGGGCCAGTCCGTGCGGGGCACGAGCCGGGCGAGCTGCCGCACGTCCCGCATGTTGACCGGTAGGCGCCGCGGGCCCTCCAGCATGACGATCTCGCCGGGCGCGCGGCGGCAGGCGTAGCCGAGGCTCTCGGCGACGAGTACGAGCAGCGATTCGAGGGTGCCGTCGTCCCACGGTTGGGAACGTGCGTGGCGGCCGCTCATCGCGCACCTCCTGGGGGCGCTACAAGGGTGAGCGCGCCGGCGACCGGCACGGCGGGGTCCGGGCCTGAATCAAGTTCAGCGGTGTCGAACACGGGAGCATCAAGCACGGGAACGTCAAGCACGGGGACATCAAGCACGGGGACATCAAGCACGGGGACATCAAGCACGGGGACATCGAGCACGGCGGGGGCACCGAGCTCCAGCGTACGCTGCCGCGGGCCGTGCCCGGCGGGAACGCCCGCCAGGACGGGGACGCCGAGCGGCCCGAGCCGCGCGGCGAACACCGAGTCGAGCTCGGCTGGGTCGCCGCAGTCGCGGAAGGAGCCGAGCGCGATCCCGGCGGCGCCGTCGAACCAGCCCGCCTGGAGGAGCTGGACGAGCATCCGGTCGATCCGGTAGGGCGCCTCGGTGACGTCCTCCAGGAAGGCGACGCGGCCGGCGGCGGGCGGCGGCGCGTACGGGGTGCCGAGCAGGGCGGTGAGGAGCGACAGGGTGCCGCCGGTGAGGGGGCCTTCCGCGCGTCCGGGGCGGAGCGCGTGCGTGCCGGGCAGGGTCACGGGGCCGCCGAAGAGGGCCGCGCGGAGGCCGTCGAGTCGTTCGTCGGGCATGTCCTGCGATACGGCCGGGGCGAGGTCCGCGATCACTCCGGCGGGCATCGGGCCGAACGAGGTGGTGACGCCGAGGCGCGTCCCGAAGGCGGTGTGCAGGGCGGTGACGTCGCTGGAGCCGTGCAGGATCTTCGGCCCGCGGCCGGACGCGGCGGACGCCTGCGTGGCCGCGGCGAGGGCGTCCCAGTCGAGCAGGTCCAGGACGCGGGTGGCGCCGTAGCCGCCCCGTGCGCAGATCACCGCGCGGACGCGCGGGTCGCACCAGGCGTCCTGGAGGTCGGCGGCCCGGTCGGCGTCGCTCCCCGCCAGGCTGTGCCAATCATCACGGTGCCAGTCATCACGGGTCCGGTCATCACGGGTCCGGTCATCACGGACCGCTCCATTAACACCGAGGTTGACACGGTCGAGGGCGTGCTTTCCGACGACCGCGTCAAGACCGAGATCGCGCAGGACGGCGCAGCCGGCGTCAAGGCGGGCGGGCTCGGCGGGACCGCTCGGCGCGACCACCGCGACCCGGTCGCCGGGCCGCAATCGCCCGTACCTGCGGGCCTCCCGGGCCGGCGCCGGACCGCCCGGCAGGCCGCCGGCGGGCGCGTCGGAGGGCTCCTCCGCCGCCTCCGCTCGGGCGCCCCCGCTGTTCAACCCGATCCCTCCTCGCACCGCGACGGATAGAGCTTGTCAGGATCCGGACGCCAGCGGAAGGGGCGGCCGGTCACGACCCACCAACAGATCATCTCCCGGTCAGCCCCCCGTACCGAGCGCGATTCGGGCAAGGCGCGGGAGCGTCTCGCCGATCGGACGCCGCAGCACCGCGTCGGCCAGGTCATCGTAGGGCGTCTCCTCCGCGTTGATGATCACCAGCCGGGCGCCGTGGTCGACGGCCTCCAGGCACAGCCCGGCGGCGGGCTGGACGGTCAGCGACGTGCCCACGGCCAGGAACAGGTCGCAGGACCTGGCCGCGTTGATCGCCGCGTCGAGGACGTCCTGGTCGAGCGCCTGCCCGAAGGAGATCGTCGCGGACTTCTGCAGGCCGCCGCACTCCGCGCAGGGCGGGTCGTCCTCGCCCGCGTCGACGCGCGCGAGGATCTCGGGCATCGGGGTGCGCAGGCCGCAGGACAGGCAGACGGCCTCGCGCATGGTGCCGTGGATCTCGATGACCGTGCCGGCGCCGGACCCGGCGCGCTGGTGCAGCCCGTCGATGTTCTGGGTGATCAGGGCGCGGAGCCGGCCGGCCCGCTCCAGTTCGACGAGGGCGGCGTGGGCGGCGTTGGGCTCGGCGTCCCAGACCGGGCTGTCGCGCCGGGAGCGCCAGGCGCGGCGGCGCACCTCCCGGACGGCGACGTAGGCGTCGATCGTGGCGGCCGCCTCGGCGGCCGGGTCCTTCGTCCAGACGCCCTGGGGGCCGCGGAAGTCGGGGATGCCGCTGTCGGTGGATATCCCGGCGCCGGTCAGCACGGTGATCGCCATCGCGTCGGGCAGAAACGCGGCGAGCGTCTGGGGAGCGTCCACCCGCAACATGTTAGGCCCCGAACGGTCCCGGCAGGACCTCACGGAGCGTCACGGACCGACTCGTCTTCAAAAGGTGACAAACTTGGCCCTGTATGAGGTCGACACCGCACATCCTGGTGGTCAACGGCACCAAGGTCCGCCGCCCGGTGTTCATCCTGGGCGCTCCGCACTCGGGTGCGGAGCCGCTGGCGCGCGCGGTGAAGCGCTCCCCCGGTTTCCACCTGACGACCGGGCGGCACGGCGTCCTGCGCGTCACCTACGCGTTCGCGCGGCGGCCGGCGATCGCGACCGAGCGCGGGCAGGGCGCGGCGCGGGTGCTGCGGGACGCCTGCGCCGAGGCGTGGCTGGTCACGGCCCGGTCCTGCGCGCAGTGCCCGGACGAGTGCCGCGACCTGGCCGGTCTCCCGCCCCGCCCGGCCGACGGCGCCGACGCCCCGGACGACGGCTCCGCGGGGCCGTGCGTGGAGCCCGGCGGGATCGTGCGGTTCGCCGACGCGTCCCCCGACCTGATCTACAGCGCCGACGTGCTGCTGGACGCCTTCCCGGACGCGCAGCTCGTCCAGGTCATCCGGGACGGCCGCGACGCCGTCGCCGACATGCTGGACGACGAGCGCTGCCTGGCCTGGTTCAAGCCGGCCCTCGCCAACCTCGACGCCGTGTTCCCGAACCCGTTCCTCGGCGTCGAGGACCACACCGAGCGGAGCCGGTGGCCGCGCGCCGCGCCCGCCGTCAAGTGCGCGCTGCGCTGGCGCGGGTCGGTACGGCTCAGCGCGCGGCTCCGGCAGCAGGTCCCGGAGGAGCAGCTGTTCACCGTCCGCTACGAGGACCTGGTGGCCAGGCCGCGCCGCGTCGGCGCCGACCTGGCGGAGTTCCTGGACGCGCCGATCCCCAGGGCGGCCCTGTCGGGCCTGGTCCGCCTGGGCGGGGACCACGGCGGCGCGGGGGTCGGGTCGTGGCGGGAGCGGCTGACGCCACGGCAGGCCGCGCAGGTCGAGAAGGTCGCCGGGACGGAGCTGCGGCGGCTCGGCTACCGCCTCGGCTCCGACCTCTGAGCGCGCGCCTTCGCGGGGTCACTCGGCGCCGAGCGGCTCCGTCCGCAGCTCCTCGTCGCGCTGGTGCGCGAACTGGGTGCGGTACAGCTCGGCGTACAGGCCGCCTTCGAGCAGCAGCTCCTCGTGCCGGCCGCGCTCGGCGACCCGGCCGCCGTCGACCACCAGGATCTGGTCGGCCTCCCGGATCGTGGACAGCCGGTGCGCGATCACCAGCGACGTCCGTCCGGCGAGGGCGGTGCGCAGGGCCCGCTGGACGGCCGCCTCGGACTCGGAGTCCAGGTGCGCGGTCGCCTCGTCCAGCACGACGACCGACGGCGCCTTGAGCAGCAGCCGCGCGATCGCCAGGCGCTGCTTCTCGCCGCCCGACAGCCGGTAGCCGCGGTCACCGACGACGGTGTCGAGGCCCTCGGACATCCCTGCCACGAGCTCGCCGATGTGCGCGGCGTCCAGCGCGGCGAGGATCTCCGCGTCGGACGCGTCCGGGCGGGCGTAGCGCATGTTCTCCCGGATGGTGTCGTGGAACAGGTGCGCGTCCTGGCTGACCACGCCGATCTCGGCGCGCAGCGATTCGAGGGTGACGTCGCGGACGTCGGCGCCGCCGATCCGGACCGCGCCGTCGGACACGTCGTACAACCGCGACACCAGGTGCGTGATCGTCGACTTGCCCGCGCCGGACGGCCCGACCAGCGCGACGAGCTGCCCGGGCGCGGCGGTGAAGTCGACGTCGTGCAGGACCTCGCGCGACGGTGCCGTGTCGGTGCGGGCGATCGACTCCAGCGACGCGAGGGACACCTCGTCCGCGGACGGGTAGGCGAACCGGACGTGGTCGAACTCGATCGACGGCGCCTTCGACAGCGACGGCGCCTTCGACAGCGACGGCGACTTGGACGGCGACGGCGCCTTCGACGGCGGCAGCGACTTGGACGGCGGCAGCGACTTGGTGGCCGCGACGGGGGCCTGGTTGAGGGGGCGGGCGTCGTCGCGGTCGCGGATCAGCGGCTTGAGGTCGAGGACCTCGAACACGCGGTCGAAGCTGACGAGCGCGGTCATGACGTCCACATGGACGTTGGACAGCGCGGTGAGCGGCCCGTACATGCGGGTCAGCAGGGTGGCGAGCGCGACGAGCGTGCCGAGCTGGAAGGCGCCGTCCGCGGCGAGGAAGCCGCCGACGCCGAAGACCATCGCGGTGGCGAGGGCCGCGACGAGCGTGAGCGCCGTGAAGAACACCCGCCCGTACATGGCCGCGATGATGCCGATGTCGCGCACGCGCGCGGCGCGCCGGGAGAAGTTCAGCTCCTCCTCGGCGGGACGCCCGTAGAGCTTGGCCAGCATCGCGCCCGCGACGTTGAACCGCTCGGTCATCAGCGAGCCCATCTCGGCGTCCAGGACCATCTGCTCGCGGCTGACGCGCTGCAGCCGCTTGCCGACCCACTTGGCCGGCAGGATGAAGATCGGGAGCAGCAGCAGCGCGATCAGCGTGACCTGCCACGACAGGATCATCATGGTGACCACCACCACGACCAGGCTGATCACGTTGGACACCACCGACGACAGGGTGGTGGTGATGGCGCGCTGCGCGCCGATGACGTCGTTGTTGAGGCGGCTGACAAGCGACCCGGTCTGCGCGCGCATGAAGAACGCGACGGGCTGCCGCTGGACGTGCGCGAACACCTGGCTGCGCAGGTCGTAGATGAGCCCCTCGCCGATGCGCGCCGAGTACCAGCGCTGCGCCAGGCCGAGCACGGCCTCCACCAGCGCGAGCCCGGCGACGGCGAGGGCGAGCCAGACGACGAGGTCCTGCCGTCCCGGCACGATGCCGCGGTCGATGATCGCCTTCAGCAGCAGCGGGTTCGCGACGACGATCAGCGCCGCCAGCGAGTTCAGCGCGAGGAACAGCACCAGCTCGCGGACGTAGGGCCGGGCGTAGCCGGCGATCCGCCCGACGGTGCCGGGCTTGAGTTTCTGCCGGGTGACGGAGCCGTCCCTGCGGAACGAGGCCATCACCTGCCAGCCGTTGCCCGGCATTCCCGGCATTCCCACAAGCGCCTCCGAGGTCCAGACAATGTGTAATCAAGTAAGCATTTCAGTATCCGGTGACGGAAACGCACGCCCGCCCGGCGGCCTTCCCGCGTCCGCTCATGGCGTAAAGGGCCGTGGCGCGGTGACGCACCGGCGGCGGCCGGAAGCGGGGCGCTTATGGACTTCGCCGCCGCGCTACGGGTTAATGATGTCCACAATTTCAGGCTCACACCCCCCAGGAGCCCCTGTGAGACAACGCCTCCCGCGCGGTGGCACCGGCGTGATCACCGTCACCGCCGTGCTGCTCGCCCTGACCGCGCTCCCAGCGGGGGCGGCCGGACCCACGAGGTCCGCGCCGCCCGGATCCGCGCCCCCCGCGAACAGCCTGGTGCGCGACGGCGAGACGCAGCCGATCTACTCCCGCGCCGACGCCGTCACCCAGACGGTGGACATCGAGACCACCGCCGACAGCGACCGCGACGGCGTCCGCGACCGCGTCCGGATGCGGATCATGCGCCCGAAGGAGACCGACACCGCCGGCCTCAAGGTCCCGACGATCCTGGAGGCCAGCCCGTACTGGGCCGGCACCCACAACATCCCGCTGTACCCGGTCGACATCGACGGCGCGCAGGGCCGGTCGCTCGCGCCTCCGCAGCGCAACCTCGCGGAGATCTTCCCCGGCTACTACGACAACTACTTCCTGCCCCGCGGGTACGCGATCGCCAACCTGGACAGCATCGGGACGGGCGGCTCGACCGGCTGCCCGACGTCCGGCGACCGCAGCGAGCAGGCCGGCGCCAAGGCCGCGGTGGACTGGCTGAACGGCCGGGCCCGGGGCTGGGCCCCGGACGGCTCGCCGGTGAAGGCTGGCTGGTCCACCGGCGACGTCGGCATGATCGGCCAGTCCTACAACGGGACGCTGCCGAACATGGCCGCCGCCACCGGCGTCGAGGGGCTGAAGGCCATCGTCCCGATCGCCGGGATCTCCAGCTGGTACGACTACTACCGCGCGAACGGCGGCGTCGTCGCCCCCGGCGGCTTCCAGGGCGAGGACCTCGACATCCTCGCCAAGGTCGTGCTGACCCGCGAGAACCCCGAGGTCTGCGCGAAGATCATCCAGGACATCACCGCGACCCAGGACCGCGAGACCGGCGACTACGGCAAGGTCTGGGCGCAGCGCGACTACGTCGACCAGGCGCGGAAGGTGCGCGCCGCCGTCATGGTCGTGCACGGGCTCAACGACTGGAACGTCAAGGTCAAGAACTCCGTGCAGTGGTGGAACGCGCTGAAGAAAGCGGGCGTGCCGCGCAAACTGTGGCTGCACCAGGCCAACCACGCGACGCCGTTCCGCTGGCGCGTCGAGGAGTGGCTGCGGCAGACGCACCGCTGGTTCGACCGCTACCTGTACGGCATCCGCAACGGCATCGAGCGTGAGCCGCGCGTGGACGTCGAGAACCCGGACGGCACGTGGGAGACGGCACGGGACTGGCCCGTCCCCGGCACCCGCACCGTCCCGCTCAGCCTGAACGCCGCGCGGAAGGGGCCGTCCGGACAGCCGGGCACCCTCGGGCTGTGGCCGCGGACCGGCGGGACGCAGTCGTTCGTCGACGCTGGCCGCACCCGCACCGCCGAGCAGCTGCTCGTCAACGAGAACCAGGCGGACCCGAACCGGCTCGCCTACCTGACGGGGCCGCTGCCGAAGCCCGTCCGGGTGAACGGGATCCCGTCGATGTCCGTGCGGGCCTCGCTCGACGGCCGGTCGCCGTACCTGACGGCGCTGCTGGTCGACTACGGCACCGACACGCGTCCGACGGGCGCCCGGGTCAACACGGCCGAGCAGGTCTGCTTCGGGCAGAGCGTGGAGGGCGACGTCGGCTGCACGATCCGGCAGACCCTGAAGACGGAGACCGCACCGTTCAAGGTCGTCACGCGCGGATGGCTGGACGTGCGCAACCGGCACGGCTTCAGCCGCAGCGAGCCGATCAAGCCCGGCAAGGACTACACGTTCCGGTGGAACCTCGAACCCACCGACTACGTCGTCAAGGCCGGCCACCGGCTCGGTGTGATCCTGCTGTCCACCGACTACCACTACACGCTGCGCTACCCGGCCGGCACCGAGGTCGGCGTGCGGCCCGGCGTCAGCCGGATCCTGCTTCCGCTGGCACGCGGCGGACGCGAGTCACTCCAGTAGTCACGTAGGTCCATAGTCACGTAGGTTCACGGGCCCGGGAGCCACCACGCTCCCGGGCTCTCTACATTCCGG
Source organism: Spirillospora sp. NBC_00431 (assembly GCA_036028775.1). Classification (GTDB taxonomy): domain Bacteria; phylum Actinomycetota; class Actinomycetes; order Streptosporangiales; family Streptosporangiaceae; genus Spirillospora. The sequence goes on along the minus strand of CP107927.1, from coordinate 3,397,310 downwards.
CTACATTCCGGAGAGGTCGCGGAGGCGGCCGATCTGCTCGCGGCGCTCGGCGGCGCTCTGCTGTTCGAGGGTGTTCCCGGCGGCCTGCCACAGCAGCCGCTTCGTCGCGGCGGCGGCGCCGGGGTCGACGGCGAGCAGCGCGGCGGCCAGGTCGCGGACGGCGGCGTCGAGGCCGTCGCGCGGGACGAGGATCTCGGCGAGCCCGATCCGGGCGGCCTCGTCGGCGTGCACGGTCCTGGCGGTCAGGCACAGCTCCAGGGCGCGCCCGATGCCGACGATCTCCACCAGCGGCTTGGTGCCGGTCAGGTCGGGGACGAGCCCGAGCGCGGGCTCCTTCATGCGGAACTTCGCGTCGTCGGCGATCACGCGGATGTCGCAGGACAGCGCCAGCTGGAAACCGGCGCCGATGGCGTGGCCGTGCACGGCCGCCACCGAGACGATGCCGGGGCGCCGCAGCCAGGTGTAGCCGTCCTGGAGCTCGGCGATGAAGCGGTCGGCGGCCTCGGCGTCGGAGCCGTCGGGCAGGCCGCCGCCCGCCGAGAACATGTCGAGGTCGATGCCCGCGGAGAACGACGGGCCCGCGCCCCGCAGGACGACGACGCGCACGGTGTCCGCGCCGGTGCTGAACTTGGTGGTGGACAGGGTGCGGCCGATGGCGGCGAGCGCGCGCCAGGTCGCGAACGTCATGGCGTTGCGCCGCTCGGGCCGGTTCAGGGTGATGGTGGCGACGGGTCCGTCGATGTCGAGGAGAAGGCCCGCCTCGTCGAGGCCGGGCACCGCCGGGCCCGTTTCGGGCGGCCCGGTGACCGGTTCCGGTCGGGCGTCCGCCGCCGGGTCTTCCGGGGCGGGGTCGTCCGCCGTGTCTTCCATGCGCTTCCTCTCGATGAGCGTGCCGGTCCCGCCCCGCCGTCCACGGGGCGGGACCCGGAACCCGTCCGCCGCCGCGACCGAACCTTACTCGGTCGGCCACGGCGGCGGGCCGGGCCGTGCGCTCATCCGGGGGCGGTGTCCGGTCAGGACTTCTTGCCCCGGGTCGCGCCACCGCGACCGCGCAGGTTGACGCCGGACTCGGTCAGAATCCGGTGGATGAAACCGTAGGAGCGGCCGGTGGCGGCTGCCAGGGCGCGGATGCTCTCGCCGGAGTCGTACCTCTTCTTCAGGTCCGCCGCCAGCTTGTCGCGCTCGGCACCGGTCACGCGGGTGCCCTTCTTAAGGGTCTCGGCCACGAGTACCTCCCGTAGTGATGTGGTGACCGCTGCGTTATCCCCCGCCATGATCAGTCATTCCCGGCTGTTCGGCTACCCACTCGGCCAGAAAAGATCTGCGGAAGTCACCGCGCAGGTCACGCGAGTGCCACCAGATCGGCAAACTCGTCACTCCAGATGTCTTCCACCCCATCCGGCAGCAAAATCACTCTTTCCGGCGCCAGCGCGTCCACCGCGCCCTCGTCGTGGGTGACCAGGACGATGGCGCCGGCGAACGTCCGCAGGGCCCCGAGGATCTCGGCCCGGCTGGCCGGGTCGAGGTTGTTGGTGGGCTCGTCGAGCAGCAGGACGTTCGCGCTGGACACCACCAGCATCGCCAGCGCCAGCCGGGTCTTCTCGCCGCCGGACAGGACGCCCGCGGGCTTGTCGACGTCGTCGCCGGAGAACAGGAACGAGCCGAGAATCTTGCGGACCTCGACGGGCGCCATGCCGGGCGCGGCCGACTGCATGTTCTCCAGGACGGACCGTCCGACGTCCAGGGTCTCGTGCTCCTGGGCGTAGTAGCCGACCCGCAGGCCGTGGCCGGGGACGACCGTCCCGGTGTCGGGCTCGTCGACGCCCGCCAGCAGGCGCAGCAGGGTCGTCTTGCCCGCGCCGTTCAGGCCGAGGACGACGACGCGGCTGCCCCGGTCGACGGCCAGATCCACGTCGGTGAATATCTCCAAAGATCCGTACGATTTCGACAAACCCTCCGCGGTGAGCGGAGTGCGGCCGCACGGGGCCGGGTCCGGGAAGCGGATCTTGGCGACCTTGTCGGCCTGCCGCTCGCCCTCCACTCCCGCGAGCAGTTGCCGGGCGCGCCGGTCCATCTGCTGGGCCGCCTTGGCCTTGGTGGCCTTGGCGCGCATCTTGTCGGCCTGCGACAGCAGCGCGGACGCCTGCCGGTGCGCGTTGGCCGACTCGCGCTTGCGGCGCCGCTCGTCGGTCTCGCGCTGGTCGAGGTACTTCTTCCAGCCGACGTTGTAGATGTCGATCACGCAGCGGTTGGCGTCGAGGTGGAACACCCGGTTGACGACGGCGCCCAGCAGTTCCACGTCGTGGCTGATCACGACGAGGCCGCCCTGGTGGGACTTCAGGAAGTCGCGGAGCCAGACGATCGAGTCGGCGTCCAGGTGGTTGGTGGGCTCGTCCAGCAGCAGCGTGTCGGCGCCGGAGAACAGGATGCGCGCCAGCTCCACCCGGCGGCGCTGCCCGCCCGACAGCGTCCCGAGCGGCTGGGTCATCACCCGGTCCGGCAGGCCGAGGCTGGACGCGATCGACGCCGCCTCCGCCTCCGCCGCGTAGCCGCCGAGCACGTGCAGCCGCTCCTCCAGCCGCCCGTACCGGCGGACGGCCCTGTCGCGGTCGGCGCCCGCCGCCGAGGCCATCGCGTCCTCGGCGGCACGCAGGTCGCGGATCACCTCGTCCAGGCCGCGGGCGGACAGGATGCGGTCGCGGGCCAGCTCGCCGAGGTCGACGTCGCGGGGGTCCTGCGGCAGGTAGCCGATGGTGCCCGAGGACGTCACGGCGCCCTGCGCGGGCAGCGCGTCCCCGGCCAGCACCTTGGTGAGGGTGGTCTTGCCGGCGCCGTTGCGCCCGACGAACCCGACCCGGTCGCCGGGGTTCACCCGGAACGTGGCGGCCTCGATCAGCAGCCGCGACCCGGCGCGCAGCTCGATGTCTTTCGCGATGATCACAGTGACAGGGCTCCCCTGACGGACGGCTCGGTGGACAGGCACGAAGAAGCGCGCCTCTCGGTCGACGGAGGAGACCGGGGCGCGCTCGGCGCGGGCCTGTCAGTTCGGGAGCGGAACCATCGGCCCAGTGTACGTGACGGCCGGCCCGTCCCGGCCATGCCCATCTGGTGCGGATGATGTGTGAACGCCCCCGGAGAGGCCAGGATGAGGGCACGGGGCGTGCGACGGCGAAGGAGTGTGAGTCGAATGACCCATGTCACGAGCAATCCGCCTGAGGGCACGCCCACCTGGCTCGACATCGGCGTCCCCGACCTCGACCGGGCCAAGACGTTCTACGGGACGCTCCTCGGCTGGCAGTTCCAGGACGCGGGCCCGGCGGCGGGGCACTACAACACGTGCATGCTGCGCGGCGAGCCCGTCGCGGGGATGATGCAGAACCCCGAGGACCAGCCCGACGTGTACTGGTGGAACGTCTACTTCGCCACCGACGACTGCGACGGCTCGGTGAAGCGCGCCACGGACGCGGGCGGCGAGGTCGTCGTCCCGGCCATGGACGTGATGGACCTCGGCCGCATGGCGATCGTCAGGGACCCGCGGGGCGGCCAGTTCGGCCTGTGGCAGGGCCGTGCCCTCCCCGGTTCCCGGATCGTGAACGATCCCGGGTCGTTCACGTGGAACGACCTCTTCGTCCCGGGCGACGCGGGTCCCGCGCGCGAGTTCTACGAGGCGCTGTTCGGCTACCGGATCGAGCCGATGGCGGACGCCGAGGGCCTCGACTACACCACTGCGGCCCGTCCGGACGGGCGCTACATCGGCGGCGTCCTCGGCGGGGAGGGGCTCGTCCTCGGCGGCGGGACGGAGGAGGTCGCGTCCTGGCTCACCTACTTCGCGGTCGACGACGCCGACGAGGCCGTCCGGCGGGTCCGGGCGGGCGGCGGCACGGTCGACGAGGAGCCGGCCGACACCCCGTACGGGCGCATCGCCACCGTCCGCGACCCGTTCGGCGTGCCGTTCCGCGTGATGAAGCCCACGCCCGGCCCGGAGTCGTGACCGGCCCGGAGTCGTGACCCGCCCGGAGTCGTGACCGGCCGGGACTCGTGACCGGCCGGTAGCCGTGACCCGCCCGCGCGGGTGAGCGGCCGCGGGGCCCGGACGGGTCCCGCGGCCGCTCCCGCCCCGGGTCAGCCCGAGCGTTCGGCGGACAGCCGCTGGTTGATCGTCCGCTGGAGCCGCTGGAGCCCGGACGTGCCGACCAGCCCGATCTGGCCTTCGAGGTCGCGCAGCAGGACGTCCTCGTTCATCACGGCCTCGGACGACTGCATCAGCACGGTGCCCTGCCCGGTGAAGTCGAACTGGTGCTCCTCACCGGACTGCCCGCCGATCCCGAACACCATCCGGGCGGCGCCGAACGCGCTGCGCATGTACGAGTGGTCGTAGTGGTGGCACGGGGACGGGCAGTCGGCCCAGCCGAGCAGCGCCTGGGGGTCGACCCTGATCGGCGGCTCGACGAAGTGGACGGGCCCGTTGGAGGCGGCGACGAACCGTCCGGTGCCGATCAGCGTCAGGAACCCGGGGATGATCGACTGCTTGAGCTCCAGGCCCGGCTCGAACGCCAGGAGGTTCCCGGCCCGGACGGTGAGGTTCCCGTCGTCCAGGTCGAAGGAGTTGACGTCGTACCCGCGGTCGGCGAGGACGAGCTTGCCCTGCCCCTGCGCGACGATCCAGTCCTGCGCGTACAGCGGGGAGTTGAAGGTGTGCGCGACGAGGGAGTCGAGCGCCCCCGCCGACAGCGCCTCGAACTTGATCTGCCCGTAGTAGGCGATCATCTTGCCCTTCTGCGCGAACCACTGCCCGTTGAGGTCGACGCTGAAGGCGTACGGGTTGACGTTGTCGTTGGACGGGAGCGTCACGGGGTTCCAGGTCCGCGTCTGCGCGCCGTACGTGCTCACGGTCAGATCTTCCTCTCGCTGGCCTGGACGTAGACGACGCCGGTGCCGCTCAGTTCGAGCTGGAACGCCTCGCCGGAGCCGCGTCCGACCAGGTCGCGCAGCCCGACCGCCGTGGTGAGCTTGTTCTGCACCTGGCCGCGGTGCGCCACGTACGCCTGCGGGTCGACGTGCACCGGACGCTGCCGGCTGATCGGCAGCTCCATCACCCCGCCGTGCGACAGCACCGCGCAGGAGCCGCTCCCGGCGAGCGTCGAGGTGAACAGGCCCTGCCCGGTCACCGCGCCGCGCACGATGCCGCGCACCCCGCCCTGCTCGCCCATGAACATCGTGCCGACCTGGAGGGACGCGTCGTGCACCAGCAGCCGGTCGGCCTCCACGTAGAGGGTGTCGGCGCCGTTCAGGGCGATGACGGTGACCTCCAGGCCGCCGTGCCCGAACAGCACGCTGCCCTGCCCGGTGACGTGCATCATCGCGCTGCGCTCTCCGGCGACGGCGCGTCCGATGGTGCCGCCGATGCCCTGCCCGGCGGTCGCGGTCGGCGCGAACGACACCGGCCCGGTGTAGGCGAGCATCGCGCCGCGCTTGCTGTAGACCTCCTGGCCGGGCCCGATCGGCACCTGGAGCATCTTGGCGTTGATCGACTGGTAGCCGGGCATCAGACCTCCAGGATCCCGCCGCGCTCGGACGGCTGGACGTACACCAGGCCGTGCCCCTGGTAGCGGAACTGCACGCTCTCCCCCGATCCCTGGCCGATCACCGTCCGCCAGTTGACGTCGGTGACCACGTCCTGCTGGAGCTGGCCGTGGTGGCAGACGTAGGCGTGCGGGTCGACGCACAGCGGTGTCTGCGGTGTCACCTCGAGCACGATCGCGGGGCCCTCGGACAGGATCGCGACCGTCCCGTGCCCCTCCACCTTGGTGGTGGCGAGGCCCTGCCCGGTGCCCATGCCCCGCAGCCCGACGAAGTGGACGCCCGTCTGCAGGTTCCCGTCCAGCGCGAGGAGGCTCTCCGACTCGACGAACAGGGTGTCGCCGGTCAGCTGGACGAGGGTCACCTCCGTCGCCTCGCTCGCCAGGTAGACCGTGCCCTGCCCGTTGATCTCCATGAGGGTCATGCCCTCGCCGGCGATCCTGCGTTTCAGCGCGCCCCGCAGCCCCTCGCCGCCCGTCATGCCCTGGCGCTTGAACGACATCTGGCCCTCGTAGGCGACCATGGAGCCGTTCAGCGCCCTGATGGTCTCGCCGCCGAGGTCGACGGCGAGCATCTTGGAGCCGTTCATTCTAAATTGCGCCACGAAGCGAGAAGATACAGCGCGTTGCCGGTGCGCGCCGTTCCGGATCGGGAAGGATGAGCGGCATGTGGATCGCTCCCGAACGCCGCGGCCTCAGCAGGTGGGCGGTGCCCGGGCTCGTCCTGGGCGCCGGTGTGGTGGTCGGGGCCGTGCTGGCCGCCGACGGGCGGTCCTCGACGGCCCTGGTCGCGCTCGCCGTGCTGGGCGGCTACGCGGCGTATCTCGCCTACCGGCGCAACGAGCCGGCGCTTCCGATCAGTGAGGGCTTCGGGTCGGGCACCCGCGCCCGCGCGCATCTGCGGGCCGCGGCGATGACCGGTGACGTGCTGACCGTCGCGGTGGTCGGCGGGCTGACCGTCCAGGCGCTGCGCGGCGCCGACATCACCGCCTACGCCTGGCTCGCCGCCGTCGCCGGCGTCACCTATCTGCTGTCGGCGGTCGCCGGCGGGCGGGGCCTTTGAACCGGGTATGGCCGCCAGACCGCGAATGCCTCCTGAACTGCGAATATTGGGTTAACTTCGGCTGACACATCTAGTTTCGTGGCGTTGTTGGCGACATGATGCGGCTGTGTCAGCAGTCGATGCCCTTGACGCCCTCCTACCGGCCCGGGCGGTGTTCCATCCGGTCGTCGACCTCGGCACCGGAACCGTCGTCGCGGTCGAGGCGCACGCGCCCCCCGCCGGCCCCGCCAACGCGTTCGGCGCGGCCGGCCCGACGCGGTCCGATCCGGCGACCGAGGACGTGCGGCGCGCGGTCGAGGCCGCCCGCGCCGCCACCGGACTCGGCTCGCCGCTGCCGTTGCAGATCGGCCTGCGCACCGAGACCCTCGCCCGCGGCGACGACCTGCTCGCCGAACTGCACCGCGGGCTCTCCGAAACCGGACGCCGCCCGCAGGAGATCATCATCTGCGTGTCGGGCGGGTTCCCGCCCGCGGCGCGCCCGCCCGTCACCGCCGCGCTGTCCGGGCTGCGCCGGACCGGCTACCTCGTCGGCCTCGCCGGCCTCGGCGCCGCCCACGCGCCGCTGGACCTGCTCGTGGACGGCGCGTCCTACCTGCTGAAGCTCGACCCGGAGCTGGCCCGCAGGTCGGTGTCGGAGCCGCGCCGCGCGGCGCTGGTGGGGAGCCTGGTGGAGCTGGCGCACCGGCTGGAGACGCATGTCCTGGCGCCGCAGATGGCGACCAGGGAGCAGGTGCTGCACATGCGCGACGCCGGGGTGCGGCTCGTCCAGGGGCGCGCGCTGGCGCCGCCGGAGTGGCGGCCGGGGATGCCGATCCACATCCCGGTCGCGGCCGTGGAGGAGCCCGTGCGGCAGGACCTCGGGCTCGGGCCGCGGGTCTCGGAGTTCACCCTCCCGGCGGTGACGCTGCCGCACTCGGCGACGGCGGGCGAGGTGCTCGACGCGCTGAACGCCGAGACCGGCATCACCAGCATCGTGCTGGTCGACGACCGGCAGCGGCCCCGCTGCACCGTGAACCGGGCGCGTTTCCTGCTGCGCCTGTCGGGGGCCTACGGGCACGCGCTGCACGCCCGCCGTCCCGCCGCGCGGCTGGCCGACGCGCCCCGGCCGGTGCCGCGGACCGTCCCGGCCGTCGCGGCGCTGCGGGCCGCCGGGCGGGAGGACGAGCGCGTCTACGACGACCTGGTCGTGGTGGACGAGGTCGGGCGCTGCCTCGGCATCGTCCGCGTCGCCGACCTGATCCGCAGCCTGTCGCGCTGAGATCGTCTCTGGCGGGTCAGACCGGGCCGGGTGATCCTTCATGTGGATCAGTCCTGGAAAGCCCGGAGGCGGCCGTCTCCCGCGCGAGGATGGCCGCCTGCACCCGGTTGGCCAGCCCCAGCTTCCCGAGGATGCGGCTGACATGGGTCTTGGTGGTCGTCTCCGCCATGTCCAGCCGGGCCGCGATCTGCACGTTCGACAGGCCCTCCCCGAGGCAGCCGAACACCTCCCGCTCCCGCGGCGTCAGCTCCGCCAGGCCCGGCGCCGCCCGCTCCATGGCGGGACGGGCGGAGAAGGCGTCGATCAGCCGCCGGGTGACCTTCGGCGCGATGATCCCCTCGCCGACCGCGACCGTCCGTACCGCCTCCACCAGCTTGTCCGCGTCGACGTCCTTGAGCAGGAACCCGGCCGCGCCCGCGCGCAGGGCGCCGAACACGTACTCGTCCATGTCGAACGTGGTCAGCACCAGCACGTCGGCGATGCCCGCGATCTCCCGGGTGGCCTGGATGCCGTCCAGGCGGGGCATGCGGACGTCCATCAGCACCACGTCCGGGCGCAGCTCCCGGGCCAGCTCCACGGCCCGCACCCCGTCGGCGGCCTCGCCGACGACCCGGACGCCGGGCGCCGCGCCCAGGATCAGCACCAGCCCCGCCCGCACGGCCGCCTGGTCGTCCGCGACCAGCACATCGATCATGAATCCCCGCCTCGGTGCTCGACGGGCAGCTCGGCGTGCACGCGCCACCGCCCGGCGTCCGGTCCCGCGTCGAACTCCCCGGCCAGCATCACCGCGCGCTCGCGCATCCCCACCAGCCCGCTGCCCGTGCCCGGCAGCCGCGCCCCGCCCTCGCCGAGCGGGCTCAGCACGTCGATCACGACGCTCCGCCGCGTGTACTCGACGCGGACGTCGGCGCTGCCGGGACCGGCGTGCTTCAGCGCGTTCGTCAGCGCCTCCTGCACGATCCGGTACGCGGCCAGCTCCACCGCGGCGGGCAGCTCGGGCGGCTCGCCCGCGACCTCCAGCCGCGCCGACAGGTCGGACCGCGCCGTGTGCCGGACGAGCCGTCCGAGCTCCGTCAGCCGGGGCCGCGCCGCCGGGTCCTGCGCGGCGCCGTCGCCGTCGCGCAGCAGCCCGACCATCCGGCGCATCTCCGCCAGGCCCTGGACGCTGTTCTCCCGGATGACCTCCATGGCGCGCTCGATCCCGTCCCGGTCGAGGCCGGGCACCTTCAGCACGGCGGACGAGTGCAGCGCCACGGCGCTCAGATGGTTGGCGATCACGTCGTGCAGCTCGCGCGCCATCCGGGCCCGCTCGGCGGTCACGGCGGCCCGCCGGTCCAGATCGGCCAGCCGCGCCACCTGCTCGGCGCGCTGCCGCTCCGCCTCCGCCCGGAACCGGTGCTCCCGGACGGCCATCGCCGTCAGCACCGGCGCGACCCACACCACCCCGGCGATCGACCCGCCGACCACCCCGACGGCGAAGTCGCGCAGCCCGATCCCGCAGCCGAGCGCGACGCCCGCCGTCGCGCCCACGGTCGTGCCGAGCAGCCACTCCGCCGTCCGGCGCCGCCCGTACAGGCTCGCCGCGTACAGCGCGTCCCCGTAGATCATCGCGGTGGCGATGCTCGGACCCATCACCACGTCGGCGAAGTTGAACGGCGTCGCCACCGCCAGCGCGGTCAGCGGCGCCGTCCGCCGCAGCAGCAGCGCCGAGGCCAGCCCGAGCAGCGGGACGAGACGCACCCACGGCGACGGGTCCCAGTCCCTCGACCACGTCGAGTAGCCGTGCACCGACAGCAGCAGCAGCCCGCCCGCCAGCGCCGCCGCGGCGACGAGCGCGTCCTTGCGCGTGGTGAGCGGGCGCGTGGTGAGCGTGTGCACGCGTCCATCACAGCATCCCCGCGCGGGTATGACGTCCACCGGGCCGACGAGTCCGCGTACATCCTTCGGACGACCCGCGAAACCCCACAGCGGACGACGATCCGCGGCCCCTCCCGAGCACACGATGGAACCGACGAGAAAGGACACTCCACGTGCTCATCGCGATCATCGCCGCCTGCGAGATCGGCTTCTGGGTCGTCCTCGGCGCCGGTCTCATCACCCGCTACCTGCTGCGCCGCCGCCGCGCGAGCGTGGTGCTGCTGGTCTGCGTCCCGCTGGTCGACGTGGTCCTGCTGACGGCCACGGCCCTCGACCTGCGCGGCGGCGGGACGGCGGGCTTCGCGCACGGCCTCGCCGCCGCCTACATCGGCTACTCCGTCGCGTTCGGGCACAGCATGGTCCGCTGGGCCGACGAGCGCTTCGCGCACCGCTTCGCCGGCGGCCCGCCGCCCGCCGCCAAGCCGAAGTACGGCTGGGCGCGCGTCCGCTACGAGTGGCGCGAGTTCGGCAAGGCGGCCGTGGCCACCGCCATCGGCTGCGGCATCCTCCTGGCGATGATCGCCTGGATCGGCGACGACGGCCGCACGGAGGCCCTCCAGGGCTGGCTCGCCCGGCTCGGCATCGTCCTGGCGGTGTGGTCGCTGTGGCCGATCACGCACACCCTCTGGCCCGAAAGGCCGAAAGACGCTAAGCGGCCCGCAGACCACGCAGGGTCAAGGTGATGATCGGCAGATCGAACTCACCCTCGGCCGTCTCCGGCGTGGCCCGCAGGTACGTCAGCAGGCGCCGCATGGCGGCCTCGCGCTCCGCGTCGTCCAGCACCAGCATGTGCGAGTGCGTCCCGATGGTCGCCGCCAGCGACTCCGCCGTCCGCCGCTGGGCGTGCGCGAACTCGCCCCGCTCGAACCCGGGGAACCACTCCGTCGCCGGCAGCTTCTCCAGCGGCGGGTTCGAGCGCGCCGACACGCTGGTCCGCGACACCCGGTTCAGCTCCGCGACCCACGACACCCGGTCGTCGTCGGTGTTCCACAGCCCGGCCAGCACGCCGCCGTCCGCCAGCACGCGGTGGATCTCCGGCAGGGCCCGGTCGAGGTCGAACCAGTGCACGGCCTGCCCGGCGACCACGGCGTCGACCGTCCCGTCGCGCAGCGGGATCTCCTCGGCGCTCCCCCGGACCGCCCGCACGCCCGGCACCCGGCGGCGCAGCTCGGCCAGCATCGCCGCGTCCGGCTCCACGGCGACGACGTCGGCCGCGTCCACCCCGATCCGCAGCAGCACCTCGGTCAGCTTGCCCGTCCCGGCGGCGAGGTCCAGCACCCGCAGCGGCGACCGCCCCGCGACCGGCTCCAGCGCCCACCGCACCGCCGCGTCCGGATAGTCCGGCCGCTGCGCCGCGTACGCCGCCGCGCTCCCCCCGAACGAAGCCGCCCGCCGCGCCCGCAACCCGCCATCGCCCTCAGAAATCGAATCGATCACAACCCCACCTTAAACACCAGGTATGTGACTGTCCGGGCGCGGCACCTGCCCGTGGAGCCCGACCCGCGCGCACGCGTGAGGCCGCGCCCCGATCGGGGGCGCGGCCTTGTGGCACGGGACGGCGTCAGACGTTGAAGCCGAGGGCGCGGAGCTGGTCGCGGCCCTCGTCGGTGATCTTGTCGGGGCCCCACGGCGGGAGCCAGACCCAGTTGATCTTCACGTCCTTGACCAGGCCCTCCAAGGCGCTGTGGGCCTGGTCCTCGATCACGTCGGTGAGCGGGCAGGCGGCGCTGGTGAGGGTCATGTCCAGGGTGGCGACCTCGTCGGCGAGGTCGACGCCGTACACCAGGCCGAGGTCGACGACGTTGATGCCGAGCTCGGGGTCGACGACGTCCTTGAGGGCCTCGAGGATGTCCTCTTCGGGGACGGCTGTTTCGGTCATGATGCTCTACCTTCCTGGGCGGCGCCCCCCAGACCCCCGGGGGCTCGGCCCGAAGATCCTCGCTTCGCTGCGGTCATCGGGCCTCTCCGAGTGCGCGGGCGGTCGCGTCCTTCCACGCCATCCAGGCGAGCAGGGCGCATTTGATGCGGGCTGGGTACTTCGACACCCCGGCGAAGGCGATCGCGTCCTCCAGGACGTCCTCGTCGGGCTCGACGTCGCGGCCGCGCGACTGCATCAGCGTGAGGAATTCCTCACCGACCGCCATCGCCTCCTTGACGGACTTCCCGATGATCAGGTCGGACATCACCGACGCGCTGGCCTGGCTGATCGAGCAGCCCATCGCGTCGTAGGACACGTCCGCGACCGTGGCGTCCTGGCCTTCGCCGTCCAGGTGGACGCGCAGCGTCACCTCGTCGCCGCACGTCGGGTTGACGTGGTGGGCCTCGCCCTCGAACGGCTCACGCAGCCCCTTGTGATGGGGGTTGCGGTAATGGTCCAGGATCACCTCCTGGTACATCGCCTCCAGCTGCATGTCGTCCTTTCCACGACTCTCTGGCTACAACAGGGCGGGTCTCGGGGCTGTTCCTCAGGTGGTGCCGAAGAACTTCTGGGCCTGCCTGACCCCGTCGGTGAGCGCGTCCACGTCGCCGAGGGTGTTGTAGAGGTAGAACGTCGCGCGGGTGACCGCCGGAAGGGCGAAGCGGCGGCAGATCGGCCACGCGCAGTGGTGGCCGACGCGGACCGCGATGCCCAGGTCGTCGAGGACCTGGCCGACGTCGTGCGGGTGGATGTCCTCGACGGTGAACGACACGGCGCCGCCGCGGGCCTCGGTGGTGCCGGGGCCGATGATCCGGACGCCGGGGATCTCCGTCAGCCGTTCGAGGGAGTAGGCGACGAGGGCCTCCTCGTGCGCGTGGACGCGGTCCATGCCGATCTCGGCGAGGTAGTCGCAGGCGGCGCCGAGCCCGACCGCCTGCGCGGTCATCGGGACGCCCGCCTCGAACCGCTGCGGCGGCGGCATGAACGTGGTCCGTTCCATGTGGACGACCTCGATCATGGACCCGCCGGTGATGAACGGCGGCATCGTCTCCAGCAGCTCGCTCCGCCCCCACAGCACGCCGATGCCGGTCGGGCCGAGCATCTTGTGGCCGGAGAAGACGAGGAAATCGACATCGAGCCGGCCGACGTCCACCGGCTGGTGCGGCACCGCCTGCGCGGAGTCCAGCAGGACGAGCGCGCCGACGGCGTGCGCGCGGGCCGCGATCCGCTCGATCGGCGGGACCGTGCCGAGCACGTTCGACTGGTGCGTCACCGCGACGATCTTGGTGCGCTCGTTGACGAGGTCGTCGAGGTTCTCCAGGTCGAGGCGGCCCTCGTCGGTGATGCCGAACCAGCGGAGGGTCGCTCCGGTCCGCTGGCAGAGCTGCTGCCACGGGACGAGGTTGGCGTGGTGCTCCATCTCCGACACGACGACCTCGTCGCCGGGTCCGACGGCGAACCGCCCGGCCTCCGGGCCCGCGGTCGCGGCGTTGCTCATCGCGTACGCGACCAGGTTGATCGCCTCGGTGGCGTTCTTGGTGAACACGACCTCGGCGGTCGACGCGCCGATGAACCGGGCGATGGACGCGCGGGCGCTCTCGTACGCCTCCGTCGCCTCCTCGGAGAGCTGGTGCGCCCCGCGGTGCGGCGCGCCGTTGTGGCGCTCGTAGAACTCGCGCTCCGCGTCCAGCACCCGGAGCGGCTTCTGCGACGTCGCGCCCGAGTCGAGGTAGATGAGCGGACGCCCGCCGCGGACGGTGCGCTGCAGCAGCGGGAAGTCCTTCTTCAACTCCTCCGGCAGCAAGGTCATAGGGCTGCGCCTGCCTTCGCGTACTTCTCGTAGCCCTGCTCTTCGAGCTCGTCGGCCAGCTCGGGGCCGCCCTCGGCGACGACGCGGCCGCCGGAGAACACGTGGACGAAGTCGGGCTTCACGTAGCGGAGGACGCGGGTGTAGTGGGTGATGAGCAGGACGCCGGTGTCGCCGGACGCGAACCGGTTCACGCCCTCCGCGACGACCTTGAGCGCGTCGACGTCGAGGCCGGAGTCGGTCTCGTCCAGGACGGCGAACTTCGGCTTGAGCATCTCCAGCTGCAGGATCTCGTGCCGCTTCTTCTCGCCGCCGGAGAAGCCCTCGTTCAGGCTGCGCTGCGCGAACGCCGGGTCGATGGACAGGTTCTCCATCGCCTGCTTCATGTCCTTGGAGAACTCGCGGAGCTTCGGGGCCTCCCCGCGGACGGCGGTCACGGCCGAGCGCAGGAAGTTGGAGACGGACACGCCGGGCACCTCGACCGGGTACTGCATCGCCAGGAACAGCCCGGCGCGGGCGCGCTCGTCGACCGTCATGCCGAGGACGTCCTCGCCGTCGAGCGTGACGGTGCCGGAGGTCACCTCGTATTTCGGGTGCCCGGCGACCGCGTAGGCGAGGGTGGACTTGCCGGAGCCGTTCGGCCCCATGATCGCGTGGGTCTGGCCGGCCGTCACGGTCAGGTCGACCCCGCGCAGGATCTCCTTCGACCCGTCGGAGCCGTCGCCGACGGAGACGTGGAGGTCGCGGATCTCAAGCGTGGCCATGGTGCGTGTTCGTCCTTCGATCGTGGGGTCAGTCGCCGGAGGCGGCGAGCGACACATAGACGTCGCCGTCCTCGACCTTGACCTTGTATGTGGCGACCGGCTGCGTGGCCGGCGGATTGGTGGGCTTGCCGGTGCGCAGGTCGAAACAGGACCCGTGCAGCCAGCACTCGATGGTGCCGTCGTAGATCTCGCCCTCGGACAGGGAGACCTCGGCGTGGGAGCAGATGTCGCTGACGGCGTACAGGTCGTCGCCGCTGCGCGCGATCGCGACGGGCGTGTCGTCGACCTCGACGGCGATCGCCCCGTCCCGCGGGACCTCGTCGAACGCGCACACCTTCACGTACGTCATCGGGCCGCCGCTCCCCGGTCGAGCTCGGCCTCGATCGCGTCCCGGACCTTCTCCCGGACCTCGGGCACCTCGATGCGCTCGACGAGCTGGCCGAGGAAGCCCCGCACGACCATCCGGCGCGCCTGGTCGAAGGTGATGCCGCGGGCCTGGAGGTAGAACAGGTGCTCGTCGTCGAGCCGTCCGGACGCCGAGGCGTGCCCGGCGCCGGCGACCTCGCCGGTGAGGATCTCCAGGTTCGGGACGGAGTCGACCCGCGTCCCGTCGGTGAGGACGAGGTTGCGGTTCAGCTCGTAGGTGTCGGTGCCCTCCGCCTCCGCGCGGATGATCACGTCGCCGATCCAGACGGCGTGCGCGTCCTGGTCCTGGAGGGCGCCGCGGTAGTCGACGCGGCTGCGGCAGTTCGGCACGGTGTGGTCGACCAGGAGGCGGTGCTCCAGGTGCTGGCCGCCGTCGACGAAGTACACCCCGTACAGCTCGGCGTCGCCGCCGGGCCCCTCGTAGGCGACGGACGGGGAGATCCGCACGACGTCGCCGCCGAGCGAGACGTTGTGCGAGACGAACCGGGCGTCGCGGCCGAGGCGGGCGTGCTGGTGGGACACGTGGACGCTGTCGTCCGACCAGTCCTGGAGGCTGATCACCGACAGCCGGGCGCCGTCGCCGACGACGAACTCGACGTTGTCGGCGTACGTCGCGTGGCCGCGGTGCGTCAGCACGACCGTGGCCTGCGCGAACGGCTCCACGATCACGGTGGTGTGGCCGTAGGCGGCGGCGGAGGCGTCCTCGCCGCGCAGCCGCAGCACGGTCGGCGCCGACGCGACGGCCTCCTTCGCCACGGTCACGACGGTGGCCTGCGCGAACGAGTTCCACGCCTGCGCGCTGACCCGGTCGGAGGGCACGTACGCCGTGCCGAGCCGGGCGTCGTCGCGGCCGACGGTCTCGACCGTCACCTCCGGCGCGGCCTCCGCCTCGACCAGGACCTTGCCGTCGGCGTCGGCGGTGCCGTTGTGCAGGCCGCGCAGGCGGCGCAGCGGGGTGAACCGCCACTCCTCCTCGCGGCCCGTCGGAACGTCGAAGTCGCCGACGTCGAACGACGCCCTGTCGTGCAGCGTCGAGAGAGGCTTGACCTCGAGCCCCATCAGCCGACGGCTCCTTCCATCTGCAGCTCGATGAGCCGGTTCAGCTCAAGGGCGTACTCCATCGGCAGCTCGCGCGCGATCGGCTCGACGAACCCGCGCACGATCATCGCCATCGCCTCGTCCTCGGTGAGGCCGCGGCTCATCAGGTAGAAAAGCTGCTGCTCGGACACCTTGGAGACGGTGGCCTCGTGGCCCATCTCGACGTCGTCCTCGCGGACGTCGACGTACGGGTAGGTGTCGGACCGGCTGATCTGGTCGACGAGCAGCGCGTCGCACTTCACGGTGGACTTGCTGTGCTCGGCGCCCTCCTGGATCTGCACGAGCCCCCGGTAGGACGTGCGGCCGCCGCCGCGCGCCACCGACTTGGAGATGATGCTGGAGGAGGTGTTCGGCGCGGCGTGCACCATCTTGGCGCCGGCGTCCTGGTGCTGGTCCTCGCCCGCGAACGCGATCGACAGGGTCTCGCCCTTGGCGTGCTCGCCGAGCAGGTACACCGCCGGGTACTTCATGGTGACCTTGGAGCCGATGTTGCCGTCGACCCATTCCATGGTCGCGCCCTCGTAGGCGACGGCGCGCTTGGTCACCAGGTTGTAGACGTTGTTGGACCAGTTCTGGATGGTCGTGTAGCGGACGCGGGCGTCCTTCTTCACGACGATCTCCACGACGGCGGAGTGCAGCGAGTCCGACTTGTAGATCGGGGCGGTACAGCCCTCGACGTAGTGGACGTACGAGCCCTCGTCGGCGATGATCAGCGTCCGCTCGAACTGCCCCATGTTCTCGGTGTTGATCCGGAAGTACGCCTGGAGCGGGATCTCCACGTGCACGCCCGGCGGGACGTAGATGAACGAGCCGCCCGACCACACGGCGGTGTTGAGCGCGGCGAACTTGTTGTCGCCGACGGGGATCACCGAGCCGAAGTACTCCTGGAAGATCTCCGGGTGCTCGCGCAGGCCGGTGTCGGTGTCGAGGAAGAGGACGCCCTTCTCCTCAAGGTCCTCGCGGATCTTGTGGTAGACGACCTCGGACTCGTACTGCGCGGCGACACCGGCGATGAGGCGCTGCTTCTCCGCCTCGGGGATGCCGAGCTTGTCGTAGGTGTTCTTGATGTCCTCGGGGAGTTCCTCCCAGGACGCGGCCTGCTGCTCGGTGGAGCGGACGAAGTACTTGATGTTGTCGAAGTCGATCTCCGACAGGTCGGAGCCCCAGGTGGGCATCGGCTTCTTGCTGAACAGCCGCAGCCCCTTGAGGCGCAGGTCGAGCATCCAGTCGGGCTCGTTCTTCTTGGCCGAGATGTCGCGGACGACGTCCTCGTTCAGGCCGCGCCGCGCCGAGGCTCCGGCCTCGTCGGAGTCGGCCCAGCCGAACTTGTACCTGTCGAGCCCCTCCAGTTCGGGGTGGGCTGCCGTAGTCATAGGGAGGTCCCTCCGGACTCCTCGTCATGTGTTTTCGATCGTTCCCCGTCGCCGCCGCAGAGAGAGCGGGAGCTGACGTGGGTGGTGCAGATCCCGTCGCCGTGGGCGATCGTGGCCAGCCGCTGGACGGGTAGGCCCAGCAGGCGGCTGAACGCCTCGGTCTCGGCTTCGCACAGCTGCGGGAACTCCGCGGCGACGTGCGCGACGGGACAGTGGTGCTGGCACAGCTGCTCGCCGCCGCCCGGCTGGGGTGCCTTGGCCGCGGCGGCCGCGTAGCCGTCGCCGGACAGCGCCTCGGCGAGCGTGCGGACCCGCTGGTGGGGCGGGGCGTCCTGCACGACGGGCCGGTAGCGGCGCTCCAGGTCGGCGATCTGGCGCCGGGCGAACTCGGCGACCGCGTGGTCGCCGGCCGTCTCGGCGATGAACCGCAGCGCACTGGTCGCCAGGTCGTCGTAGGCGTGCACGAAGGCGCTGCGCCCGGCGTCGGTGATGGCGAACCATTTGGCGGGACGTCCCCGGCCGCGCCGGGCCTGCGGCGTCCGCGCCTTGCGGACTTCGATCATGCCGTCGGCCAGCAGCGCGTCCAGGTGCCTGCGGATCGCGGCGGGCGTGAGCCCGACACGCTCCCCCAGCGTGGACGCCGTGACCGGGCCGTGTTCGAGGATGAGCCTGGCCACCCGCGCGCGCGTGTCACGCTCGGCGTGTCCGGGCACGGACGCGACGCCGAGGAACCGCGCGGTGGCGGCCTCCGCACTCGTCCGATCCTCGCTCACGTTTTTCACAACATCAGTGTGCCGTAATTCCTTCCCGGCAAACACCGGTTCCGGCGATGTCTTACCTCACGCAGGTAAGCCTTACCTAACCTGCGCTTTCGCGGCGGCGGGTTCGCGCGGGAGGAGGAGCACCGGGCACGGCGCGGCGCGGACGATCTTGCCGGAGCTCTCCCCGAGGAAGACCTTGCGCAGCGGCCCGTCGTGGCTGGACAGGCAGGCCAGCACCTCGCCCGGCAGCATATCGACCGTGCCGAGCGTCTTGGCGATGCCCGTCCCGACGGCCGTGAGCCGCTCGACCGGCGTCCCGCCGCCGAGCCGCGCGGCGGCCTCGCGCAGGTCCTCGTCGGCCTGGGCCACCTGGCGTTCCAGCACGCCGCCGGAATCCTTGAACCTCGCGGCGAGCCCGGGCGGGCGCAGCACGAGCGTGAGGAGCCGCGCCGGCACGCCCAGCGCCCCGGCGACCGCGGCGGCGGCCGACAGCGGTCCTTCGACGTCGCGGCGGCGCCAGTACGCGATGGTCAGCCGCTCGAACCGGTCCGGCGGGTCGCCGGCGTAGCCGCGCGGCGCGAGCAGGACGGGCACGGGCGAGCCGTGCAGGAGCTGGTCGGCGGTGCTGCCGATGGCGATCCGGCCGCGGCGCCCGCGCGGCGCCGAGCCGATCACGATCAGGTCGGCGGCGACGTCCCTGGCGACCTCGATGAGGCCGCGGCCGCTGCCCCGGTGGGAGTGGACGCGCAGCGTGACGCCGGATTCCGGCACGTCCGATCCGGCGAGCATTCCGGCGGCCTCGGCGAGGGCGGCCTGCGACTCGCCCTTGAGGTAGGCGACCCATTCGGCGTCGACCGAGCCGGGGCCGCGCGCGGGCCAGGGCGGCGGGTGGACGTTCGCGACGATCAGCGGCGCGCGCAACGCCCGGACGACCAGGGCCGCCAGGGCGAGGGCGTCGGCGCCGCGGTCGTCGGGCGAGTAGCCCGCCAGCACCCTCATGGCGCCCCCTTACCCAGGGGCCCGGCGGCCAGCCGGGAGTGGCGGCGGCCGTAGAGGAAGTACGCGGCCAGGCCGACGAGGCTCCACAGCAGGAACACCAGCCACGTCACCCCGCCCAGGCCGACCATGAGGTACACGCAGAACCCGACCCCGAGGAGCGGCGTCAGCGGGTAGAGCGGGGTGCGGAAGCTGCGCGGCAGATCGGGCCGGGTGCGCCGAAGGACGATGACACCCAGACTCACCAGGGCGAACGCGAACAGCGTGCCGATGCTGGTGGCGTCCACGAGCCGGCCGAGCGGGATCGCGGCGGCGAGCACCGAGATGAACGTCGCCACGATGATCGTGTTGGCGACGGGGACGCGGCGCCTGGGGCTCACCTTCTGGAACACCCGCGGGACGAGCCCGTCCCGCGACATCGCGAACAGGATGCGGGTCTGCCCGTACATGACGGTGAGCACGACGCTGGCGATGGCGACCACCGCGCCGAGCGACAGGATCATCGACGGCCACGACCGCCCGGTCGCCTCGTCCAGCACCTGCGCCAGCGACGCCTCGGAGCCGCTCAGGTCGAACCGCTCCCAGTGCATGGCGCCGACCGCCGCCAGCCCGACCAGCACGTAGATCACGGTCACGATGACCAGCGACAGGATGATCGCGAGCGGCAGGTCGCGGCGCGGGTTCCTGGCCTCCTCACCGGCGGTGGACGCGGCGTCGAAGCCGATGTAGGAGAAGAACACCTTGGAGCCCGCCGCGCTGATCCCCGCCCAGCCCATCGGCGCGAACGGGCCCAGGTTGCCGGAGTCGAACGCGGTGAACGCGACCGCGCAGAAGAACAGCAGGACGCCGATCTTCAGGAACACCATGATCGTGTTCGCGGTGGCGCTCTCGGACGTCCCGCGCAGCAGCAGGAACGTCGCGAACATCACCACGATCACGGCGGGGAGGTTGACGATCCCGCCCTCGCCCGGCGGCCCGCTCAGCTCCGCCGGGATCGTGAACCCGGCCGCGTCGTCGAAGAACTCGTTGAGATAGGAGCCCCAGCCCACCGCGACGGCCGACACCGACACGGCGTACTCCAGCAGCAGGCACCAGCCGCACACCCACGCGACCAGCTCCCCGAGGGTCGCGTAGGCGTAGGAGTAGGACGAGCCGGAGACGGGGATCGTCCCGGCCAGCTCGGCGTACGACAGCGCCGAGAACAGCGCGGTGACGGCGGCGAGGACGAACGACAGCACCACCGCGGGACCGGCCTTCGGCACCGCCTCGCCGAGGACGACGAAGATCCCGGTCCCGAGGGTCGCGCCGACGCTGAACAGGGTGAGCTGCAGGAGGCTCATCGTCCGCTTCAGCTCGCCGCCCTCGCCCCGCCCGCCCTCGGCGACGATCCGGTCGACCGGCTTGGTCCGCAGCAGGCTCCGCGCGAACGAGACCGGCGCGGCTCGCGGCGCGGCCCCCGGCCCGGCGGTCACAGCGTGCTCGCCAGCGGCCAGGTCGCGTTGGGGGTGACGATCGTGCCCGCGGTGCCTTCGAGGATCTCCACGCACTGGTCGAGCAGCCCGATCGCGGCCATGTCGCCGGTGCGCTCGACGAAGCTCGCCGCCGCCTCGACCTTCGGGCCCATGGACCCGGCGGGGAAGTCCTCGGCGCGCAGCTCGTGCGGGGTCGTGTGGACGATCTCCTCCTGGTCGTGGCGGCCATAGTTGCGCATCACCCGGGGGACGTCGGTGAGGATCAGCAGGGCGTCCGCGTCCATGCTCTCGGCCAGGACGGACGCGGTGAGATCCTTGTCGATCACCGCCTCGACGCCCTCCAGGCGGCCGACGTCGTTGCGGAACACCGGGACGCCGCCGCCGCCCGCGCAGACCACGACCGTCCCGAGCCGGACCAGCTCCCTGATCAGCCGGGTCTCGATCACCCGCTGCGGGCGCGGGGACGGCACGACGCGGCGCCAGCTCTCACCGTCCTGGCGGACCGTCCAGCCGTACTCGGCGGCGAGCTTGTCCGCCTCCTCCCGGTCGTAGACCTGCCCGACGAACTTGGTCGGGTTCTCGAACGCCGGGTCCACCGCCGACACCAGCGTCTGGTTGATCATCGCCATGACCTGGCGGCCGGGCAGCGCGTTCTGCAGCGCCTGCAGCATCCAGTAGCCGATCATGCCCTGGGTCTCGGCGCCGATCGTGTCGAGCGGGTACGGGCGGGTCAGGTTCGGGTCGTTGACGCTCTCCAGCGACAGCACCCCGACCTGCGGCCCGTTCCCGTGCGTGACGATCAGCTCGTGCCGCTCGGCGAGCGGCGCCAGCGCCCGCACGGCCCGGTCGACGTTGCGGCGCTGCAACCCGGCGTCCGGTGTCTCACCCCGCTTGACCAGCGCGTTCCCACCGAGCGCGACGACCACGCGCATCGTGCCCCCCTTCCTGTCGTCCGGCCCTGCCCCGACCCACTAGCCGAGCGTCGCGACCATGACCGCCTTGATGGTGTGCATCCGGTTCTCGGCCTCGTCGAACACGATCGAGGCATCCGACTCGAACACCTCGTCGGTGACCTCCAGGCCGTCCATGCCGGTCTTGCGGTAGAGCTCCTCCCCCACGGCGGTCTCCCGGTCGTGGAGCGCGGGGAGGCAGTGCATGAACTTCACGTCCGGGTTGCCGGTCGCGCGCATCACCCCGGCGTTGACCTGGTACGGGCCGAGCAGCGCGATCCGCTCGTCCCACACCTCGGCGGGCTCGCCCATCGACACCCACACGTCGGTGATGACGAAGTCGGCGCCGCGCACGCCCTGCTCGACGTCCTCGGTGATGACGATCCGCGCGCCGGTCGTGGCGGCGACCGCGTTGGACGGCTTGACGACCGTCTCCTCGTCCGGCCAGAGGGCCCGGGGCGCGACGATGCGGACGTTCATGCCCAGCAGCGCACCGGCCGCGACATAGGAATGGCCCATGTTGTTGCGCGCGTCGCCCAGATAGGCGTACGTGACGTCCCGCAGAGGCTTGTCGCTGTGCTCGCGCATGGTGAGCATGTCGGCGAGCATCTGCGTCGGGTGCCACTCGTCGGTCAGGCCGTTCCACACCGGGACGCCCGCGTACTCGGCCAGCTCTTCGACCTTCCGCTGGCTGGAGCCCCGGTACTCGATGCCGTCGTACATCCGTCCCAGCACGCGGGCGGTGTCCTTCATCGACTCCTTGTGGCCGATCTGGGTGCCGCCGGGGTCCAGGTAGGTGACGTGCGCGCCCTGGTCGTGCGCGGCGACCTCGAACGCGCAGCGGGTCCGGGTGGACGTCTTCTCGAAGATCAGCGCGATGTTCCTCCCCGTGAGCGCCGGGCGCTCGGCCCGGCTGTACTTGGCGGCCTTCAGCTCGGCCGCCAGGTCGAGCAGGAACCCGAACTCCCTGGGGGTGAAGTCGAGCTCCTTGAGGAAGCTGCGCCCGTGGAGGTTGAACGCCATGCCTGTCTCCTTGCCGGTCGTCTCGGGGGGTCGTTCAGGGATCGTGCAGGTCGTCGGGGGCGGTCGCGGGCGGTCAGGCGTCCCGCTCGATCGGGCAGGACATGCAGCGCGGGCCGCCGCGCCCCCGGCCCAGCTCGCTGCCCCGGATCGTGATGACCTCGATCCCGTTCCGGCTCAGATGGTTGTTGCTCGTCGCGTTGCGCTCGTAGGCGACGACGACGCCCGGCGAGACGGCCAGGACGTTGGAGCCGTCGTCCCACTGCTCGCGCTCGGCCGCGAACACGTCCTGCTTGGGGATGAGGACCTTGATGTCGTCCAGGCCGAGGGCCGCCGCGATCACCCGGTTCATGTCCTCGGGCGGATGGTCGGTGATCTTCAGTTCCTTCTCGGTGTCGCCCGGCTCGACGGTGTGGGACGGCAGCATCCCCATCCCCGCGTACGTGGTGAACACGCCGTGGTCGACCATCGTCAGGACGGTGTCCAGATGCATGAACGCCCGTTTCTGCGGCATCCGCAGCGCGACGATGCGGCCGCACGACCCGGCGGCGAACAGCGACTGCGCGAGCATCTCCACGGCCTGCGGCTGCGTCCGCTCGCTCATCCCGACCAGGACCGAACCGTTCCCGATGACGAGGACGTCGCCGCCCTCCAGCGTCGCCGGGGCCATCTCCATGCCCTGGTTCCAGACGTGGAAGCCGTCCCCGCCGGGCCCGCCCGGCCTGTTGTAGCCGTCGGCGAACAGCGGATGCCACCGGTAGATCGCCTCCATGTTCACCGTCTCGCGCATCCGCGCCTTCTTGCGCATCGTGTTGATCGACACGCCGTCGTAGATCCAGCAGGACGTGTCGCGGGTGAACAGGTGGTTGGGCAGCGGCGGCAGGATGAAACCGTCCAGCGGGATGGAGTGGAACGCGATCGACGCCGGCTCGGGCATCCGCTCCAGCATCTCCCGCTTGGTGATCCCGCCGACGAGGTACGCGCTCAGCTCGGCGGCGTCCATGGCGTCGAAGCAGTTGCGGATCGCGTCGACGGCGAGCGGGCCGAACCAGTGCGGGTCGACGACGGCGTCGAGGATGTGCACCCGGGCCTCGGGGTTCCCGACCGTCTCGCGCAGCAGGTCGAGGACCAGGTACGTCCGGACGCCCTGCGAGCGCAGCACGTCCTCGAACTCCTCGTGCTCCTCCACCGCCCGCCTGACCCACAGCACGTCGTCGAACAGCAGCCCGGCCGCGTTGGACGGCGTGAGCCGCTTCAGCGACAGCTCGGGCCGGTGCAGCAGCACCCCCCGCAGGCGACCGACCTCCGAGTCGACGTGGAACGCCATCCCCCCACCCCCTCCGGGCCCGGCGACGGTGGCGGGCCCCAGGCCGCCGGGCGGGGCCCGGCGACAGGCGGTGAATTCCCCCGGCTCACGTGGGCGAAACTAGATCCACTTCCGCCCGGCGGGCCCTTGCCACGCCTTCGGCGGCACCAGCGGCGGGGCCGCCCGGTCCCGGATCTAGACTCGTCTGCATGACACCCCCCGGAGGCGGCGCCGTCGAGCTGCACGCGCTCGTCAAGCGCTATGGCGCGGCCGGCGGCGGGCGGCGGGCCGTGGACGGGCTGTCGCTCACCGCCGCCCGGGGCGAGGTCACCTCGCTGCTCGGCCCGAACGGCGCGGGCAAGACCACCACGATCGAGATCTGCGAGGGGTACCGCCGGGCCGACTCGGGGACGGCCCGGGTCCTCGGTCTCGACCCGGTCGCGGACGGCCGGGCGCTGAAGCCGAGGGTCGGGGTGATGCCGCAGTCGGGGGGCGTGCCGGGCACGGCCCGCGCCGGCGAGTTCCTGCGGCTGGTCGCCTCGTTCCACGCGACGCCGCTCGACCCGTCCGCGCTGCTGGAGCGGCTCGGCCTCGCCGGGCACGCCCGCACCCAGTTCCGCCGCATGTCGGGCGGGCAGCGGCAGCGGCTGTCGCTGGCCGTCGCCGTCGTCGGACGGCCCGAGCTGGTCTTCCTCGACGAGCCCACCACCGGCCTCGACCCGCAGGCCAGGCACGCCACCTGGGAGCTGATCGAGCAGCTGCGCGCCGCCGGGGTCTCGGTCGTCCTCACCACGCACAACATGGAGGAGGCCGAGCGGCTCTCCGACCACGTCGTCATCGTCGACCACGGCCGGGTCGTCGCCGAGGGCGCCCCGGAGGAGCTGACCGGGGCCGAACGGCAACTGCGGTTCCGCGCCCGGCCCGGCCTCGGCCTGGACGAGCTGCTGTCCGCGCTGCCCGCCGGGAGCGCCGCGAAGGAGTCGCCCGCCGGGCACTACCTGATCGAGGCGGACGTGCGGCCCGAGCTGCTCGCCACCGTCACCGCCTGGTGCGCCTCGCACGGCGTCCTCACCGAGGACCTGCGGATCGAGCGCCGCACCCTGGAGGACGTCTTCCTCGAACTGACCGGACGGGAGCTGCGCTCGTGACCGCGCCCGCACCGGCCCGCATGGACCTGTCCCCGGCGCCCGGGGCGGTGCCGCTGCCGCGGATGGTCCTGTCCCAGGCGGCCTACGAGGTCAGGGCCGTGCTGCGCAACGGCGAGCAGCTGCTGCTGACGCTGATCATCCCGGTGGTGCTGCTCGTGCTGTTCGGCGCCACGTCCCTGCTCGACCTCGGGCCGGGGCGCCGGGTCGACTTCCTCACCCCCGGCGTGCTCGCGCTCGCGGTGATGTCCACGGCGTTCACCGGGCAGGCGATCGGGACGGGTTTCGAGCGCCGCTACGGCGTCCTGAAGAGGCTCGGCGCGACACCGCTGCCGCGCGGCGGCCTCATCGCCGCCAAGACCCTCGCCGTGCTCGCCGTCGAGGCGGTGCAGGCGGCCGTGATCTGCGCGGTGGCGCTGGCGCTCGGCTGGCGTCCGGACGGCGACCCCGGCTCGGTGATCGTCCTGCTGCTGCTCGGCACGGCGGCGTTCAGCGGGTTCGGGCTGCTCATGGCGGGGACGCTGCGCGCCGAGGCCACCCTCGCCGCCGCCAACCTCGTCTACATCCTGCTGCTGGCCACCGGCGGCGTCGTCTTCCCGCTGGACGATTTCCCGGGCGGGGTCCGGGACGCCTTGGAGCTGCTGCCGATCGCGGCGCTCGCGGAGGGCCTGCGGGACGTCCTCCAAGACGGCGCGGCCCTCCCCGGAACGCCCCTCGTCGTCCTCGCGGTGTGGGCCGTCGCGGGGCTCGTCCTGGCCGGGAGGTTCTTCAAGTGGGAGTAGCGCACGACGTCGGAGCGGTCCATGGCGCTCGCTGAGGCGCCCGGGTCGCTCGGCGGGGCGTCCCGGGCGGCCGGGCGCGGCCGGACGCTCTCGCTCGGGTCGGTGCCGCCGCCCGCGCTGATCCTGCTCGGCATCATCTCGCTGCAGGTCGGGGCCGGTATGGCCAAGCACCTGTTCGACCGGCTGCCGCCGAGCGCCGTCGTGACGATCCGGCTGATCGCGGCCGCGGTCGTGCTGGGGATCCTGACCCGCAAGGCGCTGCGGACCGTCCTGCGCGACCACTCCCGCTCCAGCCTCGCCATCGCCGCCGGCTTCGGGCTGGCGCTGGCGCTGATGAACTTCTCGATCTACCAGTCGTTCGCGCGGATCCCGCTGGGCGTGGCGGTGACGATCGAGTTCCTCGGCCCGCTGACGGTATCGATCCTCGCGTCCCGCCGCCCGCGGGACGTGCTGTGGGTCGTGCTCGCCGGCGGCGGCGTCGTCATGCTGGCCAGGGGCGGCACCGCCGACCTCGACCCGGTCGGGATCGCGTTCGCGCTGGTCGCCGGGGCGTGCTGGGCCGGGTACATCCTGCTGACCGCGACCGTCGGGCAGCGGTTCCCCGGCTCCACCGGCCTGGCCGTCGCGAGCATCGTGGGGTCGATCGCGATCCTGCCGCTCGGCGTCGCGTCCGCCGGCTCGGCCCTGCTCGACCCGCCGCTGCTGCTGATCGGCCTCGGCGTCGGCCTGCTGTCGTCGGTGATCCCGTACTCGCTGGAACTGGAGGCGCTGCGGCGGATGCCCGCCCGCGTGTTCGGGATCCTGATGAGCCTGGAGCCGGCCGTCGCCGCGCTGGTCGGCGTGGCGCTGCTCGGCGAGATCCTCACCGGGCGCCAGTGGGCCGCGATCTGCTGCGTGATCGTCGCCTGCGCCGGCGCCACCCGCAGCCAGAAGGACCCACCCGAGGCCCCCGAAGCCTGAACCCGCTCCGCGCCCGTCAGCGCCGCATGCGGCGGACCACGCCGCCACCGGTCTCCCGGCCCTCATCCCCGCCCTCCGGGGTCGGACGGCGGCTCCTGGTAGCCGGCCGCCTGGAGCCGGAAGAGCCGGGCGTAGACGCCGCCCTCGGCCAGGAGGGACGCGTGGGTGCCCCGCTCGGCGATCCGGCCGCCGTCCAGGACCGCGATCAGGTCGGCGTCACGGACCGTGCTGAGCCGATGGGAGATCAGCAGGCTCGTCCGGCCGGCCCGGTGCTCCCGCATGCGGGCGTGCACCTCGTGCTCGGCCTCCGGGTCGAGCCCGGCGCTGGGCTCGTCGAGGATCATCAGGTCCCGGCCGTCCCGGACGAACGCGCGGGCGAGCGCGAGCCGCTGCCACTGGCCGCCCGACAGCACCACCCCGGTGTCGGGGTCGTCCTTGTCGGCCTCGGAGAAGAACATCCGGGTCAGCAGCGTGTCATAGCCGCGCGGCAGTTCGGCGAGCTTGTCGTGGACGCCCGCGCGGGCCGCCGCGTCCCGCAGGCGCGCCGGGTCGTCCAGGGCGGTCAGGTCGCCCAGCCCGATGTTCTCGGCGGCGGTCATGTCGTAGTGCATGTGCTCCTGGAAGACCGCGCTGATCCGTTCGCGCAGCCGTTCGGGCGGGATGTCGCGCAGGTCGACGCCGTCCCAGAGGACGCGGCCGCGGGTGGGGTCGTACATCCGGCAGAGCAGCTTGACGAGGGTGCTCTTGCCCGCGCCGTTCAGCCCCACGAGCGCCACGGCCCGCCCCTCGGGGATCACCAGGTCGATCCCGGCGAGCACCCACGGATGGTCGTCGCTGTAGCGGAACCACACGTCGCGCAGTTCGATGCCGCGCCGCAGCGGCGGCGCGTCCCCCGAGGTCACGCGCGGCAGGTCGGGCTCCGCCCGGACGACGGCCGCGTAGTGCGTGAACGCGAGCAGCCGCTCGTGCACCGCGGCGATCGCCGAGACGAACGTGTCGAGCCCCGACTGCACCCCGGCGACACCCGCGATGAACATCGAGACGTCGCCGACGCTCAGCGTCCCGCTCCGGGCGGCGGTGACGGCCCACCAGAGGCCGCCCCCGGCGACGAGGGCGCTCACCGCCGCCAGGCCGCCCTGGGCGACCAGCTCCCGCCGGTCCATCCGGCGGTCGGCGTCGTCGGCGCGCAGCCGTTCGGCCATCATCCTGGCGCGCAGGAACGCGCCGATGCCGAACAGCCGGATCTCCGTGGCGGCGTGGACGTCGGTCAGGAGCCGGCTGTAGAAGAACTCGCGGCGGTGCGTCTGCTCGGTCTCCCACTGGACGGCCGCCCGCCGCCGCGACAGCATCAGCTCCGCGGCGAGCGCGGGCAGCGCGGCGACCAGCACGATCCCCGTCATGGTGGGGCTGATCACCAGCAGCGAGGCCACGAAGCCCAGCAGCGTCAGCGCGCCCTGGAGGGACGCGGAGACGCCCTCCACCAGTTCGGCCGTGCCGCTCGCGCCCTCCTGGCCGAGCCGGAGGCGGTCGAGGTAGGCGGGGTCCTCGAAGCGGCGCAGCCCGACCTGGGTTTCGGTGGCGGCGAAGAGCCGGTCGGTGGCGGCGACCCCGGCCGCGCGGCCGGTCTGCGCGCCCAGGTACCGGGCGAGCGCCGGCATCGCCGCGGTGGCGAGCCCGGCCGCCGCCAGGCCCAGCGCGAGGCCGCCGACCGCGCCGTGCGGCGCGGCCAGCCGGTCGATCACGATCTTGGTGAGCCAGGCGGTCACGATCGGCGCCCCGGCCGTGGCCAGGGTCACCAGCAACTGCCCGGCGACGCCGCCGGGCGCGGCGCGGACGGTCAGCGCCAGCGCCTCGGCGCCCGCGGCGGCGGTCCGCCGGAGACCGAACCGGAGGGCGGGGCGCGATCCGGTCATCCGCGGGTGCCGAGGGGCGGGTCGCTTGGAAGAGCCGCCCGCCTCGGATTCACCTGTCAGCGGGTCAGCACCTGCCGATCCGCTGCCAGCCGCCGCAACCCTCGCTCTGGCAGCAGATCTTCCGGTACTTCACACCGCCCTTGCAGATGTAGCTCGTGCTGCAGGCGGCGTCGGCGGTGGCCTTGCCCGCGATCTGCGTGAGCACCCAATCGGTGAGGCGCGACATGATGGCTCCCTTCTGGCCGGATCACGGCCCGGGTGGGTTGAAACGATCATGCGGGGCGGCGGATTTCGGCACAAGACGAAAGATCGTTTTCGTTCGGGCCCTTCTTCCGGGGCAGGTGGGCCGGATATCGGAGGCGCCGCGGCGTTCCGGCCCGCCGTCCAAAACGATCTTCGGCCGGGCGGGCGCGGTGGCGGTTGCGGGCGGGGGCGTGGAAGGATCGGAGACCGGAGTGAGGATCGTCCAGCGGAGAGGAGCCGCCGTGATCGGCCGGACCGACGACCAGGGGATGCCGCCCGAGTTCTTCGAGGCGGGGTCGGCGTCGTTCGTCGACCTCCTGCGCGTCCACTCCCCCGAGCTGCTGCCCGTCAACCGGGTACCGGACGGGGACGTCCCGGAGCTGCCGCACGGCACCACCGTCCTCGCGCTGAAGTTCCCCGGCGGGGTGATGATGGCGGGCGACCGGCGCGCCACGCAGGGCAACCGCATCGCCTACCGCCACCTGGACAAGGTGCAGCGCGGCGACGAGTACTCCGCCGTGGCGTTCGCGGGGACGGTCGGGCTGGCGCTGGAGATGGTCCGGCTGTTCCAGGTGGAGCTGGAGCACTACGAGAAGATGGAGACCGTCCCGCTGTCGCTGCCGGGCAAGGCCCGCCGCCTCGGCGCCGTCATCCAGGCCAACCTCGCGCAGGCGCTGCAGGGCCTCGCGGTGGTCCCGCTGTTCGCCGGGTACGACCCCGGCACCGGCGACCGGCGGATCTACACCTACGACATCACCGGCGCCCCGCAGGAGGCCCGCGAGTTCCACGCCGACGGCTCCGGCTCCCCGTTCGCGCTCGGCGCGCTGAAGAAGCTGTACCGGAGCGACCTGTCGCTGGAGGACGCCGCGACGGTGTGCGTCCAGGCCCTGTACGACGCGGCCGACGACGACTCCGCCACCGGCGGCCCCGACGCGGCGCGGCGCATCTACCCGACGATCGCGGTCGTCACCGAGGACGGCTACCGGCGCCTGCCGGAGGAGCAGGTCTCCGCGATCGCCGGGGACGTCATGCGGGCCCGGATGGACGCCCCGAACGGGCCCGTCGCACCGCTGCGCTGAGGCCCGTCCGAGCCGGGAAACGTCACACCCGGCTTCTAGACTCGAAGGCATGGCACGGGCGAACGACGAGGCTGCGGCCCTCATCCAGGAACTGGCCGACCTGCTGTCCATCACCGGCGGCGACGCGTTCAAGATCAGGGCGTACGAGAAGGCGGCGCGGGCGATCGCCGGCCATCCCGGCGACATCTCCGGCCTCGACCTGGCCGGGCTCCGCAAGATCCCCGCCGTGGGCGAGGCGATCGCGAAGAAGGTCGTCGACTACAACACCACCGGCACGATCCGGCAGGTGGAGGAGCTGCGCACGCAGATCCCCGCCGGGGTCAGGGCGCTGACCGCCATCCCCACGCTCGGCCCGAAGAAGGCCCTCGCCGTGTACGAGGCGCTCGGCGTCTCCTCGGTCGACGAGCTGGCCACCGCGATCAAGGAGGGCCGCCTCAAGGGCCTGAAGGGGTTCGGCGCCAAGACGGAGGAGAACATCCTGCGCGGCATCGAGCTGATGCGCAGCGCCGGGGAGCGCGTCCTGGTCGACGCCGCCGCGAGCGTCGCCGACGAGATCGTCGCGGCGCTGTCGGCGCTCCCGCAGGTGGAGCGGTGCGCCCACGCGGGCTCGCTGCGCCGGATGCGGGAGACGATCGGCGACGTGGACGTCCTCGCCGCCTCCCGCGACCCGCACCCGATCATGGAGGCGCTCACCGCGCTGCCGTTCGTCGCGGAGGTCATCGCGGGCGGCGACAAGAAGACCTCGATCCGCACCGCCAAGGGGCTCCAGGTCGACCTGCGGGTCGTCCCGCCGGAGTCGTGGGGCGCGGCGCTCCAGTACTTCACCGGGTCGCAGGCGCACAACATCCGCACCCGCGAGATCGCGGTGAAGGCGGGCCTCAAGCTGTCGGAGTACGGCCTGTTCGACGCGGAGTCCGGCGAGCTGATCGTGTCGGCGACGGAGGAGGAGGTCTACGAGCGGCTCGGCCTGCCGTGGGTGCACCCGACCCTCCGGGAGGACGCCGGCGAGATCGAGGCCGCGCTCGCCGGCGAGCTGCCCCGCCTGGTCACCGTCGACGACCTGCGCGGCGACCTGCACAGTCACACCGACCTGACCGACGGCGTCGCGTCCCTGGCGGACATGGTCGCCGCCGCGCACGCCCGCGGCCTGGAGTACTACGCGATCACCGACCACGCGCCCGACCTCGTGATGCAGCGGATGACGGACGAGAAGATGCTCGCGCAGCGCGTCCAGGTCGCCGAGCTGCAGAAGGAGTACGGCGACCTGACGCTCCTGCACGGCACCGAGCTGAACATCGACCCGGACGGCGGCGTCGACTGGGACGCCGACTTCCTGTCCGGCTTCGACGTCTGCGTCGCGTCCGTGCACTCCCATTTCACGCAGGATCAGGCGACGATGACGCGGCGTCTCGTCCGCGCCTGCGAGAACCCGCACGTCCACGTCATCGGGCACCCGACAGCCCGCAGCATCGGCCGCCGCCCGCCGGTCGACGCCGACTGGGACGAGGTGTTCCGCGCCGCGGCCCGCACCGGCACCGCCATGGAGATCGACTCGTTCCCCGACCGGCTCGACCTGCCCGCCGACCTGGTCCGCCGCGCCAAGCGCCTCGGCGTGAAGTTCTCCGTCGACACCGACGCGCACTCCCTCGGCCACCACCGCAACATCCGCTACGGCGTCGGCACCGCGCAGCGCGGCTGGCTGACGCCCGACGACGTCATCAACACCTGGCCGCTCGACCGGCTCCGCGAGTTCCTGCGCAAGCGCTGACGTCAGGCGGGCCGCACGTCAGGCGGGCTGCGGCGTCTCGGCCGGCGCGGCCACGGCGGGGGCCGGTTCCACGGCCGCCGGGACGGGCCCGCGGTCGCGCAGCGCGAAGAAGAGGCGGAACGCCGCCAGCCACATCAGCACCGCGCCGAGCATGTGCAGCAGCACCAGGCCCTCCGGCACGCCCAGGAAGTACTGGACGTACCCGATGACGCCCTGCGCGACGATGAGGGCGGCCAGCTCATGGGCGCGGCGCCGCGCGGCGGACGGTGCGCCCGTGCGGTGCACGACGATGACGGCGAGCACCGTCAGGGCGGTGGCGCCCCAGGCCAGCACACTGTGGACGCGGGCGACGTCGGTGATGTCGAAGCCGTAGCGGCGGGACTCGGCGTCGCCCGCGTGCGGGCCGGTGCCGGTGACGACGGTGCCCGCGACCATGACGGCGGCGCAGGCCACGAGCAGCGCGGCGGCGAGACGGCGCGTCCACGGCCCGGCGAGCGGGCGCGGCGGCGCGTCGCCCTCACCGGCGCGGATCCACAGCGCCACGCAGAACACCAGCAGCGCGGGCGACACCAGGAAGTGCAGGGACACCGCCGCCGGGTGCAGCTCGGTCAGGACGACGATGCCGCCGATCACCGCCTGCGCGAACACGCTCATCGGCTGCGCCAGCGCCCACCACACCAGGCCCCGGCGGCGGGGCCGCAGCCGCAGCGCCGCGACGAACACCAGCGCGCCGACGGCCAGCACCACGAACGTGACCAGCCGGTTGCCGAACTCGATCGACATGTTGAGCACGTGGTGCTCGGGGTTGTGCGTCGGGACGAGGCTGTCGCCTGAGCAGCGCGGCCAGTCGGGGCAGCCGAGCCCGGACTTGGTGACCCGGACGGCGCCGCCGCTGACGACGATGGCCACGTTGCCGATGACGCCGAGCAGCGCGAGCAGCCGCAGCGACCCGGGCGTCGGACGCCACACGGCGTTCCAGGCCCGGTTCAGGAGGTTGGAGGACGGACGCTCTGCCACGGCACCAATCGTATGGGCGGGGGCCCGTGCCCCCGATCCGGCCCCCGGTTACCTCCCGTACGGGCCCGGCGGCCCGCCCTGCCCGCCCTGCCCACCGGGCGGTGACGGCGGCAGGAACCCGGACGGCCCCTGACCCGCCCACGGCGGGCCCGCCGCACCCGGACGCCCGGGCGTCCGCAGGAACGCCTGCCTGGCCAGCGACATCAGGCCGAGCAGCGCGTCGCGGCGGGAGACGAACCAGCCCTGGTCGGCGACGCCCCGGTCGGCGCGCTTGTGCAGCAGCGCCAGCTCCGTCGCGGCGAGCTGGTAGTCGGTCATGGCGCGGGCGGCGGGCTTGCCGCCGACGGCGCGGGCCCAGCGGCGGGCGACGCGGCGGGCCGGCATGGAGCGCAGCATCCGCACGTCCTGCGGCGTGACCAGGCCCGTCCCCGCGTACATCGGCAGGTACGCCTCGATGCGGCGGACGGTGCCGCGCCGCTCCACGAACACGACGACGATCAGCGCGACGAGGATGCAGAAGTCCAGGACGTAGACGACGCCGAGGCCGCCGAGGCCGAGTGAGGCGCCGCCGTTCCACAGCCCGTGCAGGACCATCGCGCCGAGCAGTCCCGCGAGCGGCGCCGCGAACTGGCCCCGCCGGTGCGTGGCGGCGTAGGCGACGCCGAGGCCCGTCATCGAGGTGAACAGCGGATGGCTGAGCGGCGCGATCAGGCCCCGCAGGACGAACACCGCCGTGAGCTGCTGCGCGCCGCCCTCGTCGTAGGCGCGCATGTAGTAGGTGATGTTCTCCATCATGGCGAAGCCGAGGCCGACCATCGCGGCGTAAATGATGCCGTCGGCGAACCCGTCGATCTCGTTGCGGCGGAACCACAGCAGCCCGAACAGGACCGCGCCCTTCAGCGTCTCCTCGATGAGCGGCGCGCCGAACGTGGCGCTGACGAAGTGGCCCTCGGTCTCCCCGAAGATCGGCACGGTGACGTACAGCAGCCCGGCCGTGTTGAGGACGAGCGCGCCGAGCACCGCGATGCCCGCGCCCCACATGAAGGAGAACACGAGCGCGCGCGGCGGCTCGGGCTCCAGCCGGTCGAGGGTGAGCGCGAGCGCGATCAGCACCGGGATCGGGACGATCGCAAGGAGGACCCCCACCCAGAAGCCCGCCCCGCCGAGCACCGCGGACAGGCCGAGCGCGATGAGGACGCACACGCCCGAGACGGTCATGCCGAGGATCATCCCGACCGGCGGCCGGCCCGGAACCCGCCCTTCGAGCACCGCCTTCGGGTCCACGTGCGTCATGACGCGAGCGTAACGGCAGGCCCCCGCGAACGGGGAAACGCCTAATACAGGATCGGGTCGACCGCCACGGCGGTGAACAGCAAGGCCAGGTAGACGTTGGACAGATGGAAGAACCGCATCGGCCGCAGGTGGACACCCGTCACCCCGGCGCGCACCGCCCGCAGCAGCCGGTGCCCCTCGGCGAGGAACACCACGCCGAGGACGACGGCGACGGCGCCGTACACCGGCCCCATCCCGGCGACGGGCCACAGCGCCAGCGAGCAGGCCACGGTGGCGTAGGTGTAGACGAGGCTCTCGGTGACGACGCGCCGCTCGGTGGCGACGACGGGCAGCATCGGGACCTTGGCGACCGCGTAGTCGTCGCGATAGCGCATCGCGAGCGTCCACGTGTGCGGCGGCGTCCAGAGGAACACGACGCCGAACAGGACGAACGGCGTCCAGGCGAGTCCGCCGGTGACGGCCGCCCACCCGATGAGGACGGGCATGCACCCGGCGATGCCGCCCCACACGACGTTCTGCGACGTCCGCCGCTTCAGCAGCAGCGAGTACACGAAGACGTAGAACAGGATCGCGAACAGCGACCCGCCCGCGGCGACCGGGTTCACGGCGAGCAGGAACCCGGCCGTGGACAGCGCCGCCAGCCCGACCCCGAAGATCAGCGCGCGGGCCGGGGTGACCTGGTGGCGGGCCAGCGGGCGGCGCCGGGTGCGGCGCATCTTGGCGTCGATGTCGCGGTCGATGTAGCAGTTGATCGCGTTGGCGGCGCCGGCGGACATGGTGCCGAACGCCAGCGTCAGCAGCACGGTGGACAGCCCGGGGACGCCGCCGTCCGCGAGGAACATCACCGGGATGGTCGTGATCAGGAGCAGCTCGATCACGCGCGGCTTCGTCAGCGCCACGTAGGCGCGCACGCTCGCCCCGAACGTCCGGCGGGCGGCCGGGGCCGGATCCGGGGCCGGGTCCCGGTCCGGTTCCGCGGCCACCGGCACGGGCGGGGGCACGGAGGCCCCGTCGTCGAGGTCGATCTCGACTCCGCGCTTGTTACTGAGCACCGTCACAATCGGGTCCACGTCCAACTAGGGATGAGAAAGTCGCGTACCACCTCGGCGGCGCCCCCGCGATCCCGGGCCGGCCTCGGCTGGATGCAACTTCCGGCTTCGTTCCTGCCGCGGCCGCTGTCGTCAACCGCGCAATCACTGTAGTGCGCCCCCTCCGGGGGGCTCGCACCGGGTCACCCAGATCACTCCTCCCAGGGGGTTAGCCCGCGGGACGTCCGGGCAGGGTGGACAGCGCGGCGGCCCTTCCCCCGGCCCCGCCCGTCGGCCCGTCCGCGCTCCGCCTTCGGCGGACCCCCCGCGCGATAGGCTCGCGAAGGGCGAGTCATGATCTTCGCCGGCACATCTGTACACCGGTTCGAGAGGAGCCCGGCGTTCCGTGAGCAGGGACAACAGCACGTTTGATTGGTCCGACCAGGACAGGCGGGCGGTGGACGTGATCCGCGCCCTCGCCATGGACGCGGTCGAGGAGGCGGGGTCCGGCCACCCGGGGACGGCGATGAGCCTCGCGCCCGCCGCCTACCTCCTGTTCCAGCGCTTCCTGCGGCACGACCCGACGGACCCGCACTGGCCCGGCCGGGACAGGTTCGTGCTGTCGTGCGGCCACTCCAGCCTGACCCTCTACATCCAGCTGTACCTGTCGGGCTACCCGATGACGCTGGAAGACCTGAAGTCGCTGCGCAAGTGGGGCAGCCTCACGCCCGGCCACCCGGAGTTCGGGCACACCGCGGGCGTGGAGACGACGACGGGCCCGCTGGGGCAGGGCGTCGCGAACGCGGTCGGGATGGCGATGGCGGCGCGCCGCGAGCGCGGCCTGTTCGACCCGGACGCGCCGCAGGGCGGGTCGCCGTTCGACCACACGGTCTGGGCGTTCGCGTCCGACGGCGACATCCAGGAGGGCATCAGCCACGAGGCGAGCGCCCTCGCCGCGCACCAGCGGCTCGGGAACCTGATCCTGCTGTACGACGACAACCACATCTCCATCGAGGACGACACCGCGATCGCGCTGTCGGAGGACGTCCGGGCCCGGTACGCGGCGTACGGCTGGGACGTCCACCACGTCGACTGGACGGAGAACGGCGACTACGAGGAGAACGTCGCCGCGCTGGCGGCCGCGTTCGAGGCGGCGAAGGCCGAGACGGCCCGGCCGTCGTTCATCGCGCTGCGGACGATCATCGGCTGGCCGGCGCCGAACAAGAAGAACACCGGCAAGATCCACGGTTCGGCGCTCGGCGCGGACGAGGTCGCGGCGACCAAGCGGGTCCTCGGCATGGACCCGGCGGAGTCGTTCCACGTCCCCGAGGACGTCCTGGCGCACGCCCGGGAGGTGTCCGAGCGGGGCCGCGCCGACCACGCCGAGTGGAACAGGGCGTTCGAGGCGTGGCGGTCGGCGAACCCGGAGCGGGCCGCCGAGTACGACCGGATCTCGTCCCGGACGCTGCCGTCCGGCTGGGACGGCGCGCTGCCGGAGTTCGAGCCCGGCAAGGACATCGCGACCCGTGCCGCGTCCGGGCAGATCCTCGCGGCGCTGGCGCCGGTGCTGCCGGAGCTGTGGGGCGGCTCGGCCGACCTGGCCGAGAGCAACAACACGACGATGAAGGGCGAGCCGTCGTTCATCCCGGAGGAGTTCCAGACGAAGGAGTTCCCCGGGCACCGCTACGGCCGCACGCTGCACTTCGGCGTCCGCGAGCACGCGATGGCGGCGATCTGCAACGGCATCGCGCTGCACGGCGGCACCCGCCCGTACGGCGGAACG
The DNA here is from genome assembly GCA_036028775.1 of Spirillospora sp. NBC_00431. Lineage (GTDB taxonomy): Bacteria > Actinomycetota > Actinomycetes > Streptosporangiales > Streptosporangiaceae > Spirillospora. The sequence continues at coordinate 3,360,591 of CP107927.1, read as the reverse complement.
TTCCTGATCTTCAGCGACTACATGCGCCCGGCGGTGCGGCTGGCAGCGCTGATGAAGCTGCCGGTCACGTTCGTGTGGACGCACGACTCGATCGGCCTCGGCGAGGACGGCCCGACGCACCAGCCCGTCGAGCACCTGTGGGCGCTGCGGGCGATCCCGGGACTGGACGTCGTCCGCCCGGCGGACGCGAACGAGACGGCGGTGGCGTGGCGGACGATCCTCGGCCACACCGACCGTCCGGCCGGGCTCGCGCTGACCCGGCAGAAGCTGCCGACGCTCGACCGCGGCGGCGAGCTGGCGTCCGCGGACAACGCCGCGAAGGGCGGCTACGTGCTGGCCGACGCCGACGGCGGCCGGCCCGACGTGATCATCATCGCGACCGGGAGCGAGGTGGCGCTGGCGCTGGAGGCCCGCGCGGCGCTCCAGTCGGAGGGCACCCCGACCCGGGTCGTGTCGATGCCGTGCGTGGAGTGGTTCGAGGCGCAGACCGACGCGTACCGGCAGGAGGTCCTGCCGCCGGGCGTGCGCGCCCGCGTGTCGGTCGAGGCCGGGATCGCGCTCGGCTGGCGCGCCTACATCGGCGACGCCGGCGAGGCGGTGAGCCTGGAGCACTTCGGCGCGTCCGCCGACTACAAGACACTGTTCCTGCAGTTCGGCATCACCTCCGAGCGGGTCGTCGCGGCGGCGAAGGCCAGCCTGATCAAGGCGAGCGTCAAGCACGCCGGGCGCGGCGAGACCACCGGCAACTAGGGAGGACACACGATGAGCGGCATTTTGAAGGAGCTCTCGGACGAGGGCGTGTCGATCTGGCTGGACGACATCAGCCGCGACCGGCTGCGGTCGGGCAACCTGGCGGAGCTGGTCAAGGACAGGAACGTCGTCGGCGTCACGTCCAACCCGACGATCTTCGCGAAGGCGCTGAGCAAGGGCACCGCCTACGACGACCAGGTCCGCGACCTGGCGGTGCGCGGCGTGGACGTCGAGGAGGCGTCCCGCGCGATCACCACCTACGACATCCGCTGGGGCTGCGACGTGCTGCGCCCGGTGTACGACCGGACGGACGGTCTCGACGGCCGCGTCTCCATCGAGGTCGACCCGCGCCTGGCCCGCGACACCCGCAGGACGATCGCCGAGGCGCGGGCGCTGTGGTGGCTGGTGGACCGGCCCAACCTGTACATCAAGATCCCGGCGACGCGGGAGGGCCTGCCGGCGATCACGGCGGCGCTGGCCGAGGGCATCAGCGTGAACGTGACGCTGATCTTCTCGCTGGAGCGCTACGGCGAGGTCATCGACGCGTTCTTCAGCGGTTTGGAGCAGGCCAGGGAGAACGGCCACGACCTGTCGAAGATCGCGTCGGTGGCGTCGTTCTTCGTCAGCCGGGTCGACACAGAGATCGACAAGCGGCTCAAGAAGATCGGCACGGACGCGGCGAAGGAGCTGGAGTCCAAGGCCGCCGTCGCCAACGCGCGGCTCGCGTACGCGCTGTACGAGGAGAAGTTCGGCACGGACCGGTGGAAGGCGCTGAAGGACGCGGGCGCCCGCCCGCAGCGCCCGCTGTGGGCCTCCACCGGCGTGAAGGACCCCGACCTCGCCGACACGCTGTACGTCGACGAGCTCGTCGCGCCGGGCACGGTCAACACGATGCCGGAGGCGACGCTGGAGGCGGTGGCCGACCACGCGCAGCTGCGGGGCGACACCGTCCGCGACGCCTATGACGACGCCCGCGCGCACATGGCGGCGCTGAAGGACATCGGCGTCGACTACGACGACGTCGTGAAGGTGCTGGAGGACGAGGGCGTCGAGAAGTTCGCGGCGTCGTGGAAGCAGCTGCTCGAGTCCATCACGGGCGAGCTGGAAGCCAAGAGGGCCGGCGCGTGACCTCGGTGGTGACCGCCGGGGGGATCTCGGTCACCATCCGCGGCGCCGTCGTCGACGAGAGCGAGACGGTCCTGGACCGTCTCGTCTCCGACGGCGTGCCGGGCTCGCTGACGTCCGGGAACACCAACCTGTGGGGGCCGGACGCGGCCCCGCTGGCCGCCCGCCGGCTGGGCTGGCTCGGCCTGCCGGAGACCTCGCGGCCGCTGGTGGACCGGCTCGCCGAACCGGCGGGCGAGGCCCGCGACGCCGGTCTCGACCGGGTCGTGCTGCTGGGCGCGGGCGGTTCCGCGCTCGCCGCCGACGCGATGTTCCGCACCGCGGGCGGCGCCGGCGGGACGGAGCTGATCGTCCTCGACACCTCCGATCCGCACGAGGTGTCGGGCGTGCTGTCCGGCGGCATGGACCGGACGCTCGTCGTCGTGGCGGGCGAGAGCGCCGAGGCGGAGGCGCTGCGCCGGGTGTTCGGGCGGGCGTTCGCCGCGGCCGGGCTGGGCGGCGCCGAGCTGGCCCGCCGGTTCGTGGTCGTCGCCGACGAGGGCTCCGCGCTCGAACGGGCCGCGCTGGAGGTGGGGCATCACCTCGTCCGGGCCGAAGCCGACGTCGACGCGCGGTTCGGTGCGCTCGGCGCGCGGAGCGTCGTCGCGGCCGCGCTCGCCGGGGTGGACGTGACCGCCCTGCTGGACGAGGCGTCCCGGCTGGCGCGGGCGCTGCGGCAGCCGTACGACAACCCGGCGCTGGCGCTCGGCGCGGCGCTCGGCTCGTCGGCGCTCGGCGCCCGCGACAAGCTGGTGATCGCCGACCACGGCTCGGGCCTCGGCGGCTTCGCCGGATGGGCGGAGCAGCTGGTCGGCGGGGCGACGGGCAAGGACGGCAAGGGCCTGCTGCCGGTCGTGGTGGAGAGCGTCGACGCACCGGGCTTCGAGCTGACCGACGACCTGCGCCGCGTCATCCTGGGCCGCCGCCCGGACGAGCCCGGCCCGGGGCGCGAGGCCGGCGTGAGCGTCGCCGGTCCGCTCGGCGCGCAGTTCCTGCTGTGGGAGTACGCGGTCGCGGTGGCGTGCCGGGTGATCGGCGTGGACCCGTTCGACGAGCCGGACGCCGGCGAGTCGCTGGAGAGCACGGCGGCGCTGCTGCGCTCGGAGGACGGCGCCGCGCCCACGGTCGTGCGGCGGCCGCCCGAGCTGGTGTCGGGCGCCGTGGAGGTGCACGCCGCCGAGGGTGCGCTGCGCGGCGCGCAGACCCTGACCGAGGCGCTCGACGCGCTTCTGGAGGACGTCCCGGAGGGCGGCTATCTCGCCACGGTCGCGTACCTGGACCGGGTCGGGGACGCGGCGGCGGCCGGGCTCCGGCCGCTGCTGGCGGCGCGGGCGGCGAAGGTCAGGCGGCGTCCGGCGCCCGTCACGTTCGGGTGGGGCCCGCGCTCGCTGCACGCCGCCGGCCAGTACCACAAGGGCGGTCCCCGCAACGGCGCGTTCCTGCACGTGACCGGAGCGGTCACGGACGACGTCCCGGTGCCGGGGCGGCCGTACAGCCTCGGGGAGCTGCAGCTCGCGCAGGCGTTCGGCGATCTGCGGGTGGTCCGGTCGCTCGGCCGGCCCGCCGTCCGCGTGCATCTGCGCGACCGCGCGGAGGGCCTCGCCCAGCTCGTCGAGGCGCTCACCTGACCGGTTCGCGGGACGGGGTCCGCCGGGCCCAAAAGATCAATGGAGATGGTCGCGAATGCCCTTTCTCTCCTGAAACGATGGGGGCAGGGAGGGTGCGGTGTCGGGATTCGACGTACTGACGCGCGGCGACGTGCTGGACTCGGCGCTGCAGGCGAGGGACTACCTCGTGAGCTGCGGCGTTCCCGGCGCGCTGGCCGCCAAGGACCCGCGGCTGTGGGGGCGGCGCGCGGTCGACCACAGCCGGCTCGGCTGGCTCGATCTGCCCTTCGCCTCCCGCGGGCTGCTCAACCAGGTGGACGGCATGGTGTCGGAGGCGCGTTACTCGGGCCTCGACCACATCGTGCTGATCGGCGTCGGCGCGGAGAGCCTCGCCGCCCAGGCGATCATGGAGGCGCACGCTCCCCGCTCCGCCGCCGCCGAGCGCGAGCCCGCCGGAACGCCGGCGGGCGAGCTGACCGTCCTGGACGGCGGCGACACCGCCGCGCTCGCGTTCGCGCTGGAGCGCCTCGACCGGACGCTGGTCGTGCTGGCCAGCAAGGCGGGCGCGTCGCTCGAAGGCGACGCCTACCGCAGGATCTTCGCGGCCGCGTTCCGCGAGCGGGGCCTGTCGGAGCGGGAGATCGCGAGCCGGTTCCTCGTCGTCACCGACCACGGGAGCCCGCTGCACGACTTCGCCCGGCAGTGCGGCTACCGGATCGGGCTGACCGACCCGTACCTGCCCGGGCATTTCGGGGCGCTGTCGGCGTACGGGCTGGTCCCGGCGGTGCTGGCGGGCGCTGACGCGGAGCGGCTGCTGGAGGATGCGGCGGCGCTGGTGCCCTCGCTCGGCAAGGACGAGGACAACCCGGGCCTGCTGCTCGGCGCCGTCCTCGGCGGCTGCGCGCAGCAGAACCAGGGCGGCCTGGCACGCGACAAGGTGCTGCTGCGCGAGCCCGGCGGGCCGGGCGCGCTGGGCGCCTGGATCTCCCAGCTCCTCGCCGTCGGCACCGGCAAGCACGGCCGGGGCGTGCTGGCGTTCGAGCCGCCGGGCGGGCGCGGCGAGTTCCCCGACGTGCACGGTGTCTCGATCAACCCGGCGTCGGCGGCCGACGACGAGTCCGACACCTCCGTGTGGGCGCCGCTCGGCGCGCAGTTCCTGCTGTGGGAGTACGCGACGGCGGTCGCGGGGTGGCTGCTCGGCGTGAACCCGTTCGAGGCGGGCGGCACGGTCGTCCAGGAGGCGGAGGACGACGCGGCGACGCTGCTGCGCACGGCGGGCGACGGGCCGCCCGGCGCGGAACGGCCCGTGTACGTCGAGGACGGCATCGAGGTGCACGCCGACTTCCCGTGGCCGCCGGGCGCCGAGCTGCGGACCGTGCTCGGCGGGTTGGTCGCGTCCGTGCCGTCCGACGGTTACCTGTCGGTCATGACGTACCTGTCGGGCGACTTCTCGGGACGGTATCTCGCGCCGTCGCTCGCCCGCGCGTCCGGGCGTCCCGTGGCCTACGGGCCGGGGCCCGCCTACCCGCACGCGACGGGACCGGTGCACAAGGACGGCCCGGGCAACGGCGTGTTCCTCATCATCACCGGCGACCCGGCGCCGGGTGACGCCCTCGCCGCGAACCCCATCCCCGGCCGCCCCTACAGCCTGGCGAAGCTCCAGGTCGCGCGGGCGGTCGGCGAGCTGCGGGCGCTGCGCAGGCGGCGGCTTCCGGTGATCAGGCTGCATCTGCGCGACCCAGTGGACGGCGCCGGCAGGCTCACCGAGGCGGTACGGGCGGTGGCGGGGGCGCGCAGGCCGTGACGTTCACCGCCGTCGTCTCGGGGGAGACGGCCATCACCGCCCGAGGGTCGCTGAAGGAGGCCGCCGAGCGGGTGCTCGGGCGCCTGTGGATCGACGAGGTGCCCGTCCGGCTCGCCTCCGAGGACCCGTCGCTGTGGCCGTCCGCCGGCGCCGCCGGGGCGGAGGGCCGCCCGCTGTGCTGGCCCGGCCAGCCGGGCCCGGGCCGCGCCGCCCTCGGCCGCGCCGAGGAACTGCGCGGGCGGGCCCGCGCCGACGGGCTGACCGAGGTCGCGCTGCTCGGCCGCGGTGCCCCGGCCCGCGCCGCCGAACTCATCGTCGCCGCGCACCGCCTGACCACCGGCGGCGAGGACGGCGCGGGCGGCGGGCCGCTCACCGTGTTCGACGGGCCGGAGCCCGGCCCGCTGCTGCGCCTGGCCGACGACCCGGAGCGCCTCGCCCGGACGCTGTTCGTGGTGACGGGCGACGACCCCGGCACCGACGCGCTCCGCCAGGTCCTGGGCGGCATGCTCCGGGACGGTCCCGGCCTGCCGCCCGCCGAGATCGCGCGGCGGTTCGTCACGGTCGCCGAGCCGCGCGCCGCGGCCGCCGGGCTCGCGGCGGAGGCCGGTCATCCGCTGATCGAGGCGCCCGCGCCGACCGCGTTCGGCGCCCTGTCCCCCTACGCGCTGGTGCCCGCGGCCCTCGCCGGCGCCGACGTGCCCGCGCTGCTCGACGACGCCACCGCCGTGCTGCCGTCGCTGACCCGGCCGGAGCAGAACCCGGGGCTCGTCCTCGGCGCGATCCTCGGCGGCGCGGTCCGCGCCGGGCGGCGCACGGCGGTGCTCGGCGGCTACCCGGCGGCGCTGCCGGGCATCGCGCGCTGGGTCGCGCTGCTGCTGGAGGAGACGGTGTGCGGGCGGCTGACACCGGTCGTCCAGGACGGCGGCCTCCCGCTGCGTCCCGCCGGCGACCTGTTCCTCGTGACGTTCGACGGCCGTCCCCGCCAGGACGACGCCACCGTCACCGGCCCGCTCGCCGCGCAGCTCGTCGTGTGGGAGTACGCCGCCGCCGTCGCGTCCTACCTGCTGGAGCTGGACCCGATGGCGCCGCGGCCCGGCGCCGCCCCGATGACGCTCGACGACGGGACCGGCGAGCCGCTGTTCGCCGACGGCGCTCCCGGGCAGGCCGTCGAGGTGCACACGACCGTCCCGGAGCTGATGGCGGCGCCCGGCCTGCCCGCGCTCATGGACGCGCTGGCCGGCCGGATCGGCGCCGACGAGCATCTCGCGATCGTCGCCTATCTGGACCCGGACGAGACGACCGGGCAGGGCGCGCAGGTCCACCGGCTGGCCGCGCTGCTCGCCGCCCGCTCGGGCCGCCCGGTCACGGTCGACTGGGGCGCGGGTCACCCCGCGATCTGGAATGATCACCGGGACGGAGGCGTATACCTGATGATGACCGGGAACGTCGTCCGCGACGTGCCGGTCCCGGGCCGCCACCACCGGCTCGGCATGCTGCGGCTCGCGCGGGCGCTCGGTGACGCCCGCGACGCGCGCGCGGCCGGCCACCCGGTGGTGCGGCTGCACCTGCAGGACCGCCGGGCGGGACTCGCCCGGCTGCTCGACTCCGCCAGAGAAGGGGACTGAGCACGCGTGCCACCACGAACGGGGCCATCACGAGCAGGGCCATCACGAGCAGGGCCGTCACAGACAAGGCGATCAGAGCGAGCGTCGACGAAGGGGACCACGTGACCGACCCACTGACCAGCCCGGCCAATCCGCTCCGCGACCCCCGGGACAAGCGCCTCCCGCGCGTGGCCGGACCGTGCGTGCTCGTGCTGTTCGGCGTCACCGGGGACCTGTCGCGCAAGAAGCTGCTCCCGGCGATCTACGACCTGGCGAACCGGGGGCTGCTGCCGCCGGGCTTCTCCCTCGTCGGGTTCGCCCGCCGCGACTGGGAGCACGAGGACTTCCGGCAGATCGCCTACGAGTCCGTCAAGGCGCACGCCAGGACGCCGTTCCGCGAGGACGTGTGGACGCACCTGTCGGAGGGCATGCACTTCGTCCCCGGCACGTTCGACGACCCGGGCGCGTTCGACGCGCTGTCGATGGCCGTCAAGGAGCTGGACGCCACCCGCGGCACGGGCGGCAACTACGCGTTCTACCTGTCGATCCCCCCGAAGTTCTTCCCGAAGGTCGTCGAGCAGCTGCGGCGCAGCGGCCTCGCCGACCGCCAGGACGGGTCGTGGCGCCGGGTCGTGATCGAGAAGCCGTTCGGCCGCGACCTGAAGACGGCCGTGGAGCTGAACGACACCGTCCACCGTGTCTTCCCCGAGGAGTCGATCTTCCGGATCGACCACTATCTCGGCAAGGAGACGGTGCAGAACATCCTGGCGCTGCGGTTCGCCAACACGATGTTCGAGCCGATCTGGAACCGCTCGTTCGTCGACCACGTGCAGATCACCATGGCCGAGGACATCGGCATCGGCGGCCGCGCCGGGTACTACGACGGGATCGGCGCGGCCCGCGACGTCATCCAGAACCACCTCCTGCAGTTGCTGGCGCTGACGGCGATGGAGGAGCCGACGTCGTTCAGCGCGGAGGCCGTCCGCGCCGAGAAGGCCAAGATCCTCTCGTCGGTGCGGGTGCCCGGCGACCTGGAGGGGTCCACGGCGCGGGGGCAGTACGCGGCGGGCTGGCAGGGCGGCGTGAACGTCCGCGGCTACCTGGAGGAGGACGGCATCCCCGCCGACTCCCGCACCGAGACCTACGCCGCGGTCAAGCTGGAGATCGACAACCGGCGCTGGGCGGGCGTCCCGTTCTACCTGCGCACCGGCAAGCGGCTCAGCCGCCGGGTGACGGAGGTGGCGATGGTGTTCCAGCAGGCGCCGCACCTGCCGTTCTCGGAGACCGACACCGAGGAGCTCGGCCAGAACGCGCTGGTCATGCGGGTGCAGCCGGACGAGGGCATCACGGTCAGGTTCGGGTCGAAGGTGCCGGGCACCTCGATGGAGATCCGCGACGTGAACATGGACTTCGCGTACGGCGAGTCGTTCACCGAGACCTCGCCCGAGGCGTACGAGCGGCTGCTGCTGGACGTGCTGATCGGCGACCCGCCGCTGTTCCCGCGCCAGGAGGAGGTCGAGCTGTCCTGGCGGATCCTCGACCCGATCGAGGAGTTCTGGTCGAGCCGCGGCGGTCTCGACCAGTACAAGTCCGGCGGCTACGGGCCCGACAGCGCCGACGAGCTGATGGCGCGCGACGACCGCACCTGGAGGAGGCTCTAGTGAACATCGACCTCACCGGTACGACCACCCGGCAGATCCAGGACGCGCTGACGCAGTCCCGGCATCTGATGGGCGGGCCCGCCGTCGGCATGGTCCTCACGCTGATCATCGTGACGGACGAGTCGGCGCAGTACGACGCGGTGCGCGCGGCGACGGAGGCGGCGCGCGAGCATCCGTGCAGGGTGCTGACCGTGATCTCCCGCGATCCGCGCGGCAACTCGTCCCGGCTGGACGCCGAGATCCGCATGGGTGAGACGGGCCCGGGCGAGACGGTGCTGCTGCGCATGTACGGGCCGCTCGCCGAGCACGCCGACTCGGTGGTCGTGCCGCTGCTGATGCCCGACACCCCGGTGGTGACGTGGTGGCCGGGCGGCAAGGTCCCGAAGGTCCCGGCCAGGGATCCGCTCGGACGGCTGGCGCAGCGGCGGGTGACCGACTCCTACGCGGCCCGCGACCGGCTCGGCACGCTCGCGCAGCTCGCGAACTCCTACCGGCCCGGCGACACCGACTTCACCTGGACGCGGCTGACGAACTGGCGGTCGCTGCTGGCCGCCGCGCTCGACCAGGACCACGACGAGATCGTGTCCGGCGCGGTGATGGCCGAGCCGGACAGCCCGAGCGCGGAGCTGCTGGCGGCGTGGCTGTCGATCCGGCTCGGCGTGCCGATGGACCGGACGGTGTCGGAGGGCCCCGGCATCACCGGCGTCCGGCTGACGACGACCGGCGGCGACATCGTGATCCACCGTCCGGACGGCCGGGTCGCGACGCTGTGCCGTCCCGGCCAGCCCGACCGGCAGGTGTCGCTGATGCGGCGCCCGATGGCGGAGCTGCTCGCCGAGGAGCTGCGCCGGCTCGACCCCGACGAGGTGTACCGCGACGCCGCGGCCCGGTTCGCCAAGGACCTCGCGGGCGGGACGACGCGCGAGGGCACGGCGAGCGAGCCGCTGTCGGCGACGGCCGAGGCCGCCCGGACCGAGCCCGCCAAGGAGGAGGCCGAGGAGCGGGGGCGCGGCACGGCGGAGGACGCGTGATCCCCCTGTCGGTGCTGCTGCACCGCGACCAGGACGTGCTCGCCGAGGCGGCGGCGGCGCGGCTGGTGACGCGGATCGTGGACGCGCAGGCGGCCCGCGGCTCGGCGTCGATCGTGCTGACGGGCGGCGGCGTCGGCACGGCGGTGCTCGCCGCGGTCGCCGCGACCGGTGCCCGCGACGCGGTCGACTGGGGCCGCGTGGACGTGTGGTGGGGCGACGAGCGTTTCCTGCCCACCGGCGACCCGGAGCGCAACGAGACCGGCGCCCGCGCGGCGCTGCTCGACCATGTCCCGGTCGACCCGGCGCGGGTGCGTCCGATGCCCGCGCCGGACGGCCCGGACGGCGACGACCCCGACGCCGCCGCCGGACGCTATGCCGCCGAGCTGAAGGCCGCCGCACGTCCCGGAGACGGCGAGCCGGTCCCCTCGTTCGACGTGCTGATGCTCGGCGTCGGCCCGGACGCGCACGTGGCGTCGCTGTTCCCGGAGACGCCTGCGCTGCGCGACGAGCGTCCGGTGGTGGCGGTGCGGAACGCGCCGAAGCCGCCGCCGACGCGGATCTCGCTGACGTTCCCGTCGCTGCGGGCGGCGGAGGAGGTGTGGGTGCTGGCGGCCGGCGAGTCCAAGGCCGAGGCCGTCCGGCTCGGGCTGACCGAGCCGACGCACTACCGGGCACCGGTCGCCGGGGCGCGGGGACGGCAGGGCACGCTGTTCCTCCTGGACAGGGCCGCCGCCGCACGGCTCCCGCACGGCGCGGGAGGCGTCCACGCCCCTTGACCCCGCCCTTGTGAAAACCGACCATTCCCCGCACTTTCGAATGCTTTACGCAAAACCGTGCATACCCTGACGAAGGGACGCGTCGAGAGTGAGGAGTCCTCTGGTGCTCAAGGGTCGGACCTGGACGGCGATCGCGGCGGTGACGGGCGCCGCGGCCATCGCGGCCGCGGGCTGCTCGTCCGGTGGTGGCGGCGGCGACGGGGGCGGCGACGGCGGCAAGGCCGAGGACACGGTGAAGCTGGCCATCACGCCCGCGACCGGCACCCAGCAGGTCGAGCCCGGCAAGCCCGTCACCGTCACCGCGGGCAACGGCAGGCTGACGAACGTGACCCTCACCTACGGCAAGAACAAGACCAAGGCCGAGGGGAAGCTCGCCGCCGGCGGCACGTCGTGGAAGTCGTCGTGGACGCTGCGTCCGGCCACGACGTACACGGTGACCGCGGCGGGCACCGGCGAGGGCGGCAAGCAGGCCACGGCGACGTCCACGTTCACGACGCTGACGCCGCGCAAGAAGCTGGAGAGCGGCATGTCGCCGCTGGACGGCGAGAACGTCGGCGTCGGCATGCCCGTGCAGCTGCTGCTGTCCAGGCCGGTGACCACGAAGGCCGGGAAGATCGCGGTGGAGAGGGCCCTTGAGGTCCGGATGTCCAAGCCGGTCGAGGGCGCCTGGACGTGGGTCAGCGACAAGGAGGTCGACTTCCGGCCCCGCGAGTACTGGCCGTCCGGGCAGAAGGTGAAGGTCGTCGCCCACCTGGCTGGCCTGAAGGCCGGCGAGGGCATGTACGGGATGAAGGACCGCAGCGTCTCCTTCACCGTCGGCGCGAGGCACGTCACGACCATCGACGCCAAGCGGCACCGCGCGACGGTCACCGACGGCGGCAGGACCGTCCGGACGATGAAGGTCAGCATGGGCAAGCCCGGCCACGAGAGCTACAGCGGCACCATGATCGTGCAGGAGAAGGCGGGCCGCATGGTCATGGACTCGGCGACGACCGGAAACCCCGGCGAGTACCGGATCAAGACGAACTGGAACGTCCGCCTGACCTACAGCGGGACGTTCGTGCACTCGGCGCCGTGGTCGACCGACTCCCAGGGCAACTCCAACGTCAGCCACGGCTGCGTGAACGCGTCTCCCGGGGACGCCAAGTGGTTCTACAACTTCGCCAACCGGGGCGACGTCGTCAAGGTCACCGGCACCACCCGGCAGCTCCAGTTCGGCAACGGCCCGACGCCGTGGGCGAAGTCCTGGCAGGACTGGCTCGCGGGCGGGGCGACCGGGAAGCCCGTCACCGCCGCGCCGCTCAAGTGACCCGGCCCCGGCCGGCGGCCGGGCCGCTGGCACACTGGTGGCCATGCAGAAGCTCTCGCTGGACGCACAGGTACGTGATCATCTGAAGCGCGCCGCCGACGGCTCCACCGGGCGCAGCGCGGGGACCGTCTACGGCGGGCACGAGCACGTCCTGCGGCAGACGCTGATCGCGCTGACGGCCGGCACGACGCTGGCGGAGCACGAGAGCCCGGGCGAGGCGACGGTCATGGTCCTGCACGGCCGGGTGCGGATGGCGAGCGGGGAGCACTCCTGGGACGGGATCTCCGGCGACCTCCTCATCGTCCCCGGCGCGCGGCACAGCCTGGAGGCCCTGGAGGACGCCGCCGTCCTCCTCACCGTCGCCAAGGCCGGCTGAGCCCCGGGGCGATACCAAAGTCGATGGGACACCGACCTGCGGCCGCTGCCGGGAACACCGCCGGGGATTAGCGTGGTCGGCGTGATTCTCCGCAGGTCCGCGCCCGAATGGTCCCGCGACGCCGCCGTCACGGCGGCCGCGCTGGTGATCGGTCTGGTGGTGCTGGCGGGCGCCCGGGAGGCGTATCCGACGCGGCCGGACTGGATTGACGATCTCCGGGAGGCCGTGTTCGGGACGGGCGGTCTCCTGCTCCTGCTGCTCTTCCGGCGCCGGTGGCCGATCTGGGTGGCCGTGTTCCTGATCTGCCTGGAGTTCACCAATTCCCTCTCCTGGGGCGCCACGGCGATGAGCCTGTTCACCGTGGCCGTCCACCGCCGCTGGCAGCCCGCCGTCGCCCTCGCCCTGCTGAACTCGGTGTTCGTCCTGGTGACGTTCCAGCTGGCGCCCGAGGAGTTCGTCAGCACCCGGGAGCGATGGGAGTCGGCCGCGGTGTTCGTCCTGGGCTACGCGGTGCTGGTCGCCACCGGGATGCTCGTCCGGTCGCGGCGGCAGCTGATCGAGTCGCTGAAGGAGCGTGCCAGGTCGGCGGAGTCGGAGCAGCGGCTGCGGGTCGAGGAGGCGCGGCTGCTGGAGCGGGAGCGGATCGCGCGGGAGATGCACGACGTGCTCGCGCACCGCATCTCGCTGCTGGCCGTGCACGCGGGTGCGCTGGAGTTCCGCCCGGACACGCCCGCCGCGCAGCGCGAGGCCGCCGGCGTCATCCGGCAGAGCGCCTACGAGGCGATGGAGGACCTGCGCGAGGTGATCGGCGTGCTGCGCGACGACACGTCCGGCGACACGCCCGGCGCCGCGCCCGACCGGCCGCAGCCGACGCTCGCGGACGTGTCCGGCCTGGTCCAGGAGTCGCGGCGCGCCGGGGGCCGCGTCGAGCTGGACGAGAACGTCCCCGACCCGGACCGGGTCCCGTCCCGCGTCGGGCGGCACGCGTTCCGGATCGTCCAGGAGGGGCTGACCAACGCCCGCAAGCACGCGCCGGGCGCGGCCGTCCGGGTCACCCTCGACGCCTCGTCCGACCTGGACATCGAGGTCGTCAACGCGGTCCCGCCCCGGCCGTCCGCGCTCGCGATGCCCGGCGCCGGCGCGGGGCTCGTCGGCCTCGCCGAACGGGTCGCGCTGCTCGGCGGCACGCTGGAGCACGGCCACACCGGCGACGGCCGGTTCCGGCTGCACGCCCGCCTTCCGCTGTAGATCCGAATGCCGCGCCGCGAGCCGGGAAGGGTCACCCCCATGGCAGCGAACTCCTCCGGCCGGCCCGTTCTCGACGAGCTCGACCGCGCCGAATGCCTGCGGCTCCTCGCCGGCGGGTCCGTCGGCCGTGTCGCGTTCGACGACGGCGAGGGGCCCACGCTCGTCCCCGTGAACTACGCTCTCGACGGCGACGCGGTGATCTTCCGCACGTCCGTGGCGGGGCGCCTGAACCGCAGCCTGCTGACCGTCGTGGCGGGCGGGGAGGTCCGCACGGCCTTCGAGGTCGACCGGTTCGACGAGTCGAGCCGCGAGGGGTGGAGCGTCCTGCTGCGCGGCGGCGCGCATCCCCTGTCGGACGCGGAGGTCGCGCGGGTCGCCCAGGTCGAGCCGTGGCCGGGCGGGGAGCGCGACGCGTGGTTCCGGCTGGCGGCGCGCGAGATCAGCGGACGGCGCATACACCGGCCGTGAGGCGCCGGGGGCCGTAAGGTGTCGGGATGGAGTCCCCACCCATCCGCGTCCTGATCGTGGACGACGACGCGCTCGTCCGGGCCGGCCTGTCGATGATGTTGTCGAACGCCGAAGACCTCGACGTGGTGGGGGACGTCGCCGACGGCGCCGAGGTCGTCGCCGCCGTGAACCAGCACCGGCCCGACGTCGTCCTGATGGACATCCGGATGCCCCGGCTGGACGGGCTCGCCGCGACCGAGCTGCTGCGCTCCCGCCGTGACCCCCCGGAGATCATCATCCTGACGACGTTCGACACCGACGACCACATCATGCGCGCGATGCGGGCGGGCGCGAGCGGGTTCCTGCTGAAGCACACCCCGCCGCCGGAGATCGTCCGGGCGATCCGGCAGGTCGCGGCGGGCGAGCCGATGATGTCGCCGGGCGTGCTGCGCAAGATGATGTCCTATGTCGCGGTGTCCGGTGCCGATCCGCGCCGGGCCCGCGCGCGGGAGCTGCTGGACCGGCTGAGCGACGGCGAGCGGGCCGTCGCCGCCCTCGTCGGACGCGGCCGCACCAACAGCGAGATCGGCGCGGAGCTGTCGCTCAGCGTCGCGACCGTGAAGGCGTACGTGTCGCGGCTGCTGACGAAGCTGGAGCTGAACAACCGGGTGCAGATCGCGCTCCTCGTCCACGACGCCGCCCTCGACGGCTAACCCTCCTCCCCCGGGCCGCCGCGCGGGGTGAGCTGGACGTTCGGCAGCAGCAGCGCCGCCGCGAGGCCCACCGCGAGGACGGGCAGCCCGGTGAGGAACAGGTCGGAGAACGCGGCCGCGAACGCCTCGGCGACCCCGTCCCGCACCGGTCCGGGGAGCGTGTCCAGCACCTCTGGGCGGACGGCGTCGGAGAACGCGGGGACGTCCCCGTCCGGGAGGCGGCGCGCGATCTCCTCGGCGAACCGGTTCGACACGATCGCGCCGAACACCGCCATCCCGGCGGCGGTGCCGAGCATCCGGGTCGCGAACACCCCGGAGCTCGCCGCGCCGAGGTCGCGGCGCGGCGCGGCGTTCTGCGCGATGAGCATGACGACCTGCTGCGACAGCCCCGCGCCGAATCCGAGGACGGCCATATAGCAGCAGGCGGTGAGCAGGCCGGTGCCGGTGTCCATGGTCGCGAGGAGCACGACGCCGAGCGCGCTGATCGCCATGCTCGCGGCGGGCAGCCGGTGGTAGCGGCCGGTCCGCGCGATGTGCCGTCCGGCGCCCATCGACGCGACGAGCAGCCCGATCATCATCGGCAGGAGCAGCAGGCCCGACTCCGTCGCCCCCGCTCCCCCGACGACCTGGAAGAACATCGGCAGGTAGACGGCGAGCCCGAACCCGGTCGCGCCGCCGACGGCCGCGACGGCGCACGCGACGGCGAACGACCGGTCGCGGAACAGCCGCGGCGGGATCACCGGTTCGGCGGCCGTCCGCTCGGCCAGGACCCACACGCCGAACAGCACCGCCGAGCCCGCCGCCAACGCGAGGACGACCGGCGAGCCCCACGCGTGGCGCGTCCCGGCCCAGCTGGTGAACAGCGTGAAGCAGGTGACCGCCGCGCCGAGCAGCACGATCCCGGGGTAGTCGACCCGCGGCCTGCCCTCCGGTTTCGGCAGCCGCAGGAACAGCGCGGTCGTGGCGACGGCGGCGAGACCGAGCGGAAGGTTGGCGTAGAACACCCACCGCCAGGACGCGTGGTCGGTGAGGAACCCGCCGACCAGGGGCCCGGCGACGCTCGACACCGCGAAGATCAGCGCCGAGTAGCCCTGGTACCTGGCGCGCTCCCTCGGCTCGAACAGGTCGCCGGTCAGCGCGAACATCGAGCTCATCAGGCAGCCCGCGGCGGCGCCCTGCACGACGCGGAACGCGATCAGCCAGTTCATGGACGGCGCCGCCCCGCACGCCGCCGACCCGGCCAGGAACCCGGCGAGCCCGATCAGCAGGATCGGGCGGCGTCCGAACAGGTCGCCGAGCCGTCCCGACAGCGGCACGGTGACGCTGCCGGCCAGCACGTACGCGGTCGACACCCAGGCCAGCCGGTCGAGGCCGCCGAGGTCCCCGACGATCGTCGGCAGCGCGGTGCCGAGCACCGTCGCGTCCAGGGAGGACATGAGCCCGGCCAGCATCAGCCCGCCGAACACCAGCAGCCGGTGCCGGGGGCTCATCGGGGCCGTCGTCGCAACCATGTGCACCTCTCATTCATATGTTTTAAGCATATGAATGCTAGACACATGCATATGAGCTGCGCAACCTAGCTAGACTGGGCCGCATGAGCGAGGAGGCCCTGAACACCGTCGAGCGGAGCATGGTCAAGCTGCGGCGCGGCATGTCGCGGCAGCGGCTCGGCCGGGCCGCCATCCGGGAGCACAACCTGCCCGTGGACGTCCAGGTCCTGCACGTCGTGGACGTCGTCGACGAGGGCCCCGACCATCCGGGCGAGGAGATGAGCGTCGGGCTGGTCGCCGCCCGACTCGGCGTCGACGCCTCGCGCGGCAGCCGGATCGTCGCCGAGGCCGTCAAGTCCGGCTACGTCCGGCGCGTCGCGTCCCAGGAGGACGGCCGCCGCATCCACCTGGAGCTGACCCCCGAGGGCCGCGGTGTCGTCGACGCCACCCGCCGCACCCGCCAGGAGCACTTCGCCAAGGCGATGAGCGACTGGACCGGCGAGGAGCGCGCCGAGTTCGCCCGCCTCCTCGCCCGCTTCGTCAACGGCTACGACGGCTGACGTCCCGTCTCCCGGGCTACGCGCCCGTCGTCGACCCGGGCCGGACGATCATGAGGACGACCACGACCGTCCAGATGATGTTGAAGGTCCCGGTCATGGCCGTCAGCCGGGTCACGGCCCTGCCCGGGCCCGGCTCCGCCAGCAGCCGCCGCTGGACGGGCAGGATCGCCAGCGCGAGCAGGCCCGCGGCGATCGCGGTCAGCGCCATCGAGGCGATCAGCCAGGCGTCGGTGAGGACGCCGAGCTGCGCCCCCGTCGCGAACCCGAATACGGGGACGGCGATGCCGAGGACGCCATAGCCCTGGCAGATCCGGTGCAGAAAGGCGGCCGTCCGCCCGTCCGGATCGGCGCCGCCGGGCACCGCCTCCTTCGCGTAACGCGGGAACAGGGACGCGGCCACAGTGATCGGCCCGATCGCCAGGATCGCCGCCAGGACGTGCACGGACAGCAGGAACTTCGTCACCGCGAGACCTCCATATATGTTGGCTGCCAATAGGTACCATGCCTACACGACCCATGTGTAGGCTGTCTACCTATGAGGGCGGACGCGGTGCGCGGACATCTGGACGGACTGCTGCTGGCCGTGCTGGAGGCCGGCCCGCTGCACGGCTACGCGATCATCGCCGCGGTGCAGGAGCGCAGCGGCGGGGCGCTGGAGCTGCGCACGGGCACGATCTATCCGGCGCTGACGAAGCTGGAGCGGCTCGGCCTGCTGCGCAGCACCTGGGACTCGGTCGGCGAGCGGCGGCGGCGCTCCTACGAGCTCACCGCCGCGGGGCGGCGCAGCCTGGCCGCCGAACGGTCGGCGTGGGAGGAGTTCACGGCGGCGATCGGCTCCGTCCTGAACCCCGCGCCGCCGCGCGAGGCGTCCACATGAGCACCGCCGCGGACCCGGTCGAGGGCTATGTCGAGGCCCTCGCCGGCACGCTGCAGGGCCCGGCGCGCGACAAGGCCCGGCTGGTCGGCGAGATCCGCGCCGGCCTCACGGACGCGGTCTCGGCCCACACCGGCGACGGGATGCCCTACGACCGCGCGGCCCGCCGGGCGGTGCGCGAGTTCGGGACCAGCGCGGAACTCGCCGCGCACTGCCAGCGGGAGCTGACGATCGCCCAGGCCAGGCACACCGGCCGGGCCGCCGCCCGCGCCGTCCCGTTCCTGCTCGGCTGCTGGCTGCTGGCCTGGACCGCCGGGCTGGACGGGGGCTGGCCGGCGCGGCTGCTGGCCGTCCATCTCGCGGCCGTCGCGGCCACCGCCGCGCTCCTCGCCGCGGCGACCCTGGCCGCGACCGGCCCGCTCGCCCGGCGGATCCCGACACCGCCCCGGCTGCCGCTCGTGGTCGCGTGGACCGGCACCACCGCCGGCGCCGCCATGGGGGTCGCGTCCCTCGCCCTCGTCGCCGCCTCGGCCCTGGCGGCGGACTGGCCGCTGATGGTGCTCGCCGGGGTCCTGACCGCCGCGTCGCACGCCATGGTGGCGGCGTCCGCGCGCGCCTGCCGCCGCTGCGCCCGGCTCGTCCCGTCCGCCGGATGAGCGCGGGCCCGGCGACCGGCTAGGCTCCGCGTGTGGACGAGTCCGAGCTCCTGACCAGGGCCCGCGCCGGTGACCGCGCGGCGTTCGACGGCCTCGTCGCCCGCTACCGGGGCGAGCTGAAGGCGCACTGCTACCGCATGCTCGGCTCCTTGCACGACGCGGAGGACGGTCTCCAGGAGACGCTGCTCGCCGCCTGGCGCGGCCTGCCCGGATTCCAGGGACGCAGCTCGCTGCGCACCTGGCTGTACCGGATCAGCACCAACGCCTGCCTGCGGCTCGCGTCGAAACGCCCGCGGCGCGTCCTGTCCCCCGACCACGGCCCGGCCCGGCGCGACGTCCACGACCTGGGCGAGCCCGTCCAGGGCCCGGTCTTCCTGGAGCCATGGCCGGACGACCTCACCGGCGACGACCCCGGCGCCGACGACCCGGCCGCGTCGTTCGCTCGCCGCGAGAACGTGGAGCTGGCGTTCGTCGCCGCGTTGCAGCACCTGCCCGCGACGCAGCGGGCGGTGCTGATCCTGCGCGAGGTGCTGGAGTTCTCCGCCGCCGAGGTGGCCGCGTTCCTCGACCTCACGCCCGCCGCCGTGAACAGCGCCCTCCAGCGCGCGCGGAAGGCCGTCCAGGAACGGGTCCCTCCGGCCACGCAGCAGACCGAGCTGTCGGCGCTCGGCGCGGACGGGCGGCGCGAGCTGATCGACGCCTTCGTCACCGCCTGGGAACGGGCCGACGTCGACGCCCTGGTCACGCTGCTCGCCGACGACGTCCGTTTCACCATGCCGCCGCTGCCCGCGTGGTTCGACGGGCGCGACGACGTCGTCCGGTTCATCGCCGAACGGGTCTTCGAGACGCCCTGGCGCCTCGTGCCGATCCAGGCCAGCGGCCAGCCCGCCTTCGCCTGCTACCAGCGGAACCCCGACGGCCGCTTCCTGATCGGCGCGATCACCGTCCTCAGCGTCCGCGACGGCCGCGTCACCCGGCTCTCCTCCTTCCTGGACCCCGCGCTGTATCCGCTGTTCGGCCTCCCGGAAGAATTCTCGCCCTGACCGATGAATCCGCCGCACGCCGTGTCTCTCCCCCTGTGAATCGCGAACCAGAGGAGAAACCGATGCGCAAGCTGATCGTCACCAACATCATCACGCTGGACGGCTACTACGAGGGCCCCGGCAACGACGTCATGGTCCTTCCCTTTGACGAGGCGTTCGACGACTACAACGCCGAACGCCTCCGCGCCGCCGACACCCTCCTCCTCGGACGCACAAGCTACGAGGGCTTCAAGACCTTCTGGCCGCCCGTTGCCGACGACCCGTCCGCCTCCCCGGTGGGGCGTGAGATCTCCCGGCTCAACAACGCCATCGACAAGGTCGTCGTCTCCGACACGCTCACCCCGGACCGGACGGCGCCCTGGCACAACACCGAGATCGTCAAGCGGGCCGACGCCCACGCCCGCGTGGCCGAGCTCAAGGACGCTCCGGGCAGGGAGATCCTCATGTTCGGCAGCCGCACGCTGTGGAACGACCTGCTGACCGCCGGTCTGGTCGACGAGATCCACCTCATGATCGGCCCGTCCTTCCTCGGCGCCGGGACCCCGGTGTTCGGCGGCCCGTCGCCCGTCCGGCTCCGCCTGCTCGAATCCCGGACGCTGCCCGGCGGGCGCCTCGTCCTCACCCGCTACGCCCCGGCCTGACCGTCCGAGCGGCCGGGAACGAGAGCACCGGCGGCCACAGCGGCGACGCCCAGGACGGCGAAGACCGTGAACCCCAGCGTGTATCCGGACTCGTCCGGCGCCGGGCCGTCCGGGGGCGTCCGCGCCTCCAGCAGGACGGCGGCGAGCTGGGCGCCGACCGCCGCGGCCGTGGTCCGGACGATCGTGTTGATCCCGGTGGCGACCCCGGTCTGACGCACCGGGGCGTCCTGGACGATGAGGATGCCCATCGCGGCGAACGCCAGGCCGTACCCGGCGCCGATCAGCAGCCCGACGAGGTAGAAGTTCACCAGGTGGCCGTGGGCGGCGGCGAGGACGGCGAGCGACGCCGCGGCGCACACCGCCCCGGCCACCAGCGGCGCGCGCCCGCCCCGCCGGTGCCCGAGCCGCGCCGCCGCCGGGCTCGCGACCAGCATGACCAGCGCCATCGGAAGCATGAGCAGCCCGGCCTCCGACGGCGAGGAGCCGAACCCGTACCCGGCGCCGGCGGGTGTCTGCACGAACCGCGGGACGAGCGTGATCGCCCCGAACATCGCCATGGCCACGACGAACGTGGCGAGGTTGGTGGTCGCCTGCCCCCGGCGGCCCATCAGCCGCAGGTCGACCAGCGGGTCGCCGATCCGCGACTCCAGCACGCCGAACGCGGCCAGCAGCACCGCGCCGCCCGCGAACAGCCCGACGACGGCGGCCGAGCCCCACCCCCAGGGCCTGCCCTGGCTGATCGCCAGCAGCAGGCACACCAGCGCCCCGGACAGCAGGACCGCTCCGCCCAGATCGAGGCGCCCGCCACGGGACGGCCGGACGGCGGGCAGCGCGGGCACGGCGGCGAGCGCGGCCCCGCCGAGGACGAGCGTTCCCCAGAACAGCCACGACGTTCCGAGGACGTCCACGAGCGGCCCCGCCACCACCATCCCGGCCGCGCCGCCGATCCCGAACATGGCGCTGAGCAGCGCGATGACACCGGGAAGCCGGGCGGGCGGCACGGCGGTCCGCGCGATGCCGAAGGCCAGCGGGAACACGCCGCCGGCGACGCCCTGCAGCGCCCGCCCGCCGATCAGCACGCCCAGCGACCCGCCAGCCAGCGCGCACACCAGGCTGCCCACCGTGAAACAGCACAGGCAGCCGACGAGGACCCGCCGGTAGCCGACCAGGTCGCCGAGCCGCCCGGCGATCGGCGTCGCCACCGCGCTGGACAGCATGAACGCCGTCAGCACCCAGGTGACCTCGGTCGTGGACGCGTCCAGCCCGCGGGCGAACTCGGGCAGCACGGCGAGCACGATCGTCTGCCCGAGGCTGGCCGCCAGCACCCCCGCGACCAGCGCGACCATCACCGTCCCCGGCGCCCGGCCCGCGGACCGGGCCCGTGCCGCCGCGACATGCTCCTGCGAGACCACGAGAGGGTTCCCTTCCCTCGACGAATTAAGGTTAGGCAAACCTAAGTCTTGCGGACAGTAGTCCGCAAGAGGGTCGGCTACGGTTTCCCTCTGTGAGCGCTTCTTCGAGCCGACCGTCCCGCCGCGCGTGGGGCAGCCTCAGCCGCGCGCGGATCGTGGACGCCGCCCTGCGGATCGCCCGCGACGAGGGGATGGGGGCGCTCACGATCCGGCGGCTCGCGTCCGACCTGGGCGCGTCCCGGATGGCGCTGTACCGGCACGTCGCCGACAAGGACGAGCTGGTCGCCCTCGTCCTGGACGCCGTCGCCGAGCACGAGGTGGTGCCGCCCGGCATCGGCGAGGGCCCCTGGGACCGGCGGCTGCGGGTGCTGGCCGCCTCCATCCGCCGTGAGCTGGCCGCCTACCCCGGCCTGGCGGAGATCGTCACGACCCGCGCCTACCACGGTCCCGGCGCGCTGCGCACCGTGGAGCTGATCCTGGACACGCTCGCCGAGGCGGGCCTGGACGACCGCCAGGCCGCCCGCTACTACCTGGTCTTCATCGACCTCGTCCTAGGACGGATCCACCGCGAGCTGCACGGCGACGTCGCGGGCGTGCACCGGGACGCCAGCCTGGAGGCGACCGGCCGGAGCCCCGGAGACCATCCCCGGCTGACCGCCGCCGAGCCGCACCTCCGCGCGACCACCGCCGACGAGATCTTCGACACCGAACTGGACATGCTCATCCACGCCATAGCCCGAGCCGCCCGCCCCTGACCCCGCTCCCCCCGGTCAGCCGACGACCAGCCGATACACCTGCCGCGAGCCGCCCTCGGGCCCCGGCTCCGCCGTCTCCCCCGCCGCGAACCCGAGCCGCTCGTAGAACACCCGCGCGCCGCTCTCCACCGCACCCGGATGGTCGGCGCCGAACGTCACCACTTCCACGACCCCGGGCCCGCGCACGAACCGGCGCATCGCGTCCGCGATCAGAGCGCGTCCGGCGCCCCGCCCGCGCGCCTTCTCCGACACGACGAGCCAGTAGATGTGACAGATCGGCGGCTTGACGCCGCACAACAACCCGCCCAGAAGGTTCGTCCCATTCACAGCGACCAGGGCCGTGCCCCGCCGGACGCCTTTCTCGACGGCGTCGCGGAACCCGGGGTCGTGGCGCGTCCGCCTTCCGCGCCGGGCGGACGATCAACTGATGCGGGCCTTCAGCAGGCAGAACTCGTTGCCCTCCGGGTCGGCGAGGACGTACCAGCTCTCCTCGCCGGTCTGGCCGACGTCGGCGTGCCGCGCGCCCGCCGCCAGGAGCCGTTCCAGTTCGGCCTCCTGGTCGCGGTCGGTCGGGTTGACGTCGATGTGCAGCGGCAGCTTGCCGGCCTTGGGGTCGTCGCTGCGGCTGAGGACCAGCGTCGGCTGGAGGCCGCCGAAACCTTCCTCAGGGCCGATCTCGACGTCGCCGTCCTCCCGGTGCAGCACCACAAAACCAAGTACCTCGCACCAGAACTCCGCCAGCGCCTCCGGGTCGTGGCAGTCGAGCACCAGCTCGCTGATCCGGCACGCCATGTCGGGCACCCCATCCCACGACAAGATCGGCAGTACGGTCAGCACCCTAACAGCGGGCGGTCGTCCCGTCGCCTGAATAGTCGGTGGCCGCGGCTAGGGTCGTGGCCCATGGATCTCGAACTCAGGGGACGGAAGGCGCTGGTCACGGCGAGCAGCGGTGGTCTCGGCGCGGCGGTGGCCGCGCGGCTGGCCGCCGAGGGCTGCGCGGTGCTGGTGCACGGCCGGGACGCGGAGCGCGCGGGCGCGGTCGCCGAACGGCTCCGGTCGGCGGGCGGCACGGCTGAGGTCGTCCTCGGCGACCTCACCGACGACGACGCGGCGGCCGAGGTCGCCGGACGCGCCGCCGAGTGGGGCGTGGACGTCCTGGTCAACAACGCCGGACCGGTCGCCGAGCACGATTGGGACAACGCCGAACCCGCCACATGGCTGACGGCGATGAACGGCAACGTCCTGTCGGCCGTCCGCATGATCCAGGCC
Organism: Spirillospora sp. NBC_00431; assembly: GCA_036028775.1. Lineage (GTDB taxonomy): Bacteria > Actinomycetota > Actinomycetes > Streptosporangiales > Streptosporangiaceae > Spirillospora. The sequence continues at coordinate 3,337,401 of CP107927.1, read as the reverse complement.
GTGCTTCCGGGGATGCGCGAGCGCGGCTGGGGCCGCGTCATCAACCTGGGCAGCCGGGCCGCGACCACTCCCCTGCCCAACCTGGTCGAGTACTCGGCGGCCAAGGCCGCGGTGGTCAACCTGACCACGAGCCTGGCCCGGCACCTGGCGGGCACGGGCATCACCGCCAACACCGTCAGCCCCGGCGTGATCGTCACCGAAGGCATGCGCAAACTGTTCGAGGACGGCGCCGCCCGGCGTGGCTGGCCCCAGGACTGGGCGGAGCTGGAACCGCTGGTGGCGGCCGAGTACGCGCCCAACCCGACCGGCCGCCTCGGCACCGCCGACGACATCGCCGCCACCGTGACGTTCCTGGCCAGCCCCCTCGCGGGCTACATCAACGGGATCGATCTCCGCGTGGACGGCGGTCTCGTCCCCGTCCCATGACCCTGGACGAGTGGGCGCTTGCCCACTAGCGTGGGCGCATGCCCACCAACGAGCCTCATCGGCACCGGCGGGTGGCGGAGTCGTTCGGCGCGGACGCCGAACGCTACGACCGCGCCCGCCCCCGCTACCCCGCCGAGCTGATCGAACGGATCGTCGCCGCCGCGCCGGGCCGGGCCGTCCTCGACGTCGGCTGCGGCACCGGGATCGCCTCCCGCCAGTTCAAGGACGCGGGCGCCGAGGTGCTCGGCGTGGAGCCCGACGCGCGCATGGCCGACCTGGCGGGCCGCCACGGGATCGAGGTGGACGTCGCGACGTTCGAGACCTGGGACCCGGCGGGCCGGGAGTTCGACGCGGTCGTCGCCGCCCAGGCATGGCACTGGATCGATCCGGTCGCCGGGGCGGCCAAGGCGGCGCAAGTCCTGCGGCCCGGCGGCCCGCTGACGGTGTTCTGGAACGCGCAGCAGCCCCCGTCCGAGGTCGCGGACGCGCTCGCCACGGCCTGCCGACGGGTGATCCCCGACGCGCCGATCGACTTCGGCTCGTTCACGAAGTCCGCCGTGGACGTCTACACGCCCGGCCTGGACAAGACCGCCGAAGGCATGCGCCAAACGGACGCCTTCGGCGAGCCGGACCGCTGGCGTTTCGACTGGGAGTGGACCTACACCCGCGACGCGTGGCTCGACCAGCTCCCCACCTTCGGCGTCCTCACCCATCTCCCTCCAGACAAGCTGGCGGAAGTAGCAGAGGTCGTCGGCCCGGCCATCGATCGTCTGGGCGGCGCCTTCACGATGGCCTACACCACTCTGGCGATCAGCGCGCCTCGCCGTCGTTGAACGCAACCGTCCAGATGTGAACGGGCGGGCCGGAGTCGACGTCCCGGCCCGCCGCCGCGACCCTCCGGTCACCGACGAACACGACGGCGTCCATGGACTCGGGCGCCCCACGCAGCCGCTCAAGATGGCGGGCGGAGGCGACGTCCCACACGTTCACGGCCCCACCGACGTGCGCCGACGCCAGCAACACGCCATCAGGCGAGAACGCCAGATCCGCGACCTCACCGGACACCGGATCGAACGACGGCCCAGATGCGAAGCCGTCATGCGGACGCCACAGCCGGATATGCCCGGTCTCCTGGTCCACGGCCGCGAACAGCAGATCGTCCGGGCCCCATACCAGGCCGGGCGCCGTCCGCACCGGCGTGGGCGCCCGCTGAAGCTCCTGTCGCAGGGCCCCATCGGACGCGTCCAGCACGAAGACGCCCTTCGCGCGCGCATCACCGACCAAGGCCAGCAACGTCCCGTCCCCGCTGAACCGCAACGCGGACGCCGGACGTTCAACCCGCCACAATTCCCGTCCCCCGGACACCTCACAGGCCCGCACCGAGTCGCCTTCGGCAACCGCCACGACCGCCCCATCAGGCGAGATCGCGATTGCCCACGCGTCCCGGATCCGCAGATCGTGCCGAGCACCACTTGGCAGGTCGACGCGCATGACGCGCTTGTGGTCGTTCAACAGCAGCGTCCGGCCGTCCGCCGAAAGCGCGCACCCCCAGTAGTTCTCCGGATGATCAGCGGCGAGCAGCTCAGACCCGCCATGAAGATCCCAGGCGAACAAATCGCCACCGGACCCGCACGCCACCAGAAGCCCCGGCCCAGGCGCGTACTCCAGCGCGTTGATCTGGTAAGCACCCCGCGACCCGAGCGTGACGAACTCACCCGCCGACGGAGGGATGTCCAGATCACGCTCCAACCTCGCCACCGCGCCAGGCGGGTTGAGGCGCCGCGCGTTCTCCAGGATGCTCCGGTCGCTCTGGTCCCCTTGCAGGACGTTCACCAGCACACGCTCACGCTCGGCGCCGCGCCCGAAGAAGCCTTCCTCGTCCAGCATCGCCAACGCCTGGAAACAAGCCTCGAACCGCGCATCGATCTCGGCGTCGAGCCCGTCGTCATCCCGCTGCCACGGATCACCCCGCCGCCCCAGCAGTTCCAGAACCGGGCCGAAGTGGTCCTCACCGAACATGTGGTACGGCGAGTCGACCGGACTCCACCGCAGCCCGTCCGCCTGCTCCTCGACGGTCCGCCCGAACTCCGCGACGTACTTCTCCGCGACCCTCCGCAGCCCCTCCTCGGACCCAGAGGTCGGCAGAATGTAAGCGGCGAACGCATCGGTGAAAAGCGCGAAGAAGTAGAACGACTCCCCCGGATGCCGCTCCCGCACCTCACCAAAGGCCGCCCGCGCCGACTCAGCAAGCGCCCCCACCAACTCGTCAGCCGAGATCGTGCACCCCACTCTTCACTTCGTCCAGAAAGACGCGCCACACCGACGGCGCGAAGCCCAGCACCGGACCGGCCGCGTCCTTGGAGTCACGCGCGGCGACCACTGCCCCCAGCCCCGCGACCTCGACACACTGGGTGCCCTGACCACCGCTGTGACTGCTCTTGCACCACCGGATTTGTTCGCTGGCGTCACGCGAGGTCGTGCGCACCACGCTTCACCTCGTCCAGGAAGACGCGCCACGCCGACGGCACGAAGCCCAGCACCGGCCCGGCCGGATCCTTGGAGTCACGCGCCGCGACCACCGGCCCCAGCTCCGCGACCTGAACGCACTCGGTGCCCGAACCGCCGCTGTAACTGCTGGTGCGCCACTGAGCGGTGGAGGGAGTCTGCTCACTCATGCCTCGGACACTATCCGTTCGATCGTTACCCGGGAATCAGATTCGGATAGCGCGATCTCTTGGAGACGATCGAACGTCCGCAGGTAATGGTCGACGTCGGAAGGCTCGTCGACGTACCAGGTACGGGTCATGCTGTGAACGGTGACGACGTCGAGCAACCCCTCGGGAACGACACTGATGACCGTGAAGGAGCCGTCCGAACCAGGGTGGACCTCCGCGGCGAACGGAAGCACCTGGACTGCGATGTGGGGCCTCTCGCTCATCTCCACCAGCCTCAGCAACTGGCGGCGCCAGATGTCGAGCCCTCCCAACCGCTGCCGAAGCGCCGCCTCCCCCAAGATCACTGCGATCTCCGGCGGAGGTTGATGATCATGCATACGCTGGCGGTTCATTCTGAACTTGACGTCTGTCTCGATCTCCTGAGATGTCCTACGAAGCGCAGTCCCAGAACTGCTGATGACCGCGCGCGCATACTCCTCGGTTTGCAGAAGCCCGTGAACCAGTTGCGCGCCGAAGGCTCGAACATGGGTCGCGTCGGATTCGAGGGCGGCGAAGTCGAGGACGCCGGGTTCCAGGCGTTCGTTGAAGTCGTGCCACCAGCCGCTCTGGCGGCCTTGAGCTGCGAGGGAGAGCAGGCGTTTGCGGACGAGTTCATCCGTCACGTCATACATGTCCAGGATGTGCTTCAGGTCCCGGCGCCGGATGGCGCGGTGGCCGTTCTCGTAGGCGCTGAGCGACGCCTGGGAGCGTTCGAGCAGGCGACCGGCGGCGCCCTGGGTCAGGCCGAGGTCCTCGCGGAACCTCTTCAGAGCGTCGCCGATCTTCCTGCGGCGGTACGTCTGCCGGTCGTCATGTCTCATGCATCGAAGAATGTCACGCTAAGTACATGATCAGTTCTTCCTCGTGAAAGTTAGAGATATTCGTTCTTAGAGCCATCGCACTGATCCATGGGGCGATCACTGAATATGCCTAACCTTCTGGAACCGTGTTGATGCGGTCACGGAGGGCGATCAGCCTTGGCGGGTGACAATCGGAGGAGGAATCACGATGACGACCCGCGAGGCCGGGGAGTTGCGGCTTCTCGCCGTACTGACCCTTCCGGGCGTGGAGCGTTCCGTCCGGCATGCTCGGCTGTTCCTGCGGGACACGCTCGTCCCGGATCACGTGTCCCCCGACGGTGAGTTGCTGGGTGACATGGCGCTCGTGGTGGACGAGTTCGCCGTCAACGGGATCCGGCACACCGCGTCCGGGCGGGGCGGGAAGATCCACATCGCGCTGTGGGCGGGTGAGGGGGTACTGCGTGCCGAGGTGAGCGACGACGGGGCGGGCGGGGCGCGGCCGGTTCTGCGTGATGATCAGGACGAGAGCGGCCGCGGCCTCCACATCGTCGAGGCGCTCTCGTCTCGGTGGGGGCATCGCACCGACGGGCCCTGCACGACGGTGTGGGCCGAGTTCCCCGCCCCCCGCGGCAGGGCCTGAGACGGTTCAGTCTTCGCCGGACAGGGGGTATTCCATGGCGACGCCGTCGAGGACGACGCCGTTGGGCAGCGGTACGCGGGTGCGCCGTTGTTCGCGGAAGCCGTAGGACCGGTAGAGCGGGACGCCCGGAAGGGTGGCCATCAGGACCAGCGCCCGGAAGCCTTCGGTCTTGGCCGCCTGTTCGCATGTGGTGAGGATCTCGCGCCCGAGGCCCCGGCGGGTCCAGTCGCTCCGCACGAACATCGCCCGTACCCGTGCGGGTTCGGTCGCCGGGTCCAGCAGGCGGCCGTCCGTGGGCGCGTCGCCGGAACCGGTGTACAGCTTGTCGCGCCTGCTCCAGCCGCCGCAGGCGACGATCTCCCCGTCCATCTCGTGCACGTAGTAGGTCCCGTCGTCGATCAGCGTCGTGTCGGGCTCGGTGAGGTATCGGGCGGCGGCGGCCGTCTCGCGTTCGTCATGGAAGCGAGGGAAGACGGCGAGCACGGACGAACGCATGAGCGCGGCGATCTCCGGTACGTCCGGTCTCACGGCCTTGCGCAGCATTGGCGGTCCTTTCACCGCAGGACGGTGCAGAGGGCGTCGAGGGCGGGCGGGTAGGCGGAGCCGACGGGGGTGCTGTAACCGATGATGAAGCCCTGCGGGCGTCCGGACGGGTTCTGCCAGTGGTCGCGGAGCGGCATCAGGGCCAGCCCGGCGGCCTCGGCGCGTTTCATGATCGTGGGCTCGGCGGGGCCGTCGTCCGGCAGGAGGACGAGGGCGTGCAGGCCGGCGGCGATGCCCTGGACGCGGACGTGCGGGGCGCGGTCGCGCAGCGTCGCGGCCAGCAGGTCGCGGCGGCGGCGGTAGCGGAGCCGGGACGCGCGGACGTGCCGGTCGTAGGCGTGCGTGCCGAGGAGGTCGGCGAGGACGAGCTGCCCGAGCGACTGGGTGTGCGCGTCGGCGAGGCGCTTGGCCTCCGCGACGGGTTCGACCAGGTGCGCGGGCAGGACCAGCCAGGCGAGCCGCATCGCCGGGGCGAGGGTCTTGGACGCGGTCCCGGCGTAGACGACATGGCCGGGCGCCGTGCCCTGGAGGGCGCCGACGGGGTGGCGGTCGAAGCGGAACTCGCCGTCGAAGTCGTCCTCGATGATCGTCGCGCCGGTGGCGCGGGCCCAGGCGGTGAAGGCGCGGCGGCGGTCCGGGTGGAGGGTCGCGCCTGACGGGTACTGGTGCGCCGGGGTCAGGACGGCCGCGCCCGCTTGGGCAGGCAGTTCGGGGCGGGCGCCGAGGTCGTCGACGGGCAGCGGGACGATCTCCAGGCCGTGGTGGCGGACGATCTCGCGGTGGAACGGGTGGCCCGGTTCCTCCATCGCGATCGTCATCGTCCCGGCGCTGGAAAGGGCTTCGGCGAGCAGGCCGAGGGACTGCGCGTATCCGGACGTGACGACGATCCGGGCCGGGTCGGCGTGGACGCCTCGGGCCCGTCCGAGATAGACGGCCAGCGCGTCGCGCAACTCGGGACGTCCGCGCGGGTCACCGAGCGCGTGCGCTTCGGGAAGTGCGGTGGTCAGGACGCGGCGGGTCGAGCGGAGCCAGGCTTGCGAAGGGAACGCGCTGAGGTCGGGCCGTCCGGGGAGGAGATCGTGGACGGGTGCGCCCGTGCCGAACGCGTCGGGCGTGCCGTTGGCCGCGGGGGCGATCTCCGCGACCCGCGTGCCGGAGCCGGGGACGGTCGTCAGGTAGCCCTCGGCGGTCAGCTGGTCGTAGGCGGCGGTGACCGTCCCGCGTGAAAGGCGGAGCTGGGCGGCCAGGGCGCGGGTCGACGGGACGGTGTCGCCCGGGGCGAGCCGTCCGGTCCTGATCGCGGCGCGGAGGGCGCGTTCGAGGCCCGTCCGGCGGCCACCGGACGTGTCGAGATCCAGATGCAGGTCGACGCCCGAACCGGCCCAGTCTTTCGGCACGAAACTGGATCTTAATCGTGGTCCGGTAGTGCTCTAGGTTCGCGGCATGTTCGTTTTCGCCCAGCTCAGCGACATCCATCTGGACGGCGGCGACCGCGCCTTCGAGCGTGCGGCGCGCGTCATGGAGCGTGTGAACGCCGCGCCGCTCGACGCCGTCCTCGTCACGGGTGACATCGCCGACCATGGCGCGGCGGCCGAGTACGCGCAGGCGCGCGAGGTGCTGCGGTCACCGCATCCGATGCTGATCTGCCCCGGCAACCACGACGTGCGAGGTGCTTACAGGGAGGTTCTTCTGGACGAGCCGCCGGACGGCGGGCCGATCAACCGGATGCACAAGGTGGCGGGCGTGATGTTCGCGATGTGCGACTCCACGGTCCCCGGCAAGGATCACGGGTTCCTTGACGAGAAGACGATCGCGTGGCTCGATCGGCGGCTCGCGGCCGAACCCGACGCTCCGGCGTTCGTCTGTTTCCACCATCCGCCGGTCGCGCTGAACATCCCGTACATGGACGGGATCCGGCAGTTCGGGGCGGAGCGGCTGGCCGAGGTCGTCGAGCGGCATCCGCAGGTCGTGGCCGTCCTGTGCGGGCACGCGCACACGGCGGCGGTCACGACGTTCGCGGGACGGCCGCTGCTCATCGCGCCGGGTGTCGTGTCCACCCTGAGGCTGCCGGGCGAGGAGGGCGACGTCGCCGACTACGACGCTCCCGCGGGGCTGGCGTTCCACGTCCTGGACGACGAGGGACGCCTGACCACGCACTACCGCACCGTCTAGACGTGCTCCATGAGGAAGATCGCGGAGGTGCCGGGGGTCAGGGCCTCGAAGACGTGGGGGGCGTCGCCGGGGTAGGTGATGTAGTCGCCGGGGGTGAGTTCGACGGGGGCGTCCGACGGGCCGAGGCGGGCGCGGCCGGTGCTGAGGACTGCGTGCTCCACGGTGCCGGGCGGGTGCGGGTCGGAGAGGCGGGGGGCGCCGGGCTGGGCGGTGACGCGGTAGAGGTCGCGGCGGGCGTTCGGCGGGCAGGACGCGAGCAGCGTGGTCGTGTAGTCGGCCTGGTCGGAGCGGGCGGCCGGGCCCTCGCCCGCGCGGATCACGCGGACCGGCGGCCGGGGCGGGTCGACGAGGCGGCTGAACGGGACGTCCAGGGCCGTGCCGAGCGCCCACAGCGTCTCGACGCTCGGGTTTCCGGCGCCCGCCTCCAGCTGGGACAGCGTCGACTTGGCGAGCCCGGCGCGGCGGGCCAGCTCCGTCTGCGACAGCCCGGCGCGCTCCCGCTCCCGCCGGAGGGACGCGGCGATCACCGCGATCAGGTCGGCGTTCCCCATCCGTTCGCTCCAGACTTCCGTTTGTTCGGTTTGACGAACCTTCTGGTGGTTGTTCAGGATAATGGATGAATGTTCGCCACACCGAACGGGAGCGGAGCATGAAGCATCTCGGCATCCTCGCCCACAGCGTGGAGGGCGCCGCGCTGTGCCTGCGCGCCTTCTGCCAGGAGGGTTTCCGTGAACTCGGCCCGGACGACCACCCGGACGTGTCGCTCGACCTCATCGCGATGGCGCGGAGCATGCCCGCGTGGGACGCCGGGGACCACGACCCGATCCGGGCGACGCTGGGCGAGAGCGTCCGGCGGCTCGCGGCGGCGGGCGCCGACTTCTTCGCCTGCCCGGACAACACCGCGCACCTGGCGCTCGAACGTCCCGGCGGCGACCTGCCGCTGCCCGGCCTGCACATCGCCCGGGTCGTCGCCGACCAGGCCGCCCGGGACGGGCGCGCCCGCGTCGGCGTCCTCGGGACCCGGTACACGATGGACGGCCCCGTCTACCCGCGCGAGCTGGCGGCGCGCGGCATCGCCGCCGAGGTCCCCGACGCCGCCGACCGGGACACCGTGCACCGGATCATCTTCGACGAGCTGGTCAACGGCGTGTTCACCGACGAGATCGCGGCGCGCGTACGTCGGGGTCATCGGGCGGCTCGCCGAACGTGGGTGCGACGCCGTCGCGCTGGTGTGCACCGAGATCCCGCTGCTGGTCACGCCCGATGTGTCGCCGCTGCCGACACTGGATTCCACCCGCCTGCTCGCCCGTGCCGCCTTCGAGGTGGCCGCCGGGCTGCGTCCTCTTCCGGAGTGGCGCGGCGGGCCCGTCGACGTTTCGGCCGGTGACGAAGCGACCCGATCCTAGATTCGGGGGTGTGGAGAGCAGAGATCCGGTCATCGTCCGGCATGCCGACGTCGTCGCCGTGTTGGACGACCCGCGCTTCGTCGTCCTGGAGGCCGGAGGGGGCGGGCGTCCGCGTTCGCTGGCGTGGCTGCGGCAGACGGTGTGCCGGTTCAGCGAGGGCACGACCCATGAACGGCGGCGCGGCCTCGTCGTGGCCGCCCTGGACGCCATGAACCCCGCCGACCTGCGGAAACGGGCCCGTGAACGGGTGATCGGCGGTGAGGCGCCGGAGCGGGCGCCGGTGCGCGTGCTCGGCGAGGCCCTCGGCGTCACCGACCTGGACGCGCTGGCCCGGGCCGTGCCGGTCGCCGCGTCCGGATACCTCACCGGTGAAGGACGGGAGGGCGCGGACGCGGCCGTGGCGACGCTCGTCGGGCTGCTCGGCCCGGGGCCTGACGAGCGGGTCGCGGGGCGGATCGCCGTCCTCATGCAGGCGTGCGAGGCCACGGCGGAACTCGTCCGGAGGACGCTGCCGTACGCGCGCCGCCCCGAGTCGCGCGGCAGGCCGATCGAGGCCGTCATCGCCGAGACGCTGCGGTTCGACCCGCCCATCCCCGTCATGCGCCGCGTCGCCGCCGAAGACGCCCGCCTCGACGGGCGCGCCGTCCCGCGCGGCGCCGTGCTCACCCTGGATCTGCGGGCGGCCAACCGGGACCCGGCCGTGTTCGGCGACCCCGATCGTTTCGATCCCGACCGGCGGGAACGTCCCCACCTGACGTTCGGCGCGGGACGCCGCCCGTGCCCCGGCCCTGATCACGCGCTGCGCCTGGCCGCCGGCGTCGTCGAGGCCGTCCTTTCCGGAACGGGGGTCCACCGGTGAGCTTCCACGATCTGCACCATGGTGATCGTCCGCTGCTGCTGCCGAACGCGTGGGACTTCGCGAGCGGCGCCGCGCTGGTCAAGGCCGGGTTCCCCGCGATCGGGACGACGAGCCTCGGCGTCGCGGCCGCGGCCGGGAAGGCCGACGCGGCGGGCGACACCCGCGACGAGACGATCGCGCTCGCCAGCGTCCTCGCCCGCCTTCCCGTGCCGGTGACCGTCGACATCGAGGGCGGGTTCTCCACGCGGGTCACCGACGTCGCCGAACTCGTCACCGAGCTGGCCTCGTTCGGCATCGCCGGGATCAACCTGGAGGACGGCCGCGCCGACGGGACGCTCGCCCCGCTCGACGGCCAGCTCGCCCTGATCGCGGAGGTGAAGCGGGCCGCGCCGCACATGTTCCTCAACGCCCGCACCGACACGTTCTGGCTCGGCGCCCCCGACCGGGACGAGACGCTCCGGCGGGCCCGCGCGTACGCGGAGGCGGGCGCGGACGGGATCTTCGTGCCGGGGATCGTCGACGACGCCGACATCCGCGCCGTGCTCGACGTCGCGGACGTGCCGCTGAACGTGCTGTTCATGCCCGGCAAGACCGAGTACGAGCGGCTCGCCCGGCTCGGCGTGCACCGCGTGAGCACCGGCTCGCTGCTGTTCCGCAAGGCGTTGCAGGCCGCGGTGTCCGCCGCCCTCGGCGTCACCGGGGACGGGCGCGACCATCCCGCGCTGTCGTACTGGGACGTCCAGGACCTGATCCAGGGCTAGACGGCAGAGCCGGGCGGCAGGGCCGGGCGGCCGGTTCTACGGGACGGCGTCGACGATGCGGCGGGAGCCGATCCAGCGGGAGCGGTCCGCGGCGTAGTAGGCGGCGCCGTCGGGCCCGGCGGGGCCGTCGGGACGGCGGCGCATCCCGAGTTGGAGCGCGATCTCCGCCGACGCGGGGTTCGCCATGTCGATCTCGGCGGTGACCCGGTGCACGCCGACCACCCCGAAGGCGTAGTCGAGCACCGCGCGGGACGCCTCGGCGGCCAGGCCCTGGCCCCACCGGTCCGGCTCCAGGCTGTAGAGGATCTCCACGTCGACGCCGTGGCCGAGCGGGCCGTCGTGGTGGCTGAGCCCGGCCACGCCGATCAGCGGCTCCCCCGGCGCCGCCGCGCCGCCGCCGCGGCCCGTCCCGTCGATCCCGGTGGCCCAGTGGACGGGACGCAGCGCCCACAGCCCGTAGCCCTCGGTCGCGAAGTCCCGCTCGCTGGAGTCGATGATCTCCGAGACCTGGACGGAGGAGATCAGCCGGTCGTCGAACAGGTGGCGCCGGACGAGCGGGCCCGTCCAGTGCGTCAGCAGCGCGCCGTGGTCGCTCATCGACACCGGATGCATGACGAGCCGCACCGTCCGCAGGACATCAGTCATCACGGTCCTCCGGCGGCCATTCGGGCGCGGGCTCGCCGTCGGGGACGCCGACGCGGAACACGCGCAGCTGCAGCGACAGCGCCCGGTAGTAGCCGACGAGCGTGACCAGCTCGACGAGGGCCGCGCGGCCGAGGGTGGTCGCCGCCTCGGTGTACACGGCGTCGGCGAGGTCGTCCTCGGCGACGAGCTGCCGGGCCGCCTCGTACACGACGCGTTCGCGGACGTCGCCGAGCATCGGCGCGCGGCCCTCGCGGATCGCGGTCAGCTCACCGTCCGACAGCCCGACGCGGCGCCCGATCCGCTCGTGCGCGTACCACTCGTAGTCGGACCGCAGGTGCGCGGCGACGACCAGCGTCGCGATCTCCCGCTCCCGCTTGGTGAACGCGGTGCGGAACCGCAGCGCGGCGCCGAGGTCCTGGAGCGGCAGCCCGACCGACGGGCTGTAGAGCATCGCGTTGAACGGGCCGAGGAGGCGGCCGGACTCGTCGGCGAGCCGGAACGGCGGGTTGCGGCCGGTGTCGCGGGGGCCGCCGGTCACCGCCTCGTAGACGGTCAGCTGCTCGTCGCTGAGCGAGCCGGGGAGCAGCAGCGGGAGCCGGGTCGTGGCCGGACCGCGCTGGGGTCGGTCGTTGACGTGCTCACCGCTCACGGGGTCGATCACTTACCGCACGCTAGGCGGTCGGCCCGGGCGTCTCAAGCCCCGTCCGGAATGTGAAACCTCTGCCGCACGGTGACGTGGCCGTCGCGTGACACCGCCGCCGCGCTGGCAGGATGTCCGGGGTGAGCAGCATCTATGACGACCCGTGGGCGTACGAGCTGGCGTGCTCGTTCCGCGACGTTCCCGCCGAGGTGGACGCGCTTTTCGGCTGGTGCGCCGAACGCGGCGTGAAGCCCGCGTCGGCGCTGGAGCTGGCGGCCGGGCCCGGAGAGCACGCCCGCGAGTTCGCCCGCCGCGGCGTGGCCGCCACCGCGCTCGACCTGAACGCGGAGATGTGCGCCCACGCGTCCCGCGCGGCGGCGCGCGACGGCGTCGAGGTAACGGTCGTCCAGGACGACATGACCCGGTTCGACCTGGGCCTCCGGTTCGACCTGATCGTGACGATGCTCGACTCGACGTCCCACCTGATGACCCTCGACGCGCTGGTCGCGCACCTGCGCCGGGTCGCCGCGCACCTCTCCCCCGGCGGCCTCTACATCGTCGAGATGTCGCATCCGCGCGACCGGCTCACCGACGACCCGACCGTCAGCACGGGCTGGACGGTCGAGCGCGGCGGCGTCCACGCGAGCGTGCGGTGGGGCGAGCCCGGCGACCGGCTCGACCCGATCACCCAGATCGCCGACGACCACGTCACGATGACCATCACCGGGGACGGGGGCACGCGGGTGCTGCGCGACGTCGTCCCCTACCGCTTCTGGACGGCCACCGAGTTCGACGCCGCGATCCGCCTCGCGGGCGGCCTGGAGGTGGTCGCGCGGTACGGCGACTTCGGGGCCGGCGCGGACGCGGTGGCCCTCACCGACCCCGCCGCCTGGCGCGTGATCACGCTCCTGCGCGGCGCGGAGCCCGCCGACCGCTAGGGCGCGGGCGTCCAGCCGGGCATCGGGTAGCCCGCCAGCAGCTCGCGGACCTCCCCGGCGACCCGTTCCAGGACGCTCTCGTCCTGCTTGGCCGCGGCCCGCACGACCTCGTCCATCCAGGCCGCGACCCGCGGCATGTGGTCGGCGCCGAGCCCCCGCGTGGTGATCGCGGCGGTGCCGACGCGCAGCCCGGACGGGTCGAACGGCTTGCGCGGGTCGAACGGGACGGCGTTGTAGTTCAGCTCGATCCCGGCGCGGTCGAGGGCCTGCGCGGCGGGCTTGCCGGCGATGTCCTTGTTCGTCAGGTCGATCAGGATGAGGTGGTTGTCGGTGCCGCCGGAGATCAGGTCGTAGCCGCGGTCCAGCAGCGCGGCGGCGAGGGCCTTGGCGTTCGCGACGACCCGCCGCGCGTACGCGGCGAAGTCGGGCTGCGACGCCTCCCGCAGCGCGACGGCGATGGCGGCGGTGGTGTGGTTGTGCGGGCCGCCCTGGAGCCCGGGGAACACGGCCTTGTCGACGGCCTTCGCGTGCTCGGCCGTCGACATGATCATCGCGCCGCGGGGGCCGCGCAGCGTCTTGTGCGTGGTCGTGGAGATCACGTCGGCGTGGCCGACGGGCGACGGGTGCGCGCCGCCCGCGATCAGGCCCGCGATGTGCGCGATGTCGGCGGCGAGCACGGCGCCGGTCTCGCGGGCGATCTCGGCGAACGCCGGGAAGTCGATCGTGCGCGGGATCGCGGTGCCGCCGCACCAGATCAGCTTCGGCCGCTCCTTCAGCGCCAGGTCGCGGACCTGGTCCATGTCGACGCGCCCGGTGTCGGCGCGCACCTCGTACCGGACGGGCCGGAACCACTTGCCGGTGGCCGACACCGACCAGCCGTGCGTGAGGTGCCCGCCCATCGGCAGCGACAGGCCCATCACCGGGTCGCCGGGCTCCAGGAACGCCATGTAGACGGCGAGGTTCGCGGGCGACCCCGAGTACGGCTGGACGTTCGCGTGCTCGACGCCGAACAGCTCCCGCGCCCGGTCGGCGGCGAGCGACTCGATCGGGTCGACGTACTGCTGGCCCTCGTAGTACCGCTTGCCCGCGTACCCCTCGGAGTACTTGTTGGTCAGGACGGTCCCGGCCGCCTCCAGGACGGCGGGCGACACGTAGTTCTCCGAGGCGATGAACCGGAGCTTCTCGTACTGGCGGCGTGCCTCGTCCTCGACCAGCCCGGCTATCTCGGGGTCTTCGGCGTGCAGGTGGGGAACGGCCGGTTCGTGCATCGGATGCCTCCGCGCTGTCCGCGCCGGGATTCGGGCACCCCGGCGTATGGGGACCCGTACACCCAGGCGCGCGGCGTGCGGACTACTTTCGCTCCCCGGTGGTCATCTCCACCTTGACTGCGCCAGTCGCGTGCGCGCCATCATACCGACCCGCGTCCCGGCCGCGGGTGGATCGCGCCGGAACGGTCCCTTGTGGGGGGCGACCCCCCACACCCCCCGGCAAGTGCCGTCCGGACCGGCTCCCTCCACTCCGCTGGCGCTCCGCTCCGGGAACCGGGACGGACACGACGAACAGCCCGCCGAGAAGCAGCAGCGAACCGGCCGCGACGGGCACCGAAAGGCGCTCGCCGAGCACGACGATGGCGAGCGCCGACGCGACGAGCGGCTCGGCGAGGCTGAGCGTCCCGGCGGCCGCGGCCGTCACGCGCCGCAGGCCGGTGACGAAGAACATGTACGCGGCGGCGGTGGTGGCGATGCCGAGCCAGCCGACGAGCGCCGCCGACCGGGGCGCGGCGAGGCCGGGCAGGCCCGCGAGCGTCCAGGGCAGCAGGGCCGACCCGCCGATGAGGAGCGTCACCGACACGGCGGCGGCCATTCCGACGTCCCGGCCGGACAGGGCCTTGGCCGAGACGGTGTAGACGCCGAAGCACGTCCCGGCGAGCAGGCTCAGCGCGATCCCGGCCGGGTCGACGTGGACGGCGGAGCCGGGCACCATCAGCAGCGCGACGCCGCCGATCGCGCAGGCCGTGCCCGTCCACGTCAATCGTTCGCCTTGGTGCCGCCGGATCGAAGATCAGGTGTAGGACGTTCGGTTCTCGCGGCGTTCGGTCGCCGGAAGTTCGGACTGCTCCACCGGCTGGACGTAGTCGAACACGACGAGGGTGCGGACGTCGACGAACTCCTTGCGGCGCGCCACCCGGTCCAGGACGAAGTCGCGCAAATAGGCGGTGCTCGGCACGGCCACATGGACGAACAGGTCCTCGTTGCCCGTCACGACGAAGACGCCGACGGACTCGGGCATCGCGGCCATGCTGTCGCGCGCCGACTCGATCGCCTCGCGGGACTGCGGCCGGATCCGGATCGAGATCAGCGCCTGCACGCCCCGGTCGAGCCGCTCCAGGTCGACGGCGGCGTGGAACCCGGTGATGACGCCGCGGGACCGCAGCGCCCGCGTCCGCTCCAGCGCCGTGGACGGGGCGATCCCGACCGCGTCGGCCAGCTCCCGGTTGGTCTGCCGCCCGTCCCGCTGCAACCGCCGCAGGATCGCCTGATCGACCGCGTCCATGCCGTCCCCCTCCGAACCGTCCCCCGATGCCGAACTCCCCGCGCCCGAAACGCGCCGACAAGCCCGACACTCCGAAGGATATTCGACCGCCCGGAACGGGCCACGACCCGTCTGGAACGGAACATGCCCGCCCGGAACGAAGCATGGCCCGTGCCCCTCGCGGGGCCGGGCCATGCGGTGGCGGTACGGGCGGCGCGCCCGGTCAGCGCGCGGCGGACTCCAGCGCCTTCTTCACGGCGGCGCGCTTCTGGCGGAGCTTGGCCAGCGCCTCTTCGAGGATGGCCTCGCCGTCCTCGTCGCTGCGGCGCTCCTTCACGTACGCCAGGTGCGTCTTGTACGGCTCGGTCTTCGGCGGGGCCGGCGGGTTCTCCGAGTCCTGCCCGGCGGGGAACCCGCAGCGCGGGCAGTCCCAGGTCTCGGGGACCGCGACGTCCGTCGCGAAGCTGGGGCGGGTCTCGTGCCGGTTGGCGCAGTAGAAGGTCACCCACACGCGCGGGGCGGCGTCACCGCGTTCCGCCTCTCCCATCGGACCGGCCCCGACACGGCTGCCCCGAATCGCGTTGCCACTACCCACGGAGTACTCCTCGCTTGGTTTTCCGCCGCCGTCCGTGACCTCCTGGGACGGCGCGGCGCTCGCATTGGTCGGAAAGGGATGCTCAGGCGTCGCCCTTGAAAAGGAGCCCAAGAGCGACGATCGAGGCGAACCAGATGACGCCGACGGCGATCGTCAGCCGGTCGAGGTTGCGCTCGACAACGGACGACCCACCCAGCGACGACGAGATGCCGCCGCCGAACATGTCCGACAGTCCGCCGCCCTTGCCCTTGTGCATGAGGACGAGGACGACCATCAGCAGGCTCGTGACGATGAGCACGATGGAAGATGCGATGATCACGGTTCTTCAGCGCCTTGTCTGTAGTCAGGACGGTCTGTAGTTCAGACGGTGGGTCATGCCGGGCGGTTTACCCGTCAGCTACGAAGGGTACGACGAACATCCCGCTGGTTCGGCAAGAACCCCCAGTTCACGCGGAATTGATCAGTTTTGATCAGACGGGGAGATCCCGGTACCGGCAGATTTTGACGAATTCTCCCGGATCCAGGCTGGCACCACCGACCAAGGCGCCGTCCACGTCGGCCTGCGCCATGAGCTTGGCGATGTTGCCGCCCTTCACCGAACCGCCGTACAGGATACGCACCTGGTCGGCCACGCCGCCGTCGTACAGCTCGGCGAGCCGCGTCCGGACGGCGGCGCAGACCTCCTGCGCGTCCGCCGGGGTGGCGACCTCGCCGGTGCCGATCGCCCACACCGGCTCGTAGGCGATCACCGTGCGCCTGACCTGGTCGGCGGGGATCTTCTCCAGGCCGCCGTCCAGCTGCTCGATGACGTGCGGGACGTGCCCGCCCGCCTTGCGGATGTCGAGGCCCTCCCCGACGCACAGGATCGGCGTGAGGTCGGCGGCGAGCGCGGCCCTGGCCTTGGCATTGACGAGCGCGTCGTCCTCGGCGTGGTACTGGCGCCGCTCGGAGTGCCCGACGAGCGCGTACGTGCAGCGGAGCTTGGCGAGCATCGCCGCGGAGATGTCGCCGGTGTAGGCGCCCGAGGCGTGCTGGGAGACGTCCTGCGCGCCGTACTGGATCGGGTACTTGTCGGCGTCGACGAGGGTCTGCACCGAGCGGATCGCGGTGAAGGGCGGGATGACGGCGACGTCGACGGCGTCGTAGTCGGCGTCCTTGAGCGCGAACGCCATCTTCTGGACGAGCGCGATCGCCTCAAGGTGGTTGTTGTTCATCTTCCAGTTGCCCGCCATCAGCGGTTTGCGGGCGTCCTGCCCACTGGAAGGGGTCGCGGGGGCCATGCTCAGTCCTCCAGGGCCTGCAGGCCGGGCAGCGTCTTGCCTTCGAGGTATTCGAGGCTGGCGCCGCCGCCGGTCGAGATGTGGGAGAAGGCGGCCTCGTCGAAGCCGAGCCGCCGGACGGCCGCGGCGGAGTCGCCGCCGCCGACCACGGTGAACGCGCCGGAGTCGATGAGGCCCTGCGCGACGGCGCGGGTGCCGCCGGCGTAGGGCTCCATCTCGAACACGCCCATCGGGCCGTTCCAGAAGATCGTGCGGGCGTCGGCGAGGCGCGCGGCGAACAGCTTGCCCGACTCGGGCCCGATGTCCAGGCCGATCCGGTCGGACGGGATCGCGTCGGCGGCGACCGCGGCGTGGTCGGCGTCGGCGGAGAACGCGGTGGCGGCGACGATGTCGACCGGGAGCACGAACTCCGCACCGGACGCCTCGGCGCGCCGCAGGTATTCGCGGACGGTGCCGAGCTGGTCTTCTTCGAGGAGGCTCCGGCCGACCTCGTGGCCCTGGGCCTTCAGGAACGTGAAGACCATGCCGCCGCCGATCAGGATGCGGTCGGCCTTGCCGAGCAGGTTGTCGATCACGCCGAGTTTGT
Organism: Spirillospora sp. NBC_00431; assembly: GCA_036028775.1. Taxonomy (GTDB): domain Bacteria; phylum Actinomycetota; class Actinomycetes; order Streptosporangiales; family Streptosporangiaceae; genus Spirillospora. Next base: position 3,319,864 of record CP107927.1, on the reverse strand, counting down.
CGGACACCTTGGAGCCGCCGAGCGCCACCGCGTAGGGACGCTCGACGTCCTCGGTGAGCTTCTTGAGCACCTCGACCTCGGCGGCGATCAGCCCGCCGGCGGCGTGCGGGAGCCGCTTCGGCACGTCGTACACGGACGCGTGCCCGCGGTGCACGGCGCCGAACCCGTCGCCGACGTAGATCTCGGCGAGGGCGGCGAGCCGGTCGGCGAACGCGCCGCGCTCGGCGTCGTCCTTGCTGGTCTCGCCCGGCTCGAAGCGCAGGTTCTCCAGCAGCGCGACGCCGCCGTCGGCCAGGCCGCCGGCGGTGGCGCGGGCGGAGTCGCCGACGACGTCGGCCGCGAACGCGACCTCCGCGCCCAGCAGCCCGCCGAGCCGGGCCGCCACGGGAGCCAGCGAGAACTCCGGCCTGACCTCGCCCTTGGGACGGCCGAGGTGGGCGCAGACGATGACCTTGGCGCCCCTCGTCCGCAGCGCCTCGATCGTCGGCAGGCTCGCCCGGATCCGCCCGTCGTCGGTGATCGCGCCGTCCTCCAGCGGGACGTTCAGATCGGCCCGGACGAGGACGCGGCGGCCTTCGACATCGAGGTCGTCAATGGTGCGCATCGGGATGCGGTGTCCTTCCCTGCACGGCCGCGCCGTGGCCGCGTGCGGCCACGGCGCGAAGGTCGGCGGTTACAGTTGCGAGCCGACCAGCTGGACGAGGTCGGCGAGCCTGCTGGAGTAGCCCCACTCGTTGTCGTACCAGCCGATGACCTTCACCTGGTTGCCGGTGGCGAGGGTCAGCCCGGAGTCGAAGATGCAGGACGACGGGTCGGTGACGATGTCGCTGGAGACGATCGGGTCGGAGGTGTAGGTGAGGTACCCCTTGAGCGGCCCGCTCTCGGCGGCGGCCCGGAAGGCCTCGTTGACCTCGTCCACCGTCACCTCGCGGGACAGGGTCGCGGTGAGGTCGGTGGCCGAGCCGGTCGGGACGGGGACGCGCAGCGCGTAGCCGGTCAGCTTGCCGTTCAGCTCCGGCAGCACCAGGCCGATCGCCTTGGCGGCGCCGGAGGACGCCGGGACCACGTTCACCGCGGCGGCGCGGGCGCGGCGCAGGTCCTTGTGCGGGCCGTCCTGGAGGTTCTGGTCCTGCGTGTAGGCGTGGATCGTGGTCATCAGGCCGCTCTGGATGCCGAAGGAGTCGTTGAGGACCTTCGCCAGCGGGGCCAGGCAGTTGGTGGTGCAGGACGCGTTGGAGATCACCGTGTGCTTCGCCGGGTCGTAGGCGTCCTCGTTCACGCCGAGGACGACGGTGAGGTCCTCGTTCTTGGCCGGCGCGGAGATGATCACCTTCTTGGCGCCGTTGTCGGCGTGCACCTTGGCCTTGGCCGCGTCGGTGAACAGGCCGGTGGACTCGACCACGATGTCGGCGCCGACGTCGCCCCACTTCAGGTTGGCCGGGTCGCGCTCGGCGAACGCCTTGATGGCCTTGCCGCCGACGACGATCTCGTCCTCGGTGGCGCGCACCTCCTCGGGGAGGCGGCCGAGGATGCTGTCGTACTTGAGCAGCTGGGCGAGCGTGGCGTTGTCGGTCAGGTCGTTGACCGCCACGATCTCGATGTCGGCCCCCGACGCCTTCACGGCCCGGTAGAAGTTCCGGCCGATCCGGCCGAACCCGTTGATGCCTACTCGGATGGTCACGGAACGGCTCCTCGCACGTCGAATCGCCCGGTCTCGGCCGGACTGTTGGCTACGGTCGATTCGGGGTTCTCCCCCATCCCTGACCCTATCCAATGACCCGCGGGTATCCGGACATCGGTGCGGCCGTGGATCGTCCGGTCCGTCCCCGGCGGCGGCGTTTCGCCGATCATCAGTAGAATCGCGGCCCATGCGCCCCGGCCGGTTGTTCGTCTTCGTCGTGCTCGGGGTCCTGAGCTGCTTGTTCGCGGGCTCGGGCAGGCCCGCGGCCGCGGCGCCGGTGGAGCGTTCCGATGTGCCGACGCGGGCCGATCATCTCGCGGCGGCGCTGCGCCGCGACCCGGTTTACGTCACCGACCACGCAGCGCGGTCGGTGACCGCCGACACCGCCGCGCGGATCAGGGCGTCGGTCGCGCGGCTCGGCGTGCCCGCGTTCGTGGCGGTGACGCCGACCACCGGCCTCGGGCAGGAGGATCCGGCCGAGTCGCTCGTGGTGCTGCTCCGCGACCGGATGCGCGCGGACGGGATCTACATCGTGGTCGATCCGTCCGGGGGCCACGGCGAGGCACGGCAGTTCGGCGGGTCCCGGCGCCTTCCCGTGGACGACGCGTGGTGGGCCGCGAAGTTCGAGTCGGCCTACGACGCGAGCGCCACCGACATGATCGCCCGGTTCGTCGACATCGCCCTGTCGGGCCGCGCCAGGGAGCGCCGCGACCATCCGCGGCCGAGGCCGAAGTCGGCGACCCGCAAGGCGCTGGACGCCGACGACGCGGCGGACCGGCGGGCCGCCCGGGTGGAGACGGCCGCGTTCGGCGGCGGCGCCGCGCTCGGCGGGCTGCCGATCCTCGGCCTGCTGATCGTCCGCCGCGTCCGCCGCGTCCGCCGCGGGAATGGCCGAGGACGCCGATGAGGGGCGTCCCGGCGCTGCTGCTCGCCGTCCCGCTGGCCGCCGTGCTGGTCGTGGGGCCGTCCGCCGCGGCCGCGGATGATCCGTCGCACGCCCACCAGCGCCTGGACCGGGTCGCCGCCGCGCTCGGCGGGGATCCGCTGTTCGTCGATCCCGATGTCAGCGCCGCCTTGGACGAGTTCGAGCGCGGCCGTGTCCGCGAGGCCGTCCGGCGGGCGGCGAAGCGGATCGGCACTCCGGTGTACGTCGTGGTGATCCCGAACCCGACCGACTCGGAGTCGCAGGGCCGCGACGACGCGTTCCTGTTCGCGCTGCACGACAGGGCGGGCCGCGACGGGCTCTACTTGATGGCCGACTCGCACGGCCGGCTGAAGTCGGAGGCGTTCCGGGTGCCGCGCGACTACGACTACTCGCCGCTGGAGAAGGACCAGCCGGGCGCCGCGCGTCCCGCCGACGGTGAGCGTCCGTTCGAGGGGCTCGCGGACCGGATCGCGGCGCGGCTGGACGGCTACGCCACGGCGCCCTCGGCGTCCCCGGCCATGCCCCGGCTCTACTCGTCCCCCGACCCGTTCGGGGAGGAGAACAGGCTGGAGCCGAGCGAGCCGGAGGTCACGGGCCCGCTCCTCACCGGGCTGCTCCTCGCCGGGCCGATCTCGGCCCCGGTGCTGTACTGGGCGGGCCTGGGCGTCCTCGCCCTGCGCCGCGGGGGCAGGCCGGGGCGGGGCACGGTCGAGAGGCATCCCCGGGCGCCGAGGAAGCCCGGCGTGCGCTGGCTGCGCCGGAACGCGGCCAAGGAGCTGGAACGGCTCCGGGGCCTGCTCGCCGCGGCCGAGGCGGAACGCGGGCGTCCCTACGCGGTGTCGGCCTACGACGCCGCGCAGATCCTCTACGACGACGCCAAGGACGACGAGGAGCGCGCCATCGACCTCGTCGGCGCGATCGTCCTGGCCCGGCAGGGACGCCTCGCGCTGACGCGGAACGTCGCCTCCCCGCCGGCCCCGTGCCTGGTCAACCCGCTGCACGGCGAGTCCACGGGGCGCGGGTACGTGCCGAAGCTGGAGGGCGACGGCACCCTGCCGCGGCCGTGCCCGCTGTGCGGCGCCTGCCAGGACGCCGAGCGGCGGACCGGGCTGCGCAAGGAGCACCTCATGCGGATCGGAGAGCGTCCGCACACCGCGATCCCGGGCGTGTGGCGGGACACGGCGTGGGGCGCCAAGGGCAAGAACTTCCTCCCTCGTGTGATGAGGTACCTCGGTGTCGAGTGAACCGTCCCCGGGCGAGCGGCTGGCCGCCGCGCTGCGCCGCTCCCCCATCTACGTCGACCCGTCGCTGGCCTCGGCGCTGCCGGCGGCGGAGCGGCGCCGGCTCACCGCCGCGTTCGCGAAGGCGCCGGCGCGGATCTACGTGGTGCTCGTACCGCTGGTCACGGGCGGCACGTGGACGGACGCCGACCAGCTCGCCACCGTCGTGCACGACCGGCTCGGCCGCGACGGCGTCTTCATCACCTTCCGCGACAACACCCAGGACCTCGCGGCCCGCGAGTGGGGCGGCGACCACCAGGCGCGCGACGCCGCCTGGGCGGTCACCCTGGACCGCCGCATGGACGACACGCCGCTCGCGACCCGGCTGGCCCGCGTCGTCGAGCTGATCGTCTCGGGCACCGCGAAGCGGGAGCGCGACCGGATCTCCGCCGAGATCGACCGGCGGTACAAGGCCCGCCAGAGCGGCGCTTCGCGCACCGGCGGCGCAGATCGGGCGGGCGACGACGACGGCGGCCTGGCCCTGCCGCTGGGCGCGGGCGCGGCGGGCGTCGCGGTCCTGGGCGCCGGCGGGTTCCTGCTGTGGCGGCGGCGCCGGATGGCGTCCGTCCGGCGGGCGGACGGCGGTCTGCTGCTGCCCCGCACGGTGTTCGCCACCGCGCTGCGGGCGGACGAGGAGCAACTGCGCGAGCAGGCGTCCCGCGAGGTCATCGCGTTCGGCGAGCTCCTCGACGAGACGACCGTGCCGACCACCGGCGAGCGGGCCCGCGCCCTGATGACGAACGCGCTGGACGCCTACCAGGCCGCGGGCAAGACGCTCGACGCGGCGCGCGGCGTCCCGGACCTCGCCGGTGTCCTCGTGCTGCTCGACCAGGGCCACGACGCGCTCGCCTCGGCGCGGGCCGTCGCGGACGGCGCCCCGGAGATCCCGCCGGTCCCGCTGTGCTTCTTCAACCCGCTGCACGGGGACGCCGAGACCAGGCTCGACTGGCGTCCCGTCGGCTCCCGCGAACGTCTCAAGGTGCGCAGCTGCCGCGCCTGCGCCCGGGCGGCCCGCGGCAAGGAGACACCGGACGTCCTGATGGACCGGCGGGACGGCCGCGACGTCCCCTACTACGAGGCCGACCCGGCGGCGAGCGTGTGGGCGGAGACGGGCTACGGGCAACTGCGCGACGACCTCGTCCACCGCGTCCTGCGGGGCGACGCCACTACGTGCTGAACGGCCTGCGTTCGAGCACCTTGCCTTCCGCGTCGAAGACCGTGAAGGTCCCATGGAGCGGCGCTCCGGCCTTGGGCGGGGTGTACATGCGCGGCTTCGTGGTGAACACCATGAGGCGGCCTTTGACGGTGGCGCGCCGCACGCAGCCCGCCGTCTCGCCGCCGCAGGCGAACCGCAGCCGGGTGCCGTCCTCGTAGCGGGCCTCGAACGCGGCGGCCTCGGGCGCCGTGACGCCGGTCCAGGAGACCTCGCCGCGGCCGCGCTCGCCGCCGTAGGCGATGAACGTCCGGCCGCCGTCCGGGGCGGCGGCGAACGGCCGGCAGCTGAGCCGTCCCTCCACGCCCATGACACCGATGAGGCGCAGGCCGCCCGTGCCGTCCCCGACGGCGACGATCCAGCCCCCGTTGAAAGTCGGCAGCGCACCGGCCGGCGGCAGCAGCCTCCTTCTCTCGTGGGCGGGCAGGCCCCGGTCGCACAGGCGCGGAAAGACCTCGGCGACATGCTGATCGGTGACCTCCCTCGGCGTCGCGGCCACGGCGGCCGGAGGGCGGGCGTCGTCGCCGCCTCCGCCGAGCAGGGCGGGGGCCAGGACGGCCGCGGCGACGCCGGCCGTCGCCGCGGCGGCCACCGCGGGCACCGTCCGGCGGCGGCGCGCCCGCCTGGCCGCGGCGCGCTCCCGCACGCGGGACCACGCGTCCGGGCTCACCGGGTACGACTCGCCCCGCGCGCGCAGGGCGGCCCGCAGGGCCTTCTCGGTCTCGGTCATGACCGTGCACCTCCCAGGGCGCGTTGCAGCGCGATGAGGCCGCGCCGGATGTGGGTCTTGGCCGAGCCGGGCGCGATGCCCATCGCCTCGGCCACCTCGTGGTCGGCCAGGTCGAGCCAGTACCGCAGGACGATCGCCTCGCGCTGGCGGCGGGACAGGCCGTCCAGCGCCCCGATCAGCTCGTGGTCGCCCTCCCGGTCGAGCACGACGGTCTCGGCGGCGCTGGCCGGCTCGGGCGGCGGCGGCTGCCGGAGCCGGGCGACGCGCAGGTGGCGGTGCCGGTTCCGGACGAGGTTGCAGACGGTGGCGCGCAGGTAGGCGGGCGCCGTCTCGGGGCGCCGCAGCGTCCTGCGGCGGCCGTGCAGCCGGGCGAACGCCTCCTGGGCCACGTCCTCGGGGTCGTCCGCGCCCAGCAGGCCGGCCAGCCCCACCAGCCGGGCGTAGTGGGAGGCGAACAGGTCCTCCAGCACGTCGCCGGAGGGCACCGGCGGCTCGCGCGAGCCGAGTTCTTCGACGGAGATCACGTCATTGAGACACTTCTGGGGCGTTTTCGATGACATTGGACGGCCCGCTCCCCCGCTCGTCGCCGGATGTTCACCGTCCCGTCACCCCGGCCGGTCAGCCGGAGGGGGGCGTGATGTGTCTCTAGGTACGTGATCAAACGATCTTGGAAGGGCGTCCGCCGCGCGGGGAGCGCCGTCCTGGTGCTGTCGCTGTCGGCGGCGGGATGCGAGCGCGCGGCCGCGCCGGACACGCCGCCGACGGTCCAGATGATGACGAAGGAGGCGGCGGACAGGTCCCTGTGCCTCGGCTACAACGGGCTGGACAGGCTGAACCCGGCGGCGCAGGTCCGCGCGGGCCGGTTCACGATCCCGGGCGTCGCGCCGGTGCGGGTCGCCTCCGGGACGGACGTGGACTGGGGCCTGGACCCGTACGACAACCGGACCTGGGAGCTCTGGCTGCACTCCCTCGAATGGCTCGGCGGCCCGATCAAGGAGTTCGAGCGGACGGGCGACCGCGCCGCGCTCGACACGGCCGCCGGGATCGCGCGCGACTGGCTCGCCGACAACGACGACCCCGGCCGGTTCGGCGAGCACCGGCGGGAGGCGATCGCCGAGGGCACCAAGTTCCGGCTGGCCACCCTGGTCTGCCTGCGCCGGCACCGGACCGGGCGGTGGCTGGACGACGCGATCGCCGAGCACGCGCGATGGCTCGCCGACCCGGAGCACTACTCGGGTCCGTGGAACCACGGCACCGACGAGTCGATGATCCTCATGACGGCCGGCTGCGGGATCGGCCGGGACGACCTCGCCGACCTCGGCCACCGCCGGCTCCGCGCGGCGATCCTCGACCCGCCGGGCGGCGCGGCGCCCGCCATCGACGCCGAGGGCGCCCACAACGAGCAGTCGGCGTACTACGCCGTCTACAACCGGAACAGGTGGCGGCTCGCGTTCAACGTGATGCGCAGGTGCGGCCGCACCGTCCCGGCCGAGCTCGTCCGGCGGCACCGGCTGATGGACGAGTTCATCGCGTTCCAGACGACGCCCGCCGGGGATCTCGTCCAGATCGGCGAGTCGCAGACGGCAAGGGCGACCGACCTCGGCTTCCCCGGCGACGGCCCGATCCGGTACGTCGCGACCCAGGGCCGCGAGGGCACCCCGCCCACCCGGCGGGCACGCGTCTACCAGGCCGGATACGTGATGGGACGCTCCGGGTGGGGCCGTGACGGCCGCGCGTTCACCGAGGAGATGTCCTACACGGCCCGCTTCGGCCCGGCCCGGTACGCGCACGGCCAGGGCGACCACATGGCGCTGACGTTCCACGCGCTCGGCCGGGACGTCCTCGTCCCGAGCGGCCACATCGGCTACAGCGACCAGGAGTGGCAGGCGTGGCTGCGCTCGCCCGGCGCGCACAACACGGTCGTGGTGCGGGACACCCCGTTCCGGCCGGACGTGGAGACGCCGCTGACCGCGCACCGCTTCCGGCCCGGCGCCGACACGTTCCGGTTCACCGACACCGCGTTCACCGGGACGACCCGGTCGCGGTCGGTGCTGGCCGCGTCCGACCCCGACGCCCTCGTGGTGCTGGACGAGGTCCGCTCGCCCGGCCCGCGCGCCGTGGAGCAGCTCTGGCATCTGCCCGCCGCGTACACCGCCGCCCCGGACGGCACCGGCGCCGTCGCCGGTACCGGGAAGGTACGCGTCCACTTCCTGCGGATCCCGCTGCCCGGCACGGCGCCGGCGGCGGCCCGCGTCCTGCGCGGGTCGCTGAACCCCGTGCAGGGGTGGGTCGCGCCGGGGAATCGCAAGAAGGTGCCGGCGCCGGTCGTCTCGCTCCAGGCGCGGGGAACGCGGGTGCGGATCCTGACGCTGATCGCGCCCGTCCGCGGCACGGAACGGCCGGAGGTGCGCACCCGTCCGCTCCCGGGCGGAGGCGTGCGCGTGGACGCGTCGTTCTCCGGTCACCGGCTCGGCTTCGTCGCCGCGGCCGACGGCGGCGTCAGCCGCGTCCGCTGAGCGGACGGGCGCTCAGCGGGGTCAGGGCGCGCCGGGCGGTCAGGGCGCGAGCATGTCGGCGGTCAGGTTCGCGTCCGTGCCGGGGATGCCCTGGTCGCCGGCGCGCTTGTCGGCCATGGCGAGCAGGCGGCGGATGCGGCCCGCGATGGCGTCCTTGGTGAGCGGCGGGTCGGCGAGCTGCCCGAGCTCCTCCAGGGACGCCTGCTTGTGCTCAAGGCGCAGCCGGCCGGCCTTGACGAGGTGCTCGGGCGCGTCGTCGCCGAGGATCTCCAGCGCGCGGGCGACGCGGGCGCCGGCGGCGACGGCGGCGCGGGCCGAGCGCCGCAGGTTCGCGTCGTCGAAGTTCGCGAGCCGGTTGGCGGTGGCGCGGACCTCGCGCCGCATCCGCCGCTCCTCCCAGGCGAGGACGCTGTCGTGGGCGCCGAGCCGGGTCAGCAGCGCGCTGATCGCGTCGCCGTCGCGGACGACGACCCGGTCGACCCCGCGGACCTCGCGGGCCTTCGCGTGGATCTTGAGGCGGCGGGCCGCGCCGACCAGCGCGAGCGCCGCCTCCGGGCCCGGGCAGGTCACCTCCATCGACATGGACCGGCCCGGCTCGGTCAGCGAGCCGTGCGCGAGGAACGCGCCCCGCCACGCCGACTCGGCGTCGCACGCCGCGCCCGCGACGACGTGCCGCGGCAGCCCGCGGACCGGCCGCCCGTTGTTGTCGATCAGGCCCGTCTGCCGGGCGAGCGACTCGCCGTCCCGGAAGACGCGGACGACGTAGCGGTTGCCTTTACGCAGCCCGCTCGGCGCGAGCACGACGACCTCGGAGGTGTGCCCGAACACCTCCGCGATGTCCTTGATCAGGCGCCGCGCCGCGACACCGGTGTCGATCTCGGCCTCGATCACGATGCGCCCGCTGACCAGGTGCAGGCCGCCCGCGAAGCGCAGCAGCGTCGAAACCTCGGCCTTGCGGCAGCACGGCTTCATGACCGTCAGCCGGCTCAGCTCGTCCTTGACCGTACCGGTCATCGCCATGAGTTGGACCCTCCCCCTATCGGACTTCCAGCAGTCTCGCCGATCGCGGCGGCACCGGACGTCACTCATTGAAGATCTGTACGAAGGCTTGGGCCAGACGGGCAGGTTCATGGCGCGGGGAGCCGTCGTCGGCGGCGACGTCGGCGAGGACGAGCCGCCCGCCGATCTCCTTGACGGCCTTGTCGAGCGCGGCCGGGTCGTCCACCACCCCGCGGTCGGCGAGGACGACGTCCACGCTCAGGCCGGGCGCGTGCGCCCGCAGGACCTCGAGATGGGTCTGCGGGGAGAAGTCGTCGGTCTCGCCGGGCTGCGGCGCGAGGTTCAGCGCCACGACACGGCGGGCACGGGCGGACGCCAGCGCGCGGGCCAGCGCCGGGACCTTCAGATGCGGCAGCACGCTGGTGAACCACGAGCCGGGCCCGAACACGATCCAGTCGGCGTCGTCGACGGCGGCGAGCGCCTCCGGGCAGGCGGGCGGGTCGGCCGGGACGAGCGACACGCCCAGCACGCTGCCCGGCGTCCGCGCGCACGCGACCTGCCCCTTCACCCGCGTGATCTCGTCGGGCCTGGACGGGTCGGCGCCGCGCACCTCCGCGACGATGTCCATCGGGACGGCCGCCATCGGCAGGACCCGGCCGTGCGCGCCGAGCAGCCGCCCGACCCAGTCGAGCCCGTCGACCGCCCCCTCCTGCCCGAGCAGCTCCCACAGCGCGACGATCAGGAGGTTCCCGACGGCGTGGCCCTGCAGATCGCCCTCGCTGCGGAAGCGGTGCTGGACGACGTCGCGCCACGTCTGCCCCCACTCGTCGTCGCCGCACAGCGCGGCGAGCGCCATGCGCAGGTCGCCGGGCGGCAGCACGCCCAGCTCGCGGCGGAGCCGTCCGCTGGACCCGCCGTCGTCGGCGACGGTGACGACCGCCGTCAGCCGGTCGGTGACACGGCGCAGCGCCGACAGCGAGGCATAGAGGCCATGGCCGCCGCCGAGCGCGACGACCTTGGGGCCGTGGGGCTTCACCGTGAAGTTGACCTGCTTCCTCGGACCAGGGGCCTTACTCGCGGCCGAGGTCACGATGGGCGACCTGCACGTCGATTCCCTCGTCCCGCAGCCGGGCGGCGATCTGTTCCGCCATGGCCACACTACGGTGTTTGCCGCCGGTACATCCCACGGCCAGGGTCACGTAGTGCTTCCCCTCGCGCTCGTAGCCGTCGGCGAGGAGCCGCAGCACCTCGGCGTAGGCGTACAGGAACTCCTTGGCGCCGCGCTGCCCGAGGACGTAGTCGCGGACGGCCGCGTCACGGCCCGTCTTCGGCCGCAGCTCGGGCACCCAGTGCGGGTTCGGCAGGAACCGGCAGTCGACGACGAGGTCGGCGTCGACGGGCAGGCCGTACTTGTAGCCGAACGACACGACGGTCGCGCGCAGGCTGCTCTCGCCGGTGTCGTTGCCGAAGAACCCGATGATCTTGTTGCGCAGCTCGTGCACGTTGAGGCCGCTGGTGTCGATCACCAGGTCGGCCTCGGCGCGGACCTCGCGGACCAGCTCCCGCTCGCGGGCGATGCCGTCGACGAGACGGCCGTCGTCCTGCAGCGGGTGCGGGCGGCGGACGCTCTCGAACCGGCGCACCAGGTCGTCGTCGTTCGCCTCAAGGAACACCACGCGCGGGTGGACGCCGCGGGCCTCCAGCTCGGCGATGGAGGAGTGCAGGTCCTCGGTGAAGGCGCGGCTGCGGACGTCGACGACGACGGCGATGCGCGGCACGGCGTCCTTCACCCGGCCGCCGAGGTCGGCCATCGTGGCCAGCAGGCCGGGCGGCAGGTTGTCGACCACGAACCAGTCGAGGTCCTCCAGGGACTTGGCCGCGGTGCTGCGGCCCGCCCCGGACATGCCGGTGACGATCACTATGTCCGGGATCTTCGTCTCGCTGCTCATGACCCTCTCCCCGTGCTCCCCGTGTGCTCCCCGTCGCCGCCCCCGGCCGCGTCGCCCCCGCGCGGGACCGTGGCGCCGTGCAGCGCCGCGACGATGCCCTCGGCGCTGCGCATCCCGATCCCCGGGACCTCGGCGACCTGCTCGGGCGTCGCGTCCTTCAACCGCTTCAGCGAGCCGAAGTGTTTCAGCAGCGCCGCGCGGCGTGCCGGGCCCAGACCCGGAACGTTATCGAGTTCGCTCACCGTCATGGACCTGGATCGCCGCTGCCGGTGGAAGGTGATGGCGAACCGGTGCGCCTCGTCGCGGACCCGCTGGACGAGGAACATCCCCTCGCTGTTGCGCGGCAGGATCACCGGGTCGGCCTCGCCTGGCAGCCAGATCTCCTCCAGCCGCTTGGCGATGCCGCAGACGGCGATGTCGTCGACGCCGAGCTCGTCCAGCGCCCGCTGCGCGGCGGCGACCTGCGGCGGCCCGCCGTCGACGATGACGAGGTTGGGCGGGTAGGCGAACTTGCGCGGCCTGCCGGTCTCCGGGTCGATCGGCTGGTGCGCGCCATCTTCGTCAGGGTCGCCGAGGTGATCGAGCTCGCCCATCTTCTCGCTCTCGGCGAGGTAGCGCTTGAACCTGCGGGTGATGACCTCGTGGATGGAGCGGACGTCGTCCTGCCCCTCGACGGCCTTGATCGTGAACCGGCGGTACTCGCTCTTGCGGGCCAGGCCGTCCTCGAACACGACCATCGACGCGACCACGTTCGTGCCTTGCAGGTTGGACACGTCGTAGCACTCGATCCGCAGGGGCGCGTCGTCGAGCTCCAGCGCGTCCTGGATCTCCTGGAGCGCGCGGCTGCGGGTGGTCAGGTCGGACGCGCGGCGCGTCTTGTGCTGCTTGAGCGCCTCGTGCGCGTTGCGCGCGACCGTCTCCAGCAGGGCCTTCTTGTCGCCGCGCTGGGGGACGCGGAGCCGGACGGGCCCGTCGCGCTGCTCCGACAGCAGCTCGGACATCGCGTCCTCCTCGGGCGGCAGGGCGGGGACGAGCACCTCCCGCGGCACCGATTCGCTCTCGCTGTAGATCTGGATGAGGAAGTGCTCGACGAGGTCGGCGGTGGTGACGTCCTCGACCTTGTCGACGACCCAGCCGCGCTGCCCGCGGATCCGGCCGCCGCGCACGTAGAAGACCTGGACGGCCGCCTCCAGCTCGTCCTCCGCGAAGGCGATCATGTCGCAGTCGGTGCGGTCGGGCAGGACGACGGCCTGCTTCTCCAGCGCCCGCTCCAGCGCGCGGATGTCGTCGCGGAGCCGGGCGGCGCGCTCGTACTCCTGGGACGCGGCGGCCTCGCGCATGTCGCGTTCGAGGCGCTTGACGAACCGGGTGGTGTGCCCGGCCATGAAGTCGCAGAAATCCTCGGCGAGGAGGCGGTGCTCGTCCGGCGTGACGCGGCCGACGCAGGGCGCCGAGCACTTGCCGATGTAGCCGAGCAGGCAGGGGCGGTCGAGCTGGTGCTGCCGCTTGAACACGCCGGCGCTGCACGTCCGGACGGGGAACACGCGCAGCAGCTGGTCGACCGTCTCCCGGATCGCCCACGCGTGGGAGTACGGCCCGAAATAGCGCACGCCTCTGCGTTTGGCGCCTCGCATCACCATCACCCTCGGGAAGTCCTCGTTCAGCGTGACGGCGAGGTAGGGATACGACTTGTCGTCGCGGTAACGGACGTTGAACCGCGGATCGAACTCCTTGATCCAGGAGTATTCGAGCTGGAGCGCCTCGACCTCGGTGGCGACGACCGTCCAGTCGACCTTCGCGGCGGTCTGCACCATCGTCTGCGTGCGCGGATGCAGCGCGGAGAAGTCGGCGAAATAGGAGTTCAGCCGCTGGCGCAGGCTCTTGGCCTTGCCCACGTAGATCACCCGGCCGTGCTCGTCGCGGAACCGGTACACCCCGGGTGACTCGGGGATGGAGCCGGGTGCGGGTCGGTAGGTCGCCGGGTCTGCCACGTTCGAAAGCCTAGTGCTCCCCGCCGACACGCCGTCCGCCGCGCCGGGCCGTCCGCGCGGACGGCCCGGCGGACGGCACGGCGGGCGCGCGGCGGTCAGGCGAGCATGATCTGCCCGCCCTGGACGTTGATCTTCTTCTCCTCCAGGGGCTTGTCCGCGGGCGGGTTCGTCACCGAGCCGTCGGTGATCTTGAACTTGCTGCCGTGGCAGTGGCAGTTGATCGTGCCATCGGACACCGACCCGACGGCACAGCCGCGGTGCGTGCAGCTGGCCGAGAACGCCTTGAACTCCCCCTGCGCCGGCTGGCACACCACGACCTTGGCGTCCTTGAAGATCTTGCCGCCGCCGACCGGGATGTCGGCGGTGGCGGCGAGGGCCGTGCCCCCACCGCCGCCGCCCGCGCCCCCGCTGGCCTGGCCGCCGCCGGAGCCGCCGCCCGTGTCCGCGGAGCCGCCCGCGTCGTCGTCGCCGGAGCCGCCGCACGCCGCCGCCAGCCCGGCGATGCCCGCGAGCCCCGCCCCGACGAGCAGCCCTCTGCGGGTGCCGCCCCCGGCGGCCGGTGCGCCGTCCCCGGCCGGTGTGCCGCCCGGCGCCTGCTCCGTCTCGTCCAGTCGCGTCTCGGACCCCTCTGGCATGCTCGCCCTCCGGTGACATCTCGATTCCGGTACGTCACCCGGGAGCACGTACGCGCGACCGCGATGGTTCAATTCCGAACCACTTCGGCGGGCGGCGGACGGTCAGGTGACGACGATCGCACCGCCCTTGACCTGCACCGGATACTCCTTCAGCGGCTTCTTCGCCGGACCTTTCCGCACCGACCCGTCCGCGACCTTGAACTCGCTGCCGTGGCAGTCGCACTTGATGACGCCGTCGGACACGCCGCCCACGGTGCAGCCCTGGTGCGTGCAGACCGCCGTGAACGCCTTGAAGACGCCCTGGCTCGGCTGCGTCACCACGACCTTCTCCGTCCCGTTGATCTTCCCGCCGCCGACCGGGACGTCGGCGGCCTTCGCGACCTCCTTGCCCTTGAGCTCCTCGGCGGACTTCTCGTCGTCGCCGCCGCACCCGGCGAGCACGGCGGCGCCCACGACCCCGGCGCCGCACAGCACCGTGCGGCGGCCGATCCCCTCTGCGTCAGTCATGCGTCCATGATCCTTGACGGTGGTCCGGCCGCCGCGGCGACCCGCCCACCGGCGTCACTCAGAGGTACTCCGTCATCGCGTCGAGGAGCCGGCGGACGGCGTAGTCGGCGTAGGAGGTGCCCACCAGGACGCGGTAACGGTCGTGGGCCGTCTGGTGGAGGATCATCTGCGTCTGGGCGAGCAAGGTCCGCGCGCAGCGGCCGGGCCCGAACGCCCTCGGGTGCAGGTCGAGCGGGCAGCCGTGGGCGAGCACCGCGCGGGCGCTCGGCCCGGACAGCTCCAGGACGGTCCGCGCCGCCGAGACGTCCACGGCGGAGCCGCTGAGCCCGTCGAGGAGGCCGTGCGCCCTTCCCGCGCGGCCGATGAGCAGGTACCAGCCGGGGCCGAGCCACAGGACGTACGGGTCGCCCGTGCCGGTGACGCGACCAGGTCGCGGCAAGGGCGTGGACGGGAGGGCGTGCTCGTCGTCCGGCCGCCATTCGACCTGGGCGGGGAACGGGATCTCGCGGAGGCGCACCGGTCCGTCAGCGATCGCCGTCACGGCGTGCTCCCTCCAGGTTGTGGTGAACGGGCGTGGTGGACGGGACCGGTCACGGTGACGGCGTGGGCACGGCCGGAGTCGACGGCGTAGAGGGTCTCGCCCGCCCGCTCGCCGCCGCCCTTGACGAGGGCGAGCGCGAACGACCCGGCCGTGCCCCGGTAGGAAGAGGTGACATGGCCGAGCATCGGCACCGGGCCGGTGATCTCGGCGGGCGGCGGCTCGGCGACGAGCTGGGCGCCCTCGGCGAGGACGACCGCCTGGTCGTGCGGGCGCAGGCCGACGAGCCGCTTGCGGTCGGCGCGGGACGTGTCGGCGCGCCGCAGCGACCGGCGCCCGATCCAGTCGCCCGTGGACGCGACGGCCCGGCCGAGCCCGAGATCGTGCGGAGTGACGGTGCCGTCGGTGTCCTGGCCCACGGCGATGTAGCCCATCTCGGCGCGCAGCACGTGCATGGCCTCGGTTCCGCAGGGCGTGATCCCGTACGGTTCACCGGCGGCCATGACCGCCTCCCAGAGCGCGAGGCCGTGCCAGGCCGCGACGTTGATCTCGTAGGCCCGCTCCCCGCTGGAGGAGATCCGGAAGATCCGCGCCGGGACGCCCGCGACCTCGGCCTCGCGCATCGTCATGGACGGGAACGCACCGGCGTCCAGGCCGGGCGCGAGGGCCCGCAGGACGTCCGGCGAGCGGGGACCGGCGAGCGCGACGACGGCCCACTGGTCGGTGACGGACGTGCAGGCCACGCGCAGTTCGGGCCACTCCGTCTGAAGCCATTCCTCCAGCCAGTCCAGGACGCGGGCGGCGTTGCCGGTGGTCGTGGTCAGGTGGAAGCGTTCGGGGCCGAGCCGCGCGGCCACCCCGTCGTCGAAGACCATCCCGTCGACGCCGCACATCACGCCGTAGCGACACCGTCCGGGCGCCAGCGAAGAGATGGTGCCCGCGTAGATCCGGTCGAGGAACGCGGCGGCGTCGGGGCCCTGAACGTCGATCTTGCCGAGGGTGGACGCGTCGAGGGCGGCGACGCCGGAGCGGACCGTCCGGCATTCGCGCAGCACCGTGTCCTCCGCCGATTCGCCGGGGCGCGGGTAGTGGCGGGGGCGTTTCCAGTCGCCGGCGTCCTCGAAGACGGCGCCGTTCGCCTCGTGCCAGCCGTGCATGGGCGTGCGGCGCGCGGGCGCGAGCAGGTCGCCGCGGTCGCGTCCGGCGAGCACGGCGAACGGGATCGGCTCGACGGGCGGGCGCTGCGTCGTCGTGCCGATCTCGCCGGGCGCGCGGCCGAGGATCCGCGCCAGCGCGCCCGACGCCGGGACGCCCGACGTGCGGCCCTGGTCGGCGCCGGTGCCGATCGTCGTGTACCGCTTGACGTGCTCGCCGGACGTCATCCCGGCCTCGACGGCGCCGCGCAGGTCGGCGAGGGTCGCGTCGCGGTGCGGATCGACGAAGACCCGGTCGCCGTCCCCCTCGGGCATGTGATCGGCCGCCTCGCCACGGACGCCGAGTGCTGAGCCGGTGACGTCCATGGGGGTGCGGGGCGTCCCGTCCGGGACGAACGCGCCGTGCTCCTCCGACCAGCGCGTCCGGCCGCCCGCCTGGGTGAACAGGTGCAGGTCCGGGTTCCAGCCGCCGGACACGGCGAGCAGATCGCACGGCACCCGTTCACCGCCGACGCGGGCCGCGGTGAGGACTCCGGTCTCGTCGGCGTCCGTGCCGGTGACGGCGCGTCCTTCGAGGACGGTCACGCCGCGCTCGCGGAGCCGGTCGCCGAGCGGGCCGGCCGAGGCGCGGACGTCGGCGACGCACGCGATCTCCACGCCCGCGTCCAGGAGGTCGAGCGCGGCCCGCAGCGCGCCGTCGTGGGCGCCGAACACGACGGCGCGGCGGCCCGGCAGCACCCCGTAGCGCCGGACGTACCGCGCGGCCGCTCCGGCGAGCATGACGCCGGGACGGTCGTTGTCCGGGAACAGGACGGGCCGTTCGAGCACGCCGGTCGCCAGGACGACGCGGCGGGCGCGGACGTGCCAGAGGCGCCGCCGGGCCATGCGGGCGGGCGCGGTGGCGCCGAGATGGTCGGCGCGGCGCTCGACGGCGACGAGGAACCCGTGGTCGTAGTGGCCGGTGACGGTGGTGCGCGGCAGGACGGTCAGTTCGCCGGACGCCTCAAGCCCGATGCCGGGCCGGTCGTCGGCGACGATGACGCGCTCGCCCGCCTCCGCCGCCTCGCGTGCCGCCGCGCGCCCGGACGTGCCGGCGCCGACGACGAGGACGTCGCAGTGCGCGTACGTCTTGTCGTACCGGCTCGGATCGGGGGCGTCGGGGAGACGTCCGCGTCCGGCCAGGGAGGAGGCGCGCAGCCCGTCGTGCGCCTCCAGGCGCGTCGCCCGCACCATCGGCTCCCCCGGCCCGGACTCCACCTGGACGAACGCGTTCGGCTCCTCGGCCCCGGCGCTGTAGACGCCGCGCGGCCGTCCCGTGTACGGGCCGCGCGCGACGACGCGTACGCCGTGCGCCAGCAGCGCGGACGCCAGCGTGTCCCCCGGATGCGCGGTGTAGGACGTGCCGTCGAAGGTGAACGTGAGCGTGCGTGAACGGTCGATGCGCGAACCGCCCACCGCGGTCCGGAAGGGGCCGGTCATGAAGCGACCTCCGGCGGGACGTCCCCGGGACGGTACGACCCCGCGATCTCGTACGTGACGGTGTGGCGGACGACGTTGAACCAGCGGCGGCACCCCGCGACGTGCATCCACCGCTCGCGGAACCAGCCCTTCGGGTTGTCGCGCATGAACACGCACTCGGCCCAGGCGGCGTCGTCCAGCGCCTCGGGATCGGACGGGAACGGCATGTGCGCCTGTCCTCCGTAATGGAATTCGACCTCGTCGCGGTCACCGCACCATGGGCAGGGAATGAGCAGCACGGCGTCCCCTAGTGCGCGACGGCGGCGGCGCCGTGCTCGTCGATGAGCGCGCCCGTCGTGAAGCGCTCCAGCCCAAACGGCTCGGCGAGCGGGTGCGGGCGGCCGTGCGCGATGGTGTCGGCGTAGACGTGGCCCGCCCCCGGGGTGGCCTTGAAGCCGCCGGTGCCCCAGCCGCAGTTGAGGAACACGTTCTCCACGGGAGCCGGGCCGATGATGGGCGAGGCGTCCGGGGAGACGTCCACGATGCCGCCCCATGTGCGCAGGACGTGCGCCCGCGCGAAGACGGGGAACAGCTCGACGGCCGCCGCGATCTGCTGCTCGATGACGTGGAACGACCCGCGTTGCCCGTAGCCGTTGAACGCGTCGATGCCCGCGCCCATGACCAATTCGCCCTTGTGCGCCTGGCTGACGTACACGTGGACCGCGTTCGACATCACCACCGTGTCCAGGACCTGTTCCAGCAGTTCCGACACCAGCGCCTGCAACGGATGGCTTTGCAGGGGCAGCCGTATGCCGAGCATGTCCGCGAGCACGGACGTGTGCCCGGCCGCGCACAGCGCGACCCGTGCGGCGGCGATCGGCCCGCGTGAGGTCCGCACGCCCGTCACCGCTCCGCCCGGGCCGCGCCGGAAGCCGGTGACCTCGCAGTTCTGGACGAGGTGGACGCCGCGTTCGTGCGCCGCCCTCGCGAAGCCCCACGCCACCTGGTCGTGGCGTGCGATGCCGCCGCGCGGCTGGAACGTTCCGCCGAGGACGGGGAACCGTACCGCCGGGCTCGTGTCCAGGATGGGGACGAGCTCCTTGACCTCGCCCGGCGCCAGCCATTCGGCGTCGACGCCGTTCAGCCGGTTGGCGTTGACGCGGCGGACGCCCTCGCGCACGTCGGCGGGGCTGTGCGCCAGGTTCAGGACGCCGCGGCGGCTGAACCTCAGGTCGCGGCCGAGGTCGTCCTCCAGGCCCTCCCAGAGCCGCAGGGAGTGCTCGTAAATGGCGGCGCTCTCGTCCCAGAGGTAGTTGGAGCGGATGATCGTGGTGTTGCGGGCCATGTTGCCGCCCGCGAGCCAGCCGCGTTCGAGGACGGCCACATCGGTGATCCCGTGGTCGCGGGCCAGGTAGTGGGCGGTGGCGAGCCCGTGCCCGCCCGCGCCGACGATGACGACGTCGTAGGCCCGCCGGGGGGCGTGGTCGTCCCACAGTTTCGCGTCAGGCATTCCGGATATGTCCCCAGGCCGCGCCTGCCACATACCCGCCGCCCGCGGAACCCCGGACAAGAGGGCCCGGGAACGGCGGACCGGACCTGCGGCGTCCCTGCCCGCGGGGGTCTCCCCGCACGCCGCCGGTCCGGCCGGTCGCACCGCCGGAGGATCTCGTCGCCGCGGTTCCCCGCTCCGCGGCGCCGAGGTGGATGCCGTGGCCGCCCTCCGGTGCGCCTTCCCGCCCGTCCGGGCGGCCATCCTCCTCCTGCGGGACGCGCCTCTCGGCGCCTCACCCCAGAGCACGGCCCGGACCCCGCGGACGGTTCAGCGAACCCGGACCTTTTTCCGCGGTGTCCCGAACCGGTCAGGAAAGGATCTTGGTGAGGAACTGGCCGGTGTGGCTGGCCTCGACCGCGGCGACGTCCTCGGGCGTGCCGGTGGCGACGACGGTGCCGCCCCGGGAGCCGCCCTCAGGGCCCATGTCGATGATCCAGTCGGCGGTCTTGATGACGTCCAGGTTGTGCTCGATGACGATCACCGTGTTGCCCTTGTCGACCAGGCCGTTCAGGACGCCGAGGAGCCTGCGGATGTCCTCGAAGTGCAGGCCGGTGGTCGGCTCGTCCAGCACGTAGATGGTGCGCCCGGTCGACCGCTTCTGCAACTCGGACGCCAGCTTGACGCGCTGCGCCTCGCCGCCCGACAGGGTCGGGGCGGGCTGGCCGAGCCGGACGTAGCCGAGCCCGACGTCGTTCAGCGTCTTCAGATGCCGGTGGATCGCCGTGACGGGCTCGAAGAACGTGGTGGCCTGCTCGATCGGCATGTCGAGCACCTCGGAGATCGTCTTGCCCTTGTAGTGGACCTCCAGGGTCTCCCGGTTGTAGCGGGCGCCGTGGCAGACCTCGCAGGGGACGTAGACGTCCGGCAGGAAGTTCATCTCGATCTTGATGGTGCCGTCGCCGGAGCAGTTCTCGCAGCGCCCGCCCTTGACGTTGAAGGAGAACCGGCCCGGCTGGTAGCCGCGCACCTTCGCCTCGGTCGTCTGCGCGAACAATTTGCGGATGTGGTCGAACACGCCGGTGTAGGTCGCCGGGTTGGAGCGGGGCGTCCGCCCGATCGGCGACTGGTCGACGTGCACGACCTTGTCGAGCTGGTCGACGCCGTTGACCCGCTTGTGCTTGCCGGGGACGGTCTTCGCGCCGTTCAGCTTCTTCGCCAGCGCGTTGTAGAGGATGTCGTTGACCAGCGTCGACTTGCCGGAGCCCGAGACGCCGGTGACGGCGGTGAGGACGCCGAGCGGGAACGACACGTCCACGTCGCGCAGGTTGTTCTGCTGGGCGCCCTTGACGGTGACCTCGCGTCCGCGCGTGCGCGGGCGGCGGATCTCCGGGACTCCGATCTCGCGGCGCCCGTCCAGGTACGCGCCGGTGAGCGAGCGCTCGGACTTCTTCAGGTCGTCGAGCGTCCCCGACACGACGATCTCGCCGCCGTGCTCCCCGGCGCGGGGGCCGATGTCGACGATCCAGTCGGCGGCGGCGATGGTGTCCTCGTCGTGCTCGACGACGATCAGCGTGTTGCCCATGTCGCGCAGCCGCAGCAGCGTCTCCAGCAGCCGGTGGTTGTCGCGCTGGTGCAGGCCGATGGACGGCTCGTCCAGCACGTACAGGACGCCGACCAGCCCGGAGCCGATCTGCGTCGCCAGCCGGATGCGCTGCGCCTCGCCGCCCGCCAGCGTCGCGGACGCGCGGTCGAGGGTGAGGTAGTCGAGGCCGACGTCCAGCAGGAACCCGAGCCGGGCGTTGATCTCCTTGAGGACGCGCTCGGCGATGTGCGTCTCGCGCTCGCTCAGCTCCATCGCGAGCAGGAACTTCGCGGCCTCGCCGATCGGCATCGAGGCGACCTCGGCGATCGACATCCCGCCCATGGTGACGGCGAGCACGACCGGCTTGAGCCGGGCGCCCTCGCACGTCGGGCACGGGATCTCGCGCATGTAGCCTTCGAGCTTCTCCCGGCTGGAGTCGCTCTCGGACTCGGCGTGCCGCCGGTGGATGTACGGGATCACGCCCTCGTAGGCCGTGTAGTACGACCTCGTCCGGCCGTAGCGGTTCTTGTAGCGCACGTGGACCTGGGTCTCGTGCCCGTTGAGGATCGCCTTGCGCGCCTTGGCGGGCAGCCGGTCCCACGGCGTGTTGAGGTCGAAGCCCATCGCGTCGCCGAGCGCGGACAGCAGCCGCAGGAAGTAGTCGCTGACGTGCCCGTTCGACCACGGCTGGATCGCGCCCTCGCCGAGGGTGAGCTCCTCGTCGGGAATGACGAGCTCGGGGTCGACCTCCATGCGCGTGCCGAGCCCGGTGCAGTCGGGGCAGGCGCCGTAGGGCGAGTTGAACGAGAACGACCGCGGCTCCAGCTCCTCGAACGACAGGTCGTCGTAGGGGCAGTAGAGGTGCTCGGAGTACATCCGGGTGCGGTGCTCGTCGTCTTCGGGCAGGTCGACGAAGTCGAGGACGATCGTGCCGCCCGCCAGGCCCAGCGCGGTCTCCACCGAGTCGGCGAGCCGCTGGCGCGCGGAGTCTTTCACCGAGAGCCGGTCGACGACGACGGAGATGTCGTGCTTCTCCTGTTTCTTCAGCTTGGGAGGCTCGTCGAGGCGGATCATCTGGCCGTCGACCAGCGCCCGCGAGTAGCCCTTCGACTGGAGCTCGCGGAACAGCTCCAGGTATTCGCCCTTGCGCCCGCGGATCACGGGCGCGAGCACCTGGAAGCGGGTGCCGGGCTCCAGCTCCAGCACCCGGTCGACGATCTGCTGCGGCGCCTGCCTGCTGATCGGCCGGCCGCACTCGGGACAGTGCGGGTGCCCGATCCGGGCGTACAGCAGCCGCAGGTAGTCGTACACCTCGGTGATCGTCCCGACCGTCGACCGGGGGTTCTTGCTGGTCGACTTCTGGTCGATCGACACCGCCGGGGACAGGCCCTCGATGAAGTCGACGTCGGGCTTGTCCATCTGCCCGAGGAACTGGCGGGCGTAGGCCGACAGCGACTCCACGTACCGGCGCTGGCCCTCCGCGAAGATCGTGTCGAACGCCAGGCTCGACTTCCCGGAGCCCGACAGACCGGTGAACACGATCAGGGAGTCCCGCGGGAGGTCGAGCGAGACGTCCTTCAGGTTGTGCTCGCGTGCTCCACGCACGATGAGTCGGTCATGCACGGCGTTGTTCCGGTTCCTCTTCTGGGCGCGGCGATGGGGAGAGACACATCGGTCTCAAGGCTAGCCAGGGGGTACGACAGAATCCCCCGAGGCTTTAACAGCGGCGGCCGCCGCCGCATTTCACGATGCTCCCCGCCCGTCCGGGCGGCACTACCGCACCGTACACGTGTTCGAACGGCCCCCGCCACCACAACCCGGCTACTCGTCGTCGAGGGCGTAGGTGAGGTACCGGTCGGCGGAGCGGCGGACGGCCTCCTTGCCGTCGGTGTAGACGACCTTCCGCCACCAGCCTCCGTAGACGCGGTCGAAGTCGTACGGCTCCAGCAGGCGCAGGGCGCGGCGGACCGTCCTGGGCCGTTCCGGGATGAAGTTCGGGTACGAGTACATGAAACTCACCCAGTCGCGGTCGTTGACGACCTGGAGGATGTCGCCGGAGAACACCGCGCGGGCGTCGCGCCAGTGCAGGACCTGGCCGCCGTCGAAGTGCACGCCCGCGTTGATCAGGGTGAGGCCGTCGGCCAGCTCGTGGGTGTCGCCCGTCCAGTAGACGACCGAGTCGTCGGGGCGGGCGACCCAGCGGCGGTCGGCCTCGTGGATGTAGACGGGCGCGTCGAACGCGTGCGCCCACTCGATCATGCTGCCGTAGAAGTGCGGGTGGCTGATCGCGATGGCGGAGATGCCGCCGAGCTCGTCGACCTGGCGGATCATGGCGTCGTCGAGGTAGCTGGTCGAGTCCCACAGGACGTTGCCGGACGGTGCCCGCACCAGCAGGGCCCGCTGGCCGATGGCGGTGGGCGGCTCGCAGCCGATCCCGACGACGTCCGGGCCCTCGTCGGCGATCCGGCCCCGGTGGCCGGCGCGCAGCTCCTCCAGGGTCGTCCAGCGCTGGCCGTCCCAGCCGACGTACTGGCGCTCGTCCTCGCAGATCGGGCAGTCCGGGCGGGGCCCGGAGTACTGGACGCCGCAGGTCAGGCAGATCGGAAGGTCCATGATCGCCATTGTGTGGCACGGGTGCGGACGGGTGCGACAGGATGGAGGCTCTTTTTGGGCTGAGGCTCTTTTGGGCTGAGGCTCCTTTGGCTAAGGAGGGTTCATGGGCTGGCGCGAGGTCATCGACGAGCTGGGTCCGGGCGTGGAGCGGGTCATCGGGACGCTGTCGGGGCTCAGCGACCAGGACATGCGCGCCCCGTCGGCGCTGCCGGGGTGGAGCCGCGGCCATGTCGCCACCCATATCGCCCGCAACGCCGACTCGCTGTGGAACCTGCTGGAATGGGCGCGGACGGGCGTGGAGATCCCGCAGTACCCGAGCGTGGAGGCCCGCAACGCCGCGCTGGACGAGGGCGCCGGACGCGGCCGCGACGAGCTGGTCGAGGACGTCCGCGCGACGGCGGCGCGGTTCGCCGAGCAGGCGCGGACGATGCCCGGCGACGCGTGGAACGTGCCGGTGAAGGCGATGATGGGCTGGCCCCACCCGGCCTGGTACGTGCTGTACCGGCGCTGGCACGAGGTGGAGGCGCACCACGTCGACCTCGCCGCCGGGTACGGGCCCGCCGACTGGCCGGAGCCCTACGTCCGGTGGGCGCTCGGCAGCACGCTGACCGACATCGCCGCGCTGCCCGGCGAGCGGCGCGGCGGGCTCGGCGGGCACCGGATCACCGCGACCGACTCCGGCGAGTCGGCCGATCTCGGCTGGGCGCCGGGCGGGCCCGAGGCGTCCGGGTCGGGGCGGGCGCTGCTCGGCTGGCTGAGCGGCCGCTCCGACGGCGCGGGCGTGACCGTCCGCCCGGACGGGCCGCTGCCCGTCCCGCCGCCGTGGCCCCACGAGCCCGCCGGTTTCTGACCTTCAGTCCGTGTCGTGACCCGCGAGGCGATGCAGCGCGTCGACTGAGCGGACGACGATCGAGTTGCGGGCCACGGTGAGGCCGCCGCGGACCGGTTCGGCCGCCAGGATCTGCGCGACCTTCCGGCGGCCCATGCCCGCCCAGCGGCCGAGGTCCTGCTGCGAGACCGGGACCCGGACCTGGACGCCGCCCTCGTCGACGACGGCGTCCGGCGGCTCGGCCGGGCCGTCCGCCCGTTCCTGCTTGACCGGGGACCCGAAGCGCGACACCAGGCGCAGCAGCCGGGTCGCGAGGCGCCGTTCCGGGTCGTCGGGGAAGTGGGCGACGCGCATGTCGTTGGCGTCGCGCAGCCGCTCGGACAGGACGGCCGCGACCGCCCACACCGAGCCGGGATGCGCGTCGAGGACGCCGCGGAACCGCGCGGCGGGAAGCACGAGCGCCTCCACGCGGGTCATCGCCTCGACGTTGGCGTGCCGGACGCCGCCGTCCACGGCCTCCATCTCGCCGACGAGGTCGCCGGGGCCGAGGACGTCGAGGATGGCCATGTCGCCGTCGCGGTCCACCCAGACCTTCACGGCGCCCGAGCGCAGCACGAAGAGCTGGGAGGCGCGGGTGTGCTCGCGCATCAGGAACGCGCCCGGCCTGATCACCACCGGGGCACCCGCCTTCAGCAGGGCCTCCCGGGCGCGTGCGGGCAGCGCGTCCCAGAACCGGGTGGTCTCCATCTCGCCTCCTCCGCCGAACCCGGGCCAGTCTCTTGTGGAGGGGCGACCCCCCACACCCCCGGCAGGGCCGTCGGGCACGGTCGTCACGGTCCAGTGAACGCGGCGCCGCGCCGACGGACTAGGTCTTATGTCACATGTCGAGTGAACGATCCGATTCGAGCCAGCTGTCGAGGGCGCGGACGCGGCGGACGCAGTCGGCCGCCGCGGCCTCGTCGCCGAGCGCGAGATGGCAGTCGCGGAGCAGTTCCAGCGCCCGGCGCAGGCCGCGCTGGTCGTCCATGTCGCGGCGGATGACGATCTCGGCGGTCACGTGCTCGACGGCGCGCGCGTCCTTGCCGAGCAGCCGCGACGCGCGGGCCATGGTGTGCAGCGCGTACGCCTGCTCGCGGGTGTCGCCGAGCTCGGTGGCGAGATCGAGGGCGTTCCGCCCGGTCTCCAGGGCCTCGTCGGCGTGGCCGAGGTCGAGGTGGATGACGGCGAGGTGGACGAGCGCGGTGCCCTCGGAGTGCCGGTCGCCGACCTCGCGGAGGTATTGCAGCGCCTCCAGTTCCCGTTCGAGCGCCTCCTCGGGGCGGCCGGCGCGGCGGAGCACGGCGGCGAGGGTGTCCATGCCGACGCCGAGGCCGTACCAGTCGCCGCCGTCCTCGCGGATCTTCAGCGCCTGCCGCGCGGCGCGCTCGGCTTCCTCGGGCAGGCCGAGGTGGGAGTAGGTGCGGGCGAGGCTGCCGAGCGTGCCGGCCAGCCCGCCCTGCGCGCCGAGCCGGTGCCACAGGTCGAGCGCCTCCAGGCCGAGGACGAACGCCTCCTGGTGGCGGCTGAGGCGGCGCATCACGACCGACAGGTGCTCCAGGTCGTGGGCCTCGCCGTGCTGGTCGCCGATCTCGCGGCGGATCTCCACGGCGCGCAGCAGATGCTCGCGCGCGTCCCGGTACCGGCCGAGCCGCCAGTGGACGATCCCGATCTGCGCCAGCGCCTCGGCCTCGCCGTGCCGGTCGCTGGTGTCGCGGTGCAGGCGCAGCGCCTGCCCGCAGTAGGTGAACGCCTCCGCGAACCTGGTGGCGTCGCACATCAGCATGCCGAGCGTGGTCAGCGTGCGCGCCTCGCCGGGGCGCGCGCCCAGGGCCCGGTAGGTGCGCAGTGCCTGCTCGGCGTCCTGCTGCGCCATGTCGCGCAGGCCGAGCGCGGCGTTCATGCGCGCCAGCTCCGTCAGCGCTTGGGCGGCGCCGTGCATGTCGGCGAGTTCCTGCCGGATGTAGAGGGCCTCCAGCGCGTGCGACACCGCGTCGTGGACGTTCCCCTGCCGCCGGTGGACCTGCGCCACGGTGAGCAGCGTCTCCGCCACGCCCGGCTGGTCGTCGACACGGCGCCGTACGCCCAGCGCCTTGGCGGCGTGGTCCAGCGCCCGCTCGTAGTCGCCGAGACCCAGGTGGGCGCGGGCGAGGATGTCGTGGCCCTTGGCCACTCCCCCTTCGTCGCGCAGTTCCTCGTGGATCTTCAGGGAGCGGCGCGCGTGCTCGATCGCCGTCAGGTAGCGGCCCAGGGCCACGTGCACGTCGGCGAGGGTCGCGAAGGTGACCGCCTCCCCGTACCGGTCGGGCGGGTCGACGGCCCGGAATCCGCGGCGCGCGTCCTCCCCGTACCCGATCGCCAGGACGGACCCGCCCAGCTCGAAGTGCGCCATCGCCAGGTTGTGCAGCATCACGGCGGCCGCCGCCCAGTCCTCCTCGGTGCGGGCCGCGTGCAGGCCCGCCTGGTGGACGGTGATGTTGTCCTCGCTGTAGCGCCGGAACTCCTGGAAGTCGAAGAGTGCGTCGGCGAGTTCCCAGCACGTGCGGTGCAGGCCGAGCCGCGCGGCCTGGTGCACGGCGGCGACGAGGTTGCGCCGCTCGGACTCGAACCAGGCGAGCCCGGCGGCGCGCTCGGCGGCGCCGGACGGGCGGCTGCGCGCCTCCCCGCGGTGCACGGCCGGGCGCGGCCGCGTCGCCAGCGCCGCGCCCGCGGCGCGCGCCTCGGCGAGGTAGCCGGCGAGCAGCCGCCGCTGCGCCGCCATCAGCTCGCCGTCGGAGTCGTCGCGCAGGCCGCGGTCGCGGGCGAACTCGCGCAGCAGGTCGTGCATCCGGTAGCGGCCCGGCCCGACGTCGTGGACGAGATACGCCTGCCGGAGCCCTTCCAGGCATTCGCGGGCCTCCTCGACCGTCCGGTCCTGGAGGGCGGCGAGCGCGGCGGGGGTGAAGTCGGGGCCGGTGATGAGCCCGAGCCTGCGGAACGCCTCCCGCTGGTCGCCGCGCAGGCTCCGGTAGGCGACGTCGAACGTCGGGCTGAGGACGGCCTGCAACCCGGGCCCGGACGCGCCGTGCGAGGCGCCCTCGCTCAGTCCGGCCCCGGGCAGGCCGGGCCCGTACGGCGGCGCGTCCGGCGCGTCCCGCTCCGCGAGCTGCCGGACGGTCGCCGCGATGGACTCGCCGGGGTTCTCCGCCAGCCGCCCCGCCATGACGCCGAGCGCCAGCGGCAGGTGCCCGCATTCGCCGGCGAGCCGCTCGACCGCCTTGTGCTCGTCCCGGACGCGGGGGTCGCCGGGGCCGAGGACGTTGGAGATGAGGTCGACGGCCTCCTGCGTGGCCATCTCCCGCAGCTCCAGCGCCCGGATGTCGGCGCCTTCGAGCAGGTCGGGCAGCCGTTGCCGGCTCGTCACCACCACCAGCCCGGACGTCGCCGCCTCCAGCAGCGGCCTGACCTGCTCGGGCCGCGAGGCGTTGTCGAGGACGAGCAGCATCCGCCGGTCGGCCAGCAGCGACCGGCACTGCGCCGCGAGCTCCGCCGCCGTCCGCGGAAGCTGGTCGCCGGGCACGCCCGCCGCGCGCAGCACCTGCCCCATCGCCTCCGCCGGGGTGACGGGGTCGCGCCGGGTGCCGCGCAGGTCGGCGAACAGGACGCCGTCCGGGAACCGGTCGACGACGCGGTGCGCCCAGTGCAGCGCCAGCGTGGTCTTGCCGACCCCGGCCATCCCCTGCACGATCACGGCGCGCGGCCACTCCGACTGGCTGACCAGCAGGTCGAGCTTGCCCAGGCTGACGGCGCGTCCGGCGAAGTAGGGGTTGTCGGCGGGCAGGAGGACCTGCGGCGCCTTGCCGCCCGCCAGGCGCACCGGTTCGCGGGCCGCGATCCCGGCGGCGGGCTCGGCCTCCGGTTCGGCCTCGGGCTCGCGCGCCGGCTCGCGTTCCGCGGCGGGCCACTCGTCCCCCCAGGGGCTCGCCGCCCGGCGCAGCCGCTCGGTGTCGAGGACGATCAGCGGCCGCGGCCTGCGGTCCAGGATGCCCTTGGCGCGCCACAGCCGGAACCACCGCACGAGCGTCTCGCGCGAGATGCCCGCCCAGTTCGCCAGCTCCGCCTGGCTGAGCTTCAGCGGGATCCGTGTCCCCTGCCCCGGCGCGGGCTCGCCGAACCGGTGGGCCAGCTCCAGCAGGTGGTAGGCGAGCCGCTGCGGATGGTCGGCGGCCCGCACCGCGTGCCGGCGGCCGCCGTAGGTGACGCTCTCGGAGACCGCGTGCATCATCGCCTCCGCGACCTGCGGGCTGGCCGCCAGCAGGCTGCGGAACTTGCGGCGGTCCACGCGCAGCGCCGCGACCTGGTCGAGCGCGGCGACCGTCCCGCGCTGCGGATGCCCCCACGGGCCGAGGACGCCGACGAGGTCCCCGGCCCCGAACAGATCGATGATCGACTCGTCGCCGTCGCTGGAGTCGACGAACTCCTTGGCCACCGCGTTGCTCGCGGCGCGCGGGGACGCCTTGAACACCACGTACACCGCGGGCGCGACCGAACCCTGGTGGCACAGCATCCCGCCGGGCGGGATGTCGGTGCGGCGGCCCATGGCGCGCAGGGCCTGCCGGTCGGTCGGGGCCAGCCGCTCCCAGAAGCTGCCGGGCCGGACGTCCAGGCTGAACTGCGGGGCCAGCCCGGCGCCGAGGGCATCGGCCGGCGGGGTCATCCCCCCGGCGGGAACGTCGTCGATCACCCGGTCACCCTCCCGCCATCGCCGCCGCCAACGTCCAGAACAGGAACAGCACCGAGGTCGTCACGGCCCAGGCGACGGCCTGCCAGGACAGCTCGCCGCAGCGGTGCGCGGCCGACAGCAGCCGCCGCAGCTCGGTGTCGCGGACCCGGTCGCCCAGCGCGACCGCCGAAGCGAACGGCGTCCACGGCACGGCCGGCTCGTAGGGCGAGCCGGTGCGGACGCGGATCCCGGCGAGCGCCGACACCATCGTCCGCCGCGACCGGATCGCGTACGAGGCCGA
This sequence comes from Spirillospora sp. NBC_00431, assembly GCA_036028775.1. GTDB lineage: Bacteria > Actinomycetota > Actinomycetes > Streptosporangiales > Streptosporangiaceae > Spirillospora. The sequence continues at coordinate 3,290,733 of CP107927.1, read as the reverse complement.
GACCGCGAACGCACCGGCGACGACGGGCAGCAGCGCGAGCGCCACGGGCCCCGGCAGCCCGGCCGCCAGCCGGGACACGGTACCGGCCAGCACCAGGGCGAGGAACACCGCCGCGACGGCGGAGTCCCGAGCGCAGAGCCGGACCAGCGCACAGGCGTTGCCGAGGAGGTCCTCAGGCGTCTCCTTGCCGTCCGGTCCGGGACGGAAATCGGTAACCAACCTTCACCGTCCTCACCAGTGGACACGATCTTCCACTGACCATCATGCGGCCACAAGACGGAACTTTCCGTCCGTGAGCGCACGGTTCGGCTGAGTCTGGTGACTCATCCACGCCTTGGCCGGGTTCGGGGAGGGCGCGGCGGCCGATGATGGAAGATGGTCACCGCACCACCGACGAGAGGACGCCATGACCTACACCGGGAACGTCGACGTCGGCGGCCGTCCCGACGTCCGGGAGCTGCCCGGCCTGACGGTCACGAAGGTGGCGGTCGGCCCGTACGACAACAACGCCTACATCCTGCGCTGCGCCGCCACCGGCGAGCAGCTGCTGATCGACGCGGCCAACGAGGCGTCCCGGCTGCTGGAGCTGATCGGCGACGGCCCGCTCGCGCGGATCGTCACGACGCACCGCCACCAGGACCACTGGATGGCGCTGAGCGAGGTCGTGCGCGCCACGAGCGCGCCCGTCGTCGCCCATCCCCGTGACGCCGAGCCGCTGCCCGAGCCCGTCGCCGAGCCCGTCGAGCACGGCGACACCGTCCGCGTGGGCCGGGCGTCCCTCGACGTCATCCACCTGCGCGGGCACACGCCCGGCTCGATCGCGCTGCTGTACGACGCCGGCGGCGAGCTGGCCGGCCGCCCGCACCTGTTCACCGGCGACAGCCTGTTCCCCGGCGGCGTCGGCAACACCTGGGGCGACCCGACGCGCTTCAAGCGGCTGCTGTCGGACGTCGAGGAACGCGTCTTCGACCGGCTCCCCGACGCCACCTGGTTCTACCCCGGCCACGGCAAGGACTCCACGCTCGGCCGCGAACGCCCCTCCCTTCCCGAATGGCGCTCCCGCGGCTGGTGAGCCCGGCCCCGTGATCCCCGCGTCGCGGACGGAACAAGCCGTGGTGGGAGTTCGTTGCTCCAACCACACTTCGGGCCGACACCAGGAGACGACCATCCACGAACTCCAAGCGGTGGACCCGGGACCCGTCCTGTGCTATCCGGCGGGCTCCCTGGTGCTCGTCGCCGGCCTGCCAGGGGCCGGCAAGACGACGCTGCTCGACCGCCTGTACGGCCTGCGGGGCGACGAGACGGCCCCCGTCCCCGCCGGCGACGTCCGCGTGATCGACTCCCGCCAGGCCCGCAACTGGTGGGCCCGGTTCCTCGGCCCGCTGCCCGCCCGCCTGCGGACCCCGCTGGTCCACGCCACCCACGTGTGGCGGATCGGGCGCGCGATCCGCGCGGGCCACGGCGTCGTCGCGCACACGCGCGGAACGTGGCCGCACATCCTGCGGCTGTTCGCGTGGCTGGCCCGCCGGCGCGGCCACCGGCTGCACCTGATCCTCCTCGACGTCGACCCCGGCACGGCCCGCGCCGGCCAGATCGCCCGCGGCCGCGTCGTCACCGCCGCCACGTTCGCCCGGCACTGCCGCCGCTGGTACCCGCTCGTCGACCGCGCCCGCGGCGGCGACCCGCCGCCGCCCGCGACCGGCGTCACCGTCCTCGACCGCGACACCGCCGACAAGCTCACGACGATCCACTTCACCTGACCCGTCAGGTGCGGATGGGATCGAGGAGGCGGTGCGGGGAGCGCAGGATCACGCTGACCGGGTCGGTGCGGCGGCGCACGCCCGGGCCGGCGTGGATCTCCAGGTCTTCCGGCGGGACGTAGCGCTCGCAGGCGGCGCACGTCCCGTCCGGTCCGATGGGGGTGCCGCACGCGACGTGGACGAACACGCGGGTCGGCTCGGACGACAGGTGGTTCTCGGCCCAGCGGGCGAGGGTGTGGACGGCGGGCCACAGGTCCTTGCCCATGTCGGTCAGGACGTAGTCGTGGCCGTCCTTGGCGAGCAGGCCGGTCTCCACGAGTGACTGGAGCCGCGCCGACAGCACGGCGCGCGGGATGTCCAGATGGACGAGGAAGTCGCTGAAGCGGCGCACGCCGTAGAAAGCGTCCCGGACGATCAGCAGCGTCCAGCGTTCGCCGACGACCTCGAGGGCGCGGGCGAGGGAGCAGTCCTGCGCCGCGTAGTCCTTGCCGAGTGCCATGCGCACCACGATACCGCCCCCTCGGTTCATTGACCGAACCAAACCGTGCTACGGTCGGCCCGGACTGGTTCGTTCACTGAACTCTAGGGGATCGGATGACGACTCTGGCGACGCCGCGGTCCGCGCACCGCGCGCCCGGCGCCACCGCCGCGCTGGCGGTGCCCGCCGCCGCGACGCTGCTGGCATTGATGAACTACACGGCGCCGATGGCCGTGCTGTCCGACACGGCGCGCGGGCTCCACGCGGGCGCGACCGCGCAGATCTGGCTGGTCAGCTCGATCAGCCTCGGGCTCGCGGCGGCGCTGCTGGCGGTGGGCAGCCTGGCCGACGACCACGGCCGCAGGCGGGTGTTCCTGATCGGCGCCGGGGTGCTCGCCGCGTCCAGCGTCGCCTGCGCCGTCGCGCCGGACGCGCCGGTCTTCGTCGCCGGGCGGATCGTGCAGGGCGCGGCGAGCGCGGCGCTGCTGGCGACCGGGCTCGGCATCATCGCCGCGTCGTTCGGGCCCGGCCCGCGCCGGGCGCACGCCACCGGGATGTGGGGCGCGATGCTCGGGCTCGGCATCGCGCTCGGCCCGATCGCGTCCGCCGGGCTGGCCGAGGTGGGCGGCTGGCGGCTGTGGTACTGGGTGTCGGCGCTGGGGTCGGTGCTGCTCGGCGCGGCGGCGCTCGCCCTCGGGGAGTCCCGCGCCGCCCGTCCGCGCGGCCTGGACGTGCCCGGCCTGGCCACCATGAGCCTGGGCGTCGGCGCGCTCGTCGCGGCGATCACGTGGGGGCGGGCGGGCTGGACGCGTCCGGCCGTGCTCGCGCTGTTCGCGGCGGCGGCGGTGCTGCTCGCGGCGTTCACCGTGATCGAGGCGCGGCGGCGGGAGCCGATGCTCGACCTCGGGCTGTTCCGGCGTCCCGCGTTCCTGCTGTCGATCACCGGTGCGCTCGTCACCGGCCTCGCCGTCATCGGGATCATGAGCTATCTGGCGGCGGTGATGGCGCTGGTCCTCGGGCTGTCGCCGGTCGAGGCGGCGCTGGTGCTGGCGGTCTGGTCGGGGCTGTCGTTCGCCGCCGCGCTCCAGGCCAGGCGGCTCCCGGCGCGGCTGTCCGCGGCGCGCCTGCTCGCTGCCGGTCTCGCGCTCAGCGCCGTGGGAGAGCTGGCGATGCTCGGGCTGGCGCCGGGCGGCCACTGGTGGCGGCTCGTCCCCGGCCTCGCCGTCGCCGGGATCGGCAGCGGGCTCGCCAACGCGATGCTCGCACGCCTCGCCGTGGACAGCGTCCCCGCCGACCGCGCGAGCATGGGATCGGGCGCCAACAACACCGCCCGCTACATCGGCGCGTCGGTGGGCGTCGCGATCGTCGGCGCCATCGCCACCGGGTCGGGCGCGGGCGCGTCCGACCTCGCCCACGGCACGAACGTCGCGATGCTCGTCTCGGCCGCCGTCGGCCTCGCCGGCGCCGCCCTCGCGGTCGCGATCAGGGAAAGGGCCTAGGCGAGCTCCTCGACGAACGCGGCGAGCTGGACCAGGTTGCGGCACTCGTACATGGGGACCAGCTCGCCGTAGCGGGACGCGGCGGAGTCGCCGGTGTCCCACTGGGCGCGCGGCTCCGGGTTGAGCCAGTAGGCGTGCCGCGCGCGGGCCGCCATCGACCGCAGGACCGGCAGCGCCAGGTCGCCGTAGTTGGAGCGGGCGTCGCCGAGGATCAGCAGGGACGTCCTGGGCGTGACGGCGTCGCGGTACTTCTCGTCGAACACCCTGAGGGCGTGACCGTAGTTGGAGTGGCCGCTGATCCAGACGAGGTCGGCCTCGGCGGCGAGGCGGGTCATGGCGTCCGCGACGTCCGCGCCGGGCGCGAAGAACCGGGTGATCTCGTCGGTGGCGTCGATGAACGCGAACGCGCGGACCTTGCTGAACTGCTCCCGCAGCGCGAACGTCAGCAGGAGCGTGAAATGCGCGAACGCCGACACCGAGGCGCTGGCGTCGCACAGCACGACCAGCTCGGGCCGGTGCGGGCGGCGCGGCCGGTGGTGCGTGGTCAGCGGCACTCCCCCGCTGGCCAGGGACGCGCGGACCGTCCGGCGGAAGTCCAGCCGGCCGCGCCTGCCGTGCCGCTGCCGCTGGACGAGCCGCGCCGCGAGCCTGCGCGCCAGCGGATACACCTCGCGGCGCAGCGCGGCGAGCTCGTCGCGCCGGGCGGAGACGAAGTCGAGCCGTTCCAGCGGAGGGCGGACGGTCAGGCGGGCGGTGCGCTCGACACCGGTGTCCTCGGCGATACGGCGCCGCGCCTCCCCCGCGACGAGGTCCTCGAACCTGGCGATGCGGTCGCGGAACGTCCGGCGGGCGACCCGCTCGGCCATGCCGCCCCGCTCCCGCCCGGCGAGAACGGAGTCGAGCAGCCGCGCCATGAGCGTCTCCGGCGACAGGGCGCGCAGCACCCCGGACGAGAACCACGACTCCTGGCCCGGTGCCCGCCCGTACTCGGCCACGGCCTGCCGGGCGAACCGCCGCAGCCCGGCGTCGTCACCGGACAGCAGGAGGTCCGCCAGCTCGTCGCGGCGGGCCTGCACACGCGGATCCAGGGGCGGCGGGACGGTGCGTCCGGCGTCGTTCAGCGTCCGGGGCGGGCGCGCCGGGTCCGGTGTGCCTCCGGCGCCGTCACCGACCGCGGCGGGGAACCACAGGTCGAAGAGCGCGTCGAAGATCGGTCGGTGCTGCGGCCGTTTGACGACCGTCGCGGCGTACGCGGCGCGCAGCGCCTCGCGGTCGAGCAGATCGACGGCCCGGACGGCCCCGACGGCGTCCAGCCCCTCGGCGACCGACACCGGCAGCCCGGCCCGCCGCAACTCCGCCACGAACCCGGTGTGCCTGCCGACCAACGACGCCATCAGGCCAACCCGAGTTCCTTGACGGCGCGCTCCTGGTCGGAGACGTGCTTGAGGACGACACCGAGGGTGCGGGCGACGGCGGACTCGTCCAGATCGTCCAGGCCCAGCGCGAGGAGCGTACGCGCCCAGTCGACGGTCTCGGCGATCGACGGCGCCTTCTTGATCTCCAGGTCGCGCAGCGTCCCGACGGTACGGACGAGCCGCTCCGCCAGCTCCGCCTCGATCCCCGGCACCCGCGCGAGGACGATGTCGCGCTCCCGCTCCGGCGCCGGATAGTCCAGGTGAAGGTAGAGACAGCGGCGCTTGAGCGCCTCCGACAACTCCCGCGCCGCGTTCGAGGTGATCACCACGTACGGGCGGCGGACGGCACCGACCGTCCCGAGCTCGGGGATCGTGATCTGGAAGTCGGACAGGACCTCCAGCAGCATCCCCTCCACCTCGATGTCTGCCTTGTCCGCCTCGTCGATCAGCAGGACGGTCGGGCCCGTCCGGCGGATGGCCGCCAGCAGCGGCCGCTCCAGCAGGAACTCCTCGGAGAAGATGTCGTCGTGCGTCTCCTGCCAGGCCCGGTCGGCCGGAGCGGCCTGGATCGCCAGGAGCTGCTTCTTGTAGTTGAACTCATACAGGGCGCGGGCCTCGTCCAGCCCCTCGTAACACTGCAACCGGATCAGCTCCGCGCCCGTCGCCGCCGCGACCGCCTTGGCCAGCTCGGTCTTCCCGACCCCGGCGGGCCCCTCGACGAGCAGCGGCTTGCCGAGCGCCTGCGCGAGGTACACGGTCGTCGCGATCGACTCGTCCGCGAGATAGCGGACATCGGCCAGCCTGCGGCCCGCGTCGGCGGGCGAGGCGAACGTTCCGTCGGTCATCCCTGGCCCTCCAGCGGCTCGTTGCTACCTGCGGGGTACGTGATGGTTCGGTCCGGGGGGTGACGCAGCGGACGCCCGCCCTTGCCTATAACCGAATCATGACGATGCCACGACTGCCCCGCGACGATCTGAAGGCGGCGTTGGCGGCCCGGCGCGAACTCGGACCCGACTACGACGACGCCTTCATCGAGACGGTCGTGGACCGCATCGAGGAGACCCTCGACGCGCGCACGGCGCCCGCCCCCGAACCGCGGCCCCGCGCCAGGCTCCGACCGGCGGCCGAGCACCTCCGCGGCGACCGCGATCACAGCCTCGCCATGGCGGTGCTGTCGCTGCTCGCCGCGATCCCGCTCAGCGCCATCTCCGCGATCAACGCCGGCCTCCCCGGCCTCCTCTTCACCCTGGCCGCGATCGTCGTGGTGAACATCACCTACACCTTCCGGCCTCGCTAGCCCAGGGGGGCGACCCCCTGGAACCCCCGTCGCGAGCCGGTCGATCCTCACGCCACGGTGCCGGTATCCGTGACCGTGCGGGTTTGCGACCGTGTCGCTGCGGTCGCCCGGCTCGTCGGGTCGTGCGACCTCCGGCGCGGGGCGCCTCCGGCCGCACGACCCGTGGCCCCGGCTGAGGTCCGTGGGCACGTGAGCCGTGGTGGCTTGGGTTCATGACAGTGTCGCTACTTGCCTGGGTCGGGGTCTCTGGGGAGGCCGAGGAGGCGTTCGGCGATGATGTTGAGCTGGACCTCGGTGGTGCCGCCGTAGATCGTCATCGCGCGGCTGAACAGCATGGCCCGCGCCATGATGCCGCTCTCGGCCAGCGGCACCTCGGTCGCGGCGGCGGCGCCCTGCGCGGCCCAGCAGTGGTCGGCGACGTCCTGGTTGAACTGGACGCCGAGCAGCTTGCGGACGCTCGCCTCCGCGCCCGGCTCCACGCCGTTCAGCCGCTTGAGGGTGGTGCGCAGGCCGAGCAGGTCGATCGACTGGCCCTGCGCCACGAGCAGGCCCACCTCCGGGGCGGCGGACGCGTCGACGTCGCATCCCCGGAAGAAGTTCAGCAGCTCAGGGACGCCCATGCCGAGGCCGCCGCCGGTCGACAGGGAGACGCGCTCGTTGGACAGCGTGTTCCGCGCGACCTGCCAGCCCCGGTTCACCTCCCCGACGACGCGGTCGTCGGGGACGAAGACGCCGTCGAGGAACACCTCGTTGAACAGGGCGTCGCCGGTCAGCTCCCGCAGCGGCCGGACGTCCACGCCCTCCGACCTCATGTCGACGAGGAAGTACGTGATGCCGTCGTGCTTGGGCGCCTCGGGGTCGGTGCGGGCGATGCAGAAGCCCCACTCGGCGTGCTGGGCGAGCGACGTCCAGATCTTCTGGCCGGTGAGCCGCCAGCCGCCCTCGACGCGCTCGGCCCGCATCGACAGCGACGCCAGGTCGGAGCCCGCGCCGGGCTCGGAGAACAGCTGGCACCACACGATCCGGCCCTGCAGCGTCGGGCGGAGGAACCGCTCCTTCTGCTCGTCCGTCCCGTACCGGACGATGGACGGCACCAGCCACGCCCCGATCCCGATGTTCGGGCTCTTGACCTTGGCGGCCTTCAGCTCCTGCTGGATGAGGATCTGCTCGGCGGGCCCGGCGGCGCGGCCCCACGGCTCGGGGAGGTGCGGCGCGGTCCAGCCCTCGTCGCCGAGGCGCTCGTGCAGGATGGCCTGGTCGTTGATGGCGGCCAGGCCAGCGATCTCGGCGCGGATCCGCTCGCGGAGGGGGCGGGCGTCCTCGTCCAGTTCGAGGACGACCTCGCGGCGGCCGCCGTCCAGGGCGAGCGACGCGACCCTGGCCGCCCAGTCGCCGGACGGGCCGAGAAGCGCCCGGAGCGTCGCGGCGCGGCGCAGGTAGATGTGCGCGTCGTGCTCCCAGGTGAAACCGATGCCGCCGAGGATCTGGATGGCGTCGCGGGCCGTCCGCAGGCCCGCGTCGGTGGCGATGACGGCGGCTACCGCGGCGGCGAACCCGGCGTCGGGGGCGTCCTCGTCCAGGGCGCGGGCCGCGTCCCACGCGGCGGCGCGGGCCTGCTCCAGCGCGATCAGCGCGCGGGCAGCCTTGTGCTTGACGCCCTGGAACTGCCCGATCGGGCGGCCGAACTGCTCGCGGACCTTCGCGTACTCGGCGGCGGTGGCGACCAGCCAGTCCGCGAGGCCGGCGGCCTCGGCGCCGAACAGGGCGGCGGCGACGTCCTTGACGCGGGCCGTGGTGACGCCGTCCAGCACGCGGTCGGCCGGGACGCGGAGGGCGGAGAGCTCGACCGTGGCGACGCGGCGGGTCCTGTCCAGGCTGGCGACGGGCGTGACGGTGGCGTCGGCGGCGTCGACCGCGATCCAGTGTCCGCCGTCGTTCACCGGCAGGACGAGCACGTCGGCCAGCGCGGCGCCGAGGACCGTTCCAGATGTCCCGGACACGAGGAGTGAGTCGCCGTCGTGATGGGCGGTCAGGCCGCCGTCCAGCGCGACGGCGCCGGTGCCGGACCCATCGGCGAGGCCGGGCAGCAGCCCGGCGCGCGCCTTGGCGTTGCCGGACGCGTCGATCACGGCGCTCGCGAGGACGGTCGGCAGGAACGGGCCGGGCACGGCGGCGCGGCCCAGTTCCTCCAGCACGACGGCCAGCTCCAGGAGGCCGTAGCCCTGGCCGCCGTGCTCCTCGTCGAGATGCAGGCCGAGCAGGCCCTGATCGGCCAGGGGCCGCCAGAACGCGGGCCTGGTCTCCTCTTCGGCGTCCAGCGCGGCCCGGACCGCGGACGCCGGGACGATGCGCTCGGCGAGGCGGCGCACCGAATCGGCGAGCGCCTCGTGCTCCTCGGTCAGCCCGATGGCCATGCGTCGAACCCCTCTCGCACCCTGCTGTTGATTTCGATTCTAGAACAGGGTTCGGTCGAGGGAGGGGATCCGTTACGGCTATGTGTCGCGTGTCGCGGCGGCGTCGGCCTCGTCCGCGGCCGGGGCCACCGCCGGTTCCTTGCCGGACGTCCCGCGTCCGGCGGCGAGGCTGGCGACGGTGGTGGCGGCGAGCGTCCCGGCGATCACCGCGAGGGACAGCCAGATCGGGATCTCCGGGGCCCAGGACACGCCGTACTCGTGCATCGCGTGGAAGATCAGCTTCAGGCCGATGAAGCCGAGGATGAACGCCAGCCCGTGCCCGAGGTACACCAGCCGGTCGGTGAGCCCGCCGAGCAGGAAGAACAGCTGGACGAGCCCCATCAGCGCGAACGCGTTGGCGGTGAACACCAGGTACGGCTCGGTCGTCAGCCCGAAGATCGCCGGAATGGAGTCCAGCGCGAACAGCACGTCGGTGGAGCCGATCGCGATCATGACGATGGCCATCGGGGTGACGTACCTGCGGCCGCCGCGCCGGGTGACGAACCGGGAGCCGTCGTACTCGTCGGACGTCGGGATGACCCGCTTCGCCCACCGCAGCAGCCTGTTCTCCTCGAACTCGTCGTCGTCCCCGCGGACGAGCCCGATCGCCGTCCAGATGAGGAACGCGCCGAAGATGAAGAACACCCAGGTGAACGTGGAGATCGCCGCCGCGCCGACGGCGATGAAGATGCCGCGCAGGATCAGCGCGATCACGATGCCCGCCATCAGCACGGTGTGCTGGGCGTGCTTCGGCACGGCGAACCGGGCGAGGATCACCATGAACACGAAGAGGTTGTCGACGCTGAGGCTCTTCTCGGTGACGAACCCGCCGAAGTACTCGGCCGCGTACCGCCCTCCGGAGAACAGCCAGACGCCGACGCCGAACAGCACGGCGAGGCCGATGTAGACCGCGGACCAGAACGCGGCGCGCCGGGTGGTGAACTCGCGGGTGTCGTTGCGGTGGATCAGGAAGAGGTCGGCGGCGATGACGGCCAGGATCCCCGCGATGGTGAGAACCCACACCAACGGTGAGACGGACAAAGGTGAAGCACCTCCAGCGGACATGAACGAGCGCCGGAGGTCTCTCCCGCCCTGCGAGAACTCTGCTCTCAGGGCCGCGGAACCCGGGCCGGTACGGACCGACCGTATTGACGGGAACCGTGCGCGGGGATACTCCCCTCCACGTTCCCCCTACAACGCGGCCTCGGCCCGAGGAGTTCCCGGCCAGGCGCGATTCGTCAGCGGCGGGCGCCGGCGAGGTCCAGATAGAGGGCGGCGAGCTGGTCGACGGCGTCGTCCTCGCCGGGCAGCAGGGCCGAGCGCCGCGCGGCGGCGGAGGCGAGCCGGGCGGCGAGCGCCGGGTCGTCCAGGACGCGGCTGACGGCGCGTTCCAGCGCGTCCGCGTCGCCCGGCGGGACGAGCAGCGCCGCCTCGCTCTCGGGCCCGTGCAGCAGTGCCCCGCCGTCGTTCGCGGGGCGCGCGTCCGCGCCGACCATGCCGGGGATGCCGCCGACGCGGGTCGCGACGAGCGGCCGTCCCGCCCGCAGGATCTCCTGGACGACCAGCGGCTGCCCCTCCCACACGCTCGGGACGACCGCGACGTCGGACGCGGCGAGCAGGCCCGCGACGTCGGAGCGGCGGCCGAGGAGCCGGACGGGCAGGTCCTCGGCGTCGATCCGGGCGCGCAGCTCGTCCTCCAGGGGGCCGTCCCCGACGATCGCGACGAGCGGCGGCGGGGTGCGGCCGGCCCAGGTCCGCGCCGCGTCCAGCAGCGTCGGCAGGCCCTTCTGCTCGGCGAGCCGCCCCACCGTGAGGATCAGCGGCCGGTCCCCAACGTCGAGCTCGGCGCGCAGGTCGGCACGGACGGCCGGGCCCGGCGGCGCCTGCGGCGCGGGCGCGGGGACGATCGCGTGCCCCACCGACCGGGCGCCGAGCGAGCGCATCCGCTCCTCCAGGTCGGGCGACACCCCGAGGACGCGGGTCGCGCCGCGCGCGACGACGCGTTCCAGCGTCCCGTAGATCGCGGCCGTCCGGCCGCCCGCGATGACGGCGTTGTGCAGCGTGACGACCAGCGGCGGCCCGCCGCGCGAGAGGCGCAGCGGCCCGGGCGCGACCCGCGCGCGCGCCGCCACCGCCAGCGCCCCGGCCCGCAGGCCGTGCGCGTGGACGACGTCCGCGCCGCGCAGCGGCGACCGCAGCCGCGCCACGGCCCTGGCGTCGCTCAGCGGGCGGGGCCGGTCCGCGATGTCGATCTCGGCGAAGCGGACGCCGTCGCCCGCGAACCCGAACAGCTCCTCGGTCGACGCGGGCCCGCACACCAGGACGCGGGCACCGCGCCCGGCCAGCCCGCGGGCGACGGACCTGACGTGTTTCCCGACACCGCCCGCGACGGTCCCGAGGACGACCGCGACGCGCAGCCCGTCCAGCTCACTCGTGTCGGACATGACGGGTGACCCTCCGGCTCAGGACGGCGCGCAGGTCACGGCCGTCGATCACGAATGCGACGATCAGGAATGCGGCGGCGGCGACGAGCGCGGCGAGCATACCGGTCCCGGCGTTGCGGAGCTCGCCGCCCGCGCCGGTGCCGCCCGTCCCGAGCAGCGCGGCCGTCGCGTACCCGGCGGCGCCTCCCGCGCCGGCGCCCGCCAGCCCGGCCGCCAGCGCGCGCGGGATCCCCGCCACCGACGCGGCGCCCCTGGCGCGCAGGAGCGTTCCCAGCAGCAGCGCGCCCGCCACGGTCATCCCGGCGGCGTTGCCGGCGCCGAGCGCCGCGACGACCCACTGCCGGTCGGCCGCCAGGACGAGCGCGACGTCCGCGGCCATCACCACCGCCCAGCCCGTGACGACCGCCGCCGCGCCCATCCTGCCCTTGTGGCAGGCGAACAGCACGCGCCCGAGATGCGCGACGAGCCCGTAGCCGAGCAGGCCGGGCGCGAACGCGAGCACCGCGCGGGACAGCACGTCCTGCTGGTCGGGGTGGCCGGGGTTGAACACCGCGCCGATCGGCACGGCGACCGCGGCCAGCGCCGCCGCGCCCGCGCACGACACCAGAATCACCGCCCGCGTGGTGGACGCCGTGACCTGGTCGAACCGCTCCCGCTCGCCCGCGCTCGCCCGCGCCGACAGCAGCGGGAACGCGCTGGTCGCGATCGGCACGGCGAGGATCGCCCACGGCAGCAGGTAGATCGCCCACGCGTACTGGTAGTTGGCGAGCGCGCCGCCCGTGCCCTCGTAGCTGAGCCGCACGACGAGCAGCGCCGACAACTGCTGCGCCGCGACGGTCGCGAGCCCGGCGAGCGCGAGCCGCCGCACCCGGCGCGCGACGCCGTCCGGGAAGCGCAGCGTCGGCCGCAGCCGGAGCCGCAGCCGCCACGCCGCGATCCCGGCGGTGACCGCCATCGCGACGCCGCCGAGCGCCGTCCCGATCGACAGGGTCAGCTCGGCGTCCAGCGGAAGGCCCGCGAGGTCGTTCTCGTGGCCCCGGCCGAGCGGCGCGTACGCGACGTACGCGGCGATCACCACGAGGCTGGACATCAGCGGCGCCAGCGCGGGCGCGACGAACCGGCGGTGCGACTGGAGCAGCCCGTACAGGACGACCGCGAGCCCGTACATCACCATCTGCGCCGACATGATCGCGAGCATGGTGGACCCGACGTCCACGATGTCGGTGCGCGAGCAGCCCTTCAGATCACCGCCGACCAGCAGCTCCATGATCGGACGGGAGCCGAGCGCCATCAGCAGCGACAGCGGCACCATCAGCACGACGATCCAGGTCAGCAGCGCCGACCCGATCCGGCGGACCTGCTCGCGGTCGCCGCGCTCGGCGGGCCCCGCGAGCACCGGCACGACCATGCTGGCGAGCGCGCCGCCCGCGACGATCTCGTAGACGATGCTGGGGAACTGCGTCGAGGTGAAGTACGCCTGGCTGAGGCACGACGTGGTGACCGTCTGCGAGAACGCGTAGGTGCGCCCGAACCCGGCGAGCCGCGCCAGGACGGTGATGACCGCGATCACCACGGCCGCGCCGGCGAGCCCGCCGGTCAGGCGGCGCAGTCCAGGGGGCACGGTCGTCGGTGGCACACTCGTCGGGGTCGGGGGGCGGGCGGCTACGCGGGGTCGGCGGTGACGCCGTTGCCGGCGGGGCCGGGCTGGGGTGGGACGGCCGCGTGCGGCGTGCCGCCGGTGCCGGGCTTCTCCGCCTCGGGGGCCGGGGCGGGGGCGGCGGCGGGACGACGGCCGAGCATGTCGACGCGGTTCAGCACCGGGTTGCCCGCGATGACCTTGGTGAAGCTGACGAACTCGCTCGCGGCGTTCAGCCCGGCGAGCCCGGCCAGGACGGCGAGGCGCGGCCCGAGCCCGAGCCGGGTCGCGGACAGGCCGAGCAGCGCGCCGAGCGCGTTCGCGCCGGTGTCGCCGAGCATCGCCCGCTCGCCGAGGTCCTCGGGCAGCAGCGCCGCGGCGGCGCCGAGCGGCGCGGCCACGACCGCCGACGCGGACGACGACAGCGCCAGCGGCGTGCCGGTGATCAGCCCGACCTTGATGGCGCGCCCCGGGCGCAGGTCGAACAGGTTCATCAGGTTCGCGCTCCCGGCGACGATCGCGCCGTTGAGGAGGGCGTCGAACGCGCGTCCCTTCCGGGTCGGGGCGGGCGAGCCGGCGATCGCGGCGGCGGCGAGGCCCGTCGCGCCGATGCCGAGGATCTTCACCGCGCCGCTGGTGACCTCACCGCGGGCGAGCGCGGACAGATGGCCCTTGAAGCCGCGCGACGAGGCGGAGCCCGCGAGGTCGTCGTAGCCGCCGAGCAGCGCGGACCCGGCGCCCGCCAGCAGCGCGGCGGCGCGCGTCCGGCCGGCGACGCCCGGCGCGAGCAGCCCGGCCGCGGCGGCGCCCGCGACGACGGCGGGCCCCTCCAGCAGCGTCACCGGCTCGCCGCGGTGGTTCGTGCGGCTCCACACGTCCTCGCCCGGCAGCCCGTTCAGCCCGGGCGGGCGCCGCGTCAGCGCGGCGTAGGCGGCGCGCGCCGCGACGGCGCCGAGGCCCGCCCCGGCCAGCAGCCGCATGGTCCGCGCCGCGCCGGAGGTGCTGCGTCGCTTCATCAAGTCACCCGATCTTCCCCGCCGTCGGCGCCGGTGAGGGCACGAAGGAACTCGCGCCGTCGCCCGTGCCGTACTGCCCTGACTTGCCGCCCATCTCGTTCTGCAGCGCCAGGATCGTCACGATCTGCCCGAACGCGGTGTCCACCGTGTCGACGGCGGAGACCGAGTCCTCGGCGTCGGAGTCGCGCAGCGCCGCGATCAGCCCGCCCTCCTGCGCCGAGGTCGACGGGCCACCGACGACGGTACCGCGCCCGGCGCCGTCGAGTGCGGTGGCCAGCGAGATCAGTGCCTTGTTGTCGTCGCCGCCGCCGTCGTAGGCGAACGGGGTCGCGGGCCCGACCATGACGGCGAGCGTCGCGTGCTGCCCCGGCTTGCCGCTGGCGGTGATGTACCCGGCCTCCTTGAAGGCGTTCAGGACGGCGCCGCCCGCGGCGTCCTCGCGGCCCGACTTCGCGGGGTCCTTGGTGACGAGCGCGCTCGCCAGCACCGCGCCGGCCTTGTCGTAGGCGCCGGCGCCGCCGGGGAACTCGACGCCGTCGGGCTTCAGCTGCGTGGCGAGCTCGTCGACCGTGGTGCGCTGGTCGTCGTTCAGGAACTTGCTCTGGACGGTGACGCGCCCGGTGACGGAGGCGCCCGCGTCCTTGGCGAGCTCGCCGATTCGCTCGATGCCGTCGTCGCCGGCGCCCGGCGTCTCGACGAGCAGCACCGACTGGCCCCGCAGCCGCTCGGCGACGGTCTGCGACGACAGCACCCGGGCGAACTGCTCCTGCCCCTTCACCTGGTTCTGCAGGTGCCGCTGCTGGTCGCGGGCCTGCTGGGCGCTCTTGGCGGCCGAGTTCGCCCGCTGGCGCAGCTCGTCGCTCACCGAGTCCGACAGCGTGGTCGAGCCGAGCACGATGCCGAGCGCCAGCGCGAGGAAGATCGCGACGATGGAGACGAGATGGTAACGGAAATCGATCACGTGAAGAGTCCGGTCAGCCAGAAGACGAAGGCGTGCCAGCGGTCGGCGAGCAGGGGACTGATGACGTCCCCCGCCGGGGACATGGCGACGGCGGTGACGATGGCGACGAACGCGCCGAGGACGAGGAACAGCAGCGACCAGGTGGAGATCCGGCTGCGGTAGAGCCGGCTGACGCCCTTGGCGTCCACCAGCTTGCTGCCGACCCGCAGCCGGGTGAGGAACGTGCTGGCCATGCCGGCGCGGCCCTTGTCGAGGAACTCGACCATGTTGGCGTGCGTGCCGACCGCGACGATGAGCGTGGCGCCCTTGTCGTCGGCGAGCAGCATCGCGATGTCCTCGCTGGTGGCGGTGGCGGGGAACGTCACCGCCTCCTGGCCGAGCTCGTGCACCCGCTTCAGCCCGGGCGCCCGGCCGTCCCGGTAGGCGTGCACGACGATCTCGGCGCCGCAGGTCAGCGCGTCGTCGGACACCGAGTCCATGTCGCCGACGATCATGTCGGGACGGTACCCGGCCTCCAGCAGCGCGTCGGCGCCGCCGTCCACCCCGATCAGGACGGGACGGTACTCGCGGATGTAGGGCCGCAGGGTCGCGATGTCCTCGCGGTAGTGGTAGCCGCGGACGACGATCAGCGCGTGCCGCCCGGCGAGCTTGGTGGTGACCTCCGGGACGCCGACGCCGTCGATGAGCAGGTCGCGCTCGCGCTTGACGTACTCCATCGTGTTGGCGACGAACGCCTCCAGCTGCGTCGCGAGGCCCGCCTTCGCCTCGGTCAGCGCCGTCAGGACGCTCTCGGGCGACTGCTCGGTGCCCTTGACGACGACGTCCTCGCCCTTGTGCGTGAGCTTGTAGACCTTGCAGCCCGCGACGCGGACCTGGTCGCCCTCGTGCAGCTTGGTGAAGATCTCGGGGCCGACGTCGTCCACCAGCGGGATGTCGGCGTCGAGCAGGATCTGCGGGCCGAGGTTCGGGTAGCGTCCTGAGATGCTCGGCGCGACGTTCACGACCGCGCCCGCGCCGCACGACACCAGCGCCTCGGCGCTGACGCGGTCGAGATCGACATGGTCGATCACCGCGACCTCGCCGGGTTGCAGGCGCTTGGTCAGGTCCTTGGTGCGGCGGTCGAGCCGCACCGTGGCGCTGACCCCGGGCAGTCCGTCGTCGCGGGCCAGGCCGAGCGTCAGCACGCGCCGCGGCAGCCGCTGCGCCAGCCGGACGCGCCGCTCTGTGGTGGGTGACGGCTCGTTCATCAATTGCCATCCTGCCAGAGCACGGAACCGAACATCGGAAACGGCGACTGTCCAGGCGTGTCCGTTCACGCACCCTCTGTAGTTTTCCGGGGCTACCGTTCTGCGGAGGCCATTTCGAGGAGTTCCTCCGCGTGGGCGCGGCCGAGTTCGGAGTCCTCCAGCCCCGCGAGCATCCGCGACAGTTCCCTAACCCGCCCTTCCTGGTCCAACGCGGTGACGCCGCTGCTGGTGACCGTCCCGTCGTCGGACTTCTCCACGACCAGGTGCCGGTCGGCGAACGCGGCGACCTGCGGCAGGTGCGTGACGACGATCACTTGCGCGTTGCGGGCCAGCCGCGCGAGGCGGCGCCCGATCTCCACCGCGGCCTTGCCGCCGACGCCCGCGTCGACCTCGTCGAACACGAACGTCGGCACCGGGTCGGCGCCGGCGAACACGACCTCGATCGCCAGCATCACCCGCGACAGCTCGCCGCCCGACGCGCCCTTGTGCAGCGGCAGCGGCTTGGACCCGGGATGCGGCGCGAGCCGCACCTCGACCTCGTCGGCGCCGTGCGGGCCGTACTCGCCGGTCGCGGTGACCGTGACGGAGACGCGGGCGTGCGGCATCGCCAGCGCGGTCAGCTCCTCGGTGACGGCGTCGGAGAACCGCTCCGCGGCGCGGGTGCGGACCGCGGTCAGCTCCCCCGCCTCGGCGGTGAGCCGCCGGGTCAGCTCGGCGTGCTCGGCGCGCAGCTCCTCGATGCGGTCGTCGTCGCCCTCCAGCTCGGTGAGCCGCGCCGCCGACCGCCGCGCCCACTCCAGGACCTCGGCGGCGGTGGCTTCCACGCCGCCGTACTTGCGGATCAGCGCGGTCAGGTCGGCGCGCCGCTCCTGGACGGCGGCCAGCCGCGCCGGGTCGGCGTCCACGGACTCGGCGTAGGACGCCAGGTCGGTCCCGACGTCGGAGACCAGATATCCGGCCTCGGCGAGCCGGTCGGCGAGCCCCGCCAGCTCAGGGTCGTGGTCGCGGACGGCGTCCAGCGCGTTGCGGGCCTGGCCGAGCAGGCTCGTCACGTTCGCGGCCTCGATCGCGGCGGACGGGTCGCCGAGCAGCGCCTCGTGCGCGGTGTCGGCGGCGCCGCGCAGCGCGTCGGCGTGCCCGAGCCGCTCCTCCTCGGCGGCGAGGTCGGCGTCCTCGCCCTCCTTCGGGTCGACCTTCTCGATCTCCTCCAGGCCGAAGCGGAGCATCTCCGCCTCCTGGGCGCGCTCGCGGGCGCGGGTGGTCAGCTCGTCCAGCAGCGCGGTGACCTGCCGGTGCCGCTGGTAGGCCGTGGTGTAGGCGCGCATCGGCTTGGTCAGCGCGCCGCCCGCGTAGCGGTCGAGCGCGCCGCGCTGCCGCGACGCCTGGAGCAGCCGCTGCTGGTCGGACTGCCCGTGCACGGCCACGAGATCGTCCGCGAGGTTTATCAGCACGTTCACCGGGACGGACCGGCCGCCGAGGAACGCGCGGGAGCGCCCCTCCGCCGACACCGACCGGGTCACGATCAGCGCGCCGTCGTCCAGCTCGCCGCCGGACTCCTCGACGCGCTCCACGACCCGCCCGCCGGGATCGACGACGATCCGGCCCTCGACGGTGGCGCGGGCCGCGCCCGGCCGCACGCGCTGCGGGTCGGCGCGGCCGCCGAACAGCAGGCCGAGGCTGGTGACCACCATGGTCTTGCCCGCCCCGGTCTCGCCGGTCACGACGTTGAAACCCGGGGACAGGTCGAGCACGGCCTCATCGATCACTCCGAGGCCCTCGATCCGCACCTCATCGACCATCGGGCGCACCAGCGTCACAACCCTCCGCGAAACAGATCAGGGATCAGTGTCTTCCGAGGGGGGCCGACCCCCCACGCCCCCCGGCGACTTCGTCGGATTAGTGCCTGTGGAGATTATCCCCTCTCCCCGCCTGACGCGTCCCCGCCGATCCCGGGGGCGTCCGCGACCTGCGAGTCCTCCAGCGGAGGGGACGGGTGGGCCGGCTGCCTGACGCGCCCGCGCCACCCGGTGACGGGCAGCCCGAACTTCGTGACGAGCCGGTCGGTGAACGGGGTGAGGTGCAGCCGCGCCAGCCGCACCGGCTCGGCGCCCCGCCTGACCTCGACCCGCGCGCCGGGCGGCAGGTCGAGCGTGCGGCGGCCGTCGCACCACAGCACGGCGCGCGGCGTGCCCGGCAGCACCTCCACCGCGACCAGCGACCGCGGCGACACCACCAGCGGGCGCGCGAACAGCGAGTGCGCGCTGATCGGCACGACCAGCATCGCCTCGACCTCCGGCCACACCACCGGGCCGCCGGCGGAGAACGCGTACGCGGTCGACCCGGTCGGCGTCGCGCACACGACCCCGTCGCAGCCCCAGTTCGACAGCGGGCGGCCGTCGATCTCGGCGACGACCTCCAGCATCCGCTCCCGTTCGGCCTTCTCGATGCTCGCCTCGTTCAGCGCCCACGTCGTGCCCATGACCGCGCCGTTGAGGCGGGCGGTGACGTCGACGGTCATCCGCTCCTCGACGTCGTAGCGGCGGGTCACGACCCGGTCGACGGTGGCGGCGAGGTCGTCGCGCTCCGCCTCGGCGAGGAACCCGACATGGCCGAGGTTCACGCCGAGCAGCGGGGTCCCGGCGGTGCGGGTCAGGTCGGCGGCGCGCAGCAGCGTCCCGTCCCCGCCGAGGACCATGACGACCTCCGCGTCCTCCGCGGCCGCCGCGGTGCTGGGCATGACGTCCACGCCCGCGACGGCGATCGCCCCGGCCTCGCCGTCCAGGACCCGCACGCCGATCCCGGCCTCGCTGAGCCGCTCGACGACCAGCCGCGCGCTGCGGACCGCCTCCGGCCGCCCGGTGTGCGTGACGACCAGCACCGACCTCCTGCTCATGCCCTCGCCCCACTCCAGCCGATCGGGTGATTCATCGCGGGCCGTCCGCGATGGCCTCGGCGAGGTCGGCCTCGTCGAGCGGCGGCGCCTGCTCGCGCAGCCAGAGAAAGTACTCGACGTTCCCCGACGGGCCGGGCAGCGGGCTCGCCGTCACCCCGCGGACACCGAGGCCGAGCGTCTCCGCGTGCGCGGCAACGGCCCGCACGGCGTCGGCGCGCAGCTCCGGGTCGCGGACGACGCCGCCCGCGCCGACCCGGTCCTTGCCGACCTCGAACTGCGGTTTCACCATCATCGCGAAGTCGGCTCCGGGCGCGGCGCAGTCGCGCACCGGCCCGAGGACGAGCCTCAGCGAGATGAACGACAGGTCACCGACGACCAGCTCGGGTGGCGTGCCGCCGAGCATGCCGGGCCGCAGGTCGCGGATGTTCGTCCGCTCCAGGACGGTGACGCGCTCGTCCGTCCGCAGGGACCAGGCGAGCTGCCCGTAGCCGACGTCGACCGCGTAGACGCGCGCGGCCCCGGCCCGCAGGAGGACGTCGGTGAAGCCGCCGGTGGAGGCGCCCGCGTCCAGGCACACGCGGCCCTTCACCTTCAAGCCCTCGAACGCCCGGAGCGCCCCGGCCAGCTTGTGGCCGCCGCGCGAGACGTACTCGGGCCCTGCATCGGCCTCGGCCAAGACGATCGCCGCCGCGGCCTCCACCTGCGTCGCCGCCTTCTCCGCCGTCCGCCCGCCGACCTGGACGCGACCGTCGCCGATCAGCCGGGCCGCCTGGTCACGCGAGCGGGCCAGGCCGCGCCTGACCAGCTCCGCGTCCAGCCGGCGCCTAGTGCTCATCGGCCCGGTTCACGGACGCGGCCGGAGCGCGGCGGGAAAGACGGGACGGGAGGGCTCCGCCGGACGCGGCACCTGAGGCACCTGCGGGGGGCGCGGCTCGTCCTGGTCGGCGGACGCGAGGAGTTCCTGCAACCGCTGGTGGACGTCCTCGTAGACCTCCACGTGCTCGGCGACGGGCCGCGAACCGAGCTCGCCCAGGCGGGTGACGGCGTCGTCCACGCGCGGGTCGCCGGTCGGGCCGGGCGCCGGGACGGCCGGGAACTCCGGCGGTGGCGCCGCCTCGTCGGACATCACGTTTACCTCCCAGTAGACCCCCGGCGCCCGCGTCCGGGTCGCCTCCGGCTCATCCCGAACGCTACCGTCCCTGAACGACATCGTTGTCGAGGGAGTCATCGAGGGAACGGGGAACGGCCTGACCATGGCGAACGAGGAGGAGTGCCGCGCGGCGCTCGGCCGTGTCGCGGCACGGCTGGCGGAGGTCGACGCCGACCGGCTCGCCGAGCACGTCGTCGAGCGGACGATCAGCTGCCGCGTCCCGGACCTCGGGCTGGCCTACCGCACCCGGCTGCACGCGGGCGGCCTCGATCCGTTCGAGCCCGACGGCGACCCGGCGGACGCGCAGGTCCGCATCACGGTGGACAGCGACGACCTCGTCGCCATGGCCGGCGAAGAGCTGAGCCCCACCAAGGCGTGGGCCGAGGGCCGGCTCAAGATCGAGGCGAGCATCTTCGATCTGCTCCGTCTCAGAAAACTCCTCTGAGCTACAGCCCGAGGACGTTCAGCGGTTCGGTGAGGGCCTGCGCGGGAGGCGGCGTCTCCGTCTCCCAGGCGGCGGAGGCGAGGGCGCGCAGGCCGTCGTAGGGGTCGCCGGAGCCGTCGATCGTGAACGCGCCGTCCGCGCGGCGGGCCGTCCAGCCGCCGCAGCGGTGCCCGCCGCCCTCCCGGACGACCTCCGGATGCGGGACGAGCAGCCCGGTCAGGTCGGGGGCCAGGTAGGTGGGCCGCCGGTGCGGCGGGGCCGTGAGGGCCTGCGCCGGGTCGGTGACGCCGGTGAACACCAGGAGGCTGTCGGCGCCCCCGTTGTAGGCGCCCTCGATGTCGGTGTCGAGGCGGTCGCCGACCACGAGCGGGCGCCGGGCGCCGGTGCGCAGCACCGACTCCTGGTGCAGCGGCCGCTCGGGCTTGCCGGCGACGATCGGCTCGACGCCCGTCGCCGAGCCGATCACGCGCAGCAGCGCGCCGTTCCCCGGATCCGGGGGCCCGTCGCGGCCGGGGATCGTCAGGTCGCCGTTGGCGCCGACGAACAGCGCGCCCCCGGCGACGGCCCTGGCGCCTTCGGCCAGCAGCCCGTACCCGAGGCCGGGGTCGTAGCCCTGGACGACGGCGGCGGGCCGCCCCGCCGCGGTGGACACCGGGCGCAGCCCCTGCGCGTACAGGGCGTGCCGCAGGCCCATGCCGCCGACCACGAGCACCTCGGACCCGGCGGGCAGCCGCTCGGCGAGCAGCCGGGCGGCGGCCTGCGCGGAGGTCACCACGTCCGCCGCGGCGGCCGGGACGCCGACGTCGGTGAGCAGCGCCGCCACGGCGGACGGGGTCCGCGAGGCGTTGTTGGTCACGAACGCCAGCCGCTGCCCCGCCGCGCGGGCCTTGGCGAGCGACTCGGCCGCCGCCGGGACGGGCCCGCGGCCGACGTAGACGACCCCGTCGAGGTCGAGCAGCGCGACGTCGTACGCCTCGCACAGGGAACGGTCGCTGCCTCTCATCGAACTCCTCTTCAGCGCCGGTACTTCAGGGTGGCCCTCGCGTGCTGGAGCGCCTTGGCGTAGTCGCTGTTCTCGGGACGCATCGCCGCGGCGAGCGCGAGATGCTCCACGGCGCCCTCGAAGTCGCCCAGCCGGCTGAGCGACAGCCCGAGCCCGAACCGGGCGTAGTCCTCGGCGGGCTCCTCCTCGACGATCCACCGGAAGCTCTCCGCCGCCGCGCCGAACTGCCGCGCCCCGAACTGGGCGCGGGCGAGCGCCTCCCGGATGCTGTGCGAGCGGGGCTCGGCGTCGGCGGCCCTCGCCAGCAGCTGGAGCGCCGCCCCGGCGCTGCCCGACCTGAGCAGCTCCAGGCCCCGCGTGTACCACTCGTAGACACCGCCGCCGGGCGGGGCGGCGGGCCCGCCCGGATCGTCGCCTGGGGAATCCTCCGGCCTTCCCGGACCTTGATGATCCATGTGGACCTCCCCTCGGAATCCGACCGTACCCGCCGGGCCTCCGGACGCCCTCCGGCCATTAGCATGCCCAGGATGGACGACGATCTCCCCTCCGGACTCCGCGGTCTCGGCCCGGAGGAGTTCAGCGCCCGCGCCTTCGGCACCTCCGAGCCGCCGACGGGAGGCGGCCTGGAACTGACCCCGTTCCGCGGCGTCCGGTTCGTCCCCGAGGTGGCGGGCGACCTCGCGTCGGTGACCATGCCGCCCTACGACCTGATCGACGAGACGGCGGCGACACGGCTGCTGGCGGGCGGCGGGCACAACATCGTCCGGCTGAACCTGCCCCGCGCGGCCGGGGAGAGCTACGACGCGGCGGGCCGGCGGCTGCGCCGGTGGCTGGACGAGGGCGCGCTCACCATCGACGCCGACCCCGCCCTGTACGTCTACGAGGCGGCCCGCGGCGGCACCGTCCTGCAGCGCGGCCTGATCGGCGCCCTGGGGCTGCGCGCCGAGGCCGACAAGGTCGTGCTGCCGCACGAGAACGTCTTCCCGGGCCCCGTCCGCGACCGGCTCGCGCTGATGACCGCCGCGAACGCCAACCTGGAGCCGATCTTCCTGGTGTACGAGGGCGGCGGCGACGCGGCGCGGATCGTCGACGACGCGGCCGCGGCGGCACCGCTCATGGAGTTCGACGCCGACGACGGGCTCACGCACCGGCTGTGGCGCGTCGGCGACCCGGCCCTGCACGCGCGCGTCGCGTCCGACCTGCGCGGCAGGCAGGCCCTCATCGCCGACGGCCACCACAGGTACGCGACCTACCGCGCCCTCCAGGCGCGCCGGCACGGCGCCGGCGACGGCCCGGGCCCCTGGGACGCCGGCCTGGCCATGCTCGTCGACTCCACCCGCTACCCGCCCGACCTGGACGCGATCCACCGCGTCCTGCCCGGCCTCCGACCCGGAGAAGCCGTGGAGCGTGCCCGCAAGGCGTTCGGCGTCACCGAGTTCGCCGACGAGACACCCGCCCTCGAAGCGCTCGCCGCCGCGCCCCGGCCCGCCTTCCTCCTCGGCGGCGGCGACTCCCTGTACCTGCTCACCGACCCCGACGCGGGCGCGTTGCGGCGGTCGATGCCGGCCGAGCACTCCCCGCGCTGGCGCGAGCTCGACACCGCCGTCCTCGACCATCTCCTCATGGGGAAGGTGTGGGACGTCCCGGAGAACGAGAACGCCATCGACGTCGTGCACCACGACGCGGCCGCCGCCATCACCCGCGCGCGGCACACCGGCGGGACGGCCGTGATCCTGAACCCGCTCAAGGTCGAGGACGTCCTGGCCGTCGCGGGCGAGGGCGAGCGGGTGCCGCGCAAGTCCACCTCGTTCGGGCCCAAGCCCCGCACCGGCCTAGTGCTGCGCCTCCTCGACCCGTAGCGGGGCGGGCGGGGCTGGCCCGCGCGACCCGGCGGAGGCCATGATCGGACGATGGACACCACGACCACGATCAAGCCGCTCGGCGGGGACGTCTACGAGATCGACACGCGGATGGCCGGCTATACCGGGATCACCGCCGGATACCTGATCCTGTCCGACCGGCCATGCCTGGTGGAGCCCGGCACGTCCGGTTCGGCGCCCGTCGTGCGGCGGGCGCTGCGGGAGCTCGGCGTCGGGCCGGACGACCTGGCGACCGTGGTCGTGACGCACATCCACCTCGACCACGCGGGCGGCGTCGGGGACATCGCCCGCATGTACCCGCGCGCGGAGGTCGTCGTCCACGAGAAGGGCGCCCGCCACCTCGTGGACCCGGAGCGGCTCATGCGCAGCGCCCGGATGGTGTACGGCGACAGCCTCGACACGCTGTTCGGCGAGCTGAAGCCGACGGACGCGGCGCGGATCCGGGCCGTCGAGGACACCGGCACGATCGACCTCGGCGGCGGGCGGCGCCTGGACTCGCACTACTCCCCCGGCCACGCCAAGCACCACGTCGGCCTCATGGACTCGCGGACCGGCGACCTGTACGTCGGCGACGCCGCCGGCATCTACATCCCCGAGACCGCCGACGTGCGGCCGGCGACACCGCCGCCGGACTTCGACCTCGACACCGCGCTGAAGTCGCTCGGCCGGTTCCAGGCGCTCGACCCGCAGCGGCTGCTGTTCGCCCACTACGGGCCCGTGACGGAGGTCGGCGAGACGCTGGAGCGGTCCGCGGAGGAGCTGCGGGTCTGGGTGGACACCGTCCGGGACGCCCGCGACCAGGGCCTCGACCTCGACCACGCGGTCGCGATGGTCGCCGACCGCACCAGGGACCGCTACGCCATCGCGCGCGACGGCGCCGACCCGGAGCTGGCCGCCAAGTACGAGGTGCTGAGCAGCACCGAGAGCAACGTCGCCGGCATCATGCACGCCCTGAACAGGCACGCCTGACACCGCCGCCGCGTCACTCCCCCGCCGGTGGCTCCTCCGGGACGTCCGGTTTCGGCTCCAGGAACAGCACGGGCGCCTCGGGTGCCTCCTCGTCCGGCGTCTCCACCGTCTCGGGCTCGGCGGGCCTGAACGCGATGTCGACCGCCGAAACCTCCCCGGCCTCTTCGGCTTCCACGTCCTCGGCTTCCACGTCCTCGGGGTCGGTGTCGACGATGTGGAGGCCGTCGAGCTCGGCGTAGCGTTCGGCGGCGTCGGTCTCGCCGTCGCGGTCGGCGGCGGCGGCGCGCGCGAACCAGTCGGCCGCCTCGGGTACGCGTCCGGCCTCCGCCAGCGCGTCCGCGTAGGCGTAGAACAGCCGCACCGACCAGGGCCGGAGCCGCCGGTCCCGAAGCTCGGGGATCTGCAGCGTCACGACGGCGGCGTCGGGCTGTCCGAGGTCGCGGCGCACGCCCGACTCCACGATGCGCAGCTCGACGCGTCCCATCGGGTCGAGCCGCCCGGCCTCCGGCGACTTGATCAGGTCCAGGGCGCGTTCGGGACGGCCGAGCCCGCGCTCGCAGTCGGCCATCAGCGGCAGGTACGAGTCGTCGCCCGCGCTCAGCCGCCGCGCGGCCCGCAGCTCCGCGAGCGCCTCCGCCCATTCGCCCGCGTGGTAGGCCGCGATCCCCGCCGCCTCCCGGACGACCCCGACCCGCGACGCGAGCCGCCGCGCGGCCTTCGCGTGCTTGTAGGACTGCTCGGGCTCGTCCTCGGCGAGCCGCCCCGCCATCACCAGATGGCGGGCGACCTTCGCGGCGAGGTCCTTCGGCAGCGTGCGCAGCTCGGCGCGCGCGTCCACGTCCAGCTCTTCGCCGGTGACGTCGTCGGGCAGGAGCGGATCGTCGTGCTTGGGCGCCGGACGCTCGCGCTCGTCGGAGCGCGGCCGCCGGTCGCCGCGGTCACGGGGCGGGCCGCCGTAGGGGCGTCCGCCGCCGCGCCGGTCGCGGTCCGCCGGGCGCCCGTCGCGCTTGCCGTCGAAGCGCCGCGGGCCGGGGCGCCGCTCGTCGCGTCCACCGCGCTCGTCACGGTCCTGGAAGCGGCGGCCCGGCGGCCGTCCTCCCTCGGAGCGCCGCTCGCCCTGACCGCCCGCCGGACGCCGCCCGCCACCGCCCGGAGGCGGCCCCTGACGCGGACCTTGCCCCTGACGCGAACCCGGCCCCTGACGCGGACCTTGCCTGTCGCGCGGGCCCTGCCCCTCGCGCGGGCCTTGGCGTGAGCTCTGGCCCTGGCGCGGCGGGCCTTGGCGTGGGCCCTGGCCCTGGCGCGGCGAACCCTGGCGCGGGCCCTGCCGTGGGTCTTGGCCCTGGCGGGGGCCCTGGCCGGGGCCTCGCCGTTCGCCGCGCGGGGCGCCGGGACGGCTGTCGCGACGGTCGTCGGAGCGTCCCGGGCGTGATTCGCCGCGCCGGTCGTCGGAGCGCTTGAACGGGCGGCCCGGCTTGCGGTCGTCGCGATCGCCGCGACCCTCCCGGTCCTTCCAGCCACCGCCGGGCGGACGGCCGCGACCGCCCTTCGGCCCACCGGCGCGGGGCGCGCCGCCCCGAGGACCACCGCCCTTGCGGGCGCCGGAGCCGCCGGGCCCGCCACGGGCGTCGCCCCCACGGCGGGCGGGCGGTTTGCGCCCCCCGCCACCGCCCCGCCGCTCACGGTCCTCACCGCCGCGGGCGTCGTCTTCCGCGCTCATCACGTCCGTCACTGTTCTCGAAGATGGATGGTCCGTGGACCCTTGCAGCCTACTTCGCGGCCCCACTACATGCGTCGAGGGCCGTCCGATAATCGGGCGGCCGTTTCGTTGCCGCGTTGCGCGGAAAGGGCTGAAGAAATCAGTTCGCCGACGGCTTCCGCCCGGGCCGCTTTCAGCGGGCGCCGTGCCGGAATACGGCTGGTAGACCATTTCATCAGGTCCGGCCCGATTCTCAAAATCGAGCCATTCCGAACGCCGGGCCGCGTGATTTCCGAACGCGGTGGGACCCGAGCGGGCCGGTGCTGTGGCGAGCGGTTAACCTACGTGCTGCGAGCGGGCACGTCAACCTGATTCAGCGGCCCGGCCGGGCGGGACGAATTCCCCCCGCCCGGCGGGAACTTGACATGCTCCGCGACCATCTACCTACTTGGATCACCCAGCCCGAGCACGGAGGTACACCCCGATGACCTACCCACCCGCGCCCCCGCCGCCCCCCGGATCGTACGGCCCGGGGGCGGGCGGCGCCCCGCCGCCGAACTACCTGGTGTGGGCGATCCTGTCGACGATCCTGTGCTGCGTGCCGGCCGGGATCGTGTCGATCGTGTTCGCCACCAAGGTCAACTCCAAGTGGCAGGCCGGTGACCAGGCCGGCGCGCTGAAGGCGTCCAACAACGCCAAGACGTGGGCGATCGTGGCCGCGGTCCTGGGCGTGATCGTCGGCATCATCTCGATCGCCCTGCAAGCCGCCTGACCGATGACGGCCGACGGCCGGCCCGCCCGGCGTTCGCCGGGCGGGCCGGCATCCGCACGGCGGAAGGACCCCCGCGACCGTCACACGGTCGCGGGGGCGCCCTCGCTCCGGGTGCTCGCGCTCCGGCTTCTCCGGCCGGGCGCCGTTCTGGCGGCCGTCACCGCGGCCGTCTGCTATGTCGCCGTGGTCGACCCGAACGAGCAGGGGCACTACCCGACCTGCCCGTTCCTTTCGGTGACCGGGTGGCAGTGCCCGGGTTGCGGCTCGATGCGGACCGTGCACGCCCTCGCGCACGGCCGGGTCGACGACGCCGTCGGGCTGAACATCATGGCCATGGCGGCGCTTCCCCTCCTGGCCTACTTCTGGTTCCGCTGGGCGCGAGCGCGGGCGCTGGACCGTCCGGTCCGGACGAAGGTGGCCCATCCCGCGCTGATCTGGGCGCTCTTCGGGACGATCCTGGCCTTCTGGCTGGTGCGCAACCTGCCGTTCGGTTCTTTCCTCGCGGCGTGACCCGGCTCACCGTCAGGTGACGGGGACGATCCTCGCGCTCGTGAGGCGGCCGTCGTGGATGTCGAGGAGCCCGAGGGTGCCGTGCGCCTGGCGGCGCCGGTCGGTGGGCGAACCGGGGTTGAAGACGCGGACGCCGTCGCCCGTCTCGTCCATCGGGATGTGCGAGTGCCCGAAGACGACGAGGTCGGCGCGGGGGAACCAGCGGCGCATCCGGGCCGTGCGGCCGCGGGCCTGGCCGCTGTCGTGGACCATGGCGACCGCAAGGCCGTCCAGGTCGAGTTCGAGACGTTCGGGCGCACCCCACGCGGCGACGTCCGGCTCGTCGTTGTTGCCGAGGACGGCGTGGACGGGCGCGTAACCGGCGAGCTCGTCCAGGACGGCGGCCGTGCAGACGTCGCCGCCGTGCAGGATCACGTCGGCGCCGCGCAGGTGCTCGGCGACCCGCGGCGGGCACGACTTCCAGCGCCTGGGCGCGTGGGTGTCGGAGACGGCCACCACTCTCATGGTTCCACTATGGTCCCCGGCGTGATTTTGCCACGGCGCGCTCTATACACCAGTGGGAAACAACTGTAAGCGCGCAGTCATTACGCCGCGCTGACGGCCGGAGTTAGGCTCGAATTCCTCGCGTTCGTCCAGGAGGATTCCGGCCGTACGCCCCCGGTCGTTCCGACACGGCGACCCAGCACCGCGAGGACAGTGGGACGGCCGGGCCCGAGGTGGATGACCACTCCCTTGCACCGGCCCCGGGACCCGGCCGTTCCCGCGTTTCCGCCTCAACCCGTTGTGGGCAGTCCGGCGGCGCGCCAGGCGCGGAACCCGCCGACGACGTCGGTCGCGCGGGTCAGCCCGAGGTCGTGCAGGGACGCGGCGGCCAGACTGGAGGTGTAGCCCTCCGAGCAGAGCACGATGAGGCGCAGGTCGTGGCCGGTCGCCTCGGGCAGCCGGGCATCGGACGCGGGATCGAACCGCCATTCGAGGACGTTTCGCTCCACGACCAGCGCGCCGGGCACCTCGCCCTCGTCCGCCCGCTGGGCGGCCGGGCGGATGTCGACCAGCACCGCGCCGCCGAGCGCCTCGGCGTGGGCCTGGCGCGGGTCGAGACGGTCGAGGCGGTCGCGTGCGTCGGCGAGGACCTCATCGATTGTGCGTGCCATGTGATCAAGCATGGCATCCCGGCGGGTCAGCCGAGCTGAACGCCGAAGAACAGCGCGGCGAGCGCGCCCACCGCGCCGAGCGCGCCCCAGGCGGCGAGGCCCGCCTTGGAGGTGGCGCGGGCGTGCAGGAACGCCGCGACCCCGGACAGCAGCACGAACGCCAGCTTCACCTGAAGCGTCCGCTGGGCGGGGTCGCCGAGGTCGGCCTCCGCGAGGTTCCAGATACCGGTGAGCACGAGCACACCGAAAGCGGGCCAGGCGATCGCGCCGAAGCGGCGGGCGGCGACCTTGGTGACGCCCTCGTAGCCGCGCAGCGCCGGGACGAGCGCGCCGAGCGTGATCTGGCCGCCGACCCAGATCGTCGCGGCGAGCACGTGAAGGAAGATCCGCACGTCGGCGGCGGTGACGGCGAGCACGAGTGGCCTCCGGGGACTGCGGGACGATGATCGGGACCGGATCGAGGCCGGGACCCGGACCGGATCGGGATCGGGAACGGTTGACGGGACGTCATCGCCCGCGCCCGCGATGTCCCGCACCACCCCGGGGCCGTCAGATGATCCCGGCCCGGCCCGGCCGGCTCCGGGTCGGTCTCCTGGGCCCGGGTGACCATGATCGACTTTTGGTGGCCGTCGCAGGTGTTCGCACCGCTTGGGGCGGGCTTTCAAAAGATGCTTTGTGCATCGCATTCCAACCGGATAGGTCCTTTGGGTGGCCGGGGGTAAATGTCCGTGCGAACGGACGTCGGCCGATCGCGGGGGATGATGTGCAGGGCTTTTCCGGTGCCCCCGTCGGGGAGGGGCCGCTGACCGAGGTTCCCGCCGCGGGCCTGCGCCGGATCCGGCGCTGGGGGTTCCTCGTCGCGGTGGGCGGGTTCCTGTTCGGCTTCGACACCGGCGTGATCTCCGGGGCGCTGCTGTTCATCAGGTCCGACTTCGACATGAACTCCTTCGAGCAGGGCAGCGTGGTCAGCGTCCTGGTGCTCGGCGCGATGGCCGGGGCGCTGCTCGCCGGGCGGATCGCCGACCGGTACGGGCGCAGGCAGGCGCTCGGCATGGAGGGCCTGGTCTTCCTGATCGGCACCGCGATCGCCGTCCTGTCCCCCGGTTACTGGGTGCTGCTGGCGGGACGGCTGGTCCTCGGGCTGGCGGTGGGCGCCGCGTCGGCGACCGTCCCGATCTACCTCTCGGAGATCTCGCCGAAGGAGATCCGCGGCCGGATGCTCTCCCTCAACCAGCTGATGATCACGATCGGAATCCTGGCGGCGTACCTGGTGAACGTCGTCTTCTCCGGCTCGGAGAACTGGCGGGCGATGATCGGGATGGGCGCCGTCCCGGCGCTGGTGATCGTCGCGGCCGCGCTGTGGGCGCTGCCGGAGTCACCGGTGTGGCTGCTGTCGCAGGGCCGCCGGCGCCGGGCGCGCAGGCTGATCGCGTCGGTCACGAACCTGGCGACCGCCGACCGGCTGATCGAACGCTACGAGCGCCGCGAGGCGGCCCGGCTAGACGGCGACGGCCCGGAACCGGCGGCCGGGGCGCGGACGCTGCTGGCCGCCGGGGTTCGTCCCGCGCTGGTCGTCGGGCTCGCGCTCGCGGCGCTCCAGCAGTTCGGCGGGATCAACACGATCATCTACTACGCGCCGACGATCATCGAGCAGACGGGGCTGACCGCGTCCAACGCCATCGTCTACTCCATCGCCATCGGCGTCATCAACCTGGCGATGACGATCGTGGCGATCCGCGCCATCGACCGGACCGGGCGGCGGCCGCTGATGCTGTTCTCGCTGGCCGCGATGACGGTGACGATGGCGCTGCTCGGCCTGGCGTTCGTGGCGGACTTCTCGTCGGTGCTGTCGCTGGTGTTCATGGTCCTCTACATCGCCGGTTACGCCGTCGGGCTCGGCCCGGTGTTCTGGACGCTGATCGGCGAGATCTTCCCGCCCCACGCGCACGCGGCAGGGTCGAGCGCGTCCACGGCCGTCAACTGGGCGTCGAACTTCGTGGTGAGCCTGGCGTTCCTTCCGATCGCGAACGCGATCGGCCAGGGCGAGACGTTCTGGATCTTCGGCGTGATCTCGCTGCTCGGCCTGCTGTTCGTCGCCCGCTACGTACCCGAGACAAAGGGCCGCGACTTCGAGGAGGTCGACACCGACCTCCAGTCCCGCTTCACCCGCCATCCTGCGCGCCCGGCGACCCGGCCATAACCACTTCACATATTTTCTTGCGTAGCGAAAAGAAGTCTGTCACCGTGAGGGAAGAGCGAGATCCCCCTGTGCGGAGGGTGGCGGACGATGACGGTGCCGAGGCGGGTGCCTCTCGACGGCGACACCCGAACCGACGTTTTCGCGACCGTCCTGATAAAGGGATCCGTGTCACGAGCGGAGATCGCCCAGACGCTCGACGTCTCGCCGTCGACGGTCACCAAGGCGGTCAAGCCGTTGATCGATGACGGCTATCTGGAGGAGCTGACCGGCGAGCGGTCGCGGGCCCGGTCGCAGGCCCCTGTCCTCGGCCGTCCCAGCCAGCGGCTTCAGGTCAACAAGGCCAGGCACGCGGCGGTCGGCATCAAGGTGCGCCCGGACCGGTTGATCGGCGTCCTGACCGATCTGCGCACCGAGATCCGGGACTACAGGACGGTGTCCCTCACGGATCGATCACCGGGCACCGTGCTGGGCGCCGTCGAGGAACTCGCCCTTGAGCTGGCGGACGGCGGCGGAACGGCGGACGACCACGTCCTCGGGCTCGGAGTGAGCATCAGCGGACACGTCGACGCCGCCCAGAAGACATGCCGCTATTCGGCACTGCTCGGATGGCACGACGTCGAGATCGCCGACCGGCTTCACGCCCGGACCGGATTGCGCACCGTCGTCAGCAACGACGTCAACGCCCTGACGGTGGGTGAGCGCTGGTTCGGTGAAGGCCGGGACTACCAGACCTTCGTGGTCATCACCATGGGGACGGGCATCGGCTGCGGTCTCTTCCTCAACGGCCGCCTCTTCACCGGCGGATTCGGAATGGCCGGGGAAATCGGTCATGTGCCCGTCCAGCCGGACGGTCCGCGATGCAATTGCGGCAGGCACGGCTGTTTGGAGGCCGTCGCCTCATATGACGCGGTGCTGCGCGGCATCACCGAGCGCGGTGGTCCGGTGTGCGCCGATATCGACATGGCCATCGACCTGGCGCGCTCCGACGACGGCCCGGCGGGCGCCGCCGCCGTGGCGGCCTTCTCGGACGCCGGTGACGCGTTGGGACGGGCCCTGGCCTCGCTTTGCAACCTGTTCAATCCGCAGAAGCTGATCCTCGCGGGTGAGGGCGTCAAGGCCCGCGGGCTGTTCGGGCCGAGCATGGAGGCGGCGCTGCGCGCGCACACCTTCTCCAGCGCGGCCGATGACTGCGATCTCACCTCGATCCTGATCGACGATGCCGACTGGGCGCGCGGCGCGGCCTGCCTGGTCGTCCACACCGAGCTCGGTTCCTTGGCCTGAGCGGCCGAGGAGCGTCAATTCCTCGATCCCGCCTCCGGAAAGGGAGAAATCACATGACAAGCGGCGGATCCCGCGACGACCTCGGAAACGGCCTGGCCGCACATAGTCTGGCCGTTCTGCGTGAGGGCCAGCACCCGTCGGGCGCCTTTGTGGCCTGTCCCGGCTACCCCATCTATCAGTACGCATGGTTAAGGGACGGTTCGTTCTGCGCCTACGCGATGGACGTCAGCGGTGAGCATGACAGCGCGGCCGCCTTCCACCGGTTCGTCGCCAGCACCATCCGGCGCAACCTCGGCCCGGGGACGTCCGGAGAGAAGGAGCGGCGGCTGCCCGCCCGCTACACCCTCACCGGCGAGCTGGAGCGTCTCGGCGAGGAGGACTGGCCGAACTTCCAGCTCGACGGCTACGGAACCTGGCTGTGGACCCTGCGAGACCACCGGACCCGCGGCGGCACGCTGGACACCGGGCTCCTCGACACCGCCGGCCGCACCGCCGACTACCTGGCCGGCATGTGCCACCTGCCCTGCTACGACTGCTGGGAGGAGTCCGGAGACAGGAGGCACACCTCCACCCTGGCGGCGATCATCGCGGGGCTGGAGGCCGCCGCCGACCTCCTCGACCGGCAGCCGCTCATGGACCGGGCCGCGTCGCTGCGCCGGGAACTGGACTCCCCTGCTCACCTGCGCGACGGCGGCTACGTCAAGCACGACGCCTCCGGCGCCGTCGACGCCAGCCTGCTCTGGCTGAGCCTCCCCTTCGGTGTGGTCGCCGCCGACGACCCCCGCATGGCGAAGACCGCCGAGCGGATCGGCGCCGAGCTGACGGGACCGGGCGGCGGGATACGGCGCTACCTCGGCGACGAGTTCTACGGAGGAGGCGAGTGGACCCTGCTCACCGCCTGGTGGGGCTGGTACCGCGCCGTGCTCCAGGACGCGCGGGGCGCGCGGGAGGCGGCACGCTGGGTCGAGGCGGCGGCGACGGAACGCGGAGATCTGCCCGAGCAGCTCACCGACCACCCCCAGTTCGGCGACCGGGTGGAGCCCTGGGAGCGCAAATGGGGGCCCGTGGCGACGCCACTGCTGTGGTCGCACGCGATGTACCTGGTCCTCGACGACGCGCTCGCGCGCCTCTGACCCGCGTATCCATATGTCCGTCCACGAACTGGGAAACAGACATGAGCCCCAATGATCCTTCGCCGCCCCACCGCCCGCTCATCGAACCGCGTTCCATGCTGATCCTGCTCCTGGGCGTACTCACCGGGATCAGCGCCGGAGGTCTGACCTACCTTGGCGGGCAGCCGTGGCCCATCTCCGTTCTCGCCGGCGGGGCCGCCGCGGCGGCCGCGGTCAGGTTCTTCGACACGTTCGTCTCCTGACGTCCGGACGCCCGGTCGACCTCGCCCGCGCGAATGGTGGCCACTGGAGCCAGCCGGCGGTGGGCGGTGCGGCTCTCCCCTACGGCGTCGCCGTAGGTGAATTCGCCGTCCTCCCAGGTGAATATCGCCAGGTCGGCTTCGGTGCCTGGTTTCAGGTGGCCCAGGGACGGATGGCCGAGGGTAGCCGCTGGAGTGGCGGTGGTTGCCTTTATCACTTCTGTTAGCGGCATTCCTAGTGTCAGCCATTTGTTCATGACGGTGAGGAGTGTCAGGTCGGGGAAGGAGCGGCGGCTCAGGTCGCTGCTGATCGTGTCCGGTGGGAAGTCCTGGGCTAGGAGGGTCTCGGCGACGGCGAAGCCGAAATGGGTCATTCCGTGTCCGCAGTCGAACAGGACGCCGCGTTCCCGTGCCTCTCTCGCGGCGGGCAGGACGGTTCCGTTCTCGTCCAGGAGGCCGTTCGGCTGCGGGGTCTGGTAATGCGTCACCGTGTCGCCGGGTGAGAGGAGCGGGAGGAGTTCGGCCAGGGGTTCGGCGGTGCCGCCGATGTGGACGTGCAACGGGCGGCCGGTCTCGGCGGCGACCCGTGCGCCCAGTTCCAGCATCGGACGGCAGGGCCCGCCGGTTATCCGTTCGGAGAGGCGGAGTTTGATCCCGGTGATGGTGTCCGGGTGTTCCCCGATGAGCCGCGCCACGCCGTCCGGGTCGACGAGCTCGGGGCGCAGTTCGGGGATGAGGCCGGTCAGGCCGGTCCGGGCCAGGTTCAGGTGGCACAGGACGCGGGTGCGCGAGCCGCCGACGATCCAGCGGTGGAAGCCCGCGAATGTGTCGGTTCCGCTGCTGCCGCCGTCCGCCACGGTCGTGACGCCGAGGTCGGCGCACACGTCGTCCGGCCAGGCGCCGATCGACGTCGCGCCCCAGTAGACGTGTGCGTGCGCGTCCACCAGGCCGGGGCAGACGAGCGCGCCCGCCGCGTCGAGCACCCGGGCCGCCCGCGCGGGGTCGAGGCCGGGCTCCACGGCGGCGACCGTGCCGTCCCGGACGGCGACGTCGAGGAGGCCGTCGACGCCGTCGCCCGGGGACAGCACCCGGCCGCCCTGGATCAGCAGGTCGTACGCCGTCACCGGGACGACTCGAAGAATCTCTCCGTGCCCAGCCGTATCAGGCTGAAGAGGATCTTGTTCTGCAGGATGCCGAGCAGCATCAGCACCGCGAGCACGGAGAACTCCGCGGCCACGTTGATCGCCTCGCTGTAGGTGAGCAGCAGCTGGCCGAGCCCGCCGGACGAGGGCGCCACGAACTCGCCGACGATCGCGCCGATCAGCGCGAACGCCATGCTGATCTCCAGCCCGGACACGATGCCCGGCACCGCGGACGGCAGCGTGATCCGCAGGAACCGCTGCCGGCGGCTCGCGCAGAACGCCGTCGCCATCTCCAGCCGGCTCTCCGACACGGTCGACAGCGCGGCCAGCGTCGCGATCACGGCGGGGAAGAACGCCAGCATCGCCGCGAAGCTGAACTTCATCGTCAGCCCGAAGCCGAGCCACAGCGCGCACACCGGGGCGAGCGCGATCTTGGGCAGCGACTGGAACGCGACGACGTACGGGTAGAGCACGAACCGGATGATCCGCGACTCCCCCATCATGATGCCGAGCAGCACGCCGGACCCGGCGCCGAGCACGAACCCGATCAGCGTCGCCTTCCAGGTCTCCCAGGTGCTCTGCCCGACCTGTTCCATGAAGATGTCCGAGCGCATCACCTCGAACACGTCGGTCGGCGCGGGGATCACGACCCCGCTGATCTCGAACCGGGAGATCACGAGCTGGATCAGCAGGACCCCGGCCAGCCCGACCACCAGCGGCGGCAGCAGCAGGAACGCCGCCTTGGCCAGCGGGCCGTCGCGCAGCGACCGCCGGGGGGCGGGGGGATCGCGCCGCTGGACGCGCTCGTCCGGCGCCTCGGTCACCTTATTCATTGGGCATGCGCTCCAGTACGAAGTGCCGGGCGAGGCGCACCAGCAGGGCGAGCGCCAGGCCGACCACGACCAGGATCATCAGGACGGCGAACTCCTCGGCCAGCCGGAAGTCGCGCTGGTAGACCTGCAAGATCACGCCTACTCCGGCGTTGGCGCTGATCAGTTCGCCGGCGATGGCGGCGAGGAAGGACAGCACCACCGAGATCTCCAGCCCGGAGAAGATCGGCACCACCAGCCCCGGGAAGACGATCTTGAGGCGGATCTGGGCCTTGGACGCGCCGAACGCCCTGGCCATCTCGATCCGGCCGCGGTCGGTCTCGGCCACGCCCGCCATCGTGCTCACCAGGATGGGGAACAGCGTCGCCGCGGCGACGAGGCCGATCTTGGACGTCATGCCGAGCCCGAACCAGATCACGAAGATCGGGGCGAGCGCGATCGGCGGCAGCGCCTGTAGCGCGAGGGCGTACGGGTAGAAGCCCTGCCGCAGGATCCGCGACTCACCGAGCAGCACCCCGAGCACCACGCCGGCGACGAAGCCGATCAGCAGCCCGAAGAACGCCTCGCCGAGCGTCGTGCGCAGCGCCTTCAGGTACTCGCCCCATTCACCGGACGGGCCGAGCGCCTTGAGCACGTCGTCCAGCTTCGGCACCGAGCTGCCGTCGCCCTGCGTCCCCGACGGCAGGATCTGCCAGGCGGCGAGGAGGACGGCGGTGACGACCACGAGCGCGCCCCAGCGCACCGCCGCCCCGGGGCCCGGCGGCGCCCCGGGCGGTGGCGGCGCGGCCGGGCGGCGGGTCGTCGGCTGGGCGGTCATCCGCCGACCCTCGCCTCGGAGGCGAACAGCCGGTCGCGGACCTGCCCGCACACCTCGGCGAACTCCGGCGTGGCCATCAGCTCCTTGGTCCGCTCCTTGGGGAACGGCGGGGTGACGACCTCGACGACCGTGCCCGGACGCTCCGAGAGGATCACCACGCGGGTGGACAGCAGCACCGCCTCGTCGATCCCGTGGGTGATGAGCAGCGCGGTCTTCTCCGTCTCCCGCCAGATGCGGTTGAGGTCGATGTTCATCTGCTCCCTGGTCAGCGCGTCCAGGGAGCCGAACGGCTCGTCGAGCAGCAGCAGCCCGGGGTCGTCGGCGAGCGCCCGGCAGATCGCGACGCGCTGCCGCATCCCGCCGGACAGCTCCTTGGGACGCCGCGACTCGAAGCCCGCCAGGCCCGCCCGCTCCAGCAGGCCCGACACGCGCTCGCGGGCGGCGTCGTCGACCTTGCCGTGCAGCTCGACGGGGAACAGGCAGTTGGACATCACGTCCCGCCACGGCAGCAGCGTCGCGTCCTGCAACGCGATGCCGATGTCGCGGCGCGGGCCGGTGACCGGCTCCCCCCACACCCGCACGGCGCCCTCGGCCGGACGCAGCAGCCCCGCGATGATCTTCAGGATCGTGCTCTTGCCGCAGCCGCTCGGCCCGACGATGCTCACGAACTCGCCCGGCGCGATGGTCAGATCGACGTCCTTCACCGCCTCGACGTCCCGTACGGCCCGCCGGCCGCGGCCCCGGCCGGGGAACACGTGACGCAGGCCGGCGAGCTCGACCGCGTGCTCTGTCGTCGCCATTGTCAGCCCTCGAACTTGTAGGTCTTGGCGGCGTTCTTGATCTGCTGGCTGTCGAAGGTGTTGAACGCCTTCACGAACTCGTTGGTGACGAACTGGTCGGCCTTGAAAGCGGTGGGCGTCAGCTTCGTCGAGACGGAGAAGTCGCTCCACGCCTTCACGCCCGCGTCGGGGAACGAGCCCCAGTTCTTCGCGGCGTCCGGATTACCACTGGTGACGTGCGTGGTGCGCAGCGCGAGGATCCGCTTGTTGTCCTCCATCTTCTTGTCCTCGGGGACGCCGGGGATGTTCGTCTTCGGATAGATCTCGTACATCATCTTGATCGCGGCCTCCGGGTTGGCGGTCACGAAGACGTTCGCCTTGGCCATCGCCCGGCCGAACCCCTCGATCACCTTCGGGTTGGCCTTCATGAACGACTGCTTGGCGGAGAACCCCGTCGAGAACAGCTGCTCGGAGAGCGCCGACTTGAAATAGCGGAGCTTGGCGCCGAGGTTCTCCATCGCCGCGTACTGCGAGTCGAAGAGCATCAGCGCGTCGACGCGTTTGGCCTCCAGCGCGTGGT
Source organism: Spirillospora sp. NBC_00431 (assembly GCA_036028775.1). Classification (GTDB taxonomy): domain Bacteria; phylum Actinomycetota; class Actinomycetes; order Streptosporangiales; family Streptosporangiaceae; genus Spirillospora. The sequence continues at coordinate 3,253,051 of CP107927.1, read as the reverse complement.
AGGCGCCGGCCTCCAGGCCGACCGAAACGAACTGCACGTCGGTGTCGGGGTTGAGGCCCTGCTCGCGCAGCAGCGCCTTGGCCAGCGGGATCGTCCCGCTGCCGAGGCTCTGCGCGCCGATCTTCTTGCCCTTGAAGTCGGCCCAGCTCTTGATGGGGCTGCCGTTCTCGACGGCGAAGCTCGCCACCTGCGACCGCGCCCAGTTGAAGAACATCCGCTGGTCGGACTTGTTCTTCACCGCGTCGGGGATGAGCGACTGCGGCACCGGCGCCGCCATTTCCATCTGCCCGGCGGCGACCGCCTGGATCGCCTGGGTCGAGCCGGGGGTGAACGTCGTCTCGACCTTCAGGCCCTCCTCCTTGAAATAGCCGAGGTAGCGGGCCACCGGAATGGCGGCGAAACTGGAGTTCATCGCCTTGATGGCCAGCGCGACCTTCACGGTGCGCAGATTCTCGCCGCTCTCCTTGGAATTGCCCGCGTCGTCGCCGCACGCGGTCGCCGCCAGCGCGACGGCGAGGGACGACGCGACGATCCGGAACGCCAGCGAGCCCGGTCTACGAGATCCCATCTTCGTTTCCTCCCACAGTTCAGCCGGCGGTGTCGGGGACGAGAAGAATCCGCCCGGTCGCCGAGCCGCTCTCCAAAATCTCGTGCGCCCTCGGTGCCTCCGACATCGGCATCGTGCCGGTCACGACGGGGGTCACCACGCCCCGTTCCATCAGCGTCAGCACGTCCTCCAGCTGCCGTTTGGTGGTGCTGGCCGCCGACCTGATCGAGATGTCGCGGCCGCGCCAGCCGACCAGGTCCGCCTCCACCGCCGGGGGCTTCTTCTGCACCTCGCCGACCAGGACGAGCCGCCCGTGCAGCGCGACGGTCTTCACGCTGGACAGGAACGACGCGGCGCCGACGTTCTCCAGGACGACGTCGCAGCCCCGCCCGCCGGTGACGTCCATGACGTCCTTGCCGTAGTCGGCGCCCCGTTCGACGAGGAGGATCTCGTCCGCGCCCGCCTCCCGGACGGCCTCGACCTTGTTCCGCGACGTGGTCTGCGCGACGACCCGCGCCCCCATCGCCTTCGCGAGCTGGATGGCGTGCAGCCCGATGCCGCCGCCCGCCCCGGTGACCAGGACGGTCTCGCCGATCTCCAGGCGCGCGACGTCGCGCAGCGAGTTGAGCACCGTGCCGATGGCGCAGGACGCGACGGCGACGTCCGGGGACGTGAGGCCCGCCGGCACCTTCACCAGGCTGCCGTCCGACACCGCGACCAGCTCGGCGTAGCCGCCGTTCAGCCCGATGTCGCCGAGGAACACCTTGCGTGGGCACCGCGTCTCGCGGCCCATCCGGCACTCCCGGCACTTGCCGCACACCCGCTGCCGCTGGTTGGAGACGACCCGGTCACCGACCGCGAAGTCGACGACGTCGGCGCCGAGCTCGACCACCTCGCCGACGACCTCGTGCCCGGGGATGATCGGGAACCCGGTGCCCTGCGCCCGGTCGCCCCGCCGGACGAGCACCTCGTGCATGCACGCCCCGCACGCCTCGACCTTCACCACGCACTCGTCGCGCGCGGGTTTCGGCGGTTCCGCGTCCGTCCACTTCATCACGCTGGGCGGACCGGTCTCCAGGGCGACAACGGCCTTCATCATTCTCCGTTCTTTTCGTCTTCGAGGGGTTGGTCCCACGCGGCGTCGACGAAGCGTCCGCCGTCGGCGGGGAAGTTCTCGGCCCAGTCGCGCACCGCGAACAGCGACTCGCCCTCACGCACGCGCGGGGTCAGCGTCGTGGTCTCGCGCACGTCCCGGGCGGCCGCGGCGTCCGCGACCCGCGCGGCGTCCTCCAGCGGGACGACCGCGACGCCGTCGCCGTCCGCGACGATGAGATCGCCCGGCCGCACGTACGCGCCGCAGCACACGACGGGGACGTTGCCCCACCCGGCGCGCGTCTTGCCAGTGGCGGCAGGGGTCACGCCCAGCGCCCACAGCGGGAACCCGACCCGCTCTATGTCGGCGATGTCGCGGGCATGGCCCTCGATCACCGCGCCCGCGAGCCCGCGCGCGGCCGCCGACTCGCTGACGTTGGCGCCCCACACCGCCGAGTCGACCGGCCCGTGCTGGGACGTCCACACCAGGAAGTCGCCGGGCCCGGCCACCTCCAGCATCGCGTGCAGCGTCAGGTTGCTACCGGACAGGTCGAGCGCGGTGACGGCCCGTCCGACCGCGCGGGTCCCGGGCGCCAGCGGGCGGACGCCGCGCAGCAGGTTCCGCTGCCCCATCGCCTCGTGGACGGACGCCACCGCCAGCCCGTCGTAGGCCCGCAGCACCTCGTCCGGTGGCCGGGGCGCCCGGGTGAAGACCGTGCCGCGCGGATGCAGCCGTGTTGGTGAGTCGGGGGTCATCGCGGCTCCGGCGGGAAGTCGGCCAGCCCGGCGGGGTTGGCGACGAGAATCCGGTGAAACGCGTCCGCGTCCGGGACGATCTGCGAGATCAGATCGACCAGCACCCCGTCGTCGGGCATCTCACGCACGTTCGGATGCGGGAAATCGGTGCCCCACAGGCAACGCTCAGGCGCCTGGGTCGCGAGCAGCCGGGCCAGCGCGACCGCGTCCGTGTAAGGCGGGCCCTGAAGGGACATCCGCTCAGGCGCGCTGAGCTTGACCCAGACGTCGCCCGTGTCCAGGAGCCGCCGCAGCGCCCGCACCTGCTCGCCGTCCAGCCCGGTCTTGAGGTCGACCCGCGCCATGTGGTCGATGACGGCGGGCAGCCCGGTCGAGCGGAGCGTGTCGAACATGTCGACGACCGCGTCGCCCGCGATGTGGAACGACACATGCCAGGTGTACGGGCGGACGAGATCCAGCACCGCGCGCAGCTCGTCGGGCGTCGGCGGAGGCGCGAGATGCGGCATGAACTGCATGCGCACGCCGCGCACCCCCGCCCGGTGCAGCTCCGCGACCTCGGCGGGCGTGCTGCGCGGGGTCAGCAGCGCCACGCCCCGGTACCGGTCGGGGTAGGTGCGCAGCGCGTCGAACAGCGCCGAGTGGTCGTGCCCGTGCGCCGCGGACTGGACGATGATGGCGCGCTCCAACCCCAACAGGTCGTGCCTGCGGCGCAGGTCGTCCTTCGAGACGTCGGGCGGGTCGTACGCCCGGTCCTCGGGATAGGGGAAGACGTCGCCGGGACCGAAGATGTGGCAGTGCGCGTCGCAGCTGCGCGGCGGCAGCCGCAGGTCGGGGATCTTCGGGTCCGGGTGCGGCGGAGCGGCGGCCCTCCTGCCGCCCCGCGTCGCGCCGTGGGATGCCATGGGCCTCGTTTCACGTGGACGGATGCCAAAGGAAAAGAGAGGATAAGACGAGAGATTGGCTATCGAATATAGTTCGCCTGACGCACAATTGTGCGCCGGTTGAAGCGAGTCTGCACGACCGGGCATGGCAGGTCAAGGGGTCGATCGGCCGCCGGAGACGGCGAAGGGCCCGGCCGCACCGCGACCGGGCCCCGTATTACGTCCCGCGTCAGTCCAGCTTCGCGACGATCTCGGCGACCCGGCCGGGCATCGACAGGAACGGCGAATGCGAGGAGTCAAGCGTCACGACCGACGTCGGATTCTCCGGAAAGGCGGCGTCGGCCTCGGCGATCAGCCTCCGCTGAACCGGCGGCCGCAGCGCCCAGTCCCGCTCGCAGACGACATACGTACGGGGCACCGAGCCCCAGCCGTCGCGGGTCAGATGAGTCGCGTCGAGCTGCATGGCGATCGGGCTGTCGGGCGTCAGCAACCCGATCGCGGCCTCCGCCGCGTCCGTGCCGACGTCGTCGAAGAACGCGGCCTTGAGCAGGCGCCGGTACTCGTCGTCGGCGGACGCGAGGTCGATCCGCAGCGCGCCGATCACGCCGGGGTCGGCCCGCACGGCCTGCGCGACGCGGCTGTCGGCGTTCTCGGGCGACTGCGCGTAGTCGAGAGCCGGGACGCCTGAGCCCGGCATGAACGCCGCCAGGTACACCGCGTGCGCCACCAGTTCCGGCACCTCCTGCACCGCCCGCGTCAGGACGGCCCCGCCCATGCTGTGCGCCACCACCGTGACCGGCCCGTCCTGCGCGAGCCCCCGGATCTGCGACACCAGCAGATCACCCGCCTGATCCAGGCCCACGCTTGCCACCGGCGACACCTCGGTGGCCAGCTCGGCGGGGTCGAACGGACGCTTGCTGAGGCACGCGGGCCGGCGGGCGCGCAGCCCATGACCCGCCAGATCGACCGCGACCGCCGCGCGGCCGGTCCCGGCCACCCGCGCGATGACCTCACTCCAGCACCAGGACCCGAACCAGAAGCCGTGCGCGAACAACAACGGCGTTGGGGACATGGCCACTCCTCGGTGACATTCAGGGGGACGTCCGGTGATCACGGACGCCACCTGACAATCTCATACCATTCGGGCCCACACCCATTTTCCGGCATTCAGGTCCCGCGTGACTCCGCATGACGCGGAAAGGGCCTGGACGATGTGCAGCCCGCGCCCGCCATTGTCATCGAACGCCTCCTCCGACTGATCGAGGACACCGAGGGTCAGCTCGCTCATCGGCCGGAGCTTCGGCAGGCCCGGACACGAATCCCAGACGGCGATGATGACGCCCTGCGCGTCCCTGCTGACCTGGAACCGAATCTCCGTGTACGGCGCGTGCCGCAGTACCGGTAGGCCACAGGCGAGGTGCCCGCCCATTTGGCGGGTCCTTTTCCTGTGGCCCCCGGCCCGAACCGGACGTGCACCTTTCGATGCATCCGGCTCTCCAGTGTTACGTGTTCGCGGTTTTCTCTTCCTTATGGATGGATTCATGACAGGACGGGCAGACCGCTAGAGTCTTGCGTCGCATTCTGGCCATGAGTTCCGCCCAAGCGGGTTGAGGCCGTCCTGGGGCCGGTGCGAGATCGGCGATTTTCCGGACTTGATGAATCTGGGGTTCGGTCCGGTTTCCGCATACCTCGCATCGTCCTCGCGCCAACCTTTGCAGGAGTTCCCTGCCGGAACGGCGCGAGTTGATCGGTGCAGCGGGGAGGTCGGTTATGGTGACCTTCCGCTGCCGTTTGAGGGGAATTCCTCCGAACCATGCGACCAGCGGTTTCCTGTTCGCCCGGTGGATGTGGGCTTCGAAGCGTCTGCGTGGCCCGTGCGGTGTCTTGACGGTCGTTTTGTGCTTGTTAGCCATCTTGGACACCGTGGAGTCGTGCTTGGCCGCCAGCGTTTTGAGCATCGAGGTCAGCATGACTCCTTTCAGCCGGTCAAGTCTCCAGACGTCTCCGGCAAGCAGGTAGTACTGGACGATCCCCCGGTACTGGGCTCCGTAGGTGGCGACGATGTCGTAATCGGTCCTGTCCCTGAGGAAGTCCAGATGCACGGGTTTTCCGCGCTTGAGATAGGGGGCGCACTTTTCTTTGATCACCGCCTTTGGAACGCGCAGTCGGATCTTTCCGTTGGTGGCGCGGAAGCCGTGGGCCATCCTGCCGCCGCGTGAGATCTTGCGGTTGGCGTGCTGAACGGTGATCTCGTAGCCGAGGAACCGTGCCGCGCCTGTACGGGCGTGGGTGATCAGTGTTTTGTCCTGGGCGAGTTCCAGTTTGAGTTCGTCACGCAAGATCCCGGCCAGTTTCTGCTTGATCCGTTCGGCTTCGTGTTTGGGTCCGGAGAATCCAAGAAGGATGTCGTCGGCATATCGGATGTAACGCAACCGTCGGTAGTGGGGGTCTTGTGGATCCCCGACCGGGTGTCTTCTGAGTTGCTGGCGCAGCTCGTGGACGCTGGGCGGTGTACCGCTCCTTTTGTGATAGGTGTGACGGTTTCTGATACGGCCGATGTTCTGCTCGATCTCCCGGTAGGCCGGGTTCCTCCTCCGGCTCTTCCCTCGGTTGTTCATACGCAGCAGACGGCGTTCGACGAGGTCGTCCAGCCGATCCAGGTAGATGTTCGACAGAACCGGCGAGACCACACCGCCCTGCGGCGCTCCGGAGAGCGTCGCGTTCCATGTCCAATCTTCCAGATATCCGGCCTGGAGCATGGAGCGCACCAATCGAAGGAACCTGTTGTCGTGGACCTTCTCCGCCAGGATATCGACCATCAAATCGTGGTCGAGCGACCCGAAGCAATCGGAGATGTCTCCCTCGATGAACCAGGTCGTCCCCGTCCAGGTATCCGCAATTTTAGCCAGTGCGGTGTGACATCCCCGGCGCGGACGGAAACCGTGCGAGTCATCGGAGAACCGGGGCTCGTAGTAGGCCTCCAGAAGGAGGCGGACCACTTCGCCGACCAGCTTGTCCGACCAGGACGGAATGCCCAGCGGCCGACGCTTGCCGTTCCTTTTGGGAATATAGACTCGCCGCACCGGCCGGAACCGGTAGCGCTCGTGGCGCAGCGCCTGGATGATGCGCTCGATCCTGGCCATGGACATGCCGTCCGCGGTTTCTCCGCAGGCCCCCGGAGTCATCGCCCCCTGGTTGGAGTACAACTTCCCGTAAGCCTGAAGGTACAAGTGCGGATTGAACAACTGTCGATACAACCGCTCCAGTGGCAGACCTCGCCTGCCGCGTTCACGCAGGACATTCAGAACTGTTTCGGCGTTCTGCATTGCGCATACCTCCCAGCGTCTTCATGCCCGTTCACCTGGCCCCCTTCGCCCTGCGAGCGGCTCTCCCGCTCTCCCTGGAGGGGCGTCACTCCCTCGACTACTACGAGGCCTCCGTCACCTGTCGAACTCGCGCCCTCCAGGTGATCCCGCGTTCGTTTCCGCCTTACGTATCGAGCGCGACTTAGGCGCCCCACTCATCTCCTTGAATCCCTTCACTAGGGATCGTTCCGCGCTCCGAAGGGTGCACCATAACGCAATTAATCCGATGCAGGAGGCGGCGCCGGCGACAGGTACAAATTGCCGACGGATGTAACCTTTCATCCTCTGGAGATTAGGGTTCAAGCAATCCAGCCTTCGCCATATCGCACGGGCCCCTCAACGCATCGCTTCCATACCTGAACACGACCGCTGATTTCCTGGCATGCTATTGTCCCCATTCCCTCACGAGTCCGGGTAAGCCATCAGGCCCAGGAACCTCCCTTCAGTTCCTCCCGGCTGTACCGGGGATAAGACGGAACGCCTCGCGGCGCACCCGCGTTGGTCACCAACTCGGAGACGACCACGAGCGAATCGTCGAGGATATGGGAATAGTCCCATTTGCTCAGCCGCGTGTGCGCGAGCGTCCGCGCGATTCCCACCGCCGCCGACGTTCCCGCCAGCGTAATGATCAAATCTCCCGTCGCCGTCGTCACCATCGTCCCGCCCTCGCCTCGTTCTCCGATTTCCTGTGACAAGGCTCGCGCGACGTTCTAATCTTTTCCTGTAGTCGACGGATCCGAAAACAAGGGGAAACCATGCCCATCGTTCGCGACCCCCTCGACCCCAGGATCTCGATGTGGCACTTCCTGGCCTTCTGCATGAGGTTCTTCCGGGAGAAGATGGGGCTGTCCCTCACCCAGTGCGGCGAGATCATCGGTGCGGCCCGATCGACTGTTTCCAACCTGGAGGCGGGGCGGCGGCGCCCGCAGGACGACCAGATGCGGCTGCTCGACAAAGCCTACGGAACGGGAGTTCTTTTCCAGGTTTTGCTCTGGTTCGCCCGAATGGCGCACGACCCGGACTGGGGACGCCAGATCGACCAGTACGAGGAGGATGCCGTCTCCATCAAGACCTACCACGGCCAGGTCGTCCCGCTGGTGCTCCAGACCGACGACTACACCTGGGCGTACGCGAGGGTGAGCAACTTCAAGGACCTCGACGCCACGATGGCTCGCCGCACTTCAAAGAAGAAGACCTACTGGGACAAGGGAGACTCACTCCTGACCTGGACACTGATCGACGAGGCGGTCCTGGCTCGGCCGGTCGGAGGCAAGGAGGTGATGAAGCAGCAGTTGGAGCACCTGCTCAACATGGCTGAGCTGCCGCATGTGAGCTTGCGGGTGATCCCCTTCTCTTCCGGTGAGCATGTGGGTGTCGACGGGTCGATGCAGATCATCGGTCTAGAGGACCGGGACGTCGGATACTCAGCCGCACAGAAGGGCGGTCGCCTGATCGAAACGCCTCGCGAGGTTCGGGAGCTTTCCGTTATGTTCGATCGCATCGGCGTGAAGGCTGCCTCCGAGGAAGCCACTCGCGAGATCATCAAGCGGTACTTGGAGAGTTACCCGTGAGCGTGAAGTGGCGCAAGAGTTCTTACACCGGCGGTGCGAACGACGAGCAGTGCGTTGAACTGAGTCGCCTCGCGAACGGCGTTGGTGTCCGAGACTCCAAGAAGCCAGACGGCGGCCACCTCACTCTCACGCCCACCGACTTCGCCACCCTCATCACCGACATCAAGCGCCGCTCGGAGCAACAGGCATGACGGTCCAGTGGCGGCGAGCACGGCCCAGCGTGCGGGCGGCGAGGAGCTGGACACGCTTTCAGGATGAGCCGGAGTGGCAGCAAGCGGCCTGGGAGGGCCGCTACCGGTTGGGGTCCAGTTTCATGGTGACCATGATGCGTAGAAGGTCATCCACCGCCGCCGCCATTGTTGTTGTCGCTGTCGTATTCGCCGCTCTTACGTCGTGCTCCTCGGATTCTTCAAGCGGGTCCTCGAACGAGGGCAAGCCCAGCAGGTCCGCCTCCAGGTCACCCACGCCCGACCCCACGCCGACCGGGCCGTGCGCTGACGGGACGTGCAAGATCAAGGTCGCCGAGGGGGACGTTCTGATGGTGCCGAAAAGGTACGGCCTCGGACCGATCGAGGTCACGGCGATCACCGATGACGAGGTCGAGATCGTCGCGCCGCTGACGGGGTCGGGCTACAACGTTTCGGGCTGCTCCGGTGGCGGCGGCGTGTCGACCGGGGGTGGCGGCGGCATCAGCCTGAGCTGCGAAGAGGGAATCACCGTGACCATCAACGACGTCATGAGCCTGGAGGTCGTCAAGGTCCTTGACACCGCCGCCGTCCTTCGTATCGAACCCTCCGGGTGAGGTTCACCACTCCGGCCACCCGGACCTAGTGACCAACAGTGCGTTGAGCTGGGATGACTTGCGCCAGGAGCCGGGATCGGGGTGCGGACTCCGAGGAGCCGGACCGGGGCCCACCTCACCCTGACGCCCGGCGCGTTTGCCGCCCTTGTCGCTCACATCAGGCAGCGGGGCGAGTAGCGGGGCCGGTTATCGGGGGGCGGTTCGGAAGGCGCGGCGGTAGGCGCCGGGCGTTGTGCCGAGGTTGTCGAGGAAGCGTCTGCGGAGGTTGGTGGACGAGGACAGGCCGGCGCGGCGGGCGACGGCGTCCAGCGGCAGGTCGGTGGATTCCAGCAGGTCGCGGGCCATGGCGATCCGCTGGGCGAGGAGCCAATGGCCCGGGCTGGTGCCGAGTTGATCGGCGAAGCGCCGGGCGAGGGTGCGGCCTGAGAGGCCCTCGTGCGCGGCCAGGCTCTCGACGGTGAGCGGTTCGCCGAGCCGTTCGGTGGCCCACTCCAGCAACGGCGCCAGCGTGCCGTCGATCTGGGCGGGATGCGGCGGCGCCGAGTACTGCAACTGTCCGCCCTCGCGGTGGGGCGGCATGACCATGGTGCGGGCGACATGGGCGGCGTAGCGGGCGCCCTGGTCGTTGCGGAGCAGGTGCATGCACAGGTCGATCCCGGCCCCGGCGCCCGCGCTGGTGGCGACGTCGCCGTGGTCGACGTACAGGACGTCCGGCTCGACGCGGACGTGCGGGAAACGCTGGGCGAGCTCGTCCGTCAGCGCCCAGTGGGTGGTCGCCTCGCGTCCGTCCAGCAGACCGGCGTGCGCCAGCGCGAAGGCGCCGGAGCAGATGCTGACCACGCGCGCGCCGCGTGAGTGCGCGCGGCGCAAGGCCCGGACAACCTCGGACGAGGGCGGGTCGGTGGTGGGCAGCCAGCCGGGGACGACCACGGTGTCCGCCTGGTCGAGCGCGTCCAGGCCGTCGGTCACGAGCATGTCGTACCCGGCGAGCGTGGGGACGGGCCCGGGGTCCTCGGCGCAGACGCCGAAGGCGTAGCGCGTCGGGAGTCCTGTCCGCTCGATCCCGAACACCTGAGCGGCGAAGGACAGCTCGAAGGTCGACTGCCCTGGACGGACGAGCGCCACCACACCATGCATGGCAGAAAAGTACCGCAGGATGTCATTCCTGACACTCGGCGGGACGGTGAGCACGGCGCCACGCTGGCCCCATGACGACAGAACAGAGCACGTCCGGTTACGTGTGGGCGGCCGTCCAGGACGCTCCGGTCCGGGAGCTGTTCCCCGGCATCCGGCTGCGGCCGCTGTGGAAGGGGGACGGCGGCGCGGCGGCCTACGTCCTGGAGATGGACGCGAACACGTCCTGGCAGGGCGTCGACGTCCACGAACCAGGGCCGGAGGAGGTCTTCGTCGTCTCCGGCGTCTTCAACGACGGGGACCGTGACCACCCGGCGGGCTCCTTCATCCACGCCCCCGCGGGCTCCTCGCACGTCCCGCAGACGACGACGGGCTGCACGCTCTTCCTCTTCTACCCGGAGGGTTAGATCACGCCCTGGCCAGGCCGAATAACCTGAGGCGCAACGAAAGAACCTTTGACATGCTGGCCGTGTTATCGCCTGAATCGAGGGGGAATCGCCATGGCCCATGCCGTCACTTTGATCCGCTCGTCCTCCCTGTCCGACGTCGCCGAGTACGCCTACGCGGCCACGGCACCCGCCGGATCCCGCCTGATCTTCCTCGCCGGGGCCTGCCCGCTGAACGAGGACGGTTCCACGGCGGCGGCCGGGGACTACGCGGGTCAGGCGGCGAAGGCGGTCGAGAACATGCGGACCGCGCTCGCGGACTCCGGCGCGTCCTTGCAAGACGTCATCAGCACCAGGGTTCTCGTCGCGTCCAGCAGGCAGCAGGACCTGGTGGCCGCCTGGGAGGTGGTCCGGGCCTCCTTCGGTGACCATGACGTTCCCAGCACGTTGATGGGCGTCACCGTGCTGGGGTATGACGATCAACTCGTGGAGATCGAGGCCATCGCGGCCGTGCTCGACACCTGAGGATCACCGGGTCCCGGGCCGAGCGGGCTTGATAGCTTGACGATCGTGAAGGTGGCATTGATCGACTCGGGACTCGGGCTCCTCTCCACCGCCGGTTGGGTGCGGCATCTGGCTCCGCGGCTCGATCTGCTGCTCCTCATGGACCCCGAAGGCGCGCCCTGGGGCCCGAAGCCCACGTCCTTCATCACCGACCGCCTGTTCAGCGCCGCCCGCACCGCGATCGACCGGGACGCGGAGGCGATCGTGGTGCCGTGCAACACCGCCACGGTCACCGCGATCGACGTCCTGCGCCGGGAGATCGAGCCCGCGGTGCCGGTGATCGGCACCGTGCCCGCGGTGAAACCGGCCGCGGCGGCGGGCCGGAGCATCGCGGTGTGGGCGACCGTCCGGACGACGGAGAGCCACTACCAGGCCCGCCTGATCGCCGACTTCGCGAACGGCAAGCCCGTCGAGCAGGTCGCCTGCCCCGGCCTGGCCGAGGCGATCGACCACGGCGACGTGTCCGCCGCCGCCAAGGCGATCGACGACGCGGCCGGGCGCACCCCGCACCACTGTGACGCCGTCGTCCTCGGCTGCACCCACTACCCGCTGGTGGCGCCGGAGATCCTGCGGCGCCTTCCGGCGGGCACCGCCCTGTACGACAGCGCGGAGGCCGTCGCCCGTCAGACGCTGCGCCGCCTTCCCCGTCCCACCGCCCCGGACGGCGCCGCGGGCGGCGTCGACGTGATGCTCAGCGGCCGCGACGGAGATCTCCCGGCGAGCGCCCACGCCTACCCCGTCGGCCGGGCGCTCGCCGCCGCGGGCCCGGTGTCCCGCGAGGCCCTCCTCGCCGAGACGACCCAGGCCGCCCCTGTCCAGGAGCGCGCCTAGCACACCCGCGTCGTTCGAGCTGACCGGACGGATCGGACGGGGTCGGGCATAGTGGCCCCATGAAGTACGTGTTCCTGATCTGTGACGATGAGACGGTGTCGCCGACCATGGAGGAGATCGCGGCGGACCCCGCCTTCCATGCGTACGGGGCGGAGGTGGATCGGCGGGGGGCGGCCATGCTCGGCGGCGCGCGGTTGCGTCCGGTGGTGGACGCGACGACGGTCCGTGTCCGTGACGGGGAGACGCTGGTGTCCGACGGTCCGTTCGCGGAGACGAAGGACTTCATCGGCGGCATCGACATCATCGAGTGCGCCGATCTGGACGAGGCCATAGCGATCGCGGCACGGCACCCCTACGCCGGCCGGGGTTGTGTCGAGGTCCGCCCCGTCTGGGAATGACCGCGCCGTAGGCGGTCGATGCCGCGGCCGACGCGGCGTATCGAATTTTCCCGAAGTTTCTTCCCGGTCGATGTCGATCCCGGGCTGCCTCCTTCGTCGGTGGGCCAAACCACCCGAACAGAGAGGCAAGGACGATGTCGAACACCGAGCACCTGACCGCCGCCATGACCGTCGACCGGACGCCCGAGCAGGTCTTCGAGGCCATCAACGACGTCCGCGGCTGGTGGAGCGAGAACCTGATCGGCCACTCCGCCGCCCTGCACGACGAGTTCGTCTTCACCGACGACTGCGAATACGCCGGTGAGACCGTCCGGGAAAAGAAGGGCCTCCGTTTCGCCCGGTTCCAGATCACCGAGTCCGTGCCCGGCCGGCGGGTGGTCTGGCACGTCGTGGACTCCGACAACACCGAAGTCGACGACCGCGACGAGTGGACCGGCACCGACGTCGTCTTCGACATCAGCACCGGCGAGCGGGGCACGACGCTGCACTTCACGCACGAGGGCCTCACCGCGGCGGAGTCCGACTGCTTCGAGGCGTGCTCGCTCGCCTGGACCTTCTTCATCACCAAGAGCCTGCCGCAACTCATCACCACGGGCGCGGGCCGGCCCATCGCGGGCTACCGCCGGTGAACCGCGACGAGTTGAAAGGACACCGAACCCGTGGCTGACACACGAATTCCCGTGGAAACCGCAACTCGTCCGCTCCGCCGGAGGAAACCGGCCCCTCGCCAAGGGCTCGTGCTGGTCCTGGCGTGCGCCGGCATGGCGATGGTGGGCCTCGACATCGCCATCGTGAACGTGGCCCTGCCCTCGATCCAGCGAGACCTCGGAATCAGCCAAGGCGCCTTGCAATGGGTCGTCGTCGCCTACGGCCTGCTGCTCGGCGGATTCCTCCTCGTCGGCGGCCGGATGACCGACCTGCTGGGACGGCGCCGCGTCCTGCTGACCGGCCTCGGCCTGTTCACCGCCGCGTCGCTGGTCGCGGGCCTGGCGCAGCACGGCGGAGTGCTGATCGCGGCCCGCGGGCTCCAGGGGCTGGGCGGAGCGCTCATCGCACCGGCGGCGTTGTCGCTGCTGGCCGTCACCTTCCGTGAAGGACGGGAACGCAACCGGGCTCTCGGCATCTTCGGAGCCGTCGCCGGAGCGGGCGGCACGGTGGGCGTCGTCGCGAGCGGTCTCATCACCGCCGGTCCGGGCTGGCGGTGGGCGTTCTTCATCAACGTCCCCGCCGGGCTCGCGATCATCGCACTCGCCTTCACCCGCCTGGCGGCCGACGGGCCCCGTGACCGTTCCGGACGGCTCGACGTCGTGGCGGCCGGCACGGTGACCGGCGCGCTGCTGACCTTCGTCTACGCGCTCCACCACGCGTCCACCCATGGATGGGCCTCCGCGAGCACGGCGGCGTGGTTCCTCGCGGCCGGCTTGCTGATGGCCGCGTTCGTCCGGTCGGAGAAGCGTTCACCGGCCCCGCTCGTACCGGCCACGGCACTGCGGAACCGCACGCTCATCGCGGCGAACATCACCGCGCTGCTCGCGTTCGGCGGGCTGTTCTCGTTCATCTTCCTCGGATCGCTGCTGATGCAGCAGGAACTCGGCTACTCGGCGACGCGGACGGGTCTGGCGTGGCTGGCCACCACGACGACCTCGTTCGGGATCTCATGGATCGCCGGCCGCCTCGCGGCCGCCGTGGGCGTCCGCCGCCTGCTGGTGACCGGCCTGGTGCTGCTGGCCGCCGGAATGGTGTGGCTGACCCGGGTCCCCGCCGACGCGGGCTACCTCACCGATCTGCTTCCGGCGTTCCTGATCGCCGGGCTGGGCTTCGGGGTCTGCGGGCCCTCGCTCCAGATCGGCGCGCTGACCGGTGTCACCGAATCGGAATCGGGACTCGCGTCGGGCCTGCTGGAGACGATGCGCGAGATCGGCGGCGCGGCGGGCGTCGCCGCCGTCTCGACGGTCCTCGTCTCCGGAACCGGCCTCGACGGCTTCCGCACCGCGTTCGCCGCCATCGGGATCCTCGCCGCTCTCGGAGCCGTCGTCGCGGCGACGGGCTTCCGGCGCGGCACCTGACCGTCCTCGTCCCCGGCGCGCGCCCGCCCGCGCCGGGGACGAGGCTCTAGGCCCGCACGTAACGCAGGAACATGACCCCCGACGCGAACGACCGGTGCTCGACCAACCGCAGCCGCAGTTCTTCCCCGACAGGCAGGAACGGCTTTCCGCCCCCGACGATCACGGGGAACGCGTACACCCAGAACTCGTCGATCAGGTCCAGCAGCGAGGCGGCAAGCTCCGGCCCGCTGACCTCGAGGATCCCGTCGATCTCCCGCTTGAGCCGCGTAGCCACCGACACCGCGTCCGCGCGGCGCACCAGCGTGACCCCTTCGGGAACGTCCTGAAGGGTGTCGGAGAAGACATATCGCGGCGTCTCCTTGTAGACCTCCGCGAACTCCCGCTCGACGGCCGGGGCGCCTTCCTTGCCGAGGTCCTCCGTCCAGGGCTTCTCCATCATCTCGAACATCCGCCGCCCGAACAGGAACGCCGCCGCCCGCCGGGCCTGGTCGTTCGCCGCCTGATGGACGTCCTCGGCCGGCGTCAGAAACCCGAAATTCCCGCCGGGACCCTCGACGTAGCCGTCGATCGAGGTGTGCATCCCATAGATGACCTTGCCCACGAATCTCCTCCTCGGTCGTTTCCCCCGCCCAAGGTGAGACCTCACAAACCCCTGAAACTCATCACGGCCACGACGCGAGATCACACGCGAGGAGCGGCCTCAAGGTGTTGCCAGAGGATCTCGATCGCGAACGGGTCCGTGGCCGTGACGGCGACCGGGCCCATGTCGCGGTGCGTCGTCGCGATGTGCGTGTACCGGTGCGAGCCGTCCGTCAAGGCATAGCGCTCGATGGAGAGCTGCTCGAACTCCGGAGTGCGGCGATGAAGCACGGCATCCGGCTTACGTGCCGTTGGCGGCACATCCCATAGAAGGACGTCGACCTCGGTGTTCGTCTCGTAGCCCTCTCCCCGGCCGCTCTGCCGGACCCGCTCCACGGCCGCTTGTTCGAGGGCCAGCGAGAGACGGGTCCCGACCTTCTGGTGGTCGCGGCCGCGTTGCTCGCGCGGCACGACGAAGCCGTCCACGACCTCCATGTCCCGCCGGATGTCCTCGTCGATCTCAAGGAACATCTCCCAGGTGATCGGCTCATGCTGCTGCACATGCCAGACGGTCATGGTCACGCTTTCCAAGTCGGCGGACGGCCTCATCGATCCTATGTCCGCAGGCGGAAAGGGGGTGGCCTTGTGGACGCGCCGGGCGGGGCACGGGATCAGTCCCGGCACCGAGTCCTGATCCGGGTGCGCGGCCTCTGCCCCGGGGTGACCTACGGTTGGAACGTGACCGATCGTGCCGAGCACAGCGAGCTGGTGGCCGCGCTGCGGAGGGCCGGGGCGAGCCGGGTGGACGACTCCGCGCTCGCCCGGTCCATGTACTCCTCGGACGCCTCGCTGTACCGCGTCCCGCCGCGGGTCGTGGTGACGCCGCGGGAGGCTGACGAGCTGCCCGCGGTGCTCGGTGTATGCCGGGACGCCGGGGTGCCGCTGACGATGCGGGGCGGCGGGACGTCCATCGCGGGCAACGCGGTCGGGCCGGGCGTGGTCGTGGACGTCAGCCGGCATCTGAACCACGTCCTGGAGATCGATCCGGAGGCCGGGACGGCGCTGGTCGAGCCGGGGATCGTCCAGGCGCGGCTGCATCAGGTGGCGGCGGGGCACGGGCTGCGGTTCGGGCCCGATCCGTCGACGCGGACGCGGGCGACGCTCGGCGGGATGATCGGCAACAACGCGTGCGGGTCACGGGCGCTCGGCTACGGGCGGACCAGCGACAACGTCCTCGGGCTCGACGTCGTCGCCGGGTCCGGGGAGCGGCTGCGGCTCGGCGACATGCCGGGCGCGGACGGCGGCGGCGAACTCCTTGAGCGGCTCCGGGGGCTGGTCGGCGGGCGGCTCGCGGTGGTGCGGACGGAGTTCGGGCGGTTCGGGCGGCAGGTGTCCGGCTACTCGCTTGAGCATCTGCTGCCGGAGAACGGGTTCGACGTCGCGCGGGCCCTGGTGGGGAGCGAGGGGACGCTGGCGCTGACGCTCGCGGCGCGGATCCGGATGGTGCGCGAGCCCGCGTGCCGGCTGCTGGTCGTCCTCGGGTACGGGTCGATGGCGGAGGCGGCCGACGCGGTCCCGGCGATCCTGCCGTTCGGGCCCGTGGCGTGCGAGGGGCTCGACTCGCGGATCACCGGGGTCGTGCGGGAGCGGCGCGGGTCTGGCGCGGTGCCGCCGCTGCCGCGCGGGTCGGGGTGGATGCTCGTCGAGCTGGCCGGGGCGGAGATCGGGGCGCTGCGCGCCACCGCCGGGCGGGTCGTGAAGGAGTCGGGGTGCGTCGACTCGATGTTCGTCGAGGACATGGCGCTCGGCGACGCGCTGTGGCGGATCAGGGAGGACGGGTCCGGGCTCGTGGCGCGGACGCCGGACGGCGAGCAGGCCCACGCCGGGTGGGAGGATTCGGCGGTTCCGCCCGAGCGGCTCGGCCAGTACCTGCGGGAACTTGAGGCGCTGCTGAGCGGGCACGGGCTCTTCGGCGTCCCGTACGGGCATTTCGGGGACGGCTGCATCCACGTCCGCATCGACTTCCCGTTCGGGAGGGCCGACGGCACGCGTGTATTCCGCGATTTCCTGAACGAGGCCGCGACGCTAGCGGCCCGGCATGGCGGCACCATGTCGGGCGAGCACGGCGACGGACGCGCCCGAAGCGAACTGCTGCCGCACATGTATTCGGCCGAGGCCCTGGCGTTGTGCTCGGCCGTCAAGGACGTCTTCGACCCGGATGACGTGCTCAATCCCGGCGTCATCGTCCGCCCGGCCGCGGTGGACGCCGACCTGCGCCCGGCGGGGGTCGTGCCGCTGACAGGCGGTCTGGGGCTGGCGTTCCGGGACGATCGCGGCGACCTCTCCCGGGCCGTGCACCGGTGTACGGGGGTGGGCAAATGCCGCGCCGACAACACCGCGACGGGCGGCGTCATGTGCCCGTCCTACCTGGCGACGAAGGAGGAGAAGGACTCCACGCGCGGACGGGCCCGGGTTCTGCAGGAGGTCGTCAGCGGGAAGCTCGGCCCGGACGGCTGGAAGTCCGAGGCCCTGCACGATGTGCTCGACCTGTGCCTGTCCTGCAAGGGCTGCGCGTCCGACTGCCCGACCGGGATCGACATGGCGTCCTACAAGGCCGAGGCGCTGCACCGGCGGTACCGGCGGAGGATCAGGCCGCGCTCCCACTACGCGCTCGGCCGGCTGCCCCGCTGGACGCGGCTCGCCGCCAAGGCCCCGGCCGCGATCAAGATCATGAACGCGGTGATGCGGTCGTCCCTGCTGAAACCGCTGGTCGCGTGGGGTGCGGGCATCGACGGGCGGCGCACGCTGCCCGCGTTCGCGCCGGTGACGTTCCGGCGCTGGTTCGCGTCCCATCGGAGCGCGGAGGGGCGCAACGGCGATGTCGTCCTGTTCGTCGACAGCTTCACCGACGCGTTCTCCCCCGACGTCGGCAAGGCGACCGTGAAAGTCCTGGAGCACGCCGGATACCGGGTGTCGGTCACCAGGCGTCCGGTGTGCTGCGGGATCACCTGGATCTCGACCGGGCAGCTGGACGGGGCGCGCGCGCAGGCCAGGCGCACCGTCCGGGCCCTGCTCCCCCACGTGCGGCGCGGCGCGAAGGTCGTCGGGATGGAGCCGTCGTGCACGGGCGTGCTGCGGTCCGACGCCGAGGAGCTGCTGAGCGGGGTGGACGCGGCCGCCGCCCGCGAGGTGGCCGCCGCGACCCGCACGCTCGCCGAGCTGCTCGCCGAGGCCCCCGGCTGGACGCCGCCGGATCTGTCCGGCGTCGCCGGGATCGCGCAGCCGCACTGCCACCACCACGCCGTCATGGGCTGGTCGAAGGACGCCGCCCTGCTCAAGGACGCGGGCGCCGACGTCGGCAGGCTGGGGAACTGCTGCGGGCTCGCGGGCAATTTCGGCGTCGAGAAAGGCCATCACGACGTGTCGGTCGCGGTCGCCGAACAGCAGTTGCTCCCGGCCGTGCGGAAAACAGCGGAAAACGACGTCGTCCTGGCCGACGGGTTCAGCTGCCGCACCCAGCTCCGCGAACTCGCGGAGCGTGAGGGCGAGCACCTCGCGCAGCTCCTCGCCCGCCACCTCCCGGGCCCCGGCGGCTCCTAGGGCTCGCCGCCCAGCGTGCGCGACAGGGTGAGCGCCGCCGTGTGGACGGCCGGGGCCACCACGGAAAGCCGCATCCGCGTCGACCAGCCCGACACCGACAGCGCGCCGAGCGCCAGGCCGTCGGGGCCGAGCACGGGGCTGGCCGCGCACACGATGCCCTTGCCTGACTCCTCCCGGTCGTAGGCGACGCCCTCGCGCCGGATCCGCTCCAGCTCCCTCGCGAGCAGGCCCGGCGCGGTGACGCTGCGCTCGCTCGTCCGGACGAGGTCCGCCGCCAGGACGGCCTTCGCCACGTCCGGCGGGGAGAACGCCAGGATCGCCTTCCCCACCCCCGTCACGTGCGCGGGCAGCCGCCCGCCCACCTGCGACGGCAGCCGCGGCCCGCCGGACGAGCCGAGGATCTCCACGTAGACGACCTCGCCGCCCTCCAGCACCGCCAGGTGCACGGTCTGCCGCGTCGCCTCCCGCAGGTCGGACATGTACGGGACGGCGGCGTCCCGCAGCACCCGCTGGCGCGGCACCCGCTGCCCGATCTCGAACAGCTTCAGGCCGAGCCGCACCCGCGTGCCCTGCCGCTCCAGCAGCCCGGCCGCGACCAGGTCGAGCGCGATCCGGTGCGCCGTCGACTTCGGCAGGCCGCTGCGGCGGGCGAGCTCGGCGGGGCCGAGGCCGTCGTCCTCGGCGCGGAACGCGGCCAGCACGGCGACGGCGCGGCCGAGGAAGGTGTCACCGGACGCCATGGAAGCTCCCATACGAGCAGTGTCCCATCACGCGGGACGGCGGCGTTGCCCGCATCGCCCCAGGTGGGAAAGGCTCACCGTGCGCCGACAAGGAAAAGGAGGGCCCATGGATCCGGGTTCCGTGGAGAAGGCCGCGGCCGCGCTGCTCGACGCGTACGCGACCCGCACCCCCATCGCGGCGCTGACGGAGAGCCATCCGGACATGTCGGTGGCGGACGCGTACGCGGTCCAGCTCGCGCAGGTGGAGGCGTGGACGCGGGCCGGCGCGCGGATCAAGGGCCACAAGGTCGGGTTGACGTCGGCGGCGATGCAGCGCCAGCTGGGCGTCGACCAGCCGGACTTCGGCGTCCTGCTCGACACGATGTTCCACCAGGACGGCGCCCCGATCGACACCGGCCGGTTCCTCCAGCCGCGGATCGAGCCGGAGATCGCGTTCGTGCTGGGCCGCCCGCTGGCCGGGCCCGGCGCGACGGCCGCGGACGCGGTCGCGGCCGTGGCGTACGTGCTGCCCGCGCTGGAGATCATCGACTCCCGCGTCGCCGACTGGAAGATCACCCTGCCGGACACGATCGCCGACAACGCCTCCAGCGGCGGGGTCGTGCTCGGCACCCGTCCCGTCCGGCTGGACGGCCTGGACCTGTCGCTGGCGGGCTGCCTGCTGCACCGCGACGGCGACCTGGTCGACACGGGCGCGGGCGGCGCGGTGCTCGGCTCCCCGATCAACGCGCTGGTGTGGCTGGCGAACGTCCTCGGCGAGCGCGGCGTGGCGCTGGAGGCGGGGCACGTGGTGCTGCCCGGGTCGGTCACGGCGGCCGTCCCGGTCGCGCCCGGGGAGACCGTCACCGCGACGTTCGGCGGGATCGGCACCGTCACCGCCCGCTTCGGAAAGGGGGAAGGCGCATGACCAGGCTGAGCGCGGCGATCGTCGGGCCCGGCAACATCGGCACCGACCTGCTGGTCAAACTGATGCGCAGCGAGCTGATCGACGTCCATTCGATGGTCGGGGTCGTCCCGGAGTCCGACGGCCTGGAACGCGCCCGCAAGCTGGGCGTCCCGGCGTCGGCTGAAGGCGTCGACTGGTTGCTGTCCCGGCCGACGCTCCCCGACATCGTGTTCGAGGCGACGTCCGCGAAGGCGCATCTGGCGAACGCGCCCCGCTACGAGGAGGCCGGGGTCACCGCGATCGACCTGACGCCCGCCGCGGCGGGACCGCTGGTGTGCCCGCCGGTGAACCTGGACACCCTGTCGGACGCACCCAACCTCAACATGATCACGTGCGGCGGGCAGGCGACGATCCCGATCGTGCACGCCGTGTCGTCGGTGGTGCCGGTGCCGTACGCGGAGATCGTCGCGTCGATCGCGTCGCGCTCGGCCGGTCCCGGCACCCGCGCGAACATCGACGAGTTCACGCAGACCACGGCCCGCGCGATCGAGAAGGTCGGCGGCGCCGGGCGCGGCAAGGCGATCATCATCCTGAACCCGGTCGTGCCGCCGATGATCATGCGGGACACGGTGTTCTGCGCGATCCCGCCGGACGCCGACACCAAGGCCATCGCCGAGTCGGTCGAGAAGATGGCCGCCGAGGTGCGGACCTACGTCCCCGGCTACACGCTCCGCGCGGAACCGCAGTTCGACGAGCCCCGCGACATCTGGAACGGGATGGCGCGCGTCGCGGTGTTCCTCGAAGTGCGCGGCAACGGCGACCACCTGCCGGAATGGGCCGGGAACCTCGACATCATGACCGCGGCCGCCGCCCGGGTCGGCGAGCAGCTCGCGCGCAGGAAGGCCACCTCATGAGCGACATCCAGAAGATCCGCATCACCGACTCGACGCTGCGGGACGGCAGCCACGCGATGGCGCACCGCTTCACCGAGGAGCAGGTCCGCGGGGTCGTGCACGCGCTGGACGGCGCCGGGGTGGAGGTCATCGAGGTCACGCACGGCGACGGCCTCGGCGGCTCGTCGTTCAACTACGGCTTCTCGCTGGAGGACGACGTCAAGCTCGTCGCCGCCGCCGTGGACGAGGCCACCCGCGCGAAGATCGCCGTCCTGCTGCTGCCCGGGCTCGGCACGGTCGAGGACCTGAGGCTGGCCCATGACGCGGGCGCGTCCGTCGCGCGGATCGCGACCCACTGCACCGAGGCCGACGTCTCGCTCCAGCACTTCGCCGCCGCCCGCGACCTCGGCATGGAGACCGTCGGGTTCCTGATGCTGTCGCACCGCGTCGGCCCGGACGAGCTGGCCGAACAGGCGCGGATCATGGTGGACGGCGGCGCGCAGTGCGTCTACGTGGTCGACTCGGCGGGCGCGCTCGTCCTCGGTGACGCGCAGGAGCGGATCAGCGCGCTGGTCAAGGAGATCGGGCACGAGGCTCAGGTCGGGTTCCACGGGCACCAGAACCTGTCGCTGGGCGTCGCGAACTCCGTCCTCGCGCAGCAGAACGGCGCGTTGCAGATCGACGGGGCGCTGTGCGCGCTCGGCGCCGGCGCGGGCAACTCGCCGACCGAGGTACTCGTCCCGACGTTCGAGCGGCTCGGCGTCCCGACGGGCGTGGACGTGCAGGGCGTCATGGCCGCCGCCGACGAGGTGGTGAAGCCGTTCCTGCACCGGCTGCCGTTCGCCGACCGGGGCGCGATCACGCAGGGCTACGCGGGTGTCTACTCCAGCTTCCTGCTGCACGCCGAACGGGCCGCCGAGCGCTACGGCGTCCCGGCGCACGAGATCCTGCAGAAGGTCGGCGAGGCCGGGTACGTCGGCGGCCAGGAGGACATGATCATCGACGTGGCGCTGCAGCTCGTCGCCGAACGCGACCGCGCGTCCTGACGCGGGGCTACGACAGCCAGGCGTGCAGTTCGTCGATGGCGTCGTGGACGGTGGCGCGGGTCTCCAGGACGGTCCGTCCGGCGAACGCCTCGCAGGCGGCGGGATAGTTGGCGGCGATGAGGAACCCGCCCGCCCGGCGGATGCGCCCGGCGCCGTCGACGAGCGCGTCGACGCCGACGGCGTCGCAGCCGACGACGCCGTGCAGGTCCATCGCGACCAGGACGCGGCCCTCCAGCCGCCCGATGCGGTTGATCCAGCGGTTCAGCCGGGGGACGTTGTCGATGACGAGATGACCGCCCAGCCGGACGACGATGCAGCCGCGCTCGATCGTGATGTCGATCGACATGGGCAGGACGGAAGCCGCGTCGTCGCTCACACCACGCCTCCGAGCGGACCCGCGCCAGATCATGAAGCGCCCCATCTTCGCACAGTGCGAGCGGCCGCCGCGGCGCAACCGGCCAACTCCCCACCGGCCGACCAACCACCGGCCGACCAACCACCGGCCGACTCACCGGCGGCGATCTTTGCACGGTGCAACCGTTGGGATAGCTTGGGCGGCATGACCGACGAGGACCCGGCCGGCGCGCGGGCCGCGTCGACTCCTCGCGGACGGGCGCGCCGCGACCAGCTGGTGCGCATCGGCCTCGATCTGCTCGCCGAGGGCGGCTGGCCCGCGATCACGGCCAGGGCCGTCGCGGACCGCGCCCGGATCAAGCCGGGGCTCCTGCACCACTACTTCAACGGGCTGCCGGGGCTGCACGTCGCCGTGGCGCAGCGGGCCGGCGAGATGATCATCGATCCGGTGCTGGACGCGCTGCTCGCCGCGCCCGACACCCCGGCCGCGGTGCAGACGCTGCGCGATCTCGTCCCGGACATGATCGCCGGGGAGCGCAAGCTGCGGCTGGCGGCGGAGCTGCTGGTCCGGGCGCTGCGCGATCCGCGGATGGGCGCCGAGCGGCGGGACTGGGCGCGCGCCGTCCGCGAGCGCGTCGCCGCGCGGCTGGCGGAGCTGTGCCCGGACTGGGCCGCCGAACGCCGCGAGGGCACCGCGATGCTGGTCACCGTGCTGCTGGACGGGCTGATGCTCCAGCTGATCATCGACCCCGGCCTGCCCGCCGCCCCGGCCCTGGACGCCACCGCCGCACTCGTCGGAAAACCATGATCGTTTCTTATCGGTTACCCCATGGAACGGACCATGGAACGCTAACCTGGAATGCTGGATAATTCGTTTTCCGGACACTCAGGAGCACGCCGTGGCCGCAGCCGAGGACATCCCCTCCGAGATCCACCATGACGTGCCCACGGCCGCCCGCATCTACGGATGGGCACTCGGCGGCAAGGACCACTACGAGGCCGACCGGCGGTTCATGCTGCAGAACCTGCCGGACTTCCCCGAGTTCATCGACCTCGCACGGCAGAACCGGCAGTTTCTGTACCGGGCCGTCCGGTACCTGGCGCAGGAGGCCGGCATCCGGCAGTTCCTCGACATGGGGTGCGGGCTGCCGACCAACGACAACGTGCACCAGGTCGCGCGGAGGTTCGCGCCCGACGCCAACGTCGTCTACGTCGACATCGACCCGATCGTGCTCGTGCACGCCCGCGCGCTGCTGGCCGGCGACGGCTCCACCGCCGTGATCACCGCCGACATGTGCGACCAGGAGGCGATCCTCGCCCACCCGGACGTGGAACGCCTCATCGACTTCCGCGAGCCGGTCGCCGTGCTGTTCCTGTCCGTCGGCCATCACCTGGTCGACGAGGACGACCCGCGCAGCGTCCTGCGCGTCGTCATCGACCGCGCCGTCCCCGGCAGCCACCTGGCGTTCACCGGGATCGTCTGCTCCGACCGCGAGCGCGCCGCCGACATCGACGCCCGCTCGAACGGCGCCGGGCTGCGCTGGAAGACCCGCGACCGCGCCGAGACCGACGCGCTCCTCCCGGAGGGGCTGGAGCCCGTCGAGCCCGGCCTGGTCGACATCGTCGACTGGCGTCCCGACCCGGATCAGCCGCGGCTCGCGCCCGTCCCGGCCGAGCTGCGGCCGTACTCGGGCGCGTCCCGGCTCAGCCGCGACCCGACCGAGTACGGCGGCGTCCTCCGCAAGCCCTAGCGCGCGCGGCGGACGGCCGTCACCAGGCCGCCGTCACCAGGCCGCCGTCACCGCCCCGCGGCCCGGGACGATCGCGACGGGGCACGGGGCGCTGCCGAGCATGCCGGTGCTCGTCGCGCCGAGCGGGTCCGAGCCGGTTCCGCGGTCGCCGAGGACCAGCAGACCGGCGTCCTCCACCGCGTCCCGCAGCGCCTCGCACGGCCGCTCCAGCAGCAGCGACACCGTCATGCCGATCTCCGGGTGGCGGTCCCGCCACGGCGCGACGGCCTCCTCCAGCTCGGCCGCGCGCGTCTTCTCCAGCAGCTCCCGGTCGTTGAACAGCGCCAGCTCGGAGTCGATCACCGCGGCGGGCTCCCAGCAGCCGTAGACGACATGCAGGTCCCAGCCGCGCAGGGCCGCCTCCTCGAACGCGAAGCCGAGCGCCGCGCCGCTGCGCGCCGTCCCGTCGACGCCCGCCACGACCAGCTCCGGCGGACGCCGCGGCCGGTTCCCGTGCCGGACGACGATCACCGGGCGGTCCGCCCGCGCCGGTACCTCCAGCGCCGTCGCGCCGGTGTCCAGGTGCTCGTGCGCGCCGATCACGATCAGCTCCGCCGTGCCGGACGCGCGCAGCAGCGCCTCTGCCACGGGCCCGCGCAGCAGCCGCCCGTGCACCGCGCCCGGCGCGCCGAGCTCCCGCGCCCGCCGCACGCCGTGCTCCAGCAGGTTCTCCCCCGCCCGCTTCATGATCGTCTCAGCGTCCCGGTCCACGTGGCCGCTGGCGTAGGGCCAGTGCCAGCAGTGACACATCACCAGGTCCAGGCCGCGCCGTCCCGTCTCGTCGACCGCCCAACGCAGCGCGGCGTCGTTCTCCGCCGTGCCGTCGAAGCCGAACAGAACGTGGGGTCGTTGAATCCTTTCCGCGTCGTCCATGTGCCTGCCCTCCTTCTGCCAAGTCTGCGCGCTTCGCGCGCGCAGTAGAAGAGGCGCGCCTAGACTGCGACGACATGATCATCCGTACCCTCGGGGCCGTCGTGCTGCTCGGCGGGAGCCTCGCCGCCGGCGGTGCCGCCGCCCTCCCCGCCGCCGCGGCACCGCGTGGAGACATGTCCGGAGATCTCCCCGAAGATCTGGACACCATTCTCAAAGACGGGCGTCTCGGCGGAGCGGCCGTCGGTGTGGTCGTCCGCGACGCCGCGTCCGGCAGGGTTCTGTACGACCGCGACGGCGGCGGGCCCGTCATGCCGGCCTCGAACAACAAGCTGCCGACCGCCGCGGCCGCCTTCGGGATCCTCGGCGCCGGGTACAGGTTCCGGACGACGGTGAGCGCCGAGGGCGGGAACCTGTACCTCAAGGGAACCGGCGACACCACGATGCGTGCGGCCGACTATGGCCGTCTCGCCGCGGCCGTCGCCGCGAAGGGCGTCAAGGAGGTCAGGGGCGACCTCGTCGCGGACGACACCTGGTTCGACGCCGACCGCGTCCCGGACGGCTGGGACCCGGGCGACCTCCAGTACGCCTACGCGGCGCAGACGTCCGCGCTGACCGTCTCGCCCGACGCCGACTTCGACGCGGGCTCGGTCGAGGTCACGGTCGCCGCCTCCCGGCCCGGCAGGCGGGTCAAGGCCGGCCTGCGCCCGGCCACCGGAGTGGTGAAGATCGACAACCGGGCCACGACCGGCCGGGCCGGTTCGCCTTCCACCCTCGCGGTGAGCCGCAGGAACGGCTCCGACACGATCGTGATCAAGGGTTCGCATCCGGCCGGCGCGGCCAAGGCCAGTGTCCTGCGCGCGGTCGAGGGGCCGACGCGCTACGCGGCGGACGTGTTCCGCCGCGCGTTGAAGGCGCACGGCGTCCGCGTGGCGGGCGAGACGAGGCGGGGCAGGACGCCCGCGGGCGCCACGACGATCGCCACCCGCGAGTCCATGCCGCTGTCGCGGCTCGCCAAGCCGTTCATGAAGCTGAGCAACAACGTCATGGCCGAGACGCTCGTCAAGGCGATCGGCCGGAAGGCGCGCGGCGAGGGCAGCTGGGCCGCCGGGCTGCCCGCCGTCACCGCCCACGCCGGGCGGCTCGGCGTCGACACCGCTCAGGTGACCATGACGGACGGGTCGGGCCTCGCCCGGTCGAACCGGACGACGCCCACCCAGCTCACCAACCTGCTGAGGAACGCGCGCGAACAGCCCTGGTTCCGCGCCTGGTACGCGTCGCTGCCCGTCGCCGGGCACCCCGATCGGCTGGTCGGCGGAACGCTCGCGAAACGAATGAGGGGAACCGCCGCGGAGGGGAACGTCCACGCCAAGACGGGAACGCTGACCGGAGTCACGGCCCTGTCCGGCTACGTCAGGGCCCCGGACGGCCGCACGCTGATCTTCTCCAGCGTCTTCAACGGCTACCCCGGCGGCGCGCCCAAGGACATCGAGGACGAGATCGCCGTCCGCCTCGCCACCGGAGGCGGCACCGGAGGAGGGGGCGACGCGCTGCGGCGGACGGGACCGGCCGACAGCGGCGGTCTCGAAACGACCTGGAAGGCGGGGCTCCGACCCTAGGCGCGGTGGCCGGTGGCCGCCCGGAGGGCCCGGTAGAGCAGGCCGGGGTCGCCGAGGCGGTGGCGGAGCAGCTTCTCCAGTCCGCCGATCGGGACGAGGTTCTGCGGTGCCCGCGGGTCCTTGTAGTCGACCCCGGCCAGTCCGGGGATGATCGCCGCGCTGTGGTCGGCGAGATCGACGACCGCGTCGCGGGGCAGGTCCGGGGCAGCCTCGCAGCGGGCGATGCCCGCCCACGGCGCGGTGGACGGCGTCGGCAGCCGCAGGTACCAGGAATGCCGCGCCCAGCCCGTCGTCATCAGGAAGGCGGGGGTGCGCTGGCCCGGCCGCAGCGCGGTCAGGACGGCCAGCTCGGCGCCCGTCAGGTAGGCGGCGTGGTGGGTCTTCACATAGCCGATGGTGCGCGGGAGGTGGGCGCGGCCGCGGAGCGGGCCGTCCACGATCAGCAGGTCGTCGGCGTGGCCGGACGCCGTCCGGTAGCGGGTCGCCAGGCCGACCTCGATGTCGCTGAGCTGCCGCTGGAGCGCCAGCGACAACTGCTCGGCGGTGCCGCCCCCGGCCCGGACCGCGCCGTAGGTGCCCGCCCACGTGGTCAGGTCGGCGGCGTGCGGGGACGGCGTGAACAGCGAGCGGCGCACGTCGACCTCGGCCAGCTCTGCCGGGCCTCCCGGCGCGCAGCGCACCAGCCCGGCGGCGCAGGAAGCGGCGATTCCGGGTTGGGGCATGTCCTCGCCGGGGTGGCCGACCCACACGCGCGCCTCGATCCGGCGGACCCCGTCGGCGACGATCAGCCCGGCGGGCGCAAGCCCCTCGGCGGCCGGGCCGATCGGGCGCCACCTCCCGGACGGCTGCTCGACGTCGAGGTCGAGCCGGACGGACGTGGCGTCCAGCTCGCCGATCGCCTCCGCCGTCAGCGACGTCGCGTACCCCGGGTCCCAGGGGTCGACGGTGATGGCGGCATTGCCGGCGGCACTGCCGGTAGGGGCGGTCCCGGCCGGAGGTGCGGTGGTCACGTGCTGCTCTTCTCCAGATGCGAGCCGGTGTGGTCGCGTGACACGTCGAACCGGACGGGGACGCGCTCGGCGAGCGCCGGAACGTGCGTCACGATGCCGACCATACGGTCACCCCCTGACGTCAGCCGTTCCAGCGTCGTCGCGACCGTGTCGAGCGTCGCCGGGTCGAGCGTGCCGAAGCCCTCGTCCAGGAAGATCGAGTCCAGGGCGCGGGCCGTGCCGCCGAGGCGGGCGATCTGGTCGGAGAGCGCAAGCGCGAGCGCGAGCGACGCCTGGAACGTCTCGCCGCCGGACAGGGTCCGGACGCTGCGCCGCAGCCCCGCCTCAGTGTGGTCGGTCACCTCGATCGCGTTCCGATCGTCGAGGACGAACTCGAACTGCCCGCCCGACAGCTCCCGCAGCGTCTCCGACGCGGTGTCGACGAGCAGCGCCAGGGCCTCGCCGCACAGCCAGTTCTCGAAGTTGTTCGCGCGCAGGTGCCGGGCCAGTTCCTGCGCGACGGTGGCGTCCTGCCGGTGCCGCTGGATCTCGGCGGCCAGTTCCCCGGCGAGGCGGCGGTCGCGGCGCACGTCCGCCAGCCGGTTCTCGGCCCGGTTCCTGGCGTTCAGGACGGTTTCGCGGACGGTCTCCGCGTCGAAGGCCGCGGGCACGGCGATCTCGTGGGCGTCCAGCTCGGCGGCTAGCGCGCGGCGGCGGTCGTCGCGCGCGGCCCGTAGTTCGTCCAGCTCGTCAGCGAGTGTCTCGGCCGTCCGGGCGCGGCGTTCCGCCTCCTCGTCGCGCCAGGTGAGCAGGGTCGTCCAGGCGGCGTGCGGGTCGGCCCGGTCGATGGAGGGAGCGCCGAGCGCGACGACGGTGTCGCGGGCCTCGTCCAGCTCGGCTTGCGCTTTGGCCGCTTCGGCGTTCAGTTCGGAGAGGAGTGCTTCCGCCTTGTTCAGGTCGTCGCGGGCGGTGAGGAGGTCCTGCCGCGCGTGTGCGGCCTGTTGTTCGGCGGTGCCGATCTCGTCCAGGCGCCGCTGGACGTCACCGGCGTCCGGATGGGCAGTGATGTGCTCGGCTTGGGCGTCGAGCTGCCGTCCCAGGCCGTCGAGCTTCTCTTCGAGCCGGGACGACTCGCGTTCGAGCCTCCCGTGTTCGCTCTGCGCGGCTTCTAGGTCGCGGGCGCGGGCCTTCACGTTCCGGTCGGCCGCGCCGAGCGCGGGCGGGGCGTGCCGCTCGGGAGGTTCGGTGACCTCGCGCAGGCACACCGGGCAGGGTTCGCCGACGGCGAGCCGCTGGACGAGGTCGGCTGCGGTGTGGGCGTCGCGCGTGCGCTGCGACTCGTCCTGGGCCTTTTCCAGGTTCGACCGGGCGACGGCGACGTCCGCCTCGGCGTCGGCCACCGCCCTGCGCGTCTCCTCCGCCTCGGCGCGGACGGCCTCGATCTCGGCGGCGAGCCGGGCATGGTCGCGGTGCGCGCGGGCCGCCAGGTCGAGGGCGGCCTTGTCGCCGAGGTCGGCCAGCCGGGCGCGGGCCGCCGACTCCGCCTCCTCGTGCCGGGCCGCCTCGCGCGTGAGCCGGTGCGCCTCCCGGGTCGCGGCCTTGAGATCGCCCGCGAGAGCCGGGACGTCCGCGGGCATGGCGAGCGCGGTCAGGGCGGCGAGCGAACGCGCCGCCTCCTCGGCCGCCGAGTCCCGTTCTTTGATCATGTCGTCGGTTCGGCGCAGCTCGTCCAGTGCCTCACGGACCCGGTCGTCGAGGGCCTCCAGGCGCTCCACCCGGCGCCGCGCGTCCGCCTCGGCGGCCTCGTCCGCGCCGGTGAGCCTGGCCCGCCTGATCTCCGCGGCCTGCGCGCCGGCCTCGGCGGCCTTCGCCTCCTCCCCCGCCCGCCGCATGATGACCTCGAAGGTCCCGGCGTCCAGCAGCTGGACGAGGAGGTCCTGCCGCTTTCTCGGCTCGGCCTGCAAGAAGTCGGCGAAGCGGCCCTGCGGCAGGACGACGCACTGGGTGAAGTAGCGGAACTCCAGGCCGGTGACGCGTTCGACGGCCCCGGTCACGCGGTCGCCGTCGGCGATCGTGCGGACCCGCGCGGCCAGCATCTCCTCGATGCCGTCCGCCGGGTCGACGGACGGGTCGAGCTCGTCCAGCCGCGCCTCCTTGGTCGTCACCGACTGCCTGGTGCGGGCCAGCGCCCGGACGACCCCGTACCTGCGCCCCGCCGACTCGAACACCAGCGCCACCCTGCCGGAGTTGGCGGACGGCGCCAGCGCCAGCCGGATCACGTTCTCCTTCCCCCAGCGGGGCACCGACCCGTACAGCGCGAAGCAGATCGCGTCGATGACCGTGCTCTTCCCCGCCCCCGTCGGCCCGACCAGGACGAAGTAGTCGACGTCATGCAGGTCGACCGACGTCGGCGCGCGGTAGCCGCAGAAGTCGTCCATGTGGACGCAGAGCGGACGCATCAGCTCAGCCCTCCTGACCGTCGAGCTCGTCGTACAGCCGGTCGAACAGCGCCACGACCCGTTCGTCGTCGTGGCCCTTGTGTTCGAGGTAGGCGCGGAACAGCCCCCGCGGCGTGGCCGCGCCGCCCGCACCGGTGACGGTCATGCGGTGCCGGGCGGCCGTGGGCCGGAACGCCTCGTCGATGTCGACGGTCAGCGCGTTCGGGAGGACGTCGCGGACGTCGTCGGCGAGCCCGGCGCGCGGTTTCTCCGCGACGACGGCGCGCAGCCACGCGTCCCCGAGCCCGTCCGCCATCGCCTCCAGCTCGCCGAGCGTGCCGGTGACCGTGCGCAGCTCGCGGGCGCTCCGCAGCGCCACCTCCCTGACCTCGGCGGGACGTCCGGGCGAGGCTTCCACCACCAGCGCGCCCGGCGTGTTCCGCTCCTCCCCGAAGTCGACGGCGATCGGCGACCCGCTGTACCAGATCGGGCACGGGCCTGGCATCCGCTGCCGCCGGTGCAGGTGGCCGAGCGCCGCGTAGTGCGCCGACGGCGGGAACGCCGCCGCCTCGAAGTAGTAGGAGAAGATCGTCTGCGCCTCGCGCTCGCCGCCGCCGAGCCGTC
This sequence comes from Spirillospora sp. NBC_00431, assembly GCA_036028775.1. Taxonomy (GTDB): domain Bacteria; phylum Actinomycetota; class Actinomycetes; order Streptosporangiales; family Streptosporangiaceae; genus Spirillospora. The sequence goes on along the minus strand of CP107927.1, from coordinate 3,222,233 downwards.
CGCCGGGAAGCGTGCCGTGCGCGGCGATCAGGTTCACGGTGTCGGCCTCGAACCCCTCGGTCAGTGCCTCGGCGAGCCGCGCGAACCGGTGGGCGTAGTCGCGGTTGTGCTGGTCGGGCGTGCCGGTCAGCGCCTCCAGCGCCCGGACGACGAACCGCTGCGACAGGAACGGCATCGCCGCGAGCCGGACGGGCTCGCCCGTTCTGGCCGTCCACGACAGCAGGCCGCCCGCGTCCGGCCGCCGGAACCTCCCGATCACGCGGATGCCGAGCCGTCCGAGCACCGGCCCGTACACGTCGTCCAGCAGCCGGGGATCGTCATGGTTCCCGGCGAGGACGACCACCTCCCGGCCGCCCTCCTGGAGCTCCATCAGCGTCCTCATCACCAGCGCCTGCGACGGCGGCGTCGGCACCGCGCCGTCGAACACGTCCCCGGCGACAATGACCGCGTCGACGTCCTCCTCGCGCGCGACGCCGACCAGCTCGTCCAGCACCCTCGCGTGCTCGTCGGACCGCGACCGGCCCCGGAGCACCTTGCCGACGTGCCAGTCGGCGGTGTGCAGGAACTTCATGTCCGCTCCAGATGGCTCAGAAGGGTGGTACTTCCTCGTCGTCGGCCGCGTCGTCCAGGCCCGCGAACGGGTCGCGCGAAGCCCCGGGGCGCGCGGGCCCGGGACGGGACGGCGCGCGCGGCTCGGCCTCCGCCGGGCGGGTCGCCCACGCCGGGAACGGGAACTCGACGGCGAGCGGCACCGGGATCTCCGGCTGACCGACGAACATCGTCCCCGGCCTGGCGATCGTGGCCCGGGCCCGCGCCGCGGGCGGCAGCCACCCGTACTCGCCGCGCGCCGCCTCCGCCGCGTCCAGCCGTCCCGCGACCCGCACCGCGCAGTTCGCGACGATGCGGCGCTCCACCTCCGACGCCGTCTGCTGCGCGCCGATGAGGATCACGCCGAGCGACCGGCCGCGCTCGGCGACGTCCAGCAGGATCTCCTTGATCGGGGAGCCGCCCTCGCGGGGCGCGTACTTGTTCAGCTCGTCCAGCACCACGAACAGCAGCGGCCTGGCGCTGCCCGTGCTCTCCTTGCGCGCGAACTCGCCGCGCAGCACCACCCCGACGACGAACCGCTGCGCGCGCTCCGGCAGGTTGTGCAGGTCGACCACGGTGACCTGCGCCTCGGTGTCGATCGACGCCCGGTCGGCCAGGTCGCCCCGCACGATCGGCGACAGCGGCCGGACCGAGGACCGCAGCCGCCGCAGGAACGCGTTGACGGTCCCGAGGCCCATCAGCCCGGCGCCCCAGCCGTGCCGCGTGCCCTCGTCCGTCAGCGTCTCCTCGATGAACTCCACCAGGTCGTCATAGGTGCGGCAGACCCGGGCCTCCGCGTCCGGCGCGCTCCGCAGCTTGACGGCGCCGCCGACCGGCTCCGCCAGCCTCGCCAGCCGGGCCGCGACCTGCCCGATCAGCATCGTGTACTGGGCCCGCTCGTCCTCGGCGTCGGCGAAGACGAACCGCAGCAGCTCGCCCCGGCAGAACTCCGCCAGCGTCCAGTAGAACGGGCTCACGTCCTGCGTGCGCGCGGACACGTGCGGAGTCCCGTTCGGGTCGCCCGGACGCGGCGGCGCGAACACGTGCACGCTGCCGAACGGTCCCGGCTCCAGCCCGAGCCTTCGGTAGGCGGCGCGGGCGTCGTCGTCCAGCCGCTTGTTGGCGTGGTCGAGGAAGAGCAGGTCCTCGCCCTTCACCGAGAAGATCAGCGCCTTGGTGTTGTGCGCCTCGGCGCCCAGCGCCCCCGAGTTGAAGATCGAGTAGAGCAGGAAGGTCGCGAACGACGTCTTGGTCGCGACCCCGGAGATCCCGGAGATCGACACATGCGCGCCGCGGGTCCCGTCGAGGAACTCCAGGTTGACGTGGATCGGCTCGCCGTCGCGTCCCAGCCCGACCGGGACCCGCCGCTCCATCACGTCGAAGTACAGCGCCCGTTCCCGCTCCCGCTCGCCCGCCCTGCGCGCGACCGTGCCGGGCAGCGGCGGCACGTACACCTCGGGCTCGACCCGCGTCACCGTGACCTCGGCCGACTCGACCACCGCCGCGGGCAGCACGCCCTGCACGATCAGGAACACGTCCGAGTCGTAGGCGGCCCCCTCGTGCCGCGCCTCCACGTTCGTGACGACCCCGGCGATGAGCACCTCGCCCCGTCCCGGCACCTCCCTGGTCGCCGCGATCACCTCGTCGAGCTGGACGACCGTCCCCGGTTCGAGCCCCACCCAGAACGACAACGGCGTGGCCGACTGCGTCCCCAGAACCCGTCCTACGGCCCGTTCCGTCCCGTCCTCGCCCATGTACCGCCCCAGACCACGAGTGAACCACCAGATCACGGCAGGGTAACCACACACCCCGACAAACTCGCACCACCCCCGCCGATCGGGTATCAGTTCCGCATGAGGAGGACGACGTCGTTGGCCGTGTCCGCGAACGCGCGGTCCGCGATCGCGGCGAGCCCGATGAACGCGGAGGCCAGATGCCGCCTCGGCAGGCTCATGTCCCGCAGCGGCCGGACGAGGACGAGCACCGCCAGGATGCTCGCCATCGCCAGGTGCACCGTGCGCACGTCGAACGGAGCCCGCCTCTCCAGCATCGGCGGGATGATGTCCAGGCCGAGGCCGATGACCTTTTCCAGGTAACGGCGGTCCAGGCCCGTCGTGTACCAGAAATCGACATGCTGGAGCTGGTCCATGGCCTGGCGGAGGTTCCACGCGGGGTCGTCCGCCGAGAACGCCGCCATGGACGCCGCCTTCGCGACCAGCTCCGCCGGCTTCTTGATCAGCGGGCCGCCGACGGCCTCGCGCAGCAGCACCTCGTACGTCGTCATCACGCCGAGGGCGTGCCGGCCGAAGCCCGGGGTCGCGGTGAGGGCGAGCGCGAGCTCCCGGGCCCACACGTGACCTACGGCCGCGGCGCCGTGCAACACCGGGCCGAAGGCCCATAGGGAACGATGAGCGTCGCTGCCCTGCGTGAGACCCCAGCACCGATGGTGCAGCTCGTCAAGCCGCGTCTGGTCGGCGATCTCGACGCCGAGCCCGTCCTTGGTGAAGAACGCCGACGCCCTGATCCGGTCGGCCATGTCGAGCGTCTGCCGCAGATCGATCTCGTCGACCGGGTGGATTCCCTGGGCGCTCAACCTGTCGATGCCGCCGGCGAGAGTGATGGCGGCCTCGATGGACTCGTTCACTCCGGCCACGATGTCCCGGATCGTCCTGCGGGAGGGCGAGGCGGACCGGCCGGGGCGCGGGAGCGGGCGGTCGGCCAGGCCCCGGACGGCGAAGATGTGCTGGTCGAGGTCCCACGACAACGATTCCGCCATGGTCCGCAGTTGACCGATGTTCTCATACCGGTGGTGGTCCGTCGCGTGCATCAGATCGGTCCTGATGCCGGTCCCGACGTCCGTGCAATGCAGCCTGGCCCAGCCGAACGCGGTGTTCAGATCGGAGAACCCGAGGAACTCCGGGTGGGTGCGCTCCATGAGCGTCAGCAGCTCACGCGCGAGGTCCAGCGCCACGATGAGTTTGTGATGCGGTGCGTCGCGCTGCCGCTGGGCGACCGCGCCGAAGGCGTGGGCGTACCCGAGGGCCAGGCCCGGGTCCGTAGCCGGCCACGTCTCCCTGTTCCGCAGGATCACCCTGGCTTCGCCCATGCTCTCGATCAGCAGACCGGGAAGCCTCCGCAGGCGCCGCTCGCTCGGAAACCGGAGGCTCCCGCGGCTCGCCGCCTGATCCAGCTGGATCCTCGCGCGGCCCGCGTACGCCCGCGGCGTGTGGTCGGCGAGGACCGGCACGAGCTGGCTGTCGACCTTCGCCAGATCCTCGGGGGTGGGGAGGCGGTACCCGCGGCCGTCCTGGAGGATGTTGTTGACCCAGACCACGATTCGCGCGGCGTCGTCGGCGAACATCCCGGACGCCGGGCTGTCGCCCTTTCTCTCCCCATGGACCGGCATGCTCGGCGCCAGCCGGTGGGAAAGGCGCTCGTCCGGGACGAAGAGGTTGTAGTCGTTCCTGGTGATCGGCTGCGCGCACATCGCGGTGCGGTCGTCGATCCAGATGATGTCGCGGAGCCTCTGGCTGAGGGTCACCGCGGCCACCAGCCTCCGATGCCGGACGTTCTCCCGGGTGTTGTCACCGACGACTCTCATGGCGTGATCCAGGCGGGCCCGGACCCGGGGTTCGATCTCGCGTGCCTCGTCGGCGCAGTCGAAGGCCAGGGCCAGCGCGCGGAAGGTGCGCGCGTTGAGGCAGGCGGTGATGACCGGTGTGGCGTCGCCGGCCGCGGCCCACAGCAGCGTCGTCTCCCGCCACCACGGGTGGTTGACGTTGTCCGATATCAGCCGGAGATACTCCGGGCGCTCCCGGATGTGCGCGGCGGCCAGGTATTCCTGAAGCGTGAGGTGCGCGAAGCCGTAGACGCCCTGCTCCCTCTCCACCAGGAGCCCGCTCTTGCGCACCTCCTCCAGGAAGCCCGCGGCGGAGTCGGCGTACAGTTCGGCGCGGCTCCCGGGAAAGCGCGCCGCGGTACCGGTGCACGTGCGCGATCATCGTGAGCAACAGCGGATTGGCGGCCAGATGGTAGAGGGCCACCCTGTTGCGCAGGCCCTTGAACAGCTCGTCGGCCGTGCGCTCGGCCTGTTTGCGGATGTGGTCGTTCGTGGCGCCGTACGCGCGCTGGTCGTTCGCGAAGTACGCGGTGCACGTACTCCCCCTGCGTGACCAGCCCGAGCGTCTCCATATAGGCGACCGACGCGCGCAGTTGATCGATATAGACGCCGTATCTGCCCTTGAGCTTCTTCTTGTCGGGCAGGGACGACAGAACCTCGCCCCGATACATGTCGAGGAGCATGGCGAGGACACCGAACAGAATCGCGAGATAAGCGTAGTTCCAGTTCAGGTGACCGTTGTTGAGAATCTGGTTGAGCGCCACGCCGCCCAAACCGCGACCGATGTCAGCGAGTCAACTCAAGTTGATCTTTATCGTCACGTACGGCGACTCGATAAAGCCGTCAAGGCCGTGCTGTCTCCGGTCAGCGGTCGATCAGTGACTCGAACGCGGCGCGCACGTCGCCCTTGGACGGCTTCACGTACTTGTCGGGCTCCGGGCCGGAATCGTCGGTGAAGGACGTCTGGTATTTGATGACGGAGGGGCAGCTCCTGCCGCTTATCTCCACCCTGCGGTCGGCGACGAGCTTGCCCGTCCGCAGCTCGTACACCTTGACCGGAAGCGCGACCTTGTGGAAGTCCACCTGGTACAGCTTGCCCGAGCTCTCAGCCCGGTAGGTGCACGATTCCACGACCTTTCCCTGTTTCTGGTTGCCCACGCAGACGATGAGGACCGCGTCGGCCGCGTCGTCGACACGCCAGCTGCCCGGAAGTTTGTCGGTCCATTCGTCGTTGCCGTAGAAAAGCGCCGGGTTCCTGCCCTTGCCGTAGGCGTCGGCGCCGCTGTATTTCGCGGGCGACTTGCAGTATTCGGGCTGCTCGCCCGAATCGTCTTCAAGAAGGGACCGGACGTTCGCCAGCTCGATCGCCAGCGTGGCCGACCTGACGCCCTTCGTCGCCGTGCCGGCGCGCCCGTCCGCGGGGAATTGGGTGAGCAGCTGCTGATATCTCGCGCGCGCGTTCTTCCAGTCCTTGAGCCGCATCAGGTCGTCGCCGCAACGGACGAGCGCCTCCGGCGCGGTCCGCGTCACGGCGGTCATCGATTTGTCCAGCGCGTCGCGGGTGGGCTGCCGCCCGCGGAGCCAATCGGTGACGGTGACCGTGTGGCACGCGTTCTCCGTGGGAAGCCCGCCGAGGAATCCGTCGAGGGTCGACCCGACCGTTCTCCTGTTGCCCGGTTCGGCGAGAACCGAGGAAAGGATGTCGAACCCCGCCTTCAGCGAGGCGGTGTCGCCGGCGGCCAGCCCGGCCTTGAGTCTGGCCCCGGCCGTCCGCAGCCGCTCGCACGCCTCGACGGCCTCGTCCGTTCGCCTGTCGATCGGCGCGCCCGCGACGCGGTGGCCGAACCACGCCGCCTCCCCGTCGTCCAAGACCCGCGCGCAGTCGCCGCCGTCCCGGGCGTCGGCGACGCGGCCCTCGATCCTGGAGGCGTCGAACCGCAGGAGCCCCACCACCAGCAGGACCGCCATCGTGACGGCGAGCGCGGCGATCCGCTGCCCGCGAACCGTGGCGCCGCCCGCGCGGCCGCCCGCCGCGAACCACCCGTGCGCGATGACGACCGCCCACCAGAGCACGACCATGATCTCGGACCACCATTGGGCGGTCGCGACGAGAAAGAAAACGAGGACAACGGTCACGGCAATGGCGGCGACGGCGGTCGCGCGCCGCCTCATCATCAGGTATCCGATTCCGAGCAGCGAGGCGTTCCCGAGGGCGACCGCCACCGGGTCGTGAACCCGGGCCGGGGGCGGCGGGGGTGACGGTGGCGGCGTGTAGAACATCGGACTGTCCATCATGGGCTCTCCCCGATCACGGCACAGGCGCGGACCGCCACTTATTGTTCGCCCCGGCCTCCGGGAGGGGTCCCGGATTCGTCCCCCTTCCCGCGCGTAAATGATCGCCGTACCGCGAAGCGCGGAGCAACGATTCACCGGAAAGATCCGGTGACCGGGTCCGGCCGAATAGCCCGTCCGCCGCCGGCGGGACATGATCACGGCTTCCGTTTCACCGGCCCGCTTATAGCGCCTGCCCGCGCGGCGAAGCACATAATGGATTCGAAAGCCGAATCACCGCCCCGTCCCGCCGCCCATTAAACAAACGCCGTGACGCCCTCGTACTCCCCCACGGCGGCCACGCCGGTGCTTTCGTACTGAAGCAGCAGCAGGCCGTTCTCCGTCACCTCGTGCTCGACGAGCCGCAACCCGGCGGGCCGGCTCGGATGGTCGAGCAGCCGCCGCCCGGAACCGGTCACGGTCGGGGCGACGACGAGCCGGAGCGTGTCGACGAGCCCCGCCGCCAGCAGCGCGTTGCCGAGCCGCGCGCTGCCGTGGATCTGGAGTTCCCGTCCCGGCCGCGCCCTGAGCTCCCCCACGGTCTGGACCGGGTCGCCGCGCAGCACGGTCGTCGGCCGCCAGCTCCCCTCGGTGAGAGTGCTGGTCACCACGTACTTCGGGAGCGAGTTCATCCGCCCGGCGAACGGGTCGGCCGGGTCGGTGATCCGCGGCCAGTCCCGGGCGAACGCCTCGTAGGTCCGCCGCCCGAACAGCAGGCCGTCGGCGAGGTCGAGCCACTCCGACGTCCGCCGGACGAAGAGCCCGTCCATGTGCGGCACGAGCCAGCCGCCCCGGGTGAAGCCGTCGCTGGTGTCCTCGGACGGCGAGCCCGGGCCCTGGCTGACCCCGTCCAGCGTGACGAACCCGATGAGAGCGATCCTCATCGGGTCGCCCCGCTCTCGGCGAGCGCGGCGAGCTGCGCGGTGACCGAGCCCCAGCCCTCGGCGAAGCCGAGCTTCTCGTGGCGGGCGCGGGCGGACGGATCCCCGTGCCGGACGATCACCCGGTAGTCGGTGCCGTCCGGGTGCTCGCCCAGCGTGATCTCGGCCGTCATCGGCACCGGCGCCGGATCGGCGGGCCGCCAGGCGCTGTCGATCGCGTTCGTGAACACGATCCGCTCCAGCTCGTCGACGACGAGGAACGTCCCGTCGACGTGCGGGACGAACTCCGCCCCGCCGTCGCTCATCCGCGTGACGAACGCGCCGCCCGGCCGGACGTCCAGGCGCTCGACGCGGCACCGGGACGGGGCCGGGAGCCACCACCTCTCCAGGGTGGCCGGATCGGTCCACGCGTCCCACACGACGGCGCGGGGAGCGCGGATGACCCGCTCCAGGGCGAGGTCGAGGTCAGGATTCATCGGTCTTCTCCTTCGGGTCGGTGACGAGGCGTTCGAGCCGGTCGGTCCGCTCTTCCCAGATCCGGCGCTGCTCGGCGAGCCAGCCGTCGACGAGGGCGAGCCGGTCGCGGTCGAGCACGCACGTGCGCACCCGGCCGACCTTGACCGTGCGGATCAGGCCGTTCGCCTCCAGCGTCCGCACGTGCTTCATGAACGAGGGAAGGGTCATCGGGAAGTCGCGGGCCAGCTCGCCCACGCTCGTCGGGCCGCGGCCGAGGCGCCGGATGACGCCGCGCCGGGTCGGGTCCGCGAGCGCGACGAACACACCGTCGAGCTCCGCCGAATACTGTGCCATGAGGCTAAGTATTACGTCCGCAGAACACTTAGCGCAAGGGCAAAGTATCGAGGTCGGCCGCGTCACCTGGACGGTCGTCGGTCCCGCGCAGGGCACGGGTGGCCATGACGGTCATGAGCAGGCCGCACACGGTCAAGCCCGCGGCGACGAGATAGATGGGCCTGGGACCGGCGCCCGAATCGGCGATCAGGCCGCCGAACAGGCCCGCGCAGGCGGCGGCGACCTGGTATCCGGAGGCGTTGACGGCCATGGCCAGCGTCGGGGCCTCGGCCGCGGTCGTCATCACGCGTGCCTGCATGCCGGGGATGATCGCGAAGCCGAGGAGGCCGATCGCCGCGACCGCCACCACGGTGAGCGTGGTGGAGGTCGAGACGAACCAGGTGCCCACCAGGACCGCGGCCAGCAGCGCGAGCAGGGCGGGCTGGGAGAGCCATGGATGGCGGTCATAGAGCGCGCCGCCGACGAGGTTGCCGATCGTCGCGCCGACGCCGTAGCCGACGAGCAGGATCGGCAGCCGGGCGGCCGGGTGACCGCCCAGATCCGTGAGCAGCGGAGCAAGGTAGCTGAACACCATGAGAACCCCGACGTTGCCGACGGCGGTGATGGCCAGCGCCACCAGCACCGGGGCCCGCCGCAGGACCCGCAGTTCCGAGACCGCCGAGGTCCGGGCCTCCTCCGCCGGCGAGGTGAGCCGCCAGAACACCAGACCCGCCCCGAGCAGGCACGCGACGGCGATCGCGGCGAACGTCGCCCGCCAGCCCCACTGGCCGCCGATCCGCGTACCGATCGGCGCTCCGAGGATCATGGCCAGGTTCATCCCGAACGCCAGCCGGGCGACCATGGTCCCGGCCCGTCCGGGTGGCGCGGAGGTCACCGCGATCACGACGGCCTGGGCGAAGAAGGTCGAGGTCACCAGCGCGGTGACCACCCGGGCGGCCAGCAGCGTGAGGAAATCGGGCGCGAGGGCGGAGAACGCGTTTCCGGTGACCGCGACGGCCAGCAGGGCCAGCATCAGCCGCCGCCGGCGGACCCCGGCGGTCAGCGCGGTCAGCACCGGGCCGCCGATGATCATGCCGATGGCGTACGCGGTGATCAGCAGCCCCGCGGCGCCGACGGTGACGTCGAGGTCCGCGGCGACCTCGGGCAGGATCCCGGCCACCACGAACTCACCGGTCGTGATGCTGAAGACGCAGAACATGAGGATGGCGAGTCGAAGCATGCCCGGCACGCTAAACTCTCACGTCGACGTGAGAGTCAAGCCCCAGGAGCGGACGGAGCGGCCCGGTGAAGATCGGAGAGCTGGCGGACCGGACGGGAGTCAGCGTGCGAGCGTTGCGCTACTACGACGAGGTGGGCGTGCTGAGTCCGGGCCGAACCCCCAGCGGGTACCGGATCTTCGCCGACTCCGACGTCCGCAAGGTGGCGCACATCCAGACCCTCCTCGCGGCGGGCCTCGGCATGGACCTCATCCGCAAGATCCTGTCCTGCATGTCCGGTGATTCCCTGCTGCTGGACGACTGCCGTGAGCGTCTCGAATCAGAGCGCCGCCGGATCACCGGCGACATCGACCAACTGGTCCACACGCGATCCCTTCTGGACGACCTGCTCGCGACCACGCGGGCCTCCGCCGAACACAGGCCCGCGGAGTCATCCATCGCGTAGCACCGTCCCCGCCCGTCACGAACCGCGGCCCTCCCGCGTGGCCCGGTCCACCGGTCGTGGTTGCGTGCGGGGGGCCGGTGCGTTAGTCAGGATGGTCATGGATCTGAAGTCGCTGGCGCGGGACGAGCGGGCCGAGCTCGCGGCGTTCCTGGAGACGCTGACGCCCGAGCAGTGGGAAGCGCCGTCGCTGTGCGAGGAATGGCGGGTGCGCGATGTCGTCGCCCACATCATCAGCTACGAGGATCTGAGCGCGCGGGACGTCATGGCGCGGCTCGCCAAGGGCCGGTTCATGCCGAAAGGGGTGAACGCCGTGGGGGTCGGCGCCGCCGCCGACCGGACGCCCGGCGAGCTGCTGGCGATGCTGAGGGAACGGCTCCAGCCGAAGGGGCTGACCGCCGGGTTCGGCGGACTGATCGCGTTGACCGACGCCGTCATCCACCACCAGGACATCCGGCGCCCGCTGGGCGTGGCCCGGGAGATTCCGGCGGAGCGGCTGCTGCCCGCGCTGCGCGGCGCGCTGAACGCCCCGGTGATCGCCGGATTCTGGCGGGTCAGGGGGATGCGGCTCGTGGCGACCGATCTGGACTGGTCGCGGGGGTCCGGGCCCGAGGTCCGGGGCCCGGCCGAGGCGCTGCTGATGGTGGTCGCGGGGCGGCGGGGCGTCGTCCGGGAGCTTTCCGGGCCGGGACGGCAGCGGCTCGCCGAACGCGTCGAACAGCCGGGGTGAACCGGCCCGCGCGCGGAGCTCAGGGTGCCTCAGGGGTTGCTCATCCGCAGTAGGGCGGTGCCTTGTCGGTGTTCTCCTTGGTGACGACGGTCTCGGGGACGTTCTCGAACTTCTTCGCCGACGGGTCCTTGCGGAGCAGCGCCACGACGTTCTCCACGGCCATCTCCCCGACGTCCTTCGGCGTGTTGCTGACCGTGACGGCGAACCGCCCGGCCTTGACCGCCTGGACGCCCTCGGCGGTGCCGCCGTTGGTGAGGATCTTGATGCCGGTGCGGCCGGCGGCCCGGAACGCCGCGTCGACGCCGAAGGCCATGTCCTCGTTCTGGACGAGCACGTACCCGACGTCCGGCTCGGCCTGGAGGAGGTTCTCCGCCACGTCCTGCGCCTTGGACCGCTGCCAGAAGGCGGGCTGCTCGAACACGACCTCGGCCTTCGGCCCCATGCTCTTCTTGAACGCGCCGGTCATCAGGTCGGCGGCGGCGCCGGGAGCGCCCCCGATGATCGCGACACGGGCGGGGCGGCCGCCGCTGTCCTTCACCAGCCACGCGCCGAGCGAGCGCCCGACCTGCTCGACGTCGGCGACGACCGCGCCGAGGATCTTCGACCGGTCGACGCCGGAGGCGACACCGGTGAGGAAGATCGGGATACCGGCCCGGTTGGCGCGGCCGACACCGCCCTGGAGCGCGTCGATGTTCACGGTCTGCACGACGATGACGTCGACCTTCTTGACGATCATGTCGTCGATGTTCGACAGCTCCTTGCCCGGGTCCATCGCCGAGTTCGCCGTCAGGACCTCGACGCCCTTCGCCGCCGCCCGCGCCTGAAGGGCCTTCTGCAGGCAGGTGTGGAACTGGACGCTGTTCCCGTTGACGAAGCCGATCGTGATCTTCTCGCCGGACGGGACGGCGGCGTCCCCCTTCGCGCCGTCGTCCACCGAGCAGCCGGCGGCGAGCCCGAGCGAGAAGGCGAGCCCGAGGGAGGCGGCCAGTGCCGTGCCCGGACGCGCCGGGCGGAGACGCCCGCGTGCGGAATCGAACATGCCGGAACCTTTCAGCGCGAGCGGCCGCGCAGATGGTTGGTGATGGCCGCGATCAGCAGGACGCCGCCGACGGCGACCTCCTGGAAGTGCGCGTCCACCTGGAGGAGGTTGAGGGAGTTGGCGACGACGCCGAGCAGCACCACGCCGAGGACGGTCCCGACGACCGTGCCGCTGCCGCCGTGCAGCGCGGTCCCGCCGATGACCACGGCGGCGACCACCGTCAGTTCGAGCTGGAGCCCGCCGGTGCCGGGGCTCGCCGCGCCGAGCCTGGCCACGAGCATGACGCCGCCGAGACCGGCGAGCAGGCCGCCGAGCGTGTAGAGCAGAAGCTTGGTGCGCGCCACCGGGATGCCCGCCAGGCGCGCCGCGTCCTCGTTGCCGCCGATGGCGAAGGCGTTGCGGCCGAACGCCGTCCAGCGCATGATCAGCCCGGTGGCCAGGCAGACGAGGACCGCGACGGCGACCGGCGCGGGCAGCACGCCGAGCACCTCGCCGAACCCGAGTTCCACGAGGTGGTCGCCGATCGAGACGCTCTGCCCGTCGATGATCAGCAGCGCGGTGCCGCCGAGGACGGTCGACGTCGCGAGCGTGGCGACGAAAGGCGCGACGCCGAATACCGTCACGACGGCGCCGTTGCCGAAGCCGATTCCCGCGCCGACCGCCAGCCCCGCGAGCGCGGCCGGCCACCCGCCGATACCGGAGTCGATCAGCCGGGCGACGACGCCGCCGGTCACGGCCGCGATGGAGCCGAGCGAGAAGTCGATCCCGCCCGCGGTCATCAGCAGCGTGAGTCCCGCCGCGAGGACGGCGGTGACGGCGACCTGCCGCGCGACGTTGAGCAGGTTCGTCCCGGTCAGGAACGCGGAGCTGTTCAGCGCGGTGATCAGGCCGATGAGCAGCAGCACGGCCAGCAGCCCCAGATGCCGGGTCAGCCCGGCCGGGAGGCTCACCCCGGCACGGCCCCGGACGGTGGCGCTCACGACGTCCGCCCTCCCGCGGTCAGCGAGACCAGATCGTCGCGGCTGACCTTCTCGATGGGCCGGTCGGCGACCGTCCGGCCGGCCCGGACGACCACGACCCGGTCGGCGAGCGCGGCGACCTCGTCGACGTCGCTGGAGGCGAGCAGCACCGCCGCCCCGCCCGCGGCCAGCTCGCCCACCAGCCGGTGGATGTCAGCCTTCGCCGCCACGTCGACGCCGCCGGTCGGCTCCTCCAGCAGGCACGCGGTCGCCCCGGTGCCGAGCCACGCGGCGAGCAGCACCTTCTGCTGGTTGCCGCCGGACAGGGCGGCGACGGGCGGGTCCGCCTGGAGGGCGGTGATGCCGTACCGGTCGCGGGCGGCGCGCCCGTGCCCGCGCATCCGGCTCCACCACACCAGCCAGGGGCGCCGGAGCCCGCGGCGGACGAGGTCGAGGTTCTCGTCGACGGTCAGCCCGGGGACGAGGCCGTAGGCGAGCCGGTCGCCGGTGACGCATCGCAGGCCCGCCGCCAGCGCCGCGCCCGCGTCGCCGGACGGCACGTCCCCGCCGCCGACCAGCACCCGTCCCGACTCCGCCCGGCGCAGGCCGCTGAGCAGCGGGAACAGCTCGCACTGGGCGTCGCCGGCCGGGCCGAGCACCGCGGTGATCCGCCCGGCGGGGACCGTCAGGTCGAATCCGCGCAGCCGTCCCGCGGTCAGGCCCCGCAGTTCCAGGACCGGCTCGCCGGCGGCCCGGGCGCGGGCGGCGGCGGGCCCTTCGGTCCCGTGCCGGAGGCGGTCGCCGGTCATGGCACCGATCAGGGCGGGCAGGTCGGCGGCCGCGGCCGGGACGGTGGCGACCCGGCGGCCGTCCCGCAGCACCGTGATCCGGTCGGCGAGGCCGAGGACCTCGTCCAGGTCGTGCGAGATGTAGACGACGCCCGTGCCGCGCGAGCGCAGCGCGCGCACCAGCCGGTGGACGCGCGGGACGTCGGCGCCGCCCAGTGGCGCGGTGGGCTCGTCCAGGATGAGGACCCGCCCGCCCGGCCGCGCCTCCCGCGCGATCTCGACCAGGGTCTGCTCGGCCGGGCCGAGCCCGGCGGCGATCCGGCCCGTGCCGATGTCGATGCCGAGCCCGGCGAGGGCGAGCACCGCCTCCCGGTGCGCGCTCTTCCAGTCCACCACGCCGAGGCGGGTGGGTAAGCGGCCGAGGAGCAGGTTCTCGGCGACGGTCAGCCCGGGCACCAGCGACCGCCTCTGGTGGACGATGCGCACCCCGGCCGCGTGGGCCCGCCGGGGAGTCAGCGCGGCGTGCCGGCGGCCGGCGATGTGGATCGTCCCGCGGTCGGGGACGACGGCACCGCACATCGTCTCCACCAGGGTGGACTTGCCCGCGCCGTTCATCCCGACGACGGCGTGCACCTCACCGGCCGACAGCGCGAAGTCCACACCGGACAGGGCGCGGGCGCCGCCGAACGCCTTGCACACCCCGCGCAGCTCCAGCACCGGCGCGCCCGTCTCGGGCACGCCGGGCACCGGCCGGTTCAGGCCGACGATGCTCACGACGCGGCCTCCGTGACCTCTGCGACGTGGAACCCGGTGATTCTTATGCCGAAACCGTCCGCGCGGGCGTCGATTCCAGCGCCGCCCGCGGTTCCGGTGATGTGATCGTCGGCTCAGTCTAGGACGGCCGCGGCGCGGTTTCGCGGGCCTTCGTCCCGTCCGCATCCGGCCGCGCGGGCGGGCCGAGAAGGGCGCGGCACAGGCGGCGGATCTCCTGGACGACCCGTTCGTGCAGGTCGGCGTCGCCGGCATGGATGAGATGGTCGGCGGCGCCGTGCAGCGCCTGGAAAAGCACGACGGCCGTCACGTCCGGATCGGGCACGGTGAACGCGCCGGATTCCACGCCCTCCGTCAGGAGCCGGGTGAGCGAGTCGATGGACGGCCCGGCGGGCTCCCGCGGCTGTTCCGGGTCGTCGCGGAGCGGCTCGCGGTGACGGAAGACCACGTCGTGGAGGCGGTGGTCGCGGACGTAGTCCTCCAGCCCGGCGATCACCCATGCCTCCACGCGCGCGACCTGGTCGCCCGGCCGGGCGCGGGCGGCGGCCTCGTCCTGGCGGGCGGCGAAGGCGGCGAGATAGCGGTCGCGCAGCGCGTCCAGGACGTCGTCCTTGGAGCGGAAGTACAGGTAGAAGGTGCCTTTGGAGATCCCGGCACCGGACGTCACCTGGTCGACGGTGACGCCGTCGATGCCCCGCTCAAGGGCGAGCTTCTCCGCCGCGTCCAGGATGTCGGCGCGCCGCTCCTCGACGGGTTTGTCTCGTGGACGCACCGTCACCCTCCGTCATGTCACTTGCCCGCTTCCGCCGAGCCATGATAATCGTTTTCCGAGTTAATGACCGCGAGTCATTAACTCGCATCGCCTCGGAAGGTGGGACGACATGGTGCTGCTCAACCGCCGGCTGATCACGCTGGCGTGGGCCGTGCGCGGCCACATCGGGGCCGCCGCGCTGCTCGGTCTCCTGATCACCGCGACGCGCGTGGCGCAGGCGCTCGCGCTCGCGCACGTCGTCGCGGACGCCGTCGAAGGGCGCACCGCGACCGGCGCCTACGTCTGGCTCGGCGGCGCCATCGCCGTCCGCGCGGCGGCCCTGTGGCTCGCCGAGGTGGCGGCCGACCGGACGGCGGCCGTCACCAAGGAACGGCTGCGCGCGCGGCTCTACCAGCGCCTCCTCGCACTCGGGCCCGGCCACCTGATGCTGACCCGCAGCGGCGAGGTCAGATCGACGCTGGTCGAGGGCGTGGAGGCGATGGAGTCGTACTTCGGCCGCTACCTGCCCGCGCTGGCCAACGCGGTCGCCGGGCCGCTCGCCGTGCTGGTGATCCTGCTCACCGCCGACCCGTGGCTGTCGGTGATCGTGCTCGCGGGCGGGGTGCTCGCGGTCGCCGGCACGATGGTGTGGCAGGCCGCGTTCGCCAGGAGCAGCGACGAAGTCTGGGCGGCGATCGGGGACACCGACGCGGAGTTCGTCGACACCGTCCAGGGGCTGCCCACGCTCAAGGCGTTCGACGCCACCGCCCGCCGCCGCGTCCTGATCGCGGAGAGCGCCCAGCGGCTCCGGAAGGTCTGCATGGACCAGCTCAGGTACAGCCTGATGCAGCTCGGCGTGCACCGGATCTGCACGCTCGGCGCCGGCGCCGCCGCGACGATCTACGTGGCGTACCGGTTCTCCGGCGGCCACGTGGAGGCCGCGTCCCTGCTCGCCGTCGTGTTCCTGGTGCCGGAGGTGTTCCGCCCCCTGGACGAACTCGGGCAGCGGGCGCACGACGGCATGGCGGCGGTCAGCGCGTCCAAGGGCATCGGCGAACTGCTCACCGCGCCGGCCCCGGCGCCGGAGCCCCCCGCGACGAGCGCCCCTGACGCCTCGGAGCCGCTGACGCCGAGCGTCGCCTTCGAGGACGTGACCTTCCGCTACCCGGGACGCGACCGTCCCGCCCTGCGCTCGGTGTCGTTCACCGCACGGCCGGGCGAGACGGTGGCGATCGTCGGGGAGTCCGGGGCGGGCAAGAGCACCCTCACGGCGCTCCTGCTCAGGTTCCTCGACCCGGAGAGCGGGACGGTCCGGCTCGGCGGTCGGGACCTGCGCACGATCCCCGGCGCCGTGCTCCGGGACATGGTCGGGCTCGTCCCGCAGGACACCTACCTGTTCCACGGCACCGTCGAGGAGAACATCGCGTTCGGGGCCCGGGACGGCGACGGCGATCCGGGACGCGTCGCCGACGCCGCCCGCGCGGCCGGGCTGGACGGGCTCGGCGGGCTGGAGCCCGGCGCGTCCGCGGGCGAGCGGGGGCAGCGGCTGTCGGGCGGCCAGCGGCAGCGGGTCGCGCTGGCCAGGGCGCTGCTGAAGGACGCGCCCGTCCTGGTCCTCGACGAGGCGACGTCGGCGGTGGACGCCGCGACCGAGGCCCTCATCCAGGACACCCTCCGGGACGCCGCCCGGGACCGGACCACGCTGGTGATCGCGCACCGGCTGTCCACCGTCCGCGACGCCGACCGGATCATCGTCCTGGACGGCGGCGAGATCGCCGAGACCGGCACCCATGACGAGCTGCGCCGCCGCGGCGGCGCCTACGCGCGGCTGATCGCCGCGCAGGAGGAGATGACGGGAGCCACCCCATGACCCACGGACACGGACACGGCCACGACGCCGGCCACGGTGGGGCGCCGGTCGATGCCGCCGACCGGCATCCCCGCCCGCTGCGCGGGCTGCTCCCCTACCTGCTGGAGGACAGGGTCGCCTTCGCGCTGGTCGTCCTGTCGGGGATCGCGTTCTCCGCGCTGCTCATCGCGACCTCGGCGCTCGGCGCGTGGCTCGTCGGCGCGGTCCTGACCGGCCGGACGTTCGCCGACGAGGCGCCGGTCGCGTGGGCGCTCGGCGCGTCCGCCGTGCTCACCGGCGTCGCCGCGTGGTGGCAGTCCTACATCGGGCACGACTGGGCGTTCCGGATCCTGGCCGGGCTGCGCGTCCGGCTCTACGACGGGCTGGAGCGCGCCACGCCCGGCAGGATCCTCGGGAAGCGGACGGGCGACCTCACCGCGTCGGCGATGGCGGACGTGGAGAAGACCGAGATGTTCTTCGCGCACACCGCGGGCGACTACCTCGGCGCGGTGCTGGTCTCGCTCGCGTCCGTCGGGCTGATCGCCGCGCTGGACTGGCGGACGGCGCTGGTCGCGCTCGCGCTGATGGTGCTGGTCGCCGTCGTCCCGTTCGCCCTCGCCGGACGGGCCGCGGCGCAGGGCCGGGCGCTGCGCGGCGAGCTCGGCGCCCTGAACGCCGAGGCGCTCGACGGCGTGCAGGGCCTGCGCGAGCTGGTGACCTTCGGGCGCGGGGACTGGTACCTGGCGCGGCTCGTCCGCCGCACCCGCGCGACCGCCCGGCACGGCGCCGCGTACGCGCGCCGGTCCGGGCTGGAGCAGGCCGTGACCGACCTGCTGCTGGCCCTCGGCGTCATCGTCGTGCCGCTGACCGCCGCGCACCAGGTCGGCGCGGGCCGTCTCGACGCGCGCTGGCTGCCCGTGCTGATCGTGCTCGCGCTGGCGTCCCTCGGCCCGATCGCCACCGTGTCGGCGACGGCCAGGACGCTCGGCGAGGTCCGCGCGGCCGCGGGCCGGGTGCTGGCCATCATCGGCTACCCGGCCCAGGTCACGGACGTCTCCACCGCGGCGGCGCCGGAGATCCGGGAGCCGGACGTGCGGTTCGAGAACGTCCGCTTCGGCTACTCCGCCGGCGGCCCCACCGTGCTGGACGGCGTCGACCTGCACGTCCGGCCCGGCGAGACCGTCGCCCTCGTCGGCCGGTCGGGCGCGGGCAAGACCACCTGCGCGAACCTGCTCCTGCGGTTCTGGGACGCCGCGTCCGGACGGGTCCTGATCGGCGGGCACGACGTCCGGGACCTGCCGCTGCGGGCACTGCGCGCGGCGGTGACGCTCGTCCCGCAGGAGGTGTACCTGTTCAACCTGCCGGTGCGGGAGAACATCCGGCTGGCGCGCCCGTCCGCCACCGACGCCGAGGTCGAGGCCGCCGCGCGCGCCGCCATCGCGCACGAGTTCATCGCCGCGCTCCCGCAGGGCTACGACACGCCCTGCGGGGAGCGCGGCGCGCGGCTGTCGGGCGGGCAGCGGCAGCGGATCGCCATCGCCCGCGCGCTGCTCAACGACGCGCCGGTCATCGTGATGGACGAGGCGGTGTCCAGCCTGGACGCCGAGAACGAGAAGGCCGTGCAGGAGGCCGTCGCGTCCGCCCGCGCCGGCCACACGATGATCACCATCGCGCACCGGCTGTCCACGATCCGCGCCGCCGACCGGGTGATCTTCCTGGACGGCGGACGTGTCGCCGGCACCGGCACGCACGAGAGACTCCTCGCCGGCAACCCCGGCTACCGCGACCTGCTGGCCGCCCAGGCGGGCTCAGGCTGACGAGCGCACGACGACCCGGCGGATGAGCTGCACGTCGGTGAGCGGTCCCGTGGACGCGGCGAAGCCGAATTTGAAGGTGTCCGGGACGGGCTCGGGCGCGGCAAATCTGAGGACCCGCGTGAGGCCGCGGCCGTCCCGGAAGTCGATGTCGACGGTCACCACCGGGTCCCGTTCGGCCGACACCGCCACCCGGACGATCCTCTTCACCGGTTCCAGCAGGCGTTCGGCCCGTGCCGGCGTGGCATCGGCGGGCAGCCTTCTCAGATCGCCGTGGAGCCGTCCGGGAAGCGACGAAGGCCAGGGCCCCGTCGACCTCTTGTTGGTGGTCGTGGCGTCGAGCAGGCAATATCCGCTGCCGCCGTTCCCGGGACCGCGAGCGGTGACGATGTTGGGGCCGGGAGCGGGTGGCCGGAAGGACGTCCCGGCCGGGGAGCGCCGCCCGCAGCCGTTCCCGCGTCCTTCGCCGTCGCCGAAGTACTCGCCCAGCACGTCGAGCCCGATGCCGAGATATCCGCCGTCGACCCCCGGAACGAAATGGGCATTGGGGTCGCCGCCCGGCCTTTTCTGGGCGTAGCCGAGACTTCCGCCGAACGCGCCCGGCGTGCTGAGACGCCGGTCGCCGTCGGTCAGGAAGAACGAGATCCCGTCGGCCGGGGCCCGCGTGGTGTTGCCGTACTGCCATTGCTCGAAGACCACTTCCAGGCCGTCCCCCGCCGGTATCGGCGAGTCGAACAGCGCGGCGCCGGTCACCTCGTGATGGGCGTCGGTGAGCTGGAGGTATCCGCGCGGCGCCGCGCCGCCCGGCGGCACGGGACCGGCCGGATCCCGGCGGCACCCCCGGAGCGGATGATTCGTGGCCTCCGCCTCCGCGTTCCCGCGCGGCGCGCCCGTCAGGCAGGCCGCGCCGTACCCGACGAAGCGCGAATCCGCGGTGGCTCCGGTGAACGTCTCACCGACCAGCACCGAGCCGGGACGCCGGTCCGACGCCGACGCGTGCCCGGACGACGTGACGGCGACGGCGACCCCGAACGACGCCGCGACGCGAACCCATCGATATCTCATCCCGTTTGCTCTCCCAAGGGATTCCGAAGCGATCTCCTCTTCCGCACTCATCTGAGCACACGCTTACTACAAGAACTCCTCATTGCCACTACTGCAGCAATAAGCAAAGCCAATACTTACATAAACATGAGCCATTCCACGGGACCCTAACGGCATCGCCAAGAATCACTTGCGCGCACAGGGCGGTACTTGCGTCCGGGGACGGGACCGGGCTCAGCCGCCCGCCAGCAGGTCCGCGAATGCGCGGGCGGCGGCGTCCGACGTGAACAGCCGCCGGAGGCGGGCCCTCGCCAGCTCGCGGCGGAACGTCCCGGCCAGCGCGGCGTTTCCGGACTCGTGCGTCATCTCCGTCATCCAGCGGGAGAACTCCTGGTGGCTCCACACCCTCCTGAGGCAGGTGCCGGAGTACGCGTCGAGCCCGGCGTGATCGCCCTCGTGCACGGCCGCGCGAAGCGCGTGGGCGAGCGCGTTCGCGTCGGCGATCGCGAGGTTCATCCCCTTGCCGCCCATGGGCGTGATGATGTGCGCGGCGTCCCCGACGAGGAAGAGCCTGCCGTACCGCATCGGGTCGACGACGAAGCTGCGCATCTCCACGACGGTCTTCTCGGTGATCGGCCCGTCGGGCAGGGCCTCGTCGCCGAGACGGAGCCGCAGCTGCCCCCAGATCCGCTCGTCGTCCCAGTCGTCCAGCGCCTCGCCCGGCGCGCATTCGAGGTAGAAGCGGCTGGCCGCCGGTCCGCGCGGGAACTGCGCGGCGAAACCGTGCGAGCTGACCGCGAGGAGCGGATGGCGGGGCGGCGGGACGTCGGCGAGCACGGTGAACCAGCCGATGCCGTGGTCATAGGAGAAGACGGTCGCGGCCTCGGCGGGCACGGCGGTCCTGCTGACGCCGTGGTATCCGTCGCATCCCGCGACGTAGTCGCAGGCGATCTCGTGCGCGGTCCCGTCCGGATCGCGGTAGGTCACCTTGGGACGGGCGCCGTCGAGATCGTGCAGGGCCACCTCGTCCGCGTCGAACCGCAGGTCGCCCCCGCCGCCGGAGAAGAGGCCGATGAGGCGCGCGACGAGGATCTGCTGCGGGATGATCCGTCCCGCCCTGCCGCCCGCCAGGGCGGGAACGTCGAGATGGTGGGGTTCCCCGTCGACGCGGATCTCGAGCGTGCGGTCGGCGGGCATGCCGGTCAGGAGGTCGTCAGCGAGCCCCCACTCCTCGAAGACCCGGGTGCCGGCGTGGTCGAGCACGCCCGCCCGCTGCCGCCCCTCCACATGCGACCGGGCGTGCCGCTCCAGCACCACGCACGCGATGCCGGCCCGCCGGAGCAGGTTGGCCAAGCTCATCCCCGCCGGACCGGCGCCGATGATGACGACCTGGGTGCTCTCACGCATGTAAGACATCTACCTCACCGGACACTCCCGGCATAGACCGCGTTCGCGGGTCAGGCCGGGCGCCAGAGCGTGGGGGTGTGCTGGGGTTGCCAGTCGGCCTGCGAGGTGTGCGCCTGCCTGCAGACGTACCGCGTGCCCTGGTGGGTCACCTTGTCGCCGGGACGATAGCCGACGCCGGCCGTCCACGCGGATTGGGTCGGTCTCCTCCGCGGCGGCGTCGGCCGCGCTGTGGCGCGTCCACTAGTGGACGGGGTCGGCGACGCGGTCGGAGTGGCGGTCCGCGGTGTCCGCGACGGCGTGACGGTGCCGTTCTGTCCCGCCCCGACCGGTTCTCCCGGCGCCGGGGTCCCCGCCGGCGTCCCGGTGCCCGGGTCCGCGCCGGTCGTCGCCGGAGCGGCGGACGGGCTCGCGCCGCCGGACGGCCGTGCCGCGTACCCCACGGCCGCGAGGAGCACGATCACGAGAACGGCGCCGAGCACGCCGTACCGCCGGCGCGCGGAAGGTCTGGAAGGAGGACGCGCATGGGCCATCAGACGGTCCGTCCTCGCCCGCGCACACCCCCGGCAACTGTCCGGCGCACTCGACCTCCCACTCCCCCGTCGCCCGGACACGAGCCGCCGGTACCGGCCCCCGAGCGCCGACAATAGTGACACAGCCGTACGAAGCGTGTCACCTGGGCAGGCACGACTTGGCCGCCTTTCAGGCCCCGCCGTTGTGGGAGTTCATGGCAGTTCGGAAATGGCGTCCTGAAGCTCGTCGAATGCCGGAGGGTGAAGGGGGAGCCCGCCCAGCGCGTGCAGCAGCGCGGACCGGCCGCGGGTGTCGTCCACGCAGGGGCGAAGGATGCAGTAGGCGTCCATCATCGGCTCCGGCCGGCGCTGGATCAGGGTGCGGAGCCCGTCGGGGAGGGCGGCCACGAGCGCGTCGCGCCCCTCGGCCGTGTCGAGGGGGGAGGCGCCGAGCAGGCGGGCGGCGACGGCCGAGACGTCCTCGAAGGCGATGCCCGGCCGGGGCGCGCGGCCCGGCGGGACACCGAGGAGCCGGACCCAGCCCCAGGTCCGCGTCTCCTTCGACTTGATGCGGAGCCGCTCGTAGTCGGACGGATCCGAGCCTCCCAGGTCGGGGCGTACGACGTCCGCGTGCAACCGGTCCGAGAGGATCACCGACAGGCGTGCGCGCGACTCCTGGACACGCCGTTTGAACAGGGGCGCGTCCAGGAGCCGGAAGGCCCGGATCACGGCGTCCCCGAGCACCCCGTACTCGTCGGGCTGGATCTGGCCGAAATCGAGCGCCACGCGTAACCGCAGCCGGGCGCCGGGACGGGCCACGTCGTGCTGGCGCCGGATCTCCTCGCCCAGCCGTTCGACGGTGCCCGTCACCAGGCCCTCCACCGGGAAGCCGGGCGGCGGGACGAGGAAGAGACCGTCGCCGCGGTCCTCGTGGTAGCACTCGTCGAAGGGGATGCCGGTCGAGTCGAGCGCCGCGCGCGTCCGCGTGTAGAGCTGCTCGCGCAGATACCGCTGGACGAGCGCGCGCCGCGCGCCGAAGGCGACGATGTCGCACGCGAGGATGGCGCGCTGGCCGGCCGGGCGCGCGGAGATCCGGGCATCGCGCACTGAAGCTCACCTCATCTGTTGGTGACCGCTACCTTTTCCCTGGAAATCGGAGTGAGCGCCGAGATTTCCTGACATTCTCTGGCCCGGCCGGTGAAGAACTCCAGGCCCCGGCCGATTTGCGATCTTGAAAGTGCGGCCGGCCGGAACGGCTTGACGCGACTCGCGAGCGCTTGGCATCATTCTAGGTCACTCTGACTCATTCTGCATCGCGAATGGGATCTCCGGGCGCGAGGAGGATCGAACTGGATGGTCACGACCAGCGATCACCAGGACGAGGCGCGGAGCACCCGCGACCGGCTCGCCTCCGAACTGCGCAGGATGCGTGCCCTGTCGGGCCTGTCCGGGCGCGACCTCGCCCAGCGGCTCGGCATCAGCCAGTCGAAGGTGTCCCGGATCGAGTCGGGCGCGACGATGCCCTCTCTCCCGGAGGTCACCGGATGGGCCGCGGCGATGGACGCCACGGAGGAGGCCACGCGGCGGCTGGTGGCCCTCACCGAGGCCGCCTTCACCGAGGTGAGCGCCTGGCGCACCGCGCTGCGCGGCCGGCCGCACCTCCAGGACCAGGTGCTCGAGAGGGAGAACCGGACCAGCAGGTCGCAGACCTTCCAGCCGTCGGTGGTGCCGGGCCTCCTGCAGACCGCCGAATACGCCCGCCGGGTCTTCGCGCTCTTCGACGAGGTCCCCTACGGCGAGGAGGAGCTGGCCGCCGCCGTCGCCAGCCGGCTGAACCGCCAGCTCGCCCTCTACCAGGACGAACGGCGGTTCGAGTTCGTCATCACCGAGGCGGCGCTGCGCTGGCGGCCCGGCCCCGGCCGGCTGCTGCGGGCGCAGATCGACCGCGTCGCCTCGCTGAGCACGCTGGAGAACGTGCGCATCGGGGTCGTGCCGAGCGACGCCGAGGCGCTCACCTACGTCTCCCACGGCTTCGTCATCGCCTACGGCGGGGTGGAGGACGAGGCGCAGGTCACGGTCGAGGCGGCGCACGCCAAGCTCAGCATCACCGGACCCGAGGACGTCGCGCTCTACCGGCGCCGCTGGGCCCTGCTGTCGCGGATGGCCCTGTTCGGCGACGACGCCCGCGCCTTCCTCGC
The DNA here is from genome assembly GCA_036028775.1 of Spirillospora sp. NBC_00431. Classification (GTDB taxonomy): domain Bacteria; phylum Actinomycetota; class Actinomycetes; order Streptosporangiales; family Streptosporangiaceae; genus Spirillospora. Next base: position 3,198,486 of record CP107927.1, on the reverse strand, counting down.
CCGGCTCGCGAACACGATCCAGGAGGAGGCGTGACGGGGGGCGCCATCACGGGGCCTCCGGGCGCGCGGACGCGGGGAACGCCGGGACCTGACGTCCCGGCGCCCCCCACGCCCTTGGGTTCGGCACCCGCGGGTCCTGTGCTCGTGGGTTCCGTGCCCGCGGGATCAGTGCCGGCGGGTCAGCCCGTGGCGTCGCCGAGCCGGGTGATGTCGAACTCACCCAGCCGGGCGCCCGCGAGGAACGCGACCCACTCCGCGACGGTGAACACCAGCCACGGACCCTCGGGGTCCTTGGAGTCGCGCAGGACCACGGCCGTCAGCAGGCTCGCCTCGACGCAGTCGTCGGCGCCCTCGCTGAGCGAGCTCTTGGTCCAGCCGGCCTCCTTGATGAGCTTGTGCAGCGCGTTCATTGTCGTCCTCTCTCCGATCTCGGGTGTCTTGCTCCTTCTGCTTCAAGCATCTGAAGAAGGCCCGGTAAGAAAGGCGGTAAATGAAGGGGGCTGGTACCCGGTACGGCTTCCGGTAAGTGCGGCCGGCGCGCCGTTATCGCGCGCCGGATCGCTTATGAGCTGATTCGTGAGCTGATTCGTGGGGTGAGCCATGGCGGTGCCTGGCGACGATATGGAATTCCGCTTGCTCGGCAAGGTCGAGGCGACGGCACGGGGGCGTCCCGTCGCCCTGGGCAGGCCGATGGACCGGCTGGCGCTCGCGGCGCTACTGCTCGCCCCCGGCGGATCGCTGACGCCCGGGGAACTCGCCGGCCGCTTATGGGAGGAGCCTCCCGAGACCGCCCCGGACCTGGTCCGCGACTACCTCAAGAAGCTGCGCCGGCATCTGAACGCCGCGGTGCCGGGAGCCGGCGCGCTCCTGCCTCCCCACGACGGCGGCTACCGGATGCTCGTCCCGCGTAACCGGGTGGACGTCCACCGGTTCCTCGACTCGGCGGACCAGGCTCAGCGGCGGGTCGCCGACGAGCCCGCGCGGGCCGCCGAGCTCTACCGGGCGGCCCTTTCCGAGTGGCCGTCGGACGCGTCAGGTCCGTGGGGCGTGGAGCCGCTGGCGGGGCTGCCCGGCGCGTGGGCCGAGACCGAACGCACCGCGTTGCGCAACCGGCATCGCGAGGCCTTGACGACCTGCGCGGAGATCGAGATCCGGGCCGGCGGCCACGAGCAGCGGCTCATCCCCGAACTGGACCGCCTGCTGCGCGCGGAGCCGCTGGACGAGCGGGTCGCCGGACTGCTCATGCACGCCCTCGTCCGGGCCGGGCGGCGCGGCGACGCCCTCGACGTCTACGGCCGGACGCGCCGCCTCCTCCTCGACCAGCTGGGTCAGGACCCCGGCCCCGTCCTCGCCCTGATGCACCGGCGCGTCCTGAACGACCGCACGCTCAACGATCCCCCACACGCACCCCTGGGAGCGCCGATGTCCGCCACCACCCGCGACCACGAAGACGACCAGCCGGGAGACGAGTCCGGGCACGAACTCGCCGGGACCGTCGCGCGCCTCGTCGCCGAAGCGAGCGCCGCCGGCGAGACGGATCCGTCCAGAACGCGATCGTCGGGCACGCGATCGTCCGGCCCTCGATCGTCGGGCACGGTGCTCATCGGCACGCTGCGGGAGCGTTTCAAGCAGGACACCCCGGCCGAGTCGGCGCTGGCCTGGCTGGTGCGGGAACCGTCCAGCGCCGCCGCTCTGGCCGCGCTGGAGAACGTCCTGCTCGCCGCGATCGAGCGGGACGCCGGGTTCGCGGCGGAGCTTCGCGCGCTGACCACCGCGCCCGCACCCGTACGGGACGAGCGCGGCTCGGTCTCGATCCAGGCCGAGTCGATCAACAAGTCCAACGTCTTCACCAGCGAAGTCCACATCGACGGCGACTTCGTCATCAACTGAACCGACCGCCGGCGCCCCGGCACGAAGGAAGACAGCGATGACCGATCGCGCAGGCGACAGGCCCGGCGAGGCCGGCCCCCGGCACCGCCGGGCCGGCCCCGGCGCACCGCCCGGTCCGGGCCCCGGGCCGGGCGAGAGGGCCGAACGACCGGGCCCGGCCCCCGAGCCCGGTCCGGCGTTCGAGGCCGGCGGGAAGGGCGAGGCGGCCAGGGGCGAGGCGGGCAGAGGCGAGGCCGGTCCCGGTGCCGCCGGGAACGTCGAGGAGGGGCACGATCCGGTGTCCGAGGCCGCCCGCGAGCTGCACGGCGCGGAGGAGTCGCAGGCGCGGGCCGACAACGCCCGGCGGGGCGAGATCCTCGCCGAGGCGTGGGAGCGGCTGGAGCGCCTCCGCGAGCGCGGCGACGTCCACATCGACAAGCTCACGATGTTCGGCGACCGGGTGAGCGTCGACGGCGGCTTCACCATCGGTTCGGGCCCCGAGACCGGGGCCGGGCGGGGGCTGATCAGGCTCGACGAGACGACACTCCGGACGCATCTGGACCACTACGTCCAGCCCGCGGAGTACGGGGACGCGCTGCGGCGGCTCACCGACCTGCGCCTGCTCGTCCTGGCCTGCCCGGCGGGCACCGGACGTGACGCGGCGGCGATCAACCTGCTCACCGGGGCGGGCGCGCCGCGCTGCTACAGGCTCACCGACCTCGGCGCGGTGCGCGCCGGCGACTGGGCGCCACCCGATCCCGGCGCCGGCTACGTCGTCGATCTCGACGTCATGGCCAAGGGAGGCGGGGCGCTCGCCGCGGGCGGCGTGGACGAGTCCTGGATCGAGACGACGGCCGCGCGCGTCACCGCCGCCGGCGGCTTCCTGGTCGTGCTGACCGGGCCGCCCCGTGGCGCGCTCGTCGAGGCCGCCGCCCATTCGCCGCACGTGATGGTCTCGCTCGGCGGCCTCGACCCGGTGGCGGTGCTGATCCGCCGGGTGCTCGGCCCGGAACCGGACGCGGCGGCCCTGGCCGCGCTGCGCGCCGACCTCGACGCCGCCGGCGCGCCGCAGCTGCTCGCCGAGCATCCGGGGCCGCGCACCGCCGTCCGGCTCGCCGCCGCGTACGCGTCCGAGGGCGACCTGGCGGCGGCCGTGGAGGCGCTGCGCGATCCGACCGGGCAGGTGCACGCCTGGTTCGAGCGGCACCGGACCCCGGAGACGATCTGCTTCGCGCTGGCCGCCGCGGCGCTGGAAGGCGCCGGGTACCTGACCGTCTCCGACGCGGCGGTCGGCCTCTACCGGCTGCTGGAGCCGGACGCCGGCTACCCGCTCGACCTCAGGTTCCGCGAGCGGCTCAGGACCGACCACGCCTGGATCGAGCTGGTGCGGGACGGCGACGGGACCACACCGGGACGCCACTCGCCGCCGAGCGTCCGCTTCACCGGCGAGCTGCTCCAGCAGGCCGTGCTCACCCACGCCTGGACGTTCCTGGACGGCGGCCGCTCGGCGCTCCTGCGCTGGCTGCGCGATCTGACCGACCATCGCGACATCAGCGTCCGCGCCCGCGCGGCCGTCAGCGCCGGGCTGATCGCCCGCGACGACTTCGACCACGCCATGCACCGCTTCCTGCGGAGCTGGGCCGGGGACGACAAGCGCAGGACACGCGAGGCCGCGGCCGCCGCGCTCGGCATCGTGGCGAGCGAGCCGGCGCTGTACGAACCGGTGTGGGAGCTGCTGGAGTCCTGGTCGCGCGAGGGCGGCTCCGGGTTCCAGAACCGGTTGCGGCTCACCGCCGCCGACACCGTCGGCAGCCCCTTCGGCGCCATCCGGCCGGAACGGTCCCTGGACCTGCTGGCCCGCGTCCTCGGCGACCCGGAGTGGCGCGGCCTGGCCGCCGTCGGCCTCAGCGTGCTGCGGCTGGCCGAGCTCGGGCGCGAGGACGAGGTCCTTTGCGCGTTGCTGGAGTGGTCGCGTCCCCAGGACGACTCGGCCATGGTGGCGCAGGCGCTCTCGGTGTCGGTGTTCACCGTGCTGGCGCCCGTCCCGTGGACGCACGTCCCCGGAGGGGCGCCGGGACGCCCGCTGCTGATCGCCGACGGCGGGCGGCACCGGCGGCACATCGAGGAGCTGTGGGCCCGCGCGCTCGCCCGGAAACCGGCCCAGACGCACGCGCTCGACGCGCTCCGCGACTTCCTCGACGAGCACGCGGACCGGGAGCCGGACGCCCTGGCGGCGATGCGGACCGTCCTCACCGGCGTCGCCGCCCGCGGCGACCGGCACCACCGCCGCCTGGACTGGTACCTCGGCCGCTGGGAGGACGATCCCGACCGGCCGTCCCGCTCCGCCGCGACCCTGCGCCGCGCCCTGACCGCCGGACCCGCCGATCACGCCGCCCGGCCCGGTGGCCGCACCGCCCGGCCCGGCGATCGCGCCGCCGCCCACGACCTCAACGGCCGACCCTGAGGAGCTCCGGTATGTACCGGCCGAACTACTCGACCTTCGACCCCGTCATCGAGCACAAGCCGATCCCGATGCTCAGGCTGCTGAGCCCGCTGCGCGCTCCGGCGCCCGGCACCGCGCTCGTGCTCGTCCCCCGGGAGGGCACGCCGATCACGGTCCGGCACGGCGAGCCGGTGCCCGACGCCCACTACGGCGTCCACCAGTACAGCTGCCTGGTCACGCTCGCCGAGCACGCGCTGGCGTTCGAGATCGCGCTGGTCAGCCGCGATCCGGGGTTCGTGTTCCGCAGCCGGGTCGCCGTCCAGGTCCGCGTCGGGGAGCCCGCCGTGGTCGTGGCGCGCGGCATCCGCGACGTCGGCGGCACGCTCTACGAGCCGATCAAGCACATGCTGCGGCCCGTCGCGCGGAGGTTCGACATCGCCGCCTTCCACGAGGCGGACGAGGCGCTGAACGCGGTGCTCGGCGGCTTCCACGGCGACTCGGCGCTGCGGCTGCGCAACGCCACCGTCGAACTGCTGCCCGACGAGGACGAGGTCGCCAACTCCGCCCGCTCCTACCGCGACGTCACCCGCGAGACCCGGCTCGACGGCATGCGCCGCGACCGCCACCTGGAGATGATGCGCCGCGACGGCACCGAGGGAATGCTGGCCGAGATCTTCGAGCGCGAGGGACCGTCCAAGGTGCTGGACTGGATCGCGCACGCGGAGGCGACCGAGCGCGCCGAGCTGCTCCGGCTCTTCGAACAGCTGATGGAGCACACCGGGGCCGACCACGAGCCCTTCGACCATCTCGACGCCGAGCGCCAGATCATGGACCGGCTGACGGGCGGTTCCAGCGTCGCGTTCGGCGGGACGCGGCGGACCAGCCGCGTCCGTGGCGGCCTGACGGCCCCGCCGGCGACCGGACCGGCGGACGCGTCCGGGGAGACGGCCTCAGCGCAGACGAGCTACCCGTCCGGACCGTCCCAGCCGCCCGGGCCGCCCGGGCCGCCCGGGCCGCCCGAGGACGAACCGCCCGGCCCGCCCCAGGACGACGCGGGCCCGGCGCCTTCGCGCGTCCGGGGCGTACGGCGCGACAGCGAGTGACGGGGAGGGGGAACCGATGAGACTGGCGTCCAGCGCGGAGGCCGAGCAGGGCCACGCCGTCTGGTACCACCAGGACGCGTCCCTGGTGGCGGCGGGCGTCTGGACGGAGCGCCGCGCAGGCGCCGGCGAGGACGCCGAGCCGCTCCTGATGCACCACAGGCCGACGGGCACGGGTCTGATCGCCGTCTTCGACGGCTCCGGCGGCTCGGGCGCCGCGATCGCCCACGAATCCGTCGACGGGACGCCGCGCACCGGCGCCTGGGTCGGCTCCCGGGTCGCGCGCGCCACGTCCGAGACCTGGTTCGCCGAGACGGCGGCCGCCCACGGGCACGACTACCACGGGCACGACGGCGACGCCGCCGCGCTGGGCGACCGGATGGCGCGGTCGATGTCCGTCATGCGCCCCACCCGGCCGACCCGGCTGATCGGCCGGATCCGCCGGGAGCTGCCGACGACAATGGCCGCGCTCCGCTACCGGCGGCGCGGCGGAACCGTGCGGTGCCGGGCGCTGTGGGCCGGCGACTCGCGCGCCTACCTGCTGACGCCCGGCGCCGGGCTCCAGGCGCTCACCAGGGACCACACCGACGAGACCGACGCGCTTGACCAGCTCCTCCAGGACCCGCCGATGACCAACGTGATCTGCGCCGACCGGCCGTTCCGCATCGACCAGGCGGACACCGAGGCCCGCCTGCCGTGCGTCCTCGTCTGCGCCACCGACGGCTTCTTCGGCTACGTCGACACGCCCGCCCACTTCGAGTGCCATCTGCTGCGCGAGCTCAGCGACGCCAGGGACGCCGCGGACTGGGCCGACCTGCTCCGCGCACGCGTCACCGGCTACACCGCCGACGACGCGTCCCTGAGCCTGGTGGCCGTCGGCTACCGCGACTTCGAGCATCTGCGCGGTGCCTTCTCCCGCCGCACGGACGACGTCCTGCGCGCCCACTGGCCGGACGGCCCGCGGCTCACGGAACCGGAGTTCCGCTCCTGGCGCTCCAGGTCCTGGCACGAATACCGCCCCGGCTACGAACGGCTGATGCCACCGGCACCGGACGGGGGACGCCGATGAAGGCGGGCGAAATCGTGCACGGCTACCGCGTCACCACCGAGCCGACGAACGAGGGCGGCGGCAAATGCGTGTGGGCCTTCGCCGAGCGCGAAGGGCGCGAGTACTTCGTCAAGCGCTTCCTGGAACCCAAGCGGCCGCGCGAAGGCGGCGGCGGAAGCGAGGCGAGCAGGCGCGCCCGCATGCGGGAGTGCGAGGAGTTCGAGGACCGGCACCGGTCGATCATGGAGCGGCTGGCACCCGACGCGGTCGGTGCCGGGAACCTGGTGCTGGCGGTCGACTTCTTCCACGAGCGGTCCAGCTACTACAAGGTGACCGAGCGGGTGGACACCGCGTCCCTGACCAAGCCGCACGCACTCGACACCCGCAACAAGAGCGTCCTGCTGCGCACGCTGGTGCTCAGCCTGCGGCTGCTCCACGAGCTCGGAGTCGTCCACGGCGATCTGAAACCCGCCAACGTGCTGGTCCAGCAGCGTGCGGCGAACTCGTTCCACACCGCCAAGCTCATCGACTTCGACGACGCGTACCTGTCGGGGAGCCCGCCGCCGCCGGGCGTCATCGCGGGCGACTCCCTCTACGGCGCGCCCGAATGGCTGCGCTACCTGCGCTCGGACGGCCCCTGCGATCCGGCCGGGCTCACGACCGGCTGCGACGTGTTCTCGCTCGGCCTGATCATGCACCTCTACCTCACCGGCACGCTGCCCGCCTACGACACCGGCGCCCACGCCTCACCGGCCGAGTCCGTGGACGCGGGCGCCCCGCTGCGCGCCGACGAGCGCCTGACCCCGGTCATGCGGGAGCTGATCGAGGGCATGACGGCGGGCGACCCGGAGCGGCGGCCCGGCACGGACGCGTTCTTCGAGGCGCTGCGGGACCCCGACATCTGCCTGCTGAACCGCCGAACCTCGACGCGCCCCTCCCGAATCCGGACCAGTACGGGCTTCCATAACGCACAGAAGGAACACCCCCATGACCTATAGCAACGCGGGCAACCTGCGGTACGCGGTCGACATCGTCCTGTGCATCGACGTCACCGACAGCATGTGGCCGGTGCTCGACGCGGTGAAGAAGAGCGCGATGTCGTTCCACCAGCGGCTCGACGCCGCGATGGCCGAGAAGGGGAAGGCCGTCAGCCAGCTCCGGCTCCGCGTCATCGCCTTCCGCGACTTCGGCGACCACGCCGAGAGCGCCATCGAGCAGACCGGCTTCCTGGTCTTCCCCGACCAGGCCTCCGAGTTCGACACCTTCGTCCGGGGCCTGCTGCCCTTGGGCGGCGGGGACGTCCCAGAATCCGGGCTCGAAGCGCTCGCCCTGGCCATCGCCTCACCGTGGGAGCGCGGCCTCGACCGCAGGCGGCACATCATCGTCATGTTCACCGACGCCCCGGCGCACCCGCTGGGCGACCCCCGCTCACGCGCCGCCCACACCTACCCGCCGGAGGTCCCGGCCACCATGGACGACCTGTTCGAGCGGTGGGGCTACGCGAGCAGCACCACCGCGACCATGGAGAACAGCGCCAAGCGCCTCGTGCTGTTCGCGCCCGACTGCGAGCCCTGGGCCGACCTGGTCGAGGAGTGGAACCAGACGCTGCTGTTCCCGTCCGCCGCCGGCGCGGGACTGGAGGAGTTCGAGATGGGCGAGATCATCAACACCATCGTGAACAGCCTGTGATCCTGCGACGCCGCCGCGCCAAGCGCCCGGACACGAGCCCCGACTGGATCAGTTTCCGCCCCCGCCCCGACACCGAGGCACTACTGCGAATCCTGCACGACCGCCTGCACACCGCGGAGAAGACCAGTGACGGTCGCTGAAGAAATCGCCACGCCGAACTGGCGCTGCCTACGCTGCGACGTCTGGAACGCCCCAGACGAAACCACCTGCATGGTCTGCGAAACCGACCGCACCACGGCCACCGACCCGTCCACCCTCGTCCCCCTAACCCGCACCACGCGCCCCACAGCCACCACCCCAACAACAAACCCACGTCCCCGCCCCACACCCCCACCACACAAGCCCTGGCCAACCCCCTCCCCAGTCCCACACCCCCGCACCCCATGGCCCCCGACGCACACGCCCCACTCCCCCACCACAGCCACAGAAGAGGTCTTCTTCCCACCCGCACGCCCACCCCGTCCGCCCATCACCCCACCCGGAGCACCCCACGGACTCCCCCCGTACGCGGGCCCCCGAAGAGGCTCCGACCTGATCCTGGCGCGCACGATCGGCATAGGCTGCGGAGCCCTGCTCCTGCTCTTCTTCCTGGTCTCAGCCTGCTCCGCAATACTCAGCTCCTCCTCCGGAACCGAATACTGATCCCCCACCCGAAAAGCAAAACAGGCCACCGGGAAGGCACAAAGCGCCGACCACGATGGCCCGACCAGAGTGGGCCTTATGTCTGCTTACTCGAACTCATAAGGACCGGGGGTGTGGGGGCGGCGCCCCCACATCGGGGGTCCGGGGGTCGCCCCCGGGAAAACACTGCGGGCCACTGGGAAGGCGCTCAGCGCCGACCACAGCGGCCCGACTCGTGGGCCTTTCGCCACCCCTGTACAACCCCCGTACACAGGCCAAGGCTCTCGAGACGCTGCTACGCAAACTGCCCTCACTCACCGCGCCGATACCCACGAAGCCCGCGCGAGACCTCCCCGGTCGTGCGAAGCAGCTCAAAGAGCAGGAAACCCAAGAAGTGGTGGCCGCCTACCGAGCGGGCGCATCGGTGTACCAGATCGCTCGTCGCTTCCACATCCACCGCACCACAGTCAGTGACATCCTTCATCGCCACGACGTCACCATGCGCAGAACTGGCCTCACACCAGAACAGATCGACGAGGCGGTCCAACTCTACGAGGAGGGCTGGTCACTGGCTCGCATCGGCAAACGCATGGGTGTCAACGACATGACAGTGCGCAGTCGCTTGTTGGAGCGTGGGGTGAGGATGCGGGCGAGGAGGGGCGGCCGATAAGGCTAGCTCCTCCCATCAAACTAATGATCTTTGAGAAAAGATCTTGACAAGCGAACCCCATTACGAGACATATGCACATAAACCACCCCACCCCCCACTAAAGACGCAGATCCAGGGCCGCTCATCCGCTAAGCTGACCCGCACCGGCGCGGCGTCCCGCAGAGGCTCAGTAATTTACTCAGCAGCTAGAAAAAGGTAATATAGAAAAGTTAAACGAGGCCTTATCATGGTGGCATTTTCTATCGACTTCAGTTCAATCGGCACCGAGTTCTCGGTGGACAATGGCGACTTCTCCGCCCTGGAGATCCGAGATAGCGGCAAGGGTGGGTTCCACTACTTCTACGACACCAAGACGAAGCGCTTGATCACCGACTTCGTCCTTGAAGATCGTCCGCAGGTGGCCATGCTCTGCCAGGTCACGCTCATCAAGAAAAACGATGAGTACTCGCCACGCCTCCGCTTTTGGAAAAAGGATAAGACTAAGGACACCAAAGCGGTGCAGCAGCTAGAGGTGCCGGAGACAACTGTCACCAAGATAATCAAAGCCACCGTTGACATCGACAAAGCCTACGACAACTTCTGGAAGCTGATTCACTTCATTCAAAGCTTTGCAGATGTCTCTCTTCCCGACAACAACTTTCGGGTCGTTGGCACCGATGCTGCTCAGCTGGCAAGGGCCCTAGAGGGACAGGATAGGCAAACGGTCTTGCAGGCCACTAGGCTGGCGCTCGGCGGATCGCTGACCGAGGAAGATATTCGCCTGATCAGCAACCGCAAGGCTCAGCTTGCCATCTTTGGGCAGCTACTCACAGATGAAGAGTTCTTCGAGCAGCAGCGGGAACAACGCGGACCAAACACCAAGCGCGAAGCGGTCTGGCAGGCGTTCTTCGAGGCGAACCCCTGGATCTTCGGCTACGGCTTGAATCTGGTGGCTTGTGAGCCACTGGATGGCGAGAAACTCGAACGCTTTACCACCGGCGCCAACATCTTCACCGGGGCCGGCAAGCGCATCGACGCTATCTTGCGCACCAAGGGGTATATAAGCAGTTTTGCCTTTTGCGAGATCAAGACGCACGCAACCCCGCTTCTCGAGAAGACTGCCTACCGCCAACCTGACGTGTACCAAGTCTCGAAAGAAGTGAGCGGAGGCCTCTCGCAGGTCCAGAAAACGGTGAGCAAGGCGCTTGCGGCGATCACTCAACAGATCTACACACACTTTGAGGACGACGGTGCTCCCACCGGAATCCAGGTCTCGACGATCAGGCCTCGGCAGGTGCTCGTGGTAGGAAACCTGGATGAATTCAAGGTGAATGGGATGGTCAACCCCGAGAAGATGACTTCCTTTGAGTTGTACAGAAGCGCCATCCACGATGTGGAGATCATCACGTTCGACGAGCTTTATGAGCGAGCCTGCTTCATCGTGCGCGACGAATAGCACTACCCACCGATACCCGACCCCAGGACAGCCGCCTAGATAATCAGCTGCTCCGAGCGTCGCGGCTGTGCCAGGGTAGGAGCATGCTAGTGACGCCCCGTCCAGGCACAGACCGAGACAACCTGCTCAGCGCGCTTCGCAATGCTCGTAAGGACGCCTCCAACCTTCAGGGAGCCGGTCCGAAGTCAGCACACACGAGGTTGCTCGACTACTTGGACTGGGTCAGTGACACGGCTCGTCTGCTCCATGGTCAGGTCAGCGACCGAGATCTCGAGCGATTGATCCTCACGCGGCGGTACGAACAGCTTCTTTCTGCGGTCGGCACTCTCGCCAACCTGCTCGACGAGCGAGTCCTGAACGGACTCGTTGCCCTGGAACTAGGGCAACGCGTCGATGCGTTCAATGAGGCAATTACGGCAATAGAGAACCAGGTTCAACGCTGGCAGCCTTATGGCAACTTCGTGGTACCCGACACCAGCTTCTTTATCCAGCATGAGCAAAAGCTGGAGAAGGTGGAATTCGGACCAATCCTCAACGTCTGGCAGTCGCCGGTCAACCTGCTCATTCCAATCGTGGTCGTCGACGAACTGGATGCCTTGAAGGAGAGCCGCGATCGGCGTGTTCGGTGGCGCGCAGGTTATACCCTGGCGGTGCTGGATCGGTTGTTCGACAATATCAGCGGGCGAGCTCACCTTCGCGCCGCACCATCCATCGCCCCACCCCCCGGCGAACAGTCCAGTAGCGAGATCACCGTTGAGCTCCTTTTCGATCCTCCAGGACACCAGCGCCTCCCAATTGCCGATGACGAGATTGTTGACCGGGCTCTGACGATTGAGCCGCTAGCCAGTCGACGCGTGACGCTGTTGACCTACGACACTGGCCAGTCCATGCGAGCACGAGCCGTCGGCCTCCAGGCCGTCAAGCTACGCAAAGAGATCGGCGACGAGCCGGAGCAAGATGACCTGAAAGAGGAGCGCTCAAAAACCCGGTAGCGACAGTCACTTTCATGTGTCGTACAGGCTCCATCTGCTGGTCATTCAAGAATTGATCAAGTCACAAAAGGCCACCCGTAGGCCACTGACAAAGCGGAGTTGCCTGCTGGGGCGGGAAGCGGAAGATCAGTCCTAGCTAGGAAAGAGTGCGCTCTCGGCGTCACTCGCACTAGGAACGGCCTGGTACCACGAATTGGCTTCGTCTCGATGCTTAGCCTGATCGGCAACCACCCCGTTCCCGTTCAAGATGCCTTCCAGGCTCCGGCTGATACTCCAAGCCGCCAGCAAACGCACAAAACCGTGCACCGTCTTTGCGCCCTCGACATCCACGGGGCCACCGTGAGCGAGCGCGTTCCGAAGTCGTTGCAGCCGCTCTCTAGTGAGGCTCCATTGTTCATGCAGGTCGTCACGCAGGGACGTGATGCTCGCTGGCGAGGATAGCGCGCTCACTGCGTGATTTAGCTTGCGATAGGGTTCACTATTTGACGGGAACATGCCGACAAGTTGCGGCAGGGCTTCGTACGCCTTGGCCAGATCTACCTGGTGACCGTATCCTGTGCTCCTGAACACCTTCAGTTGCAGCTCTCTTCTTTCCTGCTTTTGGTCTGAAGACAGCCCGTCAATATGCGTATAGCCTGCTTCGTAGGCGGTCGCATGCACCCAGTTGAGAATCTTGTGTCGAACCCAGGCAGAAGAAAGGTAGTCATCTAGAAATCCATACCAGCTCCCGTGAGTGACCCGCGAAGCGATCAGCTCCAGTATCCGCACGTCCAGGATTATGGATGACAGAGGCTCGTCCCTACTCGTACGCTGCCACGCATGAACCGCATCTATAAGCTCGGCTAGGTCAGGGTTGTCAACGGGAAGATGCGGCGACAGCTCAGCCTCGACCTTCGAGAGAAGATCGCTCATCGGATCGGAAGACGCAGACTGAGACAACGAGTCGGTATCAAGGGGCGTCATGAAAGCGCCCATACCTCTGAGGCGTCCGTCCACCGCCTGGAGATAGCCCTGAAGAATCCGCCACCGAGGCTTTCCGAAACCGAAGCCGGCCACTGCGACTACCGCTTCAGCTTGTTTGCGAGCAACGGTTACGGGGTCACCCAATGATCTGGTTCCCAGGTCAACCCGAGCCAGCACGGTGTCGCGCTCTTCCGGGAGATCAGAGGATTCGAAGATGAAGCTCCTGTCTTCGAGCTCCTCGGGGAACTCTGCTGGAAAGTTCGCCATATCCAAGCAAGACTTGATCCAGTGCGCATCGTAGAAAGTGATCGGTCCAACTGTCTGCATCATTCTGGCCAGAGATGCTTTCTCGAACGCCACCCAGACCACATGACGCGCTGGCACCGGCTCCAAGGTGAGAAGCCGTTCACACAAGGACAGACGCTCGCCCTCAGTCAAGTTCGCCGCCTCATTGGGCCGCGGAGGAATCGTAGCTTTGGAGGGATCGGCCTCACCGAGTGACAGCCTGACGGCGCGAACCTCGAAGGCGTTATCAGCTAGCACCCCCTGGAGATCGCCACCTACACGGTCCCCGCGTGACTCCGAAGCACGAATAACCGCCCAGAACAAGTCGCGCCGCACAGCAATCTTCCGATACGAAGTAGTCGGCGTGCGGCACGTCGCGACAAGGTCCTTCCATACGGCCAGCCGAACATCGGCCTGACCAAGCCGATTCAACAGTGCTCCGAAAGCTGCTCGATACACACCCCTCTGAGCAACAAGCAGCGCCTCAAAGCCGGATGCCGTGCTCTGCTGAAGATGCTGCGCAATCGACTGACACGGGGGAAGTTCGCCGCTGAGACTCGCTATCGCCTCGGGTCCCAGATCTCCGACAGCCTGCACGAAATCCCGAAGCGCTGACTTCCATCCTTGCTTGTGCTTTCCGTCATACGGACGTTTGTCGTGGAGCCAAGCGTTCAGCTCTCTCGCCGCTACCACAAAGCTAATCTGCTCTTCATCACACCAGGCCTTCTTGGGCTGCCTGAGGGCCGCAATGAGCTCGTTAAACCATGATGGACGGGTAGTGGGTGAAGAGCCTAGATGCATATAAAGATTATACCCTGTTCACAATCGCAGAGGTCTATCTGATTATTTCAAGGCGCTTCGCATAACCCCTCAAGGCTCCTTGGCCTTCACGGTGGTTGCGGCGCCTACGACGGTTCGGCCTCGCGGGGAGCGCTGAGCCCCCGTCACCACTCGCCAGGATCGATCCCTATCAGCCGGGACGCACTGGCACTGGGCAGATCGCCCAGCAAACTGCCCAACTGCCTAGTCGACGAGCCCAAACTCGGCCAAGACCGCTGGCCACTTGCGAAGGAAGCTTTCAAGCTCGCTGACAGACCAGAGCTCGATATCCGGGCGTTTAGCTTCCCGGTTGTGGTCATCCACCCAACGAACGGCCTCTTGCGTAAAGTAGCCAGTCGTGCCGAAGATGAGACCTCTGATCGGCTCACCCTCCCAGAGGGGTAGTTTGGAATAAACCAAGTCAGAGATGTCCGAAGCATTTATGCCTCGCTTCGGCCAGTGCTTCGCCTGCACGATGACGCGCTCGAACCTCTCTCCAGTGAGCCCGTGACTGATACGACGAAATGCTTCGATGTCACGTCCAGCGTCCGCGGCATTCACATGTATCGGCCGCGTAATCCGTACGTACGAACCGGACTGTTCCAAGATCCGTGCAAGAAGCCGCTCGAAGCCATCAGCATCGGTCCGCTCCCAGTGCACCTGGAAAGGCACTGGTGAGGCAGGTGCAGTTGCTAGCTGGGTAAGGTCATCGACATCTACCGGCACTGGGTCTTCATCACCATAGAGAGCCTGCTCGACATGCGGGCGAAAGGCGGGCCAGTCCATCGCAGCTATATCCCGGAGATCCTGCGGCGTGGCAAAGTGCAGATGCCGATGAAGGTCACTCTGACGTGGCCCACCACTCAGTGCTTCACCGACCAGCCGTTCGATCTCGCTGACGGCTTCGTTTATGGCACCGAGTCGAGGAGCCGCCTCTTCGGTCGGAAGCTCCTCATCGACTCCTATAGGGACAGGTGCCAAAGTGTCATCGATGACCTTGACCAGTTCAGAACCACGCTGACGCACAAGCATCTGACGGGCACGAGCGAGCCTTTGTCTATATCTGATCGTCTCGGTTGCTGGTGCGGTGACTTGATTCTCAAATGCGAGTGCCCCCATCTGCTCACCTAGCTCGAGGTACTCGAGGCGAGTTTGGCCTATAGCGGCATAATCGATGACGCCTGCTTCAAGACGCCAACCATCGATCGCGGGCAGGCTTGCTGCAATCTTGGCCCACGCCTCTCCGAGCTGATCGTATGTGACCTCGTCCTCGTCACCACTTCCAATGAAGGGGCCCTCAGGAAGCAGGTCTTGCATGCGCTGCCAGACCCGATCCAGCTTGTCGAGGTTGAGTGCTACTCGGTCGTACGCCGTGAGTGCAGCGGAGAGATCCGCCCCGTTATTGTCGGAGTTCACGTTTGCTCACCGACTCGTTGTCCAATCCGTGCCTATTCCCGAAGCGCTTAGATGTTTGGGCAGCCAACGCTGGAATCTCCGCCACCTTCTCCGCTGACAGATTCTCCCAGATCAACCCCCGCGGCCGGCGATGGCCTGAGCACTCGATCACCTCATCCGGCGTCATGATCAGATCAACGCTGAAGTCGTGCTCAGTCTCGGGGATCTCCTCGTCGACGACCTGGAGTTGGTGCACGGGCGCCACGATGACCGTCTGCTCGGTAACGAGCCCAGCTTCAATGAGTAGGGCGACCTCAAGGTCGGAGTAGCCGGCGCCCTTGCCGATCCGCGCCCCGGAGCGGTTCACCGCCACGCTGCCGCACACCACGATGTCGATAGGCCGCATGTCCTCGACGCCGACACGGCGAGCGATCTGGGCCGCGCCCTTCTTCTCGGCTGCCTGCTCAGGCGGAACGGTGAGCGACCCCGGATCAAGCAGGTAGAACGGCTGCAGCGTGGCCATCCGAGGCACGGCCATATATAGGAGCTTGCCGTCCTGGAGTGCCCGGACGCGGACAGGTAGTTGGGCCCAGTCCGGATTGGCCTTGATCGTGCGAGCACGATTCCACAGGTCGAGTTCAGCCAGTCGTTCGGCCGTCGCCTCGACGCCGCGGAAGCCGGGGATCTTGCCGTACGAGCCTTCCGGCACCGCACCCTCGTGCTCCAGGAGGCGCCACACTCGGTCGCGGACGGCTGCCTTGGCTTGGTCGATGTTTCCCACGCGCCCTACCACTATCGCTAGATCGCTGCCATGAGGGCCAACAGGCGATCGTTAACGTCCTGCACCCACGCCTCCTGCCGCCACTGCCGGAGCTCCCGGCCAGCAGCAAATGCCAGGTTAAGCCCGCCGCCGCCGCGCGTCAGCTCCACGGCGTCGATCGTCCGATGCATGGTGGCTTCCGCTTCGTCCAGCTTGCCTTGCCGGACGAGTGACAGTGTGAGGTTGCCGAGCGCGATGGCTTGGCTCTTCTTCTTGGGTGCGAGCGCCCTGGCGGTCGAGCGCAGGATCGGCTCGGCCCGTTCCGGCAGCCCAAGGAAGAGGTAGCAGGAGCCGCTCAGGCGGTTGAACTCGTTGATCGTGTAGTACTCCACCGCCAGGTCATCCGTACTCACCCGGCCAAGCTGGGCTTCGGCCTTCTTGAGCGCCTCCTCACACGCCCTGACCTCGCCGCTCATGGCGTAGCCCTCGGCGACGTGGAGCAGGCTCAGGCCGGTGAGCGACGGGCTGGCGGGCATGGCGGCCTCGGCAGCTTGCGCGGCCAGAGCAACGCCCTTGTGGGGATCCTTGTCACCGTAGAGCGCGACGAAGCTCTTACGGAGGACGGCGTACGCCTCAGTGCAGGCGTCACGCGCCTGACGAGCCGCGGCGATGGCCTCGTCAAGGTAGGCGACCGGAGCTTCGTGATCACGGCGCTGGCTGACGTCCCAAACGAGCTGGCCCATGATCGTGGCGGACTCGGCCTCCACCTCGAAGAGCGCCTTTCGTACACGGGGATTGGTGACGTTCTCCCGAAGGAACTTCACCTGGCCGTGGACTTGGCCGGCGGGACCGAGCAGGGCCGTCGAGGCGGCCTTGTCGTACTGCTCGTCGAGCTGGCGGATGCGTTCATGTAGGTACGCCACTGCCACCAGGTCGACCGAGGAAGGGTGCTCCAACACGTAGCTCATGCGTTCGCTCGGCTTGGCCTGAGTGATCGTGACGTCGTCGAGCATGGCCTGTAGCTCTTCGGCCGTCACCTTGAGCGCTGTTGCCAGCTTGGGCCGCACCCACGGCTGCGGTTCCGTTTCGGCCGTCTCCCAGCGCACGATCGTTGAGCGCTCGACGCCCAGGCGTTCAGCCAAGCGCTCTTGGGTAAAACCTGCCGATTTGCGACGTTGGGCGAGGCGTACGCGCTTGCTCGCCATCCCGCTTTCCCTTCTAGGGCGGGCCGCCAAGGGGTACCCCACCCTAGCTGCCTGGCGGCTATTTGCGCAGCTAAACGGGCACCACGCCTCTTTTCTGCGTCATTCTTGCCCCTCCCTTGCGCTGGGTTTCGGCAGGTCAACCGGCTTGTCTGGCCTGTATACCGGCGCGGTGGTGCCGGACCTTGACCCCGCCGCCGTGCCGGTTCCATACGCCGGAAGGAGCCCAATGCGACCCCTCATTTACGGCTACATGCGCGTAGTAGGTGGCGAGGATGAAGACGACGAGCCACAGCGTATTAAGCGTCAGCTCATTGTGTACGCCGAACGTGAAGGCTTCATGCTCGATCAGGTGTTCACCGAGAGCACTAACTGCTCGGAGCCAGCCTTTTACACCATGATCGAAGCGCTGAAGCGCTACAACGTCAAAGACCTCCTCGTGCCATCGCTCTGGCACTTCGCCCGGTTGCCGGGCCTTCAGGACGCCATGCGGCAGCACATCGAGCAGGAAACCGGCGCTCGCCTTTGGGTGATTCAGGGGCAGCACTGATGAGCACCCTGCACCTGCAGCCCCTCGCCTATGGCTACATGTACGCGCCGAACGACATGCCCGCCGAAGAGGCCGACCGGCGCAGCCGTGAGCTGGAGGCGTATGCCGACCAAAGCGGCTTCGAGCTCTCCAGGGTCTTCTACGAATGGGACGCGCGCCTAAAGCCCGGTCTGAATGAGCTGATCGCAGAAGTCCAGCGGACGCCGGTGAGGTATGTCATCATTCGCGGCCTGTCCGACTTCGCTGAAAGCCGTGTCCTTCAAGACGCCATATGGGAACGGCTTGTCGAGACAACGAAAGTGACCGTCATCATCATGAACGAATCATGATCCGCAAACACGCCACGCACCTGACAAACACGGTGCGTTTCAGCGACACCATCGACATCGTGGCTGCGCCGGACGCGACGGCCATCGCGCGCATCTTTATGAAGCGGACGCTCCAGTGGTGGCAGGCACCGCAGGTGGTCGACGACATGCTCACCGTAGGCACAGAGCTCGTGACGAACGCCAGTGCGCCGCGAGGCGTTCCGTCTTATCCCCGGTACAGCCGGGAGGAACTGAAGGGAGGTTCCTGGGCCTGATGGCTTACCCGGACTCGTGAGGGAATGGGGACAATAGCATGCCAGGAAATCAGCGGTCGTGTTCAGGTATGGAAGCGATGCGTTGAGGGGCCCGTGCGATATGGCGAAGGCTGGATTGCTTGAACCCTAATCTCCAGAGGATGAAAGGTTACATCCGTCGGCAATTTGTACCTGTCGCCGGCGCCGCCTCCTGCATCGGATTAATTGCGTTATGGTGCACCCTTCGGAGCGCGGAACGATCCCTAGTGAAGGGATTCAAGGAGATGAGTGGGGCGCCTAAGTCGCGCTCGATACGTAAGGCGGAAACGAACGCGGGATCACCTGGAGGGCGCGAGTTCGACAGGTGACGGAGGCCTCGTAGTAGTCGAGGGAGTGACGCCCCTCCAGGGAGAGCGGGAGAGCCGCTCGCAGGGCGAAGGGGGCCAGGTGAACGGGCATGAAGACGCTGGGAGGTATGCGCAATGCAGAACGCCGAAACAGTTCTGAATGTCCTGCGTGAACGCGGCAGGCGAGGTCTGCCACTGGAGCGGTTGTATCGACAGTTGTTCAATCCGCACTTGTACCTTCAGGCTTACGGGAAGTTGTACTCCAACCAGGGGGCGATGACTCCGGGGGCCTGCGGAGAAACCGCGGACGGCATGTCCATGGCCAGGATCGAGCGCATCATCCAGGCGCTGCGCCACGAGCGCTACCGGTTCCGGCCGGTGCGGCGAGTCTATATTCCCAAAAGGAACGGCAAGCGTCGGCCGCTGGGCATTCCGTCCTGGTCGGACAAGCTGGTCGGCGAAGTGGTCCGCCTCCTTCTGGAGGCCTACTACGAGCCCCGGTTCTCCGATGACTCGCACGGTTTCCGTCCGCGCCGGGGATGTCACACCGCACTGGCTAAAATTGCGGATACCTGGACGGGGACGACCTGGTTCATCGAGGGAGACATCTCCGATTGCTTCGGGTCGCTCGACCACGATTTGATGGTCGATATCCTGGCGGAGAAGGTCCACGACAACAGGTTCCTTCGATTGGTGCGCTCCATGCTCCAGGCCGGATATCTGGAAGATTGGACATGGAACGCGACGCTCTCCGGAGCGCCGCAGGGCGGTGTGGTCTCGCCGGTTCTGTCGAACATCTACCTGGATCGGCTGGACGACCTCGTCGAACGCCGTCTGCTGCGTATGAACAACCGAGGGAAGAGCCGGAGGAGGAACCCGGCCTACCGGGAGATCGAGCAGAACATCGGCCGTATCAGAAACCGTCACACCTATCACAAAAGGAGCGGTACACCGCCCAGCGTCCACGAGCTGCGCCAGCAACTCAGAAGACACCCGGTCGGGGATCCACAAGACCCCCACTACCGACGGTTGCGTTACATCCGATATGCCGACGACATCCTTCTTGGATTCTCCGGACCCAAACACGAAGCCGAACGGATCAAGCAGAAACTGGCCGGGATCTTGCGTGACGAACTCAAACTGGAACTCGCCCAGGACAAAACACTGATCACCCACGCCCGTACAGGCGCGGCACGGTTCCTCGGCTACGAGATCACCGTTCAGCACGCCAACCGCAAGATCTCACGCGGCGGCAGGATGGCCCACGGCTTCCGCGCCACCAACGGAAAGATCCGACTGCGCGTTCCAAAGGCGGTGATCAAAGAAAAGTGCGCCCCCTATCTCAAGCGCGGAAAACCCGTGCATCTGGACTTCCTCAGGGACAGGACCGATTACGACATCGTCGCCACCTACGGAGCCCAGTACCGGGGGATCGTCCAGTACTACCTGCTTGCCGGAGACGTCTGGAGACTTGACCGGCTGAAAGGAGTCATGCTGACCTCGATGCTCAAAACGCTGGCGGCCAAGCACGACTCCACGGTGTCCAAGATGGCTAACAAGCACAAAACGACCGTCAAGACACCGCACGGGCCACGCAGACGCTTCGAAGCCCACATCCACCGGGCGAACAGGAAACCGCTGGTCGCATGGTTCGGAGGAATTCCCCTCAAACGGCAGCGGAAGGTCACCATAACCGACCTCCCCGCTGCACCGATCAACTCGCGCCGTTCCGGCAGGGAACTCCTGCAAAGGTTGGCGCGAGGACGATGCGAGGTATGCGGAAACCGGACCGAACCCCAGATTCATCAAGTCCGGAAAATCGCCGATCTCGCACCGGCCCCAGGACGGCCTCAACCCGCTTGGGCGGAACTCATGGCCAGAATGCGACGCAAGACTCTAGCGGTCTGCCCGTCCTGTCATGAATCCATCCATAAGGAAGAGAAAACCGCGAACACGTAACACTGGAGAGCCGGATGCATCGAAAGGTGCACGTCCGGTTCGGGCCGGGGGCCACAGGAAAAGGACCCGCCAAATGGGCGGGCACCTCGCCTGTGGCCTACCGGTACTCCAGGTATGCGAGGAGTACGCGGACGGCCAGTGGAAGCACCTGCCCACGTCCAAGCTCATCCGTCTACGCATGCTCGGCTTCCAGTCGACGGTCGCCATCGAGGTGTGGGACCGCTGCCCCAGTGAGCCGCACGTTCTGCCGTTCGATCTGGGGCGCGAGAACGGGCGCGGTCTCATGATGGTGGACGCCCTCAGCGTGAACTTCGGCTTCTATCCGGTCGCGCCCTGGGGCAAGGTCGTGTGGGCGGAACTGGCCGTCACCAACCAACAGGCGGTCTGCACGTGATCCTGGTTGACCCCCTGCAGGACACCACCGATCGCATCTCGTGGGGCTGGACGGCCCTGCTGTACGACATTGACCACAGCCAGTGGGTGCCATCCCAGGAAGCGAGCAAGTTCAGCGGGTTGTCGCCAACTGCCCTCAAGCGGTGGGCTGGACGCGGCGTCCTGAGCCAGGTAACTAGCCGCAAAGGGCGCGGGCGCTTCTACCTGCGTTCGGAGCTGGACGTGATCTGGTGCATCACGCACAACACGACGTCGCAGGATGGGGCGCCGAGTTTGCGGGTCATCAGGGCTCACATAGAGGATGTGATTTATAACGGATTCAGATAGGTTGGCCTCAACTCCAAGCGCGCCCCGCTTCATTTCCACTGCGGGGCGCGCTTTGCTTTGTTACCTCCCCGGCCATCACCGTAGGTGGGTCGCCAACGACTAGAGGCCCACCCAATATGCGATCGCACGTCGATCCCAGAACGAGGTATTGACTTTTATTGCTGGGTGATTATAAATAGAAGTGCTGACAAACGTCAGCACTTGTGAATGGTCAACACCGACCAGCACACCCTCGTCGGCCCACTGCGGTTTCATCGATGAACTCAGTCATGGGGTTCGTCGGCCGCAATCCGCCGAGGAGGTAGCTCGTGAGCGAGCAGCCAACTGGTACCGGTGAGGAGAAGAAGACCGTCGCCATCCGCGTCAGCCCCGAGCTGCGCGGCAAGCTGGACTCGGTTCTTCAGATCACCGACCTCAGCGTGAACGACGCTGGCATCGAAGCGCTCACCGACTGGATCGCGAAGCAGCTGTCTGACCCCGAGATCCGGGCGAAGGCGCTGGCGAGCCTGGACGACGAGGAGCGCGCACTCAAGGCACGGCGCGAGGCCCTCCAGGGCCTGATCGGCGAGGACACCTCGACCGAGAAGCCGGCCGGATCCCGCCGGGGCAATAAGCCCTCGTAGTGGGGAGTACCTTGACCCACGGCTACGGCCATGGGCGAGGTGCGGGCGGGGCCTGCCTGGATCGACCTATGGGTTGGTTCGGGTGGGCTCCGCCGTATTCTATTTGGCTGTTGCGAACCGGTAAGCAACTAGCCCACGCGGGGTAGCAACGAGGGAAAGTTCACCAGCCTGCACACTGATCCCATTCGGGACGAATGTCGGTCCAAGATGATCGTGCCCTACAGGACTTCCGTTGACATCGCACCAATTGTGAAGTCGTTCACCGTATCTGATATAACCATACCCATCGTTTCCGTACCAGACTGGGTGTGGCCGATTACGCTGTCTTCCGAACTCAAAGGTAGCTCTCAAGTAGGTACTACACCAGAACGTCCTTTGTCTTCCTGCGGGCCAAATCTTGCCAGTCACGAGATCGACTGCTTGAGGCCTTTTGTTCACCTTAACGATAATGCTAGTAGCCCCTGCACGAACTAGCGGAGTCGGCGACGGGCCGTTTGAGACAGTCCAAGCCAACGCTTCGGGTGTATCGCCCAAGGGGACACTCCACCGTGTCCGCCCTGTACGAAGGTCGTAGCCCTCGAGTGTGACGTTCACACCCTCCACTCGGCTTCGATACTTTGCACTCTTAGAAAGGTCATTGATAATGGTTCCCTCCATGCGGCAGCGGACAGGAACGGAGAATGAGTGGTTGTAATCGCTTATAAACTTGGTGGTCGGCGTCCAGAGCTTGTAGTTACATAGGTTGTCGACACCTTCTTGGCTCCAGAGAACCTCCCCCGTGGAGCGCCTAATAGCGGCCAGCTTTGTGTTGTGTGCTAGATCAGTGATGAGCATCTCCGCGTCTCGCTTTTGCGGCCTGCTCCTAAGCGAGCCTACATATAGGTCGCTTTTGGAGTTATAGGACCATTCCCATTGCCCATTCCCATACTCCTCGCCAAATACGCTCCGTACAGGCCTACGCCAAAGCTCCTCCCCTTCCCACGGATTACTCCTACTGTACTGATACACGCCAATATGCTCTGAACCACCGCTATCGGAAAATAGAAGCATATTGCGCGGGCCGAGTGGCCATCCAGATGGCATCGCAGAAACAGCGGGGTACGCTTCGAGCGCATCAGATACGCCATCGATCGCTAGTTCTCGCCATGTGGCTGCGGTCGACTTTGTGTCCGTTACAGCCATGATGCAGATCGATCTAGCGCTGTTCTCGCAGATCTCGGGCATTGAGACAAAAAAGGCAGTTTTCGTGACTACCAGATCCTCGCCTGTGAAAGGATCGGCGACTACCAATTGAGCCGAGTACACCCCTTTATTTCCTTGGCGAAAGTAGACAGGGAAGCCACTGAACACTCGAGGAGTCAGAGAGACTCCGCGCGGCGCTCCTCCCGGTGTAGCTGGCTGACGCCATCTTTCTTTTCCGGTTGCACTGTCTATAGCAATGAGGTAAAGGCGGCCGTTATGGGTAGCATATACTAAAGCTGGATCTCCAATCCACCCACCACCAGCCATTCGCGGCCCCGAGACGACATTGAGAGGTGTCGTCCATGCAACAGAAAGATGAGGAAACGCAGCGCGAGGAGCATCTGCCGCACACGCAAGAAGAAGTGCGACTGCGATGAGAAACCTTCCAGGCCACAAGATTGGGCTCATACGTCATCCTCTAGGAATTGATCCAGCGCTGTGGGCTCTTTTTTGGCCACTCAATGTTCTGTCGATACATCGTTAGATTCTTAGGGGACAGTGTCCAGAACGGCCTACCACGATTATCGACATTCAGCCATCCGTCGTGACCGTTTGCATCCCACTTAAGCGTCAACTTCCACCTACAAGAGCAATCTCTCGTGAAGGGAAAAAGTCTAAAGTGGCCAGGCTGATCGCCTGAAACCGTGAACGACTGGAAAAGTCGTCGCATTCGCGTGCTGTCAAGCTCTTCTTCCACCCTCTTCAAATAGTCATCACCATAAAGCATGTGTAGAGGATGGAAGCTAGTTGGCTTTAGGCTCTTCTGGATGATGTCTACTTCGCTATTTGCGTCGAGGTTCAGTGCGGCATGATAGTAATCCTCGGGATCGCCGCATCCATAGTTGAGAAAAACGCCTGTTGGGGCAGGTGAGCGATCAGCTTCTACTTTAACTATGCGAACAGACGCAGTGGTGTCAGGCTTTGCAGTGATAGAAAGACTCACAGTGATAGCTGAGTCCGCAACGCCTAAGGCTCTCCGTCGGGCTTGGTAGTCGTCATGCTTGCCTGCTTTATAGAGTTCCTGTTCTATCTGATTAACTCGTTCGATTGACTTACCAGGAACAAGCTCTCCTCCATAACAGTCACCTGGGTAAAGCACCGAAGCACTTACGTTTGGAGCAAAGCGGTCCCGTTTTGCCTTCTCGCGATCATTGGATGACATCGTATGTATCACGACACCGAGTGCGGCTATCAATACAGCCGCAGTGATAAAAGCTGTAGGAAGAAGCCACCGCTTCCGGGAAGAATATCCGTCGACTTTCTGAAAGTACTGCTTACTCATGTCCTGCTGAGGCGAATCTGACTCTGACGAAACAGACTCGTTCGCTGGCTGCCGAACCGGCTGCACTGCCGAGCCAGTCGAAACTTTCGATTCTGTCGGCTTGTCGACGAAACGGGCTATGAGGTTGGTGCGAACGGATTCGTCATGGAGATATTGTCGTACAGCCGCCTCTAGAGCAGCTAGCAGTTTGGGTCCGTTCCGGTCCGGAGCCGCAGATCGACCGCTTTTCATACCAAGCCACATCACAGCCCGCAGTTGACGTTCTGCTCTTGTACCTTGGTGCTCTCGATTGTTTGCTAATTGTTGCCAACTTACAGTCAGCTTACGACAGCGATTGTCTCTGACCTTTTCGAATTCACTCTCATTAGTCTTTCCAACCAGCTCACCAGCTGCCGCAACCTGAAAGCACGGCGCATCAGAGGCTTTTTCGAGGGTGAGTTTATCGAGCAAGGACAGGGCTCGTTGCCTCTGATCTGCGATAACCTGCGACAGAATATCGTCGAGTAGATTTGCTCGGCGACCCGCGCTCATGCTGATCTCTGACACGCTTAGTTCGTTTGCAACCAAACTTATGAGGCCCCAGCACCCTTGAAGAGAGGCCTTCGTGACTCCGTCCTGAGCGAGATAAGCCAGGTCACCCGAGGCTGTGCGTTCGGGAATCGCCGCTTGATCGTCCACGCGCCTAGCCCCTCTTCCGCCATCGGTCTGACCACGCAAGTCTACCCAGATCGACCATCGCCTGACAGGCAAACCGAAACGGAATCAAGATCGAAAAGTTCAGGCCTGGATTAGCGTTAAAGAACTGACCATTTCGGTGTTATTAGACGAGAAATTGATCCAAATTACTATCTCCCGCCTTCTGTTGTTGCATTATTCATGCAATTGTGTTACAAGTAGATGCGGGGTCGGCCTTCATTCTTATGGAGGCCATCATGCCATTTGCAATTTCGGATGCCATCAGCAGCTTCGAAGCCTACACTATTGGCACTCCGACAAAGGGGCTGCGTTCACAAATCGGGAAAGATCCCGAGTGTCTAGCAGACTTCATTCAAGCATGGATGGAATCCGGTGAAGGCATACGTGCCTGCCTTGGTGACCGTCAGACCTTTACTCTCGCGGTAATCGCGATCATCGACCACTGGGGCAGCGATCCAGGCGTCACAGATTTCATATCCGTGACTGAAGGGCAACCCACTGTCAGGCGACCTGTCGACTCAATTTTTGGTCCTCGCGGATTCGATGACCACGATGTCACAAACCCGCACTGGTTCGCCACCTTCGTCTTCCGAGAGCTTCACGGAAAATCCCGATAGTCCGTAGTAGCAGCGAATCTCACCATCCACATGCGGCCGACCCTGCCCGCTCACAAACGTGAGCGGGCTTTTCAACTCATGGGCCCCTATCACGTCGCGTCCATAGCTGTCCTCACGGTGTCCTGAAGCTGTCCTGACCAGTGTCTTAGCTGATCGAGCAGGACAGGAAAAGAACTTCTTTGGTGATGACTGTCTTCGTCACTCAACCTGGAACCGCGCCACAGAAACGGCGCAGGGGATGCGCATCCTCTCCCGCACAAGCGAGAGAGACCCCAACCCAATGTTCGACTTCCTCACCCCCGCGTATCTCGCGGGGCTCTCCACCGGCACTGCAATCGGCACCATCGCCGCCGGACTCGTCATCTACAAGCGTGCGACATCACCAGCTGACGGCGAAGCACGTCAGACGGCCCACACGTGGCGCGGCTACTTGCTGTTTACCCTCATCGCCTTCCTGGCGGGCATCACGTTCACAACCACGTTCAGCGGCGAGCCACGTTACGAATTGTGGCTGCTGCTCGTCGGAGCTACCTCTGGCTTTATCGGTGGCTGGGTGTTCAACGGAGTTATCGGTGTGCCGCGCGACTCCACTCTGATGCACCGTCAGCGCAACCGGCATCTGCGTGAAATGGCCGAGTTGCGCCGCACGATCAGTGCTCTCCACACAGAGAACGCACGGCTGCGCCACCTTCTGGGCGACTCCGCTGGTGGACAGCCCCACGAATGATGCACGCGGCGGGTGCGGTCGTCCGCACCCGCCACCTCCCCTGTCTGTCCCTTTCGAGGAGCCAGCCATGCCATTTCCATTCGTCACCAATCCCGAAAGCTGCCGGTACGTGAACTCCACGATGATCACGGCCGCATCCGGCCTCGCCGCCCTCTCCCTCGCCGCCTGCACCCTCACCACCCCAACGTCCGGCCACCTCGCCGACGACAAGCGCCTCCTTGCCACCTGCCCGAAGCAGCCGCCCGCCGACCTGGTGGCTATCGACGGCACCGCCTCCAGCAAGGCCAAGGCCATCACCGAGGAGCGCCTGGCCGCGGTGGAGCAAATCGCGCGACGCGCGACTGTCTGCTCCGGCCGGCTGCGGGTGCTGGTGTTCTCGTCGAGCAGCGCGGCCACCATCACGCTGTACGACCAGCCGCTCCGCCCGCACGGAGCGACGGACAACGCCCGGCTCAAGCGGGTGCCGAAGCTGGTCGAGACGGCCATGCACCGCATCGGCCCCGGCTACAGCGCCGCCTTGACCAAGCTGCCGGGCGGCGGCTCGGACATCACCGGCCAGTTGCGGCTCGCCGCCGACTGGCAGCGGCAGCTCGGCAGCGGCTACCGGCTGGAGGCGTACGTCTTCACGGACGGCCTGGAGAACGTCGAGCGGCGCGTCGGTGGGCGGGGCTTCACCGCTGCGAAGGCGAAGCAGCTCGCCGCCACGACCACGGTGCCCAAGCTGCCGGGCGCCTCGCTGACGGTGGCGGGCTTGGGCCGGGTGGCCGGGAAGCCGCCGCGCTCCAGCGTGGTGGAGGGCCTGGTGGCCTACTACACGGCGCTCTGCAAGAAGAGCGGCGCGGCATCCTGCCTGGCCGTCACCGACTACACGCAGGCCGGGCGGTGAACGGGATGCGCTGGCGGAGTTCACGGTTGCGGCCGGCTGACAGTTTGCCCGCCGACGCTTGGGCGCACCGGGCCGACCAGATTGTGTTGCCGCCGGTCGACGAGCCGGACGCACATATGCGGCCGTCCAACCTGGGCGACACCTACGTCGAGCGGGAGTACGAGGCGCTAGCTGGCGAGCAGGCGGTGGCCTGGGCCGCCGAGGGCGAGCGAGCGGCACGCCCGCACCAGATGCGCGCTCGTGGCCTGGCCCGCCAAATGGCAGCGGCCGAGCTGCTGTTGACCGAGCAGGCCGACGCGGTGCGCCAGGCGAAGGCCGATGCCCAGCATGCCGCGCGGGTGCTGCTGCCGTACACGCGGCGCGAGCCGGGTGCCAAGCTGCGCTACTGGCTGTGCTGGTGGGTGCTGGTGCTGGGCGACATGGCGGGTGTCTGGGCGGCGGCGGTCATGCACGGCGAGGTGCCCGCTATCGCCTTCGGGCAGGCCCTGGCCTCCGGCGTGGCGGCTGGTTGCACCGGGCTGGTGGGCCTGGAGGTCAAGTACCTGCGCATGGCGCGGGCTCGGGTGCGCAATGCCGAGTCACTGACCGACGATGAGCGGCGCTACCAGCGTTTGTTCATGGGCTCCGACCGAGGCGTTAGCTTGGCCGGCCTGGTCGGCTTCGTCTCGCTCGTGGTGGTCGGCCTGTTGGCGGTCGGCATCTTCGTCCTGCGGGCCAGCACCGAGGGCAGTGCGGCCGGTCTCATGTTCGGCCTGCTGGCCGCGGCCACCGCGCTCGGCTCCTTCCTGCTCGGCTACGCGGCGGCCGATGAAGTCGCCGATCTGATCAGCCTCATCACCAAGTGGGCGGTCAAGGCCGAGCGGCATTACCGCCGACTCGCGGCTTCAGCGGACGTGCAGCGGCAGGCCGAGGCCGAGGAGGCAGCCCGTTCCCTCCTGGCTGAGCATCAGGCGCGCGGTCTCGCCGCCGTACAGCAGATCGAGGCGCTGTCGTGGCGCATTCTGCGCAACAACCCGCAGGTGCTTGGGCACGGTTTCCCTGCCGGGGACGCGGGCGGGGTTATCGGGAGGCGGCGCCGGGATGGTGCGGCGTGAAGTTCTCCCGGCTCCTTCCTAGCGCCCTCCAGCCCAGTCGTCTGCTGGGAGCGCCGCCGCCTAAGTCCGGAAAGCCGCATCTGACCGTCGCTTCCTCAATGGGCTTGGATCTCGGACAGCCGGGGCGGCCGGCACCTGTGCCGACGCTGGTAATCGCTCTGTTCGACGATTCGGGCTCGGTGGTGAGCACGGGCGGCACCGATCCGGCGGCCCAGCGCTTCGCCGAGGTGGACAGCGCCTTGACGTTGGTGGCACGTTACGGCTCATCGCATGAACTCGGCGCGGTACTGCACTTCGACTCGCCCTCACGTGCTGACGTGGCGCCGATGCCACTCACGCGGCGCGGGGTGGCGCGGCTGCGAACGGGGCTGCGGGTACCGCCTGACGGGGCGGGATCAAGTGTGCTGGCTCCCAGCCTCGCGCAGGCGGTGGCGCTGGCCCAGGCTCATCCGCGTCACGAGGTGACGTTGGTGGCGCTGTCAGATTTCCAACTCCTCGACCCTGATCCGCCACAGGTGCTGGCCGCGCTAGCGGCTTTCCCCGGACGCGTTCACGCCGTAGTGCTCGGCAGCCAGGTCGGCGACGAGGTGTTCGACACGCGGATCAGCCTCAGTCGCATCGATCAGCACAGCCAGCCGGGTGCCGTCGGCCGTGCCTTGTTCGCCAGCCTCGTCGCACACAGACCCGGCAGTTCAGTTTGCGCCGAACTGTAGCTATCTACCTGTCCGCTGCGAAAAGCACAACGCATTTTCTGTCGCAACGCGAGGACGCAGACACCAGGTAATCAGCAGAGGTAGGGCACCGTCGATCCGGCCGAACCTTCGGCCGAACATTCGACCGGATCGACGGTTGCCGTGACCATCTCTCTTCGTCATAACTAACCCTGCGTCCCGACGCCTGAGACATGTCGGGAGCAGAAAGGAGAAAACCGTGACAGAGCACGACGCCACCATCCCGCCGCACGTGCCCGCGAAGTTCCGCACCATTTTGGCGGATCCACCCTGGGACGTTCACCAGCAGGGCAGCAAAGGTGCCGGTCGGCACTACTCGCTCCTTAACTTGGAGCGCATCAAGTCGATGCCGGTTGCCGACCTGGCGGAGACCGACGCGCATTTGTGGCTATGGGTCACCAATGCGACGCTGCGTGAGGGATACGAGGTGGCCGAAGCCTGGGGCTTCACGGTGCGCAGCCCGCTGACGTGGATCAAATTCCGGCTCGGCCTGGGCGCGTATCTGCGTAACAGCTCCGAACATATGTTGTTCGCCACGCGCGGTAAAGCGCCGGTGCGGTTCCGGTCGCAGCCGACCTGGATCAATGCACCGGTGCAGGAGCACAGCCACAAACCGGAAGAGCAGTACGCCGTTATCGAGCGGATATCACATCCGCCGTATCTGGAGTTGTTCGCCCGCCGCCGTCCGCCCAGTGACAAACTCTGGTTCGTGTGGGGCAATGAGGTCGACGCCGCCGACATCGTCATTCCTGGTTATCCAGTGCCCAGCGACCGCACACGAAAGGAGTGAGCCGCGATGGGAGACAACGGTGGCGGGCCATTTCAAACGGTGTTTCGCGCCAGCCTGCTCGTCCTCGGCACAGTGCTCGCCCTCAACATGGCCGTGGCATATCTCCAGCCGATCGTGCCGTGGCTCATCGGCGCGGTCGTGATCGCCGGGATCGTGTGGGGCGTGGTGGCCGTTACGCGCTGGCGACGCTCGCAGTGGTGAACCGACACCTGTCATATGTCACAGAGGTAGTCGTTGTGGAATCCACAAATACCGTTGACGAAAAGATCATTTTCGGCAACAAGTAGAAGCAGAGTGCTGACAACTGTCAGCACCTAAGCGGAAAGGAGGTGCGACATGGGAAAACGTAAGCGACACAATCAGCCACGGCGGGAGGAACGCCGCTTCCGGGTGCGGGGCGTGCGACGCGATCCCCCGGATATGCGCAAGCTCGGCAAGGCCCTTATCAGTTTGGCTCAGGCCGAGGCTGAACGGCAGGCCCAGGCCGAGCACCAGACCTGCCCCCAACGCGGGGAAAGCGAGCCGGGCGACCAGCCGCAACAGGAAGGGGGCGGCGATGCGTGAGGCCAGTGCCATGGTGTTCGGCGAGTTGTATCTGCCGCGCCCTCTCGCCTTCGGCCGGGTGGTCGAGTGGCTGACGCACCTGGCATCGGAGCCGAGAGCCGGACGGCTGGTGCTGGAAGTCCGTGCCGACGGCCGCCGCGTGCGTTACCTGCTGGGCTGCGACGCACGGGAGGCAACGCGGTTGCGACGTCGCCTGGCGGACGCGCTCCCCCGAGCCCTGCTCGTCATGGGCGGTCCTCACCCAGCGCCGCGGCGTCGGCCGACAGCGGCCGGACGACTCCGGCAACGTCCGGCCGGGTTGCCGCTTCACACCGAGACGCCCGAAGCCACCACGCGGGCGCTGCTGTCCGCCATAGCCGTGCCGCTGCGCGTAGGCGAGGAGTTGGTCGTGCAAACCGTGCTCGGGACGTCCCGTCCGCCGCGGTCGGTACCGACCAGGGCGATCGAGCCCGCTTCGCTATGGACGCTACTCACCCGTGGGCAGCGTCCAGCTAGCAAGGAGACGCGCAAACGCCTGGCACGGCGGCTCGGACAAGCCGGGTTCGCGGCGACCGTCCGCCTCGGCGTGGCCAGCCACGACGCCGCGCGCCGTCGTCGCTTGCTGCGTGACCTGCTCGGTGCATTGGCCACCACGCAGACGCCCGGCGTGCAGCTCGATCTGGTGCGCGAGCCCGCCGAGCGGCTCTCGCGGGCGCGGGCGCCGTGGCACTGGCCGCTGCGGCTCAGCGTGACCGAGGTGGCCGCGCTGCTCGGCTGGCCCTACGACGATGACCAGCAGACAGCCGACTTGCCTGGCTTGCCACCGGTGCATCCGAAGCCGCTGCGCGCAGCGGCCACCGTCCACCAAGGGCCTCGCGTCTTCGCGCGGAGCGCGGTGCCGGGTGATGACCGCCAGATAGGCATCTCCCCCACGGACCAGACGTTCCACGCCGTGGCCTACGGGCCGAGCGGGTCAGGTAAGACGAATGCGCTACTCCATCTCATCGTGGCGGATATCGCGGCCGGGCGGCCGGTGGTGGTGCTCGACCCGAAACGCCAGCTCATCGACGACATCATGGCGCGGATACCGGAGCACCGGATTGGCGACGTGGTGGAGCTCAACGCCGCCGATGCCACGCCAGTTGGCTTCAACCCGCTGGAAGTAGCCAACCGAGATCCTGATGTGGTGGTCGACGGCATCATGGCCGTCTTTCAAGCCGTGTTCAGTGACGGCTGGGGACCCAGGACGAGCGACATCATGTCGGCGTCCCTGCGCACCCTGGCGCGCACGAGTACGTCCGAGCATCCAGCTACGCTCATCGACCTGCCGCGGTTGCTGACCGAGCCGGAGTTCCGACGACCGTTGGTCGGCCGAGTACGTGACGATGTTGCTCTGGCCGGCTTCTGGGCATGGTACGAGAGCCAGTCTCCGGGCGCGCAGGCCGCCGCTATCGCGCCACCGTTGAACAAGCTGCGCCAGTTCCTGCTCCGACCTGCGCTGACGCGGATGTTGGAGCAACGAACCGGGCGCTTCCGACTACGCGACGTCTTCACCGACAACAAGGTCGTGCTCGTACCCCTGAACGAGGGGCTTATAGGGCCGGGAACTGCCTCGCTGCTGGGCAGCCTGATCATCGCCGACGTCTGGCAGGCGACCCAGGAACGCGCCAGTCTGACGCACCCCTCACCGGCCATGGTGTACGTCGACGAGGCCCCTCGGTTTGTGAGCGGCATCCTGTCGTTGGCCGACGCCCTGGCTGTTTCGCGGTCGCTCGGCGTCGGTTGGTTCCTGGCCGCGCAGTTTAGAAGCCAGTTTCCGGCCGAGTTGCGCGCGGCCGTCGACATGAATGCCCGCAGCAAGATCGTGTTTGCCACTGAGCACGATGATGCCCGCGACATGGCCCGCCTGGCGCGGACCTTGGTGGCCGAGGACTTCATGGTGCTACCGCGCTTCCACGCCTACGCGCAGTTGGTGGCAAACGGGCTGCCCTCGGGCTGGGCGCTGGTGAAGACGTTGCCGCCGCCTCCAGCGACTACCGATCCCGAGCAGGTACGGGCAGCCGTGCGCGCTGCATACGGCCCGGCACCGCAACCACCCGCCCCAGAAGCCGATGAAGCTTCACAACCCGAACAGCCCGCCCGGCCGCCAGCTCGGATTGGTCGACGGCGACGTCAACGGAGGACCTCGTGATGGACGGTGGCGATCCCCCAGATCCTCCCCATGGCTTCGCCCCTGTCCTCGGCCGGAAGTTCGCGAGGCCCACACGGCGGCGTTGGCCCAGTTCACGGGCCCTCATCGCCACCGTGCGGGATGGGACTGACCGTCCTTCCGGTCTCCTCTCCCACTTCCCGGTTGGCCTCGGTCACCGGCCCGTCAGCCGCCAGGAGGCACGTTCATGACTCGTAACGACGTTGCCGAACTGCTGCTCCATCTGTCGGAGCGAGACCGGGCAGTGCTGGAAGCCCTCCGCGCTCATCGGCTGCTGACCACAGCCCTGATCCGGCGGCTCTACTTCGTCCATGGCGAGGGCGAGCGGCACAGCAGCCAGGCCG
Organism: Spirillospora sp. NBC_00431; assembly: GCA_036028775.1. GTDB lineage: Bacteria > Actinomycetota > Actinomycetes > Streptosporangiales > Streptosporangiaceae > Spirillospora. The sequence continues at coordinate 3,165,273 of CP107927.1, read as the reverse complement.
CCGCCTCCGGCGCGGCCATGCGGGTGCTGTCCCGACTCGAGTCGCGTGGCCTGGTAATCCGCTTGCAGCGGCGTATCGGCGGAGTGCGGGCCGGGTCGTCGGGGATCGTTTGGCAGTTGGGCGCTCGCGGGGAACGGCTGCTGCGCTCGGTACACGGCGAGACCGCCCGTCGCCGCTATCTGGAGCCCTCGGCGGCCTTTATCACGCACACCTTGGCGGTGGCGGAGTTGGCCACGCAGCTACAGGAGCTTGACCGCCGGGGCGTCCTGGAACTGGTGGCCGTCGAGAGCGAGCCGTCCTGCTGGCGCTCGTTCCTGGCAGCGCACGGGACGCGGGCCTGGCTGAAGCCTGATCTGTTCACCATCACCGCTGCCGGCGACTACGAGGATCACTATTTCATTGAGCTCGACCAGGCCACCGAGCATCCCGGTGTGGTGCTGCGTAAGGCGGCTATCTACCAGCAGTACGCAGCCACCGGAGCCCACCAAGCCGAGCACGGGGTGTTCCCAGCCGTGCTGTGGGTGGTGCCAGATGAGCGGCGCGTTCGGGTGCTGAAAACTGCCCTCGCCGCCGGGCAAGGCATTCAGCCGGAACTGTTCCGGGTCATTACGGCGGCGAACTTCGCGGCGCATCTCACTGCCAGTCCAGCCGATGAAGATGGCAGATAGCTAATGACTACGGAAAGTGTCCATTTAACTACTTACGGGAATACAAAAGTGCTGGCAATTGCCACCAGGTGAGGTAAAATGGGACTACAAAAATAACAAAGGATAAAGACATGAAAGACGATGCACCATCAGCGGCGGACGAATTCAGGAAATACATTAGAGTGCGGCGCGAGGAACTGGGTCTGTCTATCCGCCAGGTGGCCAAGAAGGCCGGGCTCGACTCGGGCGGGCTCACCACGATTGAGAATGGTCGCACCGTGCACTCGCCTCGCCCAGAAACGATCCGGCGCCTGGCCTACGCACTCGACGTCCCGGTCACCGAACTCCTCAGCCGCATCGGCTACGACGTGCCGCCCACACCACCTGATCTGCGCAGCTACCTGCGTGAACAGTACGGCCATCTCCCCGAAGAGGCCATCGCATCTGCCTGCGCCTACATCGAGCAACTAGCGGACGAGTACGCCACCGACCCGGCTGGTCCCGTCGACCACGAAGACGAAAACGATGCCCACACCACAACGAAAGACACCTAACCGGGTGGGGAAGGAGGAATAACCATAATGACTACCTACAGCAGCCCTAACTCTCCGCCCGGCGTTCTGAGTCGACTACGTGCCATGGCGCATGCGTCCATCACTAGTTTCGACGAGCTGCGCCAGGTGACACGGCAGCAGGCCACTCTCCTCGGGACACTCTTGGCCGGGCCAGTGCAGCACATACCCGACCGGGTGAGCGCACTTATCCCCGGCGTTCGCATTAGCTACGTCGAGGCGATCCCGTTGGCGAGCCTCGCTTTCTGGGCGCGGCCTTACTGGCATATCCATGTGCGTGCGAGCGACCTCGAGCACCGCCGCATTGCCACCGTGCTGCGTGAGCTGAAACGGATTATTGACCACCCGGTGCGGCGGCGACTGGCCGCTATCTCCAGCGAGGAGTGGGAGGCGTTGGCCGTGGAATTTTCCGAAGCAGTGTTAGCGAACGTCCCCAAAACAAGACTCGTTAAGCAGAAAGGAGAAATCTCATGAAGCTAAAGCAAACAAAAGATTCCTACACCGCTCGATGCTCCAGCCGTTGGATGCGACGTTCATGGTCTTGGACATTGTCGGCAATTGCGTTGTGTATCTCATCGAGCTTCTCATCCGTAATATCGAAACGCCGTTCAACACCATCCAGGCGGCGCTCGACCCCTTCGATACGTCGATCAACACCGTCCAGACGTCGCTCGACACCACTAACGTGTTGCGACACCGTCGCCTCGATGAATTGTTTCAGGTCATTAAATAATTCTTCATTCGTCACGTTGTTTCCAGTATGGATTATCTGCCATAAAACGTCAATACGCTATCACAGCAATGCTGGGCTGTGGTCACGCAGTCCGCTTTATGAAATCAGCCAGAAAGGGGTAACTAAATGACCAGCGCCTACCTCGGCTCGTTCGATGGCGATCGCCCGTACGACGGTGCCGTCACTGCGTCTGTTGCCATAGCGAGGGATGGCCCGCCTGCTGAGCCAGCCGTAGCCGTCGAGGAGGCCATCCTCTACCTCCGCGTCTCCTCCAAGAAGCAGATGGACACCGACGCCGACTACGACCCCGAAGGCAACTCCATCCCCACCCAGCGCCGCATCGGCCAGGGCAAGGCCGACAACATGGGCGTGCCGGTAGTGCGGGAGTACGTCGAGCCGGGCCGCTCCGCCACCAGCCTCGACAAGCGCGTGGCCTTCCAGCAGATGATGGCCGACCTGCCGACCCTGCCGAACGTCAAGTACGTCATCGTCTACATGATGAGCCGGGCCTTCCGGAACGCATTGGAAGAGCTCACCACCAAAGCGCAGCTCGCCAAGATGGGCATCACCCTCATCTCCGCCAAGGAGAACTTCGGTGACGGCTACCTCGGCGATGCCATGCAGGGGATCTTGGCGATCTTCAACGAGCTGCAAGTCCGCATGAGCGGCGACGACATCCGCACCAAGATGGCCAACAAGGCCAGGAACGGCGGCACCGTCAGCCGCGCTCCCATCGGCTACCTCAACGTTGCCAAGCGCGTCGAAGGCCGCGAAATCCGGACGGTGATCATCGATCCCGAGCGTGGCCCACTCATCCGACTGGCCTTCGAGCTCTACGCCACGGGCGACTACACGCTGGATGACCTATCCGAAGAGTTGTACGACCGCGGACTGCGCACACGTCCCACGGCCGGGCGACCTGCCCAGGCCATCTCTGTCTCTCGGCTCTCCGACCTGTTGCGCGACCGCTACTACGTTGGCGTGATCACTTTCCAGGGCGACGAGATCGCCGGACGCCACGAGCCCCTTGTCAGCGAGGAACTCTTCGAGCAGGTGCAGGACGTCATCGAGATGCGGACAGCCGCCAAGGAGTACCGGCGCGTCCACCACCATTACCTCAAGGGCTCGTTGTTCTGCGGAGCCTGCCACGCCGGCGGCCTCACTCAGCGCATGATCATGCAGGAGACCACCAACCGGCACGGCACCACCTACCTGTACTTCGTCTGCCAAGGCAGGAAGAAGGAAGGTACCTGCGACACACCACACATCAACGTGGCGCGGCTGGAGGACGCAGTCGAGGAGCACTACGCCCGGATCCGCTTCGCTCCGGCTTTCATGGCCGAGGTGCGCAGCTACCTGGCTGAGGCCATCGGGGAGAGCGAAGCCTCCGCTCGGCTGCTGCACCAGCAACTGACCAGCGAACTCACCGCCTTGGACGCCAAGGAGGAGAACCTGCTGGATCTAGCCGCAGATGGTGAGATGCCGCAAGGGAGGATCAAGCTCAAGCTGCGGGAGATCGAGGCCCGGCGCCGCAAGTTGCAGAGCCGCCTCAGCGACACCAGCACCGAGCTCAGCAACGCCGCCCGGCTCATCGACCTGGCCCTCACCTTGCTGGAGAACCCCCAAGCCCTCTACCTACGCAGCAACGACACCCAGCGGCGTTTGCTCAACCAGGCCATCTTCCACGCGCTGTACGTGGAGGAAGACAAGATCACCGGCCACACCCTCAAGGAGCCCTTCGCCAGCCTGAAGGCCATCGAGGCGGCACGGCAGAAGGAGATCGCCGAAGAGGCCCCACAGGCTGCCTCACGTGGCGCGGCGGGCCTGACGCGCTTCGTCGAAGACGCTGGCGACGAAGACGGCGCCGACAGCCGTCAAGGCGTACACACACCCCAAAACACCAACAGAGCCCTCCCCCTGGCGGGGAAGGGCTCTACTTGGGTGTCTACCCTGCAAGACCTGCTACTTGGCACCGGATCGGTTCCGGGTTGTAGTGGGTCCAGCATGGTGGGCGATACTGGGTTCGAACCAGTGGCCTCTTCGGTGTGAACGAAGCGCTCTCCCACTGAGCTAATCGCCCTGGACGTCGGAAACTCTAGCGCATGTCGGGGGGTGCGTGCGCGTCGGCGGTGGGGGCCGGTCAGGTCCAGAAGGTGGGGTCTTCGATGTCCCAGGGGACGACTAGGCCGTAGATGGCCAGGTAGGCGGCGAGGGCGGCGCCCGCCAGGACGGCGGTGAGGGTGCCGAGGATGAGGTTGCGGCGGCGGGCGCGGGGGTCCAGGGCTTTTTCCTTGGCGCGGTCGGCGGCGGCCTTGGCGCGGTGGAGGGCGCGCTGCGCCCAGGCGAACTCGGTGGCGAGGATCGCGAGGCCGACGACGATGCCGAGGATGCCGGGGCCGGGGGTGACCATCATGATGAGGCCGCCGAGGAGGACGGCGGAGCCGACGACGAAGACGCCCAGGCGCCAGGCCGTGTTGAGGACGCGGTTGCGCCGGACGCGTTCCCGGAACCGGTGGATGCGGCGCGGCTCCCCGGGTGGAGCTTCTTTTTCGCCCTTGATTGCCACGCGTTTACCTTAAGGCAGGTGGGGGCGCCAAGTGGCGGAGCGGCGCCGTACGGATCATCTCCTTTGGGGGCGAATGATCCGTCTTTGCGCAGGTCAGGCGCGGTGAGATGAGTCACAAAGGTCCGGGACGCCGGAATGTTCGGGCGCGCTCAGGCAGTTAGGCGTCATAGATCGCGGGGATGTCCGTGGGGAGGAGAACCACTCACCGGGGAGCCCCGCCCGCGGGACCGACGTCAGAGGGAATGGCCTATGAACACCACCGTCTCAGCGCAGCTGGGCCTTCGACTCGTCGTCCCCGACCGTACGACCGTTCCCCTGCTCGCCGGGCTGGAGTACGCGGCCGACGATCCGTACGCGATCCGGATGGCCTTCTATGTCGGCGATGACGAGCCGGTGGAGTGGATCTTCGCCAGGGAGCTCCTGACGGTCGGCATCGTGCGGAAGGTCGGGGACGGGGACGTGCAGGTCTGGCCCGGCTCCGACGACGGCACGCTGAACATCGCGCTGTCGTCCCCGTTCGGGGACGCGCTGTTCGAGGTGCCGCTCTCGCCGCTGGCCGATTTCCTGCACCGGACGTACCAGGCCGTCCCCGCGGGCGAGGAGACCGAGTTCATCGACATCGACGCCGAGCTGGAGAACCTGCTCTGGCCGTCCTAGCCGGACAGGCGGGCGATATGGCGCATCTTGTTCATCGCGTCCAGGGCGGCGACCTTGTAGGACTCGGCCAGGGTGGGGTAGTTGAAGACGGCGTTGACCAGGTAGTCGACGGTGCCGCCGCAGCCCATGACCGTCTGGCCGATGTGGACGAGCTCGGTGGCGCCGGTGCCGAAGACGTGGACGCCGAGCAGCCGCCTGTCCTCGGGTGAGACGAGGAGTTTCAGCATCCCGTACGAGTCGCCGATGATCTGGCCGCGGGCGAGCTCGCGGTAGCGGGAGACGCCGACCTCGAAGGGGACCTTGGCCTCGGTGAGGGCGTCCTCGGTGCGGCCGACGAAGCTGATCTCGGGGATCGTGTAGATGCCGATCGGCTGGGTCTCGTGGATCTCCGCGACGGGCTCGCCGCAGGCGTGGTGGGCGGCGAGGCGGCCCTGCTCCATGGACGTGGCGGCGAGGGACGGGAAGCCGATCACGTCGCCGACGGCGTAGATGTGCGGGACGTCGGTGCGGTAGTGCTCGTCGACCTTGATCCGGCCGCGGTGGTCGGCGGTGAGGCCGGCGGCGTCCAGGCCGAGGTCGTCGGTCATGCCGTAGCGTCCGGCGGAGTACATGACGGTGTCGGCGGGGATGCGCTTGCCGCTCTCCAGGACGGTGATCGCGCCCTGCGGCATCCGCTCGACGGACGCGACGCTCTCCCGGAACCGGAACGTGACGGCCAGGTCGCGCAGGTGGTACTTGAGCGCCTCGACGATCTCCAGGTCGCAGAAGTCCAGCATCCGCTCGCGCCGCTCGACGACGGTGACCTTGGTGCCGAGCGCGGCGAACATCGAGGCGTACTCGATGCCGATGACGCCGGCGCCGACGACGACCATGGTCTCGGGGATGCGGTCCATGTGGATGATGCCGTCGGAGTCGATGATCGCCCGGTCGTCGAAGGCGACGGTCTCGGGACGGGCCGGGCGGGTGCCGGTGGCGATGACGACGCGGTCGGCGGTGACCTTCTGCTCGCGGTCGCCCGCGCTGGCGATGCCGACGACGTTGGGCTCCAGGAACCGGCCGTGGCCGGGCAGCACGGTGACGCGGTTGCGGGCGAGCTGGCTGCGGACGACGTCGGTCTCCCGGCCGATGACGTGCTGGGTCCGCATCCCGAGATCGGCGACCGTGATGTCGTCCTTGACCCGGTAGCTCTGGCCGTAGAGTTCGCGCTGGTTGAGGCCGGTGAGGTAGAGCACGGCCTCGCGGAGGGTCTTGGACGGGATCGTCCCGGTGTTGATGCAGACGCCGCCGATCATGTCGCGGCGGTCGATGATGCCGACCTTGCGGCCCAGCTTGGCGGCGGCGATGGCGGCGCGCTGCCCGCCGGGACCCGAACCGAGGACGAGGAGATCGAAGTCATTCACTCCCCCAGTCTGACGGGCCGTGGCCGCTCCGATAAAGAGTTCAGGGGATCAGGGCGGCGGCGAGGGCGTCCAGGCCGGCCTTGACGCGGTCGAGGGGCATGCCGCGGGTGCGGCGCTGGTAGAGGAACAGGTTCGCGGCGAAGGGGGCAAGGAGCGCGTCGGCGAGGTAGGCGGTGTCGGAGCCGGGGCGGATCTCGGCGAGCAGCAGCGCCACGTGCCGGTGGTAGAGGCCGTAGGAGCCGTCCCGGAAACGTGCGTCGGACGGGCCCGACTCGGCCATGAGGAGCAGGTCGGCCTGGGACTCGGTGCGGTCGGCCAGGGCGTGCAGGAACGCGCGGAGGCGGTCGGACGCGGGCGCTCCCGGGCCGAGCGGCGGCGGGCCCTGGATGAACGCGGCCTGGAAGTCGCGCTCGCGCTCGTCGATCACGGCGTAGACGAGCCGGGCGCGGTCGCCGAAGCGGCGGTAGACGGTGCCGACGCCGACCCCGGCGGCGCGGGCGACCTCGTCCATGGACACGGCCTCGGGGCCGCGGGTGGCGATCATCTCGGCGGCGGCGCGGAGGATGCGGCGGCGGTTGAGCGCGGCGTCCGCGCGTTCGGCGGGCGGGCTTCCCACGACCGGCAGCTCGCGCATGGCGTCCCCTCTCGGCACAGCACAGCAGACTAACCGGACTTGTATCCGGAGAAGTCTCCGGTTAATCTCACTAAGCGGAAACTTTTCCTATTAGTGCCGGAGGTTGACGATGACGGATGGACTCGCGGGACGCGCGGCGCTGGTGACCGGGGGCGGGCGCGGCATCGGCGCCGCGATCGCGCTGCGGCTGGCGCGGGAGGGCGCGGACGTCGCGGTGACGTACGTGCGGGCCCCGGAGCGGGCCGCCGAGGTGGTGCGCGGGATCGAGGCGGCCGGACGGCGCGGGCTGGCGATCGCGGCGGACGCCTCCGACGCCGCGGCCGCGGCCGGGGCCGTGGACCGGGCGGCGGCGGAGCTCGGACGGCTCGACATCCTGGTCAACAACGCCGGGATCGCGCCGTACGGGCCGCTGGAGGACGTCACCGCCGAGGAGCTCGACCTGACCCTCGCGCTGCATGTGCGGGCAGCGTTCGTGGCGGCGCAGGCGGCGGCCCGCCATCTGGGGCCCGGCGGCCGGATCGTCAACATCGGCAGCAGCCTCGCCGAGCGCGTCCCCTACCCGAACTGGACGCTGTACGCGATGAGCAAGTCGGCGCTGACCGGGCTGACCCGCGGCCTGGCGCGCGATCTCGGGCCGCGCGGGATCACCGCGAACGTGGTCCAGCCGGGTTCGACCGATACCGAGATGAACCCGGCCGACTCGCCCGACGCCGAGTTCGAGCGGGGGTTCACGGCGCTCGGCCGGTACGGTCGCGCGGAGGAGATCGCCGCGATGGTCGCGCACCTGGCGGGCCCGGGCGGCGACTACGTGACGGGGGCGGCGATCGCCGTCGACGGGGGGTACGCGGCCTGATGGCATGGGTGCTGCTCGTCGTCGCCTCGCTGATGGAGCTGGTGTGGGCGACGGCGCTGAAGGAGTCGGACGGCCTGACGAAGGTCTGGCCGTCGGTCATCGGTCTCACGGTCGCGGTGCTCAGCGTCGTCGTGCTGTCGCTGTCGCTGCGGACGCTGCCCGTCGGAACGGCCTACGCGATCTTCGTCGGGCTGGGCGCGGTGGGCGTCGCGGCGGCCGGCATGGTCGCGTTCGGGGAGAGCGCGTCGCCGGTCCGGCTGGCGTTCCTCGCGCTCATCGTCGCCGGCGTCGTCGGCCTGCAGCTCGTCGAGGACTCGTAGGCCCGCCCGGGAACGGGCAGAGTGAGGGCATGGCGACGGAGATGCTGGGGATCGACATCGGCGGGTCGGGGATCAAGGGGGCGCCGGTCGATCTGTCGGACGGCTCGTTCACCCGTGAGCGGTTCCGGGTGGCGACGCCGCACCCGTCGAGGCCGAAGCCGGTGGTGAAGGTCATCGCCGAGGTCGTGGAGCATTTCGGGTGGGCGGGCCCGGTCGGGGTCACCTTTCCCGGCGTGGTGATCGGCGGTGTGACGCTGTCGGCGGCGAACGTGTCCAAGCACTGGATCGGGCTGGACGCGGCGTCCATGATCGCCGACGTGACCGGGCGGGAGGCGACGCTGCTCAACGACGCCGACGCGGCCGGGATCGCGGAGATGCGGTTCGGCGCCGGGCGCGGCCACCGCGGGACGGTCGTGGTGCTCACGCTCGGGACGGGCATCGGCAGCGCCCTGTTCACCGAGGGCGTCCTCGTCCCGAACACCGAGTTCGGGCATCTGGAGATCGGCGGGCGGGACGGGGAGTCGCGCGCGTCCGCCAAGGCGCGCGAGGACGAGGGGCTCGGCTGGGAGAAGTGGGCGAAGCGGCTCGGCGTCTACATGCGGCATCTGGAGGCGCTGATCTCCCCGTCGCTGATCATCGTGGGCGGCGGGGTGAGCAGGAGGGCGGCGCAGTTCGTCCCGCTGATCGAGGGCGTGCGGGCGGAGATCGTCCCGGCGCGGCTGGGGAACAACGCGGGCATCGTGGGCGCGGCGATGGCCGCGGCCGGGACGGTCTGAGCGATTAGGGCCGTTCGTGCGGGCGGGACGGTCTGAGGCGCACGGTCGCGATCTCCCAAGGGCGCAGCGCCAGCGTGACCGTCCCATTGTGGACGTCGAGCGGAAGCCCGGGCCGCCCGCGCAGGTCGACGCGGGTGGCCTCGGTGAACGGGCCCCGCAGGACGGCGGTCGCCGGCTCGTCGCACTGGGCCGTCATCCGGGTCTCGATCCAGCCGTCGCGGGCCCGGAGCGAGGTCATGACGACGCCCTCACCCGAGATCGCGACTCCGTCGCGGGGCGGTGGGGGCGGCGCGGTGGCGTGGCCGTATCCGGCGGCGGTGAGCAGGTCGTGCCGGTACGTCTCGGCCGCCTGCAGGACGCCGGCGCCGGGCCGTTCGCCGCCGTACGGCATGATCGCCAGGCCGACCGTCCGGACGCCTCGGCACTGCGCCTGCGGGGTCGGGAGCTGCGGGCCCGCGGGCTGGTCGCGGTAGGCGTTGCGGTCGCGCGACAGGTGGCCGATCGAGCGCAGGAGGGTGAGCGCCAGCTCCCGCCCGCCGTCGGTGACCTCGTACTCGGTGACGTGCTCCAGTAGGACGGCGAGCCCGCCGGCGGCGACGAAACCGGACGCGGGAAAAGTCGGCACGGGACGTTCCCCGAAGCCGCCCTCGGCCGTGAGGCCGCGCTCGGTGATCGCGAACTGGCCCTCGGCGAACGATGACCCGGCGCGGTGCGGCAGCGGCAGGTGCAGCCTGACGCGGTGGTCGTCGCAGCGGTTGTCGAACGTGACGCGCAGCCGCAGGAACGGCTCTCCGGCACGCAGTTCGGCGCGGGTGGTGACGGTCACGTCCTCCTCGTCCGGTGATCTCGCGTCGCCGCCGAAGTCTCCGGACGCGGGCCACCGGTAGGTCCGGACGATGTCGTATGCGGCGAGCAGCGGCCCGGCCATCACCGGCTCCACGCGGACGGACACCGGGTCTTCGATGAGACGGTCGGCGGCGGGCGGCGCGTGGTTGTAGGAGTCGCCTAGGTCGCCGCCGTCGACGATGCGTCCGACGCCTTCGACGGCGTGACCGGACGGGGTGCGTATCCCGAGCGTGCCGTCGTCGCGGATCTCCGCGCGCAGGAGCCCGTTGTCCAGGGTGTGCCCGCCGGCCGTGACCGGGACGTCGGGAGCTCCGGAGGCGGGGGCCGGGGTGACGGTCGTCAGGCCCAGCGCGGGGACGTCGACGAGCGCGGCGACCGTGCGGCGCGGGTCGGCCAGGATGCGGACGCGCCACTCGCCGTCCACGCCGCGCAGCGCCTCACGGACGTCGCCGATGTCGAACGGGACGCCGGCGCGGGCCGTCACGTGGAACGTGAGCGTGCGGTCGTCCCTGGACACCGACCAGTCGCGGATCTCCTGCCCGAACAGCACCCTCCCGTACACGCGCTCCAGCACGATCGGCAGGTCGGAGGCCGGGTGGACGGCGTCGTCCAGCACGGTCGGCGCGATGTCGAGGGTCTGCGCGGGCACCGGGCGCCCGTCCCCGGTCACCAGCCCCGGCTCCCCTTCGCCGGGGACGTCGACCGTGATCAGGCCGGTCCGGGGCGCGGGGGTCGGGTTGAACACCAGGTGCGAGCCGATCGGCACGGACGCGGCGCGTTCGGCGGTGACCAGGTCGCAGACGGCGCGTCCGAGCTGCTCGGCCTCCGCCATGCGCGCGGCGACCTGCTCGGCGGTCTCGTCGCTGCCGCAGCCGGTCACGGAGTCGTGGCAGCTCGTCTCGATGAGCCGCCGCCACGCCAGGACGAGGAACGTCCGCGCGTCGCCCGCGTACCAGAGCGCGGTGAGCGGCTCGGCGTACCGCTCGACGAGGCGCTCGGCGCGTCCCAGCAGCTGCTTCAGCCGGACGCGCGCGGAGATCACGCCGGGCAGGATGTTCGCGCGGGCGTGCGACCGCAGCTCGCCCCGGACGTGGAGCAACCCGTCCACGGACGCGTCCTCCCCCGCGAAGTAACCGGCGAGGGTGTCCAGGCGCATGCCGGGACCGGCACCGGAGATCCGGTCGGCGAGGTCGGCGGCGGGCGCGGTGTGGTCGGCGCCGTACATCGCCAGCAGCGGCCCGCCCCGCGGATACCAGGGGCCCATGGCCTCCGCGAAACCGGCGGCGCGGCCCGGGAGCAGCGACGCACCGTCCTCCAGCCCCCGCCCACCACCATCCAGCGGACGAACTCCGCTCGACGGACCGTCCTCGAACATCGACGCGGCGTTGCCGTAGCCGCCCTCGGGCAGGTACTGGGTGCGGACGCACGTCCCGTCCGGCGCCTCCCAGGCGAACGCGCGCTCCCGGACCCGGTCGGGGACGCCGCGCCACACGCACGCGTGCTCGATCCCCGCGAGCCTCAGGATCTGCGGTGTCTGCGCGCAGTGCCCGAACTGGTCGGGCAGGTAGCCGACCATCATCGCGGCGCCGAGCTCCTCCGCGCGCCGCATCCCGAGCTCCAGGTTGCGGACGATGTTCTCCCCCGAGCACAGGAACTCGTCGTGCAGGATCTGCCAGGGCCCGACGGCGAGCCGCCCCTCCGCGACCAGCGCGGCCAGCCGGGCACGGCGTTCGGGGCGGATCTCCAGATAGTCGTCGACCGCCGCCATCTGCCCGTCCAGCGTGAAACGCCAGCGCGGGTCGGCGTCCATGCGGTCGAGGACGCCGTCGAGCAACGACACGAGACGGAGCCGGAACCGCTGGAACGGCAGGTACCACTCGCGGTCCCAGTGCGTGTGAGGGACGACGACGATCTCCGGGACGCTCTCTGCCCGCGCAGCCTCTACCCGCACAGTGCGATCACCTCGTTCTCGTGGGTCTCCAGGCGGTGCATGCCCGGGCCGTCGGCGGGCATCCGGACGCGGTCGCCCCGGACGGCGACGCGCCGCCCGTCCGGCCGGATCAGCACGGTCCCGTCGGCGTCGATCGCGATCAGCTCGCCGTCGACGCGGAGCAGGACGGGCGCGTCCGGCCCGGCGGAGATCGACGTCCGGCCCGCGGCCAGGCCGCCCAGCACGTCGCCGTCCTCGGCGAGGACCCAGGTGGTGGGCTCGCCGAGGTTCTTGAACTGTTCCGGATCGTGGAAGTCGCTGCCGCCGAGCGGGACGACGCCGCCGGGACGCCACACGTCCGCCCAGGCCAGTGGCGCGCCCCAGCGCCGGTCCCACCAGGTCGGATGCCAGATCTCGGCGAACCGCGGCCGGGACGCCGCCGGCAGCGGGCGGCGCCAGGCGCAGTCGCCGCTCAGCGGGTGGTTGATCGACATGAGCCCGCCGCGCGCGTCGGCGAACGCGGCCCAGTCGGCGCTCGGGCGGCGGAAGTCGACCCAGCCGGTGTCGCCGAACACGTTCGCGTGCCCGAGGTCGGTGGTGACCTCCTGGCCGGACAGCAGCGTCACCCCGGCGCGCGCCCCGGCGGCGGGCAGCTCCGCGTGGTGGCTGACGGTGTTGTGGTCGGTAACGGCGAGGTAGTCCAGCCCCCGCGACGCGGCGAGACACGCCAGTTCGTGGACGGTCAGAGTCCCGTCGCTGTGGACGGTGTGCGAATGCAGGTCACCGGCGAGCCATCGCATCCCGTCCGACGCGGGCAGGTCGCGGCGCGGCGGGCGTTCCGGCCGTGGCGGCGGTGTCTCGTCCGGGCGCGGTGTGGACGAGGTAGATGTGGTGACCGTGACCTCATAGGGGACGCCTTCGGGCGGTATCCGGTGCAGGCCGAGCCAGACGTGCCACGTCCCCGGTTCAAGTTCCCCTGGCAGATACCCAGGCGTCGCCCACTCGGCGCCCACCGTGTACTGGAGGCGCGCTCCACCGGACCAGCCCCGGAACCCGTCCGGCCCATGGCAGCCCAGGTCGATGACGCCTCCCTCGTAGGACAGCTCCACCGTGATCGAGGCCGTGCCGGGAGGCACCTCGAAAGGCAGCTCGCGGAGCCCTCGCTCCAGGCGGTCCTCCAGGGTCCAGCGCCCTCGATGCACCGTCATCGATGTCCCCCGTCCTTGGTCGATGGAGCCATCACCGGCTCCGACGCCGTCACCAGTTCACCGTCACCCTCACCGTCCCGGTAGAGCAGGACGCGACCGGGACGCGGCACCGCCCATCCCTCGGTGCCCGGTTCTGGCTCGCGGCCCTCCGCCACGACGACGCGCACCGGCCCGTCCTCCCCGTCCAGGGTCACCAGCGAGGATCCGCCCAGGTGCTCGATGACTGACACCGTTCCAACGAACGCGCCGTCCACCGGGTCCCCGCTGTAGTCCAGGTATTCGGGTCGTACCCCGCAGACGACGTCCTCGCCGTCGCCGATCTCGCCGCGCGCCTCGGCCGGGACGGGCAGCACCGCCCCGGCGACGGCGACGGACGCGTCCCGGACGGTCCCCGGCAGCAGGTTCATCGGCGTCGAGCCGATGAACGCGGCTACGAACAGGTTCGCGGGCCGCCGGAACACCTCGACGGGCGTGCCGAACTGCCGGATCCGGCCGGCGTCCATCACCGCGACGCGGTCGGCGAGCGCGAGCGCCTCCGCCTGGTCGTGGGTGACGAAAACGGTGGTGATCCCGAGATGCAACTGGAGCCGTTTGAGCTGCGTGCGGGCCTCCAGCCGGAGCCGCGCGTCGAGGTTGGACAGCGGCTCGTCCAGCAGGAAGATCCGCGGTTCGGCGACCAGCGCGCGGGCCAGCGCGACCCGCTGCTGCTGCCCGCCGGACAGCTCGGCGGGGCGGCGCCCGTCCAGGCCGACCAGGCCGAGCAGGTCGGCGGCGTCCTTGGCGCGGCGGTGCCGCTCCGCCCGGGCGGTCCGCTTGACGCGCAGCGGGTAGGCGATGTTGTCCAGGACGTTCATGTGCGGGAACAGCGCGTAGTCCTGGAACACCATGCCGACGTCGCGGCGGCCGGGCGGGAGCCGCGTCACGTCGGTGCCGGCCAGCCGGATCGTCCCGTCCGTCGCGGACTCCAGCCCGGCGATCGTGCGCAGCAGCGTTGTCTTCCCGCAGCCGGACGGGCCGAGCAGCGCGAAGAACTCGCCCTCCGCCACGTCGAGGGCGAGCGCGTCCAGGGCCCGGACGCCGCCCGGGTACACCTTCGTCAGCCCCCGGATCGTGATGTCGGCCATCAGCGCTTGATCCCTCCGTGGAAGCGGAACCCGTAGCGGCGGCTCACGAACAGGTACATGAGCACGACGGGCAGGGAGTACAGCAGCGAGAACGTCGAGATCAGGGGCAGGTCGGGCTGGCCTCCCTCGGTGTAGAACGTGTACATGATCACCGAGGCGGGGGCCTTGTCGGGGTCGCGGAGCAGCAGGAACGGCATCAGGAAGTCGCCCCAGACCTGCGCGACCGTCCATACCGTGACGGTCGCGAGCCCGGGCCTGATCACCGGGACGACCACATGCCGCAGGACCTGGAGCGGGGACGCCCCGAACACCCGCGCGGCCTCCTCGTACGAGGTGGGCGTCGAGTCGGTGAAGTCCTTCAGCAGGAAGATCGCGGCCGGGAGCAGCCCGCCGGTCAGCACCAGGATCACGCCGAGCCGCGAGTCGATCAGGTGCAGGTTGAAGGCCAGCAGGAAGATCGGCACCATCGCCGCCGTCCCGGTGATGATGGACGACAGCAGGAGCAGCACGTACAGCAGCGCGTCCCGTCCGGGCACGTGGACGCGGCTCAGCGCGTAGGCCGCGAGGGCGGCGGCCGTGACCACGAGCGCGGCCGTCCCGGCGGCGAGCAGCACCGAGTTGCGCAGCGACGCCAGCGCGTACGGGTTGTCCATCAGGACCTGGAAATTGCGCAGGGTGAACTCGGGCAGCGACGCCGAGACGCCGGGGTCGGAGTCGAACGGCGCGAACGCCAGCCAGAGCAGCGGCAGCGAGAAGAACCCGAGGACGGCCGAGACGAACGTCGCCAGCCCGATCCTGCGCAGCACCTCCCGGACGGTCTCGTTCACGCCACCGCCCCCTTCTCGCGCCTCTCGCGACTTTCGCGGCGGGTCCGGTCGCGCAGGGCGCGCAGGTAGAGCAGGGCGATCACCAGGTTGATCAGGATCATGATCAGGGAGATGGCGGCGCCGAAGCCGAGCCGACCGTCGCCGAGCGCCGTCCGGTACACGTACACCGACATGATCTCCGATCGTCCGTCCGGGCCGCCGGCGGTGATCAGGAACGGGGTGAAGTCGTTGAACGTCCACAGGCTGACCAGCAGCAGGCTCGTCAGGATGTGCCCGCGGACGCGCGGCAGGACCGCGTCCCGCAACGTCTGCCACGTGGACGCGCCCGCCAGCCGCGCCGTCTCCAGATGGGACGGCGGCACGTTCCCGATCGCGGCGCCGTACAGCATCATCGAGAACGCCGTGCCGCGCCAGATGTTGAACACGACGACGCACGCCATCGGATGGTCGAGCAGCCACGCCGTGCCCGGCGTGCCGAGCAGCGCGTTCAGGGTGCCGCCGTCGCGGTCGAGCAGCGCGATCCACAGGAACGCGATGACCGAGCCCGGCAGGACCCACGCGAGCAGCACCACACCTTCCACCAGCCGCCGCAGCGGGCCCCGGCGGTCGCGCATCACCCACGCGATCGCGAACCCCAGGACGGTCTGCCCCAGGACCGCCGATCCGACG
Source organism: Spirillospora sp. NBC_00431 (assembly GCA_036028775.1). Classification (GTDB taxonomy): domain Bacteria; phylum Actinomycetota; class Actinomycetes; order Streptosporangiales; family Streptosporangiaceae; genus Spirillospora. The sequence continues at coordinate 3,149,511 of CP107927.1, read as the reverse complement.
ACGAACTGCAACGTCAGCCACAGCGACCGGTGGAAGTCGCCGTCGCCGAGCACGTCGCCGTAGTTGTCCGCGCCGACGAACTTCGGGTCGCTCGCCGCGATGCCGGTGAGCCGGTAGTCGGTCGTGCCGAGATAGAGCGTCCAGAGCGCGGGGAACACGAGGAACACCGCGATCAGGACCAGCGCGGGCGCGACGAACGCGGCCGCCCGGCCCCGTCCCAGCCCCGCCGCGTCGCCGCCGGCGCGTAAGCGCACGCCGCCGGCGTCGGCCGGTTTCAGGTCAGCGCGGGGTGACGTTGGCGGCGCCACCGACGACCCCTTCCAGCTTCTTCGTGTACGCGGCGGCGGCCTGATCGGGGCTCTTGCCCGACACCACGGCCGCCGTGGCCTCCTGCAACGCCGTCGACACCTCCGGGTACACGGCGAGCCCCGGACGGTACGACGTGACGGGCAGCGCCTTCTCCGACACGAACGTCAGGAACGGGTCGCCCGCGAGGATCTCCCTGTTCACGTCCGCGCGGGACGTGAGCTCGGGCGTCCCGGCCGTCCGCGCCTTGATCATCTCCGCGGAGTTCATGAACGCGAGCAGCTCGAACGCCTGCTGCGGGAACTTCGTGCCCGGGTTCAGGACGCTGACCGGGCCACCCGACATGCTCACGAACGACCGCCCGCGCACGCCCCCGCCCGGCGTGACCGCGGGGATCAGCGCGTAGCCGACGTCCTGGTCGCGGGTCTTCATCTTCGCGACGCCGGTCTTCGGGTTGAGGACGTCGCGCCAGAAGTAGTCGCCCTCGCCCAGGACGCCGATCTTGCCCGCGGCGAACTCCTCGAACGACTTGTCGCGCCCCTTCGCCTCCTGCTGGAGCTTCGGATCACCGAGCCCCTCAAGGCCGTAGATCTGCTGGTAGAGGCCGAGGACCTGTTTGACGGCCGCGCCGCCGCCCGTCCATTTGCCGTCCGCGTAGATCTCGGCGCCCGCACCGGCCAGCAGGGGCAGGACGCCCTGCATGCTGGTCGCCTCGCCCATCGCGGTGCCCGCGTTCAGCTGGATCGGCGTGACGCCGGGGAGCTTCTTCAGCGCGCGGCCCGCCGCGAGGATGTCCTGCCAGCTCTTCGGCTGCCATCCGGCGGGGAGCCCGGCCCGCGCGAACAGCCTCTTGTTGTAGAAGAGCACGCGGCCGTCGGTCCCGGTCGGGATGCCGTAGCGGCCGTCCTCGAACATGGCCAGCCGCTGGACCGTGGCGGGGATGTTCGTCCAGCCGTCCCAGGCGTTCGCCGGCGCGCCCACCGCCTCGGATAACGGCTTCAGGTACCCGGCCTGCGCGAACTCACCGACCCAGATGCCGTCGATGTCCATGATGTCGGCGCCCGACCCGGACTTCAGGTCGAGCGCCAGCTTCGTCTTGTACGACTCGTCGTCCACGCCCTGGCCGCGGAACGTCACCTTCGCGGTGACGCCCTTCGCCTTCTGCGCCGCGACGAACCTCGGGATCACCGTCCTGGTGATCCACTCCGCCTCCTCGGCGTTCTTGCCGCCCTCGATGGCGTTGCGGGTGATCGTCAGGGAGAAGCTCTTGGCGTCCTTGCCCCGGTTCGGGTCGGTCGAGGATCCGCCGCCGCATCCGGCGAGCGCCGTGCCCGCCACCGTGCCCGCCGCCGCGAGCGCGGCGATCCGCCTCTTGGAGAAGTCCCTGCCGCCGTAGACCATGGGTGACCTCCTGCAAGCGTCACCACTCAGCGTGAACGAACAATTCGATCACGTAAAGGGGCCGGAGATCGCGTCTCGGTCAAGGGTCCATGAGCTCCGCGGAACGGGCGGCGAACGTGGCCATGGCCTTCGCGGTGATGGGGCCTGGCGCCGCGGGCAGGAGCGTTCCGTCCACCGCCCGGATCGGCTGGACGTCCCGCGTCGTGGACGTCAGGAACGCCTCCTCGGCGCGGTACAGGTCGTCGAGCGCGATGTCCTGCTCCTCGCCGCCGCACCATTCCAGCGTCAGCGCGCGCGTCACCCCGGCCAGGCAGCCGGACGCCGGCGGCGGCGTGAGGAGCCGCCCGCCGAGCACGACGAAGACGTTGGTGCCCGTCCCCTCGCACAGGTTCCCCGCGGTGTTGCCGAGGATCGCCTCGCCGCCGCCGCGCTCCTTGGCGTACGCGAGGGCCAGCGCGTTCTCCGCGTAGGACGTGGACTTCAGGCCCGCCAGCGCGCCGCGCTCGTTACGCGGCCACGGCACGACCGTCACGTCCGCCGTCGCCGGGAACGGGGCCTGCGGCGCCGCGATGATCGACACCGTCGGCCCCGCGTCGCCGCGCGCCGACCCGAGCGGCCCCGGGCCGCTGGTGTAGGTGATGCGGACGCGGGCCAGCGGCCACCTCGGCGCCGCCGCGAGAACTTCGAGGGTGCCGTGGGCGAGGGCGTCCTGGTCCGGCTCGGGCAGGCCGAGGCCGGTCGCGGAACGGGCAAGCCGCCGCAGGTGCCGGGTCAGCGCGAACGGCTCCCCGCCGGTCGCCTTCACCGTCTCGAAGACCCCGTCGCCCACGAGCATGCCGTGGTCGAAGACCGACACCACCGCGTCGTCAGGGTCGACGAGTTCGCCGTTCAGCCAGATCGGGACCCGCACCACCAGAAGCCACCTCCAAAAGCCGAGCCGCCTTCAGCTCGGTCTCGCGCCATTCGCGAAGCGGATCGGATCCCCAGGTGATGCCCGCGCCGGTGCCGAACCGGAGCAGGCCGCCCTCCGCCCAGAAGCTCCGGATCCCCACGGCGAGGGCGCCGCGCCTGGCATCCGCGTCCACCCAGCCGATGGCACCACAGTACGGGCCACGCGGGACGGGTTCGAGTCCTTCCAGCAGGCCGAGCGCGCTCGCCTTCGGGGCGCCGGTGATCGAACCGGGCGGAAACGTCGCGGCGATCAGCTCCGGCCACCCGCCCCCGGCCAACCGCGCCCGGACGGTCGACACCAGATGGACGAGCCCCGGATGCTCCTCAAGCTCGCACAGGCCCGGCACCTCCACCGAACCGACCTCGGCGACCCGCCCCAGATCGTTCCGGACGAGATCGACGATCATGACGTTCTCGGCGTCGTCCTTGGCCGTCAGGCCGTCCGCGGTCTTCGCCGTCCCCTTGATCGGACGGGACTCGACCACGTCCCCGTCCCTGGCCAGGTACAACTCGGGCGAGGCGCACGCGACCTCCAGGCCGGGCACCTTCAACGTCATCGCGTACGGCGCCGGATTCCCCTGGGCGAGCCGAGCCCCGAGCCCTTCGATGGTCGACCCCGCGGGCAGCTCCGCCGACAGCACCCGGCACAGGTTCGCCTGATAGACGACACCGTCCGCGATGGCGCTCCGAATCGCTTCAACACCCGCCATGTAGGCGGCCTTGTCCAGCGAACTGCTCCACTCCCCCGGCCGCGCCCACACACCCCCCGGATGCCGTGCCGGCCGCACGGTCTCGAACCGCGCGCACGTGGCCTTCCCCTCATAGGTAATGACCACGGCCCACCAGCCCCGCGAATCCAGCGCCCCCAGATCGTCGGTCACATCAACGAGACCCGTCGCCAGCAGACCGCCCGCGTACGCGAAGCTCACGACAGGACGCACCCGAACGAGTCGGCGAGCCCGTCCAGGCCCGCCCGCGTCACGACCAGCGCCCGGCGCGTCGTCCCCCGCTCGAACCAGCCGAGCTCGATCATCCGCGCCGTCAGCGCCGCGCCGAGCGCGCCGTTCAGGTGCGGGCGCCGCTCCGTCCAGTCCAGGCACTGCCACGCGAACCTGCGCCTTGCCCTCCGCAACGCCGCCACGTCCAGGCCCAGCTCCCCGAACCGCTCCGCCCCCTTCGCCGTCACCTCGAACGCGTCGTCACCGCCGGGCTCGATGAGGCCGCCGTCCAGCAGCGCGGCGAACAACGCGACCCCCGCCTCGCCCGCCAGATGGTCGTAGCACGTCCGCGCCTCGTGCAGCCTGCGCGCGTCCCGCGACTGCCGCAGGCTCCGCACCCGCACCGGCGGGCTGATCCGCGACAGCGCCTCGATCACCTGCGCGACGTCGCTCCCCCGCAGCCGGTAGTACCGGTGCCGCCCCTGCTTGACCACCGTGACGAACCCGCCGTCCAGCAACCGCGCCAGATGCGCGCTCGCCGTCGGCGCGCCGACGCCCGCCACCCGCGCGAGCTCCCCCGCCGCCAGCGGCCGCCCGTCCAGCAGCGCCGTCAGCATCGCCGCCCGCGCCCGGTCGGCCAGCAGCGCCGCGACCGGCGCGAAGTCCACTGTCAGGACATCCTCCGAGCCCATGCCCCCGACCCTAAGCGACCCGTCCTTCGTCCCACGCCGAAGTGTCCGGCCGGCGAAACCGGTTTGGGGAACCGCCCAGGACGCGCTAAGGTTTCCCCGTCGCCGAGAGGCGCAAGCGGAAGTGGCTCAGGGGTAGAGCATCACCTTGCCAAGGTGAGGGTCGCGGGTTCAAATCCCGTCTTCCGCTCTGAGGGGCCTTTCCGGCTATGACCCAGAAGGTCTCCTTCTGGTGGAGTGGCCGAGAGGCGAGGCAACGGCCTGCAAAGCCGTCTACACGGGTTCAAATCCCGTCTCCACCTCGCAAGGGCGATTAGCTCAGTGGGAGAGCGCTACCTTGACACGGTAGAGGCCACTGGTTCAATCCCAGTATCGCCCACCACGCTCCTTTGCAGGTCAGAGGCCTTGCTTGCGTTTTGACGAGTGAGGCCTCAGGCCTGGTTGGGCGATATGCGGGCGATGATCTTGTTCTCGCCCACTGCCACCTCTCCGGCCTGATCCCTCATCTGCAGTCTAGCGAGCGCCTTCTCCGTCTGGGGTGCGGTAGCGATGAGCCGGTCCCGGTCATCGGCCCACATAGCTAGCAGCGAGGTCTCCCAGCGCTCTTGCAGGACCCGGAGGACCTGCTCCTCCATCACCGGTGTCACATGCTCGTAGACATCGGCCATCCCGGGCAGCTTGTGCCCGAGCCGAGCGGCGCGTGCCACATCCGGGACGCCGTCTTCGGCCAACCAGGTCCGCTGGGTGTGGCGGCCCTCGTGGAAGGTGAAGCCCCGCAGTACCGGTGCACGGCGCCGGTTCGGGTCGGGGTTGTCGGGGTCACCGTCCCAGGCGGGTCGCCAGAACCTCCGGGCGAAGTGGCGGCGGCGTAGCCGACCGCCCTTGTCGCCCACGAACACGTAGGAGTGCTCGGTCTGCTCCAGCAGGGGCTCGTAGAGGTCGGCCAGGAACGGTGGTAGCTGCACCCAGCGTTTGCTGGCCCGGGTCTTGGGGCGCTCGGCCTTGACCAGCCGCCCACGAGCCTCGGCGAGAGGTTCGGCGATCCGAATGGCCTTGTTGATCTCGTCGTACTCGTGCGGCTGCTGCCCGACCAGTTCCGACCAGCGGGCGCCGGTATAGCCGTTCATCACCGCCAGCACGAACCCGCGGTAGCCGAAGTTGTCGTGGATCCGCAGCGCCGCCCGCAGGACTTGGACCGGTGAGGCGACCTGATGCTCGGGCCCGCCCTGCCCGGTGGTGACGCGGATGCCCTGGCACGGGCTGGCCGGGATCTTGCGCGCCCGTACCGCCACGTTCATGATCGTGGAGAGCGAGGCGAACACCGAGGCCACCGTGGACTCGGCCAACTCGTCGTGGAGTTCGTTGACCCAGCCCTGGATCTCCGCTCTTGGACCAAGCGAGCCATTGCGGTGCCGGTGGCGGGCACGGTCATAGGCCGACGGTGACAGGATGCCATCGGCGGTGAGCCGTTCGGCAATGGCGAAGATGCCCTTCCGTCGAGGAACTCGGCGAAGATCCGCTGCACCACCTCGGCGGCGTAGGTGTCGATGTCCATCACATGCAGGCGCTTGCCGTCGGCGGCTTTGCTGGGGTTGGGGTGCGGACCGGCGTCGACCAGCCGGTACCCGTAGGGCAGGCTTCCTGCACGGACCTCAACGTCTGTTCGCTGACGTCATCCCCCTGCCCATCACGGACGAGGACTCCACCACACCCACCGCCATCACAGACCAGACCCCAGCCGCCGGTGACGGCGCAGACCAGGCCGGAGAGGCTTCACGACCCCGCGGCCACCCCCGCTTCCAGCGATCCCGCCGTCCCCATGGCCAGCACGGCCGCCGCGCCCGCCCTGGACATGTCCGCCCCGACACTCACCGACCTCAACGGCCTGACCGGCGCCCTGCGCGAGCTGAAACTGTCGGGGCGTTGCCGCTGTGGGCCAGGCACGGTGTCGTCCGTTCCAGAGCGCGTACAGCGCCAGCGCCAGGCAGGTCACCGCGATTCCGGCTCCGACCGGCACCCACACCGCAGGTACCAGCCACGCCAGCACCCCGGCCACCACGCCCAGGGTGAGGCAGACCGCCGCGGCGATCCCGTGCTCCGGCACGAACACGCCCGGTCCGGGGCCGGTGGGGCGGGCGGGGTGCTGCGGGCTCGGCTGGGGCTGATGGTGTGACGGGTGGTGGGGAGTGCTGTTCACCTTCAGGTCCCTTCTGCGGTGGTCGGGGCGGTGACAGCACGGTGGCTCCGGGGGTGTTCGGTTCCGACACGGAATTGGTAGGTGTATGTCGTGCTTGGCCGGGCGGCGTGGTATGTGCTGGTTTCCGCCCTGAAACCGAACACCCGGCGGGGGTCGTAATGGTCGACCCGGAACGAATTCACACGGCCGAGGACCTGCGGGAGCAGCTGGGGGAGCTGTTTCGGGACGGTGGGTGGAGCATCAACCGGCTGGCGACACAGGCGGGGCTGAGCACCTCGACGGTCAAGGCGGTCCTGGACGGCACCACTAGCCTTCCGCAAACGGAGACGCTGACGGCGGTCGTGACCGCGTGCGGGCAGGACCCCGGGCCGTGGGTGGCCGCGCGCGGCCGCGCGGTCAAGGCCGCCCGGTCACCCGCGCCGCTGGTGAGTGGGCGGTGAGGTGACGGATCGCTTCAAGGTCGTCGAGGTGGCGAATACGTTGTTCGAGTGTGGCTTCGGTCGTGATCAGGTTCGGGTGGGTGTTGTTGCGTCGGTGCTGGTGGGCGCGGCAACGGCATCGAGTGCGGTGACCAGAGCATCGATGGGGTCTGCCGGGGCGCTCGTGGCGCGCCAGGCGATGTATCCGTCGGGCCGGACCAGGGTCGCCCCTGTGGGGCCGATGCCGTAGGCGGTCTGGAAGGTGTTGGGCTCTATCGGTTGTGCGTCGGTGCCGATGTGCACGAAGGTCACGGGGATGCCCAGTTGCTCGGTGGTGCGGGTCGCGGCGGCGGCCCAGCGGTCGTCTTCGGAAAGCAGTACCCAGTCGTGCTGGAACAGATCCAGTGTCGAGCGTTGTTCGTCATCGACGGTGACCCACAGGTGCGGGGCGCGGGTGCCGGGCTGGCCGCGCCATTGCTCGGGTCGCTGCGCGGGCGGCAGGTCCGGTCCCGCACCCAGGACCGCTGCCGAGCGATAGAGCTGGCCTAGTTCGATCGAGGTGTCATCGAGGACCGGTACGTCCGATTTCGGAGTCTGGAGGTATGCCTTGTAGTCGGCGCGCGCGAACAGCTGATCGTGGCGCAGGTCCGCGATCGGTCGGCGTTCGGCGTCGTAGGTGTCCAGCAGTCGCGGCTGCGATGCACCGGACAGCACCGCCGCCAGTTTCCAGGCGAGATTGTGGGCGTCGTCGATACCGGTGTTGGCTCCGAAACCGCCACGGTTGGGTGGCAGTTGGTGGGCGGCGTCGCCGGCGAGGAGTACCCGTCCGGCCGAGAATCGGTCGGCGATCAGCGCGGCCAGCTCCCAGCGGCCGGTGGTGACCAATTCGATGGGAATGTCGATGCGGCCGATCGCGCGCTGGACCACCTGGATTTGCTCGACGTCGTCGCGCTCGACGTCGTCACTGAGCATCAGCACCCAGCGGCCGTCGGAGTAGGTGGTGAGGAATGCCCGGAAGTCGGGCTGTTCGATCTCGAACTGGACGACACCGTGCTGCAGGTATTCATCGAGGGGCGCCCGGAACAGGATGCTGCGCTGCACCGACAGCGGGCCCACGCCGTGGCGGCCGATGCCGAGAGCCTCGCGCACCGGGCTCGTCGCGCCGTCCGCGGCCACCACATACTGGGCGCTCAGCCGGTATTCGTGGCCGTCCTCGCGGCGGCGCAGCGTGGCTGTCACGCCGCCCTCGTCTTGGACCAGGCCGAGCAGTTCGGTGCCCAGGCGCAACTGTGCGCCCAGTTCGTGAGCCCGCTCGCGCAGGATGGGCTCGAGCCGGTCCTGGGTGATGGCGATTGCGTGTACAGGTGAGGCTTCGGCGCCGTAGGCGCCCTTGCCTCCTGGCGTCCACGGGTACTCCTGGAGCCAGGTGCCGGTCAGGCTCTCCACCCGGGCGCGCCGCGGCGGCTTCATACCCTGGAGTGAGGCGGGCACCTCGACCCCGACCTGCCGGAAGTGTTCCACCGTGCGGGTGGTGAAGCCGATGGCACGCGGGTGCGGTGAGCTGTCGTAATGCTTGTCGACCACCACCACCGGCACGCCTTGCCAGGCCAGGAACACCGCGGCGGACAGCCCGACGAGGCTGCCGCCGACGATCAGCACCGGTGTCGTGTCGTTGTCGTTGACGTTCATCTCGATCATCCCTTCGTCAGGCTCGGTCGATCCTCAGCATGACCACGGAACCACAACTTAGTTAAAATAGCAATCGAGTTAAGATATTATACGAGTTAAGCCTTCTGATAGGGTGATGGCATGACCGTTGAGCCGCTCGGACGCCGCGCACGCAAGAACGCGCAGACACGCCAGGCGATCGCCGACGCCGCACTCCGGCTCTTCCTCGAGAGGGGCTACGACCAGGTCAGTGTGAAGGAGATCGCCGACGCGGTGGACATCTCGGGGCCGACGGTGTTCAAACACGTACCCGACGGCAAGGAGGCGCTGATCTTCGACGATGGTGTCGAACGCCGGGAGAGCCTGCTGGCCGCGGTGCGCGAACGCCGCGACGGGCAGTCGGTGATGTCGGCGCTGCGTGAATTCATGTCCGGCCGTGGCCCTTTCCTCGCAGACCCCTCCCCGGAGATGGGCAGGCGCACCGAACTGATCATGAACACTCCGGCCCTTCGCGACTACTCCCGCAAACTGTGGATCCGCTGCGAAGTGCCCCTGGCCGAGGCGATCGCCACCGAACTCGGCCGCGTCCCCGACGATCTCACCGCCCGCGCCGTTGCACGCTACATCCTGGAAATCCCACAGTTCGTCAGCGACGAACCCGATCCCCGCGCCGCCCTGGACACTGTTTTCGACCTGCTCGAACACGGAATCCACGGCGTCTCCTGACCGTGGCGCAAGCCCGGTCGCCGCGCGGTGCTTCGATGCCACCGGCCAACCGCGCGGCTCTCCCACGCAGCAGCCCACACGGTCAGTGCCCCCGCACAGGCTCCCGACCGCACCTGTGACTAGGGCGGCATACGGACCCAGCACGCCGAGCCACCGGACGCTGAAAAGGATCGAGGGTTGATGGTCACACCGTGGAGGCGGACGCCGAGACCGGATGCCAGAAGGGTGTGATTCCTTCTCCTTCAGAAGGCACCCAAAGCCGATCTGCTGCGCGCCGAGTCCATCCCTTCGGCGAGGTCCAGCGCGCGGCTCCACGCCGCGACCGCCACGTCGGCCCGTGCCTGGGTGGCGAGGCAGTCGCTCAGGTCCATGTGGGTGAGCAGGTGAACGCGTGGGAACGCGACCGGATCCCAGGAGGTCACAGCCGCCCGGTGCCGCGACTCGCCCACGTGGTCGCTGATCTCGGTCAGGGTCCTGGCGGTGTGGGAATCGACTGTTCCGGCCGGTCCCATGAGCAGGGAGTAGGGCGGCTGCGACCCATCGCCCGAGCGGGGAAATGATCTCCTGCATCTCCGCGCCGTCCATCGTGGCCACCCAGTTGGAACAACTGAACCCGGCCCGGCCACAACGTCCTGGAGGCCGGGGGCCGCGACCGGCTACAACACCGCTCTGCTGGGCAGCCTGGTCGCACCTGGCGGCCACGTGTGGACCGTGGACGTCAACGTTGACCTCGTCGCCAACGCCGCCGCCAACCTGACCGACGCGAACGCCGATAACGTCCCCGCGGTCCTGGCCGACGGCGGGCCGGTACTGGGAGATCGGTGTCATCGGCCACGGCTCCGGCCGGCCAAAACCTCACCGACCAAGTCAGTTCCGCGATCGCCGAGTGGGACCGCGACTACGGCAAAAGCGCATCCGAGCCCGGCTTCCGCATGGCCACCGCCGCTCACCGCGACCTGCTCAAGGCCACCGACCCGCGCTTCATCATCGACAAGACCCACAGCCGCCTCGTCGTCGACTGGGCGTAGCAAGGGAGCAGCGCGAGCGCCCGCCGTATCGGGCTGTTCCTGGTGGAGCGAACCGCCAAGGGCTACCTGGCCGCCGTCGACATGGCGATCATGCTGACAAACCACGCCTGGATCCCAGCCGACTCCTCCTTCGAGGTGATCACGGCTGACCATCTCATGGCGGCCGACCGCAGCTTCACCAAGCCGGTCCGTTACGACGGCGCACAGGTCTTCCCGGACTTTGTACTCACCGACGTCACTCCTAACGTCTACCTCGAGGTCTACGGGATGCTCGGACGCACGGAATACGACCAGCGCAAACGCGCCAAACAGGCGTATTACCACGCCTCGACGCCGCTGTCATCGAGTGGGAGGTGACCCGGCCGCTCCCCGACCTTCGGCACACAGGAGCATCGGCACCCCACCTAACCAGGGTTAATGAGTGATGGCGTTCGGGTGGCACGTCTCCTCGGCAGCGTGATCAACGAATACCGCAACGCCGCATAATGATCAAAACATCCATAATGGCACGAAACACAAGGTCAAAGCTCGAATCCGTACATTCAAGCCTCACACGTAGGCGCCGATATCCCGGATCGTCGGAACAGGCTCGTTCATCCGGCGATGCGCGGTCGGCACGCTCACCCGACCTCTGCCTACAGATGCCGCCACGGGCACCCGCTGCTCAGCACTGACACGATCGTGGTGAACATCGCCCGATCCTCCACCCCGCAGTCCCACCGCTCCGCCGCCGCGGTCTGGGCCTTCGGGATCAACGGCTCCATGATCGCACCCAACTCACGGCATCGACCACGATGCAAAGTCCGACGACATGGTCCCTGCCACGCCCCAGGCCACCCCCAGGCCACATGAAACACGCCCAAATGCAGACGAAGCATTAGGGCGAGGACCAAACTATCGTCACAGACAGGGAAAAACAGGACTTCCTCTGGACAGGTCAGTATACCATTGAGCTGCGTTCAGGTTGTACGCCGTCACTCGCTTAAGATGCGTGAGATTCATCCTGTACCACTCTGGGAATAGAGTATTTGTGATACAGACGTCTCAAATGACGCAATTCGGTGACGCCATGCACTTCTCCGCGCCAAACTGGTTCGCGATGATACCCACGGTATCCGAGGACGCACTCATAGCGATGGTAGACGGAGGCGGAACTGCTAGCAGGGCAGTCGTCGCTCATGTCTCGGGGCGGATTTACGGGTATGCGGAAGGTGCATCGACCAACGCCCGAGCCATTGGCGATGACCAAGCCCTAGAGAATTTGATCGAAGTCGTTATGAAGTGTGCGAATAACGCAGCTATATTGCCTTCCGATCTCGAAATTTGCCTGATAACAACCGCCGGCCTGGCCACCTGCGGCCAGGCTGACCTCATATCCAACAAAATTATGCAACGACTACCGGGCGAGGCATTGGTTGCCACAGTTCCTGATACAATGGGTTCGTGGGCGATAACGGCCAACCTCGCGCCAGCTGTGGCTGTTATTTCCGGTACCGGCAGTGTGGTGTTTTGCGGCGACATCTCCGCCAATATTTGTCGGAGTCTAGGCAACTGGGATTATCTTCTCGGCGATCAGGGATCAGGCTTTGCCATAGGGCGAGCCGCCCTCCAGGAGGCTATGCGGGTCAGTGAGGGTAGATCACATTCCGCGACCGTCGCGGAAATATGCCTGGGACACTACGGACTTGATGATCTACAGGATATTCCGGACTCGATACACAAGCCTACGATTGATAAGGCCGATATTGCGGCGCTTGCCCGACCCATACTAGACGCGGCCGCAGACGGACTTATTGAGGCGCAGGAAATAGTCAGACACCAGGCGAAGCTACTCGCAAACACAACCGTTGCCGGGCTGGCGATGATGGGGAGACCAACACCAGTAGTGGGCTGCTTTGGCGGCGTTTTCCACAATGAATTTTATCTGATCGAGTTTACTGCCCACGTGCAGAACATCATGCGAGAACAGGAGATTCGCGTCATTACAGACGCATTTCCGCTTGCCGGAGTCTTTAGGCTCCTCCTTGCTGGCATTCCAGCATCTCGAAGCTTCGATTCCAGCTCTTCGGCGATTAGGCTTTTCGATGACCAGATCAAAAATATTCGGACTTGACCTTCAGGACATCTGCTAAGCCGTCCCTGAGCGAGACCTTGGGATGCCAAGCTAGGAGGCAAGACATCAACGCCGTATCCGCGATTCTTGCACCGGCACCTACAGGCTTAGTGGAGTCATTGATGATTTGTGGAGAGTAGCCACTAAGGTGAGCAAGATCTCGGGCTATCTCTGTCATAGATGTACCTATGCCCGTGCCGAGGTTGACTGCACTACCGTCGTTGATTCGTTCGATCGCAAGACGAATTCCTTTGACACAATCGGAGATATGGATGAAGTCTCGTTCCTGGTCCCCCGGCCCCCACACCAGTAGAGGATTCTCTCTAGCCAGGACCCGGTTGGCAATGGCGGTTACGGGATAGTCGGCTTCTTGATCCGGTCCATAACCACTGAATGGCCGGACGCAGGCCACATTCAGGCCCTTCTTCGATGCTACGGTTTGTGCGAGGAACTCTCCAGTGAGCTTCGCCCACCCGTAAACCCCGTCCGTTTCGAAGGACGACAGTTCGTCGGTCACGGATTCGGCTAGCGGTATACAGCTCCCAAATTGTTGAAGTGACAACGGGTAAACGGCGCTCGAACTCAAATAGAGGACGCGGCCGATCCGGGCGTGGTTGGCCATTGCCCACGAAAAGAAGGCCGCATCTATGCACAGATTTCTGGCGATCTGATCGGGTCGCTGTTCCAAGGCCATTCGACCGCCGACGCGGGCAGCCAGGTGGTAGACCTCGTCCACATAGCCGCGTACCGGCAAGACATTGCCAGGGGACAGCGCATCGATCACATCGGTCAGCAGGAAGGTAATCCTGGACCCGGAGGACGTAGTGTACACATTCGCACTGCTGCCGATCGCGGTTGCGTCGAGCCAGAGATCCGGATGTCTCCCGGTCGACAGATCATCGATTACGACGAGAGAAAGCGGGGCTTCGTCCAGCAGGGAGGCTATAAGGTGACGCCCTAAGAACCCGGATCCACCTGTTACCAGAATTGTCCTCATTCGTTGTCCCGCGACCCTCCATCAGCTTTTTCTTCAATTAGTAGCCGTTCGGATATCTCTCGACTAGTTTCGGGGTCCTTTATCTCCTCAAAATGCATTTCGGCGCCGGCACCAATGAGGACGGTCGTCGATGGCGAGTCCCACAACTGGTTAAAGGCCTCGACGAACATGGTCTTCATCATGTACCCCTCAGGCGTATTCGTATGGATGTTAATCATTGGATTGGTGTGACCATATAGCCCGGCCGAGTCGTTACTGTAGGTGTGCCACCCCACCGTGAGATAGTTCCCATCGAACAAGCGTCCACGGATGGATGCCGGCAACCGGTACATCCTCACTTCGGCGGTCGGATAATCGTTAAATGTCAAGGTTGTGAGGTCCCGGATCCGGTCATTGATCCGGTCTCGCTGAAAGGCCGTTATTGCGGCATCAGGATCGCAAATAAGAACACGTAATGTGCATCGGCAACTTTTCAAAGTTTCCAACAGATCATGTATGGTTGCCGTGCTATATTCGATGAGGTCGACTTGGCGTGGCTGATTCTGGTCAATGTAACGACGCAGGCTCTGGTAAGCCTCAGGCTCGTTAGCGAACACGTCAAGATTGGCGGTCAGTTCTTTGCTTTTGATCTGCACAACTCGCAAGAGAACGTCATTAAGCAAGACTATAATGATCAAGTTGAACACACTGTGAGTGAGGATCCAGTCTTGCAGCGGCTTGATGATTACGGACATCGCCCACAGGGCGATAATCGAAAAAACCTGAACTCCGACGATCGTATGAATGTGACGTTCAATAAGCAACCGCACTTTTTGCATCGTCATTTGGGATCCTAGTGTACGTTTCGGAGTTACCTGTCCCTTAAGCTAAGGACGACTAGGTCTATACGGGCTTGAAGCCTGCGATATGGTTGAGTGGAACGTCAACAACTTCAAGGCGACTCTGTGGAGCGGAGCACGAGCGTCCCGCGAGAGACGCCTCAGAACAAGAAATGATCACCGATATTGATCTTTGAGGTTACTCGATGTTAAAGAATATTTCCCCACTTCTCTCACCGGAGATGCTTCAAGGGTTGGCCGCAATGGGCCACAGCGACGAGATCGCTATTGTTGACGCCAACTTCCCAGCATCCTCCTGCGCCTTCACCGCTGGCCGGCAGCTGTTGAGCTCCCCAGGCGTGCAAGCAGCTCCGCTACTGGAAGCCACCCTTGCCTTGCTCCCGCTCGACGATTATGTAACCGAGTGCGCGTGGGTCATGCGTCCTGTCGAAGATCCTCCTCGGGAGCGGGAAGCACTCACCGAAATCAGGTCTGTTCTCGATCATTACGGAGCCGCTCACGGCTCGCTGAGCCGCGAGGACTTCTATTCGAGGACCCGCTCCTGCTTTTTGATCGTCCAGTGTGGTGAGTTGAGGCGTTACGGCAATGTGATCCTCAAGAAGGGTGTCATCGCTACCGACTAACTGGGATTAATCGGTGAGGGTGAGGCCGGTGGTGGTCAGGCAGCCGTCGATCACGCCGGCATTGTGCTGGTTCACCTTGAGCCTGTGCTTGGTCATGCCGGTCAGGTGGTCCAGGTCGACGGCCAGGAAGGTGGCCTTCGACCTCACCCACGACCTCGACCCCGCCCTCACCCGCAACCTCGACCTAGCCCTCGACCTCACCCGCAACCTCGACCGCGCCTGCGACCTCGACCTTGACCTCGTCCTTGCCCGCGACCGCGCCCGCGACATCGCCCGCGCGCTAGCGGCGCTGCCGGTGGACGCCTCCGGCGCCGACCTGACCGAGGTGCAGGTGTCCGACCGGGCGCTGGGGGCCGGGGTGCTGGACGGGGTGGTGTGGGACGAAGCCACCCGGTGGCCGCCCAGCCTCCGAGAGTTCGTCGCCGACCGCTCGGAGGAGATCGCAGCGGGGGTGTGCCGGGTGCGCGGCGGCACCGAACGCGACCCGCGCGCAGTGCCCCGGCGGTGACGGCCGCGGCCGCGCGACGGGTCCGCGACGAGCCGTCGGAAGCGGCGCGCGGATCTCACATAAGTTCAATTATGTGAGAAACTGCGAGGGCCCGCGCCGCCCCGACACCGGCCCCAGGAAGGACCCAGCGATGACCACACCGCCGCCCTCCCCACCGTCCGCGCAGCGCTGGGAACACACCTACGCCGTCGGCGGCCAATACGGGCACGCGGACGCCGCCAACGAGTTGCTAGCCCGCTACTCCGCCGACGGCTGGGAACTGGTCAGCCACACCACCCCCTTCGCTGGCGGCACCACCTTCACCTTCAAACGCCCCTGGGTCCCCCGATGACCGCGCCCCCGGACGCTCCCGCGCCCTCCCCGGCGGGGTCGACGCCGGTGCTGGCCCCCGGCCCGGACGAGGTGGTGCGGCCCGCGCCGCTGCTGGACTCGGTCGGCGACATTCCCGGCCTGTCCCCGCGGCGTCGCCGCGGCGACGGTGGCGAGGTCTCGGCCGCGGACGTCGACCTGGTCGATGCGCTGCCCCGCACCGGCCCGGCCGCGGGACCAGAAGCGGCGGCCTGGCCGACCGTGGCGGGCTGGCTGCAGGCGGCCCGCGCGGTCACCACGCGCCGCGCCCGGCTCGCCGACGCCGCGGCGTTCCTGCGCTGGCTGGCAGCGGCCGCGCCCGGCGTCACGTTGTGGGCGGTCACCGAGGACACCCTGATCGCCTACCGGGACCAGATCGGCACCGGCACCGGCGCCGCGGCGACGCTGAACCGCGGCGGCCGGGCGCTGTCGCCGGCGACCGTGGCGCGGCGGCTGTCGAGCCTGTCGGGCCTGTACTCCTACGCGGTCCGGCGGCACGTGCTCCCGGCGTCCCCGGCCGAGCACGTCGCCCGCCCGGAGGTGTCCGGCGACGGCGCCACCCCGGCCCGCCCCCTCGACCAGGCCGCCGCGCTGCTGGACGGGGCCGAGGCGATCGCCGCCCGGCACCCCGTCGACGCCGCGGCCGCGGCGCTGCTGGTGGCCACCGGGATGCGCGCGGCCGAGGCCACCGCGCTGACCGCCGGCCGGGTCGTCGACGACGCCGGGCACCGGGTGATCCGGGTCCAGGTCAAGGGCGGCAAGACCGTCACCGTGCCGCTCCCGCCCCGGGTCTGCGCACTCCTCGACCCCCTCGTCGACGGCCGGGACGGGCACGAGCTCGTCCTGCACCGCGAGGACGGCCGCCCGTTCGACCGGTGGCGGCTGACCACCGCGCTGCGCCGCGCCGCCCGCGCCGGCGGCGTCGACCCCGCCGGGCTCACCCCGCACGTGCTCCGGGCGACGGCGGCCACGTTGCTGCTGGACGCCGGAGTGCCGGTGGAGGTCGTCCAGCAGCTGCTCGCGCACGCCTCCCCGGTGACGACGCAGCGGTACGACCGCGGCACCCGCCGCCTGGACGCGCACGGCACCTACCGCCTCGCCGCCCTCCTCGCTGGCGGCGCCTGACCTCCCGCACAGCCCGCGGGAGATGCCACGGGATTTGAGAGTTTCGCGAGGCACCCACGCTGCCCTCGACACCAGTGCCACCCGATCGCGTTCACCATCGCCCCAGACAGAAGCTAGTTAGAGTTTTGACAAGCCCCAGACCCCCTAGTTAGAGTTCTTATATGCCACCACGGATGACGTTGCAGACCCAGCTGGTGCTGCAGGCGCTGCTGCGCAACCCCGCCCGGGAGCTGTACGGGCGGGAGTTGGCGGAGGAGACCGGGCTGATGCCCGGCACCACCCACCCCATCCTGCTGCGACTGGAATCCGAGGGCTGGGTCAGCTCCCGCAAGGAGGACATCGACCCGCACATCGAGGGGCGGCCGGCCCGCCGCTACTACCGGCTCACCGCCGGTGGCGCCGCCCAGGCCAGCGCCGCGCTGGCGGCCGCGCGCCGCCCGCGTCGCGCCGCGCTGCGCGACCTGGCCGGGGAAGGCGGGAACGCCTGATGCCCCCCGCCAAACGCCGCCGCGCGGCGGTGGCCGCCGCCGTCGCCACCGCCGCCATCATCGCCGCCGTCATCGTCGACGCCGTCCCCGCCGCTGCCACCGCCGCCTTCGTCGTCGGCGCCGCCCTCGCCGGCGCTCTCGAGCCAGGGGGGAACCGCGGCATCTCCTGGGCGGGTGTGAGTCGTTGGCTGCGCGGTTCAGTGGTGCGGCGTCGGAAGGCGGCCGTGCCGGGCGGGCGACTGGTCCGGATGGCGGCGGCGTTAATGGAGCCGCGGGCCCGGCGCAGGTGGCTGGAAGACGTCGAGGTCAGCCTGTACGACTTCGCGCCCGAGCAGCACCAGGCGTTGCTGCGCAACTTCCTGGCGCACGCCCCGGCGGTCATCATCGTCGGCTGGGCGGCCTGGATGGGCAAGCTGCCGCGCGTGCTGGCGGGTATCGGGCGCCGTCCCCCCGGACCACGCTAATGAGCGCCCGCGTCCCTGCCCCCGCGCCCCCCTCGGCCCCGGTCCCCACGGCGCCGCCCGACAGCCGCCCGCCCGGTCGGCGGGCATCGTTCGGGCTGGCCGCGACCCTGCTGGCCGTCCCGGCGGTGGTGATGCTGCTGAACCCCGGACTCGCCGTCGTGCTGTACAGCGCCGAGTGCTCGGTGGTGCTCCTGGTGCTGCTCACCGCAGTCTTCGGCCCCGACCCGATGTGCGAGCGCGCGTTCCGGCTGCTGCGCTGGATGACCGGGCAGCCCGAGCCGACCCCACCGGACGCCCCCGCCTCCGCACCGACGTCGGTGCCCTCCCCACGCTCCCAAGTCGGCGAAAGTGCCAGAAATGGTGACCGCTGACTTCCTGAACACCAGAACTTCTCGACACGCTTCTCAACAGGTCCATCGGTCTGCCCCCAAGTCGCCGCAACGACGGCGTCGTCACTGGTGGGAACCGATCGATTCTCAGACAGCTAGAACAGGGTGCTCGCGCTCACCCGCGCCACCGCCCGAATCTCCTGCTCCGACGGCCCGAACATCCCGCGCAGGTCCGCGCCATGCAGGTCCGCGCCATGCAGGCCCGCGCCACACAGGCCCGCGCCACACAGGTCCGCGCCCCACAGGAGCACTCCCGTCAGCTTCGTGTTCAGAATCGCGTCCCGCAGGTCCGCGCCCCGCAGGTTCGCTCCCTCCAGGAGCGCGCCCTGCAGGAGCGCGCCCCGCAGGTCTGCGGCCTTCAGGTCCGCGTCCCGCAGGTCCGCGCTCCGTAGGTCCGCGCCCTGCAGGTCCGCGCCCTGCAGGTCGGCCCCTCCCAGAGTCACGCCGGTCAAGTCTGTTCTGCTCAGGTTCAGGCTGGCCAGACGGGCGCGATGTAGGTAAAGGTCGCTGAGGTCGAGGGTGCGGTGTTCGGGACGGTGGGGCCGTCGGCCGAGCGCGGTCAACGCGGCTTGGACGTCGGAGTCGGGCCGGTTGGGCAGGCGGCGAGGCCGACCCAGGGTGGGGCCAGGGTCGCGGCGGAGGTGGGGGAAAGGGCCGGGGTTGGGGGCCCGACGGCGGACGAATGCCTCCAGGACCTCGATGACGTCGTCGTGGTGGTTGCGGGAGTCGGCGGCAACGTGGGCCAGGGCGTGGATGCCGCCGAGGCGGGCGTCGATGTCCGTCGAGCTGAGCCTCTCCAGGGCCTTGGTGAAGCGATCGGTGACCTGGCCGCGGTGGGAGAGCCGGTAGTTGCGGGCGGTGTACAGCAGCGAGATCGCCACCACGATCGCGCCGCCGACCGAGACCACCAGCAGCCGCGCGTTGTGCCGATCACGGGGTTGGGAGACCTCGATCCAGTCGGGCATCTTCCACATCGCCACCGCGTACGCCGCCGCCAGCACGGCTAAGCCGAGCCCGGTCAGCGCCACGCCCGCGGCACGTGCGGCCGGCTTGGCGAGTTCGTACTGTGCCCTGCGCTGAAGACGCTCCATCCGATTCACGGCAGACCAGTCAAACGGCCTTCGCCTCGGCCCGCTGGCGAGTGGCCGCATCCGGGCTGGTCTCCATCGTTCCCGGACACCCAGGGGCGGCTACAACGCTCGACCTGGGAAGACACCACGTTCCCGCAGGTCGAAAGCCTGTCCTTTTGAGCAGCTACAGCGTTCGCAGTGGTGATAACGAGCCCTAACGGCGAACGAGAGTTGTACTGTCATGTGCACGAGCACGAGCGCCACGCGTACGCACAGTGATCGGTTTACTGCACAACGCGAGGCGTAAGAGAAGGGGCCCTGCGGCTGTCCGTACCAAGACAGTGCGCCGCGAAGGCCCCTTACCGGATGGCCCCGGCCCACCTCGTCAGAGGCGGCGGTCGGGGCCTTCGCCGTTCAGCAGCTCCCGCACGAACCGTGCGACGGCCACCACGCACCGCACCACGGCGGCGACGGCGGCGGCCTTCCGCCAGTTCCGCGGGCGGAGACGACGAAGCTTAAGCATCCGGATCACCTCCTCACTCCCGCTGCGGGCGGGAACCCAACCGACAGGCTCAGAGTTCGGAGGCGCTCGCGGCGAGCGTATCGCCCTCTCCGATTAGCCAGCGGGCATTCTGCGCCGCTGGGTGCACAGCAGCGGCGCGGCAGGCCCCCAGCGCGGCTCATCACGCCTGGTGGAAGGGGGCGTTACCGCAGAGTGCGTCTGAGGATCGACATAGCCGCGGGTCGCTAGTTCGCCTGTGGCGACTTATTCGTCCATGGCGACTTTTAGGCGCGCAGGAGACCCCGGGCACAGCACGCTCCGGGAGGAACGTCGCGGCGGCCGCTGCGGGCTCGCGGCGACGATTCGCCGTCACGACGGCGCGCGCCACCTCCGCGCTCTCCGTACTCTCTCCACCCCGCCTTGGACGTCCGTCCTCGTCCGTCCTCGCAGGCCGCGACCTTAAGGGGTCGCGTCGTCCATCCTCCTGCTGTCCGCCAGCCACCCAACGCGCCGAGGGAGGCGAACGGACCTTGGCTACAGGAGGAGGAACTCGATGACGCCGCGTTCGCTCGCCCCGCGAGGGCGACTCATGAGGCCCACGACGGGGCTGGCGGTGACCTCGGCGACCAGTGTGAGCGGGGCCGCCGTGACCGCGCTGTCAGACGGCTCGTCCGTCCTGGCGGGTGCGCTGCTGCTGATCGGCACGTTGAGCGGCGTCGCGCTGGAGTGGGCGAGGTGGCGGGCCCTGCGCCGGTACCAGGACCTGTACGCCGAGACCGTCCGGCACGGCCTGGCCGCGTGCAAGAGCTCCGCTGAGACGCGCAAGCTCCTGGCCGACCTTGCCGCCACTCACCCGGACTTCCTGGGCGCCCGGCTGCCGCACCAGCCACGACGCCGCGAACGGAACTGACGGCGTGCCGTCACGACGGCACGACGGCGGTGCTGGGCGGCCGGTTAGTCGCCAGCTTCCCCGCGCAGGAAGTCCTCGGCCTGTTCGGTCAGCTTGTAGCCCAGGCCCGCCTCGGTGACCTGCTCAACGATGAGCCGGCGGCGGCGGGTCCGCCCAGGCCGCGTGGGCGATGGCCTCGGCCAGTTGCGGGGCGGTGGTCACGTCCAGTTCGCCGGTCAGCCTCAGCACCGTCCACGACCCGTGCCGCTCGGCGGCGACGTCCAGCGCGTCGGCCGGGTCGGACTGGCGGGTCATCGGCGCGGGGCCCTCTCAGGCGTCACCATGTCAGGTGGTGGGTTCGGGGCTGGGTGAGCGGCGGGGACCAGGCCCAGCAGCGCCCCGACCGGGACGCCGGGCAGGTCGGGCAGCGGCCGGGCGGGATCGATGGTGTAGCGGGTGCGGCGCCCGGTCCGGGCGCGGGACAGGTACCGTCGGCGACCAGGTCGGCCACGGCCAGTTGGACGGCGCGCTCGGTCAACTCCAGCTCCGCGGCGATGTCACGAACCCGCGTCCCGGGATCGCGCGCGATCACCAGCGGCACGCGCGCGTGGCTGGTTAGGAAACGGGCCCGCAGCCCCGGCCCGGTGGCCGCGCCCGGCTCGTTCTTGGCATCCTCCAGCGCCTTGCGCAGCTGCCGGTACAGCACCTCCAGCCGCGCCGCGTCCACCACGGCCATCCCGTCCGGCGCGGCCGTCCAACGCCCAGTCCGCCCCGCCCGGCCGGCCATCGGGGCTTGGCCGCCCGCCAATGGTGCTCCTCGGCCAGCATCTGCCGCCTACCGCGCGGGTCGGTGGCGAACCGGCACCGGCCGTCCAGAGTGATCTTCTCCAACTGCTGCATGCCGGCGAACCCGCACTCGCTCAGATCCACATCGGTCAGCACCAGCCGCTCGGCATCAGCACCGCGCAGCGATACGAGCTTCACCCTCGGCGCCGGCCCGCCCGGCCCGGCGCCCTCCCACGCGCTGGCCGCCTCATCGACGCCGTCGATCGCCGTCTGCAGGCCGTGCACGGTGACCGGGCCGGTGAACACCGCCTCGCTCAGATCGACCCGGGCGCCACGCAACCGCAACCCCACCCGCCCCGACGCCCGCGCCCCGGACAGATCCACCCACGCGACAGCGGCCTCCACCACCAACTCCCCAGAAATCCGAGCCCCCGCCCACACCAACTCCAGGGCGGCACACCTCACCAGTTCCAGCCGCCCCTCCACCCTCCCGCCGCTGAAGTCGACGTCCCGGATGAAGGTCGTGAAGCGAAAGTAGGCGTCCCCGGTAAACGTCGCGCTGCGGAAGTCGGCGTCCTCGGTGAAGGCCGCGCGGCCGAAGTCGGCGCTCGCGGCGAAGGTCACGTCGCTGAAGTTGGCGACCTTGGTGAAGGTCGCAGCGCTGAAGTTGGCGTCCTCAGTGAAGGTAGCAACGCTGAAGTCGACGTTTCCGAGTTCTATTTGATCGCCCGTACGGGCGGCGGTGAGCAGGTGTTGTAGCAAGTCTGCGGTGAACACGACGCCACCGGCGTCGACGTCGGCGCCCGGCGCCAGATCGGCCAGGTAAGCCTGCAGCCTGTCGGTGCTGAGGTGGGCCAGGCAATTCCCGTCGACCGCTGGCGCAGCACCGCAGTGCTGGCCCCGGCTCGCCGAAGGATGTAAAGACTGTTCCGGACAGCCTGCCGGGACGCCTGTCGACATGTCAGCCGTTCTACGGCCTCACCAGCCCGCACAGTGAACGTCCCGCGACATCGGCCGCAAAGGGCCACGGGCCCTCGATCTGGCGGCGTAGCTCTACCACCAGCTCGGCGATCTCATCGCTGGGCTGGTTGGGGCTGCCCTTCGGGCCGGAATGAGCGGTCGAGCGTCCCTCCCCACCGTGCTCGCGCCAGCGGGCCTACCCACTTGGCCGGGCCGGGCTGATCGCGTTCAGCACGCGACACCGCCCGGCCGGGGCCTGCTACAGGCACTGCCAGCCTGCAACTGCCCGCAGGCATTCCCGCCCGCCACTCGGGCCGCCCTCGCCGAGGCGATGTCGGGACTGCTTCCTCCACCCCAGTCGCAGGTTCACATCACCACCGACCTGACCGCGATCAGCCCCGGACCGTCGACCCCGGACTGGCCGCCCTGCTCAGCAGCGCCAACGAACTTCCCGAGCAGCATGAGTGTTGAACAAAGTCTCGATTGACACGTAGGAGCTCGCCTCTTTGAACCTCCGTTACCCCGGGCGGGCGGTCGAGGATTGTTCCGTTCGGGACCGGTTTGGGGGTGGCGGTGCAGAGACCATTTTGTAGTGGGTGCAGCCCGTCGTTCCGGTTCCCGGGCTCATGCGTCCATTCCCGGTGGTAATTCTTCTGATTGAGCCGGTGGCGTAGGGGACCGGGTAGCTGCCGTCGGCGCCGGAGTTCTTGGCTGCGGTGGTGGGGGGCTGGTGTGATCACGAGAGTGTTCCGCAGTGAGGATTGCCAGCCGGAGGACCGGTTCGACGTCTGGTGCGAGCTGGTGGGCGGGATGCCGTGCCCGTACCGGGTGCGTTCCGACCACGCAGCCGACTACGACTTCACGTTGCGCACGGCGCGGCTGGGCACCGCCGCGGTGGCTTATGCCAACGTGCCCTCGATCCAGGCCATCCGTACTCCGCGGATGATCCGGCAGGCCGAGGACGGCGTCTACCAACTGGAGTTGTGCCGCCGCGGACGCATCGGCGCCGAGCAGTCCGGCCGGGAGGTGGCGGCGGCCGTCGGGCAGTGGGTCGTGCACGATTCCTGCCGTCCGCACTCGCTGTGGTCGCTGCCCGAACGCCACCGCAGTCCGATCGGGGTCGCGCTGACCGTCCCCAAGGCCGTGCTGGGGTTGGACGAGGACACGGTGGCTCCCCTCCTCACCGGCTCGTTACCGGGAGACCGCGGCATAGGCGGGATGATCACCGAGGTGATCGCGCGGGTCCTGCGCGAGCCCGACGCCTTCGGGCCCGCCGATGCCCCGCGCCTGGGGGATGCGCTGACCGACCTGGTGGCGGCGATGTTCGCTCACGAACTGGACGCCGGCCGGCAGTTACCGGAGGAGACCCACAGCAGGGCGCTGAGCCTGCGGATCCAGGCCTTCGTGCTCGCCCACCTGGGCGACCGCGACCTGACACCGGGAACGATCGCGGCCGCACACCACATATCAGTGGGCTACCTGCACCGGCTGTTCCGCCGTGAGGGCCGGACAGTCACCGGCTGGATCCGAACCCAGCGGCTGGAACGCGCCCGCCGAGACCTGGCCGACCCCGCCCAGCACGCCACCCCCGTGCAGGCCCTGGCCGCACGGTGGGGCTTCGCGCACGCCTCGGACTTCTCCCGGGCCTTCCGCCGCGCCTACGGCACCTCCCCCCGCGACTACCGGGAAGACACCCTCAAGCAAGGCACGCACGGTTAAGAACTGTTCACTGTGTGTTATGTACGGCGAGTTCGTGGGACGTGAGGGTTGGACCCAGCAGGAAACGGGGCCAACACCCGCTGAGCAGGCCGAAGCCAGGCCCCGCACGCCAACAGATCGACCGAGACGAACAGGGGGAACACCATGACGATCATGTCACGTGCGGTCATGGGCCTGACGGCCGCCGCACTCACCACCAGCGCCGGACTCGGCACGGCCGGTACGGCCCACGCCGACAGACCCACCGACCCCGGAGCCGCGCGAACCGCGACCGGAACGATGGCCGGCACCACCATCGCGGGCGGCGCTGCAAAGGCGGGCTGCAGCAGGATCGTCATTGCGGCCCCGGGCCACTGGACCGAGGACAGGTGGTGTCACTGGGGCACTCCTCCCGGGCCGGGGCCCTTCAAGGTCGGCTTCTGGTGGAACATCGCGGTGCTGGGTACCAATCAAACGGCATGCGTAGAAGCCAAGGCGGACGCGAAAGGTCCGTGGACCGGCGCCGGGTGCGGCAAGGGGGGCAAGATCGGCCTTCCTGCACCGGGTAACTCGATCGGCGGGTACCAGGTTCGTGTCAGGAGCACGCAGCCCTTCAGCATCGCGGAGGTGCGGTGGGGCGCGCCGTGACCCGCTGATTCGCGGCAAGGCGGTGCGCCCTCCCCCGGCAGGTGCGGCTCTCTCCACGGGGCTACCGCACCGCACGGGGAAGCGGCGGCCGTCCCAGCGATGTCGGCGAACCGGTCACGGCCCTGTTCTCGTGTAGCCGCGGCGACCGGACTACCGGAGCGCATGACCCCGCGAGGTCATGCGCTCCGGCCCGTCGCCGCGTGTCCGCATCGGTGGCGTCGCGTCAGGCTGCCTGCTCCTCGACGGCACCTTCCAGCGCGCAAGCACCCCGGCGTTCTTCCGGACGTGGGCTACGACGTTCGTATGCGACCGCGATGCTGGAGGCGGTGACGGCGTTCCAGGGCACCCCGGACGACGTCACCGCCGCGGTGCAGGCCCGACTGGACCGCTCACAGGTAATCCACCAGGCCGGGCACCGGTTCGCCGTGGTCATCGAGGAGGAGGTGCTGCGGCACCGGATCGGCGACGTCGACACCATGGCCGGGCAGTTCGGGCATCTGCTGTCGATGATGTCGCTGCCGGCGGTGTCGCTGGGCGTCATCCCGTTCGCGGGCCCGCCACGCCAGATGTGGCCGGTACCGACCTTCGACGTCTTCGACGAGCGGCGGGTGCACATCGAGCTGCTGTCGGCCACGGTGACCATCACCGCGCCCACAGAGGTCGGCGTCTACGTCAAGGCCCACACGCAGCTCGCCGCGTCCGCGGTCCACGGCGCCGCAGCCCGCAGGCTCATTACGGCAGCAATCGACGCCCTGGGGTAGATCACCTGCCACGTTCGGGCACACGCATGGACCACGGCCCGGACACGCCGCGAAGGTCGGTGAAGACCGCACCGACCACGCCGCCCCCGGGGAGGCTCGATGGAACCGAACCGCGACCGCTCGACAAGTGCACCGGGCCCCATCGCGCCGGCTACCACGGCGCTCCCCGCTCCCGCCATGCTCGCGTCCCGACACGGCATCGCCCACGCCGGACGAGCAGATGCTGGGCTATGCGAGCCCGGGCTGGGTCATCGATGCGATGCATCGCGCGGCCTCCAGTCACCGCCGGAGCCTGCCGTGGTGTTGCGGCAGCTGCGGGCCGACTATCAGCGCTGGGCATTCCTGCGCGTGGCGGCCGACCGGTGGATCGGGGTCCACAGCCGCGCCCTTGACCGTCGTCGGCCATACGCCGATCGAGCTACGCGCAGCGCTCGAGGCGACCCCGCTCCGCCGCCACCCGAGGCGCATCGACACGCTCGGCGCAGCCGTAGGCCGCGCCCCCAGGGTTCCTGCCGCCCCTGTTCCGCTCCCCGTTTCTGATCCGCGCTGGAAACCACCATGCCTGCCACCGTCATGCCCCAAACCCCGACCATGCCCATCTCGCCGGTCAGGCGGCTGCTCTACGGGATCGAGCACGCCACCGCGCTGTCCACCGGCGACACCGCAAGCCAGACCAGTGCACTCACCGCCGCCGCGTTCACCGACCCGGCCGCTCTGACCACCGCGATCAGCCAGAACACCGGCGGCATCCGCGCAGTGGTCACCGGCACCCTGGACCGCCACCTGGTCCTGATCGAGCACCGCCCGGGGGCCAGCGCAGTGTCAGCGATCGGCGCCGGCTGCTGGACCATCGGCGGCACCGCCACCAACCAAGGGATCCCGATCGGCTGGGACGGCGTCGACCACGACCAAGCCCTCACCGCGCTGCACCACGCGCACGAACTCGGCGTCACCCTGTACGACACCGCCGACGTGTACGGGCTGGGCCACAGCGAACGCCTCATCGGCCGCCTGCTCCGCGACGTCGACCGCGACCAGCTGATGATCTCCAGCAAGGTCGGCTACTTCGCCGGAACCGCCGCCCTCCCCTACCAGCCCGACCAGATGCGCCGCCAACTCGACACCACCCTGACCAACCTCGGCACCGACCACATTGATCTGTACTTCTTCCACAGCGACGACTTCGGCGACAACGACGCGCATCTGCCGGCCGCCATCGCGCAGATGCGCGCCTTCCGCGACGAGGGCCTCATCAGCGCCATCGGAATCCGCGCGCCGCACCCGTTCGCCGCCGAATGGGCCACCGACCCTGGACCGCACCGGGCATCGGCCGCGCGGTTCCTGCACCTGTTCACCGCGATCGGGCCGGACATCGTGACCGTCCGCTACAACCTGCTCTCACCAGCCTACGCCGACCATGAGACCGACATCTTCGCCTTCACCCGCCGCCACGGCGTCGGCGCGCTGATCAAACAGGCCCTCGCGCAAGGCCTGCTGCTCAGCGCCGAACACCCGGCCCCGCTCTACGGCCGCGGCGACCACCGCAGCCACGACCCCCTGTTCCGCCCGGCCGCCCGCGCCGCCATCGCCCACATCGTCCGGCGGCTCCGCGACCAGACCGGCCCCGCCGGCCTGCACCGGGCCGTGCTGCGCTATGCCCTGGACCAGCATCCCGACGCCGCCGTTCTGGTCGGGTTCCGTAACCCCACCCAAATCCAGCAGACCATCACCAACCTCGGCGACCCCCTCAGCCTGCACGAGCTGACCCGCCTGCACGCTCTAGCCCGAGGCGCCCGAGACCTCCTCCACAGCCTTTCCCTCGACCGCGCGGCCGCGGCCCGCCGCCCGCCCTAAGGTGCCAGAACACCCTTCGCACACACCCGCACACCTGCGTCACACGGCACCCCACAACAAGCGCCGAAAGGTCCACCGTGAAATACATCGAGATCGAGCAGAAGTACCAGGTCGACGACCCCGATGCGCTGCGGGCCGTCCTCACCGATCTGGGCGGCAAACCCGGCCCCGTCGTCCGCCAGGTCGACACCTACTACAACGCCCCACATCGCGACTTCCTCGACACTCCCGTCATCACCGAATGGCTGCGCATCCGCCACAGCGACGACGGCGCCTCCCTCAACTTGAAAGAGTGGCACCTTGGCGAGGACGGCAAGGCCACCCACTGCGACGAGTACGAGACCGGCGTCACCGACGCCGAGGCCGTCCGCCGGACCCTGCGCGCGCTGGACTACGCCGAGATGATCACCGTCGACAAGACCCGCGAGGAATGGACCCTCCCCAACGGCCGCATCGTCATCGCCTTCGACACCCTCGCCGGCCTCGGCACCTTCATGGAATTCGAGTTCAAAGCCGACGCCGACAGTGTCCCCGCCGCGATCGACGAACTGACCGCCTTCATCAGCCACCTCGGCGTCCCGCTCGGCGACCGGATCCACCGCGGCTACCCGCACATGCTCCTCGGCCGCGAACAATAGGGCCATCAACAGCCATTGACGTCGCCGTCCGCGGCGCGTTCGCTCCCGACATATCGTCCATTGCCGGAAATCTGAGCCGGAATCGCCGCCCGGGCACACCGTCCGTCCGCGCGGCGGGTCCGGCGAACATTTGCGTGGCCGGTGTGACCAGCCACACTACCGACTACCCGGGTATCCACATGACCAGCGACAGACAGCGACACCAGCGGCCAAACCACGGCCGAGGCCTTGCTCGCCGCGCTGGTCGATCGCCTCATCCAGCACGGCCACCTGCTGACTCCCCAGGTGATCGAGGCGATGCGGACGCTCCCCCGCCACCGGTACTTGCCCCACGCCAGCCTGGCGACCGCCTACGCCGACACGCCGGTCAACACCAAACTGTCCCCCGAAGGCACGGCGATCAGGTGCGCCTCCCAGCCGAGCATCGTGGCGATGATGCTGGAGCAACTCACCCCCAACCGGGTGACCGAGTACTGGAACTCGGCGCGGGCACCGGCTACAACGCCGGGTTCCTCAGCCTGGTCGGCGAACACAGACACGTCACCACGATCGACGTGGACACCGACATCGTGCACGGCGCCCGCGCCGCCCTAGCGAACGCAGACGTCGACAACGTCACCGTCGCGCTCGGAGACGGAGCGCTCGGCCACCCCGACCGCGCCCCCTACGACCGGATCATCGCCACGGTCGGCGCACACGCACTCCCGCAGGCCTGGCTGGACCAGCTCGCCCCCGGCGGCCGGCTCCCGGCACCGCTGCGGCTACGGGGCGCCGTGTCACGCTCGATCGCCATCGAGCGCATCGACGGAGCCTGGCGCAGCGTCGGCAGCGGCATGAACGCCTTCATGCCGCTGCGCCGTCGGATCGCGCAGGGTTGCCGGCGCCTGGTCCCGTCCGCCGAGTTGCTCCTCGGCCTGGCCCTCGCCGCCGAGGTCGAGTGGGACACCGATGAGACCCTGTGGCAGGCATCGAACCGGCTGCTGCTGGACGCGGCCGCTACCGAATGGGCATCCACGCGTGGGGCCAGGTCTTTCTGGACCGCCGCATCTCCGTCAACGAGGCCCTCGCCATGGTGCAGCGTGGTGCGCCCCTGTCCCAGCAGGAGGCGGCCAGACGGCAGGGCATGAATAGGGGGCGTGGCGGTCGGCGGTCTCCCGCGGCACTGCTTCCGACGCAGACGTGGACGACCCCGTCCGGTGGTGGCCGCAGACCATCGCCGCCTACCGCCTCGCCCACGGCCCGACACCGTCCCCTACCCATGGACTCTGGTCGGCTGCCGCGACGCCTGACGGGCGCTCGCACACTGGTCCAAATCCCGGCCGGGATCGTGGTCACCGTGCTGGCCGTCCTGTCGGGGATGAAACGCGAGAAACCGCGACCGCATCCTGGAGAGACACGAGCCCGCCCACGCCCGCAGCACGACCATCGGCGGAGCCGCCGTCACCGACGACGTGAGGCTGTCGCACGCCCTGCACCCGCGCGACCAGAACCTGGCCTTGTAGAGCGAAGACCGATGCCTTGCCCGCTGGCTACGCCATCCGGCCGGCCGAGCAGGGCGGTGGCCCCTATGGTCAGGCCTTCGATGGTGTGTCGCCCCGGCCTGGCCCTGTCCGCCGCCGCACTGGCCATCGTGGCGGTGCCCGCGGCCGCGTCGGTCTCGCCCGCACTCGCCCACCCGGCTACGGGCCCCCGCCACTCAGGTGAGTCGCTGGGCCGGACGATCCTGTCACCACGGCCGACATGGTGCTTCGCGCATAGGGAAACGGTCCGCCTTCTCCGAGGTTCGGAGGAGGCGGACCGTCGCTTTGCTGCTCCCTTTATCGCAGATGTTAGGACTGCGTGAGGCGGGGCGAAGAGTCCTCCATGGTGGCCCGGCTCGGAGCCGGTCCGCCGAGGTCACCGATGTTCTCGACGCCTGGGCGACCCTGTTCCGGCAGGGCGTCCTACGGCATGGAGATCTCCGCGCGGATCCCGACACCGATGGGCGAACCCACCCGTCCGGTACCCGGCTGAAAGCTTGCGTGCTGCCATCCGGCCAGATCGTGGTCTTTCCGTCAACGACGTGTCAGCAGTTGAAACTGCCCGATCTGGCCCGATGGCATCGATCTCTCAGCGCCAGCGGATGGAGGAGGTTTGGTCGTTCATGGCACCCATGTGCCGGGTGGAGTTGCGGTAGCCGTGGTCGACACCGCGGCCCCCCGCGTTCTCGTAGTGGTTGGCCT
Organism: Spirillospora sp. NBC_00431; assembly: GCA_036028775.1. Classification (GTDB taxonomy): domain Bacteria; phylum Actinomycetota; class Actinomycetes; order Streptosporangiales; family Streptosporangiaceae; genus Spirillospora. Next base: position 3,119,266 of record CP107927.1, on the reverse strand, counting down.
GGCAATTCGCGAAGGTCTCGAATGAGGAGATCCTGTCGTTCCACCAGTTGTCGTACAGGGACTTCACTTCCCACTCCACGCCATTGTCGCGGTCGCAGCCGTGGGACGTCCTCACGGTCCAGACTCTACCGCGGAATTTGGAGTGCTGGTACTCGAAGCCGATGACGGTTTCGGCTTCCTGCCTAGCCGATTGGCCTTTGGCCTGGGCGATGGCCTCGATGCGGCGTTTGAACGCGGGGTTGCTTGCGGCGGAGTGGGCGTCGCGGGGAGCACCGGTGATCTTCCCGCCGGTGGCGGCGGCGATGGCCGCGGTGAAGGTCTCGTAACAGGTCACGGCTCCGCCAGCGGCCAGGTTGATCACGCAGTTCCTGCCGGTCGACGGGGCTGCGAGGGTGGATGCCGATGCCCCCTGGGTGAGAACGGTCGAGGTGGTGGCGACGAGAACGGCGCTGGCGGCGCCCAGGCGGGTAAGCCTAGAGGTCGTGCTCATGGCGAGTTTCTCCTTCGAACGTTCTTGTGTGCGTTTGCTGCCGTGGTCGCGTTTGTTGAGGTGACCTCCGTTCCGTTTGGCCGGCCGTGTCACTGACCACGTTTCCGAGGCCGGGAGTTGAACACAAGACCCCGATCGCACTGATGAGCGGCGTCTGGCTACGGATTTATGGTTGGGCTTTGCGGAACGTGTCTCGCATGGCCTGGTACGGCCACTTTCTCGCCGATCCAGGCATGTGCAGTCTCCAGAGTTGCCAATGTCTGCTGCTTATGTGTGAACTGGATGCTATGGGACGCCCTGAGAAGCCGTTGGATCCAGCCGCCGGGCCGGTCGAGGAGTTCGCCGCCGCGTTACGAGAATTGCGAAATGAGGCAGGGCGGCCGACGTATCGGGTGCTGGCCCGGCGTTGTGGTGTGTCGGTTACGGCATTGACGGTGGCGGCGCGCGGGGATCGGCTGCCGACGTTGAAAGTGGCGTTGGCGTTCGCGCAGGCGTGTGGTGCCGACCGGGCCGAGTGGGAACGGCGCTGGCACGCCGCCGAGAGCGCGGCCGCCTCAGTGGCCGACGCCGACGGAAAGCAGCCGCAGTCCCCGGCACCGTATTTGGGATTGGCCTGCTACGAGCCCGAGGACGCCGATCGGTTCTTCGGGCGGGATGAGCTGGTGTCCGATCTTCTCGAGCGGCTGGACGACGGCCGGGTGGTCGCGGTCGTGGGACCTTCCGGCTCGGGGAAGTCGTCGGTGCTGCGCGCCGGAGTAATCCCTGCGGCGCGGCGGGCGGCGTCAGAACCGCTGGCGGTGGTGCTGCTGACGCCGGGCGCCGACCCGCTGGCCGCGCTCGCCTCCGCGTTGGCCTCCGCGCTGGGCTGCGTGCTCGGTTCCGCCCTGGGGCCCACGCGGGACGCCGAGCCGGGACCGGAACCGCCTGGTTCCCCTCCGGGGCCGGACGCCGGGACGGCGTCCGATCCAGAGACGGGTGGGGCGGATCTGGCGGAGTGGGCGCGGCGGACGGGGGCGCTGCCAGACGGTGGTGACCTGCTGGTCGTGGTGGACCAGTTCGAGGAGGTGTTCACCCTCTGCACCGACCCCGGCAGGCGGACGGCGTTCATCGACGTCCTGCTGTCGGCGCGTGCGCCCGGCAGCCGGGTGCGTGTGGTGCTGGGGCTGCGGGGTGACTTCTTCGGGCATTGCGCGGGGCACCGGGAACTGGGGATGGTGCTGCGGACCGGGACGGTGCTGGTGGCTCCGATGTCGGCGGCCGAGTTGCGGGAGGTGATCGTCAAACCGGCCGCTCGGATGCAGGTGCTGGTGGAGCCGGCGCTGGTGGCGACCGTGGTCGCCGAGGCCACCGGTGAGCCGGGCATGCTGCCGCTGGTCTCGCACGCGCTGCGGGAGACCTGGCGCCGTCGCCGCGGCCGCACCCTCAGCTTGCACGCCTACCGGTCCACCGGAGGGATCCACGGCGCGGTCGCCCAAAGCGCCGAGACGCTGTGGGCCGCGCTGCCGACCGCGCAGCGCCCGATCGCGCGGCGGATCCTGCTGCGGCTGGTCACGGTCGACGCCGACGGCCAGGCCACCCGCCGCCCGCTGGCCTACACCGACCTGCCCGGCGCCCCCGAGCGCTCTCGCGACGAACCCGGTCTGACCCATGACGGTACCGCCGCGAGCGGCGCCGCTGAGGACGGTGCGGGTGGGGACGGCGCCGGTGGGGATGCGGGGCGGGTGCTAGAGGTACTGGCCGGTGCCCGGCTGGTGAGTATGGGCGGGCAGGAGGTGTGGCTGGCGCACGAGGCGCTGATCACCGCCTGGCCGAGATTGCGGGACTGGGTGGAGCAGGACCGGGCGGGTCTGCGGGTCCATCAGCAGATCACCGAGGCCGCCCGTACATGGCGGGACCTGAACCGCGACCCCGACACCCTGCTACGCGGGTCGCGGCTGGCGGTCGCCCGGGAATGGGCTGAACGCGACGACAACGCCACCGCCCTCACCGACGCCGAGCGCGCCTTCCTGGCCGCAGCGGTCACCGCCGAGCAGGCCGAATACGACACCGTCCGCCGCCGCAACCGGCGGCTGCGCGCGCTGTCGGCCACTCTGGCCATCCTGCTGCTGGCCGCCACCCTCGCCGGCGTCGTAGCCGTCCGGCAGGGCCAGCTGGCCCTGGCGCGTCAGCACCAGGCGCAGTCCCGGGATCTGGCCGGCCGGGCCACCCGGGCCGCCGAGACCGACCCGGTAGAGGCGATCCGTCTGGCGCTGGCGGCCTACCGGCACGCGCCTACCTCCGAGGCGCGCGGCAGCCTGCTCAGCATCGCCGCGACCACGCGGTTCACGACCGTTCTGCGCACGTCCAACTCGCCGTTGAGCGCGGTGGCCCTCAGTTCCGATGGTGCCCGGCTGGCCGTCGCCGTCGAGCCCCGCGAGGCTCTTCCAGGAGAGGGACGTGCCCATCCAGGCGGAGTGGAGATATGGAGCACGTTGAGCGGCAAGATGGAGGCCTTTCTCGAACAGGCGCAGGTGAGTGCCCTGGGCCTCAGCCCCGATGGCCGCCGATTGGTCACGGGTGGACCCGTTGGCGACGATGTCTACGCGCGGGTGACGGTGTGGGATCTGACGCGCCGCCTGCGCATCGCGGCCTCTACCATCCCGGCGGTCTCACCCCCCGCCGTCCCAAACCTCGCCGTGGCGTTCGACGACGCCGGGCGGGCCCTGGCCACCGCAACGCCCCCGAGACGGCTGTGGGACGTCAGCACTTCCACTCCCGTACCGGTCAATGATCACAATGCGCTTCCCCCCGGCCTCACGGGCGACAGTCGAGACGGACGGATCCACGTGCGGACGACCCGGCTCGACGACCGCGACAGCGGCGAGCCGGTCAGGGGCATCACTGCGGTCGTGGACCGCCGGACAGGGCAGCGCTTGTGGACCCCGAAGCACGTCAAGAAAAAGGGCACGGACATCACTGCCTGGCAGCTGTCGAGCGACGGCCGCGTCCTCTATCTCGCCGATACCGGCAACGGCAGGATCATCAGGTGGGATCTGGTCCGCAGATCCCCCCTCCGCGGGCTGTACACCGATCCCATGCGCATTCAACACCTGGCCCTGAGCTTGGACGGGCGTGTGCTGGTGTCAGTGGCGCGCGATGGTTCCATAAAGATTCACGACCAGCGCCGGCCTTTCCCGCTGGGGCACGCCGGCACCGTGGACAGCCTGACCTACAGCCCCGATGGGCGCACCCTCGCCTCGGTCAGCGGCGCCGACTCCCAGATCCACCTGCGCGATCCAGCCACCCACCGCCTCCGCGGCCTGCTGCAGATCTCGCGGCATGAACCCGCGCACCTGACAGACCTGGTCCACGACCCGCGCATCCGGGGACTGACCATCAAGGGGGCCGCGCTGCGTCCCGTCAAACCCGGCGGTCCCGGAGTTGGGTGGGGCCACGGCCCAAACACCTGCGACCAGGGAGTGACGATCAATCCCGCAGGCCACCAGCTGGCCTGCGCCTCGCACGGCTTCCTCGCCCTCCTCGACGTCCGTCCACGCAACCAGGACACAGGTCGCAAGAGCTTTCTGAGCAACCTGTTCCCGTGGGCCTACGACGGAGGTGTGCGCAATCTCAGGTACAGCCACGACGGCAACCGTTTGGCGGTCCTCAACAGCCGTGGCCAGCTCGCGATCTGGAACATCGCCCACGGCAGAAAAGACCCGCTGCCCACCACCCAGCCGCCCCCCTCCCACGCCGTCGCCTTCAGCCCCGACGGCCGCTTCCTGGCCCTGGGCGGCGACGACCGCACCATCACCCTGTGGGATATGGAGCAGGGCACCCTCTGGGCCACCTTCACCGGCCACACCCAAGCCGTCACCAGCCTGGCCTTCAGCCCCGACGGCCAATCCCTGGCCTCGGGCAGCGCAGACCACACCATCATCACCTGGCCCCTCAACACCACCACCGCCCAAAACCGCCTCAAACACCTACTCGACACCAACAACGGCTCCCAACCATGACCACAACGAACCCCCCACTCGGCCAAGGCTCAACCTGGAGGCCGTGCTCGACCGCGGCGGGCTCACGACGGCGGATCTGGTCGAGGTGATCCAGGGCCGGTAGACGGCCGGATCGGCCCGGGAGGAGAACCGGCCCGAAATGTGGCGGATCAGGAGGCTTAGGTGCGGCCGTGCTCCGCGCGAGCTGCGCCAGGACGGCATCGACCCGGCGAGCCGCCTCGGCCAGGCCGGCGAGGTCGCGTGAGCCTTGCCTGAGGCGGCGGCGCTCGACTCGGTGTTCGGTCCAGCACCGTGCCGGACCTGACGCATCAACAACTCATAGGAACCGATCAACGCCGCCGAGGGCCAGGCGGCGATCAGCCTGCCCACGAGCGAGGGCTCAGCCACCGCCACATTGGCCGCCAGGCTGGCCGTGCTTCCAATCACCAGCAACGCCCATGGCAGAAAGCCGCTACGCCGCCCCTGCCGGGAATCGGCCAGCAACGTCATGGAAGAGACCGCGATCATCCCGTCCACCGACACCGGCAACAGCGTCGCTGTCCACGAGGCCTCGCCGTACTCGCGAACCAACATGTACATGTGTTTGTACGACAGCACTGCCGCGATCCCGGCCAGCACGATGACGCTGATGGTGGTCGTCCACCGGATCGCTTGATCGCTCCAGCCCTCAGTCACGGCCGCTCCCCCTCCCCCGCGGCGTACCGGGTAGGGAGAACCGCTCCTCCACGATGAGAAGCCTGGTCGAGCCTGTTCCCATGTTTTGCGTCCCCCTGCAGAAGGCTCACACCTGCGCATTGACGTGCCGGTCGAACCCGCCCGCCAGGCCGGTCTGTTTGACCCGGCGTCCCCAACGCTCGCACCGCCCAAAGCGCTCGGCAATCTCCCTTCCCGCAGGCAGGTCCCCTGCACGGGTGCGGTTGGCCACTGCCCATCGCCAAGCTGGCGCTGCACACGAGCCACTGGCCGACCGCTGTCCTGAAAGGAGTCGTTCCCTTCCCATGCAGCGGGCTCTCGGGCCTCTTCAGCGCTCTCTACGGAGACCTCTATGCCGTGCTTCTGGCCGCCATCAGCGGTCTTCGACAAGTTCTGTGCACTCGTGAAGACCTCGAAGGAAACCGGACCATCGCCGGTCACGTCCGCATAAGGAGCCGTAGGAAACCCGTAGGAAACCGTAGAGGCACATAGGACCTGCTCAGGGGATTCAGGTGCGGACTCCGGAGGGTTGCCTTGCGATGCCTGCCTGACCTGCCGCATCAGCAATTCGTACGAGCCGATCAGTGCACAGCTCGGCCAGGCCGCGATCACACGGCCGATCGCCGACGGCTCGGCCACCGCAACGTTGGCCGCAAGACTCGCCGCGCTCCCGGCCAGCAGCAAAGCCCACGGCAGCACACCACCACGCCGACCGGCCCGCGAGTCGGCCAGCAGGGTCAACGACGGCGCCACGATCATCCCGCCGACTGAGACCGGCAACAGCGCCGCACCCCACGACGTCTCCCCGTACCGCAGAACCAGCTCGTACATGTGCTTGTAGGACAGCACCGCCGCGATCCAGGCCAGCGCCAACACACTGACCGTCGGGCACCACCGGATCAGCCGATCACCAGCCTGCAACCCGCTGGGCGAGGCCACGAGATCCCCAGAACCATGATCACTCTCCCGACCAGGGCTGGGCGATTCTTGGGCGACGGCACCTTCCTCGAACGTCGCCGAACATCGCTCAACTGCACCCTATCGAGGCCCCTGACCTGCACTTTCGCGTGATCCTGCAGGTCGGTTGTGATCGCGGACTACCTTGACACGGTAGAGGCCACTGGTTCAATCCCAGTATCGCCCACACATACCCGCAGGCCACGGGCCTACTTGCGTTGTTGACGAGCAAGCTTCAGCCTGGTTCCTTATCTGCAGTCCAGCGAGGACCCTCTCCATCTGGGGGACGGCGACGATGAGCCGGTCACGCTCATCGTGGCGCAGGGCCAGCAGTGAGGCCCCCACCGCTTCTGAAGGGCCTGAAGGACCGAATACCCTCTTCGGCCAGCCAGGTCCGCCGGCGTGTGCCGCCCCTCGTGGAAGGTGAAGCCCCGCAACACCGGTGCACGCCGCCGGTTCGGTTCCGGATGGTCGCGGTCGCCGTCCCAGGCGGGCCACCAGACCCGGATCCCCTGGCACGGCGCGGCTGCGGTCTTAGCCATGGTGGGTCGTGTCAGGGGCGGAGTCCGGTGTGGGTGGCGCAGAAGGCCAGGGCGTCGGCTTCCATGTCAATCCAGCGGGTGCGGCTGCGGGGGCCGTGGCCGACGCCGTCCTCGCAGCGCAGGACGATGGGTTCGCCGCTGGTGGTGGCGTGCTGGAGGGCGGCGGTGAACTTGCGGATGTGCGCGGCGCCGACCCGGGGGTCGGTGCGGGCGGTGAGCAGCAGGACGGCGGGGTAGGGGGTGCCGGGTCGGACGCGATGGTAGGGAGAGTAGCTGAGCAGGACGTTCAGGTGGCCGGGGTCGTCAGGGTCACCGAATTCGTTGAGCCACCAGGGGCCCATGCCCAGGTGGGGGTAGCGGACCATGTCGGTCGGGGCCCCGGAGCACACGGCGGCGGCGTACAGGTGCGGGTCACGGGTGATGGCGGTGGCGACCATCAGGCCGCTGTGGGAGGCGCCTTTGACCGCAAGTTGGGCCGGGGTGGTGATGCCCTGGGCGATCAGCCATCGGGCTGCGGCGCCGTAGTCGGCGAAGGCGGTGGGTTTGTTCATCGCGCTGCCGGCCTCGTGCCAGGTGGTGCCGCCTTCACCGCCGCCGCGCACGGCGGCGATCGCGCAGTTCCCGCCGGCGGTGACCCAGGCCAGGATGGTGGGCGAGTAGGCCGGGGCGGCCCTGGCGCCGAACCCGCCGTAGGCGCTCAGCAGGGTCGGGCGTGGCCCGGGACGGTGGTCGGCGGGCGTGATGAGGAAAAGCGGCACCGGAGTGCCGTCGTAGGAGGGGTAGCTCACCTGCCGCACGACTGCCGGTGGTCGTTCCTGATGCGGTAGGGGCGCGGCGGCCGGGGAGGAGGCAGGGGCGGGGGTGTCGAGGTGGCACTGGCGGTCGTGCAGGCTGAAGCGGTAGACGGCCGGTGGGGTGAGGAAGTCGGAGTAGGTGAACCATGCCTGGCCTGGCTGTTCTGCCTGGACGGGTGGGACGGTGAGTTTGGTGATGGTGCCGCAGCCGGTGCCTGGCGGGGGGATCTGGGTCAGCAGGCGGCCGGTGCCGTCGTGCAGCGACAGTCCGGCCACCCCGGCCCGCGCGGTGGTGGTCAGATAGTGCACCCCCGCGGTGGCGGGGTCGGTCAGGGCCGCGCACGCCGACAGGACCGCGTCCGGGCCGGGGGAGATCAAAGGCGTCCAGGCCGCCCGCACCGGGTCGGCGGGGTCGACCTGGCACACCCGCCCGCCGGGCGCCCCGTCATTGGTGATGGCGAACAGCAGGCCGCGCGGACCGAATTTGAGCAGGGCCTGGGCGCCGGTGGCCATGCCGTCGTACACCAGCCGCAGATCAGGGGCGTGGGCCGGTGTCGCGGTCAGGTCGGCCAGGTAGATCCGGTTGCCGCACTGCGCGCCGGGGGCGCAGCTGACCGCCAGCCAGCGCCCGTCGGAACTGGTGGACACCGACAACTGCCGGGCGCCGGTGGTGAACACCACGGCGTCCTCGGCGGTGTCCCCCGCTGGGCGGTTTGGAGGGGCGATCAGGTGCAGGCGCACCTGCCGGTCTCCGTCGGCGGGACAGGTGAGGTAGTAGAAGCCGGTGTCGTCGGGGAGCCAGGCCACCGCGGTGGCCCGCCCGGGGGCCAGCGCGGGGCCGACCGGATGTCCGGTGGCCACGTGCACCACATGCAGAGTCGGCTTCTCGCTGCCGCCGGAAGAGATCTGGTAGGCCAGCAGTGTGCCCGACCAGGAGGGCCGCCACGCGTCCAGGGTGGTACGCCCGGTCTTGTCCAGCCGGGCCGGGTCGACCAGCACGCGCTCACCCGTTGCCGTCGCGGCCACCAGCACCGGATGTTCCCGTCCGGCAGCAGCCCGCACGAAGAACCGGTGCCCCGGCCGCCGCACCGGCGGTGAGACCACCGGAGCCACGGCGCTGCCCGCCTCCGCGAACCGGCGCAGCAGCGCCCGCAGCGCCGGACGATGCACCCACTCCTGCCGGTGAGCAGCCAGCCATCGCTCCTGCCCGACCAGCCACTGCCGGCATTCGGCGTGCTCATCGGCCTCCAGCCACCGGTAGGGATCCTCAACCCGGTGGCCGTGCACGTCCTCCACGCATACCTGGCGCTTGGCCGTCGGCGGCGAGCCCACCAAAGCCACCCCTCTCCGCGGCGGCCCCAGGCAGGGGCCGCCGCATCACGGAACCGGTCAGTCGTCGTCACCAGTGGCAAGCGCGGCCTGCCAGTCGGTGAGTACCGGCATCTCATCCGCCAAGATCGGGGTCGCCCCGAGGCCGAGCGCCGCAGGAAGCTCATCCATGACTTTTCTCCCTCCCTTCACTCTTGTTCCGCTACGGCGGTCCCCATGGCGTCACCGAGTGAACGGGTCAGGGGAAAAGTTCGCCAACGCGTTACCGGCTGCCTACCCACCGCCCGCCGTGGGCGGGTCACCGCACCGCACGACCGGCTCCGAGGGCGACAGCAGTTAACAGCGTGGAGGGCGGCTCGTACCACGACGGGCGAGTTCGCGGCCGCCTGTTTGGTGTGAGGACCCAGGGGAAGCCTGGTCACAGCCAGTGATGAGGCTAAGGTTTCGCTGCAGTTGTCAGGAGGGTGTCGTACGTGGAGCACGACCGGCAAGAACCCGGCACGGACTCGCAGGCCCTCTCCGAACCCAGGCCTCCCTACCCCAAACAGCGGCAGGCACCTCCCGGCCGGGAGCAGCAGGTCGAGCCGAGGCCGCGCTACCAGGCGGAACGCTACCGGGCGGCGGACAAGCTCCGCGACAAGGTGGCGCTGATCACAGGTGGCGACTCGGGTATCGGCCGGGCGGTGGCGGTCCTCTACGCGCGTGAGGGCGCCGACGTCGCCATCGTGTACCTGCCCGAGGAGCAACCGGACGCCGAAGAGACCCGCCGCGCGGTGGAGGCCGAAGGACGCAAATGCCTGCTGCTGTCCGGCGACCTGGCCGACGAGTCGTTCTGCCGCGACGTCGTCGAGCGGACCGTGCGGGAACTGGGCGGCCTGAACATCCTGGTCAACAACGCCGCCCACCTCAACAGCCAACTGGACCTGTCGCAACTGTCCTTCGAGGACTGGGACAGGTCTTTCAAGGTGAACACCTACGCCTACTTCCATCTCGTGCAAGCCGCGCGCCCGCACCTGAAGGCGGGTGACGCCATCATCGCGACCGCTTCGGAAGAAGCGCTCAAAGGCAGCGACACGATGATCGACTATGCCGCCAGCAAGGCCGCTCTGATCAACTTCACCAAGTCGATCGCCTTTCACCTGGCCAAGGACGGCATCCGCGCGAACGTGGTAGCACCAGGCCCCACCTGGACCGTGCTCAACATCGCCGACCAGAACATGCCGCAGGAAGGCCTCGCCCAGCTCGGCAGCGAGACCCCCATGGGACGCGTGGGACAACCAGAGGAAATAGCACCCGCATACGTATATCTGGCCTCGGAGGCGGACTCCAGCTACACCGTGGGTGAAATCATCGGCGTCACCGGAGGCTTGACCACCACCCGCTGACCAGCCGGCGACACGGCCAAAGCGAAGATCGTTCGGTGAGAGCGGTTGAGCAGGCCCAGCGGGATCAGGCCCCGCCACTCAAGACGGTCGTTGCCGGTCCGGGTCGCCGTGCGTCAGTCCAGGGTGATGTCGAAGGCGCGGAGGCGGCTCGGGGCGGCGGTGATATCGATGGCGGTGATCGTGGAGCCGGTGAAGGTGAACCGGATGACCAGGCAGAGCCGGCCGAGCGGGGCCATGACCAGCGCTGGGCCGCCGTCCACCAGGGCCGGGACGGTGAAGCGGGCGCGGGGCGCCGCGGCGAGGGCGCTCTTGGCCACGACCAGGGCACCTTGGAGGGTGAGAGGTCCGGCGGCGCCGGTGGCCTCCGGGTCGGCGCGCAACTCGACCTGGGGATCGAGCAGCGTCAGCAGCGCCTCGAAGTCTCCGGTCCGGGTCGCCGTCAGGTACGCCTGGACCGCTCGATGACGGCGGGCCGCGTCCGCGGTCCCCGTTCCGGCGCCGCCCCGGACCTTGGCGCGGGCCCGGCTGGCCAGTTGCCGGACCGCGGCGGGGTTGCGCTCCATCATGGACGCGATGTCGCCGAAGCCCACGTCGAACATGTCGTGCAGGACGAACGCGACCCGCTCCGCCGGGCTCAGCCGGTCGAGGACGACCAGTAGCGCCAATCCGATCGAATCGGCCAGTTCGGCCTCCTCCTGCGGGACGCGGTCGTGGTCGGCCGCGCCGAGCCAGTCGGAGGTGAAGCTCTCCAGCGACTCCTCGCGCCGGGTCTGCCGCGCCCGCAGCAGGTTGAGGCAGACCCGGGTGACCACCGTGGTCAGCCAGGCCGCCAGGTTCCGCACCTGTGCCAGGTCGGTGCGGGCGTACCGCAGCCAGGCCTCCTGGACCGCGTCGTCGGCCTCGGCGGCGGAGCCGAGCATCCGGTAGGCCAGTGCCCGCAACCGGGGACGCTCGGCCTCAAAGCCGTCCAACGCCGAAGAATCCTGGGTCACCGTGTCACGTTCCTGCGTTGTGCCGGGTCGTAGCCGTGTTACACCGTCAACCTACAAGAGGGAGATCAACCGATGTCCTCCACCATCCTGGTCACGGGCGGCACGGGGCTCTTGGGCGCGCAGGTGGTTCCGATCCTGCGGCGGGCCGGGCACACGGTCCGGGTGCTGAGCCGGCATGACCGCGAGCCCGGGGACGGCGTGCGGTACGTGGCGGTCGACCTGATGACCGGCGAGGGCCTGGACGCGGCGCTCGACGGCGTGCCGACCGTGCTGCACCTGGCCGGAGGCCCCAAGGGCGATGACGTCAGCACCCGCAATCTCGTCCAGGCCGCCCAACGCGCCGGCTCCGTGGAACACCTGGTGCTGATCTCGGTCGTCGGTGCCGGTGCCGTACCGGTCGGCTACTTCGCCCGGAAGGCGGCGGCAGAGAGGATCGTGGCCGCTTCCGGCATCCCGTACACGATCCTGCGTGCCGCGCAGTTCCACGAGCTGACGCTGAAGACCGTGCGGGCGATGGCCAAGGCGCCGGTCCTTCCGGCGCCCGGCGGGGTCCGCTGGCAACCGGTCGCGTCGGGTGATGTGGCGGCCCGGCTGGCCGAGCTGACTTTGGGCGCTCCGGCGGGGCGCGTCGCCGACCTGGTCGGACCGCGCGTCTACACCCTGGAGGAGCTCCAGCGCGGCTACCTGGAAGCGGTGGGCAAGCGCCGGATGAGGCTCCCGATCCGCGTCCCCGGCAAGATCGGCAAGGCCTACCGGTCGGGAGCCAACCTCAGCCTGGACGCACCCGTCGGCAGCCACACCTGGGAGGAGTTCCTGACCGCCCAGACCACCGGCTCCTAGCTGCCTGTCCGAGTGGGCCGCATGTTCGGACAGGATGGACTGGATGGTGCCGGTGTCTCTCCGCATCTCACGCGGATGCTGCTTGAGGCGGGCCGGCAGTCGGGCGTGCACCGGTCACAGCTCAGCCGCATCCCCGGCCTGACCGTCGTGAGCGAGGAGCGCGTCCGGATCCCCACGGCGACGCTACTGCGCGTGTGGGAGGCGATCTCCGGGACGATGGCGGAGGCGGGCGGCGGGGCGCGGGCGATGGAGCTGTGGCGGCCCGGCCGGCTCGGCGTGTGGGACTACCTGTTCACGGTCGCCGGCACGCTCCACGGCGCGTTGCACGCCAGTGGCCGCCACTTCGCTACCATCGCCGACCCCGCCGACACGCTCGGCGTCACCCGCGACGACGAGGGCGTCACGGTCACCTGGCACGGGCCGTATCAGGAGCATCCGTCGTTCCCGCTGATCGCGGAGTTCGTGCCGGCCATGCTGCTCGGCGTGGCGGGCTCGGGCGCCGGACGCCGGCTCGTACCGGTGCGGGTACGGCTGCCCCACCGCGCGCCGCCCCGGCACGACCTGCTGACCGAGGTGTACGGCACCCGGCAGATCGAATTCGAGGCAGGTCCGCCGGCGTTGACGTTCTCGGACGCCGACGCCGACGCGCCGTTCCCGAGGGCGGATCCGGCCCTGGCGGCGATCCTGGACGAGCATGCGCGGATCACGGTCGCCACCGCCCGCCCGGTCCTGGACTGGCTCGGCCGGTTCCACCTCGCGCTGGAGGCCGCGGTCGGAGCGGGGCCACCCGAACTGGCCGACGTGGCGCGACGGCTGGCGATGGGTCCGCGAACGCTGCAACGCCGCCTGAGCGACGAGGGCACGAGCTGGCGGGACGAACTGGAACGGTTCCGGCGGCAGCGGGTGGAGCACCTGTTGCGGGAGACGTCGATGACCCTGGAGGCGATCTCCGCACGGTCGGGATACTCCGATCCGCGCGCGCTGCGCCGGGCCGTCCACCGATGGTACGGCCGCGGTCCGGCCGCGGTCCGGACGTCGTCACGGGCCGACCGGTCCGGCTGAACCTGACGCGTTCGGTCCTCTCGGCGACGTCTGCGGTCCTCCCGGCGGCCCTGACAGCGCTCATACCGTCCCAGGTATGGACGAACGACATGACAAGCCCCCGGTCAGGGCCGGTGCGCGGCAGTGGCTGGGGCTCGCGGTACTGCTGCTGCCGACCATGCTGCTCACCGCCGACCTCGGGGTGCTGTGGCTGGCGACGCCCGACCTCACCGCGGACCTGCGGCCGAGCGGAACCGAACTCCTCTGGATCACCGACGTTTACGGGTTCATGACCGCCGGATTCCTGGTGGTCATGGGCACCCTTGGGGACCGGGTCGGGCGCCGCCGGCTGCTGCTGGCGGGGGCCGCGCTCTACCTGCTGGTGGAGATCCTGATGCTGACGGCCGCGGCGGTGCGGAACCCGGCGCTGCTCGTCGGTTCCCGCGCTCTGCTCGGCGTCGCCGGAGCGGCGATCCTGCCCTCCACGCTGTCGTTGATCAGCGCCATGTTCACCGATCCGGGGCAGCGGACCCGGGCGATCTCGCTGTGGTCCACCGCGCTGGCGCTCGGCGTCGGGCTGGGGCCGGTCTTCGGCGGGCTTCTGCTGTCGGAGCTGTGGTGGGGGTGGGTGTTCCTGCTGGGTGCCCCGGTCATGGTCGTGGTGCTCGCCGCGGGGCGGTCGGTGCTGCCCGAGTTCCGGGACGTCTCGGCCGGGCGGCTGGACGTGCCGAGCGTGCTGTTGTTCCTGCTGGCCGTCCTGCCGGTCGTCTACGCGATCAAGCGGATCGCCGAACACGGCTGGCACGCGCCCGTCGTCGCCGCGGGCGTCGCCGGAGTCGTGTTCGGGTGGCTGTTCGTCCGGCGGCAGCGGCGGCTCACGGCCCCGCTGCTGGATCCGCGGCTGTTCGCCGACCGCACCTTCTCCGCCGCGCTGGCGATCCTGTTCCTTGGCATGATGGCGCTCAACAGCGTCGAGTATCTGGTCCCGCCGTTCCTGCAGATGGTCGGCGGACTGTCGCCGATGGCGGGCGGACTCTGGCTGCTGCCCTCGGCCGCCGCGTTCCTGCTCGGTTCCCAGCTCACCCCGCCGCTGGTCCGGCGCGCCGGGCCCGCCCGCGTCCTTGTCGCCGGGACGCTGGTCTCCCTGGTCGGCTACGTCCTGGCGGCGCAGGCGGCGGGCCCGGTAGCCGCCGCCGTGGCGATCACGGTCATCATGTTCGGCGTCGGCCCGATCAGCGTGCTCGGCACCGAATTGGCGGTCACCGCCGCGCCCGCCGAGAAGGCGGGTTCGGCCGCGGCGGCGGGGCAGACGGCGTACGACCTGGGCCTGGCCATGGGCATCGCGATCACCGGCAGCGTCGCCACGGCCGTCTACCGGGACCGGGTCGCCTCCCGCATCCCGGCCGGAACACCGTCCGGGGCCGAGCGGGCCGCTCACGACACCCTCGGCGGCGCCATCTCGGCGGCCGATAACCTTCCCGCACCGCTCGCCCACCGGCTGACCGATGCGGCCCAGGACGCGTTCGTCTCCGCCTTCCACATCGCCGCGACGGTCGCCGCCGCGCTGGCGGTGGTCGTCATCGTCGTCGCCCTGACGGCGCTGCGGCGGCGGACCACGGTCGCCGTAGGCGATCCCCGTCCCGAAGCCCCAGACCGCGCCGATTCGGCTCCAGCCGTTCGATGACCTGCCCCGAACCTCTCACCGCACTTCGACGAAGGAGAAGAACAACATGGAGAACGAACTCTTCGACTACAGCCCGATCGTCGGACGAGAGCCGATCCGATGGCCCGGCGACGCCCGCGTCGCGTTCTACGTGGGATTGAACGTCGAGCATTTCCTCATCGACCGTCCCTCCACGAGCCTCAACGAGGCGACGGCAGCCCTGGCGCCCGATCCGTTGAACTACGGCTGGCGCGACTATGGCCCCCGCGTGGGCGTCTGGCGGCTGACAGAGATCTTCGACCGTCACGGGATCAGGCCCAGTGTCCTGCTCAACTCCGACGTCGTCGGCCGTTACCCACAGATCATCGAGGCGGGACGGGAACGGGGCTGGGCCTGGCTCGCGCACGGCAGGAACAACTCCATCCTGCAGACCGGCATGTCCGCCGACGAGGAACGCGCCTTCCTGACCGAGGTCGTCGGCACCATCGAGAACGCCACCGGCCACCGTCCCCGGGGCTGGCTCGGCCCGGCGCTCACCGAGACGTTCCAGACCCCGGCGCTTCTGGCCGAACTCGGCGTGAACTACCTGCTGGACTGGACCAACGACGACCAGCCGTACCGGCTGAACATTCCCGGGATGCTGAGCGTGCCGTACTCCCTCGAACTGAACGACCTGTGCCTGTTCACCATGAACGGCTTCACCGGACCCGAGTTCCTCCAGGCGGTCAAGGACCAGTTCGACCAGCTCTATGCCGATTCCTCGGAAAGCGGGCGGGTCATGGCGCTGGCCCTGCACCCGTTCGTCACCGGACAAGCATTCCGGGCCAAGTACCTGGACCAGGCCCTCGGCTACATCGCCGGCCACTCCGGCGTCTGGCTGACCACCAGCGACGAGATCGCCCGGCATTACGCCACTCCGCCGGCATGACCACGCGGGCCAAGGGCGGCGTGGACGGCCTGGCCGCCGTCAGGGTTGATGACCGCAGACACGTTGACCAGGTGCGCGACGCGCGGGCGAAGATGACCAGGGCGGTGATCGAGCCGGCGACCACACTGATGGCCAGGTTGTGGGTGGCGACCACGTCGGCGACGATGACCAGCATGACGATGGTCTCGCCGAGCGACATCCGCCTGCGGGCGGACGGCTGGGCCGAGCGCCGGTCGAAGGTGCCAGCCGAGACCAGGAGCATGACCGCGACCAGGACGCCCATCGGGATGTTGGAGAAGAGCGGGCCGACGGCAAGGCAGGGCAACTCGGCGAGGATCGCCGCCATGGCTCCGTAGCCTCTCCGTACGCCTTCAGGCGGTGGCGTTCGAGGTGGATCGAGGCGCTCCGCCCCAAGCTGTGATCCTCAGGCATGAAACGCCGGGTTCTCGCTGGTGGCGGGCCCCATGCCCGGCCGGAAACCTGGGGACGACAAGACAACGGTCGGTAGGGTCACGCCATGGTGATCTTCGGCCCGGCCATCGACGTTCGTCCTCTGTTCCCACGCGAACGGCAGGCAATGCTCGGCCTGCTCAATGCCCTGAGCCCCGCCGAGTGGGCCATGCCGACGGTGTGCCCCGGCTGGGACGTGCACGACGTCGTCGGTCATGTGCTCAATGACTACATGCGGCGTGTGTCCGGCAGCCGCGACGGGCACGGCGGCGCGATATTCGCCGACGACGAGACGCTTCCCGCCTATCTGGCCCGCACCAACGAGGAGTTCGTCCGCGCGTCCCGGCAACTCAGCCCCCAACTGATGATCGAACTGCTGGAGCACCTGGGACCGCGGCTCGACGCCCTGTGGGCGGCACGAGACCTCCAGGCCGCCGCCGACCTGAACGTCTCCTGGGCCGCCACCGACATCGACAGCCCCACCTGGCTGGACATCGGCCGCGACTACACCGAGTTCTGGGTCCACCAGCAGCAGGTGCGCGACGCCGTTTCCGTTCCGGGCGCCACCGAACCCGACCTCATGGCTCCGGCGTTGGACGTCTTCGCGCGCGGCCTGCCGCACGCCTTGCGGATGCATGACCGGCCCGAGGGCAGCACCGCTCACCTGGAAGTACTCGGCCCGGCGGGCGGACGATGGGGCGTGGTCCGGCAAGACCGACGATGGCGGATGACCCGGCCCCTGGGGGAGCCCGCCGCACGCGTCTCAATGGACCAGGACACCTTCTGGCGGCTGGCGACCAGAGGCATCACCGCGGAGCAGGCCCGTCAACGATCGACAGTAAGCGGCGACGCAGAGCTCACCACGGCCATCACAGCCCTGCTCGCGATCGTCGCCTGACCCGGCACCGTAAGGGTCTTCACCCGTCACCGACCTGTGAAGGCACACACGGTCCTAGGTTGAGCGACACGGTTCTCAACCGTCCGGCGGACCCCGGCCACATCGTCCAGCGAGACCACCGACGCGAGCGACTCGCGCGGAGCCCCGCACGTCACACCGCACCGCCGCACCGCCGCACCGCCGCACGTCCGCGTCCACGCCCGCGCCCTCGCCAAAGCCCTTCACCGTGCCCGTGGCCGTGGTCGTGGCCGCGCCCGCGACCTTGCCCACGCCCTCGCCACCGCCCATGCCCTCGCCCATGCGCTCGCCACCGCCCTCGCCACCGCCCACGACTTCGCCCGCGACTTCGCCCACGCGCTCGACCGCGACCTGATGGCGCTGCCGGTGGACGCCTCCGGCGCCGATCTGACCGACGTGCGAATGTCGCACCTGATGGTGCTGGACGGGGTTGTGTGGGACGAACACGCTCGCTGGCCGCCGGACCTGCGTGAGCGCGTCGCCGACCGCTCGCTGGAGATCTCCTCCGGCGTCTACCGGGTGGGCGGCGGCACCGAACGCGACCCGCACGCGATCCCCGGACGGTGACCATCGGGCCCGCGCCGGACGCCCGCCGGAGCGCCGCGTTCGTCTCACAGAATGGAAGTCATGTGGTCCGATAACCGGACCCGTGATGCGCACCGGAGGGACGGCTCGGATGGCCACGATCGCCCCCCGCTGGGAGCACTACTTCCTGCGGTTGCCTCGAAACCACTCCGATGCTGAGATCAACCAGGCACTCTGGTACTTCGGGAGCGAGGGCTGGGAGTTGGTCAGCCACGCCGACGGCCCCGGCCACTTCACCTTCGCCTTCAAACGGCCGGTGAACTCCGTCCCCGCCGCCGGGACTGGACCCCCGTGAGCAGAGCCATGCGCGCCCCCCTGGACGCGCTCATACCCGCCGCCTACCACGGCAACGGCCGCCAGGAACCCGGCCGGCCCCCGGCGCTGACGCTCGGCCCGGACGCCATGGGCGGGCCCGCGCCACTGCTGGAGTCGGTCGGCGATATCCCCGGCTTGTCCCCCCGCCGGGGACGCGGGGACGGCGATACGACAGCCGGGGAGGTGCCCGGCGCCGACGTCGACCTGGTCGACGCGCTGCCCGCACCGGCCCGGCGGCGGCCTGGCCGACCGTGGCGGGCTGGCTGCAGGCGGCCCGCGCGGCTGGCACCCGCCGCGCCCGGCTCGCCGACGCCGCGGCGTTCCTGCGCTGGCTGGCGGCAACCGCGCTCGGCACCGGGTTGTGGACGGTCACCGAGGACACCCTGACCGCCTACCGCGACCAGATCGGCACCGGCACCGGCACCGCCGCGACGCTGAACCGCGGCGGCCGCGCCCTCAGCCCGGCGACCGTGGCGCGGCGGCCGTCGAGCCTGTCGGGCCCGTACGCCTACGCGGTGCGCCGGCACGTGATCCCGGCGTCCCCGGCCGAGCACGTCCAGCGCCCGGAGGTGTCCGGCGACGGCCACACCCCGGCCCGGCGCCTCGACCAGGCCGCCGCGCTGCTGGAGCGCGCTGCTGATCCTGGACCGCGTCCGCGGGTTCCAGGCGGGCGCCCCGATGGCGCTCACCGGGGACTTCAACGCCGCCGCCGGGACCTCACAGGTCTACTCGGCCCTCGTCGGGCCCGGCGCGTTCCGCGACACGTGGACGGCGGCCGACCGGCACGGCCCGCAGTACCGCACCGAGAATCACTGGCCGAGGCGATCGCCGCCCGGCACCCCGGCGGCCGCGCTGCTGGTGGCCACCGGGATGCGCGCGGCCGAGGCCACCGCGCTCACCGTCGCCGCGGTCGCCGACGACACCGGGCACCGGGTGATCCGGGTCCAGGTCAAGGGCGGCAAGACCGTCGCCGTGCCGCTCCCCGCAAGAGTGTGCGCGCTGATCGAGCCGCTCCTGGACGGCCGCGACGGGCACGAGCCCGTCCTGACCCGCGACGACGGCCGCCCGTTCGACCGGTGGCGCCTCACCACCGCGCTGCGCCGCGCCGCCCGCGCCGGCGGCGTCGACCCCGCCAGGCTCACCCCTGCACGTGCTCCGCGCCACCGCCGCCACCCTGCTGCTGGACGCCGGGGTCCCGGTCGAGGTCGTCCAGCAGCCGCCCGCGCACGCCTCCCCCGTCACCACCCAGCGCTACAACCACGGCACCAGCCGCCTGGACGCCCACGGCACCTACCGCCTCGCCGCCCTCCTCGCCGGCGGCACCTGAGCCCTTCCCACTCAAGGCTTGAAGCTGCCTGTCCGTCCCGGTCGTCGATGGAAACCGTCCACTTGTCCACAGTGTTCTTCAACCGCCCGATCTACCAGGTCGACGGCTTCAACGGCGCTCTGCGAAGATAAGTGGCAATGCCACATGATCGCCTTCAGCGCGCTCGGGTCTCTCTTTTCGGCCTGGCCCTCGGGGACGCGCTCGGATCCCAGTTCTTCATCCCCGCCAACCGCCAGCACCTCTCCGCCCGGTCGCTCCCGCCCGCGCCTTGGCAGTGGACTGACGACACGGAGATGGCCTGCTCGGTCTATCTGATCCTGGCCCTTCACCACGCCATCGACCAAGACGTCCTCGCAGCCTCCTTCGCCCAGCGGCATGACTTCGACCGCGGCTACGGCCCGGCGACCAACCGGTTGCTCCGCCTGGTTCGTGACGGCGGTGACTGGCGAACCCTGGCTACCGACTTGTTCGACGGCTCTGGCTCCTGGGGCAACGGGGCGGCCATGCGCGTCGCCCCACTCGGCGCCTATTTCGCCGACGACCCCGAACAGGCAGCCCACCAAGCGGCCCTATCGGCAACCGTCACCCATACTCACCCCGAGGCGATTGCCGGGGCCATCGCCGTTGCCGTCGCAGCGGCACACGCCGCTCACGGGTCCCTGCCTCCAGGAGTGTTCATTGACCGGATTCTGGAACACGTCCCTACGGGCAAGGTCCACGACGGTATTCAGGAGGCACGCCGGCTGCTGACGGTGAGCGATCCGGAGACCGCTGCGTACTTTCTCGGAAACGGCCGTATCGTCGCTGCCCACGACACCGTTCCCTTCACCATCTGGGCCGCCGCTCACCACCTCGCCGATTACCAGCAGGCCATCTGGACCACTGCGACAGCCGGCGGAGACATCGACACCACCTGCGCCATTGTCGGCGGCATCACCGCCACCGCAGCAGGTCTCGACGCGCTACCCGAGACTTGGCGGCAAGCAGCAGAGCCGCTCCCAGACTGGATCCGGGCCACCTGAAGAGGTGAGTCGCAGACCCGCTTAAGATCAACCGGCTCTCAATCCTCATCCTGTCGATCTGCGTCACGTTAGGCGGGACAATTTAGCGGGCCCCGTCCCGGCCTGCCTGACGCCCCCAGGTCATCTCCGTCAGGTTCGGCGGGACGCAACATCAATCGCCTGACCGGCTGCCTGTTCCACCGTCTTCAGACCCGCCGAACCTACGACGAAGCGATCGCGTTTCCACCCCACCTGATCGAAGCTTGACCTCTCAACGTGCTCGGGTGTCTGGTAACACATTCGCTAACGGCTGGTCCGCCGTGAATTCAACGCCACTGAAGGCTTTCAGCGGAAACTCACGCCTCTTGGCCGCTCAGGTCAGTGGACTGGGCGGTTTCGTCGGCGGCAGCATCCACGTCCCGGACACCACCGTGCGGCCGTGGCAGACGCCGCAAGTCCGCAGCCGGTCCGCGTGGCGCGTCGGGTTTCCTCGACACAGTTGCAGCACGACGGAACTAAACGGGCGCAGGTGAGCGTCCTATCGTCAAGGGTCCGCCTCTGAAGGGAGTCGGCGTGCCGGACAGGAGCCGCCGCGATCGCGCCGCCACGGCGTTGCTGGCGGTGTGGGTCGCGGTGCTGTCCACACTGGCCGGCTACGCCGAGACCGACGATCAGCGCCTCATCGCGCTCGTCTTGGTCCTTCTCACCGCTGGCGCGCCGGCCCTGGCCACCGCAAAAAAAATGCCTTCGTTCTGCTATGTAGCATCATCGTAGGTGCCATTTGCCATGTGGCAGATTCTGCCAAAACAGCAGTTCAGCGTCTGATGGCGCCTCGCTTTCGCCTCTTTGGCCCGTTCCAGGATGCTAGGTGGCAAACCTTCCATCGACGCAATAGGCGTCCGCGCTGGTGAGCGCATCGAGGCAGCGCGGACGCCAAGGGCTTGGCCTCACGCAGCACTTGCCGAAGTAGGTGTCGGCGTCGATCGCTCGCGTAGATCGCGCACCAGGGCCAGATTCAACCCATGCCTCTTCGCCCTCGCCAACGACGATGGATCATCAGCCGAGACAGGGATGTTTCAGTCCTGCTGAAGTTTCTTCAGATGTTCTCGCCTGATCCCCTTTCGGCCGACAGCACGCGTCCGGCCTGGGGAGTGGGCGAACGACGGCGCGCCCGCCGCCTTGGTGGCCACCACCTTCACGGCGCGGGCGGCGGCAGAATCTTCGAAAGCAGAGGGTGGATCGGGCGCAGACTTGGTGCATGGGCACAGACATCGAATCGGTCGCTCACGCCCTGCGGGGGGCGACGGCGAACACCGCGGCGGAGCTGGGTGCGGAGATTTCTGCGCAGATCGGGCGGCTGGTCGGACACGACGGCTACCAGGTGGTGGGCTTTGACCCGCTGGCCCTTGTGGGGTGCCTGTACGCCGACGAGAACGGCTACAGCGATCAGGCCAACCGGCGGCTTCAGGTGGTCGACTTCTCCGGCCGCCCCGGAACCCCGTTCCGCCGCCTGCTGGACGACGGCCCGGCCGAACTGCTCGGCGCCGGTGCGCTCGACCGGGGCCACGGCGGCCTGCAACTCGCGGTCATGCGCGCGGAGGGATTCGGCAGCGAGTTACGCATCGCCCTCATCTACCAGGGCAGGGCCTGGGGAGCGATGAACCTGCTGCGTGAGCGGACACGCCGCCCGTTCTCCCCCGATCACCTCGCCGACGCCCAGCGGCTCAGCCGCTCACTGGCCGCCACCGTCCGGCGGTTCGCCGCTAGCAAACCGCTGCGTCCGGCACGCGCGGCAGCGGCCGTGGGAGTGCTCATCATCGATCCGCGGCTCACCGTCACCGCCATGACCCCGGACGCGCCCGGCTGGCTGCACCAGATCGCGCCGTACGCCCGCGTGGGGGTGAACGAGCAGCTCACCATCAGGATCGTGCGAAGCGTCGCCTACGCCGCCCAGCGCACCCGCCAGCAGGTCGTCAACCGCGTCCCCACCCCCGGCGGGTGGGTGGCGCTGCACGGTCAGGCCCTCCAAGGGGACCGGCCCGGCGAGGTGGCCATCACCATCGGGCCCGCCGCCGGCAGCACCCTGCTGCCGGCCGCGGCCGCCTGGTACGGCATCACCGCCCGAGAACAGACCGTCATCGAGCACGCCCTGGACGGCCTGGCCACCAAGCAGATCGCCCGCCGCCTCGACCTGTCCACTTACACGGTCAACGACCACCTCAAAGCGATCTACCGCAAGACCGGGGTCACCGGCCGCGACGAACTCACCGCCCATCTAGCCGCCCCCTGACCCGCTCCCTTGCCAGATCAGTTTCGGGCACTCGGTCGCACGATGGCGGCCAACTCTCGTGCGCCGTGTACGTGAGGATGGTGCTGGGCCAGGTCAAGGGCCATGCGACGGATTGCCGGTCGCCCTGCCATTTCCGCCGGTGCTTGGGCGTGTGCGGTCAGGAGCCGATGCGCCGTCTGTTCGGGCCGGCGACTGGACCGACTACGCCGCCGACGTCAGCCGATGCCCATGAAGAGCCACCGCGAAGGATGCGATCCGAATGCGATCTGAACGACATGGAAAAGCCGTCGACACCGAGCTGCGGACGCGCCTCCGGCACGTCTACTGGATCGGCGGCGGGAGCGGCGCAGGAAAGTCGACCATCGCCCGTCGCATAGCGACCCGGCATGGCCTGCATCTCTACGCGACCGACGAGATGATGTCGGATCACGCCAGCAAGAGCACACCCAAAGACAGCCCATTCCTGAGCGAATTCAAGGCCATGGACATGGACGAACGGTGGGTGAACCGATCTCCGGAAACAATGCTTGAGACATTCCACTGGTTCCAGGGCGAGGGCTTCGGCCTGATCGTCGAAGACCTCCTCCGCCTCCCGCGGGAAGCAGGTGTGATCGTCGAGGGTTTTCGCCTGTTGCCCCACCTGGTCAAGCCTCTCCTCATCGTGCCTGGTCACGCAGTCTGGCTGCTCCCGACACCCGAGTTCCGTCGGGCCGCGTTCGAGCACCGCGGCTCGTTGTGGGAGATCGCCCGCAAGACCAGTAATCCGGAGCTAGCCTTGCGCAACCTGCTCGCGCGTGACCGGATGTTCACCGAGCGCCTCTACAAGGAAACGAAACGTCTCGAACTCCCGGTCATCGAGGTCGACACCACGATGACCGAGGACGATCT
Organism: Spirillospora sp. NBC_00431; assembly: GCA_036028775.1. GTDB lineage: Bacteria > Actinomycetota > Actinomycetes > Streptosporangiales > Streptosporangiaceae > Spirillospora. The sequence goes on along the minus strand of CP107927.1, from coordinate 3,095,842 downwards.
GGCCGAGCGAGTGACGAAAGCGTTCGGACTCTGAGCCCGGACAGCACAAGCCGCCACCGGCCCGCCTTGTCATCGGGCGACGTGGGCGATGCCCGACGACACGTACCCACGGTTGGGCCATTGAGGGCAGGCATTCAAACAGTTGCGATACTGATTCCGCCAGAGCGTGCCGTCGGCCGGACGGTCGCCGACGAGGACTTCGCCGTCTCGGAGAAGGTCGAAGCCCTCTACTGCCACTTCGAATCGATCTGCGAATCGTGCACGTTATTCGTCACCACCATCGAGTTCCGCCCCACCCTCGAGCGTCAACGTTACGACGCGGCAACCAAGGGGCAGGTCGCGCGCCAGCGAATCTTCGACGGACTCCTCAGGCGACTCGACGGAAATCCTATTGACCGTCCTGACTCAATGAAACCTGATGCCGCCGCGAGGTCGTGGCCTGGGCAGCGATCCGGCAGTGCCGTACTTGGATTCGAGGTCCATGGAACGTCGACCTGCGTTTTCCTCCTAGAGCTCAAAATAGAGCTCGAACGCATTCCGAACCTCCTGGAGGAGGCTATGGTAATCGGTACCGAAGGCAGATGCCGCGGCCCACAGAGCGTCGAGCGCGGCCTGCAGCGGGTCGGCTTCGACGGCCCCGAACAGTGCGGGTACGGCGGCGGCCTGCTGAGAGAAGTTGTGGGTCTGTTCATGGGGAAGCGCAATTGTCGAACTCGGCACGTGCTCGTCGGCCCATAGCCTCGGCCAGACCTGTTCGAAGTCATCGAAGGGCGGGGGTAGGTCCCGTCCCTGGTCCATGGCGTGCAGGGCGGGGGCGATCCAATCGATACCCGTCAGACCAGCGACGTCGTAGGCCCGGCGCGCCACCCATCGGGCGATCTCGCGCTGCACCTGCGGGTCGGCGGTGGCTATCGCCTCGCTCAGGTCGCGGTCGAGCCGCGCCATGGCGCGCGCGTTACCGGACACGCGCCGAAGCTGCTCGCTGGGCAGGCGTCCGCCCCACGATTGCGCCTCGAACCGCAGCCTGGCCTGCTCCCTCTCGCGTTCTTTCTCCAGTTCGGCCAGACGCGCCGCCTCGGCTCGCTCCTCGGGAGTCGGAGCCGGTGGCAGGCCACGCGCGAACCCGTGCCAATACGCCGCGTGCTCCGTGGTCTGCTTCAGCACACGATCGCCCTCGGGCGGGGCCGGCCAGAATTGCAGGAGATAGCGGTCGATTTGCGGCTCGTCTTCGAGTCTGGTGTCGGCGTCCCTGGCCGCCTGCATGCCGCTTGCGCAGTACCGGACGCGGTAGTCGACGCGACCCAGAGCCAGACTCCACGCGGCCTCGCCGGCCCACTGCATCAGGGTCACGTCATCGGTCCCAGGTGTGAACGAGACTTCGACGATCTCCTCCCAGTCCTCGTCGACCGGAGGCGGCTCACCATGCGACTCGACGGCGAATCCGACGTCGCCGGTGTGCAACCCGGTAATCAGGAAAAGCGCCCCTGGCGACGCCGCGCCGCACAGCCCGTTCTCCTGCCCCAGGAAGCAGTCGCGCAGGTCAGAGATGGGGTCCGGCGAACTGGTGACGTACACCTGGCCGTAGTGAACGTGCACCTCACCGCTGAACAGCACCTGCATGATCGACTCCTCAGGCCTTGGGTGGGACACCGACCCCCGAGTGTGTCGCCTGTCACCGACAAACGAGATCCTCATCCTTCAGGTCGGCGCACCCGCATATTGGAAGGAGTGCCGTTCGGCAAGATCCGCTACGACTATCCGGTATCGCGCATACGATCGCCTGCCGCGCCTTTGGAGGTCTCGCGGTACTGGTTCTACAGGTGGATCAACCGTGTGCCCACCATCCGCGAGCAGCAGCGGGCTCATCTGGATGGGGAGTTCGAAAGCCTGTTGATCGCATCGGGCCACCCCCTACGGATCACCGCGGATCACCCCGCGACCTGCGGGAGGCGGGCTGGCAGGTTTTGGTCAACACCGTCACCGCACAGCCGCCTCTGGCGAGGTCACTGTATCGATCCCTCGCTTCAAAGGACGCGATGCAGGATCACGAAGCGCTTTCGCTGACGACCCTTCAGGTCATGTCGGACGAACCACGCTCCCATATGGTGCGAGCTCAGGTCAGCTCTGACGAACCTGTTCCAGAGAGGGCATGCGAGAGCACGCCGACCTGCTCGACGGCTACGAGGTGTTCCCCGGCCGAAAGCCGCCGAAGACCGGCGCGGCCGAGCGCTACGACATCGCCGAAGGGTGGACGGACGAGATGGCCGAGGCGCGCCTGCGCTACATGGGACTCCCGGGGCCGCGGCGATCCTCAAGATTGCCACATCCGGCCACGGTCCACCCCTTGCCACCAGCCCCTCGTCCACTCCCCTTGCGAGATCATCAGCGGCCCGGCCCACGAGTTTGATCTTCGTTCACCCGTGAAACGTAGGTTCGGCACGTCCATCCGGAATGCCTTCGCACTTGAATTGGAGACGCCGTGCGCCGAACCAGAACAATCCGCTCCGGAGTGATCCGTGCGCTGTCTGTGGTGGCGGCCGGGACGGTGGTGGGAATGATGATTTCCGTCCCGTCGGCCGCCGCCGAAACAAAGGACCCGGCGAAAGACCGAAAACAGTACCACACCGTGGACGTGATTTTTCGTGGAAACTACATGGAGGGGCTCAACGGCATCAAGTACGACTCGTTCCGCATCCCGGCGATCGTCCGGACGAACGCCGGAACGCTATTGGCCTTCGCCGAAGGCCGCGTCAAGAGCAAAAAGGACTACGGCAACATCAACCTCGTCTACAAGCGGGGCACGAACAACGGCGCTACGCACGATGACTGGTCGGGCCTGAAGGAGGCCGTCGGCGAGGGGATGGGCACCTGGGGCAACCCCACCCCCGTCGTCGACAGGTCCACCGGCACCATCTGGCTGTTCATGTCGTGGAACGCCGCGGACAAGAGCCAGTCAGGCGGCAAGAACCCCGACACCGGGGAGGAGACCAGCAAGGTCAGCGCGTGGGGGGAACGCCGCGTCTTCGTCATGAAGAGCACCGACGACGGCCAGACCTTCACCGGCATGAACGGCGAGTCGAAACCGACCGACATGACCGACGAACTGCTCCCCAAGGAGCAGCCCGACCACAAGAAATGGACCTGGGACGCGATCGGCCCGGGCGCCGGCCTCTACACCAAGAACGGCACGCTGGTGATTCCCGCGCAGCACCGCAACATCTACAGCACCGACCACGGCAAGACGTGGAAAGTGGTGCTGATGAGCGACGCCAAGACCAGCGAGGCCACCGTCACCCAGCTCCCCAACGGTGAGCTCTACCGCAATGACCGTCCCACCAGGACGACCTGGGAGACGGACGACGGAGACGGGATCAAGCACAAGCGGCGCTGGGTCTCTCGGACCCCCGACATCACCAAGAAGTTCCCGCCGTCCGCGCCCGACGACAAACTGCTCGACCCGAGGAACCAGGGCTCGGTCCTGCTCTACAACAACACCGAGCCGGACGCCCCGCCCCGGACGCTGTTCCTTAATTCCGCGAGCACCGAGTCCCGCACGAAGATGCGGGTGCGCGTCAGCTACCACGAGGCCGCCAGGACCTGGGAGCGCAGCCGCCCGCTCTCCGAGGGCCCGGAATGGCCGCCGGTCGACATCGGCGAGGAAGGCGGCTACTCCAGCATGGCCAAGACCGCCGACGAGATGGTCGGGGCCCTGATCGAGGCCGAACTGAGCACCACCGAGACCTTCTCGATCCTGTACCGCAAGTTCAACATCCCCTGGGTCGTCAACGGCTGCACCTGCTGACCCGACACGGGGCCGCATCGCGGTCGTGACGGGTCCGGGCTGGGACGGCGGTGAAGGCCCGCGGGACAAAGTGTGGGGCTGCCAGCCATTCCTGTATCCGCCGCATCCCACCGTGGGTCCATGCAACCTCCCCGGCTTATGGTCGGATGAAGGACGCCAATGGCCCGCGGTGGGTTCCCCGGGCGCCGCAATCAGCGGTCGCGATATCGGCACGGTTATGGTGGATCATGGACGACGCCGTCCAACTGCCAATGTGATCGCGCAGCTGCGCCATGAGCTGGAACGCGCGATGGAGGACGGCGAGAACAGCGGAATCCGGTTCCGGGTCGACGTCCTGGAGCTGGAACTCTCGCTCGCGGTGAAGCAGGCCCGCGACGCGAATGCCGGTGTCAAGTTCTGGCTTTCAAACGCAGGCGCCAACGCTCGCCGGAGACTGGGCGAGCGGTGGGCGGCGATCCCGATGCACGCGGCGGGCTTCCCCGCTGGAAACTGCGCCGCAGGCCGGACGGGCACCGGGCCCGCGATCTGCATGACGCGGCCGGGACAGTGGCGGTCCTCTCCAATCGCCGGAGCAGCACGTCGGAGGTCGTCGCCGCCGCGCCCGAGTCCGATGTTGACAACCAGGCGTCGCCATGGGAGGCGCTGCCCGGCGCGCCGGTCTGGGCCGGACCGCGAATCGTGGCGGTGTGGCATTACCGGCGCGAGGGCCCGGGGCGGCTGAGCGCCGTCCGCGTCGACCGGCACCTCGGGAAGACCGACCGCTACGGCCGCGCCCTGGCCGAGGAACTCGGCATCACCGACTTGGCGGGGCTGGCCGACGCCGCCCCGCGGCCCGGCGTCAAAGGTCGACTGCGACCTCGTGGTGAGTAACGCGTTCGTCCCATCGAGTCAGAGCGCGGCGGGCTGCTTCTTCGACGACAGCCTGCTCTGGTTCCTCTCCGGCGAACGCGCACACATCTTCCATGCTGGTGAAGAACGTGATGGAGGTGAACATCACTTCTTGTTCGTCTTGGCGGCGCAGCAAGCGGGCTCCGCGGAAGCCGGCGACCTGCTGGAGATGATCGGCTACCTCGGTCTCGTAGTGTTGTTGGTAGTCGTCAGCTGTCGCTGTCGAGGCCCATCCTCGCCATATCCGCGCGATCACGTGTTACACCCGACCTTCTTTGTTCTTGGCGTCTGGGGACAACGGCCATTTCGAATGGCCCTGATCCACGTGGTGTGGAGGAATGGCCGACTGTAATCATCGGCACAGGACTGGTCGATCAGCCACTGGAACTCTTCCGCGGTTGCGACCCGTCCTCGAAACAGAATGCCACTCAGAGCGACGACACCCCGTTGGCCTCCACCCTCCTAACCGGCATTTACGCGGGCGCGCCCGCGTAAATGTACCGCGTTCACCGTGAGCAGCTTAACTGCGATGAACACCCTTTCATTCTTGTCATCCACTTCGAGAAAACACCGGTAGGCCACGGCACATAGCTTTGCTCGCAGGACCTCCGAGGCGAGAAGTACCATCGGTGCGAACCCCTGACCTGGGCTGCTGGACCAAAAACACCGGCATGATACTACGATTACTTCGGCACTCTCTGAGATTACGGGTGGCAGTGTCTTACTCGCATGCAATACCGGCCTCGCTGGCCTTTCAGGAAGCCTGACGTAACGGGCTACCAGTGCGGAGCGTCATTGGGAGTCAGTCGGCATGGAGGATCTGAAGGCGGAGGAGATCGAAGCTGGCGCGGCCGTAGCTACGCGCACCTGCGGCGCTGGTCGTCGGGTTTCGTGCCGCGCAGGGCGCCGGTGAGGACGAGCCCGATTGATGGATCTGGTCGAGCAGGCCCGGGCCGCGCGCCCAGGGGCGAGGGACCGCTATTCCCAAGGCCTGGGACAGGTCGGTCCAGCGTGGGGAGTAGACCCGATCCGGGTAGCCAGCATCTATGGCCCGCAGCTCGGGACCGAACGCGTCATGATGCCCATGCCCGGCGTCCATGCCCACCAGCACGTCGGCGGCGGTCTTGGGCAGCAGATCTCCCAAGGCTTTGGCCCTCAGCTGCCTGGGCGTCGTCGTCTACCTCCGCTGCCGCGAGCACGCCGAGCGGCCCTGGAACACGCTGATCGCACCGGCGCTCGGCTTCGCGGGACTCCTCGTCGTCCTCGTGATCGTGAGCAAGAACTTCACCCTGCTCATCGGCGGCTCGACGGTGCTGGCGGTCACCTTCCAGCTCGTGACCTTCGGCCTCGGCGCCCTCGGCATCGTGCTGGCCGCCCGCTGGTCGCGGACCCGTCCGTCCACCTACGCCCCCTAGGCGGCGACCAGAGCTAGCGCCCCCGGACAGCTCTTGATCCCGATCTTCGAGGGATCAAGGGCTGTCCGTTTATTCATGAGGGGGCGTCAGCGAGTTTCCACCCTGGCCGAGACGACCGGGTGGGGGCCGCAGAACGCGGTCGAGACGGCGTACGCCGGCACCCAGTTCCCCACGCACTCGAACTCACCGAACTGGAAGTGCCACTCCCGGATGACCGCGCGGTGCTCTCCGGTGCCGCCGGTGCACCGGCTCTCCGCGTTGCTATAGATCCCTGACTTGACGACGGTGACGGAGCACCCCGTCGGGGCGGCCGAGGCGCTGGACGCGGTGCCCACCAGCGCTCCCGAGGCGGCCACGACGGCGAGCGAGGCCATCGCCGCCTTCCTGCCCACTCGCGTCACGTGCGTGTTCCTCATCGGTACCTTCCCTTCATCCAGCGGCGGCCATGCCGGCACCGAAACGATCCCGAGCCGCACGACCCTGAACGAGCACCCTGGGATTCGCCCCCGGATGGTGGCTGGATGACCGGACGATGGGATTGTTCTGGCCGGCGTGCTTTCCCTTGACGATCATCTGGGTCACGATGAGGTCCTGGCAGGCGGCCGGCCAGGGGGCGCCCGCGCAGAAGGCGGCAATCGTGGAACAGCAGAGGCACGGGGCGAGTGCGGCGTTGGTGGGGCGGGCACCGGAGTGCGCCGTCCTCGATGAGGCGATCGCGTACGCCGAGCACGCGGCGGCCGATATGCAGGTGCTCCATGCCGTGGGCATCGAGTCGGAGATGGAACTGCCGTTCGCCACGCTGCACCAGCTGCGCGCGCCGCTGCTGGATCGGCTGGAGCGGCTTCCCGAGCCGCGGTGCGCCGCGCTGGAAACGGTGTTCGGGTCGCGGCCGGACCTCCGCCCGAACGGTTCCTGGTGGGGCGGGCGGTGCTGAGCCTGCTGTCGGAGGCGTCCGAGGAGCGTCCGCTGCTCTGCAGCGTCGATGACGCGCAGTGGTGGACAACACGTCGTTGCAGGTCCTGGCTTCGTGGCCCGGCGGCTGCTGGCCGAGTCGGTCGTGCTCCTCTTGGACGTCCGAGAGCGGGCGCGGGATCTGCTCGGGCTTCCCGAGCTGGAGGTCACCGGCTTCCGGGACGCCGACGCGCACGCCCTGCTGGACGCGGTCACCTACGGGCGGCTCGACCGGCTCGTCCGCGACCGGATCGTCATCGAGACCAGGGCAACCCGCTCGCGCTGCTGGAGCTGCCGCGCGGGCTGTCGGTGACGCAGATGGCGGGCGGGTTCGGCCTGCTGCGCGCCGACACGCTGCCGGGACGGATCAAGCAGAGCTTCCTGGCCCGGATCGAGGAGTTGCCCGGGCAGATCCCGATGCTGCTGCTCGCCGCGGCCGAGCCGACGGCCCTGGTGTGGCGTGCCGGCGGCCGGCTCGGCGTGACGCAGGCGGAGGCGCTCGCCGACGGCACGCAGGAGTGGCTGTCGCTCGGCGCCCGCGTGACGTTCCGCCATCCGCTGGTGCGGTCGGCGGTATACCGGTCGGCGTCGAAGAAGAACCGCCGGGCCGTCCATCTGGCGTTGGCGGACGTCACCGACCCGGAGGCCGATCCGGACCGCCGCGCGTGGCACCTGGCGTCCGCAGCGACCGCGCCCGACGAGTCCGCCGCCGCCGAACTGGAGCGGTCGCCGACCGGGCGCGGGCGCGCGGCGGGCTCGCCGCCGCGGCGGCGGCGTTCCGGCAGCGGTCCGTGGCGCCGACCGTCGACGCGGCGCGACGCGGCGAGCGTGCGGTGGCGGCCCGGTCGTCCCCTTCGACATCGTCGACATGGAGTGCTGGCTCGCCCTCGAGACGCAGATCGAGCGCAGCCACGGCGGGACTGCCGCCACCTGAGCACTGTCGGCCGCTGCCGGCCGGCGGATCACGAGAGGAGACCTCGATGGCACAGTCCACCTTCTCCGGGGGCCCCGATGTCCCCCGGAACGACTCCGGGCCGCTATTCGCCGACACCGGCCTCAAGCTCGGCGTGTTCGGCCTCAACGTCACTTCGGCAGGTGCGGTGACGGCATCGCCCGACCGGCACGAGATCGACTGGGAGCAGAACCTGCGGCTGGTCCGGCTCGCCGAACAGGCGGGCTTCGAGGCCGCCATCCCCTTCTCACGATGGCGCGGCTTCGAGGGCCGCACCAACCCATGGGGCGCCAGTTTCGAACCCTACGCCTGGGCCTCCGCACTCGCGGCACTCACGAACCGGATCACGATCTTCACCACATCCCACTGCCTCACCGTTTCCCCTGTCATGGCCGCGAAGCAGATCGCCACGATCGACGCGGTGTCCCACGGCCGAGTCGCACTGAACGTCGTCGCCGGCTGGTTCGCCAAGGAATTGCGGATGTTCGGCGTCGAGACACTCGACCACGACGCCCGCTACGCCTACTCGGAGGAATGGCTCGACATCCTGCTGAAGCTGTGGAATGAGCCCGGGGAGTTCGACTACCACGGCGAGTGGCTCACCATCGAAGGCGGCTACAGCCAGCCGAAGCCGCTCCAAACGCCGCATCCGCCGCTAATGAACGCCGCATTTTCACCCCGAGGACACCAGCTCGCGGCCCGCTACGCCGACGTCGCCTTCGTTTCGGCGTTCGATCCGGCCTCGGCGGCGAAGAAAGTACAGGAGATCCGGGAACTGGCAGCGGGATACGGCCGCGAACTCTCGGTGTGGATCGCCGGATCGGTTGTCTGCGCGGACACCGACCGCGAAGCGGCCCAGCTCGTCGAGCGCTACAGCACGGCCGACGTCGACGCCGACGCGGTGCGCAACGCCGTCGACTGGACGATGGGCGGAGCGCACATGCCGCCCGAGCAGCACGCCCAACTCGCACGGGCGGTCGCGTCGACGATGGCCGGCTACCCGCTCATCGGGAGCCCGGAGACGATCGCCAGGCAACTCGCCGACCTAGCCGCGGCAGGAATCGACGGCGTGGCGATGACCTGGATGAACTACGAGACCGGCGTTCCACGATTCATCGCCGACATCCTGCCCGTTCTGCAGCGTGAGGGCGTCCGCAAGCCGGTCGACGAGGCCTCGCTCACTGTCCCGCCCGCCTGAACATTCATCCTGTTTCGGCCCACCACGCAAGCACACCACCGGCTCACGCAAGCAAGGCGCATTCTGGGTGGTAGTGAAGAATGCCCCCAGTACGCCCCCGACCTTCACCCAGTGCCAGAAGCACCTTTAACTTCGTCGTAAACCCACCAGCCGCCCGATCGGGAATCCAGTGCCTGCCGGGCGGCTGGCCCACACGTTTGATGGGATGCGCCCCCCATGAGCGAACTGTATTCAGTGGAATGCACTGTCCACGAGCGCAACATCATCATCGGGACCCTGGAGAACGTGCGGTGGGGCCTGGGTGTTGAGGGCCACAGTGCAGAGGCCGACGAGTACTCTGCCATCTCCGATGAAGTCTGGGAGCACACCAGCCCTCCCGCCGGCCAGAGCAGCGACATCCCGCTCGACAGCCCGGTCACGGTGTCGCTGACACCCCGCCACTGGTTTCTGGTCGCCGGTCTGCTCGACACGTCGGCGTTCCGGAACGCCGACCCCCAGGAGTCCCAGGTCAATCTGCGGGTACGCGACCGGATCACCGAAAGACTCGGTGACGCCCTGCCCGCCCCCGCACAACCGTCGGCCCCCCAACGCCGCCAGGCCGGCGTTCCCATCGGTGAACTGGGCTTCTATGAGCTGTACAGCGCATGGAGCACCGGCGGGGACCGGTTCGCCGGAATGGACAGGGGCCATGACGCCTGGATCGGCGAAGGCAACGGGCTTCTGGTCAGGTCGCACATCCTCACCGGCACCCGCGACGGAACCGTCGACGTCACCGTCGAACTCCTGAACGGCCCGCCCCCGCTGGAGACCGGACCGTGGGACGACGTCGCCGAAGCCTCATCGAGGTTCTCGACCGTCGGCATTCCGGGCCCTCCGCCCGAGGCGAACAAACTCATCGCCGCCGCACCCGGACGCGACGGCGTCGCCCTGCTCCAACTCGACCCGGTCTGGCCGTCCGGCTGCATGTACCGCGTCCGTGTCAGCGTCCGGGGCCGCGACGAGGGCACCTCCGAACAGCACCTGATCCAGCTCTGGCGGGCACCATCAGCACCCGAGGAACTCATCAAAGCGACCGACCTGACCGGCCGCCGGCGCCGCCCGGAACGGCCCGCCGCAGCGCAGCAGCCCCCCGCCGACAGCGACATCCGAGCCTGGGCCAACAGCAACCGAATCCCCATCAACGAATACGGTCGCATCCCCGCCCACATGGTCGCCAAATACGAGGCCGCACACCGAACAGAGGACGGGAACGAGCGACCGACCTGACAGGCCGACGCCGCCGCCGTCCGGGACTGGTGAACGGGAGGCGACCGCGACCTCCCGTCGGCTCCGCGCCAGCTTGGCTCCTTGCGCAGTACGGACGGTTCCCGGTCGGGAGCGGCCTGGAGTCCTCCCGCCGGCAGCAGGGCCTCTCGGCGCTGAAGGAGAGAAAGGGCGTCAAGTTGACGATGCTCAGCGTCCCGGCAGCGGCCTACCGGCATCGGCATCCCATCCCGGTCCGGCATCCGTGACCGGCTCCCTTAGGGCTACAACCCAATATCTGCCGAAGACGCGGGGAACTGCCCAGCGGTTTCGAGACGAACAGCCGAGCGATCGTATTGCCGTTGGCCCTCTGGGGGACATCTCAGCGCTGCTTCCTCGCGGTGTACCTAAGCTGTTTCGCCGGGATGTGACCAACCCGTCAACGCCGCGCATAGCGAAGTCATTGGTCCTCGCATCCCGTTAGTCCAGGCTTGACTCGGCGACTCTTCGCGGGTTCGTATCCGGTCAGTAATGCCCCGCGGATACAGGGGCCATGCGGCCTCCCGACGATGCGTGAGCACGCTCGCACACCGCGTGCAAGGGAGCCGCCATGCGCAAACTCACCGCTCGCACCCTGGTCACCAGCGTGGCGTTAGCCGCTCCAATCCGTCGAGAAATCTGCGCTGCAGAGCATGCTCAACACCTGCTGACACCCCCTGCAGATCCAGAGCTCGCCGTGGCCAGGGCTACCTGGGGGCGTCCTGGCCACGGTGAGGCTCGCCAAGATCTTGCCTGCTCGTCGCGGCCAGCGCCTTTGCGCCTGTCAACGCCGTCCAGTCGAGTCGAACGAGCTTGTGCCGGGTCGCCGTCTGGTCAGTCGCCCACCTGCGTAGCTGACGGCGGGGCTCGCCTTCGCGTACCGCAAATGCCCGGCCGGACGGCGCTTGTCGCGCACCGGTTCCGCCTCAGCAGGGTGTCGGATCACGATCGTCGGGCTGCGGGCCCGCCAACCCAGCTGCGGCACTCCGCCTCGAGTTCCCGTTCGGCTCTATCACAGCTCCGTGCGCCCAGCACGTGGTCGCTGTGGGCCGGTTGGCCTGGACTTCGACGTGCTCGCAGGCGGGCTGGGCGAATGGACTGGGGGTTGGTGTCGGCCGCTGAGGATGGCGAGCCGCCGGGCCCGCGGGCATGCGGGTTCGCGGCGGTCGAGGCCGGTGACCGTGCGCGTGCTGGCGGCGATCGCGATGCTCGCCAGGGACAGGATCAGCGAGATGTCGGCTTGCCCGTCCATCCGGATCCGCACCCATTCCTCCAAGTTCTCGCCGACCCTGACGGTGGCAGAAGCTGGATCCGCCGGCTCTGTAGCGGCCGGCTCGATCATTGGCCCGTCCCCTGCCCCGGTCGTCGACAGGGCGATGAGCTGACCGGACTCTCGCAGTACCGGGCCCAACCGTTCCACCGCCGACGCGCCCAGCCGCAGCTCAGCTTCATGGCCGCTGGGCAGATGCACGATCTGCCGGCGGCCTAGAGCCAGCGCCGCTCCCCCGCCGCAGTCGGCCCTGCACACGCGCAGCCCCGGCCATCGGACCAAATCACTCACCACCCGGTGGGCCAACCACGCCCCCGGGTCCGTGCTCTGCGACGGACGCCAGCCGACTCCGGCCCTCGCACCCATACCGCCATCGTTCACCCCCTGCTTGCCGCGACGGCACCCTTCGGCCTCGAATCGTTGCCCCCGGCCGCATCTGGTCATCGGCACGGTCGCAGGCGAATCAGGGCACGCGGCAGTTCAACAGGCGGCAACGCGGGGAACACCGCGGACATGGACACTGTGGTGCGCGAGAAGGCCGCCATGGACGAGGTAGTCGCCCGGCTGCTGAACTCCTACGGCCACAAGCACAGCCCCCAAAAGGTCACCGACACCGTCAGCAAGGTCCACCACCGCTTCGACGGACGTCCCGTCCGCGACTTCGTCCCGATCCTGGTCGAGCGGCACGCCCGTCGACAACTCTCCGGCTAACCGCCGCGCTCCAGCACGCTGACCGGATCGTATGTGAGGGCGAGCCGGCCGGATCGAACGCGACACGATAGAACAGCATCAGAGCTCCCGGAGTTCAAGAGCGTCGCAGACTTCGATCTTCCTGGAGCTCTTTCATCGCCCGCGTGGCCACGCTGGCCCAATCGGGTCGGCGATCAACGCTTCGGTCTCACAGATGGACACCGCACGCTCGGGTCAGCCCGTCGAGTTCAAAGTCTGGATGACCAGCTGAGCCGGTATCCGCGCAAACGGTCACCGCAGATGTGCTGACTTATGCCGACCAAACCATCGGACCAGACGGAAAGCGCATGACCGTGGAACAGCGGATCGCCGACACGCCCGCCACGGCCCGCAATCGGTCAACACTCGCGCCCATCACGACCGCCGACCATATTTGCTCCAGGCAGCCCAGCGCGTCGAACAACGACTGTCGGCGCTCTGACCGCTCGGCCCGCGCTCGCCAGGCCACCCCGCAGGTGAGCGCGGGACCACCACCCGGTGGCCTGGACCGCTCCAGTGGACCTGGCAGGCACCGCTGCCCGCCTGCTACCTGACAATCGGCATGCTGCTCACCGGCACCCACAATCGCGTGCTGCCGGTCAAGACCTGCTACCGGCGACGACTAGGGCTGCCCGCCGACCTCGCAGAAGGTCGGCGCCCCACATCAGGCATGCCGTCGAGTTCATCGCCGCTGACGGCGACCTGCACCGCTCGAAGGTCTACCTGGCCTTCGACAGCGGAGCCATCACCGGACACCCCCGCCATCGGCTCCGCGGAGTCCGTCAAGGCCGAGTAGGTCGGAGTCACGGTCGTCAACTTGAAACAATGATGGCGCCGGCTGACCGAAGCCGATGTCCCCCTGAAGGGGCGGGTCGGTCAGTGGGCAGCCTCGTACTGTTCGACCACGGTGGCGGGTATGCGCCCACGGTCGTTGACCTTGAGCCCGGCCTGCTTGGCCCATTGGCGGATCTCGGCGGACCGTTCGCGGTTGCCGGTACCACGAGGCGCTAGGCGTCCGCCCCGTGTGACCTTGAGCCGACGGCCGCCCTCCATGTAGGTGTGCAGAGCGCTGCGGAGCTTGCTTGCATTCTTCTCACTCAAGTCGATTTCGTAGGCCTTGCCATCGAGGGCGAACGAAACCGTCTCCTCGGCCGCACCACCATCAAGGTCATCAGTCATGATGACTTGCACCTTTTGGGCCATTTCCTATCCTCTCCATGAGTCGTCACGTCGCTCTCGACGTTAGCGAATCGAACGCACCGTCGCACCCGAGAGCTAAGATTTCGCTACCAAATAGCCAGCCCATACAGAACCGCGTCACAGCGGAAACTTCGAACGAGCTGTACGAGTGCACGACATCGGGGCCACCGTCCTGCACTCGGACGCAACGCGGTCACCCCCGCCTCCCCGCCGACCGTCCGCACCCAGCCGAGCCAGAGGATACCGAGGACGTTCGCCTGGTGCGGAACGTTCCTTGCCTGGGGAGCGGGGGCAGGAAATGACAGTCGTAGGTACATGGAATCTGGAGAGCCTGTTCCGGCCCGGAGGAGACTTCGGCCCAGATGACCGGAACGCCTATCAAGCCAAGCTGACGACGCTGGCCGCCACCATCGACGACGCACGCGTCGATGCGCTCGCCCTCCAAGAGGTCGGCGACCCAGCCCCGCTAAGAACGCGCGCGCAAAGCCGAGGGAATCCGTGAGCACGCGGAACGCGAACATCAATGCCAAGAGCGCGAGCAACAACGCCAGGAACAAGAGCGTCGCCGCGCCGAGGACGCAGAGCGGCACCGCCTGTTCATGATTGAGATGGAGCGGCAGCGGGCGGTGTTGGGGGCAGAACGCCTCCAGCGGCAGCGAGAGCAACAGGAACAGGACCGGCGGGAAGAACTCGCACGCCGTGAACGCACCGCAAGGAGCAAGCCGCCGCACTGCAATGGTGGAATGGGATCTCCGCAGCTCAGCTCACTGAGGTTCTGGAGCGCGTCGCGGCGCTGTCTGCGGCCGAACGCGCCGCACGAGCGCGCCCGCGCTCGGGCGACCGCGACCGCGACCGCGACCGCGAAAAGATGCTGATCGCCGCAACGGGGCTCGTCAACGCCGATCTGATCATCCACTTCGATCTGCCCGACCACGAGCAGACCACACTGCCTTAACCATCATCCGCGCGTCACCACCCAGGCGCCCGAACGAACGCTTCCCCGACCGGCCAGACCGCGTTCGCCCAGGCACGAAACTCGTGTTCGCAAAGGAATGTGGCGTTGTTCAGGTGGTGGTTCCCTCTTCTGGACTGTGCTGCAGTGTTGAGCGGCTTGCGCGGGCGGCGGGCGCGGGCCCCTGCGCGCGTGCCGGGCATGAACGTCGCCGGACGGATGGGGCGAGCTGCGGGCGGGCCAGGAAGGCGGTGTCACTGAATGCTTTAGATGCGGGTCAGCGCTGGAAGTAGATCCGGATGGTGGTCGCGCCGGGAAGGGTGTGCGTCCGGGTGAGGTCGGCGAGCTGGTTGACCAGGAGCAGGCCTCGCCCGCCGGGGTGGTGCGGGGGGACGGGGCGGCGACCGGCCAGCGGGTCGGGGATGTGGCCGTTGTCGGTGGTCTGGCAGACCAGGTGCCGTGGTTCGGTCCAGATCCGCAGCGTCCCGTGCCCGCCGCCGTGCATCAGGGTGTTGGCGGTCAGCTCGTTGACCGCCAGTTCGGCGTCCAGGATCCGATCGGTCGGCAGGCCGGCGCGCCTGGCGTGTTGTATGACCAGGTCCCGGGCTGTGTCCAGGGACGCCGAGTCGTAGTCCAGCCGGGTGATCTGTGCGGCGGTGGCGGGGATGTCGGGGAGCGGCTGGTTGATGGCGTGGACGATCTCGTCGGCGGCGTACCGGTCGCTGGCGCGTTCGCCGTCGGCGTCGACCAGGACCGGGTGGGTGGCGGCGGCGTCGGCCAGGATCTGGGGGTCGAGCGCCTCGGCGTCATAGGGGCACAGGATCGTGGTCTGCCGTCCGGCGAAGGCGTGGTTGATCAGCGCCTCATGCTGAAGGCAGGCGGGATACTCTGTCCGGCTGCGGCCCGGCCAGATCGGCTCGCCGATGATCCGCGCTCGCCGGCCGAGGTGGGCGTCGGCGAACGCGCGCAGCACGCCGGGGATGATCCGGCCGGGGTTGCGGCCGGCCTGTCCCATGTCCAGCAGCGTGACCTGCTCGGCGGCGGCGCCGAGCTCGTTGCGCAGTAGCTCCAGGTTCGGCTCGGGCACCGCGGCCGCGGCCGGCTCCCCCGCGGCCAGACCGTCCAGCAGGAACGGGACCGTGCCGGCCAGGTACTCGGCGCGGGTCCGGTAGAACAGTGCCGGATGATGGAAGGGGCCGGCGGTCGACCCCTCGCGCGGCTGCGGTTGTGGATGGTCGGGGGCGTTCATCGCCCGTTCACCTCGATTCCCGCCGCCTCCGGCCAGAGTAGGTCAAGGATGCGGCACAGTGCCGGGGGCGGGTTGTGCAGCACCACACGGCCGCGCGGGGTCAGCCGCTGGGCGGTGGCGGCCACCGCTGCGGCGCCGCCGACGTCCACCATCCGCAGCCCGGACATCTCCAGGTGGATCTCCGGCTCGTCCGTCGCCAGCGTCTCCAGCGTGCCGGTCCACGCCGTCCGGTTATTGACGTTGATTTCGCCGGCGACCTTGAGTCCCGGGCGATCTGGGAGCTGTTCCAGGACCAGCGGGGTCACCGATCCCACACTCCCGCGTCCTCGCCCTCGGTCGGGCCGCCGGGCCCGCTATGGACGGGCCTGCTAAGGACGGTCATGCCTCACCACTGCCTATCCCTTCCCGGGGGCCTATCCTGCGCGGCCGCGAGCGGGCATACCTGAAGCGCGTTCCATGCCCGCTGATCGGCCACTCACACCAGAACGATCTTGAGTATTCGGCAGACAGGCGGAAATACGCACACGATCCGGTCGATACCAGCATGGATGGCAGCACCTTCGCCGGGATCTGGGCCCTGCGGGATACGCCCGCGGGTCGGCGACGACATCGCCCTCCCGGTCTGTCACCGCCCCATCAGCGGATCCAGCGACTGTGACCTCTCCAGGAGGTCCGTAATGGCCGACCACCTGCACATCACCACCGCGCTGGTGCGCGAGCGAGTCGCGATCTTGACCGCCGCCGGGGAGCTGAGCCATCGCACCAGCCAAACCCTGGTCGAGCACGCCACCACCCCTCGCCAAGGACGGCCACCCGAACCTGATCCTCGACCTGACTCAGGTGCCATTCAGTGATTCCGGCGCCTCAGCGCACTCATCCTCATCTACTGCCGCCTGAGCGTCATAGGCGGATTCCTCACCTTCGCCGCAGTCCCTGAATGGTTGCGACGTTCGTAAACGGCCCCGGCAGGACGTCTTGAATCGACCCCACCGGTCGAGCCGGTTGGGAACGTCATGACGGTTTGAAGTGGCCCGCGGGACGGGCTTGATTTGGCCCCGGACGAGCGCGCCCCGAACGGGATCGCCGATTCGGCCTGGCGCAGGGTCGGCGCCCGGTTGGGGTGCACCTCGACTACCTCGCGCAGGTACTGGTAGGCGGTGGCCCGGGAGATGCCGAACGCCTTACCATGCTGGGTACAGGTCGGGTCGGTCGCGGAACTTGCCTCACCGTTGATCGTTCATACCGGGAACGCATTACTGCCCTAATCGGACCGGCCGAGAAATACGTCACTGGTCTCTCAAGCGCCGCGGACCGTGCCTCACAGGGATTGTTGTAGCGTCTTTCAGATCTTAATTACTTCGAAGCGCTTGTCGAGCTGCATGCTCTTCTGTGCGAGTGGTACGAAGAGGCGGCCGGGACAAATCGGAAAGTGGCCGGTTGGATCGCCTCCGGCCTCGATGACGACGGCTTCCGCAGAGTCTGGAAAATTATGCGGAGCCAGCTAGGCGAGCTGGCGGACGTGAGGATGCTCCTGCGTCCTGATCAGCGTCAGGCCCGCTGGTACCTGGCACGTCCTGGGCTGGCGTCGCATGACCTGCGTCGTTTGCTCGCCCTGTATGCGCCAGAGCTGAGGTCCAGCTTCTTTGACGTCCTGGACTGGCGCGCGTTCCAACTCCAGTCCTTCGAAGCCGACTATCGCCGTATTCTCCTAAGTGATGACCCGATCCGGGAGGTCCAGCAGTACGAGCGGGAGCTTTCTTCCTCGGTGGAAGACCTGCGCAAAGCGATCATCGAGCTTGCCGCCTACATCAGAAATGAATTCCCACTAGGTCAGGTGGCAGGTGGTTCGGCCGGGCAATGATCGTTGATACAGAAACCCAGGCGCCGCCAACCTGACAGGGCACTCTTGTGGCAGGTCTACTGAGAAAACGACATTAGGCCGTGATGTTATGGGTCAGCGGGGCTCGCTTCCGGTGTCGATGATGATGCCGTTGTAGGTGCGTCGGTCGATGATGGCGGCGCAGAGCCGGGGTTCGGCGAAGGCGTTGTCCCATTCGCTGAAGGAGGCGTTGCAGGTTGACACGTCCGTAGCGGGCGATGGACTTGACTCCAAGCCTTTGGGTCATCCTGCACTGCCCGACCGCACCGTCACGCCGATCTGCCCGGAAGAGGCCGCCGCTGAGCTGAATGGTCTTCTGGTCGTGCCGAGTGTCACCGTCTCCGCAGTACTGAGCGGGCTGCGCACCAAGCGCCCCCGGATGGGTCGCCGAGGAGTTGGATGGTGATGGCGTCAGCCACCGCCTTGCGGCCGCGTCGGGGCAGACCGCGTCCACCCGACACCGCACCCACGCCCCCGGGGGATCAGTCGCTCGACCAGGTCAACGAACGCCGCGCCACCTCCGGCCAAACCGCGCGGGATCTGACACCCCATGCGGCCTCGGGGATCAGGGACGTTCGAAGGGTCGGGGATTGGACGTCGGATTGCTGGTGGTTGTGATCACAGGATTGCTTGCGGGGAGGACTCGGTGGCTGAGACCAGCTGGCGGGTGTCGTTGAGGCCACGTACCACGGCACCGTCGTGTGCATGTCGACCTCGGTGAGGGAGGCGAGGTCAAGGTGCATGCGGTGCAGGACGACGGATGCGGTCTCCAGCGCCCACCGGGTGATCATTTTGATCGGGGGTCACGTGCGTGACGGCCACGATGGTGCGGTGTGGGAACCGTTCGAGCACCCCTATCGGCGGCCTGTACCCGTGCTTGCGCGGCGGCCAGGCTTTCGCCGCCGGGGGTGCGGTGTGCGGGTCGGCGGCCCAGCGGAACATCTCGTCGGACCAGGCGGCCTGGACCTCGGTGAAGGTCAGCCCTTCCCAGCCGCCGTAGCTGGGCTCGCGCAGATCCTTCAGCGTGACCACGGGCAACCCCAGCACCTCCGCCACGATGGTGGCCGTCGCCGCGGCCTGGCGCAGCCCGGAACAGGCGATCACGTCGACGTCGCCGCGCAAGAACAGGTGGGAGGCCAGGGCCCGCGCCTGGGCCACCCCGTCGCCGGGCAGCTCCCCGTCCTGGTCGCTGGCGAAGCGCCGTTGCCGGGAGAAGACCGTTTCGGTGGTGCGGGCCAGCAGCAGCGTCGCCGACTGCATCGGCGGCACCAGAGCTTGCGGCGACCCGGAGGACGGCTGGGTTTCGGGTTCAGGCTGGAGGGACTTGGACGGTGGCCATGCGCACCCAGGAACGTTCCCAGCCTATGAGGTCGCAGGCGTGCCGCGCCATCAGCGCCGCGCGGCCGTTCGGCGCGGACTTCGATCGTCGCGGTCGCGTCGGCGGACGCGGCCGCCAGCAAGCCCGTGCAGATGCCACGGTAGACCGCCGTGCTCATGGTGGCGCCGCCGACTCCCTCGGCGGCCTCGGCCAGCAGTTCCCCGGTGGCCTCGTCCAGTACCGCGACGCCGTGCTGGCTCCGCCGCTGCGTTCCCGGGCGTATCCGGCCACTTCCACGACAACGCGCCTGCTCATGACGGCTGAGGCCTCTTTCTGCGTGTTGAATGACAGGGGATACACAGGGTGGCTCCGGTTAGATGACGAAATTCCCCTTCCCAGCAATGACGGTCTTCGGTCAGTGATCGTCTGATGCCGATCGCGTGTTCCGGCCCACATGTGCCTCCTTGATGTGCGGCTGCATGCGGCTGTGTGCAGCTCACAGATGGGGCCCCTGAGAACGGTGGGGCATTGGAAGGGGTCGCGCTATGAACGCAACGCGGACGCCAGCGGGTCAGTCCTTTCCGCGGACCAGGCGAGAGATTCTGCGTCCGATCAGGAGATACGCCATGACCACGCCCACTGTATTGAGGATGACATCGTCGATATCGAAGGCACGGCCGGTGACCAGCATGCCCTGCATCGTTTCGATCGCCAGCGACACCAAGCCCCCGGCCAGAGTCATCCGAAGCGGCCCCCGCAGCCGGGTGAAGACCGTGGGCAGCAGGGCTCCCAGCGGCATGAGCAAGGCCACATTGCCGCCGATCTGGACCAGTGCCTCCCGGGCCGGGCGGTCGAGATAAAAGCGCAGCGAGCGACCGGGATCAGTGTTGCCGCCCGCCTGTCCACGGTCGTGAACAGAACTCAGCGTCAACTGCAACACATAATAGAAAGAAACTGTCAGCACGCCGAGCGCCACAACAACGGCGGCAATGCGCAACGACATGACATACCAGCGCGTCGTCTTAGGCGTAGGCTTCGTCTTGGATCGCGTCGCCACGATCGCACCTCGAGGCATACTTGCTGTCATTGAAAAGTACGCTCACATGTGCCCCGCTCTTTTAGGGATAAACCTGAGCGTGGGACCACGGCACCGAAACACCGAATGCGCAACCCCGGGACGCGGTCGCGCTATTCTTGCGGCTGACCTGCGAGAATGCGCGGGTCGCAGGAGGCTCTGCCCGACCTGAATGACCTTGTGAACGTACTGGAAAGGACCCGCCCGCCCTAGGCGCGCCGGGCGAGAGCCTGCGCTGGCCGCGTCAGGCAGCGTGTGGGGGCATCGCCCCGAAACCAGGACGCCGTTGGTGCTGTGAAGCCGAAACCGGGCGTTCGACGTCACATCCACGCGTAGGGCCATGACCGTCGGCTTCGGCCGTATCCGGACATCGAGTAATGATCGTCTTCCCGACGGGTAAGCACGTCGTCTCATCTGCGGAGGTGACAGATCGTGTTGACCGCCGGTACTCCCAGCCTGCTCCAGCCAGCCCAGACCTCTCCCGGCGAGCCGGCCCCGACATCAGCCGACCGGCTAGGCATACGCACCGAACACCACGGCCACGCCGTGGTGGTCTACATCGACGGCGAGCTCTACCACCGCACCGCCGACCGGCTGCGCGACCACGTCCTGACCATCACCACCACACCGCACTGCTCGGACCGGGTGATCCTGGACCTGGACCAGGTCAGCTTCTGCGATTCCTCCGGCTTGAGCGCCCTGGTCACCGTCTGGAAGACCGTCCGCGCGCGCCGCAGCGACCTGGTCATCTCCCGGCCCTCGGGAGTGTGCCGCCGGATCCTGGAGCGCACCGGCCTGGACCAGTACCTCACCCTCAGCCCCACCCTCCGGCGCGCCCTCGCACACCCCGACTAACTTGGGTCTCGCCGTCATGGCTTTGATCGTGGAAAGCCGGTTCCATCCGGCCCACCCGGATCTGGCCGTTGTGACCTTGAACGGAGAACTGGACGTCTCCACCGCACCGCGGTTGCGCGAACACCTGGCCGCCGTGCTCGGCGAAGGCGCCGACCACCTGGTGCTGGACTTCGCCCGGCTGAGCTTCATCGACTCCAGCGGGTTGAGCGTCCTGACCGGTGCCCACCGGCTCTTGCACGGCAACGGCGACCACCGAGCCCGCAGCCACCGGACCGGCACCATCGTCCTGGCCGCAGTCAATCCACGCATCCGCCAGACGCTGCGCACCACCGGGCTCACCCGGATCCTGCCGATCTACTCGACCAGCGAACTGGCTGTCACGGTGCACCAGGCGGGCCGGACCCACCCTTGAACTGAAACGCGACACCGCCGCTCCAGAACCGGCGTCGGCCCCGGCTGGAAGCAGGTGCGGCCGAGCAGGAGAGGGTCCACATCCGGGCGCCGCTGCCACTCGGCCTCGCCGAGGTTCCCGGCAGACGTGCAGCGTTCCCTTGAGCGCGGCGTTCCCTTCAATACGGCCCGGCGACCAACTGGTGCACCGGCGGACCGGCTGATTCCGGGAAAGCGCCGAGCACCAAAGAATATTCCGCCGTTTGGTTAGTTGACCATCCCTTGGGTAGGGCCTTACTAAGTGCGGGCCGGGGCGCTGCCAGTACCCGGCCCGCGCTTCCCTTCTGTTGCAGGGCAGAGAAGGGAAGGCCGAATGGCGTCCGATGCCATCACGCGCGGGCCACTCCGGCATGAGCCGCGGGAACGGCATCTGCAGCGCGAATTCTGCCTGAGCGGGTCATCCGATCACCTGTCGACAGTACTAAGAAGGCCCAGAATTGGTTAAGAGCCCAGCCACCCGCCCCCAGCGCGAGCCATCTGTCCAGGCGATCGGAACGCTGGTGGCCGAGCCGCCCCTCAGCCCCCCGTTTCGATCGCGACGTGCGATTGCTCGGCTGCTTGCTGTGCCCTGGCGGATGTGGCAAGGTCACATGCTTATCACTTGAGGACACGACGCAGACACAGTGAGCGACGAGAGCTGGTGGGCGAGCAGTGCCGAGGGGTTCGGACACGACCGAACACGACAACCCGACCGAACACAATGCCGACGTCTCATCCCTGACACCACACCGATCCCGATCGGACCGCTCCGCCCCTGAGAACCCACCGCACCGACCACGCACCCCGCATCCGCGTCCACCACTCGGCCCCCTGGCAAGGGCCGGTGCCGATCCCCGGGCCGCACGCTGGGTCCGGGCCACCGTGCTGCTGGCCGCGCTCTTCGCCGCGGCCATCGCCGCCGGTGGGCTGGCGCTGACCGCTCTCGCGTGCGCCCTGCTCGGCCTGGCCTACCTGCTGCAAGGCACCTGGCTGACCGCGCTCGCCCTCGGCACCGGCTACGTGCTGGCCGCCAGCGCGGTGATGCTGCTGGCCGTGCTGGCCAAGCGCTGCACGAGGCGGCACCGCGCCCGGCTGGGCGCCGCGGTGATCACCCGATGGGATCGACTCAGCCCCGACCGCAGCACTGGCGGCAGGCTTAGCAGGAGCCGCCGCCGGCGCGCGCCACGGCGCCTCGACGCGCCCGGCCACCGGTGACCGCCGCAGCGGCGAGCACGGGTGCCACGCGCAGGCACGCGGCCATTCCGTGCCAGGCTCCGGGCTCAGTCGTCCACGACGAAGTGCTGACCGGCTGAGCCCGGCTCCCACGCCAAGGGCTTTTCGAACCGGACCATCGCGCCATGCTGCGGGCCGTTGGCGATCTGCAGATTCTCGGCCAGCGCATCGATGATCTGCAACCCGCGGCCGTGCTCGGCGGTGAGCGTGGCATCCGCCCGCACCTTCTCCAACATGGCCGCGTCGAACCCGCGGCCGGCGTCGATCACCTCGATCCGGCAGCGGGAGTCGTGCACCCCGACCCGCATCTCGTACTCATCGGCCGGATCAGCATGCTGGACCACGTTCGCGCACGCCTCCCCCAGCGCCAGGGTGATGTCATCGCGCGTCTCCGCAGTGACCCCCAGCACCTTCAGCGACGCATCCAGCACCCCACGCGTCAACTGCACCGTCTCGGCATCGCGCGGCAAGCACAACACCAACGCCAACTGCATGACCCACCTCCCTTCCCGGCGGTTCCCCGAGCGGGCCCCTGAGGGAAGTTCCTCACGCTAGGGTTCCCACACCCCCGACGCCACCATGACCCGCACCCCCGGACCACCTGCCGGGGACCGACATGCCCAACAGCAGACCGATGGCCTGAGCCGACGGCCCCTCTCCCGCACGCCCGCGATGACGTCGATTCCCGAAGTCACTTCATCGGTGTCCGGGCATATGTGGCTGGTTGCAGCGGAGTTCGGAGCGGCCTGATTCCCGTACTCCGGTGCACTACGTCGATTTTCGTCCGTACTCGTGTGCACAGCGGTGAGATCGGCGTGGTCGGCGCTATCGAGTTCTCGATCGATCGATCGGCCGGCCGGCCCTTGGGGGCAGCACCGTCGGCTACTTGAAGACCTCGATGGTCACGGCCCCCAGAGCAGTGAGCACGGTCAATGTCCCGCCGAACGCTCTGGCCCCCACGAGCACAGATTCCGACCGGCTGAGGCCGTCCCTCCGTGCCAATAGGGACGCGCCTATCCCAACGAGAGCGGAGCCCAGCGTCACGGTCAGAAGGGCCAGCACAAGCAGAACGATTTTGGTCTGAGTGGGACTCACTGTCTTAGCCCTTCGTACGCGGCATGTCCGACAGGCCCGAGACTCACTCGTGGTGCGTTCGTCGGCGTTCGTCTGAACGAGGACGAACGTGTTCGGATGAAGACCGAGGAGGCGACATGGAGTCGAACGACAGCTCTGCGGCGTTGGCCGACCTGAAGGGACGGCTTCGGCGGTTGAGACACGAACAGGGGCTGTCCATGGCCGGACTGGAGAGAAAGGCCGGGCTTGGTCACACAACGACCAGCCAGGCCCTCAACGGGTCCTCGGTTCCCAGCGAAGCTACTGTCGTGGCGCTTGCCCGCGCGCTACGAACCGCTGCCGAACCCCTGCTGGCGCTCCGCAGTCAGGCGAGCGCAGGGCATCAGCAGGCGTCCGCGTCACGGGGCGGATCACAGACATCACCGTGCGGTTGCCCCGCGAGACCCCCCGGGCCATGTCCGTACTGCCTGTCCGCGTCGCGAACTTCACTGGGCGTGACGCCCAGCTCCGTGAGCTGCTTGACACGTTGCGTCCAGACGCCGCCGGGCGGCGGCAGGGTCCCGTCGCCGCCGTGATCACCGGTCTGGCGGGTGTCGGCAAGACAGAGCTCGTCCTGCAAGCCGCAGCGCAGGCGATGGCCGCACCCGGCTGGTTCCCCGGCGGCTTTGTCTTTGTCGACCTCTTCGGCTACGACCGCGAACGGTGTCTGTCCCCCGACCGTGTCCTGGGCTCGTGGTTGCGCGCGCTCGGTGTCGCCGACGTGGACGTCCCCGCCGACCCGCAGGCCCGCGCCGCGCTGTATCGGTCGGTATTATCCGCCTACGCTGAACACGGCCGCCGGATCCTGGTCATCATCGACAACGCTTCCAGTGCCGACCAGGTTGCTCCGCTGCTCCCCGACGACGGTTGCAACGCAGCCTTGATCACTTCCCGCCACACCCTCAACGTCGGCGCCCGCCTGTGTGACCTCGACGTCCTGGCCCCTCAAGCCGCCGTGACCTTGATCCGCGGTGCTCTCCAGCACGCTCGAGGCCCGCACGACACCCGTGTCGACGACGAACCCGGGCACGCCGCACGCATCGCCGAGTTCTGCGGGCGTCTGCCCCTGGCCTTGCAGATCTGCGCCGCGCTGCTTGCCGACACGCCTACGCGCCCGCTCGCCTCCCTCGCCCAGTCGCTGGCCGATGTCCACCGCCGCCTGGACCACCTCGCCCGCGAGGACCGCGCCGTGCGGGCCGCGTTCGACCTGTCCCACCAGCACCTGGAGCGAGCCTCACCCTCATGCGCCAGGCTCTTCCGGCTGCTCCCCCTCAACCCCGGCCCCGACATCGCCGCCACAGGCGTGGCCCGGCTGTGCGGCACCGACGAGACGACCGCGGAGATCATGCTGCAGGACCTCGCCCGCGCTCACCTCATCGAACCCGCACGTCCCTGGGGCCGCTGGCGTCTGCATGACCTCTTACGTCTCTATGCCGACGAACGCGGCCACGCCGACGCCGACACCGATCAACGCTCAGCGGCTCTGGCGCGGCTCCTGGAGTACTACGTACAGACCGCAGCCGCCGCCGACACGCACCTGGTCAAACACCCCACGCGGTCGCCTTCTCCCGTCTTCAGGGACCGTGCGCACGCTCTGTCCTGGCTGGATGCCGAACACGTCAACCTGATTCTTGCCGCCGCCTTCGCAACCGCGCAGGGCCACCCCGCCGTCACCGCGGGCCTGGCGACCTGTCTCGCGGAGTTCTGCGCGCTGCGGGGCTATTTCGATGAGATGACCTTGCTCGCGGGTGTCGCCCTGCCAGTCTGCCGACTGGCCGGTGACAGGGAAGGCGAGGGCTGGGCGCAGTACCTCCTTGGGTCCTCGATGATGCTGCCGGGGCGGTCAAAGGAGGCCATCGAACCGTTCCGGGAGGCGGTCGCACTCTTCCGGGAGTCTGGCGCCAGCCAGGCCGAGGCTCAAACGCTGATCGCCCTGAGCATCGCGTTGACCGATGCGGGGCGCTTGGGGGAAGCCGAGGAGGTGCACCAACGGGCCCTGGCCGTCTACCGGCAGACCGGCGACCGCGGTGGCGAGGGCAGGGCGATGGGCATTGACGCCGTGCGCCTGGGCAGAGCGGGGCAGGACGACAAAGCCATGTCAGCCCTGTGCCAGGGCCTGTCTACCTGCCGCGAGACGGGCGATCGCTTCGGCGAGGGGAGGACGCTGGGCCTGCTCGGTCTGGAACAGGTCCGGCTGGGGCGGCACCGGCAGGGCGTCGAGTCCTTGGAGCAGGCGATCATGATCTTCCGGGAGATCGGCAACCGCCGAGTCGAAGGCGAAATCCAATGCGATCTCGGTGCGGCCCTGGTGCGCATGGGCCGGTTCGCACAGGCCGTACAGGCGCTGGAGGAGGCGGCCGCCTGCTGCCAGGAAACCGGCCACCGCTTCCATGAGCGCCGGGTGGCGGCCGCTCTTGGCGCGGCCCTTCACGGTCTTGGCCGCTACGACGAAGCCACCGACGCGTTCCGAAAGGCCATTGCCGCCGACCGCGAACACGACGACGACAAGGGCCAGGCCGTCCTTCTAGATAACCTCGGCGCCGCCCTACTCGCCACAAAGCACTACGAGGAGGCCGCCAGACACCTTCGGCAGTCGATCGCGTTGAGCCAGGAGACCGGCGATCGCAGCGGCGAGGCGGAATCGTTCAACCGCCTTGGCCTGGCCCTGCGCATGACCGGCCCAGCGGAAGACGCCTCAGCCGCCTTTCGCCAGGCCATCGCCATCTTCGATGAACTCGGCGATGGCCGGCGCGAAGCGATCGTACTCACCAACCTCGGCTCGCACCTGCTGGCCTCCGACCGACCTGAGCAGGCCGTCCCGCCGTTGCGACAGGCACTGACCCTCTGCCAGAACACCGGCGACGTCCCGGTGAGATCCCTGGTCACGCGACTCCTCAAGGCTGCCCGGAGTCAGACACCGCACAGGGATCCGGGGAGCTGAACGTCAGGCGAAAATCGACAGAGGAAATCGTCGTCGTTCACCTCGCGACCGTTTCGTGTGTGTGTCTCGCTGGGATCCGGCCGTGGCCTCTAGCCGCTGTTCGAACTCTTGCCGCGCTCGCCCCAGACGAGCACTCCGATCCCGAGGAGGCCGGTCGCGATGCCGACGAACGGCTGGTAATCGTGCGCCCACTTCAGCAGGAACCCGAACTTCGCGTCGTCACTGAACATCGCGGCGATGGCCGAGCCAAAGCCCTGGACCATCACGATCACTCCGATGAATCCCCACATGGGATGAGTGTGTCGCCCTCGGGACGCCGGGTGATACGAGCCAAGGTCTAGAGCGATCACGACTTAGGTTGTCGCGGAGACGGCGACCGGCGTCGTCGCGACCGAGACCATCCGCGGTTCCAGACCAGAGCAGCGCGAACCAGTGCTGCCCGCGCCAGCGCCGCGTCCCTGACCTAGGTTTGCCGGTGATCGGCACGGTCTCCGGGAGTTGTTCCGTGAGCCGGGCGGCCGAGTCTGGTGATGAACGGTGGGTTGAGGCGCGGGCCTGCGTCGATGGTGTCGCAGGACGGAAACCGATCGCGCGGTCGATTATCGTGAGGGTGAGCCGGTCGCTGTGACCCGCACCGCCTGGGTCGTCTGGTCCGAAACCTCCGGTGACGGCCCTGTTCACCGACGCTGGGGCGACGCGGGCGGCTACTGCAGCATCGTTGGGAGGGGCCGTTCGTGAGCCGCCAAGAGCTGCCTGCTGCCGAAGCCCTGAGCGGTGGTGTGAACGCCGATGTCGTCACGGCGGCTGAGCGTGCCCTGGAGGCCGTGGTGGTGCTGTGGAACCGGGCCGGACGAGAACTTGGGGTGTCTCTGTCCCCGATCCAGTTGCAGACGATCGAGATCATCGCCCGCCATGGCGAGGTCAATCTGCGCGGCCTGGCCTCCGAACTGGACGCCATTCCGTCATCGGCCAGCCGGCTGTGCGACCGCATGGAGGCCGCAGGACTGATCATCCGGGAAGGTGCGCGGGCCGATCGCCGCGAGGTCGTCCTGCGCCTGACCGAGGAGGGGCGGGCCCTTTCGCTGAACTGAGCGAAAGGCGCAGGTCAGCGGTGACAGAGGCGCTGGCCGGGATGACATCGGCATCTCAACGTCGCCTCATCGAGGCCCTCACGGAGTTCGGACGGCTCTGCGAACAGCCGGATGTCACGCACCCGGATGTCACGCAGCCGCCGACCGTGCAAGACCTCTCCGCCTAGCGCGGCCCTGTCCTCCCGCCGCCGCGGCGGCGTGATGGGCTCAGTAGTTTCAGCACGACCCGGAACGGCAGGGTGATGACGGTCACGAACGTTCCGAGAATGCCCCGAGGGGCGCTGAGGATTCGATTCACTCGGTTTCCCTTGTAGCGGGGGTCCGCGAGCGCCGCGGCGAGCAGGACCCAGGGGCGGGAAGGTGGCCGTGAAGCCGCCGCATCGCGAGAGGTGCTGGATCCGGCTAGGGGCTGAAGATGCTGACGCCGCCGGGGCCGACCAAGAACCCGACGATGATCAGGACCATGCCCCAGAGGATGTCGCGGCGCGCTACCAGTACGTAGATCCCGGCGATGACCAGGATGACGGCGATAGCCCACAAGATTGTTGCCATGCGGCAACGGTTCCCGGGCAATGGATGCCCAAACACGTCCAATGAATCGGCAAGGCATGGTGATCGGCGACGGTCCCGACGGTGGGGTCGCCACCGTTACCCCAGGTCTTGGCCGACGCGCGTTTGGCTTGATGCCGAACGGGGAGAGCCGCCCGTCCCAGTGAAGGTGGCGATATGTCGGCGAACGCGGCGGGCAGTTTGCCAGGCACCGGGCGCAAGCCCGCGGGGCGACCATGGTTTCGTGTCGTCTGACGCGCATGGGGGTGGCAGCCCGCGGGATCATCTACCTGCTGATCGGCCTGCTCGCGGCGCAGATCGGAATGGGGAGCGGACAAGGAGAAGCAGACCAGAATGGGGCGCTGGTCACCGTGGTCGCCACCCGCGCCGGGACAGTCGCAGTCTGGTTGACGCTGTACACCGCCGGCCTCATCGGGGGATCGGCCTTCGCCCTCGGCCACCAGGGCGGCTCCATCGACCAGCGGTCCCGGGACCTTCACCGCCAAGGCGATGGGCGAGCCGGGCGGCCATTGGGTCGTGCCGGCGATCGCAGCCGGCTTCCTGATCGTGGGAACCGCCATCGCCTACACCGGGATCCGGCGAGAATTCCCGCAGGAGTTCAAGACCGCGATCACCTTCCACCCGGGCAAGGCCAAGGGCTTGTCTGCTCCATTAGATTGCCGTATGACAACTAATGGAACTCGTGAAGATATCGGGAGAAGTCTTGATCAAGATCATTCTGCTTGTTGTGGTGATTCTCGTCGTGCTCGCGGTGGTCCGGTTCATGCTCAACCGCCGCCCTTAAGGGAACCGCGGTGATCCGGAATACCTATTTCCAGTCGAGGCAGAGCACCACGGCGTCGTCAGCGAGGTCGCGGCCTTCGTGATAGTCGATCAGCGAAGCGATGATCGACAGCGGAACCTCTGACGCATCCTGTAGTCGGGTACGCCGGATCTGCTGCTCCAGGACCATCGTCCCGTAGTCGCCGCCGTTGGGAGCGGCGGCTGAGAAGACTCCGTCGCTCACGATGACGAGGCGGTCTCCAGGCTCGATATTGAAATGCTGAACCTCGTAAGCGGTTTCGGCGAACATCCCAAGCGGCATCTGATGCTCGAGTTCGATCGGGGTCACCTTCGCCCCGCGCATGCGAAGGATGCGCGGTGATCCCGCGTCGACCGCCGAAACCAGTCCATCGGCCAGATCGATGCGCAACACCAGTGTCTCGGTGAATTCCTCGCCGCGGTAACGGGCATGGACGACGTCCCCCGCCAGGCTTGCCTGCTCGGCCACATCTCCGCCCGAACGCCGCGCGTTCCGTAGCGCTCCCACGGTCAGCGAGGTCAGCAAGGCCGCTTGGATGCCCGTGCCGGAACCGTTGGTCACGGTCAGCGCCAGATGGTCCTGTTCAGTGGACCAGTCGAAGTTGTCGCCACCGATCGAGTAGGCCGGCTCCAGGTGGCCCGCCAGGCTGTACTCAGGGCCCGCGCAGCCCTGGCCGGGAAGCAACTGCCACTGCAATTCCGCGGCGAGCGTCAGCCGGCGTCTGCGGCGAGCCCGTTCGTAGCGGTCGGTATGGTTCCAGGCGACCTTCAGGGCCGCCCCGGCGATCTCGGCGATCTCGGTCAGGTCATCGATCAGCTGGTTGGGCTCGAGACTCGTCGTCAGGACGCCGAGCACACCCAGGCGCTCACCTCGCGCCAGGACCGGCGCAAGAATCTCACTCGCTGCGCGGCCGTCCTCGAGCGTGATGGGTTCGAGTATCGGGCGGCGGGAGATGAACACCTGCCCGGCCGCAGTGCCCAGCATCTGGATGGGGTCGCCGCCGAGTTCGCCATCCGGTGAGAGCAGCACGCTGAGGTGGTAGTCGGCCAAGAGCAGCCGAACGTCCACCACATCAGGCAGCCCCTCCATGATCGCCTTCTCCAGGGACTCGGGCAACGAATGCGCCGGATCTGCGCGGATCGCGCGCTCCACCTCGGCCGGGAGAGGTGATCGCGCCATCAGTGCGTCACCGACATCGCTCTCAGGTGCCGCGAATGAGACTCTCGGTGACGGGTAGGGCCTCGTCGGTCAGCCGCCAACCCTCCTGGCACGGGTGAGGTAACAGAATGACCGGCCCCAGGGAGCCCCCCTCGGAAGTCATCACCCCCGACGTCATGCAGGCAGCCGATTACCTCTCGCGGCTGTGGGCACAGAGTCGCGAGGGCGCCGAGCCGTCCATCTCCAGTCCGCAATTCGACTGTCTCCTGGCGATCGACCGGCGAGCGGGACCGACCATCAATGAACTTGCCGAGGCTCTGGCGGCCGCTCCCTCGTCGGTCTCGCGTCTTTGCGACCGGCTGCAGGCGGCCGGTCTCGTAGAACGGGAGACACCCGACGTCGATCGTCGCAAGACCACGCTGGTACTCACGCGTCATGGGCGGCAGCTCCTTCATCAAGTTGTCCACCGGCGCCAGCGTGATCTGGCCGCACTCATGAGCCAGATGTCGGTAGCAGGTCGCGCCGCCTTGCTGCGCGGACTTTCCGATCTTCAGGCCATCTGTGATGGTACCTCCCCAAAGGCCCTGATCGAGGGCGACGGTCCCATGCGGGCCTGAGACCGACACACCCCTCAGACCTGCGCGGCCACACCCACCTCGAGGGTGTGGCGTTTCGGCGCACACCGGCGGTGCCCGTCGAGGAAGCGGCTCCGCCGCCGGATGGTGACCGAGATCGACAGGGCCGGTCCGGCCAAGATATAGTTGCCATATGGCAATCATTAGCGGCGCGTGAGGCTCGTGTCTTGATCGCAGAGTTTTGGCTGCTGCCGCGCCAGGACGTGGCGTGTGCCGCTCGGAAGGCCGAGCCCAGCTCCGGGGAGTCTGATCCAGGCGTCCGAGGCGTCCGCGCGTGGGGCGCGGGCGATCTGAGTTGATGCCACCCAGTCGCGGGCTAGGGCAAGGAGGACACGGTCGCGTGGACGGACGACTCGGTCTGTACAGCACAACGCTTCCCGGGGCCACCCTCGTCTCGGTCGAGGGTGAGCTGGACGGGTCCGCGGTCGAAGAGTTCGACAACTACCTCACGCGAGTTCGGCAAGGCCCCGGCGATCACCTGGTCGTCGATCTTTCCGAAGTCGCAATGCTGGACAGTGCGGCAGTACGCGCGATCACGCGGATCCAGAGCTACGCAGCTCAGCATGGCGGATCGGTTCGACTGGCCGGGTTGCAGCCGCTCGTGCGGCAAGCCATCCGGCAGACCGAGCTCGATGAGCGCATACCGGTTCACGGCGATACGACCGCGGCGCTCCGCGCCGCGCTCGGCGGTGACGACCTGGTCGCCTGACAGTACTGGACTGTGCCGTCCAGCATGTAGAACAGCTCGGCGGAGTTGTCGTGACGGTGCGGTTCGGCGCCATCGGCGCCGTCGGCGAGGGTGACGCGCTGGCTCGACAGCGTGCCGCCAGTGGAGCTGCTATCGACCGGCAGCCGGATGGTGGTGGGGGCCTGGCCGATGATTTCGGCCTCGGCGCCGCGGACGATGACGGCCTGGTCGAAGCCCGGCGTGAGCTGGGCCGTGGCGATGACTACCTGGGAGCGGGGATCGAGACCGACTGCTACCGCCACGTCATGAACCGGCTCGAAAGGCTGAACCTGCTCCACAAGATCTTCAAAGAGACCTAGCGACGTACCCACGTCAGCCGCTCGCGCATGGAATGTCCCGTATGGGGCACATGGTCGTACGCTGCGGAAGGAGCAGGCATGGGACTGCTGAAGCGTTTCTGGCGACGGAGGTCGAGACAGCGCGGCGCGAAGCCGCCGCCGGCGCGACGCCGCGTGCCGACCTTCCGGGAAATGCACGCGAGGATGCGGACCGAGCGCGCCGAGGCCACGCTCCTGGCGACCGAAGCGAAAATCCATCAGGAAGCGGAACGGTACCGCCGTGGGCGCCGCCGTACCGGCTGAGGAGCTTCTAAAACGGCGGCGCCAGAAGGAGTGACAATCGCATGGGTCTATTCGAGAAGCTGAAGAACAGGACGCAGCGCGCCAAGGGGCGCGCCAAGGAGAACGCGGGCCGCGAGTCGCGCGATCCCTACTTGGAGGCGGAGGGGCGCAAGGACCGCATCGCGGGCGGCGCCAAACAGGTCGGCGAAAAGGCCAAGGACGCGGCCCGGGAGGCTCGGCGCACCACCGAACGCTAACGTCCCAGGCAGGGCACAGTTCCGGGCAGGAACGCGACGTGGCGGCCTCTACCAGCCCGGCCCGTCCGTTGCCGCCGCCGCACATGCAGTCGCGCCGTCACCCCGTTCGCCTTGCAGGTGGCGGCGACGACACAGCATCTCGCATCGCGCGATGCGTAATCAGGTCGGCTCGGTGTGACTGTCCACACACGGCCAGAGGCCACGCGAGCGTTCGAGCCGGGCGAATTCGTCCGCTTGACCGGCCACGGCGGTATTCGCGCGCACCATCGGATCCCGCGGGTCGCCGACCTCGCCAAGCAGTTCGGCTTCCGCGTCATCGGCGTCGTCGACCGCCGACAAAGACACCCCGCAAAGCGCCGACCAACTCTCGATTCAGGCCGCGCGTCAAACCCCCAATACCGCGCCCGGGGCCGCTCCCCCGCCGGCGGGCGGCGTTCAGCGCGGATTCCCGGCGCGGGGACGGGACAGGACGTCAGTGCATGGTTTGGCGACAGGGACTGCACAGTCGGTACCGCACCGGGGACTCGGCGTCCGGCATCGCGCCCGGTGACAGCCTCCGGCCGTAGAGGACGTCGATGCGGATTCGGGAGAACCCGGACGACGAGCGGCCGTGCGCGCAGCGCTGCTGGGCCCCGGCCCACCTCATCCGGAACCGGAACGCAAGCGCTTCGGCTTGCCATAACCGGCCGGAACCGCATCCTCACACACGGTTGCACGCGGGTTCGCCCCGGGAGAAGCATTGGGTGCTCGAGTCCCCCGGTTTCGTAGGAGAACGGCGATGGAGACAAGGGCCCGCGTCATCGTCGGCGCGATCGTGTTTTCGATGGCTGTCGCGGGCTGCGGCTCGGGCAACGCCGACCCCGACGGGGGCCCGGGCGGCAAGGACCCCCTTCCGACGAACCAGGGGCCGCCCGAGCCGACGACGACCAACCCGGGGGTCCCTGCGCCGATGCCCACCCCGTCTCATTCGACGTCCGGTGAACCGACCGGATGACGAGCCGCGCGGGGACGGCGACCCGCCCGCGCCGCCGGAGCAGGGAACCGGAGCTGCGGCACTCGCACCCGCGTTCCAGTTGCTCGGGCAGGTGGTCGCCCAGACGACGGCGCTGATAGCGGTCCTGTACTACTTCGGCTGGGCACGCACCAACGCGCTGCTCGGCTACCTGGGGGTCGACCCCGCCCTCACCGGTTGGTCCCCGGCCGAGTACGCCCTGCGCAGCGTGAACGTCGTCGTGCGTCCCCTGATCGTGGTGGCGCTCCTGGTGCTGGGGCTGCGGATGGCGCACCGGGTGCTGACGCGAGAATTCGACCGCCAGGCCGCGCTGGGCCGCACGTTCGTGCCGCGCGTCGCCGGGCTGGTCGCGCTGGGAATGGGCGTGGCCGTCGGCGTCCTGGGGCTGTTCGGTTTCGCCGATGTGATCCTCTTCAGCTCCCGTTACCCCGCCGTCCCGCTGATCATCGGCGCGGGGGTCGCGCTGGTCGTCTACGGCCTGCATCTGATCGGGCAACCGGCCCTCCTGCAGGGCGGCGCGTCGGCCGCCGTGCTGATCACCCTCGCCCTTGCCCTCGGCCTCTGGGCGGTCTCGGTCTACGCGGGCCTGGTGGGACAGGACGCCGCGCGCACACTCGTCCATGGCATGGCCCGCCGGACGACGGTGACCGTCTATAGCAAGGACGACCTCGGTATCTCGGCGCCCGGGACGGCCCTGCGAACCGAGCACCTCCCATCGGGTGAGTACAAGTTCCGCTACAGCGGTCTGCGGCTCCTGCTCTACTCCGACCAGCGTTACATCCTGCTCCCCGACGGCTGGGCCCGCGGCCGCGACCCTGCCTTCGTCCTCGACGAGGACGAAGGCAGGAGGTTCGAACTCCGCTCCCCCACGCCGGGGTGAACGGCGAAGCCGTCATGAAGCACAGGCGTTGACGTCCCTCCCGGCTCTGCGGATCGATTTACCGGCTCTGCGCCCCCGAGGGCGGGTCAGGGATGCCCCCGGTCGTCCCCTGAGATCATGTCCGGGGCCTGTCGCCGTGTTCGCTCGCGCCATCAGCATCGGTGGATCGCCTTCTTCATTCACGACTTGAAATGAAGGGTTCCGATGAGCGCACTCACCTCTGGCCCGACACGTCGATCGTTCCTGACAGCCGCTGGAGCGGCGGGATTGCTGCTCGCCGCTACCGGGACGTCTGCGGCCGACCGCCGTGCCGCTGTTTCGGGCAGAGAAGCCGCGCGCCCGCCTGCCGGGCTCGCCGGTGGCGGGGTTCGGCTGACGTTGCCCAGGCCAACGGGCCCGCACCGGATAGCGACGACGTCGCTGCATCTGATCGACCCTTCACGTCAGGATCCGTGGACGGCGCCGCCCTCACCACGCGAACTGATGATCAGCGTGTGGTATCCGACGCGGAACAGCGCTCGGAACCGGCCCGCTCCCTGGCTCCCGTCAGAAGCGTTGGCGTTGTACCGGCAACAGACTGCCCGCAGCCTCCAGACATCTCTGAACGACGTCGCGTTTCCAACGACGCATGCCCGCCAGAATTCTCCTGTCAAAGGGCGCCGGCGGAGCCATCCAGTACTGCTCTTCTCCCCTGCCTATCGCGCGATGCGCGAATTCGGCACCTCCCTGGTCGAGGACCTGGCGAGCCACGGCTACGTGGTCGTCACCATCGGGCACACGTACGAAGCCCAAATCATTGAATTTCCGGGCCGTCGGCTCGAACTGAGCCGGCAACCAGCCAATCCGACCGACGACGACTACGCGCTGGCGCTCCAGGTCCGGCAAGCCGACACCCGGTTCGTACTCGACGCACTCTCCACTTTGAGCACCAAAGGACACCTCGGCGCCTACGGCCGGCGTTCGCCCTCTGGTCTGAAAGGCTCTCTCGACCTGTCCAGGGTCGGCATGTTCGGGCACTCGCTCGGCGGTGCCACGGCCGCCGAGACGATGGCCCAGGACCCCCGAATCCTCGCCGGCGTCAATCTGGACGGCAGCGTCATCGGGCCCGTCGCCGAGACCGGCCTCGACCGTCCCTTCCTGCTCATGGCCAGCGCCGGCCACGGACGCGACAACGACCCGTCCTGGGGACAGTTCTGGTCACACCTGCGCGGATGGCACCGCCATCTGCTCCTTCACAACTCGGGACACCAGGCCTACACCGACCTCGCCCCCTTGGCCCAGCAGCTGATCAAGAAACTTCCGCTCCCAGCTCAGGTGGTCGCGGCCCTGACCAACGACATCGGCACGATCAACGCGGACCGGGCCATCAGCGCCCAGCGGGCCTACTTGAACGCCTTCTTCGACCTCCACTTGCGCCACCGCGATGGCCACCTGTTCTCGAAACCATCCTCGCGATACCCCGAGATCGAGTTCGTTCCCTGAACCGCCGGGGCGCCCGGTCGGGCAGGCGGGGCACTCGGCGGTCCGGTCGTGCTTTCGGGCGAGGTCCAGGTCGGCGTGGGCTTGGGCGGCGTCGCGTTCCGGCGTCCTGGCGGGGGGCCTGCTCGGCGACGGTCCGGCGCCGCACTGGGTGATCTGGTCGGCCGATGGCAGGGCACGGTCGGCGTGTGGCTGGGCTCGGTCGTCGGCCTGCTGGCGGGCCTGTGCGGCGGCCGTGGCGCGCTGCGCGGCGGCGGCGCGCTCGTCCGCCGCGGCGGCGCGCTGTGGTGCGGCGTCCCGTCCGACCGGGGTTGCTTCGCCCGAAATAATGATGATCTGCGTTCAGCATGGCGGATCGCGTGCACGATGATCTCCAGCACGCCGGCCTTCCCGGTTTCGTTCTCGCTCCGATCATGCGATCAGTCGTGTCCGCCATGTGGGTGGTGGTCGATTTCGTCGTTGGCGGGTGGTGGCCGTTCCTGGGAGTGTCAGACTCGGTGTGGGCGGGGGCGGACGCTGGATTGGGATTTCGGTGTTATGGAGGGTCGGTGTTATGGAGTACGTGGGATTGGCGGAGGCTCTCGCGTTGGTGCGGGAGGAACTGGGGGCGGCTCAGGATGCCGCGCAGGGTCAGCAGATGCAGTTCCAGGTGCTGGAAGTGGAGATGGAGTTCGGAGTGGAGTTGCGGAAGGAGGGAGGGACGGACGGCAAGCTGGCCTTGGGGGTCCTGACCGCCGGGGGGTCGGGCAAGGCGTCCCGGGCGGACACGCATCGGCTGCTCGTGCGGCTGGAGGTGCGTGACGCGGCGACCGGTGGCGGGCCGGTCGATGTGCGGCGAAGTGGATCGCGTTCTTGGGATGAGTGAATGGACCGAGGACGGCTGGCCGACATCCGGGTCGGCGTACAGGACGAGTGCGCGGGCGGCGGTTCGGGTTATCTGATCGGTCGCCGCCTGGTACTGACCGCACGCCATGTGGTGATCGAGGAGGCGACCGGGACGTGGTGGCCGCGGTTGGAGGTGTGGTTGAGGCATCCCGCCGGCGCCGTGCGGAGGGTGTCGGCCGAGCCGATGTGGGCGAGTGCCATGCTGGACGCCGCGTTGATCGAACTGTGCGAGGACGCCGCGGGGCAGCCCCCGGTCCGGTGGGGATGTTTCCTAGGGGACGTCCCAGAGCGCTACACGGGGTTGGCGTTCCCAGGTTTCGTCGATTTCGAATCCGGTCGCGGTGTCGAGCAGCTGGGCGGGACGATCCCGCCGCTGGCTGTCGGGTCCAACGGCGGATACGTCCTCGACCAGGACGCGGCACCCCGGGACGCGGTCGCGGCGGGCTCGGCGTGGGGCGGGGCGTCGGGGGCGGCGGTCTTCTGCCGTGGACTGCTGGTCGGTGTGGTCGCCCAGGATGAGCGGCGGTTCCCCGGTGACCGGCTCTACGGCGTGCGAGCCGACGCGCTTCTGACCGATGAGGACTTCCGTGACCTGGTGGTGCGGGACACCGGGATGCCCCCGGTCGTGGAGGCGGTGGAGCTGCGAGATTCGCGGGGGCGGCGTGACCTGTTCGAACCACCCCGGGGGAAGGACCGGCCGGGGACGCCCGGTTCGTTGCTGGCCCCTGGCGTGGAGGCGGTCGAGTTCCACGGACGCCGGGACATGCTGGGGACACTGGCGGGGTGGTTGCGGGAGGACGCCACGTTCTCGGTGGGCTTGGTCACCGGGGAGGGCGGTCAGGGAAAGACGCGGTTGGCGCGGCGTTTCGTCGATGACAGCCGCGCGGCGGGATGGATCGCGGGCTTCCTGACCCGTCCGGCGGGTGCGGGCAGCGGCCGAGGCGCCGGGACGGCCGAGGCTCTGGCCTCGTACGTCGCGGTGGTGCGCGCGGCGTCGAAGCCCGTGTTGATCGTGGCCGACTACGCCGAGGCCAATGCCGAGGACCTGGCGGTCCTGGCCGGGCTGTTCGAGGATCCGCCCGTCGCGCGGGTGCGGCTGTTGCTGCTGGCTCGATCGTCGGGCGCCTGGTGGCATCGGTTCACAGAGACGTGGCCGGAGCTCGCGCGAGCCTGGACGCTGGCGCCGTTGAACGCCTCCGGCGAGGCGCGCCGGGCCGCCTATTCGGCGGCGGTGGAAGCGTTCGGCGAATGGCTGGCGAGCCTGCCCCAGTCCCCGGTTCCCGGCGCGGACCTGGAGAAGTGGCGTTCTCTGGCGCTCCGGCTGAAGAACGAGCCGCCGCCCCTGGACGACGCGCGGCTGGGGAACGCGCTGAGCCTGCAGGTCGCGGCGTTGACGGATCTCCTGGCATTGGGCACCGGGGAGCCACGGCCGCCGCTGGGAGAACCGGACGAACTGGCGTTGATCCGGCACGAGCTCGGCTACCTGCGGAGTCTGGCCGGCCGCCGCAACCTCATGGTCAGGGGTGTGTTGTCGGCCAGGTTGGATGACGACACGCGGCTGATGGAGGCGCACCAGGCATTGGACCGGGTGGTCGCGGGTCTCATCCTCACCGGTTCCGGTGATGAGGGCCATTGCCGTGCTCTGGCCGGGCTGGCCTTCGCCGGTTCGGCGAGCGCCGCCGACGACGACGGCCGCGGGAGCGGCGGAACGGATCTTCGGGACGAGATCGTCGACTGGCTGGCCGCCCTCTACCCGCCCGATCACAGCGAGGTGGTCGTGGGCCGCCTGCAACCCGACCGCCTGGCCGAACTGCTGCTCGGCGAGATTCTCTGCAAGCAGACGGGGCTGCTCCAGCGGGTCGGAGCGCTGGTCGAGGACTTGGTGGTGGCTCACCGGGCGCTGTTCACCCTGGTGCGCACGGCTGGCCATCCCCGCTACGCCGATGTCGGCGATCAGACCCGCGAGCTGATCGTCGCCCGTCCGGACCCGTTCGCGATCGTCGCTCCGCCGCTCGCCGCGGTCCTTCCCGACGCGCCGCAGTTGCGCGACGGATTGTTCGAGCTCGGTCTCACCGATCCCGACACCTACGAGAGCACCGCTCATGCCATCGTCGACGGGCTCCCCCCAAGATTCGGTGAGCGGGGCACTGGTCAACGCCATCTTCAACCACTTCCTCACCGCTCTTCTCCAGGACCTCACTCGCTCACGCCCCGACCGTTACCGCCCCGCCCTCGCCCGCTATCAGTCCAACCTGGGTGTCTCGCTCACGGAGCTGGGGCGACCCGCGGAAGCGCTGCCCTCCGCACGGGAGGCGGTGCGGATCCAGCGGGAACTGGCCGAGGCCGACCCCGACCGCCACAACGGGGAGCTCGCCGCCTCCCTGACCAACCTGGGAATCACGCTCTCGACCTTGGGACGCCCGGCGGAGGCGCTGCACCCCGCCCAGGAGGCGGTGCGCATCTCCCGGAAGCTGGCCGAGACCCACCTCGACCGCCACCGCCGCGAACTGGCCGGCTGCCTGGTCAACCTGGGGTCCTATCTGGCAGGGCTGGGACGTTCGGCGGAGGCGCTGTCCATTGAGGAAGAGGCGGTGCGGATCTATCGAGAACTCAGCGCCGCCCACCCCGGCCGCTATCGGGGGGAGCTGGCCGTCTGCCTGGTCAACCTGGGGGTCCGGTACTCAGGTCTGGGACGTCCGGCCGAGGCGCTGCCCGCCGTCCGGGAGGCGGTGCGGATCCAGCGGGAACTGGCCGAGGCCGACCCCGACCGCCACAACGGGGAACTCGCCGCCTGCTTGACCAACCTGGGGATCACGCTCTCGGCCTTGGGACGTCCGGCGGAGGCGCTGGCCCCTGCCGAGGAGGCGGTACGGATCCAGGGGGAACTGGCCGAAATCTACCCCGACCGCTACAACGGAGAACTCGCCGCTTCCTTGTCCAATCTGGGGCTGGCGTTCTCGGAACTGGGACGTTCCTTGGACGCGATTTCCTCTGAGCAGGAGGCGGTGCGGATCTATCGCGTGCTGGCCAGGACCTACCCCGACCGCTACCGCCCAGGGCTGGCGGCTTCGCTGTCCAATTTGAGCGGGCACTTTCTCGGGGCAGGACGTCCGGCGGAGGCACTGCCCCCCGCCGAGGAGGCGGTGCGGATCCGCCGGGAGCTGGCCAGCACCTATCCCGACCGTTATCGGACCGACCTGGGCGCCTCGCTGACCAACCTGGGGGCCATGCTCACGAAGGCGGGGCGTCCGGCGGAGGCCCTCTCCCCGGCTCAGGAGGCAGTACGGATCTATCGTGAACTGGTCAAAGTCTCCCCCGCCCCTCACCGTCCCAACTTGGCCACCTCGCTGTCCAATCTGGGAAGTATTTTCGCGGAAATGGGGCGGCTTGCCAAAGCGCTGTCCGCCGAGCGGGAGGCCGTGCGAATCTATCGGTTACTCGCCGACTCCTATCCCGATCGTTATCGCCCTGACCTTGCCACCTCGCTGGCCAATCTGGGGTCCTACCTTGCGGAGCTGGGACGTCCATCGGCCGCGCTGCCGCCCACCGAGGAGGCGATGCGAATCCGGCGGGAACTGGCCGAAGCCGACCCCGGCCGCTACCGTTCCGACCTCGCCACCTCGCTGGCCAATCTGGGGTCCTACCTTGCGGAGCTGGGACGTCCATCGGCCGCGCTGCCTCCCACCGAGGAGGCGGTGCGAATCCGGCGGGAACTGGCCGAAGCCGACGCCGACCATTACCGTTCCCGGCTCGCCGCCTCCCTCAGCGACCTCGGGATCAGGTTGGGGGAATGCGGACGGCCGGAGCAAGCATGGCCCCCCATCCAGGAGGCGTTGCGGATCCGCCGGGAACTGGCCGAGGCCGACCCCGGCCGGTACCGCCGCGAACTCGCCGGCGCCCTCGCCATTTCCGGCTCGAGCCACCTTGCCCTTGACCGCGCGGAGGAGGCCACCCAAGATCTCAAAGCCGCCCTCGCCATCGCCCTTGACACGGGACCTCCAGAAATGGTCGAGCAAATCAAGACGATGCTGCGGATGTGCGGTCACCAAGTCATCGCCGTCGCCCCCGCGTCCTCGAAGAACCCCACCCGCAGAAAACCTCCTCGATGACTTCTCGGGTGAGCGCGGATCATCGCCGACTACCTCAACGCCGCGCGCCCAGCGGGTCAGGCGAGGCGGTGTGCTTCGGTGGGGTGGACGGGGGCGCCCGTGGTCACGTCGTGCAGGATGTGGGCGAGTATCTCGGCGCCGCGAACCACCCTCGGGCCCGGACGGTTGAAGTAGGCGGGGCCGTCGACCACCCAGACCTGGTCGGCGCGTCCTGCCCAGCCGGCCGGTGTCGCCTCGGCTCCGGTGCGGTCGGGGCTGAATCCGCACGGCATCAGGACGATCACGTCGGGGCGGGCGGCGGCGAGGGTCTCGGCGGTCATGGGTCCCGTGTGCTCGCCGGGCGCGGCCAGCAGCGGTTCTCCGCCCGCGGCCTCGATCTGCTCGGGCACCCAGTGCCCGGCGGGCCACGGCGGGTCCAGCCATTCGATCGCCGCCACCCGGGGGCGGCGCGACCCCGCCGTCGCCTCCCGGACACGCGCGAGCCGCCTCTCCAGCTCCCGTACCCGTGCGGCCGCCGTCTCGGGGACCTCCAGGATCTTTCCCACCTGCGACAGGCCGTCGAGCACATCGGGCAGCGTCTTCGGTTCGAGGCTCACTACGCGGGGCCCGGCGTCCAGCACCCTGAGCGTGCTCGCCACCCGGCGGTATGAGACGGCGCAGACCTCGCACAGGTCCTGCGTGAGCACGACGTCGGGGGCGAGGCGGGCGAGCAGGCCGGCGTCGAGTTCGTACAGCGAGGAGCCCTGGTGGCCCACCGCGCCGGAGATCTCGCGGCTGCTCAGGTCGCCGTCGTCGAAACCGGCGCCGGTCACGACGGGGACGCCGTCGACGACGTCGGGCGGCCAGTCGCACTCGTGGGTCCGTCCCACCAGGTCGGACGCCAGCCCCAGCTCGGCCACGATGTCGGTGGCGGCCGGGAGCAACGACACGATCCGCATGCCCCCACCCTAGGCCGCGACGCGCCTCGTGCGGATGATCACGATATTAGACTGGACGGTGTCGCAGCCACCGCGCTGTGGACGCTGCGCAACCGGGCGTTGGAAGCCGCGCATCCGAGGTCCGCCTACTGTGATCCGCTCGCCGAGCAGCTGTACGAGTCCATCGACTACGACTACGGCAAGTTCGGCCGCCCCCGGCCAGACCCATGCGCTCCGGGCCAAAGCGCTGGACCTGGCGATCGGTGAGCGCATGAAGCCGAGCGCCCCGGCCGATCGCTCGATTGCCCGCCGTCCGCTGTTACCGGAACCGCACGCGCTGCTCAGAGGAGAGGGACAACATGGGGTCGAGCGAGGATCAGGCGGCGCAGGTCGCGGTGGACCAGGCGCGCGGTGATCTCGTCCGGCTGGTCTTCGGGCACATGGCCGCGCGGGTGCTCGCGACCGCCGTGCGGTTCGGGCTGATGGACCTGATCGCGGACGGTGAGCGCACCGCCGCCGAACTGGCCCGCGAGTGCGCGACCGACGAACAGGCGATGCTCCGGCTGCTGCGGGCGCTGGCGGCACTGGACCCTTCCACACCGTGGTGGACGTGGGCGGCGGCGACGGCGCGCTGCTCACCGCCGTCCTGCGGGGACATCCGTCGGTGCGCGGCGTCGTGTTCGACACCCCCGAGGGCCTCGCCCAGGCCGCGGAGAACCTGCGGGACGCCGGCCTCACCGGACGCTGCGCCCTGCGGAACGTCCGGCGGGCGATCCCCGGCCACGGCCGCCTGCTCATCATCGAACCGGTCCTGCCCGACACCGTGGACTCCGCGCTCCCAGCGGTCATGTACCTCAGCGACCTCAACATGCTCGTCAACGTCGGCGGCCGCGAACGCACACGCGCCGACTTCCACGACCTGTGCCAGGACGCGGGCTTCGCCCTCACCAACGTCACGCCCCTGCCCGCGCCCAACGGCTTCTCGGTGATCGAGGCCGCCCCGGCCTGACGTCGGCCCGGTGGCCTAGGGGCGGCCAGAGGCGCCCTGGGGCAGGGCCGTGGCCAGGGCGGAGTTGAGCCGGTAGGCGACGCGCACCTCGTCGACGAAACGGTCCTGTTCGCGCCTGTCCCAAGGGGCGGTGTCGAGCAGGTGCCGGTAACGGTCCTTGAGCCGCTTCGGTTTGTCGTCGAAACGGTAGAACCGGACGCCGTCGGTTCCGCTCAGCCGGTAGGTGCGCGTGACCTTTCCTCCGATGACCTGGCCTCCTGACAGGTCGCCCAGATAGCGCGTGTAGTGATGGGCGACGAAACCGGCGGGCCAGTCGAAGCACACCCGGCGAAGCCGCTCGCAGTAGCGCTCGGTCGCGTCGTTGGGACGGACGTGGGCGCGCCAGTCCGGGCCGTAGTAGAACACCAGGTCGGCTTCGAGGGCGGCGCGGCGGCGGAGGCCGGGCAGGTCGAACCGGCTCGCGACCCGGTCGCCGCGCATGTGGTCGGCGGCCTTCTCCAGGACGTCGTAGACGAAGTAGAGCTGTCCGAGCAGGGCGGCGTACTCGTCGCGGGCCAGCCGTCCGTCGAGCAGCGCGGTCATGTAGGCCGACTGTTCGTTGTCTCCGTGGTCGGGACGCGTGTCCTCGCGCAGCCGGACCGAGAATCGTTCGCCTGCGGCCTCCTTGAGCCGGCGTGCCTCCTCGTACATGCGCACCACCTCGGCCCGGACCTGCGCGCGTTCGGTGAGCCGGTGGCTCCAGGGGATGCGCACGGGCCGCGTGGACCCGTCCACCTGGGCGGAGTAGTCGCCGGCGTCGGCGTCGAGGCCGGTCATCACCGCGGCCGTGGCCTCCGGGACGTGGCCGATCAGCTGGACGATCAGCAGCGTGCCGTCGGGATGGTCCTGGTTCATGTGCCGCGTGATCGCGGCGACCACGTCGGGGGTGAACGGTGTCTGTGTCATGCGATCTCCTCATGCTCCTCTTGGGCGTCCC
This sequence comes from Spirillospora sp. NBC_00431, assembly GCA_036028775.1. Lineage (GTDB taxonomy): Bacteria > Actinomycetota > Actinomycetes > Streptosporangiales > Streptosporangiaceae > Spirillospora. The sequence continues at coordinate 3,052,024 of CP107927.1, read as the reverse complement.
GGGACATCGGGGGGCGTTCGGGCAGCACGAGCGGCCGGGCCGTGCGGGGATGCCGCAGGACCTCGATGCCGTGCTGGTAGACGTCGCTGAGCAGCGCGCCCGTGAGGACGCGCCGCGGCGGCCCGCAGGCCACGAGGCGGCCCCGTGCGAGCACCGCGACCCGGTCGGCGTACGCGGCGGCGAGGTCCAGGTCGTGGACGACGGCGAGCACCGCCCGTCCGCGTCCGGCCTCTCGTCCGAGCAGGCCGAACACCTGTTCCTGGTGCCGGATGTCGAGCGCCGCGGTCGGCTCGTCGAGAAGGAGCGTTCCAGCGCGCTGGGCGAGGACGCGGGCCAGTGCCACCCGTGCCTGCTCCCCGCCCGACAGGCTGGTGAACGACCTTCTCGCGAACGCGTCCACGTCGGCGTCCCGCATGGCCTGGGCGACCACGGCATCGTCCTCGTCCTCCGGGCCGGTGCCGGCCCACGGGCTGCGGCCCATCCGGACGACCTCGCCGACGGTGAACGCGAACGCCAGCGTGTGCCGCTGCGGCAGCATCGCCCGCCGCATCGCCTGCTCGCGCGGCGTCCAGGAGCGCAGCGCGCGGCCGTCCAGCGTGACCTCGCCGGCGGACGGGCGGACGTCGCCCGTCAGCGCGGCGAGCAAGGTCGACTTGCCGGCCCCGTTCGGCCCCACCAGGAGGAGCGTCTCGCCGTGCCGCAGTTCCAGGTCGACGTCCTCCAGCACCGTCACGCCGCCGCGCCGGACGGTGAGCCCGCTCGCGGAGAGCGCCACGGTGCCCGGTCGCGGCGTCCCGGGCAGGCGCGGGCGGCGGCGGGCGGCGATCATTGCCAGCCTCCGGCGCCGTTCCGGGCGCGGCGCAGCAGCCAGAAGAAGAACGGGCCGCCGACCAGCGAGGTCAGCACGCCGAGCGGAAGCTCCTGGTAGGCGATGGAGGTGCGGGCCACGACGTCGGCGACGACGACGAGCAGCGCGCCGCCCAGCGCGGAGGCGGGGATCAGGACGCGGTGCCCGGGTCCGGCCGCCATCCGGACCAGGTGCGGGACGACCAGGCCGATGAAGGCGATGATCCCGCTGAACGCCACGGCCGCCGAGGTGAGCAGGGCGACGACCGCGATCCCGGTGAACCGCAGCCGTTCCACGTCCACGCCGAGCTGTCGGGCGGGCCGCTCGCCGAGGGCCAGCACGTCCAGCCGGCGGGCGCAGGCGAACGCGACCGCGATGCCGGCGGCCGCGCACGGCGTCACGGTCGCCACCGCCGCCCAGGTGGCCGAGGCGAGGCTGCCCAGCTGCCAGGACGTGATCGCCCGCAGGGCGTCGTTGCTGGACACGAACATCAGCAGCCCGAGCGCCGCCGTGCTGATCGCGTTCACCGCGATGCCGGTGAGCAGCAGCGTGACCACCTCGGTGCGCCCCGCCGACCGCGCCATCGCGTAGACCAGCAGGGTGGTGGCGAGCCCGGCGGCGAAGGCGGCCAGCACGATCGTCCAGCCGCCGAACGCGGTCAGCCCGAACACGATCACGACGGCCGCGCCGGTGGCGGCGCCCGAGGACACCCCGATCACGCCGGGTTCCGCGAGCGGATTGCCGAAGACGCCCTGCGTCAGCGCGCCGCCGCAGCCCAGCGCCGCGCCGGTCACGACCGCCAGCGCCACCCGGGGAAGGCGGACGATCCACAGCGCGTTGTCGGCCTGCGGGCCGGACGGCACCGGTCCCACGTCCAGCCCGAGCCGGTGCGCGATGGAGCCGAGCACCTCGTCGGGCGGGATGTTGACCTGCCCGAGGCCGGCGGCCACGACGACCGTCACCGCCAGCGCGGCCGCCAGGCCGGCGAGCAGGACCGTCCCGCGCAGCCGCGCGGGCTGCTTCGCCGGTGCGTCCGGGGCGGCGGACCTCTCCTGGACGGCGGTCATGGCGCGCACGGCCGGTGGACGGCCTCGCCGAGCGCCTCGATGGTCTTGCCGGTGCGCACGCCGAACGTCAGCAGGCTGCCGTCGTCGGCGTCCACCACGCGCCGGTCGCGCCCGGCCGGGGTCTGCGCGACCCCGGGCAGCTTGACCAGGCCGCGGACGCCGCCGACCGACTCCAGCCCCTTGGTCATGACCAGGATCACGTCGGGCGCGGCGTTGATCATGCCTTCGCTGGTCAGCGGCCGGAAGCCGGACAGCCCGGCCGCGGTCCCGGCGTCGACGGCGCCGATGGCCTCGATCAGCGCGTCCGATCCGGCGCCCTTGCCGCCGATGAGGTAGACGCCCGCGGTTCCGCGCAGGTAGAGGAACGCGATCCGCGGCCGCTGGGCGGAGCGCGCGGCGGCGCCGCGGCCGGCCTTGATGTCGCCGTCGATCCTGGCCCGCAGGGCCTTGCCCGCCTCCGGGACGCCCAGCGCGGCGGCGACCGCGGTGACGTGCTCGCCGATCGCGGGCAGTGTCTGCTCGTCGCCGATGAGCACGACCGGTACGCCCGACGCGCGCAGCTGGTCCATCGCCTCGGGCGGGCCGATGCCGGCGTCGGCGAGCACCACGGTCGGGTCGAGGCGCAGGATGGCCTCGGCCGACAGGTCGTGCCCGCTGGTGGTCACCAGCGGGAGGTGCGCGGCGCCGGTGAAGGTGGTGGACGCGTCGCGGCCGACCATCCGGTCCCCGAGCCCGAGGCCGTGGACGATCTCGGCGAGCGAGCCGTACATGTTGAGCGCCAGGACGCGCTCCGCGCTGCGGACCGTGACGTCCTTCCCGTCCGCCGACCGGACCGTGACCGGCAGCTTCGGCTTCGGGGCCGGCCTGAGCGCGGTCACCTCGCGGGCCACCCGCATCGTGGACGGTCCACATGTGGCCATCGGGCCGGCCGCCGCGCCGCCGCCGGACGAGGCCGTACCCGCCGCGCATCCGCCCAGCGCCGTCCCCGCCAGCAGGGCGACCACGCATGCGACCAGCGCGCCGCGCGGCGGCCGCGCTCTCGTGCGCGCGTTCGTGGCCTGCGTCTTGCCGCGGCTCACTGCGCGGACTCCGAGACGGCCGGCGGCCCGGACCGGGTCGCGCGTCCCGAGGCGCGCCGGCGGCGGAGCACCAGCAGGGCCGCTCCCACTGCCACGACCGCCGCGACGCCCGCGCCGCCGGCCCAGATGGCGACCGGTGTGCCCTCGTCGAAGGAGACGGGGACGCGCACGTCCTGCGTACGGTCCGCGGCGCGGGTGTGGTCGGCGCGGGTGACGACCGCGCAGGTGGTCTTCGCGCAGTCCACGGTGCCGGAGAGCTTCGCCGAGACGCGCACGGTGACGCTGAACGTCCCGCCGGATCCGTAGGGCCGGGCCAGGCCCTTCCCGTACGAGGGCGGGTTGTCCGAGATCCAGTGGGACGCGCCCGTGGAGCCGGTCTTGTCTGCGCCGCCGCCGCACGGGCTCGGTGGCTTGCCCGGCCCGTTGTCCTTGCAGAAGGCGACGTAGATGCCCTTGCGGGTGTCGTAGCCCTTGCCGCTGACCGTGATGGTCTCGCCGCCAGTCTTCAGGCCGGACGTCCTGGACACGGTGAGCGTCTGCCCCTGGGGACCGGTGGCATTGACGGCGTCGGCATGGGCCGTCGTGGCGCCCCATGCGGCCGCACCCAGAACGGTTCCCAGAACGGCTACCAGAGCGGCTTCCGGAACGGCTCTCAGGCCGGCTCCCCGTGCGCCGAACAGGAGGAGTGTACGCAGCGGTCTCATTCGTCCGTCCCAGACATCGTGGTGCCGCCCCGGCTGGTCATGGCCCTTTACGCCGGGACGATCTTCCTATTAACTTAGCCATGCCTAACCTAACTTAGGCAAGCCTTACCTAAGGAGTGGATCGTGGTCCGGTGCCAGCGCGTCCTCGGTGCCGCCGTCGCCCTCGCCGCCGCCGGCCTGGGTCTGGTCGCGGTGGCCGGGCCCGCCCACGCGGCGTCGCTGCGCGTCTCCCCGACGGCGAACCTCTCCCCCGGCGGCCAGTCGGTGACCGTGTCGGGCTCGGGGTTCGACCCCGCCCGCAACAACGGGTTCGGCGTCTACGTCGTCTTCGGGCCGCGCCGGTCCGGCTTCCACCGGGACGCCAACGCGTTCGCGTCCGCGTTCTGGGTCCACCGCAACGGGGGCGGCGGAGGGCAGGTCAAGATGACGGCCGCGGGAGCCTTCTCGCTCTCCCTCTCGGTGAAGGCCCGGTTCACCGACGGGAACGGCCGCTCCGTGAACTGCGCCACGACCTCCTGCTACGTGATGGCCTTCGCCGCCCACGGCGTGTCCGACCGCAGCCAGGACGTGTTCGTCCCGATCTCCTTCCGCGGCTCGGGCTCCGGCTCCGGCAGCGGTGGCGGCTCGGGCGGCGGCTCGGCCGGTGGTGGAACGGGCGGCGCGGCCGGGCCGGGGTCGGGCGGCGCGGCCGGAGCTTCGGGGAGCGCGCCGTCGTCGTCCGCGGCGGGCACCGCGACCACGGCGCCCGGGGCCGGCGGCCCGCCGGGGGCCGCCCCCGCGGGCTCCGCCACCCCGCTGGCCGTCGAGCCGTTCCGGGAGACCGCCGCGGGCCCGCCCGCGCGGTCGCCCTGGCCGTTCTGGGCAGCGGTCGGCGCCGTCGTCATCGCCGCGGCCGCCGTACGCGCGTACACCCGCCGCCTCCGCCGCCGCTGACCCGCCTGCCTCGCTCCGGCGAGCTTCGATCCCCGGCGCGACCCCGCGCCGGTGTCTCCCACGCATTAGGAGAACGCATGAGGTTCCACCTCGGCGGGGCGCCGCGCCGCGCCGCCGTCCTGGGCACGACCGCCGTGCTCGGACTCGGGCTCGCCTCGGCGCCCGCGTTCGCGGCCGGCCCGTCCACCACCGTCACACCGACGACAGGGGCCGATCCCGACGGACAGGACGTCCACGTCACCGGCAGCGGATTCGACCCGAACAAGAACAACGGCTTCGGCGTGTACGTCGCCTTCGGCCCGAAGAACGGCGCCGACTGGTACCTGAACGCCAACGCGTTCCAGGCCACCAAGTGGGTGCACAAGAACGCCTCAGGCAGCGCGACCCAGGTCCGCATGAACGCCGATGGAACGTTCGACCTCACTCTGACCGGCATCAAGGCCAAGTACACCGACGGCGACGGCAAGCAGGTCGACTGCCTCGTCACGCAGTGCTACGTCCTGACGTTCGCCGCGCACGGCATGCCCGACCGCAGCCAGGACACGGTGACCCCGGTCACCTTCGTCGGCGGTGAGAACCCGGACCCGGGCGGCGGCGACCCCGGCGGGCCGGGCACCGGCGACCAGCGCGTCACCGCGAAGGTCACCAGGACCGGCGCGCTGAGCATGTCGATGGCCGGTACCGACGTGACGCTCTCCGAAGCGGCGCCGGGCGGCAACTCCTCCGGGGCGCTGCACAAGGCCACCGTCGTCGACGCGCGCGGCACCGACGCGGGCTGGAACCTCGTCGGCCAGATGGGCGACCTGGCCTCGGCCGAGGGCGGCACCATCCCCGCCGCCAACCTGGCGTGGACGCCGAACGCCGCCGTCGTCGAGGACGGATCGGGCGCCGCCGTCACCCCGGGCCCGCAGGTCCGCGGGCTGGGCACGGCCCAGACCCTGGCCACCTCCGCCGCCGGGGCCAGCGGCGGTGTCTTCGCCGCCGGGGCGGGCCTCGACCTGCTCGTCCCGGCCGGTGTCACGCCCGGCTCGTACACCGGCACGCTCACGCTGACCCTGTCCTGACCCCCTCAGGGTGACGCCGTGCCCCGCCACGGCGTCACCCGCGATCCCACGGCGGAGCCCCACCATGATCAGCAAGGCCGCGCTGGCGGCCGTACTCCTCGCCTCGTCGCCCGCGGCCGGCACGACGGCCCTCCCGCAGAACCCCGCCGCGTCCGCCGCCGTGTCCGGCGCCGCGCCGGGCGACCCGGGCGGCATGACCTGGGCGGTACGCCCCGCCGGTCCCAAGGGCCCGAGCGGGCGGGACTACTTCGTCTACTCGCTGTCCCCCGGGCAGACCATCCGGGACAAGGTGGCCATCACCAACCTGAGCGACCGCACCCAGACCTTCCGCGTCTACGCCACCGACGCGTTCAACACCGCCGACGGCTCGTTCACCCTCCTCACCGCCGACCGGACCGCGTCCGGCGTCGGGACGTGGGTGACCTTCCAGCGAGGCGCGTACACGGTCAAGGCGGGCAAGGCGGTCGAGGTGCCGTTCACGCTCACCGTTCCGTCCAACGCGACGCCGGGCGACCACGGCGGCGGGATCGTCGCCTCGCTCACCCAGCAGCAGACCACCGCGCGGGGGCAGCGGCTCAACGTCGACCGGCGGGTCGCGGCGCGCGTCTACCTGCGGGCCGCGGGCCCGCTCACGCCCGCCCTCCAGGTCTCCGCGCTCCGCACCGGATACGACGCGGCACCGGCCGGGACCGGCGATCTGAGCGTCACCTTCACGATCCGCAACACCGGGAACCTCCGTATGACGGCGCTGGCCAGGATCCGTGCCGTGGGGCCGTTCGGCCTACCGCTCGGCGAGCGGATCTCGCGCCGCGTCCCCGAGTTGCTACCCGGCAACAGCTACACCTTCACCGAACGGATCGGCGGCGTCGTCCCGGCCGGGCGGCTGACCGCCTCGGTCCGGCTCTCACCGACCGACCCGCAGAGCGGCAGGCCCGTCGCGGCGCGTCCCGTGAGCCGCAGCGAGTCCCTGTGGCACGTCCCGTGGCTGATCACGGGCGTGCTGGTGCTGCTCGTCGCGGTGGGCGTGCTTTACGTCCGCCGCCGCCGGCCGGGGAGGGCCGGGGCATGAAGGCCGTCCGGCTCCTCGCGGTCCTCGCCCTGGTGGCGGGGCCGCTGCTGGTGGCGGCCCCCGCGCGGGCCGAGCCGGCGATCGACCTCGACCGGACGACGGTCAAGCCGGGCCAGACGGTGACCGTCCGCCTCTCCGGCTTCCAGCCGGGCAACCTTTTGATCGAACTGTGCGGGAACCAGGCACGGCGCGGCACCGCCGACTGCGCGGTGGCGTCGTCCGCCAGCACCTACGTGGCGGAGGGCAAGACCGCCGCGGTCATGCTCAACGTCGCCAAGCCGCCGATCGGCTGCCCCTGCGTCATCGCCGTACGGCCCGTCACCGGCGGGACGCCCCGTACGGTGCCGGTCACCATGCCGGGGATGCCGACGCTGTCATCGGCGCAGGTTCCGGCGGCCGCCGGAGGCACCCGGCGCCTGTCGGCCACCAGCGTCTCCGTGCGCGGCGGCGGCTTCATGGACGGCTGGCTAGGCGGCGGCGCCGACCGCACCCTGCGGGTCGTTCTGCGAAATGAGGGAACGACCGCACTCACGGATGTGCCGATCACCGTGACCGCCGGACGCGGCGACGACCCCACCGGCCTGGTCGACGCGCCGTCGCTGGGAACGCTCGACCCCGCCCAGGAACGCGCCTACGACATCCCGTTCACCCTGGAGGCACCGGCGTTCGGCCGCTACACCGTCCGCGGCGAGATCGGCGGCCTGGACGAACCGATCAGTTTCACGGCCCACACCGCCAGCTACCCGTGGGCGCTGCCCATCCTGGGCACGCTGCTCGTCCCTTTGCCGCTGCTGACCCGCCGAGCCAAGCCCGCACCCCGCCCGGCCCCGACCCCTCACGCGGACGGCCCGGGACCCCGCACCATGAACGAGACCGTCGCCGCCAACATCACCTGGTGGGCCCAGGCACGCGGCCTTGAACCGGACGCCCTCGCCACGGCCCTCACCGCTCGCACCGGACGTCCGTACTCCGCCGCCGACCTGCCTCCGGCCACGTCCGAATGCGGCTTCGACGCCGACACCCTGGAAGCCCTGAGCACGATCCTCGAAATCCCCCTACCGGCTCTGCTGCTCCCGACCAGCGCCCCGCGTCACCAATCCACCCTCGTGACGCCGAAGGCTCCCCACCGCCGGTAGACCAGCGGCCCGGGGCGAGGCCGAGACAGTGATCTCCAGCCGGCCTAATACATGGTAATTTGGTAGGAAAAATATGAAAGAGGTTGTCGTCCATGAGAGTGAGAGCGACCGTCCTGTTGGGTGCCGCGTTGCTGGCGGTCGTCGCGGCGTGCGGCGGGTCCGGGGAGTCCGGTGGCGGAGGGGCGTCGGCGTTCGACCGGGAGGACTGCCAGGGCGGGACGCTCACCGTCCTCAACCAGGGCGGGCTGGACGAGTTCGACCCGGCGCGGCTCTACACCTCCGGCGGCGGAGCGCTGTCGACGCTGGTCTACCGCACGCTCACCACGCGGCAGCGGGTCGCGGGAGAGGCGGGCAACAAGCCCGTCCCGGATCTGGCCACCGACCTCGGCACGCCCAGCGACAACGCCAAGACCTGGAAGTACACGCTGAAGGACGGCCTGAAGTTCGACGACGGCACGCCCATCACGTCCGCGGACGTCAAGTACGGCATCGAGCGCTCGTTCTCACCCGACCTGCCGGGCGGGGCCCCTTACCTCCATGACTGGCTGATCGGCGGTGAGGATTACAAGGGTCCCTACGGCGGCGCGCGGCTGAAGTCGATCGAGACGCCGGACGCCAAGACGATCGTCTTCAGGCTGCGGCAGCCGCACGGCGACTTCCCCTACCTCGCCACCGCCACGCAGTTCGCCCCGGTGCCCAAGGCCAAGGACACCGGCACCAAGTACACCAACGCCCCGGTGTCCAGCGGCCCCTACAAGGTCGAGAAGTACGAGGCGGGCAAGAAGCTTCTCCTCGCGCGCAACCCGCACTGGTCGCGGTCCGTGGACGGCCAGCGCCTGGCCTGCCCGGACCGCATCGAGGTCACCGCGGGGCTGGACGCGACCGTCATCAACCAGCGGCTGGTGAGCGGCGCGGGCACGGACGCCAAGGCGATCACCACCGACACGCCCGTCGGTCCCGAGCAGCTCGCGCGGCTCGGCAGCGATCGCAGGCTCGCCGAGCGGGTCGCCAGGGGCGTGTTCGGGGAGACCAAGTACCTCGCGTTCGACGCCACGAAGAAGCCGTTCGACGACGTCCGCGTGCGGCAGGCGTTCGCGTACGCGATCAACCGGCAGTCCGTCGTCAACGCGGTCGGCGGCAGCTCGCTGGCCTCGGCCGCGACGACCTTCCTGCCCGAGGGGAAGGCGTTCGGGCACCGCCCGTACGACCACTTCCCCGCAGGGCCGGGCGGGAATCCGGGCAAGGCCAAGGAGCTGCTCGCCCAGGCGGGCCACGCGAACGGGCTGACGGTCGAGCTCGCGTTCCCCAACTCCGACGCCGGCGGCTACGGGCCGAAGGTCGCCGCGGCCGTGCAGGACGCGCTCAAGCAGGCGGGCGTCACCGTGAAGCAGAAGCCGCTCGGCGAGGAGGACTACCGGACGATCGCCGGCAAGCCCGCCACCCAGCCGCCGCTCACCCTCCAGTCGTGGGGCGCGGACTGGCCGGCCGGCGGCCCGTTCCTCATCCCGATCTTCGACGGCCGGCAGATCCTGCGCGACGGCGGCAACTTCAACCTCGCCCAGTTCGACGACCCGGCGGTCAACGCGGAGATCGACGCGATCAACCGGATCACCGACCCGGCGCAGGCCGCGCCCAGGTGGGGCGCACTGGACGACAGGATCGGCCGGCAAGCGCTGCTCGTGCCCCTGTATCACCCCCGGACCGTGGTGCTCTACGGCAAGGACGTCAAGAACGCCTACATCGACCAGTGGCGCGGCTGGTACGACGTCTCCACCGTCTCGGTGAAGTGACCCTCCGGCCGTGACGGTGCTGGAGAGGGAGGCCGCCCCCGGCGCGGAACCGGCGCGGGACGCTCCGCCGCGGGGGCGGCAGGCGTGGCGGCGCCTGCGGGCGGACCGGGCCGCGATGGCCGCCCTCGCCACCGTGCTCCTGCTGGTCACGGCCGCGCTCGCCGCGCCGCTGCTGTGCGCCGCCGAGGGCCAGGACCCCACCACCTTCCACAGCGAGCTGCTCGACTCCGAGCGGGGCGGGGTGCCGCGCGGCTCGTTCGGCGGGATGAGCGCCGACCACTGGCTGGGCGTCGAGCCCGCGACGGGACGGGACGTGTTCGCTCGCGTCGTCCACGGCGCCCGCGTCTCGCTGGGCGTCGCGCTCGGCGCCACCGTGCTGGAGCTGCTGGTCGGCGTCGTGATCGGGCTCGGCGCCGGGTTCGGCGGGCGGCGCGCCGACGCCGTCCTCAGCCGGCTGATCGAGCTGTCGCTGGCGTTCCCGCACTTCCTGCTCGCGCTGGCGCTGATGGCGATCGTCCCGCAGTCCATCCCGCGGCCGCTGCTGCTCGCCTGCGTCATCACCGCCGTCAGCTGGGGGAACATCGCCCGCCTCACCCGGAACCAGGCGCTGTCGCTGCGCACCCGCGAGTACGTGGACGCGGCCAGGCTCAGCGGCGCGCGGCCGAGCCGTATCGCCGTCCGGGAGGTCCTGCCGGGGCTGACCGCGCCGCTGCTGGTGCTCGTCGCGCTGAAGGTGCCGCTCAACATGGTCAGCGAGGCCGGGCTGTCGTTCCTCGGCGCGGGCGTGCGGCCGCCGACACCGTCCTGGGGGCAGATGCTGTCCACCGCGACGACCTGGTTCCGCACCGACCCGATGTACGTGATCGTCCCGGGCGGGCTGCTGTTCGTCACGCTGCTGGCGTTCACCGTGCTCGCCGACGGGGTGCGCAGGGCGATGGACCCCCGCTGGAGCGACACTGACCCCGGGAGGGGCGGCGCGTGATCTGGTACCTGCTGCGCCGGATGGGCGCCGCCGCCGTGGTCCTGCTGGCCCTCTCCGCGATCGTGTACGCGCTGTTCTACCTGACGCCGGGCGACCCGGCCGTGCTCGCCTGCGGCAAGGGCTGCGACGGAGAACGGCTCGACCTGACCCGGCAGAAGCTCGGCCTGGACGACCCCGTCCACGTCCAATACCTGCACTTCCTGGAGGGTCTCGTCGCCGGTCGCGACTACTCCGCGGGCCCGGACGTCGACCACTGCGCCGCGCCCTGCCTCGGCTACTCCTTCCAGACCGACCAGCCCGTCACCGCGATGCTCATGGACCGGATGCCCGTCTCGGCGTCCCTCGCCTTCGGCGCGGAGGCACTGGCCCTGCTGCTCGGCGTCTCGGCCGGGCTGCTGTCGGCGCTGCGGCGGGGACGGATCACCGAACGGGTCCTCACCGGCGTGACGCTCCTCGGGTTCTCCACACCGGTCTTCCTGATCGGGCTGGTGCTGCTCATGGTGTTCTGCGCGCAACTGCAATGGCTGCCGTTCCCCGCCTACGTGCCGCTGACCGAGAACCCCGCCGAGTGGGCGCGCAACCTCGTCCTCCCGTGGCTCGCGCTCGCCCTCATCCAGGCGGCCGTCTACGCCCGCATCAGCCGGGTCGGCGCGCTGGAGACCCTCGTCGAGGACCACATCCGCACCTTCCGCGCCTACGGCCTGCGGGAACGCCAGGTGATCGGGCGGCACGCGCTGCGCGGCGCGCTGGCCCCGCTCGTCACCCTCACCGCCGTGGACGTCGCGCAGGTCATGACCGCCGCCGTCCTCACCGAGACGATGTTCGGGCTGCCGGGCATCGGCAAGCTCACCGTCGAGTCGGTCAACTCGGTCGACCTGCCGGTGGTGGTCGGGGTGACCGTGCTCGCCGGGGCCGTCGTCGTGCTCGCCAACGCCGCCGCCGACCTGCTCCACGCGGCCGTCGACCCGCGGGTGAGGCTCGCATGACCTCTGAGGCCCGCAGGGCGCTGCGCGTGCGCGACCTGCGGGTTCGGTTCGGCGGCTTCGAGGCGGTCAGGGGCGTGTCGTTCGACCTCGCGGCCGGGCGGGCCCTCGGCGTGGTCGGGGAATCGGGCTCGGGCAAGAGCACGCTGGCGATGTCGCTGCTGCGGCTGAACCGCGGCGCGCGGGTCACCGGCGAGATCGTCGCCGGCGGGACGGACGTCCTCGCCGCGCCGGAGGCCGAGCTGCGAAGGCTGCGCGGCGGCGGGATCGCCATGGTGTTCCAGGACCCGCTGTCCTCGCTCGACCCGTACCTGCGCGTCGGCGACCAGATCGCCGAGGTCTACCGCGTCCACACCGGCGCCACCCGCAAGGCGGCTCGCGCCAAGGCGGTCGAGGTGCTGGACCGCGTCGGCGTCCCCGACGCGGCGCGCCGCGCCCGCGCGTACCCGCACGAGTTCTCCGGCGGCATGCGCCAGCGCGCGCTGATCGCCATGGCGCTGGCGCTGGAGCCGCCGATCCTCGTCGCCGACGAGCCGACCACCGCGCTGGACGTGACCGTCCAGGCGCAGATCCTCGCCCTGCTGAACGACCTGCGCGCCGACACCGGGATGGCGCTGCTGCTGGTCAGCCATGACTTCGGGGTGATCGCCGGGAGCGTCGACGAGGTCCTGGTGATGCGCGACGGGCAGGCCGTCGAGCACGGCCCGGTGGACGCCGTCCTGCGCGAGCCGCAGGCCGCCCACACGCGTGAGCTGCTGGCGGCCGTCCCAAGGCTCGACACGCCGCGCGCCAGGAAGTCGGCGCCGGGCGAGCCGTTGCTGCGCGTCACGGACCTGCGGCGCGACTTCGTCTCCGGGACGCCGCCGCGCCGCCGCACCGTCTCGGCCGTTGACGGCGTCACCTTCGACGTCCGGCGCGGCGAGACCCTGGGCATCGTGGGCGAGAGCGGCAGCGGCAAGACGACGCTGGCGCGGCTGCTCGTCCGGCTCCTCGAACCCACCTCCGGCGGCGTCGCCTTCGACGGGCACGACCTGGCCGGGATGCCGGAACGGCGGCTGCGCCCCCTCCGGCGCGACCTCCAGATGATCTTCCAGGATCCCGGCGCGTCCCTGAACCCGCGCCGCACCGTGGGCGAGAGCATCGCCGGCCCGCTGCGGATCCACGGCGAGGCCGCCCCGGCCGCGACCGCGCGCGCCCTGATGGAACGCGTCGGGCTGGACCCGGCGCGCTACGGCGACCATCCGCACGAGTTCTCCGGCGGGCAGCGGCAGCGGATCGGCATCGCCCGCGCGCTGGCCCTGCGTCCCCGCCTGCTGGTCTGCGACGAGCCCGTCACCTCCCTGGACGTCTCCACCCAGGCGCAGGTTCTGGAACTCCTCGCGGACCTGCAAGCGGAGTTCGACCTGACGATGGTCTTCGTCTCCCACGACCTGGCCGTCGTCCGCCAGGTCAGCGACCGCGTCGCGGTGATGCGGGACGGCGAGATCGTGGAGCTGGGTGCCACGGACGCGGTCTTCGACACGCCGCGGCACCCGTACACGAAGGCGCTCCTCAGCGCCGTCCCGCTCCTGCACCCGGCGCGGATGACCGAGGGGCCGCCGCCTACGCGCGGGTGACCAGGTCGGCCAGGTCCGGGAGGACGGCGTCGGCGACGGTGATCTTCCGGTCGAGCAGGCCGTTGGCGTGCAGCAGGTCGGCGGCGCGCTGCTGCTCGGCGACGAAGTCGTCGCTGACCGGGAGCAGCCCGAACGGGCGACCGCGCAGCGCGTGCTCCCACGCGTCGAGGTCGTCGCCGCCCACGCCGTCGCCGGCGAACAGCTCGGCCGCGTCGCGGGGGTTGGCGCGGATCCAGGCGTCCGACTCCTGCAGCGCCCCGACGATGGCGGCGAGGACGTCGCGGTGCCGGACGGCGAAGTCGCGCCGCGTGAACCACAGCGAGCGGTGGCTGAACAGCCCGTCGGTCTCGATCAGCGTCCGCGGCTCCGTCTCGCTCTCCAGCACGGCGAGCGCGGGGTAGCTGCCCGTCCAGGCGTCGACCTTGCCGTCCAGGAGCAGTTGCGCGCCCTCGGCCCCTGCGTCGACCGGCTCGATGTCGCGCCAGGTGAGCCCGGCCTGGTCGAGCGCGAGCAGCAGCAGCGTGGTCTGCCAGGAGCCGTGGCCGAGGGCGACCCGCTTCCCGGCGAGGTCGGCCGGGGAGGCGATGCCGGAACCGGGCAGGGCGACGAGCCGCCCGTTGTCCACCCGCGGCCCGGAGATCGCCACGTAGACGATGTCGTGGCCGCGGGCCTGCGCGGTGACCGGCGGTGTGGAGCCGGTGCCGATGAAGTCGTAGCCGCCGTCGAACAGGTGGTCGCCGTGCGCGGACGGCAGGCCCTCCGCGGGTTCGGGACGGTCGCCCGCGGGAAGCGACCGCAGGTCCACCCACTCCACGTCCGGCAGCGATCGTTCCAGAATGCCCCGGTGCCGCAGCACCCAGAGCGAGTTGTTGTGGGGGAAGTAACCGACGCGGGTCATCGGATGAGTCCTTTCGCTTCGAGAGTCGGGAGGGATGAGTCGGGCGCGGCGTCGGGCCGGAGGCCACGCAGCAGGGGAAGGACGTTCTCGCCGACGCGGCGCGCCTCCTCCAGGTGCGGCACCCCGGCGAGGATGAACGCGTCCACGCCGAGCGCGATCAGCTCGTCGAGCCGGGCGGCGACCTGCGCGTAGCTGCCGACCAGCCCGAACGCCGGACCGCCGCGCAGCAGGTGGAAACCGCCCCACACGTTGGGGCTCGCCTCCAGCTCGCGGGGCTCGCGCACCGGCCAGTCGATGAACCGCGAGCTGCGCAGCCAGCCGACCGAGTCGCCGGTGGACTCCGGGCCCCGCAACCGCTCGGGGTCGACGTGCCGCCAGCCGCGGCGGATCTCCGCCCACGCCTCGTCCGCGGTCTCGCGGGCCAGCACGTCGATGCGCACCGCGAACCTGGGCGAGCGGCCGATGGCGGCGCTGTGCTCGCGGACCTGGCCGAACTTGGCGGCCAGCGCGGGGAACGGCTCCAGCCACGACAGGTAGTAGTCGGCGTGCCTCCCGGCCGCCTCGATCGCCGCCTTGGACGAGCCGGAGAAGTAGATCTCCGGGAAGGGCTGCCCGGCGAGGCGCTCGGGCAGCCCCGCGCCCTCGACCCGGTAGAAGCGGCCGTCGTGGGTGACCGGACCGCCGTGCCACACGGCCTTGAGAACGTCGAGGAACTCCGAGGTCCGGGCGTACCGGTCGTCGTGCCCGACCTTGTCGCCCCACCACAGCTGGGCGGGGCCGCCGCCGCCGGAGATGATGTTGTAGACGACGCGTCCGCCGGTGGCGCGCTGCAGGCTCGCCGACATCCGCGCCGCCTGCACCGGATGCAGGAAACCCGGCTGGAAGGCGATCATGAACCGGTAGATGGTGGTCTCGCGCGCCAGGCTCGCGGCCGCCGCCCACGGATCGTCGGTGAAGGGGAACGACGGCAGCAGCCCGCCGACGAACCCCGACAGCTCGCTGGAGCGCGCGACGTCGGCCATGTGGTCCAGGTGGCTGTACCCGTCCGGACGGCCCTCGCGCAGCCCCGGGGTGATGCTGCCCGGCACGACCGGCGACCAGTCGCCGCGGGTCACCAGCCGGCGGCGCAGCGACGGCTGGTCGCCGTGCGTCCCGATGCGCCAGTAGATGTCAATCGACATGGGCGTGCTCCCGAGCGAAGAGGGGCAGCAGCTGCTGCCCGAGCCGGTAGATCTCCCCGACGTGCGGCGCCGGCGCCAGGACGAACGTGCTCACGCCCCGGGCGGCATAGCCCCGCAGCTCCGCCGCGACCTGCTCGAACGTCCCGGTGAGTGCATGCTCGGGGACGTTCCGGACGGCTTTCGCCTCGGCCTCGTCCTCGCCGGCCGCCACGGTCAGCCGCAGGCCGAGGGCGACGGTCCGGCCACGCTCGGCGGCGCGTTCGCCCAGGTCGGCGGCGAGCGCGTCGAGGTCGTCGGTCACGTCGAAGATGTGGACGTCGGCGTGCTCGGCGGACAGGTCCAGCGCCTCGGCCGAGACGCCGGACAGGTGGACGGCCGGGAAGCGCCGCCCGGCCAGCGGCCCCTGGAAGCCGCCGGCGAGAACCTGGAAGAACCTGCCTTCGTAGGTGTAGTCCTCGTGCTCCCACACGCCCTTGGCGATGGTGAGGAACTCGTCGGCGCGGGCGTACCGGTCCGGGCCCTCCAGGAAGTCGCCGTGCGCCCGCGCCACCGCCGTGGGCGGGTCGACGACCGGCCACCAGCCGAAGCGGTCCTCGGTGAACCGCTGGAGCGACGCCGACAGCTTGGCCGCGTACACCGGGGTCCCGACGCCCGGATGGAAGCCCGCGACGCCGTGGATCCAGCGGTTGTGGCGCAGCAGCCCCGCGACCACCACCAGCGACTCCTCTGCGTCGGGCGCGAAGGGGGCGACGACCCCGTCGAACCCGGTGATCTCGGCGGCGCGTCCCACCTCGGCGATCGTGTCGAAGGGCCCGTACCGGCCCTGGCGGGTGTCGGTGACGAACTCCGGCAGCGGCGCCGGCTCCGTGTCCGGCCCGCTCGTCGGCAGCGTCAGCAAGAACCTGGGTGGCGGGGTCATGCCGCCGCCCTAGCGGAGACCTCGCGCAGCGGCTCGGGCGCCGCCCACGCCACGACGTCGAAGTCGGTCGCCAGGAAGCCGTGGAGCAGCAGGAAGTCTTTCTGCCTCACGAGCAGGTCGAGGCGTTCGGGCGACAGGTCGGGACGCAGCGCGCGGTGGAACCCGTCGCGGTAGGCGGTGCGCACGCCGGACGCGCCCGACCGGGTCTCCCCGGCGAGGATCCGCCGGACGCCGTCCAGGTCGGCGGCGGCCCAGTCGGCCGCCCGCAGCGTGGCGGCGAGGAAGGCGGTGACCAGCTCGGGCCGCTCGTCCAGCAGCCGCTCGTGCACGGTGATCGGCCGCGGCGTGCCGTTGTTGACACGGGTCGCCGGGTCGGGATGGGCGTCCAGGTCGACGCCGACGACGAGGCCGAGCTCGGCGGCCTGCTCGGCGGCGCGGGCGCCCTTGACGTAGACGGCGTCCACCTGCCCGCGGGCGAGCTCGTCCAGGCCGGGCCACGCGATGCGTCCGCCGCGCGCGTCCCGTCCCACCGACGGGGACAGGTCGGCGGCGACCTCGACGAACGTGACGTCGTCCAGGGTGAGGCCGCCCTGGACGAGCGCGCCCTTGATACCGTGCAGCGCCATCGCGCGCGGGAAGCTCTGCGCCCTGGTCCGTGCCCAGCCGGGCAGCGCCACGCGGGCGCCGCGCAGGTCTTCCGGCGAATCGATCCCCGAGCCCGGACGGACGAGGACCGACTGCCACTCCTCGATCCACGTCAGCCCGATCAGCCTGGTCGGCGCGCCCTCGCTGCGGGCGGCCAGCGCGGGCACATTGCCGCCCTCGCGGAACAGGCCCGGCAGGTCGTGGTCGAAGTGGTGGCGGGCCAGCTCGGGTTCCGCGTCCTGGAGGACGCCCACCTCCAGCCCGTACGGCGCGAACGCCTCGGCGAGCCCGCCGAGCCGGTGGGCGAGGCCGCTGGCGGTCGGAACCGGGCAGCGGGTGAACCAGATCTTGTCGACACCACGGGTAGGCGGACTGGTCATGCGACAACTCCTCGGTCAGACGGCAGGTCGGCTTGGTCGGGTGGCGGGGAGACGCCCAGGCGGGTCAGCAGCTCGCGGCGGTGCTCCAGCACCGCCGGGTCGGCCGCGGCCGACGACGCGGCGCGGGGGCGGGGCAGCTCGATGGCACGGTCCACGACGAAGCGGCCGTCGTCCAGCACGGCGACCCGGTCGGCCAGGCGCACCGCCTCGTCCACGTCGTGGGTGACGAGCACGACCGCGGGACGATGCCGCGCGCACAGTTCGGCCACCAGATCCTGGGCCTGGAGCCGGGTCAGGGCGTCCAGGGCGGCGAACGGTTCGTCCAAGAGCAGCACCTGCGGGTCGCGCACCAGCGCGCGGGCCAGCGCAACCCGCTGCGCCTCCCCGCCCGACAGGGTGGCGGGCCAGTCGCGCTCCCGTCCGCCCAGGCCGACCTCGGTGAGCGCGCGGCTGCCCTTGCCGCGCGCAGGATCACGCGCCGGACGCGGCAGCCCGAGCGTGACGTTGGCCAGCACGCGCCTGGCCACCACCAGCCGGGGCTCCTGGTAGACGGTGGTGACGCGCGGCGCGGTCAGGACCGTCCCCGCGTCGGGGCGTTCCAGGCCGGCGAGCAGGCGCAGCAGCGTGGTCTTGCCGGTACCGCTCGGGCCGAGCAGCGCGAAGAACTCGCCGCGCCTGACCTCCAGATCGATCCCGTCCAGGACGGTCTTGGCGCCGAAAGCCTTGCGCAGCCCCCGCACCCGCACCGCCACCTCGCCCTCGTCGCGGGTCATCGGGCCGTCACCTGCCCGCGCCACGGCGTGGCGAGCCGTTCCAGACCTCTGATCGCCAGGTCGATGAGCAGCCCGAGCAGCGCGTAGATCAGGATGCACAGCACCATGTAGTCGTTGCGGTAGTACTGCTGGGCGAGCGTCACCAGGTAGCCGATGCCCTCGGTCGCGCCGAGCTGCTCGGCGGCGATCAGCCCGGTCAGCGACACCGACAGGCTGATCCGCAGGGCCATCAGCACGCTGGGCAGCGCGGACGGGAGCACCACCGACACCGCCAGCCGGGGGCCGCGGAGCCCGAAACCGCGCGCGGCCTCCACCACCTTGCGGTCGACGCCGCGCACGCCCAGGTAGACGTAGGCGTACATGGGCGCGGACGCGGCCACCGCGATCAGCGCGACCTTGAACGTCTCGCCGACGCCGAACCAGGAGATGAACAGCGGCACCAGCGCCAGGAACGGCACCGCCCGCTTCATCTGCAGGGTCAGGTCGATCAGTTCCTCGCCGAGCGCGGACAGCCCGGCGGCCGCGCCGAGCACCAGCCCCGCGCCGCAGCCGACCAGGACGCCGAGGGCCGCGCGGCGCGCCGAGGCGAGCACGTAGTCCGCGAGCTGCCCGGTCGAGGCCAGCTCCCGCAGGGCGGACAGCACCGCGCCGGGCCCGGTCAGGACGTCCGGCGGGATGCGGCCGCTGCCCGACCCCCACCACCAGGCGACCAGCAGCGCCAGCGGCACCGACAGGCGAAGGGCCAGCGACACCGCCGGACGCCGTCGCCGCTGCCCCAGCCACGGCGGCGGGCGCAGCTCGCCGGCGCTCTCCTGTGCCGGACGCCTTTCCACGGCCCCGGCGTCGGACGTGATCTCGGCGGTCATCGGACGGTCCCCAGCTTGAACAGGACGTCCTCGGGCCGTACCGCCTTCGGCAGCACGCCCTGCTCCTGGAACAGACCGGCGACCGCGGTGACGTGCCCGCCGTCGGCGTCGGTGACGGGACGCGGCACGTTCTGGTAGCGGGCCTTGGCGATCGCGTCGTCCAGCCGGGCACCGGACAGGGCCGTCGGGCCCTTGTCGAGGAACACGTTCTGGAACTTGCGCGGGTCGCGCTTCTCCTGTTCGGTCAGCTGGCGGACGACGTCCAGGAAGACCTGGACGGCGCGCGGATTGGCCTGGAGCAGCTCGGTACGGGCGGCGAAAATGGTCAGGTCCCGGTCGGGCAGGTCGCGGCCGTGCAGCAGGACCCGCGCGCCCTTGGCGACGACCTCGGGATAGGCGTCGACGATCGCCCACCAGGCGTCCACCTTGCCGGTCGCGAACGCCGACGCGCCCTGCGCCGGGTTCAGATGGACGCGCTGGACCTGCGAGGCCGGAATCCCGGCCTGCTTGAGCGCGAGCAGCAGCAGGTACTCACCGCGTCCGGCCTTGTTGACGGCGACGCGCTTGCCGACGAGGTCGCGCACCGTCCTGGCCGGGCTGTCCGCCTTGACGACCAGACCGTCCTCATACGGCGCGGCCTTGTCTGCGACCCGGTCGGCGGCGGCGAAGATCCGCAGGTCGCGGCCGTTGGCCAGGTAGCCCACGGCCGGTGAGATCGCACCCTCCAGCACGTTCACCGACCTGGACCGCACCGCGTCGATCGTCGCCGTGAACGAGGCGTACGAGCCGCCCCACTCCACCCGCGCGCCGGCGTCCTTGAGCCGCTTCTCCAGGATCTTCTCGCGCTTGGCGTAGGCGAGCACACCGGCGTTGCCCGGGTCGCCCAGCTTGATCACCGCGCCGGGCCCGGAGCCGCCGCCCCCGGCCGTGGCCGACCCGCCGCAGGCGGTGGCCAGGCCCAGCAGAAGGGCGAGGACGGCGCAGACCAAGGGCGGTGGACGGCGTACTGCTTTCGACCGGGAAGCGTGCGGAACGGAACTCGACATGGCTGGCCCTTCAGGCGAACGAGCGAGAAGGCCGCGCCGCGTCCGGACGGAACACGACGGCGGGCTCTCGCGGCAGGAGAACTCGAAGAGGGAGGGTGAGGGCAGATCCGGATCAGCGACAGAGAGTGCTGTCCAGCCGCATGTGGTCCACCACACGCCGGACGGTCAGTGCGTGCGCCATATTCCTATAATTATGGTAGGAAAAGTATGTGTCAAGTCCGTATCGTGCAGGTCAGGCGGGCCGCCGGCCCGGCGCGGCGGCTGGGCGCCGGCGCGTCAGTCCCAGGCGTCGCCCGGCGGCGACTTGAATTCCAGCCATGTGCTGTCGGTGACGGCCACGACCGTGTGCGGGACACCGGTCGGATGGAACAGGGCCTGGCCCGGCGCCAGCCGGGCCGGTTCCCCGCCGACCGTCCCGACGAGGGACCCGCTCAGCAGATAGATGTAGCTGTCGTGCCGGTGCCGATGCTCAGGCGAACGGACGCCCGCCGGATAGAAGACCTCCCAGAGAACCCCCTGCTCTCCGCGCAACCGGAGCCGGACCAGGCCCCGCCCGCCGATCAGGGGAAGTCCCTCGACATTGGTCAGAGGCTGCCATGAATCGGTTTCCGTGCCGGTCATCGGGTGACCTTTCTCGGAGCTGTCCTGGTCGCTTCTACGATTTAACTCGGCGCACCGTCAGTGCAGGCGATGAAAGCGGCTGGCGTGGAACACGAGCGGCGAAACCTCGGCGGCGGCATCCAGGTCGTGGACGCGGAGCACCACGATGTCGTGGTCGCCTGAGCGGACGCGCTGCTCGACCGTGCAGTCGTACCAGGCGGCGGCGCCCTCGATCAGCACGCAGCCGCTCGCGGTGGAACGCCACGCGATCCCGGCGAAGCGGTCGCCGCCACGGCCGCCGAGCCGCCGCCCGACGTCCTCCTGATGGGCGCCGAGCACGCTGATCCCGATGTGCGGGAGGCCGCGCAGCACCGGCCAGGTCGTTGACGTGTGCGCCATGCACACCGACACCAGCGGCGGATCCAGCGACACCGGCACGAACGAGCTGGCGGCCATGCCGACTGGCCGTCCCCCCACGAGGCCCGCCACCGCCGCCACACCGGTGGGGTAGGCGCCGTAGACGCGGCGCAGGTCGATCTCCGTCATGGTCATCCGGCGCCTCACAGCAACGATCCCGACTATTCCTATTTTTACGGTAGGAAAAGTTCGTTTGATCGTCAACGAGACGCCCGGGCGCCCGCCGTGATCCCCATCACCGGCTCGGCCCTACGAGCGTGCCGGTCGCCCTCCGGCGGCATGACCACCTGATGTCCCTTCATGGAGGTGGCGTTTGCCCGGGTTGCGGAAGATTGTCGTGGCTAGGGCCGGTCCCGGCCGGGCGGGCGGCCGTGACGACGTGAGGGGGCAGGGTGAGCGAAGAGGCGGCGGGAACGGTGGTCGACGAGGGCGGAATCAAGGTCACACCCGGGGACCCGCGCTTCGCGGCGCTGTGCCGGGGATTCAATCCCCGGTGGCGGGCCCACCCCGAATACGTCCGGCTGGTGCGCGACAGCGAGGAGGTCCGCGCCGCGCTGCGGCAGGCGGTCACCGAGCCCGCCCCCGACGACCGGCGGACCCGGATCACGGTCCGGTCCGGCGGGCACTGCTACGAGGACTTCGTCTGCTCCGACGACGTCCGGGTGATCATCGACGTCTCGCTGATGGACGAGATCTACGCCGACCCGGACATGAAGGCGATCTGCGTCGAGGCCGGGGCCACCAACGGTGACCTGCGCAAGGACCTGTTCCTGCGGACGGGACGGGTGCTGCCGGGCGGCTCGTGCCCGTCGGTCGGCGCCGGCGGGCACATCCCGGTCGGCGGCTTCGGGCTGCTGTCACGCCAGTTCGGCCTCACCGTCGACTACCTGTACGCGGTCGAGGTCGCCGTCGTCGACAAGAACCGCGACGTCAGGCTGGTGGTCGCCACCCGGAACAAGAAGGACCCGAACCGGGACCTGTGGTGGGCGCACACCGGAGGCGGCGGAGGCAATTTCGGCATCGTCACCCGGTTCTGGTTCCGTGGCCTCCCGACCGCGCCGGAACGGGTGCTGCTCACCGCCAGCGGGTGGAACTGGTCGCAGATGAACAAGGCGCGATTCACCCGGATCATCACCAATTTCGGCGACTTCTTCGCCACGGCCGGCAAGAAGGCCGGCGGGCGTTACGGTCCCCTGTTCGCGATTCTGCTGCTCACCCATCGCAGCCAGGAAAAGATCGGGCTGATCGCCCAGATCGACGCCACCCTCCCCCAGGCCCGCGACCGCCTGGAGGAATTCCTCACCGCGATGAGCGAGGAGGTCGCCGTCGAGCGCGAGCCGCTGACCGAGGCGTACGGGGAGTACCCGGCGCTGATGGGCCTGGACAGCCCGACGATGCTGCCGTGGAACACCGTGGAGCGGCTGCTCGGGCCGGTGGACAATCTACGCTGCGGCAAACACAAGTCGGCCTACATGCGCAAACCGCTCCCCGCCCACCAGATAGACGCGCTGTGGAAGTCCCTGGCCCTCGAAGATCCCGACCAGAAACGCGACGCGGTCGTCCAGATCGACTCCTACGGCGCGGCGATCAACAAGAAGAAGCCCGCCGACACCGCGGTGTTCCAGCGCGATTCCGTGCTGAAACTCCAGCATCAGGTCTATTGGCCGGCCGGCCAGGACGGCGAGGACCAGCTGCGTTGGATCCGCACCCTTTACAAGCGAATGTACGCCCCGACGGGCGGCGTGCCGGTTCCCGACGGCCACAAGGGTCAGCACATCACCGACGGCTGCTATATCGGCTATCCCGACGTCGATCTCAACGACAGGAAATGGAACTCCTCGGGCGTGCCGTGGTCCCGTTTGTATTACCGGGACCACTACGACCTTCTCAAGAAGGTCAAAAAGCGGTGGGACCCGCTCAACATCTTCCACCACAAGCAGTCCATCGCGCCGCGCCGCCGGACCTGACGGCCGACTCGAACATGCGGGCCTATGAGCAGAGTTTCCAGGCCAGATGGTAGGTCGTCCTGCTGCCTTCGGCGGAGTTCATGGAGATGGAACTCACCTTCGACGGATCGGAGGTTCCCTTGTCGACCCGCAGCTCGGTGTTGACGTTGATGCTTCGCTCCACGCCGCACATCTTCCAGACGAGCTGGTCCTCCGGCACCCGGTCGGTGAACTGGAAGTTCCCGTCGTGGGGTCCTTTCAGGGTGAACGTGGTGTACCCGCTCGGCTCCTGGATGTAATGCACGCCCCGCTGGACGGCCGACGCGCCGGGCTGGAGGCCGGCGGCGACCCGGTAGTCGACCCGCGAGATGGCGTAGGTGAAGTTCTCAGGGTGCCCCACCTTCAGCTTGACCTGGCAGCGCTTGCGCGCTTCGGCGGGCTCCGACGAACCGCCCGCCCGCGCCGTGTAGTCGCTGTAGTCGAGGGTGAAGGTCTCGGCGTCGTCCGCCAGGTCGACCGCGACGGTGCCGAGCGAGCATCCGGAGCCGTTGGCGAGCGCGACCTCAAGGCTGCTGCCGTCGGGTCCGCGGACGAGCGGCGACGCGGACGCGGGGGCGACCGGCCCGGCGGCCAGGACGGCGAACGCCGCGGCGGAAACCACGATCCTCTTGCGCATGCGAATTCCTCTGCACGGGATTGGAGGCCGGACTTCGGCAGCCGAAGAGACATCGACAAATTAATGTGGATCCACCGACTGGACCGATGCTAACCAGCCCGCCAAGGGCCGTCAATGATCGGACTTCAACTTCTTCGGTCGATTATCGGTTATCAAGGAGCTGCTCATTCAACGGGATAATCGATTGTCGAAAGACGGCCGCGTGTTTTGACAGGGATCGTTCCAGCCGGAAGATCCGGCGGCGCCCGCTGAGCCCCGGCCTTTGCCGGATCGGCAAACTTTCGCCGTCCACCGTGGCGGCAGGGGCCAGTGTGGTGGGCAACCGACGTTTTCGAGGTGAACATGAGCGACCGCAAACGCGACACAGGCCCTCCCGCGACGGGCCCCGATGAGAGGGACGTCCTCGTCGGCTTCCTCGACTACCTGCGCGCCGCCGTCGCGGCCAAGGCCGGGGGCGTGCCGCGGGATCAGGCCGCCGCACCGGGCGTGCCGTCCGGGACGAACCTGCTCGGCCTGGTCAAGCACCTCACCTTCGTGGAACGGCACTGGCTGCTCGGCCACGCCGTGAGCGACTGGCCGGCCACCTTCCACCCCGGCCCGGACGACACCACCGAAATGATCATCTCCGCGTACCGGGAAACCGCCGCCGAGGCCAACGACCAGATCGCCACCTGGGACGACCTCACCCGTCCAGGGCCCCGCCCGGCCCGGCGCGGCGGCTCGGGGCCGTCCCGCCGGTGGACGCTGACCCACATGATCGAGGAGACGGCCCGGCACGCCGGGCACGCCGACATCCTCCGGGAACAGATCGACGGAAGCACGGGACGCTGACGGCACCGCCGATCCCAGCCCGGCGGAGGGAGGGCGAGTCAGCCTTCGGCGAAGGCGGTGTCGGTCCCCCGGGCCTGCTCCTCGTCGGTCATGCGCATGCGGAACAGACCGTCGATGACCTTGCCGATGACATAGGTGACGGCGAAGGCGTAGAACGCGACGGCGAGCACCGCCACGACCTGCTTGCCGAGCACCGAGACCGAGCCGCCGTAGAACAGCCCGGGGACGCCCGTGTCCCAGCCGGTGGACAGGAAGCCGAGCGACACGACGCCGACGACTCCCCCGGCGCCGTGGATTCCGGTGACGTCCAGGGTGTCGTCGTAGCCGGCGACGAGTTTCAGCTCGACGGCGTAGGTGCACACCGCGGCGGCGACGGCGCCGATGAGGAAGGCGCCCTCGACGCTGACGAACGCGCACGCTGGGGTGATGGCCACGAGCCCGGCGAGGGCGCCGCTGGCCGAGCCGAGCTTGGTCAGGTGCCGGACCCGGATCCATTCCAGCAGCCGCCACGTCAGCATCCCGGCACAACCGGCGATCATGGTGCTGACGAACGCGCGGGTCGCGACGGCGCCGTCGGTCAGCGCCGAGCCGGCGTTGAACCCGAACCAGCCGAACCACAGCAACCCGAGGCCCAGCAGGACGAACGGTACGTTCCCCGGCCGCGGTCCCTCCCGCCGCCGGAACTCGACACCCTGGCCGAGCACCAGCGCCATCGCGAGCCCGGAGACGCCGGAGCTCAGCTCGACGACGAGGCCCCCGGCGAAGTCCATCACGCCCCACTTGTTCAGCCAGCCCGACGAGGCGAAGACCCAGTGCGCCACGGGTATGTACACGAGCGTCACCCAGGCGACGACGAAGGCGAACCACGGGCCGAACCGGGCCCGGCCCGCGATCGAGCCGCTGATCAGCGCGACGGTGATGATCGCGAACGTGAGCTGGAAGCAGGCGTAGATCTGTTCCGGGATCCTCCCCTGGAGCGTGTCGGGGCTGACGTCGCCGAGGCGCCAGTCCCCCCAGCCGATGAGCCCGGCGCCGCCGACGTCCTCGCCGAACGCCAGCCCGTACCCGTACAGGAACCACAGGACGGTCACCAGGCTGATGCAGATGAAGCTCATGTAGAGCATCGTCAGCATGTTCTTGGAGCGGACCATCCCGCCGTAGAAGAAGGCGAGTCCCGGCGTCATGAGGAGCACCATCGCGGTGCTCACCATCAGCCATGCGGAATCACCGGTGTTCAGCCCCTCGGGCATTCCAGGCCCCCCGGTCGTCGTCGGCGTGGGTTCATGGCGCCGCCAGCAGGCGCCGCAGAGCGTCCAGGGCCAGGGAGAACGCCGCCTCGGTCTCCGGGGAGCGGTCGCCGAGCACGCGGGCCCACGCTCCGCGGTCGCCGGGCAGGACACCGGCGCCGCCGCGCGGCTCCGTCGCGGCGAGCGTCTCGTGCAGGACGCCGGCCACCTCCCGCGCGGGCCGCGACCCCGTGACGACGTACAGGGACGCCATGAGCCCGGAGCCGCCCATCACCCCGGGGCCGGTGACCGTCCGCTCGCCGGGGACGAGCCGGAGCGGGTCCGCGAAGATCAGGCGGCCTCGCGGGTCGTGGACGTCCAGGTCGGTGCAGTAGGCGGTGTAGGCGTGGCGTTCCCCGCGTGCGAGCCGTCCCGCCATCACCTTGTCGCCCAGGACGACGGTCGCGTCCGCGTCGACCGCGACCGTCATGCGCTGGTAGAACCGCGAGCCCGAGAACGGGATCGTGGTCTCGGGCAGGTACTCGACGTAGCTGCCCGGCGCGGCGCCGAGCTCGACGGTCTGGGTGGCGTAGTCGTGTTCCATCCGGTAAAGCCGCGTGGCGGTCTGGGTGGTGAAGCGGACGGACGTCCCGGCCCCGCAGTCCAGCCGCAGGCGGTAGCGGTCGCCCTGGAGGACACCGCCCCCGGACGACATGAACATCACGCACGGCATGCCGGGACGGTCGGCGTCCAGATACAGCGGGCGGGTGATGTGCAGGGGCGCCTTCTGGAAATGGCCGGTCAGCTCCGTCCGGCCGCCCGCCACCGCGAACGACAGCTCCAGCACGCCGTCCTTGCCAGGTGAGCCGACCGGGAGCGTGTCGGGCACCGCGGCGTGCTCGTTGACCGCCGCGGGCACCGGGTCGTCCACCGGGCCGTCCACCGCGGGCAGCGGGCCGGCGGGCGGAGAATCGCCCGCGGATCCGCGGGTCATCGTGCCGGTGAGCACAGCGCTTCCCTGCGGCCGAGGACGAAGTCCGCGACCTCCTTGACGCCGGTGCCGGCGAAGCAGTCGGTCAGGATGACGGGGCGCGCCCCGCGGACCTCCCGCGCGTCGCGCTCCATCACCGACAGGTCGGTGCGCACGTACGGGGCGATGTCGATCTTGTTGATGACCAGCAGGTCGGAGTCGGTGGTGCCCGGCCCGCGCTTGCGCGGCATCTTCTCCCCCTCGGCCGTGTCCAGGACGAACACGTACACGTCGGCGAGCGCCGGGCTGAAGGTGAGCGTCAGGTTGTCGCCGCCGCTCTCGAACAGCAGCACGTCGATGTCGGGGAAGCGGCCGAGGAGGTCGGCCGCGGCGGCGAGGTTCATCGTGGGATCGTCGCGGACGGCGGTATGCGGGCACGCGCCGGTCTCGACGCCGACGACGCGGTCGCCGTCCAGCGTCCCCGCCAGCGTCCGGCGGACGTGCTCGGCGTCCTCCTGGGTGTAGATGTCGTTCGTGATCACTCCGGGGGCGCATCCCCGGGCGACGAGGACGGGCACCAGCGCCTCGATGAGGGCGGTCTTGCCCGACCCGACCGGGCCGCCGACACCGATCTTGAACACCCGCTCCAGCTCCATGGCCGTCGTCCTTCCGGTCGCGTCGTGCGGTCAGGTGATGAACAGGCGGGCCCCGGCCCGCTCGTGGGCGGCCGCGACGATGTCCGCGGCCGGGGTCGAGGAGTGCAGGTCACGCGGGTGCCGGGCGTCCAGCGCGATGCCGGCGGCCCGGACGAGCCCGGGCCGCACGTCGCGCAGCAGCGCCTGCGCGCGGCGGAAGTCGAGCCGGCCGAGCCGCACGGCCGCCGCGGCGCAGCTCGCCGCGAAGGCGTACAGGTCGCTCGCCACGGCGTCCCGGACGGGCACCCCGAGCCCCGCGTGCACGGCGCCGACGACGACCGCGTGGTTGCCGGGCGCCGCTCCGTCCGCGACGAGCCGGGCCAGCCGCGCGGCCGGCGCCGAGCCGAACGCGGGGCCGGCGACGTCCAGCACCTGCCGGCCGGTGCGGACCGACGCCGTCCGCTGCTCGCCGCTGAGCTTGATCGCGTGCAGCCTGCGGTCGGTGTCCACCAGCCGGTCCCAGTCGCCGGCCCGCACCGCCCGGTGCGCGAGCGCCAGCGCGGACGCGTCCGCCGTGCCCGCCGCGTGCACCAGGTCGGACACCAGTTCCAGCGGGTTCTCCGCGCCGGCGAGCCCGAGCTGGACGTACCCCTCCAGCCCGTGCGACAGCGTGTAGAGCCCGCTGGGGAAGCCGGAGTCGGTGAGCTGGAGCTGTGCCAGCAGCGGCTCCAGCCCCCGCGCCGCCTGGGCCCGGCGGGTCATGCGATGAAGTACAGCCGGTTCAGCGGCAGCTCGCGCGCCGGTTCGATGGTGACCGGCTCCCCGTCCACGGTGACCCGGTAGGTCTCCGGGTCCACCCTGACGTCCGCGAGCGTCGAGTTGTGCAGCATGTGCCGCTTGTCGACGGTCCGGCACTGGCGCACCGGCCGGATGATCCGCTCCAGGCCGAGCCGTCCGGGGACGCCGTCCGCGATGGCCGCGTCCGACATGAACGTCACGCACGTCTCCCGCAGCGCCCCGCCGAAGCACCCGTACGCCGGACGCAGGTAGACCGGCTGCGGGGTGGGCAGCGACGCGTTCGGGTCGCCCATCTGCGCCCAGCTGATCAGCCCGCCCTTGACGACCATGAACGGCTTCGCCGCGAAGGAGTGGACCGGCCAGAGGACGATGTCGGCGAGCTTGCCGTCCTCCAGCGACCCGATCGTGTCGGCCATCCCGCTGGTGCGGGCCGGGTTGATGGTGAGCTTCGCCAGATAGCGCAGGACGCGGTGGTTGTCGTTGCGGGAGGAGTCGGCGGCCAGCGGGCCGCGCTTGTCCTTGCAGTGATGGGCCACCTGGAACGCCCGGGTGAACGACTCGCCGACCCGTCCCATCGCCTGCGAGTCCGAGCCGATCATGCTGATGATCCCGAGGTCGTGCAGGACGGTCTCGGCCGCGATCGTCTCGGCGCGGACACGGCTCTCGGCGAACGCGAGGTCTTCGGGGACGTCGTAGCTGAGGTGGT
This sequence comes from Spirillospora sp. NBC_00431, assembly GCA_036028775.1. Taxonomy (GTDB): domain Bacteria; phylum Actinomycetota; class Actinomycetes; order Streptosporangiales; family Streptosporangiaceae; genus Spirillospora. The sequence continues at coordinate 3,023,241 of CP107927.1, read as the reverse complement.
GGCAGACCATGGTCATGTCGAGCAGCTCGTCCACCGAGTTCACCGTGTACGGCAGCGTCGGGTTCGTGGACGCCGGCAGCGCGTTCGGTTCCGAGGTGATCCGCAGGATGTCGGGGGCGTGCCCGCCGCCGGCCCCCTCGGAGTGGTAGGTGTGGATCGCCCGGCCGTCGATCGCGTCGATCGTGTCCTCCACGAACCCGGACTCGTTCAGCGTGTCGGTGTGGATCGTGATCTGCACGTCGTGGTCGTCGGCCACGCGCAGCGCGCAGTCGATGGCGGCCGGGGTCGAGCCCCAGTCCTCGTGCACCTTCAGGCCGGCGGCGCCCGCGCGCAGTTGCTCCTCCAGCGGGCCCGGGAGGCTGTTGTTGCCCTTGCCGTAGACCGCGATGTTGATCGGGATGTCCTCGTACGCCTGGAGGATCCGGGCGATGTTCCACGGGCCGGGGGTGCAGGTGGTGCCGCGGGAGCCGTCGGCGGGGCCGGTCCCGCCGCCGACGAGGGTGGTGATCCCGTTGCTCAGCGCGTTCTGCGCCTGCTGCGGGGCGATGAAGTGGACATGGGTGTCGATCGCGCCGGCGGTGGCGACCAGGTTCTCCCCGGAGATCACCTCGGTGCCGGCCCCGATGATCAGCCGCCGGTCCACGCCGTTCTGGGTGTGCGGGTTGCCGGACTTGCCGACCCCGGCGATCCGCCCGTCCTTGATCCCGATGTCCCCCTTCACGACGCCCAGCACCGGGTCGATGATCACGACGTTGGTGATGACGGTGTCCAGCGCCGTCGTGGCGTTCCGCGAGGCCGGGTCGGACGACATCCCGTCCCTGGCCGTCTTCCCGCCGCCGTACTGGGACTCGTCGCCGTAGTGGCCCTCGGTGTGGTCCTTCTCCACCTCGACGACGAGGTTGGTGTCGCCCAGCCGGAACCGGTCGCCCACCGTGGGGCCGTACATGCTCGCGTACTTCGCGCGCGAGATCGTCGTCATCGCGGTCAGCCCTTCTTGGACCGGGACGTGCCGGAGCGCCGCTTCTTGGCCCGCGCGGGCGCGGGTTCCGGCGCGGGCTCGGGGCCGGGCCCGGGGCCGGGTTCGGGCTCGTCGAGGTAGCCGCGGGCGCGCATCCTGGCCAGGGCCCTGTGCCTGGCGGCCGCCGAGCGGACGCTCCCGTCGAGCAGCCCGCCGAACCCGACGACGCGCATCCCGCCGCCGTACTCGACCAGCCGTACCTTCTTGGTGTCGCCCGCCTCGAACCGGACGGCGGTGCCGGCCGGGATGTCCAGCCGCATCCCGAACGCCTTCTCCCGGTCGAAGCCCAGCGCCTTGTTGACCTCGAAGAAATGGAAATGGGAGCCGATCTGGACGGCCCGGTCGCCGGTGTTGCGCACGGTCAGCGTCGTCCTGCGCTGCCCCGCGTTGATCTCGATCTCGCCCTTGCCGTACAGGTACAGGTCATCGGCCATGCGGGGCGCCCCTCCTCCAGCCGGTCTGGTTACTTTCCGCCGCCGACGGGGTCGTGGCAGGAGACGAGCTTGGTGCCGTCGTCGAACGCGGCCTCGACCTGGATCAGCTTCAGCATCGGGCGCACGCCGGGCAGCACGTCGTCCGGCCCGACCACGTGCCTGCCCAGCTCCATGCAGTCGGCGACGGTCTTCCCGTCCCGGGCCGCCTCCACGATCGCGGAGCTGATCAGCGCCACCGCCTCGCCGTAGTTCAGCTTCAGGCCGCGCCGCCTGCGCCGTTCGGCCATCTCCGAGACGACGAAGATGTGCAGCTTGTCCATCTCTCTCGGTGACAGGTTCATCGACGTCCTCCCGCGCGGCGGCCGGTGCCCGAGGACAAGCGAAAACGGGCGGCACTCGTTCTGAAACGACGTTGAGCAGCTTCCCCGGCGCCCGAACGGTAAGGCCATCGGATCGGCAACAGTCGGCCAAATCCAAGCCGCGGCCAATTGCCGCGAATTCGCGCCCCCGCCCGGGGGCGGGAATCAGGAGGCCAGGCGCAGGCCCTGGACGAGCTGGGCGGCGTATTCCTGGCGCGGCGGAAGCGCGTCGTCGCCGAGCAGCATGACGCTGAAGACGTAATTGAGGCAGCCGCCGAGCAGCAGCCGGGCGGCGCCCAGCGGCTCCACGTCCGCCGGCACCCGTCCCAGCTCCCGCTCCCGGCGCAGGTAGGCGGCGACCACCTCCTCCGCCTGCTGCGGGCCGAGCCGGCGGGGCTCCATCACCTGCCGCAGCCGGATCACCTGCGACGGGCTGACCACGACGGCCATTTTGGCGGCCAGGACCTCGTTGTAGAAGCCGATGGTCGCCTCGGCGAACATCATCAGGTTCTTGTGCACGTCGGCCTGCCCGGCCTGGGTGAGAAGCTCGGTCGTCGTGCCCACGTAGACGGGCAGCCGATCCTGCAGCAGGGCGAGATAGAGGTGCAGCTCACCATGACCCATGTGCTCCACCGACCGCATGGAGTCGCTGACCGCCTCGACCACGCGGCGCCGCACACCGTCGGCGGGACCTCCGGGAATGGAACCGGACGCTGGACCCCGTTCGGGACGCATGATCTCCTCGGTTATTTCGGCATCCCCATCACGGGCGGCGGCGCCATCCCCGGTTCGACGCCGGTCACGCGCATAAAGGCGCGCAGGCTAAAAGGCCATGCCCACCCAGTGGCCGCGCCGGCGATCGGCATCAGGTAATGGCGCGTCCTAGATTATGGGCTTTACCTATTCCAGGCAACGGAAACGAAAACTTGATCACCGTGATCTTCCGGGGGCGACTCCGGCGCGGTCCAGAAGCCCGTGCATGGTCTCGACGGGGTGGGCCGGGTTGTTCGCGGCGGGCTCGGCCAGCCTCTCGTCGTCGAGCAGCCGGAACACGATCGGCGCGGGGGCCGCCGGGTTCTTGGCCAGCCCGAGCGGCCAGGCCCCGGGCGGGGGCACCGGGTCTCCGAAAAGGAACACGGCCATGGCGGCCCTCCTCGCTCGGCACGGGCCTGTGATCATATTCGGATCGGGAGCGGGCGCAGGCCTGGAGCCAGGGCGAGGGTGACGGCCACCGAGGCGGCGCCCATGATCGCCAAAGCGGCCGAGGGCGAGGTCACCTGCGCGACACCGCCCGCCAGGGCCGCGCAGACGCCCTGCATGGTCAGCATGGCCGACGAGTGCAGGCCCAGCGCGTGGCCGTGCATGGACACCGGGGTCAGCGCCATCAGGCGTTCCTGGAGCAGGAGCGTCGCGGCGTAGCCGACGGACGCCAGCAGGACGGCCGCCGCGCCTAGCGGGAGCGGCGGATCGACGGCGAACAGCAGGTACGGGGCGCCGAGGAGGAGCCGCAGGGGCGGGCCGAGCCGCTCGCGCTGCCGCCGCGGGACGAAGCGGCCCGTCACGGTGTCGCCGATCAGCATGCCGACGGCCGCCATGGCGAGGAGCAGCCCCGCGTGCCGCGGCGAGTACGGGACGAAGATCGCCTCGCAGCCGACGATCAGCCCGTTCGGCACGCACATCGCCAGGTAGGTGTAGCGGCGCGGCGCCGAGGACAGCAGGTGCGCGTTGGTGCGCCAGGTCTGGGCGAGGCTCGGACGGCCCGCCGCCCGGGGCGGGCGCCCGCTCAGACCGGCGGCCACCATCACGGCCGTGAGGACGTACAGCGCGGCTCCGGCGAGCAGGGCGCCGCGGGGCGAGACCAGCACGACCAGGGCGCCGCCGGTGGCGAAGCCGCAGATCTGCATGGTCCCCACGGCCATGTTCAGGACCGAGCGGCCGAGGAGGTAGCCCTCGGCGGGAAGGATCTCGCTCAGCAGCCCGTAGCGGACGGCGCCGCCGAGCGAGGCGACCAGGCCGAGCCCGAGCACGACGGCGAACAGCGCCGCGACCGGCAGCCCGGGGAGAGCGAGGACGGCCGTGCCCGCGCCGGACACCAGGGCCATGCAGGCCAGCGCGGTCCTCGGCGGGACGCGGTCGGCCGCCGAGAGCAGGGTCAGCGCGCCGATCATCTGGGCGAACGAGCCGCCGAACATGCTCAGCGCCGAAAGCAGCGGCGACCGGGTCGAGTCGTACACCAGCGTGCCGAGCGCGATGGCGCCGACCGTCTGGGCGGCCACCTGGAGGGTGAACGAGGCGAAGAGGGGGGTGTACTCCGGGGCGCGGAACAGGTCCCGATACGTGCGCATGATCCACAGGGTCGGGGCCGTCAGGGCGGGCCGGTAATGTTTCGCGAGGAGGCGAAACATGGGGTGGTGGCTGGTCGACGCGGACACGCTCGCGGGCGGGCGGTTCGTCGTCTCTGCCCTGGCGGAGACGACCGCCTGCCTGGAGACCCTCGACAAGGGCACCGCCGCCCACCCGGGAGAGCGGGCATGGCTCGACGCCCACCTGGCCGCGTACCGGCGGCTGCTCCGGCGGGAGCCCGTCACCGCCGCGCTGCTGGAGGCCGCGCTCGGCCTCAGGACCCGGTGGATCGCCGATTTCCTCACCCCGCCGCACCCGGGCGTGGGCTCGCCGACGTTCCACGAGGAGCTCGCCACCGTCCGCCGGACCCCGCCCGAGCGCGCGCACGCCGACCTCGCCGTCTCGCTGGGGCGCCCGCTGCCCGCCGGGCTGCGCCGCCCCGACGTGACCGAACGGCTCACCGGCCTGCTGGAGTGGGTGTGGACGCACACCGTCGAGCCGGACTGGGCGCGCCGCCGCCGCGTCATCGAGGCCGACGCGGTGGCGCGGGCCGGGCAGCTGAGCCGGGGCGGATGGGCCGCCGCGCTGGACGACATGCGCCCCGGGATGCGCTGGCTCGGTGACGGCCGGCTCCAGGTCAACGCGTACGACTACCCGCCGCTGGACATCTCGGGCGCGCAGCTGCTCTTCGTCCCGGTGACGCCGCGGGTGGGCTGGGTGGCCTGGGACGTGCCCGCCGCCGCCCGGTACGTGATCGTCTACCCGTGCTCGGCCCCGCTGGCCGGGGTGGACGACGCCGCCGTCCCCGAGGCGCTCGGACGGCTGCTCGGCACGGCGCGGGCGAGCGTCCTGGTCCTGCTCGCGACGCCGCTGAGCACCACGCAGCTGGTCGCGCTGACCGGGCAGGGGCTCGGCTCGGTCGGCCGCCATCTCCGGGTGCTGCGCGACGCCCGGCTGATCGACCGCCGGCGCGCCGGACGGTCCGTCCTCTACTACCGCACGCGCGCCGGGAACACCCTCGTCCGAGCCCAGGCCGCCCGCCTGGAGTGAACCCCCGGCCTGCCGTCACGGCCCGGGGTCACGGTTTGCGGGCCAGGCCGCCGGAGCACGACACCTCGGGGACGTTCTCGTTCCCCGGTTCGGGCCGCCACTCCGTCACGGGGACGACGCCGGGCTCGACGAGCTCCAGCCCGTCGAAGTACCGCGCGATCTGCTCGGGTTTACGCGGGTTGTACGGGGCCGCCCCGCTTCGGGCGTTGTAGGCGCTGATCGCCTGCGTGTAGGCCGGATCGCGGTCGGTGCCGTCGTAGACGGCCAGGTAACTGCCGGACGGCAGCGCCGCCATGAGCCGCGCCACGATCGACCGTGCCTCGTCGAAGTCGCCGACCAGGCCGAGGATGCCCATCAGCATGAGCGCGACCGGCCTGTCGTAGTCGAGGGTCCTGGCGGCCTCGGCCAGGATGGCGCCGGGGTCGTGCACGTCCGCCTCGATGTAGTCGGTGACACCCTCGGGGGTGCTGGTCAGCAGCGCTTTGGCGTGCGTCAGGACGAGCGGGTCGTTGTCGACGTAGACGATCCGGGCGCGCGGCACCAGCCGCTGGGCGACCTCGTGGGTGTTGTCCACGGTGGGCAGGCCGGTGCCGATGTCGAGGAACTGCTCGACGCCCGCCTCCCCCGCCAGGTACCGCACCACCCTGCGCAGCATCTGCCGGGACTGCTGGGCCATGTCGACCATGCCACGGAAGACCGCGATGACCTGCTCACCGGCCCGCCTGTCCACCGGGAAGTTGTCGGTGCCGCCCAGCAGGAAGTTCCAGACGCGCGCCGAATGCGGCACCGTGGTGTCGATCTTGGCTTTCGGGTCCATGGGGGACAACTACCCAGGAGGCGCGAAGGGTCTAATGTGTCGGCGAAAATCGATCAGGAGGGGTGAGGGCATGCGTGGAAGGCTCCTGCGGATGGCGGTGGCCGCCGCGATAGCGGTCGGTGCGGTGCCGGGCGTCCCGGCCGTCGCGGCGGGCGCGGCGCCCGCCGGGAAAGCGCCCGCCGGGGCAGAGGCCCCGCTGTTACGGTCCACCGATCCGGGAGCGGAACGGTTCCGGCCGGTCGGACGGCTGAAGTCGGCGAGCCAGTGCACCGCGACGCTGATCTCGCCGCCCGGCGCCGGGACCCCTGACCCGCGGGCCCGCGCGCTGGTCCTCACGGCAGGGCACTGCGTGGGACGGTTCGCGGCCAACGACGTGCGCACCGGCCAGGACGCGCCCTCAGGCTGGACGTTCACTCCCGCGTACTTCGTCGACACCGTCGACCGGCACCGGTCGTTCCCGGTCGACTCGATCCGGTACGCCACCATGAAGGGCGTCGACCTGGCCGTCGTCGAACTTGCGGCGAGCTACGCGGACCTTGCCGCCATCGACGTCCGCCCCCTGGACACCTCGGCGGCCCCGCCCCCGGAGGGCGCGTCCATCGAGGTCGTGCACGCGCCCGTGGACGGTGTGCCGTCCGGGCAGGAGTACCTCCGCCACTCACGGTGCCGCAGCGCCGCGCGGACCGACGTGGCCGAGTCGCCCTGGATCTGGTACGGCGCCTCCCCCAACGACTGCGAAGGCGTCGCGGGCGGCTCGTCCGGCGGGCTGGTCGTCCAGCGCGACGGGCGCCGGGTCGTGGCGGTGCTCAACACCACCGTCGAGACCAGCGTGTCGGGGGTGTGCAAGCAGGGGCGGCCCTGCGAGATCGGCCCCGGCGGCGCGGTGCTCCGTCCCGGCACCTCGTACGCGATCGGCGTGGCCCCGCTGTCCGGCTGCACGCTCGACGACCCGCGCGGCCCGTCCTGCCAGCTGGATCCCGGGGTGGGCACCGCGCCGTCCGACACCAGGGTCGCCGTACCGTCCGGGAACGCCCGCTGGGACGCGGCGCTCGACGCGGGCGGCCAGGCGTTCGCGCGGATCAAGACCGGGCCGCTCGGCCGTACCGACTGCCGGAACCCCGCGGGCTACGGCAGGCCGTTCGCCACCGCCGGCCGCCCGGCGATCACCGACCCGCTCCCGTCCCGCGAGGACTTCTACGTCCTCTGCGTGATCAGCGGTCAGGACTCCGCGTGGACGCCCACCCGGTTCGCCTCCTTCACCACCGTGCAGGTCGACGACACCCCGCCGACGATCCCGCCGGTGGTGAGCGCCCGCGATCTGGACACCCAGTGGGCCGTGGAGCCGATCTTCCAGATCTTCGAGATCGTCCACTATGACATCAAGTACGGCGCCCCGGACGCGGTGGACTGCGCCGACCCGGACGGCTACCAGCCGTACCGGCGCTTCCCCGCTTTCCTCGCCAAGACCCAGGCGTGGCGGTACTGCGCCATCGGCTACGACCTCGCCGGTAACGCCACCCCGCCGAAGACGGTCGACCTGACCCCGTGACCCGGCGGCGGACCGGTCGTCAATCGCCCGTGTAGGGGGACGCGCTGGACTCGCGTATTCGCAGCTCCGGAGGGAGCGTGACGCGTTCGGGGGGTTCGCCGCGCATCATGCGGACGAGGAGGTCGACCCCCCGCGCGCCGACGTCGTACATCGGGTTGCGGACGCTGCTGAGCGGGATCGTGAGCTGCGCGGCGATGGGGACGTCGTTGAAGCCGACCACGGCGACGTCGCGTCCGGCGCGCAGACCACGCTCACGGAGCACGCCGAGGACGCCGATGGCGGCGAAGTCGCTCACCGCGAAGATCGCCGACGGGTGGGGGACGCGGTCCAGCAGCCGCTCGGCGGCCAGCGCGCCGCCCGCCGCGTCGAAGCTCGCGTGGACGACGGCGTCCGCCGGAACGGGGTGGCCGCGCTCGGCGAAGTAGCGGGTGAAGGCGGTAGTGCGGTCGATGCCGTTGGCGGCGTAGGGCAGCCCGGCCACCACGCCGACCCGGCGGTGCCCGCGCGCGTAGAGGTGCTCGGCGGCGAGCCGGCCGCCCTCCAGGTCGTCGCAGGTGACCGAGGGATGGTCGCCGGCGCGCCGGTTGACCAGGACGAACGGGACGCCGTGCGTGGCGAACTCGGCGAGGAACGCGCCGTCCACGTGCGCGTCACCGAAGATCATCGCGTCGACGCGGCGGGACAGCAGCATCGAGATGTGGGCCTGCCGGGTGGCGGGGTCGTCCCAGGAGTTGCTGACCATGGTGTGGAAGCCGTGCCGGGTCGCGGAGCGCTCGACGCCCTCGTAGATCGAGGCGAGCACCTGGTCGGTCAGCCTGGCCATCATGACGCCGAGGAGCCGGGAGCTCTGCCGCCGTAGCCCGGCCGCCTGGATGTCGGGCACGTAGCCGACCTCACGCGCGACCTGCCGGACCCGCTCGGCGGTCGCGGCCGAGGCCGCGCGGGCGCCGCTGGTGGTGCCGTTGAGCACCCGGGACACCGTGGACACGTGCAGCCCGGTGAGTTCGGCGATCGTCTTCAGCGTCGCCCGGCCACCGGACGCCGGGGACCCCTCCGGCGCTGGGTCGGCGGCCTCTCCGTCCTTCGCCCCTTGCAAGACCACCTGTTTCCCTGGCGACGCTCGTCGGCCGATTTCCCGGGACCGGCTCTTGACAGGGTCAAGGCTAGCAGTTTCTCATAGTGCAAACGTTATAGCCAAACGTTTGCGCAGGCCGTTGGGCGGCCGGCGGTCCGACCCGTCCGGGAGGTCACGACCATGGCGACCGAGGTGATCGCGCCGCGTCGGTCGCGGCTGGTGACCCAGCTGCTGCTCGTCTGCGGCGGCGCCGTGCTGCTCAACCTGATCATGCGGGCGGTGGAGGACGAGCTGCCGGGCACGGCGCCGGAGGCGGCGAGCCCGGCGGGGCGCGGCGTCGGCGAATGGGTCGTGTGGATCCTGGGCGACACCAACGAGGCGCAGTTCTACAAGACGTCGCTGGGCGGGATCGGGCTGCTGCTGTTCGCGGCCGGCGCGCACTACGCGGCACGGCGCCGGCTGCGCGCCCGGGGCTTCGACATCGCCTACGGGACGGGCCTGTGGCCCTGGCTGCTGGCCGCGTCCGGGCTCGCGCTGCTGCTGTCCAACCTGCTGTGGGGCTGGACGCTCGCGCCCGACCTCTGGCAGCCGACGTTCGTGCCGTTCGTGTCCGTGGCGCCGTCGGTCGTCCTGGTGTACGGGGCGGGCTGGCGTGTCGCGCTGACCGCGGCCGGGCTGGGGGCGGTGCTCACGACGCCGGTGTCGATCCTCGTCGTCGAGCACTTCTGCGTGCCGCTGGATCTCCCGGCGGTCATCGGGAACGTCACCGGCATGTGGGCCGGCGCGCTGCTCGCGTTCCTGATCTGCCGGGGGCTGCCCTGGATGACCGTCCCGCCGCCCGCGCCGGAGGCCCCGAAGGATCCGGAGCAGGCCGCGCGGGAGGACGGCGGGCTCCCACGATGGTGGCTGCCGCGCCGGGCGCTGGCGGACTTCAGCGAGGCGCAGTTCTACGGCAACGAGTGGGCGTCACTCGGCCTGGTCGGCGGGGCGGTGCTGGCCTGGGCGGTCAACACGACGGGCCCGGCGTACGGCAGCGGCGTGTTCCCCGACCTGCTCACCGCGCAGATCCTCACCGCGGTCCTCGGCGTGTGGCTGTGGGCCGGGGAATGGCGGCGGCACGGCTGGTACCCGACGTTCGTGCCGGTGGTGTCGTTCGCCCCGGCGGCGGTGATCGTCATGGAGGGCGGCTGGCCGGTGATCCTGTTCGCGGCCGTCACCGGCGCGGCCGCCGGTCCGCCGCTCGCCCGCGCGATCGCCGTGCGGCTGCCCGCCGACTTCCATCCGTTCATCGGCAGCGTCATGTCGATGACCGTCATCACCACGATCGGAGTGCCCGTGCTCAAGCTGCTCGACTCGGCGGGACTCGGATGAGCCCGCACACCGGCGCCGCCGGCGCCACCAGGATCTTCTCGGCCCGCCGGATCATCACGATGAACGGCGACGAGCCCGAGGCGGTCGCCACCTTCGGCGAGCGTGTCGTGGCGGCCGGGTCGCGGCGCGACCTGCGCGACCGGTTCCCGGACGCCGAGGACGTCGACCTCGGCGACGGGGTGCTGCTGCCCGGGTTCGACGACGCGCACGCGCACCCGTCCGTGCTGGCCGACGGCGGCCTCTACGTGGACCTGGCGCCGACCGTCACCGGCAGCGCCGAGCAGGTGCGGCGGGCGCTGGCCGAACGCGCCGCCTCGACACCTGACGGTGAATGGGTGGTCGGGCACAACTTCGACGTCTCCCGCACCGAGGACGGCCGGAGCGTCGACCGTACGCTGCTCGACAAGGTCTCCGAGCGGCATCCCGTGCTGATCATCCACTACTCGTACCACGGCGCCGTGGCCAACTCCCAGGCGCTGGCGGCCGCCGGCTACGCGGAGGACACGCCCGACCCGGTCGGCGGCGAGCTGGTGCGCGACAGTGCCGCCGGAGGCGGGCGGCTGACGGGCGTCCTGTACGAGCGGGCCTGGATGGAGGGCTACCTCGGGCACGGGTCGCGGCCCGCCCTCGTCCCGCAGCCGACCATGCGGGCGCGGGTCGAGTCGCTGCGCCGGATGCTCGGCCGGATGAACGCCGCCGGGATCACCTCGGTGACCGACGCGATGGTGCACCCCGCCGACTGGGCGCTCTACCAGGCCGCCCGCGACGCCGGCGCGCTGACCACGCGGGTCGGGATGCTGCTCTGGTACGAGTTCTTCGAGCCCGCGCGGGAGCTCGGCCTGCGGACCGGGTTCGGCGACTCGACGCTGCGCTTCGACGGCGTGAAGATGATGACCGACGGCGCGGTGTCCGGCGGCACCTGCCTGTGCCGGACGCCGTACCAGGGCGCGCTCGGCGAGCGCACCGCCGGGATCCAGGTCATGCCGGACGAGGAGATCGCCGAGGTCGTCCACCGGGTGCACGCGGCGGGCAGCCGCCTGGCGGTGCACGCGAACGGCGACCTCGCCATCTCCAAGGTGCTGGACGCCATGGAGGCGGCCGTCGCGGCCACTCCCCCGCGTCCCGGGCAGGCGCACCGCATCGAGCACTGCTCGGTGGTCGATCCGGGGCTGGTGGAGCGGATCCGCGCGCTGGGCGTGATCCCGGTGCCCTTCGGCGCGTTCATCTCCTACCACGGCCGCAACCTCGTCGGGCACTACGGGCGCGAGCGCGCCGCGCGGATCAGCCCGCACCGCACCTTCCGCGACGCGGGGATCACGGTGGCCGGCTCGTCGGACTACCCGTGCGGCCCGCTGGAGCCGCTGTACGCGCTGCGGTCGCTGACCACGCGGCGCGCGCAGGACGGGACCGTCCTCGGCGAGGACGAGCGGCTCACCCCGTACGAGGCGCTGGAGGTCTACACGGCCGGCTCGGCGACGGCGTCCGGCTCGCAGGACGACAAGGGCCGCATCGCCGCCGGACGCCTCGCCGACTTCACCGTGCTCGGCGCGGACCCGCTGCGCGCCGAACCTGAGGAGCTGGCGGAGATCCCGGTGCTGTCCACCTGGGTCGGCGGCCGCCAGGTCTGGCACGCCGGATGACCCGAGAAGCGATGATCCAGGAGGTCCCGATGTCCACCTTCGCGCCGGAACACGGCCGCACGATCCGCGAGCTGCGCGACCAGTACGCCGCCGGGGAGGCCACCCCGGTCGACGCCGTCGAGGCCGCGCTCGGCCTGATCGAGCGCGACGGCGGCGACGCCGGGCTGCGCGCGTTCGCGCACCTGCGCGCCGCCGAGGCCCGCGAGGAGGCGGCGGACGCGGCGCGGCGGCTGGCGGCCGGGACCCCGCTGGGCCCGCTCGACGGCGTCCCGATCGCCGTCAAGAGCATGGTCGCGATGGCCGGGATGCCGCAGGACGCGGGGTCGCGCGTCCTCGAAGGGCGGTACCCGGACCGCGACGCGACCCTGGTCGGCGCGCTCAAGGAGGCCGGCGCGGTGATCGTCGGCACGACCACGATGGACGAGTTCGCGCTCACCACGCTCGGCCCGGCCCGCAACCCGTTCGACCGGACCCGGACGGCGGGCGGCTCCAGCGGCGGGTCCGCGGCGGCCGTGCGGGCCGGGATGTGCTTCGCGGCCATCGGCACCGACACCGGCGGCAGCGTGCGGATCCCGGCGGCGTGCTGCGCGGTCGTCGGGCTCAAGCCGACCTACGGCCTGCTGCCGACCGACGGGATCATCCCGCTGGCCTGGTCGCTCGACCACGCGGGACCGATCGGCCGGACGGTCGCGGACGTCGCGGCGATGTTCGGCGTCCTGCTCAGCGGCGTCACCGGCAACGCCCCCGCCGGGCCAGGCCCGGGGGTCAACGGTCCGGTCCCGGCGGCGGGGGTCGCGGGGATGCGCATCGGGATCCCGTCGGACGAGTACCTGAGCGTCGCCGACCCGCACCTGCTCGCGGACTTCCGCACCGCGCTCGCCGCCGCGGCCGACGCGGGCGCCGAGGTCCTGCGGATCGAGCTGCCCGACCAGGAGCAGGTCAAGAGCGTCCACTGGCCGGTGCTGTCCGCCGAGATGGCCGCGTACCACCTGCGCCGCTTCGGGGCGTCCGAGGACCGCTACGCCGCGCCGATGAAGGACGGGATCTCCGCCGGCGCCACCGTCACCACCGAGGAGTACATGACCGCGCAGCGGGGCCGTCCGGCGCTGCGCGCCAAGGTCGACGCGGCGCTGACCGGCGTGGACGTCATCGCCCTGCCGACCATGGCGGTCGATCCGCCCGAGCTGGGCCGCACGGAGGTGGACCTCGACGGACGTCCCGAGGACGCCGTGGCCGCCATGGTGCGGCTGACGTCCCTCGCCAACCACACCGGTCACCCGGCGATCTCCGTCCCGCCCGGTACCGCGCCCGCGAACCGTCCCGCGGGGATCCAGCTGATCGGCCGCCACTACGACGAGCAGCGCCTCCTGTCGGTGGCCGCCGGTCTGGAGGCCCTCGGCTAGGCGGTCTCCGTCCGGCTACGCGGTTTCCGCCGCGGCTCCGGGAATGCCCATCTCGGCCATGGCCTGGTCGATGAACGACGCGGCGGGCTCGCGGGTCGCGCCGATCCGGCGGAGGGCGGCGATACCGAGGTAGACGCCGTACCCGGCGACGACGCGGCGGTGCGCGAGGCCGGACGGGACGCCCAGCTCCTCCAGCGTCGACCGCATGTACTCCAGGCGGCGGACGCTCACCCGCCGGGCCACCTCGGTCACGGCCGGGTCGTCGGCCTCGCTGATCAGGCGGAAGGAGATCGCGGCGTCGACGGGGTCGGCGAGGGCGTGCTCCAGCAGCGTCCGCATCCGCCGCGCCGGGTCGCCGATCTCCCGCAGGGCGGCGATCGCGGTCTCGGTGTCGCGCTCCCACAGCGCGAGCGCGGCGTCCAGCAGCGCGCGGCGGTTGCGGAAATGCCAGTAGAAGCTGCCCTTCGTCGCGCCCAGCCGGACGGCGAGCGGCTCCACGGCGACCGCGGCGAGACCCCCGCCGGCCAGCGCGTCCAGCGCCGCCCTGGCCCAGTCGTCGGCTGTCAGTCGGGTCACGTTGCCAGTGTTCCATACGGCAGCGTACGGTGAGAACATACGCCACCGTATGGAGGTTGGTCATGGTCTACAACATGCACGAGCGCTTCGTCCGCGCCGACCCCGAGCGGATCTGGGAGGTGCTCGCGTCGATCGGCTCCGAGGGCGACCGGCTGTGGCCGGAGGGCAAGAGCACATTCCGGCTCCCCGCGGGCCTCGCCCCCGGCGCCCCGGTCGAGCACTCCGCGCTGCGCTACCGCGTCAAGACGGTGGAGCCGGGGCGCAGGCTGTGGTTCGACACCGGTGCGCAGCTCAGCGAGGGGCACGGGTTCACGCTGATCGAGCGGGACGGCGGCACGCTCGTCCGGCACGAGCTCAAGGGCCGCACCGGCGGGATGTTCCGGCTGATGTGGCCGCTGGTGATCCGGCGCAAGCACAACGTCGTGATCGAGCGGGTCCTGGAGAACCTGGAGCGGGAGGCGACGCGCACCGGGGTGGCCTGATCTCCGTCCCGCGGGCCAGGCGGCTCCGCCGCGCGGGGGAGGATCGGCCCGGGTGCGCGCTGCGACGGTGTGGGGGCGGGCGAGGGACGCCCGCGGAAAGGGGACCCACATGTCGCGGAGAGGATGTGCCCTGGCCGCCGGGCTCGGCACGCTCGGCGTGTTCGTGACGGCGGCGGCCGGAGGCGCGACCGCCGGCGGCGCGGCGGCCCGAGCGGACGCGCCGCGCCCGGCCAAGGAGGCGCACGTGACCGGGGACGCGTGGCTCAAGTATCCCGGCGACCCCGAGTACCCGTACCGGCGGTTCACCGTGGACGCGCACGGCGGGCCGTGGAAGTTCGTCAACGGGAAGATGGTCATGGGCGCCGGGCGCGGCACGGTGAAGTACGACCACTACTCGCCGGACGAGCCGGGCGGGCCGTCCAAGCACCACTGGGGCTGGATCAAGGTCGACTACGTGATGGCGACCGGGCCCGTGGCGGTCGTGTCCGGGATCCAGCAGGACGGCGAGAACACCCCGCCGAACCAGAAGCGCGCGAACCTGACGTTCTACCAGTCGCCGCTCGGCCACCGGTACGACCGGATGGGCTTCTCGTGGGGCGTGGTGTTCCCGCAGTGCCAGCAGATGGGCGGCGGGCCGGCGCCGTTCAATCCCAGCAGCCCCGGCCCGTCCGGGAAATGGCTGAAGGGCTACACGGTGAAGGACGCGCCGCTGACGCTGCCCGCCGGTGAGCTCCAGCCTCCCGACAACCCGCCCGACTGCTCGTTCGGCGACGGATAGCCGGGCGGACGGCTACGAGCCGGGGTCCCGGCGGCGCAGGGCCCTGGGCAGCGCGGTGACCGACCGGCCGACCCGGAAGCTGAGCGAGTTGCGGACGGAGGCGAGCTCGTCGCGGGTGCGGGCGAGGCGGTCCTCCATCCGGTCCGCCCGGTCCTGCGACTTGGCGAGGCGCTCCTTCAGCTTCTGGGTCTCGCCCGACGCCGCCCACCTCCCCTTGACGCGGACGAGACGGCGCCCGGCGACCTCCTGGATCTCGTGCCAGATGTCGTCCCGCTCCCCCAGCCAGCTCAGGAGGTCGTCCTGCACCTGCGCCACCTCGCCCCACGTGCCGTAGAGCTTCTGCGTGGTGACGCAGATCGGGCGCAGCCCGTCGACGGCCACCGCCTCCCAGACGGCGGCGGAGACGCCCGGGGTGTGCTCGGACCGGTAGTCGTCGCACACGATGACGCCGCCGGGGGGCAGCATCACGTGCGCGGCCTGGATGTCGCCGGTGACGTGCTCGTAGAGGTGGGACGCGTCGACGTGCACGAACCGGCAGGACTCGGGTTCGACATGGTCGAGGATCATCGAGGTCGGGCCCTGGACGATCTCCGGGAGCCGGTCGTGGAAGGCGCGGTAGTTCGTCTCGAAGGCGGTGCGGGTCAGGGTGGAGTACGACCCCTTCATCTCCGCCTCGTTGGAGTCGTCGGGCGCCTCGGAGTCGAAGAGGTCGCAGACGGTGAAGGTCTCGTCCGCGCGCCGGTGGCGGCCCATGAGGATCGCGCTCTTTCCGAGGAAGGAGCCGAGTTCCACCAGGTCACCGGTCTGGCCGAGGCGTTCCTGGCGCTCCAGGAACCAGGTGAACAGCAGCTGGTCGATCTTGGGGAACCATCCCTTGACGTCGTCGAGGGAGGCGGGGGGCACGGTCTCTTGGCTGATCATGCGGATAGCTCCACCGTCATCGTGTTCGAGAGCGAGGGAGACGAAGCGACGTTCGCGCACTTCGTCTGGCCCACTCCTCGTTGGCGGGTTCATTGGGGCGCTGCCGGATTGACGGAATCCGGGGTTCGCCATGATAGGTGAGGTGAGCCCTGCCGCAATACGCGTTCCGTAAGAGTTCCGTCACCCATGGTGGACGAGGTCGGGGAGCATGGCCGGGCGGACTGGGCCGTGCAGCGCGAAGACGAACAGCGTCACCGGGACGCCGGCGCCGTGGGCGGCGACCGCCCGATGGGTCCCGTCGAGGATCAGCTCCCGTCCGGGCCCGGCGCGCAGGACGGGCAGCACGAGCTGGACGGCCTCCCGCTGGTTCCGGAACGCGCGCTCGAACCGGTCGAGGCCGAGCCGCCGGTCGCCGTCCCAGCGGGCCGCGCCGGACGCGGCGTCCCGGACGCGCAGCGGCGCGGCGCCGGGGTCGCGCCACTCCGCCTGGCGGCCGTCCGGGGTGGTGTACCAGACGGTGAACAGGCCGCCGAGCAGGTCGCGGGCGTCCCGCCCGGTGCCGAAGCGCTCCTCGACCGCGAGCCCTTCGGTGCCGTCGAGCGTGAGCTGTGCCCGGACATGGCCGGTCAGGAAGATGTCGGCGAACTCGGTGACGTCGATGGCCGGGCTCCTTTCCGAGGTCGTCTTTCAGAGGTCGTCGCGGATCCGGGCGGCGCGCTCGCGAAGCGCGGTGGTCTCGTCCGGCGGGCCCGGCAGGGCCGCCAGGCCGGTGAGGACGGGGATCAGCTTGGGATGGCCGGGCCCGTACCTCTCCTCGTAGATCCGCCGGGCGTGGTCGAGGGCACGGGCGGCGCCGTCCACGTCGCCGTGGTCGGCCAGGACGGGCCCGTGCTCGACGAGCACTTCGGCGACGTACGGGTGGGACGGGCCGTAGACGCGTTCGTAGAGGGCGCGGCACCGGCGCAGGATCTCGTCCGCCCGCTCGAACTCGCCGAGGCGGGCGAGCGCGACGGCGTGCAGCTTCTCGGCGGCGACCGTGCTCGGATGCTCACCGAGCGTCTCCCGGTACGCCCCGGCGGCGAGCCGGAGCAGCCGCTCGGCCTCCGCGAACTCGCCCAGCGCGCACAGGACGGCGGCGAGCGTCCTGCGCTGCTGCGCGACCTCGAAGTGCTCGTCGCCGTACCTGCGGGCCAGGGTCTCCGCGCTCGCGGCGACGCGGTCGCGGGCGGCGCGCAGCATGGCCTGGTCACCGAGCGGCTGGGCGAGTTCGCCTTCGAGGAAGGCGAGCCGGCCGGACGCGACGAGGGTCCGGTCGTCGTCATCGCCGTAGGCGCGGCGCAGCGCGGCCACGCTCCGCTCCATGATCCGCACCGCCGCGCGGAACCCGCCGCCGCGCCACAGCACCGTGGCGCGCTGGTCGTCGTTCTCGATGCGGCGGTCGTCGTCGTCCGGCACACCGGCGGCCGTCAGGATCCGGTGGGCCCGGTCCGCCGCGCGGCGGGCCTCCGCCAGCTCGGAGAACTCGATCAGGACGCGGCACCGCCACGCCAGGAACGGGCAGAGCGCCGGGTCGTCCGGCCCGGCGGTCTCCTCCCGGACGCGCAGCGCCGTGCCCACGGCCGTCCGGGCTCCGGCGAGGTCGGCGAGCCGGTAGAGCAGGATGCCAAGCCGGAGCTCGGTTTCCGCCCACTGGGGGCTGCCGCGTCCGTGCGCCCGTTCCCGCAGGGCGAGGGCCGTCTCGACCGGTTCGCGCGCCTCCCGGTAGCTCGACCGCTCGATCAGGTAGCACCCGGCGCGGTGGAGGAGGCCGCCGAGGACCTCCTCGATCCCGGGGTGGGCCGCGGCGGCGCGGCAGTGCTCGCGGTAGCGGGCCTGGAGGGCCATGACGTGCGGTAACAGCGCCGCGCAGGCGGGCCAGCGCGCGCTGTCCTGGACGTCCAGGGGGAACCGCGCCGCGAGCAGGACGGCGGCGGTCTCCAGCCAGCCGGCGGCGGCGTCCGGCCCCATCTCCAGCCGGACGGCGGCCTGCACGAGCCGGTGGACGTGCACGTGCCCCGCCTCGGCCTTGATCAGGGAGTACATGGCGAGCCGCTGGACGGCCATGTCATGCGCGATCGGGCCGTCCGCGAGCGCCGCCAGCTCCCCCGGCAGCGGCGGGCCGGACGCGTCCAGCAGGTCGCGCGGGATCCGGACGGGGGCGAGCATCGACCACAGGCGCATCAGATCCAGGGTCCCGGGCGTGTGCTCGCCCGCCCTGGTCAGCAGCAGGTTCCACGTCATCGACACCGGCCGGACCCGGTCGCCCGGCCGGAAGCGGGACAGCAGCTCGCCGAGCGAGTCGTCCAGCAGCCGCCGGTAGGTGCGCAGCGGCACGCCCGACAGCAGGCAGTAGGCCGCCGCGTGGTCGAGCGCCAGCGGCAGCCCGCCGAGGACCCGCGCGATCTCGCGGGCCGCGGCGCCGTCGCGGTCGCCGGTGCGGGTGCACAGCAGGCGCTCGGCCGTCTCGGGCGTCATGGGCCGCACTTCGAGGCAGTGCTCCGGTTCGATCAGCCCGGCCCAGTCGGGCCGCGCCGAGGTGAACAGGACGTGCCCGTCGCGTCCGGCGGGCCAGCAGTGGAGGGAATCCCCAGCGCCGGCGGGCACGGCGTCGGCGTCGGCGTTGTCGTAGATCAGCAGCCAGCGCTCCCTCCCGCGCAGGGCGCGCCACAGCTCGGCGATCACCCGGTCGGCGTCGGGCTGCTCGCGGACGCCGAGCTCGGCCGCCAGGTTCAGCAGGCCGTGCCGCAGCTCCACGGGGCCTTCGGCGTTCAGCCACCACACGATGTCGTACGTCCCGCCGAAGCGGTGGGCGTAGTGCGCCGCCGCGCTGGACTTGCCGGCGCCGCCGAGCCCCCACAGCGCGACGGCGCGTGCCCGGTCGTGCGCGTGCTCGCGGACGAGACCGGCCCGCACGCGGCGGGTCAGGTCGTCCCTTTCGAGGAAGGCCCAGTCGGACGGGCCGAGGTTGGTGACGCGGGGGCCGTCGCCGGGGAACCGCACACCGCACTCGGAGGGCAGCGGCCGGGACGCGGCGGCGTCCCCGGCCTCGATCGCGCCGCAGGCGACGAGCCCGCGGACGAGCGTGGCGTAGGCGGTGCCCTCCGCCCGGCCCGCGAGGTCGATGACGCGGGCCGGGGGCGGCACGGAACGTTCCGCGTACCTGTCGACCCGGACCGCCACCCGCCGCGCGCCCTCCCCGCCGTCTTCGCCGCCGTCTTCGCCGCCGCGCCAGGGGCCGCCCTGGCCGGCGGCGATCTCGCTGGTCGACGAGTGGACCACCAGGTCCCACCCCTCCCCCTCCACGCCGGGCACCGCGGGCTCGCTTCCCCACGGACGCAGCTCGGCGCCGGTCCGCGTGGCGAGGGTGACGGCGGACGCCAGCCATCTCGCGTGGGCGGCGTCGTCCGGGTGGAAGGTCACCGAGATCTTGAGCGCCTGCCCGTCCGGGCCGCGGCGCGGCGGCGGCGGCAGGCGGCGCGCACGTTCGTGCAGGAGCCCCAGATAGGTGCCGCCACCGGCGACGATCGAGCTGAACAGCCCGAGCACGACCGGCCCCGCCCCGGCCGACACCGGCACCTGCGCCGCGAAGCCCGCGTACGCGCCGAGGCCGACGGTCACGCCCGCCGCGGCCGGGAGCCGGTGCGCGCGGAGCGTCCGGGGGCGCCGCCAGGGCCATCGCGGGAGCCGCCGTCCCGCCGGTCGGTCTCGCAAGGTCGCTCCCGTGTTCTCGGGCGGCCGTGGGAGGATCTCCCGGGGCGCGCACCCCATGAGACGCGGCGGGAAGGCGGCCGGTTCTCCGGCCATTCCGATCTATCGGGAGCGGCCCGGTGACAGGTGGACCGGCTTCACGGGACGACGAGCGGCTCGCCGCGGCCCTCCGCGCGGGCATCGAGCAGGTCGACCGGCGGGTGGCGCTCACGGGCGGGCGCGACGCCGCGGACCGCGACCGCATCCGGCTCGCGGCCGACCTGGCCGGACGTCTCAGGACGGAACTCGGCCTCGGCCGTTTCCAGGGCCGGCTCGTCGACAATCCGGCCCGGCCGCAACTGGTGCTGGCGTTCGCGTCAGCGCGGTGGGGCGACGTCGTGCTCAAGGTGTACGGCGGGCAGCGTCCCGGGGAGGCGGCGGCGCAGCGGCTGTGGCACCGGCACGGCGTCCCGGCCGTCCCGGTCCTGGCGCACGGCGACGCTCCCGCCACCTGGCTGCTCATGCGCCGGGCTGTCGGCGCCGCGCTGAGTGCGGAGGACGTCGCGGCGGACGGCGACCTGCTGCGCGTGACCCGGGAGCTGGCGTCCGTCATGGCCGCCGCGCACACCGTCGGCGACCCCGACCTGATCGGCGTGCGGCCCCTGACCGAGGCGCTCCCGGTCCATCTCGACGCGGCCCATGAGGCGCTCACCGACCACGGGTACGCCGTGCCGCGCGGATGGCGCGCCACGGCCGCGCGACTGCATTCGCAGGGTCCCGCCGCGCTGCTGCACGGCGACCTCGGGCTCGGGAACGTGCTGCGCGAGCCCGGCGGCGGGCTACTGATCCTGGACGCCAGCGCGTACCGGGGGCACGCCGCCTTCGAAGCGGCACGCTGGTCTGCCCGAATCGCCGGTCCGGGGCGGAGCGCGGTGGCGCTGGAGGCGTGGCTGGAGGTGGAGCCCGACATCGGCGCCGAACGCGCACGCGCGCTGCTCGGCGTGCAGCTCCTGCTCCAGGCGGGCGTCCGGGAGCTGGTGAAGCGGCAGCGGGGGCTGCCCGGCGGCGCCGGGGACGACGTCACGCACGCGTACCTCGCGCAGGCGCGGCGGTACCTTCCCGCGGGGTGAGCTGATCGTTCCAAGCCTTGTGACTGGATGCTCGTTTATGAATGATTGGGGTGATTTTCAAGCTAAAACGCGCAGAATTGAGGATTCATGGGCGTAAGCCGGACCAGCATCGAGATCGCCGCGCAGCCGGAGTGCTGGCGGCGGGCCGCGGCGCTCGCGGCGGACGCGGGCGGGGCGCTGCCCGGACGCGGCGAGCGGGTCGCGGTCGTCGGCTGCGGCACCTCGCTGTTCATGGCGCAGGCGTACGCGGCCCTGCGGGAGGCCGCCGGGCACGGCGAGACCGACGCGTTCGCCGCCTCGGAGATGCCGCTCGCCCGCCGCTACGACCGGGTGCTCGCGCTCACCAGGTCCGGGACGACGACCGAGGTGCTCGACGTCCTCGGACGGCTCGCCGGGAAGACGCGGACGACCGTGATCACCGCCGTACCGGACGCGCCCGTGGCGGACCGCGCGGAGACGGTGATCGGCCTGGACTTCGCGGACGAGGAGTCGGTCGTGCAGACCCGGTTCGCCACGGCCCAGCTGATCCTGCTGCGCGCCCACCTCGGCGAGGACGTGACGGCCGCGATCGCCGACGCGGAGGCCGCCGTCCGCGACCCGCTCCCGCCGGAACTGCTGGACGCCGCGCAGTTCACCTTCCTCGGACGCGGCTGGACGACCGGGATCGCGCGGGAGGCCGCCCTCAAGCTACGCGAGGCCGCCGGGTTCTGGACGGAGGCGTACCCCGCGATGGAGTACCGGCACGGGCCGATCAGCGTCACCGGCCCCGGCCGCGCGGTGTGGATGTTCGGGACGATCCCGGACGGCCTGGCCGCCGAGATCCGTGCGACGGGCGGGCTGCTGCGCGTCTCCGGCGCCGACCCGCTGGCCGAGCTGGTCCGGGTCCAGCGCGTGGCGGTGGCGCTGGCGACGGCGGCCGGCCTGGACCCCGACCGGCCCCGCCACCTCGCCCGCTCGGTGATCCTGGACGGGACGGCGTGATCCTCACGGTCACCCTCAACGCGGCGCTCGACGACACCTACGAGGTGCCGGACGTCCGGCTGGGCGAGATGAACCGGGTGGCGGCCGTCCACCGGCGGCCGGGCGGCAAGGGCGTCAACGTGGCCCGCGTGCTGCACGGCCTCGGCCACGCGGTGACGGCCGCCGGGCTCGCGGGCGGCGGCACCGGGCGGCAGATCGAGGAGGGCCTCGCGTCGCTGGGCGTGCCGGCGGCGTTCACGCGGACGTCCGGGGAGTCGCGCCGGACGGTCACCCTCGTCGACACGGGCGCCGGCGGCGAGGCCACGGTGTTCAACGAGGCCGGGCCCATGGTGACCGGCGACGAGTGGGCGGCGTTTCTCCGCGACTACACGTCCCTGGCCGGGGACGCCGCCGTGGTCGTGCTGTCGGGAAGCCTTCCGCCGGGCGTGCCGCCGGACGCCTACGCCGCGCTGGCCCGTCTCGCGCCGGGCCCGGTGATCCTGGACGCGGACGGCGAGGCGCTGCGGCTTGGCGTCGCCGGGCGCCCCGGCGTCGTGAAGCCGAACGCCGAGGAGCTGGCCCGCGCCAGCGGCACCGGCGACCCGGCCGCCGGGATGCGCGTGCTCCGCGACGCGGGCGCGGGCGCCGTCGTGGCCTCGCTCGGCCCGGGCGGAGTCATCGCCGGGACGCCGGGCGGTGTCCTGCGCGCGGGGCTGGACCGCCCGGTGACCGGCAACCCGACGGGCGCGGGCGACGCGCTCGCCGCCGGGCTCGCGGCCGGTCTGGCGGACGGCCTGCCCTGGCCGGGCCTGCTGCGGAACGCGGTCGCGCTGGCCGCGTGCGCGGTCCGCTCCCCCGTCGCCGGGGAGATCGACACCGGTGCGCTCACCGCGCTCCGCTCGCGCGTGACCGTCCGGACGGAAGGGGATGGGGATCATGCCGCTCGCGGTTATGGGTGAGGTCGTTACCGATGCGGTTGCGCGGGGGCACGGGCTGGGGGCGTTCAACGTGATCCAGCTGGAGCACGCCGAGGCGATCGTCGCGGGGGCGGAGCGCGCCGGGGCGCCCGTGGTGCTCCAGGTGAGCGAGAACTGCGTCGCCTACCACGGTGCGCTGGCGCCGATCGGGCGGGCGGTGCTGGAGGTCGGGCGGGCCGCCGCCGTGCCGGTCGTCGTCCATCTGGACCACGCGACGTCCGAGGAGCTCGTCCGCGAGGCCGTCGCGCTCGGGTTCGGGTCGGTGATGTTCGACGCGTCCCGGCTCGGCCACGACGCGAACGTCGCGCGCACGGCGGAGGTCGCCGCCCGCTGCCACGCCGACGGCGTCTGGGTGGAGGCGGAGCTCGGGGAGATCGGCGGCAAGGACGGGGTGCACGCCCCGCACGCCCGCACCGACCCCGGCGAGGCGGCCGGGTACGTCGCCGCGACCGGCGTGGACGCGCTGGCCGTCGCGGTCGGCACGTCGCACGCGATGCGCACCCGCGACACCGTCCTCGACCTGCCGCTGATCGCGCGGCTGCGGGCGGCGGTGCCGGTCCCCCTGGTGCTGCACGGGTCGTCCGGCGTGCCCGACGGCGCGCTGGCCGCCGCCGTCGGGCACGGCATGACGAAGATCAACATCGCGACGCGGCTGAACGAGGTCTGCACCGCGGCGATCCGCGGCCGGCTCGCCGCCGACCCGGACCTGGTGGACCCGCGGCGCTACCTCGCCGCGGGCCGGGACGCCGTCGCGGCGGAGGTGGCGCATCTGCTGGGGGTCATCCGCGCGGCGCGGAGGCACGGTAGGTGACGTGCGTGACGAGGTCGGTGCGGGACACGGCGACCGGTTCGAGCCCGATGTCGCCGACGCCCTCGAACAGCCGCGCGCCCGCGCCGAACACGACCGGCGCGATGTGCAGGCGGAGCTCGTCGATCAGGCCCGCCGCCAGGTACTGGTTCACCGTGTGGGCGCCGCCGCAGATCGCGACGTCGCGGTCGCCCGCCGCCTCCCGCGCGCGGGCCAGCGCCGTCTCGATCCCGTCGGTGACGAAGTTGAACGTGGTGCCGCCCTTCATCGGCACCGGCTCGCGCGCGTAGTGGGTGAGGACGAAGACCGGCGCGTGGTACGGCGGCTCCTCGCCCCAGTAGCCGTTCCACTCCAGGTCCCAGTCGCCGCGTCCCGCGGTGAACATGTTGCGGCCCATGATGAACGCGCCCGCGTCGGTGATGGCCCGGATGACCTCGGCGTTGGCCTCGGCCTCCTCGAACATCCAGCGGTGCAGCGACTCGCCGCGGTCGCCGATCGGCTCGTCCAGCCGCTGGTTCGGGCCGGCGGCGAAGCCGTCCACGGAGATCGCGATGTCGCAGGTGACCTTGCTCATGCCGGTGCTCATATCGGTGCCTCCTGTCCGGGCGCCCTTCCGGCGCCGCTCGTCAACTGGTCGGAGCCGTGCCCGCGTCCTCGACATCCGCACGGAAAATCTTCTCGCGCGGCCCGGGTGATGGTCCCGGCCCGGTGAATGGTGGAAGCGTTGAACCGGCGGACGCGGGACGGACGTGCTGTGGGTGTCGCGACCGGACACCGAGCCGAGGAGGACGCGCTGACCACCGATAGCCGCGTGGAGCGGGAAGAAGGCGCCAAGGCGGGGGCCGCGCCGGAGGACGGGCAGGGCGGGCCGGGCGGTCGGCGTCGGCGGCGGGTCGCGGCACGGGCCGTCACCGTCTCGGCGTTCCTGTTCGTGCTGGTGGCGCTCGTCCTGCCGGACGAGTACGCCCGCCTGACCCCGGCGGCGCTCGTGCGCGTCCCGGTGGAGGGGATCGCGGGGGTCGTCGTGATCCTCGCGGTGCCGGAGCGGGCGCGGCGGTACGTGGCACTGACGGCGGGCGCGCTGCTCGGCGTCCTGACCGTCCTGAAGGTCATGGACCTCGGTTTCGACGCGGTGCTGGTCCGGCCGTTCGACCTGGTGCTCGACTGGCCGCTTTTGCGCCCGGCCGTGGAGTTCGTCGAGGAGTCGGCCGGACGGGCCGGGGCGATCGGCGCCGTGGTCGTGGTGGTGGCGCTGGTCATCGGTGTCGTCGTGCTGATGGCGCTGGCGGCGCTGCGGCTCAGCCGCGTCGTCGTCCGGCACGACGGGAAGGCGGCCGGGACGGCGGCCGTGCTCGGGGTGTCGTGGGTCGTGTGCGCGGCGCTCGGGGTGGGCTTCGTCGACGGGGTGCCGGTCGCGGCCCGGACCGACGCCGTCCTCGCCTACGACCACGCCCGGCAGGTCCGCGACAGCCTGAACGACAGGGAGGAGTTCGCCAAGGCCGCCGCCGTCGACGCGTTCCGCGACACTCCCGCCGACCGGCTCCTGACCGGCCTGCGCGGCAAGGACGTCGTGCTGGCGTACGTGGAGAGCTACGGCCGCTCGGCCGTGCAGAATCCGCAGTACGCGCCGCACGTCGGCGCCGTCCTCGACGCCGGGACGCGGCGGCTGCGCGGCGCCGGGTACTCCGCGCGCACCGGCTGGCTCACCTCGCCGACGGCGGGCGGCGGGAGCTGGCTGGCGCACGCGACGCTGCTGTCCGGGCTGCGGGTCGACAACCCGCAGCGGTACAGCACGCTCGTCCACAGCGACCGGTTCACGCTCAACCAGGCGTTCCGCCGCGCGGGCTCGCGGACGGTCGCGCTCATGCCGGCCATCACGCGGGCGTGGCCGGAGGGGTCGTTCTTCGGCTACGACAAGGTCTACGACAACCGCAACCTCGGCTACCGGGGGCCGCGCTTCAGCTTCGCCACGATGCCCGACCAGTACACGCTGTCCTATCTGCAGCGCGCCGAGCTCGCCCGGGCGGGCCGGGGGCCGGTGATGGCGGAGACGGCGCTGGTGTCGAGCCACGCGCCGTGGGCGTCCATCCCGCGGCTCGTCGGATGGGACCAGGTCGGCGACGGCTCGGTGTTCGACGGCATGGGCAAGGGCTACGACGCGGCGTGGCCGTCCGGCGGACGGGTCCGCGGCGAGTACCGCAAGTCGGTCGAGTACACGCTGAACACGCTCGTCTCGTACGTGGAGACCTACGGCGACGGCGATCTCGTCCTGGTGTTCCTCGGCGACCACGAGCCCGCGCCGCTCATCACCGGCCCCGACGCGGGACGCGACGTGCCGGTCACGATCGTCGCCAAGGACAAGGCCGTCCTGGACAGGGTCTCCGGATGGGGCTGGCAGGACGGCCTGCGCCCGGCGGAGAACGGCCCGGTCTGGCCGATGAGCGCCTTCCGTGACCGGTTCCTGACCGCGTTCAGCGGCTGACGGCGGCCGGCATGACCGGAAACGCCGACGCCGTCCACCGTCTCGGCCCGCGCCGTGACGATCGGTTACGTTGCGGTCTGAAAGAGCATGTGACCTGCGAAGACAGGCGAGACGAAGGTGGTGGGGTGACCTCGCTTACCGCCGAGCCGGGACGGCCGCCGGCGCCTCCCGGCCAAGAGCCGGGCGGACGGCTGCGGGCGGCGCTGCGCCGCCACCTGAGTCGGCGGCGCCGCCTGCTGGTCTCGCTCGCCGTGACGGCGCTGCTGGCCCAGCTGGCCGCCGTGATGGTCTCGACCGCCGTGGCGCAGAGCCCGACGACCGACGAGCCGGTGTACGCGGCGTCCGGCGCCCTCTACTTCAAGGAGCACGACCTCCGCTACAACGCCGAGCATCCGCCGCTCGGCAAGCTGATCATCGGGGCGGGGCCGGTGCTCGCCGGAGCGCGGGTGGACTCCGGCTTCACCGGCGACCAGTACGCCGCCGGACGGCATCTGCTGTACGACTGGGGCAACGACGCGCGAGACCTGATGCTCGCGGCGCGGCTGCCGGTGATCGTCCTGACGGTGCTGTTCGGGCTCGTGCTGTTCGCGTTCGCCCGCGACCTCACCGGCCCCGCCGGCGGGCTCGCGGCGCTCACCCTGTACGCCTTCTCCCCCGACGTCATCGCGCACGGCTCGCTGGCGACGCTCGACGTCCCCATGGCCGGGTTCCTGCTGACCTCGGTGTGGCTGCTGTGGCGCGCGCGGCGGCGTCCCCGGCTGTACGTCCCGCTCGCGGGGGCGGCGCTCGGCGCGGCCCTCGCCACCAAGATGAGCGCGCTCCCGGCGGTCCCGGTGCTGATGGGTCTCGCGGCCGTGTCGGTCTGGTCGGCGTCGCGGCGGACGAGCGGACCGTCCGGCGCGCGGCGGCACCTGGCCGCCGGTGCCCTGTCGGCGGCGGCCGTCGCGCTGATCGCGGTCGCGGTGGTGTGGGCGACCTATCTGGCCGTGGACCCGCGGCTCCGCTGGACGACGCCCGCCGACGTGCCGGACGTCGGCGGCCTGCGCGGGCTCGCCATCGCCCTGCTGCCGTTCCCCGAACCGTTCCAGGACGGCATGCGCCTCCAGTTCGGCCTTGAGGGGCTGCACTGGACCGGCTTCCTGTTCGGGCAGACCTACGAGGGCCCGCTCTGGTACTACCTCCCGGCGGCGCTCCTGGTGAAGACGCCGCTGGGGATGCTCGCGCTCTGGGCGCTGGGGGTCGCGGCGCTGTGGGCGGTGCCGCGGCTCCGTCCCGCCGCGCCGTACCTCCTCGTGCCCGCGGTCGTGCTGCTGGCCGCCGCGTCCACCGGCTCCCGCAACTTCGGCGTCCGGTACGCCATCTTCATCCCGATGTTCCTGGCCGTGGCGGCCGCCGGGGCGACCCTGCTCCGCCGCCGGTGGGCGTTGCCGGTCGCCGGGGCGCTCCTGCTGTTCGTCGCGGTCAGCTCGGCGCGGACGTACCCGTTCTACCTGCCCTACTCCAACGAGGCGTTCGGCGGGCCGGCCAAGACCCATCTGCGCCTGCACGACTCCAACGTCGACTGGGGCCAGGACCTCGGACGTCTCGCCGAACGCCTGCGGGAGCGGTATCCGGGCGAGCCGGTGTGGCTCGTCTACAAGGGCAGCGCCGATCCGTCCTACTACGGCATCGACGCGTCCGACCCGCGCGAGGCGCCGCCCGGTCAGGTGCGCGGGCTGCTGGTGCTGTCCGACAGCTGGATCGCCAAGTCCGACCCGCGGCTGACCCCGCTGATCGCGACGAGCGAGCGGATCGACGCGGTCGGGCACTCCGTCACGATCTTCCGCCGCCGGTGAGCGGGATCAGCGGCGGTGGTTGTGCGCGCGGGACCACAGGGCCGTCCAGCCGGCGGGCGGCAGCCAGGACGCGGGGACGCGCAGCCCGTGCGCGGCGATCTCGTCCCAGAAGCGCGTGGTGTCGGCGCCGAGCTCGCGGGCGACGGGGAGCGCGCGCCGCCACGGGCCGTCCTCGTCCTTGAGCGTGGTGGCCGGGTAGCCGGGGACGCGGATCCTCCGCCGCGCGGTCACGGACGCCAGCTCGATCTCCGGGGCGGCGCACGTGACGGCGACGGCGAGCGCGCAGAGCAGCGGCTCGGTCGCGCGCCGCGCGATGGCGGTGGCGACGGCCGGGTCGTCCTGGACGGCCAGGGCGCCGATCGCGCGGCGCGTCCGCAGCCCGGCCAGGTCGAGGGCGTAGGGGTCGGCGATGGCGGGGAGCTTGACGAGCCTGCGCAGCGCCTTCGGCAGCGGCGGCTCGTCCAGCAGGAGCGGAAGCTGGTCGAAGCGGTCGCGCAGCGCCGGGTCGAGGCCGTTGAGCGCCGTGGCGAGGGGGCGGCGGCCGGTCGCCGTCCACAGGCCGGCGAGGTCGACGCCGCCGGCGTCCAGCGCGCGCCGGACCGCGCCGGTGAGCTGCGCGAATCCGAGGCGGCGCAGCCGGACGAGCGCGGCGTCCGGCGGGGTCGCGGCGACGGCGGCGTAGACGTCTAGGGCCTCGGCGGCGGTCTCCCGCCAGGCGCGCTCGGCGAGCGGCCCGAGCACCGGGCCCACGTCCTCGACGAGACGCGGCGCGCCCCGCCGCCGGGCGGGCCGGACGGGCGGCGGCTCGTCCGCCGCCGGGGCGGGCTCCGCCCTCGCGGGACCGGGGATCGTGGCGACCCAGTCGCGGAACCGCCGCTCAAGCTCCGGGTCCGGATCGTCGTTGAACCGCGCCGCGATCTCGCTGATCCGCCATCCGCGTGACAGCGGCTTCATCGGGGTGAGCTCGGCGTTGGCGACCAGCAGCCCGTCCTTGTCGTAGAGGCCGGCGAGGCCGACGCGGCCCTCCTTCGCGTCGTCCAAGTAGAACGGCCCCGCGATGCAGTTCCCCATGTGCGCCGACCATTCGGACAGGTCACGGGCGCCCCGCGCGATCTTGAACCGGACGCCGGCGCCGGGGACGGCCGTCCCGTCCCGCTCCAGCAACGGTGCCGGGACGGCGAACTCCCCGGTCAGAGCCTCGGCGATCGCGGTGCCCGCCATGAGCCCGCCGGTGAGGCCGGTCCAGGTGCGGGCGCCGCGCGGCGGGGCGCCGCCGAGCGCGACGAGCTGCGCGGCGCCGGAGACGGCGAGGGTGACCGAGTCGAGCCGCGGCGCCAGCGGTTCGACGACGGGCTCCGGGTCGTGGTCGAACCAGGGCTTCCCCGTGCCGGGCGTCGGCTGCGCCAGGTCGTGCCCGTGCAGGCGGGCGAGGGCGTCGATCAGGTCGGCGTACCAGAGCAGGTCGCCGACCGTCTCCTCGGCGGCGGGGTCCCGGCCGGGGGCGAGCCGGTCGCGCAGCGGCTCGGCCTCGCCGAGCAGCAGGCCCGCCCACGACGGGATGCCGCCCCACTCGGCGGGCGGGCGGACGTACCCGGCGCCCTCGCGCCATTCGCGCAGGTCCCCCGACCCCCACTCGCGCAGCTCGTCGGTGTGCGAGTGGCCCAGGTCCTCGACCAGGCGGCCGACGTCCTCGACGATCAGGAGCGCGAAGGCGCGGGCGCCGGCCAGGCGCGGCCGGACGTAGCCGGCGAGCTTGGCCTCGTCAGGGGTGTCGCGGGAGAGCCGGCGGGCGAGGTCGCGCACGTAGGCGGCGGGACGTGCCGGCAGGCCGGTCAGGCCGGGAACGCGCCGCGCCGAGTGCGCCGCGACCATGTCGGGCACCTGTGCCTCCGCCGCGCGGATGACGGCGGCCGAGCGCTCCAGCCCGGCGCGCAGGCCGTGGTCGGAGACCGCCACGGCGGTGCGGAGCAAGGCGGTGGCTCCGAGCGCGTCGTTGAGGACCCGCCCGAGCCGGTCGTGCCAGTACCACTGGGGCGGCTTCCATCGCGCGGCGTCGGCGAGCGACGGGTCGTTCTTGCCGAGTTCGAGCCGCATCCGCGCCAGGATCAGCTCGTCGTCGAAGCGGGCCCGGCGCTCGCGCAGGTCGGGCTTGCGGTCGCGCCTGCTCTGCGTCGCCAGCCGCCGCTCGCGCCGGGCGATGTCCTCGTGGTGCTCCACCACCCGCGCCCACAGGTCCAGGATCAGGTCGAGCCTTCGCGGGCCCGGCACCGGGCGGAGCACCTGCCGGAGATGCCGCGCGAGGACCGACGGCGGCCCGCCGGGAATGACGTCGGCGTGCTCGGGCGCCTCCAGCGCGAGGACCCGCTCCAGCTGCTCGGGCCCGAGGACGTCGCTGGCCGCGACCGCCAGCCGCAGCGCCGCCCACCGGCCCTCGCCGACGGCCCGCGCGGCCGCCGCGCCGACCCGTTTCGTCACCGCCGGGCCGAACAGCGCCACCAGGAACCCCGCGCGGTCGCCCAGCCGGTGCGCGTCGTCGATGCCCACCGCGCGGAGCGCGGCGAGGACGGCGTCGCGCTGGTCGCCGCGCGCGCCGTCGAGCCGCGCGGAGCGGAAGCCGCCACCGAGGTCGACGCCCGCGCCGGCCGCGGCCACTCCCCCGGCCGCGACGAGCCGCGCCAGTTCGGCGAGGGCCCGCTCGACGTCCTCGGCGGGAGCGCCGTCCGGGCCGAGGGCGACGGCCTCGCCGGGACGCCCGTCCGCGCCGCCCGGCAGCCGGACGGGGCCCGCGGGCCGCGCGGTCCACGCGCACAGACCCGAGGCCACGACACCACCCGCGAGCCTGATCTTCACCCGCACCATCATTCCGCTCCGGACGGCCCCGGCCAACGGGGTTTCGGCGGCTCAGCCCGGACGGGCCGCGCTCCCGTACCCGTGGACGACGATGCGCTCGGCCATCGCGGCGTAGGCGCCCGGGTCGGCGGGGACGCCGGTCGCCAGGCCGTCCACGTACCGGTTGTACATGCAGAACGCGGCGGCGACGAGCACGGTGTCGTGGATCTCGACGTCGGTCGCGCCCTCCTCGCGGGCCGCGCGGACGTGCTCGTCGCCGACCTCCTTACCGCCGCGCTGGACGGCGGCCGCGATCGCGAGCAGGGCCCGGAGCCGTCCGGACACGGGCGCGGTGGCCGGGTCGGCGTGCACCTGCCGGACCAGCGTCATGCCGCCGTCGAGCTGCGCGGCGGCGCACGCCCCGTGCGAGCCGGCGCAGAAGCGGCAGCCGTTCAGCTCCGACACGTACGCCGCGATCAGCTCGCGCTCACCGCGCTCCAGCGGGCTCGGACCGCGCAGCAGGGCCTCGGCGAGCGCGGAGAGCGGCCCCGCCGTCTCCGGCCGGAAGCGGAGCAGGGACGGGAGCCCGGGGACGGCGTCGTCCAGGTCGATGTGCGCCACGGGACCGCCTTCACGGGGAGTTCGCCAGGTCCCCCTGATCTTCCACCGAACGCCGTCACGCTGGTAGTTTTCTCGCCACTCCACAAAAGGTCATGGTCTCCTGCGGCACGCCCCACGGGTTCGGCTCCGGACGCCACCGCGAGCACGATACGACCCCGGGCTCCAGGAGTTCCAGGCCGTCGAAGAGCGCCTCGATCTCCTTGCCGGTCCTGGCCTTGATGGGGTGCGGGGTGCCGCTCTCGTTCCACGCGCTGACGGCGAGGTGCGTCACGTCGACGTCCAGGCAGGCGTGGGACAGCGCCACGAAGCTCCCCGGGGCGAGCGCGCCGACCAGCCGCCCGAGGATGTGCCGCAGCTCGTCGTCGTCGGTGATCAGGTGGAGCAGGGCGAGCATCATCAGCCCGACCGGCTCGCCGAAGTCGAGCGTCGCGGCGGCCTCGTCGAGGACGCGGTCCGGGTCGCGGACGTCCGCGTCGACGTAGTCGGTGGCGCCGCCCGGCGCGCTGGTGAGCAGCGCTCGCGCGTGGACGAGCACGAGCGGGTCGTTGTCCACGTAGACGACCCGCGATTCCGGCGCGACCCGCTGCGCGATCTCGTGGGTGTTGTCGACGGTGGGCAGCCCGGTGCCGACGTCGAGGAACTGACGGACGCCTTTCTCGGCCGCGAGGTGCCGGACGCAGCGTCCGAGGAACAGCCGGTCGGTGCGCGCCGCCGCGACGATCCCCGGCACCCGTTCGGCGACCCGCTCACCGGCCTCCCGGTCGACCTCGTAATGGTCCTTGCCGCCGAGCCAGTAGTCCCACACCCGCGCCGAGAGCGGCCTGTCGGCCCGCACCTGGGCGGGCCGGGCGGTGTCGTCGGTGGTCATGCGGCTCCTCCTTCGCCCATGGCGACGGGCCGTGGGGCGGGGACGACCGACGTTACACCGACCGGGCCGGCGGACTGGTCAAGGACGGCGGTCAAGAAAGGGGATCACGCCTCGACGGCGGCTTGTGGCCAGGGGCGGCCACGCTTGATCAAAGTCAGGCGCGGCCGTGCGCACAATGGCCTATGCCGCCCATCCGCACGCCCACCCGCCGGGAACTCGGCAGGGCGGGCGCCGTGGCGCTCCTTCTCGCGGGAGGCGCCTACGGGGTGCGCGGGCTCGACGCCCTGTGGCCGGGACTGACCACGCACGAGCCCTCGGCACCCTCGCTGATCGCGTTCGCGGCGCTGGTGACCGCCGCGACCGTGCTGGTGATCGCCGCCTTGCGCGGGCGCCTCGACGAGCCGGTGTTCGGCCGCTGGACGAAGCCTCTGGCGGCCGGTTTCGCGGTTCTCGTGCTGGCGATGCCGCTCGCGCTGCTGTACGCCGCCTTCCGCGAACCTCTTCGCGTGCCCGTCCCCAAGAAGCCCGAGAAGAAGGAGCCGTTGCCGGACGTGGAGCGTGAAGCTCCGTGGCTGGTCCCGCCGGCGGCCGTCGGGACCTTCATCGCCATCGCGTTGGTCGTGCTGATCGTGGCCATGGCCTTCGTGATCGTCCGGTACCGCCACGCGTGGGTCCGGCAGTGGCGTCGGCATCGGCATCGGCTCCGCCGGCGGCACCCGCTCGAAGCACCGGTCGAGCCGCCGCTCGCGGAGGGCCGGTTCGGGGAGGCGGCGGCGGCCGGGACGCGGGCGCTGCGGTCCACCGGCGATCCGCGGGCGGCCGTGATCGCCTGCTACGCCGCGATGGAGGGCGTCCTCGCGGCGGCGGGCGCCGCCCCGCGCGACAGCGACACCCCGGCCGAGGTGCTGGCCCGCGCCTCCGGCTCCGGCCTGGCCGGGCTGGACGCGGCCACCACGCTGACCGCGCTGTTCAGGGAGGCCCGCTACAGCGCCCACCCGGTGACCGAGCGGCACCGGGAGCGGGCGCTGGCCGCGCTGGAGTCGCTGCGCGCCCGGAGCCCGGCATGAGGGCCGCCGCGCTGGTGGCGGCGGCCGGGTGCGGGTTCGGCGCCGTCCACATCGTCGCCGGGACACCGGCCGTGCTGGCGCTGGCCGCCGGGCTCGCCGTCCTCGGGCTGCTGGCCGCACGGGCGAGGATCCCCGCGCCGCTGTCACCGTCCCGTCCGGCGGGGCACCGCACGCTGGACGACGAGCCCGACGAGCTCCGCGAATACCCCTCGTACCGGCGGGTCCGCGAGGCGGTGTCGTGGGCTCCGGTGTCCGCCCGGCACTACGACACGGTGACCCGGCCGCTGCTCGTGCGGCTCCTCTCCGCCGCGCTGGCCGAGCGGCACGGCGTCGACCTCCACCGGGAGCCCGCGCGGGCCAGGGAACTGGTGGGTGAGGACGTGTGGCCGCTCGTCGACCCCGGCCGTCCCGGCTCCGGCGACTCGTTCGCGCCCGGCCCGGACCTCGCCGCCCTGCGCATCGTCGTGAACCGACTGGAGGAACTGTGGCCGAACGACTGAGCATCGACTCGCCCGCCGCCGCGGCGGCGCGCTGCCGGGACGTCCTCGACGAGGTCGAGAAGGCCGTCGTCGGCAAGCGCGGCGCGGTGGAGCTGGTGATGACGGGGATCCTGGCCTCCGGCCACGTGCTGATCGAGGACCTGCCCGGCCTCGGCAAGACGCTGCTGGCCAGGACGTTCGCCGCCGTCCTCGGCCTGGACTTCGCGCGCGTCCAGTTCACGCCCGACATGCTGCCCGCCGACCTCACCGGCGCCGCCGTCTACGACCCCCGGACGTCGGACGTGGTGTTCCGGCCCGGTCCGGTGTTCACCCAGCTCCTGCTGGCCGACGAGATCAACCGGACGCCGCCGAAGACGCAGGCGGCGCTGCTGGAGGCCATGGAGGAACAGCAGGTCAGCGCGGACGGGGAGAGCCGCCCGCTGCCGCGCCCGTTCGTCGTGCTGGCCACCGACAACCCCATCGAATACGAGGGCACCTATCCCCTGCCGGAGGCGCAGCTCGACCGGTTCGCGCTGCGGATCCGGCTCGGTTACCTCAGCGCCGGGCAGGAGAGCGAGATGATCTCCCGGCGGCTGTCGCGCGGCGCGGCGCCACCCCGGCTGCGCGCCCTCGCCGGGCCCGGCGACGTGCTCGCCATGCGCGAGTGCGTCGAACGCGTGCACGTCGGCGACGCCGTCGTCCGGTACGCGGTCGCGATCTCGGCGGCCACGCGCGAGCACCGGAAGGTCACGGTCGGGGCGAGCTCGCGGGCGACGCTCGGCGTCGTCCAGCTCGCGCGGGCGCACGCGCTGCTCGCGGGCCGCGACCATGTGCTGCCCGAGGACGTGAAGGACGTCGCGGTCCCGGCGCTCGCGCACCGGCTCGTCCTGCAGCCGGAGATGTGGGTCCGGCAGGTCAGCGGCGACGACGTCGTCACCGAGGTGCTCGGCCAGGTCCCCGTGCCGCGCGCCGCGGACCAGCCGGCGTGAGCGAGCTGAACTGGCGGCCCTCGCCCGCCGCGCACGGGCTGGCCACGATCGCGGTGCTGGCGGGCTTGGCCGCGCTGCTGCTGGCCCGCCCGAACCTGCTGCTCCTGGCCGCCCCGCCGGTGGGGGTGCTGGCCACCGGCCTCGCCGCGCGGCGGCCGGGCGCCGTCACCGTGCGGACGGCGGAGCTCCCCCGGCGATGCTTCGAGAGCGACGCCCTGGAGATCACCGTCACCGCCGCCGCCGACGGCCCCGTCGACGAGATCGCGCTCCGCCTCGACCCGGCGCCCGCGTTCACCGTCGACCTCACCGCCTACACCGAGGACCACGCGGCCGGGACCGCGCGTGCCACGTTCGTCCTGCGGCCCCGGTACTGGGGCCGCCACCGGCTGCCGCGGCTGGTCGTCGACTGCCGCAGCCGCTACCGCGTCGCCCGGGCCCGGACGGCGCTGTCGCTCGGCGACATCAGCGTCTACCCCGCCGGGCCCGCCGTCCGGCCGAGGCTCGTGCCGCTCGACCTGCCGCGCCGGCTCGGCGACCATGTCGCCCGCGCCACCGGGTCCGGGATGGAGTTCGCCGGCATCCGCCCGCACCTGCCGGGCGACCGGGCGCGGGACGTGAACTGGAAGGCCAGCGGGCTGCGCGGGCGGCTGCACGTCACCACGCGCGCCGACCAGCGGCAGGCCGAGCTCGTCCTCGCCCTGGACGCCTACACCGACCTGGGCGAACCAGGGCGGACACTGCTCGACCGCGCGGTGCGCGGCGCGGCGGCGGTCGCGACGGCCTACCTGCGCGGCGCGGACCGCGTCGGGATCGTCGTGTTCGGCGGGACGCTGCGGTGGCTCGCGCCCGGCCAGGGCGAGCACCACTTCTACCGGCTCGCCGAGGCCGTCATG
Source organism: Spirillospora sp. NBC_00431 (assembly GCA_036028775.1). GTDB lineage: Bacteria > Actinomycetota > Actinomycetes > Streptosporangiales > Streptosporangiaceae > Spirillospora. The sequence continues at coordinate 2,987,761 of CP107927.1, read as the reverse complement.
GACGCCCGCAGCCTCGGCTCCGACCTCGGCGCCAACCCGGCGGGCGACCTGCGCCGGGCACCGCGGTCCGCGCTGCCGCCCGGCGCGCTGGTGGTCGTGTTCTCGCCGCTGCTGGACGACCGGGCGGTGCGCACCGTCCAGGACCTCCGCCGCCGCGGCACGCCCGTCGTGGTCGTCGACACGCTCGAACGGGAGCCGCCGGGCGGCGGGCGCGAGGAGTATCTGGAGCTGTCCCTGCGGCTGTGGCGGCTCGACCGCCGGGCGCTGCGGGCCGGGCTCGCCGACCTCGGCGTGCCCGTCGTGCCGTGGGCGCCCGGGGAGTCGCTGGACGTCGTCGTCGGCTCGTTCGGGCACCGGGTCTCGGGGAGGCACTCGTGAACCTGCTCCGGCCCGGGATCACGACGGGGTTCGCGGTCGCCGTCGTGGTGGTCTGCGCGGTCTGGGATCCGGGCGTCCCGGCCGCGGCCGCCGCCGGGCTGCTGGTGACGGCGGCGCTGCTGGTCGCGGACGCCGCCGGCGCGTACGGCGGCGCGGGCCGCTACGTCCCGGCGCTGGTCGCCGCCGGTTCCTGCACCGTCCTCGTCGCGGGCGTGCTGGTGCTGCCGGCCGCGTCCAGCGTCCTGCCCGTGGTCGCCGGGCTGGCCGCGCTCATCGGGGCGTACCGGCTGACGTACTCCGGGCGCGCTCGGCGGCCTCGGTGATCGTCCGCTCGGCGACCCGCCTGTCCTGCCAGCCGCGCACGTCGGCGCTCTTGCCGGGCTCCAGGCTCTTGTAGATGTCGAAGAAGTGGGCGATCTCGTCGAGGATGTGCTCGTGCACGTCCCGCAGGTCGCGGACGCCCGCGTGGCGGACGTCCCGCGCCGGGACGGTGAGGATCTTCGCGTCGGGGCCGCCCTCGTCGTGCATCCAGAACACCCCGACGGTGCGGACGGTGATCTCGCAGCCGGGGAAGGTCGGCTCGTCCAGCAGCACCATCGCGTCCAGCGGGTCGCCGTCCTCGGCGAGCGTGTCCGGGACGTAGCCGTAGTCGACCGGATACTGCGTCGAGGTGAACAGCATCCGGTCGAGCCGGATGCGGCCGAGCCGGTGGTCCATCTCGTACTTGTTCCGCGATCCTCGCGGGATCTCGACGATCATCTCGATGTCCATCAGTTCCCTGTCGTCAGTGGGCGGCGGCGTCCCAGTCTGGGCCGGTGCCGACGGCGACGTCCAGGCCCACGGTCAGCGGATAGGCGGTGGTCATGCCGGTGCGGACGATCTCCTCCACGGCGTCCCGCTCCCCCGGCGCGACCTCCAGGACGATCTCGTCGTGGACCTGGAGCAGCAGGCGGCTGCGCAGCCCGGCCCCGGCCAGCGCAGCGTCCACCCGCAGCATCGCGATCTTGACGATGTCGGCGGCGGAGCCCTGCACCGGCGCGTTCAGCGCCATCCGCTCGGCGGTCTCGCGGCGCTGCCGGTTGTCGCTGGTCAGATGGGGCAGGTAGCGGCGGCGGCCGAGGATCGTACGGGTGTAGCCGGTGGCGCGGGCCTCGGCGACGACGTGGTCGAGGTAGTCGCGGACGCCGCCGAGCCGCTCGAAGTAGGCGTCCATCAGCGGCCGCGCCTCCGCCATCGGGACGCCCAGCTGTTTCGCCAGCCCGAACGCCGACAGCCCGTAGGCGAGGCCGTACGACATCGCCTTGATCTTGCGGCGCATGTCGGGGGTGACGGCGGCCGGCGCGGCCCCGAACACCCGCGCCGCCATCGTGGTGTGCAGGTCCTCGCCGGACTCGAACGCGGCGAGGAGCGTCGGGTCCTGCGACAGGTGCGCCATGACGCGCAGTTCGAGCTGCCCGTAGTCGGCGGTCATCAGCGACTCGTAGCCGTCGCCGGACAGGAACGCGCGGCGGATGCGCCGGCCCTCCTCGGTCCGGACGGGGATGACCTGGAGGTTCGGCTCGGTGGACGACAGCCGCCCGGTGGCCGCGACCGTCTGCTGGAACGTGGTGTGGACGCGCCCGTCCGCGCCGATCTCCCTGATCAGTCCGGCCACCGTCGTGCGCAGCCGCGCCTGGTCGCGGTGCCGCAGCAGGATCTCGGGGAGGCCGTTGTCGGTCTGGGTGGCGAGCCAGGTCAGCGCGTCCACGTCGGTGGAGTGCCCCGACTTGATCTTCTTGGTCTTCGGCAGGCCGAGTTCCCCGAACAGGACCTCCTGGAGCTGTTTCGTCGAGCCGGGGTTGAAGGGGTGCCCCGCGATGTCGGCGGCGTCGCCGGCGGCGCGTTCCATCGCGGCGGCGAAGTGCTTCTCCAGCTCGTCCAGCAGGCCGGCGTCCACGTGGACCCCGGCGCGTTCGGCGCGGGCGAGCAGGCCGGACAGCGGCAGCTCCACGTCGCGCAGCACCTCGTCCATTCCGGTGGACGCCAGGTCGGCGGCGAACTCCCCGGCCAGGTCGAGCACGGCGCGGGCGTTCAGCATCAGCCCGGCGGCACCCTCGGCGGACGGGCGGCGGCCGAGGTGGCGCCCGGCGAGGTCGGCGATGCCGTAGGCGGCGAGGCCCGGCAGGAGCAGGTAGGCCGCCATCGCGGTGTCGGTGGCGACGCCGTCCAGGCGCCAGCCGCGCTCCCCGAACACGCGCAGCAGCGACTTCACGTCGTGCAGCGCCTTCGGACGGCCCGGGTCGGCCAGCCAGGCCGCGAAGGCGCGCTCGTCGTCCCCGGTGAGGCGGGACGGCTCGAACGACGCCGCGTGATCGTCGCCGGTCGCGAGGGCGATCCGGGTGACGTCGCCCTCGCCGCGCGCCCATGTGCAGTCGGCGGCGAGCCCGGTCAGCCCGGTCGCGCGGGCCTGGAGCCAGCCCGCCAGCTCGCCCGGCTCCAGCTCGCGCCCCTCGATCGTCGCGGAGTCGTCCGCGCCGCCTTCCCGACCCGGCGAGGGGCGGCCGCCGCCGGGGTCGGCGGCGAACAGGCGCTGGCGGAGGCTGGCGTTGCGGAACTCCAGCTCGTCCAGGAGGGAGGTGAACGCGGACAGGTCGTAGGGGCGGCGCCGCAGGTCGGCGAGCCCGACCGGCAGGTCGAGATCGCGGACGAGCTCGGTCAGCCGCCGGTTCAGCCGGACGGTGTCGGCCGCCGCGCGCAGCTTCTCGCCCGCCTTGCCCTTCACCTCGTCCGCGCGGTCCAGCAGCGCGGCGAGGGAGCCGAACTCGCGGACCCACTTCGCGGCCGTCTTCTCGCCGATGCCGGGGATGCTCGGCAGGTTGTCGGACGGGTCGCCGCGCAGCGCCGCGAAGTCCGGGTACTGCGCCGGGGTCAGCCCGTACTTCTCCGCGACCGCGGCGGGCGTGTAGCGGATCATCTCCGAGGCCGTCCGGTAGAAGTACAGGACGGTGACGTTCTCGCCGACGAGCTGGAGGACGTCCCGGTCGCCGGTGACGATCAGCACCTGGAGGCCGTCAGCCTCGGCCCGGGTGGTCAGGGTCGCGATGACGTCGTCGGCCTCGTAGCCCGGTGCCCGCAGCACGGGCACGCTCATCGCGGCGAGGAGCCGGTCCAGGATCTCCAGCTGGCTGCCGAACTCGTCCGGTGACCGCGCCCGCCCGGCCTTGTACTCGGGGAACGCCTCGGTGCGGAACGTCCGCCGCGACACGTCGAACGCGACGGCCGCGTGCGTCGGGCGCTCGTCGCGCAGCGCGTTGGCGAGCATGTTGGCGAACCCGTACACCACGTTCGTCGGCTGCCCGGCGGTGGTGCTGAAGTTCTCGACGGGCAGCGCGTAGAACGCCCGGTAGGCCAGGGAGTGGCCGTCCAGGAGCAGCAGGCGGGGCCGGTCCGTCATGGTTCACATCCTGGCACCCCGGGGACGGCTGGCGAAACGACCGGACGAGGGGTCTGACCAGGACCGCCCCGGGAAATCGAGGGACGCGCCCGGCGAGCGGGCGCGTCCCTCAGGGTCGGATCCGGCTGATCACCGGGTCGCGTAGTGCCCGATCCGGTCGGGCGTGGCCGGCCTGGCGGGCGCGTTCCGCCGGGCGAACTCGTTGCCGTTGACCGTCAGGGTGCTGTGGGCGAACAGCTGCGTGACCGCGGCCGTCCCGTCGAGCATCTGGTCGAGGCCCTTGACGTCGACGTTGTCGTACCGGTCGCAGACCGAGTGGTAGCACGGGTCGTAGGCCACGCCGGCCTTGCCGCCGTACACCTTGGCCTGCTCGGCCGTCTTGATGCCCTCCGCGCCGGTGAACAGGCCGCCGGCGGGGATGCCCACGGTGATGAAGGCGTTGTAGTCCGACCGCCCGTCGAAGGCCGTCTGGTCGGTGGCGAGCTTGCGCTTGGCGAAGTAGTCGGTGAACGCCTTCTCGATCGCGCCGGACCCGGCGGGCGGCGGGACGGTGCTGCCCCCCGTGCTGTTGTCGCCGTCGTAGACGAACCGCACGAAGTTCGGCGAGCCGATCATGTCGAAGTTCAGGTTCAGCGCGATCTTGTCGCGCTCGGCCTGCGGGAGGTTGGCGACGTAGTACTGCGAGCCGAGCAGCCCCTCCTCCTCGGCGCCCCAGAACGCGAACCGCACCTTGTTGCGGAGCTGCTTGTCGCCGAGCTTGTTGATCTGCTTGGCCAGTTCCAGCAGCGCCGCGACGCCCGACCCGTTGTCGTTGATGCCGGGACCCTCGATGACGCTGTCGTTGTGCGCGCCGACGACCACGACGTTGTCGGCCCTGCCGCGCCCGGTGTCGGCGACGACGTTGGCCGCCCCGCGCTTCTCGGTGAACGTCTCGGTCTTCACGCGCAGCGTCACGCCGCCGCTCTGCGCCTGCTCGACGAGCGCCTTCCCGATGGCGTTGGTCGGGCCGATCACCGGGACGCCGTACGGCTTGGTGAGGGTGCCCGCGACGGGACCCGGCTGGCCGGGCAGCTGGTAGATGACGATGGCGGCGGCGCCGGCCGCGATGGCGTTGTCGGCCTTGACGGAGTAGAAGCATCCGCCGCGCTGGATCAGCGCGATGCGCCCCTTGGGGAAGCCGGCGAAGTCGTCGGCCTCGCATCCGCTGCCCAGGCCGGTCGCGCCGGGGTCGACGGGGCTGGCCGCGCCGGTGACGTCACCGGACCCGGAGTACTGGAGCGTCTGGAAGTCGGTTCCCGGCTCGAACGTCTTCTGCTCGGGCGCCGTTTGGGCGAAGGAAGGCTCGGCGGTCTCCTGCCAGAAATCGAACTGGAAATTCTGTACGGTCGGGCTGTATCCGGCCCGTTTGAGCTGGTCCGCGATGTACTTCACGGTGATCACGTTGCCGGGGAGTCCGGCGGCGCGGTTGCCGCCGTTGGCGTCCGAGATCTTCTGCAGGTTGAGCTGGTGATGGCGGACGTTCTCGACCTTGACGAGGGCGGCCAGGTCGGCCTGTCTCGGCGCCGCCTGGGCCTGGGCCGCCGCCAGGGTGGTCGCGGCGAGGGACAGCCCGAGGAGCGTTGCTAGCGCGGCTCTGCGCATGACTCGGTCTCCGTTGGTGGGGGGACGAAGCATCCCGAAGCTTTGCATGCGACATTTCGCCACAACAAGCAGCAACTCTCACATAACACGGCCAACATCGGCCTCGTCCGGAATCGGAAAGTAAGCAGGGGGTAGCCGTCCGCACACCAAAACACCGTGAGTTGTCCGAATTCGGTATCGCCTCTGGCTTTCCGCACGTCAGCGTCTATAGGCTCCGTGGGCTTCGGTGATGGCCGATTTATTCATGGGAGTGACCAGTGTCGAAGTCGGAGACACCAGGCGAGCCGCACGGACGCTCGCGCACGTATCCGATCTGGCGCCGGATCGCGCTGCTCCTCGCGGTGCCGCTGACGGCGCTGTTCGTGCAGTGGGGCATCCCGGCCGCCGTCACGGTGTCCAACGCGCTCCAGCGGTTCGACTTCTCCACCGTGTACAACAACGTCGCCGTGCCGGCCACGGCCGTGACCGAGACGCTGCAGGACGAGCGCGCCGCCGCCGTCCGGCTCCTGGACCGGTTCGACGTCACCGACAGGCAGCGCTTCGGCGACCAGGTGGCCAAGACCGACGCGGCGGTGGCCGCGTTCCGCAAGCGGGCGCTGTCGTCCGGCACCAGGGACGCGATGGACGACACCATGGTCACGCGGGTGCGCGAGCTCAGCGACGCCTACAACCACCTCGTGACGCTGCGGGAGCGGGTCGGCATCGGCGGCACCACGACGCTCGGCGCCATCGACGGGTACAGCAAGGTCGCCGACACCACGATCCGGCTGCTGACCACGCTGGTGAGCATCGACGACCGGACCGTCTACCTGCACACGACCGCGCTGCTGCACAACTTCTGGGCCCGCGAGTTCATGCTGCGCGAGCACGCGCTGCTGTCCACGCTGAGGGCGGGGCAGATGAGCGCCGGCAACCGCGCGGCGTTCGCCGCCTGGTCGGAGGCCCGCATCCAGTACTTCGAACTCGGCCGCGCGCAGTCCTCGGGCGATATCCAGCAGATCATGTACGATCTGGCGAACTCAGGGGAGTTCACTGCGTATACGACGCTGGAGAACAATGTCGTGAACAACGGCATCGCCCCCGACCCTGCCGAATGGCGCGACACGATCGACGCGCTGTCGCCGGCGTGGTCGAGGGCCGCCGCGAAGGCCGAGACCGTCGTGAACGACCACGACGTCAAGCCCGCCGGGCGCCGGATCATGCTCGGGTTCTTCCTGATCGGCGTGGTCGGGCTGCTGGGCGTGGTGGCCTCGGTGGTGCTGTCGCTGATGTTCGCGCGGCGGCTCAGCGCCGAGCTGCGCGAGCTCCAGGAGTCGGCGCAGCGGCTGGCGAACGAGCGCCTGCCGCGGGTCGTGGCACGGCTGCGCCGCGGCGAGAAGGTGGACGTGGCGGCCGAGTCACCGGCCCCGACGACCGGAAGGACGAAGGAGGTCGCCCTGGTCGGTGAGGCGTTCGGCACCGTCCAGCGGACCGCGGTCGCCACCGCCGTCGCCGAGTCCGACCTGCGCGCGAGCATCAACCGGGTCTTCATCAACCTGTCGTGGCGGAGCCAGTCGCTGCTGCACCGGCAGCTCAGGCTGCTCGACCAGATGGAACGGCGCGCCGCGGGCCCCGAGGAGCTCGACGACCTGTTCCGGCTCGACCACCTCACCACCCGGATGCGCCGGCACGCCGAGGGCCTGGTCATCCTCGCCGGGTCGCCGACCGTCCGGGCCTGGGACCATCCGGTCGCCGCCGAGGACGTCGTCCGCGCCGCGGTCGCCGAGATCGAGGACTACACGCGGGTGGAGCTCACCGGCACCTCGTCGGTCGCCGTGAGCGGCGACGTCGTCGCCGACGTCATCCACCTGCTCGCCGAGCTGATCGAGAACGCGGCGGTGTTCTCCCCGCCCACCACCGAGGTGACGGTCAAGGTGGAGACCGTCGCCAACGGCCTCGCCGTCGAGATCATCGACCGCGGCATCGGCCTGCACCCCGACGAGCTCGACGAACTCAACCTGCGGCTCGAGGGCGCCGGCGAGTTCGACCTGATCGACACCGAGCGGCTCGGCCTGTTCGTCGTCGCGCGGCTGGCCGCCAGGCACGGCGTCAAGGTGTCGCTCCAGCCGTCGGCGTACGGCGGCACGACCGCCGTCGTGCTCATCCCGCACGCGCTGGTCACGCTGGACGACGACCTGGCGCGCGGCGGCCCGATGCCGGGGACGGCCCGCACGATGGTCACCGCCATGGCCACCGGTGACGGACGGCAGCGGCTCGGCCGCCCCGACCGCCCGGCGATCACCGGCTCGGTCGTCCACGCGCGACCGGACGAGACGCGCGATGACCCGCGGGACGAGCCGCCGCCGATCGTGTCGTCCCCCTCCCCCACGCTCGACCAGCCCGCGCCCTGGTTCGACGAGACGCCGTCCCCGTACCAGCAGACGCCTTCCGCGTACCGGCAGACGCCTTCGCTGGACCCGCCCGCCGTCGAGTTCGAACGGCCGGACGCGCCGTCCGGCCAGGCCGCGCCGCACCCGCCCGCCGGGGAGCGGGAGCCGGCCGAGGTGGAGTCCAGCGAGGTCACCGGCAGGCTGCCCCGGCGCGTGCGCCAGAGCAGCATCGCCCCGCAACTGCGCAGGGGCCCCGCGCCCCAGCGCGCACAGCCCGCCGACGTCGACGAGCCGGACGACGACTTCGACGAGCCGAGCCCGGAATTCAGCCGCGCACTCATGTCGTCACTACAGTCGGGATGGTTGCGCGGCAGGGTCGCCGACAACGAAGCCGACGACCTCGGTCCACGCGATGAATGGGGGGAACGATGACGCAGCACGGCCACGCTTCCGGCGAGCTCGACTGGCTGCTCGAAGACCTGGTGCAGCGGGTCGGGGAGGTCCATCAGGCCGTCCTGCTGTCCAGGGACGGCCTGGTGATGGGAGCCTCCAGCGGCGTCACCCGCAAGGACGCCGAGTTCCTCGCGGCACTGTCGTCGGGGTTCCACAGCCTCGCCAACGGCGCCCGCGAGCACTTCAAGGCCAAGCAGGTCCGGCAGACGGTCGTCGAGCTCGACGGCCTGCTGTTCTTCGTCATGCCAGCCGGCAACGGCAGCTGCCTGGCGGTGCTGAGCGACGCCGGCGGCAACGCCGGGCTGGTCGCCTACGAGACGACGATGCTGATCAAGCGGGTGCGGCGGCACCTGGCGACGTCGCCGCGCGCCGCGGCCGAGTCGCAGGACCCGACGCTCCGCACGGGCGCCTCGGGCTGAGCCGGCCGTGGAGACTCCGAGAGAACGCTGGGTCGGGCAGGACGCGGGCCCGATCGTGCGGCCGTACGCGGTGACCCGGGGGCGCACCCGGCCCCGGGGGATCGTCATCGACCTGGTGACCATCCTCGTCGCCACCGGCCGCACCCCCGGCGAGAAGGTGTGGCTGTCGCGCGAGCAGCGGCGCCTGCTGGAGCTGTGCCGGCGGCCGTCCACCCCGGCCGACCTGGCCTCGGAGATCGATCTGCCGTTCCGCGTCGTGCAGATCCTGCTGGAGGACCTGCACCAGTACGGACTGATCGAGGAGACGACCAGCACCGAGCAGCCCGACCGCCCCGACCCTCGAATCCTGATGAGAGTGCTCGATGAACTTCGCCGCCTCTAACAGCACTTCGCGCGAAGCCCGGGGGGCATCGTACGGGCGGGACGCCGACGTCCCGCTGCACACGCTGAAGATCCTGGTGGCCGGCGGCTTCGGCGTCGGCAAGACGACGCTCGTCGGCTCGGTGAGCGAGATCCGCCCGCTGCGCACGGAGGAGACCCTCACCGACGCCTCCGTCGGCGTGGACGACCTCGGCGGCGTGGAGCAGAAGACGACCACGACCGTCGCGATGGACTTCGGCCGGCTGACGTTCTCCGGCGGCGTCCGGCTCTACCTGTTCGGCACGCCCGGCCAGGAGCGGTTCTGGTTCATGTGGGACCAGATCTCCTACGGCGCCGTCGGCGCGATCGTGCTGGTCGACACGCGGCGGCTCACCACCAGCTTCGCGTCCATCGACTTCTTCGAGCAGCGGCGGATCCCGTTCGTGATCGCCGCGAACGTGTTCGACGGCGCCCGCCGCTACCGCGTGGAGGAGATCCGCGACGCGCTGGACGTCGACCCGAACGTCCCGGTGATGCTGTGCGACGTCCGGCACCGGGACACGGCGAAGGGCGTCCTCGTCGCGCTGGTCGAGCACGCCCTCCAGTCGTCACGGCGCTGAGCGCGAGCGGTCCGGGTGGGCCGGGTGGGCCATCCGGGCGACGATGAGGGACGCGAGCGCGGCGTAGGCGGCGGAGTCGTCCAGGCCCGTCTGCGCCTTGATCTCGCCGCGGTGGATCGACTCCATGACCTGCCCGGCGACCGCGCCGGCGAAGGCCGCGTCCGGTCCAGCGTCGTCGCCGGGGGACGCCTCCCGGACGAGCTCGCGCACCCGCCGCACGGCGAACCGCGTGTTCCGCTTGTAGATCTCGCGCGCGGGCGCGAACGCGTCCAGGTCGGCGAAGAAGGCGGGCGACGCGGGCGCGAGCTGGTCGGAGATCGCGCGCAGGTAGGCGCCGACGCGGGCCCGCGGGTCGGCGCCGGCGGCGTCCTCCAGCGCGGCCTCGACGCGTTCGGTCGCGCGGCGGAAGAACGCGCGGACGACGGCGACGACGATCTGCTCCCGGCTCGCCGCGACGGAGTAGAGGGTGCTCTTCGAGCAGCGCAGCTCGGCGGCCAGGTCGGCGACGCTCATGGCGGCGAAGCCGCGGTCGAGGAAGACGTCCATGAGCCGGTCGACGAGCGCCTCGCGGCGCAGGGCGGCCCGTGCGGCGCGCGTCCGTTCGCCGACCGAGGTCATGGGCGGAACGGTACCAAAACCGGTTCGCTGGTACCGCTCTTGGTACTGTGGGCTCGCGAAAGGAGCCGCCATGCCCGTCACCCGGCAGCTGCCCACCCCCGAGGCCGAGGACCTCCTCGCGCTCGCCCGCGAGATCGCGGCGAAGGAGCTGGCGCCGCGCGCCGCCGACGCCGAGCGGACGGGGACGTTCCCCCGCGAGGCGTTCACGACGCTGGGCCGGGCCGGGCTGCTGACGCTGCCGTACCCGGAGGAGTTCGGCGGCGGCGACCAGCCGTACGAGATCTACCTCCAGGTCCTGGAGGAGATCGGCGCGGCGTGGGCGAGCGTCGGGGTCGGCGTCAGCGTCCACGCGCTGTCGTGCTTCCCGCTGTTCGCCTACGGGACCGCCGAGCAGCGCGCCCGATGGCTCCCCGACCTGCTGTCCGGCGAGCGGCTCGGCGCGTACTGCCTGTCGGAGGCGCACGCCGGGTCCGACCCGGCGGCGATGCGCGCCAGGGCCGTCCGGGACGGCGACTCCTACGTCCTCGACGGCGCGAAGGCGTGGACGACCCACGGCGGCAAGGCCGACTTCTACACCGTGATGGCCCGTACGTCCGACGACGGCGCGCGCGGCATCTCCTGCTTTCAAGTCCCCGCGGGCACGCCCGGCCTGGAGTTCGACCGGCCCGAGGACAAGATGGGCCTGATGGGGTCGACGACCGCGACCGTCCGGTTCACCGGCGTCCGGGTCCCCGCCGGCAACCTGATCGGCCGCGAGGGCGAGGGCCTGTCGATCGCGCTCGCCGGCCTCGACGCGGGACGGCTCGGCATCGCCGCCGTCGCCACCGGCCTCGCCCAGGCGGCGCTCGACACGGCCGTCGCCTACGCCAAGGAGCGGGAGGCGTTCGGCCGCGCGATCATCGAGCATCAGGGCCTCGCGTTCGTGCTGGCCGACATGGCCGCGGCGATCGAGTCGGCGCGCGCCACGTACCTGTCGGCGGCGCGGCTCAAGGACGCGGGCCGCCCCTACGGCCGGGAGGCGTCGATCGCCAAGCTGGTCGCCACCGACAACGCGATGAAGGTGACGACGGACGCCGTCCAGGTCCTCGGCGGCGCCGGCTACACCCGCGACTTCCCCGTCGAGCGCTTCATGCGCGAGGCGAAGGTCATGCAGATCTTCGAGGGCACCAACCAGATCCAGCGCCTGGTCATCTCCCGCCACCTCGCCCGCTGAGCGGATCCGGGTGCGCACCGTGTCGGGCGGTCAGGCGACCGGGCTCTGTGCCGTCGTCGGCGGAGCCGGGGGCGGTGTCGCGGGTGTGGCGTCGCGCAGCCGGAGCTTGCCGCCGTCCTGCAGCACGACCCTGATCGCGAGCAGCACGACGCTGAGCAGCAGCGTGCCGATGCCGATGAGCTGCTCGTTCAGGCCGCCGTAGCCGGCCTTGCCGGGGCTCAGCGCGCCGACCACCAGGATCACCACGTTGTAGAGGGCGAGGACGGCCGCGACGGCGATCCAGCCGCCGCGCAGGCGGATCATCCGCGGCCACTCCGGCCGGTCGCGGCGCAGCAGCAGGAACGCCGACAGGGCGAGCGCGTTGGCGAGGACGTATCCCACGTTGGCGGCGAAGATGATGCCGAGCGGGTTCCCGACGAACAGGACGAGCCCGGCGTTCACCACGAGCGCGACGAGGATCGCGACGTAGGGCTCGTGGTTGCGGTTGAGCCGGTCGAGCTGCCTGATCGTCAGCCCGGCCTTGGCCACGCCGTAGAGCGCGCGGCCGGAGTCGGCGGTGGCGCCGTTCATCACGAGCAGGAACGAGGCGGCGAGCAGCAGCGTGATCAGCCACGAGGCGGGGCCGATGATCTCGGCGAACGCGGCGGCGTACATCCCGCCGGGGTCGGCGGCGATGGCGTCGTCGCCCACGGTTCCGGCGACGCCGAGCGGGCTCAGCGTCGACCCGGCGAGGGTGACGAGCGCGGCGAGCCGCAGCGCCTTCGGGGTGTCGGTCTTCGGGTTCTCGTACTCGGGGGTGAAGGTGGCGCACACCTCCGTTCCGTAGGCCGACCAGGCGAAGAGGAAGAGGAACACGACCGCGACGTGCCAGCCCTCGATCCCGCCGGCGAGCTTCCAGGTCAGGCCGCCGGTGCCGAACTCGCCGAGGAGGAACGGGCCGAGGGTGAAGATCAGGATGAGGGCGGCGGACGCGTAGCCGAGGATCTTGGCGAGCAGCGCGGTGAACTTGATGCCGCGCATGTTGAGCCAGGACACGAAGATCAGCGCCGCCACGCCGAGCGCGTGCCCGAGACCGACGTCGACGGGACCGATGTCGACCGTCCGGTCGGCGTCCGGGAAGAACTCGGCCTGCACCAGCGTCCCGAAGCCGAGCGCCATGACCGCGACGCCGAAGGACCACCCGGCCCAGTACCCGAAGGACGCGATGGCGCCGATGGGGCTGAAGTAGCGGCGCCAGCCCTCGTGGGCGTAGAGCGCGACGCCGCCGGCCTTGTTCGGGAACATCCCGGCGAGTTCGGCGTAGACGTAGTTCTGCAGCAGCCCGACCGTGCACGAGACCGCGAACAGGGTGACGACCGCCAGGGTGCCGATGGACGCGATGGACGGCCCGAGCGCAGCGAAGATCGAAACTGGGACGAGCAGGGCGATGGCGAATCCGTCGCGCCATGTCAGCTTCCGCTGCAGCTCGCCGTCGGACGGTGTCATGGGTCCTCCCAACCCTCAACCCGGCTTGATTATCACCATATGATTGCCTTACCGGATAGTGAGAGGTACCGTAGACGCCGTCATCACACGCGTCAATGGCCCCGGCGGCCCGAGGAGCTCTCGCAGGATGAGGAAGTGCCCCATGGCTGGACGACCCCGATGAACGAACTCGAAGGCAAGGTCGTGCTGGTCACCGGCGCGGCGTCGGGCATGGGACGCGAGATCGCGCGGCATGCCGCCGAGCGCGGCGCCCGCGTCGTCGGCGTCGACCGGGACGCCGCCGCTCTCGCGGACCTGGCCGGCGGCACGGCGATCGACGGGCTTGCGTCCGACCTGACGTCCCCGGACGGGCCGCGCCGCGCCGTCCGGCACTGCGTCGACGCGCACGGACGGCTGGACGGCCTGGTCAACGCCGCCGGCGTCTTCCAGACCAGGGCGATGCTCGACATCACCGCCGACGACTTCGACCGGATCTTCGCCGTGAACGTCCGCGCGCTGTTCTTTCTCCAGCAGGAGGCGGCGAAGGAGATGCGCGACGGCGGCGCCATCGTCAACTTCGCCTCGACCGCCGCGCGGGTGCCGCGCCCCATGTCCAGCCACTACGCGGCGAGCAAGGCCGCCGTCGTGAGCCTGTCGCGCTCGGCGGCGACCGCGTGGGCCGGCCGGGGCATCCGGGTGAACTCGGTCTGCCCCGGCGTCATCGAGACCCCGATGATCACGGCGATCCTCGCGGAGCAGGCCGGCCTCGCCGGGATCACCCCGGACGAGCTGGCGGACCGCTGGCGCGGCCTCAACCCGATGGGCCGGCTCGGCCGCCCGCGCGAGGTCGCCGAGCTCGTGACCTTCCTGCTCTCCGACCGGTCCTCGTACATCACCGGGGAGAGCATCGGCGTCAACGGCGGCGCCGACGACATCTAGGCCGACGACAGCCGAGGACGGGCGAATGCTTGAGATCACCAACGGCCGGACGGTGGTCGCCGTCGCGCCGGAGCGCGGGGCGGAGATCCGGTCGATCACGCTGGACGGCGGCCCCAACGCGCTCGCGTACCACGACTGGACGACGCCGTCCCCGGCCACCGCGGCCAACGGGTACGGCGACTCGGAGACCGACTGGCTGTCCTTCTACCGGGGCGGATGGCAGGAGACGATCCCGAACGCGGGCGCGGAGTGCCGCGTCGCCGGCGTGCCCCTGGCCTTCCACGGCGAGTCCTCGGTCCTGGAGTGGGACGTCGTGCGGGCGGCCGCCGGGGGCTGCGAACTCCAGGTCGGGCTCCGGCTTCCGCTGACGGTGACGCGACGCATGACGCTCGATCCGGAGCGCCCGGTCCTCCGCGTGGAGACGACGCTAACCAACGAGTCGCCGCTGGCGGTCCCGTACGTGTGGGGCCACCATCCCTGCTTCCCCGCCATGGACGGCACCTGGGTCGAGATTCCCGCCGTCTCGTACGCCACCGAGCCCCGGGAGGCCGGCGACATCGCGACGCGGGAGGGCGCGTGGCCGATGGCGGAGACGGTCGGCGGCGCCGCCGCGGACCTGAGCCGCGCGCCGGACGCGGAGACGATGCGCTGCTTCTACCTCCACGGGCACGACGCGGGCTGGGCCGTGGTCCACCAGCCGGACGGAGCCCCCAGCGTCGCCCTGAGCTGGGACGTCGAGGCGTATCCCGTCACCTGGCTCTGGCAGATCAACGGCGATCCCGGGTTCCCGTGGTACGCGCGGATGCGCGCGGTCGCGGTGGAGCCGCAGACCGCGTGGCCCTACGACGGCCTGGCCGGGGCGATCGAGCGCGGTCAGGCCCGGCTGCTGGAGCCGGGCGAGACGGCGTCCAGCTGGATCACGGTCTCCGTCCTCGACGCCCGTCCCGGCGGACCTGTCGCCTCGGTCGCGCCGGACGGACGCGTCCACGAACGTCCATGAGAAAGGGAGAATCGAGCATGCCCGACACGATCCGCCACATCCATCACGTCGGCCTGACGGTCTCGGATCTGGATCGTTCCGTCGCCTTCTACACCGAGCACCTCGGGTGCTCGATCGTGATGAGCCAGGAGAAGGCCGGCGGCTACCTCGCCGCGATCGTCGGCTACCCGGACGCGTCGGTCCGGATGACCCATCTGAAGGCGCCGTCCGGCGACCTGGTGATCGAGCTGTTCGAGTACCTCGCCCCCGAAGCCCTGCGCACCCGGCTGGAGCCGCGGCTGATCGGCAACCCGCACCTGTGCTTCGTCGTGGACGACCTGCCCGCCGTCCACGACCGGCTGAGCACGGCCGGCGTCGAGTTCTTCTCGCCGCCCGTCCTGGTCGACACCGGCGCCAACGCGGGCGGCCGGGGCGTCTACCTGCGCGATCCGGACGGCATCGTCATCGAGCTGTTCCAGCCCGCACCGTCCCGCGACGCGAAGGGCGCGGCATGAGCGCCCCGGCCGCCGGAGGACCGAACGCCGGGCCGAACGCCGAACCGAACGCCGCAGGACCGAACGCCGGAGGGCGGGCCGTCGTGACGGGCGCGGCGTCGGGCATCGGCGCGGCGATCGCCCGCCGCCTCACCGCCGACGGCATGGACGTGCTCGGCATCGACCACCGCGCGTGCCCGGGGATCGACCACCGCGTCGTCGACCTCGGCGACCTGGACCGCGTGACCGGCCTCGCGGCGGAGCTGGACGACGAGCGCCCGACGGACGTCTTCGTCAGCTGCGCGGGCATGTTCGAGGGCCAGGCGTCCGCCGACCTCGACTTCGCGACGTACGACCGGACGCTGCGGGTCAACCTGCACGCCCCCGTCTACCTGATGGGCAGGTTCGCCGCCCGGATGGCCGGGCGCGGCTACGGCCGGATCGTCGCGATCACCAGCATCCACGCCCGGATGAGCGAGCCGACCGCGCTCGCCTACGACGTGGGCAAGGGCGGGCTGGACGCCGCCGTCCGCACCGTGGCCATCGAGAACGCGGACCGGAACGTGCTGGTCAACGCCGTGTCCCCGGGCTTCGTCCGCACCGGCATGTCGATCGTGGACGGCGAGGACGAACTCGAGTCCGCCTGGTTCAAGGACCACTACCTGGCCACGGGGAGGCTCCCGACGCGGCGCGCCGCCGAGCCGGACGAGGTCGCGAGCGCGGTCTCGTACCTGGTCAGCGGCGGCAACACCTACGTGACCGGCGCGTCGCTGACCGTGGACGGGGGCCTCAGTGCGCGTTTCTGATCCGCGGCCGCTGCTGGAGGACCTCTACTTCCCCGAGTGCCTGCGCGAGCACGAGGGCGACCTGTGGTTCAGCGACATGTTCGCCGGCACCGTGAACCGGATGCCCTGGGACGACCCGTCCGCGCGCACGACGGTCTTCGCCACGGACGACCTCTGCGGCGGCATCGGATGGCTCCCCGGCGGGGATCTGCTCGTCTGCAGCATGGAGAAGCGCCTGCTGCTCGCGGTCGACGCGTCCGGCGCCGAGCGGGTCCACGCGGACCTGTCGGCGCATTTCGAGCACCCCATCAACGACATGCTCGTCCTGCCCGATGGGCGGGCGCTCGTCAGCGGCTACGGATACGACGTCGATCACGGCGCCACGCCGCGGCGCGTCCCGCTGGCCATCGTCGAACCGGACGGCACCCACCGGCTCGACGGCAACCGGCTCCTGTTCCCCAACGGAATCGACGTGCTCGCCCCTGGCCGGATCGCGGTCGCGGAGACGTTCGCGGAACAGGTCACGACCATTTCCCTTGAGGACGGCGGCGGCCTCGGCACGGCCACGGCCCATGCGAGGTTCCGGGACGGCGACGGCCCGGACGGCCTGTCCGCCGACGGCGAGGGCGGCCTGTGGGTGGCGTGCGCGTTCGGGGAGCGGGTCGTCCACCTGGACGCCGGCGGCCGGGAGGACGCGGAGCTGGGGATCCCCGGCCTGGGCGTGTTCGACTGCCTCGCCGCCGCCCCGGGCGAGCGGCTCCTCATCGCCGTCTCCGGCCACGACGAGGAGTACGGCAGGCGGCACAAGACGGGCTCGATCCTGGAAGCACGAATCACGACGTGATCCGACAATGTTGTCGAATGGTGATGATAGTCTGTCCGCCATGACATCACGCGGGGACGCGGACGAGGGCACGGCGGCACGCCCACGGGTCCAGTCGGCGGCCCGCACGGTCGCCATCCTGCTGGCGGTCGCCCGGAGCGACCGCGGGCTGACGACCAAGGAGATCAGCGAGCAGGTGGGGATCGGCCGGCAGACCGTCTACCACCTGCTGCACACGCTGACCGAGACCGGGATGCTGGCGCGCGGCGGCGACGGGCGGATCATCCTCGGGCTCAACGTCGGCAGCCTGGTCGCCGGGTTCGACCGCCAGCTGTCCCCCTCGGAGCGGCTCGCGCCCCTGGTCAGGCGGCTGGCCCAGGAGACGGACGAGACGTCCTACGCCGCGGGCTGGCACCTGGGCGAGATCACCGTGCACGCCGTGTCCCGGGGGTCCAACCCGGTCCAGGCGGCCGAGACGCCGCTGGGCTTCACCGGGCTGGCGCACGCGCGGGCCTCCGGCAAGATGCTGCTGGCGATGATGCCCGCGGACGAGCGCGCGCGCTACCTCGCCTCGCATCCGCTCGAACCCGTCACCGGCCACACGATCGTCGAGGCGGACGCGTTCGAGAAGGAGATGGGGCTCGTCCGCGAGCGCGGCTACGCCACCGACCGCGAGGAGCTCGCGGAGGGCGTGTGCTGCGCGGCCGTCCCGCTGGACGGCGGTCGCTCGCCTTACGTTCTCGCCGTGTCGGCGCCGAGGGCCCGGTTCGAGGAGAACTTCGAGCGCGATCTCGCGATCCTGCGGAAGGTCGCCGAAGTGAGCTTCATCGAGTTGCTGAAGAGCTGACCGCCGTGACCGTCCGGTACCGCCGGTGACCGTCCGGTCGCGACGGGGCCGGACGGCCACGGCGACGCTCAGGAACCGTCCGCCCAGGCGAAGGTGTGCGAGCCCGCCACCTCGTGGAAGGTGACGTACCCGTCCGCCGCGCTGGCGTGGACGCCAGGGGCGGGCCTGGATCCGTCCCAGACCACGCGTCCGTCCATGGCGATCACGCGGTTCTCGCCGAGGAGCGGGACGCTCACCGTCCCGCCGGTGCGGGCGGGGGCGTCCACGCTCATGGCGAAGCCGCGGGCGTCGTGCTCCCACCGGACGGCGATGGTCCCGCCCGGGATGGGCGTCCGTCCCTGGGCCCACCGCAGGCCGGACGGCTGCGGCCTGACGCTCCACCGCCTGAATCCGGGCTCGGTCGGCGTGACCCCCAGGAGCCCCTTCGACAGTGCGGGAAGCGCGGTCGTCCACGCCGTGTTGGCGAAGTCGCCCCGCCGCACCGACCCGTCGTACTGGGACGTGAACCAGCCGGTGCCCGGGCCGTTGCGCAGCATGTGGCCCCACCAGCCGCGGATCTGCCGGAGGGCCCCGGCGCCGTCCCCGTAGTTCATCCGGCCGATCGCCTCCATCGAGTTCGTGTATCCGTGGATGACCCCCTGGCGGTACGGGTTGTCGGTGTACTCGCTGACCCGGCTGCCGTACGGCGACGCGAGCCTCCGGTCGATGAAGTCGATGATCTTCCGGCCGCGTTCGGGGGTCACCGTCTCGAAGAACAGGTTCCCGCCGTTGGCGTCGTCCGTGCGGTCGCGGCGCGGATCGTCGGCGTTGAGCACGAACGCGCCTCCGGACGGGTCCCACATGACCCGGTTCAGCGCCTCGCGGACGCTCCCCGCCCGCTTCTCCAGGACGCCGGCGGCGGCGCCGTCCCCGGCGACGTGGCGTTCGAGGTAGGCGAGGCCCTTCGTCGCGTCGTAGTACGCGGCGTTGTTGAAGGAGTCCACGCCGTAGGCGGTGTCGCCGGGCTGCCAGTTGGCCCGCATCGGGGTGTCGTCCTTGGGCTCGTAGTACAGGCCGTCCTTGTCGGTGCGGCCGTGCAGGAACGCGACCGCGCGGCGGGCGACAGGCAGCAGGGGTTCGACGAACCCGCGGTCGCCCGAGTACAGGTAGTAGTCGGCGAGGGCTGAGACCCAGAACGCCGTGAAGCTGTCGATTTTGGCGTCGTAGTACAGCGACAGCGGACCGGCTGAGCCGAGGGCCACGCGCGGATCGGGCCCCTCCTCCGGGACGCGCCAGCCGTCCGGCGGGCCCGGGTCCCCCGGCGCGCACGTGACGAGCGGCGACGACGCGAGAGGCAGCGAGCCGTCGGGGTTCTGCACGCATCCGAACTGCCGCAGCGTGTTGCGCACCAGCATCCGGTAGTCACCGCTCTGGTAGTACCCGGCCCGGCCCTGCATGTGGATGTCGCCCATGAACAGCACGCGGTCGAACGTCACCGTGAGCATCCACGGGCTGGTCCCTTGCCGGACGGTCGCGAGGTCACCGGTGTGCGCGCTCGCGTACCAGGCCCTGTTCAGCAGCTCGTCGCCGGAGTGGAAGGACCCGTCGTAGGTGACCGGATAGGTCGTCTTGCGAAGGCGCACCCTGTCGATGCTGACGGTGCCGGGCCCGTCCAGCGTGATGGCGACGTATCGGGTCTCGCGCTTGCCCGGGCTGACCCTGGTCACGGGCCGCCGCGTCGCGTCGAAGAGGTCGACGCGGGACTCCGGGTCGTCGTCGGTGCCGAACGACTGCCCCATCCCGTCGCCGTCCGGGCCGACGAACTGGCGGAACTGGGCGTAGCTGACGCGGACGGGGCGGTCGGCGGACCGGACGTCGACCTCGACCGCGCCCATCATGACGTTCCCCAGATCGACCACGAGGGTGGCGCTGTGCCGGGCGGTCGTGGTCAGGACGGCCGGCGCTCCCCCGGCCTCCAGGAGCCCTTCGGGGTTGGCGACCTCGGACGCGTTCCCCTCCACGGTCACGCCGCGGGCCCGCGCGTAGGAGTCGTCGTCCGACACCAGGTACTTCCCGTGACCCGGCCGTTCCGCGACCGTCCGGCACGACAGCCGCTCCGCGGGATCCGGGAGGCGCTCGCACGCGTCCCGCGCATGGGCGGGTGAGACCGCGACGAGCAGGGCGCCGAGCACCGAGACCGCCAGGACGGCGGCGGACCGGCGCGGGACCCGTCGCCGCGGAGGCGATGCGGAGGACTGCTGAACCATAGGCTCTCCTATCGCAATTTGATAGATGACGCACATTATGTGATACAACTGCCCGTATACCTAGCTTTCGACGCTAACTGTGTTGTGATTGCCAAATAGTGATGAGGAGGCGCGCAGTGACGACGCCGCAGCCAGGTCCGGCCGACCTGTTCCGCTCGATGGCCCTGATCAGGCATTTCGAGGAGCGGGCCCTGGAGCTCAGCCGGCGGGGCGAGGTCGCCGGATCGATCCACCTCTGCACGGGCCAGGAGGCGATCCCGGTCGGCGCGATGAGCGCGCTGCGTCCCGGCGACCGGGTCCTGTCCACGTACCGGGGGCACGGGTGGGCGCTCGCCTGCGGCGCCGATCCCGCCGCGGTCATGGCCGAGATCGCGCAGCGGGCGGACGGCACCAACGGCGGACGCGCCGGCTCCCCGCTGCTCAGCGCCCCGGACCAGGGCTTCCTGGGTGAGAACTCGATCGTCGGGGCGGGCGTCCCGATCGCGACCGGAGTGGCGATGGCGGCGGCGCTCCAGGACTCCGGACGCGTCGCGCTCGTCTCGATCGGCGACGGCGCGATGAACCAGGGGGCCACCGCCGAGGGGCTGGTGTTCGCGGCGGCGCGGAACCTTCCGGTGATCTTCGTGTGCGAGAACAACGGCTGGTCCGAGATGACCCCGATCGCGGCCGTGAGCCGCACCGTCGACTTCGCCGGACGGGCGCGCGCGCTGGGCGTGCACGCCGAGGTCGTGGACGGCGGCGACCCGGAACGGGTCGCGGACGCCGTCCGGAGGGCCGCGGAGCGGTGCCGCGCGGGCGACGGGCCGGTGTTCCTGGAATGCGAGACCGTCCGCCTGGGCGGCCACTACAACAAGGACGTCGAGCACTACCGGCCGGACGCGGACCGCGAGGCCGCGGCGGCCGCGGACCCGCTCAAGCGCTTCCGGGAGCGTCCCGGAGCCGACCTCGACGAGCTCGCCAAGATCGAGAGCGACGCGGCGGCCGAGATGGCGGCCCTCGCCGAACGCGTCGTCGCCCTCCCGTTCCCCGATCCCGCGACCGTGCACGAGCACGTCTACGGCCCGACCCCGCTGCCGACTCCGCCGCCGTCCGGCACGCCGGAAGAGCCCGCCAAGGACATGCCGTACTGGCGCGCGGTGAACTCGGCTCTCGCCGACGCGCTGGACGCAGACCCCGGCGTGGTCGTCTACGGCGAGGACGTGGGCTTCGCCGGCGGCATCTTCGGCGTCACCCGCGGGCTCCAGAAGCGCTTCGGCGACCGGCGGGTCTTCGACACCCCGATCAGCGAGGCCGCCATCCTCGGCTCCGCCGTCGGCGCCGCCCTCGACGGGGCCAGGCCCATCGTGGAGATCATGTGGGCCGACTTCATGTTCGTCGCGCTCGACCAGATCGTCAACCAGGCCGCGAACGTCCGGTACGTCAACCGGTCCCGCCTCACGGCGCCGCTGACGATCCGCATGCAGCAGGGCGTGACGCCCGGGTCGTGCGCCCAGCACTCACAGAGCGTGGAGGCGTTCCTGGCCCACGTCCCGGGCATCAAGGTCGGGTTGCCGAGCACTCCCCAGGACGCGTACGCCATGACGCGCGCGGCGATCGCCGACCCCGACCCGGTCGTGCTGATCGAGCACCGCGGGATGTACACCGAGACCGGCCGCGTCGCCCGCGGCGGACCGGCCGAGCGGGCCCACGGCGCCCGCACACGCCGGTCGGGGGCCGACGCCTGCGTCCTGACCTGGGGCACCGGCGTGGCCACGGCGCTGGCGGCGGCCGAGCTGCTGGCCGCGCAGGGGATCGAGGCGACGGTCCTGGACCTGCGCTGGCTGCGTCCCCTCGACGACGACGCCATCGCGGACGCCGTCGCGCGCACCTCGGGACGGGTGCTCGTCGTCCACGAGGCCACCCGGACGGGAGGCTTCGGCGCCGAGGTCGCGGCCCGCGTGACGGAGGCCCACTTCGCGTCGCTGGCCGCGCCGGTCGCGCGGGTGGCCACGCCGGAGATCCGCATGCCGTCCGCCCCCGTGCTCCAGCGGGCGGTCCTGCCCACGCCCGAGCGGGTGGCCGCCGCCGTCCGCGGTCTGGTAACCCGGTAGAACCATGGAGTTCCTGGTCAACATCGAGATCGCCCTACCGGACGGCCTGGACCCGCACCAGGTCGACCGATTGCGTGCGGCGGAACGCCAACGGGCCGCCGAACTCGCCCAGGCGGGCGTCCTCGTCCGCCTGTGGCGGGTCCCCGGCAGGTGGGCGAACTGGGGCCTGTGGCGCACCCGCGGCGAGCCGGACCTCCAGCGGGCCCTCACCTCCCTGCCGATGTACCAGTACATGTCCGTGCAGATCCACCCGCTCCACCCCCACCCGAACGACCCGGCCCAAACGGCGTAGCGTCCCTCAACACCGCCTTCGGGGAGCGTTCGTCGCTTCGCGAGCCGGGCCCTCGACAACTGGGCAAGAAGGCGCAGACGACAGACGTGGTCCGGGCCCGTCCCGTAGGGTGGCGCCGCATGCCGCGAAGATCGTTTTGGTCGGGTTTGGGCGTGTCGGCCAGCGAGGTCATTTACTTTGCGGTTTTGCTCTGGCAGGTCGCGGCGGCGGTGCGGCGACCGTTCGATGATCAGCAGGCTGATCTGGGGTGTATCTCGGCTCGGTCGACACCTGTTCCCCGCGGGCTGAGTGCCCGTGGAGGTCCTGCGGGTGGCGTGGAGCTCGCCTGCCACTGCGGTGGCGAGCTCCAAGACTGACCGGCGTCCGTCCGAGTATCTTCTCTGGGTGAGCAGACTTGCGATCGGCGTGAATGGTGTGTTCGACGGGGAACGGTCGCTTGACGGACCCGCCATGGTGTTCGTGGAAGACGGGCAGATCATCGGAGTCGAGCGAGGCACGGAAACACCCGACGGCTGGCCGACACGGCGTTATGACGGGACGGCGTTGCCCGGACTGATCGACGCGCACGTGCATTTGTGTGCGGACAGCGGCCCCGGCGCACTCGAACGTCTCGCGGAATTCTCCCAGGAAGCACTGCACGACACGATAGAAGCGTCGCTGCGTCTCCACCTGGCCGCCGGCGTGACCACCGTCCGAGACCTGGGCGACTACCAGGACGCGGTGTTGGAATGGAGGTCACGGGACAGGCCCCGCCTGCCCACGGTCGTGGCCTCCGGGACGCCGATCACCACTGTCGGCGGACACTGCGCGTCGCTGGGCGGGGAGACGCGCGGTGTGACGGAGGTGCGCGCGGCGGTCCGGCGGCGAGTCGAACGCGGCGCGGACCTTGTGAAGATCATGGCGAGCGGCGGCGTGCTGACGCCGGGCACCGACACCATGAGCCCCCAGTTCACCGATGAGGAGATGCGCGCCGCGGTCGACGAGGCCCACCGCGCCGGCCTGGCGATCACCGCGCACGCGCACGCCCACGACGCGGTACGGCAGGCCATCGCCTCCCAGGTCGACGGTGTCGAGCACTGCACCTGCCTGACTCCCGACGGTGTGCGCATCGACCACACGCTGCTCACCGCACTGGCCGATTCGAACACCGCCCTCTGCGTCACGCTCGGGTCCGACCCTGACATCGTGGTCCCACCGGAGATCATCGCCATCGCCGCGCGCGCCGGTATCACCGAGGCCGCTCTCCGTGAAGTCGTCGCACGTCTCCACGAGGGCGGAGCCCGGTTGGTGGCGGGGTCGGACGGGGGCATCGCTCCGGCCAAGCCCCACGGGCTGCTGCCCTACACACTGGAGGAGTACGTGCTCGCCGGGCTACCGGCGACGGCCGCTCTGAGGGCTGCCACGTCGTCCGCCGCCGAGGCGTGCGGCCTGGCCGGCCGCAAAGGACGCCTCCAGGCCGGACACGACGCCGACCTGCTGATCGTCCAAGGCGACCCGACCCGTGACATCACCGCCTTGAGGAATCCCCTCGCCACGTATCTCACCGGCCTGCCCCAGTAACCGCGCCACAGGCTGGGCCCCCGCCCCGCAGAAACTCTGTGCGGAGACGATGGCTAACCGGACGATCACCAATCGGCCCCTGCCTGAACGGGCCGACACGACCAACTTCCAGCCCTTGAGAAGTCTGTCAGCGTAGAAGCCAACGGTGGGAAAGTAACTCGGTCGTGCCGCTATGAACTCCGAGCAATCTTGTGGTTCCGAGGCTGACAAGACTTACGAGCTTGCCCGCCCACGCCCGCTACGCCTGGCCCTGACCGTCGAGGAGGGCGGTGAGGCGGCCGGTCTCCCAACGCGCGGAGAGTCGGGTCCTGTGTATTCCGCAACGGCGTTGTGCAGCTCGCTCAGGGTGAGCGGATCGGGGCTGCGGTCAGGGCCGTGGCGGCGGCGTGCACGTCGGCCAGGGTGTGCAGGCTGTCGGCGGCGTGACGGTGGCTGGGGCTGCTGGGAACGTGGGTGCGGACGTAATCGGCGGCGGTCCGGGGTGCGCGGGGTGAGAGGGCGGGCCATCGTGTCTTCACCTCCTGAGCTTTAGGTCATGTGCCGTGCAGCGTGGTCTCGGGGTCAGTGCCGGTCGGGGTCGCGGTCGTAGGGCGGTGAGGGTGGCACCACCGCGTGGTGTCCGGTGCGGGTGGCGAGGTGGGCGTGGACGGCGACGTCGACCGTCCCGTAGATCGGGAAGACCGTGGTGAGCCGGGTGACCCGCAAGACGTCGCGGAGGCGCGGGTCGACCCCGGCGAGCGTGACCGAACCCGAGCCCGGGCCGTGGTGGTCGCGCAGGTGATGGTGAAGTGCCAGCAGAACACCGAGCCCATTGGAGTCGATCAACGTGACCGCGCTCATATCCAAGATCAGGTGACGGGCGCCGGAGGCGACCAAGCGGGTCAGGCTCTCACGAAGCCGCGCGCTGGTGGCCACGTCAACCTCTCCGACCAGGCTCGCCACCGTCAGACCCTCACGATGGTGATGTTCGATGGTCAAGGGCATCGCGTGAGTCCTCCCTCCAGGCTCCACCTCGTGGTCGGGATCGGCACGGGCCTCTGGAGGTCGGGGTGGTGGCGCCTGTGCCGTCCCGCCGCGGGCAGGCCCGCGTCGCTGTCCGGCATCTGGGCGGCGTGCTCAGGGCGGGGCGGCGGGTCCCGCGTCCAGCTCATCCAGGCGGCGGGCGAGTTCGTCGCGTTCGCGGATCACCTGCGCCAGCTCGTATTGAAGCTCGAAGATGCGGCGGATGGCGGGCAGGGACATGCCCTGGCCCATCATCGCGACGACCTGCTGGACGCGGCCGATCTCGTGCCGGGAGTAGCGACGCTGCCCGCCCGCCGAGCGTTGCGGGGAGACGACCTGATGGTCGTCGATGCGGCGCAAGAACGCCTGCTGCACGTGGAGCATGTCGGCGACCTGCCCCACGGTGAACAGGGCCGCGTGCTCGTCGTCCATCGGCAGCTTCACCGCCCCTCCCTTCGTTGTGATCCTGCGGGCGTGACCAGGTTCCGGCGTGCCGAGGCCCGGTGCGGCCGGGGCCGACCGGTGCGGGAAGGCGGGCGGCCCCGGCTCGGCGAGACGGCGGTGTGACCCTGAGCGCCGATGTTCGCCGAGGCGGGGCCGCGGACCGGCTCGCCGCTACTGACCCTGACGGCTGGCCGACGCGCCGAGCCGGTGGCCAGGACCTGGTTCAGGCGCGGATGGACTTGTGTGTGTCGCCGCTCTGCTGGATGGCGACCTTGCGGGGCCTGGCCTTCTCCAGCACCGGGATCCGGACGGCGAGGACACCGTTGTCATAGGCGGCCTCGATCTTCTCGGCGTCCAGGTGGTCGGACAGGTAGACACGTCGGGTGAAGGAGCCCATCGGCCGTTCGCGGACGAACACGCGCTCGTCCTCGCCGAACTCCTCCTCGCGGCGCGCGGTCACCGACAGAACCCCGCGGTCCACGGTGACCTCGATCGAGCCGGGGTCGATACCGGGCAGATCGAACCGCAGGACGACGTCGTCGGCGCGGCGGATACCGTCCATCGGCATGCTCGCACCGTTGGCGTGCCCGGTCACCTGGCGGACCGCCCGGTCGAACTGGCGCTCGAACTCCTGCACGAAGGGGTCGATCGACGTCAGCAGCATCGTTGCTTCACCTCCGAAGTTCCCCGGGTTCTCCAAGCCCGGGCGTGGCCTGACCGAAGAGGAAACCTACAACTCAGATTATAGGTAAGCCGCCGTCCTATCTGTCAAGAACTTCGCTGCGCCATGCCTGGGCTCGGAGTCTTGCGATCTCAGGAGGCGCCTCTCACCTGCATGGCCGCCGATCTGCTCATGCCAGATGCGGCACTTGAGCGGGCTGGTTACACAGCCATGCACCGCTTGCCCACCTCGCGTGGGCGGGACCTGTATGAGACGCACGAGATCCCGGTCCTCGCATCCGTCCGCGGCGGCGGGCACGTCCGTGAGCTGGAGCTCCCGTCGTGGCTGCCGGTCGCCAACGGCCTCACACCGCACCGCGTGTGGCTGGACGAGCTCCGCACCCACGTACTGCGCGTTGGTGACCAGCCGCGCCGCCAAAACTTCACCGACCGTTCCGGCCGCTCAACGGCCTCGGACACGGACGGGTGGTCGCTGAACATCGACGTGCCGGCCTTGTAGATCCCGACGCAGGCAACCTCGGCGAGCGTCGCGGCCGGGTAGTAGCGACCGTTCTTCGACCAACCCGCATCGATCAGCCGGATCCGACGCCGCCGCTTCACCGCTGGGGTGGCCACGAGCTCTTTCGGTGTTTCAGATTCTTCTTGGTCGATGAACTTTCGTCGGTGACCCTTACTGCTGAGCGATCACAACACGGTGTCACGCCAGACTTCGAAGACGTCCTAAGGGTGGTTGATGGGCGGGGGCGGGGTCCAGCGGTCGGTGGCGGTCGGGATGCCGTGGGCGGGTTTGAGTTCTTCGGGGATGGCGTAGTGCATGACGCGGCCGCGGGTCAGTGAGGACAGTTCCAGGAGGGTGACCAGGCGGCCGAGGCGGTCAGAAACCTGGGCGGCCCACGGGCCGCGGTCCTCGAAGCGTTCGATGGCGCTCAGCAGGGTGGGGCCGGCCTTGATGAGGGTGTCGAAGCTGGAGCGGGGAACCTGAAGCCAGTCGGCGGCGATGTCGCCGATCAGGAAGCGGATGAGGGCGGGGACGAGAGGGTCCAGCAGGGTGCCGGGGACGACCTGTTCGTACATGTCGATCAGTTGCCGGGTCAGGTGGACGCCCTCGGCTGAGGGACCCATGTACCGCATCATGTACCGGTCGGAGAACTCGCGGGCGGCCGGCAGGTCGGGCGGGATGTCGGCCGGGTCGCAGCCCAGGATGGCGCCCACGACCGTCCAGGCGTAGTAGTAGGCCTCGGCGCCGCCGGGTGTGATGTGGACGCCGAGGCGGTGCAGGGCGTCCAGGACCTGGATGCTGAACATCATCAGCCCGCCGAGCATGTCCTCCTGGCAGATCGCGACGGGTTCGGGCCAGCGGTCCTCCTCGCGCAGATGACGGCGGATGGTCGCGTGCAGCAGCCGGACCTTCTGCGCGGCGGGCAGGAACCGGCCGCCGGCCTCGAACGCCTCGGGTTGCATGAGGTAGACGGTGAACTGGCCGGTCTCCGCCATCCGTCGCGCCGGGTAGGCCAGCGAATGGGTGGCCGACAGCAGCCTGGCCACGTGCGGGACGACGTAGCAGGCGGGCATGGACGCG
The DNA here is from genome assembly GCA_036028775.1 of Spirillospora sp. NBC_00431. Taxonomy (GTDB): domain Bacteria; phylum Actinomycetota; class Actinomycetes; order Streptosporangiales; family Streptosporangiaceae; genus Spirillospora. Next base: position 2,960,032 of record CP107927.1, on the reverse strand, counting down.
AACGACAGCGCGGTGGAGATGTGCACGTCGTTGTCGATGAAGAACTGCCGCGCCTGTTCCATCATCGCCCAGTCCACCCAGTCCGGCGGGGTGGCCGTGGCCTGCAGGTAGTCGCGGGCGGCGGCCGGCAACCCCTCGGGCAGTTCCTGTCCGGAGGTGGTGAACCAGCGCATCAGCGTGTTGAAGCGGGGCACCTGCCCGCCGGTGAACAGGGCCTCGACGGTGATGTCGGCGAGTTCGTCGCCCTTGAGGCGCAGCGAGTCCAGGTAGGCGTCGGTGTACCGGCCGGTCGCGGTGGGTGGGACGGTCGGGGCATCGGGTTCAGGCATCTGCGGTCACCTCGGTGATCAGTCGGGTCAGGGCGCCGGCGGCCTCGGGCGGCAGGCGCACGCGTGCCAGGGCGGCTCGTGCCGCGGCGGCTCGGTCGTCGATCATCTGCCGGATCTGGTCGCGGGCGCCCGAGCGGTCCATGATCTGCCGGACCCGCGCGGTCTCCGCCTCCTGGACGGGGGGCTGCAGCAGTTCCTGCAACTGGGCGCGGTCGCTGTCGTCGGCCCGTTCCAGCGTGAGGGCCAGCAACGCGGTGGGTTTGCGGCCCGTCAGGTCGTCCAGCGGCGATTTGCCGGTGTCGGCGGGGTCGCCGAACACTCCCCACAGGTCGTCGCGCAGCTGGAACGCCTCGCCGAGCGGCCGGGCGTACGCGGTCAGCGCCTCCAGTACCGGCGGGGCCGCGCCGCCCAGGACGGCGCCGATCCGCAGCGGCCACTCGATCGTGTAGGACCCGGTCTTCAACCGCACGACCTGCAATGACAGGCTCACGTCCGGCGCGGCGCCGGTCCGCAGGATCTCCAGGCACTCGCCCGCGATCAGTTCCCTGCCCATCGCCGTCCACGCCGACACCGCCCGGCCCAGGAACGTGCGCGGCAGCCCCGAGGTGTGGAACAGCTCTCCCGCCCACGCCAGCAGCAGATCACCGATCATGATGGCCAGGCCGTCGCCGAGCCTGGCGTGCGCGGTGGCCCGCCCACGCCGCAGCGGGCTGCGGTCGATGATGTCGTCGTGGACGATCGCCGCCGCATGGACCAGTTCCAACGCCGCAGCCGCCCGCACCATCGGCTCGGCGTCGGGCTGACCGGCCGCCCGCCACCCCCAGTAGCAGAAGGCCGGGCGGATCCGCTTGCCTCCGGCCACCGACGCGCGCAGCTGCTCGGCCACCGGCGCCAGCTCGTCGTCCAGCGCCGTCAGCGCCCCGATCTCGGCCTCCACGAACTCCGCCAAGGCCCGGTCGACACGGACCCGGAGGTCACCCATCGTCCCGACCGGTCTGGGCGGCGCGCTCGCTCACCCGCCGGGCCAGGACCTCCATGTGCGCCGGCGGCGTCTGCGCGGTCCGCCGCAGCGCCAGCTCACCCCGCGATCGCAACTCCCGCCGCACTTCGCCCAACCCGGGAAGGCGCCGCACCACGTCCCGCATCCCGCCCATCACCACATCGGCCGCCCCGGCCGCCAGGTAGAGCGCCTCATCGTGCGCCCGGGCATTCTCGTCTCGCGCCATCGCAACTCACAGTCATGTAGACGACACCTTCAGCAATACCACCTCACTTCGGTGACGTCCTGCTATCACCCCATCACAGCCCCTTACCGCAGGGTGAGAGCACGCTTGCGTCGTATGCCAGGGGCACATGGTCCGCCGCGGCCCGGTGTATTCGACACCGTCACGGTGGCCGCGCAGCCCGAACGCCTCCGTTCCCACCGAGATGACACCGCCACGTGCCGCAGTCTCGCCGGAGCCCGCAACAACTCGCACAACCCCTTTCTGGCCCCCGGCATGGTGGCCAGTTCGCGACCGCGGCCAGGTCTTCACCGTTGTCGAGAGCGCGGTGAAGGGTGCGGCGCGCGTTCTCACGAGGACCCTCGTAATCGCTGGTGGTGGCCTGTACGGCGCGGCGGACGCGTCGAGCACGCCGGTGCTGAACGCGCCCGGCTCGACGATCGACACGCCGATGCCCAGGCACCACACCTCGCGGCGTAGGGACTCGGTGTAGCGGGCCATTGCGGCCTTGGACGCGTAGAACGCCTCGCCCAAGCCCCGCCCACCGGGGGCCGGCGAACCCACGTTGATGACGCGGCCCTGCCGTCGGGCGCACATCCCGGGCAGCACGGCGTGGGCGACCCGGACCGTCCCCTAAGTTGACGTCCATGACCGTCGCCGCGTGGTCAGACATGGTCTCCTCTGCGAACCGAGTCGTCGTCCGGTCGTCCTCCAGCGAGACGGCCGCGAAGCGCTTCGTGAAGGGCAGCGGCGTGGACCCGGGCATCGTCCGCATCGTTCGCTCCACGACCCTGCCCCGCCCGCTCCACGCCCTCGTCGGCGGCGTGCGCTACTGGACATTCCAGTACGGCTGCTCTCCCACGTTCTCCGTCAAAGGCGGCTAAATCAGCTGCCGAGCACTGCGGCGAGAAGGGCGAGACCAGAGGTCTGCCACTCGGGCGGCACCACCAACACCTAGATCTGGTGCGGCACGATCAAGCAAGCACGGTCACCGGCCTGATCCGCACCGTCATCTGCGCCGACCCGGCGATTCTGGCGGCGTGCTCTTCACCAGGACGGGCGGGCAGGCAGGCGCCGGGAAAGAACAGAGCGTGCCGGAACAGGGCTCCGGCACACTTTGTGGTGAGCGTCACCAATGAAACGGAGGACGCCTCAACGGCTACGCGGGCAGCGTGATCTTGGCCTTCCAGGTGGCCTCCCAGGTCTTCGGGCCGACGATCCCGTCCACCGTCAGTTTCGCCATCTTCTGGAGATCCCTGCAATCGTCCGCGGATTTCGGGCCGTAGATGCCGTCGACCTTGAGGTGAAATCCGCGCTTGTTCATCTGGGTCTGCCAGTTCTTTACGTCGTTGCCCTTGCCCTTCATCGGCGGCGGCTGCTTGAAGACGTAACCAGGGTAGGCCGGTGCAGCCATGTCAAATCCCTCCTCGACGATATCGCGTTCTTACCAGCCAGAATCCACGATGCCGCGTTAATGCCGCAATGCCCGCCAGGGAAGACTTGCGCAAAGAGGTCGCCTCCGTTTTTTACCGAATACGCGGGAAGATGAAAATTCAATGGCTGCTACGAACCTGTGAGGTGCCAGAATTCGTCCATGGCGCCGGCTCGCGGTGATGCCTCGAAGGAGGCAGAGATCTTGGTGCTGCGCCACGAGGTCGCGGTGCCGCGTCGGCAGGTTGGGCAGCCACGGTGAGACCGGGCCGACCGCGCGATGATCTCGGCACTGGCGCGTCGAGCTCCGCCGCGGCTCCGCTCGCATCGCCTGGTGAGGCCGAGCCGGCTGTTGGCCTGGCACAGGCACCTGGTCGCCCAGGACTGGACCTACCCGAGCAACGCCGGTCGCCCGCCTGTCTCGCAAGAGGTCCGCGCCCTGGTAGTTCGACCGGCCACCGAGAATCCACCGTGGGGCCATCGCCGGCCCATCAGATCCCGAGGTACTGGCGAGTCAAACCGATCGAGGGCGCCAAGGGCCGCTTCGTGCGCGGAGCGACACCTCCGTCGCCCGAGGGGCGATAGGGACTGGCGTTCAATTGACGCGGCGGCATCGCCGAGTTCGAAACCGCCCCACCAGGCCACCACGTGAAGCGTCGACCCGCCGAACGTCACTGACTGCTACTTCGCAGCTGGTGCCTGAGCTAGGACCCCGACTAGAGGCCTCATGCCCACTGGGGCTGGGCATCGGGCCGCCCTACATCCCGTCCAAGTCCTTGGGCCGGTGGCCGTCACTCCTCGTGAAATCTTCCTGATGCTCGTGAACGGCTTCTGTGCGGAGCGCTGGGCGGACGTTGTGGACCTGTACGCGGAGCAGACCGACGTCTCTCGCCTGGGAGCGCCGTCGACGCTCTCCCGCGGCGCGCTGCCAGCCATTTCGGCAGCGGATCGCAGCCATATCAAGGCCCGGCCCTTTCCGACGCTCAAGTGGAACGATACATGCCTGCGCGTCGATCCCATTCAGGCAGTGCGGTGTTGAAGAATGAATGATTGACAGTACTGGACGCGAAAGCTACCCTCCATTCAGTCCTGGGGCTACGTCCATTGCCGAGCGTGCGAGCAGGACCCGCCCGGCAGTCGTATTTCGGTCGCCGAAATCAGCGTCCGCTCCCAGTGAAGAGAAACTCATGCGCAAAAGAGCCGCCATTACGGCCGCGGTCGCCGCCGCGCTCGCCGTGACGGCGACGCCGGCCACATCGGCCGCGGCGACCCCGCGCCTCATGCACGGCCCGGACGGAGTCACCATTGAGATCGCATCCCTGAACGGCCCAGGATGCCTGGCCGGCACCGTCGGCGTCGCCCTGGTCCCCAGGCGCGATGACTTCACCGTCACCTACGCCGATTACCTGGTGCAGGCGGGCGGCTCATCCACGCCGACCGACGCCCGTAAGTACTGCCATATCGCCCTGAAGGTCCACGTCCCACAGGGTTTCGCCTACGCCATCTCATCGACGACCTACCGCGGCTACGCCTGGCTGGAGACCGGCGTGAACGCAACCCAATCCGCCGGCTACTACTTCCAAGGCACGCCCCTCACCGGGCAACACTCGCTGTCCCTGAACGGCCCGCATGAAAACAGCTGGGCGTCTACCCACAAGGTGGACGAGTCCGAACTCGTCTACTCACCGTGCGGTGAGGCGCGCAACCTCAACATCCGCACGGAACTGCGCGTGCGTCAGGGCACCTCTGACCCTTCGAAGGTCAGCTTCATTGGCATGGACTCCACCGACGGCTCGATCAAAACGACCTACCACTTCGCCTGGAAGACCTGCCCGTAGCCCGCGTGACCACCGCGAACGACCGGGTATCCCGACCGCACGTGTACTCCAGCGAGGTCGAGCGGGTCCTGCTGTGGATGCCCGCCGTGCGCGACCGCGCCATCATCGGCGTGACTCACGATCACTGGGGAGAGGCCTGAGGTGCAGCCGGTCGAGCGGGTTCCGGGTTCCGGGTTCCGGCTTGATCGGGAAGGGCGCCTACAGCCTCACGAGGAAGGTCGCCCGGCATCAGCTCAGGGTCGGCGGTAGCACAGAGCGACGGCGCCGGTCGCGGGGATGGTGGTGGCCTGGGCGAGTCGCCATTTCGACGCGAGGCCGTCGGGGAGGAGGCGTACTCCCGCACCGAGGGTCGCCGGAACCACGGTCAGGTAGAGCTCATCGATCAAGTCCGCCTTGAGCAGCGCCTGGATGACGCTGGCGCTGTTCAGGACGAGAATGTCGCGACCCGGCGCGGCCTTGAGCGACCGTACCTCTGCTTCGAGATCCCGGGAGACCCGGGCATTGGTCCACTCGGTCTTGTCCAGATCCGCTTGCTGGAGCGTCGTGGAGAAGACGACCTTCTCGACGGTGGCGAGCCAGTTGCCTAGATCACGAGTCCGGGCCGAACTGTTCGGGTCACTGGTCAGGCCGGGCCATACGGACGTGAAGCCCTCCCAGTTGGTCCGGCCCACGATCGCGGTGCTCACACCACGCCAGATCCCCTCGTAGAAGATCTCGCTCTGGTCACTCGTGATGTGCTCCATGGCCCAGCTCATGTCGTCATCGGGTCCCGTACCGGTGTATCCATCCATCGAGACGACGGCGTCGGCTATGACCTTGCGCTGCGGTTCAGTGCTCTCGGACATGGTGGGTCCTCCATTCCAAGGTCCGGTCGAAGTCCGGACCCGTGATCATGTCTTGGAGCGCGGCGGCCGCCGAGATCGGCAACGGCCGCGCCCCAGCCGGGTGTCGGAGACGGCCCCGGTCGTCCTGGTGGTCGAGGACCTGCACTGGGCCGACGCCTCCAGCCTGGAGCTGTTCGCCTATCTGTCCCGCAACCTCGCCGGCTGTGCCGTTCTGCTGATCGGTACGGTCCGTACCGGTGAGCTCGCCGCGGGCCACCCGAACCGGCGGCTGCTCGCCGAGCTGGGCCGCGGCGGCGACGTGGTGCGCCTGGCTCTGGAGCCGCTGGAGCACGAGCATGTCGTCGAGTTGCTCGCGACCCTCGACGGGCGGCCGCCGGACCGGCCGAGGAGCGTCCGGATCCACCGGCGCAGCGGCGGTAACCCGCTGTTCGTCGAGGTGCTGCGCGACGCCGATGAGACCGCGGCAGACGACCTGAGGACCCTGCTGCTCGACCGGATCAACGGCCTGCCCTCCCCCGCGCTCGAGGTGATGGAGAGCTTGGCGGTGGCCGGCGCCGAACTGACCGACGAGCTCCTGCACGAGATCACCACCATGCCCGAGGAATCGCTGGCCACGGTCCTGACCGACCTGGTCGGACGAGAACTCGTGGTGGCCGGACAGGCGGGATACGCCGTCCGGCACGACCTGATCCGGGAGGCGGTGTACGCCTCGCTGCCGCCGCCCAGGCTGCGCCGCATGCACGCCCGGTACGCCGGCGCGCTCGCTTCTCGCGTCCCCGACGGTGCCGCACTGGCAGAGCACTGGTCGGCCGCCGGGGAGTTCGCGCGCGCGTTGCCTGTCGCATGGCGGGCCGCCGAGGGCGCCGGCCGCCAGAACGCCTACGACGAACAGCTTCACCTGCTCGACCTGGTTCTTACGCGGTGGACTCAGGTCCCCGACCCGTCGCGTCTCATCGGCGCCGACCGTGCGGCCGTGTTGGAGCAGGCGGCCGCCGCGGCCTTCGCGGCGGGCAAGTCCGCTGTCGGCATCGCCCACTGCACCGCGGCGTTGGACATGCTCGACGCGGCGGTGGATCCGCTCCGCGTGGCCGGGCTGCTCGGCCTGCGCGGCCGCATGCAGAACCGCACCGACGGCGGCGGAGCCTCCGACCTGGAGCGCGCGATCACGCTTGTGCCGCCGGGCGCGTCGGACGCGTCCGACGCGCTGCGCAGCCGCCTGCTGTCCGCCCTGGGCTTCGTCGGCGTCGTGACCCACCACCCTGAGCAGGTCCGGCGGCACGCGACCGAGGCGCTGCGCCTCGCAGAGCGGCTGGACGACGACCGCCTGCGGGCACCGGCCCTGCTGATCGTGGCCGAGCTCGACGGCGCGGCAGGGGAACTGGAATCGGCCAGGGGCACGTTCGGTGAGGCGCGCCGTATCGCCGAGGCGGTCGGGGACGAGCACACCTTCCTGACCACCTTCCAATGGGAGGCGGACGTCATCGAGGCCGCCGGCCAGTACGCGCGGGCGGCCGACATGGCCCACGCCGGGCAGCGGGCCGCGGAACGGCTCGGCCAGGCCCGTTCCCGCGGCAGCATGCTCGCCGCGGCGCGTGCTTTCCCGCTCACGTTCCTGGGCCGATGGGACGAGGCCCTCGCGGTCGTCCAGGACGCCCTCGCCGAAGACCCGCCGCCGCTCTATGCCGCGTACCTGCGGCTGGTGGCCGCCGACATCGCACGCTGCCGTGGCGAGACCAGCCGGTTCGAGACGCTGCTGCGTCAGCTCACCGAGTTCGCCCGGCACACGCTCGGAGCGACCGAGGCCAAAGCCGGGCTGGCCCTGCAGCGGATCGCCTGGGCACTCGACCAGGGCGATCCGGACCTGGCCGACCGCGTCCTCGGCGAGCACCTGACACCGCCGCCCGCCTGGCCCGCGCACCACCTGCTGCGGCTCGCCATCCTCGGGGCCCGCGTCCAGCGCGTCCGGCGGACCTCGGCCCCACGAAACCGGCGGGTCGCCCACCAGAGCACCGGACGACTCGCGGACCTCGACCGCATGGTCGCCGCCGTGCGGCCCACCACCCCGACGCTCACCGCCTACCGTGTCACCTTCCACGCGACCGCCACCTCCGCCGGCCTGCCCGCGTGGGACCGGGCCGCCGCGGCCTGGCGCGACCTCGGAAACCGCTACGAGACCGCGACCGTCCTGACCGACGCCGCGAGCACCGCCCTGGCCACCAACAACCGGCCCGGCGCCCGCTCCCGGCTTCGCGAAGCACACGCCATCGCCACCGATCTGGGCGCCGGACCGCTGCTCACACGCATCAACGACCTCATCGACCGTGGCCGTCTCGGCGACGCGGCCACGGCCCCGCCGCGCAACGTCTTCGACCTCACCCCCCGCGAGTTGGACGTGCTGCGCCTGCTCGCACGCGGACGATCCAACCCCCAGATCGCCGAGGACCTGTTCATCAGCGCCAACACCGTGGCCACCCATGTGGCCAGAATCCTCACCAAGCTCGGCGTCGCCACCCGCACCGAGGCCGCCGCCCGAGCCCACCAAGCGGGCCTTTTCGACCCCGGACGACATTGACGGAGCTGACCGCTCCCCCGAGCCGCCGGGCCGAGCACAAGGCGGCCGGCCGCGGTTCACGCCGCTGGTGACCAGGACACGGTTCGTGGGCCGGTTCCCGCCCGGTCCGCCGATCGCCTGTCAACTGAACGCTGATCGAAGACGGTTGAAAACCCGCAATTGACGCCACGCGACGGGATCGCCATTTTCGCCGCGCTCGCCATGACCACGGCTTCGGCCGCCCCCGCCGCCGCGTCCGAGAAATCCCTCGTCCGCGGCCCCACGGGAGCCCACGTCAAGATCGCGCCCCTCAACGGCCTTGGATGCCCCGCCAACAGCGTCGATGTCGCCCTCACGAGCACCAACGATGCGTTCACCGTCACCTACTACCGATACATAGTGCTGACGGGCGGCTCATCCGTGCCCGCCGACGCCCGGAAAAATTGTCAGATCTCCCTGAAAGTGCACGTCCCGCAGGGCTTCACCTACGCCATATCGTCGACGACCTACCGCGGCTGTTTCTTCGCCGTGGACTCCACCGACGGCAACATCAAGACGACCTACCATTTGGCCTGGAAGACCTGCCCATAAGCCCTCGATAGCCGGTACGCCCGCGCCCGGCCGGGTGACGTGATGCCGTCGGAGCGGAGCCCCGGCACAGGGATCGAGCGCGCGCGTCTCCCGGCCGACGACATCCACGCTGGCGGCGCCGCTACGGGTTCAGCGCGTAGAGCTTGAGGCGGATGAGGTGGGCGGGAGGCGGCCTCCCGCCTCGGCGGTGCCTGTCACGGGAAGGGTCATGCAGGGCCGCTTCGCTCCGTGAGCCGCTGGTATTGCTCGTCGCTGAGCTCGATGGCGGCCGCGTGCGCGTTCTCCTGCAGGCGGTGCGGCGTCGCGGTGCCGGGGATGGGAAGCATCACCGGGGAGCGTCGAAGCAGCCAGGCCAGCGCGATCTGGGCGGTGGTGTGGTCGGCGAGCCCTTCGATGTGGGCGAAGGTGCCGAGGGTGGAAAGTTCTCCGCTGCCGAGCGGTCCCCAGGGGATGAAGGCGATGCCCTGCTGCTCGCAGTGGACCAGGACGTGGTCCCAGTGCCGGGTCGCGAGGTTGTAGTGGTTCTGCACGGAGACGATGTCGACGGTCTCGCGGGCCGCCTGGATATCGGCGATGTCGACCTCCGACAGGCCGATATGACGGATCTTCCCGGCTTCCTGCAGCTGTTTGACCGCGCCCAGGGTGTCGGCCAGCGGCACCCGCGGGTCGATCCGGTGCAGCTGGTAGAGGTCCAGGCAGTCCACGCCGAGCCGGCGCAAGCTGGTCTCGACGCCCTGGCGGATGAATTCCGGCAGGCCCACCGCCTCCCACTGGTCTGGCCCGGGCCGGACGCCGCCGCCCTTGGTGGCGACCACGACTCCGTCATAGGGGTGCAGGGCGTCCCTGATCAGTTCCTCGTTGGTGAACGGCCCGTAGGCCTCGGCCGTGTCGATGAAATCCATCCCGAGCTCGACCGCGCGGCGCAGAACCGCGATCGCGCCGTCGCGGTCGGCGGGGTCGCCCCAGGTCCCGGGACCGGTCAACCGGATGGCGCCGTAGCCGAGGCGATGCACACGCAGGTCCCCGAGCTCGATGGTGCCGCTCAGATGCGCGGGGCGCTGGAGAGGGTGAGTGGTCGTCTGCCGGTGATTCATGCGTCATAGGCTGACCTCTCAAGCCAACTTGAGCGCAACCCTGGAGACGCCGGTGACTGACGAGCTGTACTCGATCACCGAGGTCGCGCGCGCGTTCGGTGTCCGCGTCTCGGCCCTGCGCTACTACGAGGAACGCGGCCTGCTGCGCCCGACCTGCCGCCGGGCCAGAGTCCGCTATTACGACCGCGCGGCGCTCCGCTCGCTGGCACTGCTGCAGCTGTGGCATCTCGACGGGATGATGAGCCTGGACGACACCACGACGCTCATGACAGCGCCGGACCCCGCCCGCTGGAGATACACCCTCGCCACACGCGCCGACGACCTCGAACAGCAGATCAAACACCTGCGCGCGGCCAAGGACGCCCTGGACCACTTCCTGAGCTGCACCAGCGAAGACCCCGCGACCTGCCCGGTCGTCGAGGAGATCCTCAGCCACCGAATCGACCGTGCCCTGAACGGCCTGCCAGGCTAACCCCCGCCGAAACGGCTCATATCCCCCGTTTCCGGCGACAGGGCGAATGAAGCCGGAATGAAACTCGCTATTGAGGCCCGGCCGGTGGCTCGGGCCGAGCGGTCCAAGGGAGCCGACATCGTCATGGTTTACCGGTGGGCCTAAAGGCGGCCGCGCGATACTGGTCCGGAAAGGCAGGGGCCCAGGAAGGGAAGCCGATGGCCGGAGCGCGCGGGTTCGGCGCGGCCAGCGCCCGGTCGCTGCTGCTGACCGTGCTGGGCGAGTTCGTCCTCCCCGGCGGCGAACCGGTCTGGACGGCGGCGTTCCTGCGCGCGCTCGGGCTGCTCGGCGTGGAGGAGAAGGCCGTCCGGCAGGCGCTCGCCCGCAGTGCCGCCGAGGGCTGGCTCGCCGGTGAGCGCCGCGGCCGCCGCACCGCGTGGCGGCTCACCCCGTCCGGGCGGCGGCTCCTCACGGGCGGCGCCGAGCGCGTCTGCGAGTTCGGGCGCCCGGTCGGCGACTGGGACGAGCGGTGGCTGGTGGTCCTCGCCACCGTGCCGGAGACCAGCCGCAGGCTTCGCCATCTGCTGCGCACGCGGCTGGCCTGGAGCGGGCTCGGCAACCTGTCCCCCGGCGTGTGGGTCAGCCCGCGTCCTGGACGCGAGCCCGAGGTGCGCGAGGTCCTCGCCGAGATCGGCGTGGCCGGGACGTCCACGCTGTTCGTCGGGCGGGTCGGCGACCTGGCCGAGGCGCGGCGCGTGGCCCGGCGGGCCTGGGACCTGGACGAGATCGAACGTTCCTACACCGGCTTCCTCGGCGCCGTCCGCGAGCTGCGTCCCGCCGGCGATCCCGCGACGTTCGCCGCGCAGACCAGGCTCGTTCAGGAGTGGCGCCGGTTCCCGCTCCTCGACCCGGGCCTCCCGGCGGAGCTGCTCCCCGACGACTGGAGCGGCTCGCGGGCGTCCGCCCTCTTCCACGAGCGCCACGACGCGTGGCGTCCCGCCGCCGAACGCCAGTGGAAGGCCCTGTTGTCCTGCGGCTGAACGTTGTCCTGCGACTGAACCGCACGGCAGGTGTAGGAGGCGCGCCGCCGGGAAGTCGGAGAAGGGTCGGCGCGGCGGATGGGAGGTCCGGGATGGGCAGCTTGGTGGGGCGGAACCTGCTCGCCGGGGCCGAACCCGACGTCGCCGCGAACGCGGGTCATCGCGACCCGCCGCCCTGGATGGGGTTCTTCACCGACACATCCGTGTGCATCGGGTGCAAGGCGTGCGAGGTGGCGTGCAAGGAATGGAACGGCGTCCCCGAGGACGGCCTCGAGTTCACCGGCATGTCCTACGACAACACGCAGGGCCTCGGCGCCGACACCTGGCGGCATGTCGCGTTCATCGAGCAGAACAAGCCGATGGTCGAAACCGAGACCGGTGCCGGCGAAGGCGGCGCGGATCTTCGGTGGCTGATGGCGTCCGACGTCTGCAAGCACTGCACGCACGCCGCCTGCCTGGACGTCTGCCCGACCGGTTCGCTGTTCCGCACCGAGTTCGGCACCGTCGTCGTCCAGGAGGACATCTGCAACGGCTGCGGGTACTGCATCCCCGCGTGCCCGTACGGCGTCATCGACCAGCGCAAGGGCGACGGCCGGGCGTGGAAGTGCACGCTGTGCTACGACCGGATCGGCGTGGGCATGGAGCCGGCGTGCGCGAAGGCGTGCCCGACCGAGTCCATCCAGTACGGCCCCCTGGACGAGCTGCGCGAGCGGGCCGCGCTCCGCGTCGACCAGCTGCACGACCTCGGCGTCGACGACGCCCGCCTGTACGGGCATGACCCGGACGACGGCGTAGGCGGCGCCGGCGCGTTCTTCCTGCTGCTGGACGACCCCGAGGTGTACGGGCTGCCACCGGATCCCGTCGTCACCACCCGCGACCTGCCGTCCCTGTGGAAGCACGCGGGCATCGCGGCGGCCACGCTCCTCGGCGGGCTCGCCGCCGTCTTCGCCGCCCACGGCCGCGCGGGAGGCCGGCGATGAGGCGCGGCAGGCACGGCGGCAGGCACGGCGGCGGCAGGCACAGGGGCGAGAAGGCGATGGTGCCGGACGCCGAGTTCACCTCCTACTACGGCAAGCCGGTCCTGAACCCGCCGGTCTGGAAGGCGTCCGACATCGCCGCGTACTTCTTCCTCGGCGGCCTCGCCGGGGCGGGTTCGACGCTGGCCGCGGGCGCGCAGCTCACCGGGCGTCCCGCCGCCGCGCGGGCGCTGAAGGTCTCCTCGCTGGCCGCCATCGCCGGGTCGACGGCCGCGCTGATCCACGACCTCGGACGCCCCGGACGGTTCCTCAACATGCTGCGGGTGATGAAGCCGACCTCGCCGATGAGCGTGGGCTCCTGGCTGCTGGCCGCCTACGGCCCGGCGGTGGGAGCGGCGGCCGTGCTGGACGTGACCGGGCTCTTCCCGCGACTCGGCGCGGCGGCCACCGCCGGGGCCGCCGCGCTGGGCCCGCCCGTCGCCGCCTACACCGCCGTCCTCGCCGCCGACACGGCGGTGCCCGCCTGGCATGAGGCCCACCGCGAGCTGCCGTTCGTGTTCGTGGGCTCCGCGGCGGCGGCCGCGTCCGGCATGGCGCTGCTCGCGGCTCCGGTCCGCGAGACGGGGCCGATGCGCACGGCGGCCGTCCTCGGCACCGCGCTGGAACTCGCGGCGGCCAAAGTGCTTGAGCGTCGAGCCGGGATCGTCGCGGAGCCGTACAAGGAGGGAGCGGCCGGCCGGTTCGTGCGCGCGGGCGAGGTCCTGTCGGCCGCGGGCGCCGCCGGGGGCGTCCTGCTCGGCGGGCGCGGCCGCGCGGCGGCGGCGCTCAGCGGGGCGGCGCTCCTGGCGGGCTCGGCCTGCACGCGCTTCGGCGTCTTCCACGCGGGGCTGCGGTCGGCGCGCGACCCCAAGTACACGGTGATTCCACAACGCGAGCGGCTCCGCGCGGCCGCTGGGTAGTCTGGCCCCCCACCGCAGGCGCAGGAGGGGGGCGGTCCCCGTGCCCGGTCAGGTCGCCGCCGAGAGGGTCCGCATCATGGACGCCGCGTACCGATGCCTCGCGGACGCGCGCGGCGCGCCCGTGTCGATCACCGAGATCCTGAGCGCGGCGGGGTTGTCGACCCGCGCGTTCTACCGGCAGTTCGAGTCGAAGGACGCGCTGCTGCTGGCCATGTTCCGGCGCGACTCCGCCAGCGTGATGGCCGAGCTCCGCGAGCTCGCCGCGGGCGCCGCGTCCCCGGCCGAGGGGCTGGGCGCGATCATCGCGGGGATGCTCGGCATCACCGCCGACGAGCGCCGCCGCAGGCGCGTCCTCGCGCTCACCTCCGGCGAGGCGACCCGCGCCCGCGGCTACGCCGCCGAGCGCGGCCGTGCCGTCGCCGAACAGGAGGGGATCATCGCCGGGGTCCTCGCCGCCGGGCGGGCGGACGGCTCGTTCCCGCTGGCCGATCCCGGCCAGGACGCGCGGTTCGTCCGCGCCGCGCTCGGCCAGGCGTTCGAGGACCAGATGGCGGGCACGGCCGGCGCGACCGCCGCCGAGACGGCGGCGCGGCTCACGGGTTTCGCGCTGCGGGCCCTCGGGGCCCCCGGAACGCGACCGCCCGCTTGATCAAGCGGCGTCTTGGGGCCTGTCGCCCGGCCGCCAGTAGACGGCCAGCAGGAGCGCCGCGCCGACGCCGCCGGCGAGCGCGGTGACGGCCAGGCCCGTCCAGCCGGCCAGGTCGTCGGCGATCCCGAGCGCCCGGTCGAGCGAGACCGCGCCGCCGCCGAGCGCCCCCAGCCCGCACGCCACCAGGATGATCATCACGACGTACTCGTAGCCCTGGCCCGGCCGGAAGATGAAGAAGCCGTTGCGCAGGTGGGCGGTGACGAACGCGACCGCCATCGTGCCGACCGCGCCCGCCGCGGCGAGCGGCGTGAGCAGCCCGAGCAGCAGCAGGACGCCGGCGCCGAGCTCGGTGCCGGTGGCCATCAGCGCGTGCAGCCTGCCGGGCCGCAGGCCCATCGACTCGAACCAGCCCGCCGTGCCCGCGATCCGGCCGCCGCCGAACGCGTGGTTCCAGCCGTGCGCGACGAGCGTGCCGCCGACCGACACCCGCAGGATGAGGGACGCGATATCGGCGCCCACCGCGTCCACAGCCATGAACGGCCCCTTTCCGGCCCCGGGACGCCACGTCCCCGCCTCGACACCCGCATGCACGGACACCGGCACGCTCCGGCCCCGGCCAACGTACAGGGGGCGGCCGGTTACCCGGCACGAAGTGGGGCAGATCACATCCGGCAGGTTCCGGATCGCGTCACAAACCGGTGCGCTCGATCCCTCTTCTATATAGGTGCCCTTCTCCTGATGGCACCGGAATCGGAGTGCTTGGAGGTCGACATGAGCGCGGCGACCGGGGCGGCGTGGGGGGCCGCCCCGCACGAGGGGTAGGCATGGGCTGCGAGCCACGGCTGTTCGATCTCACGATGCTGCATGCCGCGTACGACGCGTTCCGCCGCGACACGGCCCGGCTGGAGGCCGTGGCGGAGTCGGACGGCGCGCTGCGCGGCACGGCGGTCGCGAACAGCTGGTCCCTGTTCAGGTTCCACTGGCGCGTCCAGGACGTCGCGGAGAAGAGCGCCCTGTGGACGGTGATGTACGCCAAGGACGCGGGCGGCCCGGGACGCATCGGAGCCGTCCTGGACGCCATGGCCCTGCGGGCTATGCGGGTCGTCTCGCTCATGGACGCGCTGGACGCCGCGGTGGAGCGCCGTGACCGGCCGCTGTTCGCCCAGTACACGCGGGACCTCAGGGCGGCGGTGGGCGTCCTCGTCGACTTCAAGGAGGCGGACGTCCTCCCGCTGATCCCGGACACGCTCACCGCGTTCGAATGGGGCACGTTCGACGTCGAGTTCCGCCGCGAGCTCGGCCTGCGCGGGCTCGGCGTGTTCCTGCCATGGCTGCTGGACGGCGCGCCGGACGGCACCCGGCGCGCGGTGCTGCGGCTGCTCCCGCCGCCGATCCGGCTCGTCTACCGGACGAGCTGGCGCCCCCGCTACCAGCGGCGCAGCCGCCTGGCGGTGCCAGCCTGCTGAACCCGCGGCGCCGGACGCCTGACGTGTGATGGGCTTCACATCATGTGATGTCACATTCTTCCCCGCTGATCGGTCTTATGCGCAGAAGCGCATGTGCTCGAACGGCGACGGAAGGACGTTGACGATGGCGGGGTATCAGACGCCGGCCGGGCGGCCCAACGGGCGGACGTCGAGAGCCGTGGACGGCTCGGCGCGAGCCCTGGACGAGCGGTTCGGCACGAATCGCTGGGCACGCAAGGCGCTCCACAAGGCGTTCCCCGACCAGTGGGGCTTCCTGCTCGGCGAGATCGCGATGTACTCGTTCGTGGTCATCCTGCTGACCGGCGTGTACCTCACGCTGTTCTTCAAGCCGAGCATGCACGAGGTCATCTACAACGGCTCCTACACCAAGCTGCAGGGCGTGAAGATGAGCGAGGCGTACGCCTCCACGCTCAAGATCAGCTTCGATGTGCGTGGCGGGCTGCTCGTCCGGCAGATGCACCACTGGTCGACGCTGATCTTCATGGCCGCGATCCTCGTGCACATGCTGCGGAACTTCTTCAGTGGCGCGTTCCGCAAGCCGCGCGAGATCAACTGGCTGATCGGCATCGTCATGTTCATCCTGGTGATGCTGAACGGCCTGTTCGGCTACTCGCTGCCGGACGACCTGCTGTCGGGCACCGGAATCCGGATCCTGGAGGGCTTCCTCCTGGGCATCCCGCTCGTCGGCTCGTACGCGGTGATGTTCATCTTCGGCAGCGAGTTCCCGGGGACCGACATCATCCCGCGGCTCTACATCGTCCACGTGCTGCTGATCCCGGGCATCCTCGCCGCGCTGATCCCGCTGCACGCGATCGTCCTGACGTGGCGGCAGACGCACACGCAGTACCCCGGCAAGGGGAGCTCGAACACGACCGTCCGCGGCTACCCGTTCTTCCCCGTGTTCATCGCCAAGACCACGGCGTTCTTCCTGTGGGTCATCGGCGTGACGGTGCTGCTGGCGGCGTTCGTCCAGATCAACCCGGTGTGGCTGTTCGGCCCGTACGACCCGGGCGCGATCAGCTCCGGCTCGCAGCCCGACTGGTACATGGGCTGGCTGGAGGGCGCGCTGCGGATCATGCCGGCCTGGGAGATCAGCGCGTGGGGCCACACGCTCACGATGAGCGTGGTCATCCCGGCGCTGGTGGTCCCGGGGGTGCTGTTCACCGGCCTGGCCGCCTACCCGTTCCTGGAACGCTGGGTGACCGGCGACAACAAGATCCACCACCTGCTGGACCGCCCGCGCGACGTCCCGGCGCGCACGGGCATCGGCGTCGCGGGCGTGGTCTTCTTCGGGCTGCTGTGGCTGGCGGGCGGCAACGACATCATCGCCGAGCGGTTCCACGTCTCGCTGTTCGCGACGACCTGGTTCTTCCGCGTCGCGGTCATCGTCGGGCCGGTCATCGGCTACATCGTCGCCTACCGCATCTGCGTCGGGCTGCAGAACCGCGACCTCGGCATCGCCTCGCACGGGCTGGAGACCGGTGTCATCCGCATGTCCCCGGACGGGAAGTTCAGCGAGGTCGAGCGGGCCATGACGGACGAGGCGATCGCCGCGATCACCGACCCGCGCCCGGCGGCGGCCGTCCCGCTGGAGGTGCCGCCGCCGATCGAGGGCGTGGAGAGCCCGCGCGCCCGCAGCGGTCTGAAGCGGGTCCGCGCCGCCCTCAACCGCCGGTTCCGGGCCGATCTCGTCGTCGTCCCGGAACGGCACCCGGACGAGGACGGCGACGGCCACGAGCGCGCGCTCAGCGCCGCGGAGTCGGAGTCGGAGCACGCCTCACGGAGCTGACCCGCCCCGTGGGGGCCGCCCGGCCCCGTCAGTCCTCGAACAGGAGGCGGATGACGGGGCGGGCGGCCTCCACCGGGTCCTCGCCGAGGCCGGACAGCGCGCCGCTCAGCCACAGGTGCGCGAAGCCGTGCACGATCGACCAGGCGGCGAGCCCGCGCGTCCGCGTGCCCTCCGGCCCGCCCGGCGCGAGGCCGCGGACGCCCTCGGCGAGGATCCGGTCGGCGCGCTCGCGGGCGGCGCTCACCTCGGGGTCGTCGGCCCGGTAGAGCGCCGGGGTGAAGATCACCTCGAAGTACGCCCGGTGGCGGGTGGCGAAGCGGACGTAGGCGAGGCCCGCCTCGTACAGGTCGTCGCCGGCGGCTTCGAGCGCGTCCGCGAACCGGGCGTAGCCCTCGGCGGCGACGGCCGTGAGCAGGCCCGTCTTGTCGCCGAAGTGGTGCGCGGGCGCCGCGTGCGAGACGCCGGCACGCCGGGCCAGCTCGCGCAGGCTCCAGGTGGCGGGGCCCTGCTCGGCGATCGCCTCCACGGCGGCGTCGAGGACGGCCCGGCGCAGGTTGCCGTGATGGTAGCTCTGCTGGTCGGTCATACCCCGATCTTATCTAGCCATTGCCAAGTTCGCCTCGCGGACGCCTGACCCGGGCACCGCCGGGCCGTCAGTCGGGTTCCTTGGCGAACTCGCGGAGGCCCGGCAGGTCGATGACGGTGATCCGGCGCCAGCCCGTCCGGATGAGGCCCTCGCGGCGCAGGCCGTTGAGGGCGCGCGCCACCGTCTCCCTGGACGCGTCCATCCAGCTTCCGAGCTCCTCCTGGGACAGCGGCGGGGCGATCTCGATCGACCCGTCCGCCGCGGGCGGGGCGTGCCGGGCCGACAGCTCCGCCAGCTCGGTCAGCAGCGCGGCGAGCCGCTGCGCGCCGCTCCTGCTCATGTGGGCGGTCAGCCGCCGGTCGGAGTCGTCCAGCCGCTGGACGAAGGTGCCGGTGACGAGCATCCACACGTCCGGATGGACGTCCAGGAAGCCGGTGAAGCGGGCCGCGGGCACCACCAGCGCGCGGATGGGCGACAGCGCGGTCACCGTGGCCGACCGGGTCCGGCCGCCGAGCACCGCGCTCTCGGCGAGCAGGTCGCCGGGCCCGCGGACGGCCAGCACCACGTCGTGGCCGCCCTCGGTCGCCGAGGTCACCTTCGCCCAGCCCCGCTCGATGACGATCACGTGGTCGGACTCGTCCCCCTGGTACACCAGGGGCGCCTTCACGGGGTACTGCCTGGGGCGACCCGCGGCGCGCAGCGCGGACCGCTGTGCCGGGTCGAGCGCGGCCCAGAACCCTGAACGCGGAGAGGGCGCCGCGTACGGTGCCACCAGCCGCCTCCCTTGCCTGTGGGTTACCAGCACAGTAAACCCGAAGACGGCGCCCGGGCACGGCGATGGGACCCCGGCGGCGCGTCCGGCCCCGGCCGCCGTGGTCCCCCTTCGCGGACCTCAGCCGTCGCGCAGGATGCCGGTGGTGGCGGCGCGGTAGGCGGTCGGGGTCACGCCGTAGGCGGCGCGGAACGCGCGGCTGAACGCGGCGGCGTCGGGCAGGCCCCAGCGGTTCGCGATCGCCCCGATCCGCTGCGTGCCGAGGAACGGGTCGCTGAGCTCGCGGCGGCAGTGCTCGAGGCGGCGGGTGCGGACGTAGCGGGCGACGGTCGTCCCGGCCGGCTGGAACACCCGGTACAGCTGCCGGACGGAGATGTGGTGCGCCTCGGCGATCGTCGCCGGGCACAGCGCGGGATCGTGCAGCCGGCCCTCGATCCACTCCTTGATCGCGCGCAGCATCTCGGCTCCCTCCGGGGACGGGGACGGCGGCGCGCCCAGCCACTCGCTGGCCGCGCCGGTGACCAGTTCGACGATCGCGCCGCCGAGATGGTGGGCGTAGGGCTCGTCGGTCGCGGCGCCGTCCTCGACGCCGTCCTCGGCGAGGGCGCCGAGGAGGGAGGAGACCAGGCGCCCGTGGCGGGTGCGCTCGGCGAGCAGGGTGCCGCCGAAGGAGGCCAGGCGCTCGGGCGGGAGCGGGACGGCCCGGTGCGGGATGACGACGGTGAAGATGTGGTGCGCGTCGAAGGAGATCTCGACCGGGCGGGTGAGGTCGTAGAACACCACGTCGCCGACGCCGACGCGGGCGTGCCGGCCGTTCTGGCGCAGGACGCACGAGCCGTGCAGGACCAGGCCGAGCTTGTAGCACTCGCGGGTGTCGCGGGCGATCTGGCGGGCACTGCGCCGCACCGCGTGCGGGGGAGCGTACACGTCTCCGGCCTCCACGGGGCCGAGCGTGCGTCCGGACAGGCGGGCGGCGAACCCGCCGGTGAGGCGGGGGTGGATATGGAAAGGACCGAAGGCCGTGGTGATCAGGTGGCGCCAGTATTCGGCCTGGTCACGGGCAGCATGGTCCGAGGTGTCAGCGAGCGTTGTCATGACGCTCCTCCGAGGTGGGCGGGCGGGGGGTCTCGGACGCCACCCGCCAGGTTTCTACGAGGCGTCAGGAAGGTCAATGAGCGAGTCGGCACGACGCTCGCGGCGGGCTTTGTCACTCGACGCCAAATGTCGGGCAGGGAAACCCAAGACCAACCCCTCGTGACCGGCCTATACATATCCCGACGACTCCCTGGGAGCCCCGCCAGCCGGGTGTCCGGAAGATCCCGAAATGCCCGGAAGACCTCGAGAGGAAACCTCCCCATGCCAGAGGACGAGCAGGAACTGCTTGAAACCGGTATCAGCCGGAAGAACTTCATCGTCGCCGCGGGAATCGGCGCGCTCGCCGTGCCCGCCGCCGTCACCGCCGTCACCTCGGCGACCGCGCAGGCCGGCACGAAGCCGCAGCGGCTGGAGCTCACGCCGAAGTGCACCGACGGCGATGACGAGCCCACCCCGGCCCAGACCGAGGGTCCGTACTTCACCCCCGGCTCGCCGGAGCGCTCGGACATCAGGGCCGGCAAGCAGGGGACCCTGCTCACGGTGAGCGGGATCGTGTACGACGTCAACTGCAAGCCCGTCAACCGCGCGCTGCTCGACTTCTGGCAGTGCGACGCGGCCGGTGTCTACGACAACCGCGGCTACGTGCTGCGCGGGCACCTGTTCTCGGACGCCAGCGGGCGCTACTCGCTGACGACGATCGTGCCCGGCCTCTACCCGGGCCGTACCAAGCACATCCACGTCAAGGTCCAGGCGCCGAACGCGCGGGTCCTGACGACGCAGCTGTACTTCCCGGGCGAGCCGCGGAACAACACCGACACGATCTTCGACCCGCGGCTGCTGATGACCATGGGCGGAGACCAGAACGGCCGGACCGGCACGATCGACTTCGTCATCCGCACCTGAGCAAGCGCTCCTGAGCGCGCGTTCCCCTGAGCGCGTTCTCCAGCACGATTCCGTAGCTCCCGCGGAATCCAGTCCCCGCCCGGGCACCGGCGCGCCCCGGCGGGGACTTCCGCATGCCCGGATGAAACCGGGAAGTGATCGAAATCCCCCACGAACCGCCAAAGGAATGGATAGTCTCCCTCCGATCACTTTCCGTTGTGTAAGGAAATCTGGGAGCACACGCGGCATGAGCGCTGCCAACCGGGCACAGGTCATCACACGGTGGGGGGCCATCGCCTTCATGGCGGCCGCGGTCCTGACCGCCACGGCGGGCGGCTTCGCCCAGTCCTACGCGGGCCTTTACCACTGGGCCCTGGAGCACGGCCTGCGCGGCTGGAAGGCCGAGTCGTTCCCGCTGCTGGTCGACCTGTTCATCATCGTCGGCGAGCTCGGCCTGTTCCTGCTGGCCATCGACGCCTTCGTGCTGCGCCGCCGGGCCCTGCTGAGCTGGCTGGACTTCTTCCTGCCGCTGACCATCGCCCTCGCCGGCTGGACGGCGAGCCTCGTCTTCAACGTGGGCCACGTCGGCCACAAGACGTTCTCCTACCAGGCGACCGCCGCCGTCCCGCCGATCGTGTCGATGCTCGGCCTGTTCGTCCTGCTGCGGACGCTGCACCGGTACGTGTCGCGCGAGTTCGAGGTGGAGAACGAGAAGCCGAAGCAGCCCGAGCCGCAGACGCGCGCCATCGCCGGGCCCGTCACGCTGAACCAGATCACGCTGATGCCGCTGCGCAACACCGGCCCGTTCCCGCAGATCCAGGTCCCCGGGCACTACGGGAAGGCGATCGAGTCAGGCGCGTCGTCCGGCGCCACCGCCACCCGGCAGGCGCAGGACGCGCCGTCCAAGGGCACGGCAGAGCCCGAGGGTGAGGCCGCGCCTGGCACGCCCGCCGCTCAGCCCGCGCCCGCCGCCGCCGAGAAGCCCGCACCCGCCCCCGCACCCGCGCCGGTTCCGGAGCCCGAGCCTGAACTGGCCGTCGTCAGCGCGGCCGCGCGCGGAAGCGTCAACGGCCGCAGCGGCTACGGCGCGGCGGCCGAGGAGCCCGCCGCGCCCGCGCCCGCCGTGCCCGCCGCGGACCCGGAGAACCTGCGCGCCCTCGTCATCGACGTCCTCGAACGCAGGCACGGCGACATCGCCGGGACGCTCGCCGAGGTCAGGGCCCAGGGCCACGTCTGCGACGAGGCCGTCATCCAGCGGATCAGCGACAACCACTGGTTCCCGTACGCGGTGTACCGGCTGCTGGCCAAGCACCACGGCGACGGCGACCTGGTCGCGCAGGAGCTGACCTCACAGGGCATCGTCTACGACCAGGCCGCGCTGGACGAGCTCGTCCGCTCCTGGCGCGTCTGAACGACTAGCCCGTGCCCGGCCTTCAGGTGCCCCGCCTTCAGGTCCGGGTCAGGACTCTCCGGAGATGACGGCCGAGCCCAGCGACGCCCTGGTGATGCTGTTGGCGGCGGTCTGGATCGAGGAGTTCTCGTTCAGCTCCGTCAGCTTCGCCCGGTTGAGCGCGTACACCGTGAACGTGTAGGTGTTCACCGAGGAGGGCGAGCACGGGCCCTGGTAGCCGAACAGGCTCGCGCTTCCGCGGTAGTAGATCTGCCTGGACCCGGCGGGCACCGAAGGCTGGTAGACGTGCTCGACGTTCTGCGGGAGCTCGGCCACCGTCGGCGCGATGTCGTAGATGATCCAGTGCAGCAGGTTCCGGTTGTCGACGTCCCGCATGATGATCGCGTAGCTCTGCGCCTCGGCCGGCCCGCCCGACCATGCAAGCGGCGGGGACTCGTTCTTCTTGCGGGGGTCGTTGTCGCCGCTGCTGGTGCATTCGTGGACGATCGGGATCCGCCCGCCCGAGGTGAAGGCGGTGCTCGTCACCGCGAACGCGGCCGCGCCCTGGCCCGCGGCGCCGGACGGGGACGAGGGGGACGAGGCGGAGGACGACAGCGTGGCGGCGGCGACGGTGGACCCGGCGCCGCACACGACGAGCAGGGCGGACAACACGACTCGCTTAATGATCACGAAGGGCTCCTTGAGGGTTGTGGTCCGACTCCCCCGCCCCTTTCCACCAGGTGGTCTGGCCGCAGCGTAGGGAACGCGGCCGCCGTCCGCCATTGCACGCGGTGCCAGATCGGAACCGGTTCTTGTCCCTCCCTGCCAGATCACGTCACATAACCGACTGCCGGTCAATAGACGGACACGGGTCCGCAGGGAAGGTGAGCGAGGGGATCCGTGAGTTCGCCGGCGAGCGCCCGTCCGAGGGGGCCGGCGCCGCTCAGGCACGCGTGCCGGGGCGGAACATCGGAGGCGACGAGGGCCACGGCCAGGTCGACGCCCCGCTCGGGCTTGGGAGTGAACGTCCTGGTGACGCGCACGGGCTCGCCTTCGGCGAAGGTGAAGAAGATCGTGCTCGCCGGGCGGCGTCCGGCCGGACCTCGCTGATGACATAGCCGAGCGTCCGGCCGTCGTCGGCCCAGACGATCTGGCCGACGAGCGTCGGGGCGGACGTGCGCCAGGTGCGGCGGTGGCCCGAGCCGAGGTCGAGGACGCTCACGTTGGCGCGCGGTAGCGGGGCCGTCTTCGGGTCGCCGGTGCAGGAGGCCGTCGTGTAGGCGATCTTGCCGCCGTCCGGGCTCATCGCCAGGCCGCCGACGCGGGAAGGGGTGATGTCACCGGTCAGCCGCGCGAGCCCGCTGATCCGTCCGGCGCGGGTGAGCCTGAAGCGGTAGAGGCGCGATTCGCACGGCCGCTGCCGGGTGGCGACGACCACGAACGTCCCGTCGGGGGCTTCGAGGATCTCCCGCGCCTCGCCGGCGGACTGTGACGGCGCCCGCACCGAGTCCACCAGACGGTAGGGCCCGCCTCCCGGAGACGCCCTCACCTGGACCCATGGCCTCGGCCCGCGCTCCCGCTCGCCCATCATGCTCCCCACGGTGAGGAGGAAGCGCGCCGTCCGGCCGTCGGCGGTGGGTCTGCCGGACGGGGCAGCGCCGCCGTCCGCCAGCAACCGCACCGCACCTATGGATGCCGCGACCGAGACGGCCATGGCGATCGCGGCCGCCCATCGTCGTACCCGCCAGGACACCGGTTCGCGGTCCCGCGGCTCGTCCTGTTCGTCCGCCATCTGATGATCACGCCGTGCCAGTGGCCCGCCACGGGCTCATTCCGGACGATCGGAAACGTAGGCGTGCCGGCGGGCGGTCCAGCCGATGTCGTCCAGGCCCCGGAGCGGCGTCACATTCCGGAGATCATTCCATTTCCCCGGTGTAGGCGGCGATGGTCTGGTCCGCGGCCTGGCGGGCGTCCCGCTCAGCCGCTCCCGACTCGACGTGGGCCCGGTACCAGCCCTCGCCGCTCAGCCGGGTGTACTCCTTGCCCTCGTCGGACATGGCCCAGTCCGGGCCGACGTCGTCCGAGGCGGCCCCGCCGGACGCGAGGTGCAGCGCGAGGCCGAGGAACCCCTGCTCCCAGCCGATGCCGACCGCGCCGGGCCCGAACTTCTCCCAGTGGTCGTCGACGTGCGCGATGTGCTCCAGCTCCAGGCGGGAGCGGTCGCCGTCCTCGGGCGTCAGCCGCACCTCGATCCAGCTGACCTGGCCGCCGAACTCCCATGTCGCGAAGAAGCTCTTGGGCGGGTCACAGCGCTCGATCGTCCCGCTCGCGTTGCCCTCCAGCGCGAACCGGCCGCCGAGCCGCAGGTCGCCGGAGACGGGCAGGAACCAGCGGGCGATTCGGTCGGCGGTGGTCACCGCCTCCCACAGGTCCTCGACGCCGGTGTCGTAGGTCCGGGTGATCGTCACGGTCCGCGCGGTCCCGGCCTCGAGCACCCGCTCGCCGACCCGCCGTCGTACCGTGTTGACCTGGCCTTTCACATCGATCATGGCTCGCTCCCCTAGTCGCTGCGATCCGGACGGCGGGCGCGCTTGCCGCGCGCGATCTCCGTCGCCAGGGCGTCCAGACGCGGTGTCCAGTACCGGCGGAACCGGTCGAGCCAGGCGTCGATCTCCCGCAGCGGAGCGGAGTCGACGGCGTAGAGCCGCCGCGTCCCCTCCGCCCGCACCACCGCGAACCCGCTGTCGCGCAGCACCTTCAGATGCTGCGACACCGCGGGCTGCGAGATCCCGAACTCTGCCCGGATGACCGCCGACACGTCCCCGGACGACCGCTCGCCGTCGGCGAGCAGCTCCAGGATCCGGCGCCGTACCGGATCACCGAGCACGTCGAACGCGTGCACGACCATAAGCTACAGCCTTCGCTTATATAAGCCAAGCCTTAATTATCGTCCGCCGGCCAGGAGGTCCTCGAACGGGACCGGGTCGTCGTACGGGTCGGCCTTCGCCGGCGCGGGACGGTCGCTCATCAGCGCCGCCAGTTCGGTCCCGGCGCGGGTGACGCGCTCCGCGAGCGGGTCGGGACCGCCGGCGTACGGACCGGCGCCGGCCGCGGGCGGATCGGCGCCGCCCCAGTCCTCGGACGCGGCGTACACGGCGGTCGGGACGACGGCGGCCCGCAGGTGGGCGAACAGCGGCCGCATGGCGTAGTCGATCGCCAGGGAATGCCGCGGGGTGCCGCCGGTCGCGCCGAGCAGGACCGGCTTGCCGTCCAGGGCGTCGCGCTCCAGGACGTCGAAGAACATCTTGAACAGGCCGCTGTACGAGGCGTTGAAGACGGGCGTCACGGCGATGAGGCCGCCCGCGTCCGCCACCGTCTGCACGGCGGTGCGGAACGTCCCCGACGGGAAGCCGGTGACGGCCGCGTCGGCCAGCGCGTGCGCGTGGTCGCGCAGTTCGACCGTCTCGACGGCGACGTCCCCGCCGAGCGCGGCCGACGTCGCCGCGGCGAGCCGGTCGGCGAGGAGCCGGGTGGACGACGGCTGCCCGATCCCGGCCGAAACGACGGCGAGCGCGCTCATCGGGTCTCCTTGATCCGCGACGAATGGGTCGGGGCGGTCGCGGGGACGTGGGCCGGGCGCAGCGCCTCGAACTCCTCTCGCAGCACCGGGACGACCTCCTCCCCCAGCAGGTCGATCTGCTCAAGGACGGTCTTCAGCGGCAGCCCCGCGTGGTCCATCAGGAACAGCTGGCGCTGGTAGTCGCCGAAGTTGTCGCGGAACGAGAGGGTCTTCTCGATGACCTGCTGCGGGCTGCCCACGGTCAGCGGCGTCTCGGCGGTGAACTCCTCCAGCGACGGCCCGTGCCCGTACACCGGGGCGTTGTCGAAGTAGGGCCGGAACTCGCGGACGGCGTCCTGGGAGTTCCTCCGCATGAACACCTGCCCGCCGAGGCCGACGATCGCCTGGTCGGCGGACCCGTGGCCGTAGTGCTCGTAGCGCCGCCGGTAGAGGCCGATCAGCCGCTGGAAGTGCTCCTTCGGCCAGAAGATGTGGTTGGCGAAGAAGCCGTCGCCGTAGTAGGCGGCCTGCTCGGCGATCTCCGGGCTGCGGATCGAGCCGTGCCAGACGAACGGCGGCACGTCGTCCAGCGGACGCGGGGTCGAGGTGAACGACTGGAGCGGCGTGCGGAACTTGCCCGACCAGTCGACGACGTCCTCGCGCCAGAGGCGGTGCAGCAGATGGTAGTTCTCGATGGCGAGGTCGATGCCGTCGCGGATGTCCTTGCCGAACCACGGGTAGACGGGGGCGGTGTTGCCGCGTCCCATCATCAGGTCCACGCGGCCGCCGGCGAGGTGCTGGAGCATCGCGAAGTCCTCCGCGATCTTCACCGGGTCGTTGGTGGTGATCAGCGTGGTCGCGGTGGACAGGATCAGCCGCTCGGTGCGGGCGGCGACGTAGCCGAGCATCGTCGTCGGGGAGGACGGCACGAACGGCGGGTTGTGGTGCTCGCCGGTCGCGAAGACGTCCAGCCCGACCTCCTCGGCCTTGTCGGCGATCGCGACCATGGCCCTGATCCGCTCGGCCTCGGACGGGACGCGCCCGGTGGTCGGGTCGGGCGTGACGTCGCCGACGGTGAAGATCCCGAACTGCATGCCGGTCTCCCCCAATAGTAGAACGTTCAATTATTCTACCGGAACCCACGCGACCCGAGATCGTATTCCAGGCGTTCCGTCCGAGCCCTTGGACGCGGGCGCCCAGGCCCTTGGACGCGGCCGCCAGACCCTTAGACGCGGGCGTCCTCGGTGGCCAGGACGGCCTGGATCTCCAGCGCGATCGCGATCTCGTCGCCGAGCATGACCTTGTCGCCCTGGAGGGGGATGTTGAACTCGATGCCGAAGTCGCGGCGGCTGATGGACGCGGTCGCGGTGAAGCCCGCGCGGGTGCCGCCCCACGGGTCGGGCCCGACGCCGTGGAACTCGGTCAGCAGCCGTACCGGGCGGGTCACGTCCTTGATCGTCAGGTCGCCGTCCAGGTGGTAGCGGGGCGTCCGGGCCCGGCGGCCGATGTTGGCACGTTCCACTCCCGTCCCGGTGAACGTCATGACCGGGTGCCTGTCGACTTCGAGGAAGTCGGACGAGCGGATGTGCTCGTCCCGCTCCGCGCTCCGCGTGTCGATCGAGGCCATCCGGATCTCGGCGCGGGCGCTGGAGTCGAGCGGATCGTCCCCGATCACCACCTCGCCGCCGAAGTCGGGAAACGTTCCGCGCACCGTGGTCATCAGGTGCCGGATCGTGAAGGTGATCTCGGAGTGGACCGGGTCGATCGCCCAGCGCCCGGGTTCGAGGTCCGACGCCTCGGGCCCCATGTCACATCCCCCCAAATATTGACAACCAGGGAAAAACTACCTCAAATTGCCCCTGGTCTGACCGGCGCCCTGAGGGGAATGCTTGACCGCATGATCGGAGCGCGGGTCACATGATCGGGGACCATGTCCTCGCCGGATACGTCAACGACGCCGGCGGCCGGGAGGCCCTCGACCTGGCGTGCGCGATCGTCGCGCTGACCGGTGGCCGGCTGAGCGTGGCGAACGTCCACCCGCCGGACCTGCCCGCGGCCGCCGGGGAGGCCCGCACGCTGCTCGACCAGGCGTCCGACCTGCTGGACGACCGGCCCGCCGACCTGCACGCCCAGGAGGGGCGCAGCGTCGGACGCGGTCTCACCGTGCTCGCCAGCCGGATCGGCGCCGACCTGATCGTCGTCGGCTCCCCCGAGGGCGGCGCCCGCGGCCGCATCGGCGTCGGCGCCGCCGCCGACCACCTGCTGCACTCGGCCACCGAGGCCGTCATGCTCACCCCGACCGGCTACACGCCGCCCGACGACCTCGCCCGCATCACGGTCATGTACGTCCGGCGGCCCCAGTGCGACGACGCGGTGATCCGCGCCGCCCAGGCCGCCGAGCACCTGGAGGTCCCGCTGCGCCTGGTCACCCTCGCGGTCGGCGACGTCAACGGCGAACGGCTCCGCGACGACCTGGCCCTCGCCATCCGCCTCGCCCTCGACTCCGCCGACCTGCTCCCCGAGGACGTGTCCGCCGAACTCGCCGAGGGCGACGACGTCGCCGACGCGCTGGACGACGTCGACTGGCCGGACGGCGAAATCCTCGTCTGCGCGTCCAGCGAGGACGCCGCCGCGCACCGCGTCTTCGTGGGGGAAGTGGCCCTGAAAGTCCTGCGTGCGGCGCCATGCCCCGTGACCGTCCTCCCGCGTGGCTACTTCTGAGTAGTCCGTTTTGACCGGTTCTCTGGAACGGGTTGCCGACGCGCGTTTACCTTCGCTACATTCCGTCGAGACCGGAACGTGACCTTGGAACGCGGCACGTTCCGACCCCGGTCGGGCGCCACCCTGCCCGAACGAGCGAGGCGGCAGGGAGCGACATGGACCCCATCGGCAAGAAGCTGCTCGACATCGCCAAGAAGGAACTCGGCTACACCGAGAAGGGCGACGGCTACACCAAGTTCGGCGAGTGGTACCGCAAGAACGTCGACGGCGACCACGACGAGTACTTCTCCACCGCCCCCTGGTGCGACATGTTCCTCGCCTGGGCCGCCGACAAGGCCGGCGTCACCGAGCAGGCCGGGCAGTTCGCCGCCACCTCCGACCACGCCAAGTGGTTCAAGAAGAACGACGCCTGGGGCCGCGACCCCGAACCGGGCTCCATCGTCTTCTACGACTGGAGCGGCTCCCGCGACCTCGACCAGATCGACCACGTCGGCATCGTCGAGAAGGTCGACGGCCGCACCCTGCACACCATCGAGGGCAACGCCGACGGCTACAAGCTCATGCGCAAGACCCGCGACATGGACCACGTCGTCGGCTTCGGCTACCCCGCCAAGATCAAGGTCGCGGCCACGTACACCCCCAAGCACGCCGCCCCCGCCCCCACCGTCGACAAGGTCGGCTCGCCCGCCACGTCGACCGGCGCCCACGAGCAGGAGCACACCTCCCCGCAGCAGCTCCCCACGCAGGAGGTCGTCCTCGGCGGCATCCTCGCGTTCGTCCTGTGCGGCACCCTCGCCCTCACCGCCGGACGCGCCGCCGCCGCCAAGGCCCCCAGCGCGGCGCCCATCCGCGTCCGCAAGCGCGGCAAGCACCACCGCCCGTCCACCCCCGTCGCCCTGCCCGCGGACCTCACCCCCGCCGACCTCGACTCCGCCGACGCCGGCACCACCCTCATGCCCGCCCTCTCCCTCGCCGCCGCCCACGAGGCCGAGGACCGCGAGTTCTGGGGCCGCATCGCCCACCTCGAAGAGGACGGCGAGCTCGCCTTCTGGAACTCCCTGCACGCCGAACTCGCCGAATCCCAGTACGCAAGCACGCCGGGATTCCGCTAGAGTTGTCGATGCGAGCCGGGGCTCCGGCCCGCATGCGGACGTGGCTCAGCTGGTAGAGCATCACCTTGCCAAGGTGAGGGTCGCGGGTTCGAATCCCGTCGTCCGCTCTGAGAGGCCCTCGATCAGGTCTCGCTCTGGTGGAGTGGCCGAGAGGCGAGGCAACGGCCTGCAAAGCCGTCTACACGGGTTCAAATCCCGTCTCCACCTCGCAAGGGCGATTAGCTCAGTGGGAGAGCGCTACCTTGACACGGTAGAGGCCACTGGTTCAATCCCAGTATCGCCCACCACACATTCACGCAGGCCAGGGGCCATGCTTGAGTTGACGAGTGAAGCCTCAAGACTGACTGGGCGATGATCTTGTTCTCGCCCGCCGCCAACACTCCGGCCCGATTCCTCGTCTGCAGTCTGGCGACGACCTTCCCCATCTGGGGACGGCGGCGATGAGCCGCTCCCGCTCATCGGGCCTCAAGGCCAGGAATGAGGCCTCCCACCGCTTCTGCAGAGTTCGAAGAACCTGCTCCATCGCGAGGGTCAGGTCGTTTCGGGGGCGGGGCCTCGGTGGCCTTGGGCGTGTGGCGGGAGTGCTTGACAGACGCGTATGTGGCGGTCCAACGCGGTTCTGGTCAGCGTCTCGGCCAGCCGGGGACCCGGCCGCAGCAGCACCAGCTCGCCGCCGGCGGCGCGGGCCCTCTTGTCGATCCGGTGACGGTGACCAGGGCGTAGCCGTCCAGGTCGGACACCTGGACGGT
Source organism: Spirillospora sp. NBC_00431 (assembly GCA_036028775.1). GTDB lineage: Bacteria > Actinomycetota > Actinomycetes > Streptosporangiales > Streptosporangiaceae > Spirillospora. Next base: position 2,929,912 of record CP107927.1, on the reverse strand, counting down.
CAGGGCGGTCTCAGCATTCACGAGGGGCTGCCTGGTGGGTGCGGATCGGGGCCGGCCGGGTGGCGGGCAACACCGATGGGGGCCGGGTGGGGACCTGAATGGCGGGTCACGCCTGATCGTGGCAGGTGAACAGGCTGAGCAGCACGTCGATGTGCTGCTCGGCGCAGCTCAGACCGCTCTGATCACCTCGTGTACCGGGGGATGGAGACACCGGGAGGCACGGAGGTCATGGCCGGGGTCGGACCGGGGGCGCCTGGATCGCGGAGGCGACCTGTTGGGGGTCGTGGCTGATGGCCAGGTGTGCCTGACCGCGCAGGAGGATGAGTTCGGCCTGGTGGAGTCGGGCGGTGATCGCTTCGATCGCCGGCCGGTGGTAGGCGGGGCTCTCGGTGCCCAGCAGGAAGCGGACGGGAACGGTGATGTCCGACAACCGGTCGGAGATGTCGAAGGCTGTGACGCACCGGGCTTCGCGCAGGATGGTGGGAGCGTTGTCCAGGGACGCCTGCCAGATCGACGGTGTCTTGAGAGTGGCGAAATCGGTGGGCGCCAGGATTTGCCGGGCGAAGGTCTCCAGCATCGCCTCCGTTTCGCCCGCTGTCGCGAGTGCGTGGAGCCGGTCCAGGACGTCGGGTGGGATGACGGGGTGGCCGGGTGTCGGCGCCGGGGGCTCGTACAAGGTCATCCGGCCGATCGCGTCGGTGATCAAAGCGGCCTCCAGCGCGCACAACGCCCCGTAGGAGTGGCCGACGAGGTAGACGTCTCGCCCGGCGGCCTCCACGACGGCGGCGACGTCCTCACCTTCTCGTCCGATGTCGTAACCGCCGCCGGAGGTGTTCTCCCGGGTGGCGCTGCCTCTTCGTCCTCGCCGATCGAGGAGGTGGAGGGTGAATTGCTCGGCGAGCCTCGGCACCAGGGCCGACCAGCACCGCCTGTCGAGGGCGCTGCCGTGGACCAGGACCAGCGGTGGCCCCTGGCCCAGGCTCTTGACGCTCAGGAGGGTGCCGTCCGCGGCCCGGACCATGGTGGCTGCACTCATGAGGTGGCTCATTCCGTTGAGGTGTTCGGGTGGTCGAGGACACCGGTCTGGGCGAGGATGGCGAAGCGGTCCGGCACGCCCCAGTGCTCCGCGATGCGGCCGTCCACGACGCGGGCGATGTCGATCAGCGTGATGTCGATGCGGCGGCCGCTCGGCGGGCCGAAGAACGGGCCGGTCGCCGTTCCCTGTACACGCAGCCGTACCCAGATCGTGTCCCCTTGCTCCACCGAGTCCTCGATGGTGATCGAGGCATCCGGCACGAGGTGTGGACGGTGCGGATCGCGTCCTTGACGTTCTGGACGGTCGCTGAACGGGGACGGCGACAGCGTCGGGGCCACGCTGGTCCGCGAAGCCTTCGAGGAGGACCAGGTGCGCGTCACCTGCGCCGCGTACCTGGGCTATCAGGAGGCGCGCCGGCCGAACCGTGCGCCGTACGCGCAGGTGCGGATGGTGGGCCTCATCGGCGCGTTCGAGCAGCGGCGGCCCGACCCCGACGGCGGGCGGATCTACCGTCGGCTGATGACGTCGCTCGCGCTGGCGCCGTGGGTCCTGGGGTGGGGCGAGCCAGCTGCGGCACAGGCCAAGGCGGCGGCTCGCGTTGCCGAGGATGTTTGGGGGTTGCCGGTGAGCTCGCCCGCTCCGCCCGAATACGTCGACTGAGCACCTGACCTTGGTGACCGTTGCCGCGAGCCAGTGGTGGTTACCGTCGTCGCTGGAGCGGTCATTGCTGCGTACTCTCGGCGCGAACGACGCGCTCATTAGCACTTTGAACGTCCGGCGTCGTGCCGTCCCGGGCGGTGGGTACGGGGTGTGGTTGAAGGGGCTGCGCCCGGGGTGCCCAGGGCGCGATGTGGGTGAGGAATCGGTGCACCGTGCGTTCGTAGTCGTAGCGGGAGGCGGCCAGGCGGCGGCCTGCCGCGCGCAGTCGGGCGCGGTCGCCGGGCGTGATGTTGAGCGCTTGGCGCAGGGCTGGGGCCAGTGACTGCGGGTCGCTGGGTTGGGCGGCGAAGCCGGTCTGGTCGGTGACCAGTTCGGCGAGACCGCCGGCGCTGGTCGCCACAACCGGGGCGGCTCCTGCGACGAACGCCTCTAGCGGGATCCGGCCGAAGGGTTCGGCGCGGGAGGGCACCACCAAGGCGGCGAGTGCCGGATGGGTGAGCGAGCCCCGCGGTTCCTGCTGGAAGCGGGGCAGCAACGTGATGTTCAGGTTCTCGGTGGCGATGCGCTCGGCGAGATGCCGCTGGTGGGGATCGAGGTTCTTGCCGGTGTTCTCGGTGACGGCGGCCAGGAGCGTGTGCGGGACGGTGATCGAGCGGTCGTGGAGCAGGGCGAGCGGGGCGCCTGCCTGATGCCAGGTGCTCCGCGTCCTGCGGTCGCCGTCGCGCGGGATGGGGAGTGCCTCCTAAGCCGCCCCACCCCTTCGGCGGTCGCAGCGCTACCAGAACTAGCGCGCCGGTAGCCGCCCCCGCGAGGAAGGTTGCGGCGAGCGCCGCATGGCGCGCGCTGCGCCGGGCCCGTCTGAGACGGGCATCCATCCTGCTAGTCCCCACTGCACGTGCCCTCTCTCGGGCGTACGCTCGCAAGGCGGGTTGTCGACCAAGCTGCACCTTGGTCGCCGGTTTCGGCGGCAGGGATCCCTCGACCCCGCCGGAACGCGGACAATGCGTATTCCTCCCGCGCGATCCGCGCCTACCTGCGATGGCGGGACATCGCAGCCACGACCCCCGAGCCCGCCGGGCGCCACGGCGTGGAGTGCGGCATCAACCGTCTTGAACGCAAACCGCACCGGTCGCCACCCGATTCTCGCCAAACTCGCCGTCCGCTATCAGGTCACCGTCCACATCGCCGCCATCAACAAATGGCATTGATCAACTATGAAACGGGCTCTGGCGCCGAACTGCCACACAGACGTGCGCGGTCAACAGCGGAAGCCGCCCCTGCACAACTGCTCGCCGATATCGGCAAGTAACTGGGTGAGGCCCTCGGACGACGTGTTCACGCTTGCGGCGGGCATCAGACCTGAATTGTGCTCGGCGAGGACGATCGCGTTGGCGTATCGCATGATCGCCCATTGCTCAAGGTCGCCCAGGTCGTCTCGACCGGCGAACGGCGTCGCGTACCTGGTCCAGCTCGTGTAGCGGAAAGCCTGGTCTCCGATCGGCGCCCCACGGCCTGGTGTCCGTACCGCGGCCTGACAGCCCCGGACGAGGGCTTTGATCTCCGCATAGGCTCGCTGTGCGGCGCTTTCGCTGCCGTACACCGCGATCTGGGTGATCGACCCACCGTCACCGATCGTCCAGGTGGCGGTGCGCATGGCGGTGCGCTGGGCGTCGGTGCGCAGGCCCTTGGCCGGACAGCCCGCGATCTCCCACTTCTCATTCAGATCGGAGTTGACGTGGCCGAATTCGGTGTCGTTCTGTCCTGGCAACCGCACGGTGCGGGGGATGTTCCGCGGGACCGGCCTGGAGGGTCTGGGTGGTCGATGGCCCAGTACGGTGAGCCTCACCTCGCGAAGGGATTTCTCCCATTCCTTTTCCCAGTCCAGGCCATCAAGGGGCCAGGGAAGATGCGGGTCAAGCTTTATCCCCGCCATCACCGTCGGGCGAATCACCAAGTCGATGGAATATCCGGTGTCGTCGCGGATCGCCTCGGGACCCGCCGCGACGTTGACGCTGAGGCGAACGGTGGCTATCCCCGCCGAGTCGCCGCCTTCCAGACCGATCGTCAATCCGGCTTTCGCGGTGACGGAGGCATCGACGCTCGGGGCCTTCGGGCGATCACCGATGCTTCGCGCCTCCAACTCCGGTCTCACATAGAAGCCGCCGTCGTAACCGGCGCTGGCGCCGACGCTTGTTCGGATCTTCACATCTCCGGTGTGCCACTGACCTGATGCCTCGACGGACAGCTCACCTGTGATCTCCGCGACGCAGTCCATCCTGAACGGCCCGATCCTGACGATCGTCGCCGTCAGCTTGTCGCAGAGGTAGGGGATCTCAAGTTCTCTGTCGTAGCCGCATCGAATCGCCGCGTCGATGTCCGCACGGAACGAGTGGGTCATTCCGAAGTCGATGCCGACGCCGAGGGAAGCCGACGGCGGAGCGGCGCTCCATTCGAGAAAGGTCTTCTCGTCGTCCAGGCTGAAACCCGCGTCCCCGAGCTGATACGTGATCCGGCCGGCCGCGGACGCCTCGTGCCTGTCGGCGCCGGAGCAGAAATCGCTCTCGTAGTCGAGCGTGTAGGCCCAGTCGATCAGAGGATCGTCGGCGCGCGCCGGCGTGCGGTTGCCCCTGCCGCCGGCCGGACGGGCGAGTTTGTGCTCGGCCGCGTCGAAGCGGATCACACCGGCGGGCAGCGCCTTGTCGAGGGCCGCCGGAACCGTGGTCACCACGACGCGATCGGCTGATCGTTTGATCGATTTCACCCGGCGCACCAGCAGATGCGGAACGTTCGGCCCTTCGGCCGCGATCAGATGATCACCACGGACGAGTCCTGCGGCTTCCGGTGCGTTCTCCGCCAGCTCGACGGTGGCGCCACGAACGTCGAGCACACTTCCGTTGGACGAGTTCAAGACCTTCGTGGTGTCCGGAATCGTAATCCGGTAGGCGACGTTGAAAACGTTCCGGCGCCCCTCCCGCACGACGACTCGATGGCTCGTCTTCTCCGGATAGTGACTCGCGGCCGCCGAACGGGCCGGCCCGACCACAATGGCGAAATCCCCCTCGGGCACTTCTCGCTCGTCGGAACCGGTGAGCTCATACTTGGTACTCGGCCCGCTGACGGCTATCCCGGCCCTCACCCCTGCGGGCAACCCGGTTACCACGACGCGAAGCGTCGCGCTCTCCCCCGACCGTGACAGCACCATGATCGTAATGGCGACACCGAGCACAACGACCAGCCCTAAGGCGGAAATGCGGAGCACAAGCGTCCTCGACACGTGCTCAGATTCAACGAGGAGAGGCAATCCTGTCAACGGGTCGCTTGGCTCACAGAAATGCCTCGAACCCGGGAACGGAAGGAGCCGAGCGGCTCACCGTTATGTGTCACATCGGCATGTGGGAAGTTGCTCGCCGTGTCCGTCGTCGCGTTCCCCGGTGCCGAGCGCTCCACCGTCTCTGGAAGTGCACCAGTGCCGCGGTCTGGTTGTCGCTGGTCTGTAGGGCCCTACCGGACGGCGACCACCTTGCGGTCCTGGCCTGTCACGGTATCGGGAGTGGGCTCAGAAGCGGACAATCTACCCAAGGTGTTCGAGGGCGCGCCCAGCCCGCTGATCGGGCATGATCAGTCGGTTACCAACGAGCCCGGTGTCTTGAGACGCCCTGAGGGAGGCCGCCTCACCCGCTCATCGCGGGGTGGGGCGGGTGGGATTGGGCCATGGCCCTTGCCGAGGGTGGGACAGGCCACGGAGCCTTGGGCGGTCACCGTCACCGTGAGCGTGCCGAGGCATGAGATCTTCATCTCGTTCTCGTCGCCGTCTTCGCCGGGGCCCGCCCCCCGCGGAGGTGCCGGTGGCGATCAGGTCTCCCGGTTGCAGGGTCATGACCGAGGAGACGTACGCGATGAGGCGCGGGACGTTCCAGATCAGGTCGGCGAGGCGAGCGCACTGCCGCACCGACCCGTTGACCCGGCACCGCAGTCGCATGTCCTCGACGGGCCCGGCGTCGTCCGGGGTGACCAGGTGGGGCCCGGCGGGCGTGAACGTGTCGAAGGACTTGCGGGTCGACCGGTCCTCTCCCCCGCTCGTGCACCCAGCATCCTGGCTCAACCGCTTCCTGGTGCAGCCAGGCTACAGAACGCCCCCGGGTGCTTCTCGGACGAGCGGCTGTGGTCGTATCTGACTTCGGCCGGGATGTGGCATCGCCTTCTTCAGTGGCACCCGCATGGACCACGACGGCCCGACTGGTCATGCCAGACGCGTGACGCCGCACGACCCGGAACGTGACAATTCTCGGCAACCGATTGACGAGCATCGCCGAGCACAAATTTGGCAAAAGAAACTGAACCCGATTGACCGGGGTCCTCGTGCTACAGGGCGCACAGAGGTCGCACTGAGACCGCGATCTTCGACTTTCCCAGAGACCAGGGAGAAGAAATGTCCGCAAGCAGCTTCCCGGCCCGCCGAATCGCCACCGCCGCCGCCCTCGTCGGCGCTGTCGGAGCCATCGGACTCGGCTTGGCCTCCCCGGCCAACGCCGGCGTCGCCGCCAAGGTCACCGTCAAGGTCGCGCAGAAGGGCAACTACACAGCCGCGATTTGTGTCGGGGACATCCTTGAGGCCCGGTGCGCGGACAACGTCCGCAAGGGCCAGACCAAGACGTTCACGGTGGCCCCGCCGAAGGGCACCGCGGTCAGCGTCAACGTGATCGTCAAGGGTGGCGGCTCGGCCGATAAGTCGGTAGTGAGCAACAAGACCCAGCTCAAGTTTGAGACCGCTGGCAGCAAGGCCAAGCCGGTCGTTAAACAGCTCTGATCCACCAGGGTCGAACACGACCGTTTTTCCGGTCCCGCAACCTTCCCCGTGGTTGCGGGACCGGTTTTCCTGTCCGCACACCACCTTTCTTATGTAGGCCCAAAGGGCAATTACCACCGTGTCCTGAAAGTCGACGACCGCGGGCGGCAGGGCGGCAGTATTGGCAAGCGCGATGACGGCGCCGGCGAGCACCGTCGCCCCGACCACGACCGGCAGGTCGACCGAGTTGACCGACTCCACGGTGACCTTGCCGGTCCCGGGCGGCCCGAACATCGTCTCGGTGAGCACGGCGGCCGTCATGACCTGCGCGACCTCCACGGCGGTGAGGGTGAGGAGCTGGCTCAGGGCACCGCGCGGCGCATGCCGCCCGATCATGGTTTTGTAAGCGATAACGAGAACCGGTTGTTGGTCAGTGGCTCTGGGATTGCGCAGGCCAGCTACGTGAAGTTTGAGGTGAGCCGTAATACCGTCGCCCGTGCGTTGGCGGGCGGTTGGCCCGAGCCGCGCGAGAAGATGCGATCAGGTCAGTCTCGGCTGGACATTGCGACCTTGGTGGCCAGGTGGGCGGCGAGGCGTTCGTCCGGTTGGGAGAGGTCCAGAGGGAGCAGCTCTGTGATCTTCTCAAGGCGCTTCAGGATGGTGTTGCGGTGCACGCCGAGGACGATGGCGGTGGTCGTCGTCGAGGACTCGTGGTCGAGGTAGCAGGCGAGGGTTCGCAGCAGTCGGCCGGTGGGGTCGGCGTCGGTGAGAGGGGTCAGAAGCCGGCCGGGCGACCTCGCTCAGGGCCGCGGAACCGTACCAGGTGGCGAGCAGCCGTGTGATGTTCATGGCCTCGATGTGCTCGACAGTCCCGTCCGCGCCACGGGCGCGGGCCAGCAGGACGGCCTGATGGGCGTCGCGGAGTGACTGGCGCAGCCCGGCCGTTCCCTGGTGGGGCCTGCCGATTCCGGCGCTGACCGACAGGCCATGGCGTCCCTCCTGGAGCAGCGCACGGCGTAGGGTCCGGCCGAGCTGGATCCCGTGTGCGGGGCCCGGGTCGGTGTCGGTGGTCAACCAGAACGCCCAGCCGTCGGGGCGCTCGATCAGGTCCGCGTCCAGGTCGTGCCGGGACAGGCATTCCCGGAGGCGGAGCCCGGCGTCCGTGGCGGGGGTGCCGTCGGTGGTGAGATGCACGGCGGTGTGCCAGCCGAAGAGCCGCCAGCCGGCCGCGGTGGCGCGTTCGACCGTGTGACGGGGCGGGGCGTCGGCATGCTCCAGTACGTCGGTGAGCAGCAGTGCGCGCTCGCGGTTCGCCCTTTCGGCGGCGAGCGTGTCGTTGGCGAGGTAGGCGGTGAAGGCCCAGGAGGCGATCTCGAGCGCGCGGCGCGAGGCGTCCAGCAGCGGTGAGGTGGACGCCAGCCGCGCGGCCAGCCACAGGTTCGCCGGGGCGTCGGGAATGAGGCCGAGCGGTTGCAGGAGTAGGAGCTGGCCCTCGCCTATGGCGGCCTCGTTGAGGGCGGGCCGCCGGCGATGGAGCAGTTCCCGTTGCGGGTGGCCGGCCAGTGCCGTGGACGCGGTGGCGTCGCCGGCGACGGTTCTGCCTTCGCTGTCGACCAGTGATATTGGGCAGCGAAGGACGGCGCCGAGGACCCTCAGCAGGTCCTCGCTGCGCCGTGGGGCACCACGCAGCCGCTGGACGAGCTCGGTGAGCAGCCGGGCGCCGGCGACTTCGGGGCGTCGCACGTGGGCGTCGAGGGCCGCGACGACGGCTCCGGCGTCGACGTCGTCGAGCAGCACGACCGGAACGTGGAGTTTGTTCGCCAGGTCCCGGGTGGACTGGGGAACGGGGTCCGCCGGGCGCCGCAGGATGATCCCGGCGATGCCCGCCCGGCTCCCCATCCGGATGACCACCTCGGCGAGCGGGTCCCGGGCGTCGAGCCGGTCGGCCTCGAACACCACGACGGTGCCGGCCTCGGCCTTGCCGACCTGGCGGGGCGAGGCGCCGGGCAGCACGTACCGGAGGGGGCGGTTCAGCCCGTCCGCGCCCCCGAGCACCTCGTGGCCGGGCAGGACGCCGAGCGCCAGCAACTGGCCCAGGCTGACCGGCCCCTCCTCCGTCGGCATAGCGCCATTATGCGCTCGCGTGGCCGGCTTCCGCCGTGAGCCCGTGGGGGGCCGATCGCACAAGGACTCCGCGCTGGACGACCCCCCGGATCCGGGAACGGTAGTCGGCGAAGTCGAACGGATCACCTTCGACCAGCACGAGATCGGCACGGCGCCCGGGGGCCACGGCGCCGGCGTCGCCGGCCATCCCGAGCAGGTCCGCGGCCTCGGACGTGGCGGCGCGCAGGACCGCGGGCGCCGGCAGTCCCGCCCGGTGCAGCAGTTCCAGCTCCCGCAGGTTGTGTCCGTGTGGGAACACGCCGCTGTCGGTGCCCATCGCGATCCGGACCCCGGCGTCGACGGCCCGCGCTACCGAGGCCCGGTGCACCTCGACCACCTCGCGTGCCTTCCGCGCGACAGGCTCGGGTACGGACAGTCCGTTGTCGATCTCCTCCAGCAGCGCCACCGGCGCGACGAGGGTCGGGACGAGCCACGTCCCCGATTCCAGCATCAGCGAGATGGCCTGATCGTCGAGGTACACGCCGTGCTCGATGCTGCGGACACCGGCGCGGACGGCGTGACGTATCCCGGTGGCGCCGTGGGCGTGGGCCATGACGGCGAGACCGGCGCGCGCCGCCTCCGCCACGCACGCGGCCAGTTCCTCGTCGTCGAAATGCGGGTGCCGCAGGTCGTCGTTGGGCGATATGACGCCGCCGCTCGTGCAGATCTTGATGACGTCGGCGCCCGCCCGGACCAGCTCGCGGACCCGGACGCGCATCGCGCCGGGGCCGTCGACGACCATGTCCGGGCGCCCGGGGTGCGGGGTCAGCAGCGGGAGCGACATTCCGCTGGGCAGCCATCCGTCGGTGTGCCCGCCGGTCTGGCCGAGCACGCTGACGGCCGTGACGAGCCGCGGCCCCTCGATCAGGCCGTCGGCGAGCGCGGCCTTCATGCCGAGGTCCGCGCCGCCCGCGTCCCGGGCGAGCGTGATGCCGCAGTCCAGGAGGGTCGCCAGGTTCCGGGCCGCGGCGAAGAACTGGTAGGAGAACGGTTCCCGCATCATCCGGAGCCGGTCGACGCCCGACAGGCAGACGTGCACATGGCAGTCGATGAGCCCGGGCAGGACGGTCAGTCCCTCGACGTCCAGTTCGGTGTCGCCGTCGAGGCCGGCTCCGACGCCGATGACGCGTTCCCCGTCGAGCAGCACGTCCGCGGCTTCCGTGGCGTCCCCGGTGAAGACCCGGCCGCCGCGCAGGAGCAGGCGCCGCCGGGTCACGTCCGCTCCAGGAGCGGGCCGACCGCCTTGATCTGGACGCGGGCGCTCGAACCGGGGAGGTAGGCCATCGGGATCTCGTTCACCATGGTGATGCGCACCCGTGCCGGGTCGGCGCCGGCCCCGATCGCCGCGTCCACGGCCGCGGTCTTGGCCTCGTTCAGACACGCTTCGCGGCCACCGTCGCCGTACTGGAACGCCCGGTCGACACTGCCGGAGGCTTCGGCGATGGCCGCTCCGAGCGCGTTCGCGACGCCGGCGTGCGCGTGCCGCACCACCTCGCTGACCCCGGGCACGGTGTCGGGGACGAGGTGACCGCCGCCGCCCACGGCGATCAGCGGAAGCTCCGACCGCACTGCTTTGATGCGGTCGGCGAGCACGCGGATGCGGTCGTCCACCCACTCCAGGGCCTGGACGGTCACGGACCGCGGCACATCGGCGGCGCGGTCGCGGTCACCGAAGGCGGCACGTCCGGCGAGCACGGAGACGTCGGACAGGGTGAGCGTGTCGCCCCCGAACACCCGGGCCCGCCGGGTCAGCAGATAGCCGACGCTGTCCGGCCCGACCTCCAAGCCATGGCCGGCCTCCCGGTCAGGGGCGGTTCGCACGATGGTTCCGCCGCCGAGGCCCATGGAGATGAGGTCGGGCATCCGGTAGTTGGTGCGCACGCCGCCGATGTCGACGGCGAGCGCCGAGGTCCGGGGGAAGCCGTCCATGAGAAGACCGACATCGGTCGAGGTGCCGCCGATGTCCATGACGATGGCGTCGGTGAGCCCCGACAGGTGGGCGGCGCCGCGCATGGAGTTGGTGGGGCCGGACCCGATGGTGAGGATGGGACGCCGGGTGGCCTCTTCCGCGGACAGGAGGGTGCCGTCGTTTTGCGTCAGGTAGGTGTCGGCCCGGAGCCGGTGCGCGGCCAGCGCCTGGGTCAGCCCGGTGATGATCTCCTGGCCGACGGTGTGCAGCGCCGCGTTCAGAACGGCGGAGTTCTCCCGTTCGAGCAGGCCCAGGCCGCCCACTTCGTGCCCCAGGGTGACCGGAAACGATGGGCCGAGGGTCTCGGCGATGATCCGGGCGGCGGCGATCTCGTGGTCCGGGTTGGCGGGCGAGGTCACGCCGGTCAGCGCGATGGCGCGGACCCGGCCGCGGCATTCCTCGACGAACCCGCGGACGGCGTCCTCGTCGAGGGGGCCGATCTCGCTGCCCTCGTACTCGTGCCCGCCGCGCACGATCGCCACCGGCCCCCGCACGGCGTCCACCAGGTCGGCCGGCCAGTCCGCGAGCGGGGGGATGGACAGCGTCGCCGGCGCCGCGATGCGCAGGACGCCGACCCGGTCGAGATCGCGCCGCCGGATGATCGCGTTCAGCGGATGGGTGGATCCCAGCATCACCTGCCCGACCGCGTCGGCGTCCACCGACCGCAGCACCGCCGCCAAGGCCGTGCCGATTCCGTCGAAGGTGTCGGGCGTGGTGGCGGTCTTGTGCCAGGCGACCACCTCGGATCCCGACACGGCGACCGCGTCGGTGTTGGTGCCGCCGACGTCGATCCCGATCCGCACCATGGTCATCGCACACCTCCGAAGGGCACGTAGTCGATGTCGTAGCCGAAGGCCCGCGGGCCTCCGAGCGCGAGGCCCTCCGGCGTGTGCCAGCGGGGAAGGGCGGGCATGGCGATGACGTGCAGCCGCTGGCCGTAGGCCAGGGCCTCGGTGGTCATCGGCACTCCCGTCTCGACGTCGATCAACGTGATCAGGTCGGGGACGGTGACCTTCGCCTCACCGTCTTCGAAGGCGATCAGATTCTCGTTCTGGATCTCCACCCGCATCGTGCGGGCGGACGTGTCGAGGTGTTCCAGCGTGACGGTGCCGCGGGCCCAGCCGTCCGTGGTGTGCCGGACGATGTCGGTGACCTTTCCGGAGAAGACGAGCCGCGCCTCGCAGAATTCCAGGAAGTCGTCGTAGGCGCCGGCGGCGCCTTTCTGGATGGCGTGGATCCGGCGGCCGATCTCCAGGCAGTAGGTGAGGGAGCCGTTGGCGCCGAACTCGACGCATTGCCGAGCGTCGATCGCGTACGCGCTCATCACCGCGATCATGCCCATCTGCACGGCACAGGACCGGACGAGCCGTTCCGCCATGCCGTTGTCGACGGTCTCGAAGAACACATAGTTGCCCTTGACATCGGCCAGTGTCATCGGGGTGGAGGGCAGGCCCGCAAGGGTGAACAGGGTCATTTCGATCTGCGGGAAGGCGCGGCGCATCGAGTCGGCGTCCACACACGGCAGCCCCAGCTCGGCCGCCGCCACGAGCGGGTACAGCGAGTTCATTCCGCCGTTCTCCAGCGGCAGCACCGCCACACCTTCACGTTGCAGGTGACTCTCCAGCGCGCGGAGGACCCGGGTCGCCTCACCGCCGTTCGGGAACTTCTCCACGATCACCGTGGGAGCGCCGACCATGGCGATGGGCAGCAGCAGGCCGTCCGGGTCGAGGTCGGCGGCGTCGACCACCTCCACCGGCCCGTGCCGCCGGATCGCCTCGCGCAGCATGAGTTTGGCGATGTAGGGATCACCGCCGCCGCCGGCGCCGAGGACGACGGCGCCGGCGGCGAGATCTTCGACGTCGTCGAGCGTGATCTGGACCATGTTCCACCTCCGTGGTGCCCCTTCACCCAAGCACCGGACGCCCCGGAGGTCAGTGGGCATCCTGCCTGGTCAATGCCATCAGTATGGGCGAAGCGCCCATTGTGCGGGCTCGGTGCCCACAGGAGCCTGGGAACGTCGTCGGCGCCAGCCGATGTCGTCCGACGCGACGGAAGGTGAGGTCATGGCCGACGAAGGCGTCATCCGGCCACTGGACGTGGTCGACGGGATCCGCCGGCGCAGGATGCATCGCACGTTCGAGGACAGGCCCGTGCCGCGCGACCTGCTCGCGGAGCTGGCATGGGCCGCCGGCCGAGCCCAGCAGGCCCGCTCCGGCGTGCGCAACATCGTCATCGTGGACGACCCGCGGCTGATGACCGCGGCTCGGCAGGTCCTCCCGGGATTCCTGAACAACGCCCCAGCGATGCTGGTGCACTGCACGGACCTGGCGGTGGCACAGGACGTCGCGGGCCCGCGCGGCTGCGAGCTCACCACCCGCCTGGACGCGGGCGCCGCCTGCGCGCACTTGGCTCTCATGGCGCAGACCATGGGCCTCGGCGTCTGCACCGTCACCAGCTGGCACGACAGCGCGGTCTCCGCCCTGCTCGACCTGCCCGCGCACGTCAGGCCCGATGCGACGGTAGCGGTCGGCTACGTCAGGCCGGGCCGGGAACCGGCCGCGACGGGATTCGCGACGTTCGTGCACCACAACCGGTTCGGCACCGACTGGAAGGAACGCTGATGCCCGAGCTCACAACGGCGAACCTCTTCGGACTGGCCACCCACATGGTGTCCAGCGCTCCCCTGGCCTTCGACGAGACACCCGTCCTCGGAGCCTTCCGCCTCCTCGACGCGGCGAACAGGCTGATGGCCCTGGCCGACGCCGACGAGTTCCTGGCCGAGGCGCACGCCGACTACCTCGCCCACATGAGCCTGGCCATGACCGACCAGGCCGCCTTCCGGCAATGGATGTCGGACTATGTCGCGCGGTTCGCCCGTGAGGCGCTGCGCCGCACCATGGAGGAATCATGACCGTCCGCCCTATCGACAACGGCAACGGGCTCGGCTCCTACACCCCGGCGATCGTGGCCGACGGACCCTTCGTCTTCGTTTCGGGCCAAGGCTCCATCGTGAACGGGGCCTACCAGCCCGGATCCGTCTACGACGAAACCTTGCTGGCGCTCGGCCACGTCGCGGAGCTGTTGGAACAGGCGGGCTCACATCCCGGTCTCGTTCTGCACTGCCGCGTCTTCCTCCAGGACATCGCCGACTTCATCGACTTCGACCGGGCCTACGCGAAGTTCTTCCCCGAGCCACGGCCGGCGCGGACCACCGTCCAAGCGGCGGCGCTGCCGCTGGGCGTGCGCGTGGAGATCGACTGTACGGCCGCAGTCCGGGCCAGAGGCCATTAGGGTCTTCGTCGAGATCAGCTCCCGGCTCCCCGGAGCCCGAGACGGCTGGGACTTCGACATGACCGCCCAGACACTGGAATCGCCGCCGCCTGGCGCAGGTGGAGGCGCCAGCCGTACGAACCGGCCTCCGCCGCGCGCGGCGGGGGTCGGCCCGTGTCGCAGAGCGACTCTGTTCTTCGCACAGACGGCGATCAATTCCGGGTTCAGGGGTGCGTAATCTAGGTTATCTGCTTGCCATTTCTTGGACGATGTACCGCGGGGAGGACGGTTATCTGCCCGTGGCCGTTGCGAGGGTGCTCGACGACTTCGGCGTCGAGTCGGTATACATCGGCCAGTAGTTCTGGGGTGAGCACGTCCGCCGGTGGACCCGTCGCGACGGTTCGGCCGGCGTCCAGGACGTGGAGGCGGTCGCAGAAGGCGGCGGCGAGGTTGAGGTCGTGGAGGGCGACGACAGCGGTGACGCCGAGGCGGCGGACGAGGTGGAGGGCGTCGATCTGGTGCCGCAGGTCCAGGTGGTTGGTGGGTTCGTCCAGGATCAGGACCCCGGTTCGCTGGGCCAGCGCCCGGGCGATGAGGACGCGCTGCTTCTCACCGCCCGACAGCAGGTCGAAGGGGGCGTCGATCAGGTGCGCGGCCTCCAGTTCCGCCAGCGAACCGGTGATGATCTCGCGGTCGTCCGCGTCGTCGCCCTGGAAGGCGCGTTTGTGCGGGGTGCGGCCCATCGCCACGACGTCGTACACGGTCAGCTCGAAGTCGCCGGGCGTCTCCTGGAGGACGGCGGCCAGATGCCTGGACAGATGCTTGCCGGACATACGCCAGACGTCCTCCCCGTCCAGCAGGATCCGTCCCGAGGTGGGGCGCCGCGCCCGGTAGAAGGTGCGCAGCAGGGTGGACTTGCCTGCGCCGTTGGGGCCGACGAGCCCGACGACCTCCGCCGGGGCCGCCGTCAGCGAGACGGCGTCGACCAGGGGCCGGCCGTCGATGACGACCGACACCTTCTCGGCCCGCAGCGTTCCGGCACGCGGTCCGGCGCCCGCGGTCACCGCACCCGTGGTCACCGGGGAGCCCTTCGCCGCATCAGGAAGAGGAAGAAGGGGCCGCCGACCAGGGCGGTGAGGATGCCGACGGGGATCTCCTCGGGGCTGATCAGGGTCCGCGCCGCCAGGTCGGCGGCGATCAGGAAGCCGGCGCCCAGCAGGGCCGCGGCGGGCAGGGCGCGGCGGTGGTCGGCGCCGACGAGCAGCCGCACCGCGTGCGGCATGATCAGCCCGACGAACCCGATCGAGCCGCTGACCGCGACGATCGCGCCGGTCATCAGGGCGACCAGCGCGAACAGCGCCCCGCGGAAGCGGTGCACGTCCAGTCCCAGCGCCGCGGCGGCCTCCTCCCCCGCCAGCAGCAGGTTGAGGGGACGGGACAGGCCGAGCAGGACCGCCGTGCCCGCGAGGACGACGGCGGCGGGGATCCACAGCAGCGTCCAGGTGGTGCCGGCCAGCCCGCCGAGCATCCAGCGCAGCGCAGACTCGGCGGCGCGGGGGTCGTCGGAGGTGATGACCAGGTAGCTCGCGACCGCCGTGAGCACCTCGGCGGTGGCCACACCCGCGAGGATCAGCCGCACCGTGGTCATCCGGCCGCCGGAGCGCGCCAGGAAGTACACCAGCACCAAGGCCAGCAGCGCGCCCGCGAACGCGGCCAGCGGCATCGAGAAGATCCCGAACCACGCGACCGGGAACACCACCACGAGCACCGCGCCGACCATCGCCCCAGAGGAGACGCCCAGCAGCATGGGGTCGGCCAGCGGGTTGCGGACGACGGCCTGCAGGACCATCCCGCAGACCGACAGGCCCGCCCCGACCACCGCGCACAGCAGCACCCGGGGCAGCCGGACGTCCATCACGATCGTCTCGCGGACCGGTGACCAGGCCGGGTCCGCCAGCGCGGGATGCACCTGGTGGAGCAGGATGCCCCACACCTGCCCGGGCGGGATCCGCACCGAGCCGGCGGCGATACCGGCCGTGCCCGCCACCAGCACCAGCGCGCCGAACAGCGCCATGACCAGCGGAAAGGGGAGGCGAGCGCGGCCGCGGGGGGCGGCGGTGACCGGCGTCCGTCCGCCGGAGAGGCGTGGCTCGGCGACGCCGGTCATCCGAGACGGTCCGTTTTCCTTGTGGGGGGACGATCCGGGAACCGCGCCGGGTGCAGCTGGCGGGCGAGCGACTCGACCGCGGCGGCCGTCCGGACGCCGGTCACCGTGGACGACAGCGGCAGCACCGCGAACCGCTTGTTCCTGATGGCGGGGACGTCTTTCAGCGCGGGGTTGGACAGCAGGAATTTCCGCTTGTCCGCGGCGGACTGGTCGCCGTAGTCGTAGATGACGATGACCTCGGGCGCCCGTGCGGCCAGTTGCTCGAACGAGACGTCCCCGTAGGCTTTGCGCACGTCGGAGAACAGGTTGGTCCCGCCCGCCAGCCGGATGATCTCGTTGCCGATCCCGGCGCCGCCCGCGGTGAACACGGTCTTGTCGCCGCTGTCGTAGACGGCGACCTTGACCGGTGCCGCGGCGGGCGCGGGGGCGGCGAGCCGGGCCCTGACCCGGTTCAGGACGGCGCGCAGCGAGACGATGCGACGCTCGGCCCGGTCCGGCACGCCGAAGATCTTGGCGATGGTCCGGATCTCCTCCTCGACCGTGGCCATCGTCACCGGGCCCTTGGGACATTCCTCGATGTTGAGGTGGGTGTCGATCCCTGCCTTCGTCAAGGTGGCCCGGGCGCGGCCCTCCTTCTCCTCGAACGTGCTGGCCCATCCGCCGTAGACGAAGTCGGGCTCGGCCGCCAGCAGCGTCTCGTAGGAGGGGTATTCCTTGGACAGCACCTTGACCTGGTCGTAGGCGGCCTGGAACTCCGGCAGGATCCGGTCGTCGAGGTAGCCCGTCCCGACCATCGACCTCTCCAGGCCGAGGGCGAGCATCACCTCGGTCGCGTGCTGGTTCAGCGACACCGCGCGCCTCGGCGGCCGCTCGTAGGTGGTCGTCACCCCGCAGTTGGCCACCGTCACCGGGAAGCCGGGCGGAGCCGCGCCCACGCGGTCGTCTCCGGCGCGTCCGGTGCCGCCGCCGCATCCGGCGACCAGCAGGACCGCGACGAGCAGCGCCGACGCCCGTGACCGGATACGCGTGCCGACGCCGACGGCGGTCCGGCGTGCGGCCGTCCGGCGTGCGGCCGTCCGGCGTGCGGCCGTCCGGCGCGGCGCCGGGCATGTCGAGCCCCTGGGCATGCGGCCCTCTCCTCTCTGGGGAGATCCGCCCCAGTCCTGTCGAGGAGGCGACCGCGTGAGTCTCCTGGCTCTCGGGTCGATGCTCGTCCCGGCCTTCCCGCCCGCTCGCGCGGGCAGTGGCGTTGTCGGGATCCGCTCGCCGATCACAGTGGCGGGACCGCGCCGGAATCGCACCGGCTTCCTCGTCCGCCATCGCCTACACCGCACATGGTGACACAGGTCTTATTTACAAGGAAGTCGCAACAAGTCATGGCAAGGGGTAGGGAAGTGTTACCCGTCCCGGCCCTGACCTGGGTACGCGCGATCTTGACAGCCGTGGGAGCGAGACCGTAGCGTCCCGGTGTTCCGCGGTTGTCCGAGGGAAATCCGGTGAGATGCCGGTGCGGACGCGCCACTGTATCCGGGTCGACGAGCCCGGGAGCCAGGTCACTCGGACCGCCGCGACCTCATGTGTCCGGGACGCGCAAGATCCCTTATGGAGGTACCGTGAATTCGCCGTCCGCTCCGGCCCTCTCGTCTTGATGGGCGAGGTCCGCCTGAACGCCGCCTATCCGTTCACCGCCGTCGTGGGCTTGGACGATCTGAAGCTGGCGCTGCTGCTCAACGCCGTGTCCCCCCGTGTCGGTGGCGTGCTGGTGCGCGGGGAGAAGGGCACCGCCAAGTCGACGGTCGTCCGCGCGCTCGCCGCGCAGCTGCCCGCCGTGGACACGGTGGCGGGCTGCCGGTTCGCCTGCGACCCGGCCGCGCCCGACCCATCCTGTCCCGACGGCCCGCACGGCCCCGGCGCCCCATCGCTACGGCGGCCGTCCGCGCTGGTGGAGCTGCCGGTCGGCGCGTCGGAGGACCGGGTCGCCGGGTCGCTGGACGTGGAGCGGGCGCTGACCGAGGGCGTCAAGGCGTTCGAGCCGGGCCTGCTCGCGGCGGCGCACCGCGGCGTCCTGTACGTGGACGAGGTGAACCTGCTGCACGACCACCTCGTCGACCTGCTGCTCGACGCGGCGGCGCTCGGCACCTGCTACGTCGAGCGCGAGTCGGTGTCGGTCCGGCACGCGGCACGGTTCCTGCTGGTCGGGACGATGAACCCCGAGGAGGGCGAGCTGCGCCCGCAGCTGCTCGACCGGTTCGGGCTGACGGTCGACGTGCGGGCGTCGCGGGAGCCGAGGGAGCGCGCCGAGGTCGTCCGGCGGCGGCTGGCGTTCGACGCCGACCCCGCGGGGTTCGCGGCGCGCTGGGCCGCCGAGGAGACCGCGCTCGCCGGGCGCATCTCGGCCGCCCGGGAGCGGCTGGGGGGCGTCCGGTTGCCGGACGAGCGGCTGGAGCAGATCGCGGCGGTGTGCGCCGGGTTCGAGGTGGACGGTCTGCGCGCCGACATCGTCACCGCGAACGCCGCGCTCGCGCACGCCGCCTGGCACGGCCGCGACGAGGTGACGGCGGACGACGTCCGCGCGGCCGCCCGGCTGGCGCTGCCGCACCGCCGCCGCCGCGACCCGTTCGACGCGCCCGGCCTGGACGAGTCGCGCCTGGACGAGCTGCTTGACGACACCTCTCCCGGCGACGACCCACCACCCGACGACGGCGGCGGGAGCGAGAGCGAGAGCGAAGCGCCGCCGCCTCCCGGTGGCGGCGCCGAGGGATCGGCCGAACCGTCCTCCCCAGAGCAAGGAGAGGACGAGCGGGCGCCGAGCGCGGGCGGCGGCGAGCGGGTCGCGGCCGCCTCGGAGCCGCACGCGGTGCCGCTGCTCCAGGTACCGGGGGTCGGCGACGGCGTCGCGGGACGCCGGTCGCGGTCGCGGACGACGCGCGGCCGCGTCACCGGAGCGCGCCGCCCGGCCGGGAAGGTCCGCGACCCGCACGTCGTGGCGACGCTGCTGGCCGCCGCCCCGCACCAGCGGACGCGCGGCCGGTCCGGCGCCGGGCTCGTGCTGCGGCCCGGCGATCTGCGCGAGTCCGACCGCGAGGGCCGCGAGGGCAACCTGGTGCTGTTCGTCGTGGACGCCAGCGGCTCCATGGCCGCGCGGCGCCGCATGACGGCGGTGAAGACGGCGGTGCTGAGCCTGCTGCTGGACGCCTACCAGCGCCGCGACAAGATCGGCCTGATCACGTTCCGGGGCCGCACGGCCGACCTCGCGCTGCCGCCGACGTCGTCGGTCGAGGCGGGCGCGGCACGGCTGCGGGCGCTGCCCACCGGCGGTCGCACGCCGCTGGCCGCCGGGCTGGTCCGGGCGGCGGAGGTGCTGGCCGCCGAGCGGCTGCGCGACCCCCGCCGCCGCCCGCTGCTCGTGGTCGTCACCGACGGCCGCGCGACCGCCGGCGGCGACGTGGCACGGGCCGCGGGGCTGCTCGCGGGGACGGCCGGGATCGTCGTCGACTGCGAGGACGGCCCCGTCCGGCTCGGCCTCGCGGGACGGCTCGCGACGCGGCTCGGGGCACGGCTCGTGCCGCTGGGCGACCTCGGCGCGCTCGTGCGCGATCAGCGGAAGGCGGCCTGAGATGCCTCAAGGCAAGCCCGTGTCCGTCCCCGACGACGGCCTGACCACGCGGCAGCGCCGCAACCGGCCGCTGCTGATCGTCCACACCGGTCCAGGGAAGGGCAAGTCGACGGCGGCGTTCGGGATGGCGCTGCGGGCGTGGAACCAGGGCTGGCCGGTCGCGGTGTTCCAGTTCGTGAAGTCGGCGAAGTGGCGGATCGGCGAGGAACGCGCGCTGCGGGTCCTGGGCGACAGCGGCGAGGGCGGACCGGTGGCGTGGCACAAGATGGGCGAGGGCTGGTCGTGGATCCGGCGGCCCGGCGCCGAGGACGACCACGCGGCGAACGCGCGGGAGGGCTGGGAGCAGATCAAGCGCGACCTCGCCGCCGAGGCGCACCGCTTCTACGTCCTGGACGAGTTCACCTACCCGCTCAAATGGGGCTGGCTCGACCTGGACGACGTGGTGGACACGCTCACCGGCCGTCCCGGTGACCAGCACGTGGTCATCACCGGACGGGACGCGCCCGGCCGGCTCGTCGAGGCCGCCGACCTCGTCACCGAGATGGGCAAGGTCCGGCACCCCATGGACACCGGGCAGAAGGGGCAGCGGGGCATCGAGTGGTGACCTGCGCCACCGGGCGCGTCCCGCGGCTCGTGGTCGCGGCGCCGTCGTCCGGGAGCGGGAAGACGACGGTCGCGACCGGGCTGATCGCGGCGCTGCGGGCGCGCGGCCTGAAGGTCTCCCCGCACAAGGTGGGCCCCGACTACATCGACCCCGGCTACCACGCGCTCGCGGCCGGGCGTCCAGGCCGCAACCTCGACCCGTGGCTGGCCGGCGAGCAGCGGATCGCGCCGCTGTTCCTGCACGGCGCCGACGGCTGCGACATCGCCGTGGTCGAGGGCGTGATGGGGCTGTTCGACGGGCGGGGCGATTCCGGGTTCGCGTCCACGGCCCATGTCGCGCGGCTGCTGGACGCGCCCGTCGTGCTCGTGGTGGACGCCGCGCGGCAGAGCCGCTCGGTGGCGGCGCTCGCGCACGGGTTCGCGTCGTTCGAGCCGGACGTGCGGGTGGGCGGGATCGTCCTCAACCGGGTCGGGTCGGACCGGCACGAGGATGTGTGCCGGAGCGCGCTGGAGGCGGCGGGCGTGCCGGTGCTCGGCGCGATCCGCCGCGACGACGCGGTCGTGACGCCGTCCCGGCATCTCGGGCTGGTCCCGGCGGCCGAGCGCGGGACGGAGGCCGTGCGGGCCGTGGATCGGCTCGGCGAGCTGGTCGCCCGCTCCTGCGACCTGGACGCGCTGCTGCGGCTCGCCGCCACCGCTCCCCCGCTGCCGGGCCGGGCCTGGGATCCGTCCGAGCAGGTGGAGGCGCAGCCGGGGCGTCCGGTGGTCGCCGTGGCGGGCGGACGGGCGTTCACCTTCTCCTATGCCGAGCACGCCGAACTGCTGCGCGCGGCGGGCGCCGACGTCGCGGTCTTCGACCCGCTGCGCGACGAGGCGCTCCCGGACGGCGCCGCCGCGCTCGTCATCGGCGGCGGCTTCCCGGAGACGCACGCGGCCGAGCTGGCGGCCAACGCCCCGATGCGCGCGGCCGTCGCAGCGTTCCCCGGCCCGATCGCCGCGGAATGCGCGGGACTGCTCTACCTGTGCGAGGGACTCGACGGCCGGGAGATGTGCGGGCGGGTGCCCGGACGGGCGCGGATGACGCCCCGGCTGACGCTCGGATACCGGGACGCGGTCGCGGTGGCGGAATCGCCGCTGACCCGTCCGGGCGAACGGTTCCGCGGCCACGAGTTCCACCGGACGGCCCTGACCACCCCCGCCGGTCCTCTCTTCCGGTGGAAGGACGGGGCCGACGGGTTCGGCGACGACCGGATCACCGCGTCGTACCTGCACCTGCACTGGGCCGGGCGTCCGGAGACGGCTCAGCGGCTGGTGTCGTCGTCCTCGTCGTCCTCCAGGTCGCCTTCCGCCTTGAGGTAGACCTCCTGGAGGCCCTGGAAGATCTCCGGGTCCGGGTGCTCCCACATGCCGCGCCCGGCCGCCTCCAACAGCCGCTCGGCGATGCCGTGCAGCGCCCACGGGTTGGACTCCGCCATGAACGCGCGGTTCTCCTCGTCCAGGACGTAGGCGGCGGTGAGCCGGTCGTACATCCAGTCGGCCATGACGCCGGTGGTGGCGTCGTAGCCGAACAGGTAGTCGACGGTCGCGGCCAGCTCGAACGCGCCCTTGTAGCCGTGCCGCCGCATCGCCGCCAGCCAGTTCGGGTTGACGACGCGGGCGCGGAAGATCCGCGCGGTCTCCTCCGACAGCGTGCGGGTGCGGACCGCGTCCGGGCGGGTGCTGTCGCCGACGTAGGCGGCCGGGTCGCGGCCGGTCAGCGCCCGGACGGTCGCGATCATCCCGCCGTGGAACTGGAAGTAGTCGTCGGAGTCTGCGATGTCGTGTTCGCGGGTGTCGACGTTCTTGGCGGCCACGGCGATCCGCCGGTATGCGTTCTCCATGTCGGCGCGGGCGGGGACGCCGTCGAGGTCGCGGCCGTAGGCGTGGCCGCCCCACACCGCGTACACCTCGGCGAGGTCGGCGTCGCCGCGCCAGTCACGGCTGTCGATGAGCGGCAGCAGGCCCGCGCCGTAGGCGCCGGGCGCCGACCCGAAGACCCGGAGGGTGGCGCGCCGGTCGTCGCCGTGCCGTTCCCTGTCGGCGCTCACGTGCGCGCGGACGTAGTTGTCGGCGTCGGGCTCGTCGAGGGCGGCGACGAGCCGGACGGCGTCGTCCAGCATCGCGACGACGTGCGGGAACGCGTCCCGGAAGAACCCGCTGATACGGACGGTCACGTCGATGCGCGGCCGGCCCAGCTCGGTGAGCGGGACCGGCTCCAGCCGGGTGACGCGGCGGGACGCCTCGTCCCACTCCGGGCGGACGCCGAGCAGCGCCAGCACCTCGGCCACGTCGTCGCCCGCCGTGCGCATCGCGCTCGTCCCCCACACCGACAGGCCGACCGAGCGCGGCCATTCGCCGTGGTCGGCGCGATAGCGCTCCAGCAGCGAATCGGCCATCGCCTGCCCGGTCTCCCAGGCCAGGCGGCTCGGCACGGCGCGCGGGTCGACGGAGTAGAAGTTGCGGCCGGTCGGCAGGACGTTGATCAGCCCGCGCAGCGGCGAGCCGCTCGGCCCTGCCGGGACGTAGCCGCCGTCCAGGGCGTGCAGGACATGGTCGATCTCGTCGGTCGTGCGGGCCAGGCGCGGGACGACCTCCGCCGCCGCGAACGCCAGCACCCGCTCCACGGCCTCGCGGTGCTGCTCCGGCGCCGCCGCGGCGACTCGCGAGGCCGCGTCCGGTGACCAGCGAGCGTCCTCCATCGCCTGGACGAGGGAGCGCGCCGCGGCCTCGGCGGCGTCGACGTCGGCAAGGGATTCGGTGCCGTCCTCGGTGAGGCCGAGCGCTTCGCGCAGGCCGGGCAGCGTCTCGCGTCCCGACCACATCTGCCGGGCGCGCAGCATGGCCAACACCAGGCCGACGCGGACCGCGCCGACCGGCGCCTCGCCGAGGACGTGCAGGCCGTCGCGGATCTGCGCGTCCTTCACCTCGCACAGCCAGCCGTCCACGTGCAGGATGAAGTCGTCGAACTCGGCGTCGTGGGGACGGTCGGCCAAACCGAGGTCGTGGTCGAGTCTGGCGGCCTGGATCAGCGTCCAGATCTGGGCGCGGATCGCGGGCAGCTTCGCCGGGTCCATCGCGGCGATGGTGGCGTGCTCGTCCAGGAGCTGTTCGAGGCGGGCGATGTCGCCGTAGGTCTCGGCGCGGGCCATCGGCGGGACCATGTGGTCCACCAGCACGGCGTGCGCGCGGCGCTTGGCCTGCGTGCCCTCGCCGGGGTCGTTGACGAGGAACGGATAGATCAGCGGGACGTCGCCGAGCGCCGCGTCGGTGCCGCACGACGCCGACATCCCCGCCGCCTTGCCCGGCAGCCACTCCAGGTTGCCGTGCTTGCCGACGTGGACGATCGCATGGGCGCCGAACTCGTCCGACAGCCACCGGTAGGCGGCCAGGTAGTGGTGGCTCGGCGGCAGGCCGGGATCGTGGTAGATCGCGATGGGGTTCTGCCCGAACCCGCGCGGCGGCTGCACCATGACGACGACGTTGCCCGCGCGCAGGGCCGCGAGGACGATGTCGCCGTCCTGGACGAACAGCTCCCCTGGCGGCGGGCCCCAGTGGCGCTCCATCCCTTCGCGCAGACCCGCGGGGAGGGTGCGGTACCAGCGCTCGTAGGACGCGGCGGAGATCCGGACGGGGTTGCCCGCGAGCTGCTCCTCGGTGAGCCAGTCCTCGTCCTGGCCGCCCGCCGCGATCAGCGCGTGGACGAGCGCGTCCCCGTCCTGGTCCGCGACTCCGGGGAAGCCGTCGCCGAGGTCGTATCCGGCACCGGCGAGCCGGGCCAGCAGCCGGACGGTGCTCGCCGGGGTGTCCAGCCCGACGGCGTTGCCGACGCGCGAGTGCTTCGTCGGGTACGCCGACAGCATCACGACCAGCCGCCGCTCGGCGGGCGGGGTTTGCCGGAGGCGACCGTGCCGGACGGCGATGCCCGCGACCCGGGCCGCGCGCTCGGGGTCGGCGGTGTAGACGGTCAGGCCGTCCTCGCCGGTCTCCTTGAACGAGAACGGGACGGTGATGATCCGTCCGTCGAACTCGGGGATGGCGACCTGCGACGCGGCGTCCAGCGGGGACAGGCCGTCGTCGCTCGCCTCCCAGTCGGCCCGGGACGTGGTGAGGCAGAGGCCCTGCAGGATCGGGACGTCCAGTTCGGCGAGGGCACCGACGTCCCACGCCTCGTCGTCGCCGCCCGCCCCGGCCGTCGCGGGCCGCGACCCGCCCGCCGCGAGGACGGTCACGACCAGCGCGTCCGCTTCGCGCAGCGTGCCGAGCAGGCCGGGCTCGGCCGTGCGCAGGGACGAGCAGAACACCGGCAGCGCACGTCCTCCCGCGTCCTCCACCGCCGCACATAGCGCTTCGACGAACGCGGTGTTCCCCGCCATGTGGTGGGCGCGGTAGTACAACACCCCGACGACGGGGCCGTCCCCAGTACGGCTCGCCCGCTCCAGGCGTCCCCACGTGGGAGTGGGCCGCGGCGGCGCGAAACCACGGCCGGTGAGCAGCACGGTGTCGCACAGGAAGGCGTGCAGTTCGGCCAGGTTCCCGGGGCCACCATGCGCGAGGTAGGCGTGCGCGTCGGCGCACACCCCGCCGCTCACGGTCGACAGCTCCATCAGCTCCGCGTCGGGCGCCTGCTCACCGCCGAGCACGACCACCGGCCGCGGGCCCGCGAGCAGCGCGTCCAGCCCGTCCTCCCAGGCGCGCCGCCCGCCGAGCAGCCGGACGACGACGAGATCGGTGCCCTCGACCAACTCCGGCAGGTCGGCCACGGCGAGCCGGGCCGGGTTGCCGAGGCGGTAGGCGGCGCCGGACACGCGGGCGCTCAGCAGGTCGGTGTCGGACGTCGAGAGCAGCAGGACGGTGCGCTCCTGCGCGGACGTGTCTGCGGACACGGCGGATCCTCCCCCTGGGGTCCTCGCCCCGGTCGCGGGTGTCACGACGGCTGGAGTGTCCTGGCTCCCGGATCAGTGCTCGCCCCGGCCTTCCCGTCCACGAGGGACAGTGGCCTCAAGCGGGGGTCGCTCCCCGGTGACAGTGGCGGGACCGCGCCGGATTCACACCGGACTTCCTCCACTGCCGTCGTGGTTCAGAGCGTACGGCAGCCCGGCCCACCCGCAAACTGTGGCCGAGCGGAGCTCGTCCTTTGATTGGCGATGGGTGGGGGCTGGAGGACGGGGGTTAACATCCTCATCGTGCAGAATGTCCATGCGGTGGAGCGATCGCACGCCGACGCGTGCCCTGGGACGCTGCAAACCCATGACGCCGCCGACGGCCCATTGGCGCGCGTCCGCGTCCCCGGCGGCGCGGTGACGTCCGCGCAGCTCAGGACGCTTGGAGCCGCCGCCCGTGAGCTGGGCCTGGACGTCATCGAGCTGACGTCCCGCGGCAATCTCCAACTGCGCGGCGTGCGCGATCCGGCGGCGCTCGCGGAACGGGTCGCGGCCGCCGGGCTGCTGCCGTCGCCCACGCACGAGCGGGCGCGCAACATTGTCGCGTCGCCTCTCGGCGGACGCGGGAGGCACGGCGTCCTCGACACCGATCCGCTGGTCGCCGAACTCGACCGGGCACTGTGCGCGCGTCCCCGCCTGGCCGGGCTCCCGGGCCGCTTCCTGTTCGCGCTCGACGACGGCACCGGTGACATCGCCGCCCTGAACGCCGACCTGACACTCGTCCCCGATGGCCTGCTTCTCGCCGGTGCCCGCCTTAGCCTGCCCTACAAGAATCCGGTGCCGGTGCTCGTCGCGGCGGCGGAAGCGTTCCTCGACGTCCGGGGCGACGCGTGGCGGCTGGCGGAGGTGCCGGACGGGGCGCGCCTCGTCGCGGAACGCCTGGGCGGAACCGTCGGCGCCGGACCGCGCGTCCCGGCGCCCCCGCCCCCGCACGCGGGCATCATCGACCAGCGCGACGGGCGGGTCGCGCTGGAGGCCGTACCGCCGCTGGGCCGGATGCCGGGAGCCCGTGCCGAGGCGCTCGCCGAGATCGCGCCCGGCATCCGGGTGACACCATGGCGCAGCGTCGTCGTACGGGACCTGACCCGCGCCGACGCCCGTCGGGCCGTGGAACGGCTGGCCGCGGCGGGGTTCGCGACCGATCCGGATTCGCCCTGGGTCGGCGTCACGGCCTGCACGGGCAGCCCCGGCTGCGCGAAGTCGAAGGGTGACGTGCAGGGCGAGGCCCGCCGCTGGGTGGACGGCCTGGAACGCGCGCCGAAGACCCCCGTCCACTGGACGGGCTGCGACCGGCGCTGCGGAACGCCCCGCGGCCCGGTAGTCCTCAAGATGGCGGGCGGAGCGCAGAAGTGATCGACTACATCCGCGACGGCGCGGAGATCTACCGGCGGTCGTTCGCGACCATCCGCGCGGAGGCCGACCTGGCGGGCCTCCCCGACGACGTGGCGCGCGTCGCCGTCCGCATGATCCACGCCTGCGGGATGACCGACCTCGTCGACGACCTCGCCTGGTCGCCGGGAGTCGTCGCGAAGGCGCGCGCCGCGCTGCTGGACGGCGCGCCGGTGCTGTGCGACGCGCGGATGGTCGCGTCCGGCGTCACCCGGTCGCGGCTGCCCGCGGGCAACGAGATCGTGTGCACGCTCGGCGACCCGCGCGTCCCGGCGCTCGCGGCGCGGCTCGGGACCACCCGCAGCGCGGCGGCCCTGGACCTGTGGCTGGGCAGGCTGGACGGCGCCGTCGTCGCGATCGGCAACGCGCCGACCGCGCTGTTCCGGCTGCTGGAGCTGGTCGGGGACGGCGCGGGCCGCCCGGCGGCGGTGCTCGGCGTGCCGGTCGGGTTCATCGGCGCGGCCGAGTCCAAGGACGCCCTCGCCGCGAGCGGCCTGCCGCACCTGGTGGTGCGCGGGCGGCGCGGCGGCAGCGCGATGACGGCGGCGGCGGTCAACGCCATCGCCAGTGAGGCGGAGTGAGTGATGGCAGGGCGGCTCTATGGTGTGGGCGTCGGCCCCGGTGACCCTGAGCTGGTGACCGTGAAGGCGGCCCGGCTGATCGGCGCGGCGGACGTGGTCGCCTACCACTGCGCCCGGCACGGCCGCAGCATCGCCCGCGGCGTCGCCGAGCCGTACCTGCGCGGCGGCCAGATCGAGGAACAGCTCGTCTACCCGGTGACCACGGAGACGACCGGCCATCCCGGCGGTTACGAGGGCGCGCTGGAGGAGTTCTACACCGCCTGCACGGCCCGCCTCGCCGCGCACCTCGACGAGGGGCGCACGGTCGTCGTGCTGAGCGAGGGCGACCCGCTGTTCTACGGCTCCTACATGCACCTGCACAAACGGCTCGCGCCCCACTACCCGGCCGAGGTGGTGCCGGGCGTCACCTCGCTCAGCGCGGCGTCGGCCGCGGCGGGACGCCCGCTGGTGGAACGGGACGAGACGCTGACCGTGCTGCCCGGCACGCTCCCCGCCGACGAACTCGCCGAGCGGCTGAGGTCGGCCGACGCGGCGGCCGTACTCAAGCTCGGCCGGACGTTCCCCAAGGTCAGGCAGGCGTTCGAGGACGCCGGGCGGATCGGCGACGCCCGCTACGTCGAACGGGCCGCCACCGACCGGCAGCGGATCGCGCCGCTCGCCGACGTCGATCCCGCGGACGTCCCGTACATGTCGCTGGCCCTGCTGACCAGCCCGGCCGAGAAGACGTTCACCGCCGTTCCCCCGGCGCCGCCGGAAGGGCCGGGAGGCGTCACGGTCGTCGGGCTCGGCCCGGCGGGACGGCCCTGGCTCACCCCCGAGGCGCAGGACGTCCTGGCGTCCGCCACCGACCTCGTCGGCTACGGCCCGTACCTGGACCGCGTGCCGCCGAATCCCCGGCAGCGGCGGCACTCCAGCGGCAACCGCGTCGAAGCCGACCGGGCCAGGCACGCGCTGGCGCTGGCACGGGACGGCGCGCGGGTCGCCGTCGTCTCGTCCGGCGACCCCGGCGTGTTCGCGATGGCGACGGCCGTGCTGGAGGCGGCGGCCGAGGAGGAGTTCGCGGACGTGCCGGTGCGGGTCGTCCCCGGGCTGACCGCGGCGCAGGCCGTCGCCGCCCGCGCGGGCGCGCCGCTCGGCCACGACTTCTGCGTCCTGTCGCTGTCGGACCTGCTCAAACCCTGGGACGCGATCGCCCGCCGCATCACCGCGGCGGCCGAGGCCGACCTGGTGCTCGCCCTCTACAACCCGGCGTCGAGCCGCCGCGGGCACCAGCTCGCCGCGGCGCGCGACCTGCTGCTGGAGCACCGCTCCCCGGAGACGCCGGTGGTGATCGGACGCGACGTCGGCGGTCCCGAGGAGAACGTCACCGTGACGACGCTCGGCAAGTTCGACACCGACCGGGTCGACATGCGCTGCCTGGTCATCGTCGGGTCGTCCACGACCCGGCTCACCGACCGCGGCGACGTCTACACACCCCGCCGCTACCCCTGAGCCCAGCGCGCGGCGGCGGCCACGTCGCCGGTCGTCTCGACCCCGTCCGGGACGGGCGGCCGCTCCACCATGATCACCAGCAGCCGGGCGGCGCGGGCAGCGGTGAGCTTCGCGCGGGTCATCGTCCCGCCGCTGTCCTTGGTGACCAGCACGTCGAGCCGGTGCTCGCGGATCAGCGCGCGCTCACCGTCCACCGTGTAGGGGCCGCGTGAGAGCAGCACCCGCACGTTGGCCGGGACGGGCGGCTCCGGCGGGTCAACGGACCTGGCGAGGAACCACACGTCGGCGCGGTCCGCGAAGACCGGGATGCCGCGCCGCCCGGTGGTGAGGAACGCGCGGGCGCCGTCCGGGAGCGCGGCGGCGGCCTCGCCGAGTGACGGGACGCGGCGCCACTCGTCGCCGTCCTCCTCCAGCCAGCCGGGGCGGCGCAACGCGATCAGCGGAACTCCGGCCAGCTTCGACGCCTCGGCGGCCGAGGCGCTCATCCGCTCGGCGAACGGGTGCGTGGCGTCCACGAGGCGGTCGATCCGGTGCTCGCGGAGCCACGCCGCCAGCCCACCGGGGCCTCCGAAGCCGCCGACGCGCACGTCCCCGGCGGGCAGCCGCGGGTCCGTGACGCGCCCGGCCAGCGACGACACCACATGCACACCCGGCACGCCGGCCAGCCGCGCCGCCAGGTCGCGCGCCTCCGCCGTTCCGCCGAGGATCAGGACGCGCCTCACACCCGTTCCCGCTCCGCGCTGTAGAGGTGGCTGTCGGGAAACGCCGACGCCGCCAGCACCCGCCCGACGACGATCACGGCCGTGCGCTTCACCCCGGCCGCGCGGACCACGCCCGCGATGTCGGCGAGGGTGCCGCGCAGGATCAACTCGTCCGGACGGCTGGCGCGGGCGACCACCGCGACCGGGCAGTCCGCGCCGTAGTGCGGCAGCAGCTCGGCCGTCACCTCCTCGATGCGCTGGACGGCCAGGTGCAACGCCATCGTGGCGCCGCTCGCGCCGAGGGTGGCGAGGTCCTCGCCGTCCGGCATCGGCGTCGCACGTGCCGCCGTCCGGGTCAGGATCACCGTCTGGCCGACGCCCGGCACGGTCAGCTCCCGTCCCAGCGAGGCCGCCGCCGCCGCGAACGCGGGCACGCCCGGAACGATCTCATGCGGCACACCCGCCGCGTCCAGCCGCCGCACCTGCTCGGCCACCGCGCTGAACACCGACGGGTCGCCCGAGCACAGGCGCGCCACGTCCAGGCCGTCCCGGTGCGCGGCGGTCAGCTCGGCCACGATCTCGTCCAGCGTCAGGTTCGCGGTGTCGACCAGCCGGGCGCCGGGCGGGCAGGCGTCCAGCAGCTCGCGCGGCACCAGCGACCCCGCGAACAGGCATACCGGCGCGGACTCCAGCACCCGCAGCCCCCGGACCGTGATGAGGTCGGCGGCGCCGGGACCGGCCCCGACGAAGTAGACGGTCATCAGACGTCCTTCCGTGTCGTCCAGATGGTGACGGGCATCGCCGGGCGCCACCCGGTGAACCCGCCCAGCGGACCGGCCCGCTCGATGCCGACGCGGACTAGTTCCCCGCCGTGCGTCTCGCGTGCTCGCGCGACCCGGACCTCCGATTCGAGGGTGACGGCGTTGGCGACGAGCCGCCCGCCGGGTCTCAACGCGTCCCAGCAGCGTTCCAGCAGGCCGGGGACGGTGAGGCCACCCCCGATGAACACGGCGTCCGGGGGCGGCAGCCCGTCCAGCGCGCCGGGGGCCCGGCCCGTCACCACGCGCACCCCGGGCACGCCGAGCGCGCCGGCGTTGCGGCCGATCCGCTCCGCCCGCTCGGGCCGGCTCTCCACCGCGACCGCCGCGCACGACGGATGCGCCCGCGCCCACTCGATCGCGACGCTGCCCGCCCCGGCGCCCACGTCCCACAGCAGTTCGCCCGGCAGCGGCGCGAGACGCGACACGGTGACCGCGCGGACCTCGCTCCTGGTGAGCTGCCCGTCATGTTCGAACACGTCGTCGGGCAGCCCGGACGTCCGCGGGAGCGGCGCGGCGTCCGGCCCGGGCACGCACTCCACCGCGACGATGTTCAACGCCGATCCGGCGGGCTCCGTCCACTCCACCGCGACACCGTCCCGCACCGTCTCGCAGGCCGCGCCGAGGTCGGACAGCACGGTCATCCGGCTGGGCCCGAACCCGCGCCCGGCGAGCAGCGCCGCCACGACCGCGGGCGCCTCCCGGCCCGCGCCGAGCACCAGGATCCGCCTGCCGGGCGCGACCAGCGCGTTCAGGGTCTCCGCCGGACGGCCGACGAGGCTGACGACGTCCGCCCGCTCCAGCGGCCATCCGAGCCTGGCGCACGCCAGCGACACCGACGACGGATGCGGCAGCACCCGCAGCCGCGCCGGGCCGAGCAGCTCCGCGAGCGTGGAGCCGATCCCGTAGAACATCGGGTCCCCGCTGGCCAGAACCGCGACGGCGCGGCCCTCGTACCGCCGGATCAGCTCGGGCAACGCGGGCAGGAGGGGCGACGGCCAGGTCACCCGCTCGGCCTTCCCGCCGGGGACGAGCCCGAGCTGGCGGGGGCCGCCGAGCAGCACGTCCGCTCCCCGCAGCGCCTCGCGGGAGGTCTCCGCGAGCCCGTCCCATCCGTCGGCCCCGATGCCCACAACCGAGATGACGCGCGCGTCCACGAGCCTCCAACCTCGCCCTCCGGGACGAGTCGACCAAATGCGACGACAAGCGTATATCAGCAGCTCTGGCACACTTGGCCGGGTGAAACGGCTCCTGCTCATCGGCATCGGCGCGGGCGACCCCGGCCATCTCACCCTCCAGGGCGCCAAGGCCATCGCCGCCGCCGACGTCTTCCTTCTCGTCGACAAGGGCGAGGCCAAAGACGACCTGACCCGGCTGCGACGCGACCTCATCGCCGCGCACGGCCGCGAGCCGTACCGGATCGTCGAGGCCCGCGACCCCGAACGCGACCGCGCCGCCCCCGCCTACACGGCCGCCGTCGAGGACTGGCGCTCCCGCCGCGCCCAGATCTACGAGTCCTTCATCGCGGACGACCTCGCCGATGGGCAGACCGGCGCGCTCCTCGTCTGGGGCGACCCCGGCCTCTACGACAGCACCCTCGCCGCCCTGGACGAGATCGACGCCGAGTTCGAGTACGAGGTCGTCCCCGGCATCAGCAGCGTCTCCGCGCTCACCGCCCGCCACCGCGTCGCCCTCACCCGCGTCGGACGCCCCGTCCACATCACCACGGGCCGCCGGCTGGCCGCCGAGGGCACCACCGCCGACGACGTCGTGGTCATGCTGGACGCCGCCTGCTCCTTCACCGGCGCCGGCGACGACTTCCACATCTACTGGGGCGCCTACCTGGGCACACCCGACGAGATCCTGATCGAGGGCCCGGTCACCGAGGTCGCCGGCCGCATCCGCGCCGCCCGCGCCGAGGCCCGCGCCCGCAAGGGCTGGATCATGGACACCTACCTCCTCCGCCGAGCCCCGGCCGGAGACCGCCGCGGAACCCAGAACGGGTGACACGCCGCGTGGCTGGCTATCGGTCTGGCGGTGTGCCGGTGAGGAGGCCGTGGTGCAGGGCCCTGAGGACGGCGAGCGTGCGGTCCCGGACGCCGAGCTTGGCCAGGAGGCTGGACACGTGGTTCTTGACGGTGCCTTCGGCCAGGTGCAACGCGGCGGCGATCTCGCGGTTGGCGTATCCGCCGGCCAGTAGGCGCAGGACGTCGAGTTCCCGGTCGGTCAGTGGTTGCGGCGGGGGAAGGTCGTCGATCTCGCCTGGGTCCGGCAGTCGCCTCGCTTCGCGCAGCAGCCGCTCGGTCAGCGCGGGCCGTACGAGAGTACCGCCGTGCGCGAGGGTGCGGATGGCGCCGATGACCTGGTCGAGCGTGACGTCCTTGAGCAGGTAGCCGTGTGCCCCGGCGCGCAGTGCCCGCAGCACCAGTTCGTCGTCATCGAAGGTGGTCAGTACCAGCGTGGGCACCATGATGCCGCGCTCGCGCATGGCGGTGAGCGTGGCGATGCCGTCCCGTCCGGGCATCCGCAGGTCCAGCAGCAGCACGTCCGGTGGGCGGGCCTGGACGAGCGCCAGCGCCTCGTCCCCGTCGGCGGCCTCGGCGGTGACGGTCACCTCCGGCGACAGTTCCAGCAGATGCCGGATCCCCTGCCGCACCAGCGTCTGGTCGTCGACGACGCACACCCGGATCACGGCGCCGGCACCCTGGCGTTGACCGTGAAACCCGAACGGGTGTCGAAGGACACCGCCCCGCCGAGCTGCGCGATTCGTTCGCGGACTCCGGTCAGGCCGTTGCCCAGCCGCAGGATCGAGGCGCCGCGTCCGTCGTCGCGTGCGGTGAGCACGATCTCGCCCGTCCCGGCGCGGCCGAGCTCGATCCACAGGTTCTCGGCGGCCGCGTGCCGGATGGTGTTGGTGACGACCTCCTGCACGCAGCGGATGAGCGCGGCCGTGCACGCCTCGTCCGGCTCGATGGTGTGGTCGACGCTCAGATGCACGCGGGGACGCGGCAGGTCCGCGACGATCTCCGCCAGTGCCCGGTGCAACCGCGCGGGGCGGGCGCGCAGCTCGCCGACCGCGGTGCGCACGTCGCCGAGCAGGTCCCTGGCGAGTCCGCGGGCCCGTTCCACATGCCTGCGGGCGGGCTGGTCGCTGCGGTGTGCGGCCACCTCCAGTTCGAGCACCAGCGCGGTGAGCTGGTGGCCGAGGAGGTCGTGCAGCTCACGGGCGATGCGCAGCCGCTCGCCCGCCCGGCTCGACTCGGCCAGCAGCACCGTGGTCGCGCGCAGCTCGGCGTTGGCCACGGCGAGGCGCTCGCGTGCCGCGGCCTCCCGCTGCTCGCTGCGCACCGCCCACACCGCGCAGATCTGGAGCATCGCGTAGATCAGCGCCACCAGGGTCACGTCCGTGGCCGTGCCACCGGTGAGGAGCGCCGGCGCGGCGGCCACGGCGCTGTTGGCCGCCAGCAGGGTGCCCGTGGCGCGCCGGGAGGTCAGGTGTGCGGCAAGCCCGGTGATGAACACCAGCAGGATCGACGTATAGCCGGCGCGCGGCGCCAGCAGCACCGTGGCGGCCCCCGCGAACGCGGCCCCGAGCAGCAGGGTCCGCCGGTCCAGGCGGAGACGGCCCGGCGGCTCCGGCGTGGCGGCCCACAACGTCAGCGTGAGCAACGCGAGGAAGCCCAGGTAGCAGGCCCACCAAAGCCAGGCCGGTCCGATGGTGAGCTTCTCCCCGGCGAGCCGGCGGAGCACCACCGGTGATCCGACCAGCAGGCACACCGTCAGCAGGCTCGCCGCACCCCAGCGTTCCAGACGCGAGTCGGCCACGCCTGGAAGGTTACGGCCATCGCATCGCACGTGGACCGTGCCGGAAGTCACGGGTGCGGATCATGACCTTCGGCACCCGCCGCCACGTCCGGTGGCGGCCTAGCGTGCTCACCGTCGGCGCCGGACGGCTGGGAGGGGACACGACGATGGCGGTGGTCGAGGTGGAAGGGCTGCGCAAGCGGTACGGCGGGACGGTGGCCGTCGACGACGTCTCCTTCACCGTCGACCAGGGCGAGATCTTCGGGATCCTCGGCCCCAACGGGGCGGGCAAGACCACCATCGTGGAATGCGTCGAGGGGCTGCGGCGACCCGACGGCGGACGCATCAGCGTGCTCGGGCTGGACCCGCGCCGGGACCGCGCACGGCTGCGGCAGGTCCTCGGGGCACAGTTGCAGGCCGGGGCGCTGCCGGAGAAACTGCGGGTCGGTGAGGCCGTCGCGCTGTTCCGGTCGTTCTACGCCGACGGCGCCGATCCCGAGCGGCTGCTCGCCGACCTGGGGCTCGCGGCCAAGCGCGACACCGCGTACGAGAATCTGTCGGGAGGCCAGGCGCAGCGGCTGTCGATCGCGCTCGCGCTGATCGGCAAACCGCGGATCGCGGTGCTCGACGAGCTCACCACCGGCCTCGACCCGCAGGCACGCCGGGACACCTGGGAGCTCATCGAGCAGATCCGCGACACCGGAGTGACGGTGCTGCTGGTCACGCACTTCATGGCCGAGGCCCAGCGGCTGTGCGACCGGATCGCGATCATCGACCGCGCGCGGCTGGTCGCGCTGGACACGCCGGGCGGGCTGATCGGGCGGCTGAACTCCCCGCAGCGCGTGCGGTTCCGGGCGGCCGGGCCGTTCGACCATGCCGCGCTGGCCGGGCTCGAAGGGGTCACCCAGGTGCGTACCGAAGGTGGCGAGACCGTGGTCACCGGCGCCGGGAACCTCCTGCACACCGTCAGCTCGGCGCTGGCCCGCCATGGCGTCGCCGCCACCGAGACCCGGCTCGAACACGCCACGCTCGACGACGCCTTCCTCACTCTGACCGGCCGGACGTTCGAGGACCGGGAGACACCATGACGCCCCACCGGCTCCCCCCGCGCGCGTGGGCGCTGCTGACCTGGACCGAGGGCAGGCTGGTGGTCCGGGACACCGCCGGACTGCTCGTGCCGCTCGGCCTGCCCATGCTGATCATGGTGATGAACGGGCTGGGCGCCGACGGCGCGGGAACCGACCGCCACCGCGGGTTGCCCGCCCTGGACGCCTACATCGTGCCGTTGACGATCGTGATGGTCGTCGCGCTCATCGGCATGGTGAACCTGCCGGCGGTCCTCGCCTCGTACCGCAGAACGGGGTACCTGCGGCGGCTGTCGGTGACACCCGCGCATCCGCTGCTGGTGCTGGTCGCCCAGGTGCTGGTCAGCCTGGCGCAGGCGCTGGCCGGCGTGGCGATCGCCCTGCTGGTGGCGCGGCTGGCCTTCGAGGTGTCGATGCCGCGTGACCCGCTCACCGCCATCGGCGTGTTCTGCCTGGTGACGACCGCGATGTACGCGCTCGGCATGCTGGTGGCCGCGATCGCGCCGACCACGAGCTCGGCCATCGCCATCGGCCTGGTGCTGTTCTTCGCCACGATGGCCGTCGGCGGCGGGTTCGGCCCCCGGGAGAACCTGCCCGGCTGGCTGGCCGCACTCGGCGAATACCTGCCCTACGGGGCGGGCCTGACCGCGTTGAGCGACAGCTGGACGGGAGCACCACCCGACCCGGCACACTTCGGCGCCCTCACCGCCACCGCCGCCCTGGCCGCCGCGGCCGCCGCCAGAACCTTCCGCTGGACCTGACACCGACCACCCCGACCCGTGAACGCACGCACCGGCCTGGGCTCTTTTGTATTGACGCTGTGGGGCCCGAAGCCGGGAGCGTATCGGGGAGTCTCGTGGCCGGCCGCGGCCGCGCGGAAGACGCACTCCGTACCGAATTCACGATGTAGCGGCCTTGTGGTGTCGCTATGGCGTCGCAAGACATTCTTTGATCAACAAGATCGCGAAAGAACCTCCAAAGGTACACATCGCAGTTCTGATGAAGGGGTTTGATCATGCGTATGCGCTCACGGCTCGCGGCGGTGGGGATCGTCGCCGGGGTTGCGTTGGGAGCGTTAACCCCCGTGGCCCAGGCCGCTTCCCACAAGGACATCTCGTGCACCAGCAGCAAGGGTGACAAGGGCCTTGTCCGGATCTATTTCGGCAGCCGGAACAAGGTCACCAAGATCGACTACAAGATCAAGGTCGGCCGTGGCGGCAAGAAGACCAAGAACGACGTCCTGGTGACCGACCACGGCGTCGCGCCCCCCAAGAAATCCGACAGCGGGGACAAGGCCAAGGGGGACAACAGGTGGCACAGGCTGCGCAACCGGGATTACACGCGCGGAATCGGCTACATCCATGCCCACTTCATCTTCAACCACCCGGGTAGCGACCCGAAGTGTACGGGCAGCAAACGAATCTGAGCTGAATCCTAGAGAGCCCCCCACCCGCTGCCGCGCCCTTCCAGGCTCCCGGGAAGGGCGTGGCGGTGGGGGCCTGGGCCCCGAGTTTGGTGAAGGTGCTGTCCGTCCCGTGGTGAGCTGACGCGGTCAGGTGCCGATCGCCTGTGGGAAGTTGAAGAAGCGGCCGGGATCGTAGTGCCTTTTGATCGCTACCAGCCGGTCGTAGTTCTCGGCGTAGTACGCGCTCTGCCAGTTCGCCATGGCCGGGTCGGTGAAGTTCTGGTAGGTCTCCCCGTTGGAGCTGGGGTCCAGCGCCCGGAACATGGCGTCCTCCCAGGACCTCGCGGCGGTCAGCTCGGCCTCTTCGGGCGTGCCGGTCGGCAGTCTGGTCGCCGCGATGAGCGCGTACTGCGTGCCGCGGTGCACGTACGCGGTCTCGGTGCGGGAGACGGTGTTGGCCTTACCGCCGAAGGCCACCGCGCTGAGCACGCGGGTGTGCCCCGCGCGCCGGTCGGCGTCGAACGCCGCCAGCACCGTGTCGACGGCGGAGGCGGGCTGAGGGGCGTCGTACATGCGCGTGCGGGCCAGGAAGAACGCATCCCGGGGAAGAACACCGTTCGGGGAGGCACCCGTCCGGTGGCACTGCGGGACGGTGTTGTCGGCGCAGCCGTACTGTTCCATCATCGCGTCGCGGTAGGGCAGCTGCTTCTCACGCCGCGTCGCGGGCCGCGCGCCGACGGCGGCCACCAGCTCGTTCACCTGGGCGGTGGCCCCGGCCGCGTCACCCGACCAGGCGCCGGTGAGGTTCACCACCGGCGCCGACCCGGGGGCGGCGTTCCGGAGCACGATGTCCAGCTGCGCGCCCAGCTCGCGGGGCGCCGCGGCGATCCAGTGCTGCCACGCCGGCAGCACCCGCGCGGCGTGGTCCCATGTCCAGGTCAGGTCGATGTTGACCAGGGTCGATACCGCGACGGGACGCACCTTGAAGCGGGTCACCACCCCGAAGTTCCCGCCACCGCCGCCGCGCAGCGCCCACAGCAGGTCGGCGTCGCGGTCGGGCTTCGCCACGACGATCTCGCCGTCGGCGAGCACGACCTCGGCGGCCAGGACGTGATCGCTGCCCATGCCCTCCTTGCGGGTGAGGAACCCCTGGCCGCCGCCCTGGAGGTATCCGGCCACGCCGACGGTCGGTGAAAGCCCGCCGGGGAACCCGAGACCGTGCGGCGCCAGCGCGTCGGTGACGTCGACGAGCTGGGTGCCCGCCCCCAGCACGGCGTGCCGCCCCCGGAGCCGCGCCCCCTTGATCCGGGACACGTCCACGATCAGGCCGGGGGAGGTCGAGTATCCGGCGGTGCTGTGCCCGCCGCTGCGCGCGGCCGCGACGATGCCGTTGCCGCGCGCGAACCGCAGGCACGCGCTCACGTCCCGGGCGGAGGTGCAGTAGGCGACGGCCTGCGGGGAGATCACGTCGTACTGCGCGTAGTGGGCCTGCTTCGCCGTCTCGTAGGCGGGATCTCCGGGCAGCACGACGGGTCCGTCGATGGCGCGGCGCAGACCCTTCCAGGGAACGTTCCCGGCGTCGGCTAAAGCGACGCCCGCGGCGCCGTCGAGGGCGGCCAGCGCTCCCGTTCCGGCGCCGGCCAGCAGAACAGTGCGACGACTGACTCGCAATGGTCCTCCTCCTAAAGGTGAGTCGGAGTATTGACCGTAGAAACCCGAAAGACGGTGTGGTGATATGTGATCACGCTTTCGCGATCTCGTCAGTGGAGCCGTCCTGTTCCGGCCGAGCCGCCAGGGCAGGGCAGGGCTTGAAGGTGCCCATCCGGCTGACGGCGATTGCACTGACCTTACAGACCTGTCAGTATTGCCGGATGAGTGGGCTGAGTCCCGGAGGGCAGCGGTTGCTGGACGTCGCGACGCGTGTCTTCTACGCCGAGGGGATCCGGGCGACCGGAGTGGACACGCTGGTGGCGCGGGCAGGCGTGTCGAAGCCGACGCTCTACGCGCAGTTCGGGTCGAAGGAGAAGCTGGTGGCGGCGGTGCTGGACCGTCGCCGCGCGGCGCGCCAGGCGGCCATGCGGGACTTCCTGGACGAGAAACGAGCCGCGCCCCCGGCCGAGCGCCTCCTGGCGGTGTTCGACTGGCTGGCCCAGGGGCATGGGCGTGAGGGTTTCCGCGGTTGCCCCTTCACCAACGCCGCTGTGGAACTGCCCGATCCCGGTCATCCGGCTCGGGCGGTGATCTCCGCCTACAAGGGGGCGCTGCGCGACACGCTCACCGGACTCGCCAGGGAGGCCGGGCTCGCGGAACCCGAGGAGCTCGGCTACGCGCTGCTGATGCTGATCGACGGGGCCAACGCCCGCGTCGTGGTCGACGACGACCGGACGGCCATGCTTCGGGCCAAGGCCGCCGCGGCCCGGATGATCGGACACACCGATGGATGACGAGCTCAAGCCCGGCCTGGAACACGAGTTCGCGTTCCGCGTCACCGACGACAAGATCGTCCCGGCGCTGTATCCCGAGTCGCCGGAGTTCGCGGTGATGCCGCCGGTCTTCGCGACCGGGTTCCTGGTCGGGCTGCTGGAGTGGGCCTGCGTGCAGGCCGTGCGCCCGTACCTGGACTGGCCGCGCGAACAGACCGTTGGCACCTTCGTCCAGGTCACCCACCAGGCCGCGACGGCCCCGGGCATGACGGTCACCGCACGGGTCCGCCTGACCGAGGTGGACGGCCGCCGTCTGCGCTTCGAGGTCTTCGCCACCGACGGCGTCGACGTCATCAGCGCCGGCAGCCACGAGCGGGCGGTCGTGAACGCGGCGCGCTTCACCGAACGCGTCCAGGAAAAGGCTCTTCTGGCAGACTCCTGAACCAGGTGGCCGTGGCAGGGAACCGGAACCGATTCCTTGACGGCGTTGTCGGGTGACGCTATCTCACTGGCCGAACAAGGGCAGGATCGCCCTGATCGTCTCGATCACGCCCTAGGCCAGCGGGAGGCCGACGATGGTCCACGAGATGACGAGACGCGGCACACCCGCCGTGGGGGCCTTCTCGCTCCGGCCGTCGTCCGGGCCGCCGTCCTCGGTTACTGACAGGGTGCGCTCCTCCTTCGGCGTCGGGGCCGGAGCGGCCGTTGGACGGCGGGGCCGGCGTCGGGGGCCGGGGGGCTCGGCCGCGGAAGTGTGATGACGTTCGGCCACCGGCCGGATGAACAGGTTGGCGGCGAATCCGATCGCGAGAACTCCGACCATGGTGAAGAGGGCGGGACGGTAGTCGGCGGCCACCAGGGCGCCCGGTTCTCCGCGAGCGTCCAGGAACCGGTTCACGATCAGCGGTCCGGCGACGCCCGCCGCCGACCACGCGGTCA
This sequence comes from Spirillospora sp. NBC_00431, assembly GCA_036028775.1. Classification (GTDB taxonomy): domain Bacteria; phylum Actinomycetota; class Actinomycetes; order Streptosporangiales; family Streptosporangiaceae; genus Spirillospora. The sequence continues at coordinate 2,890,027 of CP107927.1, read as the reverse complement.
GCAGCCGGCCGTGAATGGCACCCACCTGGTAGGTGCCGAACAGATCCCGCAGGTAGGCCGGGACGGTCGCGAACCCGCCGCCGTAGAAGGAAATGATCAGCGCGGCGAGGGCGACGAAGAACGCGGTGGAGACATCGCCGAACAGTGCCAGCAGGATGTAGGCGGCCATCCCGACGCCGAGATATCCCACGTAGGTGGGTTTGCGGCCGATGTAGTCCGAGGTCGAGGACCAGACGAACCTTCCAGCCATGTTGAACATCGACAGGAGTCCGACGAACCCGGCCGCCTCGGTCGCCGACACCGAGGTCGAGGTACCGGAGCGGAAGAAGTCGCTGATCATCGGCCCGGCCTGTTCGAGGATGCCGATGCCGGCGGTGACGTTGCAGAACAGCACCGTCCAGAGCAGCCAGAACTGCGGTGTCCTGATGGCCGACGCCGCTGAGACGCTGTGCGCCGTGACCATCGTCCTGGAGCGTTCCGGCACGGGGTCGAAGCCCGCCGGACGCCAGCCCGGGGCGGGGACCCGGACGTTGAACACGCCGAGCATCATCACCAGGAAGTAGGCGACGCCCAGCGTGACGAAGAGCAGGGCGACGGCCGCGCCGGACGGAGGGGAGCCGTCCGGGTCGTACACGGACAGCAGCCGCCGGGACAGCGGCGAGGCGACCAGCGCGCCACCGCCGAATCCCATGATGGCCATGCCCGTCGCCAGCCCGGGCCGGTCCGGGAACCATTTGATCAGCGTCGAGACCGGCGAGATGTAGCCGATGCCCAGGCCGATGCCGCCGATGAACCCATAGCCGAGGTAGACCAGCCAGAGTTGCCCGGTGGCGATGCCCAGCGCGGCGACGAGGAAGCCGGACGCCCAGAAGCAGGCCGCGGTGAACATCGCCCGCCGCGGCCCGACCCGGTCGACCCAGGTGCCCATGACCGCGGCGGAGGCGCCCAGCATGACGATCGCGATGGAGAAGATGACGCCGATCGCGGTGAGGCTGACGTCGAAGTGCTCGACGAGGGCGGTCTTGTAGACGCTGGTGGCGTACGCCTGGCCGATGCAGAGGTGGACGGCCAGCGCCGCCGGGGGGATCAGCCAGCGGTTGTAGCCCGGTTTCGCGACGGTATGCCGCCGGTCAAGGAAGGAGAGCGCCACTGAGGGCCTCCAAGTTCGGGAGCGTGCGGGGGGACGTCGTTTGGTGCCGGACAGGTCGTGAGGCCCCGATACCGAAGAAACATAGACACGAACCTGCTACTAGAACAGCCCTCTGCGCTGTTGAAGTGGTGAAGGTGCGATCTGTTCGGTCCTCCCGGGCCTGGCCGGTCAGCGGGACCGGTGCGCGACGACTTCAGCGCGGGGTCGACGACGACACGATCGACCACCAGATGGACAGGATGGCGTTGGTCGCGGCGAACAGGCCGGGTTTCGCCTCGGCGGTGATGTGCACCTGGCCCGATCCGTTATTGACCTGGACGCCCAATCCCAGCATGTTCGTGTCGGACGGACAGAACGCGAAGAGGTTCCGCGTTTGTTCGGACGACACGGCCGACGTGGCGGCGACGATCTGGAGCCCGGCAGCGGGTCGGCGCACACGGCGTACGCACGCAGGCTCCAGTTTCCAGCGAAGCCGGTCTCGTCCTCCCGCCCGGCGACCACGAAGCGACCACCGGCGCCGTCCTGAACCGGCCGGAGCTGGGTCAGCACCACCTGTCCGCCACCGCCGTGCCCGCCACCGTCATGCCCAACAGGGCGGCACCAAATGCCGCCCATTTCCGCCACCATCGCATTGACCGACTCCTCATCGGTGGGCAACAGGTTCCGACGTGTATTCGCCGCATCGCACCCCCCGGATGAGCGGGTCGAGAGGTCGGGCAAGAAATATCTCGCCGTCGTGGGGCGGGGCACTGGCGCTGCCTGTTCATGAGGGGTCTGCGTTGTGTTCGTCCAGACCTTTGAAAACGGTAAGCGCATCGCTGAGGGCGGCGACGTCGTGAGTGCGGATGAAGTCCACGCCCTGACGCGCGGCATACAGCTCCGCCGCCAAAGTGGCGGGACCGATACGCTCCAGGTCGCGGCCGGTGAGCGCCCGGAGGAATGACTTGCGCGAAGGCGATACCAGGACCGGCAGGCCGAACCGGGACTTCAGCTTCCGCAGCCGCGACAGGGCCATTACCGACGGCTCTGGAGTGCGCCCGAGAAAATAGCCGAGTCCAGGGTCGATGACCAGCCGCTCCGGGGCGACGCCCGCCGCCTGAAGTGCGGCCAGGCGCTTGCTGAAGAACCGCTCGATGCCCGTCCACACTGTTTCCGCGTCGGTCAGCACCTTGGTGGCAGGCCCTGTCCGCTGGACGGAGTGCATGACGACGAGCCGGCAGCTCATGCCGGCCAGTTCCCGGTACCGGCCAGGGTCGGGGAAGCCCTGGATGTCGTTGAGGTATTCGGCCCCGCGCGCGACGGCAAAACGCTGGGTCTCGGCACGAAAGGAGTCCACCGACACCGGTATGCCATCGGCGACCAGTTCGTCGATGACGTCGGCCAGCCGCCGTATCTCCTCATCGGCGGGCACCTGCTGCGAATCCGGATGACTCGCCGCGGGGCCGAGCTCGATGATGTCGGCGCCCTCCGCGCGCAACCGCCGGGCGTGCGCCACCGCGTCTCCGGTGCCCAGGAACCTGCCGCCGTCCGAAAACGAGTCGGTGGTGATGTTGACGACGCCGATCAGCCGAGGCCGGGCCGAGGGAAGAAGGAGGGAGGAATCCGGATGCCGCACAGCGCCGTGTCTCCTAGTTTCGAGCCAGAAGCCCAGGCGCACGGCACAACATCCTGAAACGGAGCCGCTTCCCGATGGTTACATCCATCCCAAGACGCCAGTCACGGCTCAATCGCACTTTACCAAGAGCTGAATTCACCGGAGCGGGAACTCCTGCCTGACCCACTGTGTCAGCCAGCACAGAGCGACGCATTGGCCACTAAGGGTCAAAAGGCGACCTGGCGTGGTCCCGGCTCGTAGGTTCTTGGTTACACAGCGCAGGGGTTCACGGGAGGCCGATGTGGTCGCTGACGGAGACGGCGCCCAGGTCAGCGTCGAGGGCGCGTTCAATGGCCAGCTCGTCGTGGGGGACAACAACGTCGTCGTTCATTCGGGTGGCGCCGCCGAGGTGGTGGTGAGGCATGAGCCGATGCCCGCGCCTCGGCCGCGGAGCCGGCCCGCCGGAACGCCCCTGCCCTTCGACGAGCCGGACCTCATCGGCCGCGACACCGACGTCGACCGCGTCGTCCGGTCGCTCGGCGAGCGGATGCCGGTCCAGGTCACCGGGCCGCCGGGCATCGGCAAGTCCGCGCTGCTGCGCGCGGCGGGGGTGCGGCGCCAGGCCGCAGGGACGGACGTGGTCCATCTCGCCGCGGCCGGCATGGACGTCGAGGACGTCCTCCAGGAGCTCTTCCAAGCCTGCTACGACACCCGGGACTACCGGCCCGCGCGGCCCCAGCTCCGGCGGCTGATGGGGACGATCAACGCGCTCGTCCTCGTGGACGACTTCGGCGGCGACGCCGACGACCTGGCCAAACTTCTGGACGCGCTTCCCGGCTGCGGCGTCGCCGTCGCGACACCGCGCCCGCTGCCCTGGGACGGCGAGACGTTCGAGCTCGCCGGGTTAGGTCTCGGCAGCGCGGTGGAACTGCTCGTCCGGGAGACCGGGAGGGAGTGCTCGGCGGAGGAGCGGCGGCTCGCCGAGCGGTTCGCCGGGTCCGTGGACGGGCATCCCGCGGCGCTCGTCCAGGCCGGGACGGCCCTGCGGTCGGCGGCGGTCGAGGACGTCCCCGCCGACCTGGACGCGCTGGCCGGGGCGCTCGCCACGGGCCTCGGCGACACGGCGCGGGACGTCCTGGCCACTCTGCGCGCCGCCGAGGGCGTCGCCGTCCCGCCCGGTCTCGTCGCCGAGTTGACCGGGAGGGTCGGGGAGGACGCCGCCGGGGAGGCGCTGGAACGGCTGGAGACCGCCGGGCTCGCCGCCCGGGAGGGAGCCGGATACAGCCTGTGCGGGCCGCTCGCCCACAAGGTCACGCGCGACGATCCCCCGACGGAACCGGGCCGCCGCGCCGCGGTGCTCGCGGCCTGGGCCCGCTCGGCGAGCGCGGCCGAGATCTCGGCGGCCGGGCCCCTTGTGGCGGCCGTCCTGGAGACCGCGGTCGAGGGAGGCCATCACGCCGCGGCCCGGGACCTGGCCAGGGCGGTCGCGCCGGCCCTGTGCCTGACCTTGCGCTGGGGGGCGTGGCGCCGCGTCCTCGCGCTCGGCCGCCGGGCGTCGCGGTCCCTGCGCGCCGCCGGCGACGAGACGTACTTCGACCAGCAGGACCGGCTGCGCCGCAAGGCCCTCGCCAAGGGCGTCCTCGCCGGCGCGGCGGCCGGCACGGCGCTGCTCGCGGGCAAGCACCTCTCGGGAGGGACAGCGGGAGGGACGGCGGGAGGGACGGCCGCCAAAGGTGGCGCCGCGGGCGCCAAGAAGGGGGCCAAGGGACTGCTGGCGAAGCCGGCCGTGGTGGGGCCGTTCGCCGCGGTGGTGGTGGCCGGCGCGATCGCCGCGGCGGGCCTGGGGTGGACGCCCGCCTCTTCCAGCGGCGAACGCCCTCAGGCGTCGCTGTCCGCCGTCCCGTCGACCGGCGGGGACGAGGGCGACACGGAGGACGACCCGGGCGGGCAGGGCAACAATCTCAACGGCGGGAAGCCGGACGACGGCAACGGCCGAAACGGAGGCGGAGGCGACCGAGGCGGCTCCAACTGCGTCGCCGAGCAGCCCAAGCCCTTCGACTTCGGTTCCTTCGCGCCGCGCGACGACCGGCACAACCCCGCTTGGCGCACCGCGTGGACGTTCCCGGTGTGCGACCGGCGCCTCGACGGCCCGAACTGGACGATCAAGGGCGGTGAAGGGCGTTTCCACAAGGCGGTGGACGACACCTGCGGCTTCGCGATCATCGAGCCCGGAAACCGCTGCGTCCTCGGGCTGACCTTCGACCCGGGCCCGGTGCCCGACCGGAAGTACAGCGCGACCGTGGTCATCCCGGGGCTGGCGCTGTCGGGCGGCCCGGCGGCGCCGCAGGAGATCACGCTTCTCGGCGCCACCGGGCCCGCCGATCCCGCGACCTTCAACCTCACGATCACGGGCCAGGGCGTGATCGGGCTGAACCGCAACGGCGCCGAGCTGGGCGACAGCGCGGGCGGCACGACCACGAACCTGGCGGCGCGGCGCGGCGACCGGATCAGGCTCACGCCCTCCAAGTCCGTCTCCGACCCCGGGAGCGGGCAGCCGACCTGGCCGTCGCCGTGCCCCGCGGGCACGCCGGGCGACCAGCCGTGCGAGTTCGTCATCGGCGGCGACGTTTCGATGACCGTCGCCTTCGAGTGACCGCGCCCGTGCCGGGCGGGAGAGGGAGGGAGGACCGTATGACCAGCCGGGACCCAGGTCCGCGTATCAAGGTCGGCGGGGACTTCGACGGGCAACTCGTCGTCGGCGACCACAACGTGGTGACGACCGCCCCGCGACGAAGCGACGGGCGCGACCGGAACGACGGACGCGGCGAATCCGGTCGTCCGGGAGCCGATGCGGCCGTCCACAACACGATCGTCTGCGTGGACGTCGCGGGGTTCGGTGACCCACGGCGGACCCTTCCGCACCAGACGGCCGTCCGGGACGGTCTCTACCGCGCGCTCATGACCGCCTTGAAGCGATGCGGGCTCCCCTGGCGAGACTGCCACCACGAGGACCGGGGCGACGGCGTCCTGGTGCTGGTGCCGGCGGCCGTGCCCAAGGCCCGCCTGTCCGGCGGTCTGCCGCCCGCGCTCGCCGTGGCGCTGGAGGAGCACAATCTCGTCCACGCGGAGGAGTCGCGCATCCGGTTGCGCCTGGCCCTGCACGCGGGCGAGGTCCGACACGACTCGCACGGCGCGACCGGCCCGGCGCTCAACCACGCCTTCCGCCTCCTGGACGCCCCGGTCCTGAAGGACGCCCTGAGCGCCTCGCCGGGCGTCCTCGCCGTCGTCGCGTCGGACCGGTTCTTCGACGACGTCATCCGGCACGACCCCGCGAGCAGGCCCGACGCCTACCGCCGGACAGAGACCGCGGTCAAGGAAACCCGGACACCCGCCTGGATACGCGCCGCGCTCTGACCCCGCCCGGAGCCGACCACGACGGGAGCACGGCCGCACCTGCCGGCTCGCTCCGGGGCGGGGGCGGGCGGAATCACGTGCCCGACTCCTCGGCCGCGCGTTCGTAGAGGCGCGCCGCCTGAAGGGGCTGGTTGTTCCGGGCGTGGAGCTCGGCGGCGCGGCGCAGCTCCCCGGCCAGTTCCAAGGTGTAGGCCTCCTCATGCCACGGGCGGCTCCGATGCGGGATCGGTACCACCCGCCGAGGACGGTAGGGCCGCGGGCCCGGCTGCACCTGGCTTCTGGTCCGTCGCCGCTGCGACTGGGGCGCGGGAATGAGCTCATGGTCGATCTCCTGGAGCCGGCCGATCACGTCGGCGGGCACCTGCGGGTCGACTCTCGGCACGGGCCCGGCCCACAGCGTCCAGACGGGCGTGCGGGTCGTCAGGTCGAAGCCCAGGCATTCGGCGGCGGTGAGGACGATGGCCTGCCCGTCGCCGGCCGGGAACAGGGATCCCCGGGCGGCGGACGGGAGCCGCGGCATCAGGCGGTGGCCGAGCGGGAGGAACAGCTGACCGGGGCCGAGGCAGTACAGGACCTCGCCGACCGGGAGGTCCTCCAGCACCCCGCCGGGCGCCGTCAGCAGATGACGGTCCCGGCCCTGGACGAGCTGGGCCGTCTCCGCCAGGGGGTGGCCCTCCAGCACCAGGGGAAGCGCGGCCAGTGCCTCGTCGGTGAGCAGGACCGCGTCGACCGGCAGGCCGCGCGTTCGGGCGGGGACCACGGTGATCGTGGGCGGCTCGGGTACCACGTCCGGCCAGTCGTCACCGGGCCGCTGGTCGCTGAGGGGTTGTTCGGTGCCCAGGCGGACGAAGGCGGTCCCGGGCTGCGGTTCGCCGTGCAGGGCGAGCCGCTGGCAGCCGTGCCCGTCCACCGCGAGGACCCAGACGCCCTCGTCGACCAGCGCCGACAGGGCATGGTCGGCCAGCGGCGACTCGTGCCTGTGCTGGACCAGCAGCCGTTCCGACACCCGGCGGCAGACGACGACGAACGGGTCCCGCTCCAACGCGCCGATCAACGCGGCGGGCAGGCCGCCCTCCGTGGCGCGCAGCGTGACGGCGAAGGCCGGCCTTCCGGCGCCGCCGGTGAAGAGCGGCGTGAGTTCGGCCCGCTGGTAGACGACGGAGAGATCGAGGTCCAGCGAGCGGCGGACGGTGCCCGGCAGCTGCGTACCGGGCAGCAGCAGCGTCACCTCGGAGACGGGCGCCGGTGGCCTCCGGGCCAGCCCGGCCGTCCTGACCAGCTCGACGAGCGGGACCTCGTCGAGGGAGCGCACGGCCGGACCGGTACCGGCGGCGGGCGCGTCGCCCCAGCCGCGATCCGGGACGAGCAGCCCGCCGAGTTCCACGTGCACCAGGCCGCCGCAGCTCAGCGCCGCGTCCCTGGCGGCCTCGAGACCGAGGTTCGCGGAGACCCACCAGCCGGACTCGCCCCGCAGGCAGCGCACCCGCGGCAGATCCTCGGCCGAGTGGAGCTGGCCCGCGAACATCAGCGCGGCGGCGGCCGTCGGGAAGCGCGCCACCAGCCGGGACGACGGAGCCGGCGCGGCGGGCGCCCGCCGTTCACGCGGCCGCCGCGCCGGTTCGGGCCGGGGCGGCGGCGGCGCACCCGTCGGCACTGGACCGGGCGGTGTCGTCCCGGCCGGTGTCGTCTCGGCCGGTGTCGTCTCGGCCGGTGTCGCGGCCGCGTCACCGGACAGCGCCTCCAGATGCCCGGACGGCGGAGGGTTGCCGTCGCCTCGCTTGGAGCGGCGCAGGAATCGTTGCATGGTTCACCCTTCGGCGATCACGAGCGGGGTGCCCAGGACGCGGTCGGCCCAGCGGGTCCATCGGCCCTCGGCACCCGGGCGGTGGCCCCGGACGGCGGCGGCGAAGATCAGCGCGGCCTGGTCCAGCCGTCCGGCCAGCTCGGCCACCACCAGCCCCCAGTCCTCCAGGTCGCGATGGGGGTAGGGGACGCGGTCCGGGTCGGCCAGGTCGGCGCAGACACGCTGGAGGGCGGGGACGGCCAGGGCGGGCGGGCCGCCTTCGGCGAGGTCGCAGCGGGCGAGCACCAGGTCGCGCCGGGGACCGTCGGCGGCGCGGGCGACCGCGTCCCGGGCGGGCGCGGGCTCACCGAGACAGTGGACCAGCAGCCAGCCGGCGGTCTCCTCCTCGCCCGCCGCCTGGTAGTCCTCGGCCGCCGCCTCGAACCGGCCGAGCCGCTCGTGCAGCGCGGCCGCGCGGAGCGGCATCCCCGCCGCGCGGTAACAGCGGGCCGCGTCCGTCCAGTGCCTCGCCCGTTCGTAACAGGCGGCGGCCTCGCGGTAGAGGGTGGCGTCAGGCATGGCGGTCCTGCTCGCCCTCGTCCTCCCCCTGGTCGCCGCCCCGCGAGACCACGGGCCGGGGCGCCTCGGCGGGCCCGCCGGGCATGATCTCCTCGATCAGCGCGCCCGGCTCGATGACGCCCGCGATCTCGGCGGCCACGCGGTCGTGCTCGGCGTCGTGACCGGCCCGCGGCGGGCCGGTGGACACGTCGTCGACCTGGAACGTCTCCACCTGCCCGGTGGCGGGGTCGTACCGGAACCTCACCCGGACGCGCACGTCAGACCTCCACCTCGAACTGGATGTCCACCACGCCGCCGTCCTCGGAACAGGTGATGCCGGTGGCGCGGTGCGTACGGGCGTAGGCGAGGATCGCGTCGCGGTACGCCTCGGCCAGCGCCCGGTGGAACAGGCCGCGGCCGGTGTCGCCGATCACGGTCAGCAGGTCCGCGGCCTGGGCGCGCAGCTCGCGCTCGCGTTCCCGCTTGGTGGTCTCGAATGTGCCCTCGGCACGTCGCCGGGCCTGGTTCCGGACCTTCCGCTCGTGAGTCTTCTCGACGCGGTCGCGTGCGCGGGCGCGGGCGCGCTCGGCGGCCTCGTCCAGCGCGGCCTCGGCTCCGGAACCGGCCTCCCGCTCGGCGCGTTCGCGGGTGTGCCCGCCCCACGCGTCGTCGTAGTACGTGCCTGCCCCGGACGCTTCGAGCAGGTCGTCCACCTCGGCCCGCACGACCGCCACCGCCTCACCCGAGGCTTCGACCCGGGCGCTCACCCGGGCCACGATCTCCAGCTCGCGGGAATCGGGATCGAACGAGATCACGCCGCCGTCGAGCGGGTGACGGAACACGCCGTCGTCCCCTTCCTCCCATCCCTCGGTGCGTCCGAGGACCCGGGAGAGGGCCGCCAGCGTGGGCGCGCCGACGGCCGCGGCGAGCCGTTCCCGGACCCGTGCCTCCCCCGCGACGTCGCCGGACAGGACCACGCTGCGGCGCACCTCCTGTTCCCACGCTTCTGCCAGCCGCCGGGTCGCCCTGACCTGGATCCTGCGCGGGTTGCACATCAGCTCAGCCACCTGTCCGGGTCGAGTTCACGGAGCCTGGTCATCAGCGCGGTCTGCTCGCGCTCGATCGCGCGGAGCAGCTCGGAGTCCCCGCGGTGGTGGCGGCGCACCTCGTTGGCGAGCCGCCGGTTGTCCTGCGCGAGCCGCTGGATCTCGATCCCCGTGGCGGCCCGTTCCCGCAGCTCCCCGATCTCCCGCAGGTCGATCTTGATGAGCACCGGGTCGCGGGTGCCGCCGCCGGGCTCGTCCACCGGGATCCCGCTGTCGGCGATGATCCGCCGCAGCGTGGCCTCGTCCCGCGGGTCGGTCCACAGGTGCACCAGCCGGGCGAGGTCGGCCTCCTCGGCGGTGCCGCTGCCGCGCAGCACCGCCGACGCCGCGAACACCTTCTGCGCCTTGACCGCGCGCCGGTCGGAGAACGTGACCCCCTCGCCGCGCAGCGCCTGGAGGACCTTGGCGTAGGGGCCGCGGATGGGGGTGAGGTCGACCTTGCCGACGGCCTGCTGGAGTGAGGCGAGCTCCGGCGCCGTGAGAGGCACCAGGTCGCGGTCGTGACTCTCGCCGCCGCCTGCGCCGCCGGTGCCGGCCGCGGCCTTGATGCGGCCCTGCTCGTCCTGCCAGCCCACCGCCAGCAGATCCTCAAGGTCGTCGTCGCCGACGTGGTCGACCGTGCAGCGCAGCAGGAAACGGTCGCTGAAGGCGGCCAGCTCCGGGTCGTCCGGGATGTCGTTGGCCGAGCCGACCAGCGTGATGAGCGGGGACCGCAGCAGGGTCTGGCCGGTGTGGAAGGTCCGCTCGTTGATCAGGGTGAGCAGCGTGTTGAGGATGGCCGAGCTGCCCCGGAACACCTCGTCGAGATGGGCGATGCGGGCCTCGGGCAGCATCCCCGTCGTATTGATCTTGTAGACGCTGTGGTCCTGGAACTCCTTGACGTCGATCGAGCCGAAGATCTCGGCCGGCTCGGTGAAGCGGGTCAGCAGGTAGCTGAACGGCTCGGTGTCCAGCAGCCGGCAGAACCGCATGAGCAGCCGGCTCTTGGCGGTGCCCGGTGGTCCGATGACCAGCGCGTGCTCTCCGCAGAGGGCGCCGAGGGCGAGGAGGTCCACCACCTCGTCGCGGTCGACGAACTGTTCCTTGACGTCGCGGAGCCGGCCCGCGAAGGCCAGTCCGAGCTGTTGCGGGGTGCGGCTCACGATGGCCCGCCTTCCTGGTTCCGGTGGGTACGCGCGGGCACGACCATCTCCGTGAGGATCGGCCGGCCGCGGCTGATCGCGACGTAGGAGGTGTCCGGCGCCGGCCTGCCCGCCGGCCTGCGCTGGTCGATCTCACGCTGCTGCTGTTCCCGGTGCAGGGCGCCGATCAGCTCGCCCAGGCGCCGGGCGTCCGGCCGCGCGGACGGCCCGTCGATCAGCTCGTCGGCGCGCGCGTCCCGGAAGATCGAGCGGATCTCGTCGCCGTTGAAGCCCTCGGTGGCGCGGGCGATCGCCCGCAGCAGCTCGCCGCCGGGACGTTCGCGCAGGAACGCCTCGGCGTGCACCCGCGCGATGGCCTCCCTGGCCTGCTCGTCCGGAAGATCGATCTTGATCGCCCGGAACCGGCTCGGCCGCAGCAGCGCGTCGTCGATGATGTCGACGCGGTTGGTGGTGCCGATGATGAGCACCGGCACCTCCGGACGGAACCCGTCCAGCTCGGTGAGCAGCTGCGCCACGACCGCGTTGCCGGCCCGGCTGCCGCCGTCGTCGCGGCCGGTGCGCTTGGCCGCGATCGAGTCGAACTCGTCGAACACCAGCACCGAGGGGGCGTTCCGCCGCGCCTCGGCGAACAGCTCGCGCACCTTGCGCTCGCTCTCGCCGACGTACATGTCGGTGACCTCGGGGCCCGACACGACCAGCACCGTGGCGTTCAGCTCGGTCGCCACGGCCTTGGCGAAGAGGGTCTTGCCCGTCCCGGGCGGGCCGTGGAAGATGAACCCGCGCGGCACCAGGTCCTGGCGGACGGGTTCGGGCAGGTCGGCCAGGCCCGCCGCGGCCCCCGAGATGATCGTCAGCGCCCGGCGCAGCTCGTCCTTGACCGCCTGGTAGCCCCCGATCCGGTCGAACGGCACGTTCGGCACCTCGAAGGAGTTCGAGGTGTGCGCCTTGAACAGCGCCAGCTCCTGCAGCAGGTCGGCGAAGGTGAGGGAGGGACGCTGGCGACGCTCGTGGTAGGCGAAGCGCATGCCGAGCCGGAGCCGCACGGCGTTCATGCCCGCGATGTTCTTGTACAGGGCGACCGGGTCGAAGCCGGCGAACAGCTCGGCCTCTTCCCGGCGGACCAGCGCCTGGCCCACCGGGACGCGCCGGCCGCCGGTGGCGGCGACCTCCCGCGGCAGCACGTCGAGGGAGAGCCGTACCGCGAACCGGTCGGCCAGGACCTCCGGCAGCACCAGCGACGGGTCGGTGAACGCGAGCAGGACGCGCGTGCTCCGCTCGTACAGGACGTCGGTGAGCTCGCGGGCCTCGGAGCTGATCGCGGTGTTGCTTCCGCCCGCCAGCAGGTCCAGGTGCGGCACGACGACGATCCTTTCCTCGTCGTCGTCGTTGACCTCCCGCTCCAGCGCCGCGAGGAGGGCGGCGCGCCGGCCCTGGGCGGGCAGCCCGAAGGGTGACTCGGCGGGCTCCCCGGTCTCGGCCTTGATGACGGTACGGGTCCGTCCCGACTGGTTCACGATCTCGTCGATGAGGTGCTCGACGAGCAGCTTCTCGCACTGGATCAGCACCGAGAGACCTTGTTTGAGGTAGGCGCCGACGCGGTCGATCTCCTCCTGGTGCGCGATGAGCACCGCGGCGCGTTCGCTGAGGTTCTCCGGGTGCCCGCCCGCCTCGGCCAGTTCCCGCTTGGCCTCCCCCGGCTCCGCGGCCACCGTGGCCTGCGCGGTGGGCGTGCTCGCGTCGGCCGCCTCGGGTGACTCCCCGTTCTCGCTGGGGCGGGCCTGGCAGAGCGCGGCGAACGAGACCCCCGGAGGGACGTGCAGCGCCGCCCCCGCCGGGGAGGCGGTCGCGCTGACGTTCAGCGAGCTGAGACCGACCTTCAGGTAGTCCGGGTCCAGGGCCTCCAGCGCGAACGCGGGGCTCTCCTCCAGCAGCCTGCCGAGCGTCCAGTCGTCGTTATGGAGGATGGCGAGGTCCTCGAACGCTTGCGGATCGGTGGTCACGAATGCGAGCCGGCGGCGTCGCGGTGGCATCAGGATGCTCCTCCCGTCCAGTTCCGGTGGCGGCTGACCAGGGCGAGGGCCCTTTCGTGGCCACGGGCGACGGGACGGTCGCGGCGCAGCCGTACCCGCTCGGCCGCCGCCCAGTAGCGTGCGGTCGCCTTCATCACCGGGCTGGGTTTGCCATGCCAGCCCAGCGCGGCGCCGATCTGCTCGTCCCAGCTGTCGGCGTGCCGGAGCCGGGCGAGGGCGTAGGTGTCCAGGACGAGGTCGGCCCGGCCGTGCCGCAGCCACAGGTTGAGCAGATGCGCACGCCAGGCCAGCACCGCCGGGTCGTGGCTGCAGGTGGCCAGCGCCGCCACGAGGACGCCGCGCCCGCGTGGCGCCCGCAGCAGGGCTTCGGCCGTCCGTTCGGCTGAGAGGTAGCCCCGGCTCGACGGGTCGGCGTTTCCCGGTGGATGGTGCAGGACGGCGGTCAGCGGGGACGCGCGCAGAAGGCTCGCGGGGAACTCGCCATCGCCCGGCCATCGATCCAGCGCCCGCAGCACGGGATGAAGCACCGCGTCCCGTGCGGTCAGTTCATGCCAGCCGGGGGGACGGCGGTGCGCCGGGGCGATCGCCTCCACGATCCGCAGGGCCTGGTCGGTCTGCTCGCGTCCGCCGATCGCCGCCGCGAGCAGCACGGCCGCCGGGCCGATCGGCGCGGGGTCGCCGAACGGTGGATCGCCCGCTCCGCGCAGCGCGTTCGCCATCCGGGCGATCTGGGCCAGCCTGTCCAGGGTGGCCCCGTCCGGGACGGCCAGCCTGGAGGACTCCCACAGGGTGCCGTTGGGAACCAGGCCCTTGGGCTCCGCGACCCACTCCAGGATCCGCCGCGCCGTTCCGGCCGCCCCCATCACGGCACCGTCCAGTACGGGGCGCGCGCCATCCCCTTCTCGCTGCTGCGGTAGAACCGCAGCAGGCGCCGGCCGCCGGAGATGTTGACCAGCGCGGCCACCTGCCAGGGCCGCTGGAAGGTGGAGCGGTGCAGCCGGATGTCCACCGACGACAGGCCGAAGCCGCGCCCCGCCGCGAACAGATGGGTGTGGTACCAGCCGACGAGTTCCTCACCGTGGTGCCGTGCGGCGAGCGTCGCGCCCACCCGCAGGAAGCTCTCCCCGGTGAAGGTGAACTCCAGCAGCGACGCCCCCGTCCGTTCGGCCGGGATGATGGCGGTCAGCTCGATGAGATGGCAGTCGGGCGCGTCCGCGTTCCGGTAGACGCGGCCTGCCAGGAACCCGCCCTCCTCGACCTCGGCGGAGAACGAGATTCCCGAGGTGAACGCCTCGTACAGGCTCTTGCCGAGCACCACCGAGACCGGCTTGGCCGCCTCGCCGTCCGGGCCGCCCTCGGGCATGTCCGCCCCGAGGTCGGCCAGCGTGCGCAGGGGCGCGTCGGGCGCCTGGAGCTCCTCCAGCGTGAAGACCCGCCCGCGCCGGGCCCCGACCTCGATCTGAACGCCGTGGTCCATGTCCGGCACCGGCCGGACCAGAGGGACCTTGTCCATGTTCGGGCCGCGCAGGCCGAAACCCCAGCGCCGCTCGTCCGGTGCCCGCTCGGTGAGCGTCTGGCGCAGCACCCTGCCCAGCAGCTCGCTCACCGGATGCGGATGCTGGTAGAGGAGCTCGCCGTCGAGGATCACCTTCACCTGCACATGGCCGTACCGGGGCCGGAGGTTCGCCACCGAGAACCCGCCGGTCTGCTCGCTGGAGAACGCCATGGTCTCGGGCTGGGGCAGGAACAGCAGCTGGATGCGCGCGCCGTCCAGCCGCTGGTCGAGGTGGCTCTCGAAGAACCGGCGCAGCAGGGGTTCCAGCGGAATCCTGCCGTTGGGCTTCAGCTCCTCCCCGCGGAAGAGCTCGACCTCGTAGCCGCTCACGGGCGGTCGGTTTCGAGCGGCTCGACCACGTTCCGGTAGCTGCCCCTGGTCTGCGCGCGGGCGTAGGAGGGGGCGCCGCCGATCTCCGCGATCCGCCTCGCCCCGCCCTCCGACAGCACCCACTGCGCCGCCGCGCCGTCGAAGTGGTCGCCCTGAAGGCCGGCGCGACCGGACGCGGACACCGTTCCGTCCGGCTTGAAGATGGTGTAGTTGCGGTAGGCGGCGATGTCACGGAGCATCGCGCACAGCTCCCCGAAGTCGAGGGACGCGTGGTAGGACTCGTCCAGCGCGCCCAGGCAGACCAGGCCGCCCGCCGCCTTGTTCTCCCGGAGCAGCGGGCTGTCGTAGTTGGGGTAGACGTTCGGATGGAAGATCGGGGTCATCCAGAACGCCTGGGGCGCGGTCACCGGGAACTCGGGCCCGAGCATGAGCACGACCACATGCCTGGATATGGCCGGGGGCTCCTCCCCCGGCGCCGCCGGGGGGCCGAAGCTCGGCTGGACGAACTCCAGCCGGTACTCGGTGGGCGCCAGCGGCAGGTTCGCCGCCACCTCCAGGTCGGGATGGGACGCCGCGTACGCCAGGATCTGGTTCTTGACCCGGAACAGCGCCTCCTCCCGGTCGGCGGGGTGGACGGCGGCGGCGGTCGCCTGGAACCCGACCCGGAGCCGGTCGCCGTCGCGGACCCCCTCGTCGTGCAGGGTCCGCTCGGGGTCCACCCGGCGGCCCGAGCCGTCGGCGTCCACATGGTCGACGACGGTGGGCCGCTTGGCGCCGGGGAAGTTGGGGCCGTAGGCGTCCACCACCTCGGCGGCGACGTTCCCGACGGTCTGCTGCGCCGGGGCGTCGACGATGCGGAACCGGCGGCCGTCGGGGCCCTCGACATAGATCTGGCGGAGCAGGTAGTCGGGCGCGCCCGGCGGTACGACCGTCCAGCCGAAGTCGGTGCGGTCGAGGAGCCTGCGGATCTCACCGGGGTCGTCCGAGGCGACCTGGAAGGAGAGGGACGACGGCGTGGACCAGACCTCCACGGGGCGCAGGCCCGCCCGCTCCAGCCAGTCGCGCACCGTGGCGCGCTCGTCCTCGGTGTCGGCGCGGAAGATCACATGGCAGGTCGGCGCCGGCTCGGGTTCGGGCACCGGCTCTTGCGCGGCGGGCGTCGCCGTGGCGGTGGCCGTGGCGGTGGCGGCCGTAGCGGCCTCGGGGGCCGGCGCCGCGGCGGGCGGGCCGGCCGGCCGGTGCAGATAACGGTCGCTGAGATCCAGGAACGTCTGGTTGTGCCCGTAGACGCGCAGGGCGTTCTCCAGAAGCCGCCGGAAACCCGCCTGGACGACGCCGTTCACGATCTCCCGGAAGATGTCGTTCCACGCCTGTTCGGGCGAGGTGGTGAAGGGCGGGCGCAGCCGGGCCGGGAAGTCGATGGCGTCCAGGATCCGGTCGGCGCGGGTCGCGGTCGAGTAGGTCTCGGCGAGCGCCTCAAGGAAGATCGCCCGGTCCTGGCCGGTCATGGGGATCTCCTCGATCCGCCCCCGTCCGGCCCTCGGCTCCTCCTCGGGGCCTAGCCGCGATTCAGACGCACGCATCGGTGTCTTCCCTCCGCTCCCCGTACGGGCAGGATCTCTTGCGGCGCGACTCCCAGTTCGCGCAGCCTGCGCCCCGGATCGGCGTCCCGCAGGCGCATGCTCGTCGACGGGCGGAGCAACGCGCCGCACCGCGCGCACGCGGGGGCCTGGCGCCCGTCACCTCCCTCAGCGTGGCTTCCGCACACCCGGCACGGCGAAGGGAGCGGGAACTCGGCCCACGTCTCGGGTTCGTCGTCCTTGACCAGCTCCGCCAGAAGCTCGGCCACCGTCGCCCGGTCGGTCACCGCGACTGGCTCCGGCGGTTCAAGCCACGGGTGGTGGTACGGACAGGCCGGGTCCAAGGCGACCTCGACGGGCCCGGTGGCGCCTCGGGCGTCCACGGTGAGGAACCGCCAGGACGGCGGCCGTCCCATCAGCAGCTCCAGCGCCGCGACTGTCATCCACCCGGCGACCAGGGCGGTCGTGGCGATGCCCGCCGGCTCCGGCCCTTCCTCGCGCGGCTCGAAGCAGCTCCACGGCAGGTCGCCGTGGCCACGCTGATGCTCGGTGAGCGTGCAGCCGTGGCACGGCTCCTCCGAGGACAGCCGCAGTCGCACCTCGCCGCCCCAGGGGTGGGTGCCGCCGTCCACCAGGGCCGCGCCGACCAGGGCGCAGCGGCCGAGCAGCTGCATCCGCGCCCGCAACGTGTCCACGCAGCCGACCACCAGCGCCGCGTCGGCCAGTTCGCCGATCCCCACACCGCTGACCAGGTTCGCGACCCGCGTCTCGACCTGGGTGCCCGGGGCGATCCGGCGCAGGCCCGCCTCCGCCGCGTCCGCCTTGGCGCGGCCGAGGTCGCCGGGCGAGAAGAGAACCGTGCGGTTCAGGTTGGTCACCGACACCGTGTCGGGGTCGCACAGGACCAGCCTGCCCACGCCCGCGAGCGCGAGATTCTTGGCGACCTCGTTGCCGAGCGCGCCCACCCCGGCGATCACCACGGTGGCGGCGTCCAGGCGATCCTGGTCCCAGCCCGGCAGCAGCCTCTGCCGGTCGTGGACGCGTTCAGCCATCTCCGTCCGCCTTGGCCTTGACGACGGGGCAGACCTTGACCGTCCCGTCCGGGCGCCAGCGCTCCCAGCACGGCAGTCCACGCGCCGGGTCCCGGTGGACGGCGGCGCCGCACACCGGATCGTCGCGGCGGCACGGGCACATCACGACGTGCTCGCCGGGACGGAAGGTGTTGGCGCAGTGCAGGCAGCGCCGGGCCGGGCCCTCCCCCGGCCGGGGTAGCAGCGAGTCGCCCGGGGCCAGGCGGACGATCGGCGCGTCGGTCCGCCAGACCGACAGCAGACCCGCCGCGAACTCGTCCGCCTCGCTCGTGTGGTCCGCCGCCGGGCCGCCCGCGCACCCCAGGCCGGGCTCCAGGTGCTCGACCGCGCGGGCGGCGGCGTCCACCCGGACGCGGTCGCCGCGCCTGAAGGTGTGCCCGCAGGTCCGGCAGACCAGGCTGAACCACCAGGACGCGGGAGCGGTCACGGCCGTGCCGTCGACGGCCTCGTCCGGCCCCGTCGACCGCGGCACCAGGCCCAGTTCGATGCCCCGCTGGAGCTCGTGGGCTATCCGCACAGCATCTGCTCCATCTCGGGCCCCTCGTCGTCGTCCGGTCCGGTCACGTTCTCCAGCACGGCCTCTATCTGGTCCGGGCGCATGCCGTCGCCGAGGAGTTCGACGCCGTTCTCGGTCACCGTGATCCGCAGGCGCACCAGGCGGCCGCCGGGGTGGTCGGCGTACTCGGCCGGGTCGATGAGATCCGGCAGGGAGGGGACGAACGTGTGCTTGGTCATGGAGGCGGCTCCTGCGTGCCGGGTCATCGCGCCGCCCCCGGAAGCAGCAGGGCGCTGACGAGAGCGTCGAGTTCCCTGCCCGCCGGTTCGGGGGCCAGCTCGTGGTGGTCGGGGTGGGCCGGCCGAGACCGCGGGGACTCGGCCGGGTGGCGCGTCGTGACGAACGGGGTGGCGGGACCGGGGGCGTGGTCCCTTCCGGCGGTGTGGTGATGCATGAGCAGGACGGTCGTGCGTCCCGTCTGCGCGGCGGTTCCCAGCGCCTTCTCCAACGCCGGGTGCGGGGGCTGGAGTGTGCGGCTGGTCCACATCTTCAAGAGTTGCTCGGGCCCGGTCAGTTTCACCGGCTGGTCGGGTTCGGTCAGGGTGACCAGGACCGGCTCCAGGCCGTGCTCCCAGGAGGCGACCGTGAGGACGTGCGCGGCCATGCGCAGGACCTGCTCGACCGTCCCGTACGTCGGCGGGGTGGTGTCCAGGACGAGGGTCAGCGGCCGGGGCACCGGCGGTTGCGGCGTCGTGTGCCGCCGGTAGAGCAGCTGGTTCTCCAGCTTGCGCAGCGTGAGGATGTCGGCGGGCAGCGCCAGGTCGGTGTGGAGCATGTGCCTCGGCAGCCCGCGCCGGACGATCCCCGCGGTGCCGGGCGTGTGCCGCGGGGTCCCCCCGCCCGACCGGCGCAACCGGCGCTCGGCCGTCCGGCCGTGCTGCGCGAGCAGCCGCAGCTGCCGGTCCGTCAGCGGGGGGAGCGCCAGCTCCAGGTGGCCGAGCCGCAGGGGGAGCAACGGATTCTCCGCCGCCGCCAGCGGCCCGATCAGCGCGAGCAGCGCCACGGTCTGCTGCTTGATCTCGTTCGCCGCTCCGGTGAGCGCGTCCAGGTCCGCGGCCTGCTCGGCGGCGGGCAGCGGCGCCGTGGCCAGCGCCAGGCCGAGCGCCTCGTCCAGCCGCCGGACACCGTCGCCCGGCGGCGCGAAGCCCTGCTCCTCCGGGAGCCGCGCCGCCAGCAGCGCGACGAACGCCAGACGCGCGGCGACCGGCCAGTTCAGCTGCTTCAGCTGGACGATGCCCGAATGCGTTTCCAGATCCGCGAGACGCCTGTCGTACAGGTCGCCGGTGTGGCGTCCGGTCAGGCTGAGAAGGTCGGCGACCAGCCCCAGCGCCGGCCACAGAGCCCCCGCGCCCAGCTTGAGCAGGCCGAGCCTGGCGGGACGGAGCGCGCTGCTGGACGCGACCGGCCCTTCGGCGACGGGCGGTGGCTCAGTTCCGGGGAGCGGCGGCCGCAGGATGACGTCGTGGATCTCGGTCTCCCGCATGACGTGGAAGAGTTCGAGCCGGAGCCGTCCGTCGCCATCGACGATCCAGGTAGCCGTTCGAATGAGATCGGGCTCATCGATGGTCTCAGCGATGCTGAAGCGCTCTCCGGTACGTGCGTTCCAAATGCCACTGGCGGGCCCGCCTATCTCGACGAGCAGGAGACGCCCGTCAGGCAGAGCGACAAGGTCGCCAGGGGGTGGCTCCCCCTGTGGGGTCTTGGGAATCGCTCGCAGGACGTTGCCTCTCAGGTCGCATATGAGGGTCTCCGTCGAAACGAAGATCGCGAGATAGGCGCTGTCGTCCGGGAACACGGCCCACCTGAGCGAGTGCACCGGGTTCGCATGGCGAGGCATCACCATGCTGAAGAAGCCGTTTTTGTCCCAGATCTGGACCTTGCCGTCTCGATCGGCACTCGCCAGCCATGCCCGGCCGTCGGGAAGGACCGCCCACCGCGCCGAGGTGATCGGCCCGACTTCGTCCTGGGCCATTCGGGTCTGCCTGAGTAGCGACAGAGGGGGGTTAAGTCCCTCGTCCCAGAGAAAGAGGTCTCCGTCCTGGGTCCCGGCCGCGACCAGGACGCGGCCTTGGGGTAGTACGGCCACCGATACCGACGTCACTGGACGCTCACATGGAAAGTCGCCGATTTGCCGGCCGGATTCGGCATGCCAGACGCGGACCAGCCCGTTCTCCCCTCCGGTCGCGACCACCAGCCGACCTTCGGAGCCGATCTGCCAGTCATATGCCGTGATCGGCTGGTCGTGCGCCAGGACGGACACAGGCTCGGCGGAGCCGCTCAGGACGATACTGATACTCCACTGCGTGACAATGGCGCTCAGTCCATTGGCCATGGTGAATCCGGGCGCTTGGACCTTGCCCTGTAGGCGCACGTCCTCAATGGGAGGGATCTCGTCCGGAATGGTCGTGGACGTCGATGCCTTCGGTGCCTTCGGTGCTTCGGTAAGGGCCAGGGAGAAGATGCGGATGCCTCCGGTGGCCCCTCCGGCGGCCAGGACGAGGCGGTCGTCGTAGGCGTGTCCCCAGGAGACCGCGTGCAGAACCCCGCCCAAGTGGTCCGATTGGGCCAGGCACGCGCCGGTGCGTCCGTCCCATACGCACACGGTTCCGTCGTAGCTGCAGGTCGCGAGGATGGGACGGCCGTCCGGCAGCACCGTCCAGTCGGCGCAGGAAGCTTCCATCAAGTGCCCGCGCAGCGTGTGCAGGAGTTCGCCCGTGCGGGGATCCCAGACGCGGACGAGGCCGTCGTTCGCCGTGCTGGCGAGCAGTAGCCTCCCGTCGGGCAGTTCGGCGAAGCGCACGTCGGAGACCCAGGCTCGGTGTTCCAGGGTGTGAAGCCTGCGTCCGCGCCGGGCGTCCCACACGATGACGGTGCCGTCGGCGCTACCGCTGGCCAGCAGGTCATCCCCGCCACAGGCCAAGGCGAGGACCATGTCGTCGTGCCCGTACAGGTTCCTCATTGGTTGGACGGAACGGCGACCGCGTCCATCCGGCAGATGCAAGACACGCACGGGAGTATCGGCGCCTCCGGTAGCGATCAGCTTCTGCTTCTCCCCGAACGCGACGGCGCGAACCGATCCTCCCTCCTCTCCGCTGACCCGGCGGATGTCGTAGGGGGTACCGCTCGGCCTTTCCGGGAACCGGAGCAATGTCTGCACGCCGTCGACCGTCAGCAGCCCGGTGTCGTTGTCCATGCGGGCCCAGCGCACCATGAAGTCGGTGCCGCTCCATCTGTCCACGACCTGCCCGTCGCCCCCGTCGAGGACGGTGACGGACTTGCCGTCCGCGCATGCGAGCCTCAGATTTCCTTGCCCGGACCGTGTCCAGTCGAGGGAGCGGATCACCTGCTCGCCGGGGAGCCAGGTCGCGACGTCGATGAGGGTTCCGTCGCCGCTCGGGGTGCCCTGCTGGGAGCGGACCCCGGAACGGCCCACCGAACGGGCGTGGGCGGCGGCCCACGCGGTCAGCCCCGCGTCGCTCACCGTCCCCACCCCCAGTGCCCCGGCACCCGTGTACCGCAGTCCGGACAGGCTCCGTCGACGAGACGTGACAGCGCCCCGTCCCAGATGCCGCGCTCCACCAGAACGCCCCCGCATTCCGGGCAGACCGTCCTGCGTCCCTCGGCGCCGAGTGCTCTCTCGACGTAGATGTACTGGAGACCGGCCTGGTGCCCGATCTCACGGGCGGAGGCCAGCTCGGCGGGCGCCGTCGGCCGTTCCCGCCGCATCTTGAAGTCGGGGGTGAACCGGAGCAGGTGCCACGGGACGGTGGGCGAAACGGCCGCCAGCGCCGTCGCGATCGTTTCGAGCTGCCCGGGTGAGGACGACACTCCGGGGATGAGGGGCGTGCAGACCTCCACCCACACCCCCGCGTCCCGGAAGTGCGCGATGGCTTCCAGGACGGGTTCGAGCGGCGCGCCCGTCAGCCTCCGGTGAGCACCCGAATCGGCCGCCTTCACGTCAATGTTCACCGCGGTCAGCACGGGGGCCACCAGCTCGATCGCGCGGGGGGTGAGGAACCCGTTGCTCTTCCAGACGATCGGCAGCCCGTGCTCGGCCAGGGCGAGCGTCAGTTCCGGGGCGAGCGCGGGCTCGGAGTAGGACAGGCCGAGCATGGCGCCGGCCGCGCGGGCGCGCTCCGCCAGCTCGGAGGGAAGGGCGGGTGTCCCCGTCCAGGGCGCGGTCTCCTCACGGCCGTATTGCGAGAGCCGGTGGTTGATGCAGTAGCCGCAGCTGAAGGTGCAGCCCGGCCCCGCCACCGTCAGTACTTTGGCGCCCGGGCTCAGGTGGTAGAAGGGCTTGCGCTCGACGGCGTCCAGGTGGGTGACGGCGGCCGTGAACGTGGCGGTCTCCAGCGTCCCGCCGCTGTTGCGGCGAACGCGGCAGGGCCCGGTCCTGCCGTCGGCCAACACGCAGTGGAACGGGCAGAGCTCGCATCGCACCCGTCCCTCGTCTTCGTCGGAGGCGAGCAGCGCCGTCCGCCAGGTGGGGGCCATGTCAGCGCCCCTCGCCCAGTGTGATCAGGTTGGCCGCGACCTCGTGGCAGTCCCCGTCGTCGCGGGCGAGGTCGTCCGCCGCGTTCCGCGCCGCGTGAACCAGAGACGGGACGACACGCAACTCCTCGTACAGCCGGCGGGTGAACAGCACCGCGCACGCGTCGTCGAGCCGCCCGCGGTGGGCGACGACGGAATCGGCCACGTCCAGGAACGCCGCGGCGGCCTGCTCGCTGTCGCAGGAGGCGAGGACCAGGCCGCCGAGCCGGACGCCGTCGCCGTCGCGGTAGCGGGAGAGGGTCGCGGCGAGCTCGGTGACCGGCACGCGCTGCCGCTCCCCGAAGGACGACTCGAAGTACAGCAGGGTCCCGTCGCCGTGCGTGGAAAGGTGGAGGACGTCGGGCCGCGCCCTGAGGATCTCACGCAGGTCGGCGGCCTGGGCCGCCAGCACGGCGGAGACCTCCAGGTGTCCCAGGCGGGCCGCCGCCTTGATCTCCCTCAGCTCCCGGTCGGCCCGCACCGTGTCGTCCTCGTCGGGACTGGCCCCGATCAGCAGGACGCGGCGCACCCGTCCCGCCGCGAACGCGTCGCTGGCGGGGAAGGCGCGGTGGGCGGCGGCCAGTAACCGGCGCCGCCCGCCGGGCAGGACGCCGTTGGCGAGCATCCGCGAGACCTCGCTCCAGAAGTCGCCCGAGTTGAGGATCGTGCTCGGCATCGACCGGTCGGGGAACCCGGCCCCCCAGAGGAACTTCTCGGCCCGCATCGAGGGGTACGCCTTGGCGAACGCCTCGATCTCCACGTCGGTCAGCTCGTCGTTCATCGGATGACCCGCGCGGTGTCAGAGGCTCGCCGACAATCGCAGTGGGTCCGCGAGCGATTTGTAGCGGCGCAGAACGGACGCCTTCGTCGTGGCCGCGATCTCCAGGTCGAGCGTGGTGTCCGCGTCCCGGGGGCCTCGGACGACCATCACCAGCCGCTGGTTGCCCTCCAGCGGCAGGGCCCTGGTGCCCCTCAGTTCCCACCCCGGGTCGGAGCGCAGCTCGCGCAGCGCCAGCAGGAACGGATCGCGGGCCCGGGTGAGGGTCCTGGTGACGGTACCCGCGGACGCCTCGACCCCGACGAGCTTGACCTGGGGCCGCAGCTCGATCCGCAGGTCGCGCTCGGCCCTGTCGTCGATGCGGGACGGCGCCATGGACCAGGCGACCGGCGGTTCGGCCGGGCTGGGCGCGGTCAGCGTGATGTCGAGCGCGACGGAGTGCAGGCGCGGGCCGTCGTCCGGGTCGGTGAAGGTGAGGGCGAGGTGCACCTCGTGGTACCGGTGCTGCTTGTCCGCGTCCAGGTAGGCGCGCATCTCGGGGTAGCGCTTCGCCGTCATCGGGAAGGCGACCGGGCCGCCGAGGAGAACGCGGCCTTGCAGGGCGCCGGGCGTCCCTTCGGACTCCTGGCCGGGGCGCCGGAACTTCCTCTCCGGCGTGAACTCGACCGGGCGCTCCGGCAGATCCGGCAACCGCATGTGGTCCATTGGCCTACCCCCGCCGGGACCCGCCCGTCCCTGTCACGTCAGATGCGTTCCAAGGATGCCACGCGATATGCCGTCACGTGGCTCAATGTTGTACAGAGAGTGGCGTTATGTGGACAATGACGCACAACGCTTTCGGCTCCGGCAATGACAACCGCACCGCCGCCTCGCGAGTCGGCTGGCGTCGTCAGCGACGACGCCGCGAGGACGAGATCTGGGGGGTCACCTTCGCCCTCCGATGAAGAGGCGGGAACCGGTGAACACCAGCGCCCGGCCGGCGTAGTCGATGGTGGCCAGGTAGTGGTAGAGCAGGCCGAGCCAGCTTGCGGGCAATGGGCAGGATCTGCTGGCGGGCGGGCTCTGGCAGCAGCGATGCCAGCGCGCCCAGATGACGCGGATCGACGCGCAGCGCCCTGCGATAAGCACGGTCGGCGGCTTGGAACCTGCCCTGCGCGTACAGCCGGTCGCCCAGCGCCGTCGGGTCGTCGTCCACACGGGACGGTGTGGCAGGTGGGGGCTAGGTGGACGTTCGCGAGCGGGCCTCGGCGGCCCAGTGGGGCGCGTTCCACCGATCCGCGATGGCGGCGGCCCGGGTGAAGTGGGCGGTGGCCTCGGCGCGGCCCAGGAGGACGGCCAGTTCGCCGAGGGTGTGGGCGACCGGACGCAGCGCCACCGACAGGCTCGTGGCGCCCGCCGGGGGGCCGTCGCGGTGCGGAAGCAGCGTCGCGTAGATCTCCTCGGCGGCGGCGCGGTCGTCCAAGGCGACGACGGCCATCGCGCGCAGCGTCGTGAAGAAGGTGAAGAAGAAGTCGGGGCGGATGGGCCGAGGTGACGCGCGGACCTCGCGGGCTTCGGCTTCCAGGCCGTTGGCGTGGAGGGCAAGCGCGAGCAGGTCGCGGGTCATGGGGCCGAGCGCGGCGTGGAGGGCGCGAACGTCGTCCAGGTGCGCGCCGAGCGTGCCGTCGTTCAGCCAGATCGTGGCCAGGGCGAGTTGGTGAAAGCCCGTGTGCACCGATCCGGCGCGCCGCATGCCCTCGTCGGCCTGGACGTAGAGGAGTTCGGCGTCGGCGAACCGGCCTTCGATGAGCGCCAGGGTCGCCAGCGTGATCTCGGCGACGGCGATCGCCTCGCGCATCCGGTAGGCGCGCGCGAGTTCCAGGACCTCGGTGGTCACCCGGCGCATGGTCACCGGGTCGTTGGCGGCCGCGGCGACGGCGGCATGGTTGAGCAGCCCGGTGACGCGGTAGACCGGAAGGTCGTGCTCGGTGCCGATCTCCACGAGCTCCCGGCAGAGCGCGGCGTCGCCGTGGAGTCCGGCGAGGATCTCGAGTGCCGCCGCCCGCAGCCGGGGTCCGGTGGCGAGGTCGAGTGCTTCCCGTGCCGCCTCCATGACGGTCGGGTCGTCCTCGCCGACCAGTTCGTGCGCGTACGCGGTCAGGAGCCTGGACCGCACCGAAGGGGTCAGCTCGCGCTTCAGCAGGCGGTTCAGGCGGTCGACGATGGGCCGGTCCACCGTGCCGTACGTACGGGCCTGCCAGGGGGTCGGCTCCGTCCACGCGGTGAACGCGGCGATCATCAGGTCGTCGCGGCCCAGGGACTCCGCGTACTCCACGGCTTCACGGCGTGTCTCGCGGGCGGCCGCGACGGCTCCCGCCCGGATCTGCGCGCGCAGCAGCCTGCCGAGCGAGTCGACGCGCTCGTCCGGTCCGGTCGAGTTGGCGACGGCGTCGCTGAGGAGGTCCGCCGCCACGTCGTGGGCGTAGCGGGCCTCGGCGAGCTCGGCGGCCCGGACGCAGTAGCCGACGGCCTTCGGTGAGCCGGCGCGCGCGTAGTGGTGGGCCAGCGCCGCGATGTCGCCGGTGCCTTCGAGAGCGGCGGCGATCCGGGCGTGCATCCGGGTGGCGCGCAGCCTGCTGACGTCGGCGACGAGCGTGTCCCTGACGAGGGCGTGGACGAAGCGGACGAGCCCTGGGCCGGGCTCGTCGAGGAGCCCGGCGATGACGCCCGCGTCCAGCGCGTCAAGCACGCCGTCCTCGTCGGTGTCGGCGGCCTTGACGAGAACGTCCACCGGGCTTTCCCGGCCCGCGACCGCGGCCAGCCGGAGGATGGACACGCCTCCCTCCGGCAGCCGCGCGAGCCGGCGGCGCAGGACGTCCCGGACGCCCTCGGGGACCTCGGACAGGGCGACCAGCGCGCCCTCTCCGCTCAGCAGCCGGGCGCTTTCGCGCACGTAGAACGGGTTGCCGCCGGTGCGCTCGGCGATCCCGGCGACGGTCTCCTCGTCGGCCTCGCACTCGGCCCGCACGAGCTCCGCGACGGCCTCGTCGTTCAGGCCGGGCAGCGCCAGCCGGAGGGGCGCGGCGCGCGCGAGGGAGGCCAGTGTCTCGGTGAGGTGCCCGCTCTCGTCCGCGCGGTAGGCGGCGACGATCAGGATCGGGGCCCGCGTGCCCAGGCCGCCGCCGAGCAGCTCCAGCGTGGCGGCGTCCGCCCAGTGCAGGTCGTCCAGCACGACGGCGACCGGACGTTCCGCGGCGACCGCCGCGAGCCACCTCCACACGGCCCGGCGCAGCCGGAACCGTCCGGCGGTGGCGTCGGCGTTCACCGGTGCGGTGTCGGTGAGCAGCGGCGCGAGGTCGTCCGCGTACTGGTCCGGGGACGTGGTCGCGGCGACGGCTCCCAGCGCCTCCGTCCAGGCCCAGGCGGGCGGCGCGCCGTCGACCTCGGGACAGTGGCCGGCGGCGACCAGCCACCCGTCACGTTCGAGCCGCCTGCCGAGATGTTCCAGCAGCGTCGACTTGCCGAGCCCGGCCTCGCCGGTGACAAGGGCGATGCGGGCGCCGTCGGCGGCGGCCTCGGCGGCGGCCGTGACCAGTGCCGACAGCTGTGCGTCGCGTCCGACGAACGGCGCCTCGGCGGCCGGAGCCGGCCGCGCCGGCGGTGGTGCGGCCGGCGGTGGCGGGGGCACGGTCTCGCGCATGACGTCCGTGCGCTGGGTGAGGATCGCCTTTTCCAACGCCGTCAGGTCCGGGCCGGGGTCGAGCCCGAGCTCCTCGGCGAGGATGCCGCGGGCGCGGCGAAGCGTCGCCAGCGCGTCGGCCTGGCGGCCGCTGCTCCACAGCGCCAGGGCGTGCAGCCGCCAGCCTTCCTCCCGGAGGGGCTCGTCGCGGGTGAGCCGCTCGGCCTCGGGCACCACCGCGGCGGGGACACCGGCGCGCAGACCAGCCGCGACGTGAAGTTCGGTGGCGACCAGGCGCAGTTCGTTCAGCCGGGCCGTCTCGGCGGCGGCCCACGGCTCGTCGGCGACCTCGGCGAACGCCGGTCCCCGCCACAGTCCCAGCGCCTCGGCGAGCCGGGCCCGGGCGACGCCCGGGTCGGTCTCCGAACGGGCCTGGTCGAGCAGGTCCTCGAACCGCCACGCGTCCACCGACTCCGGCGGCAGCCGCAGCGCGTAACCGGGCGCCGCGCTCACCAGCAGCCGGGCCGGCGTGCGCGGCGGACGTCCGGGCTCCAGCAGCCGGCGCAGGTTGGACACGTACGCCTGCAAGGACGTCAGCGCCCGCGCGGGCGGCTCCCCGCGCCACAGATCCTCGATCATCCGGTCGACCGGCACGACCTGCCCGCGCGCCGCCGCCAGCAACGCCAGCACGCCCCGCTGCCGCGGCCCGCCGAGGGGGACCGTCCCACCGTTCGCCTCGGCCGCGAACGAGCCCAGGACCCGGACGAAGACCATGATTCGCACATCGTACGCGGACTCCTCCAAGCCGCCTCCAAGTCCCTTCCAAAGGCCCGGGAGCAGCCTGAACACGTCGCCACCGATGAAGGGCAGGAGCAGATGAGCGTCAACACCCAGGACATGGAGATCGTCCACCGCGTCTTCCGCCGTGAGTCACGGCTGCTGGTGGAACTCGTCGCGGCCGTGACGCCGGGCGACACCGCCCGCGCCAAGGTGCTCGCCGGCCATTTCCGCGACTACCGGCTGGGCCTGCACAACCATCACGAGGGCGAGGACGAGCTGCTGTGGCCGCCGCTCCTTTCCCGGGTGGACCTGGAGGCCGACGTCGTCCTGCGCATGCAGGCCCAGCACGAACGCGTCGCGGCCACCCTGACCAGGCTGGACGCCGCGGTCCCCGCCTGGGAGGCCGGCGCGGGAGCCGACGAGCGCGACACCCTCGTGGCCGCCCTCACCGAGCACCGCGCGGTCCTGCTGGAACACCTCGACGACGAGGAGGCCACCCTCCTCCCGCTCGCGGCCGAGCACATCACCGAGCGGGAGTGGGCCTCCCTGGGCGACCACCTGGTGCGCAACACCCCCAAGCTCACCCTGCTCACGCTCTTCGGGTTCGTCCTGGAGGACGCTAGCCCGGCCGAGCGCGCCGCTCTCCTTTCCGTCCTTCCCGCTCCGGTCCGCGTCATCTGGCACGTCATCGGACGCCCCCGCCACGCCCGCCACATCCGCCGCGTCCGCGGCTGACCCCTGCTTTGAGCCGTTCTGAACGCATTAGGAGAAGAACCATGTCACTGAAGAACGTCAATACCGTCCTGGCCACTCTCGGCGTCATGTTCGTCCTCTACCTCGGGGCGTCCTTCGTCCTGACCCCCGAGACGTCCGCTCCAGGTGTCGGCCTGCCGAACTGGCCGTCCGGGGACGGCGGCGGCTTCCTCACCATGAAGGGCATCCGCGAACTCTCGATGGGCCTGGTCCTAGGCGTCCTCCTCGTGACAGGGCATCGCCGAGCCCTGGGCTGGGTTCTGCTGATGGAGGCCGTCGCCCCGTTCGGCGACATGATCAACGTCCTGGCCCACCGCGGCTCCATGGCCGCCGCGTTCGGCGTCCACGGCCTGACCTCGGCGCTGATCGCGCTCACCGGCCTGCTGATCCTCCGCGAGACCGGCAAGGCCCGCCAGGCCGTCGCCCCGGCGCCCACCGCGCAACCCGCCTGACGTCCGCAGGACGTGCCCGGCGGCTGCCGGGCACGCGATCGGACAGCCCAGGCCCAACGATCCGGCACACCGGCTCACCGCAATCGAACTCCCCCAGCTAGGTTGGGTCCCATGACGAGCCTCGCCCAGCTCCGCAAGGCCGCCCTCTCCTATCCCGAGACCACCGAACAGATCCTCGACTCGGGAATCCGCGCATTCACGGTGCACGAGAAGCGGTTCGCGTCGATGGGCAAAGACGGCCTGGTGGAACTCCGGCTCCCGGCGCCGGACGCGGACGAGATCCTTGCCGCGCATCCGACCGCGCGGCCGCTGAACCACGGCGCGAAGCCGATCGGCGCACAGGTCCCGATCGGTGACATCAACGGTCAGCAGCTCAACCACTGGGTGCGTCTCGCCTGGCTTTCGCAGGCGCCGAAGCCGCTGGCGGCGCGCGTGGCCGCCGGGGACACCGCGACACCCGGTGAGGTCGGTGACCTGCCCAAGGCCATCGGAGGGCCCGCCACCCGGGCCCTCACCGGCGCGGGCATCACCACGCTCGCCCAGGTCGCCGACCTGACCGACGCCGAACTACTGGCGATGCACGGAGTAGGCCCGAAGGCAGTTCGCATCCTCCGCGAAGCGCTCCCCTGACTCGGTTTCTCTCGCCCCGGCGGGTTCGCCCCGCCGGGCTTTCCAGCGGATAAAGCGGCGGCAAGAATCCGGGGTTTCACCGATGTCGCGGTCGCCCGCAGGGGTTCATTCTGTGCAGTGGGCGGCGTCCCTTCCTCCCTAGAGCCGCGGAGTGGCGATGGCTGGAAGCCTGGATCAAACGAGCGTGGACGAGTTGACGCGGGATCTGTGCACGCAAGCACGGCAGGGAGCCGGCCTCGCTGAGCTGGGCGAGGTGATCTCTCAAGCCCTGGCTCCCGTCGTCGCGCATGACGCGGTGCGGGTGGTGGGCTCCAGCCCCGGGGCCAGGTTGTGGTCGTTCAGCTTCTGGCACGGGGTGGAGCCCGATCTCGGCCGGGCCTGGCTGCACAACTTCCACGTCGGCACCGGTGCTTTCCCGGTGCAGGATCTACGGCGGCTGCCGGTGCCGGCGGGGGTGCTGGGAGGAGGTGACAGCCAAGCCGCCCGGCGGGTCCGGCGGCGGCTGGCCGTCCACGGAGTGGGCAGCGAGCTGCGGCTGCTGCTGCGCGACGCCCGTGGCATCTGGGGTGCGCTGGGCCTGCTGCGCACCCAGGGCGGACGGCCGTTCGACGACCAGGACCTCACCCGAGCGGCACTCCTGGCGCCGGCACGCCCGCGACCCGCGCACGACCCGTCCATTGGTGGTGGGGCCCGCTGCCAGTTACGGCCGATGGACCGCCGTCCAGGCCGAGCCGCTGGACGACGGCTCCGGAGATGTGGCGGTCGTCATCCAGGCCGCCGACGGCGAACGAATCCTCCCGGCCTTTTGCGACTGGTACCGAATCACCCCGCGTGAACGTCAGATCATCATCCACCTTCGCGACGCGATGGCGCCCAAGCAGATCGCCCGCCGCCTGGACCTGTCGGTGCACACCGTCAACGACCATCTCAAAGCCATCCACCGCAAAACCGGAGCCAGCAGCCGCGAAGAACTCCTCGCCGCACTCACCGGCTGACCCCCGACCACCCGGGCCCCAAGCTCCGGCATAGTCGTCGAAGTACGGCGATGCCACCCGTTCGCCGGTGACCACGATGGTGGGCCGGTCACGTTCGGAGTCCTCGGCCAGGCGGCTCAGCGCGAAGATCGCGCCGATCCGGGCGTCGCGGGAGTCGCGGTCTTGGTGTAGCGGTCGGTCACCTGCGCCTCCTGGGTGGAGTGCAGGCCAGGCTCATCGCGGTGAACACCAGGAACGGTTTGATGGTTCTGTATCTAGGTACATTAAGAGCATGGGTGGTGTGGAGAGAGTGACTGCGCCGCTGCTGGACGTCCTGGAGGTCCTGCTGGAGGCGTACCGGCAGGACGCCGAGGTTCATGGCTGGCAGCTCATGAAGACGACCCGGCGGGCAGGACCCACGGTGTACCGGGTGCTGGACCGGCTGGAGGACTCCGACTGGGTCACCGCGCGCTGGGAGCAGGCCAATCCCGACCCGTCCCGGCCACGGCGACGTTTCTACCGCCTGTCACCGACCGGCCTGGCCGCGACCCGCGCATTGCTGGCCGAACGACGCCCCCAGGCACTGAACCAAACAGCCCATCCGCCGGGCCGACCCGCACCGGGCACCGTGTTCTGGCGACGACCGGCCTGGCGCCCGTCCCGCCGCCCCGGCTCAGCAGGGGAAACCGCATGACCACCATCCAGTTCGCGTTGGCGGTGCTGGCAGGGCTGGCCGCCAGCGAGTGCACCGACCTGGTGTCGTGGCTGGCGGCCCGGCTCATGGCCTGGGCCATCCGCCACCGCTATCGCGACCCCGATCGGGCCGCCATTCGTACCGAGGAACTCCAGGCCGTCCTGACCGACCGGCCCACCAAACTACTCAAGCTCCTCACCTCCACCGGGTTCGCCACCGTCTCCGTCACCGTGCTGGCCAGTCGAGGTGCTCAAAGCCTGACTGCCGCGGTGCGCCGCATCCTGTGCGTCAAGCAAAAGCCCCAACGCAAAGCTTTCAGAAATCCCGGCACCGTCGCTAGCGTCGTCGGCGGCGCCCTCGCCGGCGCCGCCAGTTTCGTCATCACCAGCGGCATCGGCGCCGATCTCATCGGCGGTGTCATTCTCGTCAGCATCGTCGGCATCAGCTTCACCATCAGCTTCGTCCTCGACGCCCGATTCCATGCCGCGCGAAGGCAGGGCACCCGCGGAGCCGAAGATCACGCCGGAAAGGGGTGACCAGATATCGGCTGTGTGCGGGACCCCAGAGTGAGTCGGCGGGTCATCATCGTGATCGCGCCCACGTGATAAGTGCCTCCGAGAGGGAACCCGCAACCGTTTTCGTGTGCGGCGGCAGTGCAAATCTGGGGGCCCGTCGTCACGGTTCTGGCCGCTCCGAGCGGCCACCTGGACGCGTCCTCGATCGGCTCGGTGCGCTACTGGCCGTTCAGTCCTTTTCGCCACCGCACAGGGTTACCGTCGGCTGCTGGGCTGGGCGTGCTCGTTCGGCCCCTCACTCAGGCCGGGTGGAGGAACCAGCTACCGGCGCCTGCGTGGTGAGGGGCGTGGAATGTCGCTGAAGTCAACCAGTCCCAGAGCGTTGCGTCGCCGACGCGATAAGTCCGACGCGGTCGTTGCAGATGCCGTGGCGGGTGTTCGCCACGATCAATAGGCCAGTTGTAACAGCTCCGCGCAGGTACCGCAGTTTCCAGGCAATGTTTGGCATGCTCATCGATTCGGGAGCCTCTTGTGCTGGCCGACGATAAACGCGGCTCGTGTCCCCCGGGCGCGCGGTCGTGGCGAGCGCTGGGACAGCTACGACAGAAATGGCTTGGATGGACGCCCTGTTCCGCAACCGAAAAGGCGTCGCGCTCGCCGGCATCGGGCTCGGTGTCGTGTTCGGTGCTGTCGCCGCAACGCGGGTAGCCGGCGATCGAGGCCGGGTTCCGGGCCCGGGCCTCGTCGACACCGTCCGGTGGATCGGTTCCGGGTGGGAGCGCAGCGGGCGTTGCCGCCGCGACCGGCCGTGTCAGTAGTTCACGGTTCTCACGATCTTGCTATTTGATCACCGATGCCGCGCTGAATACCCGTCGACGTCTACCCGGTTCGAGGACGAACAGCGCGGCGCGGTACGGGTGCGTGGACGGTGCCGCGAAGATCAAAATGTTTCCGGAGCCGCCGAGGGACACCTCGATGGCGATCTTGACGAGCGATGCCAACCGGATAGAGAAGTACAAAATACCCAACCTGCGGACGCTGGACGATCAACGGGATTCGCTGATCTTTGCAGTTCCGGCGACCGGTGAGCCGGCGGTGGCGAGCCGGCTGACCGGATTGGGCCGCGCGGTTGCGGAAGTAAGCCTCTTGTGGGGAAAGCAAGTCATCGCTTAGCCTACTCTCAATCGTTCCAGAGATTGACCAACTCCCAGACTCATCCTGGTTTGCCGTTTTCGCAACCAGATTGCCTAATTCTGTCGTGTGCTGCATTTAGCTTCGGGGGCCATCTGGTGGCTGATATCGATGCTCTGAAAAAGAAGTACTTTGTTCAGCCCGAGGACACCAGGCTCCCTTCGGAACCGCTGCCGGCCACCTTTTCCGGCTGCAAGGTCACCCCGCTGATCGACGGCACCACCTACTTCACCGACCTCAAAGCGCGGATCGACGCCGTGGGCAACGGGACGCCGAGCGAGAACAGCAACCAGTTCATCTACATCGCCGGCTGGCATCTCCACCTGATGGGCGGCAAGATTCTCCCCGCGCCCGGTGGGTCGGGCACCTACCTGCCGCTGGTCGAGGTGGAGAAACCGTTCTCACTTGAGGGGCCCGCGCCCGCCGCCCCCTTGGTCAACCTGCTCAAGGCCAAGGCGAAGGCCGGAGTCGACGTCCGGGTCCTGGGCTGGGTCTCGTTCGCCATCATGGCCGACAATTTCGTCCAGTCCAAAGCGGTGCAGCACGGGTTGGCCTCGATCCGCAACATCAACCTCGCGACCTTGCTCTCCATCCAGGAGTTGCGCACCGAACCCGCCCTCGCCGAGAAGGCCTGGGTGAACATCCTGACCCACTCCGCGGGCTCCGCACATACCAAGCTGGTGATCGTCGGTAACGGCGACAATGCCATCGGCTACACCGGCGGGCTCGACTTCGTGGGCGACCGGCACGGCTCCCAGCCGCACTCGGCCGGCCAGTGGCACGATGTGCAGGCGAAGGTCGAGGGCCCGGCGGTGCAGGCGATGCACGACTACTTCCGCGACATGTGGAACGAGGTCAGGGGCCGGAAGGTGCGGCCATTCCGCCTCGGCTTCGCGAACCTCGACAGCCACACGCCCGGCTCCCCCGCCATGGCCACGCGCACCCTGTCGACCACGCCGGTGGTCAAACATCACGTCCAGTCGCTGCGCACCTTGCCCCAGTTCAACTACACGAGCACCAACCGGCTGCCCGAGAACGACAAGATCTCGTTCGCTCCGGCCGGCGTGTTCGAGATCTCCACCGCCTGGTTCAAAGCGATCAAGGCCGCCGAGCGCTATATCTACATCGAGGACCAGTCATTCTGGTCGATCGATCTGATGAAGGCGCTGCGGGCCGCCCTCACGGCCAAGCCCGATCTCAAGGTGCTCCTGCTCACCGGACTCGCCGACCCGAACGATCCGAAATATCCGCCGTACGGGTTGGTCGCGCTGTGGCAGGGGCTGATGGACGCGCTGCCCGCCCCGCAGCGCGCCCGGGTATCGATGTTCTCCCGCGACGTGGTGGTCCACTCGAAGACCACCATCGTCGACGACCAATGGGCGATCATCGGGTCGGCCAATTTCGCCCGGCGCTCTCTCTACACCGATATCGAGCACTCGGTGGCCCTCCTCGACGAGGACGACAAGCTGGTGCGGGAGTACCGGGTGTCGCTCTGGAGCGACGCCTTCCGCCTCGACCCGGCCGACCAGCAGAAGATCGCCGACATCGACAAAGCGCTCAACGTCTGGAACGGCTCCTGGGGTACGCCGGGCAGCGGGGTCACCCTGCCGCCCAGCGTCAAACCCGTGACCCTGCCCACTACGGAGAAGAAGCTCAACGAAAAGGAGCAGGAGAGGTACGACCTCTTCGCAGACGCCGACTCGCGCACGCCGTGGGGAGCTTGCTCGGTATGACGATATTCGTGACCCTGAAGGACTACCTGGGCGAGAAGTGGCCGCCCTTCCTGCCGAAGCCGCCCGACCCCGCCGTCCTCGCGCACATCTGGATCGAGCCGCCGCAGACGACGGTCGAGCCCGGCAAGGTCAATCTGGTGAGCCGCCTGCTCCTGGAGCAGGATCTCGTCCTGGGGCTGCCCGGGCTCGACGCGGTGAGCGTGGTGCTGCTGCGCGACAGCGGTGGTACCGCCGAGCCCGAGGGGCTGGGCCTGGAGCTCGATTTCGTCCCGCACACGGTCCTGCGCGTGACCGACGCGCCGGTGGCGCTGCGGTTCGGCCCGAAGCTGCTGCGCCCCATGCGCAAGGTGGTGAGCGGCGGCGACGCCCGCTACGAGCCCGACCCCGGACGCCCGTTCGTCGAGTTCACGGTGCCGAAGCTCAGCGGGAGCGCGAGCAAGGACGGCATCAAGGCCGACGCGCCGTTCACCGCTCAACTCCCCTACCCGGTGCAGATAGGCGACACCGGGGTCGTGATCGACAGCGCCACGGTCGGTTTCCACCAGGCGGGCGGCAAAATGTGCCTGGTGCTGCAGTGGAAGGAAGGCGCACTCAACCGGCTGCTCGGCCAGTTCGTCCCGAACCTGGGCGACCGCAGCCCGGCGGGCGAGCAGCAGATCACCCTGCGCATGATCATTGGCGACGGCCTCGAAGAGGTGCGTCTGGACTGGCAGGCGGCCGCGCCCGGCGCCGCCTTCGCGCTCCCCGGCCTCAGCGTGGGCGTGCCGGCGTCCAGCCGTTTCTCGCTGCTGCTGATGCGGCAGGGCGCGGGCCTCGGCCGCGCCGCGTTCGTCGTCACCCTGACGGGGACCGACCCGGTGACGGCGGGCAGCACGTTCGCCTGGGGCCGCGACGGCGACCGCGAGCTGCACAACGACGAGCCGCCCCAGCCGCCCGGCGAGCCGCTGTTCAGCGTCACGCTCAAACCGGCGGACGGGCCGCGCAGCCTGGTCCTGCTCGACGTCCCGCTCGGCGAGCCGAAACTGCCCGGCTTCTTCAGTGAGCTCGCGACGCCGATCCCGCCGCTCGACCTCAACGACCCGGCCGCCCTCTGCGAACCCGTCGTCTTCGACCCGGCGGAACTTCAGGACGGCTGGACCGCCACGCTGAGCGTCAACATCGACGCGGGCGGCGGAGCGTTCACGCTGCCCTTCCTCAGGCAGGGCCAGGGCACGGACGCCCAGTTCCTTCAGCTCTACACCCGCACGCCGCTCAAGGGGCTGCCGATCACCCTGCCTCAGGGCGAGGTCAGCTTCGACATCGGGGTTCGGGTACGGGTGGTGAGTCTCAGCTTCGACCTGCTGTGCCGCCTGACGTTCAGTCTCAGCACGTTCGCCCTCAAGGTCGACCACGACGAGGGGATCGAGCTGCGCTCCCCCGAGGCCGAGCGCGAGTTCCCCGACCTGTTCGGGCTGCGCTGGCGGTTCAAGGGCAAGGACCTGGGCGACAAGACCTTCCACTACTTCACCATCGCGACGAAGGACTACCACTACCAGCTCCAGCAGCCCGAAGGGGCCGTGCTGGAGCTCGACTTCACGCGGGCCAGCGAGGAGCCGATCACCTTCAGCGTCCGGGACTTCGCGCTCACGCCCAAGGGCGTCAACCTCGCCGCCACCGTCACCGACCGGCCGGCCCGGCTCAACGGCCTGCGGACGCGGTTCCGCTTCACCGACAGCGGCTTCGTGATCCGCGAGAACCGCATCGCCGACTTCACCATCGCCGGGTCGGGCCCGCTGCCGCCCGACCTCGTGGGCGACGCCACGGCCGACATCGCCCTGCAGTTCGCGCAGCGCGACGGCGGCAACCTGACCCTGGTGCAGGGCGCCGCGAACCTGCGCGGCGTCAAGCTGCTCGACTGCAAGGGCACGCGCTTCCAGTTCTCGGTGGACGCCCTCGGCCTGCGGTTCGTCGACGACGGCGCGTTCCACCTCTACTTCACCATCACCGGTTCGGCGCGGTTCGTCCTGGCGCCCGGCGATGACGCCGACGGGCCGCTCGGCCTGCTCGGCAAGATCCGCATCGACCTTGTCCAGTGCCCGCTCACCGGCGACGCCCGGGTGATCGGCAAGCATGTGAAGTTCCTGGTCGAGCTGCCCAAGCCGAAGTCGTTCAACTTCCTCGGCTGCTTCGAGATGGAGCTGCGCGCGATCGGCTTCGTGCCGCAGTGCGAGTTCTTCGACGGCGACGGGGCCATGCAGGTGACCGGCCAGCTGAAGTTCGCCCAGGGCCCCGGCGACACGCCGGACTCGCGGCCCGACTACCACCAGCTGTTCATCGGCCTGCCGCTGCCGGGCGAGTTCGTGCCGCGCATCCACTTCACGCGCCTGGCGGTGAACCTGGCCATCGGGGCCGCCTTCCGGCTCAGCGGCGCGGTCGACTTCGTCGACGAGCCCGACCAGACGGGGCTGGTCGGGGAGGGCATCGTCCAGATCCAGGGCCTGCCCGCGATCGCGGCGAGCTTCGGCTTCCTGCGGGTGCGGCGCGGCGCCGGCTCGCCGTGGCTGCGGGCCTGGTTCCTGTATCTGGAGATCCGCCAGGTCAGCTTCATGATCCCGGTCATCCAGATCTACCTGCGCGAGATCGGCATGGGGTTCGGCTACCGCTTCACCATCGCCGCCATCAAGGCCGCCGACGTCGAGAACGACGTCAAGAAGCTGCTCAAGACCTTGCAGGAGCTCTCCCGCACCCAGGGGGATCTGTCCAAGCGCGACCGCTGGGCGGTGGACCTGGAGGAGGCCGGCCAGGACCCGCGCTGGACGATCGTCCTGCGCGCGATGATCTCGCAGACGTCGGCCTCGGCCTCGCCGCTGCGCTACGAGGCGTTCGCCGAGGCCGACCTCGCCTGCATCTTCCTCGTCGACGCGATCATCGCGTTCCGCAGCGACCTGACGTTCTTCATGTCGGTGCGCGGCTGGTTCAACACCAACTACGCCGACTACGTGACCAACAGGGACGGCGCCCGCGAGAACCCCATCCTGAGCGGGTTCGTGCTGCTGTCGCCGCGCCAGAAGCGGTTCCTGGCCCACATCTCCAAGCCCGAGGGCGGCAAGCCGGGCATCCATCCGCCGCTGCCCGACTTCGTCCGCGACGCGATCGCCAACAGCCGCTTCTCCGCCACCCTGCTCATCGAGCCGGGCCTGTTCCACTACGAGCTGGGCTGGCCCAACATGCTGCGCTGGCACACCAAGCTCGGCCCGCTGGCCGTGGAGATCGAGGGCGGGTTCATCTTCCGCGTCTCGACCACGGAGATGGTGCTCGGGACGAGCTTCCTGGCCCGCGGCCGGCTGGAGCTGAGCGCCGGTGTGGACCTCGGGCTGGTCGGCATGCGGATCAGCGCCACCGCGCGGGTTGCGTTCGGAGCCCGCTACATCGGCGTGATCGACTTCCGCGACCCGACGGGCGAGTCCGCCGTCTACGGCGCGATCGGGCTTGAGGTGCAGATCGCCTTCGCCATCGAGTTCTGGATCAAGATCCCGCTGGTCTTCACCACGATCAGGCTCTCGTTCAAGTTCAGCCTGGAGATCACGTTCAGCGCCGGGCTGGAGATCGGCGTCAAGGGGCTGAGCGTGCCCGGCGTGCGCGGCTCCGGGACCGTCGGCGTCTCCTGCTGCGGCCACAGCCTCCAGGCCAACGTCAAACTGGCCTTCCAGGAGGACAACGTCCAGGCCGCCCTCGACCGGACGAAGGAGTTCCTGTCGCTGGGGCTGGAGGCGACCGAGGTCGAGCCGGTGCCGGGCACCGGGGGCGCGCTCGGCGCCGCGCCGGAGTTCACGCGGCTGCAGGACGCGCGCCGTCCCGCCCTGCCGCCGCGCGCCCTCGCGGCCGTGCTCGGCGAGCCGTCGTCGGCCCCGGCCGAAGGCGACGTGTTCCATGTGCCCGGCTACGTCATCTTCGTGCTGCGCGAGCCGCCGAGCTGGGACGACGAGCGCAAGACCTACTTCGTGCTGCTGCCGCAGGGCGAACGGCTGCACCGGGACGCGCAGGGCGCGCTCGAACTCGACGAGGACGGCTTCCCGGTGGCCGAACCCGAGCTGGGCTTCCTGCCGCCGCCGCCCGCCGAGAACACCGTGGTGGGCAAGGACTTCGCCTTGCGCGTGCCGAGACCGGCGGCCGGCGAGAACACCACACTTCTGCACTTCGAGCCCCTGCCCACGCCGCGGTTCGTCGACGTGAGCGGCGTCGTCACCGCGGGACAGCCGATCACCTGGGCGGTGGACTGGGCCGCGCGGCTCTACACCGGCAAAGCCGCCGAGCGCCGCGTCGTGAACCGCACGACCGGCGATCCGGGCAAGCCCACGCCGCTGGAGGACGGGCTCAGCCTGGCCGAGCACCTCGCGAACGCCTTCAAGCAGACCTACACCGGGGAGGGAGAGGGCGCGGTCGCCCGTCCGGTCGGCGATCCCGGCGCGCTGCCCGGCTACCGTCCGCCGGTCAGCGACCCGCGGGTGCGCAACCCCTCGGACGGCTCCTTCGAGGCGGCCGTGCGCGGAGCGTACGAGCAGTTCAGCGGCTCGCCCTTCCTCAAGCGCGACCCTCGGGAGCTGTACGAGCAGCTGCTGGAGGCGGCGTTCGACCCGGCCACGTCGATCTACGCCGCCGACGGCTCCGCCCAGGACGGCGGCGATCCCGGCAGCGTCAGCGCCGTCCAGGCCGGCCAGCAGGCCCACCAGCTGCGCGGCGTGATCATCCACGACATCATCGCCGATCTCCGCGCCTACCACGCCGAGCGCGACCAGGCCGAGCGCGACAAGCTGGCCGCCGGCTCGCTGGCGTTCAAGATGGGGCTGGTGTTCGCGGTCCGGACCGCCGACGGCCGCCGCCCCGCCTGGCTCGACCAGGTGGCGGCCGGCCCGGACGCCCAGCCGACGATCAGCCAGCGCGAGCGGCCCGACGCGACCGACCCGGGCCCGGTGAGCGAGGGCGTCCGCACCTTCAACGTCGCGCAGACCCAGTTCAGCCTGTTCCCGCCCGAGTTCGAGCAGGTGCGCCAGCACAGCGACGCGAGCACGATCGCCCTCACCTGGGACCTGACCTGGCGGCGCGCGGCCACGGCGGGGACGAGCCGGGCCCAGAACGACCCCGACCATCACCTGGCCCACTATCTCGTCCGCAGGCGCGCCCTCGACGGTGCCGAGGCCGAGCGCGTCACGACGGTGAAGCCGGTCAAGGTGCTGCACCGGCACACGACCGACGTCCCCGGTGACGACGGGTCCGGCGAGGCCACGCCGACCGACACCCTCTCGCTGCTCCAGCCGCGCTTCCAGGTGGTCGACCACTTCCCCGACACCGCGGCCGACCGCGCCGCCCTGCCGCGCGAGGGGCGGAGCTACGTCTACACGATCACCCCGGTCGACTTCGCCGGCACGTCCGGGCGCCCGCTGACCCTGATCGCGACGCGCTACCCGAACACCCCTCCGGCGGTGCCGGTGGACGGCGATCTCACGGTGAGCTACAGCATCGCCCCGTCCGACCTGGATCCGGCGGGCAGCGCGGCGACGCCCCAGGTGATGCCGCCGCGCCAGGTCTACGTCGAGTGGAGCGAGCCCGCCCGGCAGGACGGCCCCGCGGTCCCGATCCGCACCTACCGGCTGATCTTCCGCCGCGAGAGCACCGTGCCGATCGGCTCCTACGGCCTGGACAGCACGACCCAGCGCGGGCGCACCACCGGGCTGCCGACGTCGAACGCCCGCCCCCTGCCCACCGACATCAAGATCGACCTCGACCATGTCTTCGGGCCGCCCGGCGCCCGCGCCGCGGTGATCCCGGTCGCCGTGCTGCGCGAGCGGGGCGTGCTGCCCGGCGGCGCGTGGCGTCCCGAGGCGTGGCGGGTCTTCTTCCAGACGATCTCCGACCGCGACGTGCCGTCGGCGCTGGCGCCGGTGCAACTCATGCTCGCCGCCGAGGCGGTCGCCGCGCCGCCGACGTCGCCCGCGCCGGACGACCGCATCGAGCACTCGGGCAACCCGCGCGAGGAACGCCGCCCGGCCGAGCTGGAGTGGCTGCCGCGCCCGACCGGCTTCAGTGTGGTCAGTCCCGAGGACGAGCGGGCGGAGCCGGGCCTGGCGCACGCGCCGATGCCGCTCCCGGGCACCGCCCCGTCCGGCGCCGGCGCCCCGGACCCGTTCGTGTTCACCGGCGATATCGGCGCGATGGTCGGGTTCCGGCCGCATCCCCTGGGCATCCGCGCGATCCGGTTCCGCTGGAACCAGGGCCCGAGCGGCGACGCCGCCTACCCGCTGGAACTGAACGCCGGCTACCGGCTGTACGAGCTGAACATCGACGCGGCCACCACGGACACCTTCGCCAGCGCCGCCCGGCTCGCCGAGGAACTGCGGCTCCTGCAAGAGGTCCAGATGCTCCCGGCCGACGACCTGCCGCTCGTGCCGGGCGACACGCTGAACACCAGCCAGTGGGAAGCCTGGTATCCGGGCGCCGTCCAGCGCCGCCGCCGGCCCGATCCGTCCGCGCGGGGCGTGCAGGACGAGCGCGGCCCCTGGTACTCCTGGCAGGACTCCTACCTGGAGTGGCCGGAGTGGGAGGGCGTGACCCGTCCCGGCGGGAGGCGCGAGACGGCGCTGCATCCGCTGCTCGAACGCCTCGTGGAGCGGCTGCGCGCGATGCGTCCCGGCAGCGGCACCGATCCGCGCGGGGGGATAACGGACGGCTACGCCGCCGCCCTCCAGGTCAGCCCGCCGACGCTGCCCAACGACCTGGCCGACTTCCTGGCCAGCTGCCCGCCGGGCGCGGACCGCTACGGCTGGGGCGCGCTCCAGCGTCTCGGCCTGGCGGTGACCTTCAGCCTCCACGATCCCGACGCGGGCGCCCTGCGCGGCCCGAAACTGCTGGAGCTGCTCCGGGAGCTCTTCGCGCGGCTCGGGACCGGCGAGACCGACCCCGACGGCGCGGCCTTCGCCGCCTTCCGCCGCCATCTCCATGTCGAGCTGCTGTTCCAGCCGGGACGCGGCGTCCAGCTCGGCGAGCGGCCGGCCGAGGGCGACGACCTGCTGGCGCTGGTCCAGCTCAGCCTGCGGCCCACCGTCCGGCAGCGGCTGCGCTACCGCGCCGTGACCATCAGCGGACGCTCGAACACCGACGTCGAGGTGCGCTTCACGCTCACCGCGCCGTGCAGCCTGGTCGACCGGCCCGACGGCGGGGCCGGCCAGCAGGAGCTCGAACCGCAGCCGGCTCCGATCACGCGGACGATCAGGCTGCCGCTCAACGGCGAGGCGGCCCTGCTCCTGCGCGGCGCGGCACTCCCCGCGACGATCGAGATACGCCCGTCCGCCAGGCTGAGCGCGGCTCCCCAGCCCTTCGACCCGGCGATCGCGCCGCTGCTGACCTTCGACGCCGACCGCAAGCTGCTCAGCGCGAGCACGATGCTCAGCGCCGCCCAGCTCAAGCTGCTGCGCCCCGCCATCGCGCCCGCGGACCTCCAGGCCGTGGAGGGCCTGGCCGGGACGGTGCGGAGCGAGGATTTCGGCCCGACCGACGAGCGCAGCGGCCATTTCACCGTCGCGACCGACGCGCTGGCCAAGGCGTTCGCCACCGGCGGCCTGCCCGAGCAGGTCCAATGGCTGCGGCTCAAGTACTACCTGGAGACGCTGAACAGCAACGACCCCAAGGTGCCCGACACCAGCAGGGTCACCGTCCCCACCGCCGAGGCCGAGATCGTCAGGGCGCTGCCCGACGTCCTGGCCTGGACGACGCGTTTCTTCGACGCCGGCGGCGCGATCCACGCGGGGCAGGACGGGCTGGGGGAGACGGGCGCCGGCCCCTGGGTGGCGACGGCCTACCCGCGCGCGGGGTCGCCCGCGGTGGCCGCGTCCGACGCCGACGGGCGCCTGACCTACACGCAGCTGCTCGAAGACCGCTGGGCGCACACGCTGCGCTACTACTTCCAGCCCTACGGCCGCTACGACCTGCTGTGGCAGAGCCTGCGCCGGTCGCCGACGCTCTTCCCCGGCCGCGCCGCCGCCGAGGCCGACGACCCGGCCGTGCGGGTCGACCCGGCCGCGGGCGGGCTGGACGTGGTGATCGAGCGCACGCAGGCCGTCGACGCCCCGCTGATCCTCGGCTCGCGGCGGCTCGACGAGGCGGCCACCCCGGCCGGTCCGCCGGCGCCCGGCGCGATCTGGGAGGTGATCGTCGCGCAGCATCACGAGCAGGCCCTGGCCGAGCGCAACCAGACCCTCGTCCGTCAGCTCGCCTTCCGCCAGGTCGCCTTCAGCCTGCTGCGCCGCTTCGGCTACACGAGCTGGTACCACTGGGTGCGCGGGTTCGTCCAGGAGCATGAGCAGGAGCTGCCCGTGCGCCTCGTCGAGGACGTGTACCCGCCCATCCCCGGCGAGCTGCCCGACCGGCCGGACCATCTCGTCCTCGACGGCGCGGCCGACCAGGACGAGCTGCGCGGCCTCGACCTGCCCGAACGGGTCGGCGACTTCTCGCAGGGCGTCCTCGCCCTCCAGTGGCGGGCCCTGCCGTTCTACTACGAGCACCGCCTGCTGGTGATCGCCCAGACCGACGGCACCGTCTCGCCGATCAACAGCGTCACCCAGCGCGACCTGACCTACCGCTCGCCGCTGCCGCACGCCACCGTCACCGGCGCGGACATCGTCTGGCGCCGCCTGCCGCCCTTCCCCACCGACATCCCCGGCGGCGCCCAGCTCCAGCCGGACACCCGCGTGCGGACCATCACCGTCCCGCTGCGCCGGCTCTGGGACAGCCTGCCCGACGAGGCCCAGCGGCGCTGGCCCGGTGAGACACCCGACCCGGCGGGCGGGGACACCAACGGCGAGGCGACGGCGCGCAAGCTCGGCGCCCTGCCCGACCCCGAGGTCGTCTACCAGATCGTCGAGCTGTTCAGCGGCAACATCGAGGTGCAGGCCGAGTGCTTCTACGACCCGGCCGCCAAGAAGTTCACCCACCGCCAGCTCGGCAAACGGTTCCTGGTGGCGCGGACCACGCTGATGCCGCCGGCGGACGTCCTCGGCGACTTCCCGCTCGCCGTCGATCTGGTCCAGGTGAGCGAGGAGCGGTTGAGCACCGGGTACTCCACGGCGAACCTGCCGCTCGACACGCGCAACCGGGTGGCCATCGACGGGCAGGGACGCCTGCTGTTCGCCGGGGTGATGACGCGCGGAGACCGCGACGCCCTGACCGGGCTGATGAACGCGGCGGACGCGGCGAAGATCCGGCAGCTGTACGACGGCTGGTACACCACCGAGCCGGTGAGCGCCCCCGCGCAGAACCTGCCCGCCCGCCTCCAACCACTGATCGACTTCCTGCCCACGCAGACCCTGACCCTGGTCTGGGAGGGCCCCTCGGACGCCGCCGCGGCGGATCTGCGGGGACTCCCCGGCGACAGCGCCTTCACCGGGGCGATCGAGCAGATCATCGCCCGGGCCGCGGGCGCGGGGCCCGGCGCCGTCACCCGCGTGGAGATCCCCGTCGGCCCGGAACAGATCCCTGACGAACTCGAAGGCAAGGTCGAACTGGCGCGCGACGCGGCGGGCAGGCGGTACACCACCATCGGGTGGAACGGCGCGATGAGCGCCGCCGACATCGACGCCCTGCGGCGCTGGGCCCGGTTCCCCGAGTTCACCGAGGCCGTGGAGAAGCTGATCGTCGCGGTGCGCGAGGCCGGCACGGGTGACCCGCCGGCGGCTTCGGTCACGGTCCCGTTCACCGTCGCGGTGCGTCCCGTCCAGGCGGGGCTCAGCGGCGCCCTCGCCGGGAAGCTGCTGCTCGGCGCCGCGCTGATGCGCTATCACGGCATGATGCGCGCCGACGACCCGGCCGCGCTGCTCACGTCCTATCCCGGACGGCCCGACCAGCTGGCCATCAGGCGGCTGCACCACACGAGCCAGGGCAGCGGGACGCGCGGGCGTTCCCTGGTGATCCGAGCGCGCCGTGGCAGTGCCGCACCGAGCGAGCCACGGCCGATCGACCCCGCGAACGTTCTCTGACGGCGGCCCCCGAGGCCACGAGCGGACCAGGAGGAGCAGATGGCGAAACTCCCCGAGCT
This sequence comes from Spirillospora sp. NBC_00431, assembly GCA_036028775.1. Classification (GTDB taxonomy): domain Bacteria; phylum Actinomycetota; class Actinomycetes; order Streptosporangiales; family Streptosporangiaceae; genus Spirillospora. The sequence goes on along the minus strand of CP107927.1, from coordinate 2,845,387 downwards.
GCCGAAGCTGAGAATCGCGGGCCCCTTCTGGGCGGCGGAGGCCGAGGTGATACGGCTGGCGGATCCGGTCACGAACTTCGCGTTCCGCAGCCTGTTCGTGGACACCACGCCACGCGAGGCGGTCGGCGAGGACGACGTTCTCCTGCCGGGCTCCCTGCTGGCGCTGGTCTACGTCACCAGCGTCACGATCAGCCCGACCGGCAACGCGACGCCGCAGTACGTGTGGAAACGCAGCGGCAACAAACCCGACGGCCACCTCCCGCCGCAGGCGATCCGAGCCGCGATCAACGCCGGCACCGCCAGCCTGGTGCTCCTGCAGGCCCCGCCCGACGGGTGGCCCGAGAACATCGCGGGCAAGCTGCCGACCTTCACCTGCCTTGGCGGCGAGATCGCCCTCGACCCGATGACGCCCCAGAACAACGCGGCGCAGAAGCTCTACACCGCGCTCGGCGTGGCGCCCGCGCCGATCACGGGACGTACCGGCCCGGCCCGGCTGCTCGGCGCGCTCTCCGTCCACGCGGGCGGCCTGTCGGCGTTCGGGCAGGTCCGCCTGCTCTGGGACACCGCGCCGGTCAGCGCCGTGTTCCAGCTCGCCCGGGTCGTCCCCGACCCGGAGCCCTCCCCGGGGGTGAGGGTGCGCGGCTTCCGGATGACGATCGAGGCCGAGCGGCTGACCGGCGGCGAACGGACGGCGATCGTCGATTCCTGGCGGCGCCTCAACCGCTACCTCAACCCGAACAACCCGTTGAACGGCCTCGTCCAGCCGGTGCCCGCGCCGGAATGGGCCACGCTGGAACTCGCCAACCCGCTCACCGTCCCACGCCTCTTCTGGGAGATCGCGCCCTGGCAGGAGCAGCCGGGCACGCGTCCGATCAGCTTCGAGGGCGACGAGTTCAGCGTGCTGCTGAGCGACCGGCAGCCCTACGACCAGGCCACCGGGCCGGACACGCTCGCCCGGATCACACCGGCCGGCGCGCGGGTGGCCGTCGACGGCACGAAACTGCGCGTGGAGCTGAAGGCCGGCGGCCCGCCCGCCGGTTCCACCGGCACGCTCGGCTACCAGGCCGTCCGCGCGGACGCGGTCTGGAGCGAGCGGGTCACCCTCACCGCCACCACGCTCGCCTTCGACCCGAACGAGGCCGCGCGACGGCTCCGCGCCACCCTGCGGATGCCGGAGCCGTCCTGGACCCGGCCGGTGTCAGGCGAGCAGGCCCGGCCCGTCAGCCCGGCCGTGCTGTGGGGGTTCACGCCGCTGGACGACGGCTGGGCCCAGCTCCCGCTGCCCAACCTGTCCGAGCAGATCTACCTCGACGCGGGCGTGGCCCGGGAGGAGCCCGCCCCGGCGCCGCGCAACCTGCTGCACGGTGCCGTCAGCTACGGCAACGACGACCCGGCCGGGTCCGGCCGGGTCCCCGGCGAGCAGCCCTGGAGCCTCACCCTCGCCGCGGCCCAGCGCATGACCGCCACCTGGGTGCTCGCCCCGAGCGGCGCGGAGTACCGGCTCCAGTCGGCCGAGATGGCGCTGGACGCTCCCGAGGTGGCGCTCAACGGCCTGCTCTGGCTGAGCACCGAGGCGCCCACCGTGGCCGACGCCCTGCCCGGCCTCGACGACTGGATCGGCGGGCTCGCGACCGTCCCGCTGCGCACCGTCACCGGACGCGAGCTGTTCGCGCCACTCGTGCGGCTCGCCTTCGACGCGATCGGCTTCGCGTATCGGAGCGACCCGGTCCCCTCGGCCGCCCTCGAAGCCTGGGCCTTCCAGTACGGCGTCGACCCGACGCTGCTGCGCGCCCTGGTGGACGGCGGCGTCCTGCGGCCCGACACCGTCGGCGCCGCGCTGCCCCTCGTCTGGCGCCGCCACCCGACCCTGCCGATGGTGCAGGCCCTGTCGCTCACGCAGAGCGTCAGCCCGCCCAACGTGCCGATCGCCGGGCGGCAGCTCGTGCCGTTCGAGCTGCCGGTGACGCGCCAGGACGGCCTGGACCTGCCGAACGGCTGGCGCTTCACGGCGGACGGCGCCGCGGGCTGGCCGCTCTACGGCGGCGCCGCTCTGCCGCCCGCCCGCGAATGGCTCGGCGCGGGCGAGGAGAAGCTGTTCGACCTGCCGTTGGTGGCGCTCTCGCTGCCCGGCCTGGTGCTCGACCCGCGTCCCGACGGCGACCCGCCGCGCGGCGACGCCTCGCTCGGCCTTCCCGTCCAGTACCGCTACGACCTGCCCTACACCGACGAGGTCCAGGCGCTGGCCCAGCTTCCCAGGATCCCCAAGGATCCTCGTGAGAGCTCACCGCTGCCCGACACGGTCCGCCCCGAGCCTCCGCGGCCGCTCACCCGCGCGGACTACGCGGACCACTGGCGGCGCCTCGCCGAACGCGCCGGCCTCGCCGCCGCCGACGGCGTGGCCGCGTTCGCCCGGCAGGACGGCCAGACCGTGCTGCGCCACCTGGCCTCGGTCCACGCCTGGCCCGTCCGCGCGACGCTCGACCTTGACGGCTATCCCGGCGAGCTTCGCCTGGACAACGCCGAAACCGTCCCGAGCGCCCCGGTGACGCTGACGGGCGAGGCCGCCCTGTCCGGGATCGACGGCGATTTCGCCGACGGGGCGGGCGGGCTGCGCCGCCTGCCCGAGGACGCGCCCGCCGGCACCGCCCAGTACCGGCTCACCGCCGGGAGCATGGCCGCCGGAGTCGCCGGCGACGACGGCTACGTCGACCAGCGCGGCCTGGTGCGCGGCGCGAGCTCGGCGACGTCCACCCTGATCAGGACCCCGCTGAGCCACCCCACCGCCGGCGAGGTGCGGCTGACCACGACCCGCGTGCCGCTCGACCTCGTCCACGGCACGGCGACGTGGCGGCTGTGGTTCCGCGACCTTCCGGCGCAGGGCTCCACCTTCAGCAAGGCCTCCGCCCGCTCCCCCAAGGCCGTCGAGCTCGACCTCGACAGCAACGACCCCGAGGCGCGCAGCAGCGACTACGAGCACCGCACCGGGTACGAGTGGCGCCTGCGCCCGCTCGACGACGATCCCGACGAGCCCGTACCCGGCCTCGACCTGTTCGGCCTGCGCTTCTACCCGCTGGTGCTCGACCGCGTGGTGTTCGCCGGCGACGGCGTGGCCACGGTCGACGTGATCGGACGGCTCCAGCTCCCGGTCGCCGGCTCCGACGCCGAGCAGACCGACCTGAGCAACTGCGTCCGGCTGACCTTCTCCACCGGCTCCACCGGCTCCGGGTTGAGCCTCAGCGCCGTCGCGCTGGTCAGCGACGTCCTGGAGTGGCCGCTGGCCGTGTCCGCCGGTGAGGCCGGCGACGCGCCGCGCCTGCGGGTCGGCGCCCTCGCGCTGGCGGCGGGCGGCGCCGGCCTGACCGCCGAGCAGGTCCGGCTGTACTTCCACCTGTTCAAGGTGGACTGGGCGGTCGGCCTGCCGCCGATCGGCTTCCCCGACCCCGTGACGCCGCCCTTCACCCTGCCCGGCGCGACCGGCCCGGACCCGATCGTGCCGCAGCGGGTGGCCCTCGACCTCGACATGACCGGCGGCGAGCACACGCTGAACCTCACGCTCGCCGTCCGGATCGGCAGGCCGCCGACGGGGTTGCAGGCCCTCTACCGCTTCGACGAGGGCGGCGGCACGGTCGTGCACGACACGTCCGGCACCGGTGCGCCGCTGCACCTGACCGCGGCCTCCGCTCAGGGCATGAGCTGGAGTTCCGGCGGGCTGACCCTCACCAGGCCGACGCTCATCCGATCGGGCGCCCCCGCCGCGAAGCTGACCGCCGCCGTGAAGGCGAGCGGCGAGATCAGCGTCGAGGCGTGGGTGAAGCCCGTGTCCGGCCTGCTGACGAACGGGCAGTTCAACATCGTCACGATCTCCTCCGACGCCGAGCACCGGAACGTGACCGTCCAGCAGAGCAAGGGGCTGCTGGGGTCGTCCTTCGTGGACGCGTGGCTGCGCACCGACGACACCGATGAGGAGGGCGCGCCCGACCTGGCCACCCCGGCCGGTTCGCTCGGCGCCGCCCTGACCCACGTGGCCTACACGCGTTCCGCCGGCGGCCGCACCCGGATCTACATCGACGGGCAGCTCAAGGCCGAGCACACCGTGGGCGGGAGCCTGGCCGCCTGGGACGACCGGTACGAACTGGCCCTCGGCGACGAGTTCACCGGCGGCCGGGCCTGGCAGGGCACCTACCGGATGCTCGCCGTCTACGACCGTGCCCTCACCGCCGAGGAGGTGGCCGCGCGGTTCGGCGAGGGCCCGGCGACGGCGCCGTCCACGGCCAGGGGGGAGGCCGTCTCGGCCGCGCTGACCTTCGACCTGATGGCGAAGGGGACGGACCGTTTCACGCTCGACACCGCGACCCTCTTCGGCGACCTCACCCTCGCCGCCACGCTGCCCGACGGCTCGCCCGCCGCCCTGGCCGGCGACACGACCCTCCAGTTCAGCTGGAACGGCTACAGCGCCCCGCAACCCGGGGGCCTGCAGTTCCTGCCGGGCATGCGGCTGGCCGACGCCCAGTCGCCCGGCCTGGGCGAACGCGCCGCACCCGGCTTCGCGACGGTGACGTTCCGCGCGACGCCCCGTCCGGACGACGTGCCCGAACTGCCGCTGACCGGCGCGTTCGTGGAGGCGCTGATCATCGCCCACTGGGGCCGCTCGCTGCACGACACCGGCCCGGGCCGCAATGCCGGCGCGGCGGAACTGTACGGCTCGTCGGCCGGCGACGTCGTGGTGGGCTACACCTCGCGCCTGCAAGGCCGGACCTGGCAGGAGAACTTCCTGCTCAACGGGATGCTGACCGCGACCAACCTGGTCTCCTGGCCGCAGCAGCTCAACTACGACGCGGGCGCCGCGCGCATCACCCTGCCCGCCGCCCGCACCGCCGGGGCCCCGCCGCTGACCCATCTGCGCCACACCATCAGGGTGCTGCTGAACCAGCACGAGCTGCCCGGCCCCACCCTGGCCGGCGCCGACGGCCCGCTGCTGTTCACCTTCGCCCAGGGCCAGAGCTGGCAGACCATCGCCCTGGTCGAGCACCAGCTGGTCGAGGTGACACCGGCGGCCGACGGGAGCGGCGGGACCCTCGGCCGCGAGGTCCGCTGGACGGCCGTGCAGGAGGTCCGCCTGATCGCGCCCCGGCGCGCGGCGCGGTTCCTGCGCGCCATGGCCGCCCGCAGGACCACCGACCCCGTCGAGGGCGTCAGCCCGCTCGGCGGCGTGACGGCCGGGTACCTCGGCGCCGGGCTGTCGGCCCTGCTCGCCGATCCGGGGGCGGCGCTCGACGCGCTCCCCCCGGACACGCTGCTCGTCGAGGCGAGCGCCCATCACCTGGTCAGGCTCGCGCCCGTCGCGGAGAGCATGGCGACGACGCTGCAGTTCCTCCCGACCGGCAGCCAGGGCGCCCTGCTCAGCAGCCCGGCGGACTACGCGCCCAGCGACCCCGCCGACCCGCGCTGGCTGCTGCTGACCATGCCCTTCCTGGGACGGATGCAGGACACCTCCCGCGACCTCGCCCAGCCGGGCACCGGACAGCCCAGCCCGTTGCAGGTCGACCCGCTGCTGGTCATCGCCCGGCTGCGCGCCTCGGCCCCCGCCACCGCCCTCCCCGCGCTGGCGCTCGCCCTCTCCGGCTGGGCCGACAGCGCTCCACTGCCCGTCACCTTCGCCGGGCTGGACACCGCGGTCGGCCGCGGCTTCGCCAGGCTCGACCCGCTCGCCCTAGAGGAAAGCTGGTTCCGCGCTCAGAACCCGCCCCCCGAACCTCAGGACGAGCTGCTGCAGAGCGTCCTCGCGGCCCTGCCCGAGACTCCGGCCCGGCTCAGCCGCCCGGTCGCCCTGCGCCGTGCCTTCGACCCGCGCCGCCCCTTCTACCCGCCCCGGCCGGACGGCCGGCCGCCGCTGACCGAGCCCTCGCCCTACGCCGACCCCGGCTGGCGCGAGGACGGGCTGCTGCTGACCCAGGCCGTGAGCACCATGGCGCCGACCAACAAGCCGCCCTACGGCTGGACGCTCGCCGCCGCGCTCATCGCGAGCAGCGGGCTGCTCGGCCAGCCGCCCGCCGCCGGCCAAGGCCCGCGGCGCTATCCGGCGGCCACCCTCATCCCCGCGCCGCTCTCGCTCGACGGGGCCGACAACCCGCGCCCGCTGAACCTCGTGATCAGCCCGTACCTGGGGCTTCAGTGGCGGCCGGCGCCGGCGGTGCCGGCGGGCGGCCCGTCGCCGCTGAGCCCCCGGCTGCTGCTGGCCGAGCTGCTGTGCCTCGCGCCCGGCACCGCGCGGCTGCGACCCGTGGCGAGCCGCATGTGGAGCGTGCGGCCCGACATCCCCGAGCTCGCGGACGAGGCCCGGCTGCGCGAGCAGGCCCAGGGCTGGGCCGTCCAGTCCCATCGCCTTCTGGCGCCGGAGTCGCCGCTGGCGGTGCTGCGCTACCGGATCATCAGCGACAACACCCGTCAGGACGACCTCGGCGAAGCGGCCCTGACCACCGGTTACTCCTTCGCCCTGGTCCGGGTGACGACCGCGGCGCCGATGGGAAGGCGGCTGTTCGGCATCCGCCCGGAACTCTCCGCGCTGCGTTACCGCGAGGGTCAGTGCAACATCGCGGCGATTCCCGCGAGCCCCCGCGACTTCGAGCTCGCGCCGCCGCAGACGGTCGGGGTCCAGCCGCTCCACCTCACCCGGCGCCCGGTCCGCGAGGACCTGCCGGCATGGCCGTGGGGTCTCAGCGCCCTGCGCGTCAGCGTGCGGTACACCAAGGAGCAGCAGGGCGTCATCGGCGCGGCCACTCCCGGCGCGGCGGGACAGACGCTGTGGTGGCAGACGGTCCAGCGCACCGTGCAGTTCCGCTCGGCGCTGCACACCGACCGGCCGACCGGCGGCCTCCCGCGACGCTTCCGCGCGCCGGCCGTCCGGAGCCTGCTGCCCGCGCCGCCCGACCCGCCGCTGCCCGCGCTGACCGGGCCGGTGTTCGATCAGCCCGGCCTTCCGGAGCCGGACGACCAGCAGCCGGGGATCCCCGAGGGGCTGGCGCTGGAGCGCTGGCAGCCGGTCCTGCCCGGCGGGCTGCGCTACCTGGTGAGCGGCACGCGCGCCGGTGTGTTCGTGACGCTGCGCAACCACCTTCTGCGCCAGAGCGGCATCGTCCTGGCCGGTGAGAACCCGCGCCCGCACGGCCTGGGCATGCTCTCCGGGGGGTTGCCGGTCGAGCACCGCGCCCCGCGTCCGGTACCGCTGCCGGCCAACGCCGACGGCCGGCAGGGAGTCGCGCTGCGCACCTGGGCGAGCCACTTCGACCCCGAGACGCCGGCTCTGGTGACGCCGTCCCCGGCCGACGAGGCGTTCCGCGCCGGCTTCAGCGACCCGCCGGAGAATCCGACCTACCGGCAGACCGACCAGCGCCTGCGGATGCGGCTGGCCGCCGTCGAGCGCGAGACGCTGGACGTGGGCTGGGACGGAGTCCTGACCTTCGTCTACCGGATCGACGGCGCCATCACGCTGCTCGGCGGGCAGCGGCCCGAGACACCGCGGACCGGCATCCTCGACTGGGGCCTGTCCCTGGAGCTCGAAGCCGCGGGACGGGTCACGGCGCTCCAGAACATCACCACGCCGACGCTGGCGCTGACACCGGCCCTGCGGGCCCAGCTCGCCGCCGCCGGGGTGCCCCTGCCCGGGCCGGAGGTCGAGACCGTCGAGACGGCGAAGCTCGCGATCTGCCAGTTCGGGCTCCCCGGCGACGCGCAGGCCCGCGCCGCCCGGGCCCGCGAGCTGATCGCCGCCCTGCCGCCCGGCGCGACGATCCAGGCGCGCGTCACGGCGCGGTTCGTCCCGCATCTGCCCGGCGCGGAGCCGTATCACGACGGCTACGGCCATCTGCTGCACTTCCCGCTCCGCGTGGCCGACCCGGGCGCGCCCTACCTGCCCCTCGTCCCGCGCTACGTGCATTTCGAGGATCCCGAATACAACCGGCGGCTCGCCTCGCCTTCCGCGCACGCCACCGTCCCGGTGCAGTTCCCCCGCCCGCAGGGGGGCACCACGAGCCCGCAGCGCGCCGTCACGCTTTCCGCCGAGCGGCGGGAGTGCAACCCGGACGGCACGCTCGCCATCCGCTTCGACTGGGACGAGCCGCCCCCCGGCAGCCCGAACGTCACGCTGACGCTCCAGCGGATCGACCTGGACCAGACCCCGCGCGACCTGGTGGACCCCGGCGCCACGGGCGGGCCGCGAAGGCTCGACCCGGGGAAGCTCTACGAACTCGCGCTGACGGCGATCCAGAAGCTGAACGGCCCGTTCACCCCTGGGGAGCGGCTGCGGCTCGTCCTGCGCGTCGACTCGGGGCCGGTGAAGCCCGCCGTGGCGCGGCTCGACATCACGATCGTCGAGGCCCCGGTGATCCCCGCGACCGAGGCGGCGTACGCGCTCCTGCGCAGGCAGACCGCCGGCGAGCACAGCTACGTCGAGTGCCCGCGCTTCGCCTGGGGCCCGGAGGCGCAGCGCGTCGAACTCGTGAACCCGGCCGACCTGCGCACCGAGGTGGTACGCCGCCGCGCGGTGTTCCGGTTCGCCGACTCGGCCCGTCCCGGCCGGGCCGAGACCTACACCATCCAGAAACTCACCCAGACCGGATCGACCCACATCCCGCTGGACGGTCAGGAGTCGTGAGGGCTCGGTCGTGCCGGGGGAGGCCGGTCAGGTCGCCGATGTCTGGCCGTGCAGGCGTGCGGTCTGGTCGTCGAGACGTCCGTCGAGGCGATCGCGGAGCAGACCCACCCAGGAGGCGGGCAGCACCTGCGGGTGGTCGAGCAGCCGCCGGGCGGCGGCGCGGTCGGCGCGGTCGACGTTGAGCACGCGGTGCGCCTCGGCCGCGGTGATGCCGTGTCCGGGACGGGAGAGCAGGTCGACGCGGTCTCCGGCGGCCACATGGCCGGGGCGCAGGACCCGGCAGTAGAACCCGGTCCGGCCGCTGCGCTGGGTCAGCACGGCCAGGTCGCGGACGCCGTGGTAGGCGGCCAGCTTGTAGCAGGGCCGGCGCGGCTGCGTCACTTGCAAGATGGCCGTTCCGATGGCGTAGACCGATCCCAGGACGGCGTCGCTCTCCACGATCCCGGCGATGGTGAGGTTCTCACCGAACGCCGGCCGGGTGAGGCGGCCGAGCCGCGGGGCCCACGCCTGGTAGTGCTCGCCGGGGTAGAGGAGGACCGCCTTGTCCGGTCCGCCGTGACGCTTGCGGTCCGCCTGTTCGTCGCCGGTCAGGCCCCGCCCGGTGACCTCGACCGGACCATGGACGGGAGTCTTCTCGATGCCCGAATGCACGGTCCGGCCGTGCCAGGACAGCGGCCGCGCGGCCCCGACGGACACGAGCAGCACTCGCCCACCCGTCATCACCAGAACCTCCGGTCTGTTGCGCCGACCCCAGAAATCATGCCACACACATTGATAGGAGTCCTACCTATTGCGGGCCGCGATGACACCTGAGGACAACACCGATGGGCCGCCGGGGACCTAGGCCGTGGCCGATTCGTGTTCGGCGCAGTCGGTGCGCAGGTCCGCCAGGGGCAGCGGCGCGCGCAGCAGGTGGCAGTGGTGCGGCGTGGCGGCGTCGGTGTGGGCGTGGGACTCGAAGAAGCGGCAGGTCGTACACGTCCGGACGACGTTCACCACGCCCCGGCGTCGCAGGTCCCCGATCACCTGCAGCAGGCTGTGCAGCGTCGTCGCCCGGTCGGCGACCGGCAGCTTCGCGAACGCTTCCAGCAGCGGTCCGTCCCATGGCGTGAGCTGGCGCGCGACCTCCTGGCCTCCGGCTGTCAGGGTGAGCAGCCGCCGGCGTCCGTCGGGGCCCGGCGAGCGCGTCACGAGCCCCTTGCGCTCCAGCGCGGCGACGGCGTCGGACATCGTCGGCGTGCTGACGTCGAACTCCGCGGCCAGCGCGCTCACCTCCCGGCGCGCCGCCGGCTTGCGGACGAGTGCGAGCACCGTCTGCTGCTGTAGCGGAGACAGCCCGTGCGCGCGGGCGCTGCGCTGGGCGAGCGAGCGCAGGCCGTGCCCGAGGCGCTCGGACGCGTCGGCCAGGCGCCGTTCCAGGTCACCGGCCCCGTGTTCCAGGCCGTCCGTGCCGCCGGTCTCCGTCACATGCTCGGCCATGCACCCACCCATAAAGCTAGGACTCCTAACCCGTCCAGGTTATGGGGCGAGGCGGGTTGAGCGTGCCCTTTTGAAGCGGACCGGCATGGGCGGCGGGCGGCGGGCGCGCGGCCCGCCGCCCGCCCCGCGTCCCGATCAGGCCGCCCCGCGCAGCGCGACCTTGGGGAAGTCGACGGGCACAGACAGGGCCCCGTTCACGTAGTTGGTGAACAGGTTGAGCGCGACGTGCGCCACGATCTCGACGATCTCCTCGTCGTCGAAGTCGGCCGTGCGCAGCGACTCCACGTCGGCGTCGCTCACCTGCGCGCGGCCGTCCACCAGCTTGGCCGCGAAGCCCAGCGCGGCGTCGGCGCGCGGATCCGGGGAGTGGCCGGCCTGGGCCTGGCTCAGCTCGCTCGCGGACACCCCGGCCTTGCGGCCCAGGGCCGTGTGAGCGGCCAGGCAGTACTCGCAGCCGTTGCGCTCGGCCACCAGCACGGCGATCCGCTCGCCCAGCCCGGCGCCGAGACGTCCGCCGCCGAGGGCCCCGAAACCGGCCCGCATCATCTTGAGCGCGGCCGGGGAGTTCGCGACGGCCTTGAACATGGCCGGGGTCGTGCCGACAATTTCACACGGGACATCGACGGATTCTCCTGTTGTTCCTTGGAGGGAATGGGGATGTGGTGCCGCGCGCATACGGTTGTCACTCCGCGCCCGTCCGGCCGGCCGGTACCGGACATTTCGGCGCGATCGAAGTCAGGGCGGCCGGGAACACCGCCGCCCCGCGGGCGTGACAAACAGGGCCCGCGCAGAAGTTTTGGCCTGCCACCCTTTGCCGAATCGATCATTAGGAGTACTAACAATCAGGTTCATAGAGCATGTCAAGGCAAAGCTAGGAGTACGAACTGTGACCGAGGGCTTCGACGCGGTCAGCGAGCCCGTCGCGAGGCGTGTGACCAGCGGCCTGTCGAAAATCGGCACGGTGCTCAAGAGCCAGGCATGGAAGGGGGGCCGGGGCGGCGGGCGTGACGCCGACCCAGGCGCAGGCGCTTGAACTGCTGCGCAAGCGGCCGGCGAGCCTCGGCGACCTCGCCGCCCAACTCGGCATCTCGGCCGCGACCGCGAGCAACGCCGTGGGCACGCTCGTCCACAAGGGGCTCGTGGTGAAGGAGCCCGGCGCGAACAAGCGGTCCGTGACCCTGCGCCTGACCGAGGCCGGGGAGTCGCTGGCGGACCAGGCGAGCGAGTGGCCCGACGTCCTGAACCGGGCCGTCGAGACGCTCGACCCCGAGGAGCAGACCGCCCTGTTGCGCTCGCTGGTCAAGCTCATCACCGCGCCTACCTGGATGAACCGTTCGGCGACCGGCACCTGCGCCTGGACTGCGCCGAGCAGGCCGACGCCCCACCCGAGCAGCAGGAACTCGCCTGGCAGCGCTTCACCCGCTGATGCGATCGCCCCGCAAGATCCGACGGACACATATCCGAGCAAACGGTTACGGACGTCCACCACCCCAAGCCGGACCGGGTTAAAACGACCGAGCAATACGGCCAATACCGGACAGGGAACTCCGTAGAAAATCGTGGCTTTCACGCAGTGGCATGGATTGGCGTCGAGAGAGACAAGCGGCGCCGGCCTTCGTTGGTGATGCGTCCTTTTCGGTGGGTAGTCGCCGGGGCACGACCGGGCCATAATCAAGGCGGCGCAATCAGCAGCTAATCGCGGTCGGCAAGGTCGAACGCAGTTCTCCCATGCTGTTCGTCGAGGCGCCGATCGGTGACGAGGAGGCCGATGTGGCAAGACGAAGGCGGAACCTGCGCACCCGAGCATCGGTCCTGATGGCCGGTGCCGTGATTCTGACGGCACCTGTGGTCACGGTCGGTGCGGCGACCGGTAACGGTGCCGCGTTCGGCGACGCGGGCGGCCGGGCGGCACCGGGAGACATCGCCGAATGGGTGGTGAACATGGACGCCGCCGAGTTGCGCGGGTTGCTGGCGAGCGGCCGGGTCACCTCGGTCCGGCTGGTCAAGGCGTACCAGGCGCGTATCGACGCCTACGAGGAGGCGTACGCCGGCCAGCCCGGTGTCAACGCGGTCATCCGCAGGGACCCCACGGCGGTCGCCGACGCCGCCCGGCTCGACGCCGAACGCCGGCGGGGACACGTCCGCGGCCCGCTGCACGGCATCCCGATCCTGATCAAGGACAACTTCGACACCGGGGACCTGCCGACGTCCAGCGGCTCGCTGGCGCTGAGGCACTGGCGCACGGCCGATGACGCCGAGCAGGTCGCGCGGCTCCGCGCGGCCGGGGCGATCATCGTCGCCAAGACCAACATGCACGAGTTCGCCTCCGGCGTGGAGACCATCAGCTCGCTCGGCGGGCAGACCCGCAACCCCTACGACCAGACCCGCAACCCGGGCGGCTCCAGCGGCGGCACGGGCGCCGGTGTCGCGGCCGGATTCGGCGCGGCCGGCCTCGGCTCGGACACCTGCGGCTCCATCCGCAGCCCGGCGGCGCACAACAGCCTGGTCGGGTTGCGGCCAAGCCAGGGCCTGTCCAGCCGCGACGGCATCGCGCCTCTCTCCGACACCCAGGACGCCGGCGGCCCCATCGCCAAGTCCGTCACCGACATCGCACTGATCCTCGACGCCACCGCCGGATACGACCCGGACGACCCGTCCACCAGGGCGTCCATCGGACGGATCCCCCGCACCTACACCGCCACCCTGAACGACGCCGCCCTGACCAACACCCGAATCGGCGTGTTCACCGACTACCTGAGCACATCAGGACCCGCGCAGGCGACGACGGCGCTGGTCCGGGCGGCGACCGGGGACATGGCCGCGCAGGGCGCGACGATCGTCGATCTCCCGGCCCAACCCGAGCTGACCTCGGCGGTGGACGGCTCCACCGTGTTCACCGACGAGACCGAGCGCGACCTCAACCGCTACCTGGCGGCGCCGGGGACACGATTCCCCCGCTCGCTGGCCCGGCTGGAGCCACCGGCCGACATCGTGACGCTGGCCGACATCGTCACGTCCGGCCAGGTCACGCCCACGGTCCTGCGGCGGCTCAAGGAACGGCTGGGCACCTCGACCGGCCCGCAGGACGCCTACCACCAGCGGCTCGCCCGGCGCCTGCAGGCGCAACGGCTGCTCCACGAACTCATGCAGACGCACGACCTGGACGCCCTGGTCTACCCGGCGGTCTCGCAGCAGGCCGCGCCGATCGGGCAGCCCCAGGAGGGGCTCAGGGTCTGCGCCCTCGCCGCCAACACCGGATTCCCCGCGCTGACGGTCCCCGCCGGCTTCACACCCGACGGCATGCCGGTGGGAGTCGAACTCCTGGGACGGCCGTTCAGTGAGCCCACACTGCTCGGGCTCGGGTTCGACTACCAGCAGGCGACACGACACCGCCGGCCACCGGCGAGCACCCCGCCCCTGAACTGACCCCACCACGCAGCGGGGTCAGGGGCCTTCGAGGATCTCCAGCATCCGGGAGGTCGTGGTGGCCCACGGGTACTGCTCCGCTCGGGTGCGGGCGGCGGAGCGGCGGAGCGGACGCGGGGCGCGGAGAAGCTCCTCGGTTCCGTCGGCGAAGCGTTCCGGGGTGGGCGGGACGGCGACCCCGGCGCCGGGGGCGAGCAACTCGCGGGCCGCGCCGCGGTCGGCGGCGACGACGGGAACGCCGCAGGCCAGCGCCTCCAGCACCGCCAGGCCGAACGACTCGACGGAACAGGTGGCGAGGGCCACGTCCGCCGCGGCCAGCAGCCGGACCACGTCCGCGCGGCGGTGCACGTGCCCGTGGAAGCGGACGGGCAGCGCCTCCCGGTCGGCCAGCGAGCGGAGCGCGGCATGACGCGGCCCGCTGCCCACGACGTCCAGCAGCACCGGAACGCCGCGGCGCCGCAGTTCCCGCACCGTCGTCAACGCCAGGTCGGGGTTCTTCTCCCGGGAGAGCCGCCCCAGATGAACGAGCCGGAACGATCCAGTGCGTCCGGCGGTGTCGCCGGCGGGACGGAAGGTGGCAAGGTCGACGCCGAGCGGGACGCGGTGCAGACGGGGCGTCCCCACCCGGGCGAACTCGGCCGCGGCGAACGCCGAGGTCGTCACGACCTCGTCGAACATCGCGGCGAGCCGCCGGTTCCAGCGGTCGGTCACCCGGTCCACCGGCAGGCGGCCGGGCAGGTGCGGCGCCAGGATCGCGTCCAGCCGTTCGTGGGAGAACAGCACCGCGCGGACCCCGCGCCGCCGCGCCCAGCGCGCCGCCACGGTGAGGCTGGCCTTGTCGGAGACCTCCACCACGTCCGGTTTGAGGCGGGCGAGGACGCGCAGCACCGGGCGCGGGTCCAGGACGAGCCGGTACCCGGGCGCGACCGACGCGCCGGGCACCGTGATGAGCAGGCCCTTCTCGCTTTCCGTCCGGGTGTGCGCGCGGCCGGGCACCACCAGAGCGCGCTGGTGACCGGCGGCGGCGTAGCCCGCGCCGAGCATGTCGACGGCGGTGCGCAGCCCGCCGGACACCGGGCTGTACAGGTTGGCGAGCTGCACGATCCTCATGCCGTGACCCTCATGCCGTGACCCTCATGCCGTGACCCTCATGCCGTGACCAGCGCCTCGTAGGTCGTCGCGCGCCCGCCCGCCGCGACGGCCAGGTCGACGGCGGTGAGCGCGGCGCGGCGCAGGCCGGGACGCGCCAGGTCCGCGGGGTGCAGCGCGATCCGGAACGGCATCCGCAGCCGGGCGAACGTCCGCGCCGCGTCGACCATCAACCGGGCACCGGCCCGCTCCCCCGCCGCTCCCGGACGGTGTGACAGCGCGGGCATCCGCCGCACGGGCCCGTCCGGCAGGCGGTGGACGGCCAGGTGGCTCGTCCAGTAGGCGAACCCGAGCGCGCTCAGCGCCCGCCGGGTGCCGGGCGAGGCCAGCCAGCCCGGCGGTGTGAACCCGGCCACCTCGATGCCCGCGTCCGCCAGGAGGTCCAGGCCGTCGCGCAGCCGCCGCACGGCCTGCTGCTCGGTCAGCGTCCAGAATTCCCCGGCCCCTCTGACCAGGACCCGGTTCACGCCGCGCCGCCATCGCGGGCCGCCGGGGACGCCGGCGTGCCGGTATCCGTGCAGGGCGAGTTCGTGCCCGCGGGCGGCCGCCTCGTGCAGGTGCCCGACCAGGACGGGGTCGCCGGGCAGCGCCGGGCCGTCCCCGAACGGCGCGGGAATGAGGAGCAACGTGGCGGGCACGCCGCGCTCGTCGAGGTCGGCGAGCCACCGCCTGGTGGCCGTCGCGGTGCTCGGGGCGACGTCGTGCACCGACACCACGAACGGGAAGCTCTTCGGCGGGTTCACGCGGCATCGTCGGCATGCTGGACGGCCTCCGCGCACGCGCCGCCCAACACCTGCCGGTAGTGGCCGAACAGCTCTTCGCACACCACGTCCCAGCCGCGTCCCTCGACGGAGGCCAGCGCCCCGCCGCCGAGGCGGCGGCGCAGGTGCGCGTCGGCGACCAGCGCGGACACGGCCGCTCGGAGGCCGTCGCCGTCGTCGGGCGCGAACAGCAGCCCGTTCACCCCGGGCCGGACGAGGTCGAGCGGGCCGCCCGCGGCGGCGGCCACGACGGGCACCCCGCAGGCCAGCGCCTCCTGGATCGCCTGGCAGAACGTGTCGTCGGCGCCGGTGTGCACGAAGACGTCCAGGGACGCCATGAGCCGCGACAGTTCGGTCCCGGTGCGGAACCCGGTGAACACCGCGTCCGGCATCATGCGGCGCAGGCGGCGTTCCTCCGGTCCGTCGCCGACGAGCACCAGCCGCGTTCCGGGGATGCCGGCCAGCGTCGCGAGCATCCTCGGGCGCTTCTCGGCGGCGAGCCGTCCGACGTACCCGACGAGGATCTCACCGTCCGGGGCGAGCGCGTCGCGCACCTCGGCGGAGCGGTGCGCGGGGTGGAACCGCCGCCGGTCCACGCCCCGCCCCCACAGCGACAGCCGCGGGACGCCGCGGCGGTCGAGCTCGGCGAGCACCGGGGTGGACGGCGCGAGCGTCCGGTCGGCGCGCCCGTGCAGGCGGCGCAGCCACCACCACACGGCCGGGTCGGTGCCGCGCAGCCCGTACCGCCGGGCGAACCCGGCGATGTCGGTCTGGAACACCGCCACGGCCGGGACGTCCAGCCGTTCCGCCGCGGCCAGGCCGGAGGCGCCGAGCACCATCGGCGCGGCGAGATGGACGACGTCGGGCGCGAAGTCCCGCAGCAGCGCGGTGACCCGCCGGGTCGGCAGCCCGACGGCGACCGACGAGTAGAAGGGGAGCCTGACGCCGGGGAGGAGCTCCACCCGGGCCCCGGCGTAGGAATCCGGGCAGGTCCAGGGGGTGTGGGGGTCCCCACCGGAGACCAGCCCAGGACGGGGCGCGACGACCAGCGCCTGGTGCCCGCACGCGGCGAGCTGTTCGAGGACGCGGCAGACCGAGCCGGTGACCCCGTTCACCTGGGGCAGGAACGACTCGGTCACAATGGCGATTTTCACGGCACACAGAGTGATCGCCCCGTACGTCCTCCCAACCGCGCATGCCATCCGAAAAGACGAACAACACGAAAACCCTTGAACCCGTCCGTCCACCCGGACGCGGCGTCCACCGGACCCCGCCACGGGCCCGGTTCAGCGGGACGCGTAGGCCGCCCGGCCGTCTCTGCCCGGCTCGGGGAACTGCCCGGCCGGGACCGGGGACCACGAGGCGAGGATGCCGGGCAGCCCCGGAACCGACTCGATCACCCGGCGGGCGTCGGGATCGGTGTGCCGCAGGAACGCCAGGTGGCGGACGGCGTGCGCGGCCACCTGCTCGATCCGCGGCCGGTCCGGCGACGGGCTCGCCGGGCCGTGGCCGTGGGCCAGCGTCCGCCCGGTCAGCGCGACGGCCGGGAGGCCGGGCCGTGGGTCGGGGCAGCAGGCGTAGGTCAGCAGCACGCGCCCGGCCGGTTCGTGCCGCCAGCTCGTCGAGTGCAGCAGATGCGCGGCGGTGTCACCGGACAGGCCGAGGAGTTCCCGCGCGACCGCGTCCGGATGGCGCCCGGCGCCCAGCTCGCCCGCCAGCACGCGGAAGGCGAGGGCGCCGTCACCGGTCACCCGGAACGCGAGCGCCTCCACCACGACGGCGGACCCGCCCTCCACGGCCTGTTGCGACTCCATCGCAACAGCATGCCATGCGCAGGACCGTGGGTCGTGCGCGCCTCCCTCATGATGTGCCCGTCCGCCAGCGTGTTCCGTCCGGTGTGTCGTGCACCTCGACCCCCGCCGCCTGGAGCGCGTCCCGGACGGAGTCCGCGAGCGAGAAGCATCCGGTGCGGCGAAGCTCCGCGCGGACGCCGATCAGCGGCTCCACCGCCGGCGCCAGGGCCTGGCGAGGGTCGGCCAGGCCGGAGCCCGCCGTCTGGCCGAGCCGGACGACAAGGCTGCGCATCACGTCCCTCGCCCAGTCGGTGCCGCCCTCGTCCTCCTCGGTGTCCCCGGCCCACTCCGCCACGGCGGCGT
The DNA here is from genome assembly GCA_036028775.1 of Spirillospora sp. NBC_00431. Lineage (GTDB taxonomy): Bacteria > Actinomycetota > Actinomycetes > Streptosporangiales > Streptosporangiaceae > Spirillospora. The sequence goes on along the minus strand of CP107927.1, from coordinate 2,827,766 downwards.
CGATGTCCAGGACGGCCCGCACCAGCGCCTCCGCGTCGCGCTCGCGGACACCCGCCTCGAAGCGCCGCTCGCAGCCGACGACGGTGTCCCGCAACGTCGTCGGCGGCGCCGCCGGTTCCGCGCGTTCGTCCCGCGGCCCGGCCGCCGGCCGCGCGCACTCGCCGCGCACCAGCGCGCGCAGACCGGTCAGGCTCACCGACTCGCCGGACGCGACGACCACGCTCTCCCCGCGCCGCCGGACGGTCATGACGCCCCGGCCGCGCACCTCCACCAGGTCACGGCCGACGTCGACGAGCGCGGCCGTGTGCTCGTCCAGGCCCAGCACGGCCGCGTCGTCCGGCAGCTCCCGCTCCAGCGCCCGCAACCGGCGCTCGCCCAGATAGCAGTACCGGGTGTCGTGGGTGCCGCCCTCGGCGTTGTCGTAGTGCGGGATCATCGCGACCTTCAGCCCCAGGCGGCCCAGGACGTCCAGCCCCTCCAGCCAGTGCGGGCGGACGCCGGACTTGTAGATCTCGTAGACCGGCAGCGCGTACGCGCCCAGCGTGCACGCCGCGGCGGAGGCGAACACGAGCGCCGCGCGTCCCGTCCGCGCGTGATCAGCCAGCGCCTCCCCCACCGGCCCGCCGCGCCACTGCGCCAGCGCGTACGACGGGCTCCCCGGCCCGGCGAACACCCAGTCCGCGCCGCGCACCGCCGCCAGGCCCACGTCGGCGCGCGTCCCGGCCTCGCGCCCGTCCGCGCCGATCTCGGCGAACCCGCGCAGCCCAGGCGCGACGTCCACGCGCAACCCGACGCTGCGCTCGAAGTACGCCTGCGCGCGCGTCGAGATCTCCGCGACGTTCTCCTGGAACCCGTACGGAGTGTCCAGCAGCACCGCCGACCGCGGACCGAGCCGAGCCACCACGTCCCGGTGGACGCTCACCATCGTCGGGGCGGTCTCGCCCGACCCCATCAGCACGACCACCGGTGCCCGCGCCCCGTCGCTCAACCCGGCCTCCGAACTCGCCCGCCGGCATTCCCGGAGAACACGCCCATACCTGTGAGCATCGCACCGCCCCATCCACCCGTCCACGGAGACATCACGGCGAGTGCCTTTACATAGTAAGACCCAGCTTGAACTCGTCGGCGGCCGTCCGCCGTTCCGGCCGAATTATTCATCAAGCCACTTGGTGATCTTCATCTTGGTGCCATCGGGCCGTACCTGTGCCCCGGCGGCGCGATCTTTAATCTCGATCTGTGCCCTGACCAGCGCACTCCGGGTGCTCTCAGATTCGGCCCTTCGCATTTCGTAACCCCGACCGCCGACTCGGCTCCATTACCGGGAGTTCGGGCCGGCATGTGTTCCCCCCGACAGAGGAGCAGAAGAAAAAGTGAATGCACGTGGCAGTGGATTCGCCGTCAGCTGCCGCGGTCTCCTTGGTGGAGGCCTCGGGGTGGCGGGCATGGTGGCCCTGAGCCGGCTGACCCCCGATCCCGCGCAGGCGTCCCCCCGGCTCGCGGGACACCCCTTCACCCTCGGCGTGGCCTCCGGCGACCCGTGGCCGGACGGCGTCGTCCTGTGGACGCGGCTGGCGACGGCCCCGCTGGCCGACGACGGCCTGGGCGGCATGCCCGGCAAGGACGTGCCCGTCCGCTGGGAGGTGGCGGAGGACGACTCGATGCGCCGGGTCGTGCGGCGCGGTTCGGTCCTGGCCACGCCGGAGCTCGCGCACTCCGTGCACGTCGAGGTCAGGGGCCTGCGGCCCGGCCGCGAGTACTGGTACCGGTTCGCCGCGGGCGGGGAGGTGAGCCCGGTCGGGCGCACCCGCACCGCCCCGTCCCCGTCGGCGGCCGCCCCGTTCAGCCTCGCGTTCGCCTCGTGCCAGCAGTGGGTGGACGGTTTCTACACCGTCTACCGGCACATGGCGGGCCAGGACCTGGACGTGATCTTCCATCTCGGCGACTACATCTACGAGGGCGCCTACGGTCCCACCGGCGGTGTCCGTAACACGCCTCTGTCCCCGGCGCACAACGCGCGGCTGTTCACCCTCGCGCAGTACCGCCTTCGCTACTCCCTGACCAAGAGCGACCCCGATCTCCAGGCCGCGCACCAGAGCGCCCCGTGGATCGTGACCCCGGACGACCACGAGATCATCAACGACTGGGCGGACGAGAGCGTGCCGGGGATCACGCCGGAGAACGTCCTGCGCATGCGGGCCGCCGGTTTCCGCGCCTACTACGAGAACCTGCCGCTGCGCCCGTCCTCGATGCCGCAGGGTTCGGACATGCAGATCTTCCGCAGGTTCCGGTACGGGAGGCTGGCGTCGTTCTTCGTCCTGGACGGCCGCCAGTACCGCAGCGCGCAGAACTTCGCGCGCCGCTTCGACGCCGACCGCAGCATGCTGGGGACCGGGCAGGAGCGCTGGCTGCTCGACGGTCTCGGCAGGTCCCGCTCCACCTGGAACATGCTGGCGAACCAGGTGGAGATGTACCAGCAGAACCGGTTCACGGCCGACGGCGGCATCGAGCAGTTCCACCCCGACATCTGGGACGGGTACGAGGCGGCCAGGCGGCGCCTGTTCGGCGGGATACAGCGGCGCCGGGTCGCCAACCCGGTGGTGATCACCGGTGACGCGCACTGGAGCGCGGCAGCCGACCTGAAGGCCGACTTCAACGACCAGGGCTCGCCCACCATCGGGGCCGAGTTCATGGGCACGTCCATCTCCAGCGGCGGCAACGGCGTGGACATGACCGAGGGCGCCCGCCAGCAGCTGCGGGCGAACCCGCACCTGAAGTTCGTCAATAACCTGCGCGGCTACGTCACCTGCCGGGTGGCCGCGAAGACATGGGAGACCGACTACAACGTGATCTCGAAGGTCACCGACAAGAGCGGCGTGGTGTCGGTACGCCGCCGGTTCGCCGTGGAGACGGGCCGTCCCGGCCTCCAGGACGCGGGAACGGGAGCGTGAACATGGCGAAGAACCTCATCGGCCGCCCGGGGCCCGTCCCCACCATGGCGACGGTCGTCACCCTGATGGTCGGCGCTCTGCTGGCTGGGCTGCTCGCGCCGGGCGCCTTCGGCAGCGCCGAGCCCGCCTTCGCCGCCCCCGCGGGACGTGCCGAGGGCCTGGTGATCGTCCAGGTGAACCTTCAGGACGCGATGCGTCCCGCCGACGCCGCGGACACCGCCGACCTCGACCATTTCGCGAGCCGCGTGGTCAGGAGCGCTCCGAAGCCGCCCGACGTCCTGCTGCTGACCGACGTTCTCGGACCGGGCGCCGACCACCTGGCCAAGCGGCTGAGCCGGAGCACCCGCGACAGGTACCGCGTCGCGGTCTCCCCTGGACGCACCCCGTTCCTCGACGACGGAGGCGTCCGTGCCAGCGCGATCCTGATCAACTCCGACACCGTCGGCGCCCGCGGCGCCGCGGGCTTCGTGCGCGTCCAGGGCGAGGACCAGGCCCAGCTCACGGTGGTGGCCCGCGGCTCGTCGCAGGAGACCCACCTGCTGAGCGGCCGCGTGGGCGCCGTGGGCGCGCCCGGCGCGCAGGCCGCCGCGACCGAGTTCGACACCGCACTGCGCAAGCGCGCAGGTGACACCGGGTCGGCGGTCCTGGGCGCGGACTTCTCCACCATCCGCTGTGCCCAGGCCCAGAAGCCCGGCTGTGCGCTCGCGCCCTTCTGGTCGCACCTGACCCAGGCCAACGCCTACGACGAAGCCGCGTTCGTCGGAGACTCCCGGGTCGCCACGCGTCAGTACACCAACTTCCTGTTCGCGCGCGGCCATGTGGCCGAGGCCGCCATGGACGTCGAGTACGACGCCGCCGTCCCGGACCTGGCGACCTGCAAGGCGGCGTACGACCGGGGCGACTCGCGCCGGGCCGGCGCCGTCTGCGGCAACTACTACGCCGACCAGCCCTTCACCTGGGCACGCCTGCTGCCCGGCGTGGAGAGCCGCCAGACGGTGTTCCCCGCCCGGATCACCTTGGGCCAGTGTGAGCCCGGCACCGGCCGGGTCTCCGCGGTCGCCGCCCGCTCCGTCAACGCGTCCGCCGAGGAGACGAGCACGTCGGTCCGCGCCGAGGCGCAGGCCCCGCTGCGGGTGGACGGCAAGGCACGCGACCTCACCGTCCCCGCGGGCGAGGCACGTGACCTGTACCTGCCGGTCACCGCGCCGGTCACGACACCGCCCGGCGACTACCGCGTCACGGTGTACTTCGGCGAGCGGTCCGTCCAGGTGCCGGTGACGGTTCCGAAGGAGTGCCACTACGCACCGGCGTCCGCGACAAGCTGGCATCTGGGCAACGAGCCCGAGAAGGCCGTGGACGGGAACCCGGGCACGTTCTGGCACACCGAGTGGAACCCGCCGGTGACGCTTCCGCAGTCGATCACCGTCCACCTGGACGGGGTCCGGAAGATCAGCTCGCTGCGGTACCTGCCCCGGCAGGACGGCAGCACCAACGGCGACATCCTCGACCACACCATCGAGGTGAGCACCGACGGAGTCACCTTCACCGAGGTGGCGAAGGGGACCTGGGCGGCGGGCAAGGCCGCCAAGACCGTCACCTTCGCCCCGGTCGAGGCCGAGCTCGTCCGCCTGACCGCAAGCAGGTCGGGCGGCGGAGCCTACGCCTCGGCCGCCGAGATCACCGTCCGCTGACCCCCGCCTGGACCGGCCCGGACGCCCCCGGGCCGGTCCAGGCTTGACTTCGCCATTTACCTCAATGATTATTGACTCAATCATGGTTGAGATGAATGAGCTGGAGCGGCGGGCGGCCGTCCACGCCGCGCTGGGCGAGCCCGCCCGGCTGGCGATCGTGGACGCGCTGCTGCTGGGAGACGCCTCGCCCGGGGAGCTGGGCGCCGAGCTGGGCGCGCCATCGAACCTGGTGGCGCACCATCTGCGGGTACTGGCCGAGGCGGGCGTGGTCCGGCGGACACGCTCGGAGGCCGACCGGCGCCGGTGGTATGTGCGGCTGGTCCCCCAGGCGCTGGCGGCGTTGTCGCCGGTCGCGCGGACGCCGCCGGTGACGGTGCCGCGGGTGGTGTTCGTGTGCACGCGCAATTCGGCGCGTTCGCAGCTCGCGGCGGCGTTGTGGACGCGTCGCAGCCGTGTCCCGGCGGCGTCGGCGGGCACCCGTCCGGGCCCGGGGGTGCACCGGCGGGCGATCGCGGTGGCGCGCCGCCACGGCCTCACCTTGAACCGCCGGCTGACCCACCATGTCGGTGACGTGGTCGCCGCCGACGACCTGGTGGTGGCCGTCTGCGACAACGCCTACGAAGAACTCGGCAGGCACGGGCCGGAGGATCGGTACCGGCGGGCTTCGATGCTGCACTGGGCGGTGCCCGACCCGGTCCGCGCCGGCACCGACGCCGCGTTCGAGGACGCCTTCGCCGAGATCGCCGCCCGCGTCGACCGGCTCAGCGCGGCCATCGACGCCATCGACGCCCCTGCCGGCCCGCCCGACCCGGCAGGCCCGGCGCCGGGGCCGATCACGGGTCCGTCCCAGACCGATCCCTCCGGCTCGCCGGGCTGATCCAGGCAGGCCGGCCGTCCCCCGAACCGCCTTGGAGCATCCGATGACACAGACCTACCGCCGCGACGACCTGAGCGTCGACCAGCGGCTTGCCCTGTTCACCGCCGCCCGCGCCCTGGCCGAGGAGTTCTCCGGCACGTTCGGCGCCGAGACCATCGACCGTTACCTGCACACCAGCTATGACCAGTTCGCCGGACGCGCCAGCGTCCCGCACTTCCTGCCGCTGCTGGCCGAGCGGTTCGCCCGCCAGCGGCTCCACGCCCTGGCCCGCGTCGAGGGCAGGGACGCCGGCACGACCCCGATCGTGCTGTTCCTGTGCGTCCACAACGCCGGACGGTCCCAGATGGCGCTGGGCTTCTTCACCCGCCTCGCCGGGGACGGCGCGATCGGCTGGTCGGGCGGTTCCGAGCCCGGCGACCAGATCAACCCCGCGGCGGTGGAGGCGATGCGCGAGCGCGGCATCGACATCACCGGCGAGTTCCCCAAGCCCTGGACCACCGAGATCGCGCGGGCCGCCGACGTCATCGTCACCATGGGCTGCGGCGACGCCTGCCCGGTGTTCCCCGGCAAGCGCTACCTGGACTGGACCCTCGACGACCCCGCCGGCCAGGACCTGGCCGCGGTCCGGCCCATCCGCGACGAGATCGAACAGCGCGTCCGCGACCTTCTCACCGACCTGGACGTCCCCCTGCGCGACTGACCCGTCCATGACGGGCCATCCAGCGCTTCCGCGTGGAGTCTCCTCTACTCATGCCACCGGTACTTCTCACCAGCAAAGGCTGCCGTCCGTGACCGCTTCGCCCGACCCGGCCACCGCACCGACGCCCACGGCGTCACCCACCACGTCATCGGCCACGACGTCATCGGCCACGACCGGCGGCCGGCCCGCCATGGAGGCGGTCGTGCCGCCCGCCGGGGAGACCGGTCCGGTGTCGCTGCCGCGCCGGGCCCTGGCCGAGGCGGTGGGCACCGCCCTGCTGGTCACCGTGGTGGTCGGGTCGGGCATCATGGCCGCGCGGCTGTCACCGGACGACGTCGGCGTGCAGTTGCTGGAGAACTCCACCGCCACCGCGTTCGGGCTGGCCGCGCTGATCCTGATGTTCGGGCCGGTGTCGGGGGCGCACTTCAATCCCGTCGTCACCTTCGCCGACTGCCTGCTCCAGGGCAGGCCCCTGCGGGACGCGGTCGCCTACGTCCCGGCGCAGGTGCTCGGCGCGGTCGGCGGGGCGGCGCTGGCGAACCTGATGTTCGACCTGCCCGCCGTCACCGCCGCCGAGCGCGACCGCGCCGAGCCCCATCTGTGGCTGGGCGAGGCCGTGGCCACCCTCGGCCTGATCCTGCTCGTCTTCGCGCTGGTCCGCACCGGGAGGACCGCGCTGGCCGCGCCGGCCGTCGGCGCCTACATCGGCGCCGCCTACTGGTTCACCTCCTCCACCTCCTTCGCCAACCCCGCGGTCACCGCCGGCCGCGCGTTCAGCGACACCTTCGCCGGGATCGCGCCCGCCTCGGTGCCCGGCTTCGTCGCCGCCCAGCTCGCCGGCGCCGCCATCGGCGCGGCCCTGGTCGCGGTCTTCCATCCGGTTTCGGCCCCTGGCCGGACCGCGGGCGCAGCGGTGGACGGCAGGTGATCCGGCCTATCGGGATTCCTGGGTGATGAGGTGGCGGACCTTGGTGACGACGGGTTCGATCGGGTCGCTCCGGTTGGTGAGGATGACCGACGTCCAGCCGAGGTCCGGGAAGACGTCCAGCTGGTTGGCGGCGCCGGGGCCGCTGCCGGAGTGGCCGAAGACCCGATGGCCGTTGACGACCTCCTCGACGAAACCGAAGCCGTACAGCTTGAGCGGTGCGCCGGCGGCCGCCGTGGGCGGTTCGACGACGGTCTTGCCGCTGGTGATCACGTGGACGTACGCCGGGCCCAGCAGCTTGCCGGAGGTGAGCGCGCGTGTGTAGGCGAGCAGGTCGTGGACGGTCGAGTAAGCGCCCCGGTACGGCGTTCCCACGAACGGGAAACGCTTGTCGGTGGCCACGTCCACGAGTTCGCCGGACGGCGTTTTCGCGTAGGGGTGAGCGATTCGGCGGTCCGTGAGGACGTCGTGACGGGTGAAGAACCCGGAATCGCCCATCCTGGATAGGCGGAAGACGCGCGAGCCAATGTGGTCGTAATAGGAAGGGCGGCCTGAGCGTTTCGCCGCTATCTCGCCGAGTACGAAGAATCCGTCGTTGCTGTAAACGTGTTTCGTCCCGGGGGCGAAGCGGAGCGGCAGGCTGCGGATATAGGTGGCGTTTCCGTTCCATACCTTGTCGACGGTGTCCCAGTCGGCGGCGTCGGGTGGGCCTTCGCCGCCGCGTCCCGGCCGGCCCACGCCGGAGGTGTGGGTGAGCAGTTGCTGGACGGTGACCGTCCCGGAGATCTCGGCGGGAAAACCGCTGAGATGGTCGCCGATCGTGTCGGTGAACCCGAGTCTGCCCTGCTCCGCGAGCTGGGCGACCGCCACGGCGGTGAACGTCTTGGTGATCGAGGCGAGGTCGAAGCGGGTGTCGGTCCGGTTGGGGACGCCCCGCTTCCGGTCCGCCATGCCGTACGCCCGCTGGAGCACAGGACGGCCCCGATGGGCCAGCAGAAGGGCGCCGGAGAATTTCCCGGCGGCCGCCAGTTCCGCGATGAACCTGTCGTATTCCCCGCCGGGCCGCAACGCGCTGGGCTTCTTTTCCGGCGGGGCGAGATCGGTGTGCGCGGCCGCCAGGGGGACGGCGGCCAGCGAGCCCAGCATGGCGCGCCGGGTCCTCATGACAATTCCTCGTAGACGGCGGTGGCGATCTCTCCCAGCGCCTCTCCGGCGTTCGGGATCTTGTCGAACCCCGTGTAGGACTCCATGAACTCGGTGAAGGCCACCGTGCGTTCTCCGGGCAGCTGGATGTATCCCGCCAGGGCCTTGGCGATCCGGTGCCGTCCGTCCGGCCCGCGGACCCCCACGCTGCCGGTCTTGGCGAAGACGTGCCCGGCGGCGGGCGAGCCGACCTGGACGTCGGACAGGGTCCCGTCCCGGCCCATGATGGGCAGCGCCCCGTGAAACCGCGGGAAGTAGGAGCGGCCGGTCAGGTACATGAGGTAGGGCACGAAGTAGTCCGGGGCGTACTCGAGGTCGGCGGCGCCCGGCGGCTCGGGGTCCAGCCCGGCCGACCTGAGCAGCGCGTGCTGGAACCGCTCGCCACTCTCCTTCGGGTTCTCGGCGTCGCCCCCGGCGATCGCACCGACCAGGTAGGGGAAGTAGGCGGTGTGGATGTTCGAGCTGACCTTCAGCATCACCTTGATCGCCTCCGCCAGCGGCGGCGACACCCGCACGGCGACCTGGTTGCGCGGCGTGCGGTGACGGCTCAGGTCAGCGGCGTCCGCGCCGGCGGGGGCGGGTGAGCGGTCCTCGATCCGGATTCCCGCGTCCCGCAGCGTCTCGGTGAACGCGATCTCGGCGTAGCGGACCGGGTCGGGCAGGTAGTACGGCCGGTACTGGTCGCCGCCGTCGAGGTGGACCGCGCCTGTGAGGCGTACGGTCCGGGTCCCGTCCGGGCGTTCGGTGTCGCCGGCGTAGGCGAGCGGGCGCGTCTCCTTCGGGGAAGCGACGGTCACGACCTCGTTGCGGACGTCGACATAGCCGATGTCGGGCGTGAGCCGGAGCCGGGCGGGCGCACCGGGCCGGCGCCCCGGGGTGACGGTGACGTCGACGAGGTTGTCGTTGACCATCATCGGCACGACCGGGACCTTGAGGCCGCCCAGGGCGATGTCCGCGTACCCCTTGCGGAACAGGGAAGCGTCGACCCGGACGCGCCCGTCGACGCGCCGGATGCCCGAGCGCCGCACCTCCGCCGCGATCTCCCGGAGCCCCTGCAGCGGGTGGCCGGGGAGCGGGACGGAGCCGTAGCTGTGGTCGGGGTCCGGGAGCGCGAGCGAGCCGTCCCGCTTGATCCGGCCGCCGATCAGGAGGTCTCCGGACGCGACGAGGATCAGGTCGCCCCGCAGGACGCCGCGGGCGACCGGGCCGGTCCGGAAGACGCGGGTGCGGAACCGGTAGTCCGGCCCGAGCGTCGAGAGTGCGGTGCCGCCGGGGAAGACCTTGAACGACGAGCCGGTCGTGAACAGCTGGTCGGAGTTCATCGTGTAGGCGGGCCGGTCCGAGCCCAGCAACTGGAATCGCATACCCCACCGCGATTCCGGGAATTCCGGGCGCCGTACGATCTCCTGGATTCTCGCGTCGAGGCCGGAGGGGGCCGAGGGGACGGTTCGCGCCGCGGCGGGGTTTCGCATCGTGCCCGTGCCGGCGACGACCGGCGCTAATCCGGCGGCACCGATCAAACGGAGCGTCGAACGTCGTGACCATTGGCGGGAAGACATGCTTCCGAGTTAATCCGGTTCCGTGTTTCCTCCACGTTTCCAGGGGTTATTCGCGCCTTTTCACCAGGCAAGAACGGAGCCCGAGATAACGGCTCCGGGACGAACGAGTCGGTACCGACCGCCAATGAAGGGCATTTTCGGATATCCCGTATGTCGACACCAATGTGCAGCCGGTTTCTTCTACCATGCGGCCGGGGGCGGGGTCATCCGGCGGGGAGGCGGTCGCCGGCGAACGCCGTCATCGCGGTCGCCGCGGGCGGGTCGAGGTTCGCGAGGACGACGATGACGTAACCGGACTCCGGGTAGATCCTGAGGTCGCCGTTGATTCCGCCGGTGCCGCCGCTGTGCCCGAACCAGCGCGTGCCGTCGAGGGTGTGGTCGACGAAGCCGTAGCCGTAGTGGCCGCCGCGCACCGGGACCTTCCCGCCGGTCACGAGCGCGGTGTGGGCGGAATCCAGGAGCCGGTAGCCGAGGAGCGCGCCGGCGAACCGTCCGATGTCCGCCGTCGTGGAGTAGGCCCCGCCGGCCGGTGCGCCGATGTAGAGGGGCGCTTCGCGCCTCGCCTCGTAACCGGCGCCCGGCGAGGGCCGCGTGTACGCGATCGCGTGGTCGAGGCGCGGGTGCGCGGCGGTGAAGCTCGTGTCGCGCATGCCGGCGGGTTTGAAGACGTGCTCCGCCACGTACTCCTCGTAGGTCCGTCCGGTGACCTGCTCGATCATCAGGCCGAGCAGGTTGTACCCGTGGTTGTTGTAGTGCCAGCGGGTCCCCGGCTCGGACCGCGGCTCGGGTTCGCCCAGCAGGTCCACGTAGTCCTGGACGGTGCGCGGCTCGTCGCGGCCGGCGGACGGGCCGGGAACGTCCGCCGTGCCGGTCGTGTTCGGCGCGTTCGTCTCGCGGTCGCGCAAGCCGCGCGCCCCGCTGAGGACGGTCTCGCCGTTCCGCTCGATGAGGACCGCCCCGGAGAAACTCCCGTCCGCCGCCGCCACGGTCAACCGGTTCGCGAACGCGGCGACCGCCTCGTCCTCGGCCATCCGGCGCGGCGCCGCGCCGTCCGGGGCGGAAACGTCGTCCACGTCGAACCGGACGATCCCGTGCGGCTCGTCCGGTTCGACTTCGACCGTCACCCGCGTGAAGTGGCCGCGCCCCCGCTCCCGGACCAGCCCGGTGAAGACGGTGCCGGTGTCGGCCTCCGTCTCCGTGAGGTCGAGGCCGCCGGTCCGCCGGAAGCCCATCTCGTGTTCAAGGTCATGTGACGGCGAACTCGGCGCCGCTGTGCCGCTCCCGGCGAAGAAGGCGGCCACCCGGGCCGGGTCGGCGCTGTTGACCGCGTCCAGCCAGCCGTGAAACCGGCGCGCGGCGGCTCCCGTCGTTACCGCGGATCGTGCCATGCCCGAACCCTAGGCACGGCGTTTCGCCGTGGTCGATGTCCGGCGGCGTGTCCCGCTACTCCGGCCCCGCCCGGACGACCGCGCCTGAGCCGTCCGTCTCAGGAACCGGCGTCCTGAACGATCGTGAGACTCTTGGGTCATGCGCGGCGGATTCGGACGGCCGGCGGCGCCCGTCATCCTCGGCAGGCGGAACGTGACCGCGCGGCTGGCCGCCCTGATGGCCGCGGCGAGGGACGGCGAGGGCGGCGCGCTGGAGGTCGCGTTCGGCCTGGACACCGGCTCGCCCGACCCGTTCCTGGTGGGCATCGCCACGCTGGAGCTGCTGGCGGAGGCGGCGGGCGACCGGCCGCTGCTGTGCGCCGTCGACGACGCCCAGTGGCTGGACGACGCCTCGGCCGGGGCACTGGCCTTCCTCGCCCGCCGTGTCGCCGCCGAGAAGATGGTCGTGCTGGCGGCCACGCGGCCGCCGGACCGCGCGTCCGGGCTCGACGGCCTGCCGGGACTGACCGTGCCGAGGCGTTCGCGGCCCGCGCGGCCGCCGAACTCCAGGGCACCGGGGAACGGGCCCGCGGCCGCGCCCCGCACAGCTACGAGCGGCTGACCATGCAGGAGGTGCACATCGCCCGGCTCGTCGCCACCGGCGCGACCACCAGGGACGTCGCGGCCCGCCTGTTCCTCAGCCCGCGCACCGTCGACGCCCATCTCCGCAACATCTTCCGCAAGCTCGGCATCACCTCGCGCCGCCGGCTTCGCGATCTTCCCGAACTCCGTGATCTTCCCGAGTTCCAGGAAGGTCCGCGCCCGGCGCCGTGACGCCGAGGATCTCCTTGGTGTGCTGGCCGACCGAGGGCGGTCCCGCGGCGAACGCCGAGTCGACCACCGGCAGCGGCGAACCGGGCACGATCACCTCGCCTGGCCCGCTCTCCAGGGGGATCGACCGGACCATCGCGCGGTGCCGGACGTGCGGGTCGGACGCCAGCGCGTCCACGGTGAAGATCGGGCTGCACGGGACGCCGACGTCGCCCATCCGCGCGACGACCTCCGACACCGGATGCGCGCGGGTCCACGCCTCGATGACGCGGTCGAGCTCGTCGCGGTGCTCCAGCCGGGTGTCGGCGTCCATGGCGGTGAAGTACGGCAGCAGCCCTGGCGCCTCGACGACACCGGCCAGGGCCGTCCACATCCGCAGGGTCATCGGCGCGAGGTACACGTAGCCGTCGGCGGCGGTGTAGGTGCCGGCGTACGACCGCCGCACCTTGCTGCCGACCCGCTTGGGGCTCACGCCGAGCTGGAGCGCCTCGGCCAGGCACGGGCCGAGCAGCGACATCATGCTGTCGAGCATGCTCAGATCGGTGAACGACCCCTCGCCGGTGCCCCGCCGGCGGCTGAGCCCGAACATCACGGCGAGGGCGGCGTAGAGGCCGGTGACGTGGTCGGGCACGAACAGGCCGGCCTGCATCGGCATCCCGTCGGGTTCCCCGGTGAGGTGCACCAGGCCCGACATCGCCTGGATGATGCCGTCGAACGCGGGCCGTTTCGCGTACGGGCTGTCGTTGCCGAAGCCGCTGGCGTGCACGTAGACCAGCCGTGGGTTGACCTCCCTGGCCCGCGCGTAGTCGAACCCGAGCCGCTCGGGGACGCCGACGGCGTAGTTGGTGACCACCACGTCGGCCGACCGCAGCAGCGCGGCCAGCGACTCCTGCCCGTCCGCGGACTTCAGGTCGAGCATGACGCTGCGCTTGTTGCGGTTCAGCGCGTGGAAGTAGACGTCGTTGTACGACAGCGACTCGGTGCCCCGGCTGGCGTCGCCCTCCGGCGGCTCCACCTTGATCACGTCGGCGCCCTGGTCGGCCAGGATCTGGCCGCAGAACGGCGCGGCGATGTAGTGGCCGAACTCCAGTACGCGGATGTCGCTCAGGGGCGCGGCGTCCATGGGGTCCCCTCCCCGGCGGTGCTCAGGCTCGGCATCCAGATGCCCTGTTCGGCGGCGAACTCGGCGGCGCGCCGGTATCCGGCGTCGGCGTGGCGCACCACCCCGCTGCCGGGGTCGTTGGTCATGACCCGGTCGACGCGGAGCGCGGCGAGCGGCGTCCCGTCGGCGACCACCACCATCCCGGTGTGCACGGACCGGCCGATCCCCGTCCCGCCGCCGTGCTGGACGCCCACCCACGTGGCGCCGCTGGACGCGTTGAGCAGCGCGTTCAGCACCGGCCAGTCGGCGATGGCGTCGCTGCCGTCGATCATCGCCTCGGTCTCCCGGTAGGGGGAGGCGACCGACCCGGCGTCGAGATGCTCGCGGCCGATCGCGACGGGCGCGCTCACCTTCCCGTCCCGGACGAGGTCGTTGATGACCCGTCCCGCGCGGGCGCGCTCCCCGTAGCCGAGCATGCAGGTCCGCGCGGGTAGGCCCTGGACGCGGACGTGCCGCGCCGCCAGCCGCAGCCACCGGGTGATGGACGGCTCGTCGGCGAACTCGTCGAGCATCGCCGCGTCGATCACGGCGATGTCGGCCGGGTCGCCCGACAGCGCGATCCAGCGGCAGTGCCCCTTCGCCTCGCAGAACAGCGGGCGGATGTAGGCGACGATGAAGCCGGGGTAGTCCAGTGCCCGCTTGAACCCGCCGAGGTCGGCCTCCACGCGGAGCCCGTTGCCGTACTCGAACACCTCGGTGCCGCGGTCGAGCAGCGCGCACAGCGCCTTGACGTGCTCGGCCATGCTCGCGCGGGCGCGCAGCACGTAGGTCCGCTTGTCGTGCGCGCGCAGGTCGCCCGCCTCCTCCGGCGACAGGCCCGGGACGGCGTACAGCAGCGGGTCGTGCGCGGACGTCTGGTCGGTGGCGATGTCGACGGCGATGTCGCGGGCGACGATCCGGGGCAGCGCCTCGGCGGCGTTGGCGCGCAGCCCGATCGACAGGGGCCGCCGCTCGTCCCGGGCCGCGAGCGCCAGGGACAGGGCGTGGTCGAGGTCGTCGGCCTGGACGTCGAGGTAGCCGAGCCGCATCCGCCGGCTGATCTTCGCCTGGTCGACCTCCAGGCAGAGGGCCACGCCGCCGTTCATGGTGATCGCGAGCGGCTGCGCGCCGCCCATGCCGCCGAGGCCCGCGGTGACGGTCAGCGTACCGGCGAGCGTCCCGCCGAAACGCTTGGACGCCACCGCCGCGAACGTCTCGAACGTGCTCTGCAGGATGCCCTGCGACCCGATGTAGGCCCACGAGCCCGCGGTCATCTGGCCGAACATCGTCAGCCCGGCGTCCTCAAGGCGGCGGAACTCCTCCAGCGTCGCCCACTCCGGGACGATCATCGCGTTGGAGATGAGCACCCGGGGGGCCCACTCGTGCGTGCGGAACACCGCGACCGGGCGGCCCGACTGGACGAGCATCGTCTCGTCGCCGTCCAGCTCGCGCAGCGTGGCGACGATCGCGTCGAAGTCGCGCCAGGACCGCGCCGCGCGGCCGTTGCCGCCGTAGACGACGAGGTCGTCCGGGCGTTCGGCGACGTCGGGGTCGAGGTTGTTCATGAGCAGCCGCAGGGCCGCCTCCTGCGCCCAGCCCTTGCAGGTCAGGTCGCCTCCGTGGGGGGCCCTGACCGTCCGCGGTCCCGCCATCGCCTCTCCTCCGATCACGTGGGATGCCATCTACTCGCCCCGCCCGGCGGCCCCGGACCGGGACTCGGACCGGGGCCCGGACCGGGGCCCGAAGGGCTCCGGCCGGAACGGCTCGTCGCGGGCGGCGAGGAACGCCCGCAGGCCGCCGTCCGCCTTCGCCGCGTTGAGCCGTTCGCGCTCGGGCCCGTAGGACGAGTGCGCCAGCGCGTTCAGCGCGCCGTTGAGCAGCAGGCCGCTGTCGATCCCGGCCGCGCGCAGGCCCTGCATGGTGATCGCCTTGTTCAGCCGCACCGACGCCGCGGGAACCTGCGCGATGCGCCGTCCGAGCCGCCGCGCGGCGGGCAGCAGCTCGCCGGGCGCGACGACCTCGTTGACCACGCCGATGCGCAGCGCCTCCTCGGCGTCGAAGTGGTCGCCGGTCAGGGTGTAGCGGTTGGCGCTCTTCCATCCGCACAGCGCCGCGAACAGGAAGATGGAGCTGGACGTCATCCGCACCTCGGGCTGGGCGAACACGGCGTCGGCGGACGCGATGGTGATGTCGCAGGCCAGGGCGTACCAGAACCCGCCGCCCATGCACCAGCCGTTGACGGCGGCGATCACCGGCTTCGGCAGGCTCCAGATCTCCCTGAGGTGGTCGAGCTCCTCCTGGTTGCGGTCGTACCAGTCGCCGATGACGTCCGCCGGGTAGCGGGACGCCGCGTCTGAGGAGTTCCCGCCCTCGACCGCGGACATGTCGTAGCCGGAGCAGAACGCCCGGCCCGCCCCGGTCAGGACGATCGCGCGGACGTCCGGGTCGGCTCCGGCCCGGCGCAGGGCGTCGTGCAGTTCCCGTTCCATGCCGGACGACAGCGCGTTCATGACGCCGGGCCGGTCGAAGGTGACGGTGGCGACGGCGTCGTCCACCTCGTAGCGGATCGTTTCGTAGTCCATGGCGGAGTGGTCCTAACGTTTCTGGGGCGGTTGGACGATCCGGAGGTCGAGCACCCGCACGCCCTGCCCGCGCGGCAGCACGGCGATCGGGTTGAGGTCGATCTCCACCCCGGCGTCGCGCAGGTCGGCGGCCAGCCGCGCGGCGCGCAGCACGAGGTCGGCGAACGCGCCGTCGTCGGACGGCGGCGCCCCGCGGTACCCGGCGAACAGCCGCGCCAGCGGCGTACGGGCGATCAGTTCGCGGACGTCCTCCGGCGACACGGGCGGCAGGGTCAGCGCCGGGTCGGGCTGGAGCTCGACCAGCGTCCCGCCCGCTCCCAGCGCGAGCACCTGCCCGAACACCGGGTCGAGCCCGCATCCGACGAACGCCTCCACGCCGCCGGTGACCATCTCCTCCACCGTGACGTCCGGGGCCGGTTCGCCGAGGTGCCGCGCCACCGCCGACGTGACGGTCGCGTAGGCGTCGCGCACCTGCGACGGTGTGGACAGCCCGACCGCGACTCCCCCGGCGTCGCTCTTGTGCACCACCTTCGGAGACGCAGTCTTGAGCACGACGGGGAAGCCGACCGATTCGGCCGCCGCGACCGCCCCGTCGGACGAGGCGGCGGTGGCGCGGCGTGGCAGCGGCAGCCCGTACCGCTCGGCCAGTTCCTCCAGCACCGCGCCGGACACCTGCCGGGACGGCGACGCGTCCAGGGCCCGCCGCACCGCCGCCAAGGACCCGGCGGCGGGCGGCCCGCCTGCGTCACCACTGACGGGGGCCTGGTACGTGGCCACGGTGGTCACGGCGGCGATCGCGGCCATGCCGGCGCGGGTGCCGTGCACGACGGGTATGTCCGAGCCGGCGAGGGCGTCGGCGGCCAACGGGTGCAGCCCGCCGCCGTAGTTCGACAGCACCATGACCGGCGTGCCGGAACGCTCCCGGACGCCGGGCAGCGTCGCCAGCAGCCGGGTGTACGACGTGGCCAGCCGGTCGCCCAGCGACGGCGGCGCGTCCAGGACGACGGTGAGGAGGTCGACGCCGGGATCTCCGGCGACGGCCGCCGCGAGCCGTCCGAACCGCTCGGGCTCGCCGACGAGCTGGCCGGTCCCGTCGAGCGGGTTCGCGATCGTGGCGAACCCGGGCAGGATCCGCGCGAGCTCGTCGCGGGTGCCCGCCGACAGCTCCGCGAGCCGCACCCCGCCCTCGACGGCGACGTCGGACACCAGCCCGATCTCACCGCCGGACAGGCCGACGAACGCCACGCGATCACCCGCCGGGCCGGTGCGGAGGGTCGACAGGGCCGCCAGGGCCTCGGTCAGCTCGTCGAAGTCGTCCACCGGGACGATCCCGGCGCGGCGGCAGAACGCCTCGTACACCCGCGCGTCCCCGGCGATCGCGCCGGTGTGGGACGCGACGTTGCGGGCGCCCAGCTCGGTCCGGCCGACCTTCAGCGACACGACCGCGACACCGTTGTCGTGCCCCTTCCGGACGGCGGCCATCACCCCGGCGGCGTCGCCGATGCCCTCCACCACGATGCCGACCGCCCGGGTGGCCGGGTCCTGGACGAGGTAGTCGAGGTAGTCGGCCAGGCCCGTCACGGTCTCGTTGCCGCTGGACACGACGTAGGAGAACCCCAGCCGCCCGGACCCGGCCAGCAGGATGCACCCCGACCCCGACTGCGACACCACGGCGACCGGCCCGGCGCGCAGGTCCGCGCCGAAATCGGTGCCGGTCAGCCACACGCCGCGGCCGGGGTTGAACGCGCCCAGGCAGTTGGGTCCGACCAGGCTCATGCCGTGGCGGGCGGCCAGCTCGCGCAGCCGCGCGGCCCGCGCCGCGCCGCCCGCCGTCTCCTCGAACCCCGAGGCGTAGACGACGGCGCCCCGGCAGCCCTTCGTCCCGGCCTCCTCGACCAGCGCGGGAACGGTGTCGCCGGGCGTGCAGATCACCGCCACGGTCGGGGTGTCCGGGACGTCGGCGAGCGTCCGGTACACCGCGACGCCGTCGACGTCCCGGCCGCCGGGGTGCACGCCGTGGACCGCGCCGCCGAACCCGGCACGCCGGAGGTTGCCGAGGATCCGGCGGCCGGTCGAGCCGGGGCGCGGCGACAGCCCGACGATGACGACGCTCTTCGGGTTCAGCAGGTCGTCCAGCGCGGGCTGCCGGTAGGCCCGGCCGCCGTCACCGCTCATGGGGCACCGCCGCCACCTGCGTCGTGTCGAGGTAGGCGGTCAGCGTGCCGCCGGGCCTGATCGCTTCGCGGGCGTCGCGGGGCAGGGTGGCGCGCAGCGTCACACCGTCGGCGGTGCGCAGGGTGACGCGGACTCCGTTGCCCAGGTACAGGTCGTCGAGCACGTCCAGTTCAAGGCGGGCCGGTGCCGAGCCGGACGGCGCGAGGCTCAGCGCCTCCTCGGGGATGCTGAGGTCGACCCGGCCGGACGGCTCCAGCGGCTGCCCGCACGGGACCTCCATGTCGCAGCCGGCGAACCCGACCCGCGCCAGGTCGCCGGCGAGCCCGGCCATGGTGGCCTCGGCGACGTTGTGGCCGCCGAAGAAGCTCGCGACGAAGCCGCTGCGCGGGCGGGTGTAGAGCTCCTCGGCGGTGCCGACCGCGTCGACGCGGCCGTCGTGCATGATGACGATCCAGTCCGAGAGGGTCAGGGCCTCCTCACGGTCGTGCGTGACGTAGACGGTCGTCGCGCCCGCCTCCTGGTGGAGGCGGCGCAGTTCCACGGCCATGCGCATGCGCAGCTCGCGGTCCAGGGCGCCGAGCGGCTCGTCCATCAGCAGCAGCCGCGGCCGGAACGCCAGCGCGCGGGCGACCGCGACGCGCTGCTGCTGCCCGCCCGACAGCTCGCGCGGGAGGCGCCCGCCCAGCTCGCCCAGGCCGACCAGCTCCAGCATCTCGGTGACGCGCCGGTCCCGGCCGGCCTTCGGCATGCGGCGCATCTTCAGGCCGTAGGCGATGTTGTCCGCGGCGGTCATGTGCGGGAACAGCGCGTAGTTCTGGAACACCATGCCGATCTCGCGCGCCGCAGGCGGGACCCGGGTGACGTCGCGGCCGTCGATGAGCACCTCGCCGCCGTCCGGGGCGAGGAACCCGGCGACGACGCGCAGGATCGTGGTCTTGCCCGAGCCGCTCGGCCCGAGGACGGTGACGAAGTCGCCCCGCCCGGCGACCATGTCGATCCCGCGCAGCGCCTCGGTGCCGCCGAACCGCTTGACCAGCCCGCGCAGCTCCAGCCCGGCCCTCGTCCCGGCGGGGGCGCCGGGGGCGTCCGGGACGGGACCGGGCCCCGCCCGCTCCCCCTGCCGCGGTTCCTTCCGTGCCCTGACGTTCATACCTTCCTCCGCAGCAGAAATGCGAGCGAGCCGACGACTCCGGTGCCCGCCATGAGCAGGGTCGCGATCGCGGTGATGTTGGGATCGAGTCCCGTCTTGACGTTGTCGAAGATGGCCTTCGGGAGCGTCACCGTCCCCGGGCCGCCGAGGAAGTTGATCAGCACCGCCTCGTCGAAGCTCGTGATGAACGAGAAGATGTAGGACGCGCCGATCGCCGGCAGCAGCTGCCGCAGGGTGATCCCGACCATCGCCCGCGGCCGTGACGCGCCGAGGGTCATCGCGACCAGCTCCGTCTCCGCGGGGAGCCGCGACAGCGCCGACCCGAGGATCAGCAGGACGAACGGCAGCCCGTGCACCGCGTACGTCAGCACCAGCGCCGCCATGTTGCCGGTCAGCCTGAACTGGACGAACAGCGTGTAGAGCGCCACGGCGTAGGCGACGCCCGGGATCACCAGCGGGCTCAGCCCGACGGCCTGGAACAGCCCCTTCAGCGGCAGCCGCGACCGGTACAGCGCGAACACCGCCGGGATGCCGATCAGCAGCGAGATCGCCGCCGAGACGGTCGCCAGCTTGAACGACAGCACCATCGCGTCGATCCAGGTGTCGGAGCCGAAGAACGACCGGTACTGGCGCAGCCCCCATTCCTGCGGCGGGAACTGGAGCACGTCGGCGTTGGAGAACGACAGCACGACGACGCACAGGATCGGCACGCCGAGGAACAGCACCGCCGCCGCGCGCACCACCAGGTCGGCCGCCCGGACGCCGCGGGCGAGGGCCCGCCGCCCGGCCGTGTCGGCCACGGCCCGCCGCGCCGTCTCCGGCGAGGCGGACGAGGTCAGGATGTCGGTCGTCATCCGAGCGCCCTCCGCATCCGCTCCTTGCCGACCAGGCGCAGCCCGCCGAGGATGACCAGGCCGGCGACAATCAGCAGCATCACGGAGGCGACCGCCGCCTGCTGCGGGACGAACAGGTTGAAGATGTCGTCGGCGATGAGGCTCGCGGTGAACGGCGCCGTGGCGCCGCCGAGCAGCACCGGCGTCAGGTAGTAGCCGATGCAGATCACGTAGACGATCACCGTGGAGGCCAGCAGCCCGGGCAGCGCCAGCGGCGTCACCACGTCGCGCAGCGCCCGGATCCGCGAGGCGCCCATGCTCTCCGCCGCCTGGACGAGGTTCAGGTCGATGGTGACGTAGACCGCGTACATCGGCAGCACCGCGTAGGGCAGCATCTGGTACGTCATCCCCGCCACCACCGCGAACTGGGTGCGCAGCAGCTGCATCGGCTCGTCGATCACGCCGAGCCAGGTCAGCGTCCGGTTGACCACCCCGAACCGCTCCAGCAGGACGGTGAAGGCGTAGATCTTCATCACCGCGCCCATCCAGAGCGGCATGAACACGGCCAGCGCGATCGCCATCCGGGTCAGCCGGCTCCCGGTCGTCCGCAGCGACCAGGCCAGCACGGCCCCGACCCCCACGACGATCACGGTGACGATCAGCGAGGTGAGGCAGGTCGTCCAGAGGGTGCGCCGGGCCGCCGGGCTCTGGAAGAAGTCGCCGAAGTTGCCGAGCCCGTCCGGCTCGCCGAACGCCGTCCGGAGCAGCTCGACGAACGGGTAGACGATGAACACGCCGGCGACGACGAGGAACGGCGCGATCAGCCCGAGCCCCGTCAGCCCGGAGAACGTCGACTGCCATCCCTTGGCCTGGCGCGCGCGTGTCCGGCGCCCTATCTGAACCATGTGCTCATCTCCCTGCTCATCTCCCATCCGTGGTCGCCGGGAGCGGCGTGCCGGCGGCGCGGCTGCGGAGGCCGCCGGCACGCCCGCTTTCAGCCGACGAGGATCTCCCGCAGCGCCTTGCCGAGTTCCTGCTGCTGCTTGGCCCCCGCCTTGCCGTCGACGAGGGTGACGCCCGTCTTGTTGATGGGCAGGTTCTTGATCACTTCGGGCGACAGATACTTCTGCATGTCGCGCCCGCCGGTGCCGCTGTAGATCTTCTCGGTGAACTTGGCCTGGAGCTCGCGGTGCTCGGCGTACCACTTGACGAACTTGAACGCGGCCTCCTTGTTCTTCGCGCCCTTCGGCACGCACCAGCCCTCGTCGAAGAGCAGGCCGCCGTCCCAGTAGAGCTTCAGCTCGGGGACCTGCTTCATCGCCGACACCAGCACGGTGTTGGGCGCCTGCACGAGCGCGACCTCGCCGTCCACGACGGCCTGCTGCATCTGCGCGGGGCTGGTCGCCCACACCTGCACCTTCGGCTTGATGCGCTTGAGCGCGTTCATGGCACGGTCCACATCGACCGGGAAGTACTGCTGCGGCTGGACGCCGTCGCCCGCCAGCGCGAACAGGCTGGTGAAGATCGGGTTGTTGGCCGTGATGCCCCGCGTGCCCGGGAACGCGTTCACGTCGAAGAACTCGCGCGGGTTGGTGGGGCACTTCTTCGCCAGCTTGGTGTTGCAGCCGATCAGGTTCACCGTGCCGCCGTGGTCGAGGTAGTACGGCTCCGACGCGCTCGGCCTGATCGCGCCGTCGGCCACCAGCGGCGTGATCTCCGTGACCAGCGACGCGGGGAACTTCTCCAGGTTGCCGTCCAGGACGAGCTTGGACGTGTCCCCGCCGGGCGCCTCCAGCAGGTCCCACTCGATGTTGTTGCCGGCGCGCTGCGCGGCGACCTTGGCCGCGAAGCCGCCGCCGGGCGTGGCGATGGTCACCTTGATCCCGGTGTCCTTCTGGAACTGGTCGTAGAAGAACTCCTTGTTCGCGGCCGTGAACGACCCGCCCCAGCCGGCGATGACCAGGGTGTCCGAGCCGCCGCCCGAGCCGGAGTCCGAGCCGCAGGCGGCCGTGACGGTCGCGGCGAGCGCCCCGGCGGCCATCAGCGCCGCCAGCCGGCCGGGCTTTCTTGGGGAAGACATGTCATCCTGCTCCTTCTCGTGGGGTGGTCGTAGACCGTGCGAACCCCCGGTGTGCGCCCCTCTGGTGCGCGGCGGGCGGGATCCTCAGGTGCCAGTCGGTGCGCCGCTGGTAGGTGTCGGCGACGCGCAGCACCGTGCTCTCGGCGAAGGGCCGTCCGACCACCTGGAACGACAGCGGCAGCCCGGACGCGCCGAACCCGCAGGGCACGGCGGCCGCCGGCAGCCCGGACGCGTTCCACGGTCCGTGGAAGCCCGGCCGGAACAGCGCCGCCGCCAGGTCCACCGTCGCGACCGGCGGGGCGGTCGTGAACGACACCGGCGTGACGAGGACGTCGACGTCCGCGAAGACCTCCGCCAGGCCCCGCCGGAACAGCGCCCTGACCCGCTGGGCCTGGACGTAGTCGGCGCCGGTGAAGAACGCCGCCCGTGCCAGCAGCTCGCGGGTCGGCCTCCCGTACTCGTCCCACCTGGCCGCCAGGTTCTCCCGGTGGTAGGCGAACGCCTCGGAGAGGAACGTGATGTTGTTGGCGTCGTGGGCCTCCTGCGCGTGCGGCACGACGACGTCGGTGAGCACCGCGCCCGCGCGTGCGAGCTCGTCGGCGGCGCGCAGCACTGCGGCGCGGACCTCGTCGTCCAGGAGCGGCGAGTCCAGGAAGTACCGGGTCGGGACGCCGACGCGCAGTCCCTCGACCCCGCCGCCGCGCGCGTCCTCGGCGTGCCGGCCGGGCGGGAGCGGCGAGGAGTACGGGTCGGCGGGGTCGTGCCCGGCGACGGCGTCGAGGATCAGCGCGCAGCCGTAGGCGCTGCGGGCCATCGGGCCGACGGTGTCGAGGGTGAACGCGCACGGGACGACGCCGCTCTTCGGCACCCGCCCGAACGTGACCTTCAGCCCGGTGAGGCCGTTCGCCCCGGCCGGGCCGCGCACCGAGCCGCCCGTGTCGGTGCCCAGCCCGCCGAGGGCGAGGCCCGCGCCGACCGCGATCGCCGTCCCCGAGCTGGACCCCATCGGCGTGTGCTCCGGGTTCCACGGGTTGCGGGGGAACGGGAAGCGCTCGGTGCCGTCGGGCAGGCCGCAGGCGAACTCGTTCGTCGTCGACTTGCCGAGCAGGACGCTCCCCGCCGCGCGCAGCCGCGCCACCGCCGGAGCGTCGGCGCCGCCGCCCCAGCCGGGTTCGAGGACCTCGCTGTTGGCGCGGGTCGGCGCGTCCCGGGTGGCGATGAGGTCCTTGACCACCAGCGGGATCCCCTGGAGCGGTGACCTGTCGCGGCCGCGCGCGAAGTCCGCGTCGGCGGCCGCGGCGGCCGCGAGGGCCTCGTCCCCGGTGACGGTGACGTAGGCGCCCAGCGCGGGGTCGAGCCCGGCGACGCGGTCGAGCATCGTGCGGGTCAGGGCCGTCGAGGTCAGCGCGCCGCTGCGCAGGGCGGCGGCGGCGTCCTCGATGGTCGGCGGCGGGACGGGCGTCGTCATGGGCATGCGCCTCCGCCTGGAAGCGCGTCTTCGCCTGGAAGCGCGTCTTCGCCTAGAAGCACGGGGCTTCGCGTGATGGCGACGGGGTCGATCGGCGGGGCGTCGCGCAGGTCCAGGGCCGACAGGGCGTCGGCCTTCGCGCGCAGCGCGCGGTAGCCGGTGGCGAGGCGCGCGATCTCGTCCGCGGAGAGCGTGAGCCCCGCCGCGCGGAGTGCGAGCGCCGCCGCGTCCGCCGTGGTGCCGGTGCCGTCCGCCGGGGTCCTCATGAGATGCCGTCCCGCCACCGCCGCAGCGAGGGCACCAGCGGGCGGCCCGCGGCGCCGCGGCTGATCCAGAGTCGTCGCAGCCGGCGCTGGTGGCCGGTGTCGGACGGGTCGTCGACGAACCCGGTCCGCGAGTGGATCACCGTGTGGTTGTTGACGAACTCCATGTCGCCGGCCCGCGGCTCCACATGGACGGCGGTCCCCGGACGCCGCAGCAGCGAGTCCAGGTACATCAGGCAGGTCATCTCCTCGGCGCCGAGCCGCGGGACGTCCTCGAACCGCATCGCGCTGATGATCCGCTTGGTCGCCAGCGAGCAGGTCAGCGCGCCGCCCTCGGCGGAGAAGATCGGCCGGGGGCTCCAGCCGGGCTCGCCGGGCGGCCGCTCGCCCTCCCAGTCGGTCGCGTACTCCCGGTAGACCAGCTCCAGCCACTCCGGGTGCTCGCGCAGCAGAGCGTTGTAGACCGTCGCGGCGCTGGCCACCACCCGCGCGCCGCCGCTCCTTGCGGGCGCCAGGCACAGGTAGCTCACGATGTCGGTCGGATCGGTGTGGAACGGCGCCCCGGCCTTGCTGGCGTAGGTACCGCCGCGCTGGGCGGGGTGGTGGGCGTCCTCCAGGACGCGCGCCAGGTCGCCGTCGCGGTTCTGCGGGACGATCTCGCCGACGCGCCGGGCGATCTCCCAGTGGATCTCCGACGCCCGCTCGGGCGTGTACCGCGTCCCGATCGGCAGGCCGCGCAGGACCGCGTAGCCGATGCCGTGCTCCAGCCGCTCGACCAGTTCGGCGGCCAGGCCCGCGGCGGCCGGGTCGCCGGGTGCTTCGTCGAGCGCGTCCAGTTCGGCGCCGGTGAGGTGCCGCACGTACGGCTCGGCGGGCTGTCCGGCCGGCCGTTCGGCGGGCTGGAGGTCGGCCGCCGTCCACACGCTCGGGCCGGTCACCGGCCGGGTCAGGATCTCGGTCGTCATCGTGTGCTCCTCACGCGGACCGCGCCCAGTCCAGGCGGGAGATGCCGCTGCGCCAGTAGTGGTATTCGGGGCACACGACCCGTCCGGTGTCGGGGCGGCTGACCCACAGCCGCAGCAGGTGCCGCTGGAACGCCGGGTCGGCGGGGTCGTCGACGAAGCCGGTCCGGCTGTGCACCGTCACGAAGTTGTTGACGAACTGGATGTCGCCGGTCTCCAGCGTCATGTCCAGCGCGACCCCCGGCCGGGTCGGGATCTCGTCGAGGAACAGCAGGCACGCCACCTCGCGCGCGCTGAGGCGCGGGACGTCGGGGAACCGGGTCGCGCTGAGGATCCGGCCGGTGCGGTACGCCGACGACAGCAGGCCGTCCACGTAGGAGTAGAGCCGCGAGTAGTACCAGCCGGGGCTGCCGGGCGGCTCCTCGCTGACCCAGTCGGTCGGGAACCGCTTGTAGAGGACGTCGAGCCACTCGGGGTGCTCGTCCAGGACGATGTTGTACAGGGCCATCGCGCTGGCGACCAGGCTGATCCCTCCGCTGCGGGCCGGGTTCAGGCACATCAGCCCGACGATGTCGGTCTGGTCGGTGTGGAACGCGGCGGCCGACGCCGTCGCGTACCCGCGCGCGTTGTGGCCCTTGGCGCCGAGGTCGCGGATGTGCCCGACCAGCTCGCCCCTGCGGTTCTGCGGCACCAGCTCGCCCATGTGCAGGCCGATCGCCCAGTAGATCTTGGTGGCGTCCTCGACGGTGTAGCGGTCGTGGATCGGCAGGCCCCGCAGCAGCACGAACCCGGTGCCGTGCTCCAGCTCGTCCAGGACGTCGCGGACCTTCTCCGCGAAGGACGGCAGCGGGAAGTCGCGCTTGGTCAGCTCCTGGGCCGCCTTCTCCCCGACGCCGGCCAGTGCCCGGTCGAACTCCTGGAGGTCGTCCTCGGTGAACTTCCGGGCGTAGGAGTCCTCGTCGCCGATGTCGGCGGCCGTCCAGACGCTCCGGCCGGTCACCGGTTCTCTCAAGATTTCAACCATCACACGAACTCCAAGTAGGAACGATCGGTGGTAGGCGCGGACCCCCGCGCCGCCAAGGGGCGCGCGGTCCGCCACGGGTCTGGGTGTGTTCTCGGGTCTGGGCGGCCGTCTCGCGCGCGGCGTGCCGGCTCGCGCGCGGCCTGGACCGGTGCCGGCTTGTGGCCGCGCCCGGTCGTGCCCGCTAGACCACGGTTCCGTGCCTGTCGTGGAGTCGGGCCAGCAGCTTCGCGACGGTGAGCAGCTGGATCTGCGAGGTCCCCTCGTAGATCCGGAAGATCCGGCAGTCCCGGTAGAGACGCTCGATCTCGCTCTCCTTCACGTAGCCGTAGCCACCATGGATCTGGAGTGCCTTGTCGACGGACTGGAAGCAGTTCTCGCTGGCCACGTACTTGGCGATCGACCCGGCCCGCCGGACGTCCCGGTCCCGGTCCCGCAGCGCCGCCGCGTTGTACGCGTGCAGGCGCCCGGACTGGACGAGCGCGTCGATCTCGGCGAGCA
This sequence comes from Spirillospora sp. NBC_00431, assembly GCA_036028775.1. Classification (GTDB taxonomy): domain Bacteria; phylum Actinomycetota; class Actinomycetes; order Streptosporangiales; family Streptosporangiaceae; genus Spirillospora. Next base: position 2,801,489 of record CP107927.1, on the reverse strand, counting down.
GCAGCTGGATCGCCTGCAGCTCGCGGATCGGCCGGCCGAACTGGACCCGCGCCGACGCGTACCCGGTCGCGAGGTCCAGCGCGCGCATGGCGACGCCGTTGGCCAGCGCGGCCACGTCGATGCGGGCGCTGTTGAGGACCTCCAGCGCGATGCGCCCGCCCCCGCCGGGCTCGCCGAGCACGGCGCCGGGCCCGACCCGGACGCCGTCGAGGGAGAGCTCGTACGCGTGCTCGCCGCGGATGCCCAGCTTCTCGATGGGTGCGGAGAAGCCGAGACCGTCCGCGCCGGCGGGGACGAGGAACGCGGTGATCCCCTTGATGCCCGCGCCGGGTTCGGTCATGGCGAACACGACGATCTCGTCGGACTCGCGGGCGTTGCTGGTGAACGTCTTGCCGCCCGACAGGGTCCAGCCGCCGTCCGGCCCGGAGGCGGCGCGGGTGCGGATACGGCTGATGTCCGAGCCGGCGTCGGGCTCGGTCAGGGCGAACGCGAGGCGGAAGGTCCCGGCGGCGAGGCCGGGCAGGTACCGCTCGCGCTGCTCGGACGACCCGAACCCCCGCAGCGTCTCCATCCCGAGGTAGTGGCCGGCGAACACCGACCCCAGGGACGCGTCGGCGTAGGCGACCTCCTCCATCGCGAGGACCTGGGTCACCATGTCCAGGCCCAGGCCGCCGAACTCCTCGGGGATCGTGATGCCCATGAGCCCCATGCCGGCCAGCCGGGTGACCAGCTCGGCGGGGTACTCGGCCGCGGCATCGCGTCGTGCCGCGCCCGGGATCACCTCCTTGCGGCAGAACTCCCGCAGGGTGTCGCGGAACTCCCGCCGCTGGTCGTCGAGCAGATCAAACATCGCATGCCTCCCGTCCGGGGCCGGTGCTGGACAGCTCGACGCTCATCTGCAACCCTGTCATCTAGTAAAAATCGAAGGTCACTAGATGAAAGCATATGTCCGCAGGTGAGGCAAGACTCGGTGCGGGCCGAACGCGGGACGAACGCGGGACGAACACGGAGGACGAACAGGGTGTCGACAGACAACGGTCCAGCGCCGACGCGCACGGTGGAGCGGGCCCTCACGCTGCTGGTGGAGGTCGCCACCAACGACGGCCTCGGCCTGGTGGACCTCGCGCGGCGGGTCAACCTGTCGCCCGCGACGGCGTCGCGGCTGCTGCGCACGCTGGAGGCGACCGAGTTCGTCCGGCGCGACGAGGACGGCGCGTACCACGGCGCCAGCCGGCTGATCCAGGTGGCGGTGACGTTCATGGGCAGCGTCCCGCTGTACCGGCTCGCCGAGCCGCACCTCGCGGCCCTGCGCGACGAGGCGGGCGAGAGCGCCTACCTCGGCGTCGCCGGACCGCAGCACACCGTGCTGTACGCGCGGATGGCCGAGAGCGACAAGTCGATCCGGCACAGCGGCTGGCTCGGCCGGACCGTCCCGGTGGACGGCACCGCGATCGGCGCCGCGCTGCGCGGCGACTGCGGCGACCTCGGCTACGTCACCGCGAGCCACGCCCTGGAGGACGGCGTGACGGCCATCGCGGGCACCGTGCGCTGGGCGGACGGCAGCGTCGCGGCCGCGATCAGCGTCGTCGGCCCGACGTTCCGGATCCCCGAGGCGCAGGTGCGCGAGATCGGGAGGCTGGTCGCCGCGCGCGCCCAGGCCATGTCCCGCGACCTCGGCACACCGGACCTTGACACACCGGACCTTGACACGCCGGACCTTGACACGCCGGACCTCGACACGCCGGACCTTGACACGCCGGACCTCGACAAGCCCGGCCCGGCCGCCGGCGCCGACGGCTAGCCAGACGACCGAAGGGGACCTGATGTCCGAGGATTCCGTACCGGCCATGGGGACGCGTTCGCACAGTGCCCGCCATGTCGTGGGCGAGGGGCGCGACGCCGCGTCCGATCCGCCGTACGCCGCCGGCCTGCCGCTCCTGCTGCGGCTGCTGGAGCAGGTGCGCCCGTCCGGCGACGCGGAGCTGACCTCGTTGCGCTGGGACCTGCGGCCCCCTCCCCCGGGCTCCGAGCACGGAGACGACGACGGGACGAGTGTGCGGCTGGAGGCGACCGTCACCAGGCGAGTGCCCGGCGCCGGTCCCGGACGCGCGACGGTCCACCAGTCGGTGCGCGTCGTGGACGATCTCGACCGCGTCCGGTCGAGGTCGTCGGTGGCCTGGAGCGTGCCGGTGGCGCTGAGCCCGGACACGGCCGCGCGATGGGAGGCCGCCGACTTCGCGTCCGTGCGCTGGGGCGGGCGGCTGCGCGAGCGGCTGGCCGCCGACGCGCGTTTCGCCGCCGCCACGCGCAGCTTCGACGGCACGATCGCGTTCGCCGCCGAGGGCCGGCAGGCGCACTTCCGGATCTACCGCGGCGAGGTCATCGACGTCGCGCGCAAGTCCCTGGACGGCGCGACGTTCACGGTCGAGGGCACCGACCTCGCCTGGGCCGGGCTGCTCACGGCCGCCTCCAACGACTTCATCCGCCGCACCAGCGACGGCCTGTTCCGCGTCCAGGGCAGCGGCTACCAGTACCTGCGCATGATCAAGGCGGTCATGATCATGCTCGACCACGCCCGCCGGACGGAGTCCGGGATGGAAGACGGGGCGGTCATGGAGGTGACCCGTGCATAACGCCGACTACCTGGAACTCGACGGAGGGCTCGCGTTCGTCGAGAGCTGGCCGGGCCGCCGCCCGGCGGTGCTGTGCGTCCACACGGCGGGGCAGAGCGGCGTGCAGTACCGGCACGTCGCCGCCGGGCTCGCCGGGCTGGGCTTCGGGGTCGTCGTGCCCGACCTGCCGGGACACGGCAGGTCGGAACCGGCGCCCGGCGGACCGGTCAGCGACCTGTCCTGGTACACCGCCTGGTGCGTGCTGCTGATCAGCGCGCTGGGGCTGGAGCGCCCGTACCTGCTGGGCTGCTCGATCGGCGGAAGCATCGCGCTGGACATCGCCACGAGGATGCCCGGGGAGCTGTCCGGGGTCGTCGCGCTCGACCCGTCCGGGGTGCTCGGCCCCGACGGGGGGCCGCCACCGCCGCCGGTGCTGGAGGACTCCGCGTCGCCGAGCATGCGTGACCGCACCTACTTCGGCACCATCGAGGCGTGCGGACGGTCCGTCCCCGCCGAGCGGGCCGAGCTGATCGCGCGGATGCACTGCCGTGAGGACTGGCACGTCACCGTCAGCGACGTCCACGGCGCCCTCACCCACGACATCCGCGGCGCGCTGCCGCGCATCACCTGCCCGGTGCGGATCCTCGCCGGGGAGGACGACTACTTCGTCCCGCCGGAGCGGGTACGGCGCATCGCCGATCTCGTCCCGCACGCGGCCTTCGAGCTGCTGCCGGGCATCGGGCACTACCCGATGGAGGAGATCCCGGACTTCGCGGAGCGCTTCGAACGCTGGGTCAAGGACTTCGACACCGCGGGCGAGCTGGACGGGGTCGCGCCATGACGGTGCGCGGCACCGCGTTCATCGTCGGGGCCCACGAGCATCCGCGCCGCGACATCCCCGACCTGTCGGTGGCGGAGATCCACGCCGAGGCGGCCCTCGGGGCGCTGACCGACGCCGGGCTGTCACCGGCCGACGTCGACGCCTATTTCTGCGACTCCGACGCCCCGGGCGTCGGGCCGCTGTCGATGGCGGAGTACCTCGGGCTGCGCTGCCGCCACCTCGACACGACCGAGACCGGCGGCGCGTCGTACCTGTCGCACGTCGGGCACGCCGCCGCCGCGATCGCGGCCGGGAAGTGCCGGATCGCGCTGTGCGTGATGGGCGGGCGCCCGCGCACCCTGCGGCTCGCCTCCGGGCCGAGCCTGTCGGGGGCGCCGGAGACGCACTACGAGACGCACTGGGGCATCACCGACACCGTCCACAACTACGCGCTGGCCGCCAGGCGGCACATGCACGAGTTCGGCACCACGAGCCGGCAGCTCGCCGAGGTGAAGGTGGCCGCGTCGCTGCACGCGCGGCACAATCCGAACGCGTTCCTGCGCAAGGCCGTCACGGTCGACGACGTGGTGTCCTCACCGATGATCAGCGATCCGCTGCACCGGCTGGACTGCTGCGTCATGACCGACGGCGGCGGCGCGGTGGTCGTGGCGGGCGCGGACGTCGCGCGGCGGCTCGCGCGCCGCTCGGTCGCGATCCTCGGTCACGGCGAGGCGGCCAAGGGCACCGGGAACGGCCGTCCCGACCTCACCCACACCGCCGGGGTCTGGTCGGGCCCCGCCGCCTTCGCCGAGGCGGGGGTAGCCCCGGGCGACATCGACTACGCGTCCATCTACGACTCGTTCACCATCACGGCGCTGATGGCGCTGGAGGACCTGGGTTTCTGCGAGAAGGGCCAGGGCGGGCGGTTCGTCCAGGACGGCGCGCTCGTCGCCCCGCACGGCCGCCTGCCGGTCAACACCGACGGCGGCGGGCTGTGCAACAACCAGCCCGACAACCGGGGAGGGATGGCACGGATGATCGAGGCGGTGCGCCAGCTGCGCGGCGAGGCCGCGCCGGAGATCCAGGTTCCCGACTGCCGCCTCGCCGTCGTGCACGGCTCGGGCGGGCGGCTGGCCACCCGGAGCTCGGCGGCCACCCTGGTCCTGGGACGTGAGGACGCATGAGCACGCCACTGCCCAGCGCGGGCTTCACACCGGCCGAGACCCTGGCCGAGGCGGACGAGACCTTCTGGACGGCCACCACCGAGGGACGGCTGCTGCTCCCCCGCTGCGAATCGTGCGCGACCGTGTTCTGGTATCCGCGGCCGTTCTGCCCGCGCTGCGGCGGACGCGACGTCACCTGGTTCCAGGCGTCGGGCGAGGCGACCGTCTACACCTACACGGTGGTGCGCAAGGCACGCGGCGAGTACCGCGAGCTGACCCCGTACGTCGTGGCCTACGTCGAGCTGGCCGAGGGGCCGAGGATCCTCACCAACATCGTGGGCTGCGACCCGGCAGAGGTGCGCGTCGGGCAACCCGTGACGCTCCTCTTCGACGCCCCCGCCCCCGCCGGCGACGACGGTGAGGGTGTGCGCGCCCGGCTGTACCGCTTCCGTCCGGCGGGGTGAGGGGGCGGGCGGGGGCGGCCCCGGCGGGGGCTATGCTGCGGGCAAGTGATCTTCCCTTACATGGGCGTGAGAAGGGCTTGCGATGGCAGACCAGGCCGGCGAGGCCGGTTCCGCGGACAGGCTCAAGCCGGACGTGCCCCACACGGCACGGATCTGGAACTACTGGCTCGGCGGCAAGGACAACTTCGAGGTCGACCGGGAGGTCGGCGACCGGGTCCTGGAGATCTTCCCGGTGGCCGCCGAGCTGGCCCGCGCCGACCGGCTGTTCCTCGGCCGGGCCGTCCGGTTCCTCGCCGGGGAGGCGGGCGTACGGCAGTTCCTGGACATCGGCACCGGGCTCCCCACCCAGGACAACACCCATGAGGTCGCGCAGCGGATCGCGCCCGAGTCGCGGATCGTCTACGTCGACAACGACCCGCTGGTCCTGGTGCACGCCCGCGCGCTGCTCGTCAGCAGTCCCCAGGGCGCCAGCGACTACATCGAGGCCGACCTGCGCGAACCGGCGACGATCCTGGACGCCGCGGCGCACACCCTCGACTTCACCGAGCCCGTCGCGATCATGCTGCTCGGCATCATGCACTTCGTCCAGGACGACGCCGAGCTCCAGTCGATCATCGACCGGCTGCTGGACGCCGTCCCGTCCGGCAGCTACGTCGCGGTCGCCAACACCACCACCGCGGTCAACGGCGAACTGACCGCGGAGGCCGTCCGGGTCTGGAACATCGACGCCCAGCCGAAGCTGAAGCTGCGCACGCCGGAGCAGATCGCCGCGTTCTTCCCGGACCTTGAGGTGGTCGACCCGGGGTGGGTGTCGTGCTCGCGGTGGCGCCCCGACATCGGCCCGGACGGCGGCCTCCCCAACGAGGTCGACCAGTGGGCGGGCGTGCTGCGCAAGCCGTGACGGGCGCGTCCCGCACGGCCACGGCGTCACGCCGTGGGCGGATGGCGCACCGGCCCCTCTGAGGTGATCTTGCCGTTGGTGACGGTCATCAGCCGGGTGGCGGACGCCAGCCCGTCCGGGTCCATCGTCAGCGGGTTCTCCCTGATGACGACGAGGTCGGCGTAGTTGCCCGTCTTGACCGTGCCGCGGCTGCGCTCCTCGAACGAGGCGAACGCCGCCCGCGAGGTGACCAGTCGCAGCGCCGTGGGGACGTCGAGCCGCTGGCCGGGCAGCCAGCCCCCGGGCGGCGTGCCGTCGAACTCGGTGCGGGTCACCACGCGCTGCAGGCCCCACAGCGGGTCGAGCGCCTCGATGGAGAAGTCGCTGCCGCCGACCATCGGCACCCTGGCCCGCAGCATGTCCCGCCAGCGGTAGGCGTACCGGAGGCGGTGCCGTCCGAGCGCGTCCTCGGCGAACCGCTGGTCGGTCGTCGCGAAGCTCAGCTGGATGCTCGCGATCACCCCGCGCCTGATCATCCGTTCCAGCAGATCGTCCTCGGCGACCTGCACGTGCTCGATCGCCCAGCGGTCCCGCGGCGACACCCCGTTGCGCTCGTAGGCGGTGAGCGTGACCTTCAGCCCGCGGTCGCCGATGGCGTGGGTGGTGACGTTGAAACCCAGCTCCCGGGCGCGGGCGACGTCGCGGTCGGCGCGTTCCTGGGCGAGGAACAGGATCCCCCGGCGCGGGAAGCCGTACGGGTCGTCGCTGTACGGGCGGCGCAGCGCGGACGTCCGGGGGCCGAGCCAGCCGTCCGAGTACAGCTTCACGCCGAGCACCTTCACCCAGTCGTTGCCGACGCCGGTCCGCAGGCCCATCCGGGCCGCCTCCTCCAGGCAGCCCCAGGCCACCCGGACGAGGAAGCGCACTTTCAGCCTGCCCTCGTCGGCGAGCTGGAAGAGCGCGTCCAGCACGCCGAGATCACGCAGGCCCGCCTCCACGACGGTGCTGATGCCCTGCTTGGCGACCTCCTCCTGCATGACCAGCAGGTCGTTCTTCATCTTCTCGGTCACCGGGCTGTGGGCGCACTCGTCCACGGGCGTCTCACCGCGCGCGTGGATGTCCACGTGCCGCTGCCCGGTGCGCCTGCGCGCCTCGAACGCCTCGTCCTCGTCGTAGGGTCTCCACACCGGCCGGTACGCCTCGGGCCCCGCGCCGCCGAGCGCCACCTGGAGGAGGTGCGTGTGCTGGTCGCGGAACCCGGGCCCGACGAACGCGCCCCGCAGGTCGAACCGGCGCGTCCGGTCCCCCGCGCACGCGAGCACCTGCCGGTCGGAGCCGACGGCCATGATCCGCGTCCCCTTCACGGCCACCGCCTGGGCAGTGCCGTCACCCGTCCACACGACGCCCGAGTGCAGCACCAGGTCGGCGTGACCTGGCGGGCGGCCCGCGGCGACGGTCCCGGCCGCGGTCCCGGCGGCGGCCGCGCCGGTCAGGACGAGCGCGGATCGACGGGTCACGGGAGAATCCATGGCACACTCCTCACATTTCGCTCATGATCAATGTGACGGCCGTGCGCGCGCTTGTCGACCCCAGATAATGGGAATCGTTATCATTGCGCCATGATGACCTCTCCCCACCAGCGCATGGTCCCGGACATCGAGTACACCATCGCCGGTGGTGAGCGCCTGCGGCTCGACCTGTACCTGCCCGAGAGGCCGGGACCGCACCCGGTCTCCCTGTGGGTGCACGGCGGGGCCTGGCTGTTCGGCGACCGCTCCAGCGGCGCCACGTCGTTCGTGGCGGGGCTCGCCGAACGCGGCGTGGCGATCGCGAGCATCGACTACCGGCTCGGTGAGGCGGGGGCCTTCCCCGCGTCCATCGACGACGTCCGCGCCGCCGTGCGCTGGCTGCGCGCCCACGGCAGCGGGCACGGGCTGGCCACCGCGAAGGTCGGCGCGTGGGGGGCATCGTCGGGCGGGCATCTGTCGCTGATGGCGGCGCTGGACCCGAGAGGGGGCTCGCGCGCCGATCGCATCGACGCCGTCGTCGACTACTTCGGGCCCACCGACCTGCTGGCCCGGCTGTCGCGCACCGAGCTGGAGCGCGAGGTGCTGCCCGATCCGCCCGACGCCCGCTACCTGCGGACCACCGTCAAGACGCTCGATCCCGACTGGGCGCGCGCCGCGAGCCCGCTGTACCAGCGCCTCGACCAGGCGCCGCCGACGCTGATCGTCCACGGCGACCGCGACCAGCAGATCACGCTCGACCAGAGCCAGCGCATGCACCAGGCCCTGGTCGCCGCCGGGCGCGACGCGCAGCTGCTCGTCCTCGGCGGCGCCGGGCACGAGGACGTCCGGTTCCAGGACTCATGGGTCCTCGACACCACCGCCGCCTTCCTCCGCCACCACCTGATGGGCCCCTGAGACAGACCGGTCAGGAATCGAGAAGCGCGCGTGACGGCGCCGGACCTAGCGTGATCGCCATGGACACGGAGACGACCGGCAGGAGGCAGGCGATGACGCGCGGCCAGCAGGCGGAGAACGGCGGGAAGCGCAAGCCCGGCACGCCCGGGGCGTTCTCGCGCTGGATGCAGCACCGGATGAACGCCCGCACGAACCGCAAGGTCAGACGCGGCCGCGGCAAGCTCATGGGCATGGACGTGCTGATCCTGCACACCGTGGGCCGCCACAGCGGGGAGCCGCGGGAGACGCCGGTGGCGTGGTTCGCCGACGACGGCGAGGACGCCAGGCTGATCGTCGCGTCGGGCGGCGGCAGCCGGCACCCGGACTGGTTCGCCAACCTGATGGCGCACTCCGACCGGGCGTCCATCGAGCTGCCCGGCGGCGACACGCTCCAGGTGACACCGCAGCGGCTCGACGGCGACGACCGCGAGCGGGCATGGCGGATCATCGCCGACGCCCAGCCCCGCATCGCGAAGTACCAGAGCAAGTCCGACCGGCAGTACCCGGTCGTCCGGCTCACCCCGCGATGATCTCCCCCTGGCCGGAAACGCGCCCAAGGTAGATCATCGAGGGATGACCGACCGCGACATCGATCTGCAAACGGAGATCCCGCATTCGGCCCGGATCTACGACTACCTGCTGGGCGGCGAGGACAACTTCCCGGCCGACCGGGCGGCGGCCGCCGACATCGTCGCGGGGTGGCCGAACCTTCCGACGTCGATGCGGGCCAACCGCAATTTCATGGCCCGGGTGGCGCGCCATCTCGCCGCGGAGCACGGCATCCGTCAGTTCCTGGACATCGGGTCGGGGCTGCCCACCTCGCCGAACCTGCACGAGGTCGTCCAGGGCGTCGCGCCGGAGTCGCGGGTCGTGTACGTCGACAACGACCCGATCGTCCTCGTGCACGCGCGCGGCCTGCTCACCAGCACGGACGAGGGCAGGACGGCGTATCTCGACGCCGACTTCCGCGACCCCGGCTCCATTCTGCGGTCCGGGCGACTGCGCGAGATCCTGGATTTCGGCGAGCCCGTCGCGCTGAGCCTGATCGCGATCCTGCAGTTCATGCTCGACGACGCCGAGGTGCGGCGGATCATCGACCGCCTCATGGAACCACTGGCGCCGGGCAGCGTCCTCGCGCTGTCCACGACCACGGCCGACAGCGCGCCCGAGGAGGTGACCGCGGGCGTGGCCTCCTACAACGCCCACGGCATCCCGACGGTGGCGCGGACCAGGGCCGAGGTGGAGCCCCTCTTCGGCGGGCTGGAGATCCTCGACCCGGGCGTCGTGCTCGTCAACCACTGGCACCCGGACGCGGCGGCGTCCGAGGTCGACGACGCCCACGTCCACATGTACGGGGGCGTCGCCCGCAAGGCCCGCCGGAGCTGAGCCGCGCCGCACCGTCCGGGGCGGGCGCCGTGCCCGCGGGAAGGTGGCACGACCGTCGCCCGCCGCCCCGTGGACGGCGGGCGAGTCGCGGCACCGGTCACGCGGTCGCTCAGCGGGCGACCTTCGGGAAGCGGATGACGCGGTCGTCGGTCCCGCTCGGCTGGCCGCGGCCGTCGCGGTTGCTCGTCATCACCCAGAGCCAGCCGTCCGGGCCGACGGAGACGGTGCGGAGCCGTCCGTAGGTGCCCTGCAGCACAGCGGTGGGCTGGCCGGACGATCCGCCCCTGCCGTCCAGCGGGACGGTCCAGAGCCGGCGGCCGCCGAGCGCGGCGGCGTACAGCGTGTCGCCGGCGACGGCGGCCCCGCTGGGCGACGCCTCACGCGTGGCCCAGGTGGCGATGGGGTCGTGGTAGGTCGGCTCGCCGCCGGTGCCCTCGACGTTCGGCCAGCCGTAGTTGTCGCCCGCCTCGATGTGGTTGACCTCGTCCCAGCGGTTGTTGCCGAACTCGCTGGCGTACATGCGGCCGCCGCCCCAGGCCAGGCCCTGCACGTTGCGGTGCCCGAGGGTGTAGACCCGCGAGCCGGCGGTGGGGTTGTCGGCGGGCACGGTGCCGTCCGGGTTCATCCGCAGGATCTTCCCGGCGGGGCTGTTGCGGTCCTGCGCGTTGGCCGTCCGTCCGGCGTCGCCGGTACCGGCGTAGAGCTTCCCGTCAGGGCCGAAGTGGATGCGGCCGCCGTCGTGGAAGGAGTTCTTCGGGATGCCGGACAGGACCACCTCCTGCTGGGGCGTCGCCGCGAGCTTGAACCGGACGATGCGGTTGTCGGACGCCGAGGTGTAGTAGGCGTAGACGTATCCGTCCTGCTCGTAGGTCGGCGACACGGCGATGCCGAGGAGGCCGGCCTCGCCGGTGGGCTGCACGCCGGAGACCCGGGCCACCTCGGTCGGCTGCCCGCCCGGCTTCAGCTGGAGGATGCGGGCGCTGTTGCGCTCCGAGATGAGCGCGCTGCCGTCGGGCAGGAAGGCCAGGCCCCAGGGGGCCGTCAGGTTGGTCGCCGCGATGGTGGGCTTGGTGAAGTCGAAGGCGGGGTCGGCGGCGGTCCGCGCCGGCGAGCCGGCCGCCGCCTGGGAGACGGGAACGGCGAGCACGGCGGCGAGGGCGAGGGCCGCGGCGGGAGCGAGCGTGCGCGATTTACGGGGCATCTTCTCTCCTAAGTCACCCCCGAACCAATAAGTGACCTCGGCTGCCGCCCCGTGGTGGACGTGCGATCTCACAGTTCAGGGCACCGGGGAGCGTTGCTGGCGCGCCTCTGTCAACGGACGAGCGGGGGTCGTCGGGGCAGCGCAACCGAGGGGAGCGCTCGGTATCGCCATACAAGCTACTCGGCCCTCCGGCGCCTGGGAAGCGCCGGTTTTTCACCTTTCAATCCGGGGCGCGGGACGAGAAGTCGAAAATGCGATCGCTCAGCGCTCTCCGGCGGACGGCAGGAATCGCGGGGCGACGGCGGCGCCCAGTGTCGCCGCCGCCGCTGCCGTGGTGACGACCGTCCAGGCGCCCGGCCCGAGCGGGGTGCAGCCGAAGAACTGGCTGACGCCGGGCGTCTCGACCACCGCGAGCAGGGCGGCGGCGGAGACCGCGCAGGTGGCGAGGACGAGCGGGCTGCGCCAGCGGGCGATGAGGGTCTGGCCGAGCTGGGCGCCGACCAGCGCCGCCAGGCCCATCGTGGACGCGCGGCGCCCCCCGCCGGGGATGAGGCCGGTCAGCCGGCCCGCCTGCCAGGAGAACAGGGCCGCGGCGGCGGTGGCGGTGCCGCGCACGGCGAGCGCGCGGCGCATGTCCTCGCCGGTGAAGCCGCGGACCGGCGCCCCGCCGAGCGGCGGCGCGCCGGAGTCGCCCCCGGCGGGGGTGATCGCGACGGCGAGCGCCGGGAGCATGTCGGTGAGCATGTTCACCACGAGCAGCTGCCGGGTGCTCAGCGGCGCGTTCCCGCCGAGGGCCGTCCCGAGGACGGTGAACGACACCTCGCCCGCGTTGCCGCCGACGAGGATCGCGGCGGCGTCGCGGACGCTGTGCCACAGGGCGCGGCCCTCGCGCAGCGCGTCCAGGATGAGCGCGGTGTCGGGCGCGGTGAGGACGAGGTCGGCGGCGCTGCGGGCGGCTCCGGAGCCGCGCCCGGCGACCGCGATCCCGACGTCGGCGCGGCGGATCGCGGCGGCGTCGTTGGCGCCGTCGCCGGTCATCGCGACGACCCGTCCGGCGCGGCGCAGGTCCTTGACGATGCGCACCTTCTGCGCCGGGGAGACGCGGGCGAACACCGCCGCCTCCTGGACGGCCTCGATGCGTTCCGCCGCCGGCATCGCGTCGAGCTCCGCGCCGGTGAGGACCCGGTCGGCGCCGGGGATCCCGAGGTCGGCGGCGACGGCCGCGGCGGTCGCCGGATGGTCACCGGTGATCATGGTGGTGCGCACCCCGGCGTCGCCGAGCCGCCGCACCGCCCCCTCGGCGGTGGGACGCGGGGCGTCGGCGATGCCGACGAAGCCGAGCAGCGTGAGGTCCTCGACATGGTCGGCGATCCGGCCCCGGACCTTCGCCGGGTCGTCGACGGGGCGCTCGGCGATGGCGAGGACGCGCAGGCCCCGCGCGGCGAGCCGGCGGAACGTCGCGGTCGCGGCACGGCGCCGGACGGCGGTCATGGCGCATCTCGCGAGCAGCACCTCGGGGGCGCCCTTGACCGCGAGGACCGTCCGGTCGCCGTTGCGGCCGAGCGAGGCGGAGAACCCCCGGGTGGTCTCGAAGGGCAGCTCCTCGTCCAGCGACCAGCGGGCGTCCGGCTTCAGCTCGGCGGCCCGGTCGAGCACGGCCCGGTCGGTGGCGTGCGCGACCCGCTGCCCGTGCGGCGGCGGGCAGGCGCGGGCGGCGACGCGCAGGACGCGCCGCCCCCGCTCGCCGGTGAGCGACAGCGGACGGGCCGGGCCGGCCGCGCGGACCAGGCGGAGCCTGCCCTCGGTGAGCGTGCCGGTCTTGTCGAAGCACAGCGTGTCGACCCGGCCGAGCGCTTCGAGCGCGCGGGTCGTGCGGACGAGCACGCCGAGCCGCGACAGCCGCCGCGCCGCCGCGAGCTGCGAGACGGTCGCGACCAGCGGCAGGCCCTCCGGGACGGCGGCGACGGCGACGGCGACACCGGAGCCGAGCGCCCGCCGCAGCGGCTGGCCGCGCAGCATCCCGAGCGCGGTCACGGCCGCGCCGCCGAGCACGGTGGCGGGAAGGGCCTGGTGGGTGAGCTCCGCCAGGCGGGTCTGCATGCTGGACGACGCGTCCGCCGCCCCCGCCAGCGCCGCGGCCCGGCCCGTCTCGGTGGCCTCGGCGGTGGCGACGACGATGGCGACCGCGCTGCCCGCGACGACCGTGGTGCCCTCGTAGACCATGCACTGCCGGTCGGCCGGGTCGGCGCCCGGCGACGGCTCGACGTCCTTCTCCACGGGCACCGACTCGCCGGTGAGCGTGGCCTCGTCCACCTCCAGGGACTCGGCCCACAGCAGCCGGGCGTCGGCCGGGACGACGTCCTCGGACCGCAGGACGATCACGTCGCCGACCCGCAGCCGCCCGGCCATGACCTGCTCGGTGCCCGCCGACCACAGATGCGCGAACGGTTCCGCGGCGCCGGGGCGCGGCGACGCGGCGGCTCCACGCCGGAGCCTGCGCACGTGGACCTGCTGCCCGAGGAGCAGGTCGCCGAGGGCCTTCTCCGCGCGCATCCGCTGCGCGCCGCCGATGACGGCGTTGCCCACCATGACGCCGGTGACCAGCAGCGCGTCCACGCTGGAGCCGACCACGGCGGAGGCCGCCGCGCCGAGCGCGAGCACGGGGACCAGCGGGTCGTCGAGCTCCTGCCGCACCGCGGCGCTCAGCCGCGCGCCCACCCCGTCGGCGTCCCGGTCCGGATCCGGACCGGCCTCCTCGGCGGGAGCGCGGTGCAGCCGCCGGAACGCCTCCTCGGCGGTGAAGGCGTGCCAGGCGTCGCGGACGACGGGCGGAGGCGGCCGGCGGTGCGACAGCCGCCGGGCGCTCAGCGCGTTCGTCAGCATCGCCACCAGGGCGGCCGTGTGGACGGGCGGCACGTCCAGCCAGGGCGCGACCGCGCGGCGCCCCGGGCGGCGGCCCGCGATCAGCAGCGCGCCGAGCGCCGACGCGCTCAGCGACAGCTCCGCGGCCCGGTCGCTCGCCCGGCGCGCGGGCCGGACCGCCGCCAGCAGCCGCCACGCCTCCGCCAGCCCGGGACCGCAGACCAGGTCGGCGCGCCAGTCGGCGGGCTCGTCCCCGCGCAGGACGCTCACCCCGACGTCGGCGGCGTCCAGCGCCCGGTCCTGGCCGGACGACACCGCGAGCACCACATGGCCCTCGCGCTGCAACGCCCGCACCGACTCCGCCAGCTCCCCGGCGGCCAGCGGCGAGTCGTCGCCCCAGGCGACCAGCTCGCGGGTGCTGGCGTGCTCGGTCAGGAGGACCACGTCGGCCGCGTGGTGCGCCGCCGACAGCAGCGCCTCGGCCAGCGGGTCGAGGGAGCAGCCCACCCGGACCCGGCCGGACCGTCCGCCGTCCTCGTCAATCAGGTCGAGCGTGACGCCGTCCGGGTCGGCGGGGGCACCGGACGGCGCGTCCGCCGCCCGCGCCAGCCGCCACCCTCCCCCGCCGGACCACGGGCCGGGCCCGGCCAGGTCATCGGGGTCGCGGTCCGCCAGCACGGCGCCGGCCGCGTGCCACACCCCGGCGTCGTCGAGGCCGTCGCCGGTGGCGACCGCCGACAGCAGCCGCAGCTCGCCGTCGCACAGCACGGCCGAGTCGATGACGACCGCGCCGACCCGGTCGAGCCGGCGCAGCGCGGCCGGGTCCAGCACGACCGTACCGCGTCCGGCCAGGTCGTGCGCCAGCACCGAGGCGAACGCCTCCCGGCCGTGCCGCGCCGCCTTGGCCACGGTCGCGAGCAGCAGGTCCGCGACGGCGGACGCGTCGCGCGTGCCCGCGAGGACCCCCGCGCCGCCGAGCAGGTGCCCGAGCGCGGTGCGGTTCCCGGCCTTCTCCACCGGCCCGTCCGGCAGCGGGCACGGCCGCTCGGCCCGGGGGCCGCATTCCTGCGGCTGCCGTCCCGCCGCCGCCAGCCGCGGCTCACGGCGCCGCCACGCCGCGCGGCGCGCCGCGATCTCGTGGAGCTGGAAGACCCGGTGGACGGCGTCGGTGACCGGCGGGGCGACGCCGTGCCCGGCGCCTTGGACGACGGCGTTGGCGACCCCGAGCAGCGCGTCCGCGCGCAGCGTGCCGAGGCGCCGCTCGACGGCCGTCCGCACCCGCGGCATCGAGTCCGCGACCGCCACCGCGGCCCGGACCGGGCTGGGCACCGGCGGCAGGGCCAGCACCCTGCCCGCGACGGCGCCGACCGCGCCCGCCATGTCCGCGGCCAGGGCGGACGTCGCCGCCGCCCATGCCATCTCGTCGTCGGGCCACCGCGCGTGCGCGTCCTCGCCGGACGGCCCGGCCCGGCGCGCCTCCTCCACGTCCTCGACGACCTCGATCAGGTCGTCCAGGCCCACGGCGCCTTCCTCGTACGCCACCAGGACGTGGCCGGTGACCGCGTTGACCTCCGCCCAGTTCACGCCGTCCAGGCGCCGCAGCGCCTCCGTCAGGGCGCGGACGTATCGCAGGTGCCGCGGTCCCTCGCCCGACAGTCCGTTCACCTGGATGTGGGCCCGCCCGCCGTGAGCCCACACGCGCCGCCCGCGCCCTCCGGCGGCCAGGGCCGTGAACGCCCCGGCGGCCCTGGACGCCTTCTCCGCCGCCTTCTCCGCCGCCGCGACCGGCGCGGTCACCGTTTTGACCACGACGGCCTTGGCCAGGAACGCCCCTGGAATCCCCACCAACGCTCCTCCTCATGGAACGCCGACCGATTACCCGCGCCCGCACACCGCAAACAGCGCCCTCGGCACCGGGGCTCGGGCGTTGGGGGGCTCAGGCGTTGGGGGCCAGGTGGGTGCCGGCGCCGCGCTTGCGGAGCGCCACCCGTCCGGCGGGGCGGCGGTGCTCGGGCAGGGTCGCGGCGTCGGCGTCCTCGACCTCGAACCCGGCGTCGGCGATCATGTCGAGGTCGGCGCGTCCCGGCTGGCCCTCGCTCGTCAGATAGTCGCCGAGGAAGATCGAGTTGACGATGTGCAGGGCCAGCGGCTGGAGCGTGCGCAGGTGGATCTCGCGTCCGCCCGCGAGGCGCACCTCCACGTCGGGGCAGACGAACCGCGCCATCGCCAGGAT
Source organism: Spirillospora sp. NBC_00431 (assembly GCA_036028775.1). Taxonomy (GTDB): domain Bacteria; phylum Actinomycetota; class Actinomycetes; order Streptosporangiales; family Streptosporangiaceae; genus Spirillospora. The sequence goes on along the minus strand of CP107927.1, from coordinate 2,785,406 downwards.
CCGCAGGCAGCGCTGGGGCGTCAGCGTCCAGGTGTCCGCCAGCGGGGTGCCCTCGAACGGGATGAGGAAGTTCACCGGCACCGAGTCGACGTCGAGGCCGCGCAGCGCCAGGGCCACGTCGGCGAGGTCGCCGTCGTCCTCGCCCATCCCGGCGATCAGACCCGAGCACGCCGACAGCCCCGCCCGCTTCGCGCGCTCGACCGTGTCGGCCCTGTCGGCGAACCCGTGGGTGGTGCAGATGTCGCCGTAGGTCTCCTCGGACGCGTTGAGGTTGTGGTTGTAGGCGTGCGCGCCCGCCTCGCGCAGCCGCGCCGCCTGACCGTCCGACAGGAAGCCGAGGCAGGCGCAGATCTCCACCCCCGGGCTCTCCTCCTTGATCGCCGCGATCGTCGTGGCGACGCGCTCGATGTCGCGGTCGGTGGGCCCGCGGCCGCTGGCGACCAGGCAGACGCGCTTGGCCCCGCCCGCCGTCCCGGCCGCCGCCGCGGCCGCGGCCTCCTCCGGTTCGAGCCAGGTGTACTTCAGGATGCCGGTTTCGGACCCGAGCCGCTGCGAGCAGTACGAGCAGTCCTCGGGGCACAGCCCGGACTTGAGGTTGACCAGGTAGTTGAGCTTGACCCGCCGTCCGAACCACCGCCGCCGCACCCGGCCCGCGGCGGCGACCACGTCCAGCAGCGCGTCGTCGGGCGATCCCAGCACCGCCAGCGCCTCGTCCCGCGTCGCGGACTCGCCCCGCAGGCCCTTCTCCACCAGCCCGTTCAGATCCATGAGGACGATCTTCCGCATTCCCGGCGCCGGGACCAATGCCGGTACGCACAAACGCGCCCCCGGCGGATTTGTAACGCCGGTGGACGGCGCCGCCGCCTAGCCGAGGTCGGCGAGCTTGCGTTCCAGCAGCGACCGCTCGCGCTCGTTGCCGCACATCCCGATGGCGCGCTCCAGCTCGGCGCGCGCCTCGCCGCTGCGGCCGAGGCGGGCGAGCAGTTCCCCGCGGACGCTGGGCAGCAGATGCGAGGTCGGCAGCGCGTCGGCGGCGGCCAGCCCGTCGACGATCGGCAGCGCCGCCGACGGTCCCCGCGCCATGGAGACGGCGACCGCCCGGTTGAGGTCGACGACCGGTGACGGCGCGACGGCGTGGCATTCGGCGATCGCCGCCTGGAGGCCGTAGGCGCCGAGGCCCCGGCCCGCCTTCCCGGCCTGGACGAGGGCGGCCCGCCCGCGGCGGATCGCGGCGCGGTCCCAGCGGCGGCGGTCCTGGTGCTCCAGCAGCACTGGCTCGCCGCCCGGGCCGGTGCGGGCGGGGAAGCGCGCCGCGGTCAGCTCCAGCAGCGCCAGCAGGCCGTGCACCTCGGGCTCGTCAGGCACGAGCCGGCTCAGCACCCGCGCCAGGCGCTGCGCCTCGCCGGCGAGGTCGAGCCGGATCAGGTCGCCGCCGGAGCCGGCCGAGGACCCCTCGGTGAAGATCAGGTAGATGACGCTGAGCACCGAGCCGAGCCGCTCGGCCCGCTCGTGCGCGGGCGGCACCTCGAACGGCACCCGGGCCGCCGCGAGGGTCTTCTTGGCCCGGGTGACGCGGGCCTGCACGGTGGCGGTCGGGGCGAGCACCACCTTGGCGATCTCGTCGCTGGTCAGGCCGCCGACGACGCGCAGCGTCAGCGCGACCCTCGCCTCCCGCGACAGCACCGGGTGGCAGGAGACGAACATCAGCGCCAGGACGTCGTCGTCGATCTGGTCCGGGTCCCACAGGACGTCGTCGTCGCGGACCGGCCCGGCGGGCTCGCCGCCGGCGGCCACGCCGCCCTCGCCCAGGTCGTGGGCGAGGACGGCGTACCTGTCGTCGAGCGCGGAGCGGCGGCGGAACGCGTCGATCGCGCGGCGCCGGCCGACGGTGAGCAGCCATCCGGCGGGGCTGCGGGGGACGCCGTCGCGCGGCCACGTCACCAGCGCCTCGGCCAGCGCCTCCTGGGCGAGGTCCTCGGCGAGGGCGAAGTCCCCGGTGTAGCGCGCGAGCGCGCCGACGATCCGGGCGGACTCGATCCGCCAGACGGCGGCCACGGCCTCGCGGCCCGTCGGGTCTGCCATCTCCGCTCCCCCCGCTCAGAGCTGGCCGGTGGCCTCGCGCCACTCCCGCTCCTTCTTGACCCACTCGTTGTCCTGCGGGAACTCGTCGATCTGGGTGACCCGGCGGATCTCGGTCTTGAAGCCGGGCCCGGTGAGCGGCTGCCGCCTGGCCCACTCGACGGCCTCCTCCTTCGAGGCGACGTTGAGGATGTAGAAGCCGCCGAACAGCTCCTTGGTCTCCCCGTACGGTCCGTCGGTGACGACGGGCGGCTCGGTGGAGTAGTCGACGACCACGCTCTCGGCCGCGTCCTCGAGCCCCTCGGCGGACAGCAGCACGCCCGCGCGGATCATCTCCTCGTTGAACCTGCCGAAGGTCTCGAGCATCTCGGTGAAGTCGATGTCGGTCATCCCCGCCAGCGCCTCGTCGTTTCCGCGCATGATCAGCATGTACTTCATGGTCTTCGTCTCCTGTCGGGCTCGTCCGGGCCCCTTCCCGGGACCTTCTCATCCCTAGGTCGAACGGGTGCCGCCGGGGATCGACACGCCCCCCGAACTTTTCCCGGGGGTCAGGACGGCCGCCGCGACGGCGCCCGCGGCCGCGGCGACGGCGGCGAGGACGAACCCGTCGGTGAATCCGGACAGCGTCTCGCCCGCGAGGCTCGCGGCCGCGACGCTGGAGATCACGGCGGCACCGATGGACGCGCCGAACTCGTGGAACGTGCTGACGATCCCGGACGCGACACCGGACTCGTGCGGCGCCACCTGGCCGAGCGCGGTCGCCGACGCGACCACGAACATCGCGCCCGTCCCGGCGCCCGCGACGGCGGTGCCCGCCACGACCGTCGCGGGGTGCATCGACAGGGCGGGCACGGCCATCCCGATCGCGGCGACGGCGAGCCCGGCGACGGCGAGCCTGCGCGCGCCCGCGCGGGCGATGGCCCGGCCGGTCAGGTCGGCCCCGAGCATCGTCGCGACCGCGACGGGGAGGAACAGCAGGCCGGTGCGCAGGGCGCCGTAGTCCTCCGCGTGCTGGAAGTAGAACGTGCCGAGGAAGAACACCGCGATCATCAGGGCGGTCGCCATCAGGATCAGGAACGTGCCCGTGGCCACCGGGCGCCGCGCCAGCAGCGCGACGTCCATCATCGGCGACCTCGCGGTCTTCTGCCGGATCACGAACATCGTGTAGCCGGCCACGGCGAGCAGCGCCAGCGCCCCGGTCGCGCCGGTGATCCAGCCGTGGTCCCCGGCGCGGACGAACGCGTAGATCAGGGCGCCGGACGACGCCGTCACCAGCACCGCGCCGAGCAGGTCGAGCCGGGGGCGCGGGACGGTCACGTCCTGGCGCGGCAGCATCCGGGCGAGGGCGGCGAGGATCACCAGGCCGAGCGGCACGTTGACGTAGAAGACCCAGGGCCAGCCGGGCCCGGCGGTGAGCGCGCCGCCCAGCAGCACGCCTAGGGCCGCGCCGCCGCCGCCGAGCGCGGACCAGACGCCGAGCGCCTTGTTCCGCTCGGCGCCGTCGAACAGGTGCACCACGAACGACAGCGCGGACGGCGACATCAGCGCGGCGCCCACCCCCTGCGCGACGCGCCCGCCGAGGAGCAGGGCCGCCCCGCCGGCGAGCCCGGTCAGCAGCGACGCCACCGTGAAGATCAGCAGGCCGGCGAGGACGACCCGCCTGGCCCCGAACAGGTCGGCGGCCCGGCCGCCGATCAGCATCAGGCCGCCGAACGTCAGCGTGTAGGCGCTGACCGTCCAGGTCACGGCCTGGCGGCCCAGCCCGAGGTCGGTCTCGATGTGCGGCAGCGCGATGGCCACGACGGTGACGTCGAGGATCAGCATGAGCTGCGCCACGCCGAGGAATCCGAGAATGCGCCAGCGCAGCGGGTGCGCGGCGCCCGCGCCGCCGTCCCGCGCGGCCGCGTCGTGTGTCTCCAGTGCCATCGGACTCTCTCCTCAACTCGTACTTCGCCATACGATTTCTTGGAGAGTAACACGTACTTTGATGTACGAGTTAGAATGTTCACCATGTCCACCGCCGCATCCGGCCGGCGCCGGCGCGCAGACGCCGAGCGCAGCATCGCCCGCATCGTCTCCGCCGCCCGCGAGAGCCTCAGCCGAGACCCGAACGCCAGCATCGACGACATCGCCAAGGCCGCCGGGGTCGGCCGGATGACGCTCTACGGCCACTTCCGCAACCGGGCCGAACTGGTCGAGGCCGCGCTGACCGACGCGCTGCGCGCCGGCGACGAGGTGCTGTCGGCCGTCGACCTGACCGGCGACGCCCGCGAGGCGCTCACCCGGCTGCTGGACTCCAGCTGGTCGCTCGTGGCCGAGTCCACGGCGCTGCTGGCGGCGGCGCAGGGAACGCTTCCGGCGGGACGCGTCCGCACTCTGCACGCCGAACCGGCCGAACGCGTCGAAGAGCTGATCCGCCGTGGGCAGGAGCAGGGCGTGTTCCGGACGGACCTGCCGATCGGCTGGCTGGTCGGCGTCCTGCAGTACGTGCTGCACGGGGCGGCGGAGGAGACCCGCGCCGGGCGGCTGGAGCCGGACGACACCGCCCGCGTCGTCACCGCGACGGCGCAGTCGATCCTGGCTGGGCCGCCTCCGCCCCGGGTGGCAGCCGACCCGATTTGACAGTATTCTTGCCGTTCATTAGTCAATAATCTGACTATCGGGGGTTGGACCGCATGCATCCCTTCCGAGCGGCGGCGGAGGCCGGCGACCACGAGGCGATCGAGGCCCTGCTCGCCGACGACGTCGTGTTCACCAGCCCCGTGGCGTACAAGCCCTACCCGGGCAAGGCCATCACCACGGCGATCCTGCGCGCCGTCCTGCGGGTGTTCTCCGACATGCGCTACGTCCGGGAGATCGGCGGCGCGGACGGCCGCGAACACGCGCTGCTGTTCGAGGCGAAGGTCGGCGACCTGGAGCTCACCGGCTGCGACTTCCTGCGGCTGAACGACGAGGGCCTGATCGAGGACCTGACGGTCATGGTCCGGCCGCTGTCGGCGGCCAAGGCCCTCGCGGCCGCCATGGCCGCGGAGTTCGAGCGGGTCGAGCGGGAGGCCGCCGCCGGTTGACCCGGCCGAAAGCCCCGCCAGGCCGTCAAACCGGCCGTACGGTTAATGATCGGTGAAGATCTTGCCGCCGCCGGGCATCGCGCTCGTCGTCCCTTAGTAGGCTCGCCGCGGGCATCCGCAGGTCAGGAGAGGAACCGGATTTGAGCGTCATCAACGTCGGGCAGGCCATCGTGCTCGGGATCGTGGAGGGCGTGACCGAGTTCCTCCCGGTGTCCTCGACCGGCCATCTGAAGATCGCCGAGGGCCTGATGGGCATCCCCGTCGAGGACGACGCCGTGGTCGGGTTCACCGCCGTCATCCAGGCCGGGGCGATCGCCGCCGTCCTCGTGTACTTCTTCGCCGACATCGTCCGCATCGTCAAGGCGTGGAGCATCGGCATCGTCAAACCGTCCGAGCGGTACCACCACGACTACAAGTTCGGCTGGTGGGTCATCTTCGCCACGCTGCCCGTCGTGGCCGTCGGCATCGCCGCGGACGACCTCATCCACGGCCCGCTCGCCTCGCTGTGGGTGGTCGCCGGGTCGCTGATCGGCGGCAGCGTCGTGATGTGGCTCGCCGACCGGTACGGCAGGCACAAGCGCGGCGAGGACGACACGTCCCTCACCGACGCGATGCTGATCGGCTCCTCGCAGATCCTCGCGATGCTGTTCCCCGGCTTCTCCCGGTCCGGCGCGACCATGTCCACCGGGCTGCTGCTCGGCCTGGACCGGGTCGCCGCGACACGGCTGTCGTTCTTCATGGGCATCCCCGCGCTGACCGGCGCCGGGATCTACGAGCTGCCCGGCGCGATGGGGACCGGGGCGGGCACGCTGCCGCTGGTCGTCGGCACCGTCGTCTCGTTCATCGTCGCGTACGCGTCCATCGCCTGGCTGCTGCGGTTCGTGCAGCGGCACACCTTCACCTCGTTCGTGGTCTACCGGGTCGCCATCGGCCTGCTCCTGTTCGGCCTCCTCGGCGCGGGAACGTTGGACGCCTGAGGCTCCCGCACGGTAAAGGGGGACGTATGAACGATGCGATATGGGCCGGAACGGTCACCGTCACCGGACACGAGGACGCCGCGCTTGAGGCATATCTGGCGAGGCCGCTGAGCGACGCCCCGCGCGGCGGCGTCGTGGTGATCCACCACCTGCCGGGCTACGACCCGGGCACGAAGGAGTTCGTCCGGACGTTCGCCGCGCACGGGTACGCGGCGATCTGCCCGAACCTGTACTCGCGGGAGGGCGCCGGCGTCAGCCCCGACGACCAGGCCGCCGCGGCCCGCGCCAAGGGCGGCGTCCCCGACGAGCAGCTCGTCGGCGACGTCGCCGGAGCCGCCGCCCACCTGAACTCCCTCGACCACGCCAACGGGAGGATCGGCGTGATCGGGCACTGCTCGGGCGGGCGGCACGCGTTCCTCGCCGCGTGCTCCCTGGACGTCGACGCCGCCGTCGACTGCTACGGCGCCTACGTCGTCAACGACCCGCCCGGCGACTCGCCGATGGTCGCCAGGTCGATCATCGGCAGGGCACCGGACCTGTCGTGCCCGCTGCTCGGCCTGTTCGGCGAGGACGACGAGTTCCCCGCCCCGGACGAGGTCGCGGCCCTCGACGCGGAGCTGACCAGGCTCGGCAAGGACCACGAGTTCCACACCTACCCTGGCGCCGGGCACGCGTTCTTCGCCGTCGAGCGCCCCGCGTTCCGGCCCGCCGCCGCCAAGGACGGCTGGGAGAAGATCTTCGCGTTCTTCGGCCGCCACCTGAACGCGCCCGCCGCCTGAGAGGGGACCGCCATGTGCACCTACCAGACGATCAAGGTGGAGCTCGACGGCGCGGCCAAGGGCGCGAACGGCTGGTTCACGCTGACCGGCGGCGCCGTGTACGTCGACCACCCGTACCACGCGTGCCACGAGCACACGGTGAACATCGACTTCACCAACCCCGGTGACGGCCCGTCCGCGCGCGTCGCGGTCGAGCTGACCGAGGAGTCGGCGCTCGCGCTGGTCGAGGCCATCCAGAAGGCCCTGGCCGCGGCGCCGCCCGGCCTCGCGTCGGCCGCCCCGGGCCGGGCCGCGGGCGCGGCCTGACGGAGACGAGGGCACCGCGTTCCGCGGTGCCCTCGTCAGCCGCCCGCGTGGGCCTTCTCCAGCTCGGCGATGTCGAGCTTGCCGTGCGTCGACAGCATCGCCCGGGTGGCGCGCGCCGCCTTCTCCGGGTCGGGGTCGCTCATCAGCTCGTAAAGCACGGTCGGGATGACCTGCCAGGACACGCCGAACTTGTCCTTCAGCCACCCGCAGGGGGCCTCCTGGCCGCCCTCGGTGAGCCGGCTCCAGTAGTAGTCCACCTCGTCCTGGTCCGCGCAGTGGATCATGAACGAGACCGACTCGTTGAACGTGAACTCCGGGCCGCCGTTCAGCCCGACGAACTTCTGCCCGTTGACCTCGAACTCGACCGTGATCACCGAGCCCGGCTCGCCCGGGCCGCCCTCGCCGGACCGGGTGACCTCGCCCAGCGCCGCGTTCTTGAAGATGGAGACGTAGTGGTTCGCCGCCTCCTCGGCCTGCCCGTCGAACCACAGGCAAGTCGTCAGCTTCTCGTCGGCCATTGCTACCTCCAGATGTCGGATCGCTTTCAGGAGTGCAGACCCGGCGCGTCCCGGAAACTCATCGGCCGGGGCGTCAGGTGTCGCGGCGGGCGCGGGCGCGGCGCTTGCCCTCGTGCATGGCCTGGACGCGGGCGATCGGGATGGTGTGGCCCTCCGCGACCAGATCGTCGGGAAGCCGCTGCGGGGGCGGCATCAGCTCGGCCCACGGGTCGCGGCCGCCCAGCAGGCCGGCCGCGTTCCGGACGGTGAAGCCCGCCGGGTCGACGCCGTCGAGCTCGTCCCACGGGACGGGGAACGACACCGTCGCGCCGGGGCGGATGCGCGGGCTGTAGGCGGCGACGACGGTCGCGCCGCCGGCGCGGGTCGAGTCGAGGAACACCTTGCCGGCGCGGTCCTCCCGGATGAAGGCCGTCGTGGCGAGCGCGGGATCGAGGCGTTCGGCGCGGGCGGCCAGGGCCCGGGTCGCGGCGGCGACGTCGTCGGCCGGATGGCCGTCGAGCGGCACGAACACGTGGACGCCCTTGGCGCCGCTGGTCTTGACCGCGCCGCGCAGGCCGCAGTCGTCCATCGCCCGGCGCACCAGGTGCGCGGCCCGGACGACGGCGTCGAACCCGCCGCCCTCGGGCGGGTCGAGGTCCATGACGAGGTGGGTCGGCCGGTCCCAGGCGTCGGCGCGGACGAGCGGCGGGTGGTACTCGACGGCGCGCTGGTTGGCGAACCACAGCAGCGTGCGGCGGTCGTCGCACAGCGCGTAGGACACCTCGCGCTGCGACGTCTCCGCCCACACCTTCACCGTCCGCACCCACGACGGCGTGTATTTGGGCGTGTTCTTCTGCATGAACCGCTGCTGGCCGGGCCGCACGCGCTTGACCGACAGCGGACGCCCGGCGAGCTGCGGGACGATGCGCCCGGCGACGGCGTCCAGGTAGTCGACCAGGTCGCGTTTGGTGGCGTCCGCCCCGTCGAACAGCGGCTGGTCGAGGTTCGTCAGCCGGACCCCGTCCCGTTCCTCTTCGGCACTCACCCGCCCAGCTAAGCACGCGGGGGTGTCAAAGCGTCCGGTCGAGGGCCATGCCGGCGGCGCGGCGCAGGACGCGGCGGTCGGCGGCGCCGAGGTTCGGCGTCGAGCAGGACGCCATGGCGATGACGTTGCCCTTCCGCGCCACGACGGTGGCCCACGAGTCCTTGGTGCGGCCGTCGCAGCTCTCGTCGCCGATGCCGCCGTTCGACGACGGCTCGCCCACGCAGCCGAAGTCGGAGCCTCCGTGCAGGGCCTTGCGGGCCCAGTCGGCGCCGGTCTCCGGGTCGTCGGGCTTGTAGAGGTTGAGCTGGATCTGGAAGGTGTCCTTCGGCGGGAAACGGGCGGTCCCGAACGCGCACAGGCGCCATTCCCCGTACTGGTCCTTGTTCCCCTGCGGGATGCGCTTGCCCTCGTCGGCGCCCATCTCCCGCAGGATCCGCGGGCCCTCGCCCGAGTCGTAGATCTCGCAGGTGTCCGGGAGGGAGGTGGCGAGGGCCTCTGATCCCAGGAGCTGCCGTCCGAGCAGGACACCCCCCGCGGCCATCGCCGCGATGACCGGTAGCGCGATAGCCGGGACGAGCCACGGCCAGACGCGCCGCCTTCCGCGCGGGACGATCACCCCGGGCGCGGTCGGGCCGATCGTCGGCACGGACGGGGTGAACGGAGCGGCCGGGTTGGGCGCGGCGCTCTGGCCGGTGAGCCGGAACGCCAGCTCGGCCGCGGACGGACGGCGCGCGGGGTCCTTCGCCAGGCAGGAGTGGACGATGTCGCGCAGCGGCCCGTCCATGCCGGACAGGTCGGGTTCCTCGCTGAGGATCTGGTGGAAGAGGGCCTGGAGCCCGTCCCGCGCGAACGCCGGGTGGCCGGTCGCGGCGAACACCATCATCGCGCCCCACGCGAACACGTCCGCCGCCGCGGTGACGGCGTGCCCCTCGATCTGCTCGGGCGCCATGTACGCGGGCGTCCCGATCGGGCCCTTGGTCAGGGACGAGGTCATGTCCAGCGCGCGGGCGATCCCGAAGTCGATGACGCGCGGCCCGTCCGGTCCGAGCAGGACGTTGTGCGGTTTGAAGTCACGGTGGACGATCCCGGCCGCGTGGACGGTCGCCAGCGCCGCCGCCGTGTCCGCGGCCAGCCGGTCCAGTTCGGCGCCCCGGCGCGGCCCGTCGGCCTTGACCGCGTCCTGGAGGGACGGCCCGTCGACGTACTCGCTGACGACGTAGGCGGCGGTGTGGTCGAGCCGCACGTCGACGATCCGGACCGTGCAGGAGGGCGCGACCCTGCGGGCGGCCTCGACCTCCCGTTCCATCCGCCGCAGCGCGTCCCGGTCCAGCCCCCGCAGCACCTTGACGGCGACGCGCTCCCCGACGAGGTTGGAGCCGAGGTACACGACCCCCTGCGCGCCCTCGCCGAGCCTGCCCCGCAGCTCCCACGGGCCGACGTGCCCGGGGTCCCCGGGCTCCAACGGCGTTGCCGACATCCGACTCCCTTACGCCTGGACGATCTCCTCTTTTACCGCATTCCACATGGAGTGGGGCACGCTTGTACGGTGAACGCTCATGTGACGAGTCCCGTGTTCGTCGGGCGCGTCCGGGAATCGGCCGCGCTCGACGACGCGTTCCGGGCGGCGCGGGACGGGTCCCCGTCGGCGGTGCTGCTCGGCGGCGAGGCGGGCGTCGGCAAGTCGCGGCTGGTCGGCGAGTTCGGCGCGCGGGCCAGGGCGGACGGCGCGCGGCTCCTCGTCGGCGGCTGCCTGGAGCTCGGCACCGAGGGGCTGCCGTTCGCGCCGTTCACGGCGGCGCTGCGGGGCCTCGTCCGCGACGTCGGCGTCGACGGGGTGCGGGACCTGCTCCCGCCGGGCGCCGGCGCCGAGCTCGGCCGGCTGCTGCCCGACTTCGGCGAGGCCGACGCCGACACCTTCACCGGCGAGTCCAGGGCCCGGCTGTTCGAGCTGGTGCTGACGCTGCTGGAGCGGCTCGCCGCGGCGGCGCCGGTGGTGCTCGTCGTCGAGGACGCGCACTGGGCCGACACGTCCACGCGGGACCTGCTGACGTTCCTCGTCCGCAACCTCGGCGCGGGCGCCGCGCTGCTGATCGTCACCACGTACCGGACGGACGAGCTGCACCGCACGCATCCGCTGCGGCCACTGCTCAGCGAGCTGGAACGGGTGCCGCGGGTGCGGCGCGCCGAGGTGGCGCGGCTCGCCAGGAACGAGGTCGCCGAGCTGGTCAGGAGCGTCCTCGGCGCGGCCGGGACGGCCGGTGTCGCGGCGGAGATCTTCGCGCGCAGCGACGGCAACCCGCTGTTCGCGGAGGCGCTGCTCGGCTCGCGCGACGACCCCGAGCTGCCGGAGTCGCTGCGCGACCTGCTGCTCGGCGCCGTCCACCGGCTGCCGGAGGACACCCAGGACATCCTGCGCGTCGCGGCGGGCGGCGGCGCGCGGATCGAGCACGAGCTGCTCGCCGCGGTCGCGGGCGTCGACGAGCGGGCCCTGACCCGCGGGCTGCGCCCCGCCGTCGCGTCCAACACCCTGGTCGTGGACGGCGACGGGTACGCCTTCCGGCACGCGCTGATCCGCGAAGCCGTCCACGACGACCTGCTGCCCGGTGAGCGGACGCGGCTGCACGTCCGGTACGCGGAGGTGCTTGAGGCGCGTCCCGAGCTGATGCCCGCGCGGCAGCGGGCGGTGACGCTCGCTCACCACTGGCACGCAGCCCACGACGCGGGCCGCGCGCTGGCCGCCGCGTGGCGGGCGGTCGGCGAGACGCACAAGTCGCTCGCCTACGCCGAGTCGCTTCGGATGGCGTCGCGGGTGCTGGAGCTGTGGGACCGGGTGCCGGACGCGGAGGCCCGCGCGGGCGTCCCGCACGCCGAGGTCACCGGGAAGGCCGTCCTGCTCGCCGACCTCGCCGGGGAGCCCGGCACCGGCATCAGGCTCGCCACGTCCGCCCTGGCGGATTCGCTCGACGCCCCCGCGAACGCCGCCGACCCCATGCGGACGGCGCGCCTGTACGAGCGGCGCGGCCTGATGGCGATGCGGCTCGGCCGGGACGAGGGGATCGACGATCTCCGCGAGGCCGCGCGGCTCGCGCCCGCCGACCCGCCGAGCCGGTCCCGCTGCCGCGTCCTCGCGACGCTCGCCTTCCAGCTCCACCCGCTGCACGGCACCCAGGACGAGGCGCGCGCCGCCGCCGAGGAGGCGCTGTCGGTCGCGCGGGCCGTGGGGGACGTCCCGGTGGAGATCAAGCTGGACCTCTGGTTCGCCTGGGACGAGCTGTTCCGCGACGGTGACGTGGAGGCGCTGTTCGCGCGGGCCGAGCGGGCGGCGGGCCGGGCCGAGGAGGCCCGCGCGTTCGAGCCGCTGCTGTACGCGCTCACCACCCGGTCCGACATCCTGGAGATGTACGGGCGGTCGGCGGAGGCCGCCGACGTCGCCGCGCTCGGCGTGGCGAAGGCCGACGAGTACGGGCTCGCCAGGGCCACCGGGACGTTCCTGGCGTTCAACACCGCCGAGCCGCTGATCTCGCTCGGCCGCTGGGACGAGGCGCTCACCGTCATCGACCGTGCCCTCGCGCAGGACCCGCCCGAGCTCACCCGGGGCAGCCTGTACTTCCTCGCCGGCGGCGTCGCGGCCGGCCGCGGCGACCTGGACGCGGCGGAGCGTTCGGCGCGGGCGGCGCGGCGGCGGATCCCGCGCGGCGCGGCCCGCCGCGCCCAGGACCTGTTCCCCGTCTGCCGCCTCGACGCGCTGATCGCCCTCGGCCAGGGCCGCCCCGCGGAGGCGCTGGAGGCGCTCGGGCCCGTCCTCGCCGAGGTCGGCCTGCCGGACAACTCCCGCTACGCGCTGCCGGGCCTGGTCGTCGCGGCCACCGCCTGCGCCGATCTCGGCGACCCGGGACCGCTCGCCGCGATCAGGGCCCGCGCCGCCGGGATCCGCGTCTACGGGCCCGTGCAGGAGGCGCACCGGCTGACGCTCGTCGCGGAGGCGGCCCGCGCCGAGGGCGTCCTCGACCGGCACGCGTGGGACGCGGCGGTGAAGGCGTGGGACGCGCTCGACCGGCCGTATCCGCTCGCGTTCGCGCTCGTCCGCGCCGCCGAGGCGTCCACCGGCCACGACCGGGACGGCACCGCCGCACGGCTGCGCCGCGCCGCGGGCATCGCCGGCGATCTCGGCGCGGTGCCGCTCCGCGACCACGTCGAGCTGCTCGCCCGCCGCGCCCGCGTGGACCTCGGCGGCGCCCCCGCGGCCGACCCCGGCCTGGGCCTGACTCCTCGGGAGGCCGAGGTGCTCCGGCTGGTCGCCGACGGCCGCAGCAACCGCGAGATCGCGGAGGCCCTGGTCATCTCCGCCAAGACCGCGAGCGTCCACGTGTCCAACATCCTGGCCAAGCTGGGCGTCTCCACCCGCACCGAGGCCGCCGCCACCGCCCACCGCCTGCGCCTCTACGACTGACGCCCCGCGGGCGCCCGGTCAGCGCGGGCGCCAGGGGGATTCCGGGGAGGTGGGGCGCGGGTCGGCCGCCACCTGGAGGGCGTAGGTGGGGGCGGCGGCGCCGTCGAGCGGGCCGAGGTAGGTGTGGCCCGTCAGGTGGCACCAGGCGGGCAGGTCGATCGGGGCCGCCGGATCGCTCGCGATCAGATGGATGACGGTCCCGGGGTCGAGCCCGGCGATGTGGCCGCGCAGTTCGAGGAGGAGGCGCACGCACGAACGGTCGCCGCCGTCGATGACGACCGGTTCCGAGCCCATGCCTGCTCCCCGAGTCCGCTCCCGTTCTCGTCCTCGCGAACCTAGCAGGGACGTGCGCGAAATATTGGAGTAAGGCGCGACATAGCGGTCAGAGCAGGGTGGCGCGGGCGAGCGCGCCTGGCTCCGGGCCCGCCTGGGCGACGACGAGGCCGTCCGGGGTGCGGATGCTGGAGTGGCCGGCGGCCGGGTCGTAGCCGCCGCCGGCCCGGCCCGCGAAGCTCGCGAAGGCGACCCAGACGCCGTGGCCGGTCGCGGCGCGGTGGGCGCGGTCCTCCACGACGTCCGGGTCGTTGTCGCACACGCCGGCGAGGTAGCCGTCGATGCCCAGGGCGGCGGTGTCGGCGAGGTGCCGCGGGACGCCGGTGTCCCTGCAGACGGCGAGCCCGAAGCGCCAGCCGTCGACGGTGATGACGGCGGGCCCCTTGCCCGGCCGGAACCGCCGCGCCTCGGCGTCGCCCAGGTTCACCTTCCGGTAGACGACCGAGACGCCGGCCGCGTCGACGCGGAGGATCACGATGTGCGCGCCGACCGGGGCGCCCACCAGGGCGACGGTGCCCAGCTCCGCGCAGGCGTCGACAAGGGGCGCCAGGCGCGGGTCGGCGGGCTCGATGTTCTCAGCTTCCAGCTCGTATCCGCACAGGGAAAGTTCAGGAAAGAGGACCACCCTGGAGCGTGCGGCACGGATCGTCCCGGCGTGCGCCGCGACGTTGGCCTCGACGTCGCGGGGCGTGCAGGGCGGTTGTGCCGCGGCGAGGGTCAGCGGCGCGGGCATGCGGGCCTCCAGGAAGCGACAAATCGGGATCAATCAAGGATGAACGGGTTCGCAGGCGATATGGGTGATCGACGTCCTAGACTTGACCGTCCCTTTCAGGTTACGTCCAGCTTTGGGGCTTACAGTCGCAGTGAAGTACCCCCCGTTGTCATCCAGGTGAGGAATCCGACTTTGGGGCGAGCCATGGATCTCGGAGTAGCACGAGTGGAGATCACGGAGACCTGCGGGACGCTGACGTTCCCGGACGAGGTCGACCTGAGCAACGGCGAGGCGATCCTCCAGCAGGCCGTGCGGCTCCTCGACTCCGGGACGCCGGCCCTCATCCTCGACCTGACCGGCTGCACGTTCTGCGACTCCAACGCGCTCAACGTGATCACGCGCTCGCAGATGCGGGCCACGGAGCTCGGCGTGCCGATGTGGGTGGTGCTGCCGTCGCGCGGCATCGTCCGCCGGGTGTCGGACGTGGCGGGCCTGCAACGCCGCGTCGCCATCGCGCCGGACGTGACCACCGCCCGCGAGGCGCTCGCGGGCGCCGCACTCCACTGATTGGCACGCTCCACACCCCGGGCCGGTGCGCCGGTCCGCGCGGCGCGGGACACCTCGGCAGAGAATCTCTTTGCATGATCTTGTGGTGACGCTGATGGCCGGTGGTTGCGGACGGGGCATGGATGCCTAGGACCGACGAGCCGAGGACCGGGAGCGGGCACATGCAGGTGAAGCTGGAGGCGGAGCTCGGCCGCGTTCCGATTCTTGATGTGGCGCCGGTGGTGGGGTGTGGCCGGTGGCCGGCCAAGGCGGTGGTGGGTGAGTCGGTCGAGGTGTCGGCGACGGTGTTCCGTGAGGGGCATGAGCGGTTGGGCGCGGCGGTGGTGTTGCGGTCGCCGGGTGGTGAGGAGTCGCCGGGTGTGCGGATGTGGGAGGTGGGTGCGGGGTTGGATCGGTGGTCGGCGCGGGTGACGCCGACGGAGCTGGGGTCGTGGTCGTTCCGGGTGGAGGCGTGGGGTGATCCGATCGCGCACTGGTGGCATGACGCGCAGATCAAGATCCCGCGCGGCCAGGACGTCGACCTCATGCTCGCCGAAGGCGCCGCCCTGTTCACGCGTGCCGCCCACGGGGTGCCGGCGAAGGACCGGCGCGTGCTCGCCCGTCTCGTCCGCCTGCTCTCCGACGGGGAGCAGGACGCCCTCGAACGGCTTGCCGCGGCCGGGGACCCCGCGGTGCTGAACGTGCTGGAGCGTCATCCGTTGCGGGACCTGCTGACCGTCAGCGACTGGTACCCCCTCGCCGTCCACCGCCAGCGCGCCCTCTACGGAGCCTGGTACGAGTTCTTCCCCCGCTCCGAAGGCGCCACCACCGACCCCCTCGGCCGCCGCGCCCCCACCTCCGGCACCCTCCGAACCGCCGCCCGACGCCTGCCCGCCATCGCCGCCATGGGCTTCGACGTCATCTACCTCCCGCCCGTCCACCCCATCGGCACCACTTACCGCAAAGGACCCAACAACACCCTCGACGCCCAACCCCACGACCCCGGCTCCCCCTGGGCCATCGGCTCACCCGCGGGCGGCCACGACGCCGTCCACCCCGACCTCGGCACCCTCCACGACTTCGACGCCTTCGTCGAAGAAGCCGCCGGCCACGGCTTGGAGGTCGCCCTCGACCTGGCGTTGCAATGCTCCCCCGACCACCCCTGGGTCCACGAGCACCCCGAATGGTTCACCACCCGCACCGACGGCACGATCGCCTACGCCGAGAACCCGCCAAAGCAATACCAGGACATCTATCCCCTCAACTTCGACCACGACCCCGACGGGTTGTACGAAGAGATCCGCCGCATCGTCCGGCACTGGATGAACCACGGCGTACGGATCTTCCGCGTCGACAACCCGCACACCAAACCACTCGCCTTCTGGGAACGGCTCCTGGCCGACATCAACAGCACCGACCCCGACGTCATCTTCCTCGCCGAGGCCTTCACCCGCCCCGCCCCCATGCACACCCTCGCCCAGATCGGCTTCCACCAGTCCTACACCTACTTCACCTGGCGCAACACCGCCCACGAACTCCGCACCTACTTCCAGGAACTCACCGGCCCCGCCGCCGACTACATGCGCCCCAACTGCTTCACCAACACCCCCGACATCCTCCACGCCTACCTCCAGCACGGAGGCCGCGCCGCCTTCGAGATCCGCGCCGTCCTCGCCGCGCTCCTGTCCCCCACCTGGGGCATCTACACCGGATACGAACTCTGCGAGAACACTCCCGTCCGCCCCGGCAGCGAGGAATACCGCGATTCGGAGAAATACCAGTACCGGCCCCGCGACTGGGACGCCGCCGCCCGCACCGGCACCACGATCGCGCCGCTCATCACCCGGCTGAACACTCTGCGCAACGCCCACCCCGCGCTCCAGCAACTGCGCGACCTGCACTTCCACCACATCGACCAACCCGAACTCCTCGCCTTCTCCAAACACCACCTCGACGACATCGTCCTGGCCATCGTCAACCTCAACCCCCACCAGCCCCGCGAAGCCACCGTCCACCTCGACCTGCCCGCCCTCGGCCTCCCCGACCACCCCGAGCGCCCCTACACCGTCATCGACCAACTCGACGGCGCCACCTACACCTGGACCCGCTCCAACTACGTCCACCTCGACCCGCGAACCCGACCCGCCCACATCCTCACGTTCCAGCGGGGCGACGAACCTGTGCGGGCCGTCCGGGAGAAGGACCGGAACCGGCGGCCGAGCGAGGCGGGCGGAGTCGGCGGGGCGAGCGGCAGCTGACCGGGTCAGCCGGGCTCGGCGCCGACCAGGCGGTCCTCGATGGAGCGGCAGCCGGTGAAGACCGAGCCGAGGCCCTCGCGGTCGATGATCTCGCGGAGCCTCTCGGGCAGCGCCGGAAGCGCGAGGCAGCCGCCGTCGGCGGCGACGCGCCAGCGGATGCCGAGCAGGATCGGCAGCGGGTCGCAGCGGACGCCGAGCCGCTCGTGCATCCGCACCAGGAGGTGCCGCAGGTTCCCCTCGACCAGCTTGGTAAGGGTCTCCCCGAGGCGCGGCACGGTGGCCTCGTCGAGCACGCCGGACAGGTGGACGACCGTGTGGTCGCCGTCCCCGGCCGCCGTCGTGGTGATCATGAGTTCGGACGGGGCGGGCGGGTTCGGCGCGAGCCCGGCGTCACCCGGGTGCAGGGCGCGGATGGCGTCCAGCACGTGCGTGGCGTCGACGTCTCCGGCGCCGCCGTCCGGGGCGGGTGCGGCCGTCGCCGACGCGACGTCCGGGAACACCGGGACGAGCTGTGCCAGCCCCGTGAGCCGCAGCGCCTGCCGCACGTGGGCGGACGGTTCGGGCACGACGGCCCGCAGCGCGCAGCCGAGCAGCTGCGCCCGGATCTCGGCGCGGGCGAGCAGGACGAGCCCGGCCGCGTCCAGCAGCACCGCGTCACCGAAGTCGACGACGACTCCCGCGCGGGTCGCGTCGCGTCGCCGTCCCGGCGGCGGGCCCGCGGCGGCGAGGGACAGCGCCTTGCTCACCCCTTCCCGGATGCCCGCGTAGTTCTGCCAGCTGATCTGCGCGGGCAGGCTCAGCACGATGAACCCAGGCCGGGTCTCGATGCTCAGGCCCGGCACGGTCGTGTCCTTCATGTGTCACATCCCGATCGGGGTTCTCGTGGCCGCGCGGGCGGGCCGGGGCGGAGCGGTGCCGGTGGAGGTGCCGGTGGTGGCGGAGGTGCCGGCGGTGCCGGTGGTGGCGGCGGCCAGGGCGGAGGCGCGGAGGCCGGGCGGTCTCGGCGCGGGCCGCTCGTCCGGATTCTCGTCCGGATACGGGGGGCGCCCGCCCCGCACGACGCCCGTCAGCCGGGACGCCGCGAGGCGTTCGATGATCCGCTCCTCGGGCCGCACCCCCAGATGGGCGCAGCAGCACCACAGGTCGTCCACGCAGCGGCGCACGTTCTCCGCCGGAACATCGGCGAAGCGAACGCGCAGCCGCGCCACGAGCTCATCGCGCGTCGGTACGACCGATGGCGACATCTCCCAGCGCTCCACTGTCCCTCCGATCGCTTTGGACGGACGTATTCCGTCCGAACTGAGCAGAACCCGCCGGTGTGACGGGTTCTGAGCTTGGACACGACCTACCCCTGGCCTGCGCCAGAAAAAGCGACGAACCTAAAAACACGGACATGACACAACCGCCGCGCGGCAAGCGTTCGGCGCCGTCCGCGCCAGTCACCGGGCCGTAAATCGACGCCTTTTTGCGCTACTTTCCAGCGCCATATCCAACCGCGACCGGACGGTTACCTTCCGGCCCGGGCGGGCTCGCGGGACGGCGGGCCGGACGAGGCGCGATCTACCCGCGCGGGGGTGCGGACCGCCCCGCACGGCGGCCTCTCCGCAGCCGAAACCGGAGCACCGGTCACAGACCGTACTGAATCTTTTACGGATGGTTGCCTGTCGCGAACGTCCCCGTAGCGGGCGGCGGGAATTGCTGATCTAGATGTCTCCAACACACCCGGGGTGACCCATGCACGGCCAGCCGACGAACTTCACCTGCACGACGTCCGACCAGGTCACCACGCCGGAGACGGAACCGGGCACGCGCCCGGAGCCGGGGACGCGGGCCGTCCCGGACGCGTTCAGCCCGGAGACGCCGCGCGATCCGCACTGGTTCAAAACGGCCGTGTTCTACGAGGTGTCGGTCCGCGGGTTCGCCGACTCCAACGCCGACGGATACGGAGACCTGCGCGGCCTGATCTCCAAACTCGACCATCTCCAATGGCTCGGCATCGACTGCCTGTGGCTGCTGCCCATCTACCAGTCACCGCTCAAAGACGGCGGCTACGACATCTCCAACTTCACCAGCATCCTGCCCGACTTCGGAGAACTCGGAGACTTCGTGGAACTGATCGAGCAGGCGCATGCGCGGGGTATCCGGGTGATCGCGGATCTGGTCATGAACCACACCTCCGACCAGCACCCCTGGTTCCAGGCCTCCCGCACCGACCCCGACGGCCCCTACGGCGACTTCTACATGTGGGCCGACGACGACACCCAATACTCCCAAGCCCGCATCATCTTCATCGACACCGAAACCTCCAACTGGACCTACGACCCCACCCGCGGCCAGTACTACTGGCACCGCTTCTTCTCCCACCAACCCGACCTCAACTACGACAACCCCCACGTCCAAGACGCCATGCTCGAAGTCCTGCGCTTCTGGCTCGACCTGGGCATCGACGGCTTCCGCCTCGACGCCGTCCCCTACCTGTTCGCCCGCGAGAACACCACCTGCGAAAACCTCCCCGAAACCCACGCCTACCTCAAACGCGTCCGCCACGAAATCGACCGCCTCTACCCCGACCGCGTCCTGCTCGCCGAAGCCAACCAATGGCCCGCCGACGTCGTCGAATACTTCGGCGACCCCGCCGCCGGCGGCGACGAATGCCACATGGCCTTCCACTTCCCCGTCATGCCCCGCATCTACATGGCCGTCCGCCGCGAACAACGCTACCCCATCTCCGAAATCATGACCCAAACCCCAAAAATCCCCGACAACTGCCAATGGGGCATCTTCCTGCGCAACCACGACGAACTCACCCTGGAGATGGTCACCGACGAAGAACGCGACTACATGTACACCGAATACGCCAAAGACCCCCGCATGAAAGCCAACATCGGCATCCGCCGCCGCCTGGCCCCCCTCCTGGACAACGACCGCAACCAACTCGAACTCTTCACCGCCCTCCTGCTCTCCCTCCCCGGCTCCCCCGTCCTGTACTACGGCGACGAAATCGGCATGGGCGACAACATCTGGCTCGGCGACCGCGACGCCGTCCGCACCCCCATGCAATGGACCCCCGACCGCAACGCCGGCTTCTCCCACTGCGACCCCGCCCGCCTCTACCTCCCCCTCATCATGGACCCCATCTACGGCTACCAAGCCGTCAACGTCGAAGCCCAGACCAACAACCCCGGCTCCCTGCTCCACTGGACCCGCAAAATGATCGAAATCCGCCAACGCCACCCCGTCTTCGGCGTCGGCGCCTACGTCGAACTCTCCGCCTCCAACCCCTCCGTCCTCGCCTTCACCCGCGAGATCACCGAGGACGAAAGCCCGTGGGGCGAGATGGACACCGTCCTTTGCGTCAGCAACCTGTCGCGTTTCCCGCAGCCGGTCGAACTCGACCTGCGCCGATTCGAGGGCTACTCCCCCGTCGAGTGCATGGGCGGTGTGCAGTTCCCGGCCATCGGCGAGCTCCCGTACCTGATGACGCTTCCCGGGCACGGTTTCTACTGGTTCCAGCTGAGCCCTCCGGACGACGACCGCACGGATCCGGCCGCGTGCGCGGAAAGGACCGTCTGATCGTGCTGCCACCCCACCCGGCCCTCGCCCGGACATTGGCGGAATGGCTGCCGAGGCAGCGGTGGTTCGGCGGCAAGGACGGCCCCATCGACCACCTCACCATCGGCACCGCCACCGAACTGCGTACCGGCGACCCCGCCCTGCACCACCTCGTCCTCGACGTCCACCAGAACGGCACCATCGACCACTACCAGGTCCTGCTCGGCATCCGCCGCGACCTGCCCGACCGGCTCAGGCACGCCGAGATCCGCGGCCCACTCGGGCCCGGCGGGCACGGCGGGCGGACGCCTTACCTCTACGACGCCGCCCACGATCCCGACCTGACCCGCGCGCTGCTGGAGGAACTGGCCGCCGGCGCGTCCGTCGGCCCGCTGCGGTTCCGGCACGCCGACGGCGCCCGCATCCGGACGGACCTGGCGAGCCTTCCCATCACCGCGGAGCAGAGCAACACCTCGCTGCTGTTCGGCGACGCCTACATCTGCAAGCTGTTCCGGCGGCTCAGCCACGGCGTCAACCTCGACCTGGAGGTCAACCTCGCGCTGACCCGCGGCGGCTGTGCGCGCGTCCCTGCCGTCCTCGGCTGGATCGAGCTGGACCCCGGCCCGCTCCCCTCCGAAGGGACGACGGCCGAAACTACCCAGAACGGTACGGACGCGGCGACCGGGGAGCCTGTCACGCTCGGACTCCTGTCGGACTACCTGCACACCGGAGCGGACGGCTGGAGCCTCGCGATCGCGAGCGTCCGGGACTGGTTCGCGCACACGCCGCCCCCGCGCGACGCTGGGCGCGACACCGGCCTCGACGCGGAACTCGAAGCCGGGCTCGACGCCGGGTGGGAGCGCGACTGGGCGGGCGAATGGGCGGAGCTGGACGCGAGCGCCGCCGGCGGCGACTTCGCGGCCGAGGCGGAGCGGCTCGGCGCGGCGACCGCCGAGGTCCACCGGGCGCTCGCGAGCGCGTTCGGCGTGGCGACGCTCCCCGCCGGCGAGGTGCGGGCGATGGCGGCGCGCATGAACGCGGAACTGACCGCGACCTGCCGCGCCGTGCCCGATCTCGTCCCGCACGCGAAGGCGCTCACCGCGGCGTTCCTCGACCTGGCGGCGTACGCGGAGCCGCTGCCCGTCCAGCGGGTCCACGGCGACTACCACCTGGGCCAGGTCCTGCGCACCGAGAGCGGCTGGTCGCTGCTGGACTTCGAGGGCGAGCCGGCGCGGACGCGGAACGAGCGGCGGGCGCCCGCGCATCCGCTGCGCGACGTCGCCGGGATGCTGCGCTCGTTCGAGTACGCGGCCCGGTTCCTCATCGCCAAGCCGGGGACGATGCCGCCCGAGCCCGGTGGCCGGCTGGAGACGCGGGCGCACGCGTGGGCGGCGCGGAACCGGGCCGCGTTCTGCCGCGGCTACGCGGCGGCGGGCGGCCCCGATCCCGCGGCGCATTCGGTGCTGATTCGCGCCTTCGAGTTCGAGAAGGCGGTGTACGAGGTGCGATATGAGGCGCGGAACCGTCCGGCCTGGCTTCCCGTACCGCTGAAATCGCTGGCCCATCTGACCGCCTGATCAAAGACACCAAAGGCCGCCGCTAATTCCGTGTCATGATCATGTAAAATCGGCGCGCTCACCAAAATCTCGATGCGATCGACGGGTACCCGAACTCTCGGCAGGGAGATCACCTGCCCCGGTGAAAACCGGACGACGACCCCTGTACCGGGGGAACGGAGAGCACCCGAATGTCCACCGCACGCGACGCGCAGCGAAACGAGACCGGGAACGGAGCGGTCGCCGGCCATATCGGCCGCGCCCGGGCGGCCATCCGAAAACAGAGAATGCTCCGGACGGCCGTGACCGTGACGGCGACCGGCCTGGCGCTCGCGGTCCCGATGGGCTCGCAGGCGCTGGCGGCGCTCAATCCCGCCGTGCTGAAGAGCCTGCATCTCGACTCGGCCACGCAGAAGAAGGTCCAGGCGTACGACAAGTACCGGACGCGCGAGGCGTCGCAGCGCGAGCGGGCCGGGGAGGCCCTGGCGTTCGCCCGCAGGCAGCTCGGCAAGCCGTACCGGTGGGGCGCGGAGGGACCGCACGGCTACGACTGCTCCGGCCTCGCGATGGCCGCGTGGCGGAAGGCGGGCGTGAGGATTCCCCGCGTCACCTACTCCCAGTACCGGAGCGTGAAGCGGAAGGTGACGCTGAGGGACCTCGAACCCGGGGACCTCATCTTCTTCCGCGGCCGCAGCCATGTCGGAATCTACGTCGGGAACGGGCGCTACCTGCACGCGCCGCATTCCGGGGCGAAGGTCCGGATCGACAAGCTCAGCGCGCGGCGCAAGAAACAGTTCGCCGGCGCCGTACGCCCGGGCGCGCCCGCCTACAAGGAGTGGTCGCCTTCGGTGAAGGAGCTCGTCGAGAAGATCGACCGGATGAGCGAGGAGAAGAGAGCCGACCATAAACCGCCAGATAAGGAGCGGCCCCCCGAAATTCCGCCACCTTCCGACACATTGCCCGAATCACCCAGTAACCTCCCCGATCATACCCCCGGCCATTTCCCGACGAAAGCGGACGATTCCGCGGCTCAGGCTCCACGAGGCGACACTCCGCCGGAAGAGAGCAGGCCCGAGCCCCGGCCGAGGTACGAGGCGAAGCCCGCGCCGCGTGGCCCACGCCAAGTCCGGCCCGAGCCGGAGCCCTGGGAGAAGTACCTGGGACCGGTCGACGCGCTGACCGCGCCCGGCCACGTACCCCACTGACCGGCCCCGGCCGCGCAGAACGTCCACCGCCATGGTCGTCGCACGCCCATGGCGGTGGCGCATGCCCGCCGCCAGGCGCGTCCGGTCCCGGGCGCGAGCGTGATCATGGCGCGCGAGGCTCCCGCCAGGCCGGACGCGCGCGAGGCCGGCGTTCAAGTGCGCGGACAAATCGGACGGCACATGTTAGGTTGCACTGAAAACCGTTTTCGTTTTCGGGAGTCCTCATGTGCTGTGTTCTGCGTGCCCGGATGCTCGGGGCGGGTGCCGCGCTCGGCGCGGCCGCGCTGCTGACCGGCGGGTGCGGGTCGTCCTCGGACGCCACGGCGGCGCCGGGCGGCGATCCCGTCTCCGTCGTGGCCTCCACGAACGTGTACGGCGACATCGCGCAACGGATCGGCGGCGACAAGGTCAAGGTGACCTCGTTCATCAGCGATCCCGGGCAGGACCCGCACTCGTTCGAGGCGGGCACGCGCAGCCGGCTCGCGCTGTCCAAGGCCCGGGTCGTGATCGAGAACGGCGGTGGCTACGACGACTTCGTCGGACGGCTGCTGAAGGGTTCCGGGTCGAAGGCGGAAGTGCTGAACGCCGTCCGGATCTCCGGGAAGACCGCGGCCGGGGGCGAGGAACTGAACGAGCACGTCTGGTACGACCTGCCGTCCGTGGCGCGGCTGGCCGACCGGATCTCGGCGGCGCTCGCCAAGGCCGACCCCGGCGACGCGGCGGCGTTCTCGGCCAACGCGGCCGCGTTCAAGGGCGAGCTGAAGACCCTGGAAGGGAAGGTCGCCGAGATCAAGGCCGCGCACGCGGGCGACGGCGTCGCGATCACCGAGCCGGTGCCCGGCTACCTGCTGGCGGCCGCGGGGCTGGAGAACCGGACGCCCGAGGAGTTCAGCGAGGCGATCGAGGAGGGCGACGACGTCCCGCCCCGCGCACTGCGGGAGACGCTCGCGCTGATCACGGGGAAGAAGGTCGAGGCGCTCGTCTACAACGCGCAGACCAGCGGCCCGCAGACCGAGATGCTGGAGAAGGCGGCGAAGGACGGCGGCCTCCCGGCCGTCCCCGTCACCGAGACCCTCCCGGCGGGTCAGCGCTACGTCGCCTGGATGGACGGCAACATCGCCGCACTGCGGAAGGCGCTGTCGTGATCACGCTCCGCGGCGCCGTGCTGGCGTACGGGAGACGGAGGCTGTGGCGGCTCGACGCCGAAGTCGCGGCGGGCGAGTTCCTCGTCGTCGTGGGGCCGAACGGGTCGGGGAAGACGAGCCTGCTGAAGGTGCTGCTCGGGCTGCGGAGGCTGTCGGAGGGGACGGTCACGGTGAACGGGCGTCCGCCGCGGCGCGGGAGCGACCTCATCGGGTACGTCCCGCAGCACCGTGCCGTCGTCCCGCACACGCCGCTGCGGGCCCGTGACCTGGTGCGGCTCGGGATCGACGGGCACCGGTGGGGGCCCGGCCTGCCGCGCGCGGACGTGCGCCGCCGCGTCGACGGCGCGCTGCGGGACGTCGGCGCGGCGGCGTTCGCGGACGTCCCCCTCGAACTGCTGTCGGGCGGCGAACTCCAGCGGGTCCGGATCGCGCAGGCGCTGGCGACGGGCCCGCGCGTGCTGCTGTGCGACGAGCCGCTGCTGTCGCTGGACGCCGAGCACCAGCGGATCGTCGCCGGGCTCGTCGACCGGCGGCGCCGCGACCACGGCACGACCGTGGTGTTCGTCACGCACGAGACCGGCCCCGTGCTGCCGCTGGCCGACCGGGTCCTGGACGTCGGAGAGGCCGCCGCGTGAACTGGCACGAGATCGTCAACTTCGACGACTACGGGGCGCTGCTCGGGCTCGTGCAGAACTCGATCATCGCGGGGGCGGTGCTCGGGCTGGTCGGCGGGCTCGCCGGGACGTTCGTCATCATGCGCGACCTCGCGTTCGCCGTGCACGGCATCAGCGAGCTGTCGTTCGCGGGCGCGGCGGCGGCGCTGCTGCTCGGGACGGGCGTGGCGGGCGGCTCGATCGCCGGGGCGCTGGTCGCGGCCGCGCTGATCGGGGTGCTCGGCTCGCGGGCGCGGGATCGCGGGTCGGTGATCGGCGTGCTGATGCCGTTCGGGCTCGGGCTCGGCGTGCTGTTCCTGTCCCTCTACGAGGGACGGGCGGCCAACAAGTTCGGTCTGCTCACCGGGCAGATCGTCGCGATCGACACACCACGGCTGTCGTGGCTGCTGGGGACGTCGGCGGTGGTGCTGGTGTGCCTCGCGGTGATGTGGCGCCCGCTGGCGTTCGCGAGCCTCGACCCGGAGGTGGCGGCGGCGCGGGGCGTGCCGGTGCGGGCGCTGTCGCCCGCCTTCATGCTGGTGCTCGGCCTCGCGGTGGCGGTGTCGATCCAGATCGTGGGGGCGCTGCTGGTGCTTGCGCTGATCTGCACGCCGGCCGCGGCGGCGGTGCGGGTCAGCGCGTCGCCGGTGCTGGTGCCGGTGCTGAGCGCGGTGCTCGCGACGGTGTCGGTGGTCGGCGGGATCCTGCTGTCGGTCGGCTCCAGCATCCCGGTCAGCCCGTACGTCACGACGATCTCGTTCGTCCTGTACGGGGTGTGCCGCGCGGCGGGCGCGCTGCGGACGCGGCGCGGCTGGACGGCCCGGCGCGGCCCGGCCAGGAGGTTCGACACCGTCCCCACATGATCTCTTGGTGCCCGCCCGGCATTGGCCGCCGGGCGGGCACCGAGCACCGGACGACGTTCCGGACATTCCGGACCCGTGTTCG
Source organism: Spirillospora sp. NBC_00431 (assembly GCA_036028775.1). GTDB lineage: Bacteria > Actinomycetota > Actinomycetes > Streptosporangiales > Streptosporangiaceae > Spirillospora. Next base: position 2,759,300 of record CP107927.1, on the reverse strand, counting down.
CCATGACCTTGCGATTCACTTACCCGGCCGTGGGCATCGTCACCGGACGTGAGGGCATCATCAGGGCTCTTGCGACTTTCGGGGCGATTGGGAGGGACGCGATGTGGGACTTCGCGGGCCGTGACACCGCTATCGACCTGGGCAGCGCCACCGTGCGGATGCATGTCCGAGACCGCGGCGTCGTCTGCCGGGAGCCGTCGCTGCTCGCCCGCTGCAGACGCACCGGACGCATCCTCGCGCTCGGCCGGCCCGCGCGGGAGATGGCGGGACGCAACCCCGACGTGACCCTCGTCCGGCCGATCCGGGAGGGCGCGCCGACCGAGACCGACGAGGCCGAGTACCTGATGCGCCATCTCGTCCGCAGGCATCACCGGCGGCACTACACGGCGCGTCCGCGGCTGGTCGTGACGGTGCCGAGCGGGCTGAGCTCCGTCCATTTCCGGGCGTTGCAGTTCTCCGCGTACCAGGCGGGCGCGCGGCGCCTCACGCTGGTGCCGACGCCGATCGCCGCCGCCATCGGGATGGGCATGACGTCGTCGGCGCGGCCCGAGGTCGCGGTCGTCGCCGACATCGGCGCCGACCTCACCGACGTCGGCGTCATCGCGTTCGGCGGGCTCGTCACCTCCCACACCGCGCAGGTCGGCGGGTCGGCGCTGGACCGCGCGATCGTCGCGCTGGTCCGGCGGGAGCAGAACGTGGCGCTTTCGGTGTCGGCGGCGGAGACCGCGAAGCTGGAGGTCGGGGCGGTGCCGCCGCTCGGCCGGCGGCCGGTGCGGCAGACGGTGGTGCACGGGCGCGACATCGCGACGGGGATGCCGCGCGAGGTCGTCCTCACGACCGGGGACATCGGCCGGGCCATCGCCGGGCCCGTCGCCGAGATCGTCGAGGCGATCGGCGCCGGGCTCGCGGGCTGCTCCCCGGAGATCTCCGGCGACCTGCTCGGCGTCGGCGTCACCCTCACCGGCGGGACCGCGCGGCTGCCGGGCCTGGAGCGGCTGATCCGCGACCGGACGGGCCTCGCCGCGCGGATCGGCGACGACACCGGCGACGCGGCCGTGCTCGGCGCCGGTGAGGTGCTGCGCTCGGCCCACTCGCAGGAGCCGTCCGCCAGGGAGAGCTCGCCGCGCCCGCATCTGGTGACGACCGTGCCCGAGTTCGAGCATTGATCATCCCGGCTAGACTCCCCGTCCCATGAGCGACGCACCGTCCTCCAGCCCCCACCCACCGCCATTCAAAGGACGAGCTCCGCTCGACGCCCCGAGGCGTGAAGGTCCCGGGAGCCCGCGGCTGCGGGAGGTGTCGGACGGGGTGTTCGCCTACGTCCAGCCGGACGGCACCTGGTGGATCAACAACACCGGCTTTCTCGTCGGATCCCGCGGCGTGACCAGCGTGGACGCCTGCTCGACCGAGCGCAGGACCCGCGCCTACCTGGAGTCGATCCGGTCGGTGACCGACCGTCCCGTCCGGACGCTGGTCAACACCCACCACCACGGCGACCACACGTTCGGCAACTACCTGTTCCCCGGCGCGACGGTCGTCGGGCACGAGCAGACGCGGACGGGCGCGCTCGCGTGGGGCAAGCCGTTCGACGAGCCGTTCTGGACGAAGGTCGACTGGGGCGACGTCGAGCTCGAGCCGCCGTTCCTCACCTACACCGACGGCGTCACCCTGTGGGTGGACGACCTGCGCTGCGAGGTCCGGCATGTCGGGATGCCCGCGCACACCACCAACGACTCGATCGTCTGGATCCCGGACCGGCGGGTCCTGTTCTGCGGCGACCTGCTGTTCAACGGCGGCACCCCGTTCCTGATGCAGGGGTCGGTGTCCGGCGCGATCAAGGTGCTGGAGGAGGTGATCGCGCCGCTGGACGCGGAGGTGATCGTCCCCGGGCACGGCCCGGTCGCGGGTCCCGAACTGATCGACCGCGTGGTCGCCTACGCCCGGTTCGTCCAGACGACGGCCGAGGCGGGGAAGGCGGCCGGGCTGGCGCCGCTGGAGGCCGCGCGGGAGGCCGACCTCGGCCCGTTCGCGGAGCTGACCGACGCCGAGCGGCTCGTCGGCAACCTGCACCGCGCCTACGCCGAGCTGGACGGTCACGAGCCCGGCGCCCAGATCGATCTGGGCGCCGCCCTCAACGACATGGTCGAGTTCAACGGCGGCCGCCCGCTGACCTGCCGCGCCTGAGCGGCCTCAACGCAGTTCGGCGGTGGTGACGAGACGGATGCAGGCGGTCGCCCAGGCTTGTGCCGTGCGGTGATGGTCGTCGCCGGTGAGGGCGGCGGCCAGGGCGGTGAGGGTTCCGGCGGCGGTGGTCAGGCCGGCCTGTTCGAGGTTCTCGGCGGCGCGGGCGAGCCGTTCGCGCAGGGCGGGCGTGAGGTGGAGAAGGCCGCGGTGCGCGATGTCGGCGCAGGCGGCCAGGGCCTCGTCCAGGACATGCCCGAGCGGGTCGGGGGCACCTTGGGCTGGGGCGTCCAGGGCGGCGGTGCCGTCGCCGGGCGCCAGGTCGGGGACGACGACGCCGTCCGGTGTCAGGACGGCGAACGGGTCGATGACGAGGCCGCCACGGTCCCGGCGGACGGCGCCGCTGACGAGGCGGGGCCGGTCCGAGAGCGCTTCGGCCAGGGCGTCGAGCGCGGCGGGACGGTGCGGGCTGTAGGCGGCTGACACGACGGCCGTCTTTCCCGCCGAGTCGGCTATCAGGGCCTCCAGGCGTTGCGCGCCGGGGTGGTAGCCGATGTCGCGGACTTCGGCGATCTCGGCGACCCGGACGAGCTCCGCCTCGACCCGGGGCCTGATCAGGCGGGGCGGCAGCGCGTCCAGGGCGCGTTCCGCCGCCTCGAAGTCGCGGACCAGCAGCCCGGCGGGCAGGCCGTACCAGGCGTCGCCGAGCGGCGTGACGGTCGTCCTGGCGATCCGCCCGGCGGCGACCCGCACGACCCGCCCGGCGCTCCGGGTCGCGTTCTCGGACACGACGTTGCCGGTGGCGAGCGACCGGAGCGACGCGCCGAGGAGGCGGCGCCCGGCGAGGCCGGCGCCGGTCAGCCGCTCGCCGTCCGGGACGTCCCAGCGGCGTCTCAGGACGAGCACGATCCCGGTGCCGGTGTGCGCGAGGAACACGTCGGCGGTGCGGGCGCCGGCGGTGCCCGCGACGCGGCAGCCGACGGCGGCGAGGCGGACGCGGCGCAGCGGGGTCTGCGCCGCCTCGTCGGTGCCGAGGATCTGCGAGCGCTGCCCGCCCGACCGCGCGGCCCTGTGGCGGGCGTGGAGTTCGGCGAGCAGGCCGGCGAGCCGCCGGGGGTCGTGGTCGGCGCGGCGGTCGTGGTAGGCGGCGAGCTGCCCGGCGAGGTCGTCCACCGCGCCGGCGGGCCAGTGCAGGCCGCGCGCCGACAGGTCGGCGGCGGCGCGTCCGAGCGAGGCGGCCAGGACCGGGCCGGTGTGCATGGCGCCTTCGAGGAGGACGTGGCCCGCGAGGTCCAGGACCGCGTCGAGCCCGCCCGCGCCCGCCGCCGTCCCCGGCTCGCCGCCCACGTCGAGCCGGATCTCGCCGCCGGTCAGGCCGCGCTCGTCGGCGGCGCGGAACGCCCAGACGGCCAGGACCGTGACCTCGCCCCGGAGCGCCGCGACCGCGTCGGTGTGGACGTAGCCGAGTTCGCCCGGCACGAGGAACCGGACGGTGCACGCCGGCAGCTCGACCTGCGCCACCGGATCTCCGGCGGCGGGCCTGCGGATCCTGGCGGAGTAGCCGGTGCGGAACGTGCGGCGGGCGGCGGTGACGGCGCGCTGCCCGAGGACGCGGGCGAGCGCGTCGTCGTCGAACGCCCCCGGCGACCAGGCCGCCGCCGCCTCGGCCGGTTCTGCCTGTTCAGCGGGGTCGGCGGGCTCGGCGGGGTCGGCGGTGGCGTGGCGCCGGTAGGCGAGGATGAGGCAGATCTGGTGGCGGCACGTCCCGGTCGCCGCGCAGGAGCAGGTCGCGGCCTCCAGCCCGGCGCCGGCCGGGAGCGACGTCGTCGTGCCGTCCGGGTACGCGCCGCCGACGGCGCCGTCCGCCGAGACGGTGATCTCGGGGCCCTCGCCGGCGTCGAGGGCCTTGGCGGCGCGCTTGACCAGGCCGCGGTTGGCGAGCGCCGCCAGCGCGTCCGGCGTGAGGGCGAGCAGGTCGGCGCGTGCCGATGGACGCGTCATCGGCCGATCTTCTCCGCGACGAACTCCGCGAGCCGCCCGGGTGTCATCGCGCCCACGTGGGCGCCGGCGTTCGCGAGGCGCCGCGCCATGTCCCGGTCGTAGTCGGGGTTGGCGTCCTCGTCGAGCGCGGCCAGCCCCAGCACGTGCGTCCCCTGCTCGGCGAGCCGCCGCACCTCCCGGACGAGCCGCTGGGAGTCGCCGCCCTCGTAGAAGTCGGTGATGACCGCGACGATGGCCCGCCGCGGGTTCTCCACCAGCCCCGCCCCGTACCCGACGGCCCGCGCGATGTCGGTGCCGCCGCCGAGCCGCACCTTCATCAGCAGCTCGGCGGGGTCGGTGACATCGGACGTCAGGTCGACCACGGACGTGTCGAACGCGACGAGGTGCGTCTTCAGGCCGGGCAGCCCCCACAGGCACGCGGCGGTGACGGCGGAGTGGATCACCGACGTGGCCATGGAGCCCGACTGGTCCACGAGCAGGATCAGCTGCCACCGCTCGGCGTGCCGTCTCGTCCGGGCGACGAACCGGGGGCTCTCGATGTAGAGGCGGCGCTCGTCCGGGCGGTAGTGGGCGAGGTTGGCGCGGATCGTCCGGTGGAAGTCGAAGTCGCGGGAGTTCTTCAGCCGGGACGGCCGCCGCGACCGGGTGCCGTGGAACGCCTGCCGGACCTCGGTCGCGAGCCTCTCCATCAGCTGCCGGACGACGGTCTCGACGATCCGCCGGGCGAGCGCGAGGACCTCGGGGTCCATCAGGTGCTTGGTGCGCAGCACGGCGCGCAGCAGCGTCTCGTCGGGCTCGATCCGCTCCAGGACGGCGGGGTCGGTGACGATCTCCTGGATCTCGTAGCGTTCGACGGCGTCGCGTTCGAGCCGCTCGATCGTCTCCTTCGGGAACAGCCGGTGCACGGCGTCGAGCCAGTCGACGGTGGTGAGCCGCGACGGCCCGTCACCGGCGGACCGGTCACCGTTCGGGGGGCCGGCCTCGCCGCCCGCGCCCGAGCCCCGCCGGACGCCGCGTTCACCGAGGTCGGGATCGCGGCCGTACAGCCAGTCGAGCGCCGCGTCGCGTTCGGCGCCCGTGCCGCCCAGCGGGCCGGTGCACGTCTCGGCGGGCGCGCCGAGGACCAGCCGCCACCGTTCCAGATCAGCCGGGATCACGACTCTCCCTCCGGCGTCAGCCCGGCGGCCGCGAGCGCCCTGTCGGCACGGGCCTCCAGGGCGCGCGCCTCGGCGATCAGCAGCGGCGGGGCCTGCGTGCGCAGCAGCGACCGGGGCGAGCCGCCACGGCCGCGGCGCTCCAGGAGCCGCCGCGCGACCGTCTCGCGCTCGCGGGGCGGGAAGAACGCGAACGCCTGCCGCAGCGCGGGCAGCGCGACGAGGAAGTCGTCCTCGCCCATGGCGCCGATCAGCTCGTCGAGGACGCCGAGGACGGACGCGTCCGGGTCGAGCACCTCCTGCCGGGCGAGCGCGAACAGCCCGGCGAGCCAGTCGCCGAACGTCTTCGGCCCGGCCGCGCCCCGCACCGCCCGGACCGCGTCGGCGGTGTCGCCGAGCGACCGGCCGAGCCCGAACGCCGCGCCGCGCAGGTCGGGCGGCGCGTCGGGGCGGGCGGCGACGCGGCGGGCGACGCCGAGGGCCGCCGTCCTGTCCAGGCCCAGCGGACCGGCGGCGTGCAGCAGCGCGTCGCGGGTGGCGGCGACGGCGCGCAGGCTTCCCAGGTCGGCGGGCCGGGGCCCGCCGCGGACGCCCTCGACCAGCCACAGGACGCGGGTCGCGCACTCGGCGACGACCGTCCCGAACAGGGGGCCGCGGGCGGTGCCGAGGACGCGATCGTGCCGCCACAGGCCGAGGACGGCGTCCAGCGCGGCCCCGAGCCCGGCGAGGTCGGACGCGCCCGCGATCCCGGCGGCGATCGACCCGGCGATCCGGCCCGCCTGGGCGGCGCGGCCGCACAGCGCCGCGTCGAACAGCACGCCGGCGAGCTTCCGCATGTCGGCGCCGGCGGCGGCCAGGCGCTCGTCCAGGACGGCGGCCGCCGCGTCGCCGAGCGTCGGGCCGTAGGCGCCCGCCTCGATGAGCGCGGACGTCCGGCGGCCTCCGCGCTCGGACACGTCCAGGACCCAGCGTTCGTCCAGCACCGGGTCGGCGCCCGTCGCGGGCCCCGACTCGCGCTGGACGCCGGGGATCCGCAGGACGCGCAGGCGGTGCAGGGCGCGGCTGCGTTCCAGCCCGCGCGGGTCCGTGAGCTTGAGCGCGACCGGGCCGCCGCGGTCGAGGCCGAGCCGTTCCAGCTCGGCGGTGGCGTCATGGACCAGCGGCGGGGCCGGGGTGCCGGGGTGCAGGCGCCCGACCCGCCGCCCGCTCAGCGCGGCGACCATCTCCGCGACCGCCGGATGCGCGGCGGACGCGGCGGACGCCGGGCCTGGGGACGTCCAGGGAAGCCGCTGGTCCAGATCGTCGTTCACCAGCGCGGACACCAGGCCGTCCAGCAGGTCGGTGCGGGCGGGCGCCCGGTGCCCGCGCAGCCGCGTCAGCCCGTCGGTGAGGGTACGGGCGGCGATCAGGTCGGCGGTCGACACCGGCTGCCTGCGTTCGCGCAGCCGTCCCACGACCGTCTCGATCAGCGCGGCCGCCGCCGCTTCCGGTCCGCCCTCCCAGAGCCGCTGGTAGTACTCGGGGGACGGCATGCCCGACTGGTATCCGGTGAACGCGTCGAGCCGCCGGAACGAGTACGGGACGAGGAAGCTCCCGCCGGTCGTGCCCGCCGGCGGCTCGGGCACGTCCGGCCACCCGGCGGGGCCGCCGGACGCGACCAGCGCTTCGAGCGCGGGCTTGTGGAAACCGCCGGTCACCACGACGACCGGACGGTCGCCCGCGGCGGCCGCGGCGGCCCGGATCCACCGCGCCATGTACGACTCGCGCGCGGTGTCGTCCTCCCCCGCCTCGGCCTCGCCCCGCAGGAGCCCGAAGTACGCGTCGAGCCGCCGCGCCGCGTCGCTCGTGTCGACCTCGAAGAGGTGGTCCCAGAGGATGTCGGTGTTGTCGACGGCGAACTCACGGCACAGGCGCCCGGTCACCTCGGCGTACCGGCGCTCGGCGTCGGCGTACCGGTTGCCGCGGCCGGCGAACGCCGGATGCCACGCGGGCAGGTCGATGAACCTCAGCTCCGCGCCCGCCGCGCGCCCCTCGTGGAGCGCGACCCATTCCGGCGAGTAGGCGCAGAACGGCGTCCAGCAGGAGTGCACGCGGTCGGCGCCCCGGTGGTAGCTGAAGATCGCGACGGGCGGTTCGTGGCCGAGGAGCAGCTCACCCATCCGGTCTCCGAAGTCGGCGGGGCCCTCGACCAGCACGTACGCGGGGCGCAGCCGCCGGATCGTGTCCCGGACGAGCCGCGCGCACGCCGGGCTGTGGTGCCGGACGCCGACGAACGTGACGGCCATCAGCCGGGCAGCAGATGCCGGGCGGCGTGCAGGGCCCGCCACTGCTCGCCGTCGCGCCGCGGCGCCTGCTGCTCCAGGTAGCGCCGCAGCCGCGCGAGGTCTTCGGGGTCGTCCTTGGCGGCGGTCCCGGCGAGGCACTCGACGATGTCGGCCGCGCCGCCCGCCTCGCCGCGCAGGAACCAGCCGCGCACGCCGACCTGGTGCGCGACCGACACCGCCTCCGCCGTGCTCATCACGGCCGACAGCCGGTCCATGGCCCGGCCGTCCTCGGTCGTGGCGTTCCGCAGCTCCCGGAACGTCGTGACGAGCACTTCGAGGACGTCGCGGCGCGGTGCCACCTGGACGCCGCTGCGCTCCAGCAGCCGTGCCGCCTCCCGCTCGACCAGGTCCAGCTCGGTCGCGAAGTCGCCGATCGGGAACACGGTCTCGAAGTTGAACCGCCGCTTGAGCGCCGCGCTCATCTCGTTGACGCCCCGGTCGCGGGTGTTCGCGGTCGCGATGATGTTGAACCCGTCCCGCGCGAACACCATCGACTCCGGCCCGGACAGCTCGGGGATCGCCAGGACGCGGTCGGACAGCGGCGACAGCAGCGAGTCCTGCACCTCCAGCGGGCAGCGGGTGATCTCCTCGAACCGGACGAGCCTGCCCTCCGCCATCCCGGTCAGCAGCGGCGCCGGGACCAGCGACCGCGTGGACGGCCCCTCCGACACCAGCAGCGCGTAGTTCCACGAGTACCTGATCTGGTCTTCGGTGGTCGCGGCGCCGCCCTGGATCGTCAGCGTGGACGTGCCGCTCACCGCCGCCGCGATCAGCTCCGACAGCAGCGACTTCGCCGTCCCCGGCTCGCCGACGAGCATCAGCCCGCGGCTGGTCGCCAGCGTGACGAGGGCCCGGTCGATGAGCGAGGTGTCGCCGACGAACTTGCGCCGGACGCCGAGCGCGTCGTCGCCGACGATGAACCGCCGCGCCGCCGTCAGGCCGAGCGCCCAGCCGGGCGGCCGCGGCCCCGTGTCGGCGCCGCGCAGCCGTTCGAGCTCGCCCGCGAACCGGACCTCGGCGGGCGGGCGCTGGAGATTCGCCGGCGCGTCCTCGTCGGGGAGGTGATCTTCCATGACGCCCAACGGTAGAGGAGGGCGCCGACAGATCCGGGTGTGCCGGAAAATGTCGTGAACCTCGTGATCCGCCGGTTGTAGCGTGGCCGCCCATGAGTGAAGCGCGGGCACTTCTGGACAGTGGCGATATTTCCGGACTCATCCGGCATCTACGGTTCAACGCGGACGAGATGGATCTGGCCGAGGTGGCGGCGCTGATGGAGGGCGCGGCGGCCAGGTCCGGGTTCGACGACATGCGGGAGGCGGCCGCGGCGATGGTCCGCGCCCGCGGGCCGCAGGAGCTCTACGACTTCGGGTACGCGTGCGTCGAGCGCGGTGTGCCGTTCCTCGCGATCCCGGCGCTGCGGCGCGCGGTGGAGCTGATGCCCGACGAGCCGGTCCTGCTGATGGAGCTGGTCTCGGCCCTGGAGCGGGAGAACCGGCACGCCGAGGCCGTGAGCGCGCTGGAACCCCGCGCGGCGTCGCTGGACCCATGGCCCGCCAGGTATCTGCTCGCCTATAACGCCCTGCTGTCCGGGGACGTCGCCCGGGCGGAGCGGGAGGCCGCGGCGCTGCCCGTCCCGGACGACCCCGACTGGGCGCCCGCCCATGACCGGCTGGCGCGGATGCTCGGCCGGGCGCGGGCCCTGCGCGGCGTGAGCCCGCTGGACGGCACGGACCTGCGCGGCTGGCACTTCACTCTCGGCGGAGCCCTCCTGGCGACGATCTCCCCCTACGGCTACGACCAGGGCATGACGGGACGGTTCGCGTACACCTCCGACAGCGCCGGGATGTGCCGGCGGGTCCTCGACCGGCTGCGGCTGGTCCTGGACGCGGCAGGCCGGCGGCCGGCGTCGGTCGGTCTTCTCCCCGACCGGTCGAGCCGGATCCTGGGCCTGGCCGCCGCGCGGCTCTACGGGCTCCCGGCCGAGGCGTACGTGCCCGGGCGGCCCGGTGTCCTGGTGGTGGCCTACGACCTGAACGACACCGAGGCGGACGGGCTGCGGGAGCGCGCCGAGGGCCAGGTGCTGTTCGAGCGCGCCACCTGCTGGACGGACCCCCCGGCCGTCAGCGCCGACGTGAGCGGCCTCCTCCACCAGGTCGTGGTGCCGCCGTGGGGCGAGCGGATGCGGATGACGCCCGGCGGCGACACCGAGACCGTCCCGCCGGACGGGCGGCCCGCCGAGGAGCTGGCCGCCGAGATCGTCCAGGCCGTCCCGGAGGCGGACGAGGAGGAGGCCGGCGACGGCGCGCCGCCCGACCCCGACGAGGCGCTCGCCGGGTTCGCGCGGGCGGTCGGCGGGCACTGGCTCACCGGTCCGCGTGACGCGGTGCGCTCCCCCGGCCCGGTGCCGAGCAGCCGCTTCATCTAGGCCGCGTTTGGCCAGCCCCCGTCTAGGGCGCGGTCAGGTCTGTCAGGTCGGTGAGGATCTCGGAGGCGGTGACCGCGTCCAGGTCGGCGAAGGCGCAGGTGGGTTCGGCGTCCGTCCAGAAGCGGCTCGGGCTGAGCGTCGTCAGGGCGACCGTCCGCAGCGTCTGGTCGGGCATGGCGTCCGGGGCGCCGACGGCGATGCCGGGGTCGAGCTCGACGACGAGGAACCGGCCGGACGGCAGGCTCCGGGAGATCCAGCACTCGACGCCCGCGTCCATCGGGTCGCCGCGCCGCCAGCCGCGTGACGTCAGCCCGAGGATCTTCCCCACGGGGACCGTCAGGCCCTCGAAGCGAGCCAGCCGCCAGCCGCCGCGCGCGCCGTCTTCCAGCCGGTGGACGGGACGTCCGAGCTGCGGGAACGGCTGCATGATCTCGTAGTCGGCGAACAGTTCCGACCAGGCGGGCAGGGAGCCGTCCAGGTCGATCGGATGCGCGATGCCGACGAGCGCCGGTTCCGGGAAGGTGACGGCGTCGTCCGCCACGTCGGCGAACGTGCCGTCCTCCGCGACGCGGAACGCGGTCACCGTCCCGCCGTCATCCGCGAGCCACACCAGCCGCCGGACGATGTGCCGGACGAGCGGATGCCCGGCCAGCAGCTCCCGGAACTCGCGCACCGGCCAGCGGCGGCGCGTGACCATGCGGGTCTCCAGGCGGCGGAGCTGGCCGGCGGCGACGGTCCGCACGTCCTTCTTGAGCGTGGCGAACGCCTTGTGGGCGGCGGGCGCGAGGTCGGGATCGTCCTTGGCGCCGGGCTTGGGGAGGGCCTTGCGGCGCTTCCCGTCCTCGCCGGTGACGTACGGCTTGAGCCGCTCGTCGAAGCCGACGACGAAACGGCGCGGGCCGTAGTCGAGCGTCATGGCGCCGGCGGCGTCCAGGCCGAAGTCGGGGACGAGCCGGTCGGCGAGCTCCTCGGCGGACAGCCCCAGCCCGGCGGCGACCTCCTCGATCTTCTCCCGCGCCTTGCCCCTCAGGGCGTTGAACCGCACCCGCTGCGCGATGCCGTGCAGGTGCATCAGCGCCACGTCGGTGCCGATGGAGGCGAGGACGTCCAGGCCGTTCACCGCCTTGGCGTGGCCGCGCTCGCCCGGCCAGGCGCGGATGCGCGGGGCGAGCCGGCGGACGGTCTCGTCGTCGCCGGTCAGGCCGAGCTGCGTCAGCGCCCAGCCCTCCTTGGCCGGCGCGCCGTTCGCCTCCCACCGGGTGAACAGCGCCCAGCCGAACTCGGCGAGCGACCCGGGATCGCACAGCTCGCGGACGACCCCCACCCCGGCAAAGACGTCGCCCGGCCTGGACATGAGGAGCATCGTCAGCACGTGCCGCGCCGCGTCGTCCGGGAGCGCGTGCGCGCGGTCGCGGAGCAGGATCCGCGGCAGCAGCCGCACATCCGCCCAGCCGCCGGGCACCGGCGTCTTCGCGGGCAGGATCTCCAGCGGGTCGGCCGACAGGAACTCCTCGATCGCGGCGACCACCGCGCCGCCGTGAACGCGGGCGGCTTCGACGATGCCTTCGGGGCCGTGCTCGGCGGCGATCAGGCGGAGCGCGGCCTCGGCGGCGTCCCGTCCGGCGCCGGGCGCGCCGAGCGCGCGCGGCAGCAGCGCGGGAACGGCCGCGTGCCCGTGCCGCCGGAACCAGGCCCGCGCGGTCGCGCCCGGCTGCTGGAGCCGGCGCAGCCAGCCCGCCATCAGCAGCGCGGTCTCGTCGCTCAGGAACGGCATGAGCAGCCCGCCGGCCTTCGCGGGGTTCCAGGACGCCGCGGCGAAGGCGGCGTCGAAGGCGTCCAGCCCGAAGCGGTGGACGACGGCCCGCATCCATTCGGCGACGTCCCAGACATCGGGCGGCTCCCAGCCGGCGAGCAGCGGGCGCACCAGTTCCTCGGGGCCCTCCACGAAGAGGAGCGGCTGATTGCGCGACATCAGCTCGTCCCTCTTGAACCTGGCGACCTGGACCCTCCAGTCGAGCCGGTCGACCCAGCGCCACAGATGGTGCAGATCGACGTTCCAGGCGTCGCGCTCACCGGGCTCCCAGTCGATGGTGCGCGCACCGGGATAGGGCAGGTCCTTGATGACGACGGGCTCGCGCCCGGCCCGGGGGCGGGTCCACGGCGGTTCGGTGAGCAGCGGCGGCAGCGTCCCGGGCGGCGCCTCCGGTGCCCGGGCGGTGGACGCGCGCAGCGCCTCGATCGCCGCGCGCGACTCGTCCGGAAGCCCGGGCAGCAGCTCGTCCACCAGGTCGGGACGCGTGATCGTCTGCGCCGTGAGCAGTTCCACGGCGCCGGGCGCGCCGGCGGCGGCCGAGCCCGCGAGCAGCCGGACCGCCCGTGCCGGGAACGCGTCGGCCGCGGCGGCCGCGGCCACCGGGACGTGCTTGCGGTCGAGCCGGTCCAGCAGGGCCTGGAACGCCTCGTCGGCGGGGAGGGCGGCGAGGACGTTCGCCAGCAGCCGCGCGTGGGCGGCGGCGATGCCGGGCTCGTCCAGCGACCTGGCGAGCAGCGGCACCGCGCCCGCCGGGCCGGCCCCGTCCACCAGGGTCGCGACGACGCCGATCGTCGGGTGGCCGAGGCCGAACCGGAGGGCGAGCGAGGCCACCTGGCCCGGTGTGCCGAGGGAACAGAACAGCATCCATCGCAGGGAGCTCTCGTCCTGGGCGGTCCCCGACGCGAGGGCGTCCACGGCCTCGCCGTGGACGTCGTCACCGGCGGCGGCCAGGAGGGCGCGCAGGTGACGGGCTCCGTCCCATACGTTCCACCACACGTAGGGGGGTCGAGCGGGGTCCGGTCCCGGACTCCGGTCCAGGTCTTCTCGCCGCGGACGTAGTGGTAGTCGGCCGTGATCCGGCTCAGCTCCGCGAAGGCGGACACGGCGAACGGGAGCCCGTGGTCGGCCGTCCAGGCGTCGGTGTACGGGATCGTCGTCCCCCGTGACTCTCCCGCCGGGCCCTCGGAATCGGTGACGCTCGCGACGATGGCCGCGCCCAGCGGGTCGGCCTCGCCGCGCAGGTAGGCGCGGGCGTGCCCGGCGAGGGCGGGCGTCGTGCCCGGGAGCCCGAGGGCCTCCTCGGCCGCGGGCCGGGCGGCGGTCATCAGCGTCCGCGCCCGCGCCGCCCCGGCCTCGTCGATCCGCGTCTTCGGCCGGGGGCCCGGACGGTCACGGCGTGGATGGACGGCACGCCGCCAGGCGCGCGGCATCTCCCAGTTCATGCCGCCACACGCTAAGGGGGATCACCGACAGAAACTCATGATCGGGACATGTCGCGCTCCACGGCCTCGGCGGCCTTGCGGGCGGCGATCAGCACCGGGTCCCAGACGGGCGCGAACGGCGGCGCGTAGCCGAGGTCCAGGCCCGTCATCTCCTCGACGGTCATGCCGTTCCACAGCGCGATGGCGAGGCCGTCGACGCGTTTGGCGGCGTTCTCCTCGCCGACGATCTGCGCGCCGAGCAGCCGCCCCGACCGGCGCTCCGCGATCAGCTTGGTCTTCATCGAGGTGGCGCCCGGGTGGTACCCGGCGCGGGTCGTGGACTCGACGACCACGCTCAGCGCCTCGAACCCGGCGGCGGCCGCCTCGCGCTCGTTCAGCCCGGTCCGCGCGACCTCGATCCGGCAGATCTTGGACACGGCGGTGCCGACGACGCCGGGGAACGTGGCGTAGCCGCCGCCGAGGTTGATCCCGGCGACCCGGCCCTGCTTGTTGGCGTGCGTGCCGAGCGCGATCGCGACGGGGCCGCCGGAGACGAGATGGCGGTTCTCGACACAGTCGCCCGCGGCCCAGACCCGTTCGGCGCGGGTGCGCATCCGCCGGTCGGTGACGATGCCGCCGGTCGGTCCCGTCTCGATCCCGGCGGCGCGGGCCAGGTCGCTGCCCGGCCGCACGCCGAGCCCGAGGACGACGAGGTCGGCGGGCAGGGTCCGGCCCGCGGCGCGGACGGCGGTGACGTGCCCGTCCGCGGACGTGTCGAAGCCCTCGACCCGCTCCCCCAGGTACAGCTCGACGCCGATGCCGCGGATCGCGTCGGCGACGATCGCGCCCATGTCCGGGTCGAGGGTCCGCATCGGCTGCTCGGCGCCGTCGACGATGGACACCGCCACGCCCCGCATCACCATCGCCTCGGCCATCTCCAGGCCGATGTAGCCGCCGCCCACGACGACCGCGCGGCGCGGCTTCTCCTGTTCGAGGACGCGGCGGATGCCGATCCCGTCGTCGAGGATCTGCACGCCGTGGATGCCCTCCGCGTCCGCCCCCGGCAGGCGCGGCCGCGTGGGCACGGCACCGGTCGCGACCATCAGCTGGTCGTAGGACTCCCAGCGCTCGCCCTCGGCGTCGCGGACGCGGACCCGGCCGCCCGCCACGTCGATCTCGACGGCCTCGGTCCGCAGCCGCAGGTCGATGTCGCGGTCGCGGAACTCGGCGGGCGTGCGGGCGATGAGGCTGTCGAGCTCCTCGACCACGCCGCCGACGTAGTACGGGATGCCGCACGCCGAATAGGACGCGTGCTCCCCGCGCTCGACGACGAGGATCTCCAGGTCGTCCGGCCCGCGGCGCCTGCGGGCCTGGGACGCGGCGCTCATCCCCGCGGCGTCGCCCCCGATGACGAGCAGCCGTTCACGTGCGGCCATGGCACATCCCCCTCGAACTCCGTGGACCCCTAGATTCCATAAACGCGGCGGGCGTTGCCGGACGCGACCAGGCCGGCGACGCGTTCGGCGTCGGCGGGCGTCCAGGCGCCGTCGTCCACTCCCCCGGCGAGGAATCCCGCGAGGCCGCGCCGGAACAGCAGCGCGCCCAGGTGGTACAGCTCCGCCAGCCCGAACGCGTCCGACGAGTAAAGCACCTTCCCGAACGGGGCCAGCTCCAGCAGTTCGGCGATCAGCGCGGGTGCGCGGTGCCCGAGGTTGTGCGTCGCGAGGCCCGCGTCGACGTACACGTTCGGGAGCACCTGGGCGAGGTAGCCCGCCTGCCGGTGGAACGGGTAGTTGTGCAGCAGCATCGCGGGGGCGGGGTCCATGGCGCGCAGCAGGTCGATGAGCAGCAGCGGGTCACCGCGGCGCAGGTCGGCGTCCACGTCGCCGTAGCCGACGTGGAACTGCACGGGAAGCCCGGCGTCGACCGCGCACCAGACGAGGAACCGGTGCAGGACCTCGTCGCCGACGCGCGGCGCGTCCGCCCGCAGGAGCCGCCCGGCCGCCGCCGTGACCTGCGCCTCGGACGGACGTTCGCCCGCCAGCTCCAGCCCCGCCCGGTACGCGGCGATCGACTTCGCGCCGACCGCGCCGGGCCCCTCGACGTGGGCCTGGAGGCGGGCGCGCACCTCGCCGGCGAAGCGCGCGGCGTCGACGCCGTCCGCCGCGACCCGCTCCGCGACGGTCTCCAGCCGGACGATCTCGTGCGCGCCCGCGCCCGCGAGACGGCCCAGGTCGGACGGGGCCAGGATCGACTCCGGCGTGTACCCGGTGTCGACGCACAGGGCGTCAAGGGCGGCGGCGTCCAGGAAGCGGCGGTTCACCTCGGCCGCGCCAAGCTCGGCGCGGCGGGCCAGGTAGGCGTCCGGCTCCGCGTGCGCGTCGAGGCCCAGCACGGGCGGGCACCAGCGCCGCAGCGCGAACCCGACCTGGGTGTCGAACATGCTCACGCCCGGCGGGCCGGACGTCTCCGCCTCCGTGAGCAGTTCCTCGAACGAGGCGCGGTCCAGTTCCCGGTCGAGGACGCCGTGGCAGTGGTGGTCGACCAGCCGCAGCGACTCCAGGTGTTCCAGCACGGGCCCGTCTCCTCCCTGAAATCGGGTGATCTCTCTACGATGCCTGTGCGGGACGTCACACGTCGCCCCGTCACGCCGACGCCACTCCGATCGGGAGCCAGCACCGTGGAACAGATCCCTGAGACCGTCCCCGCCGGGCAGAGGCTCGACGGACACGACCGCGCGCGGCTCGGCGCGCGGGCCGCCGAGACCGCGCGGCGGCTGGCCGGGCAGGACATCGTCGCCGTCGCGCTCACCTGGGTGGACGTCAGCGGGATCACGCGGACCAAGACCGTCCCGGTGGGACGGCTTGAGCACGCGGCGGCGTGGGGAGTCGGGATGTCCCCGGTGTTCGACGTGTTCCTGCTGGACGACTCGATCACGTCCGGGAAGCACATCGGCGGCCCGTCCGGGGATCTGCGGCTCCACCCCGACCTGGACCGGCTGCGCGTCCTCGCGGCGCTGCCGGGTTGGGCGCAGGCGCCCGCGCTCCGGTACGCGCAGGACGGCTCCGTCCACCCGCTGGACACGCGGGCGCTGCTGCGCCGCGAGACCGACCGGCTCGCGGAGGGCGGCTGGTCGGTGCGGGCCGCCTTCGAGATCGAATGGGCCGTTTCGAGAGGCGATGGCGACGACTTCGTGCCCGCCGCGCGCGGGCCCGCGTACGGGATGACGCGGGTCACCGAGCTGGCCGGATACCTGCGCGACCTCCTGTCGGCGCTGAAGGAGACCGGTGTGACCGTCGTCCAGTTGCATCCCGAGTACGCGGCCGGGCAGTACGAGGTGTCGGTGGCGGCCGAGGACCCGGTCGGCGCGGCCGACACCGCCGTCCTGGTGCGGGAGACGATCCGGGCGGTGTCGATGGCGCACGGCCTGGCCCCGTCCTTCTCCCCGAAGGTCGAGGCGGACTCGGTCGGCAACGGCGCGCACGTCCACCTCAGCGCGTGGCGGGGCGACGCCAACGCGATGGCGGGCGGGGACGGGCCGTGCGGGATGACGGGCGCCGGGGAGGCGTTCGCCGCCGGGATCCTGCGCCGGCTGCCCGCGCTGCTCGCGGTCGGGGCGCCGTCGGTGGCCAGTTACCTGCGGCTCGTCCCGTCGCACTGGGCGGGCGCGTTCGCCTGCTGGGGGCTGGAGAACCGGGAGGCGGCGCTGCGGTTCGTCACCGGCGCGGAGGGCGAGCGGGCCGGCGCGGCGAACCTGGAGGTCAAGTGCCTGGACGGGGCCGCCAACCCCTACCTGGTGCTGGCCGCGCTGCTGGCCGCCGGACGGGACGGGATCGGCACCGGGCTCCGGCTGCCGGAGCCGGTCGGCGGCGACCCGGCGGCGCTCTCGGCGGAGGAGCGGGCGGCCCGCGGCATCGAGCCGCTGCCGGAGTCGCTGGCGGAGTCGGTCGCGGCGTTCGAGGGGGACGCCGTCCTGCGGGACGCGCTCGGCGAGGCCGTCACCGACACGGTGTCGGCCGTCCGGCGGGGCGAGATCGCGCTGCTGGACGGCGCGTCGCCGCGGGAGATCGCCGCCGCGACCCGCTGGCGCCACTAGGACGCGTCCGATGGGGAGCCGCCGCCGGGCCCGCCGGTCACCATCGTCCCGGGCTCGAACCGCCGCACGCGGACCTGCACCTCACCGCAGGCGCAACGGGTGTAGGACACCACGCCCTCCGACGTCAGGTGGCGCGAGAGCACCTCGTAGACCTCGGACTCGGGCCAGCCACAGCGTGGGCATTCCTCCACCGCGCACATCCCCATGGAAGTGGGTAAGGGTTGTAACTAAAATGTCGTTTACAGCATGGCACGCCACCGGAGGCCACGGCAATGATGCGGATCACTGGATACAAGAGCCACGGGGTGGCCGCCGCGGCGGCGCTGGTCAACGCCGTCACCAGCACCGGCGGTGACGACTCGGCGGGCGCGCTGCGCCGGATGCTGCGCGAGAACGAGTTCTTCTGGCAGCAGTTCAGGGACGAGGACGCCGCCGACTTCCGCTCCTGGGGCCGGACGCTGCGCCCGTTCTTCGAGGCCGCCCGCGTCGAGGACGCGATGGCCCTGCTGAACGGCCTCATGCTGCAGGTCCCGATGCACCCGCACCTCGCCGACCACGAGCCGCACGGCCTGCACATGCACTACGCGCCGCCGTCGTCGCGGCTCCCCGACCGGTTCCGCGCGACCACGCTGATGAACCTCGCCGAGCTGATCGTCGAGCACGGCCTCGGCCGGACGGGCGTCTGCGCGGCGGACGGCTGCGACCGCGTGTACGCCGATACCTCCCGGGCCGGACGGCGCCGCTTCTGCTCCGAGACCTGCGCCAACCGGACGAATGTCGCCGCCTTCCGCGCCCGCCGCCGCACCTGAACCGCGCCGCACCTGAACCGCAAGAACCCCGGAAACAGTGCGGAGGCCCGTCCCTGGGGGTTGGGGGCGGGCCTCCGCGCGAAGGGGGGTCGTCAGCGGAAGGTCGGCTCCAGCACGTCGACGCCGCGTGTGTTGTCGGCGACGTACACGTACTTGCCGTGCCAGTACGGCTGCCAGGACGCGGCGTCCTCGGGCCGGTAGTAGGCGACCTGCCTGGGGTTCGTCGGGTCGCGGACGTCCAGGAAGCGGGTGCCCTGCGCGTAGAACGACTGCGCGATGATGCCGTCGCGGACGTCGAAGTAGTGCGCCGAGCAGTCCTCGCTCTTCGGGTCGCTGCCCTCCTTGCCCGCGACACCCCATGTGCCGACGGTGTGCAGGCGGAACGGGTCCTCCGGCGTGGAGCGCCAGCCCTCGCCCCGGTAGGAGCCCCTCAGCGAGGCGATGACGAGGAGCCCGTCGTTGGCGCAGCCGTCGTTGAACGTCTCCTCGGTGACGTACAGCAGCTTGCCGTTACCCCACCTTCGCGGGTCGGCGGCCTGGTTCCGGGTCCGGCCGGTCGCGCGGTAGCTGTTGTGCATGAACGTGGAGTTGGTCGTGGCCTCGTCGAGGCCGCCGCCCGCGTACGGGACGGGGTCCCACGCCAGGGCCTTGCGGAACCGCTTCTTCACCGGGTCGTAGTGCCACCCGGACGTGTGGTAGCCGCGGACGCCGCCGCGCCCGGACGCCCACGCGACCCCGTCGGAGTCGACCTGGATGTCGTGCGTGTAGTCCGTCTTGCCGTCGTTGCGGCCCGTGTCGATCGGGTCCTTGAACACCTTCGGCTTCGCCGGGTTCCGGACGTCGGTGACCCAGACGGGCCGTCCGCCCCAGTCCGCGGGCATCCAGTTCGCCTTGGCGGGGCCGCCCGTCCACAGGTACCGGCAGTCGTTGACGCAGGTGGTGGTGTGCCCGGCGGGGACCTTCACGTACGTGACGTGGCGCAGGTTCTCCGGCCTGGACGCGTCCACGACGTAGATGCCGGACTCGCCGGTCTTGGTGTCGCCGCCGAACGCGCGCGGGTCCCGCGACAGGTAGATGATCTTGCGTTCGGGGTCGAAGTCGGTGTCCTCGGTCTCCCACATGCCGGGCATGTTCAGCTGCCCGACCAGCTTGGGGACGCGGGGGTCGGCGGTGATGTCGTAGGCCTTCAGCCCGAACGTGCCGGTCGCGTACATGATCGTCCGCTTGTGCCGGCCGTGGCCGTAGTCGATGAACATCAGCGAGATGGCGCCCTTGGCGTCGGTGACCCCGCCGACCCGCCGCACGTTCTTGATCGCCTCGGACTTCGTCTTCGTGGCGGACGCGCGGTGGTAGTGGCCGGAGTGGCGGGTGCCGCCGGTGCCCTCGCCCTCGGACGCGGACTGCTTCGTCTGGGCGCCGGGAAGCTCGGGCGGGCACGCCCAGGCGGTACCGGCCATCAGCGCGATGGACGCCACGACCGCGCCACCGCCCTGGATCAGGCGCCTGACGGAACCGGATGCGCGTGGGGACATCGCACCTCCAAAGGAGAAGATCACCGCAGGCGCCAGTGTGACCGAGGTCGCAATCGTGATCAACAGGAACGCGGGTCACGAAATGGACTCAGCACCGTAAGGACTGGTCGGACCTGTCGTCCTGCCGTAGCCTCGCGGGCGTCCCCGCCCCCGGCTCCCCCGGAGTTGCCGTTGAAGAGCGCGAGCAGCCGTTGAAGAGCGCCACCCGTACCGCGGCCCTGGTCACCGGGGCCGTCGTGGTCCTGCTGGCCCCGGTCGCGGCGCTGAAGGCGGCGAGCGACCCGGCCGACCCGCGGATCTCCGTCGGCGCGGCCGCCCCCGCGACGCTGCTGCCCGGCGACGTCCGCGACACCACCGGGCGGATGATCGCGAACGCGGTGTGGACGGGCCTGGTCTCCTACGACCCGGAGACCGGCGCCCCGAAGACCGGAGCGCCCGGCGCCGCCGAGTCGGTCACCAGCGAGGACCGGAAGGTCTGGACGATCCGGCTCCGCCCCGGCGCCACGTTCCAGGACGGGACGCCGGTCACGTCCCGCTCCTTCACCGGCGCCTGGACGGCGGTGGTGCGCGAAGGCTGGGCCGGGTCGCGCCTGCTCACCGACGTCGCGCGTATCAAGGGCGCGAAGAAGGGCGCGGACGAGATCACCGGCCTGAAGGTCACGGACGACCGCACCTTCGAGGTGACGCTCGACCGCCCGCTGAACGGTTTCCCGGCGCTGCTCGGCGACCCGGCGTTCTTCCCGCTGCCCGAGAGCGTCCTGACGTCGCGGGACTGGGCGTCCTACGGCCGGGCGCCCGTGGGCAACGGCGCCTTCCGCGTGCAGTCGCGGGACGCGCGGGAGATCGTCCTGTCGCCCGTGAAGCGGGGTGGCCGCTCCGTCGTCGTCGAGCTGATCCCGGACGCGCGCGCGCAGTACAACTCCACCGAGGCCGGCGACCTCGACATCGCCACCCAGGTTCCGTCCGACCGGCACGAGTCGATGGAGGCCGACTTCGGCGACCGGCACCGCGCCGTGCCCGGACGCGACGTCACCTACCTGGCGTTCCCGGAATGGGAGAAGCGGCTCGGGTCGCCGACCGTCCGGCAGGCGCTGTCCATGGCGATCGACCGCGCCGCCGTGACCGAGGGGCCGCTCGGCCACCAGTACTCCCCCGCCGACGCGCTCGTCGCGCCCGGCATCCTGCCCGGCCACCGCGAGGGCCAGTGCCGGCCGTGCGTCCACGACTCGAAGGCCGCCGTCGCGGCGCTGGCCGACGCGGGCGGGCTCACCGGCCCGCTGAACCTCTGGTACGAGGCGAACCGCGGCGACGACGCCTGGGTGAATGCCGTCGCCGGCCAGCTCCGCGAGGAGCTCAAGCTCGACGCCCGCCCGCACCCCGTCACCGGCCTGGCCGATGCCTTGGACGACCGCGAGGTGGACGGCCCGTTCGTCGTCCACACCACCGCCGCCTACCCGGCGCCCATCGCGGGGCTCGCGCCGCTGCTGGACGCCGGAACCGGCTTCGACGACGGCTACACCACCGATCTCGTCGACCAGGCGGAGCGCGCGGCCGACCCGGACGAGGGCGTGATCCCCGCGCGGCTCGCCGAGAGCGCGATGCTGCGGGACATGCCGGCGATGCCGCTGTGGTCCCGCCACGACCACCTGGTGTGGTCGGAGCGGCTCCGCGGCGTCACCGCCGGCGCGTTCACCGGCCTGCGCCTCACGGACCTGACCGTCGAGGACTGACCGTCAGGAGGCGGGCGGCTCGCCGGTCGGCTTCACGGCCTTGCGGGTGGTGGGCGAGATCATGCCGGGGCACAGGTCGCGGCTCTTCAGGTTCTCCACGATTGCCGGGATGGCCTCGATCGTCGCGGGATATCCGTCGTGCATGAGGACGACCTCGCCGCTTCGCACGGTGACGGCCTCCGCCACGATCTGGTCGGCGGACTTCCCGCTCCAGTCGCGGGTGTCGACGTCCCAGATGATCTCGGTCATGCCGAGCCGGGCCGCGACGTCCTCGACCAGGGCGTCGGTGTCGCCGTACGGGGGGCGGAACAGCACCGGCGCCGTCCCGGTGATGTTCTTGAGCAGGTCCTGGGTCCGTTCGAGCTCCGTCAGGATGTCGTCCTCCGGCAGCTGCGTCAGCTGCGGGTGCGACCAGCTGTGGTTGCCGATCCACATGCCCGCGTCCTTCTCGGCGGCGACCAGCTCCTGGTTCTTCTCCGCCTTCTCGCCGATGTTGAACAGGGTGGCCCGGACGCCGTTCTCCCGCAGCGCGGAAAGGAGCGGGGCGGTGTATTCCGGGGTGGGGCCGTCGTCGAAGGTCAGGCCCACGTAACCCGCCTCGCACTCGCCGTCCCAGGACGAGGAGGCCGCGTGGGCGGAGGGCGTCGCGGCGATCAGGAGCCCGGCCGCGAGCGCCGCGGCCGTGGCGAGGACGGGGCCGCGGAAGGCCGGGGCGGATCTTCCTGGCGCGGGAGCGAGTCGGGGCATGTCCATTCCTCAGGGTGATCGTCCGCGAGCGGGGGACCCCAATTGTGAAAGCACTTCCGAAACCCGTGTCAACGATTCGACGCCACCCTCCGCTTTGTGAAATTTCATTCGGCGGATGAAGGCGCGGTTCAGAAGTGGCGCGGCTAGGCGGGGCCCCGTGACAGGCGGTGGGCGAGGGCGGTGTGGCGGCGGCCCGCCCCGGCGGTGCGGACGGCTGCGGCGAGCGCCCGCCGCGACCCGACCAGGACGACGAGCTTCTTCGCGCGCGTGATCCCGGTGTAGAGGAGGTTGCGGCGCAGCATCATCCACGCGCCGGTGGTGAGCGGGATGACGACGGCCGGGTACTCGCTGCCCTGCGACCGGTGGATCGTGATCGCGTAGGCGTGGGCGAGCTCGTCCAGCTCGTCGAAGGCGTAGTCGACGCTCTCGTCCTCGTCGGTGAGGACGGTCAGCGACTGCTCTTCGGGGGACACCGACGTCACGACGCCGACCGTGCCGTTGAAGACGCCCGCCTCGCCCTTGTCGTAGT
This sequence comes from Spirillospora sp. NBC_00431, assembly GCA_036028775.1. GTDB lineage: Bacteria > Actinomycetota > Actinomycetes > Streptosporangiales > Streptosporangiaceae > Spirillospora. The sequence goes on along the minus strand of CP107927.1, from coordinate 2,736,538 downwards.
TGTTGCGGAGCTGGGTGACCTTGTCGCCGACGCGGTAGACGCGGCCGCCGTAGCGGCGTTCGGGGCGGGCGTCGTCGTGCGGGGTGAGGGCCTCCTGGAGCCGCGCGTTCAGCTCCCCGGCCCCGGCGGCGCCCCGGTGCATCGGCGCGAGGACCTGGACGTCGCGGCGCGGGTCGAGGCCGAACCTGCGCGGGACGCGGTTGGCGACGAGGTCCACGGTCAGCTCGGCCGCCTCGTCCTGCTCCTCGCAGGGGAACAGGAAGAAGTCGGGGTAGCCGTGCGTCTGCGGGTGGTCGCCGGAGTTGACGCGGTGCGCGTTCACGACGATGCCCGACTCCCGCGCCTGCCGGAAGATCTTCGTGAGCCGGACGCGCGGGATCGCCTCGGCGCCGAGCAGGTCGGCGAGCACCTCCCCCGCGCCGACGGACGGGAGCTGGTCCACGTCCCCGACGAGCAACAGGTGCGCGCCGCGCGGGATCGCCTTCACCAGCTTGTTCGCGAGGATCAGGTCGACCATGGACGACTCGTCGACGACGACCAGATCGGCGTCGAGCGGGTCGTCCTGGTCGAACTTGGGGTCGCCGCCGGGCTGGAGCTGGAGGAGCCGGTGGACGGTCGCGGCCTCGTGCCCGGTCAGCTCGGCGAGCCGCTTGGCGGCCCGCCCGGTCGGCGCCACCAGGACGATCTTCGCCTTCTTCGCGGCGGCCAGCTCCACCACCGAGCGGACGGTGAAGCTCTTGCCGCAGCCGGGCCCGCCGGTCAGCACCGACACCTTCGACGTCAGCGCGAGCTTGACGGCCTCCTCCTGCTCGGCGGCGAGAGACTGGCCGGTGCGCCGCCTCAGCCACGGCAGTGCCTTGTCCCAGTCGACGTCGGCGAACGCTTTGAGGCGGTCGGTCGGCGCGTCCAGCAGTTCCAGGAGGCCGCGTGCGAGGGAGCGTTCGGCGCGGTGGAACGGGACGAGGTAGACGGCGGGGATGGTGGCGGCGTCCTCGCCCTCGCCGGGGATCGGTTCCCGGACGACGCCCTCGTCGCGGGCCAGCTCGTCCAGCGCCGGGACGATCAGCTCCCGCCCGACCCCGAGGATCTTCTCGGCGGCCGTGACGAGGTTCGGCTCGGGCAGGAAGCAGTGGCCGTCGTCGGCGGCCTCCGACAGCGTGTACTGGAGCCCCGCCTTGATCCGCTCGGGGCTGTCGTGCGGAATGCCGACGGCCTGCGCGATGGTGTCGGCGGTCTTGAAGCCGATGCCCCACACGTCCGACGCGAGCTGGTAGGGCCGCCTCCGGACGGCCTCGATCGACTCGTCGCCGTACCGCTTGTAGATGCGGACGGCCAGTGACGTGGACACGCCGACGCCCTGGAGGAAGACCATCACTTCCTTAATGGCCTTCTGTTCCTCCCACGCCTGGCCGATCCGCCTGGTCCGCTTCGGCCCGAGCCCCTGGACCTCGACGAGCCGCTCCGGCTCCTCCTCGATGATCCGGAGGATGTCGGTGCCGAAGTGCCCGACCATCCGGTCGGCCATCACCGGCCCGATTCCCTTGATCATGCCGGAGCCGAGGTAGCGGCGGATGCCCTGGATCGTCGCCGGCAGCACGGTCGTGTACGAGTCGACCTCGAACTGCCGCCCGTACTTGGGGTGCGAGCGCCACCGTCCGACCAGCCGCAGGCTCTCCCCGACCTGCGCGCCGAGCAGCGCGCCGACGACGGTGAGCAGGTCGCCGCCGCTCTTGGCGGTCGCGACGCGGGCGACGGTGTAGCCGGTGTCCTCGTTGGCGTAGGTGATCCGTTCCAAGACTGCGTCAAGCTCCGCCGGACGCGGCGCGGCGTCGGGCGTCGGGGAGGGCGGCACGGTCACCATGATGGCCGATCCCCGTGACGAGAGGTGACGGCGGCGACTTGGCCGGATCCGGCAGGCGTTCTGGATCTTCCGGTGATCGCGACGTACGGTCCGGGCACCCCTGTAAGGCGCATGAGAGGAAACGCTGGTGTTCCGCTCCCGAACCCAGGCGGTGGCGGCGCTGACCGCGCCGGCCGTGTCACTGACCCTCGTCCTGTCCGCCGCCCCGGCCGTGGCATCGCCCGCGCACGGCGGGAAACCCCCGATTCCCGGCTTCACCGACGAGAACTCCGAATGGCAGCGGCGGTACGAGAAGCTGTTCGGCTCCGTCCCGTCCGAGAAGGTCGCCCGCGCCCTGGACGCCGAGCTGGCGAGCGAGCCGGGCCTGGCGTCCACCACGGGTGACTGGCACCGCGTGCAGCGCATTGTCAAGCACTTCAAGTCGTACGGGCTCCGGCCCGAGGTCACGACCTACCACGCCTACATGACCATGCCGGAACGCGTGAAGGTCGAGATGACCGCGCCGCACCGCAGGACGCTCCCGGTGAAGGAGAAGAAGCGTCCCTGGCAGAAGGACTTCGACAAGGTCATTCCGGGGCACAACGGGATGTCGCCGTCCGGGAACGTCCGGGGCGAGGTCGTGTACGCCAACTACGGGCGGCCCGAGGACTTCGCGCTGCTGGAGAAGAACGGCGTCTCCGTCAAGGGGAAGATCGTCCTCGCCCGGTACGGGGCGGTGTTCCGCGGCATCAAGCCGCGGGAGGCCGCCAGGCGCGGCGCGAAGGGCGTCCTCATCTACTCCGACCCCGCCGACGACGGGTTCACGAAGGGCGAGGTGTACCCGAAGGGGCCGTGGCGCGCCGCGGACGGCATCCAGCGCGGCAGCGTCGCGCAGATCCAGCTCGCGGCCGGCGACCCGCAGACGCCCGGCTGGCCCGCGGTGAAGGGCGCGCACCGGATCCCGCCGTCGCGGGCGCCGATGCTGAAGGACCTCGTCCCGACGACGCCGATCTCCTACGGCGCGGCCGAGCCGCTGCTGCGGGCGCTGAAGGGCGCCGAGGTGCCGAAGGAGTGGCAGGGCGGCCTGCCGTTCAAGTACCGGTTCGGGCCGGGCGGGACGCGGGTCCACCTGGATCTGAAGAACAAGTTCGAGGTGCGTCCGATATGGAACGTCACCGTGCGCATCCCCGGAAGCGAGCATCCGGAGCAAGAGGTCATCATGGGCGCGCACCACGACGCCTGGACGTACGGGAGCAGCGACAACCTGTCCGGTACGGAGAACGTGATCCAGGTAGGACGCGCCCTGGGAGAACTCCTGAAGAAGGGTTGGCGTCCCAAGCGCACCATCGTCCTCGCCACGTGGGACGGTGAGGAGTACGGGCTGTTCGGCTCCACCGAGTACGCCGAGGAGCGGGCCGAGCAGCTCCGCAACGCCGTCGCGTACGTGAACATGGACGGCGCCGGCGGCTCGGACTTCGGCGCCTCGACGACACCCGCGCTGGACGAGTCCGTCATCGAGGCGACCAAGCAGGTGCGGTGGCCCGGCACGGACGGGACGCTGTACGAGGCGTGGAAGGCGCAGAACGACGGGAAGACGCCGATCAGCCGCATCGGCGGCGGCTCGGACTTCCAGGCGATCTTCCAGCGGTACGGGGTGCCCGCGGTGGACGTGGGCTCGTCCTCGACCGGCGGCGGCGGCAACTACCACTGCTCGTGCGACGACCACTACTGGATGTCGCGCTTCGGCGACCCGACCTGGCAGTACCACGCGGCGATGTCGCGGCTGGCGGGGATCGTGACGCTGCGGCTGGCGAACGCCGACGTGGTCGCGCTCCGCTACACCCCCTACGCCGAGGAGACCGCCGGGTACCTCGCCGACTACGCCGACGAGCAGCGCAAGCGGCTCGGCTCCGTCGTCGTGGACGTGTCGCGCGACATCGAGCAGGCCAAGGCGTGGCGGCGGGCCGCGCAGGCGCTGCGGGCACACGCTGACGCGGCGCTCCGCCGCGGCGACACGGCCGCGTTCCGCCGCCTCAACGACCGGATCATGCAGGCCGAACGCGACCTGCTGACCCAGGCGGGCCTGCCGGGACGTCCGTGGTACCGGCACCAGATGTACGCGCCCGGCATCGACACCGGCTACGCCACGCAGCGGCTGCCCGCGCTCTACGACACGCTGTTCGTCGACCGGGACGTCCCCGCCGCGAAGGCGTACGAGGCCCGGCTGTACCGCAGCCTGCGCGCCGCGACCCGCACCCTGGACCCGGAAGGGAACCTGTAGCGGACGCCCGGCGAGGGGCCGTATCCGGAAGATCACTTTTTTCGCATACGGCCCCTCGTCACGTGGCGCGATCCTGTAACTTCCATGATCACCTCATTCGGCCGTTTCGCCGTGAGGGATCCCGGAGGAGGCAGGATGGAGCAGCGGCTGAGCCGGCGGGGCTTCGGCAAGGCCATCGGGCTGGCGGGGCTCGGCGTCGCCGCGCCCGCGCTCGCCGGCGGATGCTCGGCCGAGGAGCACGCCGCCGCCCGCACGGGCTCGGCGGCCGCCCGGCAGTGGCGGGTCACCGGGGCGGCCGGCGCCGGGCTCGGCGGCTTCGACACGGCCGTCAAGACGCTCATGCAGGCCCGCGGCATTCCGGCGGGATCGCTCGCCGTCATGCGCAAGGGAAAGCTGGTGCTCGCGCGCGGGTACTCCTGGAGCGCCGACCCGGCCCTGACCGTCCAGCCCACCTCGCTGTTCCGGCTGGCCAGCCTCAGCAAGGCGGTCACGGCCACGGCGGTGACGCGGCTCGCCCAGGACGGAAAGCTGAGCCTGTCGGCGCCGGTCACCGGGCTGCTGGCGCTGAGGCCGCCGCCCGGCGGGTCCCTGGACCCCCGGCTGCGCCAGGTGACGGTCCGGCGGCTCCTCCAGCACCTCGGCGGCTGGGACCGCGACATCTCCGGCGACCCGACCTACCGCGACCGCCAGATCGCGGCGCTGCTGGACGTGCCGCTCCCGGTCACCCGCGGGCACGTGGTCACCTACGGCGCGGGCTGGAAGCTCGACCACGACCCCGGCACCACGTACGCCTACAGCAACTACGGCTACCTGCTGCTCGGCCAGATCATCGAGAAGGTCGCGGGCATGAGCTACGCGGCCTACGTCCAGCAGAAGATCCTGGCCCCGGTGGGCATCAAGCGGATGCGTCCCGGCAGGTCGCTGAAGGCGCACCGCGCGCCCGGCGAGGTCCCCTACTTCTCGCGGCGGACGGGCCCCTCGGTGTTCGACGCCGCCGGGACGACCCTTCCCGCCCCCTACGGCACGTTCAACGTGGAGAACCGCACGGCGATGGGCGGCTGGCTGGCCTCGTCCGTCGACTACGTGCGGTTCACCAAGATCCTCGACGGCGGGACCGGCGTGCTGAACGCCCGCTCGATCGCCGCGACGTTCGCCAGGCCCGAGACCGGCGCGAACTCCGGCGGCAACCACTACGGCTTCGGCTGGTGGGTGCGCGAGCTGTCCGGCGGCGGCCGCAACACCTGGCACGACGGGTCGCTCGACGGCACGAGCACGATCGTGACGCGCCGCCACGACGGCGTGACGTGGGCGCTGCTGTTCGACCAGCGCGACGACCCGTCCGGGCTCTCCTACGGCTACGACGACTTCAGCGCGCCGCTGCACAAGGTCGCGAACGGCCTGCGGACCTGGCCGTCCACGGACCTGTTCGGCAAGTACTTCTAGGCGCGCGGCCGCGGGCGTCCTAGGCGCGCGCGGCGGCGGGCGTCTCGCCGGACGACACTTCGAGCACGCCCGTCTCGGTGACCAGCGCGGTCACGAAACGGGCGGGCGTGACGTCGAACGCGGGATTGACCGCCGGCATCGTCCCGGGCGCGGCCGGCACGCCCATCCAGGACCTGACCTCCTCGGGGGCGCGCTCCTCGATCGGGATGCCCGCGCCGTCCGGGACGGACAGGTCGACGGTGCTCCACGGCGCGGCGACGACCAGCGGGATCCCGGCCTCGGCACAGGCCAGCGCCACCCCCAGCGAGCCGATCTTGTTGGCGGTGTCGCCGTTGGCGGCGATCCGGTCGGCGCCGATGACCGCCACGTCGGCGAGCCCGCGCAGGATCGTGCTCGGCGCGGCGCCGTCCACCTGGACGGCGCACGGGATACCGGCCCGGCCGAGCTCCCACGCGGTGAGCCGCGTGCCCTGGAGCAGCGGGCGCGTCTCGTCCGCGTAGACGAGCTCGACGCGGCGCCGCGCGTGCAGGTCCCGGACGACGCCGAGCGCCGTGCCCCACCCTGCCGTGGCGAGGGCGCCGGCGTTGCAGTGCGTGAGGACGCGCAGCGGCCGGTCCCCCACCCGGCCGAGGATCCAGTCCGCGCCGGACGCGCCGATGGCCTGGTTGCCGCGGACGTCCTCGTCCAGGATCGCCTGGGCCTCGGCGGCGACCGCGTCCGCGCCCCCGGCGACGAACGGCCGCACCCGGTCGACGGCGGCGGCCAGGTTGACCGCCGTCGGGCGGGCCCCGCGGACGAGGTCGATCGCGGCGTCGCGGCGGGCGTCGTCCCACTCCTCGCGGGCCGCCTGGCGGACGGCGATGGCGACGCCGAACGCGCCCGCCACGCCCAGCGCGGGCGCTCCCCGCACGACCAGCCGCCGGATCGCGTCCACGAGGGCGCCGACGTCGCGGACCACCACGTACTCGACGCGCCCGGGCAGGAGGGTCTGATCAAGCAGCCGGAGCCCGTCGCCCGTCCATTCGAGGGTCCGCACATCGCTCGTCATGATGACCATGATGCCCGGAGAATCCCCGGGAAGCCCGATGCCGCCGGGCTTTCCGGCACCTCCCGTTCCGCTCTGTGACCTGCGTTAACTTGACACAAGTCGAACTCGTGTTCGAAATTGGACGACAGCGGCGGGGAGAGGAGGGACGGGCGTGCCGGAGGCGGCGCCGCGCGAACTGGCGGCGGCACTGGAGACCGGGGTGCCGGAGGCGGTTCCCGTGCTGCCCGCGCTGCGGACCGTCGTCCCCGGCGGCGGGCTGCGGCCCGGCTCCATCGTCGGGCTGGACGGGCCCGGCGCCGCGTCCCTCGGCCTCGCGCTCGTCGCCGGCGTGTCCCGGCACGGCGGCGAGGAGGGCGCGGGCGGCTGGTGCGGAGTCGTCGGCGTGCCCGGCTTCGGTGTGGTCGCCGCCGCGGGCATGGGCGCGGCCCCCGGGCGTCTCCTGCTCGTCGACGACCCCGGCGACCGCTGGCCCGACGTCGTCGCCGCCCTCACCGAGGCCGTCGACCTCATCCTGCTGTGCCCGCCCGAACGGCCCGGATCGGCCGCCGTCCGCCGCCTGTCGGCGCTGGCCCGCAGGCACGGCTGCGTCCTCACGCTGACCGGCGCGTTCGCCCGCGACTGGCCCGGCACGCGGCTCCGCCTCCGGCTGGACGACATCGCCTGGGAGGGCCTCGCGGACGGGCACGGGCGGCTGGCCGGGCGCCGCGCCGAGGTCGTCGCCGAGGGCCGTGACGCACCGGGCCCCGGCCGCCGCGCCCGCCTCTGGCTCCCCGCCCCGGACGGCACGGTCAGGCCGGACGAGACCGTCCGGCCGCCGCTGGAGCTCGTCCCGCCGCCCGTGGAACACAGGGCGATCGCATGACCCGGGTCCTGGTCGTGTGGTGCCCGGACTGGCCCGCCACGGCCGCCGGGGTCGACGCCGCGACCGCCGGGGCCGTGGTCGAGCGGGGGCGGGTCGCGGCCTGCACTGCGGCGGCGCGGGCCGGGGGCGTGCGGCGCGGTCAGCGGCTGCGCGACGCGCAGCGGCGCTGCCCCGAGCTGGTGGTCCGGGAGCGCGACCCCGACGCGGAGGGGCGGCTGTTCGAGACGGTCGCGGCGGCGGTCGCGGCGCTGACACCGCGGGTGGAGGTGGTGCGGCCGGGGCTGTGCGCGATCCCGGCGCGCGGCCCGGCCCGGTTCTACGGGGGCGAGGAGGCGCTGCGCGTCCTCGTCCAGGACATGGTCGTCGAGGCCGGGCACGACTGCGGCTGCGGCGTCGCGGACGGGCTGTTCGCGGCCGAGCTGGCCGCGCGCGCCGGGCAGGGCGGGACGGTGGTGCCGGAGGGCGGCGCGGCGGCGTTCCTCGCGCCGTATCCGCTTTCGGTGCCCGACCGGCCGGAGCTGGCCGACCTGCTGCGGCGGCTCGGGATCAAGACGCTCGGCGACTTCGCGGCGCTGCCGTCCGGGCACGTCGCCGGGCGGTTCGGCGCGGACGGCGCGCTCGCCCACCGGCTGGCCAGGGGCGAGGAGCCGCGCCCGCTCGCCCCGGTCAAGGGCACCGAAGACCTCACGGTGCGCGGCGACTTCGACCCGCCCGCCGAGCGGTCCGAGCGGGTGGTGTTCGCGGCGAAACGGCTCGCGGGCGAGCTGCACGAGGCGCTCGCCGCGAGCGGGCTCGCGTGCGCCCGGCTGGAGGTCGCGGCCGGGTTCGCGGACGGGCACGTGCTGCGGCGCCTGTGGCGGCACGACGGGCTGTCGGCGCTGGCGGTGGCCGAGCGCGTCCGATGGCAGCTGTCCGCTCATCGACCGGTGTCCGAGGACGTGTGGGGCGGCGTGACCTGGCTGGAGCTGGCGCCCGACCAGCTCGTCCCGGACGAGGGGCGGCAGGAGGGGCTCTGGGGCCGGACATCGGTCACCGACCGGATCGCGCGGGCCGCCGACCGCGTCCAGGCGCTGCTCGGCCACCACGGCATCACGCGGCCGGTGCTCGTCGGCGGGCGCGGGCCGGGCGAGCGGGTCGTCCGCGTGCCGGTCGGCGACCTGCCGCCCGGCGGCCTGCCCGAAGGCCCGTGGCCCGGGCGCGTGACGGCTCCCGCCCCGGCGTCGGTCCCCGCGACGCCGCCCGATGTCGAACTGGTCGACGCCGCCGGAGCGCCGGTGGTGGTGTCGGCGCGCTGCGAGGTGTCCGCGCCGCCCGCCACGCTCGCGCTGCGGGGGCGTCCCGCCGCGATCACGGGCTGGACGGGGCCGTGGCCCGCCGACGAACGCTGGTGGGACCCGGGCCGGTCACGGCGCCGCGCCAGGTTCCAGGTCACCACCGACGACGGCGCCGCCTACCTGCTCGCCGTCGAGGGCGGCCGCTGGCACATCGAGGGTGTCTATGACTAACTGGCACAACCCGCCGATCCCGTGGCGGGAGTTCGAGGAACGGCTGTCGTGGCGCCCGTCCAAGCGGCCCCCCGACGAGCCGGACGAGCCGCCGGAGCCGCCGCGCGTCCCCCTCCGCGCCGAGGCCGACGTGCCGTGGGCGGAGCTGCACTGCCATTCGTCGTTCAGCTTCCTGGACGGCGCCAGCGACCCGGCCTCGCTCGTCGCGGAGGCGGCCCGGCTCGGCGTGCGGACGATGGCGATCACCGACCACGACGGCATGTACGGCGCGGTGCAGTTCGCGCAGGCCGCGAGCGGCTCCGGCATCGGGACGGTGTTCGGCGCCGAGCTGAGCCTCGGCCTGCCGGGACCGCGGACCGGCGAGCCCGACCCGGCGGGACGGCATCTGCTGGTGCTCGCGCGCGGCGCCCCCGGCTACGCGCGGCTCTGCTCGGCGATCACGGCGGCGCAGCTCGCGGGCGGGCGGAAGGGCCGTCCCGTCTACGACCTGGACGCGCTGGCCTCCGCGCACGGCGGGCACTGGGCGGTGCTGACCGGCTGCCGGAAGGGGCCCGTCCCGGCGGCGCTGGAGTCGGGCGGCCCGGACGCGGCCGAGCGCGAGCTGCGCGACCTCGTCGCCATGTTCGGGCGCGAGAACGTGTTCGCCGAGCTCATCGACCACGACCAGCCCGGCGACGACGACCGCGCCGACTTCCTGTCCGACCTGGCGCGGCGGGTCGGGGTCGGCGTCGTGGCGTCCAACAACGTGCATTTCGCGGCGCCCGGGGCGGACGCGAGGCTGGCGCAGGCGATGGCCGCCGTCCGGGCCCGCCGCAGCCTGGACGACATGGTCGGCTGGCTCCCCGCGAGCGGGACCGCGCACCTGCGCAGCGGCGCGGAGATGGCGGGACGGCTGGCGCGGTTCCCCGGCGTCCGGGAGCGGACGGTCGCGCTCGCCGAGGAATGCCTGTTCGACTTCGACGTCGTCGCGCCCCGCCTGCCCGACTGGCCCGTCCCCGAGGGGCACACGGAGGCGAGCTGGCTGCGGCACCTCGTCGCCGAGGGCGCGCAGGAGCGGTACGGGCCGCCGGAGCGGGAGCGGGTGCCCGGCGCGTACGAGCAGATCGCCAGGGAGCTGGACGTCATCGAGCAGCTCCGCTTCCCCGGCTACTTCCTGATCGTCCACGACATCGTCGAGTTCTGCCGCAGGGAGCGGATCCTCTGCCAGGGGCGGGGGTCGGCGGCCAACTCGGCGGTCTGCTACGCGCTCGGAATCACGGGCGTCGACGCCGTCCGGCACGGGCTGCTGTTCGAGCGCTTCCTGTCCCCCGGACGCGACGGCCCGCCCGACATCGACCTGGACATCGAGCACCGCCGCCGCGAGGAGGCCATCCAGTACGTGTACCGCAAGTACGGGCGGGAGCGCACGGCGCAGGTCGCGAACGTCATCAGCTACCGGCCGCGCATGGCCGTCCGGGACGCGGCCCGCGCGCTCGGCTTCTCCCCCGGCCAGCAGGACGCCTGGTCGAAGGGCATCGACCCGCGCGACCCCGTCGGCTCCGAGTCGGACATCCCGGGCCCGGTGCTGGAGCTGGCGAACCGGATGCAGCGGCTCCCCCGGCACCTCGGCATCCATTCGGGCGGCATGGTGATCGCCGACCGGCCGGTCGGCGAGATCTGCCCGATCGAGTGGGCGATGATGCCGGACCGGAGCGTCCTGCAATGGGACAAGGACGACTGCGCCGCCGCGAAGCTGGTGAAGTTCGACCTGCTCGGCCTCGGCATGCTCGCGGCGCTGCACGACTGCTTCGACCTCGTCGACGAGCACCACGGCCGCCGGTACGACCTCCAGTCGATCCCGCCGGACGACGTCCTCGTCTACGACATGCTGTGCGACGCCGACACCGTCGGGGTGTTCCAGGTCGAGTCGCGGGCGCAGATGGCGACGCTGCCCCGGCTGCGGCCCCGCGAGTTCTACGACCTGGTAGTGGAGGTGGCGCTGATCAGGCCGGGCCCGATCCAGGGCGGGTCCGTCCACCCGTACCTGCGGCGCCGCAAGGGCCTGGAGCCCGCGCGATGCCCGCATCCGCTGATGGAGCCCGCGCTGTCGCGGACGCTCGGCGTCCCGCTGTTCCAGGAGCAGATGATGCAGCTCGCCGTCGACTGCGCCGGTTTCACGCCCGCCGAGGCCGACCAGCTCCGGCAGGCGATGGGCGCCAAGCGCGCGCCCGAGCGCGTCGAGCGGCTGCGGGCGCGCCTGCTGGACGGGATGGCCGAGCGCGGCATCCCCGCCGAGATCGCCGAGAGCGTGTACGAGAAGATCCTCGGTTTCACCGGGTTCGGTTTCCCCGAGTCGCACGCGCAGAGCTTCGCCCATCTGGTGTACGCGAGTTCCTGGCTGAAGCGCCACCACCCGGCCGCGTTCACCGCCGCGCTGGTGCGGAACCAGCCGATGGGCTTCTACTCGCCGCAGAGCCTTCTGGCCGACGCCCGGCGGCACGGCGTCGTGGTCAGAGCGGTGGACATCAACGCGAGCGACGTCCATCCGACGCTGGAGGAGGCCGTCGAGGTCGACTCCGGCCATCCGCACGCGCCGTCCGAGCCGCAGCCCGCGATCAGGCTCGGCTTCGCCGGGATCCGCAACCTGGGCGACGAGGCGGCGGAGGCCGTCGCGGCCGGACGGCCCTACGCGAGCATGGAGGACCTCGCCCGGCGCGTGCCGCTGTCGCCGGGGGCGCTGGAGGCGCTCGCGACGGCGGGCGCGTTCGACCGTTTCGGGCTGTCGCGGCGGGAGGCGCTGTGGGCGGCGGGCGCGCTCGCGGGCTCCGGACCCGGGCGGCTCGAAGGCGTGACGCCGGGCGCGTCCGCGCCGCCGCTGCCCGCGATGACGCCGATCGAGGAGACGCTCGCCGACCTGTGGGCCACCGGCGTGTCCCACACCCATCCCGTCGCGCACGTCCGGGAGGCGCTCGACGAGCTGGGCGCGCTGTCGTCCACCGGGCTGGCGTCGACGCCGGGCGAGACGAACGTGGTCGTCGCCGGGCTCGTCACGCACCGGCAGCGGCCCCCGACCGCGGGCGGCATCGTCTTCATGACCCTGGAGGACGAGACGGGCATCATCAACGTCGTGTGCCCGCCGCAGGTGTTCCAGCGGCATCGCGCCCTCGCCGTCGACTCGCAGGCGCTGCTGGTCAGCGGGCGGCTGGAGCGCGCCGACGGGGTCGCCAACGTCCGCGCGACCCGGCTGCGCCGCCTGCCCGTACCAGGCCGCGTCCGGTCCCGCGACTTCCACTGACGGCGGGATCGGGCGGCCCGCGCTAGAACCTGGCCCCGTCCTCTGTCATCGTATGGAAGCGTTGGGGCCGCGTGCCGCCGTGTGTGCGGCCGCCAAGACGCGGCTCATGGGGGCGGAAGGTGATCTCCATGGACGCGACCTCCCTGCGTGAGCTGCGCCCGGACGATCCCACGCGGATCGGCCGGTACCGCATCGAGGCCAAGATCGGCGAGGGCGGGATGGGCGCGGTGTACCTCGGCCGCGACCCGGGGGAACGGCCCGTCGCGGTCAAGGTCGTGCGGCCCGCGCTCGCCGGTGACCGGACGTTCCTCGCCCGCTTCCACGACGAGGCCGCCAACGCGCAGCGCGTCGCGTCGTTCTGCACCGCGCAGGTCCTGGAGCACGGCGAGGACCTCGGTCTCGCCTACATGGTCACCGAGTACATCGACGGTCCGTCGCTGCTCGACCACGTCGCCGAGAAGGGCGCGCTGTCGCCCGGGATGCTGCACGGCGTCGCGGTCGGCGTGGCCGCCGCGCTCGTCGCGATCCACAGCGCCGGGCTGGTGCACCGCGACCTCAAGCCGAGCAACGTGCTGCTGTCCATCTCCGGCCCCCGCGTGATCGACTTCGGCATCGCCCGCGCGCTGGACATGGCGTCCTCCCACACCCGCACCGGCCAGGTCGTCGGCACCCCCGGCTGGATCGCGCCCGAGCAGATCACAACGCAGACCGTCACCCCCGCGGTGGACGTGTTCGCGTGGGGCTGCCTCGTCGCGTACGCCGCGAGCGGCCGCAACCCGTTCGGGCAGGGCTCGTTCCAGATCCTCGCGGCGCGGGCCGTGCACGCCGAACCGGAGATCGGGGAGCTGCCGGCGGAGCTGTCCGGGCTCGTCCGGTCGGCGCTGCGCAAGGACCCCGGTCAGCGGCCGAGCGCCCGCGACCTGCTGCTCGCCCTGGTCGGCGGCTCCGGCGAGGCGGACGTGACGTCCGAGCTGGGCCAGACGTGGGCGGCGCCGCCCCCGGTCCCGGCCGGCGGCGACCCGAACGTCACCTCCCGCGACGCCACCGTTCCGGCTCCGTCCCCGGCACCAACTCCGGCCCCGGCTCCGGCCCCGGCCTCATCCCCGGTCCCGCCGCCCGGTCCCGCTCCCGCCACGGCGCCGGGGAGGGAGTACCGGCACTCCCGGCGCACCACGTTCACCGTGTCCGCCGTGGCGGGCGTCCTCGCCGCGGCCGCCGTCACCGCGGGCCTCTACTACTTCGGCCGGCCGGACGACAAGGGGACGAACTCGGGCGGCACGGGCCCGGCGGCGTTCCCGTCCGGGGCGATGCTCGTCCGGATCGACACGGCGCCGGGCTGGCCGAAGGAGTGCCACGGCGACCTCGGCACCTACAGGCCCGGCGAGGCGTCCGCGACGCCCCTCGTCACCGGCGCGCAGTGCGACATGCTGCCCGAACGGTCACCGGACCGGAAACGCGTCGCGTTCACCAGGCAGAACGGCGGGACGGCCGAGGCGTGGGTGGTGGGCGCCGACGGCGGCGGCGCCGAGAAGGTCACCGGCATCGCCCGCGGCTCCCGGGTGACCTGGTCGCCGGACGGAACCCGCCTGGCCTACGTCGCCGAGAGGAACGGCGTCCGGCAGATCTTCACGATCACCCTGGAGGGCCGCCGGACCACCCAGCTGACCACGGACGGCTCGGTCAAGGACGACCCGATGTGGTCCTCCACCGACCAGATCGCGTTCTGGAGCAGGCAGGGCGCCACCGATCACATCTTCACGCTCGACCCGAACCGTCCGGGCTCGGCCGCGAGGCGGCTGACGGACGGCGTCCGCTCCGTCGACCCGGAGTGGTCCCCCGACGGGCGCCAGATCGCCTTCACCCGCGGCGCCGGCGAGAACGCCGACATCTGGATCATGAACGCGGACGGCTCCGGCCCGCGCCCGCTCACCCGGGGCCCGGACCACGACATGGACCCCGCGTGGTCCGGCGACGGCCGCTGGCTCTGCTACGTGCGCGGCCCGGCCGCGAAACCGGTGATCCACGCCGTGCGCGCGGACGGCACCGGCGACCGCGTCCTCACCCCCGCGAACCAGACGCTCGGCCACCCCTCCTGGTCGTAGCGCGGCGTCCCGGCCGCCGCCGTGGGCGCTAGTCGCCGCGGGCGGCCGGAGCGGGCTCGCCCGGGGTCTCCGGAGCGACGGCCGGAGGCTGGAGACGGGCCAGGGCGCTCGGCCACCACATGTGCCGTCCGACGTCCAGGTTCAGGGCCGTGACCAGCACCGACCGGACGATGAACGTGTCGAGCAGCACCCCGAACGCGACCGTGAAGCCGAGCTCGGCGACGAACACCAGCGGCAGCGACCCGAGCGCCGCGAACGTCCCCGCCAGCACCGCGCCGGCCGAGGTGATCACGCCACCGGTCGCGGAGAGGCCGATCAGCGCGCCGCGCCGCGTCCCGACCCGCTTCGCCTCCTCGTGGACGCGGGTCATCAGGAAGATGTTGTAGTCGGTGCCGAGCGCGACGAGGAACACGAACGACCACAGCGCGAACGACGGGTCCGCCGAATGGAACCCGAACACGTGGTTGAACATCAGCGCGCTGACGCCGAGCGCCGCCGCGTACGACAGCACGACCGTCGCGACGAGGATCAGCGGCGCGACGAGGGCGCGCAGCAGCAGCGCGAGGATGACGAACACGACGACGAGGACGATCGGGATCACCGCGTTCTGGTCGCGGTGGGAGGCGTCGCTGATGTCGAGCGTCACCGCCGACGCGCCGCCGACCTCGGCGTTCGCGCCCGGCACGGCGTGCACGGCGTCGCGCGCGCGTTCCACGGCGGTGAAGCCGCGCTCGGTGTCGGGCGGCGCGGTGAGCGTGCCCTCCAGGTAGACGCGGCCGCCGGACGGCTGCCCGGGGTTGTCACCCGCGGGCTTGACGTCCGCGATGTCGGGGACCTTCGCGAGCGCCGCGCGGACGGCGTCCTGCGTGCCGTCCTTGGTGATGATCTGGAGGGGCGAGCCGCTGCCCGCCGGGAAGTGCCGTCCGAGGACCTCCTCGCCCGTGACCGAGTCGGGCTTGCCGGTGCTGAACGACTCGCTGGCGGGCAGCGAGCCCGTCCGCAGCCCGAACAGCCCGAACGCGAGCGCGCCGAGCACCACGGCCGTGACCAGCCAGGTGACCCGGGGCCGGACGGCGACGGCCGCGCCGACCCGCGCCCACGCGCCGCGCTCGGTCGGCTCGTCGGTGCCGAACGCGGGGCGCCGCGGCCAGAACATCCAGCGCCCGCAGATCACCAGCAGCGCGGGCAGCAGCGTCACCATCGCGGCGAGCGCGACGGCGACGCCGATCGCCATGACCGGGCCCATGCTCTTGGTGGAGTTGAGGACGGCGACGAGCAGGCACAGCATGCTCAGCGCCACCGTCGAGCCGCTCGCGACGATCGCCGGCCCCGCGCGGTGCAGCGCGATCGCCATCGCCTCGTGCCGGTCGCTGTGCCGCCGCAGCTCCTCCCGGTAGCGGGCGATGAGCAGCAGCGCGTAGTCGGTGCCCGCGCCGAACACGAGCACCGTGAGGATGAACGCGGCCTGCCCGTTCACCGTCAGCCCCGCGTACTCGGCCAGCAGGTAGATCAGCGCCTGCGCCGCCATGAGCGCGAAGCCCACGCAGATCAGCGGAGCGAGCCACAGGATCGGGCTGCGGTAGGTCACCAGCAGGATCCCGATGACGATGGCGGCCGTGATGAACAGCAGCGTCTTGTCGAACCCGGAGAACACGTTGCTGAAGTCGCCCGCGTACCCGGCAGGGCCGGTGACGTGCGCCTCCAGCCCGGGCGCGCCGTCCTGGACGATGTCGCGGTAGTCGTCGACGGCCGGGCCGAGCAGCTCCCACCCGTCGTTGCCGGCCTTGACGTTGACGAGCGTCTCCAGCGCCTTCCCGTCCTGGGACGGGATCGGGCCCTGCACGCTGACGGCGAGCTTGCGCGGCGGCTTCGAGCCCTTGGGGTCGCCGGTGACGGCCTGGAGGCGCGGCACGTCCGCCGCCGCCTTGGCCCGGTCGGCGGCCGTGATCGCGGCGCCGTCGCGGTGGTAGATGACGACGGCCGGGAAGGTGTCGGCGGGCACGAACCGCTCGGACTCCTTGACGACCCGCGTCGACTCGGCGTCCGACGGCAGCCACGCCGACGACTCGTTCGACTGCGCGCCGGTCAGCTTGCCCGCGAGCGGCATCGCCACGGCGAGGATGACGATCCAGACGGCCAGCACGACCCATTTGGCCCGCCGTCCGCAGGGCAGGGAAGCGAACTTGTACGCGCGCGTCATCGGAGACCCCCCAGATTCCAGGACCACCGATCTTGCGTCACCGAACCCCGCTCGGCAAGACATATCGCGTCTTAAGGGGACCTTTGCGACCGATTCCGGCCATCCGGCGGTCGGATCCCCGTGCTCATGTATCCGTGATCATGTCCCGGTGATCATGTCGAGGCGGCGGAGGATGACGCCCTCGCGTAGCGCCCAGGGGCAGACCTCCAGCTCGGTGAGCTCGAACAGGTCCATCGCGGCGTCCGCGACGATCGCGCCGGCGAGCAGCTGCGGGGCGCGCCGCTCGGACACGCCGGGCAGCTCGGCCCGCTCGGCGGCCGGCATCGACGCCAGCTTCTCGGCCCAGTCGGTCAGGTCGGCGCCCGCGAGCGAGCGCCGTTGGTACGGTCCATCGGCGGACGGCGCGGCGCCGCCGATGCGGGCGAGCTGCTTGAACGTCTTGGACGTCGCGACCGCGTGGTCGGGCGGGCCGTACCGGGCGACGTCCCCGACCCGGCGGGCGATCTCCGCCCGGACGTGCCGGCGCAGCGCCCGGACCTCGTCCGGGGGCGGCGGATCGGCGGTGAACCGGTCGCGGGTGAGGCGGCCCGCGCCGAGCGGCAGCGAGAACGCCACGTCCGGCTCCTCGTCGAGGCCGGAGGCGATCTCCAGCGAGCCGCCGCCGATGTCGACCACGAGCAGCCGTCCCGACGACCAGCCGAACCAGCGCCGCACCGCGAGGAACGTCAGCCGCGCCTCCTCCTCGCCGGACAGCGCCCTGATGTCGATCCGCTTGTCGGCGCGGATCCGCTCCAGGACCTTCTCGCCGTTGGCGGCGTCGCGGACGGCGGACGTGGCGAACGCGACGAGGTCCTCGACGCCCTTGTCCTCCGCGATCTGCAGCGCGTCGTCGACGAAGTCCCGCAGCTGCGTCTCGCCCTCGCCGGACAGGCGGTCGTGCTCGTCCAGATGGTCGGTGAGCCGCATGTCCGCCTTGTGCGAGAACGCGGGCAGGGGCCGGGCTCCCTCGTGGGCGTCCACCACCAGCAGGTGCACGGTGTTGGATCCCACGTCCAGCACGCCGAGTCGCATGCCTATGACGCTAGCGGACGCCCCCGTGAAGACCAGGGCAGACCGGCCCGGAACGAGCCAATCCGTACGGGTTGTGACGGCGAGGACACAGGAATATGACCGTCCGGCCCCCTCGGCGCCCGGGGCGTTTCTCTGTGGGGGGCGACCCCCCACACCCCCGGCAAATGCCGTCCGGCCCGGCGGCGGCTACGGTGGCGGGCATGCGGAGGTGCCGGGCATGACGGCGGGAGCGGAACGGCGATGGCGCGTGCCGCCCGGGCAGGTGGCGGTGAAGTGCGCCGGGGCGGCGGCCGTCACGGCGCTCGTCGTCCTCTACAGCCACGACCGCCAGTTCCTGTTCCTCGCGGCCGCGGCGGCGCTCGGCCTGAACGCGCTCGCGCTGCGCGACCTGGTCGCGCCGGTGCGGCTCGCCGCGGACGGCGACGGCGTCACCATCGTGACCGGCTACGCGGGACGCCGCCGCGTCCGGTGGGACGAGGTGACCGCCATCCGGGTGGACGAGCGGCGCCGCCTCCTTCTGCACACCCGCATGCTGGAGATCGAGACCGAGGACGACCTGCACCTGCTCAGCGCGTTCGATCTGGGCGCCGACGTCCACGACGTGGCCGACGAGCTGTACAGGCTCCGCGCCCGCACCGGCCCCTGACCCCGTCCGTCACGGGTCCGCCACGGGCGGCGGAAGTTCGGCGGGTGTGGGGAAGGAGCTCTGCGCGCCCGCCCGGCGGACGGCGGCGGCCCCGGCCCGCGCGGCGTGCCGGGCCGCGTCCGGCAGCGCGTCGCCGCGCGCGAGCCGCAGGCACAGCGCGGCGGTGAACGCGTCGCCCGCCCCGGTCGTGTCGACCGCCTCCACCCGCGGCGACGCGATCCGGACCGGTTCGCGGTCGGCCTCCGCGACCAGGACGCCGTCCGCGCCGAGCGTGACGACCACCGACCTGGGCCCGGACCGGGCGAGGCCCGCCGCCATCGCGCGCGGATCCCGGACGGCGCCGTCCAGGAGGTAGGCGGCCTCGTGCTCGTTGACGACGAGCGGGTCGCAGCGGACGAGCAGCTCGTCCGGGACGGGCGCGGGCGGCGAGAGGTTGAGGACGATCCGCCCGCCCGCCCCGGCCGCGACCCGGGCGGCGGCCTCCACGGCGGGCAGCGGCACCTCCAGCTGGAACGACACGACGGACGCGGCAGCGATCATCGCGCGGGCGGCCGCCACGTCGTCCGGGCCGAGCCGGGCGTTGGCGCCGGGCGAGACGATGATGCTGTTGTCGCCGTCCGGCCCGACCGTGATCAGCGCGACGCCGGTGGGCGCGCCGGGCGTCGTGACGAGGTGGGCGAGGCCGACGCCGTCCGCCGCGAGGGCGCCGCGCAGCAGCTCGCCGTGGCCGTCGTCGCCGACCCGTCCGACGAGCCCCGCCCGGCCGCCGAGCCGCGCCGCCGCGACCGCCTGGTTGGCGCCCTTGCCGCCCGGATGGGTGGCCAGGTCGGAGCCGAGGACGGTCTCCCCCGGCCCGGGCCGCCGGTCGACGCCGACCACCAGGTCCGCGTTGACCGATCCGACGACGACGACATCCCAGTCCCGTGAGCGCACACCGCAACCGATTACAGGGTGCGCGCCGCCCGCGCAACCGCGCCTCGCCCGGTCAGCGCATCCGCAGCTGGGCCAGGTCGACCACCTGGGCCAGCTCCGCCACGGTCGGGTAGTAGCCGCGGCCGACGAACGCGCCGTCCCGCGTGACCAGCAGCGCGCTGTCGCCGCGGACCCCGGCGAACTCCGCCCACACCCGGTGCGCCCCGGTGAGCCGTACCGCGGTCACCCGCAGACCGCTGGGCCCCGTCCAGCTCCTTTGATCATCCCCCATGCACAGAACGTTATGCTCCATGACTTTCCGTGACACGAGCGGGTTCCGCGACGGGACGCCGCAGGTGGCGGGCCCTTTCCGGTCAGGACACCCCGAAGGTCTCGGGGTCGGGGCCGACCCGGATGCCCTTGTCCAGCTCCCCGATCGCCTTCAGGTCGTCCGGGGCCAGCTCGAAGCCTCTGGAAGTACGGGTGCAGCTCGATCTGGTTGACGGCCGGGACGACGTCCGCCTCCCCGATGATCCGCCGCAGTGTCCGCACGGTGAAGTTCGACACGCCGATCGAGCGGGCGCGGAGGCCGAGCCGGGCGAGGCTCGCGTCGCACGCCCGCAGCGCGCTGTCGTATCCGTGCTCGTCGTTGCCCAGCTTGCTGGTGACGAACAGGTCCTCGCGCGGCAGGCCCGAACCGCGCAGGGCGCGTCCCACGCCTTCCTCGTTCCGGTAGGCGCTCGCCGTGTCGACGCTGCGGTACCCGGCCTCCAGCGCCGCCGTCACCGCGCGTTCGGCCCCGTCGTCCGGAACCTGGAAGACCCCGAAGCCGACCTGCGGCATCGCGGCGCCGTCGATGAGTTCAACGTTGGGCACTGTCACGGTTCCCCCTCGTCCGCCCCAGGTCACGCGGGCGATCCTGCCCGGGAAAGGCGGTCCGAACCCGGCCGGGCCGCGAGCGCCCGGCGCCGCCCGGTCAGGAGTCCTTCCACGCGCGCTGGTTCCGGGTGACCTGCTGGAACGCGTCCTTGAAGGCGGTGAAGCGCTCGTCCCCCAGCTCCCGCCGGTGGCGCCGCTCGATCGAGGCGAGGATGGCGCGGGCCTTGGCGATCTCGTCGAGGCCGCGCTCGGTCGGGACGACGCGCTTGGCGCGGCGGTCGGCGGGGTCGGGTTCGCGCCGGACGTAGCCGAGGGCGACCAGCTCGTCGACGATCGTCCCGACGATCTGCTTGTGCTGGCCGGAGCGGGCGGCCAGCTCGGTCGCGCGCATCCCGTCCCGGTCGAGGAACGCGAAGACGGTGCCGTGCCGCGGCCGGACCTCCGGGTGGCCCTCCTCGGCCAGGCGCTGGAACAGCTCCTCCTGGAGTGCCCGCATCAGCTGCCCGGCCAGCACACCCAGGTCGGGGACCGCGCGCTCCGCGCCCGTGGACGCCGCTTCCATGACCACCTCCGCAATTTAGTCACGTATCTTGACTATCAATGCCCGTGACTATAGCGTACCGCCATCGCGCCGGACCGGCCCGGCGCACCGCACGAAGGGAGCCCACCATGGCGAACGAGATCGACACCTACGCCGCGACCAAGCTCGACCCCAAGTACGCCGAGATCCTGGCCGCGCTCCGCGGGCTGATGGCCGAGGCCGCGCCCGAAGCCGCCGAATGCCTCACCTACGGCTCGCCCGCCTGGCGCGGCCGGAAGATCCTCGCGGTGATCAGCCAGAGCAGGACGCACCTGACGTTCGCCTTCGAGCGCGGCGCCGAGTTCGAGGACGAGCACGGCCTGCTGGAGGGCGTCGGCAAGAAGACCCGGCACGTCAAGATCAAGACCCTGGACGGGATCGACGCGGACGCGCTGCGCGGATACATCGCCCAGGCCGTCCGGCTCGACGCGAGCTGATCATAGGCTCGTGCCGGAACGCCGAGACTCCGTTGGAGGAGCGATGCACATCCGCCGCACGAGCGTGCACCATGCCTGGGACAACGCGATCGCGCCCGTCGCGACCGTCGCGCCGGGCGACGAGCTCATCGTCGAGACCGCCGAGGCCAGCGGCGGCCAGCTCGGCACGGAGTCCGGCACGGCCGAGGTCGCGGGGCTCGACTTCGGCCGGGTCAACCCGGTCACCGGCCCGTTCCGCGTCGACGGCGCCGAACCCGGCGACGCCCTGGTGATCGACGTCCTCGGCCTGGACACCGGCGACTGGGGCTGGACGGCGAGCATCCCCGGCTTCGGCCTGCTCGCCGACGACTTCCCCGACGCCCACCTGCGGGTCTCCAAGATCTCCGGCGGGTTCGCCGAGCCGCTGCCCGGGCTCCGCGTCCCGGTCGTCCCGATGATCGGCACGATCGGGGTGGCGCCGCCGGAGCCCGGCGCGCACTCGATCGTGCCGCCGCGCCGCTGGGGCGGGAACATGGACGTCCGGCACGTCGGCCCTGGCGCGCGGCTCGTCCTGCCCGTCGGCGTGGCCGGCGCCCTGCTGTCCCTCGGCGACGCGCACGCCGCGATGGGCGACGGCGAGGTGTGCGGCACGGGCATCGAGACCGACGGCGTGGCGCGGCTGCGCGTGGACGTCCGCAAGGGCGCGGCCCCGCCCACCCCGATGGTCGAGACGCACCCCCGCACCCACCGGACCGGCGCGGCGCTCGCCACCACCGGCGTCGGCCCCGACCTCATGCGGGCGGCCAAGGACGCGGCCCGCAACCTCATCGACGAGATCGCCGCGCGCACCGGCCTTGCCCCGGTCGACGCCTACCTCCTGGCCAGCATCGCGGCCGACCTGAAGATCTCCCAGGTCGTGGACGTCCCCAACTGGATCGTCTCCGCCCACATCGAACTGTCCTACCTGGTCTGAGAGGCGAACGATGAGCGAACCGCGTGGAGACGTCCGTCCGCCGAGCCTGAACGCCGACGAGCGGACGACGCTGCTGACGTTCCTCGGCTACCTGCGGGAGTCGGTGACGGCCAAGGCGTACGGCGTCCCCGACGAGGCGGCCCGCGCCCCGGGCGTTCCGTCGGGGACGAGCCTGCTCGGCCTGGTCAAGCACCTGGCGCGCACCGAGCTGAACTGGTTCGCGTGGGCGTACGAGGGCGCCGACATGCCGCGACTGGACGACGACGAGCCGCCCCTCGACACCGAGACGGCCGAGGACATCATCGCCGCCTACCGGGCGGCGGCCGAGCGGAGCGACGCGATCGTGGCCGCCTGCCCCGACCTCGACCGGCCGGGCGCCCGGTCGCTGCGGGAGACGCCGCCGCCGTCGATGCGCTGGCTGCTGGTCCACATGATCGAGGAGACGGCGCGGCACGCCGGGCACGCCGACATCATCCGCGAGCGGCTGGACGGGTCGGTGGGCCGCTGACGGTGACGTCCGGCGGCCCACCGGCGCGTCACCGCCCGGTCTCGAACCTCCAGGTGCCGGAGCCGATCTCGTAGCGGGCGCGGCCGTCCCGGGTGCCGGTCCATTTCGCTTCGGCCGGGGCCTTCGGCCTGGAGGTCCCGCCGAGGAGCGGGAACTCCACCCGGGCCTTGGTGCCGGGCGGGACGGTCACGTCCAGCCGGAGATGCCTGCCACTGCGATGCCAGGACGTCGCGGCGTGGCCGCGCGGCGTCTCGTAGGTCGCGGCGGCGCGGGTGATGTCGCCGATGACGGCGGGCCGGACGAGGAGGGTCTCGTAGGCGACGGAGTCGTCGGCCTGGCCGAGGCCCGCGAGACCGGCGTGGAACCACTCGTCGATCGCGCCGAGCATGAAGTGGTTCTGCGAGTTGCCGGACGTGGGCCCGTCCCAGTTCTCGGTCAGCGACGTCGCGCCGTGGACGACCTGGTACCCGTAGCTGGGGTTGCCGGTCTGGGTGGCGAAGGCGTGGATGACGTCGTCGCGCCCGGCGGCGGACAGGACGTGGAGCACCGACGGCAGCGCGATCTCGCCGACGGTGAGGTGGTAGCCCTTGGCCTTGATGGCGTCCACGAGGTGGGCGAGCACCGCGTCCTTCTTGCCGGCCGGGACGACGCCCATGTCGAGCGCGAACGCGTCGCATGCCTGGCTGCCCGACCCGTAGGTGTCGCCGGTGGCGTACTTGGCGTTGAACGCCGATCCGATGTCGCCGGCGAGCGCCTCGTACTTCGCGGCGTCGCCGTCCTCGCCGATGACCTTGGCGATGCGGGCGAGGGCGGACACGGCGCGGTGGTAGCCGAACGTCGCGGTGACGCCCGTCGGGGTGGTGGTGTCGAACGCGATCCAGTCGCCGAGGCCGTAGTCGAGGAGGTGGCCGTCCGCCTTCCTGGTCAGGTAGTCCACGTAGCGGACCATGTTGGGGTAGTAGGTGCGCAGCGTGGCGGCGTCACCGTAGGCGCGGTACATCTGCCAGGGCGCGAACACGATGACGTTGCCCCAGTTGGGGTCGTCCCTGAACCCGCCGCCGAACACGGTGAACTCGGGCGCGATGTCGGGGACGAGACCGTCCTCGGTCTGGGCCTCGGCGATGGCGCGGACGATGTCGCCGTAGTAGGCGGTCACGTCGTAGTTGCGCGCGACGGCGGGGAAGACCAGGTTGGCCTGCTCCAGCCAGCCGAGCTTCTCCCGGTGCGGGCAGTCGGTCAGGACGGAGTACATGTTGCTCTGCACCGCCCGGTCGATGATCTTGTGGACATCGTTGAGGAGGCCGTGCGAGCAGGTGAACGAGCCCGCCCTCTCGTTGGCGGCGCGCAGCACGACGCCGGTGACCGTGCCGTCGTCCGGCGCGGACGGCAGCCCTTCGAGCTGGAGGTAGCGGAATCCGTGGTAGCAGAACCTGGGATGCCATGTCTCGGTGCCCTTGCCGGACAGGGTGTAGGTGTCCCAGATCGGTGAGCCGGTGGTGTGCTGGCTGACCGTGCCGTCCTGGTCGAGCAGCTCGCCGGGACGCATCGTGACCTTCGTCCCGGCCGGTCCGCTGACGCGCAGCCTCGGCCAGCCCGCGAAGTTCGTGCCGAGGTCGACGACGTAGACGCCGTCCTTCGGCTCGGTGATCTTCCTGGTGCGGAAGGTGCCGGCGGGCTCGAGCGGGGGCGACATCCGGGCGGCGAGCGTGGCGGTGGGCGTGGCGACCTTCACGGGCTCCAGCCAGTCCCGGGCGACGCGGCGGGCGTCATGGTCCTCGCCGCCGAACCAGTTGCTGAACGTGGTCGCGCCGAGCGCCGTGCGCCAGGACGTGTCGGACGCGACGACCTCGCGCGAACCGTCCGTGTAGGTGATTTCGAGCTGGGCCAGGAGGGCGGGCTTGCCGTCCGAGCGGGTGAGCTTCTCGTAGCGGCCCGGCGTCGGCGGCACATGCGCCATGCCGTTGCCCAGCTCCACGTGCACGGTGTTGCCGCCACGGCGGAGCAGCCTCGTCACGTCGTAGGTGGAGTAGACGAGACGTTTCTTGTACGTACTGTACGGCGGTTCCAGGACGGCGTCGCTGACGGGCCGTCCGTTCACGGTGATGTCCAGGACGCCGAGGGCGGTCGCGTACAGGCGGGCGGTGCGGACACGCCGCCCGCCGAGGTCGAAATCGCGCTTGAAGACGGGAAGCGCTTCGGGCTGGAGGTGCAGCGGCGGCGGCGCCACCTGCCCCTTGACGGTGGTGGCCGTGTCGAACGTCGTGCCGTCGGTGGACGTCTGGACGGAGAAGTCCTCGGGGAAGTTCGCCGTCTTCTCGTCGTCGGTCATGATGTCCGTGCGCGGGTAGAGCACGACGCGGTCGAACCTCTGTTCCCTGCCCAGGTCGATCTGGATCCAGATCGGCTCGGCGAGGTCCTGGTCCCGGCGCTCCATGCTCGTGTAGCCGAACGGCGCGGCGTCGCTGGTGAGCGAACCGTCGGTGACGGCCTTCGGCTCCCACTGCCCGCCGACGGTGTAGCTCTCCGACGCGGTCACGGGTGCGTTCAGCGCCGCGTTCGCGCCGGACGTCCCGTCCTTCACCTGGATCTCGGCGAGCTGGAGCCGCGACACCTTGTACGGCCAGCCCTCCTTGATCGGAAGGCCGAGCCGGGTCACGTTCAACCGGACGTACCGGGCCGGGCGGGCGGTGAACGTGACCGTCGCGGGCTTCGGCTCCGGATCGGCCGACCAGGCCGGGTGGCCGATCCACCGGGCCGTCCAGTCGGCGGCGGCGAGGAGCCCCATCTCGAAGTGGGACGGCTCGCTCCACGCGGACGCGCGGCCCCGCCCGTCCCACACCCGGACCTGCCATGACGCGCGTTCGCGGGACCTCAGCGCGCGTCCGGCGTACACGGCGGAGACGGCACCGCCCGCGACCTTGCCGGAGTCCCACAGGTCGGGACGGTGCAGCCGCGCGTCCGAGCTCGCCACGCGCACCTGGTAGTCGGTCTGCGCGGCGTTCTCGGGACCGGCGGCGTAGCGCCAGCTCAGGGTCGGCTTCGTGGCGTCGATGCCGAGCGGCGACCGCAGGTGGCCGGCGCGCAGGCCGGCGGGCCGCAGCGTCCGCGCCCTCCCCCCGGCGGGCGCGGCGGCCGGCTCGGCCCCGGCGGGCGAGGCGATCGCGCCGCTCGCCGTGACGGCCGCCGCCGCGACGCCTCCGGCCTGGACGAACTTCCTTCTGGACAACGCGTTCCTGGACGATGCGCTCATCCGGGTCTCCTTCGCGGGGGTTTTCGGTGCAGCGAGCGGGTGGGGTTCAGGGCCTCACCTCGATGAGGTCGATCTCCAGGAGGTCGGCGACCGCCCTCAGTTCGGCGACGCGGTGGCCGGTGCCGAGGGCCCAGTGGTGGGAGATGCCGGTGGCGCTCCACGCGTCCGTCCACTCGCCGGGGTCGCAGCCGAAGTCGACGCGGGACGTGGTGTTGCCGATCCGCAGGAGCGGGCCGTCCACGGTCTCGCCCTCGGACGCGGCGAACGCGAACCGCCCGTCGCGGCGCTGGATGACGCCGAACGCCGTGACCGGGCCGTGCCGCACGTCGAACTCGACGGACACGCCGTAGCCGCGCTTGCCGTGGTAGACGCCCAGGCCGCGCAGCAGCGGCCGCCGGGCGCTGATCGCCAGATGCGCGGGCCCGTCGTGGCCCATCTCGACGTGCCCGCGCGTGAAGTCGAGCGCCTGCAGCTCGGTGAACGACCCGCCCGCGCCGAGCCGGTCGGCGATCAGCATGGCGAGGGACGTGCGCAGCTCGTACTCCCCCGCCGCCGGGACGCCGCGCGCGGTGAGCAGCGACGCGCCGAGGATCATCCCGGCGCCGAGCCGCTCGTGGATCTCGCCGTCCAGGCCGCGGTGGTAGTAGGCGAGGCTGTCGAGCCCGAAGTCGTCGACGAGGCGGTCGAGCCCGGCGGAGACGCGGGCCGCCCAGGCGAGGTCGTCGCCGTCGACGGACGCGTCCAGCTCGAAGATCTTCTCCGCCTCGGCCCGTTTCGCCGCCGCCTCCGCGTCGGTGACCTTCTCCACCCGGACGCGCAGGTCGTCGAACTCCAGCACCTCGACCTGCCCGCCG
Organism: Spirillospora sp. NBC_00431; assembly: GCA_036028775.1. GTDB lineage: Bacteria > Actinomycetota > Actinomycetes > Streptosporangiales > Streptosporangiaceae > Spirillospora. The sequence goes on along the minus strand of CP107927.1, from coordinate 2,709,894 downwards.
AAGTTGGCGGACACCAGCGTGAGGTCGGTGGAGACGTCCAGCATGCCCGGGTAGAGGTGGCCCATCAGCCCGTGCCGGCCCCGGCGCAGCGCGGCCCGCACCCCGGCGGCCCGCACCCACCGGCCGATCCTCGCCCAGGCCCGCTCGTCCTCCAGGTATCCGGACACCGACCGGAACGGGACGCCGCAGCGCGCGAACGCGTTCGCCATCTCCGGCAGCGGGCAGGCACCGCAGTAGGCGAGCCACTGCCCGGTGTCGAACGTCGCGTGGTCCATCGACTCGGTCGGCTGCAGGTTGATCAGCAGGACCGGCGCGTCCGCGCGCTGCGCGACCGGGACGAGCATCGTCGCGGTCATATAGGTGGTGAGGAAGCCGACGATGAGGTCGCAGCCGGCGGCGCGGAGCCGTTCGGCGGCCGCCACGCCCTCCTGAGCGTCGGAGATGAAACCGGCGTCGACGACGTCCGCGCCGAGCGCCCGCATCCGCTCCGAGACCCGCTCGGCCGACCGCTTCAGTTGCGGCAGCAGATCCGGGAACTGCGGCCAGTAGGCGCCCAGCCCGCCGGCGACGAGGCCGACCTTCACCGGCGGTGGATGCGCTGTGCTGTCTGGCATTCCTCTCCTCCTGTTCGCTGGCCTGTCCGCTACCGGGCCGTGAGGGTGTGGCGTCCGCCGGGCGTGCGGTCGACGTAGACGTACCTGCCGTCGCCGGACACGCCGGGCGCGGTGGGCCTTCCGTCCGCCCAGACCGTCCGGCCGTCGAGGGCGACGCGGCGGGTGGACGGCGTGACGGGCACGGCGAGGCGGCCACGGGTGCCGCGCGGCGCGGTGACCTTCAGCTCGAACCCGTGCCCGCCCCTCCGCCAGGACGCCGCGATGTCGCCGCGCGGAGTCGGGACGGTGCCCTCCGCCCACGTCAGGTTCCCGGTGAACGGGACGACGGCCCAGGACGAGAACCCGGGCGCGGTGGGCCGGACGCCGAGGACCTTCGTGCTGAGCGTGACGGTCGGCTGCGCGGCCCAGCCGTGCGCGAGGCTGGAGAACTGCTTCAGGTTGGGCGTGCCGTCGGGCTGCATGTGCTCCCAGAACGCGGTGCCCGGATCCTGCCTGAGCTGGTGGCCCCAGTACTTGCGGATCAGCTCCAGCCCGGCCGCGTCGCCGGTCTCCAGCCGCGCGTCGGCCTCGAACCCGCTCGGGAGCGGCGCGTAGAACGGCGGGATGCTCGCGTTCGGCGTGGACGGGGAGACGGTGAGCGAGCCGATCTCCGTCCAGTTGTTCCGGCGCAGGTAGGCCAGGGCTCGCGTGCCGCGGTCGCCGGAGGCGATGCCTGTGAGGACGGCGGCGACGTTGCCGTCCTGCGGGTAGGCGCCGGGGATCTCGCGGGACAGGCGGTAGGCGCCGGCCTTCTCGTCCCAGAGCTGCTCGTCGACGGCCTTCTTCACGACGGCGGCGCGCTCGCCGTAGGCCGTGGCGGCGGACGCGTCGCCGCGCGCCTTCGCCATCGCCGACATCTGGTCGAGGTTGCGGGCGTACAGGGCGTTGACGTACGTCTCGTGCCCGCAGTTCCGGTAGCCGTAGTGGCCGCAGGAGCCCGACTTCTCGAACGCGATCAGGCCCTTGCCGTCCTGGCCGTCCTGGCCGTCCTCGGCCCGGACGGACTCCAGCCACGCGGTCGCCCTCGTGAGCCGCGGCCACCACCTGTCCAGGTAGGCGCGGTCGCCGGTGTACCACCAGTGGTCGTACATGTTGGACACGAACCAGGTCACGTACTCGCCGTAGGTGCGCAGCTCGTTCTGGTTGTGCTGGCCGACGAGGCTCGCGGCGGGCATGTAGCCGTCCGGGAGCTGCTGGGCGGCCAGCGACGACAGCGAGTTCCGGACCGAGCCCAGGTCGTAGGTGCTGACGTAGGCGACCGGCGCCTGGACGGCGAGGTCGCCCTGCCAGACGATCCGGTCGCGCTTGCCGCCGTCGTAGATGACGGACGTGTTCGGGTCGGCGTGCGGCACCGGGTCGTCGGCGTGGTCGCCCTCGCCCGGCTCGTAGGGCCACTTCTTCGCGGTGTTCGAAGCGCCCGTGTTGATCTGGACGGTGTACGCGCCCGCGTACCAGATCTTGTTGAGCATGTCGTCGCTGGACAGGAAGTGGCCGCGGTAGCCGTCCAGGTCGCGCTGGTCGGGCGCGGCGGTGAAGTCGACGGACACGGCGTCGACGTCGACGTGGCCGGGGCCGTCCAGGAACAGGGTCGCGTAGCGGAACCCGCCGCGCAGGTTCGCGTCGCGGACGGTGCCGGGGAGGTCGGCGCCGTCCAGCGGGAGGGCATGGCTGTCGGTGTCGCGCGTGTAGGGCTGTCCGGGGAAGCCGTTCCAGATGTTGGCGGTGTCGCAGCCGGGCGCGATCCTGCCCTGGCCGTCGTTGGCGTCCGGGGTCAGCGCCATGTACCTCACCGACTCGGAGAAGCAGGCGCGCAGCTTCGGCCGGGCGCCGGACGCGCCCGTCACGCGGACGTTCAGATGCCCGGCGACCTCCTTGCCGAAGTCGACGATCAGCAGCGGGGAACCCGTCCGGTCCGCCGCGCCGGTGAGCCGCACGGAGCGGCCGCCCTTCCGCAGCGCGGCTTCGGGCCGCCCGTCGATCCCGCCCTGGCGCGGGTCGGCCCTGAAGATCTTCGTGGGCCTGACGTCCCGGCTGGACGGCGCCAGGACGTAGGGCCGCCACTGCCCGGGACGCGGCGTGTAGGACGCGTCCCGCCACGGGTCTCGGGGGCCGGGCGGGGCGGCGCCCGCGGGGAGGGCGAGCGCGGCCGCGCCGGTCACCGCCAGGGCGGCGGCGACGGCGGCGCGGGCGAGGGAACGGCGTGCGGTGGGGGGAACCATCGTCTCTCCCTGTCGTTGAAGGGCCGGTGTCGTTGAAGGGCCGGTCAGCGGGACGCGGTCAGGGTGGAGGTGCCGGTGAGGCCGGGGACCTGCACGAAGCCGTCCCGGACGACGACGCCGGGCCGCACGGCGACGCCGTCCCGCCAGACGACCCGGCCGTCGACGCGGACCACCCCGGCGCCGGACGCGGGCACCCCCGCCGTCGCCGTGGTGCCGCGCGGCGCGGCGACGCGGAGCGTGAACGTCTTCCCTGCCCGCCGCCACCCGGCCGTGATGGCGCCGTGCGGCGTCGGGACCCTGCCCTGCGCCCAGCGCGGCCCGCCCGCCGGGTGCGGCAGGACGGTGAACGTCCCGAACCCGCCGGACGTCGGCGTGACGCCCAGGACCTGGTTGGTGAGGAACGACGTCGGCGCGGCGGCCCAGCCGTGCGACAGGCTCGTGTACGAGCCGAGCTGCGGCGCGCCGGACGGGCTGACGTTCTCCCACAGCGTGCCGGGCCGCCGTCCGCCGAGCATCGGGTACCAGGTGCGGCGCAGCAGCGACATCGCCCCGGCCATGTCGCCCTCGGCGGAGTGCGCGAGCAGCGAGTGCGAGGACACGAACGGGCTGATGTACCGCGGGACGACGCCGCCCGCCTCGTCCACGGTGAGATCGCCGTGCGGGCCCGCGAGCTTGTCGCCGAAGAACTTCAGCACCGACGCGGCGCGCTCGCCGGTGGCGACGCCCGCGCCGACCGCCATCGCGTTGCCGTCCTGCGGGTGGCGGGCGTCGGACGGACCGACCCTGTACGCCCCGGCCGCCGGGTCCCACAGCTGGTCGTTGATCGCCTCGGCGGCGCGGGCGGCGTGCGCGCGGTAGGTCGCGGCGAGGGCCGTGTCGCCCTTGGTCTCGGCGGCCCGCGCGGCCTGCCCGAGCACCTTGACGTACAGGGACCCGACGTAGGTCCCGCCCGCGTCGTTGCCGTAGCCCCAGGTGCCGCCCGCGCCCTTCATGGTGAGGAGCCCGTCGGCCCCGGCGTTGGACTCCAGCCAGGCGACGTTCTTCTTCATGGCGTCGTACCACGTGTCGAAGAACGCCCGGTCGCCGGTGTAGAGGTAGTGGGTCCAGTAGTTGTGGACCCACCAGGCCGCGTACTCGCCCCAGGCCATCTGGTAACCATGCTTTTCGGTCAGATACATGCCTGGGATCTGACCGTCGGCCGCCTGGCCCTTCGCCATGAACCCGACCGCGTTCGCGGACGGCGCGGCCAGGCCGGTCGACAGGTACGACACCGGGTCGGCGATCGCGTTGTCGCCGCCCCAGATCATCCGGTCGCGCTTGGCGCCGTCGCTGATGACGCTGTCGCCCTCGCCGACGATCGCGTCGTTGCGGACCGGCCCCTCCCGGCCCGGGTAGGGGCGCCCGGTCGTGGGGTCGATCGTCGACATCTGGACGGTGTAGGCGCCCGCGTACCAGAGCCGGTTGAGGGTGTCGTCGCTGGACAGGAACGCGCCCTTGTAGCCGTCGAGGTCCGGGTTGGCGGGGTCGGCGGTGAACTTCAGCCGCAGATCGGAGAGCCCGGCCTCGCCCGGGCCGTCGAGGAACACCATCAGGTAGCGGAACCCGCCGCGGATGACGGGGTCGGTCATCGCCGTCCGGCCCGGCTTGGTGCCGAGGTAGTGGGTCTCGGTGGCGAGGCCGACCGGGTCCTGGCTGTAGTCGGACGCGGTGGTGAGGTACTGCTCGCTCTCGCTGAACGCCAGGCCGAGCTTGGGCGTGCCCTTGCGGACGTCCGCGGTGACCTGGATCTGACCACCGACCTCCTGCCCGAAGTCGTAGACGACGTAGGGACGGCCGTATTCGTTGGACGTGAGCGTCGTCGTCCCGTGGCGGAACGCACCGGACGGGTTCCTGACCGTCCCGCCATAGGGCGCGGTGGACGGACGGCCGCCTTCGCCCAGCGTCCACACGGCGTGGATACGCGCCCCTGGCCCCGGCTTGCCGGTGTTCCGGAACGTGACCCGGATGTCCTTGGACGACCCCACGAGCCGCTGCGGAACGGTCACGTCGTAGTGGACGAGACCCGCCTTGTCCCCGCTCCACACCCCCGCCTGCGCCGGATCGGGCCTGCGCTCGTGGACGACGGTGCCGTTCACCAGCACCTCGTAGTTCGCGGTGGCGCTCCCGGCCTCCTCCACGCGGAGCGTGACGGCACGGCCGGGCGTGACGCGCATGCGGTAGCCGAAGCTCGCCCCGGCCTTGCCGCCCGTCTGGCGTGTCATGACGCCGTCCGCCTTGCCGGTCGTGGACGAACCGGCGTCCAGGTCGTGCCCGACCTTCTCCGACGCCTCGGACGCGGCGGTCACGTAGTCGCCGTTCAGCCCGTGCGACTCGTCCACCTTCACCGGCCGGACGGTCCGGCTGGAGGGCGCGAGAACGTAGTGGTCGGCGCGGGAGAGGGACGGCAACCCGAGCGGATCCCGGGGCACGGCCGCGGCGGCGCCGGACGGGACCGCGACCAGCGCCGCGACGCCCAGACCCAGAACGGTGACGAGGGAAACCTGCGAACGCGTGAACTTCTTGGCCGGGTGCATCGTTGACCTTTCGGGTTCGATTTGGTCGAGCGGGCCCATCAGGGACGGCCGGCGGACCGGGTGGGGACGGTGCGGAAGCGGCGATGTGAGCGCCGCTCCCGTGCAGTCCGGTCCGCCGGCCGGCCTCCTCAGCGCGGGAACTCAGCGCAGGAACGCGGCCGGGACTCCGGCGTCCACGGGGATGTGCAGTCCGGTGGTGTGGGTCAGGTCCCCGCCGGTGAGGGCGAAGACGGCGGCGGCGACGTGCTCGGGCAGCACCTCGCGTTTCAGCAGCGTGCGCCGCGCGTAGAACTCGCCGAGCCGCTCCTCCTCGACCCCGTAGACGGCGGCGCGCCGCGCGCCCCAGCCGCCCGCGAAGATCCCGGAGCCGCGGACGACGCCGTCCGGGTTGACGCCGTTGACGCGGACGCCGTGCTCCCCCAGCTCGGCGGCGAGCAGCCGGACCTGGTGGGCCTGGTCGGCCTTCGTCGCGCCGTAGGCGATGTTGTTCGGCCCGGCGAACACGCCGTTCTTGGACGAGACGTACACGATGTCGCCGCCCATCCCCTGCTCGACCAGCACCCGCGCGGTCTCGCGGGACACCAGGAACGAGCCGCGCGCCATGACGTCGTGCTGCAGGTCCCAGTCGGCGGCGGACGTCTCCAGCAGCGGCTTGGAGATCGACAGCCCGGCGTTGTTGACGACGAGGTCGACGCCGCCGAACGCGAGCACCGCATCCGAGACGGCGGCCGCGATCTCGTCCTCGGAGGTCACGTCGGCGGCGACCGCGACGGCCGCGTCGGCGGCCCGGAGCGCGGCCGCGCCGATCCCGGCGGCGACCTTCTCCGCGGCGGCGGCGTCCCGGTCGGCGACGACGACGCAGGCGCCCTCTGCGGCGAGGCGGCGGGCGGTGGCCGCGCCGATGCCCGAGCCGCCGCCGGTGACCAGCGCGACCCGCGCGGCGAGCGGCTTCGGCGCCGGCCTCCGGCGCAGCTTGGCCTCCTCCAGCTCCCAGTACTCGATGCGGAACTTCTCCGCCTCCGGGATCGGCGCGTACTCCGACAGCGCCTCCGCGCCGCGCATCACGTTGATCGCGTTGACGTAGAACTCGCCGGCGACCCGCGCGGTCTGCTTGTCCGCGCCGAAGGAGAACATGCCGACGCCGGGGACGAGCACGATCGCCGGGTCGGCGCCGCGCATCGGCGGGGAGCCGGCGGCGGCGTGCCGCGCGTAGTAGGCGGCGTACTCCTCGCGGTAGGCGGCGTGGAGTTCCCGGAGCCGGGCCTTGGCGACGTCGAGCGGCGCGTCCGGTGGCAGGTCCAGGACCATCGGCGCGACCTTCGTCCGCAGGAAGTGGTCCGGGCAGGACGTGCCGAGCGCGGCGAGCCGGGGATGCGCGGCGCGGGACACGAAGTCGAGGACGGTCTCGCCGTCGGTGAAATGCCCCACCTGCGGGCGGTCGGTGGACGCGAGCCCGCGCAGCAGCGGGAACAGCGCGGCGGCGCGGGCGCGCCGCTCCTCCGGCGGCAGCGCCGGGTGGACGACGTCGCCGAACGGGTCGGGCCTGCCGTGCCCGGCGATGTACGCCTCGGCGGTGCGGATGATGTCGAGCGAGTTGGCCTCGCACTCCTCGCTCGTCTCGCCCCACGCGGTGATGCCGTGCCCGCCGAGGATCACGCCGATCGCCCGCGGGTTCGCCCGCCTGATCCCGGCGATGTCGAGGCCGAGCTGGAATCCGGGGCGCCGCCACGGCACCCACGCGACCCGGTCGCCGAAGATCCGCCGGGTCAGCTCCTCGCCGTCGGCGGCGGTCGCGATCGCGATGCCGGAGTCGGGGTGCAGGTGGTCGACGTGCGGGGCGTCCACGAGACCGTGCATGGCGGTGTCGATCGACGGGGCCGCGCCGCCCTTTCCATGCGCGCAGTAGTCGAACGCGGCGACCATCTCGTCCTCGCGCTCGATCCCCGGATACACGCCGGTCAGCGCGCGCAGGCGATCCAGCCGCAGGACGGCCAGGCCGCTCTCGGTCAGCGTGCCGAGGTCGCCGCCGGAACCCTTCACCCACATCAGCTCGACCGGCGACGCGGTCACCGGGTCCCGCACCACCGCCTTGGCCGACGCGTTCCCGCCGGCGTAGTTGGTGTTGCGCGGATCGGACCCGAGCGCGTGCGCGCGCTCGATCAGCTGCCGCACCTCGGGCGGACTGCCCGTCATCAGCCTCTCCTCACCTGGAATCGATGGGTGCCGGGACCGGCCTCGAACCGGCCCCGGCCGAGCGGCCGCGCGCCGTCCAGCGCGACGGCGCCGGCGGGCAGGCGCACCTCGGCCGTGGCGCCGACCGGCACCTCGGCGCGCAGCGACAGCCGCCCGCGTTCGCGCCGCCAGCTCACGGCGGCGCGGCCCCGGACGGTGTCGGCCGACGCCTCCGCGCCGGCCAGCCCGGCGGGCAGGCAGGGCCGCATCAGGATCCGCCGGAACCCGGGCGCGGCCGGCTCGATGCCCGCCACGTACCGGTAGAACCACTCGTCGACCGTGCCGAGGAAGCCGTGGCCGCGCGAGCGCGAGCCGAGGTGCCACATCTCCCACAGCGACGTCGCGCCGTTGGCGAACCAGAACCCCCAGCTCGGCTCGGTGGTCTGCGTCGCCACCCGGTAGGCCAGGTCGGCATGGCCGTGGTCGCACAGCACCGGCAGCAGGTACTTGGTGCCGAGCACGCCGGTGCCGAGATGCCCGTCGCGCGTCTCGGACACGTCGTGCACGAGGTTCGCCACGACCGCCTTGACGTGCTCGGACGGCACCAGCCCGAACGCCAGCGCCAGCACGTTCGGCGTCTGCCGGTAGGCGTCGTCGGCCCGGTACAGTCCGCGCCCGGCGTCCAGGTACGCGGCGTTGAACGCGCGGGACACCTCGGCGGCCTTGCCGCGCAGGCGCCGGGCGTCGGCGTCCTTGCCCAGCTCGGCGGCGATCTCGGCGAGCTGGACGTGCGTGCGGTACACGTACGCGGTGCCCATGAGCGCGTTCACGGCGCCGCTCTGCGGGGACGGCGCGTTGTAGTCGCCCCACTCGTCGGTGCTCAGGCCCCTGCCGTCGAGCCGTCCCGCCTCGTACGCGGCGTACCGGTCGAGCGAGTCGTAGTACTCGGCCAGCGCCCAGGGCGCGTCGTAGTACCGGTGCAGGTTCCACACGGTCGCGACGTACTGGTTGGCCCAGGACGGCGACGGCGGACGGAACCCCGGACGCGGCTGCGGCGCCCACGAGGCGATGTTCCCGTCCTCGCCCTGGGTGTCGCGGATGTCGGTGAGCCACTTGGCGTAGAAGCGGCGCATGTCGTAGTTGACGAACGCGGAGTCCTCCATGAGACCCGCGTCACCGGTCCACGGCAGCTTCTCCTCCATCGAGCCGTCGGTCGGGACCGAGACGTGGTTGTTGAGGAGGGTGGAGCGCGCGGCCTTGTGGATCTGGTTCAGCAGGGAGTTGGCGCAGGTGAACCGGCCCGTACCGGCCACGTCCGTGTGCATGCGCAGGGCGCGCAGCGCGTCGCGTCCGGGCGTGCCGGGGTAGCCGCGCACCTCGACGAACTGGAACCCCTTGTAACTGAACGACGGCTGCCAGACCTCGGTGCCCTTGCCGCTCAGCACATAGGTGTCGGTCTGGTCGCGGCCGCCGGGGTGGACGGTGCCGTCCGCGGTGAGCCGTTCGCCGTGCCGCAGCCGTACCACCGTCCCGGCCGGGCCGCGCACCTTCAGCCGGACGACGCCCGCGATGTTGACGCCGAAGTCGTACACGTGCACGCCCGGCGCGGGATTGGTGATCTCGACCGGGCGGATGGAGCCGGTGATCCTGATGGGCTCGATCGTCTGGGCGCGCACCTCGACACCGGCGGTCCTGATCGGCTTGGCGGGCGTCCAGGACGCGTCGTCGAACCCCGGCGCGGACCAGCCCGGCACGGCCAGCCGCGCGTCATAGTGCTCGGTGTCCGGCGTGACGGCGCCCGCGTACGCCGGGCCGGGGGTGGTCTTCCAGGTGCCGTCGCCGATGATCGCGGCGCCGTCCGCGACCAGCCGGAACAGGAGCCGCTGGCGGCCGTCCCAGCCCGTGCCGGGCTCCGGGACCGGGTCGCCGGGCCCCATCTTCCCGGTGCCCATCCCGCCGAACCAGCCGCGGCCGAGCGCCACCCCGACCGCGTTGCGGCCCCTGACCAAGTGACGCGTGACGTCGTGGGTGACGTAGCCGACGCGGCGCGCGTAGTCGGTCCACGCTGGGTCGAGCATGTGGTCGCCGACGCGCTCGCCGTTGACGAACAGCTCGTGGTATCCCAGCCCGCAGATGTACGCGCGTGCCCGCGACGGCCGCGCCCGCAGCGTGAACTCCTTGCGCAGCAGCGGGTTGAACGGCCGGGGGAACGCGACCCCGCCGGTGAGGCGCAGCTCGCCGTCCGCGACCGTGCCCGCGCTCCACCGGTAGGGCGTCTCGCCGGTGAGGTCGTCGTCGAACGGGGCGCCGCCGGTGACGGTGATCCGCCGCAGCACGCCCGCCTCGCGGCCGTCGGCGCGCAGGCCGATGGTGCCGGACGCGAACGTGCCGTCGGACAGGGTGTCCACGAGCGCGCCGTCCACGTACGTGCGGATGGTGCCGCCCTGCGCGTCGATCGCGACCTTGAGCGGGGTGCCGATCAGCCGGTCGACGGGGACGGGCACGCTCTTCAGAACGCTCCACGTCCCGTCGACCAGCTTGTGCGGCCGCAGCAGCGATCCCTCGGCCAGCTGCCACATGTAGCCGTTGGAACCGCCGTCGGCGCGGAAGAACAGGCCGAACGCCAGCTCGGTGACGGTCAGGTCGGCCTCCAGCCGGAAGTCGTCCCAGACCGGCGCCGAGGAGCCCGGCCAGATCCAGCCGGTCCCCCAGTCGCCGACACCCGTCTCCCACCAGCCGCGGTCGCTCCAGCCCGACACGCCGCCCGCCGCGTCCCAGGCGCGCACCCGCCATTCGTACCGGCGGCCGGGGGCGAGCGCGGGGCCGCCGTACCTGATGTTCCGCGTCCCGGCCGAGACGACCCGGCCGCTGTCCCAGACGACGTCCCGCCCGGACGACACCACCACCTGGTACGCGGTCTGCGCGTCGCCGCGGCGGGACGACGACAGCCGCCAGCCGAGCCGGGGCGCGGGCTCGTCCATGCCCAGCGGGTTCGGCGCGTCCTGCACGTCGAGCGCGGTCACCCGCAGCCGCCCCGACGACGCCGCCTCGGCCGTCCCGGGCGCGCCGAGCGCCGCCCCGGACACGGCCGTGGCGCCCAGGAAGCCCCTCCGCGAGATCGTCACGCGCCCCATCCCGCCGCCTGCCCCGCCGTCCGCTCGGCGCGGACCTTCTCGAAGTAGCCGGACGCCTTGTACGCGGCGACCGGGTCCGGACGCAGCCCCATCTCCTCGCGCAGCTCCGCCAGCAGCGGCCGCACGTCGGTGTCGTAGGCGTCCATGAACACCGCGTTCGCGGCGAGCACGTCACCCGACAGCTGCGCGGACTCCAGCGCTTCGGCGTCCACGAGCAGCGCCTTCGCCGTCGCCTCCTGGACGTTCATCACCGAGCGGATCTGCCCCTGGATCTTCGGCTCGATGTTGTGGCACTGGTCGAGCATGAACGCCACGCCCGACGCGGCGTCGTAGCCGCCGCCCCGCACCACCTCGTACATGATCCGGAACAGCTGGAACGGGTCGGCCGCGCCGACCATCAGGTCGTCGTCGGCGTAGAAGCGGGAGTTGAAGTCGAACCCGCCGAGCTTCCCCTCGCGCAGCAGGAACGCCACGATGAACTCGATGTTCGTGCCCGGCGCGTGATGCCCGGTGTCGACGACGACCTGCGCCTTCGGGCCGAGCTTCACGCAGTGCGCGTAGGACGCGCCCCAGTCCGGCAGGTCGGTCATGTAGAACGCGGGCTCGAACAGCTTGTACTCCAGCAGGAACCGCTGGTCGTCGCCGAGCCGCCCGTACACGGCGGCGAGGGCCTCGGCCATCCGGTCCTGGCGGGCGCGGATGTCGTCCTGCCCCGGGTAGTTGGTGCCGTCGGAGAACCACAGCTTCAGGTCGCGGGAGCCCGTGACGTCCATGATGTCGACCGCTTCGAGCAGCTGGTCGAGGGCCTTGCGGCGGACGGCCGGATCGGGGTGGGTGACGCTGCCGAGCATGTAGTCGTCGTCCTGGAAGACGTTGGTGTTGACGGCGCCGATCCGCACCCCCCTCTCCTCGGCGTGCGCGGCCAGCGCGGCGTAGTCGTCCACCCGGTCCCAGGGGATGTGGACGGCGACGCGTGGCGCGACGCCGGTGAAGCGGTGCACCTGCGCGGCGTCGTCGATCTTCTCCCACGGGGTGCGCGGCACGCCCTGCTGGGCGAAGACCTTGAACCGGGTCCCCGAGTTCCCGTACGCCCACGAGGGAGTCTCGATCTGCTGGCGGCGCAGGGCGTCCTTCACCGCGCTGGTGTCGTTCACGTGTGACCTCTCAATCCAGGTGGAAGACCTCTGTGAGCGGCCGGATCCCGTCGTCGGGACGGCCGTCGAGGTCCTCGAAGTACGGCGCCATCTCCGCCTGCCAGCGCGCGTTGACCTCGGTGCGGGCCATCGCCTCCCGCGCGGCCTCGAAGTCGTCGGTCTCCAGGTAGCCGACGAGGAGGCCGTCCTCGCGCAGGAACAGCGAGCAGTTGTGCCAGCCGGCGTCGCGCAGCGCGTTCCGCATGTCGGGCCAGACCGCCTGGTGGCGTCGCTTGTACTCCTCCAGGCGGTCCTGCCTGACCTTCAGCAGGAAGCAGACGCGCTTCGTGCGTCCGGACATCGACGGGCTAGAAGTGGTACTGGTCGATGTTCTTGGCGTCGAACACGGTCGGCGGGCCGAGGATCACCTCGCCGTTGGCGCCGACCGCGCGCTCGCCGAGCTTGCCGGCCTTGAACTTCTCGCCCTGCGCGCCGGTGATCTGGCCGGACGCCAGCGCCGCCGCCGCGTAGGACGCGAGGTAGCCGAGGTTCTTCGGGTCCCACAGCTCGAACTGCTTGACGGTGCCGTCCTTGATGAACTTGCGCATCTGGTCCGGGGTGCCGAGCCCGGTCAGGACGACCTTGCCCTTGTACTTCGACCCGGAGATGTAGCGGGCCGCGGCGGCGATGCCGACCGTGGTGGGCGAGATGATGCCCTTCAGGTTCGGGTACGCCTGCAGCAGCCCCTGCGTCTGCTGGAACGACTTCTGGTCGTCGTCGTCGCCGTAGGCGACCTTGACGAGCTTCATCCCGGAGTACTCCGGCTTCGTGAGCTCGTCCTTCATGTACTTGATCCAGGTGTTCTGGTTGGTCGCGTTCGCGGTCGCCGACAGGATCGCGATCTCGCCCTTGTGGCCGAGCTGCCGCGCCAGCAGCCGGACCTCGCTGCGGCCGATCTCCTCCGAGCTGGCCTGGTTGATGAACAGGTCGCGGCACTGCGGGTTGGTGTCGGAGTCGTAGGCGACGATCTTGATGTCCTTGGACATCGCCTGCTTCAGCGGGCCGCACACCGCGTTCTCGTCGTTGGCGGCGATGAGGATCGCGTCGTGCCGCTGCTGGATGAGCGTGTTGATGTAGGAGACCTGCGAAGACGCGGACGCGTCCGACGGCCCGACCTCCTTGGCCTGCGCCCCGAACTCCTTGGCCGCCGCGATCCCGGCGTTGTCGACGATCGTCTCGTACGGGTTGTTGACCTGCTTCGGCAGGAACGCCAGCTTCAGGTCCTTCTTCAGCGGCGCGTTCGGGTCGGCGGACGCCTTCCCGCCGGCCTTGGCGTCCCCGGAGCCGGACGCGGAGTCCTTGGTGGTCCCGCCGCAGCCGGCCAGGCCGAGCGCCAGGACGCTCGCCGCGGCGACGGCCGCCAGCCGGCGCGGGGCGCGCAGACGAATGGTCATCAGGGTGCCTTCCGATCTCTACGGGGTGGGTTGGGCGCGGCGGGGGTCATGGGGTCGCGGCCGGTGTCGCGGCCGGTCTCGCGGCTTGGCGTCTGCCCTGCGCCTCCCGCGCGACGGCGATCAGCCGCGGGGTGAGGACGCTGACGATGAGCAGCAGCCCGGTGACGATCGACTGCACCTCGGTGGACACGTCGTTGAGCATCAGCAGGTTGCGGAGCAGCCCGATCAGCAGGACGGCGGCGATGACGCCGCCGAGGGTGCCCTTGCCGCCGTCGAAGTCGACGCCGCCGAGCAGCACCGCCGCGATGACGGTGAGCTCCAGGCCGAGGCCGTTGTCGGCGCGGGCGCTGCCGTAGCGGAGCGTGTAGACGATCCCGGCGAACCCGGCGACCAGCCCCGACACGACGAACAGCAGCAGCTTGATCCGCTTGACCCGGATGCCGGCGAAGTAGGCGGCGTCCTCCTGCGAGCCGATCGCGAACAGGGACCGGCCGACGCCGGTGGCGTGCAGCACGACGCCGGTCACGACGGCGAGCAGCGCGAACAGCGCGATCGGGTACGGGATCGGCGTGCCCGGGATGGACGACGTCGCGAGGTCGGTGTAGGTGGCCGGGAACTCGGAGATGGCGCCGGTGCCGAGCGTCACGTACGCCAGGCCCCGGTAGAGCGTCATCGTGCCGATCGTCACCGCGAGCGACGGCAGCCCGAGCTTCGTGACGAGCAGCCCGTTGATGAGCCCGCAGACGACGCCGACGGCCAGCACCAGCGGGATGATCGCCTCGATGGCCATGCCGCCGTCCCAGAGCTTGCCGGTCAGCGCGCTGCACAGCCCGAGGATGGACGCGACCGACAGGTCGACCTGGCCGCAGACGACCAGCAGCGTCATCGGCAGCGCGATCAGCGCGATCTCGCTGAGGTCGTCGAGCGCGAACGACAGGTTGTCGTTGCCGGCGAAGTCCGGTGAGAACCCGGCGCCGCCCGCGAACACGACGACCAGCAGCGCGGTGACGGCGGTCTCCCACCGCAGCAGGCGGCTCATGACCGTCCCTCCCCCTTGGCTTCCAGGGACCGCTGTCTCAGCGCCCTGGTGACACGGAGCGCCAGCAGCCGGTCGACGCTGATGGCGAGCAGCAGCAGGACGCCGGTGATCGCGTCCTGCCAGAACGAGTTGACCTTGAGCACCACCAGGACGCTGCCGATGGTGGTGAGCAGCAGCGCGCCGAGCGCCGCCCCGTACACGGTGCCGACGCCGCCGGTGATGGCGACGCCGCCGACGACGACGGCGCTGACGACGGTCAGCTCCCAGCCGTGCGCGGCGTCGGCGACGACGGTGCCGAACCGGGCGAGCCACAGCACCCCGGCGAGCCCGGCGAGCGCGCCGCTGACCAGGTAGGCGGTGAGGACGCGGCGGCGGATCGGGACCCCGGCGAGCATCGCCGCCTCCGGGCTGGACCCGATCGCGTAGAACTCGCGTCCGGACGAGTAGGACCGCAGGTAGTACCCGACCGCCAGCATCACCACCACGGTGATGATCGGCAGGTACGGGACGCCGAGGACGCCGTCGCTGCCGAGGCTCAGCACCGAGGACGGCAAGTCGGCGGCGCCGATCTGCTCGCCGTGCGCGATGCGGTAGCCGAGCCCCTGGATCACGTACAGGGTGCCGAGCGTGACGACGAGGGCGGGCACCCGGCAGAAGCTGACGAGCAGCCCGTTCACCAGCCCGCAGGCCAGCCCGATCCCGACGCCGGCCAGCACGACGAGGGCGACGTTGCGGCCGTCCCCGGCGGACGCGAACTTCCCGGACGTGAACGCGACGAGCCCGACCACCGACCCGGCCGACAGGTCGATGTTGCGGGTGACGACGACCATGCTCTGCCCGACGGCGAGCAGCACCAGGATCGAGGCGTTGAGGAAGATGTCCTCGACGCCCTGGTGCGACAGGAACCGCGGGTTCGCGATCGTCGTGGCGACGACGAGGACGGCGAGCGCGCCGAGGATGCTCAGCTCGCGGGCGCGCAGCACCGTCTCGACCAGGCGGCGGCCACCGCCCGGCGGCCCGCCCGATCCCGGCTTCGCCGGGGACTGTGCGAGTGCTGTCATTCAGGCCGCCTTTCCCGTTCCGGCGCGGCCGGTCGCGGCGGCCATCACGCTCTCCTCGGTCGCGTCCGCGCGGGGGATCTCGGCGGTGAGCCGGCCCTCGTGCATGACCAGCACGCGGTCGGCCATGCCGAGCACCTCCGGCAGGTCGGACGAGATCATCAGCACCGCCAGGTCGCGCGCGGCGAGCTCGGACAGCAGCCGGTGCACCTCGGCCTTGGTGCCGACGTCGATGCCGCGGGTCGGCTCGTCCACGATCAGGACGGCCGGCTCGGTGGCCAGCCACTTGGCGAGCACGACCTTCTGCTGGTTGCCGCCGGACAGGACGCCGACGGCGTCGCTCAGCCGCGCGTACTTGAGCTGGAGCCGCAGCCCCCAGTCGGCGGCGCGGTCCCGCTCGACCTTCCTGGAGATCAGGCCGCCGCGGCCGGTCTCGCGGCGCAGCGCCTTCAGCCGGGTGAGGCCCATGTTGCGCTCGATGGACATGTCCATGACGAGGCCCTGCTGGCGGCGGTCCTCGGGGACGAGCGCCAGCCCGGCCGACATCGCGGCGGTGGGGCTGCCCGGCGGCAGCGCCCGGCCCGCGACCTCGACGCCGCCCGCGTCCCAGCGGTCCACGCCGAAGACCGCGCGGGCGACCTCGCTGCGGCCCGCGCCGACGAGCCCGGCGAGCGCGACGATCTCGCCGCGGCGGACCTCGAAGGACACGTCGGTGAACGCGCCCTCGCGGGTCAGCCGGGAGACCTTCAGCGCGACCTCGCCGGGCGTCACGTCCTGCTTGGGGTAGAGGGCGTCGAGGTCGCGGCCGACCATCCGGCGGACGAGGTCGTCGGGCGTGATGTCGGCGGTCAGGTCGGTGCCGACGTAGGCGCCGTCCCGCAGGGTCGTGACGCGCTGGCAGAGCTCGAAGATCTCCTCCAGCCGGTGCGAGATGAACAGGACCGCGCAGCCCTGCTCCCGCAGCGTCCGGGTGACGGCGAACAGCCTGGCGACCTCCTGGCCGGTGAGCGCGGCGGTCGGCTCGTCCATGATGAGGACGCGCGCGTCCCGGGAGATGGCCTTGGCGATCTCGACGACCTGCTGGTCGGCGATGGACAGGCCGCGGGCGGGCTGGCGCGGGTCGAGCGCGACGCCGAGCCGGCCGAACAGCTTCGCGGTCTCGGCGTGCATGGCGCGGCGGTCGATCCGGCCGAGCGAGCCGCGCGGCTGGCGGCCCATGAAGATGTTCTCGGCGACCGAAAGGTCGGGGAACAGCGTGGGCTCCTGGTAGATGACGGCGACCCCGGCGGACTGCGCGCCGGCGGGGCCGCCGAACGCGGCGGGCGCGCCGTCCACCCGGACCTCGCCCGCGTCCGGACGGTGCACGCCTGCGAACGTTTTTACGACCGTCGACTTGCCCGCGCCGTTCTCCCCGGCAAGGGCGTGCACCTCGCCCGCGTGCAGCTCCAGCGTCACGCCCTGGAGGGCGCGCACGGCGCCGAATGACTTGCTCACGTTGACCAGCGCCAATGTCGGCGGCGCCGACCGGGCGGGTGCACTCATCGCGGCCCTCCTCGCGGAGCACGTCGGAAACATTCCGATGAAAAACGTTTTAACAAGATCTTGCGGAGGACGCTAGATGTGACCCGAAGCACCCGTCAAGAGGGAACCTTGCGGCAAAGCGGTCTAAGATCACCGAAAGCCCCGTGGCCACAGGGCCCAGGGAGTTTTCGAGGTCGCTCGCGACCGGGACCGGCCGGCCGGGTTTCCGGCCCGATGGTCCCGACAGCGGGGTTGACACGTTTTAATGCGATGACCCAAAGTGAGCCGCACAGCAGCGGACGGACCGGGAGCGAGCAGAGTGAGCACAGACGGCGCCGGGCGTCCTGAGAACCTGAGCAGGACGGTCGGCATCAAGCAGGTCGCGGCGCACGCCGGCGTCTCGCCGGGCACCGTGTCCAACGTGCTCAACCGTCCCGAGCGGGTCGCCGGGCCGACCCGGGCGCGGGTCGAGGAGTCCATCAGGGAGCTCGGCTTCGTCCGCAACGGGTCGGCGTCCACGCTGCGCGCCGGGCACAGCAGCACGATCGGGCTGATGGTCCTCGACCTCGCCAACCCGTTCTTCACCGACGTGGCCCGCGGCGTCGAGGACACCGCGAGCGAGCGCGGCTACGCGGTGATCCTGTCGTCGTCCGGCGAGTCGGACGAGCGGGAGCAGCGCAACCTGCGGGTGTTCGCCGAGCAGCGGGTCCGCGGCGTGCTGCTGACGCCGGTCGGCGACGACGGCGAGGCGGCCGGGCCGCTGCGCGAGCGGAACGTCCCGGTGGTGCTGCTCGACCATCCGACGCCGCGCGCGAACCAGTGCTCGGTCGCCGTCGACGACGTCTCGGGCGGCGAGCTGGCGGCGGGCGAGCTGCTGGCCGGCGGCGCCCGCACGCTCGCGTTCGTCACCGGGCCTCCGGTGTTGCGGCAGTGCGCCGACCGGCGCAAGGGCGCGCTGCGGGCGCTGCGCGCCGCGGGCCTCGGCCGCGAGGCGATGCGGGAGGTCGCCGTCGGCGCGATGAACGCGCGGGCCGGGCAGGAGGCGGCCCGGCGGCTGCTGGAGGCTGGCTCGCCGCTGCCCGACGGGATCTTCTGCGCGAACGACCTGCTGGCGCTCGGCGTCCTGCGCGTGCTGCTGCAGGCGGGGCTGAAGGTGCCGGCTGACATCGCGCTGATCGGGTACGACGACATCGAGTTCACGGCCGCCGCGGCGGTCCCGCTGAGCTCGGTGCGCCAGCCCACCTACCAGCTGGGCCGGATCGCGACGGAGCTGCTGCTGGAGGAGTGCGACGACGCGGCCGGGCACGCCCACCAGCAGGTCATGTTCCAGCCCGAACTGGTGGTGCGCGAGTCCAGCCGCCGTGTGGGGGGAGACGCCTGATGCGGGTCGCGCTGTTCCTGACCTGTGTGAACGACACGTTGTACCCGGGGACGGGGAAGGCGGCCGTGCGGCTGCTGCGGCGGCTCGGCCACGACGTGGAGTTCCCCACCGGGCAGACGTGCTGCGGCCAGATGCACCTCAACACCGGTTACCGGCGGCAGGCCCGGCACATGGTGAAGGGGTTCGCGGAGACGTTCGAGCCCTACGACGCGATCGTGACGCCGTCCGCGTCGTGCGGCGCGATGATCCGCGACTGGCATCCGAGGCTCGCGCCGCGCTCGGCCGGGGTCGCGTCCCGCGTGTACGAACTGTCGGAGTTCCTGGTGGACGTGCTGGGCGTCACCGACGTGGGCGCCTACTTCCCGCACCGCGTCACCTACCACCCGACCTGCCACTCGCTGCGGATGCTGCACGCCGGCGACCGCCCGCTGCGGCTGCTGCGCGAGGTCCGCGGCATCGACCTCGTCGACCTGCCGGACGCCGCCGAGTGCTGCGGGTTCGGCGGGACGTTCGCGCTGAAGAACGCGGAGGTGTCGGCCGCGATGTGCGCGGACAAGGTCACCGCCGTCCGGGAGACGAGGGCGGAGGCGCTGTGCGCGGCCGACAACTCCTGCCTGATGCACATCGGCGGCGCGCTCACCCGCACGCGCGCGGGGGTGCGGACCGTCCACCTCGCGGAGATCCTCGCCTCCACCGAGGAGGACCCGTCATGAACATGCCGACTTACGTGGGGATGCCGTCGTTCCCGGACGCGGCGCGGCGCGCGGTGGGGGACGCGCGGCTGCGCGGCAACCTCGCGCACGCGACCAGCACGATCCGGGGCCGCCGCGCGGCGGCCGTCGCGGAGCTGGACGACTGGGCGGCGCTCCGCGAGTCGGGCAGGCAGATCAAGGACCACGTCCTGGAGAACCTCGGCCACTACCTGCGGCAGTTGGAGGAGAACGTCACCGAGGCGGGTGGAACGGTGCACTGGGCCCGGGACGCCGCCGAGGCCGGCCGGATCGTCGCGGACCTGGTGAAGGCGACCGGCGAGACCGAGGTCGTCAAGGTCAAGTCGATGGCCACGCAGGAGATCGGGCTCAACGAGTTCCTCGCCGAGGAGGGCGTCACCGCCTACGAGACCGACCTGGCGGAATTGATCGTGCAGCTCGGGGACGACCGCCCGTCGCACATCCTGGTGCCCGCCATCCACCGCAACAGATCCGACATCCGCGACATCTTCCTGCGCGCGATGGAGGACGCGCCGCCCGGGCTGACCGACGCGCCCGCCGAGCTGGCGGAGGCGGCGCGGCGGCATCTGCGCGCCAAGTTCCTGTCGGCGAAGGTCGCGGTGTCGGGGGTGAACTTCGCCGTCGCCGACACCGGCACGCTCGTCGTGCTGGAGTCGGAGGGCAACGGCCGGATGTGCCTGACGCTCCCCGAGACACTGATCTCGGTGATGGGCGTGGAGAAGATCGTGCCGTCCTGGCGGGACCTGGAGGTGTTCCTGCAACTGCTGCCCCGCTCGTCCACGGCGGAGCGGATGAACCCGTACACCTCCACCTGGACGGGCGTCCATCCCGGTGACGGGCCGCGCGACTTCCATCTCGTCCTGCTCGACAACGGCCGCACCGCCACCCTGGCCGACGAGGTGGGACGGCAGGCGCTGCGCTGCATCCGCTGCTCCGCGTGCCTGAACGTGTGCCCGGTCTACCGGCGCGCCGGCGGCCACGCCTACGGGTCGCCGTATCCGGGGCCGATCGGCGCGATCCTGTCGCCGCAGATCAGGGGCATCGGGTCGGACGTCGACGCGTCGCTGCCCTACGCGTCGACGCTGTGCGGGGCGTGCTTCGAGGCGTGCCCGGTCGCGATCGACATCCCGGAGGTGCTCGTGCACCTGCGGGCCCGCGCGGTGGAGAAGGGGCCGCGGCACCCGCTCGAACGGGTCGCGATGACCGCGGCCGGATGGACGCTGCGCTCCCCCACCCGGCTCGCGCTCGCGCAGCGCGCGGCGTCCGCGAGCCGCCGCGCCGTGGCGCGCGGCGGCCGGATCCGGCGGTTGCCCGGGCCGCTGGGCGCCTGGACGGAGACGCGCGACGCGCCCGCCCCGCCGCCCGAGTCGTTCCGCGCCTGGTGGGCCCGCACGGACGGCGGCCGCGAGGAGGGCGGCGAATGAGCGCGCGCGAGGAGATCCTCCGCCGCGTCGAACGGGTCATGCCCGACCGGCCCGCCGCCGAGGTCGCCGCCGCCTACGGCCGGATCGACCGCGGCTATCTGCGCCGCCACCATGGGGAGGACGTCCTCGACCTGTTCGCCGAGCGGGTCGCCGACTACCGCGCGGCGGTCCTGCGCGTCGCGGCTTCCGATGTGCCGGGGACGGTCGCGGAGCGGCTGGCCGCGCGGCCCGGCTCCTACGGCGTCCCTTCCGATCTGCCCGGCGAGTGGATCTCCGCGTCCGGCGCCCCGTTCGTGCGCGACCCGTCCGTCGCCGCGCTGGACGGGCTCGCGGGCGCGGTCACCGGCTGCGCCGCCGCCATCGCCGAGACCGGGACGATCGTCCTCGACCACGGCGCAGGGCAGGGGCCGCGGGCGCTGTCGCTCGTCCCCGACTACCACCTGATCGTGGTCCTCGCCGGGCAAATCGCCCCGGACGTGCCCGAGGCGCTGGAGCGGCTCGACCCGCACCGGCCGCTGACGTTCGTGTCCGGGCCGTCCGCGACGAGCGACATCGAGCTGTCCCGGGTGGAGGGCGTGCACGGGCCGCGGACGCTAGAGGTGCTGGTCGTCCAATGACCGAGGCGACCTTCGCGGCGGTCGACCTGGGGGCGTCCGGCGGGCGGGTGATGGCCGGACGCGTCGGCCCCGGCACACTGGAGCTGGACGAGATCCGCCGCTTCCCGAACCGTCCCGTCCGGGTGAACGGCACGCTGCACTGGGACATCCTCGGCCTGTACGGGAACGTCCTCGACGGGCTGCGCGCCGCGCCGTCCGGGCTGGCCTCCGTCGGCATCGACTCGTGGGCCGTCGACTACGGCCTGCTGGACGACGGCGGCGCGCTGCTGCGCAACCCCGTCCACTACCGCGACGCCCGCACCGACGGCGTGATGGACCGCGTCCGCGCCGAGGTGGGCGACGACGTCCTCTACCAGGCGTCCGGCCTGCAGTTCCTCCCGTTCAACACGATCTACCAGCTCGCCGCCGACGACCTGGACGGGGCGGGCACGCTGCTCCTCGTCCCCGACCTGCTCGCCTACTGGCTGACCGGCGAGATCGGCGCGGAGCGGACGAACGCGTCCACGACCGGCCTCCTGGACGTCCGCGCCGGCACCTGGTCACGGGACCTGCTGACCCGCCTCGGCCTCCCCGCGAAGATCCTCCCGCCGCTCCGCGATCCGGGCGACGCGATCGGGACCCTCCGCGAGGACGTCGCGGCCGAAACAGGCCACCCGTCCCTCCGGGTGACCGCGGTCGGGTCGCACGACACGGCGTCCGCGGTCGCCGCCGTCCCGGCCGAGACCGGCCGGTTCGGCTACATCTCCTGCGGCACCTGGTCGCTCGTCGGCGTCGAGCTGGACGCGCCCGTCCTGACCGAGGCGAGCCGCGAGGCGAACTTCACCAACGAGGGCGGCGTCGACGGAACGGTCCGCTACCTGCGCAACGTGATGGGCCTGTGGCTCCTCCAGGAGTCGCTGCGGGCGTGGGGCGGCCCCGACCTGCCCGCGCTGCTCGCCGCGGCGGCGCGGGTGCCGGGCCTGCGGTCGCTGATCGACCCCGACGACCCGGAGTTCCTCCCGCCCGGCGACATGCCCGCCCGCGTCGCCGCGCACTGCCGCCGCCGCGGTTTCCCCGAGCCGGACGGCCCGGCCGCGACCGTCCGCTGCGTCCTGGACAGCCTCGCGCTGGCGCACCGGGCCGCGCTCCGGGAGGCCGCGGCGCTGTCCGGCGCCGAGATCGAGGTCGTCCATCTGGTGGGCGGCGGCAGCCGCAACGACCTGCTGTGCCGGCTCACCGCGGACGCCGCCGGGCTCCCCGTGGTCGCCGGGCCGGTCGAGGCGACCGCGCTCGGCAACGTCCTCGCGCAGGCCCGCGCGCACGGCGTCGTCGGCGGGCTCGCCGACTCCCGCGCCCTGGTCGCCGCGACCCAGCCGCTGCGCCGCTACGCCCCGTCCGGCGGCGACGCCGGGTGGGACGAGGCCGCCGGCCGCCTCGGACTGGAGCGCCGGCGCGTAAGGTAGCCATGTCACGACGGCGGAACGATTTACCGAATCGAGGTTGACACGTGGCCCGTCAGGACTGTTGATAGCAGGGAGACAACAGGCTGAAGGACAGGGTGGAACGACAGGGTGACGAGTGATGACCGCCCATGGTGTGCCAGGTGGGCGGCGCGTGTTGCCCCTGCTCACCAACGTTCGACCCGATAGGGTAAAACCCGCCAATTCTCAGTAACCGCAACGAGAAGCATGATCACGGCGTATCGACCGCCTGTCACTGTTGGGGTGTGGACATGGAGGGTCGTACCGGCCACGGCGACGCAGTGTCGCCGGACGGTGTCCCGCTCGTCGGACGGCAGGACGTCCTCCGCTCGTTCGAGGAGGCCCTGAACGCCACGGCGGCCGACACCTTCCGCTTCCTCGCGCTGGTCGGCGAGCCGGGTGCGGGCAAGACCCGGCTGCTCAACGAGCTGCTGAGCGCCGCGGAGGGCCGCAAGCTCCGCGCGCTGGCCGGGCGCGCCGCCGAGTTCGAGCAGGAGATGCCGTTCGGCGCCGTCGTCGACGCCCTCGACGACCATCTGGAGCAGCACATCGGCGACCTCAGCCCCACGAGCGTGCGGCTGCTGGCCCCGGTGTTCCCCGCGCTGTCGACCGCCGCCCTCCACGACGGGGAGCCCGCCGGGCCCGGGAGCCCTCCGGTCACCACGCCCGTCGCCCGCTACCAGCTGTACCGCGCGATGCGGCACCTGCTGGAGGAGGTCGCGGCGCCGTCGGGCCTGGTGCTGATGCTCGACGACGTCCACTGGGCCGACGACGCGACCATCGAGCTGCTCGACCATCTCGTCCGGCACCCGCCGCGCGCCCGCGTGCTGATCGCCCTCGCCTACCGGCCCGCCCAGGCGTCGGCCAGGCTCGGCGCGCTGGTGCAGGCGTCCCTCCAGGCCGTCGGCGGGAACCGGCTGCCGGTGTCGCCGCTCACCCAGGACGAGGTCGCCGAGCTGCTCGGCCCCGGGGTCAGTGGGACGCGCTGCCGCGAGCTGTACCGGGCCAGCGGCGGCAACCCCTTCTACCTGGAGGCGCTCGCCCGCACCCGGGAGCCGCTGGCCGCCGGCGACACCGAGGGAGAGCTGCCGCCCGCGGTCCGCGCGGCGCTGCAGATGGAGCTGAGCGGGCTGTCGCCGAACGCGCGGCTGATCGCGCAGAGCGCGGCCGTGGCCGCCGACGAGTTCACCCCGCTGCTCGCCGCCGCGGCGGCGGAGGTGGACGAGCACGCGGCGCTCGCGGCGCTGGACGAGCTCGTCGCCCGCGACATCGTGCGGCCCCGCGCCGAGCGGTTCCGGTTCCGGCATCCGCTGGTGCGGCACGCCGCGTACCGGTCGGCGGCGGCGGGGTGGCGGCTCGCCGCGCACGGCCGGATCGCCGCCTACCTCACCGAGATCGGCGCGCCCGCCGCCGTGCGCGCCCGGCATGTGGAGCGCTCTGGCCGGGTCGGCGACCGGGACGCCATCGCCACCCTGGTCGAGGCCGCCCGCGCGTTCGCCACCCAGGCCCCGACGACCGCCGCGCACTGGCTGAAGTCCGCGCTCAGCCTGATGCCGACGACCGGCGTCGCGGCGGAGGAGGCCGCCGACCCGGCGCTGCCGTCCAGGCTTGAGCTGATGATGGAGCTGGCGCGGGTGCAGACGGTCGGCGGGCACCTCGCCGAGGGCCGCGAGACCGCCCGGAGCGTGCTGCGCATGCTGCCGCTGGACGACTACGAGCGGCGCGCCCGCGCGGCCCGGCTCGCCGCGCTGATGGAACGGCAGCTCGACCGCCCGCACGAGGCGCGCGCGCTGCTGCTGGACGAGCTGCGCCGCATGCCCGACCCGCGCTCCCCCGCCGCCGTCCCGCTGCGGATGCGGCTCGTCGCCGAGCGGATGTTCCGCATCGACTTCCGCGCCGCGCAGGCCGTGCTGGACCTCATGCCCGACAACTCCGACGACTGGGAGCCCAGCCTGAAGCTGGCGGTCGCCGCGGTGCGCCCGATGCCCGCCCTCGCCGCCGGACGCATCCAGGACGCCATCCGCTACCTGGAGGCCGCCGACCGGCTCGTCAACGCCGCCCCGGACGAGCACATCGCCGAGTGGATGGACGCGATCGCCTGGCTGTGCTGGGCGGAGACGTTCATGGGCCACTTCCACAACGCGGCGGACCGGTTCCAGCGCGCCGTCACGATCGCCCGCGCCACCGGGCAGCTGTACATCGTCACCAACCTGATGGCGGGCCTCGCCCGCGCCTACGGGATGCTCGGCCGGCTGGAGGAGGCGGCCGCCGCGGCCGAGGAGGCGGTCGAGGAGGCACGGCTCCTCAACTCCGGGCAGCAGCTGGTGTTCGCGCTCACCCAGCAGAGCCTCGTCACCGGCTGGTCCGGCGACAACGAGACCGCGCTGCGCCACGCCGAGGAGGCCATCGAGGTCGGCGCGGGCGTCGGCGAGTGGTGGGGGTCGATGGCGCGCTACGCGCGCGCGACCGCGCTGATCGGGCTCGGCCGGCTGGACGAGGCGGCCGAGGCGGTGGAGCGGGCGGTCAGCGGCCCGCTCGACCAGCGCACCCAGCTGTCGCTCAACGAGATGATGGCCGGCGTCGAGGCCGGGCGGGGCCGCGCCGACGCGGCGGCCGACTGGGTGAAGCGCAGCCAGCACCTGATCATCCCCGGCATGGACGCGCACAACGCGCTCGCCAGGCTCGCCCGCGCGCACGCCCTCCAGCCCACCGACGCGGCGGAGGCGGCGCGGGAGGCGCTCGCGGCGGCGGAGACGTTCGAGGCGGCCGGGCACCGGATCGACGTCGGCCGGGCGCGGCTGCGCGCCGCGCAGGCGCACGCCGAGGCCGGCGACCGGCCCGCCGCGCGCGAGCAGCTGAAGCTCGCCGCCGGGATCTTCGCCTCCTGCGGGGCGCGGGCGCTGCACGCGCAGGTCGTCCGGGAGCAGCGCCGGCTCGGCGTGCGGGTCCCGGCCAAGGGCGGCTCGGGCGGCCGGAACTCGAGGCTGCCGGGCGGGCTGTCCAAGCGCGAGTACGAGGTCGCGTCCCTGGTCGTCGAGGGCTGCACGAACTCGCAGATAGCCGACCGGCTGTTCGTCAGCATCCGCACGGTCGAGACGCACCTGTCGCACATCTTCGCCAAGTTCGGGGTGAGCTCGCGGGTCGGCGTGGTGAACGCGCTCAGCCGCAGCCTCCCGGACCCCGGCGCCCCGGGCGCCGAATAGATCCCCAGGACAGGCCCGCGCTCCGGACGGGCGGCGGGGCCGGATGATCTCGCCCGCTGTGACCCGGTTGTCCGGTTTCAGAACTTCCGCACCCCGTGGACCATCACAGTAGTAACGGATGTCGACACGAATCCGTCCCGCCCCTGCTCATCAGGTTCCGGGGAAGAAGTACGGGTTTACCACGATGCCCCGTATCGGCGGGTCACAGCATCATCGTTGCGAGAAAAATGGAGGTGACCAGAGATGGAACGAGTGATCCCCCGGTTCACGCTCGACGGCGTGAAGGATGCGGACATATCGACGTATCCCGTCACGACCGAGGACGGTCTCGGCCTGCAGCTGACCCGGTTCCTGCGCGAGGAGTCCGAGGACGTCGTCCTGCTCGTTCACGGCCTCACCTCCTCCAGTGACCTGTTCCTGATGCCGGAGGTCCCGAACCTCGCGTCGCACCTGCTCGACAACGGGTTCACCGACGTCTGGGCGCTCGACTTCCGGATGAGCGGGCGCTACCCGTACGACACCGAGACGCACCGCTACAGCCTCGACGACGTCGCCCTGTTCGACTTCCCGCCCGCGCTCGCGGAGCTGCGCCGCCACACCGGAGACCGCAGGGTGCACGTCATCGCGCACTGCCTGGGCGCGGTGTCGTTCTCGATGAGCCTGTTCGCCGGGACGGTCACCGGCGTCACCACCCTGACCTGCAACAGCGTGTCGCTGACTCCGCGGGTGCCGAAATGGTCGCGGTTCAAGCTCGGCCTCGGCACCTGGTTTCTGGAGTACGTCGTCGGGCTGCCGTTCCTCGACCCGAGGTTCGGGGAGGCGCCGCGGTTCACGCGCCCGTGGATGGTGTCCCGGGCCGTGTCGCTGTTCCACCGCGAGTGCAAGGTCCGCGCCTGCCACATGCAGAGTTTCCAGTGGGGCGCGGGCAGACCGGCGATGTACGAGCACCACAACCTGCTGCCGGAGACGCACCAGCGGGTCGCCGACATCTGCGCCGCGTCCGGGCTGAACTACTACCGGCACGTCCGCAAGATGGTCAAGGCGGGCCACTCGGTGAAGCACAGGCCGCGGGACCCGCGCTACGACAGGCTCCCGCAGAACTATCTGGCGAAGGCGTCCGACGTGCAGACGCCCATGCTGCTGCTCGCGCCGGGCAGCAACCGCGTCTTCACCGACTCCAACGTCCACCTGCACAAGATCCTGGAGAAGGCCGCGCCCGGACGCCACGAGCTGGCCGTGCTGCCCGGCTACGGGCATCTCGATCCCCTGATCGGCAAGAACTCGCACATCGACGTCTTTCCGCGGATCGTCGACTTCCTCAAGCGTCACAGCGCATGAAGACGCCAGCGACGACGCCGACGACGGCAGCGGAAGGTTCGGTTCGATGAGTGACGACATGAGGGACGACGGCGTGGAGCACGTCGACGCGGTCGTGGTCGGGTCCGGGTTCGGCGGATCCGTCGCGGCGTACCGGCTCGCGGAGGCCGGACGGTCGGTCGTGCTACTGGAGCGCGGCCAGCCGTACCCGCCGGGCTCCTTCCCCCGCTCGCCCTCCGAGATGGGCCGGGCGTTCTGGGACCCGGGCGCCGGGCTGTACGGCATGTTCGACGTGTGGAGCTTCAAGGGCTGTGACTCGGTCGTGTCGTCCGGGCTCGGCGGCGGCTCGCTGATCTACGCGAACGTGCTGCTGCGCAAGGACGAGCAGTGGTTCGTCACCGACGGCCCCGACGGCTCCCGGACGCCGTGGCCGATCTCCCGCGCCGACCTCGACCCGCACTACGACGTGGTCGAGAAGATGATGGGCGCGACGCCGTACCCGCTCGACCAGGTGCCGTTCGACGACACCCCGAAGACGCACGCGATGCAGGACGCGGCGGCGGAGCTGGGCCTGCAGTGCACGCTGCCGCCGCTCGCGGTCAGCTTCGCCTCCCACCCCGGCGGCAGGCCCGCGATGAGCCTGCCGATCGCGGACGCCGGTTACGGCAACATCCACGGCGTCCGGCGGCGGACGTGCCGGCTGTGCGGCGAGTGCGACATCGGCTGCAACGAGGGCGCCAAGAACAGCCTCGACCACACCTACCTGTCGGCGGCGGCGCACCACGGCGCCGACATCCGCACCTCCCACGAGGTGAAGGCGCTGCGGCCGCGGCCGGGCGGCGGGTACGAGGTCGACTACGTCGAGCACGAGCCCCCGCCGGCCCTGTCGCTGCGCAAGCGGCGCCGCCTGCCCCTGCGGACGATCACCTGCGACCGGCTGATCCTGGGCGCCGGCACCTACGGCACGACGTTCCTGCTGCTGAAGTCGCGGGACGCGTTCCCGGGGCTCAGCGACGCGCTCGGCACCCGGTTCAGCGGCAACGGCGACCTGCTGACGTTCCTGATGCGGGCCACCGACCGCAACCGGGTCCGCCCGCTGAACGCCAGCCGCGGCCCGGTGATCACCACGGCGATCCGGCTGCCGGACGAGCTGGACGGCGTGCCCGGCGCGGGCCCCGGCGGCTACATCCAGGACGCCGGCTACCCCGGTTTCGCCGACTGGATCGTCGACGGCCTCGACGTCGGCAACGACCTCGAACGCGCGGTGAAGTTCCTGTGGGACCGGTTCACCGCCCTGTTCCGGGAGGCGCCCGACACGAACCTGTCCAAGGAGATCTCGGACCTGATCGGCGACGGCGCCCTCACGGTCAGCTCGCTGCCGCTGCTCGGCATGGGCCGCGACACCGCCGACGGGCGGCTGCGCCTGAAGGACGGCCGGCTCGCCGCGGACTGGACGACGAAGACCAGCGAGGAGCTGTTCAACCGGGTCCGCAGGACGATGCGGGGCATCGCGGACGTGCTCGGCGCCGACTACGCCGACAACCCGATGTGGTTCCGCAAGCGCATCATCACCGTCCACCCACTCGGCGGCGCCCCCATGGGCGCCCATCCGGGCGAGGGCGTCTGCGACGCCTTCGGCGAGGTGTTCGGGTTCCCGGGTCTCTACATCGCCGACGGGGCGGCGATGCCGGGACCTGTGGGCCCGAACCCCTCGCTCACCATCGCCGCGCAGGCCGACCGGCTGGCGACGCGGCTGCTGGAGGGCGCGTCCGCACAAGGGGGTGCGGGCGGCCCGTCCGCCACCGCCCCGTCCGCCACGGGGGCCGAGCCGGCCGGGGGTTCCGGCTCGCCCGGCGGGACGGGGCAGATCGGGGGGGATCCGATCGGGGCGGGGAACGTCCCGGCCGAGAGCGTGCCGGCGGGGAACGGCTCGGCCGGGAACGGCTCGGCGGCGTACGGTCCGGTCTCGGGGGACCGCGGGGGGTCGCGGGGACCCTCCCCGGCGGCACCGGACCGTACGTCGCTGTGGTTCACGGAGGAGATGAAAGGGTCCGTCACCTACGGCGAGACCGATCCGCGGACCGGCGCGAAGGCGGCGGGACGGCGGCCGCTGTCGTTCCGCCTGACGATCACGGCGGACGACACCGAACGGTTCGTCCACGACCCCGAGCACGCGGCGAGCGCCGAGGGCTGGGTCGACGCGCCCGGCCACGGGGGCCGCCGCCGGGTCGAGCACGGCACGTTCAACCTGTTCGTCGACCCTTCGCCGGGCAGGGACGAGGACAGGCGGCTGATGAAGTACCGCCTGTTCTACACCGACGGCGACGGCAACCGCCGCACGCTCAGCGGTGTGAAGAACGTCCTGCACGGTCCGCCGACGCGGATCTGGCCGGACACGTCGACGCTGTACGTGCGGCTGCTGGACGGCCACGTCGGCGAGGACGAGGAGGACGGCGCGGAGATCGTCGGGGCGGGTGTGCTGCACATCCGGCTGACGGACTTCGCGCGGCAGCTCACGACGTTCCGCACGTCGGGGCCGGACGGCGCGGAGTCCCTGCTGAACTTCGGCAGGTTCTTCGCCGGAGAGCTGTGGGAGGTCTACGGCCCCGATCCCGCGTAGGCGGGGACGGGCCGGTTCGGAGGAAGGCTCCGTGGGGGGGCCAAGAACGTGCAGGCCGAGGGAACTGCGGGGTGCTCTCGGCCTGCACCCTTTTTCGCCGGGGGTCGCGCGGGGGGTCGCGCGGCCTCCGGCCCCACGCCGCGAGCGGGACGCGCGGCGCGGCGAGGTCCGGGTCAGAGGTCCGGGTCAGCCGCGGACGTGCCCGTAGAGGCGTTCGACGTGCAGGCGGACGACGAGCCGGCCGTCCTCGGCCATGACGCGCCGGTACTCGTCCCAGTCGGGGTGGTCGCCGCGGATGTCGCGGTACACCTCGACGAGCTCGGCCACGGCCGCGTCGCCGGGGTCGGCGGCGACGGCCGACAGTTCGGCGGTGCCCTCCGCGACCGCGTACGACCAGCCGTCCCCCGTGCTGACGTGCAGGCTCGCCCGCGGGTCCCGGGCCAGGTTGCGGGCCTTGGCCCGGTCCGCGGTGACGGAGATCCGGACGAGCCGCCGGGCCTCGTCGAAGTGGTAGTTGATGTTGGACGACTGGGGCCGCCCGTCCCGCTTGAGGGTGATCAGCACCCCGAGGTCGTGCTCCGCCACCAGCTTGGCCAGCGCCGCGTCGTCCGCCATCGTCCGCCTCCGCAGAAGGTCCGGTTTCCAGGCGTCAACCGCGTGCCGGCCCGATCGCTTCCCGCCCCGGCGGGGCTACCTGACGGCGAAGGCCGGGAAGTCGAGGACGCGGGCGTCCGGGGCGGCCCGGTCGCCCGGGGGCCCGCCCCGCCCGCCGCCGTCCTCGCCGCGCCCGTCCGGCAGCCCGGCGCGGCGGACCGCGCGGCCGGTCAGGATGTGCCCGCGGAAGCTCGCGCCCTTCGCCGACACCCTGATGGCCTGGAACGCCTCCGGCGGCAGCGCGCAGAACCCGGTCCGCACGACGTCCTCGTACAGCGAGTCGGAGACCACGTAGGCGAGGTCGCGGCCCGCGTCGTCGATCAGCAGGCGGCGCAGCGGCGCGGCGTCCAGCAGCCGCTGGACGACGATGGGCGCGTCGCCGGCGGGCCCGAACGGCCCGGCCGTCAGCGTGCCGTGGTGCAGCGAGAGCCGCACCCGCAGCCGGCGCGCGCCCGTGCCGCCGCCCCCGCTGTCGCCCGTGTCACCGCCGCCCGTGTCACCGCCGCCCGTGTTGCCGCCGTTGCCGCCGGCCTCGTGGTTGATGTCGCGTAGCGCTTCGGCGAGGCCGATGACGAACTCGCCGGCCACCGTGGCGGGGTCGGTCCCGTCCGGCAGCGTGGCGAGCTCCCCGTCCCCGCCGACCTGCTTGTCCCAGTGGCCCCGGTCGAGGCCGGCGCCGCACGCGGCGCGGTCGAGCGCCGCGCACAGGTCGCGCTGCGCCAGCAGCTGCTCGCGGGTGTCGCGCTTGCTGTACCCCTGGATGTCCACCGCCAGCAGCAGCCGGTAGCTCAGTCGTGTGTTGCCGTTCCCTTTCACTATGCCGATCCGCCCCTCGGTCCTTGTCTGGGCAAATGGGCCCGATGCCCGCATTCGCTCCAATGCGTGGAGTGAGCGTTGCCCTTCCGCGGACCGCCGTGGACGGGTTCCCGTTCCGGCTGTCGGAACTACGACGCGGTCCGCCGGCGGCTCGCGCCGAAGGTGAGCGAAAGATAGCGAACCAGTAAGGGCGCGAGTGGAAAACGCGTCCCGGCGGGGTCCCGGTTGAACCTCCGGCGACCAGGGGCCCGTACTGCCTCCCAACGTGACAACTGGCTCACGGTCACCGCGTCGTCCGCCCCCGCTTCAAGCCGGAGACCCCCGATGGCCCACAGATCACCGACCGCCGTGTCGGCCCCGCGAGAACGTCCCGCCGGACCGTGGAGCTGGTTCCGCGGCCCGCAGCCCACGGGCGCCGTGGACGACCAGGTGATCGTGACCGAGCTGTACCGCGTGTACGGCCGTCCGCTGCTGTCCTTTGTCCTCCGCCTCACCGGCGGGGACCGGCACTGGGCCGAGGACGTCGTCCAGGAGACCATGATCCGCGCGTGGCGCAGCGCCCACCAGCTCGACGAGAACGCGGCCTCGCTGCTGCCGTGGCTGGCGACGGTCGCCCGCCGGATCGTCATCGACGATCAGCGGCGCAAGAACGCCCGGCCGCAGGAGGCGGGCGAGGGCCCGCTGGAGAACATGCGCGTCCCCGACGGGTTGGAGGATCTGCTGCGCTCCGTCGTCGTGTCCGAAGCACTCCTCGCGCTGTCCCCGGCCCACCGCGAGATCCTCAACGAGACCTTCTTCCGGGACCGCTCGGTGAACGAGGCCGCCAAGCAGCTCGGCATCCCCGTGGGCACGGTGAAGTCCCGCGTCTACTACGCGCTCAGGGCGCTGCGCGTCGCCTTGGAGGAGAGGGGCGTGACGCCATGAGCGCGGACATGCTGCACATCGATGTCGGCGCCTACGCCCTCGGCCTGCTGGAGGAGCCCGACCGGCGCGCGTTCGAGGCCCACATGCCGGGCTGCGCGCCCTGCCAGGCGGAACTGGCCGACCTGCGCGCCATAGCGAAGACGCTCGACGGCATCGGACCGGTCGCCGACTCGGATCCCGGAGGGAACCGCGTCGGTGCGCCCTTGCCGGGGGGTGTGGGGGGCGCGTCGCCCCCGGAGCCCGCTGTGGTGTCCGACCTGCTGCGGCAGCGGATCCGGCGGGAGCGGCGGCGGCGCTCGGGGCGGGCGCTGGCCGCGGCCGCCGCCGGTGTGGTGCTGCTCGGCGGTGCGCTCGGCACCGGGTACACGCTCGGCGCCGACCGCGGCCAGGCGGTGTCCGAGCCGGACGCCGGGACGGCCGCGCTGATGCGGGACGCGCACCGCATGTCGGCCACCGACGCGGGCACCGGCGTCGCCGGCACGATCGCGATGCAGGACAAGGCGTGGGGCAGCCGGATCGGGCTGGACCTCAGCAAGGTCCGCGGCCCGCTGGAATGCGAGCTTGTCGCCGTGGACCGGGCGGGCCGCGCGCACACGGTCGCGGGGTGGGCCGTCCCGGCGGCGGGGTACGGGCTGCCCGGGTCCGCGCGGCCGCGGCTGACGGTGCAGGGCGGGACGGCGCTGAGGACCGGGGAGATCAGCCGGTTCGAGGTCCGCACGACGGGCGGGACGGCCGGGGCGGGCCGCACCCTGCTGACCTTCCCCGCCTAGAGCCCGCGGCGCGCCCTCGCGGCCCGGCCGCACCGGCCGCGGGGGCGCGCCGCTCCCCTTGTCTCTCAGGCTGGCTCGTCTCATACGCTGAGGCCGTGAGTGCGACCAGGCCGTCCGCCGGTCCGGAGCTGATGCTGCCGGGTCTGCGCGAGGTGTACGCGGCGTTCGTCCGGGAGGCGGACGCGCTGCCGTCGCTGCCCGGGCCGCTGGAGGCCGAGGTGTGGGCGTCGGCGCGGCTCGGCGCCCTGGAGGCCGCGGCCCCGCACGCGCAGGGGCGGCGCGCCGCGCTCGGCGACCTGATCACCTGCCTGCGGGCCGCCGGGACCCCAGGGGCGCGGGCGTTCCTGCGGGCGCTGGCCGCCATCGGCCCGGACGAAGGGCGCAAGGCGGCGGGCCGAGCGGCGGACGCGCTCGGCGGCGTCCCTGCGGCGGCGTGGGAGGAGTCGCTCGGACGGGTCGTCCCCGGCCAGGTGTGGCTCATCCAGGAAGGGCCGCTGGACGGCGACCGTCTCGTCTGCGAGTTCCGCTACGAGGACACGGGCGAGGGCGGCCTCCACGCGGTGGCCGTGCGGCTCGCGCACGGCGACGTGCCCGCCGAGATCGTCATCGTCGGTGACGTCCCGGCGCTGATGGCGGCGGCGCGGCAGGCGGTCCGGGCGGAGCTGTGCGTCGTCCAGCCCCACGATCCCGCGGCCGTCGGGCCGAGGCTCCGCGCCGCGCTGAAGCGCGATGGCGCGGAGCCCCTGCCCGAGGCGTGCTATCCGGTGGTCGCGCTGGCGCGCCATCGCGCCGCGCTCCTGCCCTAGCGGCCCAGGGCGCGGTAGCGGCGCACCGACAGCGGGGCGAACACGGCGGCGATCACCAGCGGCCACACCACCGCCATCAGGACGCTGTGCCGCGCCGCCCACGAACCGCCGGACACGGGGTCGCCGAACAGTTCCCGGCACGCCGTCACCGTCGCCGACATGGGGTTCCACTCGGCGACCGCGCCGAGCCAGTCCGGCATGGTGCTCGGCGCGACCAGCGCGCTGGACAGGAACCCGATCGGCCACACCAGCAGCTGGACGACCGCGACCGACTCCGGCCCCTTCGCCATCAGGCCCAGGTAGATCCCGAGCCAGATCAGCGAGAACCGCAGGAGCAGCAGGAGCCCGAGCCCGGCGAGTGCCTTGGCGGCGCCGTCGTGGACGCGCCAGCCGATCAGCACGCCGCACACCGCCATCACGGCCAGCGCGACGACCGAGTGCAGCATGTCGGCGGTGGCCCGGCCCACGACGACGGCGGACGAGGACATCGGCATCGCGCGGAACCGGTCCGCCACCCCCTTGGCGGCGTCGCTCGCGATCGCGGTGAACGTCGTCTCGACGCCGAACGCCATCGTCAGCGCGAACATGCCGGGGACGATGAACTCCCGGTAGTTCCCGCCGCCGGGGACGTCCATCTGGCCGCCGAACAGATAGCCCATCATCAGCACGACCATGACGGGGAACAGCAGCGCCATGGCGATGTCGCCGGGCCGCCGGGCCCAGTGCGCCAGGGCCCGCCCGGTCAGGACCCGGCCGTCGGCGACGGCCCAGCGCAGCGACTGGACGCTCATGAGCGCGCCTCCTCTTTCTCGTCCTCGTTCTCGGTGCCGGTGAGGTGCAGGAAGACCTCGTCCAGGGTGGGGCGGCGCAGGGCGATGTCGGCGACGCGCAGGCCCGCCTCGTCCAGCGCGCGGACGGTCTCGGTCAGCACGGCCGCCCGTCCGGCGACCGGGGCTCCGACGCGCAGGGTCTCGGCGTCCACGTCGACCTCGCCGGACGCGACCCGGCCGACGATCTCGGCGGCGGCGGTGAGCGAGCCGGGATCGTCCAGGACGACCTCGACGCGGTCGCCGCCGAGCCGCGCCTTGAGCGCGTCCGGCGCGCCCTCGGCGATGACGCGGCCGTGGTCGATCACCGAGATGCCGTCGGCGAGCCGGTCGGCCTCCTCCAGGTACTGGGTGGTGAGCAGGACGGTCGTGCCGCCGCCGACGAGTGCGCGGATCGCGTCCCACACCTCGCCCCGGCTGCGCGGGTCGAGGCCCGTGGTCGGCTCGTCCAGGAACAGCACCGGCGGCGCGAGGATCATGGACGCGGCCAGGTCGAGACGGCGCCGCATGCCGCCGGAGTACTCGCCGGCGGGCTTGTCCGCGGCGTCGGACAGCCGGAACCGCCACAGCAGCTCGTCGGCCCGCCGCCGCGCCTCCTTGGCGCCGAGATGGTAGAGGCGGCCGAACATGACGAGGTTCTCGCGCCCGCCGAGCACCTCGTCGACCGCCGCGTGCTGCCCGACGAGCCCGATCCTGGTCCGCACCTCGGCGGCCTCGCGCACGACGTCGTGCCCGGCGACGCGGGCGGTGCCGGCGTCCGGCCTGGCGAGCGTGGCCAGCACGCGGACGACGGTCGTCTTGCCCGCGCCGTTCGGGCCGAGCAGCCCGTGCACGGTGCCCGCGGGCACGCGCAGGTCGAGCCCGGCCAGTGCGTCGGTGCTGTTCTTGCGGGGGTCGCCGTAGCGCTTGCGCAGCCCTTCGGCGACGACCGCGAACCGTGGTTCCACCACGCGCCCTCCAAAACTATGTACGCTGTACGGATTTACCATCACGGACAATATAACGTACGCAGTACAGAGTTTCATCCCTGAGAGGATCGCGGGTGTGACGACCGAGTACAGCGGGGGCGGCGACCCCAGGCGCAGCCTGGAACTCCTGTGGGGCGTGCGGGAGAGGCCGAAGCGCGGCCCGAAGCCCCGGCTGACCGCCGAGCAGATCGTCCGGACGGCGATCGAGGTGGCCGACGCCGCCGGCCTGGACGCCCTGTCCATCCGCCGCATCGCCGACGAGCTCGGCGTCTCCCCCATGTCGATCTACACCTACGTGCCGGGCAAGGCCGAGCTGATCGACGTCATGCTCGACCGCGCGTTCGGCGAGCTGACGCCGCCCGCCGAGGGCACCTGGCGGGCCCGGCTGGAGCACATCGCCCGCGACAACTGGGCGCTGTTCCACCGCCACCCGTGGCTGCTGCAGATCACCGTGGTCCGGCCGCCGATGGGGCCGAACACGATCGGCAAGTACGAGTACGAGCTGCGCGCGGTCGACGGCGTCGGCCTCACCGACCTGGAGATGGACTCGGTCGCCGCGCTCATCACCGGTTTCGCCGAGAGCGCCGCCCGCGTGTCGGTCAACGCCGCCGAGGCCGAGCGCCGCAGCGGCATCAGCGACGCGCAGTGGTGGGAGGCCACCGCCCCCTTCCTCGACACGTACGTGAACGAGGCCGACTACCCCGTCGGGACGCGCATCGGCACCGCCGCCGGACAGGAGTACAACTCCGCCGTCGCCCCGCGCCGCGCCTTCGAGTTCGGGCTGGCCCGCATCCTGGACGGCATCGAGGTCCTCATCGACTCCCGCTAGGGCGGCGCCCGCTGGTGCGCTTGGTGGGCACGGCCTTCGCCGGATCTTCGGGCCAGGGGTGCTTGGGATAGCGTCCGCGCAGTTCCGCCCTGACCGCCTTGTAGCCCTCGCGCCAGAAGGAGGTGAGGTCGGCGGTGACCGCCGCCGGGCGTCCGGCCGGTGACAGCAGGTGCACGACCAGCGGCACCCGCCCGTCCGCGAGGCGGGGCGCGGCGTCCCATCCGAACAGTTCCTGAAGTTTCACCGCGAGGACGGGCCGCTCCTGCCCGTAGTCGATCCGGATCCGGGACCCGGACGGGACCTCGACCCGTTCGGGCGCGTATTCGTCCAGCCGCTTCGCCTGCTCCCAGGGAAGCAGGCCGCGCAGCATGGCGGCGACGTCAACCCTGCTCAGATCGGCGCGGCGCCGCGCGGCCGCCAGCCACGACGGGACGTGTTCCAGCAGCGCCGCGTCGTCGACGGACGGCCACGGATCGCCGAGCGCGGCGCGCAGGAACGCCAGCCGGTCGCGGAGGTTCCGGGCCGCGGGCGTCCAGGTGAGCAGGCCGAGCCCTTCGGCGCGGACGCCGTCCAGCAGCGCCGCCCGGACGAGTTCTGGATCGGGGTCGCGCAAAGGCCGCGCGTCCAGCTCGATCGCGCCGAGCCGCTCGACGCGCCGCGCCACGACGTCGCCGTCCCGCCAGGCGACCTCCTCGGCCGTCTCCAGCAGCGGAGCGGCGGCGCGGCGCGCCACGTCCTCGTCGATCACCACGGCCTGCCGGACGCGCGCGGACGCCGCCCCGGCGGGCCGGTCCGCCGCCGCGACCACCAGCCACTCCGGCCGCGCCCCGGCCAGCGCGGACCCGTCGGCGAGCCGGGCGCCCGTCCCCGACGCCATCAGGTACCCGCTCCCCCGCCGCGCCCGCGCCACCCGTTCCGGGAACGCCAGCGCCACCACGAGCCCCGCCGCGTGATCGTCTGTGTGGCCCGCCGGGGCCTCGGCCGCGGCGGTAACGGATTTCCGCAGTCGGCGCACCTCATCACGCCAGCGCGCCGCGTGACCGTCGGCGGGCGCTCCGTTCCGGGAGCCGGACCGGCGCAGGGCGCGCCAGGCGGCGGTGAGGTCGTCGCCGGCCGCGCGCGGCGGCGGCTCGGACAGCAGCGCGACGATCTCGGCGGCGCGCCGGGCGCCGACCTCGGGCGCGCCGTCGACCAGGGCGCGGGCCAGGCGGGGGTGGAGGCCGACGGCGGCGAGGCGGCGGCCCCGGCCGGTGACGTGGCCGCCTTCGACGGCGCCGAGGGCGTCGAGGGTCGCGCGGGCGGCGTCGAGCGCGGCGCGCGGCGGCGGGTCCGGGAGGGCGAGGCCGGACGCGCCGGGGTCGCCCCAGCAGGCGGCCTGGAGCGCGAAGCCGGTGAGGTCGGCCAGGTCGATCTCGGGCCGGGGACGGGCGGGCAGCCGGTCGTGCTCGGCCTGTGTCCAGCAGCGGTAGACGGTGCCGGGCGCCTCCCGTCCGGCCCGGCCCGCGCGCTGCTCGGCGGTGGCGCGGGACGCGCGGACGGTGGTGAGCGCGCCGAGGCCGCGGGCGTGGTCGGTGCGGGGTTCGCGGGCGAGGCCGGAGTCCACGACCGTCCGGACGCCGGGGACGGTGAGGCTCGACTCGGCGACGGACGTGGCAAGGACGATCCGCCGCCCGGAAGCTGGGGCCAGCACCGCGTCCTGCACC
Source organism: Spirillospora sp. NBC_00431 (assembly GCA_036028775.1). Taxonomy (GTDB): domain Bacteria; phylum Actinomycetota; class Actinomycetes; order Streptosporangiales; family Streptosporangiaceae; genus Spirillospora. The sequence goes on along the minus strand of CP107927.1, from coordinate 2,671,888 downwards.
GTCCGCGGCGCCTGGCCGTGGACCTGGAGGACGTCGGCGTCCACACCGCCGAGCAGCCCGGCGACCCGGGCGATCTCACCCGCGCCGGGCAGGAAGCACAGCACGTCGCCGTCGCGGTCGGCCAGCGCGCGGCGGGCCGTGGCAGCGACATGCGCGAGGAACGCCGGGTCGACGCGCATGCCGTGCGGCGGCGGGACGGGACGCGGCGGCGGCGCCCAGATCGTCTCCACGGGATGCAGCACGGCGCCGGTCTCCACGACGGGGGCACCGCCGAGCAGGCGCGCCCAGGGCCCGGTGTCCGCGGTGGCGGACGCGGCGACGAGCCGCAAATCGGGCCGCAGCGTCGCGCGGACGTCGAGGAGGAACGCCAGCGCGGTGTCGGCGTCCAGATGCCGCTCATGGCATTCGTCGAGGATCACCGTGCCGACACCGTCGAGCTCCGGATCGGACTGCAGACGCCGCAGGACGACACCGGTCGTGACGACGTCGACCCGGCCACCGGGACGCGACTCGCCCCGCACGCTCAGCCCGACCCGCTCGCCGACGCGTTCGCCGAGGAGCCACGCCATCCGGCGCGCGGCGGCCCGGGCGGCGAGCCGCCGCGGCTCCAGGACCAGGACCCTTCCCGCGACGGGCGGCCCGCCGAGGGCGAGCCCCGCGAGCGCCAGCGGGACCAGCGTGGTCTTTCCGGTGCCGGGCGGCGCCGCCAGCACGGCCGCGCCGTGGCCGTCCAGCGCCGCGCGGAGGGCGGGGACGGCACGGGCGGCGGGCAGGCCCTCGGCCGCGTCGATGCGCACCGCCCCAGTCTGCACCCCGAACGGCCCGGGCCGCGCCGTTACGTAATCGGCCATGCGGGGAATGCGACCTCAACGAAAAGGGCTCTGTGTGTTGCAAGGAAAGTTGCACCGAGCATTTCAGCCATTCACGGCGGCCATCTGAGGTTTTCCCGGGATTCGGCGCGGCAACCCCGTCAAAAGGCCAGGTAGGCAATGCTTTCAAGGGCTAGAAGTTGCTTCCACGTTTGATTTACGTCACCTCGTGAACTGTGGCGGGAATGCTCGGGTATCCCCATAATGAGGGCGTCGTAGCAGGGTGCTGGGGAGGTTGGCCATGATCGGCAGCTCGATCTATCTGAGGGACAGGGCGGCGTTCACCGGCGGTTCACCTCAGGCGGTATACGAGGAGCTGTGGCAGCGCGGCCGTAAAGGCAGATTGCGGACCCGCGCAATTCTGGCGGGCGCGACGCTGATACTGTGCGGGCTGCTGGTCAACGCGGTATTCGGAATCGTGATGGCCCTGCTGGTCGCGTCCGCCGATCTGTACGTGCATTGGCGTGTGCATCACGCGTCCGGTGTGTGGCGGCGCGGGCTGCGCGGCGAGGAGCGGATGAACCGGGTGCTGCGCCACACGCTGGAGCGGCGCGGGTACCGGGTGCTGTACGGGCGGGTCGTCCCCGGCCACGGGCCGGCCGACCAGCTCGTCGTCGGGCCGGGCGGCGTGTGGCTGGTGCACAACGAGGCCTGGCATCCCGACGCGGAGATCTCCCACCACGGCGGCCGGCTGTTCATCGACGGCCGGACCCAGACCAAGCTGGTGGGCGGGCTGACCGCGCGGGCCGACACCGCCGCCGAGCTGATCTCACGGGTCGCGGAGGTGCCCGTGAAGGTGACGCCGGTGCTGGCCGTGCACGGCGGCCGGCTCGTCCGGACCCCGTTCGCCGCGGACGGGATCGTGTTCGCGCCGCCGCTCCGGCTGCTCCGCTGGATCGGCCGCAACCCGTCCGCCGACCACTCCCCCGACGAGGTGGAGGCGATCGCCAGGGCCGCCGTCCGCGCACTGCCGATCGGCGGGCGGCTCACCCCGCCCGCGGCGGCCTGACCGGCCGCCCGACCGAGATGGTCACCCGACACCTGTGGCCGGAGGGCTCACTCGCCGCCGCCCACAGGGCGCCCACCGCCCGCTTCGGGCCCGCCACCCAGGCGGGCGGTGCGGCGCAACCACAGCAGGCCCACGACCGGCAGGACCAGCGGTACGAACCCGTACCCGCGCCCGTACCCGGACCAGACGGTCTCGTCCGGGAACGCGGCCGAGTCGGCGATGCTGAGCGTGCCCACGACCAGTACCCCGGCCAGTTCCGTCGCGCAGGCGGCGACGGCGACCCTGAACGACGTCCGGCCGCCGCGCGCCAGCGCGACCGTCGCCAGGACGTAGACGGCCGCGGCGAACGCCGACAGCGCGTAGGCCACCGGCGCGTCGGAGAACTTCGTGGCGATCTGGACACTCGCCCGCGCGCCGGCCGCGAGCGCGAAGACCGCGTAGACGGCGACCAGGAGCCGTCCCGGCCCGCCGCCGGTGCCGGTCTTGGGACGGGCCGTGCCGCCCGTGCGGATCTCGGCGCCGGCGCGGGCGTCGTCGTCCGCACGGGCCCGGCCGTCACCCACCGCCGCTCCACAGCTGGTCGAGCCGGACGACCATGACCGCGACGGCCACCCCGGCGACGACGAGCACGGCGGAGCCCCACCGGGTGCGCTCCAGCAGGCCCCATCCGGCGCCCGCGACCGGAATCAGCAGGACGCCGAGCAGGTAGCCGGCGAAGGTGGCCGACCCGTCCGGTCCCTCGTCGCCCGAGAGCTTCACGAACCCGACGACGGCCTGCGCGATCAGCAGCGCCTCCAGGACGCCGAGCGCGATGAGATGGCCGGCGTCCATCGCGCGGTTGCGCAGGGCCGTCACCACGGCGTACGCGGCGATCAACAACGCCACCACGATGATCGCGGTGGACAGGACGTCCGTCACGGACAAAAGAGTACTACGACCTGTAGAGGACGTACGCCACGCCCGAATGCCTCTGACCTGCATCGAAGACGAGGGCATCATCGATGACCTCGCCAAGCGGCCCGTTCCAGACCGCGACGATAAACGGTGACGCAGAGGAGTCATCAGGTGACCCTCGCGGTTCGCGCACTGTCATCCACCGGCAAGTACACCCGCGCGGTGTCCGGCGGGACAATCAGGTTGGACGCCGCCGACGAGGGCTGCATCGTCGCCTGCGACGGCGCGAACTGGTAACTCGCCGCGCTGACCGGAGGGGCGACGATCGCATGAGCCGCCTGAGAATCAACCGCCGGGTCCGTCTGACCGAGGACCGTGAGCGCGCCCTCGACGAGGGCCACCCGCACGCCCGGTTCCTCCTGTGCCCCGAGGTCGGCGAGGATGGTGCCTCGTGACGCTCGTCGGTGCGGCGGTCACCACCAAGCCCGGCCAGACCCCGGCCCAGGCGGTCGCGGCCTTCGAGGAACTGACCGGGCGGGCGATGCCGCTGCGGCGCTGCTACGACGGCGCGCCGCCGTCCTCGGTGGCCAAGTCCCAGATGCGCCACGACGTCGGCCGGCGCAAGAGCGCCTACAGCATCAAGCCGCGGCTCGACACTCCCCTGGCGACGCTGGAGGCCCTCGCGGCCGACATCGTCGCGCGGGGCCACGACTGCGACGTGATGATCTACGCCGAGCCGGTCGACAACATGGCCGGCCCGGACTTCATCGAGCTGTACCGGCGCAGCGCCCCACCGTTCCGGGCCGCCGGTGTCCCGGTGGGGGTCTGCTACACGAACTGGTCGGTCAACTTACCCAACTCCGACCGGAAGTCGGCACTGCACCGGTACTGGCCGGGCGACGACCTGGTCGACTTCATCGCGATCGACGAGTACCCGATCAACGAGATCACGTCCGGCAAGGACGCGCCGGCGATGGACGTCCGTACCCGGCGCGTGTGCCGGTTCGCCGACGCGCGCGGCCTCCCGCTCGGACTCGCCGAGTACGGGGTGAACTCGGCGTGGAACGTGGCCAAGTCGGATCGGTGGCTGCGATCGGTCACCGACTGGGCCCGCGCCCGCGCCGCGATCGGCAAGCCGCTGCGGTGGGCGTGCTACTTCCACAGCGATGTCGGCGGCAACTACTGGTTGACGCACCCCAAGCACGTCGACACCTACATCGACTCCTACCGCACGCTGGAGTAGGACGTCCGAGATGCTCGACGCGATCGCTATGCGGGTCAGGTGTCGTCCCAGCGGGCGGCAACCACCTCGGCCACGCCGAAGGGCTGGTCGCACTCCGCGCAGCGGGCGCCGCCGAAGAGGTAGGTCAGCTTGCTCGCCACCTCGGGATGCCCGTCGGCCACGGCGCGCGCGTACAGCCGCTGCGCCAAGCCCTCCAGCGACGAGGGCCGCGCGGGAAGAAGCGGCGTCCTCCTGGAGTCGGTGTCGTTCATGTACAAGCCGTCGGTCGTGGCGAAGTGGCCGTACTCGCCGAAGGCAACGAAGTTCCCGGCCTGGCAGTGCGGGCAATCGACCTCGTACTCCTCGTCGTTGAGGCCGTCGAGGCGCTGCCCCCACACCGCGACTCCCTCGAACGCGAGCAGCGCCTGCAACACATGGACATAGGCGGCGGCATCGTCCGCCACGCCGCCCCGCAGCGTCTCCTCGGTCAGCCGGGCCAGTTCACCGACCTCGGCCGCGTGTGCGGTGCGCGGGTCGGTCCGTACGCCGTCCCGGTCCGTGCTGGCAACGATGGCCCCCGCCAGGACCAGCGGCATCACCCGCTCCCCGGGGGACCACTGACGCGCCATTCGGGTCAGGTCCGGCAGCGCGGCATAACTCGCCGTGTAGACCGTCCCCTGATGGCACAGGCGCCCCCACAACTCCTCCCAGGTGGCGTCTTCCAGACCGGGTCCGGCTTGGTCGAGCAGGCCCGGGACGTCCTCGGCGCTGCCGTAGGCGTGGGCCAGGGCCGACCAGTCCGTCATGCGCCGATCTAACCAGAAGTGCCGCGGGGGGATCGTGTCCGACGAGGTCCGGGAGCTGAGCGGAGCGTCGTGCCAACCACCAAGGTCACGTTCGAGCTATCGCCCGGCCCGACCTCCGCGCTGGATCCGGCGTCCGGCGCGGCGGCCCCATATCGGGTGCACCTGACGCCGGGAAGAACGGAGATCGCCTCGGGACGTGTTGGGGTTCATTTCGCCAGGTCAGGCACGAAGGGTGAGGGTGGCCGCGCTGGTGACGATTTTGTGACGTGCACGACGGGCTGTAGAGGACGATCGCGGCGGGCATGGCAGCATGGCGGGCGTGAACGCGCTGCAGTGGCTGACCCTGACCCGGCACGGTGAGAGCACCGGCAACCTCGCGTACCAGGCGGTGCTCGGCACCGATGCCGAGGAGGCCGGAATCCGGGAACGGGACGCGGACGTGCCGCTGTCGGACGCCGGCCGCGCGCAGGCGGAGCGGCTCGGCCGCTGGCTCGCCGCGCTCCCGGCCGACGAACGTCCGACGGCGGTCGTGGTGTCCCCGTACCTGCGCACCCTCGACACGGCGAAGATCGCGCTCGCGCAGACGCCGTACGCCGCGCCGGCCGACCCGGACGGCCTGCGGCCGATCGTCGACGAGCGGATCCGCGACCGCGAGCAGGGCGCGCTGCAGGGCCTCACCGAGCTCGGCGTCCGCCGCCGGTTCCCCGACGAGGCCGACCGGCTGCGCCGCCTCGGCAAGTTCTACTACCGGCCGCCGGGCGGCGAGTCGTGGGCCGACCTGGCGCTGCGGCTGCGCAGCTTCTACCGCGACCTGGAGGCCGAGGCGGCCGGCGGCCGGGTGCTGGTCGTCACGCACGACGCGATCGTGGTGATGACCCGCTACCTGGTGGAGGGACTGTCGGAGCGGGAGATCCTGGAGATCGAGAAGACGCCGATCGCGAACGCGTCGGTGACGCGGTGGCGGCGGGACGGCTCCGGCCTGCGCGCCGTCACCTACAACGACCGCGCCCACCTCGTCGACGCGGGCGTGAACTCCCTGAACTCCTAGACGTCGTCGTTCAGGAGCCGGTCGCTGCGGGAGGCGACGGCGGCCAGCCGTGAGTCCCCCGGCGGCAGGACGGCGCGGAGCCGTTCCAGCGCCTCCAGGTCGGCGCGCCCGGGTTCGGTCTGCGCGTAGGTCCACAGCGCGTCGGCGCCGCCCCGGTCGAGCGCCTGCCGCCGCACGCGCACGGCCAGTTCGTCGCGTTCGGCGCGGACGGCGGGCGCGTCCGACTCGGGCAGCAGTTCCCCGGTGTAGAGCCGCACGGCCGCGGCGACGTCGCCGTCGTCCAGCAGCCGCCGGACGCTGAGGAAGTCGGCCTCGACCGCGCAGTCGAGCCGGTAGGGCCGGGCGCGGACGATGTCGCCGAACTGCTGCCGGAGCCGGTGGATCTCAGGCCGGACGGTCGCGGGGCTGCCGTCGTCGCCGTACAGGAAGAGCGCCAGCCGGTCGCCGCTGAGGCCGCGCGGGTGCAGGGCGAGCAGGGCGAGGATCTCGGCGTGCCGCAGGGTCAGCGCCAGCGGCCCGCCGTCGAGACGGGCGTGCGGGCGGCCGCCGCCGAGGAACGACAGCGTCAGCAGCGCCCCCGCACCGCCCGCAGGCGGCGCCGGGACGTCCGGCGGGCGCAGCAGGAACGCCTCGCCGAACGGTTCGGCGACGGCGGCGCGGCCGTCCGGCAGGATGATCGTCGCGCCGCACTCCGGGACGGGCACCCGCTGGCCACGCCACCCGGCCGGGACGGGTTCGCCGGGCCCGGCCCCGATGATCCGGCCGGTCGCGGTGACCAGGACGCCGCCGTCCCGCAGGCCGCGCAGGTGCGGCAGGAGCCGTTCGCGGAGCCGCTCGTCGCGCTGCCGCATCTCGTTCTCCAGCCGCGACTCGGCGAGCCTGGCCGCGGCGGCGACGAGCGCGACGGTCGCCGGATGCAGCGCCTCCACGGTCGCGCTGACGTCGATGCAGCCGATCACCCGGCCCGAGTCGGGGTCGGTGATCGGGGCGCCGGCGCACGACCAGCGGCGCAGGACGTGCGCGACGTGCTCGGCGGCGTACACGTACTCGGGCCGCCCGGTGGCGAGCGCGAGGCCGATGCCGTTGGTCCCGACTGCGTCCTCCGACCAGCGGAAGCCCTCCGTGAGCCCGATCGCGTCGGCGGCCCGGCGCACGGAGCGCGGGCCCTGCGTCCACAGCACGTGCCCGGCGTCGTCGGTGATCACCATCAGATGCTCGGTCTCGTCGGCGACGTGCCGGAGCAGGTCTTCGAGCATCGGCAGGTGCGGGTCGAGCGGATGGGCGCCGCGCGCGTCGGCGAGGACGTCGCGGTCGAACACCAGCGGCGCCGCCCGCACGGCCGCGTCGACGCCGGCGTCCTGGGAGCGGCGCCATGACTCGGAGATCGGTGGCCGGACGGCCACCAGGTTCGGCCTCACCAGTAGTCCTTTCCCCCGGAGAGAACCTGGCGTGTCTGAGGATCGGCCCATCCGGAGGGCGGCGCAACCCTTTCTGAGATTCTCCCCCGGCCACATCCGGCACGGTGAGTAACGAGGCGGTCGCAACGTGCATGCAACGTGGGGGCGCTTACAGTACCGGCTCTGGAAGCCGAAGGGGCTGTCCAGGGGTCTCGCCGTCCCGCACGCGTGTCCGGGGGGAACGCGTGCGGGACGGCGGGCCCGGGGCCGTGAAACGCAGCGGCTCGCGTGCGGCCGCCACCCACCGGGAGACGCGGGGCGTTTCCCGGACCGGCCGCGCGAGACCGGCAGCCCCCCGGCTTTCGGGAGGACGAGGAACGTATGCTCTGCCTGACCTGTCACCGTGTGCGCCCGGCACTGGACCGGACGGACTACACCGCCGAACGCGCCCTGCTCATCGTCCGCCGTGGGCTGTGCACATGCCGCACGCCGATGCCCGTAGGGCGGGCACGCCCGGCGGCCGTGCGAAAACAGGCCGGCGCGCCGAAATAAACCTCTGAGTCCGCAAAACGTTCATTGGCGGTTCGCCTAGAGTTTAGGGAGAATCCATCCGAACCCCCTGGAGGGAGCGCCATGACCGTGATCCCGGGTCTTGTCCGCCGCGCCGCCGCCGAGGCGGAGCGCCATCTGCGGGAGGGCGTTGGCCTTCTCGCCAGACTCGGGCGGGATCTGGAACGGTCGGCGGAACTCGGGCGGATCCTTCCCGCCCTCACCGAACGCCTCAAGATACTAGAGGAGACCGTTCGCGACCAGGACGCCGAGCTGCGCGCCGCACGGGCCGAATTGCGCGGGCTGCGCACCGAGCTCGACTCGCTGGTCGCCCAGCTCAACGACCGGCTGCTGCCGCGCATCGACGAGCGGATGGACGACGCCGAGCGCGACCTGGCCGCCGTCGCCACCAGCCTGATCCGCACCGGCCGCGACACCGCGGGCAACGGCACCCGGCTGGAGGTCGCCGAGCGGCGCATCGCCGACCTGCGCACCAAGATCGCGCAACTGGAGCAGCGGACCGGGCTGTGGCGCGACCTCCAGGCCGGCATGGCCCGGCTCGGCGACGACCTGGACGCCATGCGGGCCCGGATGGCCCTGCGCGCCGCCGCCGATCCCTCTCCCGACGCCGCGCCCGCCCCGGTCCAGAACATCACCGACCGCCCCGCGTAACCCGGCACCGGCCGGACGTCCTGGACAATCGAGCCATGACGCCGAGCGACCACACGACCAGCACCCGCCCCTCCGCCGCCCGGGCCTTCGCGAGCGACAACCAGGCGAGCGTCCACCCGGACGTCCTCGCGGCGCTGGCCGCCGTCAACGACGGGCACCAGCCCGCCTACGGCGACGACACCGTCACCGCCCGGCTCCGCGACGTCGTCCGGCGGCACTTCGGGGAGCGGGCCGAGGTGTTCCCGGTGTTCAACGGGACGGGCGCGAACGTCGTGTCGCTGCAGGCCATGTCGGAGCGGTGGAGCTCGGTCGTCTGCCCGGAGTCCGCGCACATCAACACCGACGAGTGCGGCGCGTCCGAAAAGATCGCGGGCCTGAAGCTCGTCACGGTCGCGACGCCGGACGGCAAGCTGACGCCCGAGCTGGTCGAGGCGCACGCCACCGGCGCGGGCAACGTCCAGCGGCGGCAGCCCGCCGTCGTGTCGATCACCCAGAGCACCGAGCTGGGCACCGTCTACACGGCGGAGGAGACCGCGGCGGTCGCGGCCGCCGCGCACCGGCGCGGCATGTCCGTGCACATGGACGGCGCGCGGATCGCCAACGCCGCCGCCTCGCTCGGCGCTCCGCTGCGCGCCCTCACCACCGACGCGGGCGTGGACGTGCTGTCGTTCGGCGGCACCAAGAACGGGCTGCTGCTCGGCGAGGCGATCGTCGTCCTGAACCCGGACGCGGTGCGCGGGGTGAGCTACCTGCGCAAGTCGAGCATGCAGCTGGCGTCCAAGATGCGGTACGTGTCCGCGCAGCTCGTCGCGCTGCTGGACGGCGACCTGTGGCTGCGCAACGCCGTCCACGCCAATGCCATGGCCCGCCGTCTGGAGACCGCCGCGCGCAACGTCCGAGGCGTGGAGATCACCCGGTCCGTGGACGCGAACGCGGTGTTCGCGATCATCCCGAAGGACGCGGCCGGCCGGCTGCGCAAGCGCTTCCCGTTCTACACCTGGGACGAGCGGACCGGCGAGGTCCGCTGGGTGTGCTCCTTCGACACCACCGAGGACGACGTCGACGCCTTCGCCACGGCCCTCGCCGAGGAGCTGTCCGCCTCCTGACCCGGACGGCGAAGCGCACCCGGCGGGCCAGGGGCCGGAGGTTCAGCCCGCGCGGGTCGCGGCCGAGGTGGGCAGCCGGGGACGCAGCTCCTGGCACGCGCCGAGGACGCGGCGGACGTCGTCGTTCGTGAGACCGGCGTGGGCGGACAGCCGCACGAGCGTGCGGCCCACGGACGCCGCCGGAGGGAACAGCGCCGCGCAGCAGATGCCGCGTTCCAGCAGCGCGTCGCGCAGCAGGGTCGCGTCGGCCTCCGAGCCCGCCTCCAGCGCGATGATCGCCGTGTCCGCCTCGACCAGCCGGTAGCCGAGGTCGGACAGCCCGTCCCGCAGGCGGCGGGTGACGGCGTGCAGCCGGTCGCGGCGGCGGTTCTCGTCCCGGACGACCTTCAACGCCGCCGCGAGGCCCGCGATGTCGTGCGGGAGGAGCGTCGAGCTGAACACGGCCGGGAGCGCGGTGTGGGTGAAGTAGTCGGCGAAGCCGGGACGGTCGCAGGCGATCAGCCCGGCGCGCCCGGGCAGCGCCTTGGCCAGGCTCGCGGTGCGGAAGTCGACGCGCCCGGTCAGCCCGAGCGCGGCGACGAGGCCCTCGCCGCGTTTGCCGTGCGTGCCGAGCGAGTGCGACTCGTCCACGACGAGGAGGCAGCCGTGCTCCTCGGCGATGTCGACCAGGCCGGGCAGCGGGGCCACCGTGCCGTCGGTGCTGTAGACGGCGTCCACGACGATCACGCCGGAGCCGCCGAGCTCGATCCGGCGGCGCAGGTGGGCGAGGTCGTTGTGGCGGAAGTACGCCAGCTCGGCGCCGGCGGCGCGGGCGCCCTCCCACAGCGACATGTGCGCGAGGACGTCCAGGTAGACGGGGACGTCCGGACCGGCGACGACCTGGAGCAGCCCGGTGTTGGCGGCCCAGCCGGACGGGCACAGCACCCCGGCGCGGGCACCCAGGTGCCGGGCGAACTCGGCGCCGAGAAGGATCTGCGGGTGGTCGTCGGGCAGGCACGGGCCCGGCATCGGAGCGGCGCCGTCCGCCGACCGGAGGCTGGCGATCATGGCGTCGGCGATCGCGGGATGCTCGGCGATCGCCAGATAGTCGCTACAGGTCAGGATGATCGTCCGGCCGCCGGGGGTCTTGGCGGGCCATGGCCGGCGTCCGCCCCGGCTGCCGCGGAAGTCCCTGATGCGTTCGCCCAGGCGCTGGTGAGCGCTGGTCATGGTCGTCACTCTCCCCCGGTCATGAATCTTTGGCCATGCGACCGTCACGTCCTGTAGCGGTCCCTAATCGTAGTGTTAAAAGAATCTCTGGTGCGGACCAAAGAGACGAGCCGGGCAAGAAAACTTCCGCTCGGGCGCAGCGGGCGCGAACGTCCTCCATCGTTCGCGTCGATCAGGTCTGGGCGTCGCGTACTCTTCAACCAAATAGCCGATCACTGAGGTGTGGAGACGATCGCCGCCGGCGCTGAACGCGCGGCGCCCGCCGGGCTTCTGGGCTCCGGTGGAGGCGCCGCGACTCCTTCCCCGCTCCAGCGGGTCCGCAGGTCCCGCTGGACCGTTCTCGGGGCTCTGCTGGCCGCCGCCGCCGCCGTCGCGGCGGCGCTGCTCACCGCGGCCCCGCCGGGTCCCGTGGCGAGCGGCACCGTGTCGGTGCTGTCGCACGTGCGCTGGGAGTTCCTGCCGGTGCTCGTCCTGCTGTCGGTGCTGCACTTCGTCTGCTCGGCGGTCGCGCTGCGCGCCGCGGCCGGGTGGCCGATCCCGCTGTACGAGACGACGCTGGCGCAGTTCACCGCGGCGGCCGCCAACCGCGTCACGCCGGGCGGGCTCGGCGCCGTGGCCGTCAACACCCGTTACCTCGTCTGCCGCGGGCTGCCGCTGTCGCGGGCCGTGGTCACCGTCGCCGTCGTGCAGGTGGCGGGCGTCCCGGCGGACCTGCTGCTGATGGGCGCGGTCGTCGCGTTCGGCGGCGCGGACGGCCGGGTCCTGGACGCGATGGGCCGGCACGCCGCGCAGGCGGCCGGGCTCGTCCCGCCCGTCCCGCTGCTGATCGCCGGTGGTGTGCTGCTGCCGATGGCCGCGCTGTGGGGCCGCCGCGCGGCGCGTTCCGCCGTGGTCGGACGCGCCGTCGCCGGGTTCACCGACCTGTGCCGCCGCCCGCGGGACCTCGGGGTCACCCTCGCCGGGTCCGCCGCGACGACGTTCGTCCTCGGCCTGGCGTTCGCGCTGAGCGTCCTCGCCGTGCCCGGGACAGGGGCGGGCCCGGCCGACGTCCTCGTGCTCGTCGCCGCCTACCTGGTGGGCGCCGCGGCGGGCGCGGCGATACCCTCGCCCGGCGGCGTCGGCTCCACGGAGGCGGCCCTGGTGGCCGCGCTCGCGTCGCTGGGCATCGCCGCCGGCCCGGCGCTGCACGCCGTGCTGCTGTTCCGGGGGGTCACGTTCTGGGCGCCGGTCCCGGTGGGCCTGCTCACCTGCCGTACGCTCCGCAGGTGAGCGGACCCGTGGGAGTGCGTGCCGGTCAGGCGTCCTGCTTCACGGAGGACCCGGCGGAGCCGGTCAGCGCGGGCAGGTAGCCGGAGCGGTGACCGCGTGCGGTCGGGTGGTAGGAGTCGTCGAGCGGCCACGTGACGGAGTTGATCCAGTCGTCGCCGGAGCACAGCTCGTGCCCCGAGAACTCGTCCCGGACGTCCGACCAGGTGAAGCCGGCGCGGCCCGCGGCCTTGGCGGTGACACCGGCGAGGGTGTCGGCGGCGCTGTTGAGCGAGATGCGCTTGACGTTGCTCAGCCCCGAGCAGGACGTGGTGATCTTGTAGAGCCGCGGGTAGCCGAGGACCACGACGCGGGCGGACGGCGACTTGGCGCGGATCTTCGAGTACAGCGAGCCGAGGCGGTCGGGCAGGATGTTGTTCATGTAGTTCTCGGCCTGCGCCACCCTGCTCTTGCAGCTCGAGTCCGAGTTGAGCACGCAGGTCTGCATGACGTCGGCGAACCCGGCGTCGTTGCCGCCGACCGAGATGCTGACGAGGGTGGTGGACGAGCCGAGCGCGTCGAGCTGGCGGTTGGTGACGTCGTCGGTCGTCGCGCCGGAGCAGGCGACGAACTTGAACGAGGCGGTGTCGTGCGCCGCGGCCCACAGCTTCGCGTAGGCGTTGGCGCTGCGCCTGCACGCTCCGGCGGCGGGATCGTAGCTCCCGGCCCCGACGCCCGACGAGTAGGAATCACCGAGCGCGACATAGTGCGTCGCGGCCGCCGAGGCGGTCCCGGGGATCATGAGTGAACCGGCGGTGAAGGTCACCGCACCGAAAGCGGCCAATAAGGGACGATAAGGGCGCATCTGGACTCCGGGCGACGTATCGAATTGTGTCGCCGCGCTTATACCCGGAGCGCCATTCTCCCAAGCCCACGAACTGATCAACTGGATTTGGCATAATTCGCCATTGAAATCCCGATTATTCGGGACCCGCGGCCGTCCGGCGGTCCCTGCCGTCCCACGGTCCCCGGCGGCTTCTCGCGGTGCGGCCGTACGGTCACGGCCGCGCCCGGCGCCTCACCCGGCGGCGGCCGGCGCGCCTCCGCCGGCGGCCGCCGGGACCGGGCCGGTGGACGCGGAGTCGGAGTCGTCGGCGGGGGTGCCGCCGGCGAGGATCAGCCTGGCCCGGTCGCGGTCGAAGACGCCCTCCCATTTGCTGACGACGATGCTGGCCAGCATCTGCCCGCACAGGCTCACCAGGCCGCGTCCCATGGACAGGAACCGGTCGACGCCGAAGATGAGCATGATCCCGGCGATGGGGATCACGCCGGTGGTGGAGAGGCTGGCGGCGAGCAGGACGAAACCCGCGCCCGCGATGCCCGCGCCGCCCTTCGACGTGATCAGGAAAACGGCGAGCAGGCCGAGCTGCTGCCAGAACGACATGCTGATGTCGAACGCCTGCGCGATGTAAAGGCCGGCGAATCCCATGTAGAGGCAGACGCCGTCGGAGTTGAACGCGTACCCGGAAGGGACGACGAGCCCGACGATGGGCTTCGGGCAGCCGAGCCGCTCCAGTTTCTCGATCAGCTGCGGCATGACCGCCTCGTAGTTGGCGGTGCCGAGGGTGATCAGCAGCTCGTCCTTGAAATAGCGGTAGAGCGGGATGATGCGGATGCCGCACAGCCTGGCGACCACGCCGAGTACGAGGAGGCAGAACACGAGGCCCGTGGCCCAGAACAGGCCGACGAACGTCCCGAGGCTGGTCAGCGTGTCGGTGCCGAACTTGCCCGTCGTGTAGGCCATCGCGCCGAACGCGCCGACCGGGGCCAGGTACATGATCAGCCGGACGATGCCGAAGACGGCCTCGCCGACCCGCTCCACGCCGCGGGCGATCGGGACGCCGCGCTCGCCCATCATCTTGAGCGCGATGGCGAACAGCACGGACACGAGCAGGATCTGCAGGACGTTGCCGTCCACGAAGGCGCTGACGACGCTCTCCGGGATGATGTTGACGAGGAAGTCGTACCAGTGCTGGTTCTCGCCCTCGGCCGCGTACTCGCTCGCCTTGCCGGAGAGCTTGATCGCGTCCGGGTCGGCGTGCACGCCGTCGCCCGGGCGCAGCACGTCCATCACCACCAGTCCCATGACCAGCGCGATCGTGGTGATGATCTCGAAGTAGACGAGCGCCTTGACGCCGACGCGGCCCATACCGGCCAGCGCGCCCGCGGAGGCGATCCCGGTCACGATGGTGCAGAAGATCACCGGGCCGACGAGCATCCGGATCAGCGAGATGAAGCCGTCGCCGAGCGGCTGCATGGACGCTCCGGTGTCCGGCGCCACGAGCCCGAGCAGGGCCCCGAGCGCGAGGGCGATCAGCACCGTCAGCCAGAGCTTCGTGGTGAAGGCCGCCCGCAGAGCGGACGTGGCACTGGACATAGCAGCACTCACCCCTGTTCGTCTGTCGCACAGATGTACGCCGGTTAGAGAGCGAGTGTGACCGACACTCCAACGCAGGTCAAGACTTCGCCAGGGCTACATGCACGTCGGCCCGGCGCTCACCCCGCGCCCAGTACGGCGGTCTGCCCTGCGGCGAGCGCGGCGGCGGGCGCGGCGGCGGGCGCGGTGGTCAGCCCGACGGGACGAAGTCGATGTCGCGGGAGATGGCGTCGGCGGCCTGCACGACCAGGGGGACGAACCGCTCGTGCAGCTCGGTGACCGACACCCGGCCCGCGTTGGCCGAGACGTTGATGGCCGCGATCACGGCGCCCGTCCCGTCGCGCACCGGCGCCGCGGCCGAGCGCACGCCCTCCTCGCGCTCGCCGTCCACGACGGCGTAGCCCTGGTCCCGCACCTTGGCGAGTTCGGCCGCGAGCGCGTCCGGGTCGGTGATCGTGTGCGGGGTGAGCTGGTCGAGCCGCATCTCGCCGAGGCGCTCGCGGATCCGGTCCGGCGGGAGCGCGGCGAGCAGCACCCGTCCCATGGACGTCGGGTGGGCCGGCAGCCGCGAGCCCACGTTCAGCACGATCGACATGCTGCGCTTGGCCGGCACGCGGGCGACGTAGACGATCTCCTCGCCGTCCAGCGTGGCCGCCGAGCACGACTCCCGCACCTCCTCCGCCAGCCGGCGCATGTGCGGCTGGGCGCGCTCCCAGATCGGCAGCGAGGCGAGGTACCCGTACCCGAGGCGCAGGACGCGCGGCAGGAGCCGGAACCGGCGGTCGTCCACCTCGGCGAACCCGAGCCGGACGCAGGTCAGCAGGATGCGCCGGGCGGTCGCCCGGGACAGGCCGGTCAGGTCGGCGGCCTCGCTCACGGTGAGCGTCGGATGGTCGGCCGAAAAAGCCTCCAGTACGCGGAACGCCTTCTCGACCGAGTCGATCACATCCGGGTCCTGCCTTGACATTCCTTGACTCCCGACTCCAAAGTAATCTACCGACGCACGAACGTTCGTCAGTAGAACAGATTCCGGCGGACAGCATCTAGTCTCCGGCACCCGGGACGATCCCCGGAACCGGTCGGCCCTGGTGGACGCCCGCAGAACAACGGAAGGCCCATCGTGACGGAAGGTCTGCTCTACGTCCTGTCGCAACCACGCGAGAGCGGCGAGGCCGAGTTCCACGACTGGTACGACAACGAGCACGGCCCCGCCCGGCTCGCCCTGCCGGGCGTCCACCAAGGTCACCGATACCGCGCCGCCGACGGCGAGAGGCCGTCCTGGCTGGCATGGTACGACCTCGACCTGGCGGTTCTCCAGACGCCCGGCTACCGGGGCCTGCGCGAACGGCGCAGCGCGCGGGAGACCGCCGTCATGTCCGCACTGGAGGTCCTCGAACGCCGCGTCTACGAGCTGCGCGACGACCAGGGCACGCCCTCCGCCACGCCGCCGCCGCTCCTGCTCGCCCGCGCCATGACGGTCGAGCCCGCGCGCGAGCCCGACTTCCACGCCTGGTACGCCGAGGAGCACATCCCGACCCTGCACGCGCTTCCCGGCTGGCGCAGGACCCGCCGGTACGTCCTCGTCGACGGCCGGGCGCCGCGCTTCCTCGCCCTGCACGAGATCGACGACCCGGACGTCTTCGCCACCGACGCCTACCGCGCCGCGACCAGCACCCCGTGGCGCACCGAGATCATGCGCGCCGTCACCGTCGAAGAGCGCCGCGCCTTCGCCTACCACAGCACCTTCCGCGCCAGCGGCACACCCGCCAAAGCTCAATGAACCACCACACTCACCGGGGGACATCCATGCCAGCACGCGTCGACGCGTTCCGGCCCGCCGACCTGACCGCGGAACAGCGCGAGCTCTACGACCGGCTCCTCGACAGCGCCCGCGCCACCGGCAGCCGGCCGTTCCCGCTCGCCGACGAGGAGGGCCGGCTGCGCGGCCCGTTCAACGGCATGCTGCTCAGCCCGGACCTCGGCAACGCCCTCCAGGAACTCGGCACCGTCGTCCGCTTCGGGACGGGTTTCACTCCTCGGCAGAAGGAGCTGGCGATCCTCGCGGTCGCGGCGCACGAGCACTCGGAGTACGAGTGGGCCGTGCACAGCCACGCGGCACTCCAGGCCGGCCTGACCGAGGAGCAGATCGCCGCCATCCGCGCGGACGCCGACTGCCGTCTCGACGACCCGCTGGAGGCCACCGTCCTCGCCGCCGCCCGCGAGCTGGTGGCCAGCGGCGACCTCACCGACGACAGCTTCACCGCGGCCACCGGCACCCTCGGCCTCACCCGCCTGTACGAGCTGGTCACGCTCGTCGGCTACTACCGCATGGTCGCCGACCAGCTCCGCGTCCTCCGCGTCACCGACTGACGGTCGTCGCGTCCGGGCGCGGCCGGGCGCTAGGCGGCGCGGCCTCGGCCTGTCCTCGTCCTGACCTTGTGCCAGGCGGCGCGGATCCAGCCGTTCGCGCGCCGGCTGATCCGGCGGGCGGTGGGGAACTCGGTGCCGAGCAGCCCGAGCCCGGCGAGGATCGTCACCACACCCGGGCCGGGCAGCACCATCATCGCGACACCCGCGACGATCAACGCCGTCCCGGCGACCGCGACCGCGGCCTTCCGCAGCAGCCGCACCGGCCCGGCGCGCCGCGCCGCCGCCACCGCTTCCGGCGGCCGCTCACGCTCGGCGTCAGGCGGGTGCGTCGTGGTCGCGGTCGTGGTCATGTCGCCTCCCCGTCACAGGCTTTCCCCGTTGGACGAACCGGGGAGCCTCTGAAGATCCCGATCCGCCTACGGTGTGGTCAGGGCCACAGCGCTCACCGCGGGCGGCTAGCATTTCGGGCGATGAAGATCCGGTTCGCCGCTCTGCGGGCGCGTGGACGCGGCGGCCCGGTGGCGCACCGGCTGGCCGCGCGGGTCTGGACGCGGCTCGGCGGCCGGGCGCAGTGGCGGCTCGCCCGGCTCCGGCACCGGACGTTCCTGGTGTACGCGGGCGGGATCGTCCGCGACGACCAGGGGCGCGTCCTGCTGCTGCGGCACCGGCTCTGGCCGGCGTACCGCGCGTGGGGCCTGCCCGGCGGCTATGTCGAGGCCGCGGAGCGTCTCGAGGACGGCGTCGCCCGCGAGGTGCGGGAGGAGACCTCCCTGGAGGTGAAGGTCAGCGGCCAGCCGGTGGCGATCGCCAGCGGCTTCCGGCACCGGGTCGAGACGTACTACGAGGCCCGCGTCATCGGCGGCCGCATCGACCTGGACGCGGCGGAGATCCTGGAGGCCCGCTGGTACCCGCTGGACGGCCTGCCGGACGAGATGTCCCCCCGCCTCCGCGGCCTCATCACCTCACTCGGCGCACCGCCCTAGCCACGGCGCGGCCCACGGCACCGAAGACTCCTCGCCCGGCGGGTCGCCCGTCGTCCCCGGTTGCACCTCGGTGAGCCAGGGCTCGCAGGGGGCAGCATTCGCCAATCGTCCCGCTTGACCTCAAGATGAGTCGAGGTTCGATGCTGGGGCTCATGATCCTCACTGACAAGGAACGCGAATACCTCGCCTCGCAGCGCCTCGGGCGGCTCGCCACGGTCGGCCCCAAGGGCGACCCGCAGAACAACCCCGTCGGATACGCCTACAACGCCGATACCGGCACTTTCGACATCCGGGGATGGAACCTCGCGAAGTCCCGGAAGTACCGCAACATCAGCGGCAACGATCAGGTGGCGCTCGTGATCGACGACCTGGCCTCCGTCCAGCCGTGGCGCGTGCGCGGCATGGAGATCCGCGGACGCGCCGAGACGCTCGCCGAGGACCCTCCCGAAGGCTCCTACTTCAGCGCGGACCTGATCCGCATACACCCGCGCACGATCTTCAGCTGGGGCATCGACCCCGAGGCCGAGGGCATGACCAAGCGCACCGCGGAGTAGGCGCCGGGTGAATATCGCGCCCTGGTCGAGACGTCCGCGGCCTCGCCGCCACGGCGGCCTGGGGAACAGGACCTCACATGTCCGCGGGGCGCGACGCGACGCGTCCGGGGGTGGTGCCGAAGGCGTGGCGGAACGCCTCGATGAAGGCGCTCGGGCCGGCGTAGCCGCAGGCCGCGGCGACGCCGGTCACCGACGCGCCGGTCGCGAGGAGGATCAGCGCGTGGTGCAGGCGCACCTGCGCCCGCCACTGCGGGAACGTCATCGACGTCTCCTGCCGGAACAGCCTGCTCAGGGTCCGTTCGGACGCGCCCGCCGCGCGGCCGAACTCGGCGAGGGTCCGCCGGTCGGCGGGGTCGTCGGCGAGCGCCGCGGCGATCGAGCGGAGCCGGTCGTCCACCGGGACGGGCAGGTGCAGCGGCAGCTCCTCCACCCGGCGCAGCTGGTCCAGCGCCACCCGTTCCAGGTTGCGCCGGGGCCGGACGGCCAGGCCGTCCTCCGCGGTCAGGGCGATGATGACCTCGCGCAGCAGCGGGGACACCGCCAGCACCGTCGGCCCGCCGAACGCCGGCTCGCCGGGGGTGAAGTTGACGGTGCGCAGCTGGGTCGGCCCGTGCGCCCGGTGAGAGTGGGGCACCCCGGCGGGCAGCCACACCGCCCGGTGCGGGGGCACGACCCACATGCCCGCGTCCGTCGACACCTCCAGGACGCCGTGGCTGGGGTAGGCGAGCTGGTCGTGCTCATGGTCGTGCCACCCGACGCGTTCGCGGTGGGCGAGCGGCAGCAGCGACGCGGGCCGTTTCACGGGTTGGCGGCTTTTCGACATATGCCAGCAGAATACCGATAGCCACCGGTCTCGGTCGGTCACGATGCTGGACGGCATGGCGACGAGCACACGGCGCGCCGCCGCCACGGCCGATCAGGGAGCCCCCTCGGTCGTGCGGCGGATGTGGGTCTGGGCCGCGGCCCACGCGGTCGACGACTTCTACCAGGGCCTCGTGCCCGCGAGCGTGCCCTACTTCGTCCTCGAACGGCACTACAGCTACGTGGCCGCGAGCGGGCTCACCCTCGCCGCCACGCTGGGCAGTTCCCTGCCGCAGCCGCTGATCGGCCTCGCCGTCGACCGGCTGCGGCTGCCCCGCCTCGCGGCCGCCGGCGTGCTGCTCGCCGGGGCGGGGTTCGCGCTGGCCGGGCCCGCCGGGCCGTACGTCCTCGTGTGGCTGCTCCTCCTGCTGTCCGGGCTCGGGGTGGCGATGTTCCATCCGGCGGCGGGGAAGGCGGCGCGGGAGGCGGCGGGCGAGAGCGTCACGGGGATGAGCGTGTTCGCCGCGGGCGGCAGCGTGGGGTTCTTCCTGGCGCCCGTCCTCGCGACGCCCGCGCTGGTCGCCTGGGGCGCGGGCGGGACGGTCGTGTTCCTGCCCCCGGCGGTGCTGGCCGCGTTCGTCCTGGCCAGGAACGTCCGCCGGGCGGGGGCCGGCGCCGCCGCGACGGCGGCCGGGCCCGCCCTGTGGCGGCCGTTCGCCGTCCTCACCGCGATCTCCGTCGTGCGCTCCGCGGTGTTCGCGGCGGTCGCGACCTTCATCGGCCTGTACTGGATCCGGCAGCTGGACGGGTCGCAGGCGATGGCCGGGACGGCGCTGGCGTGCTTCCTCGGCGGCGGCGTCGCCGGGACCGTCCTCGGCGGGCGCCTCGCCGACCGGATCGGCCTGGTCCGGACGGTCCAACTGGGCGCCCTGCTGGTCACGCCGATGCTGGTCGGGCTGAGGCTGGCACCCGGGGCGCTGCTGCCGCTGCCGTTCGCCGTGCTGGTGGGGCTGACGCTGAACGTACCGTTCGCGGTCCTGGTCCGGCTCGGCCAGGACTACCTGCCCGGACGGCCCGGCACCGCGGCGGGGGTGACGCTCGGCCTCAGCGTCAGCGCCGGCGGTCTGCTCACCCCGGTCTTCGGGCTGGCCTCCGACGCGTACGGCGCGCAGGCGGTCTTCACGCTGCTGTGCTTCGTCCCCGTCCTCGCCTACGCGCTGGGACTGTTCCTGACCCCGCCTCCCGAAAGGCACACATGACCCCGTTCCTCTTCCACGGCGACGACGGCCGCGACGGCAGTGCCCTGGTGGCCGACATCGACGGTTCCGGACGGCCGCTCGTCCTTCTGCACGCCGGCGGCCCGGACCGGCACAGCCTCCGCCCCCTGGCCCGGCTGCTCGCCGACCGGGCCACGGTGATCCTGCCGGACGTCCGCGGCTACGGCGCGTCGGTCTGCGCCGACCCGGCCCTGCACACCTGGGACCAGTACACCCGCGACCTGCTGGCGCTGCTCGACGCGCTCGGCCACCCGCGCGCCGTCCTCGGCGGAGCGGGCCTCGGTTCGACGATCGCGCTGCGCACCGCCCTGCGCGTCCCGGACCGGGTGGACGCCGCGATCCTCCTCGGCGTCGAGGACATCGAGGAGGACGCCGCCGCCAAGGCCGCCGAGATCGCCTTCCTCGACGCCTTCGCCGCCCGTGCCGCCGCCGACGGGCTGGAGGCCGCGTGGGACCCGATCCTGGAGGGGTTCCCGCCGGTCGTCGGCGCGATGGTCCGCGACGCGATCCCGCGCAGCGACCGTGCCAGCGTCGTCGCCGCCGCCTCCATCGCGCACGACCGCTCGTTCGGCTCGGTCGCCGAACTCGCCGGCGTCACCGTCCCCGTCCTGGTGTTCCCGGGCACCGACGCCCGGCATCCGCGGGCCCTCGCCGAACGCTGCGCGCGGACGATCCCCCGCGCGACCCTCGCCCCGGTCTCCATCTCGAACCGGCTGAAGACCGCGGAAGACCTCGCGGCCGCCACGGCCCCGGCCATCCGCGACTTCCTCGCCGCCCTGCCGGAAACCCACCCGAGCTAGCGCGCGCCCCCCTGAACGCCCCCGCCCGCCGTTTCACGGAACGCGCCCTCGCGGAGTGCGGCTTCAGCGCGTTCGGTGTACGGGCAGTTGATGCTCCGATAGAGCCGGATCGCCTCCCGGAGGAGATCGGCGCCTTCGTCCAGGCGGCCCCGTCCGAGCTGGATGCGGCCGATCCCTTCGAGGGCGCGCCCGCACTCGCGTGGTGCGAACTCGGCGTCGGACACGCGCCGGACCTGCTCGAAGTACGTCCGCGCCTCGTCGGGTCTGCCGCGGGCGAGGGCCAGCTCTCCCAGGCTGTTGAGCGCGTTGGCCTCCAGCAGCCGGGATCCGGCGTCGCGGTATCGCGTGAGGGCCTCGGTCAGGCTGCCCGACGCCGCCTCGGGTTCGCCGTTCGCGTGCTGGAGCCGGCCCAGCGCGTGCAGCGCGTCGCCCTGGCCGGTCAGGTTGCCGAGGCCGCGGTGGACGCGCAGCGCCCGGGCCACGTCCGCCGCCTGGACCGGGACGCCGGTCGAGACGGCGAGCTCCGTGAGCCGGACCAGGGCGTTCGCCTCCCCGAGCCGGTCACCGGCGCGGCGGTACAGC
The DNA here is from genome assembly GCA_036028775.1 of Spirillospora sp. NBC_00431. GTDB lineage: Bacteria > Actinomycetota > Actinomycetes > Streptosporangiales > Streptosporangiaceae > Spirillospora. The sequence goes on along the minus strand of CP107927.1, from coordinate 2,650,058 downwards.
CCGAGGGCGTCCCGCAGGGCGCGGCGCGCGCCGTCGACGCGGCCGGTCAGGTGTTTCCCCATGCCCTGGTAGTACAGGGCGTTGGCCTCGCCGAGCAGGTCGCCCGCCGCGCGCGACAGCGCCAGCGCCCTGAGCAGGTGGGTTTTGGCGGACCGCTGGTCGGCCGACAGATACTCGACGATGCTCAGATCAAGAAGAGCGGCGGCGCGCACGCGCGGATCGCGGGCGTGCCGCGCGCCGAGACGGTGGAGCGTGCGGGCCTGATCCCAGTGGCCGGTGACGGCCAGGAAGCCGTGCACGGCCTGCGGGATCCGGAGCGCCGGGCCGGACGGATCCTGATGGACGGCGGCGTGCAGGTTCGCGCGTTCGGCGGCGAGCCAGCCCGCCGCGTCCTGCCAGGTGGTGAGGGGCGGCGACGCCGTGGGCGGCGCGGTGGACGCGCCGGCCGGGACAGGGGTGTGCGAGGCGAAGAATCGTCCGGCGTCGCGGGATGTGCGGAGGTAGTACACGACGAGCCGGTCGCGGGCCGCGGTGCGTCCGGCCGGGTCGTCCTCGGCGGCCGCGAGCGCCCGCGCGTGGACGGCGACGAGGTCATGGAAGCGGAAACGGCCCCGCGCGGGTTCGCCGATCAGATGGCAGTCGTACAGGTCGGACAGGAACGCGCCGCTGGTCACCGGGTCGGTTCCGGCGAGCGCGGCGGCGCCGTAGGCGTCCACGTCCGTGCCCGGCAGCAGGCCGAGGCGGCGGAAGAACCGCCGGTGGTCCGGGGGCAGGCCCTGGTAGGACCGGTCGAAGGCACCGGCGACGGAGACGTCCTCGGCGCACATCGGGGCCAGCCGGTCGCGCGCGGCTCGCAGGTCGGCGATCAGGTCGGTGACCGTCCAGGCGGGCCGGTGCTTGAAGCGCCCGGCGACCAGCGCGATCGCCAGCGGCAGCCGCCCGCACAGCTCCACCAGTTCGACCAGCCCGCCGTCCTCCCCGGCCGGCCCGCTCTCCCCGGCCGCGCCGCCCTCCGCCGCCGCGCCGCTCTGACCGGCTTCGCGGCCGCTGCCGGGGCGGGCGGCCAGCCGCAGGAACAGCTCCGCGGCCTCCTCCCCCGGCGGGACGCCGATGGTCACCGGCCGGGCGGCGGGCATGCCCGCGAGGCGGCGGCGGCTGGTGACCAGCACCGCCGCCCCGGCCGTGCCCGGCAGCAGCGGACGGACCTGGTCGCTTCCGGCCGCGTCGTCCAGGAGCAGCAAGATCCTCTTCCCGGCCATCCGGTCGCGCCACAGCCGCTCCCGCGCCCCCGTTTCGGCGGGGATCCGGGCGGGCGCGACGCCGGCGTCCAGCAGCAGGGCCGCCAGGGCGTCGGCGGGCTCGACCGGCGCCTGCCCGGGCGAGTGCCCGTGCAGGCGGAGGAAGATCTGCCCGTCGGGGTATCGCGCGGCCAGCCGGTGCGCGGCATGGACGGCGAACGTGGTCTTCCCGGCGCCCGCCATCCCGTCGATCACCACGACGGGCACCACGCCCGTCCCCGCCGCCTCCGGCTGGGCCGCCGGCGGCGCGAGGGCCGCGACGACGCGTTCCGTCTCGGTGTGCCGTCCGGTGAAGGACGGGATGTCGCTGGGAAGCGTCCGGGTGGCGGCCGTGGCCGGCTCCGGTGAGCCGCAGAACGTGACGCCGCCGCTGATGTCCCTGGCCTGCACCAGGTGCCCGCCGACTTGGCCCTCTACCAGATTGTCCATCCGGACACAGAGTAGCGGAACCGTCACACCTTGCACGGTTCAGCGGTTCAGGAGAGGGAGCAGGGAAGGTGCTTGATGCCGTTGAGGAAGTTCGAGCGAAGCCGGTCGGGCGGCCCGGCGGCGCGGACGCCGGGCGCGCGGCCGAGCAGTTCCCTGAACATGGCGATGACCTCGCTGCGGGCCAGATGAGCGCCCAGGCAGTAGTGCGGTCCGGGGGCTCCGAAGCCGAGATGCGGATTGGGTGACCGGGTGATGTCGAACCGGTCCGGGTCGTCGAAGACGGTCTCGTCGCGGTTGGCCGACCAGTAGTACAGGAGCAGTTTGTCGCCCTTTTTGAAATGGTGGCCGTTCAATTCGCAGTCCCGGGTCGCGGTCCGCCTCATGTAGATGATGGGCGACGCGACCCGGACGATCTCGTCCGCCGCCGTGGCCGCGTACCGTTCGAAGTCTCCGGCCCACAACCGTTTCTGCTCCGGATGCTCGGTGAGGAGCATGAGCCCGTGCGAGATCGCCGTGCGGGTGGTCTCGTTACCGGCCTGAAGCAGGATTCCGAAAAAGGAGCCGAGTTCCCCGCCGGTCAGTTTCTCGCCGTCGACGTTGGCGTTGACGAGCCTGGACGTCAGGTCGTCGCCGGGGACTCCGGCGCGTTCCGCGGCCAGTTCCTTGACCATGTCCGCCAGTTCGGCCGCGGCCGTGAGGAGGGTGGCGAGCTCGGTCTCCGCCTTGTCCGGCGTGTATTCGGGGTCGCCCGCGCCGAGAATGACGTTGGTGCGTTCGGCGACGAAGCGGTGCCGGCTCTCCGGGACGCCCATCATCCGGCAGATGATGGTCAGCGGCAGCCGCTCGGCGACATCGCCGACGAAGTCGAACGTGCCGTGCTCCGGCAGCCCGTCGACGATCTCGGACGCCACCCGCCGGATCTCCCCGTCCAGCCGCCGGATCGTGCCGGGGGTGAACGCCCGGGACACGATCCGGCGCAGCCGGGCATGCCGCGGATCGTCCATGTTGATCATCGAGTCGAAGAACTCGACCGACCGCGGCGACCGCTCGAACATCGTCACGCCCTGGGCGTTGGAGAAGTCCTCCGGCCTCCGGCTGGCCTCCGCGACGTCGGCGTGGCGCGTCACCGCGTAGAAACCCGGCCCCGGCTTCGCCCACCGGACGCGGGGTTCCGCGAAGAACGCGATCGGCTTCTCCCGCCGCAGCACCCGGAACGCCGCGGCGCGATCGGCGTAAGGCGCGGCCCAGAAGGCGCCCTTGGACAGGTCGATATTCCCCAACCCGGCCACATCGCCCCCTCACATCGTCAGGGCTTGCGCCCCACGCCCGCGTACACCGGAATACGACCACCGTAACCGGGCGCCTCCTCGACCTCCCCGGCCGCCTCGCCGGGTGACGGCGCGCCGATCCGCACCACGTCCGCCCCGTCCGGGCCGGGCTCGCCGGGGCGCCAGTCGGTCAGCCCCTTTGAACAGGTCCCCGATGTCCTGACGCGTCCGCAGGTGGACGGGGCTGGCGGTACGGCGGTAGATCTCCTTGGCCCGCTCCGTCTCCGCGGGCCGCGCCTTCTCCACCAGGTCCCCGGTCAGGTGGGAGATGACCAGGTGGCTCCCCTGCGCGGTCGCGTCGCGGTACCGCGCCACGATGCCCGGCGGGGCGTCGGCCCCGTCGACGAAGTGCAGCATCGACACCATCATCACCGCCACCGGCCGGCTGAAGTCCAGCAGCGCCCGCGTCGTCTCGTGCCGCAGGACCGTGTCGGGCCGCCGCAGATCCGCCTCGATCACGCCGACGTTGTCCGGGTTCCGTATCAGCGCACGGCTGTGCGCGCAGACCATCGGGTCCCAGTCGCGTACACCACCCGGGCGTCCGGGTTCGCCGCCAGCGCCGCACCGTGATGTCGACACCCGACGGCGGATGCTCTTCCCCCATGAAGGGACCCTTTCGGTCCTCGTCCTCGCGGAGACAGGTCCGGCATCCCGCGCGTCCAGGATCGGCCACCCGCAGCCGGGGGACGGCCTCACCGCGCCGATCAAAGCCCCCGTCAGCTGCCGGGAGGGCCCGGTCGGCCTGAGGTTGAAGACCTCCGAGCCGACGCCCTGAACCGGAAGAAGTTCACACAGGTCATGACACACCCGACGGCGACCGTGGTAAGAAAGTCAGGCGTGGCCATCGGGCGCCGATCGCACAGTCCCCCGCCTTCGATTTCACTTTGAGCAATGAATTACTTGCTGGTTGAGATACGCGAGAACAACATCCTCGCGCTGCGGCACTTCCTGCTGGAAGGGCCGGAAGCGTGGGCGCCGTTGAAATACGAACTGCAGAAGGACGACGAGACCGCCGCCGGGTACGTGGCGCTGCTCCTGGGGGCGTTCAGCGTCGCGGTACGCCGGAAGTTCTCGTCCGCCGACGCCCTCGCCGACATCGTCCGGTTCGTCGCCGAGTTGCGGATCAAGGCCGAAGAGGACGCGATCCCGCTCGACCCGCTCCTCACCGAGGACGCCATCCGCCGCGCCGTCGACGCCCCGCCGCTGATGAAGGACTGCGAGTCGGGCGACGGCCTGACGACCGTTCTGAACACCAAGGTCTACGTCCTCCTCCATCTCGTCGCCGAAGCCGAATTCACGAAGGCGGGCCTGGAGGAGTTCGTCGAGGACGTCACGACGTACACCAGGGATTGGCTGGCCGCGCAGCGGCCGAAATCGCCGACCTACTTCCTCGGCGACAAGCCAGACGAGGCCCGAACGGCGGATCCCCGCTAGGGCGTGTTTTGTGGATCGTGGCTGAGTTACAGGACGAGGCTGGCGATGGTGACCACAGCGCGGTAGGGCGCGGCGAGTCCGTCGTGGCGAGTGGCCAGGCCGCGGAACCGTTTGAGCTGGTAGAGGGCCTGCCAAGGCCCGTACCGTGCGGGCACGTCCCGCTAGTCGGCGCCGGTGCGGATCTTCCACAAGATCCCGTTGATCACCTGCCGATGGTCACGCCACCGGGCCCTGGAGGCCGGAGGTCGCGTGATTCACTGTTCCGTCGTCACTGAGGGAGACTCGCAGCTCGTGCAGCCCCCGGGTCGCTATGAGGAGCCGCGGTTCGCCCATGTGGTGCGGGGTGAAACCGTAGGACCCGAGGTATTCGAGCACCATGGCCCGCATCGTTTCGTATCGGACCTGGTGCGGGGTCAGTTCTTGAAGGAACTGGGCCGCGGAGAGGACGACCTCGCGGATGACGTCCAGCGAACCGGCGGGTTCGGGGACGCGCGGATCGGTGATGGCGACGTAACGCTGGCCGCCCTCGGCGGTGGGGATGCGCGCCAGGCCGCGGGCCCGTCCCAGGTGGACCGCCGAGCGGGCCAGGAGGATGGGGATGTAGATCTGCACCTCGCTGTCGGGCAGGGCGACCGTGTCGGCGGCGATGTGGTCGGCGCCGTGCTCGCGAGCGGTCGAGCGCAGGCGCGTCACTCCCTCCCAGTCGTCGTCGCTCCACTGCCAGGCTCCGGGGAGGTAGACGCCGATCTCGCGCGACTCGGCGTCGAAAAGGTCGCCGTACCGGGCGACGCCGCTGTCCCATACCGGGGGGACGCCCGGCTCCCAGCCCAGCTCGGCCAGGTGGTCGCCGAGGGCCACCGAGCCGCGGTCCAGCGCTGAGGCGAGAGTGCGGGCGAGTTCGGCGAACAGGCCGGCGGGGATGAAGGTGGCGGCCGGATCGTCGGAAACCGGCGGATATCGCGGGGGCGCGGGGGGCACCGGACCCTCCGGGCCCGTGACGGCCACCTCGTCCAGGCGGCCCTTGTCGATGCGGGCGAGCACCCGGTGATCACCCGGCAGATCAAGTTCCAGACCCGTCGCGACCGGCCGTGCCGCCAGGCCATGGTGCGCGGCGTACCCGTTCACCACCTCGGCTGCGCGGGCACCGGGCAGCATCTCGGCGCCGGTCCGCAACGCCCGTGCGACTCGGGCGGGATCCGGTCCGGCTACCGGGAAGCGGGGGTCATCGGTGGTCAGGAATGTCAGGGCTCTACCGCCGTGCGAATAGTGCAGCCCTCCTCGCGCGTCCAGGAGCCCCACGGCGATGAGGACCAGACGCTCCGCCGACAGCCGGGGATCGGGGGAATGGCCGAGATCGACCATCGCGTGCGTAAGCTCCGGGACCGCGTTCAGCTCACCGATCTCCTTCAACCGCAGGGAACCGGCGATCGCGGGGCTCCCGGCCAAGCCCTGCTTGGCCCAGGCCCACTGGTAGGTGGCGTCCTCGGCATAGGTTCCCAGCAGGTCGGCACGGAGTTCCAAGTCACCGACCTGGGCGACGCCGGTGAACGGGTCGTGCCGGACGGGCCCCTCCGGAAGGACGGAATAGAAGACCTCGACCTGTTCGATCGCCCAGCCCAGCTGCGGACCGCACAGATCGAGCAAAGCGTCACTGAAGGCGTCCATCCGGCGAGCCTAGGACGTGTGCGATCGGCTTACGCCGCGTTGATCCACAATCGCGCCCGGGAGAGCTTGACCCCCGGGCTGCTCCCTGGTCTACGAGTAATCCCTCAGCGGTAGATCTGGTAAGGGGTCGACCAGTAGAGGCTGGGACGGACGTAGACGCGAGGCTCGTGGGGGGTGGAGTGGATGTCCTCGTGGATCGTCAGGGTCGGGTCGTGGTGGAGGGCGGTGGCCGTGAAGGCGCTGTAGTGGCTGGTCGGGGCGTTGAATATCAGGTAGTCGAGGACGCCGCGCGGGTCGGCGGGGTCGGGTCGGCGGGTCAGGAAGGCGGTGAAGAACCGGGGGTCGATCAGGCCGCCGTTCTCCCATTCGTCCCAGCGCTGGATGGAGAGCATGCAGTAAATGTCTTGGCGGGTTTTGTGCTCGACCAGGGCGCGTAGGTGGCGGACGGCGGCGCGGATCAGGACGTGGTTCTTCTCCGCAGTGGGTAGCGCGTCCAGAAAGCCCAGTTGGTGGTAGTGGGCGTAGAGGGGCGGCTCGTCGTAGCCGAAGGCGTCGGGGAGGTCGCGGAAGAAGACGGGCGGGTCGAGCCGCTGCTCGGTGATGAGGCGCCGGAACTCCGCCTCGTACCCGTCCGATCTCACGCGACTCCTTTGCGGTTGGCCGAACCCTGATTATTCACGTGACTGAACCAACGGGGAATGAGCGGCCATGGTAGGAACTACGGATGTCTTCGCAATTCGCCGGCTCCCCCGACCTCGCCGCGCCCTCTCCGTCCAGGAGATACGGCGGCAAATGGCGGCTGATCCACCTGATCTTCCCGGCATTCATGATCTTCGTCGTCGTCATGATCGTGCGGAGTGTCGTGTTCGGTGGTGAGGAGTCTTCGGGGCCCAAGGGCGAGTTGTTGTGGTGGCTGGACGCCAAGGCGGCGCCCCTGCAACCGCACGAGCCCACAGGGTGGCCGGTCGGGGACGTGTTCGCGGTCGCCGCCGGACGCGAGGTCACCGGGTACGGGATCGCGGACGGGAAGAAGCGGTGGGCTGTGCCGATCCCGGGAGACATCTGCGCCGCGTCCACGCGGATGTCCGGGAGCCGGATCGCGGTGCTGCACGGCGGCGGGGGCGACAAGTGCGACCGTGTGCAGGTAGTCGACGTCCAGCGCGGGAAGGCGGTGTGGCAGCGGCCGCTGCCGAGGTGGGACTCCAGCGGGACGAAGGACACCCAGGTCGTCATCGCGGACGGCACCGTCGCGGTGCAGCGGCAGGACGAGGGCGTCAACGCGTTCCGGCTCCGGGACGGCGAGCCCCTCTGGCGGCGCATCGGGCTTTTCGACGGCTGCCTGTACTCGGCGGTCGGCGGCGGGGAGGCCCTGGTCGCCGAGCAGACGTGCGGAGGCGGCACGTCCGGCGCCGTTCAGCTGCTCGGCGCGGCGGACGGCCGGCCGCGCTGGACCCGTCCGCTCGGCGAGGACATCGGCGTGACGGGGATCTTCTCGACGAACCCCGTCGTCGTCGGCACCGGGGAGACCTTCGACGGCGACACCACACAGGTGCTCATGCTCGACCAGGCCGGAGCCCCGGCCGGACGGGTGAGGCTCGACAAGTACAGCGGGCTGGAGAGCATCCGCTGCGCGGGCGACGAGGTCACCCGGTGCGACGGCGTCGTCCTCGACGGCACGACCATGTACGTGCGCGCGAAGACCGACGACTTCGGCCCGCAGAAGATCGCCGCCTACGACCTGACCAGCGGCCGCGACCTGTGGACGAGCAAGGTCACCGGCCAGGCCGCCGAGCTGGTGCCGGTGGGCCTGCACGCCGGGCGGCTCATCGCGGCGCACCCGCCGGTCCCCGCGCGCAAGCGGGGATATTCCGGCGATCCGAGCGGCGTGCTCGCGCTCGACCCGCGCACCGGGAAGTCCACCGAACTGATGACGATCTCCAAGTCGATGACCGGCATCGGCGAGATGATCAAGAGGGAGGCCCGGCTGTACTGGGTGGACGGCCGGTTCATCCTGCTCCGGTACGGTCCGCGTCCCGGGGAAGGCCCCGTCCTCGCCGCCTTCGGCCCGCCGGCGAAGAAGCCGGCCGGCAAGCAGTGACGTGGCCGGACGTCCGTTTTCGGTCGGTCGGGGCGCGGCGGGCCGTGGCGGTAGGGTTTCGCGATGATCGGACCAGTGGGGTACGACGTCGCCGTCGAGGTGGGGGTCGCCGCGTTCCGCGAGGGCGCCGAACCGCCGAGCGACACGCAGGTGTGGGAGCGGCTGACCGGGGCCGGGGTCGAGCCGTGGCTGGCCGGGCGGCTGCTGATCTTCCTGCCGATGGCCTACACCCGGCGGCTGCTGCCGGACGTCTCGTTCCAGGACGAGGTGATCGCTCCGGGCGGACGGGTGCGGCTGCCGGACGAGCCGGTGTTCACGGCGGCGCTGGCCCGCGCCCAGCGGGCGGGCCGTGACGAGATCCAGCGGGTGGCGCTGCGCAGCGCCGAATTCAACGCGGTCAACAACGCGCTGAACGCCGGATCGAACCTGCCGGACCTGGTGCTCGACGCGACCGCCCTGGCCGAGGACCTCGAACCGGTCCGGCCGGGCGACGGCGGCGTGCCCTCGCCGCAAGCCGTGTTCGAGGCCCTCCTGGACGGGCACGGGGTACGGCTCGACGGTGAGGCGAAGGCCGCCACGATGCTGTTCGTCCACCCCGCTCCGGCCGGCCGGGTCATGGCCCAGGTCGACTTCGCCGTGTCGCACCCCGCGCTGGCCATGCCGTGGCTGGTGGAGAGCCTCGCCGGGCACGGCGCCACCTGGCGCGAGGCGATCGGCCGGACGGTGACGAAGTTCGAACGCGGCTCGCTGCATCCGATCGTCGACGGCCTGCTGCGTCCCGGCGCCGCGTCCGACCAGGTGGAGCGGGAACGGTACGAGCACCCCGGCGGAACGTTCGACCTGGTCCTGGGCGCGCAGCTCAGCCTGTTCGCCGACCGGCCGGTGCCGTCCGCCGCTCCCCTGCTCGACCGCCTGCTGGACGCGCTGCGCGCGGAGCCCCTCACCCGGCAGGTGCACGGGCTCCGCCTGTTCATCTGCCACCAGGACGGCCGGTTGCAGACCAACGAGGTCCTCCTGGACGGCGCCCCCTGGCCAGCCGGACAGGCAGTGACCGAGAAAACCCCGGCCCCACTACCCGACGGACTGGTAGCAGTACGCCTCTTCGCCCTCCTGACCCCAACCGACACCCCCTGAGCCCCCGCAGAGGACGCGAGCGCTCGCCTTCAATGATGATTATGGAATAGATGATTCCGTTCTGATACGATGAGAACAGAACGATCCGTTCCATCGTTTGACGGAGGAAGCGCATGCCCGGCTCCAGCGAGATCCGCCCCTTCCGCATCGACGTCCCCGAGGCCGACCTGGAGGACCTCCGCGACCGGCTCGCCCGCACCCGATGGGGCACGGCCCTGCCTGGCGCGGCGTGGGAGCGCGGTGTCCCCGCCGACTACCTGCGCGACCTCGCGGAGTACTGGCGGACGTCCTACGACTGGCGGGCGCACGAGGCTGAGCTCAACGAGATTCCGCAGTTCGTCACCGAGATCGACGGGCAGACCGTCCACTTCCTGCACGTCCGCTCACCCGAGCCGGACGCGCTTCCGCTGCTGCTGAACCACGGCTGGCCCGGCTCTGTCGTCGAGTTCCTCGACATGATCGGCCCGCTCACCGACCCCCGCGCGCACGGCGCCGACCCCGCCGACGCGTTCCACGTCGTCGTCCCGTCCATGCCGGGGTTCGGGTTCTCCGGCCCGACCCGGGAGGCGGGCTGGAACCTCGACCGCGTGGCCCGCGCGTTCGCCGAGCTGATGGCCCGGCTGGGCTACGAGCGCTACGGGACGCAGGGCGGCGACATGGGCGCGTTCGTCGCACCGGAACTAGGCCGCATCGACGCGGAGCACGTCGTCGGGGTCCACGTGAACGCCGCCACCTACGGGTTCATCCCGTACGGCGAGGTGTCCGACGAGGAGAAGGCCGCGCTCGACGACCGCGAGCGCGCCCGGCTTGACCGGCTCGCGAACTGGACCGAGAACGGCAGCGCGTACTTCCAGATCCAGTCGACCCGTCCGCAGACCCTCGCGTACGGGCTCACCGACTCCCCCGCCGGGCAACTCGCCTGGATCGTCGAGAAATTCAAGGAGTGGACGTACCCGTCCGGCGACCTCCCGGAGACCGCGATCGACCGGGACCGGATGCTCACCGACGTGATGCTCTACTGGCTCACCGACACCTTCGGCTCGTCCGCCAACATGTACTACGAGAACATGCACGCGTCCGGCGGCTGGAACACCGAGCCCCCGACGACCCCGACCGGCGTCGCCGCCTTCGCCGAGGACATCGCGATCCGCCGCTACGCCGAGCAGGGCAACAACATCGTCCACTGGTCCGACTTCGACGAGGGCGGCCACTTCGCCGCCATGGAACGCCCCGACCTGCTCACCACCGACGTCCGCACCTTCTTCCGCCCCCTCCGCTGACACCCCATCCCCAAACCACTCGGGAAATTCGTCGCCGGGCTTGAGCCATCCGACTCAGGCCCGGCGACTCGCCCCTTACGCTCGGTCCAGTTCGCCCTGCTTGATCCGGTCGACCAAGGTGGCGAACGCCGTGGTGGTCACATTGAGCCGCTCACCGGCCGGGTCCTTGGAGTCCCTGATTCCAACGCCGCTGATCAAGTCGCCGACCTCGACGCACACCTCGTCGGTGGCGGCACCGCTGTACGAACTCTTGCGCCAGCTGATCGTCATGAGAACTCCTTCATGATCTTTTCGATCAGGGCACGGGAATCGCCTTCGGACGAGGCTTTCGCCCCGATCATTTCGAAGTCTACGGCGATCTCGCGAACCTCCGTGGGGTCCTGGACCAACCGGCCACCGTGGAACGCGCTGGTGTAGGCGACGTCTCTACGGTCCAGGCTCATGACCTGGAACGGCCCGTTCAGGCCGAAGTGATAACCGGCCGATCGGAGGATGACGCGGATACTGATGTCCGGACGCTCCCCCAGTTCCAGAAGCCGGTGAAGCTGAGCCTTCATGACGTCAAGCCCTCCCACCGGACGGTCCAGCGCGTCCTGGTCGAGGAGGACCATGATCAAGGGGTGGTCTTCCCTGCCGATGATCAGTTCCTGTCGCGCCATGCGCTCCGCTAACGCCTTGTCGATGTCGTTGGCGCGCGTCATAGAAAGGCCCGCACGAGCGTAGTCCTCTGTCTGAAGAGGTACGGGAATGATCTGGCCCTGGTAGATGCGGAGAACCTTGGCCATCACCTCGTATTCGATGGTCTGGCGGAACCAGTCCGGGCTGTGGAGTGACCGCGCGAAAGTCAGCAGGCGCTCGAAGTGCCCGCCCGTCTGCCACGCTTTGTCGAGCGCCCTGGCCTGGTCCAGGTCGATGCAGGATCGACCGGCCTCCAGGTTCGCAACGTGGGATCGGACGCAGTGAATGATCTTGCCCACCTGGGTGCCGGTGAGTCCTCGCTTTTGACGGTAGAACCGCAGGTCATAGGCCAGCCACGCGTAGAGCGAGGACGCCGGGTCGAGCTCGTCGGCAGCACTCATTTACATCTCCCGGGGTTGAGATGTTTACGAATACTCCACACTCTACTTACAGATCGTGATCCTGGAGGCACCAATCGTGAATCTCTCCAGGAAGGGGTGGGCGAGCGATGATCGCTACGCCGGACTGTCTGCTGGTTTCGATGACGGCCTCGAAGGCCGCGCCGGGTATTGCACGCCAGCTCACCCAAACACGTCTGTACATGTGGGGGTATGGGCACATTTTGGACGACGTATTCCTTGTCGTCTCGGAATTGATCACCAATGCCGTGGCCGCGACGCCCGGCCAGGAGATCCGATACCAGTGCAGCCGCGACACCGCCGGTGTCCTCATCGCCGTGTGGGACTCCAGCCCGGACGTCCCGCGGCCGCGTCCGATGGCCGAGACGGCGGCCGACGCCCTCGATCTCTCCGAAGAGGGATGGGACGACAACGGCGGACGGGGGCTGCCGATCGTCGCGGCCCTGGCCGTCGAGTGCGGCCACACGCCCGACCCGTCCAACGGCAAATGGGTCTGGGCCCGCCTCAAACCGTGACCACGTCGTCGGGATCAGCCGATCAGGTTGGCATGAGGGCAGCCGCCGGGGCGGCCGCCCGCTCCCGCGACCGCCCGAAAGGCGACTCAGATCATGCGATGGCGCCTTGCCATTCACTACACCAGTGGAGCCGAGTACCGCGCTGGGTCGAGTAGCACCCCCTCAGCCACACCTTCTTCCCTTCGGAAATGTCGAGATCATGGTAGCCGACCTTGCCGTCCCCGCACGCGTGCGCCCCATATGTCAGCTCTCCGACTTTTAGCTCGGCGGAAATGCAGTAGCCGTCCTTCCTGCTGTCCGTCGCGTGCAGAATCTCACCATATGCGGTGAAGTGCACGCCGCCGCCGGTGAGGCTGATGTGCTGGTTATCGCCGGCATGAGCGGGCAGGGTAGCGCCCGCGACCAGCGCCACCATGGCGATGCTCACTACGGCGGCCCGGACACTGTTCTTCATTCTTATGCACTCCCAAGGTAGACGGAGTTGTAGCAGCGCTGGACGAAATACCGGATTGGCTGGGCGCGGCCAACGATGCCAAGCGGTGCCATAGCAAGACCACAATGCCGCCATATCGGTCCGCGCTGACTCGGGGCGGATCAGCCCTGTCGCTCACCAAGTCGCAATACGCCCCACTCAACTCACTCATCCTCCTCTTGAGGAACGATGCTGCACATCATCACATCGAGATCACCAGCCAGGGCGACCAGAAGGTGCAGCCAAAGGGGTGAGGGCCTGCACGACCATGGCGAGGCGGATATTGCCTTCCCGGACCTGGTCGGCTTTGCCGTCGACCTCGACCTCTTCGTGCGGCGGTGTCTGCGGGACGGGCGGCAGCGGCAACCGGTGGGGGGTGTTGTGCGTCCCATTCGGGTCTGGTTCGTGAGCTAATGGGCGGAACGAGAGGGACGTTGGGGGGTGCCCGATGGTCGGGGACGTGGTGGCGCGGGAGCGGGTCGGGCGTCTTTACGACTATCTGGGGGCGCTTGCTCGGGAGGTTTATGCCACGCCTGTCCGGCATGTTGGGGAGCATGACGTCGTCGCCTCGCCGGGGGACCTGCCGTCTCATCCTGGTGTGCGGGTCGGGGCGGCGGCGGGGGACGCGTGGTTGCGTGTTGGCAAGGTGCCGAAGCCTTTGCCGCCCGGTCTGCCTGTTGAGTTGCGTGAGTTGTTCCGTGGGGTCGTCAGGGACGATCCGTTCAGGGCGCCTGAGGCTCCCGACGACTTCGCTGGTGACCCGTGGGTGATCGGCGAGTTCGAGCGGTGGCGGGACGAGGTGTGGGCGCCCTGGGCGGAGGTGGCGCGGGACGCTCTCGCGGCGCGGCGGCTGTACGAGACCTTGTTCAAGCTGCGGCAGCGGATGCGGATCGACGAGGCCACGCACGAGCTGGTGTGGGGGCACGGGGTTCTCGGCTGGGAGCAGGGCGGGCAGCGGGTCTGCCATCCGCTGCTGATCACGCGGGCGCGGATCGTGTTCGACGAGCGGTCCGGGGAGATCTCGATCGTGCCGGACGGGCTGCCCGTGCTGGAGCTGGACTGCCTTCAGGGCCTCGGTGTCGTCGGTCTCGACCAGCTCGGCGCGGTCGTCGAGGAGGTGCGCGACACGGCGGTCGATCCGTGGGAGCCGGAGGAGACGCGGTCGTTGTACCGGCGGGTTCTGGCGCCGCTCGGGCTGGACGCCCGGCTCGATGAGGGGGCGGAGCTGCCGGAGGCCGGGGCGGCGCCGGTCGTCGCGGCGACGTGGCGGTTGTTCGTCCGCAGGCGCAGGGTGATGTTCCTGCGGTTCTTCGAGCAGCTCAAGGCCGTCGTCGCCGATGGGGAGCGGCTGCCCGCTCCGATGGTCGCGCTCGCGGCCGGGGAGGACGCGGCGCGGGAGGCCGCCGCGGCCGGGGACGCGGACTGGGCGCCGGTCGGCGAGCGGCTGCTGCTGCCGCTCGCCGCGAACGACGAGCAGGAGCGGATCGCCCGCAAGCTCGCCAGGCACAGCGGCGTCACCGTGCAGGGTCCGCCGGGCACCGGCAAGAGCCACACCATCGCCAACCTCGTGTCGCATCTGGTCGCGCACGGCAAGCGGGTCCTGGTCACGGCGCACAAGGATCAGGCGCTCGCCGTCCTGCGGGAGAAGATCCCGGCGGAGCTGCGGGACCTGTCGCTGGCGGTGCTGGGGGCGTCGTCGGCGGATCTGACGGAGTTGCAGCGGTCCGTGCAGGCGATCACGGCGGCGGCCGACGGGGTCGACGAGGAGCGGGAGGAGCGGGCGACGGCGGCGCTGCGGGAGCGGCTCGACCAGGTGCAGGGGGACGTGGCGCTGCTTCGTAAGCGGCTCCGCGAGTCGCTGGCGCGCGAGCAGGAGAGCCTGGAGGTCGGCGGGTTCCGGCGGACGGCGGCGGAGGTCGCCGAATGGCTGGCCGAGCATGAGGGCGATCTCGCGTACGTTCCGGATCCGGTGGCGGTCGCGTCCGAATGCCCTGTGGACGTGCGCGAGCTCACCGAGCTTTACACGCTCGCCTCCGGGATCGGACTGCAGGACGCCCTCGACGCGACCCTTGATCTGCCGTACGCCCGGCGGCTTCCCGCGGGCGCCGACCTCACGGCCCGGTGGGACGAGCTGCGCAGGCTCGGTGAGGTGCTCGCGGGGCTTCAGGAGCACGGCGCCGACCTCGGCCGTGTCGACGGCGTCGGGCAGGAGGAGCTGGCGGCGCTCGCCGAGCGGTGCGGGCACGCCGCCCGTGTGCTCGACGGGCTGCGGGAGCCGTGGCTGGCGCGGCTTCGGGACCAGGTCGTCCAGAATCCGCGGTGGCACGAGCTGTGGGACGGGCACGCGCGGCGGCTGAGCGAGGACACCGCCGCGTGCGGGCGGCTCCGCGCGACGGTCGCCGGGTCGCTGATCGAGCTGTCGGCCGCGCCGTACCGGGAGACGCTCGCGCTGCTGGAGCAGGCGCGGGCGCGGTTCGCGCAGGGCAAGCGAGTGTCGCCGCTGGTGCAGCGCGGGCTCGCGCAGTTCCTCAAGACCACGCGGCTGGACGGCGAACCGCCGCGGACGGCCGCCGACGTCGACAAGGTAGCGGCGTTCGCGGAACTGCGGCGGCGGCGCGAGACGGCGGCCCGGCTGTGGCATGAGGAGCTCGTCGCGGCGCTCGGCGCGCCCGCGCCGCCGGGCGAGGGCGCCGTGGAGATCTGGATCGACGCGCGGGTGCAGGAGATCCAGGCCGCGCTGGCGTGGGAGACCGAGCAGTGGCCGTGGCTGCGCTCGCAGCTGGAGCGCGTGATCGCCGTCGACGCGGTTCCGGGACGGCCCTCGCCGGACGATCTGCACCGGCTCGCCGCCGTCCTCGGAGGGCTGGGGGCGCGGGCGCGGGAGCGGCGGGTGCGCGGGGAGCTCGGCTCCCTCGCGGCCTTCGTGGCCGAGGCCCGTGGACGCGACGGCGCCAGCCCCCTGTGGACCGACCTCGGGACGGCGCTGGAGCGGGGCGACGCGGGCGCCTGGGATTCCGCGCTCGCGACCGCGACGCGGCTGACGGCGTTGCGTCCTCAGGTGGCGCGGCTCAACGAGTTGCACGGGCGGCTCGCCGCTGTGGCGCCACGATGGGCGCGGCGCATCCTGGAGAGCGGCGGCGACGTGGGCGTGTGCGGCGACCCCTCGCGGCTCGGCTCGCTGTGGCGGTGGCGGCAGGCCGAGACCTGGATCCGCGCGATCATCGACGCCGACGACCTCGGGCAGGTGCAGCGGCGCCTCGACGAGGTCCGGGACGAGCGGCGCCGCCTCACCCTGGAGCTGACGCGGCGGTCCGCGTGGCTCGCCATGAAACGGGGCCTCGGGCACACCCAGCGGCAGGCGCTCGTCGGCTGGTTGCAGACCCTTCGCAAGATCGGCAAGGGCACCGGGGTCAACGCGAACAAGTGGCGGGCGGAGGCGCGGCGGCTGATGCCGGAGGCGATGGGCGCCGTCCCGGTGTGGATCATGCCGTATTACCGGGTGGCGGAGTCGTTCGACCCGGCCGTCGCTCCGCCGTTCGACGTCGTCATCGTCGACGAGAGCAGCCAGTGCGACGTGTTCGCCATCGGGCTGCTCGGGCTCGGGCACAAGGTCGTGGTGGTGGGCGACGACAAGCAGATCAGCCCGTCCGCCGTCGGTGTGCGGCGCGACCGCGTGGACGAGCTGATCCGCACCCACCTGCCGGGCTTCCCGCACGCGATGCTGCTGGACATGGAGTCGAGCCTCTACGACGCGTCCGCGCGGCTGTTCCCGGGCGTGGTGCGGCTGCGGGAGCACTTCCGGTGCCTGCCCCGCATCATCGAGTTCTCGTCGCAGCACTACTACGGCGGGGAGATCCAGCCGCTGCGCGAGGAGTCCGCCGACCGGCTGCCGGGGCCCGCGGTCCGCGCCGTGCACGTCCCGGACGGCGTCCGCCGCGACCTGGCCATCGGGAACGTCAACGAGGCGGAGGCGGACGCGGTCGTCGACCAGGTCGTCCAGTGCTGCTCCGACCCCGCCTACGACGGACGTTCCATGGGCGTCATCTCGCTGCTCGGGACGAGCCGTCAGGCGCAGCTCATCGACGAGCGGCTGCTGGGCAAGCTCGGCCCGGAGGAGTACGAGCGGCGCCGGCTGCGCTGCGGCGACTCCTACGGCTTCCAGGGCGACGAACGCGACGTCGTCTTCGTCAGCGTGGTGTCCGACGGGGAGGGCGCGCCGTTCACGTCCCGGCGGTACGAGCAGCGGATCAACGTCGCCGCCAGCCGCGCCCGCGACCAGATGTGGGTGTTCCACAGCGTCCAGCCGCACCGGCTGCACCCGGAGGACCAGCGGGCGAAGCTCATCCGCTACGCCGCCGACGGGCAGCGCTCCGCCGACCTGGCCCGCGACCTGGAGGCCCGCTGCGACTCCGAGTTCGAGCGCCGCGTCCTTCGGATGCTGCTGGCCCGCGGCTACCTCGTCACGCCGCAGCACCCCGTGGGCAACCTGCGGATCGACCTGGTCGTCCGCGGCGGCGGCGGCAAGCTGGCCATCGAATGCGACGGCGACAAGTTCCACGGCCCCGACCAGTGGGAGGACGACCTGCGCCGCCAGGCCGTCCTCGAACGGCTCGGCTGGCGCTTCTGGCGCGTCCGCGGCAGCGTCTTCTACCGCGACCCGGAAGCCGCGATGTCACCGCTCTGGCCCCGGTTGGACTCGCTCGGCATCAAACCGTGAAGAATCGGGGTATGCGGTTCGGGGTTCTGGGGCCGGTGGAGGTCTGGGCCGGCGGGGCGGTCGTGCCGGTGGGCGGGCCCACGGTGCGGGCGTTGCTGGCGATGCTGCTGCTGGACGCGGGACGGGTCGTCCCGGCGGAGCGGCTGATCGACGGGCTGTACGGGGCGGAGCCGCCGGGCGGGGCCGCGAACGCGCTTCAGTCGCAGGTGTCGCGGCTTCGGCGCGGGCTCGGGGACGCCGGGCTCGTGGAGGGGCGGACGCCGGGATACCGGATCGTCGTGGACAGTGATGACGTCGATGTTCACCGGTTCGAACGGCTGGCGCGGGACGGGCGCCGGGCGCTGGGCGAGGGGCGGTACGGGGCGGCGGCCGGGGCGTTCGAGGAGGCGCTCGGGCTGTGGCGGGGGGCGGCGCTGGCCGATGTGAGCGCGCCGTTCGCCGACGCGCAGGCGGCGCGGCTGGAGGAGGAGCGGGCGGCGGCCGTGGAGGGGTGCGCGGAGGCGCGGCTTCGGGACGGCGACGCCGGGGCGGTGGTCTCGGCGCTGCGCGGGCTGGTGGACGCGCAGCCGCTGCGGGAACGGGCGCGGGCGCTGCTCATGCGGGCGTTGCACGCGTCCGGGCGGCAGGCGGAGGCGCTCGCGGTGTTCGAGGACGGGCGGCGGACGCTGGCGGAGGAGCTGGGCGCCGATCCGTCGCGGGAGCTCGCGGACGTGCACCTGGCGATCCTGCGGGGCGAGATCGGCGGGGACGGCGGCGCCCCGGGCGAGGGCGTCCGGGCGAACCTTCCGGCGCAGCTCACCAGCTTCGTCGGGCGGGAAGAAGAGCTGCGGCGCGTCGGGAAGATGCTCGCGGACGGGCGGCTCGTCACGCTGCTCGGGCCCGGCGGGGCGGGCAAGACGCGGCTGGCGGTCGAGGCGGCGGGGCGGGAGGGCGGCGACATCTGCTTCGTCGACCTCGCGCCGGTCGGGCCGGGCGAGGTCGCCAAGGCGCTGCTCGGGGCGCTCGGGCTGCGCGAGGGCGGGATGCGGGCGGTGCCCGGCGAGCAGCCGGACGCCGTCGAGCAGCCGGACACGGTGGAGCGGCTGGTCACGGCGCTGCGCGGGCGGCGGGCGCTGCTCGTCCTTGACAACTGCGAACATGTCGTCGTGCCGGTGGCGAACCTCGCGCACCGGCTGCTGAGCGCGTGCCCCGAGCTGCGGGTGCTGGCGACCAGCCGGGAGGCCCTCGGCATCACGGGCGAGGCGCTGCGGCCGCTGCCGCCGCTGGAGCTGCCGCCCGGCGGCGCGCGGGCGGCGGACGTGGCCGAGTATCCGGCGGTGCGGCTGTTCCTCGACCGGGCCGAGGCGGTGCGGCCCGGGTTCACGGTCGACGACGGCAACGCCGAGGCCGTGGTGGGGATCTGCCGGGCGCTGGACGGGCTGCCGCTGGCGATCGAGCTGGCGGCGGCGCGGCTGCGGTCGCTGCCGGTCGGCGAGGTCGCGACGCGGCTGGACGACCGGTTCCGGCTGCTGTCGCGCGGCGGCGACCGGAGCGCCCCACCGCGGCACCGGACGCTGCGCGCGGTCGTCGAGTGGAGCTGGGACCTGCTGGACGAGGCGGAGCGGACGCTCGCGCGGCGCCTCACGGTGTTCGCGGGCGGGTTCGCGCTGGAGGCGGCCGTGGGCGTCTGCGCGATGGACGACGCGGACGAGCTCGTCGCGGAACTGACCGACAAGTCGCTGCTGCAGACCGACGGGACCCGGTACCGGATGCTCGACACCGTCCGCGCGTTCTGCGCGGAGCGGCTCGCGGCGGCGGGCGAGGCCGAACGGTACGAGCGGGCCCACGCGGAGTACTTCCTCGGCCTGGCCCGTCGCGCCGACCCGCATCTGCGGGGCGCGGAGCAGCTCGACTGGCTCGGGCTGCTCGCCGCCGACCACGGGAACCTGCACGCGGCGCTGCGATGGTCCGTCCGCCGGGACCCGGCGCTCGGCCTGCGGCTGACGGCGTCGCTGACGTGGTACTGGTGGCTGCGCGGACGCGTCGAGGGCGCGCCGCTGGCGTCGGAGCTGCTGGACGTGATCGGCGACCGGGTGCCGGACGGCCTTGAGGAGGAGTACGTCCTGTGCGTCACCTCGGCGGTGGCGGGCGGGATCACGGGCGAGCGGGCGATGGCGTGGCTCGACCGGGCCGACGCGCTCCTGCGCGGAATCAAGCGGCCGCTGGCCTATCCGGTGGCGATCGTCCTGTGGGCGATGACGGCGGGGCCCGAGCGCACCGACTACGAGGTGTTCACCATGCAGATCGGGGACGATCCGTGGTCGCGGGGGCTGGTGCGGATGAGCGAGGTGTTCGTGGCCCAGTCCGAAGGTGACGTCGCGGAGGTGGAACGGGCGGGCGCGGACGCCCTGCGCGGCTTCCGCGCGTGCGGCGACCGCTGGGGCATCGCCAACTCGCTGGACCCGCTCGCCCAGGCCGCCGCGCGGCGCGGCGACCGGGTGCGGGCACTGGCGCTGCTGGACGAGGCGGTCGCGCTCATGGAGGGCCTCGGCGCGCTGGAGGACACCGCCGACCTGCTCTACCAGCGCGGCTTCGTGCACATCCTCGGCGGCGACCTGGACGCGGCGTGGGCCGAGTTCGAGCGCGGCCTCGACATGGCCCGCCGGGCCGGCACCCCCGACAAGATCGCCGCCGCGTACCACGGGCTCGGGGAGGTGGCGCGGCTGCGCGGCGACGTCGCCGGGGCGCGGCGGCTGTACGAGACCGCGCTGACCGGCTACGCGTCCGAGCGGTTCATCGCCCGCGCCGTCCGGGGCGCGGCGCTGGTCGGGCTGGGCTGGCTGGCGGTGGCCGAGGACGATCACGCGCGGGCCCGGGAGCTGTTCCACGGGGCGCTCGACATGTCCATCGACCATCCGGTCTTCATGTTCCAGGCGCTCGCGGGGATCGGGCTGGCGGGGGTGGCCGTCGCGGAGGGCGACGGCGGGCGCGCGGCGGCGCTGCTCGGCGCGGCGGCGGCGCTGCAGGGCATCCAGATCGCCGGCGACCCGGACACCGAGCGGGTGTCGTCCGGGGCGCGCGGGCTGATCGGCGACGCCGCGTACGAGACGGCGTTCGCGGCGGGCGCCGCGCTGCCGCGCGAGGAGGCCCGTGCCCTGCTGACCACCCGTTGACGGGGGGTCTCGGGGCCGTCAGCGGACGGTGCGGGGACGGTCAGCGCCCGCCGCGAACGTTGCGGCATGGACACCCCGGCCCGCAAGTGGGGCACGTTCGCGATCTGCCTGCTGGTCGCGCTCGTGCCGAACATCGACCTCACCGCGCTCAACCAGGCCGTCCCGCATCTGAGCGCCGACCTGGAACCCTCGTCCACCCAGATCCTGTGGATCGCGGACGCCTACGGGTTCGCGCTCGCCGGCCTGCTGATCACCATGGGCGGTGTCGGCGACCGCGTCGGGCACAAGCGGCTGCTGCTGATCGGGACGGCGCTGTTCGCCGCCGCGTCCGCCGTGACCGCCTACGCGCCGAGCGCCGAGCTGCTGATCGCGGCCCGCGCCGTGCTGGGCGTCGCGGGCGCGACGCTGATGCCGTCGTGCCTGTCGCTGATCCGCCGCGCCTTCACCGAGCCGAAGGAGCGGACGATGGCGGTCGGCACGTTCATGGGCATCGCCGGGCTCGCGGTCGGGCTCGGGCCCGTCGTCAGCGGCGCGCTGCTCGACCACTTCTGGTGGGGCTCGGTCTTCCTGATCAACGTGCCGATCATGGCGGTGGCGCTGGTCGTGGGCGCGCTCGTGCTGCGGGAGTCGCGCGAGCGGGTGCGCGGACGGCTCGACCTGCCGAGCGTGCCGCTGTCGATCGCCGGCGTCCTCGGCGTCGTGTACGCGGTCAAGGAGGCGGCGGCGCACGGCCCGGACCAGGCGCGGATCTACGTGTCGGCGGTGGCGGGCGTGCTGGCGCTGGCCGCGTTCCTCGTCCGGCAGACCCGGCTGGACGAGCCGCTGATCGACGTCCGGCTGTTCCGCCGCGCCGCGTTCGCCGGCTCGGTCGTCACCAACATGTTCGCGATGTTCGCCCTGGTCGCCCAGTCGCTGATCTTCTCGCTGTTCTTCCAGCTCGCGCTCGGCTGGTCGCCGCTGAAGGCGGGCCTGGCCGGGCTGCCCGGCGCGGCGGGCGCCATGGTCGGCGGGGCGCTGCTCGCCCCGCCGCTGATCGGCCTGCTGGGACGGGCCCGCGTCGTCGCGGGCGGGATGCTGCTGTCCGCGGGCGGTTTCGCGATGTACCTGACGTTCGGGCTGGACACCTCGTACTGGGCGATGATCCCCGCGATGGTGCTGGGCGGGGTCGGAATGGGCATGGGCCTCACGGTCACGGGCGACACCGTGCTCGCGTCCGTCCCGAGAGAGCGTTCCGGGGCGGCGTCAGCGATCTCGGAGACCGGGATGGAGCTGGGCGGGGCGCTCGGCATGGCGATTCTCGGCAGCGTCCTGAACGCGGTGTACCGCAACGTGCTCGACCTGCCCGCGGGGGTGCCCGAGTCCGCCGCGTCCGCCGCCCGCGACTCGCTCGGCGCGGCGCTGCACGCGTCCGGGCGGCTTCCCGGCGCGCTCGCCGGCCAGGTCGCCGCCGCCGCGCGGGACGCGTTCGTGGACGGCATGCACGCCGCGCTCGCGTGCAGCGCCGGTTTCGCCGCCCTGGTCGCGGCCTTCGCGCTCGTCACGCTCCGCAACGTCCCGAAGGTGATCCCGGAGGCCGAGGAACCCGGCCTGGTCTCCGCCTCCTCGCCCGGATTGGAAAAGTGATATCACTTTGCTAGATTAGTGATAACCGATGGGAGCGAAGGGGGACGAGGATGGCGGACGTGACGACCAAGGTCGAGATGCCGCGCCCGAAGATCGAGGAACGGGCGGCGGCCGACCGCGGCGGATGGGCGATGCTCGGGCTCGCGCTGGCGCTGATCCTGCTGGCCGCCGTGGCGGTGCTGGTGGGCGTGCTGGGCGGCGGGGGCGCCGCGATCGCGGCGGGCGTCGTCGCCGGGTCGCTGCTCGCGCTGGCCGGGCTGGTCGTCGCGGCCGGCCTGACGGCGGTGGCGCCGGGCGAGGCGCGGGTGCTCCAGCTGCTCGGACGCTACAACGGGACCGTCCGCACCGACGGGCTCCGCTGGGTGAACCCGCTGACGGAACGGCGCCGGGTGTCGACCCGGATCCGCAACCACGAGACGGGCCTGGCCAAGGTCAACGACCTGGACGGCAACCCGATCGAGATCTCCGCCGTGGTCGTGTGGCAGGTCGCCGACACCGCCAGGGCCGTGTTCGAGGTCGACGACTTCGTCGAGTTCGTGGCGTTCCAGACGGAGGCTGCGGTCCGGCACATCGCGGGCAGCTTCCCCTACGACGCCCACGACCGGACGTCCCTGCGCGACAACGCCGACGAGATCACCGCGCGGCTGTCGGAGGAGCTGGCGCAGCGCGTCGCGTCCGCGGGCGTCGACATCATCGAGTCGCGGATCACGCGGCTGGCGTACGCGCCGGAGATCGCGCAGGCGATGCTGCGCCGCCAGCAGGCGGGCGCGGTGGTCGCGGCGCGGCAGCGGATCGTCGAGGGCGCGGTCGGGATGGTGCAGCTCGCGCTGGAGCGGCTCGACGAGGAGAACGTCGTCGACCTGGACGAGGAGCGCAAGGCGACGATGGTCAGCAACCTGCTCGTCGTGCTGTGCGCCGACCGCGACGCCCAGCCGGTGGTGAACACCGGCGGCCTCTACCAGTGACCGCCCCTACCAGTGGCTGAGCGCAAGAAGGTCCTGCTGCGCCTCGACCCGGCCGTGCACGACGCGCTGGCCCGGTGGGCCGGGGACGAGCTGCGCAGCACCAACGCGCAGATCGAGTTCCTGCTGCGGCGGGCGCTCACCGACGCGGGCCGGATGCCCGGGTCGGCGAGCCGGATGCGCGGACGGGGCCGCCCCCGCAAGGGGACCGAGGACGAGCACGACCCGCCCGGCCCGGGAGGCGCCGGCGAGAGCGAGGAGTAGTCATGGTCGATGTTCCGGATTCGCTGCCGGCGCGGATGTTCCTGCTGGCGTACGACACCAACAAGCAGAAGATGATGAAACGCGGTGCCCGGCTCGGCTACGTGCTGCGCGCGGCCGCGCTGACCGAGCTCTACCTCGACGGCAGGCTCGTCGACGAGCGGCGCAAGGCCGTCCCGGGCACGCCCGGCGACGACCCGTACGGGCTGCTCGCGCAGATCGCGGCGTCGCGGCCGCGGTCGTGGCACCACTGGGTGCGTAAGGACAGCAAGGCACTCGTGGAGACGGTCCGGGACGAGCTCGTCCGCGACGGCTGGATCCAAGTGCGGACGCGGAGGGCCCTCGGCCTGTTCCCGCGCCTGGAGGTCACCGTCAAGGACCCCAGGGTGGTCAAGACGCTGTGGGGCGGGGCGTCGACCGCGCTGCGGGGGCGTCCGGCGGCCCATGTGAACAGCTACGACGCGGCTGCGGTCGCGCTGGCGGCGGCGGGCGAGCTGAAGACCGTCCTGCCGGGCCGGGACGGGCGGCGCCACAGGCGGCGGATCGCCGAGCTGACGGCGCGCTCGGGACCCGCGCCGGAGGCGGTCCGCTGGGTGATTCACCAGGACCGCAGCCAGGCCAAGGGCAGCGGGCCCTGAACGGCGCGACCGTCAAGTGCGCGTTCCGCCAAGACCGGAGGGGTCCACCTTGTATCGGACGCGAGGGGCGGCGGGGAACGCGCCGACCATAACCTCCTAGTACATGGAACCCGAGCGCCTGATCTATCCCCTGCTGAAGCACGTCCTCATGGGACCCGCGATGCGCGTCGCCTTCCTGCCCCGGGTCAGCGGCCTCGCGCACGTCCCGCGGATGGGGCCGGTGATCCTGGCGGCGAACCATCTGGCGTTCCTCGACTCGTTCGTCCTGCCGCTGATGGTCCCGCGGCGGGTCCATTTCCTCGGCAAGCACGAGTACTTCATCGGGACGGGCGTGAAGGGCCGCGCCGTCGCGACGCTGTTCCGCGGCCTCGGGGCCATCGCGGTCGACCGGTCCGGCGGGCGGTCGGCGGTCGCCGCGCTCGACACGTCGGCGGCGGTGCTGGAGCGCGGCGGCGTGTTCGCGATCCACCCGGAGGGCACGCGGTCGCCGGACGGGCGCCTGTACCGGGGCCGGACTGGCGTGGCGCGGCTGGCGATGCGGACCGGCGCGCCCGTCGTCCCCGTCGCGATCGAGGGCACCGACCGGGTGCAGCCGCTGGGACGGGCCGTCCCGAAGCCGGGGCGGATCGGGCTGCGCATCGGCGAGCCGATGGCCTTCGGCGGGCGCGACGACGGCGTCCCGCGCGGGAAGGCGGCGCGGCAGGTCACCGACGAGATCATGGAGGCGATCCAGCGGCTGTCGGGCCAGGAGTACGTGGACGACTACGCCCCCCGCCCGACCGGCCGCCCGACCGGCCCCGAGACCAAACCCCAGACCGGCGACCGGCCCGGCGGGTGAGGGGGTCAGCGGCGAACGCGGAGCACGAGCAGCGCCACCAGCAGCGCCGACGCCGCGAACACCGCGCCGGTCGCGAACGCCGCGTCCATCCCGTCCGCCACCCCGCCGTGGCCGGACGCGGCGGCCCCGTGCACGGTGACCATGACGGCCGAGCCGACGGACGCGCCCGACCACAGCATGGCCTGCGCGACACCGGACGCGGCCCCCGAGTCCTCGGGCCCGACGCTCGCGAGGATCGTCACGTTCAGCGGCATGATCGACAATCCGCCGCCCATGCCCATGAGCAGGAACGGGCCGAGCAGCCCGGCGGTGTAGCCGTCCCCCGGCGAGAGCGCCGACAGCCAGAGCAGCCCGGCCGCGACGAGGGCCGTCCCGGCCGCCACCAGCGGGCGGGCGCCGAGGCGCGGCAGCAGGCGCGGGACGGTCCTGACGGTCGCGAACTGCGTCCCGGCCAGCGGCAGGAACGCCAGACCCGCGCGAAGCGGCCCGTAACCGAGGACCTGCTGCAGGTACTGGGTGAGGAAGAAGTACGCCCCCATCATCCCCGCGACCATGAGGAACTGCGTCAGGTAGGACGCGACGCGGTCGCGCGCGGCCAGCAGCCACAGCGGCATGACCGGCTCCCCGGCCCGGCGCTCGACGGCGACGAACCCGGCGAGCATGACGGCCGCGACCCCGAACGCGGCGAGGGCCCGGCGGTCGCCCCAGCCGTCCGACCCGGCCCGGATCAGCGCGTAGACGAGCGCGGTCATCCCCACCGTGGACGCGACGGCTCCCGCGATGTCGAACCGGCCGGGGCGGCGTCCGGTCTCGGTGAGGACGCGGGGCGCGAGCAGCGCCAGCGCGACGCCCACCGGGACGTTGACGAAGAACACCCACCGCCACGACCCGGCCTCGGTCAGCACGCCGCCGGCGAGCATGCCGACGGCCGACCCGGCGCCGCTCACGGCGGAGAAGACGCTGAGCGCGCGGACGCGGGCGGCGCCCTCGAAGCTGGTGGCGATCAGCGCCATCGCGCTCGGCGCGGCGACGGCGGCGCCCGCGCCCTGGACGGTGCGGGCGGCGAGCAGCCACCAGCCCTCGGCGGCGAACCCGCCGAGCAGCGACGCGGCCGTGAACAGGACGATCCCGGCGGTGAAGGCGCGGCGGCGTCCGAAGACGTCCCCGGCCCGGCCGCCGAGGAGCAGCAGCCCGCCGAATGCGAGCATGTAGGAGTTCTGGATCCAGGCCAGGCCCCCGGTCGACAGGCCGAGGCCGTCCCCGACCTGCGGGAGCGCGATGGTGACGATGGAGGTGTCCACGACGATCATGAGCTGGCAGCCGACGATGACGGCGAGGACGATGCCCGCACGATGATGGACACGGCGACGACGGGCACGGCGGTGACGGGCGAGCGGTGCGACGGCCTCGGCGGGAACCGTGAACTCCCCCGGTCCGGCCGTCCGCCGGTTCGATGCGGTCAAGGGTGACCTTTCGAGATTTAAGGAACGGCGACGTACACTATGCGGGGAACGTACCACCGATTCGCTTCAGAAGGAACGCCAGCGTTCACTATTTTGGGGAGCGCGCCGTGACCCCGGCCACCCGCCGCCGCGGCGGCGAGCTGGAGGCGGCGATCTTCGACGCCGTGTTCCAGCAGCTGGAGACCGTCGGGTACCGCCGGCTGACCATGGAGGGCATCGCGGCCGCCGCCCGCACCGGCAAGGCCGCCCTCTACCGGCGCTGGCAGTCCAAGGACGAGCTCATCACCGACGCGCTGGAGCACGTCCTGCCGGGGCCGCCCGCGCCGCCCTCCACCGGCGAGGTCCGCGCGGACCTGCTGGCCGCCCTCACCGTGCTGCGCGACACGATCACGGCCTGCCGCGGCGCCGCCTTCAAGGTGCTGAAGGAGGAGAGCGCCGACGGCAAGGGCATCCTGCACGACGTCGTCCGGCAGCGCGTGAGCCAGCCCGTCCGGGACGTCCTGTACGAGGCGCTGGTGCGGGCCGCCGAACGCGGCGAGATCCGTCCCGAGGCCGCGACCAGGCAGATCGCGAACGTCGGGCCGGCCATGATCACCTACCACAACCTGACCGACGGCGGCCCGATCACCGACGCCCGGCTGGAGTCGATCGTGGACGAGGTGCTGATGCCGATCGTCCGGCGCTGACGCCCGCCGCCGGAGCCGTCAGAGGCTCTAGAGGGGCAGTTCGTCCCTGCCGGCGAGACCGTCCTTGCTCGCCGGCTCGCTGAGGACGACGCGGTGGTGCCAGTACGGCGGCGCGACGCCCTCCTCGCGGAGCGTCCGGTGCAGCCGCTTCAGGAACTCGTGCTTGATGAGGAACTGGTCGCCGAACTCGGTCGACCGCAGGATGACGTGGAAGCCGACGGTCGCGTCGTTGAAGTCGTCGAACCGGACCAGGACGCTCGTGTCCTCCACGCCGCCCTGCACGTCCTTCATCACGTCCTCGCCGACGTTCGTGATCAGCTGCTCCACCCGGTCCAGGTCGACCTCGTAGGCGACCTTCGCGTAGACCAGGATCGACATGTCCTGCGCGGGACGGTGGTAGTTGGTGAGGATCGTGTCGGAGAAGCGCTGGTTCGGGATGACCTCGATGTTGTCCGACAGCGTCCGGATGGAGGTGTTGCGCCAGTTGATGTCGACGACGTAGCCCTCCTGTCCGGTGGACAGCTTGATGTAGTCGCCGGGCTCGATCGTCTTGGACGCCAGCACGTGCACGCCCGCGAACAGGTTCGCCAGGGTGTCCTGGAGGGCGAGCGCGACGGCGAGGCCGCCGACGCCGAGCGCGCCGAGCAGCGGTGAGATCGAGACGCCGAGGCTCTGCAGCATCACCAGGACGCCGACGCCGATCACGACCACCTTGGCGATGTTGGCGAAGATCGTCACATTGGCGGCGACGCCCTGCTTGGCCAGCGCGAACGAGCTGACCGAGCTGGCGATCAGCCGGGCCAGCCCCAGCGACACCACGAAGATCGTCGCGGCGGCGAGCACCTTGCCGGTCACGTCCAGCGTGCCGCGCGGCAGCTCCAGCACCTTCGCCGCGAACCACACGCCGAGGATCACCGAGACGGGGACGGCCAGGTCCCTGATCAGGCGGGCGGCCATGTCGTCCCACGCCCACCGGGTGTCGCCGGCGCGCTTGAACAGCCGTCCGGTCAGAAACCGCAGGACGACCGCGATCGCCAGGGCGCCCGCCACCACGATCGCGGCGGCGACGATCCGGTCCCAGCTCAGGTCACCCATGACGCGTGCATCTCCCCTTCCGGTGGAACAGCCCGAGGGCTGCCCGTGACGTCCCGTTTTGCCATATTGTGCGTCCTCGATCGTAGTGAAGACCCGGAGCGTGCGAGGCACATCACGGACACCCGGGACGGGGAACGCTCCATGGGACGATTACGATCGATCGGGTGGTAGGCGTGGGAATGATGCGCCGGCTCGGGGTCACGGCGCTGGGACTGCGGAACGGCCCCCACCGCGTCACGGTCGAGCGCGACCTGGAGGTCCCGGCCGCCGACGGCGTCACGCTGCTGGCCGACCACTACGCGCCCGCCGGCGTCGAACGGGCGCCGACGGTGCTCGTCCGCTCCCCGTACGGGCGGCGCGGGCCGTTCGGGCTGCTGTGCGGGCAGGGGTTCGCCTCGCACGGGTTCCAGGTCGTGGTGCAGAGCGTCCGCGGCGGCTTCGGGTCAGGCGGCGTGTTCGAGGCGCTGGACGAGCGCGAGGACGGCCTCGCCACCGTGGAGTGGCTGAAGTCACAGCCCTGGTTCGGCGGGACGTTCGCGATGCACGGCCCGAGCTACCTCGGCTACGTCCAGTGGGCGGTGGCCGCCGACGCCGGGCCCGCGCTCAAGGCGCTGTCGATGCAGGTCACGGCGTCCACCTTCCGCGACGCCGTGCACGTCGGCGGGACGTTCGCGCTGGAGTCCGCCCTCATCTGGGTCGACATGACCGCGCGGATGAAGAACAACCTGTCCGGCATCTCCGCCGCCGTGCTGTCACCGCGCCGCGCCCGCCGGGCCACGCTGTCCGGACGCCCCCTCGCCGAGCTCGACAGGCTGGCGACCGGCGAGCAGCAGCGCTTCTTCCAGGACCTCCTCGTCAACGGCCCCGACACCCCGTTCTGGGACAAGCGCGACTTCTCCCCGACCGTCTCGCAGGTCACGGCCCCGGTGAACATGACCGGCGGCTGGTACGACATCTTCCTGCCCTGGCAGATCAAGGACTACGCCGCCCTCCGCGCCGCCGGGCGCCGCCCCTACCTGACGATCGGGCCGTGGTTCCACGCCGACCAGCGGATGATGCGCGGCTCGATCGGCGAGTCGATCGCCTGGTTCCGCGCCCATCTGCTGGACGACCCGTCCGAGCTGCGGGAACAGGCCGTCCGGCTGTACATCACCGGCGCGGGCGAATGGCGCGAGTTCCCCGACTGGCCCGTCCCCGGGATGCGGGAGGAGCGCTGGCACCTGCAACCCGGCGGCGGCCTGTCCCCCGGCGAGCCGCCCGAGTCGGAGCCCGACGCCTACCGCTACGACCCGAACCACCCGACCCCGTTCCTCGGCGGCCCGACGCTGCTCGGCGAGACGCACCCGTCCACCGACCAGAAGCGGCTGGAGCGGCGGCGGGACGTGCTGACCTACACCTCCGAGGTCCTCGACGACGACCTGGAGATCATCGGCCCGGTCACGGCCGATCTGCGTATCAGGTCGAACCGGGAGCACACCGACTTCGTCGTCCGGCTGTGCGACGTCACGCCGGACGGCGAGTCGCTGAACCTGTGCGAGGGGATGCGGCGGCTCGTCCCCGGCACCCCGGAACCGGGTGAGGACGGCGTCCGCCACGTCGCCATGGAACTGTGGCCCGCCGGTCACCGCTTCCTGCGCGGGCACCGCGTCCGCGTCCAGGTCGCCAGCGGCGCCTACCCGCGCGTCGCGCGCAACCCGGGCACCGGCGCGCCGATCGGCACCGCCACCGAGATGCTCACCGCCGACCAGGAGATCTTCCACTCCCCCGCGCACCCGTCCACCGTCACCCTGCCCGTCGTCGGGCGGGCCGGCGCTCAGGACGACGACGGCCGCTGACGCAGCGCCGCGAGCGCCTTGTCGGCGTGGGCGTTCATGCGGATCTCGCTCTTGACGACCGCGAGGACACGCCGGTCGGTGTCGATCACGAAGGTCTGCCGCTTCGTCGGCACGAGCGCGAGACCGCGCTTGACGCCGAAGCGCGCGCGGACCTCGCCGTCCGGGTCCGACAGCAGCGGGTACCCGAAGGAGTGCCTGTCGGCGAACTCCTTCTGCTTGGCGACCGTGTCGGCGCTGACGCCGACCGGATGGGCGCCGACGGCGGCGAGCTCGGCGGCCAGATCGCGGAAGTGGCAGGCCTCGGCGGTGCAGCCGGAGGTCATCGCGGCCGGGTAGAAGAACAGCACGACCGGGCCCCGCTCCAGCAGACCGGTCAGCGTGCGCGGTGCGCCCGTCTCGTCGGGCAGCTCGAAGTCGTCGACGACGTCACCGGCTTTCATGGCCTCGAACCTAGCCGAGAAGCGCGGTGATGTCCTCGGACGTCCACGCGCCGCGGGCGCCGGGGCGGGCGGCCAGGTAGGCGGCGGCGCGCTCGGCGGGCCAGCCGTGCGCCTCGCGCAGGCCGTGTCCGAGCATCGTGAGGTACGCGGCCGCCGGCGCGTTCGGCGGGTGCGGGTCGGACGAGGTGAACGTGAGCATGGGGTGGCCGTCCCGCTCCCCGACCTTCAGGACGGTCTCGTACCGTCCCGGGCCGAGGCGCTGGCGGCCACGGGCGACGGCCTCGGACAGGTCGTGGTCGGCGCCGGTGTCGCGGCGCATCTCCTGCGACAGGACGTCGCAGAACTGGCGCCGGGTCAGCAGGTAGGCGCGGGCGGCGGTGCGTCCGGGCAGGTCGGGGTCGTAGAACGCCATCCCGCCGCCCCAGACCAGGGACCTGTACCCGAAGTAGATCCCGCCGGGCATCGTGACCGGCCGCTCGGCGCGGGCGGGACGCGGGTCGCGGCAGCCGGTGTAGTGCCGGGCCCCGCCCTCCGGACGGCCTCCGGACAGGTAGCAGCGGAACCTCTCCCGGAAGAGGTTCGATCCGTATGCCACGTACCAAAGCGGTTCTTCGTCCATCCCTTCCAGTATCCACGCTGGTCGGCGGCGGTGCGGGGGCCGCGCGGGGCGGGAGATCCGATTCGCGAGGTTTGACGGAAGCTGCGACCGGATAGAAAACTGGCCAGCAGGTGTCTACGACGCAGATACCTCCGAGCTTCCCCTGTGTTGTCCCGGAGGATCCGCCATGCACCGGCCGCTGAACATCGCTCTCGTGTCCGCTTCCGATCTCGACGGCGAGCACCTGCACTCCATCCACGTCCGGGATCTCGCTCGTTCGCTCACCCGTCCGCTGTCGGCCGACGGGAAGCCGAACCAGGTCACGGTCTACGCCCGGCGACAGGACAAGTCCGCCCGTACCCGGGTCAAACTGGCGCCGCGCGCCGCGCTCGTCCATCTCGACGCCGGGCCGGCCCGCCCGCTCACCGACGACGAGACGCTGAAACACGTCCGCGACTTCGCCGACGGGCTGCGCCGCCGCTGGTCAGGGGCCGGGCGCCCCGACATCGTGCACGCGCACGGCTGGGTCGGCGGGCTCGCCGCCTGCGCCGTCGCCCGCGAGCTGGGCATCCCGTTCGCGCAGAGCTACCACGGCGTGGCCGCCGCCGAGCGCCGCGCCGGGAACCAGGTGCACCCGCACCGCGACCGGCTGGAGAAGGCCATCGGCCGCGACGCCGACGTCGTCCTCGCCGGGCACGCCGAGGAGGCCGGCACGCTCGTGCGGATGGGCGTGCCGCGCCCGAGCGTGTCCGTCGTCCCCTACGGGGTGGACGCCGAGCAGTTCGCGCAGTCCGGCCCGGCGATGCCGCGCGGAGACCGGCGCCGCCTCGTGCTGATCTGCGACGACCTGGAGGCCGGGGACGTGGCGACCGCGCTGCGCGCCCTGGTGCACGTCCCGAACGCCGAGCTGGCCGTCGCCGGCGGCCCGGTGCGCGAGGAGCTGGAGAACGACCCCGTCGTGCACCGGCTCGTGCTGCTCGCGAAGGAACTGCATGTCAACGATCGGGTGATCTTCCTCGGCCGGCTGCCCCGCAAGGCGCTGCCGAAGCTGCTGCGGACGGCGAGCCTCGCGCTGTGCCTGACCCCGCACCAGCCGTGCCCCGCGGTGCCGCTGGAGGCGATGGCCTGCGGCGTCCCCGTCGTCGCGACCCCCGCGGGCGGGAACGCCGACGAGGTGCTCGACCAGATCACCGGCGTGCACGTCCCGGCGGGACGGCCGGTCGTGATCGGCCGCGCGATCCGGCACCTGCTCACCGAGGAGACCACGCTGCACGGCTACTCCATCGCCGCCGCCGACCGCGCCCGCTCCCGGTACTCGCTGGAGCGGATCGCCGCCGAGACGCTCCGTGCCTACCAGCGCGTCCTTCCCGCCCCCGACCCCGAGGAGACGGCCGAAGACGAGGCGGAGCACGAAGCCGGCCCCACCCCCGCCCTGGCCGGCTGACGACGCACCGCCCCGCGCGGGCCCCGGTTCCCTCCCCGGATCCGGGGCCCGTTCACGTCCGGCCCCGTGCACGTCCGGCCCCGCCCGCGACCGGCCCTCGCATCTCCGGGCTCGGGGGATAATGGTCCTTGACCGGAAGGGGCCGTTTGTGCTGATCGGCAGGGGCGCGGAGTTCGCGGAGCTGACCGCCGCGCTGGCGCGCGCCGCCGCGGGCAGTGCCGGGGTCGTGCTCGTCAGCGGGGACGCGGGCGTCGGCAAGACGCACCTGGTGTCCGCGCTGACCCGGGCCGCCCGCGACGACGGCTGCGCCGTGCTCGTCGGGCAGTGCGCCGAGCTGGGCGAGAGCATGCCGTACCTGCCGCTCGCGGACGCGCTGTGGAACGCCGCGCAGTCCGGCGCGCCGGAGTCGGACGCGGTCCGCGCCGCGCTCGACACCCGCCCCGTGCTCGGCCGGCTGCTGCCCGACAGCGGCGCCGAGCCCGGCGCGGTGGCGGAGATCGGCCAGCAGCAGCTCTTCGGGGCGGCGCTCGGGCTGCTCGGCGAGCTCGGGCAGGAGCGGCCCGTCCTGCTCGTCCTGGAGGACCTGCACTGGGCCGACCGGTCCACCCGGCATCTGCTGACGTTCCTCTGCCGCGTCCTGCAGCGCGAGCGGGTGTGCCTCGTCGGCACGTACCGGTCGGACGACCTGCACCGGCGCCATCCGCTGCGGCCGGTGGTGGCGGAGCTGCTGCGGCTGCCGAACGTGACCGGCGTCGCGGTCGCCCCGTTCCGGCCCGGCGAGACCGCCGAGTACCTCGCCGCGCTCTCGCGCGGGGGCGCGCCGGTGCCGACGGACGTGGCCGAGCGGGTGCACCGCCGGTCCGAGGGCAACCCGTTCTACGCCGCCGAGCTGTACTCGGCGGGGCTGGGCGACCCCGGCGCCGAGCCCGCCGAGCTGCCGTCCGCGCTCGCGGACCTGCTGCTGTCGCGGGTGGAGCGGCTGTCGGACGCCGGGCAGCGCGTCGTGCGGGTCGCGGCGGTCGCGGGGCGCCGCATCGACGACGAGCAGGCCCGCCGCGTGTCGGGGCTCGACGAGGCCGCGGTCGGGGAGGCGCTCCGCGAGGTCGTGTCGCACCAGCTGCTCGTCCCGTCCGGGACCGGGTACACGTTCCGGCACGCGCTGCTGCGCGAGGCCGTCTACGCCGACCTGCTCCCGGGCGAGCGGACCCGGCTGCACGCCGACTTCGCGCGGCTGCTCGCCGGCCTCCCGGACGGCACCCGCGGATCGGCGGCGGAGCTGGCCCACCACAGCCTCGCCGCGCACGACCTGCCCGCCGCGTTCGCCGCGTCCGTCCGGGCGGGCCGGGAGGCGCGGCGGCTCGGCGCGCCCGCCGAGGCGTTCGGGCACTACGAGCGGGCGCTGGAGCTGTGGGACGCCGTCCCGGACCCGGAGACCGTCGCGGGGACCGACCGGATCCGGCTGTCGCTGACCGCCGCGAAGGAGTCGGCGCGGGCCGGGGAGCCGCGGCGCGCCGTGCACCGGCTGCGCCGGCTGGCCGACCTGGTGGGCACCGCCGACCCGGTGGAACGGCGGCTCGGCTCGGAGATCCGCGAGCACCTGGCGACCTACCTGAACGACATCGACGAGCTGGAGGAGTCCCGGGCGACCGCGCGGGAGGCCGTGACGATGCTGGCCGGCGACCCGGAGTCGGTCGAGCGCGCCTGGGCGCTCGCCACCTACGCCCGCGCGCTGCTCTACCGCGACCCGGAGGGGGAGATGCCGGAGTTCGCGGAGAAGGCCGTCGAGGAGGCCCGCGCCGCGGGCGCCCCCGGCGCCGAGGCGGCGCTGCTGGTCACGCTCGGGGTGTACCGGGAGTCGCGGGAGGCCGGTTCGGGGGTGCCCGAGACGTTCGCGCGGGCCCGCGACATCGCCGACGCGTCCGGCGACAGCCCGCTGGCGGCGACGCGCGCCAGGTTCCACCACACCCGGGCGATGTTCGACCGGGGCGACCTCGCGGGCGCGGCGCGCAGCGCCGACGAGGGCGCGCGGTTCGCCCTGGACAACGGGCTCCGCTGGAGCGCGTACGGGATCATCATGCGGTCCCTGCGGTACCTGATCCGCTACACGACCGGGGACTGGGCGGAGGCGAACCGGCTGGCGGACGAGTTCGCCGTCCAGGTCGTCCGGCCGGCCGAGGCGCAGATCTCCGCGTACGCGCTGTTCGTCGAGGTCGCGCAGGGCTCCCCGCGGGCGGAGGAGCGGCTGCGGTGGATCGAACCGCTGCTGGGCGAGGACGTGTTCCTCAACTATCTCGGCCGGGGCCTCGCGGCCGAGCACGCCCTGTGGCGCGGCGATCCGGACACGGCGGTCGAGCACGTCGCGAACGTCCTCGGCACCCCCTACGGAGAGACGGACGGCGCGATCCGCCTCGCGGCGACGGCGCTGTGGGCGCACGCCGAGATCGCGGCCCGCGCCCGCGCCGCGGGCGACGACGGCGCCGTGCGCGCGGCGGGCGAGGCGGCCGACGAGCTGCTGCGCCGCGCCCGGAGGGTCTTCACGGTCAACACCGACGGGCTCCCCCGCACCTGGTTCGGGCTCGAAGGGCACGCCTGGCTGGCCCGCGCCGAGGCCGAGCGGCGCCGCGTGGACGGCGTCCACGACGTGGAGCTGTGGCGCAGGAGCGCCGACCTGTTCACCTACGGCGACCCGGACGGCGGGTTCGTCTACGAGGTCGCGCGGTCGCGGTGGCGGCTGGCCGAGGCGCTAGCGGAGAACGGCGACCGGGACGCGGCCGCCACGCAATGGCGGGCGGCCGTCGAGAGCGCCCGGCGGCTCGGCGCCGAGCCGTTGCTGGCCGCGCTGCGCGATCTCGGCGCCCGTGCCCGGCTCGGCTCCGCCGGGGGCGGCGCTCCGCCGTCCGAGGGGGCCGGGCCGCTCGGCTCCCTGACGGGACGCGAGCGGGAGGTGCTCAAGCTCGTCGCGGACGGGCTGGGCAACAGGGAGATCGCGGCGAAGCTGTTCATCTCGCCGAAGACGGCGAGCGTCCACGTCTCCAACATCCTCGCCAAGCTGAACGTCTCCAGCCGCACCCAGGCCGCCGCCGTCGCCCATCGCGAGGGCCTCTCCTGACCCGCCGCGGCGCGCCTCCCTCCGCCTGAACCGACCCGTTCGACCCGACTCGGCTGGTCGGGCGCCGGTACGGTGACGGGCGCATGAGCCGGACGTTAGTACTTCACGGGTCATTGGTTATGTCCGGCACTGGTCTGTACCTGTCCATACTGGAACTCTCTTCTTTGTAGGCGCCAATGGGCCGGCGCGCAGAAGGGAATTCAGTGGTGGACAAGGGGTACGAGCTTTACTGCCTCGCGGACAAACTGTTCTACGACGCGCCACCCGTCACCCGCAGCACGGACTTCGAAATCACCGGACGTGATCTTCCGGCGGGCTGGAACCAGGTTTTCGGCGACGAATGGGTCGTCTACGATCCGCCGCAGAGCCGCACCCCGCTCCAGGGCTGGAAAGTGCACGTCACGGGATGCGCGGAAAGCGCGGCGGAGATCCTGACCGGCACCTGGGAGTACTGCGTCGACGGCGACATCGAGTTCAAGCATCTGCGCGGCCCCGGCACGCTGCGGATGCGGAACGCCAAATACGCGCCGCGCGGGGCGAGCGGGAAGCTCGTCACCATCTACCCCGAGGACGAGCGCGAGCTGGAGCGGGTCCTGGCCGAGCTCGGCGCCCGCCTGAGC
Source organism: Spirillospora sp. NBC_00431 (assembly GCA_036028775.1). Lineage (GTDB taxonomy): Bacteria > Actinomycetota > Actinomycetes > Streptosporangiales > Streptosporangiaceae > Spirillospora. Next base: position 2,613,827 of record CP107927.1, on the reverse strand, counting down.
GGCCTGCCCGGCCCCTACATCCTCAGTGACCTGCGCATCGGCGACGGGCCGCTGCACGTCAGGTACGGCGGGTTCGCCGAGCGGCGCTGCCTGGACGAGCAGGGCAAGCTCGTCCCGGCGCTGGAGAACGGCGCCGGGGAACTGATTCCGGACCGCCGCGAACCGGTCTTCTCCGTCCCCGAATGGGTGACCCTTCCCACCTGCCTGGAACCGCATCTCAAAGCGCGCGGCGCCACGACGACGACCGATCTGCCGTACCAGATCACCAAGGCCCTGCATTTCTCCAACGGCGGCGGGGTCTATGAGGCGACCGATACCCGTTCCGGGCGGAAGGTGGTGTTGAAAGAGGGCCGTCCTCATGCGGGCCTCGCCGCCGACGGCGCGGACGCCGTCACCCGCCTCGAACGTGAGCGCGACATTCTCCAGAAGCTCGACGGAATCGACGGGGTGCCCGACGCGCTGGACTGGTTCACGCTCGGCGAGCACCGTTTCCTCGTCCAGGAGTTCATCGAGGGGCGGACGCTCAACACGTTCTTCGCGGAACGGCATCCGATGCTCGATCCCGAACCGGATCCGGAAAAGACCGCCGCCTATACCGAATGGGCGCTGCGGGTGCACGCTGGCGTCGAGCGGGTGGTCGCCGCGATCCACGAGCGCGGCGTGGCCTTCAACGACCTGCACATGTTCAACGTGATGGTCGCCCCGGACGACTCCGCCGCGCTGATCGACTTCGAGACGGCGGCGCCCGCGTCCGCCCGCGGCCGGCAGACCCTCGCCAACCCGGCGTTCCTCGCCCCGCCCGACCGGCGCGGCACCGAGGTCGACGACTACAGCCTGGCGTGCCTGCGGCTCGCGCTGTTCGTCCCGCTGACCACCCTGTTCGTCATCGACCGGGGCAAGGCGGCGCAGCTCGCCGACATGATCGCCGACAACTTCCCGGTGCCGCGGCCGTTCCTCGACGAGGCGGTGGAGCAGATCACCCGGGGCGTCACCCCCGCGGCGGCGCCCGAGTTCGTCCCGGACGTGCCAGGCTGGGAACAGGCCAGGAACGATCTTTCGAAGGCCATCCTCGCGAGCGCCACTCCCGACCGCGCGGACCGGCTGTTCCCCGGCGACCCGGAGCAGTTCGACGGCGCGTCGCTCGGCCTCGCGCACGGCGCCGCGGGCGTCCTGTACGCGCTGGACGCGACCGGCGCGGGCCGTTTCCCCGCGCACGAGGACTGGCTGGCCGCGCGGTGCGCCGACCCGAGGCGCGGCACCGGCATCGGCCTGTACGACGGGCTGCTCGGCGCCGCGTACGTGCTGGCCCGGCTCGGCCGCGGCGAGGACGCGCTCACCGCCGCCGGCCACTGCCTGAACGAGCGGTGGGAGCGGCTCGGCGACGACCTGTACGGCGGCCTGCCCGGCGTCGCGCTGGCCCTGAACGACCTCGCGGGCACGACCGGCGAGACGTCCCTGCGCCGGCACGCGGCCCGCGCCGCCGAGATCGTCGCCGGACGGTCGGCGGACGGCCCGAGCGCCCGCCCCGGGCTGATGCACGGCGGAGCGGGCGCGGCGCTGATGTTCGTCCGGTTCTACGAGCGGACCGGCAACGCGGCGCTGCTCGACCTCGCCGCCGCCGCGCTGCGCCGCGACCTCGCCGCCTGCGTCACCGACGGCAACGGCGCGCTGCACGTCGACCAGGGCAGCCGGGTGCTGCCGTACCTGGGGCGCGGCAGCGTCGGCATCGGGCTCGTCCTGGACGAGTACCTCGCGCACCGCCCGGACGAGGAGTTCGAGCAAGCGAGGCGCGAGATCCGCGTCGCGGCGATGTCGCGGTACTACGCGCAGCCGAGCCTGTTCGGCGGGCGCGCCGGGATGCTGCTCTACCTGGCCCGGCACGGCCGCGACGACGCGCGGGTGGCGGGGCACGTCCGCGACCTGGCCTGGCACGCGCTGCCGTACGCCGGCGGCCTGGCGTTCCCCGGCGAGCACATGTACCGCCTGTCCATGGACCTCGCGACCGGCACCGCCGGGGTGCTGCTCGCCCTCGGCGCGGCCCTGCACGACCCGGCCCCCGGCCTGCCGTTCCTCGGAACGGCCCACGAGTTCCGCGTGGGAACCCCCATGGCGGCCACCTCTATCCAGCCCGAAAGGAGGTGAAGAACATGGCGCTTCTCGACCTTCAGGGGATGACGAGCGAGAACGGCGGCGGCGGCGGCAACAGCAGCCTGAGCATCCTCTGCCACAGCTCGCACAGCATCACGATCTGCCTGTAACGGCGGTCTGGCGGCCATGGCCCCGTGTTTGCCCGGGGCCATGGCCGTCCTCGCCATGGAGACCCTATGACTTCTCTTCCCGTATGACTTCCCTTCCCGCGACGGCGGGCGCGAACCGGCTGCTGCTGCGCGCCGCCGGGCGGGCCCGCGGCTGGACCGCGCTCGTCGCGGCGGCGGCGCTGGCGGACGCGGCCGCGGCCGTGCTGCTCCCGTACGCGCTGGCCCGCGCGATCGACGCGGTGCCGCCCGGCGGGGCCCCGGCCGCCGCGGCGCTGTGGCCGTGCGCCGCGCTCGTCGCGGCGTGCGCCGTCGCGGAGGTGCTTTCGGAGCTCGCGACCGGCTGCGCGGCCGCGCGGTCGACGGCCTGGCTGCGGCACACGCTGGTCAGGCACGTCCTGGCGGTCGGACCGGCGCTGCGCGTCCGGCCGGGCGACGTCGCCGGGCGCGTGGTCGGCGGCGCGGCGGAGGCCGGTGTCGCGCCGGCCGCCGCGCCCGAGGCGGCGGTCGGGGTGGTGCCCGCCGCCGGGGCGCTGGTCGCGCTGTTCCTGATCGACTGGCGGGTCGCGGTGACGATCGCGGTGGCGCTTCCCGCGATCCTGCTGCTGCTGCGCGCGTTCGTCCGCGACATCAGCGCGACCGTGCACCGGTACATGACCGTCCAGGGGACGATCGCGGGCCGGCTCGGCGAGGCGCTCGCCGGGTGCCGGACGATCGCCGCCGCCGGCACCGCCGACCGTGAGAAGGACCGCGTCCTGGAGCCGCTGCCCGGGCTGCGCGCCGAGGGCGAGACGATGTGGCGGGTCCAGGGCGGGATCGCCGCGCGCGGGGTGCTGGCCCTGCTGCTCCTGCAGATCGCGGCGGTCGGCGTCGCGGGCGTCGAGCTGGCGGCGGGCCGGATCACGCCGGGCGAGCTGGTCGCGACCGTCCAGTACGCGGGGCTCGCCGCCGGGTTCGGGCCCGTCCTCACGCAGCTGCTCCGCCTCGGCCGGGCCCGTGCCGGCGCGGCGCGCGCGGCCGAGATCCTCGCGCTTCCCGCGCCCGTCCACGGCCCCGACACCCTCCCCGCCGGTCCCGGGCGCCTGGACTTCCGCGGCGTCACCGCCGCCGGGGGCGCGCTGAACGGCCTGGACCTGACCGTCCCCGGCGGCCTCGCCGTCGCCGTCACCGGGCGGTCCGGCACGTCGGAGCTCGCCGCGCTCGCCGGGCGCCTCGCCGACCCGGACCGCGGCGAGGTCCTGCTCGACGGGACCCCGCTCCGCAGCCTCACCCAGGACTCGCTGCGCCGCGCGATCGGGTACGCGTTCGCGCGGCCAGCGCTGTTCGGCGACACCGTCCAGGACGCCCTCGCGTTCGGGCCGTCGCGGCCGCCGCCCGCGTGGCTGCGCGAGTCCGCGCGGGCCGCCCGCGCCGACGACTTCATCGGCCGCCTCCCCGGCGGCTACACGACCCCGCTCGCCGACGCGCCGATGTCGGGCGGCGAGCTGCAGCGGATGGGTCTCGCGCGGGCGTTCGCGCACGCCGGGCGCGTCCTCGTCCTGGACGACGCGACCTCCAGCCTCGACACCGTCACCGAGCTGCAGATCACCGACGCGCTGCTGGACCGGCTCGCCGGCCGCACCCGCCTGATCATCACGCACCGGGCGGCCACGGCGGCCCGCGCCGACCTGGTGGCGTGGCTGGAGGACGGACGCGTCCGCACCCTGGCCCCGCACGCGAAGCTCTGGGACGACCCCGGCTACCGCGCCCTTTTCGGGGGCACCGGATGAGGAGCAGGCGGGAGGCCGCGCGGCTGCTGCGGCGGACGGCCGGGGACGCGATCCGGGCGCGGCCGCGGGCCGTCGCGCGGGCCGCGGCGTGGTCGGCGGTCGAGGCGGTCCCGACGGCGGTGTTCGGCCGCGCCGTCGGCGAGGCGGTCGACGCGTTCGGGACGGGCCGGACCACGCAGGCCGCGCTCTGGCTCTGCGTCCTCGCCGTCGCGGCGGCGGCCGGCGCGTTCGGGAGCCACCGTCTCTACCCGGCGCTCGCCGAGATCGTGGAGCCGTTCCGCGACGACCTCGTCCGCCAGGTCACCGACGGCGCGCTGCGCCGGTCGCTGGGCGGGCGGCCAGACACCGGCGCGGTCGCGCGGCTCACGCACCAGGTGGAGATCGTCCGGGACACCTTCGGCGGCCTGCTCGTCGTCGTGCGCGGGTTCCTGTTCTCGACCGGGGCGGCGCTGATCGGGCTTGCCACGCTGATGCCCGAGGTGGCGCTGCTGGTGGTGCCGCCGCTGCTGCTCGGCCTGGTGCTGTTCGGCGCGCTGTTCGGCGCGGCGGCCGTCCGGCAGCGGAACCTGGTCGTCGGCGAGGAGGACATCGCCGAGCGCACCACGGCGCTCGCCGAGGGCCTGCGGGACGCCGTCGCCTGCGGCGGCGAGGAGACGCTCCGCGGCGAGCTGGGCGCGGCGGTGGAGGAGCAGGCCGCGGCCGGACGCGCGGTGGCGCGGTTCGCGGCGCTGCGGGCCGTGTCGCTCGCGGTCAGCGGATGGCTGCCGCTGCTGCTCGTGCTGGCGGCGGCGCCGTGGCTGATGCGGCGCGGCGCCACGCCGGGGGTGCTGATCGGCGCGCTGACCTACGTCCTGCACGGTCTCCAGCCGGCGCTGCGGACGCTCGTGCACGGCATGGGCGGCAGCGGGCTGCGGCTGGCGGTGACGCTCGCCCGCATCCTGGAGACGAGCGCGCCCGCGCCGCCCGCCCGTCCGGAGACGGCCGAGCCGGTCGCGGGCGCCCCGGCGGTCGAGCTGCGCGGGGTGTCGTTCGCCTACGGGCCCGGCGCGCGGCCGGTGATCGAGGACCTCGACCTCGTCGTCCCGGACGGGGACCACCTCGCCGTGGTCGGCCCGAGCGGCATCGGGAAGTCGACGCTCGCCGCCCTCGTCGCGGGCCTCGTCGCGCCCACCGCCGGCGAGGTGCTGGTGGACGGCCTCCCGCCGGGCGATCCCGGCCGGCGGGTGCTCATCCCGCAGGAGGCGTACGTGTTCAGCGGCTCCCTGCACGAGAACCTCACCTACCACGCGCCGGACGCCGCGCCTGACGAGGTGGAGCGCGCCGTGGACGAGGTCGGGCTGACGCGGCTCGTCCGGGAGCTCGGCGGGTACGGCGCGGACGTCGTCCCCGCGGACCTCTCGGAGGCGCAGCGGCAGCTCGTCGCGCTGTGCCGCGCCTACCTCGCGCCGCAGCCGATCGTCATCCTGGACGAGGCCGCCTACCGGCTCGACGCGTCGGCCGAGGCCCGGGCGGAGGAGGCGTTCGCCCGCCGCCCGGGCACCCTCATCGTCATCGCGCACCGGATCAGCTCGGCGGCGCGGGCACGGCGCGTCCTGGTCCTGGACGGGACGCACGCGCGCGTGGGCCGGCACGCCGACCTGCCCGCGGTCTCCCCCCTCTACCGCGACCTCGTCGGCCACTGGGACTCACAGCCACCCGGCCTCCTCGGCCATCCGGATGGCCTGGATCCTGTTCTCCGCGCCGATCTTGCGGTTGATCCGGGACAGATGGTTGCGGACGGTCCCGATCGTCAGGACGAGGTCCTCGGCGATCTGGGCCGCGGAGGCGCCCCGTGACGCGAGGGCGAGCACCTCGACCTCCCGTTCCGTGAGCGGGCTGCTCACCGAGCCGAGCTCGGTGAAGGCCATGTCGGGGTCGATGACGCAGGCCCCGTTCGCGGCCCGCCGGATCGCGTCCACCAGGTCGCCCGGCGAGGTGTCCTTCAACACGAGACCGGCCGCCCCCGCGGCGACCGCGCGGCGCAGATCGCCGGTCCGGCGCCGGCCCGACATCAGGACGGTGCGGCAGTCCGGCACGGCCTCCCGGATCGCGCACGCGGCGGCGAAACCGTCCAGGCCGGGCAGCCCGACATCGATCAAGGCGACGTCGGGCCGCCGTCTGCGCGCCGTCGCGAGCACCTGCTCCCCCGACCCGACCGCGGCGACGACATCGAGATCCTTCACATCTTCGAACAGTGCGACGAGCCCGCCGCGGAGGAGAGAGGCCCCCTCGGCGAGGAAAATCCGAATCATTTTCGTCTCCTAGGCCAGAGCCACCTTGATGCCGACAGTAAGGGGTTGGCCTCTACCGCGTGGAGTCAACACTATTCATGGCGTCATTGTAAAGCGTGAAAGAAGCCCCTATTCCGGACGCACATATCCCCCGAAATGGGGGCCCAGCCAGTTGATCAAGAAAGAAAGTCGAACTCGGTTCCGGCGCCCGCGGCACGGGCCGCGCGATAAACGGCCCAGCTCACGGCGAGGTCCTGCCATGGAAGGCCCACCGGAGCGTAGACCGTGATCTCGCTTCCCTTCACCCGTCCGGGGACCTGACCGCATAGCAGATCACGGAGAGTTCCGGCCGCGTGCTTAACGTCAAGTCCGGCTCCGGCCAGCACGCCCATCTCGACGGCGAGCGGCACGTCGTCGACGACGACACGGGCGCCTTCCAGCAGGTCGGCGGACAATTCCGCCTTGCCGGGCTCGTCCGCCCCGAGGGAGGTGATGTGCGTGCCGTAGGACACGTCCGCGGCGTGCAGGATCGGGCGGCGCGCCCAGGTCGCCATGACGACGATGCCGGCGTCCGCGACGGCGGCGCGCGGGTCCGCCTCGACGGTCACCGCCCCGCTGCCGCCACCGGCGCCGCCGGACAGGCCGAGCCGGCGGCCGTGCCGTTCGGCGAACGCGGCGGCCCGGCCGGCGTCCAGGTCGCAGACGGTGAGGCCGCGCACCTCCCGCAGCTCCGACAGCCCCCGCATGACCAGTTCCGCCTGCGCCCCGGCGCCGATCACCGCGACCGTGCCCGCGTCGGGACGGGCCAGCGCGTGCGTGCCGAGCGCGGCGGCCAGGCCGGTCCGCCACGCGGTCACGGTGGCCGAGTCCAGCTGCGCCAGCAGCTCGCCGGTCGCGAGGTCGTGCAGGCAGACGACCCCGCGCAGCGCGGGCCTGCTGCCCGGGAACTTGGCGTTGACCTTCACCGTGTAGGCGGGGATCTCCCCGACGAGGCCGGGCAGCAGCGCCGTCGCCGTGCCCTGGCCCGGCAGCCGGCCCACCACCCGCCGCGCGACGGCCTCGCCCTCCTCCGCCGCGAAGCCGCGGCGCAGCGCGTCCAGGCAGCCGGCGGGGTCGAGCAGCGCCTCAAGGTCAGAACGGGTCAAAAGGAGCGTCACCGGACCATTCTCCCGAATGATCGTCGCGGCGTCACTACCAGGCGCCCTCCACCGACCGGCCCTGCAGATCCACGCCTGCCGATCCACACCTGCCGATCCACACCTGCCGATCCACACCTGCCGATCCACACCTGCCGATCCACACCTGCCGATCCACACCTGCTGATCCACACCGGCCGATCCGGACCATGCCAATCCATGGCGGGCCGATTGGTCACGTTCTTGCCTTACGTTCGCGCCACCGGAACCTCACCATGTGCGGTGACCTCCGACGCGCGCCATCCGGGCGCGCCCCGTCCCCCTGGAGGCATCGTGAAAATCCGTTCCACGTGTTTCGGCGGGCCCGCCGCCGGTGCCCTGGCCGTGTCCGGGCTGCTGGCCGCCGCACTCGTCGCCGCGCCGCCCGCCGGCGCGTCTCACGGCGCGGCCGGAGCGCCGGTCGCGGAACAGGCCGTCCTCGCGAAGGTCATGGACGCGCTCAGGCGCGACGCCACTGTCCCCGGCACCGCCTGGGCCGCGGACCCCGCCGCCGGCCAGGTCGTCCTCACCATGGACGGCACCGTCAAGGGCACCAAGCTCAAGAAGGTGAAGGCCGCCGCCGCCAAGCACGGCGCGGCCGTCCGCACCGAACGCGTCGCCGGGACGTTCCGCGAGTTCGCGCTCGGCGGCGACCCCATCCTCACCAGCGGCTCCCGCTGCACGCTGGGCTTCAACGTCAAGGACAGCGCCGCCTACTACTTCTTGACGGCGGGGCACTGCACCAACATCGGCCCGACCTGGACCGACCCCTCGGGCCGGACGCTGGGCACCCGCCAGGCCAGCAGCTTCCCCGGCAACGACTTCGGGCTCGTCCGGTACCTGACGCCCCCGGAGGACACCGTCGGCGGCGTCCGGGCCCACGGGCAGTTCCGCGACATCACCGAGGCCGGGCAGCCGACCGTCGGGCAGAACGTCCTGTTCACCGGCGGCACTACCGGCACCCACTCGGGACGGGTCATCGCGCTCAACCAGACGGTGAACTTCCCGGAGGGGTCCGTCACCGGGCTGATCCGCTGCTCGGTGTGCGCCGGTCCGGGCGACAGCGGCGGGCCGGTGTTCGCCGGGTCCACCGCGCTCGGGCTGCTGTCGGGCGGTAGCAGCGGCGGCTGCTCGGGCGGAGAAGGGACGACGTTCTTCCAGCCGGTGTCCGAGGCGCTAATGTCACTGGGCGTCGACGTCTATTGATCTCGCCGCGGAGGCCCGTCAAAGGGCTCGTCCAGCGCCCTCGATGACGAAAACATCCAAGTAAGACATCATGCCCAGGATCGAGCGCGGCTCCCGCATCCATTGTGACAACGATTACGCGGGCGATTAGTCACTTTCTAGCCTTACGCCCAGGTCCTGCGGTCTTTAAGCATGGCCGGTGACCTCCGGTGCGCCGTCCGGGCGTGCCCGCTCCCCCTGGAGGCTCACCGTGACCACCCGTCCCACGCGCATGCGCGGCGCCCTCGCCGCCATGACCGCGACGGGGATGCTGGCGACCGCGCTCGCCGCCGCTCCCTCCGCGAACGCGTCCCCCGGGCCTGCCGCACGGGCCGTGCGCGCCGCCGGGGCAGTCCCCCCGCCCGCCACAACGATCACCACGACCACTACCACGGCGGCCACCACCACGGCCACCACCATGGGGCCCGGCGGTGTCCGGCTGCGGAAGGTCATGGCCGCGCTCAGGCGCGACGCCACCGTCCCCGGCACCGCCTGGGGCGTCGACCCCGCCGCCGGCCAGGTCGTCCTCACCATGGACGGCACCGTCAAGGGCGCCGCGCTCAAGAAGGTGAAGGAAGCCGCGGGCGCGCACGGCGCGGCCGTCCGCACCGAACGGGTGCCGGGCAGGTTCCGCCCGCTCACCCTGGGAGGCGAGCCGATCTTCTCCAAGGCCGGCCGCTGCACGCTGGGCTTCAACGTCAGGAAGGCGAGCGCGTACTACTTCGTGACCGCCGGCCACTGCACCGCGAAGGCCACGGAATGGTACGCCGACCCCGGGCTGACGAAGCTCCTCGGCACCACCGCCGGCAGCAGCTTCCCCGGCGACGACTACGGCTTCGTCGTCAAGTACGCGTCCGCGCCCGAGGACACGCGGGGCGGCGTCGTGTTCGGCGGCCAGTTCCGCGACATCACCGGCGCCGGGAACGCCACGATCGGGCAGACCGTGATGCGCGCCGGCGGCCTCATGGTCAGCGGACGGGTCTCCGCGCTGAACCAGACCGTGAACTACCAGGAGGGCAGCGTCAGCGGCCTCATCCGCACCGACCTGTGCGCCGAGCCGGGCGACAGCGGCGCGCCCGTGTTCTCCGGGACCCTCGCGATCGGGCTGATCTCAGGAGGCAGCGGCAACTGCTCCTCCGGGGGGACGACGTTCGTCCAGCCGATCGGCGAGCCACTCCAGGCCTACGGATTGGAGATCTACTGAAACCTCGTCCAACCACGTTCCAAAGGTCCGGATGATCAGCCGGGTTCCGGTTCTGACCACGGATCCACCGCCAGGGTGACAAGCGCTCTGTCCTGAATTGGTCACTTTCTGCGTCTTACGTCTGCCTTGACGGTTCCAACACGATGTCCAGGACCTCCGGCGTACCAACCAGGGTGCGCCCAACCCCCCGTGGAGGCATAAGTGAAGATCACCAAGAGGCGTGTGCTCACCGCCGCCGTCACCACGGCGTCGGCCGGTCTGGTGGCAGGCTCCCTCGCCGTCGCTCCCACTCTGACCAGCACGTCCGACGCCGCTCCCGTCGCCGCCGCCGCTCCCGCCGGCCCCGGCGAGGTGTCGACGACGCTCGCCAAGCAGCTCGGCGCCCGCACCGCGGGCTCCTACCTGAAGGGCGGCAAGCTGGTCGTCACGGTCACCGACGCCAAGGCCGCGCAGACCGTGCGCGGCGCGGGCGCCGTTCCGCAGACCGTGTCGCGCAACGGCTCGTACCTGAAGAAGGTCATGGCCTCGCTCAAGCGCGACGCGACGATCCCGGGCACCGCCTGGGCCGTCGACGCGGCCGGCAACCAGGTGCTGCTCACGATGGACAGCACCGTCACCGGCGCGAAGCTGCGCAAGGTCAAGGCGGCCGCCGCCAAGCACGGCGCGGCCATCCGCACCGAGCGCGTCGCCGGGACGTTCCAGAAGTTCACCAAGGGCGGCGAGGCCATCCGCACCGGCGGCTCCCGCTGCTCGCTGGGCTTCAACGCCAAGAAGGGAAACGAGTACTACTTCATCACCGCCGGGCACTGCACCAACATCGGCTCGACGTGGACGAACAGCTCCGGGCAGACGCTCGGCACCACCGCGGGCAGCAGCTTCCCCGGTAACGACTACGGCATCGTCAAGTACACGTCCACCCCCGCGGACACCCAGGGCTCCGTCCACCTCTACGGCCAGGGCACCCAGGACATCACCAGCGCGGGCAACGCGACGGTCGGGCAGCGCGTCACGCGCAGCGGCAGCACCACCCAGGTGCACAGCGGCAGCGTCAACGCGCTCAACCAGACGGTGAACTACCAGGAAGGCAGCGTCAGCGGCCTCATCCGCACCAACGTGTGCGCCGAGCCCGGCGACAGCGGCGGCTCGCTGTTCGCCGGGACGACCGCGCTCGGGCTGACCTCCGGCGGCAGCGGCAACTGCTCGTCCGGCGGGACGACGTTCTTCCAGCCGGTCACCGAGCCGATGCAGGTGTACGGCCTGGACGTCTACTGATCCCGATCTCCGCCGAGGCCGGCCGGCCACACCGGGCCCGCCGATCTCACGGAACCCGGGAAGGCGGGCCGCCTCCACACGGACTCCCGTGGGGGCGGCCCGCCGCCTTCCGCTCTTCGCGCGCCGCGCCGCAGCCATCAGGGAGTGGCGGGGACGCCGAGGGTCCGGTGGATCTCCGCGATGACGTCCCGCTGCCGCCCGACCAGGTAGAAGTGGTCGCCCGGCAGGACCGTCATCGCGAACCCGCCGTCGGTGACGTCCGCCCACCCGGTGGCCTGCTCCTCGGACACATGCGTGTCGGCGTCCCCGATGATCGCGGTGATCGGCACGGTCAGCCGGGTGCCCGCCCGGTGGACGTACTTCTCCAGCAGCGCGAAGTCATTGCGGACGTACGGCAGGACCAGCGCGCGCAGTTCCGCGTTCCGCAGCACCTCGGCGTCGGTGCCGCCGAGCGCCAGGATCTCGTCGACGAGGGCGTCGTCGTCCCGCTCGGACACCGGGACGTCGTCGCGGTCGTGCGGCGGGCGCGTCCCGGACACGAACAGGTGCACCGGGGGCGTGCCGCGCTCCTGGAGCAGCCGCGTCACCTCGTACGCCAGGACGGCGCCCATGCTGTGCCCGAACACCGCGGCGGGACGGTCGATCAGCGGCGCCATCTCCCCGGCGATGATCCGGGCGACCCGATCCGCGTCGTCGATGAGCGGCTCCCCCAACCGGTCGGCGCGGCCCGGGTACTGGACGGCGTGCACCTCGACGGCCGGGTTGACCTCCTTGGCCCACGGCCGGAAGAACACCGCGGACCCGCCCGCGTGCGGCAGGCAGAACAGCCGCAGCGACGCCCAGGGGCGGCTCTCGGCGCAGCGGAACCACGTCACGTGATCAACTCCTCCTCGCGGGCCGCGGAAGCCGGCGGTGCCCGGGGGCGGGGTCCCCGGCCCGGGGCGGGGTCCTCGCAGCCACCCTAAGGCCCCGCCGGCGGTTCGCGATCACGTGCGGGTCATTCGAGCGTGACGTCGTCGAAGGGCAGCAGCGGCGCGGCCCAGGGGAACACGACGTACCACAGCAGCGCGAGCGCCGCGGCGGCGAGCAGCAGCGAGCCGGCCGTCTTGGCGATCGGGCCGCCCGGCAGCCGCCGCCAGATCCAGGGGTAGATCATCTCAGCTCCGCGGGGCGGCCCGCCTTCTTGCCCTGCCGGCGCGCCAGCTCGGCGTGGACGATGAGCCGCTGGTAGTTGTCGAACTTCGGGTTGCAGGTGGTCAGGGTGAGCATGCGCCGCGCGGGCGGACGGCCGGGACGGCCCGGGTCCGGCGCGATCACCTCGGCCTGGCCGGGCCGGACGACGCGCAGCCGCGTCACCCGGTAGACGTACCAGCCGGAGCGCGTCTCCACGACCACGGGGTCGCCCTCGCGCAGCCGGTCGAGGTTCCAGAACACCGACGGGAGCCGGTGCCCGGCGATGGCGAGGTTGCCGACCTCGCCCGGGGCCTGGCTGCGCGGATAGTGGCCGGGGCCGCGGCGCAGGTCCGCGGCCGTGACGCCCTCGACGACGGCCCAGCGCTTCTTCAGCCGCGGGATGTGGAGCCTGCTCGCGGGCTGGCCGGGCACCGGCGGGGCGCCCGCGGCCCACCGCCGCCTCAGGTCGTCGTCCAGGTCGGCCTGGGCGCCGTTCATCCGCCACCAGGCCCCGAAGAACTGGTGGGCCGCGAACAGCAGGACGACCAGCCCGGCCGTCAGCAGCACCTCACCGCACAGGGCCATCCGGCGCGGCGCGGACGGTGGCGGAGCGGCGCCCCACCCGTCCGCATCCACCGGCCCGGCCATTTCGACCACCATCCGCCCATCCATTCGTCGATCGAGTAAACGCGGAATTAACGCGCGACGGCGGGCATCCGTAATTGGCGCCTGCCGATCAGGTTCACGATCAACTGTAAGCATAATGGTTGCCGCTGCCGTCCACACATGCGCACGCTTCGCAGAAGGTGATCACACAAATGAGTAGCGCTGACCCGGAAGAGCAGAATTATCGGCTACGGACCGCACGTGGATTGCTGGCGCTCGGGATTTCGCTGCTGGTCGCCGGATTGGCGCTGGCGGTGTCCGCCGTTTCGTTCGCCGGATCCGCCGGGGCCGAACCGCGCGGCGACGCCGCCGCCGAGGTCGTCGGCGGCCATCTCGACTGGAACCTCACGGCGGCGGCCGACGCGGGGGCACGGCCGTCGGTCAGGGCGGCCGCCGGCGCGACCGCCGGACGGGATGGCACGGTCCGTTTCCCGGCCTCGGGCGGGGCCTTCGACACCAAGAGCGGCGAGGGCACGGTCCGCTACCGCGGGACGGTGGTGCTCACCTACGCCGACGGCACGGTGGCGGCACTGGCCGACCCCGTGGTCACGATGGGCAGGGCCGAGGCGGCGCTGCGGGCGGACGTCCGCGTGACCGCCCCGGCGGCCGGGGCACCCGGCGGAGCCGAGGACGCGGGGACGGCGCCATCGCCGCTGCACACCCGTGGGGCGCGGGTCGGCGATCTGAAGACGTACGGCATCGCTCCCGACCGGTCCTCGCGCACCCTGACCTGGACGGAGATCCCGGCCACGCTCACCGCAGCCGGCGCCGGGGCGCTGCCCGGCGGGCACGAGGGCACCGAGACCGGCCCGGTGACGCTGGCGCTCGCCCTGAAGGACACCGCCGCGAAGAGCGCCGCCGCCGCGGCCCCGACGGGATCCGCCGGCCCGACCGGCTCCGGCGACCCGACCCCCGATCCGACCGCGTGCGTCTCACCCACCGCGACCGGCTCGAAGACTCCCACGAAGACTCCCACGAAGACACCGACGACCCCCGCGGCGGCGGCCGCCGCGCCGTCCGGGACGGGCGACCCGAGCCCGGACCCGTCCACGACCGGCTGCCCGACGAACTCGCCGGCGGGGAACGGCGGCGATCCCGCGTCGTCCGGCGGCGCCGGCGGCGGGACGGGCGGCGGCGGCCTCGCCAAGACCGGCGGCGCCCTGATCCCGCTGATGGTGCTCGGCGGCGCGCTGACGGCCGCGGGCGGCGGCACGCTGCTGGCGGCCCGCCGCAGGACCGCGCTCGCGGCCCGCGGCTGACCTCAGCGAAATACCGCGGCCGGCCACCGGGCCGAGCCGATTTCCACGGTCGGTGTCCACTCCCACAACGGAGTGGTCACCGGCCTTTCGTATTGCGGTGAGTCCTTTTTTCCGGGCCGGGTCCGACGTACCGCCGAATCATCGGTTTACCTGCTGTCCTATAGCGGCCAGAACGCACCCTCGGCCGTCGGGCGTTCGCCTCCGGTTAACACCGAATTTCCAATTCAAGTCGACATTATCCATGATCGTTTAGATTTCTAATTTCTGCAAAAATCCACCGTGCAGGGTGCGGTAGTTGTCGCCCGAGGGGGCCATGAGCTTGCGCTTCCAGTGCTACAGGACAACGGGGAACTTCTTTCACTGGCGATTGCTCAGCCGAAATCACCGGATCGTCGCGCTGGCCCCGGGCCGCTACGCCGACGCGGCCCTGGCGCGGAGCGCGGCGCGGCTCGTCCGGGAGCACGCGGGCACCGCGGTCATCGAGCTGGCCAGCGAGCGCGGCGCCGCGTGGACATGGGCGATGCGGGTCGGCGGCGAGCTGGTGGCGATCAGCGCCCACACCTACGGCCGCCGGATCGAGGCGCTGGCCGCGGCGCGCCGGTTCCGGCTCGGCGCCGCCGAGGCCCGCATCGAGGAGCGGATCCCGCTGCTCGGCGACAACGAGAGCCGCGACAGCGAGAGCCGCGACGGCGAGACCAGGGAGGCCGGGGCCAGAGAGACCGGGACCAGGGACACCGGCGGCAGGGACACCGGCGGCAGGGACACCGGCGGCAGGGACACCGGGACCAGGCATCAAGCCGTCGGGCCTGAACGCGGGAGCCGTCGCCAGTAAACGAGAACGCGAACCGCCTGTAACCCGCGAACCGGTGAATGGGGCGTGGCCCCGGACGAAGGGTCCAGAGGCCGAACCCCCCTCGCTGTCTGAGAGGACACCATGCGAATCGGCAAGACAAAGCTGTACGCCGCGAGCGTCGCCGCGTTGACGCTGGCCGCGCTCACCACGGTCGCGTCCCCGGCCACGGCGGAGCCCCCGCCGAACGGCACGGCGGAAGTGATCGCCTTCGCCGGCTCCGACACCACCGAGGACGTCCTGGACGCCCTCACCACCGCCTACCGCGGCAACACCGCCGCCAACCCCGACGGCGACAACACGGTGAACATCCCGGTGCAGGCCGAGGCCGGATCGCCCGCCTTCAACGTGCCCGCCCAGGGCGCGTGCACCTCGGCCCGCAACTACGTCCACAAGCTGGAGGCGAACCAGCCGTCCACCTACCCGGCCCCGAACGGGTCGACGGACGGCAAGAACGCGCTGCAGGGCAACGCCCCCTTCCCGTCCGACAACCTCACCACCGGCTGCATCGACGGCGGGCGCTCCTCGTCCGGCCCGTCCAGGAACGACCCGGCCACCTTCGAGTACTACGCCTACGCCCTCGACGCGGTGAGCTGGGCGCACTACGAGACCAGCGCCGCCCCCGCCTCGCTCAGCGAGGCCGAGATCCAGGGCATCTACGACTGCACGTACACCAACTGGAACCAGGTCGGCGGCGAGGACGCCCCGATCCACCGCTACATCCCGCAGAGCGGCTCCGGCACCCGTTCCTTCTTCATCGGAACGGTCCTGGCGGGCGCCGAGCCGTCCACCGCCTGCGGCCCGGTCACCGAGATCCAGGAGCACGACGGCCGCGCCGTCCCGACCGGCGACCGCTACAACGCGATCCTGCCCTACTCGGTGGCCCAGTGGGTCGCCCAGGCCAACAACGTCGTCGACGACAAGCGCGGCACCGTGGTCGTCGGCCACCAGGAGAACGCGGCCGGTGTCCAGAACCCGGTCAGCGGCCCCGACGGCAACGGCAAGTACACCCCCGACACCGGCATCGTCACCGAGGACTCCGAGTTCCTCGGCGTCCGCTACGTCTACAACGTGCTCGACAGCCGTATCCCCTCCTACGGCCAGGCGCTGCGCTTCGCGGGCCAGGACGGCTCCGGCCCCGGCTACCTGTGCGACGGCAACAGCCAGGTCACCGGCATCCTGACCGACTACGGGTTCAGCCCGCTCGAGCCCGACCCCATCACCGGCGAAGCCTGCCGCCTGTCCTGATCCTGATCCGGGAGCCGCTCCGATCCGGGCGGCGCTCCGTCCGCGGGCCCGGGGCCAGAGCCCCGGGCCCGTCCCTTTGCCACATGCCCTCGCCTCACCTCCGCCCCCGCACGCCCGCCGCGCTCACCCCTTCATCTCACCTGAAAGGCATGCTCATGCTCCAGCACAGAGCGTCCGCCCGGCCCGGCCGGACCGGCGCCGTCGCCGCGGCCCTCACCGCCGCCGCGGTCGCGGTCGTGACGGGAACCGGGACGCCGTCCGCGTCCGCGGAGCCCGCGCCGGGCCGGCCGGCCGCGCGCGTCGCCGACATCGCCGACCGGGGCGCGTCCCTGTACGCGCCGGAGAACACGCTCGCGTCGATCCGGGAGGCCGCCGTCAGGCGCGCGGACGCCGTGAAGATAGACGTCCGGCTCGCCAAGGACGGCTTCGTCGTGCTGCGCGACTCCGGCCTGGCCCGCACCACCAACGTCGAGCAGGTCTTCCCCGACCGCCGCCCGTGGAACGTGCGCGACTTCACCGTCGCCGAGATCAAGCGGCTGGACGCCGGATCGTGGTTCGCGCAGGAGTTCGCGGGCGAGCGCGTGCCGACCCTCGGCGAGGCGTTCAAGGCCGTGAACGACGGCCGCCTCGGGGCGGTGCTCGAATTCCCGGCGCACGTCGCCCCCGCCGCCGCGAAGCCGGTGGAGCGGCTCGCCGGCGAGCTGCGGCGCCAAGGCGCGGCGACACGGTACGGGCGGACGTCCGGCCTGCGGGGTCTCGTCATCGAGAGCGCGGACGAGGAGTTCCTGACCGGGCTGGAACGCCTGCTGCCCTGGCTCACCACCGGCCTGGTCGGCACGCCCGGCACCGACCGGCTCCCGGCGCTGGCCAAGGTCATCGACGTGATCGACGTCCCCTATTCCGGCTTCAGCGCCTCGTACGCGGCGCTGATCCACGGCCACGGCCTGAAGGTCCACACCCGCACCCTCAACGCCGCCGCCGCGATGAACGCCGCGATCGCGGGCGGCGCCGACGGCATCCTGACCGCCCGTCCCGACATGCTGCGCGCGATCCTCTCCGGTAGCTGAGCGAACGCGGGCCCACGGCGGACCACCGTGGGCCCCGCGTCACGTCCAGGCGGGCAGGAGCCTGAAGACCGCCTCGCCGGTCAGCACGATCAGGGCGATCAGGACGGGCGCGCTGATCAGGTACGTCGACATCGACAGCCACCGCCGGTACAGCAGCACCGCGCCGGCCGCCGCACCCGCGAACAGCGCCCCGTACAGGACGATGAGCGGCATAGCGGGCGCGGCGTCGCCGTACCGGCCGTCCTGGTCGCCGGTCCGCACCCCCTGGGGCGTCGCCGGATACGGCAGGCCCGACATCGCGGCGGTCACGACCACGGCCCGGTCGCCCTCCCAGGGCGCGGCCGACGCCGACGTGAACAGCGTCAGCCTGTCGTCGGTGCTGGCCGCGTAGACGCCGTCGCCGCGCGCGAGGCTCCGCCGGTCGACCGTCCGCACCTTGTACAGCGACTGGCCCTGCGGAGTGGAGATGACGATGTCGTCGCCGGGACGCAGCGACGGCAGCTTGCGGAACGGCGCGCCGAACCCGTACCGGCGCGCCGCGACCACCGAGTTGCCGGGCTGTCCCGGCCCCGCCGTTCCGGGGACGTGCCCCGGGCCCTTCTGGGTGCTCGCGGAGTCGGCGCCCTCCAGGACGACCTGCTGGAGCTTCAGGCGCGGGATCTGCAGGACGGCCACCGGTTCGCCGATCTCCGGGGCCCGCGTCGCGCCCACCTTGCCGCCGAACAGCGACTGCTGCTCCCCCACCGCGCGGGAGATGTCCGCGCGGGCGTCGGCCAGCAGCGCCCGCTGCGCGCGGCTCTGGGCCAGCGGGCCGAGGCCGTAGCAGGTGAGCCCGACGCAGAACACCGAGATCGCCACCCAGATCCCGGTCACCACGCCGATCCGCCGGGGCGTCCAGGGCGCGGGCCCACGACCCGGCGGGCGTCCGCCGGACGATCGCGGCGGCTCCGGCGGCCCGCCGTCACCGGTGGCGGCCGGCGGGTCCTCCGTCACCGGCGGTTTCGCCGTCACCGGTGGGGTCGTCGTCGCCGGTGGGGTCGTCGTCGCCGGTGGGGTCGTCGCCGTCATGCCTTCCCCCGCTGCCTCAGCCGCGGGGCCCACTGCCCAGCTTGCCCAGCGCGTGTTCTGAGCCACACCGCGCCCGCCGCCGTCGCCTTCAGCGCCCTGACCAGCCAGGGCGGCCACGCGCGTCCGGACGATCCGTACGCGGTGCCGGACGTGAGCGCGTTCGTGAGCACCAGCGCGCCCAGCGGGATGATCAGCACGAGCGCGGCCATCCCGGCGAACAGCGGGATCTTGGTGTCGTTAGCGACCCGCAGCGCGTTCTGCCGCCCGCCCGCCGTGACCGGCCGCGTCGGATGATCGCCCGCGGCGCCCGCGCCGGCGCCGGCCGCGCCCGCCGTACCGGCGGCATCGCCGGTGAGGCCGCCTCCGGCGGCCGGGTCGGCGGTCCCGCCGCCTCCGGGCCCGCCTCCGTCCGGGGTGCCGCCGGGGCATCGGGGCGCCTTCGAACCGACCTTGCGCAGCGCGTCACCGGCCGTCTTCCGCAGCCCGGACGGCAACGGCGCCAGCCCGCCGGACAGCTTGTTCTGACCGTTGGCCACCAGATAGGAGAGCACGTCGTTCACGGCCTTCTGCTTGGCGGTCGGCCGGCACTGCCCGTCGACCTTCGCCTCGGCCGGGGCCCAGGCGTACTCGACGAAGGTCAGCGGGTAGGCGCCGGGGTTCCTGGCGGCCGCGTCGGTGACCAGGTCGCCGTCGGGCCGCTTCTTCATGCCGCCGGCGGCGGCCTGCATGCTCTGGGCCGTCGGCGCCACGAACTCCCCGGGGGCGTTCTCGATCCGGGCCACCGGGAGGCGCAGCGCCGCCGCGGTCGCCGCGTCGGTGAGCACGAAGTTCAGGCAGCCCTTGGGCCTGGCGTCCAGGCACTCGCCCTCGACACCCGGCTCCGTCAGCGCCTTGCCGAGCGAGACCCGGTCGCCCGCCAGTATCAGGCCGGCGGTGTCCTTGGGGTTCAGCGACTCCAGCCGCCACAGCTCCCCGATCGGCGCGCCCGGACGGTCGTACTGAGGGGCGTCGGGATACCGCCAGGCGGTGCCGCCGCGAGCGGACAGAAAGCGGGACGTCAGCCAGTGCCCCACTTCGGGCGTGGCGTAGGCGAGGGTGGACACCCGGCTCCGCTGGTTCGTCTGGATGGCGGCGATCTGCGGGTTGGCCGCGAGGATGCCGCCCGCGTACGGGCCGTCCTTGATCGAGGTGATCGGCCTGGCGAGGATGTCGGCGAACTGTTCCGCCGTGAGCCGCACATCGGTCACCGGGGCCGGGCGGGGGCTGCTGGGCGTCGACGACGACGCGGGGTACTTCCCGGCGATCGCCAGGACCTGCGCGTTCAGCGCCACCGGGACGGGCACGGGCGTCCGCCCCGCGTCCTTGGGTTTCTCGCCTTCGGCCATCACGCCGCCGGCTCCGAAGAAGACGTCCCCCTCCCCGCCGCGGAAGGAGTCGCGCGCCTCGACGTCGTCCATCGCCGTGTAGTCCAGATCCTGCCGGGCGCCGCTGCCGCAGCGGTCGACCACCCAGCCGACCTCGGACTCGGTCAACCGGTGCGGGCCGAGCGCGTCCACGTAACGGTCCCCTTCCGGCGGCTTGCAGCCTTCGACGGCACCCGCGGCCTTGGGCGTGAACTTCAGGGAGTCGACGAACGGGACCCGTTCCGCCTTCCCGCCGGGGACGAGATGGAGGAGCGTGAAGGCGAGACTGCACGCGCGACCGGGAGCGCAGGAGACCTCCCGTTCCCGCTGCCCCGCCGGCGGGAAGACGTTGGCGCCCTCGGGCGGGATCGTCATGGTGAACTCGAACCGGCCGTTCGGATCGCTGTAGAAGTTCGGCGGCATGTCGCTCATCCCGCCGGTCACCGCGCACGCCACCTGCTCGTAGCCCGGTCCGGGAGTCCCCGGGTAGGGCACCGGGCAGAACGCGAGCGTCTCGAGTCTCAGGATCGTCCCGGCCGGGAGCGTCGACTGGAGGACGACCTCGACCCGGTCGCCCGGCCGCGCGCCGGCGAGCTGCGCCAGCGTCTCCCGCGCGACCTGGAAAGGCGGATCGGCCGCGCGCGCCGTGGCCTTCCCGGAGAGCACCCCCGCCGACGCGCCCGAGACCAGCGACATCGTCATCATGCAGCACATCAGCAGCAGCACGGCGGCGGGCCGGCGCAGCCGCAGCATCGATCTCAGCACGGGACCTCTCCCCAGGGCGGGCATGACGCGGTGACCGGGCCGCGGGCGCGGCCCGATGCCAGCGTCCGCACCGGTCTCCGGGCCGGTCAACGCGGCCGCGGGCGCCTTCATCCGCGGCCCGTCGGGCGTTCACCGCGGTGCCACCCGCCCGGGCCGCCACCGGCACACAATCCTCGGGTGGACACCGAGATCACCGCCCCCGGCGCGTTCGCGGAAGCCCGCGCCCGGGAGAACGGCTCTTCATGACGACCCTCGCCGACGTCCCGGCGAAGCCGCCGCCCGACCCGCCGCGCCCCCGGCCGGTGCGCGCCACCCCCGGCCGGCCCGACCGGATCTTCGCCCGGCTCACCGGGGGCGCCGGGGCGGCGCTGTTCGCGCTGCTCGTCCTGATCGGCTTCTTCCTGCTGCTGCGCGCGGCGCCCGCCCTGCAGACGCGGGGCTTCGGCTTCTTCACCACGATCGAGTGGCGCGCCGACGTGAACCCGCCGGTCTTCGGCGTGCTGGGGCTGCTCGCCGGGACGGTGATCGTCGCGTGCGTCGCCTGCGCGGTCGCGATCCCGGTCAGCGTGCTGTCGGCGCTGTTCATCACCGAGTACGCGGGCCCGCGGCTGCGCAACGCGCTGACCGGCGTGGTGGACCTGCTCGCCGCGATCCCCAGCCTGCTGTACGGGCTGTGGGGCATGACGTTCCTGAACGAGAAGATCACCCCGCTGTCGGCCTGGCTGTCCGCCCATCTCGGCTGGATCCCGATCTTCGACACCAAGCCGAAGGCGGAGCTGACCGGCTCGATGTTCATCGCCGGCCTGGTCGTGTCGATGATGGTCATGCCGATCACGACGTCGATCATGCGGGAGGTGTTCGCGCAGACCCCGCCCGGCGAGAAGGAGGCGGCGCTCGCCCTCGGCGGCACCCGCTGGGGCATGATCGCCTCGGTGGTGCTGCCGTTCGGGAAGGGCGGCGTCATCGGCGGCGCGATGCTCGGCCTCGGCCGCGCGCTCGGCGAGACCGTCGCCGTGAAGCTGCTGATGCCGCAGGTCCCCTGGCTGTCGCCGCACATCCTGGAGAACGGCGGGGCGACGATCTCCGGCTTCATCGCGAACCTGGCCGGGTCCAACGAGCGGATCACCGAGGCGCTGATGGCGTTCGGGCTCGTGCTGTTCGTCTTCACCATCGTCATCAACCTCGCCGCGTCCGCAATCATCGCGCGCAGCCGCTCCGGGTCGGGGGTGGACGCGTGACCGCGCAGGCGCCCGCCCCGGCGCGCACCACCACCCTGCCGGCGCGCGGGGCAGCGCCCGCCGCGCCGGCGCGGCCGCCGCGCCGCCGGACGGCCGGCATGACCCGCGCCGACCTGGGCGCGGCCGCCGGGTGCGCGATCTCGTCGTTCTTCATCACCTGGCTGATCTTCGCCAAGCTCACCGACGCCACCGGCCGGCTCGGCTTCCTCACCGTCTGGTACCTGTTCTTCCTCGGCCTGCTCTACGCCGTCGGACGGGACGCGATCGGGCATCTCGGCGCGCTGGACCGGGTGGCGGGCACGATCGTCCGCACCGGGCTGCTCGCGCTGGTGGTGCCGCTCGGCATGCTCCTGGTGTACGTCGCCGTCGAGGGGCTGCCCGCACTGCGGCCCGGGTTCTTCCTGCACGACCAGGCGGGCATCACCCCCGACATGCCCGCGACCGAGGGCGGCGGGCTGCACGCCATCGTCGGGACGCTGGAGCAGGTCGGCCTCGCGCTGCTGTGGTCGGTGCCGCTCAGCGTGCTCACCGCGATCTTCCTCAACGAGACCAGGTCGCGGTTCCGCCGCCCGCTGCGGGTCATGGTCGACGCGATGAGCGGGCTCCCGTCGATCGTCGCGGGGCTGTTCGTCTACGCCGCGCTGATCATCCCGCTGGGGCACCGGACGCCGCTGTTCGGCTTCAACGGGCTGATGGCGAGCCTCGCCCTGACGCTGGTCATGGTCCCCACCGTCACACGGACCGTGGAGGTCGTGCTGCGGCTGGTGCCCGACGGGCTGCGCGAGGCGTCCCTGGCGCTCGGCGCCTCCCGCGCCCGGACCGTGTGGACGGTCGTGCTGCCCACCGCGCGGACCGGCGTGACGACCGCCGTGGTGCTCGGCGTCGCCCGCGCCGTGGGCGAGACCGCGCCGCTGCTCTACACCTCGTTCGGGCTCAGCCTGTTCAACGCCAACCCGTTCGCCGAACCGCAGGACAGCCTGCCGCTGTTCGTCTACTCCAATGTCCAGAAACCATCCGAGTCGGCCGCCGAACGCGGGTTCACCGGGGCGCTGGTGCTCATCGCCGTGGTCCTCGCGCTCTTCGCGCTCGCCCGGTTCATCGGACGGGACCGCTCGCGCCGGCGCACCCGGCCGTCCGCCGCCGCGCGCCCGTCCGCGGGCGAGGATCCGGCCAGGAAGGAAACATCGTGACGACCACTCCCCCCGCCCCGGCCCCGGCGCCGGTGCCGCCGCCCGAGCCGAAGCACGCGGGCACCGCCGAAGACGCGGGCAAGAACGCGGGCACCGGCAAGGGCACGGGTAAGGACGCCGGGCGGCGCGAGGTCCGGCTGATCGGCGGGCCGCCGCCCGGCGCGGCCGAGCTGGTGGCCAAGGACGTGTGCGCCTGGTTCGGCGACCGGCTCGTCCTGGACCGGGTGTCGCTGCGGATGGAGAAGCGGAAGGTCACCGCGCTCATCGGCCCGTCCGGCTGCGGGAAGTCCACCTTCCTGCGCATCCTCAACCGGATGCACGAGCTGGTGCCGAGCGCCGCGCTGGCGGGCGAGGTGCTCCTGGACGGCGACGACATCTACGACGCGGCCCGCCGCGTCCAGCAGGTGCGGATGCGGATCGGGATGGTGTTCCAGAAGCCGAACCCGTTCCCGGCCATGAGCGTCCGCGAGAACGTGCTCGCCGGCCTCAAGCTCGCCGGGATCAAATGCCCGGACAAGGACGCGCTCGTCGAGCGGAGCCTCGTCCGGGCGGGGCTGTGGCGGGAGGTGCGCGACCGGCTGTCCGCGCCGGGCGGCGCGCTGTCCGGCGGGCAGCAGCAGCGGCTCTGCATCGCCCGGTCGCTCGCCGTGCGGCCCAACGTGCTGCTCATGGACGAGCCCTGCTCCGCGCTCGACCCGACCTCGACGCGCCGGATCGAGGAGACCATCGCCGAGATCGGCCACGACGTCACCGTCGTCATCGTCACGCACAACATGCAGCAGGCGCAGCGGGTCTCCGACCACTGCGCCTTCTTCCTCGCCGAGGAGAACCGGCCCGGGGTGATCGTCGAGCACGGCCCCACCGACCTGATGTTCTCCGGCCCGCAGGACCCGCGCACCCTCGACTACGTCCACGGTCGTTTCGGCTGAGACCCGGAACGGAGAGAAGGGATCCGACCGCGATGCTCATCGCGTCCAGCGGGAGGCACCGCGCGGCGAACGCGGGCCTGGCCGTCGCGCTGCCGATGATGACCTGCGCCTTCGGTTGGGGCGTCGGACCACCGCCCGCGCAGGCCACCGCCAGCTCCTCCGCGACCGCCGCGTCCCTGGTCAACGGCTCGGGCTCCAGCTACGTGGCGCTCGCCATGGAGGAGTGGACCACGACGGCGAAGGTGCGCGGCATCAAGGTCAACTACAACGGGAACCTCGGCTCGCCCGCCGGCGTCGGCCAGTACCGGCAGAAGCAGGTCGACTTCGCCGGGACGGAGGCGGAGGTCAAGTCCCTGACCGGCGGCGACGCCAGCATGACCCGCGGCTACCAGTACGTACCGGACGTCGCCGGAGCCGTCGCGGTCATGTACAACCTGAAGGACGCCGCCGGCCGCAGGGTCAACTGGCTCCATCTGGACCAGCGCACCATCTCCCGCATCTTCACCGGCGACATCACCCACTGGTCGGACCCGGCGATCACCGCCACCAACGGCGGCAAGCGGCTGCCGAACGAGCCGATCAAGGTCGTCTACCGGACCGGGCAGTCCGGCACCACGGCGCTGTTCTACGACTTCGTCCGGGAGGCCGCCCGCGACGTCTACGAGCGATGGCGGCGGCGCCTCAACCTCGCCGACCACCGCATCGTCGAGCTGCCCGCGGCCCCGAGGCCGTTCGCGCCGAACATCATCGGCAAGACGACCTCGGACGCGATGGCCGCCTACGTCGGCAGCAACAACGGCCTGTGGTCGATCGGCTATGACGAGTTCGGCTACGCCAAGAAGCACGACGTGCAGGTGGCCCATGTGAAGAACGGGGCCGGGAAGTGGTGGCAGCCGTACGCGGAGCACATCGCCGAGGCGCTGAAGGACGCGACCCTGCGCCCGGACCTCAGCCAGGAGCTGTCGGGCGTCTACCGGTCCAGGCGGCCGAAGGCGTATCCGATCTCCGCCTACAGCTACATGATGGTGCAGTGCGGCGCCAGCGGTGACCGCGCCACGTGCAGGGGCCGGTACGGCGACAAGGGCGTCGAGACCTCGCTCGCGAACTTCATGCGCCTGGTCGCCTGCGACGGGCAGGTGAAGATGTCGCGGATCGGCTACTCCCCGCTGCCGCCGAACCTGTCCCAGGAGATCGCCAAGGCCGTCGGGCGCATGACCGGCAGGACTCCGGAGAGGCTCACCCGGAGCAACTGCGCCAACCCGACGTTCTACGGAAGCCTCGGCGAGGGAGCGACGTCGCCGCCGGACCCGTTCGCGAGCCTCCCCGGCGGAGTCGCGGGCACCACGGGCGGGCAGGGGGACGGCTCGGGCGGCCCCGGCGCCACCGCCTCGGCGGGCACGGGCTCCAACGCGGGCGGGGCCGGGGCGGGCACGGGGGGCTCAGGCGCGGGACGCGGCGCGAAACCGGTCGGGTTCAACGGGTCCATGCCCGGCGCGGGGGCGCTGCCCGTCCTGGCGCTGCTGGCGACGATCGTGATCCCGCCGTCGGTGATGGCCGTCCGGCGCAGGCTCGGCGGCTGAGTCCGTCCGGCGCGAGGCGCGCCACCGCGGTCCCGGATGGCCCCCGAGGGCACCCGGGACCGCGGCGGCCGGCGTCAGCTCAGGCCGTAGGCGCGGGTCACGGTCTGCCGCACCGCGTTCCCGGAGCCGTCAGCGGCCTTGAAACGCAGGGCCACGAAACCGTTGTGCGTGGTGGGGTGGGCGACGCCGGCCGTCCAGCGGTCGGTGCCGTTGGGGGCCAGCGGCACCGTCGTCCAGGTCGCGCCGTCGTTGAACGACGCCTCCAGCGAGGCCGAGGTCACCGCGGAGCCGCCCACGGCGCGCTCCACGACGACGTCCAGCGGGAACGTGGTGCCGGACGGTGCCCGCCCGCTGCTGTCGTAGCCGCCGGTGATCCGCGGCTGGAGCAGGCGGCGCTCGTCGTCCAACGGGTCACCGGGCCGCTCGGCGGACGGGAACGTCCAGCTCGCGTCGATGCCCGTGACGTACTTCGACCAGGTGGCGTTGCGCCGCATCGCCAGGTCGAGCCGGAACGAGGCGGCCTGGGGAGGCACCGTCCAGTCGCCGGCCATGGGATTGGCGCTGACGCCGATCTTCTGCCCGTTGCGGTAGAGGGTGAGCGATCCGGTGGTGCCCGTGCTGGTGTTGCCGCTGTCGTTCTCGCGGCCCGGCTGCCCGGTGTCGGTCAGGCGCAGGCCGGCGATGAGCCGTCCCTGCCCGTGCCCGGCCTTGGCGGTGGGCCCGAAGGCGGCCTTGTTCCATGTCTCGTTGTAGGTGGCACCGGCGGTGAGCCTGCGCGGCCCGTCCTGGCTCTCGGGGAGCAGGACGGTGTTCAGCTCGTAGAAGTAGTTCTCCCTCCACTCCACGCCGTTCGCGGTGTAGTAGACCTGCCGGGTGCTGGGCACGGGCGCGCCGTGCGCGAGCCCCAGCGTCCCGCCGCCGACGCCGTCGAAGGCGACGACCGCGGTGTGCGGACCGGGCTCGTCGGTGGGCACCCCCTGGGAGGCGTAGGTGGTGTTCACCCGGGCCAGGCTGTCCGGGGTGGCGGTGAACGTCAGCCCGGCGGGGATGCGGCCGGTCGTCCGGAACGCCATCTTGTACACGCGCGGCTCCGGCTGCGTGGTCTCCGGTTCGGACTGGCTCTCGGCGTACAGGAAGTGGTAGGGGCGGGTGGTGTTCGCCGTCGGCCAGGTGCGCAGGCCGATCTCGGGCCTGCCGCTCACGGTCGAGACGATCTCCTGCCCGGCGATCGTCTGCACGAGCCTGGCGTGACTGTTGATCTCGGTCGCGGCCGGGGACGGGCTGACCGCCTTGATCTCCGTCGCCGTCCTGGCGTCCAGGGTGAGATCGACGTCGGCGGTCACGGACAGCGTGGGGTTGCCGTACAGGGCCAGGTCGCTGGGGTCGTGGGCGGAACCCGTGATCACGATCCCGGTCAGGTTGTAGTCACCGGCCGGGACGACACCGGTCAGCGTCCCGCCGGACTCGGTGAGCACGTACTCCGTGCCGGTCGCCAGATCGATCAGGCTCGCCAGCGGCGCCACCGGCTGGCCGTTCATGTCGAGCCCGCGAATGGTGATGTCGTGATCCGCGGCGGCGTTCCCGCGCGCGGGAGCCTTGGTCTTGCCGTGTCCGAGCTTGAAGGAGGGTCCGGATAAGAACCCGTCGGCCGACGGCCCTTCAGGACCGTCGGCCGTCGCGGGCTGTAGGGGCACGAGTAATGCCGCGAGCGCGGCCACACTGATCAGGGCTGTTCTCCAGCGCCTCACCGTTGTTCCCTTCTGTGCGTTGACAGAGGTCGTGAGTGGGCGCAGAACCGGACGGAGAGATCCTCGAAAGGATCGCACCTGCGGGGAGTTCCGTCCCGGATTACAAGATCACCATAACCTTCGATCCGGGGCCCGGCCGCATGGCATAACTCACACCGCGCTCAGATTTCGAGGACGACCTTCCCGGGGATGCCCTTGTTCTTGGCCTGGAACGCCTCGCGGGTCGCGGCCAGCGGATAGACGGCTCCGACATGCGCGCGCAGCTCCCCCGCCCCGGCCCGCCTCGCCAGCTCGACGAGCTGGTCGCGGTCCGGCTCGACGATGAAGAACACGGCCCGCCCGCCCTCGGGCGCGACGGGCGGCGGGGCGGTGATCGAGACGAGCGCGCCGCCCGGCCGCACCACGCTCGCGGAGCGGGCGAGCAGGTCGCCGCCGATCGTGTCGAAGACCAGGTCGACCGGGCCGACGGCCTCGCCGAAGCTCTGCCTCTCCAGGTCGACGAAGGTGTGCGCGCCCAGCTCCGCCGCGAGGTCGGCGGCCCGCGCCCGTCCGGTCGCGACGACGTGCGCCCCCGCCTGACGCGCCAGCTGGACGGCCAGCACCCCGGTGCCGCCGCCGGCGCCATGGACGACGACCGTCTGCCCGGCCTCAAGCCCCCCGTGCACGAACAGGCCCTGCCACGCCGTCAGCCCCGACAACGGCAACGCGGCCGCCTCGGTGAAGGTGAGGGAGGGCGGCAGCGCGGCCAGGTTGCGCGCCTCCACCGCCACGTACTCGGCCGCCGCCCCATCGCGGTGCCAGTCGGTCAGGCCGAACACGCGGTCGCCGACCGCGAACCCGGCGGTGCCGTACCTGACCTCGCTGACCTCCCCGGCGACGTCGTGCGCGGGGATGGACGGCGTCCGGTCCCGCCCGGCCCGGTCGACCCACGTCCCGGGCCAGTCGAGCTCATCGGGCACGAACCCGGCCGCCCGCACCCGCACCACCACGTCCCCGGTGGCCGCCGCCGGCTCCGGCACGTCCTCCACGACAAGCCCGTCACTACCACCACGCTCATGAATCCGCACAGCTCGCATCACGCATCCCCCTCACTGCTCTGACCCTGTGTCCCCAGGGAGACGACACACCACCCAGCCCTGTGACAGCAAGCCGCCCTTTTGACCCAGGACAGGTAGAACGTCCTGGAGCGGGCACGGGTCGGGTATGGATGAGCGAGATGCACGGCGTGGGGACGTTCAGGAGCTGACGGACTTCGAGCTGACCGTGTACGAGACCGTCGCGGAGATCGACAAGGACGGCGGGGCGGCGGACTTCGACACGATCGGGCGGCTGGTGGGCGGGCCCGAGGAGGATCTGTGGGCCGCGCTCGGCCATCTGGTGTCGGTCAACCACCTGCACTCGACCAGCAGGGGCTACGTGCTCGGGCCGCACGACTGGGCGCCCTGACCGCGTCCCGCCGGGTGGGAACCGCCGGTGAGGCGGGCGGTGACGTGCGGCAGGATGGCCCGGCGTCTGTGTGGGGAGGCCGCCGGGATGAGGCTCGTCGTCACCGCGGAGCAGCGGGAGCTGGGGGACGCGCTGCGGCGCTTCTTCGCCGACCGGTCGCCCGCCCGCGAGGTGCGGCGGCTGATGGGGTCGGCCAGGGGTTACGACCCCGGGATGTGGGCGTGGATGGCGGAGCGTCTCGGGCTGCAGGGCCTCGCGATCCCGGTGGAGCACGGGGGCGCGGGGTTCGGGATGCGGGAGCTGGCCGTCGTGTTCGAGGAGATGGGACGGGCCCTGGTGTGCGCGCCGTTCCTCGCCACGGTCACGGCCGCGGCGGCGCTTGAGGCGGGGGCCGGCGGCCATGACCTGCTGCCCGGCATCGCGGACGGGTCGACGATCGCGACGCTGGCGGTGGCCGAGGAGGACGGGCGCTGGGATCTCGAAGCGGTGCGGACCCTGTCCGAGGGCGGGGTGCTGCGCGGGAGCAAGAGCTTCGTCCTGGACGGGCATGTCGCCGATCTGCTGGTCGTCGCGGCGAGGGGTGAGGACGGCGTCGGCCTGTACGCCGTGACGGGTGACGCGGACGGGCTCGTCCGGGAGCCGGTGCCGACGCTTGACCAGACGCGGAGGCTGGCCCGGGTCGGGTTCGACGGCGCTCCGGCCCGGAGGGTCGGCGGGGCCGAGGCCGCCCGGCGGGCGCTCGACGTGGCGGCCGTGGCGCTCGCCGCCGAACAGCTCGGCGGGGCGCAGAAGGTTCTGGACATGACGGTCGAGTACGTGAAGGCGCGGCGCCAGTTCGGGCGCCCGATCAGGTCGTTCCAGGCGGTCAAGCACCGGTGCGCGGACATGTTCGTGCTGGTGGAGTCGGCGCGGTCGGCGGTGCTGAACGCGGCGTCCGCCGCCGGCGCGAGCCCGGACGAGCTGCCGGCCGCCGCCGCGCTCGCCGGGCTCACGGGTGCAGCCGGAGCCCCTTGAAGACCCTGTCCACCCCGTTCTTCGGCCCGTGGACGGCGAACCCGACGAGCGGCATCTCGGCGGCGGTGACCGCACGGACGGTCTCACGGTTGGCCTCGTCGTGGCCGGTCTTGAACATGTCCTCGATGTAGACGGCGATGCGCAGGTCGCGGGCGCGGGCGCGGCCGTGGGCCTTGAGGATCGCCCCGGCGCCGGCCTCGTAGACGAGGACGGGCTGCCGGAACATCGCCATGTAGGTGTTGCCGGACGCGTCCTCGTACGGCTCCCCGATGACGCCCGGCACGGCGCCCGCGACCGCGCCGGCCAGGAACGCGGTGACGTTGAGCCGCTGCCACACGGCCAGGTCGTCCCGGACGACGATCCCGATCTTGGTGTCGAAACGCATGCCGTCCAGGGTTCCGCGGGCCGCGGCGGCCGTCTTGAACGCTCGTGCGCGACACTGGAATCGTGGACTGGAGCAGGTACTGGCGGTCGTCCGACCGTCCGCTGGAGGCGATGCACGCGCATTTCGAGCGGCACGTCTACCACCGGCACAGCCACGAGACGTACTCGTTCGGCGTCACCGAGGACGGCTATCAGTCGTTCCGGTGCCGGGGCGACGCCCACACCAGCGCGGCCGGGATGGTCATCGCGTTCAATCCGGACGACCCGCACGACGGCCACGCCGCCGACGAGCTGGGCTTCACGTACCGGATCGTGCACATCGGGCCGGAGCTGGTGTCCGGCGTGCTGGCCGACATCGCCGATCGTCCGGCCGGGCCGCCGCTGTTCGACTCCCCCGTCGTGGCCGATCCCGTCCTGGCGCGGAACCTGCGGGGGCTGCACGCGGCGCTGCTCGGCGGGGCGCCCGCGCTGCGGCGGGACGAGCTGCTGACCGCGACCGTCGGCGCGATGGTGCACCGGGCCGCGACGCGCCGTCCGCGCGCGGCGTCCGCGCCGGGCGCCGTGGAGCGGGCGCGGCGGCGGCTCGAAGAGGCGTATCTGGACGACATCGGTGCCGACGAGCTGGCCGCGGCGGCGGGGTGCAGCAGGTTCGCGCTCTACCGGGGGTTCCGGCGGGCGTACGGGATGGCGCCGAGCGACTACCAGCGGCAGCTGCGGCTGCGGGCCGCCCGCCGGCTGCTGGCGCGGGGCGACGCGATCGGGGACGTGGCGGCGGCGACGGGATTCGCCGACCAGAGCCATCTGACGCGCTGGTTCGTCCGCTGTTACGGCATGACGCCCGGCGGCTACCGCGAGGCGCGGGCGAATTGAGGAACAATGCCGCGCATGAGGCGGGCGAGCGGGGCGATGTTCGGGCTGGCGTACGGCGATTCCCTGGGCGCGCCGACGGAATTCCTCAGCATGGAACAGATCCGGCGCCGTTTCGGTGACCACGGGCCGGCGCGGCTCGACGGCGATCCCGCGCTGGTCACCGACGACACGCAGATGGCGATCGCGGTCGGCCTCGCGATGCTGGACGCCCTGGAGAACCCTCCCTTCACACCGGACCTGATAACGCCGATGTGGCGGCGGCGTTTCGTCGACTGGCTCAACAGCCCCGACAACAACCGGGCGCCCGGCAACACGTGCCTGCGGGCGTGCAGGGGCCTGGCGGCCGGGAAGCCGTGGGTGGGCGCGACCGTGGCGGGCTCGAAGGGCTGCGGCGCCAACATGCGGGTCGCGCCGGTGGGGCTGGCGCCGGGCCTGTCGGACGAGACGCGCGCCGGCGCGTCCCAGCTCCAGGCCGCCCTCACCCACGGCCACCCGACCGGGCTGGCCGCCAGCGAGCTGACCGCGTTCGCCGTCCGGTGGCTCGCGGACGGGATGGACCCGTCCGATCTGCCCGGCGCGCTCCGCGAGCGATGCCATGACCAGCGCACCGTCTACCACGAGCGCTGGCTCGACACCCTGTGGCGGCGGCCCGGCGTGGACACCCCGGAGTCGTTCATCGCCCGCGGCTGGGACGAGTGCCTCGACCGGCTCGACGCGCTGGACACGGCCCTCGCCCTCGGCGCCCGCGCGTCCGACCCCTGCGAGATCACCGGGGCGGGCTGGACGGCCGAGGAGGCCATGGCGACCGGCCTGCTGTGCTTCCTGCTCTTCCCGGACGAGCCCGTCGAGGCCATCTGGCGCGGGGCCGCCAGCTCCGGCGACTCCGATTCGATCGCGTGCCTGGCGGGGGCGTTCGCGGGCGCGCGCCTCGGGATGGACGCCTGGCCCGCCGAGTGGTCCGCGCGCATCGAGTACGCCGACCTGCTGACCAAGATCGGCGAAGCCTGGGACCAAACCCTTGACCCGGCGTAGCATGGAAGCTAATCTTCTTAGCTATAAAGCTAAGCGAACGGCAAGGAGCATGCGATGAGCGAGCAGACCCGGTACCTCGACCTTCCCGGCGGGCGCCTCGCCTACGACGACGAAGGCGAGGGGCAGCTCGTCGTCTGCCTGCCGTCCATGCTCGACCTGCGGTCCCAGTACAGGTTCCTCAAGCCGCTGCTGCTCGACGCCGGCTACCGCGTCGTGACCGTCGACCAGCGCGGGATGGGCGACACCACCGCGGACTGGCCCGAGTATGGGAGCACCCCGCTCGCCCACGACCTGCTGGCGCTGCTGCGGCACCTGGACGCCGGGCCCGCCCTCGTCTACGGCTGCTCGAACGGCGCCGCGGCCGGCGTGTGGGTCGCCGCCGAGGCGCCCGAGCTGATCAAGGGCCTGGTGCTGGCGGGGCCGTTCGTCCGGGACGGCAAGTCCGGGTTCTCGCAGAAGCTGACCATCGCGCTCATGCGTGTCCCGGGCCTGGCGGTGCCGCTTTACATGTCGTACTACCCGAAGTGGGTCCCGACGCCGCCCGCGGACTTCGCCGAGCACAAGGCGAAGCTGAAGGAGAGCTTCAAGCGGCCCGGCCGCGCCAAGGTCATCGCCGACTACCTGGACATGTCGCACGCCGAGGCCGAGGCCAGGCTCGACCGGGTCACCGCGCCCACGCTGGTCGTCATGGGCACGGCCGACATCGACTGGCCCGACCCGGTCGCGGAGGCCGAGTGGGTCAAGGACAAGCTGAACGGTCAGCTTCTCCTGGTGGACGGCGCGGGGCACCAGCCGCACGTCGACTTCCCCGAGAAGGTCGCCGACGCGGTCAAGACCTTCGAGCGCTCGCTCTAGGGGCTCCAGGAGGCGCGAGGGCCGGTCAAGAGGCGGTCCAGCCCGTCCACGCCTCGATCGTGACGACGATGACCGGCCCCTCGGGCGGACGCTCACGGTACTGGGCGTAGCGGTCCGCCAGGAGCCGGACGGGCTCGGCCATCCGCGCCGGATCCTCGACGACGTGGGCGTGGCCGTCCACGCGGACCCACCACAGGCGGTCCCAGTCGTCCTCGTAGTGGTCGGCGAGGAGGGCGACGCGCGGGTTGGCGCGGATGTTGGCCAGCCGCCGCAGGTCCCTGGTGGTCTTCGGCTTGTGGTCGACGGCCGTGTAGACCGCGCCCCGGTGGACGGCGAACGCCACCGGGACGAGATGCGGCCGCGCGTCCTCCCCCACGGTCGCCAACCGCGCGACCGGGACCGTCGTCAGCAGCCGGCGCGCCTCGTCCGGCGAAAGTTTCGGCACCCTCTCAGCCTGGCACGCCCGGCCCGCCCGTTCAGCGTGGTCGGCACGAGGACGTCAGAGGGGCGGGAACTCCGGTGGTGCGAGGCCCCGCTCGGCCACCTTCGCCAGTTCCTCTTCGGTCAGGACGCGCGGTTCGCCGATCGTCCTGGCCCGGACGTACACGCCGCAGAGCCATTCGAGGAGCCGCGCGTTCTCGAACGCCTCGTCCAGGTCGCGGCCGATCGTGACACCGCCGTGGTTGGCCATCAGCGCGGCGCGCTTACCGCCCGCCATGGCGGCGCGGACGTTGCCGGCCAGCTCGGGCGTCCCGTAGGTGGCGTACCGGGCGACCTTCACGACGCCGCCGAGGAGAAGGGTGTTGTAGTGGACGGGCGGCAACTCGGACATGGTCGTCGCGACGACGGCCCCGTAGGTGGAGTGGGTGTGCACGATCGCCGCCGCCGGGGTGGCCTCGTAGAGGGCGAGGTGCATCGGGGTCTCGGACGACGGCGCCCGCTCACCCTCGGCGAGTCGGCCCGACAGGGTGACGACGGGGCAGTCGGCGGCCTCCATCCGGTCGAGCCGCATCCCGCCCGGCGTGACCGCGACCAGGCCGCCCGACCGGACGCTGATGTTGCCGGACGACCCGATGACCAGACCGGTTTCGGCCAGACGCCGACCGATCGCACATATTTCGTCCCTTTCGTCCGACAACAACATGCGAACACCTCTCACATTCCCCCGCCGCCCGGTTACGCTACGGCCTGACGATCATCAAGGGGGCTGGTCATGGCGGTTGTAACACTGGGCGCGCACATCCTGGACGTGCTCGCCCTGCCCGCGCCGGGCGCCCCCGCCGGAGCGGACACCGCCACCGGACAGGACACCATCGTCGTCGACGAGATCAGGGCGACCGCCGCCGGCGCCGCGGCGGGCACCGCGGTCGCCCTCGCCAGGCTCGGCAACGACGTCGTCTCGGTCGGCGCGATCGGCGACGACGACCTCGGCGACCTGCTCGTCGCGATCATGACCCGGAACGGGGTGGACGTGCGCGGGCTCGTCCGGCGGACCGCCGCCCAGACGGCCGCGTCGATCCTGCCGATCCGGCCGGGCGGGCGGCGGAGCGGCGGCGACCGCCCGGTCCTGCACGCCCCCGGCGCCAACCTGACCCTCACCGCGGGCGCGGTCGGCCCGGGGCTGCTCGGCGCGGCGAGCCTCGTCCACCTCGGCGGCCCGGACGTCACGTCCGGCCTCAACGACCCCGCGTTCTTCGCGATGCTCGGCGCCGCGCGCGAGACCGGCACCGTCGTGACCATGGACGTCCTGTCGGCCATGCCCGGCCTCCTCGCCGACGCCGCCGCGTTCCTCCCCCAGGTCGACCATTTCCTGCCGGACGCGGAGCAGGCCGCGGCGATGACCGGCGAGGACGACCCCGAGAAGGCCGCCAGGGCCTTGCTCGCCCAGGGCCCGGCGACGGTGATCGTCACGCTCGGCGGCGACGGCAGCCTCGTCGCGGCCCGCACCGCGCGCGGCGGCCGTCCCGACGTCCACCGCCTGCCCGCCCTGCCCGTCGAGGCGGTCGACACGACCGGGTGCGGCGACGCCTACTGCGCCGGGTTCATCACCGGCCTCGCGCACGGGCGGGACGTCCTCGAATCGGCGCGCTGGGGCACGGCCGCCGCCGCGACCGTCGCGCGCGGGCTCGGCTCCGGCGCCTGCCTCACCGACCTGGACGACGTCCTCCGGATGCTGAAGTGAGCCGGCGGGTCAGACGGGAGACCGTCCGGAGCGGTCGCCGGTCAGGACCGCGTCCGCCGCGCCCGCGAGCTGCTCCAGGCGGAACACCTCCGTCCGGTGGAACGGCGGCGCGCCCGTCCGCGCGACGACGAGCGCGAGCGTGCCCTTGGCCAGCGGGCACACCGCGAACCGCGTGCCGTCGGGCGCCGTGAAGGCGCGCGGGCGCAGCGGAAGCAGATCCGGCAGGCCGGCGCCCGGCACGCCGCCCGCGCTCGTGTGCACCAGCACCGCGCCGCCTTCGGCCGTCAGTTCGGCCAGGCCGGCCCAGTCGGCGCTCAGGATGGCCGGGACGGCGTCCGCGAGGATCTCCTCACCGCGCTCCGGCACGGCCGCGACCTGCCCGATCACGGCGGCGTCCGGGAACGCGCCCGGCGGCTCCGCGGTCGGCCAGACCCCCACGATCTCCACGCCCGGCACCGAGCCGAGCCCCTCGCTCAACCGGTCCACGCCCGCGCCCGCGGGCCACGCGACCGTGAAATCGTCCATCGCCCGGCCGTTGTCGCGCTCCAGCACCGCCATCTGGACGACGTCCGCGCCCGCGGCCCCCAGCGTGCGCGCCACCCGTCCCAGCGACCCGGGGCGATCCGGCAGGCGGACACGTATCCGCAGCAACATCGCCACCTCCAGTTCTCCTCTGCGGCCCCCAGCCTCCGCCGAGTCCGTTTCCATCGTGTTACCCAGAAGTGACGACGCGAGAAAACGGCGTCCGGGTCGGTGCTGGAATGGCGGGCGCGGGTCAAACTAGAGTCCAGTGAAGGTCACCAGCTGACCTGTCGCCTCTTGCCGCCCACCATTAAGGTAACTGCACGTGTCGAGGGACGGGGAACCCCCAGTCAGCGCGGAATCCGGAGCCGGGCCGGAAGCGGAGCCGGAGACGGCGCCCGACACGTCCGGCGCGCCGGACGGCCCGGCGGCGGGCGAGGCGTTCCGCGACGACGTCAGAGACGCCCTCAAGGGGCTCGCCGCGCGTCTCGACCGCGAGCACGAGCGCGCCGCGCACCGCGAGGCCGTCATCGACCGGCTGCACGAGGAGAACCAGCGGCTGCGGCGCGGCGAGCTGCAGGCGATGCTGGAGCCCGTCCGCGCCGCGCTGTACCGGCTGCACGACCAGGCGCGCCGCGAGTCCGGCCGGCTCGCCGCCCCCGACCTGGCCGAACCGCCCGACCCGCGCGGCACGGCGCTGCTGCTGGCGGCGGTCGCCGACGACGTCGCGGACGCGCTCGCGCGGCTCGGTGTGGAGCGGTTCATCGTCGAGCCGGGCGCGCCCTACGACGCGGCGCGGCACCGTCCGGTGGCGGTCACGCCCGTCGACGACCCGCTGCTCGACGGCACCGTCGCGGCCGTCGAGTCCGACGGGTTCGAGCAGAGCGGGAAGGTGCTGCGCAAGGCGGCGGTCAGCGTCGGGAGGCTGGACGCCGAGCGCGGCACGTCCGAGACGAAAGCCGACACGAAAGCCGGCACGGAAGCGGAGACGGAGCCCGGCACGAGGGAGCCCGGCACGAGGGATCGGGCCGGGTCGAACGGGGGCTCGCTCCCCGTCAAGGCAGGCTCAAGTCGCCGCGACGGCGCCGGGAACGGCGAGACGATGACAACACCCGACACGCAGATGACCGATGGGTGAGAGGGACATGGCTGTCTACGGGATCGACCTGGGAACCACGTACTCCTGCATTGCCTCCGTCGACGACGTGGGGCGGCCGGCGGTCCTGCGGAACCTGGAGGGCACGGACACCACCCCGTCCGTCGTGTACTTCGAGAGCGGCGAGAACGTCGTCGTCGGCGCCACCGCGAAGGACACCGCGGTGCTGGAGCCCGACAACGTCGTCAGCCTGATCAAACGGGACATGGGCCGGGACGTGACCCGCCCCATCCACGGGATCGACTTCACGCCGGAGGAGCTGTCGGCGTTCATCCTGCTGAAGCTGGCGACGGACGCGCGCACCACGACGGGCGAGGAGACCCGCGACGTCGTCATCACCGTCCCGGCGTACTTCGGGGTGGCCGAGCGCGACGCGACCCGCAAGGCGGGCCGGATCGCCGGGCTGAACGTCATCGACATCGTGTCCGAGCCGATCGCCGCCGCGATCACCTACGGCGTCCTGAACCCCGAGCAGGACCGCACCATCCTGGTGTACGACCTCGGCGGCGGGACGTTCGACACCACCGTCATCGCGCTGCGCGGCGGGCACATCGAGGTGGTGTGCACCGACGGCGACCACGAGCTCGGCGGCGCCGACTGGGACGCGCGGCTGGTCGAGCACCTCGCCGAACGGTTCCGCGCCGAGCATCCCGACGCCGGCGACCCCCTGGACGACAAGCAGACCGAGCAGCAGCTCCGCCGCGACGCCGAGGACGCCAAGAAGTCCCTCACGACCCGCACCGCGCACACCGTCCGGGTGATGCACGGCGGGCGGGTCGCGTCGGTCGAGGTGACGCGGGAGAAGCTGGAGGAGCTGACCAAGGACCTCCTCGACCGCACCGTCGAGATCACCGGCCGGACGCTGTCGACCGCCGCGGAGAAGGGCGTGCACGACTACGACGACCTCGTCCTCGTCGGCGGGTCCACGAAGATGCCGGTCGTGGCGGCGCGGCTGGAGACCGAGCTCGGCCTGCCGCCCCGCCTCCAGGACCCCGACCTCGCCGTCGCCAAGGGCGCCGCGCTGTACGCGTTCGAGGAGACGTACCGGCGGCTCGTCCGGGAGGGCGCCGCCGAGCGCGCGGAGGAGATGGCGAGCCGCGCGGGCCTGTCCGCCGAACAGCAGAAGCAGATCGCGGGACGGCAGATCAAGACGGTCGCCTCGCACGCGTTCGGGATCGTGGTCGTCGACCGCGACACCGGCGCGGAGAGCGTCGCGCACCTCGTGCACGCCAACGACGAGCTGCCCGCCGCGAAGACCGAGGACTTCTTCACCGTGTACGACGACCAGGCGTCCGCCGACATCCGGGTGATGGAGCAGGCCGGGGTCGTCGAGTCCGGCGACCTGATCGACAACTCCGAGATCGCGACCGGGGAGATCCGCGTCCCGCCGGGCAAGAAGGCGGGCTGGCCGATCGGCGTGACGTTCGCGCTCGACGCGTCCGGGCTGCTGAACGTCACCGCCGTGGAGAAGGAGACCGGGGAGCGTCTTGAGCTGAAGGTGGACGTCGGCGGCATGTCCGAGGAGGAGGTCGAGCGCTCCCGGAAGGCCCTCTCCCGGGTCCAGGTCAGCTGAGCCGGGAGGCGCCCGTGGCGTTCGACGACGACTACCGGCGGGAGGTGCTGGAGCCCGCGCGGGCGGCGGGCGACCAGCCTCCCGAGGACCTGCGCGCCCGCTACGCGCTGCCCGACCCGCTGACCGGGCCGGGCGTGACGGCGCGGGTCAAGCAGGTCAGGCAGTGCTGGCGGCGGGCCCGCGGGCAGCTGAAGTACCGCAAGCTGATCGACCGGCTGGAGGCCGAGCACCGCGAGCTGGCGCCGCTGTTCGCCGCCGCCGAGCGCGGCGACCTGCGCCCGCTGGACGCGCGGCTGCGCGGCGGGCGGGAGCGCACCGAGCGGCGCCGCACCGACGCCCGCGCGCGGCTCGCCGACGCGGCCGGGACGCTGAAGATGGTCACGCCCGCCGAGGTGGAGGGCATCGCCCGCGCCGGCGGCGTGACCCGCGCCGAGCTGGAGCGGGACGCCGCCGCCGACGGCATCGAGATCCGCGAGCCGGACGCGCTGCCGTCCGCCGCGCCCTACCCCGCGTACCGGAAGGTGCGGGAGTCGCTGGACGTCCTCGGCAACCGGCACCTCGCCGACTTCGTGTTCGGCGCCCGGCTCACCGGCCGGATCCGGCTGCTGGACGGCTTCGCCGCCCCGGCCGGGAACCTGCGGCTCGACCGGGACGCGGTCGCGGCGGCCTCCGCCGACTGGGCGCGCCGCAGCCGCGACACCAGCACCACGCACGCCGACACGGTTCTGGCCGCGCTGCGGTCGGACGCGCCGCTCCCCGAACTGGTGCTGTACGACGTCGTCGACCGGCTCCGCGAGCGGCTGCGGCAGCGGGCCTCCGAGCGGGCCCTGCTGCGGTACGCGACCGACGACCTCGGCATCGACCGGCGCGACGCCCGCCGCATGGTGTTCGCCGCCGTCCGCGAGACGGGCCCGGGCGGCGGCCTCGCCGGACGTCTTCGCGCCCTGCTCGACGCGGGTGAGGTGTTCGCGGCGGCGGAGCTGGCGGACGCCGCGAACGTGCCCCGCCCGTCCGGCGGCGCCGCCGAGCATCCGCCGGAGGAGGAGGTGCTGGCCGCCGAGGCCCGGCACCGGCTCGACACGGCGCTGCGGCTCCGGGAGAGCGCCGCCGCCGAACCCGACCCCGACCGCGCCCACCGGCTGCTCGACGACGCGCTCCGGCTCGTCCGTGACCTTCCCGGTGCCGCGGCCCACCGGCATCGGCTGGCGCCGCGTCCCGTCCCGTCGGTGCGGGCGGACGTGGACGGCGGCGCCGTGCGGCTGTCGTGGGAGCCGTCGCCGTCCACCGCGGGCGAGGTGCTGTACCAGGTCGTCCGGCAGGTGGGCCGGGCGCCGCGGGACGTGCGGGACGGCACCGGCGTCGGCGGCGTCCTGGACGAGCGCCCGCCCGTCAACGAGCAGGTGTTCTACGGGGTGTTCGCGACCCGCGGGGACGCGGTCGCCGCGCCCGCCGTGGCGGGTCCGGTGGTCGTGCGGCCCGAGCCGGTCGAGGTCGAGCTGC
Organism: Spirillospora sp. NBC_00431; assembly: GCA_036028775.1. Classification (GTDB taxonomy): domain Bacteria; phylum Actinomycetota; class Actinomycetes; order Streptosporangiales; family Streptosporangiaceae; genus Spirillospora. The sequence continues at coordinate 2,573,940 of CP107927.1, read as the reverse complement.
TCGCCGGGGACGGCCAGGTCACCGGGCGGTGGCGGTGCCCGGCGGAGGCGGCGCGGGTCGTCGTCGTCCGGGACGGCCGGAACGTGACGGCGGGGCGCGACGGGTTCCGCGAACGCGTGCCCAACGGCCGCACGCACCACTACCGGATCGCCGCCGTCTACCTCGACCCGGCGTCCGGCCGGGAGGTCGTGACGGACGGGGTGCGGGCGTCGGTCACGCCGAGCGCGGCGCCCGAGCCGGTGTACGACCTGGCCGCCGAGACCGATCCGTCCGACCCGGGGCTGGTCACGGTCCGGTTCGACCCGCCGGGGAACGGGACGGTCGAGCTGGTGCTGTCGGAGGGGCCGCCGCCGTGGCCGCGCAGCGCGCTCGTCCCGCTGGAGGAGGTCCGGCGGGAGACACGGCGGCTGGCGTGCACGCCGGTGCCGGGCGGGTTGTCGGTGCGGCCGGGCGCGAGCGGATGGCTGCTCGCGGTGTCGGTGGCGGAGGGCGGCGCCGCGATCGGCGCCTACCACCGGCACGTGAACCTGCCGCCGCCGCGCCGCCTGGTCGCCGAGCGGCGCGGCGACCACGTGCACGTCGGGTTCGACTGGCCGCCGGACGTCGCGGAGATCGACCTCGTCTACCGGATCGGCCGGGACGCCCCGCAGATCGCCGGCCCCCCGTCAGCGGAGACCGTGACCCGCGCCGCCTACGACACGCAGGGCGGGATCCGGCTGCCCGTCCCCGAGGACGAGCCGGTCGAGCTGTCGGTCGCCGCCGCCGGAACGGTCGGCGGGTCCCGGGTGACCGGGCGGCCGGTGACCGCGGCGGTCGCGGCCCGCGCGATCGTCCGCTACGACGTGCTGCGGACGGGCCCGCCGTGGCGGCGGTACCTGACGATCCGGCTGACGTCGTCGCGGCCGGTGCGGGTGGCGCGGCTGTCGCTGGTGCTGCGCGCCGGGCGGATCATGCCGCACCGCGCCGCCGACGGCGAGACGCTCGGCGCGTGGGAGCAGGTGCCGGTGCCCGGCGAGCTGTCCCTGGCGGCGCCGGACGCGTCCGGGCCGTACTGGCTGCGCTGCTTCGCCGACGACGAGGTCGTCGAGCTGAGCGATCCCCCCGTCCGCCGGCTCCAGGTCACGCGATGACCAGGCCGCTCGCACGCGTGGGGATCCCGGGGAAGCCGTCCAGGCAGCGGGCCGCCAAGAACGCCGTGACATGCCCGTACTGTTTCGAGCCGGTCGCGCCGCAGCGGATCCTGTTCCGGTGCCGCGGGCAGGCCGGGCGGCGGCAGGGCTGCGCGCCCGTCCTGGACAAGGCGCTCGCCGAGTACACGGGCTCGACGGCGGGCGCGTCGCTGCCTCCGGTCTTCTCCGCGTCGGGACGCAAGGGACGCGCCGAATGCCCCGGGTGCGGCCTCGCGACGGGAAACCGGGCCTGCCCTGAATGCCACAACCCGCTGCCGTCCGCGTACTGCGACTCGCCGGGCCGGATCGTCGCGCTCGTCGGCGCGAAGAACGCGGGCAAGAGCACCTACATCGCCGTGCTGCTGCACGAGCTGATGAACCGGGTCGGGACGGAGCTGGACGCGTCGCTGGTGGCCTGCGACGACCGCACGATCGAGCGGTACAAGCGCGACTTCGCGCGCCCACTGCTGGAGGAGCGGCGGCTGCTGCCGACGACGACCAGCGCGGCGACCGGCCCCCGCGAACCGCTGGTGTATCTGCTCACGCGGACGCGGCGGGGGCGTTTCGCGCGTGCGCGCAACGACTCGCTCGCGCTCGTCCTGTTCGATACCGCGGGCGAGGACCTGCGCAGCCGCGAGGTCACCGACCTGCATCTGCGGTACCTGGAGGCGGCGGACGCGATCGTCTTCCTCGTCGACCCGCTGGAGCTGCCCGGCGCGCGGACCGGGGTGCGCGAGGCGGTGCCCGCGCCGAACGGGGCCGGCGACGATCCCGACAGCGAGCCGCTGAACGTCATAGCCCGCGTCACCGAGACGCTGCGGCAGCGGCACGGCACCCGTCCGGGCGAGCCGCTGCCCGTCCCGGTGGCGGTCGCGCTGACCAAGATCGACGTGTTGCGGCCCGGGCTGCTGCGGCAGTCGGCGCTGCACCGCTCCAGGTCCGGGTCGGGCGTGCTCGACCTGGACGACAGGGACGCGGTGAACGAGCAGGTCAGAGCGCTGCTGCACGACTGGCAGGCCGGGCAGGTCGACACCTATCTCGGGCAGCAGTACGCCGACCACGCGCTGTTCGGGCTGTCGGCGCTCGGCGGCGTCCCCGACGAGGACAGGGTCGGGGCGGGAGGGGTCCGCCCGTACCGGGCCGAAGATCCGTTGCTGTGGCTGCTGTACCGCTTTGGGATGCTCGACGGTGTCCGCCCCGGTTCCCGGAGCGGAGCGCCAGCGGAGTGGAGGGAACCGGGGCGGACTGCTTTTCCGGGGGGTGTGGGGGGTCGCCCCCCACGCAGGAAACGCCCCGGAGGGGGATAGGCGTGGCGTGGCAGTTGCATTACACGTCCGCGCGGCGCGGGCCCACCGGCCGGGCCGGGTTCCAGTTCGTCGCCGAGACGCCCGGCCTGCCGGACGGGGTGCGGGCGGGCGTGACGCCGTACCTGTCGTACCGTCCGCCGCCCGACGCGCCGCTGTCGCCCGGCGAGTCCGAGCTGGACGGGTTCCCCGTGTCGCTGCTGTACGACCTGGTGGACGGGCGGCCGCTGCTGCTGCGCTGCCGCTACCTCGGCCGCGACTACTCGGGCCGCTACGGCAACTTCTTCGCGCACGCCGTCGTGGCCGAACCGGACGAGCTTGAGGGCCTGCGCCCCGCCGAACTCTGGCACGCCCCCCACTGGACGCACGACCTCGCGCCGGAGACCGTCCTCGACCCGCTGGACGAGCTGACCCCGGGCGCGGCGCTCGACCCGGAGGCGCTCGCGGCGTGGCTCGCGCTGTCCGGCCCCGGCGACCCGTACGCGCTGCTCGGCCATCTCGTCGACGCCGTCGCGGACGTCCTCGGCCGGGGCCATGGCCGCGTCGTGCTGGTCGCCGACGACGTGGAGGTCATCGCGCGCTGGATCGCGATCGTGTCATACTCGCTGCCGGTCGCGGCGGCGGCGCGGCTGTCGTTCGTCACCTACACCGCCGACCCGGACGGCGCCGCGCAGCGCCTCGTCGGCACGACCCCCGCGATCTGGTCGGCGGAGCGGCACCGCGCCTCCCATGCCTCCGCGTTCGACCTGCGCGACGGCGTCCCGGACGGGAGGCCGAGCCGGTTCGCGCGGACGGTCGCCGGATGCTGGCGCGACGCCGACTTCGGCGGCCTGGACGCGCTCGGCGAGCTGGCCCCGCTCAACGACCCCGCGCAGGAGGGCGCGGCGGCGTTGCTGGCATTGTGCCGGGGCGACGCGTCCGTCACGGCGGGCGAGGAGGGCGCGGCGGCTGAGCTGATGTCGCGGCGCGGGTCCGCGATCCCCGAGTGGGTGTGGCGCGACCTGGTGCCCGGCGTGCCGTCGATGGGCCTGGAGCTGGCGCTCGCCGTCCACGAGCGGGCGCGGGCGGCGGGGGCGGACGAGGTCGCGCGGCAGTGCTCGCTCCGCGTCGCCGACCGGCTCCTGGACGCGCTGGCGGAGGCGTCCGGCCTGGCGGCGGTGGTGGAGGCGGCCGGGGTGGCCGAACGCGCCGGGGCGCCGCTCGAACCGGCGGAGGTCGCGGCCGCGGCGGCGGGTTGCGCGCGGCGCGGGGCCGCCGACCTGGGCGAGGCGCTCACCGGCTGCCCCGCCGCGCTCCGCGACCCTCTCTTGAACGGCGTGATCTCCGGGCTCGCGGACGCGGGAGAACGAGAACGGGCCGCGGCCCTGACCCCCGGGACCTGCGACGTCCTCTACGCGCACGCCGAGCGGCTCCGCGCGGCGCCCGCCGTCGCGTGCACGGTGCTGGCGTCGGTCGGGCGGAGGAACCCCGGACGCAGGATCGCGGTCACCGGTGAGCTGCTGCGGCTTGACAGCGACGGCCTCGACCGCGACAGCCTCGACGCCGCCCTGCGCGAGGTCTGGCGGACGCCTCCGTCCGCGACGGAATGCGCCGGGCTGCTCGACGCGCACGGGAAGGCGATGGCGGGCCGTCCCGCGCTGGCCGGGCTGCCGTCCCGGACGTTCACCAGGCTCGCCTTCCCCGGCGCGGAACGCCTCTCCGACCCGGCGACGCTGCGGCTCGCGGACCGGGTCCGCGAGCTCATGCCGGACGGCCGGGCCGGGCACGACGCGGCCCTCGTCCAGGCGTACGGGAAGGCGATCACCGCGGGGCCCTCGCGCGCCGCGAAGGCGCTGGACGACATCGCGGCGGCGGACGGCGCCGCCTCGCAGCTCGCCGGGGAGGCGTTCGTCGGGGCGGCGCGGCGGCTGGCCCGGCGCCCCCCGGCGTTCCGGGCGGAGCTGCTCGCCGGGCTGCCGGCCGCCGCCCGCGCCAGGCTCGGCGCGCAGTGGACCGCGGAGCTGCCCGCCCGCGCCCGCGCCGGCCGCGCCCCGCTGCGCGGCGCCGAGATCGGTCAGCGCAACGATCTGGTCGAGGTCGTCCTGCGGCTGAGGGCGCGCGGCGCCGCCGAACCGGGCCTGGAGGCGTGGGCGCGGGCCGCCGCCGGACGGTGGCTCGCCGCGAAGCAGCTCGACTCCCGCCTCGCGCGCAGCCCCGAGCTCCGGGCCGCGCTGCGGGACCTCCTCCACGAGGACGAGCCGGCCCGCAAGAGGAGGTGAACCCGTGCATCCGATCATCGTGCTGCTGCTCGTCGCCGTGTGGGGCGCCGCGATGTGGCTCGGGTTCATGTACGTGTTCCCGGTGCTGTTCGCCGGGACGCTGATCGTCGCCGGGGTCGCCGCGCTGGGCCTGTACTACCTGCACGCGTGCCGGACGCTCGCGCCGTCCACCCTCGAAGGGCCCTCGCCGGTCGCCGAGCCGAAGATCTCCTACCGGCACTACCTGCTCGGCCAGGTGTGGCGCGACTGGTGGACGATCAGCCGCACCGTCGTCCCGCAGGTGTACCGGACGGCCAGGGGCATCATCGTCCGGCTGACCCGGGTGCTGCTCGGCGGCTTCTGGGGGTTCTTCGTGTTCCCCGTCTGGCTGGCGCTGTGCACGGGCATCGTCGCCGCGGCCGTTCCCGCGTCCGGGTTCGTGCTCGCGCTGACCGTCCTGTACGGGGTCGTCGCCGTGCTCGGGCTCGCGGTGTGGCTGGTGTGCGTGCTCGTCCTCGCCGCGGTGGAACGCGTCTTCATGACGTACGGGCGCATCCTCCAGACCTGCCCGCACCCGTTCTGCTACGAGCGGATCGGCCTGCCGGAGTACGAATGCCCGGGATGCGGCGCCCGGCACCGGCATCTCGCGCCCGGATCGGGCGGCGCGTTCCGGCACGTGTGCCGCTGCGGGGCGCGGTTGCCCACGACCGTGCCGCTCGGACGGTTCCGGCTGGCCGCGTACTGCCCGCACTGCGGCGGGCGGCTCCCCGAGCGGATCGGACGCGTCCGCGTGGAACCGCTGCCGTTCGTCGGCGGGCCGGCCGCCGGGAAGACGACGTTCATGGTCCTCGGCATCCGTGCCCTGCACGCGCACGCGCTCGCGGTCCACGGACGGCTCGCGTTCGTCGAGCAGCGGCACGCGCAGGCGTACGCGGGCGCGATCCACGAGTTCCAGCGCGGCGGGCGCCTCGCCAAGACCGGCCCGGAACTGCCCCTCGCCACCATGGTCGACATCGAGCTCCCCGGACGCGCGCGCCGCATCCTCTACCTGTTCGACCCGGCGGGCGAGCACTACACGGGCGCCACGGAGGTCGAGTCGCTGCGCTACCTGGACCACAGCGAGGCGCTGCTGTTCGTCGTCGACCCGTTCGCCCTGCCCCAGCTGCGCATGTCCCTGACCGGGGACGAGCGGGAGCTCGTCGACGAGGCCGCCGTGTCGTCGGAGGAGGACCCGGCCGACACCCTGCAGCGGGTGCTGAACGAGCTGCGCTCCCGTCCCGACCAAGGGCACCAGAAGCGCGTCGCCGTCATCATCACCAAGATCGACCTGCTGGTCCGCACGGAGATCGGCCGCTGCCTCGCCGAGGACGCCGACCTGCGCGAATGGCTCGAACGCGTCGGCCTCGGCAACACCGTCCGGACGCTCGACCAGGTCGCCGGGCAGGTGCGGTACTTCGCCTCCGGCCTCGCCACCGAGCCCGCGGACGTCGCCGACCTGCTCGGCTGGGTGACCGGGCTGGCCGCCAACGGCTCGTCCAACGGCGACGGCCCACCCGCCGCCGCCGCGCCTCCCCCCGTGGAGCCGTCCGACCCGCCGCCGGAACTTCCCGGAACGTCCCCGCTGCGCGCCCCGTGGCCGGTGCGGGGACGCGGCTCGACCCGCGTGCCCGTCGGTTACACGGTCGGACGCTGGGCCGTCCTGTGCGGCGTCTCCGTCCTGACCGCCGGCACCGTGACCGGCGCGGTAGTGGCCGCCGCCGAGCGTCTCCCGTTCTGACGCGAATGTCGCGAATGTGACGCACGCCACTTCCTGACGTGGAAGATAACGGACCGTCATTCGCTTGAACGTCTCGGACGTCCAGACCCGCGGGCGGCCGCGCCCCCACGGACGGAGACCCCCATGACGGAGACGGCCGCGTCGGCAGCCGAGACCTCGCGGACCCGTCCGGCGGACCGGCGGCTGCGGCTGATCATGGTGCTCGGGGCGCTGACGGCCCTCGCGCCCCTGTCGATCGACATGTACCTGCCCGCGCTGCCCAGGCTCGCCGAAGACCTCGGGACCGGCGCGATGCAGACCCAGCTCACGCTGACGGCGTGCATCGTCGGGCTCGCCGTGGGGCAGGCCGTGGCCGGGCCGCTGAGCGACGCCTTCGGACGCCGCAGGCCGCTGCTGATCGGGCTCGCCGCGTACGCCGCCGCGTCGCTGCTGTGCGCGGCCGCGCCGACCGTGGAGACGCTCATCGCGCTGCGGCTGGTGCAGGGCGCGGCCGGCGCCGCCGGGATCGTGATCGCCCGCGCGATCGTCCAGGACCTCTACGACGGTGTCGCCGCCGCCAAGTTCTTCGCGCTGCTGATGCTGGTGAACGGGCTGGCGCCGATCCTCGCGCCCGTCTTCGGCGGGCAGCTGCTGCGGCTCATGCCGTGGCCGGGCGTGTTCGCCGTCCTCGCGGGGATCGGCGTGGCGCTGTTCCTCGGCTCGCTGCTCGGCCTCAAGGAGACGCTGCCGCCCGGCCGCCGCGAGACGGGCGGGCTGCGCGCCACGGCGGCGACGTTCCGCGCGCTCGCGGCGGACCGGTCGTTCGTCGGGTACGGGCTCGCGAGCGGGCTGGCGTTCGCCGCGCTGTTCACCTACATCTCCGGGTCGCCGTTCGTGCTGCAGGACATCTACGGCCTGTCGCCGCAGGAGTTCAGCGTCGTCTTCGGCGTGAACTCCGTCGGGATCGTAGCCGCCGGGCAGGTCAGCGGCATGCTCGCCGGACGGGTGGCGCTGCGGCGGCTGCTGGCCGCCGGGCTCGCCATCGTCGCCGCCGGCGGGCTCGTGCTGCTCGCCGCGGTGCTCGCCGGAGGGGGCCTGCGCGGGGTGCTGGCCGGGCTGTTCCTGGTCGCCTGCGGAGAGGGCCTGATCGGGCCGAACGCGACCGCGCTGGCGCTGTCGGGACGTCCGCCGAGGGTCGCGGGGAGCGCCTCCGCGCTCCTCGGCGTGTCGCAGTTCGCCCTTGGCGGCGCGGCGGCGCCGCTGGCCGGGATCGCGGGGCCGGACACCGCCGTCCCGATGGCCGCGTCGATCGCGGCGATGGCCCTGCTGGCCGCGGCCGTCACCGCGATCGTCACCCGCCCGCCCGCCGTCACCGACTAATCCCCCGAAATCGGGAATTATTGGGGGAACGCCAGGAAGGCCGAAGACCGGAGCGGAGCGAGGATCTTCGGCCTTCCTCCCCGGGGGTCTGGGGGTCGCCCCCAGAAAGGCAGGGTCGAGGTGAGCGAGGACACCGTGCGGCGCGGCGCCCGTACCGCGATCCCGATACTCCTGATCACGCTGCTGTCCCTGCTCGTCCCCGGGTGCCGCCTGACGGACGGCGCGGGGGCCGGGGACCCGCCGCGGGTCACCGGGACCGCCGCCGAGCAGGCCAAGCCCAGCGGGCGCAAGCCCGGCGTCGTCAACATCGAGACCGAGCAGTCCCTGAACGGCACCCGCGCCGCCGGGACGGGCATCGTGCTCGACCCGTCCGGTCTCGTCCTGACCAACAACCATGTGATCCAGGGCGCCACCCGGATCAACGGCACCGACACCGACAACCGGCGCACCTACACCGCGCGGGTCGTCGGGTACGACCGCGCCGGCGACATCGCGGTGATCCGGCTGACCGGCGCGTCCCGGCTCAAGGCGGCCGTGTTCGCGTCCGCGGCGCGGGTGGCGGTCGGCGACCCCGTCACCGCCGTCGGGAACGCGGGCGGCAAGGGCGGTTCGCCGACGGTCGTCACCGGCAGGGTCACCGCGCTGGAGCAGTCCGTCACCGCCCGTGACGACACCAACGGCACGTCCGAGCGGCTGAGCGGCCTGATCGAGACCAACGCCCCGATCAAGCCCGGCGACTCGGGCGGGCCGCTGCTGAACACCGCGGGCAAGGTCATCGGCATCAACACCGCCGCGTCCGCGGGGCTCACGGTGGACGGCTCCAAGCCGGCCGAGGACCATCGCGGGTACGCGATCCCCTCCGACCGGGCGCTGAGCGTCGCCCGGCAGATCCAGCGCGGGGAGTCGTCGTCCACCGTGCACATCGGCCCGACGGCCATGCTCGGCGTCAAGGTCCGCGCCGGCGGCGGCACCCCCGGCGCGGTCGTCGCCGAGGTCGTCGCGGGCTCCCCCGCCGAGACGGCCGGGGTCCCGGTCGGCGCCGCCATCGTCAGCTTCGGCGGCCAGGCCGTCGACTCCCCCGGCACGCTCACCGGGCTGGTGCTCGCGCGCCGTCCCGGCGACGTCGTCCGGCTGGAATGGACCACCGCGCAGGGCGCTCTCATGGTCACCGAGGTCCGGCTGACGGAAGGGCCGCCGCAATGATCGCCGCCGACGTGCGAGAGTGTTAGGTGTTCAGCCGAGCAGGAGGATGTGTGAGATGAGCCGCAGGGCGCCCGCCGACGATTTCGACGACGCGGGTCTCGGCGTCACGCGGCCGAAGGAGTGGGCGGCGGGCGTGCCCGGGATCACGGCCGCGCTGCGCCAGTCCTACGACCAGATGGGCGTGAAGCGCACGGCGCTGACGCTGCTGCGCGTCAACCAGAAGCAGGGGTTCGACTGCCCCGGCTGCGCATGGCCCGAAGGCGATCACCGGCACACCTTCGAGTTCTGCGAGAACGGCGCGAAGGCCGTCGCGGAGGAGGCCACGACCCGGCGGATCACCCGCGAGTTCTTCGCCGAGCACAGCGTCGCGGAGCTGGCCGGGCGCTCCGACCACTGGCTCGGGCAGCAGGGGCGGCTGACCGAGCCGATGCTGAAGCGCGCCGGGTCCGAGCACTACGAGCCGGTGCCGTGGGACGAGGCGTTCCGGCTGCTGGCGTCCGAACTGACCGCCCTCGACTCCCCGGACGAGGCCGTCTTCTACACCTCGGGCCGGACGAGCAACGAGGCCGCGTTCGCCTACCAGCTGTTCGCCCGCGCCTTCGGGACCAACAACCTGCCCGACTGCAGCAACATGTGCCACGAGTCGTCCGGGTCGGCGCTGAGCGAGACCATCGGCATCGGCAAGGGCTCGGTGCTGCTCGACGACCTCCACCAGGCCGATCTGATCTTCGTCGTCGGCCAGAACCCGGGGACGAACCATCCGCGGATGCTGTCGGCTCTGGAACGGGCCAAAAAAGCGGGCGCGCGGATCGTCGCGGTGAACCCGCTGCCCGAGGCGGGGCTGATGCGGTTCAAGAACCCGCAGCGCGCGTCCGGCATCGCCGGGCGGGGCACGCCGCTCGCCGACCGGTTCCTGCAGATCCGGCTGAACGGCGACCTGGCGCTGTTCCAGGCCCTGAACCGGATGCTCCTCGAATCGGACGCGCCCGGCGCCGTCGACCGCGGGTTCCTCGACGCGCACGCCCACGGGTTCGCCGAGTTCGAGAAGCACGTCCTCGGCCTGGACTGGGACGACGTGCTGGACGCCACCGGACTGACCCGCGAGGAGATCGCGGCCGCGCTGGACGACGTCCTCGCCGCGAAGAAGATCATCGTCTGCTGGGCGATGGGCCTGACACAGCACCGCAACTCGGTCCCGACGATCCGCGAGGTCGTCAACTTCCTGCTGCTGCGCGGCAACATCGGCCGTCCCGGCGCGGGCGTCTGCCCGGTGCGCGGCCATTCCAACGTGCAGGGCGACCGGACGATGGGCATCTGGGAGAAGCCGAAACCGGAGTTCCTGGACGCCCTCGCCGCCGAGTTCGGGTTCGAGCCGCCGCGCGAGCACGGCGTCGACACCGTGGACGCGATCCGCGCCATGCGGGACGGCCGCGCGAAGGTGTTCCTCGGGATGGGCGGCAATTTCGTCCGCGCGACCCCCGACTCGGCCGTGACAGAGGCGGCGCTGCGCTCCTGCCGGTTGACGGCGCAGGTGTCGACCAAGCTCAACCGCTCGCACGCGGTGACGGGCGAGACGGCGCTGATCCTGCCGACGCTGGGCCGCACCGAACGCGACGTCCAGGAGTCGGGGCCGCAGTTCGTCTCCGTCGAGGACTCGATGGGCATGGTGCACGCCTCCCGCGGCCGCCTCGCCCCCGCGTCCCCCGCCCTGCTGTCGGAGGTGTCGATCGTCTGCCGGCTCGCGAAGGCGGCGCTGCCCGGCTCGGGCATCGGCTGGGACGCGATGGAGCGCGACTACGACGTCATCCGCGACCACGTCTCGCGGGTCGTGCCCGGCTTCGACCGCTACAACGCCCGCGTCCGGGAGCGCGACGGGTTCAGGCTCCCGCACGCGCCGCGCGACGAGCGCAGGTTCCCGACCGCGACCGGCAAGGCCAACCTGACGGTGAACGAGCTGGAGGTCCTGCGCGTCCCGGAGGGGCGGCTGCTGCTCCAGACCGTCCGGAGCCACGACCAGTACAACACCACGATCTACGGCCTGGACGACCGCTACCGCGGCATCAAGGCAGGGCGCCGCGTCGTGTTCGTCAACCCGTCCGACCTATCGGACCTGGGGCTGGACGACGGCGCCATGGTCGACCTCGTCTCGGAGTGGCCCGACCCTTCGGCGGGCATGGTGGAGCGGCGGGCGGCGTCGTTCCGCGTCGTCTCCTACCCGACGGCGCGGGGCTGCGCGGCGGCGTACTTCCCGGAGACGAACGTCCTCGTCCCGCTCGACAGCACCGCCGATGTCAGCAACACGCCGACATCCAAGTCGATCATCGTCCGGCTGGAGCCGTCCCGACCAGAGGGTTAGGCTCTGGGCATGACGAACCTCCCCGAGCCCGCCGGGCCTCCCGGCACTCCGGAGATGCGCGCCGGCGACGCCGACCGCGAGCGCGTCGCGCGGGTGCTGCGCGACGCGGCCGGCGAGGGGCGGCTGACCCTGGTGGAGCTCGACGAGCGGCTGGACGCGGTGTACGCGGCCAAGACGTACGCGGAACTGGAGCCGATCACCCGCGATCTGCCGGCCCCCGGCACGGCGGCGCCGCCGTCCCCGGAGTTCGCCGCGTCCGGGGCGGACTGGAGCCCGGTTCAGGGCGCGCCGACGTGGAAGACCGGGGTCGGCATCATGAGCGGGTTCACCCGGGCGGGCGTGTGGAACGTACCCCGCAGGTTCCGGGCGTTCGCGTTCTGGGGCGGCGGCAAGATCGACCTGCGCGAGGCGCGGTTCGACGAGCCGGTGACGACGATCCGCGCGTTCGCCGTCATGGGCGGCCTGGAGGTCGTCGTGCCGGACGACATCACCGTCCATGTCAAGGGGCTCGGGATCATGGGCGGCTTCGACAACCGCGCCAGCGGCACCGGCGCGCCGGACTCGCCGACGGTCGTCGTCAAGGGCCTGGCGTTCTGGGGCGGCGTCGGCGTGAAGCGCCGCAGGTCGAGCAGGCAGAAGCGGCACGAGAAGGAACTGAAGCGCCCCAAGGGCGAGTAGGGGTCACGGGCCGGTCGCGATGCGGTCGAGCCATTCGCCGAGCATCGCGGTCTCCGCCGCCGTCAGCCCGGGCGGAGGGGCGGCGCGCAGCGCGGCGCGCAGGGCCACGGCACGGGCGGCGGGCGAGGGCGTCCCGTCCGCTGGAGCCCCGCTGGGGACGGTGACCGCGGCGAGGATCGCCTCCCGCGTCCGGGCCGACAGCGCACCGTCGTCCGCACCGGCGATCAGCGCGAGGGTGACCCCGGCCCCGGCGGCGTGGAGCATCGCGGCAGCGGTGTCGACGGGGACGCGCAGCCGCCCGGCGTCGGCGACGGCCCCGACCAGGCCGAGCAGGATGTCGTGCGCCTCCTTCGCGACGGGCGGCTGGCGGGACGACCCGTACATCAGCGTGTAGAACGCGGGGTTCGTCAGGCCGTACTCGACGTGCACGTCCCAGCCGTGGCGCAGGTCTTCGACGGGGTCACCCGTGCTCTCCTGCGCGCGTTTGGTCGCCAGATACTCCTCGAACCCGTACGCGGCGACGGCGTCGAACAGCCCCTGCTTGTCGCCGAAGTGGTGGTAGAGCGTCGGCGCCCCGACCCCGGCGGCGGTGCAGACGGCGCGCGTCGAGACGTCCCCGCCGCCCGCCTCGGTGAGCAGCCGGGCGGCCGCGCGGACGATCCGGTCACGGGTGTCGGGATCCTTCTGAGCACTCACAACATCAATGCTACAGAAAACCATCGAGCGCCGCTTGCATTGCTGGATATCGTTGCTACAGTTGTTGCTATATCAACGCTATCAACCTCTTGGGAGGGGATGCGCCATGCGCAGCGCCGTTCTTTCCGCGGCCGGCAAGCCGCTCGACCTCGTCGACCGGGACGTGCCCGAGCCCGGGCCCGGCGAGATCCTGGTCCGGGTGAGCGCCTGCGGGATGTGCTTCTCCGAGATCAACCACGCGCGCGGGCACTACCCGTTCGGGACGTTCCCGACCGTCCCCGGGCACGAGATCAGCGGCGTCGTCGCCGCGCTCGGCGAGGGCGCCGGATGGCCCGAGGTGGGCACCCCGGTCGGCGCGGCGTGGGTGCACGGGTCCTGCGGGAACTGCGACGAGTGCGCCCGCGGCGACCAGATCCTGTGCACCGGCGCGCCGAAACAGATCACCGGCGTCAACCGCGACGGCGGCTACGCCGAGTACTTCGTCGGCCGCGCCGGCTTCGTCACCCCGCTGCCCGTCGGGCTGGACCCGGTCGCCGGCGCCCCGCTGATGTGCGCCGGGATCACCGCGTTCAACGGGCTGCGGCGGGCCGGCGCCGCCGCCGGGTCGAAGGTCGCCGTGCTCGGCACCGGCGGCGTCGGGACGATGACCGCCAGGTTCGCCGCCGCGATGGGCGCCCGGGTCGCCGTCGTTTCCCGCTCGCGCCGCGCCGAACGGGAGGCCGCGGACGCGGGCGCGGAACTGTTCGTCGCCACCGCCGAGCGGGACCCGGCCGAGGCGCTCCGCGCGTGGGGCGGCGCCGACCTGGTCGTCAACACCGCGCCGGACACCGCGACCGGGCTGGCCGCGTTCGGCGGCCTGCGCCCGGACGGCACCCTGCTCTACCTCGGCTTCGACGCCGCGAACGTCAGCGTGCCGCCCGTCTCGCTCGTCATGAACCGGCAGCGGGTGATCGGCGTCCCGTCCGGCTCACCGCACGACCTGCGCGACACGCTCGGCTTCGCCGTCGCGCACGGGATCGTCCCGGACGTCACGGCCGTGCCGCTGGACGACGCCCCGCGCGTCTTCGCCGACATGGAAGCGGGCACCCACCGGGGCCGCGCCGTCATCGCGTTCGGTTGAACCGCTTCCAGGGCCGTGCCTTCTCGTAGGCGGCGCACGCGGCCATGACCAGGGCGTCGGCGTGCCGGGCGCCGACGACCTGGAGGCCGATCGGCAGCCCGCCGGAGGTGAACCCGCACGGCAGGCTCGCGGCGGGCTGCTGCGTCATGTTGAACGGGTAGGTGAACGGGGTCCAGCTCGTCCAGCGGCGGGCCGCCGAGCCGGGCGGGACCTCGACGCCCGCCTCGAACGCGGCGATCGGCATCGTCGGGGTGAGCAGCAGGTCGTACCGCTCGTGGAACAGGCCCATGAGGCGGCCGAGGTCCATCCGGCGGGCGGTGGCGGTCAGGTACTCGACGGCCGAGTACCGGGCGCCCTCCTCGCAGATCTCCCGCAGGCCCGGGTCGAGCCGCGCGCGGCCCTCAGGCGACAGCCTCTCGACGACTTTGGCGGCGCCCGCGAACCACAGGACCTCGAACTCCTCGACCGGGTCGGCGAAGCCGGGATCTGCCTGCTCGACCTTCGCGCCGAGCTCGGTGAACACCTCCGCGGCGGCCGCCGCGGACGCCGCGATCTCCGGGTCGACCTCGGCGAACCCGAGGTCCGGGCTGTAGGCGATGCGCAGGCCGGTCAGGTCGTCGGGGCCGCCGTCGGCGAACACGACGTCCGGCGGTGGCAGCGCCGACCAGTCGCGGCCGTCGGCGCCGCAGACCGCGTCGAGCAGCAGCGCCGCGTCCGCCACCGTGTTGGTCATCGGGCCGGTGTGCGCGAGCGTCCCGAACGCGCTCGCCGGATAGTGCGGGATGCGGCCGTAGGTCGGCTTCAGGGTGAAGGTCCCGGTGAAGGAGGCGGGGATGCGGACCGAGCCGCCGCCGTCCGTGCCGAGCGCGAGCGGCGCCATGCCCGCCGCGACGGCCGCCGCCGCGCCGCCCGACGACCCGCCGGGCGTGCGGGACGGGTCCCACGGGTTGCGGGTGACGCCGTCGACCGGGTTGTCGGTCACGCCCTTCCACGCGAACTCCGGCGTGGTCGTCTTGCCGACGAACAGCGCGCCCTGCTCGCGGAGACGGGCGACGGCCGGGGAGTCCTCGTCCCACGGGCCCGACGGATCGGCGGTCGCGGAGCCGCGCAGCGTCGGCCAGCCGCGGGTGAGCAGGATGTCCTTGATCGAGACGGGCACGCCGTCCAGCGGGCCCAGCGTCGCGCCGCGGTGCCGGCGCTCGGCCGCCGCGCGGGCCATGTCGAGCGTGGTCTCCTCGTCGACGAGGCAGAACGCGTTGAGCGCGGGGTCGTCCCGTCCGATGCGGGCGAGGACGGCCTCGGCGGCCTCGACCGGCGAGAGCGTGCCCGCCTCGTACGCCTCGATCAGCTCGGTCGCGGTGAGGTCGGCCGCGTCGGTCATGGCCGCCCCCCGTTGTGTGAGCCGACGTGATGTGGGCCGGCTTGATGTGAGCCGGCCTGGTGTGGGCCGGCCTGGTGTGGGCCGGCCTGGTGTGGGCCGTTCTGGTGGGAGTCGACGTAGCCGAGCCGTTTGTCCACGACGTTGCGCAGCGGGCGGCCCGCCACGTGGCGGGCGAGGTTGTCGGTGAACAGCCGGACCAGCTCGTCCCGCCAGCCGACCACGTCGCCGGACATGTGCGGCGAGACGATCACGTTCGGCATGTCCCACAGCGGCGACGACGGCGGGAGCGGCTCGTCCTCGAACACGTCGAGCGCCGCGCCCGCGACGCGTCCGTCCAGCAGCGCCTTGACGAGGTCGGCCTCGGCGACCAGCGCGCCCCGCCCGACGTTGATCAGCCGCGCGGACGGGCGCATCCGGTCCAGCGCGGCGGTGTCGATCATGCCGCGGGTCTGCGGGGTGAGCGGCGCCGCCAGGATCACGTAGTCGGCCGTGGTGAGCAGCTCGCCCAGACCCTCCACCGGACGGACGACGCCGAAGTCGGGATCGGCGTCGCGGGCGGTGCGGCCCGCGCCGGAGACGGCCAGGCCCGCGGCCGACAGCCGGCGGGCGATCGCGCGGCCGATCGGGCCGGTGCCGACGACCAGCGCGCGGGCGCCGGTGATCCCCTCGGTCTCGCGGTGCCGCCAGCGCCGCTCCGCCTGGAGCCGGACGGTCGTGTGCAGATCCTTGGCGAACGCGAGCACCAGCCCGAGCACGTATTCCGCGATCGGCTCGTCGAAGATCCCCCGCGAGTTGGTGACGACGGTGCCGCCCTCGACCAGGCGGGGGAACAGCAGCCGGTCGACCCCGGCGCTGGCGATGTGCACCCAGCCGGGTCCGCCGTCCGACGGCCACGCGCCGGGCAGGGCGTCGGACAGGAAATCCCACATGAACAGCACGTCGGCGCCGGGAAGGGCCTCGGCCAGCTCGGGCTCGCGGACGTAGCGGACGCGCCCGAGGCGCTCCGCCTCGGCCATGCCGCGCGGCGGGACGTCCCCCGTCAGCACGACCACGTCGGGCGGCCCGCCGGGTGCGGGCGGAACATGCTCCATCGGCGCCACTTTCAACGGAGTGCGGAATTTACGCGAAGGCATCTCTGGGAGGCATTGACACGCTAAGAAGCGTTCGTAGGATTGTCAACAATCAGCGCGGTGCACCACAGCCCCGGTCACCGCACTGAGACGTGTGCTGCAAGACCGTCGCAACCACTGCCCGGCAAGGTCAGGACGGATCCCAGAGCGCTCTAACAGCTCCTCCGGGAGCCAAACACGGAGAGTCCTTTCGGGTGGCGACGCTCTCGCCCACCCCTGTTCATGGGGAGGTCCAGCATGCCCAAGCTCATGACCATCACTCTGGAGCACCGCGGTGTCTCCTGCGTCGCCGAACTGCTGGAGAAGGACGCGCCGCGCACCTGTGAGGCCGTCTGGCAGGCCCTGCCCCTCGGCGGCGACGCCTACCACGCCAAGTACGCCCGCAACGAGGTGTACACCATGGTCGAGCGGTTCTCCGAGGAGGAGGTCGGCCTGGAGAACCCGACCGTCACCCCGATCCCCGGCGACGTCGTCTACTTCTCGTTCGCCGGCGGCATGCTCGACCGGCGGTTCAAGGAGGAGAAGGGCATCCACGCGCTCCCCGGCGTGATCGACCTCGCGATCTTCTACGGCCGCAACAACCTGCTGCTGAACGGGGACGTCGGCTGGGTGCCGGGCAACGTGTACGCGACGATCGTCGACGGGCTCGACCGGATGGCCGAGGCGTGCAACGACGTCTGGCGCTCCGGCGGGGTCGGCGAGCGGCTGGTCTACAGCCGTGCCGAGTCCTAGAGCGGTGGCCACGCGGATGACATTCGACCCCACGCTGGTCGTCGGCCCGGAGCTGCTCGCCCAGCACGGCGTGGGCGTGGTCGCGCCGTTCGACTTCGCCCTCGACCGCGAGCTGTGGCGGTGGACGCCCGACGACGTGTCGCTGTTCATGACCCGGCTGCCGTACGTGCCGGTGCCGGTCACCGTCGAGATGGCGGCCGCGCTGTCGGACCAGTCGATCGTCCGGCAGGCCACCCGGGACGTCCTGGCCCCCGAGCCGCTCGCCGTCGCCTACGCCTGCGCCTCGGGCAGCTTCATCGGCGGCAAGGCGGGCGAGCTGCAGCTGCACCAGACGATGCTGTCGGCGGGCGCGCCGGTCTCGACGACGACGTCCGGCGCGCTGGTGGAGTCGCTGCGGCTGCTCAACACCAACCGGATCGCGGTCGTCACCCCGTACATCGACGCGGTCACCGAACGGCTCGTTTCGTTTCTGGGCGAGTACGGCATCGAGGTCGTGTCGTCGGTCGGGATGGGGCTGCTCAGCCACATCTGGAAGGTCGGCTACGGCGAGATCGTGTCGGCGGTGTCGGCCGTCGACGGCCCGGAGGCCGAGGCCGTGTACATCAGCTGCACGAACGTGCCCACCTACGACATCATCGCGCCCCTGGAACAGATGATCGGCAAGCCGGTCCTCACCGCCAACCAGGTCACCATGTGCACGGCGCTGCGGGCCATGGGCCGCTCCGCGGCCGGGCCAGGGCAGTCGCTGGTGCAGCTCGCCCCGTCCACGGCGGCCTGACCGCCATGAGCGTTAGGATTGCTGATTCCATGCACCAGAACGGGTTGAGCGCGGGATTCCTGTACCCCGGCTACAGCGCCGAGGACGACTACCCGGCCATCGAGCGCGCCCTGGGTGAGGTGCGCCTGCCGGTCGTGCACACGCTGATGCGCGAGGACGCCCACCGCGTCGACGCGCTGCTCGACATCGGCGGCTCCGACGTCCTCGGCGACGGGGCCCGCACGCTGCGCGACCTCGGCGTCCAGGCGGCCGTGTGGGCCTGCACCAGCGGAAGCTTCGTGTTCGGCTGGGACGGCGCGCGGCGGCAGGTCGAGGGCGTCGCCGAGGCGGCGGGCGTCCCGGCGTCCAGCACGTCGTTCGCGTTCGTGAACGCGGCGCGCGCGCTGGGCGTGACCAGGGTCGCGGTCGCGGCGACCTACCCGTCCGACGTCGCCGGGCGGTTCGTCGCGTTCCTCGGCCACGCCGGCATCGACGTGGTGGCGCTGTCGTGCCGGGGCATCATCACCGCCGCCGAGGTCGGCACCCTCGGCCGCGACGAGGTGCTCGCGTTCGTCGCCGCCAACGACCATCCGGACGCCGAGGCCGTGCTGGTGCCCGACACCGCGCTGCACACCGTGTCCTGGCTCGACGAGCTGGAGGCACGGGTCGGCAAGCCGGTGCTGACCGCCAACCAGGTGAGCGTGTGGGAGGGGCTGCGGCTCGCGTCCGGCCCCGGGGGGATCCCGCCGCGCACCGGGCTGGGCCGGCTGTTCGCCGCCGTGCCCGCCGCCCCCGCGGAGCAGGTCTCCGGGCAGGGGCGACGTACCTGACAGCGATGACGAAAGGGGCCCGCGGCATGGGCCGATTGGGTGAGCTGGAACCTGTCCCCCGCAAGTCGACCGTCGAGATCGTCTCGGACGAGCTGCGCTCGGCGATCATGTACGGGTCGCTGGAGCCCGGCGCGCAGCTCGGCGAGGCCGAGCTGGCCGGCCGGCTCGGCATCAGCCGCGGCCCGCTGCGCGAGGCGATGCAGCGGCTCGTCCAGGAGGGGCTGCTGGTCAGCGAGCCGCACCGCGGGCTGTTCGTGATCACCCTGGACGAGGGCGACGTGGAGGACGTCTACCTCGCCCGGCTCGCGATCGAGCGCGAGGCCTGCCAGCTGATCATGGAACGCAACCGCGGGGAGGCGGTGGCCCGGCTCACCGACGCGCTCGACGCGCTGGTCGACGCGGCCGCCGAACGCGACCGGATCGCGATGAGCGACGCCGACCAGGCGTTCCACGAGGTGCTCGTCAGCTCGTCGGGCAGCCCCCGGCTGGAGCGGATGGCGCACACGCTGCTGGTCGAGACCCGGATGTGCCTGAACGCGCTCCAGGACACCTATCCGGAGCCGGCCGAACTGGTCGAGGAGCACCGGCGGCTGGTCGACGCGATCGGCGACGGCGAGGAGGAGCGGCTGCTGACCCTCATCGAGGAGCACATGACCGACTCCATCGACCGGCTCCGCGTCACCTAGACCCCGCGGGCCGGCTTTACAGCGTGGCCGGAGGCCACCTACATTGCAGATTGTCGACAATCTACCGAGCGGACCGGAAGGACCTGAGGACGCATGGCCACACTGTCTCCCCTGCTCAAGCAGGCGACTCCCGTCCTGGCCGAGCGCGGCGAGGGCGTGTACCTGTACGACACCGAGGGCCGCCGGCATCTGGACTTCACCGCGGGCATCGGCGTCACCAACACCGGCCACTGCCACCCGCGTGTGGTGGAGGCGGCGCAGAACCAGGTCGGCAAGCTGATCCATGGCCAGTACACGACGGTGATGCACGAGCCGCTGCTGCGCCTGACGGAGGCGCTCGGCGACGTGCTGCCCGAGGGTCTGGACTCGCTGTTCTTCCTCAACAGCGGCAGCGAGGCCGTCGAGGCGTCGATCCGGCTGGCCCGGCACGCCACCGGACGGCAGAACATCGTCGTCTTCCACGGCTCCTTCCACGGCCGGACGATGGGCGCCGCCGCGCTCACCACGGCGGGCACCAAGTTCCGCGCCGGGATCGGCCCGCTGATGCCGGGCGCCGCGATCGCGCCGTTCCCGCAGGCCTTCCGGTACGGGTGGTCCGAGGAGGAGGCGACCACGTTCGCGCTCCGCGAACTGGACTACCTCCTCGTCACCGCGAGCCCCGCCTCCGATACCGCCGCGTTCGTCGTGGAACCCGTGCTCGGCGAGGGCGGCTACATCCCGGCGCCTCCCGCGTTCCTCGACGGGCTGCGGGAGCGCGCCGACCGGCACGGCATCTTGCTGATCATGGACGAGGTGCAGACCGGGTACGGCCGGACGGGCCGCTTCTGGGGCTACGAGCACTCGGCGGCGCGTCCCGACATCCTGGTCACCGCCAAGGGCCTGGCCAGCGGCTTCCCGCTGTCGGCGATCGCCGCGCCGACCGCGCTGATGGAGCAGGCCCGGCCCGGCTCGCAGGGCGGCACCTACGGCGGCAACGCGGTCGCCTGCGCCGCCGCGCTCGCTACGCTGCGGGTCGTCCAGGACGAGGACCTCGTCGGCAACGCGGCCCGGCAGGGCGCCCGGTTGAACGACGGGCTCCGCAAGGTCGCCGCCGACCACCCGGCGATCGGGGACGTGCGCGGGCTCGGGCTGATGCAGGCCGCCGAGTTCACCACCCCGGACGGCGAGCCCGACGCCGCGGCGGCGCAGCGGGCGCACAAGGCGGCAGCCGACCGGGGCCTGCTGCTGCTGACGTGCGGCGCGTACGGCAACGTCGTCCGGATGATCCCGCCGCTGGTCGTCACCGAGTCGCAGATCGACGACGGGCTCGGCCTCTGGTCGGCCGCCGTGGCGGACGCCGTCGGCTGAACCGACGTCGCGGACGGTCCTCACCCGCGGCCCGGCCGGACGCCGTCAGCCGCGGGTGAGGCCGTCGACGAGGGCGCGCAGGCCGTCGAGATAGGTGTCCCGCGCGGTCAGCTCCGTCCACCGCCCCTCCAGTGACGCGAGCCTGGGCAGCTCCTCGGGGTCGAGGTCGGCGAAGACGCGGTCGCGGTAGGTGGGCCGGTCGTCGCGCGCGCGCCTGCGGGTGGACGCCGCCCGCACGGTCATCTCCCCCACCGTGTAGTACCAGACCGCCCGGTAGGCGTGGACGGCCCGCTCGATCGTGAGGCCGCACTCCATCAGCGCCCCGACGATGCGCTCGTTGTACCAGAGCGCCGACCGCGACATCAGGTCGTCGGCGGCGAGCAGCTCCACCACCCACGGCCGCTCGGCGAGCGACGCGCGGATCGCCGCGGCCAGCGCCACGACGCGCTCGCGCGGATCGGCGGGCAGCTCCGGCCTGCGCATCACCTGCTCGGCGAGGTCGTCCATCACCAGGATGAGCAGCTCCTCCTTGTCGCGCACGTGGTGGTAGAGGGCCATCGGCGTGCTGCCCACCTCCCTGGCCAGCCGCCGCATCGTCAGGCGGTCGACGCCCGCGTCCTCGTCCACGATGCGGCGGGCGGCCTCGACGATCTCCGCGCGGGAGATGCGGGGCGGCCGGCCCCGGGGGCCGGATGGCTGCTGCGGCATGGCTCCCATCTTTCCCGGCTCGACATCCGATGGCTGTGCGGGCTATTTTTCTTACATGTACAAAAATAATCGAGGACGGCCGGGAGTGGTGCTGGCCGCCGCGTCCATCGCCCAGTTCGTCGTCGCCCTGGACATGGCCGTCGTCAACGTCGCCCTGCCCGCCGTCAAGACGTCCCTCGGCTTCGCGCCGGTCGACCTGTCCTGGGTGGTGCACGCCTACGCGCTCACGTTCGGCGGGTTCCTGCTGCTCGGCGGCCGGGCCTGCGACCTGTACGGGCGGCGCCGGCTGTTCGTCCTCGGCCTGGCCGTGTTCGGGCTCTGCTCGCTCGCCGGCGGCCTCGCCCAGGCGCCCTGGCAGCTCGTCGCCGCGCGCGCCGGGCAGGGCCTCGGCGCCGCCGCCGTCGCCCCGGCCGCGCTGGCCCTGCTCACCACGACGTTCACCGAGGGCCGCGACCGCGTCCGGGCGCTCGGCGTGTGGAGCGCGGTCAACGCGGCCGGCGGCGCGCTCGGCGTCCTCGCCGGCGGCGTCCTCACCGAGTACGCGGGGTGGCGCTGGGTGATGCTCGTCAACCTGCCCATCGTGGCCGGGGCGCTCGCGCTCGTCCCGGCGGGCGTCCCCGCGCGGCCGCGTTCCGGGGGGCGGGAGCGGATGGACGTGCTCGGCGCCGTCCTCGCGACCACCGGCATCGGCCTGCTGGTGTTCGGCGTCGTCCGCACCGACACCCGCGGCTGGACTTCCGCGGCCACCCTCGGCACCCTCGCAGCGGCCGCCGTGCTCCTCGTGGCGTTCGGCGTCGCGGAGTCGAGGGTCCCCGCGCCGCTCGTCCGGCTCGGCCTGCTGCGGAGCCGCTGGGTGAGCGGCGCGAACCTGATCGTGTTCCTCGCCGCCGCGGGCCAGTTCGCCGCCTTCTTCTTCGTCTCCCTCTACATGCAGGACGTCCTCGGGATGGGCGCGGCCGCGACCGGCGCCGCCTTCCTCCCGTTCTCCGCCGGGGTCGTGGCCGGCACCATCGCCGCCACCCGCATCGGCGCGACCCGCTCGCCCCGCGCGTCCCTGATCCCCGGCGCGCTCCTCGCCGGAGCGGGTCTCGCCTGGTTCACGCGGATGAGCCCGGACGGCGGGTTCCGCACCGACGTGCTGGGCCCGTCCCTGGTCGGCAGCATCGGGATCGGGCTCGTCCTGGCCCCCGTCGCGACCGCCGCGACCGCCGGCGTCGCTGCCCGCGAGGCCGGTATGGCGTCGGGCCTGCTCAACAGCTCGCGCCAGCTCGGCGGCTGTGTCGGCGTCGCCTCCCTCGCCACGCTCGCCGCGCACCGCACCGGCACCGCCACGGACGCGTCCGCCCTCAACTCCGGCTACGCGCTGGCCGTCGCGGTCTCCGCCGCCCTCTTCGTCGTCGCCGCGGCCGTCGCCCTGGCCCTGCCCCGCCGCGCGCCCGCGCCCGCGCCGTCCTCCCCCGCCGCCACCGGAGACCGGCTGGAAGGAACACGGTCATGACCCGGGGTCAGGCCTGGGCGACGGTGCCGTCTTTGAGGAGGGTCTCGGTGTCCTCGAAGCCGAGGTCGTCCAGGATGGCCCGGGTCTGGCCGCCGGGCAGGACGGGCACGCCGTCGGTCTCGGCGCGGGTGCGGGAGAAGCGCGGCGCGGGGGCGGGCTGGCGGTGCCCGGCGAGGGCGGGGAAGACGTCGCGGGACGTGTTGTACGGGTGCTCGGCGGCCTCGCCCATCGACAGGACGGGCGCCACGCAGGCGTCGCTCGGGACGAAGATCTCCGTCCATTCGTCGCGGGTCCTGGTGCGGAAGACGGCGGCGAAGCGGTCGCGGAGGGCGGGCCAGCCGGCGCGGTCGTGCTGGGCGGGCAGGTCCTCGCCGTCGACGCCGAGGAGCCGGACGAACTCGGCGTAGAACTGGGGCTCGATGGCGCCGACCGCCATGTGCAGGCCGTCGGAGGTCTCGTACACGTCGTACCAGGGGGCGCCGGTGTCGAGCATGTTGACGCCGCGCCGGTCCTCCCAGAGGCCGCCGGCGAGGAAGCCGTGGATGAACGTGGACAGGTGCGCGGCGCCGTCCACGATGGCGGCGTCGACGACCTGGCCGCGTCCGCCCGCCCTCGCCTCCAGCAGGGCGGCCAGCACGCCGACGACGAGGTACATGCTGCCGCCCGCGAAGTCGCCGAGCAGGTTCAGCGGGACCTGCGGCGGGCCGTCCGCGCGGCCGATGGCGTGCAGGGCGCCGGTGATGGCGATGTAGGCGACGTCGTGCCCGGCCGTCGAGGAGAGCGGGCCCTCCTGGCCCCAGCCGGTCATGCGGCCGTACACGAGCCTTGGGTTGCGGGCGAGGCAGTCGTCCGGGCCGATGCCGAGCCGCTCGGTGACGCCGGGGCGGAACCCCTCGACGAGCACGTCGGACCGCTCGACCAGGCGGAGCACGACCTCCCTGCCGCGCTCGCTCTTGAGGTCGATCGCGATGGACCGCTTGCCGCGGTTGGTGAAGTCGGTGCCGCCGGTGGCCGCGCCGTCCCGGACGGCCGAGGCGCGGTCGACGCGGACGACGTCGGCGCCGAGGTCGGCCAGCAGCATCGCGGCGAACGGCCCGGGCCCGATCCCGGCCAGCTCGATCACCCGTACTCCGGAGAGGGGCCCGTTGCCCATCAGCGACTCCCTGAATGTCGTTCGGCCTCCCCAAGTCTGCCCGATCCGGGTAAGCGCGCGCTGACCCGGGTCGTGGTCAGCGGGCGGTGAGGGTGACCGGGGCCCTCCGGCGGCCGGGCGCCACGAGCAGCCGGTTCCCGGTGGACGGGTGGTCGACGCCCTCCGCGTGCGGGACGAGCCCGGGCCCCGCGGCGGCCAGGTAGTACCAGCGGTCCGACGGCGCCCGCCACCAGGTTCCGCTGACCGGGCGGCGGGCGTCGCAGGAGCCCGTGGCCTGGTCCTTCGCGGCCAGCAGCGTCGCGCGGGCGGTGCTGCCGCCGCCGGTGTGGGCCAGGACGGCGCACACCCAGTCGGCGTGCTCGCCGCCGTGCGGGAGCCGTCCCGACCAGAAGTTCCACGCCATCGCCTCCGAGACCGGCCGGGCCGGGAGCGACAGGCAGGCCAGGCGGTTCCAGAACCGCTGGCCTTCCGGGCCGAGCCGGGCGGGGGCCCGCGTCCGGGCCGGGCGGTAGTCGGGCGAACGGTAGGTGAGGACGGTGGCGCGCGGGCCGCCGAGATCGCCGACCGTGGCATTGCCGAGGTGGAAGAGCGGCCCGCGCCCGCAGCCGGTGCGGGCCCGGACCGGGGCCGTCACGCCGGACGACGTCGCGAGCCGCTCTCCCCCGAGCGACTCGGGCCGGGCGTCCCAGGGCGCGAGGAGGTAGCGGCCGCCGCCGAGCGCGATCGGGGCCGACGGGTCGGCTCCGGCGGTGGTGACGTCCAGCCCGCGGGGCGTGTAGCGGGCGAGCCGGTCGCCGTACCGCAGCACGGCGAGCGGCACGCCGCCGACGTACCCGGCGTAGAGGAGCCGGGCGGTGCCGCCGGGGCGGCGGCCGGCGGGCGCGGCCTCCCACCCGGCGGCGGCGCGTCCGGTGAACGCGCGGTCGCGGACGAGGTCGCCGCGGGCGGGCCAGGCGTCGAGGGTGCGGGTCCGCGTCCAGGCGTCCGGTTCGGCGGAGACGAGACGCGGGCCGCGGGGCGGGGAAACGTCGTGGCTCGTCATCACCAGCGCGGCGACCAGGGCGGCGGTGACGAAGGCGGCGACCACGAGCGGCACCATCGAGCGGGTCCGGACGGGACGCGGCCCGGCCTCGAACAGTCCCGCCCGCCGCACGGACGGCGGCGGCACGGCGTCGGCGGCCCGGATCACCGGCCACGGGTCGCGGACGCGCAGCTCGATCAGCTGGTCACGGACGGCGTACCGCGGCATGCCCTCCAGGTGGTGCAGGACGTAGGCGACCCGGACGTGCGGGTCGAGCCCGGCCAGCGCGGCGGTGAGCGTGGGATCGGGCAGCCGCGCGGGCAGCGCGCGGAGCCAGGGCCCGAGGCCGATCCGGAGCCGCCTGGACGGGCGCATCGCCCGGCGCAGCACGCGGGTGCGGCGGCGGGCGAACCCGGCGGGCGAGCGGTCCCGGGCGCCGCGGGCGGTGCCGTCCACGATCCGGCGCGCGATCGCCAGCCGGTAGACGCGCTTTCCCCGCCCCGGAAGAACGAAATACGCCATCCGGACAAGATCACCATATTGCGATTTCGTCGTCGGCGTTTCCGTCTCCGGATTCGCCAGGACGTCCTCCGTCACGGCGGGCCTCCCCCTCTGGGCCGTTCCATCGTCGCGAAGCCAGAGGCTAGGCCGCGCGCGAACGCGGCCGGACCGGAGTTGGGAGAACGATTAATCGGCCCATTGGAAATGGCGGCCTTTCCCACACCCCCGCCACGCGGTAGCCGCGCGGCTCAAGGCCGGGCGGATCGTTCAGGCGAGAGACACCGCGACCGATTCGTCCCCGTACTACGCTGTTGACCTCCGGGGGAACCGCCCCGGGCCGCAGGACATCGAAAGATCGCGCCCCCGCCGCGCCCCGGACGAGCAGACGAGCAACGGAGAAGGACGTCCCGATCCATGAGCCCCCACCTATGAGCCCCCACCTATGAGCCCCCACCTATGAGCGAGGACGTTCCGGGCTACCGGGTGCTGGAGCAGGTCGGCGAGGGCGGCTTCAGCGTCGTGTACCGGGCCCATCAGGAGCACCTCGACCGGATGGTCGCGCTGAAGGTCCTGTCGATCGCGTCCGTCGACGACGCCGCGATGCGCCGTTTCCAGCGGGAGAGCAAGATCACCGGCCGGCTGTCCGGCCATCCCAACATCGTGACCGTGCTGGACACCGGCACCACCCGCGCCGGGCGCCCCTACATCGCGATGGAGTACTTCGAGCACGGCGCGCTCACCGACCGGCTCGCGCGGGAGGGGCCGCTGCCCGCCGCGGACGTGCTGCGCATCGGGGTGAAGATGGCGGGCGCGCTCGCCGCCACGCACGAGACCGACGTCCTGCACCGCGACGTCAAGCCGCAGAACGTGCTGCTGTCCAAGTACGGGGAGCCCGCGCTCGCCGACTTCGGCATCGCGCGCCTGGTCGACAGCTTCGACGCCACCCACACGCAGGCGTTCACGCCGCACCACGCGGCGCCTGAGGTGCTGGAGGGGCGCCAGCCCGGCGTCGGCTCCGACATCTACTCGCTCGGCTCGACGCTGTACCAGCTCCTCGCCGGACAGCCCGCGTTCAAGGGGCCGGCGGGCGAGGGCATCGCGCTGCTGATGCTGCGGATCCTGAACGACGCGCCGCCGCCGATCCCGCGTCCGGACGTCCCGCGGCAGGTCTCGGACGCCATCGGCCGCGCGATGGCCAAGACGCCCGGGCAGCGGTTCGCGACCGCCGTCGAGTTCGCGCAGGCGCTCCAGCGCGTGCAGGCGGAGCTGGGCCTGCCGGTCACGGACGTGCCGCACAGCAGCGGGTCCGTGCTGCCGGTGCCGCGGCCGGACGGCGGTGGCGGCGGCACCGGGCCGCCGTCGCCGGGTCTCTCCTCGTCCGGTTCCCCGCCGGCGCCGCTGCTGTCGTTCCCCGACGCGTCCGGGCCGCCGCGCGTCCCGGGGTGGGCGCCGACCGCGCAGGGGCCGTCCACCCCGGCGCCCGCGCCGCGTGCCCCGGAGCCCGCGCCGCCCGCGCCGCCGTCGCCGTGGCATCCCGGCGCCGCCCCGCCGCACACGCCGGACGCGCTCCTCCCACAGGACGTTCCGGCACCGGGGCGGCCGGGCGATCCATGGGCGGGCGGGGCGCGCACGACGCCGCACACCACACCGCACGCGAACCCGCGGCGGCTCACCCACGACCGGCCGGACGACGGCCCGCGCCGCGGCCTCATCGTCGCGGCGGGCGTCGCGCTCACCGGCGGGCTCGTCCTCGGCGTCGGGGCGCTCGCGCTGACCGGTGGCGGCTCCGACGACAAGGATCCACCGGCGGGCTCGCCCGCGCCGTCCACCCCGGCCGCGCGGGGGCAGGCGACGGGCGTCCCGGTGGAGCCGATCACGCCCGTGCAGCTCGCGGCGGCGCGCCCGCGCAAGCTGGTCGCCAGGCCGGTCGGCCGGACGGCCGCGCTCCTGTGGACGCTGCCGCCCGCGGCGCGGGAGCTGCCGCTGCTCATCCAGCAGCAGCCCGCGGGCTCCACCCCGATCGTGACGGTCAAGGCCGGCTCCAGCTCGGCGACCGTGCCGGGCCTGCGGCCGAAGACCGCCTACTGCTTCAAGGTCGGCGCGGTGCTGCGCCTCAACGACGGCGGGGCTCCGGACGTGTCGTGGTCCGCGCCCGCGTGCGTCAACAAGGCGAAGACGAAGCGGGCCTAGCCGCACCTCCACACGGGGAGCCCGGCGAAGCTCTTCCAGTCCCCGGGCGTGTTGACCAGGTACCCGATGACGTACCCGGTCTTGCCCTTCCAGGTGATCTTCGAGTACATGTCACCGGCGAGGTTGGAGTCGTTGGGGTGGGTGTAGTGCTTGCCCCTCACCTGGCAGTTGACGGCCACCGTCTCACCGTTGTTGTCGTTCATGGTGGCGACGGTGGTGCCGCCGTTGGCGTCCGGTGTGCTCCTGATGTAGGCGTTGGAGTTGCCGTTGCGCTCGACCGGGTACCGGGCCGCGGGGCCGGTCAGCTTCGCCGTCCGGGTCGTGCCCGGGCCCGTCCCGGCGCCGTTCACGGCGGCGACCTCGAAGGTGTAGGAGCCGTTGGTGCCTATCTCGCCGAGGGTCGCGGACGTGGCCGAGACCGTCCGGCTGCCGCCGGCGGGGCCGTCCCAGGTCAGCTTGTAGGTCGCGGACGCCGCGCCGGGCGGGGCCGTCCACGAGACCTTCGCCCCGGACGCGGTGGCCTGCGCCTGGAGGCCGGTCGGCGCGCCCGGCGTCACGCACGGCCGGACGGGGTCGCTGGGCGCCGACACCTGCTCGCGCGTCCTGCCCTGCGCATCCCTGTAGCGGACGGCGACACGGAACCGGTACTCGACGCCGCAGTCGCCGCCGTTCACCGTGAACGTGAACGGCCCCGCGCCCGCCCCGATCGACGCCGGGCTCGCCGACAGCCCGGACGCGACGTCCTTCAGCAGGTAGCCGATGACGCCGTCGCCCCGCGAGGGCTGGAAGTCGACGCGCATCGTCCCCGCGCCGGGCGTGACCGACACGTTCGACGGCGGCGCCGGCGGCTCCCCGGGGCGCGGCGCGCGCGGCGGCGCCGGAGCCGACGGGCCACCACCGGGCGGCGGCGGTGCGTCCCCGTCGCCGGGCAGCGGGATCGTGCGTCGCTTGGGGCCGCCCGCGACCCGGTCCTTGTACTTGTCGATGCCCTTGTGCGCGCCCTGCCGGTCGATGACCACGGCGTGGGGCCCGGACGGGTCGTTCGCCCACAGCAGCCCGTCGCGGACGAAGACGTCCAGCGTCGACGGCCGTCCCGTCACCGGGATCGGGCGCTGGAACCGGTTGGCCGCCGCGTCGTACACGATCAGCGCACCGGCCGTCTCGTCCGGGATGTAGACCTTCGCGCCGAGCATCTGCGGCGGCCGGTACCGATGCTCCGGCATCGCCAGCCGCGTGCTGGAGTACCGCCCGGTGCCGGTGTCGACGGTCACCAGCGACCCGGTTCCGGGCACCAGCAGCGGGACGGTCCTGCCTTCGGTGTGCGCGGGTGCGAGCACGCCGCCGCGCCCGGACTGCCGCACGGTGGTCGGCAGGCCGACGGTGAGCCGCTCCCCCGACGGCCTGACGACGGTGGCGGTCGCGGCGGTGGAGTCGGTGACGACGGGGTCGCCGGCGGCGATGGTCAGCGCGAGGCTGTCGCCCGGCGCGCCGACCTTGACCGGCGGCTGGAGCCGGCCGTCCGCGAACGCCGACACCTCGCCCTTCTGCGACACCGGCACCCACAGCGCGCCCCGCGCGTCGATCCCGGCCTGGCCGAGGATCGGCGGCAGCGTCGCGGACGGGCCGGTGGGGGTCAGGCCGACCGGGTCGATCTGCTGCACGACGCCCTTGACGGAGTCGACCGTGTACGCCTTGCCCGCGCTCGCGAGGACCTGGATGCCCTTGCCGAGCGGGCGGCTCCGGCCGATGTTCAGCTGGGCCGGGTCGAGCCGGCTGACCACGCCCGTGTCGAGGTCGACGAGCAGCACGGTGGCGCCGTCCTGGACGACCTTGACGTCGTGGCCGCGCATCTCGGAGATCACGCCGGTCTTGCCGTCCACCTTGCCCGCCGGGCCGTTGACGTGCACGACGAGCCCCTTGCTCCGCGCGCTGAGCCAGGCGCCGACGTCGGCGATGCGGTACTTGGCGCTCGCGACGCCGACCCCGTACACGGCCGCGGCGATCACGAGCACCCCGACGAGCCCCACCGCGACCTGCCCCGTCACCCGGTCACGCCGGAACAGACCCCCCACGCCAGCCACCCGCACGTGTCCGATCACCCTCCCCGTCCGACCGGACAAGGTAGCGGATCGGATCCCGCTGACGGTCGCGTTTCTGCAGGTAAGGGGCCTAAGTCAGGTTTCGCGTAGGGCGGTGGCGAAAGTCTCGGCGGTAATGTTCCGTCCCGACAGGATCACCACGAGACGGCCTGTGACCTCGGCTTTCGCGGCGAGAACAGCGGCGACCCCGGCCGCGCCCGCACCCTCGGCGACCAGGCCGTGCTCGTGGAACAGCCAGCGCATCGCCGTCCGGATCTGGTCATCGTCGACCGACGTCAGCTCGGCGTGGCGGCCGATGACCAGCGGCGTGACGCAGCCCGGTTCGAGGTTGCCGGGCAGGGCGTCGGCGATCGACTCGCCGACGTCGACCTCGACGACCCGTCCGGCCGGGACCGAGGCGGACACGCCGCGCGACACGGCCGACTCCACGCCGACGAGCCGCACGTCCCCGCGCTCGCGCGCCCACAGGACGAGCCCGGCGAGGAACCCGCCGCCGCCGACCGGCACGACGACCGTGAGCGGCCCGTCCACCTGCGCGTCGAGCTCCCGCCCGACGGTGCCCTGCCCCGCGATGACCGCCGGGTCGTTGTACGGCGAGACATAGTGCCCCGGCAAGGACATCGCGTGTGCCTCAGCCTCCTCGTACGTCGTCCCGTGCTGGACGAGCCGCACCGGGTACGCGCCGAGCTTGCCGACCTTCGCCCGCGACGCCCGCGTCGACACGACCACGGTGACGTCCGCGCCGGACCTCGCCGCCGCGTACCCCATGCCGAGGCCGTGGTTGCCCGCGCTCGCCGTGACGGCCGGGACGCCGTCCGGCAGCGCCGCCAGGGCCGCGAGCGCGCCCCTGACCTTGAACGCGCCGGTCGGCTGGAAGGTCTCCAGCTTCAGCAGCGCGCCGGACCCGAGCCCCGGGCACGGCACCAGCGGTGTCGGCGCGAGCCCTTCGGAGACGACACGCCAGGCGCGGTCGAGGTCGTCCGGGCCGGGCGGGCGGACGGCGCGCACGCTCACGCCCGCTCCCCCGGCGGCGCCTCGTCGATCCGCTCGTGCAGCCGCCGCCGGATCTCCTCCGGCGTGTACGCGCGGCGCCGCCGCTCGGCCCGCACGATCACCGCCCCGGTCGCCGCCACGCCGAGAACCCCGGCCAGGCCCAGCGCCTTCCACAACCCCGCGGTCTTCCACCATCGCATCCGGCTACGGTATCGATCATGCCTGGTACGAGCATCTCCCTCGACGAGGCCGCCGACCTGACCCGTACCGGTGACGTGTGGCTGTTCCGGGGGCGGACGGTCGCGGACCGCGCCATCCAGATGACGACGAACAGCCCCGTCAACCATGTCGGGATGTCGGTGGTCATCGACGACCTGCCGCCGCTGATGTGGCACGCCGAGCTGGGCCGGTCGCTGCGGGACGTGTGGACGGGCGGGCACCACCGCGGCGCGCAGCTGCACGACCTGCGCGACGCCGTCCTGGCGTGGGGGAACCGGTACGGGCAGCGGGCGTGGCTGCGGCAGCTCGATCCGCCGCCGTCCAGGGAGATGGAGGACGCGGCGCTGCGGGCCGTGGCGCGGCTGGACGGCACGCCGTTCCCGTCGACGTCCAGGCTGGCGACGCGGTGGCTGCGGGGGAGGGTGCCAATCTCGCGTCCCGGCGATCGGCAGGTGGATCTGGAGACGGCGTTCTGCGCGGAGATCGTCGCGGTGACGTACCAGTCGATGGGGCTGCTGCCGAAGGGCCGCCGCCCGAACTGGTTCGACCCCGGCCGGTTCTGGAGCGGCGACGACCTGGAGCTGGAGACGGGCGCCGTCCTCGGCGGCGAGATCGCCGTCAGCCTCCCCCTGTCCTGACGCTGCCTGCCTTGGCGCTTCCTGCCTTGACGCGGCCTGTCTTGACGGTCCGGCGGTCCTTCAGGGATCGCGGGTGGAGGCGGCGGCGGAACCGGCGGAGGCGTCCGGCCTTGGCGGTGACGAGGCGTCCGAGCTCGTCGGTGTGCCGCCAGGCCCGGTCGGCGGCGTCCGGCTCCGGGTGGGACGCGGCGAACCGGCTGCGGTTGACGAGGTCGGCGAGCGGGCCGAGGTGCCCGTGGGCGTCGTCACCGACGTTGGACGCGCCGAACCGCGCGACCTCGTGCGCCGTCAGCGTGCGGGCCGTGGACAGGCCGACGTCCGCGAGATGGTCGAGCGCCTGGTGCCAGGCCCCGGCGATGCGGGCGGCGGGCGGTCCCGTCCGGCGGCGTCGTTTGCGCAAGGCGGGGGCGAGCAGAACGGCGAACACGTACCCGATGAGCAGGACGGCCACGCCGATCGACGCGAACACCCACCACGGTGTGGGTTCGCCGTCGCTGGCGGCGGCCGTTTTCTCCGGGCCCTTCTGCGGGGTGTTGCCCGGCCCCTGGCCGCGCTGCTGTGACGCTGCGTTCTTCTGCGCCTGCTCCAGTTTCTGCTCCGTCTCCCCCGCCGCGACGGCGTCGTTCTTCTTGGAGCGGCGCGCGTTGTCGGGGAGCGGGTTGAAGCGGATCCAGCCGAGACCGTCGAACTTGACCTCGGGCCACACCATCACGTCCCCGGAACGGACCTGGACGGTGTCGCCCAGGCGGTTCCCGCCGTCGAAGCCGACCACGACCCGGGACGGCAGGCCGAGCGTCCGGGCGAGCAGCGCGTAGGCGGTGGCGAAGTGCTCCGGGGTGCCCCGGCGGCCTTCGCCCAGGAAGTAGTCGAGCTGGCGGTAGCTGTGCCCGGGCGGCGCGGTCACGTCGTACCTGGCGTACCGCTTGAGGTACTCCGCGAGCATCGCGGCCTTCTGGATCGGCGACACCGCGCCCTGCGTCGCCGCGCCCGCGAACTTGCGGAACTCGGCGATCTGGACGGGCGGCTCCTTCGCGCCCGGCCCCCAGGGCAGTTCCCGCGCGGCCCTGGCCCCGGCATCGGTGGCGACGGCGGCGCCCGCCAGGTCGTCGGCCGTCCATTCCGGCACGACGGACTCGACCCGGTACGTCTGGCCGGGGGTGAGCGGCTGCGGGGCGGCGAGCGCGCCGCTCTCGGGGTCGACGACGACCGGGAGGCCGTCGACCCGCCGGGGCCGGTCGGCGGCGGGCACCCACACGCCCGGCAGGTCGCGGATGGTGATCCGCTGCGCGACCGCGTGCTTCCTGTCCGGCCGCGGCCCCTCGGGCACCCGGCTCCCGGTCGGGACGAACCGCGCGGTGGACGACCAGGTCACGCCGTCGAACCGGTCGAGGACGGCGAGCCGCTCGATCTCGTTCCGCTTCGCCTGGACGGTGAACATGACCTGGTCGGGGCTCAGCAGCCAGCCGCCGACGCGGTCGAGCGGGCTGACGCCGTCGCGCTGCTGCGGCGGCGGGGCCTGGACCTGCTCGCGCGGGTCGTACGGCTCGGCGCTCACCGGGACGACCGGGCCGGCGGCGAACGCCAGCCCGCCGAGCACCGCGGCGGCGGGCACGCCGACGGCGAGCGGCCGCCACGCGACGCGCGAACCGGCGACATCGGCGCGGACCAGGACCAGCACCGCCACGAGGACGACGGTCGCGGCGGCGAGCGGGACGTTGGAGCCGGGGCCGTCCACGCCGAGCAGCAGCGCGACCGCCCACACGGCGAGGGCCGGGACGCACGGGGCGGCGCGCAGCGACGTCCGCAGCGCGAGCTCGGCGGACCCGAACGCCGCCAGCCACACGACCACGTTGACCAGGACGAGGAACTCCGGCTTCGCCGGTGCGGGCAGCAGCGTGGTCAGGATCGACTTCCACGAGCCGAGCACGCCTTCGCGGAGCGCCTGCGGCAGCGTCCCGTCACCGAGCGCCGGGCGCAGCACGGTGACCGTGACCGTGCCCGCCCACGCGACCACGGTCAGCACCAGCGAGATCCACAGCGGCCACGGCCCCTTGTCATTCTTGCGGGGCCCGGACAGCAGCGCGCACAGGACGGTCGGGACGGCCGCCGCGACGGCGACGACCGGCAGCACGGGACCGAACCCGAAGACCCGCTGGAACGACAGGCCGGCGACGGCGACCAGGCAGGCCGTCACGACGAGCGAGGCGTACCGGGTCACCGGACGCTCCCCAGCCTCCGCCACGCCTCCGCCAGCCCTTCCAGGTCACCGAAGTCGATCAGGTGGACGCCGGGCGGCGCGGCCGCGGGCTCCGCCGGCCGGACCCGCAGCACCACGACCCGGTCGAACCGGCTCCGGACGGACGCGATCCGCCCCAGCTCCGCCGCCCCGGACGTGACGACGACGAGCGACCCGCCCGCGCGCATGTGGCGGACCGCGTCCACGGTGGACCGCGGACCGTCCTGCGTCGTCACGGACGTGAGCCGGTCGAGGACGACCTCCATGTCGTCGGGCCCGCCTCGCGTGTCGGCGAGCGGCCCGTTTCCGGTGAGGATCCGGACCGGGAAGTTCGCCGCCGCCGCGCCCGCCGCCACCGACGCCGCCGCGTCCACGGCCAGCTCGAAGTCGTCGGGGCCGGGCCATGAGCCCGGCCGGGCCTCCAGCACGATCGTCGTCGTGGGCAGGCTCGCGTCCACGAGCTGGCGGACCATGAGCGTGCCCGTCCGCGCCGACGACTTCCAGTGGATGTGGCGCAGCTCGTCGCCGATCACGTACTCGCGCAGCGCGTGGAACGTCGCCGTCCCGGCCGGGGACCGGTCGCTGGTCGGGCCCTCCAGGTGGTGGGCGCGGCCGGACGGAAGCAGCGGCAGCCGCACCGTCCTCGGCCGGACGAGCAGGATCTGCGGCGCCCCGTACTCGCGGACCCGCCGGGCCAGCCGCAGCGGATCGGCCCGCACCAGGCGCAGCGGCCCGACCGGGATCTCGCCGCGCCGGTCCGTGGGCAGCCGGTACGTCACCGAACGCGTCCCTCCGGATCGCAGCCGCGGGACGTCCACCGCGACGGACGTCGCCCCGGCCG
This sequence comes from Spirillospora sp. NBC_00431, assembly GCA_036028775.1. GTDB lineage: Bacteria > Actinomycetota > Actinomycetes > Streptosporangiales > Streptosporangiaceae > Spirillospora. The sequence goes on along the minus strand of CP107927.1, from coordinate 2,539,081 downwards.
CGTCGTGCGCGCTCACCCCCCGCGCGCCGCGCCCCTTGTTCGTCACGTGCAGGACGCCCACGGCCGGTTCGCCGCGCTCGACCTTCGTCGGCGCGATCTCCCGGCGGACGTCCAGTCTCGGCTGCGGCAGCGTCCACAGCGCGGCGGCCACGACGGCGGCGAGCCCGGCCACCGCGAGCATCGCGGGCTCCGGATAGCCGAGCCACCAGCCCGCCGCGTACAGCGGCGCCGAGACGGCCGCCGTCCCCCATCCGAGCGGCGTCAGCACGTTCACACCCCGGCGGCCTGCGGTGTCGGCACGTTCTGCAGCGCCTCGCCGACGATGTCCGCGCCGGTGCGCCCGCGCAGCTCCGCCTCCGGCGTCACGATCAGCCGGTGCGCGATCACCGGGACGGCGAGCGCCTTCACGTCCTCCGGGACGATGTAGGACCGTCCGGCGGCCGCCGCCCGCACCCGCGCCGCCCGCAGCAGCGCGATGCTCGCCCGGGGGCTCGCGCCGAGCCGCAGGTCGGGGTGCTCGCGGGTGGCCGCGACGACCCGTACCAGGTAGTCGAACAGCGGCGCCGCGACATGCAGCCGCTGCGCGAAGTCGATCATCCGGGCGAGGTCCTCGCGGGCCATCACCGGCGGCATCTGGTCGAGCATCGCGCCGGTCGGCGCGCCCGCGAGCAGCGCCACCTCCGCCTGGTGGTCCGGGTAGCCCATGGAGATCCGCATCAGGAACCGGTCGAGCTGCGCCTCCGGCAGCGGGTACGTGCCGTCCATGTCGACGGGGTTCTGCGTCGCGATCACCATGAACGGGCGCGGCACCGGATGCGGCGTGCCCTCCACCGTCACCCGGCGTTCCTCCATGACCTCCAGCAGCGCCGACTGCGTCTTCGGCGAGCCGCGGTTGATCTCGTCCGCGACGGCGAGGTTCGCGAAGATCGGCCCGGCGTGGAACTCGAACGCGCTCGTCCCCTGGTTGAAGATCGACACGCCGGTGATGTCGCTCGGCAGCAGGTCGGGCGTGAACTGGATCCGCGTCCACTTCGCCTCGACCGACGCCGAGATCGCCCGCGCGAGGGTCGTCTTGCCGACGCCGGGGACGTCCTCGACCAGCAGATGCCCCTCGGAGAGCAGGCAGATCAACGCCAGCTCGACCTTCTCCCGCTTGCCGCGCACGACCCGCTCGACGTTGCCCGCCAGCGCCGCGAACATCTGCGCGAACCGCGCCACCAGCGCGTCCGCGTCCATCCCCGCGTTCCCCGTGTTCCCCGTGTTCCCCGTGTTCTCGGTCATCAGACGCACCCCCACAGCGTCGACGAGAAGGTCCCCGAGTTCGACCCGGGGGTGGCCAGGTACAGGTCGCTGACCCAGCGCACCTTGCCGCCGTATTCGATCTTGTCCCAGATGGCGCTCTGGCGGCTGGAGTCGTTCGCGTCGGTGACCTTGGTGCCCTCCTGCTGGCAGAGCACCTTCACCGAGCCCGTGAAGCCCTTCGGGAACGAGCCGTCCTGCCCGTAGGTCGTGCCCGGCCCTGTGCGCAGCCGGGTGGTCGTGTCGTTGTTGTGGTGCCCGTTGTAGTTCCGCGCGTGCGCGGCGGGGTCGAGGCTCACGGTGGCGCTCACCGCCGTGGACGAACCCGCCCCGTTGCGGGCGGTCACCCTCAGCGTGTAGCTCCGTCCGTTGGTCAGGCCCCTGACCTCGTGCGAGGTGTTCTTGCCACTGGCCGAACCGCCGCCGTCCCAGGTGATCTCGTAGGTGACGTCGTAGCCGGACGACTTGCCCCAGGTCAGGTTCGCGCCGTGGTCGACGCCCGTGGCGCTCAACGACCTCGCCGGGCCGGGGGCCGTGCACGCGGTCGCGCCCACTTCGCCGGACTCGCTGTAGGCGGGCCTGCCGTCCTTGCCCTTGTACTCGGCGGCCACCTTGTAGATGTGGGTCGTCGTGTCGCACGTCAGCCCGCCGACCTTGAACGTCCCGCCGGGACTGTCGCCCGGGAACTCGGCCGGGCTCGCGCCGGTGACGGGCCTGCCCGACCGGTCGAGCAGGACGAACCTCGTCACCGGGAAGACGCCCTGCGGCTGCGCGGCGGGCGTGAACCGCACGTTGACGGAGCCGTTGTCGCCGGACGCCGCCGGAGTCGGCGGGTCAGGGGCGCTGGGGTCCTTCTTCACCGGCGGCCTGCCCTGCGGCGGGACGGTGTTCGAGCCGCCGCCGCCCCCGCCGGGGCCGTTGCGGTTGCCCTGCCCGCCGCCGGGGTTCGCCTGGACGGGCAGCGGACGCCGCGCGCCGCCCGGGATCTTGTCCTCGTACTTCTTGATGCGCTTGACGCCGCCGTCCGGGTCGAACGCGAACGCGACGGCGCCGTTCGGGTCGTTCACCCACAGCAGATGGTCGCGGACGAGGACCTCGATCGTCCCGCCGGGCCGGGTGGCCGTGATCGGCTTCTCCCACGCGCCCCGGTCGGTGTTGAAGACCAGCAGCCGCCCCGACGTGCGGTCGGGCACGTAGACGCGGGGCCCGAGGACGTGCGGCGGCTCGAAGGCGTGGTCCGGCATGCGCAGCGCGACCGACTCGACCCGTCCGACCCCGGTGTCGAGCAGGTACAGCGCGCCGCCCTCGCCGAGCATCGGGACGACCTGCCCGTCGGCGACCGCCGGGACCTTGACGCCGTGCCTCGATCTCGCGACCGGCTCGGGCAGGTTGATCCGCTGGTCGCCCTCGGGCCGGACGATCAGCGCCGTCGCGGACGTGCTGTCGACGATCACCGGCCGGCCCGCCGCGATGGTCAGCGCGAGCCGGTCACCGGGCCTGCCCACGGCGACCGGCTCGGCCTTGGCGCCCTCCCGGAACGGGACGACCTCGCCCGCCTGCGGGACGGGCACCCACAGCGCCCCGTCCGCGTCGATGCCCGCCTGCCCGAGCGGCGCGGTGAGCGTCGTGGCCTGCCCGACCGGCGTCAGCCGCAGCGGGTCGATCCGCTGGACGACGCCCTTGACCGCGTCGATCGTGTACGCCGCGCCGGCCCCGGCGACGACCTGCAGACCCGGCCCGCCGACCGGACGGCTTCCCGTGATCTTGAGCTGGGACGGGTCGATCCGGCTGACGACGCCGGTGTCCTCGTCGACCAGCAGCACGGTCGTTCCGTCCTGCACGATCCTGATGTTGTGGCCGCGCATCTGCGGGACGACGGCCGCCTTGCCGTCGACCTTGCCAGCCAGCCCGTTGGCGTGCACGACCATGCCCTTGGCGCCCGCGCTCAGCCAGGCGCCGACGTCGGCCAGCTTGTATCTGGCGCTGGCCGTGCCCACCCCGTACACGAGCGCGCTCACGCAGAGCACCCCCACGAGCCCGGCCGTGATCTGCCCCGTCAAACTGTCACGCCGGAAAAATTGCAATGCTCCGCGCCGCCCCGTGGCAGGCGCGGAGGATCGATCCCCGTTCAATCCCCGTCACCCTCTCGTCGCGCCGCTGGTCGGGTGCCCCCAACCTCGGCGCGAAGGGCACCATAACGGTAATGAGGGTCGCGCCGGAACGGGATTCACGAAGATCTCACCTGGTGATATGCCGTAACACGGCGGGTTACGGGTGGACTGGCATGACGTTGGTCACATCTACGGATCCGTACGCGTCCGCCCCGCGGTGATTCGAACGCGAACGTTATCCGCGGCGTCCTATGGTTGGGCATCGCGACGACGACTTCCGAGGTGGACGTGGACGACTTCAGCATCGGCGACCTGTGGGACCACGTGACGGGCGCCAAGCCCGACCCCCCGTTGTGGCTGGTCGTCCTCGTCGGCGTGGTGGCGCTCGGCTCGGTCGTCCACGGGCCGACGTGGCGGATCGCGCGGAACACGGTGACGATCGCGCACGAGGGCGGGCACGCGCTCATCGCCCTGGTCACCGGCCGGAAGCTGGACGGCATCAAGCTGCACTCCGACACCTCGGGCGTGACGGTCTCGCGCGGCAAGCCGCACGGCCCCGGCATGATCTTCACGGCGATGGCGGGATACCTCACGCCGCCGCTGCTCGGCCTGTTCTTCGCGCTGCTCCTCGCGGCCGGGCGCATCACGCTGATGCTGTGGTTCTCGCTGGCCCTGCTGGCGGGGATGCTCGTGATGATCCGCAACGCGTACGGCGCGCTGTCGGTGATCGCCACCGGCGCGATCATCTTCGCGGTGTCGTGGCTGGGCAACGCCGAGGTCCAGGCCGGGTTCGCCTATCTGGCGGCCTGGTTCCTGCTGCTCGCGGCGACGCGTCCGGTGATCGAGCTCCAGCGGATGCGCGCCAACCGCATGGCGCCGAGCTCGGACGCCGACCAGCTCGCGAACCTCACCGGCGTCCCGGGCCTCGCCTGGGTGAGCCTGTTCGGCGCGACCGCGCTGCTCGCGCTGCTGGCCGGAGGCGCCCTCCTCGTCCCCGACAGCGCGTCCCTGCCCGACCTGCCGACCTCGTCCGCCCCCTGACCCGGACCCGGTGCGGTTCTTTGTGGGGGGACGACCCCCCACACCCCCCGGCAAAGCAGTCCGTGCCGGCTCCCTCCACTCCGCTGGCGCTCCGCTCCGGGAACCGGCACGGACTGTCCTAGGGCGCCGATAGTTTCGATGGTGTGAGCGATCGATGGGACCGGGAACAGGTGCTCGGCCTGGCGCCCGACGCGCCGTCCGCGAAGGCGGCGGGCGGTGTCGCCAAGCCCGGCAAGTGGGCCGGGACGGGCTGCGACGGCGAGGCGGTGTGGGGCGAGTGCCAGGGCAGCGGCAAGTCCGCCTACCGGGCGTGCGCCGACCTGGCCGAGCCCGCGTTCCGGTGCTCGTGCCCGAGCCGTAAGTTCCCCTGCAAGCACGTCCTCGGGCTGCTTCTTCTCTGGGCCGAGGGGGCCGTCGACGACGGGCCGCGGCCGGGGTGGGCGGCCGAGTGGATGGAGGAGCGGCGCGAACGCGCCGACAAGGCGGCGCGGCGGCGGGCGGCGTCCACCGCCAAGACCAGGGACCCGAAGACCGTGGAGCGGCGGGAGCGGCGCGTCGACGACGGGCTCGCCGAGCTCGACCAGTGGCTCCGCGACCAGGTCGCGCATGGCCTGGCGCAGGCGGAGAAGGCCCCCTACCGGGTGTGGGACGACGCGTCGCGGCGGCTCGTCGACGCGCAGGCCGGAGCGCTCGCGGGGCAGGTCAGGGGCCTCGCCGCGATCCCCCGGCGGCCGGGCTGGCCCGACCGGCTGCTGGAGGAGTACGCGCTGCTGCGGTTGCTGGTGCGGGCGTACCAGCGGCGCGACGAACTTCCGGAGGGGTTGCGCGACACCGTCCGGGCGCGTGTCGGGTTCACCGTCCCGCAGGAGGAGGTGCTGGCCGGTGGCGAGCGCGTCCGTGACGACTGGTGCGTGACCGGCTCACGCGACACCGCGCAGGACCAGCTGACGTCCCGCCGGGTGTGGCTGCTGGGGCGGCGGACGCGGCGTCCCGCGCTCGTGCTGTCCTTCGCCGCGCCGGGCACGACCCTGGACGCGTCGCTCGTGGTGGGTACGGAGATCGACGCGGAGCTGGCCTTCTACCCGGGCTCGCCTGCGCTGCGGGCCCTGGTGGTCGAGCGGCACGGGGCGGTGGCGCCGGGCAGGCCCGCCGGGACGTCCGTCCAGGGGCTTCTGGACGAGTACGCCGCGGCGGTCGCGGAGGATCCGTGGCTCGGGCGCTGGCCCGCGACGCTGGAGAACGTGCGCCTGGCACGTTCCGCGGGCGGTGACCTGGCCTTGCTCGACGACGCCGGTGACGCGCTGCCGCTCCGGCTGGGCGACCCGTGGCGGCTGCTCGCCCTGTCGGGCGGCGGTCCGGTCACGATCTCCGGCGAGTGGAGCCCGCACGGCCTGCGGCCCCTGGCCGCGTGGCACGACGACGAAGGGACGGTGGTCCTGTGACCGCGTGGAACGAGCATGTCACCGCCGCGCTGCTCGGCACGGAGCGCCGTGACCCGCCCGTCCTCCCCGACGCTCCCGATGAGGCGGGTGACAAGGCGGGGCGGCTGCTCGACCAGGCGGCGGTCCTGGCCGTCCGGCGGCGGGCCGGGCGCGTCCCGTCGGCCGGGGCGGCCGAGCCCGTGGCGCTCGCCCCGGTTGAGGACGCGCCGGTGGTGCCGGGCGCGGCGGCGGCGCGGCTGCGGCGGATCCTGGGCGGTGAGCAGATCCGGGTGCTGCCCGAATGGCTGGACGCCGCCGCCGGCAACGGCTTCCGCGTGCCCGCGCATTCGCTGCCCGACCTGCTGGAACGCGGTCGCGGCGACCGGATGCTGCGGCCTTCGATCGCGCGGGCGGCCGGGCGGCGCGGGGTGTGGCTGGCCTTGCAGAACACCGACTGGGCGTACCTGGTCGGCGCCGGTGACGACCCCGGCGGCGGCCCCGAGGTGTGGGAGACGGGGACGCGCAACCGCCGCGTCGCCTACCTGACGATGCTCCGCGGCACCGATCCCGCGAAGGCGCGGGAGCTGCTGCGCGCGACGTGGGCGACGGAGCCCGCGCCCGACCGGGCGGCGTTCCTCGCGACGTTCGGGCACGGGCTGTCGCCGGACGACGAGGAGTTCCTCGAATCGGCGCTGGAGGATCGCGGCAAGGACGTCAGGCAGCTCGCGTCCGACATGCTCGCCCGCGTGCCCGGGTCCGCCTACGGCCAGCGGATGGCCGCGCGCGCCCGCGCGTGCCTCACGCCCGAGAAACGCGTCACGCGCGGGCGCAGGCAGACCTGGATCAGCGTCGAGCCCCCGCGCGCCCACGACGAGGACATGGCGCGCGACGGCGTCCCGTTCCATCCGAGCGGTTCGTTCGCGCCCCGGAGCGGCGGCGCGCCGGTGGGCACGCGGGCGGCGTGGCTGCGCGAGATCCTCGCCCGCACTCCCCTGTCCACCTGGACGGAGCTGTTCGCGCTTCCGGCGATGGAGATCGTGTGCCTGCCCGTCTCCGAGACCGCCGGGCGCGACGTCCACATCGGGTGGGCCCGCGCCGCGCTCGGCCAGCGCGACGCCGAATGGGCCCGGGCGCTGCTCAAGGGCGGCGTCATGGTGGACGAGCCGGAGGCGCTCGCCGACCTGCTGTCCGTGCTGCCGGAGGCCGAGCGCGACCCGGCGGCGGCCGACCTGATCCGGTGGGTGGAGGGGCAGCCCGACCTGCTGCGGGTGCTGGAGCGCGTCCCCGGGCCGTGGACGGGCGCGCTCGCGTCGGCGGTCGTCGCGACGCTCGCCGCGACCCCGCTCGACCGGCCCACCCGCCGCGACGAGCACCTGGTCGCGCAGCTGTGCCGGCTCGCCGACCTGCGGCTCGAACCCGCCGCCGCGCCCCGCCTGGAGAACCTGGAACCGGTGCTGCCGCAGGCCGTGACCGAACTGATCGCCACCCTGCGATTCCGCGATGAGATGCTGAAGGAGCTCAAGCCGTGACAGAAGACGCCGTTCTGCGGCCGCACGCCGAGCAGGAGCACGCCGGGGAGCTGGCGCGGCTGGCCGAGCACGACGACCGGCCCCGCCCGCCCGGCTGGAAGCTGTCGCCGTGGGCCGTCACCACGTACCTGCTCGGTGGCGACCTGCCCGACGGCACGTCGATCAGCCCGAAGTACGTGGGGCCGCGCCGGTTGATGGAGGTCGCGGTCGCGACGCTCGCGACCGACCGGGCGCTGCTGCTGCTCGGCGTGCCGGGGACGGCGAAGACGTGGGTGTCGGAGCACCTGTCGGCCGCCGTCAGCGGCGACTCCACGCTGCTCGTCCAGGGGACGGCGGGCACGGCGGAGGAGGCCGTCCGGTACGGGTGGAACTACGCGCGGCTGCTCGCCGAGGGGCCGTCGGAGAAGGCGCTGGTGGAGAGCCCGGTCATGCGGGCCATGCGGCGCGGCATGGTCGTGCGGGTCGAGGAGCTGACCCGGATGCCGTCGGACGTCCAGGACAGCCTGATCACCGTCCTGTCGGAGAAGACGCTGCCCGTCCCCGAGCTGAACACCGAGGTGCAGGCGCGCAAGGGCTTCACGGTCATCGCGACCGCGAACGACCGCGACCGCGGCGTGAACGAGCTGTCCAGCGCGCTGCGCCGCCGGTTCAACACGGTCGTGCTGCCGCTGCCGGAGTCCGTCGAGGACGAGGTCGACATCGTGGCCCGCCGCGTCGACCGGATCGGCGCCGGTCTCGAACTGCCGGAGACCCCGGCGGGGCTGGAGGAGATCCGCCGCGTCGTCACCGTGTTCCGGGAGCTGCGGTCCGGGATGACGAGCGACGGGCGGACCAAGCTCAAGTCGCCCAGCGGGACGCTCAGCACCGCCGAGGCCATCTCGGTGATCACCAGCGGGCTGGCGCTGGCCGCGCACTTCGGCGACGGCGTGCTGCGCGCCGCGGACGTGGCCGGCGGGATCGTGGGCGCCGTCGTCCAGGACCCGGTGTCCGACCGGGTGGTGTGGCAGGAGTACCTGGAGGCGGTCGTGCGGGACCGTCCGGAATGGCGTGACTTCTACCGCGCCTGCCGGGAGGTGTCTTGAGCCACGTCGAGGTCTACGGGATCCGGCACCACGGGCCCGGCTCGGCGCGGGCGCTGCGCGGCGCCCTGGAGGAGTTCAAGCCGGACGCGGTGCTGATCGAGGGCCCGCCCGAGGCCGATCCGATCGTGGAGCTGGCGGGCGACCCGGGCATGGTGCCGCCGGTCGCGCTGCTCGCCTACTCCCCCGCGTCGGGCTCGGCGTCCGGCGAGGGCGGCGGCGACGGCGGTGTCCGCGACCGGAAGGCGGCATTCTGGCCGTTCGCCGAGTTCAGCCCCGAGTGGCAGGCGATCCGGTACGCGCTCGGCGCCGACGTCCCCGTCCGGTTCTGCGATCTTCCGGCGGCGCACCAGCTCGTCCCGTCCGGCGAGGCCGGGGAGAAGGACGAGAACGACGACGGCGAGGAGGCGGCGGAGGAGGGGATCCGGCTCGACCCGCTGGGCTGGCTGGCGAAGGCGGCCGGGTACGACGACGCCGAGCGCTGGTGGGACGACGTCGTCGAGCACCGCGGCACCGGTCCCGCGCCGTTCGCCGCCATCGCGGAGGCCATGACGGAGCTGCGCGAGCAGCTGGCCGAGCTCCCGGCGGGGACGGCGTCGGCCGGGCTGCCGCCCGGGCATCTGCGCCGCGAGGAGCAGCGCGAGGCCCACATGCGGCGGACGCTGCGCCGCACCCTCAAGGAGGGTCACGAGCGGGTCGCGGTGGTCTGCGGGGCGTGGCACGTCCCGGCGCTGCGGGCGAAGGTCCCGGCGGCGCACGACGACCGGACGCTGCGCGGCCTGCCGAAGGCCAAGATCGCGATGACCTGGGTGCCGTGGACGCACGGGCGGCTCGCCGGGCACTCCGGGTACGGCGCGGGCGTCCGGTCGCCCGGCTGGTACCACCACCTGTTCACGGCGCGGGACCGTCCGATCGTGCGGTGGCTGACGACCGCCGCGCGCGTACTGCGCGAGGAGGACCTGCACGTCTCGTCCGCGCACGTGATCGAGGCGGTGCGGCTGGCCGAGGCGCTCGCCGCGCTGCGCGGCCGCCCCCTCGCCGGGCTGGACGAGGTGACCGAGGCGACGCGGGCGGTGCTGTGCGAGGGCGCCGACCTGCCCGTCGAGCTGATCCAGAAGCGGCTGGTGGTGGGCGAGCGGCTCGGCGCCGTCCCGGAGCGGACGCCGATGGTCCCGCTCCAGCGCGACCTGCGGGCCGAGCAGCGGCGGCTGCGGCTCAAGCCGTCCGCGCTCGACAAGGAGCAGGACCTCGACCTGCGCAAACCCACCGACCTTGAGCGCAGCCGGCTGCTGCACCGGCTCCGCATCCTGGACGTCGACTGGGGCGTGCCGGCCGAGACGGGCCGCTCCAAGGGCACCTTCCGCGAGACGTGGACGCTCGTGTGGCGCCCCGAGTTCGACGTCGAACTGATCGAGGCGAGCGCGTGGGGCACCACCGTCCGCGGCGCGACCACCGCCCGCGCGGAGGCCCTCGCGACCCACGCGGACACCCTCGCCGACCTCACCTCCGTGGCCGAGCGGTGCCTGCTCGCCGACGTCGGGGACGCGCTGCCGACCGTCATGCGCGCCCTCGCCGACCGCGCCGCCGTCGACACCGACGTCGCGCATCTGATGTCGGCGATGCCCGCGCTGGTCAGGGCGCTGCGGTACGGCGACGTGCGCGGCACGTCCACGGGCCCGCTGCGCACGGTCGTGGACGGGCTCGTCGTCCGCGTCTGCGTCGGCCTGCCACCGGCGATCATCGGCCTGGACGACGCCGCCGCCGCCGAGTTCCTCGGCCATGTCGACGCCGTGCACGGCGCCCTTGCGCTGCTCGCCGACGACGACCACATCGAACGCTGGCGCCGCACCCTGGAGGGACTCCTCTCCCGACCCGACGCCCTGCACGGCCTGATCGAGGGCCGCCTCACCCGCCTCCTGCTCGACGCGGGCCGGCTCGGGGACGTCCCCGACCGGATGGCGCGGGCCATGTCGGCGGGCACCCCGCCGGCGCGGGCCGCCGCCTGGGTCGAGGGGTTCCTGTCCGGCGGCGCGCTGCTCCTCATGCACGACGAGACGCTGCTGCGCCTCGTCGACGGGTGGATCTCCGAACTTCCCGGCGACTCGTTCACCGACGTCCTGCCGCTCCTGCGCCGCACCTTCGGCGCCTACGCCTCCGCCGAGCGCCGCGCCATCGGCGAGGGGCTGCGCCGTCTCGACCACGCGCCCGCGGGCCCGTCCCGTCCACCCGAGGACGACGTGGACGAGGCCCGCGCCGCCCCCGCGACCACCACGACCCTGCGGATCCTCGGATGGGGGCGATGAGCGTGACCGACGAGACGATGCCCGCGGACGAGCGGCTGCGGCGCTGGCGGCTGGTGCTCGGCGGCGACAAGGCCGACGGGACCGGTGTCTCGCTCGCCGGCGACGACGTGCGCATGGACGGCGCGCTGGAGAAGCTGTACGGGTCCGGCGACGACGACGGGCGGTCCCGGCCGGGCCGGCGCAGCGCCGGGCTCGGCGACTCCGCGCCCTCGGTGGCGCGGTGGCTCGGCGACATCCGCGCGTACTTCCCGTCCAGCGTCGTGCAGGTCATGCAGAAGGACGCGATCGAGCGTCTCGACCTCACGCGGCTGCTGATCGAGCCGGAGATGCTGGACGCCGTCGAACCGGACGTCCACCTGGTCGGGACGCTGCTGTCGCTGAACAAGGTGCTGCCCGACCGGGCCCGCGAGTCCGCGCGCGCGGTCGTGCGGAAGGTCGTGCACGACCTGGAGCGGCGGCTCGCGCAGAAGACGCGGTCGGCGGTCGGCGGCGCGCTGGACCGGTCGGCGCGGGTGCTGCGGCCGAGACGGCTCGCCGACGTCGACTGGGACCGGACGATCCGCGCGAACCTGCGCAACTACCTGCCCGAGCACGGGACGCTCGTCCCCGAGCGGCTGATCGGGTACGGGCGGCGGCAGCAGGCCGTCAAGCGGGACGTCGTCCTCGCGATCGACCAGAGCGGTTCGATGGCGGCGTCGGTGGTTTACGCGAGCGTGTTCGGCGCGGTGCTGGCGTCGATGCGGACGCTGCGGACGTCGCTGGTCGTGTTCGACACGAACGTCGTCGACCTGACCGACCAGCTGCACGACCCGGTCGAGGTGCTGTTCGGCACCCAGCTCGGTGGCGGCACCGACATCAACCGGGCCGTCGCGTACTGCCAGGGCCTCGTGACGCGCCCGAACGACACGATCATGGTGCTGATCAGCGACCTGTACGAGGGCGGTATCCGCGACGAGCTGCTGCGCCGGGTGGGGTCGCTGACGGCGTCGGGCGTGCAGGTCGTGGTGCTGCTCGCGCTGTCGGACGAGGGCGCGCCCGCCTACGACCACGAGAACGCGGCGGCGCTGGCGGCACTGGGCGTCCCCGCGTTCGCCTGCACACCGGACGCGTTCCCCGAACTGATGGCCGCCGCGATCGAACGCCGCGATCTGAAGGAATGGTCAGAACGCCAACCAGCCTCTCCCTGAACAGCCCCACCAAGCTGAGCGCGTCAGTGGGGTGAGCGGGAGAGGCCGCGGGTCAGTAGGAGGACGACGGCGGCGGTCAGTATGGCGTGGCCGGCCAGGGCGGAGGGCTGGATCTGGACGAGCGCGCCCCACGCGGCCCACATCGCGACGCGGGTGACGCGGGCGGCCATCACCGTCCACGCGGCGGGGCGGCTGCCGCGCCAGGCGAGGATCACCGCGACCAGCGTGACGACGGCGACCACCGCGAACGAGGCGGCGACCGCGTACAGCGGGCCGCCCCGGTCGCCCTCGGTGAGGGACGGCACGGCGATCAGGATGGCGAGCGCGGCGACGTCCAGCGCGGCGAGGAGCCCGGCGAGGACCAGCCCGGCGGCCAGCGCCGGGCCACGCCGCAGCGGCCGGTGCCGCGGCGGCGGATGCGGCTCGGCCGGGGCCGGGGGGACCTGCTGCGGCCACTCCGCCCGTCGCTGTTCCGGATCATGGACGAAGGGCGTCGTGCCGGTCGGCGGCGCGTCGCGGACGGGCTGCCGGATCGTCGCGGGCTCGGCGTCCCGGAACGTCTCGCCCGCAGGCGAGGGCGTGGGCGGGGGCTGGACGGCGGTGGTCCGGGGAAGCCGCTCGCGGGCGGTCCCCAGCCGGGCGTGCCGCTCGCGTTCGCCGAGGAGCCAGAGCAGGACGTCCTCGGAGGCCGGGCGGGCCTTCGGGTCCTTGGCGAGGCAGGCGGCGGCGACGTCGGCGAGCGGGCCGGGCAGGGCGCTCAGGTCGGGCGTCTCGTTCATGATCCGGTACATCACGGTGGGCAGCGCCCCGCCGGCGAAGGGGTCGCGTCCGGTGGCGGCGAACAGCAGGGTGCCCGCCCAGGCGAACAGGTCGGTCGCCGGGACGACCCGTCCGGCGAACTGCTCCGGCGCCATGTACGCGGGCGTGCCGACGACCTGGCTGGTCAGGGTGGCGTTCGTGTCGAACGCGCGGGCGACGCCGAAGTCGATCACGCGCGGGCCGTCCGGGCCCATCAGGACGTTCTGCGGCTTGAGGTCGCGGTGCACCACGTTCGCGCGGTGGATCGCCGACAGCGCCGTCACCGAGCTGATCGCGAGCCGGTCGAGGTCGGCGCCGGCGCGCGGGCCCTCCTCCTGGACGAGGCGGCGCAGCGACCGCCCCGGCACGTACTCGCTGACGATGTAGGGCCGGTCGCCCGCCGTGTCGGCGTCGAGCATCTGCGCGGTGCAGAACCCGGCGACGCGCTGGAGAAGGGCCAGCTCGCGGACGAACCGCTCCCGCGCGCCGGCGTTGCCGAGCAGCCGCGCGTGCAGGAGCTTGACGGCGACGCGATCCGGGCCGGGACCGGGCCCGGCGGGGCGGCCGAGGTACACCACGCCCTGGCCGCCGGCGCCGATCCGGCCGAGCAGTTCCCAGCCGCCGAGCCGGGTCGGATCGGCGGCGGTGAGGGGAATCGGGCTCGCCATTCGTACCCCCGTCGGGTCCACCCGTATAGCGGCCGGGCGGCCGGTGGAAAATTTGCGCATTTGCCGGGCACAAATCCGCCCCGCCCGGCATCAAAGAGTATAGGTTCGGCTGGCCCGAAGCGGGAGAGGAAGCATGCTGGTGATCCATTCGCTAATTGCCCGGCACAGGGTTTCCGCCGTGCCGGTCGCGGGGGCGGCCGCGGCCCTGGTACTGACGGCGGGCACGCTGTCCGGCTGCGGGGACGCCGGCGCGACCGTCACCCGGCTGACGGTCGGAACTTCCGGCCCCGACCCGTACACGCAGGCGTCCAACACCGACAGGACCGGTGTCAAGGAGCGGCCGCGGGCGGGCGGGGCCAAGGACGGCGACTCCCCCGGCCTGTACGGCGGGACGCGCCGCGAGTCGACCTGCGACAAGCCGAAACTCGTCGCGTTTCTGCAGGCCAACCCCGACAAGGCGGAGGCGTGGGCGAAGGTGCACGGCATCCCCGCCGGCGACATCCCGAGGTATGTGTCGCGGCTGACCCCGGTGCTGCTGCGCGCCGACACGCTCGTCACGAACCACGGGTACCGCGACGGGAAGGCAACGAGCGGCCCCGCCGTCCTGCAGGCCGGTATGGGCGTTTTGATCAATGGTTACGGAGTGCCCGCGGTTAAGTGCAATTGCGGTAATCCCTTGACCCCGCCGCGGGAAAACCTCTCCGTGCGGAACGCGTCCTACACTGGCCAATCCTGGCCGGGATTCGCCAAGCGGAATGTGAGCTGGGTCCGCCCCAGGGATTCGAGGAAGGGCACGATCGTCACGTTCGTCCTCGTCGATCCGGAGGGCACGATGGGGTTCCAGCGGCCCCGCGCCACCGAGGGCGAGGCGGACGGGCCGCCGATCGCGCTCCCGGCCACGGAGACCGAGGCGCCGGAGAGCGGCTCGCCGTCGCCGTCCGACTCCGGGCTGGACTCGCCGGGGACCGAGACGCCGGGCACGCAGTCGCCCGGCACCGAGCCGACGGGCACGCAGTCACCCGGCACCGGAGACACGCCCATGCCGGGCGTGACCACGGGCGATCCGGGCAACGGCGGAGGTGCCGAGCCCGGCCGGCCGCAGAGCGGGGGCGCGGGCGGTATGGCCCCGCCCGCCGAGGCGCCGCGGGGGCCGATCTCGCTCCCGCCGTCCCGGGGGCCGGCGCCGGTCATCTCCTGACTCCATGTAGTCTGCTCATATGAGCAGCCAATCAGATGTCGCCGCGGTCATCGGCGGGCCCGAGGCGTGCGTCGTCCGCGTGGTCGACCCCGAGAAGGTCGCCGCCGTCTCCGCCGCCCTGCCGAGCCCCGACACGATCACCGAGCTGGCGCAGGTCTTCGGGCTGCTGGCCGACCCCGGACGGCTGCGGGTGATCACCGCGCTGCTCGAAGGGGGCGAGATGTGCGTGTGCGACATCGCCGCGTCCTGCGGGCACTCGGAGTCGGCGGTCTCGCACTCGCTGCGGCTGCTGCGCGCCAACCGCGTCGTCCGGGTCCGCCGGTCCGGGCGGATGGCCTACTACCGGCTGGACGACTCGCACGTCCGGATGCTGCTCGATCTCGCCCTCGCCCACGTCGGCCACGCGGACGAGGACGAACCCGCATGATCGGCGGCGGGAAGACCGAACCCGGCCACGGCCACGGCCACGGCCGGGGCCACGGCCATGGGCACGGGCACGGGGTCTCGCCGGGTGCCGACCGGCGGCTGCTCGGCGGCGCGCTCGCGCTGATCGTCGTCTACATGGCGGGCGAGGTCACGGTCGGCGTGATCGCCGGTTCGCTGGCGCTGATCACCGACGCCGCGCACATGATGACCGACGCGTTCGCGATCGCGCTGGCCCTGGTCGCGATGCGCATCGCCGCGCGCCCGCCGCGCGGCGGCTACACCTACGGCCTGCGCCGCGCCGAGATCCTCTCCGCGCAGCTGAACGGGCTGACGCTGATCCTGCTCACCTTCTACTTCGTCTACGAGGGCGTCCGGCGGCTGGTCGAGCCGCACGACGTCAACGGCCAGTTCGTGTTCTGGACGGCGCTCGCCGGCGTCGCCGTCAACGTCGCCGCGACCGTGCTGATCAGCCGCGCGGACCGGCGCAGCCTGAACGTCGAGGGCGCGTTCCAGCACATCCTCAACGACCTGTTCGCGTTCATCTCCACCGCCGTCGCCGGGCTCGTGGTGTGGACGACCGGTTTCAACCGCGCGGACGCGATCGCCTCGCTGTTCGTGGCGGTGCTGATGCTCAAGGCCGGGTACGGGCTGCTGCGGGACGCGGGCCGCGTGCTGATGGAGGCCGCGCCCGCCGGGATCGACCCGTCCGAGCTGGGCACCAGGCTCGCCGAGCGGCCCTGCGTCGAGGAGGTGCACGACCTGCACGTGTGGGAGGTCAGCTCCGGCTACCCGGCGCTGTCGGCGCACGTGCTCGTCGACACCAAGGGCGACTGCCACGCCGTCCGCCGCGACCTGCAGGAACTCCTCCGCGACTCGTACGGGATCACGCACTCGACGCTGGAGGTCGACCATGTGGACGACCCGCCGGGCGGCGGGCACGGCCACTGCGACGACCCGCACGGCCCCCGCCATGTGGCGGGCTCGGACGAGCCCCACGAACACGCCGGAACCGCGCCCTGCGACCACTGACCACCGGCCACCGGCCACTGACCACCGGCCACCGGCCACTGAAGGCGATCACTCCAGGCCGAGGAGCGCGGCGGGGCCGTGCCAGCAGACGGCGCGCAGCCAGTCGTCGCCGAGGCCGAGCGCGGCGAGCGACTCCAGCTGGTGCGCGTACGCGTACGGGATGTTGGGGAAGTCGGTGCCGAGCAGGACCCGCCCGGCGAGGCCGAGATCGCGCAGCCGGGGCAGGAGCGCGTCCGGGAACGCGGTCAGCGCCGCGAACCGCGTGAAGATCATCGTCGTGTCCAGGTGGACCCGGTCGTACCGGTCGGCGAGATCGAGGAAGCCGCCGTACTCCGGCGCGCCGAGGTGCGCCACGATCGTGGTGAGCCGCGGGTGCCGGGTGAGGACCTCGCCGAACGGCCCGGGCCCGGTGTAGCCGTTGGCGACGGGCCCCGAACCGGCGTGGACGAGCGCGGCAGCGCCGGCGTCGGCGAGCATCCCCCACACCGGGTCGAGCTCCTTGGCACGCGGGTCGAACCCGCCGACCTGGAGATGGACCTTGAACACGCGGGCGCCGCCGTCCAGGGCCCGGCGCACGTAGTCCTCCACGCCGGGCTCGGGGAAGAACGTCGCGCTCTGGACGCATTCGGGGACGCGGGCGGCGAACCCGGCGGCCCACTCGTTCAGCGACTCCGCCATGCCGGGGCGGTGCGGGTACAGCAGCGACGTGAACGCGCGGACGCCGATGCCGCGCAGGAACGCCAGCCGCTCCTCCTCCGGGTCCCGGTACCGGATGGGCCATTCGGCGCCGATCAGCGGGCCCGCCTCGTCGAAGTAGCTCCAGACCGCGCTCATCAGCCGCGGCGGCATGAAATGCACATGGACGTCGATGATCCCGGGCAGCCCCAGTGCCCGCCAGAACCCGGGGACGTCCGAATCAGAACGAGGTTCGGTCACCTCCCCGACCCTAACCGGTCGCCCAGCCGGGCGCGGTGCTCAGGAGATCTCCGCCAGCAGGGCGGGCAGCGTCGCGCGCAGCTCGCGGCGCCAGTACGGCCAGGTGTGGGTGCCGCGGTAGAAGTGCGTCGAGACCGGGACGCCGATCTTCCGGAGCTTGCCGGCGAACTCCCGCGAGACCGTGTGGACGAGCGACTCCACGACGTCCCGCTCCCGCCCCGGACGGGAGTCGCAGGGCCCGGGAGCGCCGTCGCCGGAGCTCACGTGCAGGCGGACCCCGGCGAGCCGGTCGGCCAGGTCGTACGGGTTGTGCCGCCGCCACACGACGCGCTGCTCGTCCGGGTCGCCCCACACGTCGGTCCAGTCGCGGGCGGGCGCGCCGATCGCGACGCCCAGCTCGACGAGGTCGGCGACGTCGAGGCCCGCCGGGTCGCGGTACAGCGTGTGGACGGGCCCGCTGAACGAGGCCGCCGCCCGGAACAGCCCGCGGTGCCTCGCCGCGTACGACAGCGCGCCGAGCCCGCCCATCGCGTTTCCGGCGACGGCGCGGTCCTCTCCGGCGCGATAGCCGCGTTCGAGGATCTGCCGTAGCTCGGCCAGATGAAACGTCTCCCACTTCGGCGATCCGCCCGCACCGCGATTCCACCAGTCGGTGTAATTGCCGCACGGGTCGCCGTCCGGCATCACGACGATCACATCGGCGTCCTCGGTGAGTTCCTCGATGTCGGTGTGGTCGCTCCATGCGGTGTGACCGTCCGCCCCGGCCCGGGCCCTGACACAGGGACCGTGTTGCATCCAACCGTGCAGCAGCCAGAGGGCCGGCCAGCGCCGGGACGCCTCCCGTGACCAGCGGCGGGGCAGCAGGAGCCGGACGCGGCCGGTGCCGTCCAGGGCCGGCGAGCGGATCGCGAGGTCGAGGACGCGGCGGCGCGGCCGGCGCTCCCCGACCACGGCGGCGCCGTCGTCTGCCCGCGCGGTGAATCCCGCTCCCACCGACTCGCGCAGTCCCATGATTTCGCCCCGGTCATTCAGATGTGCCGCACCTGTAATGGTTCCCAGTCAGTGCCATGTTTCAACAGCGGATAATGGGTTTATAAAACTTCCGGCCGGAGTCGCGGCCCGCGTTTCCCGGTAGGGTGACGCCGGAGGGAGGGCCCGGTCCCGGTCCTAGGTGCGGAGCGTCGAGATGCGGAGCAAGGCGGAGCTGGAGTCGGCCATCGCGGGCGGCGGGCGCGCCGCGCTGGTGATCAACTCCCGTTCGCGGCGGGGCCGCCGGCTCTACGGCAGGGCCCGGCGGATGCTGCGCGAGGCGGGCATCGAGTTCGGCCAGGTGTTCCCGGTGACCGACCCGTCCCGGTTGCGGGAGCTGTTCTCCGACGTCCTCGCGCTGGAACCCGACCTCGTCGTCGTCGGCGGCGGGGACGGCACGGTCGCCGAGGCGGTCGGGCATCTCGCGCACCACGACATCGCGCTCGGCGTGCTCCCGCTCGGCACCACCAACAACTTCGCGCGCGGCCTGGAGCTGCCGATGGACCTGCCCGGCGCCGTCCGGACCCTCGCCGTCGGCCGGCCCGCCGGCGGGAAGGTCGCCGACGTCGACGTCGGCTGGTTCGAGAGCACGGGCGACCCGCACGGCGCGGGGCCTGGCCGCGACCGGGAGCACATCTTCGCGAACATGGTGAGCCTCGGCCTGTCGGTCCAGGTCGCGGAGAACGTCCCGCACGCGCTGAAGGGATTCCTCGGCCGCCCGGCGTACGCGCTGACGGCGGCGCGGCTGCTGGCGCGGCACGAGGCGTTCACCGCCCGGATCACGATCGACGGCGAGACCCGCGAGCTGGCCACGCACCAGCTGAACGTGGCGAACGGCGCGCACCAGAGCGGGCAGCGCATCGCCCGCGACGCCAGCCCGGACGACCGGTTGCTGGCCGTCTACCGGCTCGGCGACGAGCGGCGGCTGCGGCTGGTGTCGGCGACGGCCCGGCACGTGCTGACCGGGCAGTGGCGGACGCTGGACGAGGGCGCGTTCCTCACCACCGCGCATGTGGAGATCGAGACAGACCCGCCGATGCGGGTGGACGTGGACGGCGAGATCCGCGGCCGCACCCCGGTGTCGATCCGGCTGCGCGGCAACGCGCTGCGCGTGATCGTCCCGCAGACGTTCGTCGACACGTAAGGCGGGCCGCGACCCCGGCTAGAGCACGCCGCGGGCGGCGAGCAGTGCCTTCAGCCGGTCGTGCGGGAGCGCCGGGGACCGGTGCCCGTCCCGGCCGATCATGGGCCGGCCGGCGAGCAGGACGTTCAGCACCGCCTCCTCGACCGCCTGCACGACCGCCTCGTAGAACGGGTCGATCCGGTTCCACGGGACGAACCGCAGCGCGTCGTAGCCGGGTTCGCCGTCCGGGAAGCCGCCGCTGATCGCGCCGGGGTTGGCGGTGGAGAAGGCGAGGAAGATGTCGCCCGACCCGTGCGACCCGTAGGCGCCCGTCCGGGCGAGCCCCAGCGGGACGCGGCGGGCGAGCGCCGCGCACTGGCCGGGCAGCAGCGGCGCGTCCGTCCCGATGACGGCGATGACGGAGCCGGAGCCGGGCGGCGCGAGCCAGTCGTCGTCCTCGATCGGGTTGTCGTCGGCGAGGTCGGCGCCGACGGGCACCCCGCACACCGTGAGCTCCCGCCGGGTGCCGAAGTTGGCCTGGACGAACGCGCCGACCGTGTAGGAGTCGGAGCCGTACTCCACGACCCGTGACGCCGTGCCGCTGCCGCCCTTGTACCCGTAGCAGTTCATGCCGGTCCCGCCGCCGACGGAGCCCTCCTCCACCGGTCCGCCGGAGGCCGCGTCGATCGCGGCGACGGCGTGCCCGGCCCGGACGTGGTCGCCGCCGATGTCGTTGAGGTAGCCGTCCCAGGTCTCGGCGACCACGGGCAGCATCCACTCGCGGAACCCCGGGCTCTCGCGCAGCGACCACTCGATCGCGCCGCGGTGGCACGGGCCGACCGCGTGCGTGTTGGTGATCATCACGGGCAGGGTCAGCGCGCCGGTCTCGGCGATCCAGTGCGACCCGGTCATCTCGCCGTTGCCGTTGAGCGAGTGCATCCCGGCGGCGCACGGGTCGAGGAAGCCGTCCCGGCCGCGCGGCAGCAGCGCGGTCACCCCGGTGCGGACGGGTCCCGCGCCCGGCTTGAGCGGCCCGTCCCCGGAGACGAGCGTGGTGTACCCGACCCGCACCCCGGGCACGTCGGTGATCGCGTTGTGCGGGCCCGGCGTGCCGGGGAGCGGGAGGCCGAACTGGCGGGCGCGGGTCATCGGTCACCTTCCTGATCGCCGGATTCCGGGGTGGTGAGGTCGCAGCGGGTGGCGTCGGACGCGCAGGCCAGCAGGAGACCCGCGGCCCGCGGGGGGTCGAGGGTGGGCACGGCCATGGTGATGTGCAGCCCGTAGCCGTCCTCCAGCGCGACGAGGTTGCGCGCGATGGTCGCGGCGTCGCGGGTCAGCGTGAACACGCCGGTGGCCGAGCCCGCCTCCAGGATCCCGGCGTAGATGCCCACCTGCCGCTCGTACAGGCGGATGTGCTCGGCGGCGTACGAGGGGTCGCGGCGGGCCACGGCGCCGAGTTCGTACAGCAGCACGCACAACTCGTCGTCCGGGCCGGACGGCAGGCCGCTGCGGATCATCGCGATGAGCCGGCGGCGCGGGTCGGGCTCGTCCCGGACGGCGTCCTCCCGCGCGGCGCAGAACCGCTCGACGGCCTCGCGCTGCACCTCCCGCAGCAGGTCGGTGAGCGTCGGGAAGTAGTACAGGACGGAACCGGGCGACATCTCCGCCTCCGCGGCCACATCGCGCAGCCGCAGATCGAGCATGCCGCGGCCGAGCACCGCGCGGCGGGCGGCGGCCACAAGCTCGGCGCGCCGCTCATGGGCCTTGCTTGGTCGAGCCATGCGAGACATTCTCCGAAGATCGTTCAGACAACGCAAGTCAGGACATCGCCACAGGAAGCCGAGACCAAGATGTTATGCCCTCGCTTCTTGACCGGGTACCAGGGGGTTCTTTGATACTCGTTCGACAAATTGTTGTCCAGGAGGTGCCCCATGGCCGCACCCGAGGTCCGTCCACCGGCCGCCGCCGGCCGACCGCCCGCGCTGCGCCGCGGACTCCGCACGATCGGCGCCCTGCTCATCGTGCTGTCGGCGATCACACCCGCGTCCTCCGTGTTCATCATCGCGCCGGGGGTGCTGTCCCAGGCGGGCACCGGCGCGTTCCTGAGCTACGCCGCCGCCGGCGTCGTCGGGATCTTCATGGCGTTCGTGTACGCCGAGCTGGCGTCCGCGTACCCGCTCACCGGCGGCGAGTACGCGATCGTCGGCCGCACCCTCGGCCGCCCGGCCGGCTTCGTCGTGCTCGGCCTGATCCTCATCACCCAGCTGCTGATCCTCGCGGTGATCGCGCTCGGCGTCGGCACCTATCTCGGCGTCCTGATCGACGGCCTCAACGGCCCGGTCGTCGCGGCGGTCACGGTCGCCGGCGCGACCGTCATCGCGATCTTCGACATCAAGGTCAACGCGGTGGTCACCGGGATCTTCCTGGCCATCGAGATGATCGCGCTGGTCGTGCTGGCCGGGCTCGGCTTCCTGAACGTGGAGCGCCCGGTCACCGACCTGATCGCGGACCCGGTCGTGGCGGGGGACGGCGGGGGCCTCACCGCCGCGTCGGCGGGGTTGATCGCGGCGGCCACCGCCGTCGCGATCTTCTCCTACAACGGCTACGGCTCGGCGGTGTACTTCGGCGAGGAGACCCACGACGCGCACCGGGCGGTGGCCCGGACCGTGCTGTGGGCGCTCGGCATCACGGTGGCGGCGGAGCTGATCCCCATCACCGCCGTCCTGATGGGCTCGCCCGACGTCGAGCAGCTGCTGCGGTCGGAGAACATGATGGAGTACTTCATCACCGAGCGCGGCGGCGACACCCTCAACACCGTGATCAGCCTCGCCATCGCGCTCGCCATCCTGAACGCGGTGATCGCCATCATGCTGCTCACCGCCCGGCTGATCTTCAGCTCGGGCCGGGACCGCACCTGGACGCCGAAGATCGACGCCGCGTTCGCCTCGATCCACCCGCGCTTCGGCACCCCGTGGATCGCGACGATCGTGACCGGGGTGCTCAGCGCCGCCGCGTGCTTCCTGGACGAGAAGTTCCTCCTCGTCGTCACCGGGACGTCCCTCGTCGCCGTGTACGGCGCGCTGTGCCTGGCGGTGATCCTCGGCCGCAGGCACGGAACCACCGCGCACGCCGGATACCGGATGCCGTGGTTCCCGGTGGCGCCCGTCGCCGCGCTCGCCGCCCTCGGCTACGTCATCTACCAGAGCGCCAAGGACCCGGAGATCGGACGGCCGAGCCTGATCGTGACCGTGTCGGTGATCGTCGTGTCGGCGCTCTACTTCGCGCTCGTCCTGCGCCGCCGCGGCGGCTGGAAGCTCACCGGCGCGGCCGACGAGGGACCGGACACCGAGGAGCCGGACGGCGAGGAGCCGCGGTCGTCGGCCATGACGTAGGCGCCGGATTCGAGGCGTCCGATCAGCCGCCGCGTCCAGTCCGCGGCGGAGTCGGCGGAGTGCAGCCACCAGCCGGGGAGTTCGCGCAGGTGGTCGTCCGGGTCCTGCGCGTCCAGGTGCGGGGCCACGGACGACCGCCAGCCCGCCAGGCCGTCCAGCCGCTCGCGCAGCAGCCGGACGGCCTCGGCGCGCGGCAGCTCGGTGAGGAACCCGAGCCCCGCGGTCAGCATCTCCGGATGCCGGACGTCGACGGTGGCGAGGGCGCAGCGCAGCAGCCGGAGGAACTCCGCGCGGCCCGCGTCGGTCAGCTCGTAGTCGGTGTGCGGCGGGCCGGCGTCGCTCTCCTCCACGTCGTGCGCGCGGAGCATGCCCTCCTTGGCGAGCTGTCTCAGCGCGTGGTAGATCGATCCGGGGTTCACGTGCGCCCACTCGTCCGACCCCCACGAGATCAGCTCGCGGCGGACCTCGTACCCGTGCGCCCGCCCGAACCGCCGCACGCCGCCGAGCACCAGCAGCCGCGTCGCCGACATCCCACTCCCCCCTGCCCGCAAGTGCGTTTCAGAGTAGGCGCTTCCGGCGGCGACCGGCGCCGAAACCCCGCTAGCCGCGCAGCTCGGCGAGGTCGCCGGGGGTGAGGACGACGCCGGTGGCGGCGAGGTTCTCTTCCAGGTGGTCCGGCGAGCCGGTGCCGGGGATCGCGAGCATCACCGGCGAGAGCGCGAGCAGGCCCGCCAGCAGCACCTGCGGGACGGTGACACCATGCCGCGCGGCGACCGCGTTGACGCGGGCGTCGTCGGGGATGCCGAAGCCGCCGAGCGGGAAGTACGGCGCGTAGGCGATGTCCTCGCGCTCGCAGACGGCGAGGAGCTCGACGTCCCGCGGCCGGGTGATGTCGAACCGGTTCTGGATCGCCGCGACCGGCGCGATCTCCCGGGCCTCGCCGAGCTGCACAGTGCTGACGTGACTGAGCCCGAGATGCCGGATGACGCCCTCCTCACGCAGACCTGCCAAGACCGCGAAACGCTCACCGATCGGCTCGTCCATCGGGGTCTCCAGCCCGCCGGGACGCAGGTAGACGAGGTCGAGGTGGTCGCGTCCCAGCTCCCGCAGGTTCCGCTCCACCTCGGCGCGCAGCCCCGACGCGGGGATCTGCCCGGTCGGGACGGGGTCGTCCGGCCCCCGGTACGGGCCGACCTTGGTGGCGATGACCAGCTCGTCCGGGTAGGGGGCGAGCGCCGCGCGGATCATCTCGTTGGCGGCGGGCCCGCCCCGCGCGTAGTAGAACGCGGCGGTGTCGATGTGGTCCACGCCCGACTCGACGGCCCTGCGCAGGACCTTCAGGCCGGTGTCGCGGTCGTTCGCGGGGCCGTCACGGTGACTCTGCGGCAGCCGCATCGCACCGAACCCCATCCGGGCGACCCGCAGGTCCCCGCCGATCTCGAAGTGCTGTGTCGTCGTCATGCGCCCCACCGTGCTGCGGCCGCCCTCCCTAAGCCAATGGCTGGCAGTTTGCTGCCAACCGGGTGGCAGACTGGATCACGATGAGCGTCGACCTGGACCGGAACGTCGTCCTGCGCGGCGAGGCGGAGCTGGCCGAGCGCGCGGGACGGCTGTTCCTGGCGTGCGAGGAGTTCGCCTGCGCCGCCACCGATCTGAACACGTGGGCGCTGCCCGGATACCGGGAACGGATCGTCGCCAAGCGGTACGAGTCCAAGCCGCCGCCCGTCACGTACAAGCTGCACAACCCGGCGGCGCTCGCGGACGAGGCGTCCGAACGCCACCTCGTGGAGATCGCGAAGGCCGGGGCCCGCGTCCGGATCTGCACGACGGCCCTCCCCCACGAGACGATCATCGTGGACCGCCGCGTCGCGATCCTCGCGGGCCCGCCCGCCGCCGGGGTCCGCGAGTACACGGTGGTGCGGTCACCGAGCGTCGTACGCGGCGTGATCTCGCTGTTCGAGGCGACCTGGGCCAAGGCCACCGACCTGGACGACTACCGCCGCGACCGTCCGCCCGCGCTCTCCGGCGAGAGCCTGCGCATCCTGCGCCTGCTCGCCGACGGCCTGAAGGACGAGTCCGCCGCCCGCCGCCTCGGCATGTCCCTGCGCACCTACCGCCGCCGAGTAGCGGAGATCCTCACCCTCCTGGACGCCGACTCCCGCTTCCAGGCGGGCCTGCGCGCCCACGAGTTCGGCCTGATCGGCTAGGGCGCGGTCAGAACATTCCGCCGCTGGCGACGATGGACTGGCCGGTGATCCAGCGGCCCCGGTCGGAGGCCAGGAACTCCACGACCTCCGCGATGTCCGCAGGCTCGCCGACCCGGCCCGGCATCGCCGCCGACCTGGTCTGGCGATGCCGGTCAGCCGCCGGCGAGGGGGAGGAGTTTGACGAAGACCAGGTCGGGGTCGGTGGTCAGGTCCACCTGCTCGTCGAGGTCTTCGACCTGGCGGTCGGCGGCAAGGACGAAGAAGCCGTTGGCGAGGAAGGCGCGTTCGGCGATGTCGGCCTGGCGTTCCCAGTCGATGCGGCGGGCCTCGCGGAGGCGGTAGCCGTTCAGTTCCGTCTCGGCGTCGTCGGGGCGGACGAGGCCGTGGAACCGGTCGGACGGGCGGGCGTTGTGCCGGGCCACCTCTTCGCGGACGCGGAGCCTGATCAGCTCCCGGACGGTCATCGTCGCGGGGAGCCCGGCCAGGTGGAGTTCTGTGACGGGTCTGCCGGTCGCGGTCTCCTCGCGGAAGGTCACGGCGGGCATCGGGCACCTCGCTTGATCTGCGTGCGGATGGACTCGTCGGTGATCTCGTCGTCGGCGGCGAGCAGGAACGCCTTGCTGAGGATCAGTGAGAGAAGCTCTTCCTCGAACGGCAGGAAGACCTTGCCGGGGGCGGCCCGGCGGCGCTCGGTGACGACGCACAGGAACGCGTCGTCGGGCTCCATGACGACGTTCGCCGAGCGCAGGTGGATCTTGTAGGTGCGGAGCCCGCCCCGGACGATCAGGTACCGGCCGTCGATCGAGCAGCGGTCGGCGATCTTCGTTCTGGGGAGGATCCGTTCGAGCGCGTCCTTGCGGGTCTGGGTCGATTCGGTGAGGTCTGAGTACCATTCGCGCAGCCAGTACTCGTGTGCCGCGCCGTCCTCCCACATCTCGTCGGTGGCGATCGAGGTGACGCCGACGAACAGGTCGACGTCCCGCATCGCCTCGCTGAACACCAGCGGCGGGACCTCGGCGAGCGGCGCGTCCCGCCAGGCGCCGCCGACGCGGCGGGCGAAGCGGACGCGGCCGGTCCCCGCGATCAGCTCCTCGCCCTCCCAGTCGGCGAGGACGTGGGCGAAGCGGATCTGCCATTCGCCTGCCGCGAGCGTCCGAGCAGCCTCGTCCGTGCCTCCGTTGTCCCAGGGGCCGAGCAGGCCGCTCGTCCAGCCGCGGGCCCGGAACAGCGCGAACATCCGCCGGTAGTGGACGAGGTGGGCGGCGAAGCGGTTGGAGTACGTCCCCGTCTCCCGCTCGGCCGGGGTGAGGAGGTAGATCTCGCGGAACGCCTGCTTGAACGGCTGCCGGATTCGCCTGTCGATGAGCAGATCTCGCCAGGCGCGCGCTGTTTCCGGGTCGGATCTGAGCGGGTGCCAGAGCCGGACGGACGTGCTGTCGGCCGTGTCGGGAAGCTCGTCGGTCTCGGGGAGGATCGGCAGCCATTCGCCGGGGGCGACCTCGACGTCCCAGATCAGGCGCCGCACCGCCGGGCCCGCGATGGGGTGGTGGACGAGCGTGTCCCGCCACCGGCCGAACGGGTGGGTCGCGTCGACCGTGTAGCCGCCCTCCAGGGCGCGGGCGAGCGTGGCGATCTGGGCGCCGACGCGTTTCACGAGGTCGCGCAGCTCCTTGACCGCGTCCTTGTGGTCGCGCCGGACGGCCGCGGGGATGCTCTTGAGCGGCCTGCCGTCCTTCTCGAACGTCAGCTCGGCCTTGCCGGTGACGGTGATGACGGCGGTGTGGCCGCCGAGGGAGCGGCGGAGCGTGCCGTCCGGGGAGAAGCCGAGGTCGGGGAGGCGGAGCGCGACGTCGGTCCGTTCGGCCAGGGCCGCGTCGACCTTCTTCAGCATCTTGTCGAGCTGCTTCGGCACCCCGGCGTGCCTGACCGTCCCGCGGACGGTCCTGATCGCGGTGACCAGTTCGGGGGTCGGGAAGTCGAGCGCGGCGCGGACGATCTCGTACAGCAGCGCCTGCGACGGCAGCGTCCTGGCCTCCGTCGGGGCGATCGAGATGCCGGGCAGGAGGGTGTCGAAGAGCGCGGGGAGCCAGGGTTCGTCGCGCCGCAGCGCGAGGCGGGCGGCACGGCCGAGCGCTCCGGTCTCGCCGGTGGTGAAGGCGCCGTCCGCGCGGTAGGGGATCTCGCCCGCCTGGATCGCGCGGGCGCGGGCGGCGGCCGTCTCCAGTGCCCGGCGGGCGAACGCGGCGTAGGCGGCGACATCGGCGAGGCGGTCCCAGACGTCCGGGAGGGGCGGCGGGTGGGAGCGGCCGTGGTCCAGCTCGGCCAGGAGGATCCGTTCGGCCGGGGTGAGGCGGGTGACGGTGCCGATCTCGTCCCGCCGGATCGGGCCGGGGTCGTCGAGCCGTCCGGCGGCGGCGTCGACGAGGTCGTCGCCCGCGAGCCCGGCGACGGCGAGCAGCGCGGACGGCTGGTCGGTGCGGTCGATGTCCAGGAGGAACCCGACGAGGGTGCGGGCCTGGGCGGAGAGGTCGGGCCACGGGCCTGCGCAGCGGGCCAGCGCGCTCGCGCCGAGCGTGAGGTCGGCCCATTTTCGCGTGTCCAGGCCGGTGACGAGCGCGTCGAACAGGCGGCGGCACGCGTCCGGGCTGTAGCGCGGCTGCCGCTGCGCGCCTTCGTTCTCGACCGCGAACCGGAGGCCGGGCGGGACGCCGGGGACCCCGGCGGACGCGTACGCCGCGGGCACGAGGGCGCCGAGGTCATCGTCGGAGAGCCGCGCGAGGTCGCGGGCCGGCGGGCGGAGTTCCGCGTCCTCCTGCGCCGGGGTGGTGAGGGCACGCAGGAGGCGGGCGGCAAGGTCCATCAGGCGCCCCTCCTGATCTGGCGCAGCACGGCCTCGTCGGTGATCTTGTAGTCGGCGGCGAGCAGGAACGCGGTGCCGACGATCCGGGTGAGCCGGTCGTCCTCGAACGGCAGGAACAGGCCCCGCTGCCCGAGCCGCCGGGACGGCTCGACGCGCAGCCGCGCGTTGCCCGGCTCCATCAGCACGGCCGCCGAACCCAGATGGATCTTGTAGAGGCGCAGCTCGCCGCGCACGACGAGGAAGCGGCCGTCGACGAGACAGCGGTCCGCGATCCGGGTGTGCGGCAGGACGCGGCGCAGCGCGTCGGCGCGGATCGCGGCGCTCGCCGACAGCTCCCCGAACGGGTCCTCCGCCGCGATCGACGCGGCCCGGGCGAACAGGCCGGCCTCCCGCACGCCCTCGCTGAACACCGGCGGCGGCACGTCCTCCTCGGGGGTGTCCTTCCACCGTCCGGCGACGCGCCGCTCGAACCGGAACCCGGCGTCGGGGCGGCGGCCGACCCGCCAGGCGCCCTCGGCGAACACGCGCTGGACCTCGCCGTCGAACCGGAGACCGGCGCCGCGCCGGTAGGTCTCGCGGAACGCCTGCCGGAACGGCTGCGTCATCCGGTTCCCGGTCACGAACCCGCGCCACGCCCGCACCGCGCCGGGGAACGCCCGCGCCGGATGCCACAGCCGGACGCGCGCCCCGGCGGCGGGGACGGGCAAGGCTCGGCCGTCCACCGTCACGAGGACGTCGTCGGCCGGGGTGGCGGCGTGCCAGACCCCGTCCGCCGCCTCGAACTCCCAGATCAGGCCGCGCGTCACCGCCCCGGTGACCGGATGGTCGCGGTAGTGGCGGCACCAGTCCGCGTAGGGCCAGGCGCGCTCGACGGACATCAGCGCTTCGACGCGGACGCGCTCGGCCGCGAGCGTGGCGTCGACCTGCTTCCGCAAGGTCTTCAGTTCCTTGATCGGCGCGGCGTGCGGCACCTTCAGCGCGCCCGGCACGGTGCGCAGCGGGCGGCCGTCCGCGCCGGTGAACGTCAGTCCCACGGTCAGCGGGTCCTCGATGACGAGGACCGCCTGGTAGGCGCCGATGTCGCGGGCCAGCGAGCCGTCCCTGCCGAGGCCGTGCGCGGGCACGCCGCGCTCCTCCAGCTGCGCGGGCGTGATGCCGCGCCGGGCCGCCGCCGTCTCGATCGCGGCCGTGAGCTGCCCGGCGAGGCCCGGGTACAGGACGTCGCGCCGCAGCCCGAGCAGCACGTCGAGAGCCCGCGGGTCGGTGAACTCGCCGAGCGCGCCGACGGCCGCGCCCGCCAGCCGCGCCGACGGCTCGAACTCGCGGGTGACTCCGGCGGCGCGGCGCGCGATCACGTCCAGCAGCGGGATCACGCCCGGGTCGCCGAGCAGCGCGGCGGCCCAGACGCGGCCGCGGGCACCCGGCTCGTCGCGCAGGGACGGGTCCGAGAACGGCCGCCCGCCGGCCAGGCGCGGCTCCCTCGTCGCGTACCCGCGGACCCGGCGCAGCACCTCGTCGCGGGCCGCGGGGTCGTCCAGGAGTTCCAGCGTGCGGCGGCGCCACGCGCGCGTCGGCCGTGGCGCGTCGAGCGCGTCGAGCCGCGCGCGGAGATCGTCGGACATGCGGTGATCTTTCCAGAGTGTCAGGTGGTCACGGGCTTGATCTGGTGCAGGATCGTCCGATCGGTGATCTCGTGGTCGGCGGCGAGCAGGAACGCCTTGCTGATGATGAGCGAGAGCCGCTCGTCCTCGAACGGCAGGTAGGGAGTGCCCTTTGTCTTTCCCCTCGCCTGAACGACGCAGAGATAGGAGTCGTCCGGCTCCATCAGGATGTTCGACGAGCCCAGATGGATCTTGTACGTGCGCAGCTCGCCCTTGACCACCAGGTAGCGCCCTTCGATCCGGCAGCGGTCGGCGATCTTCGTGCGGGGCAGGACGCGTTCCAGCGCCGCGCGGCGGACCTCGGCGTTCGCGGTCAGCTCGCCGAACGTCGTCTCGCGCCAGTACGCGGCGAACCGGTCCTCGCCCCGGTCGGTCCACTCCGCGTCGGTGGCGATGGAGGTCACGCCGACGAACAGGTCGACGTCGCGCATCGCCTCGCTGAACACGACGGGCGGGACGTCGGCGAGCGGCACGTCCGCCCAGCCCCGGCCCTGCCGGCGCTCGAATCTGACCTGGTCGGTGGAGGCGTACTCGGGCGCCCAGTCGGCCTCGTCGGCCGGGTCGTGGTAGAAGCACGCGCGCCACTCGCCGCCGCCGAACTCGCCGCGCGCCTCCCCGTTGTGGCCGCCCTCGTAGCGGCCGAGGAAGTTGGCCTGCCAGCCGCGCTCCTTGAACAGCGCGTACAGCCGCCGGTAGCGGACGATGTGCGCGGCGAACCGGTTGGAGTACGTCCCGGTCTCCTCCTCGGCCGGGGTGAGCAGGTAGATCTCGCGGAACGCCTGCTTGAACGGCTGCCGGACCCGCTGCTCGACGATCCGCTCGCGCCAGGCGCGGATGCCGTCCATCGTGTCCCTGATCGGATGCCAGAGCCTTACTCGCGCCGGGGTCTCGTCCGGTGGGGTCATGGACGCGTGCCAGGCGCCGTCACCGCCCTGGAACTCCCAGATGAGGCCGCGGACGACGACGCCGGTGATCGGGTGGTCGCGGTAGTGCTCGCGCCAATCGCCGAAGGGCCATTCACGGTCGTCCGACATCAGGGACTCGACGCGCGCCCGCTCGGTCGCCAGCGTGGCCCGCACCTCCTTGGCCAGGGCCTTCAGCTGCTTCAGCTCGTCGGCGAAGCCGTCCTTGACCGCGGCGGGGGCCGTTTTGGACGCCTTCCCGTCCGCGCCGGTGAACGCCAGCCGCACGGTCGCCGCGTCCTGCACCGCCACCCGGACCGTGTGCGCGCCGAGCGTGCGCTCCAGCGAGCCGTCCGGCCGCAGGCCGTGGGACGGGACGCTGCGCTCGACGAGCTGCGCCGGCGTGATGCCCTGCCGTCCGGCCGCCGTCTGGAGCGCGGTGTCGAGCTGCTTCCGCAGCGCCCGGTGCTTGATCTTGGACCGCAGCCGCCACAGCGACTCCAGCGCGCCGGGATCGTCGGCGGCGCCGAGCGCGTTGATCGCCGCGCCCGCGAGCTTGAGGTCTTCGGCGAGCCCGCGGGACCCGGCGTTCGCGCCGGCGCGCAGCGCGAGCGTTTCGAGCCGCTGCACCGTCTCCGGGCCGCCGGCGAGCGACGCCGCCCAGACGACCCCGCGCGCGAGGTCGCCGTGGTCGTGGTGGACCAGGTAGCCGTACTCCCCTTCGCGTGGCGGGTCGTCCTCGGCGAGGGAGCGCAGGCAGGCGGCCACCGTGTCGCGCAGCGATACCGCGTCCATGAGCGACAGGCACGTCCGGCGCCATTTCGCCGTGGGGCGGGGCGACGACAGGCTCACTAGGTGCCGGACGAACCGCGCCCGCTCCAACGCAGGCGCCGTCGACGCGGACGCGCGCAGCGGCGCGGCCCACACCTCCGACACGGGCATCAGCCCGTCGGGAAGGAACGCCTCGTCGACGATCTCCATCAGGGCCCACAGGCGCTTGGCGAGCGGCCCGCGATACCCGGCCGGGATGTCCGCCCTGGCGAACGCGCCGGACACGTGCGTGAACCAGGGGGCCAGTTCGTAGAGATCCTCGGGATCGAGCCGCTCGGCGGCGGTCAGCGCCACGTCGAGCGCCTCGGCGAGCCGGTAGTCGGGCATGATCTCGGCGGCGCCGAGGAGCAGGACCGCGGTCTCGTCGCGGGACCAGCCCCGGGCCCTCGACGACGCGGCCCTGATCTCGGACGCGTGGTGCCAGAAGATCCAGTCCTCGCCGCCCGCCCCGGCCAGCAGGAGGGCGACGAGGAACGCCCGGCCGTCCGCGTCGGCGCAGGTGGGCAGCCTCCGGGCCAGCACGCTCCTCCGCGTGTCCCCGTCATACCGCCGTGACCTGACCGGCACGCCGTCCGCCGCGGCCCCGTCCGCCGAGGTCCCGTCCGCCGCGGTCCCGTCCGTCGAGGTCCCGTCCGCCGGGGTCCAGTCGACGAGGTCGAGGAACCAGCGGGCGCGATCGAGGGCGGCGACGCGGACGCCGTCCAGACCGTCGTTCCTGAGCGCCCCCGCCCGGAGAGTGTCGTAGAGCATGGCGCGATCGTGGCAGGGACCGCCGACAATTTCCCGCGATTGCGGCGACTGTTCAGCGCCCCGCCGGGCACCTACGCTCGTGCGTACCGCGGCGGCACGAGGTTCGGGACGGCCATGGCGCACAGCGTGGTGATCATCGGAAGCGGGTTCGGCGGGATCGGGATGGCGATCCGGCTCCGGGCGGCCGGGATCCGCGACGTGGTGATCCTGGAGAAGGCGGACGGTCTCGGCGGCACCTGGCGCGACAACACCTATCCTGGCGCGGCGTGCGACGTCCCGTCCCACCTGTACTCGTTCTCGTTCGAGCGGAAGACGGACTGGTCGCGGCGCTTCCCGCCGCAGCCGGAGATCCTCGGCTACCTGTGGCACTGCGCGCGCAAGTACCACGTCCTGGAGTGGGTGCGGTTCGGGACCGAGGTGACCGGGGCGCGCTTCGACGAGGACACGGCGCTCTGGCGGATCTCCACGACGTCCGGGGAACTGGACGCGCGGGTGCTGGTGTCGGCGTGCGGGCAGCTCAACCGGCCCGTCCTGCCGCCGATCGAGGGGCGCGACTCGTTCGCCGGGCCGAGCTTCCACTCCGCCCGCTGGGACCACGGCGCCGACCTGCGGGGACGGCGGGTCGCGGTGGTCGGGACGGGCGCGAGCGCGATCCAGATCGTGCCGGAGATCGCGAAGGAGGCGGCGGAGCTGCGGCTGTTCCAGCGGTCCGCGCCGTACGTGATCGACAAGCCGGACCGGCCGTACCGGAGCTGGGAGAAGGCCGTCCTGGCGCACGTGCCGGGGGTTTACAAGCTGAGCCGCGCCCGCGTCTACGCGACGTACGAGGCGCGGGCGCTGGGCTTCGTGAAGTACCCGAAGCTGATGGCGATGCTGGAGAAGCGGTTCAAGAACACGCTGCGGGACGGCGTCGGCGACCCCGCGCTACGCGAGGCGCTCATACCCGGCTACCCGATGGGCTGCAAGCGGATCCTCGTCTCCAGCGACTACTATCCGGCGCTGGCACTGCCGAACGTCGACCTCGTCACCGACCCGATCGAGGCCGTCACACCGTCCGGCGTCAGGACCGCGACACGCGAGTACGACGTGGACGTCATCGTCTACGCGACCGGGTTCCGCTCCACCGAGTTCCTGTCCCCCATGAGGATCGTCGGACGGGGCGGGCGGGAGCTGAACGAGGCGTGGCGCGGCGGCGCGCGGGCCCATCTCGGCATCACCGTCAGCGGCTTCCCGAACCTGTTCCTGCTGTACGGCCCATACACCAACCTCGGGCACAACTCGATCATCTACATGCTGGAGTCGCAGTTCAGGTACGTCCTCGGGTGTGTTCGGGCGCTGCGGCGGGCTCGGCTCGGCTGGATCGACGTCCGGCCCGGCGCGCAGGACGCGTTCACCCGCGAGATGCGCGAGCGGCTCCGCTCGACGGTGTGGGAGGCGGGCTGCCGGAGCTGGTACATGACCGCGGACGGCGAGGTCGTCAACAACTGGCCCGGGTTCACGTTCGCCTACCGCCGCGCCACCCGCCGTCCCGACCCGCGGCATTTCCGTGCCCGACGGGCCACCGCGCGTTAGCCCGGCCGACCCGGGCGGCCTAGGCTCGATGGCATGCCGACCGCCTTCATCACCGGCGCGACCGCGGGGATCGGTTCCGCCTTCGCCCGCCGCCTCGCCTCCGACGGGTTCGACCTGGTCCTTCTGGCCCGCGACGCCGAGCGGCTGGAACGGACCGCCGCCGAGCTGCGCGACACGTACGCGGTGCGCGCCGAGACGCTGCCCGCCGACCTGTCCACCGAGAGCGGCCTGGCGGCGGCCGAGGAGCACGCCTGCGAGGGCGTCGACCTGCTGATCAACAACGCCGGGTTCGGGCACAAGGGCGTGTTCCTCGACGTCCCGGTGACGGACGAGCTGACGATGCTGAAAGTGCACTGCGAGGCCGTCCTGCGGCTCACCCACGCGGTGCTGCCCGGCATGCTCGCCCAGGGCCGGGGTGGGGTCGTGAACGTGGCGTCGGCGGCGGCGTTCGCGACGCGCGGCACGTACGCGGCGTCCAAGGCGTGGGTGGTGAGCTTCAGCCAGGCCGTCGCCGCCGACATCAGGCGCCGCTCGGACGACCGCGTCCACGTGATGGCGCTGTGCCCCGGCTACGTGCGCACCGAGTTCCACGAACGCGCCCAGATGGACATGTCCGGGCTGCCGGAGTTCATGTGGCTGGACAAGGACGACGTCGTCGCCGCCGGGCTCCGCGACCTGCGTCGCGGTGTCCAGGTCAGTATCCCGGGCCCGCAGTACAAGGCGCTCATCGGGGCCACCCGCTTTCTGCCGCGCGGGCTCGTGTCGCGGGTGTCGTCCACCATAGGCCGCACCTACAGGTGAGGGTTCCCGCGCGCCGTGGCCTGCGGTAGACACGGCTCATGCGGGTGCTGGTGACCGGGGCGGCGGGGTACGCCGGGTACGCGGTCGGGCGGCGGCTGGTCGCGGCCGGGCATGACGTCGACGGGCTGGTGCGGCGGCGGGCGGGTGTGGCGGACGGGGTCCGTCCCGTCCGCGGCGACCTCCTCGACCCGGACGGGTTGCCCGGCGGCCCGTACGACGGCGTGTGCCATCTCGCGGCGCTCACCCGCGTCCGCGAGTCGTTCGACGACCCGCTGCGTTACTTCACCGCGAACGTGCAGGGCACGGTGAACCTCCTGCGGGCGGTGGACGCGGACCGGGTGGTGTTCGGCTCGACGGCCGCCGTGTACGGGACACCGGAGCGGCAGCCGATCCCGGAGAGCGAGCACACCGCGCCCGCGAGCCCGTACGGCGCGTCGAAGCTGGCCGCCGAGCAGGCTGTGCGCTTCCACGCGCGGACGGGCGCGATCGGCGCCGTCGTCCTGCGCACGTTCAACGTCGCCGGGTCGGTCGAGGGCCGGGTGGACCCCGACGAGACGCGGCTGATCCCGAAGGCCCTCGCCGTCGCGGCCGGGCACGCCCCGCACCTGGAGATCAACGGTGACGGGCTCGCCGTCCGCGAGTACCTGCACGTGGACGATCTCGCCGCCGCCTACGTCCGGGCGCTGGAGGCGGTCAGGCCGGGCGAGGAGCGGGTCTACAACGTCGGCAGCGGCGCCGGCGCCGCCGTGCACGAGGTCGTCGCGGCGGTCGAGGAGGCCACCGGCCGTCCCGTGCCGACGCTGCGGCGCCCCGCCCGGCCCGAGCCGCCGGTGCTGGTCTGCGACGCGTCCGCCGTCCGGGCGGGGCTCGGCTGGCGCCCCGAACGGTCCGCGCTGCCGGAGATCATCGCGTCCTCGTGGAACGCTCTCCCCCATACCGGGCACTAAACTTCCCAGCGTGTCCGAGCCGAAGTTCGAAGTCCAGATGCTCCACGACCGGGTCATGATCAAGGTCGAGAAGGACAGCGGGGAACGCCGCAGCACCGGCGGGATCGTGATCCCCGCGACGGTCGAGGAGGCGAACCGCCTGGTCTGGGGCGAGGTCTGCGGGGTCGGCCACCACGTCCGCGTCGTCAAGGTCGGCGACCGCGTGCTGTTCCACCCGGGCGACCAGTTCGAGGTCGAGATCCAGGGCGAGAACTACCTCGTCATGCGCGAGCGGGACCTGCACGCGATCGCCAGCGAACGCCCGGAGCACGGCACCGGGCTGTACCTCTGACCGCCCAGGGGTCAGATGCCGCGGACGGCGGCGATGGTGAAGGGGATCTCCGGTGTCCCGTCGCCGAGCGGGCCGCCCTTGTCGAACTGCGAGCGCACCACGTACAGGGTTCCCCGGCCGCGGACGAGCGTCGTCGGTAGCTGAAGTTTCGCGTCCGTCAGCGTGCGCTCGCGGCGGGCCCCCGTGCCGTCGCGCGCGACACGCCAGCGGGTGATGGCGTTGTCGATGTTGTGGACCGTCCAGAGCCGTCCGTGCTGGAGTTCCAGGCCGTCGGCGTTGCGCATGTCGCCGCCGCGCAGTGCGGCCTTGCGGACGGCGCCGGTCACGACGTCCAGCCGGTACAGGTCACCGCCGTGCATGTCGGCGGTGAGCAGGAAGCGTCCGGCGGGGTCGGCGACGATGCCGTTCAAGGTGAACGCGCCGGGTTCGTGCGGTTCGAGGACGCCGTCCAGGTCGAAGCGGGGTGTGAGCGTGGCGCGTCCGCCGCGCGCGTCCGCCAGGTCCCGGGGCGTCACACGGTAGACCACCGCCCTGGCGCTGTCGGTGAGGTAGGCGGCGCCGTCCGGGGCGATGGCCAGGTCGTTGACGAACCGCGCCCCGCTCCCCGGGACGTCGAACCGGGCCAGCAGGCGGCGGCTCCGGATGTCGTACACCGAGACCCCTGCCGTGGAGTCGGTCACCCACAGCCGTCCGGCCCGGTCGACCTTCAGGCCGTTGGCGGTGCGGCGGCCGTCCGCGCCCGCCGGGAGGAACACCTCGGCGACGCGCCGGCCGGGAGTCGTCCGGTAGACGGTGCCGTCCTGGAACGACCCGGCGTACAGGGAGCCGGTGCGGGGGTCGGCGGCGACGCCCTCGGGGTACACGCGGTCACCCGGCAGCACATAGGCGGCGGCGACCCGCGCGTGGGACGCCGCTGTTCGAAGGGACGCAGCCGTTTGAAGGGACGCAGCCGTTTGCAGGGACGCAGCCGTTTGCAGGGACGCAGCCGTTTGCAGGGACGCCGTCGCGGGTTCGGCGGCCGCCGCCGGAGCCGTGGGGACGGACGCGGGCAGCAGCACCACGGCGAGCGCGGCGGCGGCGGTCGAGAAGCGGTGGAGGGGGAACATGGATCTCCGTTCGAGCTAACTCATTCGGATGCGCACATACGTTAGTTAGAAGTCTAATATTCGTCAACGGTCTTCCCTTCGACGGCTCGGTAGCATGCGGAAATGACCTCGATGCCCACGCCGGAGCGGATCGGCTCCCATCTCAAGCGCGCCGAGCAGGCGCTCAACGGGGCCAAGCAGGCGGCGGTCAGGCCGAGCGGGCTCACGGTGCCGCAGTACGCCGCACTGCTCCTGCTGGACGAGAACCCCGGCATGTCCGCCGCCGCGCTCGCCAGGGCCTGCGCGGTCACTCCCCCGACGATGAACACCGTCCTGAAGAACCTTCAGGAGCGCGGGCTGATCGAGCGCACCCCGCACGAGTGGCACCGCAACATCCTGGAGACCCGGCTCACCGCCGACGGCGAGGCGGTGCTCGCGGACGCCGACGTGCGCGCGATCCGGGTCGAGCGGGGCCTGGCCGCCGAGTTCACCGACGAGGAGCGCGCGACGCTCATCGAGCTGCTCGGCCGCTGCGTCGGCTTCCTCGAAGGCGCGCGGACCACCGGCGGCGACTGAGACACTCCCCTACGAACCGGAACGAACGCGACGACTCGGGAGGACGCATGGCCGACGAGGTCAGGCACGACAGGTCGGGGCAGCTCAAGCAGATCGAGAGCGGGCTGCTGCCCGGCGAGCAGATCATCGCCGTCTACGACGCGGTGGGCACCGGCACCGGGTTCATCGGCCTCACCGACCGCCGGGTGATCATCCAGGACAAGAGCTTCGCCGGCAAGAAGTTCGCCATCACCAGCGTCCCCTACTCCAAGATCACCTCGGTGAGCGTGGTCAGCAACAAGTCGTGGGCCGGGTCGTACTTCTCCACCGGCTCGATCGCGATCAACGTCGGCACGCACACCTACGAGGTCGAGTTCCGCGGCAGCGACAAGAGCCACCACGTCCACAACGTGATCCTCCAGTACATCTCGGGCTGACCGGAGCGGCGCGTCCATGGCGGCGCCGTCCATGATCGCCCGCGGCCGATGAGTTCCGGGCTCCCGGCCGGTACTACAGGCGAGGGATCTTCCGCCCTCGCCTGGTACCGGACGGCCGGGAGGCCATATGCGCAGAATTTCCCCCGCGGGATGGGTGCTCGCCCTGACCTCGGCGGCGGCACTGACGATCATGCTGGACATGCTGGTGGTGACCACCGCGCTCAGCACGATCAGGACCGGGCTCGGCGCCTCGGCCGAGACGCTGGAGTGGACGGTCAACGCCTACACGCTCCCGCTCGCCGCGCTGCTGATGACGGCGTCGGTGCTCGGTGACCGCTACGGTCGCCGGCGGCTGCTGATCATCGGTCTCGCCGTCCTCACGGCCGCCTCCGCGGCGTGCGCGCTCGCGCCGGACGCCGGTGTGCTGATCGCCGCGCGGGCCGCGCAGGGCGCCGGCTCGGCGATGGTGATGCCGCACGCCATGGCGCTGCTCGGCGCCGCGTTCCCGGCCGAGCGGCGCGCCCGCGCGCTCGGGGTCTTCAGCGGCGTGACGGGACTCGGCACGCTCGGCGGCCCGCTCGTCGGCGGCGCGATCGTCGAAGAGCTGGCCTGGCAGTGGATCTTCTGGTTGAACGTGCCGATCGGGCTCGTGCTGATCCCGCTGATCCGGGCGCGCGTCCCGGAGAGCCGGGGCGCCGGGCGCCGGCTCGACCCGGCCGGGGTCGTCCTCGTGACGGGCGGTTCGCTCGGGCTCGTCTGGGGGCTC
The DNA here is from genome assembly GCA_036028775.1 of Spirillospora sp. NBC_00431. Lineage (GTDB taxonomy): Bacteria > Actinomycetota > Actinomycetes > Streptosporangiales > Streptosporangiaceae > Spirillospora. The sequence goes on along the minus strand of CP107927.1, from coordinate 2,500,807 downwards.
GTCCGCGGGAGCGCCGCGGGCTGGACCGGTCCCGAGGTCGTCGGCGCCTTCGCCGCCGGGGCCGTGCTGACCACGGCTTTCGTCCTGTGGGAGCGGCGCGCCGCCGCGCCGATGCTGCCGATGCGCTACTTCCGGACGCCCGCGTTCGCCGCCGGGAACGCGGCCGGCTTCCTCCTCTACGGCTCGATCTTCGGCGCGACGTACTTCTTCGCGCAGTTCCTGCAGAACGGGCTCGGCTACGGCCCGCTCGGCACCGGCCTGCGTCTCGCGCCCTGGACCGTCACCCTGTTCCTGTTCGCGCCGCTCGCCGGGCGCCTGGTCGGCCGGGTCGGCGAACGCGTCCTCGTCTCCGGCGGGCTGCTGCTGGCCGCGGCCGGGCTCGCGTGGATCGCGCTCATCGCCTCGCCGGGGACGGAATACCCGGGGCTCGTCCCGCCGCTGATCCTCATGGGGGGTGGGGTGTCGCTGGCGATGCCCGCCGCGCAGAACGCCGTCATCGGGTCGGTCCCTGCGATCGGGGTCGCGTCCGGGACGTTCAACACGCTCCGCCAGTTCGGCGGGACGTTCGGGATCGCGGTGTCCGCCGCCGTGTTCGCCTCCGCGGGCGGGTACGGTTCGGCACGGGCGTTCACCGACGGGTTCGCGCCCGCGACGTGGGTCCTCGCCGGGCTCGCGCTCGGCGCCGCCGTGGTGGGGCTTGGCCTGCCCGGACGGCGGGCCCCCGTCCCGGCCCCGGCGCCCGCGCCGTCCACCCTGCCCGACCCGATTGGACGACCATGACGAGCGCGGACGAGTTCGCCCTGCTGACCGCCCCCTACCGGCGGGAGCTGCTGGCGCACTGCCGGCGGATGCTCGGCTCCGTCCACGACGCCGAGGACATGGTGCAGGAGACGCTGCTGCGGGCGTGGCGCGCCCACGGCAGGTTCGACGAGTCGCGGGGCCCGCTGCGCGCCTGGCTGTACCGGATCGCGACGAACGCGTGCCTGGACGCGCTCGCCCGTTCGGAGCGGCGCCCGCGGACGTCCACGGCGGGCGCGTCCGGCGACGCGCCCTGCGGGGGGCTCGGCCCGCCGCCGGACGAGGACGCGTGGCCGCCGCCCTGGCCGCGCGCGCTCGACCCCGCCGCCGTCGCCGACTCCCGCGACAGCGTCCGGCTCGCGTTCGTCGCCGCGCTGCAACTGCTGCCGCCCAGGCAGCGGGCGGTGCTCATGCTCCGGGACGTCCTGTCGTGGCGCGCCGCCGAGGTCGCCGAGGCGCTCGGGACGTCCACCGCCGCGGTGAACAGCACCCTGCAACGGGCCCGGACGACGCTCGCGGACGCCGACCCCGGCCGCCTCACCGAGCCGACGGAACCGGACGCCCGGCTGCTCCTCGACCACTACGTGACCGCGTTCGAGAACGCCGACGTCGCCGCGATCACGGCGATGCTGCGCTGCTGCGCGGCGGGCCGGTCACGCAGATGCCGCGGGCGCGCGGGAGCCCGGCCCGGCGGGGCGCCGCCCGCGCCGGCGAGGCGCCACGGCCTGCCGCCGGAACCTCGGGTCAGACGATGATCTGGACCGTGGAGCCGGCGCGGTTCTTGGTGACGCGCAGCTGCGCGGGGATCCGGGCGCGCAGTTCGGCGACATGGCTGACGACGCCGACGGCGCGGCCGCCGTCGCGCAGGCCGTCCAGGACGTCCATGACCTCGTCGAGCGTCTCGTCGTCGAGGGTGCCGAAGCCCTCGTCGACGAACAGCGTGCCGATCTCGGCGCCGCCCGCCTCAGCGGTGACGACGTCGGCGAGGCCGAGCGCCAGCGACAGCGAGGTGATGAACGACTCGCCGCCCGACAGGGTCACGGGGTCGCGGCCGAGGCCGGTCCAGGCGTCGGCGACGCGCAGGCCGAGGCCGCCGGCGCCCTTCGTCCGGTCGCCCGCCGACTTCCCGGTGGTGTGGACGAGCGCGTAACGGCCTCCCGACATCCGCTCCAGCCGCTCGTTCGCGGCGTCGACGACCTGCCTGAGCCGCGCGGCGAGCACGTACGCCGAAAGCGACATCGCGTGCCGGTTCGCGGCGTGCTTGCCGGACGTCAGGCCCGCGAGCCGCTCGGCTACCTCGTGCCGTTCAGCGGCGGGGCGCCACGCGCGGACGGCCGCGTCGAGCCGTTCGCGCAACTCGGCGAGGCGTTCGCAGCGGTGGCGGGCTCGGTCGGCGGCGGACGCGACGGCGGCGTGCGCGGCGTCCGCGGCCTGGAGCGCCGCCTCCAGCGCGGGCAGGTCGGGGGCGGGTTCGGCGGCGGCCGCGGACAGCGCGGGGTCGGCGAGCAGGTCGCGGACGGCGGCCTCCTCGTCGTCCAGCCGCCGGATCCGGTCGCGCAGGACGCCCTGGTCCTCGTCGGGCAGCGCGGCCTCGACGACCTCGTCGGGCGTGCGGAACCCCTCGGCCTCGGCGGTCGCCTTCGCGTTCGCGCGGGCCGCGGCCAGCTCCCCGGCGGCGCGGACGGACGCGCGCAGCGCCTCGGCGGCCGCGGCGAGCGCGTCGGCCTCACCGCCGAGCCGGCCGACGCGGGCCTCCAGGGTGGCGTCGCCGCCGAGCGCCTCGTCCAGCTCCGCGGACAGGCGGGCCCGCTCGGCGGCGAGCTCCTTGTCCTGGGTGCGGTTCTCGGTGAGCGCCCGGCCGATCTCGGCGCGCCTGTCGCGGACGCGTTCGAGTTCCTGTTCGTGCCGGTGCAGGACGGCCTCCAGCCGGTCGGCCTCGGCCGCGCACGCCACCGCCGCCCGGAGCGCCTCCTCGGCGCCCGCGACCTCTTCGGCGAGGACGCCGGCGGCCGCCTCACCGGCGGTGTCGAGGAGGTGGTCGCGTTCGGTGCGCAGCGCCTCCACGGTCTTGCCCGCCCGTTCGCGGACGTCCCGCGCCCGGTCGTCCTCGGCCTGCGCCCGGTCGATCCGCTCCTCGGTCGGGATCAGCGCGTGGGACGTGGCGGGCTCCGGATGCTCGGTGGAGCCGCACACCCGGCACGGCTCGCCGTCCGCGAGGTCTTCGGCGAGGACGGCGGCCATCCCGTCCAGCCGCGCCTGGCGCAGGTCGAGGACGCGCTGGCGGGCGTCCTGCGCGGCGTCGACCGCGTCGCGGTGCGCCGTCTCCGCCTCGGCGAGCCGGTGTTCTACCTGGTCACGGCGCTGCGCGGCGTCGAGGCGACGGCGGGCCGCATCGAGTGCGGACTCGGCTCCGGAACGTCCGGCGGCGGCGAGGCGGGCCTCGTCCAGCTCGCCGCGCCGCGCCCGCACGATGCCGGGAAGCTCGGCGAGGGCCGCGGCGGTCTCCGCGTCCTCGGGCTCCAGCCGGGCCAGGTCGTGGGCCAGGGCCGCGCGCTCGCTCTCGATCTGGCGCAGCCGGGCGGCGGTGGCGCGCCTGCCGTCCAGTGCGGCGATCTCGTCGCGGCGGGCGCGTTCGGCCTTGGCCAGGACGTCCTCGGAGGCGTTCGGCGGGAGGAGCGCGCCGACCTTCGCGCGGGTCTCGTCGGCCCAGTGCCGCGTCCGCCTCGCCTCGTGGTGCCGGGCCTCGACGGCCCTCACCAGCGGGACGACCCGGTCGGCGCGGGCGGCGGCGTCGAGCCGCGACGCCATCCGCGACTTGTCTTCGGCGCGCTCGCGCAGCGCGTCACGGCGGGCGACGGCCTCGGCGTGGCGGCGGCGCCGGTCGGCGAGCGCCTTCGCGTCGTCGAGGGCGGCGCGGGCGGTCTCCAGCGTCGCCGCGACCTCCGCGCGCAGTTCGCCGGCCGCCGCGCGGACGTCCTCGTGCCCGCCGGCCAGCTCGGCGGCCCACGCGGCCAGTGCCTCCACCTCGCCGGACGGCCCCGCTCCCGGCTCCCCACGGCGCGGCGCGGGAACGACCGGGGCCGCCTCGCGCGGGGGTTCGGCGTGCGGGGGTTCGGCGCCGGTCGTCTCGGCGATGCGGTCGGCGATCGAGGACGCCGCCGCGGCCAGCTCGGCGGCCTCGCGTCCGGTGGCGGCCCTGCGCTCGGCCAGCCACTTCTCGACCTGCGTGAACACCTCCGCCGCGAAGAGCCGCTCCAGGACCCTGCGGCGCTCGTCCGCGCCCGCGCGCAGGAAGCCCGCGAACTCGCCCTGCGGCAGCAGCGCGACCTGGCAGAACTGGACGGCGGTCATCCCGAGCAGCCGCGACACCAGGTCGCCCGCCTCGTCCAGCCGGGTCGTGAGCCCGGTCCACGCGCCGTGCCCGAACTCCTCAAGGACGACCTTGGCGTGCTCGGTCGTCGTCCCGGAGCCGCGCAGCTTCGGCCGCTCCCACGCGGGCGAGCGCGCGACGCGCAGGCGGCGGCCCCGGATCGTCGTCTCCAGCACCACGCGCGGCGCGGCGCCTGGGGCCGCGTGGTCGCTGCGCAGCCCTTTCACCGCGTTCCTTACGCCCGGCACCTGCCCGTAGAGCGCGAAGCACACGGCGTCGAGGACGCTGGTCTTGCCCGCGCCCGTCCGGCCCTGGATGAGGAACAGCCCGGCATCGGACAGCGCGTCGAAGTCGATCTCCTCGGTGCCGGCGAAGGGACCGAACGCGCTGATCTCTAACCGGTGGAGCCTCACGCCATCGCCTCCTTGCGGCGGAAGGCCCCGAACGCCTCGTCCAGGAGGGCGCGCTCGGCGGGGGTCGCGGGACCGTCGGTGACCTCGGCGACGAAGTCGCCCGCGACGTCGAGGTCGGAGCGTTCACGGGCGCGGCCGGACCAGGCGCGGGCGGTGTCCGTCCCGCCGCCCTCGGGCTCGAAGCCGAGGACGAGCGTGTGCGGGAACCGGCGGCGCAGCCGTTCCATCGCGGCGGACGGGCGCCGCTCGTCGGTGAGCGTGACCTGGAGCCAGCGGTCTTCGAGCCGGTCGTGGGCCGGGTCGGTGAGCAGGTCGTCGATGCGGCCGCGCACGCGGGCCAGGCGGCGCGGCACGGGAGCCTCCACGAACTCCGCCGCGATCCCGTCCTCGCCGTCGCCGCCCCGGTCGCGCAGGTCGATGAGCCAGGACCCCTTGACGTGCTTCTCCTCCGAGAACGAGTACGCGAGCGGCGAGCCGGAGTACCGGACGCGGTCGGTGATGCGCCAGGCCCCGTGCAGATGGCCGAGCGCGGCGTAGTCGACGCCGTCGAACACCGACGCCGGGACGTGCGACGACCCGCCGACCGAGATGTCGCGTTCGCTCTCGCTCGCCGCGCCGCCGGTGACGAACGCGTGCGCCAGTACGACCGAGCGCAGGTCGCGGCGGGCGGCGTCGTCCCGGACGCGGCGCATGGCCTCGGTCAGCGCGGCGGCGTGGCTGCGCTCGTCGAGGTCCCACGGCTGCCGGACGAGTTCGGGCTCCAAATAGGGGATGCCGTAGATCGCGGCGTCCGCCACGACGACGGGCTCCCCGACGGCGCCGAAATCGGTGCGGACGTGCACGCCCGACTTGTCCATCAGCGCCGACCCGAACCCGAGGCGGCGGGCCGAGTCGTGGTTGCCGGCGATGAGCACGACCCGGGTGCGCTCCGCCAGCCGCTCCAGCGCCTCGTCGCACAGCTTGACGGCGTCGACGGCGGGCAGCGCCCGGTCGTAGACGTCCCCGGAGACCAGCACGCAGTCGACCCGCTCCGCCGCCACCGTCTCGACCAGGTGGTCGACGAACGCCGCCTGCGCGGCCAGCAGGTCCTCGCGGTGAAAAGATCTGCCGAGATGCCAGTCGGAGGTGTGCAGAATTCGCATGTCGCGAGCAACCATAGGCATCCCGTCCGACACATCCCGCGCAGAAACGCCGGACGTCTCGAAACAATCTTCGAACGCCATCCGTCCGCCCGGTCACGGCGCTGCCGTAGGGTGACGGCGTGAGCGAGCGCCCCTATGTGCTGCTGAGCTGCGCCATGTCCGCCGACGGCTATATCGACGACGCGAGTCCCGAGCGGCTCCGGCTGTCCAGCGCCGCCGACTGGGACAGGGTCGACGCGGTGCGCGCGGGCTGCGACGCGATCCTCGTCGGCGCCGGGACGGTCCGCGCCGACGACCCCCGGTTGCTGATCAAGTCGGCGCGGCGGCGGGAGCGGCGGGCCGAGCGGGGCCTGCCGCCCGACCTCACCAAGGTCACGCTGACCTGGAGCGGCGACCTGGACCCCGGCGCCCGGTTCTTCACCACGGGCGAGTCTCCGAAGCTGGTGTACGCGCCGTCCCGCACGGCCGCCGAGCTGGCGCCCCGGCTGGACGGCGTCGCCGAGATCGTCGACGCCGGAGACCCCCTCACCCTGCCCGCGATGCTGAGTGATCTCGCGGCGCGCGGCGTCCGGCGGCTGATGGTCGAGGGCGGCGGGGGCGTCCACACGCTGTTCCTGACGGCCGGGCTGGTGGACGAGCTGCAACTCGTCGTCGCGCCGTTCTTCATCGGCGACCCGTCGGCGCCGCGGTTCGTCCGGTCCGGGGTGTTCCCGCAGTCGCCGGACCGTCCGATGCGGCTGGAGGAGGCGACGCGCATCGGCGACCTCGCGCTGCTGCGCTATGTCACCGGGACCGCGCGTGGATGACCTCGGATGGCTGGAGCTGGCCTGCGACCTGGCGAGGCTGTGCCCGCCGTCCCGCACCGCGTTCTCGGTCGGCGCGGTCATCGTCGGCGCGGACGGGCGCGAGCTCGCGCGCGGCCACTCCCGCGAGGACGACCCGCACGACCACGCCGAGGAAGCCGCACTCGCCAAGACCACCGCCGGCCTCTCGGGCGCGACCGTCTACAGCTCGCTTGAGCCGTGCGGGCGGCGGGCGTCGCGTCCGCGGCCGTGCGCTGAACTGATCGTCGCGTCGGGCGCCCGGCGGGTCGTGTTCGCGTGGCGGGAGCCGGTGCTGTTCGCCGAGGGGACGGGCGCGGAGATCCTCGCGGCGGCGGGCGTCGAGGTGGTCGAGCTCCCCGAACTGGCCGGCCGGGCCCGCGAACCCAACGCCCACCTCCTCTAGGACGGCCTTCACACGGACCCCGCCGTCCCCGAGAAGCCGTCAGAATCCGCTCTCCGGAGGAAGGTCGGTCCAGGAGAAGCTCGGATCTCAGGAGAAGTCCGGCTCGGCGTGGGGACGTCCCTTGAGCTCGTGGAATCCAGGGACGGCGGCGACGGCGAGGGTCGCGTCCCAGAGCCGCCCGGCGTCCTCGCCGCGCGGGATCCGCGACATGACCGGGCCGAAGAACGCCGTCTCCCCCATCGCGATCACCGGCGTGCCGACGTGCGGGCCGACCTTGGCGATGCCCTCGGCCGTCGAGGCGCGGACGGCGTCGTCGTACTCCGCCGACTCCGCAGCGGCGGCGAGGTCCGTCGGAAGGCCGGCGTCGGTGAGCGCGTCGGTGAACGTCCGCTCTTCCATCTCGCCCCGCTCGTGGTAGCGGGTGCCGAGCGCGGTGTAGAAGCGGCCGAGCGCCTGCTGCCCGGCGCCGGCGGCCACGGCGGCGCAGATGCGGGCGGGTATCCAGAGGTAGCCCTCGGGGTCGCCCTCCGGGTCGTCGTCGCGGCCCTCGTTCAGCGCCGCCAGGCCCAGCACGTGCCAGCGCGGCTCGATGGGCCGGACCTTCGCCGCCTCCAGCAGCCAGCGCGACGTGATCCAGGTGTAGGGGCAGGACGGGTCGAACCAGATGTCGGCGATCTCGGCCATGGCCCGGTTATACCGGACGGCCATGAGACGCGAGTCTCACGCTCTTGCCAACGCCCGGGGATCACATGCGATGCTGTGCCCAAGCAAGCATTTGGTCAGCACCGTCGCCGCGGCGGGCAGGGAGGCACGGCAAATGCGCGAGCACGATCGGCTGTTCATCGGCGGCGAGTGGACCGCCCCGTCCGGCACCGGCACGATCGACGTCGTCTCCCCGCACACCGAGGAGGTGATCGGACGCGTCCCCGAGGGCACCGGGGCCGACATCGACGCCGCCGTCGCCGCGGCGCGCCGCGCGTTCGACGACGGCCCCTGGCCCCGGATGCCGCCCGCCGAGCGCGCCGGGATCGTCGGGCGGCTCGCCGCCGTCTACGCCGAGCGGCAGGGCGCGATGGCCGAGCTGGTCACCGCCGAGATGGGCTCGCCGATCATGTTCTCGGTGTTCGGGCAGGCCGCCGTCCCGCAGCTGGTGCTCCAGTACTACGTCGACCTCGCCGCCACCTACACGTGGGAGGACGAACGGCCGGGGATGCTCGGCCCTGTCACCGTGACGCGGGAGCCGGTCGGGGTCGTCGCCGCGATCGTCCCGTGGAACGTGCCGCAGTTCACGCTCATGCTCAAGCTCGCCCCGGCGCTCATCGCCGGCTGCACCGTGGTCGCCAAGCCGTCCCCGGAGACGCCGCTCGACGGCTATCTGCTCGCCGAATGGATCGAGGAGGCCGGGATCCCGGACGGCGTCGTCAACATCGTCCCCGCCGGCCGCGAGGTCGGCGCGCACCTGGTCGCGCACCCCGATGTCGACAAGGTGGCGTTCACCGGCTCCACCGCCGCGGGCCGCGCGATCGGCGAGGTGTGCGGCCGGCAGCTCAAGCGCGTCACGCTGGAGCTCGGCGGCAAGTCCGCCGCGATCGTCCTGGACGACGCCGACCTCGCGGCCACCGTCGAGGGCCTCAAGCTGGCCGCGCTGATGAACAACGGGGAGGCGTGCGCCGCGCAGACCCGTATCCTCGCGTCCCGCCGCCGCTACGACGAGGTCGCCGACGCGCTCGCGACGATGGTCGGCGGCCTGGTGGTCGGTGACCCCGCCGACTACGGCACCGAGATCGGCCCGCTCGTCTCCGGTCGCCAGCGGGAACGCGTCGAGAACTACGTCCGCGTCGGGCAGGACGAGGGCGCCAAGCTGATCACCGGCGGTCTGGACCGCCCGCACGACCGCGGCTGGTACGTCGCCCCGACCGTCTTCGGCGACGTGCGCAACGACATGCGCGTCGCCCGCGAGGAGATCTTCGGGCCGGTGCTCGTCCTCATCCCGTGCGACGACGAGGCCGACGCCGTCGGGATCGCCAACGACAGCGAGTTCGGGCTCGGCGGCTCCGTCTGGACGTCCGACGTCGACCACGGCATCGACGTCGCCCGCCGCGTCCGCACCGGAAGCTGCGGCGTCAACATGTACACCCTCGACCCGAACACGCCGTTCGGCGGCTACAAGAACAGCGGTCTCGGGCGCGAGCTCGGCCCCGAAGGGCTCCTCGCCTATCTGGAGCACAAATCCATCCCCCGGGCCTCTTGACCGTGTTCAGCACAGGAGTGACACCGTCCAGCCGTGACGGGTACGGCAGGCCCGGACCGCTTCGGCGGACGGTGTCCCGTAGACCAGGAGCCGGACCCCCGGAACGGGGACACGGCCATGGTCGAACGCGATCGCGCGGAGCTTCGCCGGCGTGACGACCGCGACGGTCACTCCCTTATCCAGGACCGCCTTGAGAAGGTCACCCGTCCCCCGCGAGGGCATGCCGACGACGGTCGCGCCCTGGGTGATGCACAGGTCGACGAGCCCGATCCACGTCAGGGCGGGGACGTCCGCTCCGGAGAGGGCGAGCGCGTCATCCTCACCGAGGCTCAGCGCGCCGGTGAGCCGGTAGAGATCGGCGAGCCGATCGGCATGCGTGATGTCCTCGGACGGTGTACACACCCGCAGCGCCGTGTCACGGAGCGGATCGGGGGCCGGCGGGACACCGCCCCGCGTGCCGGGCTCCAGCAGCCGCCCGAACGGCGTGGTGCCGGGAACGTCCCCGAACGCGAAGACCTGCCTGACATAGGAGCGTTCCGCCGCCGCGAGGGAACGTGGGGCGGTGTCCTCCCCGGTCAGCATGAAGCGGGCACCGGACTCGTTCATCAGGGCGGCGACCTCGGCGGGCGCCGCGTCCGGCGGGAGGAGCGCGGGGACGGCCCCGGCCGCGCAGACGGCGTGGACGGCAAGGGCCAGGTCGCACACGCCCGAGACATGGACCGCGCCGACATCACCGGGGCGTGCGCCGTGCCGGCGCAGCCCGTCAGCGGCCGCCGTCACCTCTCTGGCGAACGCCCCGTAGCCGAGTTCCCGCCGCGCGTCGATGAGCGCGGCCCGCCCACCGCCTGCCGCGTTGGCCTTGGCCGCGTCCAGGACGGCCTCGGTGATCGTGGTGCCCGCGACCGTGGGCGGGGCGGCGCTTCCCTCGGGCATGGGCCGAACGTACGCCGCGCGCTCCCGGCGCCACATCCGAAGAAGTGTGTAGGCGAATGTGTACGTCATGGGGTGAGCCCGCTGCGTTCGAGCAGTGCCCGGCGCCGGACGCGCCCGTCCCGAGTGCGGGGGATCTCGTCCACGACATGCACGGCGGAGACAGCGCGGGTCCGCGGAACACGGCCGTTGACGTACGCCAGGAGCCCGCCCTCGGGCACCGGTTCCACCAGGACGACGAACGCGTGCGGCGCGAGACCGAGGTCCCCGTCCGGGACGGGAATCACGGCGGCGTCGCCCACCGACGGGTGCGCCGCCAGCACCGTCTCCGGTTCACCGGGCGGGTCGGGACGGGTACCGGTCACACGTCCCAGAACGAACACGCGCCCGTGGTCGTCGGCGAACGCGGAGTCCCCGGTGGGCAGCCACCGGACGGGCACTGCCGCGGTCCGCGCGGCGGGCAGCCGGACGCACAGCTCGCCCGGCTGGTAGGACGCCTGCGCGGCGCCGCTGCGGGGATGGACGATGCGCCAGGTCACGCCGGGCAGGCCCCGTCCGACCGAGTCCAGCGTGCCTTCCTCGGCGGCGCGCAGGTTGAGGTGGGTGAACCCGCCGGCCTCGGCGATCCCGTACGCCTGCCGGACACGGCAGCCGAGCCCCGCCGCGGCGGCCCGTGCGTCCTCGGCGGCCAGCGGCCCGCCCGCCACCACCACGGCACGCAAGGACGGCAGGTCGCACCGGGACGCAGCGAGGCCCCGCACGAGCCCGGGCGGCAGCACCGCCACGGTCACCCGGTGATCCCGCAGTGCGCGTGGCAGATCATGCCCGCCGAGCCCGACGACGGCGGCGCCCAGCCGCAACGCCGGGTTGAGCACCCCGTTCAGCCCGAGGACATCGCTGAACGGCAACGCGCTCAGCACGGTGTCACCACCGCCGATCATCCCGGCGTCCGCGACCCGGACCAGCCCGGCCACGACCTCGGCGTGCGTGAGCCCCACGGCCCGGCCCCGCGCGCAGGCGAGCAGGGCGACATCACGATCAGGGTCAACCTCGGCCCCGGAAACACCGGCGCCCTCCCCCACCATCAGACGATCAAGTTCCAGTGTCCGCGCCGCACCATCGAACCGCCCCGACGTGATGACGGCGCGGGCACCCACCGCGTCCACGGGACACTCCGCGCCGACCGGGAAGGGCACCGCACCCGCCGCGATGACGGCGTGCAGCGCGACGGCGAACTCCGGCCCGTCCGGCAGGAGCAGCCCGACCACGTCCCCGGGCCCGATCCCCGCACGGACGAGCCCGGACGCGGCGGCCTCCACGCCGGCCACCAGCTCCGCATACGAAACCGACCGCCCGGACTCGGCGTCCATCACCGCGACCCGCCCCGGATCGGCACCCGCACCGAGCACCGCCCGCGTCACCGTGACCGCCGGATAGACCGCGTCCGGGTCCTCACCTCTGGAGAGCATGCCCCGAACCTAGGTTGACGCCCACCCCCGCACATGCTCCGAACTGCGCAACCACCGTCGTATTCGACGTTCCCTCAATAGCCGCCCACCCTGTGTACACACCCCTCCACCCCCGAACCCCACCGCCCAACAAGGCACCCAAGCCCCCCACAACCACGACACACGCCCCACAACGAAAAGTGCCCTCAAGGGGGTGGGTGATTGGTGGGGAGGTTGTCCACGACCCAGACGGCTATCTGGGCGCGGGAAGAGAAACCGAGTTTGGTCAGGATGTTGGTGACGTGGCGGGCCACGGTGGCCGGGCTGATGACAAGCTCGTCGGCTATGCCCCGGTTGCTGAGGCCGCGCGCGACGAGGTGAGCGATCTCCCGCTCACGGGGGGTGAGAGTGGTCGGCGGGGTCACAGGTTCAGCGGCATGAGCACGCAGCCCGAACTCCGCAGCCGCCGGCGCGGGAAATCCCGTGGCATACCGTCCAGCCTCAGCGTCGTCGGCAGACCACCCGCCCTCGGCCGCGGGCCATCCGTCCTCGGGCCCTACCGGCCCAGCCCCTCCCACGGCAGGACCTCCGAGCTCGGAGCCGGGACGACCAGCTTCGGGGCCGGAAAGCCCAGCGCCCCCAGGGCCAGGTCCCCCGACCTCGGGACCGGCAGGGACAGCCCCTCCCGAGGCCGCACGTCCGAGCCCGGAGGTGGGATCACCAGGCTCAGGGTCGGCGAGCCCATGGTCTACAGAGCCGGCGCGCCCGACCTCGGGACCGGTCGCGGCAGCCCCTCCCGAGCCAGCGCGTTCGAGCCCGGAGGTGGACTCACCAGCTTCGGGCGTAGCGAGACCAGGGCCCCCGGAAGCAGGACGCCCGCGCTCACCGCCTGACAAAGCAGGGCCCCCCGCGCCAGCACGTCCAGACTCGGAGGCCAGATGACCAGACCCAGAAGCAGCAAGGCCGGAACGCCCGACCTCGGGACCGGTCGCGGCAGCGCCTCCCGGAGCAGCACGCCCGGGCCCGGAGGAGGAATCACCGGGCTCGGGCGTAGTGAGGCCAGGACCCCCGGAAGCAGAGCGCCCGCGCTCACCGCCTGACGAATAAGGGCCACCAGCGCCAGCACCTTCAGGCTCGGAAGCGAGATGACCAGGCTCGGGGGTGGCGAGGCCATGTTCTCCAGGGCCGGTAGCGGCAGCGCCTTCCGGAGCAGGATGTTCGGGTTCGCGGGTGGGATGACCAGGCTCGGGAGCGGCGAGGCCAGGGCCCTCTGGGGTGGATCGTTCGGGCTCGGGGGCGGTAGCGGCGGCGCTTCCCGGAGCAGGAGGTTCGGGCTCGGGAGCGGCGGGGCCAGGGCTTCCCGGGGTGGGGCGTTCGGGCTCGGCGGGGGCGGGGCCTTCCCGGGTGGGGCGTTTGGGATTGGGGGTGGGATGGCCGGAGCCGGGGGTTGGGGTGACTTGGTCGGGGGTGGGGGAAGAGTCTCGGGGCTTGGTTGGTCGGGTTGGGGGTTTGGGGGTGCGGTGCGTGGGGCGGGGGCGTGGGACGGGAGTGGTGCCGGGGGTGCGTAGGGCGTGGGCGATCGCGGTGTCGGTGGGGAGGGCGCGGCCCTCGCCCCAGAATTGGGCGACCAAGGGCTCGCCCAGTTTGCGGCGGATCGGTTCCAGGGTGCGTTCGCGGCGGGCGCCGGTGCCGGGGGCTCGGCCGGTGGCCTCGCGGAGGGCGGACGCGGCGCCGGCGAGCATCACCGCGCCGCGTGCGTCGCCCTCGCGGGCGACGAGGTCGGCGAACGCGTCCAGGGCGCGGGAGATGTCCAGGCGGATGCCGGACGAGCGGCTCAGCGTGAGACTTTGGGAGAGGGACTCGCGGGCGGTGTGGAGGTCGTCCTGTTCGAGGGCGACGCGGCCCAGGCCGGCCAGGGCCCGTGCCATCTCCGGGCGGGCGCCGATCTCGGCGAGGATCGGCAGGACCTCGGCGTAGTGCCCGCGCGCGGACGCGTGGTCGCCGCGTAGCTCGGCGAGGCGGCCTAGGCCGATCATGGCGTGGGAGGCGCCCCACAGCTGCCCGATGCCGCGCATGACGGACGCGGCGGCGTCCAGGTGGCCGCGGGCCTCTCGCAGGCGCGAGCCGCGGATCAGCAGGTAGCCGCGGACGGCGGCGGCGTAGGCGCGGTTCCATTCCTGGCGGGGCGCGGCGGCGATCGCGTCGGCCTCGTCCAGGCGTTCGGCGGCGTCGGTGAGGCGTCCGGCGCGGACCAGGCATTCGGCGCCGGCGATCAGGGCGGACGCGGTCATGAAGTCGTCACCGCAGGCCCGGCAGGACGCGAGACCGTCGTCGGCGTACCGGGCGGCCTGCACGTAGTCGCGGCCGCCTAGGGCGAGTTGGGCGCGGGCGACGAGCGCGGGGCCGAGGACGTCCGGGCCGGGCGCGTCCGAGCCGAGGCCGGGTGCGGCGGTGAGGAAACGGTCGGTCCAGCCGGCCCATTCGGTGACGCGGCCACGGACGATCCAGAACGTGCGCAGGGCGGTGCAGATCCGCAGGCCCTCGCCGATGTCGCCGTGGTCGAGGGACCAGGTGAGCGCGGTGCGGACGTTGCCGAGCTCGACGTCGTACAGGTTGAACAGGGCCACACGTTCGGCCCAGGGGGCGTCCTCGCGCGCGACGGCGATCCGGCCGTGCCGCTCGGCCGCGTCCAGGACGGCGTCGCGGTGCCGTTCGCGGAACGTGTCCTGCTCACCGGCGTCGGCGAGCCGCTCGGCGGCGTACTCGCGGATGCTGTCGAGCTGCCGGAACCGGACCTCACCGGCGAGCTCGCCGCTCACGACCACGAGCGACTTGTCGACCAGTGCGGTGAGCAGGTCGAGGACGTCGTCGGCGGGGAGCGCGGCGTCGGCGCAGACGTGTTCGGCCTGCTCCAGCGTCCAGCCCGCGAAGACGGACAGGCGGCGCAGCAGGACGCGCTCCGGGTCGTCCAGGAGTTCGTGGCTCCAGTCGATCGCGGCGCGGAGGGTGCGCTGCCGGGCGGGGGCGGTGCGGTCGCCGGCGCTGAGCAGCCGGAACCGGTCGGTGAGGCGGCGCGCGATCTGCTCGACCGACAGGACGCGGACGCGGGCGGCGGCGAGTTCCAGCGCGAGCGGCATCCCGTCGAGGGCCTGGGTGACGTCGTGGACGGCGTCCGTGCCGGCGAACGCCGGTCGTGCCGCCCTCGCGCGGTCGACGAACAGCCGCATGGCCTCGTCGGGTTCCAGGGGCGGCACCCGCCACACGTTCTCGCCCGCCATGCGGAGCGGTTCCCGGCTGGTGGCGAGCACCCGCAGCCGCGGGCAGCGGGCCAGCAGCATGCCGGTCAGCTTGGCGCACTCCTCGATCACGTGCTCGCAGTTGTCCAGGACGATCAGGGCGGTGGAGGTGTGCAGCGCGTCGGCGAGCGTCTCGGTGAGCGGGCGGCCGTCCTCCTCGGCGACGGCGAGGACGGTGGCGACACGCCGCGCGATCGGCTCCGTCGTCCCGTCCAGGCGGACGTCGGCGAGTTCCACGAACCAGACGCCGTCGGGGCCGGTGCCGAGCATCGTGTGCGCGACGTGCAGCGCGAGCCTGGTCTTGCCGATGCCCCCGGCGCCGCACAGCGTCACGGCGCGCATGCTCTCCAGGAGCCGGCCGAGGTCGCCGACGTCGCGTTCGCGGCCGACGAAGGCGTTGGGTTCGGCGGGGAGGTTCGTCTTCACGGGAGTGTTCGTCGCGGTCATGCTCCCCTGCCGTTTCCGAGCCCGGCACGGCTCGCGGGCCGGGACATCCGTCATGGCACTGTGAGTGTGTCATCGCTCTGCGTGTACCGCCATGGTTTCGGATTCTTGTTTGTTCACGCGTTCCCCGTGCCGATTCCACCTTGGCGGCGTGGTGGCCGTACCGTAGTGCGCCGTGTCCCCCACCTCCGAGAACGCCGCCGCGAGCCTCGACGACGTCCTGGTCGGCGAGGCGGTGCTGGGCGTGTACCGGCAGATGTTCGCGGCGCTGGCCCGCGACAGCGGCGCCGTCGTGGACGACCCGGAGCTCGTGGACGTGGCCGAGACGCTGCTCGCCGCGTTCGCCGACGCGGGCGAGGACGGGCTGAGCCGCGAGCAGATGCGGTACGTGTGCCGCCGCTACCCGCCGGAGGTGTTCGAGAACCGGTTGCGGGTGCTGAAGGGGCTCGGCGCCGTCCGCGAGGTGTTCCCGAAGCCGAACCAGCTCCGGTACCGGGCGTCGTTCACCAGCGTGGTCGGGCTGATGTTCGTCCGGCGGATGATGCTGGACGGCGGGCAGAGCGAGATGCACCGGCTCCTCGCCCTTGAGCAGCTCAACGTGGCCGACCCGCGGATGACGCCGGAGCAGGCGCGCGACGGCGCGGACGGGCTGGCGCGCGCGTTCCGGCTGTGGAGCGTCGAGCTGGTCACGCTGACGAACGGGACCATCGAGGAGCTCCGCGAGCAGGCGCCGAAGCTGTGGGGCACCGAGGAGATCCTGCTGCGCGCCGAGCGCCTGCACGGTGCGATCCTGCGCCGCTGGCCCCAGCTCGACCGGACCTGCACCGACCTGCGCGCGGCCATCTACGCCTACGGGGACGCGTCCCGCCGCGCCGCGGCCCGGCTGTCCGACTCGGCGGGCACGACGCGGAACCTGACCCTGCTGCCGCCGGAGACGTGGCGGACGTTCACCCGCACCGCGTCGCGCGAGGACCTCGCCGCCGTCCTGGACGGGTTCGTCTTCGACGCCGCCGCGCCGTGGCACGAGCCGTCCGCCGTGGTGACCGCGGTGGAGGACGGCCCGCGCGCCACGCCGCCGCGGCCGGCCCCGCCCCGCGAGTCGGTCCCCGATCCGGGGCTCTCGGACGACACCGGCGCCGACACCGCGGCGATGGAACGGCTCCGCGACGTCGCCGAGCAGATCCTGCGCGGCCGCGACCGGATCGCCGTCGAGGACGTCCTCGCCCAGGACTGGACGGCGGCCCGCCGCGTCCTGTCCGACCTGTCGTCCGCGCACCTGCACCCTGAACTCCCCTACCGGCTCGTCTGGTCGGACGGCTTGACCGTCAGCCCCGCGGGCTCCCCCAGCTGGATCTCCCCGGGCTGGTTCGAGAGGACGCCCCGGTGACCGCCCCCGGCGACGAGCGCCGGCCGGCGGATCTGGATCCGGTCGTGCTGGCGCGGGCCCGTGCGCGCGTGTTGGGGGCACCGTCGGTCGGCGTGTCAGAACCTGTTCCGGCCGGTGTGGTCGGGGCGGCGGACGGTGTTCGCGTCTGGCTGCTGCCCGCATGGCCGGACGGTGCGACGCCCGCGTTGCTGGAGGAGTACGAGACCCCGCCGATGCCGCTGGACCGGGCGGGGCAGGCGCGGCGTGTCCTCGCGGCCGTGCTCCGCTGCTGCTGGACGCGCCTGGACGACGCCCCCTGGCCCGGCACTCCGGCCACGGTCGCCGACGTCCTGGAGGTCTACGCGGACATGACGCGCGGCGACACCGACCTGGCCCGTCGCTGGGCCACCGGGGAGCTGCGCCGCCTGTCGGACACCGGCTGGCTCGTCCTCGACGAGGCCGCGGGCGCCGTCCGTCTCGGCCCCCGGGTCGCGCTGTGGCCGGAGGGGTCGCTCGCGTCGCTGCGGGACCTCGTCCGCCGGCTTCCCGAACCACCGCGACCTGAGCCCCAGCCGGAGCCGGAGCGGGCGTCGGCCGAATCGAGCGGGTCATCGGCACCTCCTGTCGTCTCTCACCTGCCCTCCGACCCTGCCGCGCCTGCGGCCCCGCCCGCCGAGAAAACCGAACCTGTGGATAACTCGGAGGGCGGCGCGTGAGCGAGCTGTTCGAGGGGATCCTGCGCGCCTATGACGAGCGGCGCCGCGCCGACCTGGTCGCGGCCTACATGGCGGTGGAGCACGCGGCCGAGCCGGTGTCGGAGGTCCGGTTCGCCGCGCTGCGGGAACCGGCGCTCCGCCGGACGGTCGAGGACATGCTCAAGCTGAGCGGGCGGACGCTCGTCCGTTCCGAGCAGACGCGGTGGATCTCCGGATACCGGGACGACGTCGCCGCGGAACTGGCACGAGACCCGGAATGCGTAAGGCCGGTCCAGGAACGGGCCGTTCTGACGCTGATCCTCATCCATTCGGTGGCCATCCCACGCGCGGCGGGTTCGCTGACAGACGACTCGTGGCTGTCGCCCTACCCGACGCCCATCGACGAACTGCGCCGCCGCACTCAACTTCCCCTGGGGGAACTGGAGACGTCACTGCGCAGGCTCCGGCTGGCGGGGCTGGTGTCGCAGGTGAAGGCGGGCGCGGACGACGCCGGCGGTTTCGTCCCGGGCCCGCAGTTCCACCGGCTGACGGACGCGGCCCGGCGCCGCATGCAGGAGGAGCTGATCCTGGCCGCGGGCCCCGATTCGCCGCTCGCCGCGGCGATCCGGGCGCGCCGCAGAGGCCGGGAACACGATCGGGGGGAGATCACATGACGGCCGTCCTCGAACCGCTGGTGCCGGGGCCCGCGCGTGGCGACGCCGCGAACGTCGTGGGCGACCGGACGCTCGTGGCCGTCCAGGCGGTGAACATCTCGCGGCTGTCCACGCATCCGGTTCCGACCGTCCCCGGGACGCTGATCGTGGTCGCCGGGCAGGGGCCGAAGGACTCCAACGGCGCGGGCAAGTCGTCGTTCATCGCGGCCGTCACCGCGCTGCTCGGCGACGAGCAGTGGCGGTTCGCGTCAGGGGCGCGCGCGGTGGCGGAGCTGCTGTTCAACGCGGAACTGGCGGCGCAGGGCGACAACCAGTGGGCGAGCGCGGACCACGGCTACATCGTCGGTGTCTTCGACTACGCCGAGCCCACGGAGGAGGACGGCGAGACCGCCGTCACCGTGTGGCTGCGGGTGAACGTGGACGCCCCGCACCTGGAAATCCGCTGGCGGCAAGGCGTTCACTTGGCGGCGGCACCGTCCGAGGCCGATCGCGTCTCGCTCGCCGACCGGCTATGGGCGGGCCTACCGCGCAGCGCCGGACGCCGCGATCTGGTCGCGAAGGACCTGTCTCGCGTTCTCTACGGCGGGCAGGTGCGGTGCGTGTCGTTCCTGTCGACGTCCGTACGGTCGAAGGTCGCGACGAACCTGCTCTCGCAGCCGCTCAACGAGATCAGCCCCGAGCGCATCTTCAGCGCGATCGCGGCGCTGACCGGGCTGGACCGGGAGCTGGAGGCGGAGCGCAAGTCCCGCGCGGAGGAGCACCGCGAGCGCGCCAAGGCGGCGGAGGCGGCGGAGCGGCTCACGGAGTGGGAGCGTGAGGCGGCGTCGCTGCTGAAGACGTTCGACCGGCGCGACCGGGCCCGCGACGAGGTCGCTGCGGCGCTGCGGCACTGGCGGACGCGGCAGGCCCGCCTCCTGGTGGACGCCGCCGACGCCGACGCCGCGCACGCCGCCGAACAAGAGCGGCTGCGCGCCGAGAGCGACGAGTTGGCCGCCGCGGCGAAGGCCGCCGAGCGGGAGATGGAGCAGCTCACCGGCGGCGCGCTGGACGCTCGGCTGGACGAGGCCGGCGCGGCCCTCGCCGAGCTGAAGGGCCAGGTCGACGAGCTCGGCGCGGACAAGGCCGTCGCCCGCAACCGTCTCGACGAGCTGCGCCGCCGCGTGTCCGCGCTGGAGGAGCGGCAGCGCGAGGCAGACGGACGCGACGGCGACACCGCGCGCGCGGAACTGGCCGAGGCGGAGGCGCGACGCGACGAGGCCCAGCAGCGCCTGGGAATGGCCAAGGGCGCCGTCGCGCGCGCGGAACGATCCCTGGCCGAGGCAGAGGCAGGCGAGGGCAGCGCACCCGAGCAGATCCGCGCGCTCGCCGCCAAGGGCATCGCCGCCGTCGGGCTACTGGACGCGGTGGAGCTGGCCGAGGACGTCCGGGAACGCTGGGAGGCCGCGCTGTGGCCGTACCGGGAGGCCGTCGTCATCGGGCCGGACGACCTCGACGCCGCCGTCGCGGCGCTCACCGACATGCCCGGCTCGATGATCGTCCCCGCGGACGGCGCCGGCGCCGGCACCGGCGAGGGAGGCGGCGGGCTTCCCGCGGGGATCGGCTGCGAGCAGTCCCTGGGACGTTTCTTCGCCTTCCTCGACAGCGCCCCCGACCTCGACACCGTCCCCGACACGACCCAGCGGCGGGCCGTCGTCATCGTGGGCGGCTTCCCCGAGCCGGTGACCGGACGCGTCGCGCGGGTGCAGGCGGCCAAGGCCGCGCTGGAGGCCGCGCAGGAGTCTCTGGAGCACGCGCGGCAGGCCGCGTCCGACACCGCCGCCGACGTGGCGCTCGCCGGACGGCGGCTGGCGGGCGCCCGTGCGGCGGCCGAGCTGGACGGCGTCCGCGAGACCATGAGGGGCCTGCGGGGACGGCTGGAGGAACTGGCGGCCGGCGAGTCCCGGCTAGGCCCGCGGCTCGGCTCGGCGGAGCAGGCCCTGCGGCGCCTCCAGGCGAAGGCCGACACGAGGGCGCTGGAGATCGACCGGCTCCGCGGCCGCCGTGAGACGCACGAACGCGAACGCGACAAGATCCGGCGCGCGTCGTCCGAGCTGGCCGACAGGCGTGCCGCGCTCGCCCTGGACGGCCTGGAGAAGGACTGGGGCGGCACCCGCGAGGGCGCCACCGAGTGGCTGTCCGGCCTGGACGACGACGAGGCCACCTGGACGCCCGCCGAATGGTGGCACACCGCGGAGAAGCACCTGTCGGAAGCGCTCCGCCGCGTCTTCCCCGACGGTACCTCCGACGACGACATGCCAGAGGAGATCCGGTTCCTGCTACGCGAACGCGCCGAGGGCGAGGGTCGCCGCACCGACCGCGAACAGGCGACGTTCCCGCGCCTGGTGAAGGCCATGGAGGCGTACCTGCGCCAGCAGGAGGACTACGAGAAGCACCAGCGGCGCCAGATCGAGGTACAGCTCTCAGGGCGCCGCGCCGACCTGGAGAAGGCGCAGAAGGGCGCGACGGAGGCGGCGGGCGCGGCCGAGGCGCACCGGACCGCGCTGACCGCCGCGATCCGCGCCCGCCTCCAGCGCGTGTCGGACGAGTTCGAGAAGCTCGACGTCGGCTACGGCGGGTATGGCGCGACGCTGGACTTCCCCACTCCCGAGCAGCCCGCCGACCCCGAGCAGGAGTGGCGCTGGCGGGTCACGCCCAAGTGGCGGCGGTCGGACGGGCAGCGTTACGTCCCGTACAACAGGCGCGCCAACACCGCGCTCATGGACGAGAAGGCCGTCAAGCTGGTGTGCGCGGCGGCGCTCGCCAGCTCCGGCGGGAGCCGTCAGACCGGGGCGGGCGACCGCCCACAGGCGGGGAGCCAGCTGGTCCTCGTCCTGGACGAGCTGGGCCGCAACCTCGGCAAGGAGCACCGCAAGGAGGCCGTCGCGCTGTTCCGCAAGATCGGCGAGACGCACGGCATCACCGTGATCGGCGCCTTGCAGGACGACATGGAGCCGTACGCGATCGACGCGTGCGGCCAGTACGTGAAGCTGCGGCGCTCGTCCGACACGATGCCGTACAACGAGCCGCCGGTCGTCGTGGGCTACGACCGGCACGAGGCCCGCGTCCGCAAGCTCGCGGACCAGGTCAGCGCCGCCCGCCCGCCCGAAGAAACTGGATGAAAACGGCGAACTGATCGGGCAGGATGGCGCGGCATGCGCGTCGAGGAGCTGCTGACCGAGATCGAGCCGCTGCCGTTCAAGGAGCGGTGCCTGCGCCTGGCCGGGCTGCGCCGCTCCGCCGGGCGCCCGGAGATCGCCGCCGTCCTGGACGGCCTGTCCCAGGGCGGCAACTACGAGCGCTCGCTGGCGTTGTTCGTCGCGGCCGCCGTGCGGGACGAGGCGTCGCTGGCGCACCTGGCCGCGGCCACTCGGGACCCCGACAACGAGCTGGCCTGCGAGGCGATCAGGCTGGGCGTCCGGTTCGGCGCCGGCGCGGCGCCGTTCCTCGACGGCCTCGCGGACGCGCCCGCGGCGACCCGCGCGGCGCTGTACGACGCCGTCCGCAAGTACCGGCGCGCCGACCTCGCGGACGCGCTGGTCGGCGAGGTCGCCGCGCGCTGGGGCGATGACGAGGCCGCCGCGCTGCTCGCCGCCTGTAGCACGGAGGTGGCGGCGGCCCGGATCGACGGGCTCGCGCACGCCGTCCCGAACTGGTCGTCGGTGGGCCACGCACATCCGGGCGTCATGTTGGACCACGCCGAACGGCGGCTCGCCGGGCTGCCCGAGGGCGTCCACGCCCCGTGGTGGTCCGCGCACGCGCCCGGCGTCGCCGCGGCGCTGCACCACGACCCCGGCCGGGTCGTCGCGCTCCTCGAACGCTACCTCCGCGTCGGGCCCGTCCCGGACGCGCTGCGGACCGGGACGGGCGCGCTGATCGCCGCCGAACCGGCCCGCATGATCCGGCTGCTGCTCTCCGACGGGCACCGCGGCCACCTGCCGCAACTGCTGCACCGCCGTTCGGTGCGGGACCGGCTGGCCCGGCTCGGCGACGGCGACGTCGCCGCGTTCGCCCGCGCCGTCCGGGAGGACGAATCGGCGCTGGTCCTGCTGCTCAAGGCGTTCGCGCCGAGCCGCCGCGCCGCGGTGTTCGACGCGGCGATGGACGGCGTCGACCTGACCGCGCGGGAGTTCGGCACGCCGCTGCTGGACGTGCTGCCGCGCGCCGTCCGGGTCAGGGAGGCCCGCCGCACGCTCGGCCTGCGCAGGGTCGCCGGGGAACCGTCGGCGGTGCGGGAGCTGACCGCGTTCCTGCCGTACGACGAGGCGCTGCCCGTCCTGTCCGAGCTGACCCGCCGCCCGGACGCCGACGAGCGCGCCGCCGGTTACGCGCTGCTCGTCGCGTGCGCGGGCCGCGACGGCGATCCCGCGACGCTGACGCGGGCGCTGGAGTCGTTCGGACGCCTTCGCAACGAGCAGGACCCCGTCCGCTACAGCGCGCTGAACGCGCTGGCACGCGTCCCGGAGCGCCTGCTGCGCGCGGAGCACGCGGTGGAGGCGGCGCGGTTCGCCGACGACGCGCTCAACGCCCGCGACTGCTCCTACTGGACGCGCCAGGCTCTCGGCGAGATCGCCGCGGCCTTCGCGCGGCAGGGCGCGATCCGCGACGACCCCGACCTGCTGCTGTTCGCGCTGGACCTGGCGGAACGGCTGATCGGCCACGCCGGGACGGTGTACCTGGGCCGCCTCGACCGGGTGCTGCGGCGCGGTGACGAGCACCGGCTCGGCGCCACCCTCGCGCCCTACCTGGAGGCCGCCGCCCGCCGCGACGACCACCGGCTGGCGCTGATGACCGCGCGGGCGCTCGACCGCCGGGCCCACCACGTCCGGCCGCTGCAGGACGCCTTGGAGGCGGCGCTGGACGCCCGCGACGACGGCGTCCTCCGCCAGGCGATCACGCTCTGGCTCGCGCCGCCGCGGACGCGCGCGGAACGGGTCGGGAAGGTCGTCGCCAAGGACCCGTCCGCGGTCGCCGTCCCGGCGGTGCTCGCCGCGATCGCCCGCGAACGCACCGACCTGCTGCACCTGTCCGGGAACACCCCGGAGGGACGGTTCCGGCGCGCCGACGTCGCGTACGTGCCCTCCGTGACCCGGCCGTGGACGCGCCGCTGGACCGCCCGCCAGCGCGACGCCTACCTGGCGCTCCTCGAACGCGTCGCGAGCGGGAACCTCCCCGACGCCGACCGCGCGGGCGCGGTGGCGCAGATGGCGAGGGTGCCCGGCGTCGACCCCGCCCGGATCATCGCGCGCCTCGACGACGACCCGTACGTCCGCCGCGCCGCGCTCACCGCGCTCGCCTGGACGCCGTCTCCCCAAGTCACCCTCCCTCGCCTGCTGTCGTACGCCTCGTCCGACGACGCGCACGTCGCCGTGTACGCCGCGACCCGCGCGGCCCGGTTCGTCCCGCCGTCGGCGCTGGCGGCGACGCTGGCCCCGGTGCTGACCGGCGGCAAGATCACCGCGCGAAAGGAGGCGCTGCGGATCCTGCTGGGCAACCGCGTGCCGGACGCGCTCCGCCTCATCGCCGCCGTCTGGGACGACCCGGACCAGCACCGCGACGTCCGCGCGGCGATCGTCTCGGCCGTCCGCTCCCGGCTCGGCGACCCGGTCGCGCTGCGGATCCTGCGGGAGGCGGCGGACGGGCCACGCGACCTCGCCCGCCAGGTGATCGGCACCGCGCCGCTCCATGTCGAGGAGCGGCACCGGGCGGCCTACGCCGAGCTGATCCTGCGGGTGGCCCGTTCCTCCGACGCCGAGACGCGCGACCCGGCGCTGCTCGCCGCCGCCCTGTGGGCACCGTGGGCCCCGGACGCTCCCGCGCTCCTGGCCGGCGTCGTCACCGACCTCGGCGACGCCCGCGCCTGGCGGCGGGCGCTGACCGCGCTCGTCGGCTGCGTGACGCGGCACGGCATCGGCGCCGCCGAGCTGAGCAGGGCGTCCGCCGAACTGGCCGCGGCCCCGGACCTGCCCGACGCCGAACCCGAACGCGACCTCCCCGCCGCACAGCGCCTGGACGCCCTCGTCGCCGACGTACGCGGCGTGGCCGAAAACCACCGCGACGCCGCCGACCAGGCCATCCACGCCATCGCGGACCACCTGCCGGACCACCTCGCCTGCGAACTGGCCGCGGCCACCCTCCGCTGGGACTCCCCCGACACGGCCACGGCCCTCGACACCCTCGCCGACAATTGCGCCCCGGCCGACGCGACGGGCCATGGCTCGGGCAGCGTGATCGCGGTGATGCGCGCCGCCGAGGCCCTCGCCGGGGAGGAGCAGGACGAGTACCTCCGGGCGTATCCGCCAGACCTGCCCGACCCGGCGGAGGTGCTGCCGCACGCCGTCCGGCTCGCCGGGCGAGGCGACCTGCCGGGCGGGCTCTTCGCCTGCGCGCTCACCGGCCGTCACGGCCCCCGCGCGGGCTGGTCCGAAGCCTGGCGCACGCTTCTGCGAACCCTGCGCACCCACCCCCTCCCCGACGTGACCTTCACCGCCCGCAACATCCACACCGCCCCCGAGTGACACCGGCGACCCGTGGTCTCGAAAAGCCGTCCCAGACGGAGCACTTCCCCATCGGCCACTCCGACGACGACCAGCCCTCCCGACCAACACCGCGCCCGGCCAACACCGCGCCCGGCCAACACCGCGCCCGGCCAACACCTAGGCCAGGGCCCGCTGCCGGTGGCACACGACGTCGTGGCGGCCCACGCCCTCCAGAGATCAACCGCGACCCACTCGCCACGTCCGCCCATCCTCCCGAGCAATAGCGGCGAACGGTATGCCTGGTCGGCCTGCGGGGCGCGTCCGTAGAAACCCTTCCCGCTGCCGACGCGCGGTGGCTGGGCGGACGGTGGCCTTTGGCGATCAACCCTGGGGCCGTTAGCCGCGTCAGACTGGGAGGGGCCAGGACGAGCATGAGGAGCGGCCGGTGACACGGTGGCGGGTGTCGGGGTTCGAGGAGATCCGGGAGCTCGGGCGGGGCGCGCAGGGACGGGTCGTCCTGGCGCGGCCGGCGGCCCACGGGACCCCTGTCGCGATCAAGTACCTGACCCGGGACGCCGGCCCGGACGCCCGGGAGTCGTTCCGGCGCGAGGCGGTGATGCTCGGCCGGGTCGACGACCCGCACGTGGCGCGGCTGTACCGGCTGGTCGAGCACGGCGGCGAACTCGCCATCGTGATGGAGGCGGTGAACGGTGTCTCGTTCAAGGAGATCCTCGCGCGGTACGGGCGGCTCGAACCCGAGGCGGCGCTCACCGTGCTGCGCGGCTCGCTGCTCGGCCTCGCCGCCGCGCACGCGGCGGGTGTCGTGCACCGCGACTACAAGCCCGCGAACGTGATCGTCCTGGCGGACGGGCTCAGCAAGCTCATCGACTTCGGCATCGCCGCGCCAGAGGGCGCGGCGTCCGGCAGTGGCACCCCGCTCTACATGGCGCCCGAGCAGTGGCGGGGCGGGGCGGCCACGCCCGCGACCGACGTCTACGCGGCGACCTGCGTGTTCTTCGAGGCCCTGGCGGGGCGCCGTCCGTTCGGCGCGGGCGATCGCGCGTCGGTCATGGCGGGGCACCTGTCCGGAGACGTCCCCGCCGGGGAGGTGCCCGAGCCGCTGCGCCCGCTGGTGACGGCGGGCATGGCGAAGGATCCCGCGGACCGGCCCCCGGGCGCGGCGGCGTTCGTGGCCGAGCTGGACGAGCTGGCGCGGACGGCCTACGGCCCGGACTGGGAGTCGCGGGGCGTGCGCGCCCTCGCCGGGACGGCCGTCGCCCTCGCCGCGCTCTTCCCGCTCGCGGCCGGGCTGGCTCCGGCGGCCGGGGCGGGGGCGGGCGCCGCGGCGGGCTCGACCGGGATCCTCGCGGCGGTCGGCACCAAGACCGCCGCCGTCGTCGCGGGCACCGCGGTCGTCGGCGCGGCCGCCGGCGGCGTCGGCGTGTACGAGGCGACCAGGGAGGAGCGGCCGCCGGTGGCCGCGGTGAAGGCAACGCAGCCCCCGCCCGGTGTGCCGTTGCGGATCGGGCCGATGACCGTCAGGGTCGCCCCGTCCTGGAAGACCTACACGATCCCCAATCGCGCGTCGGGTATCACCGGGCCGCCCACGGCTCTGCCTCCCGACAGCTACTACGTGCGCACCTGGAGGACGTGCGGTAAGGAAGAACCGATAAGGGCGTCGCTCTACCCCGGTCAGGTGTGGTGCCCGGGCATCCATGTCCTTGGGCGCTCCTTCCTCGACGAGGGCGGTTCCTACATCGCGGCCGATTACACGACGTCCGACACGTTCGCCTCGCTGTTCAATCAGGACGAGGGGATGAGCTGCCCCGGCCACGAAGATCTGCGGGCCGTCGGCGTCGAGCGCGGCGCCCGGCTGACTATGAACAGGCTCGCCGCCGTCGGCTCCAAGAAGGCCGAGTACCGCGAATGGACCGTCCCCTGCTACACCCGCGGGGACCGCAGCGGTTACGGCCCCACCACCAGGACCCGGTTCAGCTACGTCGAACGGCACTGGTACCTGCCGCTCTCCAAGATCCTGATCGTGGACGTCTGGAACACCCCCGATCTCCAGCGGATCCTCCAATCGGCCGAATGGGCCTGACCCGCCCCATCGCGGGCACCGAGCGGACTCGCCGCGGCGACAGGCCAGGTCGCCGGGCGGGACGGGGCGTGTGCGGTGCGGTCAGTCGCCGTTGTCTGTGCCGGTGTCGGTGGCGGTGCCGGTCAGGCCCAGGTGCTTCGCCTCCTTCGTCAGTCGCTTCGCGGTGGTGGACGAGCCCGCCGTGTCGAGTTCGTGGGCGAGTTCTTCCAGTTCGCTGCCTCCCGCCATGAGCGTGGTCAACCCGTCGCGGGTGATCTCGCTCTTGGTGTGGTAGCCGATGCTCTGACCGCGGTTGAGGATGAGGAAGCGGTCGCCGACCGGGTAGGCGTGGTGCGGGTTGTGGGTGATGAAGATGACGGCGAGACCGCGTTCGCGGGCCTGGACGATGTAGCGGAGGACGACCCCGGCCTGCTTGACGCCGAGGGCGGCCGTGGGCTCGTCCAGGACGAGGGCCCTGGCGCCGAAGTAGACGGCGCGGGCGATCGCCACGCACTGGCGTTCGCCGCCGGAGAGGGTGCCGATGGGCTGGTCGACGTCGCGCAGGTCGATGCCCATCGCCGCCATCTCGGCCTGGGTGGTCTCGCGCATGAACTCGATGTCCATGCGGCCGAAGCCCTTGCTCTTCTCGGAGCCGAGGAAGAAGTTGCGCCAGACGGGCATCAGCGGGACGACCGCGAGGTCCTGGTAGACGGTCGCGATGCCGCGCGCGAGGGCCTCGCGGGGCGAGCCGAACGCGACCTCCCGGCCCTGGACGGAGTAGGTGCCGGTGTCGTGGCGGTGCAGCCCGGCGACGACCTTGATGAGCGTGGACTTGCCCGCGCCGTTGTCGCCGAGCACGCAGGTGACCTCGCCCGCGGACACCTCCAGGCTCACGTCCCGGAGCGCGATGATGTTGCCGTAGTTCTTGCCGACGCCGACCAACTCGATCAGCGGCCTCTCCGGCTTCTCCGGCCGGTCCGGCTTGCCGGTCATGACGATCGCTCCACTCTGCGCCGGACGACCAGGTTCACCACGGTGGCGAGGAGCAGCATCGCGCCGAGGAAGAACCGGAACCAGTCCGGGTTCCACTCCGCGTACACGATGCCCTTGTTCGTCATGCCGAAGATGAACGCGCCGATCGCCGCGCCGATCGCGGACCCGTAGCCGCCGGTCAGCAGGCATCCGCCGATGACCGCGCAGATGATGTACAGGAACTCGTTGCCGACGCCCTCGCCCGACTGGACGGTCGCGAACGCGAACACCAGGTGCATCCCCGAGAACCAGGCGCAGAACGCGACGCCCATGAACAGGCCGATCTTGACGCGGGCGACGGGGACCCCGACGGCGCGGGCGCTGGCGGCGGACCCGCCCACGGCGAAGATCCAGTTGCCGACGCGGGTGCGCAGCAGGATCCAGGTCGCGACCGCGACGAACAGCATCCACCACGCGACCGTGATGTTGAGGTTGAGGTCGAGGGTGCCGCGGAGGCCGAGGGTGCCGGCGAGGTCGAGCAGGCCCACCCTGTCGAGGACGTCGAGCAGCCTGGTGTCGGAGGCGAAGACCGCGCGGGCGGAGTCGAAGCCGTCCATGTCGCGGACGGAGTCGCTGGCGACGTTGCCGGTGAGCGCCTTCGTCACGCCGAGGTTCAGCCCGGCGAGCATGAAGAACGTCGCGAGGGTGATGATGAAGCTCGGCAGCTTCGTCCGGACGTAGAGCAGGCCGTTCACCATGCCGAGCGCCAGCGTCAGCACGAGGGAGATCGCGACGCCCGCCCACACGTTCAGCGTGAGCTGGTAGGCGGTGAGCGCGGCGATCAGCGCCGCGGACGTCACCATCACCCCGGCGGACAGGTCGAACTCACCGCCGATCATCAGCAGCGACACGCCGACCGCCATGATCCCGAACGTGGAGCTCGCGTACAGCACGGTCGAGAACGACGAGGACTGCAGGAACGCGTCGGCGACGATCGAGAAGAACACGAACAGCGCGACCGCGCCGAGGAGCGCGCCGAGCTCGGGGCGGCCCAGCAGCCGCCGCAGCGGCGACTGCCGGGTCAGGCGCTCGTCCGGGCCGGGCTTGGCCATCGGCGGCTCCGCCAGCCCCGATGACGCGGCGTGGGTCATCGCGTCCCCCGGTTCGCGAACGCCTCCAGCTGCCCGGCGTTCTGCTTGGTGACGATCGCCGGGCCGGTCAGCACGGGACGCCCGCCGCCGAGGGCGTTGCCGTTGTTCCTCAGCAGCCACAGCTGGTCGACGGCCTCGTAGCCCTGGAGGTAGGGCTGCTGGTCGACGGCGAACTCGATGGCGCCCGAGGTGATGGAGGCGATGAGGTCCTTGTTCAGGTCGAACGTGCCGATCTTGGCTTTGCCGCCGGTCTCCTTGACGGCGTCGACGGCGGTGGCGGCGAACGGCGCGCCGAGCGTCAGGACGCCGTCGATGCCCTTGTCGGACTGGAGCTTGGCGGTGATGGACGACTTGACGTCCGGCATGTTCGAGCCCTGGACGAACAGGTTCTCCATCTCGCCGCCGAACGTCTTCTTCGCGCCGGCGCAACGGTCTTCGAGGCCGACGTTGCCCTGCTCGTGGATGACGCACAGCGCCTTCTTCGAGCCGATCTTCGCCATCTCGGTACCGGCGGCCTCGCCGGCGATCGACTCGTCCTGCCCGAAGTGGGCGACCGCGCCGAGCTTCGCCGACTCGCCCTGCCCGGAGTTGATCGAGACCACCGGGATCCTCGCGGCGGCGGCGCGGGCCAGGACGTCCTTCATCGCGTCGGGTTTGGCGAGGGTGACGATGACGCCGTCGACCTTCTTGTCGAGGGCGGCCTGGACGAGCTGGGCCTGCTTGCCGCCGTCGGGGTCGGCCGAGTAGAGCAGCTCGACGTTGTCCTTGGCGGCGGCGGCCTTGGCGCCCTTCTGCACGATGTCCCAGAAGGTGTCGCCGGGGGCGGAATGGGTGACCATCGCGATCTTCAGCCGCGGGCCGGCGCCCTCCGTGGCCTTTTCCGCCTTCTTGCCGCCCTCGCTGCTGCAGGCGCCCAGCGCCAGCACCCCCGCGGCGGCTAGGACCGCGAGTCTCCTGGACGTCCCACGCGCGAAAACGCCTCTCATCGGATGCTCTCCGTTTCTCCCCGAGTGGTCGGTCAGAGGAGTTGATCACAGATGGTGGCGGCGTGCGCGCCGATCGGCCTCGTATCGGGCACGGGCCTCCCGGGTGGACTCCAGCGCCGCCACCTCCGCGACCGGGACGTCCCACCATGCCGCACTGCCCGGGGGGCCTGCCAAGGGGTCCGTCTCAATGTGGATAACCGTCGTCCGCGTCGCCTTGCGCGCCTGCCGGAGCGCTTCCCGCAGGCCGTCGAGGCCGTTGGCGCGGACGACGCCGGCGCCGAGGCTGGCGGCGTTCGCGGCGAGGTCGACGGGGAGCGGGTCGCCGTCGAGCCCGGTGGCGGTGCGGACGCGGTGGCGGGTGCCGAACCGCCCCGCGCCGACCGATTCCGACAGGTTCCCGATCGAGGCGAACCCGTGGTTCTGGACGAGGACGACGATCAGCTTGATCCCCTCGGCGACGGCCGTGCTCAGCTCCTGCGCCATCATCAGGTACGACCCGTCCCCGACCAGGACGAACACCTCGCGGTCCGGCGCGGCCAGTTTCACGCCGAGCCCGCCGGCGATCTCGTAGCCCATGCAGGAGTAGCCGTACTCGACGTGGTAGCCCTTGGGGTCGCGGGCCCGCCACAGCTTGTGCAGGTCGCCCGGCATGGAACCGGCCGCGCAGACCACCACGTCCCGTGGCCCCGACTCCTCGTTGACGGCACCGATCACCTCGGACTGGGTGAGCGGCATCCCGCCCTGCGGCGCGAAGGCACCGTCGACCATGGCGTTCCATTCGGCCGTGAGGGTTCTGGCTTCGTCGCGGTAGACGTCGGCCACGGTGTAGCCGTCGAGGGCCGCGACGAGACCTCTGAGGCCCTCCCTGGCATCGGCGACGACGGACACGCCGCCGAGTTTGACCGCGTCCGGGCGAGCGACGTTGACGTTGACGAACCGAACGTACGGGTGGGCGAAAAGGCTGTGGGACGCGGTCGTGAAGTCGCTGTAACGGGTCCCGATGCCGAGGACCACGTCCGCTGTGCGAGCGAGCGCGTTCGCGGCCGTCGTGCCGGTCGCCCCTATAGCGCCGACAGACCGTTCGTGGTCCCACGGCAGCGAGCCCTTGCCGGCCTGGGTCTCGGCCACCGGGATGCCGGTGCGTGCGGCGAACGCGCGCAACTCGTCGGTGGCGCGGGAGTAGATGACGCCGCCGCCCGCCACGATCAGCGGACGCTCGGCCGTTTGCAGTACGGCGGACGCCTCCTCCAGCGCGGCGGGCTCCGGCAGTGGGCGCGGTATGCGCCACACCCGGCGGGCGAACAGCTCGTCCGGCCAGTCGTACGCCTCCGCCTGGACGTCCTGGGGCAGGGCAAGGGTGACCGCACCGGTCTCGGCGGGATCGGTGAGGACGCGCATCGCCGCCAGCAGCGCGCTGGGCAGTTGCTCTGGACGATTGACGCGGTCCCAGTACTTCGACACCGGCTTGAAGCAGTCGTTGACCGACACGTCGTACGAGCGGGCGTCCTCCAGCTCTTGCAGGACCGGGTTGGCCGCGCGGGTGGCGAAGATGTCTCCGGGCAACAGCAGCACAGGCAGCCGGTTGACGGTGGCCAGTGCCGCGCCGGTCACCATGTTGGTCGCGCCAGGTCCGATGGAGGTCGTGCAGGCGAAGGTGGCCATCCGGTCGTTCATGCGGGCGAACCCGGACGCGGTGTGCACCATCGCCTGTTCGTTGCGCGCCATGTAGTACGGGAGGTCGTCGGCGTACTCCAGCAGGGCCTGCCCGATGCCCGCGACGTTGCCGTGCCCGAAGATGCCGAAACAGCCCGCGAAGAAGCGGCGCCGGGATCCGTCCCGTTCGCTGTGCTGCGCCGCCAGGAACCGGACGACGGCCTGCCCCACCGTGAGCCTCATGACCGTCCCTCCGCCGAGATCCCCTCCGCCGACGTCAGGGGCAGCCGCGGATCGACCGGCTGTCCCGCCCAGGTGTCGCGGATCCACGCGTGCGCGGGGTCGTCACAGATGCGCCAGGCCCGTTCCGCCGCCGGGCCGGCCATCACGTTCAGGTAGTACAGGTCGTGCCCGGGCGCGGCCATGGACGGGCCGTGCCAGCCATGCGGAATCAGCACCGCGTCCCCGCTGCGCACCTCCGCCAGTACGTCGATCGGACGCCCCGGCGACCCGTACACGCGCTGGTAGGCCATCCCGTTCTCGCCAGAGACCTCGAAGTAGTAGATCTCCTCCAGGACGGCCTCGTCCGGTGTCTCCTCGTCGTGCTTGTGCGGTGGGAAGGAGGACCAGCAGCCGCCCGGCGTCAGCACCTCGCACGCGATGAGCTTCTCCGCGTACGGGAACCCTTCGGGCGTGCCAAAGTTGTTCACCTGACGGCTCGCCGCCCCCGCCCCACGCAATTCCACAGGGACGCCTTGTGCCGGGCCGTAGCACGGTTCCCGCCGGGCTTCGCACCGTGCTCCGGCCAGCGCGAACCGTCCACGCCCGCTGACGCGCACCAGGGCGTCACGCGGCACGTAGGCGAAATCAGTGACCCGGCTGAAGACGCTGTCACGTCCGGCCAGCTCGAACCGTTCCCCGTCGCACTCGACCGTGCACGCCCCAGACAACGGCAGCACGATCGTCTCGAACTCACCGGTCTCGAACTCACCGGTCTCGAACTCGTGAGAGGAACCGTCCGGAAGTTCCAGCACGCGCAGCGAGGAGTACGCCCAGCCGGCCGACTCCGGTGTCACGACCAGTGCGTACGGCCCTTCACCGGCGCTACCCGCGGGCAGATGGTGCTTCATCGGGTCTCCAGGAGTTCCTCGACCTCGTCCTGTGTGGGCATGGCGTCGGAGCAGGCGATGCGGGACGCGACGAGCGCCCCGGCGGCGCCCGCGAACTCGATGAGCCGCCGCAGGTCCCAGCCGGACAGGAGGCCGTGGCAGACCGCGCCGCCGAACGCGTCCCCCGCGCCGAGCCCGTTGACGACGTCGACCTTGACCGGCGGGACCTGCACCACCTCGCCGGACGTCGCGGCGAGCACGCCGTCCGGGCCGAGTTTCACGATGGCCAGTTCCGGGCCGCGTTCGAGGATCGCGCGGGCGGCGGCGCGCGGCTCCCGCTCCCCCACCGCGACCGCGCACTCCTCCAGATTCCCGACGGCGACCGATGCGCGTTCCAGAGCGAGCCCTGCCCAGCGCGGTGCTTCGCTTGGGTCGTCCCAGAGCATCGGACGGTAGTCGAGGTCGATGATGGTCTGCCCAAGGTGCTCGCCAAGCGCGGTCAGTGTCGCCTCACGGCTGGGCTCCTGCGACATCCCGGTGACGGTCCCCCACACGATGCGGGCCTTGCGGATCGCCTCAAGGTCCAGTTCGTGCGCGTGGATCTCCAGGTCGGGTGCCTTCGGGTAACGGTAGAAGTACAGCGGAAAGTCGTCCGGCGGGAAGATCTCGCAGAAGGCGAGTGGCGTCGGCAGCCCGGGGACGGCCGTGACGTACCTGTCGTCTACGCCGTACCCCTGGAGCGCTTTGTGGACGAACCGTCCGAACGGGTCTTCGCCAGTACGGGTGATGACGGCGGCGCGACGGCCATACCGTGCCGCCGCCACGGCGACGTTGGTGGGGCTGCCACCGAGGTACTTCCCGAACGAATCGACGTCCTCCAGCGGCACGCCCACCTGGTCCGGGTAGACGTCGACGCTCACCCGCCCCATCGTGACGAGGTCGAAGGTCATCGGGCCGCTCCGGCGAGGGAGGCGAGAAACGCGAGACTTCGGCGGACGTCCTCGTACGGCCCGCCGCCGTCCGCGGGTTCTTCGGTCAGGACGGTGTCCTGCTCCATCACGTACCAGCCTTCGAAACCGGCGTCCTCCAGGGTGCGGACGATGCCGGGGATGTCGATGTCCCCGTCCCCGAGCGGTTGGTACAGGCCGTCGCGCACCGCTTCCGTGTACCCGACTTCGCCGTTGAGCACCTTCCGTGCGAGACCCACGTCCACGTCTTTCAGATGGACGTGCGCTATGCGGCGGCCCGCGAAACGTGCCAGCCACACCGGATCCGTACCGCCGACGAGCAGATGCCCAGTGTCCAGACAGAGCGGGACGCCGCTGCCGTCCAGTACGCGCTCGACCTCCTCTCGCTGCTCCACGACCGTCCCGACGTGCGGATGCAGGGTGACCAGACGGCCGCGCCCGGCGGCCCGGAACGTGATCGCGTCGAGGTTGGCGAGCAGGGTCGACCACGCCTCCGCGTCCAGGTCCGGCCGCCCGTCGTAGCCGTCGAGCCCGGTCGCGGCGGCGAGCACGAGGACGCCGTCCATGGCGTCCAGGACCCGGTCGATCCGCGGCATGGGGTCGGACGCCGGATCGTGCAGCACGACCGGGACGAACGCGCCCACGAGACCCAGCCCGTAGGACGCCAGCAGTTCGTCCCTGGCCCGCCCGGTACCGGGCAGGAATCCGTCCGGCCCCAGTTCGGTGGCCGCGAGACCGAGGTCGCGCATCTCGGCGAGCACCCGTGCGGGTTCCATCTGGTGGCCCCACCCAGGGACCTCGCACACGCCCCAGGAGATCGGCGCGGCCGCGACCCTCATCGCCGCACCTCCCCGGTCCCGACGACGCGGCCTTCGCGCAGAGACAGCTCGCACGCCTCAGCCAGATAGAACGCCTCCAGGGCCTCTTCTGGCGGGCATGGGTTGCCGCACCGGCCGGCGACGACGTCCACGAACGCGCGCAACTCCGCGTCGTAGGCGTCGGCGAACCGTTCCATGAACCCGCTGTAGGCCGCCCTGGGCTCCGCGCCCAGTTCGGGCAGCGCGGTCGCGGGCGTGCGCTCGTCCAGGCCGGCGACGATGCTGTCCTTGGACCCGAACAGCTCTAAGCGCGAGTCGTACCCGGCGGCGTTGTAGCGGGTGGCCGACACGACCCCGAGCGACCCGTCGTCCAGGACGAGCAGCGCCGACCCGGTGTCGACGTCGCCGCACTCGCGGAAGAAGTCGTCGCCCCGGTTGGCGCCCGCCGCCATCACGCGGACGACCTCGCGTCCCGTCACGAAGCGGATGAGGTCGAGGTCGTGGATGACGCAGTCGCGGAACAGCCCGCCGGACGACGGGACGTACCCGGCGGGCGGCGGCGCGGGGTCGAAGCTGCACGAGCGGACGGTGTGCAGCCAGCCGAGCCGCCCGGACGCCAGCGCCTCGCGCGCCGCCGCGTTCCCGGCGTCGAACCGGCGCTGGAACCCGACCTGCACGGGAACCCCGGCGGCGGCCGCGGCCGTCATTGTTTGGAACGTTCCATCAAGATCGGACGCGAGAGGTTTCTCGCAGAAGACGGGAATCCGCGCGGACACCGCCCGCTCCACCAGGCAGGCGTGCGCGTCCGTGGCCGCCGCGACGATCAGCCCGTCCAGGCCGGTGGAGTACAGCTCGTCCACCGCGTCCAGCGCCGTGACGCGGGAGGCCGGGGGCAGGCGGGCGGCGAGGTCGCGGGCGCGGCGCGGATCCGCGTCGGCGACCACCAGGTCGTGCACCTCGGGTAGTTCACACATGGCCGCGGCGTGGCGCGCCCCGATGCGCCCCGCGCCGGCCAGACCGATCCTCATCGATACCCTCCCGGTCGGCGGTCAGGTGAGACACGAGTGTGCTGGAGCGTTCCAGCATCGTCAACGAGCGAGGGTGAGCCTTATCGGCAATGGAGGTGTCCGAATTCGCGGCGATTACTCGCGGACGACGCGGCGAGCCGGTTCCCGGCTCCGCGTGACCGCGCGACCGGGGGCGTGGCCGCATCCGGGCAACCGTGTTTCGGTCTTCGCCGCGCGACGTCGAAACGCCCGCGCCGGGCGGCCCGGCGCGGGCGTTCGGTGACGGACGGCCCGTCAGGCGGCGATGACCGCGGTGGCCGGCTCCAGGGCCAGGTCCAGGACCTCGCGGACGTCGCTGACGGTGAAGACCGTCAGGTTCTCCAGGACCTCGTCCGGGACGTCCTCAAGGTCCGGCTCGTTGCGCTTCGGCACGATCGCCGTGGTGATGCCGAGCCGGGACGCGGCCAGAAGCTTCTGCTTCAGGCCACCGATCGGCAGCACCCGGCCCGTCAGCGACACCTCGCCGGTCATCGCCACGTCCGAACGGACCGGGCGGCCCGACAGCAGCGACGCCAGCGCGGTCGTCATCGTGATGCCCGCGCTCGGGCCGTCCTTCGGGATCGCGCCCGCGGGCACGTGGACGTGCACGCCGCGGTCCTTCAGGTCGCCGACCGGCAGTTCCAGCTCCGCCCCGCGCGAGCGCAGGTAGCTGAGCGCGATCCGGGCGGACTCCTTCATGACGTCGCCGAGCTGCCCGGTGAGCGTCACGCCGGTGTCACCGGTCTCCTTGTCGGCCAGCGACGCCTCGATGTAGAGCACGTCGCCGCCCGCGCCCGTGACCGCCAGGCCCGTCGCGACGCCCGGGACGCCCGTCCGCCGCTCGTTCCTGCTCAGCTCGACCTCCGGCGTGTACCTCGGCCGTCCCAGGTAGTCCTTCAGGTCGCCGGCGCCGATCGAGACCGGCAGCGTCGCCTTCTCCAGGGCGACGTTGGCCGCGACCTTCCGCAGGACCCGCGCGATCGACCTGTCGAGCGACCGGACACCGGCCTCCCGCGTGTACTCGGCCGCCAGCAGCCGCAGCGCGTCGTCGCCGAAGGCCACCTCGGCCGCCTCCAGCCCCGCCTTGTCGAGCTGGCGCGGCAGCAGGTGGTCGCGGGCGATCGTGACCTTCTCGTGCTCGGTGTAGCCGTCCAGCTGGACGAGCTCCATCCGGTCGAGCAGCGGCCCGGGGATCGCCTCCACCACGTTCGCGGTGGCGAGGAACAGCACGTCGCTCAGGTCAAGCTCGACCTCCAGGTAGTGGTCCCTGAACGTGTGGTTCTGCTCGGGGTCGAGGACCTCAAGCAGCGCCGCCGTGGGGTCGCCGCGGTAGTCGGCGCCGACCTTGTCGACCTCGTCCAGCAGGACGACCGGGTTCATCGAACCGGCCTCGCGGATGGCGCGGACGATCCGTCCAGGAAGCGCGCCCACGTACGTACGGCGGTGACCGCGGATCTCGGCCTCGTCCCGGACTCCGCCCAGGGCGACCCGGACGAACTTGCGTCCCATGGCCCGCGCGACCGACTCGCCAAGCGACGTCTTACCGACGCCAGGAGGCCCGGTCAGTGCCAGGACCGCGCCGCTCCTGCGTCCGCCCACGACGCCCAGGCCGCGCTCCTCGCGCCGCTTGCGCACGGCCAGGTACTCGACGATGCGTTCCTTGACGTCGTCCAGCCCGGCGTGGTCGGCGTCCAGGATCTCCCTGGCGCCGGTGATGTCGTAGGCGTCCTCGGTGCGGTCGTTCCAGGGGATGTCGAGGACGGTGTCCAGCCACGTGCGGATCCAGCCGCCCTCGGGTGAGGCGTCGGACGACCGCTCCAGCTTGTCGACCTCCTTCAGCGCCGCCTCGCGCACCTTCTCGGGCAGGTTCGCGGCCTCGATCCGCGCCCGGTAGTCGTCCTCCTCATCGGCGGGGTCGCCGTTCAGTTCGGCCAGCTCCTTGCGGATGGCCTCCTGCTGCTGCCGCAGCAGGAACTCCCGCTGCGTCTTCTCCATGCCCTCCTGGACGTCCTTGCGGATCGTCTCCGCCACGTCCAGCTCGGCGAGGTGGTCGCGGGCCCAGCCGATCACCAGGGTGAGCCGCTCCGCCACGTCCGGGGTCTCCAGGACCTCGATCTTCTGCTCGTCCGACAGGTAGGGCGCGTATCCGGCGTTGTCCGCCAGGGTGGACGGGTCGTCGATCTGCTGGACGATGTCCACGACCTGCCACGCGCCGCGCTTCTGCAGGATCGCGCTGACCAGGCTCTTGTATTCCTTCGCCAGCTCCTGTTCGCGCCCGGACGAGGGCGGCGTCTCGATCAGCGTGCCCTCGACCCACAACGCGGCGCCCGGCCCGGTCGTCCCGGTGCCGATCCGCACCCGCTGCACACCGCGGACCACCGCGCCCGGCTCACCACCGGGCAGCCGCCCCTCCTGCTCGATCACGCCGAGCGTGCCGACACCGGCGTACTGCCCGTTCAGCCGGGGCACCAGCAGCACCCGCGGCTTGGCCGACGACCGGCTGCCCGGCCCCTTGGACCGCGCCACGGCCCGCGCGGCCTCGATGGCCGCACGCACCTCGCCGCTCTCGGAAAGGTCCAGCGGCACCACCATGCCGGGCAGAACGGCCCCGTCGTCCAGGGGCAGCACCGGCAGCGTCAGGGTCTCGCTCATGCTCAGCTCCAAGTCCGTCTAGAGAACCCAACCGTAAGTTGAGTCACCCACACTCAAGAAAACGGAGCAGGATTTTGTTTCCGCAGCAACGTTCGCTCTCAGCGATCAAGCTTCCGGTGGCCGTCCCGTGGCCCGTCCGGGTGCCGGACGAGGAGGGCGGTGGTGTTGTCGTGGACGCCGGCGTCCAGGGCGTGCCGGACGAGCGAGCGTGCCGCCTCCAGCGTGCTCGGCCGGCGGAGGTGCCGTCGCAGGGACACGGCGTCCGGGAGGTGGCGCCAGAGGCCGTCCGTGCACAGGAGCAGGTGGCCGGGGCCTCGCGGGCGGTAGCTGCGGCCCTGGGGGCGCGGTTCGCCCGCGTCGGCGCCCAGCCATGAGGTCAGGACCTCCTTGTCACCGACGTCGTCCTCGGTCAGCGTCAGGCGGAGGCCCTCGTCCGGCAGCCAGTAGGCGCGGCTGTCACCGATCCAGCTCGTCCAGATCCCGTCCGGGCCCGCGATTCCCGCGACGTACGTGCAGGCGGGGGCCGCGCGGGGCGACGTGGCCAGGGCGGCCACGGCGCGGGAGGCGCGCAGGGCGGCCTCGTCCAGGGCGTCCTCCGGGAGCGCGCCCGACGCCAGGCGCGCGGACAGGACGGCACCGGCGGTCTCGGCCGCCACCTGGGCGGCGCGGTCGGCGCGCGGCGACATGGAGACGCCGTCGCAGACGACGCCGATCGTCCAGCCGGCGGACGTGGCCAGCGCCATCGCGTCGGCGTTGACGCCCCGGCGGGCGCGGTCGGTGACGGCGGCCGCGTCCTCGTCCGCGGAGATCTCCAGGTGCGCGCGGAAGGCGGGCTGGGCGCC
Source organism: Spirillospora sp. NBC_00431 (assembly GCA_036028775.1). GTDB lineage: Bacteria > Actinomycetota > Actinomycetes > Streptosporangiales > Streptosporangiaceae > Spirillospora. The sequence goes on along the minus strand of CP107927.1, from coordinate 2,461,961 downwards.
GCCGCAGTCCCAGCAGTGGCCGTCGGGGGCGACCGTCCCGCCGCAGGCGACGCAGGCTGTCATGATGCCCAGGATGCCCGAAAAGCACGTTGCGGGGCGCCGGCCGTGGTGCGATCGTCCCGCGTCGAACCTCATGGAGCGTCCGTGACTTCTCCAGCGGCGTCCGCGACCGCGACGCCCGGCGACGGCGGCCCGAGCCGCCGGGTGATCATCCTTCTGGTACTGACCTGCGGCGTCGCCGTGGGCAACATCTACTTTCCGCAGGCGGTCAGCCCGCTCATCGCGTCCGGTCTCGACGTCTCGCCCGACTCGGCCGCGCTGGTGGTGACCGCGGCTCAGTTCGGGTACGCGGCGGGGAACTTCCTGCTGGTGCCGCTCGGCGACCGGTTCCCGCACCGCCCGCTGATCGTGGTGCTGCTCGGCGTCACCGGGACCGGGCTGCTCGGCGCGGCCGGCGCCCCCGGCCTGCCGCCGCTGCTCGGCGCGAGCGCGCTCGTCGGGGTGACGACGGTGGTCGCGCAGGTCATCGCGCCGATGGCCGCCGGTCTCGTGGCCGACGACCGGCGCGGCGCGATCATGGGGACGCTGCTGGCAGGCTCGGTCGGCGGCATCCTGCTGTCCCGGACGTTCGGCGGGATGATCGGCGAATGGCTCGGCTGGCGGGCGCCCTACCTGGTCGCCGCGGTGGTCGCGCTGTGTATCGCGACCGCGCTGGCGTTCGCGCTGCCCACGACCGTCCCGTCCTCCCGGCAGCCGTACCCGGCGCTGCTCGCCGAGCCCCTCCGGCTGCTGCGCCGCGAACCGGACCTGCGGCGAACCTGCGTCTACCAGGCGACGATCTTCGGCGGCTTCCAGGCCGTGTGGACGGGCGTCGCGCTGTTCCTGGCGGGCCCCGAGTACGACCTGGGGGCGCAGGCGGTGGGGCTGCTGGCCCTGGTCAGCGCGGCCACCATGTTCACCTCGCCGGTCGCGGGACGGCAGGTCGACCGCCGCGGCTCCGGCCCGGTGAACCTGGTCGCCATGCTCGGGGCCGTCGCGTCCGCCGCCGTGCTCGCGTTCGGGACGCTCGGCGGCATCGCGGGCCTCGTGGCGCTCGCGGCCGGGACGCTCCTGCTGGACGTGGCGATGCAGTCCGGCATGATCGCGAACCAGGCCCGGATCTTCGCGCTGCGCCCGGACGCCCGCAGCCGGATCAACACCGCCTATATGACGTGCTCGTTCCTGGGCGGGAGCGCCGGGTCCTGGCTGGGGGCCGCCGCGTACGGGCGGGCCGGCTGGACGGGCGTCTGCGCGCTCCTGGCCGCCCTCGCGGCGGTGGCGCTGACCCGCCATCTCCTCCACCGGCCCGGTGGGATTCGGGAGGCGGGAGCGACGGGCGGTGAGGCCCCAGGCAATGCGCAGGCAAAGACCCGTTCTTGATCACGATTCTTTGCGGCGGGCACGGTTTACGTCCGCATGACGCGGGGGTACCTACCGCAACGAGATAGTGACAATGAGTGAACGATTGATCATCGGGGCGGTAAAGGCCCAGGTGGATATGCGGGAGGGGGTCCGGATGAGCGATACGCAGCGTGAGAGCGCCCCGGTCCTCCCCCCGCGCGGCCCGGTCCGTACGGCCGAGGGCGTCCGCGGCGCGTCCCATCGCGGCAGGCACCGTCCCCCAACGGGTGCCCGGCCGCGGACGCGCCGCGGCACACCTCGGGTTCTCGGCCGCGGCGGACCGGCCGGACGGTCCGCGGACCGACCCCTGGCCTCCGGCCAACCCAGGACCCCGGCACCGCGCGTCCCTGCGGCGCCGGCGTCCCCCAACGGCCGGGCCCGCGGCATCCTCCAGCCGTGCCGCCGGCCCGGCCCCGGGCATCCGGGCGCCGCGAAGGCGCCCTCCGCCGTCCGCCGGGCGGTCTGCCGCCCGGCCCGCAGAGGAAGGGAGGTGGGAATCGCTCCCATGCACCAGCCGGTGTCACGCCGGTGAACCCCAGGCGGCCGGAACTCCGTCCGACCCCCGTCCCGGCCGCCTGCGCAGCAGAGCAAGGGATCGCTGCGTAGCCGGGCCCGTGGAGGCGCGAACGTCCCACGGGTCCGGTTCAAAGTTTCTTGCGCCAGACCTGCCCGCGGACCACGCCCCCGAAGCACTCCACCGGCGCCTCTTCCTCCTCCAGGACGAATCCCGCCCGCTCGTAGACGCGGTGCGCCGGACGCTGGAGCGCGGTCGTCCACAGCATCATCTCGGTGTATCCCGCGCCGGCGGCGAAGCGGACGCACTCGTCGACCAGCCTGGCCCCGACCCCCAGCCCGCGGGCCTCGGGCTCGACGTGCAGCAGCCGCAGCTGCGCGACGCCGTCGTCGCGGCGGACGCAGAAGACCCCGCCCACCCGGACGCCACCGGACTCGGCGATCCAGGCGTTCTCCCGCTCCGGGTCGTGATCCTGCACGTAGTCGGAGACGACCTTGGCGACGAGCGCCTCATAGGTGCGGTCCCAGCCGCATTCCACGTCGTAGAGGGCGCCGTTGCGCTCCACCACCCAGCCGAGGTCGCCGGGGCGCAGCGGCCGCAGGACGACGTCGCCGGCCGGGCGCCGCGGGCGGTCGCCGAGGATGCCCTGGACGGTGCGCATCGCGGCGAGGAGGCGGTGCCGGTCGGCGGCGGGCAGCCCGTCCAGCAGGCCGCGGATCTCGGTCACGGCCCCCTCGTCGAGCGACGCGAAGACCTCGCGGCCCCGCGGGGTGAGCCGGACGACCTGGCGGCGGGCGTCGCCGGGCGAGCGCTCGCGCGTGAGGAGCCCGTCGGCCTCGAACCTGGTGAGCATCCGGCTGAGGTAGCCGGCGTCCAGGCCGAGGGCGCGGCGCAGGGCGAGGACCTCGGTGTCCTCCCGCTGCGCCAGCTCGAAGATCACCCGCGCCTCGGTGAGGGAGTACGGGGACCGGACGAACCCCTCGGCGAGCACGCCGATCACGCCTGTGTAGAACCGGTTGAACGCCCGGACCGTGCCGATGTCCGCGTCGGTGACCGCCACGTCCCGCCTCCAAAATGTTTGACTGAGTCAAACATTACGCGACGGGACAGCCGGATTTCCAGACCCCAGGGGTCGGTTCAGGCGCCCACCCCGGCCTCGGCGCCGCGCAGCGCCCGCGCGTCCTGGACGATCCGGCGCTCGACGAAGAAGGTCATCAGCGGGACGATCCCGCCCAGCACGATGAGCATCATCCTGCCCAGCGGCCAGCCGGTGCGCCGCCACAGGTCGTAGGCGGCCAGCAGGTAGACCATGTAGAGCAGGCCGTGGATCGGCGCCACGATGCCCGCCATGGCGGGCATGTCGGTCGGGCCGTACTTGAGGACCATGCCGATCGTCAGCAGCACCAGCAGCGTGCCGACCACCAGCGCCAGGATCCGGTACCTGGTCAACGCGCCTTCCACAGAACACACCTTTCATCGGCCCGCGTCATCGGACCGCGGTATCGACCGCCGGGCGGGGCGGGGTCAGCCGCGTCCGCCGCTCTGGGAGTTGAGCCGCGCGAGGTAGCGGTTGTAGGCCGCGAGCGCCGGGTCCTCTTCCTCCTGCTGCCGGATGATCTCCCGCTTCACCGCGGCCTCGGCGGGCTCCTCGATCACCTTCGGCGCCGGGGCCGTCCCGGACCGCTCGTCGCGGATCATCTTGACCCACATCACGATCACGAAGAGCGCGAAGATCGGCCATTCGAAGGTGTAGGCCCAGCTGCGGTCGTTGCCGCCCTGGGCGCGGTCGTACTGCCACCAGCCGAAGCCGAGGAACGTGCCGCACAGCAAGATCGCGATCACGTGCAGCCCGATCCAGCCAGGGGTAAGGAACCGTCGCACGCCCCCGAGCCTACCCCCGCCCCCCGCACAACCCGCCACGACCCACCCCACCACCCCCCAACCACGGCCCACCGGCCGCTGACGGGCCCCAGGGGTCGCCGTCCTGAACCGACCCCACCGTGCCTAACCGCGGGTCCAGAGGGTCGCCCCCAGGGCCACCACAGCCACGGGTCGTGCGGCCGGAGGCGCCCCAGCGCCGGAGGTCGCACGACCCGAGCACGGCGGGGGTTCCAGGGGGTCGCCCCCCTGGGCTAATACTGTCGGAGGCTGGTTCTACTTTCGCGGCATGGTGAGCAGCACCGTGGCGGCAGGGGCCGCACAGGCGTACAGGTACACGCGGCCGTCCGGGCTGGACGACGGGCTGCTGGGCCTGTCGACGTCCGGCGGGACGACCAGCACCGGGCCGCGGGCGCATCCGCATTTCTTCAGCGGCGTCCTCACGCAGGCGGCGCCGGCCGCGGCGGCGCTGCTGGCGCTGGCCGACGTGGCGCAGACCCGGTACCACCAGCCGCGTCCCACCTCGTTCCGCGATCCCGTCGTCACCTGCAACGGTGACCGGTTGCGGATGGAGTCGTTCTCCGCGTGCGGCGGGGTGTACGCGCGGCTGGACGTGCTGGAGCCCGCGATGGACGGCGACGTGCACGAGCGCGGCACGACCAACGTGGACGTGAACGGGCCGCTGCGCGAGGCCCTGGCCCGGGTGGGCGGTTCCGATCCGCTGCATCTGGCGGTCGGCGCGGAGGAGCTGGCCGTGACCACGATGGACGGTGCCGTCGTGGAGAAGAAGGTGCCGCTGCCTGACCGGTGGCTGCGGGGTTTCGCGGAGGTTCAGGTCATCACGGCGGGGTTCGATCCGCGCGCGGAGTTGGCGGGGCCGGACGCGGTCCGGTTCCTGCGGTCACTGCCCAAGCGCGCGCGGGAAGTCCTCTGGGCGGTGCCCGCTGGACGGACGCTGCGGGTCTCGCCCCGTCCGGCGTCCGGGGGCGTATGCCTGGCGGGGCCCGACCGGCTGCGGACGCTCATGCCGCTGCTCCGTTTCGCTCGTGCCCTGCGCGTGTACGGGCCGTCCGTCACCACTGGCGCCGGGCCCGTGTCGAGCGTCTGGGAGCTGGAGTTGCCCGGGATGCGGTACGTCCTGACCCTGTCCCCGCGGCACTCGCGTGGCTTCTCGGGTGAGGGCGCCGTGCTCGAAGCCCTCGCGACCGACGAGGTGGCGGGCGACGCCGACCTGGTCGGCGCGTTGCTGTCGTTCGAGCCGCGCGTCGACCCCGATCTGCTGTCCGAGCGGTCCGGGCTCACGCTGGAGCGGACGAAGGCCGCGCTGACCCAGCTGGGGACGTCCGGCCGCGTCGGGTTCGACACGGCCGAGGCGGCGTTCTTCCACCGCGAACTGCCCTACGACCCCGCCCGGGTGGCGGCGCTCAACCCGCGCCTGCGTTCCGCGCAGACGCTCGTGGAGGAGGGCGCCGTCCGGTTGACGGGCGCCGACACGGCGGTCGTGCTGACCGGCGGAGGAGAACGCCGGGTCCGCTTCGACGGCGACCGCGCCACCTGCACGTGCCCGTGGTGGTTCGACCATCGGGGCGAGCGCGGGCCGTGCAAGCACGTCCTCGCCGCCCGCATGGTCCGCCGCGACGCCGCCGCGAGCGTGGAGGCCGGTCGATGAACGCGTGGGACGACATCCGCAAGGCCGTCCAGGCGGGCGACCTGCGAGGGACGCAGCGCCTGGTCACCGAGCTGGACGATGCCGGCAGGCGCGCGTTCGCCAAGGACCTTCCGGGCCTGGTGAAGGCGATACGCGCGGGGTCGGAGTACGGAATCCTGCACGGAAGCGCGATCGAGCCGCTCCTTCTGGCGGGCGCGGCCACGATCGGCGGCGCCGCGGCCGTGGCGGCATGGCTGTGCCGGAACGAACTGCGCCCGTGGTGGAGCGAAGACGGTCACACCGGTCTTTGCGCGGCGCTGTGCGCGGTCACGGCCGACCGTCCGGACGACTGGCGCGCGGACGTCGCCCACCGTGTCGCCGCCCGTATCCGTGTTTCCGATGGCGACTGGGGCCGCTGGCACATCGCGGCGGCGTTCACGAAGTCCGCCGGTGCCGCTCCCCCGGTCTCCGACGGTTTCGTGGTCGGCTGGGTGACCGATGGCGCCAGGCTGGGCGAGCTCGCCGACGACCCGTTCCTGGACGCGCTCGTTCCCAGGCTCTTCGAGGCGGACGGCACGGGCGCCGCGCTCGCCCTCGACGAGGCGCAGGCCGGTTGGGGCCCGGCCCCCAAGACCACCTGGGCCGCCTCGATCGCCGAGCTGGCCCGCACCGGACGGCTCGACCGCTCGGCCCTCCTGGACGGCTGCGTCAGCCGGTTCCTGCGCGGCGGCACGCCCCACAACCTGCGCTGGTTCGTCCGGCTGCACGACGCGCTCGAACCCGATGGCGAGGAGGCGGCCGCCCGCGTGCGCGACTACGTCCGGCTCCTGCCGACCGCGCCGCCGACCGTCGCCGACCTGGCGCTGCGGCAGGCGCGCAAGGCCGACGAGCTGGGACGCCTCGCCGAGCCGCTGTTCGAGGAGGCCGTGGGCGCGGTGCTGTTCCGGCCGGAGCGCAAGCTCGTCCGCGCCGCGCTGACCTGGGCCGACCGGACGGCCCGCGCCCGCGGCCGGGTCGAGGCGACACTGCGCGCCGTGCCGGCCGTCTTCGGCTCCGAGTTCCTCGACCTTCGAGAACGCGCGGTCAAGATCGCGGTGCGGCATGCCGCGCTCGCGGGCGACGCCGTCCGGGAGGAGGTCAGGGGCGCCGCCGCCGATCTCCCGGCCGACCTGCGCGCGACGATCGCCGCCGCGTTCGGCGAGGTCGACGCCGCCCCCGTGATCGAGGTGCCCGCTGCTCCGCCGCCCTTCGCGCCCCGGGAGGCGCCCGCGCCGATCGGGTCCCTCGACGAACTGGCCGAGGAGTTCATCGTCCTCGCGGCTTCGGAGGAGAGATGGCCGGCGACGGAGCGCTTCCTTGCCGCCCTCGTCGAGTTCGCCTACCGGGACCTCGACGCGACCAGGGACGCGTTCCAGCGGGCCTGTTCCGCGCACGCGTCGTGGCTCCTGGAGAGCATGGCCTACGCGCACCAGCGCGACTACGTCCGGCAAAGCTGGATCCAGTTCCCGGTGCGAGAACTCCTGCGTCCCGGGGATGTCGGGCACAAGACGAAGAAGTTGCGCGCCGAGTTCCGCAAGGGGCGTTCCCGGATCTTCGGGAGGACGTACCTGCCGCAGCTGGAACGGTTCCTCGCCTGGCGGAGGCACGAGGTCGTGTCCGCGCTCGGGGAGGTGCCCGTCCTGCTCGCGACGCCGACCGAGGGCAGCGGCCACATCGCCCCGGACGTGCTGGTCCGGCGTCTCGAGCGGCTGGAGGATGCGGGCGCAGAACCCGGCCGGGCCGAGCTCGCGCAGGCGCTGCTCCGCGTCCCCCGCGAGGTCGACCCGGCCACGGCCGCCCGCGCGAAGGGCCTGGTGTCGGAGGCGGGGCGGACGGTCGCGTCCTGGCTCACCGGCGGCGGCGGGCTCACCGACCCGGTCGTCGAGTGCCGGATCCTCGACGAGCCCGTCACGTCGGTGGGCGGACGCGACCTTCCGTCCCCGACCCACGTCCTGTCCACGGTGGACGTGCCCGGCGACTCCGACATCGCGACCCTCTGCGCCCTCTCCAGGGCCGGCTGGACCGAGTCCGGAGGTTCGGTCTACAACGCGTTCATCGCGTTCTGGCCGTCCGTCCTGCCGTCCCATCGGGAGGTCGCCGCCGCGCACCTGCTCCCCTACATGGCGGGCACCGAGGACTACGGCTGGGGCCAGGGCGCCGTCACGGCCGACCTGGCCGAGGCCGACGGCCCAACGGGCGCCGCCACCGGGACGCTCCTCGCGTGCGCGCTGGCGAACGGCGACCAGCACGAGCGCGCGGCGGCCGTCGAGGCGGTCCTCGCCTTCGCCGGGCGCGGGCACCTTCCGGCGGCCGAGACCGGCACGGCCCTCGGACGGCTCGCCGCCCTCGGCCGGATCACCCTGCCGCGCGCCGTGAAGGCCCTCACGGCCGCCGCCGACGGGGGCGCCCACGCCGGCGTGTGGACGACGCTCGCCGCCGCCCTCCCGCACGCCCTCCCCGAACCGGGCGAAAGAGCCCCGGCCGGAACACCCGACATGCTCGCCCTCGCCACCCGACTCGCCGAGACCACGGGCGCCAGAGGCCCGATCCCCGCCGTCGCGGACGTGGCGGCCCGCGGCGGGTCCAGCCGCCTGGTGAAGGAGTCCGCGCGCCTCCACCGGACCCTCGCAACGTGACGGCGTCCCCCGGTGTTGAGGGAAGTGTCACGGAATGACGGATCCGCGTGCGACGCTGGACGCGCCGGGAAAGGAGCACAGAAAGATGACCGAGACCCTCGCGTTCGGCACGGTCGACACCGTGCTCGGGCGCCTGCTCGTCGCCGAGACCGAGACGGGAGTCGTGTCGCTGCACTTCCGCGACACCCCCGCCGCCCGCGCCCGCGTCGCCAAGGCGACCGGCCTGCCCGTCGTGGACGCTCCGGACCGTCTGGCCCCGGCGCTGTCGGCCCTGCGCGACTACTTCACCGGCGACCTGAAGCGCTTCGAGGTCCCGATCGACTGGCGGCTCATGTCCGAGGTGTCGCGGCAGGTCCTCGGGACGCTGTACGAGACCGTCCCGTACGGGCGGGTCGTCACGTACGGCGAGCTCGGTGACCGCAGCGGCACCGGCGTCCACGCGCAGGTGATCGGGCAGGTGATGGGCGGCAACCCGATCCCGCTGATCGTCCCGTGCCATCGCGTCGTGGCGTCCAACGGCCTCGGCGGCTACAGCGGCGGCTCGGGTGTCGAGGTCAAGCGCTGGCTCCTCACCATGGAGGGCTCGCTGCCCGCCACTCTCGACTGGGACATCACCCGCGCGCCGTGAACGCCCGCCCCCTGAACAGGGTGGTCAGGCGGGTGCCGAGGCGTAGGTCACGGACGTGAGTTCTTCGGAGATCCGCCAGAGGCGTTCGCCTTGGCCTGGACGGTCCGCGCGCGGCGGCGTGACGACCTTGACCGGCGCGCCCCGGTACTGGAACAGGCGGGGGCCGTAGCAGGCGCCGCCCTGGACGTCCGGCGCGGTCGCCGCGTAGAGGGGCGGCAGCGCTCCCGTGGCGGCCGACTGCGCCACCAGCACGTTGGCGACGCCGTTGGCCTTCTCCATGAGCGTGCTGCCCCGCATCCTGGGGCCGGCCTGCTGGAGGTTGGTGGCGGCGTAGCCGGGATGGGCGGCGACGCTGGTCAGCCCGGGGACACGGCGGTCGAGTTCCTTGGCGAACACCAGATTGGCGAGCTTCGACTGGGCGTAGGCGGCCCATTTGCCGTAACCGCGCTCACCCTGGAGGTCGTCGAAGCGCAGGCGGCCCGTCCAGGCGAAACCGGACGTCAGCGTGACCACGCGGGCCGACGGGGCGGCGCGCAACGCGGGCAGGAGCAGGCCGGTGAGCGCGAAGTGGCCGAGATGGTTCGTGCCGAACTGCGTCTCGAACCCGTCGGCGGTGGTGCCGCGCGGGAGGGCCATGACGCCGGCGTTGTTGACCAGCAGGTCGAGGGGCGCGTCGCCGTGCCGGGCGGCGAACGCCCGGACGGACGACAGGTCGGCCAGGTCGAGCGGCCCGAGGACGACGTCGGCGTCCGGCGCGGCGGCCCTGATCCGGTCCACGGCGGCCCGGCCGCGTTCGGCGCTGCGGCAGGCCAGCACGACGGACGCGCCGCGCCGCGCGAGCCACAGGGCGGTGTGGTGGCCGATGCCGCTGTTGGCCCCGGTGACGATCGCCCTCCGGCCATCGAGGCCGGGGATGTCGCGGGTCGTCCATCCGCCCATGAGGCGCCTCCCACGTCCTGTCACGGCTTCACGATTCGCGGCTTCACAAGTTAGACGCGTCCTCTAATAAGAACAAGGACGGCCCGGTGTGGCGCGGTTCACAGGGCCCCGCTCACAAACGAGGGCCGACAGACGAGGGCCGACCGACGAGGGACGCGCCTCCGGGTGGGAGAGGCGCGTCCGGACGCGGGGTTCAGGCCGGGAGGTTCTTCTCGATGGCGGCGACGACCTCGGCGGACTCCGGCTCGGTCTGGGGCGCGAAGCGCGCCGCGACGGCGCCGTCCGGGCCGACGAGGAACTTCTCGAAGTTCCAGCGGATGTCGCCCGTGTGGCCCTCGGCGTCGGGCGCGCCGACCAGGCCCTGGTAGAGCGGGTGCCGGCCGTCGCCGTTGACCTCGACCTTCTCGGTCATCGGGAACGTGACCCCGTAGGTCGCCGAGCAGAACTCCGCGATCTCGTCGGCGGTGCCGGGCTCCTGGCCCATGAACTGGTTGCAGGGCACCCCGAGGACGGTGAAGCCGCGTCCCGAGTACCGCTCCTGCAGCCGCTCCAGCCCGGAGTACTGGGGGGTGAGGCCGCACTTGGAGGCGACGTTGACTACGAGCACGGCCTTGCCCTGGTACTGGCCGAGGTCCGCGGAGCCGCCGCGCAGACCATCGATCTCTACGTCGAAGACAGACATGAGGCCGATCTTAGGAGATCGCTCCCGGCGACCGGCCGGCACGCTCGTCGATCACGCCGCCCGCACCGGGCGGCCCGGCCCTTACGAGCCGCCCAAGCCCTCCACGAACGCGGCGAGTTGGTCGCCCGCCGTGCCGAGCTGGTCAAACGTGTTGTTGACCAGGTCGGCCGCATCCGTTGGTCGGCTCAACAAGTAGAAGACAACGAACGCGATCGCCACATATCGGAGGTTCTTCTTGTTCATGCGTAACGCCGTCCCTGGTTGTAGCGCAGCGACACAACTGACCCGATCCAATTGTGCCCAGGCTTGTCTGCCCGCAAAGCGCGATTTTACTTGACTCGGGGGCAACCGCTTGATGGCCGCGCGTGAAGAAGCCCCGCGCCGCACAGGGGGCACGGGGCCGGGAAGCGGTCCGTCAGCTGGGGATCGCGCCCATGAACTGCGACAACGACTCGGCGCAGGTGCCGAGTCCGCTCAGGGCGTTGTTCACGAGATTCGCCGCCCCCTCGGGCTTGCTGATGACGTACCACGCCGTGAAGGCGATGGCGGCGATCTTCATATGCTTCTTGTTCACTTCAACCACCCTCTGCGGTCTATTGCCTACGGAGGGTGATTCCCAGCGGCGGCGGAACGGAGATCAAGAACGGTCAAAGAGACGGTCAGGTCCCCTTGGCGTGCGCGGCTCCGCGGCTCCGCGGCCCGGGCCGGCGGGCTCAGGTCTCCTTGGCGTGCGCGGTGAGGTACTCGATGTAGAGGGGGCGGAGCGCGTCCGCCAGCTCGCCCTCGCCCGCGTGCGTGAACTCCTCCAGCAGCGACAGACCGTGGAACAGGTCGAACTGGGCGCGGCCGACCTCCCCGGTGGCCGCCGCGGCGGCGGGGATCGCGCGCAGCAGGTCCCACAGGAAGCCGACGTCGCGGCGCTCCTTGGCGAGGCTCATCGCGCGGTCATGCAGCTCTTTGGACGGCAGCTCGTCCAGCCCGGCGGCATCGTCCGGCGTCACATCCGACATGACCCGACTCTAACCAGACGGCCCGGCCGGGGCCTCGACGCCCCGGCCCGGCCTCCGGTCACTTGGTGATGGCTTCCTGCGGGATCCGCTCGTCCTGCCGGAGCGCCTCGAAGAGCCTGGACGCCTTGGCCTTGTCCCAGGTGATGTACGCGCCGGCGCTCGCCGAGCTTCCGCTCCCGCCGATCGGGACCGTCGTCGTCACGCCGTCCTTGCCGCTGACGCCCTTCATCGCCCACATCATGCGGACGAGGTGGTGCAGGTGGTCGCCGTCGTCCACCAGGAAGTTGCTGGTGGCGTTCGTCGCCAGCGGGATACTGCGGAACGGGTTGAGCATCGTCCCCCAGCTGGTCGACTTCTTCATCAGCGCGCCGAAGAACTCCCGCTGCTTCTCGACGCGTTCGAGGTCGGCGCGGGCGTAGGCGCGGGTCCGGACGTAGCCGAGCGCCTGCCCGCCGTTCAGCGTCTGGCAGCCGGCCTGGAGGTCGAGGCCCGCCTTGGGGTCCTTGATGTCGTCCTTGACGCAGATGTCGACGCCGCCGATGGCGTCCACCACGCCCACGAAGCCGTTGAAGCCGATCTCGGCGTAGTGGTCGATGCGGATGCGGGTGGCGTTCTCCACGGTCCGCACGAGCAGCTTGGGGCCGCCGAAGGCGAACGCCGCGTTGAGTTTGTTGGACCCGCGGCCCGGGATCGGGACGAAGGAGTCGCGCGGGAGGCTGATCAGCGACGTCCCGCCGGAGCCGTAGTGCAGCAGCATCATCGAGTCGGTGCGCCGGCCGCCGGTGAAGCCGGTCTTGAGCCGCCTCTGGTCGGACTTGGAGAGGCCCTCGCGGCTGTCGGAGCCGACGATCAGCCAGTTCGTCCCCGGCGTGTCGGCGACGCGGCCGGGATAGTCCTCCAGGACGGCCTCCCGCTTCAGCCGGGAGTCGAGGTAGAAGTAGCCGCCGACGACGACCAGCACCAGGACGACGGCCAGGACGCCGAGGACGCGCGGCCAGCGGCGCTTCCGGCGGCGCCTGAGCGGGGGCCCGCCGTACGGGCCGTCCTCGCCGTACCCGCGTCCCTCGGCGTACCCGCGTCCGGCGAGCTGGTCACCGGCGTACGGGTCGTCGTAGGGGTCGCCGTGGGCCTCGCGGCCGTAGGCGGCGTGGTGGTGCTCCGCGCGTGCGGAGTCGTCACTGCTGCGCGCCACGCGGTCGTCCTCCTTGCGTGTCCAGCCCTCCGGCCAGCCGTCGCTCATGCGATGAACCCTAGACACCCTAGGGGTTCCCGCGCGTCCATCCGCCGCATGATTGTGGACTGCTCCAAATAACCACTCTTCGTGACATTCGCGGCAGACAACGTCCTCCTCAGGAAGCACACTGCCTTTTGCGGGCAATACGTGCGAAGGGCGGCGCATGGGTACACGACGGCGTTCTGTCAGACGATTCCCCCTCTTGCTTCTTCCGAGACGGACCGGACGGCGCCGCCGCGGGGCCCCTCCCCCGAAGCCCGATCTCCCGGAGCTGAGCGCCCACCGGTGGCACGAGAAGGACGCGGAACTCGCCGAGACGGGAATGGGCACGGTCGCGCGGCGGCTCCCCGCGGTGATCGCGCAGGCGACGGGCCTGGCCTGGCGGGCGAGCCGGGTCGACACGCTCGCGGCGATCTCCCTCAACCTGTTCGCGGGGATCTTCACCGCGTTCTGGCTGCTCGCGACGACCGGCGTGCTCACCGCGCTGTTCAGCACGGGCCCGACGCCCGGGCGGGTGCGCGACGCGCTGCCGTCGCTGGCGCTGGTGGCGGGCGCGGTGGGGATGCGGGCCGGGCTGCTGGCGTGCGCGGGCTGGGCGCAGTCGCGGCTGAACCCGCAGGTCCAGCGGCTCGCCGAGCTCCGGCTGTACGAGACGACGACCGCCGTGCACCTGGCCGCGCTCGACGACTCCGACTTCCTGGACGAACTGCAGCGCGCGCAGAGCCGGGGCATGAACTCGGCGCCGCGGGTCGTCATGCAGGCGGTGGACGTGCTCACCGGCGCCGTCGGCATGGTCGCGGCGGCCGGGACGCTCGGGGTCCTGCACCCGCTGCTGCTGCCCCTGCTGCTGCTCACGGCCGTTCCGGAGGGGTGGGCGTCGCTGCGCAGCGCGCGGATGCAGTACCTGACGATGCTCGCGCTGGTCGAGGTCGCGCGGCGCAAGTGGATCCTGTCGGACCTGATGGTCGAGCGGGAGCACGCCGCCGAGGTGCGCTCGTTCACCATGCGGCCGTTCCTGCTCGACCAGTACGACCGGTCGGCGGCCTACCAGCGGACCGTCGAGCTGGACCTGGCGCGCCGGCAGACCGTCGCGAAGGTCACCGGGGACATGCTGAAGGGCGTCGCGACGGCCGCCGTCTACCTCGCGCTGGGGATCATGCTGTGGAAGGGGGCGGTGCCGCTGGCGGTGGCGGGCACGGCGGTCCTCGCCATCAGGTCGGGGCAGACCTCGCTCGTCAACCTGGTGTTCGCGGTGAACCAGTGCTACGAGGAGGGCCTCTACTTCGGCGACTATCTGGCGTTCTGCGCCAAGGCGGAGGGGCGGATCCCGCGCCGCGCGCTCACGGACGGGCAGGAGCGGCTGCCCGACGACTTCGCGCGCATCACCGTCGACGACGTCACGTTCACCTATCCCGGCTCGGACGCGCCGTCCCTGCACGGCGTCTCCCTGCACATGCGCAAGGGCGAGGTGGTCGCGCTCGTCGGCGAGAACGGTTCCGGCAAGACGACCCTCGCCAAGGTCATGGCGGGCCTGTACGACCCGGACGCCGGCGAGGTCCGGTGGGACGAGGTGGCGCTGACGAAGGTCGCCCCGCAGGACGTGTGGGCGCGCATCGCCGTCATCGCGCAGCGGTACACGCACTGGCCGATGACCGCGCGGCAGAACATCACCATGGGCCGTGACCGCGCGTTCGACGGGGAAGGGGAGGACCCGTCGGTGCTGGTCGCGGCGCGCGCGTCCGGCGCCGACGAGGTCGTCGACGGCCTCGCCCACGGCTATGACACGCTGCTGGACCGCCGGTTCAAGGGCGGCGCGGAGCTGTCGGGCGGGCAGTGGCAGCGGCTCGCCGTCGCCCGCGGCTTCTTCCGGGACGCGCCGCTGCTGATCTGCGACGAGCCCACCGCCGCCCTGGACGCGCGGGCCGAGCACAACCTGTTCGAGCGGATCCGCACGCACGCCGACGGCCGGACCGTCCTGCTGATCACGCACCGGCTCGCGAGCGTCCGGTACGCCGACCGGATCTACGTCCTGGAGGGCGGCCGGGTCATCGAGGAGGGCGACCACGCGGCGCTGATGGCCCACGGCGGCATCTACGCCGACCTGTACTCGCTCCAGGCCGCCGCCTACGGCAACGGAACCCCGCGACCCGCCAAGAATTCGCGGCCCGCCGAGGAGTCGCGGGTCGCCGGTCTGGACGTGGCCGACTAGATGTAGGGGCCGGCTAGATGTAGGGGCCGGCTAGATGTAGGGGCCGAAGCCGGGGCGGCCGAAGCCGATGCCGGGTTCGGGCGGCGGGGCGTCGGGCAGGTCCTCGGGGCGCAGCAGCCCGACCTCGGCGGGGTCGATCCCGGCGGGCGCCGCGTCGTCGGTGGCGGTGATGCGCTGCGCCTGCCGGGAGATCGCGGCCTCCAGCAGGTTCCGGACGAGGCGCGCGTTGCCGAACGAGGCGTCCCTGGGGTGGGCGGCGACGACGCGGCGCAGGCCGTCCACGACGCCGGGCGCGAGCGCGAACCCCGCCTCCGCCGCCATGAACTCGAAGATCGTGACGAGCTCGTCGGCGGAGTAGTCGGGGAACCGCAGCACCTTCGGGAACCGGGACTTCAGCCCGGGGTTGGCGTCCAGGAACCGTTCCATCTCGCCCTCGTAGCCGGCGACGATGACGACCAGGTCGCCGCGGTGCTCCTCCATCAGCCGCAGCAGCTCGGCGATGGCCTCGTGGCCGAAGTCGCGGCGGTCGCCGCTCGCCGCCGTCAGCGCGTACGCCTCGTCCACGAACAGGACGCCGCCGAGGGCGCGCTCGACCGCGCCCCGCACCCGCGGCGCGGTCTGCCCGATGAACTCGGCGACGAGGTCGGCGCGGGTGACCTCCACCAGGTGGCCGGACGACAGCAGCCCGAGCCGCGCGTAGACCGCGGCGACGAGCCTGGCGATCGTGGTCTTGGCCGTGCCGGGGTTGCCCATGAAGACCATGTGCCGCGACGGCGGCGCCGGGGCCAGCTTGGCGCCCCGTCGTAGCTGCTCGGCGCGGACCTCGGCGACCAGCCCGGCGACCTCCCGCTTGATGCCGGCCAGGCCGATCAGCCGTTCGATCTCGGCGAGCGGCTCGCCGGGGACGTCGTCGCGGCCGCGGCTGAGCGTGCCCGGGACGTCGTCGAGGAGGATCTCGTCCAGCGACTCGGTCTCGTCGACGATCCCGTCGGCCAGGACGCGGCGCCCCTGCATCGCCACCGCCCGGTCCAGCAGGTTGATCATGGCGCGGGCGTTGCCGAACCCGCGCTCGCGCGGCGCGGACTCCACGAGCTCGCGGACCCGGTCGAGGACGCCCGGCGCCAGCGCGAACCCCGCGTCGGCGGCCTTGGCCGCGAACACCTCGACCAGCTCCTCCTCGGTGAGGTCGGGGAACAGGACGGTGCGGGGGAAGTACGCGGCCAGGTCGGGATGCGACTTCAGCAGCCCGTTCAGCTCCGCCTCCGGCCCGGTCAGCACGACGACGAGGTCCTCGCTGTGGGCCTGGACGCCGGTGAGCAGCACGTCCAGGACCTCGCGTCCGCGGGCGGCGTCCGTCGCGGCCGACACCAGGGCGTGCGCGTCGCGGACGACCAGCACACCGCCGTGGGCCTGCTCCACCGCCCGCCGGACCCGCAGGACGCTCTCGCTGGCGTACTCCCCGAGCAGGTCGGCGCGCTCCACCTCGACCAGGTGCCCGGACGACAGCACCCCGAGCTCGGCGTAGATCCGGCCGAGGATGCCCGCGACCTTGCTCTTGCCGGTGCCGGGGTTCCCGGTGAACACCAGGTGCCGGGGCCGCGTCCGGGCCGTCATGCCCGCCTCGCGGCGCAGCCGGGCGGCCTTGGCCTCGGCGACCAGCGCGTCCACCTCGCGCTTGGCGGGCTCGATGCCGGCGCAGGCGGCGAGCTCGGTGAGCGGGTCGGCGTCGGCGGGACGGCCGGGGATGATCCGCTGCGGCAGGTCCGCCGCCGTGACCTCCGGCGGTCCGGCGGCCGCGGCGTCGCCGGCCTGCGTTTCCCCCGGCTCCTTCTCGCCCGGCTCCTTCTCGTCCTGTCCCTTCTCGTCCTGTTCCGTGGCGCGGCGGACGGCCGCGGCGACGGCCTGGCCCGCCATGTGCTCCACCAGGCGCGCGCCGCGCAGGTTCAGCAGCGGCGGGGTGCGGCGCAGCATGCCGCCCGCCGTCGCGGCCACGTCCCGGGCGACGCGGGATCCGCGCCGCGCGACGGCCAGGGTGAACAGCTCGGCGAAGTCGTCCTCGCCGAAGTCGCGGGTGCGGGCCACGTCGAACGCCCGGACGAGCGCCGGGTTGGCGTCGAACAGCCGCCGGTCGCCGCCGGGGCGGCACAGCGCGACGACGTTGAGGGACGGCGAGCGCGCCATGAGCCGCCGCAGCTCCTCCACGGCCGCGGCGCCGCACCGCTCGTGCGCGGCGAGCTTCTCCAGGTCGTCCAGGACGAGCAGCATCCGCGCGTCCAGGCAGTCGCGGACGCGGGTCTGGAGCCACAGGACGGCGTCGCTCACCCCGAGCGACGCGAACACCTGGTCGGAGATCCACAGCGCCTCGCGGACCGCGCCGGCCTCGGCGAGCCGCCGCTCGACGGCCTCGGCGGCGGTGCCCTTGCCGGTGCCCTCCGGGCCGGCGATCAGCAGCCGGACGGGACGCTCGCCCGCCAGCCGCGCGGCCACCGCGTCCTGGAGCGCGCGGGCCAGCTCCGGCTGCCCGACGAGCGCGTCCGCGACGTCCTCGCCCTGCTCGCCCTGCTCGGGCCGCTGCCGCCCGCTCTCGCCGTCCGGCCGGCCGGCGGTCGCGGCGAGCGCCTCGCCGAGCGGGTTGAAGATCCGCCGCATCGTGAACAGCCGCCGCAGGTCGGCCTGGAACGGGCGGACGGGCACCCGGCAGCGCGGGCTCACCGGCGGGTCCGGCAGGCCCTGGACCGCCCCGGTGACGCGGACGGCCATGTCCAGCCAGGCCCGGGCCGCGTCCGCCTCGCCCGCGACCAGACCGCGGGCCAGCCATGAGCGCACGTCGTGCTGCCACGCCTCCGTGGCGAACCCGTCGCGCGCCGCGCGGAGCCGCTCCTCCACGTTCTCGTAGCGGGCCGTGCCGAGCACCACGGCCAGCTCGGCGGGAACGGCCTTCGCCTCCGCCGCCAGCAGCAGCTTCGCGAGGGCGTCGTCCGGCTCGTCGCCGTCGGCGACGGCCCCGGCGAGATGCTCGTGCGCGGCGTCCAGCCCCGCGCACGCCCACCCGAGATACGCGACCGGCCCGGCGAGTTCGGGCAGGACGGCCACCTCCTCGTCGGTCAGCTGCGCGCCCCACACGTCGTCGAGCCGCCCGTTGGGGACGGTCATGTCCGCCTCGCGCAGTTCGGGGTCGGCGGCCCGCCGCTCGAACAGCCCGATCAGCGCCCGCCTGCGGCGCTCCACCGGCTCCAGGCCCTCGAAGACGTCCAGCCCCGCCCGTGCCAGGTCGTACATCACCGCGCGCCGCTCACGGTCGTTTCCCGCCGGTTCGGGCAGCCACAGGCCGGGCGGGCGCCACCGCCCACCCTGCGTGAACCACGCCGTCGGCTCCCGGACGGCCGGCTCCGGCGTCGCCAGGAACGCCGACAACAACTCGTAGTCCACGTCGCCGCGCGACCCGCCACGGACCGCCGACGCGCCGAGCAGGAACGTCAGCAGCGACCACTGCTCGGCCCCGGCGGCGCTGGTGTCGCTCCCGTAGAAGTCACTGAGCTGCCGCGTCAGCACCACCGCCCGCGGGTCCCTGTTGTATTCGAGCGCGCGCTCGCGCAACTCCTCGTACAGTCCGTCGGGCACCCGCCAGGGACCGTACGCGTACACGTCGAGGACGGGCTCCTCGGTGAGCAGCACTTCGAGATGGTCCGGCAACCGGGGGGAACTCACCTGGGGTCCTTCTCCTACACAGCGGGTCGGGGTCTGACGTCGGACAGTACGCCGGACAGCACCCTACGGCCAGGCATCATCGCGCACATATCCCGTCGCGCGCACACCCGTCGCGCGCCGGGTTGGCAGGCGGGCCCGTCCTCGGCAATAGTTGTCGTACGGAAAGCATCCGCCCGACGGGTGCGCTCGACAGGAGGGGAACCCTCGGTGCCGCCTTTGGAAGTGACCGTTCGGCCGCACGGCGGACGCGCCGTCGTGCGGCTCCGCGGCGAGCTCGACATCGCCTCCGCGGACGACCTGCGCAGGCACCTGAACGATGCCCGCCGCGAGCACGGCGAGCACGTCGTGCTCGACCTGTCCGCCCTGGAGTTCATGGACTCCGGCGGCCTGTCCGTCATCGTCGCCTGCTACAAGGCCACCTCCGCGGCGGGCGGGAGCCTCGTCCTCGCGGCGCCGCGGTCCATCGTCCGGCGGGCGCTGGAGATCACCGGCCTGCACCGCCGCATCCCCGTCACCGACACCCTGGACGAGGCCCTGAGCGAACCCGACCCCGCCTAGAGCGGACGAGCCGGGCCTAGAAGGGCCTAGAGAGGGCCTAGAGAGGGAGCGCGGTCGGGCGTTTGGGGCCGCGGCCGTCGCCGGACGAGCGGCCCGTCGCGCGGCGGCCGATCCAGGGCAGCAGGTAGGTGCGGGCCCAGCGGACGTCCTCGCGGCGCATCGTGAGCCAGTCGGCGCGGTCCAGCGGCGGCCACGGCTCGCGCCAGTCGTCCTTGACGGGGACGCCGATGACGTCCGCGACGAACAGCGCCATCCGGCGATGCCCCTCGGGCGACAGGTGCAGGCGGTCCTCGTACCAGGCGCGCGGGTCGTGGAACACGCGCACCGGCCACAGGTCGACGATGGTGCAGTCGCGCCGGTCGGCGATGGCGCGCAGGTGCATGTTGTAGGTCGCGGCCTTGCCGCGGATGCGCCCGCCGGTCCGCAGCCCGCGGGTGTCGAAGCCGGTGAACACCACGACGCGGGCGCCGGTCGCGCGGAGCCGGCGGACGGCGTCGTCGAACACGACCGCGAGCGCGTCCGGATCGGCCCCCGGACGGATCATGTCGTTCCCGCCCGCGCAGAACGTGACGAGGTCGGGCGCGAGTTCGACGGCCCGCGGGACCTGGTCGTCCACGATCTGCCGGACGAGCTTGCCGCGCACGGCGAGGTTGGCGTAGCGCAGCCCCGGCGTGTCCTCGGCGAGATGCTCGGCGAGCCGGTCCGCCCAGCCGCGGAAGCGGTCCTCCTCGCCTGGGTAGGGGTCGTTCAGGCCCTCGGTGAAGCTGTCGCCGATGGCCACGTACGTCCGGATCCGCTCCATTTCGCTCATCGCAACCCCCATCACCGAATCATGGTCGATCACGTAGATGAAATGATGCATCGTGCAGATCATCTACGCGACCGTAGGCCGCCCGGATGTGGGGAACGCGATGCCGGTCCCGGCCCGCGCCAGGTCCGGCTGGGAACGGCGTCAGGTCCAGCTGGGGGACGTCGTGCCCGGCTGGACGCCCGGAGCGGCGGGCGGCGGGACCTGCGGCGCCGGCGCGCCCGCGGGTGCCGTCGTGTGCACCGTCATCGCGTGCGTGACGAGCGTGATCAGCACCTGCTTCGTGGACTCGCGGCTCCGCGCGTCGCACTGCACGATCGGCACGTGCGCACTGATCGACAGGGCCTCGCGGATGTCCTCGACGGCGTACTGGAACTCGCCGTGGAACCCGTTGACGCCCACGACGAACGGCAGGCCGAGCTCCTCGAAGTAGTCGACCGCGGCGAAGCAGTCCTCCAGCCGGCGGGTGTCGACCAGCACGACGGCGCCGATCGCGCCGCGGACCAGGTCGTCCCACATGAACCAGAACCGGTGCTGGCCGGGCGTGCCGAACAGGTAGAGGATCAGCTCGCTGTCGAGCGACACGCGGCCGAAGTCCATCGCGACCGTGGTGGTCGTCTTGTCGGGCACGGCCGACAGGTCGTCCACGTCAGCGCTGGCCGCGGTCATCACCGCCTCGGTGGTGAGCGGCATGATCTCCGAGACCGACCCGACGAAGGTGGTCTTGCCGACGCCGAAGCCGCCGCCGACGACGATCTTGACCGACGTCAGCTCGGCCTCTCCGCCGTGCGACCCCGGGGGCGGAACCTGGTCAGAGCTTCCGAAGGCCACTGAGCACCCTTTCTAGCAACCGCATGTCCGGCTGTCCGCCGGCGGTGGTGGCGGGCTGCGACTGGTGCAGCCGCAGCAGTCCTTCGACGGCCATGTCGGCGACGAGCACCCGCGCGACCCCGAGCGGCAGGCGCAGGAGGGCCGAGACCTCCGCGACCGAGCGGGCGGACCGGCACAGGTCCATGATCGCCCGGTACTCGGGGGTCAGCGCGGCCACGTCCCTCGGCGGGTACGGCGCCGCGGTCACCAGGGCCTCGATGGCGAGGTCGTAGCGCGGCTTCGTCCGTCCCCCGGTGACGGCGTACGGACGCACGAGCGAGCTGGCGTCGCCCTCGTCTCCCTCGGGGGGCCGTCCCTGCGCCGGTACCCGCCCTCCCTCAGGGCGGACAGGCTCACCCGGCCAGCGCCCCGGCATCCCGGGGCCGCCTCCGTAGGGACTGCCTCGATCCATGTCGCCGACCTCCGTCATTCAGTCACGCGTCAGCCAGTCACGATCAAAAGCGGGCGGGGCCGGCGCCCAGCTCGGTCACCGGCGGCCCGGAGGGCGGCTGCCCCTCCTGGCCGCGCAGCGCCGGCGTCAGCACCCGGCCGACCCGCTCCACCAGCAGCGTCATCTCGTACGCGACGAGACCGAGGTCGCAGTCGGGCGCGGCCAGCACGGCGAACACCGACCCGTTCGTGATGGACATGACGAACAGCAGCCCGCGGTCCATCTCGACGACCGTCTGGTTCACCCCGCCGGCGTCGAAGATCTTCGCCGCGCCCTGGGTGAGGCTCATCAGCCCCGAGGCGATCGCCGACAGCTGGTCCGCACGCTCGGGCGGGAAGCCCGACGAGTACGCCATCGGCAATCCGTCCGAGGAGACCACGACGGCGTGCGCGACCTTCGCGACACGGTCCGCGAAGTTCGTCACCAACCAGTTGAGATCCTGCCCGCTCACCGGGTGCCTCCTGTCTCGCCGTCGCCCTCTGCGGACGGCGCCTCACCTGACGTGCCCTCGCCGCGAATCTCGTGACGTCCCCGATGGACGCCCCGCTGGAGACTCGCGAACCGGTTGCGTACGACGTCGGCCGCCTGGCCGTGTCCCTGGCCCTGCCCCTGGCCCTGGCCCTGCACAGCCTGCCCGTCCGCCGGGGCTCCCTGCAACGGGATGCCCTGCGTCTGGCCCATGGGCGTCTGGCCCAGGGCCGCCTGACCGGCGGACGCGTGCTCGTTGCCGGTGGCCGCCGCCGCGCGGCCGACGGCTCCCGGCACGCGGTTCTTGCCTGGCACCCGCTTGGGCAGCCCGACGCTCGTGCGGGTGGCCGCGACGGGCTCGCGGACGGCCTCGGCGGCGCGGAAGCCCGCGTCCGCCGGGGACTCCCAGCCCCGGACGGGGTCCTCGCCGGTGTCGGCGGCCGACCTGCGCTGGAACCACTCCGACTGCATCGCGTCGAAGATCGGCGAGCGCTCCGGGAGCCGCGGCGGCGCGGCCGGTTCGGACGGCGCCTGCGGCGGGACCGCCGGCGGGGGCTGCGGTGGCGGCTCGTGCTGCCCGGCGACCGGTTGCGGGACGGCGTCCTCCGGCGGGCGGGGCGGTGTCGGGGGCGATCGGTCGGGTTCGCGCGTGGCGGGCTCCGTCCATCGGGCCTCGGGCTGCGAGGCGTCGGCGTACGGGTCGGGCGGCGATGTCCGGCCGGGCTCCCCGCCGACCTGGCCCAGCGGCCCGGTCTCCCAGGGGATCTGCCGGGTCGCGCTGGACTCCGGCAGCATCGGCTGCGCCTCCGGCACGACGGACTGCGGCCCGGTCCGCCAGGACTCCTGCCGGTAGACGCCGTTGCCGACCTCCCGCGGCCGGTCCCCCGGCCGCTCGCCAGGCCGCTCGCCGCGCGGCTCCGCCGGCCGTTCGGCGGGCCGCTCGTTACGCGGCTGGAACAGGCCGTTGGGGCCGTCGTCGGACGGGCGCCGCGGCAGCTGCGCGCCGGGCTGCCGGACGGGCAGCTCACCGGGCCTGCGCGGCGGCCGCTGGTCGTCGGCCGGGCCCTGCTCGCCGTACGGGGACTGTTCGCCGTACGGACCTTGTTCGCCGTACGGACCTTGCTCGCCGTACGGACTCGGCTGGCCGTACGGGTTCTGCTCGCCGTACGGCACCGGGGGCTGCGGGCCGGTGGGGAACGCGGTGTGCGGGCCGGAGCCGCCGCCAGCCGGGATCGGGCCGGTCTCGTTCATGGCCGGCTGGGGCCCGGTGGCCCCGCGGATGGACCGCAGCGGCCCGGTGCCGCCGACCATCGGGTGCGACCCGGTCCCGCCGGCCATCGGGTGCGGCCCGGTCCCGCCGGCCATCGGCGTGGCGGGCAGCTCGGCCGGTCCGGGGCCGTCCTGCCGGAACGCGCCGCCGGTGCCGAGGGCGGGCGGCTCGGGCGTGCTGGTGAGCGCGGCGAGCTGGCCGTGGGCGTCGGCCTCGCGCGGGGCGAGGGGGCGGGTGCCGACCCCGGACTCGCCGGGGCTGACCACCGCGTCGGGCAGCACGACGAACGCGGTGAGCCCGCCGCCCTGCGCGGCCCGCAGTTCCACCCGGACGCCGTGCCGGACGGCGAGGCGGCCGACCACGAACAGGCCCATGCGGCGGGCCGCGGAGAAGTCGATGACGGGCGGGTTCGCCAGCCGCCAGTTGGCCTGCTCCAGATCGTCGGGCGACATCCCGACGCCGTTGTCGGTGATCTGCAGCATGGCGCCGCCGCCGCTCAGCAGCTGCCCGGAAACGGTCACCTTGGTGTGCTCGGAGGAGAACACCGTCGCGTTCTCCACCAGCTCGGCCAGCAGGTGGACGAGGTCGTTGACGACGGGCCCGGCGACGGTCATGTCGCCCTGGACCCGCAGCGCGACCCGCTCGTACTGCTCGACCTCCGACAGCGAGGCGCGGATGACGTCGATCAGCGGGACGGGCCGGTTCCACCGGCGCACCTGCTCCTGGCCGCCGAGGACGAGGAGGTTCTCACAGTTGCGGCGCATGCGGGTGGCGAGGTGGTCCAGCTGGAACAGGTTGCCGAGCTGCTCCTCGTCGCGCTCGCTCTGCTCCAGCGTCTCGATCAGGCGCAGTTGCCGCTCGATCAGGGACTGGCTGCGGCGGGAGAGGTTGACGAACATCGCGTTGATGTTGCCGCGCAGGACCGCCTCGTCGGCCGCCAGCCGGACCGCCTCCCGGTGGACCTCGTCGAAGGCCCGCGCGACCTGGCCGATCTCGTCGGTGGACTCGACGTCGATCGGCTCGACCTCGATACCGCCGGCGGCGGCCTCCGGATCCCGGAGCCGGTCGACCAGGCCCGGCAGCCGGGTACTGGCCACGTCGAGCGCGCCGGACTGGAGCCGGTGCAGCGGCCGCACCAGGGATCTGGCCATCACGAACGTGATCAGCATGACGATGGCGAGCAGCACGGCGATGATGATCGAGTCGGTGATCGTCGACTGCCGGGCGTCCGAGCGCCGCGCGGCGCTGACGTCGAGGATGTCCTGGGTGAGATACAGCTCCGACAGCCGCATCTTGTTGATCATGTCGGACATCGAGTTCTTGATCGCGTCGGCCGAGGCGGCCTTGCCGAGCGCGCGGGGCGGCAGCCGCCCGCCGGTCGCGGCGACGGCGGTGATGACCCGCTGCCGCAGCTCGCGCGCCAGGTCGACGTCGCCGCCGACCACGGTGTCCTCGAACAGCCGGCCCTGCTCCAGGGTCACCGAGTTGCGGAAGGTCGCGAGCTCGCTGTCCTCCTGCGCGCGCGCGGCGTTGAGGGCGCTCGCCTCGTCGGGCGCCAGCCGCTGGTTCCGGGCGCCGAGCAGGAGCAGCGCCCGCTCGCGGGAGACCGCCTCCTTCGCGCGGGTGAGCGCGCCGAGCGCACGGCTCGACTGGACGAGGCTGTTGTCGACCACGTTCGAGGAGATGCTGTCGAGGACGGCGATCAGGTCCTCGATGGCCTGGGTGTACTTCTGCATCACGACGGTGGCCGGCACCTTGCCGCCGATGACGAGCGAGCGCAGCGCCTTGACGGCGTCCAGCCGGCTCACCACGGCCTTGGCGCCGCGGGCGGCCTCGGCGCCGTAGGACGAGTCGATGACGGCCGCGGTCTCCCGGACGAGCTGCGTCTGGGAGTCGGTGCTGAACTGGGAGGACTGCACTCCCGGAAGCAGGATCTCGGCGCGGCCCGCCGCGCTGTACTCCACGGCGAGGTCGCGCTCGGAGGTGAACTCCTGGACGAACTGAGTGAGGCCGGCGCCCAGCTCCGCCATCCGCTCGACGCGCTGGTAGGTGCCCGCCTCGTCCACGGAGCTGTCGATGCGCACCCCCGCGAGCACCACGGCGGCGACCGTCGGGACCAGGATGAGGACGATGAGCCGCTGCGGCACGCGCCAGTTCCGCAGGCTCAGCCTGCTGCCCACACGCCTCGAACGGTCCGACTGAACCTCGACTTTGCCGGGTCGAGGACGGTCGCGACCTTCGTCGCTAGGTTGCATCCGCCGTTACACCCTCTCCACACGATGTCGCACGCTCCGTGGCCTCACCGGCGCAAAGGGTTAAAGCGACATCACCTCCACCCTCGGCGCACGACATTGCAGCACATCCACGGATAGGCCGCAAAGGACCCTAGGCCACTCGATATGCACCAATGCCGGGATAGTGACTTCGTGCCCGTATGTCCGATTTATCGAGCACGGACGGTCACTCAGCGCACACGCACGCTCCGTGTACACCAAAGTGCGGACGGTGATACATCCCTGCACGCCTTACTGTCGACCCGACCGGTTGTCGACCCGCCAGTGCGCATGCGCCCCGGCGCGATCGGTCACTCTCCGGCTCGGCTCGGCAATGGTGGCACTGTAGCCCTTGGAGGACACAAGAGAGTCACGCAATTCGGAGCGAAACCACTCAAGCCGCCAGTTCACGATAATCTCCGGGCACCCGGTCAGCCAGCGGTGGTGGTCAGAGTCGTCCCCCTGGCCCCCATGTCCCGACTTTCAGCCCTGCGCATCGAACTCCCCGCAGGTTAAGGAGAGCCCACATGCGGCAGTCTCTGCGTCCAGCGGCGCTTCTCAGCGCCCTCGCCCTCGTCGTCGCCGTGGTCGCGGGCTGCAGCGACTCCGGCGAGTCCTCCTCGGGCGGCAAGGACCTCGAGACGGACTCCATGACGGTGGCGGCGCTCCCGATCGTGGACACCGCGGCCCTGTACGTCGCGCAGAACGAGGGGCTCTTCAAGAAGGAGGGGCTCAACGTCAGGATCAAGCCGGTCCAGCAGAGCACCCAGGCGATCCCCGCGCTCGTCAAGGGCGACGTGCAGGCGATCGCGGGCGCCAACTACGTGTCCTTCCTCCAGGCCAACGACAAGGGCACGGTCAAGCTCAGTGTCCTCGCCGAGGGCGCCTCGCTGACCTCGCACATGATGGACCTGCTCGTCATGCCCGACTCCCGCATCAAGAGCCCCAAGGACCTGGAGGGCAGGAAGGTCGCGGTCAACATCCTGAACAACGTCCAGACGCTGACGCTGAACGCGATCCTCACGGCCAACAACGTCGACGCCTCCAAGGTCGACTACGTCCAGGTGCCCTTCCCGCAGATGGCGGCGGCGCTGGAGCGGGGGCAGGTCGACGCCGTCCACCTCGTGGAGCCCTTCACGTCCGACACCCAGACCAAGCTCGGGGCCCGGGTGACCGTCGACGGCGGCGCCCAGCCCGTGACGAACCTGCCCATCTCCGGCTTCGTCACCACGCAGGACTTCACGACGAAGAAGCCGAAGACGGCGGCGGCGTTCCAGCGGGCCATCTTCGCCGCCCAGCAGCTGGCCAGCACCGACCGCGAGGCCGTCGAGAAGGTCCTGCCCGGCTACGCCAAGATCGACGCGAAGGTCGCCGCGGTGATCACGCTGCCGGGCTTCCCCAGCACCCTGACCACCAACCGCATGCAGCGCGTCGTGGACCTCATGATGGCGGCCAAGGCGCTCAGGAAGGCGCCCGACATGAAGACGATCCTGTTCCAGGCGCAACCGGCGTCCTGACGCGGAAGCGTCTTGGCCCAGAACCGTCCTGACGCGGAGCCGTCCTGACCCGAAGGCGGGGACCACCGCTTGGCCGACCGGACAACGCCGCCGCCCCGCGGCCTCTCCCGCCCCGGAAAGTGGGCGCGGGGGGCCGCCGGGGTGGCGGTTCTGTTCCTGGCCAGTGAGATCCTCGGCAGGGCCGGGATCGTGGACCGCTCCTACCTGCCGCCGGCGTCCAGCGTCACCGTCCGCGCCGTCGAACTCGCCGGCGACCCGGAGTTCCTGTTCAACGTGCGCGTCACGCTCACCGCGTGGGCGCTAGGGCTCGCCATCGCCGTCGCGATCGCGGTGCCGCTCGGGCTGCTGCTCGGCAGCGTCCCGGCGGTGAACACCGCCGTGCGGGCCATCGTGGAGTTCCTGCGGCCGATCCCGTCGGTGGCGCTGATCCCGCTGGCGGGGCTGCTGCTCGGCTCCGGCCTCGCCATGGAGGTGCCGCTCATCGTGTACGCCTCCAGCTGGCCCATCCTGTTCAACACCATGTACGGGCTGCGCGACGTCGACCCCACCGCCAAGGAGACGCTGCGCGCGTTCGGCTTCGGCCGGGCGCAGGTCCTGCTGCGGGTCTCGCTGCCCAGCGCCGCGCCGTTCATCGCGACCGGTGTGCGCCTCGCCGCGTCCGTCGCGCTCATCCTGGCCATCGGCACCGAAATCCTGTCCGGGTTCGGCGACGGTCTCGGCATGTTCATCGCGCAGGCCGGAACCGTCCCGGACGGCACCCGCGACGTCCTCGCCGGCACCGTGTGGGCGGGCTGCATCGGGCTCGTCGTCGACACCGTCCTGGTGCAGGGCGAGAACCGCGCGTTCCGGTGGCACCGGGCGCAGAGCAGCGGTGCGTCGTGACGGCCGCCGGGCTCGGCGCGCGCGCCGCGCGCTCCGGCGGCCTGGTCGGCCGGCTGCTCGGAGGGCTCCTGCACCGCTGGCTCCCGCTGGCGATCCTCGTCGCCTGCTGGGAGGCGGCGACGCGCGCCGCCGAGAGCCCGTTCTTCCCGCCGCCGTCCGAGATCGCGGCGCGGATGCGGGACCTGTGGTTCTCCGGCCCGGCGAGCCGGCTGTTCCTCAACGCGCACGCGGGCGACTCCATCGCGCCGAGCCTCGGCCGGATGGCCCTCGCGCTGCTGCTGTCGGTGGTGGCGGGCGTCGTCCTCGGCATCGCGCTCGGCCGCTCGGAACGGGCGCTGGCCTACCTGCAGCCCCTCTTCCAGTTCGCCCGGGTGATCCCGCCGCCGACGATGGTGCCGGTCTTCATCGTGCTGTTCGAGCTCGGCACGCAGATGCAGGTCGCGTCGATCGTGTTCGGCGCCGTCTGGCCCGTCCTGCTCAACACCGCTGACGGGGTGCGCGGCGTGGACGCGACCCAGATGGACACGGCGAACGTGTTCCGGCTGTCGGCCGCCGAACGGATCCGGTTCGTCATCGTCCCGGCCGCGCTGCCGAAGATCTTCGCGGGGCTGCGGCTGGCGCTGTCGCTGTCGCTCATCCTGATGGTCTTCTCCGAGCTGATGCCCGGCACCTCCGACGGGCTCGGGTTCGAGCTGACGTACGCGCAGAGCTCGTCCGACGTGCCCACGATCTGGGCGGTGATCGTGCTGCTCGGCATCCTCGGCTACCTGTTCAACACGATCCTCCTGATGGCCGAACGCCGCGCCCTCGCCTGGCACCACGGCGCGCGAAGGGCGTCGTGACACCGCGACGCCAACCGGGTCAAGAGTCAAACGACATGGTCAAGGGCACCGTTCACCGACGCCATTCCAACAAGTGCGCCGAGCCTTGTTCATCACCCATCCTGCAAATCAATTGCTCCACGCCGCGCGGTGGAGGAGACCTATTTCCCGCCGCCGCGGGCATCGGCGCGCGGCGGACGTCCGAGCTGCCGCGGTTGTGGGCCGGTATCGTCATGCTGGGCATCCTCGGCTTCGTGTTCAACGCCTTCCCGCTTCTGGAAAGGCGCGTGCTCGCCTGGCACACGGGCGCGCGGAGGCTCGTGACGTGACGTTGACCCCCTCGCCGATCCCCCCGCCAACTCCCCCGACGATGTACACACAGAAAAGGCGGCCGTGATGCTTCAGATAACCGGCCTCACGCATTCCTACGCCGACGACCACGGGGTCCTGGAGGGGCTCGACCTGACGGTGCCGGACGGGCAGCTGGTCAGCATCGTCGGGCCGTCCGGCTGCGGGAAGTCCACGCTGCTGCGCTGCGTCGCCGGGCTGATCCGCCCGACCGGCGGGAGGCTCGCCCTGGACGGCGCGCCGATCGACGGGGTGCCGGACGACCTCGCCGTCGTGTTCCAGGACTACAGCCGCTCGCTGTTCCCCTGGCTGACCGTCCGCGACAACGTGGCGCTGCCGCTGCGCAGGCGCGGAATGGCCCGTCCCGAGCGGCGGGCGTCCGCGCAGGAGGCGCTGGAGTCGGTGGGCCTCCCGGACGCGGGCCGCAAGTACCCGTGGCAGCTGTCGGGCGGCATGCAGCAGCGCGTGTCGATCGCGCGGGCGCTGGCGTACCGGCCGTCGCTGATGCTGATGGACGAGCCGTTCGGGTCCGTGGACGCGCAGACCCGCGAAGACCTGGAGGACCTGCTCCTCCAGGTGCACCGGACGCAAAAGATGACGATCCTGCTGGTCACCCATGACATCGACGAGAGCGTCTACGTCGGCGACCGGGTGGTCGTGCTGCACCGCTCGCCCGCCCGCGTGCACGCGGACCTGCCCGTCGGGCTGCCCGCGTCCCGCGACCAGATCGAGACGCGGGGGCTGCCGGAGTTCGTCCGGCTCAGGGCGGAGGTCGGGCGCCTGGTCCGCGGCGGCGCGACCGCGTCCGGCCCGGCACCCGGCGCCGCCCCCGCGGCGGGGGCGTAGCCAAGGTCGGCTGACTCAGGTCGTGACCGCGGCGAGGCGGGTGTCGACGGCGTGGGCGGCGCGGTGGTAGAGGGACGGGTCGTCGTGCAGCAGCGCGTACACGGCCCCGGTGCGGCAGAGGGCGTCGAGCTCGAAGGCGAGCTGGGCGACGTCGGTGGACGCGTCGATCTCCCCGAGGTCGCGGGCCTCGCGGACGCAGCGCTCGACGAAGTCGCGCCAGTCGCGCTGCGAGGACGCGATGGCGTCGCGGACACGGCCGGGCCTGGCGTCGAACTCCGCCACCGTCGACTCGAAGAAGCAGCCGCCGGGGAACACGGGCTCGCGCTGGTAGCGGCGCCAGGCGTCCAGGAGCGCCCGGACGCGGCGCAGCCCGGGCGGCGCGGCGAGCGCGGGCCGGATCACATGCTCGCGGTACACCTCGACGGCCCGGCGGACGGTCGCGAGCTGGAGTTCCTCCTTCGACCCGAAGTGCGTGAACACGCCGCTCTTGCTGATCTGGAGTTCGGTGGCGAGCCGGCCGATCGACAGCCTCTCCAGGCCCTCGGCCGAGGCGATGTCGGCGGCGCGGTCAAGGATCGATCTGCGGGTCTGCTCGCCCTTGAGAAGCCGTCCGTCGGTGCTCACGCGGCCTAATCTGCACGACCGTTCGTTCAAAGTCAATGCCGCCACCCTCTTGACGGGAGGGGTCCCGACAGAAGATTGTACGACCGTTCGTTTATTTTTCTGGAGGGGCACTGATGTCCGTTGAGACCGCCGCGGCGCCGGACGCCGCGTCCCGCGCCCGCCGGGACGTGCCCTGGCTGGCCGCCGGGGCGACGTTCCTGGCCATGCTCGACGCCACCGTCGCCAACCTCGCCGTACCCGACCTGCACGCCGACTTCCCGAGCACCTCGCTGTCCGGGCTGACCTGGGTGATCACCCTGTACGCGGTGCTGTTCGCGGCGCTGCTGGCCCCCGCCGGGCGGCTCGCCGACCTGATCGGGCGGCGGACGCTCTACCAGTGGGGCGTCGGGTTGTTCACGCTCGCGTCGCTGGCCTGCGCGCTCGCGCCGAACGTGCCCGTCCTGCTGGCGACGCGCGCGTTCCAGGGCGCCGCCGCGGCCGCGATGATCCCCGCGTCGCTGGCGCTGCTGCTGCGCGACACGCCGCCCGCGCGGCGCGCCGGCGCCATCGGGCTGTGGAGCGCGGCTGGCGCGTTCGCCGCCGCCATCGGCCCCAGCGTCGGCGGGGTGCTGGTCGACCAGTTCGGCTGGCGGTCGCTGTTCGTCATCAACGTTCCCGTCGGCGTGGCGCTGCTGCTGGCCGGGCTGCGCCTCCCCCGCGCCGAGCACGCCGCGGGACGGCTGCCCGACCTCCTCGGGACGGTCCTGCTCGGCGGCGGCGTCGGCGCCGTCGCGCTCGGCGTCACCCAGACCCAGGACTGGGCCTGGACCGACGCCCGCGTCCTCGCCCTGCTGATCGGCGGCGCCGCGCTGGTCGCCCTCGCGCTGTGGCGATCGGCGCGGCACCCCGTGCCCGCGCTGGAGATCTCGCTGTGGCGCAGCCGCCAGTTCGCCGTGGCCAACGCCGCCTCGTTCCTGTACGGGACGGCCCTGTACTCGTGGCTGCTGGTCGGCGTGCTCTACCTCACCGCGCGGTGGGACTACTCGATCCTGAAGGCGGGCTTCGCCTCGACGCCGGGCGCGCTCACCGCCACCGCCGCCGCGATCCTCGTGGGCCGCCTCACGAGCCGGATCGGCGTGCGCCCGGCGGTGACCGGAGGCGCGCTGATCATGGTGGCGGCGGGGACCTGGGCGGTCGTGTCGATGCCGTCCGACCCGCACTTCACGACCTTCTGGCTGCCGATCGGCCTGCTGGTCGGCACGGGCATGGGGATGCTCGCGACCGGCACCGCGACCGCGGCCGCGCTGGCCGTGAACCCGCTGCGGTTCGCCGGCGCCACCGGCCTCAACACGACCGCGCGGCAGCTCGGCGGCGCGTTCGGCATCGCCGTGCTCGCCGCGCTGCTGCCCGCCGGGGCGGCGCACGGCGACTACACCGACGTCTACTTGTTCTGCACGTTCGCCGCCGGCGGCGCGGCCCTCGCGGGGCTGCTGCTGACCGTCCGCCCGGCCACGTCCTGATCGGAGCGAAGATGACCGAGACGACCCCTTCCGAGTGGACGGACCCGGCCGTCCTGCCGTCCGCCGACGCCGCCGCGCTGCTGGCCGGCCTGTCCTGGAAGCGGATGGTGACGATCGGCGACAGCGTCGCCGAGGGCGTCCGCGAGCCCGTGCCCGGCTACCGCGACCTGTCGTGGGCCGACCGGATCGAGGAGGCCCTGCGCGCGATCACGCCCGGGTTCACCGCGCTCAACCTGGGCCGCCGCGACCTCGTCGCCGCGCGGGTCGCGGCGGAGCAGCTCGAACCCGCGCTGGCGTTCGGCCCCGACCTCGCGGTCGTGGCGGCCGGCGGCAACGACATGCTCCGTCCGCACTTCGACGAGGACGAGGTCCGCCGCGGACTGTCCACGATGGTGTCGGCCCTCCGCGCCGCCGGAGCGGACGTGGTGACGATCGGGCTCCTCGACATCACCGTCGCGGGCCTCGGCCCGGCCCGCTACCGCGAGGTCATGTCGGCCCGAACCCGGCGCCTGAACGAGCTGGCCGCCGAGGTCGCCGCCGAGCACGGCGCCTGCCACGCCGCCACCCCCTACGACCATCCCGTCGCGGCCGACCCCGGCATCTACAGCTCCGACGGGCTGCACCTCAACGCCCGCGGGCACGCCTTCGCCGCCGCGAACACCGTCCGCGCGATGGCCGCCTACTTCGCGTCGGCGTAGCGGTCGACGATCGCGGTCTCCATCGGGAACACGACGGGCGTGTCACCGAACAGCAGCCGCCGCGCCTCGTCCGCCGAGGCGTGGACGGCCGCGGCCACGTCCCCGGCCAGCCCCGTCGGCGTGTGCACGATGACCTCGTCATGCTGGAAGAACACCAGCCGTGGGACGCCGAGCGCGGTGAGGCGGCGGCGCAGCGACCCCAGCAGCGCGAGCGCCCAGTCGGCGGCCGTGGCCTGGACGACGAAGTTGCGGGTGAACCGCCCGCGTCCGCGCAGCGCCTGAGCCGCGGTGCCCGTCCTCGAACCCACCGGCGTGTCGTCGTCGCCCGCCGACGTCAGCTCCCGCCACCCGGCGGACGGCGGCGGGCACGTCCTCCCCAGCCGGGACCGGACGAGCCGCCCGTTCTCCCCCGCCCGCGCGGCGGCCTCCACGTACTCGAACGCGGCGGGGAACCGCTTCTTCAGAACGCCGAGGAGCTGCACCGCGTCAGCCGTCCCGCCTCCGTACATGGCGGACAGCAGCGCCAGCTTCGCCTTTTCCCGCGCGCTCAGACCCTCGCCGCCTTCGTCCCGGAAGGCATCGGAGAGCGCCGCGTAGAGATCGCCCTGAGCCGCCGCGTCGGTGAACGCCCGATCCCCCGCCAGGGCCGCGAGCACGCGCGGTTCGAGCTGGGCCGCGTCCGCGACGACCAGCGACCATCCGGGATCGGCGACGACGGCCTTCCGCAGAACACGCGGAATCTGCAACGCGCCCCCGCCGCTCGTGGCCCACCGCCCCGACACCACTCCACCGACCACATACTCGGGACGGAACCGTCCATCGCTCACCCACGTGTCGAGCCACGCCCACCCGTGCGCGGTGTGCAGACGCGAAAGTTCCTTGTACTCCAGCAGCAGCGGCACGGCCGGATGGTCGAGCTGCTTGAGCACGTGCGCACGCGTGGACGCGACCGGCAGCCCCGCCGCCGCGAACGCCTTGAGTATCTGCGCCGGTGAGTCGGGATTGACGTGCACGCGTGGCCCGAAGGCCGCGCTGATGCGATCGGCGAGGTCCTGCAACTTACGCGGCCGGAGCCCACCGGACGGACGCGGCCCGAGCAACTCGGTGAGCAGCGCGTCGTGCTCGTCCGCCGACCAGGGCAGCCCGTCGTGCCTCATCTCGGCGGCCACGAGCGCGCCCGCCGACTCGGCCGCCGCGAGCAGCGCGAACCCGTCCAGCCCGGCGACGGCACGCTGCTGCTCCGCGTGCACGGCGACGACCTGCTCGATGTCTTCGGCGGAATCGTCCTCGTCGTCGAACAACGAGGCTTGCGGCGCCTCCTGCGGCACCGCCCGATCGGGAGGCACCGGCTCACCACGCGCCCGCGCCCAAGCCGCCCGGACGGACCGCGGCTCCCCATACCGCCCCGCGTGCCCGAGCAGAAGACTCTCGACGAGCTCCAGATCATGACACCGCCCCACCCGCACCCCCGCGGCGATCAACCGCGGATAGACCCGAGCCGTGGCCCCCCACACCCACCGCGGCGAGTCCCTCGATTCCCGCTCGGCGACCGCGGCAACAAGATCCGGCACCTCCCGCACAGGCCCGGCGGCCACCCCGTCCTCCCCGAGAACGCGCAGAAAACCCCCACCCCGCACCCCAACCGCCACCGCGATCCTCACACCCCAATTCTGACCCCACCCACCGACAACGCCCCGGTCCCAACCCCCGCGGGTTCGAACCTCAGCCACAAGCCACGGGCAGGGCCGCGGAGCGAGCGCCAGCGAGCGCAGCGGCCATGCCCGGCGCGCCGCGTCCCCGCAGCGCAGGGAGCGCCAGCGACCGAAGCGAGGAGACCCGAGCCGCGCAGCCGGGGGTCTGGGGGTCGTCCCCCAGATGGACAAAGAGACCCGAGCCGCGCAGCCGGGGGTTCGGGGGGCGCCCCCCAAATAGACGGCAATACCCCTCCGCGACGGGTGCGCGCGGAGGGGTTTCGCCGTGGCTTTCAGTTCGCCGTGGCTTTCAGGGAGCCAGGGCCGTAGCTCCTAAAAGGGTCAGGCGACCAGGGAGACCTGCTGGCCCGCCGGGGTCTCGCCGTAGCGGTCGATGACCTTGTTCAGCTGGATCTGGTAGTAGAGAACGCCGAAGCCGAGGATGCCGAGAAGGAAGCCCATGCCACCGCTGCAACTGGGCTGGAGGCCGGCGGCGCGCTGGGCCTCGGCGATGCGGCCGCCGAGCTTCACCCACATGATGAGCGGCCAGATGCCGAGGGTGATCATGCCGAAGAGCAGCGACAGCAGCGCGTTGGTGGCGGCGTTGTCGATGCGGCGGTCGTATTCGTGCAGCTCGTTGTGGACCTTGAAGAACCACACAAGGTCGTAGATGCCGAAGGTGATGATCGGCAGGCCGAGCCAGGCGCCGGCGGGGTTGCGGCGCTTCATGTTCATGCCGGCGCCGCGCGCGACGGGGGCCTGCTGCTGTTGCTGCGCGGGCGCGTAGCCGCCCTGGTACGCCTGCTGCTGCGCCTGCTGGTGGGGCTGGCCCTGCTGGGGGTAGCTCATTGAGTCTCGCTCCTGAAGGACGCGGTCGTTCTCCGGCCGACCGTCCGTTACCGTTCACCCGTTTGGTGACCCAAGACTGTAACTGCATTCGCGCACGTCGCGGGGGAGGATCGCCGACTTTTCTCGACATTACTGGCAGATGCTCCAAAGACCGGGTGATCAGCGCAACTCGATGGTCACCTCGTCCTCGCACGGCGGAGCGGTCTCGTGGTCGCCGCAGCCGGTCGCCGCGTGGCAGCGGATCCGCAGCCGCGACTCGGTCACGTCCACCCGCAGGAAGCTCTTGAAGAACGGCGGGTCGTCCCAGTCGGCCAGCTCGGAGCGGAAGCGCTGCGGCACCTTGCGCACGGGGAGCCGCAGGAAGCGGGAACGGGGCCGGCCGTCGCGCGGGACGCCGAGGAGCGAGGCGACGAAGCGGGCGCGGCGGGACGGCCCGGGGCTCTTGTAGCCGCGGCCGGCGGCGATCCCGAGCCGGTGTTCGACGGCGGCCGTGGCCTCCTCCGGGCTGAGCTCGAAGAGCTTGGAGAGGTGCAGCCACCGGCCGTAAAGCTTGCTGTAGCGGGAGAGGGAGTCGCCGCGCAGCGGGTAGCAGCGGAACTGGTCCTCGTCCACCACGTGTGTCCGCGGGATGATGTGGGTCGCGTGCATGAACGCGCCGCCGCCGCCGGACACGATGTACTGGATCGTCCGCCCGGCCTCGGTCGTCAGCGGGTAGCGCTGGTAGTTGTGGATGTCGCCGCCGATGGCCGCGACGTAGTTGTGCGCCGGGTCGCGGACGATCGCGTCGACCGTCCCGCCTCCCTCGATCTTTCCCGGACGGTGATCATCATCCACATAGAGGGGCTTTCCGGTCACGAGCAGCTTGGGTTTCGGTCCTGCGGAGACCTCCCGGAGCCAGCGGCCCTGTCCTTCGTCCACGACACCCGTGATGCCGGTGTCGATGGCGATGACGCGCAGCGAGGGCGTGTCGATCGCCCAGTACGGGCCCGGCTGGACGGACCGCTGGCCGGGCGCGCCCCGGTACCGGCGGCGGACCTCCGCGAGCCCGTCCCCGTCGACGTCGCCCGGGTGGCGCCAGAGCAGGCGCGGAACGAACGAGAGCGCGCCGCGCCAGGGCGGCGGCGTGCAGTCGGCGTCCAGGCCGCAGAACACGTGGAGGAAGCCGCGCAGGCCGTCGTACCAGTCGTGGTTGCCGGGCACGGCGTAGATGGGGGCCTGGTAGTCCTTGTACGGGCGGAAGAACCTGTCCGGGTAGTGGGCCGCGTCCCCGGCCGGGTAGATCACGTCGCTGACGATGATCATGAAGTCGGTGTCGCCGGCGGCGTGCAGC
The DNA here is from genome assembly GCA_036028775.1 of Spirillospora sp. NBC_00431. Lineage (GTDB taxonomy): Bacteria > Actinomycetota > Actinomycetes > Streptosporangiales > Streptosporangiaceae > Spirillospora. Next base: position 2,425,593 of record CP107927.1, on the reverse strand, counting down.
AGCGGCGGCACCACGGCGTACTGCGACTTGTCGCCCTCGCCGGTGTCGCCGAGCAGGACGAACGAGAACTCCGGATCGGCGCGGTGGACGGTGAACGCGGCCGGCGTCCCGCGCTCGCGCAGGGCGGCGACGCAGCGGCGGCGGATCGCGTTCGACGGGTCGCCGAACCAGCGCGCGATGACGTCGTTGCGGGACCGCCACAGCACCTTCGGACGGCGCCAGGAGAAGTCGGTGACGCGCTCGGGCAGCAGATCGTTGAACGTCCCGCGCTTCCCGCAGACCCATCCGGCTCCCGCCTCGGAATCGCGCGAGTTCTCGGGACCGGGAGATTCCTCGGGAGATTCCTCGGCAGACACAGAACGCCTCCGGCGTGTGAGGGGATCCTCACACCCTGTCCGGAGGCGATTCCGGCAGTCAAGCGACTTGCCAGGACATGCACGGCCTAACCCGGACGCACGAGCTTCACCGGGCCGGGAACGGGGAGCGTGGTGGGCACCGGCGCCACCCCCAGAGACGCCGGCGCCACCACGTCGCGGGCGTCCGCGGTCATCATGAGTCCCCCCAGAACGGCGATCAATCGCCTTCCCATGATGTCTCCACAGACGGCCCCAAGGCCCCTTAGCGGGACGTAAGAGACGCTACCCGAGAGGCCGTAATGCAGGCGTAAATCGACCCAAACTTCGGGCCAAGTCCACGGGATCCGCGTAAGGCCGACCGGTCAAGGCCCCTGATCAGAACCCCTGATCAGAGCCGCGTCAGGGTGCCAGGACGCGCAGGGCGCCGGGCATCACCCGGGCCGTGACCGGGAGCACGCCGGGCAGCTCGCCGTCCGCGCCGTACGGGAGCTTCCTGCCGGGCGGTCCGGCCAGCTCGATCCGCACCTCCTCACCCCGCATGACCTCCACCTCGGGGCGCCGGACGTGCGTGCCGGCCTCCAGCTCCCGCATGACGGCGAAGAACAGCCGCTTGGGCGCCGTCCGGATGAGGATCACGTCGAGGAGGCCGTCGTCCACGCGCGCGTCCGGGGCGACGTGCTTACCGAACCCGTAGTAGCCGGAGTTGGCGGCGACGACGGTGTAGCCCTGCCGCTCGCGGGTCTCGCCGTCCACGGTGATCACGTAGTCGGCGGCCCGCCACGAGACGATCGCGCGCAGGGCGCCGAAGTAGTAGGCGGCCGAGCCGCGCAGCAGCCGGGTCTTGTTGGCGTTGTCGTTGGCGACCGCGTCCACGCCCGCGTAGACGCTGCCGAGCACGGCCGTGCCGTTGGCGTCGATGGCGTCCACGGCCCGCGGCTCGCCCTCCAGCAGCAGCTTCGCCAGCTCCTCCGGGTCGGACGGGACGCCGAGCTGCCGCGCGAAGTCGTTGCCCCGCCCGGCCGGGACGATGCCGAACAGCGCGTCCGTTCCGGCGAGGGCGCCGCCGACACAGCCCGCCATGCCGTCGCCGCCGACGCCGAGCACCGTCCGCCCGGTGCCCGCGGCGGCGCGGGCGAGGCCGGCGGCGTGCTCCAGGCCCCGGCTGTACTCGACGTCGAGTTCGGCGCCCGCCTCGCGGAGCAGCCGTCCGAGCGGCATCAGGCAGGAGGCGGACGCGGAGCCGCCCGCCGCCGGGTTGACGATGGCGGTGAACGCGCGTGCCTCGACCATGCGCCCTATTCTCCAGTGCTCGGCGGGACGAGCACGCCCGGGTTCATGATCCCGGACGGGTCGACCCTCTCCTTGACGGCGCGGAGCATCGCCGCGCCCAGCGGCCCGATCTCCCGCGCGTACCAGCCGCGATGGTCGGTGCCCACCCCGTGATGATGGCTGATCGTGCCGCCCGCGTCGATGATCGCCTCGCAGGCGGCGCGCTTGGCCCGCGCCCAGTGCCCGACCGGGTCCTCGCCCTGCGCGGACACGACGGTGAAGTACAGCGACGCGCCGGACGGGTAGACGTGCGAGATGTGGCACAGCACCAGCGGCGGCGTCCCCGCGCCGGCGAGGGCGCCGGTCAGCGCGTTCCGGACGGCGTCGTACAGGGCGGGGACGTCCGACCAGAACGCGGCGGTCTCCAGCGTCTCGGCGAACGCGCCCGCGTCCAGCAGCGAGTCGCGCAGGTACGGCGCGTCGAATCGGCCGTGCTCCCATTTCTCGCCCGGCGCGGCGCCGAGCGGTTCGCCGCCGGCGGCGCGCAGGACGTCCGCCACCGCCGCCCGCCGCCACGCGACCCGCGCCGGAGTCCCCTCGAAGCCGAGCACCGCCAGGCATCCCGCCGAGGAGGACACCCCTCCGATCGCGGACGGGTCGGCCAGCCCGACCATGGTCTCGGTCTCGTCGGAGAGCCGCAGCACGGCGGGCAGCGGCCCGTCCTGCGCCAGGGCGCGCAGGGCAGCGGCGCCCTCCCAGAACGACGCGAACCGCCATCCCTCGTACGCCTTCGTCTCCGGGACGGGATGGATCCGGACGGTCACCGACGTGACCACCCCGAACGCGCCCTCCGAGCCGAGGACGAGCTGCCGGAGATCGGGCCCGGCGGCGGACTTCGGCGCCCGCCCGAGCTCCAGCGTGCCCTCGGGCGTCGCGACCGTGAGGGCGACGACCATGTCGTCGAACCGCCCGTATCCGGCGGACGCCTGCCCGCTCGACCGCGCCGCCGCGAACCCGCCGACCGACGCCCACTCGTACGACTGCGGGAAGTGCCCGAGCGTGTACCCGCGCTCCGCGAGCGCCGCCTCGGCGGCGGGCGCGAGCAGGCCGGGCTGCAGGACGGCCGTCCGCGACACCTCGTCGACGGAGACGACGGCGTCCATGCGGCGCAGGTCGAGCGCGACGAACGCGTCCACCCCCTCGGGCGCCAGGCCGCCGACGACGGAGGTCCCGCCGCCGAACGGGACGACCGCGATCCGCCGCTCCGCACACGCCCGCAGGACCGCGAGGACCTCGTCGTGGGTGCCGGGCAGGACGACCGCGTCCGGCGCGTCGGCGGTCTCCCCGGCGCGGATGCGCAGCAGGTCGGGCGTGGACTTGCCGCGCGTGTGCCGTACGCGCGACTCGGTGTCGGCGCGGACGTTGCGGTCGCCCACGAGCCGGGCGAGCGCGGTCAGCGCGTCGGCGGGCAGCCGGGGCTCGCGGACCTTCACGTCCGCCAGCGCGACGGGTGCGTCCTTGGCCGGCCGGACCCCGAGCAGGTCGCGCAGCAGCGCCACCACCGGCTCCGGCAACGGCGCGGCCCGGCCGGGGTCGCCCCAGCCGCTCCACAGCATGTCCCGCGTCCGCACCTGTGCCTCCTCGCCGTCCGTGTGCTTACACTGTGACACATGACGTCGAATCGTCACAACAACCAGGCCGGGCGGACGGCCGACGACACGGTGCTGGACGCCGCCCGCGAATGCGTGCTGGCCGTCGGCGTGCGCCGGACGACGCTCACCGACATCGCCCGCCGCGCCGGCGTGTCACGGATGACGCTGTACCGCCGCTGGCCGGACGTCCGCACGATCGTCACCGACCTGATGACCCGCGAGTGGGTCGGGCTGAGCGACTCGCTGCAGCCGCCGGAGGACGGCCGTCCCGTCCGGCCCCGGTTCGTGGACGGCCTGGTCTCCGGCGTCCGGGAGTTCCGCGACCACCCGCTGCTCCGCAAGATCATCGAGGTGGACCCGGAGCTGCTGCTCCCCTACGTCCTGGACCGCTGCGGCGAGAGCCAGCTGGTCTTCCTTGAGCTGTTCGAGGAGGCGCTCAGGGCGGGCCACGCCGACGGGACGGTCCGCCGCGACGATCCGGTGCGGCAGGCGCGGGCGGTGCTGCTGGTCGTCCAGTCCTACGTGCTGTCGGCGCCGACGATGATCGACGACGCCGACGGCGCGCTGGACTCCGACGCCTTCGACGCCGACCTGCACCACATCCTGGAAAGGATGCTGACGCCGTGAACACACCACCACATCTCGGGACGACGTCGCTCAACGCGGCGCGCAGGGAGCGCGAGCTCGCCGCGCTGCCGGAGGAGGTGGTCGACGTGCTGGTCGTCGGGCTCGGCGCGACTGGGGCGGGCGCCGCGCTGGACGCCGCGTCCCGGGGCCTGTCCGTCGCCGCGATCGACGCCCACGACCTGGCGTTCGGCACGTCGCGGTGGAGCTCCAAGCTGATCCACGGCGGGCTGCGCTATCTCGCGTCCGGGCAGTTCGACGTGGCGCACGAGAGCGCCGTCGAGCGTGGCGTGCTGATGCGGCACACCGCGCCGCACCTGGTCCGGGCGCTGCCGTTCGTCACGCCGCTGACGCCGCTGGTGCCGCGCGCCCGCGCCTACGCCACCCTGGCCGCCTACCACGCCGGGGACGCGCTGCGGCTCGCCGCGCGCACCCCGCGCTCGGTGCTGCCCGGCCCGCGCCGCCTGTCGGCGGTCGAGACGCTGCGGCTCGCGCCGGTGCTGCGCCCGTACGGGCTGCGCGGCGGGCTGCTGTCGTGGGACGGCCAGCTCGCCGACGACGCGCGCCTGGTCACCGCGATCGCCAGGACCGCCGCCGGGCACGGCGCCCGCGTCCTGACCCGCTGCCGCGCGGTCGCGCTCGCCGGCGACGGGGCGCAGGTCAGGGACGAGCTGACCGGCCGGGAGTTCGCCGTCCGCGCGCGGTCGGTGATCAACGCGACCGGGGTCTGGGCGGGCGGGCTGGCCGGCGGGGTGCGGCTGCGCCCGTCGCGCGGCACCCACATCGTGGTGCGGGCGGAGACGCTGCGCGGGCTGACCGCCGGGATGCAGATCCCTGTCCCGGGCACCGCCAGCCGGTTCCTTCTGGTGATGCCGCAGGGCGACGGCCGCGTCTACGCCGGCCTGACCGACGAGCCCGCCGACGGCCCGATCCCCGACGTCCCGGAGCCGACGGACGGCGAGATCGGCTTCCTGCTCGACATGCTCGGGTCGGCGCTGGACGTCCCCCTCAGGCGCGCGGACGTGGCCGGCGCGTTCGCCGGGCTCCGCCCCCTGCTGGACGTGGGCCCCGGCGACACCGGGCAGGGCGGGGCCACCGCCGACATCTCCCGGCGGCATGCCGTGCTGACCTCGCGGGACGGCGTCGTCACGATCGTCGGCGGCAAGCTCACGACCTACCGGCGGATGGCGCAGGACGCCGTCGACGCGGCCGTCCGGGTTCGCGGGCTCGACGCGGGCCCGAGCCGCACCGCCCGCCTCCCGCTCGTCGGCGCCGCGACGCGCGAGCGGCTGGACGCGCTGGACATGCCGTCCCGCCTCGTCCAGCGGTACGGGGTCGAGGCGCCGCTGCTGGGCGCGCTCGCCGAGGACGACCCGGCGCTGCTGAAGCCGGTCGTGCCGGGGCTCCCGGTGCTCGGCGTGGAGCTGGCGTGGGCGGTGCGGCACGAGGGCGCCCTCGACGCCGGTGACCTCCTGGACCGCCGCACCCGGATCGGGCTCGTCGCGTCCGACCGGGCGGCCGCGCTCCCCGCCGCGGAGGCGCTGCTGCCCCGCGGCGCCCTGCGCTGAACATTCGGCGGGCTGATCGTCCGGCGGGCCGAGTTCGACACGCTGAGTGTCCAACCGCCGGGTACACGCTGCGCTGGGTGTTCAACCGCGGCGGCCCCCGGCTTGGCGCCGCGACGAGACCTTAGGTTACCCTTACCTAATCAGGCAGGGGTCGGGTGCGATCAACGGGGGGTACATGTGACGCGCGGCAACGGCTGCGGCCATTGCCCGGGGAGCCACACCGGCGAGCGGCCGTGCCTGGCGAGCGCCACCGAGAAGGCGCGCTCCTGGCTGCTCGTCGAGCACCCCGGTCCCTGGCCCGAGCGCGTCGAGGACCTCGCCCGGCCCGCGCCGGTCGCCGCGGCCGTCCGGGCCGCGCGGCGGGCGGGCGTGCGGCCCCAGCTGATCCGGCGCGCCGGACGCCGCCGCGCCACCCCGCCGCTCCAGGTCTACGCCGCGTTCTCGCGCGGCGACGACGTCTGGATCGAGGGCCGCGAACTCGCAGACCCCGCCGAGCTGGCGTCACTCGACCTGGACGCGCTCGCCGCCGGACGCTCGCCCGGCCTCGGGGAGCGGACGACCGACCCGGTGTTCCTGGTCTGCACGCACGGCCGCCGCAACGTCTGCTGCGCCCGGACGGGGGCGCCGCTGGCCCGCGCGCTCACGGCGCGTTTCGTCGATCTCGTCTGGGAGACCACGCACGTCGGCGGCGACCGCTTCGCCGCCAACCTGGTGTGCCTCCCCCACGGGCTCTGCTACGGCAACCTCGGAGAGCCGGAGGCCGCCGCGGCGGCGAACGCCTACCTGCGGGGCGAGGTCGTCCTCGACAGGCTGCGCGGACGCGCCGGGGCCCCCGAGCCCGCGCAGGCCGTCGAGCACTTCGTGCGGGCGCACACGGGACGGCTCGGGCTGGCCGACGTGACCGGGGTCGCCGTACGGCCCGTCCCGGGAACATCGGAGTACGAAGCGGTCGTTCAACTACGAGGAAGCCGTTACCACATCGTCGTGGAGGCCGTCCAGCAGTCCGCCCCATGTGGGCCCGACTGCGAGGAGAACCTGAGAACCTATGTTGTTAGGGAACTCACCCTTCTCAACGAGGCGGCCCTCGTGTAATCTCTCTGAGGCCCCATTAGTGGGCCTCCCTGTCGCACGTCCCCAGGTTTCCGGAGTAACCGGACGGGGAACAGAGCGGCAACTCCAGACGTTGGAACATTCGGCGCTTCTGACTCATGTCACCCGAAGCATGTCGAGCGTCCATGTCCCGAAATTGTTCGAACCAATCAAGGTGGGTGTTCCATGGCTCAGGTACGTCGGCAGGCAAACCTCCCTCGTCCCAGCTGGGGCTGGCAGGACGCCGCGGCGTGCCGGGGGGAAGACCTCGTCCTCTTCTTCGGTCCCGACGGTGAGCGTCAGCCCGAGCGGGAAATCCGCGAGCGCAAGGCGAAGCAGATCTGCATGGGCTGCCCCGTCCGCACGGACTGCCTGGACTACGCGGTGTCCAGGCCCGAGAAGTACGGAACGTGGGGCGGTCTGAACGAAGACGAGCGCGCGTCCGAGCGCCGTCGCCGGATGCGCCGCGCCAACGCCGCGTAGCCGTCCGGCCCTGCCGGCTGACACATACACAGGCCGCCAGAACGCTCCCATCCCGAACCCCGGCACGCCACCGAGAAAACGACACGGCCCCGCATCGCGGGGCCGTTTGCGTTGTCCGGGGTCCGGTTCACCCGGATCGGTCCCGCCCCTTCGTCGGCCGCTTCGTCACATGTGCGTCACATCTGCGTCACAACGGTCCCGACTTTCCACGGAACCGCGCTTTTACCGCAACGCCGTCCCCGGCGTGGCCATTTCACAGAAACTCGCCACACCATTTTCCATCGGCCGCCCCGACGTCTCCGGGCGGCTCAGCCCGTCCCGCGCGCCCGCGCGGCACGGTCCAGCCAGGCGATCACGTCGTCGTCGGTCAGCTGGGCGAAGTCGCGGTACCACTGCCCGACCGCGCGGAACTCCCACGGCGCGGCCGGCACCACCATGTCGTCCACCTCGGGCTCCAGGTCGCGGACGGTCTCCGCGGCGCCCACCGGCACGGCGAGGACCAGCCGGGACGGCCCGCGCTCGCGCAACGCCCGGACGGCGGCGCGCGCGGTCCCGCCCGTGGCGAAGCCGTCGTCCACGGCGATCACCGGCCGCCCCGACGTCTCCGGCAGCGGCCGCCCGCGCCGGTAGACCGCCACCCTGCGGTCCAGCTCGGCGCGCTCCGCGTCCACGGTCGTGGCCAGGTCCTCCGCGCGGAGCCCGAGCCGTCCCAGCAGGTCGCCGTCGAACACCGGCGAGCCGCCCTCGGCGATCGCCCCCACGCCGAGCTCCGGCTGCGGCGGGTACCCGATCTTGCGGGTCACCAGGACGTCCAGCGGGGACCCGAGCCGCCGCGCGATCTCGTACCCGACGGGGACGCCGCCCCGCGGCAGCGCGAGGACGGCGGCGCCGTCCAGCCCCAGCGGGGCGAGCCACTCGGCCAGCACCCGCCCCGCCTCCGTGCGGTCGGCGTAGGGGAGCCGCACGGTCTCGGGCTGCTGAACGCCGGCACGGTCGTGTGCGGGTCTCTTCCAGGACATCGGGCGCACCCCCTTCCGGGGTCACCCCTACCCACTCCCGCCGCCGTTACAGGCGCATACAGCGCCTCATACGGGCATAAATGCACGTTCAAGCCGTCAGACGTCCGTCAGGGGCCGGCGGAGAGCGTCAGGCGCCGGTGAGCCAGCGCAGCGGGTTGTCGCGCAGGACAGCGTCGAGCGTCGCGTCGTCGGCGCCGGCGGCGCGCAGCGCGGGCAGGAACGTGTCGAAGAGGTAGCCGAAGCCCGCGCCGCCGTACCGGGTGATCTGCGTCATCCTGGACACGCCGGTGCTCAGCAGCACCCGGGACGCGTGCCCGGCCTCCAGCAGGTCCATCACGCAGCGGACGCGGGCGCCGATCGCCGCGTGGTCGTCCCCCGCGAGGCCGAGCGTGCCGAACGACACGTACGCGCCCGACTCGGCGATCTTGCGGTGCTGGCCGGGGTCGTCCACCCGGTCCTGCTGGCCGACGGCGACGCGGCCCGGCGGCAGCCCGGCGCCCGTCAGGATCTCCAGCTGGGCGAGACCCGCGCGGCCGTACGTCGCCACCGACAGCCCCGAGTAGCGGGCGGCCCGGGCGGCCGCGCGCAGGCAGAGGTCCTCGGTCTCCGTCGGCGCCTCGCCCCAGGTGCCGATCTCGCCGATGACGCCGGGCAGCGAGTTGGTCCCGTCCATGCCGAAGCCGACCTCGGCGAGCAGCCGCTCGGCGAGCCGCTCGACACCGGTTCGCCCCTGCGCGGCCTCCCCCGCCTCTCCGACCGGCAGGGCCTCGCCGGCCTGGAGTGCCTCACGGACGAACGACGGGTGGAACGGCTCGGTGAACACGCCCGTCCCCGCGACGACCGCGACCCGCGCCCCGGCGCTGATCCGGGCGAGCGCGGCGGCGTTGCGCCCCATGCCGGAGCACGTCAGGTCGACGACGAGGCCGAGGCCGTGCTCCCTGCGCAGCGCGGCGAGCTCCCGCTGGACGGGCTTCTCCTCGTCCAGCCACCGGCCGGGGTCGGACTCCACCAGCCGCGGGCGGGCGGGCCAGCGCAGGTCCATCTGGAGGTGCTCGTGGGAGAGCACCGGCCCGGTGATCTCGGACGTCGCGATCGTGCCGGTCACGGTCCGGAGCCGGCCGGTGTCCTCTCGGGGGGTCATGTCAGGCGAGGCTACGACATGTTTGACCTTTTCAAGACCCTAATCGGTGCTGTTTTTACCTTCCGCCGGAGCGGCCTCGCCGTCTCCGTCGGTGGCCTTGGCGGCCCTGTCGGCCAGCTCCGCGCGCGCCCGCGCGGTGATCTCGCTCGGCCACAGCCGGTCGATCTCGGCGTTCAGCGTCGCCCCGATCAGCACCGCGAGCGCGGCGACGTACAGCCAGGCCAGCACCGCGATCGCGGCGGCGAGCGAGCCGTACACCGACACGCCGCTCAGCGAGCCGGCGAGGTAGACCCGGAGGGTGACGCTGCCGAGGATCCAGATCAGCAGCGCCAGCGCCGCGCCCGGCACGGCGCGCGACCAGGCCGTCCGCACCGGGACGCTCACGTGGTACAGGGTCGCGAGGAAGACGATCGACAGGCCGATGACGACCGGCCAGTACAGCAGCTGGACGGCCTCGGCGCTCTCCGGCAGCGCCTCCCGCACCAGCGTCGGCCCGGCCACCAGCAGCGGGATGACGATCACGAGGACCAGCAGGCCGACGAGGTAGAGGAGGAAGGCGCGCAGCCGGGTGCGGATCACGCCGCGGATGCCGGACATCCCGTAGGCGATGGTGATCGTGTCGACGTAGACGTTCGTGGCCCGCGAGCCCGCCCACAGCGAGATCAGGAAGCCGACCGACACGATGTCGGGGCGGCCGCCCTTGATCACCTCGTTGAGCAGCGGCTTGACGGTGTCGTCGACGGCGGGCCCGGTCAGCACCTGCTGGGCGTTCTCGAGCACCCAGTTGCGCAGCTCGTTGACCGCGTCCGGCCCGATCACGCCGCGGAGGTGGCCCATCGTGCCGATCAGCCCGATGACCAGCGGCGGCAGCGACAGCAGCGCGAAGAACGCGGCCTCGGCCGCCAGCCCCGTCACCCGGTAGCGGAAGGCGCCGACCGCGGTGCCCTTGACCAGCGTCCAGGTGACCCGCCCGGACGCCTCCACCCCGCCGCGGACACGGGCGCGCAGCGGAGGACGATCACTTCGCCCCTCGCGTCCGCCGGAGTCGGCGCCGCCGGGGCCCGGGCCGTCGGGGCCGTCGGGGCCGGTCCCGGAGTCGGAGTCCCCGGCCGGGGAGACGCCCGTGGCGCCGGAGACGGTGGTCACACCGCCCCACCGTAGGCCGTTACGCGTCCGGAACATGCCGCATAGTCCATCCGATCAGTGATCCGCGCGTCGCGTCGCGTCCCGACCGACCTCCCCGGCCCATCATCTCGCAGGCTCGTCTCCAGCAACCCGCGCATCTTCTGGTCCATACCCGCTTTGACGGCGCGGAACGTCAGCCCGACCATGATCGTCTTCGGTGGATCGGGCACCCGGCTCCATCGGTGACAATGGAAGGCGTGATCTGCGAGTCGTGCCGAGAGCGCCGCCACGAGGAGTGCCGCGGCGGGTCCTGGTGCGACTGCCAGCACCAGCCGGGCCCGGCGCGACACGCGGACGGGCCTGCCGAGACCGGCGGGGAGACCGGCCCCGATCAAGGCGAGGGCGGGGAGCCGCGGGTGAACTGGAGGCGCCAGGGATGACGCATCTCACCTGCCCTGGTGCCCGGGGTAACTGGACAGTCCGCGCGAGGGCGTGTCAAAGTTCAGGTATGACTGCCGCGGACCCGTTGCTGGCCAAGCGCCGGCACGTCGACTTCCTCCGCGTTCGCAGCGCGATCTGTCGGTGACGCTCCGACCACGCCCCTGCTCAGCCGGGCGCGTGGTGCATCGGCGTCACCGTTGACTCCACCCAGCTCAGCGTCGAGCCGGCTGCATCAGACTGCCGGTGCGCTACGCGTCCCTCACACCACAGATGAGGACGCGCGCCGTGCCACCCGCGATCAAGCGCAAGAAGGCCGAGGGCCAGTGGGCCCTGGGCTACCGAGAACCCCTCAACAAGAACGAGGAGAACAAGAAGAACGACGACGGCCTGAACGTCCGCCGCCGCATCATCGAGATCTACTCCAAGTCCGGCTTCGACTCGATCGACCCGGCCGACCTGCGCGGCCGGTTCCGCTGGATGGGCCTGTACACGCAGCGCAAGCCCGGCATCGACGGCGGCAAGACCGGCGCGCTGGAGGACGAGGAGCTCGAAGACCGCTACTTCATGATGCGGGTGCGGATCGACGGGGGCCAGCTGAGCGGCCCGCAGCTGCGCACAATCGCCGACGTCTCCACCAGGTACGCGCGCGGCACCGCCGACATCACCGACCGGCAGAACGTCCAGCTGCACTGGGTGCGGATCGAGGACGTCCCGGCGATCTGGGAGGCGCTCGAAGCGGTCGGGCTGCACACGATGGAGGCGTGCGGGGACGTCCCGCGCGTCATCATCGGCTGCCCGCTCGCCGGGATCGCGGCCGACGAGGTCATCGACGCGACGCCGCAGCTGCGCGACATCCACGACAGGTACATCGGCTCCCCCGAGTTCTCCAACCTGCCGCGCAAGTACAAGACGGCGCTGTCGGGCTGCACTGCGCACTGCACCGTCCACGAGATCAACGACATCGCGTACGTCGGCGTCGTGAACGAGGCCGGTGAGACCGGGTACCAGGTGTTCGTCGGCGGCGGGCTGTCCACGAACCCGATGTTCGCGCAGAGCCTCGGCGTGTTCGTCAAGCCCGAGCAGGCCACCGAGGTGTGGCACGGCGTCACCTCGATCTTCCGCGACTACGGGTACCGGCGGCTGCGCAGCCGCGCCCGGCTGAAGTTCCTGATGAAGGACTGGGGCGCGGCGAAGTTCCGCGAGGTGCTGGAGAAGGAGTACCTCGGCTACGCGCTGCCGGACGGCCCCGAGCCCGCCGCGCCGCTCCCCCGCCGCGACCACGTCGGCGTCCACCCGCAGCGGGACGGGAACTTCTACGTCGGGTTCGCGCCGCGCGTCGGCCGGGTCAGCGGCGAGATGCTCGGCGTCATCGGCGAGCTCGCCGACCGCTACGGCTCGGGCCGGGTGCGGACGACCATCGAGCAGAAGATGGTGATCCTGGACGTCCCGGAGGAGAACACCGAGGCGCTAGCCGACGAGCTGGCCAAGAACGACCTCCAGGTCCACCCGTCGACGTTCCGGCGGCAGACGATGGCGTGCACCGGCATCGAGTACTGCAAGCTCGCGATCACCGACACCAAGCAGCGCGCCATGGACCTGATCGACGAGCTGGAGAAGCGGCTCCCGGACTTCCGGCAGCCGCTCACGATCAACGTCAACGGCTGCCCGAACGCGTGCGCCCGCATCCAGGTCGCCGACATCGGCCTGAAGGGCCAGCTCGTCGTGGACGAGAACGGCGACCAGGTCGAGGGCTTCCAGATCCATCTCGGCGGGCAGCTCGGCGCGTCGTTCGGCAAGAAGGTCCGCGGGCTGAAGACCACCTCGGCCGGGCTGACCGACTACGTCGAGCGGATCGTCCGCAAGTACGACGCGCAGCGCGCCGACGGCGAGACGTTCGCCGACTGGGTGCAGCGCGCGGAGGAGGCAGATCTCAAGTGAGCGAGCGCATGGCGCCGTTCTACTGCCCCTACTGCGGCGAGGAGCACCTGGAACCGCGCGAGGAGCACGGTTCGTGGTTCTGCCCGGACTGCCTTCGATCCTTCACGTTGAAATTCCTCGGTGTCGGAGCTCCCCGCACCGCGAGCAAGGAGATCCCTCGGTGACTCTTCTGGAGACCGACAGACCGACCCTTGACCTCGAAGACATCGTCGAATCGGCGGCCGCCGCGCTGGAGGGCGCGCCCACGCTGGAGGTCATCCGCTGGGCCGTCGCCACGTTCGGCGACCGCATCTGCCTCACCTCGTCCATGTCGGACGCGGCGCTGATCCATCTGGTGTCGAAGGTGAAGCCCGGCATCGACGTGCTGTTCGTCGACACCGGCTACCACTTCGCCGAGACGGTCGGGACCCGGGACGCGGTCGAGGCCGTCTACCCGGTGAACGTCATCAACGTCACCCCGTCCCGGACGGTGGAGGAGCAGGAGGCGGCACTCGGCCCTCGGCTGTTCGGCCGCAACCCCGACCTGTGCTGCCACCTGCGGAAGGTGGAGCCGCTCGGCCGCGCCCTGGAGGGCTACATGGCGTGGTTCAGCGGCATCCGCCGGGCCGAGACCGCGAGCCGCCGCGACCGGCGGGTCGTGGAGTGGGACCGCAAGCGCGGCATGGTCAAGGTCAACCCGATCCTCGACTGGACGCAGGAGGAGATGGACGGCTACATCGAGGACAACGGCGTGCTCGTCAACCCGCTGCACTACGACGGCTACCCGTCGATCGGCTGCGCGCCGTGCACCCGTCCGGTCGCGCCCGGCGAGGACCCGCGCAGCGGCCGCTGGGCCGGGATGGGCAAGACCGAATGCGGTATCCACCTGTGAGCCGTGTGAGCCTCGCGCCTCGGCCTGGGACGGCGCCGCCGATGGTGGCGGTGGCGCACGGCAGCCGCGACCCGCGCGCCGCCGCGACCGTGACCGAGCTGGCCGACGCCGTCCGGGCCCGCCGCCCCGGCGTGCCCGTCCACGCCTCGTTCCTGGACCACGCGGCGCCCGCGCCCGGCCGCGTCCTGGACGGCCTCGCCCGTGACGGCGCGGACACCGCGGTGGTGCTGCCGCTGCTGCTCACGGCCGCCTACCACAGCAAGATCGACATTCCGGGCGTGCTGAACCGGGTGCGGGGCACGCATCCGCGGCTGCGCCTGCGCACCGCGGGGACGCTCGGCCCGCACCGGCTCCTGATGGACGCGCTGGAACGCCGCCTCACCGAGGCGGGCGTGCGGCCCGGTGATCCGGACACGGCGGTCGTCCTGGTGTCGGCGGGGTCCAGCGACGTGTCCGCGAACGCCACGATCGCGCGGCTGGCGCGGGAGTGGCGGCCGCGCGGCTGGCGTGGCGTGGTGCCCGCGTACGCGTCGGCGGCGGGGCCCGCTCCGGCCGAGGCGGTGGCGGCCCTCCTGGAGGCGGGCGCCCCGCGCGTGGCGGTGGCGTCGTACTTCCTCGCCCCGGGCTACTTCGCCGACAAGGTCAGGCGGGAGACGCTCGCGGCCGGCGCGGTGGCGGTGTCGCCCGTTCTGGGCGCGGCTCCGGAGGTTGCGGACCTGGTCGTCCACCGCTACGACGAGGCCCTGGAGACGTCCCGGACGGCCGCCGCGGTCTGACCCGCCTGCCCGTCCGCCCGCCGGTCGTCTGACCGGATCCGGACGGCGGCCGGGGTCAGGTGCGGTCGCGCCACCAGGCGGCGATGGCGCGGCGGACGGGGGCGTGGTGCGCGTCGTCGACGATCTTGACGTCGCCCATCACGGCGTGGGCGGTGACGCGGACGATGGGGACGCGGGCACCGGGCAGCGGATCGCGGACGGAGATCTTGCGGTCGCCGAGGATGTTGCGCCCGGTCAGCTCGATGGCGACGCCGTCCGGCACGATGATCTTGACGTCGCCCATCACGGCGGTGGCGGTGACGTGGACCTCGCCGGTGGGGACCTGCGCGCCGCGCAGGTCGAGCTCGACGTCGCCCATCACCGAGACGGCCTCCAGCGGCCCGTCGATGCGGCCGACGATGCGTTCCTTGCAGTCGCCCATGACGGCGCTGAACTTGCGCTTGACCTGGAGCGGCGCCGGGTTGGCGCCGGGCGCGCCCATGCCGGGCAGGTCGGCGGTGATGTCCTCGAGGTCGCCGCGGGTGACGGCGGCGTAGGCGGCCTCGCTGCGCTCGGTGAGTTCCTCGAAGGTGAGCCGTCCCTCGACGGAGGCGATCCGCAGCCGCTCGACGACGGCCTCCCGCTCGGCGTCGGACGCCCGTACCGATTCTGTCGCGGGCGCCGGTCCGGGTACCGCCGCGACCTCGTCGAGGGGATCGACGGGCCGGTCGGAGCGCAGGTCCTTCCGCCCGTCCCGCGGGCGGCTGGGGGACGGCCGCTCCGGCTGCGGACTGGACTGACTCATGGTTTCGACGGTATGCCCCCGGTGACGCCGGGCAATCCGCCGCGCGAACGAGATCACCCCACCACTTGAGGAGGATGGACGCCGGACCAGCGAGGCTGCATGATCATTCGTTGCCCGAACGGCGTTCTGTATCCTGCGTGGAGTGGTGTGAAGCAGGGCTGTGACGTGGGAGTGTCAGGGTGACGCACGAGGTGGTCAATCAGGTTCCCCCACTCGCCGGGCACGACGTGTCCGACGACGCCGTCCTGCTGGACGGGCTGGAGCGGGAGGGCGCCGGGTGGGCGGAGCCCGAGGTGCGCGAGCTGGGCCGGCTGGCGGGGACGGAGCGGGCGCAGGAGCGGGGACGTCTCGCGAACGAGCACCCGCCCGTCCTGCGGACCCATGACAGGTACGGGAACCGGATCGACGAGGTCGAGTTCCACCCGGCGTGGCACGAGCTGATGGACGTCGCGGTGACGCACGGGCTGCACGGCTCGGCGTGGGCCGATCCGCGCGCGGGCGCGCATGTCGCCCGGGCCGCCAAGTTCTACACGTGGCGGGTGGACGCGGGCCACGGCTGTCCCATCTCGATGACGTACGCGGCCGTCCCGGCGTTGCGGCGGTCGCCCGAGCTGGCCGCGTTGTACGCACCGCTCCTCGCCGAACGCGAGTACGACTTCGGCCTGCGCCCCCCGCTCACGAAGAACGCGCTGCTCGCCGGCATGTCGATGACGGAGAAGCAGGGCGGGTCGGACGTCCGCGCCAACACCACGCGCGCCACGCCGGAGCCGGACGGGACGTACCGGCTCGTCGGCCACAAATGGTTCACCAGCGCCCCGATGTGCGACGTGTTCCTGACGCTCGCGCAGGCGCCCGGCGGCCTCACCTGCTTCCTCGTCCCGCGCGTCCTGCCCGACGGCGGGCTCAACCCGCTGCGGCTGATGCGGCTCAAGGACAAGCTCGGCAACAGGTCCAACGCGTCCGCCGAGGTCGAGTACGAGAACGCGGTCGCGTGGCGGGTCGGGGACGAGGGCCGCGGCGTGCGCACCATCATCGAGATGGTGAACATGACCCGGCTCGACTGCGTGATCGGCGCGGCGTCCGGGATGCGGCTCGGTGTGACGGCCGCCGTCCACCATGCCGGGCACCGCACGGCGTTCGGGAGGTACCTGGTCGACCAGCCGCTGATGCGCAACGTCCTCGCCGACCTCGCGGTCGAGTCGGAGGCGGCCACGATCACGATGCTGCGGCTCGCGGGCGCCACCGACCGGTCGGTGCGCGGCGACGAGTCCGAGGCCGCGTTCCGGCGGGTCGCGCTGGCCGCCGGCAAGTACTGGATCTGCAAGCGGTGGCCCGTGCACGCCGCGGAGGCGCTCGAATGCCTCGGCGGCAACGGCTACGTGGAGGAGTCGGGCATGCCGCGCCTGTTCCGCGAGTCGCCGCTGAACTCGATCTGGGAGGGCTCCGGCAACGTCGCCGCGCTGGACCTGCTCCGGGCGGCCGGACGGGAGCCGGAGGCGCTGACCGCGTTCTTCGCCGAGGTGGAGCTCGCCGCCGGGGCCGACGCGCGGCTGGACGCCGCCGTCCGGCAGGTCAAGGACTCGCTGCTCGACCTCGGCACCGTCGAGGTCCGGGCCCGCCGGATCGCCGAGCGGCTGGCCCTCGTCCTCCAGGGGTCCCTGCTGGTCAGGCACGGTCACCCCGCGGTGGCGGACGCGTTCTGCGCCTCCCGCCTCGGCGGCGACCACGGCCAGGCCCACGGCACGCTCCCCACCGGCCTGGACTTCGAGGCGATCATCGATCGCGCCACCCCGAAGGTGGGCTGACCCGCCCCCGCTCCGTGCCGCCGGTCAGCTCTCCGCGCCGCGGCGCGGGAGGCGGCGGAGCACGCGGTCGAGGGTGACGGCGGCCAGGATGAGCAGGCCCTCGATCACCTGCCTGTAGGTGGGGTCCCAGCCGAGCAGGTTGAACCCGTTGGAGATGAGCGTCAGGATCAGCACGCCCGCGAGGCAGCGCCACACGGTGCCCTCGCCGCCGAGGATGCTCGTCCCGCCGATGACGACCGCGGCGATCGCGGTCAGTTCGAGGAGTGAGCCGAGACCGGCCTGGGCGGAGCCGGCGCGGGTCGCCATGACGAGGCCCGCCGTCCCCGCGCAGGCGCCGCTGACGGCGAACACGACGACGCGGACGGGCGCGATCCTGATGCCCGAGAGCCGCGCCGCCTCGGCGTTGCCGCCGACGGCGTAGACGGCGCGGCCGAGCGTCGTCGCGGCGAGCAGCACCCAGCAGGCGGCGGCGACGCCCGCGAGGACCAGCGTCGGGACGGTGACGCCGCCGAGCACCGTCGGCAGGCTCAACCGCTGGAACGCGTCGAGCTGGCCGGCGTGCGGGTAGACGATCGCGCCGCCGGTGATGACGACCGCGAGGCCCCGGTAGACGATGCTGAGCGCCAGCGTCGCGATGAACGAGTGCACGCGCGACAGCGCCACGACCAGTCCGGTGGCCGTGCCCATCAGCGTCCCGGTCGCGATGCCCGCCGCGTATCCGGCGGGCACCCCGGCGGACTCGGTGACCATGACGGCGACGACCGCGCTGACGGCCAGCACGGCGCTGACCGACAGGTCGAACACGCCGCAGACGATGCACAGCGTCATGCCGCACGCCAGCAGCCCGACGACGACGGCCTGGTCGAGGACGTTGACCAGGTTCCCCTTGGTGAGGAACGTGTCGGTCGACAGCGACAGCGCGACGACCAGCCCGGCCAGCGCCACGACGATGCCGTGGTCACGGAAGGCGGCGTATCTCATCGCAGGCCCGCCGTCGCGAGGACGTCCTCCGCGCTCGCGCCCCTGGGGAACTCCCCCGCGACGCGGCCGTCGCGCATCACCAGGACGCGGTGCGCGAGGCCGAGCACCTCCTCGACCTCCGAGGACGCCATCAGCACCGCCACGCCCTCGGCGGCCAGGCCGACGATCAGCCGGTGGATCTGCGCCTTGGCGGCCACGTCGACGCCGCGTGTCGGCTCGTCCACCAGCAGGACGCGCGGCGACCGCACGAGCCACTTGCCGAACACCGACCGCTGCTGGTTGCCGCCGGACAGCGTCCAGGCGGGACGGCCGAGCCCCGCGCCGCGGATGCCGAGCGTGTCCGCCGCCTCGCCCACGGCGCGCCGTTCCGCGCGGCGGCGCACGAAGCCGAACCGGCGCCGTTCGGGCAGGCTGGCCAGTGCCAGGTTCTCGGTGGCGGGCCGGACGAGGACGAGCCCCTGTTCTGCGCGCGACTCCGGGACGAGCCCGGCGCCGAGGGCCATCGCGTGGGACGGCGCCCCGCCGGTGACCCGGCGGCCCGCGATCGTCACCTCGCCGCCGTCGGGACGGTCCGCGCCGAAGACGAGCCGCAGCGTCTGCGTCCGGCCGCTGCCGACGAGCCCGGCCAGGCCGACGATCTCCCCCGCCCGCACGTCCAGGTCGACGCCGCGCACCGCGTCGCCGCGTGCCAGCCGCCGCGCCGACAGCACGACGGGCGCGCCGTCCGGGACGGGTCCGGGCTCGGGGTAGAGGGTATCGACGGGACGTCCGACCATGGCGCGCAGCAGGTCATCGGCCGTCAGATCGGCGGCCGGGGCGGTGGTGACGTGCCGCCCGTCCCGCAGGACGGTGACCGCGTCGCAGGAGGCGAGGACCTCTTCCAGCCGGTGCGAGATGAGGACGATCGCGATGCCGTCGCGTCCGGCGAGTTCGCGGGTCAGGCTCAGCAGGCGGGCCGCGGCGGGTCCCGGCAGCAGGGCGGTCGGCTCGTCGAGCGCGATCAGCCGCGCGCCGCGGGCCAGGGCGCGCAGGATCTCGATCTGCTGGCGGTGCACGAGCGGCAGGTCGCCGGCGCGGGCGGACGGATCGAGCGCGAACCCCGTCCGGTCGAGGAGCGCGGCGAACCGGCGGCGGTCGCCCGCCGGGTCGCGCAGCGCGCGGCGGCGGCGGGACGGGGCGCCGAGGAAGACGTTGTCGGCGACGCTCAGGCCGGGGACGATCGCGCCTTCCTGCGTGACGAGCGCGAGCCCGTGCCGCAGCGCGTCGCGCGGTGAGCGGATGACGGCGGGCTCGCCGTCGACGGCGACTCCCCCGGAGTCGGCGGGCACGGCGCCGCACATGATCCGGGCGAGCGTGCTCTTCCCCGCGCCGTTCTCGCCGACGAGGCCGTGCACCCGCCCGCCGCGCAGGGTCAGCGAGACGTCGTGCAGGACGGTGGTCCCGCCGTAGGTCTTGCGGATGTCTTCGAGCGCGACGTCCACTCCGCTACTCGTCGTACTCGCCGGTGATCTTGGACGAGACGATCAGGTCCTTGGTGAGCGTCCCGCCGTTCGGCGCGAGCGACGAGATCTCGGTCGACACCGGGACGCTCTCGCCGGCCGCCTTCGCCAGTCCCAGCTCGGCGGCCTTCGCCCCGGCGGTCCGCACCGGCAGGTACGGGATGCCGAACCAGCGGCCCTCGCGGACGGCGGTCACCGCCTGCCGGGACGCGCCGTTGCCGACGTAGAGGATGTCCTTGCCCTTCGCCACGCCCTCGGCGCCGAACAGGGCCTGCGACGACCCGATGACCACGTCGACGCCGGGGTGGGCCTGGAGCAGGTCCTGCATCGCCTTGCGGCCGGAGTCGCGGGTGTAGCCGCCCTCGATCTGCGCGACGACCTTCACGTCTTTGGTGCTCTTCAGGGCTTCGACGACCGCCTTGGTGCGCGCGTTGTCGAGCGGCAGCGTCTTCAGGCCCTCCAGGTAGGCGACCTCGCAGGGCTTGGCCTTGCCGGCCTGGCAGGCGCCGACGCCGAGGACGCCGAGCTGCTTGCCGTTCTGCACCGGGACGTCCACCAGCGAGATCGTGCCCTCCACCTGCGGCTGCGCGGTGTCGTAGCGCGTCCCGACGGGGGTGAACTGGACGACGACCGCGATGCCGCTCCGGACGGCCTGCCGCACGGCGGGCACCACGGCGGTGCCGTCGTTGGCCTGGAGGACGAACACGCCGAACCGCTTGGACGTGATCGCGTCCTGGAGCTGGCGGAGCTGCGTCTGGGCCTCGAAGTTGGAGTCGAAGAACTCCGCCTTCCCACCCGACTTCGCGGCCTGCTCCTTCACTCCCTCGAAGGTGGCCTGGGAGAACGAGTTGGCCTTCGCGAACCCGAAGAACGCGATGCTCTTGGGGTCGCCGCCGGACGAGCCGGAGCCGTCGTCGTCCGGATCGCTGCACGCCGCCAGGAAGAGGAGCCCCGCCGCCGCGATGACGCCCAGTCTTTTCACGACTTCCGCCCCACTCCCACGTAGAACCATTCACCGCCGGGACGTTCCCGGTCCAGGTCGCCGTCGGGCCGCCATTCGTTGACCACCGTGACGCCGGGTTCCAGCACGTCGAAGCCGTCGAAGAACCTGGAGATCTCGGCGTGGCCGCGGTGGATCAGCGGGGCGGTGGCGTCGTCGTAGACCTCCCTGGCCGCCGCGCCCGCCTCGGGGTGGGCGTCGTCGGTCAGGTGCGTCACGATGAGGTGGCTGCCCGGGACCATCCGCTCGGCGAACGTGCGGACGACGCCCCACGGGTCCTCTTCGTCGGTCAGGCAGTGCAGGACGGCGATGAACAGCACCGCGACCGGCTCGGAGAAGTCGATCAGCTGCAGCACCTCGGGGTGGTCCAGGATCTCGCGCGGTTTGCGGATGTCCTCCTGGACGACGGTCGTGGTGGCGTCGATGGCCTTGAGCGCGCGGGCGTGGGCCAGCACGACCGGGTCGTAGTCGACGTAGACGACGCGCGCGCCGGGGGCCTCCCGCTGGGCGACCTCGTGCACGTTCTCCTGCGTCGGCAGCCCGGTGCCGAGGTCGAGGAACTGCGTGATGCCCTCCTGGGCGGCGACCCGGACGGCGCGGCCGAGGAACCGCCGGTTCGCGACACAGATGTCCCGGCTGGGGCCCAGCGCCATGATCTTCTCAGCGGCCTCCCGGTCTGCCGGGTAGTTGTCCTTGCCGCCCAGGTAGTAGTCGTACATCCGAGCGGCATTGGGAGTGTCCACGTCGAAGTCGTACGGCGCGAATTCCTCTTCTGTCACCAATGCCCCTTACACGGTGTTTCGTCTCCCGACAAGCGCCGAGTATGGCCCATGGAGATCGCGAAGGCATAACTCCGTACGACGAACCAAATTCCGGTGGGGCGAATTCTCGGATTTCGGTCAGGGCTTACGGGCTACGGCACCGTAGGCGTCGACGGACGGGGCGTCCGCGTCGGGCCGCCACTCGGTGATCGGGACGAGCCCCGGCTCGACCAGGTCAAGGCCCTCGAAGCACCGGGCGAGCTGCGCGGGGGCGCGCAGGATGTAGGGGACGCCGCCGCTCTCGACGAGCCTCTCCGCGCCCTCGACGACCTCCGTGCCGGTGTCGGTCCCGTCCCACAGCACCAGATGGCTGCCGGACGGCACCGGCTCCAGCATCCGCCCGACGATGGCGCGTACCGCGGCCAGATCGGGCTCGTAGCCGAGCACGCCCATGAACATCACCGCCACCGGCTCGCGGAAGTCCACCACCTTCCCCGCCTCGGCGACGATCCGGTCCGGGTCGTGGTAGTCGGCGTGCACGTACGTGGTCGTGCCCTCCGCGGTGGTGCTGCCGAGCAGCGCGCGGGCGTGCACCAGCACCAGCGGGTCGTTGTCGACGTAGACGATCCTGGACTCGGGCGCCACGCCCTGCGCGACCTCGTGGGTGTTCTGCATGGTCGGCAGCCCGGTCCCGACGTCGATGAACTGGCGGATGCCGCATTCGCCCGCGAGATGGCGCACGACGCGGATGAGGAACCGCCGCGACTGCCGCGCCATGGTGACGATCTGCGGATACACATCGGCGACCGCGTCCCCGGCGGCGCGGTCGGAGGCGTAATTGTCCTTGCCGCCCATCCAGTAATTCCAGATCCGGGCCGCGTGCGGGACATCGGAATTGACGGTGGCGAGCTCCGCCGCGTCGCTGTCGGTCATGGAAAGTCCCTTCGTCGCGGCTCAACGTACTTCCTAGAGAACACCACCGACATCGGAACGAGACGCGGGTGCGATCTCGTCCGGCCAGGATGGGACGCCGGACCGGATTCCGGAGCGGAGCGCCAGCGGAGCGGAGGGAGCCGGTCCGGACGGCACTTGCCGGGGGGTGTGGGGGGTCGCCCCCCACAGAGAAACGACCAGTCGTCCAGCATCGGGAGGCCAGGGGTGCCGGTTCGGCGGCTCGCCGCGCTCGGTGTGGCGCTGCTGGCGATCGCGGCGCTCGCCGGATGCGCCGGGGGCCGCGGTGGCGGCGGCGGTCCCGCACCTCCGCAGCGGGCCTGGTTCGGCGTCTCGCTGCTGCCCGGCGGGGACGCCGAGCTCGACCTGCACGCGGCGGGCCGGCTGCGGTCGGACGCCGACGTCCGGGCGCTCGCCCGGCGGATCGCCGCGGACCTGTTCCCCGGCGCGCGGGGCGTCCGCGTCCGCACCGAGCAGGGCCACGGCATACCGTTCGCCAGGGCCGCGATCGACCGGGCGTACCGGACGGGACGGAACCCGGCCCTGCGGATCGACACGGCCGGCACGCTGCGGCTGCTCCTCGAACGAGGCTTCCGCGACACGTCCATGCGTCTGCGGCTGCCGCCGTCCGTACCGGCGACGGTGCGGACGGACGGCGAACCCTCCGACCGCACCTGGCGCCTACGCCCCGACACGCGGACGCCGGTCGTCGACGTCGAGCTGCGCCCCAGCCCGGCGGGCTGGCTCGCGGCGCTCGCCCTCCCGGTGCTCGGCGCGGTGGGGGTCGCGCTGGCCTTCTTCGTCCGGCGCCGGGCCTTCGCGCTCCCGGCCGCCGGGATCGCCGTCGCCGCCGCGATCGTCGCGGTCGCCGCGCCGGCGGGACGGCAGGGCGACAACCTCGGCGTCGCGGGCCTGCTCGGCGGGACCGCGCTGGAGGTCGCGACGGTCGCGCCGCTCGCCGCCGTGCCGATCGGGCTGCCCGCCGCGATGCTGCTCACGGTCGTGGTCGTCCGCTACCTCCTCAGACCGGACGATTTCCTGGACCACGAGACCAAGCCGCGCGACACGGGCGTGTTCTGGTGACCGCCCGGCCGGCAATCCCGGTGATACCGGCCGGCGACAGATCGTAAACTGAAGGTCATGTCCGACGGCCGCCCCCCGTGCACCTGTGTCATCTGCACCGACTACGGTGACCGCGGCCGCCTGGACAACTTCCAGCTCCGCACGATCGTGCACATCACGGAGTACGGGTGGAGCGTCGTCCTCGTCCATCCCGACGACGACGGGCCCGGCTGGGCGTACACGATCGGGCTGCGGCACAGCCACGGCGCGCCCGAGCTCGCCATGTTCGGCGGCGACGTCTACGAGATGGAGGAGTCGCTCAACACGCTCGGCCGGCAGACCGCCGACGGCCGGATCCCGGCGGACGGCGACCGCCGCGACGGCGTCGTCCGCGGCCAGCCCGCCGCGTTCCGCGAGGTCGACCCGCGCTGGTACGACGCGCTGTTCGGCGGCGCCGTGGCGTTCTACCGGCGCCCGCCGCTGCCGATGCTGCAGGTCGTCTGGCCCAACCCGGAGGGCCTGTTCCCCTGGCAGCCCGGCACCGACCTGCCGTTCCGGCACTCCCAGCCGTGGCTGTGGCTCACCCCGAAGCAGCACGCGCGGGGTGTCTGGACACGCCGGCTCTGACCCCGGCCTCCGGCCGCGATGGGCATACGATCGGCGGAGTGTACGGGCCGCTCGCGGAGCCGATCCGGACCCAGCGTCTCGTCCTGGAGCCGCTGGCCGTCGAGCACGCCGACGAGCTGGCGCCCGTCCTGGACGATCCGCGCCTGCACCACCACATCGGCGGCGAGCCCCTCACCCTGGACGAGCTGCGCGCCCGCTACGCGCACCTCGTCGCCGGACCGGCGCCCTACCACCAGGAGTACTGGCTGAACTGGATCGTCCGGCGCGTCCGCGACGGGCAGGCGATCGGGTACGTCCAGGCGACCGTCACGCCCGCGCCGCCCGGCTACACCGTGACGCCCGCGTCCGCCGGGTCGACGGTGACGCCCGGCCCGCCGCGCCGGGCCGCGTCCGTGGCCTGGGTCGTCGGGATGCCGTACCAGGGGTTCGGGTTCGCCACCGAGGCCGCCCGCGCGCTGCTGGACTGGCTGGTTGAGCACGGTGTCCGCGACGTCGTCGCGACCGTCCACCCGGAGAACCGCCCGTCCGCGGCCGTCGCCGCCAAGCTCGGCCTCCGCCCCACCCACGAGACAACCGACGACGGGGAGACAGTCTGGCGTCTCCCCCACAATGGGTGGGGGCTGGAGAACGGTGGGTAGGCAAGGGTCGACGAAGGGATCTGGAGGTGGAGTGGATGCGGGAGGTCTGGCCAGGGGACGCCTATCCGCTGGGCGCTACCTGGGACGGCACCGGCACGAACTTCGCGCTGTTCTCAGAGGTGGCGCAGCGCGTCGAGCTGTGCCTGTTCGACGCGCGCGGGCGCGAGACGCGGCGGGCCCTGCCCGAGGTGGACGGGTTCGTCTGGCACGGCTACCTGCCGGGCGTCGGCCCCGGGCAGCGGTACGGGTACCGGGTGCACGGGCCGTTCGACCCGAGTGAGGGCCACCGCTGCAACCCGGCCAAGCTGCTGCTCGACCCCTACGGCAAGGCCGTCGACGGCGGGGTCCGCTGGCACGAGTCGCTGTTCTCCTACCGGTTCGCCGACCCCGACGTCCTGAACGAGGACGACAGCGCCCCCTACATGCCGAAGAACGTCGTGATCGACCCGTCCTTCGACTGGGCGGACGACCGGCCGCCGCGCGTCCCGTACCACGAGAGCGTCATCTACGAGGCGCACGTCAAGGGCCTGACGAAGCTGCACCCCGGCGTCCCGGAGGATCAGCGCGGCACGTACGCGGGCCTGGCGCACCCGGTGATGGTCGACCATCTGGTCGACCTCGGCGTGACGGCCGTGGAGCTGATGCCGGTGCACCAGTCGATCCCCGAGCACGCGCTGGTGGCGCGGGGGCTCACCAACTACTGGGGCTACAACACGATCGGGTTCTTCGCGCCGCACAACGCCTACGGCTCGTCCGGGCAGTGCGGGGAGCAGGTGCGGGAGTTCAAGACGATGGTCCGCGCCCTGCACGAGGCGGGCATCGAGGTCATCCTGGACGTCGTCTACAACCACACCGCCGAGGGCGACCACCTCGGGCCGACGCTGTCGTTCCGCGGCATCGACAACGCGTCCTACTACCGGCTGCGCGACGACGACAAGCGCTACCACCTCGACTACACCGGCTGCGGCAACTCCCTGAACGTCCGCAACCCGCACGCGCTCCAGCTGATCATGGACTCGCTGCGCTACTGGATCCTGGAGATGCACGTCGACGGGTTCCGCTTCGACCTGGCGTCCGCGCTGGCCCGCGAGCTGCACGACGTCGACCGGCTCGCCGCGTTCTTCGACCTCGTCCAGCAGGACCCGGTCGTGTCCCAGGTGAAGCTGATCGCCGAGCCGTGGGACGTCGGCGAGGGCGGCTACCAGGTCGGCAACTTCCCGCCGCTGTGGACGGAGTGGAACGGCAAGTACCGCGACACCGTCCGCGACTTCTGGCGCGGCTCGGACGCGACGATGCCGGAGTTCGCGTCCCGTCTCACCGGCTCGTCCGACCTGTACGAGCACAGCGCGCGCCGCCCGTTCGCGTCGATCAACTTCGTCACCTGCCACGACGGGTTCACGCTCACCGACCTCGTCTCCCACGACCGCAAGCACAACGACGCCAACGGCGAGAACAACCGCGACGGCACCGACGACAACCGCTCCTGGAACTGCGGCGCCGAGGGCCCTGCCCGTGACCCCGCGGTCCTCGGCCTGCGCGCCCGGCAGCGCCGCAACTTCCTCGCGACCCTCTTCCTGTCCCAGGGCGTGCCGATGCTCTCGCACGGCGACGAGCTGGGCCGCACGCAGAAGGGCAACAACAACGCCTACTGCCAGGACAACGAGATCTCCTGGGTCCACTGGGACGGCTCCGGCGACACCGAGTTCGTCCGGACCCTGTCGCGGCTGCGGCGCGACCACCCGGTGTTCCGCCGCCGCCGCTTCTTCACCGGGACCGGCACCGGCGCCGCCGCCGACATCGCGTGGCTGACCCCCGCCGGCGAGACCATGACCGACCAGGACTGGGACGCCGGATTCGCCAAGTCCCTCGGCGTGTTCCTCAACGGCGACGCCATCACCGAACCCGACCCGCGGGGCCGCCGCGTCCGCGACGACTCGTTCCTCCTGCTGGTCAACGCCGGTTCCGAACCCGTCGAGTTCACCCTTCCCGGCGGCGAGTACGGCGAACGCTGGGAAGTCACCCTCGACACCGCCGAACCCGACGCGCCGGGCCCGTCCGGCCCGTCCGGCGAACGCCCCCGCGTCAAGGCCCGCGACACCATCGCCGTCACCGGCCGCTCCCTGACCGTCCTCAGGAGGTCGGGCTAGGCGCCGGTGACCTCCATGGCGGTGAGGAAGACGAGGACGAAGGTCGTGACGGCGACGCCGCCGTGCACGGCGACGGCGGCGGCCGGGAACGCCTGCTCGGCGCCGCGGGCGTGGCGGCCGCCGCGCCCGACGAGCCAGCGGGTGAACAGCATGAACCCCTGCAGGATGACGACCAGCAGCGCCGCGAACGCCCCCCAGGCGTACACGGCGCGGTCGGTGACCAGATAGACGACCCACACGGCGAGCCCGACGACGGCGGCGAGGGGATGACCGACGACGATCAGGATCGGGAACCGCGTCACCTTCGTCGAATGTCCCCCGTGCGTCAACCAGATGATCAGCAGATAGGCGCCTGCCACGGCGGCGAGAATCCACGCTGCTAAAGCGGCGTACTCCACCCCCGGCTCCTTCCATGAAATTCTCAAGCCCCGTCCCCTGGGCCCAGTGTCGTCCTTTCGCGGGCCCGCCATGACGGGTTCGCGCAGATTGGTGAACGGGCGGTCAGCATCGCCGTGCAGTAGCTTGGGCCTCCTATGCGAGCCCTCACCCCGGAGCCCGGCGACGTCGACCTCGCCGAGCGGTACGCCTATCCGCCCGGCGGCACGTGGCTGCGGGCCAACATGGTCGCCGGCCTGGACGGGTCGGCCCAGCGCGACGGGCACAGCGGCGGCCTCGGCAACGCCGCCGACCAGCACCTGTTCCTGCTGCTGCGCGGGCTCGCCGACGTCGTCGTCGTCGGGGCCGGGACGGTCCGCGCCGAGGGCTACGGGCCCGTCACGCCGAGCGAGGGCTGGGACGGCGTCCGCGACGGGCGGCCGCCCGTCCCGCCGCTGGCGATCGTGTCCGGCAGTCTCGACCTGGACTTCGACGCGCCGATCTTCACCGCGGCCGGTGCCCGGACGATCGTGCTGACGACCTCGAACGCCGACCCGGCGCGGCTGCGGGCCGCGCGGGACCGCGCCGACGTGATCGTCGCGGGCGCGGACTCGCTCGACTTCGCCGTCGCCGTCGAGGAACTCGCGGCGCGCGGCCACCGGCGCCTCCTGTGCGAGGGCGGTCCGGGCGTCCTCGCACAGGTGGTGGCGGCCGGGCTGCTGGACGAGCTGTGCCTCACGCTGAGCCCGCTGCTGCTCGGCGGGACCGCGGCGCGGATCCTGAACGGGCCGCCGGTGCCCGTCCCGCCGGAGCTGACCCTCGCCCAGACGCTCCAGGAGGGCGAGTTCCTCTTCCTGCGCTACGTCCGCAGCCGGTAGCGGACGAAAAGGACGCCTTCGTCCAGGTAGAGGGCGGCCAGGTCGAGCGGCACCTCGGCGTCCAGGCCGTGCAGGAGGCGGGTGTGGCGGGGGCCGCCGAGCAGCGTCGGGGCGATGTTGAGGCACAGCTCGTCGACGAGCTGTGCGCGGATCAGCGCGCCCGCGAGGCCCGGGCCCCCTTCGCAGAGCAGCCGCCGGTGGCCGAGCCCGTCGCGGAGCGTCGCGAGGGCGGCGGGCAGGTCGACGTCGTCGTCGCCTTCGGCGACCACCTGAATCGAGCCCGGGACCCTGGGTCGGGCGGCGCGCGAGGTGACGACGATCGTCGGCGTCTCGGCCTCGGTGAACAGCGGGAGCGTCCAGTCGAGGCCGGCGGACCGGCTGACGACGACGATCGGCGCGGGCGGGCCGCCGCGGCGGGCGCGCAGATCGCGGCGCAGCCGGGCCGGGCCGAGCCGTCCCGTGCGGACCGTCCCGGCGCCCACGAGGATCGCGTCGGCGAGGGCCCGCAGCGTCCGGAAGACGCGGAAGTCGGCTTCGCCGCCGAGCGCGTCCGTCCAGCCGTCGGCGTCGGTGGCGGAGCCGTCCGCGCTCATCACCATGCCGAGCCGCAGCCCCGGCGCGTCGGCGTAGGCGTCGTACGGATCGATGCCGCCGGCGGGCGGTCCGGGCAGCAGACGGCGCATGACCTGCAGGTTATCGGACGGATCTGTCGGCACCCCGCCTTGTCCTTCTGTCGGACCGGAGGCGCAATATAGGGGGATGGACCTGCCGATCAGTCCGCCGCTGTCGCCGATGCTGGCCAAGGCGGTCAAGACCATGCCCAAGGGCGACCTGCTGTACGAGCCGAAGTGGGACGGCTTCCGCTGCATCGTCTTCCGCGACGGCGACGAGGTGGAGCTGTCCAGCCGGGGCGAGCGGCCGCTGACCCGCTACTTCCCGGAGCTGGTCGAGGCGGTGAAACGCGAGCTGCCCGAGCGGTGCGTGGTCGACGGCGAGATCGTCCTGCCGCGCGGGACGCGCCTCGACTTCGAGGCCCTCCAGCAGCGCATCCACCCCGCCGCGTCGCGGGTCAAGCTGCTGGCGGCGGAGACCCCGGCGTCGTTCGTCGCGTTCGACCTGCTCGCGGTCGGCGACGAGTCGCTGATGGAGGTGCCGCTCGGCGAGCGGCGGCAGCGGCTCGTCGACACGCTGTCCGGGGTGGGCGAGTCGATCCATGTGACGCCCGCGTCCGACTCCTACGAGCTGGCGCTGCGCTGGTTCGACGAGTTCGAGGGCGCCGGGCTGGACGGCGTCATCGCCAAGCCGCGCGACGTCCCGTACGAGCCCGACAAGCGGGTGCTGTTCAAGGTCAAGCACGAGCGGACCGCCGACTGCGTGGTGGCGGGCTTCCGCTGGCACAAGTCCGGCCCGATCGTCGGGTCGCTGCTGCTCGGCCTCTACAACGACAAGGGGCATCTCCAGCATGTGGGGGTGGCGGCGTCGTTCACGATGAAGCGCCGCGCCGAGCTGGTCGAGGAGCTCCAGCCCTATCGCCTGGACGACCTCTCGGAGCATCCGTGGTCGGAGTGGGCGAGCCAGTCCGAGGCGACCGCCGACCGGATGCCGGGCGCCATCTCCCGCTGGACGGGCAAGAAGGACCTCAGCTGGGTGCCGCTGCGTCCCGACCTGGTCGTCGAGGTCGCGTACGAGGCGATGGAGGGCGACCGGTTCCGGCACACCGCCCGTTTCCGCAACTGGCGCCCCGACCGCACTCCCGGGTCGTGCACCTACGAGCAGCTGGAGGTCCCCGTGGCCTACGACCTGGCCGACATCCTCTCCGGTGAGGCGATGAGCCCGCGCGCCGACCGCTGACGAGCCCCCGTCCCGGCCACGCCGCGGCGCGGCCGGGACGCGTGGCGAGCGTCCCGGCCGCGCGGCCCCCGTGTGAGATGGCCCGTGCTAGATGGCCCGTGCTAGATGCCCGTGCTAGCTGCCCGTGCTGGATGGCTAGGGCTGGGATTCGTTCCGCATGGTCTGGCGGATCAGCTCCTCGTCCGATTGTGAGCGCGCGGCGCTTTTCGGCGCGTCGTAGGGGCGCAGGTAGGTCTGCCTGACGCCGGGCTCGCGGTCCTCGATGACGAACGTCGCCTTGATGGACGCCTGCGCGTCATGCGTCCGGACGGTCGGGAGCGTCTTGAAGTCGGCCTTCAGCTCGTCCTTGCCGATCTTCGTGAGGACGTAGCCGCGCTGGTTGTTGTAGAACTTCAGATGCGGGTTGATCTTGAGGAAGGGGTGGTCGGCGGGGTTGGAGTCCGTCCCGTCGCCGGTGCTGGTGATGGACGTGCACACCAGCTCGGACCCGATCTTCCTGGAGTCGGGGTCGTCGTAGTCGGCCTTCAGGTCGCTCGCCCAGTGGGCGTGGACGTCGCCGGTGAGCACGACGGGGTTGCGGACCTTGGCGTCCAGCCAGCCCTTGGTGATCCGGTCGCGGGACGCGGCGTAGCCGTCCCAGGAGTCCATCGAGGTCTTCTTGACGGGCCCGTCGGTGTTGTCGCGCTGGGCGAAGAAGACCTGCTGGCCGAGGACGTCCCAGTGGGCGCGGGAGCGGCGGAAGCCGTCGAGCAGCCAGCGTTCCTGCCGGTCGCCGGTGATGGAGCGCTTCGGGTCGAGCGCGTCGGGACAGTCCTTGTAGCCGTCGCCGCACGCCTGGTCGTCACGGAACTGGCGGGTGTCGAGCATGTGGAAGTTGGCGAGCCTGCCCCATTCGACCCGCCGGTAGACCTGCATGTCCGGGCCGTGCGGGAGGGAGCGGCGGCGCAGCGGCATGTTCTCGTAGTACGCCTGGAACGCGGCGGCGCGGCGGGCGCGGAACGCCTCGGGGGACGGGGTGTCGGAGTTCGCCTCGGGCACGTCGTCGGCCCAGTTGTTCTCGATCTCGTGGTCGTCGAACACGACGAGCCACGGCGCGGCCTGGTGCGCGGCCTGGAGGTCGTGGTCGGACTTGTACTGGGCGTGCCGCTGCCGGTAGGTCGCCAGCGTGACGGTCTCGGGGCCCTCGTGGTCGCGGACGTTGCCGCCCGGGATGTTGTAGACGCCCTTCTTGTACTCGTACTGGTAGTCGCCGAGGTGCAGGACCAGGTCGGGGTGCTCCTCGGCGAGCCGCCGGTACGCGGTGAAGTAGCCGTGCTCGTACTGGGAGCAGGACACGAAGGCCATGGCGAGGGCGGGGCCGTAGGTGGAGGGGTGCGGGGCGGTGCGGGTCCGTCCGGCGGGGGAGACGTGGCGGCCGGCGCGGAAGCGGTACCAGTACTCGGTGCCGGGGCGCAGGCCGTTCAGCTCGATGTGGACGGAGTGCGCGGAGCGGGCCCGGGCGGCGGCGACGCCGCGGCGCACGACGCGGCGGAAGCGCTCGTCGGACGCGACCTCCCACTGGACGGGGACCGTCCGGGACGGCATGCCGCCGAGGCCGTCCTCCGCGATGGGGTCGAGGGCCAGGCGGGTCCAGAGGACGAACCCGTCCGGCTCGGGGTCGCCGGACGCGACGCCGAGGGTGAACGGGTCGCGGGACAGGGTCCGGGGGCGTGGGGCGGCGTGCGCGGGACCGGTGGCGCCGGCCACGGCGACGGTGGTGGCGAGCCCGCTGGTGACAAGGAAGGTTCGCCGGTTCAGCGGACGTGCGGTGTCTGCCATGGGGGTAGCGACCTTTCGGGAGGATCCGGCATCAATCGCCGGAAAGCCTCACCAAGGCCGGTGACCCTCGGGTACCGCTGGGATGACGTCCACCACAACAAGAATGATCTTTTTGGGCGGGCCGGAAGATCGCGTGCGACACGCGGCGAAGGGATGATAAGGTGGCAACTTACAAGTTGCGCACAGAACTTCCATCCTATGACTAGGAGTGTACCTAACACATGGGACTCCGTCAAGCGGACGCTGTCAACCCCGAACGCGAGAAAAGTGGAGAACAGGCGCGGCAGGCCGCGATCCGCACCGAGCAGGAGTACGTGTCCCGCGTGTACGCGCGGCTCGACGTCGAGCGGGAGAAGGCCGCGGCGGCGCTGCGCGAGGGCCCGGCGGCGGGCGGCGGCGCCGCGTTCCAGGCAAGGGTGGAGAGCACCGTCGCCACCGACGAGGCCGCCCGCCGCCTCGCCCGGCTCGGCGGCGTCGAGCACGGGCTGTGCTTCGGCCGGATCGACCACCGCGCCGACGCGGACGGCCCCGGCGACACGTTCTACATCGGCCGCGTCGGCCTCCGCGACGCCGACCACGAGCCCCTGCTGATCGACTGGCGCGCCGCCGCGGCCCGCCCGTTCTACACCGCCACGCCGGGCGCGCCCGGCACCCTCGCGCGGCGCCGCCACCTGCACCTGCGCCAACGCGAGGTCGTCCGGCTCGACGACGAGGTGTTCGACCTGGAGGGCCTGGACGAGTCCGAACGCGGCGGCATCGTCGGCGAGGCCGCCCTACTCGCCACGCTCCGCCGGGGCCGGACGGGCCGGATGAGCGACGTCGTCGCCACCATCCAGGAGGAGCAGGACCTGGTGATCCGGTCGGGGTTGCAGGGGGTCCTCGTCGTCCAGGGCGGTCCCGGCACCGGCAAGACGGTCGCCGCGCTGCACCGCGCCGCCTATCTGCTCTACACGCACCGGGACGTCCTCGAACGGCGCGGCGTCCTCGTCGTCGGCCCGAACGCCACGTTCCTCCGCTACATCGAGCAGGTGCTGCCCGGCCTGGGCGAGACCGACGTGGCGCTGGCCACCGTCGGCGAGCTGTATCCGGGCCTCAAGGCGACCGCGACGGAGGAACCGGCGGTCGCCGTCGTCAAGGGCGATCTTCGGATGGCCGACCTGCTGCGCGAGGCCGTCCACGACCGGCAGCGGGTCCCCGCCGGCGGCCTGCGCGTCGAGGTCGACGGCCTCACCCTCGTCGTCGACGCCGAAGCCTGCGAGCGGATACGCGACCGTGCCCGCGGGCTGCGCGTCCCCCACAACGTGCAGCGGCGCCGTTTCGTCCACGACGTCCTGGAGGCACTCGCCGTCAATCGCGCCGAGCAGTTCGACCGCATCATGGACGAGCCCCTCGAAGACCTCGCCAAGAACGGCGGCCTCCCCGGCTGGCTCCAGGAACTCATCGACGAAGCCGAGGACGAACCCCTCCTGGACGACGCGGACCTCCGCCTGGCCAAGGAGGCCCTCTGGCAGGACCCCACCGTCCGCCGCGCGGTCAATGCGCTCTGGCCCAAGCTGACTCCGGAGCGACTCCTGGCCGACCTCTACACCGACGCCGAATCCCTCGCCCGCACGGCGGGCCGGGCCGGTCTGTCGCCCACCGAGTCGGCGCTCCTCGGCCGCCCGTCCGGCTCCCCGTGGACGGTGTCGGACGTCCCGCTCCTGGAC
This sequence comes from Spirillospora sp. NBC_00431, assembly GCA_036028775.1. GTDB lineage: Bacteria > Actinomycetota > Actinomycetes > Streptosporangiales > Streptosporangiaceae > Spirillospora. The sequence goes on along the minus strand of CP107927.1, from coordinate 2,392,358 downwards.
GAGGCCGCCGAGCTGCTCGGCAAGGACGACTCCGCCGCGAAGGCCCGCGAGCGCGCGGCCGCCGCCGAACGCGCGCGGGAGGCGCGGTACGCCCAGGAGGTGATCGAGTCCACCGACACCGGCAACGTCGAAACGCTCAAGGCGAGCGACCTGATCTCCGGGAGCGACCTGGCCGAACGCCACCATGACGGCGGCCCGCCGCTCACCACCGCCCAGCGCGCCCTGGCCGACCGCGAATGGGTGTACGGGCACGTGATCGTGGACGAGGCGCAGGAACTGTCCGAGATGGCGTGGCGCGCCGTCATGCGGCGCGTCCCGACCCGTTCCCTGACCGTCGTCGGCGACATCGCCCAGACCGGCAGCGCCGCGGGCGCCGCGTCGTGGGGCCAGATGCTCGACCGGTACGTCCCCGGCCGCTGGCGCGAGCAGCGCCTGCTGGTCAACTACCGGACCCCGGCCGCGATCATGCGGGTCGCCGCCGACGTCCTCGCCGCCGTCGCGCCCGGCCAGACGCCGCCCGAGCCCGTCCGCGACGACGGCCCGCCGCCCGCCGCGGTCGCGCTGCCGGTCAAGGAGCTGCTCTCGCTCGTCCGGTCGGAGCTGTCGAGCATCGCCGGCGGGTCGCCCGACGGCATCGGCGGCCGGTTCACCGAGGGCCGCCTCGCCGTCATCACGTCCGGGGCCCGGCACGCCGCCGTCCTGGCCGCGCTCCCGGACGCCGCCGCCGGCGCGACCCCGGAGGCGCTCGACTCCCCCACCGTCGTGCTGACCGCCGAGGAGGCCAAGGGCCTGGAGTTCGACTCGGTGATCATCGTCGACCCGGCGGGAATTCTGGGCGAGTCGCCCAAGGGCGGGCAGGACCTGTACGTCGCCCTCACCCGGGCCACGCGCCGGCTGACGATCGTCCACGACGGCGACCTGCCGCCCCTGCTGTCCGCGCTGGGCTGACGGGTTCGGCCCCGGGGCGGCCGGGTGGGGGATGGCAAGGGCAGGAGGTGACCAAATCCGGCCCGAGTTAGTCGAGCGCCGCCCTTTACCCGGCGTCCCGGGGCGAGGAACCTGTGCCTCCGTAGAGATCATTTTTCTTCCGGAGGTGCGGGTTGGCCAGGCGATCCCTGAGACGGACCCGGCGGACGACGACGGTGGCCGTGCTGACCGGTGCGGCGCTCATCGCCGCGGGCGGAGGCGCCGCGGCGCTCGCCCGGACGTCCCCCAAGATCGTGGTGAAGGACGGCGTGACCCAGCCGGTCTTCTCCTACAAGGACGCGATCCGCGAGCACGTGTACGTCGAGTCCGGCGTGGACAGCGACGGCGACGGCAAGCGCGACCGCGTCAACGTGGACATCATCCGGCCCAAGGAGACCGAGCGCGGCCTCAAGGTTCCGGTGATCATGGACGAGAGCCCGTACTACGACAACGCCGGGCGCGGCAACGAGAGCGAGCTCAAGACCTACGACGCCAACGGGAACCCGGTGAAGTTCCCGCTGTACTACGACAACTACTTCGTCCCGCGCGGGTACGCGTTCCTCGCCGTCGACATGGTCGGGACGACCAGGTCCGACGGCTGCCCGGTGAGCGGCGGGCCGAGCGACGTCCTCGGCGGCAAGGCCGTCGTCGACTGGCTGAACGGGCGCGCGAAGGCGTACCGGCCGGACGGCAGCCCGGCGAAGGCCACGTGGACGACCGGACGCACCGGCATGATCGGCAAGTCCTACGACGGGACGCTCGCCAACGGCGTCGCCGCGACCGGCGTCAAGGGCCTGGAGACGATCGTCCCGATCGCGGCGATCAGCAGCTGGTACGACTACAGCCGCATGAACGGCGTGAAGTACTGGACGAACGAGCAGCCGTGGCTCGCCGAGTACGTCGACACCGACCCGGCCGAGAAGTGCGCCGCCGTCCGCGCCGACCTTGGTGAGGGCGAGGACGACGCGACCGGCAACTACAACGCCTACTGGCGGGACGCCGACTACCGGCACGGCACCATCGGCGACGTACGCAACGTCCGCGCGAGCCTCTTCGCCTACCACGGCGTCAACGACCTGAACGTGAAGGACAACCACTTCGCGCTCTGGTGGCAGGCCCTCGCCAAGCGCGGCATCGACCGGAAGGTGTGGCTGTCGCAGCGCGGCCACGTCGACCCGTTCGACATCCGGCGCGACGACTGGGTCGCGACCCTGCACAAGTGGTTCGACCACGAGCTGCACAAGATCCGCAACGATGTGATGCGGGAGCCGCGCGCCGACATCGAGATCGGCCCGGACCAGTGGATCACGCAGCGGGACTGGCCGTCCCGCAACGCCCATGACATCACCCTGCGGCCCGGCGCGGACGGCACGCTCGGCCTGAAGCGCGCCCCGGAGGGCTCGACGGCCACGTTCACCGACGATCTCGGCCCGCGCCGGCTCGGCCACACCGAGGGCGAGATGGTCAGCGACCCGGGGACGGCCAAGCCGTTCAGGACCGCCTTCGTGTCCGATCCGCTGCCGCTGACCGGACGCCTGTCCGGGACGCCCGGCGCGCGCCTGCGGATCCAGCTGGACAAGCCCACGGCCAACCTGACCGCGCTGCTCGTCGACTACGGCGACGACGAACGCGTCAACTACCTCGGCCAGGGCTCGGGCATCAGGACCCTCGGCACCGAGGACTGCCACGGTGAGAGCGCCCCCGGCGACGACGCCTGCTACAAGCAGACGCAGGTCAGCACGGTGAAGTCACCGGTGAACGTGGTCGCGCGCGGCTGGCTCGACGCCCAGAACGACCGGTCGCTGAGCCACCCGAGGCCGCTGAAGCCGGGGCGCTACTACGACGTCCGCTGGGAGACGCTCAGCCAGGAGTACGTGTTGAAGAAGGGGCACCGGCTGGCGCTGATCATCGCCGGGACGGACTCCGACTACAACACCGAGACGCCCACGGAGACCAAGGTGACGGTGGACCTGCGCGGCAGCTCCATCAGCATCCCCGTGGTCCTCGGCGGGAACGACGCCGCCACCTCGCTCGTCCCGCAGCCGAAGACGTCGGCGACGTGGCGCGGCCCGTCCGATGTCACGCTGCCCGTCCAGGAACGCAAGTTCCACTGATTCCCGATGAGGCCGCCGTCCCCTGGCCGGGGGGCGGCGGCCTCGCCGCGCCGGGACCCGCCGGTCATTGGGCGGCCGTGAGACGCCTTGAGTCGGGCGCCCGCCGGACGGTCACGCGGGAGCCGCGCCGTTCGCGGTGAAGGGACTCGAAGGCCCATTCCGCCGACATCATCGCGCCCTCCTGCCAGCCGGGGATCGGGCAGACCTGGTCGCCGATGACCATGACGTTGCCGTGCCCCTGGACGTTGACCAGGGTCTCGTACATCTCCCGGTGCTCGGGGATGGTGTGGTCCCAGTGGGCCCACACGCCGAGCTGGTAGGGCACCTTGTGCCAGGCGACGGTCAGCCCTTGCCGTTCCGGGACGACGGACCGGTCGGCGAACTCCCGGTGCAATCTCGCGCCCGCGTTCCGTGCCACTTTCAGACGCTCGGCGTGCGGGCGGGCGCCGAATTTCTCCCCGTTGTCGTAAGCACAGTAGGCGCCGATGAGGACGCCCTTGCCGGTGGCGGAGAAATAGTCGCCGGACGGGTACCAGATCTGCTGGATCTCGTTGTCGACCCAGCTGACGCCGCCGTAGATCCGGTCCTTCTCCGACTCCCAGAAACGCCGGTTCGCCTGCCAGCCCAGCTTGCACCCGGGCGCGAACCAGACGCCGGCTACGGCGCGCGCGAATTCGCTGGAGAATCCCTCAAGCTGGACGCTCTGCCGCAAAACCGGGATGGGAATGCTGCTCAGACAGTAGTCGAATTTCTTGTCGTGCCGGCCTTTGGCGTCCTGCCACGCGATCCGCACACCGTCCTCGCTCGACCTGATGGCGTCGACAGGGGCGTTGAGGGTGATGGCGCCCGCCGGCAGCGCGGCGGCCAGCCGGCGGACGAGTATGTCCATTCCGCCGACCGGCTGGAACATGGTCACCTGGTAGCCGTATTCGAGATCGTCGTAGAACCGCTGCTCCCAGAACCCGCTTTCCGCGATGTCGGCGAGAGACAGCGGATCGATCTTCTCGGGCGTCTTCGGGACGCTGAGCGGCTCGGCGACCCCCGAGCGCAGGGACCCCCGGTAGGCATGGTCGTCCGCGTCGAGATCACCGAACGCGGTCAGCAGGCCGAGCAGCCGGGCACGCTGGGCGTCGCTCATCTCGCCGGCGTCGAGGAGCCCCTTCTTGACCGCGGCCGCCGCGTACGCGGCGACGTGTCCGCGGACGTCGTTGGAGATGTGGCCGTTGGTCACGGCCGCCCGCCCCCACAGCCTGTCGGTCTGGTACAGGTTCGCGGCGGTCCGCATCAGGTACGGTTCGAGCGCGACGCCGAGCCTGCGGCACATCGCGATGACCCGCTGGTGCTCGAAGGAGAAACGCGCCGGGCCGAGGTTGGCGTAAAGGCCGCGGTCGAACCGGCACGTCTGGGTGCGGACCGATCCGTCCTCCCACACCTCGGTGACCGTGTCGCCGTGCCGGGCGGTGAGGTTGCGCCCGCCGACACGCCCCTGGGCCTCCAGGACGGTGACCCGGTAGCCCGCCTCGGCGAACCTCAGCGCGGCGGTCAGCCCGCTGACACCGGCCCCGAGGATCGCGACGGTCCTGCCGCCGCCCTTGTTCCCCGGCGATCTCGGCGACCCGGTCGGCGTGGTCGCCGCGTCTGCCGGGACCGCGCCGGTCATGACCTGCAGCAAGGTCGCGGACGCGGCCGCGCCGAGGAACGCGCGGCGTGAAGAGCCGTTGTGCGGCTGGTCCATCATGCTCCTTCTGGGAGACGTCGACCTGGGAGACGTCGACGGAGACACATGAACGGACAGCACGGTAAATAACGTCGGCGATCCCTGATAGGCGCAAATGATGACCAGATCGCTCACCTAACGCGACAACGACAGCTCATCCGTCGAAACCCGGATCGTCCGGAATCGGCCAGTGAACTTCGACACACGCCACGGAAATTAGCGCGTCAAATAAACCCTATTAAGGACCGGACCGCGGTCAGCGGTTGTCGGTGTCCTTGCTCGGCTGGACGCGTTTCGGCTCGCCCGGCATCTTCGGGTAGTTGGGGGGATACGGCATGTCGCCGAGGCCGTGGTCGCTTTCGTCGCGGTCGGCGAGGTCGAGGAGGCCGTCGAGGGAGAACGCCTTGTCGTCGATGGCGGCGTGCGGGTCACCGAGCTCGGCGAAGCGGGCCGGCATGGTGGCGATGGTGAAGTCGTGCGGGTCGACGTCGGGCAGCTCGTCCCAGGTCACGGGCGCCGAGACGGGGGCGTGCGGGGCGGGCCTGACGCTGTAGGCGGACGCGATCGTCCGGTCGCGGGCGTTCTGGTTGTAGTCGATGAAGACCTGTTCGCCGCGCTCCTCCTTCCACCACCGGGTGGTGACCTCGGCGGGGGCGCGCCGCTCCACCTCGCGGCCGAACGCCAGCGCGGCCCGGCGGACCTCGGTGAACGTCCAGCGGGGCTCGATCCGGACGTAGATGTGCACGCCGCCCTTCCCCGACGTCTTCACGAAGCCGGTGAGGCCCAGCTCGTCCAGCAGGTCGCGGGCCGGGCCGAGCGCGACGCGGACGGCGTCGGAGAAGTCGGTGCCGGGCTGCGGGTCGAGGTCGACGCGCAGCTCGTCGGGGTGGTCGACGTCGCCGTCGCGGACGGGCCACGGGTGGAACGTCAGCGTGCCGAGGTTGGCCGCCCACGCGATCACCGCGACCTCCGTCGGGCACACCTCGTCGGCGGAGCGGCCGCTGGGGAAGGCGATCCTGGCCGTCCGGACCCAGTCGGGCGCGCCCTTCGGGACGCGCTTCTGGTAGAACGCGTCGGACTTGCCGCCGCCCATGCCCGCCTGCCCGCGCGCGTAGTCTTCCCGCGTGGCCATCTTGGCGCCCTCGAACACGCCCGCGGGCCAGCGCTCCAGCGTCGTCGGGCGGTTCCGGGTGGCGCGCAGGATGCCCTCCCCCACGGCCACGTAGTACTCGACGAGCTGCCGCTTGGTGTAGCCGGGCTCGGGAAAGTAGACCTTGTCGGGGTTGGACACCTTGACGAGCCGATCCCCGACCGGGATCTCGATGTAGGGCGAGGCCATACCCAGCACGTTAACCCACAGGTCGGACAGGCCGCCGGGTACGGTCGACGGTATGGAGAAGATCCGCAAGAGCGAGGACGAGTGGCGGGCGGAGCTCAGCCCCGAGGAGTTCCACGTGCTGCGGGAGGCGGGCACCGAGAAGCCCTTCACCGGCGAGTACACCGACACCAAGACCGTCGGCGTGTACCGGTGCCGCGCCTGCGGGACGGAGTTGTTCCGCTCGCAGGCCAAGTTCGAGAGCCACTGCGGGTGGCCGTCGTTCTACGCGCCGTCCGACGCCGACAACGTCACCCTGATCGAGGACCGCTCGCTCGGCATGGTCCGCACGGAGGTGCGGTGCGCGGTGTGCGACTCGCATCTCGGCCACGTGTTCCACGGCGAGGGCTACGACACCCCCACCGACGACCGGTACTGCATCAACTCGATCTCCCTCACCCTCGAACCCGCCGAGTAGGCGTCAGGCCAGGTCGGCGACGAGTTCGGCGACCGGCTTGCGGCGGCCGGTGTAGAACGGGATCTCCTCGCGGGTGTGCAGCCGGGCCTTCGCGCCGCGCAGGTGGCGCATCAGGTCGACGATGCGGTGCAGTTCGTCGGCCTCGAACGCGAGCATCCACTCGTAGTCGCCGAGCGCGAACGCCGCCACCGTGTTGGCCCGGACGTCGGGGTAGTCGCGCGCCATCTTGCCGTGCTCGGCGAGCATGGCGCGGCGCTCCTCGTCCGCCAGCAGGTACCACTCGTAGGACCGGACGAACGGGTACACGCACACGTAGTCGCGCGGCTCCTCGTCGGCGAGGAACGCCGGAATGTGGCTCTTGTTGAACTCGGCTGGGCGGTGCAGGGCCATCTGCGACCACACAGGCTCGCTGGCGCGGCCCAGGAACGTCCGGCGGAACCGGGTGTAGACCTCCTGGAGGTCGTCGGACGTGGGCGCGTGCCACCAGAACATGTAGTCGGCGTCGGCGCGCAGCCCGGCGACGTCGTAGGCGCCGCGGGTGGTGACGTCCTTCTGCGCGGCCTGGTCGAGGAGGTCCTGGACCTCGGCCGCGTCGCGCTCGCCGACCGAACCCGGGTTCGCGAGCCGGAAGACCGACCACATCGTGTAGCGGATGACGTTATTGAGTTCGCGTGCCTTCGGCTTGCCCGCCGGCTGCGTCATGGTGTGCTCCTTCTCGGGTGAGGATCCGGGTGGCGGCGGCGCGGGCGGAGGCGACGCACGCGGGGATGCCCAGGCCGTCGTAGGCGGCGCCCGCGACGGCGAGGCCCGGCTGCTCCGCGACCGCGGCCCGGATCTTGGCCACGCGGTCGGCGTGGCCCACGTTGTACTGCGGGAGGCCGCCGCCCCACCTGGTCACCCGGCTCTCCACGGGCGGCCCGGTGACGCCGCAGGTCGCGGCGAGCTCGGCCAGCGCGGCGGCGGCCAGTTCGTCGTCGGGCCGTTGCAGCGTGCGCTCCTCGCCGAACCGGCCGATGGAGCAGCGCACCGCGACGATCCCGGCGTCGCGGTCGCGCAGGTGAGGCCATTTCACCGAGCTGAACGTCACGGCCTTCACGCCTCGTCCGCCCCGGTCCGGGTCGCTCTCCACGGCCGGGACGAGGTAGCCGCTGCCCTTGGGGAGGCGCGGGAACGCGGTGGTCCGGTAGGCGAGGGTGACGATCGCCATGCTGGCGTACTCGATGCCGGCGAGCTCGCGGGCGGCGGCGGGGACGTCCGGCTTGAGGAGCCGGGACGCGGGCGCCGCCGGAACCGCGATCACCACGGCGTCGGCGTCCAGGTACTCGGGATCGCGGGTGGGGCCGATCGTGAGCCGCCAGCCGCCGTCGCGGCGGCGCAGTTCGCGGACGGTCGCGCCGGTGCGGACGGTCCCTCCGGCGGCGGTGACGTCGTCCGCGATCAGGTGCGGGAGGGAGCCGAGGCCGTCCGGCAGGGTGGCGAACACCGGTCCCGGGTCCTTCGGCGCGGCGTCCCGGACGCCCTGGACGGCGCCGATCAGCGACCGGTGGCCGCGCGCGGCGGCGGCCACGGCGGGCAGCGTCGAGTCGAACGACAGCAGCTCGGCGCGCCCCGCGTACACGCCGCCGAGCAGCGGCTCGACGAGCCGGTCGACGACCTCGCGGCCGACCCGGGCGCCGATGAACGCGGCGACGGACACGTCCTCCCCGCGCCGCGTCTCCGGCAGGACGAGGTCGAGCGGCACGCGCGCCAGCCCGGCCGGGGACAGCACCTGCGACGCCGCCAGCGCCCGCAGGTCGGACGGGACGCCCATCACCTGCCCGGCCGGGATCTTCCGCAGCGCGCCGCGGCTGAGGATCGCCGAGGACGTCGTGCCCGGATTCACCAGATCGCCGCCGCGGCCGAGGTCGCGGACCAGGTCGAGCCCCTCGGGACGGCGGGCGAGCATCGCCTCGGCGCCCTCGTCCACCGGGACGCCGGCGATCTCGCTGACCAGGAGTTTGCCGCCGATCCGCGGGGAGCCCTCCAGCACGGTCACGCGCATCCCGCCCCGGACGAGCAGGCGCGCGGCGGTCAGGCCCGCGATACCGCCCCCGACGACGACGGCGTGGGACGTGGACATGCCCCAAGCCTCCCAGACGCCTCGCGAATCCACGCACCGGGTCCGGCCCGGGCGACGCCGCCGCCGTGATGTCCGTGTGCCCTGTTCGTGCCCGGATCGCTACGAGATCGCCGGAACTGTGACCTGCGTCATCCCCGTCCAAGCCCCATGCGGATCGTCAGAAACGCGGCATACGCGATGGTCGTCCTCCTACTCGCCGGAGCGCTGGCCGCCTGCGGCGGCGGCAATGACAGCGAGTCGAGCAAGTCCGGGTTGAGCAAGTCGGGGACCGGTGACCACGGAGGCGGGGCCGCTCCGGCGGCCACGAGCGGCCCCCGCAACGAGGCGGGCGGATCGGGCGGGAAGGACGGCGGGGATCCCGGCTCCCGGAAGGCGCCGGCGCCGCTCCTCGAGAACGGCCGTGAGGTCGTGCACACGGCCCGGCTCCGGGTGAAGGCCGGGGACGTGGACGGCTCAGCCGGCAAGGCCAAGCAGCTGGTCATCGCGGCGGGCGGCTACGTCGAGCGGGAGTCGACCTCCAGCGACCCGGCCCGCTCCGAGATCGCCCTGAAGATCCCCTCCGCCCGCTACACCGAGCTGCTGAACCAGCTCAGCACACAGCTCGGCACCAAGCTGTCGCTCACCCAGGAGGCCGAGGACGTCACCGGCGAGGTCGCGGACGTGCAGGCCCGCGTCCGCTCCGCGGAGGCGGCGCTCGTCTCGTTCCGCAAGCTGCTCGACCGGGCGAGCTCCGTCGGCGAGATCATCAACATCGAGCAGGAGATCGCGGAGCGGGAGTCCGACCTGGAGGCGCTGCAAGCGCGGGAGAAGTCGCTCAAGCACCGCACCCAGCTCGCGACGGTGACCGTCACGCTGGAGAGCAACCCCGCGCCGCCGAAGAAGAAGGACGAGGGCGGCGGGTTCGTCGGCGCGCTCGGCGACGGGTGGGACGCGTTCGCCGCGTTCGCCGGCGGCGTCGCCATCCTGCTGGCCTGGCTCCTGCCGTTCCTCGTCACGGCCGCGCTGATCGCCGTCCCCGTGCTGGCGTTCCGGCACCGGCTGCGCGAGCGGTTCGGGATCACTCCCCGTCCGAGGGCGCCCCGCGGGCCGGGCTCGCCGCCCGCGCCGGAGAAGGCCGCCGTCGGCTCGGCCACGCCCGGGCCGTCCGGGTCGTCGGGATCGTCGGGATCGTCGGGGTCGTCGGGGCCGGAAGCGCCCAAGGGGCCTCCGCCGCCCGCCTAGAGCGTGTCCTCGGTGCTCGCCTCGTGGACGAGGTCCGCGAGGCGGGCCAGCACGTCCGGGTCCGTGGACGGCAGGACGCCGTGCCCCAGGTTGAAGATGTGGCCCTCGGCGGTGCGGCCGCGGGCGAGGACGTCCCGGGTCCGCCGCTCCACGGTCTCCCACGGGGCGAACAGGATCGCCGGGTCGAGGTTGCCCTGCAGAGCCTTGCCGGGGTCGACGCGGCTGACGGCCTCGTCCAGCGGCACCCGCCAGTCGACGCCGACGACGTCCGCGCCGGCCTCGCCCATCGGGCCGAGCAGCTCGCCCGTCCCGACGCCGAAGTGGATGCGCGGGACGCCGAGCGGCTCGATCTCGGCGAAGATGCGGCGGGTGTGCGGCAGCACGGACTCCCGGTAGTCCTGCGCGGCGACCGCGCCCACCCACGAGTCGAACAGCTGCACCGCGCTCGCCCCCGCCGCCACCTGCACCTTCAGGAACGCGATCGTGAGGTCGGCGAGCCGGGCCATGAGGTCGGCCCACAGCTCGGGCTCGCCGTACATCATGGCCTTGGTCCGCTCGTGGTTCTTGGACGGCCCGCCCTCGATCAGGTACGAGGCGAGCGTGAACGGCCCCCCGGCGAAGCCGATCAGCGGGGTGGCGCCGAGCTCCCCGACCAGGCCCCGCACGGCCTCCGTCACGTAGGGGACGTCGCCGGGTTCGAGCGGGCGCAGCGCCGCCAGGTCCGCCGCGTCCCGGATGGGGTCGGCGATGACCGGGCCCACGCCGGGCTTGATGTCGAGGTCCACGCCGATGGCCTTGAGCGGCACCATGATGTCGCTGAAGAAGATCGCCGCGTCCACCGCGTACCGGCGCACCGGCTGCAGCGTGATCTCGACGATCATGTCGGGGCGGGCGCAGGACTCCAGCATCGGGACGCCGTCGCGCAGGCGCAGGTACTCCGGCAGCGAACGTCCGGCCTGCCGCATGAACCACACGGGCGTGTGCGGCACGGGACGCCGGCGGCATGCCAGCAGGAAGGGGCTGTCAGCGGGGCTCTCGGTCACGCTGCGATGGTGCCACGAAAAGGCGGGACCTCACGAAACGACGGTGAGAAAGCACGGAATCGGCGTCCGGAGCGGCACGAACTTCCGGACACGCCGAGCGAAGTCCCGCATTCTGTCACCGGCGCATGCGAACGTGATGCGTGTCATAGCCGAGGGAGGTCCCCCTTGTACTGCTCCACCTGCGGTGATGAACGCGTGTTCGAGCAGCCGCCGTGTCCGGACGGTCATGGTGCGGAATGCCCCGAGCGGGCCTGCGTGGAGTGCGGAGCGGCCGTCCTGGTCGGTTCTCCGCTGACCGCGCCCGGCGCCGCCCGGTCCCCCGCCCCGGTTCTGGCCGCCCTGGCGTCCGGCTCGTCCGCCGGTCCCGCCGCCACCGTGCGGGCCGTGGCCTGACGGCCCGGTCCCCGAAACGAAAACACCTGTGCTGTGCCTGCTTCCCCTCCGCGTTCCCCCGCCGCCGCTCCCGGCGGCGCACGGTCCCCGTCCCGACATCGCCCATCCGAGCCACACCAACCCGAACCACGCCCCCGCACCCGACCACTCCCCCGCGATCAGGCCGGTCCACCTATGAACCCACCTGCCTTCCAGCGGGCCCTCGACACGCTCCGTGAGATCCTCGACGGGCCCGGAGTCCGGCCGGAACTCGACCTGGAGGACATGCCCGCGCCGCAGAGCCTGGCGCCCTACGCCGCGGCCATGTCCGGCAGCGTCTACCGCGACGACGACACCGAGGTCGCCATGGGCCGCCTCATCGTCCTGTACGACCCGGACGGCGCCAGCGGCTGGACGAACGGGTTCCGCGTCGTCGCCTACATCCGCGCCGATCTGGAGCCCGACATCGCCGCCGACGAGCTGATCGGCTCCGTCGCCTGGGACTGGCTGCTGGAGGCGCTGGAGCCCGCCGGCTACGCGGGCGTGTCCGGGACGATCACCCGCGCGGTGTCGGAGAGCTTCGGCGACAAACGCGACGAGCCGTCCACGACCGAGCTGGAGCTGCGCGCGTCCTGGTCCCCGACGGGCGACGATCTCGCTCCGCACGTGGCGGCCTGGTGCGAGGTGATGTGCACCACGGCGGGGCTGCCGCCGTCCGGTGTCGCCGCGCTACCGGACCGGCCAGGCGGCGCGACCGGTTGAGGGACGTACGGTAGGGGGCGTGAGCACAGCGTCCGAGACCGAGGCGGCGGGAGTGCGCACGGGGGCAGGCAGCCTTTTTCGTCCGCCGGTGTCCCGGAAGCCTCGCACGGCTCGTCGGCCCGAAGATGAAAAAGGTTCAGTGGGAGTGTCCGAAACGCGCGCCACCGGTCCCGAGCGGGAGACCGGTGCTGAGACCACGGCCGCGACGCGGTCCGGGACCGTTCCAGAGCAGGCCGCGCCGCGGCCCGGCGCCGAGACCGGCGACGGTCCGCCGCCCGTCCCGCTGCTGGAACCGCGCGAAGGCGTCCCGGCCGTGATCACCGGCGATGCCGAACTGGAACGTGTCATCGCGGCGTTCGCCGCGGGCGCGGGCCCGGTCGCCGTCGACGCCGAGCGGGCGTCCGGCTACCGGTACGGGCAGCGCGCCTACCTGATCCAGCTGCGCCGCGCGGGCGCCGGCACGGCCCTGATCGACCCGATCGCGCTGCCCGACCTGTCCGGGCTCGACGCCGCGATCGCCGACACCGAGCTCGTCCTGCACGCCGCCAACCAGGACCTGCCGTGCCTGGCGGAGGTCGGTCTCGTCCCGCGCCGGCTGTTCGACACCGAGCTGGCGGGGCGGCTGCTCGGCTACCCGCGGGTCGGGCTCGGGTCCATGGTCGAGAACGTGCTGGGCTTCCTGCTGGAGAAGGGGCACTCCGCGGCCGACTGGTCGACGCGTCCCCTCCCGGAGGACTGGCTCCGCTACGCCGCGCTGGACGTCGAGCTGCTGGTCGAGCTGCGCGACGCCATGCACGACGAGCTGGAGGCCGCGGGCAAGCTGGAGTGGGCGCTGGAGGAGTTCGCCGCGATCCTGACGACGCCGCCGAAGCCGCCGCGGGCCGACCCGTGGCGCCGCACGTCCGGGATCCACCGCGTCCGGAACCGGCGGGCGCTCGCCACCGTCCGGGAGATCTGGGAGGCCCGCGACAAGATCGCCCGCGAGCGGGACCTTTCGCCGGGCCGGGTGCTGCAGGACGCCGCGATCATCGAGCTGGCACAGCGCGCGCCGCGGACCCCGGCCGAGCTGCAGGCGCTGCCGACGATGCGGGGCCGCGGCGCCCGCCGGCACCAGTCGGCGTGGCTGCGCGCCGTCGCCCGCGCCCGCGACCTCACCGACCGCGGGCTGCCCGAGCCGACCGTCCCCGGCGACGGCCCGCCGCCCGCGCACCGCTGGGCCGACCGCGACCCCGAGGCCGCCAAGCGCCTCACCGCCGCCCGCGCCGTCATCGCCGCCCTCGCCGACGAGCACTCCATGCCGTCGGAGAACCTCATGCAGCCCGACTCCGTCCGCCGGCTGGCCTGGACGCCGCCGCCGGAGGCGTCCGCGTCGGCGATCGCCACCGCGCTGCGCGACCTCGGCGCCCGCCGCTGGCAGGTCGAGCTCACCGCGCAGCCCCTCGCCCGCGCCTTCCACCGCCTGGAATGCAAGGGAGATCTCTGAGCCCTCGCCGGGGCCGCCCGCCAAGGCCATCGAGCCGGTGCGGCTAGAGATCCGGGAGCGGATCCTTCGGCAGGCTGTCGCGGGCGAAGATCTCGGCGTCGGCCGCGTTGATCACGGCGACGTACTCGTCGTCGAGCTCGAACTCCGCGCCCGCGAACAGGAACGACGCCCCGACGTTGGTCTCCACCGGCCCGATGCGGGTGCCGCGCGGATAACTGCCCCAGACGCTCTTGGGCGTGCTGCGGCTGATCGCGCCGGTGGAGATCACCGCGACCTGCTCGTCGGTGATGACGAAGATGAAACCCGCGCCGCCCCCATACGCCATCGCGGGGAAGATGTAGCGGATCTCCCCGTCGATCCCGAGGAACTCCCGGCAGCGCTCACGGAGCGGGCGTGGCACGGGCATGGCTGTGAGGACACCTCCCCCAGGCGGAACAGCGTCGGCGTCCCAATCATGCACCCGTTCGGCAGAGCGTTCCACCGTCAGACCGTGGCCAGGGCCGTGGTCGGCGGCAGCCGTGCCGCGCGCATCGCCGGGTAGAGGCCCGCGATCGTCCCGATCGCGAGCGTCGCGGCGAGCGCGCCGCCGGGGGCCCACCCGGGCACGACCGGCGGCCAGCCCTTCCACCAGGCGAAACCCGCGGTCACCGCCGCGCCGAGCACGACACCGGCGGCGCCGCCGAACGCCGACAGCAGCAGCGACTCGGCCAGGAACTGCGTCCTGACCTGCCCGCGCGTCGCGCCGAGCGAGCGGCGCAGCCCGATCTCGCGGCGCCGCTCCAGCACCGAGATCACCATCGTGTTCGCGACGCCGACCCCGCCGACGAGCAGCGCGACACCGCCGAGCCCGAGCAGCAGCCCGGTGAACGCGCCGGTCGCGGCCGCCTTGGCCGCCAGCGCGTCCGAGGGGCGGCTGACCTCGACCTCCTCGGGACGCTCCGGGTTGATCGTCCGGGCCAGGACGGCCCTGACATCGGCCACGGACGCGTCCGTGGACCGCTCGTAGATCGTCGTCGGATGCCCGTCGAAGGCCAGGTGGCGGCGGGCCGCGTCCCAGCCGACGAGCGCCGAGCGGTCGATCTCCGGCGCCAGCTCCGCGGACCGCAGGACGCCGAGGACAACGAACCAGCGGCCGCCGATCCACACCTGGCCGCCCGCCCGGTCCAGGCCGAGCCGCCGCGCCGCCTCAGCGCCGAGCACGACACCCGGATAGCGGGCCGTGGCCGCGTTCAGCCAGCGCCCGCTCGCCGTCTCCACGCCGAGGGTGCCGAGCAGGTCCGTCGTCGCGGCCTGGACGGAGATGCCCTGCGTGACCTCGGCGGGGATCCTGTCGGTGCGGCGGACGGTCGCCTCCACCGTGCCCGTCGCGCCGACCGCCGTGACCGGCCCGATCCGCCGCACCATCTCCGGCGCCGACTCGGGCAGCGCGGCCTTGTCGCCGAACAGCGTGTCGCCCGGCTTGGCCGTCAGCAGGTTCGTGCCGAGCCGGTCGAGCCGCCGCAGCAGGTCCTCCTTCCCGGACGCCGAGATCCCGATGACCGCGACCATCGTGGCGATCCCGATCGCGATGCCGAGCGCGGACAGCACGACCCGCGCCGGACGGGCCCGCAGCCCGCCAAGCCCGACGCGCAGGACGTCCCCCGGGCCGAGCCGCGCCGGTTCCAGTGCCGTCCTCATCGTCCCCCCGCCCCCGTCGCGGCCGCCCGCTCGTCGGCCACGATCAGGCCGTCCCTGACCCGGACCCGCCGCGGCGCCCTGGCCGCCACGTCCAGATCGTGCGTGATGATCGCGACGGTGGTGCCGGCGCGGTTCAGCTCGTCCAGCAGCGCCAGCACCTCCGCGCCCGCCGCCGAGTCGAGGTTGCCGGTCGGCTCGTCGGCCAGCAGCAGGCCCGGCTCGCCGACCACGGCCCGCGCCACCGCGACCCGCTGCTGCTCGCCGCCCGACAGCTGGTGCGGCCGGTGCCCGGTCCGGTGCCCGAGCCCGACCCGTCCGAGCGCGGCCCGCGCCCGTTCCCTGCGCTCCCCGCGCCCGGCACCGCTGTAGAGGAGCCCGTCGGCGACGTTGTCGAGCGCGCTCACCCCCGCGGCCAGGTGGAACTGCTGGAACACGAACCCGATATGGCGTGCCCGCAGCGCCGACAGGGCCCGGTCGCTCAACCCCGCCACCTCATGACCGGCGACCCGCACGCTCCCCCTGGACGGACGGTCCAGCGTCCCGATCATGTGCAGGAGCGTCGACTTCCCCGACCCCGAGGGCCCGACGATCGCTGCCATCTCCCCCGCCGCGATCACCAGGTCCACGCCCCGCAGCGCCGTGACGCCGCCGCCGTACTCCTTGGCCACCCCGGCCAGCTCCACGATGTTCGTCATTCGGCGGGCACCCCGACCCGCACGCCTTCGGCGATGCCGGGCCCGGCCACCTCGACCCGGCCGCCGCCGAACGCCCCGGCCTCCACGGGCACGAGCCGCCTGCGCCCGCCGTCCACGACCTCGACACCGAAGCCGCCCTCCCGCAGCGCCAGCAGCGCCTCCACCGGCACCGACAGAACACCCTTGCGCCGCTCGCTCTCCAACTCGACGCTGACCGGGGCTTCGTCGAACCGTCCCGTCCCGGCGTTCCCGAGCGAGATGTCGACGCCGATCGTGGTCTTCTTGTCCTCCCCTTCCCCCGTGCTCTCCGCGACCTTACTGACGCCGCTGATGATCCCGTCGACCTTCTTGCCGCCGGGCAGTTCCACAGAGACCTTCGCGCCTTTCTTAGCAAGGTCCTGCTTGTCGGCGTCCAGATCGACATGGACGACCCGCCGCGTCCCGGCCACCGTCAGAACAGGCTGCCCTTTCGCCGTCTGCTTCCCTTCCGGCGCCTTCACCTCCCGAACCTGAACGGCCCCATCCAGAAAGACGACCTGCGCACTGTCAACAATTCCAGTCTGCTCAAGGCCGCGATCGTCCTGCCATTCCTTGACGGCCGCCTCCGTCGCCCCGGTGAACTCCTCATCGACGGTCATCCCGCCGTACCCGAGAGCCTTCAGATTGGTTTCGAGCTGCCGAACGTCCTTCCCCGAGTCGCCGTTCTTGATCGCCCGGTACATGGGGCTGCCGCCGTACATCAACGTCACGGCCTCGCCCGCGACCCGCAACAGCGTCCCGCCCCGCTTGACCGCCGCCCCCTGTTCGGGCGCCCAGGTCACGACACCGGACGCGCCCGTCCACACCTCACGGATATCGCCATAGGTGAGCTTCCCGTCGACCGTCTCGGTGTCCACGAGATCACCCCGGCCGACCGCCACGGTCCGCAGCGCCGCCACATGCCCGGCCTCCGCCTCATCCCCCCTGACCGTCCAGGCGAGCGCGCTTCCCCCGCCGACCACCACCACGACGGCCACGCCCCCCGCGACGACCCCCCGCCTCACCTTCCGCTCCCCGGCAGCCTGCCCTTGCACGCCTCACGCGCCTTCTCCGCCGCCCCCGGGTCGATGCCCTCCGACGGAATCTTGAGCGTCCCGTCCGGCCCCGGATCGGGCACGTTCACCCCGTGCTCGCGCATGCACTGCGCGAACTTGACGAACTGGTCACGAACCTTCGGGTCTTTCATATTGGGAAGCTTCCCGCCGGCCTCCAGCCACGACCGGCATTTCTCCATGGCCGCCTCCAGCTTCTTCCGATCGCCCCCTTTTCCGAGCCGCAACGACTTCGCGTCCCCGCTACCAGGATCGGGAACGTCCACCCCGTTCTCCCGCATGCACTGCGCGAACTTCAACTGCGCGTCCTCCGGCGAAACCGAAGCCCTACCCGACGCCGAAGCACTGGCCGCCGTCCCACCGGCACTGGCCACCCCACTCCCCCCATCACTCCCACACCCAGCGCCCCCGACCACGACCAAACCCGCGATCACCAAGCCCCAAACCCGATTCCCCATCACTCCCTCTCCGCCAAGGCCACACACCCCAGCCAGACCCCCACCCCACCAACCCCGGGGTTAAACCCGCATTAGTGGTGTGGGGGGTTTTGGCTGAGCGTGTCGTTAATGCGTGCCAGGGTTGGGGGGTGTGGGGGGTGAGCTGGGGTGTTGTGGTGGTTATGGCATAGCTTGCGGTTAATGGGTCTGGTTCGAGGTGGGCGGGTGCGGGACGTTGGGGGCATGTGGTCTCGAATTCTCAGCACTGCACTGATGGTCGGGCTTCTGGTTCCGGTGGGGGCGGGCGCGCGTGGTGACGTGGCGGCGCCGCCGGACAAGATCGCGTTGCCTGCGGGGTTCCAGCCCGAGGGGATCGCGGCCGGGCCCGGGAAGGTCGTGTTCCTCGGCTCGCGGGCTACGGGGGCGATCTACCGGGCCGATCTGCGCACCGGAGAGGGAGAGGTGATCAACGAAGGGCCGGGGACGCCGTCGCTCGGCATGAAGACGCAGGGGCACCGGCTGTACGTGGCCGGTGGGCGCGGTGGGGACGCGCGGATCGTGGACACCCGGACGGGTGCGGTCCTGCGGTCGTTCAAGCTCACGACCAAGACGGCGTTCGTCAACGACCTCACCGTCGGCAAGGACGGGGCGTACCTCTCCGACTCGACCAATCCCCAGATCTACCGGATCCCGCTCGACGAGGACGACGCCGACGATGTGAAGACCGTGCCCCTGAGCGGGGACATCGTCTACCAGCAGGGCTTCAACGGCAACGGGATCGCCGCCCTGCCGGACGGACGGTCGCTGATCCTCATCCAGTCCAACACCGGGAAGCTGTTCAAGGTCGACTCGCAGACCGGCGTCGCGAAGACGATCGACCTGGGCGGCGAGGTCCTGACCGCCGGGGACGGCATCCTGCTCGACGGCCGGACCCTGTACGCGGTGCAGAACGCGCTCAACACCGTGGCCGTGATCGAGCTGAACGAGGACGCCACCGCGGGCAAGCTCACCAAGAAGCTGACCGATCCGCGGTTCGACGTCCCGACGACGGTGGCGAAGGCCGGGCAGTACCTGTATCTGCCGAACGCGCGGTTCAGCACCCCGCCGGCTCCGGACACCCCGTACGACGTCATCGCGATCCAGCCCTGACCGCCGGGCCGTACGGCGGTGGTCACGTAACGGGACAGGCCCGGGTGCCGGGCCTGTCCCGAATCCTTACCGGCGTTTAACCTCCCGCCGGTCATGCTCGGCGGCATGCGTGTTCTGATCGTCGAGGACGAGCGGGTCCTCGCCACCGCGATCGCCGAGGGGCTCCGCGAAGAGGCGATGGCCGTCGACGTGGTGTACGACGGCGACGACGCGTTGGAGCGGGCCTCGTACAACGAGTACGACGTGGTCGTGCTCGACCGCGACCTGCCGACCGTCCACGGCGACGACGTGTGCCGGGAACTGGTGGAGCGGCGGAGCCCCGCCCGGATCCTGATGCTGACCGCGGCCGGGGAGGTCGGCGACCGGGTGGACGGCCTGTCCCTCGGCGCCGACGACTACCTGCCGAAGCCGTTCGTGTTCGGCGAGCTGGTGGCGCGGGTGCGGGCGCTGGGGCGCAGGTCGGGCCCGCCGGTGCCGCCCGTGCTGGAGCGGCGCGGTGTGCGGCTCGATCCGCACCGGCGGAGGGTGACGCGGGACGGCCGGGAGCTGCGGCTGACGAAGAAGGAGTTCGCCGTGCTGGAGGAGCTGCTGCGGGCGGAGGGCGGCGTGGTGAGCGCCGAGCGGCTGCTGGAGCGCGCGTGGGACGAGAACATCGACCCGTTCAGCAACATCGTCCGCGTCACGATGGCGACGCTGCGCCGCAAGCTGGGCCAGCCGCCGGTGATCGAGACGGTGACCGGGTCCGGGTACCGGCTGGAGGCGCTGTGAGGGCGAAGAGGTTGAGTGTGCGGGCGCGGCTGACGCTGGTGTACGGGTCGTTGTTCCTCGTCACCTCGGCGGTCCTGGTCGCGGTGACGTACCTGCTGACCGTCCGTTCGATGGACCAGCGCCTGACGCTGGACGACCGCGAGGCCAGCACGACGACGCTGACGCGCCTGCGCAACCTGGCCGCCGACGGTGACGTGAGCCGGCTGATGGAGGTGAAGGCGGAGGCCGACCGGCGGCTCGCCGAGCAGAAGCGCGACGTGCTGGAGCAGCTGCTGCAGAGCTCCCTGATCACGATGCTGGTGCTCGGCGTCCTCGCCGTGGTGATCGGGTACGTGGTGGCGGGGCGGATGCTGCGGCCGCTGCACGCGGTCACCGCGACGGCGCGGCGGCTGTCGGAGAGCACGCTGCACGAGCGGATCCCGCTGGACGGCCCGCAGGACGAGATCAAGGACCTGGCCGACACGTTCAACCGGATGCTGGACCGGCTGAACCGCGCCTTCGACAGCCAGCGCCGCTTCGTCGCGAACGCCTCGCACGAGCTGCGCACGCCGCTGACCATCAACCGGACGGTCCTGGAGGTCGCGCTGGCGAGCCGGAAGAGCCCGCCGGAGACCAAGGCGCTCGCGGACGTGCTGCTCGGCAACACGGCCCGGCACGAACGGCTCATCGAGGGGCTGCTGACGCTCGCCAGGTCCGAGCGGGACCTGGCCGCGCGGACCGCGACGCCGCTGCCGGACGTGGTGCGCGGCGCGCTCGACCATCTCGACGGGCGGGCCGAGGAGGCGGGCGTGGACGTGGAGGCCAGGCTGGCGCCCGCCGTCGTGTCCGGCGATCCCGTCCTGCTGGAGCGCTGCGCGGTGAACCTGCTGGAGAACGCGGTGAAGTACAACGTGAAGGACGGGCGGGTGTGGGTCCGCACGGGCGTGCGGGACGGGACGGCGTTCCTCCAGGTCGTCAACACGGGGCGGCCCGTGCCCTCGTACGAGGTCGGGGCGATCTTCGAGCCGTTCCGGCGGCTGCGGCCCAACCAGGAGAAGGAGCGGACGGGGTCGGCGGACGGGGCGGGGCTCGGCCTGTCGATCGTCCGGGCGGTGGTCGGCGCGCACGACGGGACGATCGAGACCGTCCCGCGGGAGGGCGGCGGGCTGTCGATCACCGTGCGGCTGCCCGTGTCCGAGGAACCCGTTCCCGCGCTGGTCGCGGTGTCCTGACCCGCCGTGCGGCGGGGGTGCGCCACCGGGTCGTTACTGGCGAGTAGCATACTGGTCAGAAGCACACACCCGGACCCATCGCAGGGAGGACGACCCGTGCCTCGCACCGCACGCGACGTCGTGTTCGTCGACGGCGTACGCACACCGTTCGGCAAGGCGGGCCCCAAGGGCCTGTACGCGCAGACCCGCGCCGACGACATGGTCGTCCGCGCGATCCGCGAGCTGCTGCGCCGCAACCCGTCCCTCCCGCCCGACCGGGTGGACGAGGTCGCCGTCGCCGCCACCACCCAGACCGGCGACCAGGGCCTGACCATCGGACGGTCCGCCGCCGTGCTGGCCGGGCTGCCGAAGAGCGTCCCCGGCTACGCGATCGACCGGATGTGCGCGGGCGCGATGACGGCGGTGACCACGTCCGGCGCGGGGATCGCGTTCGGCGCCTACGACGTCGTCATCGCGGGCGGTGTCGAACACATGGGGCGGCATCCGATGGGCGAGGGCGTCGACCCGAACCCGCGGTTCCTCGCCGAGAAGCTCGTCGACCCGTCCGCGCTGGTCATGGGGTCGACCGCGGAGAACCTGCACGACCGGTTCCCCGGCATCACCAAGGAGCGCGCGGACGCCTACGCCGTCCGGAGCCAGGCGAAGGTCGCGGCCGCCTACGCCGCCGGGAAGATCCAGCCCGATCTGGTTCCGACCGCGATCCGCTCGGCGGAGAAGGGCTGGGGGCTCGCCACGGAGGACGAGCCGCCGCGTCCCGGGACCACGCTGGACGATCTGGCCGCGCTGAAGACGCCGTTCCGCCCGCACGGCAACGTCACGGCGGGGAACGCCGCCGGGCTGAACGACGGCGCCACCGCCTGCCTGCTCGCCGCCGGGGACGTCGCCCGCGAGCTGGGCCTCACCCCGAGGATGCGCCTGGTCGACTTCGCGTTCGCGGGGGTGGAGCCGGAGGTGATGGGCGTCGGGCCCGTCCCCGCCACCGAGAAGCTCCTCGCCCGCAACGCCCTGACCATGGACGACATCGGGCTCATCGAGATCAACGAGGCGTTCGCGGTGCAGGTGCTGGCGTTCCTGGAGCACTTCAAGATCGCCGATGACGACGCGCGGGTGAACCCGTGGGGCGGCGCGATCGCCCTCGGCCACCCGCTCGCCTCGTCCGGCGTCCGGCTGATGAACCAGCTGGCCCGGCTGTTCGGGGAGCGTCCGGACGTCCGGTTCGGACTGACCACGATGTGCGTGGGCATGGGCATGGGCGGGACCGTCCTCTGGGAGAACGCCGAGTGGGAAGGCACCAAGTGAGTTCCGTTCAGACGTGGCGCTCGATGCTGGCGGGCGCGAGCGAGGAGCGCGGCGGTGAGGACCGCACGAGCGACGAGGTCGTCACGCACGCGCGTGTTCGCGAGGTGGAGCTGCCGTTCGGCGCGGGCCGGGCGGCGCTGATCACCCTCGACAACGGGCACGACCACACCAAGCCGAACACCTTCGGGCCGCGCGGGCTGCTGGCGCTGAACGACGCCCTCGACCAGGTGGCGGGCCGCGACGACATCGTCGCCGTGGCGCTGACCGGCAAGCCGTTCATCTTCGCGGTGGGCGCGGACCTGAAGGGCGTCTCCGCGCTCGCGGGCAGGGACGAGGCCCGGCTGATCGCCCGGCTCGGGCACGACGTGTTCCGGCGGCTCGGCGAGCTGGACGTCCCGTCGTTCGCCTACTACAACGGCGCGGCCATGGGCGGCGGCGTCGAGATCGGCCTGCACTGCACATACCGGACGATCTCGTCCGGCGTCCCGGCGTTCGCGCTGCCCGAGACGTTCCTCGGCCTGGTGCCCGGCTGGGGCGGGACGTACCTGCTCCCGAACCTGATCGGCGCGGAGAAGGCGCTGAAGGTCGTCATCGAGAATCCGCTGTCGCAGAACCGGATGCTGAAGGGCCCGCAGGCGTACGAGCTGGGCATCGCCGACGCGATCTTCGAGCCGGCCGACTTCCTGGAGGAGTCGCTCGCCTGGACGGCCCGCGTCCTGAACGGCGAGATCACCGTCCGCCGTCCCGAGGTCGACAGGGGCAAGGCGTGGGCCGACGCCGTCGCCCTGGCCCGCTGGAACGTGGACGGCAAGCTGCACGGCGCGGCGCCGTCCTACGTGAAGGCGCTCGACTTGGTCGCCGCCGCCAAGGACCGCACCCGCGACGAGGGCTTCGCCGCCGAGGACGACACCCTCGCCGACCTCATCATGAGCGACGAGCTGCGCGCCGGGCTGTACGCGTTCGACCTCACCCAGAAGCGCGCGAAGAAGCCCGCCGGAGCGCCGGACGCCTCGCTCGCCCGCCCGGTCACCAAGGTCGGCGTCGTCGGGGCGGGCCTGATGGCGTCGCAGCTCGCGCTGCTGTTCGCGCGCCGCCTGGAGGTCCCGGTCGTGCTGACCGACCTCGATCAGGAGCGGCTCGACAAGGGCGTCGGCTACGCGCACGGCGAGATCGACAAGCTGCTCGGCAAGGGCCGGGTGTCCGCCGACAAGGCCAACCGGCTCAAGGCGCTGATCACCGGCTCGCTGAGCAAGGACGCCTTCGCCGACGCCGGCTTCGTCATCGAGGCCGTGTTCGAGGAGATGTCGGTCAAGCGGAAGGTGTTCGCGGAGGTCGAGGAGCACGTCTCCGCCGAGTGCGTCCTCGCGACGAACACCTCGTCGCTGTCGGTCGGCGAGATGGCGTCCGGGCTCCGGCATCCCGAACGCGTGGTCGGGTTCCACTTCTTCAACCCGGTCGCGGTGCTGCCGCTGCTGGAGATCGTCCGGGGCGAGGCGACGGACGAGGCGACCCTCGCCACCGCGTTCGCGACCGGCAAGGCGCTGAAGAAGTCCTGCGTGCTGGTGAAGGACGCACCGGCGTTCGTCGTCAACCGCGTCCTGCTGCGGCTGCTGGCCGAGATCGTCCGGGCGGTGGACGAGGGCACCCCGATCGAGACGGCCGAGCGCGCCGCGCAGCCGCTGGGCCTGCCGATGCCGCCGTTCGTGCTGATGGGCCTCGTCGGCCCGGCGATCGCGCTGCACGTGAACGAGACCCTGCACGCCGCGTTCCCCGACCGGTTCCCGCTGTCGGAGAACCTGGCGAAGCTGGTCGCGTCCGGCAAGCCCGGCGTGTACCTGCCCGACTTCTCCCTCGACCCCGAGGTCGTGGAGATCTTCGGCGGCGGCGACCGGCCGTCCACCGAGGAGCAGGTCCTCGACCGGGCGCTCGACGCGCTCGCCGACGAGATCCGGATCATGCTGGACGAGGGCGTCGTCGCGGCCCCGCAGGACATCGACCTCTGCATGATCCTCGGCGCCGGCTGGCCGTTCCATCTCGGCGGGATCACCCCGTACCTGGACAGGTCCGGCGTCTCCGAAAGGGCGACGGGCCGCCGTTTCCTCGACCCGGGAGTCGCCTCACTCCCCATCTGACACGCCGGGAAAGGGCATTCCGAGGCGCTCCGAACCGCGTTCGGAATGCCTTTTTCCGGACGTTCCCGCACTTCACGGTCCGGGTGCGCGTCCGGCCGATCATAAGCCGCCCGTGATCGGGCATAGGGCTGACGGCCGCGACGAGCACCCAACCGGACGCGAAGGGGCGGGGTGGATGAGCCTGCTGCGCACGAAGTCGGTCGAGCAGTCGATACGCGACACCGAGGAGCCGGGCCACCGGCTCCGGCGCGCCCTGTCGGCCCTTGACCTGACCGTGTTCGGCGTCGGCGTGATCATCGGGACGGGCATCTTCGTGCTGACCGGACAGGTCGCCAGGGACAAGGCCGGGCCCGCGGTCGCGCTGTCGTTCATCCTCGCCGCCGTGGTGTGCGGGCTCGCCGCGCTGTGCTACGCCGAGTTCGCCTCGACCGTCCCGGTCGCCGGGTCGGCGTACACGTTCTCCTACGCCACGCTCGGCGAGTTCCCGGCGTGGATCATCGGCTGGGACCTCATCCTGGAGATGGGGCTGGCCGCGGCGGTCGTCTCGGTCGGCTGGTCCGGCTACTTCGCCGCGCTGCTGGACGACGCCGGCGTGACGATACCGGAGTCCATCTCCGCGCCGCCGGGCGACGGCGGGACGGTCAACGTCCCCGCGATCGGGCTCGTGCTGGTGGTGACGGCGCTGCTGGTGCTCGGCATCAAGATCTCCTCGCGGGTCACCGCGGTGGTCGTCACCATCAAGGTGTCGGTGGTGCTGCTGGTGATCGTCGCCGGGCTGTTCTTCGTCAAGGGCTCGAACTACGACCCGTTCATCCCGCCGTCGAAGCCGACCGAGGAGGAGGGCGGCCTGGCCGCGCCGCTCATGCAGGTGCTGTTCGGGCTCACCCCGGCCACCTACGGCTGGCTCGGGATCTTCTCCGCCGTCGCGCTGGTGTTCTTCGCCTACATCGGGTTCGACATCGTCGCCACCGCCGCCGAGGAGGCACGCCGTCCGCAGCGGGACCTGCCGATCGGGCTCATCGGCTCCCTCGCCATCACCGCCGTGCTGTACGCGGCCGTGTCGCTCGTGGTCGTGGGCATGCAGCACTACTCGGAACTGAGCACCGAGGCGCCGCTCGCGGACGCGTTCAAGGCCAACGGGCACCCCGCGTACGCCACGATCATCGACTTCGGCGCCGTCGCCGGCCTCATCACCGTCGTGATGATCCTGCTGCTCGGGATGAGCCGGATCCTCTTCGCGATGGGCCGCGACAAGCTCCTGCCCGCCTGGCTGTCGGCCGTCCACCCCCGGTTCGGCACCCCCTACCGGTCCACGATCATCATGGGCGTGATCGCCGCGGTGCTCGCCGGGTTCATCCCGCTCACCGAGCTGGCCGAACTGGTCAACATCGGCACGCTGTTCGCGTTCCTCGTCGTCTCGGTCGCCGTGGTGATCCTGCGCCGCACCCGCCCCGACCTGCCGCGCGCGTTCCGCACGCCGTGGGTGCCGCTGATCCCGATCCTGTCCGTGCTGGCCTGCCTGTTCGTGATGATCAACCTGCCGGTCGAGACCTGGCTGCGGTTCCTGGCGTGGATGGGCATCGGCATCGTCGTCTACGGCCTGTACGGGTACCGCAACAGCCGCCTCCAGCGTCATAGCGAGCCCCTCACGAAACACTGACACGCTCCGTATGGGCCCTCGCGGTGTCGTTTTACCCGCCGGGTGGGCAGAATGGCGCGCATGGCTCCTCCTGTGCGCGTCGCGGTGATCGGCTCCGGCCCGGCGGGGATCTACGCCGCCGAAGCGCTCGACAAGCAGACCGGCGGTGACGTCCGGGTGGACGTGTTCGACCGGCTGCCGACCCCGTACGGGCTGGTGCGCTACGGCGTCGCACCGGACCACAAGTCGATCAAGTCGATCGCCAGATACCTGCAGAAGGTGCTGGAGAACCCGGCGGTCCGGTTCTTCGGCTGCGTCGAGCTGGGCCGCGACCTCTCCCGCGCCGACCTGCTGGACTGCTACGACGCCGTCATCTACTCGACCGGCGCGATGGTCGACCGGCACATGCGCGTCCCCGGCGAGGACCTGCCCGGCAGCATCGCCGCGACCGACTTCGTCAACTGGTACTGCGGGCATCCCGACGCCGCCGACCACGAGTTCGACCTGTCCGTCGAGGAGGTCGCCGTGATCGGCGTCGGGAACGTGGCCGTCGACGTCGTCCGGATCCTCGCCAAGACGGCCGCCGAGCTGCGCGAGACCGACGTCCCCGAGCAGGTCATCGAGGCGCTGTCGCGCAGCCGCGTCAAGCGCGTCCACATGATCGGGCGGCGCGGCCCCGCGCAGGCGAAGTTCACCACCAAGGAGGCCCGGGAGCTGGGCGAGCTGCCGAACGCCGGCATCCATGTCAGCCCCGAGGACATGGACCTCGACCCGGCGAGCGCCGAGCTCGCCGAGAACGACCGGCACGTGCGCGGCAACGTCAAGGTGCTGAACACCTGGACCGCCGAGCCGCCCGCCGACCGTCTCCGCCGGATCGACGTGCGGTTCTGGCGCGCCCCGGCCGAGATCGTCGGCACCGAGCGCGTCGAGGGGCTCCGGCTGGAGAAGACCCGCCTGGACGACACCGGCCGCGTCACCGGCACCGGCGAGTTCGAGACGCTGCCCGTCGGGATGGTGCTGCGGTCGGTCGGCTACCAGAGCGTCCCGCTGGACGGCGTCCCGTTCGACGAGCGCACCTCCACGGTGCCGAACGAGGGCGGCCGCATCCTGGGCCCGGACGGCGCCCCGGTCCCCCGCGAGTACGTCGCGGGCTGGATCAAGCGCGGGCCGACCGGCGTCGTCGGCACCAACAAGTCGGACGCGGCCGAGACCGTCCGCAACCTCCTGGAGGACGTCCGGGGGGACGGGTCCGGGTCGCGGACGCCGCCGAAGCTCACCATCGAGGAGCTGCTGGAATCGCGGGGCCTGCGCGTCGTCACCTACGACGACTGGCTCAACCTCGACGCCGCCGAGATCACCCTCGCCCGCTCGCTCGACCGCGGCGAACGCGTCAAGCTGGCCCGCTGGGAGGCGATGACGTCCGCCTGCCACGCGAGAGAATAATTCACCTTTCTGGGTAATATCCGCCGGGAAAGTAGTGACGGACATGTCACGCTAGCGCTACGGTGCGGCCTGTGACCGGCGGCCCAGAACTGTACGGGTTCCCCCCACCCGAGACGGTCCCCGACCTCAGGTGGCTCGGCCCCGACTACGTTTCCGTACTGGTGTACGACCTGACGCAAGGGCTCCTGCGGCAGGATCCGCGCACGTCCGTCATGGGCGTGCGGTGCGAGGGCGAGCCGCGGCTCGACCCCTCGGTCGACACCTCCGGCGTCATCCGCGCGCACGACGCCTGTTTCCCGCTCCAGGTCTTCGTCCGCGACGGCGCCGGACGCCCGTGGCGCCTGCGCGGGAGATGGACGTACTCGGGCCGTGAGCTGGGCACGTCGGCGGCGTCCATCACCCACTTCTGGCATCTGCTGTCCGCCGAGGGGGTCTAGTCCCGGCGGTCGGACGCCTCCTGGTCGTGCTCGGCGGCGTCCGGGGTCTCCGGCGAGGTGATCCGGGCGATGTGCTCGGTGATGTCGCGGGCGAGGGCCTGCGGGGTCAGGCCGATGTCGGCGAGGATCTCGCCGCGGGCGGCGTGGTCGAGGAACTCCTGCGGGATGCCGAACGTGCGGATCGGGGCGTCGACGCCCTCGTCGCGCAGCAGCCGCGCGACGGCGTCGCCGACGGCGCCGGTGCGCCCGTTGTCCTCCGCGACGGCGACGAGCGCGTGCTCGCGGGCGAGGCCGGCGAGCGCCGGGTCGAGCGGCTTCACCCACCGCGGGTCGACGACGGTGACGCCGATGCCCTGGGCGGCGATCAGCTCGGCGGCCTCGACGGCGGGCGTCGCCATCGACCCGGCCGCGACCAGCAGCACGCGGGTGCCGTTGGAGCCGTCGTGGCGGGCGAGGACGTCCATGTCGCCGGCCTTGCCGACGGCCTCGATGTCGGCGGCGGCGGGGCCCTTCGGGTAGCGGATCGCGGTCGGGCCGTCCGACACGGCGACGCACTCGCGCAGCAGCTCGCGCAGCCGGGCGCCGTCGCGCGGGACGGCGACGCGCATGCCCGGCACGAGCTGCAGGATCGACAGGTCCCACATGCCGTTGTGGCTGGGGCCGTCGTCGCCGGTCACGCCGGAGCGGTCCAACGCGAACGTGACGGCCTGCCCGTGCAGCGCCGTGTCCATGAGGACCTGGTCGAACGCGCGGTTGAGGAACGTCGCGTACACCGCGACGACCGGGTGCATCCCGCCCATCGCGAGCCCGGTCGCGGACGTGACCGCGTGCTGCTCGGCGATGCCGACGTCGAAGATGCGGTCCGGGAACGCCTCGGCGAACGGGGCCAGCCCGACCGGGTGGAGCATCGCGGCGGTGATGCCCACCACGTCGCGGCGCTCGCGGCCGATCGCGACCATCTCCTCGCCGAAGATCTTCGTCCAGGCGGGGCCGCCCGACTTGCGGACGAACTGCCCGGTGGCGGGGTCGAACGCGCCGCCGCCGTGCATGCAGTCTTCCTCGTCGTTCTCGGCGGGGGCGTAGCCGCGTCCCTTGGTGGTGATGCAGTGCACGATGACGGGCCGGCCGAACCCGCGGGCCCGGCGCAGCGCGCGCTCGACGGCGTCCTCGTCGTGGCCGTCGATCGGGCCGACGTACTTGATGCCGAGGTCCTCGAACATGGCCTGCGGCTGGAGGACGTCCTTGATGCCCTTCTTGATGCCGTGCAGCGCCTCGTAGGCGACGTTGCCGACGACCGGCGCGCGCGGCACGGTCTTCTTGATGAGGCCGAGCGCGTTCTCGTAGCCCTGCGTGACGCGCAGGTCGGCCAGGTGGGAGGCGAGGCCGCCGATCGTCGGCGAGTACGAGCGGCCGTTGTCGTTCACGACGATGATCACCGGCCGGTCGGCGCCCGCGGCGATGTTGTTGAGCGCCTCCCAGCACATGCCGCCGGTCAGCGCGCCGTCGCCGACGACCGCGACCACGGCGCGGTCGTCCTCGCCGCGGAGCTGGAACGCCTTGGCGAACCCGTCGGCGTACGACAGGGCGGGCGAGGCGTGCGAGTTCTCGATGATGTCGTGGTCGGACTCGGCGCGGCTCGGGTAACCGGACAGGCCGCCGCGCTTGCGCAGCCGCTCGAAGTCGTGCCGCCCGGTCAGCATCTTGTGCACGTACGCCTGGTGGCCCGTGTCGAAGAGGATCTTGTCGTGCGGTGAGTCGAACACGCGGTGCAGCGCGATCGTCAGCTCGACCGCGCCGAGGTTCGGGCCGAGATGGCCGCCGGTCTTGGAGACCGCCTGGACGAGGAACTCGCGGATCTCCTCCGCGAGCCGAGTCAGTTGAGCGGCGTCCAGTCGTTTGAGGTCGTCGGGACCTGTGATCGACTCCAGCAGGCTCACTCGTGTCAACTCCTCCGTCGGGGATCGCGGCTCCCCTGCCTCGGGCCGTTCCGAGTTTAATCCCGGTTCGCCCGCGACGCGCCGCGGGGCACCTGCCTCCGGGGTGTGAAACGACTGACCCCGTCGTGGCCCATGGGGTAGGACTTGAGCATGGTCGTCGAAGAGATCGTGCTGCTCAACGCGGACGACGAGGCCGCCGGAACGGCTCCGAAGGTCGCCAGCCACCATGAGGACACCCCGTACCACCTGGCCTTTTCCTGCTATGTGGTGGACACGGAGGGACGCGTGCTGATCACCAGGCGCGCGCTGGACAAGCGGACGTTCCCGGGCGTGTGGACGGGCAGCTGCTGCGGTCACCCCTCCCCGGGCGAGAAGCTCCGCGACGCGGTCCTGCGCCGGCTCCGCGACGAGCTGGGCATGCCGGACGCCGAGCTCACGTCCGTCCTGCCGCGGTTCCGGTACCGGGCCGTCGCGGCGGACGGGACCGTCGAGAACGAGCGCTGCCCCGTCGTGCGCGCCGTCGTCCCGGCGGACGGCGCCGTCCGGCCGAACCCCGACGAGGTCGAGCGGGCGGAGTGGTGGACGTGGGAGCGCTGCCTGGAGCTGACCGGGCGGCCCGAGGCGTCCCCGTGGTACCGCCTCCAGCTCGCCGAACTCGAACCCCTCGGCGCTCCCCTGGACTGGCCGGACGCGGGCGAGAACGGCCTGCCGCCCGCCATCGCCTGGTAGACGCCCGCCATCGCCTGGTAGGGACGCCGCGCTCCGGCACGCCGTGTCGTGGCCGAGCGTGGCGCCCGCATCACCGCTAGATCACTTTTCCGCCCCCGGTGTTGACCTCCGTGCGACTCCGAACGGACGCTTGCTTTTCCGGGGAACGGAGGAAACGGACGATGCGAGTACGTGCGGCCCGGGGCCGCTGGACGGTTCTCACGGCCGTGGCGATGTCCGGCGCGCTTGCCCTCTCGGCCTGCGGCGCGAACGAGGACGACGGCGCCGGCGACAAGTCCCAGGTCGAGGTCTTCTCCTGGTGGACCGGTCCGGGCGAGGCCGACGGGCTGAAGGCCATGCAGGCCGACTTCGAGAAGAAGAACCCTGGCACGAAGTTCGTCAACGCGGCCATCGCCGGCGGGTCGGGCACGCAGGCGAAGGCCGTCCTGGCGAGCCGCCTCCAGAACCGCAAGCCGCCGGACTCGTTCCAGGGCCACGCGGGCGCGGAGCTGCTCGACTACATCAAGGCCGGGCAGATCGAGCCGCTGGACGACTTCTACCAGCAGAACAACCTGAGGTCGGTGTACCCGCAGCAGCTCATCGACCAGATCACCTACAAGGGCAAGATCTACTCGGTGCCGGTGAACGTCCACCGGTCGAACGTCCTCTGGTACAACCCGGGCATCCTGAAGGACGCCGGGGTCTCCGGGGCGCCGAAGTCGATCGCGGAGTTCATCACCGCGCTGAAGGCGGTCAAGGAGAAGACGAAGAAGGTCCCGCTGTCGCTCGGCGCGCAGTGGACGGCCGACCATCTGCTGGAGAACGTCCTGCTCGGCGATCTCGGCACCGACGCCTACAACGCGCTGTGGAAGCCGGGCGCCGACTGGGGCACCCCGGCCGTCGCCAAGGCGCTGAACGACTTCGCCGAGATCATGAAGTACACGACGCTGGAGGCCGCGTCCACCGACTGGCAGGGCGCCGCGAAGGCCGTCGTGGACGGCAAGGCCGCGTTCAACATCATGGGCGACTGGGCGTACGGCTACTTCGTCGGGAACGCTCCGAACGGTCTCGGCAAGAAGCTCGACACCGACTTCAAGTACGCGGCCTCGCCCGGCACCGAGGGCACCTACATGTGGCTGTCGGACAGTTTCACCCTGCCCAAGGGCGCGCCGCACAAGGCGGGCGCGCAGGCGTGGCTGAAGGAGGTGTCCAGCAAGGAGGGGCAGGATCTGTTCAACCCGAAGAAGGGTTCAATCCCCGCGCGCAAGGACGCCGACAAGACCCTCTACACGGGCTACCTCCAGTACGCGTTCGAGCAGTGGAACAGCCCGGGCATCAAGCTGGCGGGCTCGTTCTGGCACGGCGTGAACGCCAACAACAAGTGGCACACCGACATCGACACGGCGGTGGGTCTCTTCCTCCAGAACAAGGACGCGAGAAAGCTGCAACAGGGACTGGTGAGCGCGGCCAAGAACAGCGGCCTGTGAGCCGGTGAAGCTCCGCCGTAGCAGGAAATGGCTGCCCGGTCTGCTGCTGGTCTCGCCGTCCATCGTCGCGATCGGCCTGTTCGTCTACGGGCTGATCTTCTGGAACACGCGGGTCGCGCTGAGCGGCAAGCACGACGAGGTCAGCGGGTACGGGTTCGACAAGGGCAGGAACTTCGCCGACCTGTGGGACCAGCCGAGCTGGCCGGGCGCCGTGCAGAACGCCCTGGTGTTCACGGTCGTGTTCGTCGTCGGCGCCCTGGTGCTCGGCGCGTTCCTGGCTTTCCTGATGGACAAGGGGGTCCGCGGCGAGGCGTCGTTCCGCGTCATCTACCTGTTCCCGATGGCGGTGTCGTTCATCGCCAGCGGCGTGGTGTGGCGCTGGCTGATGAACCCGGCGCCGCCGGAGCGCGCGGTCGGTTTCAACCAGCTGTTCGACAAGCTGCGCCTGGACGCGCTGGCGAACGGCTGGTGGCAGGACCCGACCTGGGGCATGGCCGCCATGGCCCTCCCCGCCATCTGGCAGATGTCCGGATATGTCATGGCTTTGTATCTGGCGGGCTTCCGGAGCGTGCCGGAGGAACTGCGGGAGGCGGCGCGGGTGGACGGCGCGTCCGAGTGGAAGGTGTACCGGTACGTCGTGTTCCCGCAGCTCCGCCCGGTGACGCTGTCCGCGCTGATCATCCTCGGGCATATCTCGCTCAAGGTGTTCGACCTGATCATGGCGATCGCGGGCAAGCAGATCGTCACCTATGTCCCGGCCGTCGCCACCTACGTCGAGATCTTCGACCGGCACGACCCCGCCAACGGCGCCACCATCGCCACCTACCTGCTGCTGGCGGTCGCCGTCCTGGTGATCCCCTACCTGGTGTGGTCGGTACGCGCGGAGCGGTCCCGATGACGGCCCCGGCGCCCAC
Source organism: Spirillospora sp. NBC_00431 (assembly GCA_036028775.1). Classification (GTDB taxonomy): domain Bacteria; phylum Actinomycetota; class Actinomycetes; order Streptosporangiales; family Streptosporangiaceae; genus Spirillospora. Next base: position 2,359,744 of record CP107927.1, on the reverse strand, counting down.
GGCGGGCCGTCCGATGCGGGCGGTGAAGCTGGCCGTCCTGCTGGTCTTCGTCCTGCTGTTCCTGATTCCCGTCTACGTCCTCGTCGTCACGAGCTTCAAGCCGCTGGACGAGGCGGACCCGAGCAGCGCGTGGAGCCTGCCGAGCCACTGGAGCACGTCCGGCTGGAGCGCGTCGTGGGACGCGCTGCGCCCCGGCCTGGAGAACAGCGTCAAGATCGCCGTCTCGGGGTCGCTGATCTCCGCCGTGCTCGGCTCGCTGAACGGCTACGTCCTGTCGAAATGGCGGTTCCCCGGCTCGGACGTCGTCTTCACGCTGTTCCTGTTCGGCATGTTCATCCCCTACCAGGCCGTGATGATCCCGCTGGCCGGGCTGCTGACCGACATGGAACTGTCCGGGACGATCCGCGGCCTGGTCCTGGCCCACGTCGTGTACGGCATCCCCATCTGCACGCTCATCTTCCGGAACTACTACGTCACCGTCCCCGACGAGCTGATCGAGGCGGCCCGCGTGGACGGCGCCGGGATGCTCCGCACCTACTGGTCGATCATCCTGCCCGTGTCGGGCCCCGCCTTCGCCGTGACGCTGATCTGGCAGTTCACCTCCCTGTGGAACGACTTCCTGTTCGCCGTCTTCCTGGGCGCGCCCGACAGCTGGCCGGTGACGGTCATGCTGAACAACACCGCCGGGTCGGGCGCGGTGGCCGTCCAGTACAACCAGCAGATGGCGTCGGCCCTGCTGGCGTCGCTGCCGACCGTCCTCGTCTACCTGCTTCTCGGACGGTTCTTCATGCGCGGCCTCATGGCGGGAGCGCTGAAGGGGTAGTCGCGCCGGCCCGTCAACCTGGCGCCGTCCTCGCGCGTCACATGGATGATCAGGAGAGATCCGGGCGGGAATCGAACGGCTTTCCGATCGTCCCTTAACAAGACAGCGACCCGCTCGCCTCGTCCATTGGCAATTCCGCCGGGATGCGCCTAGCCTCTCGGGCATCACTGCGCGGTGCACCGGCGTAGCGCCGGGCCTCGGGGGATCCCGTGGCGGTGGAGGACGGGCGAGCACTGGAGGTGACCGCGTGCAGGCGATCAGTGTTCAGCAACCCTGGGCGTTCACGATCGCACGCGGCGGCAAGACCGTCTCGAACCAGGGCCTGCCGACCGCCTACCGCGGCCCGCTCCTGATCCACGCCTCCATGCGCGTCGATCTGAAAGCCTGCGACTCCCCGCTCGTCCAGGCCGCCGGGTGGGACCCCCGCGATCCCCTCGCCACCATCGGCGCCGTCATCGCCGTCGGCGAGCTCGACCACGTCTGCTCGGCCACCGTCACCGGCGGGTCTGGTTCCTGCGGCTGCGGCCCGTGGGCAGAGCCCGGGACGTATCACTGGCGCCTCAGCGACGTGCGGGCGCTCCCCCGCCCGAGGGTCGCGCTGGGGCGGCCGGGCCTCTGGGAGCCGACGCCCGGCCTGGTCCAGGAGATCACCGCCATGTTCGCCGCGACCGCCGCCCTCGACCACACCTCCTGAGCCCTTACGGAGTGCTGAGGGCCTCGGCGGCCTTGCGGAGGCGGGCGAACTCGTCGACGATCCGATCCAGCGGCCACGAGGCGTTGAGGCCGCTCGGATTGGGCAGAACCCACACTCTGGCGGGGCCGAACGTATCGTCCTGCGGCCCTATCCGCGCCCCGCGGTGGCCGAAGGCGGTGCGATACGCGGTGACACCGGCGACCGCGAGGTAGGACGGCCGGTAGCGCTCGACAAGGCCGGTGAGGCGCCGTCCACCCTCACGGAGCTCGGCGTCGGTCAGCTCATCGGCGCGGGCCGTCGTCCGATGCGCCAGATTGGTGATGCCGAGGCCGTAGCCGGGCAGGAGCCCCTGCTCGGACGGGTCCAGCAGCCGTTCGGTGAAGCCCGACCGATGCAGCGCGGGCCAGAACCGGTTGCCGGGCCGGGCGAAGTGGAAGCCGGTGGCCCCGGAGTAGAGACCCGGGTTGATGCCGCTGAACAGGACCCGCAGCGTCCCGCCTTCCGGCGGGAGCACGTCGGAGATGACCCGGTCGCGGGCGGCCTCCAGATCGGCCTTCGTAGGACGCATCAGACCAGATTACGGACGATGAGCGTCACCGCGGACGTGCCGACGACGATGAGGAGGGCCAGGCGGAGACGTCCGGCGTCCAGGTAGCGGCGGAGCGGTCCAGCGACGAGGAAACCGGCGATGACGAACGGGAGCAGCTCCAGCCCCGCGGTGACCTGGCGGGCGGGGAGCTGCCCGGCGGCGGCGAGCATCGTCAGCGACAGCACCGCCCCGCCCATGAAGAACACCGCCAGGGTCGCGCGGACACAGGGTCCGCTCTCGCGCTGGTAGAGCAGCGCGACCGGCGGGCCGCCGATGCCGGACGCGGTGCCGGTGGTGCCGGAGATGATCCCGGCGGTGGCGAGCGTCCGCCGGTTCCGCGGCACCTCGCGCGACCACGTCGTCGCGGCCAGCGCGGCGAGGACGACCAGGCCGATCAGGACGCCGAGGACGCGCGCGGGAACGGCCGCCACCAGCAGGACGCCGAACGGTGTCCCGGCGACGCGGCCCCCGTACGCCCAGCCGATGCCGCGCAGGTCGACGTGCCCGACCTCCCGCGCGAGGGTCCCGAAGGGCAGCACGACCGACAGGACGAGGATCGTCCCGGGCATCAGCGACGGGAACTCCATCGCCAGGATCGGGGTCGCGACCAGCCCGACGCCGAGACCGACGCTCCCCTGCACGACCGCGCCCAGCAGGGCGGCGAGCCCGGCGATGAGCAGAAATTCGAGATCCGGCACGCCGCAGAACGGTACATGCCGGACACCTCAGTCGGACGCCTCCGTGAGCTGCCGGATCTGGTCATCGGTCAGGACGGTCCGGGCGACCTCCACCAGCGGCGGGAGCTGGTCGAGGCTGCGGGCGCTGGCGATGGGCGCGGCCACGGTGGGCCGCGCCGCGAGCCAGGCCAGCGCGACGGTCGCGACGGCCGCGCCCTGCTCCTCGGCGACGATGTCGAGCGCGGCGAGGACCTTCCGCCCGCGTTCGGTGTCCAGATGCCTGGCCGCGCCCGCGGCCCGCGCGCTGTCGACGTCGGCGCCGGGACGGTACTTGCCCGTCAGGAAACCGGCCGCGAGACCGTAGTACGGGACGGCGACCAGCCCATGCCGTTCGGCGATGTCGCGGCGCGGCCCCTCGTAGGTGTCGCGCGAGACGAGGTTGTACTGCGGCTGGATGGCGACGTAGCGGGCGGTCCCCTCCCGCTCGCTGAACTCCAGGGACGCCTCCAGCCGGTCGAGCTCGATGTTGGACACCCCGATCTGCCGGATCTTCCCGGCGGTGACGAGCCCGTCCAGCGTCGTCATGATCTCCTCGACGGGGACGGACGGGTCGTCGAAGTGCGTGTAGTAGAGGTCGATGCGGTCGGTGCGGAGCCGTCTGAGCGAGTCGTCCACGGCCGCCTTGATCGCCGGCGCGGACAGCCCCTGGTGGTCGGGTCCGCGGCCGCCCTTGGTCGCGATCACCAGGTCGTCGCGGTTGCGGCGGGCCGCCGTCCAGTCGCCGATGATCGTCTCGGACACCCCGCCGGGGTTGCCGTCGACCCACGACGAGTACTGGTCGGCGGTGTCGAGGAAGTTACCGCCGCCCCCGGCGTAGGCGTCCAGGATCTCGAACGAGCGATCCCGGTCGGCGGTCCAGCCGAAGACGTTGCCGCCGAGCGCGAGCGGGAAGACGTCCAGGTCGCCGATCTTCTTCGTGTCAGCCATGCTCCGATCCAATCAAAGGTTCACGACGGCCGCCCCGCCGCGCTAAAGAACATCCCTGGCAAAATGGACCACATGCTTACGGCCTGCCTCGCGTTCGCCGCCGTCGCCGCCCTCGTGACGATCACACCGGGCGTGGACACGATGCTCGTCCTCCGCACGACCGTGACCGGCGACCGGCGGACCGGGTACGTCACCGGCGCGGGCGTGGCATCGGGGCTGGCGTGCTGGGCGGTGGCGAGCGCCGCCGGGCTCACCGCGCTGCTGGCGGCGTCCCGCGTCGCGTTCGACGTGCTGCGCGTCGCGGGCGCCTGCTACCTGCTGTGGCTCGGCGCGCAGGCGCTGTGGAAAGCCCGCGGGAAAGTACGCGACACCGAGGAGGCACCGGACGCGAGCGTCTCCGGTTCCGCCGCGTTCCGCACCGGCCTGACGAGCAACCTGCTGAACCCGAAGGTCGGCGTCTTCTACATGAGCATGCTTCCGCAGTTCATCCCGGCCGGCGCGCCGACGTTCGGGACGAGCATGCTCTTCGGCGTCATCCACGTCGCCGAGGTGCTGGTGTGGCTCGCGATCGTCGTCGTCGCGGCGAGCGCGGCACGGCGCGTGCTGTCGCGTCCGTCCGTCAAGCGCCGCCTCCAGCAGGTCACCGGCGTGGCCTTCATCGGTTTCGGCGTCCGCCTGGCGGTGGAACGCTGAACGGGCCGCCCCGAGACGGAGCGGCCCGTTCGCCTACTGAGCCTGCCGCGGCCTACTTGCGGATGAGGTTGCGGAGCACGTACTGAAGGATGCCGCCGTTGCGGTAGTAGTCGGCCTCACCCGGGGTGTCGATGCGGACGGTCGCGGAGAACTCCCTGCCGTCCGCCTTGACGGTGACCTCGTCGGGGACGCCGCCCTCGTTCAGCGCGGTGACGCCGGTGATCTCGAAGGTCTCGGTGCCGGTGAGCCCCAGCGACGCGGCGGAGTCGCCGTCCTTGAACTGGAGCGGCAGGACGCCGAGGCCGATGAGGTTGGAGCGGTGGATGCGCTCGTAGGACTCGGCGATGACGGCGCGGACGCCGAGCAGCGCGGTGCCCTTCGCGGCCCAGTCGCGCGACGAGCCGGAGCCGTACTCCTTGCCCGCGATGACGACGAGCGGGGTGCCCTGCGCGGCGTAGTTCTGCGCGGCGTCGTAGATGAACGACTGGGGCGCGCCGTCCTGGGTGAAGTCGCGGGTGTAGCCGCCCTCGACGTTGTCCAGGAGCTGGTTGCGGAGCCGGATGTTGGCGAACGTCCCGCGGATCATGACCTCGTGGTTGCCGCGGCGCGAGCCGTAGGAGTTGAAGTCCTTGACCGCGACGCCGTTGTCCTGGAGGTACTGCGCGGCGGGCGTGCCGACCTTGATGGACCCGGCCGGGGAGATGTGGTCGGTGGTGACCGAGTCGCCCAGCTTCGCCAGGACACGCGCGCCGTGGATGTCGGTGACCGGCTCCGGCTCGGCGGTCATGCCGTCGAAGTACGGGGCCTTGCGGACGTAGGTGGACGCGGCGTCCCACTCGAACAGGTCGCCGGTCGGGATGTCCAGACCGGTCCAGCGCTCGTCGCCCTTGAAGACGTCGGCGTAGCTCTGCGCGAACATCTCCTGCCCGATGGACGACTCGACGATCGCGGCGACGTCCTCCGGCGCGGGCCAGATGTCGTGCAGGTACACCGGGCCGTCGGCGCCGTCGGCGATCGGGTCGTTGAGGATGTCGACGTCCATCGTCCCGGCCAGCGCGTAGGCGATGACCAGCGGCGGCGAGGCCAGGTAGTTCATCTTCACGTCGGGGCTGATGCGGCCCTCGAAGTTGCGGTTGCCGGACAGCACCGCCGTGACCGCCAGGTCGTTGTCGTTGACGGCCTTGGAGATCTCGGGCTGGAGCGGCCCGGTGTTGCCGATGCAGGTCGTGCAGCCGTACCCGACGAGGTTGAAGCCGATCTTGTCGAGGTACGGGGTGAGGCCCGCGCGCTCCAGGTAGTCGGTGACGACCTGCGACCCGGGCGCGAGCGAGGTCTTGACCCACGGCTTGCGGGTCAGGCCCCTCTCCACCGCGTTCTTCGCCAGCAGCGCCGCGCCGACCATCACGTACGGGTTGGACGTGTTGGTGCAGGACGTGATGGCGGCGACGGCGACATGGCCGTGGTCGAGGACGAACTCCGTCCCGTCGTCCAGCGTGACCGGCACCCGGTTGTGCGGCCGGGACGACCCGTCGGCGTTGACCTCGCGGGGCTTGTCGCCGTTGGTGTCGTGGCTGATCGCCGGGGAGTCGGAGGCGGGGAAGGACTCGTTGGACGCCTCGTCCGCCGCGCCGAGGACGCTCGCGACGTAGTTCTGCACGTCCCGGCGCCAGGTCTGCTTGGCGTCCGCCAGCGAGATCCGGTCCTGCGGGCGCTTGGGACCGGCCAGCGACGGCACGACGGTCGCGAGGTCCAGCTCCATGTACTCGGAGAACTCCGGCTCGACCGACGGGTCGAGCCACAGCCCCTGCGCCTTCGCGTACGCCTCGACGAGCGCGATCTGCTCCTCGCTCCGCCCGGTCAGCCGCAGGTAGCTCAGCGTCTCGTCGTCGATCGGGAAGATCGCGCACGTGGACCCGAACTCGGGGCTCATGTTGCCGATCGTGGCGCGGTTCGCCAGCGGCAGCGCGTGCACGCCCTCGCCGTAGAACTCGACGAACTTGCCGACCACGCCGTGCCGGCGCAGCATCTCCGTGACGGTCAGCACCAGGTCGGTCGCCGTCGTCCCGGCGGGCAGCTCCCCGCTCAGCTTGAAGCCCACCACCCGGGGGATGAGCATCGAGATCGGCTGCCCGAGCATCGCGGCCTCCGCCTCGATGCCGCCGACGCCCCACCCGAGCACGCCGATGCCGTTCTCCATCGTCGTGTGCGAGTCGGTGCCCACGCACGTGTCCGGGTAGGCGACCCCGTCGCGGTCGAACACCACGCGCGCCAGGTGCTCGATGTTGACCTGGTGGACGATGCCGGTGCCGGGCGGGACGACCTTGAACTCGTCGAACGCCGTCTGCCCCCACCGCAGGAACTGGTACCGCTCCCGGTTGCGCTCGTACTCCCGCTGCACGTTGCGCTCGAACGCGTCCGGCGAGCCGAAGTAGTCGACGATGACGGAGTGGTCGATGACCATCTCGGCGGGCGCGAGCGGGTTGATCCGGCTCGCGTCCCCGCCCAGCTCCCGGACGGCCTCGCGCATCGTGGCGAGGTCCACCACACACGGCACCCCGGTGAAGTCCTGCATGATCACCCGGGCCGGGGTGAACTGGATCTCCTTGCTCGGCTGCGCCTGGGAGTCCCACTGCGCGAGCGCGCGGATGTGGTCGGCCGTGACGTTCGCGCCGTCCTCGGTGCGCAGCAGGTTCTCCAGCAGCACCTTGAGGCTGTACGGGAGACGAGCCGAGCCCTCCACGGCGTCCAGCCGATAGATGTCGTACGACTTGTCGCCAACCTGCAGCTTGTCAAGGCTGCCGAAGCTGTTCGCGGACACGGACTCCTCCTCCGTCACCACCGCGCGTCCGGTCCGGGACATGAGCGCGCGGGTTCGTATCGATCTTCGGCGGGGCGCGGCTCCTCGCCTACCTTGATCCTGCCCTAATCAGGCTTCCGACCAAGAATCAGGTCCGCCTAACTTCCCCGCCTTTTCTCTCGACGTCAAGCTATCTTCAAGATATCTCGACATCAAGCTTCTTGCACCCCACCCCGCCGGCACCCTGGCCAGGCCCGTCCATCGATGAACCTTGACGACCGCGACCGGTTAGTTTCGCCGTCCCGGCAGGTCTCTTCTACGATCGCCCAACCAGGGGCGGCACTGCCCAGGGAGGGGCCCGAGATGACGACCAAGGCGAACAGCAAGCAATACAAACTGGACAAGCAGTTCAAGGCACCGCTGCAGAAGAGCCCCGCCAAGGGCGGCTGGACGTACGTGATCTGGCCCGAATCAGCCGAGTTCTTCGGGACGCGGGGCCTGGTCAAGGTCAAGGGGACCATCGACGGGCACCCGTTCCAGGGCTCGTTCATGGCGCTGGGCGACGGCAATCACAAGCTGGCGGTCAAGGCGGAGATCCGTGACGCGCTCGGCAAGGAGCCCGGCGACGAGATCACCGTCCACCTGAACGAACGCCTCGGCTAGGCCCGCACTCTGGACGACCTGCCGGCAAGCCGCACGTGAGTCGATGGGAGGCTTGTTCGCATGCCTCCCATCGTGCCTCCGCCCGCTCTCGTCCGGAACGCCTTGACGGTCTGGGGTGACGACGGCCGGCGCTGGCTGGACGAGCTGCCCGTGATCGCGGACCGCGTGGCCCGCGACTGGCGACTGCGCATCGGCCGGACGTTCGAGTTGAGCTACCACTGGGTCGCCGAGGCGACGCGCGAGGACGACGGCTCGGCCGCGGTGCTCAAGCTGGGGCCACCGCAGCCCGGCCACCTCGACATCGAGGCGGCGACCCTCAAGGTCTACGGCGGTCGCGGCGCCGTCCGTCTGCTGGCCCACGACCCGGCGCGCGGCGCGCTGCTGCTGGAGCGCGCCACGCCCGGTACCCTCGCGCGTTCCCTGGTCCCGGACAATGACGAGGACGCCACGGCCGCCGTGATCGCCGTCATGCGGCGGCTGCACCGTCCGCCTCCGCCGGACTGTCCGCTGCCGGACCTGTCGACGGAGAGCGCCTCGTTCACCGGCCACCTGCGCCGCTTCCCGGGAGACGACCCGCTGCCGCGCCACCTGGTCGAGCGTGCCGGACGCCTCTTCAACGAGCTGTGCGCCGACACGAGCAGTGTGAGCGGGAGGGCGGGCAGGGCGAACGGTCGGGTTGTCCTGCATGGTGATTTGCACCATGACAACGTTCTGCGGGCGGATCGCGAGCCGTGGCTGGCGATTGACCCGCATGGCTATGTCGGCGACCGCGGTTACGAGGCGGGGGCCCTGCTCTACAACCCGGACCCGGACGAGCGCGACGAGGACCTGCTCAAGCTCGTGCCCGCCCGGGTCGAGCAGCTGGCCGACGGCCTGGCCCTCCCCCGGGAGCGGGTGGAGGCGTGGGGCTTCGTCACGGCCGTCCTGTCCGAGGTCTGGACGGCCGAGGATTGGAAGCCCGGGGCCGGCGACCAGACGACCCGGGCCCTGGACGTCGCGCTGCATCTCCTCCCCCGCCTGTCCTGAGCGGTCAGTCGGTGTCGGGGGCCCAGCTGCCGTGGAAGCCGAGCGGCACCCGGACGGGCAGGCGGACGGTCGCGACGGCCTCGCCGGTGAAGTCCTGCGAGGAGACGATGACGAGGTCGGTGGCCCCGCGTTCGGGGTCGAAGGCCAGCGCCATCAGGTAGCCGTCGTCCTCGGCGGCGCCGGGCGCGGACGGCACGAAGACGGCCTCGCTGACGCCGGATCCGGCCTGGAAGAGCCGGACCTCGGACGACCCGCCCGCGTAGTCGTGCTTCATCAGCGCCTCGCCGGCCTGGTGCTGCACGACGGCCTCGGCGGTCACCGTGTATCCGTACCGGTGCGGACGGGTCGCGAGCCGCTCGTCCACCTGCGGGAACTCCTGGCCGCGGTCGTCGACCGTCTCCTGGAGGACCTTCCCGGCGGAGAGGTCGATCGTCCACCGGTCCAGGGTCGGGGGCGGGTTGCCGTCCAGCCGTCCGTCGTGCATGAAGCTCGGGAAGCGGACGAGGTCCACCACGATGCGGTCGCCGTCGTCGTAGGCGTTGAGCGTGTGGAAGACCCAGCTGGGCGGGATGTCGATCCACCGGACGCCGGCGGCGCCGCCGTCGCGCGACATCACGCCGACGCGGGCGGGGTGCTCGGGGTTCCAGGCGTACGGGAGGCGCGCGCCTTCCTTGGCCATCCGCATGGAGAACGTGACGGGCAGGTCGTAGATGACGACGTACTTCTGCGTGAGCGCGAAGTCGTGCACCATCGGCGAGCCGGCGACGGGGATCTCCACCGAGCGGACGACCAGCCCGGACGCGTTCAGCACCGTGTACTCCAGGTGCTCGCCGCCGGGGAAGTAGCCGATGGCGTGGAGTTCGCCGGTCTCCGGGTCCTTCTTGGGGTGGGCCGTGTAGCCGCGCTTGAGGGTCCCGCCGAAGTCGGTCGGGCCGAGCGTGCGCAGTTCGTGGTCGAGCCGGTAAGGCGTGGACCCGCCCTCGATGAGCGCGAGGGTCTCCCCGGCGTGCTCGATGACGTGGGTGTTGGGTGAGACGTCGTAGTCCTCGACGATGGGCCCGGCGGGCCAGGGTTCGCCGAGCCGCTCCGCGACCTCCCGCGAGCGGACCCAGCGGTTGCGGTACCACTCGGCGCGGCCGTCGCGGAGCCTGATGCCGTGGACCATGCCGTGGCCGGTGAACCAGTGGTAGGACGCGTCCTCCTCAGGCGTGATCGGTCCGAGCGGGTTGGGGCCGATGCGCAGGTAACGGCCGCGCAGGCCGCTCGGGATGCGTCCGGTGACGGGCAGGTCGTACGCGGTGACTTCCTCGGTGACGGGCGCGAGGAGGCCGCGCAGGTAGGGGTTCTTGGGATTCGCCATGGTCGCCTCACTTCGGGTTGGTGCGGAAGGACTCATTCGGTGGTCTGGTCGGTACCGGTGAAGAAGCCGGACGAGATGCCGCGCATGAGCACGCCGAGAACGGCGTCGGCGTCGTCCAGGTGGCCGTCGAGTTCGAGGCTGACGAGGCCGTGGACGCCGGCCCAGAACGACGACGCCACATGCCGCGGGTCGGCGTCGATGAGCAGGCCGGCGTCGGCGCACGCGGTGACCGCGTCCGCCAGGACCTCGTAGGCGGAGTCCGCCGTGGCCAGTGCCTCCTCGCCGGGCTCGAACCCGGGGATCGGCCGGCCGAACATCAGCCGGTAGTAGTGGCGTTCGGTGAGCGCGTACGCCCGGTAGGCGCGGCCGAGTTCGAACACGTGGCCGCGCGGGTCGGCGCGGCGCGGGACGGCGGCGAGGCGCTGCCGGAACCGTTCGAAGCCCTCGATGTAGAGCGCCTCGATCAGGCCGGGCTTGCCGCCGAACATCCGGTACAGGACGGTCGTCGAACAGCCGACCTCGGCGGCGATGCGGCGGAGCGCGAGGGCCTCCGGGCCCTCGGCGGCGAGCAGGCGGCTCGCGGCGTCGAGCAGCGTCGTGCGGATGGCGCGGTCGCCATCGCGCTGGGCCAGCGCGTAGGCGCTCGGCCCGGTGGTGCCGTCGGTCATCGGTCCTCGCAGTAACAGTGTTTTTTCTCGATAACGCCGTTATCGCACATTCCCCGGCGATCCGTCAACCCCGGGGGGCGCGGCGTTTCAAGAACTCCATACCTTGGCCGGAGTTTGTCCAGCGCCGGTCCGGACGATCCTTCGAAGGTGATCATTGAATCGCCCAGCGGCTCCGACGGCTGGAGCTTCGACGAGCACGATCGCGCGCTGGACCGGCTGGCCGCGCGGGAGAACTTCCCGGTGGCGGCGCGGCTGCTGCCCGCCCGGCACCGCGCCGGGCTGCGGGCCGTGTACGGCTTCGCGCGGCTCGTCGACGACATCGGCGACGAGGCGCCGCCGGAGCGGCGGGCCAAGCTGCTCGGACTCGTGGACGACGATCTCGACCGCGTGTTCGCGGGGCGGACGCCGAACCTGCCGCAGTTACGGAGGCTGGCCCCCGCGGTGCACGCGCACCGGCTCCCGGAGGAGCCGTTCCGCGATCTCGTCCAGGCCAACCGGCAGGACCAGCTCGTCCACAGGTACGAGACGTTCGGCGAGCTGACCCAGTACTGCGCCCTGTCGGCGGCGCCCGTGGGACGGATCGTCCTGCGGCTGTTCCGCGCGCACCGGCCGGGACTGGTGGCGGCGTCCGACGACGTCTGCACCGCGTTGCAGATCATCGAGCACTGCCAGGACGCCGGGCAGGACCACCGCGCCGGGCGGATCTACCTGCCCGGCGAGGATCTGCGCCGGTTCGGCTGCGCCGAGGACGACCTGGCGCGCGCCGTGACGCCGACGCGGCTGCGCGGCGTCCTGGCGCTGGAGGCCGGCCGCGCCCGCGACCTGCTGGACCGCGGCGCCGCGCCGCTGATGGCGGGCCTGACGGGGTGGGCGCGGGTCGCCGTCGCGGGCTACGTGGCCGGGGGACGCGCCGCGCTCACCGCGCTGGAGCGCGGCCGTTACGACGTGCTCGCGCGCCCGCTGCGCCCGCGGCGGGCGACGTTGCTGACCGGATGGGCACGAGCCCTCGGAACGGAAGGGGGGAAGCGATGACTGTTTCGGAGACGCACGAGCGTTCCGACCGGGTCTTCGAGGCTTACCGGCACTGCGAGCGTGTGGTGCGCGAGGAGGCCCGCAACTTCTCCTACGGGATCCGGCTGATGCCGGCTCCGAAACGCCGGGCGATGAGCGCGGTCTACGCGTTCGCGCGGGGCGTCGACGACATCGGGGACGGTCCTGAGCCGGCTTGCGTGCGCCTCGACCTGCTCGACCGGTCGCGGCTGCGGCTGGCGACGGTGCAGGAGGTGCTGCGGCGGCGCGCGGACGTCCAGGCCCTTGAGGGGCATCCGGTGCTGACGGCGCTGGCGGACGCGGCGGGCCGCTATCCGATCCCGCTGGAGGCGTTCGACGAGCTGATCGACGGCTGCGAGGACGACGTCCGCGGCGCCGACTACAAGACGTTCGACGACCTGCTGCGGTACTGCCAGCGGGTCGCGGGGACGGTCGGGCGGCTGTCGCTCGGGGTGTTCGGCTCGGACGGCCGCCAGCGCGCCGAGGGGCTCGCGGACTCGCTCGGCGTCGCGCTCCAGCTCACCAACATCCTGCGCGACCTGCGCGAGGACCGGATGGCGGGCCGGATCTACATTCCCACCGAGGACCTGGAGCGCTTCGACTGCACCCTGGACCTGGACGACTCCGGCATGTTCGTCGACCCGCCGTGGCGGCTGAACGAGCTGATCGGCTTCCAGGCGGAGCGGGCGCGGGCCTGGTACGCCGAGGGCATGCGGCTGCTGCCGCTGCTGGACCGCCGCAGCGCCGCGTGCACGGCGGCGATGGCGGGCATCTACCGGCGCCTGCTGGAGAACATCGCGGCGCGCCCGTCGGCCGCGCTGAACGCCCGCGTGTCCCTGCCGACCTGGCAGAAGGCGGTCGTGGCGGCCCGCGCCCTCTCGGGCGTCGAGCGATGAGGGGCAGCGCGACGATCGGGGTGGGGCGATGAGCGTCGTGATCGTGGGCGGCGGGCTCGCGGGGATCAGCGCCGCGATCGCGCTGCAGGAGTCGGGTGTGCCGGTGACGCTCGTGGAGTCCAGGCCGTGGCTGGGCGGCGCGACGCATTCGTTCGGACGCGGCGAGCTGTGCGTCGACAACGGCCAGCACGTCTTCCTGCGGTGCTGCTCGGCGTACCAGGGGCTGCTGCGCAGGCTCCGCGCCGAGCACCTCGTGGACGTGCAGGATCGTTTCGACGTCCCCGTCCTGCGGCCGGGCGCGCGGCCGGGCAGGCGACCAGCGAGGCTGCGGCGCTCGAACCTGCCGAGCCCGCTGCACCTGCTGCCCGCCCTCGCCGGGTACGGCCCGCTGCCCGTCAGGGACCGGGTCCGCGCGATCCGCGCGTCGGCCGGGATCCGGCGGCTCGACCCGGCGGACCCGGCGCTCGACGCCGTCTCGGCCGGGGCGTGGCTGGCGCGGCACGGGCAGCGGCCGTGGGCGCGGCAGGCGCTGTGGGGGCTGTTCCTCACGTCCGCGCTGAACGCCGAGGTCGACGACGCCGCGATGGGCCTTTCGGCGATGGTGTGCCGCCGGGCCCTGTTCGGCCGCGCCGACGCCGCCGACATCGGGCTGCCGCTCGTCCCGCTGGAGGAGCTGCACGGCGGTCCTGCGCTGCGGCGGATCGCGGAGATGGGCGGGACGGTCCGGCTGAAGTCGAAGGTGGAGGCGGTCACCACCGATCCGAAGGTCGTCGTGGACGGCGTCCCGATGGCCGCCGACGCGGTGATCATGGCGGTGCCGCACGAGGCGGCGGCGCGGCTGCTGCCCGCGCAGGCGCTGCCCGACCCGCTGCGCTGGCACGAGCTGGACGCCAGCCCGATCGTGAACGTCCACGTCGTCTACGACCGCAAAGTGCTGGACGAGCCGTTCGCCGCCGCCGTCGGCTCACCCGTCCAGTGGGTGTTCGACAGAACAGCGGTGAGCGGCCTGCGCGGCGGCCAATATCTCGCGATCTCGCTGTCGGCCGCGGACCGCTGGATCGACATGCCGACGGCGGAGCTGCGCGCCCGGTTCGTCCCCGAGCTGCGGCGGCTGCTGCCCGCCGCGCGGGGCGCCACCGTCCGGGACCTGTTCGTGACGCGGGAGCGGCGGGCGACGTTCCGGCAGCGCCCCGGAAGCGCGTCGGCCCGCCCGGCCGCGGCGACGCGGGCGCCGGGCCTGTTCCTGGCCGGGGCGTGGACCGACACGGGCTGGCCGGACACGATGGAGGGCGCGGTGCGCAGCGGTCTGACCGCCGCCCGCCTGGTCCGCCGCCACCTGGATCGCCCCCAAGACCGCCACCTGGAGGGGGTGAGGGGCCGGTGACCACCGTTCCGGTCTCGCTGACCGATGTCCGCGAGCTGGTCGACGGCGCGCTGCGCGCCGCCGTCGGCAGGCTCGACCCGCGCACCTACCGTGTCGCGGCCTACCACCTCGGCTGGACGGACGAAGAAGGCCATCCGCGCAAGACCCCGAGCGGCAAGGCGCTGCGCCCGGCGCTCGCGCTGCTGTCGGCCCGCGCGGCCTTGGCGCCGCCGGAGAGCGCGCTACCGGGAGCGGTCGCGGTCGAACTCGTGCACGCGTTCTCGCTTCTGCACGACGACATCATGGACGGCGACCGGACCCGCAGGCACCGTCCGGCGGCATGGACGGTCTTCGGCGAGGCGTCGGCGATCCTGGCGGGCGACGCGCTCCTCGCGCTCGCGGGCGAGGTCCTGCTGGAGGCCCCCGGACAGGGGTCGGCGCGGGCGGCGCGCGCGCTGTCTGCGACCACCCGGCGGCTGATCGCGGGCCAGTCCCTCGACATGGACTTCGAGACGCGCAAGCACATCGGCGTGGACGAGTGCCTGGCGATGGCGTCCGACAAGACCGCCGCGCTGCTGGCGTGCTCCTGCTCGATCGGGGCCGTGCTGGACGGGGCGCCGGAGCCGCTGTCGGACGCGCTGGACGCGTTCGGCGCCGACCTCGGCATCGCGTTCCAGCTCGCGGACGATCTGCTCGGCATCTGGGGCGACCCGGCGACGACGGGCAAGCCCGCGCTGTCGGACGTGCGGTCCCGGAAGATGTCGCTGCCGATCGTCGCCGCGCTCAACTCCGGTCGGCCCGAGGCGGCGCCGCTGGCCGAGCTGTACGCCCGTCCCGGCCTGTCCGAGGACGAGCTGGAGCGGGTGGCGGCGCTCGTGGAGGCGGCGGGCGGGCGCGCGTGGGCCGAGATGGAGGCCGAGAGCCGCATCCAGCGCGCCGCCGAGCATCTGGTCTGCGCCCGGCTGCCCGATCCCGTCCGCGCCGAGTTCCTGCGCATAGCCGACTTCGTCACCCGCCGGGACCACTGATGACAGCGGCGGAACAGGAGACCGGGTCCCGGACGGCGGCCGACGCGCTGGACGCCGCCCGTGATCATCTGCTCCTCCTCCAGTCGCCGGAAGGCTGGTGGAAGGGCGAGCTCCAGACGAACGTGACGATGGACGCCGAGGACCTGCTCCTCCGCGAGTTCCTCGGCGTCCGCGACGAGGACGAGACCCGCGCGGCGGCCCGCTGGATCAGATCGCGGCAGGCGGCGGACGGCACGTGGGCGAACTTCCACGGCGGCCCGCCCGAGCTGTCGACGACCGTCGAGGCGTACGTGGCGCTGCGGCTCGCCGGGGACGCGCCCGGCGACGACCACATGGCCCGCGCGGCCGCCTATATCCGCGGCGCGGGCGGTGTCCCGGCGACGCGCGTGTTCACGCGTTTCTGGCTGGCGATGTTCGGCCGGTGGCCGTGGGACGAGCTGCCGGTGGTGCCGCCGGAGCTGATGTTCCTGCCGCGCTGGGTCCCGCTGAACGTCTACGACTTCGCGTGCTGGGCACGGCAGACGATCGTGCCGCTGACGGTGGTGGCGGCGCTGCGTCCCGTCCGGCCGCTGCCGTTCACGCTGGACGAGCTGTACCCCGATCAGGAGGTCGCGCGTCCGGCGCGACGCCCGCGATCCGGCTGGGACGTGGCGTTCCAGGCGCTCGACAGGGCGCTGCACGTCTACGAGCGCCGCCCGGCGAAGGCGGTGCGCCGGGCCGCGCTGCGCCGCGCCGCCGAGTGGATCATCGCGCGGCAGGAGCGGGACGGCTCGTGGGGCGGGATCCAGCCGCCGTGGGTCTACTCGATCCTCGCCCTGCACCTCCTCGGCTACGGCCTCGACCATCCCGTCATCCGGCGGGGCCTGGACGGCCTCGAACGCTTCACGATCCGCGACGACGAGGGACGGCGCCTGGAGGCGTGCCAGTCGCCCGTCTGGGACACCGTCCTCGCCATGATCGCGCTCGCCGACGCCGGTCTGCCCACCGGCCATCCGGCCCTGGAGAGGGCCGCCGGCTGGGTGATCCGCGAAGAGGTCAAGGGACCGGGCGACTGGTCGGTGCGCCGTCCGGGCCTGCCGCCGGGCGGGTGGGCGTTCGAGTTCGACAACGACTGCTATCCGGACGTCGACGACACGGCCGAGGTGGTCATCGCGCTGGACCGCGTCCAGCATCCACTGGCGGAACCGGCGATCGAGCGGGGCGTCCGGTGGATGGCGGGGATGGTCTCGAAGGACGGCGGTTTCGCCGCGTTCGACGCCGACAACACCCGCGCGCTGTGCCGCAAGCTGCCGTTCTGCGACTTCGGCGAGGTCATCGACCCGCCGTCCGCCGACGTCACCGCGCATGTGATCGAGGCGATGGCGTGCCGCGGCATGGCCGACTCGCTGCTGGTCAAGCGGGCGGTGGTGTGGCTGCTGAACGCGCAGGAGCCGGACGGGTCGTGGTTCGGCCGGTGGGGCGCCAACCACGTGTACGGGACGGGCAGCGTCGTGCCCGCGCTGATCGCCGCGGGCGTCCGCCCGGACAAACCCGTGATCCGCGACGCGGTCGGCTGGCTGGAGCGGCACCAGCGCGACGACGGCGGCTGGGGCGAGGACCTGCGGTCCTACCGCGACCGGTCGTGGGTCGGGCACGGGACGTCGACGGCGTCGCAGACCGCGTGGGCGCTGCTCGCGCTGCTCGCCGCCGGGGAGCGCGGAGAGCCCGTGGAGCGCGGTGTCCGCTGGCTCGTCGAGCGGCAGCGCGAGGACGGCACCTGGGACGAGGACCACTTCACCGGCACCGGCTTCCCCGGCGACTTCTACATCAACTACCACCTGTACCGCCTGGTGTTCCCCCTCAGCGCGCTGGGCCGCTACCTGAAGGGTTCGTGAGGACATGGCGATGCCACTGCGCCAGAGCCTGCGCATCGGCGGATACGTCCTGCGCAACAAGCTCCGCGGCCGCGCCCGGTTCCCGCTGATCGTCGAGCTGGAGCCGCTGTACGCGTGCAACCTGGCGTGCGCGGGCTGCGGGAAGATCCAGCACCCGGCGGACGTGCTGAAGCAGCGGATGCCGGTCGAGCAGGCGGTCGCGGCGATCCGCGAGTGCGGGGCGCCGATGGTGTCGATCGCGGGCGGCGAGCCGCTGATGCATCCTCAGATCGGCGAGCTGGTCGCCGAACTGATCAGGATGAGGCGGTACGTGTTCCTGTGCACGAACGCGGCGCTGATCCCGAAGAAGATCGACCGGTTCGAGCCGTCGCGGTACTTCGCGTGGGCCGTGCACATCGACGGGCTCCGGGAGCGGCACGACGCGTCCGTCTGCAAGGAGGGCGTGTTCGACCAGGCGGTGGACGCGATCAGGCTCTGCCGGGAGCGCGGGTTCCGGGTCACGACGAACACGACGGTCTTCAACACCGACACCCCGCAGACGGTGATCGACGTCCTCGACTACCTCAACGACGACCTGCGCGTCGACCAGATGATGATCTCGCCGGCGTACGCGTACGAGAAGGCGCCCGACCAGGAGCACTTCCTCGGCGTGCGGGAGACGCGGGAGCTGTTCCGCAAGGCGTTCGCGGACGGCAGGCGCCGCCGCTGGCGCCTCAACCACTCGCCGCTGTTCCTGGACTTCCTGGAGGGGAAGGTCGACTTCCCGTGCACGGCGTGGGCGATCCCGTCGTACTCGCTGAAGGGCTGGCAGCGGCCCTGCTACCTGATGGACGACGGCTACACCGCCACCTATCAGGAGCTTCTCGACACCACCGACTGGAGCGCCTACGGGCGGGGACGCGACGACCGCTGCGCGAACTGCATGGCGCACTGCGGCTACGAGCCGACCGCCGTGTTCGCGACGATGGGCTCGCTCAAGCAGTCGCTGCGCGCCGCCCGCAGCCTCTGATCACTCCGGTTCGTCGCGGAGTTCCTCGATGACGTCGTGGACGGCGTCCATCAGCGCGTCGGCGTCGTCGGCGAGGCCGGGGTCGAGCGAGAG
Organism: Spirillospora sp. NBC_00431; assembly: GCA_036028775.1. Taxonomy (GTDB): domain Bacteria; phylum Actinomycetota; class Actinomycetes; order Streptosporangiales; family Streptosporangiaceae; genus Spirillospora. Next base: position 2,341,454 of record CP107927.1, on the reverse strand, counting down.
CCCGAAGCACAGCTCGCGGTCGACGCCGAGCCCGGCGATCGCGAACGGCGCGCCGGGCGCGAGCGGGACGATCGGGTACACGGCGGTGAGCGGCGCCCCGGCGAGCCGGAGCATCTTGTCCGGGCCGGGCAGGCTCGACACGGTGCCCTGGAGGAAGCGGCCGCTGTAGGCCACCCGCGCGAACCGGGCGTGCAGCGGCACCGGCATGAGCCGTCCCGCCTGCCACATCACGGTCCACGCGGCCTGCGCCCTGGTGCCGGACCGCAGCACCCGGCTCCGCTTGGAGATCAGCGCGAGCCGGTCCGGCTCGGGCATCTTCCCGATCGGCAGGTCGACCATGACGGCGGTGGTGTGGTTGCCGACCATCGCGCTGCCGGGCGGCCGCATCATCAGCGGGACCGCGACGCGGCAGGTGGCCGGGCGGCCGGCGTCCTCGCTGACCACCCGGCTCAGCGCGCCCGCGACCGCGCACAGCACGACGTCGGTGACCCGCGCGCCGTAGCGGCGGCCGACGTCCCGGACGGTCGCGAGCGGCAGGTGCATGGTGCTGTACCGGCGTTCGGACGTGCCCGACGAAGGCAGCCGGTCAGGAGGGGCCACATCCACGGCGAGCTGGCTGAGCCCGACGACGGTGGCGAGCGCCTTGCGGAACGGCCTGCGCGGGAGCCTGCCGGTGAACGGCTCGGGCGGCGGGTCCATCAGGTACACGGCCTGCGCGACGATGCCGACGCCGTCGGCGACGACGTGGTGCATCAGGTACACGACGGCGGTCCGGCCGGGTTCGGCGCCTTTCAGCACGACCATCCGCCAGGGCGGCCGGTCGAGCGGCAGCGTCTGCGACTGGAGTTCCGCGACCGCGGCGCGCAGGCCGCGCATGCCGTCGACGTGCCGTTCGGCGACGTGCCATTCCCAGTCGACCGGGCCGTGGTCGCGCCAGACGGGACGGCGCCAGCGGCCCCGCCGGACGAGCCGCTGCCGGAACCGGGGCAGCCCGCCGAGCCGCTCCTGGATCACCCGGACGAGGTCGGCGCGGCCGACGTCCTTCCGCGAGCTGTCCAGCATGATCACGCCGCCGGCCTGCTGCGGGGCCTCGGGCGTCTCCACCGCGAGGAAGAACGCGTCGGGGCCCTCGGCCCGCGCGGGCGCCGGGCGGGCGATGCGCTCGGCGGCGTACACGGCGACGAAGACGTACGGGACGGCGATGACCGCGTCGAGGATGTAGTGGTTCGCGGTGGCGAGGATGACGTACAGGGTGACCAGGACGTGCACCGCGTTCAGCACCTGCACCCAGCGTCTGGCGCTCACGCGGGCGAGCTCGACCCCGACCCAGAGCGTCCAGCCCATGTGCAGCGACGGCACGGCGGCGAACTTGTCGGCGTGCTCGACCAGCGGCGACCCCCACGATCCCCAGGTGCGGCCCTGCATGACGGTGTCGACGAACCCGAGGTCGGGCATGAGCCGCGGCGGCATGACGGGATACAGCGCGAACGTCGCGAGGCCGCCGAGGTTGAGCAGGATGAACGCGTTGCGGGCCGTCCGGTACCGCTCGGGATGCCGGATGAAGAGCCAGATCAGCAGGGCGAGCGCGCTCGCGATGTAGGTGATCGCGTACTCGTAGTTCGCCAGCACCCGCAGCACCGACTGGTCCGCGAGCCAGCCGTTGAGGCTCAGCTCGACGTCGAGGTGCAGCGACTTCTCCAGATTGAAGATCGCCTCGCCGTGCGCGCGGGCGGTGGCCGTCCTGCCGCCCTCGGGGAGCCTGGTGACCAGGGCGTACAGCGCGAAGAGCCCCAGCCCGATCAGCAGCTCCCGGCGGACGCGCAGGCTGGGACGTGGCGCGTCCGGCGTGAACACCGCGTCCCTCGCGGTCACCGCTTCGTGTGTGCCCATCGTCCTCCTCATACGCCTGTTACCCAGGTTTCCTGGCGATCAGACGGCGATGACCGGAATTAGGGATCATGCCCGGTTCGGCGCGCGGGTCGCGGGGAACCATCTGGCGCATCCGTACGTCTTCGATATATCGTTGGCGTATCGCGAGAGATCATAGAGATCTCTCAGAAGGTGGTGTTAGAACATGGGTCACACGCATGGCCGGGGTCCCTGGCGCGACTTCCCGTTCGGGGCGCTGTTCGGCGGCGGGCACGGGCACGGCCCGTGGGGCGGGCCCGGCGGGCATGGCGGCCCCGGCGGGTTCGGCGGGTTCGGCGGGTTCGGCCCGAAGCCGCCTTGGGCGCGCGGGCGCGGCGGGCCGTGGGGCCGGGGCGCCAAGGCGCGCAAGGGGAACGTCCGCGCGGCGATCCTCGTGCTGCTCGCCGAGGGGCCCCGCAACGGCTACCAGATCATCCAGGAGATCAACGAGCGCAGCGACGGCGCGTGGAAGCCGAGCCCGGGCGCGGTCTACCCTGCGCTCCAGCAGCTCGCGGACGAGGGGCTGATCGCGGGCGAGGAGGCCGGCGGACGGCGCTCGTTCCACCTGACCGACGAGGGCCGCGCCTACGTCGAGGAGAACGCCGACCGGCTGGCCGAGCCGTGGGCGGAGATGACGCCCGAGTTCGGCGAGGGCGTTCCCGAGCTGTTCAGGCAGGCGGCGCAGACGGGGGCCGCGGTGATGCAGATCGTCCACTCCGGCACGCCGGAGCAGGTCGACCGTGCCAAGGACGTCCTGTCGGGCGCGCGGCGCGACCTGTACCGCATCCTCGCCGACGACGACACCCGCGACGACACCGACACAGACGACCCGGATGGCGACGCCGGGCCGACGGCCGCGAACACCGGGGAGTGACGACCATGGCACGCCAGGATGAGATCCGCGTCGGCGACGCCGAGCGCGACGCGGTCATGCTCGCCCTGCACGACCATTTCGCGGCGGGCCGCCTCGACCGCGCCGAGCTGGACGAGCGACTCGGCACCGCGCTGTCCGCCAAGACGCGCGGTGACCTGCGCGCGCTCGTCCGCGACCTGCCGGAGCCGACGGGGCTGCCCGAGCCGGAGAAGGCGGCGCCCGGCGCCTTCCCCTGGCAGCAGGGCGCCGCGGTCATGTTCGGCGGGCCGGGGCACCCGGCGTGGCGGCACCACCATCACCTGGGGCCGCGCCGGCACGGGCCGCACTTCAAGGCGTTCCCGCTGCTGCTCGCGGTGTTCCTGGTGCTGGCGTTCACTGCCGGGCCGGGCGCGGGGTTGTTCGTCGTCCTGCAGATCGCGCTGGCCGTCTGGGTGATCCGCGCCGTCCTGCTGGCGGTCGGGGCCCGCCGGTCCCGGCACGGGGCGTGACCGGCGGGGTGACCGGCGGGGTCAGCGCAGGCCCGCGTCGCGGGCGAGGAGCCCGGCCTGGGTGCGGTTGGCGCAGCCGAGCTTGTCGAGCACCCGGGACACGTGGCCCTTGACGGTGGCCTCGCTGAGGTGGAGCCTGCCCGCGATCCGCGCATTGGACAGGCCCTCGCCGAGGCAGGCCAGCACCTGCGTCTCCCGTTCGGTGAGACCGGCGACGAGGGCCCGGGTCCGGTCCCGGTCGGACGTGCGGGCGTCGGCCGTGCCGAGCAGCCGCGTGGTCGCGGCCGCCGACATCACGGTGTGCCCGTCGGCGGCGACGCGGACGAGCTTCACCAGGTCCTCCGGCGGCGTCGACTTCAGCAGGAAGCCCGCGGCGCCCGCCCGCAGCGCCTTGATGACGTACTCGTCGGCGTCGAACGTCGTCAGCGCGACCACGGCGGGCGGGGAGCGCAGCGCGGCGATCCGCTCGATGGCGGCGAGGCCGTCCACGCCGGGCATCCGCAGGTCCATCAGCACGACGTGCGGGCGGTACCGGACGACGGCCTCCACCCCGGCGGCCCCGTCGTGCGCCTCCCCGACGATCTCGACGTCGTCGGCCGCGCCGAGGATCGTGCGCAGGTGCGCGCACACCATCGGCTCGTCGTCCACGAGCAGCACGGTGATCATGGCTTCGCCACCGGGACGTAGGCGGGCAGGGTCGCCTCGACGCGGAAGCCGTCCTGGTGGGGGCCGGCCGTGAACGTCCCGCCGATCAGCTCGACACGTTCGCGGAGGCCGGCCAGGCCCATCCCGGAGCCGCTGGCCGCCAGCTCGGCGTCCGGTTCGCGCGAGGCCGCGGTGTTGCGGACGGTCAGCCGCACGCCGTCGGTGCGGTAGCGGACGTCCACGTGGACGGCGGCGCCCGGCGCGTGCTTGCGCGCGTTGGTCAGCGCCTCCTGGACGACCCGGTACGCGGTGCGCCCCACGGCGGGCGACGCGGACGGCGGGTCGCCGTGCTCGGCAAGCTCCACCGGGACGCCGACCGCCGCCGACTCGGCGACCAGCACGGACAGCTCGGGCAGATCGGGCGGCGCGCCGGAGTCGGCCGCGGGCTCGGCGGGCGCCGCCGACTGGTCGCGGCGCAGCAGCCCGATGACGTCGCGGAGCTCTTCGAGGGCCTGGCAGCCGGTGCCGCGCAGCTCCTCGGCGGCCTCGCGGGTCGGGCCGTCGGGCGCCCGGACGCGCAGCGCCCCCGCCTGCAGCACCATCAACGTCACCCGGTGCGCGACGACGTCGTGCATCTCGGCGGCGAGCCGGGCGCGTTCCTCCGCGCGGGCCCGCTCGGCCAGCAGATGCCGCTCCCGCTCGGCCCGTTCCGCCCGCTCGACGAGCCCCTGCACGACGCGCCGGCGGGCGGCGACGTACATGCCGATCAGCGCGGCGCACACGACGGCGCCCACGCTGCGGAACACCAGCGCCTCGACGGAGTCGGTCTCCTGCGAGGAGAACTCCCGCATGGCCGACCCGGGCAGCACCTCGCCCATGCCGCCGACCGGGACGAGCAGCGCGGCGACGGGCAGCGCGCGGATCCAGACCGGGCGGGCGCCGTCGCGGGGGAACGCCATCGCCGCATACGCGGCGAGCGGCGCGGTCGGCGGCCACCACACCGGCGGGCTGATCGAGTGGTCGGCGTCCACGCGCAGCAGCGTCCCCGGCGCGGCCTGCTCGACGACCCACACCAGCGCGGCGAAGGCGGCGGTGATCCACGCGACCGTCATCGGGGCGCGGCGCCGGAACACCAGCGCCAGCGCGGGGATCATGAGGAGCGCGAGCGTCGCGCCGCCCTGCGAGCGGAGGATCGAACCCGCGTCCGCGCCCAGGCTGAGGGCCACGCCGGCCGAGACGACGACGGCGTCGGCGGTCAGGTCCCGGGACCGGCCGGGTGGGAGGAGCCGCGCGAACACGAGACGCGGCGATGGCATGCGCACAGCCATACGTTACGCACACGGGCGCGGTACTCCACCCCTACGAAAGTCGCGTCCCGGAGGCCGTTCGTAGGGCACGGACACGACGATTCGCGCTGCCCGGCCAGGTGCGTGCCCGGCTGGAATCGTTCGCATGATGTTCAAGCTCGTGTTCCGGGGCCTCCTCGCGCACCGTGCCCGCCTGCTGCTGTCGACCGTCGCGGTGGTGGCCGGTGTCGCCTTCGTCGCCGGGACACTGATCTTCTCCGCCACCCTGGACCGCTCCTTCGACCGGGCCTTCGACGATCTCGGACGCGGCACGGACGTGATCGTCCGGACGGACCGCGCGTTCGAGCCGGGGCTCGGCGAGCGGGCCTCGCAGCGTCCCGTCGCGGAGTCGGTGCTGGCCCGCGTCCAGGCCGTGGACGGGGTGGAGAAGGCGCACGGCGTCGTCACCGGGTTCGCCGCCGTCGTCGACCGGAAAGGCAAGATCGTCGGCGCGGAGCCGCAGCAGGGCGTGGCGTGGGACGGCGACCCCGACCTGTCGCTGCCGCGGCTGACGTCCGGGACGGCGCCCGCCGCGCCGGACGAGGTCGCCGTCGACGTCACGACCGCCGCCGACGCCGGATACCGCGTCGGCGACCGGGTACGGGTCGCGCTGCTGTCGGGCACGCGCACGTTCCGGCTGACGGGCCTGTTCGAGGTCGGCGACTCGGCGCTGAGCGACCAGCTCTCGATGACCGCGTTCGCGCCGGGCACCGCGCGGCGGCTGCTGTCCGACGAACCCGGGACCTACGCGCGGATCGTCGTGCACGCCGACGACGGCGTCTCGCAGGAACGGCTCAGGGACGCCGTCGCGGCGGCGCTCCCGCCGGGCGTCGAGGCGATCACCGGGCGGGAGGCCACCGCCGAGCAGGCCGAGTCGTTCAAGGACATCCTCAAGATCCTGCGGACGTTCCTGCTGGTCTTCGCCGTGATCGCGGTGTTCGTCGGGTCGTTCATCATCTTCAACACGTTCGCGATGCTGGTGAGCGGCCGGGTGCGGGAGCTGGCCCTGCTGCGCGCGGTCGGGGCGTCGCGCGGGCAGGTGACGCGGTCGGTGCTCGGCGAGGCGGCCGGGGTCGGCCTGGCGGGTTCCACGCTGGGCCTGCTCGCGGGCGCGGGCGTCGCGGCCGGGCTGGCGCGGCTCATGACCGTCGTCACGGGCGGTGAGGAGCTGCCGTTCGGGACGCTCGTGGTGCCCTCCTCGGCGGTGATCGCCTCGTACGGGGTCGGGACGGTCGTCACGCTGGCCGCCGCGTTCGTCCCGGCGCGGCGCGCGTCGCGGATCCCGCCCGTCGCGGCGCTGCGCGAGGGGAAGGCGGCGCCGCGCCCGCTGCGCGGCCGGGCGGTGTCCGGCGGTGTCGCGCTCGCGGCGGGCGCGGGCCTCGCCGTGGCCGGTCTCGCCGCGGACGGCTCGACCGCGCTGACACTCGCCGGGGCGGGCGCGATGGTCCTGTTCGCCGGGGTGGTCGTGGTGTCGCCCGTGCTCAGCCGCCCGGTGATCCGGGTACTGGCCTGGCCGTTCGCCCGATTCGGCGGCGGCACCGGCCGGATGGGCGGGCGCAACGCGCTCCGCGACCCCCGGCAGACCGCGGCGACGGCGTCCGCGCTGATGATCGGGCTCGCGCTGATCGCGACGGTGTCGGTGATCGTCCAGTCGATGGCCTCGTCGGTGGACCGGCAGCTCGACGCGGGCCTCACCGCCGACTACCAGGTCACCGGCCGGAGCCAGATCACGCCGGTCGCGGCGGAGGCGGCGGGCGCGATGGCGCGCGTGGACGGTGTACGGTCGGCGATCCCGATCCGGACGGCGCGGTTCGAGCTCGACGGTTCCGTCCGGACGGCGACCGCAGGCGCCCCCGGTGAGCTGCTCGGCCATTTCCGGCTGCCGATCCAGGAGGGGACGCCGTCGGTGCGCGGCGACGCGCTGCTCGTCGGCCGCAGCGTGGCGAAGGCGCAGAAATGGTCCGTCGGGACGACGATCCCGGGCCGGTACCAGGACGGGACACGGCGCACGTTCCGCATCGCGGGGATCTACGCCGACCGGCCGTCGCTCACCCCGTCCGCACCGCAAATGATCATCGACTGGGCGGGGTACCGGACCCGTGACCCCGACGCCCCGATCGACCGCATCGAGATCAACACCGCGGCCGCCGGCCGGGCGGCGCTGGAGTCGGCGCTCGCGCCGTGGCCGAACCTGGAGCTGAAGGACCGCGCGCAGGTGAAGGACGACGCCGCAGGCGACATCGACCTGTTCCTCAACCTCGTCCTCGGCCTGCTGGTGCTGTCGGTCCTGGTGGCCGCGCTCGGCATCGTCAACACGCTCGCGCTCGCCGTGTCCGAGCGGACGCGGGAGATCGGCATGCTCCGCGCCGTCGGCATGCAGCGCCGCCAGGTCCGCCGGATGATCCGCTACGAGGCGGTCGTGGTGTCGCTGTTCGGCGCGGCGGCCGGGGTCGGCACGGGCGTCGTGCTCGGGGTCGTCCTGCAGCGGGTGATGGCGGCGGGGGACGGCGGCATGGAGGTCCTCGCGATCCCGTACGCGCGGCTGGCGGTGTGCGTCGCGGCGGCGGCCGCGATCGGCGTCGTCGCCGCCGTGTGGCCCGCGCGCCGCGCCGCCCGCATGAACGTCCTCCAGGCGATCGCGACGGAATAGGTCAGACGGTGCGGGTCAAACAGACAGTGCGGGTCAAAGGGTGCGGGTCACGCGGCGATGGGCGTGCAGCGGTCGGGGACGGCGTCGTGCAGGGCACGCAGCCCCCGCAGGATCAGCGGGTGGCCGCGGCTGCCGCGCCGCACGCAGGTCAGCACCCGCCGCTTCGGGACGCCGTCGCCGGTCAGCGGGACCCGGACGACCGGCTGGTCCGACGGCCCGCCCGCCAGCCTCGGCACCAGCGACACGCCGAGGCCGTTGGAGACCAGCGCCCAGATCACCGACCAGGTATCGACGTTGTAGGCGATGCGGGGCGTGAACCCGGCGGCCGCGCAGTACGCCATGACCTGCTGGTTGTGGGCGCAGCCCTCCGGGTGGATGCTGATCCACGCCTCGTCCGCCGCGTCCTCCAGGGAGACTCCGCTCCGGAACGCCAGGGGGTGGCCGGCGGGGACGATCAGGTCGAGGGCCTCCTCCAGCAGCGGCTCCCGGTCGAAGCGCGGGTCGCCGGGCGGCGGCGCGTCCGGGGTGGGCTCGATGACGGCGATGTCGATCTCGTCGGCGGCGAGCAGGCCCATGGCGACGTCGGTGTCGCATTCGCGGATCTCGACGGTGAGCTCGGGATCGTCGCGCCGCAGCGCGCCCGCGGCCGGGGCGATCAGCCCGCCGACCGCCGTCGTGAACCCGCACATGCGCAGCGGCCCGGCGACCCCGGCGCGGTGCGACTCCAGGTCGGCGAGGGTCTCCTCCCACCGGGCGAGCAGCCCGTCGGCGTGCCCGATCAGCAGGTGCGCGGCCGGGGTCAGCTTGACCTTGCGGCCCTGCGGTTCCAGCAGCGGCACCTTCAGCTCCCGCGCCAGCTCGCGCAGGTGGTGCGAGACCGCCGACGGGGTGAGGTGGATCGCCTCCGCCGCCGACGTGACCGTCCCGAACTGGTGGACGAGCCGGAGCATGTGCAGCCGCCGCAGATCAATCATGCAACCATATTGCACGATCCAATGCGGAAACCTGAAATAGACGGCAACGTTTGATCGGTCCCAGACTGGTGGCATGGATCAGCAGAACACAACACTTTCCCGGCATGTCACCAGTGACGGCATCGTGGTCTGGAGCCGCTGCGCCTGCGGCCGGCTCCGGATGGACCTCGTCCCGACCGGCGGCGGCCGGGGCCTCGTCGCGGGCCCCTGCCCGCACTGCGCCCGCGACACCGACCCCCGATGACCCGGCCCCCGATGACCCGTTACGCGACCCGGAGCGCCGCCGCCTTGGCGGCGAGGCCGCGGACGCGGTCCCAGTCGCCGTCGCGGACGGCGTCCGCCGGCGTGATCCACGACCCGCCGACGCAGCCGACGTTCTCCAGCGCGAGGTACTCGGCGGCGTTCCCCGGCCCGACGCCGCCGGTCGGGCAGAACCTGATCTGCGGCAGCGGCCCGTACAGCGACTTCAGGTAACCGATCCCGCCCGCGGCCTCGGCGGGGAAGAACTTCATCGCCGTGATCCCGTCCTCCAGCAGCGCGAGCGCCTCGGACGCGGTCGCGACGCCCGGCAGGAACGGCAGCCCGGTCGCGGCCATCGCCGCCTGGAGCCGGGACGTGCAGCCGGGGCTGACCAGGAACCGCGCCCCGGCGGCGGCGGACCGCTCGGCGTCCTCCGGGCGGACGACCGTCCCCGCGCCGACGACCGCGTCCGGGACCTCCGTGGCGATCCGCGTGATCGCCGCCAGCGCCGGCGGCGTGCGGAGCGTCACCTCGATCACCGGGAGCCCGCCCTCGACCAGGGCGCGGGCCAGCGGGGCGGCCGCGTCGGCGTCGTCGAGCACCACGACCGGGATGACGGGCGCGAGGTCGAACAGGTCTTCGGCGATCATGCGAGCTCCCTCGTCGACAGGCTCTGCGCCAGCCGCATGGTGGCCCCGGCCAGCGCCGGGCCGGGGTGGACGATCAGCGCGGTGGGAATGCCGCGCACGTAGTCCTCGACGGGAGGCTTCCCCTCGAAGCGGGCACGGAACGCGCTGTCTTCGAGCACGTCCGCGATGCGCGGCAGGATCCCTCCGCCAAGATAGACGCCGCCGCGCGCGCCGAGCGTCAGGGCCACGTTCCCGGCGAACGACCCGAGCAGCGCGCAGAACGTCAGCAGCGTCTCGTGACAGCGCGGATCGTCGCGCCGTTCGGTGATCTCCTGGGCGGTGATCCGCCGGGCGGCGCGCTTCGCGGCGGGTTCGCCGTCGAGCTCGGCCAGGTACCGGTGGACGCGCACCAGCCCGGCCCCGGACAGCAGGTGCTCGGCGGTCGCCGCGCCGTGTTCGGCGCGCAGCAGCCGCACGATCTCGATCTCGCGGCCGGTCGCGGCCGGGACGTCGACCTGGCCGCCCTCGCCGGGCAGCGGAACCCATCCGGACGGCGTCGGCACGAGCCCCGCGACGCCGAGCCCCGTGCCCGGCCCGACCACGGCGAGCGGCGCGTCCGCGTCGGGGAGGGCCCGCCCGCCGATCGGGATGAGGTCGTCCTCGCCGAGGCGCGGGAGGGCGAGGGCCAGGGCCTCGAAGTCGTTGATGATGTCGAGCTGGGGGATGCCGAGGTGGGCGCGGACGGCCTCGGCGGTGCCCTTCGGCCAGCCCGCGTTCGTCAGGTGGTACGTCCCGTCCGCGACCGGCCCGGCGACCGCCAGGCACGCGGCGGACGGCCGGACGTCCGGAGCGTACCGGGCGAGATAGTCGGCGGCGGCGCCGGCGAGATCGTCATGGTCGCGGGTGGGGAGGGACTTCACCCGGGACGGGAGGCCGCGCGGGCCGTCCACCAGCGCGAAGCGGGCGTTCGTGCCGCCGACGTCCGCGACCAGCCAGGGCCCCGGGGTCACGCGAACACTCCCGCGCCCCGCTCGGCGGGGCCGACCGCGTGCCGGAACGTTCCGAACAGCTCGCGTCCGGTTCCCCAGGTCCCGCCGGGCGGCGGGCCGCCGGCGGGTTCGCGGGCCTCGAACTCGGTGTCCGGGACGAGGACCTCCAGGATCCCGCCGTCCGCGTCGAGCCGGACGATGTCGCCGTCGCGGACGCGGCCGAGCGGGCCGCCCGCCGCGGCCTCCGGCGACACGTGGATCGCGGCGGGCACCGCCCCCGAGGCGCCCGACATGCGGCCGTCGGTGACCAGCGCGACGCGGTGCCCCCTGTCCTGGAGGACGGACAGCGGCGGCGTCAGCCGGTGCAGCTCCGGCATCCCGTTGGCGCGCGGCCCCTGGTTGCGGACGACCGCGACCACGTCCCGGTCGAGCTCCCCGGCGGCGAACGCGTCCTGGAAGTCCTCCTGCGAGTCGAACACGCGGGCGGGGGCCTCGATCGTCCGGTGCTCGGGACGCACCGCCGACACCTTGATCACCGCACGTCCCAGGTTGCCGCGCACGGTGTGCAGCCCGCCGTGCGCGTCGAACGGGTCGGCGACGGGACGCAGCACGTCCGTGTCGCCCGACCCGCCGGGCGTGTCCCGCCACTCGACCTTGCCGCCGATCACCTCGGGGACGCGCCGGTACGCGGCGAGGGTGTCGCCGCCGACCGTCCTCGCGTCCTCGTGCAGGAGACCGGCGTCGATCAGCTCACCGATGAGGAACGCGGTGCCGCCCGCCGCGTGGAAGTGGTTCACGTCGGCGGTCCCGTTCGGGTAGAGGCGGGTGAGCAGCGGCGTGACCTTGGACAGCTCGTCGAAGTCGTCCCAGGTCAGCTCGATCCCGGCCGCCGCGGCCATCGCGACCAGGTGGAGCGTGTGGTTGGTGGACCCGCCCGTGGCCAGCAGCGCGACGACCCCGTTGACGAAGGCGCGCTCGTCCAGCAGCTCGCCGATCGGCAGGTAGCCGTCGGTCAGGCCGGTGAGCCGCAGGACGCGGCGTCCGGCCGCCTCGGTCAGGGCGTCGCGCAGCTTCGTGCCCGGCGGGACGAAGCTCGCGCCCGGCAGGTGCAGGCCCATGACCTCCATCAGGAGCTGGTTGGAGTTCGCCGTCCCGTAGAAGGTGCAGGTGCCGGGCGAGTGGTAGGACGCCGCCTCGGCCGCCAGGAGCTGGTCGCGCCCGATCTCCCCGGCGGCGAACCGCTTGCGGACCTTCGCCTTCTCTCCGTTCGGCAGCCCGGACGCCATCGGCCCCGCGGGCACCAGGATCGCCGGCAGGTGCCCGAACGACAGCGCCCCGATCACCAGCCCCGGGACGATCTTGTCGCACACGCCGAGCAGCAGCGCGCCGTCGAACATGTCGTGCGACAGCGCCACCGCCGTCGCCATCGCGACCACGTCGCGGCTGAACAGCGACAGCTCCATCCCGGCGCGGCCCTGCGTGATGCCGTCGCACATCGCGGGCACGCCGCCGGCGAACTGGGCCGTCCCGCCCGCCGCGCGGATCGCGGCCTTCAGCACGTCGGGGTAGTCCTTCAGCGGCTGGTGCGCGGACAGCATGTCGTTGTACGCCGACACGATCGCGATGTTGGGCATGACGTCGCCCCTGAGCCACAGCTTGTCCTGGGCGCCGCAGGCGGCGAAGCCGTGGGCGAGGTTCGCGCAGCTCATCCCGCCGCGGACCGGGCCGTCCGTCCGGGCGTCCCGGATCCGGGTCAGGTACGCGCCGCGCGTCGCGGCGCTCCGCTCGGCGACGCGCCGGGTCACTTCCGCCAGCACGGGATGCACAGCCATAGGGACGCTCCAGTCCAGGGGGATCTCCGGATCGTCACGCTATCGAGACATACGTAAGACATACAACCTGACTTATGAACATCTCCTTACAAAAGCAGAGAGCTTGCGCTAACTGGACGTACCGAACGAGCGCGTGCTTGACTGGCCGGATGCCGCGCGCCGTGTCCCGCCCGTCCACCAGCGGGGACGTGCTCCGCCTGATCCGGGAGGACGGCGTCGCCACCCGCGCCGAGCTGGGCCGCATCACTGGGCTGTCCCGCCCTGCCGTCGCGGCCCGCGTCGCCGCGCTGATCTCCCGCGGGCTCGTGGTGGAGCGCGCGGACGGCCCGTCCACCGGCGGCCGCCCCCCGGCCCGGCTGGAGTTCAACGCCGCGGGCGGCACCGTCCTCGTGGCGAACCTCGGCCAGTCCCGTGGCCAGCTCGCCGTCTGCGACCTCGCCGGGACGATCATCGCCCGCGCCGACGGCCCACCGGCCGAGGTGTCCCCCGGCAGGACGCTCCCCCGCCTCCTCGACGGCTGGACGTCGCTGCTGGACGCCTCCGGCATGGACGCCTCCACCGTCCGCGGCGTCGGCCTGGGCGTGCCGGACGCCGTGGAGCACGCCGCCGGACGCTGGAACGGCGTCGAGATCGTCCCCTCGATCTCCGGCCGCCTCGGCGTCCCCGCCTTTCTCGACAACGAGGTCAACGCCGCCGCGCTCGGCGAGCACCAGGCCCATCCCGGTGTCGACGACCTGCTGTTCGTGAAGATCTCCACGGGAATCGGCGCCGGGCTGATCGCCGGTGGCCGCATCCAGCGCGGCGCGCTCGGCGCGGCGGGCGAGATCGGCCATGTCCCGGTCCCGTTCCCGGACGAGGCGCCGTGCCGCTGCGGCAACGTCAACTGCGTCGAGGCCGTCGCGGGCGGCACCGCGCTGCTCGCCCGCTCCGCCGCCGACGACCTGCCGGGCCTCGCCGCCCTGGCCCGCTCCGGCGACCCCGCCACGGTCGCGCTGCTCCGCGACGCCGGACGCCGTATCGGCGAGGTCGTCGCCACCGCCGTCAACCTGCTCAACCCCGCCGTCGTCGTCCTCGGCGGCGATCTCATCGGCGCGGACGAGCCGCTGATCGCGGGCCTGCGCGAGGTCGTCTACCAGCGCTCCACCGCGCTCGCCACCCGCAGCCTCCGGATCGAGCCCAGCCGCCTGGGCGAGCGGGCGGGCCTCACCGGCTGCGCCGCCATGGTCCTGGACCGCATCCTCGCCCCCGAGATCATCGACGCGGCCTGACCCGCCGCTACCGGCCGTCGCGCCTCGCCTGCCGCCGGGCGCCCTTCGCCCGGGTGGCGGCGTGCCTGCGGTTCAGCGCCGCGTCGGCGCTGGTCGGCCGACGGCGGCGCGTCGTCTGGGACGCCAGTGGCGCGGCCTCCGGAGGCCCGTCCGGCGGGGCGGACCGGCCGGGCCTGGCCGCCGCGATCCGCTCCGCCTTCAGCTCGGCCGCGCTGCGCCGCGCCGCCCTCGCCAGATACCAGCTCACGCGGGCGAGCGCGTCCTCGAACACCTCCGCCTTCTGGGCATCGCGGACGTTCTCAGGCAGCGGCCTCGTGGCGTCCGGCGTGGCGGCGGCGCGCGGCCAGCGCCCAGCCGAGCGGCACGGTCCCGGCGGCCAGCGCGACGATCGCGCCGGGCAGCAGGAACCCGAAGCGCAGGCCGATCGAGGCGTGCGCGTCGACTCCGGCGCGGCCGTCCATCCGCATCACCACCACGGACCAGGCGCCGCCGGTCTTGTCCCACTTGACGGTGCGCGTCCCGGGCCCCGCCGAACTCGCCACCCAGAACCGCTCCCCCGACGGCGGCGCGACGGCCCGGCCGGCACCCGGCAGGCGGTGGAACACCGGCTTGAACGGGCTGAGCTCGGCCGACACGAACTCGTCCCGCGACACCCCGCGCAGGTACCTCTCGACCCGCTCCTTCGGCCCGATCCCCACGAACAGGGGGACGCGCGGGTCGGCCGGGCGGACCACGATCTCGACCTCGGCCAGCTCGCCGACGTCGGGCATGGGGTTCCCGGCGCGCGCCGTCTCGGCCCCCACCTCGATCTCGTCGGTCTTGAGCGCGACGGCCGAGGTGGCGAAGCGCTGTTCCGGGGTGCCGAACGAGCCGCCGGAGGACGCCTGGAGCCCCGCGGCGGCGCCGAGCCCGGCCCCGGTGAGCAGCAGCGGCGCGGCGGTGACGGTGACGACGACCGCACGTTTCATGACCATCTCCTTTTTAGTACGACTGTGTCATCACAATCGAAGGTAACACAGCTGTGCTATAAAAGTCCCATGCCGAAAGTGGTGGATCCGGCCAGGCGCCGGCAGGAAGTGGTCGCCGCGGTGTGGCGGGTCGTCCGGCGGGACGGCCTGGACCGGGCGTCGGTCCGCAACGTCGCCCGCGAGGCCGGCCTGTCCACCGGCTCGCTACGGCACTACTTCGCCACGCAGCCCGAACTGCTGGCGTTCACGCTGCGGACGGTCATCGAGCGGATCGAACGGCGGATCGCCGCCGTCCCGGCCACGGATGGCGACCCCCGCGTCCGCGCCGCCCGGGTGCTGACCGAACTCCTCCCGATGGACGCCGAACGCGCCGCCGAGAACCACGTCTGGCTCGCCTTCACCGCCCGCGCGCTCGTCGACCCCGAACTGCGCACCCTGTGCGAGGAGGCCCACACCACCCTGCGCTCCGGCTGCCTCGCCCTGGCCCGTTCCCTCGCCCCGGACTCGGACACGGAACTGGAGGCCGACCGCCTCCACGCCCTGGTCGACGGCCTGGCCGTCCACGCCGCCCTGCACCCCCGGTTCACCACCCCGGAACGCATGCGCGCCGCCGTCTCCGCCCACCTCGACGACCTGTACGACCGCGGCGGGCCCGTGCGAAAGTGAGTGGACGAAAGGGGCCGTATGGACTCGGCGTTCCCCGTCCACCAGCCGGGCGACATCATCGCCAGGATTGACACCACCCCGCGCCTCGAAGCCTGGAAATCGATCCCCAGGCGAATCCGCAAGGAGCTGAAAAGACGCTCCGGCACCACCATCGACTGGATGGCCGGCGTCGAGCCCTACGACCGTCCATGGGCCGTCGTCTTCGGCGGCAAGGGCCTGGCCGCCCTGCAACCGCCGGACACGCCGCTCTTCTCCTTCGAGTTCACCCCGGATTCCCTGGATCGCGTCCAGGTCGACACCACACCGCCGTCGGACACCTCTGAACCGTCCAGCACGGAAGACCCGCCCGACATAGGTCTCAACGACGAGAGCTGCGGCCTGCTCGGCAACCTGCCCGGACGGGCCCAGTGGCTCGTCCAGCGTCCCTTCATGGCCGGCCAGCGGATCAGGAGCCACTTCTGGCAGTACGAAGGCACCGACAAGCGCGTCGACTGGTTCATGTTCTATGTGGCGGGAGCCCGGGACGTCACCGTCGCCACCGGCACCATGACCGTCCCGCCCGGCGGCACCGCCCAATGGTCGGTGACCTGCCACCACGCCACCGTCGAAACCACCGACGCGCCGCCGGCGCTGAGTCCCGAATGGCTTCGCGGACGGCCCGGCGGCCTCCGCGCCTGACACCGCCCGATAACAATCGACGCCGTGCGTCTTTGTTCTGCATGCTCCGCCACTAGCGTTATCAAGAAACGTCAATAAACGGTCAAGGGAGAACGGCTCGTGGGTTCGTCCTTTCCTGTGGAGCCGGTCGGCTCCGGTCGTCCAGCGGCGCGGCGCGGGGGCCGTCTCGCCAGGTCCGAGGGCATGTCCGCCCAGCTCCACCAGGCCGGTGCGATGCCGTTCGGCGGGAAGCAGCGCGAGGAGCTCTGGGAGTCCATCGGCCCGAAGTCCCGGAACCGGCTGCACGAGCTCGCGGGCAACGCGATCGAGTGGTACGCCATGACCGACGCGTCCAGCCCGGAAGGCCGCCCCTACGCCGTGGTCGTCGGCGACGCCGGGCTCGCCGTGGCCGAACCGCGGATCAGCACCGACCATCGTCCGGTCTACGCGATCTCCGCGTTCCTTTTCGCGCCCGGGTCGCTGCGCCATGTCGAGATCGACCATCGTCCGCCGCGCCGCGTCCCGACGAGCGCGACCGCCGCGCCGGCCGCGCCGGGTAACGCCGCCGCGGGCGTGGACCTCGGGCTCTCCGAGGCGGCGAAAGGCGTCATCGGGAACCTTCCGCCGCGGGCGCAGGAACTCCTGCAGGCGCCGTTCACCGGTCAGCGGCGGCCGATGCGCATCGACTGGTGGTACCAGGGATTCGAGCATCGCCTGAACGCCTTCGTCTTCTACCTCGCCGGGGCGCGGGACGTGACGTTCGCGACCGGGACCAAGGACGTGCCCGCGGGGCATGACGCCGCGTCCGCGCACTGGTCCCTCACCTGCTACCGGGCGTCGGTGGAGCGGCGGATCGGCAGGTAGGGGATGCGGAGGGAATTCGCCGAGCTGGACGGGCACGACGCCTACGAGCTGCTGGGCGTCGCCCCGGACGCGTCCGCCGAGGAGATCAGACGCGCCCATCTCACCGGCGTCCGGGCGCACCACCCCGACCGGTTCCAGGAGGCGGAGAGCAAGGCGGAGGGCGCCACGCGCACCCGGCTCCTCAACGCCGCCCGCGACATCCTGACCAGGCACCGCGCGAGCTACGACGCCTACCGCGACGAACCCGAGGCCGACGACGAACCCGAGGCCGACGACGAACCCGAGGCCGACGAGGAGCCCGAACTCATCGACGACCCCTGGGACACGGCCACCGAGGGCCGCCCGAGCACCCCGCCGCCGGCTCCGCCCCGGACTCCGCCGCGGCGGGACGTGCCGTACCGGCGGATGCCTCCCCCGCCCCGTTACGGCATGCCCACGTCGTGGCCCCCTCCTGCCGCGCCCTACCGTCCCGGCCGCCGGGAGCGGGTGCTGCGGTCGGTCGGGATCGCCCTGGTGGTCACCATGGGCGTGGGCATGGCGCTGTCGGTCGTCACGCTGATCTCGCTGGAGTTGGCGCCCGACCCCAACGCCCCGAAGGCGGCCGTGCCCGCCGCCCTCGCCGGCACCTGGCGCGGCACCGCCAAGGACCGGCCGAAAAAGAAGGACGACGACGGCTGGCGGGCGGAGCTGACCCTGCGAGCGGGAAAGCACAATGGCGACGTCAGCTACGCGGGCGGACCATGCGTCGGCATCGCCGTGCCGATCTCGCTGGACGCCAAGACCCTGACCCTCGACACCGTGTTTCCCGAGGACATGGCCCGCTGCGACGTCGGCGACATCAAGCTCACGCCGGCGAAGAAGGGAAAGGCCGAGTTCACCATCTACTCGTCGGGCAGCCTAAGGGCGAAAGGCACCCTGACCCGCGAATGACCGGTCTCTATTCCGTTCCTTCCGTGAGATGCCAGGCGGCCATCCCCGCGAACCCGGGAATCATCATCAGTTCCTCCGGCTCGTAGATGACCCGTGCCATCGCCACCGCGAGCCACGGCACTCCGGGCCCCTTCAGTTGGACGGGCTCGCAGTCCGGATAGGTCAGCAACAGCTGGAAGACGTCCGGCGCTGGCAGGAATTCGCTGAGCCCTCCATGCCAGAACGACAGCGGCCGGATCCTCGTGAAGACCAAGAGCCGCTCACTCGTCAGCAGGACCCGCGCCACCTGGTGCTCGCGCCATTGCGCGGCCGCGAGCGCGCGGGCCCGGCTGCGCGCGAGCGCGTTCCCGGCCGCGTTGACGGCGAGCGCCCCGAGCACGAATCCGGCCGATCCATACGCGGCGACCGATCGCCGGTAATAGGTCACGTCCGTGGCATAGAAACGCGAGTATTCGAGCGGAAGCTCCGCGTACGCGTACTCGTCCCGCTCCAGCCCCGCCGGAACGGACGGCATCGGCTCCAGTTCCCCGCCGGTGACCACGTGCCGGAACAGGTCGGCACCGGCTTGCGCTCCGTGCCGATGCTCGTCCGGCCCCCACGCCATATCCGCCTCACAAGATCACCGATATGTAGGGATGAACTCAAAGCCTAGCCGTTTCTCGCCATGACATCGGTGGCGTTCATGATCAGCAGCGCGACCAGGACGAGCGCCCCGCTGGCCCACAGCGGCCCGAGCTCCCCGGCCGTCGTGCCGAGGGTCGTCGCGGCGATGATCGGTCCTCCGGCGGCGCCGACGTTCAATGCCGCGGTGGCGTACGAACCGGCCATCGTCGGGGCTCCGGCCGCTTCGTAGAGAACTCGCGTGATCAAGGTGCTGCCCAGCGCGAACGACAGGGCGCCGAGGACGAACGCGAGGCCCAGCAGAGCGACCGGCCTGTCCGCCAGCACGGCCAGGGCCGGCCAGCCGACGAGCAGCAGCGGACCACCGACGGCGGCGACCGCCCCCGGACGCCGGTCGGAAAGGCGTCCGGCGACGGTGATCCCGGCGAAGGAACCGGCGCCGAAGAGCACCAGCACGACCGGGACCCACAGCCGGTCCAGCCCGGCGGTGTCGGTCACGACGGGGGCGAGGAAGGTGAAACCGGCGAAGGTCGCGGCGTTGACCAGCGCGCCCAGCAGCATGACCAGGATCAACCGTGGGCTCCTGAGGCGCGCGAGTTCCGACCGCAGGACCGGCCCGCCTGCCGCTTCGTCGTCGTCAGGCCGCGCCCGGACTCCCTTGAGGACCCCGATGGCCGCCGGTAGGCACACGGCGGCGACGGCCCAGAACGTGGCCCGCCAGCCGAGGAACGCGCCGAGCGCCGATCCGCCCGGGACACCGGCGACCGTGGCCACCGTCGTGCCGGACAGCAGGACGGCGAGCGCACGTCCCTTCTTGTCGGGCGCGACCAGCGTGGCGGCGGTCGTCAGTGCCACGGCGAGGAAACCCGCGTTCGCGAGCGCGGCGACGATTCGCGTGGCGAACAGAACCGGGAAGCCGGTGGTGGCGGCGCCCACGGCGTGAGCCGCCGCGAATACGAGCACGAACCCGAGAAGGCTCGTGCGTCCCGGCCGGTTACGGGCGAGCGCGGCCATGACCGGGGCGCCGACGGCCATTCCGATGGCGAAGGCCGACGTCAGCGTGCCCGCCGTCCCGACGCTCACATCGAGGTCGGACGCGATGTCCGGCAGGAGACCGGCGAGCATGAATTCAGAAGTGCCCATGGCGAAGATCGCCAGGGCAAGAAGGTAAAGGGCGAAAGGCATCGAGTGGCTCCGAGATGAGGAGAGGCGCAAGGAGGCGTCTCGTCACCGCGGTCAGCACCCAAGGGCACACTCGTCCGGCCGCGAAACACAGCGGCACGGCTAAGGGCTCAGCGGTTCAGGGGGCTGACGGGGCGACCGAAAGCCCCCGCCTCATCCGACTCGGGGTTCACCACGTCCGGCACGATACCCGACCGGGAACAGCGGACGCACACGGATAAATTCCGGCAGATCAGCCCTTGGTCTTCTTGAAGGTCTTCTGCTTCTTGGACTTACCAGGGAAGACAACGATCAGGTGATGCTCCACCGGCATCTCCGGAGAGAACCTTTCGGGGCCACCCTGCCCCCTGACGTGCACGCGCACCCGGTACGGCCCCGGCCCGGCGGCGGTGAGGGACGGCGCTTCGACCGGCTCCCAGAACGAGCCGATCCCGGCCTGCCCGTCCGCGCTGTCAAAGCCGACTTCAGTGACGCGTTCCCAGCCTTCGACCGCGACCGGCGGCGCCTTCCGGTACGCCCGGATGGTCAGGCACAGGTCCCCTTCCGTCCCCGTCGACACCGTGACGCCCCCTCCCGCGGCGCCGACGAGCCCGTCAGCAAGGGCACTGTCGAAAGCGGAACCATCGCCCCCCGACCCGAGGAAGTAGCTGCTGCTTTCTCCACCGGAGACGAGTCCCGTGAACTGCCGGACAGGGCGCGGCGCATCAGGAACGGCCCGCTTGCAATATGCCGTGGCCTTCTTTCTGTAGCGTTTGTACTCCGCTGCGGTTTCCGCACTCAACCGTTGTCGCTCGCGCAGCCGCGCGAAAGCGGTTTCCGGGCACAGAAACGCGATCTGGCTAAGGCTTGGCTGGCTCCTGCCATAGCGGCCCAGTCCGCGCGGGAAGTCCGGCTCGTCCCCGCGGCATACGCGCCGCCCCTGGTCGAGGAGGACGGCGTCGGACAGTGGGGAGCCCTCCGCCAGACGCTGCGACCCGATTGGCCGCCAACCGGTGAGCCCGCGTATCGAGCAGATGTAGGCGAGCCTTCGCCGGTCGGTTGAGAGCTTGTTGACCGTGGACGACAGCGCCTCTATGTCCGCCAGGTCGATGTGTTTCACGTCTTCGCAGTCGTCCTGGCTCGCCATCACCGTCTTCGGCGGTCCCCCGTCGGCGGCGACGCTCAGCACCAGGCTCAGGGCCAGGGTCGCCGAAACCGCCCGGAATGCCCGTCGGCCCGGACGATACGTCGCCGCCAGGATCAGGACCACGGGGACCAGGCCGAGCGTCCAGACAGAGATCTGCCACCCGGTGCGAGGGAGCAGCCACAATTCGGTGCAGTTGGTTCCCCACCGCGCCGCGTCGTAGCCGAGCAGCAGCGGCTCGCAGGCCATCAGCGGCCCGAGAACCCCAACGGCCACCCATCCGACGGCACGCCGCCTGGTCACCAGCCACACGAGAAAAGCCGGTATCACGATCAGGTACGGCATGGCACTCAGCCGCCTGTACCACGGAGAAGTCGAAAGGTCCATCCACTGCTGGAAGCCGCCACATTCGACAGGAGAGAAGCTTCCGCCCACGATGTACGACGTGGACCACGAACCGAATAGCGATACGACCCAACCCGCGGTATCCGGTGCCACACTCACAGCAACCGCGGCGACCCACAAACCCGTCTGTGTCCGTCTGCTCCATTGCGACATAACTCGCAAACCTTATTGAACGACCGGCACATTGGCCCCGGCTTCGCTTGAAGTCATGGCCCAGTTCTGGTCAGGCCCCGCAGGGACCGTTCAGGGAGGAGATATCGCCGCCCGGGTAGTCGTCGTACTCATCAGCGATGAGCCCGACCTGTAGGCCCGAGACCAACGCGACGAACAACGCGACGGCGGTCACCGGTTTGCCCCAGATGGGCACGCGGCGGCCTACCACCAGAATCACCAGCGCGAGAACCACGGCGACCACCAGCAGCACGAACAGTGACACGGGAAGTGCCTGGTCGAACCCCTTGCTCCAGGACGCGTTCGCCCGATCCCGGCGACAGGCCAACGCCGTCTCCTCGTCAGCCCGATCCTGGAGAACGTTCATCACTACAAGGCCCAGCGGACCGGTGATGCTAAGAAGAACCGTACAGACAGTCGTCCATCCCCAACGCCGCGTAATAGTCGCTTCTTGCGTCGGGCTCACCTGACCGATGCGCATCTCTATATGATGCTCGGAATCCGATCTTGGTTGGCGCCGAATCCGAACTACGACCGATGCGGCACAGGCTGTGACCTTACTAGGCGACCGATCCTGCAGCGCCCTGGCGAACGTCCAGTTCCCCGCGCCGAATGCGCGTCACCAGCCCAGAGAACTCACGAGTGGTGAACCCGAGACGTTCACCGTCCGGGGTCTTCGAATCACGCATCCCGATGCCGTCGGTCATGCGGGCGACTTCGACGCACGCGTCGTCACTGCCGCCACCACTGTGAGAGCTCTTACGCCACTTGATCACTCGTAGGTCCTCATCGTTTGCTCGATCAGCTCCCTCGAAGCGTCCCTAGAAAGGGCAAGCGCCCCGATCTGGTCGAACCATAGCGCGAGGGTGCCAACTTCGTCACCGGCCTCGATCAAGCGTCCCCCGATCTGCGCTCCCGCGTATGCCAGCTCTCGAGATTTGATCTTGAAGATCTGGAAGGAACCATCGTGCCCTGGATGCCATCCCGCAGATCTAGCCACGACACGGACCACGGTGCGCGGACTCTCGCCCATCTTGAGCAGTTGCGCGAGTTGGTCGCGCATGACGGCCTTGCTGCCGACCTGGTTTTCCAGGACCTCCTGGTCCAGCACGACCCACAGGTACGGCGGTTCCTGGCGCGCCAGGATCTCCTGACGCTTCATGCGTGCCTTCGTCTCTATCTCCATCTCACGGAGACGACCGGCAGCGTATAGGAGCGCCTGAGCGTAATCCTCGGTCTGAGCCAAGGGCGGAATTGACTTCCCGTGAAAGACCTTGATGATGTCCGCTGCGCTTTCGTACTGGATGAACTGCTTGAACCAGTCTGGATCGTGACCGGAACGGGCGTAGTACAGCAGCCGCTCGAAGTGCCCACCCGTGTCCCACGCCTTGTCCAGGGCCACCATGTTGCGATCATCGGGGCGAAATCGTCCGGCCTCCCAGTTCGATACGGTGCCTCGCGCGACATTGACGATCAGTGCCGTCTGGGCGAGCGACAGCCCGCGCTGGGTGCGGTAAAACCACAGGTCAAAGGCCAGCCAGGCCCAGAGCGACGAGTTCGGGTCGATCGTCTCGCGGACACTCATCACAGCCCCCTTGTGTATTGCCCGGATTGAAATCCATTACACGCTAACTCATTGACGCCGATCCTGTGTACCAGATCACGGAAACAGGATGGCGGTTATGAACGATCAAGTGCCATTGCTTCAAATGCCCAAAACGGACGAAATACGGATAACTCTGCTCGGGGTGGACTCGTCGGTCTCGCTCGCGCGGGAACTCGTCCGCTACGCGCTCACTAATTGGGGCTTTGGCCGGTCCCTGATCGATGACTCGGTGGTCGTCATGAGCGAAATCGTCACCAATGCGGGTGCGCCGCGAGGCGTTCCGTCTTATCCCCGGTACAGCCGGGAGGAACTGAAGGGAGGTTCCTGGGCCTGATGGCTTACCCGGACTCGTGAGGGAATGGGGACAATAGCATGCCAGGAAATCAGCGGTCGTGTTCAGGTATGGAAGCGATGCGTTGAGGGGCCCGTGCGATATGGCGAAGGCTGGATTGCTTGAACCCTAATCTCCAGAGGATGAAAGGTTACATCCGTCGGCAATTTGTACCTGTCGCCGGCGCCGCCTCCTGCATCGGATTAATTGCGTTATGGTGCACCCTTCGGAGCGCGGAACGATCCCTAGTGAAGGGATTCAAGGAGATGAGTGGGGCGCCTAAGTCGCGCTCGATACGTAAGGCGGAAACGAACGCGGGATCACCTGGAGGGCGCGAGTTCGACAGGTGACGGAGGCCTCGTAGTAGTCGAGGGAGTGACGCCCCTCCAGGGAGAGCGGGAGAGCCGCTCGCAGGGCGAAGGGGGCCAGGTGAACGGGCATGAAGACGCTGGGAGGTATGCGCAATGCAGAACGCCGAAACAGTTCTGAATGTCCTGCGTGAACGCGGCAGGCGAGGTCTGCCACTGGAGCGGTTGTATCGACAGTTGTTCAATCCGCACTTGTACCTTCAGGCTTACGGGAAGTTGTACTCCAACCAGGGGGCGATGACTCCGGGGGCCTGCGGAGAAACCGCGGACGGCATGTCCATGGCCAGGATCGAGCGCATCATCCAGGCGCTGCGCCACGAGCGCTACCGGTTCCGGCCGGTGCGGCGAGTCTATATTCCCAAAAGGAACGGCAAGCGTCGGCCGCTGGGCATTCCGTCCTGGTCGGACAAGCTGGTCGGCGAAGTGGTCCGCCTCCTTCTGGAGGCCTACTACGAGCCCCGGTTCTCCGATGACTCGCACGGTTTCCGTCCGCGCCGGGGATGTCACACCGCACTGGCTAAAATTGCGGATACCTGGACGGGGACGACCTGGTTCATCGAGGGAGACATCTCCGATTGCTTCGGGTCGCTCGACCACGATTTGATGGTCGATATCCTGGCGGAGAAGGTCCACGACAACAGGTTCCTTCGATTGGTGCGCTCCATGCTCCAGGCCGGATATCTGGAAGATTGGACATGGAACGCGACGCTCTCCGGAGCGCCGCAGGGCGGTGTGGTCTCGCCGGTTCTGTCGAACATCTACCTGGATCGGCTGGACGACCTCGTCGAACGCCGTCTGCTGCGTATGAACAACCGAGGGAAGAGCCGGAGGAGGAACCCGGCCTACCGGGAGATCGAGCAGAACATCGGCCGTATCAGAAACCGTCACACCTATCACAAAAGGAGCGGTACACCGCCCAGCGTCCACGAGCTGCGCCAGCAACTCAGAAGACACCCGGTCGGGGATCCACAAGACCCCCACTACCGACGGTTGCGTTACATCCGATATGCCGACGACATCCTTCTTGGATTCTCCGGACCCAAACACGAAGCCGAACGGATCAAGCAGAAACTGGCCGGGATCTTGCGTGACGAACTCAAACTGGAACTCGCCCAGGACAAAACACTGATCACCCACGCCCGTACAGGCGCGGCACGGTTCCTCGGCTACGAGATCACCGTTCAGCACGCCAACCGCAAGATCTCACGCGGCGGCAGGATGGCCCACGGCTTCCGCGCCACCAACGGAAAGATCCGACTGCGCGTTCCAAAGGCGGTGATCAAAGAAAAGTGCGCCCCCTATCTCAAGCGCGGAAAACCCGTGCATCTGGACTTCCTCAGGGACAGGACCGATTACGACATCGTCGCCACCTACGGAGCCCAGTACCGGGGGATCGTCCAGTACTACCTGCTTGCCGGAGACGTCTGGAGACTTGACCGGCTGAAAGGAGTCATGCTGACCTCGATGCTCAAAACGCTGGCGGCCAAGCACGACTCCACGGTGTCCAAGATGGCTAACAAGCACAAAACGACCGTCAAGACACCGCACGGGCCACGCAGACGCTTCGAAGCCCACATCCACCGGGCGAACAGGAAACCGCTGGTCGCATGGTTCGGAGGAATTCCCCTCAAACGGCAGCGGAAGGTCACCATAACCGACCTCCCCGCTGCACCGATCAACTCGCGCCGTTCCGGCAGGGAACTCCTGCAAAGGTTGGCGCGAGGACGATGCGAGGTATGCGGAAACCGGACCGAACCCCAGATTCATCAAGTCCGGAAAATCGCCGATCTCGCACCGGCCCCAGGACGGCCTCAACCCGCTTGGGCGGAACTCATGGCCAGAATGCGACGCAAGACTCTAGCGGTCTGCCCGTCCTGTCATGAATCCATCCATAAGGAAGAGAAAACCGCGAACACGTAACACTGGAGAGCCGGATGCATCGAAAGGTGCACGTCCGGTTCGGGCCGGGGGCCACAGGAAAAGGACCCGCCAAATGGGCGGGCACCTCGCCTGTGGCCTACCGGTACTCAACGCGGCTCACGGGCACGGCCTCAGGATCAGGGTCACGCTTCGGGACGGGGCTCCGGTCCTGGAGTGCTGGGATCCGTCCCCCGAACTGCCGCGCGCCTCGTCCGCCGGGCTGGACGCGCTGAGCGGGCGCGGCCTCGCGATCGTCGCCGCGTATGCCAAGGACACCGGTGTCCGGCCGTCCGCCAACGGCGTCGGCAAGATCGTCTGGGCGCTGATGCCCGGCGGCGACCGTGCCCCGGCCCCGTGACCCCGGCGGTCCTGGTCGGCCTGACCGGTGTCCTCGTCGACGACGAGGACCTGCACTGCCGCGCGTTCCACGAGGCCGCGTCCGGTGTCGGCCTCCCCGGTCACCGCTGACGACCACCGGACCTTCATCGCCGGACGGCCCGACCGCGAAGGCTTCGGTGCATTCCTCGCCCACCGCGCCCCCGAATGGCAGGGAAACGTTGACAACGTCCTGTCCGCCAAGGCCGGCTTTTACAAATCCCTCGCCAAGTCCAGCCTTCGCCCCAATCTGGGCGCCATTGACCTGGTCCTGGCGCTCGGCAGGGCCCGGCACCGGCTGGCGCTGGTCACCACCGCGACGAACCCGGAGGTCGCCGCGACGCTACGCGTCCTCCGCCTGGACGACGCGTTCGACGCGATCGTCACGGCCGAGAACGTCCCCGAGGGCACGCCGCTACCGGCGCGCTATCTCGCGGCGGCCCGGATGCTCGCCCTCCCACCTCGGCAGTGCCTGATCATCTCGCGGCTCGATCCCGCACGGTTGACCTCAAGTTTGCTTGAGGGTTGAGACTGGTCTCCTGACGTGGGAGGAGACCCCGATATGCGAATGATCGAAGTGAAGGAGTTCGGCGGCCCCGAGGTCCTGGTGCCGCGCGAGGCGCCGGACCCGGTGGCCGAGCCCGGACAGGTCGTCGTCGCTCTGGCGGCGGCGGACACCATGCTCATAGAGACCCGGATCCGCGCGGGCCAGGCCAGGGACTTCTTCGACACGACGCCGCCGTACGTGCCGGGCGGCGGCGGGGCCGGGGAGGTGATCGCCGTGGGGCAGGGCGTCGATCCGGCCTGGGTCGGTCGCCGCGTGCTGGCGTCCGTCAAGAACGGCGGCTACGCCGAACGGGTGGCCGTGCCCTTGGACAGGGTCCTTCCCGTCCCGGACGGCCTGGACCTCAACGATGCCGCAGCACTCCTGCACGACGGCGTGACCGCGCTCTGCGTCTTCGAAGGCCTCGGACTCAAGGCCGGGGACACCGTCCTGGTGGTGGGCGCGACCGGCGGGATGGGCGTCCTTCTCGTCCAGCTCGCACGCGCCGAAGGCGCCCGGGTGATCGCGGCGGCACGCGGCGAGCTGAAACTGGAACTGGCCCGTAGCCTGGGCGCGGACGTCGTCCTCGACTACTCGAAACCCCGCTGGGCGGACGAGATCCACGGCCGGGCGGAGGTGGTCTTCGACGGCGTCGGCCACGAGATCGGCCTCGCGGCCTTCGCCGCCACAAAGGACGGCGGCACGTTCTCCGCCCACGGCGCCGCCGTGAGCGGTTTCGCCGCCGTCGACCCAAACGAGGCCGAACGCAGGGGCATCACTTTGCGCGGCATCCAGGACGTCCAACTCGGCCCGGACGACCGCATGCGCCTCCTCAACAACGCCCTGGCAAAGGCCGCCGAGGGCGTCATAAAACCCGTCATCGGCCAGACGTTCCCACTTGAGCAAGCTCCCGACGCCCACAAGGCCATCGAAAACCGCACCGTCCTAGCCAAAACCCTCCTGCTCCCGTAGAGGGGGCCCTAGGCGACGCCCCCGGACCGGCATCAGCACCCTGGGTGGAGGGCCAGCTCACCGCGCTTGATACGTACCAGCAGCCCAGAGAACTCCTGCGAGGTGAACCCGAGAGGTACACCTTCCGGGTCCTTCGAGTCGCGCACGCCGACGAGGTAGCCCAGGCGAGCCACCTCCACGCAAGCGGCGTTGCTCATGTCGCTATGCGAACTCTTACGCCACGCGACCATGTCGGCAGGAGCGGGGCCGGACGACGGCCCCGCGTCCTCCGCCGTGCTCATGATGACGGCGAGTTCTGCGGCGAGGGTGTGAGGGTCGGTGGTCGGTTGGTGGGTCTGGGCCTGTTCGTCCAGGGCGGTGTTGAGGGCGCGGCGCAGGTCGGTGTCCTGCTGGTCGGTCTTGGATCGGGTTCCCCCCACTGTTCAGCCCCCCTGCCCGTCGGCCGGTGTGGTGAAGATGTCGCGTAGTTTCTTTTTCGCCCGCATCTTGTGTCCTCGGACGGTGCTCGCGCTGGGGAGCCCCAGAGTTTGAGCGATCTGTTCGGAGGTCGGTGGCGGGGTCGTCTCGATCCAGGTGAGGATCACCAGCCGTTCGACGGGTGTGAGTTCTTCGACCGCCGCGATGAGCCGGGGGTCGGTGAGCAGTTCGTCTGGTATGTGGCAGCCGTGGCTGGACGGGGCCGATGAGGAAAGGCCCGGTTCGTCGCAGCCGCCTTCGGCCCAGCGGCGGGCGGCGACGCCGTCTAGTTCGTCGCCGTCGGCCAGCAGGTCCGTCGCGGTGCGGAGCGCGTCGGTGACGGCGCGGCGGGCGCACTGGCGAACGTACGCCTTGGGCGCCTCGACCACCGGGCCGCGTTCGCGCCACGTCCGCCAGATCTTCGTCCACATGTGGGACGCGACGTCCTCGATGTCGATGCCGGTGCCGCAGAGGGCGATCCGCAGGACGACGAGGGCCAGCGAGCGCTGCTCCGCGTAGAACAGGGCGAAGGTCTCCTTCGCCCTGTCCGGGTCGGCGCTCATTGTTCGAGCGCCTGGGGTGGCAGGGTGATCCACCATCCGTCTTCTCCGGACCACTCCCCCACCTGTGCCCCGGGAGGCAGATCGGGGAGCGCGGCCATGAGCCGGTCGCGCTGCCTCCGGCGGGCCCGGCGCTCCAGCGCGGGGTGTTCACCCAGCTCATGCCGGTGGGGTGGGGCTAGCTCCACCCTCGGGTGGGGGCTTTCCCTTCTGGGTTCGGGTGGCTGGGGCCAGTGTCACACGGAATGTCGGACGTAAAGGTTGTCATTGAGCGTTGGCAACGGGCGACGACCACCGGCACGGGGAGGACACATGGCGAGCGTGGCGATGCGGCGCGGGGTGAGGTGGCGGCCGCTGGTCACCGAGGTGGGACTGCTGGCGGTGCTGTTCGCCTTCTACAAGTGGGGGCGGACGCTCGTCGAGCACGGACCCGGCGAGGCGATGGCGAACGCCGCGTGGCTGTGGGACTTCGAGCGGTCGTGGCTGCCCAACGAGGTGGATTTCCAGCAGTGGGCGCTCGGGTGGGATCACACGGCGTTGCTGGCGAACGTGTATTACGTGGGCGTGCACTTTCCCGGGACGGCGGCGCTGCTGGTCTGGCTTTACATGCGGCACCGGTCGTCCTACGCCAGGGTCCGGAACGAGCTGGTGGCGCTGACGGCGGCGGGGCTGGTCGTGCACACGCTGTTCCCGCTAGCGCCGCCGAGGCTGGCCGACATCGGGGCCGTCGACACGATGCTGACGGTGGGGCCTTCGGCGTATCCGGCGGGGGCGGCCGAAGGGATCGCGAACCAGTACGCGGCGATGCCGTCGCTGCACATCGGGTGGGCGATCCTGGTGGCCGTCGCGGTGGTGCGGGTGTCGCGGAGCCGGTGGCGGTGGGTCGTCGCGCTGCACGCGCCCGTCACGGTGTTCGTGGTGGTCGTGACGGCCAACCACTACTGGACGGACGGGATCGTCGCCGCCGCGCTGCTCGCCGGGGCCATGGCGCTGGTTTCGCTGGTGGGACGGGTGCGGCAGGGTAAGGGGCATGCTGCCGACGCACACGAGTTCCGAGGTACCGGACGTCCCCGTGGCGGTCTTGCCGATCGGGAGCCACGAGCAGCACGGCCCGTTCCTGCCGCTGGCGACGGACACGGTGATCGCCTGCACGATCGTCCGGGAGATCTCGAAGGCGTACCCGGTGCGGACGCTCCCGCCCGTGACGATCTCGTGCTCGCATGAGCACGCGGCCTGGCCCGGGACGGTGAGCATCTCGGCGGCGACCCTGCACGCGGTGGTGCGGGACGTCGCCGAGTCGCTCGTCCGGGCGGGGGTGCCGAAGCTGGTGCTGGTGAACGGGCACGGGGGGAATTACGTGCTGGGGAACGTCGTCCAGGAGGCGCATGGGGACATGGCGCTGTTCCCCGGGCTGGACGAGTGGGAGGACGCCAGGCGTGCCGCGGGGATCGAGACGTCCGGCGACAGTGACATGCATGGCGGGGAGTTGGAGACGTCGATCCTGCTGCACGCTCATCCGGAGTTGGTCAGGGATGGGTATGAGACCGCCGATCATCTGGCGGATGATCGGCGGCATCTGCTGACAACGGGGATGGCCCCCTACACCCGGTCGGGTGTCATCGGGCGGCCGTCACTGGCCCGCGCTGGCAAGGGCCGGGACGCGCTGGGGAGCCTCGTCGCGTCGTTCGGGGACTGCCTCGCGGCGCTTCAGCAGCAGGGTCGCGGCACCGGGCAGGCACGCGACGAAGGTGAGGACGCCGTACACGACGGAGACGGTCAGTCCCTGCGCTGAGCCGAGCCCGGCG
The DNA here is from genome assembly GCA_036028775.1 of Spirillospora sp. NBC_00431. GTDB lineage: Bacteria > Actinomycetota > Actinomycetes > Streptosporangiales > Streptosporangiaceae > Spirillospora. The sequence continues at coordinate 2,311,087 of CP107927.1, read as the reverse complement.
GCGCCGAACGCGAGGGCGAGGACGCCCTCGCGCGGCCCCCAGCCGCCGACGTTCACCGGCAGCACCATCACCAGAAGGGCCAGCAGAAGCAGCGGCAGCAGGTCGAGCAGCGGTGCCGTCGCACCGGCGAGGCGGGCGGCCACCACGAACAAAGTCAGGTGCCCGGCCAGGGCCGAGACGGACAGCGCGGTGATGGCGGGCCATGCGTCCAGGACGGCGCGGGTGTCGGCGAACGTCGCCGCGAGGGCGCGGTGCCGCCCGCGGGCCAGGACGAGCAGCGCGGCCAGGACGACCGCCAGCGCGACCAGCGCCGGGGTCAGCGCCGACAGCACGGCGGGCCGGGTGAACAGGACGGCGACGCCCACCATGACCGGGACGATCTGCCCTGTGATCCGTTCGAGGAACACGGCCCGTACGGCGCTGGCGCCCGAACGATGACCGTGGCTGACGGCGCGGTGGACGTCCCCGAGAATCCCGGCGGGCAGCACGGCGTTCAGGAACTGCGCCTTGTAGTAGTCGGTGACGGCGCCGGTCAGGGGCAGGTCCAGGCCGAGGCGGCGGGCCACCAGGCGCCAGCGGGTCGCGCTGAGCACGGTCGTCAGGAAGCCGATGGCCAGGGCGACGACGATCGAGAGGGGGTCGATGGCGTGGAGCGCGTCCACGAACGCGTCCGTGCTGTGCCACCACAGGAGCGCGGCGAGGATGCCGAGCCCGAGGAGCAGGCGCAGCCAGGGCCAGAGCCTCGTCACGACGACCCCCCGGGAACGGCGAGCAGGTCGAGATGCTGGACCTCGACCGTGAGCCCGCCCGCGGCGCATGCGTCGAGGCGGCGGCGCAGGTAGCCGTCCGCGGCGGCGGCGAGTTCGGGGCGCTGCTCGGTGGCGGCGGCGACCCAGCCGCGCAGCCACGCGGCGGTCAGCTCCCGCTGGCCGGGGCCGAGCCGCCACGGGCTCGACCGGGTCTGGACGGTGGCGCCGCGCCGTCCGAACGCCCCCGATGCGGCGGTGACGGCGTCCGGGCCGAGGAGGCCGTCGCGGCGCTGGTGCGCGTCGAACGCGGCGGCGAGGTCGGCGTCGAGCGGGTCGGGCGGGGACAGCCGGACGCGTCCGACGACCGACAGCGTCAGCAGCGCCGGGCAGGCCGCGGCGGCGGCGATCGTGTCGATCTCGGCGGCGGTGAGCACGTCCAGCAGCGCGGACGCGGTGACGAGCGACGCGCCGACCAGGTCGGACGCGTGGAGGTCACCGATGTCGCCCTTGCGGGTCTCGATCGTCGCGGTCAGGCCGTCGGCGCTGGTGTAGACGTTGGCGCGGGCCTGGTCGAGCAGGGCGGGGTCGTTGTCGTGCAGGACCCAGTGCTGCGGGCCGCGCAGCCGTCCGGACAGCCAGCGTCCGAGGGCGCCGGTGCCGCAGCCGAGGTCCCAGATGGTCAGGGGCCCGTCCGGTGGGAGCGCGGCGCGGAGCGGGCCGATCAGGTCCCAGGCGCGTGCCGCGGCGTCGGCGCGCTCCCGCAGCGCCAGCCATGAAGGATCGAAGCTCATCGGTTTTCCCTCCGGAGCCTGGACAGGACGGTGGCCATGCGGCGGGCGGTGTCGTCCCAGCCGGGGAGGGTGTCACGGCGCAGGCGGGCGGCGGCGCGCAGGCGGCCGCGCAGGTCGGGTTCGACGAGCCAGCGGCGCAGCGCGGCGGCGAGCGCGCCGGGGTCGTCGGGCGGGACGAGGAGCCCGGGGACGGCGCCGGACGGGTCCCAGCCGAGCGTGGCGGGGACGCCGTCGACCGAGGTCGCGACGACGGGCACACCGCGGGCGAGGGCCTCGGTCACGACCATCCCGTACGTCTCGGCGCGGGACGCCAGGACGAGGAGGTCGGCGGAGGCGTAGGCGTCGTCGAGGCGTTTGCCGGTCAGCGGGCCCTCCAGCTGGACGCGGTCGTCCAGGCCGTGGCGGCCGATCAGTCTTCGCAGGCGCGTCACGTGTTCGGGGTCGCGGCGCAGCGGGCCCACGCACTCGCATCGCCATGGAAGGTGCGCGACGGTCGCGAGCGCCTCGACCAGGGTGTCGTGGCCCTTGCGGGGCGTGACGGACGCGACGCACAGCAGCCGGGTCGCGCCGTCGGTGCCGGACGCGAGCGGCGCGGCCTCGGTCCCGGGCGGGACGGCGTGGACGCGGGACGCCTCGAGACCGTGGTGGGCGATGAGGTGCTCCCTGGCCCACGGGCTGGTCGCCACGACGGCACCGGCCGCTTCGAGTGTTTCGCGTTCGGCGGCGTTCAGGTCGGCCTGGCCGGGCTCGTCCGCCAGCGGGAGGTGGACGAGGACGGCGAGCCGCAGCCGTCCCGCCTCCGGGACGACGATCTCGGGGACACCGCACGCCACCAGGCCGTCCAGCAGCACGACCGACCCGTCGGGCAGCCCGGCGAGCGCCCGGGCCAGACCGGCGCGGGCGGCGGCGTCGGGACGCGGCCAGGTTCCCGGCAGCGCCAGCTCCCGGACGGGACGTCCCGACGCCGCGAGCTCCGCGCAAAGCATCCGGTCGTAGTGGTTCCCGCCGCTCGGCGCGTCGGCGTCGTCGATGTCGCCGGGGACGACCACGGCGATCGGAGCGGTCATAGGTCGCGCTCGTAGCTGGCCCAGGCGACGTGCGACTCGCGCAGCGTCACCGTGATCCCGGCGATGCCGCGCGCGTTCTCGCCGAGCGCGCCCGCGTGGACCCGGTCGGCGAGGCGGTCGGCGACGACCTTGGCGAGGAACTCCGTCGAGGTGTTGACCCCGGCGAAACCGGGCTCCTCGTCCAGGTTGCGGTAGTTCAGCGCGCCGAGGACCTCGCCCAGCTCGCGGGTGGCGAGCCCGATGTCGACGACGATGCCGTCCGGGTCGAGGCCGGGGCGGCGGAACGTCGCGTCCACCACGTAGGTGGCGCCGTGCAGCCGCTGGGCCGGTCCGAAGACCTCGCCGCGGAAGCTGTGCGCGATCATGACATGGTCGCGGACGGTGATCGCGAACACGGTGCGTTCTCCAGTCGGTCGGTCGGGGTTTCAGTAGGTGATTCGGTGGCAGAGGGCGGGGAGTTCACCGCTCGCGAGAAGCGGCATGATCCGCGGCAGGTCTTCGAAGCCGCTCTCGCCGGTGACCAGCACGTCGAACGCGGGGTCGGCGAGCAGGCGCAGCGCCAGCGCCAGCCGGTCGGCGAAGCTGCGGCGCGACCGGCGCGCGGGCGGCACCGCGCCGACCTGGCTGCTCCGGACGGTCAGCCGCCGCGAGTGGAAGAACTCGCCGAGCGGCACCGCGACCCGCCGGTCGCCGTACCAGCTCAGCTCGACGACCTCCCCGTCCGGCGCGAGCAGTTCGAGCGAGCGGGTCAGGCCCGCCTCGGTGGCGCTGGCGTGGATCACCAGGTCGCAGCCGCCGTCGGCCTGCTCGGGCAGCATGAACTCGACGCCGAACGCCCGCGCGACGCTCTCCCGGGACGGGTCGGTGTCGACGAGCTGCACGCGGCACCCCGGGAACCCGGCGAGGATCCCGGCGACCGAGCAGCCCACCATCCCGGCGCCGACGACGGCGACGCGGTCGCCGACGAGCGGCGCCGCGTCCCACACCGCGTTCACCGCGGTCTCGACCGTCCCGGCGAGGATGGCGCGCTCCGGCGGGACGTCGTCCGGGACGGGGCACACCGCGCTCGCCGGGACGACATAGCGGGTCTGGTGCGGATACAGGCAGAACACCGGGCGGCCGAGCAGACCGGTCGGGCCGTCCTCGACCACGCCGACGTTGAGGTAGCCGTATTTGACGGGGCCGGGGAACGTCCCGTCCTGGAACGGCGCCCGCATGACGGCGTGCTGGTTCGGCGGGACGCCGCCGCGGAAGACGATCGCCTCCGTCCCCCGGCTCACGCCGGAGAAGACCGTCCTGACCAGTACCTCACCGGGCCCCGGCTCCGGCAGCGCCTCGTCGCGGATCTCCCCGCTACCGGGCGACCGGATCCAGAACGCGCGGGCTTCGCGCCCCATCCGTGCTCCTCCCCCGACTTCCCTCGCCGTCGCGGCGTTCACGGCGCGTGAACAGCCACAGCACGTCGCGTCCGAACGACCACAGCAGCAGCGCGAGCGCCGCCGCGACCAGGAGCCCCGCGTACGGGACGACGCCCGACGCGGCCGCGACCAGCGTCACGCCCTGCACCACCGCGACGGCCTTGCGCGCGATGCTCGGCCGCAGCTCGGCGCGCAGCCACGGCGCCGGCCAGGCCGCCGCGCCGAACGCGTACCGCATCACTCCGATCGCCAGCACCCACGGCCCGGCCGTCCACGCGACGTGCACGCTCAGCACCAGCACGAGGAACGCGTCGACCTCCATGTCGAACCGGGCGCCGAGCGGCGACGCCGTCCCGGTGCGGCGGGCGACCTGCCCGTCGACGCCGTCCAGGACGAGCGCGACCGACGCGACCGCGACGAGCGTCCAGGTGTGCCCGCCCCCGAGGAGATGCCCCGTGACCAAGGCGGAAACACCGCCGGTGAGGACGACCCTGGCCAGCGTCACATGATCGGCCGGGCCCAACGCCCGGCGTCCGCGAAACGCCGCGCCGAGGATCGCCCACGCGGCCAGCGCGTACACGACGCCGACGGCCAGCCCCGCGAGCCCTGGCCGCAGCGCCGCCAGCAGCACGACCTGCGCGCCGGCCGCGGCCGCCAGCTCCGCGCCCCTGGTCGGCCGCGGTCCCTTCCGCCGGGGCGACCCGGCCGCGCGCCACACGATCCCGACGGGGCGGGGCGCGGTCATCGGGCGCGTCATCCGCGGACCTCGCTGACCGGTGCCCCGCCGAGCTGCGGCAGGTCGTGGCCGAGGCGGTCGCGCTTGGCCGTGAGGTACCGGACGTTGTCGTCGCTGACCGGGACGAGCAGCGGCACCCGCGCCGCGACCGTCACGCCGTACTCCTCCAGCGCGCTGACCTTGGCCGGGTTGTTCGACAGCAGCCGCACCGACCGGACCCCGAGATACCGCAGCACGCGGGCGGCCGGACCGTAGTCGCGGACGTCGACCGGCAGGCCGATGGCCGTGGCGGAGTCGACGGTGTCCAGGCCCTGGTCGTCCTGGAGGATATGGGTCCTGATCTTGGCGACGAGACCGATCCCGCGCCCCTCGTGCCCGCGCAGATAGACCAGGACACCGGCGCCCTCGCGGACGATCGCGTCCAGCGCGGCGCCGAGCTGGTCCCCGCACTCGCAGCGCGTGGCGGCGAAGATGTCGCCGGTCATGCACTCCGAATGCGTCCGGACGAGCACGTCGTCCCGGCCCCGGACGTCGCCGCGGACGAGCGCCATGTGCTCGTGCCCGTCGACCGGGTCCCGGAACGCGACGGCGCGGAACACGCCCCGCCGGGTCCGCAGCTCCGCCTCCGCGATGTCCTTCTGCTCGATGCCCTCGTCGCGCATCGCTCCCCTTCCTCGGCTTCGCAATCACCCGTGGTACGTGGCGGACGCACGCGGCGGTTGCGTTCGAAACGGTCCGTATGACCCGTGGCACGGAGGGGAGGCACCTCAGGGTTCAGCGTATTCGCGTCCGGACCACCAAGTCGTGCACGGCGCGGCGATTCTCGGGGACCGCCGGCAGGTCGGAGCGGTCGCGTTCGGCTTCGAGGCGGGCGGTGAGCGCGGCGACGTCGTCCTGGAGGCGGGACTTGGCGGGCGCGTCCGCCGGGAGGGCGCCGTGCTCGGCCGCCCGCTTAGCCTCGATCAGCTCGGGCAGATAGGGGCCGCCCTCCCCGGCGAGCCGTGTCAGGTCGGCCTCGATCTCGCCCGTCCGCATCAGGTGGATTCCGGTCAGCAGCACCCGGAACGTGTAGAGGAGCGGCTTCAGCTCGTTCGTCCGGTCGAACAGGTTCCACTGCGTCCGCGCGAAGCCGAGGTAGTGGTGCGCGTGGTTGGACGTGACCAGTCCCGGGACGAGCGCCCTCAGCTCGTCGTGCACCGGCGACGTCGCGACGACCAGCGGCGACATGACCTGCTCCAGGACGTACCCGTTGCGGCGCAGCAGCAGCGCGCAGAACTTGGCGAGGTCGTGGGTGACGGCGTCGGCCTCCACGCCCGCGTGGTCCCACATGAGCGTGACCGTCTCCCGTCCCGGCTCCAACCCGACGATCTCTTCGAGCGGCAGCAGGTGGACGCCGCGCAGGTCGACGTCGGAGTCCTTCGATGGGAAGCCGTACAGGTGCGCGCCGCTGACGGTGACGAACGCGCGCGGGTACGGATGGTCGGCGGCGAGCCGGTCGAGCATGCCATCCGGAGGGTTCGGAAGATCCGGGTGGTCCGGGTGGTCCGGGTGGTCCGGGTGGTCCGCGGGGAAGGTCACCGGTTCACGCTCCTTCGTCGGATGGAGATCAGCAGGTCCTCGACCGCGGCGCGGTCGGGCTCGGCGGGCAGCGGGCTGCGGTCCAGGGCGCCGTCCAGGCCGGCGGTGAGGGCGGCGCGCCAGGTCTCGATCTCGTCCCAGCCGACCTCCCCGCGGCGGACGGCCAGGAGCCGGTCGCGCAGGTCGCCGACGTCCACGAGCGGCTCGCCGTGCCGGACGAGATGCGTCCCGCTCACCAGCAGCCGCAGCATGTGCATCACGTGCTTCCAGCGCGGCGCGCCGCCGTTGCGCAGGTCGCCTTCGAGCTTGCGGAACTGGGCCTGGGCGTACCGGAGAAACGTGCGATGCGCGTGCCGCGACAGGAACGCGGACCGGACGGCCAGCAGTTCTTCACCGTCCGGGGTGACCTTCTCGACGAGCGGCGACCACAGGCACTCCAGGACGGTCGGGTTCGCGTCCAGGGCCAGCACGCAGAACCGTTCCAGCTCCCAGGAGAACTGCTCGGGCAGCGGGCCGTCGAGATGGGTGGGCGGCTTGGTGAAACGCCAGAACAGCGGCGCCGGGGCCGCGTACACGCCGCGCCGGTCGACGTCGCTGCCGTCGGTCGCCAGGCCGTAGGCCCGCGACCCCGTCACGACCGACAGGATCGTGTGGTCGCGGACGAGGCCGAGCGCCGCCGGGTCGTCGGAGATCTTCACGGAGGCAGCCTCGCGCAGCTCGGCGCGAGGTGTCGACTCATAATGGGTCCATGGCCTATGAACCGACCGCCGCTGAACTCGTCCATCTGAACCGCTGCGTCGCGCTCGCCGCCGAGGCCCTGGACGCGGGCGACGAACCGTTCGGGACGGTGCTGGTCGCGGCGTCCGGGGAGGTCCTGTTCGAGGACCGCAACCGCACCGCGGACGGCGACCAGACCCGGCACCCCGAGTTCGAGGTCGCCCGCTGGTCGGCCGGGAACCTGAAACCGGAGGAGCGCGCGGCCGCGACGGTGTTCACCTCCGGGGAGCACTGCCCGATGTGCTCGGCCGCGCACGGCTGGGTGGGGCTCGGACGCATCGTCTACGTCCACTCGTCCGCGCAGGTCGCCGCGTGGCGGACCGAGCTCGGCATCGACCCCGGCCCGGTCGCCCCGATCCCGATCCAGCAGGTCGTGCCCGGGCTGCGGGTGGACGGCCCGGTCGCCTCCCTGGAGGCCACCATGCGTGACCTGCACGCCCGCGTGGTCAGCGCCGGGTGAGCGCCTCCAGCCGCTCGACCGCCGGTCGCCAGTCGGACGGCAGCCAGCAGCGCGTCGCCTCGTGCCCGCGATAGGTGAGCGTGTAGGTGAAGTGGTCGGCCACCTCACATCCCGCCGTTGACGACCATGTGGTCACGACGCCGTTCAGCGCGGTGCGCAGGCCGCGCATCTCCCCGGCCTTGAGCGTGATCTCCCGGTCGTTGACGACGGCCGTCCCGGAAACGTCGACGGTCACCCGGTCCTGAATTCCGGCAAATCCTCCGGTTCGCTGGTATGTGACCAGAATGTCCGGGCCGGTGAAAGCGAGCATCGCTTGACGCCTCCCCTGAAGCGGGCCACCGGACGGAAACCCTCTCCCCCGGCGACCCGCTTCCATGGATTTCTATCGGAAAAGGACTCCGCCGGTTTCGCGCACGGCGGCGCACCGGTTCGGATACGTCTCGGCGAAATGGCGCGGCTTCCCGTGCCAGGTGCCGTCGGCGCGCACCTTGACGGGCGCGGACTCCATCGTGCACGGTCCCGGCCGCGCGGCGATCCGCGCCACCTCGCCGTCGACGGCTGCGAGCTGGTCACACGCCTCGGACGCCGCGTGGTGCGTCCCTCCGTCCGGGTCGCACCGCAGGCGCTCCGCGGTTCCGCGGCCGGGGCCGTGTTCCGGCGCCACCGTCAGCGTGTAGACGCCGACCGGCTTCCGCGCCGGGCTCGGTGCGGGCGCCGCCTGCGCGGGCGCCGCCTGCGCGATGAGCGCCATCCCCGCGAGCACACCGGCCCATCGGAAACGGGCACGCGACATATGCATGAATTCCTCCTCGAATTGCCCACCGTGATCTGCGGCATCCGGGCCAGGTGCGACAAAATCCCCCAAATAAGGCAATTCTTCGTCCGACCCGGCCGCCCGTTCACTCTTAATCCAAGTCTGCCCATTAACGCAATGCCGGTGGGCACAATTCGGCGCACGCCCGCGCCGTCACTTCTGGGTGCGGGCGGTCAGGGACGGCAGTCGGCGCCGTTCAGGGTGAATCGGGACGGCGGGGCGTTCGCGCCGTCCTGGCGGCCGAGGAAGCCGAACTCGGCCGAGCCGTCCGGTGGGATCGAACTGTTCCAGTCGGCCGCCGTCACGGTGACGGACGAGCCGTCCTGCACCTGGCTGCCGTTCCACAGCTGGACGATCGCCTGACCGTCCGGGAACTCGAAGCCCAGCGTCCAGCCGTCGATGGCGCCGTCGCCGAGGTTCGTGATCCGCACCGTCGCCTGGAACCCCTGCGCCCATGTCCCGGTGATCCGGTACGACACCGAGCAGGGCGCGGACGGCCCGGACACCGAAGGGCTCGCCGTGGGCGGCACGGCCTTGGGCGGCTCGGACGAGCCCGGGGAAAGCGCCGCCAGCAGCACCGCGACCAGTGCCACCACCCCGACCGCGACCCCCGCGATGACCAGCGGTCTCCGCGCCGACGGCGGCGGGCCGGCGGGCGGCGGCTCGTCCAGCACCCGCGTGGGGTTCGGGTCCGGTGGCGGCTCCGCCGGCGGGGCCGGGTCTCGCAGGACGGACGTCGCCTCCGGCGGCGGCTCGGACGGGCCGGGCGGCACGGACGGGCCGGGCGCCTCGTCGTCGGCGGGGATGTGCGGCGGCGGGAGCTGGGCGAGCTGGATACCGGCCGCGCCCGCCAGGATCCGGGCCGTGTCGGCGGCCGTCGGGCGGGAAGCCGGGTTCTCGTCGAGGCAGCGGCGGCAGAGGGCGGCGACCCCGTCCGGGACGTCCTGCGGGAGGGCCGGGGTCGACACGGGCAGCCCGGTCACCGACTCCTGAAGGACGACGCCGAGCGAGAAGAGGTCGGCGGCCGGTGTGGGCGCCGAGCCCGACAGCAGTTCCGGCGCGACGTAGGCGGGGGTGCCGAGCACGGGGCCGCCGGGCGCGGACGGGCCGGTGAAGGCGATGCCGAAGTCCAGGACCTTCACGCCGACCCGGGTGAGGAAGATGTTCGCCGGCTTGATGTCGCGGTGGACGATCCCGGCCGCGTGCGCGGCGGCCAGGGCGTCGGCGACGCGCGCGCAGACACCGGCGGCCTCGCGCCAGGGCAGCGGCCCCCGGGACAGCCGCACCGCGAGGTTCTCGCCGTCCAGCAACTCCATGACCACGTACGGAACGCGGCTGTGTTCGCCGTAGTCATAGACGCCGGTGATGCTCGGGTGGGTGAGGCCCGCGGCGGCCTTCGCCTCCTGGCGCAGCCGCCGCGTGAACTCCGCGGGCCAGCCCTCCTTGGGCACCTTGACCGCGACGGGACGGTCGAGCACGAGGTCGACCGCGCGCCACACGGTCGCCATCCCGCCGGCGCCGAGGGGCCTGTCCAGGCGGTAGCGCTCCCCGAGGTGGTCGCCCGGGGCGACGATCTCGGGCATGGAGGAAGCCTAATGCCGTGCTCAGGGCACCACGTACCGGACATCACGGGCATCGGTGATCGCCATGTGGCCGGGCGCGTGCCCGATGGCGAGCTTCGGGCGGGACGCCGTCACGGCCGCCTGCGGGGTCACGCCGCACGCCCAGAACACCGGGATCTCGTCCACCCGGATCTCGACGGGATCGCCGAAGTCGGGCCGGTCGAGGTCGTCGATGCCGAGGTCGACGGGATCGCCGACATGGACGGGCCCGCCGTGCACCGCCGGGTACCTGGACGTGACCCGGACGGCGTCCGCGACCTGCGCGGCGGGCACGGGACGCATCGACACGACGAGCGGGCCGCCGAACTCGCCGGCGCGGCGGCACATCCGGTTCGTCCGGTACATGGGGACGTTCCGGTTCTGCTCGATGTGCCGGACGGGGACGCCCGCCTCACGGAGCGCGCCCTCGAAGGTGAAGCTGCACCCGATGAGGAACGAGACGAGGTCGTCCCGCCAGTAACCGGTCACGTCGGAGACCTCGGCAACCGGTTCGCCGCGCTCGTACACGATGTAGCCGGGCAGGTCGGTGCGCAGATCGCCGGCGAACAGGGACGCGGACGTCGCGCCGGGTTCGGTGACGTCCAGGACGGGGCACGGCTTGGGGTTGCGCTGCGCGAACAGCAGCAGGTCGTACGCCTGCTCGCGGGGGACGGAGATCAGGTTCGCCTGCGTCCAGCCCGCGCACCAGCCGGCGGTGGGGACGCCGAGCCCGGCGCGGAACAGGGCCCTGGCCTGCTCGGGCGACAGCGTGCCCGGGTCGAGGGGTGCGGTCATGGTCTACTCCTTTCGCGAAGATGCCGGGAATGACCGACGGCCCGCGCGGGCCGATGCGGCCCGGCGCGGGGCCGGTGAGAAATGAGGCAAGAGCGCTCGGCGCGGCATGGCGTAACGCGGCGCGGCACGGAAGCGCGGAAGGTGGTTTGAGAGGCGGCGGCGTGGCCCGGGTCACAGAGTGCCCGGCAGGCGAGACAAAAATGAGTCCGGGTCTGCGACGCCCGACACCCCCACGCCGAGCGCCGCATGACCCGGACGGCCCCAATCCTGACTTTCGCCAGCGGCCTTGTCTGGTGAACGTCCGACGTACGCCACATGGTTCCCACCCGATGAAAATGAATCCGGATTTTCCCGTCGTCACTCCCAGAGCTTGTCGATCTCGGTGAGGAGATCCCAGCTCAGGTACAGGGACAGCACCCAGGCGACGGCGCCGAGAACGAGCAGCCACGCCGGATACCGGTAACCGTCGAGCAGGTCGCGGCGCCGCGCCGCCGCCCACAGGAGCACGCCGAGGCCGAACGGCAGGATCATCCCGTTCAGCGCGCCCGCGAGCACGAGCAGCTTGGCCGGGGTCGTGCCGATGATCAGGTAGATGACGGCGGAGACCAGGATGAACGCCACGACGATGCGGTTGCGGAACCGCTCGACGAACGACGAGAACGAGACCAGGAACGACACCGAGGTGTAGGACGCGCCGATCACGGATCTCACAGGCAAGATTGCGCCTATACCACTGGTGAAAGGAACCCCATGAAGAAGCTCGTCACGATCCTCGCCGTCCTGCTCGGCTTAGCGCTGGCCGGCTGCGAGACGCCACAGGAGGTGTCCGCTAAGCCCGGCGCCCCCACGGCGACGGCCAAGGCCGGCACCGGCGGCGAGGAGCCCGACGAGGGCGACAACGTCACCAAGGTCGGAACGTGGGCGACGGCCGAGGACGGCTTGTCGTTCCGGGTGTCGACGCTGAAGCGCGCCAAGGTCGGCGCCTACGCCGCGGGCGGGAAGGCTGGCGGCCCGGCCGTCACCGTGACCGTGCAGATCCGCAACACCGGCAAGACCCGGTTCGACACGACGATGTTCCAGATCGCGACACGGGTCGGCGCGGACGGCACCGAAGCCGAACAGGTATTCGACAGTGAGCGTGGCCTCGGGGACGGGTTCACCGGCACGGTCGCGCCCGGCCGGACGGCGACGGTCAAGTTCATGTTCGCCGCGGCGAAGGCAGGCGACCTGAAGAAGATCAGCGTGGAGCTGACGCCGGGCTTCGAGTACGAGAGCTTCACCTTCGAGGGTGCGGCGTGAGCGCGCCGACCGCCCAGACGCGCAAGCTCGCCACGGCGCTCCGTGAGGTGCTCGACCTGCCGGACGGCGAGACCGGCAAGGACTTGGCCCGTCGCGAGCGGATCACCCGCTCTCGGGTGTCGCGCATCCTGGGTGCCCTGGACTACCTCCTCGACGAGGAGCGCGCTGACATCACGGTTGCACTGAGGTCCATCGGCGAGATCGCGGAGCGGGATCCGGTCGACTACACCGTCCGCCAAGGCTCGGTCGAGGCGGTGTGATCCTGTGGCCGTGGGCCCGCCGCGCCGAGCGGAGGCGGCGGGCCTGGGCGCAGGCGCAGCGGACCGGCCTACGCCCTATGCGCGGTGGGCTGTGGGTGTGGATGGCGCCGGGCTGGCAGTACGGACCGGACACCCCGGAGCGCCGGGCGCAGGCGGTCCCGCGTGACCCGCCGTCCACCTAGTCGACGTGAGGTGCGGCGCCGCTCAGTCCGTGCTCGATGCGGCGCCGCAACGCCGGGTGGATGTCGTAGCCGCCGAGGTCGCCAGGCTCGACCCATCGGACCGCGGACGCCTCGTCCGTCGTCGTCAGCTCTCCGCCGACCGGGCGGGCGTGAAGGCATACGTTGACCGGCTGCCGGACCTCGTCGACCTGCCCGCCCTTGATGTACTCGACCACGTGGTCGGGCGTGGTGAAGACGCCCACCAGGTCGCCGGTCTCGATCTCGACGCCGGTCTCCTCGCGACACTCCCGGACGGCGCACTCGCGGATCGTCTCGCCCTTCTTCAGTCCGCCGGTCGGGATGGTCCACAGGTCGTTGTCGGGACGGCGCAGCAGCAGCACACGGCCCCGCTCGTCGCGGACGAGCGCTGACGCGGACGGCTTTCGGCTCGTCGGCTTCGGGGCGTCCGGGTCCTGCCAGTGGTCGACGCGCCGGGTCTTCGAGCTCATCCAGCCTCCCCGTCCAGCGGGCGAGCCGACGCCCACACCCGCTCGAAGCTTTCCAGGTAGGTGTTGAAGTAGGCGCCGTCCACGCGGCGGATGTGCATGGTCGGGGTGTAGGCGGCGAGGATGCCGTACACGTGCGAGTTGACGATCATGTCGTCGTCGAACCGGTAGATGGAGTTGTACAGCGGCGTGTCGTGGAGCCGGATGTCGGCAAGCCCGGCGAGCGGCCGGTAGTAGCCGAGCACCGCGGCGACCCGCCCGGCAACGCCGCCGCCGATCCGCTTCTCATCGTCGCGGGCATGGAGCTGCGTGCCCTGCGGGTCGCCAAGGAGTAGCCGCACGCGGACGCCGGCCGACGCCCGCTCGGTCAGCAGCGGGATCCAGTCGGGATGCTCCTCGGTGAGGAACAGGCCCGCGTACGCGAGGTAGTCGACGTTCCGTTCGGTCTGCCGGAGGAGCTCGGTCCACAGGTGCTTGGGGACGTCCTGGCGTCGCGGCCACGTCGAGACGAGCTCGGCGCCGGTGAGGGATGCCTTGTCGACCGCGCCGGGCCACAGGTAGGACTCGTCCTCTTGGAGGATCGCGGCGACTCGGTAGCGGGTCTTCGGGTAGGGGACGCTGGCCTCGGACAGCCACCGCTCGACGCTCTTGGTGCTGACCTCGGCCGCGTCGGCAAGGGTTGCGACGTCGAGCCCGCGGCGCAGCATTGCGCGCCGGAGTCGTTCGTTCATGTCCCGATGGTCCCATCTACCGACATCTGATGGCACGCATCCGGGAGATAGTTGTCCGTAGATGTCTCGCAGTGTCGTCGCCCTGGGTCATGACCTGCGCGCATTGTGTGTTCCATGCCACAGAGCGCTGAACGCGCCGAGGTGTTGAAGCAACTGCATGCGGACCACCCCGGCTGGAAGTTTGAGTACATCGACGGTCGGGTCGTGCCCTGGATTGCAATCCGCGAGCGCGACGCCAGATGGCAGGGCGGGTACCCGGTAGCCGAGGCGAAGGACCCTGACGAGCTGGAGCGCCTCATCGGCCAGTCCGTCGAGATGGAAGCCAAGGTCGCCGCACGCAGCGAGCGGTGCACCCGGTGAAGCAGCCGCCCGAGGGATACAGCGACCTCGCGGACGCGGGCGCCGCCTACACGGTGCTGATGAACTCCGTGGTGGTCCCTGAGTCCCAGTACAAGAAGGGCGCCCGGGACGTCGAGAAGGAGCAGTACCTCGGCGACATCATCGAGCGCGCCGCCGCTCGCCGCCGTGAGCGTGACCGCCCGCCCGGCGAATCCCCATGAGACCGGGGCGGCGCGGCTGATTAGCCGTCAGGGGTCGCGTCGTCCCTTCAACGCCGCACCCCCGGGGCCCGCGCGGGGCAGTCCGGGGGTGCGGCCCCTTCCCCAACGAGAGAGGACCCCCATGCTGAACCTCGACGACCTCGGTCCGGCACCGCGGCTTCACTCCGCGTTCCGGCGCCGCGCTCCGCAGGTGGCGGCGGCCATCGTGGAGGACGAGAAGACCGGGCTGCGGTACGTGCGCGCCTCCTACCGGGACGCCGGGCCCATGCGGGTCGAGTGGACCGGCGAGACCTACCGGTGGGGACCGGGCAACGGCCCCTGGGAGACACTGCACCCCGACCCCGAGCAGACTGCCGACGCGGTCGCCTTGGGTCTCGGCGCGCGGACGGACGACCCGCGATGACCCAGTTCTACGGGCAGCTGGACCCGCTGTACGAGGCCGTCCAGCTTCACTTCCCGCAAGTGGACGCCGCCCGCGTCCACCTACAGGACAGGGACGGATTGCCGCCCTGGTTCATGCGGGTCAGCTACCGGTCCGATATCCCGCGCCGCATCGTGTGGGATGACGGGCTCGGCACCTACCGGTGGGACAGCGGCCCGGACGCCGGCGCCCAGCTCGCCCGGGACGCGAACCGGGCGGCGGAACAGATCGCGTGGGCGCTGGGTGCAACGCCGCAGGCGGGCGGGCAGTGACGCATGAGCGCTGGCGGCCCGGACGCAAGGTCGGTCGCACCCTCTACATCCACCGCGACGGCGAGGAGGACGGCGAGCTGGTCGGTCTGGTCGACACCCCCGAACTGGCGGCCGCGATCTGCGACGCCATGAACGTCCGCGATTCGGCTGGCGCGGCATCTGAGGAGGATGGCACACGATGATCGAGCTACAGGTCTGCACGTGCGGGAACTGCGCGCTCTGCAACAATCCCCGGCCGTCGCCGCCGCCCAAGAAGCCTAAGAAGGACTGACGACATGAGCATCATGGACATCGGCCTCCCCGACACCGAGCCTCGCCAGGCGGACGGGCTGACGGCCCTGACGCCGGGCCAAATGGCGCGCGACCTGGAGGCGGAGAGGATCGCGGACCGGCTGACGCGGACCGGCGAGCAGGGCGACGGGTCGGAGGCCGTGCGGGTCGCGGCGTTCAACTCCTACATCTAGCGGCGAGGTCGCGGGACAGCAGGGCCACGGGCGCGAGGGTGTCCATGGCCCTGACGCTATGGACGGCCCGGACGGCGGACGGTCAGAACGTCAGCCTGTGGATAACTCAGCGGTTGGGGTGGCCGCCGCCGATGTGCTCGGGGGCGTACCGCACGGTGGTCCACCCCTCGTCCTGGCAGTCGCGGCATTGGGTGGTGCGGTGGCCTTTGTGCGCGGCCCACGCCGCCTCGCAGGTGCATGGGGACCAGCCGACGAGGACGCGGCCGGGTTGGAGCTTGTGGCCATTGGGGCAGGTCGCAGGCATCCCGCCACGATAAGCGACGGATCGGCGGTCGTCACGGGGTGGGCACAACGAAAACGCCCCGCCTCCGTTCGCCGAAGCGAGGGAGGCGGGGCGTCGGTGCCCTGGCGGGGTCCGGCCGGTCAGGTTACCCGCGCGGCTCCTGCGGGGAGTTGGGAACCGCGAGGACGCCGATCGCGATGAGCACGGCGGTGCCGATCGCAAACCATTCGGTGTTGGTGACCGTGTCGTCGGACAGGGCGGCCTGTAGCGCGTACGCGCCCGCGAGGACTCCGGCGACGACGGTCTTGGCATAGCGTCCGATCTTCATAGCGACCTCCTCAGGTCAGTGGACCCGCAGCAGCACGGGCCAGGTCCGTGGGCCAACTTCTCCATCGGCGGTGACGCCGCCCCACTTCTGGACGGCCTTCACGGCCGCCTCGGTCGCAGGACCGAAGTCGCCGTCGACCTTGACCTCGGGGTGCGACCGGGCGATCAGCAGGGCCTGCACGCTCTGGACGTGCTCGCCCTTCGCGCCGCGCTTGAGCAGGGGCAGGTCACGCATCATGTCCTCCATCCACGAAGAGGCGGACGAGCCGCCCGAACCTCCGACCGGGCCACCGGAGTAGGCCGGGCGGCCGTAGCCCGCGATGACGCTGGCGCTCCGGACGCGGCGCAGGCAGGCGTCGCCCGTGTTGCCCTCGATGGTCTGCACCCGCCCGCCACCGAGGGCCCGCTCGACCACGCCGACGTGATCGATGCGGGAGATTGAGTCGCTGTAGCCCCAGTCGAAGAACACGATGTCGCCGGGCTTGGCGGCGTTGACGTTCGCGCTCGTGCCGGGGTGCCAGCGGCCGGCCTTGCGGAAGTCGTCGGCGTGCCACGGCGTGTAGGCGCGGTCCCCGCCCGGCAGGACAGCGGAGGTATTGCCTGACTGCCGCGCCCAGTACGTGATCGCCATGTCGCACCAGGCGGCGGCGAGGAACACGTTGCCGTGCCGGTTGGCGTAGTCCTTGGTGATGTAGTTCGGCCGGCCCCGCACGCCCAGGGAGCGCCGGGCCTCGGCCAGCATCGCGGCGGCGGTGCCCATCAGTGCACCCCCTTGTAAACGCCGTACTGGTCGGGCTCGCCGTACAGGTCCCGGAGCACCTGTCCCTCGTCGTCCTCGGTGGCGCTGTGCACCTCCGGGCGGACGTCGACCTCGTCCATCCGCTCCTCGTCCTCAGTCATTGCTCTCCTCGCAGTTCGTGCAGTGGGCTGCCGTGCTCGTGGACACCGCCAGCGGCGTGCCGTTCGTGGTCTCGCCGAAGACGGTGACGTCCACCTCGACCAGCGACGGCAGTGCGCAGCGGTCGCACCAGCCGCCAGTGCGCGGCTCGCTCGTCTCGATGCGGGCAACGACATCCGGGTTGGCCATCACCCCTCCTCATCCCTGACACACGTCTGCATCTCGCGTGGTCCGCCCGCCGTGATGACGGTGACGGTCTCCTGGTGGTAGCCGTCGCGGCACGGCGGGCCGGGCGGGCCGGACGGTCCCGTGTCGCCCTGCTCGCCCTTCGGTCCCTCCGGACCGGCCGGTCCCTGTGGTCCCGTCGCGCCGTCCTCGCCCGGCTGGCCGGACGCGCCCGGTGCACCCGTCGCACCGGGGACACCGCGCTCGCCCTGCCCGCCCGGACGGCCGGACGGACCCTGCGGTCCACCTCGACCGGGCGCGCCGGGGTCACCCGGCAACCCCGATGGACCGGCCTTGCCTGGCGGGCCCGGCGTCGGGGACTTCAGTGGCACGCCGCCGAGTTGCCTCACCTGCTGTGCGAGGGCGCGGTTGTCGGCGCGCAAGTCCGCATATCCTGCCGCCCCGGCCGCCGCGCCGACGACCACGAGGACGACGACCACGAGGACGAGGAGCGCGCGGCGGTCTGGCTTCACCTCCCGCCGCCCTTCACCAGCACAGCCACGACGATCGCCGCGACGATCGTGGCGATACAGGCGTAGATGGCGGTGCGGGCGGCCGAGCGGGCGCTCTCTGACTCCCGCTCCATCCGGGCCAGCCGGTCCTCCAGCGCACGCTTGTCGGCCAGGTACACCTCGCGGAGCACGAACTGGTTGAGCTGGTTGGTGATGGCCTGGAAGTCGTCGCGGACGTCGCGGCGGAAGTCCTCGATCTTGCGGGCGAGTTCACCGTTGCCGGGCTCATTCATCGTCACCCCCGTCCATCAGCCGATGCGCCGGACGCGCATGATGCTCCCGGCGGCGACGCGGGTGGCGGTGGCGTTGGTGGTGCCTTGTGCCCACAGGAGCGCGCACGTCCCCGCGCTCGTCGTGGTGACGACCGCCCACTCGAACACGCGGAACAGGCTGCCGGTCGCCGACCGGACGCCGTTGTAGGTGACGGTCGTGGCGAACGTGTGCGTGCCCAGGCGTGCGGTGATGTTGTCGGCGTTGGCCTCTAGCGCCGTTGACCCGGGGCCGGTGACCGTTCGCAGGCCCGACGCCGACGCCGGCACCGACCACTGGGTGGCGAAGTCCGCCGCAGGGATGCCGCCGACGAGCAGGTCGAACTGCACCTCGTACTGGGCGTTGGCCTCTAGCGCCGCGGTCAGCTCCGGGTCGGCGGTCAGGGTGTTGTTCACCCGGTCGGTGTTGGCGGCCTTGACGATTCGGTTGGTGAGCATGGACGTCAGGAGCCCGGCGGTGATGGACTGCCCGGCGGCGATCTGGGGATAGGTCGACACGGCGGCTCCCTACAAGGCGATGACGGCGGGCTGGGCGAGGCGGATGTCCGAGCCGGCCGCGTGGCTCTTGGCGATGCCGTTCACGCTCCGGGTGACGGTGAGCTTCTGCGGGTTGTGGACGCGGACCTCGGGAAACGGGAAGACCAGCGGGAGGCCGTTGGTCACGCCGCCCGGCACGAACACCTGCACTCCCATGTCCCCGCCGTCGGTGTGCGTGGAGTCATAAAAGGAGCTGTGCCAGTTCCGCGGCTCGGCGCTCGCGGCATCCCACACTCGCCCCTGCAACAGCCCGCCCTGGATCTTCAGGCGGGCGCGGTAGGTGGAGGTCGCGTTGATGGTGACGTTCGGGACGACGGTGATCCCATTGAGCGCGGTCGTCGTTCCGGCGGTCTTGCGCTCGAAGAAGATCCCTATGGTGCCGTTGGTGTTGAGGATGCACACCAGCGCGTACCAGTCATTCGCCGCTTGGTCGTAGGAGCCGATGACGTAGAGGAAGGCCGCCGCGCCGGTGAACGCGGCGACCGGCGATTTGAACGCGGCCTCGACATCGACGACGTCGGCCTGCTGGGAGAGTGCGGCGACGCGCGCGGCGCCGGTGGCGGAGAAGGTGATCCGCCCCTCGCTGGATGCGACGGAGTAGTCGGCGGCGGTACCGCTGACCGTCCACGCCTGCCCGTCCGGTGACGTCCCCCATCCGTTTGAGGCCGTCCGGTCGAAGCCGTCCACGACCCCATCGGCCACAGCGGTGACCGTGACGACCTCACCGCCGACGGTCAGGTCGATCGGGGGCTCGGCCGGGTCGGTCGTCCAGTACGCACCGTCGGTGGACACGACGAGGAGCGCGGTGTCGTCGGCGTCCACGGCGGCCTGGAGGACGGACCCGTCGGTGTCGGCGCGGCCGAGCACGGGATCGTCCAGGACCCCCGTCCGCCACGGCGACCCCGGCACCGTGTTGTGCTCGATCGTCCAGCGGCGGGGTTCGAGGACCTCGGTGTACCCGTCGGCGAGCAGGTCCACGGTGCCGGGCGGCTCCCACGCCGGGAGGCCGGTGAGGTGGATGCGCGCCCGCAGGTCCATCACCGCGACGGCGTCGATCAGGTCCGGGTGCTTGTGGAGCTTGAGCCGGACGAGCGGGTAGCGGGCAGCGTCCACTGTGCCGAGGTGGGCGCGCCATCCCGCGATGGGCAGGAGCTGGGAGTCGGCGGCGAGGTTGAGGGTGACGGCCTCGTCGTAGACGCCGACGCCGCCCTCCTCGGGTGGCTTGGTGGACAGCGGCCCGTCCTCGATGACGACGCGCGCGGAGGATCCGCCGACCCTCTCCACGGTGACGTCGTTTCTCGTGCCCTGGTCGTCGTCGACCGGCTCCAGCGGATAGGCGACCTGGTCGTGGTAGTCGAGGGTGAGCGCGGGCGCGGTGTTGCAGTCGGCGGCGCGGGGTCGATAGCGGAGGGCGAACTCGTCGCGGGCCTCGTAGAAGGTGCCGCCGTCGGCGTCCTCGCAGTCGCCGAGCAGGTCCAGGATCGGCGCGGGCAGCTGCGGGCCCATCGGCTCGGTGCTGTCGGGGTCGCCAACAACCGTGGCGGTGAGGGTCTCCTCGTCGCACAGCCGCTGGAACCGCTCGGCGGCGACCTCGCCCACGTAGCCTGCCGCTGCGGGCCGGAAGGTCTGCACCTCCGCCTGCCGGTCGCTGCCGGTGACGATCAGGTGGGAGACGACGCCGCCGGTGTACTGCGTCTCGGTGACGATCGTGGACATGTTGAGCCCGACGCTGGTGATTGGGCCACTCGTGTCGCCGGGGCGGATGAAGATGAGGCCGGAACCGTTGATGTCCATGTCGACGACGGGGTCCGCGCCTTGGATGCGCCAGGACACGGTGATCAGAAGCGGGCCCAGGCCGCGCACGTCAATGCCCGCGGCCTGACTGAAAACGACGTTCCCTGCCGCGTCGACCGCCTCCAGCAGCATCTGCCCGTTGAAGCCGCCCGCCGTGTACAGGCTGAACTGGGTGATCGGGTTGCCACCGGGGGTGCGCCATTGGATCATCGGCGTCGCGGTCTCGGCGGCGATGTCGGCGGGCACGTCCAGGCAGAACGCGATCATCCAGAAGGTGGGGCAGCCGGTCACGCCCGCTGATGCCCGGCCGTTGGTGTCGATCGTCAGACCACCACCGACGCCACCGGACGGCGTGCCGGTGAAGCTGGCGTCACCGGACAGCAACATCGGCGGCTTGCCCGCGTAACCGCTTGCGCCGCGGCGCGCACCGCTCGGTTCCTCCAGCGGCCACCAGGCGGTGAACGGCACGGGGGCCGACAGGACCCGGCGCAGCGCCGACGCGATCGGCTTACGGCCCTGACCAAGACGGCGCGTCACCCCGGCCGCCTCGATGCTCACGTATCCGTCCTGTTCGGACGGCCCCCATCGGGGCGGCCACGCTGGGACCTCGCCGTGGAAGCGGTACACGCGGTGGGTGAGCAGCGCGTTCCCCGACAGCGTCCACGTCCGGCCCGCCGCGTCGGCGAAACTCGTGGTGCTCTCGGCCTGTGCGGTGAAGGTGGGGTTGGCGACGGCCGATCCGCCGATTCCGCTGCGGACTTCCGCGCCGTAGTACCGTCCGGCAAGCGGGTCGAACACGCTGCCGACGACGAGGGGCGCCGTGCTGTTGAAGATGGACGTCGTGCCCGCCTGCACGACCGGGTCGCCGAGCTGCGTCCATGAGCCGGCCAGGCTCGAAGCGGTGTAGAACGTGACCGTCCTGCCACCGCTCCCGTTGTTGACGTCGAGGGTCGCACGGACCGCGACCCGGCCGAGCTCGACCGGCACGGGCGCGGTGGAGGTGGCCGCGGGGAGATTCCCGCCGTCCGTTGACCAGAAGAGGGTGAGCGTCCCGTCCTCGTTCAGCCAGAAGATCCAACTCCGCTGGTTGCCAGTCTGAACGTACTTCCCGGCCAGTCCGCCGCCCGTGCCGCGCCATGGCATCGCAGCGTCGACCCGGATGTCGATGTCGCCGGTGATGTCCAGGCTCGCGTGGTCTGGCGTGGAGGCGTCG
Source organism: Spirillospora sp. NBC_00431 (assembly GCA_036028775.1). Taxonomy (GTDB): domain Bacteria; phylum Actinomycetota; class Actinomycetes; order Streptosporangiales; family Streptosporangiaceae; genus Spirillospora. Next base: position 2,289,569 of record CP107927.1, on the reverse strand, counting down.
CCGTCACCCCCGCCGGGCAGATACAGCACGGGCGCGCCCGCGCCGGCGGACACGCGGATCGGGGTGTTGCGGCCGATCAGCCCGTAGTGCGGGCCGAGGACGTTGCGCGGGCTGTAGCGGCCGTCCTTGTTGTTCAGCGTCAGCGAGCAGGTGGCCGGGTCGGCGCGCCCGCCCTCGTCCTGCCGTCCGCGGGTGATGGTGATCGGGTCGCGGGTGTAGACGTGCGGGGTGATGTCGGTCCACGTAGGGCCGAGCCTCAACTCGACCTTGGTGTTGAGGGCGTCGTCGGGGAACATCTACGCCCTCCCCGCCACGAGCACCTGCACGTCGCCGCGGCCCTTCACGCGGACGACCTTGCGGAAGAAGCGGACGAATTCGTTGTCGGCGTTGGCGAATGACAACTCCACCCGCGCCGGTCCGCCGCCTCCGGCCACCACGCCCGCCGTCGGGCGCCGCACGCCGGGGCGGCTGACGCCGACCGCGCCACCCGCCGCCGCTCCGGCCAGAGCGCCCGCGGCGTCCGACACCAGGCCCTTGTTGCTGTGCATGCCGAGGGCCATGCCTTCGGCGACGTTCTTGCCGTAGCCGGCGAACAGCTTCGACGGGGAGGCGATGCCGAGGACGCGGAGCACCGGCCCCGGCACGACGTTGCGGATCAGCCTGCCGATCTGCCGACCGAGCCATCCGGCCATGGCCACCATGCCGTTCCAGAACCCGATCAAGACGCTCTTGCCCGCGTTGACCAGCAGCTTCCCCGTGTTGCCGACGGCGGAGACGACCCAGCCCGGCAGCCGACGCAGCGACCCGACGACGTTGTTGATCCCGGACGAGACGGCGCGCGGAAGGGTCTGGGTGAAGAACTTCGAGATCTTGTCCCAGTGCGAGATGATCAGCCCGATGGGGCCGAGGAACCCGAACTTCGCCGCGTTCTTGATCAGGTTGACGACGAAATCGAAGCCCTTCTTCAGGGCGCTCGGGAGGGTCTTGGTGAAGAACGCCTTGACCTTGTCCCAGTGGGCGATGATCAATCCGACCGGGCCGAAGAAGCCGTACTTGGCGCCCTTCTTGATCAGGTCGATCACGAAGTCCAAGCCCACCTTGATCCAGTGGGGCAGGGTCTGGGTGAAGAACTTTACGATCTTGTCCCAGTGCTTGATGATCAGGTACACGGCGGCGGCGACCGCCGCGACCAGCAGTACGATCGGCCAGTTCGCCAGCACCCAGAACATGGCCGCCTTCGCGCCCTGGATCAGGGCCTGCGTTCCCATGAGCGCCCACATACCAACGACCCGAGCGGCACTCAGTGCGGCAGACGCGGCCATGCGGGCACCCGCCGCGGCTCCGGCCAGGGCTGCGCGGCCCGCAGCCAGCGCCATCCGCCCGGCCGCCACCGTGAACGACGCCGCTGCCCGGCCGGCCGCCGCCGCGGCCCTGCCGATGCCGCGCCCCGCGGCCGCAAAAGCCGACCCCATCCGCCTCGCCACCCGGCGGGTGACCGAGTCGCTGTTGCTGAGGTGCCCGGCCACGCTCCGCACCGCGCGGCCTAGTGGTGCGAGCCGGGAGGTGACGACGCTGATGACGATCGCCCACGCCAGCATCTGTGACGCGGCGCCCTGCGTGGGGCCAGGGAGCGACTGGATGATCGAGGCGATCAGGCCGAGCGGTCCGACCAGCAGCGGGAGGATCCCGGCCAGCTCGGACGCGGTGTCGTTGAGCAGCCGGAAGGTCGCGGCGATCTGCTGCTGCCCCTCGGCCGACTGCGACCAGGCCAGCAGGCCCGCGGTGATCTGCTCGATCGTGGCAAGTAGTCCGCCGGACTGGCCCGCCCCGGCGTTCTTGAAGATGTTGCCGATGGTGAGGGCGACGTTGCGGCCGATCCTGCCGAGCCGCTGCAAGGTGGCGACGGCATTGGTGATCCACCGGGTGGCCTGCCCGCCGCGCGCCATCCGCGACATCCACTCCCCGGCCCTGGCCATCAGCCGACCAAGGCCCTGACCGGCGGGCCCGAAGAAGCGGAACGACACGGCCGCCAGGTCGCGGAACCCGCGCAGCAGCGGCGTCACGCCACTGCTCGCGCCGTCCAGTCCCCGCGCGATCGCCTTCGACAGGCCGCGGATGAAGTTCAGCGTCCGGGCCTCGCGGGCGAACGCCAGCACCTTCGCGCCCATCCGGCCGAACGCGGCGGTGATGGTGGCGGTGCCCTGCTGGAGCGGGCCCCGCAGGTCGTCGCCGAGGCCGCGGGCCTGCTTGCGCATCGGGGCGAAGAAGGCGTTCTGCGCGGTCGCCTGCAACCCCGCGAACGCCACGCCCAGCTCACCGACCACCGACCGGGCCGCAGGCGGCATCTCCTTGAGCTGCTCGTTGAACTTCTCCATGTCGCCGGAGATCGCCGAGCCGAGGGCATCGGAGACGCCGGTGAGGGCCAGCGACAGGGCGAATCCGGCGACCTTCGCCGCGATGAGCGCGCCCGGTAGCACGGCCAGGATCCCCGCCGCCGGCGCCAGCGCGACGGCCAGATGGGTCGCCGACCCGGCCAGCGCCGCCAGCGCACCGACCTTCCCAACCGCCCGAAGACCGGAGTGGACCCGGCCGAGCGTGCGGCGAAATCCGGAATCGTCGGCGGAGATGACCGCGACCAGCTCACCGAGACGCAGCGCCACTGGTCACCTCCTGCTCGTCCTCGTCGGGTGCGAAGTGCCGGGCGAGCCGGGTGTCAGCGGACAGCAGGCCGCGGATGCGCACAAGCAGCCACCGGAAGGTGCGCTCGCGCAGAAGGCCGGGCTCCTCGACGTCGATGCCGTACTCCGAATGCAGGTCGGCCTCGATCAGGCGCCACTGCTCCCAGACGTCTTGCCACGCGATCCGGGGGCCTTCTTCCTCGCTGTTGAGGTAGAGGCCCTCGTACCATTCGTAGAGGCCCGTGACCGGGTCTTTCTCGCCACGGCCGATGAGCCCCGGCGGGTGGCCCGGTTCGCCCCCGACGGCGGCCGCCCCGCTGCCGGGGGCGCCGCTTCCCCCGGAGAGCCGGACTCCCAGAAGCGCTCGGCGGTCTCCTCGTCGGCGTAGATCCACACCATCGCCGTCATCGCGGCGCGTTTGAGTTCCTCCCAGTCGACGTCGTCGTCGAGCATCTGCTGGTAGGCGTCGCCGAGGACGGCCTCGTAGGAGTTGATCTCCTGCGCGTCGTCGAGGAGTTCCTCGTCCAGGTTGAACTCGCCGCCCGCCTGCGCCGCCGCGACACCGGCGTCCATGAGCCGCTGGACGAGCAGGCCGGTCTCGGCGTTCACGCCGTTGATCCGGTAGGTGACGCCGCCGATCGGCAGGTCGATGTGCGCGCCCTCAGTGAACTCGCGGAGGTCCTTGAAGGCCACGTCAGAGCGCCGGGTTCGTGATCGTGGTGCGCTTGCCCTGGCCGGACATCTTGATCGTGACAGTGTCCAGGTCCTTGGCCTCGCCGCCCTCCGGCTCCCAGCTCACCGACGCGAACCCGCTGTAGGCTTCGGGGCCGCCGTCACGGTCGTACCACCGGACCTGCGGAGTGCCGGGGCTGCCGAACTGGTCGGCCGCCGCGCGCAGCGCCTCCTGGCCGGGGTCGTAGTTCTCGGAGGTGACACCGACCTTGCGGAGGACCTTGGTCTCCAGGGACCACTTCATCTGCGTCTTGGTCTCCGACGCCCACCCGTCGGAGTCGTAGTCGGAGTCGTCTTCCATGTTCGACTCGATATTCGGCTTCAGCTCACCGATCGCCCGGACCGGCGTCCACACCGGCGATTCGACGGTGCCGGTGTTGATGTCGAGCTTCCATTTGCGCGCCAGCGTTGACCGCAACTGCTCGGTACCGGTCGTCGCCGCGTAGGTGAACCCGCCCGCCAGCGTCACCGCGCCCGGCGACAGGACGACGTCCTTCGCGCCCGCCGTGCCCGCCGGGGAGGTGACCTTCATCAGCGTTCCGGACAGGTCCTCGAACAGCGGGCACACCGTCCCGCCGATGGTCACGTTGGTGACCAGGTTCAGGTCGGTGCCGGTGATGTAGTGGACGGTGCCGCCCGTGGTCGGGCCCGTGTTCGGGGTGATCCCGGTGATCGCGATGGCCATGCGTTTCTCCTGTTCAGTCGGGCCGGTGCGAATTCGGCCGGGACGCGAGGACGTAGTAGTTGCAGGACCGCTCGTAGCGGCCATGACCGTCTGTTCCGAGGCGTGCGGTCGACCGGCGGTAGATCAGCGACACGTAGACGGCAGCCGCGCCGGAGCCGAGGGTGAGCATCCGCGCGCCGTGCAGGACCTCCCACACCGCGTCGGCGACGTCGTCGCAGTCGCCGGGGTCCTTGCCGCGCGACTGGAGCTGCACGGCCGTGGTCACGTCGGACAGGCCCGCGTCCTCGGTATCGACCTCGGCGTAGGCGTCCAGGGAGTAGGCGCGATCCGGCTCGTCGGGCAGGGACCGCAGCGCCACCGGCGGCAGCGGCGGCGCGACGGGGAACGCACCGGTCGGATACCAGGACGCCACGCCGTTCGCGGCCAGGTGCTCGGCGAGGCCGGTCAGCAGGTCGTTAGTCCAGGCCACCGGCCCACCTCACAGATGCAGATGCCGGCGGACGGCGCGGCCGATGATGTCCCGCATCTCCGTCCGCCTGGACAGCCAGGGGATCTCCAGGAACTTGCGGGTACGACCCGGGTCGTGCCGGTAGGACTTCTCGTGCTGGGCGACCGCGTACTCGGTGTCGTAGGTGACGGCGGCCTTATGAGCCTCGGGGTCGACCGACACCTCGCCGGACTGCTGTAGTTCCAGCGACTCGATCGGGACCCGCCGGTTCGCCTCCTCCAGCAGGTACTCGGCGGCGTCCTCCAGGCCGGCGTTCAGGCCGAGCCCCATGAGGGAGGTGTACTGGCCGCCGTTCCATTCGAGGCGGAAGTTGCGGCTCACACCACATGCACCTCCAGATGCGCCATCCGCGCGGGCACGGCACGGCGATGCACTTCGGTGGCAGTGCCGACCTGACCCGACGGCAGCGTGATCCGTGAGCGCGGGGGGCATTCGGTGGCCAGCGGCATGTACACGGTCGTGGTCTCGGTGACCTCATGCCGGTCCGCGGACCCGTCGCGGCCGCGCTTGTAGGTCTCGGCCTCCTGCACGCGGCACCGCACCGTCACCGCCGCCCCGTACAGCGCGCCGTTCGCGCCCTCGCCGGTGAACGGCTCGATGGTCACCTGCTGCTGGTAGAGCCGACCGATCATCGGGTGCCGACCATCGCCGCGGACGTCCCGCCGAACCTGCTGCGCAGCCGGTCGCGGGTGGCCTGCGCCAGTTCCATCTCGGTCGTGCCGGATGCCTTGTCGTAGGTGACGGCGTAGTCGCCGAGCCGCTCCGACACGATCCGGTCCACGACCAGGCCGGACCCGCCCTCGCCTTGCTCGGCCAGCAGGATCGCGGAGGCGGCCATGCGGCACACCAGGTCCACCACGTCCGCGGGGACGTCCGCCAGACCGTGCGTGTACGTCACGACCGCGGGCTTGGGCAGTGGGCCGCACACCCGCCACCCGCACACCCGAAACAGGAACCCGTCCACAACTGCGTAGTCGTCGAGGGTCTCGCCGTCCAGGACCACTGAGGCAACCGAGATGACCGGCGGGCCGGGCAGGCGCAGCCACTGGCCGTCGTCCCCGAACAGGGACACGGTCGAGGTGACCCTGCTGATGGGCACGCCGGCCGCGTCCCGTACCGACGCCGACGCCACGCCGAGGTAGGTCTCGGCGAGGGCCTGGTCGTCCCAGGTGATGGTGCGGGCGTCCAGGTCGTCCGTCGTCGCCAGCGGCGCGAGGGTCACCTCAGCCGCCGTACAGCTCGACGAGGTCGGCCTTGGTCATCGCCGCGGCGTCCTCCTCGGACAACCGCTTGGACTCGTCCGAGTGACTCACCGCGAACGCGACCCAGTCGGCCTTCGCGGCTCGGACCGACGGACGCTCCAGCTCGCCGGGGTCGTCATCCTGCTCGGACTGCTCGCCTTCCTCGACGATGCCGAAGACGTGCGGGACCTCGCGCAGCGCCGCCGCGAGGCCCTCGTCGTCGGTCTCGAAGGCGTGGTCGACGAAGTCGACCAGCCCCGCCCGCGTTCGTATCTGGACCGGCGACCACGGGAACCGCTCGGCCGGGATCGTGAACCGTGCCACGATCAGACCAGCGGGTTGTCGTCGGCGGTGACGCCGGTCAGCTTGCCGTGCGTCTTCTCGTTGCCGTACTTCAGTCCGACCTCGCCGTAGATCTGGAACTTCTCCGCGGCGCCCGCCTTGCCGAGAGGCTCGGTGAACAGGAAGCCCTTGCCGGGGATGGGCAGGAAGACCGGGGCGCACTCCTCCAGGGACACGACTTGCAGAACGCTGGACGGCATCCACCGGTTGAGCATGATGTTCAGCCGGCCGAAGTCGGTCTCGATCGTCATGACGTGGACGCCGCCGACGTCGCGAGAGGTCTCTTGGAACCCCTTGTCGGTGATGAAGATCTTGGTGAGTGCACGCTTCAGCGAGCCGTTCACCATGATCGTGGCGGTGTCGGACATCTGAATGCCGCCGTTCTCCCAGACCGTCTGTAGCAGGTCCAGCAGCATCATCTCGGTGAGCGCCGCGTTCTTGGTCACGACTGCGCCGCCGTCGGTGGAGAATGCGATCGCCGTGCCGCCCGGCTTGGTGGCCAGCTTGAACGTGTTCGCGGTGACGTCGCGGACGTAGTAGGTCTGGTTCTCCTTGACCACGCCGACCGCGCCGCCCGTCAGCGACGACAGGCTGACCGTCTGCCCGTTCGCCATCCCGTGCGCGGCGATGGTGAACGTCTCGTCGTCCGCCTCGATCACGGCCGTGCCCACCGCCGTGCCGCCACCGGTGGCGACGTTGGTGGTCGTGGCCTCCAGGAGACCGCGGGTCTTGCGGGCCGTGGCGTTCGTAGACGGGTTGCTGAACGTCCCGACGATGAAGGACCGCTCGATGTCCCGGGCGATCTGCTCCAGGTGCCGCTGGGTCTGCCAGTCCAGCTCGTTCGTGACCGGGTTGGACCCGCTGATGCCGACGGAGTTGGCGTTGCTGGAGCCAGTCGAGGCGTACTGGCCCGTCGCGGCCATCTTCGTGTACGTGACCTCCAGGGCTTCCTGGTGGATCTCGACTACGTTGTTGACGATGAACCGGACCCGCGCCTCGGCGGTCGGGGCGTTGGCGCCCTCCACGCGCTGACGGCCCTCGTCGGCGTCGCGCAGGTCGTAGCCCTGCCACTGGAACAGGGTCGCGTCCGCCTGCTCGCCGCCGGTCAGGCCGCCGATCGAGCTGAGGAACGGGGTGTCGGTGGGGCTGGCCGCGAACAGCTCGCCCACGTAGTTCGGCAGGCCGAAGCTCGTCGCCTGCCCGGTGATACCCGCCATGGGGTACTCCCTTCATCGGGGGTCAGGCAGGGCCCAACCCGGGCCTGCCGTGATCGTTAACTTGCGGACTGGGTGAGCTTCTCGCTCTTGAGGCGACGCGCCTCCGCCCAGTTGTTGCTGCGCTCGGCCTCGGCGATCCGCTCGTCGAGGGAGGCGGGCTTGGCCTTCTTGCGGGCGCCCTGGTCGGCGCCGCCCTGGAACCGCTTGGGCTTCTCGGCCGCGAGGTACGGCTCGTCGCGCAGCAGCTCGTCGATCGCGTCGGCGAGTTCGGCGGCGTCGACGTCGCCGTTGTCGTCGACCTCGAACCGGTTGAGGTCGAGGAGCTTCACCGCCAGCGCTGGATTCGCGAGCTTGCCCGCAGCAGCGGCCTTGACCTCTGCCCGCAGGATCTTGGTGTTGGCCTTGGTGATGGCCGCCTTCTCCGCCTCGGCCGCCGCCTGAGCCGCCTTGTCGTCCCCGTTGCGAAGACGCTCCAGCTCGGCCCTGGCTTCGCGCAGTTGCTCGGCCGCCTTCCGGCGCTTCTCCTTCTCGGCCTTCAGCGCCTTCTCACCGGCCGGCCCGAGCGGCTTGTCGTCCTCGGCCTTGGACTCTTCCTCGGTCTCGCCGCCGGCCGCCTCAGCCTCGACGGCGTCGGTCTGCTCGGTGGTCTCTTCGGCCTGCTCGGTGGCCTGCTCGTCGGACATGAATCTCCCCATTGCGGGTGTGGCCCGCGCCGTTGCGGCACGGGAGTCAGGTGATGTAGCCGAACCGCTTCAGCAGGCGGATCGCCTCGTCGCGGTCCTCACCGGCCGCCTCGTAGATCGCTTCGGGCATGATCCGGGCGATGGTCGACCGCCGGTACCGCGAGCCCTCGACCCTCGCCAGGCGGCCGAGACCGCGCCCCGCCAGGCCGCGCGCCGTGGTGCCCTCCGTGGTGAACACCCGGCCTCCCGCCGTCTGCATGCCCCGGCGCGCGTTCACGACCTGCGCGATATCGGCGCCGTCGCGGATCGCCCGCGCCCCGGACCGGCCGAACACCCGGACCCGCTCGTCCGCGCTCATCCGGTCGAAGATCCTGGTCGGGAAGTTCTCCGGGCGGGCCCGCCGCCACTCCTCGATCGACGTGACCGGCTTGTGGACGCAATCGCAATTCGGATGCCGCTGGAAGCCCGCGCTCCACGAGTACAGCCGCCCGGCAAGGACGATGCAGCGAGAGCACGCCGGGAGCCGCACGACCCGCTCGTAGCCGATGACCGCCCGGTCTGCGACCATCGCCACACCCGCACCGGCACGGCCCGCGTCGGCGACCTGCGTCCCGGCGAGCATCAACAGGTGCCGGATCATCTGCGCCACCGCTTCATCGGCCGACGCGCCGTCACCGCGGCGTTGCACCGCCCGCGCGAGCGGGATGCTCATCAGGGTCCGCAGGTCACGGCCATCCGACGCCGTACCCGCCAGCGCGGCGGCCACCACCTCACCGGCCATGGCCCCGCCGAACTCGCCCACGTAAGCGGCGCCACCCGCGGCGGCCTCCTCCTGCGCGGCGATCAGCGCAGCGAGAAGCTCCTCATCGATGACGCCCCACGACCGCGCAAGCGCGTCGCCGTCGAGTCGGCCGCCGAAGCGCACGATGAGCGCGAGCAGGCGCCGGACGATGGACTGCTGGTCGCGGTAATGCGACCGGGCCAAGTCCTCGGCCTCCGCCAAAGTGACGGCCACCGATCACTCCACGGGCGAGGGCTCGGCGTCCTCGTCCGCAGGCATCGGCCCAGCGTCAGGCTTACCGTTCATCACCTGCGCGATCGGGTCCAACTCCGCCTCCCGCTCGCGCATCGCCATCAGGTCGGCGACCTCAGGCGGCGTCAGGCCGTAGCGCGCGGCGAGGAACTCGAACGGGAACCCGATGGTCTTCAACTTCAGCAACGAATCGGTGAGCTGCGCGACGTTGCGGGACTCAGCGTCCGCCCACAGGACCGTGCCCGCGGCCGACGCTTGCGCGAGCCGCTCGTCGCCCTGGGCCAGCGCGACGAGGCGGAACACCTCGCGGAGCGCCTGCCCATACCAGAGCTGTTTCTCTTCGACGCGCTTCACCAGTCCGGCCTCGGCCGCGATCAGCGCATCGCCGGACAGGTTGGCCATCTTGCCGATCAGGTAGTGCGCCGGGGTGCGGGTCTGCGCGGCGATGTGCCCGACCGCGACCTCGATCACATCGGTAAAAGGCTTCAACTCGGCAGCTGGCCAGTTCGCGATGCTGGCGTTCTCGTCCTCGATCCACATGATCCGGTCGAGCGTGAACTTCTCCAGCGGGATCGCCTTCTCGCCAACGACCTCGCCCTGCTCGTTGAGGATCGGCATCTTCGGCATCTCGGCGCCGAGCACCACCCGCTGCACAAGCGAGGCGAAGTCGGCCGCGTTGAACAGCAGCGCCCACAGCAGGTTCATCGCGTCCTGCATCGACGTGACCCCCGCGATGTCGCTGATCGGGTCGTCGGCGAGGCGGGGCCGGTTCTGCAGCTCCACCATGGGCACGGCGCCCATGGGGTTGGGCATGGGGTTCGGCTCGTCGCCGGTGTCCCGCGGGATCCACTCGCGGACCAGCTTGTCCACAGCCGCCAGCGGCAGCGCCTTACGTGCCTGCTGGCTGGCCTGGTAGGTGGCCCGCTTGAACTTCCAAACCTCGTCGGCCAGGTACAGCGTGCAGTACTCGTCGTCGCCGTCCTGCCAGCGCTTCAGCGCCGCGATCCGGTCCCGCCGCGAGCCCGCACGGTAGGCGACGATCGCCTGCGTCGCGTCCTCGAACGTGACGACCGGGGTCTCCTCGTCGTCCGGATTCCCCCACACCAGCGCGAACGACCGCGACGCTACCGTCGCATCCAGGAACGCGAGTTGGGAGTCGGCATCCAGTCCATTGGTCAACCAGATGCGATGGAACTCCCGGTCGGCCTTCTCTGCGCCGTACGGCTGGAACCCGGTCCACGTCGTCCGCTCGATCGGGCTGTCCGCCACGACCTGCGTCCAGTTGTCGCTGAAGCCCTGGTACCGCTTGGCGAAGAACTTGGCGAAGTCTTCGGAGGCGAACTTCAGCGGGTGATCACCGTCGTAGTAGTTGCCCAGTCGCTCCGCCTCCGGTGTACGGCGGTTCAGCTCCTCGGTCAGCCGGTCGGCCAGTTCGCGGGCCTGCTGCAGTTCAAGCGCCACGGTCCTCCCTCCCGGTCACGACATCGACGACGTGTAGGCGTAACGCTTCTTCTTCGGCCGGGCCAGACCGGCGGCGACCGCGTCACCCGCGGCCTCGTGGGCGAGGATGCTCGTCACGCAGGCGTCGATCTTCTGCGCGTCCGACGCCTTGACCAGCACATACCGGCCTTGCGGGCGGGCTGCCTTACGGGCGTTGCGCATGTGGTCGACGGTGATCCCGCACCCGTCGTGCGCGAAGGGGCTCTCGACCTTGGCCACGTCGGTCAGCAGGCGCTCGCACGCGGCGTGCATCTGCACGATCCGGCGCGTGTACCAGCGGATGACGACTTTCTCGCCGTACTTGTCGACCCAGGCGTCCACCTCGGACTCCCAGTACGGCGGGTCCGCGTACAGGCGAACGACGTCGTAGCGGGCCATGACCTCTTCGAGCGCGGCGTCGACCTCCAGGCGCGGCACCTGCCCGCCGAAGTCGGCCGGGTTCCAGATGGTCGACCGCCGGTCGGGGCCGTAGGTCGGGGTGAACTGGTAGCCGTCGAGGGTCTCCAGCCTCAGCGCCGTCCAGTCGTCCACGTCCGAGCCGTCAAAGCCCGCTACGACCGCGGTTCCTGCTGGGACGTCCCGGGGCTTCTCGCGCGCCTCCCATACGTTCTCGCGTAGCCAACTCTCGGTGCCGGACACGATCCGGTTGCCGAAGAAACGCTCAGCCTGCGCCGGGTCCTTCTCCAGGATCTCCGCTGCCTCGGCCTCGATCGCATCGAGATCGACGTGCGCGCTACCTGCGTAAACGTGGCGGTGAATGCGGCGGCGCTCGCGCTTGTCTGTGTAGGACAGGCCCGCGGGCGGAAGCTCATGGAACCGGAAGATGTCCGGCCGCCGCGACTCCGCCGTCCGCTGCGCCGTGGACTGCTCGCTCGGATCCCAGGCGTTCGTCGTCTCCATCGCCCGGCCGCCCATGCCGGCCAGGCCGCGGCGCTGCGTCTCGGCCACCCGGATCATCTTGTTCGTGGCGTTGTAGAGGCCTGTCTCGTCCTGGAGGGCGAAGGTGATCGGGTTGCCCAGCCTGCTCTGCGCGCTGGAGGTGACGACGTCGATGCGGCCCTGGTCACCGATGCGGATGAAGTTCTCCCCGACCTTCATCTGGTCAGAGAGTGGTCCACCACGCACCATCGCCTGCAACGGGCGGTAGACGTTGGCGACCTGGTCCTCACTCGTGGCGAGGAGCTGAATCAGCGGCGTCGCCCACGGCATCCCCATGGGGTCGCCGGGCTCGTACTCCCAGATCCATCCGCAGTCGCAGCCGTGCCGCGCGCAGACGTAGGCGTCGCCCTCCTCGGCCCACCCGGCGAACAGCGCCGGGCCACGCGCCTCGAGGCACACCACCGCCGCGCTCTTGGGACCTTTGCCGGTCTTCTGCGGGGCGACGACCTGAGAGCGCCGGTTGTGGAACGCGGTCGCGAGCTGGCCCACAGTCGCGGCCGGCCTGACCCTGTAGTGGTTGACGACGACCCAGAGCTGCCAGTCGTAGAGCTCGAACGGGTCACCCTTCGCGGCCCGGTCCGGGACGATGCAGTGCTGAGCTATCCAGTCGGCGGCGAGGAAGCCCAGCGTCGGCCAGCGGACGACCCAGTCATTCCTGGTCTGGGTCATCGCGGACGACCTTCAGCCGTGACCGCGAGGTGGCCCGCTTCGGCGTGGCCTTCGACGGCGCCGGGACCGCCTCGGCAGGCATCGACTGCACGATGCGCCACCGGTTCGAGCGCAGGCCCGGCGTGGTCAAGCCCAGCGAGTCGAACTGCTGGCGGACCAGGGTGCCGAGGTTCACCGGCGACCGGGGGTCCTCAACGAGCGCGAGGTTGCGCACCAGCAGCGCGACCTCCAGCTCCTGCCCGTTACGCTCCCACATGAGCGCCTGAGGCTTGCGCCACAGGTCGCCCCAGAGCTGCGCCTCGCGTTCGGTGTGCCCGGTCAGCGGCCAGACGGGTGGGTCGCCCTGTCGACCGGCCGCGGGCAGCATGGTCCACTCGCCCTTGTCCCGCTCACGGCGCAGCGCGTTCGGGTCCGGCGGTGGTCCTGACCTGGCGTGTCCGCCCTTCGTCATGTGATCCTCCTCGGCCGCGTTGCGCGACCTCAGCGGCCGTCACCTTGCGTGACAGCCATGGTGATCTTGGACTGCTCTGACCTGGCGCACTGACCAGCGCCCTCCCCCGCGGTCGACGTCCCCTCCGGCCTCAGGGGTCCACCCCCACTCCATCTGACCTGCGACAATGCACCATCGCATCACGTTTGCCCAGGTCGGAGCCGTGCACGGTGTGTGACGGTCACTGGGTGTGCCATCCGCCGGGCTGGCGTGCGGCAGTCTGCGCGGAGTCGCATGGACCGCACAGCCCGCGCCCGTAGATGGGGTCGTCTGCGTCAGCGCCCTTGGCCTCAAGCTCTCTGCGTCCGAGCGGGTAGTGGTCGGCCACTGTGGCCCGCGCTCGACGGCAGATCACGCACACGGGGTGCTTGGCGAGCACACCCTTGCGGAAGCGGCCTTGGTGCTTGCGCCCATAGCCCCGCTGCGCGCTGTTGCCCCTGCGCTTCTCCGCCTCACTCTGGCAGCCTGCACAGCGCCCGCCCGTGGTGAGTTCGGGGCAGCCGGGGGTGCTGCACACCCGCAACCCCCGGCGCCCCATCCCAACCCCCCGCTGGGTCTCAGGCCAGAGCGGTACCGCAGTGCAGGCACTTGAATCCCGCAGGCGGTGCCCCATGGCAGGCCGAACACTCCCAGCTCAGTAGATCGTCGAGCGTTGTCTCGAAGACCTCGGCCAGCAGGACTGCCTCGTCGATCGTGACGGCCCTACGGCGGCCCGATTCGAGGTTGTAGACCGAATCCTCAGTGATGTCGGGATTGATCTTCGCGAGATGTTGGGCAAGCACTCTAACGCTCCAGCCGCGCGCCTTCCGTAGATCGCGCATGCGGTGAACAGTCCGCTTGGAGGCTTCGGTGTTGGTGAGTGGTGCAGCCATGTCGGCCTTCCTGTCGGGGAACGGTTGGGGAACGGTGCCCGGCCTGGCGCGTCACCGTTCCCCAACGAACGGCCAGGCCGGGGTCTAGATGTCTCGGACCTTCAGCGGCCCGTAGACGACGGTCTTACGCGAGGTGCCCTGTACGGCATCCACGCGGTACCAGCGCACCCCTGCCTCGGTGAGCGCCGTGTCGGGGATCGCGACGCTGTAGGCGCCCGTGAGGGGTGCGCTGACCGTGATGCCGCTGCCCGTGCTCAGCTTCACCACGGAGGGGTCAGCGTCGTCGGTCTCGGCGGTCGGCTTGAGGAGCATCTCCAGGGTCACGCCGGTCAGGTCGAGCGGTGCGCCCTCGTCGTCCAGGACGGTGCCGTTGAGGGTCTCGTCGTTGGCCTGGGAGACGGTAAGGGCTCGGCGTGTGGGCATCGGTGCCTCCCGTCAGGTGATCGATCCGGTGAGCGTTCCGGCCGTCGTGAGCGTCCCCGCACGACCGTCCGCAGCGTCCAGGGCTCCCGTGTAGCCGTCGACCGGCTCCAGGGCTCCCGAGCGAGTCTCAGCGGCTTCCAGGCCGCCCGTGAGGCGTCCGGTGGGGCTCAGGGTGCCCGTGAGGTCCGGGAGGACCTCCGGTGGCTCCGCGCCTCCGACCGGGACCGCGAGGTCGGTCTCGTAGGCGGTCCCGATGGCGCGGGTCTTACCTCGGCCGAGCGGCTGGGCGGTGCCGATCTCGGTGGGGGCTCCGATCGGCAGGTGGCGCGCTCGGCCGAGGGTCTGCGCGGCGGCCGTCTCGACCGCCGGGGTGATCGCGAGCCGCTTGGAGCGCCCGAGGGGCTGCGCGGTCTCGATCGTGAGCGCCGGCTCGACCGGGACGACAACGGCGCCGGGCGTGGTGATCGGCTGAGCGGCGTCACTCTCGGTGGCGTGACCCAGGCTGAGCGATTTGGCCCGTCCAAGCGGCTGGGCGGTCTCCACAGTCTCGGCGGTGCCGATCGCCAGCGTCTTGCGGCGTCCGATCGGGAGGGCGTCGGCGGTCTCCTGCGCGGGGCTGAGCGAGGCTTGCTTGGCCCGTCCAAGCGGCTGCGCCTCGTCGGTCTCAGCGGCCCCAGTGATGGCCCGTGCGTCGCCCAGGGAGCGGGCGGCGTCCGTCTCCGTCGCGGTCGGCACCGCGAGGGTCTTGCGGCGGCCAATGGGCATCGCCGTCTCGACTGTGGATGCCGGACCGGCGGTGCGCGTCTTCATCCGGTCGAGGGCCTGCGCCGCCTCTGTGGAGGCTGCCGGGGCCGTGGAGCGCGTCTTGCGGCGCCCAAGAGCCTGTGCGGCGTCCACAGCGTTCGCCGTGGGCACCGTGCGGGCCTTGCGGCGCCCTACGGGCTGTGCTGTCTCTGTGGAAGTGGCCTGCGCAACCGCCCGGGCCTTGGCCTTCCCCAGCGGCTGCGCAGCGTCGGGCTCGGACGCCGGGTCGACGGGAGCGGACTGGGCGCCGGGCTTGAGGCTGACCGTCCACGTGCCGACATTGGCGGTGGCGAACCCGGTGGCCGACGTCCAGACGCCGGGTGTCACGACGGTGCCGGACGGCCGCGAGACGGCCAGGCCGTCATCTCCGCCGGCGACGATGCTGCCGCCCGTGCCGGTCGCGGCCGTCAGGGAGTCGGCGCGCTCGGTGTAGGACGCGGGGACCGTCCAGTTCGTCGTGCCGGAGCCGACGCGCTCACCGACGCCGACCCAGATGACCGCGTTGGCCACGCCGGTCGTGACCGACGGTGAGGCGTGCGTGGTGCCGCTAACGGTCTCGTTGCGGAACTGCGGAGTCCCGTCGATCGGGTTGGCCGCGCTGAGTCCCCGGTAGACGATCAGGACGGCGCACTGCCGGATGATGGTCGCGCCGCCGTTGGTGAGGCTCAGGTTGCCGCTCTCGGAGCCGTCGCAGGCCCGCCACATGAACCGGAACCGGCCCGCGCCCGCGCCGTCCTGGGAGCCGCCAGTAGGGACCGTCCATCCGGCGGGGATCGTCGGAGTGACGGTGTTCTGCATGATCCACAGAACGATCGCGACGTCACCCGACTGGATACCAGCGGGCCACGTGAGCGGGTTGGCAGCGGTGTTGATGTTGGCGACATTGCCGCCGCCCGCGTCGCCCCCGACGAACGTGACCACGACGGGTCGCTACGCGGCGGACGACGCCCGTAGGAAGTCCGCGACGGTCGCGGTGACGTCCGACCCGTCGGGCGTAATGGCGAAGTCGTGTTTGGACAGCGGGACGATGTCGCTGTCGGTGCCGCCGGTCGTGTCGGGGTCGTAGCAGATGACCAGCGCCGATACGGCGTTGCCGGACGCGGCGAGCCACACGACGTCGTCGCAGTCGAGGGCGACACGGTCGTTGGTGTCGTCCACGGTGACGGTGACGTTCGCGAGCGTCTTGCGGCCCATCGTCGTCTGCTCGTTGGACGCGCCCGCCAGGAGCAGCGACAGGTTGTCGTAGTCGCGCATGGTCGCGTCGGTGACGATGCCGGTCGTCTCGATCGGCACGACGATCAGGGCGTCGTTGGCGGCGGGCAACTCTGCGTAGTACTTCACCTTGCCCAGGGCGATGTTGAAGACGATGTTGGCCATCGCGGTCACCTCCGGACAGCAAAAAGGGCCCCGGCGATACCAGGGCCCTCCGACAAAACGTCTCAGTCGATCACAGATTAGCGTTCGCGCAGGTCGTTGTCACGTCGAGTCCTGACCCAGCGTGCCCTGAATCTCATCGAGGGTGTCACCCATCCGGATCTGGAGCGCGAGAAGGGGCTCGGCAGCGCGGTCGCCGTAGGTCTTCCGGAGGCCGTCGAGCATCTCCTGCATCGCGTCGAGATGCTCCCACATGCGCTCGACGGGGTCGCCTGATTCCTGCGCGCTCATGACGCCATGCCCCCATCTGCCTCATCGACGAGGGCGAACGACGTGCGGCACCCAATGCAGTAGTACTCGGGCCTGTCCTGGTCGAACATCGTCGTCTCGACCGGGGCCGGATGCCCGCACGTGAGCCACTCGGCGGGGAGCTGCGCGTCACAAAGCGGGCACAGCGCGGCCACGGTCTCGCCGCCGCTCGTAACGGGCACTGCGCCCTCGTGCGTACACGGCTGTGCGCTCATGACGCCATGCTCCCATCTCGTTCGGCACGTCGGGCGAGGATGTCCAGGACGTCGCCGAGCCGGTACACGGGCGTCTCGCGGGTCCCGACGAGCCGCGAGCCGTGCGCGACGAGCTGCTTGCGGTGGACGTACCCACGGATGGCCTCGGGGGTGACGGGCTGGCCGAGGGTCGTCACGGCGCGGGCGATCTCCGTCGCGGTCGCGAGCACGTCCTCGGCCATGCCGAGCAGCCACGTCCGGCGCTCAGGCACGTCCCAGCGGTGCCCGCACTCCGGGCAGGTGACGGTCGCGGCCTTCGGCTTGGCGTACAGGTCGCGCTGGCAGCGTCCGCCGCCGTCGAGGGGCGCGGCGCACACCCCGGCGTACCAGCGGTCAGGGAAAAGGTCCACGGCGCGCTGAGCGGCCGCCACAGCCGTCACGATCTCCCCGTGCGCCTCCTCGGCCGCCGGGTGCCTCACGAGCCTCTCAAGGCGCGCTGAGAGCCATCCGGCCATGGCCTGGGGTGTGTCGGCGGGCCAGTCCTCGGCCTGGGTCTCCTGGAGCTGCCGCACCCATCCGGCGAGCGCCGACCGCAGCACCCAGCCGACCTCGGAGGCCCGCGCGTCGAACGGCAACGGCACGACGCTGGTCCACCCGCCGCCGGTGCGGGACGTCTGCCGGGACAGGGTGACATCTAGGTCCCGGGCGACCTCCGGCACGGCGTCCAGGGCGCGGGACAGCTCGGCCTCGCACGCCCCGCAGATCGTCTGGTCGCCGGGCGCGGGACGGTCACAGCCGACGCACGGGCAGGCTCGTCGGCTCATCCGGTCTCCCTGGTGCCGTTGAGGTGGGCGCGGTCGATGTCGGCGGGCGGGGCGGCGGCCTGGTCCCGCTCCCCGACCGGCGGCTGGTGCTGGCAGTCGCACCATGTCCCGCCCCGGCATTCGTGGTGCTGGCGGTCGCGGCAGTGCTGGCAGATCACGGGGTCCCCTCCGGCTGGTCGAGGGCGGCGATGGTCTCGCACGGGTAGGCCGACCCGCACGAGCAGATCCCGGCGTTCACGCATGGTGTCGGGACGTAGCGCCGTTCGGCGTGCTGAGCGCAGTCGTGGCGAGTGTGCAGTGCCCGCACCCGCTGCACGGCGGTCTCGGCCTGCTCGGCGCGCTGGGTCTGCTCGTCGAGCGCGGCCTCGACGACGGGCAGCACGAGTCGGACGATCGCGCCTACGTCGCCCTGGCAGATGCCGCACGGGGCGTAATAGCGGTGGCCCGTGCCGTGCTGGCCGATTTCGTGTTTGCTGCCCCACCGTTCGGACGTGAGCGCTTCGGTGAGCTGGTCGCTGAGCGCTGTGCGGGCCGTGGGTTCAGGCATGGCCGACCTCCTCGCCGTGGATCGGACACAGGCAGGCGACGGCGTAGCAGTGGTTGTGGAGCGTCTCGCACTGGCACGGCGGGCGCTCAGCAGCAAGCCGCTTACGGATGGCGGCGCGGTCCTTGGCTGCGGCTCGGGGGTCTTCGTGGTTGGAGACCAGTTCCGGGTCGGCGTGACTGGGCACCGCTGTGCGGGCCGCTGAGGCGTCCGCACGGGCCGGGCCTGCCTCGGGGGTAAGGGAGTCGGTCATCGTGGCCCCTGGGGCTTCTGAGGCGCACGGGAGGGTATCAGGGTGTTCCGTAGGCGGTACGCGCGGCGGACGACCCGGCCGAGGCGGATGCATCCGCACTTGTCGACGAGCGCGTGCCGGAGGCACTCGCGGAAGTGGGTGATCACAGGTCCTCCAGGTGGACGGCTTGGTGGGCGGTCAGGTCCCCGCCGCGCGAGGCGAGCAGGTCCAGCGAGCCGATCTCAGCGAGCAGCCACGGTGCGCCGAGCGCGGCGACCTGCCACGGCTCAGGCTCCCGGTACTTGGTCTCGGAGCGGTTGGGGTCGGCGGGCGGGTCGGGCTGCGGGCTGACGGGCATGGGGCGCGGCTTGGGTGCGGCGGGCATCACTTCACCAAGCGGAGAAGTGACGGTGTCCCGGCGGCGGGCCAGCGGCCACGGCATGAGGCTCACGGGCCCGCCACCACGTCCACCTCAGCGAGCGCCTCGCGGAGCATGTCGATGCCCTGCTGCGGGGTGTCGGCGCGGACCGCCGCGCGCATGAGCCCGGTCATGAACTCGATCGTCCGGCCGAGCTGCTCGCCGCCCCGCTGGGACGCTCCAGCCTTGCGGACCTCGTCGGTCAACTCGCGGACGGCGTGGACGAGCGCGCAAGTGGCTTGGACCTGCGCGGCGGCCATGTTCGCCTGGACAAAGGCGGCGGGGTGTTCGCCGATGACGTTGCGCATGTTGGCGTCGACGTCGGCAAGTTGGCCGCTCATGGCTTCGGCGGGCTTTTTGAGTGTCACTGCTGGTCTCCTTCGGGTCGGGTGAGCTGCTCGCGGGCCTTGCGCCACTCGGTGTTCGGCGGGTCACCGGAGCGGGCTGCAGTGGGGATGCCGGGCGGGCGGGGGACGTGCCGCCAGTCGATGGCGTGCAGGGCGTCCACGGCGAGCCCGGCGACGTGCTCGGCGTCCAGGGTGGGCAGCAGCCGGCCGTGCAGGATGCGCGCCACCTCCCGCACGGCCTCCTGGCGTTCGTGGTCGGTGGTCATGTGACCACCGCGACCGGCTGGAGCGAGACCCACCAGTGGGCGGGCAGCCGCCCGATCTCCAGCCCGTCGCGGACGTCGCGGGGCACGCGCAGACGCCGCGCCGCTCGCGGCCACCACTCCAGCGAGTCGGCTGCCTTGACCTCGAAGCGGTAGGCCATCCGGTCGCAGGTGATCCAGTCGGCGGTCAGTCCGGCCTCGAAGCGGTGGCAGCGCTCCAGGTTGGTGAACCATGAGATCGGCAGGCCGTCGAGCAGCGGGTGGGCGTTGGGCTTGACGACGCCTTCGCGGCGAATGCCGTCCACCCCGTGATCGCACGTGTAGTGCCAAATGGTCGTCATGCCGCTATTCCTTCGCTTGCTATTTCAGCGGCGCGTATTCGGAGGGCTTCATTCGTGGCGTCTGGCCCGAGTTCTTCGGCGGCGCGTGCCGACGCGGCGGCCTGTACTTCTGGCGGGGCCTGGAGGATGGCGATGAGCGCTGATCGGAAGTCGAACCATGGGATCTTGATCGTCCCGTCGCGCTCGGCTGTGCCGCCTTCCACCTCAGCCACCGGAGACCGAACCGAAGTAGAGGGATCAAGCTTGTAAGAGGGACCGCTTATGTACTTAGAGGGAGTAGGGCGGGACGTCTGGTCCCCCCTCTCGTCGCCAGAGGCGGGACGTTTCGTCCCCCCTCTCGCTGAGAGGCGGGACGTCTGGTCCCCCCTCTCAGCGACGGCGGCGTCCTCCCGGGGCGCCCCGTCCGCAGGGTTATCCACAGGTGCCGGGCCGTCGTCCACAGGATCGGCGGGCCGCTCGGGAATGGACACCGACGCCGGGAATTGCGGCAACCGGAAACGCATCGAATGGCCCTCATAAGCGAACACCGGCCGCCCGTCCTTCCCTTTCGCCACCGGAATACGGACGTCGAGATCACGTCTGGCCAGGCGCTGGAGCGCCTTTTTCAGGGCGCCGTCCCGGGACAGGCCGGTCGCCAGCGCGATGCGGTCCACCAGCTGCATGTCGTCGCCCCGGTGGCGGAGCATGACCCGGGTCTTCTCGTGTGAGCGCTCGGCCACGACGAACAGGACGTTCCGCTCCGCCGGGGACAGGTCCATCGCCTGCGCCGCCGGGGACATCAGCCAGTTCGTCAGCTCGCCGATCAGCCGGGCGCTCACTCAGGCGATCCCTTCCTGCTCGTCGTCGAACAGGGACGGTGCGCGCATGGTCCTCTTGTGCGCGCGATGCTCCAGCGGCTTGAGCGAGTCAGGGCTGAGGTCGAACCGCAGGACCCCGGATAGCTGGGCGGCGTCGATCGGCTTGTCGTCCCAGGTGATCCATTCACTGTCGTCCGGGGTGGTGCCGCTCAACCGGAGCTTGTGCACGCCGTAGCAGTGGACCTGCACCGTGCGGCCTGCGATGAAGGCGTGCACCTTGCGGACGTTCTGCCGGTGACCGGCGACGAACCGGCCGACCACGCGCTGCTCCCTCCATGGCACGGTGCGCAGCAGTTCGTTGACCAGGAGAAGGAGGTCGCGCTGCGCGCTGTCGAGGCCGCGACCGTGGGTCTTGATTTCGACGAGCATGAGGTACTGCACGTCACGATCCACGCCGGGAAGCCGGGTACGGCGGGTGCCGTAGCGATGCACCCACAGGTCGCTGTCCCCGACGCACAGGCAGGCGCGGCGGCTGTCGAGGTCGTCGTGTCCTCGAATCCACGCCTTGATCGGCTGCTCAGTGGAAACCGGCGTCGCACAGTTCGGGCACGGCGCCGCCTCCCGCCAGTCGGTCGTCACGCCACGCGCTCCTTGGTGCGAGCGACGGCGAGCGGGTCGACGTCGCAGCCGATGAAGCGGCGGCCGAGCCGTACAGAGGCCGCCGCGGTCGTGCCGGAACCGAGGAACGGGTCGACGATGAGGTCGCCGCGCCGGGACAGTTTCTCGATCCAATAGGCGGCCTCTGCCTCGGCCTGCTGCCATTCGTGGCCGGTCTTCTCCGAGCGGCCCTCGGTGACGATGTCGTTCGTCCACGCCGGGAACGGGGCGCCGCCCGGCTTGCGGTACACCAGCAATGGTTTCCATCCGACCTGTGTGCGGCGTGCCATGAGCTGAAAGAACGCGCCGGTGTGGGTGACGGCGTACGTCCACCAGTACGGCAGATGCTCACCCATGCGCCGCATTACTTCCGGCAGGAACATTTGCCCGGTGTATGCGACGACGAGGCCACCCGGCTTGAGCGCTTTGGCGGCGAGCGCGCCGAGGTCAGACCACAGCGGCAGGAATTCCGACGGATACGGCGGGTCGGTGAAGATGAGGTCCACCGAGTCGGGTTCGAGGTCCAGTTTGGTGAGCGGGCAGTGACGGATTTCGGCGTCGATGGTGACGAGCGGAGTAGCGTCGGCGTTGCGGCGCTCCTCCTCCTTGGCCTGCTCGCGTTCCTCCCGCTTGCGACGTTTGATCTCGTTGGCCTTCCGGACGATCGCCTTCTCGTCGTCGGCCGCGATGACCTCGCGCTGCTCCTCCTCGGGGGCCTCTGCGATCGTGGCTGCCGTTGATACCGCGACGTCCCCAGACTCAACTTTCTCGGCCAGCTCCGGGACAGCCTTCTCCTGCACTTTCTTGGCACGCGCTGCGCTTGCTCTACCGACGTTCATCATCTCGGCTGCTTCAGCTAGCGAGGGTGTATCAATTGATACACCCTCCGCCGCGCCGTGCTGATTTGCGCCGAGCGGCAGCTTTGCAATTCGAGCAGCCACCATTGAGCGCTGGGATTCGTTCAGGTGGCGCCGATGAAGGTTCAGTGAGACGACGAGTGCCACCAGGTCCGCGTCGCTACCCTCGTGAATCCTGAACTGTGGCTCGACTCCGGACTTGAGGCAGGCGCGGTAACGGTTCCGGCCGTCGATAATGCGGCCGTCCGAGTGCAGCCAGACCGGTTCTCGGAGGCCGTGTTCCGTGATGTCCGCGACGAGGTCTGAGAACTCACGGTCGGACATCATCGGGAAGATGTCTGCGACCGGATGAAATGCGATCTCGTTCACTCGCTGGCCCTCCTGAACTTCTCGTCGGGTGACGTCTTGAACGCCTGGTGGATCGTGCCGATGAGCCGCGTCAGCAGTTCCTCGACGGTCGGGTCTCCGGGCGGGTCGGGACGGGCGCGCTCGGCCTCCAGCGCCCGCACCCGCGCGTCCAGCTCGTCGCTCACCGGACCCTCCGCGGCTTCCCGGTGCGGACGGTGGGGCGCAGGCCGAGCCACTCCAGCGCCTCGGCCAGCGCGGCCACGTCCTCGTCGTGGCGCGGGTCGTCGCACACGTAGCGCATGTGGACCCAGCCCATGCGCTGGTCTTCGGCGTGGCGTCTGGCTGCCTGGCAGTCGTGCCGATTCATGACCCGCCGCACGAACATCTCGGCCGCGGCGCGCTCGGGGTCGCCCTGGCCGGCGTAGGCGCCGCCGAGCGCGTGGGCGCCGGTCATGAAGGTGTCGCTGGACGGCGCCTTCGCGCGCCTGCCGAGGGCGGCCGCCGCGTCGATCTGGTCAGACGTCGCCACGGGTCACCTCTGGCAGCGGCTCGCCGTAGCCAGCGAGGCGGAGGGTTGTGACGAGGTCACTCAGAAGCAGTCGGACCGGCAGGCGGACCCGCACCTCCGGGGGCGTGGATGGGTCGCGGAGGGCGGTGATGTCACCGATCCGGGCGACGGCCCACCAGGACGCCACGCCTGCATGGGGGCGGCGGACGACGAGGACGCCGATGTCGGCGCCAGCGTTGTCGCGCTCGCGGTCTGTCTCGACCAGCCACATGTTGAGCTGGCCGTCGCCGGGCATCTTGTCGCGGTACTTGACCTCCCAGCAGATGCCGGGGCAGCCGGTGATGTCGCCCCGGTCGGCGTTGCCGTTGGACGCTCGTCGCTCGGCGTTGGGGAACCCGTTGGCCTGGAGGTAGCGGACGACGGCGCGCTCGGCGTCGGTGCCCCTGTCTTTGGGTCGGCGTGGCGGCATCAGGTCTCCTTGAGGTCGAGTTCGGCGGTCCGGCGAGCGAGCTGTTCACCGAGCCACCACAGGGCGTCGAGGCGCTCGGCGAGGCGGCCGAGGCAGTGCGGGCACCACGTCAGCCCGTCCGGCGGACGGACCGGCATCGGGTCAAGGACGACGGGTGTCGCGTTCGTGGTGGGCCAGACGCCTTGACCGCACATGGCGGTCAGCCCTCGCGCCGGTCCGTCCTCGCGGATGATGTGGGCGCGGCGGACCTGCCCGGCGCGCGGGTGTCCGTCGTAGTAGCCGGAGTGGATTGCGCGGGCCACGTCACCCCTCCTCAGTCAGGTCGCCTGCGAGGTTGCGCAGGTCGCGGGCGCAGTCCCACGCCTGCCGGACACGGCCCTCAGCAACGCCCAGCAGCCGCTCGTCGCCTCGCTCGCGCCAGTGGTCCACCCAGTGGGCGAGTTCGCCAGCGAGGCGTTCCCATTTCTCGGCCTGGGCGCGCAGGGCGTCATAGGCGTGGGCGGGGAGCCCGGCGCCTGCCGCGGGGCGATCGGCAGAGGCCGGAGGCTGGACGGTCATGCGGCCACCTCGCTGGTTTCGAGCTCGGCTAGCGCCTGCCGCACGGCCGGATGAGCCGCCACGGCCCGCTCAATCCGGGCCCGGTCGAACCGCACCCCGCACCCCAGAGCGTTCGCGACCTGGAAGTGCAGGAGGGCCCGCCCGTCCAGCAACGCGGCGGCCTCGCGACGCCCGGCGATCACGTTGTCGCGGGCGCGGCGGTCGAGCGCCTCGGCGAGTGCGGCACGGGCCTGGTCCCGCTCGGCCTCGACCTTGCCGAGCTGCTCGATCAGCACAGCGCCGTTGCGCTTGAGCCTGTCGATCTCGGCGTCGTAGCCCGCGCGCATCCCCTTGACGTACGCGGCGCGGCGGCGGCGCTCGTCCTCAACTTCGGCGAGCAGGCGGGTCTGCTCGGTGCGGAGTCGCTCCACCTCGGCCAGCAGGTCGGGCACGTCCCGGCGGGCGGCGGCGATGAACCGCCCCAGCGCGGTCTCCTCCTCGCTCCCCGCCTCACCCCAGACGGTCGCGACCAGCTCGGTCGCGGCGTCGGAGGGGTAGACCTCCACCGTGTCGGTGCCTTCGAGGTAGGCCCACTCGCCCGCGGTGCCGTCCCGCTCGACGGCTTCGACTCGGTCGCGGATATCGGCGCGACGCTCTGGGGTCATCGGAGCGGTCATCGGATGCCCGCCCACGTCAGGTCGTCGTCGCCGCATTGCCGCAGCTCCACGACGTCGCCGTCCTCGGCCTCGGCCACCTCGCGGCGGAACGCGGCGACCGCCTGCTCCAGCGGCAGCGGCATCTCCGGCAGGACGGGGGTGTTGTCGACGTAGACGTGCCAGAACGGGCCGCTCTCGGTCCTGTAGTCGATCTCGGTGTACTCGACGTCGCTCGACTGGGCGCGGTAAATGCTCACTGGTCGTCTCCGTCCTGCTCGGTGGTCGTGTCGCCGGTCACACCGTCGCCGTCAGCTCGCGGAGCCACGTCCACGCCCTGCGCGTCACCGCCCGGAAACGGGCCCGGGGCGGGCTCCTCACCCCCGGCGGGCAGCGGGTCCACGCGGGTGGTGAGCGGGCTGGGTTCTGCGGGTGCGGGCGGGGCGACCAGGGGCAGTGGCTGCGACTGGCCGACCGACGGCGGGCGCGGCGATTCGGGTACGGCGCCGATCGCGGGCAGCGGCCCGGTGTCGACGACGGGGACCGGCGGCAGCGTCGCCGGGTCGATGCCGCGCCGGGCGCACCAGTCCAGCACCATCGCCTGCGCCTCCTCGGCGTCGGCGGCGTGCTGGTCCTTGCGCCGGGCGGCGTCGGCGAGGTCGGCCGCCAGCTTCTTGCCGGTGGCGTCGATTTGGTCGAAGGTGGCCTGCGCGGCGGCGGCGGCCTTCTCCAGCTCGGCCCGGATGCGGGTCTTCTCGGTGTCGGCCCACGCCTGGTGGTCGCCGTACCGCTTGGACAGGTCCTGTTCGCGGACCGTCCACCGGGTGTGGTTGTGGGCTTCCTGCGCGGCGGCGAGCATCAGCCCGTGCGCGTGCGGGGGAATGTGCTGGTCGGTCATCACGTGCTCCCGGTGATCGCTCGGGCCGTAGTGACGGCGGCGTAGACGAGACGGCACACCGGGTCCGCGCATTGCCCGCCGGTGTCGTGCTCGGGGAAGGTGCTGCCGTAGGTCGTCGCGGCGAAGTCGGCGACGGCGTCGAGGTGGACGGCGAGAGGCTCGGCGTAGACGTCGGGCATCTTTGGCGGCAGGCGCACCGGGTGAGGCTCCGGCGCGGGCTCGCCGCGCATCAGCCGGGCGGCGGCGCGCAGTTCCTCCGCCGGGGTCACGACGCGCTTCCGTCCTGCTCGTCCTCGCGGTGCACGAGGGTCAGTGGGCCGTGCCATTGGACGATGTCGTGTAGCTCGGCCGTGCCGTGGTGCTTGGAGCTCCGCCCGGGGCGAAGGATGACGTATGCCTCGTCGGCGGTGTCGTCGTCATCGACCAGCACCGAGTGCCAGGTGTCGCCGTCACGGTCCCGCCACAGGTCGCCGGGGCGGGGCGGCCACTCGGCCGGGGCGACGCGCTCGAAGGTGACCTGCGGGTCGTCCGGCTTGAAGGTCAGGAACCCGCCGGCCTGCGTCTTGGCGTGCAGGACGCCGGTTGACTCGTGGGCGGTGCTGATCCGCGCGTCCTTGATGGTGATGTCGCCGTACTCGCCCGGCTGGATGGTGCTCATGCCGCACCGCCCACCGGCTCGACGGACAGGTCGGTCAGCACCCGGTAGTAGGCGATGCCGTGCCCGCCGGAGTCCAGGTCGGTGTAGTCCGCCAGGGCGTACTCGCCGTCGGAGGTGATGGCGGGCGGCCGGGTGACGCGCCACCGGACGGGGCGGTCGTGGTCCGGGTCGTGGGTGATGACGTCGCCCGCGTGGAGGTCACGCGCGTGGCGGGGGATGATGGTGGTCATGGTCTTCGGCTCCTTCCAGCCGTCGGCCTTCGCCGCCGTCCCGGGGGTCCAGCCCGGGGCGGCGGTCTTGCGGACATCTCGGATGAGGCGGTCGGTCGCCTCGATGGGGGCGGGCCACAGCCGCCCGGTGCAGGACCGGCGGCGGCACGTCGGCAGCCGCCGCGCGCCGATGTCGGTGGCCTGCGCGGGGGTGATGCGGGTCCACGTCCGGCCGCACCCGTCGCACACGCGCGGGGTGACGGTGACGGCGCGGGTCAGCAGGTAGTCGGCGATGCCGGCCAGGGCGGCGGCGAGGGCGTGCGTCACGACTGCCCCGCCGTCTCGTCAGCCGGCGGAAGGGCCGGCTGAAGCAATGACGCCAGAGCATCGACCAACTCGCCGTTCTGCCACGCCCGCGATATCTCCTCTGCGGCTCCGGTCGCCAGCCGGGTCGTCGGGTATGGGTCGCCTTGCTCGACACGGATGCCGGGGATCAGGCTCGCCGTCTCTCCGTCGATCGGCTCGCCGAGCTGGCGAGCGGCGGACAGGAGCCGCTCGACGTACGCCGGGTCGACCCGCGTGATCGTGACGGTCTCCATGTACTCCGGGTGGGTGGCCTCCACCCAGGCCCGGAACGCGGGCTCGTCCACCAGCCGGGCCGTGGTCTTGCCCTTCGCCAGCGTCACCGACCCGATCGCCGTACCGTCCGGCAGCTTCGCCGTGAGCCGGTCGCCTGGTGTCCCGGATCTCGCAGTCCGCCGCCTTCTTCGCGTCGGACAGCTTCGAGCCGATCGCCTTCAGCAGCGCGAACCGCGCCGCGAGGTCATGCCGCTCCATCGCGGTCTCCGTTCTGGTCTCCACGGGCCTCATGGCCACGGCGCACGATCAGGTCGCCGAGCGTGGTGGTCTCGCCGGTCTCGTCCTGGACGGCGGCGTTCAGCAGCCCGCGGTCCCTCACCTCGGCGTGCAGCGCCTTCAGGTCCTCGAAGGAGGCGGCCTTCTCCAGCGCCTTGTCGCGGTAGGTGTTGGCGTCGGCGGCGGGCTTGCCAGCGCCGAGCCACGCGGCGATGTCGGCGGCGAAATCCGCGCCGGGCTTGGACACCACCCGGCCCGCGATCGTCCGGGCGCGGGACTTGGTGATGACCAAGGTGTTCTCGTGGTCGAGGTCACCGACGATGTCGAACTCGCACTCGATGCCCTCGCGCTGCTCCGGCTTCAGCCCGACCTTGCGGGGAACCTTCCGGCCACGCTCGTTCTCCTCGATCACGTAGTCGGTCTTGGACCGCATCGTCACGATGACGTGGCCAGGGAAGGAGACCAGCGCGTCGATCATCTTGCGCTCCATCGGGCGGGCCTCCTTCCACCCGCCGAAGGAGTTGCCGCCGTAGCCGCGCTTGGCCGCCTGGTCGACCTGCTCCAACATGCCGCCCGTGCCCGACCAGAAATGCGTCATCGAGTCCACGACCACCGCGCCGAACCCGCCGGCCGCCGCAGCGGCGAGCGCCTGGGCGAGCGCGCCGGGCTCGAAGGACTGGAGGTTGAGCTTGGAGAAGGTGAACTCGTCGGCGTACTTGCTGGCGCTGCCGCGCTCGGTGTCGATGACGGCGACCTGGTCGGCCAGCGCCGTCGACAGGATCAGAGCCGTGTACGTCTTTCCCGACCCGGACGGACCGGTGAGCGCGATGCGCGCCTTGGCCTCTTCCTTGGTCGCGGGCGTGAAGGTGAATCCGGTCACTGCGACCAACTCCCGTCGGTGCGGTCGGCGGCACGGCACCGCTTGGTGTAGGCGTGCGCGAGCAGGTGCGTGCACACCCCCCGCGAGTAGCCGGACGCCTCGTGCATGATCTGCTCAGCGGTGGCGAGGGTGATGAGGTGCGGCTCCAGCAGGTCGACCACCATGTCGACCAGGTCGCCCAGAGTGATGCCGCTCATGACCGCCTGCTCTCGTCGAGCCGCTTGCGGTTCTCGGCGGACAGCTCAGCGATCACCGACTCGTACGTCGGGCCGGCCTTCCACCAGGCGTCGGCCTGGCAGCCCCACCCGGTTGTGTCGGCCCACGCCTCGCTCACCGCGTACTGGCCGTCGGTCAGCCGGACGACGGCGAAGAAGTTCACGTCGCCGTAGCCCTCCCACGACTCAGCCCACAGGTGCAGCACCTCAGCGATGCGCTCGGGCGTGATGTCGTCGATGCGGTCGCCGCCGGGGCCCACGGGGTAGGTCCCGGAGTAGTCGCCCGCGTTGTCGAGCGGGAACACCTGACGCCAGTCACCGGCGTCCCAGTGGGTGACGGTGGGCAGGTCTTCGAGCTTCACCGCAGCCTCCCGAGCAGCAGGTCCACCAAGGTCTCGGCGGCGTCGCGCTCGCCCCTGCGGAGCGCGCCCATCAGCTCGCGGAACGCCCGCTCCCGCGCCTCCCGGTCGACGATCACGGAGATCAGCGCGACCTCGTCCTCGACCTCCGAACGGGCCAGGTCCGGGAACGTGATCGCCCGGTGCGCGATGGCCAGCAGGTGACGGCGCGGCGTGTCCGGCGCCTCGGTCGCGGCGCTCACCGTCCCGTCGCCTTCTCGCTCGCGGCGGCGTCCACAGCGTCGCGGATGGACTCTGGGCCGTGGGCGAGCCACCGGACGAGAGAGCGACGACCAACCCGTACGTCCGCGCCTACGATCTGCTTGCCGTCGCACCGGATGTAGTCGACCGCGGCATCGAGAAGGACGGTGCCGTCGCAGCGGACGGTCGCAACGACCCAGCCGAATGGGACGAACGTGTCCCACCATGCCTGTGCACGCGTGTGCTCAGGGAGCCGCGCCAGGTCGATGGCGATCGGCGCCTTCAGGTCGAGGATTTCGGAGGTCTTCATCGCGCACCGTCCTCGTCCTGCTCGTCGGCGATGGACACGGCGAGGTATCGGACCGGGCCGAAGCTGACCTCGAAGCCGTAGAAGCGAGCGTCGCCGCCGTGGCTGGCCAACGGCCCGCAGTCCAGGCCGAGTGCCACGGCCGCCTCATCCAGCCGCCGGATCGCCTCGGCGCGATCGCGGACGTGGTTGTTGATCGAGTGCTGCATGGACGCTTGGTCGAACCGCTCCAGCGGCGCGGCGGGGTTGGCCTCCAGCCAGTCGGCCAGGTCCCGCAGGCCCTTGATGTACTCCTCGCGGGCGCTCACTTCGCACCGCCCTCGCGCAGGCACTTCTCGATCTGCACGGCGGCACAGCTGGTGAGCAGGGCGAACGGGACCACCCACCACACGCCGGCGCCGTCGACGATCGCGGTCACCAGCGCGACGAGACCGCCGGCCAGGGCCACCCCCCAGCCGGTGCGGCGGAACCGGGCGGCGACCAGGACGAGGCCGACGACGATGACCGCCAGGGCCGACCAGCCCACGATGTCGACGGCGCTCATCGCGCACCGCCGATCTGCTGCTCGATCGCGGGCAGCACCGGCGTGCGGAACCACGCGGCGGCCTCAAAGCCGCCCGCGCACAGGTCGATCAGCCGGTCGTAGCCGCTGTGGATCTCGCCGGTGAACTCGTTCTCCCAGAGCCATCGGACACCGCGCTCGTCCAGCCACTGGCCGAGCTGTGCGACGAGGGAGGCGTGCAGGTCGCCACACCCCCGGCCCTGTTCGTCCCGGTAGCCGTACGCGGTGTCGAACGACACCTCCAACCAGCAGGCGCGAGTGTCGTGCTCGGCGTCGTCACAGTCCGGGTCGCAGAACCAGTGGCAGTCGCCGTCCTTCGCGCGCAGCGGTGCGTCTGGCCGGTAGTAGATGTCCAGCAGGGCGCAGAGTCCCTGCCCTGCCTTGTTGCCGAGAGACCACGGGGCGCCGGACGCTGGGCCGTCCTTCCGCGAGGCTCCAACCTGCTCGTCGCGGAACTCGGTGGCCTCGGTCGCGCTGATGAGCTGGTTGCACTTCACGAACACGTCGCGGTGCGAGATCCGGTCGAGCACGTAGACCTTGGTGTCGAGGGTCATCGCACACCACCAGCGGTACGGCGCTCCCAGCCCATGGCCAGGCCGAGCGCGACACCCGCCACGGCCATCACCGTGAACAGGGCGGCGAACTCGACGAAGTCGACGGCCAGCGCGTACCCGGCGTACACACCGCCGAGCGTCAGGCCGCCAGCCATCGCGACCAGCGGGCGCCGCGCCAGCAGCGCCACCGCCAGCCCGGCCAGCGCGACCAGCGCCGGGGTCAGGGAGAAGATCAGGGACAGCATTCTCGGTTCCTCTCGGTAGAGTGGTGGCGCGAGTTCCTCTCGCGCCTGGCCCTCGCCGCGCGCACGGCGGGGGCCGTCTTTCGTCTAGGCGGACTTGCGCTCGCGAAGCAGCTGGTCGCGATAGGGGCGCAGCAGCGCCGCCAGGCGCGTGATCTCTGCGGGCGACAGCGGCCGGTCGTTCTTGCCGTCCTCTCGTCCGGCGGCGAACGATTCGGCGACCGTGCGGCAGATGCGGTGCTTGGGCTTGTCGGCCATCACGCACCGCCCCTGGCCCGCTTCTCGTACTCCTCGGCGAGGCGCCCGGCGGGGTTGTCGCCGCGCTCGACGGCGGCCTCGACGGCGTTGGCCTCGCTGTAGTAGGCGACGATGAACGCGCCGTCGTCGTCAGGGGTGATGTCGACGTGCCGGGTGTCGATCCCGACCGGTCCGAAGTTCAGTTCCTCGCCGCGCTCGACCAGGATGTTGAACGCGGTCGCGAGCAGGTCGTACAGGTCGGCCGTCCGGGCGGTCTGGAGGATTCGCGCGAGGTCCATCACTGCTTCGCCGCCTCGGCGTAGTGGCGACTAACCTCGGCCCATGCCGCGTGGAACAGGTCGATGTCGCGGTGGGTGTAGACCGCCACCGGGCGATGCACGCCGTCGATGGGGCGCTTGACCTTCTGCGGGTCCTGGCCATACCGAGCCCGATAGAGCGCGGCAACCGCCGTCCCAAGTCGGGTACGCGCCGACCGCATGCTCTTCCCTGTCAGCCCCCTGTCCTCGACGTACTCCTGGCAGGTGATGGTCATGTCGGCAGGGTCGATCTGAGGCTCTTCGCCGGTCATCCGCGCCAGAAGGGTTCGGGACATTCCCTCCAGGTAGGAGTCGTTCACCAGGCCGTATCGCTTGGCGACGCTGATGGCTTCGAGCTGGGCGCGAGTGCGCGCGGCCAGCGCGTCGAGCTGGCGCTCGGTAGCCCGGGGATTGAGCGCACCGCCCTTGGTCCAGTAATCGCGCAGCGCTGCTGCCGACTCTTTCTGGTAGGCGATGACCAGATCCCGGGCCGACTCCTTGACTTTGTTCTCGTCGATGTTGGCGAGCAGCATCGACCAGGTGTCGAAGCCGCACGACGCCATCTCGTAGGTCTTGCCGTCGGTCGCAGTTGTTGGCGTCTGACCAACGACTGCCCAGGACCTGCGCTGGAGCTTGGTGTACTGGGTCGCCCAGTCCAGGCCCATGCTCTCGATCGTGGGCTTGAGGATGACGACCGGGTCCCCGTCGACGCCTCGCGCCGTGTGGATGTAGGAACCGTGGAAGGGGATGCGAATGATCTCGTTCACTTCTCGCCTCCCTTCTCCTTATTGGCCTTGGCCTCGTCGTGTCGGCGCTGGGACTCCTTCGCGGCGTCGGCGCCCTCCTTCTTCCAGGCGTCGCGGACGGCCTTGCGGTCGGAGTCCTTGCGATGTGCGGGCGGGCTCATGCCGTCCTCCGCTCGGTGGCGTCGCCGTCGAGGAGGGCGTGCAGGTCGTGGGCCTGGTAGATGTCAACCGACTCCAGCCGAAGCGCACGGGCATGCGCTCCGATGAGGCGGCGCGACGCCCTGCGCTTGCCGAGCTCGACATTGGCGAGGGACGCCCGATCGACCGTGACCCCCTGTTCTGCGATCCGCTCGGCGAGCTGGTCGAGCGTGAGCCCGTGAGCTTCGCGCAACGCCCGGAGCGTGACCATCGGGGGAACTCTCTTCATGCATGACAACGTAAGACAACTAGCGCTGCCTATGCAACCTCGGAGGAGGCGTAAGTTTGTGTCACTTGTCTTACGTGTTGGCGTAAGTTCTCTCTCCGGTGCCGTGAACTGGGCAGACGTGGCCTAAGTTGTCTGGCGTTGTCACGCGGAAGCCATCAGGATGGAGCCATGGACACCGAAGAGACCCCCCGCCAGAGGCTTGCTCGGCTCATGGACGTGCGAAGATCCGAACTACAGCTCACCTGGAATGAGGTCGCCGAGAAGGCGGGCATCACTAGGGAGGGCCTGCGGCGGACCCGCGTCAAGACGGGCCCCATCCGATCGTTGACCAAGCGCGGCATTGAGAACGCTCTCGCCTGGGAGCCAGGGAGCATCGACTCGATCCTTGCCGGCGGCGAGCCGACCGTCCGCGTACGGCATGTCCCGGTCGGGACAGCCACCTCGGTCGAGGAAGCGCCGCCGATCGGCCGGCGCAAGACGCAGCTCGACCTGGAGGTGCCGACCGACGAGGAACTGCGGAACTCTGCGCTCCAGCCGGAGACGATCGAGGCACTGCTGGCGATGCGCCGGAGGGTCGAAAGGTGGGTAAAAGAGCGCGATGAGAACGCGATTCGGAGGGCCAATCGGGTGACGGACGCTCTCGATGAGGAGCGGGACGCGGGATGAATCACAGCAGGCCAGACGCGTTGGAAAGTTCCAATCTGGACAGGGTGTCCAATATCAAGCGTCGGGTTTGGGACTGCCAAAATGCACGTGCATCTGAGATTCTCAGAAAGTCGGTCACCTGGACTCGAACCTCTGTTCAGCCAGCCTCAAGTGACTGACCTGGACAGATGTGAAGTCAAGCCCCAATTTCATCACCATCTGAACTGGTCCCCGCCCGGACCGAAATTGCGGCGGGTATTGCGTTTGTGACACACAGATACATAATCGGTCGCACAGTGGCCGAATCCGTGGAGGATCCCAGGCCGCCACAACTGAATCGGTCTCGGGCGTCCTGCCCCGCGCGCTTCCCACTAGGCGACACCGAGGAGATCCCAACCCCGCAATCCAGAGAGTCGGAAGGGGCAAGCTCTCCATGATCAATGAAGATCTGAGCGTGCACACGCACGGTGACCGCGACCCGGCGCCGATCCTGCACACCACCCGTTACGTGTCCACCGGGCTCGGCATGGCCCTCCTCGTCATCGGCGTCATCCTCCTCACCGCCGGAGTCGGGGCCGGTCACGAAGGTCTGCGCGTCATGACCGCCGGCCTCACCCTGATCGGCCTGGCGGGGATGTGCGGCGTCGTCGCCGTGGGCGCGTCCATCGGAGAGCAGATCGACCGGCGCGACACCGCACGGGTCTGCGCGCTCGGCGAGGAGTTCAGCGCTCTGGCCGAGGACGTCGGCGCGCTGAGCAGGGAGATCCGAAGCCTGGCCTCAGCGATCGATTCGCGACTGAAGGCCGTGGAGGCCGGAGAACGCTCCATAGCCGGAGCCCTCAAAGGACTCCCCGGCCCGCCCGACGAGCTCGGCCCGCGCCGGTCCGGCTAAGGGAGATCTAGCCGCGCCAGTCCGCCGGGTCACTTCCTCGACGAGACGAAATGCGGGCCGCCCAGGCGATGACCCTTCGGGCGGCCCGCGCGGAGCTAGCTGAGCGGCAGCCGGATCATCTGTACCGCGGACGTGTCAAACCCCGGGCCGCGCTGCGCCGTGGGTAGCACCGCCACCCGGAAGGTGGCCGCCACCACGCTGGACCGGATGTCCACGGGCAGCTCGTCCCACTCTTCCGAGGAGATCCCCGCGACCCGCTGAAGTAGCCGCCGCCGGTCCGACACCTCCGCACGATCCCGTAGCTGCTGGA
Organism: Spirillospora sp. NBC_00431; assembly: GCA_036028775.1. GTDB lineage: Bacteria > Actinomycetota > Actinomycetes > Streptosporangiales > Streptosporangiaceae > Spirillospora. Next base: position 2,255,528 of record CP107927.1, on the reverse strand, counting down.
TCTTCCGCTCGAACTCGCCGAGGCTCCGCGCGACGAGGCCGGCGTCAACGCCCGGCGTGTTCACCAGGTTCTCAAGCTGCCGCGCGGCGGCGGCCTTGCGGCGCTCCAGCTCTGCGATCTCCCCTGCCACCGACGGGTCCGCGGCGTCAAGCTCGGCCATGAACGCCTCGTCTCCGAGCAGCTCCAGCACCCGGCCGGACACGTACGCGTCCAGATGTGCGATGTTCCGGCCGACCGGGGTCGGGCATCCCTTCTCCCGGCAGTAATACACCCGCAGGTTCGCCTGGCCGGACGGCTTGGTGGACAGCCGATGCCCGGTGGGGCACACCGCCACCCCCGACAGGAGATGCTTGCGCTCCCGCCCCGGATACGGGTACGCCTCGGCCCGCTGGCGCAGCAGCAGCTTCACGTCCTCCCACGTCTCTATCGAAACAATCGGCTCCCACACCGCCCGGTACAGCTGGTCGCCGCGACGCACCAGCCCTGCGATGCGCGGCGCCTCCAGGACCCGGTGCAGCGACCGCCCCTCCCACGCGTTGCCGAGGGTCGTCACCGACACCTCGTTCATCCACCGCAGAACACCCGCCTCCGACTGCCCGGACAGAAGCCGATCCACCGCCTCGGCGAGGATCTCGCATTCGGATTCCCGACGGGTCGCGCCGTCCGGCTCGAATCCGAACGCGCGCCGCCCTCCGGATCCCGCCTTGCCCGCACGGGCGCGGTCCTCCAGGCCCCGCCGCACCCGCCGCGAGGTGTTGTCGGATTCCCGGCACGCCTGCGCCGCCTCGATCCTCAGGATGAACCTGTCGTCAGGGCTGTCGAGATTGCGGGTGCCGGTCGGTGAGGCCAGCCGGACCCCTTTGGCGTCGGAGATGCTGAGGAGCTTCTCCAGGTCGTACGGCTGCCGGATGAGGCGATCGCCGTGATACACGATGATGGCGTCGATCTCGCCGGCCTCGATCGCGGCGAGCATCGCATCCCAGGCCGGCCGCTTGCGGCCACGCTGCCATGCGCTCCGGTTGTTGTCGCGGAAGACGTGGGCATCTGAGATCGGCCAAGCGAGGCGGTCTCCGACCTGGCGACAGTCCACTTCCTGCCGCTCGACCTTCTCCAGGGAACCGTCGGGGGCGTAGCTGAGTCGGCAGTACACGCCAGCTGCCTTCGGGGTGGTCGCCATGCCCAAAGTATAGGTGATGTCTTGCATATCATCGAGGTGATCGCGGCCGACCACATGATCAGGCCGAAGAGGCGGACTCCGGCGTCGCCCGCCGCGTGCTCGAACGCCGAGGACGGCGGGTTCGCCTTGGCGAGCGTCACGCCGCCCGCGACCACGCCGAGGACGGCGAGGAACAGCAGCACGCGCATCAGGGCGGTGACGAGGATGCCGGTGACGGCGCTGCGGTTGATCTCCTTGACGTTGTCCGCGCCGGTCAGCCCGGACTCGATCATGCGGTGCGCGCCCGCGTAGGTGATGTAGCCGCCGACCGTCCCGCCGATCAGCGTGGTGATGACGAGGAAGTCGACGGTCTCGGGCGCGACGCTCTGGGTGAGCGCGTCCCCGATGGGCGGCTCGGACACGAACGCCACGTACAGGGTCAGCAGGATCATCAGGGCGCCGAGGACCACGACGATGCGGTCCATCGCGACCCCGGCGCGGCGGCTCAGGAAGATCCCGATGGCGACCAGCGCGGAGACCGCGCCGCCGACCTTGACGTCCAGGCCGAGCAGGGCGTTCAGGCCGAGGGCGGTCCCGGCGATGTTGCCGATGTTGAAGACCAGGCCGCCGAAGACGTCCAGCGCGGCGAGACCGTACCCGGCGCCGGGCAGGACGCGGTTGCCGAGTTCCTGGGCGCGCATGCCGGACACGCCGACGACGCGCCACACGTTGAGCTGGATCGCGATGTCCACCAGCACGGACACGAGGATCGCGAACGCGAACGCCGCGCCGAACTTCGCGGTGAACACGGTGGTCTGGGTGATGAACCCGGGACCGATGGCGCTGGTGGCCATCAGGAACATGGCGCCGAGCAGCGCGCCGCGGCGGGAGGGGGCGGATGGGGCGGGAGGCTTGTCCAGGGTGGTCCGATCCGTCATGGGGCTGGCCCTTCCAGGGATTCGGCTTTCCGCCAGCGTAAGGATTGTTCAACAATCCAGCAATCCCCTTGTTGAGATATTTTCGCCGTGAGCGATACGCTTGCGTTCCACACACGTTTCGCGACGGACCGCTCCGTCGCACCAACGGAAGGACGCGATGACCGCAGCGGAGCGAGCATCATCGGCGTGCCGTCGTCGGGGGGCTGCGGGGCGTCCGCTGGAGGGCAGGGTCCGATGACGGTGCGGGAGCCGTGGTTCGATGAGATCGCGGCGGCGCGGCACGGTATGGACCGGTCGAGCACCGCGACCCGGGTCGCGGACCTGTTCCGCGAGAAGATCGCCGACGGGCTGCTCGTCCCGGGGACGCGGCTGTCGGACGACAAGCTCGCGGCCGTCATGGGGGTGTCGCGCAACACGATGCGCGAGGCGTTCCAGATGCTCGTCAAGGAACGGCTGCTCGTGCACGAGTTCAACCGCGGCGTCTTCGTGAGCCGCGTGCCCGCCGGCGCCCTGGCCGACCTCTACCGGGTCCGGCGCATCCTGGAATGCGAGGCGGTGCGCAGCGCGCGCCACGCCACCGGCGCCGCGCTCGGCCGGGTGGAGGCCGCGGTGCGGGAGGGCGAGCACGCCGCCGCGATCGGGAACTGGGCGGGCGTCGGGACCGCCGACATCAAGTTCCACAAGGCCCTCGCCGCCCTGATGGGCAGCCCGCGGGTGGACGAGATGATGGGGCACCTGCTCGTCGAGATGCGCCTGGTCTTCCACGAGATGGGCTCGCCGCGCGAATTCCACGAGCCGTACCTTGCCCGCAACCGCCGCCTCTACGACCTGATGGCCCGGGGCGACTTCGCGTCCGCCGAACAGGAGCTCCGCTCCTACCTCGACGACGCGGAGTCCCAGCTCACGAAGGCGTACCGCGAGAAGGAACAATCCGAGTGACCCCGGAGCCGCCGGGGTCGTCCCCCGCGCGGCGCGGCCCGGGAGGTCAGGGCGCGTAGTTCATGACGTGGTCGTGGAGCATCTGCGGGGCCCGCGGGTCGCGGCGGCGGAACGCGTCGATCAGCTCCGCGTGCTCGGCCGACTTGGAGTAGATCTCCGTGTGGTGCAGGCGGAGGGACAGCGTCGTCCACAGCTCGATGCCGAGCCCCTCCCAGACCGACACCAGCAGCCGGTTCCCGGCCGACTCGACGATCGCGCGGTGGAAGGCGATGCTGAGGCGCATCTGCTCGGGCAGGTCGCCGTCCCGCGCCGCCTCGCCGAGCCGCCGGTTGTGCTCCTCCAGCGCGTCCAGGCAGCCGGCGAGGGTGGGCAGCGCCAGCTCCACGGCCGTCCGCTCCAGGCCGGCCCGGACGGGGAAGATCTCGGCGAGGTCGCGCTCGGTGAACTCGCGGACGCGGGCGCCCCGGTTCGGCAGCGACTCGATCAGCCGCTCCGCCTCCAGCTGCCGGAGCGCCTCGCGGACGGGCCCCTGGCTGACGCCGAGCTCGGCGGCGATACGGCGCTCGACGACGCGTTCGCCTGGCTGCCAGCGTCCGGAGCTGATGCCGTCCACGATGAACTCGCGGATCTGGTCGGCGAGTCCGGTGCGGAGCAGCTGTGCGGGGATCGGCGCGTTCACGACATCACATGTTAGACGGAGCGTCGGTAAGTGACCCTTGACGGATACAATATGATCGATCATAGATCAATGATGATCGGTGAGCGTCGTGGCGATCCTACGGCGTCGCCCCCGGACAGAGGAAGATCGCCGATGGCTGAGACTATGCGATCCGCCGGAAGGGCCGCTCCGGCCCGCACCCGGAGAGCACCCGGCACGAAGACCCCCCGGGCGAAGACCGCCGCGACGCCGCCGCCACAGGAGCCGGCCGACGCCGCGACGCTCGTCGGCTACTACCGGCAGATGCTGCTGATCAGGCGGTTCGAGGAGCGGGCCGCCCGCGCCTACACCGAGGCCAAGATCGGCGGCTACTGCCATCTGAACCTCGGCGAGGAGGCCACGGTCGTCGGACTGATGTCGGCGCTGCGCCCGTCCGACTACCTGTTCACGAACTACCGCGAACACGGATACGCCCTGGCGAAGGGCATCGGCGCCGACCGGGTCATGGCCGAGCTGTACGGACGGTCGACGGGCGTGTCGAAGGGCTGGGGCGGGTCGATGCACCTGTTCGACGCCGACGCCAGGCTGCTCGGCGGGTACGGCATCGTCGGCGGCCAGCTCCCGCTCGCCACGGGCGCGGCGCTCGCCGTGTCGTACAAGGGCGGCGACGAGGTCGTCATGTGCCACATGGGCGACGGCACCGCCGCGATCGGCGCGTTCCACGAGTCGCTGAACATCGCCGGCCTCTGGGACCTGCCCGTCGTGTTCGTCGTGGTCAACAACGGGCTCGGGATGGGCACGACCGTGGAGAACTCCGCCGCCGAGCCCGAGCTGTACCGGCGCGGCGCCGCGTACCGGATGGAGAGCGCCCGGGTGGACGGCACCGACGTGGTCGCCGTCCGGGACGCCGCGCGCGTCGCCGTCGAGCGGGCCCGCGCCGAGAGCAAGCCGTACCTGCTGGAGGCGACGAGCCCGCGGCTGAAGGGCCACTCGGTCGTCGACCCGGCCCGCTACCGGTCCAAGGAGGAGAAGGAGGCGCTCAAGGCCGCCGACCCGCTGGCCCGGATGGCGCTCGACCTGGAGGAGGCCGGGATCCTGTCCCACGACGACCGCGACAAGCTGGACGCCGAGGTGACCGCCGAGATCGACGCCGCCGCCGCGTTCGCCGACGAGAGCCCCGCCCCCGAGGTGTCGACGCTGTTCGACTACACCTACGCCACCCCCGTCCCGGGCGAGCTGCGCCGCCTGCCCGCCGACCCGGTTTTCAGTTCCTGAGAGGCACCCCATGGCAACCGTGACCTACCGCCAGGCCCTCCGGGACACGCTCCGCGCCGAGATGGTGCGGGACGAGAACGTCTTCCTGATGGGCGAGGAGATCGGCCTCTTCGAGGGCTCGTACAAGATCACCGAGGGGCTGCTGAAGGAGTTCGGGCCGCGCCGCGTCCGCGACACCCCGATCGCCGAGGAGGGCTTCGTCGGCGCCGCCATCGGCGCCGCGATGCTCGGCCTGCGCCCTGTCGTGGAGATCATGACGATCAACTTCTCGCTGCTGGCGCTGGACCAGATCGTCAACCACGCCGCGAAGATCTACGGCATGTTCGGCGGGCAGGCGAGCGTCCCGATGGTGATCCGCACGCCGGGCGGCGGCGGACAGCAGCTCGGCGCGACGCACTCGCAGAACGTCGAGCTGTTCTACTCGTTCATCCCGGGGCTGAAGGTCGTCGCGCCGAGCACGCCGGCCGAGGCGTCCGCGATGCTGAAGGCCGCGATCCGCGACGACGACCCGGTGCTGTTCCTGGAGAACCTCGCCCTCTACAACACCAAGGGCGAGCTGCCCGCCGCGATCGAGGACGTCGAGCCCGCCGAGATCGGCCGCGCCGGGGTCACCCGTCCCGGCACCGACATCACGATCATCGGCTACTCGCGGATGGCGCGGGTCGCCGCCGAGGTCGCCGAGACCCTCGCCGGCGAGGGGATCTCCGCCGAGGTCGTCGACCTGCGCAGCCTGCGCCCGCTCGACCGGCGGACGATCGTGGAGTCGGTCCGCAGGACGGGGTGCGCCGTGGTCGCCGAGGACGACTGGCTCACCTACGGCATCGGCGCGGAGATCGCCGCGACGATCCAGGAGGGCGCGTTCGACTGGCTGGACGCGCCCGTCCGGCGCGTCGCGATGGCGGAGGTGCCGCTCCCCTACGCCAAGTCCCTGGAGACGGCGGCGCTGCCGTCCGCCGAATCCCTGCTCACCGCCGTCCGCGACACGCTCCGCGCGACCGGCCGGGTTCTGGAGACCGCCTCATGACCGACATCCTCATGCCCCGCCTCTCCGACACGATGGAGGAAGGCGTCATCAGCTCCTGGCAGAAGCAGCCGGGGGACGAGGTCGCGGTCGGCGATGTCATCGTCGACATCGAGACCGACAAGGCGGTCATGGAGTACGAGGCGTACGAGGCCGGGGTCCTGGAGAAGATCCTGGTCGCCGAGGGTGAGACCGCCGCGATCGGCGCCCCGATCGCCGTGCTCGTCCCGGCGAACGGCGCGAGCCCGTCCCCCGCGCCGGCCGCGCAACCGGCACCCGCGCCGGAACCCGCACCCGTACCGGAAGTCCCCGCGACCGCTCCGGCACCGGCTCCGGTCGTGGCTCGGTCGGGCAACGGGTCCCGGCCGCCGTCGTCGCCGCTGGCGCGGCGGCTGGCCCGTGACCACGGCATCGACCTGGCGACGCTGAACGGCTCCGGCCCGGGTGGACGGATCGTCCGCGCCGACATCGAGTCCGCGATCCGGTCCGGCGCACCCGCCCCGGCCCCGGCGCCCGCACCGGCGCCCGCCCCCGCGGCCTCCGCTGCCAGCGCGCGGGCCGCCGAGGACCCGGACGTCGAGGCCGTCCCGCTGAACCGGTTCCGCAAGGTCGCGGCGCGGCGGCTGGTCGAGAGCAAGCGCGAGGCGCCGCACTTCTATCTCAACCGCGAGGTGGACGCCGAGCCGCTGCTGGCCTTCCGCGCCTCGCTGAACGAGGCGCTCGCCCCGGCCAAGGTCAGCGTGAACGACCTGATCGTGAAGGCGTCGGCGACCGCGCTGCGCGAGCACCCGGACGTGAACGTGTCCTACACCGAGGAGAACCTGCTCTTCCACAAGCGCGTCCACGTCGGCATCGCCGTGGCGGTCGAGGACGGCCTGCTCGTCCCCGTCATCAAGGACGCCGACCGCAAGGGCGTCGCGGAGATCGGGCGGGAGACCCGCGAGCTGGCCGGGAAGGCCCGCGACGGGAAGCTCACCCTTCAGCAGATGAGCGGCGGGACGTTCAGCGTCAGCAACCTCGGGATGTTCGGCGTCGACTCGTTCGCCGCGGTGATCAACCCGCCGGAGGCGGCGATCCTGGCCGTGGGCGCGGTCCGGGACGAGCCGGTCGTCCGCGACGGGCAGGTCGTGCCGGGCAAGCGGATGGCGCTGACCCTGTCGGTCGACCATCGCGCCACCGACGGCGCGACGGCCGCCAAGTTCCTGGACCGGCTCGCCGCCCTGCTCCAGAACCCGCTGCTCATCGTCGCCTAGGGCGCCGGCTAGAGCATGACCCGGCCTCCGGCCACGTCGATCGTGAGGCCGGTCAGCCAGCCGGACTGGCCGGAGGCGAGGAACAGCGCGGCGCCCGCGACGTCGCGCGTCTCCCCGATCCGGCCGAGCGGGTGGGACGCGGCGACGGCCTCCTGGACCTCCGGCGTCAGGTACCGGTCGGTCCGCTCGGTGCGGATCGTGCCGGGCGCGAGGCAGTTGACCCGGACCCCGTCGGCGCCCACCTCGGCGGCGACGTGCCGGGTCAGCGCCTGGACGCCCGCCTTCGCCGCCTCGTAGGCGACCGGCGCGCCCCACGGGTTGCCGAGCTCGCGGCCGCCGCCGCCCGGCAGGTTCGTCGGCAGCCGCCCGGCCGACGACGACATCGTGACGATCGCCCCGGCCCTCCGCTCCTGCATGCCGGGCAGGTAGCTCTTCAGCGTGAGGAACGTCGCGGTGAGGTTGCCGTCGACGACCGAACGCCACTCCCGCTCGGTCATGGCCGCGGCCGGTCCCGGACGCGCGATGCCGCCCCCGGCGAACGCGCACAGCACGCCGGCGGGGCCGAGCTCGTCCTCGACGCGGTGGCGCGCGGCCTCGATCGCGGCGAGGTCGGTGACGTCGGCCGCCACCCCGATCCCGCCGATCGCCGCGGCGACGCCGTCGAGGGCCGCCTTGTCGCGTCCGATGACGGCGACCTTCGCGCCCTCGGCGGCGAACGCGCGCGCGGTGTCGGCGCCGATGCCGCGCGATCCGCCGGTGACGACGACGACCGTCCCGTCGAGTTCGGGGTACATGAGGCTCTCCTCCGCGAGTCCGTGACGGCTGCCCAGCCTGCGGCCTCATTCTGAGTGAGCGCTCACTCATTGTCAATCGGGCCACCCGTGGGGGCTGGCCGTATGCGGCCAGCGGGCAAGTGCGGGCAATCGGATCGGCCCCCGGCCGCGAAGTAGTGGCGGGCATGGCGAAGAGACCGGTCGATCCGGCGTCGCGGCATCTGGCCCAGCGCCACGGACGGCGCCGCCGCGACGGGCATCCGGGGACCGGAAGAGGTTCAGACAATGCCGATCGTTCATCCGACCAGATCGGTGCGGCTCGCCGCGCTGATCGCCGCGGGGGGCCTGCTGCTCGCGGGCGGGTTCACCGGGCTGGTGCCGAAAGAGGGCACCGCGTCCAGTCACCGCGAGGCGCCGCTCATATCCGGGCAGCCGCAGTACGACAACACCGATGTGTACGCGTTCGTCAGTCCGGACAAGCCGGACACGACAACGCTGGTCGCGAACTTCATCCCCTTCGAGGACCCGGCGGGCGGGCCCAACTTCTACAAGTTCGCGCGGGACGCCCGCTACGACTTCAACGTCGACAACAACGGCGACGCGCAGCCGGACCTGATCTACCGGTTCGAGTTCCACGACTTCCTGAAGAACGGGAACACCTTCCTCTACAACACCGGGCCGGTGACGAGCCTGGACGACCCCGACCTCAACTTCACCCAGACCTACGACCTGACGCTGATCCGGCAGACCGACGGCAAGGTGACCGGCACCAGCAAGCTCGCCGACAACGCGCCCGTGGCGCCGTCCAACGTGGGCAAGGCGTCCATGCCGAACTACTCGGTGCTGCGCCAGCAGGCGATCAAGCCGCTCGGCAACGGGCGGACCGCGTTCGCCGGCCAGGCCGACGACTCCTTCTTCATCGACCTGCAGATCTTCAACCTGCTGTTCGGGGGGAACCTCTCCGAGGTCGGCGACGACACCGTCAGCGGCTACAACGTGAACACCCTGGCCGTCCAGGTGCCGACGAAGGACCTGGTCACGGCCGACGACCCGGTGATCGGCGTGTACTCGACCGTGCAGCGGCAGAACGCGTCGGGCGACTACACGCAGGTCTCCCGGCTCGGCGCGTCGCTGGTGAACGAGGTCGTCATCCCGCGCGGGAGGAAGGACGCGTTCAACGCCTCCAACCCGTGGGCGGACGCGCAGTTCGCGCAGTTCGTCACCAACCCCGAGGTGCCGAGGCTGATCCAGCAGCTCTACAAGATCCCGGCGCCGGCGACGCCGCGCAAGGACCTCGTCCAGGCGTTCCTGACCGGCGTGCCGGGGCTGAACCAGCCGAAGAACGTGCGGCCGGCCGAGCTGCTGCGGCTCAACACCGCGATCAAGCCGACCCCGAACCCGGACCGGCTCGCCGTGCTGAACGGCGACAACCAGGGCTTCCCGAACGGGCGGCGGCTCACCGACGACGTCACCGACATCATCCTCCAGGTCGCCGAGGGCGAGCTGCTCGGCAGCAAGAACGACCTGGGTGACGCGGTCAACGCCAACGACCTCCCGTTCGAGAAGGCGTTCCCGTACGTGGCGCAGCCCAGGTCCGGGACGGACGCGCGCGGTCGCACGCCCGCCAAGACGTCCAGCAAGCCGGCCCGCACGGGACCGGACGGGAAGCCGATGAGCTTCCTCAACGCGGGCGCGTCGGAACGCGTCACCGATGAGGACGACGGTTCCGCGCTGGTCGGCGCGCTGCCCGTCGCGGCGGTGGCGGGCGGCGCGGCGTTCGTGCTGACCGGCGGGCTGCTGTGGTGGCGTCGCCGGACTCCCGAGACGGGACGGCGCGAGAGCTGATGCGCCGTCCGCTCATCGCCGGGGCCTCGGCCGCCGGACTCGTCGTGGCGTTGACACTCGGAGCGGCGGTGGCCCCCATCCGCCCCTCCGGCGTGCGCGCCACGGCCGGGTCCGGCACCGCCGGGGCCCCGGCCTCCGGCGTCGCGGGCCTGCAGGCCCGGCTCCGCGACCAGCCGCACAACGCCGCCGGATGGGCGTCGCTCGGCCTCGCGTACGTGGAGCAGGCCCGGGTCACCGGGGACACCACCTACTACCCCAAGGCCGACGACGTCCTGCGGCGCTCCTTGCGGGAGGCGCCCGGCAACGACGAGGCGCTGGCCGGGCAGGGCGCGCTCGCCGCGGCCCGGCACGACTTCCACGGGGCGCTGCGGTACGCCGACCGGGCGCTGAAGGCGAACCCGTACGGGCAGCGGGCCGCGGCCGTCCGGATCGACGCGCTGGTCGAGCTCGGCCGCTACGGCGACGCCCTGGCCGCCGGACGGCGCGCGGACGCCGTCCGTCCCGGCATCCCGATCTTCACGCGGCTCGCCTACGTGCGGGAGCTGCGCGGGGAGGTCGGGGAGGCGCGGCGGGTGCTGGGCCTCGCGCGCGGGTCCGCCACCGATCCGGGCGACCTCGCCTACATCGCGACCCAGCTCGGGGAGCTGGCCTGGAACGACGGCGACCTCGCTTTGGCGGGACGCGAGTACGCCGAGGCGCTGCGCGTGTCGCCCGGCCACCTGCCCGCGCTGGACGGGCAGGCCCGCGTCCGGGCCCGGCGGGGCGACGTCAAGGGGGCCCTCGCCGACCGGGCGGAGATCGTCCGGCGGCTGCCGCTGCCGCAGTACCTGACCGGGTACGGGGAACTGCTGGAGTCGGCGGGACGTCCGGACGAGGCGAAACGGCAGTACGCGGTCGCGGCGGCATGGGCGCGCATCGCCGAGTCCAACGGCGTCGACGCCGACCTGGAGACGGCGCTGTTCGAGTCCGGCCACGGCGATCCGAAGGCGGCGCTGCGGGCGGCGCGGGCCGAGTACGACCGGCGCTGCCCCGGCCGGAAGGTCCGGCAGTGCAGCGTCCACGCGGCGGACGCGCTGGCCTGGGCACTGCATGTCAACGGGCGCGACGAGGAGGCGCTCCCCTACGCCCGCCAGGCGACGGCGACGGGATACCGCCACCCGGGGTTCCGCGCACACCTGCGCGTCATCGAGAAGGCGCTCGGCAAGCGTCCGGGCGGGCGCGACCTGGAGGACGCATCATGATCGGTGCCGCGCTCGCGGCCGGGCTGCTCGCCGCGCATCCGCTGGGCAACTTCAGCGTGAACCACTACGACGGGCTCGTCGCGGCTCCGCACGAGCTGCGGATCGACCACGTCGAGGACCTCGCGGAGATCCCCGCCGCGCAGGCCCTTCCGGACGTGGACACCGACCACGACGGCCGCCCGTCGGCCGCCGAGCTCGGCGGGTGGGCGGGCGGGGTGTGCGGGCGCGCGGCCGCGTCCTTCCAGATCACGGTGGACGGACGGGCCGTGACCGCGACCGTCGCGGCGGCGGCCGCGACGGCCCCGCCCGGCCAGGCGGGGCTGCCGACGCTGCGGGCCGAATGCCGCATCACCGCGCCCGCCGGGCCCGGGACGATCTCGTTCCGGGACGGCGGCGCGGCGGACGGCCGGGTCGGCTGGCGGGAGATCACCGCGCGGGCCGACCGGATGACGCTGTCGGCGGCCGACGTGCCCGATTCGTCCCGCAGCCGGCGGCTCACCGCCTACCCGGAGGACATGCTCTCCTCGCCGCTCGACCAGCGGTCGGCGACCCTCACGGTACGGGCGGGCGGCCCGCCGCTCGCCGCGTCCGCCGACGGGAGCGCACCCGGTGACGCGGCGTCCGGCGCGGGCGGCGGGGCCGAGCGGCTGCTGCCGCGCGGCACGGACGGGCTCACGCAGCGGTTCACGTCCCTGGTCGCGCGGCACGACCTCACGCCCGGGTTCGCCGTCCTGGCCTTCCTGGTCGCGCTGGTCCTCGGCGCGCTGCACGCGCTCGCCCCCGGCCACGGCAAGACGATCATGGCCGCGCACGCGATCGGTGAGAGCCGGAACCGGACCCGGGACATCCTCGCCCTCGGCCTGACCGTCACGGTCACGCACACGGCGGGCGTGCTCGCCCTCGGGCTGCTCGTGACGACCGGGACGCTCCTCGCGCCCGACGCCCTGTTCCCCTGGCTCGGCGCGGCGGGCGGCGTCCTGGTCACGGCGGCCGGAGCCCTTCTCCTACGCCGAGCACTGCACAACCGCCACCACACCCACGGCCACGGCCACGGCCACGGACATGGCCATGGGCACGGACATGGCCACGGGCACGGGCACGGGCATGGACACACGCATGATCATCGGGCGTCGCGGCGGGGCGGGCTGGTGCTGATGGGGCTGGCCGGAGGCATGGTCCCCAGCCCGTCCGCGGTGGTGGTGCTGGTGGGCGGCGCGGCGATCGGGCGGATGTGGTTCGGGGTGGTCCTCGTCCTCGCCTACGGGCTCGGCCTGGCGGCGGCGCTCGTCGCGGTCGGCCTTCTCGTCGCCGGGTCCGGACGCGTCCTCGCGCGGCGCATGCTGACCGGGCGGCGCATTCTGGCCAGGCGGGCGCGGCTGCCGTCCGGAATGATGCCTATCGGGACGTCCGCGACGGTCGTCGTCCTCGGGGTCGGGCTCACGCTGCGGAGTCTCGTCCTATGAACTCCTATCCAGGGGAATGGTGCATGCCGTCAGGGACGAGACCGCCGGAGAACGGCACCGTGCCCGATCACGACGCGGCCGCGCTCCTCGGCCGGACGGCGCGCGGCGACGAGCGGGCGTTCGAGCTGCTGTACGACGTGGTGGCGGCGCCGGTGCACGGCCTGGTGCGGCGGGTCGTCCGGGATCCCGCGATGGCCGAGGAGGTGACGCAGGAGGTGATGATCGAGGTGTGGCGGTCCGCGACCCGCTACGACCCGGGACGCGGCTCCGCGATGGCCTGGATCATGACGATCGCGCACCGCCGGGCCGTCGACCGGGTGCGGCGCGAGCAGAGCGCGGGCGAGCGGGAGGCGCGGGCGGCGCGGCACGGGCCCGGCACCGTCCCCGATCCGGTGGGCGAGCGCGTCGAGACGCGGCTGGAGCACGAGCGGGTGCGCCGCTGCCTGGGCACGCTGACGCCGCTGCAGCACGAGTCGGTGACGCTCGCCTACTACGGTGGGCATTCCTACCGCGAGGTCGCCGAACTGGTCGGGGCGCCGCCGAACACGGTACGGACCCGGATGCGCGACGGCATCATCCGCCTGCGCGACTGCCTGGGGGTGGAGCGATGACGGACGATCTGCACGCCCTCGCCGGCGCGTACGCGCTGGACGCGATCGACGACGCCGAGGAGCGGCGCCTGTTCGAGTCGCACCTCGCCATGTGCGAGACGTGCGCGGACGAGCTCCACGAGTTCCGCGCGACCACGGCGCGGCTCGGCATGGCGATCCCCGAGGCGCCGCCGCCGCGGCTCCGCGAGCGGGTGCTGGCGGACATCCGGCAGGTCAGGCAGCTTCCGCCGATCACGCCGGGCCGGACGCGCCCGCCGGAGCCCGCGCCCGCGCGGGTCGGGCCGATCCGGCCGAAACGGTGGCGCCGTGCCGTCGCCGCCGGGCTCGCGGCGGCCGCGTGCCTGGTCACGGCGGTGTCCGTCGCCGAGGCCGTGCGGGAACGGCAGCGCGTCGAACGGGCCGAGGACGCGAGCCGCGCGATGGCGTCCGTCCTGTCGGCGCCGGACGCGCGTTCGGCGACGGGACGGGCCGCCGGGGGCGGGACGGTGACGGTCGTCGCGTCCGCCGCACGCGGCCGGGCCGTCGTCGCGTCCTCGGGGCTGCGGACGCCGCCGTCCTCGCGGGCGTACCAGCTGTGGCTGATCGACGCCTCCGGCGCCCGTTCGGCGGGCCTGCTCCCCGCCGACCGGAGCCGGCCGGTGATCGCGGGCGGCTGGCGTCCGTCCGACAGGCTGGGCCTCACGGTCGAGCCCGCGGGCGGCTCCGCGCGGCCGACCTCGGAACCGCTCGTCCTGCTCACCCCCGCCTGACCCTCTTGTCGTCCCTTTGACGATATGTGACGATGGCGGGCATGTCGGTGAACGTCCCGCTCGGCCCGCTGCTCGACCCCGCCTTCCACATCGGTTCCGTCCCCACGACCTGGGCGGAACTGCTCGGCTTCGCGACCGGCGCGGTGAACGTGTGGCTCGTCGTCCGGCAGAACATCCTGAACTGGCCGATCGGCATCGCGAACGTGATCCTGCTCGGCCTGGTCTTCCTGGACGGCGGCCTCTACGCCGACTCGGGCCTCCAGGTCGTCTACATCGCGCTCCAGACGTACGGGTGGTGGGTGTGGCTGTACGGCGGCGACGGCCGCGACCGGCTCCCCGTCAGGCACACCCGGCGGACCGAATGGGCGGCCCTGCTCGCCGCGGGCGCGTCCGGCACCGCCCTCCTGACCTGGGCCCTGTCCACCTGGACGGACTCGACCGTGCCGTTCTGGGACGCCCTCACCACCGCTATCTCTCTCATGGCGATCTACGGCCAGTCGCGCAAGCTGCTGGAGTCGTGGTGGCTGTGGATCACCGCGGACCTCGTCTACATCCCGCTGTACTTCTACAAGGACCTGAAGCTGACGAGCGCGCTGTACGTCATCTTCCTGACGTTGTGCGTGTTCGGCCTGCTGTCCTGGCGCCGCGACTTGCGCACCCACACCGTCGCCCCCGCCCCGGCGGCCGCATGACCGGCCACCGGCCCTGCCACGCGCACGGTCTGGTGATCGGCAAGTTCTACCCGCCGCACGCCGGCCACCATCATCTGATCGACGTGGCGGCGGCCGCCTGCGCCCGGGTGAGCGTGGTCGTCGCCGCGTCCAGCGTCGAGAGCATCCCGCTGCCGTTGCGGACGGCGTGGCTGCGCGAGTCGCACCCGCAGCCGCAGGTGGAGATCATCCCGGTGGTGGACGACGTGGAGATCGATTACGGGTCCGACGAGATCTGGTCGGCGCATGTCGCGGCGTTCCGCGCGGGCGTGGCGACGCGGTCGGGGCTCGGCGTGCCCGTCCCGCCGGTGGACGCGGTGTTCAGTTCGGAGCCGTACGGGCCGGAGCTGGCGCGGCGCTTCTCCGCCGTCCACGTTCCGGTGGACCCGCCACGGGACCGTTTCCCAGTAAGCAGTACAGCCGTCCGGGACGATCCCATCGCGAACTGGAGATTCCTTTCGCCGCCCGTCCGAGGGTTTCTGGCGCGGCGGGTCGTGGTCGTCGGCGCGGAGTCGACCGGGACGACGACGCTGGCCCGCGCCCTGGCCGCGCACTACGCCGGACGCGGCGGGGTGTGGGCGGCGACGCGGTGGGTGCCCGAGTACGGCCGCACGTTCACCGAGGAGAAGCTCGCCGCCGCGCGCCGCGCCGCCGGCGACCCTTCGCTGTGGCTGGACGACCTGGCATGGGAGACGGCCGACTTCACCCGCATCGCCGAACATCACGCCGCTCTGGAGGACGCCGCCGCTCGGTCGGGTTCACCACTGCTGGTCTGCGACACCGACGCGTTCGCCACCGCGCTGTGGCATGAGCGCTATCTCGGCTCTCCGGCGCCCGAGGTGGAGGCGGTGCACGAGCGCACCCCGCACCAGCTGTGGATCCTGACCTCCCCGGAGGGCGTCCCGTTCGAGCAGGACGGCTGGCGTGACGGCGCGTCGATCAGGACATGGATGTCGGGACGATTCGAGGAGGAACTGAAGGAACGGGCCCTGCCGCACATCACCGTGACGGGCCCCCACGAAGACCGCCTGGCCGTCGCCGTCACCGCGACCGACGACCTGTTGACCAAGGGCTGGACCTTCAGCACCCCGCTGACCCCCTAGCCCCTGGCCACTCGCTCAATCCAGCCACACCATCCTCGTGATGCGGAACTCCTGGATGTCGGCAAGCACCACGTAGTCGAAGAACACCGAGGTGCCGTCGACCACCAAGGTGTAGGCGATTCCGGTGTCGTCCAACGGATCACCCGGTGGAGCGTCTCCCGAAGCGATCGCCGTTCCTCCCGCGAACGCGAAGTCGCAGAAGAACTTGATCATGTCGTTCTTCATCGAGGTCGGCATGCACTCAAGGACGTCGGACGCCTCCCTTACACAGAAGACCGTCCAACCACTCCTGCCTGCCGTCACGTGCCGTTTTCTTCCGGGAACCACCGGCGCTTGAGCTCGTCCAGCGAAACCAGTTCGCTTCTGTCCGCGGTCAGCGCCCAGCGCCGCCGCTCCTCGCGGTAGGGGTCCTGGTCGAGGTGGGCCTCGGCCCACCAGTTGTCCATGACCTGGTTGTAGGCGTCCTCCTCCTTGGCGGCCATGACCTGCTCGAGGAACTTGACGCGCTTCTCCTCCGTCAGCCAGTCGCTGATGCCCTTGATCGTCCGCGGCACCCGGTGGACCTGGCCCGGCAGGAGGGGCTCAACTGGTTGTGCGCTCATGTCGCTCCTGTCTCTCTTGTCGGTCCCCGCTCACCCGTACACGGAGACACTACAGCGCCCCACCGACAGGACGAAGGATCATTTCGAGAAGCGCGGAATATTAGCTCTCCTGGGCATTAGAGGAGGCAAAAGTGTTTTGTAGGAATAGCGGATATCTGGGCGGATTTGATATTCGGCATCAAAGGTTACGGGGGTGCGCTTTTCGGGAGGCGGAGGAGGTCTTCGTCGATGCGGTCGAGGGCGAGGCGGACGGCGCCGAGGGCGACCGCCTCGTCCGCCAGCTCGGACGCCTCGATGCGGACGGGGCTCAGGCACAGCGGGGCGATCCGCCGGCGCAGCTCGGACACCAGCAGGTCACCGGCCCTGACCAGCGGGCCGCCGACCACGATCACCTCTGGATCGAAGGCCAGCGCCATCGCCGCGACACCGCGCGCCATCCGGGCCGCGAGCCGTTCCACGACCTCTCTCGCCTCCGCCGCGCCCCAGCCAGCGGCGTCCAGGACGCGCTCGGCGTGATCGAGCCCCGCGTTCCGCGACGGGCCGCCGCCGTCCGGCGGGACGTCCGCCGACTCGAAGGCGGCCAGGGCGGCGCTCGCCGCCTCCGGGCCGCTGTCGGTTCCGGTGATGAGCGCGGCGGTGGTGTCGCGCAGGCCCAGCTCGGGCAGCATGCCGACCTCGCCGGCGGCGCCCCAGCGGCCCCGGTGCAGGCGCCCTCCGATGAGCGCGCCCATGCCGGTGTGCAGGCCGGCGTGGACGCAGACGACGTCGTCGGCGTCCCGGGCGGCGCCGCGCCACCGTTCGGCCAGCGCGGCGAGGTTGGCGTCGTTCTCGACGAGGACCGGGCAGGAGAACGAGCGGCCCAGCTCGCGGCCCAGCCGGACGCCCTCCCAGCCGGGCACGACCGTGCAGGACGTGATCGTCCCGTCCGGCGCGACGACGCCCGGCGTCCCGGCGGCGACGGCCCGCAGCGACCGCCGGTCGACGTCCGCGGAGGCCAGGCACGCCTTGACGGCGGCGCGGACCGCCGCGATGCGTTCACCTGGCGGCGCCTGCACGTCCAGCCCGGCGCGGTGCCCGCCGACGACGGTCCCGGCCAGGTCGGCGACGATCAGCCGGACCCGGTGCGCGTCGATGTCGACGCCGAGCGCGTGCCCGGCGTCGGCGCGGAAGCGGTAGCGGCGGGCGGGACGGCCGAGCCCGGCGCCGGGACGCGGCGCGCTCTCGGCGGCGAGGCCGCGGTCGATCAGCTCGGCCAGCACGCCCTCGGTGGTGGGCCTGGACAGCCCGACCCGCCCGGCCAGCTCCGACAGGGTGCACTCGCCGCCTTCCCGCAACGCCCGCAGGGTCGCGGCGGAATTCAGGCGGCGCAGCACCGAGGGGTCGCCCCCGTGCAGGGAGGGTCGCGTCACGGGCATTCCTTGGCAGCGATCAGCGGATCACGTCATCATTGCCAGCCCGCTTGGGAAAGCCACTTGCACAATGCCGTGCCGTCTAACGGATGCCACCAAGAATACCGAGGTCAGAAGACCTTCCGATGGGTCAGTCGTCGTAGGTGAGGCCGTACCCGAAGGGGAACAGAGGATCCTTGCCGTCCCCCTTGTTGATGGGCTCCTGGCCGCTGTCGCGCATCCACGTGACGGGCAGCCGCCCGGTGGGGTCGGTCTCGCCGTACAGGACGTCGGCCACACCGCCGCCCTCCGTGCCCGGGAGCCACGCCGCGACCAGCGCGTCCCAGCCGGGAAGCCGCGCGGCGATGTCCATGGGACGGCCCGACACCAGCACCACGATCACCGGGACGCGCGCGGCGCGCAGCCGTTCGATGGCCTTCAGGTCCTCGGGGTCCAGGCCGAGGTCGCCCTTTCTGTCGCCGTGGTACTCGGCGTACGGCTTCTCCCCCACGACGGCGATCGCGGCGTCGTAGGAGTCGTCGACACCACTGCCGTCCCTGCTGTAGGCGATGCTCGCCGGCGTGTCGGCGGCCTTGCGGATGCCGTCCAGGATCGTCGTGCCCGGCGTGATCGGGCCCGGCGAGCCCTGCCAGGTGATCGTCCAGCCGCCGGACTGCATGCCGATGTCGTCGGCGCTGCCACCGGCGACGAAGATCTTGTCGTCGTCGTCCAGCGGCAGCACGTCATCGTCGTTCTTGAGCAGCACCTGCGACTCGGCCACGGCACGCCTCGCCAGGCCGCGATGGGCCGCGCCGCCGACCGTCTTCAGGAACGACCGGTCCGCCAGCGGACGCTCGAACAGCCCGAGCTCGAACTTCTTCGTGAGGATCCGGCGGTTCGCGTCGTCGATCCGGGACATCGGGACGTCGCCGTCCTTCACCTCGTCGCGCAGGTAGTCGATGAACCGGCGCCACTGCGTCGGCACCATCACCATGTCGATCCCGGCGTTGATCGCGGCGGCGACCTCGTCCCTGCTGAACCCGGCCTCGCCGTCGATCTCGTCGATGCCGTTGTAGTCGGAGACCACGAACCCGGTGAAGCCGAGCTCGCGCTTCAGCACGTCGTTGACCAGGTACCGGTTCTGGTGCATCTTCAGCCCGTTCCACGAGCTGTAGGAGACCATCACCGACCCCACGCCCCGCTTCACCGCCTCCCGGAAAGGCGGCAGATGGACGGCCCGCAGCTCCTCCTCCGAAAGCTTGGTGTCGCCCCGGTCGACGCCGCCCTCCGTGCCCCCGTCCCCCACGAAGTGCTTCGCCGTGGCCAGCACGGACGCGGGCCCGCCCAGCTTCTCGCCCTGGAGACCCTCGATGAGGCTCGTCATCATCGAGGGCAGCTCGGGGACCTCGCCGAACGACTCGTACGTCCGGCCCCACCGGTCGTCGCGGGCCACGCAGAGGCAGGGCGCGAAGTCCCAGTCCACGCCCGTCCCCGCCATCTCCTCGGCGGTCGCGGCGCCGATCTGGCGGACCAGGGCCGGGTCGCGGGACGCGCCGAGCCCGATGTTGTGCGGGAAGATCGTCGCGCCCACGACCGTGTTGTGGCCGTGCACCGCGTCCACCCCGTACATGAGCGGGATGCGCAGCGGCCCGGCGAGCGCCGCGCGCTGCAACCCGTCGTACATGTCGGCCCAGCTCTCCGCCCTGTTCGGGCTGGGCGCCGACCCGCCGCTCGACAGCACCGACCCGATCCGGTGCCGGGTGATCTCCTCCGGCGTGATGAACCGGCGCTCGGGCTGGGTCATCTGGCCGAGCTTGTCGTCCAGGCTCATCCGGGCGAGCAGATCGTCCACCCGGTCCCGGACGGACGGCCGCTGGACGGCATGGGGAGCGAGACCCGGCCCGGCCTCGGGCTCCGCCCGGACGGGACCGCCCAAGGTGGAGAGCGCGAGCGCGGCCACCATGCCGGACGCCAGCAGACGGGCCTTAGCGGAAGAGCAGAACATGCGGAAGGTTTTTCCGGCATTGCGCCAATGCAACGCAATCCGGAGCCAGCGCCTCGGCAATTTCTGATCGCCAAATCGCCCGTAGGGCCTCCGATCGGGATCGAACCGACACCTCCAGGACCACAACCTGGCGTGCAGACCACTACACCACGGAAGCCGCATCTCCGGCAGGATTCGAACCTGCGACCTCCGGGTCCGCAACCCGGCGCGCTCTCCAACTGCGCCACGGAGACTCGATGTTCGGTTGTGCGTACCGGGTACAGGAATCGAACCTGCCTGCCGCGGCTTATGAAACCGCTGGACACACCAGCGTCCTCACCCGGTGCGGAGGGTGCGAGATTCGAACTCGCGCAGGGGTGACCCTGACCACGGCTTAGCAAGCCGCTGCCTTTCCGCTCGGCCAACCCTCCGGGAAAGAAAAACCGCCCGCGATGCACGGGCGGCCAAATTCAGAACGTACGACTCACGTCCTTGAACGGCTCCCGAGACCGGAAAGACTGCTGCGCATTCGATGACGTCGCATGCTCCCTCTCCTCTCGGTCCCGCTGCCTACGACGTCCATAGTGCCGGGACGGTTCCCACCCCCGCAAGCCATTTATCCGCCGGCTCCGGGCGCGTTCAGCGCGGAGTTCAGCGCGCGGAGCGCGTGGTAGACGCGGAGCTTGACCACGTCCACCGGCACCCCCAGCGAGACCGCGGCCTCGTTGACCGAACGGTCCCTGAAGACGGTCTCGGTCAGGATCTCCCGATGCGCGGACGGCAACGCCCGGAAGGCCCGGGCGACCACCGCGGGACGCACCCGCTCCCCCGGCGCCCCAGGGGCGAACGAACCGGCGCTCTTACCCATTCGCAGTGCCACGCCACGAACCTCGCACCCCACCCCACCCCCAACCCCCTCCTTATGCCCCCGTTAAGGAAGCCCTGAGCGAGACTTATTAGCCCCCGGCCCGCCCGAGCCCCCGAACATGGCCCAACAAACCGCTCACCTGCGAAAACGAGAAAGAGAAGCCAGCGGCCCCGTCCGCCACAGCCGACCGGCACACCGTGGTACGGCGACCCGGGCGCGCAAACGGACGTGGCCGCACTGGCTCCACAAACCGTGCCGCTTTCCCCCGGGCAGATCGGTGGGCGGGTTAGGTTTTTGGTTTGACGGCGTAGGCGGTTAGGCGGGTGGAGAGGCGGCGGGTGGTGGCGTCGTGCCAGTCGGAGCGGCGGGCCGGCCAGGCGTAGCAGGGGGCGCCGTCGCTGATCAGGTCGTCTATGCCTGGGAGGGCCAGGGACTCGGCGGCGAACTCGTACAGCGGGACGAGGCGCGGGACGATGATGCCGTAGTCGAGGGCGCGCGGTAGCAGGCCCTCGGCCGCGACGAGGGCCTCGACCCGCAGGCCGTGCAGGGGATAGCGCTCGGGGAAGGCGCGGCGCAGGTCGAGGAAGAAGCCGACCGTTCCGCCGCGTGGGTCGCCCAGGAGATTGCCGAGGGGCGCGAAGGGGCCGAGGGCGAGGCGGGGGCGCGCGACCAGTGCGTGGGCGTACAGGACGCGGACGAGCGCGACGTTCATCATGAAGCGCTCGGCGGGCAGTTCCGCTAGGGCGAGTGCGTTGTTCTGCAGGTATCCGGCGACGACGCTGGCGTTGTGGGCGCGGTACCAGGTGGCGGGGGACGGCTCGTACAGGAACTCGGTCCATAGGCGGACGCTGCGTGTGGACGGCTCGCCGTGGTGGCCGGCAGCCAGGAGCGCGGCCTCGGTCTTGTCGTGAAGGAGCCGCGCGTTGACGGCACGCCACCACGGGCTGCCCGGCGCGTCGGCGGTGGGCGGGTTGAGCACGCCGCGGGCGATCTCCCAGCGAAGGAAGCTCAGTTCCGCGCGGCCGTAGCGGCCGCGGTCGCCGACGTAGAAGTCGGCCGCCAGCCGGAACCGTCCTGCCGCGCCGTCCGCTTCCCGGACCCTTGTGGCGGCCACGCCTGCCGCGTCGTCCATGCCTGGCCTCCCCCTGAGCCCGTGGTACGGGGGTCCATGCCCACCTTCAGGCACGGTGGCATCCTCGCCGGGGGTTCAGCCCCTAAGATGAAATCCGGGGGTGGTGGACGTGGGCAAGCACAACAAGCCGGCGACGCGCGCCTGCCCCGGCTGCAACGGAACCGGCACGAGCACCGCCAGTGGCGAGAAGTGCAACGTGTGCCGCGGTACGGGACGTATCTGACGGGTCGGCTAGCTCGGTCAAGGTCTGCGGACGTCCAGGCCGGATACGGCGCGCAGCGTACGGGGGCGTAGACGGGCCAGGGCCTCGGACGTGGCTTCGTCGGCGGGCAGATAGGTGAGAATCATCTGGTCGTCGCCGACCGGCAATTCGAGGGTCTCGTACGCCAACCGCAATTCGCCCACGTCGGGGTGGACGAACCGTTCCACGCCGGAGCGCCGTGGCAGGCGCGGAGGGGCCTTGGCACGGTCGCGGAACAGGGCACCGGCGGTGACGGTCAATTCGTCGGTGAGCCGGGTGAGATGCGGGTTGCCGACCGGGAACGCGGCTCGCAGACCGGCGACGCGTTCGTCGGCGACGCGGTCCCAATCGGGGTAGACGGATCTGGCCCGCGTGTCGGTGAAGACGTAGCGGATCAGGTTCGGCGGGTCTCCGTCCAGGAGTCCGGCCGGGCCCGCGAGGTGTTCGTAGCCATCCGTCCAGGCGAGGACGTCGCCGAGGGTGTTCACGACGATGGCGGGCGTGGGTTCGAGGCGTTCGAGCAGCATCCGGACGGTCGGCCGCACCGAATCGGCGGGCGCCCTAGGGCAGCACTCCCCATCGTCGGACTTGGCCAGGATGCGCAAGTGGACGCGTTCGTCAGGGGCCATCCGCAACGCGTCGGCGAGTGCGCCTAAGACCGCGGGCGACGGGTGGCGGTCTCGGCCCTGCTCCAGCCGCGCCAGGTACTCGACGCTGAGCCCGGCGAGCGTGGCGAGTTCGGAACGGCGCAGCCCGGGCGTCCGGCGGCGGCTCCCTTCGAGCAGCCCTACCTGCGCGGGTGTGACGGCCTCGCGGCACGCGCGCAGGAAGCCGCCCAGCTGGTTGTCGCTCACATCCGCAACGTACCAAGCGCCGGACGGCCGGATCGTGGCCCTGTCAGTGCCCGTCTAAGCCCGGCCTCCCTCGCGGACGCACGCCCGGCCAGCGTGTAGGCAACGACCACGAAGGAGCACACATGGCACTGAAACTCGTCGTCATAGTCGGCAGCGTCCGGGAAGGGCGGTACGGCCCCCACTTCGCGGACTGGTTCGCAGAGCGCGCGCGGCTGCACGGCTCGTTCGACGTGGATGTGGTGGATCTCGTCGACATCGCGTTGCCCGCAGCCCTTCCGGCCGGGCCCGAGCAGTACGAGGCCGGCGACGGACGCACGCCCGCCATGCTGGACCTCGCCCAGCGGCTGGACGACGCCGACGCGTTCGTCGTCGTGACGCCCGAGTACAACCACAGCTATCCGGCCTCGATCAAGCATCTCGTCGACTGGCATCAGCACGAGTGGTACGCCAAGCCCGTCGGGTTCGTCTCGTACGGCGGGATGGGCGGCGGGCTGCGGGCGGTCGAGCATCTGCGGCAGGTGTTCGTCGAGATGCACTCGGTCCCGGTCCGCGACCAGATCAGCTTCGACCAGCACTGGGGGCTCGTCGACGCGGACGGGAAACTGCTCGACTCCGGCGGCCCCGACGCCGCCGCGAAGACGCTGCTCGACCAGCTGGACTGGTGGGCGTCCGTCCTGCACGACGCGCGGCGCACGAAGCCGTACACGGCGGCCTGAGCCAGGGCCCGGCGACCGGCACGCGGGGAAGATCGGGAAGCGGGGACGTGGACGCCGCCGAGATGGTTGAATCACCTTTTATGTGGCACTCGTCACAACGATCTTCCCCGTGGCGGCGGCGGTATCAGCCGGGTGTTCCCAGTGAACTGAATATTCCAGACATTCCCGTCACGCGGCTTCTCGATGACGCCGCGGACAGGTATCCGCGCCGGACCGCGCTCATCTTCTTCGGCCGCCGGATCTCCTACCGGGAACTGCGCGCGGCCGTGGACCGGTTCGCCGACGGCCTCCACCGGCTCGGCGTCCAGCCGGGCGACCGGGTGGCGCTCATCCTGCCGAACTGCCCGCAGCAGGTCATCGCGTTCTACGGTGTACTGCGCAGGGGCGCGATCGCGGTGCAGCACAACCCGCTGTCCACCGAAGAGGAGATGCTCCACCAGCTCGCCGACTGCGGTGCCCGCGCCGCCGTCGTGCTGGATCGTTCCTACGCGACGTTACGCGCGATCCGCGCGGGGCTTCAGGTGGAGCACGTCGTCGTGACGTCGCTGGCCGACTTCCTGCCGGTGCCGCAGCGGATCGCGCTGCGGCTGCCGCTGGCGCGGGCGCGGCGCAGGCGGGAGGCCATCACGGCGGACGTGCCGGACGATCCCGGCGTCGTCCCGTTCAGCGAGATGCAGCGGGCACCGCGGCGGCCGGTGCGCCAACTGGAGATCGAGCCGTCGCGGCAGCTCGCGGCCATCCAGTACACGGGCGGGACGGAGGGGCGCCCGAAAGGCGCGATGCTCACACACCGCAACCTCGTCGCCAACGCCTGCCAGCAGCACGCGTGGGACCGCGCGGGCAGTCCGGGCGAGGACGTGACGCTGGCGGTCCTGCCGCTGTTCCACTCGTTCGGGCTGATGAGCTGCCTCGTCGCGCCGGTGATGACGGCCGGGGCGGTGGTGCTGCTTCCGCGCTTCGACGCCGACCGCGTGCTCGGCGCGATCCGCAAGCACCGGCCGACGATTTTTCCGGGAGTGCCGACGCTGTACGAGCAACTGCTCGACAGCCCGAATTTCCTGCCGTCCGACCTGAATTCGTTGCGCGTCTTCGTCTCGGGTGCGATGGGTCTCGGGCAGGGCACCATCGACCGGCTGGACCGGATTGGCGCCAAAGGACTGATCAATTGCTATGGGCTGACGGAGGCGTCCCCGGCCGTCACGGCCAACCCGCTGGGGGGCGGGTCACGGAACCTGACCGTCGGGCTGCCGCTGCCCATGACCGACGCCGTCATCGTCGACCAGGAGGAGCCGACGCGGGTTCTGCCACCGGGTGAGGCCGGCGAGTTGGTCGTGCGCGGGCCGCAGGTCTTCGCCGGTTATTGGAACGCGCCGCTCGCCACCGCGCAGGCACTGTCGAAGGGGTGGCTCCGCACGGGTGACATCGCGGTGATGGACGACGACGGCTTCTTCACCATCCTGGAACGGCAGCGCGACATGATCAAGGTGAGCGGTTTCAGCGTCTTCCCGAGCGAGGTGGAGAGGGTTCTGCGCCGCCATCCCGCCGTCCACGACTGCGCGGTGGTGGGTGTGCCGGACGTCCGGCGCGGGGAACGCATCATCGCGCACGTGGTGGAGCACCCCGCCTACCCTTTTTCGGCGGACGAACTGCGGCGGCACTGCGAGCGCTATCTCTCGCACTACAAAGTGCCCGCCGAATTCCGTCCGCGTACGGAACTTCCGCGCAACATCGTCGGGAAGGTCGTCCGGCGGAGGCTGCGCGACGAGGTCGTCAACTCGCCCGCGTAGGCGGGACCGTTCCGCGCCGGGTGGTTGACTGGGCGCGTGCACACCGAGACCGCCCGGCCAGGGCTCCTCGCCCGGCTCATCGAGATCGGACACGCGACCGGGCGCGACTCGGCGGGTCCCGCCACGTCCGTTCCGTTCGCGTCCGTTCCTTCCGCACAGGGGGAACCGGAGACGCTGTACGACCGGCATGGTGTGCTGGTGGTGCGCGTCGGTGACCTGGCGGTGAAGGCGCACCAGGCCGACCGTGAGCACGGGGCCCCGTTCCTCGCACGGATACGGGTGGCGGGCACTGTTCCCGACGTCCTGGTCGGTCCGCTGGGGCCGCCGGTCGACGTCGACGGGCGGACGGTCACGGTCTACCGCTACGGCGAGCCGGTGGATCCGCGGCAGAACCTTCCTTGGGAGGAAGGCGCGCGGCTTCTGGCGGAGCTCCATTCCGCGGCGGTTCCGGCGGATACGCCTTCCTGGGGGCGTCCCACACGTGTGGCGCGGCGGGTTTCGGAATTGGGGCACGGCCCCGCGGAGGACGAAGTGCGCCGCGCGTTCGCCACCCTTCCCGCCTGGATTCGCGGCGAGGGCGAAAAACCTCCCGAGATGGCGGAGTGCCTGATCCATGGGGACTGGCATCTCGGCCAGATGGTCCGCGCGCAGGACGGGCAGTGGAGGCTCATCGACATCGAAGACCTCGGAAGGGGCGACCCAGCCTGGGATCTGGCGCGTCCGGCGGCGCTCTATTCGGCGGGGGTTCTGCCGCCCGATGAGTGGCGTCGTTTCCTGGGTGCGTATACGGCGGCGGGTGGCCCGGCCGTCCCGGCCAACGGCGACCCCTGGACGGCACTCGACGTGCCCGCGCGAAGTCTTGCGATCCAGATAGCCGCCACGTGCGTCATATCCGCGGAAAGGGAGGACCGGCCGCTCGACGGGCCGGAGCAGGCGATGATCGACGCCTGCGGCAGAATATCGGCGGCGGGGGACACGGCATGACGTGGCGCGGAACCTGCCCTACATTTAGCCTCTACCTGGGGATCCATACTGGAAGGAAGACAAGGCGATGCACTGCCCTAAGTGTCGTGGCGTGATGCGGACCTACACCCGCAGCGGAGTCCACATCGAGCAATGTGACAGCTGTCGGGGCATCTTCCTCGACTACGGGGAACTCGAGGCCCTGGCCCAGATGGAGTCGCAGTACCGGGGGGCCCCGCCGCCCGCGGCCGCGCCGGGGTGGGGAGCGCCGGCCGCGTCGGTGCACCACCATCACCACGGTCCGCGCCACCGCCCGCACGGCGGAAGCGTCTTCCACATGCTCTTCACCACCTGACCGGCTCCGCACGAGCCGGCCGGCGACGTTTTGGTGTACGCCCGCTTGGCGCGGCCCGTCCCCCGGTTCTCCCGGGGGACGGGCCGCGCGCGTTCACGGGCGCGCGTTCACAGGCGCGGGTCGACGGGCTCGGACTCCAGGGCCAGGACGGCGAAGACCGCCTGGTGGACCCGCCACAGCGGTTCGCCGCCGGTGAGCCTGTCGAGCGCCTCGATGCCGAGCGCGTGCTCCCGCATCGCCAGCGAGCGCTTGCGGCCGAGCGACCTGCCGCGCAGCCGGTCGAGGTTCTCCGGCTCGCTGTAGTCCGGGCCGTAAATGATGCGCAGATATTCCTGGCCGCGGCATTTGACGCCTGGCTGAACCCGTTTGTCCTCTGGCAGCGGCCCCAGCGGCTTGACGACCATGCCCTCGCCGCCCTCGGCGGTGAGTTTCTCCCACCATTCGGTGACGGCGGTCTCCGACTCCGGTGAGTTCAGGTCGACGGTCAGCGAGTTCGTCCGCTGGACGAAACCGCTCGGATCGTGGTCCGCGAGCCGTCCGGCCATGGCCATGTGCCATTCGTGGTCGCGTGCGACGGCCCAGGCGCGGCCTTCTCCGGCGAGGATCTGGAACGGCGCGAGCCGTATGCCGGTGAGGCCGTCGACCGTCCAGCAGTAGCGCGCGTAGGCGTCACGGAAGCGGGACGCGTTGGCGGTACGCCGGTCGACGTGTTCCCTTAGGCCGTTGACGTCGAGGCCACGTCCCGCCGCGCGCGAGAGAAGGTCGGACGCTACGGGCAGGGACGCGCGGGCCGCCGCGCCGGTCGCCGCGTACTGCGTGCGGATGAGGTCCATGGCCTTCGCCGACCACGGCAGGAGCTCGCTGTCGATGACGAGCCATCCGGTGTCCAGCTCTTCCCAGAGACCTGCGGCGCCGATCGCGGTACGGAGCCGGTCGAGCACTTCGGTCGTGCGCGACGGGTCTCGGAAGAAGGAGCGTCCTGTGCGCGTGTAGATGGCTCCGGCCGTCCCGTCGTTGACGCCGAAGCGTTCCGCGGCGACCGACGCGTCGCGGCAGACGACGGCAACGGCCCGTGAACCCATGTGCTTCTCTTCGCACACCACGCGGTCGCAGCCCTTGTCCCGGTACGCGGCCAGCGCCTCGGCGGGATGTTCCAGGTATCCGGGCAGCGACGACGTCTCGGCGGGGGCCATGGTGGGCGGCAGGTAGACGAGCCACCGCGGGTCCACCGCGAAGCGGCTCATCACCTCCAGCGCGGCCAGCGCGTTCTCCTCGCGGACGGCGACGCGGCCCATCAGGCGGGTCTCGACGCCATGCGCGCCGAGCACGTCCTCGATTTTCAGGACCTCGTCCTCACGGTGGCTGCCCGCTCCGGCGCCGACGGGCGCGTCTAGGGGGCGCGTCGGCTCGTACCAGACCTGCCGGGCCGGGACGGAGACCAGCTCACGCTCGGGATAGCGCAGCGCGGTCAGCTTCCCACCGAAAACCACGCCGGTGTCCAGGCAGATCGTGTTGTTGATCCATTCCGCTTCGGGGACGGGCGTGTGCCCGTACACGACCATCGCCTTGCCCCGGTAGTCGCGCGCCCACGGGTAGCGCACCGGGAGGCCGTACTCGTCGGTCTCCCCGGTGGTGTCGCCGTAGAGCGCGAACGACCGGACGCGGCCGGACGCACGACCGTGGTACTCCTCCTTCAGCCCGGCGTGGGCCACGACAAGGCGGCCGCCGTCCAGGACGTAGTGGGCGATGAGGCCGTCCATGAAGTTCAGCGCGGCGTCGCGGAACTCGTCCGGCTGGGTGGAGAGCTGTTCCAGCGACTCGGCGAGCCCGTGCGTGACGCGCACCTTGCGTCCGCGTAGGGCACGGACGAGTTTCGCCTCGTGGTTGCCCGACACGCACAGCGCGTCGCCGGTGGCCACCATGCCCATCACCAGGCGCAGCACGCCCGGCGAATCCGGTCCGCGGTCGACGAGGTCGCCGACGAAGACGGCCGTGCGCCCGCCGGGATGGGTCGCGCCGACGGCGAGCCCCCGCGCGTCCCTGTCGATCTCGTAGCCGAGGCCGGCGAGGAGGTCCTCCAGCTCGGCGCGGCAGCCGTGCACGTCGCCGACGATGTCGAACGGCCCGGTCAGCTCCCGCCTGTCGTTCCACGCCTTCTCGTAGGAGATCGTCGCGGCGTCGATCTCCTCGACGCCGGTCAGCACGCGGAAGCGGCGGAACTCGCGCCCGAGCGACCGCATGCCGCGCCTCAGTTCGCGCCGCTGACGCGGGATCACGTGGGGAGGCAGGTTCCGGTCCGGGCGGGCGGCGTTCCGCTCGGCAGCGACGCTCTCAGGGACGTCCAGCACGATCGCGACGGACATCACGTCGTGCTCCTTGGCGAGCCGGAGCAGCGACTGCCGGGCCGTGCTCTGCACGTTGGTGGCGTCGACCACGGTCAGCAGGCCGCGCCGCAGCCGCTTGGCCACGATGTAGTGCAGCAGGTCGAACGCGTCGCCGGTCGCGGACTGGTCGTTCTCGTCGTCCGACACCACACCGCGGCAGTAGTCGGACGAGATCACCTGCGTCGGCTTGAAATGCTTGCGCGCGAAGTGCGACTTCCCCGAACCGGTCACGCCGACCAGCACGACGAGTCCCATCTCCGGGACCTTGATCTCGGTCATCGGGTGAACACCCCCATTTGTGTCGGCGCGCCGACCTCCGGGTCGTCGTCGCCGACGGGAACGTGCCGGACGCGGTAGCCGTGCGCGGCGGCGACCCTGTCCGCCCACGCGCGGAACTCGGCGCGCGTCCATTCGAAGCGGTGGTCGGGGTGGCGCATCGCCCCCGGCGCCAGGCCCTCGTAGCGGACGTTGTGCTCGGAGTTCGGCGTCGTCACCACCACCACGCGCGGCTTGGCGTGCCCGAACACGACCCGCTCCACGGCGCTGAGACGCGGCGGGTCGACGTGCTCGATGACCTCCATCAGCACGGCCGCCTCGTAACCACGGAAGCGTTCGTCGGCGTAGGTGAGCGCGCCCTGGAACACGTCCTTGACGCGGTCGTTCGCGCGGCGGGGCCGCTGGTCCCAGCGGAGCCGCCGCCAGGCGTGGCTGAGCGCGCGGTGCGACACGTCCGTCCCGGAGACCTCGGCGAAGAAATCGTCGCCTGCGAGACGCGACAGCAGTTTCCCGGAGCCGCAGCCAAGGTCGATGACACGCCTGGCGTCCTCGTCGTGCAGTGCTTGCACGACCGACTGGAGACGGCGTTCCGCGAGCGAAACGGGCTGCGCCTCCGGCGGGGACTGGTCGTCGCCGTCCTCGGCTGTGGGCGATTCCTCTGTGGGCGGTTCCTCCTCCACTTGCACCGGGTCGAGCGCCTCTTCGGGCGCGTCCTCGGCGTCGGCGAGGCGGCCCAGTGCGGTACGGACGAGCCCTCGCCGGTTGGCCAGATAGCGGCGGGTGATGGTTCCGCGATCGGGGTGCTTGGCCAGCCAGCCCTCCCCGGCACGGATGAGCTTGTCCACCTCGTCCGGCGCCATCCAGTAGTGCTTGGCGTCGTCCAGTACGGGCAGCAGCACGTAGAGCTGGTTGAGCGCGTCGGCGAGCCGCAGCGTCCCGGTCAGCGTGAGCGTCACGTAGCGGGAGTCGCCCCACTCCTCGAATTCCAGGTCGAGCGGGACCGGCACGGCCGACACGTCCCAGCCCAGCGGCGCGAAGAACCGCTCCGCCTGTCCGGGACCGCCACGGCACGGAAGCGCCGGCAGGACGACCTCCAGCGGGATCGGTGTCTCCGGCAGGCCGGGGCGCAGGTCGCACCGGCCGCGCATGGCGGTGCGGAACACGTTGGCCATCGCCGACGCCAGTAGCGACGACGCCGCGTACGGACGGTCGTTGACGTACTGGCCGAGGGAGAAGTCCGGTGTGCCCCTGCCACGCGTGCGCACGAGCTTGACCGGATCGACGTCCAGCAACAGCGCCGCCGTGGAGCGGGACTCGTCCGCGTCGGGATAGAAGACATGCGCCGTGCCGAAGGACTGCTCGAAAGCCTGCACTCTGCCGGGATGCTTGTGCAGCAGGAATCCGAGGTCGGTCGCCGGGCTCAGCGTCGTGGTGATCGTCAGTAGCACGACGACAAGTCTGGCGGACCAGGTCTAACGCACCACATTCATTTTTCCGGACGCAACGCGAGAAATGGGTTTGCGGCCAAGTTCGAGGCACCGACAGAATCCGGGGAGTTATGAGCAGACATCCCCGCCGGGCGACGGCGCAAGAGACCGTCGCCGTTCTCGACCGCGGCGACTACATCGCACCGTCCGGCCGTACGGTCTCCATCGCCGACGGCCTGGCCCGTACGGTCCAGGACACCGTTCTTTACCGTCCGAACGAGCTGGACGCCCTCCTGCGACGCCTTCCCGCGCCCGAACCCGGCCCCCAGGCGCGCATCGAAGTCACCGACGAGACCACTCTCGCCGCCGCCCGCCGGCTGTGCGGGCAGGGAAGCGTCCCATTCGCGCTTAACTTCGCCTCCGCGAAGAACCCTGGCGGAGGGTTCCTCAACGGAGCGCACGCCCAAGAGGAAGGGCTGGCCCGGTCGTCCGGCCTGTACGCCTCACTGCGTTCGGCCAGGGAGTTCTACGACTTCCACCGTGCGCAGGGCGACCTGCTCTACAGCGACCACATGATCTATTCACCGGACGTACCGGTGTTCCGGGACGACGATGGAACGCTCCTGGAAGAACCGTACGATGTCGCGTTCCTGACGTCGGCGGCTCCCAACAGAGGCGCCATCCGTGATGCCGCCCAGGCGGAGCGGATACGCGACGTACTTCGGCTACGCTCCCGCAAGCTCCTCGCCGTGGCGCTGGCCAACGGGCACCGGCGGCTCGTCCTCGGCGCCTGGGGTTGCGGCGTCTTCCGCAACGATCCGGCGGAGGTGGCCGAGGTGTTCGCCGAACTGCTGTGTCCGGGCGGAGAGTTCGCCGGCCATTTCGAGCACGTCGTCTTCGCGGTCTGGGACACCGCCAAGGGCGCCCCCAGGTACACCGCGTTCCAGAACGTTTTCGCCTGAGCAGACCCCAACCGAGGCGGGATGTCCGGAGACCCGCGGCGGGGGCGCTCCCCCGCCGCGGGTCTCCACGGCCGCGCGACGGTCAGAGCTTGGCCATGACCTCCGCGGCCAGCAGCTCCAGGTGCTCCAGGTCCTGCTGGTCGAGGACCTGAAGGTAGACGCGCTCGGCGCCCAGCTCCGCGAACCGGCCGATCTTGTCCACGAGCTCGCCCGGCGTGCCGGCCAGGCCGTTCGCCCGCAGTTCAGGCACGTCCCGTCCGATGGCGTCGGCGCGGCGCCGCACCTCCGCCTCGTCCCGGCCGCAGCACACCACCTGCGCGACCGAACGGATGAGCGGCTCCGTCCGGCCGGCCTCGGCGCAGGCTTCGCGGACCCGGTCGAACGCGCCGGCCGTGTCCTCCGGCTGCTTGAAGGGGACGTTGTACTCGGCGGCGTAGCGGGCGGCGAGCCGCGGTGTCCGCTTCGCCCCCGTGCCGCCGATGATGATCGGCGGGCCGCCCGGCCGGACGGGCTTGGGCAGCGCGGGCGAGTCCGCCAGCGTGTAGTGCTCGCCGCTGAACGAGTAGGTCTCGCCGGCCGGCGTCCCCCACAGCCCGGCCAGGATCTCCAGCTGCTCCTCCAGCCGGGCGAACCGCTCCCCGAGGCTCGGGAACGGGAGGCCGTACGCGGTGTGCTCCACCTCGAACCAGCCCGTCCCGAGACCGAGGTCGACGCGTCCGCCGCTCATCTGGTCGACCTGCGCGACGGAGATCGCCAGCGGACCCGGATGGCGGAACGTCGCGGCCGTCACCAGCGTGCCGAGCCTGATCCGGCTGGTCTCCCTGGCCAGCGCGCCCAGGGTGATCCAGGAGTCGGTCGGGCCCGGCTCGCCCGTCACCTCGCCCATCTTGACGTAGTGGTCCGAGCGGAAGAACGCGTCGAACCCGAGGTCCTCCGCCGCCCTGGCCACGGCCAGCTGTGTCTCGTAGCTCGCCCCCTGCTGGGGCTCGGTGAAGATCCGAAGTCGCATGGGTCCCATCCTGCAACCCGCGCGGCCCGGCTCAGGACGCCGGGTCAGCGCCGCGCGGTGATCCTGGTGCGGACGACGGCGCGGTTGTTCGCCCGGTCGGCGTCGGTGGTCGGCGACTCCGCCGTCCACGACGACTCCAGCACCGTCCCCGGGCGGACGCTCTCGCGCGGCACCGCCTTGAGGTGCAGCGTCCTGGACTCACCGGCCCGCAGCGAACCCACCGAGCACACGTAGGCGCCGTGGCGCGGCAGGCACGCGGTGTCCCGCCCGACGAGCCTGATCGGCCCCCGCGACCGGACCGTCACGCTGCTCGCCGTGGACGGGCCGAGGTTGCGGACGCTCAGCTCGTACGGGATCTTCGCGCCGGCCCGCGCCTTCGCCGGCGCGGACTCGGTGATGGCGAGGTCGGCGGTGGCGGCGACGCGCACGGCCGGGAACCTCTTGGTCACGTGCGTCCCGCCCCAGGTCAGCGTCCCGCGCGGGCTGATCTTCTGGCCGGGCGCCGCGCGCTTGGCGACCTTGGCCCTGAGCACGCCGCTGATCTTGTCCCCGGGCCGGACGGCGCCGAAGCGGCAGACGACCTTCCGCCCGCTGGACGCGCAGTGCCTCTCACCCGACACGAAGTCCAGCGATTTCGGCAGCGTCGTCCGGAACACCGCCTTGTGCGGCTTCGCCCGCCTGGTGTCCAGCTTGACCGGCCTGGCCTTGACGGTCTTCCCCTTGACGGTCTTCCCCTTGTTGGGCTTGGCCTTGACGGTCTTCGGACGCGTCTTCGAGGCCACGCGGAACGTCCACGTCCACTCGTAGGTGCGGCCCGGGATCACGTCCTCCTCGGGAGCGGCCGTGTGGAGCGCCACGCCCTTCGCATGGTGCTCGGCGCGCGGCTTGGCCTGCTTCACCTTCGTCTCGACGTGCCTCGGCCTCGGCTTCGGCTCGGACTTCGACTTCGGCTCGGCCTTGGGCTTGGCCACCTTGGGCTTGGCGGCCTTCGGCTTCGCCTTTGGCTTGGACCCAGGCTTCGCCTTGGGCTTGGGCTTCGGTTCGGCGTGGGTCCTGGGCCTCGGCGGAGGCTTTCGCGCTCCGGCCTCCGCGCCGGCCGCCGCCGGCACGACCCCCAGCAGCGGCGCGGCCAGCAGCAGGACGAGACCGCGCACCTTCCATGTCCGAATCACAATGGGCTCCCCGTGGCCTGCGGTTTCTTCTTACGGACACGTCCGTTGTAGCTAGCGCCGGGGCCACCTCCTAGCGCTGCGTCGGCGTGTCGTCACAGCGCGCGTTGTTCAATCGGACGGATAGCCAGAAACCACGACACATGGAGCTGACATGTCTGTCTTCGGCGTCGACTACGCGTGGGGCCGTCCCGGCGCGAAAGCACTGAAACGTGCCGGGGCGAAGTTCGCCTGCCGGTACCTCTCGCACGACACCACCGGCAAGAACCTGACCCGCGCCGAGGCCGAGGACCTCTCCGACGCGAACATCTGGCTCGTGGTCGTCTGGGAGACCACCGCGAAGCGCCCCCTGGACGGACGGTCCGCGGGCGTCGCCGACGCCAAGGACGCCGCCGCCCAGGCGAAGGCGTGCGGCATGCCGGACGGCCGCCCGATCTACTTCGCCGCCGACTGGGACGCCTCCCGCGGCCAGCAGGACGAGATCAACGCCTACCTCGACGGCGCCGCGAGCGTCATCGGCCGTGACCGGGTCGGCCTGTACGGGGGCCACGGACCGGTGAAACGCGCGTTCGACGCCGAGAAGATCAAATACGGCTGGCAGACCTACGCCTGGTCGGGCGGCAAGTGGGACGACCGGGCCCAGCTCCAGCAGTACTCCAACGACCACGAGATCAACGGCGTCGGCGTCGACTACAACCGCGCCGTCGACGACGACTACGGCCAGTGGCGCGTCGGCGAGTCGCCTTAGCCGGGTCCCGGGGCATCTCGCCTCGGGCGGCGGCGTCCGGAAAGAGGCGTCCGGAAAGAGGCGGTAACTCAGCGCGTGGCGGCCCGTCCGCCCGGCTCCCCGTACAGCGCGCGGAGGAAGGTCAGCGCCAGCCGCCGCTTCTCGCCCGGATCGGCCCGCAGGTCGGCGAAGTAGGCGTTGAGCTCGGCGAGTTCGCGTGGCGTCTCGTCCGCCGCGGCCGGGTCCTGGCCGCCGAGCGGCTCCATGCCCTCGGCGACGCGGGCGAGGTCGCCGGGCCGCCACCGCAGCGCGTCCTCGATGGCGCCGCGGGTCCGCGCCTGCGGCCAGCGCTCCCCCGCCTCCAGGTTGTAGACCGTCTTGACCGTCACCCCGGCCCGCTCCGCGAGCTGCTCCTGCGTCAGCCCGAGCGATCCGCGCCTGGCCACCGTGTACTTGGCGACCCGTTCCCGGTCCACGTCCCCGGCCATGCCGCCCAGCATGCCGGAAACACCAGGAAACCTCCAGGGACGCCGGCGCCGCGACGTGTCAGGCCCGCCAGCCCGCCCGGTACGCCGGGTGGTCGGCGTAGGGCGTCGCGAGGAGCCGCAGCGTCGTGCACCCGCCCTCCCTGACGTGCTCGCCGCACGCCTGGCAGACGCCCGTCCCGTTCATCCGGGAATGCAGTTCGAGCAGGCGCCGCTTCACGTGCACCTCCGCCACGACCCGCGCCGGTGAATGGCGCGCCACATGCAGCGCGACCCCCTCCTTGACGAGCGAGACGTCCAGGACGTGGTGCGGCCCGACCCCGGGACGGCTCTGCCACGGGTACACGTTGACGCTGCGCAGCGAGACCGGCCTCTGCAGATAGTCCATCGGCCGCCGTCCGAGGCGGAGCCGTCCCCCCGACTCCGTCTCGACCCACTGCCACCGCTCCTCCCTGGACGAGTCGGGCCCGCGGCGCGGACGCGACCGGTAGTCGGCCGCCCATCGCGCGGTGTCCTCGTCCTCGAAGAGCCGGGCCCGCAGGAACTCCACCAGGTCACTCACAGCCGCTCCGTTCCGCCGTCGACGCGCCGGTACCGATCCTGCCACCACAAGATCACCCATCGCGCGCGCCGGACGCGGCGGGCGCGCGGCGCGCGCCTCAGAAGTCGTCGTGGATGAACGGGGCGAGCGGCACGGCGAGGGCGGCCTCCAGGCGGGCGGCGGCGTGCGGAACGTGCTCGGTCACCGCGCCGACCCGGGCCAGCGTGGTCGGGCGGGTGCCGCCGAGATAGACGGCGGCCAGGTCGGCGGCCGACAGGGTCAGGTCGGGGTCGTCCGACGTCCGGTCGCAGGAGGGCGCGGAACCGGTCTTCAGCCGCCAGCGTCCCTCGTTCGCCGGGACGCGCGGATCGCCGACCTCCAGGACGAACGCGTCGTCGGCGGCCCAGGAACGCGCGCACAGCGCGCCGGGAAGGTCGACGAGCCGCAGCCAGAGCGCCCCGTAGTCGCTCTTGATCTTGACCTGGTCGGGGTCGGCGGCCATGTGCGGGAGCAGGTCGTCCACCGGGCGGCCGGGGGCCTGGACGCGGGACGTCAGGTCGATCGACGCCAGGTACTGCCAGAGCGCCGCCTCGGCCTGCGGTGTCTCGGCGACGAAGTCGATGACCATGACCGTCCGGTCCGAGTGCGTGCGGTAGACGGCGTACCCGGCCGGATGGGCGACGGCGCGCGGCTCGGTGTAGCCGGGCGCGTGGTGGTCCTCCAGCTCCAGGACGACCTGCGTCCACCATTCGGGGTCGCGCAGCAGGCCGCCGGGACGGGCCGACAGCGCCCGCGTGTAGATCGGGTCGAGGACCTCCGGGGCGGACGCGAGGTCGAGCAGCCGCAGCGGCGCGGGATCGGGCGTGGTGCGAAGGTCGAGCGGACGGGTCGTGTCGATCTCCATCGAGATCGCGCGGGTGGCGAGGCCGAAGCCGTACCGCCCGTAGATGAGGCCCTGCGACGCCCAAAGCGCGGCGACCGGGCGGCCCGCGGCGATCGCGTCCGCGTGCATCCGGTCGATCATGGACGTGAGCACGCCGCGGCGGCGATGGGTGGGCAGCACGCCAACGAAGGTGACCGCCGAGCAGTCGAGGAGCGCGCCGCCCGGCACGGCCAGGCGGGCCGGAATGGACGCGAGCTGCCCGGCCAGGACGCCGTCGTCGTAGGCGCCGATGCGCTCTGCCCGGCGCACCGGCCACGACACGCGCTCGTACTCGTCCTTGGCGATGCGCTGGTGGAACACCAGGCCGGCGAGGTCGACCATCTTGTCGACTTCGGTCTCCGGGACCTCCCTGATTTCGATCACGTTTCCCACGGTATGCCCCGTGGCAACCAGTTTTCGCAGGTGGTCGTTCAGCCGCGGACGAGGGTCGCGAGGCACTCCACGTGGTGGGTCATCGGGAATGCGTCGAAGGCGCGGAGGGTCTCCAGCGTCCAGCCGCGTTCGCCGAAGTAGGCGAGGTCGCGGGCCAGGGTCGCGGGGTCGCAGGACACGTAGGCGATCTTGCGTCCGGCGAGCCGGGTGATGTGCTCGACGACGTCGCGGCCCGCGCCGGTGCGGGGCGGGTCGAGGACGACGAGGTCGGCGCGCCGGACCCGCTCGCCGCGCTGGTGGCCGGCGCCGCCGCGCTTGTTCTGCGTGCGGGACCCGGCGGACGCGCGGCCGAACTCCAGGTCGGCGACGACCTCCTCGACGGGCCCGCGCTCGATGGACACGTTCGGCAGGTCGCGCAGGTTGAACCGGGCGTCGCGGACGGCCTGCCCGTCGGACTCGACGCCGACGACCAGGCCGTCGCGCCCGACGCGGTCGGCGAGGACGCCGGCGAACAGGCCGGCGCCGCAGTACAGGTCGAGGGCGATGTCGCCGGGCTTCGG
Organism: Spirillospora sp. NBC_00431; assembly: GCA_036028775.1. Classification (GTDB taxonomy): domain Bacteria; phylum Actinomycetota; class Actinomycetes; order Streptosporangiales; family Streptosporangiaceae; genus Spirillospora. The sequence goes on along the minus strand of CP107927.1, from coordinate 2,218,048 downwards.
TTCGAGCGCGTCGACGACGGCGTCGGCGAGCAGCCGGGCCGCTCCCGGGTGGACCTGCCAGAAGCCGCTGCCGCTCACCTGGTAAAGGCGCCCGGACACCTCCTCGCGGACGTACGGGAGGCTCCCGCCGGGTTCGGGCTTGCCGCGGACGAGCCGGACCGGCACGTCCAGCCGCGGCACCTTGATCTTGCGACGGTCGCGTCCGCGCAGCACGACGAGCCGGTCGCCGGTGGTCGCGGACACGATGCCCTCGACGCCGGACGCGCCGGGCCAGGGCTTGCGCTCGATGCCCATCAGCTCCACGCCCGGGTGGGCGATCAGGCATTCGTCGATCGGCTCGATGTCGTGCGAGCGGTGCCGCCGCAGCCCGACGGCTCCATTGGAGACCGCGAACTGCACCCGCGTCCGCCAGCCGAGCCCGGGCGGCGGCACCACGTCCGAATCGACCGGGTACGGCACCTCCTCGACGGTGACCGTGCGGTCGATCCCGGCGAGGCGCCGCAGCTGCTCCTCGACGACGGCGGCCTTGAGGGCGCGCTGGGCGGGCAGGGCGGCGTGCTGCCAGTCGCAGCCGCCGCAGCGTCCGGGGCCCGCGAACGGGCACGGCGGCTCGACCCGGTCCGGCGACGCCTCGATGATCTCCACGGCGTCGGCGCGGACGAAGTTCTTCGCGCGTTCGGTGACGCGCGCCCGCACGCGCTCACCGGGCAGCGCGTGCCGGACGAAGACCACGCGCCCCTCGTGCCTGGCGACGCAGAAGCCGCCGTTGGCGACGTTGCCGACCTCCAGTTCGAGGACGGCGGGCAGGACGTCGGGTTCCAGCTCAGTCACGTTCCGAAACACTACCCGCACCGGGGCGCGGCCCGGTCCGCGGCGGGCGCCGGGACGCGCCGGGCCCCGGCGGCTCCCTGCGCCCCTTGAGCCGGTCGGACGACTGAAGCTGCCACGCGACGCTCGTCACCATGACGCCCGGCTGGAACAGCAGCCGTCCCTTGAGCCGCAGCGCGCTCTGGTTGTGCAGGAGCTGCTCCCACCAGTGCCCGACGACGTACTCGGGGATGAACACGGTGACGACGTCGCGCGGGCTGCGCCGCCGGACGCTCTTCACATACGACAGGACGGGACGGGTGATCTCCCGGTACGGCGAGTCGAGGATCTTCAGCGGGACGGGGATGTCGAGCGCGTCCCACTCGTCCTGGAGCCGCTGCGACTCGGCGGCGTCCACCGCGACCGTCACCGCCTCCAGCGTGGACGGGCGGGTCGCCCGCGCGTACGCCAGCGCCCGCAGCGTCGGCTTGTGGATCTTGGAGACGAGCACGATGCCGTGGTTGCGGGCGGGCAGCGCGACGTCCTCGCCGGAGGGCACCAGCTCCTCGGCGACCCGGTCGTAGTGCCGCCTGATCGCCTTCATCAGCAGGAACAGCACCGGCATCGCGATGCAGACGATGTAGGCGCCGAGCGCGAACTTGGTGACCAGCACGACGACCAGGACGATGCCGGTGAGGGTGGCGCCGAACGCGTTGATGCCGCGGGAGGTCTTCATCCGGCGGCGCTGCGCCGCGTCGGTCTCGGTTGCCAGCAGCCGGTTCCAGTGCCGGACCATGCCGACCTGGCTGACGGTGAACGACACGAACACGCCGACGGTGTAGAGCGGGATCAGCCTGCTGACGGACGCGTCGTAGGCGTAGATCAGCAGCCCGGCCATGGTGGCGAGGATGACGATGCCGTTGCTGTAGGCGAGCCGGTCGCCGCGCGTGTGCAGCTGCCGCGGGAGGTACCGGTTCTGCGCGAGCACCGACCCCAGCACCGGGAACCCGTTGAACGCGGTGTTGGCGGCCAGGAACAGGATCAGCGCGGTCATCGCGGTGACGAGCGCGAAGCCGAGCTCGAAGTTGCTGAACACGGTGTGCGCGACCTGCGCGACGACCGGGTCGGCGTGCTCGACGGTGCGTCCGGTGTCCGGGTCGACCAGCCGGCTGCCCTGGTCGGGTTCGGCGAACTTGGCGTCGGTGAGGTAGGCGAACGCGGTGACGCCGCCGAACAGCGTCATCGCGACGACCCCCAGCGCCAGCAGCGTCCTCGCGGCGTTCTCGCCCTTGGGCTTGCGGAAGGCGGGCACCCCGTTGCTGATCGCCTCGACCCCGGTCAGCGCGGCGCAGCCGGACGAGAACGCCCGCAGCAGCAGGAAGACCAGCGCGAACCCCGCGACGTCGGTCTCGTCGCCGACGACGTCGTACTGCGCGGTCTCGGCCTTCAGGTCGGAGCCGGAGACCAGCCGGACGAGCCCCCACAGCAGCATGCTGCCGACCGCGAACATGAACAGGTACGTCGGGATCGCGAACGCGACCCCCGCCTCCTTGAGGCCCCGCAGGTTCCCGATGGTGAGCAGCACCACGATGCCGATCGCGACACCGACCTCGTGCGGGCGCATGAACTCCAGCAGCGCGCCGAGGTTCTCCACCCCCGACGACACCGACACCGCGACGGTGAGGACGTAGTCGACCAGCAGCGCGCTCGCGACGACCACGCCCCAGTTGCCGCCGAGGTTCTCGGTGGCGACCTCGAAGTCGCCGCCGCCGCTCTGGTAGGCCCGGACGTTCTGCCGGTACGAGGCGACCACCGTCAGCAGGATCACCACCACGGCCGCGGCGACCCACGGGGTGTAGCGGTACATGACCAGGCCGCCCGCGCCGAGCGCGAGCAGGATCTCCTGGGGGGCGTAGGCGACCGACGAGAGCGCGTCGCTGGCGAAGACCGGCAGCGCGATGCGTTTCTTCAGGAGCTGCTCATGCTGCTGCGAGCTGCTCAGCGCCCGGCCGACGAGCAGCCGCTTCGCAAGGTCAGGAACCTTTGACACGAGACGAGACTCTAGCCCTCGGACATGACACCGAAGATCGCCCCCCGCCGTCCGGACGGAGGGCCGGGGCGGGCGGTCGCGGAGGGCCGGGGCGGGTAGTACTCGCCTGGGCGGATGTGTAGGTTTGCAGGCCGGTAGGGATCATTCACAGGAAACGTTCCTCGGGCGCGGCACGGCATGGGCGGTCGGCGACGGGTGCCGTGCCCCGGCGCGGGGGGTACAGGGGGAACGTCCCCCTGGACGGAAGAGGGAACGGCCGTGCATATCGTGATCATGGGATGCGGGCGGGTCGGCTCGACGCTCGCCCACATCCTGGAGGACAAGGGTCACTCGGTGGCCATCATCGACCAGAACCCGGAGGCGTTCCGCCGGCTGCGCAGCGGGTTCCGGGGCCGCCGCATCACCGGGTTCGGGTTCGACCGCGACGTGATCGCCGAGGCGGGCATCGAGCGCGCGTCCGCGTTCGTGGCCGTCAGCAGCGGCGACAACTCCAACATCATCTCCGCCCGGGTGGCGCGGGAGACGTTCGGCGTCGACAACGTGGTGGCCCGCATCTACGACCCGCGCCGCGCCGAGGTCTACCAGCGGCTCGGCATCCCCACGGTCGCGACCGTCCGGTGGACGGCCGACCAGATCCTGCGGCGGCTGCTCCCCGAGGGCGCCGAGCCGCTGTGGCGCGACCCGACCGGCGAGGTCGTCCTCGCCGAGCTGGACTCCGGGCACCTGTGGGTCGGGGAGAAGGTCGGCGCGCTGGAGGAGCACGCGGGCACGCGGGTGGCGTTCCTGTCGCGGATGGGCGACGCCCTCGTCCCCGACGGGGACACGGTGATCCAGGACGGGGACATCGTGCACATCATGGCGGGCGCCGACGACGTCGAGCGCGTCAACCTCGCCGTCGCGGCGCGGAACGGGGAGGGCTCCTGATGCGGGTCGCGATCGCCGGGGCCGGCGCGGTGGGCCGCTCCATCGCCGCGGAGCTGCTGGAGAACGGGCACGAGGTGCTCCTGATCGACAAGAGCCCCAAGGCCATCAAGGTGGAGATGGTGCCGCGCGCGGAGTGGCTGCTGGCCGACGCGTGCGAGATCTCCGCGCTGGACGACGCGGCGCTGGAGCGCTGCCAGGTCGTGGTGGCCTCGTCCGGCGACGACAAGGTCAACCTGGTCGTGTCGCTGCTGGCCAAGACCGAGTACGGGGTGCCGCGCGTGGTGGCCCGGATCAACCATCCGAACAACGAGTGGCTGTTCAACGAGTCGTGGGGCGTGGACGTGGCGGTGTCGACGCCGCGGCTGCTGTCCGCGCTGGTGGAGGAGGCGGTCAGCGTCGGCGACCTGGTCCGGCTGATGACGTTCCGCCAGGGCGAGGCGAACCTGGTGGAGCTGACGCTGCCGGAGGACGCGCCGCTCGGCGGGCAGCGGGTCGGATCGGTGAACTGGCCGCGCGACACGGCGCTGGTGGCGATCCTGCGCGAGGGCCGGGTGCTCGTCCCGACGGCCGACGACACCCTGGAGCCGGGCGACGAGCTGATGTTCGTGGCCAGCCAGGACGTCGAAGACGACCTCGCCGAACTCCTAGGCGGGCACTGACCGCCGGGGGCGCGTCAGGCGGTCTGCTCGCGGTCGCCGCGGTCGATGGGGGTGCGGCCGCGGGCGAGGAGCCAGACCATGGCCGCCAGCGCCGCCACCTGGAGCGGCCAGCCCATCGCGATCTTGGCGGCGCCGAGCAGGCCGCTCTGGTCTCCGTCGGCCAGGTAGATCGGGTACTGGACGGCGACCCGCGCCGCGCACGGCAGCACCAGCAGCCAGGTGAGCTTCGAGCAGAGCCGGACGGTGCCGGGATCGCGCCGCCACGCGGTCGGGTCGCCGGTGACGGTGCCGATGATGAAGCCGACGACCGGCCACCGCACCACGATCGAGAAGATCATCGCGGCGGCGTAGCCGGCGTTGAGTAGGATGCCGGGCAGGAACGCGTCCTCGGCCTTGCCGGAGCGCAGCGCGAAGAACGCGGCGACCGCGATGCCGACGAGGCTGTTCAGGACGAACTGCGGGTTCGAGCGCTGCGCGATCCGGACGGCGAGCAGCAGCACCGCCGCGCCGACACCGGCGCCGACGGCGGGCTTGATCTCGTCGGCCACGACATAGGTCCCGGTGAAGGCGATGGTGGGGACGGCCGCCTCGATCATGCCGCGGACGCCGCCGAGCGCCTTGTTGAGCTGGGCGCGCACGGCCGCCTCGACGGTGTCGTGCGCCGCCCGGTCCTTGTCCGCCGGGGTCGCTTCCACTTCGCTCACGTCGCACTCCCGGCCGCGCGCGGCGGTCTCACGAACCGCCGCGCAGCTCGTATCGCGGATTGAACATCACCTTGCGCCCGTCCTGGGTGCTGACGAGCCCCTCGGCGCGCAGCATGCGCCCGGGGTCGATGCCGGCGATCTTACGGCGGCCGAGCCAGACCAGGCTGATCACGTCGGTGCCGTCGTAGAGCTCGGCCTCCAGGGCGGGGGCGCCGCCCCGCGGACGGAGCGTCACCGTACGTAGCGTACCCGCGACGCAGTGCCGCTTGCGCTCGGCGCACTCGGTGATCGGCGTCGCGCCTTCGTGGCCCGAGGACTTCTGCAGCTCCTCGGCCTCGAGTTCGGCCCTGCTCGACGCCATGCGCCGCAGGAAGCGGCGAAGCCCGCCCTTCCCGCGCTCGGCCGATTCCTCGTCCATGTCTCGAAGCGTATGGCATCTCCGGACGAATCGGGCCCCTCCCCCCGGCCCTCCGTGGACTCTCTCCGCCAAGAGTTGGAATGAAGCGTTCCGTTCTGTTAGAATCGGAACAGAGCATTCCGCTCCGAGAGGAAGGAAGAGCCGTGACCGCCACGCTCGACACCCCGGTCTCGACACCCGAGACCCGTCCCGACGCCCGCCCGGACGGCGCGGCCCCCCACCCGCGCCGCTGGCTCGGCCTGTCCGCGGTCCTGGCCGCCACCCTGCTGAACCTCCTCGACTCCACGGTCGTGAACGTGGCCGCGCCCGCGATCCGCGCCGACCTCGGCGGCTCGTACTCCGCGTTGCAGTGGATGGCCGCCGGGTACACGCTCGCCCTCGCCGTGGCGCTGCTCACCGGCGGGCGGCTCGGCGACATGTTCGGCCGCAAGCCGGTCCTGCTGGCGGGCGCGGCGGGATTCCTGGCGACCTCGGTGGCCTGCGCGTTCGCCTGGTCGCCGGAGAGCCTGATCGCCGCGCGGGTCGCGCAGGGGCTGTGCGCCGCGGTGATGATCCCGCAGGGCTTCGGGCTGATCCGCGACCTGTTCGGCGCCAAGGACGTCGGCAAGGCGTTCGCGCTGCTCGGCCCGGTGATCGGGCTGGCCACGATCCTCGGCCCGGTGGTCGCCGGGCTGCTGGTCGACGCCGACCTGCTCGGCACCGGCTGGCGCGCGATCTTCCTGATCAACATCCCGGTCGGCGCGTACGCGCTGGTCGTCGGCGCGCGGGTGCTGCCGGCCCCGGTCGCGGCCGACCGTTCCGGCGGGCTGGACGGCATCGGGATGCTGCTCGGCGGCCTCGGCATGAGCATGCTCGTCTACCCGCTGGTCCAGGGCCGCGAGCTCGGCTGGCCCGTTTGGTCGCTGGCTCTGCTCGCCGGGTCCGTGCCCGTCCTCGCCGTGTTCGCGCTGCACCAGCTGCGCCGCGCCCGCAGCGGCCGGACGCCGCTCGTCCGGCTGAGCGTGTTCGCCAGCCGCTCCTACAGCTCCGGTGTCCTGTTCGTCGTCGTCTTCTTCGGGCTGATCACCGGGTTCTCGCTGGCCGTCGGGCTGTTCCTGCAGCTCGGGCTCGGCTACACGCCGCTGACGGCGAGCCTGGCGATGTCGTCCTGGGCGATCGGCGCGTTCGCCGGGTCGGCGTTCTCCGGCATGACGATGAACAGCCTCGGCCGCAAGATCCTGCACATCGGCCTGGGGACGATGCTCGCCGGGCTGGTCGCGCTGTACGCGGTGTTCGAGACGGCCGGGACGGGCCTCGGCGGCTGGCACCTGGTCGCGCCGCTGCTGCTCTTCGGCGCCGGAATGGGGATGATCTTCGTCCCGCTGTTCGACATCATCGTCGCGGGCATCGCCGACCACGAGGTCGGGTCCGGATCGGCCGCGCTGGAGTCGGTCCAGCAGCTGGGCGCCTCGCTCGGCATCGCGATCCTCGGCACGGTGTTCTTCGGCGCGATCGGCGCGCCGGTGGCGGGGCACTTCGACCCGTCCGCCGCGCTGGACGCCGCCAAGCGGGTCGCCGAGCTGACGCTCGCGCTCACCGCCGTCGCGTTCCTGGTCGCGTTCCTGCTCCCCCGCCGGGCCCGCGCCCACTGACCCGGCGCGCCGCCGAACTCGCCGTCCGCTCCCGGGCGGCGATTTCGGCGTTCCCGGGGCGTCAGGAGCGGCGCAGGCGCGAGGCGGCCATCGAGGTGAAGTAGCCGATCTCGGGGACGTTCATCAGCCGCGCGGTCACCAGGTACAGCGCGCCGCCGCCGAGCCCGCCGACGACGACGGTGAGCAGGGCGGGGAGCCGTCCGCCCGGCAGGTGCGAGAAGCCCCAGACGGTCGCCACCGCGAACGCCACGGCGGGCAGGGCCGCCAGGTGCAGGCGCGTGAGGGCGAGGAGGATGCGGCGGCCGTCCATGCCGCCGAGCCGCCTGCGCAGCACGAGCGCCGCACCGGTCGCGCCGACCAGATAGAACAACCCGTACGCGACGGGCAGCCCGAGCACGACCTGCTTGGCCGGGACGAGCCACAGCAGCGCGAACGCCGTGACCGCCTGCGCCACCCCAGCGGGGATGGCTATCAGCCCGGGCGTACGGGTGTCGCCCAACGCGTAGAAGACGCGCATCAGCAACTGGTGCAGCGTGAACGGCAGCACCATCACGGCGAAGACCATGAGGACGGTTCCGATACGGCGCGCGCCGTCCTCGCTGAGGCTGCCGTAGGCGAAGAACGTGACGGCGCCGGGGATCGCGAACACCAGCATCCCGAGCCACAGCGGGACGAGCAGCGCGCACGCCAGCCGCAGGCCGCGAGAGAAGTCGTCGCGGACGAGGTCGCGCCGCCCGTCCGCGACATGCGCGCTCATCCTCGGCAGCAGCGCCGTGATCACCGACACCGCGATGATCGCGTACGGCAGCTGGAACACGACGAGCGCGAACTTGTAGGTGGCCAGGCCGCTTCCGGAGACCGGGCCGTCCGGCGCCTCGGCGGCCCGTTCGGCGGCGCGGGTCGCGACGTTCGCGGTCACGAGCACGCCCACCTGCGCGACGACGATGTAGAGCAGCATCCACGACGCCGCCCGCACCGCCTCGCCGAGCCCGGACCCGCGCAGGTCCAGGCGCGGGCGCCAGCGAAACCCGGCGGACCGCAGCGTCCACGCGAGCACGGCGCTCTGCGCGACGGTCCCGAGCGCGGAGCCGAGCCCGATCAGAGCGAGCTGGCCGTCGGTGACGGTCTCGGCGGTCCGGCCGCGTCCGGCGACCCAGAGGAAGAGCACGCCCGCCGCCATCGTGATCAGGTTGTTGACGACCGGCGCCCACATCGGCGCCCCGAACCGGCGCCGGACGTTCAGCATCGTGCTCGCCAGCCCGCTGACGCCGATGAAGAAGATCTGCACGAGCAGCAGCCGGGTGAGCAGCACGGCCACCTCGCGCTGCCGCCCCTCGTACCCGCCCGCGTACAGGGAGATCAACCGGTCGGCGGCGAGCACGGCCACGGCGGTCAGCACGGCGAGGGCCAGCAGGACGACGCCGAGCAGCCGCCGCTCCGTGGCCGCTCCCCCGTCGTCGTCCCGCATCCGCCGCTTGACCAGGAACGGGACGAAGACGCTCGCGAGCAGCCCGCCGAGCAGCAGCTCGTACACCGTGTACGGGATCATCTCGGCGGCCTGGTAGGCGTCGCCGAGCAGCGCGGTGCCGAGCGCCGCGCCGATCACGACCGTGCGGAGGAAGCCGGTGATGCGGGAGAAGACCGTCCCGATCGCCATGACGGCGCTGGAGTGCGCGACACCGGGCGGCGCGGCCTGCGCGGCGCCGCCGATCTCGTCGCCCTCCGAGCCGGGCCGGTCGGCGGTCCCCGGGTCGCCGACGTCGCCGGGGTCGCGGACGGGGACGAGCCCGGTCTCCGGCTCGCCGGGCGGCTCGGCGCGCTCGGCCTCCTCGATGACCGCCGGCATCAGGACGCGCCACGGGCCGGGCCCGTCCCGTTTGTCTGGCTCGTCCTTTACGTCGGGTCTGTCGGGCTCGTCCATCGGTACCACCCCCGGACGCGCCAGTATGCCGCGTGGGGTGCCCACCCTTCACGGGTGAGCACCCCACGCGGCTTCTCGGGGAACGCGGACGGCCGCCCACCGTCCTCCAGCCCCCACCCACCGCCATCCAACCGACGAGCTTCGCTCGACCCCCCGTCTGGTCAGTTGAGCGCCGCCTCGACCGCGGGGACGCGGATCGCCCTGCGGGTCGCGGCGTAGGCCGTGGCCCCGGTGAGGACGGCGGCGAGCGCGACCACCGCGAGGTAGGTCCACACGCTTCCGTCCGGGCTGGCCGAGTCGCGCCGGGCGAGACCGAACGGCACGATCGTGAAGATCGACGCGACCGTCCCGACCAGCACACCGGTGACGGTCAGCACGACCGACTCCACCGCCACGCCGCCGAGCACCTGCCCGGGCGTCGCGCCGGCGAGCCGCGTCTGGCCGAACTCGCGGCGGCGGTGCGCGGTCGCCGCGATCAGCGTGTTCACCAGCATGATCGCGGTGAACAGGACCACCATGCCGATGACGACGAAGTTGAGCGTCTCGATGTTCTTCTGCTCGCTGTCCTTGGCGAGCCCGGCGGCGTCCAGCGCCGCGTTCTCGGTGGCCTGCAGGAACAGCGTGCCGACCGCCGTCGCGACGAACAGGATGATCGGCGTGACCGCGGCGGCCAGCGCGCCGGTCCGGCGGCGCATGGTGTCGGCCGCGAGCCCGCCGGCCGCCCCGCCGAACAGCCGCAGCGGCCCGGCCACCAGCGCCGTCACCCGCCGCATGATCGCCGGGGCCAGCAGCGCCAGCCCGATCCCGGCGAAGATGTCGGCCTGCCCGGCCGTCGCCATCGCGTCGCTGCCCTTGCCGTCCATCACGGTGATCGTGATGACCGCCTGCTGCACCGCGACCAGCAGGAAGATCACCGCGAACACGATGCGCTTCCTGGTCAGTTTCCCGGTGTCGACGGCGGCGTCCGCCAGCGACTGCGCCACCCGGACGCGGGTCGTGCGGCGCGCGGTGATCAGCGCGGCGCCGACCGCGGACACGAACGTGATCCCGATGCCCATGGACAGCGCGACCGGGCCGAAGCTGTAGCCGATCTCCGCCGGGACCTGGTCGGTGTCGTGCAGCAGGCCCAGCAGCGCCCGCCCGATGAGCATCCCGGGGACGATCCCGAGCAGCGCCGCGACCACGGCAAGCCCCGCCGCCTCACCGACGATCATCCGGCCGAGCTGTCCCGGGGTCGCGCCGACGCTCTTCAGCAGCGCCATCTCCGCCGCCCGCTGCCGGACCGACAGCGTCAGCGTCGAGGTGACCGCGAAGACCACCAGCAGCAGCCCCCAGCCGCCGACGACGTTCGCCATGATGGAGAGGGTCTCGCGGGCCGTGCCGGTCGCGCCGCTCGCCTCCGCCGTGTCCAGCATCGACGCGAACGCCATGATGATCGCCGAGCCGAGGAACATCGCGAGGAAGGTCGCGGCGAACGCCCCGGTCCGCTTGCGCAGTGAACTGATCGCCAACTGGAACATCGTCGTCACGCCCCCGCCATCGTCCGCTGACGCTCGACCTCTTCGGCCAGGTGCGTCATCCGCTCCGCGACAGCCTCGGCGGTCGGCGCGGTCTGGTGGCCGACGATCCGCCCGTCGGCCAGGTACAGCACCGCGTTCGCGTAGGACGCGGCGACCGGGTCGTGCGTGACCATCACGACCGTCTGCCCGGACATGTGCACCGACTCCTGCAGCAGGCCCAGGACGTCGCGGGCGCTGCGCGTGTCCAGCGCTCCGGTCGGCTCGTCCGCGAACACCACCCGCGGCCGCGTGACCAGCGCCCGCGCGATCGCCACCCGCTGCTGCTGCCCGCCGGACAGCTCCGAGGGCAGGTGGCCGAGCCGCTCGCCCAGCCCGACGCGCTCAAGGACGCCCCGCGCCTCCCCCCGGTCGACCTTCCGGCCCGCCAGCTTCAGCGGCAGCACCACGTTCTGCATGACGGTCAGCGTCGGCAGCAGGTTGAACTGCTGGAACACGAAACCGATCCGCTGCCGGCGGAACCTCGTCAGCTCGGCCTCGCCGTCCCCGGACAGCTCGGCGCCGTCCACGAACACCCGTCCCTCGGTGGGACGGTCGAGCCCCGCCGCGCACTGGAGCAGGGTGCTCTTGCCCGACCCGGACGGGCCCATCACCGCGGTGAACGACCCGGTGGGCAGCGACAGCGACACGCCGTCGAGCGCGACCACCCGGTTGCCCTCCGCCCCGTAGACCTTGTGCACGCCGTCCAGGCGGAGCGCCTCGCCCGACGCCTGCCCCGCGGGGGCCGGTCCCTTACGTCCGATCATTGTCTTCCCTCCAGCCCGGCGCCCCTTCGTGGTGCGCCCGCAGGAACGAAATTACGGACGGCGACCGCCCCGGAGGATGGGTCCAGCACGCCGATCGGGGTAGGCAAAACCCCACCATCGGACGAGCGCGCGCGGCCCCGCCTTCGCCCCGGCCCGGCGAGTCGCGTTACAGTCGCTGGCGGTGCGCCGGGAAGTGTGGCCGGCAGGTCCCCGTCAGCCGTCTGCCGATCAGGAGGCTCCGTGCCGGCCATCGCCGCGATCGTCATCTTCGTCTGCGCCTACGTCCTGATCGCCTCGGAGAAGGTGCACCGGACGGCGGTCGCCCTCGGCGGCGCGGGCCTGATGCTGCTCCTGCACATCACCGACGCCGAGGACGCCTTCTTCTCCGAACATTCCGGGATCGACTGGAACGTCGTGTTCCTGCTGCTCGGGATGATGATCATCGTCTCGGTGCTGCGGCAGACCGGCGTGTTCGAGTACGTGGCGATCTGGGCCGCCAAGCGCGCGCGGGGGCGTCCCTACCGGCTGATGGTGATGCTGGCCGTCCTCACGGCGGCGGCGTCGGCGCTGCTGGACAACGTCACCACCGTCCTGCTGATCGCGCCCGTCACGTTCCTCGTCTGCGAGCGGCTCGCGCTGAAGGCCGAGGCGTACCTGATCGCCGAGGTGCTGGCGTCCAACATCGGCGGCACCGCCACGCTGGTCGGCGACCCGCCGAACATCATCATCGCGAGCCGCGGCGACCTGTCGTTCAACGACTTCCTCGTGCACCTCGCGCCGCTGGTCGTCGTCCTGGTGGTGGTGTTCTGCGTGCTGTGCCGCTGGCTTTTCCGTTCCGCGTTCCACTACGACCCGGACCTAGCGGCCGAGGTCATGGAGCTGGAGGAGCGGGAGGCCATCACCGACCGGCGGCTGCTCGCGCAGGGCCTCACCGTCCTCGCGATCGTCGTCGCCGCGTTCGTGCTGCACCCCGTCCTGCACTACGAGCCGTCCGTCGTCGCGCTGCTCGGCGCCGGGCTGCTCGTCGCCGCGACCAAGGTGACCACGGAGGACGCGCTCAGCGAGGTCGAATGGCCGACGCTGGTGTTCTTCGCCGGGCTGTTCGTGATGGTCGGCGGCCTCGTCGAGACCGGCGTCATCGGTGACGTCTCCGAGGCCGCCGCCGACGTCACCGGCGGCGACCTCGGCGCCGCGTCGATGCTGCTGCTGTGGGCGTCCGCCGCCCTGTCTGCGATCGTGGACAACATCCCGTACGTCGCGACGATGAGCCCGATCGTGTCGGACCTCGTCCAGCAGCATCCCGGCGACGAGGGCGACGTGCTGTGGTGGGCGCTCGCCCTCGGCGCCGACCTCGGCGGCAACGCCACCGCCATCGGCGCCAGCGCCAACGTCGTCGTGCTCGGCATCGCCGCCCGCAACGGCACGCCCATCAGCTTCTGGCAGTTCACCCGCTACGGCCTGGTCGTCACGTTCGTGACGGTCGCGCTGGCGACCCCCTACCTGTGGCTCCGCTACCTGTAAGGATGGAGGGATGGACGAGGTACCTGAGGACTGGGACCGCGCGCTGGCGATCGTCGCGCACCCCGACGACCTGGAGTACGGGACGACGGCCGCGGTCGCGAAGTGGACGGCCCAGGGCAAGACGGTGACGGAGGTGATCGCGACCCGCGGGGAGGCCGGGATCGACTCGATGGACCCCGCGGAGGTCGCCCGGATCCGCGGCGCCGAGCAGGTCGAGGCGGCGCGGATCGTCGGGGTGGAGACCGTGGAGTTCCTCGACTTCCAGGACGGCGTGGTGGAGTACGGGCTGCCGCTGCGGCGGGCGATCGCCGCGGCGATCCGGCGGCACCGGCCCGAGGTGGTGCTGTCGCTGAACTTCCGCGAGTCGTTCCCGGGCGGCGGGTTCAACATGGCCGACCACCGCGCCGTCGGGCTCGCCGCCGCGGACGCGATCAGGGACGCCGCCAACCGGTGGGTGTTCCGCGACCTCGGCCTCGACCCGTGGCAGGGCGTCCGGTTCGCGCTGTTCGGCGGATCGCCGCAGGGCACGCACTACGTGGACGTCACCGGCCACCTGCAGGCCGGCATCGACTCGCTGCTCGCGCACCACGTGTACTTCTCGAACCTGGGCGCCGAGTTCGACGCGGCGGCGTTCCTCACCGGCAACGCCGAGGAGGTCGGCCGAACCGTCGGCGCCCAGCACGCGTTGACGTTCGAGATGATCGAGTCGTAGAGCCGGGGCCTGGGCGCGGACCGGGGCGCGGCCTGGGCGCTAGTGGCGGGCGTTGGGCCGCTTGCCCTTGTTGGCCTTACCGCGTTTACGGGCCCGACGTTTGCGCGTCTTCTTCGACATGTCCCGATTGACCACCCGGGCGGCGCCGAAGGCAAGGGATCGGCCGGGGGCGACCCAGTGAAAACCCGTCGGCCGCACGTCCGAAAAGGCGTGCGGCGCGGCGGGCGTCCGGGCCGGCGCCGGATGGCGGGAACCGGCGGGCCGGCGGTGGTTCGGGTGGCGGGGCGCTCGGCGGACCTCAGCGGACCTCGGCGGCCGGGGGACGCCGGCGGTCAGCGGACCTCGGTGATCTCGGGGCCGCGCTCGAAGGGGTCGAAGGTCTGCACGGCCTCCTCCTCTTCCTCCTCCTCGCCGCCCTCGCTGAACTCCTTCGGGATCCGCAGTTCGAGCAGGTCGCGCGGGGGCATCGGGGCGTCGCCGCGGACGACGACCACGCCGCGCAGCACGTCCTCCAGGACCTGCCACTGCTCCTCGTTCTCGATCGCCGCGCCCTGCACCACGGCCTGGAGGAACCAGCGGGGTCCGTCGACACCAAGGAAGCGGATGATCTGCGGCGCCCAGCCCTGTTCGACGAACTCGGCCGGGAGCTGCTCGCGGAACTCGTCCGGCATCTCCGCGAGGACCTCCTCGGTCAGCGGCTGGGGGACCATCGCCAGCAGCTCGGGGCCGAACGGGCCGTCGCCCTCCTGGGTCTGGCCCTGCGCCTCCTCACGGATGTCCTTGGCGGTCTCACGGCGCACGTCGTCCCAGATGCCGCTGCGCTTGGGCGCGGCGAACGCCTGCAGCTGCATGGCGCTCTCCTCGTACTGCACCAGCACGGCGACGGGCCGCCCGTCGAGCGGGTTGCCCTCCTCGTCCACCTGGGTGGCCTCGAAGTTCACCTGGAAACCGAGACCCTGGGCGACCGGCACCTGGATGGACCCGAAGTCGAGCCGCTGCAGCTCGGGGAAGGAGTCCTCGGAGTCCCACGGGCCGCCCTCGGCCTGCTCGGCCTTGGCGGGGGCCTCTTCGGCGGCGTCCTCGGCGGCCTCCGCCGGCTCATCGGTCACCTCGGGCCCCTTCTCGGGCTCCTCGGCCTGCCGGCGACGTCCAAAAGCCACGACTCACGCTCCTTCTCGACTGTGCTCATTGCCTGCATTATCCGCGCCCGCGGGCCCTCGTCCCCCGGGCGCGAGTCCTTGGGGCGCAGGACCGAATCCGCCGGTGGAGCCGAAGCCGTCGGTTCCGCGCGCCGATCCGGGGAGCTCGGCGACCTCGTGGAACACCGCCTGCTCCACCCGCTGCACGACCAGCTGCGCGATGCGATCTCCGCGCCGCAGTCTGACGGTGGCGCGGAGGTCGGTGTTCAGCAGGGTCACCTTGATCTCACCCCGATAACCGGCGTCGACCGTACCGGGTGCGTTCACTATGGTCACCCCCAACCTAGCGCCCAAACCGGACCTCGGGTGAACGAAAGCCGCGTAGCCGTCGGGCAGCGCGATCGCCGTCCCCGTCGGGACGACGGCGCGCTCGCCGGGCGGCAGCTCGACGTCCACGGCCGCGACCAGATCGGCGCCGGCGTCACCCGCGTGCGCGTACCGCGGCAGGGGCAGCCCCGGATCGAGCCGCCGGATCAGCACATCGACCTTGCTCACGCGTCCACCTCACGCTCACCTGCCGGAAAACCTCACGACCCTACCGAGGGCGCGGTGCCGGGCCGGCGCTGAAACGCCGCCGCGGCGCGAGTCCGGCAGTTGACCTTACCCGTTCCGGGCGGCGACCACTTCTTCCCGGCGGCGACCACTTCCGGAAGTTTTCGACTCAAAGCGCGGAATGACGCGTAGCGCCGCTTCTGTTACCCGCGGTGCTTTCGCGGAGCCGCGTCCTGGGACTGGCACTCCCGCTCCTTGTGTGAGAATGGGGGCCTCAGGAAGGGGCATTCGTGTTCTGGTCACTGCTGGCCTTCGCGGTTCTGCGGGGGTTCGCCGTGGCCGAATGGGCGGGTTCCGGGACGGGCCAGCCGGTATTGCTGGCCCTGGCCACGGTGACCGTCACCGGGCTTCTCGCGCTGGCGGCCGTCCAGGTCCGCACGGCGCGGCAAGGGCACTGGGCGAAACTCGCACTGCTGCGGACGACGCTGCGGGAACGGACGCTGCGCACCGCCTTCCTGCCGCAGCGCGATCCGGACGCGGCGGGACGCCCCCGTCCGAGAGCACCCGGAGCGGAGAGCGCGGCCGCCTGAGCGCGGCCGAGACGTCGTCGTTCTCCCCTCTCCGGAAGGTTCTCCCATGTTCGATGTTCCCGTTTCGATCGCCGCCGCCCTGGTCGGAGGGCTGGCGGACGTCCTGCACCCGGTCGCGGGCGGCCTCGCGACCGCCCTCGCGATCGTCGTGTTCACCGCCGCGGTGCGGCTGCTGATGGTCCCGCTGTCCGTCGCGGCGGCGCGGGGCGAGCGGACGCGGGCGCGCCTGCTGCCCGACCTCCAGAAACTGCAGAAGAAACACGCGAAGAATCCGCAGCGGCTCCGCCGCGAAATGGCGGCGCTGTACGAGGCGGAAGGGGCCTCGCCGGTCGCGGGATGCCTGCCGATGCTCGTCCAGGTGCCGTTCTTCATGATCATGTATCGGCTGTTCGTCTCCGCGACGATCGCGGGCCACCAGAACCTGCTGCTCGCCCACACGCTCCTCGCGGCGCCGCTGGGGCAGAACTGGATCGGGGTCGTGGGCGGAGGGCTGTTCTCCCCTCCGTCCCTGGTCTTCCTGGCGCTGTTCGCGCTGCTGGGAGCCGTGGCCACCTGGTCGTCCCGGCGCGTCACCGCGGACGGGCCGATGGGTACGGCGGCGCGCCTCGTGCCGTTCGGAACGATCGCCGTCGCGGCCTTCGTCCCGCTGGCGGCGGGCCTCTACCTGCTGACGTCCGGAGCCTGGACGGCGGTGGAGCGGGCGATCCTCCACCGGAGGATCGTGGCACCGGCCGCGCGATAGGCGCCCTTCACCACCCGAAGAGCCGAACTGGCTAGGCGGTCGGGGTCAGGGTGACGTGGACGGTGAGGGGGGCGGGGGCGTCCTCCAGGGTCAGGTCGGCGATGCGGCCGGCGGCGGCCAGGTCGGGGCGGGCGATGCGCGTCACCTCGGCGCCCCGCACGACCGCGCGGGACACGTCGGCGCGCATCGACGCCTTCGCCTCCGACTTGGCCTTGCGGACCTGCCGGAGCGCCTCCCCCGTCGCCGCCAGGACGGCCGGGTCGCCGCCCGGGGGCAGTTCCGCCGCGGACGGCCACGACGCCCTGTGCACCGACCCCTGCCGCCACCACGACCAGACCTCCTCGGTCACGAACGGCAGGACGGGCGCGAACAGCCGCAGCAGCACCGAGAGCGCCGTACGCAGCGCGGCCCGCGCCGACTGGGCCGGCGGTCCGTCGCCGTAGGCGCGGGTCTTGACCAGCTCCAGGTAGTCGTCGCAGAACTCCCAGAAGAACCGCTCGGTGCGTTCGAGGGCCCGCGCGTAGTCGTAGCCTTCGAACGCGTCCGTCGCGTCCTGGACGACGTCGGAGAGCGCCGCCAGCATCGCCCGGTCGAGCGGCTCGGTCACCGGCGCGTCCGCGTGCGCCTCCCCCAGGCCCAGCACGAACTTGGACGCGTTGAGGATCTTGATGGCGAGGCGCCGGCCGACCTTGATCTGGCCGGTGTCGAACGCCGTGTCGGTGCCCGGGCGCCCGCCCGCCGACCAGTAGCGGACGGCGTCGGAGCCGTACTCGCGCAGCAGGTCGATCGGCGTGACGACGTTCCCCTTCGACTTGGACATCTTCTTGCGATCCGGGTCGAGGATCCAGCCGGACAGCGCCGTGCCCTTCCACGGCAGCGAGCCGTGCTCCAGATGCGCGCGGACGACCGTGGAGAACAGCCATGTCCGGATGATGTCGTGCGCCTGGGGACGCAGGTCGTAGGGGAAGACGCGGCCGAACAGGTCGGCGTCGCGCTCCCAGCCGCCCGCGATCTGCGGGGTCAGCGAGGACGTCGCCCAGGTGTCCATGACGTCGGGGTCGCCGATGAAGCCGCCCGGCTCGCCGCGCCGCTCCTCGGTGAACCCCGGCGGGACGTCGGACGACGGGTCGACGGGCAGCGCGTCCTCGGACGGGACGATCGGCTCGCCGTAGCGCGGCTCGCCCGAGTCGTCCAGCGGGTACCAGACGGGGATCGGCACGCCGAAGAACCGCTGCCGGGAGATCAGCCAGTCGCCGTTCAGGCCCTCGACCCAGTTCTCGTAGCGGGCGCGCATGTAGCCGGGGTGCCATTCCAGCTCGCGGCCGCGCGCGAGGAGCTCCGCGCGGACGCCCTCGTCGCGTCCGCCGTTGCGGATGTACCACTGCCGGGTCGTGACGATCTCCAGCGGCTTGCTGCCCTTCTCGTAGAACTTCACCGGCCGGGTGATCGGGCGGGGCTCGCCGTCCAGGTCGCCGGAGTCGCGGAGCAGCTCGACGACCCGCTCCTTGGCGGAGAAGACCGTCTTCCCGGCCAGCTCGCCGTACGGGTGCGCGGGGACGCCGTCCGGGGGGTCGGCGGCGAGCCGGCCGTCCCAGCCGATGATCGCGCGGGTGGGCAGGTTCAGCTCGCGCCACCAGGTGACGTCGGTGACGTCGCCGAACGTGCAGATCATCGCGATGCCGGATCCCTTGTCGGGCTCGGCCAGCCGGTGCGCGACGACCGGGACCTCGACGCCGAACAGCGGTGTGCGGACCGTCGTCCCGAACAGCTCCCGGTACCGCTCGTCGTCCGGATGCGCGACCAGCGCCACGCACGCGGGCAGCAGCTCGGGCCGCGTCGTCTCGATGTAGACGGGCCGGTCGTCCCCATGGAACCGGATCCGGTAGAACGCGCCTGGCTGCTCACGGTCTTCCAGTTCGGCCTGGGCGACGGCCGTGCGGAACGTGACGTCCCACAGCGTCGGCGCCTCGGAAAGATAAGCCTCGCCCCGCGCGAGGTTCCGCAGGAAGGCCCGCTGGGACGCCGTCCGGGACACGTCGCCGATGGTCGTGTAGAGGTGGCCCCAGTCGACCGACAGGCCGACGCGGCGCCACATCTCCTCGAACGCCTTCTCGTCCACCGCGGTGAGCCGCTCGCACAGCTCGATGAAGTTGCGCCGCGAGATCGGCACCTGACGTTTGGCGTCGGGCTTGGCGGGCGGCTCGAAGTCCGGATCGTACGGAAGGGACGGATCGCACCGCACCCCGAAGTGGTTCTGGACGCGCCGCTCCGTGGGCAGGCCGTTATCGTCCCAGCCCATCGGGTAGAAGACCGCCCGACCGCGCATGCGGTGATACCGCGCGACGGTGTCGGTGTGGGTGTAGGAGAAGACGTGGCCGACGTGCAGGGAACCGCTCACGGTGGGCGGCGGGGTGTCGATCGAGAAGACCTCGCCGCGCGGCCGCGTGCGGTCGAAACGGTAGGCGCCCTCGTCCTCCCAGACGCGTACCCACTTGTCCTCCAGGCCGTCCAGGGAGGGCTTGGGAGGGACGTTCGGAGTGCGCGGCTGCTCTGTCATGGGGCAATCGTATTGACCTCGCCCCGGACCGCATGCCAATTACCGGCGCCGACGCGACGATCA
Source organism: Spirillospora sp. NBC_00431 (assembly GCA_036028775.1). GTDB lineage: Bacteria > Actinomycetota > Actinomycetes > Streptosporangiales > Streptosporangiaceae > Spirillospora. The sequence goes on along the minus strand of CP107927.1, from coordinate 2,198,735 downwards.
ACGGCGGACGGTTCCGGTAGCGTCGGACCCACAGGACGACTGGAGGACGATCATGGCGGACAAGGGCGATCTCGGCTGGCGGCTGATGGCCGGCGCCGCGGCCTTCGCGGGCGGCTTCGTCGCGAAGAAGGCCATCACGCTGGCCTGGAAGAAGAGCACCGGGAAGGAGCCGCCGACCAACCCCGAGTCGCCCGAGGTCGCGCTGACCGAGGCGATCGGCTGGGCCGTCGTGATGGGCGTCGGCATGGAGCTCGCCCGCCTGCTCGCCACCCGCGCCGCCGCCCGCCAGTGGGCCAAGGGCACCGGTGAGCTCCCGTCCAACCTCAAGAAGAACGTGTAGGGCTCAGCGTCGGTGGTCGCGTGGGAGCGGGGGCGGGCCTCCCGTTGACTGGCGGAGGTCGTGGCGGATCTTGGCGCCCAGGGCCCTGGTGGCGGAGCGGTTGAGGGCGGCGCCGGCGGCGGCGCCGGTGAGGAAGGGGCCCATGGTGCCGAGGCTCCGGCCGAAGGTGCGCAGCATCCGTTTGCGCAGGGCCGACTTGGCGGCCGTGCCCAGCGCGCTGGTGAGGGAGCCGGTCTCCAGGGGGTTGATGCCGCGCTGCCGGGCCCAGGACGTGACGAACGCCGCGCCGCGGGTCGTTCCGGTGCCCTGGACGGTGACGCCGTACACCTCGTGCAGCTCGGCGATCATCTTGACCTCGATGGCCGCGACGACGAGGGTCTCGGCCGCCAGCTGAGCGGGGGCGGTCAGCAGCAGCGGCGGGGCGGCGAACTGCACGGCGGCGAGCGCGCCGCCCGCGGCGCCCACGGCGGTGGTTCCGTTGCCCGCCACCCTGACGAGCCGGTCGGCGAGTTCCTCGCCCATCAGGCCGTGGTGGTGGGCCTGCAATGTCTCAAGGTCGCGGATCGGGATGTGCGGGGCGGCCTCGACGAGCAGGTCGCCGAGCCACCGGCCGCGCGCGACGCCCGCGGCGCCCACTCTGCGGGCGTTCTGGCCGAGCAGTGCGGCCAGACGTCCGAGCAGGCGGCCGCGGGTCTCGCGGTCCATGCCCTCTTCGGCGGTGAGCCGTCCGACGAGCTCACCGAGTTCGGCGGAGCCGTTCCGGCGGGACGGCTCCCTGTCCTCCTGACGTGGTTCGATCTCTCCCGGCACCCTGCGGCCACTCCCGGTCAGGCGGCGCACTCGCGGCAGATGGGCTGGCCGTTCTTCTCGGTGGCCAGCTGGCTGCGGTGGTGCACCAGGAAGCAGCGCGTGCAGGTGAACTCGTCGGCCTGCCGCGGAACCACCCGGAAGGTGAGCTCCTCGTTCGAAAGGTCGGCGCCGGGCAGCTCGGCGACCTCTCCGGCGTCCAGGTCCTCATCGATGATGCTGGCGGCCTTGTCGGCGCGCCGGGCCTGGAGCTCCTGGAGGCTGTCCTCGCTGAGATCGTCGTCTGTCTTGCGCGGGCTGTCGTAGTCGGTCGCCATCTTCTATCTCCATCCCCCTCAGTGCTTTATGCGCCCCGTCGCGCGGAACTAACGCTCGGGGGACCGTTCTTGTGCCCGATCCGGGCGGGAAATTCTGTCACGGTTGGTGACCTGCGACACACAAGGCGCGACCGTTCCCACGAGTGACACCCATCACCCGCGTCTCATCCTCGAAATGTGTCTTCTGTCACATATCAGACGAATGTCGGGTCGCGGTGCCTGAACCGGCTCTCTCCCGCCGCGGTTCGCGCGGCGGTCGGGGATCATATCGGTCCGGGGGACGTCGCGCGCGCCGACATACCCGGCGCGGCGGGACGGCCGATCAAGCTGGTCGGACATCGAACCAGACTCTTCGGTGAAACGTCTGAACTAACGCGATATCGTGCCCGCCTGAGGTTGGGGGCGGGCCCCCTGCGGGGCCTGCCCGGCGATCGCCGGCGGAAGGCCCCCGCGACGGGGCCGGCGCACACTATCGCGGTACATCACTGCGGGTCACTGGAGGGTCAGATGCCGGATGCCGCTCCGCTGGAGCCGGGCGATCCTAGGGCACTCGGGCAGTACGAGGTCGTCGGGCGACTCGGCGCCGGGGGTCAGGGCGCCGTCTTCCTGGGCAGGGCGCCGGGAGGCGAGTACGTCGCCGTCAAGCTGCTGCACGCGCAGATGGCGAACGACCCGGCCGCGCGGGCCCGGTTCACCCGCGAGGTGGCGGCGGCGCAGAAGGTAGAGCCTTTCTGCACGGCCCGCGTCCTGGAGGCCGACGTCCACGGCGACCAGCCGTACGTCGTCAGCGAGTTCATCGACGGGCCGTCCCTGCACGACGTCGTCGCGCACGACGGGCCGCGCGGCGCCCAGGAGCTGGAGCGTCTCGCGATCGGCACGGTGACGGCGCTCGCCGCCATCCACGAGGCCGGGATCGTCCACCGCGACTTCAAGCCGAACAACGTCATGCTGGCCTCGGACGGCCCGCGCGTCGTCGACTTCGGCATCGCCCGGACGGTCAACTCGCAGGAGAGCGCGGTGACCGCCACCGGCATGGTGGTCGGCACCCCCGGCTACCTGGCGCCCGAGCAGCTCACCGGGGCGCCGCTCACCCCGGCCGTCGACATCTTCGCCTGGGCCGCGACGATGGTGTTCGCCGCGACCGGGCAGTCGCCGTTCGAGGCGGACACGCTGCCGGTCATCATCAACCGGATCCTGAACGAGGACCCCGACCTGTCCGCGCTGCCCGCGGGGCCGCTGCGCGACCTGATCGGACGCTGCCTGTCCAAGGACGCGGGCCTGCGTCCCCCGGCGGCGCAGCTCCTGCTGCACCTGCTGGGCCATGTCGGCGCCGCGCCGGGCGCCCAGGCGGGCGGGCAGGAAGAGCTGCTCAACCAGGGCACCAGGATCGCGTCGCAGCTCGCGCCGCCGCCCCCGGTGCCGCGTCCGCAGCAGCCGCCGCGGCACCAGATCACCCCGCCGCCGATGCCGATGCATCAAGGCGGGATGCCGCCGGGCCCGAACACCCCGCCCCCGCAGCCGATCACGCCGCCGCCCATGGCGATGTACCAGGCGCCCCCGCCGCACACGCCGCCGCCCATGCAGATGGGGCAGCCCGTCCCGCCGGGGCCCGGGTACGCGCCGCCGAAGCGGTCCGGCGGCCCCGGGCCGGCCATCGCGATCGGCTGCGGTGTGCTCGCGCTGATCGTCCTCGTCGTGGTCGTGGCGATCATCGTCGTCGCCACCAGCGACGACGAGCCGGACACCGACCCGTACACGCCGCCGTCGTTCACCTACACGCCGCCCGAGACGCCGACGGGCCTGTCCACCAGCCGCGGCGGGATCATCGGCGTCTGGAGCGGTGACGGGACCCAGCCGGGCGCCGCCAGCGGCAGCACCAGCTTCAAGGTGCGGTTCACCCTCGCCTACTCGCTCGGCTTCGCCGTGTACACCTACCCGTCCAGTGCGCACACCGAGTGCCGGACCCGGCTGTCGCACCTGTCCGGCACCGCGGAGAGCTCGAGGATCGAGTACCGGGAGACGCCGTACACGGGGATGGACCCGAAGGAGTGCGCCTCGGGTTACATCACGTTCATCCCGTCCGGGTCCGTGGACAGCGGTTCCACCATCCGGTGGGAGTGGCGGCAGGTCCGCTCCTCCGCGTCCGCCGACGCCTACGGGACCGTGACAAGGTGACGGACGAGATCACCCCACTCCGTGCGGGTGATCCGTCCAGGCTCGGCGCGTACCGCCTGACCGGCCTCCTCGGGGAGGGCGGTCAGGGCACCGTCTTCCTCGGCGAGGACGAGCCGGGCCACCGGGTCGCCGTGAAACTGCTGCACGCGCGGTTCAGCGGCGACCCGAAGGCCAGGGCGCGGTTCGCGGCCGAGGTGGCGGTGGCCAAGCGGGTCTCGGCGTTCTGCACGGCCCGCGTCCTCGACTCCGACGTCGAGGGCGACAGCCCCTACATCGTCAGCGAGTACATCGACGGCCCGCCGCTGTCGAAGGTGCTGGCCGCCGCGGGCCCGCGGCGCGGCGCCGAGCTGGACCGGCTGGCGATCGGGACGATGACGGCGCTCGCCGCCATCCACCAGGCGGGCGTCGTGCACCGCGACTTCAAGCCCGCGAACGTGCTGCTCGCCCCGGACGGCCCGCGGGTGATCGACTTCGGTATCGCGCGGGCGCTGGACGCGACGGGCACGATGTCGAGCACGGCCATCGGGACGCCCGCCTACATGGCGCCCGAGCAGATCTCCGGCGCGCGGGTCGGGCCCGCGGCGGACGTGTTCGCGTGGGGCGCCACGATCGTCTACGCGGCGACCGCGCGGCCCGCGTTCGGGCAGGACTCCATCCCCGCGGTCATGCACCGCATCCTCAACCTGCCGCCCGATCTCGGCGACCTGCACGAGCCGCTGCGGCAGATCGTGGCGGACTGCCTCAGCAAGGACCCGGCGCTGCGCCCCGAGTCGCAGAACGTCCTGGCGTACCTGCTGGACCTCGCGGGGAGCCTCCCGCAGCCGGGCGCGCGGCCGGACTCGGCCGGCGACGGCTCGGTGATCCTCACCCAGGGCGCCGTGACGGCGGCCATGGAGTCGGCGCGACTGCGGATCGTCCCGCCACCCCCCGGCACGCCACCGCCCGGAACGCCGGCGTCCAGCACACCGCCGTCGGGGGCGCTGTCGGGGTGGGCGCTTCCGCTTCCGCCTCCGCCCCCGCCGCCCGACGGGCACGGGTACGCGACCTGGCCGTCCTCCACTCCCCCGGCCGGGGGTCCCACCCTCCCGCCGGGGCGGCGCCGCCGGCGCGGCATCGGCGTGCTGGCGAGCGCGGGCGGCGCCGCGCTGGTCGCCCTGGTGGTCGCCGGCGCCGTGCTCGTGCCCCGGCTCCTCGACGACGACCAGCGCTCGGCCACGACGCCCGGCCGGACGGGCGGCACCTTCCAGACGGCGATGCGGACCGTCGGCACCAGCGGCAACGAGATCGCCCCGTCGCACGTGTTCGGCGGGACCGAGCGGTTCCTGTCCAAGCAGCTGTTCACCGGCCTGACCGAGCTCGGCCCGAACGGCGTCCCCCGCAACCGCCTCGCCACGCGGATCGTGCCGGACCCGTCCTGCAAGGTGTGGAAGATCCTCATCAGGGACGGGACGACGTTCAGCAACGGCGAGCCCGTCGACGCGCAGGCGTTCGCCCGCGGATGGGCGCGCAGCGCGGCGACCGGCACCGGCGGCGGTCCCTTCCTGCTGCACGACATCGAGGGCTTCGCCGCGGTCTCCGGTGGCAAGGCCGACACGCTGTCCGGGGTCAAGGTGGTGTCCGGCACCGCCTTCGACGTCACGCTCACCTCCCCCAACTGCGACTTCGTCACGCGGCTGTCCGAGCCGGCGTTCATGCCCGTCCCGCAGAGCGCCGGGAAGGCCGACAACACGGCGTTCAACACGCGGCCCATCGGGAACGGGCCGTTCAAGCTTCGGGAGTTCCGGGAGGACACGCGGGTCTCGCTGGAGCGCAACGACGCCTGGGCCTTCGGCCGGACGAAGCTCGACCGCGTCGAGATCCGCCTCGGCGACGAACCGGCCATGGGACGCGCGGCCTACACCACCGGAGAGGCCGACTGGTACACCGTCGCCACCGACCAGCTCGCCACCGCCCCCAGGACGGACCTGATCTCCCGGCCCGCGCCGTTCACCCGGATGCTCGTCCCGATCGTCGCGCGGGGGCCGATGAAGTCCGTCCAGGCCAGGCAGGCGGTGTCCCACGCCGTCGACCGCGTGAAGCTCGGCGCGCTGTTCGGCGAGGTCTACAAGCCCGCGCACGGCATCGTCCCGGCGGCGATCCCCGGCTTCGGCAAGGCCGGTACGTGCCCGTCGTGCGACAGGACGGACCCGGCGAGGGCCAAGGCGCTCGCCGCGGAGGCGGGGCTCGAACCGGGGTCGCGGGTCCGGTTCTACTACCGGGACTCGCCCATCGACAAGCAGCTGATCGAGGCCGTGCGGAACATGCTGGAATCGGTCCTCGGCTGGAAGATCGAGCCCCGGGTGATCCCGCTCAGCGAGTTCGAGCGGTTCCGCAAGGACCTCGTCTCCGACGACGCGTCCGGCCTGGCGTTCCTCCCCTGGGGGCCCGACTACGCCAGCGCCTACTCGATGCTGTGGCCGCTCCTCGGCGGCACGGTGGTGGCGACGAGCGAGAACTCCTACTACAACCTGTCCGGCTGGAAGAACGGGCGGTTCGACGAGCTGATCGGCACCGCCCTCAGGACGCAGTCCGCCGACTCCCGCACGAGCCTGTACCGGCAGGCCGAGAAGCTGGCGCTGGACGACATGGCCCTCGTCCCCCTCGTCCACAACGGCGTGGCGGCGGTGCGCAGGAGCAACAAGTACGTCGGCCTGGAGATGGACTACGACGGCGACCCGACGGTCGCGACCGCCGCGCTCAGGTAGCCGCCGGGCTCAGCCGGGTGGGAGGCGGACGGTGACGATCAGCCCGCCGCCGGGGCGCGGCGCCGCGTACACGGCGCCGCGGTGCGCCAGCACCACCGACCGCACGATCGACAGGCCGAGCCCGGCGCCCTTGGCCGACTCGACGCGGTCGGCGTTCAGCCGCCGGAACGGCTCGAACAGCCGCTCCACCTCGTAGGCGGGCACGGCGGGACCGGTGTTCTCGACCTGGATGGTGGCGTACCCCTCCAGCATCCCGGTGCGGATCCACAGCTCGCCGCCGTCCTCCACGTTGTGCTTGATCGCGTTCTCGACGAGGTTGGACACCAGGTGCTCCAGCAGCACCGGGTCGCCGAGCGCCTTCCCGGACGTCAACTCCGGGTGGACGGACACCTCGATGTCGTGCTCGCGGCGCGCCGAGTGCTCCAGCACCGTCGTCGCCACCTCCGCCAGGTCGACCGGGGCGCGGGTGCTCAGCTCGCGCTCGCTGCGGGCGAGCAGCAGCAGGCCCTCGATCAGCCGCTCGTGCCGGGCGTTGGTGGCCAGCAGCGTCCGCCCGACGGCGCGCAGGTCGTCGGAGACGTCCGGGTCGCCGAGCGCGACCTCCAGCAGCGTCCGGTTGATCGCCAGCGGGGTGCGCAGCTCGTGCGAGGCGTTCGCGACGAACCGGCGCTGCGAGTCGAACGCCTGGCCGAGCCGCTCCAGCATCGCGTCGAAGGTGTCGGCCAGCTCCTTGATCTCGTCGTCCGGGCCCTCCAGCGCGATCCGCTCGTGCAGCGTGCTCTCCGACAGGCGGCGGGCCGTGGTCGTGACCCGCTGCAGCGGGCTGAGCGCCCGGTCGGCGACGAACCAGCCGAGCACGAGCGTGATGACCCCGACGCCGCCGAGCGCGAGCAGCGACCGTCCGACCAGCTGCCGCATCGTCTGCTCGACGAACTGGCGTTGCAGCGCGGTGGCCTGCTCCTCGGTGGTGATGCCGAAGCCGATCACCTTGACGTTGCCGAGGATGTCGGCCACCAGCACCGACATCACGAACAGCAGCAGCGCGCCCGCCATGAAGAACAGCAGCCCGTACAGGAGGGTGAGGCGCAGCCGGACGCTCATGCGGGGCAGCGCCTTCTCGCCGATCGTCCCGCCGCCGTCGCCGCGCCACATGCCCTTGTGGGCCGGGGCGGGCTGCGGGACCTGCTGCGGGCCCGGCCGCCGCCACGGGCCGACGCCCGGGCCGCTGCCGCCGCCGGGCTTCTCCGGGCCGTTGCGGGGGGCGGGTTCGGCGGTCACAACCGGTATCCCACGCCGGGCACGGTCTCGATCACCGGGGGCTCGCCGAGCTTCTTGCGCAGCGTCATCATCGTGACGCGGACGACGTTCGTGAACGGGTCGATGTGCTCGTCCCACGCCTTCTCCAGGAGCTGCTCGGAGCTGACGACGGCGCCGTCCGCGCTGAGCAGCACCTCCAGGACGGCGAACTCCTTGCGGGTCAGCTCGACCGGGCGCCCGTCCCGGTGCACCTCGCGGCGGGCCGGGTCGAGGCTGATCCCGGCGCGCTCCAGGACGGGCGGCAGCGGCGCGGCGGCGCGGCGGCCGAGGGCCCGCACCCGGGCGATCAGCTCGGCGAACGCGAACGGCTTGGCCAGGTAGTCGTCGGCGCCGATGGACAGGCCCTCGACGCGGTCGTCCAGCTCGCCGGCGGCGGTCAGCATGATGATCCGCGCCGGGTAGCGCTGCGCGACGAGCTGCTTGCAGACGTCGTCGCCGTGGACCTTGGGGAGGTCGCGGTCCAGCACGATGACGTCGTACTCGTTGACGCCCGCCCGCTCAAGCGCGCCCGCGCCGTCGTAGGCCACGTCCACGGCCAGCGTCTCCCTGCGCAGGCCGGTGGCGATCGCGTCGGCGAGCACCCGCTCGTCCTCGACGACTAGAACACGCACGAGGTCCCCCTCCATGACCGGGGCGCGGTCCGCCCCGGGGCTCCAGATATGCCACGGGCGCCGTAAGACGCACGTAAACACCTGTTCAGGTGATCGTTATCCGCACCGTGATGGCGGGGGCGCAAGAATCCGCGAAAATTGCATCGACGTTCAGGTTTACCTTCAGCCTAGCTCTGGGTAGGCATGGGCACGATCCGGGAGGAGGCCCATGGGCGAGTTGTCACGCATGATCCAGCAGCGACTCGACGACGCGTACGCGTCGCTGCGGAGCGCCCACGCAGAAGGAGACACCTACCTGGCGGACATTCGCCAGGAGGAGATCAACGACCTGCGCCGGATCGCAGCGAACAACGATATCGGCGTCGAGCCACCCCGCTGCGACTGAAGACGCGCGAACGGCACGGGGAGCCCGGGACCGCGGAGGTCCCGGGCTCCCCGTTTCACGGCCCTGGTGCCGGACGTGCTCAGTCGCCGAGCGGGTCCAGCGGGGCCAGGAGGTCGTGCAGGGCCTCGAAGGTGCCCCGGCCTCCGGCGATGGTCAGCTCCGGGCCGGGCGCGGCACCGCGCAGGCCCTCGACGCGTCCGCCCGCCTCCCGGACGATCAGCCCGCCGGCGGCGATGTCCCACGCCTCGACGCCGCGCTCGTAGTAGGCGTCGACGCGTCCGGCCGCCAGCGCGCACAGGTCGACGCAGCAGGAGCCGCCGCGCCGGATGTCGCGGACGTTCGGCAGCACACCGGTGAGGACCTTCGCCTGCCGGGCGCGCCGTCCCGCGGCGTAGCCGAACCCCGTGGCCACCAGCGCCTCGCCGAGCGGCACCCGAGAGTTCACCCGGAGTTCGCGCGTGCCGGACGCGGTGTGCTGGAGGGCGCCGCCGCCGCGCACGGCCGTGTAGGACTCGCCCCGGCGCGGGATCTCCACGGCCCCGGCGACCACGGTGCCGTCCACCTCGGCGGCGATGCTGACCGCCCAGTCGGGCAGGTCGTAGAGGTAGTTGACCGTCCCGTCGATGGGGTCGATCACCCAGCGGACGCCGCTGCGGCCGGCGTGGTCGCCGCCCTCCTCGCCGAGGAACGCGTCGTCGGGCCTGGCGGCCCGGATCCGCTCGATGATCAGCCGTTCGGCGGCGCGGTCCATGCGGGTGACGACGTCGGTCGGGGACGACTTGGTCTGGACGACGTCCAGAGCGCCCGCCGGACGCTCGTCGACCAGCATCCGCCCGGCCTCGCGGGCGGTCGCGGCCGCCAGTTTCAGCAGCTCGTCCGTGCTCATCCCGTCCGTGCTCATCCCGTCCGTGCTCATCGGTTCGGTGCTCATCGGGTCTCGGTCAGCAGGGTGCGGGGCAGGGCGGCGAAGCGGGGGTCGGTGCCGGGCGTGGCGGCCCGCGCGAACGCGACGCCGAGCTCGGCGGCCCGTTCCGCGGCCTCGACGTCGAGGTCGAACTTGACCTCCATGTGGTCGGAGACGAACCCGATCGGCACGACCGCGACCGCGCGGACGCCCTCGCCGCGCAGCTTCTCCAGATGGTCGGTGATCTGCGGCTCCAGCCAGGGCTGCGCCGGCGGGCCGCTGCGGCTCTGGTAGACGAGGTCCCACGGCGTTCCAGGGGCCGCCTTTCGCGCGACCGTCCGCGCGACCGTCTCCAGCTCCTGGACGTACAGGTCCCGGTTGGGCTGGGAGAGGGGGACGCTGTGCGCGGTGAAGACCAGCCGCGCGCCTTCCGGGAGACGGCTCAGGGCGTCCTTCGCCGCGTCTGCGAAGGGTTCGATGAAGCCGGGCCTGTCGCAGTAGACGGGCAGCTTGTCGATCTCAGGCGCGCCCGGCACTTCGTCGCGCGCGCGGGCGATGTCTGCAAGGTACTGGTCGTTCGTGGAGTAGCCGCTGTAGGCGGACGTGACGAAAGCGGCCGCCCGGCGGACACCGTCCGCTTTCATCTGCCGGACCGTGTCGGCCAGATAAGGGGTCCAGTTCCGGTTGCCCCAGTAGACGGGCAATTCCAGGCCGTGGGCGGCGAAATCGGCCTCGATGGCGGCTTTGAGGTCGCGGCATAGCTGGTTGATGGGGCTGACACCGCCGAACAGGTAGTAGTGCTCCCCCACCGCTTCCAGACGCTCCCGCGGGATGTTCCGGCCACGGGTCACGTTCTCCAGGAACGGGATCACGTCCTCGGGGCCTTCCGGCCCGCCGAAGGACAGCAGGAGCAACGCGTCGTACGACGGCATTGCGCGCGCGCGCGAAGTCATGCCTCCATCCAATCAGCATCCAATCAGCTGAACCTCGCGGCATAAGCCTTGGCCAGGCTGAGGACCTTCTGGACGTACCAGTGCGCGTGGTTGTACTGGAACACCGCGTTGTAGAGCTGCTTGCCGCCCCTGCCCGCACCATTCGCGCACAGGTACTTGGCCGCTCCGGGAACGGCGTCGTAAGGGTTCATGATGTCGGCCTTGCCGTCGCGGTCGCCGTCCACGCCGTACGCCTTCCAGGTCGCGGGCATGAACTGCATCGGCCCCAGCGCGCCCGCGCTGGACGGGCCCGCGTTGCGGCCGTGGTCGCTCTCGACCTGGCCGATCGCGGCGAGGACCGTCCAGGACAGGCCGCGGCAGTCCCTGGCGGCCTGCTTGTAGAGGTCCAGGTAGCCGCTCGGGCGTCCGTCGTCTCCGGGTGCCGGGTAGTCGTGCAGGTTGACGACGTTCGCGCCCCGGCCGAGGACCTTCGTCACGGCCTTGACGACCTTGGCCGGGCTCACCCCGGGCGCGTTGACCAGGACCGCCACGTTCGGGACGAGCCCCATCTCGTTCCCGGAGTCCCGGCTGACCAGCATGTCGATGCCGGGCAGGCCGAGGGGCCCGGCGCCGCCCATGGTCAGGTTCGGCATCGTCCGTGCCACCACCGGGTACCGCATGCCCCGGTTGAGCCGGAGCTGCTCGGCGGCGGCCGTCGACACCACGAAGCGGTCGGCGGCGAGCGCCTCCCACAGGCCGTTGTTCTTCGCCGTCCCGGGCGGGGTCCACGAGCGGAACGCCGACGGGTCGACGGCGAAGGTGTTGATCTGGCGTCCCTGGAGCTGGACGGCGCCGCCCGCGACCGCGGCGACGTCCCTGACCCGGCCCAGCGACGCGATCTTCTTGATCTTGGCGGCGGGGATCGGGCCGCGGCCGACGGCCAGCACGTCGGGCGGCACCACGCGGCGCAGCGGCGCGACCTCGCCGCCGGTGGCCACGTTGACCGGGTCGCCGGGCGGCACGTTCGGCGGCGGGCGCGTCCGCGACGAGCCGGCCGCGGGCTCCGCCTTCCCGGTCGTCAGCGCCGCGAGGACGCCGCCGGACGTGCTGGCGACGGCGAGGACCGCGATACCGGCGACGGTGAGCGGCAACCCCCGGCCGCGGCGGCGGCCGCGGCCGCGCGTCCCGGAAGCTGATGGAGGAGCCACAACATTTCCCAACGACTGTCGCTACGGACGGTTACCCGCCTTGTCACGTCTTTCCCAGAAGTAACGGGGTCATGGGTCGGCGGACGGTGCCACGGTATCGCCCGATTTGTCGGCATGGCACACCATCCCGAACATGAACTTTCCTCATGAACGCGGGCCGAGTAGAGTCGCGGCATGTCCCCCGTGACCAACCAGAAGTGGCGCAACTGGGCGGGAAACCAGCAGGCCACACCGCATCGCGTCGTGACTCCCCGGACGGCGGACGAGGTGGCCGCGGAGGTTCGGTCGGCCGCCGGCGACGGCCGCACGATCCGCATGACGGGCACGGGCCACTCCTTCACCGGCGCGGCGGTCGCGGAGGGCGTCCTGCTGCGTCCCGGGGGGCTCACGGCCGTCCGCTCGGTCGACACCGCGTCCGGGCTCGTCACCGTCGAGGCCGGGCTCACGCTCCACGCGCTCAACCGCGTCCTGGACGAGCACGGCCTAGCGCTGGCCAACATGGGCGACATCCAGGAGCAGACCGTCGCGGGCGCCATCCAGACCGCCACGCACGGCACCGGACGCGACACCGCCGGGCTCGTCTCCCAGGTCGCGGCGCTCGAACTCGTCCTCGCCGACGGCACCGTCGTGACCTGCTCGCGCGAGGAGCGTCCCGACCTGTTCGACGCGGCGCGCGCGGGCGTGGGCGCGCTCGGCGTCGTCACCGCCGTCACCTGGCGGACCGTTCCATCGTTCCTCCTGCGGGCGCAGGAGGCGCCGATGAGATGGAACGAGGTCCTCTCGCGGTTGGACGAGTTCGACACCGCCAACGAGCACTTCGAGTTCTACTGGTTCCCGCACACCGAAGGCTGCCTGACCAAGCGCAACAACCGTGCCGAAGGCCCGGCGGAGCCGCTGTCCAGGTTCAAGTACTGGCTGGACGACCGTTTCCTGTCCAACACGGTGTTCGGAGCCGTCAACCGGCTGACGCACCGGGTTCCCCCAGTGACGCCGTTCGTGAACGGCATCTCCGCCAAGGCCCTCGGTGCCCGTGCCTACAGCGACACGTCGTACAAGGTCTTCACCAGCCCGCGGACGGTCCGGTTCAAGGAGCAGGAGTACGCGATCCCGCGCGCGGAACTCGTCCCGGCCCTGCGTGAACTGCGCGCGCTGTTCGAGCGGAGGGACTGGCGGATCAGCTTCCCGATCGAGGTCCGGCTGCTTCCCCGCGAGGACGCCTGGCTGTCGATGGCCCACGGACGGCACAGCGCGTTCGTCGCCGTGCACGTCTACCACCGCGACGCGCACGAGGACTACTTCCGCGGCGTCGAGGACCTCATGACCGCGCTCGACGGGCGTCCGCACTGGGGCAAGCTCCACACGCGCGACGCCGCGTACCTGGAGAAGGTGTATCCGAGGTTCGGCGACTTCCAAGCCCTGCGGGACGAACTCGACCCCGACCGCCGCTTCGCCAACCCGTACACGAGACAGGTCTTCGGCGACTAGCGCGAACTAGCGCGAACTGACGCGCCGCCTAGTTCGCGGGTGCGCCGCGGCCCTGCGGGTCGACGCCGCCCGGTTCCTGCCCGCCGCCGTCCGGCGGGCCTCCGGTGGGCTCCTGCGTGTCCGGAGGCGTCGGGCCCGACGATGGGGGCGGGGTCGTGGGCCCGGTCGGCTGCTCGGTCGGCCGCGTCGTCGGCCCTCCGTCCGGTGTGGTCGGTCCCGTCGACGGCCCGTCACCGGTCGGCGTCTCGCTCGGGGCCGTGCCCGTCTCCGTCGGGCTGCCGGACGGGTCCGGCGTGGGCTCGTCGTCGGCCTGCCCGCCACCGCCGCCGCCCAGCACGTTCGTCACGGTCAGGCCGTTGCCCGCCTTGCCGATGGGCTGCCCCGTGGTCGCCTCGACGAGCGTGATCCCGCCGATCACGAGGGCGAACACCGCGGCCGACGACACCGCGAGCTTCACCCAGTGCGCCTTGGCCCACTCGACCGTGCTCTCCCACGCCGACCGCCGGGCGACCTGGCGCACCGCGCCCTCCCCCGCCTCCGCGGCGAGCGAGGCGGCGACGGCGTCGACGGGGTCGAGCCGCGTCGTGCTGGGATCATCGCCGGGCGGCCGGTCGAACCGCGTCGCGTTCGGATCACCCCCGGAGTCGCCGGCGAACGGGGAGTCGAACCGGGTGGCGTTCGGGTCGCCGGACCACACGACGGTGCGGGTCGGGTCGGCGCTGGTCGCCTCGTCCGCCGCGCCCTCCGCGACGTCCCGCCGCCGCGCGGCCGCCTGCTGGTGCGTCAGCTCCTTGATCTGGTCCCGGCCCTGGTCGAGGTAGTGCTTGCCGACCGCGGAGCCGGCCGTCGAGATCACGCTCATCAGCGCCGCGCCGATGATCGTCCCGTACACCCCCAGGTAGGACGCCCCGAGGGCCGCGGCCGCCGTCGCCACCGCGCTCGCGATCAGCTGCGTCGTGCTGACATCCGGCAGCTTGCGCGGCATGCCCGTACTCACCCCTGTCCATCGCCCGTCATCACCGTCGAATCCCCGGAGCATGAACTAACCGGGATATCCGGGTTGTTCCGGTCGCTAACGTGACGCTCACTACGTCGAGGGGTGGAGTCGCGCGCGCCCGTCGGGCACAGTGTGGAAAAAGATGGACAAGAATCAGGCGGGGCGGCGCCCCGCCGGTCGCGTCACCGGCAAGCTTGGTCAGGTGCCCTCTTCGACCTCGTGGAGGGGGCTTCGAGAGCGGCGATGTTCGGACATGCCGGGTACGGTGCTGGCAGCAGGTGTGTCCGAAAGAGAGACTCGGGACCCGGGGGAAGGGCACGCATGCGCCCTCGGTGGGCATCGGGCGGCCGGCCGGTGAGAGCACGGCAGGCCGGGTCCGAGGTCCTCCGTGCCATTAGGACAGGGCAGGAAGGACACGCATGCAGGAGCTGCGCCTCGTCGCGGTCAGCGAGGACGGAACGTACCTCGTCCTGGCCACCGCGGGCCGAGGCACCCGGTTCACGCTGCCCGTCGACGACCGGCTCCGCGCCGCGGTCCGTGGGCACTTCTCCCGCCTCGGCCAGTTCGAGATCGAAGTGGAGAGTCCCTTGCGCCCCAAGGAGATCCAGGCCCGTATCCGGTCCGGCGAGACCGCGGAGGAGATCGCCGAGTCGGCGGGTATCCCGGTCGAGCGCGTCCGCTGGTTCGAGGGCCCGGTCCTGCAGGAACGCGAATACATGGCACAGCAGGCGCAGCGTGTCGCCGTCCGGCGCCCCGGCGAGTCGAGCCCGGGCCCGCCGCTCGGCGAGACCGTCGAGGAACGCCTCGGCCGCGGCGGCGTCGACCTCGAAGAGGTCGAGTGGGACTCCTGGAAGTGCGAGGACAACACCTGGCGCGTCCGCCTGTCCTTCTTCGACAACGGCCGCCCGCACGCCGCCGAGTGGACGTTCGACCCGCGCCGCCGCCATGTCTCCCCGCTGGACGAGATCGCCGCCCGCCTCACCGCCGTCGACTGGGATGACGAGCCGCTCTCCGACACCGTCACCCCGCTGGTCCCGCGCCGTCCGGCGATGAAGGTCGTGTCCAGCGACCGCGACCCGGCCCCTCGCGGCCTGCCGCCCGCCGAGCCCGAGCGGCCCGCCGCCGCGCCCGAACCGCTCCGGGCCGCCGCGCCCCGCGACTACGCCGCCGAGCAGGGCCGCGTGACCGAGCCCCGCACCCCGTTCCAGCGGCCGGGCGAGGCCGCCGCGCTGCGCGAGGCCGTCCACCCGGTCGAGCCGGTCGAAGCCGAGCCGGTCGAGACGGTCGCTCCCGCCCCGGCTGTGAGCGAACCCGTTGAGACGGCTCTGGGACGCGACACGTCCCGCGCGCCCGAGATCGTCGAGCCCGTCGAGGAGGCGCGGGCCCCCGGGGCCGCTCCGCCCGCCGAGGCGGACGAGCGGCGCGAAGCCGTCACGGAGCCGGACGCGACGCCCGCGAGCGAGCCGGTCCGGCCCCTGGAGGACGAGAGCCCGCGCGAGATCGCCCGCCAGGACGCCGAGGACGCGCCGGACGACGCCGTCGAGTCCCGCGAGTCCGACGAGGACGACGATCACGAGCCGGCCCGGGCGGAGACGGTCGAGGACGAGCGCGACGACGCGTCCGCCGCCGAGCAGGAGATCGTGCGGGACGAACCGGCCGAGGAGGCGTCCGACGCCGCCCCGCCGCCCAAGACCGAGCCGGCGCCGAAGCCCGCGCCGCCCAAGCCCGCTCCACCGAAGTCGGCTGCGCCCGAACCCGCCGACGACGAGCAGCCCGCACGGGACGAGAAGCCCGCGGCGGCGCAGCGTCCCGCGCAACGGCAGTCTCCGCGGACCCCGCCGAAGAAGAAGCCCGCCGCCCGTCCCACCATGCCGGCGGCCGCGCAGGACAAGCCCGCGACCGGCTCTCCCGCGGCCGCCGCGAACGGGGAGCCGCAGGGCGCGCCGCGTCCGGCACGGCGTCGCAAGGCCAAGGGCAAGCGCGCCTCCGTCCCGTCCTGGGACGAGATCATGTTCGGCGCCCGCCGGCCCGAGTAGGCGACCGGCGGGTCAGGAGCGAGCGTCGGGCGGTGCCTCCAGAAGCGGTGTCTCCAGAAGCGGTGCCTCCAAGAACGGCGTCAGCCAGGCGGGGGTGATGCCGGCGGCCAGGGCCACGGCGTCCTCCTCCGCCATGTCCACGGCTGAGTAGCCGCCGTCGCCCGCGCCGACGGCCGCGAAGAGCGTCGCGAGGCCGAGCCTGCGCTGGAACAGGGTCCGGCGGATGCGCCACCCGATGATCGCGTCGTGCTCGATGACCACCTGGCGGCGCCGCAGGGAGCCCGAGCGGACGCTGAGCCGCCCGCCGTCGGTGGCGTGGCCGAGCTGCCGGTAGCGGTCCAGGCCGAGCGGGACGGCCAGCACGGCGAAGACCGCGCACACGTAGGCGATCCAGAGCTGACCCGTGAGGACGGCCAGGACCCCGAAGCCGGCCGGGGCCGCGACCGCGCGGACCAGGCGGCGTCCCCGCGCGGCGGGCGGGTGCGCGATCAGCGGGCCGGGGACGTTGCCGACGACGCGGGCCGCGAGGGATTCGGCGACCGCGCGCGGCGCGGCGGGCAGGAGCCGGCCACGGTGGGCGACGTCCCCGAGGCCGGTGATCAGCGCGCCCAGGCGGGTCACCCCGGCCACCCGCTCGAACGGGTTGTCGGCGAGCTCGACGCCGCGCAGGCGGCGGCGCTCCAGGGAGACGCTGCGGCGGGTGAGGATGCCGCGCTCCGCGACGACGGAACCCTCCCGCTCGTGGACGGTGAAGTCCCAGTTGAACAGCGTGAAGGCGATCACCGACATGACCGGCATCGCGATCAGCGCGAGGATCGCCAGCGCGACGACGACGGCGGTGGGGAGGCCGACCACGTCGTGGCCGAAGTTCTCCACCCGGTCCCGGGTGATGAGGCCCAGGTCGTCGCCGAGGTTGTAGACGGTGCCGAGGAGGCTGCCGGCCAGCGCGAAGGGCGTGAGCAGGTAGGCGCCGCTGAGCGGCGCGTACACGTACCAGCGGCGCCGCATGCGCGCGAGGACGCGGCGCGGGGGCGCGGGCGCGTCCCTGGCCAGGAGGATCCCGCGGAGCCTTTCGGCCTCCTGCCGGGAGACGGCGTTCAGTGAACCCTCGCCGCCGTCCGCGCCCGCGTCGATGTGGACGACCGCCAGCCCGAGCAACCGGTGCGGAAGGGACGTGCTGATGTCCACGCCCCGGATCCGGTCCCGCGGGATGGTCTTGACCGATCGTCCGATGAGCGCCCGCCGGAGCTCGATGCGGTCGCCGTACAGGACGTAGGTGAACGTCACCCAGCTCGTGACGTGGACGACCAGCCCGACCGCCAGCCCGATGAGGGTGAAGTAGAACGCCGTGGACAGCCCGCCGACGAGCAGCCCCGTCGCGCCGGCGGCGAGCAGGGCGATGAGCTCCCGGACGGCGCCGACGACGAAGGTGAGCGGATGCAGCCGCTGCCCGTGGCCGTTCTCCTCCGGCCGCGTCCCGTTCGGCGCGGGCGAACCAGCCGGAACAGCCGGCTCGGACCGCTCGGACGGCGCGGGTGAATCGGGCGGTGTGGCGGGCGAGGTGTGGTCGCCGTCTCGGATGTTCACGTGGCGTCGTCGCGGAGGTCGTGCGCGCGGTGCGCGAGGTCTTCGGCCAGGCGTGTCGCCACGCCCACCGGAAGGCCGGAGACCTCCGACGACCCGGTGTGCGACGCCGTGTTCACCTCGATCGTGGCGAGGCCCAGCAGCCGTTCCAGCCAGCCCTGCTCGGTGTCGACGGTCTGGATCCGCCCGACGGGCACCAGCAGCCATTCGCGGCTGAACCAGCCCGTCCGCGTGTAGACGACGTCGGCGCTGACCTCCCACCGGTGGACGCGGTAACGCCACACGGGCGCGACCGTCACCATCAGCAGCCCCGCGGCGCCGACGATGTAGGGCAGCCAGCCGATCCGTCCCGTCACCCAGCCGGGCATCCCGTCCCAGCCCGCGTCGTCCGCCCAGGCGGCCACGCCCAGCGCGAGCCCGAACGCCAGGCCCCACAGCAGCAGGTACTCGATCGCCCAGTGCGCGATCGCGCGGCGTGACACACGGTGTTCGGGCGGCCGCATACGCGGCGGGTGCGGCCCCCCGCCGTTCCTCTGGTGACTGCGCCGCACCGACGTCACACCGCGAGTTTAGAACGCCGGAGGCACCCTCCCGTTGATTCCACCGAGCGTGAACCGCTGGATCCCGGGCACAAATCGCGGGCTCGTCAGCGTTTTGTCAGTGGCTCATGCGATGTTGTGGGCGCTTCCCGCGCCGCCGGCGGAGCTGGGCAGGGGCGGCGGAAAACTGGATGCACACCACCCCGGACACCGCATATTTTGGCAGGTCCCTCTCATGAGGGAAGACGTCCGGCGATCGAACACACCTAGGAGATCACATGACGTACGCGATCCAGGCCGAAGGTCTGGAGAAGCGGTTCGGTGAGACCCAGGCGCTGGCGGGCGTCTCTCTCACCGCCGAGGCCGGTACGGTCCTCGGCGTGCTCGGGCCGAACGGCGCCGGAAAGACCACCATGACCCGGATCCTCGCCACGCTGATCGAACCGACCGGAGGCGACGCCCGGGTCGGCGGGTTCGACGTGGTCAAGGACGCGCACAAGGTGCGGCAGCTCATCGGCCTGACCGGGCAGTACGCCGGGGTCGACGAGATGCTCACCGGCACCGAGAACCTCGTCCTGATCGCCCGCCTGCTCGGCATCCCGCGGCGCGCGGCCAAGGCGCGGGCCGCCGAACTGCTCGACCGTTTCCAGCTCACCGACGCCGCCGAACGCGCCGCCAAGACGTACTCGGGCGGGATGCGCCGCCGTCTCGACCTCGCGGCGAGCCTGGTCGGACGGCCGCAGATCCTGTTCCTCGACGAGCCGACCACCGGCCTCGACCCGCGCAGCCGCAACGGCCTGTGGGACATCGTCCGCGGCCTGACCGCCGACGGCGTCACCGTCCTGCTGACCACCCAGTACCTGGAGGAGGCCGACCAGTTGGCCGACGACATCATCGTCATCGACCGCGGCCAGGCCATCGCGCACGGCACGTCCGACATGCTGAAGGCGCAGGTCGGCGGGCAGGTGCTGGAGGTACGCCCGGTCAACGCGCCCGACCAGGACACCGTGGCGAGGATCGTCGGCGAGCTGGCCGAGGCCGTCCCGGAGATCCGCGACGGGCTGATCAGCACGCCGATCACCGACTCGCAGCTGATGCCGGCCGTCGTCCGCCGCCTCGACGACGCCGGGGTGGCCGTCGGCGAGCTGTCGCTGCGCAAGTCCAGCCTGGACGAGGTCTTCTTCGCCCTCACCGGCCACCACACCGACGACATCGACGCCGAGGCCGACGAGCTCGCCCAGTCCGCCAAGCAGGCCGCCGACAAGGAAGGGGCGTCCGCATGACCACCGCGACGTTCGCGCCGCAGGATCTGTCCAAGCGGGTCGCGCCCGGCACCGCCCTGCGCAACACGCTGACCCTGGCCTGGCGCAACCTGGTCCAGATCAAGCACAACCCGATGGAGCTGCTGGACCTGTCCATCCAGCCCATCATGTTCGTGCTGCTGTTCGCGTACGTGTTCGGGCCCGCGATGGAGGGCAGCGTCGACGCGTACCTGCCGATCGTGATCCCCGGCATCATCGCGCAGAACGCCCTGTTCGCGGGGATGAGCACCGGCTTCGGCCTCAACACCGACATCACCAAGGGCGTCTTCGACCGGTTCCGGAGCCTGCCGATCTCGCGCAGCGCCCCGCTCGCCGGACGGATCATCGCCGACACCGCCAAGCAGGCGTGGTCCATGACGATCCTGCTGACGGTCGGCTTCGCGATCGGCTTCCGGGTCGAGACGAACGTCTTCGCGCTGCTGACGGCGTTCGTGCTCCTGCTGACCTTCGCGATCCTGTTCTCCTGGACGTCGGTCTACATCGCGATGAAGGTCAACGAGCCGGAGAAGGTGCAGATCTTCGGCTTTGTGGTGATCTTCCCGCTGAGCTTCCTGAGCACCGCGTTCATCAAGTCGACCGACGGCATCCCCGGCCCCGTCGCCTGGGTGATGGACAACAGCCCGGTGACCCACCTCGTGGAGGCGATGCGCGGCCTGCTCGTCGGCGGTCCCGCCCTCGAACACTCCTTGATCGCACTGGCCTGGGGCGTGGGCATCTCTCTGGTCTTCGCCCCGCTGTCGCTGAGGGCCTTCAAGAAGCGGGCGTAGTTGGCCCAGGGGGGCGACCCCCTGGAACCCCCGTCGCGAGCCGGTCGATCCTCACGCCACGGTGCGGTTTCCGTGACCGTGCGGGCCCGTGATCGTGGCGCTGCGGTCGACCGGCTCGTCGGGTCGTGCGACCTCCGGCGCGGGGCGCCTACGGCCGCACGACCCGTGACCCCGGCTGAGGCCCCGTCCAAGTCGAGTGCAGCTCGGAAATGACTTCCGGAGGGCGGTTTCGGCCCTTGGTGTATGCCTTGGTGAAGAGGTCTTCGCCTAGGGCCTTTCGGGCGGCCTTCTCTGTGGCGAGTGCGTCCGGGAGGGAGTGGTCGCGGGTGCCTCTCAGGGCGTCGGCGGTTCCCAGGAGTTCGGCGGCACGTTCCGGGGCGCCCAGGGCTCGGGCGTGTTCGGCCTGGACGGCGAGGACGTAGGCGACTATCGGATGGTCGTGCGTCTTTACTCCGCCGCGCAGCGCCTCGTCCAGCCGGGCGGTGGCGTCGTCCATGGCGCCCGTCGCGATGTCGAGCCGGGCGCGGGAGCACAGGACCATGACCCGGAACTGTCCGGGGCAGTCCTCGGTGAGCCGGTCGGCGCGGGTCAGGCGGCGCAGGGCCTCGGCGGTGTCGCCCGAGCGGCGGGCGAACTCGCCGAGCTGGTTGTGCAGCGCCGCCTCCTCCTCAGGACCGCCGGGGTCGCGGAGGGCGGCGTGGAGCATCGCCTCGGCCCGGTCGCGCTCGCCGATGAGGTCCAGCTCGTTGGCGAGCTTCATGCGGACGTGCAGGATCCCGGCGGTGCCGCCGCCGAGTTCCGCGTCGAGCCGCAGCGCCTCCTCGTAGCGGGCGACGGAGCCGTGGTGGTCGCCGCCGCGGCCGAGGATCTCGGCCTGCGCGGCGAGGGCGACCGACATCCCCCACCGGTCGCCGAGCTCGCGGAACGCGGCGAGAGCGCGGGCCAGGTCGTCGTCGATCTCGTCGACGCGGCCGAAGTTGTGGGCGATCTGGCCGCGGATGAAGTGGCCCAGGCCGCGCACCCACGGGTCGGGGTCGTCCAGGAGGACGTCGAGGCCCATGGCGGGCGCGCTCTCCCAGCCGGCCTCGTACAGGCGGAGGGTCTCCAGCGTCAGGCGGAGCACCGGATGCAGGGACGCGCGGTCGAACCGGGAGCAGATCTCCCGGATCCTGGGCAGCCAGGACGCGGCGCGTTCACGGCCGTCCTGGTAGTTGAGCGTGATGATGGAACCGAACGCGAGGGCGCGTGCGGTGGTCTGGTCGTCGGGGACGCCCGGCAGCGTGAGGGCGTCCGCGAGGCTGTCGGCGCCTTCGCCGAGCCGCCCGTTCAGGAACCAGGACCAGCCGAGCGCGGCGCAGAACCGCAGCGCCAGCGGCGCGTCCCCGGCGGAGATCGCCCAGCGCAGCGCGGCGGACGTGTCGTCGTGCCCGGCGGACAGGCGGCGCAGCCAGACCAGCTGGTCGGCGCGGTTCAGGTGCGGCTCGGCCTCCTCGGCGAGCCCGGCGAAGCGCTCGGCGTGCGCCCGCCTGATCGCGTCCTCCTCGCCGGACTCGGCGAGGCGTTCCAGGCCGTAGGCGCGGATGGTGTCGAGCATCCGGTAGCGGGGGTCGGTGCCCGTCACGGTCAGGAGCGACTTGTCGACCAGCGCGGCGAGGACGTCCGGGATCTCGGCGCGTTCCAGGCCGGGGCCCGCGCAGACGGCCTCGGCGCTGTCGACCGTGGCGCCGCCTGGGAAGACGGCGAGGCGGCGCCACAGCGTGCGTTCCGTGTCGTCCAGGAGGTCCCAGCTCCATTCGACGGTGGCGCGCAGCGTCCGGTGGCGGGGCAGGGCGGTGCGGCTGCCCGCGCTGAGGAGCCGGAAACGGTCGTCGAGCCGGGCCGCGATCTGGTGGGACGTCAGGGCGCGCAGCCGGGCGGCGGCCAGTTCGATCGCCAGCGGCATTCCGTCCAGGGCCCGGCAGATCTGGACGACGGCCGCGACGTTGGCCTCCGTGACGGCGAAGCCCGGTGAGACGGCGCCGGCGCGGGCGGCGAACAGCTGGACGGCCGGGTTGGCGAGCGCCTCGTCCGGGCCCGCGGACGGGGGCGGCGGCTCCAGCGGCTCGACCGGCCACAGCGTCTCCCCGGTGATGCCGAGAGGTTCGCGGCTCGTCGCGAGGATCCGGACGCCGGGGCAGCCCGCCAGGACGCGGTCGGCGAGGCGGGCGGCGGCGTCCAGCAGGTGCTCGCAGTTGTCCAGCAGCAGCAGAAGGCGCCTGCCCGACAGTGCCGACAGCAGCCGGTCCAGGGGGTCGGCGGGCGGCGGCGCCGTCAGCTGGCCGGGGGCGATCGACGGCATGTCGCGGAGCCCGAGCGCGGTGAGGACGGCCGCCGGGACCTCCGCCGGGTCGGTGACGGGCGCGAGTTCGACGAGCCACGCGCCGTCCGGCGTCCGGGACCGTTCGGCCGACTCCAGCGACAGCCGGCTCTTGCCCGCGCCGCCCGGCCCGGTCAGCGTGACGAGCCGGGCGGCCGACAGAAGGCCGTCCACCCGTTCGAGGTCGGCGTCGCGGCCGATGAAGCCGGTCAGCCGCGCCGGCAGGTTCCCCTTCGCCGGGACGGGTTCCTCGGTGCGCGGCGCGTCCGGCTGGAGGGTCGCGTCCTGGCGCAGGATGGACAGGTGGACGGCCGCCAGGCCGGGCGACGGGTCGACGCCGAGTTCCTCGCCGAGCGCGCGCCTGGTCGTCTCGTACCGGGCCAGCGCCTCGGTCTGGTTCCCGGCCGCGTACAGGGCGCGCATGAGCAGGGCGGTCACCGGCTCGCGCAGCGGGTCGGCGGCGGCGAGGGCCTGCAGTTCGGGGATCAGCTCGTGGTGGCGGCCGAGGGCGAGGTCGGCGTCCAGCCGCTCCTCCAGGGCGGCGCGGCGCAGCGCGTCCAGGCGCGCGATGGGCGCCTCGGCGAACCTGAGGCCTGCGGCGTCGGCGAGCGCCGGGCCGCGCCAGAGCGCGAGCGCCGCGCGGAGCCCGGACGCCCGCGCGTCCTGCGCGGCGGTACGGCGCGCGTCCCGGACCCGCGCCTCGAAGTCGTGGACGTCGACGTCCTCGCGCGGCAGGACGAGCCGGTACGCGCCCGGCCGCGACTCGATCGCGTCCCGGCCGATCGCGGCGCGCAGCCGTGAGACGAGCGACTGCAACGCGTTCGGCGCGCCGCCCGGCACGCCGTCCTCCCAGAGGGAGTCGATGATCCGCTCGGCGGGGATCGCCGCGCCGGGATCGAGCGCCAGCAGGGTCAGCAGCGCCCGCAGCCGGGCGCCGCCGATCTCGACGCGTGCGCCGCCGTCCGCGACGACCTCCAGCGGCCCGAGCATCCCGATTCGCACGGTCCGATTCTCCCCGACGCCCGCGGTACGGCGAGACGCCCCGGCGGCCGGGTGAGCGGCCACCGGGGCGTCCCGGGTGGAAGGAGTGGTGGTCAGGCCGCGGTCTCGGTCGTCTCCGCCTCGGTGGCGGCCGCCTCGGCGATCTTGTCCTTGGCCCTGGCGTCGTCCAGCGCGGCCAGCTCGAAGTCGGCGCGCGGCTGCTCGACGGTGGCGAGCGAGACGGTCTCGCGCTTGAGGAACAGCGCGAGCGTCCAGTCCGCCACGACGCGGATCTTGCGGTTGAACGTCGGGACCATCGCGCCGTGGTAGGTCCGGTGGAAGAACCACGCGGGCCAGCCCTTGAGCTTGAAGCCGAGCGGGTTGGCCACGCCCTTGTGCAGGCCGAGGCCGGCGACGGTGCCGAGGTTGCCGTGGACGTACGGCTTGAGCGTCTTGCCGCGCAGCGACCGGACGATGTTGTCGGCGAGCAGCTTGGCCTGCCGGACGGCGTGCTGCGCGTTCGGCGGGCAGTACCCGCCGTCCTGCGTCAGGTCCGGGATCGCGGCGTTGTCGCCGGCGGTGAACGCGCGGACGAGGCCCTCGATGGTCAGGAACTCGGTGCCCTTGACGCGGCCCTTCTCGTCCACGGGCAGGTCGCCCTGCCGGACGACCGGCGACGCCTTGACGCCCGCGTTCCACACCAGCGTCCCGGCCTGGAAGCCGCTGCCGTCCGACAGCTCGATCCGCCCGCCGACCGCCGACTTCAGGAGGGTGTTCATCTTCACGGCGATGCCGCGGCCGCGCAGCTGCTCGGCGGTCCAGCGGCCCATGTCGGGGCCGACCTCGGGCAGGATGCGGTCGGTCGCCTCGACGAGCATGAACCGCAGGTCCTGCGGGGTGACCTTGCGCATGTACTTGGTCGCGTCGCGGGTCATGTCCTCAAGCTCGGCGACCGCCTCGACGCCGGCGAACCCGCCGCCGACGAACACGAAGGTCAGCGCCTTGCGGCGCATCTCCTCGTCGTTGGTCGACTCGGCGATCTCCAGCTGCTCCAGGACGTGGTTGCGCAGGTGGATGGCCTCGCCGACCGTCTTCAGGCTGATGCCGTTCTCGGCGAGCCCGGGGATCGGCAGCAGCCGCGGCACCGCGCCCGCGGCCATGACCAGGTAGTCGTAGGTGATCCGCTCCGGCGGACCGGCCAGCGGCTGGACGATCGCCCAGCCCTCGTCGTGGTTCAGCTCGGTGACCCGCGCCTTGCGGACGGTGCACTTCGGCAGCACCCGGCGGAGCGGGACGACGACGTGCCGCGGGGAGATGTTCCCGGCGGCGGCCTCGGGAAGGAACGGCTGGTACGTCATGTACGAGTTGGGGTCCACGACGGTGACCTTGACCTCGCCCCGCCTGAGCTCGCGCTTCAGCTTCTTCTGCAGGCGCAGGGCGGTGTACATGCCCACATAGCCGCCACCCACGATGAGGATGTGGGGAGCGCCAGGGGTCCCCTCGGCGGTCCTGGCCATTGCGGCCCTCCAATGTCACGGTCGGCTTGTGAAGACATTCACAAGCTACCTCAAGATCGTGCCCGGCACCAATGACAGCCAAGGGAAGAACATAGAAATTTCCCGTCACGGCAAAGAGGAGCGCTGGTGGGGCTGTGAAACTCGCCACTCCTTCTCAATTTTTGGGACGAAACCGTACAAACTACGCATGATCAACGTCACAGGTCTCCGCGGCGGTGCGCCACCGCCGAGCGGGACGAAAGGCGCGTTCCACTCCCCGCGAAGCCCTATCGTTGGGGCGGATGAGGAAGGGAGCGCCGGCGGCGTGATGCGGGCTGCCGGGCGGCGGCGCCGAGATGACGGCGTTCCGGCGGCGCGCGGCGTACGATCTCGCCCGGGAGCGAATCGATGATGAGCAGAGACCGGCGTCCGATCACGGCCGCGGCGGGCGCGATCGCCCTCGCCGGGACCGTGGGCGGGTGCGGGCTGATCGGCCAGCCGCAGAACAAGAGCGCCGAGCTGTCGGAATGGTTCACCGTGACCAGCCCCGTCTTCCGCGATGGGCGCGACTTGCCCCCGAGGTACGGCTGTACGACGTACCCTGGCGGGCAGGGCAAGACCCCGCCGCTGCGGTGGTCGGGCACGCCGGCCGGGACGAAGTCGTACGCGATCGTCATGGACGACCCGGACGCGTCCGGCGGCGCCTACGTCCACTGGGTGATCGCGGGCATCGACGGGACGGTGAACGAACTCGTCGAGGGAGCAAGTCTGGACAAGACCGTCGAAGGGTTGACCACGGACAAGAAGGCGGGCTACGCACCGCCGTGCCCGCGCAAGGAAGAACGGCACCGGTACCGGTTCACCATCTACGCGCTGGACGATCCGGCACCATTCCAGAACGGCGCGGCACTGAAGGACTCACTGCCCGCCATCGCCGAGCACACGGTGGGACGGGGACGGATCACCGGGAACTTCGGCGGCTAATAGGCGCGTTGACCGTGGAGCCTCAGAGCACCGGTCAGGGCGGACCCCACCGGGGGGCTGGAGCTGACAGGGGTGTACCGATGGCCGCGACCGGCCGATCGGCACGCGCCGTGTGAGGGCAAATGTGCGCGAAGGGTGTGACAACGGTCATAGCGGTCGGACAGAATCGGGCTAAGCCGGGCCGGCGGACCCCCGAGGACGACCGGCCACCGGCGACGGCCGGTACGGATCGCAGGTCCGCGCCGGAGACTCTCGCCGGGCCAAGGCATTGGGTGGTGGCATGACTTCTTACATCGTGGTCTTCGGCCTCATTGTGGTCGTGGTCCTCGTGGTCGTCCTCGTGGCCCTGGGCCTGCGGGCCAGCAGGGCGGGACGCGACGACGACGACTGGATGGACGACGAACCGCAGCAGCCGCGCGGCCGCCGAGGAGTCCCGCCGCCACCGCAGGAGGACATGGGCGCCCCCGACGGCTACGGATACAACGACGGCTACGACAACGGCTATGACGGCGGGTACGACAACGGCTACGACCGTCAGGCCCCGCCCGAGCCCGCCCACGACCGCCGCGTCGCGGGCGGTGTCGCGGGCGGCGGCCCGGGCGTCGGCCCGGGCGGCCCGGGCGGCGGCGGCCCGCTCGCCGCTCCCACCACCCCGGCCCCGCCTCCTCCCGCCCCGAGCGGCCAGGCGTCGGACGAGATGGAGGACGACGACTACTGGGCGACGATCACCTTCGACAAGCCCAAGTTCCCCTGGCAGCACGACAACGACGACGAGCGGGGGCAGGTCGATCCGTCCGCCGACCCGCTCAACGCGCAGCCGCCCGCCGAGCAGCCGCCGATGGAGCAGCCGTCCTTCGAGCAGCCGGGCATGCCGCAGCCGAGCCTGACCCAGGCGGTCTCCATGGGCGCCGACGGCCCGATGCTCGGCGGCATGGGCGGCAACGGCATGGGCGGCGCCCAGGGCGGCGGAACCGGCCCCCAGCAGATGCCCGGTTCGGGCGGATTCCAGGGCGGCTCCCCCTTCACCGGGCAGGACCCCGGCTCGACCGCGCTCGACCCGATCCCCACCGGCCTGTCCGGCTCGGGCGACCCCGGCGGCCTCGGCGGTCTGGCCGGCCCCGGGATGCAGGGCGGCGGCCCCGGCATGCAGCCCCCTTACGGGGGGCAGGAGCCGCAGCCCGCGTACGGCGCCACGGCCGAATACGGTCAGGGTGACCAGTCCTACGGCGGTTCGGGTCACGACCCGTACGGCGGCGGTCAAGGCCAGGACCAGTACGGCGGCGGCCACGACCAGGGCTACGGCGACTACGGCTCCGACCCTCTGGGCGGCCGCCCGGCAGCGGCCGCGGGCCCGCCGCCCGGCGGGCGCCAGGACGGCTACGACCTGGGCCTCGGCTCGCCCGCCCCGGGCGGCGGCGCGGGTGGAGCGCTCGGTGGCGGCGACCCGCGCGTGTCCGACCCGCTCGGGCTGCCTCTCGGCCGTCCCGACGAACCGTCAGCCCCGCCCGCACCTCCGCCGCCCGCGCCCCCGGCGCCCGCACCCGCGGCGCCCGCGGCACACGGCGGCGGCCCCTCCGGCTCCGACACCGACGGCCACAAGCTTCCGACCGTCGACGAACTGCTCCAGCGCATCCAGAACGACCGGCAGCGGTCGGCGGGCACGACGGGATCGTCCGACTCGGGCGGCTCCTACGGTGGTTCGCTGAACGACCCGCTCGGCGACCCGCTGGGCACCGGTTCGTTCGGCACGACCGGCGGCACGGGGAGCGCGGGCGGGCCCGGAGGCGGCGGCAACACCGGCCCGTGGCCGAAGCCAGGCCAGACGACCGGCGGATACGAATCGGGCCTGGGCTCGGCGGCGTCGTCCGGCGCCACGGCGGGGTACGACCCGGGGCTCGGCGGCTCGTCCGGCTACGGGCAGGGGCAGCAGAACGACGGATACCCGACGTCCCCCGCCTACGGCGACTCGTCCCGCTACGACGACCCGTTGAGCGGCGGCGGACGCGAACCGTTCGGCGCGTTCGGCGGCACGGACGGCGGATCCGGCGCGCCCGGTGGCGCGGCCCCTGGCGCGGCACCGGGCGGCGCGGGCGCCTACGGCGACTTCAGCGGCAGCAGCTACAACGGCGGCTCCGACCCGCACTCCGCGCCCCCCGACCCGAACGCCACGCAGGCGTACGACCCCAACGCCACGCAGGCGTACGGGGCGGGCGGCTACTACGGCGGCGGCTCGCAGCAGGGCGGGTACCCGGGGCAGGGCGGCCAGAACGACACCGGCCCGTACGGGTCGCGCCAGCCGGCCGACGACTGGGAGAACTACCGCCGCTGAGCCGATTCAGCCCCGTCCACACCGCACACCGCACGCGCACCGAGGGCCGCCGGATTCGTCCGGCGGCCCTCGCCGTGTTCCGGGTTGAAGCCACGCGAAACCTGGTTATATACATAGAGTGACCCCCAAGCCACCCAGCGTCTCCGTCATACGGCGCGACCTTCTCTCGTCGTTCGTCGTGTTCCTCGTCGCCATCCCTCTCTCACTGGGCATCGCGGTCGCCTCCGGAGCCCCCGTCGCCGCCGGGCTGATCGCCGCCGTCGTCGGCGGGATCGTCGCCGGCGCGATCGGCGGATCGCCACTTCAGGTCAGCGGCCCCGCGGCCGGGCTGACCGTGATCGTCGCCGGGCTCATCCAGACCTACGGCTGGCGCGCCACCTGCACGATCACCCTGCTCGGCGGGCTGCTCCAGCTCGCGCTCGCCGCCAGCCGCGTCGCCCGCACCGCGCTCGCCGTCTCCCCCGCCGTCGTGCACGGGATGCTCGCGGGCGTCGGCGTCGTCCTCGTCCTCGCGCAGGTGCACGTGGTGCTCGGCGGCAGCCCGCAGCATTCGGCGATCGCCAACGTCCGCGAGCTGCCGGGGCAGCTCGTCCACCCGCACACGCATCCGGCGCTGCTCGGGGCGCTGACCGTGCTCGTCCTGCTGGTCTGGTCGCGGCTGCCGCGCGGCGGCTGGCTGCGGCTCGTCCCCGGCCCGCTGCCCGCCATCGCCCTCGCCACCGTGACCGCGTGGTCGCTCGGCTGGAACGCGCAGCGCGTCGAGCTGCCGGAGACCCTCCTCGGCGAGTGGCACGCGCCCGTCCTGCCGGACGGATCGCTGCACGGGATCGTCGGCGCCGTCGTGTCCGTCGCGCTCGTCGCGGCCGTCGAGTCGCTGCTGTGCAGCGTGGCCATCGACCGCACGCGGCCCGCCGGCGTCCCCCGCGCCGACCTCGACCGTGACCTGCTCGGCCAGGGCGCGGGCAACGCCGTGTCGGGGTTCCTCGGCGGGCTGCCGATCGCGGGCGTGATCGTCCGCAGCACGGCGAACGTGGAGGCCGGGGCCCGCTCCCGCTGGTCCGCGGTCCTGCACGGGGTGTGGGTGCTGGTGCTGGCGCTGGCGTGCGGCCCCGCCATCGAGCAGGTGCCGCTGCCCGCCCTCGCGGCGCTGCTGGTCGTGCTGGGCGTCCGCCTGATGGACACCGCCCGCGTCCGCGACCTGCGCCACCACCGGGAGGCTCCCGCCTACTTCACCACCCTCGG
This sequence comes from Spirillospora sp. NBC_00431, assembly GCA_036028775.1. Lineage (GTDB taxonomy): Bacteria > Actinomycetota > Actinomycetes > Streptosporangiales > Streptosporangiaceae > Spirillospora. The sequence goes on along the minus strand of CP107927.1, from coordinate 2,168,877 downwards.
CGGCGTGGTCCTCCTCGGGCTCGGCGAGGGCGTGCTGCTCGGTATCGGGGTCATGGCGATCATGGCGCTGCGGCGGCTGACCCGGCTGTCGGTGCGCGTGGAGCATCTCGTCCCGGCCCCGGACGACGGGCCCGTGCCGCCCCGCGCCCATGTGGTCGTCGAGGGGACGCTGACGTTCCTCGGCGTCCCGAAGGTGACGCGCTGCCTGCAGGACGTCCCGACCGGCTCCCACGTCGACCTGGACCTCGCCGTCGACTTCATGGACCACGCCGCGTTCGACGCCATCCACCAGTGGCGGCTGACGCACGAGCGTCAGGGTGGGAGGGTCGACATCGACGAGGTTCACGAGGCTTGGTATGAAAGAGCTGTGACAGGCGATATGTCTCCGCGGCGTAAAACGCCCCCACCTGCCCGCTGGTGGGCTCCATGGGCGAACCGGCGGCGGCGTTCCGAGGCCGAGCTCGACGCGCCCGAGGTGTCCCCGGCCGCCGTGCTGCTCGCCGGCGTCCGCGAGTACCACGGCCGCACCGCCCGCCTCGTCCGGCCGATCATGGCCGAGCTGGCGATGGAGCAGAAGCCCCAGCATCTGTTCATCACCTGCGTCGACTCCCGCATCGTGCCCAACATCATCACCGCCAGCGGCCCCGGCGACCTGTTCATCAACCGCAACGTCGGCGCCCTCGTCCCGCGGTACGGCTCCCGCACGCCCGACGACTCCGTCGCCGCCACGGTCGAGTACGCCGTCAACGTGCTCGACATCCGGACGATCACCGTCTGCGGCCACTCCAACTGCGGCGCGATGGCCGCGCTCCTCGCCGGCGGCACCGAGGTCGACCATCTGACCGGCCTGTCCCGCTGGCTCAAGCACGGCAACCACAGCCTCGCCCGCTTCCTCGCCGAGGAGCCGCCCGGCACGGACGAGTCGCCCCTCACCCGCCTCTGCAAGATCAACGTGATGCAGCAGCTCGACAACCTGCTCACCTACCCCTGGCTCCGGGAGCGGGTCGAGGCCGGTGAGATCGAACTGGTGGGCCTCTACCTGGACCTGCGGTCCGCCAACGTCGAGATCCTCGACCACGCCACCGGCACCTTCACGACCGTCCCGGACGACCCCGTCCCGGACGTCCCCCCGAAGCAGCCCCGTTCCCTCACCTGAAACGCCGGCGTGGGCCGTCCCCCCGCCTGGACGACCCACGCCTCTTCACTACGCCCCCGCCGTCGCGCCGGCCGGCGACCTCCGCCACGGTCCCCGGCCAGTGCGTCTCCGGGGGACGACGGCCCCCCGGCCCCCGGGCTCAGCGGCCTACAAGTTCATGGTCGCGACCGACGATCTCGATGCCGCGGCGCGTGTTGTCACGGACGTACATTCCAGCCACCCGGCGCGCACGCCGTGCGCGGCGGTCCGACGCCGGCAGGAACAGCGCGTCGCGCCGGCTGGCGCGCGAGAAGTCCCACAGGTACACGACACCGGCCAGTCCCCCGGCGAGCACGAGGGCCACGAACGCGATGACGAACATCAGTTCTCCTCTCCACGGAACCCAGCACCCGGCTCCGTGTCGTCACCGATCAGGCGATCAGCTCTTACCATGGACGGTAAGCGCGTTGTTTCATCTCCTCTGTGTCGTGTGACCCGAACCTGCCGAGTCGTGTGCCGCTGCGAAGTTGCCTGGACGTCCCCGGCACGACCGGCGTCTAGGGTGTTCATCAGCCCTACCGAGGAGGTCGCACGTGGCGGACGGATCCGGCTTCGACCCGGACATCGACCAATGGCTCAGGCAGCGCGTTCAGGACGCGGCGGCGGCCGAGCCGTCCGTCGAGGGGTTCCGGGTCCAGCTCAGGGCCGGGAACGAGCTGGCGATCGCCCGCCTCTCCGATCCGCCGGTCGCGGCGGCGGAGCGCGACGTCGTCCTGGAGACGGCCGGCGGTCCCGTGCCCGCCCGCGTGGTCGAGCCCGCGACCCGGCTCACCGACGCCACGATCGTGTTCCTGCACGGCGGCGGCTGGGTCGCCGGCGACCAGCACACGCACGTCCAGTACTCGCGGCGGCTGGCCGTGGAGACGGGTTCGACGGTCGTCGGCGTCGGCTACCGCCTGGCGCCCGAGCATCCGTTCCCCGCCGCGTTCGACGACGCCCTGGCCGCGACGCTGCACATCGCCGGGGCCGCGCCTGGGCGGACGGCCGTCGCCGGTGACAGCGCGGGCGGGCAGCTCGCCGCGTCCGTCGCCATCGCCTGCCGTGACCAGGGGGTTCCGCTGGCCGCGCAGCTCCTCATCTCCCCCGTCACCGACGCCGTGGGCGGCTACGGCGACCCGGACGTGAACGCGCGCCACCCGTCCAGGGAGGAGCGGGCGGACGGGTACGGCCTCACCCTCGCGGCCATGCGCTGGTTCGCCGAGCTGTACCTGCCGTCCGGCGGCGGGGACGGCTGGCGCGTGTCGCCGCTGCGCGCGCCGGGCCTGGCGGGCGTCGCGCCGGCGGCCGTCCACACGGCGGGCTTCGACCCGCTCCGGGACGAGGGCAACGCCTACGCCGGCGCCCTGCGGGCCGCGGGCGTGCCCGTGATCCACCGGGAATGGCCCACGCTCAACCACAGCTTCTTCGGCCTCGGCGGCGTCTCCGCGACGGCGGAGCGCGCCGCCCGCCAGGCCGCCGCCGACCTGCGAACCCTGCTCACCACCGGCCAGGCCCCGGCCCCGGCGGCGAACGTGGAAGGCGGACGAGCCGGCCTGTAAGCCGGGTTCTGTGCCCGCCGCCCCTCGGGGCGGCGGGTGACGGCCATCCATCTCGGACCGCCGTTGCCGGCGGCCTCCAGCGGTCTACCCGCAGGCTCGGGCGGGCAGCCCTCGGACACCTGCGCGGAGCCTCGCGGCCCCTTCTTGACCTTGCTCCGGGTGGGGTTTACCGAGCCGCCCACGTCACCGTGGGCGCTGGTGAGCTCTTACCTCACCGTTTCACCCTTACCGCCGGCTGACCGGCGGCGGTCTGCTTTCTGTGGCACTGTCCCGCGGGTCGCCCCGGGTCGGCGTTACCGACCACCCTGCCCTGTGGAGCCCGGACTTTCCTCGACGGGGATCGCTCCCCGACGCGGCCGTCCGGCCGGCTCGTCCGCCGTCCTTCAAGGTTAGTGGGTGCGCGAGTCACTTGCGCACCCGGTGCATCACGGTTCGCGAGTTGACTTGCGAACCTCTACGGGAGGTTGGTCAGGGCCTCGTCCAGGCGGGTCTGCGGGAGCGCGTGGTCCTCCATCCGGCCGGACAGGAAGCGGTCGTAGGCGGCGAGGTCGAGGTGGCCGTGGCCGCACAGGGCGGTGAGGATGACCTTGGGCTCGCCGGTCTCGACGCAGCGGCGGGCCTCTTCGACGGCGGCGGCGAGCGCGTGGGTCGGTTCGGGGGCCGGGATGATGCCCTCCGTGCGGGCGAACAGCAGGCCCGCCTCGAAGCATTCGCGCTGCGGCTTGGCCTCCGCCTCGAACAGGCCCAGGTCGTACATGTGGGAGAGCAGCGGCGCCATGCCGTGGTAGCGGAGCCCGCCCGCGTGGATGGGGTCGGGGACGAAGTCGTGCCCGAGCGTGTGCATCTTCAGCAGCGGGGCGAGGCCGGCGGTGTCGGCGAAGTCGTAGGCGTAGCGGCCGCGGGTGAACGAGGGGCACGCCTCGGGTTCCACGGCGCGGATGACCGGGTCCATGCGTCCGGCCAGCTTCTCGCGCAGGAACGGGAAGGCCAGCCCGGCGAGGTTGGAGCCGCCGCCGGTGCAGCCCACGATCAGGTCGGGGACGTCGCCCACCGAGGCGAGCTGTTCGAGGGCCTCTTCGCCGATCACCGTCTGGTGCATCAGGACGTGGTTGAGGACGCTGCCGAGCGCGTACCGGGTGTCGTCGGGCGCGGCCGCCTCGACGGCCTCGCTGACCGCCATGCCGAGGGAGCCGGGCGAGTCCGGGTCGTCGGCGAGGATCTTCGCGCCGGACGCGGTGAGCGGCGACGGGCTGGCGTGCACGCGCGCCCCGTACAGCTGCATCATCGAGCGGCGGTACGGCTTCTGGTCGTAGGAGGCGCGCACCATCCAGATCTCGCAGTCGAGCGCGAACTGCGCGCAGGCGAAGGCGAGGGCGCTGCCCCACTGCCCGGCGCCGGTCTCGGTGGTGAGACGGCGGACGCCCTGGCGCGCGTTGTAGTACGCCTGCGGGACGGCCGTGTTCGGCTTGTGCGACCCGACCGGCGACACGCCCTCGTACTTGACGTAAATGCGCGCCGGGGTGCCGAGGGTGCGTTCGAGCCGGTGCGCCCGGATCAGCGGCGTCGGGCGCCACAGCCGGTACACCTCGCGGACGTCCTCGGGGATGTCGACGAACCGGTCGCCGGTGACCTCCTGCTCGATCAGGTCGGCCGGGAAGAGCGGCGCGAGGTCTCCCGGGCCGAGCGGCTCGCGGGTTCCCGGGTGCAGGGGCGGTGGCGGCGGCGCGGGCAGGTCGGGGACGACGTTGTACCAGCGCCTCGGGAGCCTCGACTCGTCCAGCAGGATCTTCGTGTTCACGATCTCTCCCCAGGTCACGGTGCCTATCGCGCAGCGTAAGCGGCCGGAGATCAAGGGGGAAGACCGTTTCGGTCAGGTTTCCAGATGGTGGACGGCGTTGAACGAGCGCAGGGACGCGGGGCCGTCGGCGTACCAGTCGATGGACGACAGCGCCGCCACGTCTAGGTGCATCCGGTACAGGGACGTCATGGGCGCGCCGAGGGCGTCCTTCACCAGGAGCTTGATGGGCGTGACGTGCGAGACGACCAGGACGGTCTGCTCGCGGTGGCGGACCTTCAGCTTGTCCAGGGCGGTGCGGACGCGGCGCGCCACGTGCGCGAAGCTCTCCCCGCCGGGCGGCGTGACCTCCGGGTCGGCCAGCCACGCCTTCAGCTCGGCCGGCCACGCCTTGCCCGCCTCCGCGAACGTGAGCCCCTCCCATTCGCCGAAGTCGGTCTCGCGGAAGCCGTCCTCGACACGGACGTCGAGCCCCGTGACGGCGGCGACCTCGGCGGCCGTGTCGCGGCAGCGCGACAGCGGGGACGTGATGATCGCGTCGAGCCCCCGCCCCTTGAGGGCGAGCGCGGCGGCGCGGGCCTGGACGAGGCCGTCCGCGGTGAGCGGGACGTCGCCCGTCCCGGCGAAGCGCTTCTCGGCGGACAGCGGCGTCTCGCCGTGCCGCAGCAGGACGGTCGTCGTGGGAGTGCCCGACGGCGGCGTCCATGACGGCGGCGGCTCCGGTTCCCCCGGCGTCTCCTCGATCTTGCGGACCCAGTGCTCGCCGCGGGCGGCGGCGTCCATGGCCTCGTTCGCGAGCCGGTCGGCGTGCGCGTTCCGGTTCCGCGGGATCCAGCCGTAGGACACCGGGCCGAGGCCGTCCGCGACATCGCGCGCCCGCAGCGCCAGCGGCACCATGTCCGGGTGCTTGATCTTCCAGCGGCCCGACATCTGCTCCACGACGAGCTTGGAGTCCATCCGGACCTCGACGCGGGCGGACGGGTCGATCCGCGCCGCGGCCGTCAGCCCCGCGATCAGGCCCCGGTACTCGGCGACGTTGTTGGTCGCGTGCCCGATCGACTCGGCGACCTCCGCGAGGACCTCCCCGGTCAGCGCGTCGCGGACGAGCGCCCCGTACCCGGCCGGTCCGGGGTTGCCGCGCGACCCGCCGTCCGCCTCGACGACCAGCTTGCGCGAGCTCACAGGCCGGACTCGGGGGTGCGCACGAGGATGCGGCGGCACTCCTCGCAGCGGATCACCTCGTCGTCGGCCGCGGACCGGATCCGGTTCAGGTCGACGGTGTTCAGCGCCAGGTGGCAGCCCTGGCACGCGCCGCGGAACAGCTTCGCCGCGCCGACGCCGCCGAACTGGCCGCGCAGCTTCTCGTAGAGGGCGAGCAGGTCGTCCGGGACGTCCTTGGCGACGGCGGTGCGGGCGGCGCTGGCCGTCCCGGCCTCCTCGTCGATCTCCCGCAGGGACGCGTCGCGCCGCTCGGTGAGCCCGGACAGCTCGTCCTGCGCGGCGGACCGGTCGGCGCGCAGCGCCGCGACCCTGCCCTCCGCCTCCTCCGTCCGCTCCATGATCTCCAGCACGACCTCCTCCAGGTCGGACTGGCGGCGCTGCAGCGACTCGATCTCCGCCTGGAGGCTGCCGAGGTCCTTCGCGGACGCCACCTGCCCGGAGTCGAGGCGCTTCTGGTCCCGGTCGGCGCGGGTGCGGACCTGTTCGACGTCCTGCTCCGCCTTCTTCTGCTCCCGCTCCAGGTCGCCGACCTCCGTCTCCGCCGCCACGATCGCGTCGCGCGCCTCGTTCAGTCGGCCCTCCAGCCGCTCGATGTCCGCCAGCTCGGGCAGCGTACGGCGGCGATGCGCCAGCCGGTCCAGCGAGCTGTCGAGTTCCTGCAGATCGAGCAGCCGAAGCTGAGCTTGCGGTGCGGCTTTCACAGTGCTCCTTCGTGGTGAAGGCGCCACGCGTCGGTGACGAGCGTGGACACCCGGGTCTCCAACTTGCCCGCTTCCGGGGAGGCCGCGGCCAGGCGCCGTGCGGCGTCGGCGAGCCAGGGCCATTCCGTCGCCCAGTGCGCGGCGTCCACCAGGGCGGGCCCGCCATGCTCGGCGAACTCCGACGCCGGGTGGTGGCGCAGGTCGGCGGTGAGGTAGACGTCGACGCCGGCGGCCCGCGCGGTGTCGAGCAGCGAGTCGCCCGCGCCCCCGCACACGGCGACGGTGCGCACGGGCCGGTCCGGATCACCCGCCGCGCGGACGCCCCAGGCGGTGGACGGCAGCCCGGCGGCCACCCGTCCGGTGAACTCCCGCAGCGTGACCGGCGCGTCCAGTTCCCCGATCCGGCCGAGGCCGCGGCGTGGATCGTCGTCGGCGGGGACCATCGGGCGCAGCCGGCCGGTGAGGCCGACGGCCCGCGCCAGCGCGTCCGAAACGCCCGGGTCGGCCCGGTCGGCGTTGGTGTGCGCGGTGTGCAGCGCCACCCCGTTCGTGATCAGCCGGTGGAGGAGGCGTCCCTTCGGCGTCGTCGCGGCCACCGAGTGCACGCCCCGCAGCAGCAGCGGATGGTGCGTGACCACCAGATCGGCGTCCCATTCGAGCGCCTCGTCCCCCACCGCGGCCACTGGATCGACGGCGAACAGCACCCGGCGGACCTCCTGGCCGGGGTCGCCGCAGACGAGCCCGACGGCGTCCCAGGGCTCCGCCCACGACGGCGGATACAACTCCTCAAGAACCTCGATGACATGGGAAAGGCGCACGTCCCGCAGGCTACCGCGCCGAGCCGCCCCCAACGAGCGTCACTCGGGGTGCCGGGGTCTGGGACGATGGGGCGGGGGGCCACCCGATCGAGAGGAGACGCCATGTCGGCTTCCGGCGCCGCCGCGGAACCGGAGCCCGCAGAGCCCACCGCAGAACGTCCGTACATGCCCGGTTACGGTATCCAGGGGCCGGACGAGGGCAGCGGCCTGCTCCCATGGTCATGGGCCGAAGAGAAACTGCTGAACGCGCGCAACTTCTGGCTGTGCACCGTACGGCCGGACGGGCGCCCGCACGCCATGCCGGTGTGGGGCGCCTGGTCGGGTGAGGCGCTGCTGTTCAGCAGCAGCGCGTCGTCCCGCAAGATGCTGAACCTGCGGGCGAACCCGCGGGTCACGGTCACCACGGAGGAGGCCGAGGACCCCGTCGTCATCGAGGGGCTCGCGGAGGTGCTCACCGAGAAGCGGGACCTGCAGCGGTTCATCGACCTGGTCAATTCCAAGTACGCCACCCGATATCGTGTGGACTTCCTGGACCCGGAGGTGAACGCGACCGTCGCGGTGCGGCCACAGCAGGCGTTCGGGCTCCGCCAGGGAGACTTCACCGGATCTCCCACCCGATGGTCGTTCGTCACATGAACGGCCGCCGGGATCATTCTGGAGACTCACCGCGTTGGAGAGTGTGTGAAGCCACCCTTTCGCCGCCGCAAGCGCGTCAAGGGCCGCGCCATGGGCAACCGCCCGACCGAGCCGGCCGAGCAGGAGACCGTCGAGTGGCCCCGTGACGGGACGGGCAAGTCGACCATGATGGGAGCCATCCGCGGCGACGGCAAGACCGGCGCGGGCTTTGGCGGTGGCATGTTCGAGGACCTCGCCTCCGTGTTCGAGGGCTCGAAGAAGATCAAGGTCGAGGAGCAGGAGCGGCAGCGGCTCCTCCGCAAGGACGACCACGAGCAGACGGGGTCGGGCAGCTCCCGCGACGACCTCGAATCCGGCAAGATCCGCATCCGCCGCACCCCGCCATCAGACTGACATTCGTTCGAACGTTCGTTCGAATCCGGGTTATCCTGCCGTTGTGAGCACCTACGTTCCGCCCGGCTGGCCCTCGCAGGTGCACCCACCGGGCTCCGACCGTTTCGAGGACACCGCGCTGACCTGGCTGCTCGAGCTCGTCCCGCCCGAGTACCGCCGCTACGGCGTCCTTCGCCGCTACCCCATCGCCCTGGCCCGCATGGCCCGTCACCACGTCGACGCGTCCGTCGAGGCCGCCCGGGAGGGCTTCCGCACCGCTCGGGTCGATCTCGGCGACGTCGTCCCGCCGCACGGCATCGAGTCCGTCCTCGACACCTACCGCCGCGAGGGCGCCCGGCTCGTCGCCCTCCTCCAGGGCATCGAGCTCGTCGAGACGGCTCTGCGCGGCCTCGCCGAGCCCGACGACCCCGCCCACCGCCGCCCGTTCACCCCCAAGCTGTGACCGTTCCGTTGACGCTGAGTCGCGGCGTGCGCAAGCCTTGACCCGACGTTGACGGGAGGCGGAGTCCGGTGAGCACACCACCTGGCTGGTACCCGGATCCAGAGTGGATGGGCCGCGAACGCTACTGGGACGGACACACCTGGACGGACCAGTCCCGCCGCTACGAACCCCGCTCCCGCCGCCGCACCCCACCGGCACACCCAACACCCACCGCTCCCGCCACCCCCGCGTCCCGCCCACCCGACCCACAACCACCCACACCAAAGCCACCCACACCAAAGCCACCCGCACCCGCAACACCCCGGCCCCCAACCCCCCGGCTCGCACGACCGAAGACCACGCCCCAGCAGGCCACGCCCCAAGAGGCGACGTCCCCGCAGCCCGCGTCGCCCCAGGCCGCACCCCAGCGATCCGCACCCCCGCAACCCGCACCCCCGCAGCCCGCGCCCCAACGGATCGCACCCCAGCAGCCCGCATCCCAGCAGCCCGCACCCCCGCACGCCGCGTCGCCGCAGCCCTCGCCTCCGCAGCCCTCGCCTCCGCAGCGCGTGTCCCGGCAGCCCGCACCCCCGCAGCCCGCGTCGCCGCAGGCCGCACTCCCGCAACTCGCGCCTCCACAGGCCGCGGGTCCGCGGGGTGCGGCTTCGGGGCCCTTGCCGCAGGTCGTGCCGTCTCAGGGGGGTCGGGTCCCGGCGGGTCAGGTCTCGTCGCCGTTGGCTCCCCCGGCCGTTCAGGGTGTGTCTGCGGGCGGTGCGTCGGCTGTGGTGGGGGCGGCGGCGCGGCGGTTTCTGCCGCCGGGGCGGGCGGACGTCGCGGAGGTCCGGCGGCGGGTCGGGGTGTCGGTCGGGCTGGTGGTGGTTTCGGAGGCCGTTGTCGTCATTGCCGTCGCGGGTGGGTCGCACCTTGTGTGGCCTGTGTGGGGTGGGCTCGTGCCGGTCGCCGGGTGGACGCTCTCGTTGCTCGTCCTTCTCGGCGCCCGGAGGGCCTACGGCTATCGGGAGCCGGGCGCGGAGGAGCGAGGGCGGCTGGAGCAGCCGTGGCGGGACGCCCAGCGGCGCGCGGGCGTCGTCGCGTACCGGTTGGTGGTCACGGAGTCGGACGAGTTGAACGCGTGCACGCCGTTCGGGCGGACGGTCGCGGTCACGTCCCATGCCGCGCGCACGCTGCCACCGCCACGGCTGGAGGCCGTCCTCGCCCATGAGCTGGGGCACCGAGCGGGGGCCGCGTTGGTTCGTGCGCAGGTCACGTTGCCGAGCAGGTTGCTGACGCGGGTGTTGCGCGCGCCGTGGGCGATGGTCGTTTCCATGTGGAAACGGGCCGTCGCGTGGCACCGTCCGATCGGGTTCGTGGCGGCCTTCTTCCTGGCCGTCGCCGCGACGGCGGTCACGATCGTGGTGGTGGCGCCCGCGGGGGTCGCCTACGCGGCGGCGCTGTCGGGGCGGCTTCTCGCGGGGCGTGCGGAGGCGCGGGCGGACGCGGCCGTCGTGCGGATGGGGCTGGGCGCCGATCTGCTGGCGGCGGTCGAGCATCGCATCGAGCAGGCCGGACGCGAGGGCGGGATGCCGATGCCGCTCGTCCGGCGGGCTCAGGGGATCCGCCGGCGGCTCGGCTGAGCGTTCAGCCCTTGCCGCCGAAGAGGGGCGGCGGGCCGCCGCGCCGGCCCGGTGCGGGCGGGTCCCCTGGGGCGCGGGGGCCGGTCTGGTGGCCTGGTGGTGGTCCGGGGTCGGTCGAGAGCGGCGCGCGTGGTGGGGGCGGCGCGGGCTGGGCGGCCCACTGCGGTGCCGAAGGCTCGGCCCACGGCGCGGGCTCGGTCCTCGTGTTCGGGGCGGGGATGGCGGGCCGGCGCGGGGCGGGCGGCGGTTCCGGAAGCGGGCCGGTGGTGACGCGGTCCAGCGTGATGATGGACGGGTCGCATTCGACGGCCGTGAGGGTGCGTCCGCCGCCGGGCGCCGACTCGACGAGCAGCAGCGCGTGGTCGGGAAGGCGCTGAAGGGTGACGGGCTCGACGGCGTACTCGTAGACGCGCTGCGTCGTGTCGGCGTCGCTCCAGTTGGTGCCCTCGGCGTAGGCGTAGGCGGCCGACCAGTTCCGGGACGTGGACGTCGCGGTCCCCTCGGTGTCGCTGGTGCTGGTGGCGCCGCCCTGGTTGCTGCCGCGCTGGTGGGAGGTGGAGCGGTCGGGGAACATCCCGAACAGCTCGCCGCCCGAGTAGCTCGCGCCGGACGATCGGCTCGTCCCCCAGTTGCTGGACGTGCCCGTCGTGCGGCTCGTGCTCAGGGTCTCGGAGTCGGCCTCGCCCTCGGTGCGGGTGGACGTGTGCGACTCGTTCCCGCCGATGTTCTTGGTGATCTGCGACAGGACGAAGCGGTGGTCGCGTCCGATGAAGTCGGCGGCGCGGGCGGCGTCCTCGTGGTTGCCGAGCCGCATGAACCCGACGGCGCCGCCGCCGATCATCTCGGCGGACGTCTCGCGCAGCCGCCGGAACAGCAGGGTCAGCGGGACGCCGCGCCGCTCGCACGCGTCCGACAGCCGTTCCAGGTGGCGGCGGGCCAGCTCGTCCGCGCCCGCGACGACGAGGGCGGGCGTCGAGTCGTCGGAGGCGGTGATGCGGTGCGTGACCCACTGCACGATGAGGTCGGTGAGCAGCTCGGACCGGACGTTGCGGGCCTGGCTGTCGAGCGCGATGCAGGTCAGGTAGCCCGCGCCCGCCCTGACCGGCTCGGTGCCGAGGTTCTCCAAGGGGTGGACGTACGACTCGATCCGCGACAGGTTCGCGTGGGCCTGGCGGCGGTACTCGACGGTGAACAGCTCGCTCGCGATGTGCCGCCGCTCCTCGGGTGTGAGGGCGTCCCCGTCGTCGGGCTCGCCCATCAGCGCGCGGAGCGCCGCCGCGATCCGGCCGAGGGTGAGGTCGCCGCCGAGGGCGTCGCAGACCTTGGTCAGGATCCGGTCGTCCATGCTGCGTTCGGCGCGGGCGGTCTCGGGGGTGCCGCCGTGCATGGATTCGACGATCGCGTCCACCAGGTCCTGCGGTGACATGTCGGTCAGGAGGCTGGACGAAGGCTGGCGGCTGGGCAGCAGTTGCGCGTCCACCTCCGTCCCGGCCGCCTGGGCCAGCTCGATCAGCTCGCGGCAGACGACCTCGCGTGACAGGTCCAGCACCAGCAGCGGCTGGACGGCGAGAGTCGACGTCCCGTACGTGGTCAGCAGCGCCTCCCATGCCCAGAGCGTCCCGCCGAACACGTCGAGACGGTGGGCCGGGCGCGGTGCCGCGCCCCATTCGGGGAGCCCGTCCAGCCGCGCGCGCTCGGCGGATTCGTGCGCCTGCCTGCGCGCCTGCCATTGACGGGCCTCGTCCTCGTATCCGGTCGCGTTCTGCCGCCGGGCCAGCTCGTAGGCGTCGCGGGCGCTCCGCCGCTGCCGGACTGCCCACGCCGTCAACACCACGCCGGGGGCCGCGACGATGGCGGCGAGCAGCAGAAACACGAGCGGGACTGCGCTCGGGAGGGTGGAGACGGCGGCGACGATGGCGGCGAGCACCGCGAGGAGCGCGCCGACGCCCAGGCCGAGCGGCAGCGTCCGGGTGCGGTGGCGCAGCGCGAGCCGCTCGGTCTGCGTGACGCGGCGCGCCAGGTAGTCGGGCAGCGTCCGCTGGTGCGGCGGGACCTCAGGGAAGGGCCGCAGGAACCACCAGCGGTCCCGGAACACCCAGCCGAGGCGGGGCTCGGGTGTGAAGAGCCGCTCGACGCGCGTCCGCGGCCGTCCGTGATCGGCGGGATCACCCCTCACGACGCTGAACTCCCGTTCTGCTCGGGTGCCGGCTCGATCGTCACGCGTCCGCGGGGCCGCGCGCGGCGATGCGCAAACCACCCAAGCAGATTGACACGGGACTTGTCAGGCCGACCGCCGCTCTGTGTCGTGCGGCGGCGAGTGCCGATCGCCGCGACACGGGCGCGGGGACTGCGCGAAGATGGCCGGATGGTGATCGAGCCGGACGAAGGGCGCGAGAAGAAGTGACGGTCGAGACATATTTGTCGGTGGACGTCGAGGCGGACGGCCCTATTCCCGGGCCTTACTCGATGCTCAGTTTCGGGATGGCGGCCTGCGGGACGTTCGACGGAACCGAGTTCAGGGCGTCCGACCCGGCTGAACGCACCTTCTACGCCGAACTGAAGCCGATCAGCGACGATTTCGTGCCGGACGCGCTCTCAGTGAGCGGCCTGGATCGCGAGCGGCTGCGCCGCGAAGGTCTCGACCCGGAGAAAGCGATGCGCGACGCGGCCAAGTGGGTCAAGCAGGTCGCGGGCGGAAACCTTCCGGTGCTGGTGGCGTATCCGCTGGCGTTCGACTGGATGTGGCTGTACTGGTATTGGCTCCGGTTCACGTCCCGCTCGCCGTTCGGCCATTCACGCCACCTCGATATCAAGACCCTTTACGCGGCGAAGGCCGGGGCGATGGTCGCCGAGTCGACGAAGCGGCAGATGCCGGACGCGCTGCTGTCCAAGCTCCCGCACACCCATAACGCGCTCGACGACGCCGTGGAGCAGGCGGAACTGTTCCAGAATCTGATGCGCTGGGACGGCTGAGATGTGGGACGCGGTGCGCGGCCTGCCGGTCTGCCGCCTGCTGGAGGTGCCCCGCCCGGACGGAACCGACGCCGGGCACGCGGGGAACGGGGCGGACGGCCGCGACGAGTGGCGCGACCAGCGGCTCGCCGCGCTCGTGTCGGCGTACCACGCGGGCGGGGATCCGGTGCTCGTCGGCTGGCGGCGCGCTGAGCCGTCCGGGCCGACGGAGGTGTTCGTCGGCGGCGACGGGCTCCTCGCCGACCATGACGGCCGGACCGCGACGCTCAGCCTCCCGGCCGGTGGACGCGGCGTGCTGCTCCCCGGCGGCGTCGCCGAGGACTCCATGCCGCACTGGGTGAGCATCGGCGCCATCGCCGACGGCCTCCTCGCCGAAGACGACACGCCAGAAGAACCGGCAAGGCCGTCCCTGGAGGACGGTCTCCTGTCCGTCTGGACGCAGCCGTTCGCCTGGATGCTGGTGGCCGAGCCCGTGGACGCGTCCGAGGCGGGCCGGCTCGCCGACGACCTGGCCGACCGGCAGCAGCGCGCCCGGTCGATGGCGGAGATGTCGCCGGAGGAGGCGGTCAGGGCCGTCCGGATGGAGTGGCGGCACCGCGAGCTCCGCCAGGCCGCGACGTCCGGGCTGTGGCGGGTCCATCTGATGGCGGGCGCGCGGTCACCGCGGGCGGCCGCCCGCGTCGCGGCGCTGGTGTGCGCGTCGGCCGACCTGAGCCGGCTGCCGTACGCGCTGGTCCCGGGCGCGCCGGGCCCGTTCGAGGCGAGCACGCGGCTGGTGGCGGCGGTCGCGCGCCCGCCCGTCCGGGAGGTCGCCGGGGTCCGGTTCGTGATGCGGCCCGAGTTCGACGTGACCCCCGAGCCGGGCGGCACGGGGGTGAGTCTCGGCCGGGTGCTGGACCGCGACCGCCGCGACGCCGGTCCGCTGTCGGTGCCGCTGTCCAGCCTGAACAGGCACACGTTCGTGTGCGGCGCGACCGGCGCGGGCAAGTCGCAGACCGTCCGCTCGCTGCTGACGGCCGTGTCGCGCGCGGGGCTGCCGTGGCTGGTCGTCGAGCCGGCGAAGGCGGAGTACCGGCTGATGGCCGCGCGGCTCCCCGGCGCCGAGGTGATCACGATCCGGCCCGGGGACACCGAGGCGATCGCCGCCGGGATCAACCCGCTGGAACCGGCGCGGGGCCCGGACGGGCGGCCGTTCCCGTTGCAGACCCACGCCGATCTCGTCCGGGCGCTTTTCCTCGCCGCGTTCGACGCCGAGGAGCCGTTCCCGCAGGTGCTGTCCGCCGCGCTCACCCGGTGCTACGAGCGGCTCGGCTGGGATCTCGCGCTCGGTGAACCCTCCGTGCCGGGGACGTCGCCGCGGTATCCGGCGCTCGCCGATCTCCAGGACGCCGCCGAGCGGGTCGTCACCGAGATCGGCTACGGCCAGGAGATCACCGACAACGTGCGCGGGTTCATCCGGGTCCGGCTGTCCAGCCTCCGGCTCGGCACGACGGGGCGGTTCTTCGAGGGCGGCCATCCGATCGACTTCGACGAGCTGCTCGCGCGCAACGTCGTCCTGGAGATCGAGGACGTCGGGGACGACCGCGACAAGGCGTTCCTGATGGGGACGGTGCTGGTCCGGCTGGTCGAGCATCTGCGGATGCGGCAGCGCGCTGGCGGCGCGACCGGGCTGCGCCATCTGAGCGTGTTCGAGGAGGCGCACCGGCTGCTGCGCCGCAGCGAGCAGGCGGGCCCCGCGTCTCACGCGGTGGAGACGTTCGCGAGCCTCCTCGCGGAGATCCGCGCGTACGGGGAGGGGCTGATCGTGGCGGAGCAGATCCCATCGAAGCTGGTCCCGGACGTCATCAAGAACACCGCCGTCAAGATCGTCCACCGGCTGCCGGCGAAGGACGACCGGGACGCGGTCGGCGCGACCATGAACATCACCGACGCGCAGTCGCGGTTCTTGGTGACGCTCGCCCCCGGCGAGGGCGCGGTGTTCACCGACGGCATGGATTACCCGCACCTGATCCGCATGCCGGACGGTTCGCACCTGGAGAACGCCGCCGCCCCGGTCGCGTCCCCGCGCGCGCTTGTCACCCCTCGGAGCGGCACCTGCGGACCGGACTGCCGCGACATGCCCTGCACCCTCCGCGACATGCGCAACGCCCAGCGCGCCGTGGCGGACCGCCCCGCGCTGGTCCTGTGGGCGGAATTGGCAGCGGCCGCCCATCTGACCGGCTGGGGCCCACCGCGCCCGAACATCCCTCTCCTCGACGGCGAGGGCCTGCCCGCGCGGCTGCGCGACTGCGCGCTCTCCCATGCCGTCGACGCGGCGGTGGCGGCCCGTGGCGCTTCCACGCGGCTCGCCGAACATCTCACGGTCGCCTTTCACGGGCTGCGCTGCACGGACGACGAAACGGAATACTTCGCCGTCCCATACCGCTGGTGCCTCGTCCTTGAAGAACTCCAGCAAGCGCACAATGCGTCGCCTGACGCGGGCCGGCATCCCCGTAGCGAAGAATGGGCGTCCCGCTACAAGAGGACCATTCCCGGTGACAGTCTCGCCGACCAACTCGGTCACGTCACCACCTGGTGGGAACGCGACCAACGGGACCTGAACGCCCGCGACATCGCACTGTGGGGAGGGACCCCGTCGGCGATGGAAACCGCCGTGGGCGCGCTGCGTACCGACACCGACTGGCCGGACCGTTTACGCGAAGCGACGTCCCACTTCACCAACGTCGACGGCCTGCTCGGCGCTTACCTCACCGCTCCCCTAACTGCACAGGACGCCGATTCTCATGCATGATGTGAATCATGGGGGTCTTGGAGCATGTGGCACCGAACCTGATCGACGTTCTCCGACGTGACATCTGGTGGATGGGCTGGAACACCCTTTTGGCCTGGATCCCGGTGGCACTGGCCTGGGCACTCTTCCGCGGCCGGCAACTGTCCCGCTCGCCCTTCTGGTGGGCCGGGCTCATCCTTTTCGTCCTCTTCCTGCCGAACGCCCCGTACGTCGTGACCGACCTGGTCCATCTCCGCGGCGACATCGTGGCGGCCGACCGCGGCGGGCCCGTCGTCAGCGTCATCCTGCCCGTCTACGCGGTGTTCATCGGCTCCGGCTTCCTGGCCTACTACCTGGCCCTCGGCGCCGCGCTGCGCCACCTCACCCGCCTCGGCCTCGGCGCCTGGACGGGCCGCGTCACCATCGCCGCGCACGCCGTCTGCGCCATCGGCGTCTTCCTCGGCCGCTGGGCCCGGCTCAACAGCTGGGAACCGGTCGCCGACCCGCAGGCCACCATCGAGCGGATCGTCGTCCACCTGACCTGGACCTGGGCGCCCGTCCTGATCGGCGGCACGTTCATCGTCACCTGGATCTGCCACTTCATCACCAGGGCCATCGCCGAGGCGTCGTTCGACGCCACCCTGAGGGGCGCCCGCCGCCTCCACGCGACCCTGACGTCCTGACGCGTTCCCCCCGCACGCGAAGGATGTGCCCACGCGCCCGCGCGAGCGGGTCAGGCCGCGTAGTTGCGGACGACCCGCAGCGCGTCGGCGCCCTGCGGGCCTTCGGCGGCGAGCCCGGTCTGTTCCGGCGTGAGCCGGCGGGCGCCGAGACGGCAGAACTCCGCGGCCGGGCCGGTGATCCTCGTGGGGGCGGCCGGGTCGCCGAAGGTCCAGCGCGTGCCGTCCGGCGCGGTGAGATCGCAGAAGACCGGGACGTCCGGGAGCCCGTCGAGCGCGAACGCGTACGGCAGCGTCCGGTGCGCCAGCCAGGCCACGTGCCGGATCCGTCCGGTGTCGGGGTACGGGATGCCCAGCGGGACGGTGATGTCCAGCGCGTGGGCCCAGTGCTCGGCGAGCCTGGTCGTCGCGAGCGTGCGCGGCGACAACGACGTCCGAACCCAGGAGAGGCGCGTCCCCGGAGGGTGCGCGCGCAGGATCTCGGGGGTGGCGAAGGCGGCCGCGCGCCACCGCGCCAGCAGATCGCCGGGCGCGGCCCCGCGCTCGGCGGCGACCATGTCGGAGGCGAAGCCGTCCACGGTCGTCGCGGCCTCCGCCGACAGGAGGGCCGCCCCTTCCCCGATGGCCGGATCGGCGATCATCTCCTCCGTCTGCGCGAGGTGCAGGACGACATCGGAGACGCTCCAGCCCTCGGCGTCCGACGGCCGAGCCCACTGCTCCTCGGTCAGCGCCCCCAGCACCGTGTCGAGCCGCCGGTACTCCGCGGTCAGATCATCGAAGACGTCCGCCATCCCGTCACCATACCGAATCTCGTTCGGTATCGCCTACCCCGCTGCGCGAAGACGCCCGGCGCGTGCTATCCGGCGATCAGGTAGCGGGGCGGGCGGTGGAGGGAGGGAGCCAGGCGTGCCGTCACCCGTGCGCGGATGGCGGGGACGGCGGACTCGGGGGCCAGGGCCGCGACGCAGGTGCCGATCGTCCGGCCGCCCAGGGCACCGGCGTCCAGAGCCGCTTCCAGAGCGTCGTCGTGGGCCGGGTTTCCGGGGGCGTGGGCGTCGATGAGGATCGGGCCGAGGTCGGCTGGGCGGCCAGCGAGGAGGGCGGCGCGGACCCGGGCCGGGGTCTCGGGGTCGGCGGGCGGGACGGCGGGCGGGTGCCGGGATCCCACCTCGATCAGCAGGACGCGCAGGCCGGCGCCGGAAAGGGAACAGGACCTCCGGGGCGCCGGTCGTGTCGCCGGGACGGCGTCGTGGACGTCCCGCAGGGCCCGGGTCGTGGCCTCGGTCGTCTCGGCGCCTGTCAGCAGGCCCATTTCCGCTGGGAGTTCACGGTTCACAAGGAGGTTGGTTCCGGGGGCGGGATTCGCGTCGACGGCCTTCAGGCAGTCGTCGGCCCAGGCCGCCGCGGTGGACGGCGTCACGACGCCATGGTCGTGGTGGTTCATCGAGAACAGGGACGTGGTGCCGTCGCCGGAGCGGGCGGCGGCCACCGCGGCGCCCCAGGGGAGCGGGACGTCCAGGCCGTCCAGGAGAGGCAGCGAGCCGCGGACGTAGCGGGTCGTCGCCGGTGGCGCGCCGTACACCCGTTCGAACAGGAGGGTCATCCACCGGAACTCCTCGTGGATCACGTGAGCTTTTCCAGCCGGTCGGCAGCCTCGACGGCGCCTCCCGCCGCGGCGAACGAGTCCCGGACGCGTTCGGCGGCCGCGCGGTGCGGGCCGTCCGCCAGGACGGTGGTGAGCGCCGTCCGGAGCTCGTCCGGCCGGACGCGGCCGAAGCGGACCGGCACCCCGGCCCCGGCCGCCTCCACCTGCCGGGCGATGACCGACTGGTCGTCCCGGATCGGGGCCACCACCAGCGGGAGCCCCTGGGAGAGGGACTCGCAGACGGTGTTGTGGCCGCCGTGGCAGACGACGGCGGAGAGCCGTTCGAGCAGCTTGAGCTGCGGGACCCGCTCGCGGACGAGCACGTTCGGCGGCGGGTCCGCCACGACGCCCGGCGGCGCCACGAAGATCGCCTGGATGTCGAACTCGCGGACGGCGTCGGCCGCGACCCCGAAGAACCGCTCGCCGGACGGGCCGTTCAGCGTGCCGAGGGTGACGAGGACGGCGGGCCGGCCGTCCAGCCGGTCCCACGGGAACTCGCCGGGCACGGGACGGCCGAGCGCCGGCCCGACGAAGGCGAAGTGGTCGGGGAAGAACGAGACGTCCCCGGCGAGGGCGCCGGTCGAGAAGATGAGCACGAGATGGTCGGAGAAGCGCAGGTCGAGCAGGTCGTCGATGCCGTGGCGCAGCTGGAAGCCCGCCAGCTGGTCGCGAATCCACTCCTCGACCTTCGGCATGCCGGCGAGCGGGCGGGTGAACTCGGACGAGGTGGTCGCCGAGGTCGCCCACGGGATCTCGCGGCGCCGGGCGGCGACCGGGGCGGCGAGGACGAGCTGGTCCGCGACGACGGCGTCCGGGCGGAACCGGTCGATCGCCTTCTCGACGCCCGGCATCATCGCGTGGCCGAGCGGGACGACGAACTCCTCCCAGAGGAAGCGGAGGGCGGCGAGGTGCCGCAGCGCCAGCCAGTCGTTCCAGATCTCGGGCAGCCGCTTGCCGAAGTCGGCGGCGACGGAGCCGAACATCCGGGAGCCGGGGCGCAGGAGCGGCTCCATGGTCGGGCGGTGGCCCGTCCAGGCGACCTTGTGGCCCCGGCGGGCGAGCTCGGCCGCGACGGCGACGGTCGGGTTGACGTGCCCGGCCAGCGGCGGGACGGCGAACAGGAACCGCCGTGGCGGGATCTTCGCCCGCCGGATTCCGGGGTCGTCGAGCAGGGACGGGACGTGGACGCGGCGGGCCTTCATCGGACGGCCCCGGCCACGGGCGCCCGCGTGCCGGCGTGGTGGGCGAGCCAGGGCAACAGGACCTCCAGGATCTCGGCCGTCCCGTCCGGAAGCAGGAAGTGGGCGAAGCCGGTCAGGGTGTGCAGCGCGCAGTCCGGGACGTGGTCGCCCAGCAGCCGCCCGGCGTCCGCCACGTCCGAGTGCCGGCCGTAGAACGCCAGGACGGGGCAGGCCAGGGCGGCGTTCAGCGCGACGGCGCCGCCGAAGCTGTTGGCGACCAGGTGGACGCGGTGGTGGCCCAGGGCGTCGAGGACGGCGAAGAGGTCCGCGACCGGCCAGGCGAGCGTGTAGTAGAAACTGGACAGGTTGCCGATGGCGAGACCGTGGACGAACACCACGACGGGCCCGTCCGTCCCGCAGGTCTGGGTGTGGAACCGGATGCCGCGCGCGGTCACCTCAGGCATGCGCCCGCTCCTGGGCGGTGATGTGGTCCACGACGTCGCCGACGGTCAGGTTCACGAGCCGGTCGAGGTCCAGGGCGGCGATGAACGCGGGGAAGTCGACGCGGTCGCCGTAGCGAGCGCGGAGCCGGTCGACCAGCGCGACGAACTCGATGCTCTCCAGGCCGAGGTCATCGCCGAACGTGGTCTCGGGGCCGATCTCCACGTCCAGGAGGAAGTCCTCCCCCACCACGTCGATCAGCATCCGGACGACCTCGGACGTCACATCGCTCATAGGTGAGCCTCCTCCATGTCCGCTCCACCGGCCGCGACCGTCCAGGCCACGACGTGTCCTTCGATTTCGCGTGTTTCCACCGTCGTGACCGTGCCTTCGGCGGCGATGAGGAGCCGTTCGGCGTCGGCGACGGTCACGACCAGTTCCCCTGGACGTTCGTGTCCGGTGTTCATCGATCGCAGTACCGCCTCCTTGGCCGCGCGGACGCGTGCGTCCTGCTCGTTCTGCGCGAGACCGATTCCCGCCGGTTCCTGGCCGGGTCTGACCAGTGCCACACCGAATTCGTCGTTGGAGGCGATGGAGATGCTGAGCGGTTCGTCGAACGGGCCCGTCACCGCCGGCCCGTCGTGGACGGTGAGTTCCGCGGGGAAGAGCGGGCCGTGGCCGTCGCGCCACAGGTGGTCCCGGACGGCGTCTTTCGCCGCGATGCGTCCGAGCAGCCAAGGGCCCTGCTCGGAGGGTGGGAGCGCTTCGTACTCGGCGCGTTCGCAGGCGCGCAGGTACTGGCGCATGAGGAGGTCGCGTGACGCCGTGCCGTCCCAGCGCTTGCGTGCCAGACACCAGCCGCCCGGCTGTGGTTCCCCGGTTCCCGACACCTCGGCGGTGAACCGCATCCGCCAGAGGGCTTCGTCTGTGTAGAAGCGGTGCGTCGTCCATCCGCCGATGCGCGCCCAGACCGTTCCGTTCTCGCGGACCATTTCGCCCGAGCAGCGCATGGTCGTGTCGGTCAGGGACTGGTTCCAGATGGTCGTCGCCAGCAGTTCGCCCTCGGACGGCGGTGGGCCATAAAGGGAGACCCGTTCGATCCCTACGGGGAACACGGTCTGGTTGGTGTCGCCGTAGACCTGGATCCAGTGGCCGCAGAGTTGTCCTGCGCTGTCCAGGAGCGCGCCTGGCGTGGGCAAGGACGTCAGGACGGCGCGTACACCGTCCTCTGCGAGAGCCGTGATCTCGGTGATGCCGCGGAAGAGCGGGCCGTGGAACATCCAGCGTTCCTCGTAAAGCCGTTCCGCGGTGACTATGGGCGGCCCTTCGATGGTCAGTGGCGTGGCGTCCGGGGCGGGCGGCGGCGGGTGCTGGTCGGCGAGCAGGACCGTCCCGTCCGCGTGGCCCTGGATGACGACCCTCACCTTGCGCGGGCGGTCGCGCTCCTCGATGAGGTAGGCGCGGACGTCGGCGGTGGTCGGCGGCGCGGCCACGATCCACCGGACGGCGCGGACGTTCTCGAACCCGACGACCACCAGGCCCGGCAGGAGTTCCCGGGCCGTGTCGGCCATGACCTCAAGCAGGGTCGCCAGAGGGACGATCGGGAACCGGTCCGAGACGTCGGGCCAGCCCGGGGCCTGCGGGAAGACGCAGTGGTCGCTCAGGTACGGCATCGTGCCGAGCGAGAAGACGCGGGAAACGGCCAGCTCCGCCGCCACGGGCGACCCGGTGCCGTCCGGAACGGCGTCGAGGTGCGGGGCCTCGGCCAGGTCGCTCAGGTGCTCGCTCTGGCCCGGCGCGTCCTCGACCTGGGCGGGCGGGGCCGGCGCGGCGCCGAGGGTCTCCACGACGGTCTGCGCCCCGGTCGCCGCGTCGTTGAGGAGCGCCTCCAGCTCGGCCAGGACGGGATCGTCCGCCGGAAGCGGCGGGACCCCGGCGGCGAGCCGGATGGGCGGGACGGCGCCGTCCAGCCTGACCAGCGGCGTCCCGAGGTCGAGCGGCATGCCCGTGGCGGGCGGCGGCGCCGGGGACGCCCCGTACCCTTCGGCCCACAGCGCGGCGACGACACGGCGGAGCTGGGCCATCCCGTCCCGTTTCGGGGTGTTCACGGCCAGGGCGAGGTGCTCGCGGCCGCCCAGCCCGTCGGAGACGAACCCGGTGAGGCTTCCCGGCCCGACCTGGACGAACACCCGCACGTGGGCGGCGCCGTACAGTTCCTCCACCAGGTCGCCGAACCGGACGGGCTCCAGCAGGTGCCGGACGATGAGCTCGCGCACCTCGGCGGGCTCGGACGGGTACGGCGCGACCGTCGTCGCCGACCACAGCGGCACCCGGGAACCGTGGATCGGCAGGGTCTCGAACTGGTGTTGCACCTGTTTCTCGTAGGACCGCGCCAGCGGCGTGTGGAACCCGGACCTGAACGGCAGTTCCCGGCCGAGGACGCCCTCGGACGCGAGCCTCCCGAGAATCGCGCGGACCTCGTCCGCCGGGCCGCAGATCACCGACTGGTGCGGGCAGTTGTCGTGGCTGACGAAGACGCCGGAACATCCCGCGACGGCGTCCCTGGCCTGGTCGGCGCCGCAGCCGAGCGCCCCGTACACGACGTCGGGGACGTCCAGGGCCGCGTCGTCGAGCGCCCGGATGAACGACTCGACCGCGTCGCCGTCGTACCTGCCGGTGGCGATCATCGCCGTCCATTCGCCGAGGCTGTGCCCGGCGACGACGTCCGGTTCGACGCCGAGCTCGGCGAGCGCCGAGGCCAGCAGGCGGCCCACGCCGATCACGTCGGCGGCATGGCCGGCCAGGTCCGGGCGGCCGGTGAGCGCGGGTCTCGGCAGGCCGAAGTGGTCGGCGACGTCGTCCACGCGGGGATCGAACGCGGGCTCGAAGCCGGGGAACAGGAAGGCCAGCCGCCCGCCTCCGGCGAGCAGCGGGCGGGGTGTGAACCACACGTCGCTGCGGCCTCGCCACGCGGTCCCGCGCTGGACGACCGCTCGCGCCAGGTCGAGCCTGCGGGAGGTGGGTGCGACGATCGCGAGGCGGCAGGGAAGGTCGGGGACGTCTTCGTCCGTGACCGGCGCCAGAAGCGTCTCGTCCGGCTCGGCCAGGGCGGTGGCCAGTTCTTCGGGTGTGGACGCGGCCAGCCTTAGGACGCGTTCGTCCGACTGTGGCGTGTCGAGCCTGCGCCGCCTCGTCCGCCGGATACCGCTCGACGGCGGCTCCTCCAAAATCACGTGCGCGTTCGCGCCGCCGAACCCGAACGCGTTCACCACCGCCCGGCGCGGGCCGCCCGGCCGCTCCCACTCGGCGGCCTGCCTGACGAGCCGCAGCCTGCCGTCCTCCAGCGCCGGGTGCGGGTCGTCCGCGTGCAGCGTCGGCGGCAGGACGCCGTCGCGCAGCGCGCACGCCGCCTTGATCAGCCCGGCGATCCCGGCGGCGGTCATCGCGTGCCCGATCATCGACTTGACGGTGCCGAGCCCGATCGGCGGGCCGCCGGTCCCGAAGACGCGGCGCAGCGTCGCCAGCTCCGCCTCGTCGCCCGCCGGGGTCGCCGTGCCGTGCGCCTCGACCAGCCCGACCGCGCCCGGCTCGGCCGGCTCGAGGCCCGCGTCCCGCCAGGCCCGCTCGACCGCGAGGACCTGGCCGTCCACGAGCGGGCTCATGACGCTCGACGCGCGGCCGTCGCTGGACGACCCGGCGCCGAGGATCACGGCGTACACGCGGTCGCCGTCCCGTTCGGCGTCCGGCAGGCGCTTGAGCAGGACGATCCCGGTGCCCTCGGCCAGGAGCGTCCCGTCCGCGGCCCGGTCGAACGGCCGGATCGTCTCGCTCGGGCTCAGCGCCCGCAGCTGGCTGAAGACGCTCCACAACGTGGCGTGGTGGGTGTGGTGGACGGCTCCGGCGAGCATCGCGTCCACCTGACCGTCCCGCAGCGCCCGCACGGCGTGCTCGACGGCCACCAGCGACGACGCGCACGCGGCGTCCAGTGTGTACGCGGGGCCGCGCAGGTCGAACCGGTCGGCGATGCGGGACGCGGCGAGGCTCGGCAGCAGCCCGACGGAGGCGTCGGGGCCGTCCGGCCCGAGCCGCTCGCAGAACGCCCGGCGGATCTCGTCCAGCCGCTGTGTCCCGAGCTCCGGCACCAGCTCGGCGAGGACCCCGGCGATCTGGTGCGAGGTCCTGACCCGCTGGTCGAACCGCGCCGCGCCGGGCGTGATGTAGCCGCCGCGCCCGATGACCACGCCGATCCTCGACCGGTCGGGCAGCCGCTCGTCGCCGCCCGCGTCCGCGATCGCGTCGCCCGCCGCCCGCAGCGCCAGGAGCTGGTCGGGCTCCATGCCCGGCACCGCCGCCGGCGTGATCCCGAACCGGACCGGGTCGAACGTGGCGACCTCGTCGACGAACCCGCCGCGCCTGCAGTAGAACCGGTCGCTCTCGGGCGCCCGCGCGTAGGCGCCGGCGTCGTAGTAGAGCGCGGGGTCCCAGCGGCACGCGGGCACATCGGTGATCGCGTCGACGCCGGCCAGGACGTTGCGCCACAGCTCGGCCGCCGATCCGGCGCCGGGGAACACCGCCCCGGCGCCGACGATCGCGATCGGCTCCCGAGCCCGGCTCACCGGGCGGTCCCGGTGAACACGACCTGCGTCTCGTCCCCGTGCGCGAGCTCCCGGAGCAGGGCCGCCGCCCCGGCGTCCGGGTCGATCAGCCCGGTGCCGCGCCGCGCGTACTCGCGCGCCAGCTCCGGCGACACCATCCCGCCGCCCGCCCACGGCCCCCAGTCGGCGACGAGCACCCGGCCGCGCAGCCGCGTCCGCCACACGTTCGCCAGCGTGTCGCACGCGTCGTTCGCCGCCGCGTAGTCGGCCTGCCCGCGGTTCCCGTGGACGCCGGCGACGCTGCCGAAGACGACGAAGAACCCGATGTCGGGCCGGACCGCCTGGACGAGGGCGCACGCGCCGTCCACCTTCGTCCGGTACACCCGGTCGAACGACTCGGGCGTCTTGTCGCGGACGAGGCGGTCCTCGACGATCCCGGCGCCGTGGACGACGCCGTCCAGGCGCCCGTGCCAGGCGTAGACGCTTTCGACGACGTCCCGGACGGCGTGCGGATGGCGCACGTCCCCCGCGTGGTACCGGACGGACGCCGCGTGCTCCCGCAGCGCCGCGAGGTTCCCGCGGATCTCCCGTTCCGCGAGGACCGTCCTGATCGTCGCCTCGATCTCGGCCGGCTGCATCCCTCCCCGCGACACGAGCATGCGGCGCAGGCCGGCCTCGTCCGGGACGTCCGGGAAGGCGGGTTCGCCGGCCGGCTCCGGGGTGCGGCCCATGATCTCCACGTGGCAGCCGCTCGTCCGGGCCAGCGCCACGGCGACCCGCGCGGTGACGCCGCGCGCGCCGCCGGTGAGGAGCACGACGCCGTCCGGGCCGACGGGTGCCTCCGGGGGGCCGTCCAGCTCCGCCGGGACGACGCTCAGCCCGCGCCGCAGCTCGCCCTCGTGGGCGACCACGACCGGACCGTCGGCGTTCAGCAGCTCCGCGAGGACGCGGCGCGCGATCGCTCTCGGGGTGTCCTTGGTGTCGACGTCGAGCGCGCGCACCAGCACCTCGGGGTATTCCAGCGCGACCGTGCGCGCCAGGCCCCGCAGCCCCGCGCCCGGCGCCGGGTCTCCGATGCCGCCGCCGTCGAACCGCCGTCCGAACGTCCCACCGGCGCCGCCCGCGACGACGAGCCAGCGCAGCCCGCCGGCCAGCGCCTGCCGGATGCCGTCGTAGGCCCCGGGCAGTACGCCCGTCGCGCCCGGACGCAGCGCCGCGAGCTGGATCAGCCCGTCGCAGGCCCCGTCGGCCTCGTGCGGCGTCCGCACCTGGGCTCCGTGCCGGTCGAGCATGTCGGCGAGCTCCAGCGCGATGCCGCAGCCGTCGTCCACGATCTGGAACCGGCGGCCCGCGAACACCGTGCCCGACTCCGGCGGCAGGGGCAGCGCGTCCAGCTCCACGACCCGCAACACCTGCCGCACGACCCCGCCGGGCGGCGCGGCGTCGCCGGTCCGGGGCCACACCTGCCTGTCCACGGGATCGTCGCGTCGCGCCGTCTCCGGCTGTTCGGGCGCGCCGGCCGAGACGAGCACCGCCGGCGCGTGGACGGGAGCCGCCTGCCCGCCGTCGTCGGACGGCCCGGCCTGGGGCGGGACAACGGGATGCGGCGCCGGGTCTTCGGCGCGGTCGCGGAGGAAGGTCACGATGTCGCCGATGGTGGTGACGTCGGCGAGCCGCCCGGGCACGGCGATCCCCAGCCGGTCGGTGAGCTCGCCGAGGATGACCGTGCGCTTGATGGAGTCGATGGAGAGGTCGGCCTCCAGGTTCAGGGCCGCGTCCAGCATCGTCTCGGGGTAGCCGGTGCGGGCGCTGATCACCGCGACTACGGTGGCGTGGACGTCGCGCGGCTCCTCCACGGTCTCCCCGGGAAGGACCGGACGGGGCGCGGGCACCGGCGGGACGGGTTCCTCGGGCGCGGGCGGGGCCGCGGCGCCGAGATGCCGCAGGACCACCTCGCGCTGGGCGGCGATCATCTCGCGGCCGGTGCGCAGGTACTCCAGGACGGCGTCCTGCGCGCCGCGCGGCCGGAGGCCGGGGACGCGTTCGGCGGGGCGGAGCGCGCCCGCCGGGTGGCCGCCGTCGGCGGTGCGGACGAGATGGCCGTTGACGAGCCAGCCCGGCACACCTGGCACGGCGGTGAGCGGCCGGGCGTCGCGTCCGGCGAACAGCGGCAGCGGGTCGACGGGGACCCCGGCGGCGGCCAGTTCGGCGAGCGCGCGCAGGAGTTGGGCGAGGCCGTTCTCGCCGGGCGCGTCGCAGCTCACGGCGGTGTGCGGGCGGTCGCCGAGGATGGCGCCGGCGAGGCCGGTGAGGACGCGTCCGGGGCCCGCCTCGACGAAGACGCGGGCGCCCGCGTCGTACATCGCCTCGATCTGCTCGACGAAGCGGACCGGCGCGGCGATCTGCCCGGCGAGGGTCGCGGCGAGCTCGGCCGGGTCGGCGTCATAGGGGGCGGCGGTGGTGTTGGCCCACACGGGGAAGGCGGGCGAGCGCAGGTCGCGGCGCAGCAGGTCGGCGCGCAGGTCGGCGGACGCGGCGGCGACGAGCGGGCTGTGGAACGCGCACGCCACCGGGATGCGCTCGGCGGCGAGGCCCGCGCCGGACAGGACGGGCAGCGCCCGCTCGATCCCCGCCGACGTCCCGGAGATCACGACCTGCCGGGGCGCGTTGTGGTTGGCGATGACGATCTCGGAAAGGCCCGACAGCGTCTCGCGGACGTCGCGGAGCGACCCGGTGACGGCGGCCATCGCGCCCGGGTCGTCGCCGGCGGCGGCCAGGATCGCCTCGGCGCGGGCGGCGCTGAGCCCGATCATGTCGGTGTCGTCGAAGACCCCGGCGGCGCAGAGCGCGACGAGCTCGCCGTAGCCGTGCCCGGCGGCGAGGTCGGGGTGGACGCCGACGGCGGTGAGGAGCCGGTGGACGGCCAGCCCGGCGATGCCGAGGGCGGGCTGCGCGACGCGGGGGCCGGTGATCTCGGCGTGCCGGCGGCGGGTCTCGGCGCGGCTGAACGCGGCGGGCGGGAACATCGCGGGGGCGTACCGTCCGCCGGCCAGGCGGAGGAGGCGCTGGAGGCGCGGGAACGCGACGAACAGGTCGGCGAGCATGTTCGGACGCTGGCTGCCCTGCCCGGGGAACAGGAAGGCGACCTGCCCGTGCCCCGCCTCACCCCACGGCAAGAAAACACCCGGCGCCGGACGGAACTCGGCGGCGAGGGCGAGTTTCCGCCGGAGGTCGTCCAGCCCGGTGGCGGCGAAGGCGACCTGCACGGGGCCTTCGAGCGCGGCGGCCGTCCGGGCGAGATCACGGAGCCGGGGCTCACCGCGCGACAGAACAGCGAGCCGGTCGATCTCGGCGCGGGCGGCGGGACGGTCGGCCGCCCGGATCAGGAAAAGCTCGGCGGGCCATTCGGCCAGCCCTGACACGGGCTCCGGGGCCCCGTCGTATCCGGACAGGACGGCGTGGAAGTTCGCCCCGCCGAACCCGAACCCGCTCACCCCCGCGTACCGGTCGCCCGGACGAGCCGCCCAGGGCCGCGCGGTGCCGCTGAAGGCGAACGGGCCGTCCGGAGCCCATTCGGCGTTGGGCCGGACGACGTGCAACGTCCCCGGCAGCACGCCCGTGTGCAGCGCGTACGCGGTCTTGATGAGACCGGCGAGCCCGGCCGCGCACTTGGTGTGCCCGATCTGCGACTTGACCGACCCGAGCGTCACGCTGCCCGGCGCGGCGGCGGCGAACGCCGAGCGCAGGGTCGCGAGCTCCGTGCGGTCCCCGACCTCGGTCCCGGTGCCGTGCGCCTCGACGAGCCCCACCGACGCGGGCGCGACGCCCGCGCGCTCGTAGGCGCGGTCGAGCGCCCGCCGCTGCCCTTCGGCGCGGGGCGCGGTGAGACCGAGGGAGCGTCCGTCGCTGGACCCGGCGACCGCCTTCACGACGGCGTAGATCCGGTCGCCGTCGCGCTCGGCGTCCGCGAGGCGCTTCAGGACGACGCACGCGACGCCCTCGCCGAGCGCGATGCCGTCCGCGGACGCGTCGAACGCCGCGCACCGGCCGGACGGCGACAGCGCGCCGACCGAGGAGAACAGCAGGTAGTCCTGGATGCCGTTGTGCAGGTCGGCGCCGCCGCACAGCACCATGTCGCTGGCTCCCGCGAGCAGGTCCTTGCAGGCGGAGTCGAGCGCGGCGAGGGACGCGGCGCAGGCGGCGTCGACGGTGTGGTTGGCGCCGCCGAGGTCGAGCCGGTTGGCGATCCGCCCGGCGATGACGTTGGTGAGGACGCCGGGGAAGGAGTCCTCGGTCGGGCGCGGGAGCTGCTCGTCCAGGCCGGGCGGGACCTCACCGAAATACGCCGGAAGCATGGCGCGCATTCCGTAGGCCGCGGCGAGGTCGTTGCTTCCGTCCGCGCCGAAGAACACCGAGGTGCGGGAGCGGTCGAAAGGCCGGTCGGCGTATCCGGCGTCGCGCAGCGCGCGGGCGGCGACCTCCAGTGACAGGAGCTGGATCGGGTCGATGCTGCCGAGCGCGTTGGGCGGGATGCCGTACGCGAGCGCGTCGAACGGGATGTCGGGCAGGAATCCACCCCATTTGGACGGTGTCTTCCCCTCACCCGGCGGGCCGAAGTAGATCTCCGGATCCCAGCGCGTGACCTCGGTGACCGAATCGGCCCCGCCGACGACATTGGCCCAATAGGCGTCCGCATCCCGGGCGCCGGGGAACACGCAGCCGATCCCGATGATCGCGACGTCGGCGGGCCGCGCCGTGCCGCCCACCGGGCCGGAAGGCGCGGCGGCGATCCCGAGCTCGGCGGCACGCGCCGCCAGGAACGCGGTCGCGCCGGACGTGACCTGCTCGTGCAACCCGGCGACGCTGGTCGTGGCCGACCGCAGCCCCGCCACCTGGCCGATCATGTACATGCCTTCGGCCCGCTGCGTCGCCGGCTCCACCGGCGTGGCGCGGCGCGACCCCTTGCTGGCGAGGCGCAGCCGGCCCAGGTTCAGCTTCTCCAAGCGGCGCCACACCTCCTGCCGCGGTGTTCCTGCCTGCTCCAGCTCGCGCCGCGTGTCCGCGAACACCTCGACGTAGGGCGTCCGGGCACAGCGGACGGCGTGCCCCGGGGACGTCTCCAGCAGCGCGGTGCCGTCGCACTCGAGAGCCGCCTCCTGGAAGCCCGGCACGATCGCGCCCGCCGCCACCGCCTCCGACGTGAACAGGTACGCCGTCCCCATCAGCACGCGGACGTCGGCGCCGCGCTCGGCCAGCGGCCCCGCCAGCGCCGCGACCATGGCCGCGGACCGCTCGTCGTGGACGCCGCCCGCGAACATCACCGACAGCTCGCCGGGATCGCCGCCGAACGCCGTCAGCCGTTCGACCTGCGCCTCCCACAGCGGGAAGCTCGCCCGTGGCCCGACATGCCCGCCGCACTCGCGGCCCTCGAAGACGAACTTGCGCGCGCCCTCGTCGAGGAACCTGTCCAGCAGGTCCGGCGAAGGGACGTGCAGGTAGGCGCTGATCCCGGCGGCCTCCAGCGGCTCGGCCTGCGCCGGGCGGCCGCCCGCGATCAGCGCGTACGGCGGACCGGCGGCGCGGACCGCCGCGAGCTGCGCCTCCCGCACGTCCGGCGGCGCGAAGCCGAGGATCCCGACGCCCCAGGGCCGTCCGCCGAGCCGGTCGGCGGTCTCGCGCAGCAGCGCCCGCACCCGGTCGCCGTCCATCAGCGCGAGCGCGAGGAACGGCAGGCCGCCGTCCTGCGCGACCGCGCCCGCGAACACCGACCCGTCGCTGACCTGCGTCATCGGCCCCTGCACCACGACGGGTTCGGGACGCGCCGCCAGCGGCTCGGCCCGGACGGCGGCCCGCAGATGCGCGCCGATCCCGTCCCGGACGGCCTGCACCACTCCCCCGGCGGTCTTGTGCCGCCCGGCGAGCATCGCCGCCAGCGGGCCGTCCTGCCCCCCGGGAAGCAGCCGCGTCCCCAGCCCTGTCGCCCCGAGCCGCGCGTTGACCTGCGCCGGGTCGAGCCCGCCCAGGCCGATCTCCGGCAGGTCCTGGCGCGTGTAGACCCGGTGCCCGTGGACGACCGCGGTCTCGCCGCCGTCCATCGCCGTCAGCGCCGACACGACGTCGGCGGGCAGCTCCATCTCCCGCACCAGCGCGAGCTGCACGTCCAGCACGACGCCCGCCGCGCCGCCGGCGACGGCCGCCGCCGCCGTGTGCGTCCCGATCCCGCCCGCCGAATAGACCGGGACGTCGACGGCCGGATCGGCCGTCAACCGCTGGAGCAGCACGAACGAGGTCAGCTCCCCGACGCGCCCGCCCGCCTCCGCCCCCCGCGCGATGATCCCCACGTCGCCGGTGAACCCGCGCGCGACGGGGATGACGGCGGCGGCCTCGGCGGCGTCCACGACCTCGACGAGCAGCCGCCGCCCGCGCGCGAACCCGGCGACGTCGAGCGAGTCGTCCGACCGCAGCGCGGGCGCGTCGACCAGGACGGTGCCGACCGCGTCCGGGATCTCGGCGGGCCTGATCCGGCACCCCGCCGGAACGCGGACCCCGAACGGGCCCGTCCACCAGCGGCACACGTCCGCGAGCGCGGCGAGCCCGGGCGCGCGGTCGGCGCCGAGGTCGAGCACGCCCACCCCGCCCGCCCGCGCGACCGCCACGGCGAGATGGGGTACCGGACGGCCGAACGGGGTGACCCCGATGATCTCGGCCTGGAGACCCTCGCCCTTGTCCGCCGCCATGCACTGCCCCCCGACATCCCCGCTGCGGCTCGCAACAACGCTGCGTCACACTACGGTCAGCGAGCGCTCGATCACCGAACGACACACCACGGAGTGCGCTGATAACACCCCGGCAAAGAACATCGGCCGGTCTTTTGACCGATGCCGGAGCTCGCGGATCCGCCGAATTTCGGAGGCCGCCGCTATAAAATTCGATAATGGCGACGCTCGATCCGGGCGGAGGACGGGAGTCTTCGCGGGACGCTCTCGCGCCGCTGCTGGCCGCGCATCGGGCCGCGTCCCCGGGCGGCGACGAGGCGGAACTGCTGCACGGTTACGAGGTCGCCGAGCGCCTGCATCGGGGGCAGCTGCGCAAATCCGGGGCGCCGTACATCACCCATCCGCTGGCCGTCGCGATGATCCTCGCCGGGATGGGGCTCGACACGACGACGCTCGTAGCGGCGCTGCTGCACGACACCGTCGAGGACACCCCGTACACGCTCGGGGAGCTGCGCGCCGAGTTCGGCGAGGAGGTCGCGGTCCTGGTGGACGGCGTCACGAAACTGGACGGCGAGCGCTGGGGCGACCGCGCCGAGGCGGAGACGTTCCGCAAGATCGTGCTGGCCGCGGCCGCCGACCTGCGCGTCCTGGTGATCAAGCTGGCGGACCGGCTGCACAACCTGCGGACGCTGGGGTTCCAGCCGCCGCACAAGCGGGCCAGGATCGCCAAGGCGTCCCATGAGCTGCTGGTCCCGTTCGCGGAGCGGCTCGGCATCCACGTCCTCAAGCGGGAGATGGACGATCTGGCGTTCGCGGCCCGCCTCCCCGAGCAGCACGCCGCGACGGGCGAGGCCGTCCGGCGGGCGCTGCGGGCGGCCGACCGGGCGTTCGCGCCGGCGACGGCGCTGATCGGCGCCGCGCTGGCCGAGCACGGGGTGGCGGCGCGCGTCGAGATCAGGCCGTCGCACCTGTACGCGGTGCACCAGATGTTCGGCGGCGACCTGGCCGGGCTGCGGCCCTGCGAGGCGGCGCGGCTGCTGCTGCTGGTGGACGGCTCCGAACGCGACTGCTACATCGCGCTCGGCGCGGTGCACGCCGCGCTGCATCCGGTCGCCGGGCAGGTCCGCGACTTCGTCGCGATGCCGAAGGACAACATGTACCGGTCGCTGCACACCCGGGTGATCAGCCCGGACGGCGACCCCTTCGAGGTGATCATCCGCACGGAGGCGATGCATCCGGTCGCCGAGTACGGCATCGTCGCGCACATCCGCGACGCGGGCGACGGCGCGTCCACGGCGGTCGCGGTCGCCGGACGACGTGACCTGGTGTGGCTGAGCCGGCTGCTCGCCTGGCAGTCGGACGCGCCGTCCGCCGAGTTCCTCGACCGGCTCCGCACCGACCTCGCGGCGGGCAACGTCGCCGCGTTCACCACCGACGGCGACATCGTGGCGCTGCCCGCCGGGGCGACCGCGCTCGACTTCGCGTACGCGCTGAACCCGCGGACGGGCGACCGCTGTATCGGCGCGGTCGTGAACGGGCGGCTCGCCCCGATGTCGGTGCAGGTCCGCAGCGGCAACGTCGTGGAGATCCTCACCGATCCGGGCGGTTCGCCGTCCGAGGACTGGCTGGGCATCGCCGCGACGGTCACCGCGCGCGTCCACATCCAGCAGCGGCTGGCGCTGCGGCACGCCGAGGAGGCCGCCGACGCGGGGCGGCGCCGTCTCGTCCGGGCGCTGGCCCGGCGGGACGTCGACCTGCTCTCCGCCGAGGCGCACGGGGACTCCCTGTCGGTGGCCCGCGGCCTCGGCTACTCCGAGATCAACGAGATGTACGCGGCGCTGAGCGACGGCTCGCTCGCCCTCGACGACCTGCTGGCCCGCTTCGCCCACCCCTAGCCGCCGCTGGCTACGCTGGGGGCGAGGTGATCAGATGAGCGGCGGGACCTTCGAGTACGGCGTCGACGGGCCGAAGGTGATCGTGGCCGGTGTCGACGGGTCGGAGACGTCCCTGCGCGGCGGCGCGTACGCCTGGGGCCTCGCGCGCCGCGGCGGCGCCACCCTGATCGTCGTGCACGTGGCGCCGGTGTCGGCGCTGTCCACCCTCACGCCGGGCGGCGCCGGCGTCATGCGGGAGACCGCGGACCAGGTCGCGGCCGATCTCCGCCGCGAGCTGGAGGCGGCGGCCGCGCGCTCGGGCGTCCGGTACGAGTTCGTCACCGAGCAGGGCGACCCGTACACCGTCCTCGCCCGCGTCGCCGACGAGCACCGCGCCGACGCCGTGATCGTCGGCGCGTCGGCCCAGGCCGGGCACCGGCTCATCGGATCGGTCGCCGTGCGGCTGGTCCGGGCGGGCCGGTGGCCGGTGACCGTGGTGCCCTGACCCCCGGCCGGGCCGGAGGCGGTCAGCCGCGGCCGTGCCGCCCCGACGGTCCGTCCTGAGGGAACGGCCTCGACCCCGCCACCACGGCGGACAGCACCACCACGACGGCCGTCCCGCCGGCGAGGTTGATCCCGGCCGTGGCGAGCGCCGCGTCGAACGGGCCGTTCACCGTCAGCGGCAGGATCGCCAGCAGCACGACCGCGATCGCGCCGATCCACGCGAACGCCCGGACGGGCCGCGCCGACGACGCCAGCAGCAAATGCATCAGCGCGGTCGCCTGGATCGTGCCCGCCATCACGCAGAGCGCGTAGCTGGTCGCGGCGGGCGTCGCGGCGGCGTGCCCGCCCGCGAAGACCGGGACCTCGATCCCGAACATCGTGCGCAGCCCGACCGTCGCGGCGAACGCGAGCAGGCCGCCGCCCAGCGCGGCGGCGACCCCCGTCCACCACAGCGGCCGCAGCGGCGGGCCCGGCGTCCCGGCGATCTCCTCGTGCAGCGCGATGAAGTCCTGGTACCGCCTCGCGGGCGCCTCGTACGGGCGCCGCCGCGCCGTGGCGGGACACCGGAACGACCGCTCCCAGGGCCGTGGCGCAGGGCGGCCGGCGCGCCTGCCGTGCAGGCCACCGGAGTACCGCCCGAATGACGAATCGGGCATGTCCCCTCCCCCGTGCGAACGTAGGAGTGGTACCCGGCGCCGAAAGGGGAACTCCCCCCAAGCACACCATTTTGCAGATGTTTGGCCGCGTTCCCCGGCAAAGCCGCCCCGGACAGGCCGAACCCCGGGAAGCCGCGCTCCCCGGGGTCCCTCTCCCCCCGGCCCGAAGGGCCGTGCGGACAGGGTCAGATCTGTCCGGCCTTCTCCAGCGCCGCGCAGCAGGTGCCGGTGATGAGACGGGTCACCACGTACGGGTCGACGTTGGCGTTGGGGCGGCGGTCCTCGATGTAGCCCTTCTTGTCGACCTCGACCTGCCAGGGGATCCGCACGGACGCGCCGCGGTCCGACACGCCGTAGCTGAACTCGCTCCACGGCGCCGTCTCGTGCATACCGGTCAGCCGCCGCTCGATGTCGGCGCCGTACCCGGCGACGTGCTCGCGCGCCTTCCCGGCGAGCGCCTCGCACGCCGTGATGATCGCGTCGTAGCCCTCGCGCATGGCCCTGGTCGAGAAGTTCGTGTGCGCGCCGGCGCCGTTCCAGTCGCCCTCGACCGGCTTCGGGTCGAGGGTGGCGGAGACGTCGAAGTCCTCGGCGATGCGGTACAGCAGCCACCGGGCGACCCACATGTGGTCGCCGACCTCGATCGGGCCGGCCGGGCCGATCTGGAACTCCCACTGCCCCGGCATGACCTCGGCGTTGATGCCGGAGAGCTTCAGGCCCGCGGCCAGGCAGGCGTCCATGTGCTTCTCGACGACGTCGCGCCCGAACACCTCGTCGGCGCCGACACCGCAGTAGTAGAAGCCCTGCGGGGCCGGGTAGCCGCGCTCGGGGAAGCCGAGCGGGCGCCCGTCCTTGAAGAACGTGTACTCCTGCTCGATGCCGTACCAGGAGTCCTGCTCCTGGTACCGCTCGGCGATCGGACGCAGCTTGGCCCGCGTGTTGGTCTCGTGGGGCGTGCCGTCCACGAGGAAGACCTCGCAGAGGACGAGCTTGTTCTCGCCGCCGCGGATGGGGTCGGGGCAGGAGAAGACCGGCTTGAGCACGCAGTCGGAGTGGTCGCCGGGCGCCTGGTTGGTGCTGGAACCGTCGAAGCCCCAGTCCGCCGGCGCGGCGCCGTCGGCGACGATCCGCGTCTTCGACCGCAGCCGCGCGGTCGGCTCGGTGCCGTCGATCCAGATGTACTCGGCCTTGTAGCTCAACGTCGGTCCCTTCGAGGCGCGATTCCGGGGGCACCTGACAACCTGCCAACTAGGCATTTCGGACCTGTTGCCCGATTGTGAACGCCATGTAAACCGCGAACAGGTCGTCCCGAACCCCGCCATCCGCCATAATCGGCCGACATGTCGCAACAGCTCCGGGAGTACATCCGCTTCCTGCTCGCGCTCGGCACGGACGACTTCGACTCCATCATCGACCGCTGCGTCGAGTACCTGGAGGACACGCCCGAGGTCACCGCGCTCGCCCGCGAGATCGCCGCCGAGGAGTTCCCCGCCTACCTCACCGACCAGCGCACCTGGCCCGACGTGACCGACTCCGACCGGCTACTGCGGGCCTTCCGCGAACTCGACATGTCCGGCATCGTGGCCCGCGCCGACTTCGCCTGCTGCCAGAGCTGCGGCATCTCCGAGGTCGGCGGCGAGGTGCCGGACGGTGAGCAGCGGCGCGGCTACACGTTCTGCCACCGCCAGGACATGGAGTCCGCGGTCCAGGGCGGCGGGCTCATGCTGGCCTACGGCATCTTCACCGACGCGGACGAACCGTCCACCCAGCCCGAGATCGGCGAGGACGTCGCAACGGCGCTGCGCCGCCACGGCCTGACCGTGCGCTGGGACGGCGACCCGTCCCGCCGCATCGACGTCGACCTCACCTGGCGCCGCCGCCGCTCCGGCCACCTCGCCACCTGGCCGGACGGCCCCGACCCGTCCGTCCCGGACACCGACCGCCTGAACGTCACCTACTGCGACTACTGGCGACCCCGCCACCAGGACGACGCCGTCCCCATGACGCTGGCCGAGGCCCGCGGCCTCCTTCTTGAACTGACGCCCCGCCCGGACAATTTCGCCACTTTCGAGGGCCGCACGGCGGGCGTCGTCCAGGTGATGTGGGAAACGGGCCCGAAGCTGTGGCTGGAATGCCCCGACCCCGCCGCCCGCCGCACCCTCGGCCGTCACGTGACCGTCACGGAAGCCGAGAACCTCATGACGATCCTCGCCACCGAGGACCGGGTGGCCCTGGACCTCCTCCCCGGCCACACGGCCGAGGACTGGCCGACCTGATGATAATCGCGACCACCCGGCCGTATTCGGAATAGTCGGCAGACTTCGCCCAGCTTCCCGAGAACCCCTTGACTTTTTACTCCGCTCTCATCAGCGGAATAATCTTTTCGGTTCAAAATGAGCGAGGAATTGTCGCCGCACCGTGCGGCGAACTCCTAGCGAAACGGGGGAAAGGGATGAGGCGGACCATTGCGGCCTCGCTCGGTACGGTCGTCGTGCTGGGCGGGCTCGCCGCCCTCGCGCCGTCCGGACAGGCGGCGGCGCGTCCCGACGGACGGACGCACGTCGTCTGGCCCGGGCACTCGATCCAGGCGGCCGTCGACCGCGCGAGACCCGGCGACACCATCCGGCTCAAAGCCGGCCACTACGACGGTGGCGTGCTCGTCGGCAAGCGCCTCACGATCCGCGGCGAGGGAAACGAGACCATCGTCCGTCCCGGCGGCCGCGACCACTGCGCGAAGGCCAAGGTGCCCGGCATGGGCTTCTGCGTGGTCGGGGGGAAGAAGCACCCGGTCAAAGGCGTCACGATCCAGCAGCTGACCGTCCGGGACTTCAGGCACACCGGCGTGTTCGGCACCTACACCGACCGCCTGACGGTGCAGGCCGTCCTCGCCAAGAGGAACGGCGAGTACGGCATCGCCGAATACAACTCCACCCGCGGCCGGTTCGTCTGGAACTGGACCCTCGACAACCGGGACGACGCCGGCCTGTACGTCGGTGACACCGCCAACTCCCGCGGCACCGAGGTCGCCTGGAACCATTCCTCCGGCAACACGCTCGGTCTGCTGATCCGGCACGCCCGCCACGTCCAGGCCCACGACAACACGCTGACGGACAACTGCACCGGAATCGCGCTCGTCGACGACGGCCAGAAGACCGGCCAGGGCAACAACACGATCTGGAAGAACCAGGTCTCGAAGAACAACAGGGTCTGCCGGCCGCACGGCCAGGTCCCCGCGCTCAGCGGCACCGGAATCCTGTTCTTCGGCGGCGACCACAACGAGGTCGCGAAGAACACCGTGCACAAGAACCGCGGGAAACTGCCCTACTCCGGCGGGATCGTCCTCTTCCGCGGCACACCGCCGCTCAACCGGCCCGCCCGCCACAACCTGATCAAGGCCAACCACCTTCGCGGCAACAAGCCGTACGACCTGGTCAACAACAGCGGCAGCAAGACCAACCGCTTCCGCCACAATTCCTGCAAGACCTCCAACCCGGCCGGCCTCTGCTGAGCCGGCCACAGCGGAAACCTCCTGTTCGCCGAACAGGGGGTTTCCGCGTCCCCCGAAGGGTCAACGCCCCGGCACGATCGCCCGCAGCTCAGCGTGGGCCTGCTCGTGCAGCTGCTCCAGCTTGATGGTCAGACCGCGCCGCGAATTGACCGAGTTGTGAGGACGGGTCGTGTACAGATCGATCTGGCGCATCGCACTCTTGCGGACCGCGTCCAGGCGCCGCCGCGCGTCCGCCAGCCGATCCTCGGAGACCTCCCCCGAGGCGGCCAGAGCGGCGACCTCCGCGAGAACTCGCCGATAGCCATGCTTGGCATCGCTCAGATTCATATTCCCTCGCCGTACGTTTCCCCGAAAGGCTAGAACGCGGCGTCCACGCCGCGGACGGCGAACAGCACACGTCAACGACACGTACAGGACGCCCCCGAAGGATCCGCAGCACTGATCGAGCGGACACCGATGAGTTCGGCGCCCGGCCAGGGTCCATACAGGAAAGCCACGGAACCCAGGAGGACCCATGACCGCGAAGGCACTGCCGCCCGTCGTCGACGCCGAGACCTGGCGGCGCCACCTCGACGAGCTACGCGTACGGGAGAAGGCCGCGACCCGGGAGCTCGACGCGATCGCCGCGCAGCGTCGCCGGCTGCCGATGGTCGAAATGCCCGAGTACACCCTGGAGGGCGAGGAGGGGCCGGTCAGTCTGGCCGACATCTTCGACGGCAAGTCCCAGCTGATCGTCTATAACCACATGTGGTTCCCAGGCAAGACCTGGCAGTGCCCCGGCTGCACGGGCCTGACGTCGCAGTACACGCGGCTGAGGTTCCTGGAGCCCTACGACGCCAGGTTCGTCATCGTCACCCAGGGCCCGATCGACGAGGCCCTCGCCTACAAACGGCGGGTCGGGAACAAGATGACCTGGTACTCCACCGCCGGCAGCTCGTTCGGCGCCGACGTGGACGCACCCCCGGACGGCGGCTTCGCCGTCAACGTCTTCCTGCGCGACGGCGACACCGTCTACCGCACCTGGCACACCAACGGCCGGGGCACCGAGCAGCTCAGCCACACCTTCCCGCTGATCGACCTCCTCCCCTACGGCCGCCAGGAGGAATGGCAGGACTCCCCGGAAGGCTGGCCGCAGTCCCCCACCTACAGCCGCTGGCCCAGCTCCGAGGACGTCGCCGCCGCCTACGGCCCCGACGCCTGACCCGAAGGGGCGTGCGGAATCCCGGTATCGCAGGTTCCAGAGCTTCGAGCCGGGCGGAGAGCCGAACCGTGCCGCTTTGCTCGGGCGCTCACCGCACCGGCGGTCCGCCCCCGGCCCCGCCGCGCAGAATCCTTTCCCCGAGCGGCGTCAGCGCGTGATGCACCGTCTTGCCTCTGCGCTCGCTGGTGATGAGGCCCGCGCCGCGGAGTGCGGTGGCGTGCTGGGACGCGGACGCCGAACTGACCCCGAGCCGGGACGCGAGCGTCCCGGTCGTGAGCTCCCCGTCCGACCCGAGCACCCGGATCGCGGCCGCACGCGTCCGGCCGAACACCTGGGACAGGTCGCCGTCCGGCCCGCTCGGCGGTGGGGACGCGGGAACCACCACGATCGCGGGCCCGTCCTCGGCGAGCAGGACACGCGGTCCCGTGACGAACGGCGAGAAGAGGAACCGGAGCCCTCGCCCCTGGAGCCGGACGTCACCGTCGCGCAGCGTCTCGATCTCCAGCGCCGGGGCCGCCCAGCGGATGGCGGGATGCAGGCGGCCGAACATGGCCCCGATTCCGCTGTTCGCCATCGTCCGGGCATGACCGGACGCCTCGGCGCACAGGTGCGCGCTCAGCGCGGGCCACCGATCCGCGAGCGCGGCCCGGTGGAAGTCGCGAAGCCCGCGGACCAGCGTCCGCATCGTCTCCCCGTCCCCCGCGGCGAGGCGGGGCAGCCACGGCGCCGGCGGCCGCGGCCCGTACGACCGCTCCATCTCGGCGCGGATCCGCCGGACCGGTGTCGAGGCGACGGCGTCGAGTTCCCCTTCGAGCCCCGGCACGCTCGTGTACGGCGTCAGGAAGTCGGGAAGCAGCCGTCCGGGCGGCACCAGATCGAGCAGCAGGCGGGACGGGCCGCTGAGCCGCGGGCGCGTCCGCCACGGAACGGGCTCCGGCCCGCGCATGGCCTGGGCGCTGAACACGGCCTGGGTGATCGGCGAGAGGCCGGGGTTGATGCGGATCCGGGTCAGATCCTCATAGTCGAGCCAGAGCCGCAACATGGCGCGAATCTATGATATTTCAGCTATTTCCAAAATCATTGCGCCCCAGGCGGAGCCTCATGGAAGGTGCGGCCATGAACCGATTCCGCCTGTTCCGCCGCACCGTCCCGCTGATGGTGGCCGCCGCCATGGTCACGGCGGCGCCGCCCGCCCAAGCCGGGACGACCGTCCGTGAGGGCAGCATCGACGGGGTGCCCTACCGGGTCGAGGTTCCGGATCACTGGAACGGGACCCTGCTGCTGTGGAGCCACGGCGCGTACAGCCTGGAGTTCCCGGCGCCGTCGGACATCGCGCTGACGAACCACCCGGCCACCCGGCAGTGGTTGCTCGACCACGGGTACGCGCTGGCGGCCTCCCAGTTCCGCGTGCCACAGGGCTGGCGCGCCGTCGAGTCGGGCCTGAAGGACCAGATCGACCTGCTCGACTGGTTCACGGCGAACGTCGGCAGGCCCCGGCGCACCATCTCGGCGGGCGCGTCCGCCGGCGGCCTCACCGCCGTCCTCCTGGCGGAGCGCAACCCGCACCGCTTCGCCGGCGTCGCGTCGCTCTGCGGTGTCGTCGGCGGCACGACGGGCCACTTCAACAGCGCCCTGGACGCCCACTTCGCGATCAAGACACTGCTCGCGCCCGAACTCGACCTGGTCCACATCAAGGATCCGCGGGCGAACACGTCCAACGCCCGCCGCGCACTCCGAGCCGCCCTGGACTCCCCCTCCGGCCGCGCCCGCCTGGCCCTGTCGGCGGCCCTCGCCGGCATCCCCGGCCGCTACACCTCCCGCGCACCGGCCCCCGACACGGTCACCGGCCAGGTGGAACAGCAGTTCTACTACGCCAACAACGACCGGGGCGCTTTCTGGGGCCTCAACCGCACCGACATCGAGCAGCGAGCCGGCGGCAACCCGTCCTGGAACACAAACGTGAACTACCGAACGCTCCTGGCCCACTCCACCCAGAAGAACCTGGTGAAACGGGCCTACCGCGAAGCCGGCCTAAGCCTCCACAAAGACCTGGCCCGCCTCAACGCCGCCCCCCGCGTCAAAGCGGACCCCGAAGCCGTCCGATACCTCGACCAATTCGGCACCCCCACCGGCCGGACCCCCTGGCCCGTGATCACCCTTCACTCAACGGGCGACGGAAGCGTCCCAACCACGAACCAGCGCAGATACGCCACTCAGGTGTACCGCGCGGGCAACCCGGCGAACCTGAAGCAGCTCTACGTCGACCGCGGCTACCACTGCACCTTCACCGCCTCCGAAGAAATAGTGACCCTGCGAACCCTCCTAACCCGAATGAACACCCACCACTGGCCCACAATCCGCCCGGCAACCCTCAACAAATCCGCCGCCACCCTCGCCCCCGACTACCAAACCGTCTTCGACCTCACCCCCGAACCGGGCCTACACCCAACACCCCCCTCCTTCACCCACCACCCAGGCATGTTCGTACCTCGCCCTGCGCACCGGTAGCCGGGCGGTG
This sequence comes from Spirillospora sp. NBC_00431, assembly GCA_036028775.1. Classification (GTDB taxonomy): domain Bacteria; phylum Actinomycetota; class Actinomycetes; order Streptosporangiales; family Streptosporangiaceae; genus Spirillospora. The sequence goes on along the minus strand of CP107927.1, from coordinate 2,127,263 downwards.
GCGCGTAGCCCGTGGCTGTGCTCAGTCGGACGGCCGGACGAGACCGACGTCCCAGGTGAGTACACCGTCTTCAACGACCTGAGGCAGGTGACTGCGGTGCTGATAGAGGCTCTGCCCGGTCTCCTAATCTGGTCGCGATGGCCGCCATCATCTCCGGAAGTGAGGAGAAGCACACGACACACGACGATGGGCAACTGGAGGGCCCGCGTCCATCGCCTAATGGCACGAACCCCCTGTTCCCGTGATCGGCAACAGGGGGTTTCTCGCTGGTGGGCGCGGACGGTTTCGAACCGCCGACTCCTCGCTTGTAAGCCAAGATCACCCTGCGTAGACGCAGGTCCCTGCCCAGCACAGCGGTATCCCGCAGGCCACCAGCATCCCCCTGTGTCCGCCGTGACTGTCACTCAGTTTGACACTCACCTCACGCAACCTTTGCATGCTGGAAAACCGTCCCTCGTCACGCACACGACCGCCCAGAGTCGTCCATCCGCCAACGTCGCCGCGAAGAACCACCCACTGGCACCCACCTTCGAGCGCCAGGACCCCCAGGTGAGGACTATAACCACGTATTCAAGGGCGCCCCGCTGGCGCGTGGCGCCGGTCAGCCGCACCCGGGCGGGGTTCTGTCAGCCGGAAGGCTAACCTCCGACCTGACCACCGTTACGGGGCGTGTCGCTCACGATCTGGTTAAGCATCTTGATTGCGCCTGCCGTAGCGGCGCCGCCTCCTAGGAGTGCCAGGGCGATCGAGCCGGTGCCCCAGAAGGTGAGCCCTCCGCTAGCCGCGCCTGTGATAACGGACAGGCCGAGGATCAATGCAGCCCGGACGGTAAGAAGGGGAGGTACGGAAGTGGACATCGGTCCCTCTCTGATCGTTGCATCTGGACGCGGCGAAGGTCGGGCGCCGACTTCCAGGAAGCCAGAGCCTCCAGGGGTTGCGCATTAGTGCAACGCATCCGTAGGTGGTGTTGCAGACACTCGGCAACCCTCCGTCCCGGCGATGGGTCGCGGCAGCCCCTGGGGGCGAGCGATGATGGAGCCGTGAGTGAAATCGCCCGCCGTGGGCTGGACTTGGCACCGTTGAGCCCTGAGCTCCGTCCCGAAGTGACGGCATGGGCGGGGGAACTGAGAAGCTTGTTCGCTGCCCTAAATGTGTCGATCGGCCTATTCTCAAGACTTCATCCGATCGACAAAGGCACCGTGTCTCGCTATTTGAACGGCAAACGAGTGCCCACTGACCGCTGGTTTCTAGACCAGATCCTGGCAATGCGTGCGAGCGCAGGCGAACCCGTTACCGACGAGGTCCACGAGCACTTGATCAAACTTCAGATGAACGCGCTTCAAACGGCACATCCGCACGAGTACAGAGTGAGAAAGGTTAGCGACGAACTAGAGATTGCGGTCACAAGTTGGAGAGAAGCGGAACGTTACGCTCAAGCCTTGGAGCAGCAACTCAATGAACGGACACGCTCTTATGAAGGGCTGCTTAAAGAAACCGAACATCTGAGGTCCGCATGGGATTCGGACCGCCTTCAGCACGATCAAGAGATCGCCGATTTGACGGTACGACTGAAGCGGGCAAATGACCGCGCACGGCGAGCAGAGCAACGCGTTCAGGTGATGGAAGATCTTCTCGATAGGCTTGAAAGCCGAGACTCTGCAGGTTCTGGCTTGATAGATTCGACCCCAACAGATCCACGCGCACTAACCTCCCTACTAGATTCACTCCGGCGGGTAGGGGCAGATTCTCAGCTAGCACGCGTGACCGAAGATGTAAATCTGCTCTCTCTTGATCTGGGAGACGTCTACGCCGTTACTGGGCTACTGGACGCTCTTCGACGAATCAACGCCCATACTCAAATTTCAGAGCTAGTTGAGCGCATACCAGAAGTTCCTCTGCACCCGGGTGACTTGTATGGCTTGGCGGGTCTACTTGACGCTCTCCGAAGAGTTGAAGCGCACGCACAAATAGATCTCCTTTTGACCCGCGTCCCATCGCTTCGAATAAACAGTCTCTATCACGCCATCAGGCTATTGGGGGCACTCCGGCGAGCAAACGCGAAAGAGCAAATCGACTTCCTTGTCGAAAAGATCCTTCACCTAAGTAAGGAACTCACCGAGCCAGCGCCGCTTACGGAAGCACTGGAGGCCCTGCGCCAAGTGGGCGCTCAACAGCAGATTGATATCATCGTGCGAAATTCCGCCACCGATGTATCGTTGCGCCATCCAGGCGCTATTGCCAACCTGCTACGCATTCTTCAGAGAGTGGGAGCCAGGGAGCAATCGCTACTTCTTGCTAGGCGCGTCGCTCACGAGACGCGCATTGACGACGGATCCTCGATAGAGTATCTACTAGGCGCCTTCTGGGAAATTCAAGCTTTGAAAGAAGGAGGTCTTCTTGCTCATCGCGCTAGAATCTCTGACTGGACCTCAAAATATCGTTAGCTTGCCTTTACCGTCGTCGATCATCTGTGAAACAACCTCATTCTTCCGAGTGTGAATGTTTCAGGAAAGCCGTCTTAACGCGGGACCACGGAATTGGCTGAAATTCGGGCAGCGTCCGTCGCGAGCTGGGGAGAACCCAACTGCTACCGTGCCCGGTGGCGTCCTCCGGAATGATGCTCCGACTAGTGGGCGTCAGCCGAGGACGTGGACACCGTCGTGATTGCGGATGGGGACGGTTTGGTGGGTGGCAAGGGCATCTTGGACGCGGATCGCAAAGGCTTCGTCGGCCAGCTCGGCTACCTCGTCAGCGGTTGCCCAGCGGAAGGAGGCTGTCTCGTCTGACTCCCGGAGGGGACCAGCCTCGGCTTGCAGCGGAAGACCAGGGCGATGATGCCGCGGGGCATGTTCTTGTAGACGCCGGCCAGAGTTGTGGGCGTCACCTCTAGGCCGGTCTCCTTGCGGACCTCACGGCGAAGGCCGGTGATGATGTCCTCGTCCCGCTCCAGCACGCCGCCAGGGGCTTCCCAATGGCCATTGTCTCGGCGCTGTATCAGAAGGGCGCGGCCGTGGTCGTCGACGACGACACCGGCCACGCTGACAGAGTGGCGGCTGTCTGCGCTCACAGTAGTGAGGTCCCATCGTGGGCTCGGACGAACGGACCGCCCTCGCTGAGGGCATCTGTGACACGGATGGCCCGAGCCTCCGGCATTGCTTTGATCGCTTCCGCAGGACGGAGCCAGGCGACTGAGACCGCTTCGTCTGATGTTTGCGGCTCTCCATCGACCGGCCGGCAGAAGATGGCCAGGGATACCACGGCTAGCTTCATGTTCTTGTAGACACCGGTCAATCGCTCCGGCGCGACTTTTACGCCGGTTTCTTCAAGCACCTCGCGGACCACGCCCTCATATGGAGTTTCGTCCAACTCCAGCACGCCGCCCGGCGGGACCCATCGGCCGTCGTCGGCTCTCTTGATTGCCAGGATGCAGCCGTCTGGACGTTGCACGATTCCCGATACACTCACCGAGTGACGAGGGAGATCAGTATCGCTCATCACTCTTCAGCCGCCCATTCATAAGTGAGCTTCCATAGCTGACTGGGGAAGGCGTTGATCACAACCTCAAGAGGCCTACCCGCTCCGTCGAAGGCGAACCGGACCACTTCGAGAACGTGTTGAGCAGTGCTGATCCGCAGGAAGTCGGCCTCCTCCGAAGACGCTCTCCTAGACTCGATTTCTTCAGCGAAACGCACTACCTGATGTCCGCGCTTTGCCAAGCGCTCATAGAGGCCTGTTGGCCCGGTATCCGGGAATGCAATATCGACGTCGCCGGCAACGGACATCGGAATGTACGACGCAGCCAATTGCACCGGGCGTTCGTCCGCGAACATGTGGCGCTTGCGGATAAGGGTCAACTCCCCTTCCGGTAGGTCTAGCCGTGCCGCCACCTCAGGAGGCGGGTCAACAGCCTCGGCCTGCATTAGCTCCGTTCTCGGGGCAAGGCCTGCCTTACGCATTCCCTCAGCAAAGCTGCTACCCGAACCATTTCCCCGAGATGGGATACGACGGACGCGCTTGACCGTGGGGATGTCGAGCACAAACGAACCCACGCCTCGTTCCGTCCGGATGAGCCCCTCTGATTCGAGAACGCCGATAGCCCGGCTGATCGAGGTTTGGTTGAGCCCGTATTTGCGAGCCAGCTCGGGCTGGCTGGGCAGCGCAGCGCCTGGCCCGTAGGTGCCTCGGACGATGGCCTCACGAAGATCGTCTGCCACCTGGCGGTAGCGCGATCTCGGGTGCTGCAGGGGCACGACCTCTCCTCCGAGCTGCAGGGTCTTATGACCACAACCCTAGCGCGCAGCTCTCGTTGAGCACGTTTCTCCAGGTCAGAACACCAAACGCCTAGCACTCTTGTTGCTTATGACATATGTGTTAACCTCTGCTCTCGGAGCTAGCGGCCGACCACGGACGCTTGCGAACCAGTACGGAACGGCTCTCGGCGAGGTGCCATCCCGGGGCCCCGACTCCTTTGGAGGTAAGCCCATCGTGTCCAGTCCCCCTGTTCAGGCGGCGTCGCCCGCCCGGTTGTACCGGGTCGGTGAGGCGATGGAGTTGCTGTCGCTGTCTCGGTCGGTGATCTATGAGCTGATCCGGTCGGGTCGGCTCCGGTCGGTTCGGGAGGGCCGTTCGCGGCGGATCCCGGGGTCGGCGATCGCCGAGTACATCGCGCTGCTGGAGAGCGAGGCCCGCTGATGGCCCGCGCCCGCGGCGAGGCCATCACACGCCCTGGAGGTGAAGCCCGCGGCTACCGGTTCGGTGCCGGTGTCGGGGCTGCGGATCCGGCTGATCGGTCTGCCGGAGGAGGTGCTGGCCGGCGCGGAGGCGCTGGCCGAGGTGTTCGAGCTGGTGGAGGTGTCGCCGGCGTACCCGTGCCGCGGCACTTCCCGGAACGTGCGCGCCTATGTGCAGGTGCGGTTCAAGAGCCCCGGAACGTAGAGCGGCCCTCGTCCTGGCGACGCAACCGCCGGACGAGGGCCTTGATCGGACCCTTGGGAGGTCCAACCCGATGAACTCTCATTCTGACACTTCGCCGGCGATGAGCGCCGAGCAGGCGCGCCAGATCGGCCGGCATGCCAAGGCGGCGTTGCTGCACCTGGTGGCCGCGGATCGGCTCGCTGAGGACGCCGGGCTGAACCTGCTGGCCGATGACGGCGGCTGGTGCGGCTTCGTCACCGGCGGCGGGTCGGGCCCGGCGCGGGCGTTCCGCGCCGCGCTGGACGCGGCCGAGCAGCTGGACGAGTGGGCGATCGGCAACGCCCACGTGTGCGGCGCCGGGACGGTCACCTACGGCGGCACCGAGCGGTGGTGCCACAGCAAGGGCGGGGTGCTGCCGACTGGCCGCGACGCCGCCGGGCCGGTGACGCCGGCCCGGATGCGGGTGATCGCCGAGGTGGCCGAGGACCGGGTCCGGCTGATCGAGCGCGCCAGCGCGGACTTCCGCGCCCAGGGGCAGTACCTGGCGGGGCCGGTCGATGACCGCACGGAGGGCGATCTGGTGCGGCTGGCCGGGTTCCGGCTGCCCGAGGCGGCCGGGTATGCCCGGCAGGTCGCCCGGGAGATGCGCGAGACGGCCGTGGGGTTGGAGCGGATCGCGGCGGTGCCGGCGGACGCGTGCCGGATCCCGTGGCCGGTCTGCCCCGAGCACGGCAGCACCATCGCCGCCACCGGCGGGACGAGCTGGTGCCGCGTGAGCGGGTGCGGGCGCCGCTGGGACTACGACCGCGGCGACGTCCCCTGTCCGGAGCCGGTCCGGTGGAGGGTCACCGACCAGGAGGGCGACGGCGGGCTGATGTGCGACGGGCACGCCCTGGCCGCCCGCACGCTGCTGGTCGGCGGCTCCGTCGTCCCGCTCGACAAAACCGGAGGGACGCAGCCGTGATCAGCATCGAGTCCATCCGGTTCGCGACCGGCGCTGGCGTGCCGTGCCTGGCGTGCGACGTGGTGTTGAGCGGGCTGGGGTGCGACGCGGCGCTGGTCGCGTTGGCCGGGCTGGTGCCCGAGGCGTTGCCGCTGTGCCGGTCGTGTCGACGGGGTGTGGTGTATCTGCTGCACTTCGCCCGTCCGTACAAGCACGCGCGGCACTACATCGGCTGGACCGGTGACCTGGCCGGACGGCTGGCGCAGCACGAGAGGGGGGCCGGGGCGCGGCTGCTGCAGGTGGTGCGCGGCGTCGGGATCGAGTGGCGGTTGGCGCGGCTGTGGCCGGGCGACCGCGGACGTGAGCGTGCGATCAAGCGGCAGGGCGGCGCGGCACGGCGCTGCCCGCTGTGCGGGGTGCGGCCCCGGCCAATCCAGATGACGGTCACCGGCGCGCTGGCCGGTGCGGTTAGGGGTGTTCCGGCATGAGGATCCTCAACAGCGACCGTAGGCCCGTCGACGAGCCGGACGTACCGCAGGAACTGGCCCGGGAGCTGCAGCGGCAGCGGGAACTGGCGGCCGCGCGGCGGGCGGACGAGCTGGAGCGCGCTCGGGCCGAGGCCGGGCACGGCCGGGCCCGCGCGGACCTGGCGACCGAGGTGCGGCTGGCCGAGCTGGAGCGCGCCGAGCGGGAGGCCGATGTCCGCGCGGAGACCGAGCTGGCCCGGATGTATCGGGAGTTCCACGCCTCAGGTGAGCGGACGCGGATCCGGTCGCTGATGGCGCGGTCGGGTGAGGCCCGGGCGCTGCGGTTGGAGCGGCTGCGGTCGCGGAACCTGGTGATCCTGGTGCCCCTGTTGATCGGGTTCGGCGTCTGGTCGACGACCGGTGTGCAGCAGGGCGCGGCCCGGCTGATGTCGGTGACCACGGGCGAACCGGTGTGGTGGGTGCTGTGGGGCCTGGAGGCGCTGCTGATCGGGGTGGTGTGCTGGATCATCGTGGTCCGCGCCCGCCTGGCCACCTCGGGCGGGAAGCTGTCGGCTACGGCCGAGCGGATCGCCGCCGGCTGCCTGGGCACGTCGATCTTCCTGAACCTCGTGGCGGCGGTGCCCGCCGACGACGGCCCGCACCTGTCGGGATGGGCGGTCCCGGGCGCGATGTTCGCGCACGCGATCGGCCCTGTGGGCGCGGCGCTGGTGGCGCACCTGATCGGCGTCATCGACCGATCGATCACCGACGCCGACCCCTGGCACGACGAGACCGGCCAGGCGGTCCCGCGGCTGGCCGAGATGGACCTTCGACGGCACGCGAACGCCCGGACCGTGAGCGCGCCCGAGCGCGTGACGGACTGCGCCGAGCGCGACGCTCTGGCCGAGACCATCGTTCCGGTGACGGTGTGGCCGGTCCCGCTCGGGAACCGCCCCGCGCTGCCGGTCATCGCGCGCCCGGTGCGCGCCAAGACCGGCAAGGCCGTTCCCAAGGGTGCGGTGCGAACCGGCGGTGACCGCGATGGACGGCCGGGTGCGGGAACGCCGCGCCGGCCTCGCCCGAACAAGGGCGTGCCCGTTCCCGAGGCCGCCAAGCCCGCGCCCAAGACCAGCCGGGACCGCACCGACGACGAGCTGCGGGAACAGCTGGCCGGGCTCCTCGATCGGGGTGAGATCGAGCCGGGTGTGCGGGCCGTCAAGGACGCGCTGGGGGTCGGCTACGACCGCGCCACGCGGATCATGGCCGCGCTGGCCGAGGAGGTCACCGGCAAGGCAGACAACGCCGACCTCGGTGAGATCGCCCGTCCGCTGACCGTGCTGGCGGGGGGTGCCAAGTGATGGACACGACTCGCGTGAGCGCGGCGGCGGGGACGCCCTACGAGCTGGACATCCGCCGTCAGCTCAACCAGGCCCGCCAGGACCTGGCCGAGGCGCACGCCGAGCTGGACGTGCGACGCGGCCAGGAGACGGTGCTGCGCACCCACCTGGAGACGCTCGGCGCCGAGGCCACGGCGATGCGGCACCGGTACACCGAGCTGCACGTGGCCTACGTCGAGCTGCTCACCCACGCCCGCGCGGCCGCCGCGGCCGCCGCGCTCGGGGAGCTGGACCCGGCCGCCTACGTCGCCGGGCACCTGGAGGAGATCGGGCTACAGCCCGCGCCCGACGCCGTGCCGGACCAGGTCGTCGCCGAGGGCCTTGCGGTGTCGGTCCGCCTGAGCGGGGGTGGCCGGTGATGGCGTCGGCGACCGTGTTCAGCTGCGTGTTCATCGCGTTGTGGGTGGCGCACCAGGTCGGGGACCACTGGGTCCAGACCCATACGCAGGCGTGCGGGAAAGGCGCGCCCGGGCGGCGGGGCCAGATCTGGTGCGCACGGCACGTGGCGACCCTGACCGCCACCAAGGCCGCCGTGGTCGCGGGGGTGGCGGTGGTGCTGTCGCTGCCGCTGGCCCCGTTGTCGCTGGTCGTCGCGCTGGGAGTGGACGCGGTCTCGCACTACTGGGCCGACCGCCGCACGACGTTGGCGCGGCTGGCCGACCGCGTGGGCAAGGGCGAGTTCGCCCGGCTCGGGGACGGCACCGCCGCCCCGGCTGGGACGGGCGCCTACGCCCTGGATCAGAGCTGGCACGTGGCGTGGTTGCTGATCGCGGCCCTGATCGCGTGCCTGGGGACCGGCTGATGCCGCCCCGCCCCGTCACCGGCAATCCCGCCCGTGACCAGCGAAAAGGGCCCCGCCGGGGATCCGTCCAAAGAACACCCGGCGAGGCCACCTCACAGAGAGGCAGGTCCCAGTATGTCCGACCAGAAGACCGGCAAGCAGGGCGACGGTTCCTCGACCACCTCCGCGATGTGGCAGTCCTCGTTCCCCAAGGGCAAGGACCCGCGCGGCGCGGACCGTCAGACCCCGGCCGACCGCAAGTGAGCGGCAAGGCGTGCTGCCCGAGCTGCCGGACCGACTCGTCGGTGACCAGGCGCGGCCGCCAAGGCGGTGCCGGTCCCTCCCGGGACGTGTGGCGCTGCTCTAAGCACGGCGAGTTCCGCACCACTCCGAACGGGCGGTGACCAGCGGTGATCCCCTGCGAGTGCGGCTGTTGGACCCGGTGTGCGGCTACTGGCTCGGCGCCCGGTTGTGCGGGAGCGCTGACCAGGTGCGCGCGTACGTGGTCGGCCCGCGCTGCCGGTCGCACACCCCGGCCGCGCTCGCAGGCCGCCCGGAACCGGACGAGCTGGCCGCCCGTGCGGCGGCCGGGTCGCCGCCGGAGGGGAGCGGCCCGGCCCCTCTAGCCAGGGACCGGGCCTGATTCCCACGGTGATCAACCCATTTGATTCCGAAGGAGAACCCATCATGGCAGTCCCCATCACGGGAGTCCTGGCCGCGGCGCCGCAGCAGGCGCCGACACAGTTGCCGGGCGAGGCCGAGGGCGGCACGATCATGATCCTCGTGGTCCTGGCGTTCCTCTGGTACATCCTCAAGCACAAGAAGGCCAAGCCCACCCACGTCGTGGTGTCGTTCGTCGCCGGCGTGCTGCTGGCCGGGAGCCTGTTCGGGCTGATGGCCCGCCAGGTCTCGGCGTCCCTGGGCACCGGGATGCAGACGATGTTCAGCACCGTCACCACCACCGGCGGCGGCTCGGGCAACGGCTCGGGCTCGGGTACCGGCCGCTGACGCCCGTGTCGGTGACCGACAGTGCGCGGCGGCGGCGCGGGGCCACCCCGCGCCGCCGCCCGCCCGGGCCGGACGCCGGACCCGTCTCATGGCGGGCGTCTCACCGGCCCGTCTCACCTCCGTCTCGTCCCCTCTTGACACGCCCCAAGGTGCGCGCGTATGCGCGCGCACGAGGCACCCCTGAGACCGCCCGGCTGAGACACCCCGCGGAAGGGGAACCCGATGGCCTTCGACCCGGACGCCAGCCCGGCCCGGCCCGCTACGGCGCGTGAGCTGCACGCGGCACGGCGGCGGGCCGCGCGCCGGCAGGAGCACTTCGCCGCCAAGCGCGCCGCGGCCGCCACCTCCCGGGCCCGCGCCGCGGTGGCGTGGGACCAGTGGCGCGCCACGATCCGCGACGTCCCCGAGGCCGAGGCCGAGCGGCTGGCCGAGGAGATCACGGCCGCGCTGGCCCGCCAGATCGACCACATGACGACCTTGCAAGGAGACCGGCCGTGATCGTGCAGCCGAACGAGGACCCGGACGAGCGCGCCACACCGCCCGTAGACCCGCCCAAGACCACCGACCACCCGACCGCGCCGACCACGCGGGACGAGCTGCCGCGCCGTTACCGCCCCACCCTCCGGACGAAGCTGCTGGACGCCGTCGACCGCTGGCGCAACCGGGACCAGCCCCCGCCGGCCTCGCCGTACGAGGACGACGCCCCCGCGCCCGGAGCGACGCCGGAAACCGTCGCGTCGCCGGCGGCCGCGGCGACGAAACCCGGCGCCGAGGACAGCGTCGGCCCGGTCGCCGATGCGGACGGATGGGGGGCGCGGCAGGGCAGCCGGATCACGCTCGGCGCCCGGGTGGCCGCCGGCCGGTTCCGGGCGTGGATCACCGCGGCGAACCTGACTGAGGACGAGCTGGCCGAGCGGACCGCCGAGCGGCTCCGGGCCGACGCCGAGGCCCGCGCCGAGCAAGAGCGTCAGCAGGCCCGCGAGGCGGCCCGTGAGCGCCGTAGCGGCGGACGCGCGTACCGGGGAGCCTCGCGGCGGCGGGCCGAGCCCGAGGCCGAGGACGTCAAGCTGAGCGACGCCGACATCGCCTCCACCCGCACCCGGATCCGGTGGGCGCGCGGCGGCGGTGTGGCGGTGGCCGCGCTGGTGGCCTGGCAGGCCCTCATGCGGATGCCGGTCCTGCTCGGCGTGCTGCTGCTCGGCGCCCTGGCGGGCGCGTGGTGGCTCGGTCGCCGCGCCGAGGCCGAGCAGTGCCAGCACGCCCTAGACGCCCTGGACGTCCGTGAACCCGTCATAGACACCCCGGCTGAGGCCCCACGGCCAGCCGATGCCCCGCAATTGGCCGAGGACGCCACCCCACCCCAAGGCGTGCCGGTCCTGGCCGAGAACGACCGCCAGGACGACGGCGAGGACGCTGCCGAACCGCGCTACTCCCTGCCCGCTGACGACCTGCTCAAGACCCAACCGCCGGCGCCCGGTGGCGACCGCGAGGCCGAGCGGATCCGCGAGCAGATCACCAAGGCCCTGGCCGATCACAAGGTGGACGCCAAGGTGACCGGGCACACCCGCGGGCCCACCGTCACCCAGTACGAGATCGTTCCCGCGCCGGGCGTGAAGGTGGAGAAGATCACCGGCCTGCAGAAGACCATCGCCCTGGCCACCCGCGCCGCGTCACTGCGGATCCTGGCGCCGGTCCCCGGCAAGAGCGTGATCGGTGTGGAGATCCCCAACGCGGTCAAGGACCTGGTCCGGCTCGGCGACGTGCTCCGCTCGCCCATCGCGACCAGCGAGCACCACCCGATGATCGTCGGGCTGGGCAAGGACGTCGAGGGCCGCACCGTCATCGCCAACCTCGCCAGGATGCCGCACATCCTGATCGCAGGTGCGACCGGCGCGGGCAAGTCCACCTGCATCAACGGGCTGATCACCTCGGTTCTGATGCGGGCCACCCCGGCCGAGGTCCGGATGATCCTGGTGGACCCCAAACGCGTGGAGCTGACCGCCTACCAAGGCGTCCCGCACCTGCTCACCCCGATCATCACCAACCCGCGCAAGGCCGCCGAAGCCCTGCAATGGATCACCGGCGAGATGGACCGCCGCTACGACGACCTGGAGGCGGCCGGCGTCCGCAAGATCGATGACTACAACGCCGCGGTGGCCGCCGGGAAGGTCACCACCACGGCAAGGAACACGCGCGCCGAGCCGATGCCCTACCTGCTGGTGATCGTGGACGAGCTGGCCGACCTGATGATGGTCGCGCCCAAGGACGTCGAGGACTCCGTCATCCGGATCACCCAGCTCGCCCGCGCCGCCGGGATCCACCTCGTCCTGGCCACGCAGCGCCCGAGCGTGGACGTCGTCACCGGGCTGATCAAGGCCAACGTGCCGTCCCGGCTGGCGTTCGCCACCTCCTCCCTGGCCGACTCCCGCGTGATCATCGACCAGCCCGGCGCCGAGAAACTGCTCGGCCACGGCGACGCGCTGTTCCTGCCGATGGGCGCCGCCGCCCCGGTCCGGCTACAAAACGCCTACGTCTCCGACAAGGAGATCAACCGCGTCGTGGCGATCTGCAAGCGGCAGGGCAAAGCCGTGGCCGAACCGCTCCCGGCCGAGCCCGCCCCGGCCGAGGAACAGCCATACGAGACGGCCTATGCCACCGTCCCCGACCACGCCACCCCAACCGCTGAGGGCCCGACCACCGAGGGCCTGGCCGAGGACGAGCACGGGGACGAGCACCCCGCGGCGCCGGCCGCCGAGCCCGAGCCGACGACGCCCGAGCAGCTCGCCAGCATCCTTGCGGCCGCTGGCGGCGGCCCGCTCGGCTGGCGCGAGCTGGCCGAGGCCGCCGAGATCAGCAAACCCACCGTGTACCGGCACATGGCCGCCTTGGTGAAGTCCGGCAGCGCCCGACCCGCCGGGACGGGCGCCGGGTGGGAACTCGTCCCCGAAACCGCTGACGAGGAGGACTCCCCCGCGGCCGCCGTCGGCGACGTCGCCGACGAGGACCAAGAGGACGCGGCCGAGAAGCGCAGCCAGGCCATCGACGACCGGCCGGACCGCGCCGACCGGGACCAGGACGCCAAGCGCGACGACCACGACCTACTCACCGCTGCCGTTGAGCTCGTGGTGTCCACCCAGTTCGGATCAACCTCCATGCTCCAGCGCAAACTCCGCATCGGCTACGCCGAGGCCACCGCCCTGATGGAGCGGATGGAACGCCTGAACATCGTGGGCCCGGCCGCCGGCTCCAAGGCCCGTGACGTCCTGAAAAGCCCCGCCGACCTGGACGACGTCTTGGCCGAGATCTCCCGCTGAACTTCCCCGAGATCAACCCAACGGGCGGGGGCTCTAGCCGGCCCCCGCCCCCAACCGAAGGGAACACCCGATGTCCAATCCGCTGGAACGCCCCTCCGCGCTGGAGGGCCTAGTGGAACGCGGTGACGCGCTCCACTCGGTGATCGAGAAGGTGAGCGAGTACGCGCCCGTCGTCGCCGAGGCGATGGAGATGCTTGCCACGGCCTCCGACCAGGTCACCGACGAACAGCTGGACGAGTTCGCCGACCAGTCCCTGGACCTGCGCCGGACGACCATGGCGATCCTCGTGGCGCTGCTGCATGACGCCTTCCTCGGCCTCGGCTCGCTGCTTGTCTCCATGGACCTGGCCGAGTGGCTCGGCGAGGACGAGGCGATCAGCGGCGCCCGGGACGCCCTGGACAACCTCACCGAGGCCCTGACCGCCCTCGCCGAGGGCATCCGGCCACGCGAACGCGAGTAGACCGCCCCCGGCCCGGACCGCCGCCCCGTGCGGTCCGGGCCTTTCTCGGGCCGCCGAGTCACACCCGGCCCACGCCTCTCACCACTCGCCAACGTCCTCGTCCTCGCCGTGGAGGAACCATGAGCCCTGCCCGCACCCAGCCGCATACACGACGCGGCGTTTCCAGGACGGTCACCCGATGACCAAGCCTCCGCTCCGCGTGCTCGACGGCGGCCAAGACGATCAGGAGCCCACCCGGCCGCTCCCCCACGACCTGGGAGCCGAGCGGCAAGTGCTCGGGGCGATGATGCTGTCGGCCCGGGCCGTCGCCGACGCCCGCCAGGTGCTGGACGGCAGCGAGTTCTACCGGCCCGCCCACCTGGAGATCTGGCAGGCCATCTGCGACCTGGCCGACCGCGGCGACCCCTGCGAACCCACCGCCGTCGCCGCCGAACTCGGCCCGCGCCGCCTGACCAAGGTCGGCGGCGGTCCCTACCTGCACACCCTGATCCAGGACACCGTCTCGTCCACCCAGGCCGGCTACTACGCCCACCGGCTCGCCGAGCTGGCCTACGCCCGCACCGTCGCCACCACCGGGATCCACCTCACCCAGCTCGGCCACCAGGCCGCCGACGGCGAGGCCACCGACCTGCGCGCCGCCGTCACCGCCGCCGTCCAGGACATCACCACACCCGACGCCCGCGGCTGGCCCGCACCCACCCCGCTGGAGGCCGCGCGGGAACTGCCATCGTTCCCGCTGCCGATGCTGCCGGACTGGATCGCCGAATACGCCGCCCGCCTGGCCGAGCAAAGCCAGACCCCCGCCGACCTGTCCGGCTGCCTCGCCTTGGCCGTCCTGGCGGTCGCCGCCGGCGGCAAGGTCTGGGTCCAAGCACGCGGCTGGCGCGAACCGACCAACCTGTTCACCGTCATCGCCCTGGGCCCCGGCAACCGCAAATCCGAAGTGTTCGCCTCCATGACCGCCCCCATACGGGCCGCTGAAGCGACGCTGCGCGAGCAGGCACAGCCCTACATCACCGATATCGCCATTCAGCGCCGCGTCGCCGAAGCCGACCTGGAAAAGGCCGAAAAGGCCGCGATCAACGCCATTGACGCAATCGTCCGCGAACAACACCTAGAAGATGCGCGGATCGCCGCCGAACGGCTCCAAGAACTGCGGGTACCGGCCGAGCCACGGCTGTTCTCCGACGACGCCACCCCGGAGATGCTGACCTCGCAGCTCGCGCAGCAGGGCGGACGGATGGCCATCCTGTCCCCCGAAGGCGAGATCTTCTCCATTGCCGCCGGACGCTACAGCGGCGCACCCAACTTCGCCGTCCTCAAACACGGCCATGCCGGTGAAGGAATGCGCATCGACCGGGTCGGACGACCGTCCGAGATCATCGAATCCGCGCACATCACCCTCGGCATCTGCACCCAACCCGACGTCCTGGCCGGCCTCGCCGACACACCGCAATTCCGCGGCCAGGGCCTGCTCGGCCGGATCCTGTACGCCGTCCCGGCCTCCCTGCTCGGCTACCGCGACGCCAGCCCCGAACTCATCCCCGCACACATAACCCAGACCTACGCCGACACCCTCACCGGACTCATCACCCGACTGCACGCCCTCACCGAACCGATCAGCCTCGCCTTCACCGATGCGGCACACCGCGCCGTCCAGGAGCTGCTGCGCGAGACCGAACCGCGCTACCGGCCCGGCAACGACCTGGCCCACATGCCCGACTGGGGCGGCAAATTCCCCGGCGCCATCGTCCGCATCGCCGGACTGCTCCACCTGGCCCACCACCATCACGGCACCTGGAACACGCCCATCACCGCCGACACCTTCGCCCGCGCACGCCAGATCGGCGACTACTTCCTCACCCACGCCCAAGCCGCCTACGACCTCATCGGCGCCGACCCCGACCTCGCCGACGCTCGCGCCCTACGCGACTGGATCACCCGCACCGGCACCCACCGCTTCACCGCCCGCGACGCCGTCCAAGCACTTCGACCACGTTTCCGCAAGGTCGCCGATGTCGACCCAGCACTGCGCGTCCTGGACGCCCACGGCTGGATCCGGCGACTGCCTTCCGCGCCCCGCTCAAGCGTCGGCGGACGAGCTCCAGCCGCAATCTACGAGGCTCACCCGCAGACCGCGCCGGAGAGCGGATCGTGACCCCCATTTCCCGGTCACACAGCGTCAGCGTCCTGGAGGGCTTACGACCGCCTGCACGCATGCACGCATGCACGTAATGCACAGAAACCAGTTGTTGTGCATTGTGTGCATGCGTGCAGCCGTGCAGCACCTCCAACCAGCCCCATCACCCATCACCAAACGTAACGATCGCCTGGAGGAGAACACGATGCCCGCGACCACCGTCGCCACCCCTGAAGAGCCCGACGACGACCACGAAACCAAGAAGAAGCGACGTCCCCAGGGAGACGGCGGGCTGCACTGGGACAAGAGCAGGCGGCGCTGGATCGCCTCAGTGACCGTCGGATACACCCCGCAGGGCAAGCGGATCGTCCGCAAGGGCAGCGGCAGGACCAAGACCGCGGCCAAGCAGGCCCTCCGCAAGGTCCTCCGCGACCACGAGGACGGCCTGCCGTCCGAACCGGCGAACTACACCGTCGCCGAAGCGGTGGAGTACTGGTTGCAGCATGGCCTCAGCGGCCGATCCGACCGCACCGTGGAGATGAACCAGACGTTCGCCGAGAACCACGTCATCCCGGCCCTGGGCGCCCGCAAGCTCCGCGAACTGTCGGCCGAGGACGTGGACGAGTGGCTCACCGCCAAATCCAAAAAGCTCAGCACGCGATCCCTCAAGCTGATCCACTCCATCCTGAACCGCGCGGTGCGCAAAGCCATGGCCCGCGACAAAGTCAGGCGCAACATCGTCGAACTCTGCGACGTCCCCGAAGGCAGGGAAGGGCGCCCGTCCAAAGCGCTCACCCTCACGCAAGCCAAGGCCGTCCTTGAAGCAGCGCGCAAGTCCGAACCGCGAATCGCGGCCTACATCGTCCTTTCCTTGGCCACCGGGGCCCGAACCGAGGAACTGCGAGCACTGACGTGGGATCACGTCGTCAGCTACGTCGAAGACGTCAACAGATGGATTCCCGTCCAAGAAGCCGGTTGGGAACACGACGCCTACGCCATTTACGTCTGGCGATCCGTCCGCAAGAAGGGCGACACCAAGACCAGGAAGTCCCGCCGGACTTTGAAGCTGCCGCACATCTGCGTCGAGGCGCTCCGACGCCTCCAGGAGCACCAGAACGAGACCGCCGGCGACGCCTCGTCCAAACGCGGCCTGGTGTTCTGCACCCGCACCGGAACCCCGCTATCGGCCTCCAACGTACGACGCGACTTCCGCAAGGTGCTCGACAAGGCCGAGCTGGACGGCGCGCAGTGGGCGCCGCGGGAGATGCGGCACAGTTTCGTGTCGGTGCTGTCGGACCACGGCATCCCCATAGAGGACATCTCCCGGCTGGTCGGCCACCGCAGCACGGCCGTCACCGAGACCGTCTACCGCCTGCAGATCCGGCCGGTGATGGAGAAGGGCGCGACCGCGATGGACGGCATCTTCGCCGACGCCGGCGACGCAACGGATCAGGACCCGTAGTCACCCAGTTAGTCACTCACAAGATCAAGGCCATGGCCCGCACTCGCGGGCCATGGCCTTTGACCTGGGTGGGCGCGGACGGTTTCGAACCGCCGACTCCTCGCTTGTAAGGCGAGTGCTCTACCCCTGAGCTACGCGCCCGCGTTGCCGGGAAAGCGTACCCGGTTCCTGGGTGCGGTCGCGAAACGGTTCGGGGGTCAGGGGGTGTCCAGGTTCACCCAGACGCCCTTGATCTCGGTGTAGGCGTCCAGGGCGTAGGGGCCCATTTCGCGGCCCCAGCCGCTGGACTTGTAGCCGCCCCAGGGGGCGGCGGCGTCGGGGATGGGGAGCATGTTGACGAAGATGGCGCCGGCGCGGATCTCGGCGGCGAGGCGGTGGGCGGTGGAGAGGTCGCGGGTCCAGAGGGACGCGGCCAGGCCGTAGTCGGTGTCGTTGGCGCGGGCGGCGAGTTCCTCGGGGTCGTCGTAGGCGATGACGGGCAGGACGGGGCCGAAGATCTCCTCGCGGGCGATGGTCATGTCGTCGGTGACGCCGGCGAAGACGGTCGGGGTGTAGAAGTTGCCGCCCGCGAGGGGGCCGTCGGCGCGGTGGCCGCCGGTGACGAGTTCGGCGCCCTGCTCGGTGCCGGTGCGGACGTAGGAGTCGACGCGGTCGAGGTGGTCGCGGGAGACGAGCGGGCCGATCTGGGTCTCGGGGTCGAGGCCGGGGCCGAGGCGGAGGCCGGACGCGGCGGCGGCGAGCTTCTCGGTGAACTCGTCGGCGCGGCGGCGGTCGACGTACAGGCGGGTGTAGGCGGCGCAGACCTGGCCGCTGTTGAGGAGGGCGCCCTGGAGGTTGCCGGCGACGGCCTTGTCGATGTCGGCGTCGCGGGCGACGACGCTCGGGGCCTTGCCGCCGAGTTCGAGGGTGACGCGCTTGAGGTTGCCGGCGGACGCCTGGACGATCTCGCGCCCGACGGCGCTGGAGCCGGTGAAGGAGACCTTGTCGACGTCCGGGTGCGCGACGAGGGCGCGGCCGGCGCCGGGGCCGCCGGTGAGGAGGTTGACGACGCCGGGCGGGAAGCCCGCCTCGGCGCAGAGCTCGACCAGCCGGACGGTGGTCAGCGGCGTCTGCTCGGCGGGCTTGATGATGACCGTGTTGCCGCAGGCCAGGGCGGGCGCGAGCTTCCACGAGGCGATCATGAGCGGGAAGTTCCACGGGGTGATCAGCGCGCAGACGCCGACGGGTTCGCGGCGGACGTAGTGCAGGGTGTTCGGGAACGAGATCGGGGAGACCGCGCCTTCGAGCTTGGTGCACCAGCCGGCGAAGTAGCGGAAGTGCTCGGCGGCGCCGGTGACGCTGACCGAGTGCGCGACGCCGAGCGGCTGGCCCTGGTCGCGGGTCTCCAGCTCGGCGAGGTCGGCCTCGTGCTCCTCGATCAGGTCGGCGACGCGCCAGAGAAGGCGGGCACGGGCGCTCGGGGCGATGGTGGCCCACGCCGGGTCGTGGAGCGCGGCCCGGGCGGCGCCGACGGCCTTGTCCACGTCCTCGGGGCCGGCCTCCGCGCAGGTCGCCAGGACGGTCCCGGTGGCGGGATCGGACGTGGTGAACTCGGCGCCGTCCGCCGCCGCGGCCCATTCTCCGTTGATGTGCAGCCGGGTGTTCATGGTGACCTCCCTCGCAGGTGAGGCCAGTTTCGGGGGGCGCGGCACGCCGGTCTTGTCTGTGGGCGTACGGGAGTTGACCACCCGTGTAACGATCACTCGCCGGTGACGGTAACCCGGTACTCGCGGGGGCTGGCGCCGTAGGCGGCCTTGAACAGGCGGCTGAAGCGCGCGGCGTCGACGAAGCCCCAGCGGGCCGCGATGGCGCTGACCGGGCGGTGCAGCTGGAGCGGGTCGCGCAGGTCGCGGCGGCAGTGCTCCAGGCGGCGTTCCTTGATCCACGCCGAGACGGTCGTGCCCTCCTCGCGGAACAGGTTGTACAGGTGGCGGGACGAGACGAAGTGCGCGGCGGCGATCTCGTCCGGGGACAGGTCCGGGTCGTCCAGATGGCGTTCGATGTAGGCGCGGACGCGGAGCAGCAGCGCGCGGCGGCGGGAGTCGGTGGTCGGCGCGGTGAGGTCCAGGCGTTCGGCGAGGAGCGTGACGAGCAGGTCGACGATGTTGTCGCCGAGCCGGACGCTGCCGTGGTCGTCCAGGTCGTCCAGCTGCTGGGCGAGCTGGAGCAGGAACGGCGACAGCAGCGCGCCGACGCCCTGGCGGCCGGAGATCCGGGTGGCGGTGAGGCCGGCGACGGCCTCCTCGGGCAGGTGCAGCAGGCGGCGCGGGACCATCAGGACGAGCTGCCGGTACGAGTCGTCGAACGCGAGCGTGTACGGGCGCGTCGTGTCGTAGATCGTGAAGTCGCCGGGGACCAGCGCGGCCTCGCGTCCGTCCTGCGTGAGCAGGCAGTATCCGCTGAGCTGGACACCGATCTTGTAGTGTCCCGGGTCGGACCTGGCGATCAGCGCGCCGGTGCGCCGGACCACGTTCGGTGTGGACGCGACGTCGGCGACCTTCAGCGCGCCCAGTTCACGCCCGCGCATGCGGCCCTCGAAGCGCTCCGGCCGGGTGGTTTCGGCGCGCAGCGGCACGAACATGTCCGTCACCGAGCTGCGCCAGAACTCGAACCGCTCGGCGGCCGGCAGATCCGCCGTGCGAATGAGAGTCGACATGCGCGTTTCCCCAGATAAAGCCCCGTTCCCGTGTTGCCCGACATAGTGCACCCTCCGGGCCGGTTCGCGCTAGTGCCGTCCCGCCCCGGATGGTTTTCGGCCAGACCCGATCACGGCCCGGCCCCATTCGCTTCGCTCAGGTCATGGCCTGGCGGACGCCGTGGGTGTCGCAGAACTGCTCGAAGCCGGTGATCTCGCCGTTCCGCACCCGCCACACATGGACGAACCGGACGCGCATCGCCCGGCCGGTCGCCCGGTAGGTGCCGGAGTAGTAGCCGATCGCGACGACCGTCCCGTCATTGCCGTCGATCAGCTCCTCGTGGTCGGCGCGGAAGCCCTGCCAGTCCTCGCCGAGCCGCCCGAACACCCCGGCCTTGATCGCGTCGGTGCCCACGTAGGTTCCCGCGTAGGGGAATCCGGCCATCTCCGTCCAGGCGATGTCGTCGGCGAACGCCTCGACCATGCCGTCCAGGTCGCCGCGGTCGGACGCCGCGTAGTGGGCCTTGATGATGTCGTGAGCCTCGCTCATTGCTGCCCTCCCGTGTCGGAGCAAGTCCAGCGTCCCGTCCGGACGGGGATCTTGGCCATGCCCGAACAGTCCTTGTCTGTGGCGGCACGGTCGGGCGCCGGGCTAGCTCTGGGCGTCGGGGCCGTCCTGTTCGGCGAGGAAGCGCTCGAACTGGGCGCCGAGCTCGTCGGCGGTGGGCATGTCCTGCGACTCGGCGAGGAGGCTGTCGCGCTCGGCGGCCCCGGCGAACGCGTCGTACTGCTGCTCCAGGGCCCGGACGACCTTCTCCACCTCGTCGTTGCCGTCCACCTGCTCGGCGATGTCGGCGTCGGTCGCCTCGGCCGCCTCGCGGAGCCGCTCGACGGGCAGCGCCAGCCCGGTGGCGTCGACGATGGCGTCCAGCGCGGCGACGGCGGCGGACGGGTACGCCGACTGCGCGAGGTAGTGCGGGACGTGCACGGCGAGCCCGACGGCGTCGTGGCCCGCCTCCCCGAGCCGCAGCTCCAGCAGCCCGGCGGCGCTGCCCGGGACCTGGACCTTGTCGAACCACGAGTTCCGCGTGACCAGCTCGGGCCGCGTCGCGTGCGAGGTGATGCCGACCGGGCGGGTGTGCGGGACGCCCATCGGGATGCCGTGGAACCCGACGACCAGCCCGATCCCGAGACGCTTCACCAGATGCAGGACGGCCGAGGTGAATCCCTCCCACAGCCGGTCGGGCTCGGGCCCGGACAGCATCAGGAACGGGCTTCCGGCCTCGTCGCGGAGGAGCCGCACGACCAGCTCGGGCGCCTCGTAGGACGCCCAGTGGTCGCGGTCGAACGTCATCGGCGGGCGGCGGGCCCTGTAGTCGATCAGCGAGTCGACGTCGAAGCGCGCGACGACCCGGTGCTCCAGCGCCTCGATCAGATGCTCGCGGACGAGTTGCCCGACGGACCCGGCGTCCACGAAGCCGTCGAGGCTGTGCAGCAGCACCGGACCCGTCATCGGCGGCAGGTCGGCGTCGAGCTCGTACAGATCCTCCGGGTTCAGCAACTTCTCCCCCACCCCTTCGTGTCGTCGTCACAACAGTAGGACATGCGGGGGCCAATCCCCGGATTCGCTGTGACGCCGGTCACGCGAGGCCGCTAGGGGAGGCTCCACAGGGAGACCGACAGCAGGCCCAGGCTGGCGGCGATGAGGAGTATCGCGGCGGGGCGGCCGCCCTCGTCGGCGGCGGGCACGGTCCGGCCGCGGGACACCAGGGCGACGAACCACGCGAAGAAGCCCACGGCGACGACGTCCATCGCCACGGCGAGCCCGGTCACGAGACCACCATCCTCCTCATCGGAGCAACCCTAGACGAGTGCGGTCGCCCGCATCGCCGCGTCGGCGTGCGCGACCGGTGGTATTGGATACAGAATCTAGTTCGAGAGTAGGAAAGAGGACCGGGGAAGGGGCATCGCATGACCGCCGACCGCGCTTACGACATCGTCCTGTTCGGCGCCACCGGCTTCACCGGCGCCCTGGCCGCCGAATACCTCGCCGGGCACGCCGATCCCGGGACGCGCTGGGCCCTCGCCGGACGCGACCGCGCCAAGCTCAGGGCCGTCCGCGACCGGCTGGCGAAACTCGACCCCGCGTGCGCCGGACTGCCGCTGCTGCACGCCGACACCACCGACGCGGCCTCGATCGAGGAGATCGCGAACGCCGCGCGGGTCGTCGTCACGGCGGTCGGCCCGTACGCCGAGCACGGCGAGCCGCTCGTCGCGGCGTGCGCGCGCGCCGGTACCGACTACGTCGACCTGACCGGCGAGCCCACGTTCGTCGACCGCATGTACGTGAAGTACCACGACGAGGCCGTGCGCAGCGGCGCGCGGATCGTGCACGCCTGCGGGTTCGACTCCGTCCCGCACGACCTCGGCGTGTACTTCACGGTGAAGCGGCTTCCCGAGGGCGTCCCGCTGCGCGTCGAGGGGTTCGTGCGGGGGCGCGGGGACGCGTCCGGCGGCACCCTGCACTCGGCCGTCGGGATCTTCGCGGACGCCGCCGGGATGCTGCGCGCCGGACGCGAACGCCGGCGCCTTGAGGAGCGGCCCGCCGGGCGCAGGGTGCGCGTGTCGCGGCGTCCGGTGCCGAAGGCGAGGGTCGGGGACGGCTGGACGCTCCCGCTGCCCAGCATCGATCCGCAGATCGTGGTCAGGTCGGCGGCGGCGCTCGACCGCTACGGCCCGGACTTCACCTACGGCCACTACGTCGCGATCAAGCACCTCACCGCCGCCGCCGGGCTGGTCGCGGGCGCGGGCGCGCTGCTCGTGCTGTCCTCGCTGCCGCCCACCCGCGGGCTGCTGCTGCGGCTCCGCACGCCGGGCGAGGGGCCGTCGGAGGAGCGGCGCGCGCGCCACTGGTTCAGTGTGACGTTCGTGGGCGAGGGCGGCGGCAGGCGCGTCGTGACGGAGGTCGCGGGCGGTGATCCCGGTTACGGCGAGGCGGCCAAGATGCTCGCCGAGTCGGCGCTGTGCCTCGTCCACGACGACCTGCCGGACACCGCCGGGCAGGTCACGACCGCGGCCGCGATGGGCGACGCCCTCATCGACCGGCTGGTCAGGGCCGCGGTCACGTTCCGGGTCCTGGACGGGGAAGCGGGATGACGGCCTCAACGGTGGTCCCGGCGCCGGGACGGCTCGTCACCGCGACGCGTCCGCCGAGCAGCTCGGCGCGCTCCCGCATGCCGCGCAGGCCGTAGGAGCCGGGACGGTTCTCTGTGGGGGGCGACCCCCCACTCCCCCCGGCAAGAGCCGGCCGCCCCGGCTCGCCGTGCGCCGTCGCGTCCCGGATCGAGAAGCCGGCCCCGTCGTCGGCGACCCTGAGCCGGACGCCGTCGCGGGAGTGCTCAAGCAGCAGGTCGACGCGGCTCGCGGACGCGTGCCGCAGGCTGTTCCCGACCGCCTCCTGCGCGATCCGGTACAGCGCGGTCTGCACGTGGCCGGGCAGCGGGTCCTCCAGCTCGCCCTCGACGGTCACCGTCACGTCGATCGCCCCGGACGGCCCGGCCCCGGCCGCCGCGGTCCCGGGTCCGCCTCCGGCCTCGCGGGCGAGGGTGGCCAGCGCCGCGGGCAGGCCGAGATCGTCCAGGACGGGCGGGCGGAGCCCGCCGATCGCGGCGCGCGTCTCCGCCGCCGCCAGGTCGCACAGCCGGCGCGCCATCATGATCTGCGCCAGCGGCTCCGGATGGTGCTCGGGCAGCGCCCGCTCGGCCGCCGACAGGTGGAAGCCGAGGCCGGCGAGCCGCTGCGCGATGCCGTCGTGGATCTCCCGGCCCAGCCGCGACCACTCGGCCTCCTGCGCCTCGACGGCCCGCTCGGCGAACCGCTCGGCCGCGCGCTCACGTTCGCGCGCGGTGCGCAGCCGGCGGCACGAGCACAGCACCGGCGCGAACAGCCCGGCGAGCGCGGTGGCGAGCGCGAGGTCGTCGGACGGGCACGGCCCGGCGGACCGGACGTCCACGACCGCGATCACCCTGTCCCGGCTGTGCACGGGCAGCGCGGCGCCGCGTCCGTCCCGGTGCGTCCGCGCCCGTCCGTGGGCCGCGACCCAGCCGACGTCACCCTCCCCCAGCGGGACGGGCGGCCCCGACCATTCCAGCGCGCGCTCGTCCTCGTCCAGGACGTACACGTCGCAGAACGTCAGCGCCCGCGCCGACCGGACGACGAGCCCGGCCAGGTCGTCCGCCAGCCCCGGCAGCTCCCGGTCGGAGCAGGCCACGGCCACGACGCGGGCGAGCAGGTCGGCCCCGCGCGCGGCGAGCAGTTCCAGCGGCGCCGTCACCGGAACAGCCCCTGGCGCAGCGCCACCGCGATCGCGGCCGACCGGTCGGTCACCTCCAGCTTGCGGTACAGGGCGCGCAGATGGCTCTTGACGGTCTCCTCGCCCAGCACGAGCCGCGCCGCGATCGCCTTGTTCGACAGCCCGCCGACCAGCAGCGACAGCACCTCGCTCTCGCGCCGCGTCAGCCCGCGGTCGGCGCCGGGCCAGAACTCGCCGCGCGTCAGCCGGGCCGCGGTGACCGCCATCCGCCCGGCGAGCGTGGGGTCGACGACCGTCTCGCCCCGCGCGACCTCCTCCAGCCGCCGGACGAGCTCCGGCCCGGCGACCCGCTTGAGCAGGTAGCCGCCCGCGCCCGCGCGCAGCGCCTCGAAGACGTACTGCTCGTCGTCGTACACCGACAGGAACACCACCCGCGCCTCCGGGACGCGCCCGGTCAGCCGGCGGCACACGTCGAGACCGCTCTCCGGGCCGAGCCGCACGTCCAGCAGGACGACGTCCGGCCGCAGCGCGGTCACCAGCCGGGCCGCCTCCCGTCCCGTGCCCGCCTGCCCCACCACCCGCACCCGCCCGGAGAACCCGGCGAGCATCGCCGTGAGCCCGGCGAGGATCATCTCGTGGTCGTCGACCAGGACGACGCGTACGGGAACTCCCATTCCGGCACGATAACAACCGGAAGCTACCTGCCAGTAGCCCTCCGCAGGCGGCCCCCTCCGCGGTTTTCACCCCCGCTCTCCCCTGATTGGGGGACGACCCGCGGCGCGAACCGTCCTACCCTCCTAGCGAAAACCGAATTCCGCAGAACGGAGGAGCCACGGCGCCACGGCCGAGGCCGTTCCGTGCCGGTGAGCCCCGCACGCGCGCGGGGAGGCCCCGGAGTTCTGGACCTGGGCTCCGGGCCGCGCGCAGCGGTCGCCGGGAGGGCGCCCCCAGCGGCGCCCTCCCGGTCCTCTCACAGCCCGTGCTCACAACTCGTGCCAGGGAATGTCCGGACGGTCCGGAGCCACCACGGCGAGCGACTGGCCGCCCTGGATCCTCTCCTCCGGCGTCGCGGTCAGGCGGAACCGGGCGTTGGGACGGTGCGACTCGCCGACGGCCAGAAGCGTGCTGCCACGCCGCAGGAGGAAGACGGCGACGTCGAGACGGGACCACTCGCCCGCGTCCGCCGGGACGTCCACGCGGTAGAGGGTGCCGTCCGAGTCGAGCGTGCTGGCCAGGTTGTGGTAGATCGCGGCGACGCCCGGGTTGCGGATCGCGACCGCGACGACGGCGGGGTCGTCGATGTCGACCGGCTCGATGTCCGGGCTGATCAGGCTCAGCGCCTCGGTGATCTCCGGGCGCCGGCCGCCGTCGTGGACGCCCGCCAGCAGATGCGCCGACGTCTCCCCCTTGCGGCGCAGGTACGCGGACACGCCGAGCGTCACCCGGACGGTCTCGTCGTCGGTGCGGCCGACCACGACGATGGTCCGGGCCGCCTCCAGGCACGCGCGCTCGTAGGCGGTGTCGTCGAAGGCCACCACGTCGTACAGGCCCGGGTCGGGGTTCTCGCCGGTCAGCTCGCCCGGCCAGAAGATCGTCACGACGGAGGTCTTGGCGAACTCCGGGTCGGCGCGGAGCTGGCCGATGACGGCGCGCAGCCCGTCGCGGTCGTAGCCGACCATCACGATGTGCTGCCGCTTGTGCAGCCGCGCCTGGCCGTTGGCCCTCATCATCCGTCCTCTTCCCATCCAGAGCGTCAGCTCGGCGAACATCACGAGCCCCGCGGTCAGCCCCGCCACGATGATGAGCACACCGCCGATCCGGCCGCCGGTCGTCGCCGGGGACAGATCGCCGTAGCCGGTGGTGGTGCCGCTGACGAGGAAGTACCAGACGTACTCGTCCGGCCGTTTGATGTCGGCGCCGGGCTCCTCGAACACCGCGATCAGCAGCCAGCCCACCAGGAAGGCGGCGAGGAGGACGAGCGCCGGCGCCCGCCAGGAACGCCCGGTGATCCGGTTGACCAGGCGCATCAGCACGATCGGCATCCGCGCAGCGTGCCAGCGGGCAAAATGCCGCGTCAAGTCCTAAACGCGGTGGTCTGTCCGACCGGAAAAGGTCAGGTGCGGCTAGGTGGCCGGGCCCCGGCGCAGGACGCGGTTCAGGGCCGCGGCCACCTCCGCGGACAGATCGCCTTCCCCGCCGTCGCCTCCGGACGTGCCGGGCGGTGCGCCGAAACGCACCAGGTCGGCGGGGTCGGCCTCACGGGTGTGGCCGCAGTCGCGGCACTCGACCTCGCCGAGCCGGCACATCAGCGCCGTGGAGCCGCACGCCGCGCAGCGGTCGAGTTCGCCCGCCCAGTCGTGGACGGACTGGCAGCCGGGGCAGATCAGAACCTGGCGGTCCGCCCGGACCCCGCGCTTCCACGGGCTGGTGCCGCGCACGGGGTCGGTCTGCCGCGCCCCGCAACGGAAGCAGGGCATCACACCTCCAGGGTGCGGGGACCGGTTCCGGCCGGCGGACCGGTCCGACTCGCTCAGAGCGCGGCGAGCGCCTCGCGGTACTCGCCGATGTCGCGTGCGTCCGGGATCGCGTTCACGACCTTCCAGCGGACCACGCCCTCGGTGTCGATGACGAAGGTGCCGCGCCGGGCCAGCCCCCTGGTCTCGTCGAACACGCCGTAGCGCTGCGCCGTCCCGCCGTGCGGCCAGAAGTCCGACAGCAGGGAGAACTGGTACTTCTCCTGCTCGGCCCAGGTGCGCAGCGCGTGCACCGAGTCGACCGACACCGCGAGGACCTGCACGTCGTCGGCCTCGCCGAAGCTGGGCAGTTCGTCCCGGATCTGGCACAGTTCGCCGGTGCAGACGCCGCTGAACGCCAGCGGGTAGAAGACCAGGACGACCTTCTTGCCCCGGAAGCCGGAGAGCTTCACCGGGGTGCCGTGCTGGTCCTTCAGCTCGAAGTCGGGTGCGAGTTCGCCTACCTCAACCGTCAAGGTCTCTCCCACGATCCGCCCCGCCGACGGGGCATGCCCGTCCCCCACGGGCGTGGAGGACGGGCCCAGTCTGTCACCCCGCGGCGCCCGCCGGACCCGGGCTCCCTTTCCGGGCGTGCGGCCCGCCTACTTGCGGACCTTGGGCGCGACCAGCCGCGTCCCGGACCACTCCTTCGCGGCGCTGACGCTGCTGGTCTGCGACAGGCCGGCCGTCTGCGCGGCCTCGCCGATGTCGCTCGGCTCCACATGGCCGTCACGGCCCGCCTTCGGCGTCAGCAGCCAGATGTCGCCGCCGCCGGTGAGCGGGATCATCGCGTCGGTCAGGCCCTCGAACAGGTCGCCGTCCTCTTCGCGCCACCACAGCAGCACGACGTCGACCACGTCGTCGTAGTCCTCGTCGACCAGCTCGTTCCCCGTGACGGTCTCGACGGATTCGCGAAGCTCCTCGTCGACGTCGTCGTCGTAGCCGATCTCCTGCACCACCTGGCCCGCCTTGAGGCCGAGCCGTTCGGCCAGGCTGCGCTCAGACTGCGCCTGACCCGCGGTCGCGCTCACGAAATTCCTCCCATTGTCGTCGTCCGCACGGTGTCGTGCCTGTGTTCTCAGGCCCCCTGCACGGGTGGCCCGCCCGCACCTGTGCGGTGTTTGCGGGACAGTTCACACAAGTGTGGGCCCCTAGCGCAAGTGTCTTCCCGGCTTTTGGTGCCCTCATTGGCCCGATTACGGAGATCACCGTAACCGGCCGTCCACGGACGGTGACAATCCCCGCGTCACACCCATGCCCCACACGGGACGACAACCGGACTGTTATTCGGATCGTTTCGCTCATCCTTTAAGAAAAGACAGGCGTACCTGGCGATCCGGGTTGTCCACGTTGAGGTCGACCAGGGCGACCGACTGCCATGTCCCCAGCGCGAGCCGCCCGCCGACGACCGGAAGGGTCGCGTACGGCGGGACGAGCGCGGGCATGACGTGCGACCTGCCGTGGCCCCGCGACCCGTGCGCGTGCCGCCAGCGGTCGTCGGCCGGAAGCAGGTCGCCGAGGGCGGCGAGGAGGTCGTCGTCGCTGCCGGACCCGAGTTCGAGGATCGCCACGCCGGCGGTGGCGTGCGGGACGAAGACGTGCAGCAACCCGTCACCGCCCGCCGACGCGGCGAACCGCTCGCACTCGGCCGTGATGTCGTGCACGGCCTCTCGTGTACCGGTGGTCACCCGGACCACGGTGCTCTCCATGGTCCCGTGTCTACCCGATCCGCGCTCCAGGACGCATCCCGAGCCGGGCCCATGCGGTCCCGGCGCGGGGATCAGCGCGACATCTGCTCCCCGGGCTCGATCACCGCGTCCGGCCCGGGATAGACCAGCGTCTCGTGGCCGTCGTCGAACCGCACCAGGAACGGCGGGCCGCCGTCCGGGCCGCGCACCTCGATGATCTCGCCTGTCCGGTCCGCCTGGCCCACGACGTTGCCGTGAACGTGCAGCCGGTCTCCGATCTGTCCGTTCATCACTCCCCCAAGCTCGTTCGCCCGCCACCGGGACGGGCCGTGCCGGGCATGTGGTGCCGTTGTTCCCAGCCTCATACGTTCACCCCCCGCCGTCGAGAGGAATCCTCCCGCAATCCGGAAAAACGGGAAAAAGCGGACGCTACGGCGGTCGGAACGCGGCCGGCGGGGGAGAATGGTTACCGGTTGGTAGAGATGCGTTAGCCGTCGTAAGCGGCGACGATGGATCACGTACCGAGGCGACGAACAGTCGACCGGGGACCGGCGGCCCGCCGCACGGCGACGCCCGTCCCACCAGCAAAGACGGCAAGGACAGAGGGGACCCCGTGGCTTCCGGACGTCAACGCTTTTCGATCATCAGCGACGGCCTGCCGAGCCAGCTGCCCGACATCGACCCGGACGAGACCCGGGAGTGGCTGGAGTCGCTGGACACGGTCATCAAGACCGAGGGCCGAGGCAGGGCGCGCTACGTGATGCTCCGGCTCCTGGAACGGGCCCGCGAGCTCCAGGTCGGGGTGCCAGGACTGCGCAGCACCGACTTCATCAACACGATCCCGCCGGAGCACGAGCCCTGGTTCCCCGGCGACGAGCACGTCGAGCGGCGCATCCGCGCCTACATCCGCTGGAACGCGGCGATCATGGTGTCGCGGGCGAACCGGCCCGACATCGGCGTCGGCGGGCACATCGCCACCTACGCCTCCGCCGCCTCCCTCTACGAGGTCGGCTTCAACCACTTCTTCCGCGGCAAGGACCACGGCGAGTCCGGCGACCAGGTGTTCATCCAGGGGCACGCCTCGCCCGGCATCTACGCCCGCGCCTACCTGGAGGGACGGCTCCCGGGCGACAAGCTCGACGGGTTCCGCCAGGAGCACTCGCACCCGGGCGGCGGGCTGTCGTCGTACCCGCACCCGCGCCTGATGCCCGACTTCTGGGAGTTCCCGACCGTCTCGATGGGCCTGACGGCGATCGACTCGGTGTACCAGGCCCGGTTCAACCGCTACCTCTACAACCGCAAGATCAAGGACACCTCCCGCTCGCACGTGTGGGCGTTCCTCGGCGACGGCGAGATGTCCGAGCCCGAGTCGCTCGGCGCGATCGGCCTCGCCGCCCGCGAGGAGCTCGACAACCTCACCTTCGTCGTCAACTGCAACCTCCAGCAGCTCGACGGCCCCGTCCGCGGCAACGGGAAGATCATCCAGGAGCTGGAGTCGTTCTTCCGCGGCGCGGGCTGGAACGTCATCAAGGTCATCTGGGGCCGTGACTGGGACCCGCTGCTCGCCCAGGACGTCGACGGCGTGCTGGTCAACCAGATGAACACCACGCCGGACGGGCAGTTCCAGACGTTCAGCGTCGAGTCCGGCGAGTACATCCGGGAGAAGTTCTTCGGCGCCGACCCGCGGCTGCGCCGCATCGTCCAGCACCTGTCGGACGACGAGCTGCGCAAGCTGTCACGCGGCGGGCACGACTACCGCAAGGTGTACGCGGCGTTCAAGGCGGCCCGCGAGCACGTCGGCCAGCCGACGGTGATCCTCGCCCACACGATCAAGGGCTGGACGCTCGGCTCCGACTTCGAGGCCCGCAACGCCACCCACCAGATGAAGAAGCTCACCAAGGCCGAGCTGAAGGAGTTCCGCGACCGGCTCTACCTCGACATCCCCGACTCGGCCCTGGAAGCGCCGCTGCCGCCGTACTACCACCCGGGCGAGGACTCCGACGAGATCCAGTACATGCGTGAGCGCCGCGCCGCCCTCGGCGGGTTCGTGCCGAAACGGGTAGTACGGGCCAAGCCGCTCAAGCTGCCGGGCGACCCGGTCTACAGCGAGCTGAAGAAGGGCTCCGGCAAGCAGAACGTCGCGACGACCATGGCGTTCGTCCGGCTGCTCAAGGACCTGATCAAGGACGAGAACATCGGCGCCCGGTTCGTCCCGATCGCCCCGGACGAGTACCGCACCTTCGGCATGGACTCGCTGTTCCCCACGTCCAAGATCTACTCGCCGCACGGGCAGACCTACGACGCCGTCGACCGCAAGCTGCTGCTCTCCTACAAGGAGTCGGAGAGCGGGCAGATGCTGCACGAGGGCATCAGCGAGGCCGGGTCGATGGCGTCCACCATCGCCGCGGGCACCGCCTACGCCACGCACGGCGAGCACATCATCCCCGTCTACATCTTCTACTCGATGTTCGGGTTCCAGCGGACCGGCGACCAGATGTGGGCTCTCGGCGACCAGATGGGCCGCGGTTTCCTGCTCGGCGCCACCGCCGGACGCACCACCCTCACCGGCGAGGGCCTCCAGCACGCCGACGGCCACTCACCGCTGCTCGCCGCGACGAACCCGGCCTGTGTCCACTACGACCCGACGTGGGCGTTCGAGCTGGCGCACATCGTCCAGGACGCTTTGCGCCGCATGTACGGAACGTCCGAAGACCACCCGAACGGCGAGGACGTCTTCTACTACCTCACCGTCTACAACGAGCCCTACCAGCAGCCCGCCGAACCCGAGAACCTCGACGTCGACGGCCTTCTCAAGGGCCTTTACCGTTACAAGTCCGCCCCCGAGGTCGCATCGGGCAACGGCGAGGCACCCCGGGCGCAGATCCTGGCGTCCGGCGTGGGCGGCCGATGGGCCCTTGAGGCGCAGCGGCTCCTCGCCGAAGACTGGGGCGTCGCCGCGGACGTCTGGTCGGCCACCTCGTGGAACGAACTGGCCCGCGAGGCCCGCGACTGCGACGCATGGAACCTGCTCAACCCGGACGCCGAGCAGCGCGTCCCGTACGTCAGCCGGACGCTCGACAACGTCACCGGCCCGATCGTCGCCGTGTCGGACTTCATGCGGGCCGTCCCCGACCAGATCGCCCCCTGGGTGCACGCGGACTTCACCACCCTCGGCACCGACGGCTTCGGCTTCTCCGACACCCGCGCCGCCGCCCGCCGCTTCTTCCATGTGGACGCGGCGTCGATCGTCCTCGCCGTCCTGACCCGGCTGGCCCGCAACGGCGAGGTCAAGCCGGAGACGCTTCAGCAGGCCATGACGAAGTACCGCCTGAACGCCGACGTCTCCGACGTGTTCGCCAACGGCGCGAGCAGCCCGGAGAGCAACACCGGCGGCGACGCCTGATCCATCCGGTGATCGCGGAGGTGTAGGCCGCGATGACCACAGAAGGGCCCCGGGGAAACCTCGGGGCCCTTCTTACGCTCGTCAGGAGGCCGGGGGCTTGAAGACACCGAAACGGTTGCCGGACGGGTCCTCCAGATAGGCGAAGCGCAGCCCGCTCACGGTCGTGACGGCGGGGACGGCGATCTTGCCGCCGTGCCGCTCCGTCTCGGCGCACGTCGAATCGACGTCCTCGACCATGACGAAGAAGATCGCGTGGTTCTCCGCCGGGTCCGAGGTGTGGGCGATACCGCCGCTCGGGCCGTCGGCGCCCGCGTAGCTGATCAGGTCGTAGCCGTCCTGGTCCGGGTCGAGCGCGAACTTCCAGCCGAACATGTCGCCGTAGAAGCGGCGGGCCTCCTCCGGCGCGTCGGTGCCGACCTGGAACCACGTGACGGTGTTGAACGCGGGAACACTCATCGATTTCCTCCTTCGGACGCTGCTGACACGAGCGTCGCGGAGCCTTGCGACAGCCCCCTGTCGGGGTTTCCGGACGAGTTCTCGTCCGCCGAGCGGAACTCCGCCCACACGACGGTGCGGGGGCCGTCCGTCCGGAATCCCCAGCTCTCCGCCAGCGCCTCCACGACCCGAAGCCCGCGCCCGCCCTCGGCACCGGTCTCGCCCTTGACGCATGGACGTTTCCCTCCCGCCCCGTCGTCGGCGACCTCCAGCCGGTAGACGTCCCCACCCGCGAGCAGGCTGACCGTCACCCGTCCGCCCTCACCCGACTCCGTGTGAGCGATCGCGTTGGTGACGGTCTCGCTCCCGACCGTCACCAGGTCATGAAGCAGATGCTGGGCCTGGGGCGGCACCATGTCCCGCAGGAACCGCCGCGCGTACCCGACGGACCTCCGCACCCCCGGAAGCGTGAGCGTCCCGACCACCACAAGGCCCCCGCTCATCACCGCGCCACCCACGACACACCCTGCCGCCCAACCGCCTCACCCTCGCTCGACGGCGTCCAACTCATCACGGGCGCTCCCATCCTGCGCCTCCCTTCGATTCGGAAACGCACGCCACATTCGCCGCCCGATGCCTTCGTGTCACTCGCCCTGAACGTTTCCCGACTGAACGTTCAACGCCCCGCCATTCCGTGTACGAACAACCACCCTCGGTGAGACCCTGGAGAGATGCCTACCGGGAACGCCCCCACCGTCCGCCAGCGCCGGATCGGATCGGCGCTCCGCAAAGCCCGCGACCACCACAACCTCACCGTCGCCACCGCCGCCGGCCGCTTCGGCCGCTCCCAGGGCTGGCTGAGCATGGTCGAAAACGGCCTACAGGCCATCGCCCCAGACGAGCTGAGCGCCCTCCTCGACTTCTACGACATCGAGGACGGCCCCCTCCGCGAATCCCTCCTCCACCTAGCCACCCACAAACTCGGTTCATGGGAACGTGCCTACGAGGACAGGATCTCCGCCGCAGCACTCGACCTGGCCAGCCTGGAAGAGGACGCCGCCGAGATCCGCACGTTTCAGTCCATCGTCGTCCCAGGGCTTCTCCAGGTTCCGCAGTACTCACGGAGACTGATCGCCGTCGGGCCCGCCACTCATCCACACAAGGTCAATACGCTGGTTGACTTCCGCGTGTCCCGCCAGCAAGTGCTACGCCGTCCCGATCCGCCCCGCTACGTGCCGATAATTGCGGAGTCGGTCCTCCACCATCAGGTCGGCGGCGATCCCTCAATCCTGCGGGCGCAGATCCGGCGACTGGCCGAAGCCGCGCGACTCGATCACGTGGACCTGCGAGTCATTCCCAACACAGCGAGTGAATACCTCGGGCTCATCACGTCATACCTCCTCATCTCCCTGCGCCCGCCCGGGCGACTCACCGTGTCCGTGAGCGACCACTACAACAAGAGCATCTTTGTGGAGGACGAGGACGAAGTCGCATCCCACGAAGAGATCTTCGAGCTGCTGCTCACAGCCACCTTGAGCAGAACCGCTTCGTTAGAACTCATCGACGGGATAGCGTCGCAATCATGAACACCCCCGAGCCGCCCGAGATCCGTTGGCGCAAGAGCACCCACAGCGGCGCTCACGAAAGCGATTGCGTGGAGGTCGCCGAGGTGGACGACCGCATCGCGATCCGCGACAGCAAGGCACCCCACACAGGCCACCTCACCCTCACCCGCCAGAGCTTCACCGCGTTCCTAACGCACCTGACATCCAAGCTATGAACACCCCACCCCACTGGCGCAAAAGCACCCACAGCGGCGCCGTCGAAAACGAGTGCGTGGAGGTCGCCGAGGTGGACGGCCACATCGCGATCCGCGACAGCAAGAGCCCCGACACCGGCCACCTCGCTCTCACCTGCGAAAGCTTCGCCGCTCTCCTAACTCACCTGGCATCGAAGCCGTGATCACCCCAGCGCGTTGGCGTAAGAGCACCCACAGCGGCGGCCACGAAGGCAATTGCGTAGAGGTCGCCGACATGGGCGGGCACGTCGCCGTCCGTGACAGCAAGAATCCCGCTGCCGCACACCTCATCCTCACCCGCCACCACTTCACAACCCTCGTGAAGCACCTAGCTCGCCCTGGGATTACTTGACGGAGCTGTGCGCGCAATAGAGCCTCCAATGTGAGGGTGCCTCTCCATCGATGACGGAGGCAGTCATGGCGCTACGGTTGCTGGCGATCGATCCGGACACGCAGGGCGGGAACTGCCTGGCGGTCCACCTTGACGAGGACACCGGTGACATCCTCTTCCAAGGGTGGACCGAAACCGATCCGCAGGCGCTTGCCGAGGCAGACAGGAGCAGTCCTCTCGCGCCTCACGAGACGCTGGTGAGGTTCCCGGCCCGGATGCGGGAGACCATCTTGGAGGCGCTACGTGACGAGGCCGCGACCTGACGATCTCGACGCGGAGGACTTCGCCGCGCTGTTCGCCACGGTGCGGCGGACGGCGGCCCACCTCGAACTGAGGGACGCCTACACGCCCGACGACCCGCTTTTCCTGCGCTGGCTGGATGGTCACGTGACCCCTGCTGACATCGCCGAGCATGAGCACGAGTGGGCCGAGATCGTACGGACGACAGTCGGACGTGGCGTCACCATGCGCCGTGTCCGGGTCGTCTCCGAACCTTTGGCGCCCTTCACCCGATTCGAGTACGACGGGGCCGGTGCGCTCAACGAGGCGGCCGGTGAACAGGTCCGCTGGTTGTCCCGGCGGAAGGCCGGCGGCCTGTGCTTGCCCGCCAATGACTATTGGGTGTTGGACGGCCATCTCGTCCGGTTCGGCTACTTCTCCGGCGTCGGGGACTATCTTGGCGCGGAACTGACCGACGACCCGGCAGTGGCGGAGCAGTGCGGTAACGCTTTCGAAGCGGCTTGGGACCGGGCGGTTCCACATAAGGACTACCGGCCGCAATAGCCCGATTCGACACTGAGACCGTGCCATCACCCCACTATCCGGCTGTTCACGCGGCTCGGCACGCCCTCGCCGAACGCTTGCGCGAAATCCGCCTGAACTCCGGGATCAGGACCAAAGATCTCGCCGAAGCCGCCGGATGGGACCGGTGGAAGGTCGGCAAGATCGAGCACGCCCGGCGGGCACCGACCGTCGCCGACATCAGGGCATGGTGCCGCATCTGCGGCGCCGAGGAGCAGTGCGACGACCTCACGACCGCTCTCCAGTCCGCGGATTCCGCATACGCGACCTGGAAGCGCCTCCAACGAGGTCAAGGCGGACTCCGGCGGCTCCAGGAAAGTCGCCTCGCCCTGTACCAAGGGGCTTCGACCGACTGGACGTACTGTTCCCAGGTCGTGCCCGGCCTCCTCCAGACCCGGGATTACGTCACCGAACTGCTCACACTCATCTCCCGCCGGTCAGGCGGACCCGACGACGACATTCCCGGAGCCGCGGCGGCCCGCATCGACCGGCAACGCGTTCTGTGGCGGCCTGGCCACAAGTTTCTGTTCCTGATGGAAGAGGCAGCGCTGTACTACCGCATCGGCGAACCACGGGTGATGCTCGACCAGCTCTCGCACCTGGCCGACATCACCGCCTCCGCGATACCGTCGGTGGCTCTGGGAGTGCTTCCCTTCTCGCGTCCGCGCTCTCAGTGGGTGCTGGAGAACTTCACCGTCTTCGACGGCAGCAAGGTGGAGGTGGAGATCCTCTCCGCCCTGATCACCATCACCGCGCCAGGCGAGGTCTCCCTGTATCTGGCCGCGTTCGAGGACCTCTATCGCTCCGCCCTCTTCGGAGAAGAAGCGGGAAGACTGGTCGAGGCGGCAGCCGTTACCTACCGCTGAGGTTCTGTGCCTCCTTTTGCCTCTCTCCTGGCACGGAGCCCTAACTACGGGTCAGTGTGTTGAAACAGTTCGTCGGCTGGCGTGCACAGCCGGACGGCCCGGTTTCCGACTCTCCTGGGAGAGGGGACAATGCATCAGCTCGTCGCAAGCCCGACCACCAATGAGCACGTTGTCCTTCGTCCGGGGTCAAAGAAGGCCGTCCGCATCGGCGCCGGACGGTTCCGTGAACTCCAGCAAGCCGAAGACTGCCCACCCTGGCTCGTTGCCATAAGCAGACAGACGTGGGGCCTGGACCTCAGGAACGCCCACATGGAAGGGACGGTCATCGTCCGCCGACCGACCCCGTACGGCTTCGTCAGAGCCACCCATGAGGTCAACCTCGGCTGCAATTTCGACTGCGAACACTGCTACCTGGGCCTGAAGAGATTCGAGGGCATGTCGTGGGAGAACCGGGAGAGGACGTTCCACACTCTTCGCGACGCCGGTGTGCTCTGGCTCCAGCTCACCGGCGGTGAGCCTCTGATCGACCGGTTCTTCCCGGAGGTCTACAGGCTGGCCTTTGACCTCGGGATGATGCTCTCCATCCTGTCGAACGGCTCCCGCCTTCACGCTCCCGCGATCATCGAACTCCTCGCCGGACGCCGACCGCACCAGATCACGGTCAGCGTCTACGGTGCGACGGCCGAGAGTCACGAGGGACTGACCCGGCGCCGAGGAGCGTTCAGGTCGTTCATCAACGGCGTCCACGCCGCCCTCGAAGCCGACCTGCCACTCTCCTTCAGCCTCGTCATCACGCACCACAACGCCACCGAGCTGGACGCCATGAAGGCGTTCTCCGATCGCCTGGGCGTGCGTTACGACGTCTACTCCAACATGTCGCCCACCATCTCTGGGGGCGCCGAGACTCTGCCGTCACAGAGCGTCGGCCACCTGCGCGAACGCAAGCCCTTCACCGGTTGCAACGCCGGGCACACGTTTTTCCACGTCGACCCCTTCGGCAAGGCGTCCATCTGCAAGATCGGCCGCGAGCCGAACGTGGACCTCACAACCGAAGGGGTCGAAGGTCTGCTTCGCCTCAACGCGATCGCCGATGGACTACTGCTCCGGCAGGGCGGTTGTTCGGGCTGCGGCCTTCAGGAAACCTGCGGCACCTGTATGCCGCTCGTCCGGCTCTACCGCAAGGCCCAAGCGCCGCTGGCGACCTACTGCCAGCACGGAAACAGAAAGGAGGTGACCGCCTGATGGCCGCTGTCGCGTTGGAGATCCGTCCTCGGCCGCTGGACGACGAAGAGATCCAGGTCGTCCCGGACGTGGACGATCTGGTGGCGCAGGACCGATGCTCGTGCGCGGTCGGTGACGACCAGCCGTACTAACCGGTGGTCAACGGGACCGTCCCCCTAGTCTTGGGGCGGTCCTGGCTGCTGTGGAGAACGGGGAATGTG
Source organism: Spirillospora sp. NBC_00431 (assembly GCA_036028775.1). Classification (GTDB taxonomy): domain Bacteria; phylum Actinomycetota; class Actinomycetes; order Streptosporangiales; family Streptosporangiaceae; genus Spirillospora. The sequence goes on along the minus strand of CP107927.1, from coordinate 2,090,054 downwards.
ATGGCAGTCGAGCGGATGCATTGGGCTGAGCTTCCGGAGACCATGCGGACGGAGGTCGAGGAGCTCACAGGGGCCATCTATTCGGCGACGACCATGTCCGAGGGTAGGAATTCAGCGATAGCGCCGTGCTCGACACTGCGCAAGGGCGAGTCTTCGTCAAAGGGCTGCGGCGAGACGAGGCGCGCTGCGGGACTCAGGAGATGGAGGCGGCGGTCGCTCCGTTCGTCGCGGAGTTCTCTCCCCGCTGCCTGCTCCGGCTGGCCGAGAATGGCTGGGATCTCCTGGTCTTCGAGGCGGTGGAGGGACGACACGCCAGCTACGCACCGGGGTCGCACGACCTTCCGCTTCTGATCGAGACCATGAAGAAGCTGGGTTCGGTCCCGGCCCCGGACCTTCCCCTCAAGCGGGCCGAGCACCGCTGGAAGCCCTACCTCACCGAGCCCCGGCACGCGCCGCTATTGGCCGGTGATGCGCTCCTGCACACCGACTACGCGCCCGACAACGTCATCATCAGCGACGGACGCGCCATTCTGATCGACTGGGCGTGGCCGACCAAGGGCGCTCGATGGGTGGACCCGGCCTGCCTGGTTCTGCGGCTCATGGCCGACGGACACAGCGCCGCCCAGGCCGAGGAGGTTGTCAGCCCGCTCCCGGCTTGGTCGGACGCCCCGTCCGAGGCATTGGCTGCTTTCGCACTTGCGAGCGTGAAGCTGTGGGGTGAGATCGCTGGGCGCGACCAGTCATCCTGGACGAAGGCTATGGAATTGGCCGCACTTGAGTGGGCCGCCCACCGGCGAAGCCGGGTGCGTGACGGGGGACGTTGAGGTCAGCGGGACGCTGCGATCAGGGCCAGGGTTTGTTCGAGGTCACGGTCCGGAGCCGGGCTGGAGTTCCACGTCAGACGTAGATCGTCTCCGTGTCGGCGTGGGACCACGTGGGTGTGGAAGTGAAAGACCTCCTGCCAGGCGGCCTCGCCGGTGGAGTGCACGACGTTCACCCCGTCGGGGGTCAACGCCGCCTTCACCAGCGCGGCGACCCGATGGACCATCCGGGCGACATTTGTATGGGTGGTCTCGGAGATCGTCCACACGTCGGCGGCATGTTCGCGCGGGACGACCAGGGTGTGGCCTGGCGAGGCCGGGGCGATGTCGAGGAACGCCACCGTGTACTCGTCCTCAAGGACACGGTAGGACGGCAGTCGCCCAGCAGTGATCTCGCAGAAGGTGCAGTCGCTCACCCGCCCATCATGGAGGGCTATGCGGGTTGGGTTTGGCTTGGGCGGGTGAAGCGGTGGGCGGCGAGGTCGTCCGGGGACAGTGGGCGGTTCGGGAGGAACGGGGCGGCCAGGGCCGTTGTGGCGAGGGCCATGAGGACCATCATGGTGAACATCTGGCCGTCGAGGACGCCGAGGCTCACGCCGACATGGAGGATGATCAGCTCCGTCAGGCCGCGTGTGTTCATGAGCAGGCCCAGGGTGCCCGCCTCGCGCCATGGCATCCCGGTCAGCCTTCCGGGGATCGCCGCGCCCACGATCTTCCCGGCGCAGGCGACGAGGATGATCCCGGCCAGTTCGATGAGACCGCCACCGGAAATGTTGCTGATGTCGACGTTCAGGCCCGTCACGATGAAGAAGACGGGCAGCAGCACCATGCTGATTCCTTCGAACGGCCTCTTGATGCCGTCGGCCAGGACTTCGAACGGCTCACGCGGTGTGATGAAGCCGAAGGCGAAGGCGCCGAAAATGGCGTGGATGCCGATCCACGTGGTGGCGTAGGACGATAGGAACAGCCCGGCGACGAGCACGATGAGGTACAGCGGCGGCACCCGGTCGTGGACCAGGCGGCGGGTCACGTAGGCCAGAATTGGGCGTACCACCAGCGCCATGACGGCCACGTAGACCACCGATAGGGCGGCGATCTGCAGCATGTCCCCGTGGGCGTCACCGGCGGTGACGATCGCCGCGGTCAGCGCGAGCAGGCACCACGCGAGCACGTCGTCGACGGCCGCGCTGGCCAGCGCCAGGGCGCCGACGCGCGTGCCCATCATCCGGTGCTCGGTCAGCATCCTGGCCAGTACGGGGAACGCCGTGATGGACATCGCGGCGCCCATGAAGAGCGCGAACGCGGTGAAGGAGACGTGGTCGCCCTTCACCGTGTCGTGGCGGGAATACAGCAGCGCGGCTAGACCGACGCCGAGCCCGAAGGCCAGGGCGATGGAGCTGATCGAGATCGCACCCGCGGCGCGGCGCCGCCCCTTCAGGAGCCGTTTGTCGAACTCCCAGCCGATGCCGAACATGAAGACGAGCAGGCCGACCTGGGCGATGGCCGTCAGGTACGGCCGCGCCTCGGCCGGGAAGATGCGTTCGGTGGGGTTGCCCGGTAACAGCCCGAGCAGGCTCGGGCCCAGCGCGATACCCGCGATGATCTCACCGATCACCATTGGCTGTCTGACGTACCGGACCAGACGGCCGAGGACCGCACCCACCAGCAGGACGATGGCGATGTCGGCCATCACGATCGCGATCACCAGTTCGGAATGCTGAGCCAGACTGTCCATCGGGACTCCAGAGAAACGAGATTGCCGAGGATCGGACCGAAATTCTCACGGCAAGAATTGATCGGCCGGATCGTTGATCCTCGCATGTGGGCATGACCGCCGACCACGGGCGCGACGGAAACAACAGTCGAACTTAATGGCCGTATGCGGACAATGGTGCAATGCGATTCCGCCCGTCCTCAGCTCAAAGGGGGTCCACCGCCGGGGGTGGACTAATCAGGCGCCCACCGTGCAGGAACTGCCGTCTCCGGGGAGATATGGACCGTCGTAGCTTCAGCGACGGGCGCGCCGTTCTGGCCGGTCCGAGGCGCTCAATGGGGTGGCGCGGACGGCCCGTACCGGGCAGGTCGACCGGTCAGGACCGACCACAGGCGTGTGCCGAACTCGAAATGCCACCACTCCTCCGCGAGCGCCACGAAGCCCTGCCGGCGGAGTGCGTGGTACAACAGCCGTCTCAACGTGCGCACCGGTCCGGCCGAGTTCTCGAAGGCCGTGGTCGCGGCCGCACTGGTGAAGTCGTCGAACGCGGTGCCCAAGGTCAGTGGCGTCGCCTGCCAGGTCAGAGTGAGATCGACCGCTCCGCCGGTGAGGTGGGGCGGGGGTTCGGCAGGGTCTTCCGAAGGCGGTGCGACAGGGTCTTCCGCGTCAGGGTCGAAGTTCGGGCCGACGGCCTCGAACAACTCGCGTTGCAGGGTCAGGGGCCGCCAGCCGTCGAAGACGGCGAGGCCGAACCCCGGCGGAAGAGTGAGGGCCGCCTGCCGCAGCCGGGTGAGTACGCCACTTCTCAGCCATTGCTGGTCGACGGCGTGCCGCCAGCCCGCTTCCGCGTAACTGTGCAATGCGGGAATTCCGGCATCCTCGATCCGGGCCAGCGGTTCTTCATTGTCGATCGCCGGTGCCGCTCGCCCGAGCAGGACAGACTCGGGGGCGAGCGCGGGGATGGGCAGGTTCGCCGGCTGGAATCCGGAGGGCAGGCCCTGGTCGGCCGAGGCGAGCAGCGAGTCGTCCCGCGGCGGGTGGGGCACGGGCCCGAGGGTACCGAAGTCGATCAAGTTCGGCCGCTCCGGCTTCTACGCATGTGCTGGTCGCCGCCGGTCTCGCCGAAGAGGCGCTCGCCGGTTCCGAGTACGACCGGGAACACGACCGGCCGCAGCTTGTCGCTCCTTCGCGTTGGCGCTGTTCGCCGGTCATACGTGTAGGCGCCGTGGTCGCGGATAGCCGGGTGTTCACCGGTGCCCGGTTCGGGAGCCGCGGGTGCACTGCTATCGGATGCTCGGGTCCTTCGAGGACGCCGAGGACGCTCTCCAGAACACATTGCTCACCGCCTGGCAGAGCCTCGGCGGGTTCGAGGGACGGGCCTCGCTGCGTACCGGGCTGTACCGGATCGCCACCCACCGGTGTCTGGACGCCCGCCGCGCGGCCGGACGCCGTCCGGCCAAGGCGTGGGACGGCGGGCGGCGGGTGTGGCTGCGCGGGCGAAAAAGATGCCGAGTGAATTGTGAAGTAATTGGCGTCGTCGGAAAGTTCCAGCAAGATATATAGTGGAGTTTAATGATCACGGCCTCGGGTAGTCGAGGAAGAGTGATCTGTGGTTAGCCGACCTAATACGTCGAGCGCGCCGCGGTTTTTCATAGACGAAACGAGAAGACGCATAATGATCTTCTCGCGGTCATTGTCACCTCGCTACCCGGCCGACGGCCGGTTGTGCCTGAAGTCGCCTTCCATGATCTCCCCCGGGGCCTGCGTTTCTGGACGCGCAGGTCCTCATGTTCGCGCCCGCATACACGCGAAAGGCTCTCATGTTCCGGCTCTCGCTCGGCTACTTCCTTGCCTATCTGCCCTATGCGATTCTCGTGAAGGCCCTGTCCAGCGGTGATCTGCCGGGGGTGCCCGCCCCCTCGGGGACGCTGGTGCTGCTGCCCGCCGCCGCGCTCGGCCAGCTGGCCGTCATGCCCGTCCTCCTCGCGGTCACCGGCTGGTGGCGCCATGCCAGGCAGCGCCGCGTGCTGGGGCTGCGGGTGATCGCGCCAGGGCGGGAGACGATGGCCGCCGGGTTCTTCTGTGCGTTCATCATCGCGACCACCACGGCGAATCTCGCCTTCGTCGGCGCCTCGGTGCTGCTGGTGCTGCTGCTGATGCGCGGCGGCGTGCTGATCCTGTCCCCACTGGTGGACGCGGCGCGGCGACGGCGCGTCCACGGGCATTCCTGGGTGGCTCTCGCACTCAGCCTCACCGCGGTCGCCGTGTCGCTCGGCGACGTCAAGGACCTGCACATGCCCGGGGCCCTGCTGCTGGGCCTCGCCCTCTATCTGATCGGGTACACGGGCCGCTTCGAGATCATGAGCCGGACGGCCAAGACCGGCGTCAGCGCCATCGACCGGCGGTACCTGACCGAGGAGCACATCGCCGCCCCGGTCTTCCAGGTCGTCCTGCTCGCCGCCGTGGCGCTGGCGGGCGTGCCGGAACTGCGCGAGGGGTTCACCACCTTCCTCACCACGCCGACCGCCGCGGCGGCGATGGCCGTCGGCGTGGCCTACGAGGTGCTGTTCGTGTTCGGCACGCTGATCTATCTGGACGCCCGCGAATACTCCTGGTGCGTGCCCGCCAACCGGTGCGCGAGCCTGCTGTCGGGCCTGGTCGCCTCGTACGCCCTGGTCTGGCTGGCTGGAATGGCCGCCCCCGGGGCCGCGCAACTGGCCGCCCTCGTGCTGATACTCGGCGCGATAGCCGCGTTGTCGGCCCCGGCGCTGGCGGCGCTTCCGCTCGCCGGCCGGCTGCGCGGCCGGGGAACCGGCACGCGGACGGGCGCGGCGGCGCGGCTGCGTCTGCTGTTCGTCTGTGACGGAAACACCTCGCGTTCGGCGATGGCCGCGGCCATCGCCAGGAGCGACGCCCGCTCGGTCGCCGCCGCCGCTCGTTCCAGGACCCTGGCGGGCCTGCGCGCGGCGCCGCGGGTCCAGCTCGCCAGCGCCGGGATCTCGGTCCGGCGGCCGGGGGCGCCCATGAACGACCAGGCCCGCGCGGCGCTGGCCGGGCTCGGTGTCCGGGCGGGGCGGCACCGGGCCCGTCCGGTCAGTCCCGAACTGTGCCGGACGAGCACCGCCATCTACTGCATGACCCAGGAGCAGCGGGACACGCTGCTGGCGCTCATGCCCGAGCTGCGCGGGCGCACCTTCCGGCTGGACGAGGCCGAAGACGTCCCCAACCCCTCCGGCCAGTCGCCCGAGGCGTACGCGCGCTGCGCCCGCCGGATCAGGCACGCCGTGCGGGCCCGCCTGACCGAGCACCTCGGCCCGGGCCTCTGCCCGAACGGCGGCGCGTGCGCGTCATGACCCGCGCCAGGGGTCAGTGGTCCGGGTCGGGGGCGGTGGCGTCGTGGGCGAGGATGGCGAGCTGGACGCGGTTGGACAGGTCCAGCCTCGTCAGCGCGCTGGAGATGTGGGCCTTGACGCTGCCGACCGACATGTAGAGGCGCTCGGCGATCTCGGAGTTCGGGAGCCCTTCGGCGACGGCGGCGGCCACCTCGCGTTCGCGCCGCGTCAGCGCGGTCAGGCGGCGGCGGGCCTCGGCGGAGCGGGCGTGCTCGGCCGGTCCGGTGGTGAGGCGGTCGATCAGCGTGCGGGTCACGTCCGGTGAGAGCACCGGCTCGCCCGCCGCGGCGCGCCGGACGGCGTCGACGATCTCGTCGGGGCCCGCGTGCTTGAGCAGGAAGCCGGCCGCCCCGGCGCGCAGCGCGGCCACGACGTTGGCGTCGTCGCCGAACGTCGTCAGGACGATGACCGCCGGCGCCCCGTCCGCGCGGGCGGTGAGGGCCCGGGTCGCGGCGATGCCGTCCAGGTACGGCATCCGCACGTCCATGAGGACGACGTCGGGCACCAGGCGGGACACGGCGTCGACGACGCCGGTGCCGTCGGCGGCCTCCCCCACCACCTCCAGGTCACGGGTGCCGCGCAGCATCAGGCGCAGGCCGGTGCGCACCAGCGGGTCGTCGTCGACGAGCAGGACCCGGACGGGCGTCTGGTCGGTCATGGCGGCCACGGTAACCGGGCGATCAGCCGGAAGGCCCCGTCGCGCGGGCCGTGTTCGAGGGTGCCGCCGTCCAGCGTCACCCGTTCGGCCAGGCCGGTGAGGCCCCGGCCGGTGCCGGGCAGGACCGTGGCGGCGGTGTCCGTGATCGGGTTGGCCACCACGACCTCAAGGCCGGTACCGGGCCGGCCGGTGAGCCGGACGGTGACCGGGGCGTCCGGGGCGTGCTTGCGGGCGTTGGTCAGGCCCTCCTGGACGGTCCGGTACGCGGTGCGCTGCACCTGCGGACGCGGCGGATCCGGTGCTTCGAGGACGTCCCCGCCTTCCAACACGATCCGCTGCCCGGCGGCCCGTGCCTCGTCGACCAGGCCGGTGATCTCGGTCATGCGCGGCTGCGGCCGGGACGGCACGAGGCCCCCGCCACCCGAATCGGCGGGGGCGTCGGAGCGCAGGACCGCGAGCACGTCACCGAGCTCGTCGAGGGCGTGCCGGGCGTTGCCGCGGATGACCTCGACCGCCTCGCGCACCTCGGCGGCCTCCAGCGGCGGCCCCTCCCCCGTCTCGGCCTGGGTCGTGCGGTAGGCCAGCGCTCCCGCGTGCATGGCCAGCAGGGAGACGCGATGGGCGAGCACGTCGTGCATCTCGCGGGCGATCCGCGCGCGCTCGGCCCGCCGGGCGTCGGCGACCCGCAACGCGTGCTCGCGCCGCCGCCGTTCCGCCTCCAGGCGCGCGGCGGCCGCCAGGCGGCGCCGGGCCCGTACGGCGACGCCCCACCCGAGCGGCGCCGTGAAGATCAGCAGCAGCGCCGCCGCGTTCTGCCCGCCGGTGCTGCCCGGCGGCGGGAACAGCAGCCCGGGCGGCACGACCACCAGCAGGCTGAGGCCGGTGGCCAGCGCGGCGGCCGGCCATTCCCGGTGGACGGCGACGGTGAGCACGGCGACGACGGCGGCGCCGGTCGCGGCGGCCGACACCGCGAGCAGCGGCGCCAGCAGCAGCGCCAGCGCGAGCGGGAAGCGCCGCCGCCAGCACAGCGCCAGGCAGGCGAGCGCGCCGAGCCAGGGATCGGCCGTGATCATCCAGCCGGGCAGGCCGTCCTGCTGCGGAAGGGTCCGCTGGACGTCGGCCCAGACCAGCCACGCGGCGGCGAGCAGGGCGATGTCGGCCGTCCGGTCCCGGATGGCGCGGCGGTGCCGGTCGAGCAGGGCGCGCGGCGTCGACCACGCTCCGCCGGCGACGGCGGCCTCGCGGATCCGGTGCATGAGCCGAGCCTAGGGACGGTCCGGACGGCCGGGCACTGGCCGATCGGCCGATGACCGTGGCCACCCGGCCAGAATCGGTGGCCGTGCGGCCGGGGACGCGGCCCGGGTCCCGGTGGTGTGCTCGCCGGCATGAACGTCATCAACGCATTCGGCGGCAATGGCAAGGTGGCGGCCGCGGTGACCGTGACGCTCGTGCTCGGGCTGACCGGCACGGCCGGGTCGCGGACGGGCGCGCGCGCCGCCGCGGCGCCGATCAGGGTCGAGGGCGAATCCGCGGCACGGACCGACATCCCGGCCGTGGCCGACCGGCGGGCGTCGGGGGGCCGATATCTGGCGCTGGCCGCCGCGCGCGAACCGGGCGGACGGGGCTGGTACGCCACGTACACCGTCCATGCCCCGGCCGCCGGGCCCTACCGCCTGGAGGCGACGGTGTCGTCCCCGGTCGAACAGGCCGGCGACACCGAGATCGGCTCGCCCATCGGCCTGTCGGTCAACGGCGGTCCCTTTGGTCAGGTCGCCAGGTCGCAGGCGTACTGGACGGGCGCGCCCCGGGCCTGGGGCGACCTCTACCGGTTACGGCTGGACGACGTCGAGCTGCGCCGCGGCGCGAACGAGATCACCTTCCGGATCGACGAGCCCGTGGTCTTCGAGGGGACGCTCCTCCACCGGTTCTTCCTCGATTCCTTCACCCTCACGCCGGCGCCGGTCGCGCTTTCGGACGTCTACATCCAAGATCCCGCCACCAACCTCGGCATCTACCGGTCGAAGGCCGATCTGCGCTTCCGCCTCAATGGGCGCGCGAAAACCGCGCGGACCGTCCGGTACGACATCGCCGACTACCGCTCCGTCCGGGTCGCCTCAGGGCACGTCACGATCCCCGCCGGTGCCACGACGGCGACGCTCACGCTGCCTGACCTGCCGCCGGGCCATTACACGACGCACGCGACCCTGTCCGGGAAGACGATTGTCGGACGCTTCGCGAGGCTGCCCGCGCAGCGGCCCGTCCACGGCGACGGCAACCGGTTCGGCGTCAACATCTGGGTCCGCGCGCTGGTGCCGTCGGCCCGGCTGGACGCGCTGGCCGGCGCGCTCCGGCAGATGGGAGCCGGGTACGTGCGCGACGGCCGGTCCTGGCCCGCGACCGAACCGCGCCCGGGCCGCTACGCGCCGACCCCGCAGGACGGCGTCGTCGCCGCGCTCCACCGCCACGGCCTCAAGACGCTTGAGGTCGTCGAGGGCCCGCCCGAGTGGGCGATGACGCCGGCTTCCGTTCCGCTCCCGGCCGACCTGCGCGTCGCCTACGGATACGGCCGGCATCTGGCGGGCAAGGACGCCGGGGTGCGGCCCGACGTCGTCCAGATGTCGAACGAGCCCGACGTGGACGACACCGCGAGCACCGGGGACCAGCAGGCGGCCTATGTGAAGGCGGTCGCGCTCGGCGTGGCGGCCCGCCGCGACCGTCCGCTCATCGCGCTGCCGGGCATCGCGGGCGAGGGGCCCTACCAGCGGCTGATGCTGCGCAGCGACGTCGTCCGGTACGCCGACATCTGGTCGTTCCACGGCTACCCGTGGCCTCCGGGGGCGCCCGCGCCCGAGGTCCCGGGCTCCGCCGGTGACCAGCGCGAACTGTGGCGGCGGCATGGCGGCGGGACCGCGATGTGGATCACCGAGTCCGGGATCTTCCTGCCGGTCGAGCCCGGCCGGGACCCCACCCGGGCCCGGCAGTCCGAGCAGGCGCGCTACCTGGTCCGGTCGGCCGTCGAGGATCTCGCGGACGGGGTGGACAAGCACTTCTGGTTCGCCGGGCCGCCGCTGACCGATGACGGGGTCACGTTCTCGATGTTCAGCCGCGACTTCCAGCCGCTGCCCGCCTACAGCGCGCACGCCGCCCTCACCGCCCTGCTGGGCAGGGCGGACTTCGTCCGGCGGGCGCCCGGCCTGCCCGCGGGAACCAGCGGTCATGTCTTCGACAGCGGCACCAGAACGGTCACGGTGCTGTGGGCGGCCAAGCCCACCCGCGTCAAGGTCCCGGCATCCGGACCTGTGGACCTCTATGACCTGATGGGCGCACCGCTGGGACCGGCGGAACGCGCCGCGGGCGGAACCGTGGACGTGACGGCCTCACCCGACCCGATCTATCTGGTGTCGCGCGGCGGTGGGAGCCGCCCGCACCGGCTGGAGGGCGAGCAGCGGTCGCGGCGCGTCCCGTCGGCGGCGGAGCAGGTCGTGCTCAGCCAGCGGTTCGCCGCCGCCAACGCCGCCCCCGGCAAGGACAACGGCGAGACCGAACCGCCCCTCGGGTACCGGATGGACGCCACCACGCGCATGTGGCTCGACGTCTACAACTTCGGTCACCGGCCGCGGAAGATCACCGTGTCCGGACGCGCGCCCGGCGGCTGGACGATCCGTCCCGGCGCCCCCACGACGATCACGGTCCCGGCCAAGGGCCGCGTCAGTGTGCCCTACACCATCACCGCGGGCCCCCGCTCCCGGCCGGGCGTGGACTACGGGCTCGCCTTCACCGGAGCTCTCGGCGGCCGTCCGATTCCTCCTTCGGTCTCCCGGATCCAGCTCAGACGGTGAGGCGAGCCGTCGGCCTGGTGGTCAGACGAATTCGAGGGGGCGGACCACGTACTCGGGTGGGGCGGAGCTCATCTCGTCGAAGCTGTGTTCGGGGGCGGGCTCGTCCAGGAGGGCGGCCCGGCGGATGCGGTCGATGCGGAACACCCGGGCGCCCTCGCGCAGGCGGCACCAGCCGATCAGGTACCAGCGGAGCGAGACGGCGGTGAACGCGACCGGTTCGACGTCGCGTTCGGTTTCGGCGCCGTCCGCGTCGACGTAGCGGAGCCGGACGACGCGGCGGGCGGACATGGCCTCCTCCAGGACGGCGGGCACCGAAGACGGCTGCTCGCCCGCGTCCGGCGGCGTCAGGAAACGGACACGATCGGCCAGCTCGCGGGCCGAGGCGCTGTCGGCCGCCGACATCGCCGCGACGATCTTGTGAAGGGCGGTGCGGGCGGAGCGGGAGTACGGCGAGCCGCCCGCGCCGGACAGGGTGATCGCGACGGCGACGGCCTCGGCGGGCGTGAAGTTCAGCGGCGGCAGCGTCCGGCTCTTGTCGAGGGTGTAGCCGCCGCCCCGGCCGACGTCCGCGAAGATCGGCACACCGGCCTGCTGGAGCGCGCTGATGTCGCGCTCGATCGTGCGGACGCTCACCTCGTACCGCGCGGCCAGCTCGCGGGCGGCGAGGCGGCGCGGCGCGCGGGCGCGGAGTTCCTCTACCAGGGCGTACAAGCGGTCGGTCCGGTTCACGCGGTGACCCTACGCGCCGGGTCCGACATTACGAGAAGCGCCAGAGGCGCACCTTTCCGTTGTGGCTGCCCGCTCCGGCGGCGAGCAGGCGGCCGTCCGGGCTGAACGCGAGGGCCGTGCCGTCCGACCTCTCCCATTCCAGGGTGGCGAAATGGTCGCCGGTGCTCGTGTTCCACAGCCGGATCGTCTTGTCGTGGGCCGCACTGGCCAGGACGCGGCCGTCCGGGCTGAACGCCAGCGCCTGCACGCCGCCCTCGTGTCCTCGCAGGTCCCTTTGGCGCTTCCCGGTTCGGGGGTCGATGATCCGGACCGTCCACTGGTCCGGGCCCTTCGGATCTTCGACGTCGGTGGCGGCGGTCCGCTCGTCGGGGGCGAACTCGAACAGCACGTTGATGGCCGGGGTGTTCGCGATGTCCTTGCCGGTCCGCAGGTCGCGGATCTGGACGTCGCCCAGGCCGCCGACCGCGATCCGGTCGCCGGTCGTGTCGAACGTCAGCAGGGTGGTGGTCTCGCTCCGTGGCGGGAACACGCCGGTGCGGCGGCCGGTCGCGGTGTCCCAGAGTTCGATGCCGTTGGTTCCGGTGGTGGCGAGCGTCCGGCCGTCGGTGGTGAACGCCTTGGTGAACGTCCTGCCCTCGGGCATGATCGTCCGGAGGCGGGCGCCGGTGGTCGCGTCCCAGAGCCGGATCGGCTCGTCCCGGCGGAGGGTCGCGAGCAACCGGCCGTCGCCGCTGAGCGCCGTGAGCTGGTCGGCGGCCGCGTCTCCCAGCTCGTGCGCGGTGCCCCGTCCGGTCGCGACGCTCCACCGCCAGATCTGCCCGGAACCCGCGCAGACCAGCGTCGCCGAGTCCGGGGTGAAGGCGAGCTGGAACACGGCGACCGGCCCGCCGGCGAGCACGACCGGCCGGGGCTTCTCCAGGGGTGTCGTGCCCTCCCCGGCGGCGTCGCCGGACCATCGCCACAGCAGCGCGGGCACACCGAGGACGGCGGCGGCGCCCGCCATGGCACCGCCGACCAGGACGGCTCGGCGTCGCGGGCGGCCGGGCGGACGGGACGCCTCGCCGGGCGGCGCCTCGCCGGGCGGGGTCGCGAGTAGCGCGGCCACCTCGGTGGGCGATGGCCGCCGGTCCGGATCCTTGGCCAGGCACGCCTCGATCGCGGGCCGCAGCTCGACGGGCACACCGGCCAAGCCGGGCGGGGCGTTGACGATCCGGTGGACGATCCCCGGCACGTTCGCGGCGTCGAACGGGCCGCGTCCGGTCGCGGCGAAGGCGAGCACGCAGCCGAGGGCGAACACGTCCGACGCCGGGCCCGCCGTGTCCGCGCGGACCTGCTCGGGCGCCATGTACGCGTACGTGCCGACGACCGCGCCGGTGGACGTGAGCGCGGTGGCACCGGCGGCGCGGGCGACGCCGAAGTCGATGATGCGCGGGCCGTCGGGCGACATGATGACGTTGCCGGGCTTGAGGTCCCGGTGCACCAGCCCGCTCGCGTGGATCGCCGCCAGCCCCTCGGCAAGCGCGGCGCCCAGCTCCCGTACCTCGGCCACCTCCAGCGGCGCGGCCTCGCGCAGTGACGGGCCGTCGATGTAGGCGGTCGCCATCCACGGCTCGGCCGCCTCGGGGTCGGCGTCCACGACCTGCGCGGTGTAGAAACCACCCACCTTCCGCGCCGCCTCGACCTCCCGCGCGAACCGCACCCGGAACTCCGGACGGTCCGAATGCTCGGCACGGATGACCTTCACCGCGACCCGCCGACCACCGGGCGAGACACCGAGGAACACCTCGCCCATGCCTCCGGCGCCGAGCCGCCCCTCCAGCCGGTACGGCCCCAACCGGCGAGGATCACCGTCGCGCAGAGGTTTCATCCGGGGAGCCTCCACAGGTTCACGGCGGCCTCTTCGCGGCGTTCGCTGGTGCCCGCGACCGTCCGGCCGTCAGGGGCGAGCGCGAGTGCCTTGATGGGTCCGCCGGTCCCGGCGAGGGTGGCGATCGGCCGGCGGGTCGCCAGGTCGCGCAGGCGGATCGTGAGGTCGGTGCCGGCGGTGGCGAGCAGTTCGCCGTCCGCGCCGACGGCCAGCCGGGTGACGTCCCCGGCATGGCCGGAGCCGAGGACACCGGTGACGCGGACGCGGGCGGCGTCCCACAACCGGATCGTGGGACCGCCTCCGGCGGAGATCAGGGTCCGGCCGTCCGGGGTCAGGGCGAGCGAGTTCGTCTTCGTTCCCTGGTCGGCGACGTTGGCGATCGGGCGGCGGGTGTTCACGTCCCAAGCCCGCACCGACCCCGGCTCGCCGCGGCCCTGGAAACCGTCCATCGCGGCGAGGAGACGGCGGCCGTCCCGGCTGAACACCACGGCGTTCACATTGGCGGCGCCGGGGAGGTCACCCAGGGTGTCCCCGGTGGCGGTATCCCAGAGGTGGTCCGGGCCTGCGAGGAGCCGGCCGTCCGGGCTGAACGCGAGGGCGTTGACGCCTTTCCCCTTGGCGCGGAGCGTCAGCAGCGGACGGGGCGGGCGGGTGAGCGCCGACGTGACGTCCCACACGCGGGCGGTCGCGTTCGTGTGGCCGGTGGCCAGCAGCCTTCCGTCGGGGCTGAACGCCAGCGCGTCCACGCCGGCCGGACCAGGCAGTTCGTGGATGACGTCGCCGGCGACAGGGTCCCATAGGTACACGGTCTTCTCCAGCGTCCCGCCGCAGGCCAGGAGCCGGCCGTCGGGGCTGAACGCCACTTCGTCCACCGGTCGCCCTTCGGTGGTGAGCGTCGTGGTGGGCGGCACCATCGCGGCGCCCGCCGGTGTGGACGGTGCCGCCTCGGGCCGCCCGCCGCCCCGGGTCAGCAGGAACACGGGTACGCCCACGGCGGCGACGGCCGCGGCCCCGGCGGCGGCCAGGACCGTCCGGCGCGAAATCCTGGCGGCGGGCCGGATGCCGCCCCCGGCACGGGTGTACGGCGTCGTGCCGCGCTCCACCGTGCGGCCGTCGTCCGAGGCCTCGGTTCGGCCGTCGTCCGGGGCGTCGGTGGGTGCGGCGGACGTGGTCGATGTGCGTGCGGCGGACGCGGTCGGCGGCGGCGCGGCGTCCGGGTCGGTGAGGTGGGCGAGGATCCGGTCGAGAGCCGGGCGGTCGGCCGGGTCCTTGGCCAGGCAGGACGTCACGAGCGGGCGCAGCCGCCCGGTCAGCCCGTCCAGGTCGGGCGGCTCGTGAAGGACGCGATGCACGATGGCCGGGATCGTCGCGGCGTCGAACGGGCTGCGGCCGGTCGCGGCGAAGACCAGCACGCAGCCCAGCGCGAAGACGTCGGCGGGCGGCCCGGCCGGATCACCCAGTACCTGCTCGGGCGCCATGTACGCGTACGTACCGATCACCGCCCCGTCGGCGGTGAGCGACTCGGCGCCGACGGCGCGCGCGATGCCGAAATCGATGACGCGCGGACCGTCCGGAGACATGATCACGTTGCCGGGCTTGAGGTCCCGGTGCACCAGCCCGCTCGCGTGGATCGCCGCCAGCCCCTCGGCCAGCGCCGCCGCGAGCCGGGCCACCTCGGCGGGCAGCAGCGGGACGACATCGCGCAGCGACGGCCCGTCGATATAGGCGGTCGCCATCCACGGCTCGGCCGCCTCGGGATCGGCGTCCACGACCTGCGCGGTGTAGAAACCACCCACCTTCCGCGCCGCCTCCACCTCCCGCGCGAACCGCACCCGGAACTCCGGACGGTCCGAATGCTCGGCACGGATGACCTTCACCGCGACCCGCCGACCACCGGGCGAGACACCGAGGAACACCTCGCCCATGCCTCCGGCGCCGAGCCGCCCCTCCAGCCGGTACGGCCCCAACCGGCGAGGATCACCGTCGCGCAGCGCTTCCAATGGGCGCTCCCGTGTCCGTTCAGTTGTGATCTAGAGCTTGGACCGCACCCAGGAGAGCAGGTCGTCGGCGGGAAGGGTGTTGACGATCCGGGCCTCGGGGACGGCGCAGCGGGCGGCCCGTTCACAGCCGTAGGGCTGCCAGTCGAGCTGGCCGGGAGCGTGGGCGTCGGAGTCGACGGAGAAGCGGCAGCCCGCCTCGACCGCCAGGCGGAGAAGGCGTTTCGGCGGGTCGAGACGCTCCGGACGGGAGTTGATCTCGACGGCGACGTCGTAGGCGGCGCAGGCGTCGAAGACCAGGGCGGCGTCGAACTCCGACTCGGGACGCAGGCCGCCGCGTTTGCCGCCCGCCTTGACGATCCGTCCGGTGCAGTGGCCGAGCACGTTCACGCGCGGGTTCGCGATGGCCGCGACCATGCGTTTGGTCATGGCGACACGGTCCATGCGGAGTTTGGAGTGGACGCTGGCGACGACGACGTCCAGCCGTTCGAGGAGGGCGGGGTCCTGGTCGAGGGTGCCGTCCTCCAGGATGTCGACCTCGATGCCGGTGAGGATCCGGAACGGCGCGAGGGTCTCGTTCAGCTCGGCGACGACGTCGAGCTGGCGGCGGAGGCGGTCGGCGTCCAGGCCGTTGGCGACCTTCAGGCGCGGTGAGTGGTCGGTGAGAGCGATGTACTCGTGCCCGAGGCCACGCGCCGTTTCGGCCATCTCCCGGATGGGTGAGCCGCCGTCCGACCAGTCGCTGTGAATGTGCAGATCGCCTTTGAGGGCGGCGCGGATGGCGGCCGTGGTCTCGTCTATGGGCTCGCCTTCGGTGGCCTCAAGACGGCGCAGGTAGACGGGCGTCTCGCCGCGCAGCGCCTCCTCGATCACCAGGGCGGTGACCTTGCCGATGCCGGGCAGCGCGGTCAGCGTGCCCTCGCGGGCGCGGGCGGCGAGGTCGTCGCGGGGCGTCCGCCCGGCCAGGTCGGCGGCGGTGCGGAAGGCCCGCACGCGGTAGGTCGGCTCATGGGCGCGCTCCAGCAGGAACGCGATGCGGCGCAGCGCTTCGACGGGCTCCACGCCTCGCACCGTACCCAGGTATGACACGACGTGTCCCACCACGGTGTCATCCGGGTGTGTTCCGGGTTCTCTAGCCTGGGCTCATGGCCAGGGAGAACGCGCTGCTCCGGTACGTCCTGCGGGACGTGCTCCTGGCCGCCGCCGTGACGGGCAGGGCCGAACCGGCGCCGCTCGACCGGCCCTGGCCGTTCCTGCTCAGGTGGACGCGGTACATCGGCGTCGGGCGGGCGCCGTTCGGCGTCGTGGTGAACATGGTCGGGCTCGTGCTGACGGTCGTGATGATCGGCGGGACGATCTCGCTCCTGTCGGACGAGTCCATCGAGCGCGGCGTCCCGATGTCCGGCGTGACCCAGCTGTTCATCGCGCTCGCGGTGACAGCGCCGTTCGCGCTGCGCGACCTGCGTCCGCTCGCCGCGTGGCGGTGGAGCTTCGCGGGGACGGTGCTGGTCGACGTCGGCGGCTGGCTGGACTCGCCGTACGTCCCCTGGGGCGCGATCACCGCGCTCGCCTGCGTGTACACGGTCGCGGTGCGCTGCTCGCGGGAGGTCACGCTCGGCGTCGCTGTCCTGTCGTTCGCCGGAGTGTGGATCAAGGACACCGAGACCGCGCTCAACGCGTCGGTGCTGCTGGTGCCGCCGCTGGCGGTGGGGTACGCGGTCCGGCTCCGGCAGATCTCGCGGCGGCAGCTGGCCGAACAGCGGCTCCAGCTCGCCGAGCAGGAGCGGCGGCACCAGTACGCCGAGGCGGTGCTGACCGAGCGGCAGCGGATCGCGCGGGAGCTGCACGACGTCGTCGCCCACCACATGTCGATGATCGCGATCCAGGCGGAGGCCGCGCCCTACAGGGTCGAGGCGGTGCCGGACGAGACGCGCCGCGACCTCGCCGAGATCCGCTCGACGGCGCTCGACGCGCTGACGGAGATGCGCCGGATCCTCGGCGTGCTGCGGTCGGAGGACGGCGCCGACACCGCGCCGCAGCCGAGCCTGGAACGGCTCGACGAGCTGGTGGGCAACGCGCGGGCGGCGGGCCTGCGGGTGGAGACACGGCTGGACGGCGACCTCGCCGGTCTCCCGCCGGGCGTGGGCCTCACCGCGTACCGGATCCTCCAGGAGGCGCTGAGCAACGCGATGCGGCACGCGCCGGGTTCGCGGGTGGAGGTCGAGGTGTCCCGGGAGGGCGGCGTAGTGTGGCTCGGCGTCGTGAACGGGCCGCCCGGCGACGGCCGGGCTCCCGGACCGGGGCTTCCGGGCGGGGGCCACGGGCTGGTCGGGATGCGGGAGCGGGCCGCCGCGCTCGGCGGCGAGCTGACCGCCCGGCCCACGTCGGAGGGAGGGTTCGCGGTGACCGCCGACCTGCCGGTGCGGGCGCGGGAGGGGGCATGACCATCCGGGCCATGATCGTCGACGACCAGGGCATGGTGCGCTCCGGGTTCGGTGTGCTGCTGAACGCGCAGCCCGACATCGAGGTCGTCGGCGAGGCCGTGAACGGCGAGGAGGGGGTGCGGCGCGTCGCCGAGCTGCGTCCCGACGTGGTGCTGATGGACGTCCGCATGCCGGTCATGGACGGCCTGGAGGCGACCCGCCGCATCCTCGCCGACACCGCCGACGACGTCCCGAAGATCCTCATGCTCACCACGTTCGACCTGGACGACTACGTGTACGAGGCGTTGCGCGCCGGGGCCAGCGGGTTCCTGCTGAAGGACGCGTCCGCGACGGAGCTGGCGGACGCCGTGCGGGTCGTGGCGGCGGGCGACGCGCTGCTGTCGCCGTCGATCACCCGGCGGCTCATCGCGGAGTTCGCCCGGCTCGGCGGCCGCCGGGCGCCGTCCCGCGAGCGGCTGGCGGAGCTGACGGAGCGGGAGACGGAGGTCCTGACGCTGGTGGCGCGGGGCCTGTCCAACGGCGAGATCGCCGGGGCGCTCGTCGTCGCCGAACAGACCGTCAAAACGCATTTCGGGCGGATCCTGTTGAAGCTCGGGCTCCGGGACCGTCCGCAGGCGATCGTCTACGCCTACGAGGTGGGGCTGGTCCGCCCGGGCGACTGATACCCGGTCGCGTGATACCCGGGTCGCGCCGGTCGTACCGGGGGCGTATGCCGGAAGACCACACCGCCGGTTGATCCGCGTTACAGCGCCCGATTTCTACCTTCCTGACCAGTGCTTCGGCTCACCGATCAAGGAGGACGTTCCGGATGCCCAGCGTTCGCAAGGCCATGGCGGTCGTGTCCGTGCTGGCGGCGGCGGGGACCGTGACCGGCTCGGCGGCCGCCGCGACCGGCGGCACGGACGTGTACGCCGCGCCGGGCCCGGCGCCCGGCCTGTCGGCGTCGACGCTCGGCCTGCGCTACCAGGCCGCCGACCGGGAGATCGCACGCGCGCTGGCGACCGCGCGGCGCGTCCGCGACGGTGACCGGGCGCGCGCCCTGGCGGCGCTGCTTTCCGGCGGACGGCGGTTCCTGTCGTTCGACGCGCGAGGCCGCGGCCGGGTCGTCGAGGTCATCGGCGACCTGCGGCACGCCGACCGGATCGCCGTCGTCGTGCCCGGCGCGGACAACACGCTGACCAACTTCGACTCCCCCAAGTTCGCCGGAGGCGGCGGCCGCGCGCTGTACCGGCAGGCCCGCGCCGACGCGCCCGGCACCCGCCTCGCGGTGATCGCCTGGCTCGGCTACGACTCGCCGTCATCGCTCAGCACAGGTGTCCTGACCAGCGGGCGGGCCGAGGACGGCGCACCCGTTCTGCGCCGTCTGCTGGCGTCCGTCCACCGTGTGAACGGGCACGGCCGGTTCGCGCTCCTGTGCCACAGCTACGGCTCGGTGGTCTGCGCCAAGGCCGCCCCGGATCTCGCGCCACTGCCGGTGGACGAGATCGCCCTGTTCGGCAGCCCCGGCACCACGGCCGACGACGTCGCCGGGCTCCGCACGTCCGCCCGAGTCTGGGCGGGCCGCGCCAAGGGCGACTGGACGCGGTACGTGCCGCACGTCCGCTTCGCCGGGCTGGGGTTCGGCACCGATCCCGTCTCGCCGGGTTTCGGCGCGCTGCGCTTCGACGCCGGGACGGGCCCGCACAGCGCCTACCTGAAGCCCGGCTCCCTCGCCCTCCGCAACCTCGCCCTGATCGCCCTCGGCCGCGCGTCGGAGGTCACCCGTGCTTGAGACGGCATCCCCACCGGCGAGGACACCCGAGGCTCCCCACCGTGACCTGGCGATCGACGCGCTACGCGCCTTCGCGATCCTGGGCGTCGTCCTCGGCCACTGGCTCGTCACCGCGTTCGTCGCGGACGGCACCAGAGAACACCTGCGGGTGACGAGCCCACTGCGCACGATGCCGGACCTGGCCCCGATCTCTTGGGTACTTCAAACGCTCGCCGTCTTCTTCCTGGTCGGCGGATACGCCGCCGCGAAGGGCCTGCGTCCCGGCGAGCCATGGACACCAAGACTGAAGCGGCGTTTGGCCCGCTTCGCTCGTCCACTCCCCGTCCTGCTCATCGCATGGCTCCCGGCCGCGGCCGTCCTGCGATGGACGGGCTTCTCGGCAGCCGACATCCGCACACTGATCGAACTAGTGCTGAGCCCACTCTGGTTCCTGGCCGTCTACATCACGCTGACGGCCGCGACCCCTCTGATCGCGGCCGCCTGGAACCACCTCCGGCTGCGCGGCGCCGCCCTCCTCGTCACCGCCACCGCCGTGATCGATCTCGGCCGCTTCGCGCTCGACGCGCCCGGGTGGACGGGCTGGGCCACCGTCCTCACCGGCTGGCTCGTGCCGTTCTACCTCGGCATCGGCTGGGCGAACGGCGCACTGCGCTCCCGCCGGACCGCGCTGGCCCTGCTGCTCCACGGCCCGCTCACCCGCTGGACGCGACGCGCCCGGCCGCGCGCCGTGATCTCCGCGTCCGGCCGCTCCGCGATGACGATCTTCCTATGGCACCAACCCGCACTTTGACGGTCACAGTCGGAACACTGCTCACCATCGGCACCCTGCCGGGGTTGCACACCGCACCTGACCAGCCGGAATGGATAGCCGAACGCCTAGCCTGGCTGACGGCCTTCGCCATCGCGCTCACCGCGCTCCGGACGCTGTTCCACCGATACGAACGGCCGAACTCTTCCACGAACCACGAGACCCCGGGGCGATCATGGATGGTAGAAAGGCGACGATGCCGCCGCCACCCGAGACCGTCCCGTACCGTACCCGACGGCTCCGCCGAGCCCTGGCCAGCGCCGCGTCGATCGCGGTGGTCATGCTGACGACGGCCGGGACCGGGCACGCCGATCCCTACGAGCCGCCCGTCGACGTCCCCTCGATGGCGCCCTCCACCCTGGACGTCCGCTACGCGGCCGAACGCGAGTCCATCGAGAAGGCCCTCAAGACAGCACAGGCGATCGGCGACACCGACCGGGCGCGGGCCCTTGGCACGCTCCTGCATCCCGGCCGCCGGTTCCTCTACTTCGACCCGCGCGGCAACGGCCGGGCCGTCGAGGTCATCGGCGACATCACCAGGGCCCGCCGGATCGCCATACTCATCCCCGGCGCCGACACGACGCTGACGACGTTCGACACGCGCGGCGGCAAACCATGGTCGACGCCGGGCGGCGGCGCACACGCCCTCCACGCGCAAGCATCGACCGGGTCACCGCACCCGGACCTGGCGGTCGTGGCATGGCTCGGCTACGCCGCGCCGGAGACGTTCAGCGGCGACGTCCTCACCGACCAGCGCGCCGGTGAAGGAGGCGTGCGGCTCCGGCGCTTCCTGAAGGGCGTGCACAGGGTCAACCCGTCCGCCCAGGTCGGCCTGCTCTGCCACAGCTACGGCTCGGTCGTGTGCGGCCGTGCGGCCCTGGACGGTCCCGACACCGGCGCATGGCGGCAGGTCACCGACATCGCCCTCTACGGCAGTCCCGGCACCGCGGCGCCGACGGCCGCGAAGCTGAGCGGCACCGCACGGATCTGGGCGGGACGCGGCGCCACCGACTGGACGGAGGACGTCCCCCACGTCCGCATCTTCGGCATCGGGCTGGGCCCCGACCCCGTCTCGCCGGAATTCGGCGCCCGCGTGTTCAACGCCGGAAACGGCGGGCACAGTGACTATCTCGAACCGGGCTCCACGTCGCTCCGCAACCTCACCGCCATCGCGCTCGGGCACCCCTCCTCGGTGACACCCGGCTGACCGGGGACGACCTCGGTGGGACGGTGCGTCGCGGGGTGATGGCACCCTAGGGAGGTGGACACCGCGAACGAGGCCGAGATACGCGAGCAGACCACCCAGCGCCTGGAGAAGGCCATGGGGACCTTCGGCACCGCGGCGTTGAACCGCATGGAGGAACAGCTCCCCTGGTTCCGGCGCATGCCGGCCGACCAGCGCTCCTGGATCGGTCTCGTCGCGCAGGCGGGCATCGCCGCGTTCGTCGAATGGTTCAAGAACGAGGAGAAGACCCGTCCGGCCATCGCCGGGGAGGTGTTCGGCACCGCGCCCCGCGAGCTGCTCCGCGCCATCAAGCTCCAGCACACCATCGACATGGTCCGCGTCATCATCGACGTCGTGGAGACCCGGCTGGACGAGCTGGCCGCGCCCGGCGGCGAGGCGCAGCTCCGCGAGGCGATCCTGCGCTACACGCGGGACGTCGCGTTCGGCGCCGCCCAGGTCTACGCGCGCGCCGCCGAGACCCGCGCCGCCTGGGACGCGCGGCTGGAGGCCCTCGTCGTCAACGCGGTGCTGCGCGGCGAGGTCGACGACGGCATGCACTCGTGGGCCGCGGCGCTGGGCTGGACGTCCAAGCCCGTCACCGTCATCGCCGGGCTCACCCCGGAGGACGAGGAGCCCGAGGTCACCATCGACCAGATGCAGCTGGCCGCGCGCCGCGCCCGCGCCGACGTGCTCGCCGGCGTGCAGGGCCACCGCGTCATCGTGATCGTCGGCGGCGACACCGACCCGATGGAGGCGGCCCGCCCGATCGCCGCCAAGTGCGGTCCCGGCCCGGTCGTCGTCGGCCCGCAGGTCCCCGACCTGTACGACTCGACCCGCTCTGCGCACGCCGCCGTGGCCGGCCTGCGCGCCGCCGCCGGCTGGCCGGACGCGCCACGCCCCGTCCAGGCGAGCGAACTGCTACCGGAACGGGCCCTGGACGGCGACGACGAAGCCCGCCACCACCTGGTGGACGACGTCTACAACCCCATGCTCGCCGCAGGCGCCCCCCTCCTGGACACCCTGACCACCTACCTGGAACAGGGTTCGTCGCTGGAGGCCACGGCACGGCTGCTGTTCGTCCACCCCAACACCGTCCGCTACCGCCTCCGCCGCGTCACCGAACTGACGGGCCTGGCCCCCACCGACGGCCGCAACGCCTTCACCCTCCGCATAGCCCTGGTCCTAGGCCGCTTCCAAAAACGCTGGTAACCCCAGCCCAGAGCCCGCGACAGGATTCCGGGCGCCCCCTTGGACCAGACCTAAGCCGGGGCCACGGGTCGTGCGGCCGGAGGCGCCCCGCGCCGGAGGTCGCACGACCCGACGGCCGGGGGGCCGTTTCGCGAGACGCGCCAGCGGCTCGGGAAACGGCTGCCCGGCCGCGACGGGGGTTCCAGGGGGTCGCCCCCCTGGGCAAACACAGCTTGTAGGGGTCGTACAAAGGGGTCGGACCAAAGTTCGTGCTGATCCGCATCGTAGAGCGGGGGGCGTTGGCGGCAGGCTGGTCGGGTGATCCTCCTCGCATCGCCCGGCCAGGGCGCCCAGACCCCCGGCTTCCTGCGGCCATGGCTAGAGATACCCGGAGTCGCCGACCGTCTCGCCTGGTGGTCCGCGGTCACGGGGCTCGACCTGGTCCGCTGTGGGACGACCGCGGACGCCGAGGAGATCCGTGACACCGCGATCGCGCAGCCGCTGCTGGTCGCCGCCGCGCTCGCCGCCTACGAGGCCCTTTACGACTCCGAGGACGGCATGCCCGGTGTGGTCGCCGGTCACAGCGTCGGGGAGCTGGCCGCCGGTGCGATCGCCGGGGTGCTGACGCCCGAGGCGGCGCTGGTCCTCGTCCGGGAGCGGGGGCGGGCGATGGCCGAGGCGGCCGCCGTCACCGAGACCGGGATGACCGCGGTGCTCGGCGGCGATCCCGACGAGGTGCTCGCCGCCATCGACAGGCATGGCCTCGTCGCCGCCAACGTCAACGGCGCCGGCCAGGTCGTCGCCGCCGGGACGGACGCCGCGCTCGCCGGGTTCGCCGAGGATCCACCCGCGAAGGCGCGGCTCAGATCGCTGTCGGTCGCCGGTGCGTTCCACACCGAGCACATGGCGCCCGCGGTCGACGCGCTCCGCCGGGTCGCGTCCGGCGCGCCCGTCGCCGATCCGAGGACGCGGCTGCTGCAGAACCGCGACGGCGCCGTCGTCGACACCGGGTCCGACTTCGTGACGCGGCTCGTCGAGCAGGTCAGCACGCCGGTCCGCTGGGACGCGTGCATGGCCACGATGCGCGACCTCGGCGTCACCGCGATCATCGAGCTGCCGCCCGCGGGGACGCTGACCGGCCTCGCCCGCCGTGAGCTGCCGGACGTCGAACGGGTCGCCGTCAAGACCCCCGCGGACCTCGACAAGGCCCGCGAGCTGATCAAGGCGCACGCGTCATGAGCGGCGGGCTCCGCATTCCCGAGGCGGCGGCCGGCGCCCGTGTCCTGGCGTTCGGCGACTACCGTCCGGCCCGGATCGTCACCAACGACGAGCTGGCGCGGACCGTCGACACCGACGACGAGTGGATCCGCAGCCGTGTCGGCATCGCCGAGCGCCGTATCGCGGGCGACGACGAGGGCATCGTCGAGCTCGGCGCGCACGCGGGCGGGAAGGCGCTCGCGGGCAGCGGCCTCGCCCCGTCCGACATCGACCTGGTGATCCTCGCGACATGTTCGGCGGAGTCGCCGATGCCGGGCTACGCCCCGCAGGTCGCGCACCGGCTCGGCATCGAGGCGCCTGGCGCGTTCGACATCAACGCGGCCTGCGCCGGGTTCTGTTACGCCCTCGCCACGGCGAGCGCCGCCGTCCGCGCGGGCAACGCCCGCAACGTGCTGGTCGTCGGCTCGGAGAAGATGTCGCAGTGGATCGACTGGACCGACCGCTCCACCTGCATCATCTTCGCCGACGGCGCCGGCGCCGCGGTCGTGACGGGCAGCGACTCGCCCGGTATCGGCCCGGTGGTGTGGGGCAGCGCGGGCGACAAGTACGACAAGATCATCATCCCGGATCGGCACTCGTCCATCCGGCAGGAGGGGCAGGCGGTGTTCCGCTGGGCGACCACCGCCATCGCGCCGATCGCGGCGGAGGCGTGCGAGCGCGCCGGGATCAAGCCCGAGGAGCTCGCCGCCGTCGTCCCGCACCAGGCCAACCTGCGGATCATCGAGGCGATCGCCCGCAAGGTGAAGGCGGTGAACGCCGTCGTCGCCGACGACATCGTCCAGTCCGGCAACACCTCGGGGGCCTCGATCCCGCTGGCCCTCTCCCGCATGATCGAACGCGGCGACGTGCCGTCCGGCGCCCCGGCCCTGCTGGTCGGGTTCGGTGCCGGGCTGTCCTACGCTGCCCAAGTCATCCAGATCCCGTAGGCCGTCACGCCAGCACGCAGGCTCTGGACCAACCCACCGAAGGAGAAACGCAGACAATGGCTGAGATCGCCACCGAACAGCAGATCCTGGACGGCCTCGCGGAGATCATCGACGACATCGTCGGCATCGACAAGAACGAGGTGACCCCGGAGAAGAACTTCATCGACGACCTCGACATCGACTCGCTGTCGATGGTGGAGATCGCCGTGGCCGCGCAGGACCAGTTCGGCGTCGAGATCCCCGACGACGAGCTGCGCAACCTGAAGACGGTCAAGGACGTCGTCAACTTCGTCCAGAGTCACGAGGCCGCGGCCAAGAGCTGAGACGCGGGCGGGCGTGCCGCCGTCCCGGTGACCGGGACGGCGGCGGGCCCGCACCCACCCCCTCTTTCAGCCCGCAAGGAGCACCCACCATGAGCCAGAGCCAGACCAGAGTCGTCGTGACAGGTCTCGGTGCAACGACGCCACTCGGCGGAGACCTGCCGTCGACCTGGTCCGCCCTGCTCGCCGGGGAGTCCGGGATCCGTCCCCTGGAGTTCGAGGGCGTCGAGGACCTGCCGGTCAGGTTCGCGGCGACGCTGAAGGCCGACCCCGCCGAGACGCTGCCGCGGCCGTCGCTGCGCCGCCTGGACCGCAACCAGGCGATCGCGCTGATCGCCGCGCGGGAGGCGTGGGCGGACGCCGGGTTCGCCCCGTCCCGCGGCGGCAAGCCGCAGAAGGGCATGGACAAGGCCGGCGTCGACGGCGGTTTCGACGTGGACCTCGACCGGCTCGGCGTCGTGGTGTCCAGCGGCATCGGCGGCCTGCACACCGCCCTGAACAGCTATGACGTGTACCGGGAGAAGGGCTGGACGCGGGTCTCGCCGTTCACCGTCCCGATGCTGATGCCGAACGGCGCGTCCGGGCACGTCGGTATCGAGTTCGGCGCGACGGCGGGCTCGCACGCGCTGGTCAGCGCGTGCGCGTCCAGCGGCGAGGCCATCGGCTACGCCATCGACATGATCCGCGCGGGCCGCGCCGATGTGATCATCTGCGGCGGCACGGAGGCGTGCATCCACCCGTTGCAGATGGCGTCGTTCGGCTCGATGCGCGCCCTGTCGACCCGCAACGACGAGCCGGCGCGCGCGTCGCGCCCCTACGACAAGAACCGGGACGGGTTCGTGCTCGGCGAGGGCGCCGCGGTGCTGATCCTGGAGTCGGAGGAGCACGCCAGGGCCCGCGGCGCGCGGGTGTACGGCATCGCGTCCGGCGCCGGGTACTCCAACGACGCGTTCGACATCGTGCTGCCCGAGCCGACCGGCTCCGGGCAGGCCAAGGCGATGCGGCGGGCCCTCACCGACGCCGGTCTCGAGGCCGCCGACATCGTGCACGTGAACGCGCACGCCACCTCGACGCCCGCCGGTGACATCGCCGAGCTCGCCTCGATCAAGGCGGGGCTCGGCGAGGAGGTCGCCGGCCGGGTGGTCGTGACCGCCACCAAGTCGATGACCGGGCATCTGCTCGGCGGCGCCGGCGCGCTGGAGTCGATCTTCACGATCCTGGCGCTGAAGGAGGGCCTCGTCCCGTTCGTCGCCAACCTGGAGGACCTCGACGACGAGGCCGACCTGGACATCGTGCGCGACGAGCCCCGCAAGCTCCCGGACGGCCCCGCCGCGGCGCTCAGCAACTCGTTCGGCTTCGGCGGCCACAACGTGTCGGTCGCTTTCGAACGCGCTCTCTGACGGCTCTCGAACGGCCCGGCGGGTTCACCCCGCCGGGCCGTTTCGACGTTCCGTTCCCCCTGCCTGTCCGCGTCTCCCCCGGCCCGGCCCGGCCGCGTCGACCCGCGAGCGCGCCGGTCTCGCGACGGCCGGACCTGGGCGGGGGCGCGCAAGTTGCGGGACGAGAACGCTCCAGCGGGACGGCGTCAGGCGGCCGCGCGGCTCGCCGGGCCGTCTACACGGCGGCGTGCAGCCAGCGGACGGGAGCGCCGTCGCCGGCCCGGCGGAAGGGCTCCAGCTCGTTGTCCCACGGGGTGCCGAGGAGACGGTCCAGCTCGTTCTCCAGTGTGGTCTTGCCGTTCGCGGCGTTCGCCATGACGGAGCGGAGCCGGTCCTCGGGGACCATGATGTCGCCGTTGGCGCCGATCACCCCCGTGAACACCCCGAGCGACGGGGTGAAGCTGAACCGGACGCCGTCGGTGCCCGGGGTCGGGTCCTCGGTCGCCTCGAAGCGCACCAGCTTCCACGTTCGCAGCGCGGAGGTGATGCCCGCGGCGGTGCCCGGCCTCCCCTCCCAATGCAGTTCGGCGCGCAGCGTTCCCGGTGCGGCCGCCTGATCTGTCCACTCAAGGGAAACGGGCACACCGAGAACACCCGCGGCGGCCCACTCGATGTGCGGGCTCAGCGCAGGCGGCGCGGAGTGGACGTAGAAAACGCCACGTGCGGTCACCGGACCTCCTGGATCTGTACCGAGGCTCGTCTTCCCCTACGGCCTCGTACGTCCCAAGTCGGCGTCCGCGTCCCTCATTGTGCATCATCGGCACGTGTCGCACCACCGTGAGTTCACGGATTATCGAACGCTTGACCACAGGATGCGCATTGTTCACGGGCGCTGACCGACAAGATTAGGGCCTGTGAGGTCACCGCGAGGCGAAACTCTCAGACGCGCGCGGCCGCCTTCGGCCGCTCCAGCCTGTCCGTAACCGGTCACGAACGGTCGCTTCGCGGGCACGATGAGTGCTCGGACAGGGTGGACGAGAGCGGAGGACCGATGTTCGATCAACAGGCACGGCTGGAGCGGGTGCTGGCGCGGCACGGCGACGCGGTCGTGGTGGAACCGGCGCCGGGACGTCCGGCGCTGATCCGCCGGGACGAGATCCTGGTCGCCGGGCAGGACGCCGGCGCCGCCGAGACCCTCGTGCGGCGCTGGTACGACTCACGGGACGACGCGCGGGGCGGCGCGCACGGGGTCACGCGCCTGCGGCTGCGCGCGGCGGCGAAGGTGGACGTGTGCGAGCTGGCGGCCGGGCTCGGCTCCGACACGCGAGCCGTGGGCGGGCGGCGCCGCCGGTTGAGCGTGGCGCCGAACCATCTCGTCCATGGGCAGCCGATGTGGTGGAGCGGGCCCGCGGATCTGCCGCGTCCCGCCGCGCCCGCCCCAGCGCCCGAGGCCGCGGCACCGCAGAGGGACGTGACGGTCGCGATCCTCGACACCGGCCTGTCGCCGCACCCGTGGTACGCCGGCACGGAGTGGTACCGGGAGCAGCGCGCCGAGGTCGAGGAGGTCCTCGACGCCGACCTGGACTACGAGCTGGACGCGCAGGCCGGGCACGGAACGTTCATCGCGGGCGTGGTGCTGCGGCACGCGCCGTCCGCGCGGCTGCGGGCGCACCGCGTCATCGGCGGCGACGGCGTCGGCGACGAACTGGGCGTGATCCGCGCGCTGGAGCGGCTCGCGGCGCGGGGCGGCGCGGACGTCGTCAACCTCTCGCTCGGCTGCCACACCTACGACGACCGTCCGTCCCCGATGCTGGCGCGGGCGATCGCGGCGCTCGGCCGCCGGACCGTCGTGGTGGCGTGCGCGGGGAACACGGCGACCACCCGCCCGTTCTGGCCGGCGGCGCTGAAGCCCGTGGTCGGTGTCGCGGCGCTGGACGGCGACGTCCGGGCCGCGTTCTCCAACCACGGCTGGTGGGTCGACGCGTGCGCGCAGGGCGTGGACGTGACCAGCACGTTCGTACGTTTCGACGGGCCACGGCGGCCGGTGCGCGGCATCGACCCCGATCTCTTCGACGGCTACGCGACGTGGAGCGGAACGTCGTTCGCCACGCCCGTTGTGGCGGGCCGGATCGCCGGGCTCGCCGCGGCGGAGGGCGTCGACGCGGTCACGGCGGCGGACCGCGTCCTCGACCCGGCGGCGCATCCCGTCCTCCCGGACCTCGGCGTGGTGGTCGGTCCTGGAACACGGCTCGGCCACGAAGCGGTGCGCGCCCACACGGAGTCACCTGTCGATGCCATAGGGTGAGCGACTGCGGGGGGCCTCGGGAGGAGACTTCGGTGGCCCATTGGGACGACAGTACGGACGAGCTGGTGGTCCGGGCACGCGGCGGCGACGGCGCCGCGTGGGCCCGGCTGGTGGAGCGGCACAGCGGGCTGCTGTGGTCGATCGCCCGCTCGCACGGGTTGAACGACGCCGATTCCGGCGACGTGGTGCAGACCACGTGGCTGCGGCTGGTGGAACGCATCGACGGCCTGCGCGATCCGGCCGCGACGGCATGCTGGCTGGCGACGACGGCCCGGAACGAGAGCCTGCGCCTGGTGCGCCGGCGCGTGCGCGACCTTCCGGTCGTGCCCGCGCCGCGCGCGCCGGAGCCCGGCCCCGAGCAGGTGGTGCTGGGCCGCGAGCGGGTCGGCCGGGTCGGCGCGGCGCTCGACGCGCTGCCCCGGCGCTGCCGGACGCTGCTGCGGCTGTTCGCGCTCGCGCCGAGCCAGGCCGAGCTCGCCGCCGCGCTCGGCATTCCCGTCGGCAGCGTCGGACCGACCCGGGCACGGTGCCTGGAGGCGCTGCGGAGGCTCGTCCCGTGAACGACGACGAACTGCTCGCGGCCGTGCGGGACGCGTTCGACGCGGTGGACCCGGTGCCGGAGGACGTGCTGGCGGCGGCCCGCGCGTCGATCGCGTGGCGGGCGGCGGGCGCGATGCTGGCGGAGCTCGCGCGCGACCGGGGCGGACGGGCGGCGGCGGAAGGGGTCCGGGGCGCGGCGGGCCGGGTGCTGACGTTCACCTGGCCCGGCGGCGAGGTGGAGATCGACGTGGCCGAGCACGGCCGGGACCGCGAGCTCACCGGGCGGCTCGTCCCGGCCGCGGCCGCGCTCGTCCAGGTCCGGCACCAGGACCTGCCGCCGCCCGGGATCACGGCGCGCACGGAGGCCGCCGGGCTGTTCTGCGTGCCCCGGGTCCCGGCGGGCCTGGTGAGCCTGGTCTTCCGGCTGGAGGACGACACGTCGATCGTCACGAGCTGGATCCAGCTGTGACCGGCCCGGATCCGGCCGGTGGCGGCCCGACCGACGGCGGCCCGGCCGGTGGCGGCCCGGACGGCGGCGGCCCGGACGGCGGCGGCCCGGACGAGCGCGCGCTCCTGCGGCTGGCCGCCGCCGACCCGGCCACCGCGTTCGCGCGGGCGCTGGCGCTCGTCGACGAGGGCGGCGGAGTGCCCGCGCTGCGCGTGGCCGGGCTCGCCGCCAAGGAGCTGGGACGGCTCGACGAAGGGCTCGTCTTCCTCCACCGAGCCCTGGAGATGGCGGGCAATGCCTATACGGCGGCGCAGGTGCGGATGAATCTCGTCGGGCTGCTGACGGCGCGCGGTGACGTCGCCGGGGCGCTGGCCCACGCGGAGGAGGCGGAGACCGTCCTGGACGGTCCCGACGCAGACCGCCTGGCAGCGAACAAGGCGTGCGCTCTGGCCAGGGCCGGACGACTGGACGAGGCACACGATGTGGCCGAGCGCGCCTTGCCGCGTCTGAGGCGCGGCCACGATCCGGCCGTTCTCAACGGCCTGCTCACGAATCTGGGGCTCGCGCTGGCCCTGCGCGGCGAGTTCACCGGGGCCGAGTCGGCGCTGGCGGAGGCGGTCGCCGTGGGCGAGGCGGCCGGGCTGCGCCACCAGACGGCGATGTCCAAGGGAAATCTCGGCTTCGCGGCGGCGCGGCGTGGGGACGTCCCACGCGCCCTTCGGCTCTTCGCCGAGGCCGAAGCTCAGCTGACCGGTGAACGCTTGGCGCAATGCCGGTTCGACCAGGCGGAGACGCTCATCCTGGCCGGGTTGCCGGGTGAGGCGCGTCCCGTCCTCACCGCGGCCTTGGACGCGACCAAGGCGAACGGGTACGGATGCGATGTCGCGGACGGTTTCCTTCTCCTCGCCCACGCGGAACTGGCCGCCGGGAACCCCGAACAGTGCACGGAGGCCGCCGAACGAGCACGCGCCGCGTTCGCCCAGCAGGAACGCACCGGATGGATGCTCCTGGCCGAGCACATCCTGCTCAGAGCCCGGTGGGCGTCCGGTGAGCGGTCGGCCGTGCTGCTGCGCACGGCCGCGGCCACCGCGGAACGGCTGGAAAGCGGAGGCTGGGTCGACGCGGCGGACGAGGCCCGTATCGTCGCCGCGCGCGTGGCGCTCTCGCTGGGGAGACCGGCCGGGCATCTGCTTTCGTCGGTCGGACGGTCGAGCGGCCCCGCCTCCGGCCGGATCGCCGCCTGGCACGCCGTCGCGCTCGAACGTTCCGCGCGGGCCGACGACAAGGGCGCGGTGGCGGCGGTCAGGCTCGGGCTCCAGATCACCGAGGACCACGCGGAGGCGCTCGGCGCGCTCGACCTGCGGGCCCGCGCGTCGGGGTTCGCCTCCGAGCTGGCCGAACTCGGCCTCGGGCTGGCCTCCACGGCGCGGGAGCTGCTCGCCGTGGAGGAACGGCGGCGGGCGATCGCGCGTCCGGCCCGCGTCCGCCCGCCGGACGACCCGGAGCGCGCGGCGGCGCTGGCGGCGTTGCGCGCGCTCAGCGTCGAGCACACGTCCGACACCGCGCGGGGCTCCGCCGCCTCGCCGGCGCTGCCGGCGGAGATGGCGGACCTGGAGGCGAAGGTCCGCGCCCGGACGCGGCGGCGGCCGTCCGGCGCTCCGCCGCCCCGCTCGGCGAGCATCGCCGAGATCGCCGCCGCGCTCGGTGAACGGGCACTCCTCGAACTGATCGCGATCGGCCCGGACCTGCACGCCGTGACGATCACCGACGGCCGGCTGCGCCGCCATCACCTGGGGGCGTGCGACGCGGCCGTCCGCGAGACGGGCCTGCTCCGCTACGCCGTGCGCCGCCTCGCCGGCGACGACGGCGACCCGCCGGTGCGCACCGCCCTGACCGGCACCGCCGAGCGGCTCGACCGCCACCTGCTCGGCCCGCTGCGCGCGGCCCTCGGCGACCGCGACCTCGTCATCGCCCCGACCGGCGCGCTGCACGGCCTCCCCTGGGCGGTGCTGCCGTCCCTGGTAGGGCGCCCGTTCACGATCGTCCCGTCCGCCGCCGCCTGGCTGCACGCCGCCCGCGTGGCACGCGGCACGGACGGGCGGACCGTCCTCGTGGCGGGCCCCGGCCTCCGCCACGCCGGACGCGAGATCTCCGCACTGCGGCGGCTCCTTCCGGACGCCACCGTCCTGGACGGACAGGCCGCACGCGCGGAGACCGTCCGCGACGCCCTGGACGGCGCCGCCCTCGCCCACATCGCCGCCCATGGTGAGTTCCGGCAGGGCAACGCCCTGTTCTCGCGGCTGCGTCTCGCCGACGGGCCGCTGATGGTGCACGACCTGGACGAGCTGAAGGCCCCGCCGCGGCTGATCGTCCTCTCGGCGTGCGACATCGGCCGCGCCGACGAGGGCGACGCCGTCCTGGGCATGGCGGGCGTGCTGCTCGCCCTCGGCACCGCCACGGTGATCGCCAGTGTCACGCCCGTCCGCGACGCGGTCACGCCGGAGTTCATGTCCGCGTTCCACGCCCGGCTGGCCGCCGGGCAGGCGCCGTCCCGGGCCCTGGCGACCGTCGCCCGGCCGCTGGGAGTGGCCGGGCTGCTCTGCATGGGCGCCGGTTGACGGCGAGGAGGGGTCAGCGGTCGCCGGTCGCGACCGGGTTGGACGGGTCCGTCACCCAGTTGGACCACGAACCGACGTAGAGGGCCGCGGGGATGCCCGCGAGGTTGAGCGCGAGGATCTCGTGCGCGGCCGTCACGCCGGAGCCGCAGTACGCGCCGACGTCGAGCGCGTCGGTGGCGCCGAGCTGGGCGAACCGCTCGCGCAGCAGCTCGGGCGGCAGGAACCGGCCGTCGACCCCGACGTTCCCCGAGGTGGGCGCGTTGCGCGCGCCCGGGATGTGCCCGGCGACGGGATCGACGGGCTCCTGGTCGCCGCGGTACCGCTCGGCGGCGCGGGCGTCGAGCAGGACGCCCGCCGTCGCCAGCTCACCGGCGCCCTCCGCGTCCAGCACGGGCAGGCGGCCCGGGCTGGCGATGAAGTCGCCCGGCTTGACCTCGGGGTCGTCGGTGCTCACCGGACGGCCCGCCTCCGTCCACGCCCGGTACCCGCCGTCCAGGACGCGGACCCGGTCGTGGCCGAAGTACCGCAGCGACCACCACACGCGGGCCGCGGACGTCGAGTCGGCGTCGTCGTAGACGACGACGAGACCGCCCTGCGACACCCCCGCGCGGCGCATCGCCGACTCGAACGCGACGGGCTCGGGAAGGGGATGGCGGCCGCCGGGACCGGGCGGCCCGGCCACGTCCTGGTCGAGGTCGACGAACACGGCGCCGGGCAGGTGCCCCTTGCGGTAGGACTCGATCCCCGGCGGGCCCGCCAGATGCCATCGGACGTCCAGCAGGACCACGGGTGTCTGCCGCCGGAGCAGCCGGTCCAGCGCGGGCACTTCGATGAGAGGGTGCACACCGCCAGTTTGACCGTCGTTGCCCCGATTAGGGAGGGGCGATTCCTGGTTCATCTCAAGTACACCGTGGTTTCAGGGCCGGGATGTTGGTTTCAGGGCCGGGATGTGGTCAGCAGCGGAACGAGCTGCTCCGCCGGGACGAGGGAGCCGTGCATGCCGACCATCCGGTCCAGCCACGGCTCCCGCTCGGACGCGACGATCGCGAGGTCGGCGTGCGGGACGGCGATCACGTCCCCGACGCGTTCCAGCATCCCGGGGCCGAGCGGGCCGAACCAGCCGCCCGCGACGGCCTCGTCGCGCGGGACGACCCAGGCCCGGTCGCCGAGGATCGCCGTCCACGCGGCGAGCACGTCGGCGTGCGCGCCCGGCTCGCTGTAGACGTACCGGGCGCGGGCGTCGCCGCCGAGGAGCGCGACGCCGTCCCGCAGCTCGGGGACGGTGTCGGCGTCCACGCGCTCGTCCGGGTCGACCATGCCGTGGTCGGCGGTCACGTAGAGCGCCGACCCGGGCGGCAGCACCGCCGCGAGCTGCTGGGCGAGCGTGTCCATGAACCGCAGCTGGTGCCGCCAGTCGGCGGAGGCCGTCCCGTAGCGGTGCCCGGTCGCGTCCAGATCGGCGTGGTACGCGGTGACGAACGAGCGGTCGCCCTGGCGCAGCGCCAGCTCGACGCGCCCGACGAGCTGCCCGAACCCGTCGGCGGCGTGGTAGCGGGCGCCGCGGGTGGTGGCGCGGCTGAGCGCGGTCCCGCGGTAGTGGCGCAGCGCGACGTAGCCGACCTCGATCCCGTCCGCCGCGGCCCGCTCGTACACGGTCGGGACCGGCTGGAACTCCTCCGGGACGACGGAGTCGTCCTGCCAGCGCAGGCAGTTCAGCAGCCGGCCCGTCCCGGGGATCGCCACCTGCACGCCGAGCAGCCCGTGCGCGCCCGGCGGGGCGCCGGTGCCGAGCGAGCCGAGGCTGCTGACCGTAGTCGCCGGGAACCCGGACGTGATCGGACCGCCGTCCATCGCGTTCAGGTACGGGGCCTCGTCCGGGTGCGCCCTCAGCTGCTCCCAGCCGAGCCCGTCGATCACCAGCACGCAGACGCGCGGCGCCGGCGGCAGGCCGAGGACGTTCACCGCGTCCGCCACGCCCAGCGACGCCAGCACCGAAGGCGGAAGGTCGGCGAGCGCGCCCGCCCCGTACCGCGGGACGGGCGGCTCCAGACCCGGAGCGGTCACCGCGCCCTCACCGGGGCCGACCGGGGCCGTCACCGGGCGGTCGCGGCGGACAGTTCCTCGGCGAACGCCAGGACATGGCCGACGGCGTCCGCGCCGTCCGCGGCCTCGCTCACCCGCAGGGACAGGTCGTCGGACGTGACGCTGCCGGTGTACCCGTGGTCGGCCTCGCAGTTCTCGTCGCCGCACGTCGCGGGCTCAAGGTCGATGTGGGCGATGGCGCCCCAGCCGATGGTCAGCACGACCTCCGTCGGCGGCACCCCCGGCACGTACGACGCCGGGTCCGGGACGACCCGCGTCACCGCGACCGACTGGACGCGCTCCAGCTTGACGGCCTCGGTGGTGGTGGACGCGTGCGGC
The DNA here is from genome assembly GCA_036028775.1 of Spirillospora sp. NBC_00431. GTDB lineage: Bacteria > Actinomycetota > Actinomycetes > Streptosporangiales > Streptosporangiaceae > Spirillospora. The sequence goes on along the minus strand of CP107927.1, from coordinate 2,055,366 downwards.
TGCGCCATGCCCTCGCCGGGCGGGTGCTCGTCGGTGTGGCACACCAGCAGCCGGCCGGCCGACAGCACCAGCACCGTCACGTGCCGCCGCACCTCCATCGCGGGGTCGAACGTCGCCTCGTGGTGGACGACGTAGGCGACGACGGGCTCGTCCCCAATGGCCGACTCGACCGCGTCCGCGACCAGGTCCGGGTAATAACCGCTGCGCTCGATCGCCGTGCGCAGACCGCCGGCGGTCGCTCGGGTTTCCCTCATGGCCCCATCCTGCCCTGTCCGGGGCCGGACGCGCACACGACGGCCCGGATCCCGGAGCGGAGCGCCAGCGGAGCGGAGGGAACCGGGCCGTCACGCCCTTACCGGGGGGCGTGGGGGGTCGCCCCCCACAAAGAACCAGCCCGGATCCCGGAGCGGAGCGCCAGCGGAGGCCCCGGAGCGCGATCATCGGGGCGAGGACGGGGTACGGAGTCCGCATGGACGAGAAGCCGCTTCCCAAGCCGCCGCCGGTGCCGCCGCCCGCCCCGGACCCGGCGCCGTCCCCGGAACCGCTGGTGCCGCCGACCGAGCCACCGCCCGGACCGCCGCCGGGACCCGCGCCGCAACCTCCCGGTCCGGTTCCGCCCGGCCCGTCTCCCGAACCCGTCCCGCCAGGACCGCCGCCGGAGCCCACGCCTCCCGGACCGGCCCCGGAACCGTCCCCGCCGGCTCCCGACCCGGACCCCGTCCCGCCCGGCCCGGAGCCCGACCTCATTCCGCCGACACCGGAACCGAACCCGCCCGCACCTCCCGGCCCGCCACGCTGACGGACTCGCCCACGGGCACCGGCGGGCGGAGACCTCAGGACAGGCGGCGAGGCTCCAGCTCGGGCCGCGGCCCCAGCGGGCGGGCCAGGTTCAGCGCCACCCCCCGGACGGTGGCGCCCGACGCGTCCGCCATGACCGGGCTCAGTTCCAGCCGCGCCACCTCGGGAAGGTCGTAGCCGAGGCGGGACGCGCGCAGCAGCAGTTCCTCCAGGGCGGCGAGGTTCACGGGTTCAGCGCCGCGATGGCCGAGCAGCAGCGGGGCGGTGCGGATGGCGCGGACCATCTCGGCCGCGTCGACGTCCGCGAGCGGCGACAGCCGGTAGGCGCGGTCGTCCAGCAGCGCCGCGGTCTCGTCGGCGATGCCGAAGGAGACCACCGCGCCGAACGAGTGGTCCTCCCTGATCACGATGCGGGCGGGCACCCCGCCGTCGCCGTCGTCGCCATCGTCGCCCTCGCTTGCGGCGACGCCGATGCCGTAGCAGGCCAGAAGTTCGGCCGCCTGCTCGGACGAGCCCTCCACGCCCCCTCCGCCCGCGGCGCCGTCCTCCGCTCCCAGCCAGCCGGCGACCAGCGCCCGAGCGCGGTCACGGTCCACCCCGTCCAGCTCCGGCGTGCGCCCGGCGGGACGGCGCCGCCACCGCGCGTACCTGATCACATGGGCCAGCGCCCGGACGGCGTCCTCCGGCGACGGGTACGAGGGCACCGAACCCTCGGCGGGCATCCCGTCGGGCCCGGTCACTCGCAGATCGACGGGCATGCCCTCCTTGCCCAGATACGTCGCCACGATCGGTTTCCTGCCGTCCGCCGCCAGCCGCAGGATCTTCTCGGGGACGCCGACGTCGTATCCGCCGATCGTCGGGGGCGTGAACAGCGCCACCACCGCGTCGACCGTCTCGTCCTCCAGCGCCGCGGCGAGCGCCGCCTCGTAGTCGCCCGCGCCCGCGCGGGGGCCGAGGTCGATGCGGGGCCGGACGTCCAGGCCGAGCGCCACGGCCTCGTCCTGCGCCAGCAGTCCGAGCGAGTTCGAGTTGTCGATGATCGCGACGCGGTCGCCCGCCGGAAGCGGCTGGTGGGCCAGGACCTGCGCCACGTCGAACAGCTCCGAAAGGTCCTCCACGCGGATCACGCCGGCCTGCTCGAACAGCGCGCTGACCGCGTGGTCGGGCAGCGTCAGCGCCCGCGCCGCGTGCCCGATCGGGACGCCCTGCGTGCTGCGGCCGCTCTTCACCGCCACGATCGGCTTGCGGCGGCCCAGCCTCCGCGCGAGCCGCGCGAACTTGCGGGGATTGCCCAGCGACTCCAGATACAGCAGGACGGCCTTGGTCGCCGGGTCCTCCTCCCAGTACTGCATCAGGTCGTTGCCCGACACGTCCGCCCGGTTCCCGGCCGAGACGAACGTGGACAGCCCCAGGCCGCGCTCAGCCGCCCGCTGCAGAATCGCGATCCCGAGAGCGCCCGACTGGGAGAAGAAGCCGACCGGGCCCCGTCCCGGCATCGTCGGCGCCAGTGTCGCGTTCAGCCGCACGTCCGCGTCCGTGTTGGCGATGCCCAGGCAGTTGGGGCCGACCACGCGCATCCCGTAGGCACGCGCGAGCCGCACCAGCTCCTCCTGCCGGACGCGGCCGTCCTCACCGATCTCCCCGAAGCCGGACGACACCACGACCAACCCGCGCACACCTTTACCCGCGCACTCCTCCACGACCTCGTGGACGACGTCCGCCCGCACGGTGACGACCGCGAGGTCAACGTCGTCCGGAATCTCCAGAACCGACGGGTAGGCACGGACGCCCGCCACCGCCACCGCCGTCGGATGCACCGGATACACGGGCCCGCTGAAGTCCCCCGACAGCAGGTTCCGCAGCGCGGTCCGCCCGACGCTGTGCTCCGCCCGGCTCGCCCCGATCACCGCCACCGACCGCGGGAAGAGCAGCCGCTGGATCGACCGCGACTCCGCCCGGTGCTCGCGCGCCGCCATGACCTCCATCGACGTGGCGGTCGGCTCAAGGTCCAGGACGAGCTCGATCACGCCCTCCTCGTACCGCTGCTCGGCCCGGTACCCCGCCTCCCTGAACACCCGCGTCATCCTGCGGTTGTCGGGCAGGACGCTCGCCACGAACCGGCGCACCCCACGCTCCCGCGCCGCCGCCGCGATGTGCTCCAGCAGCACCGGCCCGAGCCCGCGGCCCTGGTGCGCGTCCTCCACCAGGAACGCGACCTCCGCCGTCTCCCGCCGGTCGCCGGCCCGGTCGTACCGGACGACCGCCACCATCTCCGCGCCGATCGTGGCGATCAGCGCGGCCCGCCGATCATGATCCACGCTCGTGAAGTGTTCGACATCACGGTCCGACAGCCGCGGGCGCGGCGAGAAGAACCGGTAGTAGATCGACTCCGGGGACAACCGCGCGTGGAATTCGCGCAGAAGTCCCGCGTCGCCGGGCCGGATAGGGCGCAGATGCGCCGTCCCGCCGTCGCTGAGGACGACGTCGGCCTCCCACTGATCCGGATAACCGTCGGTCACGTACCCGAGGGTAAGGCACGGGTGTCCGACCGCCCGCGGCACGAAAAAACAGGCTTCCTTGGTTTCGCTGCGCGTTCGAGACCTAATCGGGCCTCAAGAGCTGTTACGGTCGAGCACACGCCCAGAATTGCCGCTCGCGCGGGCCGTGTTGATCGAGGTGATGACTCCATGACGCGCGTGGTCGTGGTCGGCGATCTCATGACAGATACCGTGGCACGTGCCGCGTTTCCCCTGGCCAAGGGGAGCGACACGCCGGCCGCCGTGACGATCCACGGGGGCGGTTCGGGCGCCAACGTGGCCGCCTGGCTCGCCGTGGAGGAGGTCGACGTCGCCTTCGTCGGCCGCCGCGGCTCCGACATCGCCGGCCGGAACCGGGACATGGAACTGATGGGGTACGGCGTCGACGCCCGCCTCGTCATGGACGGGGAGCGCCCCACCGGAACCTGCGTGGTGATGGTCACCCACAAGGGCGACCGGACCCTGCTCTCCGACCCCGGCGCCAACGCCGCGCTCCTCCCCGAGGACATCGAGCGCTGCAAGGACCTGTTCACCCAGGGCACCCACCTGCACCTGTCGGGCTACTCCCTGATCAACGAGGGCTCCCGCAAGGCCGCGATCCACACCCTCGACCTCGCCCGCAAGGCGCAGATGTCGGTGTCGGTGGACGGCGGCTCGTCCTCCCCGCTCAAGCGGATGGGCGCGGAACCCTTCCTGGAGTGGACGCAGGGCGCCCGCCTCCTGGTCGTCAACGCCAAGGAGGCCGAGATCCTCACCGGCCGCGACACGCCAGCGCAGGCCGCCAAGGTCCTCACCGCCTGGTATCCGCAGGTCGTCATCAAGGCCGGTGCCGACGGCGCCCTCTGGTACACCAACGGCCGCCCCGAACCCGTCACCGTAGCCGCCGAACCCGTCGAGAAGGTCGCCGACGGCACCGGCGCGGGCGACGCGTTCGTCGCGGGCTTCCTCCCACCCTGGCTGGACGGCAAACAGCCCGCCGACGCCCTCACCGCGGGCTGCCACCTGGCCGCCCGGGCCATGCAGCACCTGGGCGCCCGCCCCTCCCTGGACGTCGTGGACAACCAGATCAAGTGAGCGTCCCCGCCGGGGTCGCCCCGGGGCGGACGGCCGGGACGTCTCAGCCGAGCGACCGGCGCATCAGCAGCAGCGCCACGTCGTCGTCCGTGGTCTGCTTGCCGATCAGCGCGTTCATGACCGCGGCGCCGACCGTCTCGGGCGCTCCCGGGTACACCGCGTCGCACAGCCGGGAGATCCCGTCGTCGAGGCCGCTCCCCCGCCGTTCCACGAGCCCGTCGGTGTAGAAGCACAGCAGGGCGCCCGGCGGGAACCCGATGACGGTGGTCTCCCGGACGACCTCGTCGCCGAGGCCGATCAGAGGGTCGGGCTTCATGTCGACCGGGCGCGCGGGCCGTCCGGGGACGGCGAGGATCGGGGGCAGGTGGCCCGCCGACGAGACCCGGACCCGGTCCGGAGTGGGATCGCACACCGCGTACAGCACGGTCGCCGTCGCCTCGGGCTCGAAGTGCAGGATCTTCCGGTCGAGCCTGCGCAGCACCTCCGCCGGGTCGCCGCTCTCCAGCGCGTACGCTCGGAGCGCGCTCCGCATCCGGCCCATCACGACGGCGGCCGACAGGCCGTGCCCCACCACGTCGCCCATGACGACGCCGATCTCGCCCGTGGGGAGGGGGAACACGTCGTACCAGTCTCCGCCCACGTCCTCCTTGCCGGGCCTGTACCGGGCGGACAGCTCGACACCGGGGATGTCCGGGAGCGCCGGCGGCACCAGGCTGCGCTGCAGCTCCCGGGCGCCGGCTCGCTCCGCGCGGCTGAGCAGCGACTGCACCGCCAGCGCGAGACGGGCGGCCGCGAACTGGAGGAACTCGACCTCGTCCGCGGTTAAGCGGCGGTCGGAGAGCGTCCCGACGTGCATGACGCCCACCAGCGCCCCGCCGCCGATGAGCGGAACGCCGAGCAGGGCGCGAAGGCCCCGCTGGACCAGAAGCGGGTTGTACACGTCGGCGCCGGAGACACCGGAGATGAGGACCGGCCGCCGCTCCTGGGCGACGCGTCCGGCGAAGCCCTCCCCCAGCGGGACGCGGACGGCCTGGCTGATCTCCTCCTCGATGCCGTCGGCCGCGGCCGCGACGAGGTACCGCGCCGTCCGGTCGAGGAGCAGCACGACGGCCGTGTCCACGTTCAGCACCCGGCGGACGCGGGCGAGCAGGGCGTCCAAAAGCTCGTCGACGTCCATGTGCGCGAGCGAGTCGTCGGTGATCGCCCTGATGTTCTCGAGCTTCTGGTCGACGCTCGACAGAGCGGCCGATGGTTTCTCCACCTTGATGACTGTATTCAGGAGCTTGGGTGTTCTGTACCGCCAACGCCCGTGATGGCGATTGGCGTCGGCATTGTCCCGAGTCCGTGCGGGGTGGACGGCGCGGCGGCTCGGACGGCGTCGACCAGGCCGCCACCGGGCCGCCACCGGGCCGCCACCGGGCCGCCACCAGGCCGCCACCAGGGTCAGGCGAGCGGGGTGTACGTGCGGACGTCCTCCTTGACCGCTGCCCACAGGCGGTTGAGGGGGTGACCGGCGTCGTAGCGTTCGAGGTCGGCGCGGCGGACGAACGCGCCGGTCATCAGCTCCGCCTTGGGTTCCAGGTCGTCGTGCAGCGCGATCGTGCGGAGCGGGACGGCGTCCGGGTCGTCCTGCGCCGCCATCCCGCGCCCGATCGAGCCGGTGACGATCATGCACCCGCGGACGAAGCCCGAACGCAGCAGCGACAGCCCGTAGTGCACGTCGTCGATGTCGGCGACCACCGTGAGCCGGTCACGGAAGCCCGGGCCGTACCAGGTGGCGAGCAGGTCGGCGACCAGCCCGGCGGGCGGCACCACCAAGGGCACGCCACCGAGCCGGCTGGTCTCGACCGGGGTGCCCGGCAGCTCGGCCTCCGGCAGGTTGGTCAGCAGCAGCGCCTGGCCCCGGGCGTACTCGATGACCTCGTACTCCTTCAGCCGGAGGTCACCCTCGGGCGTGCTGACGATGCTGCCGCAGATCAGGTCGACCTGCCGGGTCTCCAGGCGCGACCACAGATCCTTCGTCCGGACGTGGGCGACCTTGAACTCCACCTCACGCTGCCGGAACTCCTCCGACACGCGGTCCCACGCCCGCGAAACGATCGGCAGCGTGAACTCGGTGGTCCCGACGGTCAGCATCCGGCCGAGACGGCGCCGGCTCCAGTGGATGGACTCCAGCCACCTCTCGAACGTCAGCCGCGCCAGCTCGATCGTGGCCTCGCCCGTCGGCGTGAACAGGTAGTCCTTGCCGCGCCCCTGGCGGACGGTCAGCACCTCACCGCACAGCGTCTGGCTGTTGCGGTTCAGGGTGTCGAGCTGCTTCTGGACGCTGGACTGCTCACGTCCGAGAACACGGGCGGCCCTGAGGGCGGACCCCGTCTCATGCACGACCAGAAGCGTCCGCATCTGGTCGAAAGTCATATCGAGCAGGCCGGACGGGCAGTCTAGGAGCGCGTCGAGGGTCGGTGACACGGTGAGGGACATTACTACCCGCTCCACAGCCCCGCCGAAATGGCCGAACGGTCACCTCGGCGGGAAATGATGACATTTCCCGCCTAACTTATCTCAAGATGTTCTCCAAAACAGCTGGACAGGCTTTTCTAACCTCTAGGACACTTTCTTCGGGCCACTTAGAGCCGCCGTCATCCGTCCCATCTGGACGGCGGCGCTCCCGGGCGCGCCCCGGCGGTGCCGGCCGCCGGGGCCGCCGCCCGGGCTCCGACTCCCGTTCGCCGCGGCCCTTCTCCGCCGCGGCGCCGGGGCGGACGCCGGCCCGTGCGCGGGGCCGCGCGCACGGGTCGGCCCGATCGTCGCCCGCGCCCACGGGGGCGCGCGGGCGACAGCCACCCCCACCACCCGCCACAGCGGCGGCGCCGGTTCCCCACCCTCCCGGACAGGGCCGGGCCGAGCCGGGTGGACCGGGCCCATGCCAGGTCGGGCTTGCCGCGGGATGCCACGTACTTGGGGACGCTGTTGAACAGAGTGGCGATCTCACTGTCCTGGCCGCCCTCCTGGTGCGGCCAGAAGGCCGCGAATAGTTCATAGGTGGGTCGGCCGAGCAGGAGGGCGTCTGTACCTCGTACGCGGCACCGACCTGCGCGCCAGCGACCTCGTCGAGGCGGCGCCTGCCAGCCGCCGTCCGGAAACCCCACCGGATCTTCGTCGGGGGCTACCCAGCGCCTAGTTGGGGGTTGCCAGGGTCAAGGGGAGGATGGTTTGGGCACCGGATTCTCTCAGGAGGTTGGTGGCGACGGTCATAGTCCAGCCGGTTTCTACGCGGTCGTCTACCAGGAGGATGGGGCCTGGGGCTTTGGGGAGGGTCGCGGCCAAGTCGGGAGGGACGGAGAGGGTTTGCCAGACGGAACGGAGGCGTTGGGCGCTGTTGTGGCGGCGCGGGACGGGGTCTCCGGTGGGGGTGAGTTCGCCCAGGTAGGGCAGACGGCCGATTTCGGCGATCCGGTGGCCGAAGGTGGTGACCAGGCGGGGGCGGGAACGTGAGCCGATCGTGACCACGCCGGTGGGGCGGGCGGGCCAGTCCCAGGCGGCGAGGACCTTGACCACGGCGTCGAGGAGGTCGGCGGGGACGTCGGTGTCGGCGGCGGCGAACAGTTCGCGGAGGCGGTTGCCCCAGCCGATGTCGGTGAGGCGGCCGAGAGCGCGGCCCGTCTCGGCCTGGAGGTCGATGCGGCCGGAGACGCCCAGGTCGTCCTTGACGCCGGCGGGCCACATCCGGCGGGGGGCGATGTCGACGCCGGGGCGGTGCAGGCGGTCCCGGGCCTGGGTGGTGCTCTTCTGGGTGACGTCGGCGGGCCAGTGGCGGCCCGTGCAGTTGTCGCAGCGGCCGCAGGGGGCGGCGCCGGGGTCGTCCAGTTGGCGGCGCAGGTATTCCTCCCGGCAGCCGGTGGCCGAGATGTAGTCGAGCATCGCCTGTTGTTCGCGGCGGCGTTCGGCTGTCACGCGTTCGTAGCGTTCGCGGTCGTAGGACCAGGGACGGCCGGTCGCCGTCCAGCCGCCCTTGACGCGGCGGGCCGCGCCGTCCACGTCGAGGACCTTGAGCATCATTTCGAGGCGGGTGCGGCTGAGGTCGACCTGGGGTTCGAGGGCGCCGGTGGAGAGCGGGCGGCCGGCGGTCTCGAGGACTTCGAGGGTGCGGCGGACGACCGGTTCGGGCGGGAACGCGAGGCTGGCGAAGTAGGCCCAGATGTCGCGGTCCTCCCGGCCGGGGAGGAGGATCACCTCGGCGCGGTCGACGCCGCGGCCGGCGCGTCCGATCTGCTGGTAGTAGGCCACCGGGGACTGCGGGGCGCCCACATGGGCGATGAAGCCGAGGTCGGGTTTGTCGAAGCCCATGCCGAGGGCGCTGGTGGCCACGAGTGCTTTGAGCTTGTTGTCGAGGAGGTCTTGTTCGGCCTGGAGTCGTTCGGCCTGTTCGGTCTGGCCCGAGTAGGCGGCCACCTCGTACCCGCGGTCGCGGAGGTAGCCGGCGATCTCGTGGGCGGCGGCGACGGTGAGGGTGTAGATGATGCCGGAGCCGGGGAGTTCGCCGAGGTGCTCGCCCAGCCACGCGATGCGCTGCTCGGCGGTGGGGAGCGTGACGACGGCGAGGTGGAGCGAGTCTCGTTCGAGGGGGCCGCGCAGGACGAGGGCGTCGTCGCCGGCGAGCTGCTCGGCGACGTCCTGGGTGACGCGGGCGTTGGCCGTCGCGGTGGTGGCGAGCACCGGGATGCCGGGCGGCAGCTCGGCCAGCAGGGTGCGGAGCCGCCGGTAGTCGGGACGGAAGTCGTGCCCCCAGTCGGAGATGCAGTGCGCCTCGTCCACCACGACCAGCCCGGCGCCGGCGGCGAGCTTGGGCAGGACGAGGTCGCGGAACTCGGGGTTGTTGAGCCGCTCGGGGCTGACCAGCAGGACGTCGACCGCGCCGGCCTCGACCTCGGCGAAGATCTGCTCCCAGTCGCCGGTGTTGGACGAGTTGATGGTGCGGGCGTGGATGCCCGCGCGGTCGGCGGCGCCGATCTGGTTGCGCATCAGCGCCAGCAGCGGCGAGACGATCACCGTGGGACCGGCGCCGCGGTCGCGGAGCAGGCGGGTGGCCACGAAGTAGACGGCAGACTTGCCCCAGCCGGTGCGCTGGACGACCAGGGCCCGGCGCCGCTCGACGACGAGGGCGCTGATCGCCGTCCACTGGTCGTCGCGGAGCCGCGCGTGGTCGCCCGCGAGGGCGCGCAGGCAGCGCTCGGCCTCGTCCCGGAGCTGCTCTGATTCGCTCATGCGTCCTTGGTACCAGCGGCGCGAGAGCCCCCGCACCAGAATCGCGTTCTGTGGATAAGCAGGCCGCTGATTTGGGACGCGTGGGGCGCGGGTAGCCTGCCAGTCAAGATCGGTTTTCCGGTGGAAGGAACTCGGGCGGGGAATGGGCGCGGCGGAACGCTTGCGGCGGACGTGGCAGGTCCTGATGGACCACACACCCCCCGAACCGCCCGAGGAGGAGCCTGGCGAGGTCGTCGACCCACGGGCGGTCGACCTGGTCCTGCGCGTCGGTGAACTCCTTCTGGCCAGCGGTGAGACGACCGAGCGGGTGAACGAGGCCATGCTCGGCCTGGCGATCGCCTTCGAGCTTCCGCGCTGCGAGGTCCAGGTCACGCTGACGAGCCTTCTGGTGTCGGCCCATCCCGGGAAGGGCGAACCGCCGGTGACGGGGACGCGGGCCATCCGGCGCCGTACACCGGCCTACTGGCGGCTTACCGCGCTGCACCAGTTGGTGCAGGACGCGTCCATCGGAATGCTGGAGCTTGAGGAGGCGCACAAAAGGCTCGCGGAGATAAAGAGGGGGCAGCCTCCGTACCCGGCTTGGCTCATGGTCGTGGCGCTGGGGCTCATCTCGGCCTCGGGCAGTGTGCTGACCGGTGGTGGACCGCTCGTCGCGACCACGGCGTTCATCGCCACCCTGCTCGGCGACCGCGCCGCCGCCGCCCTGGCGCGCCGGGGCATCGCGGAGTTCTTCCAGCTGACGGTGGCCGCCGCGATCGGCGCCGGGGCGGCGGCGATCGTGGTGGCGATGGGCAACCCGGGCCAGGCCGCGACGGTCGTCACCGGCGCGATCCTGGCGCTGCTGCCGGGACGGCCGCTGGTCGCCAGCATCCAGGACGGCATCACCGGCGACCTGGTCAGCGCCGGGGCCCGGGTGCTGGAGGTCTTCTTCATGATCGCGGCGATCGTGTCCGGGCTGGGCGCGGTGGTCTACATCGCGGTCAACCTGGGCGTGTCGATCGACGTGCGGCATCTGCCCTCACCGGCGGCGGAGCTCGAACCGGTCGCGGTCATAGCGGCGGCCGCCATCTCCCTGACGTTCGCGGTGTCGCTCGCCGTGCCGCGGGACGTGCTGACCGCCGCGGCGCTGGGCGGCGGGCTGATGTGGGTGCTGTACGTCCTCGCGCGCGGGTGGGACGTTCCTCCCGTCCTGGCGGCGGCCATGGCGGCGACCGTCGTCGGTATTTTGGCGAACTGGCTGGCACGTAGGCACGGACAGCCCGTCATGCCGTACGTCGTCCCGGCCATCGGCCCACTCCTGCCCGGGACCGCGCTCTACCGGGGAATGGTCGAGCTCAACACCGGTTCCCCTGAGGCGGGTGTGCTGAGCCTCATCGGCGCCGTGTCGGTGGCCCTCGCGCTGGGCGCCGGCGTCAACCTCGGCGGCGAACTCGTGCGGGCGTTCCAGCACGTCGGGCTGAGCGCGTCCGGACGCTGGGCGCGCCCGGCGGCCCGCCGTACCCGCGGCTTCTAGCGCGGCCACCTCGCGGCCCTCTCCGGGGCGCTCGTTTTGTCGGTGGCGGGCGTTACGTTCGCCATATGTACCGACAGGGAGACATCCTGATCCTGCCCGTGCCCGAGGAGGCGGTTCCGCAGTCGGTCCGCGAGATGCGGCCGGCGCCGCGGGACGGACGGGGACGCATGGTCCTGGCGCTCGGAGAGGCCACCGGGCACGCGCACGCGCTGTCCGCGCCCGGTTCACTGCTGCGCGCCCCCGACCCGCTCGTCCCGGACCATCTGCATCTGCCGTCCGGTGGGCGGCTGGTCCACGAGGAGCACGCGGCGATCAGCCTGCCGAAGGGCTGGTACCGGGTGATCCGCCAGCGCGAGTACGTGCCGGGCACCGTCCGCGTCGTGGCCGACTGAAGGGGACCGGGATGCTCACCGCGACAGCACGCGAACCCCACTACGTGGTAGCCGACTGGCAGTCGGCGGCCTTCGGCACCGGCCCCGCCGACCGTGACCGGGCGGAGACCGGCGTCGCGGCGGCGTACGCGGCCGCCGGCCTGGACGCTCCCGAACGGTACATCTGGGTGCCCTCCCCCGCTCGCGGCGCCGTGGCGGCGGCCGTCCTGGCGGGGCACGGTGACGCGCTGGCGGCGGCCGGGCTGGGCGAGCCGGTCGATCAGGCCAGGGCCGACCTCGCGGACGCCACCGCTGGGAGAAGCGTCCTCGCGGAGGTCCGGACGCGTCCTTGGGAGGCCGAACGCACCGCGGCCTGCTCCGAACAGGGGCCGGAGCAGTGGCCGCGGGTGTGGGCCGAGACCGGGGGCCTGCTCTGGAACCAGGTCCAGGCCCTGGTCACGCGCGTGCGCGGCGCCGTCGGCGAACTCGGCGACCTCGCGTCACGTGACGTGTCCGACGACCAGGGGGAGGCGACCGCGTCCCTCCTGCGCGGCGCCACGCTCGACGCGGTCCTCGGCCAGCACGACGCGCCGTGGCTGGCGCTGTTCGAGACGCTCGGACGGCTGGACGGCCCGCTCGCCGGTCTCGCCGAGGCCGCCCGATGCGCCGGGTGGTGGTGGCCCTACGAGCGTCTGGTGATCCTCTCGGAGCGGCCCGCCGAGTTGCACAGGGACGAGCCCGGACGGCTGCACCGCGGCGACGGCCCGGCCCTCGCCTACCCGGACGGTTTCGCCCTGCACGCCTGGCGTGGAATGCCGATCCCGCCCGATTTCGTCGAATCCCTGACCGGCCTCACCGCCGCCCGCATCTCGGCCGAGGAGAACGCCGAGTTGCGCCGGGTGATGCTGGAGATCTTCGGCTACGACCGCTATCTGGCCGAGACCGGCGCGCGTCCCCTGCACCGGGACGAGACGGGCGTCCTGTGGTCGATCGACCTGCCCGGCGACGAACCCGTCGTCATGGTGGAGGTGGTCAATTCGACACCGGAACCGGACGGCACCCACCGCACCTACTACCTGCGCGTCCCGCCCGGCACCCGCACAGCGCGCGCGGGCGTCGCCTGGACGTTCGGTGTGGACGAGGCCGACTACCACCCCGAGAAGCAGACCTGAGCCTACGCACGGCCGGGAAAACGTTCCCGGGCCTCTGGCGGGTGTCCGTTGGTCGCACTTCCCCAGTCACCAACGGACACCCGCAGCCATGCTGATCGGGCAGATCACGGCGGCGACATCGCCGATGCGGGTCGGATCGGGCGGGGCTGAGGCTGCCGAACCACGCGCCGATGCTGGCCGCGGACCAGTTCGGGACGCTGGAAGCGCCCTATCCGGGACACATCGAACCCGGTCTCGGCCGCGCGGCGGGCACCGGGCACCGGGCACCGGGCACCGGGCACGCTACGGTGCTGGCGCTGCGCGCGCGCCTTTCCCTTCGGGACGTGAGCTTCCGCGCGGGTGGGTGAGGAGGGCGGGGATGCGTTCGAGGACGCCGCCGGCGAAGGTGTCGTACAGGCCGAGTGGTTCGAGGTGGACGTAGCCGATGTGGCAGTCGCACATGTCCAGAGGGCAGGGACGGGGAGCGAGGGCGTTCCTGAAGGAGCCGTCGTAGAGGTTACCCAGGACGGTGGGGACGAAATGGCAGCGGCGGACGGTGCCGTCGCCGTCCACGGAGACGACGGTGTCGCCTGTCCGGCAGGCGAGGCCACGGCTGGGATGTGGGTGGCGGCTCACCGGGAACAGCGGGTCTATCGCGGTCCAGGCATCGGCCTCGGCGTCGTCGTACGAGCGGCCTTCGGCGGCGTTGACCCACAGGTACGTCCCCGAAGGCAGGTCGGCGCGGAGTCGGCGGGCGGCTTCGAGATGGTCCGGTAGGCCGACGATGCCGACGCTGAACCGCACGCCGCGTGCCGCCAGGTCGCGGCACTTGCCGAGGAACCGGTCGTACGGCACCTGGCCCGGGTGGTAGGTCGCCCACAGCGCCAGGCGGGCGGGGTCGGCGTCGGACGTCCACGAGACGCGATGGCTCAGGTTCGTCTGGATCGCGACCCGCTCGACGTGCGGCAGATGGCTCAGCTCGACCAGGGCGCGCCGATACCAGGATCGGACGAGCCCTTCGCCCCACGGGGTGAACAGCACCGAGACGCGGTGGTCCTGCGCCGCGACCCATGCGGTGAAGCGTTCGAGTGCCGCACGGTCTGCGCGGAGCTGTTCCGGGGGGTCACGGCGCTTGGCGAAGGGACAGTACGGGCAGTCGTAGTCGCAACTGGCGAGGGGCCCCCGGTAGAGAATCGTCAGGTGCTCCATCAGCGGGCCTCGTAGGAAGCCATCAGCCCCTGGACGCGCGGCGAGAAAAGGGCGGGGCCGATGGCGTCGGAGTAGGCGAGACCCTCTGGCGTCAGCCGGATGGTGTCATCGGACGTCTCCAGCCAGCCGCGGTCGTGGAAGGTCTTGAGGTCGGCTGGGAAGTCGTCCATCGGGTCTGTGCCGAAGCGCGACCGGTAATGGTGTCGGTCGAGGCCGGTCGTCTGTAGGAGTGATTGGACGAGGTGCCGGCGGCGGCGTTCGTCGTCGGTCAACTCGAAGCCGACGCGGGCAGTGGTGAAGTCGTCCTCGCGTATGTAGTCGTCGATGATGGAGCGCACGGCGCTTGTCTCGACGGCGTATTCGAACGAGTAATGCAGGCGGGAGGTGTACGAACGGGCTCCGCAGCCCAGGCCGACCATGCCGTCGGATTGGCAGCAGTATTCAGTGCCGTTGGCGACGGCGGACGCGGTGGCGGGCGGTAGGCGGAACATCCGCATCGACACCTGCTCGTAGCCTTCGGACAGAAGGTGGTCCCGGCCGATTCGGTAGAGAGTGGCGCGGTGGTCGTCCCAGTCTTGCGTGCGGTGTTCGAGGCCGGTCTTCGGACGGACATAGAGGGGATAAAGGTAGATCTCCTCTGGACGCCAGGCTAGAGCGGCGTTGAGGGAGTGCGTCCAGGTCTCGGGTGTCTGGCCGCCGATGCCGTAGATGAGGTCGATGTTCAGGGTCGGGAAGCCCACCGCGCGGATGCGGTCCAGCGCCGCTTCGACCTCGGCGCGCTTCTGAGGACGGACGGCCGCACGGGCTTCTTCGTCGATGAATGTCTGGACGCCGATGGAGATCCGGGTTGTTCCCCTGTCGGCGAGCACTGTCAGGCGGTCGGTGGTCGCGGTGGCCGGTGATGTCTCCACGCCGAGTGGAATGGTGCCGAATCCTGGGAACCGTCCGGCGATGTCGCTGAGCCGTTCCAGTTCGGGTGCGCTGAAATAGGTCGGCGTGCCGCCGCCGAACGCGGCGGTGGCGAACGAGGCTTCGCCGCCCAGGGCGTCCAGGACGGCGGTGGCCTGCCGGTCTAGCGCGCCCAGATAGGCGTTGGTCAGCTCTTCGGGCGCGCCGGTACGGGTGAACAGATTGCAGAAACCGCACCGCATTTCACAAAAGGGCACGTGTAGATAGAGGAAGAGCGTGTCCAAGGGCTCGTACGCCCATACCTCGCGCAATGGAGGTTGCGGGTCTAGGGGGCGGTAGGCGGTCTTGTGCGGGTACGCGTATACGTACGCCTGATATTGGTTCACGTTAGAAAGAACTCCCCGTATGGCACGGTCCAGACGATCTCATGGCCGAGCCGGTGCCCGGTGTGGCCGTCCTCGCCGTACGCCGTCCCGTGGTCCGAGCAGACGATGACGAAGCAGGGGCGGCGCATCAGGGAGAACAGTCGGCCGATGTGGGCGTCGACATGCCGGAGCGCGGCCGCGTGGCTGGCGCGCGTGTCTCCGGCGGAGGGTGCGGCGTCGTCCAGGTAGAACCAGTTGGGCTGGTGCAAGGACGCGACGTTCAGCAGCAAGAACAGACGGCGTTCGGCAGGCAGGCGCGTCATGATTTCGGCGACGCGGTCGATCTGGTTGGGCAGCGATCCCGGATCGGTCACTCCGAACCCACGCTCCCAGTGGCTCTCGGCGAACAGCGACGGAAGCGCGGATCCGAGCGGTGTCTGCTTGTTGAAGAACCCGACGCCGCCCACGCAGATCGTGTGGTAGCCGGCGGCCGCGAGCCCGGACGGAAGGTCCGCGGCGTCGAACGTCCAAGTGCCGTCGGTCGTGGTCTCGCTGCCGGGGAACGTCCCGGCGAACAGGCGAGGGTGCGGGCCAGGGGACGCGGGCGTCGGGAGGAATCCGGCGAGCATCGCGGTGTGCGCGGCGTAGGTGAAACTGCCCGGTGTGTGGCGGCGCTCCCAGCGGCCTTCTGGGAGGAGCCCGCTCAGCGTGGGCGTCTCACCGGACGCGGCCAGTTCGGCGGCCACGTCGTAGCGCAGCGTGTCGAGGGTCACCAGCAGCAGGTCATGGCTGCCGACGACCTGGTTCATGTCGTGCATGCGGGCGTTCATGTCGTACATGGCGACAACGCGGCTCTGATCTGGGCGGCGTAGGTGTCCAGGCCCTCGGCGGGGCCGCCGGACAGGCCGGTCAGGCCGGGGAGCAGGTCACCGAACGCGTTGACCTCGCAGACGGCGAGACGCCTCATCCCCTGCCCGACGAGCAGGTCGACGCCGACCATGAGACTGCCCGGGAAACACGCGGCGGCCCGCGCGCACACGTCCAGCGCCCGTCGCCAGCCGTTCTCCCCAAGCGCGCTCTGCACAGCCGCCAGGTCGCCTCTGGCACCGCCCAGGTGAAGGTTGGTCATCGGGTGGCGGCTCGTCCGGACGACCGCGTGCGTGGGTTCACCGTCTACGACGACCACACGCAAATCGAAGACACGGCCGCCTACCGTGGCCTTCGGTAGCCAGCGCTCCACGTGGAGGCCGTCCGGTGCGAGCGCGTCTATGAGAGCGGCCACTTCGCCCTCGGTCTCGTAAGAGCGGACACGCAGCGAGTTGAACAGCTTGTCCCCCGCCATGAACGCCGATGTGACCGCCCGCACCCGGCCGGGCCCAGAGCCGGGCCCAGACGCGGGCCCAGGCGCGGTCTGCAGCGCGACCACTCCGGACGCGGACGAGCCATGCGCCGGCTTGACGAACACCCGCCGCTCCCCCGCCTCGGCCATCCGGGAACGCAGCGCCGCGTACCCGTCGACCGGCGGCAGAGCGGGCGGAACCGGCACCCCGGCGGCCTGGAGGCGGGCATGCGCGAGCCGCTTGTCGAACATGACGCCGATCTCCCCGACGTCGCCGAGGAGCCGTGCCCCGGCCGCCGACGCCGCCGCGGACAGCCGGTCCAGCGCCGCGGTGAACGTCCGGTGCCAGCACGCCCCGCCGCCCACCCGGGCCGGTTCGCCCGGGCCGCGCAGCAGCGCGTCGGCCGCCCGGTCCTCGCCCGGCGAGTCGACGCGCAGCAGGTCGCCCGGCCGAAGGACGATCTCCTCGCCGCGCAGCACGTCCGTCCAGGCGAGCAGCCGGGGCTCGGGCAGGCCGGACGCGCGGCACGCGGCGGCGAACAGCGCGGGACGCCGGTCGCCCGGCGTGCCGACGACGGCGAACGTCATCCCGCCACCGCGGCGCGGCGACCGGCGGTGACCCGGGTCATTCGGACACCGCGATGTACCGCCAGTCGTCGGTCGGCTTCTCCTGGTCGTCCAGGTCGATCTCGACGCCGGGCAGCGCCGCCTTCACCCGCTCCACCATCGCGTCCGACAGGAAATGGTGGTGCAGGTCGAGCGCGCGCAGGTGCGTGAGCGGCTGGCCGGACAGCAGCGCCTCGGCGCCCTGGTCGGTGAGGATGCCCATCGCGAGGCTGAGCGACTCCAGCCGCGCGACGACGGGCGCGCCCGCGACCGCCGCGGCGATCTCGTCCTGGAGCTCGCTGTCCTCCAGGCCGAGGTGGCGCAGCGCGGGGAACCGCTCGCCGCCGAGGAACGGCGCGAGATCGGCGACGGTCGTGGTGCCGCCGTAGTTCTCCTCGCCGAGCCACAGGTCGAGGTGCTCCAGGTTCGGCAGTTCGCTCGCCCCCACGGCCTGCACGACGTGCGCCGGCAGCCCCCCGGACTCGAACCGCAGCACCTTCAGCCGCTCGCTCTTGATCGGTTCGAGCCGCAGCCCCTGCGAGCCGCGGACCTCGAACCGCTCCAGCGCGGGGAAGGCCGTGAACAGCGGCGAGATGTCGGAGAGCTCGATCCAGGAGATCTCCGACTCCTCGCCGGTGATGTCGCCGACGAACAGCGCCTTCAGCTTCGGGAAGGACGCGGCGGCCCCGCACAGCAGTTCGACCGGGTCGGCGACGTCGTCGTCATAGGACGCGCCCCAGTAGCCGAGGATCAGCGCCGTGACCTCGGTGGTGTCGATCGTCCGCAGGAACCGCGCGAAGATGTCCCCGAACGGCTCCTCGCTGAAGGACGTCCCGACGTACCAGGCGGCCTCGGCCGCCGCCGGGAACTCCCCGACGGCCGCGCCGGCGCCGCCGCCGTCCCCCTCGGCGTCGTCGGGCCTCGTCTCCTCGTTGAACGTGGCCACCGGAAGGCCGGCGTACTCCTCAAGATGCTGGTAAACCCCCACGGGTCCCCCTTCGCGAGCGAGATCGTCGGCCCTGTCCTATCAGGAGCGGAGGACAGTACGCCGCGATTTCCCGCGTTTCCCGCCGTTCTTCACGTTTCCCACGTTCTCCCTGATCAGGACGCGATGAGCACCGAGCCCTTGTACTTGTCCTCGACGAACTTCTTGACCTCGGGCCCCTGGAGCAGCTGGACGAGCTTCTTCACACGCGGGTCGTCCTTGTCATCCGGCAGGGTCACGACGCCGTTGGCGTACGGGTTGCCCTCGGGCTTCTCGGCGGCGAGCGCGTCCTTGTTCGGCGCGAGGCCCGCCTCGATCGCGTAGTTGCCGTTGATGACCGACAGGTCGACGTCGTCCAGCGACCGGGGCAGCTGCGCGGCCTTCAGCGGCTTGATCTTCAGGCTCTTCGGGTTGCTCGCGATGTCGCGTTCCGTCGCGGTGGCGGGCGCGTCCGGCTTCAGCGTGAGGAGGCCGTTGCCGGCGAGCAGCTTCAGCGCGCGGCCCTGGTTGGCCGGGTCGTTCGGGACGGCGACGGTCGCGCCGCTCGGCACGGCCTGCAAGGTCTTCGCCTTCTTCGAGTACACGCCGAGGGGTTCGAGGTGGACGGGCGCGACGAACGCCAGCGTCGTCCCCGACTCCTTCTCGAACTCCTTCATGAACGGCACGTGCTGGAAGTAGTTGGCCGTGACCTGCTTCTCCTTCAGCGCCGTGTTCGGCTGCCGGTAGTCGCTGAACGTCACGACGTCGAGCTTCAGCCC
Source organism: Spirillospora sp. NBC_00431 (assembly GCA_036028775.1). Classification (GTDB taxonomy): domain Bacteria; phylum Actinomycetota; class Actinomycetes; order Streptosporangiales; family Streptosporangiaceae; genus Spirillospora. Next base: position 2,036,486 of record CP107927.1, on the reverse strand, counting down.
GGCCTTGGACGCCAGATTGTCCTTGACGTACGTCAGGATGTCGCCGTGCGGGACCGGATTGACCGCGACCTTCAGCGGGGCGTCCGGATCGTCCGACGCGGCCGACGAGCCGCAGGCGGTCAGTCCCGCGAGCAGACCGACGGAGGCCAGCGCGACAGTGATCTTGCGTAGCACGACAGGTGCCTTTCTCTGCGTTATCGGTGGGCCGGGCATTACTTGTGGGTCAGCCGGCGGGCGACGAGGTCCCCCGCCGCCTGGATGATCAGGACCAGGACGATCAGCAGCGCGACGGTGGCGACCATGACCTTGGTCTCGAAGCGCTCGTAGCCGTAGACGACGGCGAGGTTGCCGAGCCCGCCGCCGCCGACCGTGCCGGCCATGGCCGTGTAGCCGATCAGCGCGATCACGGTGACGGTCAGGCCGGACACCAGGCCCGGCCGCGCCTCGCGCAGCATGACCTTGCCGACGATCTCCCGGCGGGTGGCGCCCATCGCGTCCGCCGCGGCGATCACGCCCGGGTCCACCTCGCGCAGCGCGATCTCGACGAGCCGCGCGTAGAACGGGATGGCGCCGACGGTCAGCGGGACGATCGCGGCCGCGTTCCCGATGCTGGTGCCGACGACCACCCGGGTGAACGGGATGATCGCCACCATCAGGATCAGGAACGGCAGCGAGCGCCCGATGTTGACGACCACGCCGAGCACCGCGTTGACCGGCGGCGCGGGCAGCGGCCCGTCCCGCTCGGTGACCACCAGCAGGACGCCGAGCAGCAGCCCGAGGACGGCGGTGAACAGCGTCGCCACACCGGTCATGTAGAGGGTGTCGACCGTGGCGGGCCACAGCAGCGGCATGACCTCGTCCCAGCTCATCGGCCGCCCTCCCCGGCGTCGTCGGCGGCGTCCGCCCCGGTGTCGTGTGGGGTGTCGTGGGTGGTGGGGGTCCTGACGGTCACGGCGAGGCCGGACTCGCGCAGGAAGGCCAGCTGCGCGGCGTTCAGGGACGGGTCGCCGGGAAGTTCGAGCCGGAGCCGTCCGACGCGCTCGCCGCCGACCGTCTCGACGGCGCCGCCGAGGATGTTGACGTCCACGGAGTACTTGCGGGCCAGCGCCGACACGAACGGCTCGTCGGTGGCGGCGCCGGTGAAGGTGACCTCGACGAGGGTGTGGCCGTCGCGGGGCTCGGCGGGCGGCAGCGGGAACAGGTCGCGGGCCAGCTCGGAGCCCGGGCGGGCGAGCAGGCCGGTCACCGGGCCCTGCTCGGTGAGGCGGCCGTCCCGCATGACGGCGGCCGAGTCGCAGATGCTCTTGACCACGTCCATCTCGTGGGTGATCAGCAGGATCGTGAGGCCGAGCCGCCGGTTGAGGTCGCGCAGCAGGTCCAGGATCGACGCGGTCGTCTCCGGGTCGAGGGCGGAGGTCGCCTCGTCCGACAGCAGCACCTTCGGGCGTCCGGCGAGGGCGCGGGCGATGCCGACGCGCTGCTTCTGCCCGCCGGAGATCCGCGCCGGATACGCCTTCGCGTGCTCGGTGAGCCCGACGAGGTCCAGCAGCTCGGCGACGCGGCGGGCCCGCTCGGCGCGCGGGACGCCCATCACCTCCAGCGGGAACGCGACGTTGCCCGCGACGGTGCGGCTGCCGAGCAGGCCGAAATGCTGGTGGATCATGCCGATGCCCTGGCGCGCCCGGCGCAGCTCGCCGCCGCGCAGCGCGAGCAGGTCCCGGCCGTCGATCACGACGCGGCCCTCGTCCGGACGTTCCAGCAGGTTGACGCAGCGTAGCAGCGTGCTTTTGCCGGCGCCGCTGCGTCCGAGCACGCCGAAGACCTCGCCCTCGGCGACGGTCAGGTCGACGCCGTCGACGGCGGTCACCTCGCGGTCGCGGCCGCGATAGACCTTTCGAAGCTTTTCGATCTGAATCACAGGGAATCAATCCATGCGGGACGGAGGGCCGCCCGCCGGGCGGCGGTGAACAGGTCAGAGCGGGTCGGAGCTGAGCGGAGCGGTCAGAGCGATCGGAACCCGGCCCGGCAGCGCGGTCGGGCACCGCCGACCCCGCGCCAGGGCAGAGCCGGGCGGGCGCGTGCTCAGGCCAGGCCGGGCGGGTACGGCGCGTGGCTCAGCAGGTGGCGTTCGAGATACATGCGTGGCTCGCGTGTCGGCGTTCGCTCGCTTCGGGGCGCGAGGCTCAGGCGGGGGCCCTCAGCGGTCACACATTCGACGGCCGCGCATACGCCGCATGGCCCGCGTAGTCAGCGGGCGGTGCTCAGGGCACAGGCGTACGGAGGTCATGTCAGCAGTTAACCCTCTCCACACCAATGACGCAAACCCGAGCGGTGTGGTGACCGTCACTCTTCGTCGCGGTAGTCGAGATAGGTTTCGCCCGAGCCGCTGCGGACCGAGACGCGGCGCGGCGAGCCGTCGTCCACGACCGCCTTGTTCAGGTGGGCGGCGCCCGAGCCCGTCCAGCCGACGACCTGGTAGACCGAGCCGGGCGGGACGATCATCTTGATGGCGCCGGAGCGGGCGGTGGCCTCCACGGCGTCCGGCGGCTCGGCGAAGCGCAGGTCGAGCAGGCCGGAGGACACCTCGGCCCGGACCCGCCGCGACGCCAGCCCGGTCGCGACGATCTTGCCGGACCTGGCCTGGAGCCGCAGCCGTCCGCGCACGTCCGCGGCCCTGATCTCACCCGAGCCCGTCCGCAGGTCGAGGCCGCCGCCCAGCTCCCGCACGCTGATCCGGCCCGAGCCCGACACGGCCGAGACCCCGGCCGCGCGCGGGACCCGGATGTCGATGTCCCCGCCGCACTCGCGGCCGCTGATGAGGCCCGCGCCCTCGCAGCGGAACATGACGAACAGCACGCCGCCCACCACCGACTCGGCGACGTACGGCTTGCGCACACCCCATCTGAGCCGCCGGTAGACGCGCGCCTCGCCGTCCGCGCCCGGCCCGACGGACACCTCGGCGCCGCCGACGTCGAGCCGCAGCTCCCTGATCACGGTCCGGTGGACGGTGTCGGACGTCATCGTCTGCCGGATGACGCGCCCCCAGGCCGTGAGGCCGGTGGGGACGACCACGACCAGCGCGGTCACGATCGCGAGGAAGATCCATTTCCCGCGCCTGCGGGGCCGCTCCGGAGCCGGTCCGGCCGCTGGTCCGGCCGCTGGTCCGGCCGGCGGTTCGACGCCGCGTTCTGGCGGGCGGGCGGTCATGTCCCGCCCTCCAGGAAGCGCAGGACGGCGAGCACGCGGCGATGGTCGCCCTCGGTGTGCGGGAGGTCGAGCTTGGCGAAGATGTTGTTGATGTGCTTGGCGACCGCGCTCTCGCTCACCACCAGCGCCGCGGCGATGCCCGCGTTGGAGCGGCCCTCCGCCATCACCGCCAGGACCTCCTTCTCGCGTGGGGTGAGCCGGTCGAGCGGGTCGCGGTGGCGCCGCAGGAGGATCTGGGAGACGACCTCGGGGTCCAGGGCGGTGCCGCCGGACGCGACCCGCCGCAGCGCGTCCAGGAACACCGAGACGTCCGCGACCCGGTCCTTGAGCAGGTAGCCGATGCCGCCGGCGCTGGTCGACAGCAGGTCCGCCGCGTACCGCTCCTCCACGTACTGCGACAGCAGCAGGACGGCCACCTCGGGCGACTCCCGCCGCATCACCAGCGCCGCCCGGACGCCCTCGTCGGTGAAGCCGGGCGGCATCCGCACGTCGACGATCGCCGCGTCCGGGCGGTGCGCGCGGACGGCGGCGAGGAGCCCCTCCGCCTCGCCGACCGCCGCCGCGACCTCGAACCCGGAGGTCTCCAGCAGCTTGATCAGCCCGGCGCGGAGCAGGACGGAGTCCTCGGCGATCACAACGCGCACGGCAGCTCCACGGTGACGGTCGTCGGTCCCCCGGCGGGGCTGGTGATCCGGAACGTGCCGTCCACGGACCGGACGCGCCGCGCCAGCCCGGCCAGCCCCGTCCCACCGGCGGAAGGGCTCGCGCCGCCGACGCCGTCGTCGGTGACGGTCAGGCGCAGGACGTCGCCGCGGCGGATCACCGCGACGTCCACCTCCGTCGCCCGCGCGTGCCTGACCACGTTGGTGAGGGCCTCGGACACGACGAAGTACGCGACGGCCTCGACGGTGGACGAGGCGCGCGGCTCGGCCTCGACCCGCAGCCGGACGGGCAGCGGCACCCGCGCGGCGACGCCGGACAGCGCGGCGTCCAGGCCGCGGTCCTCCAGCACGGCCGGGTGCAGGCCGCGGATCAGGGTGCGCAGCTCGGTCAGCGCCTCCTTGGCCTCCTCGTGCGCCTCGACGATCACCCGCATGGCGTCGTCGGGCACGCCGCCGAGGGTCTCGCGGGCGAGCCCGAGGTTCAGCGCGAGCGAGACGAGCCGCTGCTGCGCCCCGTCGTGCAGGTCCCGCTCGATGCGGCGGCGTTCGAGGTCGGCGGCGTCCACCACGCTGGCGCGCTTCTCGGCCAGGTCCTCGACGCGCCGCTCCAGCTCCTTCGCGCGGTCGGGGCCGAGCAGCGCGGCGGCGGCGCGGGCGTCCAGCAGCCGGACACCCGCCGCCGTCCAGGGCGCCGCCGCCAGCAGCAGCACGCCGGCCGCGGTGAGGAGGACGATCCGCAACGGATGGTCGACCGGGTTCATCGGGCTGGACGGCGGCAGCGCCCACGCGTACAGCCCGGACCCGGTGAGCGCCAGCCCGCTCGCCCACATGACGATGACGCCGAGACCGCCGAGCGCGAGGACCGGCCCCGCGACCATGTGGTACTGAAGGACCCGCCACAGCTCGGGCGAACGCAGATCACGCGGCGTGTGGCGCGGACGCCCGTCGTCGAAGCCCGGCATCCGCGGGATGTGCAGGCCGAGCATCGCCCAGCACCGTTCCCGCTGCCAGGACGTCAGCGGCCGCAGCACGAGCAGCACCAGGACGGCCGACGTGCCGGCGAGAAGCAGGAACTTCACCGGCTTCCCCGGTGTCCAGAGCGTCCAGGGCGAGCCCGCGATCAGCCACCCGGCGGCCTGCAACGGCACCCCGGACGCGACGAACGTCGTGTCCCGCCACGCCGTCGCCGACCACGGAGCGTGCACGCGGGCACAGGGCGCGACCGCAGAGGTTAAGGCCATGGAGCAACCGTATTGCCCCGGTTCGCGGCCCACCATGAACCGAGCCTCAGGTGCCGGGGTGGTCCTGGTGCCACCCCGCGCCGGGCGGGACGTGACCGACGGTGAGGTGAAGGGCGGATGTCAGCGCGCGGACGAGAGTCCGCCAGACGGGTGAAACCAGACGAGCCGGGCCTCTAGAGTGAGTTCACGCGTGGGGCCCTCTCGCGGGAGGGCCCTTTGTCCTGCCCGCACTGTCCTGCCCGCACTGTCCTGCCTGCACGAATTGTCCTGCCTGCACGATCCAGAGGTCCCGCAAATGAACGACCCGGCGACATGAACGACCACGAGGTGCGCGAGGAGTGCATGCGGCTCCTCAGGGACGGCCTGCCGGACCCGGCCCCCGCCGCCTTCGCCGACGGACGGGACTTCCTTCCGCTCGGGCTCGACATGGACGGCGACATCGCCGTCGTCACGTTCCTGCACCGGTGGGGGGACGCGGCGTCCGGCTTCATCGAGGGCTGGACGTTCCACCGCCGCGACGGCGAGTGGATGGAGCTGGGCGGCGCCGGCGGCTCGGCCCCGGAGGAGCCCCTCGCGCGCCGCTCGTCCGTTGAGATGGGCCGGTACCTGCTGAAGTACGGGTCGGGCCGGACGGTCCGCAACGCCGGCCGGCTGCTGCCGTGGGGCGCGAAGTGGGTGAACGAGGCGCGGCTGCGCGCGTCGGCGGAGGTCGACCTGATCAGGGTCGGGAAGCGGCTGCTGGACGTCCCCGCGCACGGGCACGTCGTCGTGGTGTGGGGCGCGCGCCGCGGCCCGGTCGTCGAGGCCCTCGCCGCGGACGGGTCGGTGCTGGACGGCCTGGATCTCGACCGTCCGGGTGTGCCCGCGCGTCCACAGCTCTGATATTTGACCGATCGTTCTCAATAAGCCTATCGTCCTGCCATGGCACGGACGAAGGAGTTCGACCCGGAGCAGGCGCTCCGGCGCGCCCTTGAGCTGTTCTGGGAGCGCGGTTACGAGGCGACGTCCATGGCCGATCTCGTGGCGCGTCTCGGCGTCGCCCGCGCCAGCATCTACGCGACGTTCGGCGGCAAGCACGAGCTGTACCTGAAGGCGTTCGAGCACTACCTGCGCACGACCGACCCGTCGATCGCGGAGGCGCTGTCGCAGCCGGGTCCCGTCCTGCCGCAGGTCCGGGCGCTGATCGAGGGCTATGCGGCCGAGTCGTCGCGGGACCGGCCGAGACACGGCTGCTTCGTCGTCAACACCGCGGTGGAACTCGCCGCCCGCGATCCCGAGGCCGCCCGCCTGGTCGAGGCGAGCTGGACCTTCCTGGAGGCGTCGCTCACCTCGGCGCTGACCCGCGCCCGGGCACAGGGCGAGCTGGCCCCGGACCGGAACCCGCGCGCGCTGGCCCGGTTCGTGGTCGTGTTCCTCCAGGGCCTTCGCGTGCTGGGCCGCGCGCCCGCCGACGACGACCGCCTGCGGGACGCGACACGCGAGGCGCTGGCCATCTTCGACTGACCTCCCCGCCTCCCGAGAGGCGGGTTTCTTCACCCCTAATTCAAGAACGATCGATCTAGTATGAGGAGCCAGACTATGACGTTCGACGGCAGGATCGTGCTGATCACCGGCGGCGCGGGCGGCATCGGCCGCGCCACCGCGCGCGCCTTCGTCCGCGAGGGCGCCTCCGTCGTCCTCGCCGGACGCGACGCGGCCGCGCTCACCGACACGGTCAAGGAGATCGGCCCGTGCGCCGACCATGTCGTCACCGACGTGACCGACACGTCCGCCGTCGCCCGGATGGTGGAGACCGTCCTCGCGCGCCACGGCGGCCTGCACGTCGCCGTCAACAACGCCGGGATCCTCAGCGCCGCCGGGCCCCTCGCCGACGTCGACGAGACCGCCTGGGACGACGTCCTCGCTGTGAACGTGACCGGCGTGTTCCTGTCGATGAAGCACGAGATCGCGCACATGCGCGGCCATGGCGGCGGGACGATCGTCAACGTCGCGTCGAACATCGGCGCGCACGGCCGCCGCCGGGGCCTGGCCGCGTACGCGGCGTCCAAGGCGGCGGTCAGCGTCCTCACCCGCGCCGCGGCCCTCGACCACATCGCCGACGGCGTCCGTGTCAACGCCGTCAGCCCGGGCGCCAGCGACACGCCGATGTCGCTGCTCCCCGGCGAGACCCCCGCGGAGCGCGCCGAGCGGATGCGCACGGGCGCCCCGTCGGGACGGGTGGCCGACACGTCCGAGGTGGCCGAGACGGTCCTGTGGCTGGCGTCGGACGCGTCGAGCCATGTGGTCGGGCACGACCTGGTCGTCGACGGCGGCGCCACCGCCTGACACACCTGACGCACCCGGGGCACCCGTGGCCGCCGCTCGGCGACGCTTTTCAAGGCGTTTCACCGGGCAGACTCAGTCCATGGCCCTCACACCCGACTACGACTCGGACCCGGAGCGCTTCCGCCTCGCCTCCAGGGTCACCAGGAAATACCTGATCGGGGCGCGGAGCCTGCACGACCACATCGCCGCGAAGCTGCTGCACGGCGAGCCGTCCCGCGTTCTGGACATCGGCTGCGGGGAGGGCGCGCTCAGCGACGCCCTCCCCGACCCGCCGCCGTTCCGGCTGGTGGGGCTGGACGCGTCCGCCGCCCTCCTGCGCGCGCATCCGAGGCCGCGCGTCCGGGCCGACGCGCTGCGGCTGCCGTTCCGGGACGGGACGTTCGACGCCGCCGTCGCCGTGAACATGCTCTACCACCTGGACGATCCCGGTCTCGCGCTCCGTGAGGCCCGCCGCGTCCTCGCGCCCGGCGGCGTCCTGCTCGTCACCGCGATCTGCCGGACCGACAGCCCCGAACTGTCGCCCGTCTGGCGGCCCGAGCCGACAACGTTCGACGCCGAGGAGGCCCCGGCCCGCGTCTGCGAGGTGTTCGGCGAGGTCGAGGTGGAACGCTGGGACGCGCCGCTGATCACGCTTCCCGACCACGACGCCGTCCGCGACTACCTGATCGCCCGCCGTGTGCCCCGCCCGGAGGCGGCCGAAGCGGCGCGGCGCGTCCGGACACCGCTCCCGGTGACGAAACGCGGCAGCCTGGTCCTGGCCCGCCGCGCCTGACACCCCACGCCCGACACGCCAATCCCGGGGGCGCCGCCGTCACGCGCGCACGAGGAAATCCGGGTTGAGTTCGTCCGGACGGGTCAGGCCAGAGAGCGCCAGCGTCAATTCCAGTTCGGCTTGGAGGCAGCGCAGGACGTGCTGTACGCCCGCCTCACCCGCGAGCGCCAGCCCATACGCGTACGGACGCGCGACCAGCACCGCCTTGGCGCCGAGCGCGAGCGCCTTGGCGATGTCCGAGCCCGTGCGGATTCCGCTGTCGAACAGGACCGTCGCCTGGTCGCGGACGGCGTCGGCCACACCCGGCAGCGCGTCGAGTGAGGCGACGGCGCCGTCCACCTGCCGTCCGCCGTGGTTGGAGACGATCACGCCGTCCATGCCCTCGTCGACGGCCTGGCGGGCGTCGTCGGGATGCTGGACGCCCTTCAGCGCGATCGGGCCGTCCCAGTGCTCCCGGAGGAAGATCAGGTCGTCCCACGTCAGGCCGGGGTTCCCGAAGTTGGCGGCCCAGTGCAGGATCGCCTCGTCGCGGTTGGCGTCGGTGATCGGCCCGCCGACCATGTCCTGGAAGACCGGGTCGCTGAGATAGTTGGCGATGCCGATGCCGCGCAGGAACGGCAGGTACGCCTGGTCCAGGTCGCGTGGACGCCACGCCAGCGTGAACGTGTCGAGGGTGACGACGAGGGCCGTGTACCCGGCCGCCTTGGCCCGCTCCAGGAAGCTGACGGCGAGATCCCGGTTCTTCGGCCAGTACAGCTGGTACCAGCGCGGCCCGTCACCGTTGGCGTCCGCGGCGTCCTCGATGGTGTGCGAGGACGCCGTGCTCAGCACCATCGGCACGCCCTCGGACGCGGCCGCCCGCGCGACGGCCAGCTCACCGTCCGGATGGAGGATCGACAGGACGCCGACGGGTCCGAGCAACACCGGGGACGGCATCGCGGTGCCCAGCACTTGCACGGACAGGTCGCGGTGGGTCACGTCCCTGAGCATCCGCGGCACGATCCGCCACCGGTCGAACGCCGCGCGGTTGGCCCGCGCGGTCGCCTCGCTGCCCGCCGCGCCCGCCACGTACCCGAACGCCCGCGCCGGCAGCGACCGCTCGGCGAGGCCCTCCAGCTTCGTCAGGTCCGTCGGCAGCGCCGGGACGACGTCGCCGAGCCCCTGCAGATAGATCGAGTTCTGGAAGTCGGCCAGCGCGCTCAAGGAAACCTCCACCCGCGGGTTCGGTACCGTCCGGCATCAATCTGCCAGGTCCGCGGAGGTGACGGAACGGCACCGATTCGGCGATCCGGACGCCACACCGGGTGGGGCGGGCGAAAGATGTCCTTGGGACCGGCCACAATGTGGGCATGGCACGACGCGGATCCCAGGCCCCTCCCCCGCCGCCGGACTTCGAAGAGAACATCGTCGACGTCGACGTCTCCGACGAGATGCGCGGCAGCTACCTCGAGTACGCCCTCTCGGTGATCTACCAGCGGGCGCTTCCCGACGTGCGCGACGGGCTGAAGCCCGTCCAGCGCCGGATCCTGTACTCGATGAACGAGATGGGGCTGCGCCCCGACCGCGGGCACGTCAAGTGCGCCCGCGTCGTCGGCGAGGTCATGGGCAAGCTGCACCCGCACGGCGACAGCGCGATCTACGACGCGATGGTGCGGATGGCGCAGTCCTGGGCGATGCGGATGCCGCTGGTCGACGGGCACGGCAACTTCGGGTCGCTCGGCGGCGACGACATGCCCGCCGCCATGCGGTACACCGAGGCGCGGCTGTCCCGCGAGGCGATGCTCATGGTCGCCTCCATCGACGAGGACACGGTCGACTTCCGCCCGAACTACGACGGGCAGGAGACCGAGCCCGAGGTCCTCCCGGCCGCGTTCCCGAACCTGCTGGTGAACGGCGCGTCCGGCATCGCGGTCGGGATGGCGACGAACATGGCGCCGCACAACCTCGGCGAGGTCATCGCCGCGGCCCGGCACCTGATCGACCACCCGGACGCCACGCTCGACGACCTGATGCGCCACGTCCCCGGCCCCGACCTGCCCACCGGCGGCAAGATCGTCGGCCTGGACGGCATCCGCGACGCCTACGCCAACGGCCGCGGGACGTTCCGCACCCGCGCCACGACGACCATCGAGAACGTCACGCCGCGCCGCAAGGGCATCGTCGTCAGCGAGCTCCCCTACGCGGTCGGCCCGGAGCGCGTCAAGGCCAAGATCAAGGAACTGGTCAACGCGAAGAAGCTCCAGGGCATCGCCGACCTGAAGGACCTCACCGACCGCAACGTCGGCCTCCGCCTCGTCATCGAGATCAAGAACGGGTTCAACCCCGAGGCCGTCCTGCAGGACCTCTACCGGCTCACGCCGATGGAGGAGACATTCGGCATCAACAACGTCGCGCTCGTCGACGGGCAGCCGCGCACCCTCGGCCTGCGCGACATGCTGCAGGTCTACGTCGACCACCGCATCGAGGTCGTGCGGCGCCGCTCGATGTTCCGCCGCAAGAAGCGCGAGGACCGCCTGCACCTCGTGGACGGCCTGCTCGTCGCGCTGCTCAACATCGACGAGGTCATCCAGGTCATCCGGCAGAGCGACGACGCCGCACAGGCCAAGCAGCGCCTGATGCAGATCTTCGAGCTGTCCGACATCCAGTCCCAGTACATCCTGGACACCCCGCTGCGCCGCCTCACCCGCTACGACCGGCTGGAGCTGGAGAAGGAGAAGGAGCAGCTCGCCAAGGAGATCGCCGCGCTGACCGCGATCCTCGAATCGGAGAAGAAGCTGCGCGGGGTCGTCTCCAAGGAACTCGGCGAGGTGGCCAAGGAGTTCGCCACCCCCCGCCGGACGATCCTGCTCGAATCGTCCGGGCAGACGGCGGCGGCCGCCGTCCCGCTGGAGGTGGCCGACGACCCGTGCACGGTCCTGCTGTCGTCCACCGGGCTCATGGCCCGTACGCACGGCCCCGGCCCGCTGCCCGACAGCGGTCCCCGCGCCGCGCACGACGTGCTGACGTCGGTCGTCCCCGCCACGGCGCGCGGGCAGGTCGGCGCGGTGACGTCGCTCGGCCGCATGATCCGCGTGGACGTCCTCGACCTGCCGACGCTACCGGCGTCCGCGACACCGCCGTCCCTGGCGGGCGGCGCGCCGGTCACCGAGTACGTCGACCTGGAACCGGACGAGACCGTCGTCGGCATCGCCGCCGTCACCGACGAGGGCGGCGGGCTCGCCCTCGGAACCGAGCAGGGCGTGGTCAAACGGGTCGTCCCCGACTTCCCCGCCAACCGCGACGAGTTCGAGGTCATCGGCCTCAAGGACGGCGACCGCGTCATCGGGGCGGTGCAGCTCCTCGCCGAAGACCAGCACCTCGTCTTCATCACCACCGACGCCCAACTGCTGCACTTCTCCGCCTCGATCGTCCGGCCGCAGGGCCGCGCCGCGGGCGGCATGGCGGGCATCAAGCTGGGCCCGGACGCGCGCGTCCTGTGGTTCGGCGCCCTCGACCCGGCGCGCGAGGCCCGCGTCATCACGATCTCCGGCTCGTCGTCCGCGCTGCCCGGCACCCAGACCGGCGCGATCAAGCTCGCCGACTTCGCCGACTTCCCGTCCAAGGGCCGCGCCACCGGCGGGGTCCGCGCGCATCGCTTCCTCAAGGGCGAGGACGTCCTGCTCCAGGCGTGGGCGGCGCCGACCCCGCTCCGCGCGGCGGCGGCCAACGGCAGACCGGCCATGCTGAACGTGGCGCTGGGCCGCCGGGACGGCTCGGGCGAGAAGCTCGACAAACCCATAACCGCCATCAGCGGCCCCCTCGGCCCACCGCCCCCGGAGGAGGACGAACCCGAGGAGTGATCGCCTACGGACGAGCCTCGCGAGTCTCGGGCGGCGCGGCCGACACGACCACCCGGGCGGGCCTGAAGACCCAGGGTCCGTGGGCGAGGCCACGGGAGTAGACCTCCAGCACAGTCCCGGGCGGCGTCCCGGGAGCCTCGCGGACGCCGACCGCCTCATGCCGGGACGGGTCGAACGCCCCCGACACCGGCACCTCGGTGACGCCGTGCAGGCTGAGCAGCTGCAACAGCTCCGCCCGGATCGAGGCGATGAACTCCGGGTCAGGCCCGGCGTAGCGGTCGAGCCGGTCGAGGACGAGCGCCAGCCCGTTGACGAAGGGGTGCAGATACTGGCGGAACGGCCCCGACTCGGCCTGGCTCAGCCGCTCGTCCAGCTTCTCGATGAGCCGCCGCTTGTCGCGGTCGTCCTGGAGCCGCCTGCGGAACAGGTCGGTCAGCTCGTCCAGGCGCCGGAGCACCTCGCCCGTGCCCGCGGACTCCGTGCCCGCGAACTCCGTGCCCGCGGGCCCCATGCCCACGGGCTCCTCGGAGGCCGTGCTCGCGATCTCGCCGGGGCCCGCGGCGGCGGGTTCCCCGGGGCCGGTCACTGGACGTCCACGGTCTTGATCGCCGTGGAGAGGCCGGTGACCTGCCCGGCGTCGAGATTGCGCGGCCTCTCCAGTTCGAGCTCCCCCAGCGAGCGGTCGTTGGTGAGGTCGATGAGCTCCACATGCACGACGCCGTCGATGTCATAGGACATCACGACCTTGATCGGCGCGCCCTTGGGCAGGCCGCCCGGAAGCCGGATCGGACGCTCGACCAGCTTGGTCACGTACTCCGGATCGTCGTCGTCGCCCTCGGTGACCTGGAGGTCGAGCCTTCGCTGATGGTGCGCGACCGTCTCGAACACCTGGAACTCCTGGCACGGGATCCGGGTGTTCTTGGCGATGATGATCTGGTTGTAGTCGGTGACGAGGTCGTCCTCCACCGCGATGACCCCGAGGCCCTGCGACGTCACGTCCTGGATCGTGTACGGGACGGCGACCTCCGGCCTGTCCCGCCTGGCCAGCTCGTACTCCGCGACGATCGCCGCGCCCAGCGCGATCGCCTCGTCGGGGTTGACGGAGGTGTCCGGCACCTTCCCCGAGACGCGTTCGATCATCTCGCGCACCATCGGCATCTTCGTCGACCCGCCGACGAGCAGCAGGCGGTCGATCCCCGTCCAGGAGAGCCGCGCCTCTTCGAGCACCTCGTCGACGGCGTCGGCGGTGCGGGTCAGCAGGTCCTCGGTGAGCCGCTCGAACTCGTCCCGGGTGACCGTGACGGTGTAGGTGCCCCGCGCGTCGCTGAAGAACAGCCGGGTCTGGGCCGTGCGGGTCAGCGCGTGCTTCGCCTGCTCGCACTTCTCCCGCAGCTCGCCCTGGAGCCGGCCGTCGTCGCTGAGATCGGGACCGCCCTGCGCCCGCACCTTCCCCGCCACATGCTCCATCAGCCGGTTGTCGAAGTCGAAGCCGCCGAGGTTGCGGTCGCCGGTGGTGGCGATGACCTCCAGCTCGTCGGCACCGATCCGCATCACCGTGACGTCGAAGGTGCCGCCGCCGAGGTCGTAGACGAGCAGCGTCCCGGCGGGCATGTCGCCGCTGCCGAACGCGATGCCGGCGGCGGTCGGCTCGTTGATCAGCCGTAGCACGTTCAGGCCGGCGATCTCCCCGGCCTGCCGGGTGGCGGTGCGCCGCGCGTCGTCGAAATAGGCGGGCACAGTGATCACGACGTCGCGGACCTCGTCGCCGAGCGCCTCGGCGGCGTCCTCCGCGAGGCGCCTGAGGATCAGCCCGGACAGTTCCTCCGCGCCGTGCACGCCGCCGTGCGAGTCGGCGAAGCTCCAGTCCGGGTTGCCCATCTGCCGTTTGACGAACTGCACGCAGTCGTCGGGCAGGTCCTTCGCCGCGTTCTTGGCGGTCTTTCCCACCAGCACCTGGCCGGCGTCCTGGAACAGCACGACGGACGGGGTGAGGTGGTCGCCCTCGCGGTTCCAGAGCAATTCCGGACGTCCGCCCGGCCTGACGACGGCGGCGGCGCTGAAAGTGGTACCGAGATCGATCCCTATCGCATGCCCCACAGGATTCTCCCGTCGTCCGGCCCGATCTTCACCACGGCCCGAGATATCTGTTCTGCTGGAAATGCGCGATCTGATTGATCTTCCAGCCGGGCTGGAAACCCGACAGGTAGACGACCGCGGCGATCGCTCCGGCGCCCATCGCCCAGAAGAGCAGAAGCCCGAAGATCCCCAGAATGTCGCCGGATGCGAGGACACCGAGTGAAATGATCGCGACGACGATGAACGCGACGGTCGCGAAGGCGATGAGGCAGCCGTTCCCCATGAAGGCGGGCGTGCGCCAATGCCGTTCGGCGCACCAGTCCAGGCCCCGTTCGATGTCGTCGGCGGCGGCCAGGAGATCGGCGTCCCGGGTGACCTCGCGCACCCGCTGGACGTGCCCGCGCATGAAGTCCACCTCGGCGGGGCTGGTCACCATGTAGCCCTCCGGCCACTGCGCCCGCGGTACCGACTCGGCCGCGGTGAGCAGCGCGATCGCGAGCTGGTCGCCGAGCCATTCCGGATCGCGGCTGCGCGGGAGGAGGTCCTCCAGCAGCCGCAGTGCCTCGGCGTGCCGTCCGGCGTCCTGGACGATCGCCGCGATGCCGACCACGGCCTCCTCCCGCTCGGGATCCAGTTCCAGCGCGCGGCGGTAGGCGGCGTGCGCGCCGTCCGTGATCTGCATCCGCGCGCGGAGGTCGCCGAGATCGACGTGGCGGCTCGCGTCCAGCGGGTCGAGCTCGACCGCCCGGCCGGCCTCGAACAGCGCGTCGCGCAGGTTGCCGGTCTCGGCGTTCACCCAGGCCAGGGTGCTCCACGTCTCGGCGTCGTCCGGGTCGGCGTCGCGTGCCTGCCGCGCGGCGTACGCCGCCGAGAAGTAGTCGCCGGTCACGATGTGGCGCTTGGCCTCGTCGAGCCAGCCGACGCCGGACGGTTTGCCGGTGGCGGGCTCGCGGGACGTGGACGCGGGGGCGGGCGCGAGCGCCAGCCTCCGGTCGTACTCGGCCCGCCGGCCGGCGTCGAGGAGGACCTTGCGCGCCTCGCCGAGCTGCTGAACCCGCCGCTCGGCCTCCTGCCGCCGGGACAGGTCCGGGTGGTTGCTCCGCTTGGACCAGGTGCGCAGCTGGGTCCGGATCTGCTTTTCAAGATCCTTTATTGGGGCGTTTCGCTCGACTCCGAGAAGGGCGTAGTAATCGTCCATGATCGCGGGCCCTCTCGCGAGTGAGTGACGCACGCAGGGAGGATGTCGGTTGCGGATCCCAAGGGAATTCAGCCGTGCCTGCCACCAATGGTGACCGACAGAGCACGAGGCGGCAACCGGTTATCCCGGCTTCGTGTAATTACGCCCCGGGAATCACATCGGGCGAATCACACCAGGTGAATCACACCGGCCGACTTACGCGGGTGTGGCCTCGCCTTCGCGCGGGCGCGGCAGGATGGCGGTGGCCTTGGCGTTTGCCTTGGCGTTTCCCGGCCGCAGGCCGCGTTCGGCCGCCGCCGCCAGGGCTTCGAGGAGGTCGGCCGGACCGCCGTCGGCGTCGTCGTAGTGCCAGAAACGGATGATGTTCTCACCTTCCGCACCCGGGTTGAAGCGGCCCATGGTGAAACATCCGGCAATGGCCATGCGGACGATCACGCGCGCGCTGTCGTCCAGTTGCGTCACGTAGGCCGCCGCGTCGATGAGTCCGATCGCGGCGCGGGCGTTGCGGCCGTCGTCGCACGGGTCAGGACGGTTGATCCGCCATTGCGCGTACGGACGCAGATAATCCGCGATCATGCAGGTTCTGAGCACGGTCCTCATGCTGCGCCCGCGCGGGACCGATCACGCGGCCTTTGACCGAGATCTTGCCGCGCGGTGATCGACGATCAACCGGCGAGACCGTGCTTGAACGCGTACGTGACGGCCTGCGCCCGATCGCGCAGGCCCGCCTTGGCGAACAGGTTGTTGATGTGCGTCTTCACGGTCGCCTCGGAGATGAACAGCTCACCGGCGATCTCGGCGTTGGAGCGTCCCCGCGCGATCAGGGCGAGCACCTCGGCCTCGCGGCGGGTGAGGCCGTCCGGCAGCCCGTCGCGGGCGGGGCGCCGGGGCCGGTCGCCGGTGGCGACGGCCTCGACGAGGCGGCGCTGGACGGCGGGATCGAGCTGCGCCGCTCCCCCGCGGACGGCGGCGACGGCCCGCGCGATCTCGTCCGCGCCCGCGTCCTTGGTGAGGTAGCCGCGCGCCCCGGCACGCAGCGCCGCGAAGATCGACTCGTCGTCGGCGTAGGTGGTGAGCACGACGATCTCCACCTCCGGACGCTCCTGTTTGATCCGGCGGGTCGCCTCCACGCCGTCCATCCGCGGCATCCGCAGGTCCATCAGGACGACGTCGGGGTTCAGTTCGGCGACCATCGCCACGGCCTGCTCGCCGTCCGCGCAGGACCCGGCCACGTCGAGGCCGGGCAGCAGTTCGAGCAGCAGCACCAGGCCCTCGCGCACGACGGTCTGGTCGTCGACGACCAGGATTCTCGTCTTCTCGCTCACCGCGCCAAGTCTCCCGTCACACCGGCACCCTGAGGGACACGTGGAATCCCTTTCCGTCCGGCCCCGTCACCAGTGTCCCGTCGATCAGTTCGGCGCGCTCTCGCATCCCGACCAGGCCGTACCCGCCGCCGCCCATGTCCACGACGGGTTCCGTGGCGCCGGTGTCGGTCACGTCGAGCTCGACCCTGTCGCTCAGATATCGCAGGACGACATGTGCGCGCGCGCCGGGAGCGTGTTTGCGGACGTTCGTGAGCGCCTCCTGCGCCGTGCGGACGACGGCGAGCCCCGCCTGCGGCGACAGTTCCCGCGGCGCGCCCGTCACCCGCACGTCGCAGGGACGGCCGGTGCTCGCGTAGAACTCCTCGGCCAGTTCCGCGATGGCCTCCTTCGGCTCCGGGACGTCCCCGCGGAGGGTGGCCAAGGCCCGTCTGGTCTCGTCCAGGCCCGAACGGGCGAGGTTCCGCGCGCGCTCCACCCTGTCCAGGGCCTGCACGCGGTCACCGTCCCGCGACAGCAGCAGCCTCGCCCCCTCCAGGTGGACGATCTGCGCCGACAGCGAGTGGGCGAGGATGTCGTGGATCTCCCGCGCGATGTGCGAGCGTTCGGCGAGCACGGCGTTGGCGGCCTCCGCGCGGCGGGTGGCCTCCTGCGCGACCATGCCCTGGCGGCTCGCCGCGGCGCCCAGGGTGACGCCCATGAACGCGATCAGCAGCCCGAGGTCGGCGCCGGCGTCCCGGAACAGCTCCCCGAGCACGCTCACCGCGACGACCGTCGCGCCGCTGGCGGCGATGCCCCACAGCAGCGGCAGCCGGTAGAACAGCGCCCAGAGGGCGATCATCGCGACGACGAATCCGCCGCCGAAGTCGGGCTCGATCCCGTAGAACGCCACCGAGACCGCCACCGCGCCCACCAGCAGGACGACCGACGCCGTCCGCCACCGCGACTCCTTCTGACGACCGACCCGCAGGCCACCGAGCAGGAAGGCGATCATGACGACGTTCAGGACGGTGATGGCCAGGCCGAGCCCGTGCAGCGCCGGCGGGTCGTCGGAGTCGAACAGGGCGCGCACGTAGGCGATCAGCGCCCATGTCAGCAGCACGCCGACGATGACCGTCATCGCGAACCGCTCTATGTGCGACGTTCTGCATTTCACGGTACGAAGTTATGCGACCGGCGGGCGCCCGCGGATCGGCGCCAAGCTGGAATCGCGCTCTCCACCGCCGGGTGGACGCGCCCATCGACTAGGGCTGTATCAGGCGTCGAACTGGGCTGTGTCAGACGTCGATGCGTTCGGCGTCGAGTTCGGAGGCGCCGGCGGTGATGAACGCGCGGCGCGGGGCCACGTCGCTGCCCATCAGCAGCTCGAAGATCTTGGACGCCTCGTCGGCGTCCTCGACGCGGATACGGCGCAGGATGCGGTAGCGCGGGTCCATGGTGGTCTCCGCGAGCTGGTCGGCGTCCATCTCGCCGAGGCCCTTGTAGCGCTGGACGGGTTCCTTCCAGCGCTGGCCCTTGCGTTCGAACTCGACCAGCTTGCGGGTCAGCTCGCCGTCGCTGTAGCAGTAGACGTACTTGTCCTGCCCCTTCTTGGGCTTGACCAGCTCGATGCGGTGCAGCGGCGGGACGGCGGTGTAGACGCGCCCCTCCTCCAGCATCGGCCGCATGTAGCGGTACAGCAGCGTCAGCAGCAGCGTGCGGATGTGGGAGCCGTCGACGTCGGCGTCGGCCATCAGGATGATCCGGCCGTAGCGGGACGCGTCGATGTCGAACGTGCGGCCCGAGCCGGCACCGATGACCTGGATGATCGCGGCGCACTCGGTGTTCTTGAGCATGTCGGCGACGGACGCCTTCTGCACGTTGAGGATCTTGCCGCGGATCGGCAGCAGCGCCTGGAACTCGGAGTCGCGGGCGAGCTTGGCGGTGCCGAGCGCCGAGTCGCCCTCGACGATGAACAGCTCGCTGCGGTCGTCGGCGGTGCGGCAGTCGACGAGCTTGGCGGGCAGCGCGGAGTTCTCCAGGGCGTTCTTGCGGCGCTGGTTGTCGCGCTGGGTGCGGGCGGCGATCCGGGTCTTGGCGGCGCCGGCGACCTTCTCCAGGACGGCCCGCAGCGGCTGCTTCTGCCCGCGCGGCGGGTTCTCGAAGATCGCGCGCAGCTCCCGCAGGACGACCTGCGACACGATGCGCGTCGCGGCGGACGTGCCGAGGACCTCCTTGGTCTGGCCCTCGAACTGCGGCTCGGGGAGCCGGACGGTCACGACCGCGGTGAGGCCCTCCAGGACGTCCTCCTTCAGGACGTCCTCGTCGCCGTTCTTCAGCAGCTTGGTGGCCCTGAGCTGCTCGTTGAGCACCTTCAGGACGGCCCGGTCGAACCCGCGCACATGCGTGCCGCCCTTCGGGGTGGCGATCACGTTCACGAACGACTTGGTGATCGTGTCGTAGCCGTTGCCCCAGCGCAGCGCGATGTCGACCTCGAGGTCGCGTTCGACGTCGGTGGGCGTGAGGTGGCCCTGGTCGTCGAGGACGGGCACGGTCTCGGTGAAGTGGCCGCGGCCCTGGAGCCGCAGGACGTCGACGATCGCGGTGTCCTTGGACAGGTAGGCGCAGAACTCGCTGATGCCGCCGTCGAACCGGAACGTCTCGTCGACGATCTCCTCGCCGCGCTCGTCGCGGACGTCGATCGTGAGGCCGGGGACGAGGAACGCGGTCTGGCGCATCCGGTCGAGGACGAGGGCCTGCTCGACCGTGGCGTCCTTCAGGAAGATCTGCAGGTCGGGCCAGAAACGGACACGCGTACCCGTGACCTTCTTGGCGACCTTGCGGACCTGCCGGAGCCCCGACTTCTTCTTGAACCTGGCGTTCGGGCGCCCGTCGTCGGCGAACTCGCCCGGCACGCCGCGCCGGAAGCTGATCGCGTGGGTGTGCCCGTGGAGGTCGACCTCGACGTCCAGCCGCGCGGACAGCGCGTTCACCACGGACGCGCCGACGCCGTGCAGGCCGCCGGACGCCGTGTAGGACACCCCGCCGAACTTGCCGCCCGCGTGCAGCCGCGTCATGACCAGCTCGACGCCGGGAAGGCCCGTCTTCGGCTCCAGGTCGACCGGGATGCCGCGGCCGTTGTCGGCCACCTCGAAGGACCCGTCGGCGTGCAGCGTCACGCTGATGTGGGTGCAGTAGCCGGCGAGGGCCTCGTCGACGCTGTTGTCGACGATCTCCCACAGGCAGTGCGCGAGGCCCCTGCTGTCGGTCGACCCGACGTACATGCCGGGTCGCTTGCGCACGGCCTCCAGGCCCTCCAGCACCGACAGGTGCCGGGCGGAGTAGCCGTGCGGGTCTTCGGTGGTCGCTTCAGCGGTCGCGGCGGTCAACGTGCGTGTGCTCCTCGGGGGTGGGACGGTCGGCAGAAGAGTACCCCCGGTCACCGACAATCCTCCGAAAGGCTCGCCGCCACGGACGTTCCGGCACATCTGCGCGGCGGATCCTGACGGTTCGCCAGGCTACCCGCAACGGCGTCGTCCGGCTCATCCCAGCGACGGTCTCGCCGGACCGGGCTAGGGCCCTCTCGTTCGTCTTCCCTATGCGGGCACCGGAACGGGGGAATGCTCAACGTGATGGGCCCGCCCTAGGGCCGACGTCCGCATTGCCGCAAATATGCGTCCTGGTCGGCGTCGCGTTGGTCGGCGGACTGATCGCCATGCGCCCGTTCCGATGGGGCACCGTCTAATGTGACGTCGGTCACTAATTGGGCCATTCCGCTGTGGGCGTACGAAGAACCAGGTTGGGAACGTCAGCGTCGGGTTAGATGTTGTCCTAAGTACCGACCCCGAGCATGAGGAAGGTGCCGTGACTGGAGCCCTTGCCCCAACCAAGCCGTTGACCGTCGCCGACCGATGCGACCGCTGCGGCGCCCAGGCCTACGTCCGTGCAGTCCTTGTAGGCGGCGGCGACCTTCTGTTCTGCGCCCACCACGGGCGTAAGTACGCAGAGGCCCTGCGCGCCAACGGGGCCGACATACAGGACGAGACCGACCGGCTCAACGAAACCCCGGCAGCCGCTACGGACGACGAGCGGTGATCCCCATATAGCAGGAGCCCTGAACGGCGGCCACCGGACACGGTGGCCGCCGTTCGCATTCCACCCCTTCGGCTCTCCGCAGAGCCAATTGGACATCACTCCGCTCTGTAATTGACTGATCGCATAGCGTGCCAGAAATTGCCGGTCGAGTGACGCGGATCACCGAGGCGACCCGGCCATCACCCGGCGGTGACATTCTTTACGCGATAGTGATAGCCGCTGACCTGCGCGAATCCCGCCCCCCACAGCAGCCGGCCACCCATATCCTGGGTCGACGGCGCGGGCCAGGCCTCGGCGATCAGCCGGCCGACCTCCGGGAACCGCGTCATCCGTCACCGCTTTCGGGGGGATCGTGCACATCCTGCTGCCGCCGTCGGAGAAGAAGGCCACCGACGGGGACGGTCCGCCCCTTGACCTGGGCTCGCTGAGCTTCCCCGGCCTCAGTCCCGTGCGCGAACGCGTCCTGAAGGCGCTGATGCGGGCGAGCCGGCGCAGGAATGCCGCGGAGGTGCTCGCCCTTCCGGCGGGCCAGGCGGACGAGGCCCTCGCCCGCAACCTGGCACTGCGCGAAGCGCCGACCCTGCCCGCGGCACGGCTTTACACGGGCGTCCTGTACGACAACCTGAACCTCGCCGACCTCGACGCCGGCTCCGCCGCCGAGCAGATCATCGTCTTCTCGGGGCTGTGGGGCGCGCTGCGGCTCACCGACCGCGTCCCGCCGTACCGGCTCGCGATGGCGGTCTCGCTGCCCCCTGCCGGCCGTCTGGGGACGCTGTGGCGCCCGTCCATGCGCAAGGCCCTCCGGCTGGACGACGACCTGGTCGTCGACATGCGCTCGGGGCCTTACGCGTCCGTGTGGAAGGCTCCGGGGCCGGCCGTGGCCGTCCGGGTGTTCCGTGAACAGGTCGTCGGCGGCGTCCCGAAACGGACCGTCGTCAGCCACATGGCGAAGGCGACCCGCGGGCAGATCGCGCACGACCTGCTCAAGGCGGGCGCCGCGCCACGGCATCCCGACGAGCTGCTGAAGGCCGTCACCGGCCTCGGCCACACCGCCGAGCTCAACGGCACGAACCTCGACATCGTCCTGCCCGGCTGACCGCACGCTCCGCTGGCCGGCCGAACGAAACAGGGCCCCAACGAAACAGGGCCCCGTGGAAGGGGCCCTGAATCAGAGGTCGCGGACAGCCCGCTCGCCGGGACGGTCTCGCGTCAGTCGAGGTAGTCGCGCAGGACCTGGGAACGGGACGGGTGGCGCAGCTTCGACATCGTCTTGGACTCGATCTGCCGGATGCGCTCCCGGGTCACCCCGTACACCTTGCCGATCTCGTCCAGGGTCTTCGGCTGGCCGTCGGTGAGGCCGAACCGCATCGACACCACGCCGGCCTCACGCTCGCTGAGCGTGTCCAGGACGGAGTGCAGCTGCTCCTGCAGAAGCGTGAAGCTGACCGCGTCCGCCGGGACGATGGCCTCGGAGTCCTCGATGAGGTCGCCGAACTCGCTGTCGCCGTCCTCGCCCAGAGGGGTGTGCAGCGAAATCGGCTCGCGGCCGTACTTCTGGACCTCGACGACCTTCTCCGGGGTCATGTCGAGCTCCTTGGCGAGCTCCTCCGGGGTGGGTTCGCGGCCCAGGTCCTGGAGCATCTGCCGCTGCACGCGCGCGAGCTTGTTGATGACCTCGACCATGTGCACCGGGATACGGATGGTGCGGGCCTGGTCGGCCATCGCGCGGGTGATCGCCTGCCGGATCCACCAGGTGGCGTACGTGGAGAACTTGTAGCCCTTGGTGTAGTCGAACTTCTCCACCGCGCGGATCAGGCCGAGGTTGCCCTCCTGGATCAGGTCCAGGAACAGCATGCCGCGTCCGGTGTAGCGCTTGGCCAGCGACACCACCAGCCGGAGGTTGGCCTCCAGGAGGTGGTTCTTGGCGCGGCGGCCGTCCTCGGCGATCCACTCGAAGTCCTCGAGGTCCTCCGCGGTCATCGCGGCGGCGGCCGCGGCGAGGCGCTCCTCGGCGAACAGCCCGGCCTCGATGCGCTTGGCGAGTTCGACCTCCTGCTCGGCGTTGAGCAGCGGGACCTTGCCGATCTGCTTGAGGTAGTCCTTGACCGGGTCGGCGGTCGCGCCGGCGGCGGCGATCTGCTGGGCGGGCGCGTCCTCGTCGTCGTCGCCGAGGGTGAAGCCCTCCTCCTCGGCCGGTGTGCCCTCGCCGGGCTTGCCGGTGGCGGGCTGCGCCTTCGCGGCGGGCGCTGCGACGGGCTCGTCGTCCTCGGCCTCGGGGGCCTCCGCCTCCACGGGTTCGGCGGCCGCGTCCTCGGCGAGCTCGACATCGAGGTCGGCGAGGTCGGCGTCGATGTCGACGTCCACGTCGTCCTCGACGTCCGGGTCGTCGGACGCCTTCTTGTCGGGCTTGGCCGGGGCCGCCTTGGCGGCCTGCGCGGCGCCCTTCTTCGCGGGCGCGCCCTTCTTGGGCTTGGCGCCCTTCGCGGGCGCGGCCTTCTTCGGCGTGGGCTTGACGGCCGCCGGACGCGGCTCGGCCACCTCGGGGGCCTCGTCGGAGGCCGCCTGGAGGGCCGCGTCGTCGCCGACGACCGCGGTCACCGTGTCGGGCTGCTCCTTGGCCGCCGCGGCGGTCTTGGGCCTGCGCACCGGCTGCGCCGCGCGCTTGCGCGAACGCTTGGGCGCCGCGGAGTCGGCAGCGCTCACCATGACGGTCACACCCTCCTTGCTGAGGCTCCGCAGAATGCTGGAGGCCGCGGACACGGGGATGTCGGCCTCCTCGAACGTACGTCGTACGTCGTCGGCTTCGAGGCGATTGCCCTGGGACCGTCCACGCTCGATCAGTTGCGCGATGACGTGATCGTGCAGATCTGACGCTTTCGAGGTCGAGCTAGCAGGCGACACAAATACCTCTCGAACGAACGTGTGGCTTGGCTGACCCAAGTGCCCTGACGGGCCCGGCCTCACACTGGTGGGACCGCACACGGAGCGGACCTCCCGGTGCGGGACCGCAGCGTACCCGCTCTCATTGGGTCAAGCATTCTGGCACTGCTGCGCATTCCGCCTGTGAAGTCCTACCCGGTAACTCTCCACCTTAGAGGGCGCGGGACGGTCCTTCGAACGTGCTACGCCGTCTTCGCGTCGTCTTCGGCGCGCTTCAGGCGAGCTTGGGCGGGACGTGCAGGGCTAGCACGGTCACATCGTCTACCTGCTCATACCCGGCAAGCATCCGATCGACCAGGAAGTCGACGAGTCTCTCGGGATCTCCTACCACTTCAGGTGGGGCGTCCGCCGCCACGGCGACCAGCTCGTCCAGCCCGGCGTCCACCCCACGCCTACGGTTCTCCACAAGTCCATCGGAATAGAACACCACAGTGTTGCCGGTCTCGATGGAAAAACTTGTCTGCTGTCGCTGGCTCGGCCAGCCGAGGGGCGTTCCCGGCTCCTGCGTGCTCACGCGCGCGGGCGTGTCGGGCGAGATCAGGAGGGGCGGCGGATGGCCCGCGTTGCTGAACTCGCCGTGCCCGGTCTCCGGGTCGATGACCGCGTAGGCGACGGTGGTGAACTGCTCCTCGTCCTCGGTGGCGCTGAACAGCCGGTCGAGCCCCGCCAGGACGGCCGCCGGACGCGGGTCGTTCAGCGCGAGGGCGCGCAGGGCGTTGCGGACGCGTCCCATACCGGCCGCCGCGAGGACGCCCTTGCCCATGACGTCACCGACGGCCATGGCGAGCCGCTGATCGGGGAGGCGGAACACGTCGTACCAGTCGCCGCCGACCTGGACGTGGCGGGTCGCGGGGTTGTAGCGGGCGGCCAGCACCATGCTCGGCAGCTGCGGCAGGTCGCTGGGCAGAAGGCTGCGCTGGAGCTCCTCGGCCGTACGGTGCTCACGTTCGAAGAGCAGCGCCCGCTCCACGGCCAGAGCGCACTGGCCCGCCAGCGCCTCCAGGAAGACCCGTTCCTCCTCGGTGATCTCCCTGGGCCGGGTGAACGAGAAACGGAGCGCGCCGATCGGTGCGCCCGCGGCGAGTAGCGGAAGCCCCACCCAGGCGCGTTCCCCGGTGTGCTGGGCGAACAGATCCTTCTCTCCGTGACCGAGTTGCAAGCGCAGGCTGTCGGGATGCTCGGCCAGGAAGGGGCGGCTCTCGCGCACCGCCACCGACATCACGGTCTGGTCACTGACCTTGATGTCGTCGCGGGAGGCGGGACCGACCTCGCCGTCGGTGCCCGTCTGCGACGGCGCCACGATGCTGAGCCGCAGCTTGTCGTCGTCCAGCAGCGCCACCGCGGAGTAGTCGGCGCCGATGGCCGACCGTCCCACCTCCGTGATGACCTGGACGACCTGGGACACGGTCAGGGCCTCGGCCAGCATCGAGGTGGCCTGCTGGAGGCGCGCGGTGCGCAGCGCCGCCGCCGACAGCTGCTCGGTCAGCCGCCCGCGCATCTCCTCGGCCTCGCGCTGCCCGGTGACATCGGTGTTGGCGCCGACCCACTCGATGACCGCGTCGCCCTGCCAGATCGGCACGGCCCGCACGTCGAAGTGCCGGTAGGTGCCGCTCTTGGTGCGGATGCGGTAGTTGGTCTCGAAGACCCGGTTCTCCTGCACGCACTCCTGCCAGGCGGCCTCGATACGGGGACGGTCCTCGGGATGCACCACCGACATCCAGCCGCCGACCGCGTAGTCGTCGGGCGCCTGGCCCGTGATCGCGCGCCATTCGGGCGCGTCGTCGATCACACCGCCGGCCGGGGCGGCGACCCACACCACCTGGGCGCTGGCCTCCACGAGCGAGCGGTAGCGCTGCTCCTTGCGGCGGATGACCTCCTCGGCCCTGCGCCGCTCGGTCACGTCCAAGGCGGTCAGGACGACGCCCAGGTACTTGCCGTCGGCGCCCTTGGCCGGAAGCCACGAGCAGGCCAGAATGCGCTCCTCGACCGCCGTCGCCACTCCGGCCGGGTCACCGGGCGTCACCGGCGGGCCGGTCGCGTCGACCTCTCCGGCGGGCGAGGACGGCTCGCCGGCCGGGACGACGAGATCCAGATCGCTCACCGGCCGGTTCTCGTCGATCACCTTGCGCAGGGCCGTCTCGAACACCGACGCCAGCGCCTCGGGCAGCACCTCGGCGGGCCTGCCCTGCTGCAGATCCCGCACGGGCACGCGCAGTAGCGCGGCGAGCGCGTCGTTGGCCCTGCGGCAGCGCAGATCCCGGTCGAAGAAGGCGAGCCCCGCGGGGGCCTCGGTCAGCAAGGTCGCGTACAACGCGGCGTCGGACGCATCCATGGGCTGCCCCTCCACCCCTGAGACGCGGGGATGCGGGACGGACGTCTCGGTGCTCATGGACAACACCTCCGCCCCAGAGGGTCCCGTACCGCGCGGCAAGTTTTCATCACTATGAGTGAATGGGAGCAGGCTAGCGCTCCCGCCCTCCATCACAACACCGTCGGAGTCAGGTATTCATCATCCCGATGGTTCGCCGCGTACGGAAGCCCTGATGAACATCCTTGTCCCCTTCGGCCTCGGGCGAACACGTCGGATTCGGACACCGTCACCGAGGACACGGGAGGCGGCCCACGAGGACGACGAGTACGAGATGTTACGGCCCCCGAGGGTCACAGGGTGTCAACTCCGCCCCTTCGGGGTGTCTACCCAGCGGAAGAGTGCGTTTGCCCAAGTAGCAACCCCCCGGGACCCGCTGCGGGGGCCTGGGCTGGGGCTTGGGTGGGGTGCGGCTTCTGGGGGGACTATTTGGTCGCCTTGGCGGCGGCTTTTTGTTCCTGTTTGAAGGCTCGGACCTGGGCCAGGGACTCGGGGCCTGTGATGTCGGCGACGGAGCGGCGGGAGCCCTCCTCGCCGTAGGCGCCTGCTGCTTCGCGCCAGCCGTCTGGTCGGATTCCGTATTGCTTGCCTAGCAGTGCCAGGAAGATCTGTGCCTTCTGCTTGCCGAAACCGGGGAGGGCGTTGAGGCGCTTGAACAGCTCCTTGCCGGTGTCCACGCCCTTCCAGACCTTCTCGGCGTCCCCGTCGTAGTTGTCCACGAGGTACTGGCACAGCTGCTGGACCCGTTTGGCCATGGAACCGGGGTAGCGGTGGACGGCGGGTTTCTCTGACAGGAGCGCCGCGAATCGTTCGGGGTCGTGCGCGGCGATCTCGTGTGCGTCCAGGTCGTCGGAGCCGAGCCGCTGGGTGATGGTGTGGGGGCCGGTGAACGCCCACTCCATCGGGATCTGCTGGTCGAGGAGCATGCCCACCAGCGCGGCCAGCGGGCTGCGTCCGAGCAGTTCGTCGGCTTCCGGACGCTGGGCGAGGTGAACCTTCGTGGCCATGAGGCCAGCTTAGAGCCGGTCTGGATCTGTCAGAAGTCTTACGGGAGCGACCGGAACCTGGCGCGGTGTCCCGCCGTGGTGCTCGAATGAAGGGGTGAGTGCGGACGATGGGCGACACCCCCCAGCGAACCGGGCCGTCGCGATCGCGTCCGAAGGCAGGTCTCGATGAGCGCAGAGGGCAGTCCTGTGGGGCGGCGGGTTGTGCTCGGGATGCTCGGGCTCGGCGCGGCGGGGGTCGCGGTGGGAGCGTCCCTTCAGGACAAGGTGAGCCGCGCGCTGGCGCCGGTGGGGCCGATCGCGGACGTCCTGCCGGCGGCGGGAGGGTTTCGCTACTACTCCGTCACCGGGGGCGTTAAGCGCCACAGTGCGGAAACTCATCGCGTGACCGTTGGTGGTCTTGTCGACAAGCCTCAGTCCTTTGGGATGGCCGAACTTGCGCGGTTCCCCCAGACGGTGCTCGACAGGGACTTCCAGTGCGTGACGGGCTGGCGGGTGCCCGACGTGCGATGGGTGGGTGTGGCGCTTCCCGATCTGCTGGACGCGGTGGGGGTGTCGGCGAGGGCCCGTGCCGTGCGGTTCACGTCGTTCGACGGCGTTTACACGGAGTCGTTGACATTGCAGCAGGCGCGGCGACGGGACGTGCTCGTGGCGACGCAGATGGACGGCAAGCCGGTCACGCACGATCACGGTGGACCGACGCGCCTCTACGTGGCGCCCATGTACGGCTACAAGTCGCTGAAGTGGCTCGCCGGCATCGAACTGACCGACAGGGTCATCCCCGGCTACTGGGAGAACCTCGGTTACGACGTGGACGCGTGGGTGGGACGGTCGAACGGGCGCGACGATGCGCCGACGTGAGGTCCTGCGGTTCACCGTGGCGGAACGGTCGATCCACCACGTGACCGCGTTGTTGATGCTGATCTGCCTGGTGACCGCCGCGTGCCTTTACCTGCCGGTGCTGTCGACGTTGGTGGGCCATCGGGAAGTACTCAAGACCGTTCACGTGTGGTGCGGGTTCGCGTTGCCCGTGCCGATCGTGCTCGGTCTCGCGTCGCGCGCCTTCAGGGCCGACCTGACGAGGTTGAACAGGTTCTCCCCGCACGACTGGGCGTGGCTGAAACGCCGTGACCGCAGGGCCGTGCAGGGCGGGCGCGGAGTGATTCCGGTGGGAAAGTTCAACGCGGGGCAGAAGCTGAACGCGGCGTTCACCGCGGGCGCGATCCTGCTGATGCTCGGCACCGGCGAGATCATGACGTTCCCCGACCCTTGGGGCGACCGGTGGCGGACGGGAGCCACGTTCGTCCACGACTGGCTCTTCCTTGTCGTCGTGGTGGTGACGGTGGGGCACCTGTGGGAGGCGTTCCGGGACCGTGGCGCACTCAACGCCATGCTGACCGGGCGCGTGGATCCCGATTGGGCGGCACGGCACCACGCGGGCTGGCTGGACGCCGACCCGGAGGGTGACTCCGCCAAGAACGACGCAGAATTTGCTCAACGGCGTCCCGATATCTATTGACTCTCTTCGCAGAAGCACTGAAATGGGACATCGAGGTACCTCGTGGGCGGAGGTGTGCGTTGATCCCTGCACTGACCGATCACCAAACCCGCGACGCGCTCGCACGGCGGTTGTCCGACGAGTTCGCGTCCTTCCAGTCGGACACGGTGCACCGGTGCGTGGCCGACGTCCAGGCGCGCATGGCCCATCTGGGCCTGGAGGCCACGCCTGCCAGGGTCGAGCGGATGGCGCGCGAGCATCTGACCGGCATCCTGAAATCGGAGCCGCCGTCCGGGCGCCGTGCCCCGGGCTGAACGGTCCGACAAGTCCTGGACACCGGCCGCGGCTGATCTGAGACCCTAGGAGGGTGAGTCCCCGCCGCCACCACCGTCCCTACGGCCGGGACGGAACGACGCCCCCGGACGAAGTCACGGCGATATTCGACGGCATGCTCCAGCACGCCCGCGAACTGCTGGCCGTGCGCAGCCCCTTGGACGCGGAGCTCATCGTCAGCGAGATCCTCGGCTCGTGGTGGGGGCACCGCATACCGGACGGTGACGTCGAGGAGGTCATCGGCGAAGCGCTGGTCGACTACGCGGGCACGGCGGGGACCCCGGCCGCGCTGGCGCTGCTCCTCGGAATGGCCTACATGGGCACCCCGCGCCAGGCGGCCAAGGCCGAGCGAGCCGCACTGGAGCTGATGGGCAACGGCGTCGCCAGGCCGGGGTGGGCCGACCGCGTGGGGATGGTCGCGCCCGAGGAGTGCTTCGTGTCCAGGGATGTCTACGGCGACCAGGACTCCGTCATCTGCACCTACACCTACGGAGGGGCCGAACGGCACGCCCTGGTCATCCTGGTCGATCGCAACAAGGCCGGGGCCGTCCAGCCGGCGGGCGGCCCGTTCGCCCCGGCCGCACGGGCCGGACGGCCGCCGATGCCCGGAATGGTCAGGGACGCCTGGGTCTCGTCCCGGGTCGACAAACTCCTGGAGCATTGCCGGCGCGAGGGTCGCGACAACCCGCTGATGCGATTCGAGCCCTTCGACGCGCGGGACGCCAAGGCGTTGCTGCACAGCGCACTGGACCTCACCGACGACACCGACGATCCGCCGGTGAACGACAATTTCGGCTCCTACCACGCCTTCGTGCGCGCGCGCGTGGACATCCTGCCACCTGGCGGGCGCCTGCCCCAGCCTCCGGTGTACGGACGCGACAGGCGGGCGACGATCGCGGCGAAGTTCCTGGCGTCGGACGAGGCCGAGGGCCTTTCCGACCGCTCGGCGGCCAGCCGGTGCGTCGACCGGATCATCGACTACGGGTGCACCCACGACTTCGGACGGCCCTTGCGGGTCAGCCCGGTCAAATGCGAGATGTTCCTGCTCGACTGGCTGCCACGGAAGGTCCTGCTCTCCCCTACCGAGCAAGAGGCCGTCCCACACGTGCTGGCCGCGTGGGTGCGGTGGGCGGGCAAGTGCACGGGGCTTCCCGAGGAGGGCGTCAGGGCGACGCTCGACGCCCTCTGGGACGCCACCGCGAAGTTCGCCGAGGCGTACCGTGACCCGTCCGCGTTCGGTCTCGATCGCGAACTGGTCGACAGGCTGCTCCCCGACGGCGACCTTGAGGCGCTGCCCCGGCGGGCGTTCGCCCTGCCTTTTCTGTCCGGCACCCACAGGAGGACCGGGCGGCACGGCTTCATCGACCTGTCGGCCCTGGACCCGGCCGATCCCGACGACCGCCGCGTCATCCTGGAGTTCGAGCATCCCGGCGCCGAAGAACAGCACCTGGACGCGCACGAGCGCCTCGCGGAACGGCTGTGGGCCGGCGAGCCCCCGCAGTTGTGGGATACCGCACAGTCTCTGCTCGACGTCGGCTACGAACGACACGAGATCCTGCACAAACTCATCGACGCGCTGGACCGCTGCGGGGACGATCCGGAGGCGCTCCGCGAGGCCCTGCATGTGCTGCGTCACGAACCCCCGCCGGAGTGAGCGCCCGGTTTGCACGCGGCGTCCCCGGCGGTAATCATCGGGACTCGGGCATGGTCTCGCGGGGGCCCCGGGGGGTCGGCCCCCGGTCGTAGGGAGTGATCTTGTTGGAGTGGTCCGAGTTCGCCCGGCGGCTGGGTCGTGAGCTGGCGGGTCTCGAACGGGACACCATCCTCATCGTGCGGGAGCGCGATGAGAGCCGTCACTACGTGCAGGCCATGCGCGAGCCCGACCGGCTCTACGCCGAGGCCGTCAGCAACAACTTCCTCGAAGGCGCGCTGCTGCTCACGCTGGCCGACGAGGAGGTCATGAGCGAGGCGGGCTGGCGCCCGCCCGCCGAGCCCGCTCCGCGCAACTGGTGGACGGAGCTACCGGAGCTCGGCACCCCCGGCGGCATGCGGTCGGTGACCGACGGCGACTTCTCGCGGCTGGCCGACGTCATGGTCACCGCCCTGCGCGACGTCCAGGGCGTGCGGCGGCCGTCCGACCTCGTCTACGAGTCGTTCCACCGGCACGGCACCGGGCTCATCGAACTGACCGACTTCGGTATCGACGTCGCCGACCCTTCGCGCGTGAACAAGCACCGTGCCACGTCCGGCGGCCTGTCCGGTGACCCGCTCGCCGAGGCGGGTCCGGTTCCGGTCAGGACGCCGCCCACGGAGACCCCCATGCCCCCGGAGAGCGTCCCCAGCGTGGACGCCGATCCGCTTGAACCTCGTCTTGCCGAGGCCAAGGCGAACGGTGACAACACCACGTACTTCAGGCTGCTGGCCAACGCCGACCTGATCCTTCCTGCGACGGCGCCCGCGGTGGAGGACCCCGACCGCGCAGAGTTCCCCACCATCACTATCGGCAACAGCACCTACGTCACCGTGTTCACCTCGCCGGGCGCCCTGGCCCGCACGGGCGACCGGCACCCCGGCCTTTACCGGCGCACCTCGTTCGCCCGCCTGGCGTCCGGCTGGCCGGACCCCACGTGGCGGCTGGCCATCAACTGGGGCCTGCCCAGCGAGGTCCTCTTGGACTCGTCCGTCATCGCCCGCATATACGGCGGTCCCGGCGCGGCGCCGTCCCTCACGCCGGACGTTCCCAACCCGTACGGGAAGGTCGACCCAAACGCGCTCGCCGGGCCCAACCCCGTCGCCGGTGGCTCGACCCCCACGGGGAATGGTTCCGCGCCTACCGTCGACCGCGCGCACGACGAATCCCACACCGCCATCGACCCCTACACCGCCGCCGATCTGCGCGCGGCGCTCGGCGCCGGCACCGCCGAGCCGGAGAGCGTCCCGCCCACGCCCGCCGAGCCCGAGCCCGCCGCGGCGCTTCCTCTGGGCGCGCCGACGGACAAGAAGCCCGCCGCGTCGGCGCAGCGTTCCGCCGGCGTCCCGATACGGCCGCCGCACGGCACCCGCCTCTGGCGCTCGGCCGGTGAGAGCGACGAGACGCCGCTCGCCGTCTACGACGCCATCGGCGGGGTGTGGGCGCCGGTGAACGCCGACGCCGTTCCGGCTCCGCGCAGCGACTGACGCCGATCCGCCGATGGCCGCACCGGCTTCGGCCCGGACGGCTCCCAGCCTGCCGGAGAGCACCTTTCCGGCCCGGGCCGAGCCCCGGTCAGCGTCCGGCGTTTCCGCGGGCTCACAGGCGCCCTCAGGCCGCCCGGCGACCCGCGGTCCCCGCGCTCGTCTGAAGCCAGGTGATCGGTGGTAGGTCTTGGGCATGGCGGTCATCGACATCAACGCCGACCTCGGCGAGGGATTCGGCATCTGGGAACTGGGCGACGACCTGGCGCTGCTGGACGTCATCACGAGCGCGAACGTCGCGTGCGGGTTCCACGCGGGCGATCCGCTGATCATGCGGCGGGTGTGCGCGGCGGCCGTCGAACGCGGGGTGACGATCGGCGCGCAGGTGTCGTACCGGGACCTGGCCGGTTTCGGACGCCGCGAGATGGACGTGGCCCCACCGGAACTGACCGCCGAGGTCCTGTACCAGCTCGCCGCGCTGGACGGCATAGCGCGCGCGGAAGGCGGACGGGTGGCCTACGTCAAACCGCATGGGGCGCTTTACAACCGGGTGGCGCGCGACCCCGTCCAGGCACGCGCCGTGGCCGATGCGGTGCGGGCGTACGATCCTTCGCTTCCACTGCTGACATTGGCCGGTTCCGTCGTGCGTGACGTCGCCGACGAGCTCACGGTGGTCGCCGAATGTTTCGCCGACCGGGCCTACACGCCGTCCGGCCGGCTCGTATCACGCCGTGAACCGGGGGCCGTCGTCCACGACCGGGACACCGTCGCCCGGCGCGCCGTCCAGATGGCCGTAGCGGGCACCGTCGTCTCCGTGGACGGCGGCACGGTCGCGCTGGACGCCCGTTCCATGTGCGTACACGGCGACACTCCCGGCGCGGTGGAACTGGCCCGGTCTGTGCGGTCGGCGCTGACCGAGGCGGGGGTCGCGCTGGAGCCGTTCGCGTGAAAGTGCTACGCGCCGGTGACGCGGCCCTGCTCGTGGAGACCGGCGACCTCGCGACCGCGCACCGTCTGAACGCGGCGCTGCGTGACGATCCGCCGCCGGGCGTCGTGGACGTCGTCCCTGGAGAGCAGACCGTCCTGGTGGTCGCCGACCCGTCCGCCGATCTGGATCGTCTGGCGGCGCGGCTGCCGCGGCTGCGGCTGCCGGAGGACGCGGCGCGAGACGCGGAGCCGGTGGAGATCCCCGTCGTCTACGACGGGGCTGACCTGGACGAGGTCGCCGCGCTCACCGGGCTGACCCGCGGCGACGTCGTCAACCGGCACTCCGCCGCCACGTACACGGTCGCCTACCTCGGCTTCTCCCCCGGCTTCGGGTATCTGTCCGGCCTCGATCCGGCCCTGCACGTGGCACGTCGCGCTTCTCCGCGGACATCGGTGCCGGCGGGTTCGGTGGCGATCGCGGGGCCGTACGCGTCGGTCTACCCGTCCGGCTCGCCGGGCGGATGGCGGCTCCTCGGACGGACCGGGCTACGGCTGTGGGACGTGACGCGCGACCCTCCGTCCCTGCTCAGGCCGGGGACGCGCGTCCGATTCGTACCGGTGGAACCGTCGTGATCGAGGTACCGCGTTGATCGAGATCATGCGGCCCGGGCCGCTGGCGACCGTCCAGGACCTGGGCAGGCCGGGCCACGCGCACCTCGGCGTCCCGCGTTCCGGTGCCGCGGACGAGCGTGCCTTCCGCCTGGCCAACCGGCTCGTCGGCAATCCCGAGGGCGCGGCTGGCGTGGAGTTCACGCTGGGCGGCGCCGCGCTGCGCTTCCGCAGGAACGCCTGGATCGCCGTCACGGGAGCACCACTGCCGTTCCGCATCGACGGGCGCGCGTACGGGACGAACGCACCGTGCCATGTGCTGGCCGGCGCGCTGGTCGAGTTCGGTACGCCGTCGTCAGGGCTGCGCAGTTATCTAGCCGTGCGCGGTGGGGTCGTGGTCGACGAGGTGCTCGGGAGCCGTTCGACAGACCTTCTGTCAGGGTTGGGCCCGGCGCCTCTCTCGCCCGGTGACCGCATACCGGTGGGGTCCGCCGACGGGTTCGGCGACATCGCCGTGGACATCGCACCCGCGCCGCCTCTGCCCGAGACTCCTGTGCTGCGCATCCTGCCCGGCCCACGCGACGACTGGTTCGCTGAGGACGCGATGACCGTGCTCACGTCCACGGCGTACGTCGTGTCACCGGACAGCAACCGCGTGGGGGTACGGCTGGACGGGCCACCGCTGGTCCGTGTGCGCGAAGGGGAACTCGGCAGCGAGGGTGTGGTCACCGGTTCGCTTCAGGTGCCGCCCAGCGGAACGCCCATCATCTTCCTGGCCGACCACCCGACGACTGGCGGTTACCCGGTGGTCGCGGTGCTCGCCTCCGCCGACGTCGCCGACGCCGCGCAGTTGCGTCCCGGCCAGCGCCTGCGCTTCCGTCTCTAAGTGCTACTTCACGCCGCACCTGTCAGGTCGGGAGCGCTTCCAGTCGGTTCTGTTCGTCCTTGAGCGCGGCGGCGGGGATGTCCTCGAACGCGGTCACGGTGATGGCGCCGTCCTTCTCCTCCCAGACGCCCGCCACACGTCCCTCGTACAGGACGACGGGAGATATCCAGCCTCCGGTTCGGCTGACTTCCTTGCGGCGGTCCGGGGGCACGAGATAGGGCGCGCCCGTACCGGCGCCCAGGACGTACTGGTCGAAGGCCCCGAGGAGCCGGACGGAAGTGCTCGGTTCAGTGCTCAGGAGCTCGTCGCGGTGCTCGTCCAGGATGTACATCGGCACGCCGTCCACCTCGACGGTCGAGAGCCCGTCCTCAGCTGCGGCGAACCAGGACTTGACGTCCTTCTTCCGGTTCATCTTGCGCATCAGCCAGTTGTCGAACATGTCGGGGGTGGCGGGCCCGTGCGCGCCGAGGAAGGCATGTATGGCCGTCCGGGCGGCGTCCTCCACGGACGGCAGGCCCGTCCACTCCGGCAGCCACCGCTCCGGCGACGTGAACGTCACACGGTTGCCTTGCGACGGCCCGTGACAGAGGATCCCCCACCAGGCCAGGGGTTTGAGCAGGGTGCCCCAGCCGGAGCCGAGCACTTCGGCGAGATGCGCTGAGCCGGTCTTGTCGACGACGGCCGTGGTGAGTTCCTCGCGCGTGAGCGTCGCCCCACCGGCCAGCGCCTCGGCGGCCGCTTCCGCGATCGCGTCCAGATCGGCGGGCGTCGCCCCGAAATTCCGCTGCCAGACGGGCTTCTCCCAGTGGCGGACGGCGGCGCACAGCACGAGATAGGCCGCGGCCTCGTCCGCGGGCAGCAGATGCAGGGTCCCGCGCATGGCCCATGTCTTGACGAGGGTCCGATCGTCGAGCAGGGCCCGCCGGACCGCACCCGCTTCCGGAGCCGATTGGCGTACCGCCACCGCGAACTCCGCCGCGGAGGCGACCTGTGCCTGCACTCCGGCCAGCCGCCGCGCGATCCGCACGGCCGTCACGTCGCCCGCGCGTTCAACGTACTGCCGGCGCATCCGCCAGGCGAGCACCTGCGCCCAGGTCACCGAGGTCATGCGTCGATTACAGCGCACGTGGCGGACAGTCCGGAACGGTATCCGCCCGTCCGGTCAGGCCAGGCGATGGGTGAGTTCGGCGAACGCGTCGCGGACGTCCTCGGTGGTGAGGACGGTGAGGTCGTCGGCGGTGGCGGCGTCGCCCAGGCGGGCGGCCCGCAGCGCCCGGCGCGCGGACGCCTTCTCGTACATGGAGCGGGCGAAGCGGCCGTTGCCCAGTTCGTCGATACGGCCCGCCCCGCACGCGCGCTGGAACACCAGGGCGAGGTCGTCGAGAGCGCGTTCCTCCCACTGGTCGCCGCCCTCCTCGGCGATGAGCTGGGCGATGCGGAGCAGTTCGTCGGGCCCGTAGGAGGGGAAGTCGACACGGACGTCGAACCGTGAGGCCAGCCCAGGGTTGGACGACAAGAACCGCTCCATCTCGGCCTCGTACCCCGCGAGGACGATGACGAGACGGTCCCGGTCGTCCTCGGCACGCTTGAGCAGTGTCTGCACCGCCTCCGCGCCGAAGGCGTCACCACCGGAATAGCCCGGATTGCTCAGCGCGTACGCCTCGTCGACGAACAGCACACCACCGAGCGCGGAGTCGACCACCTTGTTCGTCTTGAGCGCCGTCCCGCCAAGGTGTTCGCCGACGAGGTCCGCTCTCTGCGCCTCGACCACCTCCGGGCGGGCGAGCAACCCCGACGCGGCGAAGATGCGGCCGAGGACGCGCGCGACGGTCGTCTTGCCTGTGCCGGGTGGCCCGGTGAAGACGAAGTGGCGTGTCGGCGGACGGGTGACCAGGCCCTGCTCCTGCCGCATCCTGGCGACCTGGAGCTGGGCGGCGATCTCGCGGACCTGCCCCTTCACCGGTTCGAGCCCGATCATCGCGTCGAGGGACCCGAGGGCCTCGTCGAGCGTCGGGGTCTCGGCGTAGCCGCGGTACCGCTCGGTGACCTCGGCGAACGCGGTCTCGACGTCCTCGGCGCGCAGGGTGACCAGGTCGTCGGCGCTGGGGTTCGCCGGGTGCGCGGACGCGGACACGGCGTCGACCACGCGCACGTCCCGCGCGCGCGCAGCCGCCTCGGTCAGTGACCGGACGAACCGCCCGTTGCCCAGTTCGTCGACGATGCCGCGCCGTTCGATCTCCTCGAAGCGTGTGGCGAGCCGCCGCCGCGCCTCTGGGTCGAGCCGGTCTTCGCGGAGCCCGGTGTGGTAGTCGGCGATCTGGAGCAGTTCGGCAGGACGGTACGACGGGAAATGCACGCGCGTGCCGAACCGTGAGGCCAGTCCCGGGTTGGAGTCGAGGAACTCGGCCATCTGCGCGTCGTATCCCGCGAGGATGATGACCAGGTTGTCGCGGTCGTCCTCCGCGCGCTTCAGAAGGGTCTGCACGGCCTCGTCACCGAACCGGTCCGGCTGCCCCTCGGCGGAGTTGACCAGGCTGTACGCCTCGTCGATGAACAGCACCCCGCCCAGGGCGGAGTCAACGAGCCGGTTGGTCTTCAGTGCCGTGGCCCCGAGGAACTCACCGACGAGGTCGGCGCGGTGCGCCTCGACCAGGGCGGGCTCAGGCAGCAGCCCGAACGCGTAGAAGATTTTGGCCAGGACGCGCGCCACGGTGGTCTTGCCCGTCCCGGGCGGCCCGACGAACACGAAGTGCCGCATCGGCTTCTCCGTGGGCACCCCGGCGGCGGCGCGCATGTGCGCGGCCTCGATGGACGCGGCGATGGAACGGACCTGGCGTTTGACCGGCTCCAGGCCGATCATGTCCTCCAGTTCGGCGAGCGCCTCGGCCACTGAGATCTCCGGTGCCCTCTCCTTGCGCGTCTCCACGGGCGTCGCGCGTTCCGCCGCGGCGGCGCTGTCGGCCGCCTTCGCCGCGGCACGCTGTTCGTGGCCCGCGTGCACCGCCGCCGCGGGGGCGGCTTCGTCGTCGTTCGAGGCGCGCCGGTCGGGCCTGCTTGGCCGGCCTGGCCTGTCCGCCACGTCGGAGTCGGGTCGTTCCGGACGGTCACGCCTGTCGTCCCCGGAAGAATTCTTGCGCGGCCCCGCGCCGCCGTCGCCTTTGGGGCCGGCCTGTTCCTGGACCCAGCCGGTCTCGTACGCCTCGGCGGGCACCGTCCGCCGCGCCTGATCCCAGCGGTAGGCGAGGAAGGCCAAGGCGGTGACCCAGCCGGGCGCCACGCTCGCCTCAGGGAACGGATGCGCGGCGGCCGCCGTCGCCACGCCCGCGGCGGCGAGCGCGAGGAGCGCGGACCGCCATGGCGTGTATCCGCGAAGCCGGAACGCCACGAAGGCCACCGGTAGGGCGAGCAAGGCCAGGAGCAGTTCGGGGCTCAGGTATGACGGGTGCCCGTCGTCCGGATAAAGGCTTCCCAGGGGCACCGACAGCGCAAGCCAGGCCACGACCACCGTGACGACCGCCATGCCCGTGGGCGAACGCAACGTCAGGTGGACGACGACGAGCAGGATCACCGCGAACGCCGCGGCGGGCAGGACGGGCCCTTCCAGCACGACGGTGGCGGACACGACCAAGGCGACGAGCAACAGCCCGCCCAGGAACCGCACGCCCGGGGTGACCTGGAAGTAGCGCCAACGCAGGCGCTCGAATAGATCCCGCGCCGCGGCGTCCTTCGCCGGGCGGGAGCGGGACCTGCCGAACAAAGCCATCAGAAGCGAGTAAAGCGCAGGACCGCCCGGAACGGGACTCCCCGCGCCCGGTTGGTTGGCCACCATCCACCGGCCTGGGACGGAACTGACAAGACCTCAGTCCCAAGACCAGCACATTTGTACTGTCCGGAAGTGGAGGTTCGGCCGCTGCAATGATGGGCGTATGCCGACCGACTCCACGCGCGCCTTGCCGGGTCTGGACCCCGGCCCCGCCGTCACCGGAAAGATCTCGCGTGCCGCGGGCTACGAGATCGAGGACGAACTCCAGGCCATGTCGTCCAAGCGTGGCCATCCCGTCACGATCGCCGGGGTGGACGAAGTGGGACGCGGCGCGTGGGCGGGCCCCGTCGTGGTGTGCGCGGCGGTCACCGACCTGACCCCGCCACCCGTCCTCCCAGGGCGCGGCAAGCGGACGGTCAGCCTGACCGACTCCAAACTTCTCACCGAGACCCACCGCGAGTCTTTCGCCGAAGTGCTCCCCGGCTGGCTCGCGGGCCACGCCATCGGTGCGTCGGGTCCCGAGGAGATCGACGAGGTCGGCATGACGGAGGCGCTGCGACGCGCCGCCGTCCGCGCGCTGGAGGCGCTGCCCGTCCCGCCGGACGTGGTCATCCTGGACGGCAAGCACGATTTCCTGAGCCGGCCCTGGCGGGTGCGCTGCGAAGTCAAAGCCGACCAGAGGTCGGTCACCGTCGCGGCCGCCTCCGTCTTGGCGAAGGTTCACCGTGACAGGTTGATGGCAGGGCTCGATGGAGAATTCCCCGGGTACGGGTTCGCGGACAGTGCCGGGTATCCGTCGCCCGTCCACCAGAAGGCCCTTGAAGAGTTGGGGCCGACGCCGCACCACCGCCTGTCGTGGTCCTACCTGGACGACCTCCCGCGCTGGCGGCACCTCAAGAAGCACCGCGACCCGCTCGCCGGAGAAGGGCAGCTCAGCCTGCTCTGACCGTGCACGGCCTCTTGTGGCCTGCGCGGTGCTCGCGCATGAGTCATCCTCGCCGACCGGGGTAGGGCCCGCGTCGACAGGAGGTAAATGCCATGGACACCGTCGTCAGGAAGCTGCTGCACGAGTCCGGTGAGACGTTCGCCGAAGAGGCCGGCATTCCGCTGAAGGACCAGCCGGCCGCGCTTTTCAAGCTGCTCGTCCTCGCCAATCTGCTGAGCGCGCGCATCTCGTCGGACATCGCCATGGCGGCGGCCCGCGAACTGTTCGCGGCCGGTGGCGGGACACCGCGCGGGATGAGCAAGCTGACGTGGCAGGAACGGGTCGACGCGCTCGGACGCGGCCACTACGTCCGCTACGACGAGAGCACCGCGTCCCGCCTCGGCGACACCGCCGAGATGGTCCAGGACAGGTACAAGGGCGACCTGCGGCGGCTCGCCATCGACGCCGGACGCGACCCCCGGAAAGCGGCCGAACTGCTCCAGGAGTTCCCGGGAATCGGTCCCACCGGCGTG
Source organism: Spirillospora sp. NBC_00431 (assembly GCA_036028775.1). Taxonomy (GTDB): domain Bacteria; phylum Actinomycetota; class Actinomycetes; order Streptosporangiales; family Streptosporangiaceae; genus Spirillospora. Next base: position 1,996,810 of record CP107927.1, on the reverse strand, counting down.
GACATCTTCTGCCGCGAGGCCCAGTCCATCTGGCCCTGGCTGCGGCCCTACATCGACGGCCAGGTGCGCAAGGGCGCCGAACGGCTCGGCCTGCCCACGGACGCCGGCCGGCTCGCCTCCGAGGTGCCCGGTAAGGACCTCGCACGGCTCAGCGCCGCCCTGGTCCGGGTGGCCCGCGACAAGAAGCTCGCCGACGCCGTCAAGGCCGCGTGAGCCGCCCGGAGGGGCCGCGCGAGCCGCGCCGGGTTGGTCAGAGCCGGACGGTGACCTCGTCGACCGGCTTGCGGGTGATGTCGGGCACCATCGCGTCGTCCGCCGGGTAGCCGACCGGGATCACCACGTACGCGCGTTCCTCCTGCGGACGGTCGCACACCTCGTTCAGGAACTTCATGGGACTCGGCGTGTGCGTCAGCGTCGCCAGACCCGCCTGGTGCAGCCCGGCCAGAAGGAAACCCACGGCGATGCCCACCGACTCCTTCACGTAGTAAGGCCGTGGTGTCTCCGGACCCTTGTGCACTTCGAAGACGATGATGACCGCAGGGGCGTCCTCCAGGAACGGCTTACGCCAATCGGTTCCCAGCGGCGCCAACGCGTCGAGCCACTCCTGCGAAGCGCGCCGTTCGTAGAACTCCCGCTCCTCCTGCTCCGCGGCCTCCCTGAGCCGCCGCTTGCGCTCGGGGTCGGTGACGACCACGAACCGCCACGGCTGAAGGTTGGCCCCACTCGGAGCGGTCGCCGCCGCACGGATCGCGTGCTCGATGGCGTCGGGCGGCACCGGACGGCTGGAGAAGTCGCGCACGGTGCGGCGCAACGTCATCGTGTCCGCGAACGCCTGGACGCGCTCGACCGCCTCTTCCTTCGGAACATCGGAACGGGGTGCCGGGACGACGGGGTACTGCCGCTCAGAGCTCATGCGACGTTCCTACCGTCGGCGCCGGGCCCGGGACAACCGGCAGCATCAGCCAACGTTCCGGGCCCGTCTCCGGCACAGGACGGGAGGCAGGGCAGGGGCGGTCAGCCCTTGCCGCGTGAGGCGACCCACTCCAGGTTCCAGCCGTACGCCTGGTCGACCGACATCTTCCCCCAGCGCGGACGGCCCGGAGGCGGGAGGATGAACCGGCCCTCCCGGCGGACGACCAGTTCGCCGTTCACGTTCTCGATGAGCGCGAGGACGGCGTCACGCGACGCGTCGACGCAGTCGTTCATGCGCATGTCGATCGGCGGCGCGCCCACCGGGAACAGCGTCGCGATCGCGTCCAGCCCGCGGAAGTCGTCGGCGCCGTCGTAGATCTCGGCGAACACCAGGATCCGCTTGAAGTCGGCGGTGTGGTCCAGGTTGATGTGCAGGTTCTCACCCGCCGCGATCGCGCCGGTCCGGTCGTCCTTGTCGAGCTTGATGAACGGGGCGCGTTCCAGAGCGCCCATGTCGCCGAGCGCGTGGATGATCCCCTTGCGGCCGTCCTGGAGCTCCCAGAGGCAGCACAGGTCCAGGTCGAGGTCGACGCCGCGGCGGCGCTTGCCGAGCCGGCCCTTCGCGACGCCCTCCCGCGCGGTCCAGTTGAGGTTGACCCGCATGTGCCCGGTCGTCGCTCCGTGCTTGGTGAGCGACACCGAAGGCGAGTTCTTGGTCAGCGAGATGGCGCCGCCTCCGCCGCCGCCCTGCTGAGGCGGGGCTTGCTGGGGCTGTGGTTGCTGGTACGGCGGCGGGGGCGGCGCGTACTGCCCGCCGGGCGGCGGTGGGGGCGGAGGCGGAGGGGTGTACTGGCCGCCGGGCGGCGGTGGGGGCGGCGGAGGCGGCGTGTACTGCCCGCCAGGAGGCGCGTACTGCCCGCCAGGAGGCGGCGGAGGCGCCGCCTGGGGCTGCGGAGGCGCGGGAGGGGCCGCGGGGGCCGGAGGCGGCGGGGCGGGCTCCTGACCGGGATCGTCCACCGAGATCCCGTAGTCGGTCGCGAGGCCCGCGAGCCCCGAGTCGTAGCCCTGGCCGATGGCGCGGAACTTCCACGCGCCCTGGCGCCGGTACAGCTCGCCGAGCACGAACGCCGTCTCCGTGGTGGCGCCCTCGCTGTCGAACCGCGCGACCTCCGTCCCGGCCGCCGCGTCGACCACGCGCACGTACAGGCCCTGGAACTCGCCGAACGTGCCGCCGTCCGCGGACGCCGCGACCACGATCTTGTCGATGGCGGGCTCCACGCGGTTCAGATCGATCGACAGGACGTCCAGGACGGTCGGCCCCCGCTGCTTGCCGTCATGGCGCACCGCGCCCGACTTGTGCGCGGGCTGGTTGTAGAAGACGAAGTCGTCGTCCGAACGCACCCGGCCGGTGTCCGCCAGCAGAAGCGCTGACGCGTCCGCGTCGGGCACGCCCAGACCGCTCTGCCAGCCGAGCTCGACCCGGACGGAGGGAACCGGCACCGCGGTGTTGGCGCCCTTCTGCATCGACATGAACGCTCCTCATCAACGATCGATGTGCCCAACCTACGGGCCATCGCGCGGCCCCGCGACCTGCAACCGAGGGACGCGCGGGGACGGCGCGGAGTTCCGGCCCGCCGCGGACGGTGTTTTCGGTGGTCGGCGCACCACGGCGACACCCGCACTTCCGGGGGTGTCCGGCACCTTCGGGCACGGGAAGCGTCAGGGGACGCGTGCGGTCCATTCCGGCGTGCTGAACTTGTCCGCGACGTATTTGTGGGCGAGGCGCAGTTCGTCCTCGCTCACACGGTCGCCGGCCAGGCCGTGCCGGCCCCGGAAGTGCCCGATCATCCGGTCGATGATCTCCTCGCGGGGAAGGCCGGTCTGGCGGCGCAGCGGGTCGACGCGCTTGACCGCGCTGGCGACCCCCTTGTCGGAGATCTTCTCCCGGCCGATCCGCAGCACCCGCAGCATCTTCTCCGCGTCGATGTCGTACGCCATGGTCACGTGGTGCAGCACCGCGCCCGCGGCGAGCCGCTTCTGCGCCGCGCCCGCGATCTTCCCCTGGTCGGACGTGATGTCGTTCAGCGGCTGGTACCACGCCTTGATCCCGAGTTCGGCGAGCGCGCCGAGCACCCAGTCGTCCAGGAACGCGTAGCTCTCCGCGAACGACATGCCCGCGACCAGCGTCTCCGGCGCGTACAGCGAGTACGTGATCGTGTTGCCCGGTTCGATGAACATCGCGCCGCCGCCGCTGATGCGGCGGACCACGTCCACCCCGTGCCGCCCGGCCGCCTCGGCGTCGACCTCGTTGCGCAGCGACTGGAAACTGCCGATGACCACCGCCGGTGACGCCCACTCCCACACCCGCAGCGTCGGCGGGCGGCGTCCCGCGCCGACCTCCTCGGCGAGGACCTGGTCGAGCGCCATGTGCAGAGCCGGCTCCTGCGGCGGCTCATGGATCAGCCGCCAGTCGTGGTCCCGCCAGTCCGACGCCCGCGTCACCGCCCGGCGCACCGCGATCCCTACGGCTTCCGTGGTGATTCCCAGCATCACCGTGCCCCTTGGCAGGCCCGCTTCTACACGCGCGCCGATCGCCTTGGCGTCAAGGCCGGCGGGGAGGCCGTCCAGGACGGCGTTGATGGCCTCTAGGGCCCGGTCCGGTTCCATGAAGAAATCGCCGCTGATCCTCGGCCCGCGCAACAGGCCGTCCACGACGTCCACGTCGGCGACGACGAGCTTGCCACCAGGAACCTTGTACTCACCGTGCATCACATACAGTCGAACCCCGCCATCTCACCGCTGATTCCGTTGGGGTACGGACAGCGGTTCGGTGCAGGGCGGTCAGGGGAGGACGGTACCGGTGAGCAATCTCGATGTCCGGCCGAAGCCGGTCGAGTGCGGTGGACGGGACGACGTGCCCGGACACCCCGTGCACGAGCTGCTGCCCCCACGGCGCGTGCCACTCGGTGAGAGCACGTTCGTCCGGCGGCTCCTGCCCAGCCTGGGACGGCGGATGGTGGGCGCCTGGTGCTTCGTCGACCACTACGGCCCGGACGACATCGCCGACGAGCCCGGAATGCAGGTCCCGCCGCATCCGCACATCGGGTTGCAGACCGTGAGCTGGCTGCACGACGGCGAAGTACTGCACCGCGACAGCCTTGGCAGTCTCCAGACCGTCCGTCCTAGGGAACTCGGGCTGATGACCGCCGGACGGGCCATCGCGCACTCGGAGGAGTCACCGCGCAGCCATCCCGCGATGCTGCACGGGGCCCAACTGTGGGTCGCGCTACCCGATGCCCACCGGCACACCGATCCCGTGTTCGAGCACCACGCCGACCTGCCCGTCGTCCAGGCTCCCGGGTTCGGCGCAACCGTCATCCTGGGCGAACTGGACGGCGCCGCCTCGCCCGGCATCGCCCACACACCGATCGTCGGCGCCGACATCGCCGTGGCGGACGGGGCCGGAGCGCGGCTCCCGGTCGAGCCCGACTTCGAATACGCGGCGCTGACGATGTCCGGGACAACGGAAATCGACGGGCAGCGGGTGGAACCCGGCTCGATGCTGTACCTCGGCTGCGGCCGCCGGGAATTGCCGCTGAGAGCGGTGGACGGCAGTGCCGGGCTCGTGCTGCTGGGCGGCGAGCCGTTCGCGGAGAAACTCGTGATGTGGTGGAACTTCGTCGCCCGGACGGGTGACGAAATCGCCCAGGCGCGCCAGGACTGGATGGCCGGTGACCGCTTCGGAGTTGTCCGCGGCTATGACGGCCCGCCCATTCCCGCGCCCGCCATGCCCGCCACTCCCCTGAAACCGCGCGGCCGCACCCGCTGACCGTATCCGGCACGTTTCAGAAAGTAACCGGGCGGGCGGTTAACACCAAGGTAACGCTGGCCTCGCGACACTCCCGATCATGCTGTCCGAGGCCGCACGGCCGCGCCCATGAGACGCGCATGGCTCCTGATCACCGCTGTTCTGGCGGCGGTCGCCATCCTCGCGGCCGGCTCATCGACATTCGTGTACGAACCCGTCGCCCTGCCCGACCCGACGATTACGGTGACCACTCCCATTCCGCGGCAGAAGCCCAAGCCCACGTTCTCCGATTCGCGACGCGAAGCGCTTACCCGCGCCCTGCGCGACTATCTCGACAACCGGCCCGGCAGGCTGTCGCTATCGGTACGCGACCTATCCACCGGCATCGCGTACTCCTACGGCGGGAATCTGCGAACGGCGACCGCCAGCATCGTCAAAGTCGACATCGTCATGGCGTTACTGCTCAAGGCACAACGCCGGGAACGGCCTCTCACGTCCACCGAGAAAGCCCTGGCCGAACGCGCGATCAAAGTGAGCGACAATGCCGCCGCGACCGCGCTCTGGCACGCCATCGGCGGCTCCGCCGGACTCGCGTCCGCCAACAGGGAATTGGGCCTTCGCGACACCGAGCCCGGCGCGGGCGGCGGGTGGGGGTCGACGACGACGAGCGCCGCCGACCAGGTCCGGCTGCTGACCGCGCTGACCTCGCCGGAGAGCACCCTCGACGCCGGCGGCCGCCGCTACGTCCGCCGCCTGATGGGGGACGTCGCGCCTGACCAGGCATGGGGCGTGAGCGCCGCGGGCACCGAGGCCGAGGTGAAGAACGGGTGGCTGCCCCGCGACGTCCACGGCGGCCGCTGGACGATCAACAGCATCGGCATCGTCCACGACGCCGGGCACCGCTACCTGGTCGCCGCCCTCTCCGAACGCAACGCGACCATGCGGGACGGCGTCGAGGCCATAGAGCACACCACCGAAACCGTCGCCGAGGCACTGGCCCAAGCCACCACGACCGAACGCTGACACGGCCTCCCGCCGCCCATCCCGCGGTGCCCGCACCCGTTCCCACCTGCGACGGTCGCCGAATCCACACGAAGGCAGTCATACTCTCCGTTCGACCGGGCCCTCACCGCACCCAAGGAGCGACGGTATGCGCCCTCGACCGCTCTACGACGTCGTGGCAGTTCTCGCGCGGCTCGGGGTCGGCCTCGTCTTCATCGCGCACGGCTGGCAGAAGATCGAGGCGGGCATCACCGCGACCGGCCGCTCGTTCGACGACCTCGGCGTCCCCCTCCCGACGGCCGCCGCCGTCTACGCCGCGTTCGCCGAGCTGCTGGGCGGGGCGGCGCTGATCGCCGGGCTCGCGCTGCCGGTCACCGGCCTGCTGCTGTTCGCGGACATGGCCGGCGCGTTCGTGTTCGTCCACGCGGGCGAGGGCGTGTTCATGGTGGACGGCGGGAAGGTCGAGAACGGCTACGAGCTCGTCCTCGTCCTCGGCGTGTCGAGCCTGCTCTTCGCCGCCGGCGCCGGCGGGCGGCTGACCCTCGACCAGTGGATCGCGGCGAAGCGGCTGAACCGTCCCGACCTGGACGAGGAGGACGCGGCGAGCTTCGTGAAGTCGCTCCGCGAGGCCGAGACGAAGCCCGTGCGCAAGCACCGCGCCAAGCGGCCGGCAAAGAACGCCCCGCCCGACGAGCCCGCCGGGCCTCCCCCCGTGACCGAGGTCCCCGACGACGACCTGCTGGTGGCCGGCCCCCGCAAGGCGGGACGGCGCCGTTCACGCCGTGCCCAGCCGAAACCCCAGCCCGAGACCCAGACCCAGACCCAGCCGACCGAGACGGCCTCACTCGACGACAAGAACGGCTCCACCTGACCGCGAGCCCACCCGCGCGCCACCGGCCAAACACGCGAACCGGCGGCCACGGGCGGGACGGCGAGTCGACTCGCCACTCCGCCCGTGACCGCCGGTCATCGCGCTACGCGGGGGACGCTGAACGCCCCGTCCACCGCGACACGGACCAGGATCAGCTGCACCCGCTGGTGGAGCCGCAGCCCTCGCAGACGTAGCAGCTGCCCGCCGGGCGCATCTTCGTGCCGCAGGTGAGGCAGAGCGGCGCGTCCGCGGTGCGTCCCTGACGGCTCTCGATGACCTCCATGGACGAGTGCGCCTCCCCGGCCGGGGCCGCCGCCGCGGCCGCGGGCGCGGTGATCGCGGCGGACTGGGCCAGGGTCTCGTGGTCGACCTCGTCCTCGGTGTGCAGGGCCGCGGGGTCCTCGCCGTTGACCTGCATCGCGCGCTCCCCGGCGGTCAGGATGCCGAGGCCCGCGCGCTCCTCGTAGGGAAGGTGGTCCAGCGCCAGACGGCGGAAGATGTAGTCCATCACCGAGGTGGCCATGCGGATGTCGGGGTCGTCGGTCATCCCGGCGGGCTCGAACCGCATGTTGGTGAACTTCTCCACCCACGTCTCCAGCGGGACGCCGTACTGCAGGCTGATGGAGATCGCCATGGAGAAGGCGTCCATCACACCGGCGAGGGTGGAGCCCTGCTTGCCGAGCTTGAGGAAGACCTCGCCGACGCCGTCGTCCGGGTAGGACGACGCGGTCATGTAGCCCTCGGCGCCCGCGACGGAGAAGCGCGTGACCGTGGCGGGACGCTGCTTCGGCAGCCGCCTGCGGACCGGACGCGTCGGCCCGGCGGCCTCCACCGGCGCCTCCTTGGCCTCCTCCTTCTTCCCCGCGGCCGACAGCGGCTGGCCGACCTTGCAGTTGTCCCGGTAGATCGCCAGGGCCTTCAGGCCGAGCCGCCACCCCTCGAAGTACACCTTCTCGATGTCCTCGATGGTGGCCTGCTCCGGCATGTTCACCGTCTTGGAGATCGCGCCGGACAGGAACGGCTGGACGGCCGCCATCATCCGGACGTGCCCCATCGGGCTGATCGCCCGCTCGCCCATCGCGCAGTCGAACACCTCGTAGTGCTCGGTGCGCAGCCCGGGCGCGTCCACGACGTGGCCGTGCTCGGCGATGTACTCGACGATCGCCTCGATCTGCTCCTGCTGGTAGCCGAGCTTCTCCAGCGCGCGCGGCACCGTCTGGTTGACGATCTGCATCGACCCGCCGCCGACGAGCTTCTTGAACTTCATCAGCGCGAGGTCCGGCTCGATGCCGGTGGTGTCGCAGTCCATCATCAGCCCGATCGTCCCCGTCGGGGCGAGCAGGCTGGACTGCGCGTTCCGGTAGCCGTGCTTCTCGCCGAGCTTCAGGCAGTCCTGCCACTGCTTGGCGGCGGCCGCGTGGATCGCCTTGTCCATCGCGTCCAGCGTGCGGATGCCGTCGTTGGCGGCGGCGTGCTTGCGCATGACGCGCTTGTGGCCCTCGGCGTTGCGCGCGTAGCCCGCGTACGGGCCGACGACGCCCGCCATCTCCGCGGACCGGCGGTAGGCGACACCGGTCATCAGCGACGTGATCGCCGCCGCGAGCGACCGCCCGCCCTCGGAGTCGTAGGCGTGCCCGGTCGCCATCAGCAGCGCGCCCAGGTTGGCGTACCCGATGCCGAGCTGCCGGTAGTCACGGGTCGTCTCCGCGATCTTCTCGGTCGGGAAGTCGGCGAACGTGATCGACACGTCCATCGCCGTGATGATCAGCTCGGTGAGCTTGACGAACCTCTGGACGTCGAACGTCCCCGCGTCCGTGAGGAACTTCAGCAGGTTGATGCTCGCCAGGTTGCAGGACGAGTTGTCCAGGGACATGTATTCGGAACAAGGGTTACTTGCCGTGATACGTCCGGTCTCAGGGTTGGTGTGCCAGTCGTTGATCGTGTCGTCGTACTGGATGCCGGGGTCGGCGCACTCCCAGGCGGCCTTCGCCATCAGCCGGAACAGGTCCTTGGCCTTGACGGTCTCGACGACCTCGCCGGTCATCCTGGCGCGCAGCCCGAACTCGCCGTCCGACTCGACGGCGTGCATGAACTCGTCCGACACCCGGACGGAGTTGTTGGCGTTCTGGTACTGGACGCTGCCGATGTCCTTGCCGCCGAGGTCCATGTCGAACCCGGCGTCCCGCAGCGCGCGGATCTTGTTCTCCTCGCGCGCCTTGGTCTCGATGAACTCCTCGACGTCGGGGTGGTCGACGTCGAGCACGACCATCTTCGCGGCCCGCCGCGTCGCGCCGCCCGACTTGATCGTCCCGGCGGACGCGTCGGCGCCGCGCATGAACGAGACGGGGCCGCTGGCCGTGCCGCCCGAGGACAGCAGTTCCTTGCTGGACCGGATGCGCGACAGGTTCAGGCCGGCCCCCGAACCGCCCTTGAAGATGACGCCCTCTTCCTTGTACCAGTCGAGAATCGACTCCATCGTGTCGTCCACCGACAGGATGAAACACGCCGAGACCTGCTGCGGGGACTTGGTGCCGACGTTGAACCAGACGGGGGAGTTGAAGCTGAAGAGCTGGTGGACGAGCGCGTACTTCAGTTCGTGGTCGAAGATCTCGACGTCCTCGTCGGTGGCGAAGTAGCCCTGTTCGCGGCCCGTGTCGACATACATGCGGACTACACGGTCGACCAGTTGCTTCAGGCTCCATTCACGCTGCGGCGTGCCGACGGCGCCGCGGAAGTACTTGGACGTGACGATGTTGACGGCGTTCAGCGACCAGAAGTCGGGGAACTCGACACCGCGCTGCTCGAAGTTGACCGAGCCGTCGCGCCAGTTGGTCATGACGACGTCACGACGTTCCCAGCGCAGCTCATCGTATGGATGCACGCCGGGCGTGGTGAAAATGCGCTCGACCTTCAGCCCCTTGCGGCTCCCCTTGCCGCGCCGTGCCGCCGAGCCGCTCACCGTCTCCGTCATGACCTTCCCCCTCTCGGGCCCACCCGCCGGGCCCTGTTCAGGAACAACCCGCCGCCGCACGAGGCCATGCCCCGCGCGGAGACGCTCTTACATGTGCTGATGTGTTCGCGGAGCCCGCCCTACCGAGGCGGGCCGGACTCTCCCGAGAAACCGGACTCCCCCGAGAATCCGGCCTTCCGCAGTGTTTCGATCTCCTTGGCGAAGTCGTCCAGCGACTCGAAGCTCCGGTAGACCGAGGCGAATCGCAGATAGGCGACCTCGTCGAGCTCGCCGAGCGGCCCCAGGATCGCGAGGCCGATCTCGTGCGAGGGGATTTCCGCGGAGCCGGAGGATCTGATCTCCTCTTCGACCCGCTGACCCAGCTTCGCGAGCGCGTCCTCGTCGACCGGACGGCCCTGGCAGGCCCTGCGCACCCCGGCGATGATCTTTTCCCGGGAGAACGGCTCGGTGACCCCGCTGCGCTTGGCCACCATGACGAGCACATTCTCCTGCGTCGTGAATCGCCGGCCGCATTCGGCGCACGAGCGGCGCCGCCGAATGGCGCCCCCGTCGTCGGTCGAACGGCTGTCGATCACTTTGGTGTCAGGGTTGCGACAGAACGGGCAGTGCACGTTAGATCCCTCCCCTGACGATAACGCCTCACACCGCTGAACGATTCCATATATAGGTGAAGTACATCGATGTGACTACTAGATGTTGTGGTCCAACGGTACGACTCGCCGCAGGCGTACGCAACCTGATCTCACGTCTCATCGATCACATCCGGCGCGTACGGCCAGGTCAGGCCACCCCTCCTCGATTTCCCCCCGGGCGTGTCGTCGCAGTGGGTTCCCGGTCGACTACAGATAGTCCGATTCGCCCTCGAATCGCCCTTCTCGCAACGGGCGAACCTTCCGCATCCCCGACACCGTCGGCGTTCCCGGCACCCTCACGACAGGCAGCGGAGGCACGACAGACCAGGGGACCGGCGAGCCAGGGGAACGACGGGCCCGGGGAACGACAGACCAGCGGAACGACAGGCCAGCGGAACGACGGGCCCGGGGAACGGCAGGCGGCAGGGGACGCGCGCGGCTCGGTATCGCCGTTCGATGTCGAGGTAGGGGTGCCCCGTGCAATGGCCGACGTGGCCGCGGCCTCAATTCACCTCAGGAAGCGAAGCAAGGCCCGGGCGCGGCGCCCGCGGCCGTCGTCTTCTGGCGCCGGGAGGAAAGGGCGGGTGCAACCGTCACGACCGGCATGTCCGGAGCCCGTGTGTCGGGGCGGTGTTTCAGCGGGCGGGGAGGCGGAGCTCCTGGCCCGGCTGGACGGTCGGGTCGCCGCCCATGTCGTTCAGGTCGATGATGCGCCGCACGACGAGGCGAGGGTCGGTTCCGGGTTCGGCGTCGGCGGCTATGTTCCAGAGGGTGTCGCCGGGTTCGACGATGACCGTTCTGGAGGGTTTGGACGGATCGGAGTGAGTTTCGCGGCCACCGGCCAGGGCTCCGGGGCCCACGGTCAGCCACAGGAACACAAGTGTCACGGTCGCGGCGAACAAGACCAGAACTGCGCGCCCGCGGCGGGTCAGGCGGATCGGGGCACGGTCACTATGGGGTGAACCAGACATCTCTCCCCTCCTCGTCGTCGAATGCATTTTCGATCGAACGTCTGTACGATGTTCTACCAGGAGGCGCCGACAAAAAGCGAGCACCACTTCGAACAATTGTTTGATCATTGGGCTCCGACGCGATAGGTTCCATGACAAGGAGTGACCGATCGAGGCGCCGGGAGGCGACGAGCGATGAGCAAGGTCCGGGAGCTGCCAGACGGCCCCATGGACGAGACGGGGCTGACGCAACGGCAGCGCATGGTGCTGGAGGTGATCCGCGACTCGGTCCAGCGCCGTGGGTACCCGCCCTCGATGCGCGAGATCGGCGAGGCCGTGGGGCTGACCAGCACCTCCAGCGTGTCGCACCAGCTCCGGGCGCTGCAGCGCAAGGGTTTCCTGCGCCGCGACCCCAATCGTCCGCGCGCGGTCGAGGTCCGGGTGCCGGGCGCCACGCCGGTGCGGACGGACGAGGACGCCTACGAGTCCGCCGGAGGGCAGCCCGCGTCGGCGCAGCCCGCGCCCGCCTACGTCCCCCTGGTCGGACGGATCGCCGCAGGTGGGCCGATCCTGGCCGAGGAGGCCGTGGAGGACGTGTTCACGCTGCCGAAGCAACTCGTCGGCGAGGGCACGCACTTCCTGCTGAAGGTCACCGGTGACTCGATGATCGACGCCGCGATCGCGGACGGTGACTGGGTCGTCGTCCGGCAGCAGCCCGTGGCCGAGCAGGGCGACATCGTGGCCGCCATGATCGACGGCGAGGCGACGGTGAAGACGTTCAAGCGCCGTGAGGACGGGCACATCTGGCTGCTGCCGCAGAACTCCGCGTACGAGCCGATCCCCGGCGACGAGGCGACGGTGCTCGGACGCGTCGTGGCGGTCCTCCGCAAGATGTGACACCCGCGCGGCCCCGCGCCCAGGAGCCGGGGCCGCGCGCCGGTACACGACGCAATCGCCCGCCCGCCCGGACGAGACATGACCGCGCGCCCGCCCGTCCATGGCGTGACCGCGCGTCCCGCCATGCCGCGATACCTGAGGCGTGGCCGCCGCCAGGGTCAGGAATGGCCGTGAGAGCGTCCGTCAGACCCGATGGACCGGTGGGCCTGACGAACGCCCGCCGTCAGCGCTTCGGAACGATGTTGACGATCTTGGGTGCGCGGACGATGACCTTGGCGATCTCGGCGCCGGCCAGCGCGTCCTTGACCTTGGCGGACTCCAGGGCCAGCCGCTCCAGATCGGCCTCGGCGATGCCCGGCGCCACCTCCAGGCGGTCGCGGACCTTCCCGGCGACCTGGACGACGCACGTCACCGACTCCTCGACGAGCAGCGCGGGGTCGGCGGACGGCCAGCCCGCGTGGATGACCGGCGCGGTCCGTCCCAGCAGCTCCCATGCCTCGTCGGCGGTGTAGGGCGCGAACAGCGACAGCATGACCGCCATGGTCTCGGCGGCCTCGCGGACGGCGGGGTCGGCGGCGCCGGGGCCCGAGTCGATGGCCTTGCGGGTCGCGGTCACCAGCTCCATGATCCGCGCGATCGCCACGTTGAACCGCTGCGTCTCGACCAGGGTCGTGGCCTCGTCGATGGTGCGGGCGGTGACGCGGCGCAGGGCCGGGTCGCCGGACTCGGCGTCCACCCCGGGCGCGGACGCGACCTCCGTGGCGATGCGGTGCACGCGGGACAGGAACTTCGACATGCCGTGCGGGGACACGTCCGCCCAGTCGATGTCGTCCTCCGGCGGTCCGGAGAACAGGATCGCCAGCCGGACGACGTCCACCCCGAACTCGGCGATCTGCTCGCCCAGATCGACGCCGTTGCCCAGCGACTTCGACATCGCCTTGCCCTGGTTGACCACCTGGCCCTGGTTCAGCAGCCGCCGGAACGGCTCGGTGAACTCGACCATGCCCATGTCGTACAGCACCTTGGTGAAGAACCGGCTGTACAGCAGGTGCAGGATGGCGTGCTCGACGCCGCCGGTGTACTGGTCGACCGGCATCCACCGGCGGACCTGTTCGACGTCGAACGGGCCGTCCTCGTAACCCGGCGAGCAGTAGCGGAAGAAGTACCAGGACGAGTCGACGAACGTGTCCATGGTGTCGGTGTCGCGTGTGGCGGGGCCGCCGCATTTGGGGCAGTCGACGTTCACCCAGTCGGACGCGGCCGCCAGCGGCGACGTGCCCTTGGGGGCCAGGTCGGCGCCGCGCAGGCCCTCCGGCAGCCTCACCGGCAGCTGGTCGTCCGGGACGGGCACTTCGCCGCACGACTCGCAGTGGATGATCGGGATCGGGCAGCCCCAGAACCGCTGCCGGGACACCAGCCAGTCACGCAGCCGGAAGTTGACCGCGGCGCGGCCGGTGCCGCGCTCGTCCAGGATCTCGATGATGCGGGCGATGGCTTCGGCCTTGCTCAGCCCGTCGATCGGCCCGGAATTGATCAGGCGGCCGTCTCCCGGCGTCGCGACGCCGGTCTGGGCGGGGTCCTCCTCGCCGGTGTCGACGACGATCCTGACCGGCAGCCCGAACTTCATCGCGAAGTCCAGGTCGCGCTGATCGTGCGCGGGCACGCCCATGATCGCGCCATGGCCGTAGTCGGCCAGGACGAAGTCGGACGCCCAGACCGGGATGCGCTCACCGGTGACCGGATTGATCGCGTAGCGGCCCAGGAAGACGCCGGTCTTCTCGCGTTCCGTGGACAGCCGCTCTATGTCGCTTTCCCGGGCGGTCTCCTCACGGTACGCCTCGAACGCCGCCCGGCGGTCCGGGGCGCAGACCTCCTCGGCGAGCGGGGCGTCCGGCGCGATCACGAAGAACGTCGCGCCGAACATCGTGTCCGGCCGGGTGGTGAAGATCGTCACCGGCTGGTCCCGGCCCTCGATCACCACGTCGACGTCGGCGCCGGTGGAGCGGCCGATCCAGTTGCGCTGCATGAGCAGGACGCGGTCGGGCCACTTGCCGTCCAGCTGGTCCATGTCGTCCAGCAGCCGGTCCGCGTACTCGGTGATCTTGAAGTACCACTGGGTCAGGACGCGCTTCTCAACCAGCGCACCGCAGCGTTCGCAGTGGCCGCCGACCACCTGCTCGTTCGCCAGGACGGTCTGGTCCTTGGGGCACCAGTTGACGTGGCCGCCCTTGCGGTAGGCCAGGCCGCGGTCGTAGAAGCGCAGGAACAGCCACTGCGTCCACTTGTAGTACTCGGGGTCGGAGGTGTGCAGCCGCCGCGTCCAGTCGAACGACGGGGCGTAGCGGTGGAACGACGACGCCTGCGTGTCGATGTTGGCGTACGTCCACTCGGCGGGGTGCGAGTCGCGTTTGATGGCGGCGTTCTCGGCGGGCAGGCCGAAGGAGTCCCAGCCGATGGGGTGCAGGACGTTGAAGCCGCGCTGGAACCAGTACCGCGCGGGCACGTCCCCGATGGCGAACGCCTCCGCGTGCCCCATGTGCAGGTCACCGCTGGGGTAGGGGAACATGTCGAGCGCGTAGCGCCGTTCACGGCCGTCGTCCTTCTCGCCGGCCGTGAACGGTTCGAGCTCCGCCCAGCGGGCCTGCCATTTTTCCTGAACCGCCCGTGGGTCGTACCCCTCGTTCAGGAGGGGCGATCCCCCTGTACCCCCCGCCGCTGCGCGGGAAGTTGCGTCGCTGCTCACGCTTCCAGACTCCGGTTTCTTGCTCGTTCGCTGGCTGCATCTGGGCCGTGGGCCCGTCTCGACATGAAACGGCCCCTCGCGCAGGAGGGGCCACCACGTTGACGTCTGTGCGTCAACGTGGTCGTTCGAGAAGCAGCCTTGCCGACATACATCAACAGTAGCGCAACCGCAAGCCCTCCCGCCGGGAGTCAGTGACCGGACTCCTGGCGGGCCAGGGAGATGACGCCGGTCACCTGGACGCGGGTGAGCCGGAGGTCGGCCCCCACGGCGGACAGGGTCTCCTCCTCCGAGACGCTGAGGGGGCCGTCGACGAGGGCGATCTCGGCCGCGGCGCGCAGGATGCTTTCGCGCGCCTCGGGCGCCAGCGCGGGCGCGGCATGGCCGATCTCGACGCGGACCTCCTCGAACGCACGGCCGAGGTCGGCGTTCAGCACGTTCTCGTCGTAGGTGTGCTCACCGGCCTGCCGGACGACGGTGACCGCGCGGGCACGGGCGGCGGCGTTGGTGTAGTCGCCCGAGCGCAGGACCTGCGCGATGGTCATGCGCAGCAGCATCGCGGGCATCTGGGCGAGCTGCGCGGTGGTCGGCACGTCGAGGACGCCGGGGGTCCAGCGCCCGTGGCAGCTGTCGCACTCGATGATCTCACCGCCCGCCTTCGTCAGCGGAATGACCGGGATGAAGAAAAGGGTGAAGAAGTTGCGTCCCTGCCGGCGCCGGTAGTCGCGGTCGCCGCCGCAGTCGGGACAGTGGAAGATTCCCCTGGTCAGGGTGAAGAACACCACCCGCCAGCCAAAGATGATCAAGATTGCGCGCCTTTCTCGGTGGAGCGGCACATCGTAACGGTGCCGGGGGTTCTGATGTGGGGGGAAACCGCCAGGGGTCCGGGGCGTCCGGGTCCGGCCTCGGGTTCGGGGACGGCTCTTGGAATGGGGGGTTGACGCGATGGGGGCCCATCCATCATCCTCAATCTAATAGGAAGGTTTCCTATAAGAAGTTGTCAGGCCCGTGGCTACCGACTCCTTTCAAGGTCGCCTCCACCCCCGCCAGGAGGACCGAGTATGCCCACCATTCTGCGCCCGCCCCGGAAACGGACGCTCGCCCTCGCGGCGGTCGCGTCCGCCGGGATCACCGTGGTGGCCGCCGCTCCCGCGCTCTCCCACGGTTACACCACCTCCCCGGTCAGCCGCGCGCTGTTCTGCCAGAAGGGCACGGCGAAGAACTGCGGCGAGATCCAGTGGGAGCCGATGAGCGTCGAGGGTCCGAAGGGGTTCCCGGCGCGCGGCCCGAAGGACGGCACGATCTGTGCCGGGGGCCTCGGCCGCTTCCGCCAGCTGGACGAGCCGCGCGGCGGCCAATGGCCCGCGACCGAACTGACGGGCGGCCAGTCGTTCACCTTCACCTGGCGCCACAGCGTTCCCCACGCCACCACCTCGTGGCACTACTACATCACCAAGGACGGCTGGGACCCGACGCAGCCGCTCACGCGCGCCGCGCTGGACTCCGAGCCGCTCGTGCACGTCAGCGGTGGTGGACGGCGCCCGCCGAGCACCGTCTCCCACGAGGCCGTGCTGCCGAACAAGCAGGGCAGGCACCTGATCCTGGCCGTCTGGGACATCGCCGACACCGGCAATGCCTTCTACCAGTGCTCGGATGTGGATTTCGGCTGACAGACCATCCCCCGCGGGCCGCGTCGCTCTCCGTCGCCCGCACCTGAGGGACCGGGCGGGACCGCGCTCCCGCCCGGTCCCTCCTTCTTTCACGCACTCCCCGCCCCGCCTCCTCCGCCTCCCCGCCCCACCTTCTCAGCTCGCTCCCCTCCTCCTGGACGTCGCGCGCGCCATACCCTCGGGCTTCGCGTGTTTCGCGGCTTCGCCCAGCGCGGGGATGGCGCGGCGGATGTCGATGGAGCAAGATATGCGAAACGGTTTCATACACTCGCCGGTAACTAACCGGCCGGTCACCATTCCGCGCGAGGAGTGCCATGCTCAACCTGTCCGTGCTGCTGGAGGACGCCGCCAGGGAGACGCCCGATCGTGACGCGGTCGTGTTCGGCGACATCAGGCTCTCCTACGCGTTCATCGACTCGGTCGCGAACCAGGTCGCGAACCTGCTGGTGGCGCGGGGCGTCCGGCCGGGCGACAAGGTGGCCCTGTCGTGCCCGAACCTGCCGTACTTCCCGATGGTGTACTTCGGGGCGCTGAAGGCAGGTGCGGTGGTCGTCCCGCTGAACGTGCTGCTCAAACCGCGGGAGATCGCCTACCACCTCGGCGACTGCGACGCGAAGGTGCTGTTCTGCTTCGAGGGGACGCCCGAGCTGCCGCTCGGCCAGATGGCGCACGCCGGGTTCGAGCAGGCCGACAACTGCGAGCACCTCTTCCTGCTGCCGGCCGACCCGGGCGCGGCAGAGTCGCCCATCGAGGGGGCGGAGCTGTTCTGGCCGGCGCTCGGCGGGCAGCCGGGCACGTTCGAGACGGCGCGGACGGAGCCGAACGACACCGCCGTCATCATCTACACCAGCGGCACGACGGGCCAGCCGAAGGGCGCCGAGCTCACGCACCACAACCTGCTGCTGAACGCCATGGTGGACGACACGCTGTTCTACCGGACGCTGCACGACACGTCCCTGGTGACGCTGCCGCTGTTCCACATCTTCGGGCAGACGTGCGTGATGAACGTCGGCCTCTACCGCCGCGCGACGCTCGTCATGCAGGCCAGGTTCGACGCCGAGCAGGCCGTCGAGCTGATGGTCAAGGAGAAGGTGAACGTCTTCGCGGGCGTCCCGACGATGTACTGGGGGCTGCTGACCGACGACACCTCCGCCGAGGACATCGCGACGATCCGGGAGAACCTGCGGGTCGCGGTGTCGGGCGGCTCGGCGCTGCCGATGGAGGTCCTCAAGGGGATCAAGCAGAAGTTCGGCGCGGACATCCTGGAGGGGTACGGCCTGTCGGAGACGTCGCCGGTGGCCTCGTTCAACCGGTCGGACCGTCCGACCAAGCCCGGTTCGATCGGCCTGCCCGTGTGGGGCGTCGAGATGAAGCTGATCGACGACGAGTGGAAGGAGATCGAGGGCGAGGGGCCCGGGGAGATCGCCATCCGCGGGCACAACATCATGAAGGGCTACTACGGGCGTCCGGACGCGACCGCCGACGCGATCAAGGACGGCTGGTTCCGCACCGGCGACGTGGCCCGCCGCGACGAAGAGGGCTACTACTTCATCATCGACCGCTCCAAGGACATGATCATCCGTGGTGGGTACAACGTGTACCCGCGGGAGCTGGAAGAGGTCCTGATCACCCACCCGGACGTGTCCCTCGCTGCGGTCGTGGGTGTCGAGCACCCCTCGCACGGCGAGGAGATCAAGGCGTACGTGATCCGGACGCCCGGCGCTTCCGTCACCGAGGACGAGCTGGTCGAGTGGGGCAAGGAGCAGTTCGCGAGCTACAAGTACCCGCGGATCGTGGAGTTCCGCGACGAACTGCCCATGACCGCCACCGGCAAGATCCTCAAGCGCGAGCTCCGCTGACCACCGCCGTCCCGGCGGCGTAGTCCTCGTCAGCGCGGGCTGAGGTCCTGGGTGCCGACGACGCGCAGCGGTTTCATCGCCTCGTGGGACGGCGTCCCGGGCGCGACCGTGTACAGCACCACCCGCTGGTCGCGTTCCGGGACGTACAGGACGTCGATGTGCGGCTCCATCTCCCCGGCGACCGGGTGCGCCACCCGTTTGCGGCCGCTGCGCCTGATCCCGACCTCGCCCTCGTCCCAGAGCCGGGCGAACAGCGGGCTGCGGGCGGACACCTCGGCGACCAGTTCGGCGATGCCCGGGTCGCCCGGGTAGCGGCCCGACGCGGCCCGCAGGTCCAGGCGCAGGGTGGTACCGCCTATCCCAGCCTCGGCGGGTCTTTTCGCACGGCGGGCCACGTCGCGCAGGCTGTGGGCATGACCGAACTGATCGTCCTCATCACCGGAGCCGGCCGGGGCCTCGGCTTCGAGACCGCCCGGATCCTCGGCCGGGACGGCGCGACCGTCCTGATCGGCGCCCGCTCGGCCGAGCGCGGCGAGAAGGCCGCCGCCACGCTGGGCGGCGAAGGGATCGGCGCGGCCCAGCCGGGTCGAGCCCGGCCTCGTCCGGGCCGCGTTCGAGACCAACGTGGTCGGCGTCGTCGCGGTCGCCAACGCGATGCTCCCGCTGCCGCGCCGCTCACCCGCCGGGAGGGTCGTCAACGTGAGCAGCCATCTCGGCCAGTTGCCGTGGGTGGCCGACCCGTCCTCCGGGGCACCGAACCTGCTGCCTTACAACGCGTCCAAGTCGGCGCTGAACGCGGTGACCGTCGCCTACGCCCGAGAGCTGTCCGGGACGCGGATCAAGGTGAACGCGGCCGAACCCGGGTTCTGCGCGACCGACCTGAACGGGCACACCGGCGTCCGGTCGGCCGCCCAGGGCGCGGCGGTGATCGCGGACGTGGCCCGGCCCGGCGCGGACGGCCCGACGGGCGCGCTCATCGACGAGGACGGACCCCACCCCTGGTAGCCGGCCCGGAACCCACCCGGGTCAGAAGGTGTAGGGCAGGCGTTTGATGCCGTTGATGAAGCTCGACTCCAGGCGCTCCGGCTCGCCGGACGCGCGGATGCCGGGCGTCCTGCGCAGCAGCTCGCGGAACATCACGGTGATCTCGCGCCTGGCCAGATGCGCGCCGAGGCAGAAGTGCGGCCCCGGCCCGCCGAACCCGACGTGCGGGTTCGGGTCGCGGAGGATGTCGAAGCGCCCCGGATCGGTGAAGACGGACTCGTCGCGGTTGGCCGACCAGTAGTACAGGAGCAGCTTGTCGCCCTCCTTGATCTCGTGCTCGTTCAGCATGGTGTCGCGGGTGGCGGTGCGGCGCATCCAGATGACCGGCGACACGTACCGGACGATCTCCTCGACGGCGCCGGGGACGCGGGCGTCGAAGTCGCCCGCGAGCAGGGCGCGCTGATCCGGGTTGCCGGTGAACAGGTCGAGGCCGTGCGCGATGGCGTTGCGGGTGGTCTCGTTGCCCGCGACGACCAGCAGGATGAAGAACGAGCCGAGCTCCTGGTCGGTCAGCGACTCGCCGTCGATGTTGGCGTTCACGAGCGCCGAGGTCAGGTCGTCGGCGGGTTCCTTGCGGCGCAGCCGTCCAAGGTCCTCGACCAGGTTCTTGAGGGTCTCGCCGGCCCCGAGCAGCGCCACCGCGAGCTGCTCGGGGTCGTCGGACGGGAGGTACTCGGCGTCGTTGCCGGCGAGGATGACATTGGTGGCGTCGAAGACGGTCCGGTAGTGCTCCTCGCCGATCCCCATCATGTCGCAGATGATCTTCAGCGGGAGCCGGGCGGCGATGTCGGCGACGAAGTCCCCGGTGCCGCGGCCCTCCGTCACGTCGTCGACGATCTGGGCGGCGACGGCCTCGACCCGGTCCTGGAACCGCTGGATCATGCGCGGGGAGAACGCCCTGGACACGATCCGCCTGATCTTGGCGTGCCGGGGATCGTCCATGCTGATCATGGAGCCGAAGTACTCGTGCAGGTCGCCAGGCATGTCCCAGATGCTGGTGGAGCCCTTGCCGGAGCAGAAGTCCTCCGGGCGGCGGGACGCCTCGACGACCTCGGCGTGCCGGGTCACGGCGTAGTAGCCGGGGCCCTGCGGCACGAAGACGACGTCGGGTTCCTCGAATCGCACCAGGTCCGGGTGCCGCCGTAAGGCCGCGAACCCCTCGTGCCGGTGGTCGAGCGGACGCCGCCAGAACTCCCAGTCGGTCAGGTCGATGTCGTTGACCTTGAGCACCCGCCCACCACCTCGTCGCTTCGACCCGATTCGCTTCACAGGCAGCTTCTCAAGCAAAGCGCCGCGCATGCCTTGGCAGACTTGGTGACGCGGCTCACATTCCCGGACGGCGGGCGCCCGCCGAGCGCGCGAGGTAGCGCGGTGTCGCGGGGCGTAGCGCGGTGTCGCGGGGTGTAGTGCGGTGTCGCGGGGTGTAGTGCGGTGTCGCGGGTGTAGTCCGGCGTCGCGGGGTGCTTGCGCGGTGTCGCAGGGTGTAACGCGCGGTGTGGCGGGGTGTAGCGTGCGCCGCGAACCGAGGAGGCGGCGGTATGGGCGGCATCACGACCGGATCGGTCACGGCGAACGGCCTGGACTTCGGCTACCTCGCGGCGGGTCCCGCGGACGGTCCGCTGGTGCTGCTCCTGCACGGCTTTCCCGACTCCGCGCACACCTGGCGGCACCTCATGCCGGAGCTGGCCACCGCCGGATACCGCGCCGTGGCCCCGTTCATGCGCGGTTACGCGCCGACGTCCGTCCCGGAGGACGGCGCCTACCAGACCGGTGCCCTCGCCGCCGACGCCGTCGCCCTGCACGAGGCGCTCGGCGGCGGGCCCGACGCCGTCGTCATCGGGCACGACTGGGGCGCCTTCGCCGCCTACGGCGCCGCGGCCTTCGCACCCGGGCGCTGGCGCGGGGCCGTCGCGATGTCCGTCCCGCCGATCTCCGTGATGACCGGCGCGTTCTTCGAGTACGAGCAGCTCAAGCGGTCGTTCTACATGTTCGTCTTCCAGACCCCGCTCGCCGAGGCGGTCCTGGGACGCGCGTTCATCGAGGGTCTCTGGCGCGACTGGTCCCCACCCGGCCCCGGCGGCCGTGCCCAGGGCGACGACCTCGCACCGGACACCGGCCACGCGGAGGCCATCGACCATGTCATGGAGTGCCTCGCCACTCCCGGCAACGTCGCCGCGGCGCTCGGCTACTACCGCGCCTTGTTCGACCCCTCACGCCACTCCGACCGCTATGCCGCCGAACAGAAGGCCATCTCGGTCATCGGTGAGGTGCCCGTCCTCTATCTGCACGGTTCCGCGGACGGCTGCCTTGGCGCGGACGTGGTCGCCCCGGACGGCGATCTCAGCGGCGTCCTGGCGGCCCTACCGCCCGGCTCCCGCGCCGACCTGGTGCCGGACGCCGGTCACTTCCTGCAGCTCGACCGTCCCACCGACGTCAACGACCGCATCCTGGGCTGGCTGGGTTAGCGAGCGTTCAGCGGGGGGCGACGACGCGTCCCCGCTCAGACGAATACGGGCCTACCTGACCGCGTGCCACCAACGTCCGCGCTCAGGTCCGCGACCGCTTCCGGCCACGTCCGGACACGCGTCCGGACGTGGCGGATCGGCGGATGCGAGGAGAGCGGTCACGGTGCCCGCTCGCGGCGGAGGCGGGAAGGGATCAGGGGGTGGGGGTCCGGCGTCACGATCCCCAGTCGGGGCGCAGCGGCATGCGGCTGACGCCGTTGTCGTCCAGCTTGACGCCGAGCGTCTGATGCAGCTGGATCCAGTTCTGGTTGAAGCCCAGCACGCAGCCCGCCATGTAAACGCGCCACACACGGGCGATGCCCTCACCGACCTCGGCGACGGCCTCGTCCCAGTGCGCGTCGAGGTTCTCGCACCAGGCGGTCAGGGTGCGGGCGTAGTGCTCGCGCAGGTTCTCCTGGTGGCGGATCTCGAACCCGGCGTCGTTCATCTGCGTCTGGATGTAGCCGGGGCCCTCCAGCTCACCGTCCGGGAATACGTACCGGTTGATGAACCCGTTCTCCTTGCGCGGCGGCGCGAGGTTGTCCGGACGGGTGATGGTGTGGTTGAGCATCCGCCCGCCCTTCCGCAGCTTCCCGTGCAGGAAGGCGAAATAGGACGGCAGGTTCTGCTTCCCGATGTGCTCGGTCAGGCCGATGGAGCTGATCGCGTCGAAATCCGTCTCGGCAACGTCGCGGTAGTCCAGATGCCGGACCTCCGCCAGGTCGGACAGCCCGCGGTCGGCGATGGCCTTCTGCGCCCACTCGGCCTGCTGCTTCGACAGCGTGACGCCGAGCGCCTTGACGCCGTACTCCTTCGCGGCGTGCATCACCATGCCGCCCCAGCCGCAGCCCACGTCCAGCAACCGCATCCCCGGCTTCAACGCGATCTTCCTCGCCACCAGGTCGTGCTTGTTGAACTGCGCCTCTTCCAGCGTCGCGTCCTCCCGGGGGTAGCACGCGCACGTGTAGGCCATGGACGGGCCGAGCACCCATTCGTAGAACGTGTTGGAAACGTCGTAGTGGTGCGAGATGGCCCGCGCGTCACGCCTCTTGGAATGCCGCAGCCACGACGGGATGCGGCTGAGCGGTGCCTCCTGCGGCGGCGGGTCCAGGCGGCGCGTCATCGCGCCGCGCAGCAGCGGGTCGCCGAGGAGCGCGCCGACGACCCGCGCCTTGTCGCGCGCCGTCACGTCGCCGAGCACCTGCTGCATCGTCGTCAACGCGGTGATCATGTCGCCGCTGAGGTCGAGCATGCCGGTCACGTAGGCGCGGGCCAGGCCCAGCGCACCAGGCGAGTGCAGCAGGTACGACACCGCGTACGGAGAACGGATGTCGAGCCGGATGTCCGCGCCCGGCACCCCCGCCCGCGAGCCGTCGTACGCCGTGAACTCCACTGGCGCCTCAGCCCCGGCGAGCCGCTCGAAGACTCTGGCCAGCGTCATCTTGATCCCTCCTGTCTCTCCGCCCCGGCCCGCGGCGGCGAAACCCGTCGCCCCGCCGGGACACTCCCCCGCTGCGGACGCCTGGTCAGCGCCCGCGCACGCACTTGTCGTAGAGGTCGAGCAGCCGCTCGCCCGGGTCGTAGATCCCCTTGAGCCGCCGGTAGGTCTCCCCGTCGTAGTACCGCCAGAACTCGTCCCTGCCGTAAAAAGCGGTCGAGTAGAGAGATTTGTGGCCGTCAAGATCCGCGACCCTGCGCTCGATGAGCCGGTTGTGGTATTCGGGGATCTGGCCTGGTGGGAGCCGGACCGTTCCCCAGAAGCCCACGTTCACGTACGGCCGTCCCACCTCCAGCGGGTACAGCGGCCACCGCTCCTTGGCGCGCAGCGGGCACAGCCAGACCGGGCTCATGCCGACCTTGTCGTGGAAGAACTCCAGGAACTCCGGGAGCCGCTCGACGGGCACCTCGATGTCCTGGATGACGTCCTCGCGCGGCCGCAGCCCACGCCACCGCTCGGCCCGCGCGACGACGTGGTAGCGCCGGTCGTAGGCGACGAGCTTGCGGTACACGTCGGAGCGCTTGTACTTGTCGGGCCACAGCCGCCGGACGGCCGGGTTCTGGACGCCGAACGCGCCCGAGCACCAGAACCAGTCGGTGTCCCAGCGCCACAGGTAGTCGCGGACCGTCAGGAAGTCGACCGACCGTTCCCGGATCGACCGGTAGTAGATCTTCTGGCCGGTGTAGTCGGAGGTGTACGGCGCCGACTCCGCGAAGTAGCCGAGCGTGATGTACTGCTCGGCCGGGCCGAAGACCGTCCCGTCCATGAAGTCGACGGTCTCGCCCTCGAACGTCCCCGACTCGGTGATCTCGCCCATCACCCGGGTCAGCTCGGCGGCGTCGCCGAAGCGCAGGTGCCGCAGCCGGACGTACGGGCCGACCGGCCTGAGCTCGATCTTCAGCCGCAGCGTGTAGCCGAGCGTCCCGTAGGAGTTCGGGAAGCCGTAGAACAGGTCGGCGTGCTCGTTGTCCTTCGTCGCGGTGACGATCTGCCCGTCACCGGTGAGAACCTCCATCTCCAGGACGGCCTCGTGCGGGAGCCCGTCCCGGAACGAGGTCGACTCGATGCCGAGGCCGGTCACCGCGCCGCCCAGCGTGATGGTCTTCAGCTGCGGGACGACCGTCGGCATCAGCCCGTACGGCAGCGTGGCGTCGACGAGGTCCTCGTAGGTCGTCATGCCCTGGACCTGCGCCGTCAGCCCCTCCGGGTCGACGCTCAGCACCTTGTCGAACCCGGACACGTCCAGGCCGGGCGCCGTCGAGGGGTCGCGCCACCGGAACAGGTTCGAGGTCCGCTTCGCCAGCCGCACCGGCGTGCCCGCCGGGATCGCCTCGTAGGACCGCCTGAGCGCCTCCACCGCCCGCTCGTGGCCGCCCTTGATCGCAAGCTCCGTCATCTACCCCTCCCGGACACAGTTAATCGATCATCCCATGCACGGTCCACATGACTCGGACGTTACGGGAGTCACAGGATGGAAGGGGAATAAAGCCACAGGCGCATACATCGGCGTTGTTTCATCTCCCGGAGGCGACAGAACCGCAACAGGGCGGCCACGTCGAACTTTCCCCGCAGCCCCATACCGACAAACCAACGACACTCCGGCCCCGGTGACAACACCACCGGAGCCACCCGTCCACCACGACACACGACCACACGCCGAAAACGCACCGCCACCATACCCCGCCATGCTCCCAGCCACCGAGAACAGCTGACCGGGACAGGCCGTTAACGACGGGCTGCCGGGCGGGAACGGCAGCCACCCGACAACGGTCAGGACGCTCCGCACACCCTCGGCCCGGCGGCTACTTCACCAGGCGCAGGATCCAGGGGTAGCGGAACGTCTGACCGGCCAGAGCGTAGATCGCCGCCACCACCGACAGGATCCACGCCAGCGCGTAGACCAGCCCGCCGATCCCGAACGTGACGATCGTGATCAGCAGGAGCGTCAGATGGAAGTTCACGGCCTCCGCCGCCTGCCGCCGGACGTACTCCGACCGCTTGCCGCTGACCAGCATCAGCACCAGCGGCCCGACGAACAGTGTCGGGATCGCGACCGCGTGCGCCGCCGCCGCGAGCATGCGGTCCTCGCCCGTGGGCGCCTCACCGGCCGGCAGGACGGGCGCCTCCCGTGGCACCGGCACCAGATCGCGGGTCACCGCGCCCAGGTCGTCCCGCGTCTTGGCGGTCATCGCCAGATGCATCCGCATGTCGAACTCGTCGTGGTCGAGGCGGCCCTCGGCGTACGCGTCCTGAAGGCGCTCGATGACCGGTTCCCGTTCGGCGTCCGAGACCCGCAGATCCCCCACCGCGTAGCTGCTGTTCATACCTCTCATGCTCGCCCCCGCCCGCGTCCCGGACCATCAGGGAAGACCCTGAGGCACCCCTGAATTCACCTGGCACCTTCGGAGCAACCCCGGCCTGCCCCTGGGACGGGACACCAAGCATCACCGCTGGTCCCCCGAAGGGACGGCATCGCTCAGGCGGGGCGGCGGGTGCGGCGGCGGATGCGGTAGGCGCGTTGCTGGCACGCGCGTGAGCAGTAGACGCGGGGACGGCCGCGGGAGTGCCGCGCGACGGTCTGGCCAGCCGGGGCATCGCGGATGCGCTTTTTCGTCACACGTTCCGCCGGTGCCCGGCTTTTCGTCACGCCTCGGGGTGGCCGGGGGCCGGTGGGGTCTGGCGCGTGCGACGGCCGCGGCGTGGACGAGGTCGGTGTCGTGGACGCGTCCCCGGGGTGTGCGCGCGGTCAGTTCGCCGTCGAGAACCGGGCAGGCGGCCATGTCGTCGGCGGCGCAGCGCAGGAGGTGGCTCAGGAAGTTCCGGGCCGCGTCGGTCTGTTCGATCAGCTGTTCCAAGCGCGCGATGTGCCGGACGATGGTCCCGCGCCAGGTGCGGCGGTCGGTGTCGCCCGAGGTGACGGCGGCGGCCTCGTCCAGGGGCATCATGCCGGTCACGCAGCACAGGTGGATCAGCCCGATGCGGCGCAGGTCGGCGTCCCGGTAGAGGCGTTTGTTGCCCGCGCGGGCGGGCGGGTCCAGCAGGCCCTGGCCTTCCCACCAGCGAAGTGTCGAGGGCGTCAGCCCGTACAGGGCCGCGGCTTCGCCGATGGTGACCGCGCGCTCGTCCATGATCCCCAGTTGACATCACGTCGACTTGAGCACGCAAGGTTTTAGGCAAGCCTAACCTTCCCGCCCGGGGGTGGACGGTTCCCGTCCGGCGTGCCACGGCGGGCGGGGGGCCGATCCACCACCACGCTGAGGCGTCGCGCCGCCGGCCGCCACGGCGTGGGGCTGGGCCGCGGTGGGGGCGGCCGGTGCGCTCCTGCGGCTGACGTTGTCGGCGCTGGCCACGCACGTGGGGCACGAGGCCGACGCCGAGATGATCCATCACCTGCGGACGCGGATCACCGCCCGGCTGGGCGTGCTGCCGCTCGGCTGGTTCCGCGCGTCCGGTTCGGGCCAGGTGAACAAGGCCATGACCGGTGACCTGGGGGCGATGCACGAGTTGTTCGCCCACGCGCTGGGAGGTGTGCTGGGGGCGGCCACCGCGGGGCTCGCCGGGTTCGGCTACCTGGTGTGGGTGGACTGGCGGATGGCGCTGGTCACCATCGCGGTCCCGCTGCTGGGGGTGCTCGGCCACCGGCTCGGATGCGGGCCTCGCCACCGCACATCGCCCGCCTGATCTCCGCCGAGGGACGGATCACCGCCGCGAGCGTGGAGTACGTCGACGGGATCGGCGTGGTCAAGACGTTCGGCGCGACGACGGGCACGATGCTGGAGCGCTTCGACCAGGCCATGGCCGACCACGCCGACGCGTACCGCGCCTTCGTGGCCCAGAACCGGCGGGGCGCGGAGGTCGGCCACGTCCTCGGTTCGGAGGTGGCGATCCTGGCGGTGCTGACGGCCTGCGGATCGGCGCTGGTGGCGGCGGGCGTCCTGACGGTCTCCGCGCTGCTGCCCTTCCTGGTCGTCGGGATCGGGCTGCCGACCTCGATCGGTCCTGTGCTGCGGGGCGGCCATGGTCTGCGGATGGCGCGGATGGCGGCCGGTCACATCGAGGCGCTGCTGAACCGGCCCCCGCTGCGCGAGCCCGAGCGCCCCCGCCGGCCCCGCGGGCACGGGATCGAGTTCGACCGCGTGTCCTTCTCCTACGACGGCGTCACGAACGCGCTCACCGGCGTGATCGCGGTGTGCGCGCCCGGCACGATCACCGCCCTGGTCGGACCGTCGGGGGCCGGAAAGACCACGCTGGCCGGTCTCGTGCCGCCTTGCTGATCGCGGGCCGCTTCCTGCAGGGCGCCGGCGCGGCCATCGCACTCCCCGGATCGCTGTCACTGATCGCGCAGGCGTTCCCCGACCCCGCGCGGCGGGCCAAGGTGATCGGCGGCAGGAGCACCGTCGGCGGGGCCTCCAGCCTGACCGGGCCGGTCGTCGGCGGTCTCCTGGTCGAGACGTTCGGCTGGCCGTCGATCTTCCTGATCAACCTTCCGCTCGGCGTCCTCGCGCTCCTTACCGGGTGGCGATGCATACCCGAGTCGGCGGACCCCCGGCACGCGGCCCTCGACCCGGCCGGGCAGGTTCTCGGCGTCCTCTGGCTCGGCGCCCTGTCCTTCGGGCTGATCAACGCCGGTGAGCACGGCTGGGACACGCCCGCGACGGTCACCGCGCTGGGCGTCGCCGCCACCGGGTTCGCCGCGTTCCTGACCGTCGAACTACGCGGCGCCAACCCGATGCTCCCGATCCGGCTGTTCACCGACCTCCGGTTCGTCAGCCCGAACCTGGCCGCGTTCGCGGTGGGCTTCTGCGTGTTCTCGCTGAGCGTGTTCCTGCCGACCTATCTGCAACAGGCCCAGCACCGCGGCGCGGCCGAGGTCGGCGTCCTGATGCTCGCGCCGTCGCTGGTTCCCGTCCTCGTCCCGCCGCTGGCGGGACGCTGGATCGCCAAGGCCGGGCCGCGCAGTCCCATGGCCACCGGTTTCGTGCTCGTCGCCGCTGGAATGTTCACCCTCCTGGCCGTGCGGCCCGGCACCGGGTCTCCCCTGGTCTTCGCGGTCCTGGCACTGATGGGCGCCGGCTACGGGCTGACCATGCCGGCATCCAACTCCGCCGTGATGGCCGCCGTCCGGCCACAGCGCACCGGCATCGCCGCGGCCACCGTCAACGCGACCCGGCAGACCGGCACCTCGCTGGGCATCGCGCTGCTGGGCGCCCTGCTGGCCGCCCAAGCCGCGCATCCCGGTGCGCGCTCCTCCGAGCAGGCCCACACCGACGGACTCCACCTGATCGGCGTCGTGGCCGGAACCGTCGCCTCGGCCGTCGCACTCCTCACCGCCGCCACCCTGCGCTCACCCCACCCACGCTCGGTGGAAGGGGTCGGGAGAGCATGAGCCTCCCGGACGGAGTCGGCGACCTCTCCACCTCACCGCTTCGACGGCGAGGGGTCGACCTGGACGTATTCCTTCCCCGGTGTGAGGCGGCCGCCGAACAGCTCCGACACCGTCACGAACACGTAGCCGCGCGCCGCCAGCCGGTCAATGATCTTCGGGACGGCCTTCACGGTCGTCCGGTGGATGTCGTGCATCAGCACGATGTGGCCCGGTTTCGCCGCCTTGAGGACCCGGCGCTCCACGTCCTCGGTGTCGCGGCTGTCCCAGTCCTGCGGGTCGACCGTCCACAGCACCTGCGCCAGGCCCATCCGCCGGGTGATCCTGGTCAGCCGCTTGGACGTCGACCCGTACGGTGGCCGCAGCATGACCGGTGTGACGCCCGACGCCCGCCGGATCGCGTCCTGTGTCCTCGTGAGCTCCGAGAGGATCTTCTCCTCGGACGCCCGTCCGAGGTCGGCGTGCGAGTAGCTGTGGTCGGCGAGCTCATGCCCGGCCTCGTGCTCGCGCCGGACGAGATCCGGGTGCTCGGCGGCGTTCTGCCCGATCAGGAAGAACGTCGCCTTCACCTTGCGGGCGGCGAGGATGTCCAGCAGTTCAACGGTGCTCTCCGCCGGGCCGTCGTCGAACGTCAGCGCCACGCACTTCAGCCGCGCGCAGTCGGGCGGCGGCGGCTTGGGCGCGGGCTTCGGCGCCCGTCCGGGCTCCTTGGGCGGCGGAGGGCCGTGCCGCCGCGCCTTGGCCAGCTCGACCTGTTCGGCCGCGGGCGCCAGTGTGCTGAGCCACCCGCAGATCGCGATCGCGAGCATGGCGGCAGCCCCTCGCCGGACCAGTTTCGGCCCGTCCATCAACACCCCCGCTGCTGATCCCCCTGAACACGCAAGTCTAGGGCGCGCTCCCCCGCACGCCGGGGACGCCGCCGCTGTGTCGGGAACCCGCGGACGCCGAACCATCGTTATCGTCGTACACCACAACCGGCCCCGGAACGGTTCCGGGGCGCCACCAGACGACGGGGCAGGCAATGAGGTTCCGGGACCGATTCGGGATCCGCAAGAACCGCGGGTCAACGGTGACGAGGCTCGACCGTGAGGCGACCGACTCCGACATCGAGGCGCTGATCGCGTTCGCCCGTTCCCGCCGCGGCGTGGAGTTCTTCGTCGAACCGGAGACCTTCGCCACCGACACCACCGCGGTCGCGGTGGCCCACGACGGCGAGTGGACCCGCCGCCGCGTCGGCTCCCCCAAGGTCATCGGCAAGGTGGCCCGCGACCTCGGCCTGCCGGTCTACGACGTCCAGATCGTCGGCTACCCGCCCCGCATGCGCGCCTGGAACGAGCGCAACCCCGACCGCCGCATCGACCCCGGCACCCCCGGCCAGGCCGTAGCCCCCTGAACACCATCCGCTTTCACCCCCCTCCAAACACCCCGGAGCCCGGCGCTTCCAACCCGGCGGCCCCATCTCGAACACCCCACGCGGTGCGCCGAGTCGGAGCGGTCGGCGGCGTGCCTGCGGCGACCCGCGCCCGGCTCGAATCGTGGGCGGAGTGGGTCAGCAGGCTTTTCGTTGTTGGTTGTAGTAGGCGGTCGCCAGTTGGTCGGGGGTCATGCGCAGGCGGAGTTTCGAGGGTGGGATACCGGCGTTGATCACCTCGCTGAGGATCATGGCCATGGTGTAGGCGGGGTCGGCGTCGAGGGCTCGTTCCAGGGCGACGTTGGCCAGGCCGCCGTCGCCCGCGGAGTAGGCGGCGAAGGCCAGCAGGGACGCCGGGGCGGGGACGTAGTCCTCCTCCACGCGGCGCACGATGTCGCGCCAGAAGGCGATGTCGGCGGCGGGGGCGTCCTCGTCGATGCGGATCCACGCCTCGTCGCGGACGCGCAGGTCGGTGAGGAGGACGCCGAGCCGGGCGGCCTCGTCGTCGGTCGGAGGCGTGCCGGCGTGTGCGCGGGCGAGGAGGGCGGGGACGAAGTCGGCGCTCTCGCCGGGCCGGGCGAGGAGGCGTGCCTCCGCGCGTGCGGTGGCCTCGCGCATGGCGGCGCGGACGGGGCCGTCGAGCGGCTGGACGGAACGGACGAGTTCGGCGCGGTCGGCGAGGGCGACCTGGCCGGCGAAGGTCGCCTGCGCTGCGACGACGCTGTTGGAGATGTCGTAGGGGACGCCCTCGGCCGGGCAGCAGTCGCCGTCGCAGGTGAGCGACCACCAGCGGCCGTCGGCGACGCGGACGGCCTCGGCGGCCGGAACGCCCGCGGAGTCGAGGGCCGCGCGCAGGGCGGCCGCGGATTCGCGGACCTCGCCGTCCGGGCCGTAGCCGAGGAGGAGGGAACGGCGGAAGCCGTTGCCGGCGAGGAGGGCGGCGACCCGCCCGGCGGCGGCCGTCGACGGTAAGTCGAGCCGGACCGCGCAGGTGCCGTTGTCGGCGCTGTCGAAGCCGATCACGACGAGGCTGCGGGTCGGGTGGAACCCCAGCAGGTAGGGGACGGCTGCGATGGCGTCTTGGGCGGAGCGGATCACCAGGGCTGTCATGTCTCCGACCCTCGCAGCCGCGGGCCCGGGCCGACACCCGTCCCGAAATTGTGGATAACCCGGCTCGGGACGCGGGTGTCCGTGGCGGGCGGTAGCGTTGGTCGGCGTGCCCGCCCCTGATCTGCTGAACGGCAGCGATACCCGCATTCCCGACCTGGCGACGCTGCTCGCCGCGGCCGTGTCCTCCATCGGAGGCGCCGAGCGCCCGGGGCAGGTGACGATGGCGCGGGCGGTCGAGAAGGCGATCGCGTCCGGCGAGCATGTCGCCGCGCAGGCCGGCACCGGCACCGGCAAGTCGCTGGCCTACCTCGTCCCGGCGATCCGGCACGCGGTGGAGAAGCAGACGACGGTGGTCGTGTCCACCGCGACGATCGCGCTGCAGCGCCAGCTCGTCGACCGTGACCTGCCGCGGCTGGCGGAGGCGCTCGGGCCACTGCTCGGCACGGAGCTGAAGTTCGCGATCCTCAAGGGCCGCCGCAACTACCTGTGCCTGCACCGGGTGCAGACGGGCGTCCCGGAGGAGGACGAGGGGCCGAGCCTGTTCGACCCGCAGCAGCTGTCCAACCTCGGACGGCAGGTGAAGCGGCTGAACGAGTGGGCGGAGGAGACCAAGACCGGCGACAGGGACGAGCTGGTGCCGGGGGTGAGCGAGCAGGCGTGGCGGCAGGTCGCGGTCACGGCCAGGGAATGCCTGGGCGCGCAGCGCTGCCCGCACGGCACCGAATGCTTCTCCGAGCTGGCCAGGGCGGAGGCGGGCGAGGCGCACATCGTGGTCACCAACCACGCGCTGCTGGCGATCGACGCGCTGGAGGAGTTCCAGGTTCTGCCCGAGCACGACGTGGTCATCGTGGACGAGGCGCACGAACTGGTCGACCGGGTCACGTCGGTCGCGACCGGCGATCTCAGCGCGGCCGCGGTCGAGATGGCGGCGCGCAGATGCGGGCGGCTCATCGAGGAGTCCACCGCCGACCGGTTGAAGGAGGCCGCGGAGGGTCTCGGTCTGCTTCTGGAGGATTCGCAGGCGGGGCGTATGGACGTCCTGTCCCCGGCCCTGGGCAACACGCTCGCGGTCGTACGGGACGCCGCGCACGCCTGCATAACGGCGCTCGGCCCAGAGAAGAAGGACATCGAGCCCGGCGACATGGCGGCGCGCAAGGCGGCACGGTCGTCGCTGGAAGAACTCCATGACACGGCCGTGCGGGTGCTGGACGCGTTCAAGCCCGAGATGGCCGAGCGGTTCGACGTGGTGTGGCTGGAGAAGCCGTTCGTCCAGGACGGGCGGCCGAGGCGTCCACCGGCGCTGCACGTCGCGCCGATCGGTGTCGGTGGCCTGTTGCGGACGACCCTGTTCGAGCAGCGCACCGCCATCCTCACGTCGGCGACGCTGACGCTCGGCGGGTCGTTCGAGCCGCTCGCACGCCAGTGGGGCCTGCCTTCATTGGACGAACGGGCGTCCAAGGACGCGAAGACCGCGGCCGAGGGTCTCGCCCAGACCGCGACGGAGAAGCGCGAAGAGTCCGAGGTCGTGTGGTCGGGGCTCGACGTGGGGTCGCCGTTCGACCATCCGAAGGCGGGCATCCTCTACGTCGCGCGCCATCTGCCGCAACCCGGACGGGACGGTCTCGCCGACGCCTACCTGACGGAGATCACCGAGCTGATCGAGTCGGCGGGCGGCCGCACCCTCGGGCTGTTCTCGTCGATGCGGGCGGCCCGGCAGGCCGCCGACGAGCTGAAGGACCACCTGTCCCATCCGCTGCTGTGCCAGGGCGACGACTCCACGTCCCTGCTGGTCAAGCAGTTCGCCGAGGACGAGCGGACGTGCCTGTTCGGCACCCTGTCGCTCTGGCAGGGCGTGGACGTGCCCGGGCCGTCGCTCCAGCTCGTCATCATGGACCGCATCCCGTTCCCCCGCCCGGACGACCCGGTGTCGTCGGCGCGGTCGCGGGCGGTCGCGGCGCGCGGCGGCAACGGCTTCATGGCGGTCGCCGCGACGCACGCCGCGCTGCTGCTCGCGCAGGGCGCCGGGCGCCTGCTCCGGTCGATGGACGACAGGGGCGTCGTGGCGGTCCTCGACCCGCGCCTCGCCACGGCGCGCTATGGCGGTTTCCTCAAGAACACGCTTCCGCCGTTCTGGGCCACGACCGACCCGGACGTCGTCCGCGGCGCGCTCCGCCGCCTCGACGACGCCGCCACCGCCGCTCAGGCCCAGCCCTAACCCTGCTCCAGCGGTCCTAGCGTCGGTAGGTGTGGAGGAATTCGCCTATGCGGCCGATGGCGTCTTCGAGGTCGTCGGCGTACTGGAGGGTGACGATGCGGAAGTGGTCGGTGGCCGGCCAGTTGAACCCGGTCCCCTGCACGACGAGGAGTTTCTGCTGTTCGAGGAGGTCGAGCGCGAACCGCATGTCGTCCTCGACCGGGTACATCCCGGGGTCGAGGCGCGGGAACACGTACAGGGCGCCCATGGGCCGGACGCAGCTCACCCCCGGCAGGTCGTTCAGCAGCTTCCAGGCTCGTTCGCGCTGCTCACCGAGCCGCCCGGTCGGCAGGACGAGGTCGTCGATGCTCTGGTAGCCGCCGAGCGCCGCCTGGATGGCGTGCTGGCCGGGGACGTTGGGGCACAGCCGCATGTTGGCGAGGATGTCCAGGCCCTCGATGTAGGACTCGGCGTGCTCCTTCGGGCCGGTCAGCACGACCCAGCCGGCGCGGAACCCGGCCACGCGGTAGTTCTTGGAGAGGCCGCCGAAGGTGAGGCACAGCAGGTCGGGGGCCAGGGACGCGATGGGGATGTGCACGGCGTCGTCGTACAGGATCCGGTCGTAGATCTCGTCCGCGAAGATGATCAGGTTGTGCCGGCGGGCGAGCTCGACGATGCCGGTGAGGACCTCGCGCGGATAGACGGCGCCGGTCGGGTTGTTCGGGTTGATCAGCACCAGTGCCCGGGTCCGGTCGCCGATCCTGGACTCGATGTCGTCCAGGCCGGGTGCCCAGTCGGCGGACTCGTCGCACAGGTAGTGGACGGGCGTCCCGCCGCACAGTGACACGGCGGCCGTCCACAGCGGGTAGTCGGGCGCCGGGATCAGGACCTCGTCACCGTCGTTGAGCAGGGCCTGCAACGTCATCACGATCAGCTCGGAGACGCCGTTGCCGAGGTAGACGTCCTCGACGTCGACGCCGGTGACGCCGTCGTCCTCCAGGCGCTGCACGATGGCGCGGCGGGCGGGCAGGATGCCCTTGGAGTCGCTGTAGCCGTGCGCGTCCGGCAGGTTGCGGACCATGTCCTGAAGGAGCTCGGGCGGCGCCTCGAACCCGAACGGGGCCGGGTTCCCGATGTGCAGCTTGAGGATGTTGCTTCCCTCGGCCTCCAGCTGCTTGGCGCGCTTGAGCACCGGGCCGCGGATGTCGTAACAGACGCTGGTGAGCTTGCCCGACTGGTTGACCTGCATGGACTCACCTTAACCAGGACCGGGTCGGCGGCGCCGTCGTCCCCCCGCCCACCAGAGCGGCGGACGGAGGGACGCGGCGGCCGTCACGGGGCGGCGATCGCGGACAGGATCGCCAGCCGCGCCGCGCGCCGGGCCGGACGGATCGCCGCGAGCGCCCCCGCCACCGCCCCGACCAGCGCGACCACCACCAGCGTGACGGTGGGCGGCGCGAACGGGTTGCCGAGCGCGCTGCCGAGCCCCCAGCCGAGGAACACCCCGAGCCCGATCCCGCCGCCCGTGCCGAACAGCGCGACGATCACCGACTCCCAGCGCACCATCGACCTGATCTGCGGGCGGGTCGCGCCGACCGCGCGCAGCAGCCCGAGTTCCCGGGTCCGCTCGTGGACGGCCAGCGACAGCGTGTTCGCGATGCCGAGCAGCGCGATGACGATGGCGAGGATCAGCATCCCGTACACGACGGTGATGAAGCCCTGCATGTCCTCGGTCTGCGCGGTGACGAACTCGTCGCGCGTCTGCACCTCGGGCGCGCCGTACGGCTTGGCGACCGCCGTGAGCGCCTGCGTCGCGGCGGCGACCGACGCGCCCGGCTTGAGGACGACGAACGCCCGCGTGTCCAGCGGCTGGCGGGTGTGCGCGTTCCACACCGTCCTCGGGACGATGTAGTCGCCGGTCATGTCGGTGTTCTCGTAGACGGCGCCGACGGTGAGCCGCTGCGACGCGCCGTCGGCGAACGTGACCGGGACCCGCGTGCCGGGCTTCCAGCCCTTGTCGTCGGCGACGCCCTTGGACACGGCGAGCGCGCCCGCGTCCGTCATGGCGCCCTGCGCGACGTCCAGGTCGAGGACGCGGCCGAGTGCCGCCGGGTCGGCGACGCTCACGGTGGACGCGTCGCCGTCCACCCGCATGCTGCCCATTCCGGCGCCGGCGACGCGTTCGACCTGCGGGACCTTCGCCGCGTCCTGGACGAGGCCCGTGCCGAACCCGCCGGTCTCGTTGCCTCCGGAGTTGACGACGAGCGGCCCCTTGAACGACCCGGCGACGCTGTTCTCCAGCGACGCGCCGAGCGACCCGATGAACACCGTCATCAGCGTGACGACCCCGACGCCGACCATCAGCGCGGTCGCGGCGCCCGCGGTCCGCTTGGGACTGCGGGCGGCGTTGTCGCGGGCGAGCGTCCCGGACACACCGCGCGTCCGCGCCGCGGGCCCGCCGATCAGGGCGGAGACCGGACGCGCCGCGACCGGCCCGAGCGCGACCATCGCGATGACGCACAGGACCGCGCCCGCTCCGGCCATCGCCATCTGCTCGGTGACCGCGCCGAACACGACGGTCCCGGCGGCGACGGCCGCGAGGACACCGCCGACGATGACGCGGGTGTCGGTCGCGCGCGCGGACTCGGCGGCGACCTCGCGCAGCGCGGCCAGCGGCGCCACCCGGGACGCCTTCACCGCGGGCCCGAGCGCTGCCACCAGCGTGACCAGCATCCCGACCGGCACCGCGATCAGGATCGAGGTGGCGGAGACGGTCAGCCCCTCCATCGCGATCCCGATGCGGAACTGCGTGAACAGCCACCGGAGGAACGCCGCGAACCCCATCCCGCCGGCGAGCCCGGCGAGGGTCGCGGCGGCGCCGATGACCAGCGCCTCGAATCCGACGATGGTCATGACCTGGCGGCGGCCCGCGCCGAGGGCGCGCAGCAGCGCCGACTCCCGGGTCCGCTGCGCCATCGTGATCGCGAACGTGTTGTGGATGCTGAACGCGGCGACGAGCAGCGCCACCCCGCCGAACGCGCCGAGGACGGTCCGGAAGATCTGCAGGAACCCGGACTCGACCTGCGACATGCCCTCGTCGACCTGCGCCTTGTTCGTGATCGCCTCGGCCCCGGCGGGCAGGACGGGCTTGATCCGCGACGCGAGCTCGTCCTGACTGACACCGCCGTCCGCGCGGACATAGACGCCGCTGATCCGGTCGGGCGACTTCGCGACGTGCCGGCGGGCGCCGTCCAGGCTGAACGCCGTGAACGACGTCTCGCCGAACGCCTCCTCGTCGCCGAACATGCTGATCCCGACGACGGTCACCGGGACCTTCTCCGGCGTGAGCACGGCCGTCCGGTCGCCGATCTTCAGCTCGCCCTCGTCGGCGAACATCTTGTTGATGACGACCTCGTCCGGCGCGCGCGGCGCCCGGCCCTCGGCGAGCCGGTACGGGTTGAGCTTCGGATCGGTCAGCCAGTTCCCGGCGGTGCGCGGCCCGCGCGACTCGACGATCGCGCCGTCCTTGGCGAGCAGCTGACCCGACCCCTGGATGACCGGTTCGGCGTTGGCGACGCCGTCCACCCGGCGGACCCTGTCCAGAGCGGACGCGTCGATCTGGCCCCGCGACCCCCACGGCTCGTCGCTGACACTGGTCGAGTTGCGGACGCTGACGTCCGTCTTGCCGTACGCCTTGGAGAAGTACCCGTCGATGCTTCCCGCGAGGGTGTCGCCGAGCACGAGCGTTCCCGTCAGAAACGACACGCCGAGGAACACCGCCACCAGGGAGCCGACCATCCGGCGCTTGCGTCCCCACAGTTCCTTGAACACGAGCCCGATCATCGGTTGTCCCCCAGCCCGCGCATCCGGTCCAGCACCCGGTCGGGTGTGGGCGCGTCCATGACGTCGACGATCCGCCCGTCGGCGAGGAACACCACCGAGTCGGCGTGGCCCGCGGCGACCGGGTCGTGGGTGACCATCGCGACGGTCTGACCCAGGTCGTCCACGGCGTTGCGGAGCAGCGTGAGCACCTCGGCGCCGGTGCGGGAGTCGAGGTTGCCGGTCGGCTCGTCCGCGAACACGATCTGCGGGCGGGTGACCAGCGCGCGCGCCAGCGCCACCCGCTGCTGCTGCCCGCCCGACATCTCGGCCGGACGATGCGAGAGCCGGTCCCCCAGCTTCAGCACGCGCACGACCGTGCCCAGCCATTCCTCGTCGGGCCTCGTCCCCGCCAGCGTCATCGGCAGCAGGATGTTGTCGCGGGCCGTCAGCGTCGGGAGCAGGTTGAACGCCTGGAACACGAACCCGATGCGCTCACGCCGGAGCCTGGTCAGCCGCCGGTCCGACAGCGCGCCGAGCTCCTGGTCGCCGACGTAGACCTTGCCGGACGTCGCGTCCTCCAGCCCCGCCACGCAGTGCATCAGCGTGGACTTCCCGGCGCCGGACGGCCCCATGATCGCGGTGAACCGCCGTTCCGGGAGCGTCACGCTGACGTCGTCGAGCGCGCGCACCGCCATGGCGCCGGTGCCGTACACCTTGCTGAGATGAACCGTGCGGGCCCCGCCGTTGCCGGCCGCCGTGCCCGCGTCGTCGTCGTTGATCGATCGCCTTGCCTCTGCTGCGTTTCCCATGTCCGGGATCGTGGCGCCGTGGTCGGCCGCCCGTCGTCGGGTGAGGAGAGGCAACCCGCCTGCGCCCGGTGAAGCATCCGGGCCCGCCCGTCTACGTCCATCGCGGTACGTCGCCCGGCGACTCAATCAGACCGGATGTCCAATTGTGATGCGGGCAACATACATGCAGGCTTGCTTGCTTGTATGTCGGCTCGTACCGTCGGAGACGTGACAGTAAGCAGCCACCGACGTCACCGGCACGGACCGTCCCACCGCCGGACGCAGGAGGAACGCCGGTCCCGCACGCGGGCCAGCCTCCTGGAGGCCACCATGGAGTGCCTGGTGGACCTCGGCTGGTCCGGGACGTCCACCACGGAGGTGGCCCGCCGCGCCGGGGTGTCGCGCGGTGCGCAGCAGCACCACTTCCCGACCAAGATGGTGCTCGTCGCGGCCGCGCTGGAGCATCTGCTGGAGGCGCAGCGGCTGGCGTACGAGACCGCGTTCGCGGTGCTGCCGCCCGAGCGGCGCGACGTCTCGGGCGCGCTCGACCTGCTGTGGGAGGTGTTCCGCGGGCGTCCGGCCAAGGCCCTCATGGAACTGGCCGTCGCGGCCCGCACCGACGACGAGCTCCGCCCGCTGTGCCTCGACCTGAACGAGCGGGTCCTCCAGGTCATCCTGGAGGTGTTCGAGCGGCTGTTCCCGGAGAACACGCTCCCCGCCGACTTCGTCCCGACGATGCTGCGCGGCCTGTTCGCGATGTTCGTCGGGCTCTCCATCCAGAACGCGCTGGACGACGACGCCGACGGCCACCAGGCCGCCGTGCTGCGCCAGATCAAGGATGTCGCGCGGCTGATCGTCCCAGGCCCCGGAACCCCCGTGGCCGTCCCCGACCGAAACCGCTGAACCACATCGCCGGCCGCGGCCGCCGTACCACCCCGAGGGAGCGCCCGAAATGCCGAAAGCCCCCACCGAGCTCGCCGAAGAGGTCCGCGAGCAGGTCAAGGACAGCAAGTCCTACCTCGGTGTCATCGACCGCCTGAACAAGGCGTCGGTGGACAAGCACTGGGAGGCGTACGCCGACATCCCGTGGGACGACCCGGAGTTCACCGTCGACAAGAACGACCCGCGCTGGGTGCTGCCCCCGTTCGACCGGCTCGGCGAGACGGCCTGGTACCAGTCGCAGCCACCGGAGATCCAGGCGCAGATCGGGCTGTGGCGCGTCGCGACCGCCATGAAGATCGGCCTGCAGTTCGAGAACCTGCTGAAGCGCGGGCTGCTGAACTACGCCTACCGGCTGCCGAACGGGCGCCCCGAGTTCCGGTACGTCTACCACGAGACGACCGAGGAATGTCACCACGGGATGATGTTCCAGGAGTTCGTGAACCGCACCGGGATGCCGATCCGCGGGATGCCGCGCTCGCTCAGCCTCATCGCGCAGGCCGCGCCGTGGATCCCGCTGGTCAGCACCGAGATGTTCTTCATCTTCGTGCTCGGCGGCGAGGACCCGATCGACTACGTCCAGCGCAAGTCGCTCAAGGGCGGGCACATC
The DNA here is from genome assembly GCA_036028775.1 of Spirillospora sp. NBC_00431. Lineage (GTDB taxonomy): Bacteria > Actinomycetota > Actinomycetes > Streptosporangiales > Streptosporangiaceae > Spirillospora. Next base: position 1,957,195 of record CP107927.1, on the reverse strand, counting down.
AAGCACCCGCTCGAAGAGACCATCATGAAGATCCACATCGCGGAGGAGGCCCGGCACATCTCGTTCGCCAGGCATTACCTCAAGCACCGGGTGCCGAACATGCACCCGCTGCGCCGCCGGATCCTCGGCGTCGCGACTCCGGTCGTCCTCGGCGTGATGGCGCGGATCATGCTGTCGCCGCCCGGGCCGATGGTGCGGCACTTCGGCATTCCGAAGGACGTCGTCCGGCAGGCGTACAAGAGCGAGGCGTCGATGGCGGAGATCTCCAACTCCGTCGGCAAGATCCGCGACCTGATGGCCGAGCTCGGCGTGATCAGCCCGGTCGGCAGGCAGGTGTGGAAGGCGTTCGGCATCTGGGACGAGCCGAAGCAGCGCCGCGCTCTCAAGGCCGCGTGACCACGGCCGGCACGCCTGCCCCGCAGCCCCGGCGGAGAGCGCCCGCCCCGCCGCGATGACACCGGCGGCGGGGCGGGGGCCGCCCGCACAAGGCCCGCGGTCATCCGGACGGGCCTCCCCAGCCGCCCGGCCCCCTGGCCTCGGGCTTTGGCGCGCAGCCCACCGCCCCACCTGCCGACGAACTTCCCAACAGCCGTCGCCGCCCGGCCCCGAGCCGCGGTCGCGGCGTCCATCCCCAAGCGGAGTCCTTCATGAGCATCGCGATCGTGACCGGAGGCGCGTCCGGCATCGGCCGCGCGATCGCCACGTCCCTGGTGACGCGCGGCGACACCGTCGTGGTGACCGACGTCAACGCCGAAGGCGCGGCGCACGTCGCCGACAGGCTGAACACGCTCGGCAAGGGCAAGGCGACGTCCGCGCCGCTCGACGTCACCGACGCCGAAGCCGTCGCCGACGTCTACCAGGCCGTACGGGCCGACCACGGACAGCTTGACCTGGTGTTCAACAACGCGGGCATCGCCATCGGCGGCCTCGCCGAGGAACTCACCCTCGACCACTGGAACCGCGCGATCGACATCAACCTCAAGGGCGTCGTGCACGGCGTCCACGCCGCCTACCCGATCATGCTGGAGCAGGGCCGCGGCCACATCGTCAACACCGCCTCGCTCGCCGGCCTCGTCCCGATGCCGATCGGCATCCCCTACACGGCCACCAAGCACGCCGTCGTCGGACTGTCCCTCGGCCTGCGCGCGGAGGCCGCCGGACGCGGCGTCAAGGTCAGCGTCGTCTGCCCGAGCTTCGTGGACACGCCGCTGCTCCACAACGTCAACCCGGACCTGCCCGAGACGCCGATGAGCGGCGACGCCACCGGCGACATCGCCAAGGCGTCCCCGCGCCTCTACACGGCCGAGAAACTGGCCCGCGACATCATGCGCGGCATCGCCAGGAACCAGGCCCTGATCGTCGCGCCCGCGCACGGCCGGCTCGCCTGGCGCGGCGTCCGCCTCAACCCGGGCGCAGCCGTCCGCGTGGCGCAGGTGGCCGTGAGCCGCATCCGCAAGTAACCGGCCACCCGCCCGGCGTCCCCCGCCCGCATAGGCTGGACGACGTGGAACGCATCCTGGTCAGCTCGTGCCTCATGGGACGGCCCGTCCGCTTCGACGGCGCGACCAAGCCGGTGGACGACGACCTCTTCGAGCGCTGGCGCACCGAGGGCCGCCTCGTCCCGTTCTGCCCCGAGGTGTCCGGCGGCTTGGCCGTCCCGCGCCCGCCCGCGGAGATCGTCGGCGGCGACGGCCACGCCGTCCTCGACGGCACCGCCCGCGTCCGGACCGGCACGGGCGACGACGTCACCGCCGAATTCCTCCACGGCGCCCGCCAGGCCCTGGACGCCGCCCGCCGCTCCGGCGCCCGCGTCGCGCTCCTCAAGGAGGGCAGCCCGTCCTGCGGCAGCCATCGAATCCACGACGGCACCTTCACGGGCACGTCGGCCGCCGGGGACGGCGTCACGACCGCCCTCCTCGAGCGCGAAGGAATCCGGGTCTTCAGCGAGACCGACCTGGCCGCGGCGGACTCCCTCCTGCGCACCCTGGAAACCGCGTCCCGCCCGCCGAGCCGCTAAGAGACCGAAACCGTCACCCGGCCGCCATCAGGCCCGCGATCTGTTCCGCGGACAGGGGCCGGACGGTGATCGGATGGGCGGCGGCGGCACGCAGACCATCGAGATAGAACGCGAGGAAGCGCCGCCAGACATCGGGCGCGACGTCGATGGACTCGCGGATGACCTGCGACATCGCCCACATCAGCGTCGCGACGTCCTGCGGCTCGAAGTCGGCGCGGAGTTCCCCCGACTCCTTGGCCCGCGCGATGATCCGTATCAGGTGCCCGAACCCGCGATGGCATGCCGCGCTCACCTCGGACGCCACCGGGAATCTCCGGACCAGCGCGTCGTTCAGCCCGCGATCCTCGGCCTGCAACGCGATCAGGCCCTCGACGAACGCGACGAAGCCGTCCCAGGGTTCGGGATCGGCCAGTGCCGCCTCGGCGATCCCGTCCAGGGCCGCCAGCCGCTTGGGGAAGATGGCGTCGAAGAAGTCCTGGCGCGTGGGGAAATGGTTGTAGAGCGTGCCGATACTGACTCCCGCCCGGCGCGCGATCTCCTCCAGCGGGGCGTCGAGCCCGCGTTCCCCGAACACCTCGGTCGCCGCGGCGAGAAGTCTGTCCCGGTTGCGCGCGGCGTCCGCCCGGGGTGGCCTCGTCTTCCTGGACATGCCCCCATCCTACGAACTTGAGAGGACCCTCAAGTTTCGGCTAACTTGAGGGCTCCCTCAATTTCATGGAGGTTCCACGCCATGTCAGCAACGACTGTCGTCATCGGCGCCGGGCCCGGCCTCGGCATGTCCATCGCGCACCGGTTCGGCCGCGAGGGCCACCGCATCGCGCTCATCTCCCGCAACGGGGCCCGGCACTCCGGTTACGTGGCCGCGCTGAAGGCCGAGGGCATCGAGGCGACGTCGCACCCGGCCGACGCCCTTGACCGGGACGGCCTCCTGGCCGCACTCGACGCGGTCGCCGAACAGCACGGCCGCGTCGACGTCCTTTACTACGGCCCCGGTGCGGCCGACCCTGATGCCCATCCGGCTCCCATCACGTCCACGGACGTGGCCGCCGTGAAGGAGGCGATGAGCTGGATCTATCCGGCGATCGACGCCGTCGGGGCGGTGCTGCCCGGCATGCTGGAGCGCGGCAGCGGCGGGCTGCTGTTCGCCGGCGGCCTCAGCTCAGTCGTTCCGATACCTATGCTCGGGAACTTGGCGGTCTCGGCCGCGGCCATGCGGAACTACGCGCTGACCCTCCACGCGGCTCTCGCCGACCAGGGCGTCTACGCGGGCACCCTGACGATCGGCGGCCTCATCGAGCGCGGCGACATCCACCGCCTGATCACGTCCCAGCCCGAGAGGCTCGGCGGCATGACCGTCCGAACCCTCGACCCCGACACGATCGCCGACACCGCCTGGAACCTCTACAAGAAACGCGACACTCCTGAGGCGGTCTTCAACGCCTTCTCCCCCGACCACTGAATGAACTCGGGGCCGTCGTCCTCCCCGATGGCCACCAAAAACTCTCCAGGTGGGGACACGTCCACGGGCATTGTCCGACCGGCAATCCACGAACGGCTCAGCAACCGCCTCACAATGGCTGGTTCGCCCCGTTCTCCGTACTGGGCGCGGCGGTCAGGTCGGGCGCGACGGCGATGGCTTCGATCTCCAACAGCCAGCTCTCGTCATAGATACCGGTAATGATGATCGTGACCGCCGGTCGGTGGTCGCCGAGCACCTCGTGGCGGATTCGGGAGTTGAGTTCGCGATACCGCCGATCCGACAGGTAAATGGTGACCTTGGCGAGATTCCTGGTGGTCATCCCCGCTCCGGCGAGGACAGTCTTGACGTTGTCCCAGGCGAGACGACATTGCGCAGCGAAGTCGTCCGGAACGTCACCCTTGATGGTCCAGGGTGGCTGGCCACTGATGTACAAGATCCGCTGCGCCCCGTGAACCAGCGTTCCATGCGTATAGGCCGGAGAGGACGCGGGCAGGTCGGCAGGATCAATCGGCTCGATCGCGAAGCTCATCACATTCCTCATCGCAGGTAGATACAGGGGCTAAGGCCAGCATCCTCAGAAGGCGGCCGAACGCCCGCCCAACTCTAAGGCCGCAGTCACCCCATGTCGATAAAACGCCTCAGAAGCTCTATTACCAACCCACCGAGCACAACAATCCGTTACTCGCCATACTCAGAGAGATAAGAGTAGAAGAGGTCATCATTCGACGCTCAGGCGAATCAGACGCGCTAGAAATGGCTGAGGTTCGCCACTACTTGTCCTAACAAAGTCTTAAGAAAATGAGGAAGGCCCCGCCGTTGTCGGCGGGGCCTCCCCCCATCATGTAGTGTCCGGCGGTGTCCTACTCTCCCACACAGTCTCCCGTGCAGTACCATCGGCGCTGAAGGGCTTAACTTCCGGGTTCGGGATGGGACCGGGTGTTTCCCCCTCGCCAAAACCACCGAACGCCCAACGCACCACCCCACACACCGGGGTGGGCAAACCTTTGGGTGTCCAAACCAGCAGTCCGGCACATCATTCTGTTGTGTTGTGTTTGCGGGTTGCCGAGGTTGTTTTCTGGGAACCACACAGGGACGCGAACGTTTCTTGCAGCGATTTGGATTGAACGAATTGTGTGTTCAAGCCACTCGGCCTATTAGTACCGGTCAACTCCACACCTTACGATGCTTCCATACCCGGCCTATCAACCCAATCGTCTCTTGGGGGCCTTACACCCCTCAAAGGGGGTGGGAGAACTCATCTCGAGGAAGGCTTCCCGCTTAGATGCTTTCAGCGGTTATCCCGACCGAACGTAGCCAACCAGCCGTGCCCCTGGCGGGACAACTGGCACACCAGAGGTCCGTCCGTCCCGGTCCTCTCGTACTAGGGACAGACCCTCTCAATTCTCCTACGCGCGCAGCGGATAGGGACCGAACTGTCTCGCGACGTTCTAAACCCAGCTCGCGTGCCGCTTTAATGGGCGAACAGCCCAACCCTTGGGACCTACTCCAGCCCCAGGATGCGACGAGCCGACATCGAGGTGCCAAACCATCCCGTCGATATGGACTCTTGGGGAAGATCAGCCTGTTATCCCCGGGGTACCTTTTAGCCGTTGAGCGACACCGCTTCCACACGCCGGCGCCGGATCACTAGGCCCTGCTTTCGCACCTGCTCGACACGTCCGTCTCACAGTCAAGCTCCCTTGTGCCCTTACACTCACCACCTGATTGCCAACCAGGCTGAGGGAACCTTTGGGCGCCTCCGTTACTCTTTAGGAGGCAACCGCCCCAGTTAAACTACCCACCAGGCACTGTCCCCCACCCGGATACACGGGCGCGGGTTAGACGCTCAAAACGACCAGAGTGGTATTTCACCAACGACTCCACCGACACTGGCGTGCCGGCTTCACAGTCTCCCACCTATCCTACACAAGACGCTCCAAACGCCAATGCCAAGCTATAGTGAAGGTCCCGGGGTCTTTCCGTCCTGCTGCGCGAAACGAGCATCTTTACTCGTACTGCAATTTCGCCGGGCCTGTGGTTGAGACAGCGGGGAAGTCGTTACGCCATTCGTGCAGGTCGGAACTTACCCGACAAGGAATTTCGCTACCTTAGGATGGTTATAGTTACCACCGCCGTTTACCGGCGCTTAGATTCTCAGCGTCCACCCGAAGGTGTAACCGGTCCTCTTAACGTTCCGGCACCGGGCAGGCGTCAGTCCGTATACCGCGTCTTACGACTTCGCACGGACCTGTGTTTTTAGTAAACAGTCGCTTCCCCCTGGCCTCTGCGACCCCACCCAGCTCCCCGTGCAAGACGGCTCACCAAGCAAGGTCCCCCTTCTCCCAAAGTTACGGGGGCAATTTGCCGAGTTCCTTAACCACAGTTCACCCGATCGCCTTGGTATTCTCTACCTGACCACCTGAGTCGGTTTAGGGTACGGGCCGCCAGTACACTCGCTAGAGGCTTTTCTCGACAGCATGGGATCACTCACTTCACCTAAAACGGCTCGGCATCACATCTCACCCTTCATGGCATGCGGATTTACCTGCACACCGGGCTACATGCTTACCCCAGGACAACCATCGCCTGGGCTGAGCTACCCTCCTGCGTCACCCCATCACTCACCTACTACCCCCTCGGGTCCCACGCTCCCCACCACACCAGGCCCGAAGGCCCCGCGGATGGTTCGGGCGGTTAGCATCAGAGGATTCAGCGTTGGCGCATACCAGCGGGTACGGGAATATCAACCCGTTGTCCATCGACTACGCCTGTCGGCCTCGCCTTAGGTCCCGACTTACCCTGGGCGGATTAGCCTGCCCCAGGAACCCTTGGTCATCCGGCGCACACGGTTCTCACGTGTGACTCGCTACTCATGCCTGCATTCTCACTCCCACAGCCTCCACCACTCGATCACTCGGCGGCTTCACCGGCTGCAGGACGCTCCCCTACCCACCCACACCACAACGGGTGCGGATGCCACGGTTTCGGCGGTGTGCTTGAGCCCCGCTACATTGTCGGCGCGGAATCACTTGACCAGTGAGCTATTACGCACTCTTTCAAGGATGGCTGCTTCTAAGCCAACCTCCTGGTTGTCACGGCAACTCCACATCCTTTCCCACTTAGCACACGCTTAGGGGCCTTAACCGATGATCTGGGCTGTTTCCCTCTCGACTACGAAGCTTATCCCCCGCAGTCTCACTGCCACGCTCAACTTACCGGCATTCGGAGTTTGGCTGACGTCAGTAACCTTGTCGGGCCCATCAGCCATCCAGTAGCTCTACCTCCGGCAAGCACCACGCAACGCTGCACCTAAATGCATTTCGGGGAGAACCAGCTATCACGGAGTTTGATTGGCCTTTCACCCCTAACCACAGGTCATCCCCCAGGTTTTCAACCCTGGTGGGTTCGGGCCTCCACACCGTCTTACCGGCGCTTCACCCTGCCCATGGCTAGATCACCCCGCTTCGGGTCTACAGCATGCGACTAAAACGCCCTATTCAGACTCGCTTTCGCTACGGCTACCCGCCACCGGTTAACCTCGCCACACACCATAACTCGCAGGCTCATTCTTCAAAAGGCACGCCATCACCAACAACACCCCACAAGGAGACATTGAGGAGGCTCTGACGGCTTGTAGGCACACGGTTTCAGGTACTCTTTCACGACCCCTCACCGGGGCACTTTTCACCTTTCCCTCACGGTACTGGTCCGCTATCGGTCACCAGGAAGTATTCAGCCTTACCACGTGGTCGTGGCAGATTCACACAGGATTTCACGGGCCCCGTGCTACTCGGGAAAACACCCAGAAGCCACTCGAGTTTCGTCTACCGGACTCTCACCGTCTACGGTCGGCCTTCCCATACCATTCGACTACCCGAGCAGTTTGTAACTCCTTGCTGGACTGGTAGACCCAGCCGGATGCTCCCACAACCCCGCACACGCAACCCCTACCAGGTATCACACGCGCACGGTTTAGGCTCCTCCGCTTTCGCTCACCACTACTCACGGAATCACAATTGTTTTCTCTTCCTGCGGGTACTGAGATGTTTCACTTCCCCGCGTTCCCACCAACCGCCCTATACATTCAGACGGCGGCGACACCCCATGACGAGTGCCAGGTTTCCCCATTCGGAAATCCCCGGATCAAAGTCTGGTTGCCGACTCCCCGAGGCATATCGCAGGCTCCCACGTCCTTCATCGGCTCCTGATGCCAAGGCATCCACCGTATGCCCTAAAAAACTTGAACACACAAAACGATCAAAACAAATCGCAGATAAACAACAAAAACCCGAATGAACACACCCCAAAAAATCAGAGGCGCCTCACCCGAGCCCTCATCATTCACCAGAGATGCTCGCGTCCACTGTGCAGTTCTCAAAAAACAACCGGGCCCACCAGCACCCCACCCTCAAGACAGAGAGCGAGGTATCTGGTCCCGCAATCCAGAGGCCACCGAGCTCGCGCCCGTTTCCTCAGGACCCAACAGCGTGTCCAACCTGCCAACCGCCCGAGACTCACCGTTCCCACTCCCCCAGGACCCCAAAAGGGGCCCGTCGAGGGCGGTACTAGCTGAGCCGCACGGCCAGCAGGCTGAGTAGCCAGTGCTCCACATCTATGAGCAGCCACCCGGCAGACATGCGCTGCCGACAGCGGCCACCGACCGAGCATCCCCTGCAAGAGGGGCCAGCTCGGCCAGTTGGGTGCTCCTTAGAAAGGAGGTGATCCAGCCGCACCTTCCGGTACGGCTACCTTGTTACGACTTCGTCCCAATCGCCGGCCCCACCTTCGACCGCTCCCCCAGCAAGCTGGTTGGGCCACGGGCTTCGGGTGTTGCCGACTTTCGTGACGTGACGGGCGGTGTGTACAAGGCCCGGGAACGTATTCACCGCAGCGTTGCTGATCTGCGATTACTAGCGACTCCGACTTCACGAAGTCGAGTTGCAGACTTCGATCCGAACTGAGACCGGCTTTACGGGATTCGCTCCACCTCACGGTATCGCAGCCCTCTGTACCGGCCATTGTAGCATGTTTGCAGCCCAAGACATAAGGGGCATGATGACTTGACGTCATCCCCACCTTCCTCCGAGTTGACCCCGGCGGTCTCCCATGAGTCCCCACCCGAAGTGCTGGCAACATGGAACGAGGGTTGCGCTCGTTGCGGGACTTAACCCAACATCTCACGACACGAGCTGACGACAGCCATGCACCACCTGTCACCGGCCCAAAAAGGACCCCGCATCTCTGCGAGTTTTCCGGCGATGTCAAGCCTTGGTAAGGTTCTTCGCGTTGCGTCGAATTAAGCAACATGCTCCGCCGCTTGTGCGGGCCCCCGTCAATTCCTTTGAGTTTTAGCCTTGCGGCCGTACTCCCCAGGCGGGGCGCTTAATGCGTTAGCTACGGCGCGGAATCCGTGGAAGAACCCCACACCTAGCGCCCAACGTTTACGGCGTGGACTACCAGGGTATCTAATCCTGTTCGCTCCCCACGCTTTCGCTCCTCAGCGTCAGTACAGGCCCAGAGAACCGCCTTCGCCACCGGTGTTCCTCCCGATATCTGCGCATTTCACCGCTACACCGGGAATTCCATTCTCCCCTACCTGCCTCTAGTCTGCCCGTATCCACCGCAGACCCACGGTTAAGCCGTGGGCTTTCACGACAGACGCGACAAACCGCCTACGAGCTCTTTACGCCCAATAATTCCGGACAACGCTTGCGCCCTACGTATTACCGCGGCTGCTGGCACGTAGTTAGCCGGCGCTTCTTCTGCACCTACCGTCACTTCCGCTTCGTCGGTGCTGAAAGAGGTTTACAACCCGAAGGCCGTCATCCCCCACGCGGCGTCGCTGCGTCAGGCTTCCGCCCATTGCGCAATATTCCCCACTGCTGCCTCCCGTAGGAGTCTGGGCCGTGTCTCAGTCCCAGTGTGACCGGTCGCCCTCTCAGGCCGGTTACCCGTCGTCGCCTTGGTAGGCCATCACCCCACCAACAAGCTGATAGGCCGCGAGCCCAACCCCAACCGAAAAACTTTCCACCACCCCACATGCGCAGAATGGTCATATCCGGTATTAGACCCAGTTTCCCAGGCTTATCCCGAAGTCAGGGGCAGGTTGCTCACGTGTTACTCACCCGTTCGCCGCTCGAGTACCCCCAAAGGGGCCTTTCCGCTCGACTTGCATGTGTTAAGCACGCCGCCAGCGTTCGTCCTGAGCCAGGATCAAACTCTCCATTAAGGCCACACGACCAACCCGAAGGGGCGAACCCCCGAACCGGCCAAACCTTGGAAACAATCCCAGCACCACAACCCCCAAAAAGAAGGGGTCGCATTGCCTCAAAGAAATCCCCAACCACCCCCACCCAAAAAGCAGAGGCAGTCCACGGGGCGGTCCGACCCCAAGGGCCGAACCATATAAAGGCACTGGCTTTTAACACGCTGTTGAGTTCTCAAGAAACGGACACCCACCGCGCCGGACCCGCTTTCGCGTTTCCCGCTCCGGGGCAACCCTTCTAACTTACCCGAATCGCAGCCACTGTCAAGCCGATCGAGGAAGATCTTTTCGACGGAGACGGAAGCGAACCGAGTTCCCACACGCCAACCAACCCGCAGACCGCAAGGCCCGCGAAGATCGGTTTCGTAGGGGACGCCCTACGGGCCGGCCACCTCGCGGCGTCCTGCATCCCGTCCGGGCTTGCCACTCAAGAGTACCCCGGCCCGGATCAAGCTGCGAACCGATTTTCCTCTGTTGGCTTCGCCCCTGGGCCGTCCGCCTTCCGGCGTCCCGCATCCCTTGGGGCAGGAAGAAGATTAGGCAGCCCTGGACGGGTCGTCAAATCGGATCGTCCACATCCTCGTCTGATGGCGGAAACCCGCTGGTCACAACGGGTTCAGACGCCAGGGCGTCAGGGCGGTATCAGCGTGCTGTCAGCGCGTGCCCGCCGATGTCCGCGCCTTGTCAGCGGGCTCGGCGACGGTGGTGACGTCAGACCGAAAGACCTGTGAGGGGCAGATCGATGGACGATGTGATTCGCGCCGAAGGGCTGCGCAAGCGGTTCGGGGATACGAAGGCTCTGGACGGCGTGGACATCTCGGCGCGCCGGGGGACGGTCCTCGGGGTACTGGGCCCTAACGGTGCGGGTAAGACGACCGCCGTCCGGGTTCTGGCGACGCTGCTGAAGCCGGACGCCGGACGGGCGGAGGTGTGCGGTTACGACGTCGTGAAGGACGCCGTCCAGGTGCGCGCGATGATCGGGCTGACCGGGCAGTACGCGTCCGTCGACGAGGAGCTGACCGGCACCGAGAACCTTGTGATGATCGCCCGGCTGCTGGATTTCGGCCGGCGGGAGGCGAGGGCCAGGGCGCGCGGACTGCTGGAGCGGTTCCGGCTCACCGAGGCCGGGTCGCGTGCCGTCAAGACGTACTCGGGCGGGATGCGGCGGCGGCTCGACTTGGCGGCGAGCCTGATCAACCAGCCCGAGATCATCTATCTGGACGAGCCGACGACCGGGCTGGACCCGCGGGCCCGCAACGAGGTGTGGGACACGGTCCGCGGTGTCGTCAGCGAAGGCGCGACGGTGCTCCTGACCACGCAGTACCTGGAGGAGGCGGACGCGCTCGCGGACCGGATCGCGGTGTTCGACCACGGCCGGGTGATCGCGGAGGGCACGTCCGACGACCTGAAGGGCCGGATCGGACGGCAGACGCTGGTGGTCCGCGCGGCCGAGCCGTACCGCACGGCGCAGCTCACCGCGATCGTCGCCGAGCTGACCGGGGAGCGCCCGGAGGTGCAGGCGGCGACCGGTCTCGTGACGGCGCCGGTGCACGACCCGCGGCTGCTTTCGGCGCTGGTCAGGCGGCTGGACGGCGCGTCGATCGTCGCGGCCGAGCTGGCGCTGCGGATGCCGAGCCTGGACGAGGTGTTCCTCACACTGACGGGCCATCTCGCCGAAGAATCCGAGACCGAACTCGTCCCCGAGGGGAGCGTGGCATGACCGCCATCACCGTGGACGGGCGCCGTCCGTCCAAAGAGCCGCCGCCCGCGCACATCAGCCCGCAGCGGACGCTGCGGCATGGCCTGACGCTGGCGTGGCGCAACATCGCCCAGCTGAAGCACTCTCCGGAGAAGTTGCTGGACACGACGCTGATGCCGATCGTGTTCCTGCTTCTGTTCCTGTACGTGTTCGGTGGGGCGGTGGCAGGCGATACGCAGTCGTACCTGCAGAAGCTTCTGCCGGGTCTGATCGCGCAGATGGCGATGTTCGCGACGATGGGGCTCGGGACGGCGCTGAACGAGGACATCCACAAGGGTGTGTTCGACCGGTTCCGCAGCCTGCCGATCGCCCGTTCCGCGCCGCTGATCGGGTCGGTTCTCGGGGACACGGCCCGGTTCGTGACCGTGATGACGGTTCTTGTCGGGTTCGGTTCGCTGCTGGGGTTCCGATTCCATACCGATCCGCTGTCGGTGCTGGCGGGGTTCGCGCTCGCGTACGTGTTCTATCTGGCGGTCAGCTGGATCTCCGTCCTGGTGGGCCTGCTCGCGCCGTCGCCGGAGACGGTTCAGGGGCTCGCGTTCATCTGGGTGATGCCGCTGACGTTCGGCAGCAGCATCCTCGTCCCGGACACGTCCACGATGCCGGGGTGGCTGGAGGCGTGGACGAAGGTGAACCCGGTCACGCATCTGGCGGAGTCGATGCGGGCGCTGATGGTCGGCGGCCCGATCGGGAACCATGCCTGGTACACGCTCGCGTGGGCGGCGGGGATCGTCGTGGTCACCTTCCCGCTGGCCATGCGGATGTACTCGCGGAGGATCTGATCACAGCCCGGCCGGTGGGCGGGGCCGCTCGATCGGCCAGGGCAGGGTCAGGCGGGGTCCGGGGCGGTCGAGCGGACGAGGTCGGCGCCGGCCGTGAAGACTTCGTCGCGGGTGACGCGGCGGCCGTGTTCGTAGGCGGCGGAGAAGCCGGCGTCGCCGAGGGCGCGGACGGCGGCGTCGATCGTCCGCTCGACGTCGTAGCAGCCCGTGTCGCGGTAGCCGCGCAGGTGGTGCGAGGTGCCGAGCAGTTCGGCGGCTCGTGCGGGGGCGCCGCGGGCCGCGGCCAGGGCGGCGAGGCCGTCGACCAGCGCGGCCATGGCCGGGTTGCCCATCAGCGCGTCGTTCTTGAGGTCGGTGAACGCCCGCAGGTGCCAGCCGATGGACGCGTCCAGGTCGCCGTCCTCTTCGGCGAGGCAGCCGAGCCGGCTGTAGGTGCGGCGGACGGCCTGCGCGAAGTCGGGACGGCGCTCGCGCGGCTCGACCCACTTGTAGGCGCGCTCGGCGTGGGCGCGGGCGGCCTCGCGGTCGCCTTCCCACAGGTCGAGCTCGCACAGCGCGAGCGAGGACGAGGCGGCCTCGGCGAACTCGCCGATCCGGTCCATCTGCGCGACCGCGAGTTCGAGGTCCTCACGGGCGCGCGCGATGTCGCCCTGCTGGCTCCGGGCCCGCGCGAGCCCGGTGAGGATCGCCGCGCCCTGCTCGGGGCTGACACCGCCGGTCGCGTAGGCGTACGCCTCCTCGCCGAACCGGACGGCGTCGGCGAGCTCGCCGCGGGCCATGGCGACCTGCATCATCCCGCTCAGCGCGAGGATCATCCCGAACCGGTCGCCGAGGTGGCGGAAGCGCGCGTACCCCTCGGCGGCCTCGCCGGCGGCCTCGTCGATGCGCCCGATGTTGATCCCCATGTGCGCGAGGAGGGCGTGGCCGGCGGCGCGGACCCACGGGTCGGGATGGTCCTCGGTGCCGCGCAGCCGCCGGTTGATCTCTTCCATGTCGCCGCTGAACAGGCGGGATGCGGGTCCCATGAGGGCGAGGACGGGATGCTTCGGCCGGCCGGGGACGATCTCGGCGACGCGGTCGAAGGTCGCGCTCAGCGCCTCCGGCGCCGGTCCGGCGTCCTTGCTCATCTCGGAGATCAGGCTCGCCGAGACGACGCAGAGGGCGTAGGGCTCCTCCAGACCCGGCGGGATGGTGTCGCCGACCATCTCGCGGACGGCGACCGCCCAGTGGCCCGCCTCGATCTCCAGGTCGCGCAGCACCCAGAACCACACCAGCGCCGCGACCAGCCGCAGGGCCGTCGCCTTGTCGCCGGTCTCGATGAGGTGCCGGAACGCGACGGTGACGTTGCCGCGCTCGTCGGCGAGGCGCTCCGCCCAGCGCAGCTGGTCGTGGCGGCGCAGCTCCGGCTCGGCGCGTTCGGCGAGCGCGACGAGGTAGGCGGCGTGCGCGGAGCGGACGCGTCCGGCCTCGCCCGCCTCCTGGAGGCGCTCCCCCGCGTACACACGGACGGTCTCCAGCAGCCGGTAGCGGACCTCGGGGTCGCCGTCGGCCATCACCAGCGACTTGTCGATCAGCGCGGCGATCACGTCGATGACGTCGTGCGGTTCGGGCGCGCCGGGGGCCTCGACGCCGCAGACGTGGACGGCGGCGTCCGGCGCGGCGCCGCCGGCGAACACCGACAGGCGGCGCAGGACGGTGCGTTCGACGTCGTCCAGCAGGTCCCAGCTCCAGTCGACAACGGCGCGCAGCGTCCGGTGCCTGGGCAGCGCGGTGCGGCTGCCGCCGGTGAGGAGCCGGAACCGGTCACCGAGCCGCGCCGCGATCTGGCCGGTGGTGAGGGAGCGCAGCCGGGCGGCGGCCAGTTCGATGGCGAGGGGGATGCCGTCGAGCGCGCGGCAGATCGCGATGACGTCGGTGACGGTGTCGGCGTCGACCGTGAAGCCGGGGCGGACGGCCGCGGCCCGGTCGGCGAACAGCCGGACCGAAGCGTAGCCGAGCGCGTCCGCCGGGGCCGCGACGCCGTCGTCGGGCAGCGGCAGGGACGGCACCGGGCACAGCGACTCGCCGGTGATGCCGAGCGGTTCCCGGCTGCTGGCGAGGATCCGCACGCCCTCGGCCTGCGCGAGGACGTGCCCGGCGAGCCGCGCGGCCGCGTCGAGGACGTGCTCGCAGTTGTCGAGGACGACGACCAGCCGCTTGGCGGCGAGGAAGTCGGTGAGCCGTTCGAGGGGCCGCGCGATCACCCGGGTCTCGCCGGGCCGGACGGTGTCGGGGACGCCGAGCGCGACGAGGACGGCGTGCACGACGTCGCCCGGGTCGCTGACGGGCGCCAGCGGCACGAACCACACGCCGTCCGGCATCTCCTCGACGAACGGGGCGGCGCTCTCCCTGGCCAGCCGCGTCTTGCCCGCGCCGCCGGGGCCGGTGAGGGTGACGAGCCGGGTCTCGCGCAGCAGCTTCGCGACACGGCGCGACTCCTCCTCCCGTCCGACGAAGCTGGTGAGCTGGGCGGGCAGGTTCGTGCGCGCGGGCCGCGGGACGTCCGGCGGCCCGGGCCGGGCGGGCGGCTCGGCCGCGGCGTCGTGGCGCAGGATCTCCAGGTGGACGGCGGACAGCTCCGGGGACGGGTCGACGCCGAGCCGGTCGGCGAGGGCCTGGCGCGTCTCCTCGAAGACCTCCAGGGCGTCGGCCTGCCGTCCCGCCGCGTACAGGGCGCGCATGAGGTGCCCGCGGAGGCGTTCGCGCAGCGGGTTCGCGGCGGCGAGCGGTTCGAGTTCGGCGACCGGCGGGACGGGCTGCCCGGCGGCGAGCTCGGCGTCGACACGGTCCTCGACGGCGGCGAGCCGGAGCTCCTCCAGCCGCGCGGTCGCCGCGGACGCGAAACCCGCGTCGGTGACGTCGGCGAGCGCGGGGCCGCGCCACAGCGCGAGCGCCGCGCGCAGCCGCTCGGCCCGCCGGGCCGGGCCGTTCTCCCTGCGTGCCGCGGCGACGCCGCGTTCGAAGGCGACCGCGTCCACCTCCGCCGGGTCGATGCCGAGCCGGTAGCCGGCCGGGCCGTGCTCGACCAGGTCGCGCCCGGCGACGCCGCGCAGCCGCGAGACCAGCGCCTGCAGCGCGTTGCCGCCGCCCGCGGGCGGCGCGCCGTCCCACAGGTCGTCGAGCAGCCGGTCGGCCGACACCGGACGGCCCGCCTCGACGGCGAGCCGGACCAGCAGGGCGCGCAGCCGCCGGCCGCCGACCTCGACGGGCCGCGCGGCCTCGTCCCGCACGTCGAGCGGGCCCAGGATGCCGATACGCACGAGTCCCCTTTCCGGTGTCATTGTCGCCGATGGGCGGACGATGCGCGCCGGGCAGGCGTCCGCGCCGACGTCCCAAACACCTCATTCTTTACGTTTGCCCCATATCCGGCGGGTAGGGCCCTCCCATGGATCTGGCATTCCTCAAGACGCTGTATCAACGTCCGGGTCCCTTCGCGTCGGTGTACGCCGATCTCACCCGGACCACGGAGGACGCGTCCAAGGCCGTCGAGCTGCGATGGCGGGCGCTGCGCGCGGACCTGGAGGCCCAGCACGCCCCGAAGGGCACGCTCCGCGCGATCGAGCGGACCATCGAGGAGGAGATGCGGGAGCGTCACTCCGAAGGTCTGGTGCTCTTCGCGGCGGACGGCGAGGTCGTCCACACCGACCGGCTCCCCGGCCCGCCCCGCACCCCCCGCGCGACCCTCGGCCCCCTCCCGGACGTCCTGCCCTACCTGGCCGAACGCGGCGAAAGGTTCCCGCACCTGCTGGCCGTCGTGGACCGTCGCGGCGGCGCGATCGACTATGTCACCGCCGACGGCAGGCACCGGCACATCGACGTCCAGGGGGACGAGGAGTACCCCATCCGCAAGACCAAGGCGGGCGACTGGAACCAGTCCCGTTTCCAGCGCTCGTCGGAGAACGTGTGGAAGACCAACGCCAAGAAGGTCGCCCACGAGATCGACCGGGCCGCCGGCAGCTGCGGTGCCGAGGCCGTCGTGATCGCCGGTGACACCCGCGCCCGGACCGCCGTCCTGGACGAGATCTCCGACCACGTCCTGGAGCACACCGTCGAGACCGACAAGAACACCACCGTCGACGACCCGGGCCTGGACGCCGAACTCCACCGCATCCTGAACCTGAAGACGGCCGAACGCATCATGGCCGTCGCCGAGCGTTTCGACCGCGAACTCGCCAACGGCCAGCGCGCCGTCTCGGGCCTCGCGGCCACCACCGAGGCCGTCCGCCAGGGCCGTGTCGAAACGCTCCTTTTGGAGGACGACCCCGTCTCCCACGCCCGCCTGTGGATCGGCCCGGACCCGTCGCACATCGCCACCACCGCGGAGGAGCTCCACGACGAGTTCGGGGTGGCGTCCCCACAAGAGGAGCGCGCGGACGCCGCCCTGATCAGAGCCACGACCGCCACAGACGGCGAACTCGTCGTCCTCCCGCCGAACGGCCCGAACCCCAACCTCCGCGTAGGAGCCGTCCTCCGCTACTCACCCTGAGGAGAACCACGAACCTCGCAGAGCGCCCCTGGGCCAACACAAAGAAGGAGTGGCGGGCCCGCGCTTCCGCGAGCACACCACTCCCAACTTGTTCGTGGAGCTATGGGGATTCGAACCCCAGACCTCCTCCATGCCATGGAGGCGCGCTACCAACTGCGCCATAGCCCCTTGGTCCGGGGTAAAGCTTAGTGCACGCAGGGAGCGGTCTGGACGCGGGCTGCGGCGGACGCCAGGTCCGTCCGCAGCCCGCCGCCGGTGTCAGTTCGGCCGCTTCGAGGTGTAGGTGTACCAGTGGTCGTTGACGGTCGGTACGTGGACGGTGAGGCTTTTGGGCCACTCGACCGGAACGCCGAGGATCTTGTTCTGTTCGGCGGCCTCGCCGGTGCTGGTGGTGTGCTTGCCGCTGATCTGGTTGGTCTTCTCGTTCTGGGCGGGCTGCTTCTGCTGGTTCTTCTGGTCGATGGAGCAGAGGACCTGTCCCACGTCGGGCTGGTTCGGGAGCAGTTTGAGGTCCGTGAGGATCTTCAGCGCGCGGGCGCAGTCTTCCTTGTCCTGGGTTTGCGCGGTGTCCTGGGTTTGCGCGGTGTCCTGGGTTTGCGCGGTGTCCTGGTTTTGCGCGGCCGGCTCGCTGTAGGTGTCCGGGGCGGGCGGCGGCGCCTTCTGCGCGGACGCGGGCGCCGTCACGGCCGTGACGCTCGCCGCGGCGAGCACGGCGGGCAGCAGCATTTTTCCGGAGATCCGGTTTCTCATGGGTCAACCCTCATCTCGATCACGCATCGCCACTACGTGGCTGTTCCCGCATGATCGACATGGTGAAGCGCGGCCGGACGAAAGGTAGCCGTCGTCATGGCGAACCTTTTGCGGTCAGGTCCAGCCCATGGTTTCGCGGACTTCCTCCGGCGCGTAGCCGCGCTGACCCCCGTCTCCGATCCACACGATCCCGTCGGCCTCCCCCACGGGCCCGACGGCGTGCTCCTGCGGCAGCCGCGGCTGGATGGCCAGCCGCACCTGCATCCCCGGCTCGTACCTGCGCAACTCGTCGATGAGGTCGGCCACAGTGACCTCGCGCGCCCCCCTGCGGTGTCTTCCCATACCAGGCATGAAACCATTCCTGCGCCGCCGCACCACCCGTCCCGCACAAGAAAGCGTTCGACGGCCCGGACTCGTCGCCGAACAAATCCCGAAAACGGGGCCACCGAACGAAGCCCCCGAAAGCCCGAACAAAAAAGACGACCCCCCAGCCTCCACCCCCAACCACCGCAAGGAGGCAAGGGGCGAAGCCCCAGAAAGCTCGAAGAGCAAGACGAGATCACAGGTACCGCCCCAACCAGCCCAGCGAGGAGGGGGGCGTGGGGGGCGGAGCCCCCCACATCGGGGGTCCGGGGGTCGCCCCCCGGGAAAACACTGCGGGCCCCGGCGAAGCCGCCCAAAGGCGGCGAGCACCAGAGCCCGACTCGTGGAGCTATGGGGATTCGAACCCCAGACCTCCTCCATGCCATGGAGGCGCGCTACCAACTGCGCCATAGCCCCGCCGCCGCGTGGACGTTCATCCCGCGGCGCCCCGCCAGTGTATCGGACGGGGCGGGCGCGGCTCGAATCGTTTGGGGTCAGGTCCCGGCGTCGGGGCGGTCGTCGCTGAGGACGGGTTCGGGCAGGGTTCCGGCGTTGTGTTCGGCGAGGCGCCAGCCGCCGTCGCGCATCTCGGTGAGGACGGACCAGCAGCAGTTGGACAGGCCGCCGAGCCGTTCCCAGGTCTCTTCGGGGAGGCGGAGGAGGTTGGACATGCCGAGGCGGATGGCGGCGCCGTGGGACGCGACGACGAGCTGCCCGGTGGGCGGGAGGTCGTCGAGGGCGCGTTCGAGGGCGGCGCCGACGCGTTTGGCCACCTGGTCGCTGGTCTCGCCGCCGGGCGGCATCCAGGCGGCGCGTTCGGCGGGGTAGCGTTCCCGGATGTCACGGCCGGTGAGGCCCTCCCAGGCGCCGCCGTCGCGTTCGACGAGGTCGTCGTCGTAGCGGACGGGGAGCCCGGTGAGGTCGGCGAGGGCCTGGGCGGTGGCGGCGGCCCTGCGGAGCGGGGAGGCGACGATGGCGGTGGGGCGGAGCCCGGCGAGCAGCCGCGCGGCCCGCCGGGCCTGCTGGAGCCCGGTTTCGTCTAGGGGGACGTCGGTCTTGCCCTGGAACCGGTTTTCGAGGTTCCAGGCTGTCTGGCCGTGCCTCCAGAGCACGAGCCGCCGTTGTCCGGGTTGGCGGGTGGCGCGGGCGTCACTCACTCGCGCTCCCGACGGTTCGGGCGCGCTGGTTCTGGTGGGCGGTGACGCGTTCCGGCAGTTCGATGAGGGGGCAGTCTTTCCAGAGCCGTTCGAGGGCGTAGAACATGCGGTCTTCCTCGTGCTGGATGTGCACGATGATGTCCGCGTAGTCCAGCAGCACCCAGCGGCCTTCGCGTTCGCCCTCGCGGCGGACGGGCTTGGCGCCGGCGTCCTCGCGGAGGCGTTTCTCGACTTCGTCGACGATGGCGCGGACCTGGCGGTCGCTGGGCGCGGAGCAGAGCACGAACGCGTCGGTGATGACGAGCTGCTCGCTCACGTCGTAGGCAAGAATGTCGTCGGCCAGCTTGTCGCCCGCCGCCTCGGCGGCGATCTGGACGAGCTGTGCCGCCCTCTCGGATGCGGTCACGATGCGCTCGCGATCCTCCCTGTAGGGGTCGTCTCCGCCTACACCTTCTCACGGGCGGCGGACATCGGGCCCCTATGTCGTCGTTCGACCGCATTGGTGGTGCGGCCCTTCCCTCTACCAGGGTATGTCCCGAGGCCGGGCGCCCGATTCGCGTGTCGCCGGGCGTCTTGATGGGGCGTTCCAGGGGCCGCCTCTGGAACGGCCCATCGGCCAGGCCCGGTGGCTCATCGGCCAGGCCCCTGGCTCATCGGTCAGGCCCGGTAGAGGTCGCGCTTGTTGATGTACTGGACGATCCCGTCCGGGACGAGGTACCAGATCGGCTCGCCGGAGTGGACGCGGTCGCGGCACTCGGTCGACGAGATCGACAGGGCGGGGACCTCCATGAGCGACACCCGCCCGTTGGGCAGGCCGGGGTCGGCGAGCCGGTGGCCGGGACGGGTCACGCCGACGAAGTGCGCGAGCTCGAACAGTTCGTCGGTGTCGTGCCAGGTCAGCATCTTCTCCAGGGCGTCGGCGCCGGTAATGAAGAACAGGTCGGCGTCCGGGCCCTGGATCCGGCGCATGTCGCGGAGGGTGTCGACGGTGTAGGTGGCTCCGGGGCGGTCGATGTCGACGCGGCTGACGGAGAAGCGCGGGTTGGACGCGGTGGCGATCACGGCCATGAGGTAGCGGTCCTCGGCCGCGGCGACCTTGCGTCCCTCCTTGTGGGACGAGATGCCGGTGGGCACGAACACGACCTCGTCGAGGGAGAAGAAGTGCGCGACCTCGCTCGCGGCCACGAGGTGCCCGTGGTGGATCGGGTCGAACGTGCCTCCCATGATCCCCAGCCGCCGCTTTTGCGTCATGGCGACGAGAATAGTCAGCGGTCCCGGTCCGGCGAACGTCCGGGTCCCGGGGCTCAGCCGAGGCCGGGGAGGGGGGCGCCGCCGTCGTCCCAGGTCACGACGCGGACGGCCTTGCCGACCTCGACCCTCGGCACGGTGCCGCCGGGCAGCACGAACACCTCGGCGGCCAGCCCGAGCGATTCGCGCAGGACGCGGACGATCTCGTCCCGCGGGTTCCCGGTGAGGGCCTCGCAGGCGACGAGTAGGCGGACGGCGGGGCCGCGCCGGTCCACGACGAGCTGGTAGTGCGGCCGGACGAGCCCGGACCCGAGCAGGACGCGCTCGACCTCGCTCGGGTACACGTTGACGCCCCGGACGACGAGCATGTCGTCGGCGCGTCCGAGGACCTTGCTCATCCGGACGAGCGTCCGCCCGCAGGGGCATTCGCCGCGGGTCAGGGACGCGATGTCGCCGGTGCGGTAGCGCAGCAGCGGCAGCGCCTGCTTCGTCGGGGTCGTGAAGACGAGCTCGCCGGGCGTGCCGTCAGCGACGGGCTCGCCGGTGGCCGGGTCGACGGCCTCGACGATGAAGTGGTCCTCGTTGACGTGCAGGCCGTCCTGTTCGAGGCATTCGGTGGCGACGCCGGGGCCGATGACCTCGGAGAGGCCGTAGATGTCCATCGCCTTGATCGGCAGGACGCGTTCGATGGCGGTGCGGAGCTCCTCGGTCCAGGGTTCGGCGCCGAAGAGGCCCGCCTTGAGGCCGTGCGGTTCGGCGCCCGCCTCCGCGAGCGCCTCGCCGAGCCGCAGAGCGTAGGCGGGGGTGCAGGTCAGGATGTCGGCGCGGAGGTCGGTGAGCATTGTGACCTGCCGGCCGGTCATGCCGCCCGACATGGGGACCACGGTCGCGCCGAGCGCCACCGCGCCCTGGTGGATGCCGATCCCGCCGGTGAACAGGCCGTAGCCGTAGGCGTTGTGGACGATGCTCCCCGGCGCCGCGCCCGCGCACGACAGCGAACGCGCGCACATCGCCGCCCACAGGTCGAGGTCGGCCCTGGTGTAGGCGACGAGCGTGGGGCGGCCGCGCGTCCCGCTGGAACCGTGCACGGCGGCGACCTGGTCGCGCGGGACGGCCAGCATCCCGAACGGGTAGCCGTCCCAGAGGTCCTGCTTGGTGGTGAACGGGAGGTCGCGGAGCCCGGCGAGGGTGATGTCCGAGCCGCCGCCGACACCGGCCTCCTTGAGGCGGCGGCCCTGCACGCCGTCCGCCGCGAGAAGCCGGTCGACCAGCCCCCACAGGCGGTGCCGCTGCAGCGCGGCGCGCTCGTCGAGGGACATCGCCTCGGCGTTCGGGTCGAACATGGGTCGCCTCCCGGGGCGCGGCCGGAGCCGGTCGCGGGACTCACGGCGGGGAACCCTGCGACACGGTGGTTCGTCGGAACTACCATGCCAGACATGACGGAGAACACACCGGATCGAGCACGGACGCGGTTCCCGGGGATCAGCTCCCGGGCCTACGAACACCCGGCGGACCGATCGGCGCTCGTGGCGCTGCGCTCGCTGTCCGGGTTCGACGTCGTCCTGCGCAAGCTGTCGGGGCTGATCAACGAGCGGTCCCTGCGGCTGATGTTCCTCGGCGGGACGGTACGCGTCGGCGAGGACCAGTTCCGCAACATCTACGACATGGTCCGCGACGCGGCGTACGTCCTGGACATGCCGGAGGTACCCGAGCTGTATGTCCGGCAAGACCCGACGCCGAACGCGATGGCGCTCGGCTCCGACCACCCGTTCATCGTGCTGAACACCGGCCTGATCGACCTGCTGGACGACGAGGAGCTGCGGTTCGTCGTCGGGCACGAGGTCGGGCACATCCTGTCCGGGCACGCGGTGTACCAGACGATGATGCAGATCCTGTTGCAGCTCGGGTCGAGGCTGGCGTGGCTGCCGCTCGGCAACATGGGCATCGCGGCGATCATCATCGGTTTGCGGGAGTGGTTCAGGAAGGCGGAGCTGTCGTCCGACCGGGCCGGGCTGCTCGCCGGCCAGGACCTCGACGCCGCCAAGCGCGTGATGATGAAGCTCGCCGGCGGGACGAGCCTCGGCGAGATGAGCAGCGAGGCGTTCCTGGAGCAGGCCCGCGAGTACGACGCGGCCGGCGACGTCCGGGACGGGCTGCTGAAGTTCCTGAACCTGCTCGGGCAGTCGCACCCGTACGCGGTGATCCGGTTCGCCGAGATCGACCGGTGGGCGCGCGGCGGCGAGTACGAGCGGATCCTCGCCGGCGACTACCCGCGCCGCGACGACGACGGCAGCGCCTCGGTCACCGACGAGATCAAGGAGGCGGCCAAGTCGTACCGGGAGTCCTGGGAGCGGACGGCCGACCCGTTCGTGGGCAAGGTCCGCGACATGGCGGACGCGGCGGCCGGCGCGGCGGGCGGGCTGTTCGACCGCTTCACCCGGCGCGACAACGGCCCGACCGACAGCAACTAGGAGAGCGACCCTCGCAGGCCGCCGCGGCACGGACGCGGCGGCCTCACTCGTGCGCGCACCCTCGCGGGGCGCGAGTCAGAACGGGCGGGGAGGAGGAGTTCGACGTTGCGGTCGTCGGCGTCGCCGCGGCGGTCCTCCTCGCGTTCCTGCCAGTCGTTGGCCGCCAGCTCGCGCGACAGCGACGCGAGCCGGACGGGATCGGTGAGGCGGCCGTCGTAGGACGCGGGGCCGGCCGAGTCCAGGACCGTCGCGAAGATCGACAGGGTGCCGTCGCCGTTGTCGGCGAGCTCGACGATGCGGCTCTGCTGCGGGAAGTCGATGTGCGCGGCCGTGTTGACCTCCCAGAAGCCGCCCCCGCTCCCACGGGCGTGCGGGGTGACGCGGTTGCGGTGCGAGTGGCCGTTCACCCACAGGATGACGTTCGGGTAGCGCAGCAGCAGCGCCTCGACCTCGTCGCCGAGGACCCGGTCGCCGCCGAGCGCGTTGTCCAGGGACTCGGCCGGGTGGTGGCTGAAAAGGACGAACAGCCGGTCCTTCACGTCGTGCTCGACGACGGAGCCGTCGGGCGCGTAGTAGTGGCCGCTGCCGGCCTTCAGCTGCGACTCCAGCCACTCGAACTGTTCGCGGTCGAGCGAGCCCTCGGAGAGCCCGTTCGGGTTGACGGTGTCGAGGACGAGGCAGCGTACGCCGCCCTTGTCGAAGGCGTAGTAGGCCGTCCCGTCGCGGAGGTTGCCCCGGGTGAAGCCGTGGCCGTGCGGGGACGTGGACGTCTTGAAGTGCTCGGCGACGACCTCGCGGCGCGACAGCATCCGGCGGTCCGCGTCGCGGGTCACGCGGCGGAACAGGCCGCCCGCGTCGCCCTGCTCGCGGATGAGGCGCAGCAGCTCGATGTAGTCGGCCTTGGCCAGGATGCGGGCGAGGCGTTCGGCCTCGGCGTCGTCCGCCGGGACACCGATCTTGATCTCGCCGGTGGCGAGGCCGGAGACGAGCGGGTTGCCGGGCAGGTTGCCCTGGACGAGGCCGTCGTGGTTGCCGAAGACGGCGAGCCACGGCGCGTCCAGGCCGGTCGCCTGGAACGGCCTGCGCGCGGCGTCGATCAGCCCCTGGACGCGCGGGAAGCCGAACTTCGTGATCGGGATGTCGGGGTCGGCTCCGGGGGGCGGGCCGTCGGGGTGCCAGAAGGCGCGGTCGTAGGACGTCCCGTCCATGACGCCCTCGTAGCGGGCCGGGTCGCCGGAGTCGGGACGGACGCGTCCGCCGTCGAGCAGGTCGATGATCCAGCGGACCTCGTTGTACTGGACGTTGTCGGCCGCGTCCCCGGTGTTGATGGTGAACGCGAGCGGCAGGCCCGTCGCCGGGCCCCGCCCTACGCCGTTCATCGCCCGGACCATCGCCTCGGCGACCTGCGTGGACAGGATCTCCTGCGGACGGTAGGCGCCCTGCACGGGCAGGATGTCCATCGCGTCCTTGAAGCGGTCGAGGAACTCGACGCGCGCCGGGGACTGCGTGTCGACGACGTGCACGTCGGTGAGCTGGCCGAACGCCAGGACGGCGCGGCGAGTGGCGGCGCGCCGCGCGGACGCGGCGCCGCCGAGGTCTCGGCGGAGGAGGTGCGGCTCGCCCGGCCCGGTGATCACGGGACGGTAGCCGCCCGCGCCCGCGGCGCCGAGCACGTACGTCCGGGCGAGGGTGGTGCCGTCGATGGGGCCGCGGAGGACGGGGGCGCCCGGAGGCGCGGCCGCGGCGGGGCGCGCGGGGAACGCGAGGAGTCCGGTCGAGGCGAGGCCCGCGCCGAGGGCTGCGCCCTGCAAGACGCGGCGGCGGGTGTACTCACGGGTCACAGTCGTGAATCACACCACGCCCCGCGACGTGACATCAACCGTCAAAATGTCACAAGTAGTCGGAGTTCTCAGCCCCGCAGCTGTCCGTCTCCGGTCACCACGTACTTCGTGGACGTCAGCTCCGCGAGCCCCATCGGACCGCGCGCGTGGAGCTTCTGCGTCGAGATGCCGATCTCCGCGCCGAAGCCGAACTCCTCGCCGTCGGTGAAGCGCGTGGACGCGTTCACGATCACCGCGGCGGAGTCGACCAGGGAGACGAACCGTTTCGCGGCCGGCTGCGACGTCGTGACGATCGCCTCGGTATGGCCCGAGCCGTACTCGCGGATGTGCGCGACGGCGTCGTCGAGCGACTCGACGACGCGGGCGGCGATGTCGAGGGACAGGTACTCGGCGCGCCAGTCGTCCTCGGTCGCCGCGACGACGCCGTCCCCTCCGTATGACCGGATGCGGTCATCGCCGTGGACCGTGACACCGGCCTTCCGCAGCGCCTCAAGCGCGCGCGGGACGAACGCGTCCGCGACATCGGCGTGCACCAGGAACGTCTCCGCCGCGTTGCACACCGACGGGCGCTGCGTCTTGGCGTTCAGCAGGATCTCGAGCGCCATGTCGACGTCGGCGGCGGCGTCGACGTACACGGCGCAGTTCCCGACGCCCGTCTCGATCACCGGGACGGTCGACTCCTCCACCACCGAGTCGATCAGCGAGGCGCCGCCGCGCGGGATCAGCACGTCCACCAGGCCGCGCGCACGCATCAGATGCTTCACCGACTCGCGGGACGTGCCGGGGACGAGCTGCACCGCGTCCGCCGGGACCTCCGTCTCCGCGAGCGCCCGCCGCATCACCTCGATCAGCGCCGTGTTCGAGTCGAACGCCGACGACGAGCCGCGCAGCAGCGCCGCGTTCCCGCTCTTCAGGCACAGCGCGGCGGCGTCCACCGTCACGTTCGGCCGGCCCTCGTAGATGATCCCGACGACGCCGAGCGGCACCCGGATCTGCCGCAGGTCCAGCCCGTTCGGCAGGACGTTCCCGCGCACCGTCTCCCCCACCGGGTCCGGCAGCGCGGCGACCTTGCGGACGGCGTCGGCGATCGCGGCGATCCGGTCCTCCGTCAGGCTCAGCCGGTCGATCATGTACTCGGACGTGCCGTTCTCCCGCGCCCGCGCGACATCCGCAGCGTTCGCCTTGACGATCTCCGGCGCGGCGGCGGTCAGGGCGTCCGCGACGCGGTGCAGCGCCGCGTCCTTCGCCGCCCGCGCCAGCGGCGCCAGCCCCGCGGCCGCCTCCCGGGCGCGCCGCGCCACCCGCACGAACTCGTCGGCCTCGCTCATCACACGTCCCCTTCGGAAAGAACAACCAGGTGGTCGCGGTGGATTATCTCGCGCTCGTACTCGGCGCCCAGCTCCCGGGCCAGCCAGCGCGTCGAGCGCCCCATCAGGTCGGGGATCTCGGACGCGTCGTAGTTCACCAGGCCGCGCGCCACGACCCGGCCCCCGGTGTCGCACAGGTCGACGGGGTCGCCCGCCGCGAACTCCCCGGACACGCCCGTCACCCCGGCCGGGAGCAGCGACTTGCGGCGCCGCACGACCGCGTCGACCGCGCCCGGGTCGAGTGTGACCCGTCCCTGGCCGGTGGTGGCGTGGGCGAGCCACAGGTCCCGGGTCGACATGCGGCGGCCGTCGGCCGGGTGGAACAGCGTCCCGACGCCGTCGCCGGCGAGGGCCCGCGCGGCGGACGCGGCGTTCGTCAGCACGACCGGCACGCCCGCGATCCGGGCCGCCTCGACCTTGGTGACCATGCCGCCGGTGCCGACCCGTCCGGACCTTCCGAGCTTGACGTCGCGCAGGTCGTCCGGGCCGTGCACGTCGGCGATGCGGCGGGCGCCGGGGCGGCGCGGGTCGCCGGTGTAGAGGGCGTCGACGTCCGACAGCAGGATCAGCGCGTCCGCGCGGATCAGATGCGCGACGAGCGCGGCGAGCCGGTCGTTGTCGCCGAACCGGATCTCGTCGGTGGCGACCGTGTCGTTCTCGTTCACGATCGGCAGGACGCCGAGGGCGAGGAGCTGCGCGAGCGTGCGCTGCGCGTTGCGGTGGTGCGAGCGGCGCATCATGTCGTCGGCGGTGAGCAGCACCTGCCCGACCGTCAGGCCGTGCCGCGCGAACGACCCGGTGTACCGGGCGAACAGCAGGCCCTGGCCGACGCTCGCCGCCGCCTGCTGGGTGGCGAGGTCGCGCGGGCGCCGGGTCAGGCCGAGCGGGCCGAGGCCCGCGGCGATCGCGCCGGACGACACGAACACGATCTCGGTGCCGTCGGCGCGGCGGGCGGTGAGGACGTCCACCAGCGCGTCGATGCGGCCGGCGTCGATCGTCCCGTCCGGGGTGGTCAGCGACGACGACCCCGCCTTCACCACGATCCGGCGCGCCGCCGAGATCGCCGCGCGTCCGGTCACGGCCGCCCGTCCAGGCGGCGGTCGGTGCCACGCGGGCCGAGCGCCCCGTCGCCCGCGGGGACTTCCGGCTCCCAGTCGAACACGACCGCGTCGTCGGTGGTGCCGATCATGACGGTGGCGCCCGCGGCCGCGCCCGCCTTGGCGAGGGCGTCCTCCACGCCGAGGCGCGCCAGCCGGTCGGCGAGGTAGCCGACGGCCTCCTCGTTGGCGAAGTCCGTCTGCCGCAGCCACCGGACGGGCTTCGCGCCGGTGATCAGGTACGTGTTGTCGCCGAGGTCCCTGACCTCGAAGTCGGTGTCGCCGCCGACCGGTTCGGGCCGGATGACGATCCGGGTCGGCTCCGCCGGCGGCAGCGACGCGCGGTACTCGCCCACCATCGCCGCCATCGCGAACGACAGCTCCCGCAGGCCCTCGCGCGTCGCCGCCGACACCTCGAACACCTTCAGCCCGCGCGCCTCGAACTCGGGGCGGACCATCTCGGCGAGATCGCGCCCGTCCGGGACGTCGACCTTGTTCAGCACGACGATACGGGGCCGGTCCGACAGCGGGCGGTCGCCGAGCACCCGGTCGTAGGCCCGCAGCTCGCGCTCGATGACGTCGAAGTCGCTGACCGGGTCGCGGCCCGGCTCCATCGTCGCGCAGTCGAGGACGTGCGCGAGCGTCGACGACCGCTCGATGTGGCGCAGGAAGTCCAGGCCGAGACCGCGGCCCTCGCTCGCGCCCTCGATGAGGCCGGGGACGTCGGCGACCGTGAACGTCGTGTCGGCCGCCTCGACCACGCCGAGGTTCGGGATCAGCGTGGTGAACGGATAGTCGGCGATCTTCGGCTTGGCGGCGGACAGCGCGGCGATCAGCGACGACTTGCCCGCGCTGGGGAACCCGACGAGCGCGACGTCCGCGACGCTCTTCAGCTCCAGCACGACGTCGCGCCCGTCGCCGGGTTCGCCGAGCAGCGCGAACCCGGGCGCCTTGCGCTTGGCGGTGGCGAGCGCCGCGTTCCCGAGCCCGCCGCTGCCGCCGCGCGCGACGACGTACCGGGTGCCCTCGCCGACGAGGTCGGCCACGACCCGGTCGCCTTCCTTGACGACGGTGCCGTCCGGGACGGGCAGGATCACGTCGGCGCCGTCCGCGCCCGTCCGGTGGCCGCCCTGGCCCGGCCGTCCGTTGCCCGCCTTGCGGTGCGGGCGCCGGTGGTACTCCAGGAGGCTCGCGGCGTTCGCGTCGACGACCAGGACGACGTCGCCGCCGCGTCCGCCGTTCGCGCCGTCCGGGCCGCCGAGCGGCTTGAACTTCTCCCGGTGGATCGACGCGCAGCCGTTGCCGCCGTTCCCGGCGGCGACGTGCAGCACCACCCGGTCGACGAACTGCGCGCCCGATCCCGCTCCAGCGGCCACGGTGAACTCTCCTCGAAGAAAACGGCGAAGGGGCGGACCGCGACCGGTCCGCCCCTTTCGAAAACCTTTGACCCTGGCGGACTACTCCGCCGGGGGAACGACGCTGACCGCGTTGCGGCCGCGGTAGCGGCGGAACTTCACCGAGCCCGCGACCAGCGCGAACAGCGTGTCGTCGCCGCCGCGGCCGACGCCGGGTCCGGGGTGGAAGTGGGTGCCGCGCTGCCGGACGATGATCTCGCCGGCATTGACGACCTGGCCGCCGAACCGCTTCACGCCGAGACGCTTGGCGTTGGAGTCACGACCGTTACGGCTGGACGACGCGCCCTTCTTGTGTGCCATCTGACCGCTCTCCCTTACTTCCCGGCCTTGATACCGGTGATCTTGACCTCGGTGTACGGCTGACGGTGCCCCATCCGCCGCTTGTACCCGGTCTTGTTCCGGTAGTGCATGATGTTGATCTTCGGGCCCTTGACCGCGCCGAGGATCTCGCCGGTCACCTCGTAGCGCGCGAGGTCGGCCGAGCCGCTGACGACCTTTTCGCCGTCCACGACCAGCACGGCCGGGAACGTGACGGTCGAGCCGACGTCACCGGCCAGCTTGTCGACGGTCAGCACGTCATCGACGGCGACCTTCTCCTGCCTGCCGCCTGCGCGGACAATCGCGTACACCGCGGAAACCCTTCGTCTTCGCGCGCTTCCGGACTGAACCGGTCCCACGCGTGGCTACACCAGCCCCCGGATGGGGGCCTACCTCCGGCACCGGGCCGAAGGCGGCACACCAGAGAGGACCCTGGCGCTCTCTGCTTGACCTCACCGAACCGGCGAGACGCGCACCGAACGTCCCCTGAGGGTTCGCGGTGCAAGTTCAGCTGACGCGTCCAAGACGCGCCGAAGAACAAGGATACCGGATACCTCGACCCCTGGGCGCCTTACCCCCGTGGGGACGCGCCGCGGCGGACGGGCGCGGGAGGCGCCCGTCCGCCGGTAGGGCCGTTATTCGGCTTCCGCCTCGGCGGTCTGGGTCGCGGACGCGGTGGAGCGGCGGGCACGACGGCGGGTGACCGGCTCCTCCTCGGCCGCGGCCTCGCCGGTCGAACCGTTCGGCTCGGCGGCGACGTGCGCGGTCCCGTTGAGGTCCTTGCCGGACGGCTCGGTGCCGTTGGTGTTGGCGGCGACCGGAACCGTTTCGGCGGCGTCCAGCGCGACCTGCGAGGCGTCCCCGGGCTGGGAGGCGTCGGCAGGCGCGCCCTGAGCCTCGACGGGCACGGCCTGGGCTTCGACAGGCGCGGGCTGGGTGTCGGCGGGCACCGCTTCGGCTTCAGTCGGCACGACTTCGGCCTCCCCGGGCACGGCCTCGGCCTCGGCGGGCACGGCCTCGACGGGCACCGTTTCGGTTTCAGTCGGCACGGCCCCGGCCTCGGCGGGCACGGCCTCGGCTGCAGTCGGCACGACTTCGGCCTCCGCGGGCACGGCCTCGGCCTCGGCGGGCACGGCCTCGACGGGCACCGTTTCGGTTTCAGTCGGCACGGCCCCGGCCTCGGCGGGCACGGCCTCGGCTGCAGTCGGCACGGCTTCGGCAGGCTCGGGGTCCGGCTCGGCTGCGTTGGCCTTGGCTTCGGTGGGCTCGTCGGCGTCGGGCTCGGGGGGCGGGCCAGCCGGGCGCTTGGCCGGGCCCGACCTGCGCCGCCGTGCGCGGACCGGCTCGGCGGGCTCGGCGGGCTCGGCGGGCTCCGGCGCGGCGGCCGCCTTGGGTTCGGCGGGTTCGGCCGGCTCGGCCGGGCGGGACTCGGCCAGCTTCTCCTCGACGGCCCGTTCGACCTCGCCCTTGCGCCTGCGGCGGCGGCCGCTCTCCTTGCCGGCCGCCTTGTCCGGCTTCGGCTCGACCGGGGACAGGTGGACGTGGATGCCCCGTCCACCGCACGACTCGCAGGTCTCCGAGAACGCCTCCAGCAGGCCCTGGCCGACGCGCTTGCGGGTCATCTGGACCAGGCCGAGCGAGGTGACCTCGGCGACCTGATGCTTGGTGCGGTCTCGCGACAGGCACTCGACGAGGCGGCGCAGCACCAGGTCACGGTTGCTCTCCAGCACCATGTCGATGAAGTCGATCACGACGATGCCGCCGATGTCGCGGAGCCGGAGCTGGCGGACGATCTCCTCGGCCGCCTCCAGGTTGTTGCGGGTGACGGTCTCCTCCAGGTTGCCGCCCTGCCCGGTGAACTTGCCGGTGTTGACGTCGATGACCGTCATCGCCTCGGTGCGGTCGATCACCAGGGAGCCGCCGGACGGCAGCCACACCTTGCGGTCGAGGGCCTTGGCGATCTGCTCGTCGATGCGGTACGTGGACAGGGCGTCCCGGTCGCCCGTCCAGCGCTCGACGCGGTCGGCGAGGTGCGGCGCGACGTACTGGACGTAGTCGGACACGGTGTCCCAGGCGTCGGCGCCGGACACGACGAGCTTGGTGAAGTCCTCGTTGAAGATGTCGCGGACGACGCGGATCGTCAGGTCGGGCTCGCCGTAGAGGAGCGAGGGCGCGCTGGCGGTCTTGACCTTCTTCTGGATGTTGTCCCACTGGGCGGCCAGGCGCGACACGTCCCGCGAGAGTTCCTCCTCGGTGGCGCCCTCGGCGGCGGTCCGGACGATCACACCGGCGTTCTCCGGCATGACCTTCTTCAGGATCGACTTGAGGCGGCTGCGCTCCTTGTCGGGGAGCTTGCGGCTGATGCCGGTCATCGAGCCGTCGGGGACGTACACGAGGTAGCGGCCGGGCAGCGAGACCTGGCTGGTCAGCCGGGCGCCCTTGTGGCCGAGCGGGTCCTTGGTGACCTGGACGAGCACCGACTGGCCCGACTTCAGCGCCGACTCGATCCGGCGCGGCTGGCCTTCGAGGCCCGAGGCGTCCCAGTTGACCTCGCCCGCGTACAGGACGGCGTTGCGGCCCTTGCCGATGTCGACGAACGCGGCCTCCATCGACGGCAGCACGTTCTGCACCTTGCCGAGGTAGACGTTGCCGACGTAGCTCTGGTGGGTGGCACGGTTCACGTAGTGCTCGACGAGGACGTCGTCCTCAAGGACGGCGATCTGCGTGCGCTCGCCTTCCTGCCGGACGACCATGACCCGCTCGACGGACTCGCGGCGGGCCAGGAACTCGGCCTCGGTGATCACCGGCGGGCGGCGGCGGCCCTGCTCGCGGCCCTCCCGGCGGCGCTGCTTCTTGGCCTCCAGCCGGGTCGAGCCCCGGACGGACTGGACCTCGTCCTCGGCGGCGGCGCGGGCCTCGCGCGCGGTGCGGACGTGGACGACGGTGTTCGGCGGGTCGTCCGTGCCGGTCCCGGACTCGCCGTCGGTCCCGGAGCGGCGCCGGCGGCGGCGCCGGCGGCGGCTCGACCCGCCCTGGCCGCCCTCGTCCTCGTCGCCGTCCTCGTCGGCGGCCTCGCGCTCGGCCTCCTCCGCCTTCGGCTCCTTGTCCTTGCCCTTGTCCTTCTTGGCGGGCTTGTCTTTCTTGGCTGGCTTGTCCTTCTTGGTGGCCTTGGCCGGCTTGGCGGGCTCCTCGTCCTTCTCCTCGGGCTCGGCCTCGTCGGCCGCCGTCTCGTCGTCGGCGCCCTCCTTGCCGCCCCGGCCGCGGCCGCGTCCGCCACGGCGGCGGCGCCGGCGGGACGGGCGGTCGTCGGAGTCGTCCTCGTCGGAGGGCCGCTCGTCGAGCTCCTCGTCGGCGGCTTCGTGGTCGGCGGGTTCGCGCTTCGGCTCGTCCTTGGGCCGGGCGGCGGTCTCGGCCTTCGGCTGCGGCGGCTGGAACACCACCATCGGCGGCTGGAACGTCACCCCGGGCACGCCGACACCGCTGGCCGGCTCGGTCTCCGACACCTGCGCCTGCTCGGCGGGCGGCACGTCCG
Source organism: Spirillospora sp. NBC_00431 (assembly GCA_036028775.1). Classification (GTDB taxonomy): domain Bacteria; phylum Actinomycetota; class Actinomycetes; order Streptosporangiales; family Streptosporangiaceae; genus Spirillospora. The sequence continues at coordinate 1,924,808 of CP107927.1, read as the reverse complement.
GGGCCACTGGGACGGCGGGCACGGACGGCGCCTCGGTGGAGGCCGCCGAACGGCGGCGGGTCCGGGTGCGGGCACGGGACGCGGGCGCCTCTGCGGCGGCCTCGGCGGCGGGCGGCTCGGTCTCGGTGTCCGGGGAGGTCTCAGCGCCGGTCATCGGGACGGGCTCGGACGTCTCGGCGGCCTTCGCGCTTCTGGTGCGGGTCCGCGTCCGGGTGGCGCGCTTCGGCGGCTCGGCCGCCTCCTCCGCCGGCGCGGTCTCCCCGGCGGGAGGCTCGGCCGGCGCGGCGGCCGCCTCGGGCGGCGGGCCAGCGGGACGGCTGGCACGGCGCGGACGCGACGTCACCCCCGCCGCGTTCTCGTTCTCGTTGTTCTCGTTCTCGGTGCCTTCGGCGTTGGCCGAATCGGCTTCGTTCTCAAGCATCCGGGCAATCTCCCGTCAGGCTCCCGGGCGCGTCCGGTCGCTCCGCCGAGGGCGGAGCGACGCGGTGCGCCGCACGGGAGCGCTCCGTCAGTCGTCGGTGCCGTCACCGCCGGACGATCGTCCGGCCATGACGACGAAGTCGTCGGGGGTGCGCCCGCCGTACCCTGCGGGACCGGTTCCGCGTCGCCACGGCTTCGGTCTCACGGTCAGGCGCTGACGGCATCCACGCTCGCGGCGTCCCCGGGCAGCGGCCGCTCCTGGCCGCGGGCCGTCTCGGCGTCGTCGCCGGACGGCAGGCCGATCTCCCGGTCGGGATCCAAGGGATCCGCGAGGCCACCGGTGTCCGCGTCGAGGGGCCCCTGCGCCAGCCTGGTCACCAACGGGGGTGACGGCGGCGCGAGGTCGGCGACCTGGCGCAGTCCGGTGAGGATGTCGTCGGGTCGTACGGCGGGTGTGGAATGCCGAACAACCATTCGAAGTATCGCACAAGGGGCATCCGCCGCGTCCGCGGCGCGCCGGTCCAGCTCGAAGGAGGACACGGCGGCGCGCACGTCGAAACGGCGCAGCCCCTTCTTTGTGAGGCGTTCGACCGCGACCTCCCCGGCGGCCATGAACGCGGTCACGGCGGCGGCGGCATCGTCGGATGACACGCCGTCCAGCCGGATCCGCCATTCGGACGCCTGGAGCCGATCGGCGAACGCGCCCGCTCTCGGCAGCGCCGATGGGTCGTGCCCGCCGTCACGTCCCGCCCGTACGGGCACGACATCGACGATGTCGAGCCCCGGAGGCAGGGCCGCGTCGAGATCGGCCCGAACCCGCGCAGGGTCGCGGGGCGCGGTGAGCCCGATCTCAAGGTATTCCGCCTCACTGGCAACCCCTGTCGCCGCCGCACCCGCGTACGAGATCTTCGGGTGAGGGGTGAATCCGCCGCTGAACGCGACAGGGATCCCGGCGCGCCTGACGGCGCGTTCCACGGCCCGGGAAATGTCGCGATGGCTCGTGAACCGCAGCCTGCCCCGCTTGGCGTAGCGGACGCGCAGTCGCTGGGTCACGGGGGCCGGCGGCGGACCCTCCGGCATGGGTGCCAGGGTTCTGGTCCTTCCTACTCGTGTCGAGTCGAAAAACAAGGTCTCCCTATAGACTACGTCCCTCCGACCACCCCCGCGCCCGCCCCCCAAGCCCCGCACCCCCGCATCTCCTACGCCACAGGGGCTTCCCACCGCCTGCACAACCGTCTGGCCGCACCGACTTCTGGCCGCACCGACCACGGCGGCCGGACCGGTGCCCATCGATCGTTAGCCCACGACCCCTCGGAAGCCTGGCCGCGACCGCGCGGCCGCACGCCGCGCCGGATGCAGGCCAGGGAGCGGACACCCGGCCTGAGTGTTCAGGCCAACCTCGTACTTGGTTACCCGCTCAGCCCGCCGCAGCCGAGCTCTCGCGCCCGTACACCGATCCACTCAGTCCAGCTGACAGGGCACGCTCATCACGGCCCAAGAACCTGCGTTCTCAGTTGATCCGGGGCGGCCGCCAGCAACTCGGCCGCCAGCTTCCGATTGGCCGAGTTCGGAGCATTACCAAGCGCCCACTTCAGGATGGCCGAGGCATTTGATGAGCGGTAGAACTCGTCGCGTGCTGAGATATCGGCACTGCCACGCTCATCGATGATCTCCCATTCGCGGAACGCCTGTGCCGGGTCGGGCACCGCGTCCACGAAGTCCACGTCGCGCGGCCTCGTGGACAAGCGCGTCCGCCCGATCCTCGCGGTGCCGAGGACGACGCCGCGCACGCGACTGCCCGTGGCCGGCCAGTCATCGCGTCCGAACGGAGGGTCGCCGATGTCAGCCGAGTCGACAAAGCCTTCGAGGTCGAAATTCTCTATCTCCACGAGCAGCCCGTAAGGCCTATGCCCCACGACCACGCAGGAGACGGTCGCGTACCGCGATGGCTCCTTGCTCATCACGGCTTCTTCGGCGGCGGCCACGGATGCCGAGGGAACTTCTCGTTGAACTCGGGCATCAATCTGCGAGGAATCAAATACTCCAACTGATCTCCCATACCAGGCCAAATTTCGATTTCATTATCCCGGATCCATTTGGTCGGGACTCTCACCATGAAACCCTGTCCGTGCGTCCTCTGATGGGTCAGCATGAAATCGTTGACTCTTGCCAGATTCCCGAAGTGCGCGGCACCTGTCAAGATCTCTCCGTCCTCGGCCACCGAGGGGAAATGAGCGGGATTGAGTCCGTGCTTGAGTTCGCTTGCGCCCCGCTCGACCGGCGAGAAGCGGTACAGCTCCGTTACACCACAGTTGTGGACGAGGACTGAGACGGCGCCCGCCGCTGCGTAGTAGGTGTGGGTGCGGTCTACGGTCAGGTTGTAGACCTGGGTTTGTTTGGTTTCGCGGGTTATCGCGGTTATCTGGACGTGGGTGCCGGCGCTGGTCCGGAGCCACATGCCGGGTTTCAGGTCGGCGGCCTTGTGCCACTGTTTGCCGCGGGGCGTCCAGAAGGGGTGGCCGTCGGTGGCGGTCACCGTGCCGGTCTTGGTGCCCTTCTCGCCTTCGGTGTCGACGGTGATATGGACGAGGTTCTCGGGGCCGGAGCCGGTGATGGTGTCGGTCACCGGGCGGGCCGTCGTCCTGCCGGTGGTGGGTCGGTGGCCAGGACCCTGTCGCCGACCTTGATCTTCTCGATCGCCTTCTGGGTGCCGTTGGCCAGCAGGACGGCGGTGCCGGGGGCGAAGCTGTTCCTGAAGCACTTGGACAGCCAGCCGAGGCCCTTGATTCCGCCCTTCACGCCGCCCTTCGCCGCGCCGCCGGGACCGATCATGGTGATGAGGTCGGAGACCAGTTCGCCCGCCTTGAAGGCGCCCGAGTCGGCGTCCAGGCCGCCCGCCTCGGCGATCTTGTCCTTCACGCCCGGGATCATCAGGACGGGGCCGACGAAGATCGTCTGTATGCCCAGGGTCACGCCCAGCGTGAAGTTGCCGACCTTCTCCGAGATCTCGGTCCAGTTGAGCTCCGATGCCGCCCGGGCCGCGTTGGAGACCGTCTCCAGGACCGGGCCGGCGGCCTCCACCGCCCCCTTGTAGACGATTTCGACCGCTTTCCCCATGTCCTTGACCACGTTGCTCGTGAACGACACGATCTTCGCCGGTAGGTGGGGAAGCGCGGAGACGATTTTCAGGCCGGTGGAGAGGGGGTTCGCGGCGGCTTTCAAGGCGGGGACCACGAGGAGACGGTCTGCTTGATGCCGTTCCAGGCTTGCTTGGCCTTCCGGGCGGCGGACTTGGCGAGGTCGACCAGTGGTTTGAACGCCGAGCGGGCGGCCGAGACAAGCGGGCGGACCACGTACTTGTACGCCGGCTGGATGACCCACTTGTTGACCGCCTTGAAGGTCTTCTTGCACCAGCCGCAGGACGGCCAGTTGCCCGTGGGGTCGTCGAAGGTGAGCGGTGTCCCGGCGGCGTAGGTGTAGCGGTTCGCCAGGATGGAGTCGCCGCCGGTGTACTCGACGGTGTCGCGGGAGACGAAGCCGCCGGTACCGGGGTTGTACCAGCGGGCGCCCATGTTGACGTTCCTGGTGGACGGGTCCGTCCAGTCGCCCTGGTAGCCGATGTTGCCGGGCGCGGCGGTGGCGGATCTCGCGATGACCTCGCCGAACGGGGAGTAGGCGGTGGATTCGGCCGGGCCCGAGGTGGAGGCGGGGTCCAGGGTGGCGGTGATGTCGCCGTGGCGGTCGGAGAGGGTGAGGCGTTTGGTGACGCCTTCGGCGACGGCGAGGAGTTCTCCGGCCGGGTCGCGGGCGTAGGAGGCCGTGCCGTCGGAGACGGGGTCGTTCTCCAGGCCGGCGTACTGGAAGGAGACGCCGTTGCGGGAGCTGACCCGGTCGAGGCCGTCGTAGACGTAGGTCTCCTCGTTCCCGCTGATGAGGCGGTCGAAGGCGTCGAAGGAGAAGCTCTCGGTCAGGCCGGAGTTCGTCCGCGTGGCGAGGGTGCCCCGGGGGCTGTAGGTGTAGTCGTGGTCGCCGTCGGATATCAGGCGGTTGCGGGCGTCGTAGGTGGCGGTCTTGTCGCCGTTGCGGACGCGGTTGCCCGAGTCGTCCCAGCCGTAGGGGATGGTCTTGCCGTCGGTCTGCCAGGAGGTCAGGCGTCCGGCGTGGTCGTAGGTGTAGGTGTTCTCGCCCGCGTCGGCGGTTCCGGTGGTCGCCTTGCGGGTCATGCGGTTGTTGAGGTCGTACTCGTAACCGACTGAGGCCATCGTCTGGCCGGTGTCGTTCTTCAGGTCGTCGGACGTGAGGCGGCCGTAGTCGTCGTAGCCGAAGGTGCGGACCCGTCCGGCGCCGTAGTCGACGGTCTTCGGCATGCCGGCCGCGTCGTACCCGAGTGTTTGCCGCGCGCCCGTGATGCCGTCGGTGACGGTCTTGAGACGGCCGCGGTCGTAGCCGTAGGTGGACGTGCCGGCGGCGTCCTGGCGGCTGGTCATCTGCCCGTCGCCGTCGTAGGCGAAGGTGGCGTTGCCCGACGGCCCCTCGGACTTCAGCAGGTTGCCGCGGTCGTCGTGGGTGTAGAGGTTGGTGCCGCCCGGGCCGCTGGCCTTCAGGAGCCGGCCGGTCAGGTCGTAGGCGCGGGTGCGTCCGGTGGTGCCGGACTCGGCGCCGGTGCCCGTCTCGCCGGTGATGCGGCCCTGCGGGTCGTAGGCGCGGACGCGGGTGACGCCGCCGGGCGAGGTCAGCTTGACCGGGCGGGCGGACGCGTCGTAGGCGGCCGTCCAGGTGCGGTCGGACGCCTCCGGGTTGGACGGGGTCGACGGTTCGACGACCGACTCCGGCAGGCCCAGGGTGTTGACCGTGTAGATCGTCGCGTTGCCGCGGCCGTCGGTGTGGCGGGTGCGGTTGCCGGCCGCGTCGTAGCCGAAGGTGGTGACGCGGTCGTGGGGGTCCTAGGCCGCGATGAGGTTGCCGTCGGGGTCGTGGGTGTAGGTCTGGCCGCGCAGCTTCGTCCCGTCGGGCCGCAGGTCGGACTCGGCGACGAGCCGTCCGAACGCGTCGAAGTCGGTGCGGGAGGTGCGGCCGAGGCCGTCGCTCTGGCGGACCTGGCGGCCGGAGAAGTCGTAGCCCAGCTTGGTGACGGTGCCGGTGGGGCCCTGGACCTGCGTCACCGTCGCGGATTTCTTCTCGATCTCCACGCTCCGCGGCGCCGGCACCGGCGCGGGACCGGCCGCCGCGGCGGTGGCCTGCGTGCACCCGGTGGACGGGGTGAAGTAGGCGTACACGTCGAACTCGACCGTGACCGCGCCGTTCCTCCAGTTCTTGATGACGATCTTGCCGTCCGACCCGAGCTTGGTGGCGACGAACCCGGCGTGGTGGAGGTTGGCGTCCGGGTAGGTGGCGGTCCTGGTCGGGGGCAGCGTCTCACCGGAGGGGTACACCCGGAGGAATCCCGTCCCCGTGCTGCGCATCGCCAGGTTCAGCGCGACGGCCGTGACACCGCCGGCCGGAACCCCGTTGGTGCCCAGCGGCGACAGCGTGTACGAGCCGTCCGACGGGATGTTCACCGAGCCGCCGTACCGGGCCGGTTGCAGGGCGTGCGTGACGGACCCGGCCAGCGTGGCCGACGGGGACGCGTAGTAGCCCGAGACGTCCGCGAAGATCGTGGCCGGGTACGCCCCGATGTTGGCGATCGTCACCTTGCCGTCGGCGCCGACCGGGATCAGCACCAGGTTCTCGCGGTGCGTCGCCGTCCACAGGTCCAGGTTGGCCAGGTCGGTGGGGGTGGGCGTGCCGGAGGGGTGGGCCACCAGCTTGGTGGGGCCGGTGGAGTTGCCGGTCAGGGTGAAGGCCACGTGGGAGACCCCGGCCGCCGGAACGCCCCCCTTGCCCAGCACCTCGAACGTCGTCGAGCCCCCGGCCACGACACTCAGGTCGCTCGCGATCCTCGCCGGGCTGACACCGACGTAGGACGAACCGGCCGTCGCCCCCGCGGACGTGAGCGTGTACCCGTACACGTCGCTGTAGACCTTCGCGGCGGACGCGTCCGGCCCCTGGTTCTTCATCAGGATCCTGCCGTCGGATCCGACCTTGACCAGCAGCAGATCCTGGTTCCAGCCGACGTGCTGGTACCGCGCGCCGGTCGCGGCCGGAGTGGTCGACCCCGACGGGTAAACGGTCAGGGCGCCGCTGCCATCCGCCGGAGCCCGTGACGCCACGTTCAGCCAGACCGACGCCAGCCCGGTGGCCGGCAGGCCGCCGACCCCGGCGATCTGCACCGTCGCCGTCGCGCCCGCGTTGACGGTGACGCCGTTCATCACCCGGGTCCGCGCCCCCGTGGAACTGGCCCGCGGCCGGTCGCACCGATGGGGCGTCCGCCCGTGCCGGCGCGGCGCGGCCCACCGGGACCCCCACCGACGCGAGCACCAGCGCCACCGCGACCGCGATGACGGTCAACCCATGCGTTGTTCGGCTTCCCACCGCGCACCTCCACCGTGACCCAGGCGGTCAAGACACGAGGTGGATGCTGAGCGCGCAAGATCGTCCCGATAAGAGCGATCTTCAAGTGTTCGATTCAGCCGGAAACGCACCGATGTCCCATGGCGGCCACGCAGACGACGGTGACATGGGCGGCGATGCCTTCAAACCAGTGGCGTCATCTGCCGGTGCGTCCACATATGGACGCCGGCCGGACGGCCCGGGTGAATCGAACAGGCCCGCGGCGGATGTTTCGGCCGGTTTACAGGACCGAAAGGGGAAGGAGCTTTTTGCCGGTCGGGCCGATCTGGATCTCGGTGCCCATGGTCGGGCAGACGCCGCAGTCGTAGCAGGGCGTCCAGCGGCAGTCGTCGACCTCGGTCTCGTCGACGGCGTCCTGCCAGTCCTGCCAGAGCCACTCGCGGTCGAGGCCGGCGTCGAGGTGGTCCCACGGCAGGACCTCGACCTCGTCGCGCTCCCGGACGGTGTACCAGGCCAGGTCGACGGGCTCCTCGCTGAGCGCCTTCCGCGCGGCGGCCGTCCAGCGCTCGTAGGAGAAATGCTCGCTCCAGCCGTCGAAGCGGCCGCCGTCCTCCCACACCGCGCGGATGATCTCGCCGACGCGGCGGTCGCCACGGGACAGCAGGCCCTCGACGATGGACGGCTGCCCGTCGTGGTAGCGCAGGCCGATGGCGCGGCCGTACTCCTTGTCGCCGCGCAGCGCGTCCTTGAGCGCGTGCAGGCGCCGGTCGACGGTCTCGTGACCGCACTGCGCGGCCCACTGGAACGGGGTGTGCGGCTTGGGCACGAACCCGCCGATCGACACCGTGCAGCGGATGTCCTTGCGGCCGGTCGCCTCGCGGCCCGCCTGGATGACCCGCTTGGCCATGCCGGCGATGGCGAGGACGTCCTCGTCCTCCTCGGTGGGCAGCCCGCACATGAAGTACAGCTTGACCTGCCGCCAGCCGTTCTCGTACGCGGTGGTGACGGTGCGGATCAGGTCGTCCTCGGTGACCATCTTGTTGATCACCTTGCGCATCCGCTCGGAGCCGCCCTCCGGCGCGAACGTCAGGCCGGAGCGGCGGCCGCCGCGCGAGAACTCGTTGGCGAGCGTGATGTTGAACGCGTCGACGCGGGTGGACGGCAGCGACAGCGACGTGTTCGTGCCCTCGTACCGGTCGGCGAGGCCCTTGGCGACGTCGCCGATCTCGCTGTGGTCGGCGCTGGACAGGCTGAGCAGCCCGACCTCCTGGAACCCCGACTCCTTCAGCCCCTGCTCGACCATGTTCCCGATCGTGGTGATCGAGCGCTCCCGGACCGGACGGGTGATCATCCCCGCCTGGCAGAACCGGCAGCCGCGCGTACAGCCGCGGAAGATCTCCACGCTGAACCGCTCGTGGACCGTCTCGGCGAGCGGCACCAGGGGCTTCTTCGGGTACGGCCACTGGTCGAGGTCCATGACGGTGTGCTTCTCGACCCGCCACGGCACCCCGGGCCGGTTGGGCGCGACCCGCTGGATGCGGCCGTCGGGCAGGTACGTCACGTCGTAGAAGCGGGGGACGTACACGCCGCCGGACGCGGCCAGGCGCAACAGCAGGCCGTCCCGTCCGCCGGGCTCCCCCTCGGCCTTCCACTCGCGGATCACCTCGGTGATGGCGAGCGCGATCTCCTCGCCGTCGCCGAGGACGGCCGCGTCGACGAAGGCGGCGATCGGCTCCGGGTTGAACGCCGCGTGCCCGCCCGCGATGACGATCGGGTGCCCGTCGGCGCGGTCGGCGGCGTCCAGCGGGATTCCGGCGAGGTCGAGGGCCGTCAGCAGGTTCGTGTAGCCGAGCTCGGTGGAGAACGACACGCCCAGCACGTCGAACGCGGCGACCGGACGGTGCGCGTCGACGGTGAACTGCGGGATGCCGTGCTCCCGCATGACGGCCTCCATGTCGGGCCACACCGAGTACGTCCGCTCCGCGAGGACGCCGTCGCGCTCGTTCAGGATCTCGTAAAGGATCTGGACGCCCTGGTTCGGCAGCCCGACCTCGTAGGCGTCCGGGTACATCAGCGCCCACCGGACCTCGGCCTCGTCCCAGTCCTTGATCTGGGAGTTCAGCTCGCCGCCAACATACTGAATCGGCTTCTGCACGCCCGGGAGCAGCGGCTCCAGGCGCGAAAAGAGCGACTCGACCGGCATGACGGAAACCCTCCGTGCAGGGGACGCGGGATGAACGTCCAGCCTACCGCCGCATACCTAATCGAACGGACGCCTGCGCACATGCACCGCCTGGAGCAGGCCGAAGGCGATCATGTTGGCGAAGGTCGCGGAGCCGCCGTAGGACACGAACGGCAGCGGCAGGCCCGTGATCGGCATGATCCCGATCGACATCCCGACGTTCTGGAACGTTTGAAACCCCATCCAGCACACGACGCCGGTCGCGACGAGCGTCCCGAACAGGTCGGCGGCCTGGGTGGCGATGCGCAGGCCCCGCCACAGCACCACGCCGAGCAGCGCGACGATCACGGCGCCGCCGACGAAGCCGAGCTCCTCCCCCGCCACCGTGAAGATGAAGTCGGTCTGCTGCTCGGGGACGAAGTGCCCGCCGGTCTGCTCGCCGTCGAACAGGCCCTTGCCGAACGCGCCGCCCGACCCGACCGCGATCCGGGCCTGCTGCGCGTTGTACCCGGCTCCGCGCGGGTCGGCCTCCGGGTCCAGGAACGCGGTGAAACGGTCGATCTGGTAGTCCTCCAGCAGGCCGAAGAACCACACCGCGGCGCCCGCGGTCAGCCCGCCGCCGACCAGGCCGACCAGCCACCGCTTCTGCGCGCCGGAGATCGCGAGCATGCCGAGCACCACCGCGATGAACACCAGCGTGGTGCCGAGGTCGGGCTGCATCATGATCAGCACGGCTGGCACCCCGGCGAGGACGAGCGCGAGCAGCACGTCGCGGCGGCCGGGGCCGATCTCCCCGTCGCGCGGCTCGCCCAGGATCATCGCGAGCAGCACCACCAGCCCGACCTTCGCGAACTCCGACGGCTGCACCTGGAACCCGCCGCCGATCACGATCCACGAGTGCGAGCCGTTGATCGTCTCCCCGAGCGGGGACAGGACGGCGACCAGCCCCACGCAGGCCACCCCGTACAGGATCGGGACGTACGCGCGCAGCAGCCGGTAGTCGAGGACGGTGACGAGCCCGCCGAGCGCGAACCCGATGAACAGGTTCAGGATGTGCCGCTTGAGGAAGCCCTCCGGGTCCTTGCCCTGCTCGGTCAGCAGCTGGAACGTGGCCGACCTGACCAGCAGCGCGCCGATGACCGACAGCGCCAGCACGGCCGTGAACAGCGGCCAGTCGAGCCGCCGGAGACCGCCGAGCCTGCTGCGCAGCCCCCGGTGCGCCGCGTACCCATCGACGCTCCCGACGCCCGTTCCGGTGATCACGGGGCGGTTCCCTCACCGCCGGGCAGCGCCGGCAGCTCGGACGGGAGCCTGCCGTCCTTGAGGAGGGGCTTGCGGTCCTTCGTCCCGTACATCGCCTCCCAGATCTCCCGGACGGCCGGCGCGGCCGTGGACGCGCCCGTCCCGCCCTGGGAGACCATCGCCACCACCGCGTACCGCGGCTTCTTCATCGGCCCGATCGAGGCGAACCAGGAGGTGTCCTCCTTGCCGTACACCTCGGCGGTGCCGGTCTTGCCGCCCACCTCGACGGCCTTGGTGTCGAACCCGGAGAACGCGCCGGCGGCCGTGCCCTGCTTGGGAACGTCGCCCAGGGCTTCGCGAATGTACTTGATCACCTTCTGGTCGACGGGCAGCCGGTCGGCCGGCGGTTCCGCGATCCGCTGGGCGACGGTGCCGTCCGGCCGCAGCACCGCGACCCCGAGCCGCGGCACCACCAGCCTGCCCCCGTTCGCGATGGCCGCGTACGCCCGGGCGAGTTGCAGCGGCGTCACCAGCACGTCGCCCTGCCCGACGGAGAAGTTGGCCGCGTCACCGGGACGCCACACGAACCCCTCGGTGCAGTTCTCCGTCGCGACGGCCTTCAGGTAGGCGGCGCGGGCCGGGTCTGTCTTCGCGACCTGCGGATAGCCCTCCTTGGCGCCCTTGCAGTTGGCCTCCTTGGTGGCCTCCCAGAAGTTCTTCTTCCAGCCCCGGTCCGGGATGCGGCCCTCGCTCTCGCTCGGCAGGTCGATGCCGGTGCGCGACCCGAACCCGTAGTGGCGCGCCATCTTCACCATCGGGTCGGACGGGTTCTTCTTCGGCTTCATCCCGCCGTCGCGCTGCCACTCCTGGTAGGCGAACCGGTAGAAGATCGTGTCGCAGGACTTCACGAGCGCCATGTGCAGGTTCATCGGGCCGTGGCCCTGGCCCTCGAAGTTCCGGAACGCGCGGTTGCCGACGTTGTACGAGCCGGGGCACGGGTAGATGCCGTTGAGGCTGTTGCCGTCCTTCACCGCGGCGGCCACCGACGACACCTTGAACGTGGAGCCGGGCGCGAACTGCCCCTGCGTGACGCGGGAGATCAGCGGCTCGCCCTTCTTCTTGCCGAGCAGCGCCTCGTACTGCTCCTGGGAGATGCCGCCCGTCCAGATGGCCGGGTCGTACGTCGGGTGGCTGGCCATCGCGATCATCCGGCCGGTCTGGACGTCCATCACGACGGCGGCGCCCGCGTCGGCCGGGCGGCCCGACTTGCGCGCCCCGTCGATCGCGTGCTTCAGCGCCTGCTCCGCGGCGCCCTGCACGCCCGCGTCGATGCTGGTGACGAGGTGCGAGCCGGGGACGGGCGCCTGCTCCTGCGCGGTGCCGGTGACGCGTCCCTGGCTGTCGACGAGGACCTTGCGGAAGCCGGGCTCGCCGCGCAGCGCCTTGTCGTACTGCGCCTCAAGGCCGGCGCGGCCGACGAGGTCGACGCCGCTGTAGCCGGTGACCTTGAGGCCGGTACGCTTGTCGAGTTCCTCCTGCGTGACCGGCTGAAGGTAGCCGAGGACCTGCGCGGGCTTCGCGCCGTCCGGCTCCGGATAGTCGCGGACGGCCTGGACCTGCGCGGTCACGCCGGGGAAGTCCTCCTGACGCTCCATGATCTGGAGCGCGCGCTTGGGGTCGACATGGTCTTCGACGGGGATCGGCTGGTACGGGGAGCCGGGCCAGCACGGCCGTTTGATGCCCGGCGCGCACAGCCGGATGCGCTTGGTGATCTCGTCGTGGCTGATCCCGAGGACCGCCGCGAGCCGTCTCAGGATGGCCTCGCCGCCGTCGCCCTGCCGCGACAGCGTCGTCCGGTCGACGGACACCACCAGCGCGCTGGTGTTGCGGACGAGGGGCCGGCCCCTGTCGTCGAGGATCATGCCGCGGACGGCGGGGACGACGATGTCACGGGTGCGGTTCTGGGCGGCGACGTCGCGGTAGTGCTCGCCCTCCAGGACCTGGAGCGTCCACATGCGCCCGACGAGGACGAGCAGCAGCGCGGCGACCAGCACGTACAGGACGACGAGGCGGAAGTGGGTGCGCGGGTTCACCGATCTCAGCTCCGCCCCGACATCGCGCGGTACCGGGCCGCGGGCACCGAGAGGCCGTCGCCGCCGCTCCGCGCCCGTTCGCCGCGTTCGTACCGGCGGGTCGCGCGCAGCACCGCCCACACCACGAACGGGCTCGCGATGACGTCGTACAGCACCTGGAGCGGCACCATGCTCGACACCGTGGCCCATTCGGCGCGCGGGTCACTGAGGATCATGCCCGTCCCGGCGTACAGGACGGTCCCGGCGAGCGCCCCGGCGGCGACGGCGAAGAACGGCACGACCGACTGCCGGTCCATCTCGGCCGACGCGACGCCGCACAGATAGCCGATGAGGCAGTAGACGAGCGCGTACCGGCCGATGGTGTGGTCGGCGGGCGGGATGATGTCGGCGGCGAGACCGGCGAGGAACCCGGTGACCATGCCCGTCATCGACCCGGCGACGAGCGCCAGCGCGACGACGGCGAGCAGCACCAGGTCGGGTTGGACGCCACCGGGCAGCGGCAGCCGGTTCGCGACCGACACCTGAAGGATCAGCGTCACGCCGATCACGACGGCGGCGACGACGCCGCGGCCGGTGGGCGATGTCTCGGGCGGGTTCAGCACGTCAGTTCCCCCGGCTCGGGTTCGTGGACGGGGTCTGCCTGCCGCTCGGGCGCGCCTCCGGGCGCCCGCTCCCCGACGGGCTCGCGCTCGGCGTCGCGGACGGCTTCGGCGTCGCGGGCGGTTTCGGCTTCGGCGGCAGGACCGCGTCACGCGGGTCGGTCTTCGGCGGGGCGACCACGACGGCGACGACGTCCAGGCTGGTGAACCTCACGAACGGCCGGACGTAGGCGGTGCGGGTCAGGCCCCCGGTGGAGCGGTCGATCCGCTCGACGACGCCGATCGGGACGCCCGGCACGTACGGCCGCTGCCCCTGCGATCCGAGCGTGACGATCCGCTGGCCGACCTGGATCGGGGCGGCGGCGTCCAGCAGCTGGAAGCGCAGCGGCGTGCTGCCGTGCCCGCCGAGGCCGCGGCGGCCGCGGCCCTGCACGATCCCGATCTCCTTGGAGCCTTCGAGCCGGGAGCCGATCGACGAGGTCTGGTCGGTGGCGAGCAGGACGGTCGCCGTCGCGGGCCCGACCCGGGTGACGCGGCCGACGAGCCCGTCGGCGCTCATCACGGTCATGTCGGGCTTGATGCCGCTGCGGCTGCCGGCGTCGATGGTGACGGTGTCCTCGAAGCCCTGCCCGGCGGAGATCACCTGCGCGGCGAGGACCTTGTAGCCGCCCATGCCGGCGGTGCCGAGCAGCCGCTGGAGCTGCGCGGCCTTGTCCTGGTCGAGCCGCATGGACCGCAGCTGCTCGCGCAGCTTCTGGTTCTGCCGTTCGAGCCGGTCGGCGCGGCGCCGCTCGCCGGGCGCGTCGGTGATCGCGTCGAAGGTGTTGCTCACCGGCCGGACGACGGACGCCGACGCGCTCTCCACGGGCCCGAACACGGTCGCGCCGACGTCGCGCAGGCCGCGCAGCGGGGAGTCGGCCCCGCCGCGGTGGTCAATGGTGATCATCGCGAGCGCCACGACGAGCAGCGCGCCGAGGACGACGCGGGTGTGCCGGGTGTCCTTCACCCCACCGACCTCCCGTTCCTAGTCCGCCGGGGGGTCAGTGTCGCGGCTCCGGCACCAGTACCTGCCGGAGTTCCTCGAAGTCCTCGACGCACTTGCCGGTGCCGAGCACCACCGAGTCGAGCGGGTTGTCCACCAGGTGGATGGGCATCCCGGTCTCCTCGCGGAGCCGTTCGTCGAGGTTCTTCAGCAGCGCGCCACCGCCGGTGAGCGCGATCCCGCGGTCCATGATGTCGCCGGACAACTCGGGCGGGCACTTGTCGAGCGTGGTCTTCACCGCGTCCACCACGGCGTTGACCGGCTCCTCGATGGCCCGCCGCACCTCCTCGGCGGAGATCACGACGGTCTTCGGCAGCCCGCTGACGAGGTCGCGGCCGCGGATCTCGGCGTGCGGCTCGTCGTCGCCGCCCGGATACGCGGACCCGATGGCCATCTTGATCTCCTCGGCGGTACGTTCCCCGAGCATCAGGGAGTACTCCTTCTTGGAGAACGAGATGACGGCCTGGTCGAGCTCGTCGCCGCCGACCCGCACCGACTGGCTGGTGACGATCCCGCCGAGCGAGATGATCGCGACCTCGGTGGTGCCGCCGCCGATGTCGACGACCATGTTGCCGGTCGGCTCGTACACCGGCAGCCCGGCGCCGATCGCGGCGGCCATCGGCTCCTCGATGATGTACACGCGGCGGGCCCCGGCCTGGTAGCCGGCCTCCTTCACCGCGCGCTGCTCCACCCCGGTGATCCCGCTCGGCACCGCGACCACGATGCGCGGCTTGGCGAAGTGCCGGCGCTTGTGCACCTTCTGGATGAAGTAGCGCAGCATCCGCTCGGTGACGTCGAAGTCGGCGATGACGCCGTCCTTCAGCGGACGGACCGCGACGATGTTGCCAGGCGTGCGGCCGATCATCCGCTTCGCCTCGATGCCCACCGCGACGATCTTTCCCGTGTTGGTGTTGATCGCCACCACGGACGGTTCGTTGAGGACGATGCCACGCCCGCGGACGTACACCAGGGTGTTGGCGGTACCGAGATCGACCGCCATGTCACGGCCTAGAAACGACAGCTTGTTACCCATGAAGAAAGGGAGCCCTTCATGATTGACGGGCGTGTATAGCGGCGTGTCCATCGTAACGTGCACTGACGTCCCCGGGCAGTCACCCACGACCCGCGAGTCGATCAAAAACCACCCCCTGAGCTGCCTCCCATTCACCAAAGACGCGCGGACGGAACTTCACCGTCCGCGCGTCGAGCAGGTGGTCTCAGCCCAACTCGGGGAAGAAGAGCTTGATCTCGCGGTCGGCGGAGTAGGTGGAGTCGGAGCCGTGGACGATGTTCTCGCCGATCTCCAGGGCGAAGTCGCCGCGGATGGTGCCGGGGGTGGCGCTGACCGGGTCGGTGGCGCCGGCGAGGGCGCGGAACGCCTCGATGGCGCGGGGGCCCTCGACGACCATCGCGACGAGCGGGCCGCCGGTGATGAATTCGACGAGCTCGCCGAAGAACGGCTTGCTGGAGTGCTCCTCGTAGTGGGCTTCGGCGGTCTCGCGGGCGAGGGTGCGGAGTTCCAGCGCGACGAGCTTCAGGCCCTTGCGCTCGATCCGGGAGATGACCTCACCGATGACGCCGCGGCGGACGCCGTCGGGCTTGACGAGGACGAGAGTGCGCTCGGACACGGGTGGTTCTCCTTGGGAAATGTCGATTGTGCAAGCGCGCGAATCCTACCGGGCGCGCGGGGCCGCGGGGGTCCCGCGGGTGTGCGCGGCCGTGGCGGCGGCGAGGAGGACCGCGGCGGCGCAGGCGACGAGGAGCCAGGCGTGGTAGCCGTCCCGCAGGGCGTGGAACTGCCCGGTCTCGGTGCGGGGGCGCAGCCGTTCCAGCCTTGACGCCTGCAGGGACAGGACGAGGAGCTGCCCGGCCAGCACGGCGGGGAAGCAGAGGGACAGGCCGAAGAGCGCGGCGCCGACGCTCGCGTCCCGGAGGGAGGCGGCGAGGGCCAGGCCGATGCCGGCGCCGAGGAGGGTGAGCGGGACGAGCGTCGTCCAGCGGTCGGCGAGCTGGGTGAGGAGGCCGAGCGGCAGCGCCGCGATCATCAGGGCGTAGCCGGTGTGGACGGCGGGCCGCGCGGCGGCGCGGACGGAGGCGAGCGCCCCGGCCATCGCGGCGGCGGCGGCCAGGGCGAACGGGAGCAGCGGCACGTCCGGGGCGGCGCCCCGGTCGTGGGCGTCGGCGGCGGCGAGTCCGGCGAGCGGGCCCGCGACCGGGTGGCCGAGCAGACCGGCGGCGATCATGACGATGGCGCAGCCGGACGTGCTGCCCGCGACCGTGTCGCGGCCGGCGGCGAGGGCGAGGCCGAGCAGGGCGGGCAGCGCGAGGCCCGCCACGACGAGCCGGGCGCCGGGCGACCAGCCGGACGCGGCGACGACCGTGAGGAACGCGAAGGCCGCGGCGGGAACGGCCGGGAGGAGGAGCTGGCCGCGTTCGGTGTGCCGGGACACGGGCAGCGCCCACGGGCCGCGGCCGCGCAGGAGCAGGTGGACGAGCGCGGCGACGGCGGCGGCCACGGCGGGCCACGGGTACGGGACGAGCGCGACACGCCAGTCCGGGACGGCCACGCCGTCGGCGGGCGCTGGAACTGCGATGAGCGCCAGCGGCATCGCGAGGATCAGCGTGCCCGTGAGCACACCCGCCCAGGCGGCGGTCAGGGTCCGGCTCCGCCGTTCCCAGACCAGGACGAGGCAGGCGGACAGCATGATGCCCGCGCCCGCGCCCTGCACGGCGCGGATCGTCCCGACGAGGGGAACGGTGCCGGCGAACTTGACCGCGCCGAGCCCGGTGAGCAGGACGGCGAGGCCGGTGGCGAGGACGGGCCACGCGGAGAACCGGCGCGCGGCGACGGCGGCGAGCGGCACCGCGACGGCGAGCGCGGGCAGGGCCAGCCCGGTGGCGCGCAGCAGCCCGGCGATCTCGGCTTCGCCCAGTTCGAGGGCGCTCGCCGCGGCGGGGACGACGTTCCCGGCGGCGTCCGGTACCGCGAGGACGGCGGCGGGCAGCGCGGTCAGCGTCAGCAGCAGCGCGCCGAGCGCCGCGAACCGGCGGCGCGCGCGGCCCTCCGGTGGCGCGGACGGGTGTCGGCGGGGCGCGGCGGCGGGCTCGGCCGGGATTCCGGGCGCATGCCCGCGGGCGTGCAGGGACACGGCCTGCTCCTTCGCAGGATGGTCATCCGCCGCACGAGCATTTCCCAAAAGAGAAGAATGTCGGAATTGGGGAAATGATTCTAGTTGTACAGATCGGCAGATGAATGAATGCGTCGCCCGCGAATTTAGCGCGACCCGACGCTCGCCGCCTTGCGTCCCATCCAAATGCCCGTCGCCCATAGCGCCCCGAAAACGACGCCGAGGAAGAACATGACCGGCACCAGGAACCCGGTCGCGATGATCAGCACCTGGAGGACGCCGCCGACCGGGACCGCCCACGGGAACCGGAGCAGGCCCGCCACCAGCAGGCACGCGAAGGCCACGCCGCCGCACACCCCGCCGGCGGTCGCCGCGCCCACGTCCTGCACGGTCACCGCCACCGGGATCGCCAGCGCGACCACGATGGCCTCGGAGCCCAGCACGGCGGCGAGCAGCCGCCTGGCCGGGTTCGGGGCGGTACCGCCGCTCATGCTCGTCACCGGCCTTCCTCGACGCGCAGCAGGATCCGGGCGTCGCCGGCCGTGACCACCGACCCGGTGATCAGGACACCGGCGCCCCGGTACTCGCCGGTCTCCTCGGCGAGGCCGATCGCCCGGTCGATCGCGTCGTCCAGGCGCTCCTCGACATGGACGCGCTCCGGGCCGAAGACGCTCTCGGCGAGCTCGGCCAGCTCGTCGGGCGGCATCGAGCGCGGCGAGGAGTTCCGCGTCACGACCAGTTCGGCGACGACGGGTTCGAGCTGGTCGAGCACGCCCGCGACGTCCTTGTCGGCGGCGATCGCGAGGACGCAGGCGAGCCGGGTGAAGCCGAACGACTCGGTGACCGTGGCGACGGTCGCGGCCATCCCCGGCGGGTTGTGCGCCGCGTCCAGCAGGACGGTCGGGCCGGTCCGCGCGACCTCGAGGCGGCCGGGCGAGGCCGACTTGGCGAAGCCGCTGCGCACCAGCGACGGGTCGAGCTGGCCCTCGTTCCCGCCGAGGTAGGGCTCGCCGGGCGCGATGCGGGTGGCGGCCTCCAGGTTGGCCTCTCCCCTGGTCGGCGCGCCGCTGGCGAACGCCTCCACGGCGGCCAGGGCGGTGGCGGCGTTGCTCGCCTGGTGCTCGCCGAACAAGGGCAGGAAGATCTCGTCGTAGACGCCGTGCAGGCCCTGGAGGCGAAGCTGCTGGCCGCCGACGGCGACGTCGCGGCCGAGCACGCCGTACTCGACGCCCTCGCGCGCCGCCGCCGCGCCGGCCTCCACGACCCGCCGCAGCAGCACCTCGGCCGCCTCGACCGGCTGCTGCGCCAGCACCACCACCGACTCCGGCTTGATGATCCCCGCCTTCTCCGCGGCGATCTCCTCCAGGGTGTCGCCGAGGTAGCGGGTGTGGTCCAGCCCGATCGGGGTGACGACGGCGACGGTGCCGTCGGCCACGTTCGTCGCGTCCCACGCGCCGCCCATGCCGGCCTCGACCACGGCCACGTCGACCGGCGCGTCCGCGAACGCCGCGAACGCCATCGCGGTCAGCATCTCGAAGAACGACAGCCGCGCCTCGTGCTTGCCGTCGACCAGCTGCGCGAACGGGAGGACGTCCTCGTACGCCGCGACGAACGCCTCCTCGCCGACCGGCTCGCCGTCGATCGCGATGCGCTCCCGCAGCGTGGTCAGCTCCGGGCTGGTGAACAGGCCGGTGCGCAGGCCGCGCTCGCGCAGCAGCGCCTCGATGAGCCGGGCGGTGCTGGACTTGCCGTTCGTGCCCGCGATATGGATGACGGGGTAGGCGCGGTGCGGCTCGCCCAGGAGGTCGACCAGGTCACGGACGCGGACGAGCGTCGGATCGATCTCCCACTCGACCCCGCGGGCCATGATCGCGCCGACCGCGTGCCGGTAGTCGGACGGCTCGGATACCTGACTCACGGTCACAGAGCCTACTCGGCGGTTCCCCCGGTTTCGGACGGCCCCACACTGAGGGGGTGAACGTGTTCTTCCGCGAGTGGGATCGGCGTGCTCCCGGCGCGGCCCGCGACCTCGGGCGGGCCCGGGAGCTGGCGGCAGTCCTGGACGTCCTCGCCCCGGGCGCCCCGGTGCTGACCGTCGTCGGCTCCAAGGGCAAGGGGACGGCGGCCACCTACGCCTCCGCGTTCCTAGCGGCCGCCGGCCTCCGGGTGTGCACGGTCACGAGCCCCGGCCTGCGCAGCGACCGCGAACGGATCCGGGTGGACGGACGCGCCGTCTCGGAAGCGGAACTGGCCGGCCTGGCGAGCGTCCTGGACGAGGCCGCCGCCGTCCTGCCGCCGCCCGCGCCGGACGGCTACCTGTCGCCGTCCGGGCTCTTCACCATCGCGGGGGTCGTGCACGCGCGGCACGCCGGCGCGGACGCGATCGTCCTGGAAGCGGGCATGGGCGGACGGTCGGACGAGGTCTCCCTCTTCCCGCCGTCCGTCGTGGCGATCACGCCGATCTTCCTGGAGCACGGCGGTGTGCTCGGGGACACCCCGGCGGAGATCGCGGAGGAGAAGCGCGGTGTGGCGACGGCGTCGACGACCGTCCTGTCGGCGCCGCAGTCCGCCGAGGTCACCGCCGTGCTCGAAGGCGTGGAACGGGTGGAGGCGGGCGGCAGCGGCCTCGCGGCGGACCTGCTGCCCGCCGGGCTGGGACGCGGCAGCGCCGAACTCGGCGTCGCCGCCGCCCGCCGCCTGCCGGGCGTCGCCGAACCGGCGGACGGGCCGCTGCGCGCCGTGCTGGCGTCGGTCGTCCTGCCGGGACGGCTGTCCTGGCACGGCGTGCCGGGTTCGGCGACGAGGCTGCTCGTCGACTCCGCCGTCGACCGGACGGGGATCGCCGCCGCCCTCGCCGCCGCGCTGCGCGCCTGGGACGCGATCGACCACGTCGCCGTCTGCCTCCCCGACCACAAGGACCTGGACGGGGCCATCGCCGAACTCGACGGCCTGCCCGTGACGTTCGTGCGGCTGCCGCAGCCGAGGCTGCGCTTCACCCGTCCGCTGCCGCCCGGCTGGGACGCCGTCGCCTCGGACGCCGTCACGCCCGCGTTCCTCAGCGCCCTCGGCCGCCGTGTCGTCGTGCTCGGCACCGTCTACTTCACCGGGCTCGTCCTCGACGTGGTCGGCGCCGAGACCGAGCGGCTCTTCGTCACCTCGGCCGCTCGACGTCCTTCCTGATGCGGCGCATCAGCTCGGCCATCAGCGTGAACCGTGGGTTGATCGACGGACGGTTGGACGCGACGACGCCGTAGGAATCCTCGGTCGCCCACGCGCAGTAGGTGTGGGTCTCGGCGAGGACGGCGAACGTCCCGCAGACGGCCTTCCCGCCCTCGTTCCCAGGGTCGGCGTCCTGCCCGGCTATGAACGTCGTCGGCTGCGCCTTCTGCAGGAAGTCGGCCGGGTTGCCGACGCGGCCCGTCCCGCCCACGAACAGCAGGTTGATCGGCCGGACGGGTTCCTCGGTGTACACGGCCCGGCCGCGTACGGCGACCGGGACCCCGGCCGTCTCGACCGCGCGCTCGACGAACGGGTACGCGGCGCTCACCTGCGGGGAGGTCCGCACGTCCAGGCGCAGGCCACCGGCGGACGGGCCCGCGCTGATCACCTTCTCGGAGGCGCCCCCGCCGGCGGTGGTGGTGAGCGCGTCCTTGCCGTCGCCCCGGCCACCGTTGCCGTTGCCGCCGCCGCCCGACCCGAACGCGAGCACGCCCGCCATGAGGACGACGGCCCCGACCCCTGCGGCGCCCGCGACGAGCAGGAGCCTCGGTATCCGCTTCGATTCGCCGGCCGGCGCCGACGGCAGCGGGCCGAGCGGCAGCGGACCCGGCGGCTGCGGGCCGGGCGGGGCGGGGATCATCGGCAGCGGGCCCGTGCCGTCGGGGATGGCGGGGTGCCCGCCCGAGGCGTCCCGGATCACGATCTGGGGGCCCGTGCCATCGCCGGGGTCGGCCGACCACCACGGGGGCGAGCCGCCCCAGGAGGCCGCCGGGTCGCCGTCCGGCGGCGGATACCCCTCCTCGACGATCTGCGGCGCGTTCGGGTCGTCGCCGGACGCGGAGTCCGGCGTGTCGGACCGGGGTGGTTCGGCCATTGCACTCCCGATGGTTCGGTTGCCGGGTCAGCCCGCGGGCAGCGCGGTCAGCTGCGACTCCAGCCGCCTGATGTCGGCCTCCGCCTGCGCGAGCCGGTCCCGGTTCTTGGCGACGACCTCCTCGGGCGCCTTCGCCATGAACGCCTCGTTGCCGAGCTTGCGGCCGGCCTGCTCGACCTCCTTGCGAGCGGCGGCGAGGTCCTTCTCCAGCCGCTTGCGCTCGGCGGCGACGTCGATGGCGCCGGCGGTGTCGAGCCGGACGGTGACGCCCTCGACGGGCAGGGACGCGGTCGCCGCGAAGCCGTCGCCCGGCTCGGTGAGGCGCAGCAGCGCCCGGACGCCCTCCTCGTGCGCCGCGAGCGGCGAGCCGTCCCACTCCAATGCCGCCGCGACCTTCTGGCCGGGCTTGAGGCCCTGGTCGGCGCGGAACCGCCGGACCTCCGTCACGAGGCGCTGCAGCGACTCGACGAGCGCCTCGGCGTCGCGGTCGGCCCGTCCGGGCTCGGCGGCCGGCCACGGCGCCGTGACGATGGTGTCGCCGCCGGTCAGGGACGTCCACAGCTCCTCGGTGACGAACGGGATCACCGGGTGCAGCAGCCGCAGCAGCTTGTCGAGCACCTCGCCCAGCACACGGCGGGTCGCCTCGGCGCGCTCGTCGGCGAGCTGGACCTTGGCCAGCTCCACGTACCAGTCGCAGACCTCGTCCCACGCGAAGTGGTAGAGCGCCTCGCACGCCTTGGCGAAGTCGTAGCCGTCCAGGTGCGCGTCCACCTCGGCGATGACCGTCTGGAGGCGCGACAGGATCCAGGCGTCCACGGTCGTCGGCTCCGCGGGCATCTCGCCCCGGACGTGCGCGCCGTTGATCAGCGCGAACCGCGTCGCGTTCCACAGCTTGTTGCAGAAGTTGCGCGACCCCTGCGCCCACTGCTCGGCCACCGGGACGTCGCCGCCCGGGTTCGCGCCGCGCAGCAGGGTGAAGCGGGTGGCGTCCGCGCCGTACTCGTCGATCCAGTCGAGCGGGTCGATGACGTTCCCGAACGACTTGGACATCTTCTTGCCGTACTGGTCGCGGACCATCCCGTGCAGCGCGATCGTGTCGAAGGGCTGAACGCCGTCCATCGCGTACAGCCCGAACATCATCATCCTGGCGACCCAGAAGAACAGGATGTCGTAGCCGGTGACCAGCACGGACGTCGGGTAGAAGCGCTTCAGGTCGTCGGTTTCGGCGGGCCAGCCGAGCGTGGAGAACGGCCACAGCGCGGACGAGAACCAGGTGTCGAGGACGTCGGTGTCCTGCGTCCAACCGGCGGGGGGCTCCGTGCCGGGCTCCGGGCAGACGATCTCGCCGTCCGGCCCGTACCAGACCGGGATGCGGTGGCCCCACCACAGCTGCCGGCTGATGCACCAGTCGTGCATGTTGTCGACCCACTCGAAGTAGCGGGCCGCCATCTCCGGTGGGTGGATCGTGACACGGCCGTCGCGGACGGCGTCGCCCGCCTCCCGCGCCAGCGACTCGACCTTCACGAACCATTGCAGCGACACCCGCGGCTCGACGACCGTGGCGCACCGCTGGCAGTGGCCGACCGAATGCTCGTACGGGCGGACCTCCTTGACGATCCGTCCCTGCTCGCGCAGCGCGGCGACGACCGCCGGGCGCGCCTCGAACCGGTCGAGCCCCTCGAACGGCCCGGACGCGGTCACCACGCCGCGCTCGTCCATGACCGGCAGGGACGGCAGCGAATGGCGCCGCCCGATCTCGAAGTCGTTGGGGTCGTGCGCCGGGGTCACCTTCACCGCGCCCGTCCCGAACTCCGGGTCGACGTGCTCGTCGGCGACGACGGGGATGCGGCGGCCGGTCAGCGGAAGCTCGATCTCCCGCCCGACCAGGTGCGCGTACCGGGCGTCGTCCGGGTGGACGGCGACGGCGGTGTCGCCGAGCATCGTCTCCGCCCGCGTGGTCGCCACGACGATCGCGTCGGCACCGGAGCCGTAGCGGATGGACACCAGCTCGCCGTCGACGTCCTCGTGCTCGACCTCGATGTCGGACAGGGCCGTCAGGCAGCGCGGGCACCAGTTGATGATGCGCTCGGCGCGGTAGATCAGCCCGTCGTCGAACAGCCGCTTGAAGATCGTCCGGACAGAGGTAGCACGCGCGTCGTCCATCGTGAACGCCTCGCGCGTCCAGTCGACGCTGTCGCCGAGGCGGCGCATCTGGCCGAGGATCCGGCCGCCGGACTCTGCCTTCCACTGCCAGACCCGCTCGACGAACGCCTCGCGCCCGAGGTCGTGCCGCGACAGGCCCTCCTTGGCCAGCTCGCGCTCCACCACGTTCTGCGTGGCGATGCCCGCGTGGTCCATGCCGGGAACCCACACCGTCGCGTGCCCCCGCATACGGCGCCGCCGGACCAGGGTGTCCTGGATGGAGTGGTCGAGCGCGTGCCCCATGTGCAGCGAACCGGTGACGTTCGGCGGCGGGATCACGATCGAGAACGGCGGGCCGTCCTGCCCGGCGGTGAACAGCCCCGCCGATACCCACCGCTCGTAGAGCCGGCCCTCGACATCGGCCGGTCGGTACTGGGTGGGCAGGTCGACGTCCGCGGCGGCCCCCTGGCCGCGCTCAGTGCTGGGCTGTGTCACGGCTGACGATTCTACGGGGACGACATGAGCGGAGTGGCCCGGGGACGAGCGCGGGTGCGCGAGAATCTGTTCAGGCGAGCACCCCGCCAAGCCGCCTCGCCGTTCAGCCATTCGGGAAGGAACCACGTTGAGCGGTTGGAACCCCCCTCCCCAGCCGGGCGGCCCCCCGCACGGCCCGTACGGCCCCCCGCCAGGCGGCCATGTTCCCCCGGGCTCCCCTGTTCCCCCTGGCAGCCCGGTTCCCCCGGGGACTCCCGCCCATCCGGGCGGCCCCGTTCCGCCGGGTGGCGGCTTCCCTCCGGGCAGGCCGATGCCTCCCGGCGCGCCGGTCCCCCCGGGCGGGCCGGTCCACCCCGGTGGGCCGTTCCCGGGCGCGCCCTACGGGCCACCGCGCCGCAGCGGGTCCGGCGGCCGCAAGTTCCTCATCTTCCTGGTGGTGGTCGTCGTCCTGGCCATGGCGCTCGGCGTGGGCGGATACGCCATCTACCTGCAGCAGACGTCCCACACGCTGTCCACGCCGACCTCCGCCGGCGGGCTGACCCGCAACAGCGAGGCCGAGACCAAGGCCGACGAAGCGATCAACAGGCTGAAGACCGTCGTGAGCAGGGCCAGCGACTACAAGGCCGTCGACCAGGTCAGCGCGATCTACGGCACCGGCGAGGAGCGGTACCTGTTCGTCGGCGGCACCGGCGAGCACGACCTGAAGTACCCGGAGCAGGACTTCAACGCCGCCGTCGCGACCGCGTTCACCGGGATCCAGGGCGCCGTCTACTCCCCCAGCACCGTGAAGATCTCGGACTCCGGCGGTGACGGCGTCGGGCTGTCCACCACGATCAACATCCAGCTGATCGGCCCGACGGGGAACACCACGTACTCGACCGGCTACATGGCGTCCTGGTCCACCAGGACCACCCTGGGGATCGTGATGCAGGCGGGCAAACCGTCCGAGAGCATCGACCTGGCCAGCGTCATGCGCCGGATCCGTAAGGACGTCGAGGACTGAGCATCGCGGATCTCCCTCCGGAAGCGTTTCCCGCCGTGGTCGGGACACAGGTCACCTGACATCGGGTCGCCCCACCGGAAAGGGTTGCGGGGAACACCCGCGACGGCGGGGCGAAGAGAGAGGGACGGGATGCGAGCGGTACTGGCACGCGCAGCCGTGCTGGCCGGCGCGTTCACCGCGGGGGCCGTGGCGGCGCGTGCCGCGACCATCCCTCACCTCCGCAGCCTCACCGCCGACCTGCAACGCTCCCGGGAGCGGATCCTCGCCAGCCGGGAGGAGGAGCGGCGCCGGCTGCGGCACGACCTGCACGACGGGCTCGGCCCGACGCTCGCCAGCCTCGCCATGTCGCTGGACGCCGCGCGCATCACGCTCGCCTGCGAGCCGGAACGGGCGGACCCGCTGCTCGCCGACGTCCGGGACCGGCTGGCGAGCGCCGTCGGCGAGATCCGCGACCTGGCGCACGGCCTGCGCCCGCCCGCCCTCGACGACCTCGGCCTCGTCGCGGCGATCGAGTCGGTCGCCGAGGGCGTCTGCGAACGCGTGGACGTGCGGTTCGACGGCGAGCACCTGGAACTGCCCGCCGCCGTCGAGGTCGCCGCGTACCGCATCGCGCAGGAGGCGCTGACGAACGTCCGCCTGCACGCGCCCGACAGCACCGCGACGGTCAGGCTCGCGCGGGACGCCGAACTGCACCTGATGGTCGCCGACACCGGCCCAGGACTGCCCGACTCGTCCCGCAACGGCGCCCAGCCGAGGCCGCGGCGCGGCATGGCGGCGATGAAGGAGTGGGCCGCGGAGGTCGGCGGCAGCTGCGCGATCACGTCCAGGAACGGCGGCGGGACCGTCGTCACGGCCCACCTCCCGGTCGCCGCCGCCGCGGTCGCCGCCGGGTACCATCGTCCTTCGACGGGAAGAGGCGGGGCGTAGATGTCGGAGACCATCCGGGTCCTCATCACCGACGACCATCCGGTGTTCAGGCAGGGCCTGAAGGGCCTGCTGCAGGCGCTGGGCGTGGACGTCGTCGGCGAGGCCGAGAATGGTCCGGACGCGGTGCGGCTGGCCGCCGAGCTGCAACCGGACGTCGTCGTGATGGACCTGCACATGCCCGGCGGCAACGGCATCGAGGCCACCCGCACCATCACCCGGACGAGCCCGCGCATCGGCGTGCTGGTCCTGACGATGTTCCGCGACGACGACTCCGTGTTCGCGGCGATGCGCGCCGGCGCCCGCGGCTACCTGCTGAAGGAGTCCGGCGCCGAGGAGATCGCCAGGGCGGTCAGGGCCGTCGCGGCGGGCGAGGCCATCTACGGCCCCGAGATCGCGCGCCGCGTCCTCACCTACTTCACCGACATGCCCGACCCGAGGCGCTCGGCGTTCCCCGAGCTCACCGAGCGGGAACGGGAGGTCCTGTCGCTGATCGCGCAGGGCCGCAGCAACAGCGAGATCGCCGGGACGCTGTTCCTCAGCCAGAAGACGGTCCGCAACCACGTCTCGAACATCTTCATGAAGCTGCACGTCGCGGACCGCGGCCAGGCCATCGTCATGGCCCGCGAGGCCGGCCTCGGCGAATCCACCACCCGCCACTGACCGCCGCGCCGCCGCACCCGCCCCGCACACGCCGAACGCCCCCGACCACCTAGGGTCGAGGGCGTTCTACGGTTCGCCTACGCCGACTTCTCGCGCGGTTCGCGCTTGGGACGGTCGCGGGGGACGAGGGTCGGGTTGACGTGCTCCAGGACGGCCTCGCGGGTGATGACGACGCGGGCGACGTCCTGGCGGCTCGGCACCTCGTACATCACCGACAGGAGGACCTCCTCCATGATGGCGCGCAGTCCGCGGGCGCCGGTGCCGCGCAGGATGGCCTGGTCGGCGATGGCCTCCAGCGCGTCGTCGGTGAACTCCAGGTCGACGCCGTCGAGCTCGAAGAGCCGGTGGTACTGGCGGACCAGCGCGTTCTTCGGCTCGGTGAGGATGTTGATGAGGGCGTCGCGGTCGAGGTTGTGCACCGACGTCATGATCGGGAGCCGGCCGATGAACTCGGGGATCATGCCGAACTTCAGCAGGTCTTCGGGCATGACGTCGCCGAGCACGGCGGACGACTCGTCGAAGTCGGACTTGGAGCGGATCTGGGCGCCGAAGCCCATGCCCTGCTTCCCGACCCGCGACTCGACGATCTTCTCCAGGCCGGCGAACGCGCCACCGCAGATGAACAGCACGTTGGTGGTGTCGATCTGGATGAACTCCTGGTGCGGGTGCTTGCGTCCGCCCTGCGGCGGGACGCTCGCGGTGGTGCCCTCCAGGATCTTCAGCAGGGCCTGCTGGACGCCCTCGCCCGACACGTCCCGGGTGATCGACGGGTTCTCGCTCTTGCGGGCGACCTTGTCGACCTCGTCGATGTAGATGATCCCGGTCTCGGCCTTCTTGACGTCGTAGTCGGCCGCCTGGATCAGCTTGAGGAGGATGTTCTCGACGTCCTCCCCCACATATCCGGCCTCCGTCAGCGCCGTGGCGTCCGCGATCGCGAACGGGACGTTGAGGAGTTTGGCGAGCGTCTGCGCGAGCAGCGTCTTGCCGGATCCGGTGGGGCCGAGCAACAGGATGTTCGACTTGCCGATCTCGACCGGGTCGTCCCGGCCGGTCTCGCCCGACTGGATCCGCTTGTAGTGGTTGTAGACGGCGACGGACAGCGCCTTCTTCGCCGTGTCCTGCCCGATCACGTAGGAGTCGAGGAACTCGTAGATCTCCCGCGGCTTGGGCAGGTTGTCCCACTTGAGGTCGGAGGTCTCGGAGAGCTCCTCCTCGATGATCTCGTTACAGAGATCGATGCACTCGTCGCAGATGTACACGCCCGGACCCGCGATGAGCTTCTTGACCTGCTTCTGGCTCTTTCCACAGAACGAGCACTTGAGCAGGTCACCACCGTCGCCGATGCGTGCCACCCAACTGTCTCCTTTTCGTGGGGCCGGCCGCCATGGAGGCTGCGGCGCAGCTCGGTTGCGTCCCGAAGGCTCTCGACGTTGGATTCGACGTTACCGCCTCCAACGGACTTGGGAAGCCCCTCGCCCGGAAGTGTGACGCCCGGGCTTGGGGGTCTCCCTCGTCCTCGTGCCGTCTCAGGACGACACTACCTCGGCCTTGCGCTTCCTGCTGGCGAAGACGTCGTCGATGAGACCGTACTGCTTCGCCTCCTCCGCCGTGAGGATCTTGTCGCGCTCGATGTCCCTGCGGACCTCGTCGACGCTCTTGCCGCTGTGCTCGGCCAGGATGGTCTCCAGCAGCTCGCGGATCCGCAGGATCTCGCGCGCCTGGATCTCGATGTCGCTGGACTGGCCGTAGGTGCCCTCGGTCGCGGGCTGGTGGATCAGGATCCGCGAGTTGGGCAGCGCGGCGCGCTTGCCCGGGGTGCCCGCCGACAGCAGCACCGCCGCGGCCGACGCCGCCTGGCCGATGCAGACCGTCTGGATGTCGGGCTTGACGAACTGCATCGTGTCGTAGATCGCCGTCATGGCCGTGAACGAGCCGCCGGGCGAGTTGATGTAGATGCTGATGTCGCGGTCCGGGTCGATCGACTCCAGCGTGATCAGCTGGGCCATCACGTCGTTGGCGGACGCGTCGTCGATCTGCACCCCGAGGAAGATGATCCGCTCCTCGAACAGCTTGTTGTACGGGTTCATCTCCTTGACCCCGTACGTGGTGCGCTCGACGAACGACGGAATGATGTACCGGTTCTCGACCGGGGCCGGGCGCCCGCCCGCCTGGACGCCGGACGGGACCAGATCGGTGAATCCGGGTCGGATGAGATCGCTCACTGTGTGCCTCCGATATCTGGTCAGGTCGTCAGGAGACCGTGCCCTCGGAGGGCACCTGGGTCGCGCTGAGCACCACGTGGTCGACGAAGCCGTAGTCCTTGGCCTCGTCGGCGGTGAACCAGCGGTCGCGGTCGGAGTCGCGCTCGATCTGGTCGAGCTGCTGGCCGGTGTGCTCGGCGATCTTCTCGGCGAGCGTCCGCTTGACGTACAGCATCTGCTCCGCCTGGATCTTGATGTCGGAGGCGGTGCCGCCGATGCCGCCGGACGGCTGGTGCATCATGATGCGGGCGTGCGGCAGGGCGTAGCGCTTGCCGTGCGTCCCCGCGCACAGCAGGAACTGGCCCATGGACGCGGCGAGGCCCATGCCGACCGTGACGATGTCGTTCGGGACGTACTGCATGATGTCGTAGATCGCCATGCCGGCGGTCACGGAGCCACCAGGCGAGTTGATGTAGAGCGTGATGTCGCGGCGGCCGTCCTCGGCCGACAGGAGCAGCAGCTCCGCGCAGATGCGGTTGGCGATGTCGTCGTCGACCTGCTGGCCGAGGAAGACGATCCGCTCGCGCAGCAGCCGCTGGAAGAGCTGGTCGCCCAGAGGCAACAGGGGCGCCTCGGCGACCCGCGCCTGGATCGGCGACGACTCGTCGAAAGTCGGAGGCATGCTCACCGGGTGTTCCTCCGGTCCTTTTAATCGGTTCGGATGATTGGACATTAACGCGCTCACGGGCCCGCTTAAGCCCGTGGGGCCGCCTTTTCGCCAGGGGCGTACCCGCTGGCGACCGGGCGTGTCACGGGAATACGCGACACGCCCCGCATCCGGCGTACGGATGCGGGGCGTGTTCCGTGCTGTGCAGAACGTCCAGAAGGTCCTAGGAGGACTTGTCCTGGGGCTCCTCCGGCTCCGCGGCCGGGGACTCGTCAGCGGCGGCCTCAGCCGTCTCTTCGGACGCCTCGGCGGTCTCCGCCTCGGTCTCAGCCGCGGTCTCCGTCTCGGTCTCCGTCTCGGCCTGCTCGGTGGCCTCGGCGTCGACGGTCTCGCCGTTCAGTTCGCGCTGGACGGCCTCGACGTCGATGACGTTGCCCGACTCGTCCTTGACGCTGACGTGCTCGACCACGAGGTTCAGCGCCTTGCTGCGCAGCACCTCCGAGACGATCGCCGGGAGCTGGTTGTTGTCGGTGAGGTACTGGGCGAGCTGCTGCGGCTGCACGCCCATCTGCATGGCCTGCGTGACGACGTACTCGCTGAGCTCCTCGTTCTCGACGTTCAGCTCCTCCTGCACGGCGAGCTGGTCGAGGACGAAGCCGCCCTTCACCGCGAGCCGGGCGGCGTCGGCGACCTCGGTGTCGAACTCCTCCTCGGACTTCTCCTCGGACTTGAGGTAGTCCTCCTTGGTCATGCCGGCCATCTGGAGCTGCTGCTCCAGCTGCTGGTTGCGGCGGCCGACCTCCTCCTCCACGACCCTGTCGGGGAGCGGGATGTCGATCTTCTCCAGCAGCGCCTCGAGGGCCTTGTCGCGCGCGTCGGACAGCTGCTGCGCCCTGACCTGGCGGCCGAGCCGCGTCCGGACATCGTCGCGGAGCTCGTCGATGGTGTCGAACTCGCTGGCGAGCTGGGCGAACTCGTCGTCCAGGTCCGGCAGGTTCTTGATCTTCACGCTCTGCACGGTGGCCGTGATCTCGGCCTCCTCGCCGGCGTGCTCGCCGCCGGTCAGGGTGCTGGTGAACGTGGCGTCCTCGCCCGCGGCGAGGCCGATGAGCGCGTCGTCCAGGCCCTCGACGGCCGACTTGCTGCCGACCTCGTAGGAGAAGCCGGACGTGGAGGCGTCCTCGACCTGCTCGCCGTCGATCCGCGCGACCAGGTCGACGGTGGCGAAGTCGCCCTCCTCGACGGCCCGCTCGGCGGTGGTCAGCGACGCGAACCGCTCGCGGAGGTTGCCGATGGTCTCCTCGACCTGCTCGTCGGTCACCTCGGCGTCGTCGACGACGACTTCGAGGCCGTCGTAGTCGGGCACCTCGAACTTCGGCCGGATGTCGACCTCGGCGGTGAACGCGAACTGGGTGCCGTCGTCGAGCTCGGTCACCTCGACGTCGGGCTGCCCGAGCACGAAGATCTCGGTCTCCTCGACGGCGCGACCGTACAGCTCGGGAAGCGCGTCGTTGACCGCCTCCTGAAGGACCGCGCCCCGGCCGACGTACTTGTCGATCAGCGGGGCGGGGACCTTCCCGGGCCGGAAGCCCTTGATCCGCACCTGCTGCGAGATCTCCTTGTACGCCTTGTCGAGGTTCGGCTTGAGCTCGTCGAACGGAACCTCGACGGTGAGCTTGACCCTCGTGGGGGTCAGCTCCTCGACATCGGTCTTCACTGGGGTCGGTCTCCTTGATCGGGCGCTTTCTCGCCGCGGCGTTCGACGCGTGCTTGCAGATGCTGCCTGCGAGGCCCTCGGCCCGCACGCGTCCGGCCTTCATCTCTTCGGCCCGTCCGCGCCGTTCGTCGGCCGGTCAGTCTCTCAGCGGCGCGGGCACGCCGAACACGGCTCCGCGCCTTCGCGCGGCCAAGTCTATGGGGTAGCGGCGCCGGCTGCGGACATCGGACGCCCGCCGGACCGGCGAATCCGCGTCATCAATCCCGCACAGGCAGTGACATCCAGCACCAGAACCCCCATAATCGTCCAGGATGAACGGGATTGCCGCGGCCTTCAGTGCGACCGGTCTCT
Source organism: Spirillospora sp. NBC_00431 (assembly GCA_036028775.1). Taxonomy (GTDB): domain Bacteria; phylum Actinomycetota; class Actinomycetes; order Streptosporangiales; family Streptosporangiaceae; genus Spirillospora. The sequence continues at coordinate 1,893,396 of CP107927.1, read as the reverse complement.
ACTACCTCGGGTTCGCCTTCTTCAAGGTTGCGGCGGGCCGGATGGCCCCGCTGCGGGGCAACCGGATCCCGCATATGACCTGGACGATCGTGAGCAACTGGATCTTCCTGATCGGGCTCGCGTTCGTCCTCGGCGGGCTCGGCCTGCAGATCACGGCCTTGCGCGACCTGCCGCTGTCCACCGCGGTGCCGATCTTCATGTCCGGCATGGTGCCGCTGCTGCTGATCGCCCTGGTGTTCTTCGGCGAGCGGCTCACCGCGCGCGAGTGGCTGAGCCTGCTGCTGATCGGCGGCGCGATCCTGCTGCTCACCGCGTCGCTCGGCGGGGACGAGCCGATCGGCCGGGCGGACGTGGCGCTGTGGAAGCTCGCGGTCGTGGTCGCGCCGGCGATCGTGGTGCCGGTGCTGATCCTCATGCTCGGCGACCACCGGCCGGACGGGCGGCACGCCCGCCCGGTCACCGGCATCGCCTACGGCCTCGGCACGGGCTTCCCGGTCGGGACCGCGGAACTGGCGATCAAGGGGTGGAGCGACCACGCGGACGCCGGCCGCCCGGAGATCGCCATGACACCGTGGCCGTACCTGACGGTGTTCGCGGCGGCGATCGGGTTCGGGATCATGGTCATGGCGTTCCAGCGCTGCCGGGTCTCGATCGTGTCGACCGTGATGACGGTGACGGCGAAGTCGTACCTGCTGACGATGGGAACGTTCCTGTACGCGGAGCCGTGGCCGCGGGACCTGGCGCACTCCGGGATGCGGCTGGGCGCGCTGGCGCTGGGCGTGGTCGCGATCGGCCAGTTCCCGCGGCACCGGCCCGTCGCGGACGAGCCGCGGGATCCGTCCTACCGGGTCGCCAAGGCCGGATCGTCCGCGCGGGACCCGCTCGGCAGTCCCCGGCTCGGGGATCCCGCGCTCGGCGACCCCGCCTTCGGGGAGGCCGCCTTTGGTGAGGCCGCGTTCCGGGAGGCGCCGTTCGGCGGGGAGCGGGCCGGGCGGGCGAGCCGGCAGGTGCCGCTCGCCGCGCCCGTGCCGCAGCCGCGTTCCCCGCACGAGCGGGAGATCCTCGGCGAAGAGGCGGACGACCGGCCGGAGCCGGCGACGCCGCGACGCCCGGTGCGCCCGCAGGCGCCCGCCCACACCGAGATCGGGGCCGACGGGCGCTGGCGCGGCTTCAGCGACTAGCGTCCCCTCCGCTTCCGGTCCTTGCGGTCGTCGGCGGGCAGGCCCTTGTCGAGGCCGGCGCGGCGGAGCGCGTCGGCCATGGCGCCTCCCCCACCGCCCGCGTCCTGGCCGCCGCGGCCTTGCCCGCGTCCGCCGCCCTGCCTGTTCTGCCTGTTCTGACCGCCTTGGCCGCTCTGGCCGCCTTGGCCGCCTTGGCCGCCTTGGCCGCCCTGGCCGCCCTGGCCGCCCTGGCCGCCCTGGCCGCCCTGGCCGCCCTGGCCGCGGCCTTCGCCGCGCGGGTTCTGGCGGCCGCCGCGGTCGCGGCGTTCGCCCTGCCGTCCGCGCTGCCGGCCGCCGCCCTCCTGGTCGCCGCCGGGCTCGTCGTCCAGGCGGAGCGTCAGCGAGATGCGCTTGCGTTGCAGGTCGACGTCCAGGACCTTCACGCGGACGATGTCGCCGGGCTTGACGACCTCGCGCGGGTCGGAGACGAACTTGTCGGACATCGCGGAGATGTGGACGAGCCCGTCCTGGTGGACGCCGACGTCCACGAACGCGCCGAACGCGGCGACGTTGGTGACGACGCCCTCCAGGATCATGCCGGGTTCGAGGTCGGCGAGCTTGTCGACGCCCTCCTTGAACGTCGCCGTCTTGAACGCCGGGCGCGGGTCACGGCCCGGCTTCTCCAGCTCGGCGAGGATGTCGGTGACGGTCGGCAGCCCGAAGGTGTCGTCGACGAAGTCGGCGGGCCGCAGGGAGCGCAGGACGGCGGTGTTGCCGATGAGGCCCTTGAGGTCGTTGCCCGCGGTGTCCAGGATCCGGCGGACGACCGGGTACGCCTCCGGGTGCACGCTGGACGCGTCGAGCGGGTCGTCGCCGCCGGGGATGCGCAGGAACCCGGCGCACTGCTCGAACGCCTTCGGGCCGAGGCGCGGGACGTCCTTCAACCCGCCGCGGCTGCGGAACGGGCCGTTGGCGTCGCGGTGCGCGACGATGTTCTCCGCGAGGCCCTCGCCGATGCCGGACACGCGCGTGAGAAGCGGCGCGGACGCGGTGTTCACGTCGACGCCGACGGCGTTCACGCAGTCCTCGACGACGGCGTCGAGGGACCGCGACAGCTTCACCTCGGACACGTCGTGCTGGTACTGGCCGACCCCGATCGACTTCGGGTCGATCTTGACGAGTTCGGCGAGCGGGTCCTGGAGGCGGCGGGCGATGGAGACGGCGCCGCGCAGCGACACGTCCATGCCGGGCAGCTCGCGGCCGGCGTACTCCGACGCCGAGTACACCGACGCGCCCGCCTCCGACACCATGATCTTGGTGAGCTTGAGGTCGGGGTGCCGGGCGATCAGGTCGGCGGCGAGCTTGTCGGTCTCCCTGGACGCGGTGCCGTTCCCGATGGAGACGAGGTCGACGCTGTGCGCGCGGGCGAGTTTGGCGAGGGTCTCGATCGACTCGTCCCACTTCCGGCGGGGCTCGTGCGGGTAGATCGTGTCGGTGGCGACGACCTTGCCGGTGGCGTCCACGACGGCGACCTTGACGCCGGTGCGCAGGCCCGGGTCGAGGCCCATGGTGGAGCGGGTCCCGGCGGGCGCGGCGAGCAGCAGGTCGCGCAGGTTCGCGGCGAACACGCGGACGGCCTCGTCCTCGGCCTCCTGGCGCAGGCGGGTGCGCTGGTCGATGCCGAGGTGCACCAGGATCCGGGTGCGCCACGCCCAGCGGACGGTGTCGGCCAGCCACTTGTCGGCCGGACGGCCCTGGTCGGCGATCTGGAACCGGCGCGCGATCTCGGCCTCGTAGGAGGTGCGCTGTCCCGGTTCCGGTTCGTCTTCGGGTTCCAGGTCGAGGTCGAGGACCTCCTCCTTCTCGCCGCGGAACAGCGCGAGGACGCGGTGCGAGGGCAGCTTCGCGAACGGCTCGGAGAACTCGAAGTAGTCGGAGAACTTCGCGCCCGCCTCCTGCTTGCCGTCCCGGACGCGCGAGACCATCCGGCCCTGGTTCCACATGCGCTCGCGCAGGGCGCCGATCAGGTCGGCGTCCTCGGCGAACCGCTCGACGAGGATGGAACGGGCGCCCTCCAGCGCGGCGGCCGCGTCGGCGACGCCCTTGTCCGCGTCGACGTAGCCCGCGGCGGCGGTCTCCGGGTCGTGGGACGGATCGTCGAGCAGCAGTTCGGCGAGCGGTTCGAGACCGGCCTCGCGGGCGATCTGCGCCTTGGTGCGCCGCTTCGGCTTGTATGGCAGGTAGATGTCCTCAAGGCGCGCCTTGGATTCGGCCGCCATGATCTGGGACCGCAGGTCGCCGGTGAGCTTGCCCTGCGACTCGATCGACTCCAGGATCGCGGTGCGGCGCTCGTCCAGTTCACGCAGGTAGCGCAGCCGCTCTTCCAGCGCGCGGAGCTGCGCGTCGTCGAGCGTCCCCGTCGCCTCCTTGCGGTAGCGGGCGATGAACGGGACGGTCGCCCCGCCGTCGAGCAGGTCCACCGCGACCCGCACCTGGCCCTCGCCGACGCCGATCTCCTCGGCGATGCGCTGGGTGATGGGCGGCGGGCCGTCCTGGCCGGCCGGCGTCTGGCTGATGGTCGCTGTCACAGCTCGTTGTCACTTTCGGTCTGATTCAGTCTGAGTTGTCCCACACGGGGTCGGGCACCCATTCGCTCGTCCGGCCCTCTCAAAGATCTCACGGAGTTCGAGCAGCCCGTCCCGTCCGCTCGACCAGTCCGTGCCGCGCAGGGGGACGAGATATCCCTCCACACCGCCGAGCAGGTTCGCACAGGGGCAGGGTAGGTCTAAGCCCACCGTGGAGCGTCACGAATAGGGGGCCTGGCACCACCGAGCCGCGAGCGCCGGTCGACCACAATGAAGGAGTCGGGACCTACCGGACAGAGCAGCCGTGGAGGAATGAGATGAGCGACCGCGAAGTCGTCATCGGGCCGCGATTGGGCGTGTACGGGCGGCGTGCCTTCACCGGCCTCCTCCGCGCGGTGATCCAGATCGTGGTGGCGTACGTGGCGTGCCTGCCGCTGTTCATCCTCGCGGTGCTGTCGATCGCGTTCATCCCGCTGGGCGTCGGTGTCGTGCTCACGCCGGCGGTGTTCCAGGCGATCCGCGGGGTCGCCAACCAGCAGCGCCTGTGGGCGGCCGAATGGTCGGGAGTGCAGATCGCCGTGCCGTACCGGCCGGAGCCGCCGGGCGGGCTCGGGACGTTCGGACGGCTGAAATGGCTGCTCACCGACCCGGCGACCTGGCGTGACCTGTTGTGGACGATCCTGAACGTGCCCATCGCGCTCGTCCTCGGGATCCTCGGCGGGCTGCTCGGGGTCTACGGGCTGGAGGGGGTCTTCGTGGCGCCGTGGCTCGCGCAGGTCACCCAGTACGGCTGGGGCCCGTTCTGGCCGCTGGACGACTACGGGGTGTTCGGGATCGTCGGGTCCGTCGTCCTCGGCGCGGCGCTGGTGGCGGCGTCCGTGCCGGTCGGGCCGTTCTTCCTGAAGGCGCACGCGATGTTCTGCCAGGCGCTGCTCGCCCCGACGCGGGCCGCGCTGACCGAGCGCGTCCAGCGGCTGACGGAGACGCGCTCGGAGACGGTGGACGCGTCCGCCGCCGAGTTGCGCCGCATCGAGCGGGACCTGCACGACGGCGCGCAGGCCCGGCTGGTCGCGCTGAGCATGAACATCGGGCTCGCAGAAGAGATGATGAAGCACGATCCGGAGACCGCGCAGCAGCTCCTCGCCGAGGCGCGCGCGGCGAGCGGGACGGCGCTGACGGAGCTCCGCGACCTGGTGCGGGGCATCCATCCGCCGGTGCTGGCCGAGCGGGGGCTGGACGGGGCCGTCCGGGCGCTGGCGATGAGCCTGCCGCTGCCCGTGGACGTCCAGACCGATCTGCCGGGACGTGCCGACGCCCCGGTCGAGTCGGCCGCGTACTTCGCGGTCGCGGAGATGCTCGCGAACGTCGTCAAGCACTCGGCCGCCCGGCGCGCGTGGGTGCAGATCGAGCACTCCGGCGGCCGGCTGCTGATGATCATCGGGGACGACGGGACGGGCGGGGCCGACCCCGCGCGCGGCTCCGGCATGAGCGGGATCGAGCGCAGGCTGGCCGCCTTTGATGGGACCATGGCCGTGACGAGCCTGCCCGGCGGGCCGACCGTCGTGACCATGGAGCTGCCGTGCGCGTTGTCATCGCCGAAGATCTCGCCCTCCTCAGGGACGGGCTGATCCGCCTGCTCGGCGCGTTCGGTTTCGAGGTCGTCGAGGCCGTGGACAACGGGCCCTCGCTGAAGCGGGCGCTCACGACGCACCGTCCGGACGTCGCGGTCGTGGACGTCCGGCTCCCGCCGACGTTCACCGACGAGGGGCTGCGGGCCGCGCTGGAGGCGCGCCGCGAGATCCCGGGGCTGCCGGTGCTGGTGCTGTCGCAGCACGTCGAGCAGCTGTACGCGCGGGAGCTGCTGTCCGACAGCACGGGCGGCATCGGCTACCTGCTGAAGGACCGGGTGTCGGACGTCAAGGTGTTCGTGGAGGCGGTGCGCCGGGTCGCGGACGGCGGCACCGCCCTCGACCCGGACGTGGTCGCCCAGCTGCTGACCCGGCACGCCCGCGAGGAGCCGCTGCAGCAGCTGACCCCCCGCGAGCGCGAGGTGCTCGGGCTGATGGCGGAGGGCCGGTCGAACGCGGCGATCGCGGGGAAGTTGTTCGTCACCGAGAAGGCGATCAGCAAGCACACGAACAGCATCTTCGGCAAGCTCGGGCTGCCGCAGTCCGAGGACGACAACCGGCGCGTCCTCGCCGTCCTGACCTATCTGGGGGCTTGACCTTTCTAGGGGCTTGACGTCCTGTTTATTTCGCCCAGGGCGGGACGAGCCGTTCGTGGCCCTGGGGGGCGATGTCGCATTTGGTGTCGTCCACGACGGCGTCCGGGTCGTAGGCGAGGCAGCCGGCGTGGGCGGCGACGACGGCGGTGAACCCGGCGTCCGGGCGCGAGGTCATCTGGCGCGGGACGTCCGCGGGCAGGACGACGGTGTCGCCGGGGCCCGCCTCCAGCTTGCGGCCGTCCAGGTCGATGGTGGCGGTGCCGTCCAGGACCGTCCAGATCTGCTCGGTGTCGAAGGCGTGCAGCGGCCCGGTCCGGCCGGGCGCCATGTCGACGCGCCAGAGCGCGATGCCCTCCGTGCCGCCCTGGGTGGGCGTCGCGAAGGTGGTCATGGTGCCGTTCGGCGTGCCGGTGCGGCGGCTTTCGGCGTCGCGGATGAGCGTCATGAGCACCGATCCCCTAAGTTAGACAACGTGGTTGTCCTTATAGTCAACGAGGTTGTCTTTCATGTCAACTGACGAACCCGCCGACGGGCCCGGGTACGAGTTGCCGCTGCGGCTGTTCCTCGCCTTCCGCGTGATCATCGACGAGGTGCACGCCGAGCTGGCCGAGCAGGGGCATCCGGGCCTGCGCCCGATGCACGGCTTCGTCTTCCAGGCCATCGGGCCCCACGGCACGACCGCCGTGGAGCTCGGCCGGCGGCTCGGGGTGTCCAAGCAGGCCGCGGGCAAGATGGTCGACTCGCTGGAGCGCGCCGGGTACGTCGAGCGCGGCGCGGACCCGGCCGACGCGCGGCGCAAGATCGTCCGGCTGACGGCGCGGGGCACCGACTCGCTGGCCCGCTCCGTGCGGATCTTCGACCGGATCCGGGATGACTGGGTCCGCTCGCTCGGCGCCGACCGCGTCCGCGCCCTGGAGCGCGATCTCCGCCGGGTCACCCCGGGCGACCCGTGGCGGCTCGACGTCCCCGGCTGGTTCGGTTCCGCCTGAAAATTCTTCGGCCGCGTCCGCCCGTATGTGCCCAGGCAGCCGCTTAGACCACCTGGGCCGATGCGTTCTGCCTGCCGAGGGGCCCTTGAACGCATCGTTCCACCCGGTTACGATCCCCCCAATTCTTAGGAAAGTTTCCTAAGAATTGAGCGGGGATTCCTGTTTGCTTCGGGGGCCGAACGAACGGAGAATCATGTCAAGACCGGGCGGACGGCGGGCCATCGCGCTCGCCGGCGCGGCAACCCTGGCGGTCTCGACCGCCCTGCTGGCGGCGCCACCGGCGCAGTCGGCCGGGACGGTCACCGCGGAGTGTAAGAAGACCCAGGATTGGGGCTCCGGCTTTGGCGGTACGTGCACCATCACGAACGGAACCGACGCCCCCCTGAACGGCTGGAAGGTCGAGGGCGACCTGCCATCCGGGACCAGCATCTCATCGGTGTGGAACGCCACCCAGACGGTTTCCGGGAGCCACTACACCTTCACCAACCCGACGTGGAGCAGCACCCTCGCGGCGAACACCACGACCAGCTTCGGTTTCAACGGGACCGGCTCCGGCTTCTTCACCGGCTGCAAGGTCAACGGAGCGTCCTGCGACGGCGGCGGCGGCCCCGGCGACGACACCGAGGCCCCCACCGCGCCGGCCGGCCTGCGCGTCACGGGCAAGACGGCCACGACCGTCTCGCTCGCGTGGAGCGCTTCGACCGACAACGTCGGTGTCAGCGGCTACGACATCTTCCAGGGCACCACGAAGGTCGCCTCGGGGAGCACCACGGCCGCCACCATCAGCGGCCTCACCCCCAAGACCGCCTACTCCTTCACCGTCAAGGCCACCGACGCCTCTGGTAACAGCTCCGCGGCGTCCATTGCCGTGCAGGTCACCACCGACGACGGCGGCGGCAACGGCTCGGCCCAGCGGGTGATCGGGTACTTCGTCAACTGGGGCGTCTACCAGCGGAACTACCACGTCAAGAACATCGAGACGAGCGGGTCCGCGAACAAGCTGACGCACATCAACTACGCGTTCGGCAACGTCCAGGGCGGCCGGTGCACCATCGGCGACGGTTACGCCGACTACGAGAAGGCGTACGGCGCCGACCAGAGCGTCGACGGCGTCGCCGACACGTGGGACCAGCCCCTGCGCGGCAACTTCAACCAGCTCCGCAAGCTGAAGAAGAAGCACCCGGGCCTGAAGGTCCTGTGGTCGTTCGGCGGCTGGACCTGGTCCGGCGGCTTCACCCAGGCCGCGCAGAACCCGGCCGCGTTCGCCGAGTCCTGCTACAACCTGGTCGAGGACTCGCGCTGGGCGGACGTGTTCGACGGCATCGACATCGACTGGGAGTACCCGAACGCCTGCGGCCTCACCTGCGACACCAGCGGCAAGGACGCGTTCAAGAACCTCATGTCGGCGGTGCGGTCCAAGTTCGGGTCGAACAACCTCGTGACGGCCGCGATCACCGCGGACGCCAGCGACGGCGGCAAGATGGACGCGACCGACTACAAGGGCGCGTCGCAGTACGTCGACTGGTACCTGCCCATGACCTACGACTACTTCGGCGCGTGGGACGCGAAGGGACCGACGGCACCGCACTCGCCGCTGACGTCCTACCCGGGCATCCCGCACGAGGGGTTCAACACGGCGGACACCATCGCCAAGCTGAAGGGGCTGGGCATACCCGGCAACAAGCTCCTGATGGGGCTCGGCTTCTACGGCCGCGGCTGGACGGGCGTCACCCAGAAGGAACCGGGCGGGACGGCCACCGGCCCCGCGCCCGGCAAATACGAGCAGGGCATCGAGGACTACAAGGACATCAAGACCAGATGCCCCTCGAACGGCACTGTCGCGGGAACGGCCTACGCCTTCTGCGGCAACCAATGGTGGAGCTATGACACACCGTCCACCATCGGCGGAAAGTCGAACTGGGCCGCCTCCGAAGGGCTCGGCGGCACGTTCTTCTGGGAGCTCAGCGGCGACACCGCCAACGGTGAGCTCATCTCCGCCATCAAATAGCGGTCTCGGCTGAGCTGTTCGCAGAGGGGGTCCTCCCAGCCCCTTAGACAGCCGAGACATCGGGCCCCTGACCAACCGGACGCCGGTCAGGGGCCCCCCTTCGTCCGCCCCTTCCCGGCGCCCCCCGCCGCCGGGAAGGGGCTTTCGGCGTTTCCGGCGGCCTCGTTCTCGCGGGTCAGGGCCCGGTGCGGGCGAGGACGGCGCGGGCGCGGGCCTCGCCGGACGCGTTGCCGAGCCTGCGGTACAGGTCGAGCGCCTCGCGGGCGGGGGCGGCGGCCGGTTCGCGGCGGCCCGCGTCCAGCAGCACCTCGGCGAGGGTGCGGCGGCTGCGGGCCTGCCACCAGCGGTCGCCGAGTTCGTCGAACGCCTCCACCGCCCGCCGCAGCGACTCGGCCGCCTCGTCGTGGCGTCCCAGCCGGCCGAGGGCGCGCCCCTCCGCGATACGGCTGCGGGCGAGGCCCCAGGTGTCGCCGAGCGCCTCCAGCGTCCGCGCGGACTCGCGGACGAACCGCAGCTCCCGCAGCCCGTTGCGGGGGTCTCCGGTCTCGCCGGCGGCGCGCAGGCAGCGGGCCGCCTCCCACTGCTCGCCGCGCAGCCGGAACGCCTCGATCGCCCGCTCCAGCGTCGGCGCGGCCAGGCTGTACTTCACCTCGGCGGCCCCGGTGTCGCCGGCCCGGCCGAGCGCGCGCGCCTCGGCGGCCAGGACCTCCCCGAGCGCGCGGAGCGTCTGCGCCTCCGAGTACCGGTTGCCGTTGCGCTGGAAGACGCGCAGCGCCTCTTCGAGCAGGCCGCGCGCCTCCTCGTAGCGGCGCTGGGCCGATCTCAGCTCCGCGAGGTTGCGTTGCGTCCTGGCCCGCCACCAGGCGTCGTCCTCTTCGGTGAACGCCTCGATCGCCTCGATGAGGTAGTCCTGGGCCTCGTCGAGGTTGCCGGCGTCCCGCAGGCACATGCCGGCGGCCCGGAGCGCGCGGGCGCGCCACCACCTCTCCCTGCCGCCGGTGAAGATGCGGAGCGCTTCGGACGCGTCGTTGTACGCGCTCTCCATCAGCCCTTGGTTGCCATGGACGGACGACCGTTCCAGCAAGGCGATCCCCAGGGACTGGTCGTCGTCCATGTGGGTGGCGACCGTGTAGGTCAGTTCGGCCGCCGCCCGCCACTCCGGCCAGAAGACACGCAGCGAATGGAGCAGGGAGCATGTGGCGCGGCCAAGGCGCCACACCAGGCTCCACATCTCGTGTTCGGCGCCTTGCGCGAGCAGCGCGAGAAGGGCCGGACGCTCGCTCGTCAGCCAGTCGAGCGCCGAGTACTCGGAAACGGGCGCCTCACCCGCCCGGCGGTGCCAGTCCTGGGGCCAGCGGCTCGCGGCGACGCGTTCGGCGCGTTCGCGGTATCCGTCCAGGACGCGGTCCAGAGCGGCGTCACGCTCGTTCTCGGCGTCCTCCACCGCCGTCCGCTCCCGCGCGTACAGCCGGACGAGGTCGTGCAGGCGGTACCGCATCCGCCCGGTCGCGTCCGTCCCCGAGCACTCGACGAGCTGGGCGTCCACCAGCGCCTCCAGCTGGTCGTCGCCCTCCAGGTCGGACACGCCGAGCAGCGCGCCCGCCGCCCACGCCTGCACGTCCGGCGCGTCGAGCATGGCCAGGGTGCGCAGCAGCCGGCGCTGCGTGCGGCTGCAGTCGTCGTAGCTGAGCGCCAGGCTCGCCCGGACGCTGGTGTCGATGTCGCGGGCGGTCTCCAGCTCGTCGAGACGGCGGCGCCGCTCGTCGGCGAGCCGGTCGGCCATCGCGCGCGGCGTCCACGACTCGCGGGCGGCGAGCCGGCCGCCGCAGATGCCGATCGCGAGCGGCAGGTATCCGCACAGCTCGGCGATCTCCGCGGCCGCCTCCGGGTCACGGGCGATCCGCTCCCGACCGGCGAGGCGGCCGAGCAACTCCACCGCCTTGTCGCCGGAGAACTCCCGCAGCCGCCGGTCGAAGGTGTTGCGCAGGTGCAGCGGCTGCCGCGACGTCACCAGCACGGCACAGCCCCCGACGGGCGGCAGCAGCGCCCGCACCTGCTCGGCGTCGCGGGCGTTGTCGAGCAGGACGAGCAGGCGGCGGCCCTTCGTCCACGTCCACCACAGCTTCTGCAGCTCCGGCAGCCCGCCGGGGTCGGTGGACAGCCGGACGCCCAGCGCCTGCAGGAACCCGATCAGCACCTCCTCGGGGGCGGCCCGCGCGTCGCCCGTCCCGCGCAGGTCGAAGTACAGGCTCCCGTCGGGGTAATCGGCGGCGATCTCGTGCGCGAACCGGGCCGCCAGCGACGACTTGCCGACCCCGGCCGGGCCGTGCAGCGACACCACCAGCGGCGACGCCGGGGAGCCCGACCCGTCGGCGACGGCGCGGCGCAGGTCGGCGAGCGATCCGTCCCGTCCGGTGAAGTGCGCGATCACGGGCGGGAGCTGCGCCGGCGCGGGGCCGGGCGCGGCCTCGTCCCGGTCGGCGGGGCCCTCACCGCCGGCCGGGCCGAGCTGCGTCCCCCAGGCCGCGACGCCCGCCAGGAGGGCGACGCCGCCGGTGACGAGGACCTTGGCGGGGGCGGTGAGGTCCAGCGCGTCCAGCGACGTCGTCACCGCCGTGATGACGGCGGTGAGGCCGCCGACGATCCACGGCGCCGCGAGCCGGGCCCGCCTCGGGGTCGCCTGATCCGCTCTGGACGGCTCCGGCAGGGGGCGTGCCGCGCCGGTGGACGTCTCGTCCGGCATCCGGTCCCTCCGTTCCACCCCGCACCGATGATCACTCATGCGGGGGAACGGAAGGTTAACGGGAACCTCAGCCGGTCTGGAGGACGGCCTGGATCTCCAGGACGATCTGGACCTTCTCCCCCAGCCCCAGCGCGCCGCCCGCGACGGTCGCCCGGTCGCCCACGCCGAAGTCCAGCCGGTTGATCTCGCCGGTCGCCGTGAACCCGGCGCGGGCGCCCTTGAAAGGGTCGTCCTCCCGGAACGGGTCGGGGCCGAACCCCTCGACCTCCAGCCGCAGCGGGACCTGCCTGGTCGTCCCGCGCAACGTCAGCTCGCCGTCGAGGACGAAGCCGTCGCCGTCGCCCCCGTCGGCGGGGCGCAGGCCGGTGGAGCGGTAGGTCATGGTGGGGAACTTCGCGACGTCAAGGAAGTCGGCGGACCTGACGTGCTCGTCGCGCTGCGCGTTCCCGGTGTCGATCGAGGCCAGGTCGATGGACGCGGTCACCGTCGAGCCGCGCGGGTCGTCGCCGGTCACAAGGGTCCCCTCGAACGTCCCGAAACGGCCGCGGACCTTGCTGACCATCAGATGCCTGATCGTGAAGCCGACGCCGGAGTGGACGGGGTCGATGGCCCAGGTGCCCGCGACATAGCCGGGGACCTCGACAAGCTCGGTCGTCATCGTGTCTCCTAGGGTTATGAATGGTAAGGCGGTTCCGATCGGGAACCGTCTCCATGGTGCGGACACCCTCGGAGTCGGCACAAGAAGGCACTTTTTTCTGCCTCGGGCACCTTTTTCCGCCTCGGTCACCTGGAGAGAACCATGGGATTGCATCCGCACTCGGCCAGCTGCCGGGCCCGCGAGATCCTCGACCGGGTCGGCGACAAATGGTCGCTGCAGGTGATCGCGCTGCTCGGCGAGCGCACCAAGCGGTTCACCGAACTCAAGCGCGAGATCGAGGGCATCAGCCAGCGCATGCTCACCGTCACGCTGCGGGGCCTGGAACGCGACGGAATCGTCAGCCGGACCGTGTATCCGGTGATGCCGCCGAGGGTCGACTACTCGCTCACCCCGCTGGGCGCGACGCTGATGGACGCGGCCAGCGCCCTCGTCTACTGGGCCGAGACACACCTCTCCGAGATCGACGCCGCCCGCGCCGACTACGACGCCCGCGCCGCCGAGATCGAGGAGCTGAAAAGGACGTCCTGAGCCTTTTCGCGGCTCAGCCGGATGGCAGGTCCGCGTCGCAGAAGACGCAGGCGTAATGGTCGTCCTTGACGACGTTGAGTTCTCCGCATCCGGGGCAGTGGCGGAAAACGAACAGGGCGGTGAAGCCGTCCGGCCTTTCCAGGCCGGCGCGGTCGAGCGCGCCGGCCACCGCCGGCCAGGATTCCGCGCCGGGGCAATAGCCGGTCGACTGGTTGCTCACTTCCGTGACCGCCGTGCCCTCGAAAGTGATCTCACCGGCCGCCAGTACGTCCTGACCACCGGCGCAGGCGACGTGCTCGCTGCGACGCGGAGCGATGCGGAGCGTGCCGTCGATGCCGACGACATAGGTGTACGGCTCGTCCCGCGTCAGGCGCTCCACGTCCGCCGCGGACATTATCGGCGTGCCCGCCATACCGGGACGCACCTGGCCGAGCAAATCAGCAGGCCCTACGTAGGCGTACATGCGCTTCACGGTAGGACGCGGCCTTTCGAGGGCGCGACACGAATTCCAACGGCAGGACGCGGCGCGCGCGGGGCGCCCGCGTCGCAGGCGACGCGAATTCCATGTGCCGGTACGGGCGGTCGCGCGGTAGCTTGGTGGCGATGGACCTTCACGAGGTGGGACGGCGAGCTAGCCGCGCCGAGCTGGGGAACGAGCAGTCGTGCCCGGCCCGGCTCGGCGGTGTGCGCCGTCATCCCATCGACCTCGTGAGGCCGTTCCATGCGATCGACTGACATTCGCTCGACCTTTCTCGACTTCTTCCAGGAGCGCGACCATCGCGTCGTGCCATCCAGCCCGCTCATCCCGTCCGACCCGACGGTGCTGCTGACCAACGCGGGCATGAATCAGTTCAAGCCGTACTTCCTCGGCGAGACGACGCCCGGCCATCCCCGGCTGATGAGCGTGCAGAAGTGCGCGCGGACGTCCGACATCGAGAACGTCGGCCGCACCACGCGGCATTCGACGTTCTTCGAGATGCTCGGCAATTTCTCCTTCGGCGACTACTTCAAGGCGGAGGCGATCTCCTGGGCCTGGGAGCTGTTCACCCGCCATTACGACCTCGACCCGGAACGCATCTGGGTCACCGTCTACCTGGACGACGACGAAGCCGAACGGCTCTGGCGCCGCGTCGGTGTTCCCGCCGAGCGGATCCAGCGCCTCGGCATGGAGGACAACTACTGGTCGATGGGCGTGCCCGGCCCATGCGGGCCGTCGTCCGAACTGCACTACGACAGAGGGCCTTCCTTCGGACGCGAGGGCGGACCGGCCGTCGACGGCGAGCGCTACCAGGAACTGTGGAACCTCGTCTTCATGCAGAACCTCCGCGGGGAGGGATCCGGTAAGAGCGGCTACCCGATTCTCGGTGAACTGCCCGCGCGGAACATCGACACCGGCCTCGGACTCGACCGCCTCGCGGCGATACTCCAGGGCGTCGACACGGTGTGCGAGACCGATCTGCTCGCGCCCACACTCCGGCTCGTCCAGGAATCGGCGGGCCGCCCATACCCGGGACGCGACGGCAGCGACGACTCCACGTCCTTCCGCATCGTCGCCGAGCATTCACGGTCGATCGCGTTCCTCATCGCCGACGGCGTCATGCCGTCGCGCGACGGCAGAGGCTATGTCCTGCGCCGCCTGATGCGCCGCGCCATCCGCCACGCGCGCAAACTCGGAATGGACGAGCTGAGCCTGCCGGCGCTGACGTCCAGCGTCATCGACAACCTCGGCGGGACCTGGCCGGAACTGACGCGGCAGTCCGATCTGATCCGGCGGGTCGTCACGGCGGAGGAAGAGGGCTTCGAGCGGACCCTGCGCCAGGGCTCCCAGATCCTCGAAACGGCGATCGGCCGCGCGACGTCCACCCTTTCCGGGCGCACCGCGTTCGACCTGCACGACACCTACGGCTTCCCGATCGACCTGACCATCGACGCCGCGCGTTCGGCGGGCCTCACCGTCGACGAGAACGAATTCGCCGAACTCCTCGAAGAACAACGCCGCCAGGCACAGCGGGCGGGACGCGGCCGGAAGGGCGAGGCGGTCGCACGCCAGGACACTTACCGGCGCGTCACCGCCGAACACGGCCCCAGCGCTTTCGTCGGCTATTCCTCGACCACGGCGGAAACGAGAATCCTGTCCCTGATCGGTCCCGCCGGGACGCTGCGCACCGCGACCCAAGGCGAGGAAATCGAACTGATCCTTTCGCGCACCCCGTTCTACGCGGAATCGGGCGGCCAGGTCGGCGACACGGGCACGCTGCGCACGTCCGGCGCGACACTCCAGGTCCTCGACACCCAGCTGGGCCTGGACGGGCTGCACGTCCACACCGTCCGCGTACTGGACGGTGAGGCGCGCCCCGGCGACGACGCCGAAGCGGTCGTCGACGCGGAGCGCCGGGCGGCCACCGCGCGCTCGCACAGCGCGACCCACGTCCTGCACGCGATGCTGCGGCGGGTCCTCGGCGACCACGCGGCCCAGCGCGGCTCGCGCGTCGAGCCGGGCCGCCTCCGCTTCGACTTCGCGCACTTCTCCCCCGTCGACACCGCGCCCGTCCAGACACTCGTCAACGACTACCTCCTCGACGATCCCGACGTCCGCGTCTGGGAGGCGACGCGCGCCGAGGCGGAGGCGGCGGGGGCGCTCGCGCTGTTCGGCGAGAAGTACGGCGACGACGTCCGCGTCGTGGACATCGGCGACGCGTCCCGCGAACTGTGCGGCGGCACCCACGTCGGCCACGGGTCCCAGGCGGGCCCCGTCCACATCGTCGGCGAGTCGTCCATCGGCACCGGCCTGCGCCGCGTCGAGGCGCTCACCGGCGCGGACGCCCTGCGCCACTACGACCACCAGCGCGACCTCCTGCGCGAGCTCGCGGAGCTGCTGCGCGTCCGTCCCGACCAGGCACCCGACCGGCTGCGGCAGCGCCTGGAGACCCTGGCGGAGACCCAGCGGCATCTGGAGACCATGCGCCGCGCCGAGCTGGACGCGCACGCGGAACGCCTCGCGTCGCAGGCCGAACCCCTGCCGGGCGGACGGCTGGTGGCGGCGGTCGTCCCCGGCCTGACCGGCGCCGACCTGCGCACCGTCGCCACGACGGTGCTCGACCGTCTCCCCGGCGGCATCGTCATCCTCGGCACGGAGTCGTCCGGCAAGGCCGCGCTGGTCGCCGCGACCGGTCCGGGCGTCCAGGCCCGCGACCTCCTGGCGGGCGCGGCGCGCGAGGTCGGCGGCGGCGCGGGCGGCAAGGGGCCCGTCGCGAACGCGGGCGGCCGCCGTCCGGAGAACCTGCCGAAGGCGATCCGCACCGCGGCCACCGCCGCCCGCGCGCTCCTGAGCAGCGGCGATCCCGGCTAGGCGACGTCCGCCGGGCCGTGGATCTCGCGCTGCCAGAGCCAGAAGGTGATCCGCTCCACCGCCCGGTCGCGGTGGCGGCGGTAGGTGCTGAACGGCAGGCCCAGCATCTCGGCCGCGCGTTCCTGCGTCGGCGCCGGACGCAGGAACGTGCGGTCGATGACCCGGTACGGAACAGCACCGAGAACGGAGCCTCGGCCCCGGCTACGAGCGCGCCGCTGAACAGCTCGATCTCCCCGGCGCGGCCCACGAACCGGCGCCGCCGGGCCCGCCGAAGCCGATCCCCGAACGTCCCGCCCATCGGCACCCTCCGTCCGCCTCCCTACGTTAGGCCGCTGATCGTCCACCGCCCACCCGCCGCCGGAACCGGGCACCAGATGGACAGCGAATGGCCAGTCGAGTGGACACAGAACCGTCAGATCGTCGTCGTACCCACCAAGAAGGGACGAAAGATGGAACGGATCGGAGAACAAGCGGTCGTCCTAGGGGCGGGGATGGCGGGCCTGCTCGCCGCCCGGGTCCTGGCCGGGGCGTACGAGCAGATGACGATCATCGAACGGGACGCGCTGCCCGAACCCGGCGCACCGCGCAAGGGCGTTCCGCAGGGACGGCACGCGCACATGCTGATGCCCCGCGGGCAGCAGATCCTGCACGACCTGTTCCCCGGGCTTGAGGACGACCTGGTCGACGCCGGGGCCGTGGTCGCCGACCCGCGCACCGAACACCGCTTCAACCTGGGCGGACATCCACTCCGCCGGGTACCGCGCAGCGACCGCGCGGTACAGGCGAGCCGCGCCCTCCTGGAAAGCACCATCCTCCGACGAGTGCTCACACTGGACGGCGTAACGATCATCGCCGGTTGCGACGCGGTCGGCCTGGTCGCGCCCGATCCCCGGCGGGTGACCGGGGTGCGCCTCGTGCGCCGGGCCCCGGGCAGCGCCGCGGAGGAACTCCCCGCCGACCTGGTGGTGGACGCGACGGGCCGGAGCGCGAGAACCCGCCTGTGGCTGACGTCGCTGGGCTACGACCCGGCGCCGCGCGAGGAGATCGAGGTCCGGGTCGCCTACGCCAGCCGCCCGCTCCGGCTGCCGCCGGGATCGCTGTCCGACAAGGCCGTGGTGGTCGGTCCCGGACCCGGACGCCCCCGCGGCATGGCCCTGATCGCGATCGAAGGCGACCGCTACCTCCTCACGGTCGCCGGGCTCGACAAGGGCCACCGGCCGCCGTCCACCCCCGACGGCTTCGCCG
The DNA here is from genome assembly GCA_036028775.1 of Spirillospora sp. NBC_00431. Lineage (GTDB taxonomy): Bacteria > Actinomycetota > Actinomycetes > Streptosporangiales > Streptosporangiaceae > Spirillospora. Next base: position 1,875,907 of record CP107927.1, on the reverse strand, counting down.
CCTTCATGGAGGGCCTGGCCCCACCGGACGTGGCGTAGGCCGTCCACGCGGCCGAGCCGCTCGGGGACATCGCCACCCACCGCTACCCGTCCGACCTGCGGCACCACTACGAGCGGCTACGCCGCTTCCCGGCCGGCCTGCTCGTCACCGGCGACGCCCTGTGCAGCTTCAACCCGATCTACGCCCAGGGCATGACGGTCGCGTGCCTGGAGGCCCAGGCAATCGCACAATGCCTGCACACCACCGGCCTGACCAGGCGTTACTTCCGCACGGTGGCCAAGGCCCTGGACGACCCGTGGCGGATGGCCGTGGCCGCCGACCTGTCCATGCCCGAGGTGCCGGGCCGGCGCGGCCCGTCCATCAGGCTGCTCAACGCCTACGTCGACCGCGTCCAGGCGGCCGCGGCCCACGATTCCGAGATCGCCGGACGGCTGATGCGCGTGATCGGCCTCCTGGACCCGCCGTCCGCGCTGACGCGCCCGTCCGTCCTGGCCGCCGCCTTCCGACGCCGCACCAGTCGGGCTGGCGGGATTTGAACCCACGACCCCCGGCACCCAAAGCCGGTGCGCTACCAAACTGCGCTACAGCCCGCACGCCACCGCCATACACGATGACGCGAGAAGTCTAGTCCCGTTCGGCCCCGCTCGGCGCATGACACGTCCGCCCCCCGGACCCTGTACGCTACGGGATGGCGATCGAGGGCCCAGCCCTCCACCGCTCGCGGGCGTAGCTCAATGGTAGAGCCCCAGTCTTCCAAACTGGCTACGCGGGTTCGATTCCCGTCGCCCGCTCCCACCAAAAGGCCCAGGCAGGAACCCAGTTCCAGACCTGGGCCTTGGAGTTTCCCAAGACCGCTCACATTTTCCGTGCCCGCCGCGTGCCCGATGGCTTCGGTGTGCCCTTGTCACTGGCCCGATCTTGGCTGGCGTGTTGGTAGATCAGCACCGCCCGGGTCGAGGCGTGCCCCATCCTCGCCATCAGCTCTTCCAGACTCGCGCCGGTCGAGGCCGCAAGCGCGTTGCCGACGTGGCGAAGATCGTGAAAGCAGAGGTCAGGGAGGCCCGACGAAGACTCCGCCGCCCGGACCGTCTTCGGCGAACTCGTCCAGGTGCGCTAGCAGGTCCGGATCTGGGCGTGTCCTCCACGAGCGTCCCGCCGTCCAGGGGTGGCGGCGCTTGGGCCGCCGCGGTGCGGCCCCGCGCCTGGCCCCCCGGAGCGTGCGGCGTGGGCGCCGGACACTGGACGGCCGCGCCGGGCCGCGCATAGCGACGCGTCCCGCGTCCGCCGTCCGCCGGCGAGCCGCGGTCCCGGGGTCGCGCCGCCGCCCACCTCGAAAGCCCGTGCCACCATCTCGCGGACCTGACGCCGCAGCTTGCCGTGAAGCGATGCGTCCAGGCCCTCGGCTCGAAAGACCGCTTCTGTGAACGAGTCCACGTCCACGGGTGGCGATGCGCAAAGCGCCGCTTGGTCTGCCGGTGACAGGCAGAACCCCAAGCGAATGCACAGGTCACCAAGTAAGAAGCCCACATCCTCAGGGGCAAGCTCTGGAACGCTCACACGCACCATGCTCGGCCGCCGGCGTGGCTGGATCAACCGGGATTCCCGGGAGACCACGGCGTACTCCCCTGTGCAAGTTCCGTCTCATGGCATCGTTAGGGCGTGTCGTTTCCATGGACGAACCTGATCACCGCCGGATCAACCCTCATAGGTGCTCTAGGGGGTGCCTCATTTACGGCGTTGATTACCAACCGTATCGAAGGCCGTCGCCTCGCTCACGAGCGCCGAATGAACCGCGTCAGTCTTCGAGTCGATGCATATGCTGAGTTTCTTCGCTACGCGAACGCGAACGCTCGCATGTTGGCTCTGGCGGTCCTCCGTTTCTGCCATGGTGTCCCCAATGACGACGAAGCACGAAAAATGATCGATGAAATGTCGGAACTTGTCATCGCCTTCCAAGCCGCGCATGCCCGAGTCGAGGTCGTTGGGTCCGAGCGTGCGGTAGAGACAGCCCAGGAAGTCGATCAAGGAGCCCGACGAGTCGGAGCACTGCTCCGTGACTCGTATCTCTCCGGCCGGCCGGTCGACTTGGATGCGGGAACCAGCGAGCACGCGGAGCTAAAGCGCATAATCAGCCACTTTGCCCTCCTAAGCCGACGCGAACTGGCAGAGCAGGACTGAGGCGCCCAGGCAGGGACCCAGTTCCCTGACCTGGGCCTTACAGGCTCTCAAGATCGCTTACGCTTCCGTGCCCTCTCCTCGCCATCAACTCCCTCAAGGTCGCGCCACGGCCGTCGCCGGGCCGCGTATCGCGATGCCTCCTACCAGCCGCCGATCCGGCTCACCCGCCCCCCATCGCGCAGAAAGAGCAGGCGTCAGTCATTCCGGCAGAGTCGTAGACACGCGCTTTCGGCGCAGCCCGCGGATCAGAGACGTAATACGCGTGGGGACTCACGGGGCTACGGATGCCGCGCGTGCGCGGGCCGGCCGCCTGGACGCGTTAATGCATCGATTTTGGCCGAGTCCCGTTTGTAGGCTCGTTGGCGCGGTCGAGTGGCCGTCTCGGATGGCGGTGGAGTGACATGTGGCGAAGAGGCGCTACGTAGCCCGTGGGGTTCCCGGCGGCTACCGCATCTGGGACACCAAAGGGCGCAGGTGGTGGGGAGACCACTACGAGCTGTGCCCCGACGATCTCGTGGCCGAGCTGAACGGAAGCCGGGATCACGCGAAGATCACGGCACTGCTCAGGCACTATCGGGCTCGGAAGCGGTAGATCGCGCGACCTTGCCAATGGCCAGCGGCCGACGTCGGGGGCGTGCTTCTTGTGATCGGGTTGATCCACGGGTTCAGGCCGATCGACCAAGACGGTCACTCGTGCGGTACGGCCTTCGTCGGAAACTCCGATGAAGGCAGCTATGAAGGCTCCCTTTTCAGGACGTCCCCGACTGTGACGGAGCGCGCGCATCCGTTCGGTCGCCTGCCGTGATCTCGCTGGTGGTAGGGGGTGGTGTCCTGGTCGGGGCAGGGGTCGTCGCCGGTTTGGGCGAGCCCGGCCGCGGAGGCGTTATCGCCGAGCGGTACTTCCTGGGACGCAAGACAAGTCCCGATGACGAGCCGCCGGACGTTCCGGATCGGACATGGCGGGACGCATGCAGCGGACGCTCGGTTTGGTTGTTCGGCGTCCGCTGCACGTCGGGCCGGCCCCTCATGTGTGAAGGGCCGGGTGATGCGGGGGGCGTTCGCGTCGGGTGGTCAGGAGAGAAGTTCAAACTCCGCGCGCTGGGCGTCCCTGGGGGAATGCTTTTGTGCGGGCATCCCGGTTATGGGCAGGTCTTCCAGGTGTAGTGGTAGGTGGTCTTGATGCTGTTGTCGGTGGAGTCCATGCCGATGAAGCTGATCTTGGTCGGGTCCGTGCCCTCTTCCACTCTCAGTTCCGTGTTGATGTTGAAGTTCCGCTGCTCGCCACATGGGGACCAGACGAGCTGGGTCACGTCGTCGATGAGGTCGGTGTTCTGCCAGTTCTTCTTGTAGGGGCCCTCTATGTCATACGAGTACTCACGGGTGCGCGAATCGCCTTGGAAGTAGTAGCTGGCAAGCTGGGCGGCGTTCGCGCCGGGCTGCAGTGAGGCATAGCCGCGGTAGTCCGTTTTCGAGACCGAGTAGCTGAAGCCCTGAGGGACGTGCACCCTCATGTTGATCTGGCAGTTCCTGCGGCCGAGGACGGGGTCGGTCCCGCCGCCCGCCTTGGCGAGGTACGTACTGTAGGTGACCGTGAACGCGTCGTTCGTCGAGTTCAGGGCGACCGCGGCGGTGCCGGGCGGACACCCGGAGCCGTTGACGGTCGCGACTTCGATGGTGACGCCGGCCGGGCCGTGTTCCAGGAATTCGTCGGACGCGGCGGCGGGGTTGACGGACACCGCGGACATGGCGAGCGCCGCGGCGACGGCAGAAACGGCCATCCCTTTACGCATGCGATTCCTCTGCTCAGGAGTAGGCGCGGCTGCCCCTTCGGCGATCGAAGAGGCGGCACCTAAAGTCTGGATTGAATGGGAGCCATCAATGGCGATAGATCCGGATCTGAGCGAAGACTAACCTCTGCGGTTAAGAACTGTCAATCAAGGATTTTCAACTTTCGATCACTTCAATTGACAGCTTGCATGCGCTTTAAGTCACCTTGATCATCGATCATCGACCGTCAATACCGGCTCTTTGACAAATAACGTTCCAACGGGCGGTGCGGCATTGTGTGGAGGCGATGAGCAGGGAGTATGTGCACGCGAGAATGACCGGAAACGGCCGGTCCGGCCGCGCGGGTCCGCTTTCGTGCCGCCCTATTCACGGAGAGTTACCACGGCGGGCGCGGTCACAGGCGAGGCGGTGGCCGGACTCGGCCGGGGCGGTGGTCTACTCGGCCCGCGCCTTGCGGATGGTGTCCAGGCGCTCGTAGTGATCCTCTAGCCAGCCCTCTGGCACCTGGAGCGCCGCCGACGGGCCGCGCGCGTCCTCGTCAGCCTGGGGGCCTTCGAGATTGGCGACGTGCCCTGTGGAGTCGCGATTCGGAGAGTTTGCAGGCGGCCTTCGGGAGTGCGGTTTTACGCCGAGTACCTCGCGGCGGCAGTGCCCGACGTTAGCCGGATGTTTTTGTCCAATGGTGGAAGCGGTTCGCTATTTCGGGCATGGTGAGTGCGGAGCGGGGGGCGGGCGGGTCGCCCATGGCGCCGATGACGTGGATGAGGGTGGGGGCGTTCGCGGTTGTCGCGCGGGCCAGGGCCGACTCCAGGGCGGTGGGGGTGTCGACGGTCTCCGTGGTGGTGTAGCCGAAGGTCGCGCCTGTTTCGTGGGTGTGGCCGGGGGCGGTGATGCGCTGGGCGCCGGTGCTCTCCCAGCCGCCGTTCCAGTGCACGATGTGCGTCAGGGGGATGCCGGCGAGCCCGATCGTCGCGGTGCCCGGCAGGCCCATGAGGTGGTTGCCGTCGCCTTCCAGGGCGGCGGCGGGGCGGCCGGCCAGGGTCATGCCCGCGGCCACGGACGGCGCCAGGCCCATCCCGGCCAGCAGGTGGACGACGTGGTCGCCGTCGCCCGCGGCGGTGATCTCGCGGGACAGGAAGCCGTTCCCGACGACCAGGGGACGGCCCGTCCTCGCCGTCCAGGTGAGTACCGTGGTGGCGAGGTCCGCTCGTGTGACGTGCTGTGTCATGGTTCCACCAGGAGTGCGTAAGGGCGGCCCTCCGTGCGGCAGGCCGCTGCCCGGGTTCGGTATCGGGAATCGTCGGCGTCGTTCTGGTGGACGATGTCGTGTTCAATTCCGACGACGGTCAGTAATGGCAGTGTTCGGCGGCCCATCACCGTGTGGTGGGGCAGCGTGTCCGTTCCCGCGCCCGCCCAGCCTATGACGAGGGTGAGGGGGACGTCCGCGCCGAAGGCGAGCGAGACGATCGCGTCCAGGGACGTGCCCAGCCCGGCGTTCTTCATGAAGACGGCGTGGCGTTCACCGACGAGTTCCGCCCCTATGGCCATGGCGACCGCCACGTCCTCACGGGCGGTGAAAGTCACCGGCATTCGTTCTGAAATGGCGTCCAGAACGGTGGCGAGCTGGGAGTCGGGGACGCCGATGGCACGGCGGATACCGACGTGTTCAAGGGTCGAGACGACCGTGGTGGGGGCGCTCACGACAAGTTCGTCCACCAATCCCACTGGAATGGGCCCAGGCCGACCGATTTGCGCAGCCGTTCCAGGGTCGCGGCTACGCGCAATGACGGGTAGAAGCCCTCTGGGGTGCGCATCGGGAGTACGTCGATCGGGATGCGGGTGCGGATGTGCTCGTCCGCGGCGGCCAGTCTCGCAAGCGCCGCCCCCGCGGTCGCGCGGTCTGTTTCGGTGTTTTCGGCTCGGAGCCGCTGGAGTTCGCGGAGTTCGTCGGTGACGGGCGTCTGTCTCGTGCCGGCGGCCAGGAGCAGTTCGGCTTCGCGGGGGGACGCCGCCCGGCCGTCCAGGACGAGTTCGCAGAAGGCCAGCCGTTCGACGGTCAGCAGGCAGGCCAGCAGGCAGGTGGCCCAGTCCTCGGCCTCGGCGGCGGCCTCCGCGTCCTCGATGCCGGGCTGCACGAGCAGGGCGTGGCTCCAGGAGGCCGCGGTGGCCTTCTCCGCGAACCAGCGCGCGTCGATGGCGGTCATGCCAGCCTCCCGTCGACCTCGGCCGGGTCGGTGGCGAGGGTGACGGCGCCGTGGGTGATCGCCTCGGCGAGCGATGACGCGTCCAGTGTTTTCAAGGCGTCGTTCAGCGACTCCGAAGGGAGGTCGAGGCGGTGCAGGAGGTACTCGCCGACGAGCTGGAACGTGGTTTCGCCGAAGGTGAAGTCGGGCGCTTCGGTGGGGGTGAGGCGCACCAGTTCGGCCGGGTCGCGGAGCGGGAGGCCGAGCCGGCCGGTGAAGCGGTCGAAGTCGGTGGCGGAGGCCACGCGGCGGGCGTCCGCGAGGAGGGGTGATGGGAAGCCGCTGCGGCGGGCCTTCGCGGGGAGCCATTTGTCGCCGACGAAGATCTCCCCGCGTGCGCGGACCGCGGCCTCGACCGCGGCCTCTGCGGCACGGGACCAGGCGAGCCCGGCCAGCGGGGCCCGCGCGGCCGCCATGACGGACGCCAGCGCCGCGGCCCGTACCGCGACGTCGATGGCGAGGCGGACGAGTGCCGCCGCGATGCGCGCTGTCTCCTCCGGGGTGAAGATCGGCGGTGTTCCCTCGTACAGGGGGACGGAAGTCGCCCATCTGCTGAGGCGCTTCAGGTCCGTCATCGGCGGGAGGGGGCCGAGCGCGCAACGGCCGTCGAGGAGGGCGACGTTCCGGGTGGGGGTGCGCGCGAGGGCGGCGGAGGGGGTGCCCGTCTCGTAGTGCACCAGGTCCAGGCGGGTGCGGCCCGCGAAGAAGAGCATCGGGACGACGCCCTCCGCCCGTTCCCGAACGAAGACGTGCAGGTCGACGTCGCTGCCCGCGTTCCCGAGCCCGGCCGCGAGCGACCCGACCAGGTACACCTCGTCGCCGTCCAGGCAGCTTCCGAGGACGTCGATGACCTCCTCCGGGCGCAGGCTCACCGGGCGCAGCGCGGCGCGGACCGCGTCCGCACAGATCAGCGCCCTCATGCCGGCTGGCCAGTCCGGCGGAAGTCCTCGCTCAGCTCCAGCAGCTCCGCCATCGGGGCGATGCGGCGCTCCAGCTGCGTGAGGCCCTCGCCGCTGCGCAGCGCGGCCAGCGTCTCGTCGAGCGTCCACACCGTGGCGCGCAGCAGCTGGTTCGCGTAGATCGCCATGCGGTAGCCGAGGCGGCCGAGGGCGCGCAGCGAGACGTGCGGGTACGCCGTGGGGATGCTCACGAGCGGCGCCGGATGCGTCCACCGGCGGGCCACTTCCAGCGCCTCGCTGCCGTCCTTGCGGCGCGTGTGCAGCAGGACGAGGTCGGCTCCCGCGTCGGCGTAGCGGACGGCGCGTGCCAGCGCCGCGTCCATCCCCTCCTGCGCGATGAGCGCCTCCGTTCGCGCGATCACCAGGAAATCGGGATCGCGCGTGACGCGGCGCGCCTCGGCGATCTTCTCGGCGAAGCTCTCGGTGTCCTCCAGGTCGCGCGGGCCGCCGCCGAGGAAGCTGTTGCGCTTCGGGAAGGCGCTGTCCTCGATGCAGACCCCGGCGACGCCGCTGGCGCTGAAGTCCCGGACGGCCCGGATCCACGTCTCGACCGTGCCGTAGCCGTTGTCGGCGTCCACCACCAGCGGCAGGTCCGACGCCGCCGCGATGGACCGGGACACGGCCAGCATCTCGGCGAACCCGAGAAGGTTGCGGTCCGGCAGGCCGTTCACGGCGGACACCTCCAGGCTGCTCGCCCATCCGCCGTCGAATCCCGCGCGCTCCGCCAGCCGGCTGACCAGCGCGTTGTGCACTCCGACCAGCGCGACCGGGAGCTCACCCCCGGCCATGACGGCGCGGCGCAGCCGCGTGGTAGCTCTCGTCCCCATGTCGTCTCCTCGTTCGGAACTCGCTGATCGTTCGTTGCCCGCGGCCGGTGGGCGGCCGCCGGTCAGGCGGCCCACGGGCGCGGTTCGGCCAACGCGGCGCGCGGGTTCGCGCCGGCCCAGAAGCCGAACGAGGTCGCCAGGCAGTCGTGCACGGCGGGCAGCAGCACGGTCGGCTCCGGCGCCTCCGCCATGGACACGTACGGGACGAACTCGCTCAGCAGTTCGATGATCCGCAGCTGGCGGCCGGTGAGCTCGGTCCGGGCGAACGGCAGCAGGAACCGCTCCCAGCGCTCCGCCGAGATGATCGGCGGCGGTGACACCGGCGCCGCGCCATGCCGCGCCCGCCAGGCGTTGAGGGCCCCGAAGGCGCCCTCGACCAGCTCCTCGGTGGTCAGCGCGGCGGTGCCGGTGCCGAGCACGACCGGTTCCGCCGGGCCGGCCGCGGGACCGGCGTCCAGGGCCGCGAGGACGGCGTCGGCGACGTCGTCCACGGGCACCATCTCGACCGTCCCCTTCGGCTCGCCGACCAGCGCGGGCGCCAGGCCCGACATGCAGGCGCGGGCGAAGGTGTAAAGGCCGGAGAAGCGCGCGATGTGGCCGTCCGAGCGGCGGCCGATGATCAGCGGCGGGCGGACGACGGTGCACCGGGGGTGCTCCGCGACCACGCGCTCCGCCGCCGCCTTCGACCACTCGTAGGAGTTGCGGTAGTCGGACAGCAGGGTCGACGAGGTGTCGCCGCGCAGGCCGATCGCGAACGCCGTCGACACGTGCACCAGATGGGTGTCGCCGCCGGCCAGGTCCAGGACCGCCTCGGTGCTGCGGACGTTGCCCGCCCACGCCTCCTCGGGCTCCTGGTTCCAGCGCGTCGTCGCGGCCGCGTGGACGATCGCGTCGAAGCGGCGCGGCAGTTCGTCCGGTGGCGGCTCGGCCCCGATCCGCCAGCCGAGTACGCCGTCGCTCGGCGCGCCCCGCCGGCTGACGGCCACGACGTCGATGCCGCGGCGGCGGCGCAGCGCCCCGAGTAACTCCGAGCCGAGCACCCCCGTCGCCCCCGTGAGCAGAACGCGTGTCATCCGGTGACCGCCCTGCGTTCCAGCCCGCGGAGCATCTGCACGCTGTTGTCGCGGATCGCCCGCACCGCCACCGGGTCGAGCATCTGCGCGAGCAGCGGGATGCCGATCTCGAAGGCGATGTCGAGCTCCACCCGGGTGCGGCCGTCCCCCTCGGGGGTGACCTGCCAGTGGCCGTCGAACCGGTCGAGGTCGCCGTCGAGCTGGTTGAACTCGATCCGGCGGAGCCTGTCGTCGACCCGCTCGGCCTCCGACCATTCGAGGATCGACCCCTTCAGCAGGACCGACCACGCCGTCGTCCGCGACGTCCCGTCGTCGGCGACGATCTCGACGCTGCGCACGCTCTCCATGTACCGCGGATAGGCCTCGACCGCGTGGACGGCCTGCCAGACCACGTCGGCGTCCGCGTCGATGCTGAGCTCAACCTGAACCTTAGGCATGCCGCCCTCCCTGTCGCCCCTTCGCGTTCATCCGATCCATGCCTCCCAGTCGAAGGGCGCGAGTCCGAGCCGGTGCCGGAGCCGTTCGAGCTGCGAGACCGCCTCCGCCGCCGGCCGATGCCCGGTCGGCGTGCGCCGGACGGGCATGCGGAGCGGCAGCTCGGCGCGGAGCGCGGCGTCCGCGGCGGCGACCGCGGCCGCCGCCCGCTCGGCGTCCGCCCGGGTCGCGTCCGTGCCCGGTGTCATGGACCGCAGCGGTTCCAGCGGGTCGGCCGTGTCCAGTGCGCCCCGTGCGTCCGGCGCGCGCGGCGGGCCGGTGGGGCCGGTGGGGCCGCCGCCCGCGATCAGGAGGTCGACCTCCAGGCTCGTCCGCGCGGCGCTCCGGCCGCCGAGGACCTCCTGGCACAGCGCGATCCAGCGCAGGCACTCGGCAGCAGCGGCGACCGCCCGTGGCCAGTCGTCCCGCTCGATCGCCGCCTTGACGTCGTCGCGTCCGGGCTGGACGAGCATCGCGTGCGCGACCGCCGCGGCGACCGCCTCCGCCGCGTACCAGTGCGCGTCCCGTTCCGCGTTCATCGGACGGTCTCCAGCCGGGGTTCGAGGTCGGTGACGTCGACCGTCCAGCGCAGCGCGCCGTTGACGAGGCCGGTGAACACGGCCGCGGCGTCCCGGTCCGGCACGTCTGCCAGCGTGGCCGGCACCGACGGGATCGCCGGGACGAGACGGCGCCCCGCGACCAGCAGGAACGGCTCGTCCGCCAGCGTCCACCGCTCGGCCTCCTGGCTGACCCGGAGCCCGACCCGGCCGGGAGCGCCGGCCGGGTCGATGCCCAGCCGCCGCTGCGGTCCGGCGAGGTCGGCGGCCTGGCGGGCGGCCCCGGCCGCGCGGGCGAGGGCGGCCACCTCCGGGGCGGCCGAACGCGCCGGCAGCCACCGTTCGCCGAGGTGGTACCGGCCCGACAGGACGGCGGCCAGTTCCCACGCGGCGGTCCCGGCGCGGCGGCACAGGTACCAGGCGCGGTCCGCGCCCGCCCGTTCGGCGAGCGCCGCGAAGGCCGCCAGGGCCGTCAGGTCGGCCGTGAGCGACATGGTGATCAGGCGGGCCGCGTGCTCTCGCTGCTCGGCGTCCAGCAGCGGGGGCGTCCCGTCGCGCAGCGGCACCGCGTTGAGCCACCGGCTGAGCAGCCACGCGTCGCCGCGGCCCGCCGGGCGCGCGCCGGCGCACGGACGCCGGCCGCCGACCACCCGGTCGATCGCACCGCGATCCAGGTAGCGGACGTCGACGCAGACGCCGGCGGGCGTGAAGGCCAGCACCGGGCCGTCGAGCGCGGGCGGCCAGCCGGTGGACACCACGTGCACGTCGATGTCGGACCGGTGGTCGCCGAGCCCGGCGGCCAGCGAGCCGACCAGGTACGGCTCGCCCCCGTACAGCGTCACGGCCTCCAGGACCTCCTCGACGCGGGTGTCCACGGCCTTGAGCGCGACCTCTGGGGCCACGGCGGACGGGCTGGCTGTCGGCTGCGTCATCGGTGCTGCCCTCCGGGGCTTGGCGCGGTGCGGTGCGCGGCGTGGAGCGCCGCTCCGAGCCGTGCCTCCGCGATGTCCAGGTCGGCGTCGGAGATGATCGCCGGGGGCAGCAGCCGGATCACCTCCGGGCGGCCGAGGCACGGCGACACGATGACGCCGGCCGACGCCAGTTCCATCAGGAACGCGCCCGCGAGCTCGGCGCCGTGCAGCTCGACGCCCCACAGGTGCCCACGGCCCCGCACGTCCGCGATCAGCTCCGTGTGGGCCCGGCGGAGCCGGGCCAGCATCGCCGCGATCGCGGGCCCCCGGTCGGGCAGGTCGGCGACGACCTCCAGCGCGGCGAGCGCGGCGGCCGCCGACAGCGGATGGCCGCCGAACGTGGTCGAGTGCAGGAACGGGTCGCGCAGAAGCGGCGCGAACAGGACGTCGGTGCCGACCACGGCGGAGATCGGCGCGACACCGCCGCCGAGCGCCTTCCCGAGCAGGACGGCCGACACCTGGGCGCCCGCGTCCAGCGCGACGGACATCCCGCCGCACCTGCGGAAACCGGTCTGCACCTCGTCGGCGATGAGATGGCTGCCGTGCCGCCGGGCCAGCTCGCCCCATCCGACCAGGACCTCGGCGGGGACCGGCTCGACGCCGCCCTCCCCCCGCACGGGCTCCAGGATCAGCGCGGCGACGTCGCCCGCGGCGAGTTCCCGTTCGAGCGCGGCGAGGTCGGTTGCCTCCACGTGCGTCGTCGCCGCGAGATGGCCGGTGAACGGGCCCCGGTACCGGTCGTACCAGGTGGCGCTCAGCGCGCCGAGCGTCTTCCCGTGGAACGCGCCCACGGCCGCGACGACACGCGGCCGGCCCGTCGCGGCCCGTGCGAGCTTCAGCGCGAGGTCGACGGCGTCGGCGCCGTTGCAGCCGAACCAGCAGCGCCGCAGCGGGCGCCGTCCGAGCGCCTCGACCAGGCGGGACGCGAGCCGCGGCGTCACCTCGTTCGCCAGCGACCGGGTGCTGGTGGGCAGCCGCCCGAGCTGCGCGGCGACCGCGGCCGTCACCGCCGGATGCCGGTGGCCGAGCAGCGTGACGCCGTAGCTGCCGAGGTCGAGCAGCCGCCGGCCGTCCGACAGCGTCACCCAGGCGCCGTCCGCCTCCCGCTCCCACGCGCCGCCGCCCGCCATCCGGTGCGCGAGGGCAAGCCCGGGCGACAGGTGGCGGCGCTCCGCGAGCAGCGGATCGAACGACGGCCTGGCGGCCGCCGCCGCCGGTGCCGTCCTCATGAGCGCAGGTCCAGTGACAGCTCGCGGCCGGCTCCGGCGGCGGCGATCAGCGACTCGCACAGCGGAAGCGACGGCGGATGGTGGTGCGCCGCGAGCGCGTCCAGCACCCGCCTCGACGCCGGGGCGCCCGCGGTGTAGGCGGCGGCGCCGAGCACCGGCCGCAGCGCCGCGAGGACCCGGTCGGTGACGGCGCTGAGCCGCAGCCGCAGCGCCGCGGCCGCGACCAGCGCCGCGTCACCGGCGACGAGCTCGTTCGTCCAGGCGTGCGCCAGCCCCTGCGCGGACGAGCCGAAGGCGGCCAGCTCGCCCGCCGCCGACGTCAGCGCCGCCTCCCGCACCCGCGCGGGCAGCCGCGGCGGCCCGCCGGCGGCCAGCTCCACCAGGCCGCTCAGCACCCCGTGGTACGTCGCGCTGATGAGCACGGCGAACCAGACCAGCCCGCCGATCACGACGTCGTCGATCGTGCCCGCCGGAGCCTCGTGGAAGACCAGGCGCCGGTCGATCTCGACGTCGGTCAGCTCCACGCGTGCCGTGTCGGACGCGCTCATCCCGAGCGACGGCCACGAGCCGGTGACCTTCAGCCCGGGCGACCGCGCCGGGCAGAGCGCCACGATCGTCACGTCCTCCCCCACCACCTGGGCGGAGAGGCAGAAGAGCTTCGCGGTGGTGGCGAGCGAGCAGGGGAACTTCACCCCCGTCAGCCGGAAGCCGCCCTCCGTCCGCTCCGCCCGCGTGGTGCTGCGCAGGATGTTCGGGCTTCCGCCCGGCTCGGCGAACGCGGACGCGACCAGGTCGTGCCCGTTGGCGATGGCCTCCAGCAGCATCCAGGACGTGTCGCGTTCCCGCCGCCAATGGTCGGTCATCAGGCCCACCGACAGCATGTGCATGTTCAGCGCGACGGCGATCGACGGGTCGGCGAGCGCCATGTTCCGCTGCACCGACGCCGCCCGCAGGAGGTCGCCGCCTCCCCCGCCGAACTCCTCGGGGATCGGGAGGACGGCCGGGTCACCCGCGGCCGCGGCCAGGATCCGCTCGGCCGCGGTCAGGCCCGCGTCCGGGGGCGGCAGCTCGGGTGGCGCGGGCGCCGCGGGCCATCCGGTGGCGAGGACCTCGCCCCATCCCCCGGTCCCGGGCGTGCCGGGCGTGCCGGGCTCCGGCCGGGCCTGCTCGCCCTGCCGTTTGGATTCGCTCATGGCCTTTCCCCGTCCTGGTGCGGGGCCGTCGCGGGGGTCCCGGGGGTCTCGGGCCTGATGTCGGCGAGCGGCTCGACGCGTTTCTCGCCGGGCGTGGGCAGGGCGGACACGTCGGCGCACAGGTCGAGCATCGCCGTCCACAGGGCGCGGGGAAGCCGGACGGGCCCGTCGCCGCCGGTGTAGTCGGCGAAGGCCGCCTTCATGAGCAGGGCGCGCCGCCAGAGCGAGTCGCCCCGCCTGCCGACAGGGCCCGGGTCGGGCAGCGAGTCGTCGACCCGGGCGACGTCGGACGGCTCGCCGATGTCGAGCCGCAGGGGGCTGGGCGGCGCGTCCACGGTCCGCGCGAGGAGCCGGACCATCTCGGCCCGATCGAGAAGGATGGACAGGTCCCGGATGATGTCGGCGGGCTCGTCCGGGATGTGGACGTAGGTCACGAGGCGGCAGGGCGCCCGAAGCTCATGGCGCAGCTGGCCGGGCCGCTGCCGGGCCGTCAGCGCCGGGCCCTTGAGCCGCGCAAGCCGAACCGACGCGGGGATGCCGTCCACCGGGGCGGTGTCGTGGAGGACGAAGCCGTACAGCGGGCCGAGCGACAGGAGCAGCTCGCTCAGCTCGATCCGCTCGATCGGGGCGATGTTCCACTGGTACCGCCAGACCTCCCGGATCATGATGGGCGTGAGCCGGCTGCGGAACATGCCGACGATCTCGAACCCGTGCCGCGCCAGGAACCCGGTGACGCGGGGGAAGACCCCGTCGATCCAGCCCTCCGGCTTCACCGCGAGGATCGCGTGCCGCTGCAGCGAGTCCACGACGGCGGGGCCGGTCTCGGCGAGCAGCCGGCAGCAGGCGACCTTGAAGCAGGGCTCCTCGCGGTAGAGCTCCCACTTGCGCGGGCTCATGGTGAGCCTGGAACCGAAACGGTCGGCCGCGGCGGCGTCGGCCGCCGCGGACGGATCGGCCGCGTCGATCGAGCGGACCCCCGCCATGGCCAGATTGGTGAACACGGTGCCCCCTTTAGTGTCGCCGGTCGGGACTCGACGCAATTTCCCCTGATCGCGTCCCCCGGAATCCCGGTATGCCGTCAGCCCTCGTCGAGGCAGTCCGGCTGCGTGGCGATGATGTAGTCGAAGATCGGCTGTGCGCTGTACCAGCCGGCCAATGGGAACCCGACGTGACCACGAATGGTCCGGGCGGTCTCCGGCGGGATCAGCACCGGCTCCCCCGCCATCGACGCCATCAGTTCCGCCTGGCATGAATGCTCCATGCTGATGAACCAGAAAGCCGCTTCGTCGACGGACTGGCCCACGGTGAAGATGCCATGGTTTCCGACGAGCGCGGCCTTGTTCGCACCGATCGCCTCGGTGATTCGCTTGCCCACTTCCTCGTTGTTGGCGACGCGTCCTGCGTCGTCGGTTCCGAGTCCGTGGTCCTCGAAGAAGATGCACGCGTCCTGCGTGATCGGCCGGAGCGGACGATGCAGCGAGGCGAATGTCTTGCCGTACATCGAATGCGCGTGGGCGACACAGACGACATCGCTTCGGGCGGCGTGCACCTGCGAGTGGATCATAAGGGCGGAGCGGCTCACCGGCCAGCCTCCGACCAGGACGTTCCCGGCCGAGTCCACCAGCTGCAGATCGCGGACCCGCACCTGCCTGAAGCTCATCGGGAATGGATTCACCCAGAAGCAGTCGATGCGTTCCGGGTCGCGGACCGTGATGTATCCCGCGGCCCCCTCATCGAAGCCGTAATGCGCGAAGACCCGGAAGGCCACCGCCAGCCGCTGCTTGCGGTGCAGTCTTTCCTCGGCCGGCGTCCGGGCCACGAAAGGCTCGTGCGGAGTACGCACTCCGGCGCTCGATGCGGTCATGTCGGGCCCCCTGACTTCGACGTCTTCAGCCTCCGTGTCCGGAAAACTAACTTCCCGAGAACATTGCGTCAAGATTTGGGTTGACCACATTGTGCCAAGATTCTGACTCCGGCCGGTTCCGGGCCCGATCCGGCGACCAAAAAGATTTAGTTCGATACTTACTGCGCGTCAGGATCCGGGGCTGGGTCAGGGGCAATGAGAAACTTCGCATGAACGGAGAGTGATTGCCTTCATAATTGCCAGCCGAAATATGGCCGAATACGGCACGGGCGCGATTACCCTGCCCGGGATCCCTATCTCGCATTCAACATCAACAGAAAATTCGATACTCGTCAACAAATGGCGTTCGACCCACCGGGGCGCGCAATGCGGCGCCCGGCGGGCGGCGGGATCGCCGGTTCAGGTACCCATCACGGAGCGGGGTCGCGCGACGGTTCCGACGCTGCCGACGACGCGGGTGACTCGACGGCGTCGGCCGCGGAGGCGGAGGCGGAGGCGGTGGACGGGATCGGCGCGGACGGGATCGGCGCGGGCGGACGCGCTTCCTCCGCCGGGCCGCGGGGTCGCCGGAACCAGCGCGGCGTCCACCAGGCGGCCCGGCCGAGGAGCTTCATGGTCGCGGGCACGAGCAGCGCCCGGACGACGGTCGCGTCGAGCAGCACCGCGATGATCATCGCGATCCCGATCAGCTTCACGAACGCGATCCCGGACACCGAGAAGGCCGCGATCACGACGATGAGCAGCAGCGCGGCGCCGGTGATGATCCGTCCGGTGTGCTGGAGACCGGTCGCGACGGCGTCCCGCGGGTCGCCGGTGACGCCGTACCGCTCGCGGATCCGGGACAGCAGGAACACCTCGTAGTCCATGGACAGGCCGAAGACGATGGCCAGCACGAGGATCGGCTGCGTGGCGTCGAGCGTCCCGGTCGGCGTGAAACCCAGCGGGCCCGACAGATGGCCGTCCTGGAAGATCCAGACGACCGCGCCGAACGACGCGCCGAGCGACACCACGTTCAGCAGCAGCGCCTTCACGGGCAGCAGCGGCGCCCCGAAGGCCAGGAAGAGCAGCGCGAACGTGACCCCGGCGATGATCAGCAGCATCCAGGGCAGCCGGGCCCCGAGATCGTCCAGCATGTCGGCCAGTTCGGCCGGTTTGCCGCCGACCAGCACCTCGGCGCCCGGTGGCGGCTCCACGTCGCGGACCTGGCGCACCAGCTCCCGCGAGCGCGCCGACAACTGGTCGCTCCGGTACTCGACGGTGATCCGGGCGGTGTCGCCGGCGGCCCCGCTGACCTCCGCCTCGCGGACGCCGGGGAGGCTGGCGATCGAGGCGGTGTAGGCGTTGAGCGCGGCCTGCCCTGCCGGGGCGGCGGCGTCTGCGGGGAGCGTGACGACCGCCTGGATCGGGGCGGACGCGCCGCCGCCGAAGTCCCGGTCGATGCGCTCGGCGACCTGCCTGCTCTCGGTGGACTCGGGCAGCGCCCGGTAGTCGACGCCGCCGAACTCGACGCGCAGGAACGGCAGCCCGAGCGCGACCAGCAGGGCCGTGATGGCCACGGCGAACAGCAGCGGCCGCCGCATCACGCCCCGCGCAAGCCGGTACCACCGGCCCTCGGCGGCATCGGCCCCGGCGGCGGCACCGGCGGCGCCGGCGGCCTTCTCGGTCCCGCCCTCGCGGCGGGAGCGGCGGGCGGCGCGGGACGGGAGCCGGACGGCGAGCGCGTCGACCCGGTGTCCGAGCGTCCCGAGCAGTGCCGGCAGCACGACCACCGCGGCGAGGACGGCGATCAGCACCGCCGCCAGCCCGCCGAAGCCCATCGACCGCAGGAACCCCTCCGGGAAGATCAGCAGGCCGGACAGCGAGATCGCCACCGTGACCCCGGACACCGCGATCGTCCGCCCGGCGGTCGCCGAGGTGCGGGCCACGGCCTCCTCGACCGGCAGCCCGCCCGCCAGTTCCTCCCGGAACCGGCTGACCATGAAAAGCGCGTAGTCGATCGCGAGCCCGAGCCCGAGAATGGTGACGATCTGGATGGAGTACACCGACACCGACGTCACGTAGGTGAGCGCGTGCAGCGCGCTGAACGCGCCGAGGATCGCGGTCGCCCCGATCACGAGCGGAAGCGCGGCCGAGACGAGGCCACGGAAGATCAGCACGAGCAGCACCAGCAGCACCGGCCCGGACAGCATCTCCGAGCGCGCGATGTCCTCGGCGACCTGGTCGTTGATGTCGCGGTCGATGGCGGTGAGCCCGCCGATCCGGGTGTCGAGGCCGGGGACGCGCAGGCCGTCCTCGATCCGCTCGAACGCCGTCTCGCGCCGGTCCTTGTCGCCGCGCAGCGTGATCGCCACGTAGGTGGCGCGGCGGTCGGCGCTGACCAGGTCGGCGGAGCCGCTGTTCCAGTAGGTGACCGCGCGCCGCACGTCGGCGGGCGGCAGCGCGCCGACGGCGGAGACGACCGCGCCCCGGTATCCGGGGTCGTCGACGGTGGTGCGGTCGCTGCGGTAGAGGACGAGCACGTCCGCGTCGTCGCGGCCGAGCCGTTCCTCGATCGTCTCCGCGGCGCGGACGCTGTCGCTGTGCGGGGCGTCGAAGCCGCCGCCGGACAGGGCCGGGAAGACCCGGGTGCCCCACACGCCCGCGAACAGCACGGCCCCTAAGGCACAGCCGAGCACGAGGCGCCGGTGGCGGTACACCCACCTTCCCAGCCGCTCGAACATGAGCCTCCTTCCCGGGAGCTTCGCCTAGGAACTAGATGGAGTAGCGTTCCTTGCGCGGGTCGAGCCGCGCGACGGCGACGGTGGCGAACACCGCCCCGAACAGGACGAGCAGCGCCGAGCTCTCCAGCACGACGCTCCACCGCCCGGTCCCGAGGGTGGCCTCGTCGATGGCCCGCATCGCCCAGTAGTGCGGGGTGGCGTAGCCCGCGACCTGCGACCATTCCGGCAGCTCGGGCGAGGCGACGATCGCCCCGCCGAGCGCCCCGAGGACCATGAGGATCAGGTACGTCAGCGAGAAGAACAGCTCGGCCCGCCTGATCATCGTGTAGAGGAGCGCGCCCGTCGCCAGGCCGGTGAACGTGAACGGCACCAGGACGAGCATGAGCTGGACCAGACCCGTCCAGGTGCCCGCCCGCAGCGGCAGGTCCAGGACGGTGACGGCGAAGATCGTGAACACGGCGAGCTGGCCGATCCCGATGGTGAGCACCGGGAGGCACTTCCCCATCAGGTACGCGGCCTTCCCCGGCGCGGCCGTGGCGGTGCGCCGCCACGTATGGGAGTCGAACTCGCGGTAGAGCGCCCGGCCGACGTAGTTGACCGTCATGTAGGAGAACATCACGCCGAACCCGACGGTGACCCGTCCGGTCGCGCCGGCCTGGCTGAGCCCGGCGACCGCCGGGCCGAGGATGGCACTGGACGCGGCGGGCAGCAGCACGAACCACACGAACGGGAACTTGGCCCGGACGAGGGCGCGGTACTCGATCAGCGCGAAGCTGCCGATGACGGCGATCACCGCGGGTCCTCCGCGACGGCGGCGCGCAGCGACGGGTCGCGCCGCAGCAGGTCGCGGAGCGAGGGGGCCTTGACCTGGACGGAGCGCAGCGCGTCGCCGCCGCCGATCCCGGCCTTCTCGGCGGCGCGCAGGAACTCGTCGATGGACCCGAGCGGGCTGTTCAGCTCGGTGAGCTTGACGGCGCCGTCGCAGGTCACGTGCTCGACGTAGCCGAGGCGCCGCTGCCTGGCCAGGTAGCCGCCGAGCGAGCCGAGGTCGTAGGTACGCCCGTCGCTGAGGACGGTGATGGACGAGCACAGCTCCTCCACGTCCTCCGGGTAGTGCGCGGTCACCAGGATCGCGACGCCCTGCGAGCGCCATTCGCCGACCAGGCCGATGAGCTTCTGCCGGGTCTCGAAGTCGAGTGCGGTGGTGGGCTCGTCGAGCAGCCGCACCGCGGGGCGGTGGACGAACGCGCAGGCCAGATGGACCATCCGCCGCTGCCCGCCGGACAGGAACCGGGCGGGCCGCGCGCGCAGCCGGCCGAGGTCGAAGTCGTCGATCGCCCCCGTCACGAGGTCGGCGACCCGCCATCGGCGCGTCGCCAGCCGGGCCGCGTGGGTCAGGTTCTCGTCGACGGTCAGGTGCGAGTACAGGGCGACGTCCTGGGTGGCGTAGCCGATGGGCCCGTCCAGGCCGGGGCCGGCCACGATCCGGCCGCTCCGCTCCCCCTCGATCGAGTCGGTGACGGCGCCGAGCAGCGTGGACTTGCCACTGCCGTTGGCGCCGAGAAGGCCCACGGCCAGCCCGGACGCCAGCCGCAGGGACGCTCCGCGCAGCACGGGCTCCCCGCCCGGATAGCGAAACCCGAGGTCCTCCACCAGCAGCATGGGAGCAGGCTAGAACATAGACCGACAGTCGGTCAACGAAATGCCGGGGGGCTATCCTGGCCACGTGCGGCGCAAGGAACAGGCGGAGGCATCGCGGGCGAGCCTCCTGGAGGCGGCCCGGCAGTGCTTCACCGAACAGGGCTACGAGGCCACCACGGTCTCCGCGATCCTCGACCGGGCGGGCATGGCGCGCGGCGCCCTCTACCACTACTTCCCCGGCGGCAAGCGCGAGATCTTCGCCGCCGTCTTCGAGATGGTGGACGAGGCGTTCCATGACCGCCGCGACGCGCTGTTCGGGCTCGACTCGCCCCTCGCGCGGATCCGGGCCGGTATCCGGCTCTTCCTCGAACTGTGCATCGAGGACGACTTCGCCCGGATCATCCTGATCGACGCGCCCGAGATCTTCCCCGGGCAGGCCGACCGGGGCAGCTCCTACGAGCTGCTGCGCGCCCAGCTCAAGGAGGCGGCCGCGGCGGGCGAGCTGCGCGCCGTGCAGACGGAGGTGATGGCGGTCGCTCTGTACGGCGCCGTCCGCCGGTCGGGCGAGTTCGTCATCTCCGCCCCGGACCGTGCCAGGGCCGCGGAAGAGGCGGCCCACGCCCTCGACCTCCTCCTCGACGGCCTGTCCGCGGCACACGCACCCGCCTGACGTCCGGACACCGCCTGCTCCGGGCGGAACCCATCTGAAGCATCGTGGAGGTGCGGCGGTTCGCCGATCCCGTGTTCGATCGTCCGCGCCGCCCAGTTCTTCGAGTTCGCCGGGGCCATCGCCGACTCGGCCGCCGAAGGCGGCACCGTCCGCGTCCCGGACGCGCTGATCCAGCCCATCGCGGCGGAGGACGTGGCGGACGCGGTGACGCGGGCCGCGCTCGGTCCGCCCACCCGGGGCATCACCGATGTCGCCGGTCCCGACCGCTTCACCTTCGCGGACCTGATCCGGCGGTACTTCCAGTCCCGCGACGACGGCCGGAAGGTGGTCGCCGACCCGGAGGCCCCGTACTTCGGTACGAGGCTGCGGGAGAAGAGCCTCGTTCCGGACGACGGCGCCGTCATCGGCGGTATCCGGTTCGCCGACTGGCTGCGCGCGGGGAACGCGAGGTGAACCGTCCGGTCACTGGTGGCGGACGAAGCCGTGGCGCTCCAGAAGGTCGATGAAGAGGTGACCCGCTGGAGTGAGCTGCCTGCCGGTGCCGCGGCAGGCGTCGCAGACGGTCTCCTCGGGTTCGGCGGGGCGGGCCTTCATGTGGTCCTCGATGGCACGCTCCACCACGGCGACGACGGCGGGCCCGCCGATCCCGTCCGGAACGGTGTCGGGGACCTGGGCGGGACGTAATTCGTAAGCGCGGTACTCATGGGCACGGTACTCATGGGCGCGGTGCGCGGCTTCCGCCACGGCGATGAGTTCGGTGGCGCGCTGGTGCCATTCCCGCCATTGCGCGTTCGGCGTCCTGCCGGTCCCGGCGCAGCCGGCGCAGTCGCTTTCGAGCGCGTCGAGGAGCCGCAGCAGATGGTCGGCCGCGTCGTCCGTCCTACGGTCCCTGTCCATGCACAGTCCCTGTGTCTGGGGTCCCGCCCGGACCGCCCCACTGGCTCGTACGCACGGTGACCTCGTCTGGTTCGCGCGCGTCCCGCGGCGGCGTGTTTCGCGGGGCGGGCGCCGGGTAGATGCCCCGGCGCGCCGATGGTGAGGGGTGGTGTGACGTGGGCGTTCGCACGTGGATCGGGTCGTGGCCCGTCTACCGCCAGTTCACCGGTGCCGATCCGCTCGGACGGGGGGCCGCGGCGAAGAGCGCGGGTTCCGAGCGGATCGAGGCGCGGGTGAACGCCGCCGACCGGGTCGTGAAGTCGGTCTGCCCGTACTGCGCGGTCGGCTGCGGGCAGGACGTGTACGTCCAGGACGGGAAGGTCACCCAGATCGAGGGCGACCCGGACTCGCCGGTCAGCCGGGGGCGGCTGTGCCCGAAGGGCTCGGCCAGCCTCCAGCTGACCACCGGCCCGGCCCGCGAGCACGAGGTCCTCTACCGGCGGCCGAACGGCACCCGGTGGGAGCGGCTCGACCTCGGCACCGCGATGGAGATGATCGCGGACCGGGTGATCGAGGCGCGCCGGAGCGGCTGGCAGTGGGAGGACGAGGGCGTCCGGGTCCGGCGGACGCTGGGCGTCGCCAGCCTCGGCGGCGCGACCCTCGACAACGAGGAGAACTACCTGATCAAGAAGCTGTTCACCGCGCTCGGCGCGGTGCAGATCGAGAACCAGGCGCGCGTTTGACACTCCTCCACCGTTCCCGGTCTGGGAACCTCGTTCGGACGCGGGGGCGCGACCACCTTCCAGCAGGACCTGCAGAACGCGGACTGCATCGTCATCCAGGGCTCGAACATGGCCGAATGCCATCCGGTCGGGTTCCAGTGGGTGATGGAGGCGAAGGCGCGCGGGGCGAAGCTGATCCACGTCGATCCGCGGTTCACGCGCACGAGCGCGCTCGCGGACGCGCACGTGCCGTTGCGGGCGGGCAGCGATATCGCGTTCCTCGGCGGGATCGTCAACTACGTCCTTCAGAACGAGAAGTACTTCCGCGAATACGTCCTGTCGTACACGAACGCGTCGATGATCGTGTCGGAGGAGTTCCGCGACACCGAAGATCTGGACGGCGTGTTCTCCGGGCTGAATCCCGAGCAACGCAGCTACGACCACCGCACGTGGCAGTACGCGGGCATGAACGCCCAGTCCGCCGCCGGGGAGCGGGACATGCAGTGGGAGGAGCGCGTCGACGCCGTGGCGGAGTCGGGGCGCGGCGAGGCGCACGGGTCCGGCGGCGCGGCCCTCGGCGAGGGCGAACCCGAGCGCGACCCGGACCTGGAGCACCCGAGGTGCGTGTTCCAGGTCCTCAAGCGGCATTTCGCGCGCTACACGCCGGAAATGGTCGAGCGGATCTGCGGCGTCCCGCCCGACCGGTTCCTGAAGGTCTGCGAAATGGTCACGGAGAACTCCGGACGTGACCGGACGACGGCGTTCGCCTACGCGGTCGGCTGGACGCAGCACACCGTCGGCGTCCAGTACATCCGGACGGCCGCGATCCTGCAGACGCTGCTCGGCAACATCGGACGTCCGGGCGGCGGCATCCTGGCGCTGCGCGGCCACGCGTCCATCCAGGGCTCGACGGACATCCCGACGCTGTTCAACCTGCTGCCCGGCTACATCCCGATGCCGCACGCGCACACCAACGAGGACCTGGACACGTTCGTCCAGGCCGAGTCGGCGCGCAAGGGGTTCTGGGGCAACATGCGCGCCTACATGGTCAGCCTGCTGAAGTCGTACTGGGGCGACGCCGCAACGGAGGACAACGACTACTGCTTCGACTACCTGCCGCGCCTGACGGGCTCGCACAGCACGTACGAGACGGCGCTGGCGCAGATCGGCGGGGTGTGCAAGGGCTACTTCCTGATGGGCGAGAACCCGGCGGTCGGGTCGGCCAACGCCAAGATCCAGCGGCTGGGGATGGCGAACGTGGACTGGCTCGTCGTCCGCGACTTCTCGCTGATCGAGTCGGCGACCTGGTGGAAGGACGGCCCGGAGATCGAGACGGGCGAGCTGCGCACCGAGGACATCGGCACCGAGGTGTTCTTCCTGCCCGCCGCCGCGCACACCGAGAAGGACGGCAGCTTCACCAACACGCAGCGGATGCTGCAATGGCACCACAAGGCAGTGGAACCGGCCGGGGACGCGCGCAGCGACCTGTGGTTCATGTACCACCTGGGCCGGATCATCCGGGAGAAGCTGGCCGGGTCGTCCGCCGAGATGGACCGTCCGGTGCTCGACCTGACCTGGGACTACCCGACCGAGGGCCCCCTGGACGAGCCGGACGCCGAGGCCGTCCTCGCGGAGATCAACGGGTTCGGCGGCGACGGCGAGCCACTGTCGGCGTACACGCAGCTGAAGGACGACGGGTCCACCCGCTGCGGCTGCTGGATCTACTGCGGCTGCTACGCCGACGGCGTCAATCAGCCCGCCCGCCGCAAGCCGGGCCGCGACCAGAACTGGGTGGCGCCCGAATGGGGCTGGGCGTGGCCCGCGAACCGCCGCATCATCTACAACCGCGCGTCCGCCGACCCGGACGGCAACCCGTGGAGCGAACGCAAGGCCCTCGTCTGGTGGGACGCCGGACAAGGCAAGTGGACGGGCCACGACGTGCCCGACTTCATTCCCGACCGTCCGCCGGGCCACCGGCCGCCGCGCGACGCGTCCGGCCCGGACGCGCTCGCCGGCGACGACCCGTTCATCATGCAGGCGGACGGCAAGGCGTGGCTCTACGTCCCGGCGGGCCTGATGGACGGCCCGCTCCCCGCGCACTACGAGCCGCAGGAGTCGCCGTTCTCGAACCCGCTGTACGGGCAGCAGCGCAATCCCGTCCGGCATCTGGTGGCGCCGCATCCCGACAACAGGTACGGGCCGAGCGACGGCGAGCCCGGCGCGGACGTGTACCCGTTCGTCGCGACGACGTACCGGCTCACCGAGCACCACACGGCGGGCGGGATGTCGCGGTGGCAGCCGTACCTGGCCGAGCTGCAACCGGAGTTCTTCTGCGAGGTGTCACCGGAGCTGGCGGCGCTGCGGGGGCTGGAGCACGGCGGCTGGGCGACGATCGTCAGCCCGCGCAACGTGGTCGAGGCGCGCGTCCTGGTGACCGAGCGGATGCCGCCCCTCACCGTGGACGGCCGGACGCTGCACCAGATCGGGCTGCCGTACCACTGGGGCCCGAACGGCTACAGCCGGGGCGACGCCGCGAACGAGCTGCTGCACCTCGCGCTGGATCCGAACACGCACATCCAGGAGGCGAAGGCGCTGTCGTGCGACATCCGGCCTGGGCGGCGTCCGCGCGGGCCAGCCGCCGAGGCGTTCGTCCGCGAGTACCGGGACCGCGCCGGGATCACCGGCCAGACCGGCACCGAGCCCTAGCGCGCACCCGGGCCTTAGCGGGCGACCGGGCCTTAGCGGGCGACCCGGCGGACCGCCTCGGCGAGGTCGCCGTCCCGCCCCGGCGGGACCGAGCGGAGGTCGAGGAGGCAGCGGCCGTCCTCGACGCGTCCCATCACGGCCGGTGATCCCCTCCGCAGCCGGGGCGCGTACGGCTCGGGCAGCGACACGGCCGCGCTCGGCAGGACGACGCCGGGCGCGCCGCCGCCGCCGACCGCCGCCTCGCTGCCGACGGCCCGCGCGTCCAGCCCGGCGTCCCGCAACAGCGCGGCCAGGCGTTCGGCGCGCTCGCGCAGCGCCGCCGGCTCCGCGTGCAGGGCCTCCTCGGTCGGCGTGCGGGGGCCGCGGACGGTGGCCTCCAGCGCGGCGAGCGTCATCTTGCCGACCCGCAGCGCCCGCGCCAGCGGATGCCGGGAGAGCCGCCGCACCAGGTCCTCGTCGCCCAGGACGATCCCGCACTGCGGCCCGCCGAGCAGCTTGTCGCCGCTGGCCGTGACCAAATGGGCGCCGGCCTTGAGCATGGACGCGGCGTCGGGCTCGTCCGGCAGCAGCGGTTCGGGGGCGAGGAGGCCGGAGCCGATGTCGGCGACGACGGGGACGCCGAGGCCGGTCAGCTCGGCGACGTCGGCGCCGCGCGTGAATCCGGTCATGCGGAAGTTCGACGGATGGACCTTGAGGATGAAGCCCGTGTCGGCGCCGACCGCGGCCGCGTAGTCGTCCGGCGAGGTCCGGTTGGTCGTGCCGACCTCGCGCAGCCGCGCGCCCGTCGCGGCGAGCAGTTCGGGGATGCGGAAACCGTCCCCGATCTCCACCATCTCGCCGCGGCTGATCACGATCTCGCGACCGGCGGCGAGCGCGGTCGCGGCCAGCACGAGCGCGGCCGCGCCGTTGTTGACGACGTGCGCCGCCTCCGCGCGCGGCACCCGTTCCAGCAGCGCGGCCAGCACCGACCGCCCGCGCCTCGCGCGGCGCCCGGTCTCCAGGTCGAGCTCGACGTCGGTGGCCCCGGACGCCACCGCCACGGCCTCCCGCGCCGCGTCCGACAGCGGGGCCCGCCCGAGATTGGTGTGCAGCAGCACACCGGTCGCGTTGATCACGGGACGCAGCCCGGACGCGGTCGGCGGCAGCGCCGCCACCGCCGCGTCGGCGACGGCGTCCGGCGGGATCTCCCCCGCCCTGGCCCGCCGCTGCGCGGCGACGACGGCCGCCTTCACGACGCCGCGGCCGAGCCGTCCGGCCGCCTCGGCGAGCCGCGGATCGGCGAGCAGGGCGTCGGTGCGGGCGATCCGGCGGCGCCCGTCGGCGGGCGGGGCTTGGCGATCCATCGGGCGACCTCCGGGTTCTGCGCGCACGCTTTCCGGCAAGCATCCCATGGAGGTATCATGCATGAGTCATGCATGAACAGCTGCCGAACCTGCTGGGCGCCGCCTCGCTCGCGGTGACCGATCTCGTCCTGGCCCGCGCCACCGGGGCCGGGCGGGTGAGCGCGAGCGGGGCCGCCGCGCTGATCGTCCTCGCCGACGCGCCCGGCCTCGGCGTCACCGAACTGGGGCGGCGCGTGCGGCTCACCCAGTCCGCCGCCGCGCGGATGGTGGACGGCCTGGAGGCCGCCGGCCTGGCGCGGCGCGGCCGCGGTGAGGGCCGCGCAGTCCATGTGCGCCTCACCCCGGCGGGCGAGGACGCGGTCCGCGACATGCTGGCCGCACGCGGCACCCCGCTCGCCGGCGTCCTCGACGTCCTCGACGCCGGCGAGCGCGAGACGTTCACCGCCCTCCTGGCCAAGCTGCTCACCCGCCTGTACGCGGAGATCGGCGACGCGGACGTGATGTGCCGCCTGTGCGACCGCCGCCGCTGCGTCGCGGGCGCGGTGTGCCCGGTCGGCCAGGCGGAACGCGACGCGGCGGGGGGCGTGTGACGGGCGTCCTCCTCGCACTCGTGTCGGCGCTCGCCTACGGCGTCGCCGATGTGGCGGGCGGTCTGCTGGCGCGTCGCGCCGACTTCAGGGCCGTCGCGCTCCTCGGCCAGATAGGCGGGCTCGTGTGCGCCGTCGCCGCCGCGCTGTTCGTCCCCGTGAACGGGATGGACGCGGCGTCCCTCGGCTGGGGCGCGCTGTCGGGCGTCGGGACGGGCCTGGCGATGGTCTTCCTCTACCGCGGCATCGGCCACGGCGACATGAGCGTGGTCGTCCCGGTCAGCGCGGTCGGCGGGGTGGCGCTGCCCGTCGTGGCCGGTGTCCTGCTGCTGGGCGACCGTCCATCGGTGCCCGCGTGGGCCGGGATCGCGGTGGTGCTGCCCGCGCTGTGGCTCGTGTCCAGGTCGGATTCGGACGAGCACGCCCAGGTGCGCGCGGCGATCGGCAACGGGCTGGTCGCGGGCGCCGGAATCGGGATCCAGTACCTCGCCCTCGCCCAGGCGGGCGACGGCGCGGGCATCTGGCCGGTCGCGGCGGGACGGGTCGCGGCCGTCCTCACGATCGCGCCGATGCTGTGGACGCCCGGCTTCCGCCTCCCGGCCGGGAGGATCGCGTTCTGGTCGGCGGCCAACGGCGGCCTCGCGGCGGCGGCGCTGGTCTGCTACCTGCTGGCCACCCGGGAACAGCTCGTCGTGATCGTGGTGGTGCTGTCGTCGCTGTATCCGGTCGTGCCCGTCCTGTTCGGCGTCACGGCGCTGCGCGAACGGCTGTCGGCCGCGCAGACGGCCGGGCTCGCGGGCGCCGGCGCCGCCGTCCTGCTGCTCACCGTGCCCCTCTGAGCACCAGGCCCTCCCCGGGGCTGACGAGCGCGCCAGATCTCGGCCCGAGAGCGGCTGCATCCTGTCACCCCGAGGCAAGGTCATAGCCGGTTGTAGCGATGGCAAAGCTGTGAGTAACTGTTCCCCGGAGCCCCATGGCTCTCTAAAGGGACATGCGACCACACCTTGATCAGCGAGGGGACCGACGATGGACGAACAGCTGGCCGAGAGGGTCACCAGGCTCCTGTCCGGCCCGACCGGCCTCGGCACGTCGGCGGCGCGCATCACCGACGCGCTGGCCGCCCCGCCCGCGCCCGCGCGCACGCCGGAGGCGGCGGTCCCGGCCGCGCAGGAGGCGGTCGTCCAGGTCCCCGCGTCCCCGCTTCCGAGTCTCACGCGCAAGGGCGGCCATTTCTCACCGGGCTACGCCGAGCGGGAGTGGGGCGACGGCTCGTTCCCCCCGCTCTACTGCCCGCTGACGGCGCGGATCGACGACGACCTCGCCTGCGAGGTCAACGACCGCCTGGTCGCGTGGGCGGGCCAGGTCGGGATCTACGCCGACCGGCTCGACCAGTTCCGCGACACCGGATGGGGGCGCCTGGCGGTGCTGGCCCATCCCGAGACCGACGAGGTCGACCCGCTGCTGTTCGCCGCCAAGATGAACGCCGCCTGGTGGGCCTGCGACGACTACTACGCCGACGACACCGACCTCGGCGCCACCCCGACCGAGCTCCCGCCCAGGCTGGCGCTGGTCATGTCGGCGATGGACCCGCCGCCCGCCGCGGGCAAGTACACCGACCAGCTCGAAGAAGCGGTGCGCTCCGATCCCGTCCTGGTCGCGCTGCGGACGGCCACCGAGCACTGCCGGCGGCTCGCCGGCCCGTCCCAGGTCGCGCGGATCTGCACCACCACGTTCCAGATGTACGTGAGCTGGACCGCCTACGCGGCCTGGCGGCACCTGGGCGAGCTGCCGCCGGTGTGGCGGTACCTCGCCGCGCGGCAGCACGACAGCTTCTACACCTCGATGACGCTGATCGACATCGTCGGCGGCTACCAGCTGGACGCGAACCTGTTCTACGAGTCGCGCGTCCACCGCGCCGTGATGCAGGCCGGCACCGCCTCCGTCATCGTCAACGACCTGCACTCGGCGGAGCGGGAGGCGGCCGACGACCTGCCCGACTGCAATGTCGTCCTGCTGATCGCGGAGGAGGAGGGCTGCCCGCTGCGCGAGGCGGTCGAGACCGCGGTCGAGATGCACAACCACTTCGTCCGGGGGTTCGAGGCGAGCCAGAAGGAGCTCGCCGCGCTCCCGTCCCCCGAGCTCCAGCGGTTCCTGCTCGGTGTGCAGGGCTGGATGGCCGGCGGCTTCGAATGGCACGGATCCACCGACCGCTACAAATGACGACCCGATCACCCCGGAAACCCGTCGAGAAAGGACCTTCACCTATGGGCTCCACCCAGGGCACCGCGGTTCTCAGCAGCCTGTACCAGCACTCGGTCGCCGACTACTGGAACGCCGAGAAGAACCCGGTCAATCTGCGGCTGGGCGACGTCGACGGGATCTACCACCACCACTACGGCATCGGTGTCGTGGACTGGTCCGTTCTCGACGGCCCGCCCGGCACCCGCGAGGAGCGGACGATCGCCGAGCTGCACCGGCTGGAGACCGCGCAGGCCGACCTGCTGATGAGCCACCTCGGCGGCGTCCAGCCGACCGACCGGCTGCTGGACGCGGGGTCGGGCCGCGGCGGATCCAGCCTGATGGCCCACCAGCGGTTCGGCTGCCGGGTGGACGGCGTGTCGATCTCCGAGTCGCAGGTCGCGTTCGCCAACGCGCAGGCCGAGCGGCGGGCGGTGGAGGGCAAGGTCCGCTTCCACTTCAAGAACATGCTCGACACCGGCTTCGAGACCGGAGCGTTCCAGGCCATCTGGAACAACGAGAGCACCATGTACGTGGAGCTGGGCCTGCTGTTCGCCGAGCACTCCCGGCTGCTGCGGCGCGGTGGCCGCTACGTGTGCGTCACCGGCTGCTACAACGACGCCTACGGGCTGCCGTCGCGGGCCGTGAGCGAGATCAACGCGCACTACATCTGCGACATCCACCCGCGCAGCACGTACTTCAAGGAGATGGCGGCGAACCGGCTGGTCCCGATCAGCGTGGTCGACCTGACCTCCGCGACGATCCCGTACTGGGAGCTGCGCGCCAAGTCGGCGCTGGCCACGGGCATCGAGTCGGCGTTCCTCGACGCGTACAAGGGCGGCAGCTTCCAGTACCTGCTGATCGCCGCCGACCGCGTCTGAGACGGGCCTCGATCCGGTCGGCGCCGCGGCGTTCCGCTGGGGGCAGCGGTGCGCGGCGGCGTCCCGGACGGCGGACGCGGCGTCCAGGGAGGCGGCATCCTCCTCGCCGCGGCCCGCCGGGACAGCGCCGGCCCTGCCTACCAAGGCCGGCGCGACCGCCCGCGGGTTTCCCGGTGGCGCGGGCGGCGGCCAGGCCCTCGGCACACACGCCGAGGGCCTGGCCTACGTCTGACGTGCGCGGGACAACCGCCCGCGGGCCGACCATGCGCGGAACGACCGTGCGCGGGACGGGTCTCTAGCCGTGTGCGGGATTGGTGTTCTCGGCGAGGAGACCGGCCGTCTCCAGATATTGGCGGCCGCGGGGTGAGATGTCCCACGCGTTGTGCCGCCACTCCTTCCTGCGCCACACGACGCCCGCGGAGAGCAGCCTGCGGCCGACGCGGCTGATCTCCGTCTCGTCGGTGCGCAGTTCGGCGGCGAGCTCCTTGTTGGACATGCCCTGGCGCCGGGAGACGGCGATGAGGAACCGTGCGGCGTGGCCGTCGGGCTGGAGCGCGAGCTGGAGGCCGGACGGGAGCCGCTTGAGCGCCCAGTGCACGACGTCGATCAGCCCGAGGATGCGCCCGCGCTGCTCGCGCTGCGGGCCGTCCAGCTTCTCTATGTCGAGATAGTGACGGTGCAGCCACTGCAGCCCGTCCTGGCATTCCACCAGGGCGGGCTCGTCGGCGTTGAGCGAGGCGTCTGTGATCAGCATCCCGAGGGCGCTGAAGTGCCCGTCGCTGATGACCTTGGCGTGTTCCATCGAGTCGATGAGACGCCGGACCTCCGTCCGGCGGTCGCGGTCAGAGGCGGGAACAGCGCTCATGGTCACTCCCCAAGGTCGACGAGCACCGCCGGACTCCTCCAGCATGCGTAAGTGCCAAGTGAATGTCAAGTGAAGCGGTTTCCGGCAATCTGTTGCGGACGACACTGAATTACGAGCCGGTGAGAGTTAGCATCGACGCACCACACGTAACCTCGCGTGTCAATCCCCCGGGGGCGCTTATGACGGATCAGTTGGCCGCAGCCGACCACCCGGCCGAACCAGCTGATCTCTTCGTCCGGCTCTACGACTCGATCGCGGACGGCGTCTTCCACGACTGGACGGCCACGCAGTGGTACTCCGACGAGCAGGTCCGGCGGCGGGCAGGCGAGATCGCCGAGACGGTCCTGGACGACGGCGTCCTCGCCCCCGCCACGACCGCGGAGATCATCGCCGCGGACGGCGACCGCGGCCGGTTCACGATCATGCTCGGGCTCGACATCGCGCTCGCCCACGTCAACCCGTACGCGCCGTACCACAACGCCCCCGCGCTGGCCCCGGTGCTGGTCCACTACCTGACCGAGGGGAAGCTGAACGGGGAGGGCACGACCGGTGCGCTGCTCCCCCGCTGCGCGTTCCCCGGACGGCCGCGCGGGATGCCCGTCAAGGCGGAGTTCTTCGGCGTCCACCGCGTCCCGCAGGACGAGTGGGACAGGATCGACCACCGTCTCCTCCCCGCGGTGAACGACCCGCACTTCAGCCGGGACGAGCCCGTCGCGGTCGGGTGCGCGCCGTTGCTGGAGACGTTCGACGACGTCGACATCGAGTTCACGCGCAAGCACGGGATGACCGTGTACCGGCTCCGCCCGATGGACTCCTCCGGGATCCGCAGCCGGGTGAAGGCGATCGTCCGGCGGCTCGACGAGTCCGGCGCGCAGCTCGCCGTGATGCCCGAGGCGTCGCTGTCGGACGCGCTGCTCGAGCTCTGGAAGGAGGTGGCGTTCGATACCGCGGGTCGCGACCGGGACCAGCGGCCGCTGCGGTTCCTGCTCCTCGGCAGCGGCCCGCTCGGCGGCGAGGACCCGCCGCCGAACCGGTCCGTCCTGCTCGACCGCTGGTCGGGGCAGGAGCTGCTCGTCCAGGACAAGCTGTCCGGCTTCACGCTGGACGCCGAGCAGATGCGGCTGTGGCGGCTGCCGGACGCGCCCACGTCCGGCACGGCCGGGGAGTACATCAGGCCCGGCACGAGGATCAGCGTGCTCGACTCCTCGCTCGGCCGCCTCGCGATCCTGATCTGCGAAGATCTCGGACGCTCGATCGGCTGGGAACGCGAGCTCCAGTCGTGCGGCGTCTCCCATCTGCTCGTCCCGATCTTCTCCAAGCCGATCCTGGAGCACCGCTGGGAGGACCAGGGCGCCGAACGGCAGGTCGCGGGCCTCGGCACGTGGGTGACGGTGTCCAACAGCCTCGCGGTCGGCGCCGCCATCCCGGACGAGGACCTTCCCGGCACCCGCTACACGTGCCTCGTCGCCGGGCCGGAGAGCCTGCGCCGCACCGCGTACGTGACCGAGCGCCAGTTCGGCGTGTCCAGGACGGGCGCCGAACTCGGGCGGCTGCCGACGTCGGAGCTGCCCCGCGTGTTCCCGGGCGCCGCGTACGACGTCTGGCACGAGCACTGGCAGGGCGCCAAATAGCCGGACAGGGGTCACTCGACCGTGAACGGCTCCGGGCTGACGGCCGTGCCGTCCGGGGTGTTCACGATCAGGGGTCCCGAGGTGGCGCCCGCCGGGACGGTCGTCCGCACGAGCGTGTCCGTCGCGTCGGTGACCGCCGCCCGCGCCCCGCCGAACCGGACGGCCGTCACGGACGCCAGCCCGCTGCCGTGGACGGTGACCGCGCTCCCGGCCGGGCCGCTGACCGGCTCCATCCCGCTGATCGTCGGCGCGGGCGCGTGGTCGCGGCCCGGCCGCGCGGGCGCGAACAGCACGGCGAACACCGCGCGGAACTTCTCGGCGGTCTCGCGGGAGAACTGCCCGACGAGCGCGGCGATGGCCGCGACGCCGTACGGGTTGACGTCGGACGGGCCGCCCAGCGGCGAGGTCAGCCCGCCCCGCACGACGAGGTAGACGACCAGCCCGAACAGCGCCCCGACGAACGGGAGCAGCAGGTACATCATCAGCCAGCTCCGCCGCAGCGCGCGGTTCCCGACGTACCAGTAGAACGACCGCAGGACGTGCGCGACCGAGCCGAGCGCGCCCGCGGCCATGACGACGACGAACAGGCTCGTCTCGCGCGACATGACCGGAGACCAGCCCGGCAGGTGCAGGGTCTTGGACATCGGCGTGATCTCGGCGCCGCCGCCGGGTGCCGCCCGCGGCCCCGGCGGCCACGCCTGCACGAGGACGACCACCAGCACCGCCGTGAGAACCATCAGGACGGCGAACACGGCGACGATGTCGCGGGTGCGGGCGTACTCGGATCCGACCGGCGACTCGGCCACGGGCTCTCCCCCTGTTGTTCTCTTGTGTTCGCGCTTACTGCCACATATCGAGACCCACCCGGACGGCGTTTCCCGCATGCCTTGATCAAGCGGCATTCAAGATTCCGACAATCCATTGCAAATTGGTGGAGTCTTCATTAATGGTTCGCGGGCCGACGAGCACACGACCGTACTCTCCCGCCATGCGCCGAACAGCAGCAGCACTCGCGGCGGTCCTGACCGCCGGCCTCGCCGCCGGGATCCAGACGGCCGCCGCGGCGGAACCGTCCACCTGCGGCGCTCCCGCCGACCACCGGATCGCCGAGGTCCAGGGCGGCGGCGACGCGAGCCCGGTGAGCGGCCGGACCGTCCGGGTCGAGGGCGTCGTCACCGCCGACTTCCAGCGCTCCGACCAGCTCAAGGGGTTCTTCGTCCAAGACCCGGCGCCCGACCGGGACCCGGCGACGTCCGACGGGCTCTTCGTCTACTCGACGAAGGAGGTCGCGACGGGCGACCGGGTCCGCGTGACAGGCAAGGCCGTCGAGTACAACGGGCTCACCGAGCTGTCGCCCGTCTCCGCGGTCGACGCGTGCGGCCGGGGCCGGGTCGCGCCGGCCCGCGTCCGGCTCCCGCTGCGTGGCGGCGCGACCCTGGAGCGGTACGAGGGCATGCTGCTGCGGTTCGAGCAGAGACTCACCGCGACCGAGACCTACACGCTCGGACGGTACGGAGAGGTCACCGTCTCCGCCGGCGGCCGCCTGTTCCAGCCGACCGACGGGCACGGCTCGACGCAACAGCGCAACGACGCGCACAGGCTGCTCGTCGATGACGCGTCGAACGTCCAGAACCCGGACACGATCCCGTACACAGACCCGCGCGTGCTGCGGATCGGCGACGCGACATACGGGCTGACCGGCGTCCTCAACTACGGGTTCGGCAAGTACCGGCTGGAGCCGACCCGGACGGCGCGTTTCGCCAACACCAATCCGCGGCAGGCGAGGCCGCGGCACGTCGGCGGCGACGTGCGCGTCGCGAGCTTCAACACGCTGAACTGGTTCACGACGCTGAACAAGCGCGGCGCCGACACGGCGGAGGAGCAGGAGCGGCAGCTCGCCAAGCTGACCTCCGCGCTGAGCGGGCTGGACGCCGACGTCGTCGGGCTGATGGAGGTCGAGAACAACGGCGACACCGCCGTCAAGGCCCTCGTCGACCGGCTCAACCAGGCCGCCGGAGCCGGGACGTACACCTGGGTCCGGCACCCCTACCCGGGGACGGACGAGATCCATGTCGCGCTCATCTACAAGCCCGCGAAGGTGACGCCGGTGGGCGCGGCCCGCTCGTCGGAGGACCCGGTCTTCGAACGGCCGCCGCTGGTGCAGACGTTCCGTCCCGCGCGCGGCGCGACGCCCTTCACGATGATCGTGAACCACTTCAAGTCGAAGGGCTGCGACGGCGCCCAGGGGCCGGACAAGGACCAGGGCGACGGGCAGGGCTGCTACAACGCGCGCCGTGTCGCGCAGGCCGAGGCGATCAGCGAGATCGCGGGCGGGGCGCGGAACCCGCTCGTCGTCGGCGACCTGAACGCCTACGCGGCCGAGGACCCGGTGAAGGTGCTGACGGGCGCCGGTCTCGTCGGGCAGACGGAACGGTTCGTCCGGCCGGACGAGCGTTACAGCTACGTGTTCGACGGCCAGGCGGGCGAGCTGGACCACGTGCTGGCCGGACGGTCGCTGTCGCGGCGCGTGAGCGGCGCGACGATCTGGCACATCAACAGCGACGAGCCCGTGTTCCTCGACTACAACACCGAGTACAACCCGCCCCGGTTCTACCGGCCGGACGCGTTCCGGTCGTCCGACCACGACCCCGTGCTGCTGGGGCTGCGGCTGCGCTGAGGCGTATTGGTCCGGCCGTCCAAGAAGGGGCGGCCGGACCCTCGCGCGACACCGTCACCAAGCGTATGATCCACATCACAATCGCTAGTGATCGGTGTGCTCGAATGACAGAAGCGTTTTCGGTGTCCTCCGTCCCCGCTCCCGTCTCCGGTACCGCGATCGGCATCGGCGAGGACGGGACCTACACCCGCGCCGGCCAGGTCGCCGCTTTCGTCCTCGGCGTCCTCACCATGCTCGCCTTCCTGCCGCTGCTCGTGGTCGCCGCGATGCTCTACACGCGCGCGGAGACCGTGTTCGCCGAGGATCGCGCGCGGGCGCGCTCGATGGTGAACTGGTCGTGGATCTGCATCGCGGTTCCCGGCATTCCCGCCCTCATCGGGCTTGTCGTGGCCCTCGCCTACCTGCTGTCGGCGTAGCGGGAAGAGGACAGGGGCGTCGGAGGTTGACGCTCGTTATGAGCGTTTCCTTCTCCGTCCTGGACCTCGCGCCCGTCGTCAGCGGCTCCACGTCCGGCCAGGCGCTGCGCAACACCCTCGACCTGGCCCGGCACGCGGAGCGGCTCGGCTTCCACCGGTACTGGCTGGCCGAGCACCACGCGATGCCCGGCATCGCCAGCTCCGCGACGGCCGTGCTGATCGGCCAGGTCGCGGCGGTGACGTCGACGATGCGGGTCGGGTCGGGCGGGGTGATGCTGCCGAACCACGCGCCGATGGTGGTCGCGGAGCAGTTCGGGACGCTGGAGGCGCTCTACCCGGGACGCATCGACCTCGGTCTCGGCCGCGCGCCCGGCACCGACCAGGCCACGGCGCTTGCGCTGCGCCGCTCCCCGGAGGCCCTGTCGGTGGACGACTTCCCCGAGCAGGTCGTCGAGCTGCGCGGCTACTTCGGCGCGGACAGCAAGGTGACCCCGGCGGCGGGCAACGAGCCGCCGGTGTGGCTGCTCGGGTCCAGCGGGTACAGCGCCCGGCTGGCGGGCCTGCTCGGGTTGCCGTTCGCGTTCGCGCACCACTTCAGCGCGCAGAACACGGTGCCCGCGCTGAACCTGTACCGGGAGTCGTTCCGTCCGGGTGCGCTGGACGAGCCGTACTCGATGATCGGGGTGTCGGTCATGGCGGCCGGCACCGACGAGGAGGCGCGGGAGATGGCGCTGCCGCAGGCACTGTCGTTCCTGCGGCTGCGGCAGGGCGCGCCCGGCCCGCTGCCGTCGCCGGCGGAGGCCGCGGCCTACCCGTACACGGCGATGGACCGGCAGATGATCGAATCACGGCTCGCCGACCAGGTCATCGGCGGGCCGGAGACCGTCCGCGCGCAGATGGACGCGCTGATCGAACGGTCCGGCGTGGACGAGGTCATGGTCGTGACACAGGTTCACGACCATGACGACCGGCTGCGCTCCTACGACATCCTTTCCGAGCTTTACAAGGAGAGCCTCGCCCCTAGCGCTGTCTGACCTGGAACTCGAACGGGATGGTGCCCGGGTCGGGCAGGACGGTGCCGCCGTCCACGCTCAGCACGGAGCCGTTCACGTAGGACGCCTCCGGGCCGAGCAGCCACATGATCGCCGCCGCGGCCTCCGCCGGGGTGCCGGCCCTGCGCTGCGGGACGAGCCGGGTGACCTCGTCGTAGGCTTCCTCCCGCCCGATGCCGTGCGGCTCGCCGAACATGCCCATTTCCATGTCGGACATCTCGGTGCGGATCCAGCCGGGGCACACGACGTTCGCGCGGACGCCGCGCGGCCCGTAGTCGACCGCGATCGTCTGGGTCAGCATCGTCAGCGCGGCCTTGGACGTGGCGTACGCGGCGGCGCCGAGCGGGACGCGCAGCGCGGCCACCGACGAGACCGCGACGAGTGAGCCCTTGGTCTCGATGAGGTGCGGCAGCGCGGCCTTGGCGAGCAGGAACACCGAGGTCAGGTTGGTCTGGAAGGTGACGTCCCAGTCCTCGGGGGTCAGGTCGAGGACGCCGCCGTTGCGGATGGTGCCCGCGTTGGCGACGAGCCCGTCGAGCCGCCCGTGCGCGGCGACGACGTCGTCCACGAGGGCCGTGACGGCCTCGGGCTGGGACACGTCGCAGACGCGCGGCTCCGCCCCGGTCTCGGCGGCGACCCGTTCCAGCGCCTCCTTGCGGCGACCGCAGATCACGACCGTGTCGCCGCGTCCGGCCGCGTCCGCGGCGACGGCCGCGCCGATCCCGCTGCCCCCGCCCGTGACGATCAGAACCCGTTGCATTCTCGACTCCCTTATTTCTGGCCTGCGGACTCACCAAGATAGGCGGCGTGCAGAACGTCCGGTGCCTTGCGCAGCGGCCCGGCCGGACCGCTGTGGGTGAGCCGCCCGCCCGCGAGGACGTGCGCGGTGTCGCCGATCTCCAGGGCGAGCGTCGCGAACTGCTCGACGAGCAGGATCGCGGCGCCGTCGTCGGCGAGGGCCCGGACGGCGGGCAGCAACCGCTTCACGATCACCGGTGCGAGGCCGAGCGACATCTCGTCGATCAGCAGCACGGTCGGCGACATCGACAGCGCGCGGGCCAGCACGACCATCTGCTGCTCGCCACCGGACAGCAGGCCCGCCTGGACGTCCATGCGCTTGGTCAGCTCGGGGAACAGTTCGAACGCGCGGTCGCCGCCGGTGCCGCGCCGCACGACGCGCAGGTTTTCGGCGACGGTGAGGCCGCTGAAGACCGTCCGGCCCTGCTCGACGAGCGCGATGCCGCGCCTGGCGCGCGTCACCCGGTCGAGGCCGGTGAGGTCGTCGCCGTCCCCGGTCAGCCTCCCCGACGTGATCGGCAGGACGCCCGCGATCGCTTCGAGCAGGGTCGTCTTCCCGGCGCCGTTCGGGCCGAGCAGGACGGTGACCTCCCCCGCCGTGATGGTCAGGGTCGCGTCCCGGACGATCGGGGCACCGCCCCGCCCGACCGAGACGCCCTCCAGCTTCAGCTCCTTCATGCGAGGGCCACCTCGTCCCCTAGATAGGCGCGGGCCACTTCGGGTTTGGCGAGGACCTCGGCGGGCGGCCCCGCCGCGATGACCGCGCCCGCGTCGAGGACGACGATGGTCGCGCAGGCCCGCCGGACCATGTCCAGGTCGTGCTCGATGAGCAGCACCGACGCGCCGAACCTGGCCGGTACCTCGATGAGCCGGTCGGCGAGCGCGAGCGACTCGGCGTGGGCGAGGCCGGCGGCGGGCTCGTCCAGCACGATCAGCCGGGGTCTGGCGAGGATCGCGGCGGCGACCTCCAGCAGGCGGCGGCTGCCGACGTCCAGGTCGAGGACGTGCGCGGCGGCGGGCGCGCAGCCGAGGAACGTCCTGACCTCCTCCAGCTCGTCCCGGGTGACCGTGCGGTGCGCGGCGAAGCGCAGGTAGGCGCCGACGGTGAGGCCGGTCGGGACGCGGTCCTGCTGGAAGGTGCGGCGCAGCCCGGCGGCGGCGCGGCGGTGGACGGACAGCCCGTCCAGCCGGCGGCCGCCGAGCGTGACGGTCCCGGCGGCGTCCTTGATGAACCCCGACAGCGCGTCGGTGAGCGTCGACTTGCCCGCGCCGTTCGGCCCGATGAGGCCCATGACGGTGCCTTCGGGGACGACGAGGTCGACGTCCCGCAGCGCGGCGACCTGCCCGAACCGGACGCCGAGCCCTTCGGCCCTCAGCAGCGGCTCGGTGCCGAGCGGTGGTGTGCCCGCGCCGGTCGTCTCCCGTGGCGGCGGGGCGGCCGGGGCGGGACGGCGCGCGCGCAGCCGCCTGGCCAGCCCCTCCATGATGCTGCTGCCCTGCGACAGCGCCTGGACGGCTCCGACGCCGAACAGCACGTTCGCCCAGTCCTGGGAGATCCCGGCGCGGCGGAAGAACTCCGGCACGAACATGATCAGGAACCCGCCGAACATGGCGCCGAACACGTACTCGCTGCCCGCCATCACGGCGACGACGAACAGCGCCAGCGACGCGATCACCCCGAAGTTCTGCGCGGTGATCATGCCGACCTGCCCGGTGAGCAGCCCGCCCGCGATGCCCGCCGCGAACGCGCTGAGCGCGAACGCCGACAGCTTGGCGCGGGCGACGCTCGTCCCGGCGGCGGCGGTGGCGCGCTCGGAGAACCGGACGGCCCGCCACGCCGCGCCCATCCGGGTGCGGCCGAGCCATTCGACGCCGAGCGCGAGCACGACGAACAGCAGGCCCGCGTAGAGGAAGTACTGCCGGTCGGTCGCGACGAACTCGGGCCGCATGACCTGCTGGGAGGTGTCGACGCCGGGGAAGTTGACCGCGGCGACGACGACCGAGGCGGCCGCCGCGAACCCGAGCGTGACGACGGCGAGGTGCACGCCGCGCAGCCGCAGCGCCGGAAGCCCGATCAGGATCCCGAACGGCATCGCGACGACACCGCCCGCGATCGTCCAGAGGATCAGTGAACCGGGGGCCTGCCACACGTTGAGCTGGGCGACCGTCCAGGCGCCGACGGCGGCGAACGACAGCTGGCACAGCGAGTTCATCCCGGCGCGGCCGACGATGCCGAGGCCAAGCAGCGCGACCGCCGACACCAGCGCCGACGTCGCGAGGAACAGCCAGTACTGCGGGACGGCGATCGCCGCGACCACGACGACCGCCAGCGCCAGCGCCGGTTGCCTGAAAACAGTGAGATCAACGCGCGGCATCCCACACCTCCCGTCGCTGGGACCAGATCAGGATGGCGAGGATCGCCAGGAACGGCACCGTGTCGCGGTACTGCTGGAGCTCGGAGACGTGCGCGAGCGCGCCCTGCAGCGCGCCGAGCCCGAGCCCGCCCGCGACCGTGAGCCCGAGGCTGCGGAAGCCGCCGACGAGCGCGGCGGCCCCCGCGGGAATGATCATCAGGGCGAGCGACGTCTGGTCGCTGGTCTGCTGCGGCGCGATGACGAGCAGCACCGCCGCCGACAGCAGCCCGGTGACCGCCCACATCCCGACGCCGAGGCGCCGGGACGGGATGGCGTGCAGCTCCGCCGTCGTCGGACGTTCCGACAGCGCCCGGAGCCGCAGCCCGAGGACGGTCCTGGTGAGCACCAGCCACGCCCCCGCCGCCACCACGACCGACCCGGCGGTGCACACCGCCGCCGCCTGGGTGATCGTGATGTCGTTCACAGTGAACAGCGAGCCGCCGAACTTGCCGGGCATGCGGCGCGGGTCCGTTCCGAACGCCAGATAGGACACGGCGAGCAGGCTGACCAGGAAGGCGATCGAGATCGCCGAACGCTGGTCGGGGCCCGCCTCACCGAACCACTTGCCCATCACCCAGCCGAGCGCGGCCGCGGTCAGGGTCGCCGCGAGCAGGCCCGCGAGCGCGGCCAGGCCGTACGGCCAGCCGTGCTCGGACGTGATCGCCATCGTGTAGACGCCGATCACGCCGATCGCGACCTGCGCGAAGTTGACGACCCTGACCAGCCGGAACATCAGCGTGAGGCAGAGGCCGAGCGCGGCGTACGCGCCGCCGCCGGCGAGTCCCGCTATCGCTCCCTCAACCATTGGGCAGTTTGATCCAGTCGTCGGTGAGCACCTTCCAGCCGCCCTTGCCGTCCGGCTGGACGAACTTGGCGGCGAGGTTGGATGCGTGGGACTTGCCGGACCCGAACGCGAACGGCAGGCCGGTCATCTCCGAGGGCAGCGGCTTGAGGTTCTTCATCGCCTCGGTGACGGACTCGCGGGTGATGTCGCCCTTGATCGAGCGCAGCACCGTGACCAGGTGCTGGGCGGACAGGTACCCGCCCTGCGCGAACGCGGTCAGCGGCAGCTTGTGCCGGGTCATGGTGTCCCGCCAGTCCTTGTTGGCCGGGGACTGCTGGTCGGTGTACGGCTCGAACTCCGACAGCGCGTTGATGTCCTTGCCGGCGGGACCGAGCGCCTTCGCCACCTCCACGGTGTAGGCGGGCGCGAGGAACAGCCACTTCATGCCCTTGACCCGCTGCGCCTGCGCGGCCTTCACCCAGCCGATCAGCATGGGCTCGACGCCGTTGAACAGGACCGCCTCACAGCCCGCGTCCCGCGCCCGCAGGATGTAGGGCGTGAAGTCGGTGGTGTTCGCCGACAGGCTCAGGTCGGTGATCAGCGGCTTCTTGCCGGTGATCTTGGACCAGCGGTCGACGCCCTCCTTGTAGGCGTTCGCGGTGCTGCCGATGACGACGAAGAACGCGCAGATCTTGTTCAGCTTCAGCGTCTCGGACGCGTAGTACAGCGACACCGTCGAGCCGAAGAACGGGCCGGTGTTGACCGGCGAGATGTTCGGCGAGCTGAAGCAGCCCGGGTCCACCCCGATCCCGCGCACATCGGTGATCTTGTTCTGCTCGTACAGCGGGCCGTTGACCTGGCAGTCGACCAGGCTCGCGCCGCCGGCGAGGGCGACGGCCTTCTTGTTCTGGATGACGTCGCGGGCGGCGAGGGCGGCGCTGGCCGGGTCGCCCTTGTCGTCGGCGGCGGTGTAGGCGATCTTGCGTCCGTTGATGCCGCCCTTGGCGTTGACGTCGTCGAACACGGCGCGGGCCGCGGCGGACGCCTCCGGGAAGGTGACCGGGCCGCTCAGCGTCGACACCGACCCGATGTTGATCGGCCCCGAGCCGGAGCCGGAGTCCGAGCCGCAGGCGGCCATGGGCAGCACGAGGACGGCGGCGGCGAGGATGCGTGCGATATGTGAAGTTCGCATGTCAGAGACCTTCGGTGCTGTGGACGACCGCGCCGTCGAAGACGGTCATCGCGACGGGGACGTCCGGGAGGTCGTGCGGGTCGAGCGAGGTGATGGTGCCGTCGAGGACGGTGACGTCGGCTGCCCTGCCGGGTTCGAGGGTGCCCTTCCAGTCCTCGGCGAAGTCCTGCCAGGCGGCGTTGGAGGTGTAGGCGCGGACGGCGTCGGGCAGCCCGACGCGTTCCTCCGGCCCGTACACGCGGCCGCTGGCCTTCGACTCGCGCAGCATCATCGCCGCGATGCCCTGCCGCCAGTTCGGGTAGGTGACGGGGGCGTCGGAGCTGGCGGTGACGGGGATCCCCGCCTCCAGCGCCGAGCGGACGGGGTACTGGTAGGCGGCCCGTTCGGGGCCGAGCATCTCTGCCAGCATGTCGACGATCGTCCATTTGATCGCCGGGTTCATGTTCGCGCCGAAGCGGTGCTCGGCGAGCTTGCGGAGGCTCTGCGGCCCCGGGAGGTCGGCGTGGATGACGTAGTGCCGCGGGTCGTCGCGCGGGTGCGCGACCTGCGCGGCCTCCAGCGCGTCCACGACGGCGTCGAGGGAGCGGTCGCCGGTGACGTGCACGCCGAGCTGGTGCCCGGCGACGTGGGCGAGGCGGATCATCTCGTTCAGCTCGGTGGTGCGGAGCGCGTCGGTGGCGCCGTGCACGCACAGGCAGCCGAACCCGCCGCCGCCGGCGTACTCGTCGCGCATCCACGCGGTCTTGTTGGGCGGGGTGCCGTCGGCGAAGAGCTTGACGCCGATGACGCGCAGGAGGCGCGGGTCGACGTCGTCCGGGACGCGCGCGTTCGCGAGGCCCTCGGCGATCTCGGCGGCGGAGCCGCCCATGCCGGTGAGCAGCAGCAGGACGCTGACCCGGGCGCCGAGGTCGCCGGCGCGGGCGAGGTCGCCGTAGACGTCCAGGGTGAGCTGGCCGGCGGCGCCGGCGAACAGGCTCTTGCCGCCGGGGCCGAGGCCCGGCTCGGTGTAGCTGGTGATGCCCTCCTTGTGCAGGACGGCGACGTTCGCGCGGATGGCCCGCTCGACCTCTTCGCGGGTGTAGGCGGGCAGCAGCCCCTGGACCAGCAGTTGCGCGCCCTCGGCGAGCAGCCCGGTCGGGTTGCCGGCGCCGTCGGCGTGGATGACGCCGCCTTCGGGGGCGGGCGTGTCACGGGTGACGCCGGCCAGTTCGAGGGCGGCGGAGTTGGCCCAGGTGAGGTGGCCGCTGAAGTCCTGGAGGTAGACGGGGTGGGACGGGGCGACGGCGTCGAGGTCGGCGCGGTCGGGCATCCGCCCGCCCTCCCCGCACTCGGAGAGGTAGCCGGGGTCCCAGCCGTTGCCGCGGATCCATTCGCCCGCCGGGATCCGGGACGCGGCCTCCTTCACCGACTCCTGGATGTCGGCGATCGACCGGACGGCGGGGAACCCGACGTCCAGGGCCAGCGGCGGCCGGGTCGCGCCGAACGCGCAGCCGTGCAGGTGTGAGTCGTTGATGCCGGGGAGCGCGGTGCGGCCGCGCAGGTCGACGACCTGCGTCCGGGGGCCGGCCAGCGCGCGGATCTCGTCGGTGCCGCCGACCGCGGTGATCGTCCCGCCGGTGATCGCGAGCGCCCGTGCCACGGAGAACTCCGCGTCGGCCGTGAGGACCTCGCCGTCCAGCAGCACCAGGTCCGGGGTCGCGTCCGAATTCATGCTCGGTCCATCCCTCGCACTCCGTCCCCTCGCCCTCGGGGGTGAAAATTTGGGCCCAAACGTATTGCGAACGTACGGGGCCCGATAACCAAGGGTCAATAACGGACGCGTAACGGAGTGACGCCGTTCACAGGTGCCGGGACATGCCAGAACCGCCGACCCCCATCGGGGGCCGGCGGCCATCGTTCACGCAGGTCAGCCCGCGAACGCCTCCTCAAGGACGGCCAGGCCCTCGGTGAGCAGATCCGCCGGGATGACAAGCGGTGGCAGGAAGCGCAGGACGTTCCCGTACGTCCCCGTCG
The DNA here is from genome assembly GCA_036028775.1 of Spirillospora sp. NBC_00431. GTDB lineage: Bacteria > Actinomycetota > Actinomycetes > Streptosporangiales > Streptosporangiaceae > Spirillospora. Next base: position 1,832,325 of record CP107927.1, on the reverse strand, counting down.
TCAACACGAGCAGGCCCTGCTCGTGGCAGCGGGACGCGATCCGGGCGGTCAGCTCCGGATCGGGCTCCTTCGTGCCCGGCCGCACCAGCTCGATCGCGACCATCGCGCCACGGCCGCGCACGTCGCCGATCTCGGGATGCTCCTTGGCGAGGGCGTGCAGCCGGGGCAGCATGATCTCGCCGATCCGGCGGGCGCGCCCGGTGAGCTTGCCGTCCTCGATCTCCTCCAGCACGGCCAGCGCCGCCTCGCAGGCCAGCGGGTTGCCGCCGTAGGTGCCGCCGAGCCCGCCGCCGTGCACCTTGTCCATGATGTCGGCGCGGCCGGTGACCCCGGCGAGCGGCAGCCCGCCCGCGATGCCCTTCGCCGTCGTGACGATGTCGGGAACGATCCCCTCGTGCTCGCAGGCGAACATGTCGCCCGTCCGGGCGAAGCCGGTCTGGATCTCGTCCGCGATGAACAGGACGCCGTTCGCGCGGCAGAACTCGGCCAGCGCGGGCAGGAACCCGGGCGCGGGCTCGATGAACCCGCCCTCGCCCTGGATCGGCTCGATCAGCACGGCCGCGACGTTCGTCGCCCCGATCTGCTTGTTGATCTGGTCGATCGCCTGCGCCGCCGCCTCCGGCCCGCAGTTGTCCGGGCCGGTCGGCCAGCGGAACGGGTAGGCCAGCGGCATCCGGTAGACCTCGGGCGCGTACGGGCCGAACCCGTGCTTGTACGGCATGCTCTTCGAGGTCAGCGTCATCGTCAGCAGCGTCCGGCCGTGGTAGCCGTGGTCGAACACGACGACCGCGTCCCGGCCCGTCGCGTACCGGGCGATCTTGACGGCGTTCTCCACGGCCTCCGCGCCGCTGTTCACCAGGAACGAGCGCTTCTCGTGGTCGCCGGGCGTGATCCGGTTGAGGTTCTCGCACACCGCGACGTACGACTCGTACGGCGCGACCATGAAGCAGGTGTGCGTGAACCGGTCGGCCTGCGCCTTCACCCGCGCCGCGACCCGCGGGTTGGCGTTCCCGACCCCGGTGACCGCGATACCGGAGCCGAAGTCGATCAGCGAGTTGCCGTCCGCGTCGACGACCACACCGCCGTCGGCGTCCGTCACGTACACCGGCAGCACGCTGCTCACGCCCGGCGGGACCGCCGCCGTCCGGCGGCCTTGCAGTTCCCGGGAGCGCGGGCCGGGGATCTCGGTGACGACGCGTCGTTCCTGCGGCAGCCGCGCGCCGCTGGCGGTCGGGGCAGGGTCCTGGCTGGTCATGGCCTGAACATAGGACGGCGGCGGCCTACGATGAACCGTACGGGACGGCGAAATCCGCCCTTCGAGATAGACACTTTGCACAGGGATTGCGATGCCACCCACTCTGGCCTCCGTGGCCGCCCTCCCGGGGCTCAACCTCCGGTCGCTCACCGGGACCCTGCCCGACGCGCCCGTCGTGTGGGTCGCGGTCAGCGAGCTGGAGGACCCGACGCCGTTCCTGGAGGGCGGCGAGCTCGTCCTCACCACGGGGATGCGGCTGAGCGGGGCGAACGCCGCCGCCTACGTGTCCCGGCTGGTCGGACGCGGCGTCGCCGGGCTCGGGTTCGCGGTCGGCGTCATCCACGACGACGTCCCGCCCAAGCTGATCGCCGCCGCGCGCGGGCAGGGGCTCGTCCTGCTGGAGGTGCCGCGCCCGACCCCGTTCATCGCCATCGGCAAGGCCGTCTCGCGGATGCTCGCCGCCGAGATGTACGAGGACGTGACCCGCGCGTTCCAGGCGCAGCGCGAGCTGACCCGCGCCGCGCTGACCGGACCCGGCGCGCTCGTCAGGCGGCTGGCCCGGCTGCTCGGCGGGTGGGCGCTGCTGCTGGACGCGTCCGGGGCCGTCCGGCACGCCGAGCCCGCCGCCGCCCGCGACCGCGCCGCGGCCATAGCGCCGGAGCTGGCCCGGCTGCGGCGGGGCCGCCCGGCGGACGGCGGCGCGGCCGCGAGCGTGGCGCTGGCCCTGCCCGGCGACCACATCGTCGTGCAGCGGATCGGCCTCGGTGGGCGCCCGCGAGGCTTCCTCGCCGTCGGGACGGGCGCGCCGCTCCCCCATGTCGCGCACACGATCGTCGGCGCGGCGGTCGCGCTGCTGACCCTCCAGTCGGAGACCCCGCGCACCGGCCGGGAGCTGCGCGCCTCGCTCGCGGCTCTGCTGCTCGGACGCCCGGGCGACGCCCCGGCGGTGCCGCGCGGGCCGGTGCGCGTCCTGGCGTGCGCGGGCGGGCCCGCCGTGCTCGACGTCCTGGAGTCCGATCCGGCCGGGACGCGGTGCCTGACGCTTCCGCTCGGCGGGCACGCCGCCGTGATCGTCCCGGACGACGCGATCGGCACCGTCGAGCCGCTGCTGACGGCGACCGGGCCCACCGGAGTCAGCGGCCCCGCCACCGGCGATCTCGGAACCGCGCTGCGGCAGGCGGAGGAGGCGCTGTCGGCGGCCGTCCGATCGAACCGGGACTCCCTTCACTACGCCGAACTTCCCGGGCAGGGAGTCCTCCGGCTCATGGACCCCGGCCCCGCGCGCGCCTTCGCCGGCGCCCTCCTCTCGCCGCTCCGCGACGAAGGTCTGGTCGAGACCGTCCGCGCCTACGTCGCGGCCAACGGGCAGGGCGAGGCGGCGGCGCGGGCGCTCGGCGTCCACCGGCACACGCTCCGGTCACGGATGCGCAAGGCCGCCGAGCTTCTCGGACGCGACCCGGACGATCCCGCCGTCCGCGCCGAACTGTGGGTCGCGCTCGCCATCACGTCCAGTCCAGGCGACCGGATTGGACAGCGTGGAGACTCGCATACGCCGCCGCCGGAGATAGCGTGAGGTCATGAACGTGACTCCATTCTGGCTGGCCGGCCGGCCCGAGACCGGTGACGGCGAGCTGACCGTTACGCATCCCTACGACGGCCGCGTGGTCGGGACGGCCGCCGTCCCGACGCCGGGGCAGGTGGAGGAGGCCGTCGCCGCGGCGCACGCGATCCGCGCGAAGGCGGCGGCGCTGCCCCTGCATGTGCGGGCCGAGGCGCTCGCACACGTGTCCGCGCGGCTCGCCGAGCGGGCCGAGGAGATCGCCCGGCTGATCACCGGCGAGAACGGCAAGCCGCTGCTGTGGGCGCGCGGCGAGGTGACCCGCGCGATCTCCACGTTCCGGTTCGCCGCCGAGGAGGCCCGCCGCTTCAGCGCCACCACGCAGCGGCTCGACACCGACCCGGCCGCCGAGGGCCGGATGGCCTACATCACCCGCGTGCCGAAGGGCCCGGTGCTCGGCATCTCGCCGTTCAACTTCCCGCTGAACCTCGCCGCCCACAAGATCGCCCCGGCGATCGCGGCGGGCGCGCCGATCGTCCTCAAGCCCGCCCCGGCGACGCCGCTGTCGGCGCTGCTGCTCGGCGAACTGCTCGCCGAGACCGACCTGCCCGCCGGGATGTTCTCCGTCCTGACGGTGCCGAACGACCGGGCGTCCGCGCTGGTCGACGACCCGCGCCTGCCGATCGTGTCGTTCACCGGGTCGGTGCCCGTCGGCTGGGCGATCAACGACCGGGTGCCGCGCAAGCACATCACGCTCGAACTGGGCGGCAACGGCGCGGCGGTCGTCCTGCCGGACGCCGACCTCGACTGGGCCGCCAAGCGGATCGGCCTGTTCTCCAACTACCAGGCCGGGCAGAGCTGCATCGCCGTGCAGCGCGTCTACGTCGGCCGCTCCGTGTACGACGAGTTCGTGCCGAAGCTCGTCGACACCGTCGGCTCCCTCGTCACCGGCGACCCGTGGGACGACAAGACCCAGGTCGGCCCGCTCGTCAGCGAGGACGCGGCCGAGCGCGTCGAGTCCTGGGTGGACGAGGCCGTCACCGCGGGCGCGAAGGTCCTGACCGGCGGCACCCGCGAGGGCGCCGCGTACGCGCCCACGGTGCTCGCGGACGTTCCCGCCGACGCCAAGGTGTCGCGCGAGGAGGTCTTCGGGCCGGTCATGCTCGTCCAGGCCGTCGACGGCGTGGACGACGCGTTCGCCCAGGTCAACGACTCCAAGTTCGGGCTCCAGGCGGGCGTGTTCACGCGCAGCCTGGACGTCGCGTTCCGCGCGCACCGCGAGCTGGAGGTCGGCGGCGTCGTGATCGGCGACGTCCCGTCCTATCGCGCCGACCAGATGCCGTACGGCGGCGTGAAGGACTCCGGCGTCGGCCGCGAGGGCCTGCGCTCGGCGATGGCCGACTACACCGAGGAGAAGGTCATGATCCTCACGGGCCTGCCCCTCTAACTCCGCCGGCGGGGCCCCGCGTACAGCCCGGTGCGCAGGGCCCCGGCCGCCTCGGCCATCGCCTCCTGGAACCGGCCGCCGAGCGACCACATGTTCGCGAAGCCGTGGATGAGGTCGTCCTGGCGGCGCAGCGCGACCGGCACCCCGGCCTCCTCCAGCCGCCGCGCGAACGCCTCGCCCTCGTCGCGCAGCGGGTCGAACCCGGCCGTGACGAGGTACGTCGGCGGGAACCCGCCGAGGTCATCGGCCAGCAGCGGCGACGCGGCCGGTTCGGCGCGCCGTGTCTTGTCCGGGCAGTAGTGGCCGCTGTACCAGGTCATGTCGTCGTCGGTCAGGTAGAACCCGTCGCCGAACAGCTCCCGTGACCGGCGCCGCACCGTCATGTCGGTCGCCGGGTAGAACAGCAGCGCGAACGCGGGCGCGCGCTCGGCGAGCACCCCGGCCACGGCCGCGAGGTTGCCGCCCGCGCTGTCGCCCCCGACCGCGACGGCCGCCGGGTCGGCGCCCAACTTCTCGGCGTTGGTGACCGCGTACTCGTAGGCGGTCACCGCGTCCTCGGCCGCCGCCGGGTACCGGTGCTCGGGCGCGAGCCGGTAGTCCGCCGACAGCACCCGCACGCCCGCGTGCACCGCCAGATAGCGGCACACCGTGTCGTGCGTGCCGAGGTCGCCGATGACCCACCCGCCGCCGTGGTAGAAGACGAGCAGCGGGGACCCGTCCGGCAGCCCCTTCGGCGTGTAGATCCGCGCGGGGACACCGCCGGCGTCCACGTCCCGCGTCCGTACCGGCCGTGCTGGAACCTGGTTCAGGTAGGTCTGGGCCCGCCGGAGCCCCTGCCGTGCCCGCTCGACCGTGGGGGCGGTCAGCCTTCCGCCTTCCAGCCGCGTCATCCACAGCAGGAGCTGGGCGTCGAGGTCGAGCCGCTGCCCGTCCAGCCGCACCGGCGCCCCGGCGATCAGCCGTTTCACCGGCCTCGGCAGCCCGAACACCGAACGGAGCAGCCCCCTGGTGATCGGGGGCGGCACCAACTCACTCAATCGCGGCATGCTTCCTCCCAGGGCGCCTCGGCGCCGCCGATCGTAGCGTCCGCGCCTCCGGGGCCGGCCCGGCCGGTCGGGGAATGAAGAGGCCGGCGAGCGCACCGGCCAGGGACAGCGCGCCGCTCACCGCGATCGCCGGGGCGAAACCGTCGGCGAAGCTCCGCGCCGTGCCGTAGCCGCCCTCGGCGGCGAACACCGCCGCCAGGATCGCCACACCGAACACCGCGGCGAACTGCCGGACGGTGTTGAAGACGCCCGACGCCTTCCCGATCTCCGGCGGCGCGACGGCGTTGATGATCGAGGTCTGCGCGGCGGGCATCGCCATGCTGACCCCGGCGCCCGCGATGACCATCGGCGCGACGAGCTGCCAGTACGCCGTCGACGGCGCGGCGACGAGCCCGATCCACCCCATCCCGGCGGCCTGCATCGCCAGCCCGGCGGACGTGAGCGCGCGGGACCCGACACGGTTCACCAGCGCCCTCGCGACCGGTGCCACCACCGTCACGGTCGCCGTCCACGGGACGAGACGAAGCCCGGTCGCCATCGGCCCCAGCCCCAGGCCCGCCTGCAGGAACTGGGTGAGGAAGAACAGCGAGCCGTAGAGCGAGGCGTACATGAAGAGCCCGGCGGCGTTGCCCGCCGAGAAGCCGCGCGAGCGCAGCAGCCGCATCGGCACCATCGGCGCCCTGACGCGCAACTCCCACGCCACGAACGCCGCCAGCAGCACCGCCCCCGCCACCAGCGCGCCGGCCACCTCGAACGCGTCCCAGCCCGCGGTACCGGAGCGGATCAGGCCCCAGACGAGCCCCAGCGCGCCGCCGGTCACCAGCACGACGCCGCCGAGGTCGAAGGACGCCCCGCCGCCGCGGCTCTCCGGGATCCGCCGGAGCACCAGCGGGATGACGGCAAGCCCGATCGGCACGTTGAGCCAGAAGATCCACTGCCAGGCCAGCCCCTCGGTGACGATCCCGCCGACCACCGGCCCGGCCACCACCGCGAGGCCGGTCAGCCCGGCGAAGATCCCGAGGGCCTTGGCGCGCCGCTCGGGCGGGAACCCGTTGCCGAGTAGCGCCATCGCCAGCGGCATCACCAGCGCCGCCCCGGCCCCCTGGACGGCGCGGGCCGCGATCAGCCAGCCGATCCCGGGGGCCAGCGCGCACGCCGCCGAGGCGGCCGTGAACAGCCCGAGCCCGGCGACGAACATGCGCCTGCGTCCGAGCCGGTCGCCGAGCGCGGCCCCGGTCATCAGCAGCGCGGCGAAGGTCAGGTTGTAGGCGTTCACCGTCCATTCGAGCTGTTCGAGGGTGGCGGACAGGTCCCGCTGGACACTCGTCAGCGCGGTCGCCACCACCGTCGCGTCCAGCGCCACCATCAGCGACGCCGTCGCGGTCAGGCCGAGCAGCCAGCCGCGTGTCCTCTGCGCCATGCGCGGTCCTTGGGTGTTCTCGGGTGAACGTGTTTCACCGGTCACCTGTACAAACCGGCCCGGCCGTGAGATTCAGCGGACGGAACCCGACGACTTCGGCCACCGCCGCCGGTCAGTACCTGGGGAGGTGCGTCCTATGAAGACCGATGAGAAGAACACCGGCGCCGAGGAGTTCGCGCGGCTGACCGACCCGTTCCGGCGCGAGCTGCTGGCCTACTGCTACCGCATGCTCGGTTCCGTGCACGACGCCGAGGACCTGGTCCAGGAGGTCTATCTGCGGGCGTGGCGCTCGTACGCCGGTTTCGACGGCAGGGCGTCGCTGCGGACGTGGTTGTACCGGATCGCGACCAACACGTGCCTGAACGCACTGGAGCACAGCAGCCGCAGGGTGATGCCGTCCGGGCTGGCCGGTCCGGCGCAGGATCCGCCGCCGCCCGGCGGCCGCGCTCCCGAGGTGGCCTGGCTGGAGCCGTTCTCCGGGCGGCTGATCGGCGGCGTGCCGGAGGACCCGGCCGCGATCGTGGCGTCGCGGGCCGGGCTGCGGCTGGCGCTGATCGCCGCGCTCCAGTACCTGCCGGGCAGGCAGCGGGCCGTGGTGATCCTGCGGGACGTGCTGGCCTGGCCCGCGGCCGAGGTCGCCGAACTGCTCGGGATGACCGGCGCGGGGGTGAACAGCACGCTGCTGCGCGCCCGCGCCCGGCTGGAGCGGCTCGTCCCCGCCAGCGACGAGATCACCGAGCCGGACGACCCGGCGCGGCGCGAGCTGCTCGACCGGTTCGCCAAGGCGTTCGAGGCGGTCGACATCCCCGCGATCACGCGGCTGCTCACCGAGCAGGCCGTGTGGGAGATGCCGCCCGTCCCGGAATGGTTCACCGGACGGGACGCGATCGGGCGGCTGCTCGCCGCGCGGCTGTCGTCCGCCTGCGGCTCCAACCGGCTCGTGCCCACGGAGGCGAACGGGCAGCCCGCCTTCGGCATGTACCTGCGGCGCGAGGACGGAGCCCTGCACGCCCACTCGATCCAGGTGCTCACCCTCACCCGCGCGGGCATCGTCCACATATCGAGCTTCATCGACGAGACGCTGTTCGGCTACTTCGGTCTTCCCCTCGTCCACGCGTAAGCGTGGGTCCATCCGCCGTGCGTCCGTCCGGCTAGGCGAGGGTGACGGCGATCGGCATCTCCTTGATGCCGTTGACGAAGTTGGAGCGGACGCGGCGGACGTCCCCGGCCAGGCTCACGCCGGACAGCCGGGGCAGAAGCTCCTCGAACATGATCCGCATCTCCAGTCGGGCGAGGGCGGCGCCGAGGCAGTAGTGGGGGCCGCCCTTGCCGAACGTGATGTGGTCGTTCGGGGAGCGGGTGACGTCGAAGCGGTGCGGGTCGGTGAAGACGGCCTCGTCGCGGTTGCCGGACGCGAACCACAGAACGACCTTGTCGCCCTCGCGGATCGGGGTGCCGGCCACCTCGGTGTCGCGGGTCGCGGTGCGGCGGAAGTGGTAGACGGGCGAGGCCCAGCGGATGAACTCCTCGACGGCCGTCGGCATCGCGTCGGGGTCGGCGCGCAGGAGTTCGGCCTGGTCGGGGTGGTCGATCAGGGCGCGCATGGCGTGGGTAATGGCGTGCCGGGTGGTCTCGTTCCCGGCGACGACGAGCAGCAGGAAGTAGTTGTCGAAGTCGCGGTCGGAGAGGGGTTCGCCGTCCATCGGGGTCTGGTTGACCAGGCGGCTGATCAGGTCGGTGCCCGCGCCGCCGCGGCGGCGGGCGGCGAGCTCGCGGCCGTACTCGAAGACCTCCAGGGACGCCGGGCTGCGGAACGGCAGGTCGCGGTACCGCTCGCTCTCCGCGCTGTGCAGCAGGACGTCGGCGTACTCGGGGTCGGTGTTGGCGATGATCCGGTTGCCCCAGTCGATGAGCCGCCGGGTGTCGTGGTCGGGGACGTCCAGCATCCGGGCCAGCACGTTGATCGGGAAGTCGGCGGCGATCTCGTCGACGAAGTCGAACGTGCCCTTGGCGAGGGCGGCGTCGAGGGTGCGGGCAGTGAGGCCGCGCAGGAACGTGGCGTATCCGGCGATGGCGCGGGGCGTGAACTCGCGTTGCAGGATCCGGCGCAGCGCGATGTGCCGGGGCCCGTCGGTCTCCAGCATGGAGCGGCGGATCGCGGCCTGGCGCTCGTCCACCTCTTCGAGGTTGACGAACCTCTCGGACGTGAACGTGGCCGAGTCGCGGTCGGCGGCCACGATGTCGGCGTGCCGGGTGAGGGACCAGAAGCCGCCGCCGCCGTCCGGCTCGGGGTTCCAGTGGACGGGCTGGGCGCGGCGCAGCGCCTCGAACATCCGCCACGGGGTCTCGTCGTCCATGAAGTTGTCGAGGTCGGCGAGGTCGACGGCCAGGGTCTCGTTCGGCAACGGGCCTCCCTTTTCAGAGGTGGTACGCGTACTCGCGGAACTCCCAGTCGGTGACGTGGCGGCGGAAGCGCGCGACCTCGTCCCGCTTGTAGGTGAGGAAGGCGGTGACGAACGGCTCGCCGAGCACCTCCGTCAGGGCGGTGTCGGCGGCGAGGGCGTCCAGGGCGGCGGGCAGGTCACCGGGCAGGGAGGGCGACCTGGCGGCGTCGTAGCCGTAGCCCTCCAGCGGCGCCGGCACGGACGCCTTGTCGCGGATGCCCAGGTAGACAGCGGCGATCAGGCCCGCGATGCCCAGGTACGGGTTGGCGCTGGCGTCCCCGAGCCGGACCTCAAGACGGGACGCGGCGCCGCGCTCGGGCGGGATCCGGACCATGGCGCTGCGGTTGTCCAGTCCCCAGTCGATCAGCCAGGGGGCGAGGCTGTCGGGGCCGAACCGCTTGTAGGAGTTGATGGTCGGGTTGAGCAGCGCGGCGAGCGCGGGCGCGTGGTCCAGGACCCCGGCGACGGCGTGGTGCGCGGTGTCGGACAGGCCGTCCGTTCCGCCGTCGTCCAGGGTCGCGCCGTCGAAGACGTTGCGCCCTTCGGCGTCCAGGCAGGACAGGTGGACGTGGAAGCCGGAGCCGTCCTGGCCGTTGAACGGCTTGGCCATGAAGGTGGCGAGCCGCCCCTCCGTGCGCGCGATCTCTTGCACGGACGTCTTGAACCGGAACGCGCGGTCGGCGGCGTCGAGCGCGGCGGAGTGGTCGAGGTTGATCTCGAACTGGCCGCCGCCGAACTCGTGGTTGCCCATGGTCACGCCGAGCCCGAGGTCGCGCAGATGGCGCAGCGTGCGCAGGATGTGGCCGTCGGGGTCGCCGTTGCGCCCGGCGGTGTAGACGTTGCCGGGGGCGTCGGCGTACCGGCGCCAGCCGGTCGGGGAGGACGGGTCGGGCTCGCAGAGGTAGTACTCGAACTCCGGTCCGGCGACGGCGTCGAGGCCCAGCTCGCCCAGCCTGGCGATGGCGCGGCGCAGCACCTCGCGCGGCCCTTCCGCGCAGAGGACGTCGCTGGCGGGCTCGTACGCCTCACCCAGGCAGGACGCGACGCCGTCCTCCCACGGGATCTTCGCCAGGGTCGACAGGTCGGGACGCACGGAGATGTCGGGGAGCCCGGCGTCCATCCCGCCCGGGACCTCGACGGTGTCGCCCCGCGGGGTCGTGTGGTAGACCGCGCGGCAGAACGACAGCCCGTGGTCCACGACGGCGGGCAGCCGCTCGACGAGCACGTCCCGCGCCCGTTCGACGCCGATCAGATCGGGGTAGGACACCCGGACCACGTCGATCCCGTCGGCGGCCAGTTCCCTCACCACGTCCTCGACCGGTCGGCTCACTCGCACTCCCTTAAGTCATTTGGGCTCAAACCATATGGCGGACGACCACTCCTGACAAGACTCCCGGCAGGAACGCCCTGATCGCCAGGGGGACGGAGTGGCGAATCAGGGCGCGAGCAACTATCGTACGGGCCCAAACGATATCGTCCGGGAGGATTGTGGTGGCGACCGTGCGAGGCTTCCTGTACCCCCAGACCCCGACGGGCCGCTCGTCCCTGATTCCGAGCCCGCCCTGGCACTACTCGGGCGACCTGCTCACCGTCGAGTACCGCACCGACCCGGCGCGCGTCGCAGAACTGCTCCCCGAGCCGCTCTCCCCCGCCGCCGAAGACCCGGGGGCGGTCGCGGTCATCTGGGCGGACTGGCAGTCGTGCTCGGAGTCCGGCGAGGAGCTGCTCGACCCGGTCCGCTCGCAGTACAAGGAGTGCTTCGTCGTCGTCCGCTGCTCCTTCGAGGGCCGGACGTACTCCCGCTGCGTCTACATCTGGGTCGACAAGGACTTCGCCATCGCCCGCGGCCTGCACCAGGGCTATCCGAAGAAGCTGGGCTCCATCCACCAGACCCGTCCCCACCCCTACGGTCCCGCCCCGCGAATCGCCGCCGGGGCCCGTTTCGGCGCGACGCTGGCCGCCGCCGACCGCCGCCTCGCCGAAGCCGTGGTGACGCTGCGGGAGCCGTCCGGGACGAACGGCTTCGTCAACGGGCACCCCATGGCCCACCACCGTTACCTGCCGTCCATCGAGCCCGGCCGGCCCCCGGCGCTGGACGAGCTGATCGAGTCCGGCGCCGCCGGTTTCGAGGCCGGCCAGGCGTGGACGGGCGACGCCGAGCTGCGCCTGTTCGACTCCCCGACCGAGGAACTCTCCCTGCTGACGGTCGAGGAGCCCATCGCCGCCTACTTCCGCCAGGTCGGCGTCACCTGGAACGGCGGCCGCCACCTCGCCTGAACCATTCGGCGATCTCAGGTGCCGGTGCCGATGCGTGAGTAGGTGGCCGGGCGTGCGCTGCGCAGGTATACCGCGAACGCCACACCCAGCACCGCGGCCACGAAGATGAGCCCGGGCAGGACCCACGTCAGCGACGAACCCTTCTCGGCGCCGAGGAGGGCGTCGAAGTTGAGCAGGCTGGTGACGAAGACGGCGCCCAGGCCCAGGCAGGCCACGGCGGGCGCGATCAGCCGGTTCCAGGCGTTCTCGCCCCGCCGGTCGCGGGCGAAGTAGGCCACCACGGCGGCGGACGTCACCGTCAGCAGCAGGATCACGCCGAGCGCGCCCAGATTCGTAAACCAGTTGAAGAGGGTCAGGACGGGGTCCTTGCCGGAGAGGGCGAAGACGATCACGACGGCGGCGGCCAGGACGGTCTGTGTCAGCGATCCGATGTGCGGCGAGCCGTGGCGGTCGTGCGTCCGGCTCAGCGGCGACGGCAGGACGCCCTCGCGCCCCAGCGAGAAGAAGTACCGCGCCACCGCGTTGTGGAACGACAGCAGCGACGCGAACAGGCTCGTCACCAGGAAGAGCTGCGCCATGTCGGCGAACAGCTTGCCGACGTGCTCCTCCGACAGGACGAAGACCAGCGCGGGCCCGTCCTTCTGGGCGCGTCCGATGATCTCCGCCGAGCCGGCGCCGACGGTCATGGCCCAGGCGGTGAACGCGTAGAACACGCCGATGACGGCGACCGCGACGTAGGTGGCGCGGCCGACCGTCCGGCGCGGGTCACGGCATTCCTCGCTGTAGAGGGCGGCGGCCTCGAAGCCCATGAAGCTGGCCATCGCGAAGCAGAACGCGGCGCCGACCGCGCCGGAGTTCACCGCGTCCCAGCCGAGCGAGGTCGTCGAGACGCCGGACGGGGCGTCCGCGAGCTGCGCGAGGTCGAAGACCAGGACGGTCAGGAACTCGACCGCGAGCAGCACGCCGAGGACGCGGGCGTTCAGGTCGACGCGGCGGAACCCGAGGACGGCGACCACGGCGACGCCGCCGAGCGCGACCGTCCACCAGGGCAGGTCGACGCTCAGCTTGGTCTTGAGGAAGTCGGCGGTGGTGAACCCGAACAGCCCGTACAGCCCGACCTGCATCGTGTTGTAGGAGATGAGGGCGACGAACGCGGTGCCGACGCCCGCGATCCGCCCGAGGCCGTTGGTCACGTACGAGTAGAAGGCTCCGGCGTTGGCGATGGACCGGCTCATCGCCGCGTACCCGCCGGTGAAGACGGTGAGCAGCACCGCCAGCACCACGTAGAGCAGCGGGATTCCGACGACGCCGGTGACGGCGAAGGAGGTCGGCAGGCCCCCGGCGGCGACGGTCAGCGGGGCCGATGCGGCGACGACGAAGAACACGATCTCGGGGGCGCCGATGCGGCGGCGGGCGGGGATTCCGGCGGGCGTGGGGGACGCGACTTCTTCGGGGACGGCCATGCGCGGCTCCACTGCCGGAGCGAGCCCACGGGATATCGTTTGGGCCCGCACGAATACGGGTCGCGAGGATCGTACGAAGTCACGGCGGGCTCGGCAAGAGTACATTCGCATTCGGCCCGGGACAGGGTCGTCAGCGCCGGGCCCCTTGGAGGACGCACGTGACCGGGCACCACACACTGCAAGAGACCGAGCAGGCCATCCAGCGGCGGCTCGGGAACGTGCCGCTGCGGCACGACGCGATGATGGCGGTCTCCAACATCTACCGCGCCGCCGCCGCGATCCGGCAGCACTTCGAGAGCTCGGTGCTGCGCGGCACCGATCTGACCTGGACCGCGTTCGTCGTCCTGTGGGTCGTGTGGATCTGGGGCGAGATGGAGACGCGCCATGTCGCCGAGGAGGCGGGGATCTCCAAGGGGACGCTCACCGGGGTCGTCAAGACGCTGGAGGGGCGCGGCCTGATCGAGCGCCGCTCGCACGCCACCGACGGACGGCTCGTCCTGCTCCGGCTCACCGACAAGGGGCAGGAGCTGATGCTGAGCCTGTTCCCGGCGTTCAACGCCGAGGAGGCGTTCGTGGTGGAGCGGCTGAGCGGCGACGACAACCGGGGCCTCGCGCAGACGCTTCGGTCGATCATCGAGCATCTGGAGGAGGAGGGCGAGGGCCGGCGGGCCTCGCTGCGGGCCGAGTCGCCGCCGCCGCCCCGCCGCTCGGGCCGCCGCTCCCGCACCTGACGCCGCCCGGCACCTTGCCCACGATTCGTTTGGGCCCATACGATGCCGGGATGACGCCAACGCCACGCTTCGTGCTCGTCCTCAGCGAGAACTGGACCCTCACCACAGGCCGCGACCTGCCGACCCTCGTCCGGTGGGCGCGTGAGGCCGAGGACGCCGGATTCGACGCCGTCATGGTCAGCGAGCACATCGTGCTCGGCCCGGACGCGGGCGCGAAGGGCGTCATGGGCAACCCGCGCGACTACGCCTACCCCGGCAACCAGGACCCGTTCACCCCGTGGCCCGGCTCGCTGATGCTGCTCGGCGCGATCGCGTCCGTCACGTCGCGGATCAGGCTGGCCGCGGCGGCCGTCCTCGCGCCGCTGCGGCACCCCCTCGCGCTCGCCCGCGACATCGGCACGCTCGACCTGCTCTCGGAGGGGCGCCTCGTCGTCCAGCCGACCGTGAGCTGGAGCCGGGACGAATACGCGGCGCTGAACGTCCCGTTCGGCAAGCGCGGCGCGATCCTCGACGAGCAGCTGGAGATCTGGGAACTGCTGTGGCGCGGCTCCCCCGTCACCTACCGCGGAACCCACTTCTCGTTCGAGGACGTCTACTTCGAGCCCCGCGCGTACCGTCCGGACGGGCCGCGCATGTGGCTCGGCGGGCAGCACCTCCACGACCGGCTCCTCAGCCGGATCGTGAAGTACGGGCACGGCTTCCACCCGCTGGGCCGCCCCACGCCGGAGGAGACCGAGCGCCTCGGCGCCGCCATGGCCGCCGCCGGGCGGGACGCCGCCGACCTGGAGATGATCGGCGGCTGCCGTCCCGTGTTCCCCGACGACGACTCGGTGTCCCCGCTCGAACCCGCGCTGGAGAGCATCCCGTCGCAGATCGAGCAGGGGTTCACGACGTTCTGCATCAAGCCGTCCCAGTTCACCGACGACCCGGACGGCGTCGGCGCGTTCTGCCGCGAGGTCGTCCGGCGCGCCGAAGCGCTGACGAGCTGACGGGCCGGCGGGCCGGCGGGCTGACGGGCCGGGCTAGCGGCGCGGGGCGCGGATGCCGCGGAACTCCCAGTCGCCGCCGAACGCGGTGGAGATGACCTCCTCCGACTCGGTCGGCTGGGCGCCGCAGTCGTCCCGGACCGGCACGGGCCCCGCGACGATGTGGTTGCGGAGCCGTCCGAGCCCCTCCGCCTCGACCTCGACGACGTCGCCCGGCCTGACGGGACGCGAGTTCGCCGGCGTCCCCGACAGCAGCACGTCGCCGGGGTAGAGCGTGATGGTGCGGGCGATGTCGGCGACGAGGTAGTGCATGTCCCACTCCATCTCGTCGGTGCTGCCGTCCTGCACCAGTTCGCCGTTGACGTACGTCCGCAGGTACTTGCCGTGGAAGTCCCAGCCGGTGACGAGTCCGGGGCCGAGCGGGCAGAGGGTGTCGGAGCCCTTCACCCGCAGCATCGACCCGGCGTCGGTGTCGCGGAAGTCGTGCAGGCCGTAGTCGTTGGCGAGCGTGTAGCCCGCGATGTACCCGCCGGCGTCCTCCGGCGCGACGTTGCGGGCCGTCCGCCCGATGACGATCGCGATCTCGCCCTCGTAGTTGAGGTACTTGCACCGCTCGGGACGGACGACCGCGCCGCCGTGCGCGTTGAGCGCCGAGATCGGCTTGTGGAAGAACGTCGGCGCGGGCGGCAGCTTCGTCTGGAACTCCTCGACACGGCTGCGGTGGTTGAGATGGACGGCGACGACCTTGGACGGCTCGCACGGCGGCAGATGGACGGCGTCGTCCGCGCGCACGCTCCGGCCGTCCGCGCTGACGAGGTCGTCGCCGTCCCTGATGACCTGGGTGGCGGCGCCGTCCAGCAGGATCCGTCGGTATTCAGGCATTTACGCGGTCCATCCGTTCTCAGGGCGGTCGAACCAGATGTGCACCTGGCCCGTCCCGACGGAGTTCTCGTACTCGCTGTAGAGGCGTCCCGGGGCCTTGCAGGCGTGCTCGCCGAGGGCGCCGATCATCATGAGGTAGTGGCCGAAGCGGGCCTCCGGCTTGAAGGTCAGGAACTCCGGCATGGTGTCGAGCACCCGGCCGTGGTCGCCCGCGCGGAGCCAGGCGATGCGCTCCTCGTCGGCGGCCCGCGCCTGCGGCGTGAAGATGTGCTCCGGCCCGGACCCCTCGTGGTCGCGGATCACCCGCAGCGGCCAGAACGTGTGCGACAGCGCGCCCGACGCGATCAGCAGCACGCGCCGGTCCGTGGCGGCGATGGCGTCGCCGAGGGCGCGGCCGAGGCGCAGGAAGTCCTCGGTGTCGGCGGTCTGGCACACGCCGATCGACATCCAGCGTTTCCCGGGCTCGCCGAGGTACGGGTCGTCGCGCACGCCGAGGTGCGTCCACAGGTTGACGGTGGCGTAGTAGATCGGCAGGTACGGATCGTCGATCGGGGTGATCCACGTCCCGTGCTTGTCGGCGTAGCGGGCGACCGCGTGGGCCAGCTCCGGGTCGCCGGGGAAGTCGTACGGCATCCGGCACATGCCGCGCGGCAGTTCCTCGGACGTGTACAGCCCCGCCCGGCGGTCCTGCGCGGTGGTGACGAACTCGACCGTCGTCGCCCAGTGCGAGTCGAGGACGACGACGGTGTCGTAGTCGTCCCTCTCGAAGACGTCCTCGCGCAGCCTGCGCAGGCCGGGGACGAGCGTGGTGTCCTCACCCCCGTTCAGCTCGCGCCGAGTGACCTCGGGCAGGACGATCGTGGGAACGTGCGCGAGGAGCCCCGCGCCGACTATCTCGCCCATGGCGCAGTCACCGTGTTCTTCAGGTCGCAGTAGAAATCGAAACTCCTGTCGCCGCCCTCGCGCCCGACCCCGGACTGCCGGGACCCGCCGAACGGGGCCTTCAGGTCGCGGACGAAGAAGCAGTTGACCCACACCGTCCCGGCCACGAGCCGCTCGGTCACGCGCCGCGCGCGCTCTGGGTCACCGGTGGCGAGCGTGGCGGCGAGCCCGAACCGGGTGCCGTTCGCCATCGCGACCGCCTGCTCTTCTGTGTCGAACGTCTGCAGCGTCAGCACGGGCCCGAAGACCTCTTCCGAGAGGATCTCGGCGCCTTCCTGTGCCCCGGTGAAGAGCGTGGGCCGGTAGTAGAGCCCCCCGAGCTCCTCGTTCGGGCCTCCGCCGATGATCGCGCGCGCCCCCGCGTCCTTGGCCCGCCGGACGAAGCCGTCCACGCGCTCCAGATGGCGGCGATGGATCTGCGGCCCGATGTCGGTGGCCTCGTCGCGCGGGTCGCCCTGGTTGATCCGGGACGCCTTCGCCACGAAACGCGCGGTGAACTCGTCCGCGATGGACGACTCCACGAGCAGCCGGGTCGCGGCGAGGCAGACCTGCCCGGCGTTGTCGTACTGCTCGACGGCCAGGTCGACCGCGAGGTCGAGATCGGCGTCGGCGAACACCAGCAGCGGCGACTTGCCGCCCAGCTCCAGCGACATCGGCGTCAGGTTGGGGGCGGCCGCGGCGGCGATCGTCCGGGCCGTGGGGACCGACCCGGTGAAGCTGATCCGGTTGACGTCCGGATGCGCGGTCAGCGGCCCGCCGACCTCGGCGCCGTACCCCTGCACGACGTTGAACACGCCGTCCGGCAGCCCGGCCTCGGCGGTGATGCCGGCCAGCAGCGACGCGGTGAGCGGCGTCCACTCGGCGGGCTTGAGCACGACCGTGTTCCCGGCCGCCAGCGCGGGCGCGACCTTCCAGGTGGCGAGCATCAGCGGCGCGTTCCACGGGGTGATCAGCGCCGCGACGCCCGCCGGGTCCCAGCTCACGTGGTTGGTGTGGCCCCGGGTCTCGAAGTCGTCGTGGCCGAGCCTCAGCAGCCAGTCGGCGAAGAAGCGGAAATTGTGCGCGACCCGGGGCATCACGCCGCGCCGGTGGGAGCGGATCAGCGCGCCGTTGTCGGCCGTCTCGACCTGGGCCAGCTCCTCGATCCGCTTCTCCACGCCGTCGGCGATGGCGTGCAGCAGCCGTGCCCGCTCGTCCCGGCTCGTCCTGGCCCAGGCGGGGAAGGCGCGGCGCGCGGCGGCGACCGCGGCGTCCACCTCGGCCGCCCCGCCCCGCGCGATCTCCGCGATCGGCCGCTCGTCGATCGGCGACACGCTGGTGAAAGTCGCGTGGGAGCCGGTGCGCTCTCCGCCGATCCAGTGTCCGGGCTCGACGGCGACGCCCGCGACGGTTGCCATCGCTCCACCTCCATTTTGTTTGGTCCCAAATAATCTAGGAACCCGGGATGGCGGCGGTCAAGCCGCCGACGCTACTGTTCGGGTGCAAACGACTCTAGAGGAGGGCCCGTGACCGACGTCCCGTACGAGGAATGGCGCGCCCGTGCGGCCGGGCTCGTCCCGCACACCGGCCACCACATCGACGGCGAGTTCACCGGCACGGGCTCGACGGCGGTCAGCTCACCCCGCGACGGCAAGACGATCGCGCGCATCGCCTCCGCCGGCCGGGCCGAGGTGGACGCGGCCGTCGGCGCCGCCCGCCGCGCCTTCGACACCGGGCCCTGGCCCCGTCTCGCGCCCGCCGAGCGCAGGGCCGCCCTCCTGCGCTGGGCCGGCCTGATCGAACGCGACCGCTCCACGATCGCGCTCCTGATCAGCCTGGAGATGGGCAAGCCGATCAGCGAGTCGTACGGCATCGAGCTGCGCGCCGTGATCAACTGCATCCGCTGGTACGCCGAGGCCGCCGACAAGCAGCTGGACGAGTCGCCCCGCACGTCGTCCTCGTCGCTGGCCCTGGTCACCCGCGAGCCGGTCGGCGTGGTCGCGGCGGTCGTCCCGTGGAACTTCCCGCTCACCATGGCCGCCTGGAAGATCGCGCCCGCCCTCGCCTCCGGTTGCACGGCCGTGCTCAAACCCGCCGAGGAGTCCCCGTTGTCCGCGCTGCACCTGGCCGCGCTGTCCGCCGAGGCGGGGCTGCCGCCCGGCGTGTTCAACGTCGTCAACGGCCCCGGCGAGGTGGCCGGGCGCGCGCTGGGCGAGCATCCGTCCGTCGACGTCGTGGCGTTCACCGGCTCCACCGAGGTCGGACGCCACTTCCTGCGCTACGCCGCCGACTCCAACCTCAAGCGCGTCTGGCTGGAGCTCGGCGGCAAGTCCCCCAACATCATCCTCCCGGACGCCCCCGACCTGGACGCCGCCGCCGACACCGCCGCCTGGGGCATCTTCTTCAACGCCGGCGAGATGTGCACGGCCCCGTCGCGCCTGCTGGTGCACCGGTCGATCGCGTCCCGGGTGGTCGACCGCGTGGTGGCCCGCGCCGAGTCCCTGCGCACCGGCGACCCGCTGGACCCGTCCACCGAGATGGGCCCGCTGGTCTCCCTTCCGCACCACGCCCGCGTCATGTCGCACATCCAGGCGGCGAAGTCCGACGGCGCCCGCCTGCGCACCGGCGCGACGGCGGACGGCCGCTACATCACCCCCACGGTCTTCGACCAGGTCGAACCGGGGATGCGGATAGCCCGCGAGGAGGTCTTCGGCCCCGTCCTGGCCGTTCTGGAGTTCGACGGCGTGGACGAGGCGATCGCCCTGGCCAACGACACCGACTACGGCCTGGCCGCCGCCGTCTGGACGTCCGACCTCTCCACCGCCCACCGGGTCTCCCGCGCTCTGCGCGCCGGCACCGTCTGGGTGAACTGCTACGAGGAGGGCGACATGAGCGTCCCGTTCGGCGGCGTGAAGCAGTCGGGCCACGGCCGTGACAAATCGCTCCACGCCCTCGACAAGTACACCGACCTCAAGACGACGTGGATCGAGCTGTGACCCGTCCGCTGATCGCCCTCCCGGCCCGCTTCTCCACTTCCGCCTCCGCGCTCCGCTACAAGGCCGAAGTGGCCGCGCGGGCTTTGGTCGAGGCGGTTTACCGGGCGGGCGGCGAACCATTCATCATGCATCCCGCGGATCCCTACGAGCCGTCCCGTCTTACCCGCTGCGACGGCCTTCTCCTCCCGGGCGGCGGCGACATCCACCCCCGCCATTACGGCGCGGAAACCGAGCACGAGTCCCTTTACGACATGGACGACGACCAGGACGCCTTCGACCTCGCCCTGGCGACCCATGCCCTGGAAACGAAAATCCCTACCCTGGCCATCTGCCGGGGCTTCCAAATAGTGAACACCGCCCTGGGCGGGACCCTCACCCAGCACATGCGTGAAGACCACCGCCACAAACTCCACCCCGTGACCGTGAAGGCGGGCACCCTCCTGGCCAAGACCCTGGACGCCGAGCAGACGACCGCGTCCTGTTATCACCACCAGTCGACGGCGACCCTGGCACCCGGCCTGACTCCGACGGCCCATGCCGCCGACGGAACCCTGGAGGCCGCGGAATCGACGGCGCCCGGCCCGTGGTTTCTGGCCGTCCAATGGCACCCCGAGGACACCGCCGCGACCGACCCGGCCCAGCAGGCCCTTTTCAACGCCCTGGTCAGAGCGTCCGGTTAGCCACCCGATCCAGAAAGGCGTCGACGAGGGCGTGAGTGCGCCGGGCCGCCTCCGCCTCCGTCCGCTCGACCTCCGCCATCACCGCGCCGGGGTCGAAACCCTGGGCCCGCATGTGACTCTCGGCGCCGTTCGCCAGCCAGAGCCCGAACTGCGCGGCGGTGATCTCAGGGTGGAACTGCACGCCCATGGACCGTCCCGCCACGAACGCCTGCGAACACACGGCGCTCCGCGCGACCTCCACGGCACCGGGCGGCAGAACCCACCGGTCGAAGTGGAACTGGAACCAGGGCCCGGCCCCGACCAGCTCCGGATCGTCGGTCTCGACCCCGACCCATCCCATCTCCGCCCGTGGCGCCCGCTCCACCCGCCCGCCGAGGGCCGCCGCGAGCGCCTGCCCGCCGAAGCAGACGCCGAGCACAGGTACCCCCGCCGCATGCGCCGCCGCGAGCATCCGCAACTCGGGCTCGACCCAGGAGGCGACACCGGGACCGTCCACCGACCACGGCGCCCCCATGGGCACGACGAGATCCCACTCCCTCGGATCGGGGAACTCGCACCGCACGTCCGGCGTCAGATGCCGCTCCTCGGGCACCACGACCAGCTCGGTGATGTCGAAGCCCCGCTCCGTCAGCCGCTCCCCCACCGGCCCGGACGGCGAAACATGGTCATGCTGCACGACGAGCGCCCGCACGGAACCTCCTCTCAACGACGTCCCCATATCGTAAGACCCCAAACGACCACCCCACCACAAAGCCCTGCCCGGTCCCATCACCACCGTTAGCACGACCTGCGACGGCACGCACCGATGTCGCCTACCCTGGCCAACCCCACCGCGTCACTCCACGGCCCGCCGGGCACGCAGACTCCGGAGCTTGTTCCGGTTGCCGCAGCGCTCCATCGAGCACCAGCGCCGGGCGCCGGGACGGGACGAGTCGACGAACACCAGCGGGCAGGTGTCGCTCGCGCACTCGCGGATGCGCTCGGACAGCGGTCCGGACAACAGCTCGATCATCTCCCGGGCCAGGGCCGACAGCGCCTGCGCCGTCCGCACCGGGGCCGCCCATCCCGCGCCCGTGCCGCCCGCGTCCAGTTCGGGGACCAGCGGCGCCGCGGCCGCGGCCCGGTTGATGGCCGCCACGGCCTCGGCGGGAAGCGGACGGCGCGCCGCCCGCGCGTGCGCCGCGTCCCAGATCGCCTGCCGCAGGGCCTTGGCGGCGGTCAGGTCGCGGGCCGTCACCGGGACGGTCACGGCCGCCCCCAGCGGCGGCTGGGCCAGCCATTCTCCCAGGTCGGAAGGCTCGTGCAGGCTCTCGAACTTCGCGTACGGCCCTTCGCCGCCGGTGTGGGCGAAGTCCAGGCAGACGGCGCCGGCATCGAACCAGAACGACCCGCCCTTGGGGTCGTGCAGGCGTCGTCCGGTTGCGTTCGCTCGCATGAAACCAGTATAACCAGTTTCGTTGTAACCGCTTTAACCGGTTTCAGGATCAGAGGAGGGCGACATGAGCACGCGCCACATCAACCCGGAGGGGCTGCACCGCAACCCGGCCTTCAGCCAGGCCGTCGTGGTCGAACGGCCGGCCAAGACGATCTATGTCGGCGGACAGAACGGCGTCGACGCCAACGGCGAGGTCGTCGGCCCCACGGTCGGGGAGCAGACCGTCCAGGCGCTGCGAAACCTCGCGACCATCCTGGAGAGCGATGGCGCGAGCCTGGCGAACGTCGTGCACTGGCGCATAGCCACCGTGGAAAACCACTCGTTCGACGAGGGCGTGGCCGCCTTCCGGCAGGTATGGAACCCGGCGGACCCGCCCCCGGCCATCACCGTCCACGTCGTCTCCGGCCTGGGCCCCGGGTTCCTGGTCGAGATCGACGCCGTCGCCGTCGTCTGACGAAAGGAGCGCGGGCTATTCTCGGGTGACCGTCAGCCCGGCGAAATTCGATCCGGCCAAAGCCTCTATGGCGGCCGGGATTTCCTCACGGCCCACCTCGGGGACGACGATCAGGTTCTCCTCGAAGAAGAGCGCTTCGTTGACAATGCGCGGTGATGGCTTCCAGGGACCGGGCCGGGCCGCGACTGCTGAGTGGTTCGACCCGCCTCGGCCGGTGGTGCGCGGTCAGCGGGTCGTTCGCGGGTGGCTGAACGTGGACAGTCTTCCAGGTTTCCGTCATGCGACGGGTGGCCGTTTCATGACATGCTGTCACCGGAATAAAGGGCGGGCCATCTCGGAACGAAGAAAGCGAACGACATGGCGGACAGCACCGTGGCGGGCAACGCGCACCAGATCCTCTCGGATCTGCCGGGCCGGAAGGCCACACGGGGATGTATCGGCCTCAAGATCGTGACCTGGGCCCTCGCCGCGCTCGTCGCCGTCGCGGCGGCCGGGGCGGTCGCCGCGTTCTTTCCGCGGGGCGGGCACCGTCGCGGGACGCGGCGGCGCCGCCAGCGGACGTGGCTGGACGGCTGGGGCGAGGCGCCGGTACCCGCGGACAGGCGGGACGACGAGGTCACCGAGCACCGGGTCTGACGTCCGCGCTCACTGTTTGCGGAGCAGCAGGTGGCCGGCGGGGAAGCGTTCGTGCTCGGACGCCTCGCGGTGGAGGCGGGCCACCTCGATCAGGCCGGCGCGGCGGAGCAGGGCCGAGAGCGGGTCCAGCGGCCAGCGGTAGGCGAGGGTGACCTTGTGGTCGAAGGGCTGCGGCGTGTCGCCGTCGCAGGCTTGGAAGGCGATCAGCAGGTGGCCGCCCGGCGCGAGGACGCGGTGGAACTCGGAGAAGATCCGCGGCAGGTCCTCCGGGGCCGTGTGGATGGTGGAGTACCAGGCGAGGATGCCGCCCAGGACGCCGTCCGCCAGGTCGAGGGCCGTGATGGTGCCCACGTCGAAGCGGATGTCCGGGTGCTCCTTGCGGGCCTGGGCGATCATCTCGGGTGACAGGTCGACGCCGAAGGCGGGAAGCCCGAGCGACACCAGATGGCCGGTGAGGCGGCCGGGGCCGCAGCCCAGGTCGGCGACCGGGCCGGAGCCCCGGGTCAGCTCGGCGAAGACGGCGAGCAGGGCGCGGTCGAACGGCAGGTCGTCCATGACGTCGCGGAACATGTCGGCGTAGAGGACCGCGACGGCGTCGTACGCGGACCGGGTGGCGGCTTCGGTCATGGCCGTGGACGGTAGCGCGCCACGCGGGCGGCCGGGGCGCCGGGGGCGAGCCCGGCCAGTTCCCGCTCGATGGCGGCGGCGGCGCGGCGGCAGAAGGGCTACGGCTCGTCGGCGGCGTCGGGGCGCTCGTCCACGAGGACGTCGGCCACGCCGTCACGGAGCAGGTCCGCGGACCGGACGCCCTGCGCGGCCGCCAGCTCGTCCGCCCGGGACGGAGTCCGGTGGACGATCAGCGAGGCGCCCTCCGGCGGGAGCGGGCCGAGCCAGCCGTGCCGGGCGACGAGCACGCGGTCGGCGGGCAGGAGGGCGAGCGCCGCGCCGCCGGTGCCCTCGCCGAGCAGGAGGCACAGCGTCGGCGCGGGGAGGGTGACCAGGTCGGCGAGGCCGCGGGCGATCTCGGCGGCGAGACCGCCCTCCTCCGCCTCGGCCGACAGCGCGGCGCCGGGCGTGTTGACGACCGTGACCAGCGGGAGGGACAGTCCGGCGGCGAGGCGCATGCCGCGCCGCGCGACGCGGAGCCCGGCCGGGCCGAGGGGGTCGCCGGTGCGCTGACCGTGGCAGTCCTGGCCGATCAGGACGCAGGGCGCCGCGCCGAACCGGGCCAGGGCGAGCAGGAGGCCCCGGCCGGCCTCGCCCTCACCGGTCCCGGAGAGCGGGGTGATGCCGGACGCGCCGTGGCGGAGCAGCTCCCGGACCCCCGGACGGCCGGGACGCCTCGATCGTTCGATCGACTCCCACGCCGGAATGTCGCCCACCGCGCCCGAACGGGGTCGGGGCCGGGCGGTGGTGGCCAGGCCGATCGAACCGGCGAGGAACCGGAACTCCGACACGACGAACGCGACGCGGCGGCCGCGCAGGCGGCCCTCGCCGGTGCGGACGGCCTCGTCGCTTCCGCTGCGTTCGCGGGCGGCGGCCAGGTCCTGCCGTAGGGCGAGGCCGGGTCGGGGCGCGGGGCGGGCGGGGTGTCCCAGGACGTCCAGCCGTCCGCGTCCAGGACGCGGCGCAGCAGCTCGCGCGCCCCGGCTCGTTCCGTCACACCACCCATCATGACCACACGGGCAGGTCGGCCGGAGTGCCGGGGAGGTGGAGACTGGGGGGCAGCCTGGAGAAGGAGCCCATGGTGTCAGAGGAGATCCACTTCGCGCCGGCGCGCGAGCTCGTCCGCCGGATGCGGGCGCGGGAGCTGTCGGCGCGGGACGTCGTACGGGCGCATCTCGACCAGATCGAGCGGACGAATCCGCAGGTCAACGCCATCGTCACGCTGATCGCCGAGCGGGCGCTCGAGCAGGCGCGGCGCGCCGACGAGCGGCTCGCCGCCGGGGCCGAGACCGGGCCGCTGCACGGGCTGCCCGTCGCGCACAAGGACACGCACGCCACGGAGGGCATCCGCACGACCTCCGGTTCGCCGATCTTCGCGGATCTCGTCCCGGTCGCCGACGAGCTCGTCGTCGAGCGGATGCGCGCCGCCGGGGTCATCGCGATCGGCAAGACGAACGTGCCGGAGTTCGCCGCCGGGTCGCACACGTTCAACCCCGTCTTCGGCGTCACCCGCAACCCCTACGACCTGTCGCGGTCGGCGGGCGGCAGCAGCGGCGGCGCGGCGGCCGCGCTGGCGTGCGGGATGCATCCGATCGCGGACGGCAGCGACATGGGCGGCTCGCTGCGCAACCCCGCGTCGTTCTGCAACGTCGTCGGGTTCCGCCCGTCGCCGGGACGGGTGCCGGCGTGGCCGGTGCCCGCGGGCTGGGCGACGATGGGCGTCCAGGGCCCGATGGCCCGCGAGGTGGCGGACGTGGCGCTGCTGCTGTCGGTGCTCGCCGGGCCCGACCCGCGCAGCCCCATCGCGCTGGAGACGCCGGGCTCGGTGTTCGCGGCCCCGCTCGACCGGGACATCGCCGGCCTGCGGGTCGCCTGGTCCCCCGACCTCGGCGGGATGGTCCCCGTCGACCCGGCGGTCACCGCCGTCCTCGCACCGGCGGTGAAGGTGTTCGAGGAGCTGGGCTGCGCGGTGGACGAGGCGTGCCCCGACCTGTCCGGCGCGGACGAGGTCTTCCGCACGCTCCGCGCCTGGCAGTGGGACCTCTCCCTCGGCGCCCTCCTCGACGAGCGCCGCGCCGACTTCAAGGCGTCGCTCGCCGGGAACATCGACGCGGGCCGCGCCCTCACCGGAGCCGACGTCGGACGGGCCGAGGTGCTGCACACCGCGCTCTTCCACAGGGTCCGGGAGTTCTTCGGACGGTACGACGTCCTGCTGCTCCCGGTCAGCCAGGTGCAGCCGTTCGACGCCGCGATCGAGTACCCGGACGAGGTCGCCGGGCATCCGATGCCCGACTACCTGGAATGGATGCGGTCCTGCTTCCTCGTCTCCGCGACCGGCTGCCCGGCCCTGTCGGTCCCCGCCGGGTTCACCGGGGACGGGCTTCCTGTCGGGCTGCAGATCGTCGGGCCGCACCGCGCGGACCTCGCCGTCCTTCAGGCCGGGCACGCGTTCGAGCAGGCCACCCGGCACGGGACGCGCCGCCCCTCGCTCGCCTGAGGTCCCGTCAGGGGCCGGGGAAGGTCGTCGGCTTGTCGAGCGGGAGGCGCAGGACGAACCGCGCGCCCTTGTCGCTGTCGGCGGCGACGAGCGTGCCGCCGTGCGCGCGGGCGATGTCGCGGGAGATCGTCAGCCCGAGACCGGTGCCGCCGCGGTCGCGTTCGCGGCCCTCTGCGAGCCGCTGGAACCGCCAGAAGATCCGCTCGCGGTCCTCGGGCGCGATGCCGGCGCCGTCGTCGAGGACCTGCATGACGGCCTCGTCCCCCTCCGCGGACACGCTCACCCACACCCGCGACGCCGCGTGCCGCTCGGCGTTGTCGAGCAGGTTCGTCAGCAGCCTGACGACATGGTGCGCCGTGGCCCGCACCACGACCCGCTCGCCCGCGTCGACCTCCACCGGGACCCGCCGCGGGCGGCGGCCCGTCTCCGCGCGGACCAGCTCGCCGAGATCGACCCGCTCCCGCGCCACATGCACCCCGGCGCCGAGCTTGGCGAGGATCAGCAGGTCGCTGACGATGCCCTGCAGCCGGTCGGCGTCGGCGAGCGCGGCGCGGGCGACGGCGGGCCAGTCCTCGTCGTCCGGCTGCTCCAGGGCGACCTCCAACTGGGCGCGCAGCCCCGTGAGCGGGCTGCGCAGCTCGTGCGAGACGTCGGCGACGAAGCCGCGCTGGCGGGCCAGGACGGCCTCCAGCCTGCTCAGCGTCACGTTCACCGACTCGCCGAGCTCGGACACCTCGTCGTTCGGGCCGGGGACGGTCACCCGGCGCCCGGTGCCCCGGCCGGTGATCTCGGCGAGTTCGGCGCTCATCACCCGGACCGGGCGCAGCGCCCGCCGCACCGACATCGACACGATCCAGCCGACGACCCCGGTGGCGAGCAGCACCGAGCCCGCGAGCAGCCCGATGACGAGCCCCTTGTACTGGGTGAGCGCGCTGATCGGGGCGCCGGCGTGCACGATCCGCAGGCCGTCCGGGGTCCGCACGCTGTCGGTGACGAGATAGACCGCGCCTTTACCCGGGATCTCGACGGTGCGGTAGTCGGGACGTCCCGGCACGCGCGGCGGCGGCACCTTCAGCGGCCCGCGCCCGTGCAGCGACTCGCTCGACGCGACCAGGCCGCCCTCCGCGTTCACGACCTGGAGGAGCGTGAAGTCCGGGTCCTGGACGGGCAGCGTGCCGCGCGGGTCGGTGTTGTTCACGAGCGTGGTCAGATCCGTGATGACGAAGCTCCCGCGGTCGTGCAGGTCGCCGTACACGGTGCTGCGGACGGCCTGGTAGAAGCCGACCACGACCGCCACGAGCAGGATGAGGACGATGAGGGTGGCGGCGGCCGTCACGCGGGTCCGCACCGACCAGCACGACGGTGACAGCCTGCCCCCGGATATCCGCACCCCGGCGCCCCTTCCCCCTTCCGGCTCGCACGCGGCACCGGGCCTCGCGCGCGGCACCGGGCACCGCGTCGCGTCCCAGCGCCTGGGGGGTGAACGCAGAACTGGTTGTTACCTGCTCATTGCCCTGCGAAACATCGCCGGGGCGACAGACGGATGCCCGCGCGGACGGCACCTCCCACCCCTGGGGAGCCGCCCGTGCGGGCATCAGATCCGGCGCCGCCCGCCACCCGCGCGCCGAGGAGGAATCTCCGACGGGATCGGGCCTGCTGCCGGACCGCCACTCACTCTGCCCTGCCCAGGTGCACGGAGCGCGACATCGACGTGACGATCACGTTTCCGGCACTTCCTGCGAAGACGCCCAATAATCCGCCGCCGAACGGGGATGGACGGTCAGGGAGAAACTAGGGGAGCGGGGAACCCGCATGGACGGAGACATCAGGCCGCTCGAACCCGCCGACCCCCGCGAGGTCGGCGGTCACACGCTGCTCGGCCGCCTCGGCTCGGGCGGCATGGGCACCGTCTATCTCGGTACCGACCCGGTGTCCGGCGGACGCGTCGCGGTGAAGACCATCCATCCGCATCTCGCCGGCGACCCGTCCTACCGGCGGCGCTTCCTGGACGAGGCGGACCTCGCCGGCCGCGTCGCCTCGTTCTGCACGGCGCGCGTCCTCGCGCACGGCGAGGAGAACGGCCGCCCCTACCTCGTCACCGAGTACGTGGGCGGCATCTCGCTGCACGACCGGCTCGTCGACGACGGGCCGTTGCGGGCCGCCGACCTGCACGGCGTCGCCGTCGGCGTCGCGTCGGCGCTCGCGGCGATCCACGCGGCGGGGCTGGTGCACCGCGATCTGAAGCCCGCCAACGTGATGCTCACCCTGTCCGGCTGCCGTGTCATCGACTTCGGCATCGCGCGCAGCCAGGACTCCATCAGCGTGACGGCCGCGACCGGCAAGGTCCTCGGCACGCCCGGCTGGATGGCGCCGGAGGTACTGATCGGCGGGCCCGCGACACCGGCGGCGGACGTGTTCGCCTGGGGCTGCCTCATCGCCCACGCCGGGACGGGACGGATGCCGATCGGCGGCGACCCGGCGACGCTCCGCACGGCCGCCGACGCGCCGGACCTGTCCGGGCTGCCGGAGGCGCTGGTCCCGGCGGTGCGGTCCGCGCTGGCGAAGAACCCGATGGACCGTCCGACGGCGTCCGACCTGCTGCTCGCGCTCGTGGAGCAGCCGCCGGCCGGTGCCTGGCCCGCCGCGGGCCGGACGCCGTCGCCGGGCTGGACGGCCCCGCCCGGCCGGACGCCGGTCTGCGCGGCGCCCAGGCCGTCCGAGGCGGACGGCCCGCCGCCGCCCGACCGGCGGGTGGAGACCGACACCCAGGCGTTCACGCCGATCGGGGTGACGGGCGCGATGTCGTCCACGCGTGCGCGCGTGCTGGCGGGCCTCGGCGCGGCCGCGGGGACCGTGGTGATCGGGGCCATCCTCGCCGGGCGGACCCAGGACAGGGTCGCCCACCGGCTTTCGCCGCCCGCCAGGCACAAGCGCCACTAGACCCCGCCGGGGGCGGTCAGCCGCGCCAGATCACGACCAGGGCGCAGTCGTCGTCGCGGGCCGCGGCCATCGTCCCCACCAGCTCCCGCGCGCCGCTGCCGAACCCCTGCGGGACGAGCCGCTCCGCCTCGCCGAGCAGCCGGTCGATGCCGGCGTCCAGGTCGCTGCCCGGCGACTCGACGAGCCCGTCGGTGTAGAGGAGCAGCGCGTCGCCCGGGCGCAGCGTCCCCCGCTCCGGAACGCATCGCAGGTCGGGGACGACGCCGAGCACCACGCCCTTGGCCGAGCTGACCTGCCAGGCGCCGCTGCCCGCGTCGAACTGGACGGCCGGCGGATGCCCCGCCGACTCGACCGTGTACTCCCCCGTCGCCAGGTCGACGACGACGTGCACGGCCGTGACGAACCCCTCGTCCCACCGCTGGCGCTGCAGGTAGGCGTTGCACGCGGGCAGGAAACGATCAGGCTGGACCGATCCAAGAAGACCCCCGAACGCACCCGACAGCATCAGCGCGCGGGTCCCCGCGTCGGTGCCCT
Source organism: Spirillospora sp. NBC_00431 (assembly GCA_036028775.1). Taxonomy (GTDB): domain Bacteria; phylum Actinomycetota; class Actinomycetes; order Streptosporangiales; family Streptosporangiaceae; genus Spirillospora. The sequence goes on along the minus strand of CP107927.1, from coordinate 1,803,057 downwards.
TCCCGGACACGTCGACCAGCGCCACCTCCAGCGAGTCGCCCTCGCAGAACGACACCACGAAGTCGCCGCCGAACGACGACCCGCCGGCCTGGAGCAGCACGACCTGCGTGCCCCAGCCGTCCGGCAGCTCGGGCATCTCACCCTGCCGCTGCAACCGGTCGCGCAGCTCCAGCAGCATCGAGTCGCCGCGCAGGCCCTGCACGCCGAGCTTCTGCCGCGTCCGGGCGAGCGACAGCGCGAGCACCGAGGTGATCGACAGCGTGGCGATGATGCCGGGGCCGATCGCGGCGGCGTCGTGCCAGGCGTTGTAGGCCGTCACCGCCACCACGACGGCGATCAGCGCGAGCAGCGTCCGCACCTTCAGCAGCAGGCCGCCGCCGAGGACGATCAGCACCAGCGCGCCGGACGGGGCCAGCCCGCGCGAGTCGTCGGACGTGGCGAGCCCGATCGCGATCGCGAGGATCGACAGCGCCGCGAAGACGTACCGTTCCCGGGTCAGCTTCCCCCGCCTGAGCCAGCGGTAGAGCGCCACGAGCAGCGGAATCCTGCGCAGCACGCCGCGCACTCGCGGCGGAAGAAGCTGCACAAGTCGTTGAAGCATGACTCCGGCACTGTATCGAGCAATCACCACCATCGGTCGGCATCCGGACCACGGGTGACCCGTTGCACCGGTCCAGCTCCGTATTATCCGGGTACGCGGCTTGTGGGCGAGGAGGCGGTTCGATGGGGCAGCCGGGCATGCGGATCACGGTGGACGCGGCGATGCGGGCACGGGACGTCTCCCGCCCGAGGGCGGAGGGCGAGGCGGCACCGGAGCCCGACCGGGGACCGGGACCGGGCAACGGCGCGGCGACCGGCCCGGACGCGACCGGACGGCAGCAGCCCGAGCCCGCCAGGCGGACGAAGGCCGCCAAGAACGAGCGGCGCCGCCTCGGCAAGCGCGGCGGCGCCCGCAAACCGTCTCCTCCCCCGAACGGGATCTAGACCCGGTCGAGGTCGGTGCTTCGGGGCTCTAGGGCAGCGGCGGGAGTTCGCCGGTGTCCTCGTAGTCGGCGAGCATCGTGATCCGGCGGGAGTGGCGGTCCTCCCCGGAGTAGGGGGTCTCGACGAACAGCTCCAGGAACCGCGTCGCGGTCGCGAGATCGTGCTGGCGGGCGCCGATGCTGATGACGTTCGCGTCGTTGTGCTCGCGGGCGAGCCTGGCGGTGTCCTCGTTCCAGACGAGCGCGGCCCGCACGCCCTTGACCTTGTTGGCCGCGATCGCCTCGCCGTTGCCGGAACCGCCGATCACGACGCCCAGCGTGCCCCGCTCGGCGGCCGTCCGCTCGGCGGCCCGCAGGACGAACGGCGGGTAGTCGTCGACGGCGTCGTACTCGAACGCGCCGCAGTCGACGGCCTCGTGCCCGTTCGCCTTCAGCCAGGAGACCAGGTGCTCCTTCAGCTCGAAGCCGGCATGGTCGGTCCCAAGAAACACGCGCATGGCCCGATTCTGGCAGGTCCCGGACATCGACCGTGCCGGGAGGGCCTCGTCTGGGCCCCCCGGCCCACCGGCCGTCCTAGTCGTCGGTGCGGCCGCGGTCGACGATCGTCCGGTCGGCCAGGTTCAGGTCGTCGTCGTCCGGGGTGTCCGCGGGCGGCGCGGGTTCGGCGCCCGCCGCGGCCTCGGGCTCGGCGGGTTCCGGATCGTCCGCGGCGGTCTCGGGCTCCTCGGCGGCGGGCTGCTCGGTGGCGGCCGCGGCGGGCTGCTGGGGCGGGACGGGCGGCGCCGGCGGCGGCGCGCCGAACTGCTGCGGCACGGGCGCTCCCGGCGGCTGCGGCGCGGGCGCGCCGGGCTGCTGCGGAGCGGGCATGCCGGGCTGCTGCTGCGGGACGGGCGCGGCGCCCCACTGCTGCTGCGGCTGGCCCTGCGGCGGGACGTACGGAACCGCGGACGGATGCGGCTGCATCGGCTGCTGCGGCATCCCCTGCTGCGGCATCGGCTGCGGGCCGGGCATCCCCGGCATGCCGGGCTGCTGCATCGGCGGTTGCGGCATCGGCATGCCGGGCTGGGGAGCGTGCTGCTGGGGAGCGTGCTGCTGGGGAGCGAAGGGCGGACGCTGCTGGTACTGCTGCTGGCCGCCGTAGTGCTGCCGGCCGCCCGCCGTCCGCGGGCCCGACATGGCGAAGCCGCCGAGCGCGCCGAGCCCCGCGAGCCAGCCGAACGCGACCCCGGCCGACGCGCCCTCGCTGATGGCGCCGAAGATGACCCGCGACGGGGACGTGAGGTCGAGCGCCCAGTAGGCCAGCGGCCCGTAGACCAGCCCGGCGAGGGCCCCGGCGAGGACCGCGGCCCACCAGCCGACGATCACGGCGCCGAACGGGCCGCGGGCCGGGTCGATGATCCGGGAGCCGGCCGCGACGAACAACGCCAGCAGGACGAAGAACAGCAGCACGGCGAAGTCGATGACCAGGACGAAGCTCCACTCCATCCCGTCGGCCGGCGTGAACCGCCACGCGAGGGTCTGCGACCATCCCACCAGCGGGCCGATGCCCTCGCTGTACTTGAAGTCGCTTTCCCTGATGGCGTCGACGACCCACTGGTTGTCGAAGATGAGGGCGACCACGGCGACCGGGATCACCGCGCCGGCCGCGATCATGAGCATCCGCCGCATCGTCATGCCCGAAGGGTAGTGCCGATCTCCGGCCTCCGGTAGGCGTTCGTCACCCCGCGTAGGCGGCCGGGAAGCGGAACTCCGGATCGACCTGCTCTTCAAGGTTCTCGCCCGTCGCCTTGTTCGCCCAGCTCCGGGCGTTCTTGACATGGAACTCCACGGCCTGGCGCTGGAACTTGTCCCAGTCCTTAGTGTGGGCGTCGACCTCGGCGAGCATGCGGTCGAGCGCGGCGACGTTGGCGTCCTCCAGCCCGACGCCCTGCCTGCCCTGCTCCAGCGCCCGGACGGCGGCGGACTGGCCGACCCAGGTCAGCAGGTCGTCTCCGACGTGATCGCGCAGGTAGGCGATGTCCTCGTCGATCTGCACCTTGTTGCCGACGACGCGGATGGCGACGTCGTAGTTGCGGGCGTACTCGGTGTACTGCCGGTAGACGCCGACGCCCTTGCGGGTGGGTTCGGCGACCAGGAACATCAGGTCGAACCGGGTGAACAGCCCGGACGCGAACGTGTCGGCCCCGGCGGTCATGTCGACGACGACGTACTCGCCCGGCTCGTCCATGAGGTGGTTGAGGTAGAGCTCGACCGCGCCGGTCTTGGAGTGGTAGCAGGCCACGCCGAGGTCGTCGTCGTTGAACGGGCCGGTGGCGAGGAGCGTGATCCCGGCGCCGTCCGGGCCGAGGCCGGCGCCGACCTCCTGGCCCGCCTCATGGACGGGGTCGTCGCCGCGGAACCGCAGCAGCCGCGACCCCTTCCCCGGCGGGGTGGTCTTCACCATCGCGGACGCCGAGGCGATCCGTGGATTGTCGCCGCGCAGGTAGTCCTTGATCTCTGGGAGCCGGTCGCCCAGCGCGGGGATCTTGGCGGCGCGGTCCTCGTCGAGGCCGAGCGCCACGCCGAGGTGCTGGTTGATGTCGGCGTCGACGGCCACCACGGGGAGCCCGCGCCCGGCCAGGTGCCGGACGAAGAGCGCCGACAGGGTGGTCTTGCCACTACCGCCCTTGCCAACGAACGCAACCTTCACGAATGCCCCATTTCGGAGATGAAAACCATTACCATTACCTCTGGTCGCCCTGAGTCTGGCAAGGCTCCGGGACGGGCGCAAGCCGAAACCCCGAACCGAAAATTCACCTCGCCGAGCGTTCTCCGCGAACGCCCACGCGCACGGCCTGCGCGCTTGTTGAAGACACGTCAACCCGGAGTCGCGGTGCCAGTCAGCGAGAGTCGCTGCGGCGGTCAGCGAAGTGTGGCGGCGGGGTCGAAGCCGAAGGGGAGTTCCAGGCGGTGGGTCTTGAGGAGCGCGGCGTCGGTCAGCACGTCGCGGGTCGGCCCGTCGGCGGCGATGACGCCACCGGAGAGGATCACCGATCTCGGGCACAGCTCCGCCGCGTACGGGAGGTCGTGCGTGACCATCAGGACCGTCACGTCCAGGCTCAGCAGGATCTCGGCGAGCTCGCGGCGGCTCGCCGGGTCCAGGTTGGACGACGGCTCGTCCAGCACCAGGATCTCCGGCTCCATCGCCAGGACGGTGGCGACGGCGACACGGCGGCGCTGGCCGAAGCTGAGGTGCTGCGGCGGGCGGTCGGCCACGTCCAGCATGCCGACGCGGGCCAGCGCGTCCCGCACCCGGCGGTCGAGTTCGGGGCCGCGCATGCCGAGGTTGGCGGGGCCGAACGCGACGTCCTCGCGGACGGTCGGCATGAACAGCTGGTCGTCGGGGTCCTGAAACACGATGCCGACGCGGCGGCGTATCTCCCGCAGCGTCTTCTTGTCCTTCGGGTCGACCGCGAGACCGCCGACCCTGACCTCGCCGAGCCCGCCGTGCAGGATGCCGTTCAGGTGCAGGACGAGCGTGGTCTTCCCGGCGCCGTTCGGGCCGAGGAGCGCGACCCGCTCGCCGCGCGCGATCGTCAGGTCGGCGCCGAAGAGGGCCTGCGTGCCGTCCGGATAGGCGTAGGCGAGGCCCCTCACCTCCAGCGACGGCACCTCTGGCGACGGCACCTCTGGCGACGGTGTTCCGCCGGGCTCCGCCGTCATGGGGTCGTCCAAGCGGCCAACGCCACCAGGGCGGCGGCCAGGGGCAGGGCGGCGGCGGCCGTCCACTGCGCGGCCGTCGCACCCACGTCGTGCATGACGGGCATGCGCCCGTCGTAGCCGCGGCTCAGCATCGCCAGGTGGACGCGCTCACCGCGCTCGTAGGAGCGCAGGAACAGGGCGCCGATCGACTTGGCGAGGACGCGGGTGGCGCGCAGGTCACGTCCCTCGAAGCCGCGCGACGCCCGTGCCACCTTCATCCGGGCGAGCTCGGCCGTGACGACGTCCCCGTACCGCAGCATGAACGTGGCGATCTGCGTGATGAGCTGCGGCATCCGCAGCCGCTCGATACCGAGCAGCAGCAGCCGCGGCTCGGTGGTGGCGGCCAGCAGGATCGAGGCGACCACGCCGAGCGTCCCCTTGGCGAGGATGTTCCAGGCGCCCCACAGCCCGCTCTCGCTGAGGCTCACCCCGAGCACGGTGGTCTTCTCACCGGTCGCGACGAACGGCAGGAGGAACGCGAACGCGACGAACGGGACCTCGATGACGACCCGCCGCACGACCGTGCCGAACGGGATCCGGGCGGCCGCCGCGACACCCGCGAGCAGCAGCGCGTACACGCCGAACGCCCACATCCGCTCGCGCGGCGTGGCGACGACCAGCAGCACGAACGCCAGGACGGCGACGAGCTTGCACTGCGGCGGCAGGCGGTGCACCGGCGAGGCGCCCGGCACGTAGAGCCGGTGCGCCGCGCCGGCTGCGTGGCCCGCGCCCATCAGCCCTTACCAGCCGCCGCGCTCTCCTCGCGCTCGGCGGCGGGGTCGGGTTCGGACGAGCCGCGCCGCCGCACGACCCAGAACAGCCCGCCGCCGACGAGCAGCACGGCGCCGACACCGATCACGCCCGACAGACCGCCGGACAGCCGGGAGTCGTCGATCCCCTCGACGCCGTAGTCGCCGAGCGGCGAGTCCTTGAGGGAGTGGTCCTTCTCCTTGGCGTTGATGCCCTTGTCCTCGGCGACCTTCTCCAGGCCGTCGGGATGGGCGCTGGCGTAGTAGCTCACGATCCCGGCGAGGACGAGCGAGACGGCGAGGAACGCGATGAAGAACCGCTTGGTGGTCATGTCGTCGTCCTCCTCAGGCCCGGGACGGTTCGGCGGGCCCGCCCTGGCCACCGCCCTGGCCACCGCCCTGGCCACCGCCCTGCCCGCCCGGTTGCGGCTGGGTCGTGCGCAGCTCCAGCGGCTTGATCAGGCCGCGCGCGCCGTGCACGAGGTCGGGCCGGACGGCGAGCACGCTCGACACGGTCACGGCGGTGATCAGCGCCTCACCGATGCCGATCAGCACATGGACGCCGATCATCGCGGTGGCGACCTTCCCGATCGACACGTCCGTCGTCCCGCCGACCGCGTAGAACAGCGTGAACGCGACGGCCGAGGCGGGCACCGAGACGACGGCGGCCACGAACGATGATCCGGCCACCGAACCCCTCGTCTTCGGCAGCACGCGCAGCGCCGACCGGAACAGCCCATAGCCGACGAGCACCGTCACCAGAGCCATGGTCGTGATGTTCACGCCCAGGGCGGTGAGGCCGCCGTCCGCGAAGAGCAGCGCCTGCATCAGCAGGACGACCGAGACGCACAGGACGCCCGTGTACGGCCCGACGAGGATCGCGGCGAGCGTCCCGCCGAGCAGGTGCCCGCTCGTCCCGGACGCGACCGGGAAGTTGAGCATCTGCGCGGCGAACACGAACGCGGCCGTCAGTCCCGCGAGGGGCGCGGTGCGGTCGTCCAGCTCCCGCCGGGCGCCGCGCAGCGCGATCCCGACCCCGGCCATCGCGACCACGCCCGCCGCGATCGACACCGGCGCGTCGATGAACCCGTCCGGTACGTGCATGCTTCACCGCCCCTACCCGATTTCCGCTAGGGCCAGTTTGAAGCCTCGATGTCGCAGCTGCAAGATTCTTGCAATAACGGCATCGCTCCGGCTCAGTCGAAGACGGGCTCCCGGGTGCGGGTGCGCTTGAGCTCGAAGAACCCGTCGGTGGACGCCACGGCGCGGACGCCGTCCCAGAGCTTGGCGGCGGCCTCGCCGCGCGGGATCGGGGTGACGACGGGGCCGAAGAACGCGCTGCCCTCGACTTCGATCACCGGGGTGCCGACCTCCTGGCCGACCCGGTCGATGCCGTCCTTGTGGGAGGCGCGGACGGCCTCGTCGAAATCGGTGGAGTCGGCGGCGTCCGCGAGCGCCGGGTCGAGACCGGCCGCGGTCAGCGACGCCTCGAAGAAGGCGCGGTCGAACTTCTGCCGCTCGTGGTGACGGCGCGTGCCCATCTCGGTGTAGAGGCGTCCGAGGACCTCGTCGCCGTACTTCTGCTCGGCGGCGACACAGACGCGCACGGGGCCCCAGGCGTCCTTGAGGCCGCGGCGGTACTCGTCCGGGATGTCCTTGTCCTCGTTGAGGACGCTGAGGCTCATCACATGCCAGCGCACCTGGATCGGGCGCTGCTTCTCCACTTCCAGGATCCAGCGGGAGGTGATCCATGCCCAGGGGCACAGGGGGTCGAACCAGAAGTCGACCGGTGTGAGAGCGTCCTTACTCAACGTCGCCTCCCAGGGCGCGATAAACGGGGTACGTCTCTGGCACAACCGGGCCCCCGGCGTCCTGATTCCCGGTGGCGCGAAAGGTTCGCGAGCCGTGGCGGACGCGCCGTTCCGGCACCGGGTTGGTAGACATGGGGGCACCAAGCGATTAAGCCGACCAAGGAGTTCATGTGGCAGGCAACCTCACGCGCGACGAGGCGCGGGAACGGGCCCGGCTCCTCACCGTCGAGTCGTACACGGTCGAGTTGGACCTGACGACCGCGAGTGAGGAGCACTTCGGTTCCACCACGGTGGTGCGGTTCGGGAGCGCCGAGCCGGGCGCGTCGACGTTCATCGACCTGCACGGCGCCGTCGTGCGGGACGTGACGCTGAACGGGAAGAGCCTCGACCCGGCGTCCTATGACGCGGAGAAGGGGCGGGTCCCGCTGCCCGGTCTCGCCGCGGAGAACGAACTGCGCGTCGTGGCCGACTGCGCCTACTCGCGCTCGGGTGAGGGCCTGCACCGGTTCGTGGACCCGGTCGACGACAGCGTCTACCTGTACTCGCAGTTCGAGACGGCCGACGCGCACCGGATGTACACGTGCTTCGACCAGCCCGATCTGAAGGCGACCTTCGCGCTGACCGTCAAGGCGCCGGAGAACTGGGAGGTTGTCACCAACGAGGCCCCCGACAGCGCCGAGGGCGGGACGTGGCGTTTCCTGCCGACGCCGCGGATCTCCACCTACATCACCGCGCTGATCGCCGGGCCGTACCACGTCGTCCGGGACGAGTACCGCCGCGAGGACGGCACCGTCATCCCGCTCGGCGTGTACTGCCGGGCGTCGCTCGCCGAGCACCTGGACGCCCCCGCCATCGTGGACGTGACACGCCAGGGCTTCGCCTACTTCGAGAAGGTCTTCGGCCGTCCGTACCCGTTCGGGAAGTACGACCAGTTGTTCGTCCCCGAGTTCAACGCCGGCGCGATGGAGAACGCGGGCGCCATCACGTTCCTGGAGGACTACGTCTTCCGGTCCCGGGTCACCGACGCGGCCTACGAGCGGCGCGCCGAGACGATCCTGCACGAGATGGCGCACATGTGGTTCGGCGACCTGGTCACCATGCGCTGGTGGGACGACCTGTGGCTGAACGAGTCGTTCGCCACGTACATGAGCGTCCTGTGCCAGGCCGAGGCCACCAAGTGGACGGGTTCGTGGACGACGTTCGCGAACCTGGAGAAGGCGTGGGCGTACCGGCAGGACCAGCTGCCGTCCACGCACCCGATCTCCGCCGACATCCCCGACATCCGCGCGGTGGAGGTGAACTTCGACGGGATCACCTACGCGAAGGGCGCGTCCGTCCTGAAGCAGCTCGTCGCCTATGTGGGGCTGGACAACTTCCTGGTGGGCGTCCGGAGGTACTTCGACCGGCACGCGTGGGGCAACACCGTCCTGGCCGATCTGCTGGGCGCGCTGGAGGAGACGTCCGGCCGCGACCTGGCGTCGTGGTCGAAGGAGTGGCTGGAGACCGCGGGCGTCAACACGATGCGTCCCGAGTACGAGGTGGACGGCGACGGGAACTTCACGTCGTTCGCCGTGCTCCAGGAGGCCAAGCCCGACTATCCGACGCTGCGCTCGCACCGCCTCGCCATCGGCCTCTACGACAGGACGGCGGAGGGCACAGACCCCGCCGGGGGGCGTGGGGGGTCGTCCCCCCACATGAAACTCGTCCGGCGGGAGCGCGTCGAACTGGACGTGGTCGGCGCCCGGACGGAGGTGCCGCGGCTCATCGGGCAGAAGCGGCCCGATCTCGTCCTGGTCAACGACGACGACCTCACCTACGCCAAGATCCGCCTGGACGAGCACTCGCAGAAGACGCTGATCGAGCACATCGGCGAGGTCAAGGAGAGCCTGGCGCGCGCGCTGTGCTGGTCGGCGGCGTGGGACATGACGCGCGACGCCGAGATGGCCACCCGCGACTACGTCCGGCTCGTCGCCAAGGGCGTCCGCGGCGTCACCGACATCTCGGTCACGCAGACGCTGCTGCGGCAGACGCGCACCGCCGTCCAGCAGTACGCCGACCCGGCCTGGCGCAAGGAAGGGCTGGCGCTGCTGGCCGACACCCTGTCGGACCTGGCCCGCGAGGCCGACGCGGGTTCGGACCTCCAGCTCGCCTACACGCAGGCGTTCACCGCGTCGGCAGTGTCGGACGAGCACCTGGCGTTCGTCCAGGGCCTGCTGGACGGATCCGAGGTCCTCGACGGCCTCACCGTCGACACCGACCTGCGGTGGTCGCTGCTGCGCAGGCTCGTCGTCACCGGCAGGGCGGGCGAGGCGGAGATCGACGCCGAGCACGAGCGCGACAGGACGGCCGCGGGCGAGCGGCACGCCGCCGCCTGCAAGGCCGCGATCCCGACCGCCGAGGCCAAGGCCGCGGCGTGGGACCGGATCGTGTCCGGCGACCTGCCCAACGCCGTCTACCGCGCGACGTTCGGCGGCTTCGTCGAGCCCGACCAGGCCGAGCTGCTGCGGCCCTACGTCGACCGGTACTTCGCCGAGGTCGGACGCGTCTGGAAGGAGTGGACCAGCGACATGTCCCAGACGTTCGCCGAGGTCGCCTACCCCTTCCTGGTGATCGAGCAGTCGACGATCGACCGCACCGAGGCGTACCTGGCCGACGAGCGGCCGCCGCCCGCGCTGGCGCGGCTGCTGTCGGAGGGACGCGACGGCGTCGCCCGCGCGCTGCGCGCCCGCGCCAAGGACGCCGCCTCGTCCTGACGGTGCCGTCCTGACGGTGCCGTCCTGACGCGGCGGTCTCGACCGGTCGGCGCCGACCTGTGCGCGGCCCCCGTGACCGTGCGACGATCGCATGGTCACGGGGAGGGGGTCGATGTGGAGACGGCGGGTGACGTTCTCACGGCACTGGCGCGGCGCTACGCGTTCGGCGATCTGGAGGCTTTGATCACGCAGGGGACGCTCGTCCCGGACGTCCGCACCGGCGACGCCGCGGCCCTGTGCGCGTTCGGGCAGCGCGTCCTCGACCTGGACGCCGAGGACTTCGGCATGCCCGAGGCGGTCGGCGAGGTCCCGCGGGACCTCCTCGACCGGGCCCGCGCCAGCCGGATGCCGCAGGCGCCGCGGGAGCACCCGCGGGGAGCGCTCGCCAGCCTCCGCCCCGCCTACCGCCTCCTGCTGGAGGTCATCGCGATCCGCTGGCACCGGCGCGACATGGCCGCGCTGGTCGCGGCCGTCCACATCGCGGGCGAGTACCTGCCGATGCTGGCCTGGGAGCCCGTCCTCGGCCACGCCGGCGACCCGGCCCTCATCGGGGCGGCGGTGGAGGGCGGGGGCAGCCGGTTCGGCGTCCCGGTCGAGCCCGGTTCGCCGCGCATGTGCGACCACACCCGTCCGGAACGTTCCGCCTGCGAGCGTACGCTCCGGGTGTCCAGGGAACCGCCGTCCGGCTGGCGCACCTATCTGGACCGCCAGCACAGCCAGGTCGCGTCCGCGCTCGGCGACTGCGCGGCCCGCTGCCGCACCCCGTGCACGGTCATGACCCGGCTGGACGACCTCGTCCGCGCCGGCCTCACCGAGCGCTGCAGACTCGCCGCCGACTTCACCGACGGCGCGCTCGTCAAGCTCCGGCACGCCGCCCCGGTCGGCCATGGCTTCGGCGTCCCGTCCCCGGAGGAGGTGCAGAAGGCGTGGGCTCGTGCCCGCAGATCGCTGTCGCACCAGCCGCTGGGCAAGTCGGCCCTGGCGGGCGCCGACGACGACTCCTACCCGCTGCCGGGCCTGCCCGCGCTCTTCTCCGCGATCGCGGCGGCCGACCTGCGTCCCGACACGCTCCTGCACGACGTGACGAAGCGCATCACATCGACCCTCGCCTGAAGAGCCGCAGCGCGGCGGCGCCGGACCGGAGGTCGTCCAGGAGGACGGGGACGCCCTCGGCGTCGGCGAGCGGGACGCGCCAGTTGGGGTATTCGTCGATCGTGCCCGGCTGGTTCTGGGTCCGGCGTTCGCCGACGGCGTCGGCGAGGGAGACGCCGACGAGCCGGGCCGGGGTCAGGGTCAGGAAGTCGTGCAGGGCCGTCACGATCTCCTCGTCGTGCTCGGCGGAGCCCGCCTCCAGCGCCCGCATGACCTGGCCGGGCGGGGTGGCGAGCAGGTTCTCGGCGTGCAGCAGCGTCAGCCAGCCGTGCAGCAGGCGGCGATGGTCGTCCTCCTCGTCCGCGCGGGAGTGGGCGAGCAGGCCGAGACGGTCGCGGAGCCCGATGTGGTCGCCGTGGACGAAACCGGTGATCGGCGGCATGTCGTGCGTGCCGACCGTGGCGAGGGACAACTCGCGCCACCGCTTCGCGGGCCTGGGCCGCCCGTCGTCGTCGCGCTCGAACCAGAGGAGGGACGTGCCGAGGACGCCGCGATCCGCGAGCGCCTCCCTGACCTCGGGTTCGACGGTGCCGAGGTCCTCGCCGACGATCACGCCGCCGAAACGCTCCGCCTCCCAGCTCAGGCAGGCGAGCAGCGCGTCGCGGTCGTAGCGGACGTAGGTGCCCTCGGCCGGGGACGCGCCCTCGGGGATCCACCAGAGCCGCGACACCTGCATCGCGTGGTCGAGGCGGATGCCGCCGCCGTGCCGCAGCGCCGACGCCGCCATCTCGCGGAACGGCCGGTACTCCTCGACCGCCGGATCGCGCAGCCGCCACGGCTGGAGCCCCCAGTCCTGGCCGCGCTGATTGAACTCGTCCGGCGGCGCGCCGACGCTGACGCCGTGCGCGAGGGAGCCGCCGAACACCCAGGCGTCCGCGCTGCCGTGCGGCGCCCCGACCGCGAGGTCGTGGACGATCCCGACCGGCATCCCCGCGTCCGTGGCCGTCCGCTGCGCCGCCGCGAGCTGCTCGTCCAGCCGCCACAGCAGCCATTCGTAGAACCGGCCGCGCGGGTGGTGGCCCGCGCCGCGGTTCCGCAGCGGGGCGGGCCAGCGCCGCCAGTCGGCCGTGCCCTGCTCCTCGCTGATCGCGCACCACGCCGTGAACGCCTCGGCCGCGTCGCCCTCCCGCCTCCGGAAGTCGTCGAGCTCCGGTTCGCGGCGGTCGCCGCGCAGCCGGTACATCGCCTCGAACGCCGCCTTCTTCGCCGTCCAGACCGCGTCCCGGTCGAGCGGCCCCTCGCCGGCGCGCAGTTCGGTGGCCATGGCGGCGAACCGCTCCCGGTCCTCGGGCGGAAGCGCCGCGTACTCCGGCATGTCCTCGACCCGGAGGTAGATCGGCGAGGGGAAGCGGCGGCTCATCGGCGCGTACGGGGACGGCCCGACCGGCGGGACGGGCTCGTTCGCGTGCAGCGGGTTCACCAGGACGAATCCCGCCCCCAGCGCCCGCCCGCTCCACTCCGCGAGGTCCGCGAGATCGTGCAGGTCACCGAGCCCCCAGGACGCGCGGGACCGCACGGAGTACAGCTGCGCCGTGAAACCCCACGTCCGGGGCGGTGGCGGCAGCGACGACGGGGCCACCAGCAGCGTCGAGTACATCGTCCGCTCTCCCCGCCGGACGCGGAGCCGGTGCCACCCGGACGGCACGTCCGCCAGGCCCCCTATCGGCCGGAACCCGCCCCCACCCGCCCGCGGCACGAGGACCTCCCCCGCACCGACCTCGATCTCCACCTCGAAGCCCTCAGAACGCTCGCCCGGCGGCATACGGCTCTGGAGCGCCGCGACGATCCGTCCCGCGCTCACACCGCCGTTCGACCGCCGGACGATGAGGTTCGGCAGCCCGTGATCCCGCCGTTCGCGGTGCCGCTCCAGCGCGTCGCGGACGGCGGCGGGCGACGACGCGTCCACGGCGAGCGCCCCCAGCACCGCGACGAGCGTGTCGCGGGAGACCGCGATCTCGCGCCCGCGCCAATCGGCGTACCGGGTCGCCACGCCGTGCAGGCCCGCCAGCCTGGCCAGTTCGTCGTCCACCCCTGCGGTTGCCACCCCTGCACTTGCCACCTGTGCACCATGCCCCCCAGCGGCGGGCTCACGCCGTCCACATGTCCGGCTTGCGGCCGATCCAGGGGCGCGCCTCCTCAAGCTGCGCGGACAGCGAGATCAGCGTCCCCTCGCCGCCGAGCCGCCCCGCGAGCATGATCCCGATCGGCAGGCCCTCCGCGTTCCAGTGCAGCGGCACGTTCACGGCGGGCTGCCCGGAGATGTTGTACATCGCGCAGAACGGCGTGAAGCGCTTCTGCCGCTCGAAGTTCTCGGCGGGCTCCTGGTCGTGGAAGTACCCGACGGGGACGGGCGGCTCGGCGAGGGTCGGATGCAGGATCGCGTCGAACTCGTCCATCACCGGGAACGCCGCCCGCAGCGCCCCCTGGAGCGCGGCATGGGCCTGGAAGACCTGCGGCGCCGTCGTCGCCTCACCGCGGGCCCGGAGCCAGCGGGTCAGCGGCTGGAGGAGGTGCTCGCTCTCGTCTGCGACGGGCGTGGTCGTCGCCATGACGGCCCACAGCGTCTCGAAGTGCGGGAGGAGGTCGGGCCCGAACACGCGGGGCATGTCCACGACCTCGTGGCCCAGCTCCACCAGCAGCTCGGACGCCGCGTCGTAGGCGGCGACGCAGTCGGGATGCACCACGGCGCCGGGGACGGCGGGCTCCCGGTTCCGCCCGATCCGCAGCCGTCCAGGCGGGCGCCCGGCGTACGAGGCGAACGTCCCCTCGACCGGCGGCGCCGCGTACAGGTCGCCCGGCATGGGGCCCGCCATCACGTCCAGCAGCAGCGCGGCGTCACCGACGGTCCGGGCGATGGGCCCGTTCGCGGCCAGGCCGAAAAGGTCGGGCACGATCGGCCCGTGCGAGATCCGCCCCCGCGTCGGCTTGATCCCGAAGAGCCCGCACACGCTGCTCGGGATCCGGATCGAACCGCCGCCGTCGCTGCCCTGCGCGGCCGGCGCCAGCCCGGCCGCCACCGCCGCCGCGGCGCCGCCGCTCGAACCGCCCGCCGACCTGGACAGGTCCCAGGGCGTCCGGGACGGGGGCGAGACGTCGCCCTCCGTGTAGCACGGCAGCCCGAACTCGGGCGCCGCGGTCTTGCCGAGGAGCACCGACCCCGCCCGCCGGAGCTTCGACACGACGTTGTCGTCGGCGAACCCGGTCAGGTCCGCGTACACGGCCGACCCGCCGGTGAAACGGACGCCGTCCACCATGTTCAGGTCCTTGACCGGGACGGGAACGCCGTGCAGCGGCGGCAGGTCCGCGGGGTCGGCGGCGTCCTTCACGGCCTTCTCCGCCCGCCGCGCCTCGTCGCGGGCACGCTCGGCGGTGACCGTCACGTAGGCGCCGACCAGCGCGTCGAGCCGTTCGATGCGGGCCAGGTAGTGCTCGGTGAGCTCGACCGGGGATACTTCCCCGGTGCGGACGGCCGCCGCCATCCGGGTGGCGCTGAGGTCATGGGTTTGTGTCACGAACCGGAACGCTAGACGCCGTGTGCGCGGGCATCAAAGAGGGCAGGCACGACAGCAGCGGCGAGAGGAGAAGATTACCTACGTACCCATCCCACACGTCAGTGAATCACCCACGGATGGCGACAAAACTATTAACCCGGCATGACTAGTCGCCAACCCCACGGGTGATTACTGTGCGCACGGAGGATCATGCCCCCGATGGGAAAGGAATACGGAGCGTCACTCATGGCGATCATGGAGCGGGGCAACACGCAGGGTGCCAGGGGCCAGCCCCGGGCCCGGTCCGACGCGGCGGGGCCGAACGCGGCGGCATCACAAGGAACGGAGTCGGAGGAAGCGCGTGAGCACCATCACCCAACTCCGGTGAAGGAGCGTCCCGAGTGGGGCAACGCCGCGGCGATGCTCGAAGATCCGCGGACGCGCCGCTGGATCCAGCGCGTCGGCGTCGCCCTCGCGGCCGGCGTCGTCGTCTCGGTCCTCATCGGCTGGCGGCTCGGCCTCACCGTCGCGGTCCTGGTGGTCGTCGCGGACTTCGTCCGCCGGTCCCGCAAGGACTCCACCGTCCCCGCCTGGCAGAAGTCGTCGGCGGCGGAACGGCGCACCGAGAAGCAGCTGAGGGCCCTGCAGCGCAACGGGTACCTCGTGCTCCACGCGCGGGCCGTGCCACGCGACGACGACGGCGTCAGCGACGGGCGGATCGACCACCTGGTGATCGGGCCGAGCGGCGTCTACGCCATCGACTCCGAGAAGTGGGACAAGCGCCTCCCCGTGCGCACGATGTCCCACCTCAAGCTGTTCCACGGCCCCTTCAACAAGAAGGACCGCCTGGACGAGGCGCGCTGGGAGGCCCAGATGGCGAGCAACATCCTCGCCGAACGGGTCGGCTTCGACGTGCCCGTACAGCCCTCGGTGGCGATCTACGGGCCGTCCATCCCGTGGAAGGTCATGCGGGTCAGGGACGTCGACGTCTACGCGGGCAACCGGGCGCGGGCGTACCTGCGCCGCCGTCCGACGATCCTGACGGAAGGCGACGTCCAGCGCATCTTCCAGGCGGCCGAGGACGCCCTGCCGCCGAAGTACACCGACTGAGAATCGCGGGCGGCCCTCCTTCCCCGGGCCGCCTCGCAAACGCTCGACGACGGTCCAGAGCCGGTGTACGCCCCGCACACCGGACGACGCCGGTACGGAAGCCGGGACGCCGCGTCCCGGCTTTCTCCATGCCCTCCACCCGGTTGGTAGCATCGAGGGACACCGGACGGCCGTGCGCGATCTTCGCCGCCGCCGGCCGCAGCGCCGCGATCCGCCGCTGCGAGCAGCACAAGCGAAGCGTCTCGCCCTCCGCCGCGCCGGACATGCGCGAAGCCGGGCGACCGCCGTCACGGCACGCCCCACGTTGGAGAGGTCACCCACATGCCACCGCTCAGGTCACGCACTGTCACCCATGGCAGGAACATGGCGGGCGCCCGCGCGCTCATGCGGGCCAGCGGCGTCGAACGCGAGGACTTCGGCAAGCCGATCGTCGCGGTGGCCAACAGCTTCACCCAGTTCGTGCCCGGCCACGTCCACCTGGACGAGGTCGGCAAGGTCGTCGCGGGCGCGGTCCGCGAGGCGGGCGGCGTGCCCCGCGAGTTCAACACGATCGCGGTGGACGACGGCATCGCCATGGGCCACGACGGCATGCTGTACTCGCTGCCGTCCCGCGAGGTGATCGCCGACGCGATCGAGTACATGGTCAACGCGCACTGCGCCGACGCCCTCGTCTGCGTCTCCAACTGCGACAAGATCACCCCCGGGATGCTGCTGGCGGCGCTGCGCCTGAACATCCCCACCGTGTTCGTGTCCGGCGGCCCGATGGAGGCGGGCAAGCCCGTCGAGGGCGTCATGGGCGGCAACAAGCTCGACCTGATCGACCCGATCATCGCCTCCGCCGACGACTCCCTCGACGACGCCAAGCTCCTGGAGATGGAGGAGAGCGCCTGCCCGACCTGCGGCTCCTGCTCCGGCATGTTCACCGCGAACTCGATGAACTGCCTCACCGAGGCGATCGGGCTCGCGCTGCCGGGCAACGGCACCGTCCTCGCCACCCACACCGCCCGCCGCCGCCTCTACGAGGACGCGGGCCGCACCGTCGTGGACGTCGCGCGCCGCTACTACGACGGCGACGACGAGTCCGTCCTCCCGCTCAACATCGCCACCCGGGAGGCGTTCGCGAACGCCATGGTCCTGGACGTGGCGATGGGCGGCTCCACCAACACGATCCTGCACCTGCTCGCCGCGGCCACCGAGGCGGGCGTCGACTTCGGCCTGTCCGACATCGACGCGATCTCCCGCCGCGTCCCCTGCGTCTGCAAGCTGGCCCCCGCCACCGGCAAGTACCACGTCGAGGACTGCCACCGCGCCGGCGGCATCCCCGCCCTCCTCGGCGAACTGCACAGGGGCGGGCTTCTGCACGGCTCGGCCCACTCCGTGCACTCCGCGTCGCTGGACGATTTCGTCGCCAAGTGGGACGTCCGCTCCCCCGACGTCCTGCCGGAGGCCGTCGACCTGTTCCACGCGGCGCCCGGCGGCGTCCGCAGCACGTCCGCGTTCAGCCAGAGCGCCCGCTGGGAGTCGCTCGACCTCGACCGCGAGAACGGCTGCATCCGCTCCGTCGAGCACGCCTACACCGCCGACGGCGGCCTCGCCGTCCTGCGCGGCAACATCGCCCCCGACGGCGCCATCGTCAAGACCGCAGGCGTCGACGAGGAGCTGTGGACGTTCACCGGCCCCGCCGTCGTCTTCGAGTCGCAGGACCAGGCCGTCGAGGGCATCCTCGGCGGCCGGGTCAAGGCCGGCGACGTCGTCGTGATCCGCTACGAGGGCCCGAAGGGCGGCCCCGGCATGCAGGAGATGCTGTACCCGACGAGCTTCCTCAAGGGCCGCGGGCTCGGCAAGGCGTGCGCGCTGGTCACCGACGGCCGGTTCTCGGGCGGTACGTCCGGGCTGTCCATCGGCCACGCCTCCCCAGAGGCCGCGGGCGGCGGCATCATCGCCCTGGTCGAGGACGGCGACCGCGTCGTCATCGACATCCCGAACCGGACCCTGGAGCTCGACGTCCCATCGGACGAGCTCGACGTCCGGCGCGAGAAGCTCCTCGCCGACCTGGGCGGCTACCGTCCACGCGACCGCCACCGCCCCGTCAGCGCCGCCCTGCGCGCCTACGCCGCCATGGCGACGTCGGCGTCCACCGGCGCGGCGCGCGACGTCTCCCAGGTCGAAGGCCTCAACGGCTGAGCGCTACCTCCGAGGTAATCGCCTTAGTTCCCCCTGAGCGGCCAGGGTAGGGGTGTCGCCGGGGCCGAATGATCGGCCCCGGACCACTGACCGAAGGAGATCGCCATGACCGCCTACGCCCTCGCCCACCTGCTCCCGCAGGCGTCCGCCCACGACGACGTCTTCACGTACATGGAGCGCATCCAGTCGACATTCAAGCCGTTCGGGGCGCGCTTCCTCGTCCACGGGACCCTTCCCGAGGTCGTGGAGGGCCCGTTCGAGGGCGCCTACGTGCTGGTCGAGTTCCCCGACATGGACAAGGCCCGCGCCTGGTACGGCTCGGACGAGTACCAGGAGATCCTGCCCATGCGCACCGACCACCTCGAAGGCACCGTCGTCCTCCTCCCCGGCGTCCCGGACGGCTACGACGCCGCCGCGACCGCCCAGAAGATGCGCGACGCCCAGGCGGACTGACCCGCACGTGCGAGGGCTAGGAGCAGCACCCTCCGCCGCAGCAGCCGCCTCCGCCGGACGGCCCAGGCGGGGCCGCGCCGCCACGGGACGTCCCGGTGACGGCGACCGTCGACAGGAGCTTGACCGTGTCGTCGTGGCCGTCCGGGCACCGGGCGGGGTCGGACGCGTTGATCATCGGACGGGAGACCTCGAAGGTCGACCCGCAGGCGCGGCAGCGATAGTCATAACGAGGCACCCCCCAAGGATACGGCCGTTCCCCTGGGGCGGCACCTCACGCAGCCGGTTCGGAGACGTAGGCGGCCCATTGCGGGTCACCGTCGTGGATCAGGCCGATGAGGCGCCAGTGGGCGCCGCGGGGGACGCCGGGGGTGACGCTGAGCGTCCAGCCGAGTTCTTCGAGGAGGCGGTCGGCCTTGCGGTGGTTGCAGGTCATGCAGGACGCGACGCAGTTCTCCCAGACGTGTTTGCCGCCGCGGCTGCGGGGATGGACGTGGTCGATGGTCTCGGCGCGGTGGCCGCAGTAGACGCAGCGGAAGTTGTCGCGGCGCATGAGCGCGGCGCGGGTGAGCGGGACGCGGGTGCGGAACGGGATGCGCACGTAGCGGCGGAGCCGGATGACGGAGGGGACCTCGACCGTCATCGTCGCCGAATGGAGGACCGCGCCTGAGGTGTCGTGGTGGACGATCTCCGCCTTCTCCCGAAGCACGAGGCAGACCGCCCGCCGAAGCGGGAGCGTGGTGAGTGGTTCGTACGTCGCGTTCAGGAGGAGGACTTGTCTCATCTCAGACGCCCTCCGCCGGGCTCTGCTGTCTGTTCGCCTCGGCGGGCGCGACTGAGCGCGCCTCGCACCGAGGCCCGATTATTGTCTCCGGTACCTGCGCACTCGCCATGAGGACCTCCCCGGGGCGAACCGACCAAATCAGTGTGGCGTCTGAGGGAGGCCGTCCGCTACCCCAATAATCCCCCTTCAGGGGGCCGGTCGAACGCAAACACGCGTTCGCGGCGGGTCGAAGTGTACGCGACGGGTAGTCCGGAACGGCCAATACAGTGCAACCATGACGCCGTATCCGCCCGCGCAGCGCCAGGACATCGTCGAGGACATCCATGGTCACCGGGTCGCCGACCCGTACCGCTGGCTTGAGGACGCCGCCGACGCCGACACCAAGGCGTGGCTCGCCGCGCAGGACAAGCTGTTCCACAAGGTCACGGACGCGCTGCCGGGGCGGGACGGGCTGCGGCGGCGGCTCGGCGAGCTGCTCGGCGCGGGGAGCGTCGGATCGCCGGTGTGGCGGGGCGGGCGGCGGTTCTTCACGCGCCGCACGGCGGACCAGGAGCATCCGGTGCTGTACACGGTGGATCCGGACGGCTCCGAGCGCGTCCTCGTCGACCCGATGGCCCTGGACCCGGAGGGCACCACCACGCTGGACGGCTGGCAGCCCGACAAGGAGGGCCGCCGCCTGGCGTACAAGATCTCGACCGGCGGTGACGAGGAGTCCCTCCTGCACGTCATGGACGTCGCGACGGGCGAGCGCGTCGAGGGCCCGATCGACCGGGCGCGGTACTCCTCGATCGCCTGGCTGCCGGGCGGCGAGGCGTACTACTACACCCGCAGGCTGCCCGCGCGGGACGTCCCGGAGGGCGAGGAGCAGTACCACCGGCGCGTCTACCTGCACCGCGTCGGCACCGAGCCCGACACCGACGACGTGCTGATCTTCGGCTCCGGGCTGGACAAGACCAACTACTACGGTGTCGGCGTCAGCCGGGACGGGCGCTGGCTCACGGTCTCGGCGTCGCAGGGCACCGCGCCGCGCAACGACCTGTGGATCGCCGACCTGTCCGCCGCACCGCCCGAGGCGCCGGAGCTTCGCGCCGTCCAGGAGGGCGTGGACGCCTCCACCGGCCTGCACGTGGGACGGGACGGCCGCGCCTACGTCTTCACCGACCGCGACGCGCCCCGTTCCCGGCTCTGCGTCGCCGACCCGGCCGAGCCGTCCTACGAGACGTGGCGCGACCTCGTCCCGCAGGACCCGGAGGCCGTCCTCACCGACTTCGCGATCCTCGACGATCTCGACCGCCCGGTGCTGCTGGCGGGGTGGACGCGGCACGCGATCAGCGAGATCACCGTCCACGACCTGGGGACGGGGGCGCGGCTCGGGACCGTCTCCACGCCCGGGCTCGGTTCGATCGGCGGGATCGTCGAGCGTCCCGAGGGCGGCCATGAGGCGTGGTTCGGCTACACCGACAACGTGACCCCGTCGTCGGTCATGCGCTACGACGCCCGCACCGGCGAGACGACGCTTTGGGCGTCCGCCCCTGGCACGGTCGACGTCCCGGAGATCGAGACCCGCCAGGTCACCTACACGTCCCGCGACGGGACCGAGGTCAGGATGCTCGTCTCCACACGTCCCGGCCTGTCCGGCCCGCGCCCGACGGTCCTCTACGGGTACGGCGGGTTCAACATCCCGCTCACGCCCGCCTACTCGGCGAGCATCCTCGCCTGGGTGGAGGCCGGTGGCGTGTACGCGGTCGCCAACCTGCGCGGCGGGTCGGAGGAGGGCGAGGAGTGGCACCGCGCCGGGATGCGCGACCGCAAGCAGAACGTGTTCGACGACTTCCACGCCGCCGCCGAGAAGCTGATCGCGGACGGCCTGACGACGCCGTCCCAGCTCGCGATCTCCGGCGGCTCCAACGGCGGCCTGCTGGTCGGCGCGGCGCTCACCCAGCGTCCCGACCTGTACCGCGCGGTGGTGTGCTCGGCCCCGCTCCTGGACATGGCCAGGTACGAGAGGTTCGGCCTGGGCCAGACCTGGAACGACGAGTACGGCACGGCCGACGACGCCGAGGAGTTCGGCTGGCTCATCGGGTACTCGCCGTACCACAACGTCCACGCGGGTACCGCCTATCCGGCGGTGCTGTTCACGACGTTCGGCAGCGACACCCGCGTGGACCCGCTGCACGCCCGCAAGATGTGCGCCGCGCTCCAGCACGCCACCGCGTCGGACGCGCCCGTCCTGCTCCGCAACGAGTCGGAGGTCGGCCACGCCACCCGCTCGGTGAGCCGCTCGATCGACCTGATGACCGACACGCTCACCTTCATGGCCGCCCAGACGGGCCTCGCCCTCCCCGAGGAACTGGCGCATGATCTGATAGCCGGGTGACGATGACGGACATCTCAGCCGGCATGGACCGTGTCCTCGACCTGCTCCGCGACCCGCCCGCGGATCCCGACACCTCGGCCGGCTACCTCGACCTGCTCGGACCGTCGGCGAAGCCGCCCCCGTCCCTGGCCCAGTCGGTCATGCGGTCGACGTTCCTGCCGCGGATCTACGAGCGGGTGTGGCGTCCCATCGGCTTCAACCTCGCCAAGGGCTGGCCGATCGGCCCGGACACCGCCACCGAGCACGCGATGGCCCGCGACTGGCTCGGGCTCTCCCAGCCCGGCCGCGCCGCCCGCCCACCGGCGACCGTGCTGGACGTGGCCTGCGGCCCCGGCAACGTCACCCGCGCCCTGGCCGCCGGCGTCGGAGAGGACGGCCTGGTCATCGGGCTCGACGCGGCCGAGAACATGCTCACCCGGGCCGTGGCCGACACGTCCGCGAGCGAGATCCGCTACGTCCGCGGAGACGCGGTCGACCTCCCGTTCCGGGACGAGTCCTTCGACGCCGTCTGCTGCTTCGGCGCCCTCTACCTGTTCGACGACCCCTGGACCGCCGTGGACGGCATGACCCGCGTCCTCAAACCAGGCGGCCGCCTCCTGATCCTGACGTCCCGCCGCCCGTCCCCGCTCCCCGCCCCCCGCCTGGGCGCCACCCTCCTCCGCCGCGCCACCGGCTTCACCACCTTCGGCAACCGCGAACTGACCACCGCCCTCGCAACCCGCGGCTACAAGTCCATCCGCCAACGCCGCTACCCCCTGATGCAACTAGTAGGCGCCCACCGCCCAACTTGACCAGAAGCCGCACCCACTACTGCGACAACCCCAGCCCCCACCGCAACCCCGCGACGCCCCCAACGCCTGCGATCGCGACCGAAGGCAGGTTTCGAGCGAAGCAAGAAACCTGATCGCGCAGCGAGCCGCAAGGCGAGACGAAGCGATGCAGCGATCGCGCGCGTTTTTCGACGATGGAGGCCCTCCAGGGCCGAAGGAGGAGAAAAAAGCAATGAACACAGCCCCGAGCCGCGGGTTGTCCGCCGGGCCGCGCCACCGGCGGGACTGGCCCGCGGCTCGGGTGCCTTAGCGGAGTTGTTTCTCGATGTAGATGTTGACGATGCCGCCGATGGTCTCGCGGCGGGTCTCCGTCCAGCCGAACTTGCCGTAGAGGGCCAGGGCGGGGCCCTGGAGTTCGGTGGTATCGGCGCGAAGGACGCGGTAGCCGTGTTCCACGGCGCGTTGTTCGAGGGCTTGGATGACGGCGGTGCCGTAGCCGCGGCGCTGCACGGCGGGCCGGACGCGGAGCCGGACCATCTCGACGGCGTCGAGGGCCGGGGTGCCGGGGGCGTAGCCGCCGAACGCGCGGGCCCGGCCGCCGGGGACGAGGTCGGCGCGGCGCAGGCCGCCCATGGCGACGATGCGGCCGCCCAGTTCGCCGACGAGGAACTCGCCGTCGTTGCGGAGGTAGATGTCCTCCATGCGGAAGAAGTCGTGGTCGTAGTAGACGCCGTCGCCGGGGCGCAGGCCGACCTGGGCGAGGCCCTCGCGGTGCAGGGCGAGGACGGCGTCGTGGTCGGCGGCGCCGTACCGGCGCAGGTGGAGTTCTCCGAAGCTCCACACGGGGGGCTCGTCCCTGAGCCGGACCAGGACGTGGGCGGGGTGGTCCTGCCAGGGCGTGCTGTCAGGGGTGCCCATGCCGGGTCAGACCTGCTCGGACGGAGGGACGGACGGGCGTTCCCGCGTGGGGCTCGTCACCCAGGGCCCGGCGAGGGCCTCGTAGAACTCCTGTACCGCCGGGAAGTCGCCGTGTTTGGCGGTGACGGCCGCGCCGATCTGGCGGGCGCGGTGCACGAGGATGTCCGACCGGTGGTCGGCGGGCAGTTCGAGGATGGCCTCCCGTCCGGCCGCGAGCGCGGCGTCGGGGTTGCCGGCGTGGAGTTTGCACATCGCCCGGTCGATGCGGACGAGGGTCAGGTCGACGCGGTCGGTCGGCGCGTACAGGGTCAGGGCGTGGCTGAGCACCTCGTCGCCGTGCTTGTGGTCGCCGAGGCTGGTGAACGTGTCGCCCTCGTAGAACGCCATCTGCCGGTCGGTGAAGCCGTACACCAAGTCGCTGGTGTCGGCCTTGGACAGCTGGTCGAACACCGAGCGGCCGCGGACGAGGGCGCGCCGGGCGCTCGGGGCGGCGTCGCCGCGTCCGCGCATCGCGAGCATGCCGAGCGCGCGGGCCTCCACGGCGGGTGCCATCGCCCCGGCGACGCCGGGGGTCCGGCCGGCGAGGTCCTGCGCCTTGCGCGCCAGGTGCAGCGCTTCGCGAGGGTCGCCGTAGTACATCGGGACGAGCGACTCCCGGACGGTCACCCAGGCGCGCAGCTGCCGGTCGCCGGTCTCGTCGGCGGCGGTGCGCGCCGTCCGGAAGAACGAGCGGGCCAGCCGGTGGTCGCCGAGGTTGATCATGATCAGGCCGGACAGCCCGGACAGCTGCGCCGCGATCCGGCACAGCCGTTCCTGCAGCTCGACGGGCTGGCGCTTGTCGCACATGCGCCGCACCTCGCTGAAGTCCAGCAGGACGTCGCAGAGCATCCGCAGCGAAGGGGTCGCCTGGTACTGCTGGCCGTAGCCGTAGGTGGTCTCCTCCCACTGGTCGAGCATGGTCGGCGAGACGGTCGCGCCGACGAGCGTGTCGTCCATCTTGCGGCGCAGGTTGTCGACGGCACCAAGGATCTGACCGTCGAGCGCCACGCCCGCTCCGGCCAGAAGTTGCAGAAGTGTCCTACGAAGCACGATGTCCTCCTCTCCCACATCAATGGTCAGGGGGCCGTCAGCGCGGTTGTGGCCCCGGATGTCGTTGACCGTCGCCCAGGGACGCTCTTCGCCTCTGGGGACGATCGCCCCGACGAGTGGGTCGGGGCCGGATGCCGCGCGCCGCTCCACCGGCCGCGGCTTCGGGACGCTCGCGGCGCCCGGGCGGACGGCGTGACCGCGCCCGCAGATACAGGGACTCTGGTAGTCGAGCGCGTCGGGCTCGACCCGGTAGACGGCGCACAGGTAGTGCAGATACTCGGGACCGGGCCTCTTGTAGCCGCTCTCGTAGGCGGACAGCAGCGTCTCCCCGAGCCTGGGGGGTGGTTTGCCGTCCACCTCGTAGAGGGCCCTGACCTGCGCCACGATGTCGGACAGCGCGACGCCGTGGGCCAGCCGGTGCGCCTTGACGCGGCTGGTGCCGAACAGCGGTCCGCACTGCTCGTGGATCTCCTGGGCGATCTCCACCGGGCTGCGCCCTCGGGCCAGTGCGTGCGCGCGGATCCGGCGAGCCGCGTCCGTTTCTTTCCGAGGGGGATCCGACATCGACTCCGGCCTCCTCACCGTCGGGCCGGGACGCCGTTTCCCCCGGGGGAAGGGCGATCGTCCCCGCCACGGCGACCGGTCACTGTTCACTGGTCATGGCCACGACTGATAATCTCTCGCGCACGCAGCGTAACCCTCGTCACAGGGCCCGCCAAGCGATTCCGGGGAAGAAGCGGCGGTCAGGATGTGACCCACCCCCCGTGGGTAGAGATTCTTCCTCCGAAGGGGTGAGGACTTCCCCTGAGGTGGGGTAATCCGGTACTTCGCAGGACGCGCGGTCACTTGACCAGCCACCGTGAGAGTTGCAATTCTCGCCGCGAGTGACCGTTTGGATTCACACAGTTGATCAGTTGACCAGTAATCGCCGACAGAGGGGGTGCGATGGTGGTCAGCGACAGACGCGTCGGCTACCTGGAAGAGCTGGAGCACGAACTCGACACGCAGGGCCTGGTCGCCCGCGTCGTCAGGACCCGTTCGGGCCCGGCGTTCCTGCGCGTCGTGAACCCGGCCGCCGCGAGCCTCGCGGAGGACGTCACGTGCGCGCCGGCGCCCGAGACCAAGGACCACTATTTCTGGTGGTCATGGGGCGAGCGCATGCACCGCGTGGACGACGTGGGCGGCGCCGCCATGAAACTGGCCCACGTCCTCCAGCCGCTCCGCAGCTGAGCCCGCGGCCTCTCCATCGCTGAGCCTCCGTCCACCCGCTGGAGGCTCGGGCGAGCAGGCTCCCTGGAAAGCTCGGGCGCCGCCTGGCCGGCGGCGTCCGTGAGACCGGGCGTGTCCCGCGGGGCCGTGGCCGGAACGGCGCGGCAGCCACGGACCTCGCGGGACACGCTCGCCGGATCAGCCCTCCCCGGCCAGGCCACGACACCTCGCGGCACCGTGCGACGGCGTGCGGACACCGGGACGAACCGGTCGGACACGTCCCCTACGATCGGCTCGTACCCGCCGCGGGTCCACGGCGAGGTGTCCAGGCACCACAATGGCCGGGGAGGGTCTGTCGTATGTCACTTCTCGCCGCCGAGCCGCTCCTGCCCTGGGCGCAGGAGGGGTCACCCGAGCACGCCTGCGGGGACCGGACGCCCACCACCGCGTGCCGGCTCGTCTGGAACATCTCGCACAACACCGGGTTCACGAAGTTCTTCTCGACCTGGCTCGACGGCCCCCTCACCACCCTCTTCTGGATCGTCGTCACGTTCGTCGTCGCGCTGATCCTGAAGAGCATCGCGCACCGCATGATCACCCGGGTGACGATGCGGATGGCCGAGGGCACGATGACGGAGCGGGCCAGGGAACGGTCCCGGACGGTCTTCGAGGGCAGCCCCGCCCTGCTCAACCAGCGGCGGGCACAGCGGGCGCAGACGCTCGGCTCGGTGCTGCGCTCGATCGCGTCCGTCCTGATCATGGGGACGGCGGCGTTCAGCATCCTCGGCTCGCTCGGCCTGAACCTCGCGCCGATCCTGGCCAGCGCGAGCGTCATCGGCGTCGCCGTCGGCTTCGGCGCGCAGAACATCGTCAAGGACCTCCTCGCCGGGCTGTTCATGCTGCTGGAGGACCAGTACGGCGTCGGCGACTTCATCGACGTCGGCACCGCGAAGGGGACGGTCGAGGCCGTCACGCTGCGGGTCACCCGGATGCGGGACGTGGACGGCATCGTCTGGTACGTCCCGAACGGCGAGATCAAGAAGGTCGGGAACGAGTCGCAGAACTGGGGCCGGGCCGTCCTGGACATCCCCGTCGACATCCACGAGGACACCGAGAAGGTCAAGGACATCCTCCAGGACGCCGCCGACGAGCTGGCCGCCGACGAGCGCTGGAAGGACCTCGTCCTCGAGGCGCCCTCGGTGTGGGGCGTGCAGGCGCTCGCCGGGGACGCCCTGGTGATTCGCGTCGTGCTGAAGACGGCGCCGGGCAAGCAGGGCGACATCGCCCGCGAGCTGCGCGAACGCGTCAAGCGGGCGTTCGACGCGGCGGGCGTCACGGTCGCCACCCCCACCGCCCCCTAGTGGATCAAGGTGAGGACCGCGGCGGCTCTCGCATAGGGTGGGGGACGCTATGGCTGAACAGGTGACCTTCTACGAAGCGGTCGGCGGCGAGGAGACCTTCCACCGGCTGGTGCACCGCTTCTACCAGGGTGTCGCGGACGACCCCGACCTTCGCGCCCTCTATCCCGAGGAAGATCTCGGGCCCGCCGAGGAGAGGCTGCGTCTCTTCCTGATCCAGTACTGGGGCGGCCCGACCACCTACAGTCAGCGGCGCGGGCATCCCAGGCTGCGGATGCGGCACGTCCCGTTCGTCATCGGCATGGCCGAGCGGGACGCCTGGCTGCGGCACATGCGCGACGCGGTCGACGAGCTGGAGCTGCCCGAGCATCTGGAGAAGCAGCTCTGGGACTACTTCACGATGGCCGCGCAGAGCATGGTGAACGCCCCGACCTGAGCGGGTAGATCGCCCTGTATGACGCGAATCCCGTGGTGGCGCGACGCCGTCGTGTACGAGGTCTACGTCCGCAGTTTCGCCGACTCCGACGGGAACGGTGAGGGCGACCTCCAGGGGATCCGGTCCCGGCTCGGCCATCTGCGCGACCTGGGCGTGGACGCGTTGTGGCTCACCCCGTTCTACACGTCGCCGCTGGCGGACGGCGGCTACGACGTGGCCGACTACCGCGACGTCGACCCCCGCTTCGGCACGCTCGGCGACTTCGACGCCCTGGTCGCGGACGTGCACGCCCACGGCCTGCGGCTGATCGTCGACATCGTGCCGAACCACTCGTCCGACCGGCACCCGTGGTTCCAGAAGGCGCTCGCCGCACCGCCCGGTTCACCCGAACGCTCCCGCTACATTTTCCGGTCGGGCAGGCCGGCCGAGCGGGCGGTCCCGGAAGGCGGGGAGAGTCGTCCTCCGGGTGAAGGTTCCGGTTCGGAGCGGCCGCCGAACGACTGGCCGTCCGCTTTCGGCGGCCCGGCCTGGACGCGGGCGGACGACGGCGAGTGGTACCTGCACCTGTACGCCCGCGAGCAGCCCGACTTCAACTGGCACCACCCCGGCGTACGGCAGGAGTTCGAGGAGATCCTTCGCTTCTGGCTCGACCGTGGCGTGGACGGTTTCCGCATCGACGTGACCGCCGGCCTGTTCAAGGACGAGTCGTACCGTGACCTGGGGGGACAGAACCGCCACATACTGAACGGCCCCATGTATGGCCGTCCAGAAGTCCACGGCGTGTACCGGAAGTGGCGGCAGATCCTCGACGGCTACGACGGCGACCGCATGGCCATAGGCGAGGTATGGACGGAGGAGCCCGAAGACCTCGCGCTCTACCTCCGTCCAGACGAACTCCACCAGGTCTTCCAGTTCGACTTGCAACTCGCCCCATGGTCGGCGACAGCGTTCCGCGACGTGGTGACGGCGGCGGTGAGGGCCGTCGCTCCTACTGGTGCCGCACCCACCTGGGTGCTTTCCAGCCACGATTCCATTCGCCACGTCACCCGGTACGAGCAGCCGGAAAGCGTCCCTGGGATCGGACACGCGCGGGCCAAGGCGGCGCTGCTGATGCTCCTGGCGCTTCCAGGGTCGGCGTACCTGTACCAGGGCGAGGAACTGGGCCTGCCGGAGGTGACCGACCTTCCCGACGAGGCGCGGCAGGACCCGATCTGGAGACGCACGAACGGGCAGGTGGCGGGCCGGGACGGCTGCCGTGTCCCGATTCCCTGGTCGGGCGGTGCCGAGCCCTACGGCTTCTCGCGCGACGGCGTCCGTCCTTGGCTGCCGATGCCGGACCGGTGGGAGTCCTTGACGGTCGAGGCGCAGTCGTCCGACCCGTCCTCCATGCTGGCGTTCTACCGCGAGGCGCTGGCCCTGCGCCGCCGCCTGCTGGACGACCTGCCGGACCACCTGGAGTGGCTCGACTCCCCCGACACGGCCGCCTTCTTCGGGCGCGGCCCGCTCGTCTGCGCGCTCAACTGCGGAGAGAACCCCGTGCGTCTGCCACCGGGCCGCTCCCTGCTGACCAGCGCTCCCCTGTACGGCGACCTGCTCCCCGGCAACGCCGCCGCCTGGCTCACCGCCCGCTGAAGCAGGACGCGGTGCGCCGGCCGCGCCAGGGGTCAGCGCACGGCACGGCACACCGCGAGTCCTGCTTGGAGCGAAACGGCCTCCGCTACAGCGGCGGGCGCTGGAACTGGAGCGGGTCGTCGGCGAACGGCCCGGACTTGAGCGTCTGCGCGCCGGGCTCGACGCCCGCCCACCGCTTGACGAAGGCGATCGACTTCGCCTTCTCGTCGGCCGGCAGCCTGTCGATGAGGCGCGCGCTGTGGTTCATGCCCGGGGCGACGTACACGGCCGAGTCACGGCTGCCCGAGCCGAGGCGGAACGGCTCGGAGCCCCACGGGTCGTTCGAGCCGTACAGGAACAGCATGTGGTTCGCGTTCCACCGCACCCAGCGGTCGATGTCGCGCATGGCGCGGCCGTGGTCGAAACGCATCCGGATGTCGCGCGGGACGTAGGTGCGCGGCTGGTAGCTGCTCTCGTACCGCAGCAGGGGCCGCAGGTGCTTGAACTTGGGCGAGGGCCAGCCGAGCTCGGTGCCCGCCTGGTAGTAGTACGGGATGTACGGGGCGAGGCCCTGGTCGCTGTAGAAGGACAGTCCCGCGATGGTGTCGAGCGACCGGTAGAGGTCGTCGTCGGAGGCGTCCAGCGACGGCAGGGAAGCGCAGTCGGACTGCAGGCTGTACTGCCAGAACGCCCACTCGTAGTCCATCACCGAGTTCTCGAACGCGCGGTCCTGCGTGCGCAGGATCTCGAACGTCCAGCCGCCCTCGTCCGCGGCGGCCTTGAAACGCTTGAGCATGGCTGGACGGCGCTTGAGGAACTCCCGTGCCAGGCCTTGGAGGTGCGCGCGGCACTTGGGGTCGTTCCCGACCGTCTTGAAGAACTCGTCGTAGGCCCGGTCGTCGTTGTTGCTCACGTCGTTCGGGGCCACGTAGACGACGCTGCCGTCGACGTCATGCGGATAGAAACGCTTGTGGTAGACGGCGGTCATGCCGCCCTTGCTCGCGCCCGTCGAAATCCACTTGGTGCCATAAATCGTCTTCAGTGCGCGGATCAGACGGTGCTCGTCGGTGGCGGCCTGCCAGATGTTGTCCTTCGTCCAGTCCGCGGGCTCGGGACGGGACGGCGTGAAGTAGCGGTACTCGACCGATATCTGGTTGCCGTCGACCAGCGCGGTCGGCTCGGCGGTGAACATCACCTCCGGCGTGTTGTAACCGCTGGTGTAGAGCACCATGGGCCGGTCGGTCGACTTGTGCTGAAGCATGATGCGCTGCTCGAACCACTGCCCCTTGGGCTTGCGATGGTCGACCGGCTGCCTGTATTCGAGCCAGAACCAACGGTAGCCGGGCACCGTCGAGGTCTTCTCCGTCACCCGCATTCCGGGAATCGCCTTGAGCCGGTCAAGAATGTCGCCGGCCCGGGCCGCACCCGTCTGGGCGGCGCCCGCCTGGTCCGTGACCGCCTGCGCCGCCGTGGCGCCGGCTCCGGTCACTCCCGCGGCGAGCAGCAGTGCCATCGCTCCTCGTGAGACGCGCCGCATTTGTGCCCCTTCCACGTGGGATCTCCACATTCGCGACGCGACACTAGAGCGAGAAGTGGGCCGGAAACGGATTGCTGCCGCGCTTGTTACCTATCCGTGACGGCCCGGTTGTCACCCGGCCAGGCGGGCCCACAACGGTCAGACGGCACCGCCGGTGAGGAAATGGGCGACCAGCCAGCCGAGGCCGACGACCAGCACCAGCCGGCGCAGCTGCCAGCCGGCGGGCTTCCCGCGAATGGCGAAAACGTTCCAAACGAGCTCGGAGAGCGTGTCGCCGGGCTGCCGGTTGAAGACGGCGGGCAACTCGATGGCCAAGAACATCAGGATCCAAAGGATCCACGCGGCGAGATAGGGGGACATAGTGCTTTCCTGCCGGGGATGAGCTCCTTCTTTCCGGTAATACCCGGTAAGAATGATCCCTAGACGGCCTCAGCCGGGCGGGGTGAGCGCGATGCCGTCGTCCCAGGGGGCCAGGCGCTCGAAGAACCGCTCGTCGTGCCAGCGTCCGTCCACGTGGATGTGACGGCGGGCCGTCCCCACCGCCGTGAAGCCGTTGCGCTCCAGGACGCGCTGCGACGCGAGGTTGTCGACCCTCGTGAACGCCTCGACGCGGTGGAGGCCGAGGCCGTTGAACGCCACGTCCAGCGCCTGCCTGACCGCCTCGGTCGCGACGCCGCGTCCGGCGTGCGCGCGCCCCACCCAGTAGCCGACGAAGCAGGTCTGCAACGGGCCGCGCAGGACGTTGTTGAGCGTGATCCGTCCGGCGACCTCGCCGTGGACCAGGATGACGCCCGGCCACATCTCCCCCGTCGCGTACGCCCCGACCAGCCCGTACAGGTTGTCGCGCTGCCCGTCGACGGTGAAGTACGAGTCGTCGCGTTCCGGCTCCCAGGGGCGCAGGTAGTCGCGGTTCGACTCGTAGAGCGCGGCGAGGGCCTCCGCGTCCGCCATCTGGACGACGCGGAGCCGGATCCCCGGCTGGAGGCGGTCGTCCAGCAGGGGCGGCGGGCCCGCGGTGGCCGTCATGCCGTGGGCGCCGTGTAGCGGCCGATGAATTCCCGCTCCTCCGGGGTGAAGCGGCGCAGCCGGTTCGTCTCCGGGTCGAACGCGACGAGGGTCGAGGTGGCCTCGACGTACACGTTCTCGTCGTCGCGTACCTCGTAGGCCAGCGTGAACGAGGCGGCGCGCGCCTCGGTCACCCACGTCTCCACCCGGATCGGGTAGACGGTCGGCAGCAGCGGCCGCCGGTAGTCGATCTCGTGCCGCGAGATCACCATGCCGCGGACGGGCTTCTCCCCCTTGCGGACCGGGTCGCCGTGGAACATCTCCAGCCGCGCGTCCTCCAGGTAGCCGAGGAACTTGACGTTGTTCACATGGCCCTGGGAGTCGATGTCGCCGAACCGGACGTGGAACTCGTAGACGTGCCGGTACTCGGCCGCGGGCAGATCGGTCTGCTGCATGTCCTCGCCTGGGGGTACGGGAACCGGTCCGGCCCGATGTTACCGGCGGCGGACCGGCCGGCCCGGTGCTCCCCCTGTCATCGCGCCGTCGCGAGCGGGCCGGCCACGGCACCGGCCGGCCTCGCGTACGGGTCGGCCACGGTACCGGCCGGCGTCGCGGAGGCGGCCTGGCGGACCAGTGCGACGAAGTCCTCCAGGCACGACAAGCATTGGGCCGCGTGCCGGCTGAGTCCCTGGATCTCCTCGTCGCTGAGCACCCCGTTCGCCGGCGCGAAGCCGCGGACGTGCGCGCAACGCCCCGTGCCGGCCTCGGACTCCGCCCGCTGACGGTCCGGGGACCGCTGCCTGCGCGTGAACGCGGCCAGCATCTCGTCGATCCGGTCGGCGGCCTCCGGGTAACCCGCCGCGTACGCCTCCGCGTACGCCTGCGCGGCCTCGGTGATCAGATGCAGCTCGACCCGCTGGGCGCCGGGGGGATCGGCCGCCGCGCACCGGTCGGCGAGCAGGTCGAGCGTCTGCCCGAGGCGCAGCGCCGCGTCCGCGTGGTCGCTCCTTGCCGCGACCCGGTACCAGCGGGCCGCCTCGCCGAGGTCGCCGTCCGCCTCGTGGCGGCGCGCCAGCGCGTACGCGGCGCGGTCCAGGGCGAGGGAGTCGACGAACGACGCGTGCCGCGCCCGGGCGATGTCGTCGCGCTGCCGCCTCCCGAACTCCTCCTCCAGCCGCGCGAGGCCGACCGCGAAGTCTGCCTCGGGCATCCGGGCGATACCGGACGCGGCGGCGGCCAGCACGCCGTCCAGGTTCATGCGCGGCCCTCCAGCTCGACCGGTGCCGGCTCGCGCAGCAGTTCCGCCAGCCGTCTGCGCGCCCGGTGCACGTGCGTCTTCGCCGAGCCCTCGCTCATGTCGAGTATCCGGGCGACCTCCGCCATCGGGAACTCCAGCAGGCAGTGCAGCGCGACGGCCTCCCGCTGCCGGCGCGGGAGGCTCCGCACCGCGTCCATCAGGTCGAGCCGCCCGTCCGTCCCGCGCTCGCCGGCCGTGAGCAGCCCGGCGTCCCCGCGCGTGATCATGTCGTCCAGCGAGGTGCACTGCTCGCGCGCCTTCGCCTGCCAGCGCCGCAGCATCGTCGTCGCGACCCGGAACAGCCAGGCGCCCGGCTTGTCGTAGGTGACGAGCTCGTCCCATTTGCGCTGCGCGGCGAGCATGCTCTCCTGCGCGATGTCCTCGACCCAGCGGCCGTCGGACGTCTGCGAGCGCAGATATCCGGTGATGCGCGGCATCCAGTGGCGATAGAACGCGGGGAACGACGACAGCGTCTCGCGGGCCTCCCGGTCCGCGTTCACCACACCGCTCCCGAGCCGGTGGACGTCCGGCAGATGAGACGGGCGCGTCCGTCCTCCGCCTTCTCGACCACCAGGACACCCGGTGCGCGGAGGACGGCGGCCAGGGTGGCGCGGCGCTCGCGCTCCAGCAGGACGGCGGCGAGACCGCCGACCGCCAGGCGCAGGACGCTCACCAGCCCGGGCCCCAGACACGCCGGGACGACCACGGCGACCTCCCACGACAGCGACTCGAACACGGGGACTCCTCGGGTATCCGCGCGGTGCCGAGAGCGACTTCCGCCTCAGCAGTCTTACGCAAATAACTGCCGCCAGAGGTCACAAACGTTGACATCAATCTCAAAATCACCCCGCCACCTGTGCCGATATCGGAGCGTGATCGGCACCTCAAATGACTGCCAGGTCACTTCCAAACCGCTGGCGCCCCCCCTTTCGATCCGGATTGATAACCAAAGTCGGCGAATACGGTCGCGAACGAAATCGGCTCCGCCACGGACCATCAAATGATCATCCGGCGGCCCGGCCCCGCCATTCGGCGATCGGGGCCGGTCGTCACCGGATGCCGTCCCACAGGACCCGCTCCTCACCCGAGGGGTCGCCGGCTTCGTTGATCTCGTCGGTGAGCAGCCCGGTGACACGGCCGTCGACCGTGTACGGGGACCAGCCGGGGGCGCCGTCCCTGACGAACGAGACCCAGGCGGCGTGCGCGGTGCCGGCGACGGCCTGGGACGGCGGGTCACCGATGAGCGCGCGGACGTCCGCGCGGCCGATCGTGCCGAACACGAACGGGACCTCGGCGCCGTGGCAGGCGCCGAGACCGCCGTTGTCGCCGCGCGCGGGGTGATCGAAGCGGTAGACCCAGGTCGTGGCCCGCCCGCCGGCGTCGCGCGCCTCGGCGACCCGGACGGAATCACCCATGTGACGCGCCTTCAGCGTCCTGCACGCACTGCCGCCGCGAACAGCGGACGGGGTCAGTCGCGGGTGAGCTTTCGGTGCGTCACCCGGTGGGGGCGGGCGGCGTCGGCGCCCAGGCGCTCGATCTTGTTCTTCTCGTAGTCGGCGAAGTTGCCCTCGAACCAGAACCAGTTCGAGCCCTCTTCCCACGCGAGGATGTGCGTGGCGATGCGGTCCAGGAACCACCGGTCGTGCGAGGTGATCACGGCGCAGCCGGGGAACTCCAGCAGGGCGTTCTCCAGGCTGGACAGGGTCTCGGTGTCGAGGTCGTTGGTCGGCTCGTCCAGGAGGAGGACGTTGCCGCCCATCTTCAGGGTCAGCGCCAGGTTCAGGCGGTTGCGCTCGCCGCCGGACAGGACGCCCGCCGGCTTCTGCTGGTCGGGCCCCTTGAAACCGAACGCCGCGACGTAGGCGCGGGACGGCATCTCGACCTGGCCGACGTTGATGTGGTCGAGACCGTCCGACACGACCTGCCACACCGTCTTCTTCCCGTCGATGCCGCCGCGCCCCTGGTCGACGTAGGACACCTTGACGGTCTCACCGAGCCGCAGCTCGCCCGCGTCCGGCTGCTCCTCGCCGACGATCATGCGGAAGAGCGTGGTCTTGCCGACGCCGTTCGGGCCGATGACACCGACGATGCCGTTCGGCGGGAGGTTGAACGACAGGTCGTCCATCAGGACCCGGTCGTCGAAGCCCTTGGTCAGCTTGTCGGCGACGATGACCGTGTTGCCCAGGCGCGGGCCCGGCGGGATCTGGATCTCCTCGAAGTCGAGCTTGCGGGTCTTGGCGGCCTCGGCGGCCATCTCCTCGTACCGCTCCAGGCGGGCCTTGCTCTTCGTCTGCCGCGCCTTCGGGTTCGACCGGACCCACTCCAGCTCGTCCTGGAGGCGCTTCTTGCGCTTGGCGTCCTTGTTGCCCTCGACCTTGAGCCGGTCGGCCTTCTTCTCCAGGTAGGTGGAGTAGTTGCCCTCGTACGGGAAGCAGCGGCCCCGGTCGAGCTCCAGAATCCAGGTGGCGACGTTGTCGAGGAAGTACCGGTCGTGGGTGACCGCCAGGACGGTGCCCTCGTACTTGGCCAGGAACTGCTCCAGCCACTGGACGCTCTCGGCGTCGAGGTGGTTGGTGGGCTCGTCCAGCAGCAGCAGGTCGGGGGCTTCGAGCAGGAGCTTGCACAGCGCCACGCGCCGCCGCTCACCACCCGACAGCTTCGTCACCTCGGCGTCGCCCGGCGGGCAGCGCAGCGCGTCCATCGCCTGCTCCAGCTGGCTGTCGAGATCCCACGCGTTGCGGTGATCGAGCTGCTCCTGGAGCTTGCCCATCTCCTGCATCAGCTCGTCGGAGTAGTCCGTCGCCATCTTCTCGGCGATCTCGTTGAACCGGTCGACCATCGCCTTGGTCTCGGCGACGCCCTCCTGCACGTTCCCGAGGACGGTCTTCTCCTCGTTGAGCGGCGGTTCCTGCTGGAGCATGCCGACGGTGAACCCCGGCATGAGACGCGCGTCCCCGTTGGACGGCTGCTCCAGACCGGCCATCATGCGCAGCAGCGTCGACTTACCGGTGCCGTTCGGTCCCAGGACACCGATCTTCGCGCCCGGAAGGAAGTGCAGGGTGACGTCGTCCAGGACGACCTTGTCGCCATGTGCCTTGCGCACACGCTGCATCGTGTAGATGTACTCGGCCATTCCTCAAGCCTAGAGGGTCCCGGCCTGTGTTCATCGCAGTGTTCTCCTCCTCCGGCCGCTGAGCACCCTCCGCCATCGAACACCGCGGCGTGCTCACCGCATCACTCCGTCTCGCCGCATGATCCGGTGTGGGAGCAGGGGGTGGGAGGAGCCGCGCTGGTCGGGTCAGGTGGTGGGGGCTCCTGGGCCGTCCAGGGCCGGGAGGCAGACTCGGTCGCGGCCGGACGACTTGGCGCGATAGAGGGCCAGGTCGGCGGCGGCCAGCAGCTCCAGGAGATCCTCGCCGTGCGTGCGGAACAGCGCGACGCCCACGGACACGGTGACCGTCACGGTGCCTTCTTCGGCGGGGACGGCGAGCCGGCGTACCCGGCCGCGGAGGCGCTCCGCCACGCGGCACGCCTCGACGGTGTCGGCGCCGGGCAGGAGGACCACGAATTCCTCGCCCCCGAAACGGCCCACGACGTCGTAGTCGCGCAACTGGTGGCCGAGCGTGCTCGCCACGCCCACCAGTACCTGGTCGCCCATCAGGTGCCCGTGCGTGTCGTTGACCCGTTTGAAGTGGTCGATGTCGATCAGCAGGAGCGCCACCGCGTCGTGGGTCCGCTGGGCGCGCGAGAGTTCGGTGTCGGCCTCCCGCTGCCAGGCCGCCGCGTTCAGCAGCCCGGTCTTGGCGTCCGTTCGCGCCGCCGCCTGCAGTTGCTGGTGCATGAGGCTGCGTTGCAGGAGGACGACCGGTGGCAGCGCCAGGATCAGCAGACCCAGCGACAACGCGCTCGTGATCACCACGAGGATGCCGACGCACAGCTCCACCACGTCCAGGAGGAGGCTCTCGCGCGTCCACAGGACGTCCCGCCAGCGGCTCTCGGGGTTCGCCGCGTGCGCGGCGACCGCCACGATCGCCGTGTTCACGACGGTGAACAGCGCCGCGCATCCGACGGCCGCCGGGATGCCCGGGTAGGCGTCGACGAGCCACCGCGGCGCCCCCTCCAGGGGCTCGGGCACCACCAGGTGGAACACCATGGAGGCGCCCGCTCCGGCGATCCCGTGCGCGGCCGCGACGAGCGCTCGCCGGTAGATCAGCGTCCGGCGCACCCGGAACTGCAAAAGCGCCTGGATCGGCACCGGGATCAGGAGGACGTAGACCGGTGGCAGCAGCAGCGCGACCGGCAGCCACCACGCCGACAGCAGGTCGCGCGCGACTCCGGCCGGCATGCCGAGCCGCCGCGTCGCCTCGATGCACATCGCCACGCACGCCAGCAGGGCCGCGAACGTCGTCAGGTCGTCGGCCCGGATCGGCGTGCTGACCAGCCCCGCGACGGTGAGCCCGAGGTGGACGGCCACGACCACCGGCACATAGATCACGAGCAGGGACGGACGCCCCAGTAGCGCCCGGCGCCTGGGCGTGCGGGCCAGCTCCCCACCACGGTCCTCGGCGGACGACTGCACTGCCGTCATCCTTCCCCCTTACGTGCATCACGTTGTGTAACACGATAGTTGCAACGTGTGCGGAAGGGGCGTGAAACAGGTACGTTCGGGAACGCACATGCGGGTGACCGTCCAGATCATCACGCGTCAGGCCGCGGACTCGCGGTCCCAAGGCACATCCTGAGGGGGATACCACCATGCGCGGCGTTTCCTGGATCTGACCAGGCCGCAGAACCCCGACGCCGCGAGGAAGCCGCCCGGCGGCACCCGGCATCCGTCGGCCACGCCCGCTCCCCCAGGCACCACACCACCACCCGGCCCGCCCCCGCCCCGAGCACTCCCCTCACAGGCGAAGCCAAGGCCCACCTCCAACCTCGCACCCCCGTCCGCGTCACTGGGCCATGGCCGAGTGTGGCCTCGCTTTGCGGTGTGCGCGTTGGCCCGGCTCGGGGCTGGGAACGTGCTTGCGCGGCGGTTTAGTCCTAAGACGTGGCCTGTGGGCGGTCGGCGGGCTGGTTGGGGCTGGGGGCTGCTTGGCGGTCTTTGGTCGGGTGGGCAATTTTGGTGTTCGGGGTTGGTTGGGTTAGGCGGCTTTGGGTTCTTGGTCTTCGGTTGTGGGGGTGGTCAAGGCCCATTCGTCGGCCGCGTCCCGGGCCAGTTGGAGGTCTTCCTCATTGAGCGGGCCGCCGCGCTGGGCGAGGCGGAAGTCGGCCGTGCCGCGGACGAGGTCGGGGCCGAGGGTGGTGGCCTCGACCTCGGCCGAGAAGCGCCACTGGCCGTCGCGCTCGTACTGGCGGATGCGCAGGCGTCCCGTGATGAGGACCGGGGTGCCGCGTGGGAACTCGGACGCGTTGACGTTGTCGGCGAGGTTCCGCCAGCAGTTGACGGTCAAGAACAGGGTTTCGAGGTCCTGCCATTGGTTCGTCTGCCGGTCATAGCGGCGGGGCGTGCAGCCGACCCTGAGGGACAGGAACGGCGTTCCGTTGGCCGTCACGGCGTAGCGGGGCTCTGCGGCGACCCAGCCGGTGATGGTGATGTGCGCCTCGTTCATCGCGGTCCTCCGTTGTCTCTCGCGTACAGGTCAACGGTGGCGCAACGAGCGGGAGCGAAGGGAGCGGGAGCGGAATTGTGGATAA
Organism: Spirillospora sp. NBC_00431; assembly: GCA_036028775.1. Lineage (GTDB taxonomy): Bacteria > Actinomycetota > Actinomycetes > Streptosporangiales > Streptosporangiaceae > Spirillospora. The sequence goes on along the minus strand of CP107927.1, from coordinate 1,764,548 downwards.
CTCAGCGGCGGCCCAGTGCGACGTCCACGTCCTCGCGGAAGCGGGCGTAGACCTTGAGGTCGTCCTCGATGGGCACGATCACCTTGTCGTGCGCGACGCGTTCGATGCCCACGCGCATGTGGTGCTCCATCTTGTCGCCGTGTTTGGCGGACGAGAGGGCGACCAGGTTCCGGCAGGCGGAGGCGGTGAGCCAGCCCATGCCGAGCGTGCACACGACCAGGACGGCGACGTACGGGATGAGCCCCGCCTCCCCGATGAGGCCGCTCGTGTCTTCGCCGCCGGCCTCCAGGGGGCCGTAGGCGATGATCACGCCGATCCACATGACGCTGAGGACGGCGACCAGCACCAGGAAGTACTGCCATGTCTTCACCAGCCACCACCAGCGCGGCACCTGGTTGAACGTGGGCAGGGCGTCCTTGAGGGACTCGCCGAGGGCCTCGGGGATCTCGGTGGCGTGGGAGCGGGCGGCGGCGCGGACGGAGCGTCCCCAATGCGCGGGCAGCTCGGGGGTGATGCCCTCGGTGACGCCCTGGAGGGCGGTGTCGACGTCGCCCTGCTGGGCGCCGATCGGGCCGGTGAAGGCGCCGCGGAGTTCCTCGCGCAGTTCGGTGAGGCGCATCCGGCGCAGCGGGTCGGAGCGCAGGCGGGCGATGATGGCGGAGACGGGCCAGCCGACGAAGTCGGCGGCGCGCAGCTCGTAGGCGCTCTCCATGGCCTCGGCGACGGCGGGCGCGCCCGCGGCGTCGGTGAGGGCCTGGACGAGGTCGCCGCGGCGGCCGTCGTCGACCGTGGTGGGCGGCTCCGCCTCGGAGCGGTAGACGACGAAGCGCTCGGCGATCCTGTCGACGTCGGCGGACAGCCGTTCGGTGCGGGCGCGGCGGGCGGCGACGGTGTCGACGAGGATGTCCCGGAAGCCGAAGACGCCGTCGTCGGCGACGGCGGAGGTCGTCACGATGCGCGGGTCGGCGAGGCCCTCGGCCTCCAGAAGGCGGCGCAGGTCGGCGACGCAGTCGTCGATCTCGTGCGGGGTGAGCCGGTCGACCTGGTTGAGGACGATGAGCGTGACTCCGGTGTGCCGCGCGAACGGGACGATGTAGTTGCGGTGCAGGGCGGCGTCGGCGTACTTCTGCGGGTCGACGACCCAGACGAGCAGGTCGGCGATGGTGACGAACCGGTCGACCTCGGCGCGGTGCATCGCCTGGATGGAGTCGTGGTCGGGCAGGTCGATGAGGACGAGGCCCTGCAGCGAGGAGTCGGCGCGTTCGAGGTCGAGGGCGCTGGCGCGGGCGTAGCGGTGGCGTTTGTCGACGTCCAGCCAGTCGAGGAGGGGGCCGGCGCCGTCCAGCCCCCACACGCAGGCGTGGGCCTGGGACGTCATGGGGCGGCGCATGCCGGTCGGTGAGAGCTCCAGCCCGCAGATGGCGTTGAACAGCGACGACTTGCCGCTGCCCGTGCCGCCGGCGAGGGTCACGACGGTGTGCTCGCCGGACAGCCGCAGCCGCTGCCCGGCCCGGTCGAGCAGCGCCCCGGCCTCGGCCATGGCGGGCTGGTCGAGCCGTCCGGCGCCGGCGCGGACGAGCCGGTCGAGGCCGTTGAGGCGGTCGGTGAGGCCGGGCGGTCCCGCGGCGGGTTCGGCGGCGCCGGGGCCGGCCGCGCCGAGGATCGGGATCCCGCCGGTTCCCGGCGGCGAGTTCGCGGGGATGGCCGAGGTGGTCATCGGGCAACCTCGAGGTTGTAGGTGGCCTGGTACAGCTGGACGGGGACGGTCTCGTCCGGGATGCCGGCGGAGTCGAGCACCTGCTCGAATCTGATGGACTCCTCGTCGAACAGCATCCCGATGCGGCTGCGCAGGTCGGCGCGGGCCTTGGCGCCCATGCCGCGCAGCGACTCAGCGCCGAACAGCGCCTTCAGCAGCCGCTGCGGGACGGCGCTGTTGCCGCCCTCGACGGCCACGTCGGACGTGCCGTACCCGAGCAGGCCGATCATCAGGACGAGGGAGACCGCCTCGGTGTCGAACGACACCAGCTTGGCGACCGAGCGCTTGGTGACGCCCTCGGTGCGGATCAGCTCCTGGACGTGGTCCTGCCAGGAGCTGACGGCCCGGGTGACGCGGCGCGACAGCTCCGGGGAGACGTGCCCGACCTCGGCGTCCGCCGTGGCGAGGACCTGCCGTCCCGCCGGGTGGTCGCGCCAGCGGGCGATGACCTGTTCGGCGCCGTGCTCGGCGGACGCCATGATCAGCGATTCGAGGCCGCTGCGCAGCGCCGCCTTCAGCGCGCGGACCCGGGCCGGGCTGCGGCCCCGCCGCCGCGCAGACCGGCCGCGCCTGGACCGCTGGGTGTGCAGGGAGCGCAGCAGGTCGCCGGTGCCGGCGAAGTCCTGCCAGCGGGCGAGGACCTCGCCGCGCAGCAGGGAGCCGTTGCGGGTGGCCTCGTCGAGTTCGGCGAGCGCGGTGCCGTACCCGGCCTCGACCTCCCTGCCCAGCTCGTCGCGCTGCTCGACCTGCGCCTCGACCTGGCGGGCGAGCTCGGGGACGCGGGTGCGGAAGCTGTCGAGGACGGCGGCGAGGGTGTCGCTGATGACGATCTCGCGGTCCTCGGCGTCTTCAGCGACGCCGGTGAGCCAGGCGCGCAGGTCACCGACGGTCTCCTCGGGGAGGCGGCTGTCCTCGATCCGGGTCTCGGGGATGGTGAAGCGGCGCGCGTCGCCGACCTCGTTGTCGTCGAGCATCTCGCCGAAGTGCTCGACGATCTCGGCGCCCTGCGGCCCGGCGCCCTGCGGGACGCGCGACAGCACGACGCCGATCGTCGCGCCGTTCTCCTTGGCGCGCTGGAGCATCTGCCACACCTGCGCGTCGGCGTACCGCGCGGCGGTGGTGACGCACAGCCACAGGTCGGCGGCGGCCATCAGCTTGGTGGCGAACTCGTAGTGGTCCTCGAAGACGGAGTCGAAGTCGGGGCTGTCGAGAAGCGCGAGGCCGGGCGGGAGGACGTCGCTGGTGATGATGACCAGCTGGTCGCCGGCGATGGCGTCGGGGGCCGGGCCGCGGACGCGTCCCATGCCCGGCAGCAGCGGACCCTCAAGGAACCACTGCGCGTGGTCGGGGTGGCACACCAGGATCGGGCTGCTGGTGGTCGGGCGCAGCACGCCGGTGGCGCTCACGCGGGCCCCGACGAGCGTGTTGACCAGCGTCGACTTGCCCGCGCCCGTCGAGCCGCCGAGAACCACGAGCATGGGCGCGCCCGCGGCCTGGATGCGCGGGAGGACGTAGTCCTGGAGCTGGTCGCGCAGCTCGTCGCGGGCCTCGCGGGCTTCCTGCACGCCGGGCACGTCCAGCAGGAAGTTGAACGCGCCGAGCTGGTCGCGCAGGCTGGTGACGGCCCGGGTCAGCTCGCCCTGGCGCACCGTGCCGGCGGCGGCGGGCGGCCTGGTGGCGCGACGCCGTCCGCGGCCGTTCTTGGGCGCGTCGTCCTTGGCGGCGTGCTGGGTGTCGTCGTCGGTGCGCTGGGGGTCGTCCTTGGCGTGCTGCGTTTCCTGGTCTGGTTTCGTTTCCGGGTCCTGCTGCGGGTCCTTGCCCTTGCCGGATTCCGTTTCGGGGGGCGCCGGCGCGTTGGCGGACTTCGCGTGCCTGCCCGGGCGCGTCCTCTTCGCCGACCGCGCGCTCCTGCCGGTGCCGGGCTGCGCGTCCTGGGCCGGTCGCGCTTCGTCGGCGGGTGGCGTCTCGTCGGGCGGTGGGGTGTCACGGCCGGTCCGGGGCAACTTGCCGCGGCGGGCGTAGCGGCCGCGTTTGGCGGGCGGCGCCTTCGCGGGCTCGGCGGCTCCCGTGCCGGGCTCGCGCTCGGCGTCACCGGCGGCGGGACGGCCTTCACCGGACGTTCCCTCAGGCTTCTCGTCCTTGTCGTCCGCCTTGTCGTCCGCCTGGACCTCGGGACGATCGGGTTCCTCACGCGTGTCCGTTTCGGGCGCGGCGTCCTTCCCGGGGGCCGCGGAGTCATCGATCCCGCGTCCCGGGCCGGTGCCGGCCTCCTCGTCGTGGACCGCGCTCTGCTCTGCCGGGGGGGTCACGGATCCCGTCCCATGTCCGCTCGAATCATGTCGATCTCTCGTGCCACGTTGACCACGTCGCCCACGACCACGATCGCCGGGGGCCGGACTTCGCCGGCGGCCATCTCGTCGGCCACCGTGCCCAGCGTCGCCGTCAGCGACCGCTGGCCGGGGAGGGTGCCGTCCTGGATCACGGCGACCGGCGTGTCGGACGATCGACCATAGCGCATCAGGGCCGGCGCGATCAGCGTCATCCGTTCCACGGCCATGAGCAGGACGATCGTGCCGGTCCCGGCGCCCAGCGCGGCCCAGTCGACGGTCGAGTCGGGGTGTCCGGGCGGGACGTGCGCGGAGACGACGTGGAACTCCTGCGCGACGCCCCGGTGCGTGACCGGGACGCCCACGGCGGACGGGACGGCGACGGCGCTGGTGATCCCGGGGACGACCGTGACCGGGACGCCGTGCCGGGCGCAATGCAACACTTCCTCCGCGCCGCGCCCGAACACGAACGGGTCGCCGCCCTTGAGCCGGACGACGAAGCGGCCCTGCCGGGCATGCTCGACCAGGTACTCGTTGATGCGGTCCTGCGCGACCGTCCGGCCGTAGGGGATCTTGGCGGCGTCGATCACCTCGACGTCGGGGGCGAGCTCGTCCAGGAGGCCGCCGGGGGCGAGCCGGTCGGTGACGACGACGTCCGCCATGGCGAGGAGCCGGCGGCCGCGGACGGTGATCAGCTCGGGGTCGCCCGGCCCGCCGCCGACGAGGGCGACACCGGCGGGCTTGCGCCGGGAGTGCCGGGATTCGAGGGCGCCGGCGCGCAGGCCGTCCACCACGGCGTCGCGGATGCCGGCGGCGCGCCGCGGGTCGCCGCCGAGCAGGACGCCGACGGTCGCGTCGCCCGCGTGGCCGCTCGCGGGCGTCCAGGCGGGCGAGGACTCGGCGTCGTCGGCCCGGACGGCCCAGATCCGCGCGGCCTCGGCCTCGGTGACCACGTCCGCGTTGACCTTGGCGTCGTCGGTGACGGCCTGGACCAGCCAGGCGCCCGCGCAGTCGCCGGGCCGGAAGCCCCGCCGATGCCAGGTGATCTTGCCGCGTTCCGCGAGGCCCTGGAGGGACGCGGTGACCTCCGGGGAGACCAGCACGACGTCGGCGCCCGCGTCCAGCAGCGCGGGCACGCGGCGCTGGGCGACCCGGCCCCCGCCGACGACGAGGACGCGCCGGCCGCCGAGTCGCAGGCCAAGCAGGTACGGGGGCACGTGGTGATTCTCTCGATCGGATGTGCGGATCAGCTGGCGGGCTCCGGTGACGGACAGGTGTCTTTGTGGAACAAAGGTACTCGGGTTCAGGAGTGCATGGAGAGGGCCTCCGCCCAGTCGATAGCCGAGCGTGACTCATTCCGTGATCGTTTGGTTACGGGGTACGGCGTCCTTGTCGCTGACGCCGGCGGAGTCGAAGGTGGCGACCTCGTGCAGGACCCGTACCGCGCCCTGGACCAGCGGCAACGCCAGCAGGGCGCCCGTTCCCTCGCCCAGCCTGAGCTCCAGGTCGACCAGCGGGCGCAGGCCCAGCGCGGCGATGGCGGCGGCGTGGCCGGGCTCGGCCGAGCGGTGCCCGGCGACCCAGGCGCCGGCGGCGTCCGGGCTGAGGGCGGCGGCGGCGAGGGCGGCCGCCCCGGCGATCACGCCGTCCAGGATGACCGGGACGCGCAGGGCCGCCGCGCCGAGGACGAACCCGGCGAGCGCGGCGTGCTCCAGCCCGCCAACGGCCGCCAGCACGTCCAGCGGTGCGGCGTCGTCAGAGGGCAGGCCGTGCCGCGCGAGGGCGGTGCGGACGATCTCGACCTTGTGCGCGTGGGTGGCGTCGTCGATGCCGGTCCCGCGGCCGGTGACCCGCTCGGCGGGCAGGCCGGTGAACGCGGCGATCAGCGCGGCGGACGCGGTGGTGTTGGCGATGCCCATGTCACCGGTGATCAGGCAGCGGGCTCCGTTGGCGACGAGGTAGCGGGACACCTCGATGCCCACGGTGACGGCGCGGCGGGTCTCGTCCATGGTCATCGCGGGGCCGAGCGTCAGGTCGGCGGTGCCGTGCGCGATCTTGCGGCGGAGCAGCCCGGGGGCCGCGCCGAGGTCGCCGGCGACGCCGATGTCGACGACGTTGACCTCGGCGCCGACCTGGGCGGCGAACGCGTTGACGACGGCGCCGCCGGCCAGGAAGTTGGCCACCATCTGCGCGGTGACCTCCTGTGGCCACGGGGTGACGCCCTGCGCGTGGACGCCGTGGTCGGCGGCGAACACGGCGACGGCGGCGGGCTCGGGAAGCGGCGGCGGGCACCGTCCGGCCAGCCCGGCGAGCCTGACCGGCAGCTCCTCCAGGACGCCGAGGGACCCGGGCGGCTTGGTGAGACGTGCCTGGTGGTCGCGGGCGTCGCGGATGGCCGCCTCGTCCAGGGGTGCGATGGCGGCGATGGTCTCGTCGATCAGGTTCACGGTGTCCTCTTTCAAATGCCCAGTTCGCCGAGCACGTCTAGAAGGGTGTCGTTGGACGGCCGGTCACGCACGGCGATGCGCAGCCAGTCGGAACCGAGCCCTGGGAACGTGTCTCCGCGCCTGACGGCGTAGCCACGCTGCCTTAGCAAGGCCCTGATTCCGAGAGCGTCGGGCACGCGCAGGCACAGGAACGACGCTCGCGCCTCAGGGACGACGTAGAGGCCGCGTGCGGTGAGTTCCGAGGCCAGCCGGTCGCGTTCGGCGGCGAGGGCGACGGCCCACGCGCCGGCCTCGGCGACGGCCTCCGGGGTGGAGCACGCTTCGATCGCGACGAGCGCGGGCGTGGACACCGGCCAGAGCGGCTGCGCCTCGGCGAGCCGGGCGATCAGGTGGGGGTCGGCCAGGACGTATCCGGCGCGCAGCCCGGCGAGGCCCCAGGTCTTGGTCAGGGAGCGGATGACGGCGACGCCCGCGGGCAGCCTGCCGGCCAGGGTCTCCGGCTCACCGGGGACGCAGTCCATGAACGCCTCGTCGACGACGACCGTCCGGCCGGGCGCGGCCAGCGCGGCGACGGTGCCGGCCGGGTGCAGCACCGAGGTCGGGTTCGTCGGGTTGCCGATCACGACGAGGTCGGCGTCGGCCGGGATCGCGGCGGGGTCGAGGGTGAAGTCCTTGCTCAGGATCACCCGTTCCACCTCGTGGCCCGCCGCCTTCAGCGCGGCCTCGGGCTCGGTGAACTGCGGGTGCACGACCACCGCCCTGCGCGGCGCGAGCACCCGTGCGAGCAGCACGAACGCCTCCGCCGCACCGGCCGTGAGCAGCACCTCCCCGGCCGACCTGCCGTGCCGCCGCGCGACCGCGCGGCGGGCCGGACGGGGGTCGGGGTAGGCGGCGAGGTCCGCGACGGACGCGCGGAGCCGTTCGGCCAGCCAGGCCGGGGGCGTGCCCGTCCGGACGTTGACGGCGAAGTCGGCGAGACCGTCGCCGACCTCCGCGTCCCCGTGGTGGCGCAGATCGGGATCCGGGGGGTCGGCGGTTCGGCCCATCCCGGCCTCGATCGGGTGGGGCTGGCGGACGGTCAACTGCGCCTCCTGCGTCGCTTCCAGGACGAACACCCAGGGTTTCACGGCTTGCGAGGCGTTAGGTCCGCTATGTCGTGCCGGTTCCGTCCGGTTCGGCGGGCAGGGCGGCGATCGTCTCGACGCGGCGGACGGTCCGGGACGGGCGCCGTCCCCGCGCCTGGACGTCCCGCTCGCCCCACACGACGATCACGGCCGCGCCGGACACCTCGTCCGCCTCGTCGTCCGCCTCCCCGTCCGCCTTCCCGTCCGGCTCGCCGGGCGGCTCCGGGTGCTCGGCCAGCGGGGTCGCGCGGAGCCGGACGGCCTCGGCGGTGAAGCCGTGCTCGGCCAGCGCGCCCGTCATCTCCCGCGCGATCTCGGCGTCGTCGTGTCCGGTCGCGGCGGCGGCGATGGCGACGAGCCGGGCCGGGCGGAGGGCGGCGCAGGTCCGGACGGCGTCCGGACCTGCGGGTCCGGCGAACCCGGGGCCGATGAAGACGGCGTCGGGCTCGGGCAGGTGACCGGCCGTGGACCGCACGTCCCCGGACGCCATCGCGACCTTGACGCCGTGCAGGCGGACGTTCTCCCTGATCCGCTCGCAGGTCGTGTAGTCGCGGTCGACGGCGACGACCGCGGCCCCGAAGCGGGCGCATTCGATGCCGACCGAGCCGTCGCCGGACTCCACGTCCCACACCATGTCGCCGACCCTCGGGCCGAGCCTGGCCAGGACGAAGGCGCGAACTTCCGGCCGGAGACCGCCGCCCTCGCCGAACGCGTCCATGGGCAGCGCCCACCCTGCGGGGCCTGGCGCGGCCCCTGAGATCCAGTCCGATTCACCGAGCGCGTGCCGGTTGTCCAGGACGAGCACCACATCCGGCTCATTCCACGGACGGGTCGTAGCCTCGGCCGGACGGACGTACACGACCCGTTCTCCAGGCCCGTCCAGGTCTTCGCAGACGACGAACGACCGCGGTGTCACGGGGAACAGCGCGCGCGCCAGTTCCGCCGGGCCCGCACCCGGCCCGGTCAGCACCGCCACCTTGGGGTGGGCTCGGCACGCGTTGACGGCCTGTCTGAGGTGCCCGTCCCGGGCCGAGACGACCAGCGCGTCCTCCCAGGGCAGTCCCGCCTGGGAGAAGGCCCGCGCCACCATGGGCACGGACGGCAGAACCTCTGGCGCATGCCCCTGTTCGAGCAGCGTCCGGAGGATTCCGAAGTAACCGGGATCGCCGTCCACGACGAGCACGACGTCCTGGCCTGTGACATCTACGCCATGTAGCGCTTCCGCGAGATCCTCAGTGGCCACCTGCTTGGCCCCGGGCGCCAATGGCAGATCGTCCAGCCTGCCGGGCTCGCCCACCACCAGCGCAGCGCTTTCCAGAGCCGCGCGGGCCGCCGCGCTGAGCGGCGAACCGTTCCGGCCGACGATCGTGAGCATCGCCTACCCCGCCAACTGCCTAACGGGCCATTCGCCCGTACATGCCGATCATGCGCTCGCCGTCCGGGTCGACCATGACCACCTGAGCCGCGACCGGGCTGGTGGCCGTTCCGGCCGCCTCGGCGGCGAGACGCTCCAGTTCCCCGGCGGCCCTGCGGCACAGTTCCCGACCGCACGGCCCGAGTATTCCCGCGGCCTCCCATTCGTCGTAGGAGTCCCGCGGATTCGGCGCGTCGGCCACGGTCGCGGCCAGCGCGAAACCGCCGCCCATGTCGAGGGTGATCGACTCCAGGACGCCGGCGGTGCCCCACACGCCGCCGACGAAGAGGGCCTGCTCGTGCATCCCGGCGACCAGGACGACCTGCGCGAGATCGTCCCTGACCGCCTCCTTGAACGCCTCCTTGAACGCCACGCTCAGCTTGGTCGGGCCGGGTTCGCCGGGCGCGGCCGCCGGGACGAAGCACGCGTCCGGCAGCCCGGGCAGCATCCGGCGGGCCGCCTCGCGCGCGTTCTCGCCGTAGAGCACGAGCGTCCTGTCCTCGTCGATCACCCGGGCCGTCCTTCCTCGTCCTGGGCGTCGAGCCTTTCGAAGCCGCCGCCGGAGCGCCGCCGCGGCGCGCCGGTGAGCGCCGATCCGGCCGAAGATCCGGCCGGCGCTCCGACCCGCGTCCCGGGCGGCGGCGGATCGGTCGCGATCCGGCTGAAGACGATCATGTCCCGGCTGACGCCGGCGTCGTCGCGTTCCCCGCCCCGCGCGACGCCCTCGCGCACGTAACCGCTCTTCTCCGCGACGCGGATGGACGCGTGGTTGGTGTCCATGGCGCGCAGCTCGACGCGGAAGAGCCCGCACTCGCCCAGCGCCCAGTCGGAGACCAGCCTGAGCGCCTCGGTGGCGTAGCCGCGGCCGCGCGCGGCCGGGCGCATCCCGTAGCCGACCTCGCTCGTCAGATGGTCCCAGTTCACCTTGAACAGCCCGATGGTGCCGATCAGGTCGCCGGTGTCCCGGCCGGTCACCGCGAGGTGGATGCCGAGGCCGTAGCGCTGGACGTTGTGGACGCCCTCGCGCAGGAACCAGGCGAGGGGCTCGGCCTCCAGCACGGTCGGGAAGGTGGGCGGCAGAAGGTCCTCTCCGGCGCGGATCACCTCGATCAGGCCGGGCGCGTCGTCGAGGCCGAAGGGGCGAACGACGAGCCGTTCGCTCTCCAGGCGGACACTTCGCTCGAAGGCGTTCACAGCCGATCCTCTCCGCAGGCGTCGACGAACCTGCTCGCGAACCACGGCGACCCCGCCCAGTGCAGATGAAGATAGGACGCGACACAGCCGCCCTGCACGAAACCCACGGGACCGGACGCGGCCCACTGCCAGGCCGCCGTTCTCCCGTGGACGGGTTCGGTGACCGTGCTGTGGAACTCGTGGCCGCGTACCCGTTCGCCCGCACGGGCGACGACCGAGTCGGCCACCGCCACCGCGGCACGATAGCCCAGTGTCAGCCGCGAGGCCATGGTGGCCTTCACTCCGTCCAGGACGCCGCACATGGCGGCGCCGTCCAGCTCTTGCGCGAGATAGAGAAGGCCCGCGCATTCGGCGTAAAGGGGTCGGGACGCCTTGCCATAAGACGCCTTGCCATAAGACGCCTTGCCATAGGGCGCCTTGCCGAAGGCGGACAACGCGTTGCGCAGGGGCTCGTTGGACGAAAGCTCCGCCGCGTGCATCTCGGGGAACCCTCCGCCGATGACGACGCCGCTCGTCCGTTCGGGGAGTTCCTCGTCCCGTAGCGGGTCGAATCGGACGACCTCGGCACCGGCCGCCGTGAGAAGCTCCTCGTTCTCCGCGTACCCGAACGTGAACGCGGGCCCTCCGGCGACCGCGATCCGCGGACGCTCCGCCGGTTCCTCCCGCGCGCCGACCGCCTCGGCCGGGTCCCAGGGCTCGGCCGCGAGTGGAGGAGCGGCGCGGGCCAGCGCGAGGACCGCGTCCAGATCGCAGGACGCGGCGATCAGGTCACCGAGCCGCCGGACGGTCTCGACCGCCTCCGCCCGCCGTTCGGCCGCCGGGACGAGCCCGAGATGCCGGGACGGCGCCGCCGCCTCCTCGTGATGGCGGAGCGCGCCCAGCACGGGCAGGCCCAGACCGTCGACGGCGTCGCGGCACATGCGCTCGTGGCCGTCCGAGCCGAGCCGGTTGAGGATGACGCCGCCGACCCTGACCGTCCCGTACGAGCGGAAGCCGTGCACGAGCGCGGCCACCGACCGTCCGGCCGCCGCGGAGGCGTCCACCACCAGGACGGCGGGCGCGTCCAGCAGGGTCGCGACGTGCGCGGTGGACGCGTAGTCGCCGCCACCGGCCGCGTCGGACGGTCCCAGCCCCGCGGCGCCGTCGTACAGACCCATGACGCCTTCGACGACGGCGATGTCCGCTCCGCGCGCGCCATGCAGGAACAGCGGGACGACCAGTTCCTCAGAGGTGAGCCATGGATCGAGGTTCCGTCCAGGACGTCCTGTGGCGAGCGCGTGGTAACCGGGGTCGATGTAGTCGGGACCCACCTTGTGCGGGGAGACCGCCAGGCCGCGGGCGGCGAACGCGGCCATCAGACCCGTCGCGACGGTCGTTTTCCCGCTTCCCGTGGAAGGCGCGGCCACGACGAGCCGCGGAACGTTGAGCACGTGCGCAAAGCATAGGCCGTCGCACGCGCAAGCCCGGTGCGCGACGAGCGACGCTAGCCAAGTGCGGGGCCAGCCGAGGGGCGGCGCTAGCCGGGGGCCGGGCCCGCGGTGGCGCCGGGCACGGCGAACCAGACGGCCTTGCCGCGGACGGACGGCCCGAGCCGTGATCGCGTCCGCCGCATGCCCCAGCGCCCGCCGGACAGCTCCCGGACGATGCTGAGCCCGCGCCCGCAGTCGCCGGACGTCCACGAGTAGCCGGGCAGCGCGGCATCGGGCAGCGCGTCGAACACCGCGCACCGCACCTCGCCGCTCACACTCTCGCCGCACACGACATCGCCGCTCACGCCCTCGTCATCGGCGGCGTCGGTGTCATCGGCGGCTTCGGCGGCTCCGGGACCCGGCTCGGCCTCGCCGAGGTACAGCCACAACTCGTGCGGGCCGTGCTCGCCGGCGTGCTGGTGCGCGTTGGTCGCCAGCTCGCTCACCATGAGCTGCGCGTCGGCGATCGCGTCCCGTGAGACGCCGAGCGAGGCGAGCGCGTCGCGCAGCACGCGGCGGGCGTGGCCGGCGCATCCGGGCCCGCCCGGCAGGGCCCAGACCCACCCGGGCATCGTGCCCGCGGCGGCACGGGCGTCGCCGTCGCCATCGGCCATCGCGTCGGCCATGGTCTCCGCCGTCAGGTCGGCTGTCGTGCTCTTCACGGGTTCCTCCCGCGGTCTACGTGCCCGGGCGCGCGGCCGGACCGCTCGTCACTGTCGGTCCCCCGGTCGTCACGGAAGCAAGCGTGTCGTGAGAATCTCACGAGCGCAACTGCCTTCGCGGAATTGCTCTGCCCTTCCTGCCGGGTTCGTCAATCGCGTTGTGACGCGCGGCAAGAGTGGTAAGACTCCACTCCCATGACCTACCGCCCCACCGTCCGTGGCCGCCGTCTGGCGCGGGAACTGCGCAAGCTGCGAGAGGAGCAGGGCCTGACCCTGCAGGAGGTGGCGGATCGGCTCGACTGGTCGCGAGCCACCGTCTCCCGTCTCGAAACCAGCCAGACCCGGCCCAAGCCCGGCGACATCGCCGACATCCTCGATCTTTACGGCGTGCCCAGCCCCGGCCGCGACGCGCTCATCACCCTCGCCCGCCAGGCGGGGCAGCGCGGCTGGTGGACGGCGTACCAGGACGTCTTCGCCGGCAGCTATGTCGCGCTGGAGGACGAGGCGTCGCACATCCGCACCTGGGATCCGCAGCTCGTGCACGGGCTGCTGCAGACCGAGCAGTACTCCCGCGCCGTGATCACGGCGGGCCGGCTGCTGCCGGGACCCGAGGACATCGAGCGCCGCATCGCCGCCCGCAAGATCCGCCAGGCGCTGCTGGACCGGACGGACGCGCCGCGCCTGAACGTCGTGTTCGACGAGTCGGTGCTGCACCGTCCGATCGGCGGCGAGAAGGTGATGCGCGCTCAACTGGAGGCGCTCGCCACCGCCGTGAATACCCGCCCATCCGTCACGATTCAGGTACTTCCGTATACGGCGAGGGAGCATGCGGGCCTCGACGGACGATTCACCATATTGTCGTATCCAGACCCCGCTGACCCAGATATCGCCTACGTAGAGGGCACCATGGGCGACGTTTACCTTGAGAGTGCGGAGGCAATAGCAAAACATAGGGATCGCTTCGATCGGATCGAGGCGGCCGCCCTGTCCCCCGAGGATTCCGCGCACCTCATAGCCGAGGCAGCAAGGAGCAGCCCGTGACCAACCTGCAGCGCGAACTCACCGCAGCCGCCTGGCGCAAGTCGTCCCACAGCGGGAGCGGCGACCAGTGCGTCGAGGTGGCCCCCCTGTCCAGCGACCTTCGCGCGGTCCGCGACTCCAAGAACCCCGCCGGGCCGGCGCTGGTGCTGACGACGCCCGCCTGGCGGAGCCTGCTGAGCGCGATCAAGGAGGTCTAGCGACGGAACCGGGGGCCGCGGCGACGACTCGCCGCGGCCCCCGGCCCTTTCCGGGGACTAGAACGTGTTCTAGCATCGCGGTGCGACGATCTCCGGAGGGCGACCGTGACCGCGGAACTCAAGCTCGGCATCAACGTCGGCTACTGGCATCGGGACGCCGACGACCAGACCGAGACCGTGCTGGCCGCCGAGCGCTGCGGCTACGACTCGGTCTTCACCGCCGAGGCGTACGGCTCGGACGCGTTCACTCCGCTGACCTGGTACGCGGCCCGGACATCCAAGATCAAACTGGGTACCGCCGTCGCGCAGATCTCGGCGCGCGCCCCGACCGCCACCGCCATGCACGCGCTGACGCTGGACGCGCTGTCGGGCGGGCGGGTGATCCTCGGCCTCGGCGCGTCCGGGCCGCAGGTCGTCGAGGGCTGGTACGGGCAGCCGTTCCCGAAGCCGCTCGCCCGCACCCGCGAGTACGTCGACATCGTCCGGCAGGTCTGGCGCCGCGAGGCACCGGTGACCAGCGAGGGACCGCACTACCCGCTGCCGCTGCCCGGCGGCGCCGGCCTCGGCAAGCCGCTGAAGTCGATCGCCCATCCCGTGCGTCCGGACATCCCCGTCTACCTGGGCGCGGAGGGGCCGAAGAACGTCGCGCTGTCCGCCGAGATCGCGCAGGGCTGGCTGCCGCTGTTCGTCGACCCCGGGCAGATCGACGCGGTGTTCGGCGAGTCGCTCGCCGGCCGTCCGGACGGCTTCGAGATCGCCGCCACCGTCATCACGATCGTCACCGACGACCTGCCCGCCGCGCTGGAGTTCGCCAAGATCCCGGTCGCGTTCTACATCGGCGGGATGGGCGCCCGGCAGCGCAACTTCCATCTCGACCTGATCGGCCGGCTCGGCTACGCGGAGCAGGCGGCCCGCGTCCAGGAGCTGTTCCTGGACGGACGCCGCGACGAGGCGGTCAGGGCCGTGCCCGACGCGCTGGCCGACGCGATCTCCCTCCTCGGCCCCATCGGGCGGATCGGGGAACGGCTCGCCCTGTGGCGCGACAGCCCCGTCACCACCGTGCTGATCGCCGGGGTGCGCGACGAGCCGACGCTCCGCGCCATCAAGAGCCTCGCCGACTCCTGACGGCGAAGACTCCGGAGAGCGAAAACGCTGAGAGCGATCACACACCGGCGGGCGGAATTCAGGCAGGGCCCGGGATGCTGAACGAGTCAGCACCAGCGATCGGCAGACTGGAGATGGGACACACGATGTCCACGCAAGAAGCCCCCGCTCAGCAGGACGCGGCCCGGCTGCTCGTCCGGGCCCTTGAGGCGGAGGGCGTCGAATACGTCTTCGGCATCCCGGGCGAGGAGAACATCCATTTCGTCCACGCGCTGAACGACTCCTCCATCCGGTACGTCCTCGTCCGGCACGAGCAGGGCGCGGCGTTCATGGCGGAGATCTACGGCCGTCTCACCGGCAAGGCAGGCGTGGCGTCGGCGACGCTCGGGCCGGGCGCGATCAACCTCCAGCTCGGCGTGGCCGACGCGACCACCAACAGCACCCCGGTCGTGGCGATCTCCGCCCAGGTCGGCCTGGACCGCATCTACAAGGAGTCGCACCAGATCGTCGACCTGGTGTCGCTGTTCCGCCCGGTGACCAAGTGGTCGGAGCTGGCGCCCACCGCCGAGGCGCTGCCCGAGATGGTGCGCAAGGCGTTCAAGACGGCGCAGACGGAGCGTCCCGGCGCCGTCTACCTGGCGATTCCGGAGGACGTCGAGGCCGCGAAGGTCGCCGCCGAACTGAAGCCGCTGCCGGTCAACGTCGTCCGGACGCAGGAGCCGTCGCCGTCGCAGATCGCCCGCGCCGCCGACGTGCTCGCGCTCGCCGCCCGGCCCGTCGTGCTGGCCGGGCACGGCGCGACCCGCGCCCGCGCGAGCGACGCGCTGCGGTACTTCTCCGAGCGCCTCGGCCTGCCGGTCGCGACCACGTTCAACGGCAAGGGCGTCTTCCCGGACGACCACCCCAACGCGCTCGGCGCGGTCGGGTTCATGCGCCACGACTACGTCAACTTCGGCTTCGACGAGGCGGACGTGCTCATCGCCGTGGGCTACGAGCTGCAGGAGTTCGACCCCGTCAAGATCAACCCCAAGGCCGACAAGAAGATCATCCACATTCACCAGTTCCCCGCCGAGGTGGACGACCACTACCCGGTCGAGGTCGGCATCCAGGGCGACATCTCCCGGACGCTCCGCGCCCTGGCCGACTCCGTCCACCGCCGCTTCGACGTGAACGGCACTGGGCGGAAGATCCGCCAGATGATTCGCGAGGAACTGACCGAGGGCGCCACGGAGGGCGGGCACCCGCTGTCGCCCCGCCGGATCGTCTCCGACGTCCGCGCGGCCATGGGGCGCGGCGACATCGTGCTCGCCGACACCGGCGCGGTGAAGATGTGGATGGCCCGCATGTACCCGACGTACGAGCCGAACACGCTGCTGGTCTCCAACGGGCTGTCGTCCATGGGGTTCGCCGTGCCGGGCGCGATCGCCGCCAAGCTCGCGCACCCCGACCGCAGGGTCCTGGCCGCGACCGGCGACGGCGCGTTCCTGATGAACTCGCAGGAGCTGGAGACGGCCGTCCGCGAGAACATCCCGATCACCGTCCTGATCTGGGACGACTCCGCCTACGGCCTGATCGAGTGGAAGATGGACCTGGACCTGGGCACCAGCTCCAACATCAAGTTCGGCAACCCCGACTTCGTGAAGTACGCGGAGAGCTTCGGCGCCCGCGGCTACCGCGTCGAGGCGGCGGACGAGCTGCTCCCGACGCTCCGCAAGGCCCTGGCCGACGACGCGGTCTCCGTCATCACCGTCCCGGTCGACTACTCCCACAACCTTCGGCTGACCGACAAGCTGGGCGACCTCACCGGCCCGTTCTGAGCGCGTGAATTACGCGAGATCTTCTCGGGGACGGACAGATCGTGGCCGTCGCTCGGGGATCGTCCGCATGATCGGAACCGGACCTTCCAGGCCGTCAAGATTAGGGCATGGCAAAGAACATTGACTTGAGCCGTCAAGGCGCGTGAGATTTCTCGATGGTGGCTTCTTAAGGACGGCGGTCCGCACGAGCGCCACCGGCCTTCCGAGAAATTCACAAAGGGGCATGCCGTGGTCCTTGGCGGAAATCGCAAGCGCGCCGGACGGGTGGCGGCGGCCGCCGAGGCACGGCTGCTGGAGGCGGGGCGGCTGCTGCGGCCCACGGCCGTCTCGGCCGATCTTCGCACCGTGTACCGCGACGACCAGAAGGTCAACGACGCGCCCTACCGGGAACGGTGGGCGCACGACCGGGTGGTGCGCTCCACGCACGGGGTGAACTGCACCGGATCGTGCTCGTGGAAGGTGTACGTCAAGGACGGTCTGATCACCTGGGAGACGCAGCAGACCGACTATCCGAGCGTGGGCCCCGACCGTCCGGAGTACGAGCCGCGCGGCTGCCCGCGCGGCGCGTCCTTCTCCTGGTACACCTACTCGCCCACGCGGATCCGCTACCCGCACGCGCGGGGCGTGCTGGTCGAGATGTACCGGGAGGCGCGGCGCCGGCTGGGCGATCCGGTGGCGGCATGGGCGGAGATCACGACCGACCCGGAGCGGCGGCGCCGGTACCAGTCGGCGCGGGGGCGCGGCGGGCTGGTGCGGATCGGGTGGGACGAGGCGCTGGAGATCGCCGCGGCCGCGCACGTCCACACGATCATGACCCATGGGCCCGACCGGGTCGCGGGCTTCTCCCCGATCCCCGCGATGTCGATGGCCTCGCACGCGGTGGGGGCGCGGTTCATGGCGCTCATCGGCGCGCCGATGCTGTCCTTCTACGACTGGTACGCCGACCTACCGATCGCCTCACCGCAGGTGTTCGGCGACCAGACCGACGTTCCGGAATCGGCGGACTGGTGGGACGCCGGTTATCTGATGCTGTGGGGCTCCAACGTCCCGGTGACGCGCACTCCGGACGCGCATTGGATGACCGAGGCGCGTTATCGCGGCCAGAAGGTAGTGGTGGTCTCACCCGACTACTCCGACGCCACCAAGTTCGCCGACGAATGGCTTCATCCGCATCCGGGAACCGATGGCGCGCTCGCCATGGCGATGGGCCATGTGATCTTGCGCGAGCACTTCATCGAACGCACGACGCCCTATTTCAGCGACTACATCAAGAAGTACACGGACCTGCCGTTCCTGGTGGAACTGCGGGAACTGCCGGACGGCGGGCTCGCGCCCGGCAAGTTCGTGACGGCCGCCGCGCTGGGCCTGGAGACGGAGGCCGCCGCGGAGCAGCGGCGCTGGCAGCCGGTGCTGGTGGACGCGCGCACGGGTGCGCCCGTGGCCCCGTCCGGGACCCTGGCCGACCGCTGGGCCGCGGAGGGCCAGGGACGCTGGAATCTGGACCTGGGCGATCTGGATCCGCTGCTGACCTTCCACGGCGGGGACGGCGGGGAATGCGCCGAGATTCTCCTGCCTCGGTTCGACGATCTCGATGGAGCGGGGACGGTCCGCCGCGGGGTTCCGGTGCGCCGGATCGGCGGGCGGACGGTGACGACGGTGTTCGACCTGCTGCTCGCCCAGTACGGCGTGGAACGTCCCGGCCTGCCCGGAGACTGGCCGGACGGGTACGACGATCCGCGTTTTCCCTGCACGCCCGCCTGGCAGGAGCGCATCACCGGCGTCCCGGCCGGACGGGTGGCGGCGATCGCGCGCGAGTTCGCCGCCAACGCCGAACGCACCCGCGGCCGGTCGATGATCGTCATGGGGGCGGGGACGAACCACTGGTTCCATTCCGACACGATCTACCGGTCGTTCCTGTCGCTGCTGCTGCTCACCGGATGCCAGGGCGTGAACGGCGGCGGCTGGGCCCATTACGTCGGGCAGGAGAAGGTGCGGCCGCTCGCCGGATGGCAGCAGCTCTCCACGGCCGCGGACTGGGCGCGTCCGTCCCGCCAGATGGCGGGGACGCCGTACTGGTACGTCCACACGGACCAGTGGCGGTACGAGGGCTTCGCCGCGGACGCGCTGTCGTCCCCGACCGGACCCGGCCTTTTCGCCGGGCGCCACACCGCGGACCTGGTGGCGGAGTCCGCGCGGCTGGGCTGGATGCCGTCCTATCCGACGTTCACGGCCAACCCGCTGGACCTCGGCGAACGCGCGCGGGCGGACGGCGGCGACCCGGCGGAGTGGGTCGCCGAGCAGGTCGCGTCCGGACGGCTCGGGTTCGCCGTCGAAGACCCCGACGCCCCGGAGAACTGGCCGCGCGTGCTGACCGTCTGGCGGGCCAACCTGATCGGCTCGTCCGCCAAGGGCAACGAGTACTTCCTGCGGCACCTGCTGGGCGCGCAGGACGCCGTCGGCGCCGCCGAGGCCGAACCCGGGCGGCGTCCGCGCGACGTGGCGTGGCGGGACGAGGCGCCCCGCGGCAAGCTCGACCTGCTGATGGCGCTCGACTTCCGGATGACGTCGACGACGCTGTTCGCCGACCTGGTCCTCCCGGCGGCGACCTGGTACGAGAAGCACGACCTGTCCAGCACCGACATGCATCCGTACGTGCACGCGTTCTCGCCCGCGATCGCGCCGCCCTGGCAGGCCCGCACCGACTTCGAGATCTTCCACGCGCTGGCCCGCAGGCTCGGTGAGCTGGCCGCCGGACGGCTCGGCACCGTCCACGACCTGGTGGCGACCGCGCTGCTGCACGACACCCCCGCGGAGACCGCCCAGCCCGGCGGACGCGTCCCCGGAGGCGGCGGGCCGCGCAGGCCGGGGATCGACCTCCCGTCGATCACGGTGGTCGAGCGCGACTACACGGCCGTCGCCGACCGGCTCGCGGCGCTCGGCCCGCTGCCCGGCGAGGAGGGGATGACCGTCAAGGGCGTCCTGGTCAGGACGGGCCCGGAGGACGACGGGCTGGCCGCCCGCTGCGGCACCGCGGACGACGGCGCGGCCCTCGGCCGCCCGCTCCTGGACACTGACGTGAAGCTGTGCGAGGCGATCCTCGCCCTGTCGGGCACCACCAACGGCCGGATCGCCGCCGAAGGGCTGCGGCGGCTGGACGCGCGGTGCGGGCCCGCCTCCGGGCTGGCCGCGCTGGCCGCCTCGGTCGCCGAGCGCCGGGTGGTGTTCTCCGACACCCAGGACCGTCCCGTCCAGGTCGGGACCAGCTTCGAATGGTCGGGCAAGGAGGCCCCCGACCGCCGCTACGCGCCGTTCACCGTGAACACCGAGCACCGCAAGCCCTGGCACACCCTGACCGGCCGCCAGCACTTCTTCCTCGACCACGACTGGATCATCGAGTACGGCGAGCAGCTCCCGCTCTACCGCCCGCCCCTCGACCTGGCCGCGCTCGGCGAGAGCCGCCCGGACGCACCGCCCGGCGACGGGAACGGCGAGGGCAGACAGGTCGCGGTGCGGTACATCACGCCGCATTCCAAGTGGTCCATCCACTCGGAGTACCAGGAGAACCTGCTGATGCAGACGCTCGCCCGGGGCGGGCCCGTGATCTGGATGAGCGTGCCGGACGCCGAGACGATCGGCGTCGCCGACAACGACTGGATCGAGGCCGTCAACGCCAACGGCGTGGTCGTCGCCCGCGCGATCGTCTCCCACCGCATCCCGCGCGGCGCGGTGTTCATGTACCACGTGCAGGAACGCCTGGTGAACGTGCCGAAGGCGGAGGCGTCCGGGCGGCGCGGCGGCGTCCACAACGCGCTGACCAAGCTGCTCGTCAAGCCCACGCATCTCATCGGCGGCTACGCCCAGCTGTCGTTCGCTCCCAACTACTACGGCCCGACCGGCAACCAGCGCGACGCGGTCACCGTGATCCGCCGCCGCTCCCAGGAGGTCCGCTACTGATGCCCGCCCCGTCCGCCCCCCGCCGCGTGCTGGCGCAGATCGCCATGGTCATGAACCTCGACAAGTGCATCGGCTGCCACACCTGCTCCGTCACCTGCAAGCAGACATGGACGAACCGCGCGGGAACCGAGTACGCCTGGTTCAACAACGTCGAGACGCGTCCCGGCCAGGGATACCCGCGCGGCTACGAGGACCAGGACGTCTGGCGCGGCGGCTGGCGGCTGCGGCGCGGACGGCTCGTCCCGCGCGCGGGCGGCCGGTTCGCGCGGCTGGCGCGGATCTTCGCCAACCCCGACCTGCCCGAGCTCGACGACTACTACCAGCCCTGGACCTACGACTACGAGACGCTCACCACCGCGCCGCTCGGCGACGACGTCCCGACCGCGCCGCCCCGCTCACTCGTCGACGGGCGCCCGACGTCGGTGACATGGGGCCCGAACTGGGACGACGACCTCGGCGGCGGGCCCGCGCACCTCGCGGGCGACCCGGTGCTCCGCAAGGTCGGCGACGACGTGCGGCTGGATTACGAGAACTCGTTCATGTTCTACCTGCCGCGGATCTGCGAGCACTGCCTCAACCCGTCGTGCGTGGCGGCGTGCCCGTCCGGCGCGCTCTACAAGCGGCTGGAGGACGGCATCGTCCTCGTCGACCAGGACCGGTGCCGGGGCTGGCGGATGTGCGTGTCCGGCTGCCCGTACAAGAAGATCTACTTCAACCACGGCACCGGCAAGGCCGAGAAGTGCACGATGTGCTACCCGCGGATCGAGGCGGGCGAGCCGACGGTCTGCTCGGAGACCTGTGTGGGACGGCTGCGCTACCTCGGTGTCGTCCTGTACGACCCCGACCGCGTCGGTGAGGCGGCCTCCGTCGAGGACGAGCACGACCTCTACCCGGCTCAGCTCGGCTGCTTCCTCGACCCGGACGACCCGGACGTCGCCGCGGCGGCGGAGGCGTCCGGCGTCCCGCACGAGTGGGTGACCGCCGCGCGGCGCTCGCCCGTCCACGCGCTGATCAGCCGGTACCGGGTCGCGCTGCCGCTGCATCCGGAGTACCGGACCATGCCCATGGTCTGGTACATCCCGCCGCTCTCCCCCATCGTGGACGCGCTGGCCGGCACCGGCAACGACGGTGAGGACGCCGGCAACCTGTTCGGCGCGATCGACGCGCTGCGGATCCCGGTGTCCTATCTGGCGGAGCTGTTCACGGCCGGCGATCCGGTGCCGGTGCGCGACTCGCTGCGCAGGCTGGCGGCGATGCGCTCCCACATGCGGCGCGTGAACCTCGGCGAAGACCAGGACCCGGGCATCGCCCAGAGCGTCGGCATGGAGCCCGCGGAGATCGAGCGGATGTACCGGCTGCTCGCGCTCGCCAAGTACGAGGACCGCTACGTGATCCCCACCGCGTACACCGCCTCCGGCACCCCGGGCGACGGCGGCGGCGTCCACGAGTGCAGCCTGGACGGGCCGGGCGGCCCCGGAATGCTGGAGGGCCGTCCGCCTCCCGTGGCGTCCGCCGGGCCGCGCCGCGTCAACCTGCTCAACTGGAGCGGACGGGGCCGTCCCTCGGGCCTGTTCCCGCCGCGTGCCGGGGAGGGGGCGTGACCGTCCGGCTCATCTGCCAGGCCGCCTCGCTCCTGCTGACCTACCCGGACGAGCGCTGGCCCGAGACCCTCTCGACGGTCGCCGGTTCGCTCTCGGACGCGCGCGGCCCGCACGCGACGGCCCTCAGGCGGTTCTGCGAGGACGCGGCGGACATCCCGCCCCTGGAGCTCGGCGAACGGTACGTCGCGACCTTCGACCGCAGCCGCCGCCGCACCCTCCACATGACCTACTACACCGACGGCGACACCCGCGCCCGGGGCGCCCGGCTCGCGGAACTGAAGGCGCTCTACCGGCGGCACGGGTACGGCCTCGGCGACGACGGCGAGCTGCCGGACTTCCTGCCGGTCATGCTGGAGTTCGCCGCCCGCGTCCCGGACGCCGGGACCCCGCTGCTCGCCGCGCACCGTCCCGGGCTCGACCTGCTCCTGCTGGCGCTCGAAGCCTGGGGCGGCGCGTACGGGAACGTCCTGCGCGCCGTGTGCGGCGTCCTGCCCGGGTCGAGCGTTCGGGACCGCGAGGAAGCCCGCAGGCTCGCCCGCACCGGCCCCCCGGCCGAGACGGTCGGCATGGGCACCGGCATGACCGGCATGGAGACCGGTTTCGGCGCGGTCGGCCACGCCGCACGGGAAGGATCACGACGTTGAGGCATCTGCACATCGCGCTGTGGGGGGTGCTGCCGTACCTGGTCCTGGCGCTGTTCGTGCTGGGCTGCGCCTGGCGCTACCACTACGACCGGTTCGGCGTCACCACCCGTTCCAGCCAGCTGCACGAGAGCCGGCTGCTGAAGGTGGCCGGGCCCGTCTTCCATCTCGGGCTGCTGACGGTCATCGCCGGTCATGTGATCGGGCTGCTGGTCCCCGAGGGGGTCACCGAGCGGCTGCACATCTCCGAGCCCGTCTACCGCGCCAACGCGCTGGCCGTCGGGGGGACGGCGGGGCTGGCGGCGGTCGCGGGACTGGCCGTGCTGATCTGGCGGCGGCTGCGCACCCGGCCGTGCGCGTCTCGTCGCTGCGCAGCGACCGCGTCCTTTACCCGGTCCTCGCGGTGGTGCTGACCGCCGGGCTGGCGGCCACGTTCGCGGGCGGCACGTCGGGCGACTACGACTACCGGCTGGGGGTCTCGGTCTGGTTCCGGAGCCTGTTCGCGCTCGACCCGGACGTCGGCGCCATGGACGACGCGCCGGTGCTGTTCCAGGTGCACACGCTGTCCGGAATGGCGCTGTTCGCGCTGTGGCCGTTCAGCCGCCTCATGCACGCGTTCGCCGCCCCGGTCGGCTATCTGGTGCGGCCGTACATCGTGTACCGATCACGCGGAGCCGCTCATGGTCGCGATGGAAGCCAGCGCGCCTGACCGGCGGCCGCCCGCCGGTACGGGCGCGCCGCCGTGCCGCTACCTGGTCGGGTGGACGGTCGGCATCACCGCGCTGACGCTGCTCGTCTGCGCCATCCCGCTGATCTTCGCCGTGCAGCGCTTCTACCAGGACGAGGCGATCACCGAGCTGGACCGTTTCGCGCGGGCCATGCAGGCGACCCGGCCGGACGCGACCGCGCGGCCACCCGCCCACGCCGCCTCCACGGTCGTCGGGCTGTACGGCCCGGACGGCCATCTCCTGCTCGGCCAGGGCCCGCGGGTCTCCGCCGCGGCGTCGCTGTGCCGGGACGGCCGCATGCACGACACCGTCGAGGACGGCCAGCTCACCGCGACCGCCCCGCTCCTGCATCCGGAGGGGGCGATCACCGTGGTGCGGGTCGGCGTCCCGTCCACCCGGGTCCGCGAGCAGACCGAACGCGCCTGGGCGCTCATCGGGAGCGTCGCGGTCGTCCTGCTCCTGCTCGCGGTCGCCACGGCCCGGCTCATGGCCGGACGGACACCGCGGCCGGCCCGCGGGCTCGCGGACGAGACGTCCCGGCACCTCGAAGAGGCCCTCGGACGCGAACGCGCCTTCAGCAGCGACGTCGCCCACCAGCTCCGCACGCCCCTCACCCGGCTGCTGCTCGGCCTCGAAGCGGCGGCGCGGCGCGCGGGCGATCCGCGCGCGGCGATCCGGACGGCGCTCGACCGCGGCTGGTCGCTCGCCGACACGGTGGAGAGCATGCTCCGCCTCGCCCGCGACGCGCACACGCGGGAGCGGCTCGACCCGGCGGTCTTCGTGCGCGACGTGCACCGGCGCCGCGACCCGGACGTCACCGCCGCCGGTCGGCGGCTCACCGTGTCCGCGCACCGTCCGCTGCCACCGGTGCACGCCTCCCCCGCCGCCCTGACCCAGATCATGGACGTGCTGATCGACAACGCCCTCGCGCACGGCGCCGGGACGATCACCGTCGTCGCCCGCCGCGCCGGTCCCGGTGTCGCCGTCGACGTCATGGACGAGGGCCCGGGCCCCGACCCGGACGACGACGTGTTCCGGCGCGTCCTCCCCACGGACGCCCCAGCGGATATCCCCACGGACATCCCGGACGTGGAGACCGCCTCCAGGCACCGGATCGGGCTCGCGCTGGCGCGGTCACTCGCCCGCGCCGAAGGCGGGGACCTCCACCTCTCCGGTTTCGGGCCCACGGTGTTCACCCTCGTGCTTCCGGCCGCGCTCGACACGGCCGCCACCCTCGGCACGGCCGTTCTCGGCGCCACGGCGTCCGCGCCCGGCGAGCGCGTCGCCGCACTGCCCGCCCACCTGCCCGCCCACCTGCCCGGTCACCTGCCCGGTCACCGTGACCACCGGGGCGGCTGAGGCGGGCGCGTCGTACCGGTAGCCGTGCCCGCGCAGGGTGGCGATCCGGCCCGCGTCGCGCCCGGCCGCCGCGAGCTTGCGGCGCAGCACGCACACGTGGACGTCCAGCGTCTTCGTCGCGCCGAACCAGTTCTCGCCCCACACCTCGCGCATCAGCCGCTCCCGGGGCACCGGCCGCCCGGCCTGCCGGACCAGCGCCGCCAGCAGGTCGAACTCGCGCGGGCGCAGGTTCAGCTCGTGATCGTCCAGGAACACCTGCCGGGCCGCCGGGTCGAGTGTCAGCGGCCCGGCGGTCAGCTGCTCCGGGCGCGTCCCGCGGCGCCGGCGCAGCGCCCGGAGCCTGGCCAGCAGCTCCTCCACCCGGAACGGTTTGACCACGTAGTCGTCGGCCCCGGCGTCCAGCGCCTTGACGATCTCGCCCTCACGGGTCCGGGCCGTGACCACGAGGATGCCCACCTCGGGCAGGGACGCCCGCAGCCATTCGCACAGGACCACGCCGTCAACGTCGGGCAGCCCGAGGTCGAGCAGGACGAGCCGCGGCCGCACGCGCAGCGCCGCCTCCGCCGCCCGTTCGCCGTCCCGCGCCAGCGACGCCGCGTACCCGTGGCCGCCGAGGATCGCGACGAGATCGGAGCCGATGTCGGCGTCGTCTTCGACGACGAGCAGCTCAGCGGCGGGCACCGCTCCATTCTACGATTCGCCGGGTTCGCGGCCCGATCAGGCGCGGCACAGGACCTCGCCGTGCGTGACGGAGTACCAGCCGTCGTCGGCGGCCGCCCACGCCTTCCAGCCGTCGTACACGCGTCGCAGCTCGTCCCGGGTGGCGTGCCCGCCGGCCACGGCGTGGTCGGCGACCGACGACCTGAGCAGGCGGCCGCCCCATGACTCGCTCCACCATTCGCGTTCCTCGGGCGTGGAGTAGCACCAGGACGACGTGGACGCCTCGACGTCGGTGAACCCGGCGGCGCGGGCCCACGAGACGAGACGGCGCCCGGCGTCGGGCTCGCCGCCGTTGCCGCGGGCGACCTTGTAGTAGATGGGCATCCAGGCGTCCATGCCGGGCGGTTCCGGGTACCAGACCATGGTGCCGAAGTCGGCGTCGCGCACGGCGACGAGGCCGCCGGGCCGGGTGACGCGCCGCATCTCGCGGAGGGCGTGGACGGGGTCGGCGACGTGCTGCAGGACCTGGTGCGCGTGGACGACGTCGAACGTGCCGTCCGCGTAGCCGAGGGCGTGGACGTCGGCGACGGCGAAGTCGACGTTGCCGAGGGCGGAGGTGTTCGCGCGGGCCTCGTCCAGGACGGCCCGCGCGGAGTCCGCGGCCACGACCCGGCCGGGGGCGACGCGTTCGGCGAGCCCGGCGGTGATCGTGCCGGGGCCGCAGCCGATGTCGAGGACGCGGTCCCCAGGGCGCAGGTGCCCGGCCAGGTAGGCCGCGGAGTTCTCGACGGTGCGCCACGTGTGCGAGCTCAGGACGCTCTCGTGGTGCCCGTGGGTGTAGGTCGCGTCAGGGGACATCAAGACCACCTCTTCCGTGCCGTCGCCTCACCCTACGACCAGTTCTCACAATTTGAGAATTCTGTATCACTATCCGAGACGTGCGGGCAAAGGAGAAGGGGACCGAGCCTTCTCGGTCCCCTTCTGTCTCGTCGTTGGCCGGTCAGGCCGCCACGGCGACGTGCGCGGGCGCGGGCCGCGCGGCCGGGGCCGCCGCGACCGCGCGCATGGGCAGCGCCTCGACCGCGGCCAGCACGGGCGGGGCCTCGGCATAGGCGTTCAGTGACGGATGGGAAAGATCGGTGAGCCACGGCTCCACGACGGTCCGCTCGGCGGGCCCGTCCAGCCGCGGGTGGGAGAGATGGAATGTGCCTGTCACCGCACTCATGCCAACACCCCTTCCTTAAGCCCGGTGGGCCGCTCCAGTGCGAATCGCCACCGTCAGTCACATACCCGTTGGTACGTCCGTACAAGCCACTCGGTTCGACATCTGTTCCCCGGTGTCGCCCGAATCACAAGGTCAACGCTACGCGTCACCTCTGACAATCTCGAACCTTTATTCGACCGGCTCATGAACGGCGGTGTTCGCGGACGGACTCGGCGATCTCCATCGCCGGCATCACGATGCCGCCGTAGATGACGAACGCGGCGAACGCGAGGACGAACGGTACATAGATGAGGTACATGCCTCCAGCGTGCGCGGAGCCGCCCGTCCCCGGAATCGGGCGCGGGGCCGGTCCACGGCGGCGGAGATCGGCCGAACGGTCGATCCGGCGGTCGTCCGCGGGTCGTACGCTGCGTTGGCGTGAGCGACGTCGGGGCACGGCTGGACCGCATCCACTCGGTGGGCGGCTGCCTGGCGCGCGCCGCCTACGCGGCGTTCGCCGGGCTGTACCTGCTGGGCTGCCTGGTCGCCTCGCCCCCGTTCGGCCCCGCCGTCGGGCCGGTGCTCGCCGCGGCCGTGGCCAACGCCGCCGCGATCTCCGGACGGCGCTTCTTCGCGTGGGCGATCGCCGCGGGGTCGCTGTCGGCGTTCACCACGGTCCTCGTCGGGATGGCGGACGCCCCCGAGTCCGCCGTGCCGAGCGTGTTCGCCGAGCTCGGCGCGCTGCTGATCCTCCTCGCGCGGACGGCGTGGAAGACGCCCAGGCGGCGGCTCGTCCCGATGGCCGCGCTGCTCGCCGTCGCGGTCCTGGCGACGCCGCTGCGCTGGTCGTCGATCGCGGTGATCCTGTTCACCGCGCCGCTCGGCATCACCGTGGCGATCGCCACCGGCGCCGGGCTGTACCTGCGGGCGATGGACGCCCGGCGGGCCAGGTCGCTGGCCGCGGCGCGCCGGGACGAGCGGCTGGAACTGGCCCGCGACCTGCACGACTTCGTCGCCCACCATGTGACGGGCATCGTCGTCCAGGCGCAGGCGGCGCGGTTCGCGTCCCGGTCGGGGGCCGCGCCGCCGGGGCCCGACGATCTCGACGCCATGCTCGGCGGGATCGAGAAGGCCGGCACCGAGGCGCTCACCTCGATGCGCCGCATGGTCGGGCTGCTGCGCGACGCGCAGAACGCCGCCGCGCCCGACGGCGACGCCCGCGCGGAGCCCGCCGCCGCCAAGAGGGGCGGGGCCGCCACGCGTCCCGTCGGGGACCTCGCCCTGCTCCACGACCTCGTCGCCGGGTTCACCCACCCGCCCGCCGCGCTGACGCTCGCGCCCGACCTCGGCGCGCTCCCGCCGGAGGTGGCGGCGTCGGCGCACCGCGTCGTGCAGGAGGCGCTGACCAATGTCCGCAAGCACGCCGCCGACGCCGCGACCGTCCGGGTCACGCTCGCGCGCGTCGGCGGCGAGGTCGAGGTGGCCGTCCGCGACGACGGGCGGGGCCGCGGCCGGCGCCTCCCGTCCGGCGGGTTCGGGCTGACCGGGCTGTCCGAGCGGATCGGCGCGCTCGGCGGGCGGCTGCACGCCGGCCCGCGCCCCGAGGGAGGCTGGGAGGTCGTCGCGGTCCTGCCCGCCGGGGACGGGTGACCTGACAGAATCGGCGCGTGGCCATCCGCGTACTGATCGCCGACGACCAGCAGATGGTCCGGACCGGGTTCCGGATGATCGTCGACTCGCAGCCCGACATGGAGGTCGTCGGGGAGGCCGCCGACGGCGCCGAGGCCGTCGCGCTCGCCCGCCGCCTCCACCCCGACGTGTGCCTGTTCGACATCCGGATGCCGCGGATGGACGGCCTGGAGGCCACCCGCGTGCTGGCCGGGCCCGGCGTCGCCGACCCGCCCCGCGTCGTCATCGTCACGACGTTCGACCTGGACGAGTACGTGTACGGCGCGCTGCGCAACGGCGCGGTCGGGTTCCTGCTGAAGGACAGCGGGCCCGCGCTGCTGGTCGAGGCCGTCCGCGCGGCGGCGAACGGGGAGTCGCTGGTGTCGCCGTCGATCACCGTCCGGCTGCTGGAGCACCTGGCGAAGCCGCCCGCCGCGCCGGACCCGCCGCGCGAGCCCCTCACCGACCGGGAGCTGGAGGTCGTCCGCCTCGTCGCCCGCGGCCGGACGAACGAGGAGATCGCCACGGAGCTGTTCGTGTCGCTGTCCACGGTCAAGACGCATCTCGGCAGCGTCCACCGCAAGCTCGAGACCCGGAACCGGGTCGAGACGGCCGCGTGGGCCTGGGAGTCGGGCCTCATGACCTGACCCGCCCGCCGACCAGGCAGGATAGGGGCACGCGGGGGGCATCGGGAGAAAGGACAGGGCGCTGGCGCCGGAGTCGTTGAACGGGCTGCCCACGACGGTCGTCGTGGTCTGGGTGCTGTGCGCCACCGGGTGGGGCGCCGTCCTCGGCGGCCTGCGCGGCGGCGTCCACGGACCGGCCCGCGGCCCCGTCCTCTTCGCGCACGCCATCACCCCGGCGGGCGTCGTCCTGACCTGCTCGCTGATCGGCTTCGGCTCGCTGTACGCGACGATCGCGCTGACCGCCGAATGGTGGGCGCTGCTGCTGGTCACCGGGTTCCGCCCCGAACAGCTCCTCAGCACCGGCGGCCTCGGGCGCCTCGCCGCCTGGGCGGCCCTCACCGCCGTCGCCACCTACACGGCCGTGCGTCTCGTCTTTCACACGTGACCGGTCTTCCAGGTGTGAACATCCGCACCCGGGGCGTCCGAACCCATGGCGGGACGCGTCAGTCAAACGTACGTAGTATCCAAAGCAGCGAAACGCAAAGGCCGTCGGAGGTGAACCATGCCGTGTGCGTTGTGCGGCGACATCATCCCGGCCGAGGTCGCCCGATGCCCGGCATGCGGAGCATGGGCGCGGCGCCGCGACTTCCGCGCCGTCGGCGTCGCCGTGTTCATGCTGCTCGGCTTCAACGCGTTCATCGCCCTCGGCTCCGGGATCAGCCTGCTCCGCCTCGCCCATCCGCTGCGCGGGGCCACGCACGGCGACTACGACCCCGCCGCGACCGGCAAGACGCTGGCCCCCTACGCGGACGTGTTCACCATCAGCGCGATCATGGCCGTCGTCACCGGAACGCTGTACCTGACCTGGCTGTGGCGCGCGTACCGGCAGTCGCCGGGCCCGCACCGGCACCATCGGGCCTGGGTCGTGCTCGGCTGGTTCTGTCCCGTCGTCAACCTGTGGCTGCCGCCCCGCCTGGTCTACGAGATCTGGGTCAACAGTGGCCGGTACCGGACGGCGGAGCGCCAGGGCGCCGGTCTCGTCGTCGCCGCCTGGTGGGTCTGCGCGCTCCTCGGCCTCCTCCTCGGCCGCGCCTTCACCCACGGCAGCGTCGACACCCTCGCCGACGCGCGCTTCGACGTCCATGTCGGCGTCGCCGCCGCCGCGTTCCAGGCCCTCGCCGCCACCCTCTGCATGGCCACGGTCTTCCAGATCACGCGGCTCCAGTGCCTGTCGGTGACGCCCTCGACGCAGGCACCGGGCAGCGCCTGACGCTCCGCTAGGCGCCCGAACTGCCCTGGCTGCTGTGCCACAGGCGGGCCGCGGGCGGCCGTTTCACGGCCGGGCCGGCGTGTCCGATGTCGGAGTACGGCGACATCGCGAACCCGGTCGGCTGGACGATCCGTCGTCCGACGGGTCTGGCGACCGGCGAAGGTGCGGCCATGGCGGCGCGGACGGCGTCCGGACCGCCGCGGCGCCACGCGTCGTTGAGGACGTTCAGGTCCCAGCAGGCGTTCGCGGTGATCGAGACGGCGCGGTCCCCGGCCCGGCGGACACGGCCGCGGGCGACCAGGAGCCAGCAGCCGAACACCGTCGCGGCGCACCTGTCCTGCACCGACTCGAAGAACGTGAGGTCGACGGGGCCGGTCGCGTCGTCCAGCGTGGCGAAGATCACGCGCTGGCCCGACCTGACCGCCGGGGTCTGCGTCGCGACCTTCACCCCCGCGACCAGCACCTCGCTCCCGTCGGGCCGCCTCGGCAGGTCGGCGGCCCGGACGACGCCGATCCCGTCGAGCAGCGCCGCGTAGAACGTGATGACGTGGCGGCTGACGTCCATCCCGAGGACGTCCAGCTCCGCTTCGACCACCTCGGCCGGGGTCATCGGGGGCAGCTCGCTCGCCGGGATCTCCTCCGGGCCGGGCGGCGTGCCGTCCTCGTGGGCGAGAAGGAGCTGGCCCTCCGCCACATGCGCGGGACGGGCGCCCGCACGCTCCAGGGAACCCACACGGCACAGCAGGTCGCGGCGCGGCGCGTCATGGACGGCGTCGAACCCGCCGGCCATGACCAGCCGCTCGGTGGTCGGCCGCGACACCCGTGCCCGGCGCCAGAAATCGGCCAGCGACGCGTACGGCCGGGCGGTGACGATCTTGCCGACCTCCGCCGCGGAGATGCCCTTGACCTCGCTCAACGCCACCCGGATCCCGGTCGGCCCGCCTTCGGAGACGGGTTCGGCATGCCACTCGGCGGCCGACCGGTTGACGTCCAGGGGCAGGATCGGGACGCCGAAGTGCCGCGCGTCGTCCAGGATGACGCGCTTCGGGTACAGCCCGGGATCATGGGTGAGGACGCCCGCGTAGAACGCGGCCGTGTGATGCCGCTTCAGCCACGCCGACTGGTAGGTGGGCAGCGCGAACGACGCCGCGTGCGCCTTGCAGAACCCGAACGCGCCGAACGCGGTCAGCATCCGCCAGACACGCTCGACGGACGCCTCGTCGTAGCCGCGCGCCAGCGCCATCTTCCGGAACCACGCCCCCACCACCGCCTGGCCCCGCTCATGGTCGAGGCTCCTGCGCGCGGCCTCCGCGCGGGACAGGCCGCAGCCGGTCATCACGTCGAACACGCCGAGCACCTGCTCATGGAAGACGATCACACCGAGGCTCTCGCGCAGCACCGGTTCGAGGTCGGGATGCGGGTACACGGGTTCCCGGGTCCCGGCGCGGGACTCCAGGAACGGCGTCACCATGTC
The DNA here is from genome assembly GCA_036028775.1 of Spirillospora sp. NBC_00431. Lineage (GTDB taxonomy): Bacteria > Actinomycetota > Actinomycetes > Streptosporangiales > Streptosporangiaceae > Spirillospora. Next base: position 1,732,811 of record CP107927.1, on the reverse strand, counting down.
GGAGTTGACCGGCCCCGGCCGGAACAGCGAGATGTCGAGGACGAGATCGTCCAGGTCGCGGGGCTGGAGCCGGCCGATCAGCTCCCGCTGTCCCGGCGACTCGATCTGGAAGCAGCCGAGCGTCCGGGACGTGCGGACCAGCTCGTACGTCGCGGGGTCGTCGCGCGGGACGTCCTCCAGCGCGATCGTCCGCCCGGTCAGCCGGGCGACCTCCGCGACCGCGTGCGCCATCGCCGACTGCATCCGGACCCCGATGACGTCGAGCTTCAGCAGGCCCATCGCCTCGACGTCGTCCTTGTCGAACTGGCTCATCGGGAACCCGGCGGCGGCCCGCTCGACGGGCGTCCGGTCACGCAGCGTGGGGTTCGACAGCAGGACGCCACACGGGTGCATGGCGATGTGGCGGGGCAGGCCGTCCAGCCGCTCGGCGATCCGGAACAGCACCTCCAGCCGCCCGCTCGCCAGGTTGCTCTGCCGCAGCTCCGGCAGATCGTCCAGCGCCGCGCGGATCTGCCCGGCCCTGATCTGCGGGAACGCCTTCGCGATCGCGTCGATCTCCAGCGGCGGCAGGCCGATGGCGTTGCCGACGTCGCGGATCGCGCTGCGCGCCCGGTAGGTCTCCATCATCGACACGCACGCCGTGCTCTCGGCGCCGAACCGGTCGAACAGCGCCTCGTACGCCTCCAGGCGCCGCGCCGACTCGACGTCCAGGTCGATGTCGGGCAGCCCCTCCCGGCTGTCGGCGAGGAACCGCTCCATGACGAGGCCGTGGCGCAGCGGGTCGAGGTCGCCGATCCCGAGCAGATGGTTGATCAGGCTTCCCGCGCCGGAGCCGCGGATGGCGCACCGGATCCCCCGCGCCCTGATCAGCGCGGCGGCGTCGGCGACCGTCAGGAAGTAGGAGGCCAGCCCCTTCCTGGCGACCACACCGAGCTCGGCGTCCAACCGCGCGGCGGCCTCCCGCGACCCTCCCAGCCCCCGCCGGACGAGCCCGTCCGAACAACGAGCGACAAGCCGCGCATGGGGGTCGCCATCGACGAACGGCAAGTGCACACCGTCCATGCCGAGATCGGCCGCGCCCACGACGCAGCGTTCGGAGAGCCGCCGGGTCGCGGCGAGGAGCGGGCCCGCCTCGTCCGCGCCGCAGGCGAGCTCCGCGACACGGCGCATCTCCGGTACCGGCTTCAGGTAGGCGTGCCCGGTGCGGTCGTCGAGATGCCGCCGGTCGAGCGGGACGAGACGGCGCGTCACGTCCAGGACCTGCGCGACCGGATGATCCGCGGGCTCCAGATAACGGACGGCGTTGCCGAGCGCCGCGGGCACCCCGGCCGCACGGGCGAGTGCCAGCATCCGGGCCGCCCGGTGCCCGTCGCCCCTCGCATGGTGATCGACGATCTCGACCACGCTCTCGGCCGTGTCCCGCCACGCCTCCAGCCGCGCCGCCGCCACGTCCGGACGCCGCCCGGTGATGGCCCGCCCCACGTCCGACGCCGGGCCGAGCAGGACGACGAGGCCGTCCGCGTGCGCGCCGACCATCTGCCGCGTGACCAGCGGGTTCCCGCGCTCCCCCGCCGCGTGCGCCGCCGTCACCAGCCGGCACAGCGACCGCCATCCGGCCCGGCCCTCGGCGAGCACCACGATCCGTTCCTCGCCCGTGGAGGCGACCCTGAGATCGGCGCCGACGACGGCCCCGATCCCCGCGTCCGCGCATGACCGGACGTGCCGGACGGCGCCGTACAGCCCGTCGCGGTCGGTCAGCGCGAGCGTCTCCATGCCGAGCCCCGCCGCGCGCTCGGCCAGCGCGGCGGGCGGTGCGACCCCGTGCCGCAGCGAGTAGCACGAGGCGACATGAATGTGCACGTCAGTCCCATACCCGGGAAAGCAGCCAGCTCCCGGCGGCCACGTCGTTGCGCAGCTCGTAGACGCCGATCTCCTTGTCCGGGGTCGCCTCGACCCGCCAGAACTCCCGCTCTCCGGTGGCCTCGCCGTCGGGCTGCTGCTCCCGCCACCAGTCACGGGTCGTGACCCAGTGCTCCAGCACCCGCCGCACGGTGTAGAGCCGGCCACGCCAGACGAACCGGACAGGACGTCCATCGCTCACCCAGACGTCCACCGGGTCGCCGAACACGCGTGTCATCTGCCTCCCCCTCGCGCACACCGCACGGGGGAAGAACATGCGGACATTCGAACAAACGTTCGCACCCGAGTCTAGAGAAGCCGCCACCTCACGAGCAAGACGGGGGACGCACCCTGATCAGCACAACCTCTTGAGATGGTCGGCCACCGTCGCGGCCTCGGTGACTTCGGCCATGCCGCCGCCCGGCCAGAGGTAGTACCAGCCGTCGCCGCACGGGGTCGCGACGACCATGATCTGGCGTCGTGTCCGCGGTCCCGACACGCTCAGCAGGGTCTCATCGGGGCCCGCGAGCTTCCAGGTGAGCCCGCGGGACTCGACCTCGTGCGCTAGCGCCGCGAGGTGCCGCCGGCGCGACTCGGCGATCTCCCGCCCTTCGACTACTGACACATCAGCCGCCTCAGCATGGTCCGAGGCGCCGGGCGATGACCTTCGGCTACCGTCCGGCGACAGTTGGTGACCGGCCCTCAGGATGACCCGAATCCGCGGGCTGCGCAGCGAGTTTCCGGAGAGTGAGACGGCTGTTTCCTTGCCGGTCGGGGGATGGTCCGTGCTGGGCGGCGCGACGCGCCGTGCACGTATGCGCCAATCGCGGGCCGGGACGGCCGCGGCGAACGGCCGGACCGTTCCGGATGGTGGAACCCCGCCGCGCATGCGGAGGAGCCGTCCGTGATAGAAGCCTCTTTGAGGATGGGCGTCCACCCCCGCCCGCGTCACGCGGATCAGAAGGAGCGAGCCGATGAGCGCCGTCCCCGCCGGCGACGCGTCAGGCCCCACGAGCCCCGGTGCCCCCGAATCCGGCCCCGCGCTCGCGGGGCTCCGCGAGCGGAAGAAGCAGCGGACCAGGTTCGCGCTCATCGACGCGGCGCTGGAGCTGTTCGTCTCCCAGGGGTACGAGGAGACGACGATCGACGAGATCGTCGCGGCCGTGGAGGTGTCGCAGCGGACGTTCTTCCGCTACTTCGCCACCAAGGAGGACGTGGTCACGGGCTTTCTCGCCGAGCACGACCGGGCCCTGGCGGACGCTCTCGCCGCGCGCCCGCCCGAGGAGCGGCCGTTCACCGCGCTGTACGAGGCGCTGCGCGTCATGCTGCGGACGATCGCGGCGGGCGACCCCGCCGCCAGCGCCCGGTTCCGCCGGCTCCGCCAGGTGATCGAGGGGACGCCGTCGCTGCTGGCGGCGCAGCTGGCGCGGTACGGGGTGACGACGGACGCGCTGGCAGCCCAGATCGCGCGGCGCGAGGGCGTGGACCCCGTCGAGGACCTGCGGCCCAAGATCGTCGTCGCGTTCTTCATGGCGGCGACCAAGGTCGCGTTCGAGGACTGCGCCCGGCTGGACATCTGGGACCCCGCGACGGTCGCGGCCCGGGTGGAGGAGTCCGTCGCGCTGGTCGGGCGTACCATGCGCGACTGGGTTTGAGCCTCCCGGTGGTGGAATAGCCCGCGGAGAGGCCGGGTTGCCGACATCAGTCCGCCGTCCCGACAGGCAAGGAGAGCACGGCATGCGCGCGATCGTCATCACCGAGAACGGCGGCCCCGAGGTGCTGGCGCCGGCGCAGCGCCCGGTCCCGGAGCCGGGGCCCGGTGAGGCGCTGATCGACGTGGCGGCGGCCGGGGTCAACTTCATCGACGTGTACTACCGGACGGGCGCGTACCCGCGGCGGCTTCCGTACACGCCGGGCATCGAGGCGGCGGGGACGATCACGGCGGTCGGCGACGGCGTCCGGGAGTTCTCGGTGGGCGATCGTGTCGCCTCCACCGACGTGGCGGGCGCCTACGCGGCGCAGGCCCTGGTCCCGGCGGACAGGCTCGTCCCCGTCCCGGACGGGGTGGCCCTGGAGGACGCGGCGGCGTCGCTGCTGCAGGGCATGACCGCGCACTACCTGACGCGGTCGACGTACCCGATCCGGGCGGGCGACACCGTCCTCGTGCACGCGGCGGCCGGCGGGATGGGGCTGCTGCTCACGCAGGCGGCCAAGGCCCTCGGCGCCCGGGTGATCGGGACGGCGTCCACGCCGGAGAAGGAGAAGCTCGCGAAGGACGCGGGCGCGGACGTCACGCTCGGGTACGACGGTTTCGCCGAGCGGGTGCGGGAGCTGACCGGCGGCGAGGGCGTCGCGGCCGTGTACGACGGCGTCGGCGCGCCCACGTTCGACGGGAGCCTGGCGAGCCTGCGGCGGCGCGGCACCCTGGCGCTGTACGGGGCGGCGGGCGGGAAGGTGCCGCCGTTCGACCCGCAGCGCCTCAACGCGGCCGGTTCGGTGTTCCTCACCCGGCCGACGCTCGGCCACTACATCGTGGCCCGCGAGGAGCTGCTGGAGCGGGCCGCGGACGTCTACGCGTGGGTGGCGTCGGGCGATGTCAAGGTGCATGTCGGGCACCGTTACGATCTTGCTGAGGCCGGTGCCGCGCACTCGGATCTGGAGGCGCGGCGGACGACGGGCAAGCTCCTGCTGATCCCCTGATCGTCCGTTGGGGGCGCGGTGGCTCCTTTAGGCTGGGCCGGGAATATACGATCTTCGAGGAGCCCGTCCGTCATGACCGCATACGCCGCCGAACCGCTGGAGCAGGACGAACCGCGCGTCCTCGGGCCCTACCGCCTGCTCGGACGACTCGGCCGCGGCGGGATGGGCACCGTCTACCTGGCCGCCGAACCGGACGGCCGCCGTGTCGCGGTGAAGGTCGTCAACCGGGAGCTGGCCGGGGAGCCGGCGTTCCTCGCCCGGTTCCGCCGGGAGGTGACGGCCGCGCGGCGCGTCCACCGGTTCTGCACCGCGCCCGTCCTGGACGCCGGGCTCGACCAGGACCCGCCCTACATCGTCACCGAGTACATCGACGGGCCGAGCCTGGAGAAGGCGGTCGGCGGCAAGGGACCGCTGCCCGGCTCCGACCTGGAGGGCGTCGCGGTCGGCGTCGCCACCGCGCTCGCCGCGATCCACGGGGCCGGGATCGTCCACCGCGATCTGAAGCCCGCGAACGTGCTGCTGTCGTCCACCGGGCCCCGCGTCATCGACTTCGGCATCGCCCGCGCGCTCGACGCCCCCGACGGCCCCACCCGCACCGGCCAGTTCGTCGGGACGCCCGCCTACATCGCGCCGGAGGTGCTGCGCGGCGAGCCGGTCGAGCAGGCGTCGGACGTGTTCTCGTGGGGCTGCGTCGTCGCCTACGCCGGGACGGGACGCCCGCCGTTCCAGGGCAAGACGGTCGCGGAGACGTTCCAGCGCATCGGCCACGACGAGCCCGACCTCGACGGCCTCGACCCGCGGCTGCGCGACGTCGTCGCCGCCGCGCTCGGCAAGGACCCGCGCGGCCGTCCGACCGCGCGCCAGCTCCTCACCCGGCTCGTCGGCCAGGAGAGCCCGGAGCACGCCGCCGAGACGATCTCGACGACCTGGACCGGGCCGGCTCCGGCCAGGAAGCGCGCACCGGGCGCGGAGGTGCCGCGGCCGAGGCCCGTCCCCGAGGGCGAGGCCCGGGCCGCGGAACAGACCCACGCCACCCCCGCCCCCGTCACTCCCGCCCCGGACAGCGCGCCGACCGTCGTGGTCGACCTGCCGTTCCCGGCGGAGTGGCAGGGCCCGCGCCGCTGGTTCACCCTGGTCAGGGGTCTGCTGGTCATCCCGCATCTGGTCGTGATGATGGCCATGTTCATGGTCCTGGTGATCGCGCTGGCGCTGAGCTGGCTGATCATCCCGTTCACCGGCCGCTACCCGCGCCCGCTGTACCGTCTCGTCGTCGGCTGGCAGCGCTGGTCCGCGAGGGTCGTCGCGTACGCGTTCGGCCTCACCGGCGAAATGTTCCCCCCGTTCCGCACTCTTCCCCGCGCCCGCCGAACCCGCTAGGCACTTCGGGTGTCTGGGTTGGCACAGCCCGCTAGGGTTTCTACGAAAACGACTCCCGATATCCAGTTCAGGACCACGATGACCACGCACGCAGGAGAGAACGGCGAGGCCCTGCGCCCCGAGGACCCGGGGGAACTCGGCCCCTACCGGCTCGTCGGCAGGCTCGGCCGCGGCGGGATGGGAACGGTCTTTCTCGGCGAGGACGGCGACGGCCGCCGCGTCGCCGTCAAGGTGATCAACCGGGAGCTGGCCGGGGAGGCCGCGTTCCGGGACCGGTTCCGCCGGGAGGTGACGGCCGCCCGGCAGGTCCGCCGGTTCTGCACCGCGCCCGTCCTGGACGCCGAGCTCGACCAGGACCCGCTGTACGTCGTCACCGAGTACATCGAGGGCCCGAGCCTGGAGCGCGCCGTCGCCGACCGGGGCCCGCTGCCCGGCTCCGACCTGGAGGGCCTCGCGGTCGGCGTCGCCACCGCGCTCGCCGCGATCCACGGCGCGGGGATCGTCCACCGCGATCTGAAGCCCGCGAACGTGCTGCTGTCGTCCACCGGGCCCCGCGTGATCGACTTCGGCATCGCCCGCGCGCTCGACGCCGCCGACGGCCCGACGCGCACCGGCCAGTTCGTCGGGACGCCGAACTACCTGCCGCCCGAGCTGCTGCGCGGCGAGCAGGTGACGCCCGCGTCGGACGTGTTCTCGTGGGGCTGCGTCGTCGCCTACGCCGGGACGGGCAGCGCGCCGTTCGCGGGCAACACCGTCCCGGAGATCCTCTACCGCGTCGCGCACGACGAGCCGAAGCTGGACGGCCTGGACCCGGCCCTGCGGGACCTGGTCGCCGCCGCGCTCGGCAAGGACCCGCGCAACCGGCCGTCCGTCCAGGATCTCCTCGGCCGGCTGGTCGGGAACGGCAAGACCGACCCGGCGACGCTGGCGGAGACCGTCCAGGCGAGCTGGCACGGCACCACGTCCGACCCGACCGTGCAGGCGCGCACCGGCCCGCCCGGACAGGCGACCTTCCAGCAGACGGCGGTCCAGCAGCCGGCCTTCCAGCAGCCGGAGGGCCATCGACCGGCGATACCGACGCCGGGCGCCGACGTCACGCGCGGCGACGCCGGCCGGCCCGGCTCCGGCCGGCGTTTCGCGCGGTACCCGGCGACCGCCGGGCTGGCGGTGCTCGGCCTGCTGGTCGCGGTCGTCGTCCTCCTGGTCGTCGTCGTCCGCGTCTTCGGAACGGGCGGCCCGCCGGACAAGCTGGCCTCCGCGTTCAGCGACGACTTCTCCAACAAGGACTCGGGCTGGCAGGAGTTCGGCGACGAGTACCGCTACCGCGACAACAAGTACTGGATGCAGACGAGCGGCTCGACCGCGTCCGTCGGCCGGTGGGTGCCCATCGAGGAGGTGAAGAACATCCCCGACCCCGTCCTGGCGACCGTGACGGCCGAGGTCGCGCAGGGCCCGCCGGACGCGACGTACGGGCTGGTGTGCCGCGGCAACAACGACAGCAGCAAGCTCTCCGAGTACCTGTTCATGATCCGCAACGACGGCAAGGGCGCGGTGCTCCGCAAGGTCAACGGGGATCAGGGCAACAAGGAGCTCGCCTCCCCCGACTCGGTGCCGGGCTACTCCGCCGACGGCCCGAACAAGCTCCAGATCGCCTGCGAGGGGATGGACGGCGGCAAGGAGGTCCGGCTGCGGCTCTGGGTGAACGGCGAGCAGGTGATCGACGAGACCGACGCCGACCAGCCGCTCGGCAACGGCTGGACCGGGCTGGAGATCCAGCGGGGCGGGAACCCGGCCCAGCAGGTGAGCGTCCAGTTCGACGACTTCGACATGTCCAAGATCCGCGGCTAGCGGCCTCCGGAGCGGCGTGGCGCTAGCCGTCCCGGGCTGGCAGGTAGGCGTTCGTCCAGCGGGTCAGCTCCGCGAAGACCCGCCCGCGGGCGGGCTCGGGCGACAGCACCAGGTCGTGCAGGCCGCCGTCGATCCGGACGAGGGTGACATGCCGTCCGATCCTGGGCGCCCACCGGGCCATGTGCTCAACGTCCAGGACGGCGTCGGCCCCGGTCACGTCCAGCACCTTGCGGGTGGGGCGGACGCTGCGCGTCGACGCCATGACCAGCACGGGCACGTCGACGTCCAGGCCCCTGTGCAGGCGGAGCTGGCCCCGGCGGACGGCCGCCAGCCACGCCGCCCGCACCGGGAACCCGAGGATCGGCTTCCAGGCGAGGTCGAAGTCCCACTCGCCCTCGTGGTCGCGGTGGATGCTCCGCGGATACCGGTCGGACACGCCCGCCGGCAGCTTCGCCTTCGGGAACCGCGGGCGCAGCGCCCGCGCGAGGCCCGCGCCGAGCTTGCGCATCACCAGCGGCTCGGCGATGTCGAGGAACGGGCTGTTCAGGAACAGCCCGTCGACCAGGCCCCGGCCCTTCGCCTCGCCCGCCCACAGCGCGGCGATCAGCCCGCCGGTCGAGTGGCCGTTCAGCAGGAGCGTGCCGTGCCCGTCCACGTCCCGGACGATCCGGACGGCCTCGTCGATCTCCGGGAAGTAGTCCGACAGGCTCTCGACGTAGTTCGGCGTCTGGTGCGGGCGCAGCGAACGCCCGTACTTGCGCAGGTCGAGCGCGTAAAAGTCGAAACCGAGGTCAAGGTAGAAGTCGGCCAGATGCCGCTGGAAGAAGTAGTCGACGAACCCGTGCAGATACAGGACCGCACGGCCGGACGGGCCGTCGCCGCGCCACCGCCGTACCAGCGTCGCCACGACCTCGCCTTCGGCGTCCCGGCCCATCGGCAGCTCGATCGCCTCATAGCCGGGGCCGAGCACATCAGCCGTCACGTCCACCGCTTTCCTCCCCGTTCGGGCGAACTCATCGCCCATGATCGAACGTCATAGAGACTGAACCGTAGACCGACTGAACCACAAGACGGCCCTCCGGCCCCCCGGGAGACGCGCCATGCAGGTCCCTCTTCGCGACCGTGACCCGCGGCGGCTCGGCCCGTACCGCCTCACGGCCAGGCTGGGCCGCGGCGGCATGGGCACCGTCTTCCTCGGCGAGGACGAGACCGGCCGGGAGGTCGCGGTCAAGGTCATCAACGCGGAGCTCGCCGACGACGAGGCGTTCCACGAGCGGTTCCGCCGGGAGGTGACGGCAGCGCGGCAGGTCAGCCGGTTCTGCACGGCCGCGGTGCTGGACGCCCGGCTGGACGGCGAGCCGCTGTACGTCGTCACCGAGTACGTCGCGGGCCCGTCGCTGGACGACGCCGTCAAGGAGGGCGGGCCGCTGCGCGGCGGCGATCTGGAGGCCCTCGCGGTGAACATCGCGACGGCGCTCGGCGCGATCCACGGCGCCGGGATCGTGCACCGCGACCTCAAGCCGTCCAACGTGCTGCTGTCCCCGACCGGGCCGCGCGTGATCGATTTCGGGATCGCCCGCGCGCTTGACTCCGCCGACGGGCCGACCAGAACCGGCCAGTTCATCGGCACCCCGGCCTACATGGCGCCCGAGCTGATGCACGGCGAGGAGATCACGCGGGCGGCGGACGTGTTCTCCTGGGGCTGTGTCGTCGCGTACGCCGGTACGGGACGCGTCCCGTTCGCCGGCGGGACGCTCCCGGAGGTCATCAACCGGGTGACGACCGGCGACCCCGACCTGGACGGCCTCGACCCGGCGGTGCGCGACATCGTCGCCCGGTCACTGGCCAAGGACCCGGCCGAACGCCCCACCGTCAAGCAGCTGATCCGGGCCCTGACCAGTGGGGACGAGCGATCCGCGGCCTCCTCGCCGGCGCTCGCGCCAACGCCGGAGGAGACACCTTCCCCACCGCTCCCACCGGCGGCGCCGCCACCGCGGCCACGCGAGACGCCCGTCCCGCCACCGACGCGCGTGGCACCGGCTCCGCCGCCGGGAACCACCGTCGACTCCGTCCCGCAGACGCGGCCGGTGGACGTGCCGCCCCCGGCCCCGCCCAACGCGCCGCCGTCTTCGCCTCCCCGGGCACGGCGCCCGCAATACCGCCGCCCGCTCGTCGTGGCCTTGGCGGCGGTCGCCGTCGGGACGCCGATCCTGGCCGCGATCCTCGCTCCCGGCGACGACGGGACGCCGAAAGGCACCGCCGCGGCGTCCGCCTCCGGCTTCGGCGAGAAGCCGCCGGAGCCCGAGAGGAAGCTCTTCGAGGACAACTTCAGCGACGAGACGTCCGGCTGGAAGTCGGCCGCGAAGGCGGGCACCTCCTCGACCCCCTTCTGGGACGCGTCCTACCGCGACCGGAAGTACGAGATCCGCACCCTTCCCGCGTCGAACCGGACGGTCGTCCAGGCGCCCGCGCCGTCCGCGCCCGCGTCGCAGCTCGTCGAGGTGGAGGTGGAGGCGGGCGGCGCCGGCCCCGAGGCGGGGGTGTTCTGCCGCGGGACGGGGAACGGTTTCGCGTTCCTGCTCCGCCCGGACGGACGGGCCCGCATCGTCGCGATGGCGGCCGGTGAGCCGGGGCGGCAGCTGACGACCGGCACCGCCGACGACCTCAGCGAGAACGACAACCGGATCCACGCCGCGTGCGTGCCGGACGGGTCGTCCATGAGGCTCGGCATGTGGGTCAACGACGAACTCGTCGCGTCCACCACCGCGCCCGCGCCCGGCGGCACCCCCGGTGGCAGCGGCCTCCTCGTGACCAGCCCCGGCCGCAGCCAGGAAACGGCGAAGTTCGACAACTTCTCACTCTGCGAGATCTAAGGCCCGCCGGGTCCAGGCCGGGCCGGGGCCGTCGCCGCTAGTCCTTGCGGCCGGTGGTCGCGACGGTGACGCCGAGGCCGATCATCATCAGCCCGCCGGTGCCGCCGATCGCGGCGAGCCGGCGCGGCGAGCGGGCGAACCACTCGCGGGCCGTCCCGGCGGCGATGCCCCAGACGCTGTCGCTCAGCAGCGCGATCACCGCGAAGAGCAGCCCGAACACGATCATCTGCAGGGCCACGTGCCCGTTCTCCCGGACGACGAACTGCGGCAGGACGGCCGCGAAGAACACCGTCGTCTTCGGGTTCGTGACGCCCACCACGAAGCCCTGCACGAGGGCCCGCAGGTCGCCGCCGCCCTGTCTCTCCTCGTCCGCGCCGATCGTCTCCTGCAGCGACCGGCGGTGCCGGATGGCCTGAACCCCGAGGTAGACGATGTAGACGGCCCCCACGATCTTCAACGTCGTGAACACGACGGCGGAGCGTTCCACGATCGAGCCGACGCCGAACGCGACGGCGACCGTCAGCACGAGCGCGGCGAGCACACCGCCGATGACGCCGGCGAGCGCGGTGCGGCGGCCGTGCGCGAGCGCCCGCCCGACGACGAAGAGCACGGACGGGCCGGGAATGATGATGATGGCGAAGGCCATCGCGGAGAAGGCCAGCATCTGATCTGTCGACACCATGACCGCGACGATATGCGGCATATCCGGTTCGTCCCACCGAATATCCGGCCGCCGCCCGAGCCCGATCCCGGCGGCCTCACCAGGGTGGACAGTGTCCAGGGCCGGCCGTTTCAAGATCGTGACTCGGGATGGGCGCCCGGCTAGGTTCGACGCATGTCCGCCCCAGCCTCGGCGGCGTCCGGCCGTCCGGTCGAGACCGCCCGCCCGTCCACGTCCGCCGCCTTCGCCTGGCGGCCGGTGCTGCTGATCGCCGGTGTGCTGGGCGTCGTGCTGCTGGCCATGAGCGCGCGCTACGGCTACCACCGCGACGAGCTGTACTTCCGGGTCGCCGGACGGCATCTGGCCTGGGGCTATCCGGACCAGCCGCCGCTGATGCCGCTGATCGCCCGCGCGATCGGCGCCGTGTTCGGCGACTCGCTCGTCGCGCTGCGGGTCCCCGCGGCGGTGTTCTCCGCCGCGGGCGTGGTGATCGCCGGGCTGACGGCGCGGGAGATGGGCGGCGGACGGCGGGCGCAGCTGCTGACGGCCGGCGCGTACGCGGTGTGCCCGTTCGCCGTCGCCGCCGGGCACCTGTTCTCCACCGCGACGCTCGACCTGCTGCTGTCGACGACGATCGTGTGGCTCGCCGCCAGGTGGGTGCGGACCCGCGACCAGCGGCTGCTGCTCGCCGTCGGCGCCGTCGCCGCGCTGGCGCTGAACGTCAAGTTCCTCGCCGCGTTCCTGCTGGCGGCGATCGTCGCGGGGCTGCTGCTGGCCGGGCCGCGCGAGTTCCTGCGGCGGCCGATGCTCGCCGCCGGGGTGCTGGTCGCGGCCGCCGCGGTCGTCCCCGGGTTGATGTGGCAGGCCGACCACGACTGGCCGCAGCTCGACATGGCGGACGCCATCGCCGGCAAGGGCGACTTCGGCGGACGGCCCGGGTTCATCCCGTTCCAGATCCTGCTGACCGGCATCTTCCCGTCCTGGCTGTGGATTTACGGGTTGTGGCGGACGTTCCGTTCCGACGGTCTGCGGCCGTTCAGGTTCGTCGGGTACGCGTACGTGCTGCTGACCGTCCTGTTCCTGATCACGGCGGGCAAGCCGTACTACGTCAGCGGGCTGTGGGCCGCGCTGTGGGCGGCCGGCGCGGTGGAGATCGAGCGGAACGGCGCGCCGCGCGGCTGGGGACGGCTCGCGTCGGTCCCGGTGTACGTGCTGACCGGTGTCACGACCCTCCTGCTCACGCTGCCCGTGTACCCGGTGAAGTGGCTCTCCGGCACGCCGCAGCCCGCCGTCAACGCGGACTCGGCCGAGACGGTCGGCTGGCCCCGCTTCGCGGCCCAGGTCGCGGCGGTCTACGACGCGCTGCCGCCGGACGAACGGCCGAAGGCGACGATCGTCGTGAGCAACTACGGCGAGGCGGGGGCGCTCGACAGGTACGGGCCCGGCCTCGGCCTGCCCCGCGCCTACAGCGGCCACAACGGCTACTGGTACTTCGGACGCCCCGCGGACACGGGCGGGCCCACCATCGTCGTCGGCCCCGAGACGGTCGCGGACGGCACGTCCTATCTGGGGCGGTTCTGGTCGGACGTGCGGCCGGTGGCCCGCGTCGACAACGGCGTCGATCTCGACAACCAGGAGCAGGACAAGCCCATCTGGATCTGCCGCGGCCAGCGCGCCCCGTGGCCTGAGCTGTGGCCGCGCCTCAAGCGACTGTCGTGATCACACCCGTGTCGTGATCATGCTCGGAGGGTCTCCCAGGCGGCGCCGCGCCGCACCAGCAGGTCGTGGGTGAGCAGGCTGCCGGCGGGAACGTCCCACGCCGTGTCGCCGCCGGTGTCGCCGCGGTCCCCCGCCCAGACCTGCGCGACGGTCCAGCGGAGCTTGTCGACGCCGTCGGGGTGGCCGGTTCCGGACGCGACGAACACGTCCCGCGCCGGGACGGCCACGACGAGGTCGCCGTCGACGTCCTGGGCGAGCTTGTCCAGGAAACCCTCGTCCAGCAGCAGCCCCGACTCCAGGGTCCCGCGGCCCGCCGCCGTTCCCGCGGCCGTGTCCCCGCCGAGGGAGACCGTCACGGCCCGCACGTCCGGATACCAGCTCAGGCCCAGGTCAGGGCGCCGATCGCGGAGGTTGAGCACCGCGCGGCGGCGCAGTTCCTCGGGCCGCACCCCGAGCTCGGCGCAGTGCCGCCGCGCCACGTGCTCGTGCCGCCGCCCCGACGGGACGGCCTCGTCCGCGATCTCCAGCGCGTAGGTGACGTACAGGTCGGCGGCGAACGGGTCGCGGATCGGCTCCTCGTCCGGAGGCAGCGGGAACTCCAGCTGAACCTCGGCCGGCACCCGCGCCTTCATCAGCGGGACGATCAGACTGGACCGCGGCTCGGTCACGGGGCGCTCCTCCTGGTGCGGCCGGTGCGGTTGAATGGATCACCCTACCGCCGTGGTGGGCGCCCCGCCCGGTGGGACGACGGGAAGGCCGCGCGGCGCGCCGCGCTCGATGATCCGCCAGACGGCGTCGGTGTCCAGGTGCTCTTCGACGAGGTCACCGAGCGCGTCCAAGGTCGCCTCCCGCAATGCCTGGAACGACATGTCGGGCGCGGGCGTGAAATCGCGGCCGCTTTCCTTGGCGACGTCTTTGAGAAAGGCGCGCCTGAACCCGTCGTTTTCCATCGCGCCGTGCCAGGTCGTCCCCCAGACGGCGCCTTTCCGGCATCCGTCGAGGAACGGCTCGCCCTCAGCGGTCACCACACCGTGGTGGATCTCGTACGCGTGGACGTCCTCGCCATACGCACGCCCACGCGGCCGCCCGAGGACCTTCTCCTTCCCGAATTCGACTTTCGCGGGCAGCACACCGAGCCCTTCGACCCGTCCGGCCCCCGATTCGACCCGATCCACGATCTCGCCCGCGAGCATCTGATAACCGCCGCAGACGCCGAGGACGGGCCGTCCGTCGCGGACGCGCCGGAGGATCTCATCGGCCATTCCCCGTTCGCGCAGCCAGGCGAGGTCGCTCACCGTGGCCCGCGTTCCCGGCAGGACGACCAGATCGGCCTCCGCCAGATCCCCCGTGCTCGCCGCGTACCGGACGACGACACCCGGTTCGCAGGCCAGCGCGTCCAGATCGGTGAAATTCGAGATTCGCGGGAACCGGACCACGACGATCCGCAGGGTCTCCCTCCCGACCGGGCCTCTCGCATCGGGCCGGGGCGTTTCCAATGCCAGGCTGTCCTCGGAATCCAGATACAGCCCGAGTTTCCACGGCAGCACGCCCAGCGTGGGGCGTCCGGTGAGCGTCCGGAGCTGTTCGAGCCCAGGTTCCAGCAACTCCCTCGCGCCCCGGAACTTGTTGATGACGAAGCCCGCGACCAGCGCCTGGTCTTCGGGCTCCAGAAGGGCGACCGTCCCGTACAACGACGCGAAGACGCCTCCCCGGTCGATGTCCCCGACCACGACCACGGGCAATCCGGCGGCCCGGGCGAGCCCCATGTTCACGATGTCGCCCGCCCGCAGATTGATTTCCGCCGGGCTTCCCGCGCCCTCGCAGATCACCACGTCATACTCAGCCCGGAGTTCGGCGAGACTTTCGTTCACGACCCCGGCGAGCCACGCCTTGTGCTCCCCGTACCGCAATGCGTCGACCTCCGCCACCGGACGCCCCAGGACCACGACCTGGCTGCGCCGATCGCTGCCCGGCTTGAGCAGCACCGGATTCATCACCGCCCGCGGCTCCACCCCCGCGGCCTGCGCCTGCATGAACTGGGCCCGCCCGATCTCCGCCCCGTCACCCGTCACCATCGAATTCAGCGACATGTTCTGCGCCTTGAACGGCGCGACCTTCACCCCGCGCCTCGCGAGCCACCGGCACAGTCCCGCCGTGACCACGCTCTTCCCCGCGTCGGACGTCGTTCCCGCGACGAGCAGACCGTTCACCGCAGACTCCAGATGACGGCCGCCGCCGCGAACGTCACCACCGCGGAAAGGCCCACGGCCCTCCTGATGTCCCGGACCTCGGGCGCGCGGCCGTCCCCCATTTCGGGGCGCCGTTCGACTCGTCCGCCATATTCGTTCTCGCCACCCAGCCGCACACCCAGCGCCCCGGCGAACGCCGCCTCACACCGTCCCGCGTTGGGACTCGGATGCTTCTTCCCATCCCTCACCAGCACCCGCCACGCGTCGCCGCCCGAACAAAGCGCGACGAGGGCCCCGGTCATTCGCGCCGGAACCCAGTTGGCGACATCGTCAAGCCTCGCCGCCGCCCACCCGAACCGCTCATACCTCGGATTCCGGTACCCGACCATCGCGTCCAGCGTGTTGACGGCCCGGTACATCAGCAGCCCGGGAACACCCGCCACCGCGCCCCATACAAGAGGCGCGACCGCCGCGTCCGACGTATTCTCCGCCACCGACTCCACAACGGCCCGCGCCAATCCCTTTCCGTCCAACCCGCTCGGATCCCGCGCGCACAAATGCGGAAGCCGCTCCCGAGCACCGGCCAGATCCCCGTGCTCCAGCATCCGCGCCATGACCAGGCCCTCGCGTCCCAGCGACGTCCCCCCGAGCACAACCCACGTGCACCCCGCGGTCACCAGAACACTCCCGCGCCCTACCCGCTCAAGCACAACACCGGCCGCCCCGGCACCCCCCACCAAGACCCCGGTGAAAACAACCCCACGCCACCGGGAATCCCCATACAAATGACGCTCCACTCTTGACGCGACACGTCCGAACCCGGCGACCGGATGCCATCTCTTCGGATCCCCGAAAAGCGCGTCCAGCGCCACTCCGAGAAGAAGCCCCTCACGAGAGACGCGCATCAAGCTCATCCCAGTTCCGCTCCAGCCAGTCCTGCGCCCGGCGTATCCGCTGCCCCGCCCCGTCCCGCCACATCCGAGCCCAGCCCCCACCGCCCTCGGCCCGAGCCCGCATCGCCGCATAGGACCGTTCGAACCTGACCCGGGCCGCCGGAAGCACATCCCCCCGCAGCCCACGCTCCAGCCCGTACGCGTCACAGAAGACCCGCAGCCGCCGCCCCACGTCCACCTGGGAGAACACCGCGTCCCGATCGGCCGGATCGGCGATCGGCCCCCAATGCCGCAACGCCGTCACCACATCGAACAACCGCGTGGTCGGACGCGCCAGATCGAAATCGATCAGCGCCACCGGACTCCCGTCCCGGAAGACCACGTTCTCCGGCGTCACATCGCAATGCCCGATCACCTCGGGCTCCCCGTCCAGATTCGACGTCTCCCCGTCCCACGGAGCCCCGTCCGGCGCCTCATACGACGCCACCGCCTCGTGATACCGCCGCAGCAACCGCCCGACCCCCCTGAGCGCCTCCTCCGAAACCGCGTATTCGGGCAAAGGCTGACACGGCGCCTCCCCCGGCACCCAGCTCAGCACCTCCCGCCCCCGCCCATCGATCCCCAGCACCCGAGGCGCCCCGTCGAACCCCACCGCCTCCAGATGCCGCAACAACCCGTGCACCGCCGGACTGTGCGCCCGCAACGGCCTCCGCACGGTCTCCCCGACCCGCACAACGCCCTCCGAAACGTCCCCGCCGGAGAGCGGCACTTCAAAGTTCACCGCCACAGCAACCAAAGATAAGACCCCCAATACACCATCTCCGCCCGTTCACCCACCGTAACGGCGTTATAGATGTGGAGCCCACGGACCCACCCCCTTACACTGTGTCCCGGCGTCCCGCCGGGCGCCGGGCGCCCGTAGCTCAGCTGGACAGAGCATCGGACTTCTAATCCGACGGTCGCGGGTTCGAATCCTGCCGGGCGCGCCCACCCCACTAGCACACCCCGGCCCTGACCTGCAAGAACGCCTCTTGATCTTGTTCGTCCAGATGCAGCCATGTGCCACCGGAAGCAGCCGCACGGCAGCGTTCCCGGAATATACGCGGAATGACCAAGCCCGCGTTTCCGCAGGTCAGCACACAAACGAAGAGAGGCCCCGGACGTCCCGGAGCCTCTCCCACCGCACTCGTTGATCATGCCGCCAACGCATCCTCTATGCGCTGGTTAGCGACGTCCCGTTGCCCATCTATGCACTTAGCGTAAACACGGAGCATCACGTCCACCCCGTGCCCAGCGCGTTCCGCCGCTTCTGGCGCATGGACGCCAGCGTTCAGCCAGAGCGAGACCGCCGCGTGCCGCAGATCGTAGGGCCTGGCCGCCAAGGGCGACTCGACCTGATCTGGAGTCAGCGCCAGGACGCGAGCCCGCTTCCAGACTTGCGCGTACGCCGAGCCGGAGAACGAAGCGCCGCTACTGGTGACGAACAGCCGCCCATCCTCGGCCGTGCCGAACGCGTCGAGGTGTTCGCGAAGGATCGCCACCAGCTCTGGCGGTATCGGGACCGGGCGGACGATGTCGTCCTCCCGATACTTCAGGCCGCGATCGTCGAAGGTCTCCCCCGAGTCGGTGTATCGCTTGTTGCTCTGAGGCCGCGTCTTCTTGAGCGTGATCACACCCCAGCCAGTTGCCGGAAGGTCGCAGTCCTGCCGCCGCAAGCCCGCCGCCTCAGCCGGACGAAGCCCAGCGAAGTACATACACGCGAACATCGCCCGCAGCCGAGGCCCACGCGACCGGCCGACATAAGACACCGCTGTCAACAGCTCACGAGCCTGCGCCGGATTCACCACTACGCGCCGATCAACGGCCCCGTTCTGTTTCGGCGGACGCCACTTCACCCGGTCGAGAGGGTTGGACGCCAAGTCTCCCAGTTCGACCGCGTAGCCGAGCGCATGCTTGAACACCGCCCGCTTGCGCCGGAAGGTCGAGGCCGCCGCCGGCTGTCCGTCGAGTTGCAGCGCAAGAGTCTCCAGAGCGGCCCGCGCCAACCGATTTTCGTCCACGGCCGTGATCGGCATGGACGCCGCCTCCAGCCATCGCAACGCCTTCCCGAGATCAGGCGAGATCTCCGGACGACGCTCGTCCGCGACGAAGACATGTTGCCGAAGGAGCACCCGCAGCAGCGACGCGTCCGGACGCCCCGGCACATCCTTGAGCAGGACGAGCGTCACGGTCGTCATGGTGTCCGTGATGCCTTCACGCGATTTGGCCGCCGAGTGTGGCCAACGCGCCTTTACATAGGCACGCGCGAACTCCAGCCACGTCCGCGCGGATTCCGCCTTGAGCATGGACAGCGGAAGGCCCGTGTCCATGTCGAACGCCTCACCGTTCTTGGCCGCCTGTCGCAGATCAGACAGGAAGCTCTTTGCCTGAGAGGACCGCTCGAACGTCCGGGACTTCTCACGGCCGCCGACCGTCCACCGAGCGGTGTACGAGATGACCTTGCCCGGCTTGGTCGACTTTGGCCCTGCTTTGTTCGGCCGGATCTCCCAGAACTTGACCTTGTACGAGGTGTTCACGCCGCCTCCCGCAGCGACCAGAGCCACGCGTCGAGATCGCTCCGATAGATGCGGATTTCACCGTTAGGCAGCTTGAAGCTGGCCGGAGCCCGCCCGATCTCCCGCCACCGGTAGAAGGTCCGTCTTGAGATGCCGCCGAGTTCTTCGAGCACCTGGTCGACGGTGAGGAGTTCGTCGCGCTTGCCGCTCACGCTGCCTCCCGAGTTGCCGAAAGTTCTGGGGGGTTGTGGGTCGCCGCGTCGAGCTGACGACGGCGCTGGATACGTTCGTCGATCAGCAGGAGAAGTCGTTGCTCGGTCGGTTTCACGTCGGGGTCGCCGGGTCCGGCCCGTTCCCATACGTGCAGCGCGTTCGGGTCGGTGGGGTTGGTGACGGGGATTCCGGCCTCAACCAGTCGCGCCAGCGCCCACGCCTTTCGGTCGGCTTTGTGGTCGGCGAGGGTCTTGCCGGACCATTTGCGGGAGACCAGGACGCGGCGGCCGCCGTAGCCGAGGTGTTCACGGCGGTGTGCTTTGCCCTTGCAGAACCCGGGGGTCATGCCTTTGCGGGGGTTCTTGGGTTGGACGCCGTAGCGCAGCCAGTTCGCGCACGTCGGTGAGCACGGCTCATACCGCAGTGCTTCGGCCATCCGGTCGACGTGTGCACGCTGCGCGTCGGTTGTGGCCTGGTGGCATTCGGCCACGCCCTTGACGAGGTACTTGGTCAGGTAGCCGATCAGCTTGCGAGAGTCCGCGGAATCGGCCATGACGCCTTGGGCGTCGATCTGCCGTCCGAACCGCGCCACGTGCAGAGGCTCGGCATCAGCGTCCGCGCCGAGGGCATCCAGCGCCTCATCCCAGGTGGGCAGGACTTCCCCGGTCGCCGGGTCGAGGTAGCCGCCGTTCTCGCCCGCCGCCGCATCCCAGACCGGCAGCCGCTCCCCCTCGAACACCACACGGTCGGTCGAGGGCCACCACACCTGGTGGTAGGTGGCCGCCACGACCTGACGCAGTTCGGCCCGCGAAATGGTGCCGCGAATGGCCATGTGCAGGTGGGGGGCGAGCCGTCGTTGGGGTTCGACGGTGGCGAAATACTGCACGTCGTAGCCGACGAACCGGCGCAGGTTCTGCACGAACCGGTCGACCAGTTTGGAGAAGTGCAACGCGTCCCGTGCCGCCCGCTCGTAGTCGTAGGTCGCCGGGTCGACTGGCGTTCCGTCCGAGCGCACCCGTCCGTAGGAGTCCAGGGTGAGGGTGAGGAACAGCGAGGGCCGGAAGGTCTGACCGTCGCGGCCGTGGAACACCTTGCCGACCGTGCGGGAGTCGACCGGCCGCCGAGGCAGATCCGGAGCATCCTGCCGCCGCCGTGTCGAACGAGTCCGCCGGCCCCTGTCCTGCTCACCGGTCTTGAGCGCGCCACGCACGCCGGAGCGTTCGAGCTCGTGGTCCAGGTCCCGGATGACCGCGTCCCAGAAGTCGGCGTCTTCCCCGTCCGCCGTGCCGTCCTGAACCGCCGTGTCCCGTGCCGCCGCCGCGTGTGCCCGCAGCTCCATCCACGCGCGCTGTTCCTCGCTGGGGTCGGCGCGGGTGATGAGGGGTTCGGTGGTCAGGTGCCAGCCCTGGGCGCATTGCACCGCCCGGAGTTTGCGTTTGCGTTCAGCGCAGGAGGGACACACCGACGCCAGGGTGTGCCCGCACGGCACATACACCATCTCGGCCGTACCGGTGGTCAGGTCGACGCGCCGCATCGGTACCGGCCGGATACAGACGCCGTGCTCGACCGCGACCGACTCCAGCACGCCGCGCGCCAGCGGCGCCAGCGTCTTGACCACCGGTTCCGGATCGGGGTCACGCTCGGATGAGGCGACTTCGGGGGCGTCGAGGGTGGGCTGTGTCATGCCGCCCCCTGGGTGTCGAGGTCGGGCAGGGCGAGCGCGACCATCGCGCGGATATCGGCATCGGAGACGTACGCGGCCCGCACTCGTACCGGATCGGGGGAGGTTTCCAGCCGGACGAACCCGACGCCCGCGCCGATTTCGGGGATGGAGGAGATTTGATCGGCCAGTGCGCCGCGGTCGCGGGCGCCGTCGCCGAGGACCATGTCGACTTGTTCGTCTTCGTCCAGGCGCAGCGCGATCCGGTCGGGGAACAGGTTGCGCAGGTTGTTGACCTCTTTGCGCGCGTCCTGCTGCGCGCCGATCACGCAGTACCCCACCGACCGACCCTGCGAGGTCAGCACCGCCAACGCCGACTCGGCCCGCTTACGCAGGTCGCGTTCGGGGCAGTAGGCGGTCAGGAACGCCAGCTCATCGACCACGATCACCCGGAACGGGAACTCATGCGAGGGGGTGAACGACCGGGTCACGCCCGCGAACCGGTTGGCGCGTGCGTTCATGTCGGCGGCCGCGTCCTCCAGCAGTTCGACCATGCCGCCCGCCGGGTCGGAGGAGTAGCGGCCGTACCGTTCGAACAGGCCGCGCCCGAAGGACAGTTCCATGCGTTTGGGGTCGATGGCCCACACCTCCACCAGCCCGCCCAGCAGCCACGGCAACACCGCCCGGACCGTCGACCAGATCACCGACCCCTTCCCCGCCCCGGTCGCGCCCGCGATCAGCACATGAGTCCCGAGCAGCCGCAGCCGCCACGGCGACCCGTCCTCTTGCCGTCCGATGGGCAGCGCGGACAGGTCCACATGGGACGCGTCGGGGATGGGCAGTGCGGGGATGGGGACGGCGAGGGCGTCTTTGCGGACGAACTCCAGCCAGATC
Organism: Spirillospora sp. NBC_00431; assembly: GCA_036028775.1. Taxonomy (GTDB): domain Bacteria; phylum Actinomycetota; class Actinomycetes; order Streptosporangiales; family Streptosporangiaceae; genus Spirillospora. Next base: position 1,711,330 of record CP107927.1, on the reverse strand, counting down.
CGGCCTGGACGGTCCCCGTCCCGGACGCGGACGAGCGAAGCGCCGAAGCCGTGCGCGAGGTTGACCGCGACCCGCTCCCACGCCTCCGGTGCCTGCCCCTTGAGCATCCGGACTAGGACGCGGTCCGAGGTGGGTCCGCAGCGGACCCGGACGAGGCTGGGCAGGTATTCACGGCCCTTGTGGACCTTGGTGAGTCCGGCGGTGACCAGGACGGGTTGCCAGTCGCGCCGGTACACCGCGATGAGCCGCCACCGGGCCCGTGCCGGACGGACCACCCACCGGACGAAGGATGGACGGTCCACCCCCGCCCACACCCCCAAGCCCACGGCAACGAGGGCCAGGACCAGGACGGGGACCAGCCACCCGTACCGGTAGCCGAGCCAACCGAGCCCGGACACGACGGTGACGGGGACGATGTTGCGGACCAGGAACACCACCGTGCGGACCAGGACACGGACGGCGTTGACGACCAGGACGAGCGCTTCGGGCATGTGCCACACCGGCGGCGCCCACTTCGGGCCTGCGAACGGGTCACGCTGTGCTTCGACCGCGACGTTCTCGCCCGGCCCGAGCTTGCGGAACTCCCATGCCATGATGGATCACACCTCTTCTTTGTGCTGTTCACGGGGAGAGATGCGGGGCGGCCGGAGGTACCAGCTCCAGCCGCCCCACCTACACATCAGGCCGCGTCTTTCGCCGCCGCGCCGTCCTTGCCCGCCGTCCGGCCGCCGCCCGCCTTGACGTTGGCCGGGCGCATCCCGGCCGCCTTGAGGGAGTAGGCCAGCCGCCCGGTACCGGAGTTGACATAGGGCGTGACCGCCAGGCCGTCGAACTCCACCGGGACGAACGGGAACCCCGCCGGAGCCTCCGGCATCACCGGCTGAACCGGCGCGGTTAGCTTGACCTTGAAGGTGCCCTTGGCCGCCGGGTCGGCGTCGAGGGCCTCCACCGCCCACACCAGTTCGCCGGACTCCTTGTCCCGCGCCTGGACGAAGTTCTCCTTGCTGGATCGGTCGAAGTCGCGGACCGGTTCCACGCCGCCCTTGATGAACGCGCCGTAGGGGAACACGTCGCCGAACGCGACCTTGAACGGGCCTTGTACCGCCATGACAACCAACCTCCGAACGTTCACCCGTCCGCTTGTTCGGACGAGTGCATGCGTTAAGAATACCTCGCCCACTCGACCGAACAACCCGGCGAGAGAGTGACGTGCATCACAACAGCGCCAAGGTTGGTGGTCGAGCGCACGGCCGGGTCAGTCCGGGACGCTGTAGGTCTCCTCCAGTTCATGCAACGACCCCGGCATGACCACCTCGGCCACGAACCGCACCACATCGGAGGCGTCCCGCAGACTCGCCAGAATCGACAACACCGGCTCACCCTGCTTGATCTTCAACAAGCTGGTCTCGTCACCGGCGGGAAGGCGTGCGGTCAATCGTTCGGCGATGTGGTCGATGCGCAGCCCCTTGACCGTCCGCAGATGATCACGCAGCCCAACCGGCAATGGGCCCGGCTTGTCCAGGTCGGTACCGAACACCAGCTCTTGCGGGAACCAGCACGACACCAACTCCGAAGCGACCCCATCGCGCACGGCGACCCAGCGGCGCACCAGCACCCGCCCGCCGTCCACGCCGAGCAGCGCCGCCACCGGCCCCGGCGCCTCCACCTGATCGACCCCGACCAGCGTCACCCCCGCCGAGGTTTCGGGGCGATCCAGCACGGCCAGCCCCGGACGCGTAGTCTGCGCGGTCGTCGGCGGACGACCCTTCACAAACGAGCCGCGCCCATGCTCGCGAGTGATCCACCCGTCCTGTTGGAGCATCTGCAACGCCCGCACCACCGTGGTCCGCCCCACCGCGAACTCCCGCACCAGCTGCGACTCCGAGGGGAGCAGGGAACCGGGCGGGAAGTCGCCGTTCTCGATCCTGCGGCGCAACTCCAGCACCACCCGCGCGTACTTGGGAGGCTCGAACTCCAAGCTCGACATGATGACCACCTGACTACTAGGACGCTTGACCGCACAACCGGGTCTCTGGCAGCAGAGTAGCGCCCACATGCACAAACGTCACCCCCCGCCCCACCGAACACTAAGCCCACCACCAAACCCCACGACCGAGGCCACGTCCCCCGCACTCCTCACCACTACGGACCCTTGACCACGAACCCGGCCGCAATCAGCGCGGTCCGGACCTCACCCACCCGACGCGGCCCCATCCCACGCACCGCGCCCAACGCATCCGACTCCAGCAACGCCAACAACTCACCCACCGTCCGCACACCCACCGTCCGCACCACCATCCGGTCCCGCCGCAACACCTCACGCACATGCACCGACAACCCCAAACACCCCACCGGACACGTCACCGCCACCCGCCCACGCTCATGCACATGCGCCCTACCGCCGCCGGCCGCGTCCGCCACCGCATCCTGACCCGCCACCCGCCCGGCCTCCCTCAACACCCACACCAGATCACCCACCGTCGCCACCCCCAAACACGACACCGGACACTCAAGGCTCACCCCCTCATGCCCCAGCACATGCAACGGCTCATGCAACGGCCCGTGCCCGTCCGCGCTCCCGCTCACCTCGGCCGCCCCCGCGTAGCGATGATCTCCTCCCGCAACGCGCGAGGATCGGCCGCCTCCACCAACCGCATGCCCCGCCGCACCCGCACCATCGCCCACCACGCGCCCGTAGCCCGCCCATACCACGCCACCACCCCCGAAAACTCCTGCTCGATCTGCGCCGCCAACCGCCGCCGCCTCCTCCGCTCCTCCGACGACGACACCGCGCACGTCACCCCCATCACCCGCACCCACCCGGCGAGCCGGCGAACGGGACGTCCAGGACACGGGCAATCCGGACCGCAGCCCCAACCGCATCAGACACCGGGCACAACGGCTCCAACTCCGGCGGAGAGTTACGCGTCGGCCCCGACCACACCCACCACCACCACAACACGCCCCCACGGAAACGACACACCACCTCCTGCCGCAACCCCGGCGCGAACGCCTGCCCCCGCGGATCATCGGCATCGGGCTCACCAGCCGGGTTGTGCGCCCGCACCGCCCCATGCCCCCACACCTCAGCCACCAGACCCCGCGCCTGAAGTTCTTCGACCAGCGTCAACGCCGCTGGACGCCACCCCTGCGCGATCTCTCGAACCCGCACCGAACTACCCACGATCATCACTCCTCACGAAGAAATGGAACGCGGGACCGGCAGAGCGACAACCCACCAGGGCAGACCCACCACCCTTGGCACGGTCACGGACGCGAGCCTGGCCCCACGCCCGTCGCACACCCACCGGCCCCGCAGCCTGCTACGCCGCCCGACCCTGACGAACCGGCGCACACCAACCACACGGCCGCCGCTCAACCCCCGGCCCCGAACCGCCCGGCACCCCCACCAGCACCGCCCGGCGAGGATGAACGAACTTCCACCCCCGACCGCCGCACCGGCCGCAGTCCGCCTTGCCTGATCCCTGCTGCTGCGTCATGCCGACCACCATCGGCGCAAACCCGCCCCGCACCCATTCCCAGGCGGTATCCCGCCACGGGATATACGCTCAGCAAGGACACCTCACGCGGAGGGAGACCCCATGTCGGGACGGGCGTCAGACCCGCTCGCCATCCCCCAAACCCTGTGGGAACGCCCGCAGATGATCGACGCCCTCCGCGCCCGCGACATCCGCACCGTCTTCCACCTCGTCCAGCAGCACGCAGGCGCCAGCCAGACCCGCATCGGCATCGCCTGCGGCATGTCACAAGGCAAAGTCAGCGAAACCATGAAGAAAGGCGGCCCCCAGGTCCTCACCCTGGAGGTGTTCGAGCGCATCGCCGACGGCCTCCACATGCCCGACACCGCCCGCATGGCCCTCGGCCTAGCGCCCCGCACCCTCACCGCGCCGACCACCGCAAACGCGACGGTTATCACACCGCGGGATGAGCCCACGGGCTTGGCCCTAGCCTCATCCCTGGGTTCCCTGGACGTAGATCCCGACGTCCAGGAAGGGGACTCCGTGCGTCGCCGGACCTTCACCAAGCTCGCAGGAACAAGCCTGTTCAGCGCCATCCTCGCCGACCTACCAGCGGACGGCGCACCCCTGGACGGCGTCGAGGCGTTCGCAGCCGCACTAGCCGGCTACCCCGACCTCAGCAGCGACCACGACCCGGCCGCGCTCAGCATGACCCGCCTGGCCAAGGCCGTAGCTGCCGCCAAGCGCAACTATCAAGACTGCCGATACTCCACCGTCATCAAGTCCCTGCCCCAGCTCCTCGCCGACCTGCGCACCGCGTGCACCACTTACGAGGGAGACACCCGCCTCGGAGCCGAAGCACTCTCGGCCGAGGCCCACCACGTCGCCGCGAGCATCCTGCTCAAGCTGGACGAAGAAGGACTTGCATGGGTCGCCGCCGACCGCAGCATGCAGGCAGCCCGCAACAGCCAAGACCTCACGATCATCGGGTCAAGCGCCCGGATCATCACCCACGCCCTGATGAACGACGGCCACCACGGCGCAGCCACCCAGACCGCCAGCAGCTACGCCGAACGCATCGACCACGACACCGACGACCGCAGTCCCGCATTCCTGTCCGTCTACGGCGCGCTTCTCCTACGCGGAGCCGTCGCCGCCGGACACCGCAGCGACCGCCACACCGCCGCCACCCTCCTGGACGAAGCCGAACACGCAGGCCGCGAGCTGGGCGGAGACTTCAACCACCGCTGGACCGCATTCGGCCCCACTAACGTCCAGCTCCACCGCGTGAACATCGCTCTTCGACTCGGCGACGCCGGAGCGGCCATCCAGGAAGCCCGTCGTATCGACCTGGACCGCGTCCCCCTCACCGAGCGCAAAGCAATACTCCTCCTCGACACCTCACGGGCCCTCACCCAGTGGGGCAAGCACGACAAGGCATATGACGTCCTCCGCTTCGCCCACCAGCTAGCCCCGGAAGAGATCTCGGCCCGCCCCGCCGTACACCGCACGCTGCGCGACCTCATGGCCACCGCCCCGCCTAGCATCAAACGGCAGCTCAGAGACTTCACGACAGACATCGGGGTGCGCTTGTGACCGAGCCCGAACGCCGCAAAGTCCTCTACGTCATCGTGTGCGCAGCAGGCCCCGCCGGCGACATCGGAAAACTCGTCACCCTCGCCCACCAACAAGGCTGGGACATCCAGATCATCGCCACACCCTCAGCCCTGGACTTCATAGACACCCAAGCCCTAGAAGCCCAAACCGGCCACTCCATCCGCAGCGAATACCGCAAGCCCGGCCAACCCCGCTCCCCCAAGGCAGACGCCATCATCGTCGCCCCCGCCACCTACAACACCATCAACAAATGGGCCAACGGCATCAGCGACACCTACGCCCTAGGCATTCTCGCCGAAGCCCCAGGACTAGACATCCCTGTCGCAGTCCTCCCCTTCGTCAACACCGCCCTAGCCTCTCGCACTGCTCTACAGCGCAGCATCGAAATACTGTGCGACGAAGGCGTACGGGTCCTGTTCGGCCCCGGCGAATTTGAACCCCACGCCCCCGGTACGGGCGACACTCGCCTAGAGAATTTTCCCTGGTCGAGACTCATGCTTGAAATCGACAAGGCCATGCCTCGACATTACCATTCCGAGTCTTCAGCGCCAGGAGATGATGTAGATGAAAGAGCTTGATTCCTCTGGCATATTTTGGTTGCCGGACCACGAAAATGACCCTTTGTCGGGAAGGCTTACATATAGCCCGACGGGAAACATAATGTTGACACTCATTGGAGATTTTCAAAATAGCCTTCGAGGGCCGAAGGGTACGATATTTGGCACTATCAAGTCTGGCGAGGTCACGCTACTTGATTGTTTCTCCAAGGGAGTCTGGCGCAGAATTCCCGGAATCAGCGAAAGTGGATATATTGCCAACTCAATGCTACTCGGACACATTTTCGAGGAGCCGGAACCACTTTTTCTCTCCGCTAGAGTGAGATTTAGTGATGTGGATAGCTGGATAGGGCGCACTCCTCTCGACGATCGAGACCTACAGGACCTTGACAATAATAACTCCAAGCCCACAGTTAAAATCCAGCCGATCGAAGATTCCGTTTGCTCATTCTCGCGAGGCAAAATAACGGTCAGACATGTGTGGAACTATCGTGACCGAAGCATAGCCGGACTTACGCTCTACCAAGAGCCTCACATTCATATACAATATGATTCACCGACACCTTTCAAGGAGATAGCCAAGGACGTCGGGCGCCTGGAAAGCTTTATTACTCTTTGCATTGATGCGTCCATCGACTTGGATGAGTTCGTGGTGCGACACCCGGATATTCGAGTACAAATGCTCTCAGGGGACTTCTCGAAATCTCAACGAGACATCGAGTATCGAGCTCCGCGACTAAAATACCGCACCCCTGCAGAACGCAAAGAACGCCAGTCCTTCGATTTTTTGATCTCCTTCGACGAAGCTGGTGGAGTCAACGGGCTAGCTCAGTGGCTTGATTCTTCAGCGCGATTTCAGAGGGCATTGGATTCATGCATGAGCACGCGCCACGCCACGCGAATGTATGCCGAGAACCGGTTCCTAAACATTACCTACGCTGCCGAAGCTTTCCATAGAATCACACAGGGGGGAACTTATATGGAAGTTCATCAGTTCGATGAACTCATGGCCGCTTATATGACGGCCACCCCTCCTGAACACAAGGAATGGTTCGCGGGCCGAATGACTTATGGAAACGATTCGCCGCTTCCCAAGAGACTCAGGGAACTTGCCGTAATCGCAAAAGGGACAACCCGACCGATGATCGGCAAAGAGGGTAGATGGGCACAAACAATCGCTCAAGTGCGAAATGAATTGACTCATCTCGGAGAATGGCCCTCTAAGCTTAGCGGAAATGAGCTATATTTCCTTTCTGAATCCGTCTATTCAGTCCTGCGGGTTGCCATGCTCCTCGAATCTGGAGTTCCACAAGCAGTTCTAGACAAAAAGCGAACCTCCAATCCTGTCACTTGGCATGCGGACCGGATAGAAGCAGCCCTAACCCATGCACGGGAAGCACTCGGCTTGTCGCGGAGCACGGCAGAGTAGCCTTATCGGGCCCGCATGTGCGCACCACTGCCGAATTTGGCTGTTTTGGATCAAGGGGCGGCGGCGCTTGGGCCGCTTGCGCGGCCCCGCGCCTGGCCGCCCGGAGCGTGCGGCGTGGGCGCCGGTCACCGGACGGCCGCGCCGGGCCACGCATCGTGCCACGCCCGCACGCCCCGCCCCGTCCGGCCGCCACGGGGTCGCGCCGCCACCCAGGACGTGACGAGCTGGCGACCAGACTCCGCCGGCTCAGGGACGTTGCAAGCTGGGCTGGAAATGCACGGGGCTCCCCCCGACCCCGATCTGTCGAGGATGGCGACGGCCAGAACCTGTCAAGGGCGCCCTACGGGCGTCACTACGTGATGGCTTCGCCACCCTTGACAGAACCTGTCCGCCGCTAAGTACAGATCTCGTCGGGGCCGGGGGGAGGAAGGTTGGGGGAAGAACAGCGGCTACGCCGCTAGCCGGTCCAGAGGATGTCGATGATGCGGAGCGTCTCGGACTCCTCGTCCACCAGGATCGTCAGCATGCCCTCGCTGTTGTCACCGAAGAAGGCGTGTCGGAGTGCTGTTTGGCCTGGTCGTTCCGGTACCGCGTCCCATGGGGCTTCTAGGAGGTCGAGCAGGCGGTTCAGGAGTGGGCCGTCGCGGACCTCGTCGGGGAGGCCGTTCAGTTCGTAGAGAGCGCGTCCGTGGAAGCCGTCGAAGCGGTAGGTCACACCCGGCCTTCCCAGCCTGGTGGGGTGTAGCGAGCGAAGGTGTCTTCCCGGCCCTGGAGGGCGTCCTGTGCCGCCTCGTCGTATCCGGGACGGTCGTAAGCGATCGCTCGCAGACGCCACTGACGTAGGAGGGTTTGGACCTGCTTGAAGCGCGCCAGGTCGTGAGCCGCGTCGAGCGCATCGTCATACTCGGCCCGGAACTGGTCGCGATGCGACGGCGGGAGCGCATCGAAGATCGCCGCCGGATCCTCGCCGGGATCGCGCGGCGCGGTCGGTTCCTCAGGCTGGGCAGTCATGGTGTCCAATCTACCTGTGGGCCGTGCAGGGCGTAGAGGCTCCCGAGCGGCAGACGCGATCGCAGAGCAAGATCCGGAATATGCGCGGAATGATCTTGTCCTGATGGCGACCTGGCCGGAGAGTACGGGCAGGTGGACGAGGGTGCGGAGACCTCGGACAGCTTCGGACTTCTAATCCGACGGTCGCGGGTTCGAATCCTGCCGGGCGCGCCCCCATCTGACCTGCGGTTTTACCACTGCCAAGATCCCGGATTCTGTCCCGGTATGTCTCCGTGTCTGCTCGATGTCTGCTCGGCTGTCGCGGCCTGGTCGCTAGGCCGTCCTCCGTCGCGCTCGATCATCGGTGTCGGGCGCCCCTTGGCCGGTGTACGGGGAGCCCTTGGAAATGGCAATTGTGCGGGAGCTGTAGGCCTCTTGGGACCTGCCGGACGTGAAAGCAGGAGCCGGGGTCCGCATCTCAACGTGCGACTTGGGATGTGGACCCCGGCGTCGAGAGTCCGACGGTCAACCTCGGCCGCTCATCGGCTTGACGCCTGCGACATCCGGACGATGTGGCCCGTGGCTGCAGGTTCGTCCGGCTCAGGTCCGGTGCGGGCGTTGAGGATGACCGCGGCGGCGTCTTCGGCGGATTGCCGGGCCAGGTCGGGCAGGACGCTGGTGTAGGTGTCGGAGGCGATGGTGATCGACGATAGCCCCAGCGTCTCTTGCACGACTTTCAGGTCGTGTCCGGCGCGCAGCAGGATGGTGGCCGCGCCGTGCCGCAGATCATGCAGCCGGACCGGCGGGAGTCCGGCCTCCATCGCCAGCAGCAGGAACTGCTCGGACACGGTCATGGGCGCCAGCGGGGCTCCATTCTCTTGGGTGAAGACGAACCCGGTGTCATTCCAGGTGCCACCGGCGGCCAGGCGTTCCTGGTTCTGCCGGGCCCGGTGGGCGGTCAACTGCTTGATCGTGTGCTGGTCGAGCGTGACCTGCCGTTCTCCGGCCTCGGATTTGGGGCGGCCTTGTTCGGTGTGGGCGCCGATCTGGGTGATCTGCCACCGGATCCGGATGGTGCCTTCGTCCAGGTCGGCATCGGCCCACCGCAGTCCGCACGCTTCGCCCCGCCGCAGCCCGCGGAAGGCGATCAGGTGGTAGAGCGCGTGCAGCTGGTGCCGGGCGGCGCGGTCGAGGAAGGCGCCGGTCTGCTCGGGTGTCCACACCATGACCGGGGACGGGCGGGGCGTGCTGACGTAGGCGTCCATCGGCTTGACCCGCCCGCTGCGCGAGCGGGTCGGGTTCTTGGATTCGATGAACGCTTCCCGGGTTTGGCGCCATTCGCGGATGCGTTCGGGTGTCCACACCAGCGCCTTGGGGCGGCGTCCCGACGGCAGTTCGATCAGGGAGGCGACGTTGAGGTCGATGCGGCGTTCCCGGATCGCTTGATTGAGCGCGGCGCGCAGGGTGGCGCGGATCCGGTGCATGGTCGCCGGGCCGACCGCCCGGGCCCCCTTCACCCGCTCCCGGTCGGTTCGGTCACCGGACGCGCGGGCGCGGGCGATCACCTCGTTGCGTTCCTCGATGGCGTCGAACACCGCCTGCACGTCGGCGACGCGGAGCCGGTCCAGGCGGACGTGGCCGATCACCGGTTCCAGGTGGATGGTGATGTGGGTGCGGTAGCTGCGCAGGGTGCCGCTGCGCAGTCCTTTGCGTCCGGAGAACCAGGTCTGCAGCCACTGCCCGGTGGTGATAGCGGTGTCCAGGTCCTGCCCGGTGCGGACCTTGCGGCGCACCTCCTCCGGCACCGGGAGCCGCTTCTCCTTCCGCAGAGTGGTGACGATGAGGTCGGCGATCCGGGTGCGGTCCTCGGGGTCGTCGCTGATGGCCAGCAGCTCGTGCAGCCGGGTGATCTGTGCTTCGGCGGCGTCCTGGCTGGTGAACCCGCCACGGCGGATCGGGTTACGGCGCGTGCCGTCGGCGTTGGGCGGCAGCTCGAACTGGTAGTACCAGCTGCCGTGGGTGGGGCTCCACGAGCCGCCCCGGCGGCGTAGCTTGGGGCATTTGCCGCCCTGCGCCCGTCCGTCCGGGGCTCGGCAGCCGCATGCTTTGTAGGTGGTTCCGGCAGGCATCCGTTTCTACTCGCTTTCTGGTGCGAGCAGCCCAGCGCCGTCGTTAAGGCCGAGCAGGGTGAGCAGTCCGGTGGTGGGGACCAGGTAGCTGCGGCCGACGCGCAGCACCGGGCAGGGGAACCGCCCGGCGCGCGCCAGCTCGTAGCTCTTGGTGCGTCCCACACCCAGAGCCCGCCCTGCGGTGACCAGATCGACCACGGCGGGCAGCGTGCGAATCTCCGCCGGAGTCAGCCCCGCTCTCACCGCCCACCTCCGCACGCCGTGCGGGCAGGGGCCGGTGGGGCGCTGCGGGCGTCCGCCAACGGATTGGGTCCGCTCCGGCCCCCAGACGCGTGCGCTGCAGCTTGCGGGCCAGCGGACTAGTCCGGGTCGGAGCACCCGTAGGCACGCTCGTCTCCATTACGCCGGTCAAGCCCCGCCCTGCCAGCCCGGGGCACCTGGACGAGCGTGACCGGCGGGGTGATGCACTGGGGACGCTGCGGCGGGCTGATCAGGTGCCAGGCGTCACCACACCGGTAGGCGCGCAACCAAGGCCCGGGCGCAGCGATCCGAGCGGCATGCCGAGCCGTTCGGCGGGTGGCATAGCGGGCACGTCCGCATCGTCCGCACAGGCCGATCTGGAGGGTGGCCAGCATCTCCCTGACCCGGTTGCGTCCAGCCCGCATGCCGTGTCGGTTCGCGGTCATCGGCTGGCCTCCGGCAGGTCGGTGACGGGCCTGAGGAGCAGGAGGTCCTCGTGGGCGGTGGCGCAGGCTGGGATTCCGCGGTCGCGAGCCCGGCGAGTTTCGAGCATCTGGAAGAAGAAGGCACGGTTGACCAGCCGACCGTCACGCAAGCCCGCCAACAGAGCGGCGCACCGCCCAACGAGGACCAGACCGTTCTTGCTCGCGGTGTCGATGACCTGGCCGGGCAGGTCGACCAACTCGCCTTGGACTCGGATCGGGCGGACGGTCACCGCGACCACGCCGCCGGGCCGGAGCAGGATGGCGCTGCCGGTCAGGATCTGGCCGAAGCCGCCCAGCAGGCCCGAAAGTGGCTGGTGGGCGAGGTTGCCGCGGTCAGTGGAGTAGCGGTGGTGGCGTTTGACGATTCTGCCGCCGCCGTTGTCGCGCCTGGAGGTGATGTGGCCGTGGGTGCGGGCGCCGTAGGGCGGTGAGGTGAGCACCAGCGCCGCCCGCCCGTGCAGGGTGCGATAGAAGGTGGCGATGTTGCGGGCGTCGCCGCACGCCACCTGCGCCCGTCCGGTGGCGCCTTGGGCGCGGGCGTGCCGGAGGTTGCGCAGGGTGAGGTAGGCGAAGTCGGTTTCGTATTCCACTCCGGCGGCGTCGCGGCCGAGGTGGACGGCTTCGACCAGGGTGGTGCCGATCCCGCACATCGGGTCGACGACCAGGTCTCCTGGATCGGTGAAGGTGTCGATGACGGTGGCGGCGATGGCGGGCAGCATCTTGCCGGGATGGCGCATCGACTCAGGTGTGTAGCGCCCCTGCCGCTGAAGGCTGGACGGCCGTTGCCCGGTGGGCAGCACCGACGCCAGCCCCGGGCGCATCGGTGAGGTGGGAGCGTTCTGGTTCATCGGGCGTCCCCGTTCTGCTGGTTCCGACGCTCTTGCGGTTTGGTGAACAGGCACACGTCAGCGTGGACGCTGACGGGCGGTGGCAGCGCGCGGGAACGCGCGTCGCGCAGTTCATCGACGTCGGCACCGGTATACCGACCCAGCCGAACCCGCACCAGATCGCGCGACGGTACCACCCGGACGCGGTGGTGGTCGGGGTGGACAACGATCCGGTGGTGCTGACGCATGCGCGGGCGCTACTGGGCGGAATGCCGATCGTGGCCGGGGATGTGCGGTGCCCAGACGAGCTGATCGCCGACCTGGACCGGACGGGGGCGATCGATTGGGCTCGGCCGGCGGCGCTGTTGCTGTTTGCGGTGTTGCATTTCGTGACCGATGAGCAGGACCCGGCGGGGATCGTGCAGGCCCTCACCGGCCGGATCGCGCCGGGATCGATGGTGGCCTTGTCGCATGTGTCGTCCACGGGCGTGTCCCCGGAGACGGTCGCGGCGGTGGAACGGGTGTACCGGGACAAGGCGACAGCGCCGGGGGTGCTGCGCACGCGGGAGCAGATCGCGGGCCTGTTCGGGCGTCTTGAGGTGGTGGAGCCGGGGGTGGTGCCGGTACCGCACTGGCCACGTCGCGGTTCACGGAAACTGACCAACCTTCCGATTCTGGGCGGAGTGGGTGTGGCTCCTGGTCCGCTGGCCGAACGGGTGGTCGGCCGGTTGCAAGCCCACCTACGCCTGGTCTCCGGCACGGAAGTGCCGGGCGAGGCGGGCAACGAGTAATTGGCCCGGGGAACGCAGCGGCGAGCCCAGGTCCCACGGCAACGCCGCGCTCCCCTTCCCAGCGGCGCGGCTCCGGCCAGCTTCGCAGACGGGACCGGGGGCCGCGCTGCGCCGGGAGTTCGGTGACCGGGGAGTTCGGTGACGTTGGGAGTTGACGACCGGCCGCTCCACGGGGTTCGTCCCGGCCTGGAGGGCCCGGGAGGTGCTACCACGCCGAGTTCGCATTCCGGCAGACCGCGTGACGGCCCGGGGCCGCTGCGGCTGGTGTACGCGGTAGCGCCCGTGGGATCGAACACTGCGGTCAGACCTCGCGTCGCTCATGCAGATCGACGATCCAGGATCAGGGCACTCTTGACCTTCACACGGCCGCCGTGGAGAGTCAGTTGGGCGTGCGTAGTCCTGCACATTGTGAGGGGTGGAGGGTGTCGTGGCTTTAGAGTTCATCGGTGGGGACCCAGATAGTGTTGACGGCCAGTCTCCTGCGGTCGCGGTTGACACTGAGCGTGGTGAGCTCGTCCTGCAACTGTGGAAGGCTGACGCGACGGCCGATCTCGGTGGGGTGTTCGGTGGCCTTCCCGAGCATGAGACGCGGGGTCGTCTTCCTGCGCGGATGATCCCGCTGTTGCGGGCCGCGCTTGATCGACTGGAGGAACTGGACGGTGCAGACGCTCCCGCTGCTGGCACCTGAAGGCTGGGTCGAGCTGTTCGCCGGCGCTGACCGGGTTCTGCGTCATCTGGAGTTGTGGGACCGGTACGCGGTTGACACCGAGGACGAGCGTTACCGCAGGTGGCGGGAGACGGGCCATTACCCGGTGGTGGAGAACGCGTTCTGGACGGCGGCCGCGTCGGCGGTGCGGCGGGGCGTGGTGATGGAACGGGCGAGGGTCGTGTCGCGGCCCGTGTCGGAGTACATCGTGTTCGAGCACGCGGCGACGGTGCAGAACCTGAAGTTCGGTGAGCGGGTGCGGTGGTTGTGGCGCGAGGACGCTTCGGATCTGCTGCTGCCCGGCAACGATTTCTGGCTGGTCGACGACCGCCGGGTGATGTTCAACCTGTTCGACGGGGACGGTCGGCCTACGGCCGTGCAGGTGACCGAGGATCGGCGTGTGGTGCAGGCGTGCGCAGCCGCGTTCGCCGCGGTCTGGGAACGCGGCGTCGACCACGCCGATTTCGTGATCTGACCGTGTCCTTTCTGTGTGATGGCCAGTTCCCCGTCCTCGTCCGCTAACGCTGCGAGGAAGGCTCTCGGTAACGAGCTGCGGAGGATCCGGCTGGCGGCGGATCTGTCCGCGGCGGCGTTGGCGCAAGCGACAGGTGCGGTGTGCGGCAGGGCATGGCATCGAACGAAGGTCTCCAAACTCGAGCACGGCGTCACCGCCCCGACGGTGGAGGACATCCGGGTCTGGTGCGAGGTCTGCGGTGTGCCCGAGCGGGTCGAGGGACTGATCGAGCAGCGCAACGCGGTGGCGATCGCCTACATCGAGTACCGCGGGATGAAGCGAGCCGGGATGCGGCGACTTCAGCAGTCGTTCGTCGGCCTGTGGCAGCAGACGTCACAGTTCTCCATCTATGAGCCGCTGGTCATCCCTGGTGTCTTTCAGACCGAGGCGTATGCGCGGGCGATCCTGTCGGCGGTGATCGAGATGGGTCGTCTTCCCGATGACCTGGATGCCGCGGTCGAGGTTCGCATCGGTCGGCAGAGCGTCCTGGACGGTACCCGTGCCTTCAGCGTGGTGCTTGAGGAGCAGGCCCTATATACGCGGTTCGGTTCTGGGGAGGTGATGGCCGAGCAGTTGGAGCGGCTCCTGGCCGTCGGGCGCATGCCGGGGGTCAGTGTGGGCGTCATCTCCGCGACCGCGGTCCGGGACCCGGCGTGGCCGGTCAACGGGTTCTGGATCTACGACGGGCGGACCGTCATCACTGAGATCCCCACGGCGCAGATCACCGTCACCCATGGGCCGGACGTGGAGACGTTCTCCCGCCTTTTCTCCGGCTTGACGCGTATGGCCCGCACCGGGGCGGCGGCCGAGGCGATGATCGGCACGGCGATCGGAGTCCACCGCCAAAAGTAATCGTGCACACCTGTGCACACCCGTCGCCAATCGTCGACTCAGCCGGAAGGCTGATGAAGGCAGGCAGTCGCCCGGGCCGACGGGACCGAGGATCCAGACGGAACCGGCCCGGCTAGACCGTGCCACGATGGCCCCCGTCAAGGCGGGCTGGATCGATGTCGAGAACTGGGGGAACCGACGCGTGACGATGACCCGAGAGCGTGGCGCAGATGATGTTCCAGCGTCGCTACGCGCGCAGATGGTGGCCGAGTTGCGGGGCCCGGACGGCATCATCAGCCAGGAGGTCGCCGCCGCGATCGGCGTGGTGCCGCGGCATCTGTTCGCGCCTGACGTGCCGCTGGAGGATGCCTACGACCCGTACACCGCACCGATGGTGAAACGTGGCGAGGACGGTCTGGCGCTGAGTGTGATGTCGGCGACACACATCCAGGCGGTCATGCTGGAGCAGGCCGAGGTGGCTCGGGGGATGCGGGTCCTGGAGGTGGGGTCGGGCGGGTACAACGCCGCTCTCATTGCCGAACTGGTCGGCCAGACCGGGGCGGTGACGACCGTTGACATCGACGCCGACATCACCGGCCGTGCGCGGGGTTGCCTGGACGCGGCGGGTTATGAGCGTGTGCACGTGGTCTTGGCCGACGCCGAGCACGGCGTCCCGGACGGTGCTCCCTACGACCGGATCATCGTCACCGCGTGCGCTTTCGACGTCCCCCCGGCGTGGCTGGAGCAGCTCGCGCCTGCCGGCCGGATCGTTGTTCCGCTACGGTTGCGCGGGCTCACCCGGTCGATCGCGTTCGACCGCACTGCTGAGGGGATCCTGGTCAGCTCCAGCTACCGGCTGTGCGGTTTCGTCCCGATCCAGGGCGATGGCGCGCATCGCGAATTGATCGTCCCCATCGAGGACGGCCTGTTCCTCCACGTCGATGACCGTTCCCAGCACTTCGATCCTGGGTCGCTGCGGGACGCCGCGCGCGGTGAGCCGCTGACGGTGTGGTCGGGACTGCCGTTCGCCCTGCCGGACGAGCTGGAACTGTTCCTGCTCACCAACGCCCCCGACGTCGCGCAGCTGCGTGCGAGCGCGGAGTTGGTCGAGGCCGGCCGGTTCAACGCCTCGGCGGGCCGGGGCGTGCCCGCGCTGGTCCGCGACGACGGCTTCGCCTATCGCATCAAGCGGCCCAACAGTGAGGTGGCGGGCGGGTTCGAGATCGGTGTGATCGCGCACGGTCACAACGCCGAGCAGATCGCGGAGGAGTACTGCGATCTGCTGCGCCTGTGGGTGCACGGGTTCGCACGGCGGGGCGCGGCACGCATCCGCTACATCCCCGACGCCGTCTCGGCGGCGTCGGACCAGGAGGACGTGATCGCGGTGAAGCCACACGGCGCGGTCGCGATCTCCTGGGGTGACGAAGCATCCGGAACCGGCACGGGCGGGCTTCCGCCCGTCGGCGGTACCGGGCAACACCCGTTCGTCTGAGACAGGAGGTCTGCATGTCCATCCCGTTCGCGCCGCTGACGGCGGCTCCGGCACCCGCCGAGCCGGGCGAGGAATTCCCGGACTGGGAGCTGGACATCTCGATCGTGGAGTCCGGCCCCGATGCGGACAAGCTGATCAGGATGACCGACGACAACTGCGGTAAGACATGCCAGTCCGCCTGCGTGGCGACCTGTCCGTAGCCGACGCCCGGCACGACCACTGAACGCCTGCCCGCCCGGCCGACCCGCTGTCGGCCAGGCGGGCCAGGCGGCCGCGGTCTGACCGTCCTCGTCCGGCTCGCTGGAGGCCCCCTGGTGTATCAGCCCTTGGACGCCGTCGTGATCCGCGCGACTGCCCTGTGTGAGTACAAGGCCGCAACCTGGCCCGACCTGACCGGCCCCGACGCGGCTTCCTCATGGCGGTCCTGGCTGCAGACCGTCATGGCCCAGCAGGACTTCGCCGCCGCTATGGAGCAGACCAGCCCCACCCTGGCCCGCCAGGTGAAGAACATCTGCGCGGGGAAAGCAGTCACCCAGGCCGCTGCCCGCCGCGCGGTGCTGGCGACCACGCGGTACCTGCTGCGCGGGCACGGCCGGGCGACCCCGTTCGGAACGTTCGCCGGGGTCGCCCCGGCCCATGTCGCCACACCATCCCAGGCTGTGGCCGGGGCCCGCCACCAGGCGGCGGGCAAGGCCGACGCGATGTGACTCGGTGTGGTCATCGACGGTCTCGAACGCGACCCCGCTCTGCTGGCCAGGCTTAGGGTGGTGTCCAACAATCTGCTCATCGAACGCGATGGCGACCTGCTGCTGACCCACCGGCCCGCCCTCCCCACCGGCGGCGGACCCACCCGAGTGCGGGTGCGGGCGACGCCCATGGTCAGGGCGGCGCTGGAAGCGGCGTCCGTACCGATCCGGTTCGCAGATCTGGCCGCCTCGCTCGGCACCGCTTCACCCGAGGTGCCCGCATACGTCATCGGCCGACTGCTGACCGGGCTGGTGGAGCAGCGGCTGCTGATCACCTCATTGCGTCCGCCGATGACCGTCCCCAACGCTCTCGGCCATCTCGTGAACGAGCTCGACGCCGCCAGAACAGACGACCTGCCCGGACCGAACCGTGTGGCCGCCGCGCTCCGCGACATGCACAAGGCACTCACAAAGCCGGGGCAGCCCGGTCGCACCCTCCAGCACGCCGAACACGCGGCGGCGGCACTCGACCCGCACACTGAAACCGATCGCCGGGTGGCGGTTGACCTGCGGATGAACCTGGATGTCGCCGTACCGCCGCAGGTCGCGACCGAGGCAGCGCGAGCGGCCGGTGTGCTGGCTCGCCTGGCAGCCCGAGCCGACCACGGCGCCGGATGGGCCACCTGGCACGCCAAGTTCCTCGAGCGGTACGGCCCGCACGCCCTGGTGCCCGTCCTGGACGCGGTCGATACCAATCTCGGGCTGGGCTTCCCGGCCGGATTCCTCACCGCCGCCAGCGAACCCGCCCGCCGCTGACACGCCGCGACCGCATGCTGCTGGCGCTTGCGCAGAACGCCGCCGCCCGAGGCGCGCACGAGATCGTCCTGAACGATGCGCTGATCGACGACCTGGCCAACGTCGCCCCGAGCACTCGGGTCCAGCCGTCCGCCGAGCTGACCATCCGCGTTCACGCCCCCACACGGCAAGCGCTGGACCGTGGCGCGTTCACCCTGTCGGTCACCGGCGTGTCCCGCAACGCCGGCACCACAACCGGCCGGTTCCTCCACCTGTTCTCCGACCTCGATCGTTTCCGCGACGCCTACGCCGGGGCTCCGACCGTGACCGGCGGAGCTGTCCGGGTCCAAGTGTCGGCGCCGCCGCTGTACCCGGCCACCGAGAACGTCGCCCGCTCGGTTCGGCTGCTGCCTGCCCTGCTGCCGCTGGGCGAGCACCATCCGCCAGGAGACGACCTGATCGATCTGGATGATCTTGCCTTCACCGCAGATGCGGCCCATCTGTGGCTGGTCTCCCGGTCGCGGCAACTCCCCGTGGAACCTGTCGTGTTCACTGCGGTCGAGCACACCCGCCAGATGCACCCGCTGGCCCGGTTCCTGGTGGAAGCCTCGTACGCGCTCACCACGCCGTGCGCCGGATTCGACTGGGGGGCCGCCGCCCATCTGCCATTCCTGCCCGCGCTGCGATACGGCCGGACCCTGCTATCACCCGCGCGATGCCTGCTGACTGCGAACGACCTCCCCGGCCCCGCTGCGAGCTGGGCCGAGTGGGAACAGGGCCTGGCCGTGTGGCGACACCAAACCGGCCTGCCGCAGAGCGTCTACGCGGGGGACGGCGATCAGCGGCTTGCGCTGGACCTGGGCGAGGGCGCACACCGGGCCGTGCTACGCGACCTACTCAAACCTGCGGGCACGGTGAGCCTGCGCGCCGGTCCCCATCCCGGTGGCGACGGGTGGATCGGCGGGCGCGCCCATGAGATCGTCATCCCCCTGGCCTCCACCACCCCGGCCGGTCCACCACCCGCGCTTCCTCGACGGCCTTGGGTTCCCCACCGCGACCACGGACACTTGCCCGGCTGGCCCGGCCGGCTCTACCTCAAGCTGTACAGCCACCCCGACGAGCAGGACCTGCTCCTCGTCCGGCATCTGCCGCGCCTGACCGAACGGCTGGACGGCACGATGCCCTGGTGGTTCCTGCGCTACCGCGACCCCCACCCCCACGTGCGGTTGCGTGTCACCGCCCCTGCCAGGGCGTTCGCCGACGCCGCCGAGCTGCTGGCCGACTGGACCGGCGAGCTACGGGAAGCCGGGCTGGTCGGGCGCGTCCAGTGGGACACCTATTTCCCCGAAGAGGGCCGGTTCGGCACCGGTCCCATCCTGGATGCGGCCGAGGCGTGCTTCGCCGCCGACTCCCAGGCCGTGCTCGCCCAACTCGGCGCCGCCCGCACCAACGGGGCCACGGCGCAGGCGCTCATCGCCGCGAGCTTGCTCGACCTTGCCGCGGGCCTGCTCGGCGACGTTGACGAAGCGCGCAAATGGCTCATCAACCACGCACGCACTACCCGTATCGCTCCCGCACGGCTGGTTCACCAGCAGGCCATCGCCTACACCAACCCCGACCAGAGCACGACGGCCGCGCTGCCGGGCGGCGAGCACGTGCTGGCTTGCTGGGAGCGGCGCCGCGATCGCCTGGACGCCTACCGGAACATCCTCGCCGCGACCGGCCCCCGTCCGCCCGCGGACCTGCTGCCCGACCTGCTGCATCTGCACCATGTCCGCGCTGCCGGTCTCGACCGCGACAGCGAGCGCCGCTGCCTGCACCTGGCCCGCTCCGCCGCACTCAGTTGGACCGCCCGAACCCGGGAGCGCGCGTGACTATCGCACCGACCAGCCCTGCACCCACCGTCGTCTCCGCGCCGATGAGCCGCGCGGCAGCTATCCGGGAAGCCGCAGTCGCCAAGGCCACCGAGATCGCCATCGCCTTGGACGACCCGGCCACTGCTTGGGACGCCGCCCCTCCCGGCGGAGGCCGAGTATGGCCCCAGTCGCTGGCAGGCGGAGCCGCCGGAGTCGCACTGCTGCACATCGCCCGCGCCCGCACCGGACACGGCGACTGGGGCACCGCCCACCGGTGGCTGGCCGCCGCCGGACGCGACCCGCTGACCGCAGCCGACAACGCTGGCCTGTTCATCGGCGTTCCCGCCCTGGCGTTCGTCACCCACGCCGCCGCCGAAGCAACAGGCCGCTACCACGCGACCCTCGCCCGCCTCGACAAGGCAACGATCACGATCACCCGGCGCCGCGTCACCGCCGCTCGCGTCCGTATCGGCCGGGGTGAGCGCCCCGAACTCAAGGAGTTCGACCTGATCCGGGGCCTGACCGGGCTCGGCGCCTACCACCTGCGACGCCATCCCGACCATGCCGTCACCGCCGAGGTGCTCGCCTACCTGGTCCGCCTCACCCGACCCCTGCCCCCCGACCCGAACCTGCCGCCGTGGTGGACCGACGCCGCTCCCAGCGGCGAACCGGACCCCCGCTTCCCGCACGGACACGCCAACGTGGGCGTCGCGCACGGCATCGGTTCCGTCCTGGCGCTGCTGTCCCTGGCCCTTCTGCAAGGCCATCCGGCGCCCGGCCTGGCCGAGGCGGTCGAGACAGTCTGCGACTGGACCGACCGGTGGCGGCACGACATCGGCGGCCTGTGGTGGCCCGGCGTGGTCACCCCCCACCCATCGCCGTCGCCGAGGCCACGGCCGTCGTGGTGTTACGGAATCGCGGGCACCGGACGCGCTCAGCAACTCGCTGGCCTCGCTCTGGGTGACGCCACCCGCCGCAGGCGCGCCGAGGAGGGGATGATCGCCGCGATCAGCGATCACACTTACCTCGACATGCTCGGAGCCGACATCGGCCTGTGCCACGGCACCGCCGGGCTGCTGCAGGCCGCCTGGCGGATGGCTCACGCCTCAGCCAACCCCTTGGCCGCGCACCTCCCGCTCGTGACGGCTCGCCTCCTGACCCAGCTGCAAGGCCGGATCAAGGATCCGGAACTGCTGGACGGCGTGGCCGGAGCCGCTCTCGCCCTGCACACCACCGGGACCGGAACCTGTCCCCACCCGGCCTGGGACCGATTCCTCCTCCTGTCCTGAAAGACGAGCCCGCGATGGACGACACCGGCTGCTGGCAGCAGATCAATATCGAGTTCGCCGACTGGTCCGCCGCCGAGCCCACCACCGTGGCACGCATCGCCCCGCTGCTGCGACAGGCTGAGAACCGGGCCCTGATCAGCAGCTGGTTCTTCCTCCGCAAGGCCCCTGCTGGCGGATCCGGTACCTTCCCGCCGCCGATGCCGCCGCCGCTGAACAGCATGTGTCGACCGGACTGCGAGCACTTGCCGACACCAGGCAGATCGCCCGATTCCGACGGACGATCTACGAGCCGGAAACCCGCGCGTTCGGCGGCCACGCCGCCATGGACGCCGCCCACCACCTTTTCCACCACGACAGCCGGCACCTGCTCACCCACCTCTGCCGACACCCGGCAGGGCATCGGCGAGAACTGGCGATCCTGCTGTGCTGCGCCCTGCTACGCGGCGCCGACCTGGACTGGTACGAGCAAGGCGACGTGTGGGCGCGCGTCACCGAACACCGCCCGCCAGACCGCCCGCCCCCCGCCCGCCCGCATCGACGCCCTCGCCCCCGCCCTGCGGCGCCTCATGTCCGTCGACACCGCCCCCCTGCTCGCCGACGGCCCCCTCGCTCACACCGCCGCCTGGACCAGCACGTTCACCGCCCTCGGCCACCAACTCGCCCATCTGGCCGCCAACGGCGAACTGTATCGCGGCATCCGCGCCGTCCTGGCCCACCACATCGTGTTCACCTGGAACCGGCACGGCCTGCGCTACCCAGACCAAGCCCTGCTGGCCCATACCGCCCAACGCGTGGTCTTCGGACCCGACCCATCCAGCGTCCAATACACGCAAGCCACCGTGCAATGACCGGCACGCCCGCACCGGCGGCTACCTGGTTCCCGCTCGTGCCCAGGCCCCGGCCACCCGGTCTACCCCTCGCCACCCGGATCGACCAGCTGCGCGCCATGGCTGCCCACCCGAGCACTGGCAGCTTGATCGAACAGCTGACCCAGGCGTCGCGGATCTGCAACCTCGCGGCACTCATCGCCTCCGACTGCGGCGACACCTTGGCCAACACCCTTTGCTGGCGCCAGTACGAGGTGTTCTACCAAGCCCGCCCGCTGCCCGCCGCCGCGCTGCCACTGGCCCTCCAGCCCCTCCTCAACATCCCTCGCCAGCTCATCCGCGACGGCCACGCCAACGCCGCCTATACGGCCTTGGAGGACCTGCTCCACGCCGCCCGCGCCCACGGGGAGGCCCGCATCGACGGGCGGACCGTCCGCCTCCACACCCTGACCACCACGCCCGACGGGCACCAGACCACCATCACCCAGATATGGACGGCGCTACTCGCCGACGGCACACGCGCCCTCATTCACACTGGACGGTGGCAAGCGGCAGCCGAACGCGCCGCCGCGCACTGCGGCGTCGGAACCCGCCTCCTGGACGGCCGCCAAGTCACCATCCTCGCCCACGCTCACCACGGCCGCCATCACGACGCCCTCGCGCTCCTGGACGACAGTAGCCTCACCGAACCCTGGGAACCCGCCATCCAGCAGCTCCTGCGCGTGCAATGCCACCAGCTCACCGGCCGCGACGCCGACCGCCATATCCCAGCCATGATCACCGCAATCCACGAACTACTAGATCTCGGCGACCAAGCCACCAGGGTTTTTCGGACCAGAGCCGCGATCACCGCTCTGGAACTGTCTCGCGCCCGCCCTGACCCTGAACGCACCCGTCTGACCAACCGGCTCATCGCGCTCGCCCGAAGCGACGGCTACGCCGCCCACGACCTCCTTACCCACCCACGCCTGAGCCACGAACTATCCAACACGCAGACACGTTCCCTGGCACACCTCGTCCACACCTGCGGGCTCAGCATCGGAGCTCTACCAAAACCACTCCGCACCCAGGTCCTAACCGCAGCAAGGCACGCAGAACATCAACTCCGCCTCCTCCTCGCTCTCCGATCACCTACATACACGAGGAATCGGTAAGGCACGAACCCGCCAACGTCACCGGACCACCGCAAGGGATAAGTACGACAGCCCGATGACCCATTCGTTGATGTTCAAGATCCATTCGTGTGAAGCATGTGCTGCACGCCAGACCTTTCAACAAGCTCACTGCACGCTTCCGCCTCGCATAATTGCCATCGTGCGGCTTCTAGTGGCCCAGCCAAAGGAAGCCATAACCGCCGCCAGCGCTAGCCCCCGACATCGCCGTCAACCAGCCAGGAAGTCCTCAATCCCTTGGCGATCGCCGGAGGTCACATGGAGAGGGAATATCAAATACGGTACCTTATCGGCACGCCAAGCGAAAGTAGCGCCGCACAAGGTACTGCATCCATCTTTCTTGAATTAGCCCGTTGACGTTATCGCGCCTCAGTCGCTGGCAGAGTCACTCAGTCTGAGACGCTTCCTTGGATTGCCCAAGGGCCTCTGCGATGGCGTTGAACTCGGCAAGAGCCGCTGTTAGATCCTCGACCCGCGGGCAATGACTTCGGCGCCAACAGACTGTCGGCGTCCTCCAAGCTTGGATCCTTCAGCCAGGTGATTTCGAGGTTGACCTTTATCGATCGTTGAGGAGGTGAGGGCGAGTGTTCCGCGTCGAAGGGATTGCCCGGTGGCGTGTGCCGAGCCCCGGCTCTCTCCCGGTCGGAACGTACGCGACCTAGAAGTAGCCACTCACACCAACCAACGTACGGCCGCTCCCCGAACCCGGTGGAGTCCGATCCCCGCCGGGGGAACGACCTGCCCCCCCGTCGAGGACGTATACCGCTATCCGGTCCAGATGGGCATACCATCGCGCTCGGCGGAACCGTCGGGCACTGGGCCGAGTTTAATGCGGCACCAATTAACGCCGCCCCTGGCCGCCAGCGTCAGCGTGGCAGCGCCATGGCGAAGGTCGTGCAACCGACCGAGAGTGGCCGGTGAGTGGCGAAGAGGTCCGTGGTAGGGCGACATCGCGCCCGTCGTCCTGTTGAGGCCGGGCAGCGGCTTGAGCTTTTCAGCAAGGTAGGCGATCTCTTCAGGGAGTTAGATGATCTTGCTCCTGACGGACCGATTTCATCTCGGCAGTGCGTTTTTCAGCGAGAACTCTGGCGTCAATCGTATACAATAGACGGGACACGTGAGAGGGGTACCACCGCGGTCCGCCTCCCGGTGTACGGACACCCTCAGCGTTGAGGTTGTCGCAGATCTCGCGCAGCAACGCCCCTTGCAGGCGTAGTACGACAACACGTTCGAGGATCTCGTCCGGGCAACGCCGTGGCCTGCCGCGGCGCCGGAGCCCAGTCACCTCCGCCTCCAGCGGAACAGCTCCAGCAAAATCAGCAGGACTATCAGCCCCGCGGTTCTCGACGCTTGATCTGAGGTGAAGAGGGCCCGCAGACCAGCCACCACGGCCAACACCGCGAACATTCCGATCACAGCGGCTGCGGCCACCAGCAGCCATCCCACCGGCTGTTCGGCTTCGGTTGCCAAGCGAAGAAGTGTATCCATCCTGTTCTCCCACGCGAATTATGCGGGGAGAACAGTGCTAAATTGCCCTTCTCCCCACCGTCCAATGGTGTCGGCGTAGATAGAGCAGGGAATCGGGGTCGTCTTCACCACGATGCATGTCTAGACGACGCACCGCGATCACCTTCGTGAGAAAGGGTGGGAACGACAACTGGCTGAGCAGCCGCGCTACCACCCTCTTGGCTTTGCGAACGGCCCGCATGAGTCGTCGCAGGAGTTCAAGGCCCTCGGCGGGATCGATCCTCGACCGGTGACGGTTACAGCGACCGGCTGCCTGCAATAGGAGGTCCACAAAATGGTCGTACTTGCCAGAACCCATCGAGGGTGACAGTTCGGCATTCTCTCCCCCGTCGCGGCCTTCGTCACCTAGAACTCCGATCTGAGCCCGTAGATCTTCAGTTGAGGTGCCAGGGATGAAGCTGTGGGACCAATCGTGACAGGAAGGTACGGCTGCTTGTGGCGTGGTCGTGCGCTTGTCACTGGAGCACTTTGCCTGGACGATAATCGTGTGCCCGGTCTCGGAATCCGCCCATTGAACTTCCGCACCCTGTTCGACAGCACGGTATGCCCTTTTGAGTCGTCCGAGCATTTCAGTGAACTCGGCGTTTGCCTTGCCGATGTCGTGCTGGATAGCAAAAGCAGGGAGCACATCGATGATCACGTCGACATGGTAGTACTCAATCGACGACACGACCGTCTCTCGCCGGTAGGAGCCAGCCAACAGATGCTCGGTTCCTTCATCCATGCCGGTCGGCCTCCCTCCTTCGCCCAAGGATCAGGTCGCGTGCTCTCAGGAGCCTAGCCTTAGTCCGGAGTGTTCCCAGTAATCCAGCCGTGACCTCACTCGGCCTACCGTTGAACTCTCCGTGATGTGGCCTGGTTCAGGACGCATCGACCTCGGCCGAATATGACTGGCTGATAGACGGTCACATGTTCCAGCCGGGGAGATTAAGAACACGGCGAGCACAGCACGATGATCTCGGACGGGGGAGGATCTTTGGCTCGACGTGGATTGCGACGCCTGCACCGGAACCCGGGGGAGATCCTCATGCTCACCGTAACGCCTCGCTGAGCGAGACCGGCCACTGCGGGAAGTAGGGCCCCGACCGCAGCTTAGGGATCACCACCTCGACGGTGCCGGCGTGGGTGTCCCAGTCCCGGGCGCGGTAGCCATTGCGGTGGTTGACCCGCTCGTCCGAGCGCTGCCCGTAGTCGGCCCCGCACACTACGTCGGCCTCGGCCGACATGAGGGCCTCGGCCTCGTCTCGACCATCGACCGCAACACATCGGGCTCACACGCCCCGATCTGCTCGGCCAGCCAGCCCGAAGGGTCCACACTGTTGTCCACGGCCATCGCGTTCCCCTCCTTTTGATCTTGGTCGATTCAAAGGATCACGCGATGGCCGTCTCACGTCACAACGCCACACCCTCTGACCAGGTCAAACACATACACCACCCCGTGGACGCAACCCCGCTTTTCAGAAAAGCCACCATCCTTGCAGTCCTCTCAGCAACCGAGGTCAGGCAATACCCGACGTGCGCTGGTAGTGCCAGCTGGTAACGATCGGTGCCGTCAATGTTGCCGTCAGCCTTGGCGGCACTGGGCCACTTGTACTCGGCGTTTTCTTCGTCCTGGACGGGCCTTCATGAGGGTGAGGGTCTGGCTGCTGGTGTCACGAGCGCGGGCATGTCCTCGTCGCCAGCATGCCAGAGGCTTTCCGTGATGTCGGTCCGGTCGTCTAACTCTCAGGTATACTGAGAGCGGCCCGGGCGGAGAGCTCGGGCGAAGATCCGCATGGTGTTGAACCCGGCATTCAGGAATCCGGGCCCGATCTGGTGGGCTCGTAGGCGCGGGCGTTGGTTGCTCGTCGCAAGCACGTTGTAAGGGACCGAACGCCCTCCCTCGTCGGGTTGCGGTGGCTCGGCTCTATCAGGCATGCCTGGTGGAGTTGAGGCACCTCCTCGCTCCCCAGGTCTATCGGCCAGGAGAGAGAGGATGAACCGGCCGTGGATCTACTAGCCATCTCGCTCGCTGCAAATTTCGTTCTGATGAGTGCTTTGTCAGCGATCGGCACGTACCTGTATGCGCGTCGGCGACTACGGGTGGACCGGGCTCAGGGAACTATGGCGGCGATCGGTGCGTTCTGGGGCATGCTCGGGAGCCTCTTCGGGTTGGCCGGCTTCTTGCACTGAACGTTTCAGCCCCCTGGGCACCACCGGTCCGGAGTGCCTATTCGTGCGAACAGCGGCAAGGTGCGAAAAAACGGAATCGTGCGAATGAGTACCGGGTCTCGAGGGGCCGCGAAGCCCTCAGCGGTCCTCGGCCAACTTGGTCGTCATGCCGACCTTGACGATTCCCGGCATCGCCTCGTTGCTGAGGACATAGACAAAGCCAATCGTGTACCTGAGCATAGTCGCCTCCGGGGGAGCGGGATCAGCTTCGAGGGAACCGTTCGTGAGGATCTGCATGTCGCCGGGTCGACGGCCGGTAGAGTAGCGCCGTCGGCTTCGCAGTCGCCGATCGTACGTACTGGCTCGGACACTTCGCGCTTAGGGTAACTGGACTGTTGAAGGCGCTCATGAGGCCAGAGCCCCGGCGGCGCACTTCCGAGCCGACCGCTTGCTCAACGTTCACCACGGGAAAGCTCCTCCGAGGTTCGTGGCCTTTGGGCCGGCCCGATCCCGGTGGGAATACCGATCACCTCCAAGGCGACGTCATGGGAGAGGCTCCGCGTCATATTGGCCAGGGCGATTCGGGAGAGCGGGAACAGCGTGCTTGGGGTAAGCGTTTTACCCGTCTTGAGGTGGATCCCCAGGACTACCTTGTGAGGTCGGAAATCCGGAGAAATGAATCGCGTGCCACCAGACTCCGCGAGGACCATGGCGCAAAACTTCTCCCGTGCCTCCTCCTCGTAGAGGAGCGCCTGCACACCGGCAAGTGCCTGGACAACCAGGTGGCTGAGTGGTCCGGCGCCGTCAGCGGGCTTGATGCACACCAGTTCCCCGCTCGGGCCGTACAGGTCACAGACCTCCAGCCCGTTGTACCGGTGCAGCCTCGTACGGACAGTCGTCCTGTCTAGGCACAAGAACTGGTCCAAGCCCAACTCCTTCTGCACCCGCTCGTTGTAGGCGCGCTCGTACTCCCCTGGATACCAGGAGGGCAGGGGGAGACTGGGTTCGCTGGCGATAAGTCGGGTAATGTCGCGATCGATCGAGTCCAGGTAGTCGGTGCCACTCTCGTACCAGTCTCCCTCAACTAGGAAGTAGTGGCGATATCCCTCTGCCTGCCAAGCCTCCACCCACTTGATGGCGGTAGCGCTCCCCATAGACTCCCCGGCCTCGCCGCGCAGGAAGACACGCCCCTTCCGCAGTGCCTCGCTCGGCCGAGCCGTTCCCGACGTGCAGGTCCGCACATCGGCGACGGTGAACGTGTCGAGGTTCCGCAGTCGAGTGCCACCTATTTCCAGCGTGTAGGTGCTCGCCGCGGCGGCCTTGTTCATAAGCGCCGTGGGAACAGCGGCGCTGACTGAGTTGTCAGCCGGGTCCGCCAGTGCTGCGTCCAACTTCGTGTCAAGCCGCCGAAGAGTTGACGGTTCCCGAACCTGCGCAATGGCCTCTACGAACGCCAGGTCGGGGTGCGGCTCGGCCGCTGCGATGTTTACAAGCGCGGCGAGGGAGTCGCGGAACGCCTGCGGCTCGGTCGGCAGCGGCATCCGAAGCCCGGCCGATCCGACCACTTTGACCTCCCCATCGCGAGGCAGGCCGATCCGCCGAGCTTCGAGTCGGCCACCCAGTTCGCGAACCAGCTCCGTGTACTGCATCAACCCGATCTCCGCGATCCGATGACCGGACGCGACCCTAGTCGCGTCCTGGCGGCCTCGTCCGGACAGTCGGCGGCGGACGACATCATGCACCTGATCCGGGTCGACGGCCCGGACAGCGACGCGGAGTCCGAACGCCGGATCCTTGTACTCATCGGGCACCAGCCGCCATCCCTGCCCAAACGCCACGGCGAAGATTTCTCCCGCCACGGCGGCGATCAGCAAGGCGGCGGCCTCAAGTCGGGGCAACTCGACATTGTGGCCAGTAAGCCCCTGAACATCGTCACACAGGGGTGCGCGGTGAATAGCAAACTGGCCGCTGACCAGCAGGGACGGGCAGCCCAGGTGGTCTTCAGGGACGGTGACGGTGTACTCCAGATCGTCATACTGCTCGAGGTCAAGGGTGTCGAGCATGCTCACGGGATCAGGCCCGACGTCGACTAGCCGGTAGACCGTACGCACGGTCATGAGAACTCCTCGCGGTGAGGTCGGGGCGGCAGAGGGGGAGGGCGCCGCCGTCCAACGAGTTCACGGGTAAGTCTGGGCGAGAGGTCCACCAGGCAGGGATCCCTCGGGGCAGGTTCCTGAGGAACTGCCAGTGCTGGCGGGCCGAATCAGAACATCAGCTGGGCAGCCCCGCCGAGACAGTCATGGCGGTGGCTCAACAGAACGAGACCTTAGAAGAAGATCGCCATTTTTACTATCACAGAACACGATAAGGGGGGTTATCGATAATCTGCCTAGCCACAGCCTAGAAGAGAGTATAGGCTCAGCGAGGCCTGCTAGAGAGAGGTGCAAGGGATGGCCCCCAGCCCAGCGTTGAGTCCTGCGTTGCTCTCGATGACGGACATTGCCGAGCTGGCTCAAGTGAAGCGGCCAGTGGTCAGCACCTGGCGCCGCCGCTACCCAGACTTCCCGCAGGACGCCGTGAACAGCGGCACTCAACTCCTGTTCAACGGCGTTGACGTGGTGAAGTGGCTGATCGACCGGGGCCTCGGGAACGTCGCTGCTAGCGGGCTCCGAGAGGAACTCGCTCTGCACACGTTCACGACGTACGCAGCTGAGTTCGGCGCTCGTCCGTTCGTCGAGATCGCCGGCAGTCTGCTTTGCCTACGCCATCTCGATCAGTCTCAGTTCCCCGGCACATGGGGCGAACTGCTCCGACGGGCAGAGCGATTGGACGCGGATGACGAGTTCGTTCTCCGTGAACTTCAGACCGCCGACCCGACCGCCATCCGGTTGGCGTATCTGGCCGAAGAGCTGATCGAGGCCGCCTACACCCCAGGTGGTGCCTATGAGTGGCTGTTGGCCGCACGCAACCGCCTGGGCCTTGCCGAACTGACCAGGGATGTGGTCGCTCCCGAGTTGCTGCGCCTGGTGAGCGACACCGTCGGTCTCTCCTCGCGCCTGGTCCTCCAGAACCGGACCACGATCGCCGATCCTCATGCGGGAGCCGGTGACCTCCTGTCCGCCCTAGCCAAACAGACGGATGAGCCAGGTGGCCTCGTGGCTCTGGCCGCTACACGAGAGGACTGGCTGACCCGGCTGCTCCGACGCCGGCTTCTACTCACAGGGATCGAGGAGTATTCGTTCGATGTGCAGACCGGTAGAGACATGGAAGAGCGGCTGGCTGATCCTGACATAGTTGTCACCCAGCTCCCCTACCGGCCAGGCGAGACCCGCTCCGCGCTGAACACATTGATCGACCTCGAGCGGGTGCGCCTGCTGTTGAGGCCCGGGTCGGGAGCTATCGGCGTGGTCATCGGTCCAGCCGACGCGATGGTGGACAGACTCATTAACACCCAGGAGGCGCGGCTCCGAGCTGAGCTGCTGCGCAGCGGCATGCTACAAGCTGTAATCGCCCTTCCAGGTGGGGTCATCCCGTACCGGCCCGGGTACCGAGCTGCACTTTGGGTCATCGTCAGCGAACCGGTCGAGAAGGCGCGCGGACGGGTGCTTCTCTGCGACGTCAGTTCTGAGCCTCTCACCGACCGTGTTCGTGCCCAGCTTGCCGAGGACGTGTCCCTTTGGCATGCCGAAGGGTTTCGTCTCGACGGCCACGATCCCCGCTACGGACAGGCCGTCACCATTGACCGGCTTGAGGCCGACTTCGGCGGCCCTCTCACTCCGCACGGTCTGCCTTTGACCCAGATGTTGGCTCGCAGGGTCACCGAACGCCCTGCGTTGATTTCCCAAGCCGAGGTACGCCTCGAACAGGCGGCCGAGCGAGCCCGCGAACACCTCGAAACCCACGGACAGCTTGAGACCGGAGCCATTGCCCGCACACAGCGGCAGCCGCCCCTCATCACGGTCGGCGACCTCATCGCGGACCGCAGCATCCGCAAAGTCAAAGGCCACCGCATCGACCACGAGCACATCCAGCGGGACGGCCACCATACCGTACTCGGCCCTGCCGAGATCACCGGTTCTGCTCCTGTCGGTGCCCGCCGCATCGACCGCCTACTCTTCGCCGCCACATACGAAAATGCCACACTTACCCGCCGCGGCGACATCGTCTACACCACCACCCCCAACTTTGCCTTGCTGATAGACCACGACGGCTTCAGCGTGGCGGCGTTCCCTGCCAAGGTGCTCCGCATTAACCCCGACGCCGATCGTCTGCTCACGCCGCGTGTCCTGGCTACGCTGCTGCGTGCCGCCCGCAACACCTCTCGCAGCCCCAGTGCGGTCCACGCCACTCGGATCGAAGAGCTCACCATCCCCGACCTGGAGACCGACGACGTTGAACGCCTAGACGCACTGCTGGTCGACCTAGAAGCCCGACAGCAGCTGCTCCAGGACCAGCAGAATGAGCTCGCCGAGATCTGCCGCCTGATCGCTGCCGGGTTCGCTGACGGCACGCTGACCATCAACCGACAGACCACGATTCGCCAGCCCGACCGCAAGGAAAGAGAGTCCGATGCCACCACGTAAGCGCACCGCCGCCGGACAGGGCGAACTCCCCGGTATCTCCAGTGCTAAGGAGATCAAGGATATCTTGTGGAAGGCCGCCGACAAGCTCCGCGGCTCAATGGACGCCGCCCAGTATAAGGAGTTCGTCCTCGGGTTGGTCTTTCTTAAGTATATCTCCGATGCCTTCGCCGAACGCCGGACCGAACTTGCCGCCGACCCCGAACTGGCGGCCATTCCCGAACACCGCCGCAGCTCCTTCCTAGAGGAGAAGGACGAATACACCGAGGTGAACGTCTTCTGGGTCCCCCAGAAGGCACGCTGGGACTACATCTCCACCAACGCCTCTAGCGCTGAAGGCGGCCCTGGGAAGCTTCTGGACGACGCCATGAGCGCCGTCATGCGGGAGAACCCCGTACTGACCGGTGTCCTCCCGCTCATCTTCAACCGCGACAACGTCGACCGGCGCCGCCTCAAGGAACTCATCGACCTAATCAGCGACGCCCGATTCGCCGAACACGGCGATCGACCCGCCCGCGATGTGCTCGGCGAGGTTTATGAGTATTTTTTGGAGAAGTTCGCCCGCGCTGAGGGCAAACGTGCTGGAGAGTTCTATACTCCCGCAAGCGTCGTGCGACTCCTGGTGGAAATCCTCGAACCCTACGAGGGGCGCGTCTACGATCCCTGTTGTGGCTCGGGCGGGATGTTCGTCCAAGCCAGCAAGTTCATCGAGGCTCACAAGGGCCGGGATCACAGCCACGACATCGCCATTTACGGCCAGGAATCCAACGAGCGCACCTGGCGCCTGGCCAAGATGAACCTGGCCATCCACGGCATAGACCCCAAGGGACTAGGCGATCGCTGGGCAAACACCTTTGAACACGATAAACTGCCGGACCTCAAGGCCGATTTCATTCTAGCCAACCCGTTCTTCAACGATAGTGATTGGTTCCGCAAGGAATCCGACCGACGCTGGCTATACGGAGTACCTCCACAGTCCAACGCCAACTATGCCTGGCTCCAGCACGTCATCTCCAAACTCGGCGACCGAGGAACCGCCGGTGTTGTCCTGGCCAACGGCTCAATGTCTTCCAAGCAGAGCGGCGAGGGCGAGATTCGCAAAGCGATCGTCCAGGCAGACCTGGTCGCCTGCATGGTCGCGCTGCCCGGCAACCTTTTCCGCTCCACCGCCATCCCTGCCTGCCTCTGGTTCCTCGCCAAGGACAAAACCCCCCAAGGTGGCAAGGCCCTCACCGACCGGCGCGGGGAAATCCTCTTCCTTGACGCTCGCAACCTCGGCACCATGATTGACCGCACCGAACGCGTCTTCACCGACGACGACCTCACCAAAATCGCCGACACCTACCACGCCTGGCGCGGCACCAAGTCCGCCGAGGACAAGGGCATCAAATACGAGGACGTCCCCGGCTTCTGCTACTCCGCCGAGCTAGCAGAGGTTCGGGAGCACGACTTTATCCTCACCCCCGGCCACTATGTTGGCGCTGCCAAAGCTGACCACGACCCCGATGCCGAACCTGTCGAAGAACGCATCAAACAGCTCACTAAAGAACTCGATGCACAAATCGACGAATCCATCCGCCTCGGTGCAGCCGTCCGCAACCAACTCAGGAGGATCTGATGAGTGCCTGGAAACGAGTAACGGTTAGCTCGATAGCCGCAGAAAAGGGGCTTGCTGGCGGACCGTTCGGATCCTCACTCGGCAGCAAGGACTACGTCGACCACGGCGTTCCTGTAATTCGGGGCATAAATCTCGGATCGCGAGGAAAGTTCAATGACCGAGAATTCGTCTTTGTAACCTCAGAGAAGGCAAATGGGGAGCTTGCTCGGAACCTTGCTTTGCCAGGCGACGTCGTCTTCACTCAGCGGGGAACTCTTGGGCAGGTGGGCATCGTTCCAAGGATTCCATTCGATAAGTATGTAATCTCCCAAAGTCAGATGCGGCTTCGAGTTTGCCCGGAGAAGGCCTTGGCTGATTTCATCTACTATCAGTTCAGGTTGCCTGAAATGATAGCTACGATAAAAAGCCGAGCGATTGCCACGGGGGTTCCGCATATTAATCTCAGGATCCTCGCATCACTGGAGGTGGCCCTTCCACCCATAGATGCCCAGAAGGCCATCATCGAAGTGCTCGGGGCCTTGGACGACAAGATCGAAACAAACGAAGGAATCGCCACTACCAATGAGGCGCTACTAGCATGTCAGTTCGAGCAGCTCAAAATGGTTCCTGACGAGCAGCCAATCCACGGGGTCCCCATAACGGAGTTCGTCGAGTTCAACCCGCGCATGCCAGCACCTTCAAATCCCGAAGCGATCTATGTTGACATGGCCGCTCTATCTACAGATCGAGCGGCTATCACGTCTTGGGCATACCGCGAGCCGAAGTCAGGCACAAAATTCATGAATGGCGACACTCTTCTCGCTAGAATTACGCCATGCCTCGAAAACGGAAAGACCGGCTACGTCGACTTCATGAGCGATGACGAAATCGGCGTCGGCTCAACCGAATTCATCGTAATGCGCGCTCGCCCCAACATCCCCAAGCACGTCAGCTATTTTCTTGCACGCAATCGCAACTTTCGCGAACATGCTATCCGTAACATGGTCGGATCATCTGGAAGGCAACGGGTCAGCGCAGCTGATGCTGCTATTTTTCTCCTCAATCGTCCAAACGACTACAAGCTAACGGCGTTCGGCGAAGCTGCTGCAACTGCCTTCGGCTACATGCAATCGCTTGAGCGCGAGAATCGTACACTCGCAGCTCTGCGTGACACGCTGCTTCCTGAGCTTGTGTCCGGCAGGCTTCGTGTCCGGGATGCGGAGCGGATCGTGGAGGACGCCGTATGACTCCCCAGCGCAACAGCGGCAAGATGTCCGAAGCCGATTGGGAATTCCTCGCTTTGGAGCATCTTGGTGAGCTGTCCTGGGTGCCGAAGGCTGGAAAGGACGTGGCGCCGGGCTCGGGGAGCCGGGCGTCGTGGGACGACCTCATCCTTCGGGATGAGTTGCGCGCTGCAATCGAGCGGCTCAATCCGGAGTTGCCGCCGCAGGCGGTGCGGGAGGCGTTGACCATTGCGGTCACCGCCAAGTCGCGGGAGGCGCTGGAGGAGAACCGGCTGGCACACGAGTACGTCACCGCGGGTATCCGCATCACCTATACCGATGAATTCGGCGCGGAGATCACTCCGACGGTCCGGCTGATCGATCTGCGGAGCCCGAATGCCAACACCTATCACGCGATCAACCAGGTGCTGGTGAAGGAGGGCGAGTACGAGCGACGGTTCGACGTCGTTCTCTACGTCAACGGTCTGCCGGTTGTGCTCATGGAGTTGAAGAGCGCCGCCGATGAGCACGCGACGCTCAAGGACGCGCACGCTCAGCTCGATACGTATGTGGACGAGTTCCCGCTGGCGTTCCGCTACAACGTGTTGTGCCTGATCTCCGATGGCATCACCGCGAAGTACGGCACGCCGTTCACCTCCTACGAGCACTTCGCACCGTGGAACATCAACGAAGACGGAACCCGGGTAGACACCAACGCCCCCGACTACGACGGTGAGGAAGCGCTGGTCGTCGCCCTGTACGGGCTGTTCTCCCTGTGCCGTTTCCTGCATCTGACCGCGCACTTCGTCAACTTCACGCCGACCGGGAAGCGCATCGCGAAGCCCCACCAGTACCACGCTGTGACCACGGCGGTGGAGAAGATCGTGGAGGCGTCCCGCCGCGACGGGAAGGCCGGTGTCGTCTGGCACACCCAGGGGTCGGGCAAGTCCGAGGAGATGGTATGTACGGCCGGGATGGTCTTCAGCCAACCGGCCCTCAACAACCCGACGATCGTGGTCATCACCGACCGCAATGACCTGGACGACCAGCTGCACGGCACATTCCAGGACAGTCAGGGGCTCCTCGGCCAGCAGCCGCTCCAGGTCGAGACCCGCGAGGAGCTCCGCGAGGAACTGAAGCGGCGCCGTACCGGCGGGATCATCTTCACCACGCTGCAGAAGTTCGGGCTGACCAAGGCGGAGCGGGATTCCGGCATGAGCCACCCGCTGCTGTCGGACCGGCGGAACATCATCGTCATGGTGGACGAGGCGCACCGCAGTCATTACGACAGCATCGACGGGTATGCCCGTCATCTGCGGGATGCGCTCCCACACGCCACACTGATCGCTTTCACTGGGACCCCGATCTCAGAGGCCGAGCGTAACACCCGTGACGTGTTCGGTCCCTACATTGACATCTACGACCTCAAACGGGCCGTGGACGATGGTGCGACCGTCCGCGTCTACCACGAGCCCCGGCTGATCCCCGTGACCTTCCCGCCAGGCGTGAATCCAGAAACCCTCGACGAGCAGGCCGATGCGCTGACCGAGCGGATGGACGATGCCGAACGCCGAAAGGCCATGACCTACGCCGCCCGGATGACCAACATCTACGGCGCCCCTGGCCGGATCGAGACACTCGCCGACGACCTGGTCTCGCACTGGGAGGCACGGTCGGAACTGATGCGCCCGCAGCTGGGCGGCTCAGGCAAGGCAATGATCGTGTGCGTCAGCCGGGACGTTTGTGTCCGGCTATTCGATGCCATCGCCTCGCTGCGACCTGGTTGGGTGGACCCGGCCATCGACCAAGGCAAAATGAAGATCGTTTTCCACAGTGATCCCCCCGACCCCGACCATCTGAAAGCGCACGCCTTGCGGCCGGCGCAACACAAGACCATCCAGGCGCGGGCCAAGGACATCGATGATGAACTCGAGCTGATCATCGTTCACTCGATGCTGATCACCGGGTATGACGCTCCGCCGATCCACACCCTGTACATGGACCGGCCCATGCACGGCGCGAACCTGATGCAGGCGCTGGCCCGTGTCAACCGAAGATTCCGCGGCAAGGAGGATGGCCTGCTTGTTGGGTACGCACCGCTCACCGAGTATCTCAAGAAGGCGCTGCGGGACTACACCCCCAGCGACCAGGAAGACCAAACCCTGGGCAGGGACCTCGATCGGGCCTTCATCGAGATCAAGAACGACCATGCCACTATCTGCGACCTGCTGTCGGAGATCGACTGGCGGCGACTCCTCGCCCAAGCCAACGCCGCCCAGCGGCGTCCTCGAGCACTGCGGCAGGTCGTCAACCACCTGCGTGACCCACGCACGGCAGGAAACCGGGTTGAACCCGGCGAGAAGACAATGTCCGATCGATTCAAGGAGATCACCTCCCGGCTGGAGAGGTTTTACCGGCTCTGCGCCAGCAGTCGGGAGTTCGCCGAGAAGTTCGAAGACGCCGCATCGATTCGTAGCGACATCGCGTTCTTCTCCGAAGTCCGGGTCTGGATCGTGAAGCTGGACGCCGCCGACCGGGAAGCCAGCGGCAAGCCTCTGGCCGCCGAAGTCAGCATCTATCTGTCCCAGCTCGCCGCTTCGGCGGTCGAGGCCTCCGAGATCACCGACTTGTACGCCGAGGCAGGCATCGGGCACTTGGACATCACCGAGCTCAACGATGCGCATCTGCAAAAGCTCCAAGGGTCGGAGACTCCGCATCTGGCGGCCGAAGCCTTGCGCCGACTGATCGAGCAGAAGATGCGCGAAGTGACCAAGCACAACATCATCCGGCGAGAAAGCTTTTCTGAGCGGCTCGAAGATCTGATGGTCCGCTACATGAAGCAGCAACTCACCAGCGCCGAGGTAATCGCCGAGTTGGTCGCCATGGCAAAAGAGGTGTCCGCTGACGCCCGCCGGGGGGAAACCTTCGACCCGCCGCTCAACGTCGCCGAACTCGCCTTCTATGACGCGGTCGCCAACCACGGCATCGCCAGGGCCGTTATGGGCGACGACACCCTGGCCGAGATCGCCCGAACCCTAGTCGCCGACATCCGCAAGAACCTCAGCGTCGACTGGCTGTCCCGAGAACCTGTGCGCGCCAAACTTCGCAGCCGTGTACGGCGTCTACTGGCCAGGTTCGACTACCCTCCCGAGGAGGAGCGGGAGGCCGTCGAACTCGTCATCAAACAGATGGAGACTTTCGCCGCAGAATGGGCTCCCACCTCAGAGCGCTAACCCACTGCGTTTCGCTCCCGAAGGCTGGCTCGTGTCATTGCGGACGCTGATCAAGGTTGCCGGACGCAGGTTGCCTGTGGAGGAGGATCGCCAGACCGGCAAGGACACCTTGAGGCTGGACCACTGGAAGGTCCGATTCGCGCCGATCAAGACCCCAGGGCGAACGAGCCGCTGATCACCAGTTTTCCACTTGGGACCGCGCGTAAGTACGGCGCACCTATCTGTTGTGTACCCCCTACTGGGTTCGAACCGGTGCCACGTCTTAAGCATGCCAGGTGGGGGTCAGGAACGCCGGAGCTCCCAGACCTGATCATCGCTCCTGGGACGATCGGGCAGGCGGGCTAGCGGCGGCCCGGCGCGGCCAGGTGCTTGCGGGCGATGTTGACGAACTCGCGATGCTGGCCTCGTTCCCTTCCCGAAGCGTGAACCAGTCGGCATCAGTGGTCCAGCCGCGGGCTACCTGGGCGCCGACCGGCCAGAACGCGGCGTCGATCTCCTGGGCAGCCGCTACGACCTCAGGGGCGGCGATCAGGGCCACCATCCCGGACAGTCCGCATCGCTCACGCTTTTCGTTTGGACACCGGCCGCGAACTGGCCGAAGCACGAGACCAGTCCCGGCTAGTCCTCATATCATGATTCAAATAAGCTGCGGCCAGCCTGCCGATGAACTGCCCGAGCAGCCAGGAAGGGGCGGACCTCATGTTGGTGACCCTGTTCTCCAGGCAGTGCTTCCACTGCCTGGAGATTGACGAGTTCTTCGGCACCGACCAGGTGTCCCGGCGGGCAGATAGCCTTTATGGGACATGTTGCCCGTTATGCACGAGAACAATTCAGCACGGGGACATCACCATCATCATGGACAAGGACGACGGCGACAAGATCGCGGACGGCTCGGTCACATGGGACAAGCATGGCGTCCAACCACGGGGCTTCGAAGGGTTCCTGAAAGACGCCTCCGGACAGAGACCGTCCAGTGGGACGGCAGCGCGGCTGCGCGCACAGGTTTCCGGCGGTCCGTCAAAACGGCGCGTGGGGTGGTGCGAGGCCGCGACAACCGCGCTGGTCGGCACGGTTTCGACCGACCTGGTGTTGAAGTGTGCGATCGAAGCAGAGGAGCAAGGCGACCACGCCCGAGAATTGCGTGCGTATCAAGCATTTGTGGACTACGCGGAAACGGTGGAGGACCGTAAGACCGCCCAGGATATCCGCCGTGGCGTCACCGAAAGGCAAGAATCCGCCACCGGCGAAGCAGCCAGACTCTTCCGGGTAGCGGCTGGCAACACGGACTCGAAGCTTCGAACCGCAGCCGGCTATCTCCTTGGCAGGCTTCTGGAAAGTGCGGGAAAAACCAAGGGCGCCAAGCATGCGTTCCGTGAATGCGTCAAGGGAGGCGATGGCTATGCACGGGCCAAGGCGGCCGATAAGCTCGGCGAGCTGGTCCACGGCCGATCACCCAAAAAGGCACGCCATTTCTACACGATCGCGTTTAAGGGTGGGGATCCCGAGTTGTCCGCGCGTGCGGCCCTGAGCCTCGGGATGTTGGATTTTCAGGAGCTGGACGTCCTGCAGGGCCTCCGGCACTGGGAGTACGCGTTCTCCAACGGGGACAAGGACGCGCGGACGATAGCCGCGTTCAATTTGGGAATGGCCTGGTCGCTGGACCCGTCCTCGTCATCGAGGGTTGAGCGGGCTCGGGAATACTACAAAATCGCCTTGGAATCCCCCCAACCTCAGGTCGCCGAAATGGCCCAGGACCGCCTGGATCAGCTCCGTTGATTCAACCGCGCAGCAGACGATCCGCCTCGGCGAGGATGCCGTCCTCGCGCCACGACAGCCAGTACACGCAGGCGTCGGCGATCTGAAGCGCACTGCTCCGATATATGCCCTGGAACAGCGAGCGTAGCCGGGAGCCACGTTCGTCCGAGCTCGGGTAGTCCGACACCCGCAGCCCCGGCGGAAGGCCGTCGAGCTCCCGGCGGACGCGGGTAACGAGGTGGTCGATCGCCAGAAAGATCAGCGGGCCGGCGACCGTCACGTACGTGAGCACGTCGTCGCCGGGATCTGACAGCGCCCGTAGGCACAGCAGGGCACCAGTCTCGTCGGCTTGGAGCTCACGATCCCGTGTGCTGAACCGCCGGTTCGATCCAGCGCGCTGGCCGGGCCGGTCCAGATGGCCCTCAAGCAGGTGGGCGATCTCGTGAGCGATCACGAACCGCGTAGTAGCGTCGGCCAGCGCCCACGCCAACCTGTTGGATCTCCCCGTGTCCGGCGGCAGCCGAACACCGAACCGGGCATCGCCCCGAAGGAGATAGGCGAGCACGACACTGGCCACGGCTCCATCCGCGGTCCGGTTGCGATGCCGGTCTGCCTCGGAGTCCGCAAAATCGAGTTGTTTGACGAACACTTCGTGGGAAGGCATCCGCACGGACAGCCCGTGCGCCTTACAGATCTCGTGGACCAGCGTCGTGAAGCCGGTGTTGACCAGGATCAGTGTGCCGTGCCGTGCCGCTCTGGCCTGCGCGTTGAGCGCCGAGTGCGGATATTCGCCGACGAGAACGGCACCAGGCAGCGCAATACCTGCATCCCGTAGGGTACGACGAAAATCCTCCGCAATGCGGTCGAACGACCGGGCCGCGGCCCCGAGGAGGGGATCGTCAGCGACATCCCCGCGTTCCTGCAAACCCGTGTCGTGGAGGAGAGCGTTGTATTCCGCGCGGAGCCGGTCCTCAGCGGTCAGCCGCCGGTCAGCCACCGCTCCTCCTGCTCATCCCAGTAGACAAGGACCTTCACGCCATCTTCCTGCCGAGCCCGAGCGACTTCTGCAGCCAGGTCCAATTGCTCAAGCATGCGTAGCGCCCTGTCAGAGACCTCAATCGGAATGTACAGGCGCAGGTAGCGATTCGGGTCATCGTCTACGACGATGAGCAGTTCACGCGGCCCTTCCCCCGGCGGAATTCGCTTGACCTTCGATTCCCGGAACTTCTCCCGCAACCAGCCGCGGACGCCCGAATATGTGTCCTCGGCTGCCTTCTGCGCCAACATCTGGACGAACGGAAGAACCGCCGCAGTCACTGTCGCGGTGGCGATCACCTCTCCAAGCGCGTTTGCCGTCCTAGCGGGACCACCAGCCGGGTACGCGCTTGACGCGTCGGCATCCGGAGTCCGGTCCATCTGATCACCCCTCGGTGCGTGTCTCTGTTGAGCGCCAGCTTAGAGAATCGCCGGACGTTCGGATGTCCGTACGCATAACCAGGAGCAAAGCGCCCGTTCGCCAGCGGACGACGAGAGTCAAGGACTAGGGCTGGTCACGGTGATCTCGGGGATCTCGCCGCGTGCCAGGCCCCGGGGCATCGCGCTCCAGCAGGCGGGCCCCGTGCTGACAGCAGCCACCGGCAGCTGAGTCCCGCCATACCGACTGACGGGTGGCGAGCCACTGGTGGACCAGCCACTCGCGAGCGCGTCCCGTTCGTCGATCAGGCCACGGCGCTCCAGGCCCTTCGGCCCGGCGAATCATCTGCTGATGCTCCTCGTGTGTCAAATCCTGGTCCATGCGGGCCCATCCTGACAGGTGCGGGTGGCCTTCAGACGGGCTCCAAGATCGCAATCGATCATCCAACCGGTGCCATGAGCGGACCTTTCCGGTTGTTGAAGCAGCCACGCGCTAACGCACTTGGTGAGGGTTTGTCGCGCCATTTCCTTTCTCGGCGAGAAACACCTCGTAAGCGGCGGCCTTGACAAGGCCATATGCGCGACTCCCCTCGAACTGGTCAGCGAGCACGACATCAAACGTCTCCACTAGCGCATCCAGCGCCATGGCATCCGCTATGAGAGAGTGCGCGGAAACAAGAGCAACGCACGCTTCAGGAACTCGCCACGTCCGCGTTTGACGACTGATCCTCGGCGTAGATCACGGAGCCCATTTCATCCTTGTGTTGCGGCCTGAGCGATGCGGTGGTTCTGGAGGACGGCGATGGCCTTGACGAGGTGGCCGACCTTGTCCGGGCTGCAGCGCAGTTTGCGTATGATGCGCCATGATTTGAGCTGCGCGTTCGCGCGTTCACCCGGCCCGCGGAGCTTGGCGTGGGCTCGGTTGGCCCGCTCCAGCTCGCGCAGGGTGCCCCGTAGCCGGGCGGCGGCCAGGTCGTGGACCTTGCCCGGCAGAGCCCCCGACGTCCGCAGGATCGCCCCCGTCCGGTCCCGCCATGACCTGCACGTTCATGCTGTGGACACGGTGCTTGCCGGAGAAGTGGGGGCCGGTCGGCCCGTACCCGGTCAGTGGGGATAAGCGTCCCGTCCAAGATGAGGTGCGTCAGAGCGTCCCGCTTGGCCTTTCGCAACGCCTGGGTGAGCTTGGGTGAGCGGGCCGACAGCAGCATCACGGTCTCCTCCACGTACCGCCAGGCCGTCGACACCGACACCTGGAACCCCATGGCGATCTCGGCGAACGTCTCGTCTTTGCGCAGGTAGACCAGCACCAGCAGGGCCTGCTGGCCGGGGTTGAGCAGCCGCCACGGCGACCCGATCGCCTTACGCCCACGACGGATCAGCCCGGCGACGTAGTTCAGCGTTGAACGCGACAAATCGACGGCAGCACGGTCGAACAGCACGCAGAAGCTCCTGGTGGTGACGGGTGTGGTTGTGGTGATCAACCCTCTACCAGGAGCTTTCTTATGTCAGAGGGCGAACTAGCAACTCGCGATCATGCTGTGACCCGCAGCCTGCCACCGCAGGATGAAATGGGTTCACGGTGACGGCGGCGTCTACGAGAAAGCGCCCTGTGGTTGCCCAGCGCCTTCGGTCCTGCGGCTACTACCCGAGAAAGCCCGTCCTCGTCGGTGGACGTTATGAAGCCTCGTCATAGGCCTGGAGGATATCTGGAAGCCGATCGATGCAAGCTCGATCCGAACACTGACCATCGCAGCGCACGCCCGACCCCGACGCTCCGCCGCGTTCCGCGAGACCTACTCCGACGCAGAGGAACTGCGGCGGTCTGTGCGCGGGGCGCGGGCGGCAGGTGTGTGAGGACGTACTGGAGGGCGTCGGGGTCGAGGTCGTTGAGGACCAGACGGTCGGCGGGGTGCATGAGAGCCGGGTCGACTCGGCGCAGGTCGGCGGCGCCTCCAGCGCTGACCTGGGTCTTTGAGATTTCCTTCTGCTCGATGTCACGGATCGGGGCGCTTTGCGCTCCTCCTAGTATCCCCAGGGCGACGGTGCGCCGGACGCCCACCCGTTCAGCGAACTCAGAAGGTGTGCTCTGTATGGGATCGGTCTTCGATAGCACGATGGGAGCCCTGGCGCATGCCGATGCTGCTGTGCCACTCCCCGCCGTGGCAGGGGGCGGTCTTGACCGATGAGCTGAAGGCTGGCCCTGCCAGCTCTGCTACCTCCTCGCCACAGGTTCGGGTCGCTGGGTTCACCCGAGCCACAACTCCGGTCACAGTGAGTGGCGTGGACTTTGAGTTGCTCTACCGCACCCACTGGGCCGCCGTTGAGCGGCTCGTCAAGCGTGCTGGAGCAACCAACGAGGAGGCTATGGACGCGGTACAGAGCGCGTTTGCCAAGCTCCTGCTAGCCGCCTATCGCATCGACGAACCAAAGGCCTGGCTGGCCAAGGTCGCGCTGAACGAATTCTGTAACAGTACGCTTCGCTTCTCCTCAAGCCGACGAGAGACCACCGAGCGTGCCACCGCGCCGCACCATGTACCCGAGCCCGCGGGCAGATACTCGCCGTCGGCCGCCGAGGTAGCCGCGCACAATGAGGAGCATCGACAGGCGCTCACCGAAATCGCAACCCTTCCCGGCAAGCAACGCCTAGTTCTCGAGGGCCACTACTTCGGACTGACCCATGAACAGATCGGTGCCCTCTTCGGCATGAATCCTGAAGCCGTCCGGCAGAACCTTTCCCGAGCTCGCAGAACGCTTCGGAATCAACGCGCGAAGATCCGCAAGGACACACCATGAACTTCTGGGACCGCAACCGCCGCGACGACTGCGACGTTGACCTCGATCAGTGGATCAAGAATGCCCTGGATGCCGAGATCGCGGAGCGCGAGGCCACCTTTGATTTCCGCGCCGGTCTCGCCGATGTTTATGCCCGCGCCGGGTTGGTCCAGCCCGCCACCATCTCTTCGCCGCCTCAGCCATCCGGTCAAGCAGGAGACGACGCCGACCTTGCCGCAGTGCAGGACGTAGCTGATCACATTCAAATGCTTGACACCTTGCTGGCTGCGGTCACCAAGGCCGACAACACTCCGCTCTTGCTTGGCTCCTATCTCGGCATGGCCCGTCAGTTCCTGCTGCAGCTGCGGACGGGGCTCACCGCCCGCCGCCTCAGCCAGCGTGAAGCATTTGGCCTGATCCAAGACGTGCGACACGACATCCGCGAAGCCGACAAGGTACTGCGCCGCCAGCAAGGGCTCTCGCTGGAGCAGGTCATGCACACTCGCATCGGCGAGCTGCAGGAGATCAACACTGACATGGCCGACCAGATGGAGTTGCTGGAGCAGAAGGTCATGCGGCTGTTCGACCAGTCCGACGAGCCCGCGGCGCTCATTCCCGTTCCCTACTGATCCCTGGAGGATTCCCAATGAAGTTGTCAAGCGGTGAGGGTGACCCGTGAGCGGGTCAGGCCGCAGCGGCGACCGGTGGGGTCGGCTGGTAGAGCAGTTGGTCGCGCAGCAGCGCCCACAACACGTTGACGCGGCGTCTGGCCAGCGCGAGCACGGCCTGGGTGTGGCGTTTGCCCTCGGCCCGTTTGCGCTCATAAAACCGTTTCGACTCGGCGCAGCTGCGGATGCTGATCAACGCGGACTGGTAGAAGACGCGTTGCAGCCCGCGGTGGTAGCGGCGGGGGCGGTGCAGGTTGCCGCGGATGCGTCCGGAGTCGCGGGGCGCGGGCGCCAGCCCGGCGAAGCCGGCGAGCCGGTCGGGGGTGGCGAAGGAGTCCATGTCACCGCCGGTGGCGGCGAGGAACTCGGCGCCCAGGATGGTGCCGATGCCCGGCAGGCTGGTGATCACTTCGGCGTGTTCGTGCTGGCGAAACCGGCCCTCGATGAGCTGCTCGACGTCCTTGATCTGCTCGTTGAGGGCCATCACCTCCCGGGCGAAGGTGTGCACGAGCTGGGCGGCGAGCTTTTCGCCGGGCACTGTGGTGTGCTGGCGCTCGGCTGCTCCGGTCGCGGCCTGGGCGAGTTGGGCGGCACCGCGGACCTTGCGGTTGCGCAGCCAGGTGGTCAGCCGGGCCATGCCGGTGCGGCGCAGGGCGGCGGGGGTCTGGTAGCCGGTCAGCAGCACCAGCGGCCCGGTGTTGGTCACCTCCAGGGCACGCTCCAGGGCGGGGAAGATGCCGGTCAGCGTGGCGCGCAGGCGGTTGATGACCCGGGTGCGGTCGCAGACCAGATCGGTGCGGCGGGCCGTCAGCAGCTTCAGCTCGACAGTGATGTCGTCGCCGGGCCGCAGCGGGTTCAGATCCCGCCGCAT
The DNA here is from genome assembly GCA_036028775.1 of Spirillospora sp. NBC_00431. Lineage (GTDB taxonomy): Bacteria > Actinomycetota > Actinomycetes > Streptosporangiales > Streptosporangiaceae > Spirillospora. Next base: position 1,666,828 of record CP107927.1, on the reverse strand, counting down.
CCGCGCCTGATCGGCGATGACCGCCGCGTCCCTCGCGTCGGTCTTGCCCTCGCCGCGGTAACCACCCGACGCACGGTTGACCGCCCGGCCAGAGATGTACAGCAGCGGCTGGTCACGGTCGACCAGCACCGCGATCAGCAGGGCCGCGCCGCCGTCGGCCAGGTCCACCGCCCAGGTCGCCTCGCCCAGCCCGGCCACCTCGGCCAGCAGGCCCAGCAGCTCGGGTTCGTCGTTGGGCACCCGCCGCGACAGCAACCGTCGGCCCTCGGCGTCGAGGACCACGCAATGGTGGTGGGTCTTGCCGGCGTCGATACCGGCCCAGATCCGGCGCATCACACTCCCGCTCGTCACAGGTACAAGTCCCGCAGACGACCACGCCGGCGTGTCCCTACACAGCGACCCGCTCGCACATCCCAATCGGCGGCCGAGGTCGTCAGGGGGCGCCGGCCGGCCAATCCTCCAGAGCCACACATGCGGCAAATCATGAAAGCCACACCCGGCACCCCTGGGCGATCACCAGCCTACGAACGCCGCGAATCACCCGAGGAAGAAGGTAGGGAACCCATGAGTAAAGGAGCCCGCAATCGCCAGCGACGTCGGCAGCAGCCCTCGCATCGCATACCCTCTACCACGGGTTGGCCGTCGGCTGGTCCAGTGCGAGGCGGCACGCCCGAAGCGGCCGAGATAGCCGCCCAGATAATGGCCGACACCTGCGTGCCCTGCCGAGTGACCTACAGCGACGACCCGATGCTCGGCGGCCCCAAGGCCACCGTGACCGCGATCGGAGCCGATGGTGTCCCAATCACCGACGGCCAGGCTATCCAACCTGTTCCCGTGGCATTGTTCGAGCCCTCCCGGGTGCTGGCCGTCAAGGATCTGCGCACCACTGAGATCCACGATGCCCGGATGGAAGGGATCATCGGGCAGGGCTTCCACCGGATGCCCCGCGGCCTTTTGATCAACTTCCCGGCTGACGGGTGGGGGCTGTACCGGACTGCGACTGGGCTGCTGCTGCGCGACCGCTTCGGCGGCGTGTGGGCCGAGGGAACCCTCTCGTTGGACCCTCGATGGATCTCCGAGGCCACCAGCCAGGGCTGGGTCACGGTCTTCTACGGGCCCCACCTGGGCATCCGGGTGCCACCCGGCAAGACCGAGCGAACCTACACACTGCAGGACCGGATCGACGAGTTCCGCAAGGGGCGCAGCCACGGAATGTGCGCCTCCGCCAACGTCAGGTGGCACCCAGTGCCCACCGGCGAGACCCTCAACTGGGTCCTGTTGCCGCCCGGCGCGTTCGGGCAGCCGCTTCCGCTGGCCTACGTGCCGCAGTTCAACTTCACCCCCCATGGCGGGCCCGAGACCTTCGGTTTCGTCCCCACTCCTGAGACCTATAGCGAGGTGCCCGTCGCCCTCGCCGACATTCCCATTGCCCGCAACCTGGTCGGCGACGCCACCCCCACCGACTTCGACCTTTTCCAGCCTCGGCTCGATCCCGGCCTCAACTTCGTCGCCGGCTATCACGCCCCGGCATCGGAGTCCATTGACTCGTTCACTGCCTGGCAGCAAGCCGCTCACGCCCATGGCCGTGTCCTAGTCCTCACCGGTCACCACGACCTACCCGCCGGACCCGAACTGATCCATCAACCACTGCAGAACATCAGAGAAAACACCAGCCAAGCCCTACAGACCTCTCACGCCGCCATCATCCCCCTTACCCGGGCTTCCCGCCTCTCGCTGCCCGCCTGGGAAGACAGATGAGCCTGCTCATCTCATAGCTGCCCTGTTCTCCCCACCAAAAGAAGGGAACCGCAACGTGGCGGATTGGCAGGCGCGTAAGCACCTGGGCGATCATCACGAGCTTCGCGTCATCGAGGAACTGCAACAACACGGGTGGACTGTGCACCCCTGCGGTCAGGGCACCTACCCCACCCCGATCCAGCGAGCCTTGAGTGCCTGTGACTCGGCACTACGCCAGTTCCCCGACATGATCGCCGCCCGCGGTTCAGCCGTGGTCACCATCGACGCCAAAACCCGGATGCGCCCGCACACTGGCCGTTACGCCATCTCCCGTGCCTGTATACAAGCCGGCCTACAGTTCGCTGGCGCCAACGCGCCCATCCCGTTGTATTACGTACTTGGCGACGCCTGCAGCGATCTGGCTGTCCTGACTCCCGCCGAAGTCTCCGCCTACACCATGGCGGGCCACCTACACCCCAGCGGCGCCTACTACCTCATCGACGCCCGCCACGCCCGTCCCTTCAAGGCGGTGTTCGGAGCCACCCCGCAGTCAATGACCGCATGACTCCCGTCCACGAAGCCAGCATGTCAGCGGAAAGGGCCTCTGCATCTCGCGCATCAAGATCGATGATACGCAGCGGAAGGGTATTGGCGCCAGCGAATGCCATGTCCTCAAGCACGCTCACGCAACCTGGCAGCAGTCTCGACCACGCCGGCGTACTCGGACTCCAACTATATGATCCGGTGCCACGCAGCGACCGGCTCACGTGGTCAGCTGAGGTCAGTCCCAAGCTGCAGGTTAGCGTCAGTGCGGTCTTGACGAGCAAGACGTAGATGGTCTGGCCGGACAAGTGCAGAGCAGCGGTGACTTTTCGGACCGGACAGCCAGCAATCAGCACCTTGCGCCGAAACTCAGCGGGATAGCTACGGACATCGGATGCCTCTCTCATCATGATCAACGGTACGTTGATTCCAGCAATCCGACACCACCGAATCCAGGGCACATCAAACGCTTCACTCAACCTGGTACGGCTTAGGGCGATGCAGTTTCCTGTTCACGCCGTGGTCCGCACGGACTAGTGGTTCGATGGCTTGGGCTATCGGAGCGAGGTGAGGCATGAGCGCGAGCACGGAGGGACGCGATGGTGAAGGCGCTGACGGGAGCGGCTCTGATCTGATCGTGACGGCGCCCAATGGCGTCACGTGGAAGCGTCTGCCCGGCGCCACAACGGGCGGTACGGAGTTTCTGGCAGCGTTGAAGTCGCTCGCGGGTTTCGACGATGTTGCTCGGCAATGGAACGTGTGGGAAGAGGGACAGCGAGACAAGGAGCACCAGCAACTGATCGCGGTCCTGAAGCAGTGGAATCACGCCTCTCCGCCGCCCGGCGGATACCTCAGCTCAGAAGAGCTCGAGGCGCGCTGGGATGCTCGGGAGAAGAGCCGTGACGAAGCTCGGCGCGCTCGGGCAGACCTCTACGACCAGGAGCGTGCACACGCACGCATCGGGTTGCTGCAGGCGAAGGCGACCGCGGGGTTCATGGGGCTTGTCGCGGAGCGGCCCGCGAGCGCCGCGCAGCGAGACATGGCCGCCGAACTGGAAGCGGCCAGTCTGCAGGAAGCAGAGGGCCTGCGAGAGCAGGTGGGCGATCCAGATACGGTCGTCGACCGGCACGGCGATCTGCCCGCGACACGCCGCGAACAGAACCTGTCCGACCACATGTCGTTCTTCCGCCACAGGCTGCTTCGTGAGTGGTCCGTGGGGCAACGCAAGCGCTTCAACCAGCTGCTGGCCATGCCAGTCCCGCGAGGCCAGGACATGTGCTCGGAGTGTCAGGCCCCGGCTGACTGGCACCGGTATGCGATCTCGGTCTGTCTCTGGAGACAGCAACCGCAACCGGGCACCGAAGCCGACACTCTGGCCCGACTGCTGCCCGGATGGCTCGAACGATGCATCGCGTGCACGCCTTACCAGCTGCGTCACCAGTGGGGCGGAGCACAGGCGTTGCCGGGCTTCGACGGTGAGCAGTGGCGGAAGATGCTGACGCCGTTTCTACGGGCGATCTTCGCCCCCGGGAAACCAGCGCGCCGAACTCCCGTCGATGAACGCGCTGTGTTGGAGCGGCGGCTCCGTGCTGCCGAGGCCGAGGCCGAACGGCTTCGAAAGCAACTCGCCGAACACGACCCCGGCGGTCGGAAATGACGGCTAACCCGAGCAAACGGCCGCCGTTGTCGCAGTGGCAGCAGAAGGTTCTGGCCTGGATCGCTGACGGCTGCCCAGACGGCGTCATGCGGGGCTTCACTTACAAACCACAGCGGTCGCCTTGCAGAACCGGCATCTCGTCACCGTGTCCAAATACGGCGGCGTCTGGAAGGCCGAGATCACCGCCGATGGTCGGCACTACCTGGAGCACGGCACCTATCCCGAGCCCGCCCGCCACTCCACGCCGACCTCGGCGGGACCGCCCGCCCATCCCATCCGGCGGGCCAGATCAGCACCATCGTCCCGGCCCACAGCGGAAGCCTCAGCAAATCTAACATCAACATCTCCGACTTCACAACAGGCGACGGCCAGCCGGGGTACTGAGACCTCACCAAGACGACGTTCGCCCACAGAGGAGCTGGTTGACGCCGTACAGTCGGCCGGGGGTGCACTGATCGTGCAACGTCAGCGCGGCCCTGGCGGACGAAGCGAATGGGACTACGACAATCTCGTGGCCAACGCGCACCGGTACGGAAAAGTGCCGCCTGGCAAACAGTTTACGACAAAGGCGCTGGCGTGGCCGGACTATGAGATCCGCCTCGTCGACAAGGAGATCATTCCTGGCAGTAACGTCGCCTTGCAGCCGGTTCCCGTTCCCTCCCGGATCACCAGGTGTCACCCAGTCGCGGCCGCCTTCCGTGACGACAAGCGGCGCCATGAACTATCCGCAGCTCTGCTCAGCCGTGCCGTGCGGATCGTGCATTCCGTGGCGGTCGAGGCGGAACGCCGCGGTCACCAGATCACCATCGTGGAATCCCACCGTCGCCAGTACGGCTATGACTCGTGGTCAGGATCCCGGCACGGCCACCTCCTCATCACGATCAACGGGCACCCCCAGCGATTGCGGATCTTTGAAGAAGGCCGCAACAGCGCTCATCCGCCCGGCCGGCTGAAGATCGAGATCGAGGGCGGTTACAACCGGGATCATCGAGCTGCCAGTTGGGCCGACCGCGCCTCCTGGTCGTTGGAAGACAAACTTCCCGACCTCATGCGAGAGGTCGAGATCCGCTCGGCCGAAGACGAACACAAACGCCTGAAGGCAGAGCGCAAGGCCGCCGAACGGGCCAGGCGATGGGAAGCGGCCATGGCCGCCGCGCGTCTCGAGCTCATCGAAGCCCACCGCGCCGCCATCCTCGAAGAGCAGGCCAGCCGATGGGAGCAAGCTCGACAACTTCGCGACTACATCACCGCGATGGAGAACTTCACCGAGCAGATCGACGACCCCGATCGGCGGGAAACCGCCGTCCAGTGGATCGCCTGGGCCCAGGAGCACGCCGAACGGATCGACCCGCTCAATCAGACGCTCGCCATGCCGGCGCCGCCACAGCCAACCGCCGAAGCCCTCCGACCCTACCTTCACGGATGGAGCCCCTACGGTCCCGGCACAGGGGGCTACCGTTAGCTGAGCAAGCTGTCCACATACGCCAGGAGCGCCTTTACGGGATTCTGCGGAGCCGCCCGATCTTGACCGACTCCAGCCGTCCAGACCGCAGCAGGTCGTGGACCGTGGTCCGGCTGATCGCCAATTCCTCTGCTGCTTCCTTGGCAGTGAGCAAGAATCGCGGCTCGCCCCGGCCTACGAGATCATGAGCATGCCGGTCAGCTCGATGTTCCTCGGTCGACACCACGTCGGCGTGCCCGGCGGCGCCAGACCGCAGCTGCTCAACGTCGACCGCAAACGTGACCTGGTAGCGGCCAACGGAAAGCTGATCAATAGACACCGTCCCGACGGTACTCTCAGCCATTCGAGTACCCTCACGTTGCGTCCGCAGCAAGTAGTGACGCTAGCCGTACGCAGGGCAAGGTGTCCACCTTACTCGACACGGCTCGGCCGGTGCGAAGATGTCGACGGCACCAATGCCTGATGGCTGCGCCGCCCTTGAAGGCGAACGTCTGCGGCGGCCAGGGCCGCCGCTTTGGGGAAGCCTCGAAGACGTCCAGACGTACTTCAGGCAGCGAGTGCCGCTGAACCTAATCAGGCCAGGTCAGGCAATTTCGCGACAGCTGAGGGATCGGTCCGGTAGATGTGTGTGCGTGACTGACTCCACGCCCCCCGAGGACAGCGAGCCCACCTCCTTCGCAGAGAACGCGAAGGGCTGGTACCAGAAGCACAAGCCGAAGAGCTGCGCAGTCGGCGCCGCGACTCTGGTCGTGGGCTTACGCGCGGGAGCGGCTGCGAGCAGATGCCGTCGAAGTACAACTCCCGGCGGTCCAGCACCCTGACCGTGTAGCGCCACCTGTCCTGGACGGACCGCAGCCCGATCTCGGTGAGCGCGACCCAGCCCTCGTCGTCGCCCACGTGGCCGATCCGCGCCAGCACGCGCAGCGCCCGGTCGACGAGCACCTCGTCCAGGGAGAAGAGATCCGCCAGCTCGGCCGTGGTGTCGAGGGCGCAGGCCCGGATGCCGCGTTCAAGGTAGTAGTCGATCAGGTCGTACGGCTCGGCCTCGGTGACCGTCGCCCGGATCTCGACACCCCACACCGGAAGCAGCAGATGGTAGATGCGAGTGGACCTTTCGCCGCGCGCGTACGCGGCATCCTCCAGGGTGTGCTCCTCCGGGTAGGGGATGAGCCACTTGACGGTCATGCCCGGCCTTCCCCTTCGTTGAGCCTGGTGGCCTGGGCGTGGACATCCCGGGAATGCCGGATCTCACCGCGCCGGGCCCGTGTGCGCACGCAGCGCGACCGCAAACTCCCGGAAGCCCCGATCGCGGGCTGCGGTCAGGGTGGTCAGGTCGCCGACGAGGACGAGCTGGAACTGCGCGCGTGTAAGGTGACGTTGGCACGGCGAAGCTCCTTGAGGAAACCGACGCGTCCGGCGTCGTTGCTCCGGGTGAACCCGTAGAGGATCACCTCGCGCTCACCGCCCTGGAACGAGTCGACGGTGCCAACGTTCCGCGCGGCCGTCTCGGTATCGCCATGCCGCGCGCCACGCTCCGCGCGATCAGGCGCGCCTGCGCCTTATTGGGGACGATGACCGCCCGCCCGGCCCCGACCCGCTCGTAGTGCACGGCCAACTCCACCAGCAGCGCGGCCTCGGCCGAGTTGACGTAGCCGGACCGTCCCCACGACTCGCCACGCCCGCCGGACGCTCGTAGCGCTCGGCCTCGGGGAGCCGCAAGGTGTCGACGGACGCCAGCGGGCGGCCGAACAGCGCGTCCCGGTGCTCGCGCCGGATCTCCGTCCGCAGCCGTCCGCCGTAGAACGCGGCGGAGACGAAGTCGGCGATGACCGCGGGCATCCACCGCTGCCCCGTCAGTCGGACGACCTCGCCGCCGGACAGCCGCTCAGGCACGCTCGTCGCGAGCAGTTCCCGGACGAGGGGGTCCTCGACGGACCGGCCCCACTCCTCGACCTCGGAGACGAGGAATGGCGGGAACTGCCGGTCGTCGTGTTCAAGCCGGACACAAACCCCCATCGGGCGAGTTTTGGGGAGACCTCATGAGGCAATCGCGTCGAGACGTTCGGCAAGGCCACCCTGCTTGACCAGCTGTCCCCAGCGTTCACTTCGCCCGAACTAATCTGCAATCACCTTCCGGGCGGGAGATTTCCCTTCGCTGTGCGGTTATCCATCGCCCAGAGCCACGCACGCTTTGGAGATCAAGTTCCCTTCCAGCGCGCGTGCGCTGCGTCGACCCGTTGTGCGCGTACTTTGCAGGAGGCATCAACAGGATGTGGCTCCCCTGGGGAACGTATAAGTTCGAAGGCCCGATCCGTACGAGCTTCCTCTGAGGTCGTCGTACGGGATACTGTGTGCGGTCCAGCACAGTGATGGACCTGGCGCATCAACAACTCGTATGAGCCGATCAACGCCGCCGAGGGCCACGCAGCGATCAGCCTGCCCATGATCGAGGGCGCAGCCATATTGGCCGCCAGGCCGGCGGCACTTCGATCACCAACAATGCCCAAGAGGTCTCGCCGTACTCGCGAACCAGCATGTACATGTGCTTGTACGACAGCACTGCCGCGATCCCGGCCAGCACGATGACGCTGATGGTGGTCGTCCACCGGATCGCCTCATCGCTCCAACCCCGCTGCGCATCAGTCATGTTCGTTCTCCCATCCCCTGCGGCGTACCGGGTAGAGAGAACCGCTCCTCGACGATAAGAAGCTGGTCAGACCTGTTCCCATGTTTTGCATGCCCTGCTGAGGGCTCGAACCTGCGGGACACCGGGTCGTGTTCGCTCGTTGTTTGCTCGTATGTCGCGGAACGCGCTAACAGCAGGCAGCAAAGAATGGCAACAAAGGCCGCTGGTATCCGTACCCGAGTGGTGCGCTGACGCGTCGGTGACCACCGGCCTGCGAATCGCTCACGACGAGCGGCGTTCAGGCGGCCTGCTGCTGTGCGTCGACCGTCGCGTCTATGCCATCGGCTACGGCCTGCAGGGCTATCGGTTGCTGCTGGGTGAGCACAAGGACCAGCGTTTTGGACTGAACTTCGCAGTCCGGTCCCTGGATGCGGGGCAGCTGCATGAACTGGAGCGCCGCTTCCCCAGTGCGCGGGACGAACCGACATCACACACGTTCCCGGTGGCCTCCCCGTCTACAGCTTCGGCATCGGCCCGGCTGAAATCGTTCGTTCCCTCGGTGGGATGCTTGGCGACATCGACCTGACCCTGTGCCGCGAGACCGGAAGGAAGGTCCGTATCGAAAGATCGGCAGGACTGCGTCGGCCTCTGGGAGTCCCGCCAGCCGATCTCGTCGCCGACATCCGAGCGATCGCCGACCTCTGCGCCGCCAAGCATCCGTACCGGCGTTGGAGTTCATCGATCACATCCAGCCGGTCCATGACGCGCCAGTCCTGAGGGACCTCGAACATGCGCTGGAGGACCTGCTCAACCAAAGTCCCGACGATGCGCGCTGCCCGGCTCAGCGCAGGTCGAAGAACGTCATGGTCCGCATGATGCTCGTGGTCGATCGCGGCGAGGCGAAGCCTCTCTTGTCTGTGGCCTACACAGTCGGGACGGCCCACAGAGCACGGCGCCCACCACGCCGGAAGTACTGCTTCGCCGGGGATCCTACGCCACCGTGCAGGCATTGGTGCCTAAGACCCGCCGGCATGCCCTCCGGCCTTATGACGAAAGGTGACCCAAACGGGCAGTTCCCCAGTGTTCTTACGACCCCGCAGGACCGCCGTACTGCGTCGCCTCCCCCCGCCTGTAGGCCTCGTAGCGCGATCAGATGGAACGCCGCATACACAGCCGGTGCTCTCGGATCGCATGCAGGACCCCAGCGGTCTGCGCGGCCGTCCACACCGCCACCAGCGGCCGCTGCCCCGTCCGCGGACACCGCGCCACCCGCAACTCCACCCGCGACGCGAAATTATCACCGATCAGCCCCTGGCGGATCGCCGTGTTCAACGCCGTGCGCAACGTCACACGGATCCGGTTCAACGTGGCTGCCGATAACGGCGCACCCCGCGCATCGTGCCGACGACCGATACCCGCGAACACCGCCTGCAAATGGACCACCGACAACTCCGCCAGCATGATCTGCCCAGGTACGGGGCCAGATAGTGGCGGACATGGCAAGCGTAATCGTTGATCGTGGACGCCGCCCTGGCACTAGTGGCCAGCCACTGCGCGAGCCACTTCCCGACCGTGAGCAGCCCGCCGGCACCCGACGGCCTACCGGCAGCGCGGCATCCTGCGTGCATGCCCGCACTCCCGAGCAACGTTGATGCGACACGGGAAAGGAACGATCATCCGATCCGGTCCTAACAAACATCGGATGCGGCATCACGTTCGGAGGCGTCCGCCGCTCTATGGAGTGAAGCCCTTCGCCAGAGACAACCGTTATCAGGGGAGAGCCGGGTGGCCACAGGCGATGACTCGCATCGCAAGCCCTCTCCAGCGTGTCCTCCAGCGTTCTTGGAGTTCTACAACCATGAGTATGGCCCGCTGATGAAGATCTTGTTGAAGGCAGGGGCACGCTGGGAGGAAGCCGAAGACGCGTGCGAGGCAGTAATGATCGACCTGCTGTTTCGGTGGCAACAGGTCGAAGACGGAGTGATCAAGAAGCCTCAAGCGTATGCGCGGCTCGCCGCTCGCCGGTGGTGGCTCAATAGCCGCCAGCGCGACCTAGACGGGTTGCGGCGGAGTTTTCAAGGGGGGCACCTGGCAGCAGACGGCAATGACGACGGGCTTTGCGTCTGGGAGGAACAGGAGTGGGTCCAGCAGCTATTAGATCGACTCCCTCCCGCTCAACGTGAGGTCATGGAGCTCGAGATCCTGGGTGGCTTGCGTTCCGCTGAGATCGCCGAAGTACTCGGCAAGACACCGGCCGCAGTGCGCAAGAATCGCCAGTCCGGTCGTGAGAAGTTGCGGGAGTTCCTGAAGGAGGGCGACCGATGACCAGCCTCAACATCCCAGACCCCAGCCAGGAAGACGTCATCGCAGCCGCCCGTGAGCTCAGCACCCATCTGGATGCAGTCGACGACGTTGTCGACCGGCGCGTCACCGCTAGCTACAAGGCCGAGCGGCTCGAGCTTCTGCTGCGGGCATGTGGCCGCGTTCGCCCAACGGAGCCTGCGCAGCGCATGCCGGAAAGCAGCGCCCCTCCCCGGAAAGAGACCGAAGTCGCACGCCGCATTCGAGCACATGAGTTGGCCCGGGGGCGTGCTCTGCCGCAGATCGCCGCAGTAATCAGCGAGCAATGTGGCCCGCTGTTCGGAACGTCGAAGATCAAGGCACATCGGTTGGCTGCGGGCCTTAATCTGTCTGACATTGTTCATCAGATTCGCGCCTTGTACGAAGCGGATGGGAAACCGGCTCCGCGGTTGGGCGAGACGCTCCTGTCCGCCTACGAATCCGGCTATAAGCGGCCGGGGCCGGAGTACCTCCACTACGTGTCTGCGGTTTACCGGGTAGATCCGGAAGCTCTTGGGTATCAGGGACCATGCGGCTGCGGCCGTGACCACAGCGTTGGGGTGGCTTCAGGCCAAACCCTCTCGCGGCCCGACGAGGATGAAGCCCTGCTACGGCTGTTCATCCCCCAACTACTCGGCGTGGTCGATGCCGTGCATAGCCACGCCTCAAACACCACCGGTCCCCTGCGCGCCGTCGACCAGCTCCGCGTCACCATGGACGACGCATTGGAGAACGATGCCGTCTCCGTCACCATGGTCGACCAGTGGGAAGAAACGATTCTGAGGTACTGCCGATCTTACCAAGCCGAGCCGTCATTGCGGCTGCTGTATCGGGCACTGCTCGACTTCGTCGAAGTTCGCCGCTTGTGCGAGCAACGCCAGGCACGCCATGTGGAGCAGCGCCTGTTTCGAATCGCAGCTCAGCTATCGGGCATCGTCGGCATCCTGCTGACCGTGTTGGGCGAAGACCGACGCGCACGCTCGTTCTTCAGTACCGCACACACTGCCGCTTACGGCACAGGTGAGCGTGGCCTTCGTGCTTGGGTAACCGCCCGCGAATCGCTGGTCCCCCTGTACTACGGAGATCCAGCCGAAGCTCTGCGCCTGGCCCGCCAAGCACAGAGCCTGGCAGGTTGCAATCCCTCGGTCGCAGCAGCGATGGCTCCCGCTATAGAAGCCCGAGCCCTGGGACAACTGACTGGGCCTGGGCAACCAGGCGCAGTCTCAACGGCCCGCCAGGCCCTGACTCGGGGTTGGAAAGAGCTGGAACGACTTCCTGAGACGCAGGGCCAGGACCTGGTCCTTGGTTTCACTAATCGACAAATGCTCTTTTACGAGGGCGACACGCTAACGGGATTTGGTGAACACCGCAGCGGCGACGAAGCTCTACACCGGGCTTTGCAGCTCTATTCACCGACAGAGATCATCGACCGCACGCTGGTGAAGCTGGACCGAGCCGCCTGTGCCCTTCATGCCGGCGACCCGAGCAAGGCCGCTCTCTTGACGCAAGCCGCCATACTCGACATCGATCCCCAGCACCGGTCACGCCTCTTGGTCCAGCGGGCCCAGCAGCTGGCAACTGCGGTCACGCAACGTCACGGCGAGCTCCAAGCGATCGCCGACCTGGAAATAGTCCTCGCCTCTGCGCTGGTCGGAGACACCTTGACTACAAGCAACGCCTAGACGGCGCCATACCGCGGCGCCACACCAGTCACCTTGCCAAGCCCAAAGGCCGGTATCCGACCCGAACTTTCTTGGAGTCCAGCCCACTTCACCGGAAGGAGAGCTGAGGTGTGCAACAACCGCTCAACAGCGAGCAACAGCCCGGAACCAAGCTCCAACCAAGGATGGTTCGGGGCAACAACTGCGCTGACAAGTGTCTTTGGCCTGCTTCAGCAGACCTACCCGGCATTGTATGCGCTCCTGATAACCCTCGCACTGGGCCTCGGGGGAGCAATAGCTGCCAGCCAACTGCACCGCGAAAACCCCAACGACCCTACCGATTCTGGCACGGCGATATGATCGGCCCTCGAGCCATACAAAAATCGGTTCTGGCCGCATAGACGCGAATCACCGATGCAGGCGTTAGTACATATAGCGAATCGTCACGTCATTCCATACCAGGGCAGTGGTCCACTCCATTATCGGCCGACGGTGGCGTTGGCCCACCTTGACCTCACTGCAAGGCAAGGCGCTGCATTGTCGAACAGTTCCCGTGAGACGATTTCTTCAATGCACTGATCCCCCCGGCGGCGTGCCGGACAGAGAATCCTATCCTCGACGACCTGGAGCCTAGTCAGGCCTATTACCATGTTATGCATTCCCTTTACCGGGGTTCGAACTCTTTTAATCCGTAGGTTGTGGGTTCTGGTCCCACGCGACCCACCCCGTGACCAGAGCAAACGCGCTCCAGGGTGGCCTCGCCCGTTTCGACTTGGGCCGCGCTGAGGCCGTCCTGGGTCCCGAGCGGTCCGGAGTACACCGGACAGCTGCCTGACCTCCCCCCTCGCGGCGGCTCCCCTCCCCGTCGGGCATGTCTGACCACCGCATCGACCCGGCTTGGGCGACAGCGAGGACCTTTTCAGTTGGCCTCTCAAAGGTCGCCGACGAGAGACGAGGGAGCCGAAAGGCTCTGAAGCGCGCTCTACCGGCTGACAGTCGGTGGTCAGCGTCGCTGTGGGCGACCTATCTGGCGTGCATGATGAGCTGAAGAAGCTCCATGCCGCAGTATCGCCTTCCTGCTGCGACGTGTTCCGGCTGGGTATCCGGCGAGGGGTCCGATTGGTGCCAGGAACCATGCCTCGCGCCTTCATGACGTGGGCCGCGGTCTTCTCCGCAGCACGTGCGCCACGGCCACCTCCGGCAGGACGGAGGTGTAGGTGTCGGCGGTGAGCACGCTGCTGGAATGGCCCAGAATGGCCTGCACCACCTTCAACTCCACCCCGGGCCGCCAGTGCGAGCGTGGCTGCGCCATGCCGCTGGTCGTGCAGCCGGATCGGCATCAGCCGCGTTCCTCAGCTTGATGGTGGCGCACGATGGTCGCGAACACCGCCTGCAGGTGCGCGACCGACAGCTCGGCCAGCACCACCGTGCCCAGATAGGGGCCAGGTAGAGACGCATGTGCTTCGCGTACCACTAATGGTGGACGCCACATCGGTATGGCTGGCCAGCCAGTGCTGGAGCCACTCCTCACCTTCACCATCCCATCACCCGAACCGGACGGTGCCCGGACCCGGGCCAGCGCCTCCTCGGCCGCTTTGCGTGTGGTGAAGCCACCACGGAGGATCCGCCGACGGCGGCCATCAGAACCGACCGGCAGCTCCAACCGCAGATACCAGCTCCCATACCGTCGGTCGGCCCACCAACTTCGGGCAGTGGTCTCCCCACGCCTTCCCCGTCCGCGGATCCACGCACCCGCATCGTCGGCAGATCCCACCGACACTCTCGGTAATCGCGCTGCACGGTTCGTACACCAACCTGTCCTAGATCATCGTCAGCTTCCCGTGATGCGCGCTCACCAGAGCGGCCCTACCGGGAGAAACCGCCCGATGCTCCGCGCTTCACTGTCATGCTCACGCTGGCTCGGACCGCTCCCCCAGTCCAGTGGGCTCCACTACGACCTCGACTGCATGCGGGACGGGCAAACGCGGAGTACCCAGAAAATGATCAATCGGCGTCAGAGGAGATCAAGGACGTTTAGTCGGATCGCGCGCGTACTATGGCAATCGTCACCCTCCACCCAAGACAACCCGTTGGGCACGCACGTACCAAATCCTCGCCGAGAGAAGCGCGGCAATGGCGGACAATTGGGATCTTTCGCCTGAAAGGTCGATGTGGGACATCACGATCCCGACTGATGACACGTCCATCGTCCGGAGGCGAAGGGCCCTGGCGCCGATACAGGTGCTGACCGATATCGAGCGAAATAAGGGTCAGCTGGACGGCGACTTTTGGCACCGCTTCGACTTGTTCAACATCGCGCTCGCTGTGATCGACCAGGTGGCGCTGGCGATGGGCATCTCCGTCGGGCGCACGTGGGACGAGGCCGTCGAGTACGCGGTCGAGCAGGCCTCTCGTCAGGTGCCGGACGCGGAGCGTTCCGAGTGGCTGGCCGTCGCGGAGCGGGTCGTCGTCTCGCTCGTCACCACCGATGTCGAGGTGGTCCCGTATTTGATGCACGCACCGGATGGCCCGAGCTGGCTGGCGCAGCGTTTTCGCCTGTTGTACGTCCATCAGGGGAGCGAGGACGGCTCGGAGTATCTTCGTGCGTCTGAGCAAGCCATTAATATCTTCGTCGAGGCTCTCGACATCGATATCGAGGCGGCACAGATCGCCAACGAGGCGCAACTGAGCGCGCTGATCGCGCGCGGTGCTGTGGAGTCGGCCGTGCAGATCGCCCGGCATGCACGCTACCGGTCCATCCAGTATCAGGAGCGTGTTCGGCGGATCGTCGCCGACACTCTGATCGATCCGGACGCGCACGACTGGATCGGCGATGTTCCCGGTTTGCTGGACGCCGCGCTGGCGCACGTGCGGGAACGACTCGAAGCCGAGGCGGTGCTGCTGGACGCGGTGGCCGACCGGCGCACGGAGATCGAGGACATGTCACGGCTGGCCGCAGCGAATCAGTTGATCGAGATTCTCCGCGAGTGCCGGCACCGGCATGACGAACTCCACGGCCATCTGATCGGGGCACGCAGCCGGTATCGCGAGACGCTCGACGACCGTCTCGGGCGGCCCCCTGGCTCGGCCGACCGGGTCGACCTCACCTCGGATCTACTCAGGCCCTACATGGCCCGGCCGATCCAAGAAGGTGTTGTGGCCGCTGGACGCCTGCTGGCCATCGTCGGCGGCTTGGCCGCGCGGTGGTGGCCGTCACTGGTGGTCCTCACCGACGAACTTTGTGCACCGGCCCGAAGGCCCGAGCCGGGCGAAGAGGTGGTTCCGCCGGAGTTCGATGAAGCGGAAGGAGCCGAGTGGTGGGAACCGTACGAGGCCACCGTGGAGGCGATGTTCGATGCGATCGAGGAGCCGATCCGGCTGTCCCAGCTGCTTGCACGCGTCGAGTCCGTGGCAGCCGAGGTCGCCGATGACGATGGCAGGCCGCTCGACTCGCACTTGCTCGTCGCGGCGGAGGTGCATGCCGCTCACCGAGCCTGGGCGACGCATCTCGCCGGCCGTTCTGCCGGCGACCGGGTCATGGTCGCGGCCGACACCGGCGACGTGCTCGAAGCCCACGGCGTCCGATCGATGGATCTCCTGCTGGTCCCGGGGGTGGTGACGGTCGACATCGACGCACCGGCGGATTTGCGCGGAGCCGATGATTCATCTGTCCCGAACGGTTCGGACATCTGGGAGGTGGAGGTGACCGACGATGAGCCTTCATGGTGACGCCGCCGATATCGGCCGGATGCTTGCCTGGGCCGCTCGCCCTCGGGAGCTGCCCGGCCGCCATGACGACTACCACCGGCTCGTGGTGCGGTACCGCCAGGAGCCGGACTTCGCGGCGGCGGTTGATGCCGTATGTTCCGGCGCCGGCCTGCATCTGATCGTCGATGAGCGCGATGGCGCGATCGTCAGCGCCGCCGCGGACTCGCCGCTGCGGGTCACCCTCACGGACGTGATGAAGCGCGCCCAGCCGAACCATCGCACGGTCGTTGGCGCGGTCGTCCTCACGATCGCTTCGGTGGCATATCCGGAGGCCGTGATGGTGGATGACCCAGACCGGGTGGCGGTCTTCACGACCCGGTCCGTGGTCGACCATCTCGATCGCCTCGCACAGGCTCACTCCGAAGACGCCGAGCACGATGGCGGGCTGGAAGAGGACATGCTCGAGTCCTGGCGCGGCTGGTTCGCGCTCGCTTCCGCTCGGCCGAACGCTCAGCGCCGCTCCGGCAACGACAGACCGGGGATCGTCAACAAGATCTGCAAGCTGCTGGTCGAGGCGGGCTACCTGACCGCGCGTGGCGATGTCGATGGAGGCACGTGGCTGGCTCGTCCCCGCTTCCGCCACGCGGTCGCCACGCTCTGCGCGGACTCGGAGCTTTACGCTCTTGTCAACGGCTTGGGCGATGCCGGCTCCAATCGCTGGGGCGGTGAGGAACGCCCTTGAGCGGCATAGGAGCGGCACAGTCTGCTGGAGACCTGCCTGTACCGCCGTTGCGGCTGCGCAGGATCCGGCTCCACGGGGTCGGGCCCGACGGCGCCCGGTTCGACCCGCTGGACCTCGACTTCACCACTAGGGACGGGGCAGCCGGCCGGGTCCTGCTCTCACTGACGAACACCGGCGGGAAGTCCACATTGATCACGCTGGTTTCCAGCCTTGTGGTGCCGGCCGCCAGGGCCCAGATGGGCGGCAAGAACCTCGGCGACTTCGTTCTCACCGGCGATACTTCCCATGTCGTCTGCGAGTGGGAGGACTCCACAACCGCGACCCGGACGGTCACCGGCACGGTCATGGAGTGGAAAGACGGGCGCCGCCAGCCAGGGCACCGACAGCGCTCGACGACCAGGATGCACCGAGCCTGGTACCTGTTCCGCACTGGACCGGAACTGCCCGGCATCGACGACCTGCCCTTCGTCGTCAACGGTCGCCGTACGGTCTTCGAGAAGTATGTGGCGGCACTTCACGAGCTGTCCGCGAATTATCCGGACGCCCAGTCGGTTCTCGTGCGGTCTCAGCAGGAATGGACGCGGGCGCTGGAGGAGCGGACGAGCATCGATCCCGTCCTGTTCGGCTACCAGATGCGCATGAACGATTCGGAGGCCGGCGCGGAGAAGCTGCTAGCCACCTTCGACTCGCCCGACAACGTCATACGGTTCTTCGTCGCCGCCCTCAACGACGGCCGGGAGATCGCGGACTTCACCGACAAGCTCGGAAAGTACGCGGAACTGGCCGCCCGCCGTCCCGCTCTGGAGGCGCTCAACGACTTTTGCGCTGCGGTGGGTCCCGGCATGGGACTCATCGCAGACAGAGCCGAGGCCGTGGAGGTGGCCGCCGCGAGGCTGGTCCAAGCGCGGCTGCGCGGCGGAGAGCATGCCTGTGCGCTCGGGAATCGGCTCGGCCAGGACCGCGCGACGCTCCAAGAACTGGAAGCGACTCTCGAAGATGCCGCGCAGGAAGTGGTGCAAGCACGGCGCGAATACGGCCAGATCAGCGATATCCGTCAACAACTCCTACTCGAGGAAGCACGCGCTCGCTACGCGGCCGCGAAGATCGAGGTACAGGAGCGGACGGGGTCGGCCGAGCAGGCGTCTTTGGAGGCAAGCGCCTGGGATGCCGTCCACGCCGTCCTCGAAGTGGCCAGTCGCCGCGTGGAACGCGACTCCGCCAAGCTCGCGTACGAAGCCGCCGAAGCCGGCCTTGGGCCGCTGCGAACTCGAGTCGCCGAGGCTGCGGCCCGCCTGGCGGGACGTCTTGACGGGCTCACAGAGGAGGCACGCGGAGTCGCCGAGACCGCAGATGACCGGGTGGCGGCCGCGCGAAGTGAGTCGAAGCGCGCGTTCACCGCCGAGAAGGAGGCCGCCAAACGCCTTAACAACGCGAAGCGGACACTCCAGGAGATCGACGCTCTGGTCCAAACTGCTGACAACGCGGGCGCGGCCGCGATGGCGGGCGGCTGGCTCGCCGCCGGTGAACCGCCCGAGGATTGCCTGCGCCGATGGCAGGAAGCCCGGGGAAGCGCAGGTCGCCTCGCAGAGCAGGAGAAGAAGCGTGCGGAAAGCGCCGACAAGGCACGAAGCGAGATAGACGGTGAGCTCGAACGCCTCGACGATGAGTTGTTCCAGTTGCAGCGCACGGCGCAAGCGGACCAGAACCGTCTCGACGCATTCGACTCCGACCGTGCCGCAGTCGCCGCGCACGAGGTGGTGCAGACGCTCCTGGGCGGCGCACCGCGGTCCGCAGCGGACGTCTCACGCGCCGCGGAGCTCGCCGAACAGGCCGCTCACGACGCCGACAGGCGCGCCGCCGACCACGAAGGCCGAGCCAGCGCCGCCCGCAGAGAGCTCGCCCATCTCGATGAGACCGGGACCGCCCCGACCGGTCAGGACGTGCTCACCGTCCTGACCGCCCTCCTCCACAATCGGATCGGGGCCGTCACCGGGCTCGAATGGATCGAGCACAACATTGCCGATCCCGACGCCCGTCCCGAATTCATCGCCGCTCACCCGGGGATCGCCGGGGGCGTAGTCGTAACCGACCCGACCAAATTCCCATCCGCAGTCGAACGACTCCTGGAAGTCAAGCCCAGGACACGGACCCCCATCACAGTGACGACGACACCGACAGCCGTGGGGGCGCCGAACGGCGCGGCACAACACCGGCACATCGTCCTGCCGCACCGTGAGACTTGGGACCGTCAGTGGGCGGCGACGACCAGGGCCAAACTGGAGGAGACCGCGACGACCGAGGGAAGCACCGCAGCGCAGGCACGCCAGTCCGCGAAGTCCTACAGAACGGCTGCCGCCACGTGCGCCGGCTTTACCGACCGCTGGGAGGAGGCCACCCGCGAGGACCTCGTCAGCCAGGCCGACGGCTCCCTTAACGCGGTGACATCGGCCGAGAGACGCCGACGGAACCTGCGGTCTGAGCGGGACCGCCAGCGAGACGCCGCCCACGAGGCACGTGAATGTGCCGAGTCGGTCCGGAGTGATGCCGAACGTGCAGACTCGCGGGTCAGTCTGGCCACCGAACTGGTGGAGGTGAAGACTGCCGCCCGGTCCGCGACCGCGAGGCGCCCAGCGGCTGAGACGGCTCGCATCCAGGCCGAACGCGACCAGGACGCTGCGGAGGCGGCTCGGGAGGCGGCCGCGGACACCATCGATGCCTGCATCGAGGAGGCAGCCCAGGCACGCAGTGCGCGAGAGGCCTGGCAACGCGAACGCGACCGCCTCGGCGTCGAGCATGCCGCGTCCGACCCCGGCGGAAACCTGGACACCATCCGCACCACATGGCAGGCCCTTCGCGACGAACTCTCCACCGCGGAGCGAGGCATGGTCGAGGCGGAACTGCTGGACCGGGCCGAACGCGCGCTCGGAACGGCCCACGGCCGACGGCGCCTCTTCGAGGAACCCGTCTGGGGACGCGCCGAGGTCCTGGCCACGACGACCGCAGCCTCATCACGGGAATCCCTGATCGGTGCCCAGCGACGTGCCAGAGATGTCTCAGCATCACGGGAGAAGGAACGTCTTGCCGCTGAGCACCGTCTGAAGACGGCTGAGACCGACATGCGAGCTGCAGAGCCCGCGTCCGGGGACAGGCAGAACCACATCGACCTGGCCAACGTCCCGGAATGGTCGCCGGCATCGCCGAGAGACATTGCGGCACTGCTGGAACGCCTGGAAGTCCGTAATCTCGAACTCCGTGAGCGTCGCGACGCAGCTGAGCAGGCCGAGCGCGACGCCGTCGAACTCCGCGACGCGGTCGCCGCGGACGTCGAAGCCTTCGTCGATCTCGTTGCAATGTGGCCGGGAGACAGAACACCCACCGACCACGTCTTCACCGGTTCCAAGGACACCGCGAGAACCACGATGCACGAGCTGCTAAAGGCGCACCGCGGCGCCGACGGGGCCGAACGCGCGGCACGGGACGAGCTCCGCGAAGCGGTCAACGCGGCCCGGGCCGTCGCAAACGCCCCACGCTGGCTCGGGCTCGACACGCCCGTCGCGACACGGATCCGGTCGCTGCACGAACCGGACCTGGTGGCTGAGGCCGAGCACCTCGCCCGCCGTATCAAGGCACTGGCCGAATCCGCCAGCGGTGACTTGAAGGCCCTGGACACGCACCGCTCCATCCTCCGCGACGGCCTGCTATCGCTGTGCCGGGAACAGCGTCGCCTTCTTCGGGAGGTCTCGAAGCTGTCCCGGCTTCCGTCCGGACTCGGGGACCTCTCCGGCCAGGCCACCATCAAGATCCGGTTCGAGGATGCCCCCGACGACGAGGCTGCGGCGCGCCTGGCCACCCGAATCGACTCCTGGGCGACCGAGCTAGCGGCCAACCCCAAGCGGGCCGCCTCAGCCGAGACCCGCGCCCGCTGGCTCGCCGACGCCGTCCGGGACACCGTCCTAGACCGCACCCGGGCCGGGGCATGGTCGATCGAGATCCTCAAACCCCGCATCGACGGCCAAGTCGTGCACTGCCCACCGGACCGAATCCCGCACGAGTTCTCAGGCGGGCAGGTCCTCACACTCGCCGTGCTCGTCTACTGTGCCCTGTCCGGCGTGCGTTCAGCACACCGTCCAGGCGGCGCGCGGCCGGCCGGAACCCTCATCCTCGACAATCCCTTCGGCGCGGCGTCCGCGGAGGCCCTGATCGAGATGCAGCACCGGCTCGCCGCCCACACCGGCCTCCAACTGGTCTGCGCGACCGGCCTCAACGACGCGAATGTCGACAACGCGTTCACCGGTCCCGGCTCGGTCATCGTCAAACTCCGTAACGACGGAGACCTCCGGCGAAACCTGTCGTATCTCCGGCTACGCACCCAGGTCGCGGACGGCGCCGACATCACCGCTTCGATCACCGCCGGGCGATCCGCCACCGCACCACAGAACTGGGTCGACGCCGTCCACTACGAGATCCGCCAATGACGGACGCGCTCAACCGCCCTGCCGAAATCGCCGCGTTCGCCGAAGCCGTGACATCGCACGGCAACGTACGAGTCTCCCTTCGCGACCTATGGCGGCTCTGGGCCGCCTCAGCACCCCGGCTCATCGGACATCCGGCCCAAGCGGCGGCCTTGGCGGCAGCTCTCGCGGATCTCGCCGACCGAGACCTGATCGAACTCCCCCGCACCGCATGGGACACCTCCACCACACCGCCCTTGCCCCGATCGATCACCGTTCCGAAATCGCGCCGACCCGGCAGTGTCCGCCGCTGGACGCAATTCCCGTGGTGCACCGAGCTCGGTTGGGCGGCGTCACTACCGTCACTGTCCGATGCACGATTCAACGATCTGGTCGCGATCAACGATTGGCTCGTCCGCACACGGGGGACCCGCCTGCCCGTCCTCCCCATGCGGTACCGGTCGGTCCAGCTCTTCGGCGACGAGAAGCACCTGGAGGCCATGGCCCGAACCAGCCTCTTCGGGCCGGACCGGCTCACTCTCGAGACGCTAGCCTGCGTGCGCATCCCGCCGCCCCTCGCAGCCGCCACCGTAGGTGCCGGGCCCGACGTTCTCGTGATCGAGAACAGCGACACCTACTGGACAGCCGTCCACACCCTCCGCCACCAGATCACTCACACCATCGGAATCGTGGCCTGGGGCGCGGGACGCGCATTTCCTTCCCAGGTGCCGACGTTGACCGTCGACATCGCTGGCCGGGGGCCCGTCACAGGCACCGTCTGGTACTGGGGCGATATGGACCCCGATGGGTTGGCCATCGCCAGCGGCGCCGCCGCTGTCGGCACGATCCCGATACTCCCAGCCCGCGCGCTGTGGGTGGCCATGGCTGAGCGTCCGGTACAAAGCCCCGGCACCATCGACTGGACGGCGACTCCCGGACGGGAATGGTTGGGGCCAGAACTATGGACTCAACTCGCCGAGATACGGTCCGCCAGCGGCCGAGTAGCCCAGGAAGCCGTCCCCTCTACCGTCATCGCGGAGTGGGCTGCGGCCACATGAATGCCGGTAGTAGTCCCGACGATCGATGCTGCGACGGTTGCACCTCGATGTGAGACGCCGTCGCAGCTACATTCCGAACCCCTTAGGCCGACATCGGAAAAGCTGTTTTGGCCAAGGAACTCTGCAGGAAAATGAGAAGGGCCAGACACCTCCTGTGGGTGCCGCAACCCTCGAGTCGATTTTCGCCTCTCTCATCAAGTGATTCAACGAGGCCCTCCGGTTGGCACGCAAGCGAGAGTCCGGCAGCCGACGAGACTGACGTGTCGAACGAATTATCGAGGATTTTGCAGACGACCGCGCCACCCGGATGACGGGCAAGAACCACCCGAGCCCGTTAACGTGCATCCGGGCGATGGCGATGCAGTGGCGCTCCCGGACTGGGTTCACGAGTGCCTCTCAGGCTCGGTTGTGTTCATGACGTCGTTCTGGGCGCGCGTCGTCGGCTCGGTGATGGCGTCCGTAAGCAAAGGCGAGGAGCCAAACGGCGCCCGGGACGGCCATGAGGGCGCCGAGGAGAATGAGCAGGGTGCGGTGGCCGAGGGCTCTTCGCCAGCAGCAAATCGGCAGGCCAAGGCCGACGTGCTGGCCAGTCGGTCCCCCGGATCAGGCCATCGCGCTTCTCTCCGGCACTGCTTCTCTGTCAGTGCCGAAGCAGGGCTGTTACGGACCGCGGCTGGCCTAGGCCCGAAGCAGGTCGGGCAGGTGATGGGCATCACCGCGCCAAGTCTCACACTCGAGCATTGGCACATCAGTCGATGCAGCACCGGATTGTGTTCGCTCGTTGTTTGCTCGAATGTCGCGGAATGCACTGGCAGCCAGCGGTACGAAGCGACAGCGCTGGCCGCTGGTGGCTATACAGAACGGGACAGACTGACGGGCTTCAGCACCTGGAATAACACACCGACAGGACCGGTAGCCGACTTCTAATCCGACGGTCGCGGGTTCGAATCCTGCCGGGCGCGCCCACCCCACCAGCACACCCCCGCCTTAACCTGCGAGAACGCCTCTTGCCAGATGCGGCCACGCACCACCGCGCGTCCTCCACGCGCTGGCCGGCGACGACCCGTTGCCCATCTAGGCACTTAGCGTAATCACGCGACATCTTCGTCGCCTGGGCTGGGCGTTGATCAAGTTTGCTGTGAGGTGTTCTTACTGGTTCTTGTTTGTGCTTCTTGTGGGGGTGGGGGTGGTGCCGGTGGCTAGGAGGGTGGCGAGGGTGGCGATTGCGGTCAGTGTTAGGAACATGGGGGGATAGCCGCCGAGACCGCTGGCGAGGACGGCGCCGGCGAAGGGGGCCAGGGCGGTGGCGGCGGTGATGGGGGCGGCGAGGATTCCGGAGAGGGAGCCGTAGGCGGCGGTGCCCCAGCGGTCGGAGACGGCGGTGGCCTGCAACAGGGTGGCAATGCCACGGGTCATTCCGGCCAGGAACGCTATGGCGATGAGCAACCCGACAGGGCCTGGGATGGCGGCCAGGCCGGCGGTAGTGGCTGCCGACAGGGCCAGGACCCAGACTGTGCGTGCCCGGACGCCGGTCCGGCGGGCGAGGGCGCGGTAGCCGAGACGTCCGGTGACCTGGCCGATCCCGCCGAGCCCGAGCGCCCAGGCGGCGATGCCGCTGCCCGCGCCGCGGGAGGTGAGCAGCGGGATCAGGTTGATCAGGACCGCGTACATGGTGAAGGCCGACAGGGTGAGCGCGGCGGTGAGCAGGACGAACGGGACGCTGCGCACCGTGTCCCACACGGCCGCGTCCTGGGCACGGTCCTGGCCGTGTTCGTCTGCGGCGCCGTCGCGCGGCGAGGGCCAGGGATGTCGCAGTGCCAGCCAGTGCAGCGGGACGGTCACCGCAGCCAGCACCACCGCCAACACCAGATACACGCCGCGCCAGGACATCTGCGATGCCAGCGTGTCGGTGAGCGGCGCGAATACGGTGCTGGCCAGGCCGGCGACCAGCGTGAGGGTCGTCAGCGCGGCGACGTGGCGGGGCGCGTAGTAGCGGGTGAGCGCGGCGAAGGCGGGCTGGTAGAGCACGGCGGACATCGCGGCTCCGGCGAGCAGCCAGGCGGCGGCGAACCACCACAGGTTCGGCGCGGCGGCCACGGCGGCGGTGGCCAGCACGGCGAGCAGCGAGCCGCCGGTCATCAGGGCGCGCGGGCCGCGCCGGTCCAGCGCGCGGCCGACGGGGATCCCGCCCAGCGCGGCCACGATCAGCGCGGCGGAGAACGCGGCCGTGACCGCGCCGGTGGACCAGCCGGTGTCGCGGGTGATGGCCGGGGCCAGCACGGGGAAGGCGTAGAAGAGCACGCCCCAGCTGGTGATTTCGGTGACGCACAGGGCGGTCAGCGGGCCGCGTGCGCCGCGGCGGGCCCGGTGGCGCAGCGACCGGGCTCCCGCCGCCGGCGCCGGCGGCAGGCCTCGTGCGGCGGGCCCGGCCGCCTCAGGCATCGGCGCGTTCGGCCTCGCCCGAGTACCCGTGCTCGATGCCGGTGGAGAAGCCGAGCCCGGCCGGGGCGCCCAGGCCGATGCTGATCGGTTCGGGCGCCGAGCCGCCGCAGCATGAACCGCCGCCGGACGCGTCCTGAGGCGGGTCCGCGAGTTCGGTGGAGCCCGGGAGCTGATCGCCGGTGACCAGGTCGGTGGAGCACACACCGGTCTCGGGCAGATCGAGCCGGACGGTGTCGGCCGCCTCGCGGTCCCCGGCCAGCGCGGCGACGATCGAGCGGACCTGCTCGTACCCGGTGGCCATGAGGAAGGTGGGCGCGCGGCCGTAGCTCTTCATCCCGGCCAGGTAGAAATTCGGCTCGGGGTGGGCGAGGTCGCGTTCGCCGTGCGGCGGGACCGTTCCGCACGAGTGGAAGTTGGGATCGATCAGCGGGGCGAGCTTGGCCGGGGCCTCGGTCACGGGGTCGAGGTCGAGCCGGATCTCCCGGAGCATGTCCAGGTCCGGCCGGAACCCGGTGGCGGCGACGACGGTGTCGGCCGCGATGACGCGCTCGCCGTCCGGGGTGGTGCCGGTGACCTGGACGCCCCCGTCGGACGAGCCGGTGGTGAAGCGGGTGATGGTGAAGCCGCGGACCAGTTCGATCTCGCCGTCCCGCACGGTCTTCTTCAAGCGGGTGCCGAGCGCGCCGCGGGCGGGCAGGCCGTCGGCGTCGCCGCCGCCGTACAGGCGGGCGACCGACGGGCCGCGCACCGCCCAGGTGATGCGGGTACCCGGCGCCCCCTTGGCGAGTTCGGCGAGGGCGAGCAGTGTGTTGGCCGCCGAGTGGCCCATGCCGACGACCAGCGTGTGCCGTCCGGCGAAGCGGTCGCGGTCGCGGCCCAGGACGTCCGGGAGCGGCCCGGTCAGGTACGGGGCGGCCTCGTCCTCGCCGGGGGCGGGCAGGCCGGAGTGGCCGAGCGGGTTGCCGCGCCCCCAGGTGCCGGACGCGTCGATCACCGCGCGGGCCGCCAGATCGGTGACGGTGCCGTCCGGGTCGACGGTCCGCACGAGCAGCGGCCGCTCGTCGCGGCCGACGGTGCGGGTGACGTCCATGCCCTGTCGGGCGACGGCGATCACGCGGGCGCCGGTACGGATCCGTCCGGCCAGCTCGGGCACCCCGGCCAGCGGGGCCAGGTAGTCGCGCACCAGTTCGGCCCCGGTCGGCAGGGCGCCGGGGTCGGGCGGCGTCCAGCCGGTCGGCTCCAGCAGGCGGCGGGCGGCGGCGTCGGTGTCGTACCGCCACGGGGAGAACAGCCGGACGTGCCCCCACTCGGAGATCGCCGCGCCGACCCGCGCCCCGGCCTCCAGCACGACGAAGTCCAGCCCCCGTTCGGCCAGGTGAGCGGCGGTCGCCAGCCCCACCGGTCCCGCTCCGACGACCACGACCGGCAGCCGCGTCTCCCCGGCGTCATGGACGCATCCGCAGCCCGAGTTCGTCTTGGCTTCGGTGACGGTGACCGAAGCGTCCAGGGACCGCTCGGCACCGGTACAGCAACCGCTCACCCCGCAACAGCCGCTCTCGGCCGTCGGCTCGACCGGCTCCAGGGGCTGGTTGGTCTCACTCATCGTGTCTCCCAGCTGCGTGGACGTAGGACCTGACGGGACGGGACGCGCCATCTCGCACTGTTTCGACGTTCTTCTAAGCAGAAGCCACTTTGCATCGTTGCCTAGATGGATGTCAAATTAGAGGCATGTCTAAGTTGATGGAGCTGGAAGACGTCACCGCTCCGGTGTGCTGCGCACCGCTGAGCGACGCCGATCTGGGCGCGGACGAGGCTGTCGAGCTGGCCGCTGTGTTCAAGGCCCTCGCCGATCCGATCCGGCTGCGGCTGCTGAACATGATCGCCTCGGCCGAGACCGGCGAGGCGTGCGTCTGTGATCTGACCGTCCCGTTCGACCTGACCCCGCCGACCATCTCCCATCACCTGAAAGTGCTGCGCCAGGCCGGGCTGATCGACGGCGAGCGCCGCGGGACCTGGGTGTACTACCGGGTCATCCCCGACCGGCTCACCCGGTTGTCCGGCCTGTTCGCCCTGCCTGCCCTGGCCGCCACCGCCTGACCCTCCGCACGCGCCCCCGCGGGCCGGTCACAGGCCGAGTGCGGCGACCGCGCCTCCGGCGTAGGGGGCCAGGGCCGCGATGACGTGGTCGGCGTCGGCGCCGACACCGCGCAGGGTGTTGGAGGAGAAGGACCGCTGGAACTCCACCCCCAGATAGACCAGCCCCGGGTGGGTGAGCGACAGCCCGCCGTCGTGCAGGGGCATGCCCGCCTCGTCCAGCGCCCCCAGACTCGCCAGGTAGTCCAGATTCGGCGCGTATCCGGTGGCCATCAAGACCGCGTCGACGGGTTCGGATGTCCCGTCGTCCCAGATCACGCGGTCGCCGTCCAGAGCGGTGAACATGGGACGGCGCGGCAGCGTCCCGTCCCGCACCGCCTGGGCGTAGGCACCCGGGTCGTTGACCAGCCGCCCCGGCACCAGCCGGGCCAGCCACGCGGGCGGTAGATGATCGAACCCGGTCGTGACGGTCCAGTGGTGGACGTCCTGACCGTGCTGCCGGTTCGGCATCAACCGCACCGGCTGCCGCGAGGCCAGCGTGACATCGGCGACCTCGGCCAGTTCGTAGCCGATCTGAACCGCCGAGTTGCCCGCTCCGACGATCACGACCCGGCGCCCGGCATACGGCTTGGGGTCGCGGTAGGCGGCGACGTGTCCGAGCTCGCCGGTGAAGGCGTCCGCGCCGGGAAGCGACGGGATCAGCGGGCGGGCTCCCGAAGCCGCCACCACGCCCGATGCCGCGAACTCCTGCCCGTCATCCGCGCGGACGACGAATCCGGCCCCTTCGGCCCGGACGGCGTCGACCCGGGTGTTCAGCCGGATATCGGCGCCCTCCTCGGCGACCAGCGCGGCGTATCGCTCCAGGTAGGCCACGACCTCGTCGCGGTGGGGGTAGTGGTCGGGGTCACCGGGGAACGGCAGGCCGGGCATCGCGCTGTAACGCGCCGGTGAGAAGAGGGTGAGGCTGTCGTAGTAGTCCGGCCATGATCCGGCGGCCCGTCCGGAGGCTTCGAGAACCAGCGGGCGCAGTCCCGCGGCCGTCACGGCCCGCGCGGCGGCCAGCCCCGACTGGCCGCCTCCGATGATGACGATGGGTGAGGTGTCAGAGTGCATGACGGTCAATATATTGTCATTACGCAATATGTCAAAGTAACAATATGTGGCTAGGATCGTGACACGTCGTGGGAGGTGTCATGAGCGATCCGGTGATCGGCCGAGCGGCGGGGACGTCCTGTGGGCCGGCTGCGGACACGCCAGGATGCGGCGCCACAGAGCCCGTGCAGCTTGGGCCGCAAGCGCGGGAGTTCCTTCGAGCGCTGGCCAGCGAGCAGCGCCAGCAGATGCTGGAGTTGTTCACCGGCGGAATCGAACTCACCGTCGGCACCGTCGCCGAACGCCTGGGCATCGCCCAGCCGACCGCCTCCCAGCAACTCGCACTCCTGCGCCGCGGGGGGCTGCTCGTTTCCCGCAAGCACGGCAAGCAGGTCTACTACCGCATCGACGCCACCACCGTGGAGCGCTCGCTCATCGAACTCCAGAGCTACCTACGCACCTGCTGCCCACCAGCCGACCAGCACGACTCCGCTTCGCAGTACCCGCCGTCACGCTCAGGGGGGACGGTGGCTTAGCCCCAGGCGGACGATCTCCCAGACCTAGTTCCGGCCGGGCGGCGGGCTCTGTCCGCCCTTCGCGCGGGGTGCGGCCTTGGGCGAGGGCAGCACGTTGACCGAGTGGAACGCAGGGCGCGGGCCGTTCGAGGCGGCCGTCTGGACGAGGTCGAGGGTGCCGTCCGGGGCCACCGTGAACGCGTTGACGACGCTGTCGGTGTAATCGCTGACGTACACGTGGCGCCCGTCCACCGAGAAGCCGACGCCGATCGGACTGGCCATCGTGACGCGCCGGGGCTTTTCGGTGAGCCGCCCGTCCTTGCCGATGGTGAAGCCCAGCACCTGGCCCGCGCGCGCGTCCGGGTCGTTGTTCTCGACGCCGACCGCGGCGACGTACAGTCCGCGTCCGTCCGGGCTTATCGTGGCGCCCTCCGGGAAGTCGCCGCCGTCGACGGGTGAGCGCGGCACGGCAGTGAGGGTGCCGCCGGAGCCGATACGGAACCCGTGCACGTTGTTCGAGACCTGGTTGACGACGTACACGAAACGGCCGTCCGGGGTGATGACGGTCTCCGCGCCGGAGATCCCGATCTTCTT
Organism: Spirillospora sp. NBC_00431; assembly: GCA_036028775.1. Lineage (GTDB taxonomy): Bacteria > Actinomycetota > Actinomycetes > Streptosporangiales > Streptosporangiaceae > Spirillospora. Next base: position 1,638,106 of record CP107927.1, on the reverse strand, counting down.
CCGCGCGACCTCGCGCCCCACGGAGCCGTCCGAGCGCAGGGCGAAGCCGGTCATCACGGTCGGCGTCGTGTCGACCGTCGAGCCGTGGCTGACGTACACGAACCGGCCGTCGGGGGTCAGCGCGACCCCTTTGGCGGCCTCCGCTCCGGTGTCCACCGGACGCAGCGGCGTGAGCTCGCCCGTCGCCCCGACGGTGAACGGCGACAGCGTTCGGGTGCCCGCGTTGCTCACGTAGATCGTCTTTCCGTCCGGGGCGATCGCCATCGCGAACGGGCTCGGGGTCTCGACCTCACCGAGCTGTTCGAGCGCGCCGCCGGGCCCGATCCGGAACCTCACCACGCGATTGACCAGGGTGTTCGCCAGGTAGGCGAATCGCAGGTCGGGAGTGAAGACCATGCTGCGCGCCCCGCCGCGGTCGCCCAGCGTCAGCGTGTCGACCGGCGTCAGGGAGCCGGTGCCGCCGATCGAGAAGCGGGTGACGTTGGCGGTGCCGCCCACGTTCGCACTGTTCGTCACGTAGACCGTGCGGCCGCCTGGAGACGCGGCGCTCGACCGCGCGGCCACCCGGCTCGGACCAGCCGCCGCGTCGGCCGGCCCGGCCATCGATAAGGGCACGACCACGGCCGCGACGGTGAGCACACCGACGGCGGCGTCGATCGCCACCGGACCACAAGCAAGTCGTCTCATGATGGACCTCCCATGCGTTCACCGAACCGGCGCACGTCGACGGCGCCGTCATACAACCCACGTACCGCGTGGAGAAGCGGTTCAGAAACGCACGGGCGCCGCAGCGCAACGGACGTAAGAGCCACACCGGCCCGTCAACACCGGGCGGCGGCGCGCGCCCGGGTCACCTGGCCGAACCGGATTCCGGGGCGATTTCGTCCGGGGGCGGCAGCGGGGTCACCTTGGTCGGCGGCTGAAGGAAGGTGTGCGCGGCGGCGGCGACCACGGCGCCGACGAGAGGGGCGACGATGAACAGCCACACCTGTTCCAGGGCGGTCCCGCCGACGATGACGGCGGGGCCCAGGCTGCGGGCGGGATTGACGGACGTGCCCGTGATCGGGATGCCGATGAGGTGGACCGTGGTCAGCGCCAGGCCGATCGCGACGCCGCTGACGGACGGGATGGCGGCCTCACTCGTCATCGCGAGGACGGCGAACACGAACAGGGCGGTCAGGACGACCTCGGCGAGGAACGCGCCGCCCACGTCGATCCGGATGATGCTGGCCTCGCCCCACCCGTCCGCGCCGAGCCCGGTCACGGACCGCTGGTAGATCGGCGAGTCGGCGAACGTCGCCCACAGCAGCAGCGCGCCGAGGATCCCGCCGGCGAACTGGGCGACCCAGTAGCCGACCGCCTCGACCGGGGTCATCCGGCGGGCGAGCAGCACGCCGAGCGTGACGGCCGGGTTGACGTGACAGCCCGAGATCGGGCCGATCGCGTAGACCAGGACGAGGAGCACGAGCCCGAACGCCAGCGCCGTCGCGACCACGCCCGCCGCGGGACTCCTGCCGGCGGTGCCGAAACCGAACGACAGGGTCGCCACACCTACTGCGAAATAGACGAGGAGCAGCGTTCCCACGAGCTCCGCCGCGTACTTCCTCACACGGTCTCCATCTCCCGAGAACTGGTCCCACCGACCTACCCGGGGAATCCGCAAGATCAACTCAGGTTGACCGTTCGTGACCGAGAATTGGCCACGGTTTGCCGGGACGCGAGTGTTGGAGACGTGCGCGACGAGCTGGGCGAATCCTGCTCAGGGTTGCCGGAGGGGCGCACCGTCCGGTGACGTCGGCCGTGGGGTGGACGAGATGTTCCGGTACCAGAGCCGCCACGGCGTCGTGTGCCTGGTCCAGGAGCTCGGGCCCGGGCTCCACCAGGGGCCCTGCCTCCCCAGCTTGCGCTGCGTTTCGGCGACCAGCTCGTCGCTGACGCCCGCCAGTTCGTAGACGACGAGGTAGAACGGGCAGCCGGGGTCCGGGTGCTCAAGTGTGCGCCGCACCTTGTACCTGGTCCCGCGGCTGAAGCCGGCGTTGGACACCGCCTCGGGCATATGGGTGTTGGTGTAGAAGGCGTCGAACTCGGCCAGCTCGTCGTCGCGGATGTCGGCGGGCGGGTCGATCCCGATGATGTAGATCATGTCCGGGGTGCCCGTCGAGGGCGCGGTCTCCGCGATCTTCTCGTAGACCACCCGCCAGCGGTTGGTGAGCAGATCCGGCCAGAGCGGCGGGTCGGCGGAGTAACGGGGACGGTCGCCGCTGCCGTCGGCGGTCGTCGCGGTGAGGTACGCGGTGACCGCCTCCTCGTCCTCGATCTCGTAGGCCGCCAGGTATCCCCCGCCGAAGTCGCCCCGCGGGTCTGGCCGGTGGAGGGCGTAGCGGTGCGCGGCGGCGAATCCCGGATGCCTGTCGAGGACCTCGGGGATGTGCGTCTCGTCGTAGAACCGGTTGAACCGCGCGATGTCCGCCGGGTCGGAGCTGCCGAAGTCGATGGCGATCCAGTACAGGAAGTCGCTTGAGAAGGGCATCGCGGTCATCGCGCTGCGTTCGTGCGCACGGCCCGGCGGTAGGTCGTCGCCGGGGTTTCCGTGCGGGACGAGCGGGTCGCTCGCGTGCGTGCTCATGCGACGGCCTCCAAGGGCTCGGTGGCGAACTTGAGGATCGTCCGTTCGTCCGGCGCGACGTCCACGAGCGAGCTGATCACGGGCGGGCCCTCGTCCCGCTGGGGCGTGGGCGTCCTCGGAGGTTGTCCGTGGCGGTGGCGAAGGGTGCGCGGAAGTCCATTTGCCCTATGTCCGCGAGCGCGAGCGCGAGATCAGCCTGTCCGTGCCGCACGTGTCCGTCCGGTAGGTCATGGCCCCGACGCTCGCCCTTCTTCCAGCTTGGCGATGGCCGCCAGCGCCGCCTCCTTCGCGGCCTCCACATGGCGCCGGGCGAGCTGGGCGGCGCGGTCGGCGTCCCGGTCGGTGATCGCGGCGACGAGGTCGCGATACTCCTGGTTCGATCGCTCCCGGCGTCCGGGGATGCTGAGCGACAGCCGGCGCAGCGCGTGGATGCGCGCGTGCAGCGGCGCGAGAGTGGACTCCAGCAGGGCGTTTCTCGCCCCGGCCAGCAGCAGCTCGTCGAAGTGGTAGATCGCGGAGAGCTGGTCGTCGTCGCTCTTGCCGGGCCGGGTGAGCTTGACCAGTTCAAGGACCTCGCTGTCGGTGGCGCGTTTGACGAAAAGCGACGCGGCCTCGGATTCCAGGGCCGCGCGCACCTCGTACAGCTGCCGGACGTCGTCGCTGCCGAGCACCGCGACCCGGACGCCCTTGCGGCCCGACTGCGCCTCGACGAGGCCCATCGCCTGGAGATGGAGGACCGCCTCGCGGATCGAGGTCCGGCTGACACCGGTGAGCTCCATGAGCTCCCGCTCGGTGAGCCGGCGTCCCGGCGACAGCGTGCCTTCGAGGATGGCCTGCCGGACCCTGCGCACGACGAGCTGCGGAACGGTCTCGGCGGGGCGATCGATCCGCAGATCCGGCCCGATCTCTGGCATGCCATCACCTCGTCCTTTGTACGACGTAAGTTAGTCATACGCTAATGCCAGGGTCAACCTCCAGCGACGTACCCACACGGTAACGATGCCGTGTAACCAATGCTCGTAAGCAAGAGTGCGACCTTCTCGGCGGTCCTCGTCCGGTCTCGTTATTGACGCGGCATAGTACGTCTGCTTTGGTACGTCATACAAACCAGCCCGCCTCCACCGGACAGGACGATCTTCTGTTCGCGCACGTTCGCGGAGCACGGCACCCACGGATGCCCACCGGCCTCATTCCTGGCGAGCTCCGATCCCACCCCCACCAGCGTCTTTCTAAGGAGGAAGGATGTTGAGTCGATCGGTCGGCAAGGGGCACAGGAGACGTCCCCGGGTACTCGCGGCAATGGTGGCCGCCACCATGGCCGCCGGCCTCGCGGCCGGATGCTCGTCAGATTCGTCGGACGGAGGCGGGGGCTCGTCCGGCGGCACGCTGCGCGTCGGCGTGGTCGCCGGCACGATCTCCACCCTCGGCGCCTACGCCAACGTGAGGTCACAGGACTTCTACGTGCGCAACGCCGGGATGTTCGAGCCGCTCGCCCACCGGACTAAGGAGGGGCCCCCCAGGTGGGCGCTCGCCACCGGCATCACGCCCAACAAGGACAACACCGAGTGGACGGTGAAGCTCCGTCCGAACGTCAAGTTCCACGACGGGACCCCGTTCGGCGCGGACGACGTCATCGCCGTCTTCAAGCGGCTCCTCGACAAGAAGAACGGACTCATCGAGCGCAACTTCATCGACTTCATGGACCCGAAGGGGATCGAGAAGGTCGATGACCTGACGGTGAAGTTCAAGCTGCCCAAGCCGTACGGGCCGTTCGAGCATGCCGTCACCAACCGCACCATCATCTTCGACAAGAAGGGATCCAAGCCCGAGCAGGCGATCGGGACGGGTCCGTTCAAGCTCGCCAAGTTCACCCCCGGACGGGAGACCGAGCTCCAGAGGTTCGACGGCTACTGGGGGCCGAAGCCCAAGCTCGACAGGGTCAAGGTCATCAGCTTCAAGAGCGTGGAGTCGTCGACCAACGCGCTGATCGGCCGGCAGATCGACGCGAGCTCCAACGTCCTGCAGACCTCGCTGCCGACGATCGAGAAGACGCCGGGCCTGAAGGTCATGAAGAGCGACAACGTCCTGAAGGTCGGCATCTACATGCGCGTCGACAAGTCGCCCTTCAACGACGTGCGCGTCCGCCAGGCGATGCAGCTGATCGTGAACCGCAAGCTCGCGCTGTCCAACGCCTTCGACGGGCTCGGGGTGCTGGCGAACGACCACCCGGGCTTCGACTCCTGCCAACCTGGCGTCCCCCAGCGAGTACAGAACCTCCCCCAGGCCAAGAAGCTGCTCACGGACGCCGGGAAACCGAACCTCACCGTCGACCTGGAGACCCCCGCGAACAAGCCCGGCATGCTCCAGCTCGTCCAGATCCTGTCCGAGGACGCCAAGAAGATCGGCGTGAACATCAGGGTGAAAAAGATGGAGCTGGGCGCCTACCTCGAGAAGTGGGGTGAGCGGACGTTCTACACCAGTTACGACACGCGCCCCTACCTGGAGGCCGTGGACGAGCAGATCAGCACGGACGATTCGTTCAACCACCAGCACTGGCACGACCCGGAGTTCGAATCGCTGGCCAAGAAGCTCTACGCCACCGCCGACGTGCAGGAGCAATGTGAGATCCAGAAGAAGATGAAGAAGATCGAATACGAGCGTGGCGCGAGCATCCTCGCCGCGTCGAACCCCGTGGTGAGCGTGTACTCCTCGAAGGTGCACGGCCTCGAACCGGAATTCCCCTCGGGGAACCTGTACCACTTCACCAAGGTCACCATCGACCGGTGAGCAGATAGAACGGTGGCACGCGACCCGGATCTGCCCTCCTCCGACCTGGACGGAGGAGGGCAACCGCGTTCACCTACCTTTGGTGACCTGTCCAGTCGGGCCGTAGTAGCTCGTATTCGACCTCACCGTGCTCGGTGCCCGGGAGCGGGTCGTCGAAGTGCGGGTGAAAGGTTCGCACGTACCTGAGGCCGGCCTTTTCCATGACGCGGCGGGAGGCGATGTTGACCGCCATGGTCTGGCCCCACACCCGCCGCACACCGAACTCGGTGAACCCCTTCCGGATAAGGGCCCGCGCGCCCTCGGTCGCGTATCCACGCCCCCAGACCGCTGCCTTGAGCCGATAGCCGAGTTCCACCTCCCCAACGCCGCCGTCTTCCGGCGGCTGGAGAGCGAACCAGCCCACGAACTCTCCCGTGGACCGATCAAGTGCGGCCCAGCGCCCCGCCGGTCCCAGGTCGTAGTCGCGCAGAATTCTCGGCAGCACCTCCTCCTCGATCTCGACGCGCGGCGTCGGCTCACCGGCGAGAAAGCGCATCACCTCTGGATCACTGTCCAATGAGACGAGGTTGTCCACGTCGGCCTCGGTGAACCTGCGCAACACCAGCCGATCCGTCTCCAGAAACACCCCCACCAGCAAGCCTCTCTCGAAACGCGCACACGCCACCATCAGGCGAAGACCACCAAAGCACATGCACGCGAACATCGCCCGCAGCGCCTGCCCGAAGACGGCGCCTGAAGGTCAGGTCCTGGGTGTTATGCGGTCGGGGGGCATGCCGGGTCCGATCGTGGCCTGGATCTCGGTCGGGTCGTCTACGCGTCCGCAGTGGGCGCACACCGTCTGGTGAGTGATTCCGGTACCGCACACCGAGTGGGTGTAGAGGATCGGCGGCTCCCCGTCGGTCGCCCACTGATCGCCCCACTCGGTGATGGCGACCAGCGCGGGCGCGAGCGCGCGTCCCTTGTCGGTCAGCAGGTACTCGTACAGTTCGGGCTGCTCGGAGTACCTGTGGCGCCGCATGATCCCGGCCTCGACGAAACCGTCCAGCCGGGCCTTGAGGATGTTGGTCGCGACGCCCAGGCGGCGCTGGAAGTCGCTGTAGCGGGTCGCCCCGGCGAACAGGGCGTCGCGAATGATCAGCAGGCTCCAGCGTTCGCCGATCACCTCCAGGGCGCGGGCGATCGAGCACACCTGTGAGTCGTAGGTCTTCCCCAACATGCGTCCCAGTCTACCGAGGGCCGCTTGCGTCATGAAAGCGGCTAGGCTAGCGTTGCTTGCATGATGCAAGTGGATCAGGATCGGAATTTCTCCACCACCATTTCGGTGGACAGGACTCCCCAGGAGGCGTTCGACGCCGTCATCAACGTCCGCGGTTGGTGGTCCCAGGAGGTGGCAGGCGTCACCGACCAGGTCGGCGGCGAGTTCGACTACCACTTCAAGGACGTTCATCGCTGCCGGATGCGCGTGACGGAACTCGTGCCCGGCCGGAAGGTCGCGTGGCACGTCCTGGACAACTACTTCGACTTCATCGGCGGCAGCCTGCGGAACCTGATCAACACCGGGGAGGGGCAACCCAACCCCGTGGAGGACGAGAGCGTCCCGGCTCACCAGCACGCCGCCACCGTCCTGCGCACCGAGCGCTCACCTCAGCCCACCGGCCCGGCCGACGCCGAGACGATCAGCGTCTGATGATCGCGATCACCGGCAAATCGGACCGCACCTCGGCACCGGCTCGTGGGAGGCCACGCTCGGGCCCGGTGCGGGATTTCGTAACGACGACAAGGAGATCTGGAATGATCACACCGAAGCCCGGCAGCATCCTTCTTGGCACTACCCGGCCCGCTGAGCTGCGCGATTGGTACCGCGGGGCGCTCGCGCCGGGGCATGAAGGCGACGGGCCGATCGATCTCGGCGGCTTTCTGCTCGTCATCGATCAGCGCGACGATGTCGACACGAAGAACAACGAGCCGGGCCGCATGATCCTCAACTTCCACGTGGACGACTTCGACGCCGTCGAGGCGCAGTTGCGGGCGGCAGGCGTGGACTGGGTCGTTCCCGTCGCGGATCGTCCAGCCGGTCGCTTCGGGACGTTCGCGGACCCGGACGGGAACTACCTCCAGATCATCCAGTTCAAGCAGAGCGAATAGGACAGGGCGTAACCGCACGAAATGCGTGCCCGGCCAGCATCCACCGTGCGCTGGCCGGGCACGCGACATGAAAGGGAGCCCGTCCCGGCCGACGGGACGGGCTCACCTCCCCGCCCGGCCCGCGTTCTGGCGGCGACCATCGGTCAGCCGAGCTGCTCGGACAGGCCGAGGATGATGCCTTCGGGGCCGCGGACGAAGCAGAGCCGGTAGCTGTCCTGGTACCGCGCCACCTCGCCGACGAGTTCGGCCCCGTGCGCGCGCAGGCGGGCAAGGACGTCATCGAGGCCCTCGACGAGGAACATGATGCGGCGGAGGCCCAGCGTGTTCACCGGTGCGTCGCGCGGCTCGCCGCTGATCGCCGACGGCGTGTGGAACCTCGTCAGCTCGACCCGCCCTTGCCCGTCCGGGGTCCGCAGCATGACGATGTCGGCGCGGACGCCGTCGAGCCCGACGACACTGTCGACCCAGCCTCCCTCGACGGGCACCCTGCCCTCCAACTCCATGCCGAGTTCGACGAAGAACGCGACGGCCGCCTCAAGGTCCTCGACAACGATGAGAATGTTGTCCATCCGCCGGATCGCCATGGTGGTTCCTTCCTCGTCACGCGGCCGTGGTGGCCCCTGATGTTGCTAGGACGGAGCCGGCGCGGCGTTCTCGACACGCGCAGATCAATCAATCGAGAGTTTTCGCGAGGCTCGCGAAACCCGCTGGCGGCGGTGTGCTTGCCGGAGCTGCGCGCGATCGGGAATTTGCTCCCGGTACGGCAACGAACTCTCCTGAATGATCTGCGATACCCGGGTTATCGCATGGCGCGGCCAGGTGCGCGTGTCATGAGTCCGACGGTCACATTCCGCCAGTTCGGCCGGTCTCATAGATAAGTCCGCGATGCCCTTCGACGGCTGGCGGTAACGCGGCCGGACGCCTCTCGTCCGGTTCAACGACAGGAGACAACTTGGCTGACAAAGTCGACTTCACACTGATGTACGCGATGCACAACGCGCTGCGGCGCGATCTGGAGGCCATCGCCAAGGTCACGGCTCGTACCGACGACGATCCGAGGCGAATCCTCGCCGACGCCGTCGGCTGGGAACTGTTCAAGACGGCCCTGCACGCCCATCACACCGCCGAGGACGAGGCGCTGTGGCCGGCGATGACCGAGGCCCTGGCGGACCGGCCCGACGACCTGGCCGTGGTGGAGGCGATGGAGGCCGAGCACGCGGCCATCGATCCGCTCATCGAGGCGATCGACGCGGCGCTGGCCGACCGTGACTCCGGACCGGCGCGCCTCGGGGATCTGACCGACGCCCTGGCGGCCAAGCTGACCGAGCACGTGAAGCACGAGGAGGACGAGACGCTGCCACTGATCGAGACGACCCTGACGGAAGAGCAGTTGCAGAACTTCGGGGCTGTCCACGCGGGCAAGGCGGGGCCCAACGGACCCCGGATCACCCCGTGGATGCTCGACGGCGCGGACGAGCATGTCGTCTCGACGATGATGGCGCTTTTGCCGCCCCCGGTGCGCGCGGCGTACGCGAACGAATGGCTGCCCGCCTACTCCGCGCTGGACAGGTGGAACGACCGTTCCTGACGTAGTCGACCGCCCCCCAGCGCGGTGGGGGGCGGTCCCCCGGCCGGGAGCATGTTCGCCCGGCCCTGTCCCATTGGCATCTGTGTCGAGCTCACCCGGGTGCGTTTTCCGGGAGGTCTGCTCAGCACAGTGCGATGGAGACGTCGCTCAGATCGGCCTGGATGTCGATGGCGGTGATCTTGCCGTCGTCGAAGGTGAAGCGGAAGGCGACGCGCGGCTGGTCGTCGGGGGCCCAGGCCAGGCCGACGATCCCGTCGATGAGGGCGAGGCGCGGAGACCAGCTGAGCCCGGAGAAGGCGCGGGTGACGGCGTCGGTGCCGCGCATCTCGGGTCCGACGGTGATCGGGCTGAGACCCTGGGCCTTCGCCTCGATGCCCAGCTCGACGGCCATCCTGTCGGCGCGCACCACGATGTCCGGGTCGAGGGTGGCCAGCAGCAGCTCGAAGTCGCCGCTGCGGGAGGCGGCGAGGAAGGCGCGGACGAGTTCGGCCTTGTCCGTCTGATCGGCGATCGCGGCGCCGGCCGGGCCGGTGTCGCCGTCGTCGGCCGAGTCCAGGCCCGACTGCTGGATGCGGTGGCGGGCGCGGCTGGCCAACTTGCGGGCCGCGGTAGGGGAACGGTCCACGATGGTGGCGATCTCGTCGAACGGGACCGCGAACATGTCGTGCAGGACGAACGCCAGCCGCTCGGCGGGCGTGAGCCTGTCCAGGACGACGAGCATCGCGACGCCGACGGAATCGGCGATCATCGCCTCCTGTTCCGGGTCGTCCGCCGCGTCCGCGCCGCTCGCGTCGTCGGTGTCGGCCAGGTCGACGAGATCCTCCCGGCGAGATCTGCGGGATTGGAGCATGTTCAGCGACACCCGGGCGACGACGGTCGTGAGCCAGCTGCTGAGGTTCTCCACGGAGCTGGTGTCCGAGCGGCTCAGCCTGATCCAGGTCTCCTGGACGGCGTCGTCCGCCTCGGCCGGTGAGCCGAGCATGCGGTGCGCCACCGCGCGCAGGCGGGCGCGATCGCTTTCGAAGCGTTCGGCCAGCCAGTCCTGTTCGCTCATATGGTCACATCTCCCATCGGTCTGTCCACGTTCGTGGGGCGGGTCTCGGCGGGGGCGGGCGGCGACGCTCCCGCGCGGAGGCCGACGATGCCCAGGTGGTCCGGAGATCGCCGGCCGTGCGAAGCGCGGGCGTCGTACGGCGCGGGTCAGGACCGTGCCGGTTCGGTCTTCCCGATCGGGTCCTCGGCGGTGTCCTGCCCGCCGTCCCAGTCACCGGACGGGGGCAGCGGGCCGCTGCGCAACAGCAGAGTGCACAGGACGGCGCCGACCGCGAAGATCCCGGCCGACCACCAGAACACCGCGACGTAACCGTCGATGGCCGCCAGCTGCAACAACTGCGGAGTCGGCCGTCCCTGCGCGTGCCCCTCCAGATAATCAGTGGTGGCACTGGCCGCGATCGTGTTCAACAACGCCGTCCCGATCGCGCCGCCGAGCTGCTGCCCGATCTGCAGGCTCGCCGACGCCACACCCGCGTCCTCGGCGCCCACACCCGACGTCCCGGTCTGGAGCCCCGCCGCGAACAGCAGCCCCATCCCGGCCCCGGCGATCACGGTCGGCCCGAGCAGCACCGTCACATACGACGAGTCCACCTCGATCACCGTCAGCCAGGCCGTCCCGGCCGCGCTGAGCGCCAGCCCCGCCAGCACCAGCGGCCGCGGGCCGAACCTCGGCATCAGCTTGATGTTGCCCAGGTTGGCCGACACCCCGGTCGCCACCACCATCGGCAACAACGCCGTGCCCGACTTGATCGCCGAATACCCCAGCGTGGCCTGCATGTAGTAGATCAGGAACAGGAAGATGCCGAACATCCCCGCCCCCACCACCAGCATCGTCAGATACGCCCCACCACGGTTACGGTCCAGGATGATCCGCGGCGGCAGCAACGGCTGCCCCGCCCGCGTCTGCCAGGCCGCGAACACCACCAGCAGCGCCGCGCCGGCGGCGATGAACCCCCACGTCGACGGCGTCCCCCAGCTGTCCTCAGCGGCGTTGGAGAACCCGTACACCAGACAGAACATCCCGCTCGACACCAGCACCACACCCGCGATGTCCAGCCGCACCCCCGACCGGCGCTTGTTGCCCATCGGCAGCACCGCCCCCAGCAAGACGAACGCGGCGAACACCAGATTGATGTACATGCACCACCGCCACGACAGCGCCGAGGTCAACCCACCCCCGATGAGCAACCCCACCCCCGCGCCACTGGCCGCGACCGCGCCGAACGCACCGAACGCCTTGCCCTGCTCCTTCGGATCGGTGAACGTGGTCGCCAGCAGCGACAGCGCCGCCGGCGCCAGCAACGCCGCGAAGATCCCCTGACCCGCGCGCGCCGCCACCAGCATCTCGAAGTTGGTCGCCGCACCCCCGACCGCCGACGCGACCGCGAACCCGGCCACCCCCACCAGGAACGTCAGCTTCCCGCCCAGCAGGTCCGACAACCGCCCGCAGAACAGCAGCAGGCTCCCGAACGACAACAGATACGCCGTCAAGATCCACTGCCGGTCGGCGTCGGAGAACCCCAGATCCTCCTGCGCCGGCGGCAACGCCAGATTCATCACCGTCACATCGAGGACGACCATGAGCTGGGCGGTACAGATGACCGCGAGCACCAGCCACCGTTTCGGGTCGGCCGTCGCCGCTCCGGCCGCCCCTGGATCCGGCCCCCCGGCCGCCTGGGGCACGCTCTCACTTACCACGGGTGTCTCCCTGGATACATCTGAGACTGATTGAGACTTCACCCCTATGACCGGCGCGGTGGTCGCCATGTGACAGGGCGGGATACGCGACCGGGGTCACATTCGCGGACGGACGTCACATTCCAGGCGTGCGACAGGTCATTTAGGTAGACGCGCGCGAGAACCTTGCCGGCCGCGCTCCTGAACGAGCGGGCCGTGCCCCTCAAAGAACGACCTGTCGCAGGCGACTCAACTCCTCGGGGGAGTCCGTGAACGAACCACTCGACCCGCCGGCCCGGCCGAAGGGCCCGGCCCGGCCGAAGAAGAAGCCCTGGACGCACAAGCCGTCGCCGAACCGGCCGCGGAAGCCGATCCGATCGACGGCCACCGTGCTGGTCAAGAGCGCGCTGGGCAGCGCCGACGGCCGCGGCTCGGCGCGACGCTACCGATCCCGCGCGGACCACTGGACGTTCATGTTCGCGCAGATCACCGGCTACTCGTTCGCGGTGCTCGTGCTCACCGGGGTGTTCCTGACCTTCTACTTCGACCCGTCCATGGCCCGCGCGCCCTACGACGGGCCGTACCAGCCGCTCCGGGGCGTGCCGGTGTCACGGGCCTACGACTCGACGATGGACCTGTCGTTCGAGGTGCGCGGCGGGCTGCTGATGCGGCAGATGCACCACTGGGCGGCGCTGATCTTCTGCGCGTCCATCGCGCTGCAGCTGCTCAGGCTGTTCTTCACCGGCGGGTTCCGCCGTCCGCGGCTGCTCAACTGGCTGATCTGGGTGGGGCTGTTCACCCTCGGCATGGTCGCCTCGCTGACCGGCACGATCCTGCCCGACGACATGCTCTCGGGCGGCAGCCTGCTGCTGACCAAGGGCGTCCTGGAATCGATCCCGTTCGTCGGGACCCACCTGCAGCGGTTCGTCTTCGGCGGCGACTTCCCCGGCGACGTCATCATCGAGCGGGTCTACTGGCTGCACATCCTGATCCTGCCGCTGGTGATCGCCGGGGCGCTGGCGCACCGCCGCCGGCTGGTGGCCAGGCAGCACGGCCACACGCGCTTCGCGCCCGGCTCGGCCGCGCGCCGGCTCGGCTCGCAGCACATCACCCGGCTGCGGGCCGTGATCATCGACGCGCCCAAGCCCGCGTCGATCGCGATGTTCCTCTACACGTGCGGGGTGGCGGCGCTGCTCGGCGGGTTCGTGCAGATAAACGCGATCTGGCAGTACGGCCCCTTCGAGCCCGGCGCGATCACCGCGGGCGCGGTCCCCGGCTGGTACATGGCGTTCCTGGACGGCGCCGTGCGCATCATGCCCGGCTGGGAACTCGACATCGCCGGGCATCCCCTCACCCTCGCCGTCCTCGTTCCCGCCCTGGTCGTACCGGGCGTCTTCTTCACCGCCCTGGCGCTGTGGCCGATCGGCGAGGCGATCGTCACCGGCGACCGCGACGGCCACCACGTCCTGGACCGTCCGCGCGACCGCCCGGTCCGCACCGGCGCCGGGGTCGCCGGGATGACCTTCTACGGGCTGCTGTGGGCCGCGGCCGCCAACGACCAGATCGCGCTCAACTTCCACCTGGACCTGTTCGCCGTCACCTGGTTCTTCCGCGTCGCGGTCGTCGCCGGGCCGGTGACGGCGTTCGTCGTCGCCAACCGGATCTGCCACCACCTGACCCGGCGGGAGCGCCAGGAGCGGGCGCACGGCCGCGAGACCGGCCGGATCGTCATGGACGCCCGGGGCCGGTTCACCGAGATCCATACACGACCCGTCCAACCGCAAGTCGAGATCGACGCGCCGGATCCCCGGCTCGTCAACACCCTCAAGGAGTGACCGTTGCCGTCCCCATCCGTGCACGCCGCCAACGAACCGGCGACGTCCGCCCCGCCGCGCTTCTACGGGCTCCTGAAGGCGGCGGCCGCCCTGCTCGCGACCGCCATGCTGATCCAGGGAATCACCGCGGGCCAGCTCCTGGACGGCGCCGGCAACGGCAGCGAGATGCACCGGACGACGTCCGGCATCGTCGTGCTCGCCCTGCTCGTCACCATCGTCACCGCGTTCCTGGTGCGGCGGGGCGGCGGGCCGGCACGCCCGCTGGCGACCAGCCTGGTGACGACCGTTCTCGTGGTCGTCCAGTACGCGCTCGGTGACAGCGGTGAGACCGCCGTCCACGTCCCGCTCGGCGTCCTGCTGATGGGCGGCGCCGCCGCGCTGGCCGCACAGGTGTGGAGCCAGCCCGGAGTGAGGCGGCCCGGCGTGTCGTAGCGCCCCGAGCGGTGGCCGGGCCCTCGATCGGGCGCCGGCCACCGCCACCAGGGGCGCCGGGGCGCTACCAGGCGGCGTCGAAGTACTCGGTGCCCTCGGAGATCCGGGTGAAGCGGCCCCGGTCGTCGATCCTGCCGAGCCAGCCGTCGCCGATGAGCAGGAAATGGCGGCGGGACGCGTCGGGTTTGATCGCCAGGGCGGAGCCGGAGGGCAGCTCGATGGGCCGGCCGACCGGGTCGCCGGTCGCGGACGAGATCGGCACCACGGCGCCAGGGCCGTCGCCGTACAGCAGGGCGTAGAGCGTGCGGCCGTCGGCGGCGAACGCCACGCTCTCGATCCTGGTGCCCTTGGGCGCGAAGCCCAGTTCGCGCAGGACCCGGGCCTCGGACAGATCCCGGCCGCCGGGTCCGTCCGTGTCGAGCATCAGCAGCGGGGCGTCGGTGAGCTCGCGGCGCACGTCCCAGTACAGGACCGCCAGGGAGCGGCCGTCCGGCGACCACGCCGGGACGTAACCGACGTGCGCGGTCGTGCTCCCGGTCCACTCCCGCCTCCCGCCGGTCCCGGCGTCGACGACGGCCACCCGGTACGTCGTTTCGCAGGTTCCGGAGACGGCCACGCGAACGCCGTCGGGGGCGACGGCCAGGCGCACGTCGTCCGGGCTCACCGGCAGCGTCCCGCCGGGCAGCGGCTCGGGGCGGCTCGGGGCGCCGCCGGCCCCGATCGACGTGCGGTAGAGGCGGACACCGCAGTCGCCCGTACGGGCGGCGAGGATGAAGGTGTCCCGCTTCGCGGCCGCGACGGCCACGTACTCGCCTCGCGCCGGGCGGACGCGTCCGAGCTCCCGGCCGTCCGGGTCGCGTACCACCGCGGTGCCGCCCCCCCGGAGGGTGAGCAGGTACCGGGGGCCGTCGCCCGCCAGCGCCCGGCCCGGGTCCCGGCCGTCCATCCCGCCTCCCAGCGCGGCGGCTCCGGCGATGACCAGCAGCAGCGTGGCGGCGGCGGCGACGGGCACCGCCCACGCGGCCGTCCGCCGGGACCGCCCGGGGGCCGTGAGCGGGGCGAGCGCGTCGGGCTCGACCGTGTGCGCGGCGGCGTCGAGGGCCGCGCGCAGCCTGTCCTCGGTCTTGGTCATGAGGTCTCTCCCAGCGTTCTGGCGAGCGCGGCGAGCGCCCGGGACGTGGTGGACTTGACGGTGCCGCGGCCGATCCCCATGACCTCCGCGATCTCGGCCTCGCCGAGCCCGAGGTAGTAGCGCAGGACGAGCGCCTCGCGCTGGCGGCCGGGGAGCCTGCCGAGCGCCGCGAGGACCTCGCGGTGCTCCTCGCCTTCGAGGACGGCCGATTCGGCGGACCAGGCGGGCGGGTCGTAGGTCTTCACCGCCCGCCACGCGATCCGGCGGCGGCGCAGGACCGTCCGGCACCGGTTCACCACGGCGGCGCGGATGTACGGGAGGGCGCGCTCGTGGTCGCTGACCGCGCCGGCCCTCCGGTACACCTGCGCGAACGCGTCCTGGACGACGTCCTCGGCCGTCGCCCGGTCCCCCACGATCAGCAGCGCCACCCGGACGAGTGACAGGTGATGCTCGCGGAACAGGGCGGCCAGGGCGGGGGAACCCTCGGTTCGCTCGCCCGCGGCGGCGGTTGTCTCGGTTTCCACACCCCTATCACGCCCGAGGCGCCGTCAGGTTGCCCGGCGATCCTCGGAAACCGCGTCACCCGCGCGTTTCCACGCGGGCACGTCCGGCTCAGCCGCGCACGAACACGCGGTGGATCTTGACCGGCTTGGCGGGCTCGCCGTCCTGGGGACCGTTCGGGCCGGGGATGATGCCGCCCTTCACGATCCGGTCGAGGACCGGGAGGCCCCAGGTGACCTTGCCCAGGACGGTGTACGCGGGCGGGATGTCGGCGCGGGAGTGGACGAGGAAGAACTGGCTTCCGTTGGTGTCCGGGCCCCAGTTGCCCATGGCGACCGTCCCGCGCGGGTAGGTCTCCTTGCCGGTGAGCTCGTCGTCGAACTTGTAGCCGGGCCCGCCCTTCTCCGCCTCGTAGATGTCACCGCACTGCAGGACGCCGAGCCGCGCCGAGTTCGTCAGCCGCCAGCACCGCGTGTGGTCGTAGAACCGCTGCCGGGACAGGCTCGCGAAGTTGTGCACCGCGCACGGGGCGTTCCCCCGGTCCATCCGGATGGCGACGACGCCGAAGTTGGTGATCAGGACGACGTCGACCTTGCCGTGCGCGCGGGCCTTGGAGCGGGGCGGGCGCACCGGCTTCGCGGGCGGGTTGTCGGGCGTCGGGGTGAACACGCACCGGACCTGGTGCCCGCCTCCCCCGGGGGACGCCGGCGGCGGCGACGCCTGGGCGGCGCCGGCCGGCAGCAGCGCGGCGGCGAGGGCGATGGCCAGGGTGAGGACGGTCCCGCGCGGTCTCATAACGCCCCAACCTAGTGATCGCCCCGGGACCGAGGTAGTGGCAAATCCCGACGAAGTCCGATGCCGGGCACGGCGCCGGCCGGCGGGCACGGCGGCGCGGGCCCGCACCGGTCAGCGGGCGAGGAGCTCCTTCAGGGCGGCGTCGATGAAGGCGGTGTCGACGGGGTTGCTGCCGTGGCCCGCGAAGTGGCCCCAGACGCTCGGGATGACGCGGAGTTCGGCGCCGGGGATGTGCTGGACGGCCCACGCCTCGTCCTCGGGCGGGAAGTACAGGTCCTTCTCGCCGGGCATGACCAGCGTCTTGGCCTTGATGGACGCGAGCGCGGCCTCGGTGTCGCCGCCGAAGCCCGGGGTCCGGCCGACGTCGGAGTTCTGCCACGTCCAGAGCATGGTGAGGAGGTTGTTGGCGTCGCGGTCGTCCAGGAAGAAGCCCTCCCAGAAGCCGACGAGGAAGTCTTCCAGGGAGCTGTAGCCGAGCTGCTCGTAGAGGCGGTCCCAGTAGAACGCCTGCGAGAAGCCCCAGCCCGCGTAGACGCGGGCGGCGGCGCGCAGGCCCTTGGTGGGCGGGGAGGTGTACCAGCCGTTCTCGAACGCGGCGTCGGCGGTGAGCGCGGCCTTCACGCCTTCGAGGAACACGAAGTTGTGGAGGCTGCACCGGGACGAGCCGCAGAACGGGGCCGCGCGCTCCACCATGTCGGGGTAGCTGACGGCCCACTGGTAGGTCTGGCCGGCGCCCATGGACCAGCCCGTCACGAGGGGCAGGCGCTCGATGCCGAAGTGCTCGGTGACGAGGCGGTGCTGGGCCCTGACGTTGTCGTACATGGTGACGTGCGGGAACCGGGCGCGGTCGTAGGGGGGCGGGGTGTTGCTCGGCGAGCTGGACAGGCCGTTGCCGAGCATGTTCGGCACGATGATGAAGTAGCGGGCCGGGTCGAGGGCCATGCCTTCGCCGATGAGCCACTCGTTGTCCTGGTGGCGTCCCGAGTACCAGGTGGGGTAGACGATCGCGTTGCCCTTGTCGGCCGCGAGGTCGCCGTAGGTCTCGTAGGTCAGCTGCGCACCGCGCAGGGTCGCGCCGCCCTGCAGGACGAAGTCGCCAAGGTCATATGTCGTGGCCATAAGCCCCCCTTAGTTCCTGCTGAAACTATTTCGTGCGGAATCAATGGTCAAGGGGGTCGGGGGGAAGCTGGTACAGGACGTCGAACTCCAGCCCGTCGGCGGCGGCCAGGAACATCTTCTGCCGCAGGTGCCGGTCGCGGACCTCGACGGGGCCGCGCGGCCCGTCGTAGCCGAGGCCCTCCGAGACGGCGGTCATCCTGCGCACGTCCGGATCGCCGCCGCTGCGCCGGAACAGCTCGGCCAGCAGCCGGACGCCCTCGTAACACGACTCGCCCATGCTGTTGAGCGGCGGCGCCTGCGGGCCGAAGCGCCGGTGGTAGCGGGCGCCGAAGTCCAGGCCGTCGCCGGTCGGGAGCGTCTCGAAGAACCCCGCCGCGGCGAACAGGCCGCGGGTGCCCTCCACACCCGACGCGAGCAGCATGTTCTCGTCCATCAGCGGGCTGAAGCGCAGCTGCTCCAGGCCCGCCGCGCCGAACGCGCGGTTGAAGGCCACCGCGTCGTCGCCGACCAGCAGCATCAGGACGGCCTCGCAGCCGCTGGTGTCGATCCTGCGCAGCGGCTCGCCGAAGTCCTGGGTGCCGAGCCGGACGTAGATCTCGTCGCACAGGACGGCGTCCTGCTCGGCCAGGTAGGACCGCACGGCGCGGGCGGTGCCGCGCGGCCAGACATAGTCGTCGCCGACGATCGTCCAGCGCCGGACGCCCAGCTCGGACGACAGCCAGCGCAGCGCCGGGCGGAGCTGGCGCTCGGGCGTCTCGCCGGTGAGGAAGACGCCGGGCGAGCGCTCGCCGCCCTCGTAGAGCGCGGTGTAGACGTACGGGACGCGGCCCGCGATCCGCGGGACGAGGCGCTGCCGCACGGTCGAGACGTGCCAGCCGGTGACCGCCTGCACGGCGCCCGACCCGACCAGCGATCCGACCTGGTCGGCGACCCGCGCGGGGGGCGCGCCGCCGTCCACGACGGTCAGCCGGAGGCGGCGGCCGAGCACGCCCACCTCGTCGTTGATCTCTTCCTCGGCGAGCCGGGCGCACAGCTCAGCGGAGGGCCCGAAGAGTCCCGCGGGCCCCTGTCGCGGCACCACCAGGGCGACGTCCAAGTCGTCCATATCCCGGACGTTAGTGGATGCTCGCCCAAAATAGTTTCGATAAGACGGTAATCTTGTGTCTCGCGATGACTACAACAGGTATGGCGCAGGACGAGCTGGACCTGCCGCGGGTGCTCGCGCGGGTCGAACGCGGCATCGCCGCCAGGCTCGCCGCCGCGCTCAAGACGGCCGGCTCCACCGTCGAGGAATGGCGTGTGATCTCCCTGCTCGCCGACGGCGCCGGGCACACGATGACCGAGATCGCCGATTTCGCCCTGCTCCCCGCGCCGACGCTCACCAAGGTGATCGACCGTCTGGTGTCGGCGGGGCTGGTGTTCCGGCGCGTCGACGAGGCCGACCGGCGCAGGGTGCTGGCGTTCCTGTCGGAGAACGGCCGCGCGTCGTTCGACCGGCTGTCCGGCACGATCGAGGACGAGTGGCGCCGCGTCCAGGACACGGTGGGCCAGGAGGAACTGGCGCTGCTGCGCGTCCTGCTGGCGAGGATGTCCGCTCGGCTGGCCTGAACCGCCCTTACTTCAGCGCGAAATACTTTCCCAAGGAAGCGTTCCCGGCTCAGCGGAGGTAGTTCTCGAAGCCGGCCGCCAGGGCCTCCGCCATGCGCCGGCGGAACGCGCCGCTGGTCATCTTGGCCGCGTCCCCCGCGTTCCGCATGTTGCCGCACTCGATGAAGACGGCCGGCACCGTGGACAGGTTCAGCCCGCCGAGGTCGCCGCGCCGGTCCAGGCCGTCGCGCCCGCGATAGGTCGAGTACGGCAGGCCGGTGCCGGAACGGTAGGCGTCGCGCACCGCGAGGCCGAGCTTCTGGGACGGCTCGACGATCGGCGCGTTCTCCCCCACCGCGACCGGCTCGATGACGTGGAACCCGTGCCCGGACGGATCGGATCCGTCGGCGTGGATCGACACGACCGCGTCCGCGCGCAGCCGGTTGCCGATGGCCGCCCGCTCCGTCACGCACGGCCCGACCCCGGTGTCGTCCTTGCGCGTCAGCGTCACCTCGGCGCCCCGCTCCCGCAGCAGTGCCGCCAGCCGGGTGGCGACGTCCCAGGCGAAGGCGTGCTCGGCGTACCCGTCCAGCGTGCTGGTGCCGGTCGTGTTGCAAGGCTTGTAGCCGTTGCCGACGAAGACCTTCTTGTTGATCTCCTCCGGATGGTCGGCGTTCCCGCCGTTATGGCCGGGATCGATGACGAGGACCTTCCCCGCGACCGCCGAACCGCCGGGGCGGGGGCCGGTCGCCGTCGCGGTGGACGTGGGTGAACCGCCGCCCGTGGTCGGGGACGACGGCCGGTCGTCCGGCGAGCCCCCGCAGGCGGCCAGCATCGCCAAGCACAGCCCGGCACCGGCCGCCGCCGCAGGCCCGCACCCGTGAATCCGCACCTCGGCCATCCCCCCGTGACAGCTCGCACTCCCCCTCTCACAATCTGCGCAGCCCGGGCCCGCCTAAACAAGCCGGGGACGCGGCGGGGCGTACTCCTGGCGGCGTAGCCGGTGAGCAGCCCGGTGGGGGATGTCCGGGCATGGACGAGGCGGCGATTCTTGCGGCGGCATCGAGCAAAGGAGACCCCCATGAACCGTCGGACGCACGCTCTCGCGTGGCTCGCCCCAGGTGTCGGAATCGCGGTGCTGCTCGGCGGCGCACCCACGGCGGACGCCGCGCAGGTTTCCCGGCCGGTGGACCGGTGGATCGCCCGGCACGCCGTCCCGCTGGCGACCGCCGACCCGTCCGCGCCGCTGGACGACCTGACGTCCCTGCGCCGGTCGGTCGGCGACGCGGCGATCGTCGGCCTCGGCGAGTCCGTGCACGGGACGGCGGAGGAGACCGCGCTGAAGCTGCGCGCCCTCCGCTTCCTGGTCGAGCGGATGGGCTTTCGCTCCATCGCCTGGGAGGAGGACTGGACGATGGGCCTCCAGATCAACGACTACGTCCTGACCGGGAAGGGCGACCCAGGCGCGCTCGTCCGGGACATGAGCCCCCAGTGGCGGACCAAGGAGGTGGAGGACGTCCTGCGCTGGCTGCGCGGCTACAACGCCGCCCGCCCCGCCAAGGACAAGGTCCGGTTCGTCGGCGTGGAGTACTACTTCACGCGTCCGGCGGCCTATGACGCGATCAAGGCCCATGTCGCGAAGACCGCTCCGGGACGGCTCGCCGAGCTGGCGAGGCACAGGAGCGTCCGGCCGTGGACGCCGGACATGCTGGAGTACACCGGCTGGTACCGCGAGAACGTGCGCGACAAGCACTCGTACATCCGCCACGCCCGCCAGGTGTACGAGCTGGTCAGGAGCCTCCCGGACGGTGGCCGCGAGCACGCGCTCGCCCTGCACCACGCCCGCCAGATCGTGTCGTTCTACGAGCATTTCGTCCTGGAGTTCAACGAGGCCAACGCCTACCGGGACGCCCACGCCGCGAAGAACCTGGCGTGGTGGCGCGGCTTCGGCGGCGGCGACAAGATCGTCTACTGGGGTGCGAGCGCGCACACCGCCGACGCCCCTGAGCTGCACGTCACCGCGCAGGACGGCGAGGATCTGCGCTACCCGACCGCGGGCTCGCACCTGCGGCGGCGGTACGGGCAGCGGTACCGGTCGATCGGCTTCACCTTCGACCACGGCTCGGCGCTGCTCGGCCCGGGGCAGGCGATCAAGCTGGCGCGTCCGGCCCCGAACTGGTTCGAGCGGCGGTTCGCCGCGGCCGGGACCGCGCAGTTCGTCCTCGACCTGCGCTCCCCCGCGCCCGCGCCGGTGCGCCGATGGCTGGACGCCCCCGCCACGACCCGCGGCCTTCCGCACTTCGGGCCGGGCTCGATCACGACCGGGGGTTCGCTGTCGCGGTGGTTCGACGTGATCGTCCACCGGCGGGAGGTCACTCCCGCGCGATCAGCCTGATCTTGCCTGAGAAATGGCCCGTTCGTGGCGAAAAGTGCCGACATTCTCCCGACGGCGATGTGGTTCGGTCCATTAGCTGGGGTGGGCTGGGACGGGCTGAGCTGGGCGGGCGGCACATCCGCGGGACGGGGTTGCCGGAGGGCGGCGCGCTGGTTACGGTTCAGTCGATTAACAGGAAAGTTTCCTATCAGATCAGAGGTCGAAACCCGTGCCCCGCTCGCCCCCCGCCGCGACTTCCGCCATGCCGCCACCACCTACCTCGGGGTTCGGGGGATTCCCGCGTGTTCCATCTCCTCTCCCGGGAGTGAAATTGAGAAGACTTCGCCCTGGCCTCCTCTTCACAGCACTGTTCGCCCTCGTCCTCGCCC
Organism: Spirillospora sp. NBC_00431; assembly: GCA_036028775.1. Lineage (GTDB taxonomy): Bacteria > Actinomycetota > Actinomycetes > Streptosporangiales > Streptosporangiaceae > Spirillospora. The sequence goes on along the minus strand of CP107927.1, from coordinate 1,616,066 downwards.
TGCTCGTCCCGACACCGGCGAACGCCGCGTCGGCGGCGACGGCGACCTTCACCAAGGCATCGGACTGGGGCTCGGGCTACGAGGCCAAGTACACGATCAGCAACCCGACCAGCTCGGCGATCTCGGGCTGGAAGGTCGAGTTCGACCTCCCGTCCGGCTCGACCATCGGCTCCTACTGGGACGCGCTGCTCACCCAGTCCGGGCAGCACGCGACCTTCACCAACAGGAACTACAACGCGAGCATCGCCGCCGGCGCGTCCGTCTCGTTCGGGTTCCTGGTCAACGGTCCGGGTGCTCCCACGAACTGCACCATCAACAGCGGTTCGTGCACCGGCGACACCACGCCGGGAGCGCCCTCCGCGCCCGGTGACGCGTCCGTGACCGGCAAGACCAACAGCTCCCTGACCCTGTCGTGGGCCCCCTCGACCGGGACGGTCACCGGCTACCGCGTCTACGAGGGCGACGACGTCCGCGCGACGGTCAACGCCACGAGCGCCACCGTCTCCGGGCTGGAGACCTGCTCCAACCACACCTACACGATCAAGGCGTACAACGATGTCGGCGAGTCCGGGGGAACCTCGGTCTCCGGCACGACGGACGGCTGCGTCACCCCGGACGTCGGCAAGCACGCCGCGCCCTACCTCTACCTGGGATGGGGCAACCCGCCCGACCCGGTGACGGTGATGAACGCGTCCGGGACCAAGATGTTCACGATGGCGTTCATCCTGGCTCAGAACGGCTGCAACCCGGCCTGGGACAGCCAGCGTCCGCTCAAGGGCGGCGTGGACGAGCAGGCGATCAACAAGATCCGCGCGGCCGGTGGGGACATCATCCCGTCCATCGGCGGCTGGTCCGGCAACAAGCTCGGCCCGAACTGCCAGACGGCCGAGGCCCTCGCCGGCGCCTACCAGAAGGTCATCGACGCCTACGGCCTCAAGTCCATCGACGTCGACATCGAGAACACCGACGAGTTCGAGAGCGCCGTGGTCCAGGACCGGATCCTCGGCGCGCTCAAGATCGTCGAGCAGAAGAACCCGGGCATCCAGACGATCCTGACGCTCCCGGTCCTCAACACCGGCCCGAACTCGTGGGGCAAGCGCCTCATCGACCGCGCGGCCGAGCTGCAGGTCCCGGTGGACATCTTCTCGATCATGCCGTTCAACTTCAGCGGCCACTCGGACATGTACGGCTACACCGTCAAGTCGTCCGAGGGCCTCAAGGAGGCCCTGAAGTCGGCCTTCAAGTGGAACGACCAGGTCGCCTACACCCACATGGGCATCTCCGGCATGAACGGCCGGTCCGACGTGGGCGAGATCACGACCACCGCGATCTGGACCCAGATCCGTGACTGGTCCAAGTCCAAGGGCCTGTCCCGGCTGACGTTCTGGGCGGTCAACCGCGACCGTCCCGGCAGCGGCACCGACCAGACCAACTGGCAGTTCTCCACGATCACCGCCGGTTTCTGACCATCCTCGAAAGCGGCCCGCGTCCCAGCTCCGGGGACGCGGGCCGCACCCCTTTCCGCCCCTCGCCGAATGGCCAGCCGCCCGCGCATCCCGATTGGCGGTCGTTGCCAGCCGGCTCGCTTGCCGCATGGCAAGTAGTGCCGATATTCGCCAACGCCCGGGCTGGTTCGGTGTTCAAGCTGGGGTGGTTGCACTCCGCAGTTGGACGAGGTTCCGGAAAGGGCTTGCCCAGGTCACGGTAGCTGGTTACCTTGCTTCAAAACTGATAGGAAACCTTCCTATCGATTAACGATCAATCGAGCAGTGACCTACTCGGGGTTCGGGGGAATCCGCCAGCTTCCTACCGATGGAGTGAGACTTGCGCCCCCACGCAGACTTGCGCCCCCGCCCCAGCTCCCGAACCCGCTCTGATCTGCGGACCCGGCCGGTGCGCCCACGCACGGTCATCAGCGCCCTCACCGTCCTCCTCGTCGCGCTCCTCGCGCCGCTCGCCGCCGGCACCCCCGCCGGAGCCGAAACGCCCGCCGCGACGTTCAGCAAGCCCAACGACTGGGGTTCCGGCTGGGAGGGGCGGTTCACGCTCACCAACGGATCCGGTTCGGCGATCGACGGATGGCGGGTCGAGTTCGACCTCCCGTCCGGGACCACCGTCGGCTCCTACTGGGACGCCCTCCTCACCAAGGACGGCCAGCACCACGTCTTCGAGAACCGGAACTACAACGCCGCGGTACCGGCCGGTGGATCCGTCACGTTCGGATTCCTCGGGAACGGTCCCGGCGTCCCGGAGAACTGCACGTTCAACGGCGACCCGTGCACGGGCGGCGACACCGGCCCCGGCGACCTCGGCACGCCCGGCAACCCGACGGTCACCACCCAGACCGAGACCTCGCTGACGCTCAGCTGGCAGGCCGCCTCCGGCACGCCCACCGGCTACCACGTCTACGAGGGCGCCGATCTGCGGGCCACCGTCAGCGGCACCACCGCCACGATCGACGGCCTCGCCAAGTGCTCGACGCACTCGTACACGGTCAAGGCGTACGACGACAACGGCGAGTCGGCCGCCAGCACCGCCGTCACCGGCACGACCAGCGGTTGCGCGACCGGCCCGCTGCCCAAGCACTTCCTCACCGGCTACTGGCACGACTTCGTCAACCAGGCCAGGCCGCTGAAGCTCTCCCAGGTGCCCGACCAGTACGACGTCGTCGCGGTGGCGTTCGGCGAGGCGACGAGCCGCTTCGGAGAGGTCAGCTTCAGGGTCGACCCGGGTCTGGCCAAGGCGGTCGGCGGCTACACCGACGAGCAGTTCAAGGCGGACGTCAAAGCGCTCCAGGCCAAGGGCAAGAAGGTCATCCTGTCGGTCGGCGGCGAGAAGGGCGCCATCTGGGTCGGCAACTCCGCCGCGGCGGACCTGTTCACCAACTCCATGGCCGCGCTGATCTCCGAGTGGGGCTTCGACGGCGTCGACATCGACCTGGAGAACGGCATCAGCCCGCAGTACATGGGGCAGGCGCTGCGGGCGCTGCGCGCCAAGGCGGGCAACGACATGATCATCACGATGGCGCCGCAGACGGTCGACATGCAGTCCACCGGCGGGGCCTACTTCCAGCTCGCGCTCAACATCAAGGACATCCTCACCGTCGTCCACATGCAGTACTACAACTCAGGCACGATGCTCGGCTGTGACCAAGGGGTGTACTCGCAGGGAACGCTGAACTTCATGACGGCGCTGGCGTGCATCCAGCTGGAGAACGGGCTGCGTCCCGACCAGGTGGCGCTGGGGCTGCCGGCGGGCGCGGGCGCGGCGGGCGGCGGGGTCGTCTCGCCGAGCCTGGTCAACAACGCGCTGGACTGCCTCGCCAAGGGCACGAGCTGCGGGTCCTTCAAGCCGTCCAAGACGTATCCGGGCATCCGGGGCGCGATGACGTGGTCGATCAACTGGGACGTCACGAACGGCGGCCGGTTCGCCGGAACCGTCGGCCCGCACCTGGACACGCTCCCGTAGCACCGGGACACGTTCCCGTAGCACTTGGACACGCTTCCGTAGAGGGACGACATGAAGAAGATCTGGGCCCCGGCGGTGCTGACCGCCGGGCTGCTCGTCGGGCTCCCGAGCCCGGCGAACGCGGAGAACGTACTGGCCAACGCCGGTTTCGAGACCGGGTCGCTGAGCGGCTGGACGTGCGCGGGCGGCGGTTCGGTGGTGACGAGCCCGGTGCACACCGGGTCGTACGCGCTCGCCGGCGGTGTGAGCGCCGCCAGCACGGGCCAGTGCGCGCAGACGGTCAGCGTCAAGCCGAACACGGCGTACTCGCTGTCCGCCTGGGTGCGCGGCAGCTACGTGTACATGGGCGTGACCGGCGGGGCGTCCACGTGGACCCCGTCGGCGTCCGGCTACACCAAGCTGTCGGTCTCGTTCACGACCGGCGCCGACCAGAAGTCCGTGGAGATCTTCCTGCACGGCTGGTACGGCAACGGCGCCTACCACGCCGACGAGGTCGTCCTCGACGGCCCCGGCGGCGAACCCCAGCCCGGCGTGCCGGGCGCGCCCGCGAGCCCCAGGGTCGGCGAGGTCACCGACGACTCGATCGCGCTGTCGTGGGAGCCCGCCTCCGGCACGGTCACCGGCTACCGCGTCTACGAGGGCTCCACCGTCCGCGCCACCGTGACCGGGACGAGCGCCACCATCTCCGGCCTCGCGGCGTGCAGCTCGCACAGCTACACGGTCGCCGCCTACAACGACGTGGGCGAGTCGGCCAAGTCGGTGCCCGCCAGCGGCAGGACGGGCGGCTGCACCGACACCGGCATCCCGAAGCACGCGCTCATCGGATACCTGCACGCGAGCTTCGCCAACGGCTCCGGCTACATACGGATGGCGGACGTCCCCGACGCGTGGGACGTCATCGACCTCGCGTTCGGCGAGCCGACGTCGGTCACGTCCGGTGACATCCGGTTCAACCGGTGCCCGGTGAGCGAATGCCCGAACGTGGAGAGCGACGAGGAGTTCATCGCGGCGATCCGCGCGAAGCAGGCGCAGGGCAAGAAGGTGCTGATCTCGATCGGCGGCCAGAACGGCCAGGTGCAGCTCACGTCGGCGGGCGCGCGGGACGCGTTCGTCCGGTCCGTCTCGGCGATCATCGACAAGTACGGGCTGGACGGCCTGGACGTCGACTTCGAGGGCCACTCGCTCTACCTCAACAGCGGGGACACCGACTTCCGCAACCCCACCACCCCGGTGATCGTCAACCTGATCTCCGCGCTGAAGACGCTGAAGGCCAAGTACGGGCAGGACTTCGTCCTGACGATGGCGCCGGAGACGTTCTTCGTGCAGGTCGGCTACCAGTTCTACGGCGGCGCCGGAGGCGGCGACGGACGGACGGGCGCCTACCTCCCGGTGATCCACGCGATGCGCGACGACCTGACCATCCTGCACGTCCAGGACTACAACTCGGGACCGGTCATGGGCCTGGACAACCAGTACAAGAACATGGGCGGGCCTGAATTCCACATCGCGATGACCGACATGGTGAAGGCCGGTTTCCCGGTCGCGAAGACCGGTCACACGTTCCCCGGGCTGCGCCCCGACCAGATCGGCATCGGGCTGCCCGCCGCGGTCAGCGCCGGCAACGGCCACACGCCGCCCGGCCAGGTGCAGCAGGCGGTGAACTGCCTGGTCAAGGGGACGGGCTGCGGCTCGTACACGCTGCGCGGCGGCACCTCGCCCGCGCTGCGCGGGCTGATGACCTGGTCGATCAACTGGGACCGCTACTACAAGTGGGAATTCATGAACGCCCACGAGCCATTCCTGAACGGCCTCCCCTAAACCGCCGTGGCGCCGTCGCGCCGTGGCGCCCGCCGTGACTCCCGCCAACTGAATAACCCTTCCTAGACCTCCTCGGAGAAACCACCCCCACCGGAAGGAAACCCATGAGATCGACCCGCTCCAGAAGGGCCGCCGCCGTCGCGGTCACGGTCCCGGCGGCGTCCGCGCTGGTGGTGCTCGGCACCTCGTCCGGCGCGAACGCCCACGGGACGATGTCCGACCCGCCGAGCCGCGTGTACGTCTGCAAGAACGAGGGCCCGGAGAACCCGAAGTCGGACGCGTGCAAGGCGGCCGTCGCCGCCAACGGCACCCAGGCGTTCTACGACTGGAACGAGGTGTCACTGCTGGACGCCGGAGGACGGCACCGGCAGATCATCCCCGACGGGCAGCTGTGCGGCGCCGGCCGGGCGAAGTACCGGGGGCTGGACCTGCAGCGCGCCGACTGGCCCGCCAAGCGGATGTCGTCCGGCCCGCAGACGATCACCTACCACGCGACGGCGCCGCACTCGGCGAGCAACTTCGAGTTCTACATCACCCGTGACGGCTGGAACCCGACGATGCCGCTGCGCTGGTCGGACCTGGTGCACATCCAGACGTTCAACCGCCAGAACCCGACCACGTTCACCAAGTGGACGATCAACATCCCGCCGCGCACCGGCCGGCACGTCCTGTACTCGATCTGGCAGCGGGTGGTCGGCAGCCAGGAGGCGTTCTACACCTGCTCGGACGTCGACTTCGGCGGCGGCACGACACCGCCGACCGACCCGCCCACCGATCCCCCGACCGACCCTCCCACCGACCCGCCGACGGACCCGCCGAGCGGCACCTGGACGACCGGAACCGCCTATGGCCCCGGCGACCAGGTGACCTACGACGGCGCGACGTACGAGTGCCTCCAGGCGCACACGGCGCTGGCCGGCTGGGAGCCCGCGAACACCGCCGCGCTCTGGCGGAAAGTCTGAGCGCGACAGGATGAAGCGCACGCGATGAGTCTCCCCAGATGAAGCGCAACGCGACCGACCGCCCCGCGAGCGACCGTCCCATGACGGGCCGCAGCGCGGCGGGACGCCCCGCGACGGGCCGTCCAACGGCGGGACGACCCGCGGCCGATCCTCCCGCGGCCGACCACCGCCCGGCGGCCGACCGCCGCGTGCCCGACCGTCACACGGCCGAACCACCCCCTACGGCCGAACCCCCTGTGACGGACGGCCACGCGGCGGGACGCCGCCCCGCGGTGAAGCGCGGCGTCGTGAAGTACGGCGCGTTGATGCTCCTCGCCGCGTGCGCGCTCCTGGTGTTCGCCCAATGCGGAGCCGCCGGCGGTCCACCGTCCGGCGGCTCCGCCTCCGCGTCCCGTGGCGGACACGGGTTCAACTCCAACGACGTGATGTTCCTGCAGATGATGCTGCCCCACCAGGAGCAGGGCGTGAAGCTCGTCCGGCTCGCGGAGCGGCATTCCGTCCGTCCCGAGGTGAAGACCCTGGCCGCGGCGATCGAGACCACGCAGGTCGCCGAGGCGAGGCAGATGCAGCAGCGGCTGCGCGGGTGGCGGCGGCCGCTGCGCGCGGAGTCGCACGAACATGCCGCGCACGGCGGCATGCCGGAGACCACCGACGCCGAACTGGAGGCGTTGGACAGGGCCCCGCCGGGCCGTTTCGAACGCGAGTTCCTCAACCTGCTGATCGGCCATCAGGACGACGCGGTCCAGATGGCCCGGCTTGAGAAAGGCAGGGGCGAGGACGGCTGGACGCGGCGGCTGGCGGAACGCGTCGACCGGTCCCGGTCGGCGCAGATCGAACAGATGCTGGCGATTCTCCGCCCCCCATCCCAATCCCCTGACGGACCTCGATCCCCGGAAGGATCCCGCCCCCCGGAAGACTCCCACCGGAAGTAGGTGTTCGGCATGCGCCGAATAATCGCAATCCTGACCGCCTTTCTCGTCGTGGCCGCGCTCGCCGTCGCTCCCGCTCAGGCGGCGGACCGGCTGACGGCGACCTTCAGTTTGTCCGGCACGACCGGAAAATACGTGGTCACCAATCCCGGCGCGTCCGCCGTCAGCGGCTGGACGCTCCAGTTCGAGCTCCCGTCCGGAGTGACCGCGAGCAACCCACAGAACGCCACGTTGTCGCAGAACGGGACGAAGGTGACGCTCCGTCCGCTGTTCTATATCGACACCGTCCGCGCGGGTGGAAGCACCGACCCGTACAGCCCGACGTTCACGTTGAGTTCCGCCGCCGAGCCGAAGAGTTGTCTGCTGAACGGCGCGAATTGCGACGGAACGGGTGAGGACCCGCCGGAGAAGGCGGGCGTCACTGCGGCCTACTCCGTCGAAGGGTCGCGCGCCAAGTTCATCGTGGCGAACAACTCCGGGGCGACGATCCAGAACTGGTCGATCGTGTTCGACCTGCCCGCCGGCGTCACCGCCAGCAACGCCGACAACGGCACGGTCACCCAGACCGGCAACACGGTCACCCTGTCGCCCGTGCACTACAACTCCACCGTCGGGAACGGACGGACGACGGAACCGTACAGTCCGACGTTCACGGTCAGCAGGGCCGGCGCCGAGCCGACGAGCTGCCGGATCAACGACGCCAACTGCGACGGCTCCGCGGACGCCCTGCCGGCCGCCCCCGGCAACCTGACGTCCACGGTGAAGACGACCAAGACCGTCTCGCTGAAGTGGGACGCGGCGAAGCCCGGCAGCCTGCCGATCACCGCGTACGAGGTTTACAACGGCTCCACGCTCGCGACCACCGTGCCCGAGACCAACGCGACGGTCACCGGCCTCACGCCCAACACCGAGTACTCGTTCACCGTCAAGGCCCGGGACCGCAAGGGCGGGCTGTCGCCCGCGAGCGAGGCCGTCACCGTCAAGACGAACAACCCGGCCGATGACACGCAGGCGCCCTCCGTCCCCAGCGGCCTGCGCAGCACCGGCAAGGACTCCGCCAGCGTGACCCTCTCGTGGAGCGCCTCGTCCGACAACAGCGGCGTGGCGAACTACGACGTGCTGGTGGACGGCAAGGTCGCGACGACCGCGATCGGCACCACCGCCAAGGTGGCGGGCCTGTCGCCGTCGACCGAGTACAGCTTCACCGTCCGGGCCCGCGACATGTACGACAACGTGTCCGCGGCCAGCTCGGCCGTGAAGGTGAAGACCGACGACATCGTCGGCAACGGCTACGCCAAGGTCGGCTACTTCGTCCAGTGGGGCATCTACGGCCGCCAGTACTTCGTGAAGAACCTGGACACCACCGGGAACGCGCGGCGGCTCACCCACATCAACTACGCGTTCGGCAACATCGACCCGGTCAACCTGACCTGCCTGCACGGTGTCACCAAGGGCACCACGCAGAACCCGCAGGACCCGAACCAGGGCGACGGCGCGGGCGACGCCGAGGCCGACTACGGACGGCCGTTCAGCGCCGCCCAGTCGGTGGACGGCGTGGCCGACAGCGGCTGGGAGAAACTCCAGGGCAACTACAACCAGCTGCTGAAGCTCAAGAAGAAGTACCCGCACCTGAAGGTGCTGATCTCGCTCGGCGGCTGGACGTACTCCAAGTACTTCTCCGACGTCGCCAAGACCGACGCGTCCCGCAAGAAGTTCGTGCAGTCCTGCCTCGACATCTACATCAAGGGCAACCTGCCCGTGTACGCCGGCAAGGGCGGCCCGGGCACCGGTGCCGGGATCTTCGACGGCATCGACCTCGACTGGGAGTGGCCGGGCGCCGAAGGGCACCCGGGCAACCACGTCAGCCCGGACGACAAGCGCAACAACACGCTGCTGATCGAGGAGTTCCGCCGCCAGCTCGACGAGCTGACGAAGTCGACCAACCAGCGCTACCTGCTCACCGCGTTCACCCCCGCCGACCCCGCGAAGATCGAGGCCGGCTGGGAGCTGGCCGAGGTCGCCAAGTCCATGGACATCTTCAACATCCAGGGCTACGACTTCCACGGCTCCGGCAGCGACGACTCGTGGGAGCCGAACCGGACGGGCCACGCGGGCAACCTCTACACCGACAAGGACGACCCGTACCCGTTCCACTTCAGCGTTGAGAACGCGGTCCAGCCGTACCTCGACGCCGGGGTCAACCCGCGGAAGCTGACGATCGGCCTGGCTTACTACGGCCGCGGCTGGAAGAACGTCACCGACGGCGGCAAGGGCGGTGAATGGCAGGACGCCAAGGGCGCGGCCCCCGGCCAGTTCGCGGAAGAGGCCGGGACACGCGGCTACAGCAACCTGCTCGCCAGCGTGCCGAACTGCAAGATCGTCCACGATGAGCAGGCGGTCGCCACGTCCTGCTACACCGGCGACAACGGCCAGTGGTGGACGTTCGACGACGCCTGGTCGATCCAGAAGAAGGTCGCCTGGCTGAAGAGCAAGAACCTGCTCGGCGGAATGATCTGGGAGATGTCCGGTGACCCGGGCATCCTGACCAGGACTCTGGACGAGAGCCTGGGCAGCTGATCCCCCGAACTCAGGGCCGGCGCCGCATTGCGCCAGCACGGCGCCGGCCCTGACCCCATCGTCCACGGACGCGCGTCCCACGAGGGGCGCGCGTCCGTCTTTTCCGTGGCCGCCTCCCGCATGTGGACCACGTGGTCCATTTCACTCGCATGATCTTTGGACCACCTGGTCCACTATTGGGTATCGTCCCTCTCATGGGACTTGAGGAACAGCTTCCCAGCGGCTTCCTGCTGACCACGGTGGAGAAGGTGGCGGGGTGGGCGCGGTCGAGTTCGCTCTGGCCGATGACCTTCGGGCTCGCCTGCTGCTCGATCGAGCTGATGGACGTCGGAATGGCGCGGCACGACTTCGCCCGCTGGGGCATGGAGCGCGCGTCGGCCACCCCGCGGCAGGCGGACCTGATGATCGTCGCCGGGCGGGTGAGCCAGAAGATGGCCCCGGTCCTGCGGCGCCTCTACGACCAGATGACCGAGCCGAAATGGGTCATCTCCATGGGCGTGTGCGCCTCGTCCGGAGGAATGTTCAACAACTACGCGATCGTGCAGGGCGTCGACCACATCGTGCCGGTGGACTTCTACGTCCCCGGCTGCCCGCCCCGGCCCGAAATGCTGCTGGACGCCATTCTCAAACTGCACGACAAGATCCAGAACAGCACGCTCGGCGCCGACCGGAAGGCGGAGATCGCCGAACTCGAACAAGGCGCCGTGTCACACCGGAGACCGTCGAAGATCAACCTCTGACCGGCGCCAGCGCGGCGTCTGCGCGGCCTCAGGGGGTGGCCAGGAGGCGGCGGAGGAGGTCCAGTTGCAGGGCGGCGAGGCGCCGTCCCTCGGCGATGTCGATGTCCCTGAGGTTCTTGAGCGCCCACGCGTCGATCGTCCACAGCATCGCCAGGGTGAGCTCGCTCTGCAACGACGGGGGCATGTCGTCGCGGATGGCGCCGGCCGCGCGGCCCGCCGCCAGGACGCCGCCGAGCCAGCCGTCGATCCCGGCCTTGAGCTGCGCCAGCGGCCCGTCCTCGGCGACGGGCGCGTCGGAGACGTAGAACAGCCGCCAGAGGTCGATGAGGCGGCGGTCCCGTCCGGCGGCGCGCATCAGGTCGGCGGAGAGCCGGGCGACGGCGTCCCAGAAGCCGGGGACGGCGAACTCCTCCGGCGCGGGCACCTTCACAGAGTCGCGCAGTCCGCCGGTGATCCCGGCCACGACCGCGTCGAACAACGCCTCTTTCGAGGCGTAGTAATGGTAGAAGGAGCTCTTGCTCATTCCGCAGGATCGGATGATGCGGTTCAGCGACGCGCCGCCGAAACCGTGGCGCACGAATTCCCGCATCGCCGTGTCGAGCAGTTCTCGGCGCCGCTCCGGCGGCAGCACGCCCTTTCCCGATCCCGCGGCCTTTCCCGGCCCCACGGGCTTTTCCGATCCCACGTACAGACCCTAGCCGACGGTGACGCGAGGTCACCGCGTGTCGAGCACAGGTCGGCCGCCATATCGGTGATCTTCGACGTGCCAGGAGAGAGGAAACGCGCCTTGATCAACGGTTCGCCGGACGAGCGACGCGTGATCACGGGCCTGCCCCCTCCGACTCGGCGCCGTCAGGCGAGGCGGGCGGTGACCGTTCCCGCCCATTTCCTGGCGTCCGCCTCGCGGGCGTCTAGTCTGTCGGGATGGTTCCCGCTTCGGGTGTTTCCCCCGTGACGTCCCGGCTTGGGTGGCTCGATGCGCTGCGCGGGGCGGCGGCGCTGGCGGTGGCGCTGCACCACGCCAGCTACGTCTACCTCCCGTCGCTGCGGATCCGCATGGCCGAGTGGTTCGACCCCGGCATGGCGGGCGTGCTGGTGTTCTTCCTGGTCAGCGGGTATATCGTGCCGGCGTCGCTGGAGCGGCGCGGAAGCGTGCGGGGGTTCTGGATCGGGCGGTTCTTCCGCATCTACCCCCTGCTGGCCGTGGCGTGCTTCCTCGCCATCCTGCCGTTCCTGCTGGGCGTGCTCGGCCTCCGGGCGGGGCTGGAGCAGTACTCCCCCGCGACCGCCGTCCTGGCGCACCTCACGATGCTCCAGGACGTCCTGAACGTCCCCAACGTGATGAACGTCCTGTGGACGCTGTCGTACGAGATGGCCTTCTACCTGCTGATCGTCGCGCTGTTCGTGGTGGGCGGGCACCGCCGGTCGGCGCCGGCGGCGGCCGTCCTCACCGTCGTCGCGGTCGGCGCCGCCGCGCTCACCGCGACCGGCCTGCTGACCGGCGCCAACGCCCCCGCCGGCCTCCTGTCGCGCACCGCGGGGACGGGCCTGATCGTCGCCGTGACCGCCGCCGGCGTGGTGGTGGCGATCGCGGCCGCGGTGTCCGGGCGTCCCGTGCCGCGCGCCGCCGGCGGGCTGCTCGGCGGGCTGCTCGCCGCCCTCCTGGTCACGGCGAACGGGCGCATCGACGCCTGGGAGGGCCTGATCATGCTGGCGATCATGTTCACCGGGACCGCCGTCCACCGCGCCGAGCACGGCCAGATCAGCCGGCGCGCGGCCGCGATGACGGCGGGCGTCGTCCTGGCGGGCGCGCTCGGCACCGGGACGTGGCACGCGGCGCCCTACGGCTGGAAGGCGCAGTTCGCCTGGTGCGTGACGGTGCTGGCGGCCGCCGTGACGTTCGCCGCGGCGTGGCGGTGGCGGCACCGCCGGTTCCCCCGCTGGGCCACCGGCCTCGGCACCATCAGCTTCTCGGTCTACCTGCTGCACCCGCTGCTGCTGATGGTGGCGGCGCAGTTCCTCGACGTCTCCGGCCGGGAGGACGTCGTGGGCCTGGCGTTCTTCGTCCTGGTGCTGCTGGCGGTGAGCTGGGCGTCGCAGCGCTGGATCGAGGCGCCCGCGCAGCGTCTCGGGCGCCGCCTCACCCGCCCGCCGCGCCCGGACGCGAGCGTCCAGCCCCACGTGCTCGCCTCCTGAGCCACCCCCGTACCACATCGGGACGTGGCCGGACGTTCACAGCCGCGAACGCCCCCGGCGCAGTTTTCACAGCTCAGCGCCCGGATTGAAAAAATGGCTCTGCGTTCAGTCACACGGCGTTCAGGTAGAAGATTCGCAGGTCGTCCCCGCTTTTTCCCTAGAAGGCGTTCTATCCGGGGGTCCAGCCCCGAATCCGCAATTGGTGATTTCTGCATGAATGGTCAATAGTCGTGGGGTATGGGGCCGGCGCCACCGAACGCTTCCGTGGCACCGGCCGGGGACCGGCAGGGCCAGGCGGTCACCACGTTTCTTCTTCCACCCCCGTGAAAGGACCCCCCGCTCATGAGGAAGCGCAGACTGTTGGCCGCGGTGCCGATCGCGGTTCTGACACTGACCGGCACATCCGTGGCGAACGCGGAGACGGCTCCGTCGCCGCCGCCCCGGACCAACATCGTCGGCGGCGTGCCGGCGACGGAGACCTACACGTTCATGACGTCGCTGCAGAACGGCGGACGGCACAGCTGCGGCGGCTCCCTCGTCGCGCCGACGTGGGTCGTCACCGCGACGCACTGCGGGCAGCCCGCCCAGGTCAGGATCGGCACGCAGACCTACAACGCGGGCGGAGAGGTCCGCCAGGTCGCGAGCCGCCAGGTGGTCGGCGGCGACCTCGCCGTCCTCCGTCTCTCCAGCGCGTCGACGATGAAGCCCATCCCCATCGCGACCAGCGCGCCGGTCGGATCGGCCACCCGCCTGATCGGCTGGGGCCAGACCTGCCCGACGCGGGGCTGCGGTGGCGCTCCCATCCAGCTCCAGCAGCTCGACACGACGATCGTCGCCGACAGCCGGTGCTCCGGCATCACGGGCGCGACCGAGATCTGCACCGACGGCGGCAACGGCAAGGGCGCCTGCTACGGCGACTCCGGCGGCCCCGCCGTGACCGGCGGACCCGGTGCGTGGGAGCTCGTCGGCGCCACCAGCCGTGGCGGCCAGACCTGCGCCCAGGGCCCGGCGATCTACAGTGACACGGCGGCCTATCGCGACCGGCTCCTCCAGATCATCGGCGGCGCCGCGAGCGCGACCCGCTGACCGTTCAGGAATGAACGTGCCCTCCGCCGGAGCGCGGTGCCCGGCGGAGGGCGCCTCATCCGCTCCCACACTGTGAGGTATTCATGGTCGCAAGCAAGTTCCTGAGGGTCTGCGCCGCGCTGCTGCTCGGCCTCGCCTTCCTGGTGGGCACCGGTGTGCCCGCCTCGGCGGCGCCCGCGCCGCAGCAGTCCAACGTCCGCACCGTCCGGTACGACACCAGCCAGGCCGCCGAGTTCAAGGAGGCGTGGGACGAGGGCGCGAAGATCTGGAACGAGCACGTCAAGAACGTCCAGTTCGTTCCCGGCACGCCCGGCGACGTCCGCATCCTCGCCGACAACGGCTGGCCCCGCGCCCAGGTGACGAGCCTCGGCCGCGGCACCGTCTGGATGGGCCGCCAGGCCACCCAGCAGGGCCACTACGTGATCCGGATCGCGTCCCACGAGCTGGGCCACATCCTCGGCCTGCCCGACCGGCGCACCGGTCTGTGCACGGACCTGATGTCCGGCGCCAGCGCCGGCACGGCCTGCAAGAACCCCAACCCCAACGCGGCGGAGATCGCCGAGGTCGAGCGCAACTTCCAGAACGGCCGCATGGGCATCAAGCCCGGCGCCGTGCTGACCGAGGCGCCCGCCCTCGCCCGCCACTGAGCGCTCACCGCGCTCACTGATCCCCGCCTCTCAAACGCGACCTGAGGGCGTCCGTTCCTTCCGGCAGGCGCCCTCAGGTTCGCTTTTGCGGACGTGGCAGGAACGCCACGAGCGCCGTCCCGGCGGCTGTGATGACGGCGGCGACGACGAACGCCGTCGAGTATCCGTCCACAAGGTCGGCGCCGGAACGGGCCGCGGCCGTGCTGAGCACGGTGAGCCCGATGGCACCGCCGATGGTGCGGGAGGTGTTGACGATCCCCGCCACCGCACCCGCCTCGGACGAGGGCGCCCCCGCCGTCGACGCCTCCACCAGCGGCGTCATCAGCAGCCCGAACCCGAGCGCCATGGTCGCGCCGGGCCCGAGGATCGAGCCGAGGAACGTCCCGTCGGCGTCCAGCACCACGCTCTGCCACGCGAACCCCGCCGCCGCCAGCAGCCCGCCGATACCGGCGAGGAGCCGCGTGTCCATGCGCGCCATGAGCGTCGGGGCGAGCCTGGAGCCGATGATGATGCCCGCCGTGTGCGGCAGGAACGACAGCCCGGTGCGGACCGCGCTGTAGTGCAGAACGTTCTGCATGTAGAGCGACAGGAAGTACCAGAGCGCGAACCCCGCCATCATCCCGACGAGCGTGGCGAGGTTCCCGACCGCGACACTCCGCACCCGGAACAGCGCCAGCCGCACCAGCGGCTGCGCCGACCTCGCCTCGACCGCGACGAACGCCGCCAGCAGCACGACCCCCGCCACCAGCGGGTACAGCGCCCTCCACCCGTGCTTCTCGGTCTCGCCGATCCCGAACGCCAGCAGCCCCACGCCCGCCGTGACGAGCACCGCCCCCGGCAGGTCGAGCCGCTGCCGCGCCCCCGCGAGGACCTCCGGCCGCAGCCACCGGACGGCGATGAACCCGACCACCAAGCCGATCGGAACGTTGATGAGGAACACCCAGCGCCAGCTCAGATAGTCGGTGAGCAGCCCGCCGACCAGCCCGCCCGTGGCCCCGCCCGCCGTGCCGACGGCCGTCCACATCGCGATCGCCCGGGTCCGGGCGGGCCCGTCCGGGAACGTCGCGGTGATCAGCGACAGCGTGACCGGCGCGAGGATCGCGGCGCCGAGCCCCTGAACGGCCCTGGCGGCGATGAGCATCCCGGTGTCCTGCGCGAACCCGCCCGCGAGGCTGGACACGGTGAACAGCCCGAGCCCGGCGACGAAGACGCTCTTGCGCCCGAACAGGTCGGCGGCCCGCCCGCCCAGCAGCAGGAACCCGGCGAACGTCAGCGAATAGGCGTTGACGACCCATTGCAGCCCGGTCGCGCCGAGGCCGAGGCCGGCGCGCATGTCGGGCAGCGCGACGTTGACGACGGAGATGTCCAGCACGACGAGGAACTGCCCGATGGACGCGGCGAGCAGCGCCGCCCATCCGGGAGTCGTAGAACGTTCCGCTGTTCTGTCGGCCTTGCCCGCGACATCGGGCTCCTGGGTCGTGGTCATGCCCTAAAGGCTGCCTTCCCCCCACCCCGGCCCGCGTCGGCCACCGGACCCAGACCGTGACGTCCAATCGACCTAGGACCTAGCCGGTTCGCCCCTGGCCCACGTTCAGCCCAGCCGCTCGTACGCGGCATAGGCCACGGCCCCGTAAACCAGATGCGGCACCACGTCCGACACCCAGCCCTCCGCGGACCATTGCCGCGGATCGGTGACGCCCAGCACGGTCATCGGGACGTTCGCCCCCGCCATCGCCAGCGCCCCGAGCGCTAGGACCCCGACCGGCCACGGCACCCGCCGCCGCGCGAACGGCGCGTAGCAGAGCGCCGCGCCGAGCCCCGTCCCGAAGCCGAGCAGCGTCCCCAGCGCCTCCTTCCGGTTCTCCGCCTTCTCCCCTTCGCCCAGGTCGACGTGCACGTCGTCCGCCATCTTCTGCAGCGTCTCCCCTGGCGTGTCACTGGCCCCGCGCCCCCGGACCGCCATGTCGAGGTACGTGACGGCGTTGAGCGCGCTGGTCCCCGCGGCTCCAGCGATCAGCCCGTTGATGAAAATACGCATAACGCCCCGCTACCCGGCCGTCCCGCCCTGATGCGTCCGCCACCGGCTCACCGTCCGTCCGCTGTGGCCACTCCCGGCAACTCCGGCGGCAGGCTCTTGGCCCGCGTCCTGTGCCACGCTGAGGAAATGGAGGAGTTCACATTCTCCGGACCGCTGGCCGCCGAGGCGCCCCTCGTCCAGCAATGGGCACCCATCGCCGGCGCCGCGCTGGTGTTCGCGGGCGCGATGGTCACGCTTCTGTTCACCCTCAAGAGAGAGGACAGGAGAAACCGCCAGCAGCGCGAGGACGACCACAAGAAGGATCAGCGCGTGGCCATCGCGGAGATAGCCGTCGCCGCGCACGAATACCGGAAGAAGCGCATGTCCGCCGACGCGCCGCAGGCGATGCTGAACAAGCTCACCATCGCCCGGTTGATCATTTACGATCCGGCCCTGCAAAAGGATCTGGACGAGCTGTTCCAATCCTGGCAGGCGCTCGAGAATAACCCCGCCTCGCCCGGCCCGGCCTGGGAACGGTTCAACGCCGGGGAGAAGGCTCTCCAGGACAACGCCCTCAAGCTGCTGAAACCGTCGGTGTTCAATAGCTAGGGTGCCGCCCGGACGCACGCGCAGATCGCCGCCGCCTCCACCTGACGGCTCGGCACGCTGCGGACGACGCCGACGACCGTGATGGCCGGACGGACCAGGTAACTCTTGTTGAGATGGAGGTGCCTGCCCTTGTCGACGAGCACGCTGATCGTCTTGCTCCCGACCCGGAGCTTGACACTCGACGGCTTGACGTCCTCCGCCGCGCGCACGAGCCCCCGTACGACGATCACCTGGCTGGGGTGAAGCTCGGAGGCCACGAGCCGCACGCGACCCATCGTTTCCAGATCGACTGCCTCCCCGTCACCGACCTCCCCGGAGAAATGGAACATCGCGGTGCGCTGACCACGCGGAAGCACGTCCCCGTTTTCGTCTCGGTTCTCCTTGCCGAGAAACGTCAGCACGTCCCGCCCCGAGGGCAAGGCGGCCAATTGCGCCAAGACGTCGGCCACGCGTGGCTGGTCGAAGTAGATCAGCCTTCTCGGCTCGCCCGGCGGAGGATTCTGGCCGTGGACGTCAGGGAGTTCCGTATGGTTCCCCACATAGGCCACCCGCTGCGCGGCCTCCGGGTACACCCGGTAGTTCCTCATGACCCTTCTGCTGCCTCGTCCGGCCATGACTACTGCTCCGAGAATCTCCCCATATTCCGTCTGGCCTTGGTGGTGATCTTGTAAACGGGCTTTCTGGTCGTCCCCACGTTCTCGATGACGGCGCTGCTCGGGTCGCCGTGTATTTTCAGGCCCTCCATCAGCTCCGGCAGCAGGTCCTGAACGGGCGCATCGGGATTGATCTCCACGGACCAGCGCTTCATGACCTTCCCGTCGTGCTCCCAGACCACGTCGATGTCCTCGAACCCGGCATCCGCCATGCCGCCCTCCATCTCCGCCAGCCGTCTCACGAGGATTATCCAGCCCCGAGCACCGACCCGCACTCCTTACAGGACGCGGTATGGACGCGGTCGCGCGACCGGAGGTGGCGCACCTCCTCCCCCCGCCCTGTCTCGTCTCGTCGGCAGACGCATCCCAACGCCCATCCGGCGGAACCGACACCGGCTCACCACGGCCCTTCAAATGGAGCGATCCAGTCCACCACCAACCGATCCGGGGGTAATCCAGTCCGCTTTCGGCGGCGAATCAGAGGCGACATGCTCCCGTAAGAAGGGGACACTTCATGCAGTGCTCATCGGGGATTCCCAGAGCTCTCGCGGCGAGCTTCGCGGTCGCCGCCACCCGCCTGGTGGCCACCGCACCGGCGACGCCGCCCAGCCGGCACCGGCCCAGGGGACGAACACCCTGGCCAAGGCCATGCCCGGGCAGCCCGCACCCGCCTCGCAGCAGCGGTCGGCCGCGGCCTTGGCCACCACGTGCAGGCTGACCGGCACGGTGCCTACGTCGGCCTCGTGGACGTCACCGTCGACTACCTGTCGGGCTCACCGTCGTCCATCAGGGACATAGGCACGACCGACCCCGTGCAGTTCAATTGCTGATCTGACCCCCCGACCCTTCGACAGGGGCTGGGATCGTTGCGGTCTGCGCGCGGTCCCAGCCCTCCCAATGGCCCCCACGGCCGAATCAGGCCACTGCCCCTCCTTCCGATTCGGGGACGTAAAGCCGGACGTCCACATCCGACGAGCCGAGCTTCGCCGCGATCAAAGCGCGGACGGTTCCCCAGTCGAGGCCACCGTGCCCGTGTCCGAGAGGCGGGACGGCGACGCTGACGATCTCCAGCTCGGCGAGGACGCGGGCGAGGTCGTCCAGCCCGGACTCGATGTCGTCCAGACGCGACCGGCTCCGCCAGCGCCGCTTCGTCGGAAAGTTGAGAACCCAGCGCGCACCATCGACCGGAACGCAGAAAACCTTCCCCGGACTCACCCGACCCTTGGCACAAGCCTCGGCGTAGGCGGCGAAGACGGCCGGAAAGGCGCGCTTGAACTGAAGCGCGAGCCCCTTCCCCATGACCCCGGCGGTATTGACCGGATTGACAAGCGCCCGCGCATCGTCCCGCAGCAGGTCACCAGCCCGCTCAACGATCATGCGACCCCCTCGGCGTCCAAGCCGAGCGTAACGACGCCCACCGACAACCCCCGCCCCTCAACCGTCCCGAACGCGCCCAGACGACGAACAAATCTTCCCCACGGCACCAAGCACGGAGAGCCCCTGACCTTCCAACTCACCACAAAACCAATGGACAGCTTGGCTTCGTCCATGCCATCCCGATCACACCCCCGGTGTCAGATCACCAGAATCCACCGCCGCAGGTGCTCCATGGACTTGACCTCCCCGCGCATCAAGGAACGTTTCCAGGGGCCTGGCAGTGAAGATTCTCGCGCCGCAAGACCGGACACACCGAGCCCCGCATCTCACTCGACCATGGCTACACCCACCCCACTGATCGAGGCTCTGCACGGCCAGTTCGACGACGCCACCAGATGGCCGGCGACCGTTGCGCATAGGGGTGGAGCCGACGGTATAGGCGTATTTCGGACAGTTGCAAATTCAGGGGATGTTCGGCATCTCGCATACCGCTTCGTCGGCACACGCAGCAGTGATGAACGAAGGACAGGACTCGACAGGCAACACGGCACAGATTCGTATGATCGATTTCTGTGCACTGGTCGCCAGGCGTGCAATTCTTGGGCGTTGACGGTTTCATTGATGGACGGCGTTTCCTGGCGTTTGCCCCGCGCGTTCAGGCTGGCGTCCCGACCTTTGCCGGGCCGGTAGGTGAGGAACCGGTTCGGCACCGTCCGGCGGAAGGGCTGATGGTGGGCGTCGACCACACCAGCGGGACCGACACCAAGACAGAGACCACCGACCCGCCACAAACGTCCGATAACGCCAATCAGCCGCTGCCCGACCGGCCAGGCTCGCCGGGACAGCCGTCGCGGCTGGAAAGCCGCGCCGCCGCCCGCGCGCCCGAGTCGCCCCAGGAGCAGGAAGCCGAACCCGGCACGCAGAAGAGCGACGCCCCCCAAGCCGTAGAGAGCCCGGAACCAGCGGACGAACCCGCCCGCGACAATGATCAGACCACGCCGCGCGGACCACGAGCCGAATCATGGGCGCGTGCGCGCGAAGAACCGTCCGACACCGAAGCCCCAGAGTCCGGCAAGGCCGAAACCGACCAGGGTACGGAACCCACAGAATGGCCCGAGGTGAGCAGAGGGCCACGGGCGGAGTCATGGGCACGCGAAGTCGAAGCGCGGAGCGCCGCACTGGCGGACCGCGAAACATCCGAGCCCGAGACCGAAGCACGCGAGGACGGCGAAACAGAAGCAAAGGACCACGAACCCGCCGAACGAGATGACGCCCAACCCTCCCCCGAGAACGCGGAAAGACCAGACGAAAACTCGAACAGCACCAGCGACGACCATGGTAGGAACACCGAAGACCAGCCCGAATCCCCGTCCCCCGAGGAGAACGAAACCGACCGATTCGCCGCACTCCCGACCCGCGCGGACCTCGACCCGGCCACCGCCGGCGAACTGACCCGCGAACGCGGCGCCCCCCTCACCCCGATAAACGAGAACCAGGACCTCACCGAAACCGACCCCGAAGATGATTCTCTCTTCAAGAGAATGCTTCGGGACAATCGGACCAATTCCGAGGACGCCGTCAGGAGCGGCGATAACCTGACCTCGGATGTGCTGAAGTTCCTGGAGCAGAAGCCGCCGACCGGACATCCATCCACCGTTCGGGACACCGGGCCCCATATAGAAGCTCCGCAATATCACACGGACTATGCGAGCGCAATGGTGGGCGTCGCCGCAGGTGGCATAGTAATGTTCGAGGCCGGACGACAGGCTTTCTGCGGCATTAAGCGACTGATGGGAAGAAACAATGACGATAACGGATGAACAGGTCGCTCTTCTGCAGGCGCAACTCGCAGGGCGTGTCGACGAGTACCGCCGCCTACTGGACCAGATCGACAAGGAACGGGCCAATGTTGGCTACGATGCCTTGGTCTCAGCGGGTTTCTTCGAAGCCGCCAGGCGGCGTTTCATCACGGACGGCAAACCTGCAGGTGATGCCGAGGTAGTGCAGTACGTCGCCGACGTGCGCCGCAGGACGGATTCCTCCGCGGATAAGATCGATCCTGACATCGCGGAACGATCGATCAATTTTGTGCTCGGCAAGCTTCCTTTCGGCGCCAATGACGACATCGATGGCAACGCCGGCTTCCAGGTCAAGCTCCTTCTGCTAGCAGCCTTCGTTGGCGAAGAGCAGTTCAATGACGCCGAACTGGACACCTTTATGGCCAGGGTACGAGAACTGGCGGAAGAATCACTTTCGTGACGGACTACTCCGGGGTCCGGCTCGGAGCCGAGCACATCGACAGGCTGCGCTCGTTCCTCCTCGGCGACTCAGCGGGAACGCAGGAACCAGGAAACCCGGCTGACAAGAGCGACCTGATCGCCAACACGTTGATGATCTACGCGGCCTTCGCGGTGGCGGTGCGGCGGAAGTTCTCACCAACATACACGTTGCATCAGATTATCCAGTACGTCGCCGAGCTACGAATCGCCCTTATGAGGGATGCCACCGTGATTGATCCCGGCGTAACTGAGAGCATAATTCGGACAGCGCTTGGCGATGCCTCAGTCGACAAGGATTCCCAAGTTGATACCCGGAAGGCAGTGCGGGCAGAGCTGGCAGTCTTGGAGGATTTGCTTTCTGAGTCGGTAGCCGACCAGCCGGGGCTCGAGGAGTTCTTGCAGGACGCGGAAGGCTTCGCCCGTCAATGGTTGGCGAGGCAGCAGGCATCGGCAGGGTAGGCCGACCTCCTCAGCCTGAGTGGCGGGTCGAAGCGCGGAGTTGGTGTGGTTGAGTTGTTCTGTGCTTGTGGGCTGACCGCGACTGGTGTCAGGAGGCCGTTGTGATCCTCAAGGTCGCGCCCGGGCCGGATGGTGTGTACTGGGACGAGTGTCTGGCGGGTGGGTACATCTGCATCGGCTGGGAGGGTGTCGGCGACCTGTCCGAGTTCGGCTCGGAGGAGGAATTCAGGGCCGCGTTCGAGGAGACCTACTTCGCCAGGTACAGAGGTAACCGGAGCAAGATATCCGCCAAAGCGAATGAGCTCTGGCGGCTCTACCGGCTCGAACCGGGCGATCTGGTGGTGGCGAACAGGGGCACCAAGGAAGTTCTCGGGGTCGGCACGGTGACCGAGGACGGCTACGAATGGCGTGCCGAACGCGAGACGTTCCAGCACACCGTCTCGGTCATCTGGGACACCGGCTATGCGCAAATCCTTCCCGAACCGCAGAAGTACTGGGGCTGGGTCGCCGTGGCCAAAGTCCCGCCCGCGTTGTGGGAATACCTCCAAGCCGGGACGACGGCCCCCGGGCGCGGGTGAGGTCCGGGCGCGGCCTGGTGGCGCCGCCGGGTCAGGGGACGACTTCGATGGTGAGAGCGTCGACGATGTAGGTGCCCGGGTGGGGACGGACGGCTTCGGCAATGCCGTGGCTGACGGCGTCCGGGAGGGTGATCTCCAGGGCCTGGTCGGTCTCGTTGTGGGCGAAGACCGGGCCGGGGACGAGGACGACGGGCCTGCGGGGGCCGCGGAGGATCAGCGGGTTGCCGTGCGGGACGCGGGCCGGCAGGACGCGGGTGAGCTGCGGGACGTGCTGCGCGCCGATCTCCAGGGTGACGCCGTCGGACGTGTCGGCGTCCAGCTGGTGGAAGAAGAGGAAGCCGGTGCCGGAGCCGTCCCGCCGCGAGCCTTCGCTGACCGCCCGCGCGACGCCCGGATTGTCGGCGAGGGAGAGGCGATCGAGGTCGGTGAGCAGGACGGGCAGGTGCGGTACGAGAGCCTCGATGAGGCCGTCGACGTTCCATGACTGGGCCGCGTGGAGTTCGTCGGTCGTGATGCCGACGAACTGGAGGAACGCCACCTCGCCGAGTGGTGTCTCCGCTCGGCCGAGTTCCGGGTCCAGGACGAGGGCGCCCGCGCGCACCGCCGAGCCGGGACGGTCGGGGTCGATGGGGTTCGGGAATTCGATGTAGTGGCCGGGTTTGAAGTCGTTGCCGCTCTTGGCCACGTACGACGCGAGGTTCTCCAGGTGCGCCAACGCCCAGTTCGGCGGGTTCTGTTCGGCTGGGAGGCGGGGTACGCGGAGGGTGAACTCGTAGCCGCGCTCCTCATGTGGCGCGGTGAGCGCGTAGCCGATGAGGTGCCAGTGCGGCACCGGCTCGTCGCGCGGGTAGATCGCGATGGTGTTGGTGACGAACTGGCCCATCGGGATCGGGCTGCCCATCGGACGGTAGGGCATCGGCGCGTCCCACTCCAGGCGGTCGGCGTCCCCGTACGTCGCCTTCAACACCCCGTCGATCGCGTTCCACCCGTGGACGTTCAGCATCACTGCCCCCTAGTCGATGACCTCGCCCCATACCGACGCACCGACCGCGATCGAGGTTCGCCCCCAAAACCACAATCCGGGCGACCGGTAACCCGGCCACCCGGACAGGGATGACTAGCTTGCTATGAGATCAGACGATGAACTCCTCCGCAGAGTCCATGACGGCAGCGCGCCGAATCCAACGTGTGAGCTGCTCGATTTCAACACACTCCGTGATCCTCGCCCGGACGTCATCGGACACGGTGACACGACGCGCCTCCAGAACGTTCAGAAGCGCCTTCGCCATGCCCCGCGCATATCCCACTGCGTAGCCCTGCGCGATGTGGGACTTTGCCCAGTCTGACTGCCACTCGTAGTTCTTGATGTCCACCGGTCTCGTCTGGGACCCGCTGGCGCTGTCAGGCGAAGAGTTCATCGGCAGAGTCGATGACGGCGGCGCGCCTGCCCCAGTGTTTCAACTGCTCGGTGTCGCTGCAGGCCATGACGCGCTCACGGACGTCGTTCGGGACGGCGACCCCCCTGGCTTCCAGCATGACCAGAAGCATCTCCGCCTCCCCCTCGGCTTTGCCCTGCGCGTTGTGGGACTTCGCCCAGTCTGACTGCCACTCGTAGTTCTTGATGTCCACCGGTCTCGTCTGGGACCCGCTGGCGCTGTCAGGCGAAGAGTTCATCGGCAGAGTCGATGACGGCGGCGCGCCTGCCCCAGTGTTTCAACTGCTCGGTGTCGCTGCAGGCCATGACGCGCTCACGGACGTCGTTCGGGACGGCGACCCCCCTGGCTTCCAGCATGACCAGAAGCATCTCCGCCTCCCCCTCGGCTTTGCCCTCGGCTTTGCCCTCGGCGATGTGGGACTTTGCCCAGTCTGACTGCCACTCGTAGTTCTTGGTGTCCACGGTGTCCTCCAGCAGCTTGCGGGCGGTGTCAGAGAGCTTTGCCCTCATGAAGTCATAGTACTGACGGTAGTTTGCGCCGTTGCCCTCTCCGAGGGCGATGGCCGCGCTGGTCAGGACGGCTTCGCCGTCCGGGCCGTCGGCGTGCAGGGGGGCGCTCAGGGCGGCGAGTTCGGGGATCCGGCGGGCCTCCTCGACGTCGGTGATGGGTGGCAGCATTCCGGGGTGGAAGACCAGCGGCTCCAGCACCCATCGGGGGTGCCCCGTGTGGATGGGGACGGCGCAGGCGCGGGCGGTGGCCTGGTCGGGGCACATGACCAGCAGGGTCACCGGGCACCTGTGACGCATCCGCAGCGAGGCCAGGTACGCGGGCCAGGTCAGGGCCTTGCGCTTGTCGTAGCGCAGCTGCGACTCCACGATGATGCCGTGCGCGAAGCCGTCGTCGGGCTTGTCCAGCATGACGGTGGCGTCGCAGCGCAGCTCGGGCGGTTCCACTTCCCTGAAGGACTCTGAGTTCAGGTCGGCCTTTCCACCTTCGGGGAGGTCCATCTGGAAGACGGTCCGCAGTATGTCGGGGGCGAGCTGCGGCCGGTTTCGGACCATGTCCAGCGGCAGCTCGTGATCTGTTGTGGGCATGCCTGAAGACTAGAGGTGACCGGCTGAATACGAAGCGTTTCTTCGAACTTGACGAAAGAAAATTCGAACAGCGGCCTATTTATATGGGTCTTGTTCAGGACATGTCAGGACGGGTCGTAGGCGAGGTTCGGGGCCAGCCAGCGTTCGACTTCGGGGACGGGGAGGCCGCAGCGGGTGGCGTAGTCGTCGATCTGGTCCTTGCCCACGCGGCCTACCGTGAAGTAGCGGGACGAGGGGTGCGCGAAGATGAGTCCGCTGACGCTGGCCGCGGGGGTCATCGCGAACGACTCGGTGAGCTTCATGCCGAGGCGGCCCGCGTCCAGCAGGTCGAACAGGGTCTGCTTGAGGCTGTGGTCGGGGCTCGCGGGGTAGCCGAGGGCGGGGCGGATGCCGCGGAAGCGTTCGGCGTGCAGGTCCGCCAGGGCGGGGGCGGCGTCCGGCTCGAACCAGGCGCGGCGGGCCTCCAGGTGGACGTACTCGGCGAACGCCTCGGCGAGCCGGTCGGCCAGCGCCTTCACCATGATCGACTTGTAGTCGTCGTGCTGTTCCTCGTATTTGGCGGCGAGGTCCTCGGCGCCGAGGATCGTCACGGCGAAGCCGCCCAGGTGGTCGCCGGACGGGGCGATGTAGTCGGCCAGGCAGCGGTTCGGGCGGCCCTCCGGCTTGGCGGTCTGCTGGCGGAGCATCGGGAAGCGGGCCTGCGGCAGGACGATGTCGTCGCCGTCGGAGTGCGCGGGCCAGAAGCCGTACGCGCCGTGGGCCTCGAAGGCGTTGTCGGCGACGATCTGGTCGAGCAGTTCGTTGCCCTCGTCGAACAGCTCGCGGGCGACGGGCTGGTCGAGGATCGCCGGGTACTTGCCCTTCAGCTCCCAGGCGAGGAAGAAGAACTGCCAGTCGATCAACTCGCGGAGCGCGGTCAGGTCGGGCCGCACCACGCGGACGCCCGTGAAATCGGGGGTCGGTAGGTCGTCGAACGGGACCTTCTCGGGGTTCGCGCGTGCCTTGGCGATGGTGAGGAGCGGGCTGCGCTGCTTCGTCTCGTGCTGTTCGCGGAGCCTGGCCTGTTCGGCGCGGTTGGCGGCGTCGAGCGTCGCGGCGCGGCCCTCGTCGAGGAGGTCGGAGACGACGCCGACGACGCGGGAGGCGTCCAGGACGTGCACGGTCGTCGCGTCGTAGGCGGGGGCGATCTTCACGGCGGTGTGCTGCCGGGACGTGGTCGCGCCGCCGATCAGCAGCGGCAGGCGCAGGCCGCGGCGTTCCATCTCGGACGCGACCGACACCATCTCGTCCAGCGACGGGGTGATCAGGCCGGACAGGCCGACGGCGTCGGCGCCCTCCGCGACGGCCGTGTCGAGGATCTTGGCGGCGGGGACCATGACGCCGAGGTCGACGACGTCGTAGTTGTTGCAGCCGAGGACGACGCCGACGATGTTCTTGCCGATGTCGTGCACGTCGCCCTTGACCGTCGCGAGGACGATCTTGCCCTGGCCGCGGTCGGTCGCGATGCGCCCGGCGCGCAGCGCCTCCTGCTTCTCCTTCTCCATGAACGGTTCGAGGTAGGCGACCGAGCGCTTCATCACGCGGGCGCTCTTGACCACCTGGGGGAGGAACATCTTGCCCGACCCGAACAGGTCGCCGACGACCTTCATGCCGTCCATCAGCGGGCCCTCGATGACGTCGAGGGGGCGGGCGGCCTGCGCGCGGGCCTCCTCGGTGTCGTCCTCGATGAAGTCGATGATGCCGTGGACGAGGGCGTGCGAGAGGCGCTCGGCGACGGGCGCGTCCCGCCAGGACAGGTCGACCTCGCGCTTGGTGCCCTTGCCCTTGACGTTCTCGGCGAACGAGACGAGCCGGTCGGTCGCGTCGGGACGGCGGTCGAACAGCACGTCCTCGACGAGTTCGAGCAGGTCGGCGGGGATGTCCTCGTAGACGGCGAGCTGCCCGGCGTTGACGATGCCCATGTCGAGCCCGGCGCGGACGGCGTGGAACAGGAACGCCGAGTGCATCGCCTCGCGGACGATGTCGTTGCCGCGGAAGGAGAAGGACAGGTTCGAGATGCCGCCGCTGGTGCGGGCGCCGGGGCAGCGCTCCTTGATGAGGGGCAGCGCGTCGATGAACGCCTTCGCGTAGCCGTTGTGCTCGGAGATGCCGGTCGCGACGGCGAGGACGTTCGGGTCGAAGATGATGTCCTCGGCGGGGAATCCGGCCTTCTGGGTGAGCAGGTCGTAGGCGCGGCCGCAGATCTCCACCTTGCGCTCGGTGGTGTCGGCCTGGCCCTTCTCGTCGAACGCCATGACGACGACTCCGGCGCCGAAGTCGCGGACGCGGCGGGCCTGCTCCAGGAACGGGCCCTCGCCCTCCTTCAGGCTGATCGAGTTGACGACGCCCTTGCCCTGGACGGTCTTCAGCCCGGCCTCCAGCACGCTCCACCGCGAGCTGTCCACCATGATCGGGATGCGGGCGACCTCGGGCTCGGTGGCGATCAGGTTGAGGAACGTCGTCATCTCCCGCTCGCTGTCGAGCAGGTCGGCGTCCATGTTGACGTCGAGGAGGTTCGCGCCGCCGCGGACCTGTTCGAGCGCGACGTCCACCGCGGCCTGGTGGTCGCCCGCCTCGATCAGGCTGCGGAACCGCTTGGACCCGGTGACGTTGGTGCGCTCGCCGATCATGACGAAGCCGGTGTCCGCGCCGATCTCGAAGGGTTCCAGGCCGCTGAAGCGGGCCGCGCGGCCGGGGCGCACCAGGTCGCGGGGGTCGCGGCTCCGGACGGCCTCGGCGATGCGGGCGATGTGCTCAGGTCCCGTCCCGCAGCAGCCGCCGACCGCGTTGACCAGCCCGGACGCGGCGAACTCGGCGAGCTTGGCGCTCGTCTCGTCCGGGGTCTCGTCGTAGCCGCCGAACGCGTTCGGCAGGCCCGCGTTCGGATAGGACGCGACATAGGTGGGCGCGACCCTGGCCAGTTCCTCCAGGTTCGGGCGCATCTCGTCGGCGCCGAGCGAGCAGTTCAGGCCGACGACCAGCGGCTCGGCGTGCTCGACGGACCGCCAGAACGCCTCGACGGTCTGGCCGGACAGCGTCCGGCCGCTCAGGTCGACGATCGTGACGGAGATCCACAGCGGCAGCCGCGGGGCGACCTCGCGGGCGGCGGCGATCGCGGCCTTCGCGTTCAGCGTGTCGAAGATCGTCTCGATCAGGAGCAGGTCGGCGCCGCCCTCGGCGAGGCCGCGGATCTGCTCCGCGTACGCGGTCTTGACCTGGTCGAACGTGACCTTGCGGTAGGCCGGGTCGTCGACGCGGGGAGAGAGCGAGAGGGTGACGTTCAGCGGGCCGACGGACCCGGCGACGAGGCGTCCGCCCGCCTCGTCGGCGGCCTGGCGAGCGAGGCGGGCGCCCTGCACGTTCATGTCGTGGACGAGGCCCTCAAGGCCGTAGTCGGCCTGGGCGATGCTCGTCGCGGTGAACGTGTTGGTGGTGGTGATGTCGGCGCCGGCGTCGAGGTACTGGCGGTGGACGTCCAGGATCACGTCGGGACGGGTCAGGTTCAGCAGGTCGGGGTCGCCGGTGACGTCCTTCGGATGGTCGCCGGTGATGAGGTCGCCGCGGTAGTCGTCCGGGGTGAGGCCCGCGCCCTGGAGCATCGTGCCCCACGCGCCGTCGAGGACGGCGATCCGCTGGTCCAGGAGTTCGCGAAGTTTGTTCTCGGTCATTTCCAAGCACCTCCCAGTCATGTGGGAGGCGCCCTTGTCGATCCGGTGAGCGGAGCCGAGCGTGGCGGGCCGCAGCCCGTTGCAGCGCCTCTCGACTCCCTCATCGAGGTTACAGGCCCGGGGTCCGATGTGTCACAGGTGCGTTCCACATTGGTCGTGGCCGGGACGGCGGGCACCGTGTCAGGGACGCCATTCCTCCTGGTACGCGGGATGGACCGCGTACGGGAGGGCCAGCAGGCGCAGGACGGACTCGCGGGCGGCCCGCGCGGCTTCGAGTTCCGGTGTCCCGTGGCCCTGGGTCAGGATCCAGGTCTCCTTCTCGTAGTCGTCGATGATCCGGCGCGCGGCCGCCACCTCGCGCAGCGTCCGGGACGGGTCGTGGCGGGCGATGTGCTCGGCGTACGCCCCGTTCTCGACCGTCGCCACGAAGGCGGGTTCGCGTTCACCCTCGTCCTCGGACACGTCGGTGTTGATCGTCCCGGCCGGCGTGGCCTTCCAGGGGGCGCCCGCGCACGCCTGGGCGATCCGCTCGTCCCTGGCCAGCCGGTCGCGGAGGAACTCCACCAAGTCCATGGGGCCATCCTGCCCGGTGCGGGTCGGTCACGGGGCCGTCCGGCCCTTCCATGCGCCGCCCTTGCCGGCGCGGTGCCTGCGGGCCGAGTCGACGGTCATGGCCGCGTACATGAGGGCCACCAGGGGCAGGGCCGGGGCGCGCAGGGGTGAGAGGCGGTAGAAGCGGAGCATCGGCGTGTAGGTGGCGGCCATGATCGTCCAGCCGAGCGTGCCCGCCGTGGCGGCGAGCGCGGCGCCGTCCGCGCCCAGGGCGAGGCCCGCCAGACCCGCGACGGCCGCGGTGGGCGGGACCGCGTACATCAGGAGAAGGCCCAGGACGGTGCCCGCCAGCAGGGCCGGTGAGTAGCGGAGCTGGTGGTAGGCGCTGCGGGCGATCATCGTCCAGAGGTCGGACAGGCGCGGGTAGGGGCGGCGGCTGACGACGTCGCGGCTCAGGTCGAGGCGACAGCGGCCGCCGTCGCGCTTGATGAGTCGTCCGAGCGCGACGTCGTCGATCAGCGCGCCCTTGATCGCCGTGAGCCCTCCGGCGCGGGCGAGGGCGGTGCGGCGGACGAGCACGCACCCGCCCGCGGCGGCGGCGGTGCGCGTCCCGTCGCGGGTGACGCGGCGGAACGGGTAAAGCTGCGCGAAGAAGTACACGAAGGCCGGGACGATCACGCGTTCCCAGCCGGTGCGGGTGCTGAGCGTCGCCATCAGCGACACGAGGTCGCGTTCGCCGGACGTGGCGGCGCGCACGAGTTCCGTCACGGTTCCGGGCGCGTAGGCGATGTCGGCGTCGGTGAACAGGAGGAACCCGGGCTCGCCTGCCGTTCCGACGTCCGCCGCCCGGACCTCTGCCGCCCGGACGCCCTCCGCCATCGCCCAGACCTTGCCCGCCCACCCCTCGGGACGGTCTTTCGCGCGCACGACCCGAAAGTTCGCGCGGTCGCCCGCGAGGCGCTCGGCGGTCTCGGCGGTGCCGTCGCCGCTTCCGTCGTCGACCAGGATCACGCTGAAATCGCCTGGATAGTGCTGCGCGAGGAGCGTCGGCAGGGTTTCCGGGAGGATGGCAGCCTCGTCGCGGGCCGGGACCACGGCCACCACGTCCGGCCATTCGGGCGGGCCGGTGCCCGGCGGAAGGCGCGGGCTGGGGCTGGTCTTCCAGAAACCGCCGTGGCCGAATGCCAGGTACAGCCATCCCGCCAGCGAAGCCAGTGCCAGGACGCCGACGACCACCACGTACGGCAGCCTCGCACCGGAACGGGGCGCCGTCCAACAGGCGCGGCATGGCGTGGCGACCACGTTCGGCGCGGCAGAATCGGCCCATGAGCACCGACCCGGACCTCAAGGAGATTCTCTGGAAGGCCGCCGACAAGCTGCGCGGGTCCGTTGACGC
The DNA here is from genome assembly GCA_036028775.1 of Spirillospora sp. NBC_00431. Lineage (GTDB taxonomy): Bacteria > Actinomycetota > Actinomycetes > Streptosporangiales > Streptosporangiaceae > Spirillospora. Next base: position 1,585,486 of record CP107927.1, on the reverse strand, counting down.
GGCGCATTACAGGGACTTCGTGCTCGGGCTGGTGTTCCTCAAGTATGTGTCCGACTCGTCCGGCGAGTGCGCTTTCCGGGTACCGGCCGGGGCACGGTGGACGGAACTCACCGCAAGGGCCTCACGGGCCGGGCCGGAGACGATCGGCGCGGCGATCGACGAGGCCATGGACGCGGTCATGGACGCCAATCCCCCGCTCGCCGGGGTCCTTCCGAAGCTTTTCGGACGGGACGGAGTCGACCAGCGCCGCCTCGGCGAACTGGTCGGGCTGATCGGCGATGTGCGGTTCGACGGGCACGACGGCAAATCGGCGCGGGATGTGCTCGGCGAGGTCTACGAATACTTTTTGGAGAAGTTCGCGCGTGCCGAAGGCAAGCGCGGCGGGGAGTTCTATACGCCGCCCAGTGTGGTGAAGGTTCTGGTCGAGATCCTCGAACCGTTCAAAGGGCGCGTGTACGACCCGTGCTGCGGCTCGGGCGGCATGTTCGTGCAGGCCGAGAAGTTCGTCCTCAGCCACCGTGGACGGCTGGACGACATCGCCGTCCACGGGCAGGAGGCGAACGAACGCACCTGGCGGCTGGCGAAGATGAACCTGGCCGTCCACGGAATCGCGGGCGACCTTTCCGCCCGCTGGGGCGACACCTTTTACGAGGACGCGCATCCCCGGCTTCAGGCCGATTATGTGCTGGCCAACCCGCCGTTCAACATGTCGGACTGGTACCGGGACACCGGCGACCCGCGCTGGCGGTTCGGCGTCCCGCCCGCCGGGAACGCCAATTTCGCCTGGATCCAGCACATCGTCGCCAAGCTGGGCCCTCGCGGCACGGCGGGCGTGGTGATGGCGAACGGGTCGATGTCGTCGCGGCAGTCGGCCGAACACCGCATTCGCGCCGCGATGGTGGAGGCCGATCTGGTGTCGTGCGTCATCGCGTTGCCGGGCCATCTCTTCCGGAGCACGCCCATCCCGGCATGCCTCTGGTTCTTCGACAAAGGGAAGGCCAGACGGAACCAGGTGCTGTTCATCGACGCGCGGGCGATGGGCACGATGGTCGACCGGACCGAACGCGTCCTCACCGGCGCCGACATCACCAGGATCGCCGGTGCCTACCATTCCTGGCGCGACGGCACGTATTCGGATGTGCCGGGGTTCTGCCATGCCGCCGGGCTCGACGAGATGCGGTCCTATGACCACGTCCTCACCCCGGGACGTTATGTCGGCACCTCGAATACCGCCGGGAGTGAAACGGCCGCGGGCGGCGAGCCCATCGCCGGCAAGGTCGAGAGCCTGACCAAGGAGCTGTTCACGCAGTTCGAGGAGTCGGCGCGGCTCGACCAGGTCGTCCGCGCCGAACTGGGCCGGCTGGCTGCCGGATGAGTGACGATCAGGTGCGGCTGGGCGACATCGTCGCCTTCTCGAACGGAAAATCAAAGGCCGCCGGCCGAGGAACGGCCTACGAAACCTATGGCGCCAATGGTGTCATAGGCTCATCCGACCTTTTCAACGCCGACGCCGACGCCACCATTGTCGGACGCGTCGGGTCGTATTGCGGCGCCGTCCATTACAGCCGGGACCGCTGCTGGGTCACCGACAACGCCATCATCGCCACGCCGAAGGACGGCGTGAACCCGCGCTATGTCTACTACCTGCTCAAAAGGCTCGACCTGAACCGGTACCGCATCGGGTCGGGCCAGCCGCTGCTCACGCAGGGCATTCTGAGCAGGCTCGCCGTCGGCCGGATGACACGCGCGGAGCAGGATTCGGCGGCGTCCGCCCTCACCGCCCTCGACGACAAGATCGCCGTGAACGGCCGCATCGCGGCGCTGGCGGACGAACTCGTCCGCGCCCGCTACCTGGAACTGGCCCGCGCGGCGAGGGCCACGATCCCGATAGAGCGCCTGGGCGCGCCGGTGCGGTCGACCGTCCCGGCGGCGCGGATGCACCATGACGAGAACTACATCGCCCTCGAACATATGCCGAAACGCCACATGTGGCTGACGTCGTGGACTGATTCGTCCAACGTGATCAGTACAAAGCGACGATTCGCGCCCGGCGATGTGCTGTTCGGGAAGCTCCGCCCCTATTTCCACAAGGTCGGCCTCGCCTTCGTCGACGGCGTCGCGTCGACCGACATTCTCGTCGTACGGCCACATCAGGACGCCTACCGCGGCTGGCTCCTCGCGGCACTGTCCAGCGACGAGGTCGTGGCGCACGCGTCGGCGGTCGGGGACGGCACCCGAATGCCGCGCGCGAAATGGCGGGACCTCGCCTCGCACGAGGTGCCGTGGCCGGACGTCGATCACACCGCCCGCGGATTCGACGATTTCGTGAAACCGCTGGCCGGACGGGTGGAGGCCGCGGCCGCCGAGAACAGGACCCTGGCGCGCCTCCGCGACGCCCTCCTTCCGCGGCTCATTCCATAACCGCTTGGATGATCAACCGGCGGGCGATTGGAACACGCGGCCCGGTTCGCGGAGTTCACTCCGCCGTCGTTGTGGTGGATCTTGGACGGATGGTGAGGATCCCCAGCGTGCGGCAAGTCTCTTGCATGCGCGCAAGCGTCGGTGACTCCCCCGCGCGCGGTGCGTAAGAGTGTGTGTAGTTCCACTCCCACGTCCACTGAGTGATTTTCATCGCTCACTTCGACCAGGCCGAAGAACACATGTTCGCATACAGCCCGACACGGAGACGTGAAGCCAACGCCGCCATGAACGCATCTGACGCGTGGTCCGGAACGCCCGTACTCGTCCCGGCGCCCGCACCGTCGCTGGAACTCGGAATCCCGTCCGCCTGGAACAACGGCAAGTCCTGCGGGCGGCTGATCGGCGAGATCGACCTTGCCGCGACCCCGGCCGCCGTGCGGCTCGCGAGATCCTATGTCAGGGAGCTCGTCGGGCAGCATTTCGGCGCCGACCGGTCCGAACTCGGCGACCTGGAACTGCTCACCAGCGAGGCCATGACCAATTCGGTGCTGCACGCGAGGCCCCGCCCGGACGGCACGATCACGCTGACCGTCATGCACCTCGACCGGTACGTCCGCGTCGAGGTCACCGACGGCGGCGCCGCGCCCGGGCAGCCGCGCGCGCCGAAGGAGCCCCTGCCAGTACACGGGCGGGGGCTCCTGCTGATGAAGGCGCTCGCCACCGACTTCGGCACCCATCGGAGCAAGAACGGGGCGACGTTCTGGTTCGGGGTGGGCGTCCGGGAAGGATGGCGACTGCCGTGACGCAGGGGCCGGCGCCGGGCCCGACCGTACGGTCGGCACCCGGCCCGCGGGCGGACGAGGCGGGCGCCCACGGGCCGCTGCTCACCGCGCCGGCCCCGGGCGTCGCCCATCGGCACACCCGTTTCCTCGGCGGCGGGGGCGACCGCGCCGCCGACCGGGATCCCGCCGGCCGGCCGCCGCGCAGGCGCCCGACCGCGGGGCGGATCTTCCAGGCGAACAGGGGCTTCCTGGACCATGCCGCCGTGCCGCCCGCCCGGGACACCGGGCCGCGGCGTTTCCCGGACCTTGGTGGCGGGCTCCGCGCGCCCGCCAACCTCGGCGGCACGCCCGCCGGCGCCGGCGGGACGCGAGACGACCTCGGCGGCACCGTCCGGCGGACCTGCCCGGACCGCCGGACCGCCGCCCTCGCCTCCCACGTCACCGCCCGTCCCGGCACGGAGCGACCGCCGCCGTGATCTCCGTCATCGAGAACAGAACGAACACAACCGCCGTCACCTCGCCCGGTATGCCCGGCGCTTCGGTACGATCGACTCGCCAACAAGTGCCACATCTAGGGCGAGCGATGACCGCGGACGGCGAGCCGAAGTCACTCTCCGAGATCACCCGGGACATGGGCCTCAGCATGTCCGACGTCGCGGCCTTCTCCGGGCTCGACGAAAGCACGGTCTTCCGGCTGTGGGAGAACGTCGAATGGCTCGACCGGGTCAGCGGACGGTCCCTGCAGAGCCTGATTTCGTCCATCCCGGGTATCGCCGAGTACACGATGGCGCACGCCGTCCAGAAAAGGCGCGACATCCTCATCGGCGACCTGCACGACGTCGGGCTCTCCGTCGACCTCGTCGCGCTGGAGAACTCGACCGTCCCGCAGCAGAACCTGCTGAACGCCCTAGAGGCGGCCCTGTGCATCGTCCGGGGTGAGCCGACGCAGAAGACGTCGTCGTTCATCGCCCGTTTCTGGGGCAGCGAACCGGACCGCGCCCTTGAGCTCGTCTACTCCGACGAGCCGGGCCGGGGCATCCTGCAGGACCCGAAGATCCTCCACGACTCCTCGGTCGACCTGGCTCCCCGGCTCCACCGCAAGACCTACTCGTTCCACTCGATCCTCGCCCACAACGTCATCGCCCACCAGGCCAGCAAGGTGACCGACGCGCTGGACGCCGATCTCGGGTTCGACGACCCCGCCCGGCAGACCGCGTGGACGACGCGCGGCGTCGTCATGGGCATCCTGATCAACACCGACGACGTCGAGCTGGCCGAGCGGTACCGCCGGGAGCTCGAGACGACGCCGGTGTACGCGGCGCTGGAGGAGTGGGCGTTCCCGACCTATGCCCGCGACAGCCGCCTGAGCAGCGATTTCACCCTTCCGAGCTCCCTTTCGTTGCGCAATACGGCGACCGAGGTGTTACGCGAGATCGCCGTCTACAACGACGCCTACTTCTACTACCTGGTGTCGACGTACATTCCACTCGCGCTGAGACGCGACCGGGCGTTCGGCGGCAAGATCGTCGAGCTGATCCAAGCCCTGGAACTACGCGGGGTCGATTGCCGGGACAGAAGGATCAGACAGACGTGCAACGCGCTGGTTCGGCAACTCAAGGGCATCATCTGAACCAGCTTCTGGAGAATGGGGAGCCGGTGGAGGACACGGCGCAGTCCATTGCGAATCTGACGCAGGAGAGATGGGAGGCCAACGCTGATTACTGGGTCAAGGTCATCAGAGAGCGCCGCGACCGGTACCGGACGGAACTGACCGACGCCGCCGTCCTCGACGCCATCGGCCCCACCGCGGGCCTGCGGGTGCTCGACGCCGGGTGCGGTGAAGGATACCTGTCCCGCACCCTCGCCGCCGGCGGCGCGGACGTCGACGGCATCGACGCCTGCCAGAGCCTGGTCGACGCGGCGGCCTCGCACCCGTCGCCGGAGGGCGCGACCAGGTTCACCTACGCGAGCGTCGACGACCTGCCCTTCGAGGACGGCACGTTCGACCTGGTCGTCTGCAACCACCTGTTCAGCCACCTGCCGGACCCGACCGACGCGCTCCGCGAGATCGGCCGGGTCCTGAAGAGCGGCGGGCGGCTGGTCCTGCTGACCCTGCATCCCTGCTTCTATGTGGAGCATTCCGAACGGGGCGCGGCGGCCAGCATCCCCGCGGAGGAGTACTTCGCGTCCCGCGGCATCGACCAGCGCTTCCTGGTGGACGGGCTAGAATCCCCTTCGATGGTCACATCCTGGCTCCGGCCGCTGGAGTTCTACGCTGGAACGCTCCGAGACTCCGGATTCGTCATCGCGGACCTACGTGAACCGCACCCAACGGAAGAGCAGCTGCGCGACGATCCGTGGTGGCGCAGGGGCTTCCCGACGGCGATGTTCATCCTCCTGATCGCGGAACTCCGCTGACCGCCGGGTCCGGCGGCCGCGGGGCGGCGGCCGCCGGACCGCGGCACCCGCCGGACCGCGGCATCACGGGCGTGCGGCATCACGGGCGTAGGGTCGGCCCCATGGAGGACGTGCCACCAGACCTCGTGCCACCTGACCTGGCCGAACACCCGGACAGGCTCCGCTGGAACGCCAAGTACGGGGACGTCCCGGCGCTGTCGCCCGCCCATCCGCTGGCGGAGCGGGCGCTGTCGCTCGACCTGCCGGACGGCGGCGTGCTCGACCTGGCGTCGGGCCCGTCCGGCAGCGCCCTGCGCGCCGCCGTGACCGGCCGGCCGGTCACGGCCGTCGACATCTCCGAACTCGCGCTCGGACGCCTCGCCACCGAGGCCCGGCGTCGCGGGCTCGGCTCGCTGATCACGTCCGTCCAGGCGGATCTGGGCACCTGGCGGCCGGATCCGGCCGGGTACGCGCTGGTGCTGTGCACCGGCTTCTGGGACCGCGCCGTGTTCGAGCGCGCGGCCGAGGCCGTCCTGGACGGCGGCGCACTGGCCTGGGAGGCGTTCACCGGGAACGCCCGCCGCGACCGTCCCGGCCTGCCCGCCGAATGGTGCCTGGGCGCGGGAGAGCCCGCCTCGCTGCTCCCCCGCGGCTTCACCGTCCTCCACCAGTCCGACGACCCGGCCACGGGCAAACGCCGCATCCTCGCCCGGCGAGCGGGCTAGTCGATGTCCACGACGACGGGGGCGTGGTCGGACGGGCCCTTGCCCTTACGCGCCTCCCGGTCGACGTAGGCGGAGCGGACACGCCCGGCGACGGCCTCGTTCGCGTAGAACAGATCGATGCGCATCCCCAGGTTCTTGTGGAACATTCCCGCCCGATAATCCCAGTAAGTAAAAGGGAAGGGTCCCTTCATGGGGGTCGGGACGACGTCGTGGAGGCCGAGGGCCCGCAGGTCGGCGAGCGCCTGGCGTTCGAGTGGGGTGACGTGGGTGGAGTCGGTGAACGCGGCCGGGTCCCAGACGTCCTCGTCCGCCGGGGCCACGTTGTAGTCGCCGCACGCCACCAGCGGCGTCCCGGCGGCCAGTTCGGCGGCGAGCGCCTCGCGCAGCGCCGCGAACCATTCGAGCTTGTAGGTGTAGTGGGCGGAGTCGGGTGTGCGGCCGTTGGGCGCGTACAGCGACCAGACCCGGACGCCGCCGCAGGTGGCGCCGACCGCGCGGGCCTCCGGCGTCAGCAGGACGGGCTCGGTCAGCTTCGTCTGCCCCTCCGCCTCCCCCTCGTAGACCGGCTGCCCCGGGAAGCCGTTCGAGACGTCCTCGATGCCGACCCTGGAGAGGACGGCCACGCCGTTCCACCGGCCGTCGCCGTGCGCGGCGGTGGCGTAGCCGAGTTCCTCGACCTCGGCGGCCGGGAACTGGTCCGCGCGGCACTTGGTCTCCTGGAGGCAGAGAACGTCGGGCTTGGACTCCTCCAGCCAGGCGAGCAGGCGCGGCAGGCGGGCCTTGACGGAGTTGACGTTCCACGTCGCGAGGCGCATCCTCCCAGCCTGCCACCCCCGGCGGCCGCGCGGGCGTGAGCGTCGCGGCCCGCCGGGGTATCCTGGCGGCGCTCCCCTTGGCGCACGGCCCTGCGGGGGCCCGGTGACCGGAAGATTGCGAGTCGGCCCCGTCCCTGTTACGCGGCGCCCACACAGGCCCCGTGAACGGTACATTGCGGGGTGGCTCCTCCCGGTTGCACGGCGCCACGCGAGGCCGCGCGGCCGATAGATTGCGGGTCGGCCCCGACCCTGGCACACGGTGCCCACACAGAGGTCCGTGTGACCGGTACATTGCGGGTCGGCCTCCTTTGCGCGGTTTTCACGCTGTGCTTAGACCGACCCTGGAAGGGTGGTCACTTTCGTGATGTCGTCGAACCCGGAGCAAGTGAGGAAACATGTCCGAGGATGACAAGCCCGGGGGCAAGCCGGCGATCAAGGCGAAGGCGAAGATCCCGAACGCCAAGAACATCCGCAGCCCGGAATTCACGCCGCACGGCATCAGCGCCGGGCGCGGCAGCGGGCTCAACCGTCCGTCCGCGCCGTCCGCGCTGACCGCCAAGCAGGCGCGCAAGCGGCGGACCCTGATGATCGCGGGCCTGGTGGTCGTCGCGCTGGCGATCTCCGGCGGCGTCGGGTACCTGGTGACCAGGCCCGGACCCGAGATCGAAGTGACCGGGAAGTTCGCGTCCGAGCCGAAGGTCAAGATCCCGACCGATCTCTCGCCGGAGGGCAAGCGCAAGGCGACCGTCCCGATCAAGGGCGACGGTCCCAAGATCGCCAGCGGTGACACGCTGTTCGTCCAGTACGCCTTCTACCAGTGGTCCAAGGACAACGACGAGGAAGACAGCTCGAAGAAGAGCAAGAGCAAGCAGCTCGGCTCGTCCTACAAGCAGGAGGCGCAGGGCCAGCCCACGCGGCCGCTGGTCGTCGGCAACAGCCAGCTCAAGGGCTTCGACCTGGGCATGGTCGGCCAGACGGGCGGCAGCCGGGTCGTGCTGCAGATCCCTCCGAAGGAGGGCTTCGGCAAGGACGGCGCGCAGCTCGGGCTCGGCGAGAGCGACTGGGTCGTGTTCGTCGTGGACGTCCAGGCCGTCGTTCCCAAGAACCCCGCCCCGCAGGGGGCGAAGAAGGAACTCGCCGACAAGAAGCTCCCGAAGGTCGAGGACAAGGGAGCCGGCAAGGCGCCCAAGGTGACCATGCCCAAGGACACGGACGCGCCGGACAAGCTCCAGGTCAAGACCCTCGTCGAGGGCACGGGCCCGGCGCTCGCCAAGGGCGACGAGGCGGTCGTCAACTACCAGGGCAACATCTGGGACACCGGCAAGGAGTTCGACACCAGCTGGGGCGCGCAGGGCGCGCCGGCCAAGTTCGCGGTCGGCACCGGCGCCACCGTGCCGGGCTTCGACAAGGGCCTCACCGGCGCGAAGGTCGGCAGCCGCCTGCTGCTGGTCCTGCCGCCGAAGGAGGGCTACGGCAAGAAGGGCAGCCCGCCCAAGATCAAGGGCGACGACACCCTCGTGTTCGTCATCGACGTCCTCGCCAAGGTCAAGAAGTAGGGCGGGCACGGCGCGGCCGTGCCACCCGGGAGGGGCGGGACCCGTACGGGTCCCGCCCCTCGGCGTTGCCGGAAAATCTCCGTCGCGCCGCATCCGGCACGACAACCGGGGAGGCTCATTGCCCGTCCCTCTAATGGGAACCACCGGGACTGTGCATTGGGCGGCCATCCCATCGATCCCCTCAGGTATCGTCGGTAACGCATTAATCACGGGGGGCTTGTGAGCAACGGCAGAAAGGGTCCGGAGGGCGAGGAGCGCACCGGGCCGGGCGAGGCGGACCGGCCTGACACCGAGGTCGCGCCGCCGGTCGGCGGGGACGGTCCCACGACCGCCACGCTGACCGTCCATACCGAAGAATCCGCCCAAGACACCGAATTCGCCCACGGGGACGACATATTTCAGAACGGCGACAAGGGCGACGGCGACGCCGCCCCGGCCGAGGACGAGACCGAATCCCCCGGCGCCGATAAGAACGCGACCGACGTGCAGGAGCCCGTGACGGGCACGGACGACACCGTCACGGACGACACCGTCACGGACGAGACAGACGCGGACGAGACAGACGCGGACGAGACAGACGCGGACGAGACGGACGCGGGCGCGGACGAGACGGGCGCGGACGAGACGGCTGCGGCGGCCGGGGGTCTCGGCGGGTCCGCGAACGGTGATACCAAGACCATGCCCGCCGCCACGTCCAAGCAGGAGGGGCCGCCAGGACGCGGGCCCGGTCCCGGACGCGGCCCCGGCCCCGGGCGCGGCGGCAGACCCGGACGCGGCCCCGGCCCCGGGCGCGGCGGCGGACCTGACCGCGGCGGCGACGGGAAGGGGCCGCGCAAGCCCCGCAGCCGCCGGTCGCGCTACCTGCGCCGGGCGCTGTTCCTGCTGCTCGGGTTCATCGGGTTCTGCATCGCCGCGTTCGCCATCGCCTACCTGTTCACGCCGGTGCCGTCGCCGCAGGAGCAGGCGATCGCACAGGGCCCCACGTTCTACTACTCCGACGGCAAGACGCAGATCGCCAAGACCGGCGTCAACCGGGACGCGGTCAAGCTCGACCGGATCCCGAAGAGCACCCGCGACGCCGTGATCGCGGCGGAGAACCGCAGCTTCTACGGCGACCCGGGCGTGTCCGTCTCGGGGACGGCGCGGGCGTTCTGGTCAACGGTGTCCGGGCAGCAGTTGCAGGGCGGGTCGACGATCACCCAGCAGATGGTCCGCAACTACTACGGCGGCATCGGCAAGGAGGTGTCGGTCACCCGCAAGCTCAAAGAGGTGATGGTGTCGCTGAAGGTCGGCCGGGAGAAGTCCAAGGACTGGATCCTGACGCAGTACCTCAACACCATCTACTTCGGCCGCGACGCCTACGGGGTGCAGGCCGCCGCCAAGGCGTACTACGGCAAGGACGTGTCGGAACTGACCGCCGCCGAGGGCGCCTACCTCGCCGCGGCGATCCAGCAGCCCAGCCGCTTCGCCGACCCGTCGGGCGCGAACCGCGTCCACGCCGAGCAGCGGTGGCGTTCCGTCCTCGACAACATGGTGCGGGACGGCGCGCTGAACCCCGCCGAGGCGGCGTCGATGAAGTTCCCGGCCCCGCGCAAGCAGCACATCACCGACGTCCTCAAGGGCCAGAAGGGCTACATGGTCAACGTGGCCAAGAAGGAGCTCACCGAGCGCCGCGGCTACAGCGAGGACGAGATCAACCGCAGCGGGCTGAAGATCACCACGACGTTCGACAGGCGGCTGATGGACGCGCTCAAACGGTCGGTGAACCAGAGCACCCCGAGCGGGATGAACAAGAAGATCCGCACCGGCGCCGTCTCCATCGACCCGGCCACCGGGCAGGTCCTGGCGTTCTACGGCGGCCGCGGCTATCTGGAGGAGGCGCTGAGCAGTTCCTTCGGCGACTGGGCGCAGGCCGGGTCCGGGTTCAAGCCGATCGCGCTGGCCGCCGCACTGGAAGACGGCAAGTCGCTCAACTCCACCTACGACGGGAGCTCCCCGCAGTACTTCAGCGGGTCGTCCATCGAGAACGACAGCAACGAGAGCTTCGGGACGGTGAACCTCGTCACCGCCACCCAGCGCTCCGTGAACACCGCGTACGTGAACCTCGGCAGGGACATCGGCAACAAGAAGATCGTCGAGATGGCCGAGAAGATGGGCATCCCCGCGTCGCAGATGAAGCCGGAGCAGCGCACGGCCGCGACGTTCCCGCTCGGCATCGTGTCGCTGCATCCCGTCCAGCAGGCCGGCGTGTACGCGACGTTCGCGTCCGAGGGCGTGCACCGGGAGCCGTTCGTGGTGAAGACCGTCACCGACAACGAGGATCACAAGCGCACGTTCACCGAGAAGGGCGAGCGGGCGCTCAGCGAGCAGAACGCCAGGGACGCCACGTACGCGATGCAGCAGGTCGTCCGCGGCGGCACCGGGACGGGCGCGCAACTACCGGACGGACGCGACGTCGCCGGCAAGACCGGCACGACCGACAAGGGCCGCGCGATCTGGTTCAACGGCTTCATCCCGCAGATGGCGACGTCGGTCGCGATGTTCCGCAGCGACGGCAAGCCGCTGAACATCCCCGGGTACGGCGCGTACGGCGGGCAGTTGCCCGCGCAGATCTGGCGGACGTACATGAGCGACGCCGTGAACATCAAGGGCTTCGAGCCGGAGTCGTTCGGGTCGCCGTCGTCCAGGCCGGGCGGCGGCTGGACCGGCCCTCCGGACGGTCTCAACCCGAGTACGGAGCCGCCCGACACGGGCGGGCCGTCCGAGCCGCCACCGCCCACCGACGAGCCGGACCTGCCGACCCCGCCGACCGACCTGCCGACCATCCTCCCGCCCGACCCAGGCGGCGGGGGCGGTGACGACGGCGGCGGAGGCGACGACGGCGGCGGTGACGGCGGCGGAGGCGGAGGCGGAGGCGGCCGCCCCGGCACCAGCGGCTGACCTTCGGCCGCGGCGGCCCGCGGCCGTTACTCGCAGGCGTCGCCGATACTGGCCGGGGTCTTCTTCATCACGGTGTCGAGCCGCGTGACGTCTCCGGTGCCGACGGCCGGGGCCGCGGCGCGGAGTTCGCGCGCCTCGGCCCTGAGGGCCTTCTTCAGGTCGTCGTCGCCGGTCTTGTTCGCGAGCGCGTCGAGGCGTGCGGCGAGCTTCTCCGTCGCCTGCCGCCATTGGGCGGGCTCGGCCGCCGGGACGCTCCTCACCTGGGTGATGTACTGCTGGAACGCCTTCTTGGTGTCGGTGCAGACCTGGCCGGTGTCGCCGCCCAGCGCCCCGCACCCGCCCAGCAGACCGGACGCGCCGAGCGCCATCGCGCCCGCGGCCAGCGCCCGAACCACCCCGTGTCGCATCGCATCCTCCTGCTTGATCCCGGTTCGGCCCCGCATATAATTCCGCATGAGGTCATGAGCGCCAGCGCCAAGCCCCGGCTCGCTGGCCGGCAACCCTTCGTCCGCGATGGGGTGCCCCGGGTGAAGACCTGGCCGGGCGCGGCACCGCGTTCCGGCAAGCGCGGATCCCGGTGGATGACCGGGGTCCCTGACCCCGGAAGGCTCCGCCATGCCGACACTGCTCGCCGGTTCCGCCACCTCGGCCCGTAGCACTCGCACCGCTCCGTCCGCCCGCTCCGCGATCACCTCTGCTGTGACGCGCGACGTGGGGGTCCGGGTTCACCGGGTTCCGCGTGTCATCGGCGCGGACGTCCCGGTTCCGGTGCGGGACGGCGGTCACGTCCCGTACGCCAACCTCGACTACGCCGCGAGCGCGCCCTGCCTGGATGCGGTGCATGAGGCGGTCACCCGTGCGCTGCCGTACTACAGCAGCGTGCACCGCGGCGCGGGTTACGCGTCTCAGGTCACGACGGGTGCCTATGAGGAGGCGCGGAAGACGGTCCGGTCGTTCGTCGGCGGCTGGCGCCGGTCAGCCGTCGTGTTCACCCGCAACACCACCGACGCGATGAACCTGCTCGCGCACGCCGTCCCCGCCGGGACGAGCGTCGTCGTCTTCGAGACCGAACATCACGCGAGCCTGCTGCCGTGGCGGCGGGCCGTGCGGCTGCCCGCGCCCGCCACGCCCGCCGAGGCCGTCGCCGCCGCCGACCGGGCGTTGCGCGAGGCCCCCGCCGGGCCCCGGCTGCTCGTGGTCACCGCCGCGTCCAACGTCACCGGCGAGCTGTGGCCGGTCGAGGAGCTCGCGCGGGTCGCCCGCCGCAACGGCGCCCGCATCGCGGTGGACGCCGCGCAGCTCGTCCCGCACGGCCCGCTCGACATGACGGCGCTCGGCCTCGACTACGTCGCGTTCTCCGGGCACAAGCTGTACGCGCCGTTCGGCGCGGGCGTCCTCGCCGGGCGCGCCGACTGGCTCCGCGCCGCCGCCCCCTACCTCAAGGGCGGCGGGGCCAGCGCGTCCGTCGGGCGGACGACCCGATGGGCGGCGTCCGCCGAGCAGCGGCACGAGGCCGGATCCCCGAACGTGCTCGGCGCCATCGCGCTCGCCGCCGCCTGCGAGGCGCTGTCGGACGCGTGGGATACGGTGTCCGCACATGAGAAGGCGCTGGTGGGACGGCTCCGGACGGGGTTGGCCGCGCTGCCGTCCGTTCGCGAGCTGAGCCTGTGGGGCGACCGGGCGCCGCGCGTCGGGATCGTGTCGTTCGCCGTCGACGGCTGGAACGCCCGGGACGTGGCGCTCAGGCTGTCCGAGGAGTACGGCATCGGCGTCCGGGACGGAAAGTTCTGCGCCCACCCCCTCGTCCGGCACCTGCTGGACGGCGACGGAACGGGCCGCGCCGGTGACTCGGGCTGTGCCGGCGGCGCGGACGGTGCGGTCCGCGCCAGCATCGGCATCGGGACGAGCGAGGAGCACATCGACCGCCTACTCACCGCCCTCGCCGCACTGACAGCCCGTTGACAACACGCTGACCTGCACACACTCCGATCCTGTCGGGCGATGAGGCTCTTTGGTCCTGTTCGCCCCTGTAGCGTAGACAGTCGCGGCGGGGACGAGCACGGAAGAAACAGGGGGTGGCGACCGTGGCCGACGCGTGGCGACCCACGTCGGATCTGGAGCACCGACTGCAGGAGACCGTACGGGCCGGAGACCAGGAGAGTTACTTCCGCCTCCTCGCGGACAGCGAACTCGTCGTCCCCGTCCCGCCGGACGTGGTGGACGGCGTGCTCGCCAACGAGGCGCAGCCGTCCTGGCCGACCCAGGAGGAGGACGGCCGCGTCCACGTCCTGGTGTACACGTCGGCGTCGGCGATGCGCGCCTGCCTCGGCCAGTCCTACCAGCACTTCATGACGGTCAGGTTCGGCGACATCGCCGAGACGTGGCCCGACGACCGCTGGTGGCTCGCCGTGGACGTACCCGCCCGCGGCGTCGGCGCCGCACTGCCCATCGAGGCGCGGTTGCCGTCCTGGTTCGTCCGCCAGGTCGCCGGGGGCGACGGCCGCCCGCCGCAGGTCGGCCGCGCGACCGCGCCCTGGGAGGAGCTGCGCGACCAGCACCGCGACCTGCCCCGCGAGTCGACCCGGCAGGAGTTCCAGCCCGCCAACGACGTGGAACGCGAACTGCTCCGCGCGGCGGCCAACAACGACCACGACCTCTTCCTGCAGACGCTGGCCGCCACCGACGTCCTGCTGCCCGTCCCGGACGACACCGACTACACGCTGCGTCCGGGCCGTCCCGGTTTCCCCTGGCAGACGCGGGAGGTCGACGGCTCCACCGTCGTGCCCGTCTTCACGTCCCCCGAACGCCTCATCGAGGCCGCACACGCCGCCGGGACCGGCACCGAGTACATCAAGCTGCCGTTCACCGTCGCGCTGCGCTACTGGCCGAACCACGAATGGCTGCTCGCCATCAACTCCGGCTCCCCCGCCGGGGGGACCGTCCTCGCCCAGCAGCTCCCCGGCCTCGCCACCTGGGCCGACCAGCGCGCGGCGCAGCGCATGACGGACGGTTTCGACCCGCAGAACGACATCGAGCAGCGCCTCTTCGACGCCGCGCGCCGCCGCGACACCGACACCTTCTTCTCGATCCTCCTCGGCGCGCAGGTCCTCGTCCCCGCCGAGCCCGACACCCCGTGGGGCATCGACCCCGGCGACCCCGGGTTCCCGTGGCGGCCGGTGCCCGTCCACGGCCGCACGTCCATCCAGATCTTCACGTCCCTCAAGTGGATGAACGAGGCGATCGGGTCGTCCCGGTTCGTGATGCCGAGCCTCGGCGACGTCGTGGCCGCCTGGCCGGACGGCGGCTGGACGCTCGTCCTCAACCCGGGCACGCCGATCGACGCGTCCATGCCCGGCGACCAGGTCCGCTCACTGCGCGGCCCGGAGACCGCGGCGACACCGCCGTCCGCGTCCACGCCCCCGCCACCGGAGACCCCGGCCGTGCCCGTCGCCCCCGCGGTCCCCGCCGAGCCCACCGCCCCCGCCGAGCCCTCCGTCCGAGCGGCGCCTCCCGAGCCCGCCGTCCCCCCGGCGCTTGGCGAGCCCGCAGCACCCGCCGAGCCCGCCGCCCCCCTGGCGCCTGCCGAGCCCGCAATGCCCGTCGAGCGCGCCGTCCCCCCGGCACCGGCCGAGCCCACAGCGCCCGTCGAGTCAGCCGTCCCCCCGGCACCGGCCGAGCCGTCGAGGCCCGCCGAGCCGACGGTCCCCGTGACGCCCGCCGAGCCCGCGGTGCCCGTCGAGCCCGCGCCGCCTGCTGCCCCCGCCGAGCCCGACATTCCGGCCGCCGCCGGTCCCGGCGGCGGTGTCCTTGGCGACGTCCCAGGCGACGTGGCGCCGGACCGTCCGCGCGGCCGTCATGCCGGTCCGCCCGAGGCCCTCGACGAGCCCGCACGCGATCCCGCCGAGTCGAGCAGGCTCGGCGCGGCGCCTCACCCCGGCGAAACCTTGCAGGACGTCCCCAATGTGCCCGCCCCGCCAGGCGCGTTCGACGAAGCGGCGGAGAACCCCACGGGCCCGTCCGAGCTGCCGGACGTGGGAGGAACGCCCGGAAGGCACGCCGGTCCACCCTCACCAGGCGATCTCGGAGAAGCGCAGGGCGTCCCGGAGGCGTCGCCCGGCGGCGGAGACTTCGCCGGACCGGCCGACGGCGGACACCCAGGCCCCGAACCCGAGACCGCCGCGCCGGGTGGACGGCCGTTGCGGGCCGTCCGGGAACCCGGGACCGCCGCGTTCGAGGCCGGGAACCGGATCGACCAGGAGCTGTACGAGGCGGCGTCGACGGGCGATTCCGACGCGTTCCTGCGGGTGCTGCTGAACGCGAACGTGCTGGTCCCGATTCCGGACGACGCACCGCTCGAAGTCACGCCGATGCAGCGCGAGTTCCGCTGGGACGCGGCGCTGCGGACCGAGTCGTCGGTGCAGGTGTTCACGTCGCTGGTGCGGCTTCGCGAGGTGCTGCCGGAGTCGCGGTTCGTGTACGCCGACTTCAGGGAGCTGATCGGCGCGTGGCCCCGCGACGACTGGGCGATGCTGCTCAACCCGGGGACGCATATCGGCGCGTCGCTGCGCGGCGACCAGGTGCGGGAGCTCAGCGAGTGGGCGGCGCGGGTCGGGCTCGTCCCGGCGCGGCCCGAGGTCCCTCCCGTCCAGCGGACGCAGCCGCCGAGGCCCGAACCGGACTCGCGGCCCTCACCCGCACCGGCACCGCAACCGGCGCACCAAGCGCAACCCGAACCAGCACCGCAAGCGACGCCCGAATACGGGCCGCAGCCGACACCGCAGGCGGCACCCGAACACGGGCCGCACCCGGCACAGGAGGCAACGCCCGAACCGATGCCGCAGGCGGCGGCCGAGCCGGTGGCGCTCTCGGCGCGGCAGGTAGCGGCCGAACCTGTGCCGCAGATGGTGCCCGATCTCGACGATCGTGGGGCGGCACCGGCCATCATGCAGAAGGTCGTCCCGCACGGGCATGTCGCCTGGTACCTCGAACAGGGCTATGACCGGGTGGGCGGCTTCGTGCACCTGACGGGCGACGTGTCGGAATTGCAGGCGCCCGCCCAGCTGTACGAGGCGCTGGGGCTCCTGTACGAGGGTTCGCCGTTCTCGCCCGCCGACGAGGGCGTGTACGTGATCCGCTGGCCCGCCTACTGCTCCGGCCTGTACCGGATCCCGTTCGGCGGACGGGACGAGCACGAGCTGGCCGCCTGGGGCGACGCCGGATGGGTGATCGAACGTCCGCCGTTCCTGGGCGGCGGGTTCGCGCCGGGCAGCGCCGGTTCCATCCGCGAGTACAAAGTGGACAGCGTCCGGCTTCCGTTCGGGGCAGAAATGTACTACCTCAGCAGCGACCGATCCGAACGGTTCGTGGCCATGTACGACCCCGACCAGCTCGCCTGGCTCAGGCCCGACGCGAGCGCCGACGCCTCAGGCGGAGGACGGGAGGCCGCGCAATGATCCGGGACGGGTACGTCGCGCGCTGGCTCGGCCGCGACTTCGAGGCCGCGCCCGGCGCCGACGGCGAGATCCGGCTGTACGCGCCCGCGCCGACGGACGGGTTCGACGAACTGCGTCCCGGGAAGTACCGCCGAGTGGTTCCCGCGTCCGAGATCGAGGACCTCCGCTACGTCCGGACCACCTGCCGCTGGCGCGGCGAGCGGTTCGTCGTCGTCGGCGAGCACGAAACTTGGCTGCGGGTCGAATATTCAGGGGGACGCGCCCCGGTCGCTGAAAGTCTCGGGCTCGACCGCATCGACCTGGGAATCTGGCAGACCTGGGCCCCCAGATCGGAAGTCGAGGACGTTCGTGAAGAGTTCACATGATTCCGGATGGGGTTGATTTGGCCCTTAGATCCGTGTTCGCATGTGTCCCGAGGCGACCCCTCGAAGCGATGACACATGCGCTCAACGGCGACGCAACGGAGGTGCTGCGGCAGTGATCTGCCGACCAGCGGTCAAACCCGCCTTCATCGGTCTCGGTGCCGCGGCCGTACTGGCCGCAGGTGGCGTAACGGCCGTCGCCTACGGTGAGACGCCGAGTCCCAGTCCCAGCGACACGGGCACGTCGACTCCCGTTCAGGGCACCCTCGAGATCGAGATCGCCACGAGTCCGGCGGCCCCCGAGGCCGGCAAGCCCGTCACGGTCAAGGCGACCGTCAAGGCCGTCAGCGCCGCCGTGCCGGGCGTCAAGGTCAAGGGCGTGGCGCTCGACCCCAGCACGGCGAAGTTGACCGGCGACTGCGACTCTCCCTACACCTCGGAGAAGTGCGCCGCGGGAGATCTCTCCGTAGGCGGAACCGGCCATCTCTTCACCTGGCAGCTGACCGCTCTGAAGTCGACCCGGACGGTCAGGCTCACCGTCACTGTGAGCGCGACCGAGCAGAAGGACGTCACGAAGGAGGCCACGGTCACCTACAAGAAGGTGCCCGAGGATCCCGACCCGACGCCGACGAAGAAGCCCACGAAGAGTCCGAAGCCGTCGTCGTCCAAAGGCAATGACTCTGGTGGGTCCGGTGGCGGCTCCGGGAGCGGCTCCGGTGGTTCGAGCGGGGGCGGTTCGTCCGGGTCCGGGTCCGGGACCGGGACGACCGGCGGTGTGATTCCACCGGCGCCGAACTCGTCGTTCGATCCACGGAACCCGCAGGTGGCGCTCCCGCCGATCACCAACCCGAACGCGCCGAACCCGTCCGTGGCGCCGGGTCAGGTCTCGACGCCGCAGAGCCGCCTGCAGGGGAACAAGGCGCCCGTCGCGCAGGACCTCACGTTCGAGCGGATGGCGAGCACGCAGATCGCGTGGCTGGCGGCGCTGATGGTGGCGTTCTCGCTGCTGCTGACGCAGGCGCGGCTGGGACGCAAGCGCCTGTCGGCCGGGGCGGCGAAGCGGGCGAAGGGCACGCACCGGCGTCCGCGCCACGGCATGTTCGGTAAGTGATCAGCGGGTGAGCCCGTCGCGGACGCTCGCGGCCGCGTGCTCGCTCGTGGTCGTGTGATCGTTTGCGATGTCGCCGGCGCTCATGGTGGGTGCCGCTTTAGCGCTTGACAGGCGCTATGTGCGTGAGTGTGTGGCAGGCGATGGCGGCGGCCGCCGTGACGTTGAGGGAGTCGACGCCCGCGGACATGGCGTCGACGCTCATGGGGATGCACACCGGCTCGTCCGCCTCGTCGAGCCAGTGGGAGGACAGGCCGTCGCCCTCTGAGCCGAGCATCAGCGCGACGCGGTCACCGTCCGTCGATGCCTTGTCCATGGGTGTGGCCGTCTGGTCGGGGGTCAGCGCCAGCAGCGTGAAGCCCGCGCCGCGGAGCCTGTTCAGGTCGTCGTGCCAATTGGTCATGCGGGCGTACGGAACTGCGAACACCGCGCCCATGGAGACCTTGACCGAACGGCGGTAAAGGGGATCGGCGCATCTCGGGGACAGCACGATCGCGTCGATGCCCAGCGCCGCGGCGCACCTATATATAGAGCCCACGTTCGCGTGGTCGACGAGGTCCTCCAGGACGAGGACGCGGCGTGCTCCAGCCAGGACCGCGTCGACGCTCGGCAGCGGGAGCCGTTCGAGTGACGCCAGGGCGCCGCGGTGGACCTGGAAGCCGGTGACGGACTCCATGGTGGCGTCGTCGGCGACGTAGACGGGGGCGTCCAGGCCGTCCAGGACGTCGGCGAGCGGCTCGAACCAGCGGCGGGCCATCAGCAGGGAGCGGACGGGATGTCCCGCGGCGACCGCGCGGCGGATCACCTTCTCGCCCTCTGCGACGAACAGACCGTGTTCGGCCTCCAGGCTCTTGCGGAGGTTCACGTCGCGGAGCCGCGTGTAGTCGGCGAGTCGAGGGTCCGCGGGGTCGGAGACGGGAACCAGGCTGGCCATCTCCCGATTCTCCCGCAGTGAGTCCGGGGGCGGGGACGCGGCGTCGATCGCACCCGGTCCGCACGGAGTCGCGCGCGGCGCGCCTCCATTTCACGGGTCGCGTGACTTCGGCAATTGAGAACGCAATTCGGTCGGCGAGAACGGCCTCGGCCTTCCGTCAGAAGCGCTCGGTCACCGTCGCGGGGACCTCAGCCGGCCGCTGAGTCGGTCGGCCAACGTCCAGCGGTGGCCGAGACGGTTCACCGGCCGAATGTGAGCTGCCTGACACTACGCGGACACGCGACACGACGGCGCGAGGCCGGATCCGGCCGGACGACGGGAGCCCGCACACGTCACGCCGCCGGTGGGGCCGAGGTCCTGTGTGGCGCTGTGTTCGCTGGGCGTGACTGTCTCGGGGGGTCTCGATGGAGGTGTGCCATATGCTCATGACCTGCGTCATTATCACTTTTGAGTTCTTTGTAACCTCTAGTTCGTACTACTACAGTGCCGTGGGACATCGGTGGGTTTCTGGTGAATCGAGGGCAGGGCATGAGCGGACGTCATCGCAATGACTTCCCCGAGGGGCCGGGCGAGGGCGGGTACGACCCGTCCACGCCCGTCTTCGGCCCGGCCAACGACGGGTCCTCCGACTGGTTCGGGACGCGCGACGGCCAGAGCGGACCGCAGGGTCCCCCGCCCGGGACACCACCGGGACCGCCCGGACCGCCCGGACCGCAAGGGCCTCCGCCCGGCGCGCCCGGGTCGTCGGGCGAGACACCGGAATGGTTCACGCCGCGGCAGTCGCGCGAGGAGCCCATCTACGGCACCGGCGGCTCCGGCGCTCCTACCGGGTCTCCCGGCGCCGGTGGGTTCGGTGGCGTGTCAGGGGCGAGCGGCTACGGGGCCGGAAGCGGCGGCGGCTACGGCTTCGACGAACCGGTCGCCGAGAGCCGGCAGGGGCCGCCGCCCGAGGGTTCGTCCTCCCCTCTCGCCGGGACCGGATACAGCGAATACGACTCCATCCGCAGCTCCGACGGTGGCCAGGCGGGACTTTTCGGCGGCGCGCCGGGCGGGCCTGGCGGGCTCGGCGGGCCGGGTGACTCCGGCGATTACGGCGGCCGGTCCGGCGGCTCCGGGGGGTCCGGCGGCTACGGCGGTAGTGGTGGTTACGGCGGCGGGTCCGGCGACTATGGCGGGTCGGGAGGCTACGACTACGGGCGGCGCAAGCGCAAGCGGAGCCTGACCGCGCTGATCGGGCCGATGGCGGGCGCCGTCGGCCTGGCGGTGCTGCTGGGCGTCGGCGTGTACGCGTTCGCGGCGAGCGGCGGCGGCTGCTCCGGCGGCGACGCGATGAACCTGACGGTCGCGGCGGCGCCCGACATCGCGCCGGTCGTGGAGAAGGCCGCCGGACGATTCAACGACTCCAAGCAGAACGCCGACGGCAAGTGCGTCAGGGCCATCGTGAAGAAGGCCGAGCCGGCGTCGGTGTCGACGCTGCTGTCCGGGCAGGGCGTGGCGAACTCCTCCAACGAGCGCCCGGATGTGTGGATCCCCGACTCGTCGCTGTGGCTGTCGCTGGCACAGGGCGGCGGTGACGGCGCCGGCAAGGGCGATGCCACGTCCACCAAGACGTCCGTCGCGACGAGCCCGATCGTCGTCGGGCTGCCGCAGTCGCTCGCGTCGCAGCTCAAGCGGCAGGGCATCACCGCGAGCCCGTCCTGGGACAACCTGCTCAAGGCCGCGGGCGGCGTCGCGGGCGGCGCCGTGACCAAGAACCAGATGATCCCGGCGGGCTCGGTGCGGCTGGTCGTGCCCGACCCGATGAAGAACGCGGCGGGCATGGGCTCGCTGATGATCACCAGCACGCTGCTGGCCAACGACCCGAACCGCGACTCGATCTTCACCGGCATCGTCCGTACCGTCCGGGAGAGCATCGTCCCGACCGTGCCGGCGGAGTTCACGCACTTCCGCAAGGGCCGCACCGGAAAGCAGCCGATCTCGCTGTCGTCCGAGCAGGCGCTGTGGAAGTACAACCGGACCAAGCCGGAGGAGCCCGCGGTCGCGCTGTATCCGCTCGAAGGCACGCTGTCGATGGACTACCCGTTCACCGTCACCAGCGAGGACGACGGCAAGCGCGAGGGCGCCCGCCTGCTGGAGAAGGCGATGAGCACCGAGGCCACCCGCAGCGACGTCCACGCGCTGGGGTTCCGCACGCCGGACGGCAAGGCGCCGACCGGCTTCGACGAGAAGGCCGGCGTCAGCCCGGCCCGGCCGCGCCAGCTGCCCGCCCCGAAGAGCGCCGACGTGACGAAGATCATGCAGGCGTGGTCGAAGCTGACGCTCGGGCTGCGCATGCTCGTGCTGATCGACGTGTCCGGCTCGATGGCCGAGGAGGTGGGGCCGAACGTCAACCGGCTGCAGGCCATCGCGCAGGTGTCGCAGGGCGGGCTGAGCATGATGTCGGACGACACCGAACTCGGCCAGTGGCTGTTCTCGACGAACATGAACGGCGACAGCCCGTACAAGCAGATGATCTCGATCGGCCCGCTCGACGAGCGGATCGGGTCGAGCACGCGGCGCGGGCACTTCCTGTCGACGCTCCAGCAGATGAAGCCGAAGCCGGACGGCGACACCGGCCTGTACCGGACGATGCTCGCCGCGTACCAGACGATGAACAAGTCCTACAAGCCGGAGTTCGGCAACTCGATCCTGCTGCTGACGGACGGCAAGAACGACGACCCGGGCGGCCCGTCCCTGCAGCAGACCTTGAAGCAGCTCAAGGACATGCAGGACCAGAACAAGCCGATCCAGGTCAACATGATCGGGTTCGGCAAGGGCGTCGACCGGAACGAGCTGGAGCAGATTGCCCAGGTTACGAACGGCAGTGTCCAGATCGCGATGACCCCGCAGGAGATCAAGAAGATCTTCTTGCAGATGCTGTCCCGCCGCATTCAGTGACCGGTTCGTTGACCGCCATTCAGTGATCATCCGATTGCGCCAGGTAGTTCCGGATTTTTCCCTGCGATCCGTGTCAACCGGGCGCGGGCGTCGCTCGTCAATCTAGGTGGAGGCCCGACGGGGAGCGGGGCCGTCGGGCCTCCGACCCGCTTTCCCCTCTGGCCCGTGTCCAGGGAGAGTGAGCCGCCCTCTCGCCGAGGAGCCGGCGGGGCGAGACGCCCGGCCGCCGGTTGAGACGGCTCCCGGGCCACCGGCCGTACTACGGGGGCCGGGAGAGCGCGTTCGCTCCCCAGCGGATCTTCACACCCGTCCCTGACGATGCGGACGAGGATTCTGACTCAGCCCCGGGAGGACCTTGTGTCCGGATGGCCCACTCTCGACCGCGCCGACGACGAGCGCCTGGCGCAGTCGCTGGCCGCGGGTGATCCAAGCGCCCTCATCCAGGTCATGGATCGTTACGCGGCACGATTGTACGACTACTGTCACGCTCTGCTGCGCGATCAGGACCAGGCGGCCGGCGCCCTGCACGACGCGCTCATCGCCGCCTACGCGCACGTTCCCGTCCTCCGCGAGCCCGACCGTTTCCGCGGCTGGCTGTACGCGCTCGTCCGCAACGAATGCATGCGGCGGCTGCGCGCCCCGGACCGTCCCGCCGAGCGGTACGAGGCCCCCGAGGTCGAGGAGGGCTTCCTGGACGAGATGGAACTGGCGCAGCGGCAGGACGCCCGCCAGTTCGTCCACGGAGCCCTGTCGGGGCTGCGCGGACGTGAGCGCGAGGCGCTGGACCTCATGCTCAGGCACGGTCTCGACGTCGTGGAGATCGGCGGCGCGCTCGGCATCGACGCGGAGGCCGCGACGGACCTGACCGGCGAGGCCCGCGCCCGCCTTGAGGACGCGCTCGCCGCCGCGGCCATCGCCCGCGACGGACGCGACTGCCCCAGCGTCGCCGCGCTCGCCGACGACGGCGGATGGCCGTTGCCGCCGCAGACCGTCCGCAAGCTCGTCCACCACATCGAGACGTGCCCGACGTGCATCGCGCGGCGCGACCGCACGATCTCGGCGGCGCGGTTGCTTCAGGTGCTGCCCGTCGCGATGATGCCGACCGACCTGCGCGGCCTGGTCATGGCCACCGCGACGGATCCGGCGCTCGCCCCCGACCTCGCCGCGATCGCGCACCGGGCCGAACCCTTCGACGCCTGGGGCTGGCCCGTCAGCATCGACCGCGCGGCCCCGTCCCCTGCCTCGCGACGCAGCGGCCCGCGCGCGCTCTGGCCGGTGCTCGCCGCCGTCACCGCGGTCATCGTGATCGTGGTCGGCGCCTACTTCGTCATGTCCGACTCGCCTGACGGAGGGACGAGCGCGCAGGGTTCGCCGGGCGGGCCGTCGGCGTCCGCGCCGGACTCGGGCCTGCCGTCCGAATCCGAGGAACCGTCGGAGTCGCCGTCGCCCACCGAGAGCGACACCCCCACGCCCACCCCCACGTCGGCCACGCCGACACCCACGCGCACACGCCGGACGCCCACGCCCGAGCCCACCCGCACGAGGCCGAGGAACGGGCGGCTCGTGGTGGGCGGCCCGCAGTGCGGTGTCCTCGGCCCGGGTGAGAGTTGCAGCATTCCGGTCAGTGCGTCCGGCGGGTCGGTCAGATGGTCGGCGTCCGCGGGCCGGCCGCTCACCGGCGGCGGGGGCGGCATGCTTCCCAGCGGTCAGACGCGCAGCGCGGTCGTCACCCTCTCCTGCGACGAGCCCGGCTCGGGGTCCGCGACGGTGTCCTTCTCTCCCGGCGGCCAGGCCCGGACCGTCTCCTGGCAGTGCCCGGGGGAGGGCGGCGGGGGCGGCTGAGGCCGCTGAGATAAACGTGAGCTAGTTCACATTTTGTTGCCGCAGGGCCCTGCTCACTAGGCGAGACGGCCACGGCGTGTACCGCTTCGGTCACTAATATCCGCTCATAGGGGAGAAATTCCAGCAACTTGGTGGCAAGATCAGGCAACCAAAGAGTGGGCCGACGGGTGTCGGCGCTACGGGGGCACGATCAAGAACACCGAATTCGACTGGGAGGGTTCCCGTGGCCGGTGAGCCAGGGCCCGGGCGGGACGACGACCTCAGGCTCGCGAACTCGCTGCGAGCCGGGGACGTCATCGCGCTGACCGAGGTCTACGACACCTACGCGCCGTTCCTCTACGACTACTGCCATGGGCTGCTCCGCGACCGCGTCGAGGCGGCCGGGGCGCTGCGCAACGTCGTGATCGCCGCCCGCGAGCACATCGACCGGCTCACCGAGCCGGACCGGCTGCGCGGCTGGCTGTACGCGATCGCCCGCAAGGAGTGCATGCGCCGGCGCGACAGCCCGAACCGGCACACCGGGCAGGAGGCACCGGAGGCCGACGACGAGCTGACCGACGAGCAGCTCGCCCGGCGCGAGGAGCG
Organism: Spirillospora sp. NBC_00431; assembly: GCA_036028775.1. Taxonomy (GTDB): domain Bacteria; phylum Actinomycetota; class Actinomycetes; order Streptosporangiales; family Streptosporangiaceae; genus Spirillospora. The sequence goes on along the minus strand of CP107927.1, from coordinate 1,560,629 downwards.
GCGGCTGCTCGCGCACAGCGCGCTCGCCGCGCTGAACGGGCGCCAGCGCGAGGCGATCGACCTGTCGGTGCGGCACGAGCTGGACGAGGTCGACCTGTCCGGCATCTTCGGGATGCCGCTGGAGGAGACGCTCGCGCTCGTGGAGAAGTCCCGCGAGGACCTCACGGCCGCGCTGCACGCGGCCCTCATCGCGCAGAATCACTGGAAGGACTGCCCCAGCGTCTCGGCGCTGACCGAGTCGTGGCCGCTGTCCCCGCAGACGTCGGCGTCGCTCGTCCGGCACGTCGCGAGCTGCCCGGTGTGCGGCGAGCGCGAGACGCCGCCGCTGCCGACCGACCGGCTGCTGTCGGTCCTGCCGATCGCGGCGATCCCCGCCGAGCTGCGGCTGGACGTGCTGACCGCCGCGACCGCCGAGGACCGCGCCGGGAACCGCCGCGCCATCGCCGCGTGGACGGAGCCGTTCGACGAGTACGGCTGGCCGCTCCCCTACGAGCCCTCGCCCGCCCGCGCCCGCGACCGCGCGCCGCGCCGCCGCGCGCCCCTCATCGCCGCGGTCGCCGTGGCCATCGGGGCCGTCGTGCTGTTCGTCGGCGCGATGTCGTGGCTCGGCGGCGGCGACGGGTCGAAGGCGGCGACCGGCGACCCGTCGGTGCCTGGCGGCGGATCGAGCTCGGGCGGCGACCCGTCGATGCCCGGACCGACCCCGACGGACTCGTCGGCGTCCCCGACCGAGTCGGCGTCGCCGTCGAAGTCACCGTCCAAGACGCCGTCCAAGACCCCGACGACCAAGTCGCCCACTCCGCCGGACACCGACGCCCCCAGGCCCCCCAAGCCGGGCACCCTCCGGGTCTCGGGATGCGAAATGGGCCGGAGGAGCTCCTGCATGATCAGCATCACCGCTGTCGGCGGGCCCGTGGACTGGCGTGTGACCGGCACGTCCGGGCCCGTCCAGGCGGGCGGTTCCGGGCACCTTGAGGCGGGCCAGTCCGGGGGCGTGCGGGTGTCGCGCGACGAGCCGACGCTCTGCCTCGGCGGCCAGAGCGGATCCGTCACGGTCTCGCCCGGTGGCTCCGCGTCGGCGTCCTACTTCTGCTGACCCCGCTGCTGCCCCCGCGCGCGGCCGGCAGGCCGGGTATGGGCCGCCGGTTGCGTGCCCGCCGGTCGTGCGGGCGCGCGGGGGTCAGAGGGTGCCGGTGTCGAGGGTGCGGTGCGCGCGCTCCAGGAGCAGCGGGACGCCGCCGCCGATCTGGTCGAAGCCCTCGCCGACCGTCGCCTTCTGCAGGTAGCGGGCGTGGATGCCCTCCAGGATCACGGCGAGCTTGAAGCACGCGAACGCGACATAGAAATCGAGGTCGGCGAGGTCGAACCCGGTCAGCGCCGCGTACCGGTCGGTGAACTCGCGGCGGGTGAAGAACCCCGGCGCCGAGGTGATCGTCGCGCCGACGGGGAGTTCTCCGGCGTCGGCCGCCTCCGCCCAGTAGACGAGCGTCAGCCCGAGGTCCGACAGCGGGTCGCCGAGCGTCGACATCTCCCAGTCGACCACGGCGGCGATCCCGGGACGCGGCTCCAGCCGGACGAGTGCGTTGTCGAGCCGGAAGTCGCCGTGGACGAGCCGCGCCCTTTGGGGGGACGCCCCGCGACGTCCGGAGCCGGAGCCGCCCGGGTCGTCGTCCAGGTCGTCCGGCGGCAGCCGACCGGCGAGCCTCTCGACGAGCCGGTCGTATTCGGGCAGGTCGCGGACGTTGCCGGTGGCGCGGATGGCCGCCTGCGAGCCGTCCCACTGCTTCCCCCAGCGGGCGAGCTGGCGCCGCATGTAGCCGCTCGGCCGGCCGAAGCCGTCCAGGCCGGCGGCCTCGACGTCGACGGTGTGGATCGCGGCGAGCGCCTCCGCGAGGGCCTCGCTGAGGCCGCGCGCCCGCTCCGGGGTGAGATCGGCGGCGTCCTCCCGGGTGCGCAGGACGCGGCCCTCGACGTGGTCCATGAGGTAGAAGGGCGCGCCGATGACGTCCTCGTCCGCGCAGAACGCCAGCGTCCTCGGCACCGGCACCGCCGTCCCGTCACCGAGCGCGGTCAGCACCCGGTATTCGCGTCCCATGTCGTGGGCCGTCGGCTGGACGTGCCCGAGCGGCGGCCTGCGCAGCACGATCCGGCGGCCGCCGTCCAGGGTGATCGCGTAGGTGAGGTTGGAGCGCCCGCCCGCGATCAGCTCGATCGCGCCGATCGCGCCGAAGCGCAACTCACGGGCCAGCCAGCCGGCGAGCCTCGCAACGTCGATACCGGGCACCCCGGACGGGGACGCGGCCGGCGGCTCCTCGTCAACGGTCATGACGCCCAATTAGAACGCGGCTCGGTCCGGGGTGTGAACCCGCCCCCCGCCCTCCCCTGCTGTCCGTAACGCTCCGGCCACTTCCGGCCGACTTCCAGGAAGGCTTCACCTGACCTCCAGACTTCGCTCTGACCTGCGAAAACACAAGGGCGGCCACAATCGGCCGGGCGATTCACAGAGACTCTCTCAGGAAAAAAGGGACGTCAGGTGGATTCGACGGACACGCGGGGTACGCATCTGCGACGACACCCGAGCAGAGTGGGCTCTACCCGGCGCGGAGGTCAATAGCCGTCATATCCGGCCCATGGCGGCGGGCTGGACTAGCGAGGTCCCGCCGGGCACACATCCAGGACTAGACCATTCGGGGCTAGACCGCCCGATTGGGGGGACAAACCGTGGCAGACGCATGGCTGCCGGGAGCCGGCCGCATGCCGGCACGACAGGACGGCGGAGCTTTGCGAGGGGGTGCACCCAGGGTCGTATGGTGCGCCGGCGAGCACGATCCGCGCACCGTCTCCGCCCGCTCGGTGGCCGCCGACCTGATCAAGGAGGATCGGCCGTCGCACCTGGTCTGGCACCCCGGCACCGGCGAGATCGTCCAGCTCCTGCCCGCCACCCGCGCCGCCCGGCTGCTCGGCGGGCGCGTCGGCCGCGAAGGGCGGGCCTGCCTGCAGATCATGGTGGTCGCCCAGTCCCGGGCGCCGTTCACCGGGGCGCTGCTCGTCGGCCTCGACGCGATCGTCCAGTGGCTGGACGCGTGGGGCGTCGCGCGCCGCTGGCCCGCCGGTCCCCCGCTGCCGTCGCCGCAGTCCTACCACGCCCACCGCGGCCGCAAGGACTGGGCCCGCGGCGGGCACTACGGCGCGTCCCAGGTGCCGCTCGTCGACCGTCCCGACCCGGGCGGCATCGACATCCGGCGCATCACCGGACCCGACACCCCCGTCGCCCCCATCCCGAAGCCCCGGACTCCGCTCCCGGAAGGCGCACCCGCCCCGCGCCTGGTGCCGCGGAGCCCGCGCACCTCCGAGCCCGTCCGTCCGCCGCAGAACGACCCGCAGCCTCCCGGGCGGCTGCCCCCCGCGTCCGAACCCGTACCGGTCGGCCAGTCGGCCATGTCCAACTGACCGCCCCGCTCCTGCCCGCCCCCGTGCTCTGCCGGCCGCACGGCCCGCCCGCCGGAGTTCCTCAGGTCTTCCCCGACGCGACCAGCTCGCGGACGATCTCGCAGCCCTCCCGGAGTTCGGCCGGGCCGGACGCCGACCCGTAGCCGATGACCAGGCCGGACGCCCGCCACGAACCCATGTGGTGATGTTCCAGCGTCTCCACCAGGACGCCGCGCTCCGCCGCCGCGCGGACGACCCGGCGGGCCGACGGCGCCGGGACGTCCACGACGAGGTGCAGCCCGGCCGTGTCGCCGCGCAGGGGCAGCCCGTCCAGCGTCCGGACGACCACGTCCCGCCGCCGCGCGTACTCCCCGCGCATCCGCCGGACGTGCCGGTCCAGATCGCCGTGTTCGAGCAGGAGCCGGAGCGCGTCCTGCGGGACGACGGCCGTCCGGTCGTTCAGCTCCTCGCGGCGCAGCGCGATCTCCGCGACCAGGTCGGGACGGCCCACCAGCCAGCCGACCCCCATGTCCGCGGTGAGGATCTTGGCGGTCGTGCCGAGGTAGACGACCCTGTCCGGATCGAGCCCGTAGAGCGCGGGCAGCGGCGCGACGTCGTAGCGGAACTCACCGTCGTAGTCGTCCTCCGCGATGAGCGCGCCCGTGCGCCGCGCCCACGCGAGCAGCGCCTGGCGGCGCGGGACGGGCAGCACGCCGCCCATCGGGAACTGGTGCGACGGCGTCGTGCAGACGAGGCGCAGATCGCCGGGGAGGCCGTCGACGACGAGGCCGTGCTCGTCCACCGGGCACGGCACCAGCTCGGCGCCGCGTCCCGCCAGAACAGCCCGGGCCCGCCGGTAGCCGGGCTCCTCCACCCCGACCCGGTCGCCCGGCCGCAGGACGGTCGCCGCCAGCAGATCCAGCCCGTTCGTCGCGCCCCGCGTGACCAGCAGCCCGTCCACCGGGCAGCCGACTCCGCGGCTGCGCCGGACGTAGTCGGCCAGCGCGAGGCGCAGCCCCGGCAGCCCGTGCGGATCCTGGCGCTGCTGAGGCGCCGTACCGGACGCGAGCCGCCACGCGCGCCGCCACGCGGGAGTGTCGAGCGCCCCGACCCACGCCAGCCCCGGCCGCAGGTCGATCTCGTGTGGGGCCGCCGTCCTGCGGACCGTCCTGGTCTTCGGCGGCGGCTGCCGGACGGCCCGCGGAGCGGCGACGCCCTCGGTCACGAACGTCCCCGACCCGTGCCGGCCCTCAAGCCAGCCCTCCGCGTACAGCTGCTCGTACGCCTCCGTCACCACCGTCCGGCTCACCCCGAGCAGCCCGGCGAGCGCCCTGCTGGCGGGCAGCCGCTCGCCCGCCGCCAGCCGCCCCTCCCCCATCGCCGCGCGCAACTGGCCGGCGAGCTGCGCGCTCATCGGCTCGCTGCCGTCCCGGTCGACGGCCAGGGGCAGGTCGATCGACAAAGTGGCCTCCCGCAATCGGCGCCAAGTGGCCCTACCGACCAGACCACTCTCGTCCTAGCGTAAACGGACATGACCGCACTCTCATCGACCGCCCGCACCCGCCTCGGCAGGCTCCCGGAGCGGGCCGCCGACGACCGCGCCGTCCTCCACCGCGTCCTCGACGACGGCCTGATCTGCCACCTCGGCGTCATCGTGGACGGCTCCCCGCGCGTCATCCCCACCGGCTACGGGCGCCTGGACGACACCCTCTACCTCCACGGCTCCACCGGTGCGAGCAGCCTGCGGGCCGGACCGTCCCAGGACATCTGCGTCACCGTCACCCACCTCGACGGGCTCGTCCTCGCCCGGTCCCTTTTCCACCACTCCATCAACTACCGCAGCGCCATCATCTACGGCACACCACGCCTCGTCACCGATCCCGACGAGAAACTGACCGGCCTTCGCGTCATCACAGAGAACCTGACCCCCGGCCAATGGGACGTGGCCCGAAAGCCCACCCGCAAGGAAATGGCCGCCGTCTCCGTACATGCCCTATCCCTGGACGAAGCGTCCGTCAAAATCCGCCAAGGCGGCCCGGGCGACGAGCCCGAGGATTACGAGCTCGACATCTGGGCGGGCGTCGTGCCCGTCCGCCAGACGTTCGGCGCGCCCGCGCCCGATCCCGCCCTGCGCCCCGGTATCCCCGTCCCCGGACACATCGCCCACCGCGTGACCAGTTAATTCGTTCCAACTCAGTGACCCGCACGGTCGTTCGTGGCCGTAAGGTGAACTCATGAACGAGCGGCTGTGCTGGATCGATTGCGAAATGACCGGACTCGACCTGCGCAACGACGCCCTCATCGAGATAGCCGCACTCGTCACCGACAGCGAGCTCAACATCCTCGACGAGGGCGTCGACGTGGTGATCAAGCCCCCGCCCGAGGCGATCGCCCAGATGACGCAGGTCGTCCGGGACATGCACACCACGTCCGGCCTGCTCGAGGCCCTGCCCTCCGGCATCACCCTCGCCGAGGCGGAAGACATCGTCCTCAAGTACGTCAAGAGCCACGTCAAAGAGGCCAACAAACTGCCCCTCTGCGGCAACTCCATCGCGACCGACCGCTCGTTCCTCGCCCGCGACATGCCCGCCCTCGACGGCCACCTCCACTACCGCATGGTGGACGTGTCGTCCATCAAGGAGCTCGCCCGCCGCTGGTACCCGCGCGTCTACTTCGCCAGCCCCGAGAAGAAGGGCGGCCACCGGGCCCTCGCCGACATCACCGAAAGCATCCAGGAACTGCGCTACTACCGCGCCGCCGTCTTCGTCCCGCAGCCGGGCCCCGACTCCGAGACGGCCCGCGCCGTCGCCGCCAGGGTCGCCGCAGGCTGACCCACTCGCCCGGAACCGCTACACTACTGGGAGCCGGGAACGATCCCGGCCATGGTGGGTGTAGCTCAGCTGGCAGAGCACTTGGTTGTGGTCCAAGATGTCGGGGGTTCAAGTCCCCTCACTCACCCTGGACGAAGGCCCCGGTCACCTGGCCGGGGCCTTTATCATGCCCGACGCGTCGACTCAGGAAGATCGGCCCGTTATGCTCCCACCCTATACATGCCAACGACACCCCAAGGGCAACGGATGAGTGTCGATGAGACGGCCCCGCTCCGCGTCCTGGTCGTGGACGGCGACCCCCAGGTCCGGGCCGACGTGACCACCCTGCTCGACGCCAGCGACGAGCTCACCGTCGTCGCCGAGACATCCGACGCCGCCACGGCCCTCTCCCTGGCCGAGCGCCTGCGCCCCGACATCGTCCTGCTGGACGCCGCCTCCGCCGGCCACGCCACCCCCCTCAGTCACACCTCCCGCGTCTTCGTCCTCGCCGGCCCCGACCACCCCGCCGTCCAGGACGCCCTCCGCGGCGGCGCCTGCGGCCACCTCGTCCCCGGCGCCTTCACCGTCCGCGACCTGATCCGCGGCGTCCGCGACGCCTCCCGCACCACCCTCGGCCTGTCCGCCCGCGAGTCGGAGGTCATGGACCTCATCGCCACCGGCCGCTCCAACGGCGAGATCGCCCGCCAGCTCTTCCTCAGCGAGAAGACCGTCAAGAACCACGTCAACCGCATCTACTCCAAGCTCGGCGTCAGCTCCCGCGCCACCGCCATCGCCCTCTGGCGCGGCATGGTCAGCGTCCTCCCCGCCCAGGACTAACCGGTTCGCACTGGTCCACGGCTCCTGATACTGTTCTTCCTGTCGCAAGGGCCCCGGAGGCCCGCCGACATGCGCCGTTAGCTCAATTGGCAGAGCAGCGGACTCTTAATCCGCGGGTTCGGGGTTCAAGTCCCTGACGGCGCACTCTCGCATCCTCTTTGAACAGGGCGTTCTTCGTTCCCGAAGAGCGCCCTTTCCGCTGTTCGGGCGAGTGTGGAAACGATATGGGAACACCAGTACCGGGCGAGCAGCACACTGGTGTAGATGTCGCTGGTTGTCGACACGCTGGCGTGCCGCAGCATCGCCTGGACGATCTTCATCTCGACGCCCGCTGCCAGGTGCAGGGTGGCCGCGCCGTGGCGCAGGTCGTGCGGCCGGATCGGTGGCAGCCCGGCCTCGAAGGCCAGCCACTCGAACTGATCGGTCACGTGCGCCGGATGCGGCGCGGAGCCGTCCTCGCGGGTGAAGAAGCAGCCCGAGTCCACTTACGCGTCCCCCATTCCTGCGCGGTGCGCAAGGTGGCGCGGGTCCGGATCAGGGTCGCCGGCGACGTCGGCTTCCCGAGCGCCTCATGGTGTCGGGCGATCGCGGTGAACATCGCTTGCACATGCGCGAGCGAAAGTTCGCACAGGAGCAGCTTGCCCAGATATGGGGTCAGGTAGAGGCGGACGTGGCCGGTGTAGCCCCGGACCGTTCCGGCGGCGCGGTCGCGGGTCGCGATCCAGTGCGACAGCCAGTCCCCCACCGTCAGCAAACACTCGCACTCGCGTCGCCCGCGCTGGGTGTCCGCAGCCGCGCCAGTGCTTCCTCGGCGGCCTTGCGGGTCGCGAAGCCGCCCCGGCGGATCCGCGCTTCACTGTGGAAGCAATCGGTCATAGCAAAGGGCTGCGAGGGTCATCGGCGCGGTCACTCGAGGCCTGCCGTGCGGCAGCCGCGAGCCGAAGATCAACACGCTCGTGCCCTTCATGTAGGAGACGGGCACGCCTGAGGGCTTGGTCCCGCCGTGGCGCGCCGCATGGAGCAACCGCTCCGGGGCGGCTCCCATCAGGTCCGGCCGGACCCGTAACGGCGGCGGGTCCGCCGGATGGAGCGGCATGAAGAGAGTGACCGAGCACTGGGCGATGTCGGTGTGCAACCCGATGTGTCCCTCCGGCTCGTAGTAGACGTAGGCCGCGCGGGTGGGCAAGAGCGGCAGGCCGGTCGTCTCTCGTAGGAAGGACAGCAGGTCCGGGCTCTCGTGGAGGTCTCTCAGCAGGCGCCCGGGATAGGCATACCACTGCAGGCGCGAACTGGTCAGGTAGCCGTGGGCGTTGACGCTGTACTCCGCGTCATCCTGGAGGAGTGCGCTTCCGCGCATTGCCGCCGCCTCGGCCGCCACCGCGTCGACCAGGTTCGGCTCCCAGAGATCACGCAAGACCATCCAGCCATCCGCCGCATTTGCGGGCTTGCTCGTGCGGCTGCCTAAGCAGGCGAGACGCAGCCGTGGTCCTTCCGGGGTGATCTCGCTCGGGGAGCAGTGGCCGAGAGCGGTGTGGTCACGTGCGGCCCAGAGCGGATGGAGCGGGCGGAGGAATGCCCGCTCGTAGGCTGCTTGGAAGAGTGTGCGGCCCTGCTCGTCCAGGGGCGGGCCGATCTGGACCGGGCGCTCGGCGATGAGCCGGCATGCGGCGTCGAAGCCAGCCCGGTCGGCGGCGTGTGCGGCCATCATCTCTGCTAGTACGAGGTCGGACGGCATGGCGAGTTCTGGACTCGCACGACACAGCATGAGGAAGCGACGGTACTCGATCCCGGCTTCATTGAGGGTGTTCGGTTTGAGGGCCAAAGCGCTGCCGGACTCGACGAGCCGGCACCGGGATGAGTCGAGGTCGAGCGCCAACGCGGCCAGTTCCGACACGGTCGGTTCAGCTCTGGCCCTTGGCGAAGGCGAGGAACACACGCCAAGCGCCGACGCTGAACCTGAGGGTGGTCCCGTCCTTGTCGGCGGAGTCGCGGACGAGAACGAGTCCAGCGGTTGCATAAACCTCGACGCAAGTATTGGCCGCGCCACAGCGGGTCGAACGCCGCCACGGGAAAGCGTCCTGCCGTCCTTTGTCCACTGGGGCACCGTTCATAGGTCGATGGTGCATCCGGCTTGGGGCAGAGGCAAGCGCCCCAGGCGCCTGTCATCCCTCTGGTGTGCCGCGCAGTTCCCGGAGAGTTCGCTCGGCTTCTCTTGTGTCGGCTTGCTGAGCGCCGAACAGACGCCTTCTCACCTCCACTATGGCGCTCAGTTCACGTTCCGCCTCCGCCTGATGCCCCAGGCTGTGCCGGATGACGGCCAGCGACTGGCGGGTGGTGAGCGTCGAATGATGGTTCTCCCCTAGGACGCGTTGCTGCGCTTCCAAGGTCGTTTCCAACTCGTCCACGGCCTCGGCTGCGGACCCGAGTCTGAACGTCGCGAACGCCCTCTCCTGACGCGCATAGAGGGTGTACGGGTGCTCTTCGCCCATGGAACGGCGCCACGCATCGAGGAAGTCGTCGAGCTCGGCCAGAGCCCGTTCGTGGTCTTCGCCGCGCCGGAACACGAGCGCCAGGCTGAACTGGGCGATGCGCGTGATCCGGTGTTCCGTGCCCAGTACTGCCCGCATGTCGCCGAGCACCGCTTCGAGTTCATCCTGGGCCCGCTGCGGTTCGTTGCGCGCGTTGGCGATCAACGCGAGCTGGTAACGGCAGTGCAGGAGGAGCGGATCGGCCTCCCGGCCCTGACTCTGGAGTGTGGTCACCACATCGTCGTAGAGCCGCTCGGCCTCGCTCAGATGCCCCCGGACCCGGAGGGGTAGTGCTCTGGCCGCACGTGCCATGAGTGAGACGGCCTCGCCGCTCCGGCATCGCGACGTGACGGTGAGCCCCCGTCGGCCGAGATCGTCGGCCAGGGCGTGCTGACCCGCCGCCACCATGGCGTCCACCGCCCGGGCGATGGCGTTGACCAGTTCGTCCAGTGCCCGGTCCCGGAGTTCGGCAGCGCGATCGCTGACGGCGATCAGGTGAGGGACGAGCCGATGCCACTTTGGCCAGTCAGACGGCTGCCAGACGTCGAGTCCGAGTTGCGCCTGGTGCAGCGCTCCCGCCGCGCGCGCGAGCCCCGCGCTTCGTTCGCTCTCGGTCATGGTGTGGCGCTGCACTTCCGCTACGAGGGAATGGACGGAGACGTTCCACGCCCGCTCCGTAGGCCGCCATTCGATGAGACCGACGGAGAGCAGCCCGGACAGCACCTTTTCGACCGGGTGCGGATCACTGAGGTCCTTGAGCACCGCAGTGGAGAAAAGCACCGCCGGAACGGGATCAGGGGAAGCGAGCAGCGCGAGGAGGCCGAGCAGGTCACCGGACTGCGCCATGCCTTGTCGCGCGAGAGCCTGCAGGGAGATGGCCCACGTCGATGTCATTACGGACCGGTCGTCCGTCCCCCGCGAGAAAAGGGTGGCCGTCTCGGTATCGAGCGAGCGTAGGTACGCGGTGACGTCTCCCTCCGCCGCGAACGGCGACGCGAGGTACGAACCGGCGTGATGGAGGCCGAGGGGCAGGCCGCCCAGTCGGCGGGACAGCGACCGGGCCTCAGCGAACGTGCCGGCGCCGGGCGCCAAATCCATCACCACGCGGGCGCCGTCGTGCTCGTCCAGGCAATCGACCTGATGGACACGGACATGTCCGCCCCAAGCGTCGGGGACGCCGACCCGGCTCGTCACCAGCACCAGGCCTGCGCCTGCCGACCGGATCAGGCCCGAACCGTCTCTGACGTTCCTTCCGTTCCACTCAAGCTGCGCCAGGTCGTCGGCGTTGTCCAGGACGAGGAGCCAACCGCGGCGCCGCGCCAGATGGGACCAGACGAGATCGGAAAGTTCACGCCTGCCCGCCGCGACGTCCTCGAGCTCATCGAGATCCGCCCCCAGACCCCTGGCGAGCATCGTGAGAGAGGTGGTGAGGGTCGTGCGGTCCAGGGCTGAGATCCACCAGACGTCACGGCGGTGACGGACCATCTGCTCCGCGAGGCCGAGCGCCACCGTTGACTTGCCCACCCCGCCCAGCCCCGCCAGCACATGAACGTGGCCGTCGGGTGCGTCGGCCAGCCTGACGAGCCGCTGTGACAGTCCGACATGTCCTCGGACCACGTCAGGGAGCCTGCCCAGGGGAGGCGGCAGCGAACCGAGCGGGGACTCGGGCAGCGCCCTTTCCAGTTCGGGGGCCAGCGGTGGAGTACGGCGAAACTGAAGCACCGCCAGCGCGACGGCCATCACTCCGGCGCCCGAGCCGACGATCGATATCAATAGTTCCATCCTGAGACCCCAAAGCGACCGGATCAGCGGTGCTCGATGTTCTCGAAGTCGGTCACGTCGGGTTCCGCCCATCGCAGTGGTCGTGCGTACTCCTGATGATGCCCGTTTCAGGCAATGCGGACCCGTCACCGGCCACTCGCTCTCACCCGAACCCGGTCAGGCGAAGGCAATCAAGAGGTCGGCGGTTCCACGGCGAGCAGGGAAAGGAGACCAAGGAGGAACCGCGACCGTCGTCGCGCGCCTTCGAGCTTGGTGGGCTGATGGGCGCCGAACCCACCGACGCCAACCACAGCACCGTCGTCACCCCTCTCACCGCCTGGGGCCGGCCCGCTCCCAAGGACGTACCCGGGCAGCCGTCGACATCGGCGGGCTGCTGGCTATCAGCACGCAGGGGTCAATTAAGACGTCATCTCATTTGGTGAGTCGGCGGTAGCAGATGCGTGTGGCGGCGATGCCGACGAAGGCCAGGAAGTGTTCGCCCCGCGCGGTCGGCCGGTCCGTCGTGGTGGCGCTCCAGAAGTCCGCCGTCCCCGTCCGGGAGTGGAATGCGGAGGTCTCCCGCCGCCTCACCGAGGTGATCGACGAGGCGCGGGTCGGCCGTCCCTGTGTCGCCGTAGCCTCCACGGGCAACCTGCCATGCGCTCCGCGTGGCCGGCTTGTGAGCGGCCGTCAGCCGTGCTCCCCCGCGCGGATGCGGGCGACGGTGGTGGTCAGCGTCCGCACGCCGTGCGTGGTGGCGGGGTCGATGCCGGTCAGCTCGCGCACCCGGCGCAGGCGGTAGTCGAGGGTGCGCACGTGGACGTAGAGGTGCGCCGCGGTGAGCCGGCGGTTCATGTCGTGACGGTAGTAGGCGTCCAGCGTGGCCACCAGGTCCGGTCCCTGCGCGAGCCGGACGGCCAGCCGGCGCAGCCAGCGGTCGACCTCGGGCAGCCGGGCGGCGCCGAGCTCGACGAACACCTCGGCGAGGGTGCTGATCCGGCGCGGGACCCGCTCGGCGGGGGCGGCCCGGCTGATCCGCCGCGCCAGGGGGAGGGCGCCGGGCAGGCCGGACGGGCTCGCGGTGGTGGCGCCGGCGGCACAGGGCCGTCCCACGGTCTCGGCGAAGGCGGCGACCAGGGACAGGGCGCGCTGCTGATCCGGCTCCTCCGCGGGCACGAGCACGACGAGTTCCAGCGGCTCGTTCCAGGTCATGGGCACCCGGTCCTTGTCGATCAGGACGCCGAGGACCTCGGAGCGGACGGCCGGTGTGGGCCGGAACTCCGGGTCGGCGATCCGCACGACCGTCAGCAGGTAGCCGGCGGGGACGGGCATGCCGAGCCGGCCCGCGAGCCCGGGCCCGGCCGGGTCGCCGGCGAGCAGCGCCGTGGCGAGTTGCGGCACGCGTTCGGCGTCCGGCAGGACGTGCCCCTGTCCGTCGAGGAAGCCGCGGCTGTAGGCGTCCTGGCCCGCGACGCCCTGCGGGCCGAACCAGCCGAGCATCCTCAGCAGCGCGTCGGCGTCCCTCGGCCCGGCCACTTCGTGGATCTCCTGCACCGTGAGCGTGGAATGCAGGCCCAGCGCCCGCCGGTGGGAGCCGAACGAGACGCCGGCGCGGGCGTGGGCGTGCCCGGCGGCGGCGATGGTGCTCAGGTCGTCGTCGGTGAAGGGCCGGTCGTCGGCGGCCAGTTCTACGGTGCGGCGCCGCAGCAGCACCGCGAAGTCGAGCAGCGCCGCGTTGTCGCCGTCCGCCATGGCCCGGAACTCGGGCATGTCACGCGCATAGACCTCGACCGCCCTGCGCGCGTTGGCGCCCATCCGTCTCGCGAGCATGCTGAAGAGGTCGCCCATGTGCACCCCCGTCGAAGGACGTCTCCCCGCACTTCGTGTAGGCGGCCGCCCTGGACGCACGGATGAATGGCCGGATTCGGTCAAGGAAAATCGCCGAAGCAATTTTGTCACGGCGCGCAGATCACGCAAAGCCTATTGCTCATTACAAAACACTGCGGCGTTAATTGAGGCGTCCAGCACACCGACATTCCTGGAGGACAGGAAATGAGTCACAGACTGGCCGCGATTCTCGCGGCGACCGCGGCGGGGTTCGCCCTGCTGGCCGGCGGCGGTGCGGCAGGGGCCGCCGCGCCGGACCCGACCCAGCAGAAGATCAACCAGCTCCTGACCGAGAGCCCCGGCGGCGTCCAGACCAGCAAGAACACCGTCGCCTGGGAGAACGGGGCCATCGTCTACACGGTGGCTCGCAAGGGCGCCACGATCGCGGCGGCGGCCTGTGAGGCCGGCCGGTTCTGCCTGTACGAGAACAACAACTTCGGCGGTAGCGTCCTGTCCTTCAGCGAAAGGATCTGCGACAACCGCATCATCAACCTTCCCTCCTTCAATTTCAACGACAAAACCTCGTCCTGGGCCGATAACGCCAACGTCGACGTCGACGTGTGGGCCGACACCGGCGCCGGCGGCTCCCGGATCTTCCAGATGTTCGCCTTCACCGAAAGCCCGGGCCTGCCCCGGAGCATCAACGACAGGGCCTCCAGCCTGAACTGCTTCTAGCAATTCAACCCCCACGCAAAATGGCGGCCCCGCACCGGCGCGGGGCCGCCGTTCCTGTCTGCGGTCGCCGGGTCAGCGACTCCGCTCGCTCAGCCGACGAAACCAGGCAGCGACTCCGCCACCACGTGCCGCCGAGACCCGGAGCATCCGGGCTTGAATGGACGCGGCGCACCGCGCGTTCCAACTCTCCGGTGCCGTAGTCGACGTAGAGCAACAGATCGACCTCGAACGCGGTGGTGTTGGAGTTGGAGGGAAAAGCCAGTACCGAGGAACTCGCCGTTGGCGACCACGGTGTGCGGCTTCAGGACCGCTTCTGCTCGGTCCAATCCCATCCGGCGCCTCCGAGGTCGAGTCGGTCGGCCGCGATGTGACGGACCACCTCTCGGCGAGAACACGCAACTTGACACCTGTGGCGCAGCGGTATCGGCCCTTGAACGCCCACGCGCCCTCACGCTGCGACTGCACTCCCGTGGCGCATCGGGCCAGTCTCCTCGCCGGTGCGGCCATGCCCGCGCACCGAGGCGCAGTACTGCCCGGCGTACACCGAGTCCGGCGGGGCCTTGCCAAGCGATCGAGAAGGCCGAACGGCGGCTGGAGGAGGATCTCGCCGGAGGGGAGGGCCTGGCCCAATGGGTGGCGGGCATCTGGGACGTCCGCGACAGCGGCCCTACACTGAGCCAGGCGGCCGGTCAGCTCCGCCCCGAACTGCGGACACTGCCAAAGGCGGCCCAGCAGCACTACATCAACAATCTCGCAGACCAAGTCACCGTCCGCGGCCGGCTACGCATCACCGGCCCCAAGCGGATTCTGGAACCCGGCCCGCGCCTGGACCAATCCACCCGCCGCCGCCGAGCGGCCGCCATCGCCACCCGAACTGTCAGCCACCCCATGCTGACCGATCGCGGCTTCTGAACCTGCAGCCTGGGCGATATTTCGACCGGATTCAGGACTGACGAGTGCGGCCAAGCAGCAGAGCAGGGGTGCTCATCATGAGCGATGGCCAGGGCCATGACCGTACCGACATGGCCGAACGCGCCGAACTGCTGCGGTGCGCCCAGCGCGCGTTGGAAGGGATGCCCACCGACCGGCTCCGCGGCACGGCCGAGCAGCTCGCGGGCACCGAGACCATCCAGCAGGTGCTGCGGCCCCGCAGCGAACGGCACCACCAGGCCCGCCAATGACTCGCCCGAGAGCTCGAGCAGGTCCGAGCCCCAATGCGCACGAGGTCACGAAAGCCGAGCCGTCGCAGCCAGGTAATCACCGCGTACGCGGCCGTGATCGATGCGTAGCTGGGACGCCAAATCGTTGCTGGGGGCCGCTGTATCCACGAGCGGCTGGTGGAGGAGGGCGAGGTGAGCATGCGGCGTCGCCCTCTGATGAACCCGGCCGAGACGAAATGAACGAGCCATGCCCGGGGTTGAGGTTGGTCGTCAGGCAGGCCGGGTCACGGAGGGGGCACCTATGGTCAGCGTCAGCGTGGAGACCGCGGAGCAGACGGAGGACCGTCTGCGCGGTGTGATCGCTCAAGCCGAGGTCATCGTCCACAACGGCGTCTGGTGCTTTGAGGAATACCCCGCCGACCAGGCCCCCGAGCTCACGGCCGACACCCTGGCGATGGTCCGCGACGAGGAGAGCTGGAGCCGCCTGGTCCCTTTCGGCCAAGGGCACAGCGGCACCGAACGGTTCGGGATCTTCTCTTTCCACTTCCCTGCCGATCAGGACAACAGTGGTTTCGTCGGCTGGCTGGCCACTCACCTCAAGGCCGAGCTGGGGACCGGCGTGTTCGTCATCTGCGGCAGCAACCAGGCCCGCGGCGGCATCTATGACTACTGGGGCTGTCCCATCGACATGCTGGACGAGGCGGTCGCAGTGGTCGAAGCGCTACACACCCGCGGACCCGTCCAGTGACCCCCGCCAGCAGTGCTATGGCCTGGCGGACCTGACGGCCCCAGAGCCTGACCTACCACCACGGCTGGCGCCGTCCCCGAGTGCTACGGTCCGGAAAGCCCGGCCGACGTCCGCCCGCGCGAGTCGACCCATCTGGACTCCGACCGACGAGGACCGTCATGAACGCTCGGAGAAAAGATCGGGGTGCGGTCGCTGGCCGACCCGCTGCGGATCAACATCACAGACGAGGGAACGGGGGCTCATCGCCTTCCTGTTGCGGGTCCTGTTCGCCAAGATGGAAGGTGCCTTCTGCGTCGAATGTGCCGCTCATGTCCGCGCCGTTGCCGAGGCGAGCGGCCGACGGTTTGGACGGCCGATCGCATAGCCCGGAGGCAAGATCGAATACGCCCGGCTCCTAAAGACAGCGTGACTCGCTGGTGGGCATCGCCGCGAAGACCGGCATCCCAAGACCTGCCTGCGCCGCTACCCCGCCTACCAAGGGAAGCGGACGAGGTTCTTTGCTGGGGAGCAGCGGAAACGGCAGCGTGGTGTCGGATAGCGAGAGCCATTTCGTCATCTAGTTAGCCCGGTCTGGTGGGGACAACAGCGCCGGATTCCTCTCTGTGCCACCGAACCAGTAGGCAGCCTGAAACGTCTTTTAGATTGACGGTCAAGACCTTCACGAGGCAGCTCGGCACCCCCCTGGAGAATCGTCTTGGTGGAACCGCTTGCTCCTGGCGACCCACGCAGCTAGGACGCTTTTATCTCGATGGACGGCTCGGCGCGGGTGGACAGGGGGTGGTGTATGAGGGTTATGGTCCCGACGGCGAGCGGAAGGCCGTCAAGGCGCCGCACGGTATGAGCGAGCGTGACCGGGACCTGCTACGCAAGGAGACCTGGGCCTGGCGCCAGGTGGCGTCCTTTGGCACCGCCAGGGTGCCGCACGCCGATCTGGACGGCCCGATCCCGTTCGTGGTCAGTGAGCATGTGGCGGGCCCGGACCTGCGGCGCGCTGTTGAACGAAGCGGCCCGTTCGGACCGCAGGAGTTGCGCCGTCTGGCGATCGGGGTGGCCACAGCGCTGGTGACCATCCATCAGGCCAAGGTGGTGCACCGGAATCTGAAGCCCGAGAACACCCTGCTAGGAACCGATGGGCCTCAGGTGATCGGTGGCAACGGCCAGCATGACCAGGCCGATGAGGCGCTTGATGGTGTTCATCGTGCTCCTTGAGTGTGAGGTGAGATGGCGCCCGGCGACGGGCGACGGGGGCGGCCAGTAGCGACAAGGGCGGAATCTCCGTCCCGGGGACAGCACCCTGCCCCCATCACCACAGAATCCGCACAGTAGCGGATCTACAACTCTTCGTGTCGAGACGACATTGTTCACCTCATGCGCAACATGACACGCAACACGCCAACGCACAGGGTGGCCGTGGTTTCGGCCGCGGCCATCCTCGGATGCGCCGGGACGCTGACCGCCGCACCCGCGACCGCCGCCGAGCCCCCGCCTCCACTTCCGACGGAGGGCTTCGCGTTCACTGCCGGCTCCGCCGAGGTCTTCGGAGGTGTGTCCGACCGGCTCCATGTCACCGGCACGGCCACCTGCCCCGACTGGGTCGGCAAGAGCTTCGGCCCGCAAGCCTTGGAGGTGTCCGCCAGCCAGGGCGACGCCCACGGCGGGGAAACGAGCGCCGCCACGATCCCCTGCGACGGCGCCGAGCACGAGTGGGCCACCAGCTTCGCCACCTACCGGCTGGGCCCCCGATGGCACCCCGGAGAGTCGGCCACGATCAAGTTCAAAATGCTCTGGGTGGAGTCCGAGCGCGCCATCGTCCTGACCGAGCTGGGCGAGCAGGACGAGTAGACCGAGCGGACCTGACCGCCATCCCCGCAGTGCGGGGGCTCTGGAGATAAGCGCCCTTACCCCAGGAGCCTTCCCGCGGGATCTCGTCACGACGGCCCAAACGGTGGTCCCCGAACCCGGCGGCGCCCGCCCGGCTGGGGCCAGCCAACCCAACCCAAGCGTCGAAAGGAAATCATGGCCGCGAAGACCATAGCCCCCTACGCGCAAGCCGCCGCCTACGTCTCCAAGGACGGCACCGTCCAGCACTCCAAGGGCGTGGTGTCGGTGCAACGCACCGACGCCGGCCGGTACACCATCACGCTCGAAGACGGCATCGACGCCGAAAAGTCCGCTCCCCAGGCCACCCTGCAGCAGTCGGCGGACTGGAAAGGCGAGATCTTCGTGAAGGTCACCGCCACCAACACCGTCGGCGTGCTCACCGGTGTGAACGGCTCGGCCGCCGACGAACCCTTCTACTTCATGCTCCCCTGACCCCCTCCCCGAGGGCCGTCGTCCACCTCGTCCACCGCGTCGCTGCGGCGGACGAGGTGGACGAGGCCGTCGACGGTGCTGTGCTGCCGCCGAACTCCGGACGAGACCAGACCCGGGTGTTCTGCAGCGACCGATGCAGCGCACGCGCTCGCAGAGGGACCGCCCGGCGGATGCCGCCGCACTACCTCAAGGCG
Organism: Spirillospora sp. NBC_00431; assembly: GCA_036028775.1. GTDB lineage: Bacteria > Actinomycetota > Actinomycetes > Streptosporangiales > Streptosporangiaceae > Spirillospora. The sequence goes on along the minus strand of CP107927.1, from coordinate 1,542,287 downwards.
ATCGGCGTCGGCCGCCACCCCACCCGAGATCGACTGGAACGCGGTCCGCACCGACCCGCGCTACCAGACCGCGATCGCCGCGATGAAAGAAGCCGGGATCACCTACAGCGGCACCGGCCCCCATCGCATCGATACGCACCCCGACGTGCTGTTCAGCCTGCGCTACGAAGGACGACACCCGGCTCGCCCGCCAACTCGGGGGAAGACGTCCCGCCCATCAACCACCGGGACCCTTGGCCCGGCGCCGTGGTGTCCTGTCGACAGCACCGTCGCGCTCCGTCAGGACGCAGGGGACGTCCGCTCCCCGTACGAGCGGGACCACGTTGGGCGGGACGAGCTGATCCGGTTCTTCGCCTTGACGCCGGCGGACGTGGCGTTCGTGGCCCCAGGGCGTGGCCGTGGCCCAGCCGATCGTCTCGGACTGGCTGTTCAGCTGTGCACGCTGCCGTGGCTGGGGTCCATGCCCGATGATGTGAGGTCGGCGCCGCGGGTGGCGGTGGCTCGGCTGGCCGCACGGTTGAGCGTGGACCCGGACGCGCCGGCTTCCACGGACGCCGCAAGCAGACCCGGACTGATCGTCTGCGGCTGACGGCGGACTATCTGGGGTGGAGCTCGGCGCCGCCCGGCAGCATGCGGATGAAGGAGCTGGAGGAGTTCCTGCAGGCGCGGGCGATGGATCACGACTCTCCGACGCTGCTGTTCAACCTGGCGGCCGACTACCCGATCTCGGCTAGGACGATCCGGCCGGGCGTGGTCACGCTGATGGAGATGGTCGCCGCCAGCCCGGACGGCGGCAGCCGCGCTGACGTCCGAGAAGGTCGGGGCCCTGCTGACCGGCGAGCGCACCGCCGAACTGGACAGGCCGCTGGTGTACGACGCCGGGCTGAAAATGACCCGGCCGGCGTGGCTGACCAAGTCACCGACGGAGCCGACCGCGAGCGCGGTACGAGCCGAGCTGGAGAAGCTGGAGTTCGTGCGCGGTCTGGACGCGCACCGGCTGGATGTGTCGATGCTCCCGGGCCGAACGCCCACGGTTCCTGGCCTCGGTGGGGCGCCGCTCGACCAACCAGGCGATGCAGCGCCGCGACCCGCAGCGGCGCTACCCGATCCTGCTGACGCTGCTGGCTCCAGTCCGCGGTGGACGTGCTGGACGACGTCGTGGCGCTGTTCGACCAGGCGGTGTCGGCGCGCGAGTCGCGGGCCAAGACCAAGACCGATGCCGAGCTGATCGAACGGGCCGAGCAGGGCGGGGCCCGGCAACTGCTGATGACACCACCATGTACAGCGTCCACCAAACAGTGGTCGCGGGTGACGTCGGCGTGTCGACAGGACCTGCCCGCTGTGCACCAGGCCTCGGCGCTCAGCGGCGGGATCACCAGGCGGCCCCGGTCGGCACGGTGGCGTATGTATTCGGTCGGTGACCGCTACACGATCCGGACGCAGAGGGTGCGGCCGCGCATCGACCAGTCGACCCTTCTGCCTCCGGACGGGCAGCCGCCGGCAGTGAACGCGGTGATCCGCAGGACGTAGTCGTACCCCTCCGGGGGCCGTTTCCCACACGTCCACGAGGTCATCAGGTCGCCGTTGCTTATGGCGACCGTGTCCTCCTTGGGTCCTTCTCTGCCCAGGAAGCAGTCGCCCGTGCGGAGCCGCCGCTCCACGCAGAGCGTGATCGTGTTGCCCTCCTCGCCGTGCTCCCACCATAGGGACCCGTCCAGGTCGCCGGGCGACGTGCCGGAGCAGTCGGACGCCTCCTTGGCCACCTTGGTCACTTTGATGTAGGCGTCCGTCCGGCCGCAGCCGACCGCGGTCGGCATTGCCTTGCTCCACTCGTCGGACTTCCAAGGGGTCTGGTAGGCGTTCAGGCAGTCGCCGGCGGAGATCTTCTCGAACGCCTTGCGGGTGGGGTCGGCGCTGGGGGTGCTGCGCGCGGACTCGGTGCTAGACGTCCGGGGTGTCGTGGGCGCGGTGGACACCGGCGGGGAGGTCGTCTCGCCGCCCGACGCGCGCGGCTCATCCCCGCCGTCCGCGATGGCCCAGACAACGAAGGCAATCAGCAGGACGCCCGCCACGGCCGCCGCGGCGGCGGCCAGAGCGCGACCCGGCCGTCCGGTGGCGGGCACCGGCGGCGCGTGGCGCGGCGGGGGCACCAGCCGCTCGGTCTCCGCGACCCGGGTGGCGATCATCGTGGTGACGGGCTCCGGCAGCGGCGGCGCCCCGTCCCGGACGAGCGCGGAGCAGCGGTCGAGGAACGCGCCCAGGTCCGGCCGGTCGCCGGGGTCCTTCGCCAGGCCCGCCGCGATCAGCGGGCGCAGCGACTCCGGCACCCCGGTCAGGTCGGGGTCCTCGTTGACGACCCGGTAGCCGAGGGCCTCGATCGGCCCGTCGCCGAACGGGCGGCGGCCGGTGGCGGCGAACGCCAGCACGGCGGCCAAACAGAACAGGTCGCTGGCCGACCCGACCTCGCGACCCCGCAGTTGCTCGGGCGACATGAACCCGGGCGTACCGACCACGCTGGTGGTCTGCGAGGTGGCGTCGAGCGCGCGAGCGATGCCGAAGTCGATGATCCGGGGCCCGTCCTGGGCGAGCAGGACGTTGCCGGGCTTGAGGTCCCGGTGGACCACGTTGCGGTCATGGATCGCCATCAGCCCTTCGGCGAGGCCCGCGCCGAGCCCCGCCAGCGCGCCCTCGGACAACGCGCCGTGCGCGCCGACGGCCTCGTGCAGCGAAGGACCGGCGATGTACTCGGTCACGAGCCAGGGCGGCTCGGCGCCGGTGTCGGCGTCCACCACGTGCACGGTGTGGATGCCCCCGACCCGCCGCGCCGCCACGATCTCCTGCTCGAACCGCCGCCGGAACTGGGGGTCCTCGGCGAGGTGTGGATGGATCACCTTGACCGCGACCGGCCGCCCGCCCCTGGAGCGGCCCAGGTAGACCCGGCCCATCCCGCCCGCCCCCAGCCGGGCCAGCAGCCGGTACTGGCCGATCCGCCCCGGATCGCCCGCCTGGAGCGGCTTCAGTTTCTCGCTGGACACCCGCACCCCCCGCTGAGCCAAACGAACCCTCTCACAGCAACGCGACGCCCGTCCCCTAACCTCCGACGACGGTAATTCCTTACGCCCGCGCCACCACCAGCCCAAGCGGGAGCGACCGTCCGCGCAAGGCACCCCACACCGATTTAGCTGCGCTCACCGCGGTCTGCGACCAGATCGACACCCTCGACCACTGCCTGGCCCAAGCCATCGGCAACGCCTTCACCGGCCCCTTCCCCGGAGCCGCGTTCCCCGAGGCCGCCCGGCCGCTGCTCCGCCGGCTCCGCAGCGAACCCGCCAGCAGCTCCGTCACCCACGAGCAGGCCGAACACCTCCCACAACCAGAGACAACAGCACGTCACCCACGCCGAAACCATTCTCAACGGCGGCTCGAACGACCTACTTAACGAACGCATCCCCAGACCCGTCCGCTCTGCTGGGCCGCTCACCGAGCGGCTCCGCCCCCAAGACCGCCATCGCCCGGCTCTGCGAGGACACGCACGACTCCAGCATCCTGGTTCCACCAAGGTGACAACGCGGTACCTGGCACCGGTCTCCCTGGAACGAGAGCATCAGAGCCATGGACCAGGCCACCGTGGTACTCATCGCTCCTGACCACGTCCCCGATGAGATCGGCGGTAGCTTCGCCGACGCCCGCCAGGCACTGGCCCTCGACCCCGCCGCCGACGGGTATGTGCTGTACCTGCTCGACATGATGATCGAGCGCGGCACCGTGATCGGCACCGACACCAGGCCGGTCCGCGAGGTCCTGGCCGACCAAACCCCGGCCTCTGGCGGCCACCTGGCATGCAGCCTGACGACCGCGAGGAAGGTCCTTGTTCAGTTTCGTGATCGCCACCGTGCTCAATTGGATGCTCGCCTACACCTGGCCGACTTCCTTACACGCGACGTCGCTCCGCTGTTGCATGGCTCCTACACCGACGCCGTCGGCCGTGAGCTGTTCACGGCCCGCGCATACCGGGATGGCCGCGTTCATGGGTACGACACCGGCGACTAAGGCGATGCCGAACGCGGCTCTATCCAATCCCGCGGCTTGAACAACCTTGCCCCAATACGGGTCGACTTTGTTGATCACGGGTGGTCGGACTTCTTCGGGCATAGCCGCTCCTGATAGCCGGGATCGCGGGCAACGCTCAGCGTTGAAGGCCGCCGGCCGACCCTGAGGGCAAGATGGTGAAGCCGAGAACCTTCCACTGGGGCTGGGTCAGCGAGGGGCTACCGGTAGGTTGAGGTTGAGGTGGTAGCCGTGGTCGGGGGTCGTGCCCGATTCCAGGGTGCCGCCGAGGAGTTCGGCACGTTGGCGCAGGCCGATCAGGCCGTGGTGCGCGCTGGGAAGAGGCAGGGCGGGTCTGGTGGGGGCAGTGTTGGTGACGGCGGTGCGTACCGTGCCGTTTCGTTGCCGGATCACGACCCGGGCGGTGGAGCCGGGGGCGTGCTTGCGGGCGTTGGTGAGCGCTTCCTGCACCGTGCGATAGATGGCACGCTGCACCGGGGGCGGAAGTTCGCCGGTCAGGTCGATGTCCAGGTCGGTCCGGATGCCACAGCCCGCGACCAGGGTGTGGAGCTGGGCCAGGGTCGGCTGCGGGGTCAGCTCGGTGGCCGGGCCACCGGAGGCGCGCAGGACGTTGACCATGTGCCGCAGCTCGTCCAGGGTCTGCACGCTCAGGCGCCGGATGGTGGACGCGGCGTCTTTGGCGTCCGGGTCGCCGGTGCTGACCTGGAGTGCGCCGGCGCGTACCGCGATCAGGCTGACCTGGTGGGAGACGACGTCGTGCATCTCGCGGGCGAGCTGGGCGCGTTCCCCGGCGAGGACGCTCTGCGCGGCGAGGAACTGCTCGTGCTCGCGTACCTCGGTGATCTCGGCCAGCCGGGCGGCGAGGTCACGGCGAGCCTGGACGAGCTGTCCGAGCAGGACGGGTGCGGCGGCCAGCGCCAGCCCGTATGCCAGGTCCGGCACGTCCGAGACGCCCACGATGTCGCCGATCTTGGGGGCCGGCCAGGGCAGTATGTAGCAGGCGGCGAAGGCCGCCGTGCAGACCGCCAGCAGCGGCCGCCTGCGCGTGCGCGTCGCCAGGGAGTACATCGCGATCAGCGCCGCGGCCATGGCGGAGGAGGTCAGTACGGCGGGCACGGTCAAAATGAAGGCCGGCAGCGGGGCGCGGCGGCGTAGCGGCAGGGCGAACGAGGCGAGCGCGGCACACCCGGTGTCGGACCGCAGGCCGATGCCGACCTGGAACCATGCGTCCAGCAGCGATACGGCGACGAGGCCGGCATCCAGCAAGGGAGCGTGGATCCGATGTCGCGCGGCCCGCATTGCCGGCCGGCTCCTCACGTGCCGTGCCCGTTGCGCGGGGCGAGCAGGCCGGCGCGGTCGGCCAGCAGCGCGGCTTGGACACGGCCGCCGACCTCCAGCTTGGCGAGGATCGCGCTGACGTGGTCTTTCACGGTCGAGGTGCTCAGGTGCACGCGGGCCCCGATCTCGGCGTTGGACAACCCGCCGGCGACCAGCACGAGCACGTCCCGTTCGCGGTCGGTCAGCCGCGCCACGGCCTGGACGGCCGGCGCCTGGGACCCGGCGTCCAGATAGCCGTCGACGACCGTGCGGGTGACCTTGGAGGACAGCGCGACCCCGCCCGCGGCGAGGGTACGGACCAGATGGGCGAGCTGTTCGGGGTCGGTGTCCTTCAGCACGAACCCGGCCGCCCCGGACCGCAGCGCGCCGGCCACGAACTCATCGGTGTCGAAGGTGGTGAGCATGGCCACCACGGGGGGATCGGGCAGCCGGCGAATGGCGGCGAGCAGGGTCAGCCCGTCGACGTCCGGCATCCGGATGTCGAGGAGCACGATGCCGGGGCGTAGTTCCCGGACGGCGCGCAGCGCCTGACCGCCCGCGACCGCGCCGACCGTCTCGATGCCGCTGGCGGCGTTGAGGATGTGCGTGAAGCCGGTACGGATCAGTGCCTCGTCGTCTACCACAAGCACGCGGATCACAATTTCGATTACTACCACGCCAATTGCCAGTGGCCCGATCCACGGCACGAACACCCGCCAGATGGCGGGGGCCGGTCCGGCCGACCGGCCGGGTGCCTCTGGAAGGACGGCGGATGGGATCGGCCCCGCCGGGGCGCGACATTCGACTGCATGTCACAGGAAACCCTCCTTGCCGAGCGCGGTGCCCCGGCGGCCGAGCGGGACGTCCCCGCGACCGGCCGTCTGGTGGGCCTCGATCTGGCCCGCTGCCTGGCGGTCTTCGGGATGTTCGCGGCCCACGTCGGCCCGGACCCGGCCGGCGGAGGGCCGGCCGGCACGCTCACCGAGTTGACGCACGGCAGGTCCATGGCCCTGTTCGGGCTGCTCGCCGGGGTGACGCTGGTCATCATCGGGGGCCGCGCCACGCCGAAGACCGGCCGTGCCGGCAGGCAGGCCGCGACGAGGGTCGTCATCCGCGCGGCGGTCCTGCTGGCGACAGGCACCGCGCTGACCGCGACCGGAACCGAGGTGGAGGTGATCCTCGCCTACTACGGCGCGTACTTCCTGCTCGCGGTGCCGCTGATCCGGCTCCGCGCCCGGACGCTGGCCCTCGTCGCGGCCGGGCTGGCACTGGCCGGCCCGCAAGTCTCGTACGCGATCCAGGACTCCCTGGACGGGCCCGTGGCCGGTGGCATCGTCGTCGATCCGCTCGCCCGACTCAGCGGCGACGGCGTCCTGGACCTGCTGGTCACCGGCTCCTACCCGGCGCTGACCTACATGCCGTTCCTGATCGCCGGGATGGCCCTGGGCCGCCTGGATCTGACCTCGGCGGCCGTCCGGGTTCGGCTCGCGGCACTGGGTGGGGCCCTCGCCGCGCTCGGGTACGGCGGATCGTGGCTGGCCTTCCGCCTCCTCCCGGGCCCCATGGCGGCGACCGGCGCGCCGGCGGCCTGGTGGTCCGACGCCGACGGCGACCCGACCGGCGAAGCCGCCTGGCTGCTGGCCGCCGCACCGCACAGCGAGACGACCCCCTCGGCCATCGCCGGCACCGGCACGGCCCTCTTGGTGATCACCGCGGCGTTGACCGCTGTCGACCGGCTTCCCCCGCTGCGCCGCTTGGCCGCCCCGCTGATCGCGGTCGGCACGATGTCGCTGACCGCCTACGCCGCCCACATCATCGCGCTCCTGGCGCTCGGCACCCGGGAACCACCGGCCTGGCCACCGCACATCCTGCTCGGCTTCATCCTCGCCGTGAACGTCCCGGCATTCCTGTGGTCCCGGCGTTTCCGGCGCGGCCCGCTGGAGCACGTACTCCACACCGCGACCAAAGCGAGCCGCTACGTCCGGTGACGGCGAGCTTTCGCACTCGCGCCGGTGCCGGTCTCGAACGTCCTGGTGAGCAGGCGCTCGTCGAGTCGAGCACGTCGTTGCTGGCGGATGGCACTAGAGGACGGTGTGGTTGGCTCGGAAGACGCCCTGCGGGTCGCGGGAGTGCTTGAGTTCGCGCAACCGGGTGAGGGCGGGCTCAGCGAAGGCGTCCGCCGCCGTCTCTCCGGGGGCCAGCAGCGTGTACGGCTTGCGTCCAGTGGCGATGGTGCCGAGCCGCTCGACGATCTGGCCCTGTTTGGCGCGGGCGGCATGCGCGAGTTCCGGATCGGTGGCCGGGCCGACCATCTGGAGAAGGTAGGGCTCGGCGAGTGCTCCACCCGGACCGTGGCCCGGCTCGGCCAGCGCACCGCCCAGATGCCGGACCTGGACGTTGATCAGCGGGTCGATCGGCTCGGTCGCCAGGGTCTCGCTCAGGTCGGTCAGCAGCTCCGCACGGGTCGTCGCGGGTGTCGGGGCGGTCGGCTCGTCGGTGATCGCGCCCAGCTCGGCCACCGCGACGACGCCGCGGTCGTCGCTGATCACGCCGTCGATCGCGTCGATCCAGCGCACCAGCGCCGCCCCTTCGCGCGGGTCGCCGAGGTAGGTCAGATCCAGGCCGACCATGGGCGGGGCTCCGGGGAATCCGAACCGGTTGAACCAGACCGTCAGCTCGGGTGGCGCCTGGTCGGTGATCTTCCGGAAGGCTTCGAACACCTCACCGCCGCGTGCACCCGGCCAGATCACGCGCCCACCGTACACCGACGGCGCCGGGTGCAGATCGAACTCCAGCGACGTCACCAGTGCGAAGTCGCCGCCGCCGCCTCTCAGCGCCCAGAACAGCTCCGAGTCCGATGTGTCGCTCACCCGGGTCCGGTCGCCGTCGGCGTCGACGATGTCGAGGGCGCGCAGGCTATCGGCGGCCCAGCCGTATCTGCGGCCGAACCAGGACAGGCCGCCGCCCAGCGTGTACCCGGCCACGTTGACCACCGGCGAACTGCCGGCCAGTCCGGTCAGGCCCGCGGGCCCGGCCTTGGCGAGCACCTGTCCCCAGTTCACCCCCGCGCCGACCCGGGCCAGCCGCTCCCGTTCACGCACCCGGACGCCGTCCAGACGGTGGGTGCGCAGCAGGATCACCCCCTCCACCTCGCCCGAGGCGTCGTGGCCATTGGCCTGGGCGGAGATCGTCAGGCCCGACCGCCGCGCGTATCGGACCAGCGCGGCCACGTCCTCGGCGTCCTCGGCCTCCACCACCGCCGCCACCGGCTGCTCGACGGCCAGGTTCCAGGGCCTGCGGGCGGCGTCGAAGCCGTCGTCGCCGCGCTCCAGCACCCGGCCCTTGACCGCTCCCCGCAGTCCACCGTTCGCCATCTAGAACTCCCCCTGTATTCCATGTCGCGGACACCTGTTAGCTCTTGGGCGGGGCTTGCAGGCTCCACAGCCGTCCGTCCGGATCGCGGACGGTCATCTCCCGGCTCCCGTAGTGGGTGTCCTCGAACGGGGTGACCACCTCGACGGCCGGATCGGGGTCGAACCGGTCCGCGTCGGCCACCTTCAACGCGATCTGCATCCCGGGCTGTCGGTCCTCGGGGATCTCCGCGACGACGAGATAAGGCCCCTCGCCGTGGTGGAACACGCCAGAGCCGTCGCCGGTGGCGATCTCCAGTTCGAATCCCAGTGCCTGGACGAACCTCGCGGTCTTGCCCCAGTTGCGGGTTTCCAGGAACACCGCCTCGATCCCTTCGGTCGCCATGTCATGACTCCTTCTCGGAAGTGTGCTCTCGCTGCTCGTAGGCTTCGGCGAGGTAGGCGCGCAACGCGTCGGCGACCAACCCCGACAGGGACATACCCGTCTCGATCGCGTGATGTTTGACCTGCTTGATCAGCGGTACCGGCAGGTACACGTTGAACTGCTTGACCTCCGCCTCACCCATGAAGCGATGCTAGCATACTAGGAAATTAGCAAATTAGCTCGCTGTGACTCGGAGCACCAACGGCGACCACGCCCGACGGGCCGCGAGGACGACCCGGCCGATCTGATCAACGTGGCGTTGGAGGGCTTGATCCGACTGCGGTGTGAGCTGCCGGGCTACACCGCGATGGACGCGTCGATCCGCACGGAGGTGAACACCGGGCTATTCCGGACCTGGCCGGTTTGCTGGACGCGGCCGCGCATCACCCCCGGCTCGGTCTGGAGCCCGCGTCCGGTCGCCACCACGACCACATGATCAAAGTCTCCAGGCAGCACGACACGCTGCGGCAAAGGACGGCCGGGCTCAGGGGCTGTCACCGGTGTTCGGCCCAAGATCCTCAACTTCCTGGCGTTGCGCCTCGCGGACGGCCATAAGCTGCGCCTGTCTGGCACAGAAAGGAACCGAGATGACCGCTGACCTCCATCGTCGGGCCGTCGTCGCCGACACCCACAACGATCTGCTGATGGCCGTGGCGGCTCGCCCGCCCGCGCTGTGGGCCGGATTCTTCCGGGACCGCTGGCTGCCACAGCTGCGCGACGGAGGCGTGGACCTGCAGGTTCTCCCGGTCTTCATCGACGATCAGTTCCGGCCGGAGGGGGCGCTGCGCGAAACCCTTCGGATGGTCGAGGCCGCCCACGTGCTCGCCGAGCGCAACGCCGACGAGGTGAGCCTGTGCCGGGACGGGGAGGAGATCGACGGGGCGCTGGCGGACGGGAAAATCGCCTTGGTGCTGGCCTTGGAGAGCGCCCCCGGGCTCGACGCGAATGTGGAACTGTTCTCCACCCTGCACCGGCTGGGCGTGCGGGTGGCCTCGATCGCGCACTGGGGCCGTACTCCGCTGGCCGACGGCAGCGGCGAGGACGCTACCGGTAGCCGCCTGACGGCCGCCGGGGTCGACGCGGTGGCCGAACTGGAGCGGCTGGGCGTGATCTTCGATGTCTCGCACCTGGGGGCCTCCGGCGTCGCCCACGTCCTGGAGCTCGCCACCCGCCCGGTCATCGCCACCCACTCTTCGGCCCGCGCCTTGCGCGACCACCACCGCAACCTCACCGACGACCAGCTCCGCGGCGTCGCAGCGACCGGCGGAGTGGTCTGCGTCAACTTCGTCGCCGGCTTCCTCAGCGCCGATCCCGGCGGCTACACCCTCGACCGCCTCGTCGATCACATCGAGCACGTGGCCTCCGTCGCGGGAATCGACCACGTCGGCCTCGGCCCCGACTTCATCCGCGAGGTCAACCTCGAACTCACCCCACCCTGCTGCGAGGACATGAGCGCGCTGGCCGGTTTCGACGTCAACGCAGTCGTCCCCGGCCTCGACGGCCCGCGCGGCCTGCCCCTGGTCACACAGGCCCTGCTCCGCCGCGGCCACCCCCAGTCCGACATCCTGAAGATCCTCGGCGAGAACGTCCACCGCCTCTTCCGCAAGGAACTGGGGCGTCCCGCCTAGCGGCACGGGGCTGGAGGATGTCGGTCCGGCTCCGTTACAACGCGTAGCGTCGGCCATGCACGCCAACTGCACAATGCACTGACATGTCGATGTGCGTGGTCGCATGGATTACTCAGGGCGCCAGAGCCGGATCGTAGGTGAGGAGGCCGGTCGGCGCGATGTCGCGGCGTGGGGTTGCGGCGCTGACCGTCGTGGTGCACCAGCTACGGCGTCGAACGTGGCGGCGACTGCCTGTCCGACCACAGGCCGGCCTGGGCCGAGATCACCTTTGGCGGCGCGCACGACGGGCGGGCATGACCGACCATGCGCGCCCGCTCCACCCTTTCTGGCCCGCGCCCGAAGCCGCCCAGCACCACGAGGACCCGTCTGATGACCCTAGATCCTCTAGAGGTCGACCCGTTGACGGCCGCCGACCCCGCCACGCGGATCGATCACCTGTACCGCACGCGCCGCGTGACCTACCGATCCGTCCGGCTCCACGGCGAGGAACTGTGGGCCGACGCCCTTCCTGCTGGCGGCCGGCCCGCGGCGATGGCGGCCGCTCAAGCGGCGTACCTGGATGATGCGCACCTGTACGGCCTGGACAAGGCGGCCACCTTCGCTGCCCTCACCCTCAGCGCCGGCATGGTCGCGTACACCACCGCCGCCGACGGCCCGGGTGTCCACCGGGTGTGGAGCCCGGTCGCAAGCCCACCCACCACGTCCGGCCTTCTGCGGTGGGCCAGCGGCGTCGGCTACGACAGCACCGGCATACCTGTCATCGTCGTCCACTGGGGACCAATACCAGAAGGCACGTGGCTGATGTTTTGGGCCGACAACCGCGAGGCCGTGCGCGACGACATCACCCACGGCCAGCCACGCCACCAAGCCCGACTCGTCCTGCACGAGTACGGCCCACTGGGCGCCACCACCATCGCCACAGCCCTCGCTCCCCGCCCGGACGCCCAGCCACCCGCCGACCCGCCGCCCACCGAACCACCACATGCCAAGGAGCCGACTCCGCGCATCGACCCACTGCTCGCGCTGATCGCGACCGTGCTGGCCTCGTGGACGCTGCTCACGCCCGGCGCCGCCCGCCTAATCGAACACAACCAACCCGGGCGGAAGCCGCCCGCGATCGCCGCGCCTGCCTCACGCCCCGCGGCCCTGGCCAGCGGGCCGACCGACACCCACGTTATTCAGCAACTGGGGAAGGATCGGCGTGACTACTGTGCAGGCCCCACGCGTGCGGACGGGTGCCATGCAGACGGCCCTGGACGCCCTGGAAAGACAGGTCGAAACGACGCTGCGAGGCGTGCGCCACGGCGTGAGCGACGCCCGGCTGAACGAGATCGTGCACGCGCTGGAGACGGCGCGGAACGTGGCAGGGGGTACTCGGCGAGGTGATGTCGGCGCTGCACGGACGCGCGACACGAATCCGGGACCGCGAGCTGACCGAGCGGCGCGACGGGACCGCTCTTGAGGTGATGGAAACCGCGCTGGCAAGCCTCTCCAACGTGCAGCAAGCAGCGGCGCTGGCGTGTTTCCTGCTGGAGACGGGGTGCCGCGACCTGCGCCTAGTGGCCGAAGGCGCGGTATAGGCGGTGCCGGTGGCCCGATGCACCGAATGTGGGCACCTCGTCCCCGCAGGAACGCGGCGCGGCCTGCGATGGGGCTGGGTGGCGGTCTTGTGCTGCGAGCCGGTCGAGACAGGAACGCCGGGCCGGTACTGGTGCAATTCGCAAGAGGCCGCGCGGTTGGTGGGCGTGAGCGCGGCCGCCGGTACCAGATCTGGATATACCACCTGCCGGAGCTGCGTGCGCTCGCCGAGATCATCGAGGCCCTGGACATCCTCGGTGGCACGAAGACGAGGAATAGTGCGCGGCTGACCGAGTGCGTCAGCGCGGCCCTGAATCTGGGACTCCAGTGAGCACTTTCAACCGTTTTCAGGCTCGCGTACGCATCTACCCCACAAGAGCAAGAAGGAGGGTTAGTGAACGACGTACAGCAGAAAGCTGACATTTCTCCGGAAGATCTGGTGGAGTTTCTGTCAGAAGTCTGGAACATCGGCACATTCGCGAATATTACGCGGACTCAGCAGTTTCTGGAGGCGGGTGAGCGGCTGCTGTACCAGGGGCTCGCGCGCGATGCCGGCGAGGAGCCGGTGCAGCGGAGCAGCAGGATCCGGACCCCTTTCGAGTATGAGGACACCAAACGGCGTCCGACCTGCCCCGTGGTACCGCGCGGATCGAAGAGGCTCTGGCATGTCACCTCACCAGCGAACAATTCGTCACCGTGGTCCTCGCCGAACTCCGACGGAACGCGATGCGCTGCAGAACCGCGGCATGCACCGCCGCTGATCCGCTCGGACAAGGATTCCGAAATCCCGGACGCGCCCTCGCCCGCACCATCCCTGGCCTTTAGCATTTTCATCGCCAATGCCAATCCGGCCCCTGCCGGACATTCGCATCTGGTGATCGAATCCGGTTCTACACCGATGAGGTCACCGAAGCGCGCAGCACAACGACGGGTTCTGTCCGTTGACTGAACGCACAGTTCTTTGGCGCCACCGATCCTGAAACGGCGCTCGATGGCTCGCGCTGCGCTCCATGAGCAACTCCGGAGGGCAATCCGTGATCACGGCGAGGCTGTGGACGCGGCGGGCTTCGCCTGACAGTAAGAGGGAGGCGGCTGGGTCTTGGTATGGCCTCGCCAGGGCAGGTCGCGAACAAGGAACACGATGCCCACCATCGAGGAGAGCAGCACCCACCAGCATGCGCACCCGCCAGGCGATCGGGTCGAGGCGCGTCATGTCCAGGTTGCCAAACGCGACCCAGACCGCTGACGCCGATCACGGTCCAGGTGCCGCGGCGCCCTGCCGTGCCCCTGAGGCTTGCCCGAAGGAAGATCATTTAATGCCCTTTTGCACACCGCACGGCGCCCTTTTGGACACCACCTTTGCTGCCTGTTCGGATCCCGCACGTGCCCCTCAATCAGCGTACGGACGGGAACGGGACAACAATTGATAACTAATCAATCTCAGTTCTACCTCGCTACGGAAACAATGCTGCGGCCAGAGCGCGGCAGACGAGCAAAACGCGATGTCGGACCCGCTGCGGGCTTCACAAACAGCGTACGCTCGCCTACGTTGCGATGAACAATCGTGGCCGCTCCCCTGATCGGTGGTGTGATGGACTCCGTAAACGACTTTCTCGACGACGCCAGCAGCTTCATCTGGGGGCCCTGGCTCCTGATCCCACTGCTTCTGTCCACCGGCCTTTATCTGACGATCCTGCTGCGCGGGCTGCAGGTGCGCCATTTCCGGCTCGCGTTCTGGCTCGCCTTCGTACGGCGATCGGACGACGACGCCGTCGAGGGCGACATCTCGCACTACCAGGCGCTCGCCACCGCCCTCGCCGCCACGGTCGGCGTCGGCAACATCGCCGGTGTCGCGACCGCGATCGCGCTCGGCGGCCCCGGCGCCGTCTTCTGGATGTGGGTCACCGGCATGGTCGGCATGGCCACCAAGTACAGCGAGGCGTTCCTCGGTGTCCGCTTCCGCCGTCCCGACGCCGCCGGTGAGCAGGGCGGCGGGCCCATGCACTATCTCAAGAACGGCATCAAGGGACCGCTCGGCGTCTTCCTCGGCGGGTTCTTCGCCGTAGCCGGCGCCATCGCGGCTTTCGGCATCGGGAACGGGGTGCAGGCCAACACCGTCTCCGCCAACGTCGAAGAGGAGTGGGGGGTTGACCCCTGGATCACCGGCACGATCGCGACCGTGTTCGCCGCCGCCGTCATCCTCGGCGGCATCAAGAACATCGGCCGCGTCACCAGCGCCTTCGTCCCCGTCATGATCGTCCTCTATGTCGTCGGCGCGGCCGCCGTGCTGGCCTTCAACATCGACGAGGTGCCTTCCGCGTTCGGCGTGATCTTCTCCGACGCCTTCTCCGGCACCTCCGCGACCGGCGGCTTCGTCGGCGCCGGAGTCGCCGCCGCGATCCGCTACGGGGTCGCGCGCGGGATCTTCTCCAACGAGTCCGGGCTCGGCACCGGCGGCATCGCCGCCGCGGCGGCCAAGACCGACCACCCGGTCCGGCAGGCGCTGGTGTCGATGACACAGACCTTCATCGACACCCTCGTCGTGGTGAGCTTCACCGCCCTGACCATCGTCGTCACCGGTGTGTGGAAGGACGCCGGCGAGGACGAGGCCGCGCAGTTCACCGCCCGCGCCTTCGACGAGGGACTCCCCGGCGACTGGGCCAGTGTCATCGTCACGCTGAGCGTGATCTTCTTCGCGTTCTCCACGATCCTGGGCTGGTC
The DNA here is from genome assembly GCA_036028775.1 of Spirillospora sp. NBC_00431. GTDB lineage: Bacteria > Actinomycetota > Actinomycetes > Streptosporangiales > Streptosporangiaceae > Spirillospora. The sequence goes on along the minus strand of CP107927.1, from coordinate 1,527,180 downwards.
CTACTACGGTGACCGCTGTGTGGAGTTCCTGTTCGGCCGCCGGGCCGTGCTGCCCTACCGCCTGCTGTTCCTCGTGGTCGTGTACGTCGGCTCCGTAACCACCCTCACCACGGTCTGGACCTTCTCCGACGTCATGAACGGGCTCATGGCGCTGCCCAACCTGATCGGCCTGCTGATCCTGTCACCGCTCATCTACCGCGAAACCCGGGACTACTTCCGCAACCGTCCCTCGGAGGACGAGACCATCGAACCAGCGACCAAGTAGAAAGAACGACCGGATGCCGCCGCCCGAGCCGGGCGGCGGCATCGTCACGCGTGGCCCCGATCGAGGGCATCGGCGCGTCGCCCCTGACGTTCCCGCCGGTCCGATGCGATCACCGACGACGGCGATTGTCGAGGCCCAGGACGGCATCCCCGTCACCGACACCGTCGACGGAGTGATGCAGGGACTCGGCGCCGCGGACGAGCACCACAGCGGCGGATTCGAGCGCGGCGTACGGGCCATGCCCGCTGTTCAACAGCGAGGCCGAGGCATTCTCAGCCAGGTCCACCAGCGCGCCGGCACGTTCCTGTTCGGCCGGAGGACCTACGAGATCTTCGCCGGTTCCCGCGCAGCAGCGCCAGGCCCAAGCTTCAACCCATCACAGAAGCGCTGAACAGACGGCCCAAGTACGCGGCATCGACCACACCCACGAATTCCTCTCCACGGGGAGGGGCTTTCAGGTGTCAGAGGTTTCTGTTACAAGTGTCGTGGCAGATCCTTACCCAGCGGAAGACAACGCCGGTGAAATCTTCACCATTTACGGGCGGCGTAGTAATGCCGATACCGGTCGGCAGGCTACCGAGCACGACGAGGGTCGTGATCAGCGGAGAGCATTGGCGTGTCGACAATCAAGGAGAGGGTTATGGGCGTCAGCCTGTCCAAGGGCGGAAACGTCTCACTGACCGAGCAGGCGGCACGGCTCACGGCGATCACGGTGGGCCTCGGCTGGGACGTGCGCACGACCATTGGCACCGACTTCGATCTGGACGCCGGCGCGCTGCTGCTGAACGAGTCGGGCACAGTCCCTTCGAACCAGCATCTGGTGTTCTTCAACAACCTGCGCAGCCCCGACGGGTCCGTCGAGCACACCGGCGACAGCCTCACTGGAGAGGGCGAGGGCGACGACGAGCAGATCAAGGTGACTTTGGTGACGGTGCCGCCCGACGTGGTCCGCATCGTCTTCCCGGTGTCGATCCACGACGGCGACGCCCGCGGGCAGAGCTTCGGTCAGGTCCGCAACGCCTTCATCCGCGTCGTCAACCAGGCCGACGGCAGCGAACTGGCCCGCTACGACCTCGGCGAGGACGCCTCCACCGAGACCTCCATGGTCTTCGGTGAGCTGTACCGCGACGGCGCGGAGTGGAGATTCCGCGCCGGCGGCCAGGGCTATGCCGCCGGCCTGGGCGGTGTCGTCAAGGACTTCGGCGTCAGCATCTGAGCCATTGACGCGGCCCGTGGGGCCTGCGGGGCCCGGCTGGGAGTGGTGATGACGGTCCCGCTCCCAGCACCGCCGCGTCCTCAACGGCTACGTTGCCCACCGCCGCGCCCTGCTTCCCGACCCCGCCGACCTCACCCGCTTCCACGACCTGACGCCGCGCGAACGCGACGTCCTGCACCTCACCGGCGACGACCTGAGCAGCGCCGAAATCGCCGAATACCTCGTCCTGACCGAATACACCGTGAAGGCCCATGTCAGCTGCCTGCTCACCAAAACCGGCTGCCGCATCCGAGGCCAAGCCGCCATCCCTCCCACCCCTCAATTCTCTGCCAAGCCGCTGACCAGCAGAGCCCGGCGAGGCGATCGACCCCACGAGCAACCGGCCCTCGCCGGCCCTTGCCCGAGAGCAAAAGCCGCCACGTACCAGTGCCGACGGGTGAGTAGGCCATCCGGACAAGAGTGTCTCTGCCTCGGCACGCTCATTGAGCGGAATACTGTTCGCCCTCTTCGCGATCGGCGCTTCACTGCGACGCTCTTGACCGTAATCCCGCCGTAAGTACGGCCGAAGCCATCAGATATCGAACAGAGTGGCAGCCTCAAAGGCACCGGGAGGGATAGCCCATATCCGAAACATTGGAAGGTCGATCATGCGTAGATATGTCACGGAGTTCATCGGCACATTCTTCCTGGTCTTCACCGTGGGCTGCACCGTCCTGCCGAAGGCTCCGCTGGCCCCGCTGGCCATCGGCGCGGTGCTGATGGTCATGGTGTACGCCGGCGGACACGTGTCCGGCGCGCACTACAACCCGGCGGTCACGCTGGCGGTGCTGCTGCGCGGCCGGATCCGGTGGCCGGAGGCCGCCGCCTACTGGACGGCCCAGCTCATCGGAGGCGTCATCGCCGCCCTCGCCGCACGGTACGTGGTGGACCCGGACACGATCGCCGAACTGTCACCGTCCGGCCGTGCGCTCGGCACGGTCCTGCTGGCCGAGGCCGTGTTCACCCTCGCGCTCGCCTATGTCGTCCTCAACGTGGCCACCAGCAGGGATCACCCGGACAACAGCTTCTACGGGCTGGCCATCGGATTCACCGTGGCGGCCGGGGCTTTCGCGGTCGGCGGCATCTCCGGAGGAGCGTTCAACCCCGCGGTCGCCACCGGAGCGGCGACGATGGGCCTGTTCGCCTGGACGAAACTCTGGATCTGGCTGCTGGCCGACCTGGCCGGAGGAGCCGTGGCCGCCGCGGCGTTCCTGGCCCTCAACCCCGACGACCGCACCCCGGCGGAGACCTCCGCGGCGTGACCGGCCACGCCGCCTCGCGAAGGGAATCCATTGATGAGCAGGATCGCACGGGACCTCGTCGAGCGTGCCGGTGTCGACGTGGACGTCCTGATCCAGAGGCTGACGGCGGCCGCCCAAGCGAAACTGTCCGCTCACTACCGCTACACGATCCTGCACGCCGGCCTGGCCGCTTTGATGGGCGAACGGCTGCGGGAGTTGCTCATGGACGTTCGCACCGAACACCACAATCATTTCGACGCTCTGGTGACCCGAATCTACGAACTGGACGGCCGCCTACCGGACGACCTCGACCAATTCGCGGCCACAGACCCCGCCGCCGAGAATCTGACGGGCGACATCGGTGACAGTCCGAACGCCCTGGTGACCGCACTCATCGACTCCGGCCGGAGAGGGACACGGCACTACACACGCCTATGCGAACTCACCGAAGACAAGGACCACCGCACCTACGACCTCGCCCAGGCGATCCTCTTCGAGGAGAGCGAGCACGAGGCATGGTTCCACGAGTTCCTCGGGACGGGCCCACCGCCTCGCTTCCAACGCGGTTTCCGCGGCCGATCCCCATACCTGACCCGGCTGCCCCACAACGACCCCGACCCCGCCTGAACGTCAGCGGGCGTCACCCTTACCAAAGCCTTCCGCGACGATTCGGCGGCGGCGCATCCGGTCAAACCGCACGGGCCGCGTCGGCCACGGCGATGTGCGTATGTCCGGGCCAGCGGACCATTCGCGTTCGGAGAGACGGGTGCTTCAGCGGCCGAGGTCGCGGCGGCCGAATCGCCAGGCGCCGGCGGCCATGAGGACGGCCGTGGCGGCCGCCAGGACGCCGGCGTCGGCGACTTGGATGCCGTTCTTGAGCGGTTCACCGCCGATGTAGTAGTGGAACGGAGTCAGGCGGCGCAGCCAGTCGGCGCCGATCTGAGGTGCGAAGCCGTGCAGGGCGTAGGCGGCGACGCCGGCGCCGGCGGTGGCGCCGAACACGATGGGACGGCTCTTTCCGGTGGCGGCGCCGATGCCGATCGCGAGCGCGCCGAAGAGTACGGCGAGCAACGCCAGATTCAGGGCCTGAGCAGCGAAGTCCGTGACACCGATGGAGTCGAGTTCGGCGCTGGAGCGGACGGCGAGCACCGCGGCCAGCACCGCGGCGGCGATCACGACGGCGCCGGTCGCCAGGACGGCGAAACGGTGCAGAAGCAGCCGGGTGCGGCCGAGGGGGTGGGCCAGCAGCAGGTCCAGGTAACCGCTCTCCTCGTCGGCGGAGATCATGCGAGCGCCGGTCGCGGCGCCGTAAAGGGTGGCCAGGAGCGGCACCAGCAACCCGAACACCGCGCCTTGGAGATAGCCGGCGGCCGACGACGCGTCGTTGAGCCCGAAACCCTCCATGGCTTCGGGGACCGACGCCATGGAGTCGGCGGAGACCTGCGGATAGAAGCCCGCGTACATCATGGCCAGCAGCCCGGTGGCCAGGGACCACATGGCGAAGACGCGGCGATTGTCGTACAGCGTCTTGGTGAACATCGAGCCGCTGAAGGCGCGGGTGAGACGGGTCGTGCCGGGGATCGTCGTGGTGCCGGGGGCCGCGGACGGGACGTCGGTGGTCATGATTGCGCCGTTCGTAGTCAGGTCGCCGGGGGTCGCTGGGTCCGAACCGCCGGATCAGGCGGCGTGGCCGGTGTAGTAGGCGTGGAAGAGCTCTTCCAGATCCTGTGTGTCCGCGCGCAGGCCGGTGATGGTGTGCCGGGCGGCGGCCTTGAGGAGCGCGTCGGGGACGCCGTCCACGCGGCAGGAAAGCGTTGTGCCGTCCAGGTCCACGTCCGTGACGCCGGGCAGACCGGTGAACTCCTCGGCCGCCACCGGCGCGGCAAAGGTGATCCGGACCTGGAGGAAGGAGCGGGCGCGCAGGTCGGTGACAGTGTCGAGGGCCACCAGGCGGCCTTCGCGGATGATCGCGACGCGGTCGGCGACCGCTTCGACCTCGCTCATGATGTGACTGGACATGAACACCGTCCGCCCCGCCGCCCTGGCCTCGGTGACCAGTTCCAGGAACGTCTGCTGGATCAGGGGGTCCAGGCCCGAGGTGGGCTCGTCCAGGATCAGGAGCTCCGGCTCGTGCATGAACGCCTGCACCAGCCCGACCTTCTGCCGGTTGCCCTTGGACAGGCTCTTGATCCGGGCGCTCAGGTCCAGCTCCAGCCGGTCGGCCAGCTCGGTGATCCGGGCCGGTGGAACGCCACCGCGAAGGTTGCCCAGGAAGTTCAGGCATTCACCGGCGCGCTGGCGTCCGTCGACGACGAAGTCGCCGGCCAGGTAGCCGACCCGCCGGTGCAGGTCGATGGCTTTGTCGCGGGGGTTCAGGCCGAGCACCCGGGCGGTACCGGACGTCGGACGGATCAGGTCCAGCAACATCCGGATCGTGGTGGTCTTACCCGCCCCGTTGGGACCGAGGTAGCCGAACACCTCGCCCGCCCGGACCTGAAGGGTCAGACCCGCCAATCCCCGGCGGGCGCCGTAGTCCTTGGTGAGCCGGTCCAGCTCGATAGCGATACGGTTCATGCCCCATCACGCTATCAGAAGTTTCAGAAATCTTTGAAGATTCGAACCTGTTAAGGTTTCGTCAGTGCCTGCGAACAAGGAGGACGAGCTTGGCGGACACGACCGAGGCGGCCGAGCGCCTGGCGCTGACGCTGATCCAAGGCGGCCTGCAGAAGGCGACCGCGCGGGTGCTGGCGGCGTTCATATTCGCCGACGAGGACAGCGTCACCGCACCGGACCTGGCCGAACGGCTGCGCATCAGTTCCGGCAGCGTGTCGGGCGCGATCAAGATGCTGTCCACCGTGGGCCTGATCGAGAGAGCACCGGCGCCGGGCAGCCGCCGCGAGCACTACCGCGTTCGCGACGGCGCCTGGGCCACCATGATGTCGGCGCAGAACGGCATGGTCCAGGCCATGTTCGAGGCCGCCGACCGGGGCATCGAGGCGGCCGGCGCCGGCAGCCCGGCAGCCCGGCGCCTGGACGAGATGCGCGACTTCTACGGCTTCATGTTCCGCGAACTACCCGCACTCATCGAACGCTGGCGCACCGAACGCGGCCAGAGTTCCGCGCAGAAGGTGTAACGCGAAACCGATCTGGGGGCCTGGAGGCCGGGGGCAGTGCCACGATTACCCCTCGCTTCTATCGGACTCAGCTTCCTGGCGGCAGATCCCACCCGCACCGGGCGGGTGGCCAGTTGTGGCTTTCGGTGGAGGGTGTGGTGGTATGTGACCACGCTGTCGCGATCTCGTCGGAGGAGCCGCCCTGTTTCGGTCGAGTCGGCTGACGCTTCGCCGGGGTCCGTGGGGGTCGGCGCTGCTGGAGCGGTTCCAGCACCCGGCTCAGGTCGTGGTGAGCGGGTTCGTCGTGACGATCGCGGCCGGGACGCTGCTGCTGTCGCTGCCGCAGGCGGCGGCGGGCGCGGAGGGGGCGCATTGGCGGGACGCGCTGTTCACCGCCACGTCGGCGGTGTGCGTGACCGGGTTGGTCACGGTGGATACCGGCACCCATTGGTCGACGTTCGGTGAGCTGGTCATCCTGGGGTTGATCCAGGTGGGCGGCCTGGGGCTGATGACGTTGGCCACCTTGTTCGCGGTGCTGCTGTCGCGCCGGCTCGGCCTGCGGGCCCGGATGGTGGCGCAGGCCGAGACCAAGACCATGCGGATGATCGATGTACGGCGCGTCGTCCGCAACGTGGTGATCTTCAGCCTGGCGTCAGAGGCGCTGGTGGCGGGAGTGCTGACCGGGCGTCTGATGCTGGGCTACGGCGAGCCGTTCGGCCGTGCCCTTTACCTGGGCGTGTTCCACGCGGTGTCGGCCTTCAACAACGCCGGGTTCGCGTTGTGGCCCGACAGCCTCATGCGGTTCGCGACCGATCCCTGGATCAACATGACGATCTGCGCGGCGATCATCGTCGGCGGGCTCGGTTTCCCCGTGGTGTTCGATCTGGCCCGAAGCTGGCGGCGTCCGCGCGGGTGGACGATTCTCACCCGCGTCACCCTCGGGATGACGGGAGTGTTGCTCGCCGCCGGGACACTCGTGCTCACGGCGGCCGAGTGGGAGAACCCGGCGACCTTGGGCCGGATGCAGGAGCCGCAGCGGTGGCTGGCCGGCTTCACGGCGGCGGTCATGCCGCGCACCGCCGGGTTCAACACCATCGACGTCGCCCAGATGCGGCCGGAGAGCTGGCTGGTCACCGACGTGCTGATGTTCATCGGCGGCGGCAGCGCCGGCACCGCCGGCGGGATCAAGGTCACCACCTTCGGGCTGCTGGGGTTCGTGCTGTGGGCCGAGATGCGCGGGGAGAAGCACGTGAACGTCGGCCACCGCAGGCTCCCCGCAGGCACGCAGCGCCAGGCCATGGCGATCGTCCTGCTGAGCCTGGGACTGATCACCGCCGTGACGTTCGCACTGCTCACCCTGACCCACCACTCGCTGGACCAGGTACTGTTCGAGGTCACCTCGGCGTTCGGCACCGTCGGCCTGTCCACCGGCATCACCGCCGGTCTTCCGGGAGCCGGCCAGTTGCTGCTGATCGCGCTGATGTTCCTGGGACGCATCGGGCCGCTGACGTTCGCCACCGCGCTCGCGCTGCGTGAGCGCGCCGCCCGCTACGAGCTGCCGGAGGAGCGACCCATCGTTGGCTGACCACGGAAACGACCCGGTCGTGGTGATCGGGCTGGGACGGTTCGGCACCGCGCTGGCGCTGGAACTGGCCAAGCGCGGCACCGAGGTGCTGGCCATCGACCACCGCCCCAAGATCGTCCAAGCGCTGTCGGGGCGGCTGACGCATGTCGTCACCGCGGACGCCACCGACCTGGAGGCGCTGCGCGAGCTCGGCGTCACCGAGTTCCGCCGGGCGGTGGTCGCCATCGGCGGTGACCTGGAGGCCAGCATCCTGACCACCTCGCTGCTGGCCGAACTGGAAGTCGACGACATCTGGGCCAAGGCGCTGACCCACCAGCACAAGCGCATCCTGGAACGGATCGGCGCCCACCACATCGTGCTGCCCGAGAACGACATGGGCGAGCGCGTCGCCCACCTGGTCAGCGGCCGCATGCTCGACTACATCGAGGTGGACGCCGACTTCGCCCTGGTCAAGACGCACCCGCCACGCGACGTCGTCGACGTCCCTCTGGGCGAGACCCGGCTTCGCTCCAAACACGGCGTGACGGTGGTGTGCGTGAAATCCGTCGGTGAGCAGTTCACCTACGCCACCGCCGACACCATCCTGCAGTACGGCGACGTCATCCTGGTCGCCGGGCCCATCGCCAAGGTGGAACGCTTCACCGAACGCATCTGACCGGCAGGGCGGTCATGGGACGCGGTGCCACCGCCGTCGTCCCGTGTGGTCTCAGTGTGGGTCGGCGAGTGGGAGGAGACGGGTGAAGAGGTGCGCGACGGTGACGACGCCGATGAGGGGCGCGTTGGTGTGGCGTGCGTCGTCGCAGACGGCGACGATGGGGCTGTGGGCGCGGGCCATCACGCTGGCGATCTCCATGGCCGTCGCGTCGGCGTCCACGACGGGTGCCGGTGTGCGTTCGTGACCGAGTAGATCGGCCACGCTTTTTCCTTTGAGTTGTTCGCACAACTTGTCGGCATGGCGTTCGTCGTAGACGCGCGCGAGTGCCGGATCGTCGTGGACGTAGTGCGGTATGACGAAACGAAGCAGCTGTGACCCGGGGAGGACGGCTTTGGGGTGGCGCTGTTCATCGACCACGATCAGACCGGGAAGCCCGTTTTCGGCCAGGAGCCGGGCGGCGTCGGCGGCGCTGCTGTCAGGGGTCACGGTGGGATACTCGACGGCGAGTTCGCGTGCGCGCACGGCTTCCACGGTACACGTCGGTGCCGCCGTCAACCGGCGTGGTCGTGGACGATGGGGATCCGCGGTGACGGCGCGAGGTTGCGATGATCGATATCCCGGCCCTGTTCGAAGTGGCCCTCGGGTTCGCCTTGACTGTGATCGGGCTGCTGGGGGCTCAGGCGCAGCCCGTCCACCGCGGCCGTCAGGAGAGCACAGAACCGGATGAATCGCCTGGCGCGCGAGCGTGGGGCGCCGCCCAAGCCATGGCGGGACCGTGGATCCTGGCCGCGGGAATCGCTGATCTGCTGGCCGGGGCGGTTCTGCTGGACATGCCGCCCGGTGGACCGTGGATTCCCGTGCTGATCATGGCGCTCGTCCTCACCGTCCTGTTGCTGGCGGTCGCGGTGCTGCTGAGCGCCCGGGAGGCCGCGGCCTGGCGGGACGACCTCTGATAGGCCCGGCGGGCGGCGGATCGCCGGAGATCCGTCCGGGTCCCTGGCATGCCTGGGCCGGCACGGCGAGAGACGTGTGATCGTCGTAACGGCTAGGGTGTTCGGCAGGTGCGCCGGGAAGCCTGGTCGGCAGTGGTGTTCGTCGTTACCGCTGTCGCCTGGGAGGCCGCCTAGTGGGTGCCGTTGCCGCGATCGTCATCTTCGTCGCCGCCTACGTTCTGATCGCGACGGAGAAGATCCCCCGGACCAAGGTCGCGCTCGGCGGCGCCGCGCTGATGCTGCTGCTCCACATCACCGACGCCGAGCACGCGTTCTTCTCCGAGGAGTCCGGCGTCGACTGGAACGTCATCTTCCTGCTGCTGGGGATGATGGTGATCGTGTCGGTACTCCGCCAGACCGGGATCTTCGAGTACGTGGCGATCTGGGCGGCCAAACGGGCCCGCGGCAAGCCCTACCGGCTCATGGTCATGCTGGTCGTCATCACCGCGGCGGCCTCGGCCCTGCTCGACAACGTCACGACCGTGCTGCTGATCGCCCCGGTGACGTTCCTGGTCTGTGAACGGCTCGGGCTCAAGGTCATCCCGTATCTGATCGCCGAGGTGATGGCCTCCAACATCGGCGGCGCGGCAACGCTGGTCGGCGACCCGCCCAACATCATCATCGCCAGCCGCGCGGACCTGTCGTTCAACGACTTCCTGGTCCACATGGCGCCGATGATCATTGTGCTGATGGTGGTGTACTGCCTGCTGTGCCGGTGGCTGTTCCGCGGCGCCTTCACCTACGACAAGAGCCGGGTCGCCGAGGTGATGGCGCTGGAGGAGAAGGAGGCCATCACCGACCGCCGGCTCCTGGTCCAGGGCCTGGTCGTGCTGGGCGTGGTGGTGGCGGCGTTCGTGCTGCACCCCGTCCTGCACTACGAGCCCTCGATCGTGGCGCTGCTGGGCGCGGGACTGCTGGTCGCCGCCACCAAGGTCACCACCGAGCAGGCGCTGGAAGAGGTCGAGTGGCCCACCCTGGTCTTCTTCGCCGGGCTGTTCGTCATGGTCGGCAGCCTGGTCGAGACCGGTGTCATCGGTGACGTCTCCAGCGCCGCCGCGGACGCCACCGACGGACGGCTCGGCTTCGCCACCATGCTGCTGTTGTGGGCCTCGGCCGGGCTGTCGGCGATCGTCGACAACATCCCCTACGTCGCCACCATGAGCCCCATCGTGGACAACCTCGTCCAGAACGCCGAGGGCTCGGGCGGCGGGGATCCGCAGGTGCTGTGGTGGGCGCTGGCCTTCGGCGCCGATCTGGGAGGCAACGCCACCGCGATCGGCGCCAGCGCCAACGTCGTCGTCCTGGGCATCGCCGCCCGCAACGGCGCCCCCATCAGCTTCTGGACGTTCACCAAGTACGGCCTGGTCGTCACCGTGATCACCATCGCTCTGACCACGCCCTACCTGTGGCTGCGCTACCTGAACTGACAGCACGCGTGGCGGAAGGGCTCAGAAGGGAGTCCGGCCGGTTCTGGCCGCGTCCGCGAGCAGCCGCGACAACTCGGCCTTGATCTCGAAGTCAGCCGGCCCAGATCCGGGCTCGGCCGCGACATCTCCTTCTGGCGTTGATCATGAGGACTGTTCTTCGGTGGGCGGGTCGGCCGGCCTGGGTCTGCGCACCAGGGTCCGGGCGCGGTCGATCACCGGGCCGAACCAGGCGGGCACCTCACGCTCTTCATCGAAGCCCCGCGCCACCACGACGTCGGTGGAGGAGTGCGCCAGGATGGACAGCACGATGGTGGCCGCGACCAGGTGGAAGATCTGATCGGCGGCCGAGATGCCCGATTCCAGCACCAGCAGACCGTACACGACCGACGCGAACCCTTTGGGCCCGAACCACATCACCGCGGCCTGCTCGCGCGCGGTCAGCCCGGACCGCAGGAACGACACCCAGATCGCCACCGGCCTCGCTGCCACCAGGGCCAGCACCGCGAACACCCACCCCTTCCAGCCGACATCGCCGAGGAACGCCGGGCTCAGCAGCGCACCGAAGATCAGCAGCGCGGCCAGCTTGAGCAGTTCGGCGACCAGCTCACCGAACTCCTCGAACGCCTGACGATGCTGGTCGCCGATGGTGGCGACGGTGACGCCGGCGGCGAAGGCGGCCAGGAACAGGTTGCCGTGCGTCGCCTTGCCCAGCGCCAAGACCAGCAGGCCGATCGCGACCGCGTTGAGCGGCTCGTACTTGGCCGAGATGGCGAACAGCCGGGTGCGCTCCAGCATGATCGCCGCCCACGGCACCGCCACACCGATGACCAGGCCGAGAGCGAGTTCGGAGCCGAGCTCGCCCAGGTGCAGATCGTCCGATCCCTGCGCGATGGCCAGGAACAGCACCACGAACGGCAGGATCATCCCGTCATTGACGCCGGACTCGACGTTCAGCAGATGCCGCAACCGCGGCGGCACCTTGTCGTTGCCCACCAGCGCGGCCGCGAACACCGGGTCGGTCGGAGTGAGCACCGCGGCGATCAGCAGCGACTCCACCCAGCCCAAGCCCACCACGTAGTACGCCAGCCCGGCGGTCACCAGCAAGGTCAGCGGCAACCCCCAGCCGAGGGCCCGCCCCGGCAACCGCCAGGCGCTGCGCAGATCCTGCCACCCGGCATGCATCCCATCGGTGAACAACACCGCGAAAAGCGCAAGCTCCGCCAACCCGGAGACCAGCGAATCGCCAGGCTTGACCGACACCACTCCGGTAACGCCGTCACCGAGCAGGAATCCGCCCACCAGAAACAACGCCGCAGTGGACAGCACCGTGCGGTTGGCCAGGCTGGACACCAGCACGGCCAGCAGCAGCAGAGCAGCGAAGGCGGTGAGCAGAGCAGTCATCGGCACATTCTCCGGGGACGACGGACAAGAACCGCCGACCAGACTTCCCGGCACACCGATTCACGACCTTAACGGGCTCACCGGCGAACGGCCACGACGTTTCACGTGATCCGCCTGCTGAGAGCAGGTCCGCCGAAGGCTCCACGCCGACGCACCAGGCCCGGATCAGCGACCGGGCCCACACCCCGCGAGCGGTTGAGATCCATCGCCGGCGACCGTGCCACACCCGGGAACCGGCCCGAACGCGAGCGACCTCCCACCCGAGCGAGGGCGCAGGCGCCACTCAGAGCGGCTGCTCAACGGCGCGTCGACGGGCCGCCGGGATCGGCCCGAAGAGGACGCACGCCCGTCGACGTCTGACCGCCCGCTCGATACAACCCTTGAAGGCGTCCGATAAACGGGGCGGCTTCTGAGGTGAACCGGCAGAGTGGCGGAGCGTGGTCACCGTGCGACGTGTCTACACGGAGCCATCGCCTGGCCGCAGATGGGCGGTGTCGTTGAAGCAGCGGATGATCCAGTGCGGGCTGGCCGCGAAAACCCGGGAGATGGAGCCGTTGTCCGCTCCGACGAAGGCGAAAGGCCTGGAGCGTGCGGCGCGAGCAAGGATCTCCGCGATGACGCCGCCATGGGTGAAGATCGCGATCTGTTCGCCCGGATGCTCGGCGATCAGCCGCTCGACTACGGCGTGTATTCGGGTCGCGAACGCATCGGCGGGTTCGGCCCCCGGGATGATGTCCCACCGTTCCTCACGCCACAGGCGTTGGACGAGCGAGCCGTTCTCGGCGACCTTCGTGGTGTACAGACCGCCCTCCCACTCGCCCAGATGCGCTTCACGGAGGTCGGGCTCCACGCGCAGTGTGAGGCCGAGCCGGTCGGCGAGGGGCGCCGCGGTCTGCGCGGTCCGCCGCAGGGTACTGACACAAATCGTGCTGATGCGTTGATCGCACAGCTGCTCGGCGATCTGTTCGGCTTGGTCCCTGCCCTCTTGCGTGAGCTCGGGGTCGCCGTGCCCGTCAATGAGCGGAAAGGGCCGGTCCGCGCGGGCCGGTTGGGACGCACCGTGCCGGATCAGCAGCAGTTGTGTGGCACCCTGCATTGGGTGACGGGGCGGTTCCTTTTCGGCTGCCGACGATCCATCACGATGTGCCGCCGTTCCGGCGTGGGATGCGCTCATCGACATCGACCGCGTCGCCGGGAGCGCGACGTCATTGCCACTTCTATCATTCCTCGTTGCCTCAATAATCAGAGATCTCGGGGATGGATCGCGCAAGAGTGTCCGGATGGGTCTTTCAAATGTCAGCACGCCGGGAGCCGTGGGCACGCTTTGTGGAACTCCATGATTCTGATGCCGAGCATAGACACCACGACACCCTTATGAAACCCCTATCAGACCCCTAGAATCATTGTTTCCAGGACCGGCCCACGATGGATTCAAGCGAGCTTAGCCTTCGACTCGGCCGGCACATCCGTGGAGGCGCGGATCGGCCCCGCCAGATGCAAGGCCACGCCAACCGGGAGCACGCAGCGTGATTGATAGCTGCTTTTCGTAACAAATCGCTGAGCGGCCTGCTGGAACGTGCCAGATCCCCACGGCTTACAGCGCACGGGTTGCCGCGCTCCGGCCGCGATGCACGCCGAGGACAAACCTCGCCATGACACTGGCCATACGCAGCACAAAGAGCTCTCTGCTGAAAGTTGCGCACCACGCATTGAACGTCTCCGGTTTTGGGTCGGCGCCTCCTTCTCTGCTGGACGAGCGATAGATAGAGCCGTCGGATCACGCGTGAGAGATGTAACTCATGTGAACAACGTGACAGAGGCGACTGATGAATACTCGCAAGCTTTGCGCTTGGCCCCTTGGCTTATTTGAGATCCGATGCAATGATCGGACCTTGCGGACAGGTGGGGCGGCGAAGGACTGGAGGTAATGATCTTCATAACGACGTCGGCAAACCTCCGCACCCTTACTCGAGAGCACGGGTTGGCTACTAAATTAGACAGATACCGCCGTCTGTTACTGTCCAATTTGGCGCCGACCTTACGTCGAACGTTCGAGCCGGTTCACGATACTTTCACAAAGCCGAATCAAGTCTCCCAACTCAGCCGAACCTTCGATCGATCTTCAGTTTCGGCACGCGAAAAAGGCAATCGAAAAATATTGCAGGCGATTCCTGAGATAAATCAATTCCGAGCCGAGTAGAGCTGGCCATCCAAAGCGACAATCCGGACGACTCTCGCGTCTTTGCTATCGGAGCGAATTACAGCAGACCATTTTCGAGAGGGGTAGAGCATGTGTCTCGTGGAACGCGCCAGTCAAATTGAACAGCTTAAGCGAATCTTCAAGAAATGCACGCAGGAGCGCGGGACCGTTGGGACGATAATCGGACCCGCGGCAAGTGGGAAGAGCGCCCTTCTCGACACCTTGGTCGCCGAAGCGTCGAAAGCCGGCGCCACAGTGCTCCTGGGCAACGGGTCGGCCTCCGAGAGTTCGCTCCCACTGGGCTTGCTCGGCCAACTGTTTCACAACGCGCCGAAGCGGGCCGACAGCACGGGATCGATCACCGGCTTCTGGGCGGACGATTCCGTGTCTTCGCTGCTGGTCGACCTACAGGCGGGCGGGCCCGCACGGGCTCGAGCGATGGAACGTATCTGTGCGGTGTTGCTGCGTGCGGCCCGTGACCGCCCCTTGCTCATTGCCGTCGACGACACGCACGAGGCGGATCCGCTGTCTCTGCGATGCCTGGTCTACTGCGCGCGCAGGATCAGGTCGGCTTCCGTCCTCATGATCTTGACCTGCGCGGAGCACTCTCAGCTGGGGCGTTCGGAACCGTTCATCGAAATTCTGCGGCTGCCGCATTGCTATCAGATCAAGGTGGCTCCGCTGTCGGAGAGCGGGGTAGCCGCTTTCCTCGCCAAGAACCGACCGGACACCGCAACCGACCGGGACCCCACGGCATGGCACGTAGTGAGCGGCGGCAACCCCTTGTTGCTGCAAGCACTGCTTGAAGATCAGCAGAATCCGGGGCAGGAGGCCCCGGAACGACCGGAGGCGCCGATCGTCGGGCAGGCCTTTCGCACCGCCCTGGTGAGCTGCCTGCACGGCAGCGACCCCGCGCTGCTGGAGGCCGCCCGCGCCTTGGCCATCCTCGACGGTCACCAGTCGCCGGAACTCGTGGTCGAGTTGACCGGGAGGGAGAAGGCCTCGGTCGCTGACTCCCTGCATGCGCTCGAGGCGGCAGGGTTGCTTCACGAGGGCCGGTTGCGGCACCCGCAGGCTCGCGTCGCCGTTCTGGCCGACCTGGCCCCCGATGAGAAGGCGCGGCTGCATCGGCGTGCGGGCCGCACGCTCTATGACAGCGGAGCGACTCCCGACGTGATCGCCGGGCATCTCGTCGCCGCCGGCCAGCCGTCGGAGCCATGGATGTTACCCGTGCTGCTCGAGGCAGCAAATCACGCCCTTAACGATGATCACGTCGAACTGGCCGTGGAGTGTCTGAAGCTGGCCGATCTGTTGTCGGGAGACACCACACAGCGCTCGGCCATCAAAGTGCTGCTCGCCGTCGCGGAGCGGCGGGTCGACCCGAGGAGATCCCTACGGCATCTCCCTGACCTCGTCGAGCGCATATGTGAAGGGCCCGTCGACGAGCCGTACCTCACTCTGGCGATCAGGTTGCTGCTCTGGCACGGCCGGCCAGACGACGTCGTAACGGTTCTCAAGTCGGTCGACCGCGCCGCTGACGCGCCACGCGCTCAGGACCTCCCGCACGCGCCCGGGCAGTGGTTGAAGATCGTTTGCCCGGAGATCCTGTTATCCGAGGTACCGCGGATGGGCCCGGCGGCCAACTCGACGCGGGACCCGCGGCCAGTGATCATGCCGGCCGAGAGAGCCGCCTTGGCAATGGACGCTGTTCTGAGCGGACAGGACGGCGAAGAGGGAGCGATCGAAGCGGAGCAGGTCCTCGAGTCGGCGCGGCTGGACGACACGACGATCGAGCCGATCGTCACCGCTCTGCTGACACTCGTGTACTGTGACCGGCTCGACACGGCGACATCGTGGTGCGATCACCTTCTGGACAAGGTGATGGCGCGGAAGGTCGCAGGCTGGCAGGCGCAGCTGGCGGCGGTTCGGGCCGAGATCGCGCTGCGCCATGGCGATCTCGGCGGGGCCACCGTGCATCTACGCACCGCCCTCCAGTTGATGCCGCCCCAGGCGTGGGGGATCGCTCTCGGCCTCCCGCTCTCCACGCTGATACAGGTGAGTTCGGCCGCGGGCAGGTTCGATGAGACCGAGTCCGCCCTGAGCCTCCCCACTCCCGATGTGATGCTGAAGAGCCGATACGGACTGGGCTACCTGTACGCCCGAGGCCAGCATCACCTCGCGGTGGACCGTCCTCGCGCCGCCATTCAGGACTTCCTGACCTGCGGTCAACTCATGGTCGCCTGGGACATGGACGTCCCAGGGTTCGCCCCATGGCGGGCCGGAGCGGCGGCGGCGTCGCTCCGGCTGAACGACCATGATCGTGCCCGGCGCCTCCTCCACGCCCAGATGAAACGTCCGGGCGCCGATGGCGGACGGGCGAAGGGCATGGCACTGCGCCTCCTTGCGGCGCTGCCCACCGCCAAGAATCGGCTGGCCCTACTCAGGGACTCCGTCGATGTCCTGGAGGACTGCGGCGACCGTCTCGAACTGGCCCGGTCCCTGGCGGACCTCGGTCATGCTCACAGCGTGCTGAGCGAGTTGAACCGGGCCCGGCCGATCCTGCGGCTCGCCAGGCGACTCGCCCAGTCGTGCCAGGCCCAGCCGTTGCTGGAGACGCTGACCACCAACGCTCATCCCGTAACGATCTATGAGGAAGCTGACCTCTCGGATATCGAGGAGGTAGAGAGTCTCAGTAACGCTGAGCGACGAGTGGCGGAGCTCGCTACGCGAGGAGACAGCAACCGTGAGATAGCGAGGCGGCTGTGCATCACGGTCAGCACCGTCGAACAGCACCTCACCCGGATCTATCGGAAGCTGGACGTCGCCGGTCGCGATGAGCTTCCCACGAAGCTTCAAGTGGCCTTCCATTGGCCCGCATCACAGGACCGTCAAAAGGCTCTACAGGGGGCACTTGGGGCCAGGTAGGGGCTGACGAGAAGAACCTACCCCGTATAGGTTCGAAGGTGACTTCGCTTGAAGGCCGGTCAATACCGCCAACACGAGGTGGGAGGGCGCTCCTCATGGAGGATCTCGTTGAGGTCGCACTACTCGGCGGACCCGCATCCATACCACGGACTTTCCGGGCGGAAAGGTCCAAGATACATGAGGGAAAGCTCAAAATTGAACATCATGGCGGGTATGAACACTTCGAGTATATCGAGGGCCCGCGCGAAACGGGGAACGCCGACAACAATAGTCGACCGATGTTCCGATGGGCCTTTCGTACAAAGCCCGCGGAGTAGATCCTGCGCGACTTTGGTATTGGCCGATGGCGACGGCCAGGCGGGCCTGGCTCGCCACGTCTGATAGCGCGTAAGTCAACTGGTGCAAGAATTCAAGACCAGCCCCGGTAGCCCAATTTGGCAGTTAGGCGGCGGACTTAAAATCCGTAATGTGTGGGTTCGAGTCCCACCCGGGGTACCTGAGCTGCTCGACACGTGGCAGGTGGAGTATCACCGCGCCCAGACTCTGCCGGCAGGGCCGGGCCCGGACGGAGCCAGGCGGCGTCGGGCCGGCATGGGCGTCTCCCGGCAGACCAATGCGTGACCTGCCAGGCGATCTCGCCTGACGGGCCACGCACTGTGATCCCGGTAGCCTGACCTGGCAGTTAGGCGGCGGACTTAAAATCCGTGAGGCCGGGTGAACCCGTCCCGGGACGCTCCTCTGCCCGGAATCGTACCCGGACGTCCACTCACCGACAAGAAGAGCGACCTCGTCGCAGCAGCGCTCGCACCCTGCCTCGCAGACCTCGTTCTCATCGACGGCGGCCGCGGGCGGTCGCGGGAAGAAGCCCGACGTCAGAGCGTCCCCAGTAGATCCACAGAGCCTCGATCCGGTCATCGCGACCCGCCCTGATCACACCGATCACGTCGAGCGTCAGCAGCGTCCGGGAAGGGTCGGCGGGAGCCTCGAGAGCGCCGTGGCGGACCAAGGTGGGCCCCATCGGCAGGTAGTTCATCTGGACGGAGACCGGGACCGCCGCATGCCTGCCGTCCTGAGCCGCGACCGGGGTCCCGGGGATGTCGTGGGTGAACGACTCCGCGGCCCGCGTGAAGTGTGGACGGAGCATGTCGTGCCCGATCATGGGAGGCGAGCCGACCGGGTCCTCCACGTAGACGTCCTCGGTGTACAACTCGAGCATGAGGTCCACGTCACCGCTGTTCATCCGGCGGCAGTGCTCCAGCAGGAGGCCCTTGAGCGCTGCCTCGCCGTGCCGGTGTGAGGTCTCGTGACGCGGCATCACCGGCCCTCTTCCCCGGCGTCGGCCGACGGCCTGGGGCCGGCCGTGCCGACGCCGCCCGGCACGTCAACGACGGTGATCGCTCCCGACGGACACATCTCGGCGGCCTCCAGAACGGCGGCGTGGTCCTCCCCGGCCGGCACCGGGTCGAGCAGGACCACGGTGCCGTCGTCCTCGCTCTGGTCGAACACCTGGGGCGCGGTCATCGCGCACATCCCGGACGAGCAGCAGCGGCCCGTGTCCACCTCGATCTTCATTGCCCTCTCCGCTCGCTTACCAGGTCACCGGTAGTGCCTTCACGCCGTAGACCGGCATATGCCATCGCATCGGGACCTCTTCCGGCGCCACGGCCAGGCGCAGAGACGGGAACCGGCGCAGCAGGGCCGAGTAGCCGACCCGCAGCGTGCAGCGGGCCAGCTGCTGGCCGAGGCACTGGTGCACGCCATGTCCGAAGGCGATGTGGCCCTTGGCGGATCTGCGCACGTCCAGGGTGTGCGGGTCGCTGAAGCGGCCGGGGTCTCGGTTCACCGTCGGCAGCGAGATCGTCACCGCTTCCCCGGCCCTGATGAGGTGTCCGTCGATCTCGATGTCCTCCAGGGCGGCTCGTACCGGGCCGACCTGCAGCGGCGTCATGTATCTGAGGAGCTCCTCCACGGCTCCGTCGATCAGGGACGGATCCGCGCGCAGCGCGGCCAGCTCATCAGGGTGCTGCAGCAGCGTGAACATCCCGGTCGCGAGCATGTAGGCGGTGGACTCGAATCCCGCCGTGAGCAGCAGCCCGGCCACGCCGGCGGCCTCTCGCTCGGTCAGGGCGTCGTCGCCGACGCTGCTGACCAGGCCGCTGAGCATGTCGTCGGTCGGCTGGGCACGCTTTCGCCGGACGAGGCTGAGCATGTACTGGTTGAGCGTGGTGTAGGCGACGCTGACCTGCTCCGGCCCGCTGGTGATGTCGACCAGCGTGTTCAGATAGCCGTTGAAGCGATCACGCTCGTCATACGGCACCCCCAGCAGCTCACAGATGACCAGGGCCGGCAGCGGTGTGGCGAACCCCGGCATCAGGTCGACCGGCGGCTCCCGCTTCTCCAGCTCGCTGAGATGCTCCTCGGCGACCTCCGCCACCCGTTCCTCGATCGCGCGGATGCGCCGCACGGTGAACTGGCCGGTGAGCAGCCTTCGCAGGCGGCTGTGATCCGGCGGGTCCATAGTGATGAAGAAGCCAGGCTGGATCGGCTGAGGACCCATTGCCCAGATATCGGTGGGAGCATGGCGCAAGTCGCTGCGAGCGCTGAACCCGGGATGGCTTAGCACGGCGCGGGCCTGTTCGTAGCCGGTGATCAGCCAGCCGATCGCGCCATCGGGATAGGCTAATCGGCTGACCGGTTCTTCCTGCTGCAGTCTGGTGAGTCTTGTGGGCACCGCCAGGGCGTGGGGCCGCTCGATCGGCAGCGGGGCCGGGGCGGCCGCGTATTCACTCATCTCGCTCCTCCATTCCTGCATTTGAACCAATGTAATCCGAAGTCATGCTCAGTTGAAGTCCGCCGCTGAAGTCAGCTACGGCGGCGCTCCGATGATCTTGTGACCAGTGTGACTGAGGTGGCTGTATTGATCGGGACTAACACATTTGGTCGTCGAGGATTCCCCGGCCCGGCAGCCTTGCCAGGATTCATCCGGCCGTGCCATCGTGAAGGACATCTGAATGTCGTCGCAGCCGAGGTGTAAAAAAGCCGTGTTGGCACCTGGAGACGAGAACCGACAGATCGCAGTAATCGGCTTATCCTGCCGCTTCCCCCAGGCGGCGAGCCATGCTCGCTTCTGGGAACTGCTCCGCGATGGCGCGGATCTGGTCACGGAGCGTGACTGGCCTCGGCGTGAGGTCGTGGGCGAGGCGGGGGATGTCGGTCAGGTGCGCGGGCAGGCCGAACCAGTGATCGGTACCGGCGTCGGCCGGGCGGGCTCATTGGACGGCGTCGACGAGTTCGACCCCGGGTTCTTCGGCATCTCCCCACGCGAGGCCGCGGTGATGGACCCGCAGCAGCGGCTCGTCCTCGAGCTGGCCTGGGAGTGCCTCGAAGACGCGAGGATCATCCCCGGCACCCTGCGCGGCAGCGCGACCGGCGTGTTCATCGGGGCGTGCTGGGACGACTACGCCAAGCTGAGCGACCGGTACGGTCCCAGCGCGACGACGCCGCACACCGCGACCGGCCTCAACCGCGGCGTCATAGCCAACCGTGTGTCCTATGTCCTGGGCCTGACCGGCCCGAGCATGACGGTCGACACCGCGCAGTCGTCCTCCCTCGTCGCCGTGCACCTGGCAGTGCGGAGCCTGCTGGAGGGAGAGTCCACCACCGCACTCGTCGGCGGGGTCAACCTGAACCTGCTGCGGGAAAGCGCACTGATCATGTCTCGCCTGGGCGGGCTGTCCCCGAACGGACGATGCTTCACCTTCGACGAGCGTGCCGACGGCTTCGTACGAGGCGAGGGCGGCGCCGTGCTGGCGCTGAAGACGCTGGCCCGGGCCCGCGCCGACAACGACCGGGTGTACGGGGTGATCCGGGCCAGCGCCGTCAACAACGACGGGGCGAGCGACGGGCTGACCGTCCCGAGCCAGGCCGCCCAGGAGGCCGTGCTGCGGCGGGCCTACGAGCAGGCCGGGCTGGACCCGGCGGCCGTTCAGTACGTGGAGCTGCACGGAGCCGCCAGCGTGGTGGGAGACCCGGTCGAGGCCGCCGCCCTGGGGGCGGTACTCGGACGCGCGCGGCCGGACGACGTGTCGTTGCCCGTCGGGTCGGTCAAGACGAACATCGGACATCTCGAGGGTGCGTCGGCCATCGCGGGGATCGTCAAGACCCTGTTGTCCATCTGGCATCGCGAGTTGCCGCCGAGCCTGCACTACTCGACGCCCAATCCGCGGATCCCGCTGGCCGAGTTATGCCTGCGCGTCCAGGACACCCGAGGCTCGTGGCCCCATCCTGACCGCCCCCTGATCGCCGGCGTCAACAGCTTCGGCATGGGCGGCACGAACGGACATCTCGTCCTGTCCGACGCCGGCACGGCCGCTCCGGACACCGTCCAGGGCGCGTCCGGAACACCGGCCGCTTCCACCGAGGAGCGGCAGATACCACTGCCGATCTCGGCGCGTAGCGCCGACGCCCTGGCCGCGCAGAGCGCAAGGCTCAGTGAGCACCTGACCGCGCGCCCCGACGTGCGCCTGGACGACGTCGCCCACTCGCTCGTCACCACCCGCTCCACCTTCGAGTACCGGGCGGTCGTGCTGGCCGACGACCGCGACGAGGCGATCTCCGGGCTGGACGCGCTGGCCCAGGGGCGGATGGCGGCCGGGGCGAACTTCATGCAAGGCACCGTGACCGAGGGCGGGCTGGCGTTCCTGTTCACCGGGCAGGGCAGCCAACGGTTGCACATGGGTCGCGGCCTCTACGATGCGCACCCTGTCTTCGCCGCTTCCTTCGACGAGACGTGCCGGCTCCTCGACTCTCATCTGAGGGCGTACGCGGACACCTCGGTGCGTGACGTCGTCTTCGGCGACCCCGGCGACGCCGACCTGCTCGATCAGACCGTCTACACCCAGCCGTCGCTGTTCGCGCTCGAGGTGGCGCTGTTCCGCCTGCTCGAACATTGGGGGGTCCGCCCCGGCCTTCTCATGGGGCATTCCATCGGCGAAGTCGTCGCGGCGCACGTCGCGGGCGTCCTGCCGCTGCCGGACGCCTGCGCGCTGGTGGCCGCCCGCGGCGGCCTCATGCAGGAGTGTTCCGGCCGGGGCGTCATGGTGGCGCTCCAGGCCACCGAGGCCGAGGTGCGGTCGTTACTGGGCGGTCGGGACGCACAGGTGTCCATCGCCGGCGTCAACGGCCCGCGGGCCACGGTGATCTCCGGCGATGAGGACGCGGCGCTCGAGGTCGCCGACCTGCTACGGGCCGAGGGACGCAAGGTCAAGCGACTGCGGGTGAGCTGTGCCTCCCACTCACCGCACATGGACCCGATCCTGGACCGATTCGGCGAAGCGGTCGCCGGGCTGGCCTTCGGCCCCGCACGGATACCCGTCGTGTCCACACTCACGGGCGGTCCCATCACCGCCGAGGATCTCGGATCTCCGGAGCACTGGGTACGGCACCTGCGCGGCACCGTCCGCTTTTCCGACGGAATGCGGGCACTGCGGGACGCCGGAGTCACCACATTCGCGGAGCTCGGACCCGACGGCGTGCTCTCGGCCTTGGGGCGAGACTGCGTCAGCGGCGCGGCGTTCGTCTGCCCGCTCCGCAAGGACCGCGCCGAGCCGCGCACGCTGCTGGCCGCGCTGGGTGAGCTGCACGTCCGCGGTATCGCGGTCGATTGGTCCCAGGCGCTCGCGCCGGACGACCTGCGTAAGGTCGACCTGCCGACTTACCCGTTCCAGAGACGACGGCACTGGCTTGAGCCCGGGGCGCCGGGACGCTCGGCGCCGGCCGCTGACGAGGTCGCGAGTACCGGCGGCGAGGTCGCGGGCCGGCCGGCCGACTCCGCCGAGGGCGAGCGGCCGGTGCCGGATCCCGCCCAGCGGGAGCGGGCGGCCCTGGATCCCGCCCAGCGGGAGCGGGCGGCTCTGGATCTGGTGCGGGACCAGGTCGCGGCGGTACTGGGACACGGTTTCGACGACGCCATCGAGATCGGGTGGACGTTCCGGGATCTGGGCTTCGATTCGATCTCCGTGGTCGAGCTGCGGGATCGGCTGGCGTCCGCGTCGGGATGCGCGCTGCCCACCGGGGTGCTCTTCGACCATCCGACGCCGCTCGCCATGGCCGCTCACCTGGCGGCGCTGATGGGCGGCCCTGAGCGGGACTCGACCGCACCCGTCGCCGCCGGGTTCGCCGCTCCGTCGGACGAGCCGGTGGCGGTCATCGGGATGGCGTGCCGGTTTCCGGGCGGGGCGGATTCTCCGGAGGCGCTGTGGCACCTGGTCGCCTCGGGCGGCGACGCGATCGGAGAGTTCCCCACCGACCGCGGCTGGGACCTGACCGGGCTGCACGCCCCCGGCGCGGACCCGGATCGGCCCCGCCGCTCGCACGCGCGCCACGGCGGCTTCCTGTACGACGCCGCCGATTTCGACGCCGACTTCTTCGGCATCTCACCGCGCGAAGCAGCGGCCATGGACCCGCAGCAGCGGCTGCTGCTGGAAGTCTCCTGGGAAGCGCTCGAACGGGCCGGAATCCCGGCCGAATCACTCAGCTCCACTCCCACCGGCGTTTTCACCGGGACCACGTTCCAGGACTACCTGCCACCCCTGCACGACGCGGAGGAAGCCACCGAGGGCTACGCCCTGACCGGCACCACCCCGAGCGTCGCCTCGGGTCGCGTCGCCTATGTCCTCGGCTTGGAGGGCCCGGCCGTGACGGTGGACACGGCGTGCTCATCGTCGCTGGTCGCGCTCCACCTGGCCGCACAGTCACTGCGCAGCGGAGAGTGCACGCTCGCGCTCGCCGGCGGCGTCGCGGTGATGCCCACCCCGGCCATGTTCACCGAGTTCAGCAGGCAGCGAGGGCTGGCCTCCGACGGCCGGTGCAAGTCCTTCGCCGCCGCCGCGGACGGCACCGGCTGGGCGGAAGGCGTCGGAGTCCTCGTCATCGAACGATTATCCGACGCCGAGCGCAGCGGGCACCCGGTCCTGGCGATCGTCCGCGGCTCGGCAGTCAACCAGGACGGTGCCACCAACGGCCTGACCGCCCCCAACGGCGCCTCCCAAGAACGCGTCATCCGCTCCGCTCTCGCCAACGCCGGCCTGACCGCCGCCGACGTCGACGCGTTGGAGGCTCACGGCACGGGCACCACGCTCGGCGACCCCATCGAAGCCCAAGCCCTCCTGGCCACCTACGGCCACGACCGCTCACCCGACCGGCCCGTGTGGCTCGGATCGATCAAGTCGAACATCGGCCACACGCAAGCCGCCGCGGGCATCGCCGGCATCATCAAAATGATCCAGGCCATACGGCACGGCCGGCTCCCCCAGACCCTCCACGTCGACCAGCCCACCCCCCACGTCGACTGGGCCGCCGGCACCCTACGGCTACTCACCGAATCCCAACCCTGGCCCTACACCGGCCGACCACGCCGCGCAGGCATCTCCTCTTTCGGCATCAGCGGCACCAACGCCCATGTCATCATCGAGCAGCCTCCCGGGCCGGCGCCCGGCACCGGCGAACCGGCCGCCGGCCCGCGCCACCCGGTTCCGTTGCTGGTCACCGGACGCTCGCCGCAAGCCCTGCGGGCACAGGCCGACCAGTTGCGACCGCTCGCCGACGACGGACCGGGGCTGGCGGATCTCGGCTGGTCGTTGGCGACCGCCCGCTCCCAGCTCGACCATCGCGCGGTCGTGCTCGCCGCCGACCGGTCCGAAGCCGCCGCCGGGCTGGCGGCCATCGCGGACGAGGCGCCGGTGGCCCGGTTGGCCGGGCGCGCTCGGAAGGGTGCCCGGGTCGGTGTGATGTTCGCCGGCCAGGGCGCCCAGCGGCCGGGCATGGGCCGCGAGCTGCACGCGGCGTTCCCGGTCTTCGGGGAAGTCTTCGACGAGGTCTGCGGGCTGTTCGCCGAGCGGCTCGGCTCATCGCCGAAGGAGGCCATGTGGGGCTCCCCGGCCGAGGTGCTCGATCAGACGGTGAACGCCCAGTGCGGCCTGTTCGCGTACGAGGTGGCGCTGTTCCGTCTCGCCGAGTCGATGGGCCTGAAACCCGATGCCGTGGGCGGTCATTCCGTCGGCGAGGTCGTCGCGGCGCACGTGGCGGGGGTCCTGTCGTTGGAAGATGCGGTACGGTTGGTGGCGGAGCGCGGGCGGCTGATGCAGGCGTTGCCGGCGGACGGCGCGATGGTGGCGCTGCAAGCGACCGAGGAAGAGGTCGCCGCCGCGTTGGCCGAGCGCCGCGCGGGGGCGGAGATCGCCGCGGTCAACGGACCGGAGGCGGTCGTGATCTCCGGTCCGGCGGACGCGGTGAACGAGATCGCCGGACGCTTCGCCGAGCTCGGGCGGCGGACGCGGCGGCTCCGGGTGTCGCACGCCTTCCATTCGCCGCTGATGGATCCGATGCTGGACGACTTCGCCGAAGCCATCGCCGGACTCCCGTACCATCCGCCGCGGCTCCCGATCGTCTCGAACGTCACCGGGCAGCCCTTCACGGCCGAGCAGCTGCGCTCCCCCGAGTACTGGGTCCAGCACGCGCGGCGCCCGGTGCGGTTCGCCGACGGAGTGGCCGCGATGCGCGACCTCGGCGTGACGGCGTTCCTTGAATTGGGGCCGCGTGCCGTGCTGACGCCGATGATCGAGGACTGTCTGGCGGCCGGCGTCCAGGAGGCCGTGGTCACCTCGATCGCGCAGGCGAATCAGCCGGAGCCTCTCGCGGCGTTGACGGCCCTGGCCAAGCTGTGGGTGCACGGCGCACGGATCGACTGGCGCGCGTCGTTCGGCGCGCCCCGGCGGCGGATCGACCTTCCCACGTACCCGTTCCAGCGTCGGCGCTACTGGCCGCGGGCGCGTCCAAGCGGCGATCTGACCGCCGCGGGCCTGCGCTCGGCCGGGCATCCCGTGCTCGGCTCCGCCGTCCGGCTGGCGCATCGCGACGAGTTCGTGCTCACCGCCGGTCTGTCCTTGCACACTCACCCATGGCTGGCGGACCACGTCATGTTCGGCGCCACCCTCCTTCCGGCGACCGCGTTCGTGGACATGGTCCTGCACGCCGCCGAGAAGGCGGGCTGCGCCGGGATAGGCGAGCTGACGATCGAGAAGCCGTTGCTCATGCCCGCCGAGGGAACCGTCCAGTTGCAGATCTGGATCGGTGAGGGCGACGGGCAGGGCCGCCGGCCGCTGACCGTCCACTCCCGGCCGCTGAGCGACGACGACGCGCCCTGGACCCGGCACGCCGGCGGCGAACTCGTCCGCTCCGCGGGGCCGCCCACCGCGCTCGCGGCCTGGCCGCCGCCCGGCGCCGAGCCGATCGACGTCGGTGGCTTCTACGAGGCGATCGCCGCTTCGGGGTACGGCCACGGGCCCGTCTTCCGAGGGCTGCGAGGGGCGTGGCGGCGCGGAAGTGAGATCTTCGCGGACATCGTCCTGCCCGCCGACCAGGACGCCGAGGCGGAGCGATTCGGCCTCCATCCGGCCCTCTTCGACGCCGCCCTGCAGTCCGTACTGCTGGGAGCGGTCGAGCACGGCTCCCGCGGAGCGCCGGTGCCGGTCACCTGGCGCGGCGTGACCCTCCATGCCCGCGCCGCGAAGGCGCTCCGGGTCCATGTGACGAGCACCGGGACGGATCAGACCGCCCTGACCATCGCGGACGAGGCGGGCCGACCGGTCGCCTCGGTGGAGTCACTGGCGTGGCGGCCGGCCTCCGCCGCCCAGTTCGCGGAGCTGGGCGGTGAACAAGCGGCGCGGCAGTCGCTCTACCGCCTCGACTGGATCCCGCACGAAGACACGGTCGCCGCCGAACCGGCGGGCTGGGCCCTCGTCGGCGCCGACCTGCTCGGCATCGGCACGGCGTTGTCCGACCTCGGGACCGCCGTGACCCACCACGCCGACATGCCGGCGTTGAACCGTGTCATGGACGAGGGTGGCGTCGCGCCGGACGTGCTGGTGGTGCCATGCGGCGGGCTCGGCGACGAAGCGCTGCCGGCCGCCGTACGCGCCGCCGTCAACCGCGTGCTGGGCATCATGCAGTCCTGGCTGGCGGAACCCCGTCTCGCGAACACCCGGCTGGTGGTGGTCACGTCCGGTGCGATGGCGGTATCCCGCCAGGATGGCGGGCCGGATCTGGTGCACGCGCCGGTGTGGGGCCTGGTCCGTTCCGCTCAGGCGGAGAATCCGGGACGGCTGATGCTCGTCGATCTCGACCGCGCTGGTGACGCCGTGGACGCCGCCGGGCTCGTCAGGGCGGTCGCGTCGGCCGAGCCCCAGGTCGCGGTGCGCACCGGAAGGTCTCTGGTGCCGAGGCTCGTCCGGGCGTCGGAGGTCGAGCCGCGGCCGGTGTTCGCGTCCTCAGGCACCGTTCTCATCACCGGTGGTACCGGCGTGCTGGGCGGTATCGTCGCGCGCCATCTGGTGAGCGCCCATGGCGTACGCCGTCTGATCCTCGCGAGCGGCCGGGGCCCGCAGGCCCCTGGCGCCACCGAGCTGCGCGCCGAGCTGGCCGAGCACGGTGCCGAGGTCACGTTGGCCGGCTGCGATGTCGCCGACCGCGAGCAGCTGGCCGCGCTGCTGGCCGCCGTTCCCGCCGAGCATCCGCTGACCGGTGTCGTGCACGCGGCCGGGATCGTGGACGACGGCATCGTCCAGTCCCTGACCCCCGGGCGGATCGACCGGGTCCTGCGGCCCAAGCTGGACGCCGCGGTCCACCTCGACGAGCTGACGCGGGACCTGGGCCTGTCGGCCTTCGTGCTGTTCTCTTCGATCATGGGTCTGCTGGGCGGTCCGGCCCAGGCGAACTACGCGGCGGCGAACGCGTTCCTGGACGCGCTGGCGGAGCGACGCCGGGCCTCGGGCCTGCCGGCGGTCTCCCTCGCCTGGGGCACCTGGGGACAGACGAGCCAGATCACCAGCCGTCTGCAGGACCGCGATATGGCCCGCATGGCCCGTGGGGGGCTGCTGCCGCTGTCGGTGAAACAGGGCCTGGCGCTGTTCGATGTCGCGACCGCGGCGGAGGACGCGGTGACCGTACCGGCGCGGCTGGATCCGGCCGCGCTGCGGGGAGCCGCCGGGGCGGCGGTCCCGGCGGTGCTCCGCGGCATGGTGATCCCGCACGCCGAGAGGGCGGCCGACGCCGACGCGGGCTCTTCACTCGCGCGTCGTCTGGCCGGGTTGCGGGAACCCGAGCAGGACAAGGTGATCCATGAGCTGATCCAGACGAACGTGGCGGTCGTCCTCGGCCACGCGACACCCACGGCCATCGACCCCGGACGCCCGTTCAAGGAGATCGGTTTCGACTCCCTCACCGCGGTGGAGCTGCGGAACCGGTTGAACGCCGCCACCGGCCTGCGGTTGTCGGCCACCATGATCTTCGACCATCCGACTCCGGCGGCACTCGCGGGAGTGCTCCGGTCGCGGCTCCTGCGGGCTCTCCCCGAAGCGGCCACGACCACACCCGTCGCTCTGCCCGCCGACGACGATCCGGTGGCGGTCGTGGGGATGGCGTGCCGGTTTCCGGGTGGGGTCGACTCCCCCGAGGCGCTATGGAACCTGGTCGCCACGGGCGGCGACGCGATCGGAGAGTTCCCCACCGACCGCGGCTGGGACCTGACCGGACTCTACGACCCAGACCCCGGACGCCCCGGCCGATCCTACGTACGCCACGGCGGCTTCCTCCACAACGCCGCCGACTTCGACGCGGCCTTCTTCGGCATCTCCCCACGCGAAGCCCTCGCCATGGACCCCCAGCAACGCCTCATGCTCGAAACCTCCTGGGAGGCCTTCGAGCGAGCCGGCATCGACCCGGCAAGCCTCCGCGACAGCCGCGTCGGAGTCTTCGCCGGCGTGATGCATCACGACTACGCCGTTGGCGCGGCCAACGGCCATGGCGAAGAGGGCTACGCCATCACCGGCACCCTGGGCAGCGTCGTCTGCGGCCGAGTCGCGTACGCCTTCGGCCTGACCGGACCGGCGGTGACCGTCGATACGGCGTGCTCGTCATCGCTGGTCGCGCTCCACCTGGCCACCCAGTCACTGCGCAACGGGGAATGCTCACTCGCCTTGGCCGGCGGCGTCACGGTGATGGCGACACCGCAGGTCTTCGTCGAGTTCAGCCGCCAGCGAGGGCTGGCCCCCGACGGCCGCTGCAAGGCCTTCGCCGCCGCCGCCGACGGCACCGGATGGGCCGAGGGAGTCGGTGTGCTGGTGGTCGAGCGATTATCGGATGCTCGCCGCAACGGGCATCGTGTTCTGGCGCTGGTGGCCGGGTCGGCGGTGAACCAGGACGGTGCTTCCAACGGACTGACCGCGCCCAACGGCCCTTCCCAGGAACGCGTGATCCGCGATGCCCTCGCCACCGCCCGCTTGAGCGTGACCGACGTGGACGCCGTCGAAGCCCACGGCACCGGAACAACGCTCGGTGACCCGATCGAAGCTCAGGCCCTGCTCGCCGCCTATGGCGCCGACCGGCCGGCGGACCGGCCGCTGTGGCTGGGGTCGATCAAGTCCAACCTCGGCCACACCCAGGCCGCGGCGGGCGTGGCCGGAATCATCAAGATGATCGAAGCGATCCGGCATCGTGAACTGCCACCGACCCTGCACGTCGACGAACCGTCGCCACACGTCGACTGGTCCACCGGCACCGTACGGCTCCTGACCGAGGCGCGGCCCTGGCCACGCACCGACCGGCCCCGCAGGGCGGGGGTGTCCTCCTTCGGGATCAGCGGCACCAACGCCCACGTCATCATCGAGGAACCCCCCGAGCCCGAGTCGGCGGCGCGTCCGGTAGCGGGTGGGGCATGGCCTGTCCTGCTGTCCGCCAAGACCCCCGACGCGCTCCATCACCGTGCCGCCCAACTCGGTGACCATTTGCGTCAGGAGCAGGTGACGCTGGCCGACGTGGCGTACTCCCTGGCGGTGACGCGCCGCCCGTTCGAGCACCGAGCCGTCGTGATCGCCGACAGCCAGGAGGAGCTGCTACAAGGACTGGACGCCCCTCCCGTAACGGGCACCGCGGACTTCGATGATCGACCGGTCCTCGTGTTCGCGGGGCAGGGCACCCAGTGGGCCGGCATGGGCCTGGACCTGTCGGACGCCCTGCCGGTGTTCGCTGAGGCGATGGACGACTGCGCCGCCGCTCTCGCCCCCTACATGGACCGGCCCCTGCACGATGTCCTCCGCACCGGAACGGATGCGGACCGCGCCGACGTCATTCAACCCGCCCTCTGGGCCGTCATGGTCTCCCTCGGCCGACTCTGGCAGTGGCTGGGCATCTCCCCCGCCGCCGTCATCGGCCACTCCCAAGGCGAAATCGCCGCCGCCCACATCGCCGGAGCACTATCGCTGGACGACGCCGCCAAAGTCGTCGCGCTGCGCAGTCAGGCACTGCGAGACATCTCCGGGAAGGGCGGCATGGCCTCCCTCCCCCAACCCGCCGACCAAGTCACCGAACTCATCCACCCCTGGGACCGGCAACTGACCATCGCCGCCGTCAACGGCCCCACGGCCACCGTCGTCTCAGGAAACACCCAAGCAATCGAAGAACTCCTCACACACTGCGACCAACAGGGCATCCACGCCAAACGCATCCCCGTCGACTACGCCTCCCACAGCTCACACGTCGAAGCGATCAGCGAACAGATCATCACCGCACTCGACAGCATCCAGCCCCAGCCAGGCACCATCCCCTTCATCTCCAGCGTCACCGGACAACCCATCCCCGGCGACGAACTCGACGCCCACTACTGGGCCAACAACCTCCGCCAACCCGTCCACTTCACCGACGCCATCACCACCGCCCTCAACCAAGGGGCGCGCACCTTCATCGAAACCACCCCCCACCCGGTCTTGACGGTCGGGGTCGAACAAACAGCGGACACCCTGGGCGCCGATGTCATCGCCACCGGCACACTCCGCCGGGACCTCGGAACCCTCCGCCAATTCCTCACCACCGCCGCGCACCTGTGGGCCCATGGCACCCCCATTTCGTGGACCCGCCTCTTCGAGAACACAAACACTCAATTGCTCGACCTGCCCACCTACCCCTTCGAGCACCAGCGCTACTGGCTCAAGGCAGATCACCCGCTACTCGAACCGGCGATTCACCTGGCAGGCACGGACGAGGTCATAGCCACCGGACGCCTTTCCCTCACCAGGCAGCCCTGGCTGACCGACCACGCCGTCTTGGAAACAAGACTGCTCCCCGGAACCGCTTTTGTCGAAATGGCGCTCTGCGCCGGTCGAACGGTCAACTGCGACCACCTAAGCGAACTTTCTCTGCAACGGCCACTCGCCATACCCGAACACGGCGATGCCACCGTCCAAGTGCGCGTCGGTAGCGCCGATGACAGCGGCGGCCGAAGGGTCACCGTCTACTCCACCAGCCACGACGGCGTCTGGACCCTCCACGCCGACGGCGAACTCACCGCCTCGACCACCCGGCCTCCCGCTCCTTCGCCGGCCTGGCCGCCCCCCGACGCCGATCCGGTCGATCTCACCGCCTTTTACCAAGACGCCGCCACGACCGGATACCACTACGGCCCCGCATTCCAAGGGTTACGCGCAATGTGGCGGAATGGCGACGACATCTACGCCGAAGCCGTGCTGCCATCCGACCAGCACCCCAACCTCGCCCACTTCCTCATCCACCCCGCACTCCTCGATGCCGCTTTGCAAAGCTCCATCCACAACGCCATCACCGAAGGGCGGATCCAACTTCCGTTCGATTGGAGAGGCGTAACGATACACGCCACCCAGGCCACCACCTTACGGGCGCGAATAACCACGGCCGCCGACACCATTTCTCTCGACATCACCGACCTCACGGGGAACTCCGTACTCACCGCCGAAACAATCACCACACGCCCTATCACCGAACAATCGCTGCAATCGCCATATGCCGACGATGACGCCTTGTTCGGACTGGACTGGGTGCCCCTCGACGCCGGAGGTGGTGGCCAGAGCGAGTGGCCGGACTCGTGGACGGCGTGGGGCGAGACGGAACCGGATGACGGGGCGCCGGCCGCTGAGGTCGTGGTGATGTCCTGCGCCTCTGGGAGCTCGGCACGTTCCGTGCTGGCGAGCCTGCTCGAGGTCGTGCAGGAGTTCCTCGCCGCGCCACGCTGGGAGACATCGCGTTTGGCGGTGGTGACTCGATCGGCGGTGACCACCGGGGACGAGCTGCCCGATCTGACGGTCGCGCCGGTGTGGGGACTGATTCGCTCGGTGCAGGCGGAGCATCCGGGCCGGGTGGTGGTCGTCGACCTCGATGAGGATGACGACACCGAAAGCCTGATCGCGGCCGTCGAGTCCGGAGACCCGCAGGTGGCGGTGCGTCAAGGACGGCTGCTGGTCCCCCGGTTGGCGAGGGTCGGCTCCGACGAGGTGTTGGCGCTTCCGCCGACCACCGGCTGGGAGCTCGACAACGCCGGCGGCAACACGCTTTCAGGTCTCCGCTTCACTCCCGGACCGGCGGCCGCCGAACCGTTGGGACCGGGTCAGGTCCGGGTCGCGGTGCGGGCCGTCGGGATGAACTTCCGGGACGTCCTCGTGACTCTCGGCTTGGTACCCGGCCAGGTGGGACTGGGCGGCGAGGGCGCCGGCGTGGTCACGGAAGTCGGTCCGGACGTCACCGGCCTGACGGTCGGCGACCGGGTGATGGGCCTATGGCGCGGGATCGGCGACGTGGCGGTGGTCGATGCCCGGTTGGTGACGTCCATCCCCCGCGGCTGGTCGTTCGAGCAGGCCGCCGCCGTCCCCGTCGCCTACCTCACCGCATGGTACGGACTCGTCGACCTCGGCCACCTCCAACCCGGCGAACGCGTCCTCATCCACACCGCCACCGGCGGCGTCGGCACCGCCGCCATCCACATCGCCCGCCACCTCGGCGCCGAAATCTACACCACCGCCAGCCCACCCAAATGGAACACCCTCCACACCCTCAACATCGACAACCACCACATCGCCTCCTCCCGCACCACCGACTTCGCCCACCAATTCCCACCCATCGACCTCATCCTCAACTCCCTCACCGGAAACACCATCGACGCATCCCTCACCCTCCTACGCCCCAACGGCCGCTTCATCGAAATGGGCAAAACCGACATCCGCCACCCCGACCACATCAAAACCACCCACCCGGACATCACATACCAGGCCTACGACGTGATGGACCCTCCGCCAGAGCGGCTGGGGCAGATGCTGACCGAGATCCTCGCGCTGATCGAGGAGGGCACCCTGCGTCTGCCGCCCGTCCGAACCTGGGACGTACGGCACGCCATCGAGGCCTTCCGGTTCATGAGCCAGGCCCGGCACATCGGCAAGAACGTCCTGACCATCCCCCAACCCCTCTGGAACCCCACCGGCACCACCCTCATCACCGGCGGCACCGGAACACTCGGCACCCTCATCGCCCGCCACCTCGTCACCCGGCACGGCATACGCCACCTCGTCCTCTGCGGCCGCCGCGGAGCGGACGCTCCGGGAGCGGCCGCACTGCTGGCCGAACTGGCCGAGGCGGGCGCCGAGGCAAGGGTGGTCGCATGCGACGTGGCCGATCGCGCCGAGCTGGCGGCCGTGATCGACGGCATTCCCGACGACCGGCCGCTGCGAGGGGTCGTCCACGCCGCCGGGCTGCTGGACGACGGCGTGATCACCTCGTTGACGCCTGAGCGGTTCGACGCCGTCCTGCGGCCCAAGGTCGACGCGGCCCTTCATCTGCACGAGCTGACGAAGGACCGGGAACTGTCGGCGTTCGTCATGTTCTCTTCGGCGGCCGGAATACTCGGCAGCCCGGGCCAGGGCAACTACGCAGCCGCCAACACCTTCCTGGACGCACTCGCCGCCTATCGTCGCGGCCTCGGCCTTCCCGCCCAATCGCTGGCGTGGGGCCAATGGGCGCAGGCCAGCGGGATGACGGAACAGTTGTCCGAGGCCGACCTGGCCCGCCTGGCCCGTCTGGGAGTCCGGCAGATGCCTTCTGACCAGGGAATAAGCTTGTTCGATCGGGCCGCCGGGGTCGACCGCCCGCTGGTCATACCGGCAGCGCTCGACCGCGCCGCGATAGCCGCCCAGGCTGAAAGCGGCTCGCCTTCACCGATCATGCGATCACAGATCCGGACCGGCGGCCGGGCATCCCGGCCGGCGGCGGACGACACCCGCATGACCGTGAGCTTCGCCGAGCGCCTGGCCGGACTGTCCACCGCGGAGCGGGGTCGCGTCCTGTTCGACCTGATCCGAACGCATGCCGCCACGGTCCTCGGACACACCGCGCTCGCTGCGATCGACGACAAGAGCACCTTCAAGTCCCTGGGCTTCGACTCCCTGGCGGCCGTCGAGCTGCGCAACCGGCTGAAGAGCGCGACGGGGGTGCGGTTGCCGGCGACCCTGGTCTTCGACTATCCGACTCCGAGCAGCCTGGCCGAGCATCTGCGAGATCGGCTCGCGCCTCCGGCCGACTCCACGGAACCCGGCGGATCGCTGCTGACCGAACTCGATCGGCTGGAGGCCGGGCTCACCGCGGCGCAGGCGGATCCGGATGAGCGAGACGAAGTCGCCATCCGGCTGGAAAGGCTGCTGCTCAGATTGCGGAGCACAACGAACACCGCCGGCGGCGGCGACGTGACCGAGAAACTTCAGTCCGCTTCGACCGACGAGATCCTCGACTTCGTCGAGAAGGAGTTCGGAGTCTCGTGATGCTTCGAGGGAGGGCGTGAGAGGCATGGCGAACGAGGAGAAGCTGGCCGACTACCTGAAGAAGGTCGCGGCGGAGCTCCACGAGACCAGAGAGCGCCTCCGTGCGGTCGAGGCCGCCGGGCATGAGCCGGTGGCGGTCGTGGGGATGGCGTGCCGGTTTCCGGGTGGGGTCGACTCCCCCGCGGCACTGTGGAACCTGGTCGCCACGGGCGGCGACGCGATCGGAGAGTTCCCTACCGACCGCGGCTGGGACCTGACCGGGCTGTACGACCCGGACCCGGATCGGCCAGGCACCTCGTATGTCCGTCATGGCGGCTTCCTGGCGGACGCGGACAAGTTCGACGCGGACCTGTTCGGAATCTCCCCGCGTGAGGCCCTGGCCATGGATCCGCAGCAGCGGCTCGTCCTGGAGACCTCGTGGGAGGCGTTCGAACGGTCCGGGATCCCTGTGGAGTCCGTTCGGGGAACGCGTACCGGCACGTTCATGGGCGCGGCATATCTCGGATACCTCACCGGCATGCAACAGGCCCGCAAGGAGGCCGCCGGTTACTCGATCACCGGCAACGTGGGCAGCGTGATCTCAGGCCGTGTGGCCTTCTCCTTCGGTCTGATCGGTCCCGCGGTGACAGTGGACACGGCGTGCTCGTCATCGCTGGTCGCACTCCACCTGGCCACCCAGTCACTGCGCAACGGGGAATGCTCGCTGGCCCTGGCCGGCGGCGTCGCGGTCATGCCCACCCCGATCGAGTTCATCGAGTTCAGCCGGCAGCGAGGCCTGGCCCCCGACGGCCGCTGCAAGGCCTTCGCCGCCGCCGCCGACGGCACCGGATGGGCCGAGGGAGTCGGAGTACTCGTCCTCGAACGATTATCCGATGCCCAACGCAACGGGCACCCCATCCAGGCCGTGATACGCGGCTCGGCGATCAACCAGGACGGCGCCTCCAACGGACTGACCGCGCCCAACGGCCCTTCCCAGGAACGCGTGATCCGCGATGCCCTCGCCACCGCCCGCTTGAGCGTGACCGACGTGGACGCCGTCGAAGCCCACGGCACCGGAACAACGCTCGGTGACCCGATCGAAGCCCAGGCCCTGCTCGCCGCCTATGGCGCCGACCGGCCGGCGGACCGGCCGCTGTGGCTGGGGTCGATCAAGTCCAACCTCGGCCACACCCAGGCCGCGGCGGGCGTGGCCGGAATCATCAAGATGGTCGAAGCGATGCGGCATCGTGAGCTGCCACCGACCCTGCACGTCGACGAACCGTCGCCCCACGTCGACTGGTCCACCGGCACCGTACGGCTCCTGACCGAGACACAGCCCTGGCCACGCACCGACCGGCCCCGGAGGGCCGGAATCTCCTCCTTCGGGATCAGCGGCACCAACGCCCACACCATCATCGAAGAACCACCCCAACCCCACCCTGCCCACCAACCAGCAGCACACGGGCCATGGCCCATCCTCTTATCGGCCAAGACACCCAAAGCACTCCACGATCACACCACCCAACTCACCCAGCACCTCACCCACCAACACAACACCGACCAACCCGCACTGGCCGACATCGCCCACACCCTCACTACCCGCAGCCCCCACCAACACCGCGCCGCCATCATCGCCGACACCACCGAGAAGCTGTTACAAGGACTGGACGCCCCTCCCGTAACGGGCACCGCGGACTTCGGTGATCGACCGGTGCTCGTGTTCGCGGGTCAGGGCACCCAGTGGACCGGCATGGGCCTGGACCTGTCGGACGCCCTGCCGGTGTTCGCTGAGGCGATGGACGACTGCGCCGCCGCTCTCGCCCCCTACATGGACCGGTCCCTGCACGATGTCCTCCGCACCGGAACGGATGCGGACCGCGCCGACGTCATTCAACCCGCCCTATGGGCCGTCATGGTCTCCCTCGGCCGACTCTGGCAATGGATGGGCATCACCCCCGCCGCCGTCATCGGCCACTCCCAAGGCGAAATCGCCGCCGCCCACATCGCCGGAGCACTATCGCTGGACGACGCCGCGAAGGTCGTCGCGCTGCGCAGCCAGGCACTGCGAGACATCTCCGGGAAGGGCGGCATGGCCTCCCTCCCCCAACCCGCCGACCAAGTCACCGAACTCATCCACCCCTGGGACGGACAACTGACCATCGCCGCCGTCAACGGCCCCACGGCCACCGTCGTGTCCGGCGACTCCACAGCCATCAACCAACTCCTCACACACTGCGACCAACAAGAACTCCGCGCCAAACGCATCCCCGTCGACTACGCCTCCCACAGCTCACACGTCGAAGCGATCAGCGAACAGATCACCACCGCACTCGACGACATCCGACCCCAGCCAGGCACCATCCCCTTCATCTCCAGCGTCACCGGACAACCCATCCCCGGCGACGAACTCGACGCCCACTACTGGGCCAACAACCTCCGCCAACCCGTCCACTTCACCGACGCCATCACCACCGCCCTCAACCAAGGGGCACGCACCTTCATCGAAACCACCCCCCACCCCGTCCTCACCATCGCAATCGAACAAACAGCGGAACACGCAGGCCTCGACGCGACCGCAATCGCCACACTCCACCGCGACGAAGGCGACCTGCACCGCATGCTCACCTCCGCCGCCCAGGCATGGGCACACGGCGCGGCGATCGACTGGAGCCACCTGTTCGACGGCATCGACACCCAGACCGTCGACCTGCCCACCTACCCCTTCCAACACCAGCGCTATTGGCTGGCGCCTCACCTCGAATCCGGAGACGTCCGGGCGGCCGGGCTGCGATCAGCCGATCATCCGCTGCTCGGCGCCACGGTTCGGGTGGCCGACGATGACCACGTGCTGCTGACCGGTCGGGTGTCCACGGAGACACAACAATGGCTGGCCGACCATCGCATGTTCGATGCCACGCTGCTGCCGGGCACGGCGTTCGTGGAACTGGCCATACGCGCGGGCGACGAAGTCGGCTGTGACCTGCTGGACGAGCTGACCTTGGAGTCGCCGCTGGTTCTGCCGGATGGCGGAGGGGCACAGATCCAGGTGGCCGTGGCCGAGGCCGGGGAGGACGGCGGTCGCCGGGTCACCATCCACTCCCGTCCCGACCACCCCGCCGCCGACGGCTGGACCCGGCATGCCCATGGATCGGTGAGGCCGGGAGACGGCCGCCCCGGTGACGTCCTGGATACCTGGCCGCCGAGCGGCGCCGAGCCCGTGAGCGTCGACGACTTCTACTCCCATGCGACGGCCGCCGGCTATGGCTACGGCTCCGCGTTTCGCGGGCTCCGGTCGGCATGGCGGGCCGGCGACGAGATCTTCGCCGAGGTCGCGCTGGATCAGACCCAGTCGTCAGACGAGCGCTTCGGACTGCATCCGGCCCTGCTCGACGCAGCCCTTCATGCCCTCCGCCTAGACCACGGCGACGAGGAATCGAACGAGGCGCGCATCTCCTTCGAGTGGACCGGAGTCCGGCTGCATGCCGCGGGGGCCACGGAGTTGCGCGTTCACATCATGGTCACCGGCCCGGACCAGATCTCGCTGAGTGCCACCGACACCGCGGGCCAACCGGTGATCTCCATCGAGTCTCTTGTGATGAGGCCGATCTCCCGGGATCAGCTGCTTCGCCCTGGCGATCGGGACGGCGGCTCGCTGTTCCGGCTCGGCTGGATCCCGCTCACGGAGCCGACGCCGGATCAAAAGCCGGACCGGCGGACTTGGGCCATCGTGAGCGCAGATCAGGAGGCGTTGAGCCGTGCCTTGACGGAGGCCGGTGGTTCCGTCCGTGCCTACGCCGATCTTTCCGAGCTGAGCCGGGACATCCGGGCCGGCGGGCAGGCGCCCGAGTATGTCGTGATGACGATCGACAGCGGCGGTTCAGAAGACAAGGCCGATCTGGCCGAGAGGGTGCGGAAAGGGGTCACCTGGACGCTGCGCGCCTTACAGGAGTGGTTGGCCGACGACGCTTTCCTGCCGTCCCGGCTGGTCGTTCTCACCGTGCGCGCCGTCACGGTGGACGAGCACGGCGCGGCGGGTGATCTGGTCGATTCGGCGGGCTGGGGTCTGATCCGATCCGCGCAGGCGGAGCACCCCGACCGGTTCCTCCTGCTCGACGTGGAGGACGTGGACGGCTGTGACGGAGCCGCACTGACGAGGGCCATGGCATCGGGCGAACCCCAGCTGGCGATCCGCTCGGCCGCCCTGTTCGCGCCACGCCTGGTTCGCGCGCCGGCGGCCGAGGACCCGGCCGCTCTCGCGACCCTCGATGCCACGGGCACCGTTGTCGTCACCGGTGGCACAGGCACTCTGGGCGCGCTCGTGGCCCGGCACCTGGTGACCAGGTACGGCATGCGGAACCTCCTCCTGACCAGCAGACGCGGCCCCGACGCCCCCGGAGCGGACAAGCTGAAAGCCGACCTCGCCGCGATCGGCGCCGAGGTGGAAATCGCGTCGTGCGACGTCGCCGACCGGGACGCCGTCGCCGCGCTGGTCGCGGGCATTCCCGCGGAACGTCCGCTGACCGCGGTGGTCCACGCCGCCGGAGTCCTGTCCGACGGAGTGATCAGCAGCCTCACCGCCGATGACGTGGACCGCGTGCTCCGGCCGAAGGTGGACGCGGCGATCAACCTCGACGAGCTGACCGATCGCCGGGGCGTACCGCTGATCTTGTTCTCGTCGGTGGCCGGAGCGCTCGGCAACCCCGGTCAGGGCAACTATGCCGCCGCCAATGTCTTCCTGGAGGAGCTCGCTCACCGCCGCCATGCCCGGGGGGCGGACGTGCGCTGCCTGGCCTGGGGCTTCTGGGAGCAGGCGAGCGGCATGACCGGGCACCTGGACGCGTCGGACCTCACGCGGCTCAACCGGTCGGGGTTCCTGCCGCTGTCCGCGGAGCAGGCGTTGTCACTGTTCGACGACGCGCTGCGGCTGGCGGAGCCGGTGGTGTTCCCGCTCCGTCCGGCTCCGTCCCGCCCGCTTGCCGATACCGAGCTCAGAATGCCGCCCTCGGTGCTCTGGGCCCAGGTCCGCCCGCCCGCCCGGCCGAAGGCGACGGCCGGTTCCACAACCCGGACCGGCACCGAGGACGCGACCCGGCGCCTCGCCCTGCTGCCGCCCGCCGAGCGGGACACGGCGATGCTCGGCCTGGTGCGCGCCCAGGTCGCCGCCGTGCTGGGTTATTCGAGACCGGACGAGATCGCCGCCGACAGGGCGTTCCGCGAGCTCGGCTTCGACTCCCTCACGGCCATCGCGCTGCGCAACCGCCTGAACGCCGCCACCGGCATGCGGCTGCCCGCCACGTTGGTCTTCGACCATCCGACCTCGGCCGATCTCGCGCGACACCTGATCGCCAAGCTTTTGGACACCGTCGAGCCCGGCCTGCCGGCCGGGTCGACCACGATGACGCAGCCGGATGAGCCGGTGGCGATCGTGGGGATGGCGTGCCGCTTCCCGGGTGGGGTGGATTCTCCCGAGGCGCTGTGGGAGCTGGTGGCCTCGGGCGGTGACGCGATCGGGGAGTTTCCCGCCGATCGTGGCTGGGATCTCGCCCGTCTCTACGACCCGGATCCGGATCGGCCGGGCCGGTCGTACGTGCGCCACGGCGGCTTCCTGGACGACGCGGCCGACTTCGACGCCGGCTTCTTCGGCATCTCGCCGCGGGAAGCGGTGGCCATGGACCCGCAGCAGCGCCTGCTGCTGGAAGTCTCCTGGGAGGCGCTGGAACAGGCCGGAGTCTCCGCCGAATCACTGCACTCCACCCCGGCCGGCGTCTTCACCGGCGTCATGTATCAGGACTACGCCAGGCTCGCCACCCCGCAGAACGTTGAGGGACATCTCCTCGGCGGTACGGCCAACAGCGCGGTGTCCGGCCGCATCGCCTACGCGTTCGGGCTGGAAGGCCCCGCCGTGACGGTGGACACGGCGTGCTCGTCATCGCTGGTCGCGCTTCACCTGGCCGCCCAGTCACTGCGCAACGGCGAGTGCGCGACCGCCCTCGTCGGTGGTGTGACGGTCATGGCCACACCGGTTCTGTTCACCGAGTTCAGCAGGCAGCGCGGTCTCGCTCCCGATGGCCGGTGCAAGGCTTTCGCCGCCGCCGCTGACGGCACCGCGTGGGCCGAGGGCGTGGGCGTGCTCGTGGTCGAACGATTGTGCGACGCCCAGCGCAACGGGCACCGGGTGCTGGCGGTCGTCCGGGGCTCGGCGGTGAATCAGGACGGCGCCTCCAACGGCTTCATGACGCCCAAGGGGCCGTCGCAGGAGCGGGTGATCAAGGCCGCGCTCG
Source organism: Spirillospora sp. NBC_00431 (assembly GCA_036028775.1). GTDB lineage: Bacteria > Actinomycetota > Actinomycetes > Streptosporangiales > Streptosporangiaceae > Spirillospora. Next base: position 1,486,198 of record CP107927.1, on the reverse strand, counting down.
CCAATGCCCGCCTGGCCGTGACCGACGTCGACGCGGTGGAGGCGCACGGTACCGGCACCACGCTCGGCGACCCCATCGAAGCTCAGGCCCTCCTCGCCACCTACGGAGACCGCCCCGCCGGCCAACCCCTGTGGCTCGGCTCCATCAAGTCCAACGTCGGGCATACCCAAGCCGCCGCGGGCATCGCCGGCATCATCAAGATGATCCAGGCCATGCACCACGGCCTCCTCCCCCGAACCCTCCACGTCGACGAGCCGTCCCCCCATATCGACTGGACCGCCGGGACCGTACGCCTTCTCACCAGCCCCCGGCCCTGGCCACGCGCCGACCGCCCACGCCGAGCGGGCGTCTCCTCTTTCGGGGCCAGTGGCACGAACGCGCACGTCATCCTGGAACAGCCCCCCGGACCCGAGCCGGACGCCGAAGATCGACCGACCGGCCCGGCGAGCCTGCCGATCGCGCTGGCGCTGTCGGCGAAATCCGAGTCGGCGTTGCGCGGACAGGCCGAACGGCTGCGGAGATTCATCACCGAAACCACGGACGATGTGCCCGAGGTGGCGGCGTCCTTGCTGACGCGCCGCTCGCTGTTCGACCATCGCGGCCTCGTCGTGGCGGCGGACCGCCGGGAGGCCCTGTCGGGCTTGGCCGACCTGGCCGAGGACAGGGCCGGGACGATGGTCGCACGGGGAACGGCGGCTTCCGGCGGACGGCTGGGCGTCCTGTTCAGTGGCCAGGGCGCGCAGCGGGTCGGGATGGCCCGCGGGTTGCACGAGACCTACCAGGTGTTCGCGGACGCGTTCGACGAGACCTGCGCGTTGTTCGAGGGCGAACTGGACCGGCCGTTGCGCGACGTGGTCTGGGACGGCGACGAGGACGAACTGGATCAGACGCTGTACGCCCAGTGCGGCCTGTTCGCGGTGGAGACCGCGCTGTACCGGCTGGTGGCGTGGCTGGGCGTACGCCCGGCCGTGGTCGCCGGCCACTCGATCGGGGAGATCGTCGCCGCCCATGTGGCGGGGGTGCTGTCGCTGGAGGACGCGGTCCGGCTGGTGGCGGCGCGAGGCCGGCTGATGCAGGCGCTGCCCACCGGAGGCGCGATGGTCGCCGTCGAGGCGGACGAGGACGAGATCGCCGCGGCACTGGAGGACCTGAACGGCGTCGCCGACGGCGTCGGGACAGCGGCCGTGAACGGCCCGACCTCGGCTGTCGTGTCCGGACCCGCCAAGGCGGTGGCCCGCGTCACGGAGCGCTTCACCGCGATGGGCCGACGCACCCGGCGGCTGCGGGTCTCGCACGCGTTCCACTCCCCGCTGATGGAACCGATGCTGGACGATTTCGCCGCCGCCATCGAGCACCTGTCGTTTCAACCGCCGCACCTGCCGGTGATCTCCAACATCACCGGGCAGGCCGCCACCGCCGCCCAGCTGTGCACTCCCGACTACTGGGTCCGTCACGTACGACGGCCGGTGCGGTTCGCCGACGGTATCGCCACCATGACCGCCCAAGGCGTGACGGCCTTCCTCGAACTCGGGCCGCATCCGGTTCTGGTCCCCATGGTCGAGCAGTGCCTGGCCGGGGACGACCCGGTGGTGACAGGGAGCCTGCGTAAGGGTCAGTCCGAGCCGCACTCCCTGCTGACCGGACTGGGCCGGCTGTGGGCTCACGGCGTACCCGTCGACTGGACGCCGCTCATGCCGGACCCGGCCCCCGTCATCGGGCTGCCCACCTACGCCTTCCAGCGGCAGCGGTACTGGCTGGAGGCGGCACCGGCACCTGGGACGGCGGACGCGGTCGGATTACGTCCGACCGGCCACCCGCTGCTGGGGGCGGCGGTGCGGGTCGCCGGCTCCGGCGGGCACGTGCTCACGGGGCGGATCTCACCGGGCACGCACCGCTGGCTCGCCGACCACGCTGTGCAAGGATCAGCGGTGCTGCCGGGGACGGCGTTCGTCGAGATGGCGCTACGGGCCGGGACCGAGGTGGGGTCCGACCGGCTGGTCGAACTGACGCTCGAACGGCCTCTGCTGTTCGGGGAACGGGACGCCGTCGACGTCCAGGTCTGGGTCGGCGATCCCGGCGAAGCCGGAACCCGCGCCCTGACCATTCACGCCCGGCCGGGCGACGCCGCCGACGACGGGCCCTGGACCCGGCACGCCATCGGCGAACTCACCGTCGCGGACGGCCAATCGGGCGCCGAACTGCCCGCCTGGCCGCCGTCCGGCACCCGCCCCGCCGACCTCGACGGCTTCTACACGGCCGCCGCGGCGTCCGGATACGGCTACGGGCCGGCCTTTCGGTGCCTGCGGAAAGCCTGGCGACGCGACGGGGAGATCGAAGAGATCTTCGCCGAGGTGAGCCTCCCGGCCGAGCACGACGCCGAAGCGGCCCGCTTCGGCGTGCACCCCGCACTGCTGGACGCCGCGCTGCATTCCATGGCGCTCGGCGAGCCGGCGGCCTCCGGCCCGGGCGACGACGCGGTACGGCTGCCCTTCGTCTGGCAAGGGGTGTCGCTCGCCGCGGAGGGCGCGTCCTCGCTGCGCGTGCGGCTGCGCCGGACCGGGGACGAGTCGGTCTCGCTGTTGGCCACCGACTCGGCGGGGCGCGAGGTGGTCCGTGCCGAGGAGGTGCTGGTGCGCCCGCTCCCGCCAGAGGTGCTGCGGTCGCTGCGCGCCGCCGCCGGCAACCCGGACGACGAATCCTTGTTCGTGGTCGACTGGACGCGGCTCGACACGCCGCCGAAAGCATCCGGGGAGGATGCGGGACGGCGCGTCGTCCTCACCGACGGGGGCGACCTGGCGACGATCGAGACGGTCCCGGAGACCGTCGTGGTGCCGTGCGGGGGCAGCCCCGCCGGTGGTGACGTCGCCGCCTCGGCGCACCGTACGGCGGCCAAGGCGCTGGAACTGATACAGCGGTTCCTGGCAGACGAACGCTTCGAGGCGAGCCGGCTGGTCCTGGTGACCCGCTCGGCGGTGGCCACCGCCCACGGTGAGGATGTCGCCGATCTCGCGAGCGCCCCGGTGTGGGGACTGGTCCGATCGGTCCAAGCCGAACATCCGGGCCGGGTGCGCCTGGTCGACCTCGACGTCGGCCACGACGCCATCGGCCACGCCACGGACGACTCGATCGGCTCGGCCCTGGATTCGGCCCTGGACTGCGGCGAGCCCCAGGTGGCCGTGCGAGACGGCGCCGTGCTCGTGCCCCGGCTGGCGACGGCGGGGACCGGCTCCGATGGCGTGCTCCCGCTCCCCGCGACGCCCGGCTGGAGCCTCGACAAGGCCGGTGGCGGCACCCTGACCGCCCTGACGTTCATCCCCTCCCTGGCGGCGGCCGAGCCGCTGCGGCCGGGCCAGATCCGGGTCGCCGTCCGCGCGGCCGGGCTGAACTTCCGCGACGTGCTCATCACGCTGGGGATGTACCCGGGCGAGGCGGCCCTGGGCGGCGAGGGTGCCGGACTGGTGCTCGAGGTGGGATCGGCCGTCGAGGGCATCGCCGTCGGGGATCGGGTGCTGGGGCTGTGGACGGGGTTCGCCGACATCGTCGTGGCCGACGCCCGGATGGTGGTGCCCGTTCCCGCCGGGTGGTCATTCGAGCGGGCGGCCTCGGTGCCGGTCGCGTACACGACGGCCTGGTACGGGCTGCTGGACCTCGGCCGGTTGCGGGCCGGGGACCGGGTGCTCGTGCACGCGGGCGCCGGCGGGGTGGGGATGGCGGCGGTCCGGATCGCCCGGCACCTTGGGGCGGAGGTGTACGCCACGGCGAGCGAGAGCAAGTGGGAGACTCTCCGGTCGCTGGGGCTGGACGATGCTCACATCGCCTCTTCCCGTTCGCTGGATTTCGCCGATCGGTTCCCAGCGGATCTGCGGGTCGTGCTGAATTCGCTCGCCGGGGAGTTCGTGGACGCCTCGCTCGGGCTGCTGGCGCCGGGCGGCAGGTTCGTGGAGCTGGGCAAGGCCGACATCAGGGCCGCCGAGGACATCGCACGAACGCGTCCTGGCGTCGAGTACCGCGCGTTCGACCTGCTGGAGGCCGGACCCGACCGGCTCGCCGAACTGCTGGCCCGCACCGTCACCCTGCTGGAGGCCGGAGAACTGGCGCCACCGCCGGTGCGGACCTGGGACGTGCGCCATGCGGCGGAGGCCTTCCGGACGATGAGCCAGGGGCACCATGTCGGCAAGATCGTGCTGACGGTCCCGCCATCGGCCTGGGATCCCTCCGGCACGGTGCTGATCACCGGCGGTACGGGAACGCTGGGCGGGCTGGTGGCCCGCCGGCTGGTGACCGAACACCGGATCACGCGTCTGGTGCTGTGCGGCCGCCGTGGCCCCGACGCTCCGGGCGCGGCCGAGCTGCGGGATGAACTGACACGGGCGGGCGCCGAGGTGACGATCACGGCGTGCGACGTGGCCGACCGCGCCGAGCTGAAGCGGGTGCTGGACAGCGTCCCCGCATCACATCCGCTGACCGCGGTGGTGCATGCCGCCGGGGTCCTCGACGACGGCGTCGTCGCCGCGCTGACTCCCGGGAGGCTGGAGCGGGTACTACGGCCCAAACTCGACGCCGCCCAGCACCTGCACGAACTGACCCGCGACCTCGACCTGTCGGCCTTCATCCTGTTCTCCTCCGCCGCCGGCACCATCGGCAGCCCAGGACAAGCCAACTACGCCGCCGCCAACACCTACCTCGACGCACTCGCCGCCCACCGACACGCCAACGGCCTGCCCGCCCAATCACTCGCATGGGGACGATGGGAGCCGGACAGCAGCCTGACCGAGCGGCTCAGTGCCGCCGACGAGAGCCGGTTCGCCCGGCTGGGGATGCGGCCGATGGCCGCCGCGCTCGCTCTCGACGTGTTCGAACGCGCCGTCGGCGTCGACCGGGCACTGGTCGTACCGGCCAGACTGGACCGCGCCGCACTGCACGCCCAGGCCGAGAACGGGACGCTGCCGGCCGTTCTCCAGGCACTCGTCCGGACCGGCACCCGGATGACGGACCGCCCGGCGGACGACATCCGGAACACCCTTGACCGGCTCCCCGACGACGACCGCGCCCGCTTCCTGATCGATCTCGTCCGCGGCCACACCGCGGCCGTCCTCGGCCATCCGACGCCCGGTGACATCGACTCGGCCCGCGGCTTCCTGGAACTGGGGCTGGACTCGCTGACCGCCGTCGAACTGCGCAACCGGCTGGCCGCCGCGACCGGATCGCGACTGCCCGCGACCGCCATCTTCGATCACCCCAACCCGGCCGAGCTCGCCCGATTCCTCGGCGAACTGCTCCCGCCCCGCGACTCGGCGGCATCCGGCGTGGCGGTGCCCGGGCTCGACGAACTGGCCGCGTTGGAGGCGGCGCTGAGGACGTCGCCCGCCGACGGCGGCGACCGGGCGAGGTTCGCCGAGCGGCTGCGGACCCTTGTCTGGGCTCTGGAGAACACCGGCGACGACGAAACCGGCGAGGGGGACCTCGTGGAGGCATCGGACGACGAGATGTTCGAACTGATCGACAGAGAGCTGGGCATCAACTGACCTGACCCGACCGAGGTGGGCATGGCTGGCAACGGCAACGAGGACAGGCTTCGGGAGTACCTGAAGCTGGTGACGGCCGACCTGCGCACGGCCAGGAAGCGGCTGCGCGGCCTGGAGACGGCCGCCCGGGAACCGATCGCGATCGTGGCGATGGCCTGCCGGTTTCCGGGCGGGGTGGCCTCACCGGAGGATCTCTGGGACCTGGTGTCCGATGGGCGGGACGCGATCTCGGAGTTCCCCGCCGACCGTGGCTGGGACGTAGGGGCGCTCTACGACCCGGATCCGGATCGGCCCGGACGTTCGTACGTGCGCGAAGGCGGTTTCGTGGACGCCGCCGCCGAGTTCGACGCGGACTTCTTCGGCATCTCCCCGCGCGAGGCGCTGGCGATGGACCCGCAGCAGCGGCTGCTGCTGGAGGTGTCCTGGGAGGCGCTGGAACGGGCGGGCATCGACCCGTCGGCGATCAGGGGCGACCGGGCCGGTGTCTTCGTCGGGGCCACGCAGTCCGGCTACCTGGATTCCGAGGGCCAGGGTTCGGCGGCGGTGGAGGGCTACTCGCTGACGGGGAACGTCGCGAGCGTCATGTCCGGCCGGGTGGCTTACACGCTCGGTCTGGAGGGCCCGGCGATGACGGTGGACACGGCGTGTTCGTCGTCCCTGGTCGCCCTGCACCTCGCGGCCCGGGCGCTGCGCGACGGGGAGTGCTCGCTCGCCCTGGTCGGCGGGGTGACGGTGATGGTCACGCCGCGGGTCTTCGTGGAGTTCAGCAGGCAGCGCGGACTGGCCGGCGATGGGAGGTGCAAGTCCTTCGCGGCGAGCGCCGATGGCACGGGCTGGTCGGAGGGCGCGGGTGTGCTGGTGGTTGAGCGGCTGTCCGACGCGCTGGCCAACGGGCACCCGGTGCTGGCGGTCATGCGCGGGTCGGCGGTCAACCAGGACGGTGCGAGCAGCGGGCTGACGGCGCCGAACGGCCCGTCGCAGGAGCGGGTGATCCGGGAGGCGCTGGCCGACGCGCGGCTGACTCCGGCCCATGTCGACGTGGTCGAGGCCCACGGTACCGGTACCCGGCTCGGCGACCCGATCGAGGCCCGCGCGCTGCTGGCGGCCTATGGCCAGGACCGCGACGACGGCCCGCTGTGGCTCGGGTCGGTCAAGTCGAACATCGGGCACGCGCAGGCGGCCGCGGGCATGGCCGGTGTGATCAAGATGGTGCAGGCCATGGGCCACGCGATCCTGCCGAAGACCCTGCACGTGGATGAGCCGACTCCGCACGTCGACTGGTCGGCGGGCGCCGTCGCCCTGCTCACCGAGCGACGCCCCTGGCCGGACGGCGCACGACCCCGCCGCTGCGGCGTGTCCTCGTTCGGGATCAGCGGCACCAACGCGCATGTGATCCTTGAGCAGGCGCCGGACGACCCGCGGGCCGTCGAGCCGCGGGCGACGCCGCACGACTGGGACGAGCGTCCCGTCCCTCTCCTGGTGTCGGCGCGGTCGGCGGAAGGTCTGCGGGCCCAGGCGGAAGGCCTGAGTTCGTACGTGGCCGACCGCCCCGAGACGCCGCTGCCGGACATCGGATGGTCGCTGGCCTCGACTCGCGCACAGCTCGACCATCGGGCGGTCGTGGTCGCCAGGAGCCATGCGCAGGCCGTGACCGGCCTCCGGCAGACGGCCGCCCAGGCGGGACGGGCGATCGACGGGGCGCGGCTCGCCGTCGTGTTCAGCGGCCAGGGCGCCCAGCACGCGACGATGGGCCGGGGGCTGTACGAGATCTTCCCCACGTTCGCGGCCGCGTTCGACGAGTTGTGCGCGGCATTCGACGAGGTGCTCGACCGGCCGCTGAAGCCGGTGATCTGGGGCCAGGGGGACGAGGAACTACTGGACCAGACGGCCTACGCCCAGTGCGGCCTGTTCACCGTTGAGGTGGCGCTGTTCCGGCTGGTCGAGTCGCTGGGAGTAAGGGCGGCCGCCCTGGCCGGGCACTCGGTCGGGGAGATCGTGGCCGCGCACCTGGCCGGGGTGCTGTCCCTGCGGGACGCGGTGGCGTTGGTGGCGGCGCGAGGTCGCCTGATGCAGGCCCTGCCGGCCGGCGGGGCGATGCTCTCGATCCAGGCCGGCGAGGCGGAGGTGACGCCGCTGCTGGCCGGGCGCGAGCTGGAAGCCTCGTTGGCCGCGGTCAACGGGCCGGCTTCCGTGGTGGTCTCGGGCTCGCTGGCCGCACTGGAGCCGATCGCTGAGCACTTCGCGCGGGTCGGCCGAAAGACCCGCTGGTTGCGGGTCTCCCACGCCTTCCATTCCCCGCTGATGGAGCCGATGACGGCGGAGTTCGAAAGGGCCATCGGCGGTCTGTCGTTCCAGCCGCCAAGGCTCCCCGTGATCTCGAACGTCACCGGAACCGTGGCCACCCCCGAGCAGTTGTGCGCCCCCGGCTACTGGGCGGCGCACGTCCGGCGGCCGGTGCGGTTCGCCGATGGCGTCGCCGCGCTGCGGGAGCAGGGCGCCGACGCTTTCTTCGAGCTCGGACCGCATCCAGTGCTGACGCCGCTGGTCGAGGAATGCCTGGCCGACGACGATCCGGCCGCGCTGTCGGTCGCGGCTCTGTCGGCGGGCAAGCCCGAACCGGAGACCCTGCTGGCCGCGCTCGGACGGTTGTGGACCCACGGCGTCCCGGTCGAGTGGGGGCAGCTGTTCGACCCGCCTCCGCGTCGGCGCGTCGATCTGCCCACCTACGCCTTCCAGCGCAAGCGTTACTGGCCCGAGCCGGAGTACGCGCAGGAGCCCGGGCACGGGACCGCGGTCGATGCCGCCTTCTGGCGGGCCGTCGAGGAGCAGGACCTGCCCGCGCTCCAAGCGGCCCTCGATGTGGATGAGACCAGCGCGGCTTCGCTCCGCGCGGCCGTGCCGATCCTGTCGTCGTGGCATCGCCGGCGGCGCCACGAAACGCTCGCCGCCTCGCTGTGCTATCGGGAGACGTGGAAGCCCGCGTCGCCCTCCTCCGGCGTTCTGTCCGGACCGTGGCTGGTCGCGGTCCGCACCGACCAGGTCGACGATCCGCTGACGCGGCAGTGCCTTGCGGCGCTCACCCGCCATGGAGCCCGGACACTGATCCTTGAGGCCGTGCCGGGGCGGAGCGGCAGAGCGGCACTGGCCGCCTCGCTCCGCGAAATCCTCCACGACACCCAGGAGATCCGGCCCGCGGGAGTCGTGTCCTTGCTGGCGCTGGGCGAGCGGGCCGATCCCTTCGAACCGGTCGTCCCCGACGGGGTGCCGCTGACGCTGCGGCTCCTCCAGGCGCTTCACGACACCGGCATCGCGGCACCGGTGTGGTGCCTGACGCGCGGCGCGGTGTCCACGACGTCCGCGGACCCGAGGCGGCCCGCGCAGGCCCGGCTGTGGGGGCTCGGCCGCGTCGCCGCCCTGGAGCAGCCGACGCGCTGGGGAGGGCTGCTCGACCTGCCGGCGGCGCCCGACGACCGTGCCTGGCGCCGGGTCTGCGACGTGCTCGCCGCGGCGACCGGAACCGAAGATCAGGTGGCGGTCCGTCCCGCGGGGGTCTTCGTACGCCGGCTCGTCCGGGTGCCCCACGACGACACACCGCCTGAGCCGGCCGGCTGGCGGCCGAGCGGGACCGTCCTGGTCACCGGCGGAACATCGGCGGCGGCGACCGAGGTCGCCCGGTGGCTGGCCAGGAACGGGGCCGACCGGGTGGTGCTCGCGGGCGCCACCGGCCTGGACGGCGTGCCGGGTGAGAACCTCCCAGAGTGCGCCTCGGTGGCCCGTTGCGACCTTCTCGACCCGGATGCGCTGGCCGGCCTCATACGGGCGGCGGGCGACCACGGACCGCTCGGCGGAGTCGTCCACCTCGGCGGCTCGTTGGATGAGCCGCCGGCGAGCCTGGCCGACCTCGACGCCGACCGGTTCGCCGCACAGGTGGCCCGCCACGTCGCCGTGCCGCGGCGGCTCGACGAGCTGCTGGAGGACGGGCACCTCGTCCTCTTCTCCTCCGTCGCCGGATGGTGGGGGGCCGCCGGACGCTGGGCCCAGGCCGCGGCGGACGCGTACGCCGACGCGCTCGCCCGGGGACGAAGGGCCCAGGGGCGGGCCGCCACGCAGGTCCATTGGGGTGTCTGGGCAGGCGATGCCGATCACATCGACGGGTACGGGCTCCGTGCTCTCGACACCGAGCTCGCGTTCGCCGCCCTGCGACGTGTCACGAACCGGAACGAGACCGGCGCCGCGATCGTGGATCTCGACTGGGACACGTTCGCACCGCTGTTCTCCGGGGCGGGGCGCGGCCGTCTGCTGGAGGAGATCCCGGAGGCGCGGCGGGCGGCGGCCGGCATCGAGGCACCGGACGAACAGGGCCGGACCCGGCTGAGGCACCGGCTCGAACCGCTTCCCGACGATGAGCGGCGTCGAGCGCTGCTCGACCTGGTCACCGAGCACGCGGCCGCCGTGCTGGGCCACGCCGGCGGATCTCGGGTCGACCCCGCACGCGCGTTCAAGGACTCCGGGTTCGACTCGATGACCGCGGTGGAACTCCGGCGCCAGCTCGTGACGGCCACAGGTCTGCGCCTGCCGCCGACGCTGGTCTTCGACCACCCAACCCCCGCCGCCGTCGCCGAGCTGGTGGAGGGCGAACTGTTCGGCCGGGGCGACCCGGTCGACCGGGCCGCGAACGCCGCGGCCGCGCCCGGCGAGCCGATCGCCATCGTGGGAATGGCCTGCCGGTATCCGGGCGGCGCCGACTCCCCGGAGAAGTTGTGGGAGCTGATCGTCGCCGGCCGGGACGCGATCTCGGGCTTCCCCGGCGACCGCGGCTGGGACCTGGGCCGCCTCTACGACCCGAGCGGCGACCGGGCCGGCACGACCTACACCCTTGAGGGCGGATTCCTGGACGACGCCGGAGATTTCGACGCGGACTTCTTCGGCATCTCGCCGCGCGAGGCGCTGGCGATGGACCCGCAGCAGCGGCTGATCCTCGAAACGTCATGGGAGGCCATCGAACAGGCCGGCATCGACCCGGCCACGGTCAGGGGCAGCCAGACCGGGACGTTCATCGGCGCGACACAGCCGGACTACCTGGGCGGCACCCGGCAGGCACCGGACAGCGCGGAGGGGTACGTGCTGACCGGCAACGTCGCCAGCGTGACGTCGGGCCGGGTGGCCTACACCTTCGCGCTCGAGGGCCCGGCGGTGACCGTGGACACGGCGTGCTCGTCGTCGCTGGTGGCGCTGCATCTGGCCGCGCAGGCGCTGCGAAGCGGGGAGTGCGCGCTGGCATTGGCCGGCGGCGTGACCGTGATGGCCGACCCGACGCTGTTCACCGAGTTCGGCCGGCAGCGCGGACTGGCCCCGGACGGCAGGTGCAAATCGTACGCGGCGGCGGCCGACGGCACGGGCTGGTCCGAAGGTGCGGGCGTGCTGCTGCTGGAGCGGCTCGCCGACGCGCGGCGGCACGGGCGGCGGATCCTCGGCGTGGTACGGGGGTCGGCGGTCAACCAGGACGGCGCCTCCAACGGCCTGACCGCCCCGAGCGGCCCGTCCCAGGAGCGGGTCATCCGGCAGGCGCTGGTCAACGCACGGCTGGAGGCGGCCGATGTGGACGCCGTGGAAGGGCACGGGACCGGAACGACGCTGGGCGACCCGATCGAGGCGCGGGCGCTGCTGGCGACCTACGGTCAGGACCGGGTCGACGGCGACCCGCTGTGGCTTGGGTCGATCAAGTCGAACATCGGGCACACCTCGGCGGCGGCCGGCGTGGCCGGCGTGATCAAGATGGTTCAGGCGATGCGGCACGGCGTCCTGCCGAAGACCCTGCATGTGGACGAGCCATCGCCGAACGTGGACTGGTCGGCCGGCGCGGTCACGCTGCTGACCGAACAACGACCATGGCCGGGCGGCCGGCGTCCCCGCCGCTGCGGCGTGTCCTCGTTCGGGATCAGCGGCACCAACGCGCACGTCATTCTGGAGCAGGCACCACAGACCCAGGCACCACAGACCTCCGTACCACGGCCGGACGAGCATCTCCCGGACGTACGGCCCGTGGGCCCGTTCCCCCTCCTGGTATCGGCGAAGTCGGAACGCGGCCTGCGGGCCCAGGCGCGCCGGCTGGGCGCGTACCTGGCCGAACGGCCAGAGGTGTCCACCGGCGATGTGGCGGCTTCCCTGTCGTCGTCCCGGTCGGCGTTCGCGCACCGCGGGCTCGTCGTGGCGACCGCTCATGACGAAGCCGTGGCCGGCTTCGCGGCCTTGGCCGAGGGCGGCGGTATCCGGGGAGAGGCGGACGCGGACCGGCGGGTCGGCGTGGTGTTCGGCGGCCAGGGCTCGCAGCGCGTCGGGATGGGCCGCGAGCTGTATGAGACGTTCGAACCCTTCCGGGAGTCCTTCGACGCGGTCTGCGAGCTGTTCGACGATCTCGACCGGCCGCTACGCCAGGTCATGTGGGACGGCCCCGACCACCAGCTGGACCAGACCCGCTATGCCCAATGCGCGTTGTTCGCCCTCGAAGTGGCGCTCTACCGGCTGGTCGAACGGCTGGGCCTGCGCCCGGACATGGTCGCCGGTCACTCGATCGGCGAGATCACGGCCGCGCACGTGGCGGGCGTGCTGTCGCTGGAGGACGCGGTCCGGTTGGTGGCGGCGCGCGGACGGCTGATGCAGGCACTGCCCGCGGGCGGGGCGATGGTCGCCGTCCAGGCGGCCGAGGACGAGGTGAACGCGGCGATCCAGGACTTGGGGGGCCTCGCCGGACGCGTCGGGATAGCGGCGGTCAACGCTCCGGCCTCGGTGGTGGTGTCGGGGAGCGCGGACGCGGTGGACGCGGTCGTGGCCCATATCGCCGCGGACGGGCGAAGAACTCGCCGGTTGCGGGTCTCCCACGCGTTCCATTCACCGCTCATGGAACCGATGCTGGCGGACTTCGCCACCGCGATCGAGGGCCTGTCGTTCGAGCCTCCGCGGATGCCGATGATCTCGAACGTGACCGGGCGGCGGGCCACGGACGAGCAGTTGTGCTCCCCCGGCTATTGGGTGCGGCACGTCCAGCACCCGGTACGGTTCGCCGACGGGGTCGCCGCGATGACCGCCGACGGCGCGACCGCCTTCCTCGAGCTCGGACCGCAGGCCATGACGACCCCGATGATCGAGGAATGCCTGACCGGATCGGACCCGGCGGTGGTCGCCGCCACCCTGCGCAAAGACCGGCCAGAGCCCGACGCCCTGCTGACCGGGTTGGGCCGATTATGGACGCACGGGGTACCCATCGACTGGGCACCGGTGCTGGCGGCCCAGGACCATACCGTCGAGCTGCCCACCTACCCGTTCCAGCGAAAACGGTACTGGCTGACGCCGCGCCACGCCGAGACGGGCGGGGACGAGGCGGAGGCTCGATTCTGGCGGGCCGTGGAGGATTCCGATCTCGACACCCTGGCCGCGACCCTCGGCGCTTCGCCGAACGCGCTCGAACCGGTGTTGCCGTCCATGGCCTCGTGGCGGCGCCGCCAGCGGGAACAGGCCGGTCTCGACACGTCGCGCTACCGCGTCGTGTGGACCCCGCCGCCCAGGCCGCCGACCGGGACGCCCACCGGCACCTGGCTCATCGTGATTCCACCGGGGTTCGGCGACGACCCCTGGGTAAAGGCGTGCGCGGACGCGCTGGCCGTCACGCGCACAGTGATCTGTGAGGCGGGCTTCGCCTCGGCCGACGCCGACCTGCTGCGCGCGAGCCTCGGTGCCGGCGACGAACCGGTCGGCGTGGTGTCGCTACTGGGACTCGACGAACGACCCCATCCCACGTGTCCAGCGGTGTCGCGCGGTCTCGCGGGCACGGTGTGCCTGATCCAGTCGCTGGGCCGGGCGGAGTTCGGCGCCCCCCTGTGGTGCGTGACCCGCGGCGCCGTCTCGACGGGGCCCGCGTCCCCCGTCCGGAGCCCGATCCAGGCCCAGATCTGGGGTTTGGGACGAGTGGCCTGCCTGGAGCACCCCGACCGGTGGGGCGGGTTGATCGACCTTCCCGACGACGTGGACGACGGGGTGCGCGCCGCTTTCACCGCCGCGCTCGCCGGGCCGCACCCCGGCGGCGGCGGAGACGACCAGCTCGCCGTCCGTGCCACCGGAACGTTCGTACGACGCCTGGTCCGCGCACCTGCCGACCCGGCGGTGCCCGGGGAGACCTGGCGTCCCCGCGGCACCATCCTGGTGACCGGCGGCACCGGAGCGCTCGGCTCCCTGGTGGCGCGCTGGCTCGCCGAGGAAGGCGCCGAACATCTGGTGCTGACCAGCCGGCGGGGACCGGCCGCGCCCGGCGCGCGCGACCTGCACGACGAGCTCACCGAACTCGGCGTGGCCGTCACCATGGCCGCCTGCGACGTCACCGACCGGTCCGCGCTGGCCGGGCTGGTCGCGGAGATCACGGCCGAGCACGAGCTGACCGCGGTCGTCCACGCGGCCGGTGTGGCGGACGACGACCTCATCGAAGACTGCACGGCGGAGCATCTCGGCCGGGTCCTCGGCCCCAAAGCCGCCGCCGCGCTTCATCTGCACGAGTTGACCGGCAAGCTCGACCTCTCGGCGTTCGTCCTGTTCTCGTCCAGCGCGGGGGTGTGGGGCAGCGGCCGCCAGGGCGCCTACGCCGCGGCGAACGCCTCCCTCGACGCGCTCGCGGAGCTGCGGCGTGACCAGGGCCTGCCGGCCACGTCGGTGGCTTGGGGGCCGTGGGCGGGGACCGGCATGGTGGCCGATGAGGCTCACGCCGCGTACATGCGCCGCCGCGGGCTCGGCACTCTCGATCCCGGTTTCGCGATCAAGGCGCTGCGACAGGGACTCGACCTGGACGAGACCTGCCTGACGGTCGCCGAGGTGGACTGGGCGCTGTTCGCCGCCACGTTCACCGCGATGCGGCCGAGCCCGCTCATCGGCGACCTGGCCGAGGTGCGGGAAGCTCTGACGGCGGCCGCCGCGGACGAGCCCGCCGCCGCCCACGAAGCGGCGTCCGAACGGCTGCGCGGCGAACTGGCCGGGATGCCCGACGAGGAAACCGACGAGGTGCTGGAACGGCTGGTGTGCGAGCACACGTCCGCGGTACTCGGCCACGGACCGGCCGACTCGGTGCCCCCGGCGCGCCCGTTCAAGGACCTCGGGTTCGACTCCCTGGCCGCGGTGGAGCTGCGCAACCAGCTGAACCGGCGAACCGGGCTGGGGCTGCCCGCCACGCTCGTGTTCGATCATCCGACGCCGCGCGCGCTCGCCCGTCATCTGCGGGCCGGTCTCAAGAACGACGTCGTCACCGACGCCACCGTGCTGGACGAGCTGGACAGGATCGACGCGACCCTGGCGACGATCTCCTTGGACGACGCGGCCCGCCGGAGGATCGCCGCCCGGCTGCGGGTGCTCGTCGCCAAGTGGGCGGAGACCGGAGAAGAGACGGCGGCCACCGACGGCCATCGCGAGTTGGGCTCCGCGGGCGTGGACGACTTGCTGGACCTCATCCGTGAGGAGTTCGGAAAGCCGTGATGACACGACAGGACGAGTTGCTCGACAACCTGAGATGGATGACCGCTGAGCTGCGCAAGACGCGGCGGCGCCTCGCCGAGGCGACCGGTGCCGAGCAGGAGCCGATCGCGATCGTCGGCATGGCCTGCCGGTTCCCCGGCGGGGTGGCGTCGCCGGAGGACCTGTGGCGACTCGTGCGAGACGAGCGGGACGCCATTTCGGCGTTTCCGACGGACCGGGGCTGGCCGGGCGACATCTATGATCCCGATCCCGACCGGGCGAGCAAGACCTACGCGCGCGAAGGCGGCTTCGTCTACGGCGCACCCGAGTTCGATCCGGGCTTCTTCGATATCTCGCCGCGCGAGGCGCAGGCGATGGACCCGCAGCAACGACTCCTGCTGGAGACTTCGTGGGAAGCCCTGGAGCGGGCCGAACTCGTCCCCGGCTCCTTGGCCGGCAGCCTGACCGGCGTGTTCGTCGGCACCACCTCATCGTTGTACGGCACGGATCCGAACATCGCCCCGGCGGACGTCGAGGGTTACGCGGTGACCGGCATGATGCCGGCTGCCACGTCCGGGCGGGTCTCCTACGCCTTCGGTTTCGAGGGACCGGCGATCTCCGTGGACACGGCGTGCTCTTCGTCCCTGGTCGCCTTGCACCTGGCCGTCCAGTCACTGCGAAAGCAGGAGTGCTCGCTCGCGCTGGCCGCGGGGGTGCAGGTCATGGCGACCCCCGGAGTGTTCATCGAGTTCAGCAGGCAGCGCGGGCTCGCGCCCGACGGGCGGTGCAAGGCGTTCGCCGCGGCCGCCGACGGCACGGGATGGTCGGAGGGCGCGGGCGTGCTGGTCCTCGAACGGCTGGCCGACGCGCTGCGGGCCGGTCACCCGGTCCTCGCGGTCGTGCGCGGCTCAGCGGTGAACCAGGACGGCGCGTCGAACGGGCTCACCGCGCCGAACGGCCCGTCGCAGGAGCGGGTGATCCGGGCCGCGCTGATCGACGCGCGGCTGGCGCCCGGAGACGTGGATCTTGTGGAGGCGCACGGCACGGGCACCACGCTCGGAGATCCGATCGAGGCGCGGGCCCTGCTGGCGACGTACGGGCGGCAGCGCGGCACGAGCGGACCCCTGCGGCTCGGATCGATCAAATCGAACATCGGGCACGCCCAGGCCGCGGCCGGCATGGCCGGCGTGATCAAGACGGTCATGGCCATGCGGGCCGGTGTGATGCCCAGGACGCTGCACGTGGACGAGCCCTCCCCGCACGTGGACTGGTCGTCGGGCGGAGTCTCGCTGCTGACCGAGCGAGCCCCGTGGCCGGACCGCGACCGTCCTCGCCGGGGCGGAGTGTCCGCCTTCGGCGCCAGTGGCACGAACGCGCACGTGATCCTGGAGCAGGCCCCGGCCGACGCGGAACGAGAGGCGGAGAGCCCGGCCGCGTCCAGGCCGGGCACCGTGCTCCCCCTGGTGATCTCGGCCCGTACCTCCCGGGCGCTTCGGGACCAGGCCGCCCGGCTAGGTGATCACCTGCGGGAACGCCCGGAGGCCGCGCTGGCGGACGTCGCCTGTTCGCTGGCGGGCACCCGGGCATCGTTCGACCATCGGGCCGTCCTCTGCGCTCAAGACCCCGCTGAGGCGCTGAAAGGACTGGAGTCGTTCGCGTCCGGCGTCCTGCCGGCGATGGCGGTGACCGGTGTGGCCGGCGCCGGGGCCAAGCCGGTCCTGGTGTTCCCCGGGCAGGGCTCCCAATGGGCGGGGATGGGGTTGGACCTGCTGCGGTCGTCGCAGGTCTTCGCGGAGGCGATGACCGAGTGCGAGTCCGCACTGGCGCCGCACGTGACGTGGTCGCTCCAGCAGGTCCTGCACGACGGCGAACTGTCGAAGGTCGAGGTCGTCCAGCCGGTGCTGTGGGCGGTGATGGTGTCGCTGGCCCGGGTGTGGCAGTCGCTCGGCGTGGTCGCGGCCGCGGTGGCCGGGCATTCGCAGGGAGAGATCGCGGCCGCGGTGGTGGCCGGTGGGCTTTCGCTGGAGGACGGCGCCAAGGTGGTGGCGCTGCGGAGCCGCGCGCTGTCGGCACTGTCCGGCAAGGGCGGCATGCTCTCCATCAGCGCCCCGCACAGCGAAGTCGCCGACCTGATCGGCGAATGGGACGGCCGGTTGGCGGTGGCCGCCGTCAACGGGCCGTCGTCGACGGTCGTGTCGGGCGACGCCGACGCGATCGAAGACCTGCTGGCCCGGGTGGAGCAGGCCAGGCGGATCCATGTCGACTACGCCTCTCACTCCGCGCACGTCGATGCGATAGGCCCGGACATCCTGGAGGCCCTGCGCGGGATCGAACCACGGACGGCGGAGATTCCGTTCATCTCCGCCGTCACCGGCCAGGTGATGGCCACCGACGGACTCGACGCGCGGTACTGGGTGCGGAACCTGCGGGAGCCGGTGCGGTTCGAGCAGGCCGTCCGTACCGCGTTGCGAATGGGCAGCCGGGCGTTCATCGAGGTCAGCGCACATCCGGTGGTGACGGCCGGGATCGAGCAGACCGCCGAGACCACCGGCACGGACGTCATGGTGGCCGGCACCCTGCGCCGCGACGACGGTGGCGTCGGACGGCTGTACGCCTCAGCGTCCGAGGCGTACGTCCGGGGAGTGCCGATCGACTGGAGCCGCGTCTTCGACGGTGCCGGCGCCCGTCGTGTGGCCCTGCCCACCTATGCCTTCCAGCGTCGGCGGTACTGGCTGGAGGTCGCGGACTCGACCGGCCGGGCCGCGCCGGCCGACGCCGCGCAGTCGAGGTTCTGGGAACTGGTCGAGTCGGAGGACCTGACGTCCCTGGCAGGCATGCTCGACGTCGACGAGGCACCCGCTCTGGCCGCGCTGGTTCCGCCGCTGTCGCGCTGGCGGCGCCGGCAGCGGGAGCGGACCGAGGCCGATGGCCGCCGTTACCGGGTGGAATGGCCGGTCGTCGGCGTCCCGGGGAGCGGTCCCTCGGGCAACTGGCTGGTCGTAGCGCCGTCGGCCGCCACCGGCGAACTCGCCGAGACCTGTGTCCGCGCGCTGGGCGAACACGGCGCCATCGCGAACCTTGTCGAGGTCGACGCGAGTTCGACGGATCGAGCGCGCCTCGGCGACGTCCTCTCCGCGGCTCCCGGACTCGACGGAATCGTGTCCCTGCTCGCGCTCGACGAGAGTCCGCACCCGGACTACGCCTGCGTGACCGCCGGACTGGCGGCGACACTCGCGCTGATCCACGCGCTCGACGACGTCGGCGGCACCGCGCGGCTGTGGTGTGCGACCAGCGGTGCGGTGGCGGTGACCGACACGGATCCCATCCGGAGTCCCGGGCAGGCACCGATCTGGGGACTCGGAAGGGTCGCCGCGCTGGAGCAGCCGCACCGTTGGGGCGGTGTGGTCGACCTGCCCGAGCACATCGACCAGGCGGTACGGGCCGGGCTGGCCGGTCTCCTGAACGGAAGCGGCGAAGACCAGGCGGCCATCCGCTCCTCGGGGATCCACGGCCGCCGGCTGGTGCGCGCCCCCGTCGGCGAGGCCACCGCGGCACGAGACTGGCGACCCAGCGGAACGGTCCTGCTCTGCGGCGACGGCGGCCCGCTGAACCAGCTGATCACCGATTGGCTGTCCGAACGCGGTGCGGAGCGAGTGGTGACCGCGGATACCGATCATGACCGCTCGGCGATCCGGACGGTGATCCAGCTACCCGCCACCACCCCCCTTACTCCCCTGCGCGAGTTGACCGCGGCCGAGCTCGACCGGGCCTTCGCCGTCAGGTCGACCGCCGTTCGCGAAACGGCCGAACTCGCCGGGCCGCAAACCCTCGTGGCCTCGTCCTCGATCGTCAGCGTCCTGGGCGGTGTCGCCCACGCCGCCTGCGCGGCCGCCGACGCGTACGTCGAGTCCCTGGCCCGGCACCGCCGCCAGCGAGGTCTGCCGACCACCATGGTGGCCTGGGCCATGTGGGAGACCGGCTCGGACCCGGGCGGCCTGAGGGATCAGTCGCGCCACCACGGCCTGCCACCGCTCGAGGCCGCGACCGCCCTCGGCACGCTTCAGCAGGTGCTCGATCTGGACGAGCCGCCGCTCGCGGTGGCCGACATCGTATGGGAGCGATTCGCGCCCGCCTTCGCCGCGGCCCGGCCGACCCGGCTGCTCAACCGGATTCCGGAGGCCGTGAACGCCCTGGCCGGGCCCTCCGAGACTGACGCCGAGCCTGACGACGTCACCTCGGCGTTACGGGTCCGGCTCGCCGGCACGCCGCCCGACCAGCGGCGCCGCCTGCTGCTGGATCTGGTGAGAGAGCACATAGCCGCGGTCCTGGGCCACCCGACCGGCGATGCCATCGAGCCGGAACGGGCGGTCAAGGAGCTCGGCTTCGACTCCATGACCGCGGTGGCCCTGCGGAACCGGCTGAACGCCGCCACCGGCCTCCGGCTCGCCACCACGGTCGTGTTCGACCACCCCACGGCCGGCGAGCTCGCCGACCATCTGCGGGCCAAGCTCGGCCACGACGCGACGGCTCAGGGTCCGGTCGAGTCCGCAACGGCCGTGCGCGCGGAACTCGAGCGCCTGGAGACGGCCATCACTCGGCTGGACCTCGACACGGACGAGCTGGGGGGCATCGCCACGCACGTGGACGGGTTCCTCGCCCGGCTACGGGAACGGGCGGCACCGGTCGAAAGCGGTTCGGCGCACGAGCTGGATACGGCGACGGACGACGAGATCATCGACTTCATCCGGAAGGAATACGGCCGTGGCAGATGAACGGACCCTCCGTGAATACCTGCGGCAGGTGACCAAGGACCTGCACAGGACCACCACGCGACTGCGTGCGGTCGAGGCCGCCGCGCACGAGCCGGTGGCGGTCGTGGGGATGGCGTGCCGGTTTCCGGGCGGGGTCGACTCCCCCGAAGCGCTATGGAACCTGGTCGCCACGGGCGGCGACGCGATCGGAGAGTTCCCCACCGACCGCGGCTGGGACCTGACCGGACTCTACGACCCAGACCCCGGACGCCCCGGCCGATCCTACGTACGCCACGGCGGCTTCCTCCACAACGCCGCCGACTTCGACGCGGCCTTCTTCGGCATCTCCCCACGCGAAGCCCTCGCCATGGACCCCCAGCAACGCCTCATGCTCGAAACCTCCTGGGAGGCGATCGAGCGGGCCGGCGTGGCCGGATCGCTCAAGAACACCAGGACGGGCGTCTTCGCCGGTTGTTATGGGCTGGACTACTGCTGGTCACTTGACCAGGCACCTGAGGGGTTCGAGGGCCATCTGACGACGGGCGCGGCGGCCAGCGTGGTGTCGGGCCGTGTGGCGTACGCATTCGGCCTGGTCGGTCCCGCGGTGACGGTGGACACGGCGTGCTCGTCATCGCTGGTCGCGCTCCACCTGGCCACCCAGTCACTGCGCAACGGAGAATGCTCACTCGCCCTGGCCGGCGGCGTCGCCGTGATGTCCACGCCCCTGCAGTTCCTCGGTTTCAGTAACCAACGTGCGCTGGCAACGGACGGCCGATGCAAGGCGTTCGCCGCCGCGGCCGACGGCATGAGCCTGTCTGAGGGGGTGGCCATGCTGGTGGTCGAACGATTATCCGATGCCCAACGCAACGGGCACCCCATCCAGGCCGTGATCCGCGGCTCGGCGATCAACCAAGACGGCGCCTCCAACGGACTGACCGCACCCAACGGCCCCTCCCAAGAACGCGTCATCCGCGACGCACTCACAAACGCACGATTATCCGTAACCGACATCGACGCCATCGAAGCCCACGGCACCGGCACCACCCTCGGCGACCCCATCGAAGCCCAAGCCCTCCTGGCCACCTACGGAAACCGCCCCACCGACCACCCCCTCTGGCTCGGATCCATCAAATCCAACCTCGGCCACACCCAAGCCGCCGCAGGCATGGCCGGACTCATCAAAATGATCCAAGCCATCCACCACGGCCAACTGCCCCGCACCCTGCACATCGACGAACCGTCGCCACACGTCGATTGGTCCACCGGCACCGTACGGCTCCTGACCGAGACACAGCCCTGGCCACGCACCGACCGGCCCCGCAGGGCAGGGGTGTCCTCCTTCGGAATCAGCGGCACCAACGCCCACACCATCATCGAAGAACCACCCCAACCCGAACCAGCGGCACGTCAGGCAGCGGATAGGGCATGGCCCATCCTGCTAACGGCCAAAACACCCCAAGCACTCCACCACCACACCACCCAACTCACCCAACACCTCACCCACCAACACAACACCGACCAACCCGCGCTGGCCGACATCGCCCACACCCTCGCCACCCGCAGCTCCCACCAACACCGCGCCGCCATCATCGCCGACACCACCGAGGAACTCCTCCAAAACCTGCACGACCCTCACATCACCGGCACCGCCACCACACATGACCACCCCGTACTGGTGTTCGCCGGACAAGGAACCCAATGGGCCGGCATGGGGCTGGACCTCTGGGACACCAACCCCGCCTTCGCCGACGCCATGAATGACTGCGCCACAGCCCTCACCCCCTACATGGACCGGCCCCTGCGCAACATCCTGCAAAACCAAGACGACTGGGACCGCGCCGACATCATCCAACCCGCACTCTGGGCCGTCATGGTCTCCCTCGGCCGACTCTGGCAATGGATGGGCATCACCCCCGCCGCCGTCATCGGCCACTCCCAAGGCGAAATCGCCGCCGCCCACATCGCCGGAGCACTCACCCTGGACGACGCCGCCAAAGTCGTCGCGCTGCGCAGCCAAGCCCTCCGCACCATCGCAGGCACGGGCGCCATGGCCTCCCTCCCCCAACCCGCCGACCAAGTCACCGAACTCATCCACCCCTGGAACCGGCAACTGACCATCGCCGCCCACAACGGCCCCACGGCCACCGTCGTCTCAGGAAACACCCAAGCAATCGAAGAACTCCTCGCCCACACCAACGAGCAAGGAATACACGCCAAACGCCTCCCCGTCGACTACGCCTCCCACAGCCCCCACATCGACGCCATCACCCAACAGATCACCACCGCGCTCGAAGGAATCACTCCTCAGCCCGCCACCATCCCCTTCATCTCCAGCGTCACCGGACAACCCACCCCCGGCGACGAACTCGACGCCCACTACTGGGCCAACAACCTCCGCCAACCCGTCCACTTCACCGACGCCATCACCACCGCCCTCAACAACGGAACCCGCACCTTCATCGAAACCACCCCCCACCCCGTCCTCACCATCGCAGTCGAACAAACAGCGGACGCCGCCGATACCACCGTCGTCGCCACCGGCACGCTCCGCCGCGACGAAGGACACCTCCGCCAAGTACTCACCAGTGCCGCACAGTTATGGGCCCACGGCATCCCCATCGCCTGGAACCACCTGTTCGACGACACCGAGACCCGAATCCTCGATCTGCCCACCTACCCCTTCCAACACCAGCGTTACTGGCTCAAGCCAGACCGGCCGCTCCTCGAACCGGCGATCCACCTGGCCAGTACGGACGAGGTGCTGGCCACCGGACACCTGTCTTCGCACGCTCACCCGTGGTTGGCCGACCACGTGGTCCAGGAGACGGTCCTGCTCCCCGGCGCGGCACTCGTCGAGATGGCGCTCCGAGTCGGCCACGAAGTCGACTGCGACCACCTGGCGGAACTCACCCTGCAACGCCCACTCGTCTTGCCCGGACACGGCGAGGTCACCGTCCAGGTCCGCGTCGGCGGCGCTGACGACCACGGACGGCGCCGGGTCACGATCTACTCCTCCGCCACTCCCCAGGACACCACCTGGACCCTCCACGCCGAGGGCGAACTGGCCGCGGGCGGCCGCGTTCTCACCGATCGGCCGGACTGGCCGCCTCCGGATGCCTCACCCATCGACCTCACCGACTTCTACCGGCACGCGGCCGCCATCGGATACCACTACGGACCGGCGTTCCAAGGGCTAAGGGCCGCGTGGCGAGACGGGGCCGACGTCTACGCCGAGGTGGCGCTGCCGGCCGACCAGCATCCCAACCTCACGCACTTCCTCATCCATCCGGTGCTTCTCGACGCCGCATTACATGGTGCGCTCCTTGATACCGCTGGCGAAAACCCGATCCGATTGCCGTTCACCTGGAGCGGCGTCACACTTCACGCCACTCACGCCACCACGCTGCGAGCACGAATAACGACGTCCGCGGACTCCGTCTCCCTGAGCGTCACCGATCCCATGGGGAACCCGGTCCTCACCGCCGAATCCATCACCATGCGTCCGCTGACCGGTCAGTGGTTGCGGTCCGGCGACGCTTCGCTGCACGAAGTCCAGTGGGTCCCCGTGGCCGACGCGGACGGCGGCGCGCCGCTTGAGGACGGGACCGTCCTGCGCCTGCCGGGCAGCGACACCGAGGACGTGGTGGGAGCGGCGCACGCGGCCCTGGCCGGTGTGCTGGAGCGCGTACGAGATCAGAACGAACGGTCGGTGGTGGTGACATCTCATGCGGTGGCGGCCGGGCCCGACGACGACGTCGCCGATCTGGTGCACGCACCCGTTTGGGGGCTACTGCGCTCGCTGCAGGCGGAGGACCCGGGGCGGGTCGTCCTTGTCGATGTCGATGTCGATTCGAATACCGGCGACGATGCCGCCATCGTCGCCGCAGTGGCGACCGGCGAACCCCAGGTGGCCGTCCGCGACGGGACCGTGCTCGTTCCGAGGTTGACCCGGATCGGCTCGGCGGAGGCGTTGACGATCCCCGAAACGGCGGGCTGGAGGCTCGACAACACGAACGACACGCTGACCGGCCTGACCGCGGTGCCCCGGCCCGCGGCGCCGCTCGGGCCCGGAGAAGTCCGCATCAAGGTTCACGCGGCGGGCTTGAACTTCCGTGACGTGCTGCTGTCGCTGGGGATGTATCCGGGCGGCGGCACGATGGGCAGCGAGGCCGCGGGCGTGGTCACGGAAGTCGGTCCGGACGTCACCGGCCTGGCGGTCGGCGACCGGGTGACGGGGCTGGTGCCGGAGGCGTTGGGCGACCTGGCGGTGACCGATCACCGCCTTCTCGCCGTGATTCCGCGAGGCTGGTCGTTCGAGCAGGCCGCCGCCGTCCCCGTCGCCTACCTCACCGCATGGTACGGACTCGTCGACCTCGGCCACCTCCAACCCGGCGAACGCGTCCTCATCCACACCGCCACCGGCGGCGTCGGCACCGCCGCCATCCACATCGCCCGCCACCTCGGCGCCGAAATCTACACCACCGCCAGCCCACCCAAATGGAACACCCTCCACACCCTCAACATCGACAACCACCACATCGCCTCCTCCCGCACCACCGACTTCGCCCACCAATTCCCACCCATCGACCTCATCCTCAACTCCCTCACCGGAAACACCATCGACGCATCCCTCACCCTCCTACGCCCCAACGGCCGCTTCATCGAAATGGGCAAAACCGACATCCGCCACCCCGACCACATCAAAACCACCCACCCCGACGTGCGCTACCGCGCCTTCGACCTCATGGAAGCGGGGCCCGACCACCTCGGGGGACTGCTCGCCCAGGTCATCGGGCTGCTTGAGCAGGGGACGCTCCCCTTCCCGCCGACGCGCAGCTGGGACGCGCGGCGGGCTCCGGAGGCTTTCCGGTTCATGAGCCAGGCCCGGCACATCGGCAAGAACGTCCTGACCATCCCCCAACCCCTCTGGAACCCCACCGGCACCACCCTCATCACCGGCGGCACCGGAACACTCGGCACCCTCATCGCCCGCCACCTCGTCACCCGGCACGGCATACGCCACCTCGTCCTCTGCGGCCGCCGCGGAGCGGACGCTCCGGGAGCGGCCGACCTACGTGACGAACTTCAGCGCCTCGGCGCCCAGGTGACGATCGTCGCCTGCGATGCCGGCGACCGCGAACAACTGGCCGCGGTGCTGGACGCCATCCCGCACGAGCACCCGCTGACCGGCGTGGTGCACGCCGCCGGCGTCCTGGACGACGGCGTGGTCGCCTCGCTCACCCCGGAGCGGATCGACCAGGTGTTACGTCCCAAACTCGACGCCGCGGCGCATCTGCACGAGCTGACCGCGGACCGGGATCTTTCGGCGTTCGTCATGTTCTCCTCCGCCGCCGGGATCTACGGCACGCCCGGGCAAGGAAACTACGCGGCCGCGAACACGTTCCTGGACGCGCTGGCGCACCATCGCCGCTCGCGGGGGCTGCCCGCACTCTCCCTGGCCTGGGGGCAGTGGGCCCCCACAAGCGAGATGACCGCCGGGTTGGACGAGGGGGACCTGAGCCGTTTCGCGCGCGGCGGCATGATCCCGATCGCCTCCGACGAGGGATTGGCCATGTTCGACGCCGCCTGCGCGGTCGGTCATGCCGTGGTGGCGCCCGTCCGCATCGATCTCGCGGCCCTTCGCGCCCAGGCCTCGGCCGGCAGCCTGCCGCCGCTCCTCAGATCGCTGGCACCCGCGCCCGCGCGGCGGGCCGCCGGCAACGGCCTGGACGACCACCACGGCGAGCATCCGGACCAGGACCGATCCCTGGTCAGCGGCCTGCTCGCGATGCCCACCGAGGATCAGGAGCGCGAACTGCTGACGCTCGTACGTGACAGCGTCGCCAAGGTGCTGGCCTTCCCGTCGCCGGCCTCGGTGGAGGAGGACCGGTCGTTCAAGGACCTGGGGTTCGACTCGCTCACCGCGGTGGAACTGCGCAACCGGCTGAACACGGCAACGGGACTGCGGCTGCCGTCCACGCTGGTGTTCGACCATCCCACGCCACTGGCCGTGGCCGGCCATCTGCGTTCGTGGCTGCTCGGTTCCGACGGCGAGGCCGCGGCCGCCGCCGGGACGCGGTCGGCGGCACCCTCGGGCGCCGGTGACGAGCCGATCGCCATCATCGGGATGGCCTGCCGATTCCCCGGCGGGGTCGGGTCGCCGGAGGACCTGTGGCGGCTGGTCGAGTCGGAGACGGACGCGATCTCCGGCCTGCCCGCCGACCGCGGCTGGGACCTGGAGGCCCTGCACGATCCGGAGATGTCGCGGCCGCGCACCGGTTACGTCCGCACCGGAGGCTTCGTCAGCGGTGCGGACATGTTCGACGAAAGGCTGTTCGGGATCAATCCGCGCGAGGCGCTCGCGATGGACCCGCAGCAGCGGCTGCTGCTGGAGATCTCTTGGGAGGCGCTGGAGCGGGCAGGCTTCGACCCCATGTCCCTTCGGGGCAGCCAGACAGGAGTGTTCGCGGGCGTGACGGCCTCCGGCTACGCCTCCGACCCGCGCGCCGTGCCCCCGGAGATCGAGGGCTTCCTGACGACCGGTGTCACCACGAGCGTCCACTCGGGACGGGTCGCCTACACCTTCGGGCTTGAGGGCCCGGCCGTCACGGTGGACACCGCGTGCTCGTCGTCGCTGGTGGCCCTGCACCTGGCCGTTCAGTCGCTGCGCAACGGAGAGTGCTCGCTGGCGCTCGCCGGAGGGTCGCACGTCATCTGCATGCCCGATGTCTTCATGGAGTTCAGCCGCCAGCGGGCGCTGTCGGCCGACGGCCGGTGCAAGGCGTTCTCCGCGGCGGCCGACGGCTTCGGTCTCGCCGAAGGCGCCGGGGTGCTCGTCCTCGCGCCGCTGTCCCAGGCGGTCCGCGACGGGCACGAGGTGCTGGCGGTCGTGCGAGGTTCGGCGGTCAACCAGGACGGAGCCTCCAACGGTCTGACCGCACCCAACGGACCGTCGCAGCAGCGGGTGATCCGCCGGGCGCTGGCCGCCGCCGGAGTGGCGGCCGCCGAGGTGGACGCGGTGGAGGCGCACGGCACCGGAACAAGGCTGGGCGACCCGATCGAGGCACAGGCGCTGCTGGCCACTTATGGGCAGGACCGCCCAGACGATCGGCCCCTCTGGCTGGGATCCGTCAAGTCGAACATCGGGCACGCGCAGACCGCGGCCGGAGTGGCCGGTGTGATCAAGATGGTGATGGCCATGCGGCACGGCGTCCTGCCCAAGACGCTGCACGTGGACGAGCCCACCGCCCACGTCGACTGGTCCGCCGGCGCGGTGTCCCTGCTCACCGAGGCGGTGCCGTGGCCGGCCGGCGGCCATACGCGGCGAGCCGGGGTGTCCTCGTTCGGTATCAGCGGCACCAACGCGCACGTCGTCCTGGAACAGCCCCCTGAACAGCCCTCGGCGCCATCTCCCGAATCCTCCATCGTCCCGGTCCCGTGGGTCGTGTCCGGCAAGTCCGAGCAGGCCCTGCGGAGCCAGGCCGATCTGCTGCGCGCCTACGCGTCGGCGCCCCAGGCCCCGGAGCCGGCCGCCATCGGCTTCTCGCTGGCGACCACGCGGGCCAGACTCGACCACCGCGCTGTGATCATCGGAGCCCGCGGGGAGGAGCTGGTCACCGGCCTGACCGCGCTGTCCGCGGGCTCCTCGAACCCGGGGGTCGTGCGCGGCCGCGCCGACCTGCGCGGGACCGTCTTCGTCTTCCCGGGCCAAGGGTCACAGTGGGCCGGCATGGCGCACGAGCTGACGGAAACCGTGCCGGTCTTCGCGGCCAGGATGCGCGAATGCCGAGAGGCGCTGGCACCGTACGCCGACTCGGCGCTGACGGAACTGCTGAGCGGTGGCGCGGATGCTTCGGGCCTAGACCGGGTGGACGTGGTCCAGCCGATGCTGTGGGCGGTCATGGTGTCGCTGGCCGAAGTCTGGAAGTCGTATGGCGTCACGCCCGCCGCCGTCGCCGGGCACTCCCAGGGCGAGATCGCCGCCGCGGTGGTGGCCGGCGGGCTGTCCCTGGAGGACGGGGCGCGGGTGGTGGCCTTGCGCAGCCGGGCGCTGACGCGGCTGAGCGGCAGCGGTGGCATGGCGTCGGTGGCCGAACCGGCCGAGCGGGTGGCGGAACTGATCTCTCGATGGGGCGGCCGGCTCGCGATCGCCGCGGTCAACGGGCCGTCGGCGACCGTGGTGTCCGGCGACGTCGAGGCGCTGGCGGAGCTGCTGGCCGAGGCCGAACGGCTGGCGCTGCGAGTCCGGCGGATTCCGGTGGCCTACGCCTCGCACTCGGCGCATGTCGATGCGATCGGCGCGGAGATCGTGGCGGCGCTGGACGGCATCACCCCGCGGACGGGCCTGACGCCGTTCGTCTCGGGAGTGACCGGGCAGGTGATGGACACCGCCGAGCTGGACGCGGAGTACTGGCTCGCCAACCTGCGCCGGACGGTCCGGTTCGAGCAGGCGGTGCGGACCGTCCTCGACGCGGGGCATCAGGTCTTCGTCGAGGTGAGCCCGCATCCCATCCTGGCCACGGGGATCGCCGAGATCGCCGGGGCCGATGCCGCGGTCGTCGGGACGCTGCGCCGCGACGACGGCGGGCCGCGCCGGCTGCTCACCTCGCTGGCCGAGGCGCACGTACGCGGCGTGCCGGTGGACTGGCGAGCGGCGTTCGACCGCCGGAGCACGCCGGTCGATCTGCCGACCTATCCCTTCCAGCGCCACCGCTATTGGCTTGAACGCCCCACGTCGGCGGATCAGGACCAAGGGCCGGCCGCGGTGGAAGGGGCGGGCGAGACACGATTCTGGGAGGCGGTGGACCAGGAGGATCCTTCAGCGCTCGCCGAAGCCGTTCAAGCCACGGACGCCGCGCAACGGGCCTCGCTGGAGGCCGCGACGTCCGCGCTGCCCGTCCTGGCGGCCTGGCGACGGCGCTCGCGCGCCCGCGCCACAGTGGACGGCTGGCGGTACCGGATCGCGTGGCGCCACGTGCCGGCGATGGCTCCGGCCGTACTGTCCGGCACCTGGCTGATGGTCGTCCCGCCGTCCGGTGCCGCCGCGGAGCAGGCCGACGAGATCGAACGGGCGCTCACGCGACACGGCGCGGCGGTGCGGCGCGTCGAGATGACGGCCGACGGCGTTGCTCTGGAGGTACATGATCCGCCGGCCGGCGTGATCTCGCTGCTGGGGCTCGACCCGGATACGCGGCCGGAGACGCCGTGGCTGTCGGCCGGGCTCACCACGACCGTCGCTCTCGTCCAGGCACTTGAGCGGGCCGGGCTCGACACGCCGGTCTGGTGCGTGACGCGCGGCGCGGTGTCGACGGGCGACAACGATCCGCCGCCGGATCCGCACCAGGCCGCGATCTGGGGGTTCGGCCGTGTGGTCGCCTTGGAACGGCCACGCGCCTGGGGCGGCCTGGTCGATCTGCCCGACCCCGCGGACCGGCAGGCCCTTGACCGTCTGTGCGAGGTGCTCGCCCACCGTACAGCCGAGGACCAGGCGGCCGAAGACCAGGTCGCCATCCGCTCCGCCGGGGTGCTCGGCCGCCGTCTCGTCCGGGCTCCGCTCGGCGACGCCGCCCCTCGGCGTACCTGGCGTCCCAGCGGGACGGTACTGATCACGGGTGGCACCGGCGCGGTGGGAATGCAACTGGCTCGCTGGTTCGCCCGCAACGGCGCCGAGCACCTGGTGCTGGTCGGCCGACGCGGGAACGCGGCGCCCGGCGCGTCCGAGCTCGCGGCCGACCTGACCGATATGGGGGTCGAGGTCACCCTGGCGTCCTGTGATGTGCGCGACCGGGACGCCGTCGCACGGGTCCTCGCGGACGTGCCGGCCACCTCGCCGCTCACCGCGGTGGTCCACGCCGCCGGAGTCGGCCAGTCGGCGCTGGTGGCGGAGACGGATCTCGCCGAGTTCGCCGAGATCACCGGGAGCAAGATGGCCGGCGCCGAGATCCTGGACGAGTTGCTCCACGACCGTCCACTCGACGCGTTCGTCCTGTTCTCGTCGAACTCCGGAGTATGGGGCGCCGGGAGGCACGGCGGATACGCCGCCGCCAACGCATTCCTGGACGCGCTCGCCCAGCGCCGTCGCGCTCGCGGGCTCGTCTGCACCTCGCTCGCATGGGGCAACTGGGGCGCGGGCGGCCTGATGGCGGGCGAGGGATTCACCGAATACCTGAGCCGCCGCGGCGTCCTCGAGATGGACTCCGAGCCGGCCATCACGGCCATGGTCTCGGCGGTCGAGCACGACGAGACCTTCACCGCGATCGCGGCGATGGACTGGGCACGGTTCGCCGTCGGGTTCACCTCCGGACGTCCGAGCCCGCTGATCAGCGAGCTTCCCGAAGTCCGCGGAGCCCTCCGGCCGCGCCCGCCGCAGGCCCGGGACGACGGTCCGCCGCCGATCGTCGAGCGGCTCGGCGCCGCGGCGGCCGCCGAGCGCGGCGCCATCCTGCTGAACCTCGTCCGCACCGAGGCGGCCACGGTCCTGGGCCAGACCGGGGGTGACGGCATCCAACCCCGCCAGACGTTCAAGGACCTCGGGTTCGAGTCGTTGACCGCCGTCGAGCTGCGCAACCGGCTGCAGCAGGCGACGATGCTCGAACTCCCGGCCTCGCTGGTGTTCGACCATCCGACCCCGGCCGACGTGGCGGACCGGCTGCGCCGCGAACTGCTTCCCGACGAGGCCGCCGGAGACGCACGGGTCTTCAGCCGGCTGGACGGGCTCGAGACCGCGCTGACCGAGCTCTCTCCGGATGAGGCGACAAGGTCCCGCGTCGCGCGGCGGCTCCGAACGCTGCTGCACACCTGGTCCGACGGCCGGGCGGACGTGGTCGAGGACGACGGTGACGGCTCGCGCGACGGCTTGGCGGACGCCTCCGCACAGGAGTTGTTCGACCTCATCGACCGGGAGTTCGGCCCGTCCTGACCCTGTCCGCAAACGCCGAGTCCGCCCAACCCCGAGTCCGCCCACCCCGACGAATCCACGCCGAGAACAACGAAGGCTGGCGACGATGGCCGACAACGAAGAAAGGCTCCTGGGGTACCTGAAGCGGGTGACCGCAGAGCTACGGCAGTCCGAGAGCCGCCTGCGGCAGCTCGAGGACGGTACCGCGGAGCCGATCGCGATCACCGGCATGGCATGCCGGTTCCCGGGCGGTGTCCGCGGGCCGGACGACCTGTGGGACCTGACGGCGGCCGGCGGTGACGCGATCTCCGACTTCCCCTCCAATCGGGGCTGGGACGTGGCGGGCACCTATGACCCGGACCCCGACCGCCCCGGCGGCAACTACGTACGGCAGGCGGGCTTTCTGCACGAGGCGGACGAGTTCGACGCCGGGTTCTTCGGCATCTCACCGCGGGAGGCGCTCGCGATGGACCCGCAGCAGCGGCTGCTGCTGGAGTCGGCGTGGGAGGTGCTGGAACACGCCCGGACAGCGCCGGACGCACTGCGCGGTGTGCCCGTCGGGGTGTTCATCGGGTGCAGCAATCTCGACTACGGCGCCGACGTCCGCACCGTCCCCGAGGGCCTGGAAGGCTACCTGGGGACGGGCGGCATGGCGAGCGTCCTGTCCGGCCGCATCGCCTACGCCTTCGGCTTCGAAGGCCCTGCGATCACCATCGACACGGCATGCTCGTCGTCGCTCGTCGCCCTGCACCTGGCGGTCCGGGCCCTGCGCTCGGGCGAATGCCCGATGGCGCTGGCGGGCGGTGTCACCCTGATGTCCAGCATCGCCGGGTTCGTCGAGTTCAGCAGGCAACGTGCCCTGTCCCCCGATGGACGATGCCGCGCGTTCAGCGCCGCCGCCGATGGCTTCGGGCCGTCCGAAGGTGTCGGTCTGCTGTTGCTCGAACGCCTGTCGGACGCGCGCCGGCACGGCCGCCCGGTGCTGGCGGTCGTCCGAGGTTCCGCGGTGAACCAGGACGGAGCGTCCAACGGGCTGACCGCTCCGAACGGGCCGTCGCAGGAACGGGTGATCCGGGACGCGCTCGCCGATGCCCGCCTCGCGGCCGCCGCCGTCGACGTCGTCGAGGCGCATGGCACGGGCACGACTCTGGGCGATCCGATCGAGGCGCTGGCCCTGCTGGCGACGTACGGCCGAAACCGCTCCCCCGAGTCACCGCTCTGGCTCGGCTCGGTCAAGTCCAACATCGGGCACACCGGGTCTGCGGCCGGTGTGGCCGGAATCATCAAGATGGTCATGGCCATGCGGCACGGCCTGCTGCCGAGAACCTTGCACGCCGAGGAGCCGACGCACCAGGTGGACTGGTCCACGGGAACGGTGGCGCTGCTGGACGAGGCCAGGACGTGGCCGCGGAACGGATCAGCCCGGCGAGCGGGTGTGTCGGCGTTCGGGATCAGCGGCACCAACGCGCACGTGATCCTGGAGGAGGCACCCGCCGATCCCGTCGAGCCCGAAACGGAGCCGAGCCGAGCACCGGGACCGGTACCGCTGCTGGTCTCGGGACAGAGCGAGGAAGCATTACGAGCGCAGGCGGCGCGGTTGCGGGACTACCTGAACGAGCGGCCGGCGCTGCCCCTGAACGACGTGGGATGGTCATCGGCCTCGACACGGGCCCCGCTTCCACGCCGCGGCGTGGTGCTGGCATCCGACCACGCCGAGGCCATGGCGGGACTCGCGGCCCTGGCCGCCGGCCGCCCGGACGACAACGTGGTGACCGGCGGCGGCGCGGCGCCGAACGGCGTTGTGCTGGTGTTTCCCGGCCAGGGGTCGCAGTGGGCGGGAATGGCGGCCGAGTTGCTGGCGTCGTCGCCGGTGTTCGCGAAGGCGATGAGCGAGTGCGAAGCGGCACTCGCACCGTATGTCGGCTGGACGCTGGGAGAGGTGCTGCGGAGCGGCGACCTGGCGCGGGTCGATGTCGTCCAGCCCGTGCTGTGGTCGGTGATGGTCTCGCTGGCCCGGGTCTGGGAGTCGTACGGCGTGCTGCCGGCGGCGGTCGTGGGCCATTCGCAGGGCGAGATCGCGGCGGCGGTGGTGGCCGGAGGACTGTCGTTGGAGGACGGCGCCAAGGTGGTGGCCCTGCGCAGCCGTGCCCTGACCGCGCTGTCCGGCCGGGGCGGCATGGCCTCGATCTCGGAGACCGCCGAGCGGGTGACCGAGCTGATCGGCCGATGGCCCGGCCGGCTGTCGGTGGCCGCGGTCAACGGACCGTCGTTCACCGTGGTGTCGGGCGACGCGGCGGCGATCGACGAACTGCTGGCCCACTGCGAGGCCACCCGGATCCGAGCCCGGCGGATCGCGGTGGACTACGCCTCGCACTCCGCCCACGTCGATGCCATCGGAGAACAAGTGATCTCCGCGGTGGAGGGCATCGAGCCGCACAGCGGCGCGGTCACGTTCATCTCGACGGTCACCGGCGCCGTCCTGGACACCAAGGCGATGGACGCGGCGTACTGGGTGACCAATCTGCGCGACCGGGTCGACTTCGACGGCGCGGTGCGAACGGCGATGGAGCTGGGGTACCGGGTCTTCATCGAGGTCAGTCCGCATCCGGTGCTGGCGGCCGGGATCGTGGAGAGCGCCGCCGACGCCGGTGTCGATGCCGCGGTGATCGGTACGCTCCGACGCGACGACGGCGGCCTGCCGCGCCTGCTCGCAGCGCTCGCCGAGGCGTGGGTGAGCGACGTCAACGTCGACTGGAGCGCGGTGTTCGCACATGCGCGGCATGTGGATCTGCCCACCTACGCCTTCCAGCGCCGGCGCTATTGGCTGGGCGCCGACGGCACCAACGAGGTCAGGCTGACGACACCTGACGACGACGTGCCCGACGGCGCGGACGCCGATCGGACACGAACCGAGCTTCTGGAGCGGCTGGCCGCGTTGCCGGCCGCGGAACAGCACGCCCTGCTGACAGAACTGGTCCGCGAACACGCCGCGGCCGTCCTCGGGCATCCGGACCCCGGCGGCCTCGACACCACCCGGGCGTTCAGCGAGCTCGGACTGGACTCGCTGGGCGGCGTGCGGCTGCGCAATCGCCTGGCCGCGCTGACGGGACTCCGGCTGCCCACCGCGGTGGTGTTCACCCACCCGACCATGACCGGGCTGGCCGACCACCTGAGGTCGCGTCTGCGGGAGGAGGCCGGCCAGGGCGCGCCCCCGGGGCAGCCCGAACTCGACCGTCTGGACGCCCTCCTAGCCGGCGACTCGCTCGACGACGCGGCACAAGACGAGTTACTGCGGCGGATAGAGGCGTTCCTTCGAAGACGGCGCGGCCACGACGAGACCGTCCAGGACCGTGAGCTCGACGTCGTGAGCGACGAGGAGATGTTCGAACTGATCGACCGCCGGCTGAGTGGCGGCTTGGGAGGCGGATGACGTGCGGGACGAAGTGGCCATACGCGCAGAGAAGCGACGCAAGTCGGTGGTGGAGGAGTACTTCCGGCGGCTCAACGCCGGTGACGCCGACGGTGTGCTGGATCTGCTCACCGAGGACGTCCGCATCGAGGATCCCATCGGAGGCGGCGGGCCACGCGAACGGCGAGCGTACGTGACCGGCCAGGTGGACGCCCGCGTTCAGATCACCCCGGGGTACGTCGTCGCCTCCCACGACGACGAACAGGTGGCCGTTCCGTACACCGAGCACCGACACGGCCGGACGACCGACACCCTCGGCGTATTTCGCATCGACCCGCAAGGACTGATCAAGGAGCTGAGGACCTTCCGCGGCTTCGACGATGAGGAGTGACCATGGAGAAGATCAAGGTCGATTTCACCCCGGTGCAACAGACGCTGTTCAGCTCACTGCACGCCAAGGCGCTGGACAGCCGGGCGAAGCGGCCGGTCCTGTGCGATCGATCCGCCGGCGCCGTCGCCGACCGCCTCAGCTACGACTACGAGCGGCTGGTGCTCAGGACCGACGACCGGATCGCCACCGTCTCCCGGGCCCGTCAGCTGGACCGCTGGACCGCGGAGTTCCTCGCGCGGCATCCGGACGCCGTCGTCGCTCATCTGGGCTGCGGGGTGGACCGCCGGGTGGACCGCGTCGACCCGGCACCCGGCGTGGACTGGTACGACATCGACCTGCCCGAGGTCATAGAGTTATGCGCGCGGTTGTACCACGAACGACCCGGACATCGATGGCTCGCCGCCTCGGTCACCGAGCCGCGGTGGCTCGACGAGCTGCCCTCCGCTCGCCCGGTCCTGGTGGTGGCCGAGGCGCTGACGATGTTCCTGCCTGAGGACGACGTCCGGACGCTCTTCGAACGGGTCACCGGCAAGCACGGCACCGGACAGCTGATATTCGATGCCTACAACCGGTTGGCCCTGCGCACCATGCCGCGCCATCCGACCATTCAGGCGCTCGGCGTCACCCTCAACTGGGGCGTCGACGACCCCCGAGAACTCGAGCGATGGGTCCCGGGCCTGGAGTTCGACCGCGAATGGTACCTCGTCGGCTCACGGCACATCTTCAAGATGCCGCCTACCTCGATTCTCATTTCAGGCTTCATGTTCTTGTTTCCTCGGCTACGGCGGATCAGCCGCCTCATACGCATGAACTGGGGCCGTTCTGGGGTCGTCCCGGACAGGCTAGGGGTACGCCGGGATACGCCAGTCGAATAGCCTGCTAGAGGTAGAGGAGAGGGCTTATGAAGGTCATCTGGTTCCACATGCAAGGATACCGCGATCTGCCCGACAATCTCCGGGACCGGCACGAGAGCGTGTGGGTAAGCGCGCCCAACGACGAATTATGCGACCCCGAAACCGCCGGGAAATATCTCAACTGGAATCTCGACGAGCTCGAGTACGCCGCCGAACTGGGGTTCGACGGCATCGGCACCAACGAGCACCATCAGGGCGGCTACGGCTTCCCGGTCTCCCCGCACATGACCGCCGCGGTGCTGGCCCGGCGCACCTCCCATGCCGCGATCTGCCTGCTCGGAAGCACCCTGCCGACGTACCACCCGCTGCGAGCGGCCGGTGAACTGGCCGTCGTCGATTGCATGAGCGGAGGCAGGCTGGTCACCGGCTGGCCGATCGGCACGTCCATGGACACCGTGGGGAATTTCGGCATCCCGCCCACCGAGGTCCGATCCCGCTACTACGAGGCACACGACCTCATCAAGGCCGCCTGGACGCGACCTGGCCCGTTCCCGTTCAATGGTAAGTACACGAAGCTGCGGCACGTGAACCCGTGGCCGAAGCCGATCCAGCGGCCGCACCCGCCGATCTGGCTTCTCGGCGGCAGTGGCTCGATGGAGACTTATCACTTCGCGGCCCAGAACAACTACACTTTCAGCTATCTCAGTTTCTACGGCCACAAGATGGCCCGTGCGCTGATGCAGCCGTTCTGGCTCGTCGCCGAATCCTACGGCCTCGACGACAACCCCTATCGAGCGGGCTTCGCCCAGCTGGTGTGCGTGGCCGACACCGATGCGGAAGCCAGGCGGCTCTATGAGAAGCACGTTCTCAACTTCTACGAGAAGGCGCTGTACATCGCTCCGCATTTCACGTCGGTGCCCGGCTACATGACCAAAGAGAGCTTGGAGCGCAAGCTCAAGAAGACGGGCAGCGCCGTCACGTTCGGGACCGGCGACGACCGGAAGCGGACCTGGGAGAGCCTCGTCGAGGATCAGGCGGCGGTCATCGCCGGCAGCCCGGAGACGGTCGTCCAGCGTCTGACCGAACTGATCAAGTCGCTCCGGATAGGTCACCTGATCACGATCATGCAGCTGCAGTCGATGGAACCGGAGCTGACCAAATACAGCACCCGGCTGTTCGCGGAGAGGGTCCTCCCCAAGATCCGGGACATCTGGAAGGACAGCGGATATGAGGATCACTGGTGGCCTGCCGGCGCCTCCCCGGCGCCCACCGGGAACGGGGAGGCGTGATGGATCAGGACCTCATCGAACTGGGCGGCGGACTCGGCCCCAACCCGGTCCTCCACAAGGGTGCCGGCGACCCCGCCGTGGTGTTCCTGCACGGCCCCTTCGGGCAGGAGTGGACGGGCTACCTTGACGATCTGGCGGAAAGGCACCGGATCTACGCTCCGTCCAACCCCGGTGCGGACGAGCCCGGCGACCTCCAGCTGCTGGACCACCTGTGGGACCTCGTCCTCTACTACGACGAACTCTTCGAACGGCTCGGTCTCGACCGCATCGACCTCATCGGGCATTCCTACGGCGGCATGGTCGCCGCGGAGTTCGCCGCCACCTATCCGTCGCGGGTCCGGCGCCTGGTGCTGATCGACTCGATGGGACTGTGGCGTGACGACGCGCCGGTGAACGAGTTCGTGACCGTGGCTCCCGCGACGCTGGACGCCCAGCTCTGGCACCGGCGACCATGGCCCGGCCCGGAGCCGGGGCACGACGAGGCCCAGCAGCAGACCCTACGCCGGTTCGGCGCGGTCGCGTCCACGGCGCATTTCAGCTTCCCGATCCCAGAGCGGGGTCTGGTCAAGCGACTGCGCCGCGTCACCGCCGCGACGCTCGTACTCTGGGGCGCGCAGGACGGGCTGATTCCGGCCGTGTACGCCGGCGAGTTCGAACGTCACATCCCGGATGCCATCGCGGAGATCGTGGAGGGCGCCGGGCACTATCCCCACATCGAACAACGCGAGATGGTCTCGCGCCGTACTCTCGAGTTCCTGGCTTGAGGTCGCGATGAGACCCGGCACCGAGCGTCGCTCCGTCCCACCCACGGCGACGGACACCGTCCGGCTCCTGGCCATCGGCGGCTCCACCCGTGGGGAGTCCGGCTCCGCGCACGCACTGGCCGATGCGGTCGCCGTCGCGCGGTCCGCGGGAGCCGACGTGACCGTCGTCTCGGGCCGGGATCTGATGCTGCCGATCTACGACCCCGCCTCCCCCTACCGAAGCGCCGGCGCCCAGGACCTGTTGGCGGCGGTACGCGCCGCGGACGCGCTGGTCATCTCCTCACCCGGATACCACGGCACGCTCTCGGGGATGATCAAAAACGCGCTGGACTATCTGGAAGACCTCCGCGGCGACCGGCGGCCTTACCTCGATGGGGTCCCGGTGGGCTGCATCGCCGTCGCGCACGGATGGCAGACCGCGGTGGGCACCCTGCACACGCTGCGGACCTCCGTGCACGCGCTACGCGGCTGGCCGAGCCCGCTGGGCGTGGCCATCAACGCGGCCGCGCCGGGTTCGAACGGACAACTCGCCGAGACATCGGACAAGCTCGCCACGATGACCGGTCAAGTCGTCGAGTTCGCCCTGGCCTCCAAACTCATGACCCAGCGCAGCGGATGAATTGGAGCGGAACATGACCACCGGAAACAGCGAAGAGAAGCTGCGCGATTACCTGAAGCGCGTCACGGCCGAGCTTACCCAGACCCAGCGGCGATTACAGGATGCGATGTCGGCGCCGCGCGAGCCGATCGCGATCGTGGGCATGGCGTGCAGGTTTCCCGGTGGCGTGGAATCGCCTGAGGACCTCTGGCATCTGGTATTCGACGGCCGGGATGCGATTTCGCCGTTCCCGGAGGACCGGGGCTGGCCGCGTGACATCTACGACCCCGATCCCGACCGGCCGGGCAAGACCTACGTACGCGAGGGCGGCTTCATCCACGACGTCGCCGGCTTCGACCCGGGCTTCTTCGGGATCTCCCCGCGCGAGGCGCTCGCCATGGACCCGCAGCAACGGCTCGCGCTGGAGGCGTCCTGGCACGCCATCGAGCGAGCCGGCGTGGATCCGGCCGACCTGAAGGGCAGCAAGACCGGCGTGTTCATCGGCTCGGTCACGACCGACTACTTCACGCGCCTGAAGGCGACTCCCGAGGGAATGGACGGATATCTCGCCACAGGCAGCATGACCAGCGTGACCTCCGGGCGGGTGGCCTACGTCTTCGGGCTCGAGGGGCCTGCGATCTCCGTGGACACGGCCTGCTCATCGTCCCTGGTAGCGCTGCATCTGGCATGCCAGTCCCTGCGCCTGGAGGAGTGCTCGCTGGCATTGGCCGGCGGGGTCTCGGTGATGCCTTCCGCGGCCGGGTTCATCGAGTACAGCAGGCTTCGCGCCCTGGCCGCCGACGGCCGGTGCAAGTCGTACGCCGACGCCGCCGACGGCACCACCTGGTCCGAAGGCGTCGGCATGGTCCTGGTCGAGCGGTTGTCGGATGCGCGCCGTAACGGGCACCCGGTACTGGCCGTCGTGACGGGCTCAGCGATGAACCAGGACGGCGCCAGCAACGGTTTGTCCGCCCCCAGTGAGCTGAGCCAGCGCGAGGTGATCCGCGCGGCGGTGACCAGCGCGGGTCTCAGCCCGGCGGACGTGAGCGCCGTCGAAGGTCACGGCACGGGCACCTCGCTGGGCGACCCGATCGAGGCCCAGGCGTTGCTTGCCTCCTACGGCCGAGACCGCGGCGGCGCCGAGCCGCTGTGGCTGGGGTCGATCAAGTCGAACATCGGGCACACCGGCCCGGCGGCGGGCGTGGCCGGGGTCATCAAGATGGTGCTGGCGCTGCGGCACGGAACGCTGCCGAAGACGTTGCACGTGGATGAGCCGTCGACGCGGGTCGACTGGTCGGCGGGAGCGGTCTCGGTCCTGACGGAGCCGGTGACCTGGACAGCGCCGGACGGCCGGCCGCGTCGGGCGGGGGTGTCGGCCTTCGGGGTGAGCGGCACCAACGTGCATCTGATCGTGGAGGACCCTCCCGTGGAAGCGGAGGGCGCGGCGGACACGGGCGACCTGGACGACGCGAACGAGGGCGCACTGGCCGGCCCCGCCGTGCCCTTGCTGGTGTCCGGGCGCGGTCCATCCGCCCTCCGCGCGCAGGCGGAACGCTGGCGGGACTTCCTGGCGGAGCGCCTCGATCTGGACCTGAGGGATGTCGGGTGGTCGTCGTTCTCGACGCGATCGGCGCACTCGCACAGAGGCCTGGTCGTGGCGGCGAACCGCGCGGAGGCGCTGGCCGGCCTGACTCTGCTGGCCAAGGGTGAGACGGACGTCGGCGTCGTGAAGGGCGAGGCGGCAGGCACACCCGCCCGGCCGGTGTGGGTGTTTCCGGGTCAGGGATCGCAGTGGCCCGGCATGGGCGTCGAACTCATGGCCACCTGCCCGGTGTTCGCCGAACACATGAACGCCTGCCAGACCGCGCTGGCCCCGCACGTCCCCTGGACCCTGCACGACGTCCTGCACAACGGCGACCTGGAACCAGTCGACACCATCCAACCGGTCCTGTGGGCCATCATGGTCTCCCTCGCCAGAACCTGGCAAAGCTTCGGCATCACCCCCGCCGCCGTCATCGGCCACTCCCAAGGCGAAATCGCCGCCGCCCACATCGCCGGAGCACTCACCCTGGACGACGCCGCCAAAGTCGTCGCGCTGCGCAGCCAGGCACTGCGAGACATCTCCGGGAAAGGCGGCATGGCCTCCCTCCCCCAACCCGCCGACCAAGTCACCGAACTCATCCACCCCTGGGACCGGCAACTGACCATCGCCGCCCACAACGGCCCCACGGCCACCGTCGTCTCAGGAAACACCCAAGCAATCGAAGAACTCCTCGCCCACACCAACGAGCAAGGAATACACGCCAAACGCCTTCCGGTCGATTACGCCTCCCACAGCCCCCACATCGACGCCATCACACAACAGATCACCACCGCGCTAGAAGGAATCACTCCTCAGCCCGGCACCATCCCCTTCATCTCCAGCGTCACCGGACAACCCACCCCCGGCGACGAACTCGACGCCCACTACTGGGCCAACAACCTCCGCCAACCCGTCCACTTCACCGACGCCATCACCACCGCCCTCAACAACGGAACCCGCACCTTCATCGAAACCAGCCCACACCCCACCCTCACCACCGGTATCGAGGACACGGCACGCGCCGCCGGCGTGGACCCGCTGGTGACCGGCACGTTACGTCGCGACGATGGCGGGCCGCGGCGGCTGCTCATCTCGCTGGCCGAGGCGTATGCGCACGGCCTGCCCGTCGACTTCGGGCCGTGCCTGACGGGCGCCAAGCGCGTCGAACTACCGGACTACGTCTTCCACCGGGAGCGCTACTGGCTGGAGGACTCCGGTCCGGCGGCACCGGCCGTCGCCGAGGACGGCCAGGAACCGTTCTGGGAGGCCGTCGAGCGTGGGGACCTCCCCGCCGTGGCCGGCATCCTGGACGTCGAGGACGGTGATGCGCTGGCGCCGGCGCTGCCCGCGCTGGCACGGTGGCGCGAGCGCCGACGGCGCGGCTCGGTGCTGGACGGCCTGCGTTACAGAAACGTGTGGTCGGTCTCGACCGTCGTCGAGCCTGGCACCCGCCTGACGGGCACGTGGCTGGTGGTGGCGCCGTCCACGGGCGCGGAAGAGCTGACCGAGGCGTGTGAGCTGACACTCACCGAACACGGCGCGGGTGTGCTCCGGCTCGCCGTGGATCCGGCCGACGGCGACCGAGACCGGCTCGCGGAGCGGCTGGCCGGCGTGGTCGCGGAAACGCCCGACCTCCGGGGCGTGCTGTCCCTGCTCGCGCTCGATGAGCGTATGCGCCCCGAGGCGCCACGGGTTCCCGCCGGTTTGATCGGCACCATCGCGCTCATCCAGGCGCTCGCACGCCTCCAGGAGACCGACCGCGTGGTCGCGCCGCTCTGGTGCCTCACCCAGGGCGTCATCGCGGCCACCCGCACCGACCGTGTGTCCCACCCCCTCCAGGCCCCCGTGTGGGGGCTGGGCAGGGTCGCGGCCAAGGAGCACCCCAAGGCGTGGGGCGGTCTCATCGATCTTCCCGCCGACGTCGGCGAATCGGTGCGCGCTCGGCTCGCGGCGGTGCTCGGGGGCATGGACGGCGAGGACGAGGTCGCGGTCCGGCCATGGGACGTGCTGGTGCACAGGCTCGTCCGCGATCCGCTCGAGGACGCGCCGGCCCTTCGCACCTGGATGCCCGAGGGCACCGTCCTGGTCACCGGCGGAACCGGCGCGCTCGGCACGCAGATCGCCCGTTGGCTCGCGCGCAGCGGTGCCGAGCACATTCTGCTGCTCAGCCGGCGTGGCCCGGACGGGCCAGACGCGCCGAAGCTGGTGGACGAGCTGGGCGACCGGGTGACGATCGCGGCCTGTGACGTTTCCGACCGTGACGCGCTCGCCGCCCGCCTGGCCGAGATCCCCGCCACCCGCCCGCTTACCGCGATCGTGCACACCGCGGCCGTCCTCGATGACGGCGTGATCGACTCCCTGGACCCCGAGCGGGTCGAGCGGGTCCTCCGCGCGAAGGTGCAGGGCACCATCAACCTGCATGAGCTGACCAGGGATCTGAATCTGTCGGCCTTCGTGCTCTTCTCCTCGTTCGGCGCGACGTACGCCTCCGCCGGGCTGGCCAACTACTCGCCCGGCAACGCGTTCCTCGATGCCTTCGCCGAGTACCGGCGCGCGGCGGGGCTGCCCGCGACGGCGATCGCCTGGGGCACCTGGGCCGGCGCGGGCATGGCGGCCGGCGGCGCTGGGGAACGCGCCCGCCGGCAGGGACTGTACGAAATGGATCCCGGGACGGCGATCGACGCGCTCCAGCAGACGCTCGACCACGACGAGACCTGCCCCGTGATCATCGATATCAGGTGGGACGACTTCACCCTCGGCGTCAACCCGGAGCGGCCCAACCGGCTGTTCGACCTGTTACCGGAGGCCAAGCGGGCGCAACAGACCGCCGCCGCGCCAGCCGCGGCCGAGACGAACGCCGCGGCCTCCGCCGACGAGGAGAGCCCCTCGGCACTCGTCGACCGGCTGCGCGGCGCCTCCGCCGCGGAACGCGAT
This sequence comes from Spirillospora sp. NBC_00431, assembly GCA_036028775.1. Classification (GTDB taxonomy): domain Bacteria; phylum Actinomycetota; class Actinomycetes; order Streptosporangiales; family Streptosporangiaceae; genus Spirillospora. The sequence continues at coordinate 1,443,715 of CP107927.1, read as the reverse complement.
CAGCTGCTGCTGACGATGGTGCGCCGGCACGCCGCCGCGGTCCTGGCGCACGGAACCTCGGGCCACGACTCCCCCGAGTCGGTGGGACCGGACCGGGTGTTCCGGGAACTGGGAGTCGACTCCCTCAGCGGCGTCGAGCTGCGCAACCGGTTGGCCGCGGCGACCGGGCTCAGCTTCCCGGCCTCCCTGGTGTTCGACTATCCGACACCACGAGAAGTGGCCCGGCACCTGCGGGTCGAGCTGTTCGGCGAGGACGGGGGCACACCGGGCCTGGAGGAGATCGATCGGCTCGAGGCGGCGCTCGAGGCCGTCGACCCCGCCGATGGGCGGGCGCGTACGCAGATCACCGCGAGGCTCCGCACCCTTCTCGGGCGCTGGGAGGCCCCTGAACCGGTACCGGACGCCGACGTGACCACGGCGACCGACACCGAGCTGTTCGAACTGCTCGACGGGGAACTCGACACGTGACCGCGACGAACTCCGGCCTCGGCGACACCGAGGAACAGCTGCGGGGCTACCTCAAACGGACCGCCGCCGAGCTGCTGAAGGCACGCCGCAAGGTGGCCGAGCTGGAACGGCGTGAGCCGCTGGCGATCATCGGTATGGCCTGCCGGCTCCCCGGCGGGGCGCACAGCCCCGAGGCGTTGTGGGAACTGCTGGCTTCCGGCGGCGACGCCGTCGGCGACTTCCCTGATGACCGGGGCTGGGACCTGAGTGCGCTGCACGACACCGATCCCGACAAGGAAGGCAAGTCATCCGTTGTCAAGGGCGGGTTCGTCCGCGACGCGGGGTGGTTCGACGCCGGGTTCTTCGGCATCTCCCCACACGAGGCGCTGGCCATGGACCCCCAGCAGCGACTGCTGCTCGAGGCCACCTGGGAAGCGTGCGAAGACGCCCGGATCGATCCGAGCACGCTGCGCGGCAGCCGGACCGGCGTGTTCGTCGGGGTGTCCCCCGGCGGGTACAACGACATTCTCAAGGACGTCCCGGACGGCGTGTCGAGCCACCTCAGCCTGGGCAGCGCGACGAGCGTCCACAGCGGCCGGGTCGCCTACGCCTTCGGCCTGGAAGGGCCCGCCGTGGCAGTGGACACGGCGTGTTCGTCGTCACTGGTGGCCTTGCATCTGGCGGCACGGTCGCTGCACGGCGGGGAGTGCTCGACGGCGATCGTGGGCGGCGTGACGATCGCCACCGAGCCCAACGTCTTCACGGACCTGAGCCGCCAGCGCGGTCTGGCGGCCGACGGCCGGTGCAAGGCGTTCGGCGCGACGGCCGACGGCACGGGCATGTCCGAGGGCGTCGGCGTCCTGGTGATGGAGCGGCTGCCGGACGCGGTCGCCAGCGGACGGCGGATCCTGGCGGTGGTGCGCGGGTCCGCGGTGAACCAGGACGGCGCGTCGAACGGTCTGACCGCGCCCAACGGCCCCTCGCAGGAACGGGTGATCCGGGACGCGCTCGCCGATGCCCGGCTGGCCCCCCACGAGGTCGACGCCGTGGAAGGACACGGCACCGGCACCACCCTGGGTGATCCGATCGAGGCGCACGCGCTGCTGGCCACCTACGGGCGGGACCGATCCGCGCACCGGCCGCTGTGGCTGGGGTCGATCAAGTCGAACATCGGGCACACCCAGGCGGCGGCCGGGGTGGCCGCCGTGATCAAGATGGTCCTGGCGCTGCGGCATGAAGAACTCCCGAAGACGCTGCACGCCGATGAGCCGTCACCGCACGTGGACTGGGCATCGGGCGGAGTGTCGCTGCTGACCGAACGGCGGCCCTGGCCGCGGCGCGAACAGCCGCGCCGAGCCGGGGTGTCCTCGTTCGGGATCAGCGGCACCAACGCACACGTGGTGATCGAGGAGGCGCCGCCCACCGCGGACGCCCCGTCTCGTCCGTCCCCCGAGAGGGGACCGTTCCCCATCATGCTGTCCGCGAGGTCCGCCGAAGGGCTGCGCGGCCAGGCCGCCCGCCTCGCGGGCCACCTTCGCGAGCGGCCGGACACCGATCCCCTGGATCTGGCCTTCTCTCTTGCCGCCACGCGCGCCTCGCTCGAACACCGAGCCGTCGTCGTGGCCGCCACGGGCCGGGAGATCCAGCGGGACTGCGAGAGCCTGGCGGCCGGAAGCGCGGTGAACGCGGTGACCGGTGTCGCCGATCTCGAGGAACAGCCGGTGTGGGTGTTTCCGGGTCAGGGATCGCAGTGGCCCGGCATGGGCGTCGAACTCATGGCCACCTGCCCGGTGTTCGCCGAACACATGAACGCCTGCCAGACCGCGCTGGCCCCGCACGTCCCCTGGACCCTGCACGACGTCCTGCACAACGGCGACCTGGAACCAGTCGACACCATCCAACCGGTCCTGTGGGCCATCATGGTCTCCCTCGCCAGAACCTGGCAAAGCTTCGGCATCACCCCCGCCGCCGTCATCGGCCACTCCCAAGGCGAAATCGCCGCCGCCCACATCGCCGGAGCACTCACCCTGGACGACGCCGCCAAAGTCGTCGCGCTGCGCAGCCAAGCCCTCCGCACCATCGCAGGCACGGGCGCCATGGCCTCCATCCCCCAACCCGCCGGCCAAGTCACCGAACTCATCCGCCCCTGGAACCGGCGACTCAACATCGCGGCCATCAACGGCCCCACCACCACCGTCGTCTCCGGCGACACCCAAGCCATCGAAGAACTCCTCGCCCTCCCCCGCGACCATCAACCACACCCCAAACGCATCCCCGTCGACTACGCCTCCCACAGCCCCCACATCGACGCCATCACCCAACACATCACCACCACACTCCAAGACATCACCCCCCAACCCGCCACCATCCCCTTCATCTCCAGCGTCACCGGACAACCCACCCCCGGCGACGAACTCGACGCCCAATACTGGGCCAACAACCTCCGCCACCCCGTCCACTTCACCAACGCCATCACCACCGCCCTCAACAACGGAACCCGCACCTTCATCGAAACCAGCCCACACCCCACCCTCACCACCGGAATCGAACAGACCGCGGAACACGCGGACCTGGCCGTGGCTGCCATCGGCACCCTGCGCCGCGACAACGGCGGCATGGAGCAGATGCTGACCTCGATCGCGCGGGCCTGGGTGCGCGGCCAGCCCGTCGACTGGAGCGGCGTCTTCGACGGAACCGGCGCCCTGGCGGTCGACCTGCCCGCGTACGCCTTCCAGCGACACCGGTACTGGCTGGAAGGCGGCTGCGGAAGCGTGGCCGGTGACTGGGCGTCAGGCGCCGGGATCCGCGGAACGCACCACCCGCTGCTGGGCGGGGCCGTCCGGCTCGCCGGCGGCGACGAGTTCGTGCTGACCGCCAAGCTGTCACGGCACACCCATTCGTGGCTGGCCGACCACGCCGTCCTTGGCCAGATCCTCCTGCCGGGGACGGCCTTCGTGGAGATGGCGTTGCGGGCGGGTCAGGAGGTCGGCAGCGACCGGGTGGAGGAGCTGACGCTCCAGCGGCCGCTGATCCTTCCCGAGCACGGCAGCGTCTTCGTACAACTGCGGATCGGCCCTGCCGACGAGGGCGGGCGGCGTTCCCTGGCCATGTACTCGTCCCGGGGCGGCGCGGTCGGCGAGACGTGGACGTTGCACGCCGGTGGCGTGCTCGCGGCGCGGACCGCCGCCTCGGTGCCTTCCGGGCTCGAGACGTGGCCTCCGCCCGGGGCAGAGCGGCTGGCCATCGACCGGTTCTACGCCGAGGCCGCCGAGGCGGGGTACGGCTACGGACCCGCTTTCCAGGGACTCCGCTCCGTGTGGCACCGGGACCGGGAGGTCTACGCGGAGGTGGTGTTGCCCGACGAGCATCACCTGCTGGCCTCCCGCTTCGGGATACACCCGGCGCTGCTGGACGCCGCGTTACAGGCGACCGGCTACGGCGGCTTCTTCCCCGACGACGGCCAGGTGCGGTTGCCGTTCGCGTGGACCGACGTCTCTTTGCACAGTGCGGGCGCGGCGGCGTTACGCGTGCGGATCTCAGCGCCGGGTCCGGACCCGGGCACGCTGTCGGTACTCGTGACCGATCTGTCCGGCCGGCCGGTGGCCTCGGCCGGGTCGGTGACCCTGCGATCGGCCTCGCACGGGTCGCTGCGAGCCGCGGGCGACGAGATCGACACGCTGTACCGGCTCGCGTGGACTCGGATGCCGGCCGACGCCGAGCGTCCCGCGCGTCCGGGCCGCTGGGCCGTCCTGGGCGACGGCGATCTCGGGCTGGCCGGGGCCGGGGCCGGGGTCGAGGTCGCGCCGGCGGCCGAAGCGGACGAGCCGGCACCCGACGTGGTGGTGGCCGCGTTCACGGGCGGAGCGAAACCGCTGATCGACGCCCTGGATCTGGTCCGGGAATGGTCGGCCGACGAGCGGTACGGAGCCGACGCACGGCTCGTTGTGGTGACGCGGTCGGCGGTGGCCGCCGAGGCCGGTGAGGACGTGCCGAACCTCACGTGCGCGCCCATCTGGGGGCTGATGCGGTCGGCGCAGGCCGAGGACCCTGGGCGGCTCGTGGTGGTGGACGTCGACGACCTGGATTCCTCCGGCCCGGCGATCGCCGCCGTCGTCGCCTCCGGTGAGCCGCAGGCCGCCGTCCGGGACGGGATCGTCCTGGTGCCGAGGTTGGCGCGCGCGGCGGCCGACGGAGCGTTGGCCCTCCCCGCGGAAGACGGCTGGGAGCTCACCACCGCGGGCGGGAACACCCTCACCGGCCTGGCTCTGTCCCCCGTCCCGGATCGCGGAGAGCCACTGGGCGAGGGCCAGATCCGGGTCGCGATGCGGGCCGGCGGCCTGAACTTCCGCGACGTACTGATCGCCTTGGGCATGTACCCCGGCGGTGGCCGCATCGGTACCGAAGGCGCCGGCGTGGTGACGGAGGTCGGCCCGGGCGTCCGGGAGCCGGTCGTCGGCGACCGGGTGATGGGGCTGGTCCAGGGGGCGTTCGCCGACGAGGCGGTGACCGACCACCGGCTGGTCGCGCCGATCCCGGACGACTGGTCGTTCGCCGCGGCGGCGTCGATCCCCGTGGCCTTCCTCACGGCCTGGTACGGGCTGGTCGAGCTGGGAGGACTGACGCGGGGCCGGCGGGTTCTGATCCACGCGGCCGCCGGCGGCGTCGGGATGGCCGCCGTGCGGATCGCCCGGCACCTGGGGGCGGAGGTCTTCGCGACCGCGAGCGAGGGCAAGTGGGACGCGCTGCGCCGCCTCGGGCTGGACGACGATCACATCGCCTCCTCGCGCTCGCTCGAGTTCGGCGCGAAGTTCGCCGCCGGCACCGACGGGGCGGGGATGGACATCGTGCTGAACTCCCTCACCGGAGAGTTCATCGACACCTCGCTACGGCTGCTGCCGCGAGGCGGACGATTCCTGGAGATGGGTGCGGTGGAGGTCCGCGACCCCACCGACGTCGCGGCCGCACACCCCGGGGTCGAGTACCGCCGCTTCGACCTGATGGAGGCGGGTGCCGACGGCATGGGCCGCATGCTGGCCCGGTTGGCCGGCCTGCTGCGGGACGGCACCCTGGCGCCGCCTCCGCTGCGAACGTGGGACGTACGCCGGGCAGGCGAGGCGTTCCGGCACATGAGCCAGGCCCGGCACATCGGAAAGATCGTGCTCGATATTCCGCGACGGCCCTGGGCGGACGCCGGCACGGTACTGATCACCGGCGGCACCGGGACGCTGGGCGCGCTGGTCGCCCGGCATCTGGCCGGACATCACGGCGTGCCGCACCTGCTGCTGTGCAGCCGTCAGGGCGCCGAAGCCGCCGGCGCCGACCGGCTGCGCGACGAACTCGGCGAGCTCGGCAGCCGGGTCACGATCGCGGCATGCGATGTGGCCGACCGTGCACAGCTGGCCGCGCTGGTCGCGGGCATCTCGCCAGAGCATCCGCTGACCGGAGTGATCCACGCCGCCGGGGTGCTGGACGACGGCACGCTCGGCTCGCTCACCCCCGAAAGACTGGAGCGGGTACTACGGCCCAAACTCGACGCCGCCCAGCACCTGCACGAACTGACCCGCGACCTCGACCTGTCGGCCTTCATCCTGTTCTCCTCCGCCGCCGGCACCATCGGCAGCCCAGGACAAGCCAACTACGCCGCCGCCAACACCTACCTCGACGCACTCGCCGCCCACCGACACGCCAACGGCCTGCCCGCCCAATCACTCGCATGGGGACAGTGGGAGCCGGACAGCGCCCTGACCGGCAGGCTGAGCGAGACCGGCCGGACGCAGCTGACCACCGGCGGCATGATCCCGCTTACCGTCGACGACGCCCTGGCCGCGTTCGACGCCGTCGGCACGATCGACGAGGCCGCACTGGTCCCGATCCGCCTCGACCTCACAGCGGTATCCGCCCAGCCGCTCACCTCACGGCTGCGGGCCCTGTGCCGCGGCCTGGTCCGCGATCCCGTCCGACGTGCCGATCACGCCGGGACGGCGGGCGCCACGACGGGTCCGTCGACGGCGCGGCGGCTCAGCGGCCTTCCGGAGCGGGAGGCCAAGCGGCAGCTGATCGACCTGGTCAGCGCGCACGCGGCCGTCGTGCTCGGGCATCCCCCGGGCACGCGGCTCGACCCCGGCCGCTCGTTCCGCGACGCCGGACTCGACTCGCTGGCCGCCATAGAGGTGCGCAACCGGCTCGCCGCGGAACTCGGCCGGCGCCTGCCCGCCACGCTCACCTTCGACCACCCGACCCCCGCCGCGCTCGCGAGGCACCTGTGGGCGGAGATCGGCGGTGCCGAGAACGGTGCCCCGCCCGTCGAGATGCGGCCCGTCGACGCGCGGCCCGGCGATGGGCGCCCCGGGGACACCGAGCCGATCGCCATCGTCGGGATGGCCTGCCGTTATCCCGGCGGCATCGGCTCCCCCCAGGCCCTGTGGGACGTGGTGGCGTCCGGTGCGGACGCGATCACCGGGTTCCCGACCGACCGGGGATGGGATCTGGAAACCCTGCACGGCCCCGAGCCGGGACGGCAAGGGACATCGATCACCCGCGAGGGAGGATTCCTCGCCGACGTCGCGATGTTCGACGCCGGCTTCTTCGGGATCTCGCCGCGTGAGGCGCTGGCCATGGACCCGCAGCAGCGGCTGCTGCTGGAGACCTCGTGGGAGGCGTTCGAGCAGGCCGGGATCGCCGCCGACACGCTTCGCGGCAGCCGGACCGGGATCTTCATCGGGGCGGTGCCGTCCGGATACGGCGCCAGCGTGCGCGAGTTGCCGAAGGACGTCGTCGGCTACATGAGCACCGGCAACACGACGAGCGTGGCGTCCGGGCGGATCGCCTACACCTTCGGTCTTGAGGGCCCGGCCGTGACGGTGGACACCGCGTGCTCGTCGTCGCTGGTGGCGCTGCACCTGGCGGTTCGATCGCTCCGCACCGGCGAATGCTCGATGGCGCTGGTCGGGGGCGCGGCGGTGATGCCGACGCCCATAGCGTTCATCGAATTCAGCCAGCTCGGCGGGCTGGCCGCCGACGGCCGGTGCAAGTCGTTCTCGGCGCTGGCCGACGGTGCCGGCTGGTCCGAGGGCGTCGGCATGCTTCTCGTCCAGCCGCTGTCGGACGCGTTGCGGGAGGGGCGCCGGGTCCTGGCGGTCGTACGCGGCTCGGCGATCAACCAGGACGGCATGAGCAGCGGCCTGACCGCCCCCAACGGGCCGGCCCAGCAGCGGGTGATCCGCGCGGCGCTGGCCGACGCGGGCCTGTCGCCCGGCGAGGTCGACGCGGTCGAGGCGCACGGAACGGGGACCCGGCTGGGCGACCCGATCGAGGCGCAGGCGCTGCTGGCCACCTACGGCGCGGACCGGCCCGCCGAGCGGCCGCTGTGGCTCGGATCGGTCAAGTCCAACATCGGGCATCCGGCCGCGGCGGCGGGGGCGGCCGGGGTGATCAAGATGGTCATGGCCCTCCGCCACGGTGTCCTGCCGAGGACCCTGCACGCCGACGAGCCCACGGCGCACGTGGACTGGTCGGGCCCGCTCAGGTTGCTGACCGAGCAGCGGCCGTGGCCCGAGGCCGGCCGCCCGCGCCGAGCAGGCGTGTCCTCGTTCGGAATCAGCGGAACGAACGCGCATCTGATCCTGGAGGAGGCTCCGGGCACCGGGCCGGAGACCGATCGGATCGAGGCGGCCGGACCACTGCCGCTGGTGCTGTCGGGCCGCTCGGCGGGCGGCCTGCGGGCGCAGGCCGCCCGCATCGGCGCCCTCGCCGCGGACCGGCCCGAGCTGTCGCCCGACGAGCTGGGCGCGTCGCTGGTGCGGACACGGGCGCAGCTCGATCGCCGCGCGGTGGTGGTGGCGGAGGACCGAGCCGAGGCGATGGCGGGACTGGCCGCGGTGGCGGGCGGCGGCGACCCCGCGCCCGATGTCCTGGTGGGCAAGGTCGGTGTGGACACCCGGACCGGAGTCGTGTTCGGCGGCCAGGGATCGCAGCGGGTGGGCATGGGCCGTGAGCTCTACGCCTCGTTCGGTGTGTTCCGCAGCGCTCTCGATGAGGTCCGCGGTCTGTTCGACGACGCGCTGGACCGGCCGTTACGCCAGGTCATGTGGGACGGGCCAGACCAGGAGCTGAACCAGACGCTGTACGCCCAATGCGGCCTGTTCGCCCTGGAGACCGCGCTCTACCGGCTGACGGAGTCGCTGGGCCTGGTGCCCGACGTCGTCGCCGGGCACTCCATCGGAGAGATCACAGCCGCGCACATCGCGGGAGTCCTGTCCCTACCCGACGCGGTGACTCTCGTCGCCGCCAGAGGCCGGCTGATGCAGGCACTCCCCCCAGGGGGCGCGATGGCCGCCGTGCAGGCGGACGAAGCCGAGGTCACCGCCCTGCTGACGAACCTGGACGGGGCCGCGGTGGCCGCCGTCAACGGCCCGGACTCGGTCGTCGTGTCGGGGCCCGAGGAAGCGGTGGCCCACGTCACGGACCATTTCGCGGAGCTGGGACGGCGGACCCGGCGCCTGCGAGTCTCCCACGCGTTCCACTCACCGCTGATGGAACCCATGCTCGCCGACTTCGCCACCGCCATCCAGCACCTCACCTTCCGGCCACCCGAGTTCCCCGTCATCTCCAACCTCACCGGACGACCCGCCACCCCTCACGAGCTCGTCACCCCCGAGTACTGGGTCCAGCACGTCCGCCGGCCCGTCCGCTTCGCCGACACCATCACCACCATGACCGGCCAGGGCACCACAGCCCTCCTCGAACTCGGAGCGGGTGGTCCCGGCGGCGCGCTGACGGCCCTGATCCAGGAGAGTGCGGGACCTGAGGCCGTCGCGGTGCCCGCGCTGCGGCACGACCGTCCGGAGCCGCGTGCACTCCTCGCCGCGTTGGCGCGGTTATGGGTGGCCGGCGCTCCCGTCGACTGGAGCCCCCTCTTCCCCGCGCGCCGTTCGTATGTGGATCTGCCCACCTATGCCTTCCAACGCGAGCGCTACTGGCTCGACACCGACCTGAACGTGACCGGGCCGGGCCCGGAGCCGCTCTCCGACCGCGACGCGACGGATGCCCGCTTCTGGGCGGCCGTCGAGGCGACGGACTCAGCAGCGCTCGCCGACCTCGGCGCGACCGAGCTCGAGCCCACGCTCCCCGCGCTGGCGGCGTGGCGCCGGCGCCGGCGCCGGGAGTCCGAGCTGGCCTCGTGGTGCTACCGCGTCGGGTGGAAACCGCGCACCGTCCCGCCGCGACGGGCGCTGCCCGGCCGCTGGATCCTCGCGCTGCCCGCCGACCGCCTCGACGACCCCTGGGCCGACGCGATACGCGGCGCACTGGGCGAGCCGATCGTCCTGCCGGTCGACGGCACGGCCGATCGAGCGGAGCTCACCGCCCGCATCGCCGAGATGGCGGCGGGAGGCTCGCCGGGCGGGGTGCTGTCGCTGCTCGGAGCGGACGAACGAGCCCATCCGCAACACCCCGGCGCCACCATGGGCCTGATCACGACCCTGGCCCTCCTGCAGTCCTGGGCCGACAGCGGCGTGGAAACTCCGCTGTGGTGCGCCACGCGAGGCGCGGTGGCCGCCGGTGAATCCGGCGCCCCGGTGAACCCGGCGCAGGCGCAGGTCTGGGGGTTGGGCCGGGTCGCCGCCATGGAGCATTCACGCCATTGGGGCGGCCTGGTGGATCTGCCGGCGACGGTGGACCAGCGAACCGCGGGACTGCTCCGCGCGGTGCTGTCCGGCGACAGCGGCGAGGACGAGGTGGCGCTCCGCCCATCCGGCCTGCTGACCCGGCGGCTGGTCCGGGCACGGCTGCCCGAACCGGCGGCGGACACGGCATCACGGCTGCGCGGCACGGTACTCGTCGTCGGCGCCGATCCCCGTGCCACCCGCATCGCCCGCTGGCTGGCGGAGAACGGCGCCGCGCATGTCGCCCTCGCCGGCGCCCTCGATACGAACGGTGTGAGACCGGACGACCCGCTGATGGCGCTCCCCTGCGCGCTCGACGACCGCGATTCGCTCGACCTGGCCCTGCGCGAGATCGAGGCCGAGACGGGCCGGCTGGTGGACGCGGTGGTGCACGCGACCGGGTCGCCGGAGCCGGAACCCCTTTCCGAACTCTCCGCGGCACGGCTGGCCGAGGTACTCCGGGCGAACGTGGTGCCCGCCGCGCTGCTCGACGAGCTGCTCCGCGAGCGCGCACCCGAGGCGTTCGTGCTTTGCTCCTCGGTCGCCGGACTGTGGGGCGGCGTACGGCACGGCGCCCACGCGGCGGCCGACGCGCACCTGGACGCGCTCGCGGCACGGTGCCGCGGCCGCGGGCTGCCGGCCACGGCGGTCGCCTGGGGTCCATGGGACACCCCGGCCGAGCCGGGCCGGCAAGGCTGGGCCGCGCTCTCGGCGCTCGACCCGGAAGGGGCGCTGACCGCGTTGCGGCGGGCCGTCTGCCACGACGAGACGTCCGTGGCCGTGGTGTCGGTCGACTGGGAACAGTTCGTGCCCCTTCTGGCGTCCGTCCGGCCGAGCAGGCTCTTCGAGGACATCCCGGAGGCCCGCCGGGCGCTGGAGGCCGGGCCCGTAACGGACACCGGCGACCAGACGTCCGCGGAGCTGCGCGCCCGGCTGGAGCGGCTGACCGGTGTGGAGCGCGACGCGGCCCTCACGGAGCTGGTGCGCTCCCGGCTCGCGGCCGTGCTCGGGCACTCCAGGGCCGATGAGGTGGACGCGGACGTGACGTTCAAGGACATGGGGTTCGACTCCCTCACCGCGGTCGAACTGCGCAACCAGCTGATCACGGCCACGGGACTGCGGCTCCCGGCCACGCTCGTCTATGACCACCCGACACCGTCCGCGCTCGCCGGCCACCTGCGGGACTCGCTGCTGCCGGACGAGGCGGACCCGGTCGCCTCGGTCGAAGCCCAGCTGAGCCGGATCGAGACCGCACTGGTCGCGCTGGCTACCGACCAGGGTGCGCACGGCGAGATCACCCGCCGGTTGCAGGCCGTCACGGCACGCTGGCAGGAGGCAATCGGCGACGGCCCCGGCGACGGCCCGGGCAGTGCCCGGCACGGCGACGGGAGCGAGTCGGCGGCCGCGCGGCTGCGCTCGGCATCCGACGAGGAGATCCTCAGCTTCATCCATCGCGAACTGGGCGGACCGGCCGGACCACCGCGGATCGGCCAGGACGGTCCGACCGGAGACGAGGGGGCGGCCAGTGGCCGATAAGCAGACCCTCAGGGACCACCTCAGATGGGTCACCTCCGAGCTGCACGAGACCCGCCAGCGCCTGCGCGAGGCCGAGGACGCCGGTCACGAGCCGATCGCCATCGTGGGCATGGCCTGCCGGTTTCCCGGCGGCGCGGACTCGCCCGAGAAGTTGTGGGAACTGGTCGCCACGGGCGCGGACGCCATCACCGACCTCCCGGACGGCAGGGGCTGGGACTTGGCGGCCCTGAGCGGCCCGCACCGGCCGGGCGCCGGTACCGCCTCCGTACACCACGGCGGCTTCGTCCGCGACGTGGCCGGATTCGACGCCGCGTTCTTCGGGATCTCGCCGCGCGAGGCGCTGGCCATGGATCCTCAGCAACGGCTGCTGCTGGAGACCTCGTGGGAGGCGCTCGAGCGGGCCGGCATCCGCCCACGGGAACTGCGGGGCAGCCGGACGGGCGTCTTCGTGGGCGCACTGGCCTCCGAGTACGGCGCCGGTCTCGGCGGGATCCCCGACGATGTGCGCGGGTACCTCAGCACCGGCGTCTCCCCGAGCGTGACCTCGGGCCGGATCTCCTACGTGTTCGGCCTGGAGGGGCCCGCTCTCACTGTGGACACCGCGTGCTCATCGTCGCTGGTGGCGCTTCATCTCGCCGCGCACGCGCTGCGCCGGGGCGAGTGCGAGCTGGCGCTGGTCGGCGGTGCGACGGTGCTGGCCAGCCCGATCGGGTTCGTCGAGTTCGGCGGCAGCGGCGGACTCGCCGCGGACGGCCGCTGCAAACCGTTCGGAGCGGCGGCCGACGGGTTCGGAATGGCCGAGGGCGCCGGGGTCCTCGTGGTCGAACGGGTGCCGGACGCCGTGCGCAACGGACATCCGATCCTGGCCCTGCTGCGCGGCTCGGCGGTCAACCAGGACGGTGCGTCCAACGGGCTGATGGCACCGAGCGGCCCGGCGCAGGAACGGGTGATCCGCTCGGCCCTCGCCGACGCGCGGCTGACGCCCGCCGACATCGACGCGGTGGAGGCGCACGGAACCGGGACGACCTTGGGCGATCCGATCGAGGCGCGGTCGTTGCTGGCGGTCTACGGTCAGCACCGCGCCGGCGCCGAGCCGCTCTGGCTGGGATCGGTGAAGTCCAATATCGGGCACACCCAGGCGGCGGCTGGCGTGGCCGGAGTGATCAAGATGGTGCTGGCGCAGCGGCGGGGCGTCCTGCCGAAGACGTTGCACGCCGACGAGCCGACACCGCACGTCGACTGGTCGTCCGGGGCGGTCGCGCTCCTGACCGAGCAGCGGCCGTGGCCGCGGACGGATCGGCCCAGGCGCGCGGCCGTCTCGTCCTTCGGGATGAGCGGCACCAACGCCCACCTCGTCCTGGAACAGCCGGCCGAAGACGCGCCCGGCGTCTCGCCGCCCCGGGACGCCGCGGGGACGACGGTGCCGCTTGTGATCTCGGCGAAGTCGCCCGCCGCGCTCCGCGATCAGGCCGTCCGGCTCCAGCAGTTCCTCATGCGGGAACCGGCCTCGGGCGAGACAGGGCTGGCGGGCGTCGCGGCGTCGCTGGCCGGGCGGTCGGCCTTCGATCACCGTGGCGTCGTCGTCGCCGGGGATCGCGCCGAAGCGATCGGCGGGCTGGACCGGCTGGCGAGCGGCGACCACGCGAGCACGGTCGTCCGCGGCGTGGCGGGCCCCCGGCGGCTGGTCATGATGTTCGCGGGCCAAGGCGCGCAACGCCCCGGGATGGGGCGGGAACTCCATGCGGCGTTTCCGGCGTACGCGGAGGCGTTCGACGAGGTGTGCGCCGCGTTCGAGGAGCCGCTGGGCAGGCCGCTGCCGCCGGTGATCTGGCATTCGCCGGACGGACTGCTGGATCAGACGATGTTCGCGCAGAGCGGGCTGTTCGCCCTCGGGGTGGCGCTGTTCCGGCTGCTCGACTCGCTGGGCGTCCGGGCGGACGCGCTGGCGGGGCACTCGATCGGCGAGATCGTCGCCGCCCACGTCGCGGGGGTGCTCTCGCTGGCGGACGCCGCCGCTCTGGTGACGGCACGCGGCCGCCTGATGCAACAACTGCCGCCGGACGGCGCCATGGTATCGGTGCGGGCCCCGCTCGACGAGGTGACACCGTTGCTCGCCGCCCACGATGACGTCGCCGTGGCGGCCGTGAACGGACCCCTGTCGGTCGTGATCTCCGGGGCCGAGCCGGCCGTGACGTCGATCGCCGGGCTGCTCGCCGAGCGCGGCCGCGAGACGCGGCGGTTGCGCGTCTCACACGCCTTCCATTCGCCCCTCGTGGAGCCGATGCTGGCCGACTTCGCCACGGCGATCGGCGATCTGACCTTCTCTCCCCCGCGAGTGCCCATCGTGTCGAACGTGACCGGCCAGGTGGCCACGGCCGAGTTGCTGTGCTCTCCGGAGTACTGGGTGGACCACGTCCGGCGGCCGGTGCTGTTCTCCGACACGGTCGGCAGCCTCACCGACCTGGGCGTGGACGCCTTCCTTGAGTTGGGGCCGCATCCGGTGCTCACCCCGCTGGTCGAGGAACGCCAGGCCGCCGCCTCGTCCCAGCCCATGACCGCGTGTGTGCTGCGGAAAGGCCAGAGCGAACCGCGGACCCTCCTGACCGCGATCGGCAGGCTGTGGAGCGGCGGCGCACCTGTCGACTGGCGGGAGATCCCCGGCATCGGCGGCCGGGAGGCCGACCTTCCGACCTATGCGTTCCAGCATCAGCGGTACTGGCTGGACGGCGGGACCGGCACCGGGGACGTCGGCGCCGCGGGCCTTCGCTCCGCGGATCACCCGCTGGTGGGCGCGGTCGTGCGGCCGGCCGACTCCGACGAGCTGACGCTGACCGGACGGCTGTCGCTGAGCACGCACCGCTGGCTCGCCGATCACCGGGTGCTGGACTCCGTGGTGTTACCGGGGACGGCGTACGTCGAGCTGGCGTTGCGGGCCGGCGACGAGGTCGGCTGTGGGCGCTTGGCGGAGCTGACGCTCGAGGCCCCGCTCATCCTGCCCGGCCGGGATGCCGTCGTCGTCCAGGTACGGGTCGGCCATGCGGACGACCAGGGACGACGCCCGCTCACGATCTACTCGCGGCCATACGAGGCGGCCGAGAACGCGCCGTGGACCCGGCACGCCGCGGGTGAACTGGCGTCCTCGGTGAGCCTTCCGGACATCGACCTGGCGGCATGGCCGCCCGCCGGCGCCGAGCCGATCGACCTGGACGGCTTCTACCAGGCGTCCGGCGATTCCGGCTACGGCTACGGACCGGTCTTCCAGGGGGTCCGGGCGGCATGGCGGCGCGGCGACGAGGTCTTCGCGGAGGTCGGCCTGCCCCAGGAACACCGTGCCGACGCGGTGCGATTCGGCCTGCACCCCGCGCTGCTCGACGCCGCCCAACATGGGATCGGTTTTCTGGAGGGCTTGACGGGAGGACGGCTGCAGCTGCCGTTCGCCTGGACCGGGGTGTCGTTGTACGCGGCCGGTGCCGCGGCGGCGCGAGTGGCGTTGTCCTCGGCGCCCGGTGGCGGCGTCCGGATGCGTTTGGCGGACGAGGCGGGGAGCCCCGTCGCCCTGGTCGAGTCGCTGGCGCTGCGGCCGATCTCCGCCGAGCAGCTGCGCCGGTCGGCGAAGGCCGAGGACGCCGGCCTGTTCAAGGTCGGCTGGAGCCGGCTCCCCGGCGCCGGCGACAGCGCACTGGCGGACCGGTCTGGCTGGGCGCTCCTGGGCGAGCGCTGGAAGGGGCTGGACACGGTGCTCACGGCAGGCGGCGAGGCGCCTCCGCCAGGGGGCGAGGCCCTGGCCGACCTCGGCCCGGACGTTCCCGGCGTCGTCGTGCTCACCCGCACGTCGAAGGACATCCGCGCGGCCGGGACCCAGGCCGCCGAAATGCTGGGCATCGCGCAACAGTGGCTGGCCGATCAGCGGTTCGGCTCGTCGGTGCTCGTCGTGCTGACCCGAGGGGCGATCGCCACCTCGTCCGGCGAGGACGTCACCGATCTGGGCTGCGCTCCGCTGTGGGGTCTGGTGCGCTCGGCGCAGTCCGAGAACCCGGGCCGCTTCCTGCTGGTCGACATGGACGAGGCCGAGGAGTCCATGCCGGCACTGCCCGGCGCGATCCGCACCGCCCTCGCCGCCGGTGAACCGCAACTGGCGATCCGCGGCGGTGCCGTGCTCGTGCCCCGCCTGGTCCAGGACGCCGACGCGTCGCCGGACGCCGGTCCGGCGGATCTGGACCCGGCCGGCACGGTGCTCATGGTCGGTGGGACCGGGATGCTGGGCGGCCTGTTCGCCCGGCATCTGGTCGGGCTGGGCGCCCGCCGGCTGATCTTGACCAGCCGGCGCGGCGCGGAGGCTCCGGGAGCGGCGGAGCTTGCCGCGGAGCTCAGCGCCGCGGGGGCGGAGGTCACCGTGACGGCATGCGACGCCGCCGACCGCGCCCAGCTGGCCGCGGTGCTGGCCGCGATCCCCGCCGGCCATCCGCTGACCGGCGTGATCCACACCGCCGGGACGCTGGACGACGGCGTGGTCGAGTCGCTCACGCCCGAGCGGCTCGAACGGGTGCTGCGGCCCAAGGTGGACGCGGTGGCGAACCTGCATGAACTGACCCGGGACATGGCCCTGTCGATGTTCGTCGCGTCGTCGTCGGTGGCGGGCGTCTTCGGCAACCCCGGTCAGGCCAACTACGCCGCCGCGAACGCGTTCCTGGACGCGCTGGCGCACCACCGGCGCGCCCACGGGCTCCCCGCCGTGTCATTGGCCTGGGGCCTGTGGGAGCAGGAGAGCGAACTGCTCGCGCACCTGGACGACGACATGCGGCGCCGGATGAACCGGGGCACCGCGATCCCGCTGTCGGCCGAGGACGGCATGAAGCTGTTCGACCAGGCGGTGACCTCTGGCGATCCGCTGGCGGTTCCGATCCGGCTCGACATTCCCGGACTCACGTCGCTGGCTCAGACGGGCAACGTGCCCGCCGTCCTCTGGGGGCTGGTGCGCCGCCCGCCGCGCCGCACCGTGGACGCCGACGCCGGACTCGCCGCCCTGCTCCGGCGGCTGGCCGACCTGTCCGAGCCGGAACGGGAACGCGAACTGGTCGAGCTGGTGAGCGCCCACGCGGCCGTCGCTCTGGGACATCCCTCGGCGAGCGCCATCGGCGCCGACGTGCCCTTCACCGAGCTCGGGTTCGACTCGCTGATGGCGATCGCGCTGCGCAACCGCATCAAGCAGGCCACCGGGCTGGCGCTGTCGGCGACCTTGCTGTTCGACTATCCGACCCCGGCGCACCTCGCGCGGCACCTGACCGAGCGGCTCGTACCGGAGTCCGGTGAGCCGGCGGCGGACGCCGCCGACGAGGTGGCCCTACGTCGCCTGCTCAGCACGATCCCGCTGACCAGGCTCCGCGACTCGGGCGTCTGGGATGTACTGCTGAGACTCGCGGACGGGACCGACGACCCAGAACCGGCTCGGCGGGGCGAGGCGGCCGCGTCCATCGCTGACATGGACATCGACGACCTCGTCGCCCGGGCGCTCAATGGTTCGCCGGGCCCTCCGGGCTCCCCGGCGGACCGGGAGGCGGGCTGACCATGGCGACCTCGAACGACCAGATCGTCGCGGCGCTCCGGGCGTCGCTGACGGAGAACGAGCGACTGCGCCAAGAGAACCGGACGCTGCTCGCCGCGGCTCGCGAGCCGATCGCCATCGTCGGCATGGCCTGCCGCTATCCGGGACACGTGCAATCCCCGGAAGACCTGTGGGACCTGGTGGCCGGGGACATCGACGCGATCAGCGGCCTGCCCGCGGATCGCGGCTGGGACCTCGGCGACGAACCGGAGGCGACCTACCAGGGCGGCTTCATCGACGAGGCGATGGGGTTCGACGCGGGGTTCTTCGGGATCTCGCCGCGTGAGGCGCTCGCGATGGACCCGCAGCAACGGCTCGCGCTCGAGGTCGGCTGGGAGGCGCTCGAACGCGCCCGCATCAGGCCGGCCACGCTCCGAGGCAGCGGAACCGGCGTGTTCATCGGGATCATGTACCACGACTACGGCATGGACGTGCGGGAGGTACCACCGGGAGTCGAGGAGTACCTCGCCACGGGCACGGCCATGAGCGTCGTCTCCGGACGGGTCGCCTATGCGCTCGGCCTGGAGGGCCCGGCCGTCACGGTCGACACCGCCTGCTCTTCGTCGCTGGTGACCCTGCACCTGGCGGTGCGGGCGCTGCGGAACCGGGAGTGTTCGCTGGCGCTCGCCGGCGGAGTCACGGTGATGTCCAATCCGTTGCCGTTCATCCAGTTCAGCAAGCAAGGCGGCCTTGCCCCGGACGGCAGGTGCAAGTCGTTCTCGGCGGCCGCGGACGGCACCGGATGGTCCGAGGGTGCCGGCATGGTGGTGGTGGAGCGGCTGGCCGACGCGCGCCGGAACGGGCATCGGGTGCTCGCGGTGATCAGGGGCTCGGCGGTCAACCAGGACGGCGCGTCCAACGGGCTGACCGCCCCCAACGGGCCGTCACAGCAGCGCGTGATCCAGGCCGCCTTGACCGATGCCGGGCTGGGCGTCCGCGACGTCGACGTGGTCGAGGCGCACGGCACCGGAACGGCGCTGGGCGACCCGATCGAGGCCCAGGCGCTCCTGGCGACGTACGGCCAGGACCGGGGCGACGCGGCGCCGCTGTGGCTGGGATCGATCAAATCCAACCTGGGACATGCTCAGGCGGCGGCCGGCGTGGCCGGTGTGATCAAGATGACGATGGCGCTGCGCCATTCGACGCTGCCCAGGACGCTGCATCTGGACACGCCGTCACCGCAGGTCGACTGGGAGTCGGGGGCGATCCGGCTGCTGACCGAGCCGCAGCCCTGGCGGTCCGACGCCCGTCCGCGCAGGGCGGGGATCTCCTCGTTCGGTATCAGCGGTACCAACGCGCACCTCATCCTCGAACAGCCTCCCGCCACCGAGGAGATCCCCGCCGGTCCGAGCGGCCCGGGCGATGTGCCGCCGGTCCTGCCGATCTCGGGCAGGTCGATGCCCGGTCTGCGCGGCCAGGCCGCGCGGCTGGCCGTGTTCATGGCGGACGGCCCGGCGGCGCCGGAGGACGTCGGGATCTCGCTGGTCCAGACGAGGTCGGTATTCGAGTACCGCGCGGCGCTTGTAGCGACCGACCACGCCGAGGCGGTCGCGGGGCTGGCCGCGCTGGCGGCGGGTGATCCGCACGCCGCGCTTGTCCAGGGAGTGGTGGAACCGCGTCGGCGGCTGGGCCTGGTGTTCACCGGCCAGGGCGCGCAGCACGCCGGGATGGGCCGCGAGCTCTACGCGGCGTTCCCGGTGTTCGCCGCGGAGTTCGACACCGTGTGCGACTCCTTCGACGGCCTGCTGGACCGGCCGCTGCGCGAGGTGGTGTTCGCCGACCGGGACGCGCCGGCGGCCGCGCTGATCGACCAGACCGCCTACACGCAGTGTGCGCTGTTCGCGGTGGAGGTGGCGCTGTTCAAGCTGATCACGTCGCTGGGCGTCCGGCCGGAGATGCTGGCCGGACATTCCATCGGCGAGATCGTCGCCGCCCACGTGGCGGGAGTGCTGTCGCGCGGTGACGCGGCACGGCTGGTGGCGGCGCGCGGCCGGTTGATGCAGGCACTCCCGCCCGGCGGGGCGATGGTCTCGGTGCAGGCGTCCGAGGAAGAGGTGCTGGAGACACTGAAGGACCTGGCCTGCGACGCGAACGAGGTCGGGGTGGCCGCGGTCAACGGACCGTCGGCGGTGACGGTGTCGGGGACGGCGGACGCGGTGACCCGGATCGCCGAACGGTTCGTCGGCATGGGGCGCAAGACCCGGCGGTTACGCGTCTCGCACGCGTTCCATTCGCCGCTGATGGAGCCGATGCTCGCCGACTTCGCCGATGTCGCGCGGGACCTTTCGTTCGGGCCGCCGCGGTTGCCGATCGTCTCGAACGTGACCGGTGCGCCCGCCGACGAGCGGATCTGTTCGCCGGACTATTGGGTCGAACACATACGCCGACCGGTGCGCTTCGCCGACGGCGTCGCCGCCATGCACGCCGAAGGTGTGACGGCGTTCCTGGAGGCCGGGCCGCATCCGGTGCTGTCGGCGATGGTCGAGGACTGCCTGGCCGGCTCGCCGGAGACCCTGGTCGCGGCCGCCCTGAGGAAGGACAGGCCCGAGGCGCGCACCCTGTCGACCGCGCTGGGCCGACTGTGGTCAGGCGGTACGCCGGTGGACTGGGCGGCGCTGTACGACGTGATCGGCGGCCGTCAGATCGATCTGCCGACCTACGCCTTCCAGCACAGCGGCTACTGGCTCAAGTCAGGGCTGCACTCCGCCGGTCCCTCCGCCGCAGAAGACCTCGGGCGCTTGGCGGGCGCCGAGACGGCCGAGCCCCTGACCCGCCGGTTGTCGGAGTTGTCCGGCGCGGACCGGGATCGGCTCCTGGTCCGCACCGTACGCGCCCACGCCGCCGCGGTGCTCGGTCATCCGGACGCGGAGTCCGTCGACGTCGACCGCGAGTTCCTGGACCTCGGCTTCGACTCGACGGCCGCCGTTCAGCTGACCAGGCAACTCGGGGCCATGACCGGCCTCGACCTGCCACGGACCCTGATCTTCGAACATCCGACCGTGACAGACCTCGCACGATTCTTAAGCGAACGGGTGACGATGGACGGAGACGACGGAACGGATGCCGCCCTCGCGGCACACGCCAACGGGGACGGCCGGGCTTCGCCCCGGGGGGAGTCGCTCGGCGCGCTGTTCATCCAGGCCTGCCGCGCGGGGAAGTTCCGCGAGATCCACGAGATCACCGGCAAGATGGCCGGCTACCGGCCCGCGTTCGCCGCGCTCGCCGATCTCACCGATCCACCGGCGGCGGTGCGGCTGCGATCCGGCTCCGCCCGGCCGCGGATCATCTGCTTCCCGTCGTTCGTCTGGCGGCCCAACATCCACCAGTACACCCGGCTCGCCGCGGCGCTCGATCAGGCCGGGGACGTCTACGTGATCGAGCTTCCCGGCTTCCGCGCGGGCGAGCCGCTCCCGGCTTCGGCCGACGCCCTCGCCGCCGTGCTCGCCGCGGCCGTGCGGAAGGCGGCCGGCGACGAGCCGTTCGTGTTGCTCGGCCACTCGTCGGGCGGACACGTCGGCGCCGCCGTCGCCGGCGCGCTGGAGCGGAGCGCGATCAAGCCGCAGGGCCTGATCCTTCTGGACACCCCCTGGTGGGGCGGCCAGTTCGATCCGGGCTTCACCGAAACTCTGGCCGCACTGCACCAGGTCCTGCTCGACCTGGACGGTCAGGCCGCACAGCCCGGCATGGACGAGGGCGACGCCTGGATCACGGCCCGTGCCCGCTACTTCGACCTTGACTTCACCCGTCCGAACCTCGTCGCGCCCACGCTCCTCGTGCGGGCGACCAGAGGGCTGGGCGGCGCGCCGCTGAACGAGGCGTCGCGAGTCGAATGGAAGCTGCCGCACACGGCGGCGGACGTCTCCGGAGACCACTTCACGATGCTCGGCCCGCACGCCGCCGAGACGGCCCAGGTGATCACCGGATGGCTGGCGGATCGGTCCAGCATCAGAAACCGAGTTTGACAGGAGGAACGCCATGGTCGAGCTGGAAGATGTGGTCATCGATGCGCCGGTCGCGAAGGTGTGGGCCTCGATCACCGAGCCCGTACATATCGCCAAATGGTTCAACGAGGCGGACCATGAGGTGGACGAGATGAAACCCGGCGGGCTCATGAAATTCCATTTCGGGCGCCACGGGACGATGTATGCGCGGATCCTGGAAGTGGAGCCCTACCGGGTGTTCTCCTATCGGGTGTTCGCCGATCTCGAACGCGAACCCCACGATGAGAGCGCGGGGACCGTCCTACGTTATGTGCTCGTGGACAAGGGCGACAAGACACTGCTACGCCTGGAAGAGAACAACACCACGATGCATCGGATCAAGCGTGTCGCCGAGTCAACCTGAAACGGTGGGACATGACCGAGATATTCAGCGC
Organism: Spirillospora sp. NBC_00431; assembly: GCA_036028775.1. Lineage (GTDB taxonomy): Bacteria > Actinomycetota > Actinomycetes > Streptosporangiales > Streptosporangiaceae > Spirillospora. Next base: position 1,422,093 of record CP107927.1, on the reverse strand, counting down.
GACGATCGAAGCGCCGGTTGAAAAAGTGTGGGCGACACTGACCGAAGGCGAACAGATCGCCCGATGGTTCTCCGGCGGCGGCGAATGCACCATCGACGAACTGGCGCCGGGCGGGACGATGACGCTCGGGCTGGCCGGCGGCGGCACCGTCCGCGGGCACATCGTGGAGGTCGAGCCACAGCGGGTGTTCGCCTACCGGATCGTCAACGAGATCGGCGGCGACGGGACCGGCGAACCGGAGTACGTCCATATCCGCTTCATGCTGACCGCCGACGGCGATCGCACCCGGCTGCGGCTGGAAGAGGAAAACTCACATCTGGACAAGATCAAGGCAGTGGCGGAAGCCCTCTGATGTCCCCCCGAGAGGACTCGACAATGGCCAGATCATCAACGCGTGAAGAGACCGCATCCGGCTCGGCCGTGGCCCGAAGGAGGCTGATCCAGACGCTGGCGATCGCCCCGCTCACGGGTGTCGCGGCGCTGGGCACGCGCCCGGCGGTGGCCGACGGCCGGTCACCCGCCGCCGCGCCCGATTTCGATTGGGACAACGGAGACGTATTCTTCGAATTCCTCTACCCGACCATCAATCCGGTGATTCGGCGGCTGGTGTCGCCGCGTGGCATGGACGCCCCGCAGGTATTACGCACCACGACACTCCTCACGACTTCCTGGTTCGACGCCATCGCGCCGTACCACCCGACCGCCGTCGGCATCTACTCGCGCCTCGGGCGCAGGCCGTCGAGCGAGCGCGCCACGAAGCGGCACCGGAACATCGCGATCATGTATGCGTCCTATCGGATCCTCAACGTCACGCTGGCACAGAACGCCGATGGCTGGCGGAAGATGATGACCTCGGCCGGCCTCGACCCGGACGACGATCGGGAGAACCGGACCTCGCCCAGCGGTATCGGCAACCTTGCCGCCAAGGGCGTCCTCAACGCCAAGCGGCACGACGGGATGAATCAGCTCGGCGACAAGGGCGGGCAGAAGTACAACCGGCAGCCCTATATGGATTACACGGGATACGAGCCGGCGAACACCGCCTACGAGCTACGCGATCCGTCGCGATGGCAACCGGCGATCCTCACCAAGGGCACCGGGATCTTCACCGTGCAACAGGCGTCGGTACCACAATGGGGACGCACCAAGCCGTACTCCTTCACCGATCCCAAAGAGTTCATCGTGCCGCCGCCCAAGAACAGCGACTACCGCAACAAGGCAGCCTATCGCCGCCAGGTGGACGAGATACTCGCGGCATCGGCCGGGCTGACCGAAGAGCAGAAGCTGATGGCAGAGTTCTTCAACGACAAGTTCAAGAGCATCGGATACGCAGCCATCAGCGAAGCGCATAACCGTAAACTCGGCCTGGACGAGTACGTGCACATATCCGCGGCCACCGACATCGCCGCCTACGACACCGGCATCGTCGTCTGGCTGAACAAATACAAGTACGACGCCATGCGGCCTTTTACCGCGGTTCGCCATGTCTATGGCGGCCAGCGGGTCACCGCATGGGGAGGGCCCGGCAAGGGAAAGGTCAAGGACCTGCCCGCCGAAGATTGGCTGAGCTATCTCGAGGTGGGCGATTTTCCGGAATATCCATCCGGTTCAACAACGATATACGGCGCGGTCGCGCAACTGGGACGGCGTTTCTTCGGAAGTGAGGAGATCAATCTCTCCTGGACCTTCGCCAAAGGTTCCACGGACTTCGAGCCGGGAATCACCCCGACCGCCGATCGCACCGTGCGGTGGACTTCTTGGTCCCAGTTCGCCCGAGAAGGCGGCCTCAGCCGCCTGTGGGGCGGGGTCCATTTCATGTCCGCCATCGAGGTGGGCTGGAAAGTCGGCCCGCGGCTCGGCGATCGCGTCTACGAGTTCATCCGGGACCACGTGGAAGGTCGGCCCACCCCATGAGCGGCGGCGACGTGCCGCTCGTCGTGGCGTTGGGCGACCCGGCCGCGGACCGGGCGCTGGTGGGCGGGAAGGCCGAGTCGCTGACCCGCCTGGTCGCCGGCGGCCTGCCCGTCCCGCCGGGATTCACCATCACCACGGCCGCCTATCACCAGTTCATCGGCCAGGCCGGTCTCCAGCGACGCCTCACGGTCGCCACCGGCATGGCGGACCCCGATGACGCGGCCGTCGCCGCCCTGTTCGCCGAACAGGACATCCCGGAGCAGGTCGAGAAGGCGATCCGCGAGGGCTACGCGGCGCTCGGCCAGGGGGTTCCGTACGGTCCCCACCAGGCTCGGCCACCGGTGGCGGTACGCTCCTCGGCCACGGCGGAGGACCAGTCCGGCTCGTCCTTCGCCGGGCAGCACGAGTCGTATCTCAACGTCCGCGGCCTGGCCGCGGTCCTGGACGCGGTGCGGCGCTGCTGGGCGTCATTGTGGAGCGCGCGGGCCGTCGCCTATCGAGCCCGGCACGGCATCAACGAGAAGGACTCGGCGATGGCCGTGGTCGTGCAGCGGCTGGTCCCCGCTCAGGCGGCCGGGGTCCTTTTCACGGCCGACCCGGTGACGGGCGAACGCGACCGTATGGTCATCAACGCCTGCTGGGGACTCGGCGAGGCCCTCGTCGGCGGGCAGGTCGCTCCCGACCGGGTGGTCCTCGACCGGGCGACCGGCCGCGGCGTCGAGTACGAGGTCGGCGCGAAGGCCGTGATGACCGTCCCGGCCGAGGACGGGACTTGCGAGCGGCCCACTCCGCGGGCCATGCGCGCCCGGCAGGTCCTCGGCCCCGTACACGTGGACGAACTCGGCCGGCTCGGCGAGCGGATCGAGGACCTGTACGGCGTCCCCATGGACATCGAATGGGCGTTGTCCGAAGGCCGCGTCTACGTGCTGCAGGCGCGGCCGGCCACCGCGCTGCCCGCTGCCCCGATGTCGCGTGAGGAATGGAACGACACCCGGACCGGCGACTTCCTGTGGACCCGGTCCAACTTCAGCGAGGCCCTCCCCAGCGTGATGACCCCGGCCACCTGGTCGCTGTTCCAGAAGTTCTTCGTCGGGGAGGCGTGGATGGGCCTGGCCTCGATCGAGGGGCATCGGGCGGCCGGCAACATCGCCGGGCGCTGCTACGTCAACCTGAGCACGTTCACCGCCGTCAGCAACAGCAAGGCGTACATGACGTTCGTGAACGAAGCGTTCGGCCCTTTGCGCGCGGACATGCCCATCCCGCCGCTACCGGTTCCGCGTCGCAAGGTGCTCTGGTCGGTGCTGAAGGTCACCCCGCGGTTCCGGCGCGCGCTTCGCCCGTACCTCAAGGACTTCGCGCGCCAGGTCGAGGCCACGCGGGAGCGCTGTCATGCGGTGCACGGCGCGGTCCGGGCCGCACCCACCCCGTCGGCGATGGCGGAGCTCTGGCGGAGCGACGTCGACCCGTTGCTTCGGGCCGGTTGCCGGCTGTTCGCCGCGGGCGGACGGCAGGGCGGGCTGCTGGCGCTGACCTTCCCGCGTTGGCTGCGCCGGCACGGGGTCAGCGACGCCGACATCGACGTACTGCGGATCACCGCCGGCTCGGATGAGCTGGAGAGCCTCGGCCCGGTGCTCGGCCTGGAACAGCTGAGGCGGGGTCAGCTGGACCGGGAGACCTACGCGACGCGCTGGGGGCATCGATGCCCCGACGAGTTCGAGGTGTCCGCCGTACGCCCCGCCGAGGACGAGGGCTGGATCGACCGGCAGTTGGCGGCCGGCGAAGCGTTGGATCACGTCGCCGGCCTGCTCGCCCGTCAGGAGCGCGCCCGCGCGGACGCGGTGCGCCGTTTCGAAAGGCGCCATCCGCGCCTCGCCCGGTCCCTGCACCGCCGGCTCGACAACGCCACCCGCGCCCTCCGGGGCCGGGAAGCCGGACGCTCCGAGGTGAACCGTGCCTTCTGGGTCGCCCGCACGTTCTGGCTACGCGCCGGCGAGCTCACAGGGCATGGAGACGATCTGTTCTTCCTCACCGTGGACGAGTTGCTGACCGTCCTCGGTGGCGATGACGCGCCCCTCGCCGCCGTCCCGTCCCGCCGGGCCGCCTACGATCACTACCGCTCGTTGCCCTCACCTCCGGTGCTGATCCGCGGCCGCATCGACCCGGAGCGGTGGGCGGCCGACCCCGATCGCCGTGAGGACGCCTACGACGAGCACGGACGCCAGAACCCTCCGGGTGAAGCGATCACCGGATTCCCCGGCTCGGCGGGCTCCGTGGAGGGGACGGTTCGCGTGCTCGATTCAGTCGCCGAGGGGGAGGCGCTGCGCCACGGCGACATCCTGGTGACCGCCGTGACCAACGTCGGCTGGACGCCCCTGTTCCCACGAGCCGCCGCGATCGTGACCGATATGGGCGCGCCCCTGTCACATGCCGCCATCGTCGCGCGCGAACTCGGCATCCCCGCCGTCGTCGGATGCGGCAACGCCACCGGTCGTCTGCGCACCGGCGACCGCGTCCTGGTCGACGGCGCCGCCGGCAGCGTCACCGTGCTGCGGCCCGCGCCTTCTGACGGGGCGATGCCGACAGGGGCGCCGGCGGACTCCCCATGACACCGAGTCGATCGACCGCCGTTGGACGGAGAAGCCATGAACGTCGAAGATCAGCAGCCTCGCCCGTTTCCCTTCCTGCCTGTCGAGCGGCTCGAGGTCGAGCCGATCCTTGAACGATTACGCCATGCGGAGCCGGTGAGCCGGGTCCGGCTGCCCTATGGGGGCGAGGCGTGGCTCGTCACGCGCTACCAGGACGTCAGGACCGTGCTGGCCGATCCGCGGTTCAGCCGGAGCGCGGTGGCGGAACGCGACGTCCCACGCCGTCAGGAGCTCCAGGTCCCCCCACAGGGGATCATCTATATGGATCCGCCGGAGCACACCCGGATCCGCCGGCTGGTGACCAAGGTCTTCACCACTCGTCGCATGGAGGCGCTGCGGCCGCACGTCCAGGTGCTCGCCACCGAAATGGTGGAGCGGATGGCCCAGCACGGACCACCCGCCGATCTCGTGGAGTTCGTCTCTCTCCCCTTGCCCACCGCGGTGATCTGCGAGCTGCTCGGAGTGCCCTTCGCGGATCGCGACCGATTCCGGGAGAGCGCCGACGCGATGATGGCGGCGCACCGGCTCTCCCATATCGAGTACCTGCGGCACATGCGCTGGCTGAGCGACTACTTCTCCGGCCTGATCGCACTGCGCCGAGCGGAGCCGACCGATGATCTGCTCGGCGCCCTGGTACGGGCCCGCGACGACGAGGACCGGCTCAGCGAGGAGGAGTTGCTCTCACTCGCGTCGGTGATCCTCGTCGGAGGCACCGACAGCACGGCCGGCGAGATCACCAACGCCGTCTACACCCTGCTGCACCATCCCGAACAGCTCGCGCGGCTGCGCGCCCACCCGGAGCTGATGCCGACGGCCGTGGACGAACTGCTGCGGTTCGTGCCGCTGGCGGCGGGCCACCACATGGCCATGATCGCCACCGAGGACGTGGAGATCGCCGGAGTGACGATCAAGAAGGGCGACGCGGTCTTCACTCATCCCCAGTCCGGCAACAAGGACGAGGAACAGTTCGAGAACCCGACGTGCCTTGATATCGGCCGCGACCCCAATCAGCATCTCACCCTGGGCCATGGGGTGCACTACTGCCTCGGCGCCCCGCTGGCTCGAATGGAGTTGCAGGTCGCGATCGGCACGCTTCTGGACCGATTCCCCGACCTCGACTTCGCGGTCCCCGAGGAAGAGATTCCGTGGCGGGACAGCCTGCTCATCCGCGGGCCGACGGCTCTGCCGTTGCGCTGGTGAAAGGAATCGGGAAAAGGGACAGAGCGCCAGACGATTCAAGGAGTGGTACACATGGCCGCCGAGCCGCCTCAATTACCATTCGAGCAGACGCATCCGCTCCAGATGTCGCCGACCGCGCGTGCGCTCCAGCGCGCGGCGCCGATCCACAAGGTCCATACCCAGGTCGGCGACGAGGCATGGTACGTCGCACGCTATGCCGACGTGCGGCGGCTGCTCGACGACCGCCGGCTCGGCCGCACCCATCCCGACCCCGCCAACGCGCCGCGGGCCGGCAAGTCGGTGCTGCTGGGGGACGCGATGGGCAATTTCGCCACGGAGATGTCCGACCACGCGCTCATGCGTTCGATCGCCCAGCCCCTTTTCGCCACCAAGACCATGCGGGCCTTCCGCCCCCGGATCGAGGCGCTGGCCACCGATCTCCTCGACCGTCTCGCCGAGCATGACCGACCGGCGGATCTCATAGCGGAGTTCGCGCTGCCGCTTCCCTTACAAGTGATCTGTGAGTTGCTCGACGTCCCTTACGAAGATCGGGATCGGTTCCGGGCATGGGTGCTCGACGCCTCCGGCAACGAAGATCCGAGCCGTTCCCGGCAGGGGCTGACCGACCTGCTGCAGTACAGCCGTGCGCTGGTGGCACGCCGGCGTGCCGAGCCCGGGGACGACCTCATCTCCCAGGTGTGCGCGGCGGCGGTCGACGGCTTCGGCGACGACAAGATCACCAAGCTGGTCATGGCGCTGCTGTTCGCCGGCCATGAGACCACGATGGTCGCGATCGGGCTGGGGGCGGTGATGCTGTTCTGGCACCGCGACCAGTGGGAGGCGCTGCACGACGACCCCGGCCTGATCGCCGGTGCGGTGGAGGAGATCCTCCGCGCGCCCTACAAGAATCGCGGCGGGCTGCTGCGCTATGCCCGGGCGGACATAGAGATCGGCGAAGTCGTGATCCGGGCCGGTGAACTCGTCCTCCTCGACAATCGTGCCGCCAACCACGACGAGTCCGTCTTTTCGGACTCGGACCGGTTCGACATCACTCGCCGTGACGCGCCGCACGTCACGTTCGGCCACGGACCGCGCTACTGCCTGGGCGCTCCCCTGGCCCGGATCGAGTTGCAGGTCGTCTTCTCCCAGCTCATCCAGCGCTTTCCGGAGATGCGGCCCGCCGTGCCGGTCGAGGAGCTGATGATCCGTGACCTCGCCACCGGAGGTCTCTCGGAGCTGCCGGTGACATGGTGATCAAACGCCGGCCGGCCGGGCGCGCGGCTCGGCCGGCCGGGACGAAGCCTTGGTCAGCCGGCGACCGGCTTACGGGCCACCGCGAGGATGTAATCTCGCGTCTGCACGCTTCGCTCCGCAGACCGCACCAGTGTCCGGACCCCCTGCCGCTGCCCCCAGCTCAACCGCTGGATCTGATGAGCGGCGAGACGTTCCTTGACGAACTCAGCCCGCGGCTTGATGGTCCGATCGGTGATCGACCGGACGCTGACGTCGGTGAACCCGGCCCGCTCAAGCCGCAGCGGATAGACGTCGATGGTGTACCAGTTGTCGCTCGGGACGACCGCGCGGCGCGCCCACTTGTCCAACCACTCGACGATTCTGTTGGTGCCGTCCGGGGCCCGGCGCGGTAGAACGTCGGCTGTCGCGAGGACGCCGCCCGGACGCAGCACGCGATGCGCCTCTTCGAAGAACTTCTGACGGGTGTTGAAATGCAGCGCTGATTCGAGTGCGACGACCCTGTCGAAGGACTCCTCCGCGAACGGTATGGCCGTCGCCGAGCCGACGCGCAGGTCGAGAACACCGGTCAGCTTCTGAGCACGGACCCGTTCCTGGGCGAGGCGCACCTGCGCCGGCGTCACGTTGAGCCCGACTATCTGCGCGGGGCGTCTCGTCCGCGCCCAGTGGATGTCCTGCTCTCCGTAGCCGAAGCCGACGTCGAGCACCCGCTCTCCTTCGGCGATGCCCGCGGCGTCGGCCAGCACGTCGGCCAGCGCGATCATCGCCTCGTCGTTGTCGGCGCAACCGGGGGCCCAGTATCCATAGTTGACATAGAGGCTCTTGACACCCGTCACCTCGCGATATGTGCTCGCGCCGGTTATCTGCCGGTCGTTGAGCTCGTAAAAGGAGCTGACCCTGCCCTCGGGGTCGGCGATGAACAGACGGATCAGCCTCGAAATATAGGCGGCACCGCCCCGAACGGCACCACGTGCCTTCTTGGCGCTGATCACACTTTCCGTCACGGCAGGTCCCTTCTTTCGCGTCCTCTCCCGAGGACGAGATCGTGGCGAGCGTACGAGGCCCGATCAGACCCGGTCCGGGGACACCGCGGCGGCGCGGAAGGCCGGGACGAGCGCCGACTCCTCGGCGGTCAGCGGGGGTTTGGTGAGCGGCGGATACTGTGCGCCGCGGCGCAGCGCCGCGATGACGTGCGGCGCTTCGAGACTGCTCACCGGCGCGGACAGGGTGGTGACCTTGGCCGCGGCCTCGCTCACGACCGGATCGCGCAGCGAGGCGTCGCCGACCAGGTCGGCGAAGCTGCGTTGCTGCTGATAGGACCCACCGCTGAGTCGCGGATCCCGCATATCCGTACGGCAGTCCGGATAGGACAGGTCCTGTGACGCGGCCAGCATCCAGGGGTCGTCCACCGCCTGACCCACCGCCCGCTGAGCGTGGCCGGCCAACTCGCGGTCCAACCCGTACCGGCGCAGGCCGCGTTCCAGCGCCGCGGCACAGTGCGCGGCGGCGCTGAGGCCGTGCGCGTACACCGGGTTGAAGGCGGCCACCGCGTCACCGACCGCCACCAGGCCCTCGGGCCAGCCGGGCAGGCGCTCGTAGTAGAAGCGCCGATTGGCGGTGCTACGCGAGCCGTACACGCCGGTCAAGGGCTCGGCGTCCGCCAGGAGGTCGGCCACGATGGACGAGCGAAGCCGGCGAACGAACGGAATGAAGCCGTCCTCGTCGGTCGGCGGCTCACCGCCTCGGGTGCCGCTGAGTGTCGCGATCCACCGGCCCCCTTCGATCGGCACGAGCGTGGAACTCTGCCCTGGACGGCCGGAACGGTGGTCGGCCAGCACGTTGACCAGCGGGAACCTCTCCGCCCCCTTGGGAGCGCGGAACAGCCTGGTGGCGTAGGCGATGCCGGTGTCCACCAGGTCCTGGTCCACGTGCGGCAGTCCGAGCGCCGACAGCCAGCGTCGCAGCGGCGAGCCGCGCCCGGTGGCATCGACCACGAGAGCCGTTTCCATCGTGGTGATCGCGCCCGTCCGTTGATCGCGCACGCGCACACCGGTCACCCGCTCGGAATCGCCGCAAAGCTCCAGGAGGTCGGTCTCGGCGAGCAGCGCGATGGAGCACGTCCGCACAGCGTGATCACGCAGCATCCAGTCGAGGAGCGGCCGGCCGCAGGTGAGGACGAACTCGGTTGCCGGGAAGCGACGCTGCCAGCCATAGGAGGTGAGCCAGAGAACGTCCTTCGGAACGCCGCTGCGGTGGGTGCCCGCGCGCAATAGCCGATCGGTGACACCGGGCAGCAGCGACTCGATGATCCGGGCACCGCCGGACAACAGCAGGTGAGCATGCCGGGCCTGTGGCAGGCCCTTGCGGAACTCCGGACCGGTGGGTAATCGGTCCCGGTCGATGATCGTAACGGTGTCGGCGTACTGGGCCAGGGCCGCGGCGGCGAGCGTACCCGCGATGCTGCCGCCGAGGACCACCGCGTGTGTCAATCCGGTCATCGAGGATACGACTCCTTCACACCATTTGCCGCGTCGGCCTCTGGGCCTGCGGTGAGAGCCTCGGAAATGGCTTTGGCCACCGCGGAGCACTGCTCGTTCAGATAGAAGTGCCCGCCGGGAAAGACGCGGCACTGGAAGGCCGCGGCGGTGTGCTCGGCCCACGCCTCCACTTCGTCGATGCTGACTCGCGGGTCTGAGTCGCCGATGAAAGCGCTGATGGAGGTGCGCAGTATCGGGCCAGGGCGAAACCGGTAGGTTTCGGTCGCCTTGTAGTCGGCGCGGATGGCCGGTAGAACCATCTGCCGGACCTCCTCGTCGGCCAACAGACCCGTGCTGGTGCCGCTCAGCTTCTCGATCTCGGCGACCAGCGCGGTGTCGCTTCTTCGATGCACGTTGTCGTCGCGATGAATCGACGGTGCACGTCGGCCCGAGACCATCAAGCTGACCGGAGGGCCCACCGCGGTGTCCGCCATGCGCCGGGCCACCTCGAAAGCCACGATCGCGCCCATACTGTGCCCGAACAGCGCCGGCCGCCGGTCACTCGAATCGCCCATACGGCGTAACGCGGCGTCGATCATGTCGGCGAGATCGAGCAGGTTGTCGATGAGTCGCTCGGTATGCCGATCTTGCCTTCCGGGATACTGGACGCCCAGCACTTCGACCGAGCCCCCCAGCTCGGTCGCGAGTGGCGTGAAATAGTTCGCCGAACCCCCGGCATGCGGAAAGCAGATCAGCCGGGGCCGGTCTTCCAACGGCGGTCCGAGCCTGCGTAGCCAGCGCCCGGTCTCATCGTCCAGCTTGGTCATATCGAGTGCGTATCCCTTCCGGCCGGACGGGAGGAGCTGAAATTCTTGCAGTCTGTATAACGCGCCACCGTGCCGCTGGCATACCCTTATTTAATTAGGGGGTTATAGGGGGGTGGCAGGACAGCCGAATCGATCGTTAAAATTGTCCGTCTAATCTCCCGCAGTACGCCTCGGGGAGTGACGAATCAGATGGAACGCGATCAAGGGCAACGGCAGGTCGAGGAGAACCATATGCGTGTCCCGATGGCGGCAACCCGTGCGAACCATCAGCCTCGGCGGCGTAGAACGCCAATGAGATCGCTGCTCATCTCGTGCGTGGCTGCCGTCGTTGCGGCAACCACATCCATCTCGGCATACGCCCAGGCTCAGGATGACGAGGTGACGATCGCGACCGGCACTTTGCGCGGAAACGTCAGCGCCCAGGGCCGTTCATTCATGGGGATCCCGTACGCCGCGCCGCCGACCGGCGCACTGCGTTTCCGCCGGCCGCAGCCCGCCCTTCCATGGCAGGGCGTGCGTGACGCCACACAGCCCGCCGCCTCCTGCCCGCAGAACTCCGCTCTCCTCGCCACCAGCGAGGACTGCCTGTTCCTCAATGTTCACACGCCGCCATCGGCCGAGTCCGCGAAACTACCGGTGATGGTCTGGTTCCATGGCGGCGGCTACTTCTGGGGCGCCGGCGCCGACTATGACCCGACTCCGCTGGTCAGCAAGGGCAAGGCCATCGTCGTCACAGTGAACTACCGCCTACAGGCGCTCGGCTTTCTCGCGCTTCCTCAACTGGCCGCGGAGTCCAACACGGCCGGCAATTACGGGATCCTCGACCAGCAGGCGAGCCTCCGCTGGGTGCGAGACAACATCGGCGCATTCGGCGGCGATCCGGGCAATGTCACCATCTTCGGCGAGTCGTCGGGCGGGCACAGCGTCTGCATGCAGCTGATCTCCCCTGGCGCGAGGGGCTTGTTCCACAGGGCGATCATGGAAAGCGGTACCTGCGTCAACTCGGTGTTCGATCCACACCCGGCGCCCGTGGCCTACGCCAGGGGCGCCTCGGTGGCCGCATCGGTCGGCTGCACCGACCCGGCGACTCAGGTCGCCTGTATGCGCGGCAAGCCGGTCGATCAGCTTCTGCGGGCCGGAACGCAACCGAATTCGTGGCGGGATTTCTGGTTCACCCCGACGATCGACAGGACCGTCATCAAGGAACCGACCAGCCGGGCGCTGTCGTCTGGACGCTATTCCCACGTGCCGATCCTCAGCGGCTCCAACCGCGAGGAAGGGCGACTGTTCGTCGCAACTCTCTGGCACCAGGTACAGGGACGTTCGGCGACCGAACCCGAGTTACGGGAGGAGATCCGCGCTCTGGCGGGCGAGGTGACACCCGAGATGCTGGCCGCATATCCCCCAGAGTCACCCGGCAACGCTGACGTCGCGGTGTCCAGGGTCATCACCGACGCCCGCTTCGCCTGCGCCGCCCTGTTCACCTCGCGAGCGGTGCTGCCGTATTCGGGACCGAACGTCTACGAGTTCGAGTTCACCGACCCCAACCCGCCGTATTCCAAGACCCTTGACCCGACCTGGGATCTGGCGGCCTATCACACCTCGGAGATGTACTACCTGTTCAAAGTGGTGATGGGTCTCCCGACGACCGGCCTGGATGGCGCGCAGACGCAACTGTCCAACCAGATGATCAAGTACTGGACCACGTTCGCCCGGACCGGCGACCCCAACGGCGCCGGCTCGCCCACGTGGCCGCCATATACCGCCGCGTCAGAGCAGATCCAGCGACTGGACCCGCAACGGGTTGCGCCTTTCACGACGTTCTCCGTGGACCACGAATGCGGCCTCTGGGGTTGAGGCGTGAGATAAGGGGTGGCCCCACCGGCGCGGCCGCCGCCATGCCGGTTGATCATTCGAAATTCGTACGGGGGCGTTAAATCGCGATGAACTCCTGTTCACTGGGCACCGCGACCTCATTCGCCTGTCCGGTGCCGAGGTCGCGGTCGCGGCGGCGGAGTCCGCGATGCGAGTACTGCATCGCCGAAACAGGTCACACTCGGTCTGATCGAAGAGGTGATCGAACCCCGGCCGACACGGCAACTCTCAACAACCGTGTTGACCAGCAGAAACTCTCATCTTGGCCACCGGGCCGTATTTTTGCCGGAGGACGCTGACAGGCCGCGTACTCCTGGTGTATAAAAGCAGCAACAATACGTCTGTATTGGAAATCGAGGAGCGCTCGATGGAGCCGCCGGCCGAATCCGCCGACGTCGGTCCGACCACCCGGGTCCGGATCAGGGACGCGGCGTTGGGGGAGTTCGCCCGGCACGGGGTCAGCGGAACGACGATCCGCGGTATCGCCGCGACGGCGGGCGTCTCCCCGGCTCTCGTTCAATATGCGGCGGTCGTCACGGCCATGAACCTGGGCATCGTCATGCTCCACGAGCATCTCGCCCGGCGGCTGGGCGCCGGCCCGCTTACCGGCGAAGGGTATCCACGCGTTGGCCGGGCTCTGCTGGACATCCATGCCGACGTCCTGCTCGGCCCCGAAGTGATCGCGAAGGCTCGGTCTGGGCTGGAGCACCTGCGAGCGGGTCCACAAGCCACCACGGCCCAGCCGGCTCCGGCCGAAGAGGCCGTGATGCCTGAGCCGCTCCAGTTTTCGATCTGCCCGCCACAGCGATGGTCGGACCCCGGCCATCGAGACGGCCGACTGCCGGCGTCGGAGGCCGCCGCGCGCAAGACCGACTCCGATCCGCCGGCGTGATCGGTGCGGGCATCGGCCCGCCATGGATCAGCCCCCCCTGTACGCCGTGCTCCATGCGGAACACGGCTGTCCTTCCGTGATCTCTGGCATGAAGGAGTCGTCATGACCGCGTCGGTTGCACCGGCGATCTCGATATCCGGCCTGCGCAAGTCGTTCGGCCCGACCCTTGCCCTCGACGGCCTGGACCTCACGGTGAACGCCGGGGAAGTGCACGGCTTCCTCGGACCCAACGGCGCGGGCAAGACCACGACCATCCGGATCCTCCTCGCGCTGCTCCACGCCGACGCCGGCAGAGTCCAGGTTCTCGGCCAGGACGCGCGGCAGGACGCCTTCGAACTACATCGCCGACTGGCCTATGTCCCTGGAGACGTGGCTCTGTGGCCCAACCTGACCGGTGGCGAAGTGATCGATCTGATCGGCCGCATGCGCGGCTCCCTCAACACGCGGCGCAAGAGCGAGCTGATCGAACGCTTCGACCTCAACCCCAAGAAGAAGGCGCGCACGTACTCGACGGGCAATCGGCAGAAGGTCATGCTCATCGCGGCGCTCGCCTCCGAGGCCGAACTGCTGGTCCTGGATGAGCCGACATCGGGCCTGGACCCGCTCATGGAGGTCGCCTTCCGCGACTGCGTCAAGGAAGACCTCAACAGTGGCCGCACCGTCCTGTTGTCCAGCCACATCCTGTCCGAGGTGGAGGCGCTCTGCCAGCGAGTGACCATCATTCGCGCCGGCCGGACGGTCGAGACTGGCACGCTGTCCGAACTTCGCCACCTCACCCGCACCTCGATCGAAGCGGAGGTCAACGAGCCGCTGACTCGGCTGGACGAGGTGCCAGGCGTCCACGATCTCCAGATCGACGATCACACGGTCCGATGCGAGGTCGATGCCAGCCAGCTGAGCGAGGTCGTCAGCCGGCTCGCAGCCGCGGGGCTGCGCAGCATGACCAGCAGACCACCGACGCTGGAGGAGCTGTTCCTACGGCACTACGCGGATGACTCGGCGATGGCCGAGCAGGGCACGAGGTGATCCGGTGAAAGAGCTCGCCGGCACCCGCGGCCTCATCCGGCTGATCCTTCGGCGCGACAGATTTCTGCTGCCACTGTGGATCCTGGTGCCCGTCTTCGGTGTCCTCAACTTCCTGTCCGCCACCGAGAACCTGTACCCGACCGCGGCGGACCGGGCGAAGTACGCCGAGACAACCGGGACCAACTCTGGTTTCCTGGCGATGTTCGGCCCCTTGTACGACACCAATACCGGTGCCGTGGTGGCACAGCGCATCGCGAACGCACCACTGCTCCTCGCGCTGTTCAGCCTGCTCACCGTGATCCGGCATACCCGCACCGACGAGGAGCACGGGCGCAGAGAGGTACTGGGCGCCACCGCTGTCGGCCGGCATGCCTTCCTCGCCGCGGCGCTCACCGTGACCTTCGCCGCCAACCTGCTCGCCGCTCTCATCATCGGGATCGGCATGTCCGGGCGAGGCCAGCCGACCGCCGGCGCGTTCGCCCTGGGCTTCGCCTTCGCCGGCGTCGGATGCCTGTTCGCAGCGGTCGGCGGCCTGGCCGCGCAGCTCACCTTCAGCGCCGGCGCGGCGCGTGGCATCGCCCTCGGCGTGCTGGGCGCCGCCTATCTCCTCCGTGCTAGCGGTGACGCCGGGGGGTCGGGCAACAGCCTGTCGTGGCTTTCCTGGCTATCGCCCATCGGCTGGGCCCATCGGGTACGTCCCTTCGCCGACGAACGCTGGTGGGTCCTGGCTCTGCCGATCGCTCTGGTCATCGTGCTGTCGGTTGCGGCGATGGTGCTGTCGACCCGGCGAGACCTGGGCGCGGGTATCGTCCAGCCCAAACTCGGGCCGGCGTCCGCGGCGCCCGCTCTCCGGGGCCCAAAGGGCCTGGCCTGGCGTCTGCACCGAGGCCCGCTGCTGGCCTGGACCGGCGGATTCCTGATCTTCGGGCTGGCGCTCGGCGGCGTCGCCGGTGGGGTCGGCACTCTGGTCGAGGACAATCCCGACGTCGGCGACCTGATCACCCGCGCGGGCGGACAGAACGAACTCGTCGATGCCTACCTCGCCGCGATGCTGAGCCTGATGGCCCTCGTTGCCTCCGGGTTCACGATTCAGGGCGCCCTGCGGTTGCGGGCCGAGGAGGCCGACAAGCGAGCCGAGCCCGTACTGTCCACCCCTGTCACCCGGATGAACTGGTTGTCCAGCCATCTGCTCTTCGCGATAGTCGGCCCGGTCATCGCACTCGCCGCGCTCGGCCTGATGGTCGGCCTGGTTCACGGAATCGACGTCGGTGACGTAGGCGGGCAGGTAGGACGTGCTTTGGGAGGAGCCCTGATCCAACTCCCCGCGGTCTGGCTGCTGACCGGCCTCACCATCGCCGCGTATGGATGGCTGCCGCGCGCCGCGCCGGCAGTGGCCTGGGCGGCACTTGGAGTCTCCCTGGTGTGCGGCCAGCTGGGTGCGATGTTGCAGATGAGCCAGGGGCTACGGAATGTGTCGCCGTTCACGCACATCCCGCGCCTTCCAGGCGGAGACTTCGACGCGCTACCACTGATCGTGCTGCTCTGCATCGCGGCAGCCTGCGTCGGCGTGGGCATGGTGGCCTTCCGCCGCCGCGACGTACCGGCGGTCTGAAGCCTCTGGCCGACACTCGTGTGCCTGGGGCCGGACTCGTCATCGCCGGCCCCAGGCACACGAACGCTGAGCGCCACTCGGCAAGGGCTGCGTATATCCGGGCCAGCGAATATTACGGCACGTCGAACGCCTCGTCTGGGACGCGTCGGCGTCAAGTCGCCCGTCACGGCCGGCCTGTTCGATCAGCCGCCATCAGCGCCCGAGCCGGTCGCAGATCGTCTTCGCCGGCGGCAGGCCCGCAGGCGTGCGGTGGGCCGCCGCCATGCCGGCGTCCCGTGGCACTACGGGTGCTCCTCCGGTGGTGGAGGTCTGCGGTGCCCACCAGACCTGCGTGGTCTCTGATGGTGAGCATCTCGTCTTGCCGTGGCCGGTTTGTCGCGGTGTTAGCAGATGGGTGGGAGTTGTTCGCCCACGAGCATGTCGACGACGCGGACACCGCCAAGGAACGTGCGCATGTGGACGCGGCCTGGGTGCTCGTCGGTGAGCGTGCCGATCACGCGAGCCTCGGCGCCCTCAGGGCGGGTGCGCATCGCGTGCAAGACGGCGTCGGCCGCGCCCGGTGCCACGAAGGCGACCTGGCAGCCCTCGTTGGCCACGTGCAGCGGGTCCAGCCCGAGCAGTTCGCAGGCGGCGGCCGCCAGAGGCGGCACGGGGACGGTGTCCTCGGTGATGTCGACGCCTACCGATGAGGTCTCGGCGAGTTCGTTGAGGGCGCCGGCGAGCCCGCCGCGGGTGGGGTCGCGGAGGGTGTGGACGTCGCGTCCGCCCGGGACGGGACCGGGCTGGGCATGACCGTGTGGAGCGGGTCCGGGACCTGCGCGAAAGGGCCCGCCGTAGTCTCAAAAGACACCTGATCCCACCTGACGACGACGAAGGGAGGCCCGGGCAATGACCACCCCGAACGACCCATTCCCCCGCACGACGAGTCCAGCGGCACCGAGCCTGCCAACGCCGACCTCACCGACGCCGAGTTGGATGTCGCCCTGGCCACCGGCGACGCCGAACTGCTCGACCATGTGCGCGCGCACACCGACCCGGTCGCCGTGCTGGCCGCTCTGCTCGATGATTCCCCGACCGGCACCCCGGACAACCCGGTCCGAGCCTCCGGCGGCGTCGCCCGCCCGCCGTCCCGCTCCACCGGGACGCCCGCCGATCGGATCCGTGCCCGCGTCCTCGCCCTCGAAATCGACGACGCCCTCACCCACGCCCGCGACCTCAATCGCGCTCGCGATCTCGCCCACGACCTCACCCGCGCGCCAGCGGCGCTGCCGGTGGACGCCTCCGACGCCGACCTGGCCGGGGCGCATGTGTCCGACGGGGCGGTGTTGGCCGGGGTGTTGGACGGGGTGGTGTGGGACGAGGGCACCCGGTGGCCGCCCCACCTTCTGAGCTGGAACAGCGAGACCTGCTCGCCGGGCACACCTCGCGGTGTGCTTAGAGGGGTTCGCTGATCCAGTGCCAGACGCCGCCCTCGTGTCGCGCGCGGACGAGTTGCGCCCCGCTGGAATCGGCGAGCTGGGCGACCGCCCGGATCAGCTGACGATGGAAGTCATCGGGCGGATGGGCGCCGGACGAGCCTTCCAGGAGGGACACGCTGACCTTGGCGTCGTCGCGGAGTTGCGCGGTCAGCCGTCCGGTCTCGTCCAGGCGGAGCATCACGATCGCATCAGCGCGGACAATGTCATGGCCGCCGCCGGCAGCGACCCAGACCTCGGTCACCGTCCCGCTCATGGATCTCACCTCCCCGGCTCCCGACGATCCGCCGGGCCAATACCCAACATAAGCGGTTCGACATCACGTCCGTCAGAATCGCGACGACGACGTGCGTCCCAGACGGGACGTGCGGCCAGCCGGGCGGCCGCGGGGTCAGGGCCGCCACCGGCGGTTATCGCCCGCACTGATCGAGCTTGCTCGGATCGCCCGTTACGACCGGCCGGGGATCGAGCTCACATGGTAGTAGGCGCCGATCACGCGTCCGATTTCGCCGCGCAGCGCGTCGCGGTGCTCGGAAAGGGGCTCTCGATGAACCACGAAATGAGAGTCCGAATCATGATTTCGAGCGTGCGGTCAGCCCGAACGGGTCGGCACCACACTGTGAACATGTGGACGGCCTGACGCCCGTCTCTCCACGATCGCGCGGTTGCGCGATGTGCGAGGCGCGGGGAGACGGGTGGACGGCCCTCCGGATCTGTTTGACCTGCGGCTGGGTGGCGTGTTCCGACGACTCACCGAACCGGCACGCACAAGCGCACTACCAAGAGACCGACCATCCACTCGCCGCCGCGATGGAACCGGGCTCCACCTGGAGATGGTGCTACGTCCACGAACGCCTGGTCTGACTCCGGCCGAGCTCCGGTGGTCGACGGCCCGCCGAGCCAAGCCGCCCGCAACTTTTGCGGGCGCCACGATTTGAGCGGGCGATGCGCGACATTCGTGGCGACGTCCCGCCCGCTCCCCTGTCCTACGCTCGGCGTCACAGTTCGGCTGGTGGCGTCCAACCTGTCATCTCCCGGGGAGAAGGGACGTTCAGAAAACGGCTGTTTCCCCCGCTGCGGGGCGTCCCGAACTGGAGTACTGACTCCGCCGCCGGTCACCGTCACCGACCGGGCGCACGAGATGCCGCCGCGGCTCATCGCACCGCTGGTGGCTGGGGAGGTGCACGCGATCGGCGGCCGGGACGTCTCGATCCTGCTGCAGGACAACGCGCAGCGCACGCCGGTGCCCCTCCCAGGGGCGGGCCTCAAGGAGACCGAGCCGGCGCCTTTTGGCCGGTCCCGACGCCGGCACCGCCGACCACCTCGCCAGGCCACTGCTGTGACCCGCCGCTCGGGTTCGCGGATACCGTCCGCTCGATCTGTGGTGTCGCGGCGGACGGATCACCTCACGGCGGTCAGCGCCGGGAGTGCGGGTAGTCGGGTGAACGATGCTGGAAGGACAGGATTTCGGGGTTCTGGACGATGCCCTCGCGGATCTCCACGGCGCGTTCGATGGTCTCGCCGGCCTGCCGGCCCGAGGGGTCGGCGAGGACCGTGTGCAGGTGCGGCAGCAGGGCCTCGCTGATCTCCCAGGTCGCGGAGTCCCACAGATAGGACGGGCTGTGGTCCACTCCGTAGTGGTGGACGTTGCCGCCGACCGTGTGCATGGGGTCGTCGAACGAGGTCGGGCGAGCCCATTCGAAGCCCATTCCCGCGTCGCAGGAAACGTCGACGAC
The DNA here is from genome assembly GCA_036028775.1 of Spirillospora sp. NBC_00431. Lineage (GTDB taxonomy): Bacteria > Actinomycetota > Actinomycetes > Streptosporangiales > Streptosporangiaceae > Spirillospora. Next base: position 1,403,184 of record CP107927.1, on the reverse strand, counting down.
CAGAGTGCCGGAGGGGAAGAGCGGCAGATCGCCGTTGGTGGCGAACATGAGGGGGTTGCCGGGGTTCTGGAGGACGCAGTTGACGACGATGTCGTGCCGCGCGAGGAAGGCGGCGGCCGGTACCAGACCGTCGTCGGCGAGGACCCGGGTGAGGGCCGGGTCGTTCGGGTCGCGGTCGAAGTGGACGATCCGGGCCGAGTGGATCGGCGAGCCGACCGCGCTCACGCCCCGCTGCGTCAGGATGTGGACGTCGTGGACGCCGTGCGCGTTCAGGGCGGTGACCGCGCCGCGGCCGGTCGCGCCGAAGCTGATGACGGCGGCGCGCCGCCGCCGTCCGTAGGCGCCTGTGGCGCCGGTCAGGGCGAGGGCGTGCAGCACCGAGCAGTACCCGGCGAGTTCGTTGTTCTTGTGGAAGACGTGCAGGGCGAATCCGCCGTCGGCCGTCCAGTGGTTCATCGCCTCGAACGCGATGAGCGTCAGCCGCCCGTCGATGGCGAGCTGGGTGATCTCCGGATCCTGGACGCAGTGCGGCCAGCCCCACAGGGTCTGGCCCGGGCGCATCCGCTTGAGGTCATCGGGTTGTGGTTTGAGGATCAGGACGACGTCGCAGCGGGCGATGAGCTCCTCGCGGGACAGCAGCCCGGCGACATGCGGCGCCAGGTGCTCGTCCGGGACACCGAATCGTTCGCCGTATCCGCGTTCGAGATAGACGCGCGAGCGGAGCGCGGGGTCGAGCCGGTCCAGGTGCAGCGGGTGGATCGGCTGCCGGCGCTCGTTCTCCTTGCCCGATCGCGCGGTGACTCCGAGCGTCGGTCCGGTCGGCGTTCCGCCGCCGTTCAAATGACTGTCAGGACATCGGGACGGTGGGGAAACGAAGCGTCCCCTCCGGCATGGCTTCGGGGGGACATGGAGTCTCCGATCGTTGACCGGTGCAAGTCCGGCCCGTCCTACCGGACGGGTCGGTCAGCGTTGCCGCCACAGGGCCGCATCACCGGGTACCCGCAGTGTACGCGCGCGTCGCCCGCCTCCGGGCGGCCCGCGGCGCTCGACGGCGCCCGCCGCCCCGCCGATCAGCCGACGTGATGAGCCGTTCACCGATCGCCTGTGTCCCCGGGGAGATCACCAGGCTTGGCTGGAGTTCGGCCGGTCACTGCTGGAGGCCGCGCTGATCCGCTGGGGCCGTCCGATGCGCGGCGAGCGGTCCTCGCGGCACCGGACGGCCCTGGACCGTCAGCCGCCCCACTCCGGATCGGAGGACCTCCTGAACGCCGACCATGTCATCGACGCCTCACCGGCTGCGCGTCCGCCGCCACCGCCACCGATATTACGGCACCGCTTCTTCCCCGAGTCTTCCGCGGCCGCCCGGGGCGGCGCTCCGTCCACGCGGTCCTTGCAGGGGCGATCGTGGTGGCCGCCTGCGGCGCCGTCCCGGTCGGCCGGGGGCATGCGGCGCCGAGACCGTGCCGCCGCTCGCCGCTGGAGGGCCAGCACGCCGCCTCACCCGCGGCGGCTCTCCCCCACAGCTCCCGCACGGCGTCCGCACCGCCCGGCGGTCTTCCCGTCCCCGCGCCGGAGGAGGTGCGGGCGGCGCGGGTTTACCTGACCCCTCGTCACGCCACCGGCCTGGACGAGCTCCTCTGGGAGGCGAGGAAACGGCCGATGCCCGACGGCGCCGCCGTCAACGCGGTCATCACCGCGGCCGGCCGGGCCCGGCGAGGCGCCGACGATGCTCCGCCCCGCTGGACGAGTGCGCCGCCCTGCCGTCCCCCGCCCTGCCCGGCCACGCGATCGCCCGGTCCACCCCGGGCGACGGCCGCCCGAACCGGCCCGGCCCCGGCCCGGCCCGGCCCTGGACGACGTGATCGACTGGCCCGGAACCACCTGATCGACGAAGCCCAAGCCCGCGGATCCGACCCGGCCGCCGAAATGCCCGGGCTGGTCGTGGCCCTGCAAGCCCAGGCCGTGCCCGACGACCGAAAGCCCATCACCACCGTCATGCTGCGCGTGGCCGACTGGGACAGCCTCATCAGCAACTCGTAAGCGCCGATCAGCGCGCAACTCGGCCACGCCGCGATCACCCGGCCGACCACCGACGGCTCGGCCACCGCCACGTTCGCCGCCAGACTCGCCGCGTTGCCGATCACCAGCAGATTCCACGGCAGCAGGCTGCTACGACGGCCCGCGCGGGAATCGGGCAGCAGTGACATCCACGACGCCACCATCACCCCGTCCACCGACACCGGCAACAACGCCGCCGTCCCACGAGGTCTCCCCGTACCACTCGGACGAAAACGTCCCCACTCCTCTGCTGCCGTGGGGCGTTGTCCGCAGTGTGGCCTGAGGGCGGTGATGGTGAGCGGGTCAGTGAATGCAGCCGCCGTCGCCGGTGGCGCGGATGTGCGGGCGGATGAGGTCGGAAGTGCCGCGGGCCGCGTACGGGTCGTGGCCCGCGATCAATTGAATGTCGCGATGATCAAGCAGGCCCATCGCCTCGCCGGGTTCGGGCGGGAACCAGGGCAGCAGCGACTCAGCGCTCATGTAGTGGTTGACCAGGGCGCGGCGCATTCCGTGTTCGCCGGTGTTGGGGAGTGAGCGATGCAGCAGGTAACCGTTGAACAGCAGCGCTGAACCGGCGGGCAACTCGACGGGACGGGCGTCACGCTCGCGGTATCCGAACCCGTGGGCTTCCTGGGTGCAGTCGAAACGGGGGTCGCGCTGGTCTCGAACGGGGTAGAGGACCCCGGCGCGATGCGAACCGGGGATCACCCACAGGCAGCCGTTGTGGACGGTCGCGTCGTCAAGGGCGATCCAGGCCGCGGTCAGCGACCGGTCCCGGGTGGGTATGTGCGCCTCGTCCTGATGCCACGCCTGGCCGGGCTTGCCCTCGGACTTGATGAACAGCATCGACTGCATCAGTTTGACGTTCGGCCCGATGACCTCGGTGAGGGCCTGGACGATCGCAGGCGTACACGCCAGATCACGCATCAACGCGGAGATCTTGTGGGGGAAGTGGATGCACAGGTAGCGCCGCAGCACGTCCAGGTCGCGGTCCCCGTCGGCGGGAGTGACCCCGTCGATGGCTCCGCGAGTGCCACGGCAGATGGCGGTGGCCTCCTGACGTGCCGCGGCGAGCCGCTCGCCGGACAGGACGCGAGGGACGATCAGGTAGCCGTCGCGGTGATAGTCGCCGTGCATGGCGCCTCCAAGTTGTCGTTCTGTCCCATGCTCGGCGGGTGCATGCTGGGAGGAAATGCGTGAATGCGGCGGCTGGTTGTCCCGATGTGCGCTGCTGGAGGTGGTCCGGTGTTGGGTCGTCCGGCCATCGCGGAGTATCCGCCTGGGGCACGGCTGCCGCCCCGTGTCATCCACGACTTCGAGTTCGTCTGGCTGTTGAGCGGTCAGGCCCGCTTCCACTGCGCGCCGCGTCCACTGGATCTGGTGCTGACGCCGGGCCGACTGTTGCTGGTGCCACCTGGACTCCGCCACCGCTTCGACTGGGATCCGATACGGCCGACACGGCATGGTTACGTCCACTTCGACCCGGCAGATCCGGCCTTGGGCACGAAACTGGACAGGGAACCGGCACCGCGGGTCCGGCTCGTCCCGATGACGGGCCAGGATCCCTTGTCCGGCTTGTGCGCTCACCTGATCTGGCTGGGCGCCGAGGCCCACGACGACCGGGAAGAGCCCGCCGCGAGGACCCTCGCCTTCATGATCGAGTTGATCGTTTCGGAGGCGCTACCGGGCCTGCGTCCGCCCCCCGGGGAGTTGTCGCCTTTGGTGCGTGCCGCGATCGACTACCTGCACCGGCAATGGTCGCGCCCACCGCTGCGTCGTGTCCCGGTCACCGAACTGGCCGCGGCCGTGCCGGTCTCACGCGGCCATCTCAATCGGCTCGTCCAGAAATCGTTCGGCATGGGTGCCGCTACCGCCCTAGAAAGGCTTCGCCTCGCCCGTGCCGAGCCGCTGCTGGCTCACACGAACCTAACGATCAGCGTGATCGCTCGTGAATGCGGATTCGCAGATCTCAGCCACTTCTCCCACCGCTTCACCACAACTCACGGCATGCCTCCAAGCGCCTACCGCGCCACCGGGATCGGCTCGCCGTCCGTCCTCGACCATCCGGGACTACGCCGGCTGAACCACCTCATCTTCGACCAAGACCTGAGCACGACCTCATCGTTCGGAACATCAGGCTGACATACGTTTCGTTGGCGCAATCGATATGTCGCCACATCGACCCGCCTGCGCCGGGTCGATGAATGGCCTTGGCACCGTCCATGTAATCGTTATTCACAGTTCAGGAATCTGCCCGTGACATCGCGGCGGTGCCGTGATGGCGTGGTGCCGGTCTCGCGGCGGAAGGCGGTCGCGAAATGCTGAGACGAGGAATACCCGAGCTCTGTCGCTATCGTAGTGATCGACAGGTCGGTCTCGCTGAGCAGCAGCCGGGCTCGTTCCGTCCGGAGGCGGGAGCGGTACCGGCCAGGGGTCTCCCCGATCTCGGTACGGAACAGTTCCGCGAAGTGGGCCGGCGACAGATGGACGGCGGCGGCCAGGTCATCGACCGTGACGGCCTCGGCCAGATGGTCCTCGATCAGCCGCTTGGCCGTCGCGATGGCCCGGTGCATGGCCAGCGGACGGCCGGGTGGCCGGCCGTCGGCCAGCCGGGACGCCTCGATCACGAGCAGAGCCGCGGTATGGGCCAACCCGGCCCCACGCAGCGCCTGGTGGGTGGTCACCTCTCGCAGGAACAACTCGAACGGTGTGACCATCGATCCGGCATCGGTGATCACGAACGGCTGACGATGCCGCCACAGGGGGTGCAGATCCCCCGGCGGCAGGACGTCCGCGGGTGCGAGCGCGGCGAAGTAGAAGTGGTAGGGCGCCGTACTGGAGGCCGCCATCGCATGCTCTACGCCCGGAGGCACCGCCAGCAAGCCGCGCGAGGGAACTCGCCAGGTGCGGTCCCCGACGTTCCATTGGGTCGCCGGGCCGGCCAGTTGCAGGTAAAGCTCCCAGACATCGTGGGAGTGAGTGCGGATCACCCAGCTGGTGGGGGCATGCTGATCTCCGGCGTGGACGAGGCCGGGGACACCGGCGTGCCGCAGATGCGCGTGGAATCCGGCGCTGAGCCCGGCAGGGCGGTCAATCGACACCCGAGAATTATGTACACGCGCCCGGGGTCATCTGCACGCCCGCGCACGGGCACCTCGCCTAATGTCCCAGCATGGCGAACACACTGTTCACTCTGCTCCCGACCGACGACGATGTCGCCTTCTACCGGGAGAACGGATACTGGATCTCCCCGCCGATTCTCACCGATGAGGTGCTGGACGCCGCCGAAATCGGCATGCGCCGCCATCACGCCGGCGATGTCGACCATCAGGTGCCCGGCGACCCGGAAGGGTCTCTTTGGGGGTGGCATTCACCCGACGGCGACGTACTGCGGAAGAACGACTATGCCTCCCTGCGCGTCGATGAACTCGCGCTCCTGGCCCGCCAGCCCGTCATCGCCGGATGCGCCGCCCGGCTCGCCGGAGCGGCGGAGATCCGGTTGTGGGCGGATCAACTGCTGTACAAACCGAGCAGTTCAGGGCGGCGGGGAAACGTCGGCTGGCACACCGACCGGCATTACTGGCGCTGCTGCTCCAGCCAGGAAATGCTGACCGCGTGGGTCCCTTTCCACCACATCACCGACGCCCACGGACCCGTCATGTTCGCGGTCGGCAGCCACCGCTGGAACGAGCACACCGGACTCAGTTTCTTCAACCAGGACCTGACCACGATCGACCACTACGCCGCCGAGCACGATCCGCGCATCGTCACCGCGACGCTCGCCCCCGGACAGGTCAGTTTCCATCACTGCAGGACCCTGCACGGAAGCGGCCCAAACCACAGCGGCGAACCGCGCCGATCGATCGCCATCCACCTGCAACCCGGCGACAACCACCACATCACCGCCCACGGCCCCGACGGCGCCATCGCCACCCACGACAACGACCGCCTGGTCGCTCCCCGGCCGGACGGCTCCCCCGACTACGCCGACCCCGCCGTGTGCCCCCGCTTGTGGCCCCAGACCCATTGACCCGCCAAGAACGGTCTCCGACTCCGCCATGGTCAGCCTGCACGTGCAGCCATCGGCCCATCCAAGTCCGGCCGTGTGGCGGCGGAAGTCTTTGTCAGACCCCGGCTTAGGCAGGGGTGAGGGTGCTGTTTTCCAGGACGTAGACGGTGTTGGCGCGGCGGGCGAGCGTGTGGTCGTGGGTGACCAGGATGAGGGCACGGTCGTCGGCGCGGGCCTGGTCGAAGAGGAGGTCCATGACCTGGCCCGCCGTGACCGGGTCGAGGGAGCCGGTGGGCTCGTCGGCGAGGATCAGGCGGGGGTCGCGGATGAGGGCGCGGGCTATCGCGACGCGCTGCTGTTCGCCGCCGGACAGGCTGGCCTGGGTGGCGTGCAGGCGTTCGCCCAGGCCGACGCGGCGGAGCGTCTCGTCGGCCAGTTCGTAGCGGCGGCGCAGGGGCCGGCCGCCCGCGTAGAGGAGAGGGGCCGCCACCTGCTGACGGGCGGTGCGCCGTTGCAGGAGGTTGAGTTGCTGGAACACGAAGCCGATCGTCTCGCCGCGGAGCTGGGCGCGTTCACGTTCGCGCAGGGTGGTGGTCTCCCGGCCGTACATCCGGACGGTCCCGGCGTCCGGGCGTTCCAGCAGGCCGAGGATGTTGAGGAGCGTGGACTTGCCCGCGCCGGAGAGCCCGACGATCGCGGCCGTCGCGCCGGGGCGGACGGTGAGCGACACGTCCTCCAGGACGGTCAGCGGCTCCTTGCGGCGGCGCAGCCTGAACCGCTTGGTGATGCCGCTGACCTCCAGGACGGGCTCCTGCGCCGCCGCCACGCGGACGTCTCCGGATTCCGGAGTGACCGCGCTCACGAGCCGCCCACCAACGGGGCCTCGGTGCCGCCACCGCCGTCCTCCTGGGGCGGGGCGGGAACGTCGAACGCGGCGTCGTCCGGGGCCCGGTCGAGGATCTTGTCGCCCGGCTCCAGACCGTCCACGACCTCGACGCGTTTGCCGTCGTTGATGCCGAGGCCGACGTCGCGTACCTCGCGCTCGCCGTTGCCGCCGACCACCGTCACCTTGCCCTTGGACGCCTCGCCGAGGACGGCCGACAGCGGGATCACGACCGCGTCGGTCACCGAGTCGGTGGTGATGGCCATCTTGCCGCGGATGCCGGCGAAGACCTTCTGGCGGCGGGGGATCCGGCAGGACACCTCGACGCTGTCACCGCCGCCTCCACCGGAACCGTCCTGCGTGCCTTCGCCGGACGGGTCCTCGGGCTGCTGTCCGCTCGGGGGCGTGTTCGAGACCCCGACGCCGTAGGCGAGCAGGCGGCAGGCGAAGGGTGCCGGACCGTGGTCGATCGCCATCTTGATCGACTCCGGCTTGTTGTAGAGCTTGTAGATCTCCTTGCTGGAGATGGTCGCGACGGCCTGGTACCGGCCGCGGTCGAGTTGCGCGACCGGATCGGACGGGGTGAGCTCCTGCCCCACCGTCGCGGTCAGGTTGGAGAGCCGGCCGGACGTGGGCGCGGTCACGGCGAGCGCGGTGGGCTTGGCCTCCTCGTCTTCGCCGACCACCTTGATCGTCAACAGGCGCTCGCCCTTGTTCACCCGCTGCCCGTTCTTGCGGTGGACGGTGGTGACGGTGCCGGATTTCGTGACGCGCACCGGAACCGGTGGGTCGGCCCGGACGACCGCGTCCACCGTGATGCGGCTGACGATCGTGCCCTTCTCCACGGTGATGACCTTGCTCGACAAGTCGACGGACGGAAGCGGGTCGGACGGCGTCGGGGGCTCGGCGGCACCGTTGCCCGCCAGCCAGCCGGTGCCGCCGACGACACCCAGCACCGCTACGATGATCCCGGCCTTGGCCAGGCGGTTCCCCACTCGGAACATGATCGTCTCCTAGCTCCGGATCGCCTGGATGACCGAGCGGCGCATGGCGCGCATCGCCGGGATCAGGCCGGTGAAGAGGCCGACGCAGACCGCGACGCCCATGCCGAGCAGCGCCGCCCGCCACGGGAAGTCCATGGCCAGGTCGGCGTCGGCGAAGGGCCCCCGCTCCCTGAGGAAGCCGAACAGCGGCCCGCTGATCGCGTACACGCCGGTGATGCCGAGCAGCCCGCCCGCGCAGGAAACGATCAGCGCCTCCAGCAGGACGCCGAGGAAGAGGTCGGAGCCGGTGGCGCCGAAGCACCGCTGGACGCCCAGCTCGCTACGGCGCTGGCGTACCGCCATCAGGCCGAGGACCAGCACCGGCAGCGAGCCGAGGAGCAGCAGGAAGACCGCCACCGCCACCAGGACCTTGCCGAAGGTGCCGCTGACGGCCCCGGTGTCGCCCTCCTCGCGGTAGATCATCGGCTGGCCCAGGCCCCAGGACGTCGCGGCGTCCGTCCGCAACCTCTCCATGACCCGACCGGCGTCGGCCTTGGGAACACGGACGATGTACTGGGTCTGGTCCGAGGCGATGTCCCAGCGGGCCATCGCCTTGTACGGCATGTAGATCTCGGCCGGTGACCAGGGCGTGCCGCCGCTGAGAACACCGACGACCCTCGCCCGGACCCAGACCCGGGGCGCACTGAGCTCCACGACCGCCCCGACCGGCCGGGGGCCGAGCTGCTCGGCGAACTTCGCGCTGACCACGAGCTGGGGTTCGAACCGGGCGTTGTCGTTGGGGACCAGCCACCGGCCGGACGCCACCTGGAGGCGGCGAATCCGGTCGAGGCCGGGGTTGGCGCCGACCGTCCGGATCTCGCCGCCGGACTCCTCGTTGCCCTTGATCGGACGGACTCCGCCGGGCAGGACCTGCCGGTAGGAGACGTCCATCGCCTCGCGGAGCGGACTCCCCAGGATCCGGTACCGGCGCAGGTCGGCCTCGATTCGGCCGATCGCCTCGTCCGACATCGCGGACGGACCGTTCTGGGTGGGGGCGTCCACGGTGAGCGTGACGGGGCGGCCGACCTCCTGCTCGAAGGTCTGGACGAGGGCCTGCCGCGCCATCCCGCCCAGCGCGATCGCCAGCGTGACCACGGCGACGAGCGCGGACACGCACATCAGCGACAGGGTCACCCGCACCTTGCTGGTACGGATCTCCGCGAGCGCGGAAAGCATCATCCCCCAGACGGGCATCGCCAGGGCTCCCGACGCGACATAGCCGAATTCCTCTCGAACGCGATGATCGCGAACGCTACCGGTATTCCACTCCGATCGCCGCCAACCGCAACATTTTCGACCGGGCCGTCGTCCGCGCGTTCGGCTCGCATAGACGTGACCGTTGCCGATTACGGTCGGTCACTTGGCGTTCGGCCTTTGTGTCTGCCGCGTACTGGGTTTGCCGGGACGACAGGACCACCGCGACCGCCTCCGGCAGAGATCCGAGCGACGCGCGTGGTTGCGGAAGGCGCTCTGGTGCCGCTTTTCGCTGTGGCAGCGGGACCGGCCCCAAGAGCTGTCTCACATGGCCAATCTGATGAGCTTCTTGTGGCAGATATGTGGCGCTTGCATGGCCGTCCAGCGGATCATGGCCCTCAGTTCACCTCGTGGACGCTGCCCGAACGCGCACGCGGCGCCGGACCGCCCGCCCTCGCTCGGCACCGTCGGCGGACACGGGATCGAGCTCGCAAACGCGATTTGCGAGTGTTCGAAGGGTTCCGCGACCGTCGCCGACACTCCGCCCTGTATTGGACGAGCCCAATACAGTTCGAAACCATCACCCGAATGCTGGACCTCAGCTCCTAACCAGCGAGCCCGTGAAACCGGGAGAACATTAGTCGCAAACCTGGGTCTACCAGTATCTCTTTGGTCATCAACCAACTCGCCCAGACCGCGACCAGCCCCATGACCAGCAAGATCACGAGGGAATCAACTCGGCGCTTCCGTCGTTCTTTGCGTCCGTTGACGTCTCCCAAAGACAATCGCCACAATGGCCTGGCCCCGCCGCACCCGCGACAGGGACGGAGCGTTCGTCCCCCCTTCTAGCTCCTGATCGCATACGCGCCGATCAGCCTGGTCGGCACCGGCCGCGGCGGCGCGCAGCGAGGCGAGCCAGACCGGGCTTTGGTCAGCGTCGCGTCCCAATGCGCGTCCTTTGCGCCGCATGAACACAGGGCCCCAGGTCGCGCCGTCGTCGACCGAGACCTGGAGGATCGGCTGGCGCGGCCCGGTCCACCCTGAGGTCACCTCCTGGCTCGCACCAGCTTTGGCGGTCGCGTCACGGTCGAGCAGCCGGCCTGCCGGCGCAGCTGGTCGCGCCGTTTGCCCGAGACGACGGTCGCGTGGCCGGAGCCAGGGGCGAGGGTCAGATCATGGGTTTGCGGTCCCGGTGCGGTGGCGCGGGCGTCCAGCACGAGCCCGGTTTCTCCCGTACCGTCACGCGCGGACGGTAGACCGAAGACGTCGTGGTCCGCTCTGCTGCTCAGGGTCTGCACGGCGTAGTCGCCCTCCGCCAGGGTGCCGAACGGCCTCGTAGGCGAGGGGAGGCTTGTGGGAGACCGTCATAGGCCGTCGTCGGATTCGGCGGCGAGGGCGGGGATGAGATCCTCCCTGCTAGGCAAGGTGATCTTGTGCATGGTCCGGTGGAGCGCCAGGCGGGCGGGACCGCCGTCCGGGGCGATGAGGTGCAGCGTAGACCGGGTGGAGCGGGCCGCGAAACGCGCTTTGGCGAGGAGGCCGGAACCGGACCCGTCGATCACGTCGACCTGCGAGAGGTCCAGCGCGAGGTGAAAGGGACGGTCGGTCAGCACGAGCGTGGTCAGGATCTTCGCCTCGGCGGCCACCACCGTTTCAGAGACCAGTTGGCCCGTCATCGTCAGGATCGTTACAGGACCATGCACGCCGGACTCTACGCTCAGCCGCGGCCGGCCGGGTTCGCTGGCCGGAGTGCCGGACGATGTCGAATCGAGGCCGGGGGTGGACTGCGGGGTGGTCGGATGCACGAACACAGGGAGATCCCTCCTTGCGATCACGGCCCAACGACAGAACAACGATGCGCCAAGTATCTTACACGAAATTTTATTCGGTAAAAACTCCTCCTATACTGGGCTGTGTGATCATGGCCTTCCACGCATCCGCCGCGGGTGCGCCGCTCGGTGGCCGCCGGTCCACCCGCGGTGGGGATGGCAAGCGCTCGACGATGAGGCGGGTGGATGGAGTACTCCCCGGCGCGACGCCACGACAAGCCCTGGACCTTCCTGACCAACCACGCTCGGGTACTGATCGCCATCGCACGCGGCCCCGACCTGCGAGTCCGCGACGTGGCGCAAACGATCGGGATCACCGAGCGCGCGGCGCAACTGATCATCTCGGACCTGGAGGAGGCGGGATACCTCACCCGCACCCGGATCGGACGCCGCAACCACTACACCGTGAAAGCCGATCGTCCGTTCCGGCACCCTGCCGAAGCCGACCACGACGTCCAGACCCTCATCCAGCTGTTCGCCGGACGTGACTCCATCGCCTGAACCGCTGGGCCGCGGAGCCGGCTGATCCGCCGCGTCGGCCGGGCGACCCTCGTGCGTCAGGTCCCGAAGCATGACAGCGGCTACGCCTCGAAAGTTGTGAGCACTCAAGGCGCCTACCGCGTGCACCAAGCAGTTGCGCCGCCAGGGCGTACAGGTGGCGCGATACACGGTGGAACGGCTGATGCGGGCCCATGGCCTCCTGGACGTGCATCCCCGGAACCGGCAGCGCGCCGACCACCCCGGACCAGACGGCGCCTCGGCCACCGGATCTGATCAACCGGCAGTTCACTGAGGAACGGCCAGCGCCGCCCGGCACCGCGGTTCACGACTCCGACCGGGTGCCAATGCCTCGGTTTCCGCCGCAGCTGTCGTGCCCGGCGGTCCGCTACCAGGCCACCTTGTGGTCGCCCGTAATCAACGAATGGTTTCGGCTTGCTTCGAGGCAGGGTCTAGGTCGTGGGGCCGGGTCGGTGTGGGACTTTCGGCCGAGTCGGTGGCGGTGCGGAATCGAGGGCTCAGTCTGCGGCTTGTACTCGTTGGCGACGGGCCGCTTGTAGGTGACGGGCCGTTTGTAGTGACTGGCCGCCTGGGGTGGCTGGGCTGCTAGGGCCCCGGGGTGAGGAGAGGGACTGGATATGGTGGCGGTTCGCAGGCGGTGGATCGGGCTGTTCGTGCTGACTTTGCCCACGCTGCTGATATCGATCGACATGACCGTGTTGCATCTGGCGGTGCCGCACCTGGGCGCTGATTTGGACCCGACCGCGAACCAGTTGCTGTGGATCCTGGACATCTATGGCTTCATGATCGCGGGTTTTCTGGTGAGCATGGGGGTGCTGGGGGACCGGATCGGGCGGCGCCGGGTGTTGCTGGCCGGCGCGGCCGCGTTCGGTGTGGCGTCCCTGCTGGCCGCCTACTCCACCACCGCCGAGATGCTGATCGTGTCTCGCGCGTTGCTCGGTGTGGCGGGGGCGACGTTGATGCCCTCGACCATGTCGCTGATCCGCAACATGTTCACCGACGACGCCGAACGCACCAAGGCCCTGGCGGTCTGGATGGGCGGGTTCATGGTGGGCTCGGCGATCGGCCCGCTGGTCGGCGGGCTGCTGCTGGAGTTCTTCTGGTGGGGCTCGGTGTTCTTGCTGGGCGTGCCGGTGATGGCGATCTTGCTGCTCGCCGGGCCGTTCCTGCTGCCCGAATACCGCGACCCCACGGCCGGACGCCTCGACCTGGTCAGCGCCGTGCTGTCGCTGGGCACCGTGCTCGCGCTCATCTACGGCATCAAACGCATCGCCACCCACGGCACCGACACCACCGTGGCGGTGACCATCGCCGCCGGCCTCGCCCTCGGCGTGGTCTTCGTGCGCCGGCAACGCCGGCTGCCCGACCCGATGATCGATCTGCGGCTGTTCCGCTACCGCGACTTCAGCGTCTCGCTGGCCTCGATGATGGTGGGACTCATCGCGATGGGCGGCGTGATGCTCTTCGTCAACCAGTACCTGCAGCTGGTCCGGGGCCTGTCGCCCTTGGAAGCGGGTCTGTGGATGCTGCCGCAGGCCGCTTCGGTGCTGCTGAGCACCCAGTTCGCGCCGAAGGTCGTCGGCCGGGCCCGCCCGGCGGTGGTGCTGGCGGGATCCATGGGCGTCGTCGCGGCCGGCGTGCTACTGATCAGCACCGGCAGCCTGGCATGGGTCATCACCGGGCTGGTCGTGATGGGCCTGGGCTTTGGCCCCTGGATCCTCCTGGCCATGGACCGGATCATCTCCACCGCACCCCCCGAGCGGGCCGGCGCGGCCTCGGCGATCTCCGAGACCGGCCAGGAGTTCGGGCTCGCCGCCGGACTGGCATTGCTCGGCAGCCTCGGAACCGCGATCTACCGCAGCGACCTGAGCGACTCCCTGCCCGCCGGAGTCTCCCCCGCCGCCGAGAGCGCGGCCCGTGAGAGTCTCGCCGGCGCCGTTGAGACCGCGGAACGGCTTCCCGGAACGGCCGGCCCCGAACTGCTGGACACCGCACGGGACGCCTTCACCACAGGACTCCAAGTGACCACCCTGATCAGCGCCGCCATCGTCGCCGCCGGAGCGATCGTGATCGGCCTGCTCACCCGCCACGAACAACCCCCCGTCCGCAAGGAAACCGAACCCACACCCGAAGCGACCGACGCCCTCCTCTAAACCTCACAGCGGGCCAAGCACCGCCTGAACGCCGGACCCGACGATCTCGCACAGGTGACCGCAGGGCGCTGCCCAGCTCTCCAGGTGGGGCCCGACGGTTCCTGTGCGCATATCGATCAGCTATTGGTACCTGGTGCTGCCCGCTCTCACGGTGATCGCGTTCGGCGGCCGACTGCTATTGAGGGTCGCTGTGGGCCGCCGAACAGGAACGCGTGGAAAGCCGCATCACCGCGGTGAGCATCGCCGTGCGCTTGGGCTCGGCCATCCGCTCCAGCAGCGGCGCCGGCTTGGCCAAAGGGTGGGCAGCCCTTGACAGCGGGGCGGGAAGCGTTCTAACTGACAACAAACCTTTCAATTCCCCGCCACTGAAGGTCCGCTCCGATGAACTCCACCCGGCTTCCGCGCGCGCGATCGCGCTCCAAGCAGCTCCTGGTCATCCTCTCCTCGCTGGCGCTGGCGCTGGCGCTGTCGGTTGCCGGTGCGGGGCCGGCGGTGCGTGCAGGCGTTCATCCGGCGCCCGCCGCCGCCCGGGTCGCGAGCATGCAGGACGTGGTTCCGGTGCCCGTCAAGGCCGAGCCGGCCACCGGCGCCGACCACGCGATCACAAGCGACACGGCGATCTATGTGCAGCCCGGTTCGGCCGGGGTGGGCGACTATCTCGCCGCTCTCCTGCGCCGGTCGACCGGCTACCCCCTGCCGGTCAGGACCGCGCCCTCTACGCCGACCGACGGCATATCGTTGCTGCTCACCGGCGCCGACCCGGCCGTGGGCAACCAGGGCTACCAGCTGGACGTCGCGGCGTCCACGGTGGTCATCCGGGCTAATCAGCTCGCCGGGCTGTTCGCAGGCGTGCAGACCCTGCGGCAGCTGCTCCCGGCGGCGGTCGAGAGCACCAGCACGCAACCGGGTCCGTGGCAGATCCCAGGTGGCCGCATCGTCGACTATCCACGATTCGCCTATCGCGGCGCCCACCTCGATGTCGCCCGCCATTTCTTCACCGTCGACGAGGTCAAGCGGTACGTAGACGAGATCTCCCTTTATAAGGTCAACCATCTGCATCTGCACCTGACCGACGACCAGGGCTGGCGGATACAGATCAACAGCTGGCCTCGGCTGGCGACGTACGGCGGCGAGCTCGAAGTCGGCGGCACCCCGGGCGGGTACTACACCCAGGACCAGTACCGGGACATCGTCGCTTACGCGCAGAGCCGCCACATCACCGTCGTCCCCGAGATCGACATGCCCGGCCACACCAACGCGGCGCTGGCCTCGTACGCGGAGCTCAACTGCAACAACGTCGCACCGCCGCGCCGCACCGACATCCAGGTCGGCTACAGCTCGCTGTGCATCAGCAAGGACGTCACCTACCGGTTCGTCGCCGACGTCATCCGCGAGGTCGCGGCGCTCACCCCCGGCCCCTACCTCCACATCGGCGGCGACGAGGCCAATTCCACGTCCCAGCAGGACTACATCACGTTCCTCAACAGGGTGCTGCCGCTCGTTCAGCAGCAGGGAAAGACCGCGATGGGCTGGCACGACATCGTTGACGCCACCCCGCCCACCTCGGCCGTGCCGCAGTACTGGCAGACGGGGACATCGCACGCGGGGGTCCAGGCGGCGGCGAGGCGAGGCAACAAGATCCTCATGTCACCCGCCAACAAGTCCTACCTCGACATGAAATACAACTCCAGCACGCGTCTCGGGCTGAGCTGGGCGGGCTTCATCGAGGTGCAGACCGCCTACGAATGGAACCCCGGAGCGTACCTGTCCGGCGTGGGCGAGTCGCAGGTGTTCGGCATCGAGGCGCCGCTGTGGTCGGAGACTCTGCAGAACATCGACGACATAGAGTTCATGGCGTTCCCCCGGCTGCCGGCCATCGCCGAGCTCGGCTGGTCGCCGCAGTCCACCCACAACTGGAGCGCCTTCCGGCAGCGGCTGGCCGCCCAGGGTCCGCGATGGCAGGTCATGGGCGTCGACTTCTACCGATCGAGCCAGGTGCCGTGGCAGACCGGCCCCCCGGGGACGTGCTCCGCCCAAACGTGGGAGTCCTCGGTCGCCTACGTCGGTGGTCAGCAGGTCTCGTACAACGACCACACCTGGACCGCCAGATGGTGGACCCGTGGCGACGTGCCCGGCAACAACTCCCAGGACGTCTGGACCGACAACGGCCCATGCTGACAGCCGGGGAACCGGCCGACCCGTCGCCCGACCACGGTGCCCATGACGGAAAACTGAAGCCAGAGATGTGATCGTTGTTGAGGGTGGGTGTGCGGTGCCAGAGCCGGTTCGGGGGCACGGCGGTTGACCGATGAGGAAGGTCGCCGTTTGCAGCAGATCATTCGGCGTGGAAAGCATGAGCCGGTGCGGGTCCGCCGGGCGTTGATCATCATGGCGTCGGCGTCGGGGACTATATCGTCGCGGCGGCCACCACGCGCCCGGCCAAGTTGGGGCATCCGTTCACCCACTGGAGCATCCGCAAGCTCGCCGATTACCTGAACGACAACACCATCCATCAGGTGCGGATCGGCCGGGAACGGCTGCAGCAGATCCTGCACGAGCGCGGGATCTCCTTCCAGCGGACCCGCACCCGGAAAGAATCGGAAGATCCCGATCATGGCACCTGCTGGGCGCGCAGGAAGAAACCGGATCGAGCCTGACCTGACCCGGCAAACGTTCTTAGGCAACGGGGCCAGCCGAGTACGGCGAGATTGTCAAGAAGGCGTCGCTGCCTTTGTGTTACTGGCGCTTCAGCACAGGCAATTCTCCGCTATCCAAGTCCTGCTGGGTGAACTCGTACACGCCGGCCTCGTTCGAGTTGTACTCAATGGAGTCACACGCCCTCAACAGGGCACGGCCAAAGTCGGCGTAGGTGTTGGGTGTCAGCCGTTCCTGGTAAGCGGTGAGCACCGCAAGAACGTCCACAAGCTTCTGCTGATCGTCGTTCGGCTGCGCTGTGTTGTGGCGACTGGCGTACTGCCCACAGCCGTGAATTAGCAGTTCGTGGTCTTCCCAGTTGCCAATGCCCTCGATTCCGACCGATACGCCCATACCTGCATACTCGACATCAAGCTCGTAGGCCGGTGTCTTGTACCGGGCTCCCACTCCGGGCTCCATAACCATTGGTTCATCGGTGCGGGTGGTGACGTGGTAAATCCGCCAACCCGCAGTGCGCAACGTATCGAGTATCAAGACGACGTCGGCACGCTGGTCTTCGTCGAGTTGGATCGTTTCGAATTCCCCAGTCACCATGCGGGGTCCCTCCTGCACCTCTGCAGCTTGCCGGTAGCGGTCGATACTGGCAGATGCAGGACAGCTATGGGACACTCCACGCCTCTCTGCGACAGCGCAACCCCGACGCCGTCACCCGACGCCGCGGACGTGCCTGGTCCGCAGTCAACGCTGGTGCACGCGCAGAGCCCAAAGCCGCGTGATCAAACCGGCGAACGTATGTGGTCAGCGCACTAGCCGGACAAACCGACCGGGTCCCTGACGCTCTGAACGTCCAAGCCGCCGCGCTCGGCGGGCGTCGCCGCCAACTGAGCGGCCACGCCGTGTTCGCGCGCTGCGACCACGCCTTGGGCCAGGGGGCGGCCGAGTGCTACCGGCGTTTTGAAGGACCGGTACGTCTCTCGCAACTTGGTCGAGGCAACACGTTCGCGGCCGCCAAGTGCTCGGCGAGCTTGGTCAATGAGCAGGTCGCGAACGCGGCCTGCCTCCCATGTAATCCAGTGAGCAGTCCAGCGGGTGCGCGGTATCGGGCACTGGGTAGCTGCGCCGATATCAGCACCACGATCGCCCGCCGCAGCTTCACCGGCCCGTTGGACGAACGTGAACGTGAGGTCGGCAGACGGGACGCGCCTGTCCCGAATCGTCAATCAGGTGGAGCGGCGGCTCGGCGTCAGGCGTTCGCAATTGGGGGCCGTGGGAGGGTTAATGTCGCCGGCGCTGCTCGATGACTTTTGCATGGACCAGCGTGCCGGCGAGTTCGATGCGCAGAAGGGGCTCGACAGAGTCGTCCGAGGAGTGGAGTTTGACCTTGGAGTATGTGCGGTTGAGCCCGTCGGTGTCGATCACGATGCCCGGCGAGCTGACGATGAGCAACTTGCCGTGGACCATCTCCGCGTCGATGCGCAGGACGTTCGCAGTGATCACCGCGCGGCTGAAGTCGAGGGTGACTCGGCACAGTTGCGTCCGGACCTGGATGCGCGAAGGTACTCGCCAACGCCCCTCTTTCACGTACTTGCCGCCGTCTTGCTCGACCACGAGCACGTCGTCGGCGGCGCGCACGAGGTCGGCGGTGAGGTCGGCCAGTTCGGCGAGCGTCCGGGCCGACAGCGCACGTTCCACCCGGGTGTCCAGTTCCTCGGCGGTGAGCCGGCCGTCGCCGGCGGCGACCCGCAACGTGTCCACGACACGGTCCCGATCCTGGTGCGATGCCCGCAGATCAGGCAGATCATCCGACATGGCGACCACGCTAGCAAGATGACTGACGTCGCCAGCCCCGGAGCACCTCAGTCAGGGAGGCTCGGACGGTTTCGTGGGGTTCACCTATACGTTCCCGACGGCTCGCGAATTCGAAGGGCGCGTCCCCGGGCTGATCGTGAAGTCCGGTCTCGGACGCGAGCGGCGGCGTCGACTGGCGGCTCGGGTGCCGGAGGTCGGGCAGGGCGCGACGGTGCGGTCGGTGGGGGCGGCAAGCATGCTCCGCGTTCAGGAGTTCGGCGAAGGTCTCAAATGGCTCGGCAAGCGAGTCGAGCCTGGGGCCCTGGGCATCGCCGTCCAAGAGAACCTCGACGCGCGTTCGCCATGCTTAACCTTCACCTCGTCGCGGGGCAGGTCTTCGGGCCGCCGGACGGGGGCCAGCCGCGGGCCGGGCCGTCCTTGGTCACGAGGTGCAGCGGCGCGGGATGGGCGTGCGGCGCTTCGGAGCAGCTGGTTGGTGGCGCGTCGTGGTCGGTGGGATGGGGCAGGGCGTGTCTGCTGATCAGTCGGCCGGGGTTAGGGAGGCGTAGCCGCTGGCTTGGAGGGTGAACAGGCGGGCGTATTCGCCGTCCAGGGCCATCAGTTCCTCGTGGGTTCCGCGCTCGGTGATCCGCCCGTCGTCCAGGACGACGTGGAGGTCGGCGTCGCGGACCGCGCCGAGACGGTGGGAGATCAGGACGCTGGTCCGGCCGCGGCGATGGCGGCGGAGTGAGGCGTGCACCGCGTGTTCGGCCTCGGCGTCCAGGCCCGAGCTCGGCTCGTCGAGGAGCAGCAGGTCGCGGCTCTGGCGGAGGAACGCGCGGGCCAGCGCGAGCCGTTGCCACTGGCCGCCCGACAGGGCCACGCCGGAGGTGTCGTCCCGGTCACCGAAGATCCGGCTCAGCATCGTGTCATAGCCCCGCGGCAGCGCCTGGAGGGTGTCGTGGACGCCGGCGCGGCGGGCGGCGGTCGTGATCCGCTCGACGTCGGCGGCCGCGGTCAGGTCGCCCAGGACGATGTTCTCCGTGGCGGTGAGGTCGTATTCCATGAAGTCCTGGAACACCACGCCGATCCGTTCGCGCAGGTCCGCGGGATCCATATCGCGCAGGTCCACTCCGTCCCAGTGGAGGGACCCCTCGTCCGGGTCGTACAGGCGGCACAGCAGCTTGACGAGCGTACTCTTGCCGGCGCCGTTCACTCCGACCAGGGCGACGCTGCGGCCGTGCGGGATGAACAGGTCGACCCCTCGCAGGATCCAGGGATGCCCTTCGCTGTAGCGGAACCACACGTCCCGTAGCTCGATGCCCCGGCGCAGGGCGGGGACCGGCCGGGGGTCGGAGCGCACGGGCAGATCGGGTGCGGACGCGGTGACGGTGGTGAAGTGTCCGAACATCAGCAGGGCGTTGTGCGCCTCGGCCCACCGGTCGACGATCGAGGTCAGCGCCGTCTGGACGCCCGCGACGGCCGCGATGAACATGGTCACGTCACCGAGTGTGATGGCACCGGACGCGGCGGACAGGACGGCCCACACCAGACCGCCGGCCGCCACCCCGCTGCCGACCAGGGCCAGCAGCCCCTGCCGGCGGAGGGTCTTCAGATCGATCCGGCGCTCGGCCTCGTTGGCCGAGCGGATCTCCGCCAGCATCCGGACGCGGAAGAAGTCGCCCAGACCGAACAGCCGTGCCTCCTTCACCGCCTCCGGCCTGGTCAGCAGCTGGCCGTAGAAGACCTGGCGGCGCATGGCGGGGCTGATCTCCCACATCGTCTCCGCCCGGTCCCGGCTGAGGCCGAGCTGAACCCAGACCGAGGGCAGCGACGCCAGGAACAGGACCGCGACCAGCCAGGAGCTGATCACCAGCAGGGTGACGACGAAGCCGGACATGACGATGACCGACTGGCCGATCACCAGGGCCCCGATTATCAGGCGGTCCGGCGCGTGCTGGCTGGACTCGTAGGCCAGCCGCAGGGTGTCCTGGAACGAAGGGCTCTCCAGCCGGCGCAGCCCGGCCTGGTCGTTGACCGCCCTGAACAGACGGTCGGCGACGAGCACGCGCACGGCCCGGCGCAGCTGGTCATGCGCGTAGCCGGAGGCGTACGGGACGACGGTGACACCCAGCCCGCAGACGGCCAGACCGGCGGCCAGGGGCAGGAGGACGCCGTCATGACCCTCCCCCTCGGTGATCGCGTCCAGGACGAGCTTGGTCAGCCACGCCGTCGCGACCGGCGCCAGCCCACCGAGCACCGTGAGGACCACGGACGCGACGGTCGCGCCCCAGTGCGCCCGCCACGCGAGCGAGGCGACGGTCGCGGCGCTTCCCGATCCGCCCGTACGGCCTTTCTCGTGGTCCGTCCTCATCACTTGCTCGCCGGTACCGGCAGCCCGTCCAGCGTGAGCGTCGAGGCCGTCACCTCGGCGTCCGCGTTCACGATGTAGAAGCTCGGGTAGGCGGGGTACCCGAACGCGGCGCTCACCGGCCCGCCCTCCGGCTCGACCACCACGGTGGCGACGGGTGACAGGTCGGCGACGAAGGGTTCGGCCGCGTCACGGTCTTCCCCGACCACCACCGCCAGGGCGCGCCGGTCGCCCAGGGCCCGGAGCCGCCCGGCGAACTCGGGCAGTCGTTCCCGGCACGAGCCGCAGGTGGTGGAGAACAGGCCCACGATCGTCGGACCGGAGAAGAACGCACGGGTGACGGTCGCGCCGTCGACGCCGTCCCCGTGGAACTCTGGCAGGCGGGTGCCGGGCGGTGTCAGCGGCGGCAGCGACCGCTCGCCCTCCAGCAGCGCCGCGTGGACGCGCAGGCGGCGGACGACCGCGACGGTGAGGATCAGATCGAACGCGCACAGCACGCCGACGAAGACGACGCCCGCGACGAGATAAGGCATGTGCCGCCTCTCTTGT
Organism: Spirillospora sp. NBC_00431; assembly: GCA_036028775.1. Taxonomy (GTDB): domain Bacteria; phylum Actinomycetota; class Actinomycetes; order Streptosporangiales; family Streptosporangiaceae; genus Spirillospora. The sequence continues at coordinate 1,382,133 of CP107927.1, read as the reverse complement.
TGCCTGACCGGACGGGGTCATCGCGGGCCGCCCGGGGACGGCGCGATCAGCACGTCGGCCAGTTCGTGGAAGAAGATGAACACCACGGCGAGCACGCCTCCGCCCGCCGCGGCGACGAGAGCGCCGGCGGGGTGCACCGGCGCCGACGCCGCCGCCAGGTGCGCGGACAGGCCGGACGTGACGGCCGAGATGAGCGCGAGGTTGCGCACGACATGGACACGGCCGAGGGGGACGGTGGACGTCCCGAGGCAACGGCAGCTCGCCCGCCTGCCGTTGCGCAGCGACCGCTGGATCGCCCACGTGAACGCCAGCAGGACGGCACCGGCCAGCACGAAGCCGACCGGTGCCGTGGGTTCGATCGCCAGCAGCACGACGGTCACCGATTCGGCGGTCACCACCGCCACGGAGGTGGTGGTCCGTGGCAGGCCGGGGGCCAGGCCAGGCACCGACGACCGGAATTCAGCGAATGCCTTCCGGCTACGCACCTTGCCCAGCACCGCGACCAGGAAGACCAGCCCCACGGCGCAGCGGGCGGCCAGCGAGACGTACTGCACGACGGGCGGACGGCGCTAGTCGAGGCGGCAGTACGTGATCCGCGCGATGATGCAGCACCACCGGCGGGGGTTGTACTTCCACCAGCAGGGCTCGGCCCGGGCGGTCGTGCTGGGCAGGAGCTCGCTGAGCATCCTGTCGCCCAGACGATTGATCGCACGTTTCATGGCGACTGTCCTCCTCGAATTATCCGGAATCTCCGGTGGTGAACATGACGATTGAGAACCGATCTGAGACCAATCCAGCTTGACGCGAATCCGAGCTGCCCGATCAATCGGCGTTGGACGCGGCGCCCAGGCGGTGGACGACCACACCGAGGAGCCGGTCGCCGGAGAACAGGCCCCGGAAGCGGGAATCGATACTGTCGGGATTGTCGCCGAGCACCGCGAGGGCTCCCGGCGGAATGGTTCGCGGTCCTGGTATTCCTGGGGGGAGCCGGTCCCCAGGTAGCGCGGCGACTCGTTTGATGTTCCAGAGCCGGCCGTCAGGCTCGGCGGCGACCGGATGATAGGGGCCTTCAAGGGGTGGTTCGATCACTACGACGTCCCCGCGCCGGAGGTGCCCGATGCTCCGCCGCCGTACGAGAACCCGATCTCCGTCGCCCAGGGTGGGCATCATGCTCGTGCCGGCGACGGTGACCACGATCAACCGGTTGCGAGCCCAGAGCAGGGCCGCCGCCCCAAGGCCCGTCACACCGATCACCGACAATCCCAAAAGAGTCGATATTTGATTCATAACCACCCTTGAGAGAAGTCCGATATGTGGCTTGACTGGCCTCCTGGTTCCGGCTGAGCGACCGCGTTGACGCAAAACATGACAAAACCGCCGCTCACCGCTGCGCAGCCTGAAACCGAGCCGGACTGTCAGCGGAAGTGAATCCTTCCTGACGAGTGGGCGTCTTCGGAACCCGGTTATCTGATACCGTCCGCGCCCATTCCGCCATGTCAAGTACAAATGTCGGCCGACACGCCGCTGCCCCCGTCACATCCGAGCGTCACGCCCGCTCGGCGCTGAGCGGTGGCCGAGCAAGTGCTGGTATGCCGTCAGTCGCTCAGGGATGCGTGGATGGGCGGGGCGGGTTTCGGTGTGGTGTTCACCAGTTGATTCCGGCCGCCACCGGGCGGTGGTCGCTGCCGGTGGACGGCAGGACCCACGAGTTCGTCGGTTCCACGCCGCGAACAAGGATCTGGTCGATCCGCGCCACCGGGAAGGACGCCGGCCAGGTGAAGCCGAAGCCGTCCCCGGCCACGTCCTGTACCGAGCGCATCCGCGAGGTGATGCCGGCGAACGCGCGGTCGTCCATGGTGCCGTTCAGGTCGCCGAGCAGCACCACCCGCTCGTTCCGGTCGGCGGCGATGGCCTCGCTGAGCGCCTGCGCGCCCCTGTCGCGGTGGCCCGTCCAAAAGCCCGCCTTGGGGGTCACCCGGACCGAGCCGAGGTGGGCCACGTACACCGCCAGCGGGCCCTGGTCCGTGGCCACCGTGGTGCGCAGCGCCCGGGTGTAGGTCATCTTGACGTGGGCGGGCTTGGTGTCCCCCAGCGGCCCGACGTCGATCTTGGTGTCGACCGGCCGGCTGTCCGACAGCGGCAGCTTGCTCCACAGCCCGACCGTGCCCTGCACCGTGTGGTGCGGGTACGCCTTTGCCAGTTCCTTCTCGTATGTGCCCCGGGCCTGCTCGGTGATCTCCTGTAGGGCCAGCACGTCCGCCCCGGATTCGACCAGGTCACGGGCGGTGCCGACCGGGTCGGGGTTGTCGGCGCCGACGTTGTGGCTGGTCACCGTGAGGTCGCCGCCCGGGTGGGACTTGTCGCTGAGCAACCCGCCGAAAAGGGTCAGCCACACCACGACCGGCAGGAGCAGCGCGGCGGCGGCGGAGGCCGAGCGGCGCAACAGCGCCCCGGTCAGCAGCACGGGGATGAACAGTCCGAACCACGGCAGGAAGGTCTCCACTAGGCTGCCGAGGTTCTTGATCCGGTTCGGGACGTGCGCGTGCAGCAGCATGAACAGGCCCAGCAGGAGCGCCAGCGCCGCGAGTATCAGGCCGCGCTTCCAGGGCCCCGGCCGCGAGACGATGCCGATCGCCCGGTGGACGCCCGCGCGCCGGGAACCGGAGTCGGAGCCTCGGCCGCCGGCGTCGCCCTGCCCGGTCTCGGCCGTGTCCCGCCCGGTATCGACCATGTCCACCTGCGTCATCGTCTGTCCTGTCTCACTGCCGATCACTGCTGCGTCCTCGGGTTCTGGGTGGGGCGTCCTACGAAGGGCGCCTGGTTCGGCCTTCGCACCGCGGCCTGGGAAGCCGATGGCTTCGGGTGGCTCCCGGACGCCGGTGAAGTCGCGGTGATCAGCGTCGGACCCGAAGGGAGCGGCCATGGCGTTCGGGTTCGCCTCGCGGTGGTGCTCCTTGGCCTCCTAAGCCGGAGCGCCATGCCCTCGACACGGACCGCTGCGCTCCATGACCTCCATTGAAGACGGACGAGTGTTGCGGCGGCGTATGCAATTTTCGATACACCCGCGATACACCCAACCCGGCATCGAAGAACCGAGGCGCGGCAGACCGGTACGCCGGGGTCGTCGGGGCATCCAGGAAGGGGTGGTCAGGCGCTGAGCGTGGGGACCGGGCGCAACGGCGGCCGGTCCAGGGACGCGACGGTGGGGACGGCCTGGGTGAGGCGCGCGGTCTCGTCATCGGCCGCCGCGGGGTCGGACATCGCCTGCAGACGCCGCGTGATCAGGCCCTCGCGGATCGCCCACGGGCAGATATCGAGCCGATCGACCTCCAGGGACGTCATGAGCGCCTCCGCCACGATCGCGCCGGCCAGGATCTGCGACGCCCTGGGCCGGGACACGCCGCGCAGCTTCGCCCGGGCCGCGGCGCGCTTCGACGCCAGGACGGGGATCTGCTCACGGAGCCGCTCCAACTCCAGCACGCGCCGCGCGTAAGGGCCCTCCTTGCGCTTGGGCGCCCCGGTCAGCCGGGCCAGCTGGGTGAAGGTCTTGGACGTCGCGACCGGCCACACCGGCCGCTCCCCCACCAGGCCCGCTCTCACTTGGGCGGACGTCTCGGCCAGCCGCTCATACACGTGGCGGCGCAGCCGGCGTACTCGTTTGCGGGACGGCGGGTCACCAGGCAGGTGGGCGCGGGTGAGCCGTCCCGCGCCCAGCGGCAGCGACAACGCCAGCGCCGGTTCCTGGCCCTCACCGTGGGCGATCTCCAGGGAGCCCCCGCCGATATCGGCCAGCAGCAGCCGCCCGGCGGACCATCCGTACCAGGCGCGGGCGGCGAGGAACGTCAGCCGCGCCTCGTCCCCGCCGGACAGGAAGCCGAGCCGCACACCGGTCAACGCCGCGACCCGGGCGACGATCTCCCGCTGGTTGGACGCGTCCCGCACCGCCGACGTCGCGAACGACACCAGTTCCTCGACCCCGTGCGCTCCGGCGGCGCACACGGCCTCCTGCACCGACATGACCAGCCGCTCGATCGCCTCCGGCGCCACCGCTCCGTCGGCATCGATCGCCTCGGCCAGCCGGGTCGGGCGTTTGACCGTCGTCACCGGCTCCGGAGGTACGCCCACGCTGAGGTCCACCACCTTGAGATGGGCGGAGTTCGAACCCACGTCCAGCACACCGATTCGCATGACGACGCAGTACCCCCACAAGACGTCTTCATTGATGCCGGCCTCTCCCAGATGCGCGTCTGCCGGCGTCGGACGTTCACCGCCCGGGACGGTAGATCTTTTGTTTTCCCTGTTCAGCGGCTTTTCTGCCGTTTCGTCATGCCTTCTTCGGCTATGCCGTCCAAGAGGAAGAACGTCGACGACGATGCCGCTCAGGGGGCCGCTCAGGGGGCCGGAGACCCCGGCCAGGAGCACGTCGGAGCGGGAATCAGGGGGAACGATGGGCGACAGCGGGCCCGACGATCGGGAGCCTGATCGCGAGCGGGACGCGCCCGGCGGCGAGGCGGACGCTCTGACCGGCAGTGCCGTGGCGCGCGAAGGGCGGCCGCGCTCCGCCGAGGACCCGGACGTCTATCTCGACGTTCCGCTGCTCAAGGTCGACGAGATCTCGCTTGAGGTCGAGAACCTCGACGCGCACGTCTCGCTCGTCGCCCAAGTCCTCGACCTGGTCAAGCTGAACGTCGGCGCGGACGTGTTCCTCGGCAAGGTCGAGCTGGGGATCAAGGGCGTCGAGGCACAGGCCCGGCTGGAGGTCCGGCTGGACAACGTGGCCGCCATCGTCGAGCGGGTCCTGACCACGATCGACCGCAACCCGGAGATCCTCCAGCACATCGGACGCGGCGTGGAGGCGGCCGGTCGCGAGCTCGGCGCCGGCGCCGGGACCGCGGTGGGCCAAGTCGGCAAGGGGACAAGGGGAGCCGTCGCGGACGTCGGCAAAGGCGCGGGCCGCGCGGTGGAGGATGTCGGCGAGGGCGCGGGCGGCGCAGTGCACGACGTCGGCAAAGGCGCAGGCGGCGCGGTACAAGACGTCGGCGAAGGCGCGGGCGGCGCGGTGCGGGATGTGGGTGAGGGCGCCGGGGAGGCGACCGAGAATGTCGGCGGCGCCGTCGAGGACGTCGGCGAGGGAGCCGGAGGAGCGGCCGAAGGCGCGGCGGACGGCGGCGGCCAGGGAGGCAGGGGCCTCCAGGACGCGTTCCACGAGACCGAGGACGCCGTCCGCGATCTCGGGAAGTCGCTGCTCCGGATGCTCTCGCAGCGTTCCCGCTCGTCCGGTGAGGACAAAGGTGATCGTGAGCCGTGACGGCCGTCCGGACGCCAGGCCCCAGCAGCTGGACAGGGCCCTGGGAGTCTGACATGACCTGCCGGACTCACCCACCTTGACCATGTTGAGATGCCGCATATGTGTGGGCGATTTGCTGGACTATCAACCGATTCGACAGGCGTGCCCTTAGAATGACGCGCGTCGCACCCCGCCTGGCTCCTTCCCCCGCGAGGACGCCCGATCCAGAAGTGACGATCGGAAGCATGGATCCGGACGGGGGCGTGTTCCTTGCGAAGCGACTTCTGTATCCGAGTGCTCGGCCCGGTGACGGTCGAGCGCGATGGGGAGCCTCTCGACGTCGGCGGTCCGCAGGCGAGGGCCGTGCTCGCCATGCTCGTCCTCCGGTCCGGCAGGGGCGTCTCCCTGGCGGAGCTGTCGGGTGTGCTGTGGGATGATCGTCCGCCACCGTCGTTTCGCGCCCAGATCCACAACCTGATCTCCGGGCTGCGGCGTGCGCTGCCGCCGGACCTGATCGTGACCCGGCCGCCCGGCTACCACCTGGCGGCCGGGCCGGGGCAGGTCGATCTGGTGGAGTTCCGCGGCGAGGCGGCGGCCGGACGCGGTCAGCTCGCCGCGGGCCGGTACACGCCGGCGGCCGAGCTGTTCCGCGCCGCGCTGGCGCTCTGGCGGGGGCTGCCCTGCGCCGACCTGCCGTATCCGGCGATCCAGGCGGCCACGATCGGCCTGGAGGAGCAGCACGTCGCCGTGCTGCAGGATCGGATCGACGCCGATCTCGGACTCGGCCGGGGCGCGGGCCTCGTCGGCGAGCTGGTGGCGCTGACCCGCGATCACCCGCTGGACGAGCGTTTCCGGGGGCAGCTGATGACCGCCCTCGTCCAGGCGGGACGCGTCGCCGACGCGCTCGCCGGCTACCGCGAGTGCCGCCGGCGGATGATCGAGGAGGTGGGCGTCGAACCGTCGGCGAGGTTGCAGGACCTGCATCAGGCCGTCCTCGCCGGGACGGTCGTCCCGCTCGCCGGAGCGGACGCGGCCGGGCGGGCGGCGTGCGTGGTCCCGTGGCAGGCGCCGCCCCCGGTGCCCGATCTCGTCGGACGCGCCGACGTGACACGGCGGATCTTCGACCTGGTGCTGGACGCCGGGGCCGACGTCGCTCTCACCGGCCCCGGCGGGATCGGCAAGACGGCGCTGATGCTGCGGGTCGCGGACGCCCTCCGGGACCGGTTCCCCGACGGTCAGCTCTACGCGAAGCTCAGCGGGACGGACCGCACACCGGTGCCGACGGCGACCGTGCTCGCGCGTTTCCTGCGCGCGCTCGGCGTGCCCCCGGACGAGGTGCCGCCGGACCCCGAGGATCGGGCGGGCGTCTTCCGGAGCATGCTCGCCGCCCGGCGCGTACTGATCGTTCTTGACGATGTCGCGGACGAGGCGCAGCTGAGGCCCCTGCTACCGGCGCGGGGAGGCTGCCGCCTGCTGGCCACCAGCCGCAGGCGGCTCGACGCGATGGAGGCGCTCCGCACCGTCCGGCTCGACGCGTTACCCCTCGGCCCGAGCGTGGACCTGCTGCGCGCGATCGCTGGGCCGTCCCGGATCGACGCCGAGCCGTCGGCGGCGACCGACATCGCGCGCTACTGCGGCGGGCTGCCGCTCGCGTTGCGGATCGCCGGGGCCCGGCTCGCGGCGCGCGGCGGCTGGAAGGTGCGCGACATGGTTCGCTGCCTCGCCGACGCGCGGCAGCGCCTCGACTGGCTCCACCTCGGCGACCTCGACGTGCGGGCGAGCGTGCTCGGCGGCTACGGCGCCCTGCCCCGCGAGCAGCAACGGCTCTTCCGCCTCCTCGCCGTGCTGGACGCGCACGAGTTCCCGGTGTGGCTGACGGCCGCGCTCACGGGCACCCAGAGCGGTGCCGAGCGGGCCGTCGAAGGGCTGGCGGAGGCCCATCTGGTCGAGCCTGCCGGGTCGGGCGTCACCGGGCCCCGCTACCGGATGCACGATCTGGTCCGGCTTCTCGCCGCCGAGCTCGCCGCCGACTTCGACGGCCCCGCCGAACTGCGGGCCGCCCGGCACCGGACGTTCGACGGCTGGCTGGCGCTCGCCGCGGCGGCCGATTCCCGGCTTCCGCACTGGGTGGGGGCCGATCCCGAGCCGCGGCCGCGGTGGCGTCCACCCGGCGAGCTGCTCGACGCCGTCCGCGCCGACCCCATGGGCTGGCTGGACGAGGAGCGGACCGCGCTGCTCGACACGGTCCGCCGGGCGGCCGACGACGCCTGCGCGCGGGTGGCCTGGCCGCTCGCGCAACGCCTGTGCGCCTACCTCGACCTGCGCGGGCTCTACGGCGAATGGTCGCAGGCGCTGACCAGCGGGCTGCGCGCCGCCGAGGCGGCGGGCGACGCGCGGGGCCGGGCGACGATGCTCGGGCTGCTCTGCCTCGCCGCGGCCAGCGGCGACGACTACACCGGCAGCCTCGCCTACGGGGAACGGGTCCTCGCCGCGTACGCCGAGCTGCGCGGCGCGCCGGGCGCCGAGCCGGAGGAGCCCGCGGGCGCGGACGATCCGAACCTCGACCATCCGGACGTGGTCGCGCACCGGCGGCGGCTGGCGCTCGCCCGGCGCGACGGTGACGCCCTCGCCGTGGCGTTCGCCGGCGCCCGGCTGATCCACGCGATGCGCGCCGCGTGGATACAGGGCGACTACCTCAGCCTGTTCGAGGAGGTCCGTGACGGGTTCAGGGAAGGCGGGATCCCGTTGCTGGAGGCTTGGGCGCTGCAATACGTCGGGCTGGTCTACTGCCGTCAGGGCAGGCAGGACGAGGCGGCTCAGTGCCTGGCCCGGGCGCGGGCCCTCGTGGCGGAGGCGGGCGACGCCGCCGAGATGAGCAACACCGGCGGCGATCTCGCCGCGTTCGCCGTCGCGCACGGCCGCTTCGACGAGGCCGCGGAGATGGCCCGCGAGGGGCTGGCGCAGGCCGGACGGGCCAATGACCAGTGGAGTACGGGCAAAGTGCTGATGACGCTCGGCGAAATAGCGTGGGCGCGCGGCGACCACCGCGCCGCCGAACTCGCCTATCTCGACGCGCTGACCGTATGGCGGCGGCTCAACGTCCCGGAACGGATCGGCCGCGTCCGGCACGTGCTGCGAGAACGGTTCGGGACAAGGGCGGAGGAACCCGTCGGATCGTGACCGGACGCCCCCCGCAGCCCCTTTCCGCGCGGGCACCGATCGCCGCCGAACCCGCGCCCCGCGAAGCGCGCCGCCGGGAGCGGCTCGGATGGTACGCCTACGACCTGGCGAACTCCGCCTTTCCCACCACGGTGCTGGCGGTGTTCCTCGGCCCGCATCTGACGCGGGTCGCCGGATCCGCGGCCGGGCCGGACGGCTCGGTCGACGTCCTGGGCGTCGGCGTCAGGCACGAGGCGTACTACACGCTGGTGGTGGCGGTGGCGGCGGTCCTCCAGGCGATCGTGCTGCCGGTCGCGGGCGCCGTCGCCGACCACACCGGCCGCAAGAGGGCACTGCTCGGCGCGTTCGCCGGTCTCGGAGCGTGCGCGACCTTCGCGATGTATCTCGTCTACGGCGAGCGGTACCTGCTGGGCGGTGCGCTCTTCGCCCTCGGCCAGATCGGGTACGCGGCGGCGGTCGTCGTCTACAACTCCTTCCTTCCGGAGATCGCCGGACCCGCCGAGCGGGACTCGGTGTCCGCGCGCGGCATGGCGGCCGGATATCTCGGCGGCGGGGTGCTCCTGGCGTTCGATCTGCTGCTCTTTGTGAAGCACGCGTCCTTCGGCCTCAGCGAGGTGACGGCCGTCCGGATCGCGCTCGGCTCGGCGGGCCTCTGGTGGGGCTGCTGGACGGTGGTCCCGCTGCTGTGGCTGCGCGACCGGCCCGCCGTCCCGGCCATCGGGAGTACGGCGGAGCACGGGGCCCGCGGCGCGGCCCGGACGGCCGCCGGTAGCCTGCGGCGGCTCCGCCGGACCCTGCCGGAGCTGCGACGTTACCCGCGTACGCTGCTGTTCCTGCTGGCGTATCTCGTCTACAACAGCGGCATGCAGGCGGTCCTCAACTTCGCCGCGATCTACGCCGGGCACCGGCTCGCGCTCCCGCAGGAGGCCAGGATCGGCGCGATCCTGATGGTCCAGTTCGTCGCCGTCGGCGGTGCCCTGCTGCTCGCCCGGCTCGCGGGAGCGTTCGGCGCCCAGCGGACCGTCCTCGGCGCCCTCGCCGGTTGGACGTCCGTCGTCGGGATCGCCTATTTCCTCCGGCCCGGCGCCGTCGTCCCGTTCCTGGCGTTGGCGGCGGTCATCGGCATCGTGATGGGCGGTGCGCAGTCCCTCTCCCGGTCGATGTTCTCGCAGATCATCCCGGCCGGACGGGAGGCGGAGCACTTCAGCCTGTACGAGCTGGGCGACAAGATCGCCACCTTTCTCGGCGCCCTGGTGATCACGGTCGCGCTCCAGGCCACCGGCGGCTACCGGAGCGCGATCCTGCCCCTGTCGGCCTTCTTCGTCGCCGGAATCGCCCTGCTCGCCTCGGTGAACATGCGCCGAGCGATCAACGACGCCACCTCCGTCTCCGGGCCCGATCCGCAGAAGGTCCAGCCCACGGCGCGGTGAGCGACAGCGCGACCGCCCCGACCTGGAGGCGGTGGCTCCAGCACACCGCGCCGGTGAGGGCGTTCAGCGCCACGATCGTCCCGGACGTGAAGGCGGCGTGGACGGTGCCGTCCGCGACGCCGAGAGCCGTGACGTCGCGGTCGACGGTGAAGGCGTCACCCGTCTCGGCGAACGCGCCACCGCCGAACACCTTCCCCATCTCCAGCATCGACCCACGCCTGCTACGCCTACTGTGGCCCAAAAGCGAATGGGCTGACCGTCGACATTTGCCGAAGATTGGCACTGTAGTGTCTTGACTTCTTGTAAGGGGACGACTTCAGATGATGTATTGATCACAGGAGAATGGTTCGGCTACGCTGGTTTCACCCCTTGCCAATCCAAGATCGTCTTCCCGGTGACCGGTGGCCGCGGCGGGCCGCTCGTCGAGGGACGACTCGCTCTCGGTCGACCCTCTCCTCCCTTGAACCGGGCTTCGGCGACTTGTCGGGGCAGTACCAGTGGAGTGATCTTGTCTGAACCGAACCCGTACGCGCCCACGGGCAAGCGCTCCCCCTATGCGGGTTACGATCTGACCGGCGAGAACCGGCACCGGGAACGCGTCGGCTTCTACTACGAGGAGTTCGAGCCTGGGGCGGTGTTCGAGCACCGGCCAGGCCGGACGGTGACGGAGATGGACAACGTCCTGATGAGCACCATGGCGATGAACCAGTCGCCGCTGCACATCGACGCGGTGTTCTGCGAGGACACCGAATGGGGGCGTCCTCTGGTCTCCAGCCTGGTCACGCTGAGCATCGTCACCGGAATGAGCGTGCGAAGCACCAGCGGAAGCGGTATCGCCAATCTCGGCTGGGATTCCATCAGGCTGGTCGGCCCGGTTTTCGTCGGGGACACGCTGTACGCCGAGAGCGAGATCCTGACCAAGCGTCTCTCCCGGAGCCGGGCGAATCAGGGAATCATCAAGGTACGGACCATCGGGGTCAACCAGAAACGCGAGACCGTCCTTGTCTCCGAACGAAGTTTCATGGTACCGACCATGAACAAGGACTGACTGATGACGGTCGAAAGAGTTTCTTCCAGGAGCGGAGGGTGACCCTTGCACGAGTTCGCCAATATCAAGAAGGCTTTAGGTGCGAGCTGGCCTTACTGGGACGCGTGCAAAGAGGCCGGCCTCACCGACCTGGTGTTATCGGCCAGCGGCTCGGACCGGGCCCGGGTCGAGGGGTTCGACCATCCGGTCACGAACATGTCCTCGTACTCCTACCTGGGGCTCGACCAGGATCCGCGGATCGTGCGGGCCGCGGCGGACGCCCTGCTCCGCGAGGGCACACTGAACACCACCATCTCGCGGGTGAGGATGCGCTCCACCCTCCTCGACGAGGCCGAGCACGGCCTCGGAAGGCTGTTCGGCGCCACCGCGATCACCACGACCTCCGGAGCCGCCGCCGGCTGGTCGGTGATCCCGCTGGCGGCGTCGGGCGTCCTGACCGGTGACACGGAACCACTGATGGTGTTCGACAAGAACGCCCATTTCTGCCTGAACGCCATGAAGGCGTCCGCGGCCGACGAGACCTCGGTCCTGACGATCCGGCACAATGACGTCGAAGAACTGGAACGGCTTTGCGTGTCCCACTCCCGAGTGGTGTACGTCGCGGACGGCGTCTACAGCACCGGCGGCGGCGCCCCCGTGGTCGAACTGCGCCGGTTACAGGAAAAGTACGGCCTCCTCGTCATCTACGACGAGGCGCATGGAATTTCCACCATGGGGCCGCGGGGTGTCGGCTGGGTGCTCGAACAACTCGGCGAATTGACCGAGAACACGATCATTGTCGGGTCCCTGAACAAAGGGTTCGGGGCGTCCGGTGGGCTGGTCCTTTTCCATCCTTCGCTGGCCGGGGGCCGGGTCACGGACATGTTGTTGCGCAACAGCGGCCCGATCATGTGGTCACAGCGGATCAACACCGCGGGGCTCGGCGGCATCGTCAAGTCGGCCGAGCTGCATTTGTCGGGTGAGGTCGACGCGTTGCAGAGCGAACTGCACCGCAAGACCGCCCTGTTCGATTCCTTGATCGAAACCGGGCAGCGGGGCGAGCTCTTTCCGATCCGCACCGTCATGCTGAAGGACGAGGCGGACGCCGTGCGCGTCGCGTCGGGGCTGCTCGATGAGGGATTCTACGTCGCTTCTCTGTTCTTCCCGATCGTACGGCGAGGCGTGGCCTGCCTGAGAGTCATGATCCGGGCCAACATCCCGGACGCCGAGATCGAGCGTTTCCACAAGGAACTGAACCGCCTTTGCGTATGAAGCGGCACCTACCTCACAAAGGAGAAGTGTCAGCGATGATGAAGTTCAGCGCCAACAACCGTTCCATGTTGTTCACCCCGGCGACGTCGGAAGCGAAGTTCGCGGCGGCGCACGGCAGTGGCGCCGACATCGCGGTGGTCGACCTGGAGGACGCGGTCGCCGAGGCGCACAAGGATTCGGCCCGGGAGCGGAGCCGCCGATTCTTCACCGGGAAAGGCGCCGAACGCGGCCAGGCCGAGGCCCTGCGGATCAACCCGATCACCACCGTGTACGGATTATTAGACCTGCTGGCCCTGCGCCATTTCGACCCCAAGCCCGACCTGATCGTCCTGCCGAAGGTGGAGGAGCCGCGCGAGATCGAGATCGTCGAGTCCGTCCTCTCCTCGGTCTCCTACGCCCCGGACATCGTCGTCATCGTGGAGACCCCCAAGGGGCTGGACCGGGCGGCCCGCATCGCCCGGTCGTCGTCGCGCATGCGGGCCCTGGTGTTCGGAGCGGCGGACTACTCCTTCGCGATCGGCGCACGGCGCGACTGGGCCTCGCTGTACGCCGCGCGCGCCCGCGTCGTCAACTCCGCCTACCGCGCCGGGATCGACTGTCTCGACGCGCCGGTCTTCGACTACCACGACACCGAGACGCTCGCCAGCGAGTCGGTATTGGATCGCGACATGGGCTTCAGCGGCAAGGTCGCCGTCCACCCGCGTCAGGTCCCGGTCATCAACGAGAGGTTCTCGCCGGACCGCGAGACCATCGAGCTCGCCCGCCAGATCGTCGCGGCCTCCGAGGCCAACTCCGGCAACGCCACCTCGGTCGACGGGATGATGATCGGGCGCCCGTTCGTGGTCGCCGCCACGGCCCTGCTCCGCCGTTACGGAAGCGAGGTCGGCTGAGGAAGTGGACGCCACGGAAGCGACACCGGATCCGGCCGCGGGTACCGGGTGACCGCCCACACCACCGATGACGTGCTCGCCCTCGCCGCCGTGATCGGCGACGCGGCGGCGAGCGGCGCCATCGGCCGGATGATCGTGCCGCCCCGCCAGCGGATCGTGGACGAGCGCGGCGCCAAGTTCATCTCGATGCCCGCCGTCTCGGCCGACCACCGGCTCTTCATCAACAAGACGGCCACGATCACCGGCGGGCCCGGCACGACCGTGACCTCGACGGTGCCGGTGTTCTCGACCGAGACCGGCGAACTCCTCGGCGTGCTCGACGGCGCGCGGGTCACCGACCTCAAGTGCGCGGCGGTCTCGGCGCTGGTCACCGGCCGTTGCGCCGCGCCCGGGGCCACCACCCTCGCCATCGTCGGCTCCGGTGTGCAGGCTTGGCAGCAGTATCTGGCGGTCACGGCCGTCCGGGAGATCGGACTGGTCCGGATCCACTCCCGCACCCGGCGCAACGCCGAGGCGTTCGGCGCGCGGATCCGCGCGGCGGGCCGGGCCGAGGTCGCCGTGTGCGGTTCGGCGGCGGAGGCCACGGCGGGAGCCGACATCGTCGCGACCGCGACGACCTCGGCCGAGCCGCTGCCGATCTCCACCGACCTCCCCGGGCATGTGCACTTCAACTGCATGGGCGCCCACACGCCCGCCTCCCGCGAGGTCACGCGGGAGCTGCTGGAGCGCAGTGTGGTGGTCGTCGAGTCCCTCGACATCGCGATCGCCGAGGCCGGTGAGCCGCACCGCTGCGCGCTCGACCTGGCGGCGCTGCTCGCCGCCGACCCCGCGGACCTGGCCGGCCGCACCACGGTGTTCAGCTCGACCGGTCACGCGTCGCTGGACCTGCTCACCTGCTCCTACCTCATCGGCGACCCCCGCCGCTGACAGCGGACGGGACCGTCAGAGCGAGGGCGGGCCCTGCTCGATCCGGCGAAGGTAGGGGTCCAGCCGGTCGAGGCGTTCGTCGAACGGGATCCGCTCCTCCCACCAGGTCGCGCCCGCCTCCTCCAGCGGCCGCACGATGTCCGCCGCGTGGCCGGGGTCGGTCCGGCCGCCGACGACCAGGTCGAACGGGCCCGCCCCGGCCGGGCGCTCGGCCCGCAGGAAAGCGGCGAGCGCGCCGACCTCGGCCGGTGACGGCGGGGTCTGGTCCAGGTATCCGGGGAACAGGGGGACCGCGCCGTCCCAGCGGGCCGCCCGGCGGAACGGGGCCCGGGTCGGCCACCGGCCCGCCACCCAGACCGGGATGCGCGGCGACTGGACCGGGCGCGGCAGGAACCGCACGTCGTCCAGGACGGTGTGGACGCCCCGGTAGGACGACTGCTCGCCGCTCCACAGCAGGTCGAGGACGTCCAGGCCCTCGTCGAGCAGCACCGCGAGGGTCTTGGGGTCGGTCGGCTCGCCGAAGCTGCCGAACTCGTCCTCCAGCGGGGCGCCGAGTCCCGCGCCGAACACGACCCGTCCGCCGGTGAGATGGTCCAGGGTGGTCAGCTCCCGGGCCAGCCGGGCGGGCCGCCGCCGCGCCACCGGCGTGACCATCGGGCCGAGCAGGACCCGGGAGGTGATCATCCCGGCGGCGGCGAGCAGGATCCACGGGTCGGCGATCGGCCGGTGCTCCGCCTTGACGAAGGTCAGGTGGTCCCAGACGAACACACCGTCCCAGCCGGCCTGCTCGGCCGCCACGGCCACCTCGACGAACATGCGCGGATCGGCGAAGTCGCCGAAGTTCGGCACGCTGACAGAGAAGCGCAAAGCCGTTCCTCCTAGACGAGGTCGAGGTCTTGCAGGTCGGCGACGTACTTGCCGATGTACTCGGGGGTGAGCGAGGGTACCGGGCCGTCCAGCGCCGCGGTGAACCGGTCCGCCGGGACGGCGCCGGCGGGCCGGGCTTCGAGCGGCCGGGCGTAGGCGGCGAGCATGGGCAGCGGCGACAGCCGCCGCCGGTGCGGCGGCAGGCCGCGCAGCGCCGAGGAGAACCGGGCCAGCCACTCCCCGTGGTCGTCGTACCGGACGATGGGACGGCCCATGCCGATCAGCCAGTCGACGACCTCGTCCAGGCCGATCCCGTCGTCGACGGCGTTGACGGTGTTGTAGGTGACGTACCCGCCGGGCGGCTGCCGGGTGAGGGCGCTGATCGCCGTGGTCGTGAAGTCGACCGGCAGGCCGCCGTAGTGGGCGCGCGGCCGTTCGCCGTCCGGGCCGGGGCGGTAGAACGAGCGCGGCGCGAGGCCCGTCGCGAGGACGCCGACGAGCAGCCGGGTGAACCGGTCCGGCAGGTTCAGCACGCCCGGCAGGGTGCTGTGCGCGAGGACCATCCCGGGCCGGAACACCGTGACGGGCAGGCCCATGCGGTGGTGGGCCTCGCGCAGCAGCACCTCACCCGCCCATTTGCTGACCGCGTAGCCGCCCGCGTCGGAGTCGTCCAGCCGGCGCAGCCCGGCGCGGACGTCGGCGTCCTCGTCGAGGACGGTCCCGTCGGGTTCGAGCGCTGCGGCGATGGTCGACAGGTAGGTGAAGTGCTTCATCGGGCCGGTGAGGGCGAGTTCCACCAGCCCGGCCGTCGCGACGACGTTCGGCGCGAACAGCCGGCTGTAGGGCAGCACATGGTTGACCAGGGCGGCCGCGTGCACGATCCGGCCGGTCTCGTCCGCCAGCCGTCCCCAGGTCTTGCCGTCGAGGCCGAACCTGGACGCCGAGACGTCGGCGGCCAGCACCTCCAGCCGTTCCGCGGCCGCGGTCTCCAGCCGGTCGTCCCGGCCGCCCGCGGCGACGCGCAGGCCGTCCAGCACGCGCCGTCTGGCGGTCTCGTCGTCGGCCGCGCGGGCCAGCACGGTCAGCCGTTCGCCGCCGTCGCGGAGCCGGTCGAGCGCCAGGAACCGGCCCAGGTAGCCGGTCGCGCCGGTGAGCAGCGTGCCGCCGCCCGCGAGGCCGGGCGACGCGGTGTCCAGGACACGCGGGTCGAAGAACCGGTCGGGGGCCAGTTCCCGGGCCCGCACCTCGGTGGCGTCCGTCCCGTGCACCGAGGCGAACGTCGCCACGGCCCGGCCGCCCTCGTCCAGCAGGCCGGCGATCCCGGCGAGGGTCGCGTCCGGGCCGAGGACGGCCTGGACCGGGATCTCCCGGTCGAACACCTGCTCCAGGACGGTCGTCAGCGTGTGCGCGGCGAGGGAGTCTCCGCCGAGGTCGGCGAAGACGTCGTGCGGCCCGACCCGGGCGACGGGCAGCCCCAGGGTGATCCGCACGGCGGCGAGGACGGTCTCCAGCGGCGGCGCGTCCCGGCCCGCCGCCCGCAGGGCCGCGAACCGCCGCGCCCGGTCTTCGGCGATCTCGCCGTACAGGCGCTCCAGCCGGGCGCCGTAGCGCTCCTTCAGCGCGGGGCGCAGCGGTTTGCCGACTCCCGACAGCAGCCCGTTCCCGACGCTGAACGGCGTCCGTTCGATGATCAGGTCGTGGGGCACCTCGTAGGCGGCGAGCCCGGCCCCCGCGGCCAGCTCGCGGATCGTGTCGAGGACCGCCGCCCGCGCGGTCGCGTCGTCGGCCGTCCCGAGCCGCTCGGGGTCGGGGACCACCACCCCGAGCAGGAACGCCTGCTCGGGATTGCCGTAGAGATAGATCTGGTGGATGGACGGGCCTGCCGTGAACAGCGCCTCCAGCCGGGACACGGCGGCGAACTCGCCCTGCGACAGCTTGACGACATTGCTGATCCGGTCGACATAGGCGAGCCGGTCGGGTTCCAGCTCGGCGAACACGTCGCCGGTGCGGTAGTAGCCGTCCTCGTCCAGTAAGGACCCTGGCCGCTTGTAGTAGCCGGGCACCAGCCCCGCCGACCTCAGCCGCAGCTCACCGCGCGGATGCGGCTTGTCGGTCGAGAAGTAGCCGAGCTCCGGGACGTCGGCGAGCCGGTAGTCCAGGACCGGCGGGCGCTGGATCCGCTGGTCGACGACCACCGCCCGGGTCGTCTCGGTGGAGCCGTAGCGGTCGGAGACCCCGATGCCGAGCACGGAGGCCATGAACGCGCGGGCCGCCGCCGGCAGCGGGGCGCTGCCGCAGCTCGCGCTGACGACCCGCCCGCCGAGCACCTGATCCCTGACCAGGGCGAGCGCGGCGGCCTCGGAATCGGGCCGGCCCTGGAGTTCGAGGCGTCCCGCCTCCAGCAGGTACCGCTGGTGGACCAGGTCGCAGATCCGCGGCACCAGGCTCAGCACGGTGGGCCGGGCCAGCCTGACGTCCTCCAGCAGAGCCGACAGGTCGCCGCGGGCGGTGAAGTAGCCGATGCCGCCGGAGGCGAGCCCGTAGACCAGCCAGCCACGTCCGTTCACATGGCTCATCGGCATGTAGTGCAGCAGGATCATCGGCAGCGGGGCGCCGCCGTCCGTCCCGGTGCCGGCGGTGGCCATGCCGCCGCGGCCCGTCTGCCAGTACCGCGTGATCATCGACGCGGTGTAGACGGCGCCCTTGGGCGTCCCGGTGCTCCCGGACGTGTAGATCAGGGCGGCGAGGCGGTCGGGGTCAGGGTCTCGGCAGGGCTCCACGGGTGGGAGCCCGCCGCCGGATAACAGGTCGTCCTGGAGGGGCGTCACCGGGGCCCGGCCGTCGAGCCGGTGCCGGACCGCGTGGAGGGCGTCGCGATGGTCGTCGATCCGGGGATCGTGGTCGAAGACCACCAGTCGTTCGATCGCGTCGCAGCCCAGGACGGCGTCGGCCGCGAGCCCGAGCGAGCCGGTGTCGGCGGCGAGCAGCCGCGGCCGGGTCTCCGCGAGCACGGGCGCCAGGCGCTCCGCCGAGGAGCCGAGCGGCAGCGGGACCGGCACCGCCCCCAGGTACATGCAGGCGAGGTCGATCACGGCATGGTCGACGCCGGTGAAACCGAGCACGGCGACGAGATCGCCGGGGTCGAGCCGTCCCGACCACGCCGTGGCGAGCGCGCGGGCCCGCCGCCACAGCTCGGCGTAGCTCACGGTCTCGAACCGGGGCAGGATCTCGTGGACGGTACGGCCGGTGGCGTCGTCGCGGACGGCCCGCACCGCACGCCTGCCGAGCGCGGGACGGTCCGCGTAGCCCTCCATCGCCGCCCTGATTGTGCCGACCAGATCGCCGTCGGCACGGGCGATCGCCTCGGCGACGCGGGGGTCGGGGACGGCCCGTGCGAACTGCGGGTCGGTCGCCAGAAGTTCCGCCACCCTGGCCGCGAGGCCCGGCTGCACGGGGTTGTCCGGCTGCTCGGGGTTGTCTGCCCGCTCGGAGTGGTCCGGCTGTTCAGGCATGTGCGCTCCGGTTCGGACTCCGGCCGCCCGGCATGGTGACCTGGGCGCGCGACCTCACGTTGAGTTTGCGCAGCACCTTCGCGACGTGCTGCTCGACGGTCCGCGTCGACAGGACCAGCGTGTCGGCGATCTGCCTGTTGGTGTGGCCGAGCGCCACCAGCCTGGCCACCTCGCTCTCGCGTGGCGAGAGCTGGTCACCGTAGCCGCGGCGGCCCCGGGGCGCGGGCAGGACGACGCCGTGGGCGCGCAGCACCCGGCGGCAGCGCGCCGCGTCCCGGGACGCGCCGAGCGCCGCGAACTCCGCCGCGAGCGCCGTCAGCTCCCGGGTGCCGCCGCCCATGGTCATCCGGCACCGGGCCGCCGCTTCCGCGGCGAGCGCGGCATGGTAGGGCTGCGGAAGGGCGGCGTAGGCCGCGCCGGCGATGCTCAGCTCCTCGCTCGCCTCCGCGAGGTCCCCGCGTCCCATGGCGAGCACGCCCCGGCAGGCCGGGAGCGCGGCGGCGGCGAGCGGCGCGTCCCGGCCCGCGATGCCCTCGGCGAACTCGCCGGTCACGCGTTCGGCCTCCGCGCGGGCACCGGCGCGGACCAGGGCGGTGACGGCCATCGGCGCCAGGTCGCCGGCCCACACCCAGATGCCCTTGGCGCGGATCCGGGCGAGGCCCCGCCGGGCCTCGGCCACTGCCTTGTCGAGCTCGCCGCGCGTGGTGTGCAGCCTGGTCATCGCACCCGAGGCGGTGGCCAGGACCGTCGCGGGCGCGTTCGCCGGGTCGAGGAGACCCGCGGCGTCGAGTTCCGTGGCGGCGGTGCGCCAGTTGCCGAGCGCGCAGGCCAGCAGGCCGAGCACGAGGTGGGCGTCCGAGGCGATGCTGGAGACGCCCTGGACGATCTCCAGCGTCTGCCGGGCCCGGTCGGCGAGCCCGTCCCAGCGGCCCGCGTACCAGTCCAGGCGCAGCGCCGTGCCCTCCACGATGCCCTCATAGAAGGCGGCGCCGCATTCGGCCGCGAGCCGCCCGCCCTCGGCGCGGAACCGCTGCGCCCGCGCGTAGTGCCCGAGCCACGTGGCGGCGTCGGCGAAGTTCCCGCAGGCACGCGCGGTCTGCCGCCGGACTGTCCCGGCGCCCGCGCCCTCGATGAGCGCTTCGGCACGTTCCCACACGGCGGGGTCGCCGGTGAACATCAGCAGCGCGAGGTGGTTGCCGCGCACCGCCGTCCGGACGGCGGGATCGGGCTCCACGGCCACCAGTTCCTCGGCGCGTTCGATCCATCGCCGGTAGACGCGGAACGGGTGCTCGTCCCAGCTCGGCATCGCCAGCGCCGCCATGCCACGGGCCGCGAGCGCCGGACGTCCCCGCAGTTCCTCGACGGCGGTCTCGGTGCTGATCCGGCCGGCCTCGAAGTCGCCCATCTGGTTGTACAGCAGCAGCCCCAGGTTCAGCCTGATCTCGCCGCGCAGGCCGTCGGGGATGTGCTCGTCCTGGACGATCGTCCCCAGCAACTCGACGGCCCTGCGGTTGGTGAGCCCGAGCACCGCGTCCCGGCTGAACTCGGCCGCGATTCTGGCGCGTTCCTCCCGGCCGAGCCTTGAGTCGGACAGCAGCTCCTCAAGGATCTCCACGGCGACCGCCAGATCGCCCATCTCACGCGCGGACGCCGCCGCGGCCTCGGCGTAGTACTGCCATTCCCGCACCATTCCGGCCTCTCGCGCGTGGTAGGCGAGCTGGACGAGCGGCCGCGGCTCCTCGTCCGCGAGCGCGAGCATCGCCCGCCGGTGCAACCGGCACCGGTCCGGGCCGGTCAGCGCGGAGTAGACGGCCTGCTGGGCCAGCGCGTGCCGGAACCCGTACCTGTTCCTGCCCCACTCGTACAGGACACCGGCGAGCAGCGCCTCGCGGATGGCGGACGCGCGGTCCGCCGGCGAGGGGCGCACGCCCGGCGCGTCGTCCATCACCGCGACCGGCGTGTCGCCCATGACCGTCTCGATCAGCGCCTCCCCCGCCGGGACGCCGAGCACCGAGGCGGCCCGCACGGCCTCGGCGGCCACGGGCGAGAGCTGTTTCATCCGGTCCGCGATCGCCTCTTGGAGGAGCGTGGGCACCTCGATCCCGTCGAGCACCCCGACCTCTCCCCCGGTCTCGACCCGCACCGAGGCGGGCAGGGCCCGGACGACCTCCTCCACCACGAACGGAATGCCCGCGCTGCGCCGGTGCAGTTCCTCCGCGAGGTCCGTCGCGACCTCGGGGGCACCGGTGACCGCGGCGAACAACCCGCGGACGCCGAGCACGTCCAGCGGACGGAGTGCAAGGAGCAGGGCGGTGGTTCCGGGGGGATGGCGGAAGGCGCGTCCCAGCGGCAGCCGGTCTCCCGACAGGTCCTCCGGGCGGTAGCTGAGCACCGCCGACAACCCGGCGGGCGGATCGTCCACCAGGAACCGCAACAGATCGCGGGTGCCATCGTCGGCCCAATGCAGATCCTCCACGACCATCACGGTCTCGCCGAGCGCGTCCAGCAGCGCATGGACGGCGCGGAACACCCGATGCTCGCGGGCCCGCACATCGTGCAACGGCTCAAGCCCCGGCGGCAGCCGGTCGGCGAGCTCGGGCAGATAGGGCCGCAGCGCGCCGCAGACAGGGCTGAGCCCGGCGACCCGGTCCATGGGCAGATGCCGCAGCAGTTCGAAGACGGGACCGTACGGGAACGGCTCGCGGAGCCGATGGCAGCGGCCGCGCAGAATCACGCGGTCCCGGAGCGATGGGTGCCGGAGAGCCTCGTGGATCAGGCGGGTCTTGCCGATCCCGGCCTCTCCTTCGACCAGCGCCACCGCCGGCGGGCGGGCCACGGTTTCGAGCAGGGAGTTCAGCTCGCCCGTACGGCCGATCAGTACGGGCGCAGCCGGGGTGCGAATGAGCGGGGGATTCATGGACGACTCCGGCGGGTGGGGCCGCGGCCGGCACTGTTACGGGAGCGGGAGTCAGCAGCCGGTCACCGCGGTGACAGTGAAGCTAAGCCCTGTGCCGACCTTCGACAACCCCACAATTCCGAAATCCCTCGCTCGGGTCCCGGCGAAACGGCGTGTGTCCCCGTCGGCGAGCCGACGGGGACACACGCCGTGTCAGAGCGCGGGAAGGTTCAGTCGATGGGGACCAACGACGTCGTCCCCTTCTGGATGCCGCACATCGACGGTGCCATGACCTCCTGGGCGCTTCCCCAGCCGGCGCAGCGGTAGCTGCTGTGCCCGTACCAGTCGTGGCCGAACTCGTGCGCGGCGAGGAGCCGCTGGTCCCTGACGCCGCCCATGTAGAGCGCTATGCGCTGGCCCCGGCCCCAGTTGCAGCCGACGATCCTGCCGCCTCCACCGCAGTCGCTGATGTAGGTGTTACGGCACTCCACCGGAGTCCCGCCGCTCTGGTCGAGCCCTCTCCACGCGGCGGCGCCCTGGGCGATCACGCTCGCGTACGCCTGGCACGACGCCTGGAGGTAGTAGCTGCGGTCGCTCGGGACGGGCCAGCCGCCCGGCGGGGGCTCCAGAAGCTTGGAACCGGCCGCCGCTTCCAGCTCCTCCGCGGTGATGCCGTGCGCCTCACCGGCGTGCGCCTCGGCGCCCTGCGCCTTGGCCGCCTGCGTCCCGGTGCCGTGCTGCGTGGCCACCGCGGCGCCGCCGTCGTCGCCCGGGGCGAGATCGGCGTTCGCGGGGACGCCCGCCGCCACGACGGCGGCCGACAGCACGGCCAGTCCGGATCTCCTCAGCCGTTTGCTCGGCATGAGCCTCTCCTCCATGGGGGGTGGGGGTGTGCCTCCCGGCGGCCTGAAGCCGCCGGGACACACGGTCGATGGAGGTGGGAGGGCAGGGCAATCCCGGAATCGAAAGATAGGTCTACGTATTAAATGACCGCCCTGGTCGGGAGGTTGATGTGCCGGGGCCCGAAAAGCGCCCCGCGAGTTGCGGGCCACGCCCGAATGCCGTCGCGCGCCGTCCGCAATCCGCGCCGCACGGGCCGCCGCGACCACTTCACCCGGGACCGGCCGAACTCGGCGGCGAAAAGCATACTGGCTTGCTCACCAGGATAGGAGGCGTGTTCGGGCGGTGATTCAAGATCAGCGCCACTCCTTTGGAGCTGTATAGGGTTGTCGCGCTGCGTGAAGCCGGCACGGGCACTTCGGTGGGAGGACATGAATGCGGGAGCGACTTCTTGCCGCTATTCGAGCGCGGGTCGCGCGTACTCGCGAGACCGGGGACCCGGGGCCGGTGCTCGATCCGGACGCCGTGCTGGAGGTGAGCGCTCTGACGGCGTACCGCGCCGTGACGAGAACGCCCGGCGAAGACACCGATATCGAGGCGCTGCACGACGTCGGCTGGTTGTACTGGTACCGGATCCTGGCGAAGCCGATGGACGAGTGGGGCGAGAACCTTGAGGATCTCGAATGCGTCGTCAACCTGTTCCGTCCGGTGTTCGACGCGGATCCCTCCGCCGTCCCCGAGCAACTGCACGAGTATTTCGTGCTGCACGAGATTCCCGCCGCGGAGGACGGCGACCCGCTGGAGGACGACCGCCTCGTCCCCGAGGACCTGGTCCTGGGAGGGGAGGCCGGGCCGAACCCCGACGAGGAGGAAGGGCCGGAGCAGGGCGGCTTTACCGATTCCGGCCCGGCGATCCACCCGGCCGATTTAAACGATCACGGGGTCGCGCTCATCGAATGGTACGAGCGGACGGGTGAGCGCGAAGCCCTGCTGGGCGCATGTGAGCTGTTCCGTTCCGCTCTCGACATGGTCC
Source organism: Spirillospora sp. NBC_00431 (assembly GCA_036028775.1). Taxonomy (GTDB): domain Bacteria; phylum Actinomycetota; class Actinomycetes; order Streptosporangiales; family Streptosporangiaceae; genus Spirillospora. The sequence continues at coordinate 1,358,972 of CP107927.1, read as the reverse complement.
CGGCCGATCACCCGAAATGGTCCATGTGCGTGACCAATGTCGTCGCCTCGCTGAGCACCTTGTACGCGGACTTCGGGGACTTCGACGCGGTACGCGAGCTGGCCGCCGTTCTCCGTCCCGCCGCCAAGGTCGACCCGTCGTTCCGGCACGACCTTTCGGTGGCCCTGCTCACGCTTTTCGATGACGTCGGAGAAATCGAAGCGCTGCGGGAGGCCATCGACGTCCGGCGCGGCCTGGTCGCCGATACGGGCGGCACCGCGGACGCGGCCGTCCATCTGAACGAGCTCGGCGGCAAGTTGCGCCGGCTGTACGAGTGGACCGGCGAAGTGGAGGCGGTGGACGAATCGGTCGCCGCGCACCGGGCCGCGGTGCGGGCCACCCCGCCCGGTGACCCGGATCTGCCCGGGCGCCTGGCCGGGCTCGGCGGTGCGTTGCAGACCCTGTTCGAGCACACCGGCGATCCGGACCTGCTGCGCGAGGCCATCGACGCCGGGCGCCGGGCCGTCTCCGGCCTCCCCCAGGAGCATCCGCACCACGCCATGGGCCTGGCCAACCTGGGCGTGTCGCTGCGCACGTCGTTCGAGCTGACCGGTGACCTCGCCTTCCTCCACGAGGCGGTGGACGCGCACAAAGCCTGCGTGGAGGCCACTCCGGACGACCACCCGTCCCGGCAGAACCGGCTGCTCAACCTCGCCAACACCATGGTGGCCCTGCACAACCGCACGGATGACCTGCTGGCACTCGTCGACGCCGTCCGTGCCGCGCGGATGGCGAAGGAGCTGCTCACCGACGATCAGCCGGACCGCGCCCGGGCCCTGTCGAATCTGAGCAACACCCTGTACGCGCTGGCCGACGGGTCCGACGAGGCCGACGAGGCCGATATCTGGGGCGAGGCGATCGACCTGGCCCGCGCCGCCGTGGCGGCCGTGCCACCGGGTCACGCGTTCAAAGCGCGCTACCTCGGCAACCTCGCCGCCGGGCTCAGGATGCAGTACAGCCGGACGGGAGAGCTGAGCGTCCTGCGCGAGGCCATCACCGTCGGGCGCGAGGCCGTCGCCGCCTCCCACGACGGCTGGCCCGAGCTTTCCGGAATCCTGTCCGGCCTGGGCAGGGCGCTCCTGCATCTCCACCGCCGGACCAACGACGAGGCGGACATCGCGGAGGCCCGGACGGTGCTGACCCGGGCCGGCGCCATGCCGGCCGCCCCCGTCGCGGACCGGATCCTCGCCGGACGGACGCTGGCCAGAGCCGGCGCCCCGGAGCCCGCGCTTGAGGCGATCGAGTCGGTGGTGAGCCTGCTGCCGCTCGTCGCGCCCAGAGACCTGCGGCGGGCCGACCGTGAGCACCGGCTCAGCGAGGAGGCCGGGATCGCCGGTCAGGTGGCCGCCGCCGCGCTGACGGCCGGCCGGCCCGAGCGGGCCGTGGAACTCCTGGAACAGTCCCGTGGCCTGCTGCTCAGCGAGGGCATGGACGCCCGCACCGAGGTGGACCGGCTGCGCGCCCACGCCCCCGACCTCGCCGACGAGTTCGTACGGCTGCGCGACGACCTCGTCCGCCTCGATCCCCCATCGGCCGGGGCGGAGGGCGACCACGAGATCGCCGAGCGGCGCCGCGCGGCGGCCACCGGCTGGGACGCGCTGCTCGCCCGTATCCACGCCCGTCCGGAGCTCGCCGGCTTCCTCGCCCCGCCGTCCATCGGCGAGCTGCGGCGGCAGGCCGCCGCCGGGCCCATCGTCCTGGTCACCACCGACGTGCACCGCTGCGACGCCCTGATCGTGACCGCCGACCCCGAGCGGCCGGTCGTGCACGTGCCCCTGCCCGGCCTCACCGAGGACGCGGCGTACAAGCAGGGAGACCGTCTCCTCGCCGCCCACCGCGCCTTCGGCGCCGACACCGACGCGTCCGGCCGGATGCGCGCCCAGGCCGACATGCACGACGTCCTCGGCTGGCTGTGGGACACCACGGCCGAGCCGATCCTCGCCGCCCTCGGCTACACCACCGTCCCCCAAGACGAATGGCCGCGGGTGTGGTGGTGCCCGGTCGGCGTCATGGCGTACCTGCCCCTGCACGCGGCCGGGCACCACCAAGACCTCATCACGGACGACCGTCCTCGGACGGTCATGGATCGGGTCGTCTCGTCCTACACGCCGTCGATCCGCGCGCTCGCCTACGCCAGGCGGGCACCCGCGCCGTCCTCCCCCGGTCCCCGGCCGGCGTTGATCGTCACCATGCCGGAGACCCCGGACGCGGATCCGCTCCCGGGCGCGGACGACGAGGCCCGCCGCCTGCGCCGGCTGCTTCCGGAACCGACGGTCCTGCGGGCACGGCGCGCGACCCGCGACGCCGTCCTGTCGGCGCTGCCCCTGCACTCCGTCGCCCACTTCGCCTGCCACGCCACGACCGACTGGGACGACCCGGCCGCGGGCCGGCTGCTCCTGCACGATCACTCGGACCGGCCGCTGACGGTCCGGGAGATCTCCCGGCTGAACCTGGCCGGCGCCGGCCTCGCCTACCTGTCCGCGTGCGGCACCACCGACACGCACCCCCACCTCGTCGACGAGGCCGTCCACATCACCGCCGCGTTCCAGCTCGCCGGGTTCCGCACGACGATCGGCACGCTGTGGCAGATCAACGACCAGGTGGCCACGCGGGTGGCCGAGGAGATCTACGCCGAGCTGACCGGCGGGGGCACGCACGCCCCGGACGCGGGCCGCGCGGCGCTCGCCCTCCACCACGCCCTCCGCCGCCTCCGCGCCACCTTCCTCGACGCCCCCACACTGTGGGCGGGCCAGATCCACACGGGCGCCTAGGCCGCCTACGGGCCCTCGGAATCCGTGCCCGGGGCGGTGTCGAAGAGGAACGTCTGGAGCCGATCGGGCCGTTCGGTCAGCAGGACGTTGACGGCGCCCGCGTTCGTGAGCCGGCTCAAGTACGCCGTGTACTGGGGAGGCGTGCTCCGCGTCCGGTCACCGCCCAACGTCATGTACCGCACCATGTACGTCCAGGAGTCGTCGACCAGCCGCACACACGCGATGCCATGGACGTCCGCGTACTCCAGCGCCCCGCTCTGGAAGCCGGACGTCGCCACCACGACGCCCTTGTGCGCGCCGGTGGAGCGGAGCTTGTCGTTCAGCACCTGCACATGCTCGCGCTTGACCGGCGACGCGTGCCGCTTGCACTCGAACAGCATGAGGAAGTCGGCGCCGAGGAGCCGGAACCGCACCGTGACGTCGATGACATAGGTCCCGTCGGTGCCCCGCACCGGGTCGAGATGGGCGACCCGCCAGTCGAGGACCTCATGCCCGCTGGCGCGGACGAGATCGGCGACGGCCCGCTCGTACTCCGCCGCGCTCAGCTCGAACCCCGGACGCACGTCCTCATCCTGGTTCACGCCGGCCGCGCCACGATGTTGATGATCCTGCCGGGGACGATGATGACGCGCTGGATCTCCATGCCGCCGGTGTACCGGGCGTGACCGGGGGCGCCGGTGAGGATCCGCTCGGTCTCGTCCCGGTCCGCGCCGGCGGGCACGTCCACCGTGAAACGGGTCTTCCCGTTGATCTGGACCGGAATGGCGACGGCACGGTCGGCGGCGTGCTCGGGATCGGGCTCGGGGAAGGCGGCGTGGAGCAGCGACTCCCGGTGGCCGAGGCGGTTCCACAACTCCTCGGACACGTGCGGGGCCAGCGGCGCGACCATCAGCACCAGCGGTTCGGCGAGCGCCCTGGGCAGGGCGCCCCGTTCGGCCGCGAGTTTGGCGGCGTGCGTGGTCAGCTCCATCAGCCGGGCGATGGCCGTGTTGAAGCGCAGCTCGTCGAAATGCCGGCGGACGACCGCGATGGTCTGGTGAAGGCGGTGCAGGGTGCCGGCGTCCGGTTCGGTCCGCCAAGGCCGGTCGATGTCGAGCGGGCCCATGGCCATCTCGTACAGCCGCAGGGTGTCGGCGCCGTACCGTTCGTAGATCTCGTCGGGGCTGACACCGTTCTTGAGGCTCTTGCCCATCTTCCCGGCCCGGCGGGTGACCGGACCGCCCCGTCCGCGGGGCCGGTCGGCGTCTCGTCCGGCTCGATCTCGCTCATCGTCTCCGTCACCTGCCGGTCCACCGTGCCCGGAAACTGAAAAGCCCCTCAGCGGCGCGAGGGGCGGCCACGTCGACTAAGCGTCAACGCGGCTCAACAAGGGTGTGGGGCACGGGCACGGCAGCAGGCTACCGCAGCGTGAGACGGCCGACATGCCGATCCCGCGACGGGACCTCGGAATGGCCCGACTTTTAGCCGGATTAACCGTGTCCATAATGGCGGAGGGGGAGTTCGGGTAACAATTCCGAGCGGGGCTGCGGACGGCCGCGCCATTCGCCCGTATCGTGGAGGACGGATCCGCGAGGAGGACGGGTGGAAACTGCGCCGCCGTGGGTGTTCAACCGGCTTGAGCCGCCCCACCTGGAGAATCCCTACCCGTTGTACGCGCGCGCCCGCCGCGAGGCGCCGGTGTTCCACAGCCCCGAGTTCGGGCTCTGGTTCGTCGCCCGCTACGACGACGCGTGGGCGGTGCTGAAGGACACGACGCGTTTCTCGTCGCGTTACACGCTGCGTACGCCCGCCGACGCGCCGCCGGCGGTCCATGAGGTGCTGCGGGAGGCGTTCCCCGAACTGCCGATGCTGGTCAACGACGACCCGCCGGGCCACACCCGGACGCGCAACCTGGTGAGCCACGCGTTCGCGCCACGGCTGGTGGCCGCCCTTGAACCGAGCATTCGAGAGATCGTCACGCGGCTGGTCGACGGCTTCGCCCCCGGCGGCCCCGGCGGCGCCGACCTGATCGCCGAGCTGGCCTATCCGCTGCCGATCGAGATCATCTGTAGGCTGATCGGCCTTCCCGTGGACGCCCGCGACCAGCTCAAACGCTGGACCGACGACCTGGTGGAGCTCGGCGCGCCCGGTACCGGCGGCGAGCGGCGGCTGGAGTGCGCGCGCAGCTCGGTCGCGTTCCAGCGGTACCTGGAGGCGCAGGTCGAGGCGCGCCGTGGCGAGCCGCGCGACGACCTGCTGACGGCGCTGATCGACGCGCGCGTCGACGGCGAGCAGCCGCTGGACGTCGCCGAGCTCGTCAACCTGCTGATCGTCCTGGTCTTCGCGGGCCATGAGACCACGACGAACCTGATCGGCAACCTCGTGGTGCTGCTGCTCTCGCACCCGGAGACGCTGCGGGGCGTCCGGGACGACCCGTCCCTGACCGACGACGTGATCACCGAAGGTCTCCGGATGGACGGGCCGGTGCAGGGCATGTTCCGCACGGCGACCGAGGAGGTCGAGCTGGGCGGGGCGCGCATACCGGCGGGCGCGAAGGTGATGGTGCTGTTCGGTTCGGCCAACCGCGACGAGAGCGTCTTCTCCGACCCCGACCGGTTCGACCCCGGCCGGAGCAACAACCACCGCCACCTCGGTTTCGGGCGTGGCATCCACGCGTGCATCGGCGCGGCGCTCGCCCGCCTGGAGACCCGGATCGTCATCGACACCCTGGCCGAGCGGCTCCCCGACCCGAGGCTGGACGCCGGCCGTCCGCCGGCCTATTTCCCCAGCCTGATGCACCGCGGCCCGCAGGCCCTCCACGTGGTCTGGGGCTGACGCCCCGCCACCTCCGCTGTGCCGCGCCCGGCGCGGCTTCCCTCACTTCTGGCGGTACGCCACCTGGACCGCGACCCGTGCCAGCTCCTCCCGCCATCCGGCGTCCAGCGGAGCGGTCTCGATCGCCGACTGGGCCTGCTCCACCAGGTGGTCGATGCGGCGCTCGACCTCACCCCGCACGTCCATGTCGGTGATCATCTGCGCGAGTGCGGCGCCGCCGCCGGTGCTCCTGTCGGCGAGCAGCTGGGAGATCCGGTCGTCGCGCTGGATCGCCAGGGCGACCAGCAGGGTCATCTTCTGCTGGGCGAAGTCGAGCCGGGTCGGCTTGCCGGACACGGTGCTGTCGCCGAACGCGTCGATCAGGTCGTCGCGCAGCTGGAACGCCTCGCCGAGGGCGGCCCCGTACCGTTCGAACGCGGGCGCGAGGTCGAGCCGGCCCGCGATCGCCGCGCCGAGGGTCAGCGGCCGGTGGACGGTGTACCGCCCGGACTTGCACAGCGCGATCCAGCGGGACAGCTCCGGATCGGCGATCCGCTCGGCCGCCACGCGGATGTCCAGATACTGGCCGATCATGATCTCGATGCTCAGCTCGTGCCAGATCTCCCGGGCCGCCGGGGACAGCCCGCTGACCAGCCGGGAGGCGTAGACGTGCGCCAGGTCCCCGGCCAGGGCGGCCACGCCCTCGCCGTACCGGCGGGACTCTCCGGCCCATCCGGCGTCACGGTGCGCCGCAGCGTGCCGCTCGTGGGCGGTCGGCTTCCCGCGCCGCAGCGGTGAGTCGTCCAGGACGTCATCGTGCAGGAGGGCGAACGCCTGGAGTACCTCCAGCGCGGCGGCGGCGTCCACCGCGACCTGCTCCAGCACCGCGTCACCGCCGCCGGCGGCGAGGAAGCCGTCCAGGCAGAACGACGGGCGAAGCCGCTTGCCACCGGCTCCGACCAGGGTGGCGACCGCCTCGACGGGCACTGCCGCACGGGGGTCGATCGCGGACCACCGGGACCTCTCGCCGGCCAGCAGGTCGCGCAGGCGGACCTCGACCCGGCTCAGCAGCGCGTCCCTGGCCCCGGCGGGCACAGCGGCGTCCACTTGGTTGGCGCTCATGCCACAAACTCCTCTTCGGTGATCTCGTCGGCGTTGTCGCGGAATCGGCCCTGGCGGCGCCCATGTCCGACCGGGTATTCGGCCGCGCCGGCCAGCTGTGCCGGCTGACGGCCTAAAAGCCGCTTTCTATGCGGTTTCCGTGGTGGGGTCTGGTGCGGTGGTCGGATTTGTCGCGGCGGCGGGTTGGAGTTCGAGCTCACGAGGAAGCGCGAAATGCATCGTCTCCTTCACCAACTCCACCTCATGAACATCGTCGAACCCCCGCTCGGCCAACCACGCCAACACCCCCTGCACCGGCTCGTCCGGAACCGACGCGCCACTGGTCACCCCCACCGTCTCCACACCCACCAACCACGACTCCTCGACCTCCTCCGCCCCATCCACCAAATACGCCGCCGCCGCACCGAACTCCTTCGCCACCTCCACCAACCGCACCGAATTCGACGAATTCGCCGAACCCACCACCACCACCAAATCCGAACCCGCCGCAATCTCCTTCACCGCACCCTGCCGATTCTGCGCCGCATAACAAATATCATCCGACGGCGGATCCACCAACCGCGGAAAACGCCGCCGCAACGCCGCCACCGTCACCAACGTCTCATCCACCGACAACGTCGTCTGCGACAACCACGCCACCCGCTCCGGATCACGCACCCGCACCCGCGCCACATCCTCAGGACCATCCACCAGATGAATACGATCCGGCGCCTCCCCCACCGTCCCGATCACCTCCTCATGACCCTCATGACCAATCAACAAAATGTCATAACCCGCCTCCGCGAACCGCACCGCCTCCCGATGCACCTTCCCCACCAACGGACACGTCGCATCAATCGTCGCCAGGCTGCGGACCCCCGCCTCCGCGTGCACCCCCGGCGCGACGCCGTGGGCCGAGAACACCACGATCGCGCCCTCAGGCACCTCCTCGGTCTCATCCACGAACACCACACCCCGCTCCTCCAGCGACCGCACCACATGAATGTTGTGCACGATCTGCTTCCGCACATAGATCGGCGGACCGTACTTGTCCAGACACACCTCGACGGTCTTGACCGCACGCTCCACACCCGCGCAGAACCCACGCGGCTTGGCCAGCAGAACCCGGCGACGGGAAAACGACATGATTCCTCTCCACATGGTCAGGACGACTCAGCCACAGGCTTGAGGCCACCGAGGACTCGACGTTGTTCTGGAAGCGGGGCCGGTCTTCGTGACGCCCGGTACCCACCGGGATCGCCGCGCTGGACGGGAACCTTGATGTCCCCCCCGTGCGCGAGGGCCTACCCGCGCTGGACGTAGATATCGCCGACGACCCGGATCAACGGCCATGGGGCCGTCCGGGCACGGCGACGCCCGCGGCGAATACCGCCGCGGGCGTGCCTCTCATGCCCGCATCGGGAGGGGGACTCCCGAGGTTTCAGCTCGCGCCGGCGGGCGGAACCGGACGTCCTACAGTGTCAGACCGCGCTCCAACACCGTGAGGGCCCGGTCGATCATCTCCATCAGGTCGTCCTCCTCGCTGTGGTTGCCCCACAGCACCTGGTGGAGGGCGCCGGTCATGGCGCCGACCAGGATACGGAGTTCGAGGTCGTCCTCCGGGCGGCCTGTCCGCTCGGCGAGCGCCACGCTCGCGGCCTCCACCATCCCGTCCTGCGCCTCGTGCATGAACGCCCGCACCGCCGGCACGGTGCGCACGAGCTCCCTCCGCCACCGGTACTCCGCGCTGTAGTCCTGGTGGAGTTCGCGCACCATCGCGGTGAGCGTCTCCCGGAGGGCGACCAGCGGCGGCTCGTCCATCGGGCGGTCACGCAGGCGCCCGATGCCGTAGGCCGCGAAGTCGTCCGTCAGGACGATGTGCTCCTTGCTGGGGAAGTACCGGAAGATGGTGCTCACCGAGACCTCGGCCTCCGCCGCGATCTGCTCGATCGTGGTGTCGTCGTACCCGCGACTCCCGATCAGCCGACGGGCCGCGTCCCGGATCATCTGGCGGGTGCGGATCTTCTTGCGTTCGCGCAGGCCGAGCCCGGCTTCGGGGGTCACGGGCGGCGAGGTTGTCGGCTTGCTGGACATGGCTGAGGACATACCGCCCATTCTCAGGCACCATCGGCCGAGCCGGACCGGGACTCGACCAGATCCTGCTCTTCGGCCTCCTTCTCCTTCCGATCGTCCGGCAGCACGAAGGCGCCGAGCACGGCCGTGGCGATCGCGGCGATGCCGCAGACCAGGAGCACCAGCCCCATGCCGTCGATGTAGGCGGACTGGGCGGAGCTCGCCAGCTGCGGCATGCCGAGGCGTTCCGCGACGGTCTGCGCGGCCACCACGGACTCCTCGGCCGCCTCGGCCGCCTGAGCCGGCAGGCCGGTCGTGTCGATCCGGTCCGTGAAGACCGCGTTGAGCATGCTGCCCAGCAGGGCGACACCGAAGACGCCGCCGACCTGGCGCAGGGTGGTCAGCAACCCGGTGCCGATGCCCTCCCGGCCCTTGGGCAGCGCGGCGAGCGCGTTGTCCATGGCGGGCATCATGGCGAAGCTCACGCCCAGCCCGGTGATGGTCATCCACAGCACCGCGAACCCGTACCCGGAGTCGGCGTCGGTGGTGCTGCCGATCAGCATCGCGAGGCCGAGCAGGCCCATGCCCGCCACCATCACCGGCCGTGAGCCGAAGCGGGTGGTCAGCGGCGGTACGGCGCGGGCGACGACGATCATGCCGATCAGCAGCGGCAGCAGGCGCAGCCCGGTGTCGAAGGCGTCGTAGCCCAGCACGGCCTGCAGGTACAGCGGCAGGACGAAGACCAGGCCCATCATCACGAACATGGCCAGCGTGGCGACGACGACGTTCCACCGGAAGGCGGGGTTGCGCAGCAGTTCCAGGTCGAGCATGGGACGGGTCTCGCGGCGTGCGCGCAGCACGAGGCCGACGAGCATCAGCAGGCCGGCGACCATCGAGACGACGATGACGGGGTTGCTCCACCCTTCGACGGGGGCCTCGATGAGGCCGTAGACGAGGGCGCCGAGGCCGACGATGCCGAGCACCGTGCTCACCATGTCGATGCGCGGCGACGACGGGTCGCGGGTCTCGGGGATGAGGAAGATGCAGGCGACGATGCCGACGGCGACGAGCGGGATGTTGATGACGAAGACCGAGCCCCAGTAGAAGTTGTCGAGCAGCCAGCCGCTGACCAGCGGTCCGAACGGCAGGCCGGCCGACATCCCCACGGTGAGGGCCGCGACGGCCTTGGTCTGCTCCTCGCCCTCGAAGAGGGTCGGGATGACCGACAGCGCGAGCGGCATGATCAGCGCGGCGCCGAGCCCCATGATCGTGCGGGCCGCGATGACCCCGTCCGGGCTGTCCACGAGCGCTCCGAGGATGGACCCGCCCATGAAGATCGCGAGCCCGGCGATCAGCAGTTTGCGCCGCCCGAAGCGGTCGCCGAGCAGGCCGGCGGGGAGCATCGTCGCGGCGAAGACGAGGGCGTACGAGTCGACGATCCACTGGAGCTCACCCGTGCTGGCGCCGATGTCGGCCGCCATGGTGGGTAGGGCGACATTCATGATCGTCAGGTCGAGCCCGAGGACGATCACGCTGATGATCAGGCTGATCAGCGCCAACCAACGGTTTTTGAGAGCCATGTTCAAATGATAGTCCATCCCGCGAAAGTCGCAAGGAGGGTCCCGGCATGCCCCGGCCCGGCTCCTCGGCGACCGGGCCGGGGCGGTCCGCGTCAGCCCTCGACGTCTCCGTTGATGTGCCGCTGCACGAACTCGTAGGCCCGGTCTCCGAACTGCCTGCCGAACGGCAGGGACTTCTCGACGGTCTCCTTGAAGTGCACGCCCGCCCACACCCGGCTGAGGGCGTAGTCCCGCTCGTAGTCGGTCCAGGTGTCGTAGTGCAGTTCGAGGTCCTTGGCGGGAACGAGTCCCGGCTCGGTCAGCGCCGACTCGGCGGCGTAGGGGAAGGTCCAGTCCAGGACGTCGTCGCCTAGGAAGCGCCGTGCCGCCTGGGCCTGGGCGGCGCAGATCGTCGCGAAGCCGGCCGGGTACTCAGGGTGGTCTCCAGAGGGCAGGTAGCCCCTCCACTCGCTGGCGGGCAGGCCGTCGACCGTTCCCTTGCCGGGTCCGCCCCAGGCCGTCACCTTCGAGTCGCCGTACACGTGCCGGACGGCGCTGAACGGCCGCACGGCGTCGTGCTTGTGGATCTGGTGCCAGGCGGCGATCATGTCGTCGAACCGGGCCAGGGAGGTCGTCAGGAAAAGCTGGGCCCAGCCGTCCAGGTCCAGGTCGTGGGCCAGGGCGGCGGCGCGCGGCGCCAGGGTGATGGCCGCCCCGGTGTGGTCGAAGAACTCCGCCTTCACCTTCTGCTCGTCGGTGAGTCCGGCCGACGCCTCCAGGATCTCGTCCACCGACCGCTTGTACCGGTCCGGGTCGGTGTGGTCGCTGTGGGCGGGCGGGGCGAGCTCGAACTGGCCCGGGTCCTCGTAGGTGAAGGGCTTGACCAGCCGGACCTGCGGGGTGATGAACTGCTGCGCGACGAAGACGCCCTTGTCCCCCGGCCCGTCGCCGAGACGGCGGCGGTGGCGTTGCACCGCGGGCTGCCAGCGCGACGGGTCGACCAGCTTGCGGGGTGTGTTCACGGGCTCGTAGCCGGTGTAGTCCTCGAAGGGCTCACCGTGGAAAGCGCGGCCCTTGTCGCCACGGTGGTTCATCCCGTCCCCCGCGCGCGCCCGCACGATCGCCTTCCCGGCGATGTTGCCGATGCCTACCGGAGTGGTCGGGTCCTCCGACTCGTCGTCGGGGTCCAGGCCGAACAGGCCCAGCGCCTGCGCCATGACCAGCGCCCGCTCCGGGTACACCTCCTGCAATACCCGCAAGCTGGCGTACAGGCCCGCGATGTTCTTGTTCTTGTTGGTGGCGGACTCGCTCGCGGGACGGCGCTCGATCCGGGAGCAGATGCCGACCGCGGTGGGGTGGTACGGCGCCAGCGCGTCGAACCACGACATCATGAACATGTGGCTGATCCAGATATAAATCGGAGCATCCGTGGGGCCGATGGCGTCCTCGGTGGGGAACTGGCCGTCGGCATTGGTGGTGATCAGGTCCCGGATAAAGTTGCCGTTGTCGAAGTCGTAGGAGAACTGCGGAGGAGCCTGCTCCTCGGCCGCTTGCTCGGCGGTTTCTTCAATCGGCTGATCGGCGACGGCGGTATCGGAGTCGTCAGCGGTGGGCTCCGCTGCGGTCGAGGCAGGAGAATGGTCGGACGTCGTCATGGGTGGAGTCCCTTCTTTGCCCTCTAGGCAGCTGGAGAATTCCGGGGTGACTTAGCCTTTGGGGGTGATCAGGATCGCCTTGAGCTGCGGCGATATCTGGTAGTAGTACCCGAGGTTGAAGTGGCTCCCGCCGGGCGTCCACTTGGGCACCGCGATGCTCACGCGCTCGTCGGTGTAAGCGCACGGGGCGCTGGTCATGAATTTCTTGATCTTCGGCTCCAGCCGCGCCTGGATGGCCGACAGGTCCAGGTTCTGCTGCGGCCGCGGGGCGAAGGAGATCCGCTCGACCTTCAATGAGTCCCAGCTGAGCGTGATATAGACCCGGTACGCGCCAACGGCGAGCTCCAGCATCTGCTCGTCCGGGTCCGGCATTCCGACCTCGTCCAGCAGCGACCGGACGAGCTCCGGCTCCAGGTCGCCCGCGACCGCGGCGGGGAGCTGGAAGTACAGGTTCATCGTCTTGCGCTTGTAGTCGATTCCCACCAATGCCACTTCGCCCAGGCCATAGCGGGTGAAAAGATCCACGTTTTCCGCCACGGCGTCCGGCATGGACGGAATATCGGCGAGGCTCGAAACAGTTTGCGTGTTCTGCGGGAAGCTCGCGTAGAGCTTCTGGAAGCCGCCGATGATTCCGTAGTCGGAATAGTATTCGCCGACTGGTACGCGCGCCCGGATGTCCGATAGCAGCGCACCGGCGGGGTGGTCCGTCTCCGCGACGAGGCCGTTCGACAGTGCGTGGGCGTACGGGTCATCGATTCCGGCGGGCACCTGGATGGTGTAGTCGAACTCCTGGCTGCCGCTCGACACGCTGAAAATGAGCGCGACCTCGGTGAGCGCGTCACCGTACGCGGTCAGGATCGGCCAGACCTTGTCACGCGAGCACGGGACGCCCAGCATGAGGGCCGATTCCTCGATGGCCGAGTATATTTTCTCCAGCCCAGCCGCTCCGGACATTTATCCTCCAATTTCGACCGTGACGTTCTACCGTGACGCTCGTTCGCGCGGAATTCCAGGAGCCCGGTTCCTCGCCGGCCTGTGGGCCCTCCTGGCGCTCGATCGGCTCACGACCTTTCGAGCCACCGGGAGGGCCCGTCCGCGGGCCGATTCACACCGGCGCCGCGCGCGCCGTGTGGCGGTGCCCGCCGCCGCGACCGTCAGCCCTTGACCTGGCCCTTGATGTGCCGGTCCACGTAATCGAAGGCCAGGTCGCCGAACTGCTTGCCGAAGGCGAAGGACGCCTCGATCGTCTCCGGGAAGTGCACCCCGCCCCACACCCGGCTGTGGCCGCATTTCGTGGTGAAGTCGGTCCAGGTGGGGAAGTGCAGTTCGATGTCCTTGGCCGGGACGATCCCCGGCTCCGTCTTCGACGCGCCGGCGCGGAAGGTGAACTTCCAGTCCAGGACGTCACTGCCCCAGTAGCGCCGCGCGGCCTGCGACGCGGCGGCGCACAGCGTGGTGGAACCCGACGGGTATTCCGGGTGGTCGCCGACGGGCAGGTAGCTGTTCCACTCGTCGGCGGGAATGTCGTCGACCGTTCCCTTTCCAGGGCCGCCCCAGGCGGTCACCTTGCGCTTGCCGTACACGTGCTGGATGGCGGTGACGGGCCGCACCGCGTCGTACTTGACCTTCTGGTACCAGGCCGCGATCGCCGCCTCGAACGTCGCCAGCGTGTGCACGAGAAGGAAGAAGGCCCAGCCGGGAATTCCCTGCTCGCCCTTCTGGTCGTGCTTGAGGAGAATGACCACCGCCGAGAACCCGATGCCCCAGCGCTTGTCGTCCATGACCTCCGTGAGGACCTTCTGCTCGTCGGTGAGCTCCGCCGACGCTTTCAGGATCACGTCCGCGGACCGCCTGTACCTGCGGCGGTCTGTGTGGTCGCTGAAGTCGGGCGGCGGAACCTTGAAGTCGCGCGGGGACCTGAAGGTGAGGGTCTTGGTCCGTGCCGCCTGCGGAGTGACCATGTGCTGCACGACGTAGATGCCCATGTCGCCATGTCCCCCGCCGACGCGGCGACCATTGTGGCGATGGAGCTGCGGCTGCCAGCGCGAAGGATTGGTCAGCTCGAAGGGCGAGTTGACGGGCTTGTAGCCGGTGTAGTCCGCCCAGGGCCTGGGGTTGTACTTGCGCCCCTCGTCGCCGAGAACGTTCATGCCGTCCCGTATGTGAGCTTCGAAGGCGGCCTTTCCGGCTATGTTGCCGATGCCGACCGGAGTCGTCGGATCCGTCGACTGGTCGTCGGGGTTCAGACCGATATGCTTCATGAACTCCCGCACGGCCGGCCTTGACTCCCCGAACACGCCCTGCCACACCCGCCAACCGGCGAACAGGCCTGAGATGTTCATGTTCCGGATGGTGGCCTCACTGGCGGGACGCCGCTTGATCTTGGCGTAGATACCGACCGCGGTCTTGTGGTACGGAGCCACCGCGTCGAAGGCCGCGATGGCCGTGATGCGGTTGAGCCACAGGAACGCGCTGATGTCCATGGAGCCGAAGATGTCTTCGTTGATCGACTGGCTGGGGTTCTGCTCGTTGGGTCCCAACGCTTTGAGGTAGTTGTCCTTGTCGAGGTCGAACTCGATCTGCGGCGGCGCGGCGGCCTTGTCGGCGAAGGCCGTGCCGGAGTTCCCGAGGGACAGCGCCGCGGTCGAGGCGACGCTGAGCCCACCGAACAGCAGGAGCGACCTGCGCTGCGGTGAGAAGTCGGAAACGGAAGAGGACTTGGACGTCGTCATGGTCGTTTTCCCTGTCTTTGCAGAGGACATGTTGCGCGTGTAGGGCGAGGTTTCTGGGGACGGGCCACTTACGCACGAACGTCAGCTGACTCGTCGCGGCGTACCGGAATACGTCGCGGTGCGCTCCTTCTGGCGCTGATTCTGTGGCTCGAAACCTGCCGGTGGGCCGCGCGCTCCTACTGCTTTGGACTTGGGGGGTGACCCCAGGATCTGTTCGCCCGGTTCCGGTGATGCGGTCCGCCGCCGATCCCGAAACCGATACTGATCCTCCTGTCCGTGGCCGGGACTTTCGCCGGCGCATGGATCGGTCATGTCGCGGGGTAGCCGCCGAAGCGCCGCTCCCGCCGCCGCAGGTCCTGCATCGCGGTGTCGAACTCGGCCCGCGTGATGTCCGGGAACAGGACCGGGGAGAAGTGCAGTTCCGCGTACGGCGACATGAGCGGGAAGAAGGACGACATACGGATCGCCCCGCCGGTGCGGATGATGAAGTCGACCGGTTTCGGGACGTAGGCGCTTTCGGCCAGGATCTCCTCGGTCATCGCCGGGATCTTCCCGTTGTACCGGTTGAAGATGTTGATCACTTCGCGGGAGAGGGACATTCCCAGGATGTAGTGGAGCGTGAACCCCGACTCCTTGTCCGACTTGTCGCGCAGTTCCTCCAGCTCCGTGAGGTAGTTCTCGGGGACGAGTTCGAGCGACCCGGTGAACTCGAAGTTGCAGTAGCCGTGGCATCGGCGCGCCACGTCGTTGAACGCGACCAGGAACGTCGTCACGGCGGATTCGGGGCGGCTGAAGTTCGCGGCGGACGAGGTCGTGATGTAGAGGGTCGTGACACCCTCCTCCCTCGCCCAGCCGATGAACTCGATGAGCTTGTCCGACATCGCCGTGTAGCCGTCGTCGAGGGAGACGCCGTGTTCCTGGGACCAGCGGCGCATTCCGTCCGGCAGCAGCATCAAGTTGGTCACCGTGATACGCCTACCTCTCTGTCATCTGTGCGGGATCTCACTGAAGGTGGAATGCCGACGAACCCGAAGTGGACTCGGTCCGTTTCAGGGCGCATCGGCAGTCCGGCGTGCCCACCGCCATTGAGGCGGTGATGTCAGGGCCGAAGCCCCGCGAGCACGCCGGTAACACCCGGCGCCGGGAGCTTCTCCACACTCCTGCCTTGAACTCGCCGGATCGGCCGCCGGGGAATCGTAGCTCCGCGACCATTGATCCGGCGGGTTTTCATCACATTCCAGCGCGCCGCACGGCGGTTATGCCGTACTTACCCGGATGCTCGTCGGCGCCGGAAATCGGCGAAATGCTACTGACTGGTGTCAGGCGACAGCATTTTCACCATTTGTGACGGCATTTGATACCACGACTGGAGTTTGTAGTATTCGCCGCGGGGCGACGCCGTGACGCCGTAGATGCCCTTGCGGTCGGCCGGGCCGTAGGTGTACGGAGCATTTCGCGCGAACTTCTCGATCTTCTGGTCGACTTCGACGCGATCCGGAAACGCCGTCAGCTCCCGGACTATCACCGCGAAGGTGATCCGCTCGATCTTCGGGGAGTTCCAGCTCAGGGTGGTGTAGAAGCCGGTCGACTGGCGGGCGAGCGCGAGCATCTGCTCGCTCGGCTCCGACAGCCCGAACGCGGCCAGCATCGAGCGGACGGCCTGCGGTTCGCGGGCCTCGTCGGGTGCTCCGAGGAAGTAGATGTTCAGCGTCTTGCTCGGGTAGTCGATCCCGATCAGGCTCGTCTTGCCGTCCAGGCCGTGGCCTGTGTAGAAGTCGAGGTTGTCGGCCAGGCTGCGCGGCATGGACGGGAGCTCGGCGAGCTCCGTCACCTTCTGCAGGTTGTCCAGCGGGAAGAACGTCCAGGTCTTCTTGAAGCCGCCGACGACTCCGAAGTCGATACCGTGGTAGTCGAGGGGGAAGCGCTCCTGGATCTCCGAGAGCAGCGTGCCGACGGGGTGATCCGTCTTCTCGGTGAGGCCGCTCGACAGCGCGAGGGCGTAGGGATCGAGTTCCCCGTCGAGCGACGCGATGCGGAAGTCGAGTCCCGCCGAGTTGGTCGCCACCCGGTAGGCCATCTGGGCCTGCGGAGGGGTGACGTCGGCGTACGCGGTCAGGATGGGCCAGACCTTGTCACGCGAGCACGGCGCGTCCAGCAGGCCGGCGGCCTTCTCGATGTCGGAGTAGAGGGCTTCGAGCTCACTCGTCCCGGTCATTCTTCCTCCACGTCGATCTCGGTGTTCGGGTGAATCAGGACTCGGTTCGGCCGGTCATCCGGTTTTGGTGGCGCTGAGGATGGCGGGGACGGGAATGACGTCGGGGGGCAGCTCGGCGGGGTTCTTGGTGAGGGCGCGGGTGACTTTGAACCCGCACTCCTCCAACCAAGCCCGATACGTCGACAGCTTCTGTGGTCCGCCCTGGCCCATCGTGCACCCGACGAAGAACGCCGGGAAGAAGTCGACGTTGTAGTTGTCGGTATCGGTCACCTCCTCGGGATACACCGGTACCAGCACGTGAACCTGCCCGCCGGCCTCCAGCGAGGTGAACACCCCCGACAGGATCCGCACCACCGCGTCCCGATCGAACATGTCCAGGAAATGCTTGATCAGCACCACCTCGAACCCGGCCGGCACACCATCGAAGACGTCACCCCCGATGAACCCGCACACCCCCTCCAGGTCATGGGCGCGGAAGTTGGCCAGGCACTCACGTTCCTTCTCCGGCAGATCGAACGTCGTCACCCGCAACCCCGCGTCCGGGTTGAGGCGGTGCGCGTCGATCGCGCCCAGCCCGGTGTTACCCGCCAAGTCCAGGACGCGGGCGCCGTGCGGGATGTCGATGTTGGCGAAGAACCACGGATCGATGTTGGCGGTCACGGTGTCCATCAACGTCGCCCACGACTCACGCAGATCCCGATGCTCGGCCACCGCGCCGTACAAGGTCCCCTCGGCGCCGTACAGTTCCCGCAACCCGACCAGGGTGCCGGTCCGCGCGGACTCGGTCAGGTAGAACAACTGCCGCAACGCCACCACCTTGATCATGTTCATGTACGTCAGCGCCCGCCGCAGATCCCGCTCGGACACCTGCGCCAGTGCCGCCAGCCGATACTTGCCGGTCGCTGGGTCGTGGTCGACGAAGCCCTCCTTGACCAGGAGGAACAGCAGCTGCTCCACCGCGTCCGGACGCACCCCCGCCCCGGCCCCGAGTTCGGCCGCGTCCTGACCGGGACGCTCCCGCAGAGCATCGATCAGACCCAGCTCGAAACACGACACCAACGTCATGAACCGAGTCGGTCCCACCATGTACTCACGAAACCGCGCGAGCGTCGCTTCAGGAGTCATCACACAGGCCCTTTCGAGCTGTTGTCTCTCAGCGGGAGAGTGGGGGCGGGTTTTCGGCGGCCGTTCCGGCATGCCGGGCATGCGTCCGAGGTTCGGTGACGACCCCGGAATATGGCTTTGAGCGAGAATGATGCGTGGTTGGAGCGATTCAGAAACTTGCGTATATCGCCTTTTGGAACTGGCTCGGGCAGGCGGCGGGTAGCCGTATCGTCCGGTCAATACGTCTTCGTGTTCAGCGATCCACTCTGCCTCCGCCGTGGGCGAAAGTACAGGCCCGTCTTAGGAGGGTTCGCGGTCGGGGTATGGAGCTGATCGCGCAGAAGGTACAACAGCCGGATGGCGTCGTCCAGGTCTCGCTGGGAATGCCGGACCGACGGAAAGTCTGATTTGCGGGAGTCTGTCGTGGGGGGCTTTCCCATCGCCGACGCGGTCGCGCCGTCAAGTGCGCACTCTCACCATGCTTCTGATGAGCCAAGTGGGGGCGAGTGGGCATAATCCAGAGGTACGACCCTATATATAGGTTCTTCGCCGCTGGTTGTCAAGGTCCCGGCCCGAGCACCGATCTCTGCCGAGACCAGGACGTTCTACGATCATTTAGTCCGGCGATCGCAACCCTTCCCCATGGGGACGGCTTCGGCCTACCGGATGGGACTGGAGCCGACCGTCCGGGCCGCGAAGTTGACGGCATGAACTCGGATGCTCGCTCTCCATGACCATCCGGCCACAACGAGGAATCCAAACGGCTACGGCGCTCCCTCTTCTTGCTCAACGGGCACCTATGGCCAAATCCGGACGGCGCCGCCGAGTTCACCTCGCCGCCAACTGGAAATGGATCGACCTGATCATCACCGCGCCGGCCCCGTCCGCGCGGCTCTCGCACTCTATACGCCTTGACCTGCATGAACTTTGCCTCAGCGACCCAGGGGAGGGAAACGGCACGGGCTCCTCGGAGCCTCGCCCGCCGGGCGAGACGGTCCGAGCACCCAAAGCCGACCTGCTCACTGAAACGTCAACTGTTAGGTCGCATAACGATCCATTGGCACCCGTGAAAGATCGACCGAGAGAGGGAGTCTTCGCAGTTCAGCGGATTGTTCGGCCGCTTACTTCGCGTGTTTGCCTCATGCCGGTTGACGCGCTTGAGCGTTTTGAAGACTATACAGAGAGAATGACCGGTTCTATGTGGACGCCCGCTCGGCTCGGGGACCAGTCTCCTACGGGGGAGATCATGTCAGGACGCGTACTGTGTCAGGCCGCTTCGTGTCAACCAATGCTCAATAAAGAAAAAGAAAAGAAGGCTCGCCGCGCCGGCGACGGCTGCTTCGTGTGCGCCGCGTGTTCAGATCGCCTGATAGGCGACTTACGCAACTTACCGGCTTTATACGACGACTGCATGATCCGCACAGACCCGGGTACGACACCGTCGCGTGTGATACGCAATGGTCCCCGGAAGAGCAGCGCCGCCGACCTGATGAGCCCCGCGGCCACCGAGACGCGAGCCGCCATTCGCACGGTCCTGGCTTCGTGGGCCAGCCTCGTCGCCGAAGAACGCCGTCTAAAGCCCCCGGCGCGCAACATCCGGGCGCTGACCCGATTCCTCTCCCTGCACGCCGCGTGGCTCGCCTGTCACCCCGCCGCGGGCGAGGTGGTGGACGAGATCGGAGACCTCACGCGGTCCGCGCGCAAAATCGCTTATCCGAACGGCGCCGGGCGGGTGCGAGTCGGTGACTGTCCCGCCTGCAATGGTGAGCTGGTCGTCCTCATGCGGCACCGCGACGATCCGCTCCCGTCCGAAATCGTGTGCACCACCGCGCCGGACCACTCGTGGCCGGCCACTCGATGGGCCACTCTCGCCCGCAGAATGAAGGAAAGCCAGCGAGGGGGCCAGTGTCCCTGATGTGCGCCGGCTCCCTCATCAGGTTCGCGGCCCGCCCCTGCTGCCTGCCCTTTGGCGGGTCAATGGGCACGACCGCCGATGTCCCGCGTCAGGAATCGCTTAGCGGATTCGTGGTGCTTCCCGCTCGTCGTCTCCGGGCGCGAGCGGGAACCGCCTATGTGATAGTTCACGACCGCTAAGCGATGCGGTCGCGTACTGTCACGAAGCTCACCGCGAAAGGCGCTTCACACCGGCCGCGGCGGCGCGCTCTCCGGCACGACGGGAGCGGCCGGGCCGGTTCGACCACGGGAGACGCCCCGGCCGGGCCCACCGCCGCCGACACCGATCCACCCGGCCGCCCCGGCTCGCCGCCGTCGGCGGCCGTCCTCCAGGCGATGTCGTCATGCCCACCAGAAAGGCCATGAGAAGAAGGGTTGAAGTGATGCACGGCGAAAACCAGAAGCTCGGCCTGACCGTCGATGACGTCGCCGCCATCTGGAATATTCCAAAAGGTACGATCTACCGTTACGCCCATGAATCAAAATGGCGCCGTTACACCCACAATCGCCGTGTCTACTACCATCCCGACGATGTCATGGCCACCCTTGACCCTTCGGCCCGGGGGTGATGATGCCCGGCTTCGACCGGCCGCGGGCGTCCGGAACGGCGTGATCGGGGCGCGGGCGTTCGGTGACCGACCCGACGGCCGGGCGGCCCGGAGGGGCTCTCACCTCCGGGCCCCAGGGTCACGCGCCTGCGAACCCTGGACCGCGCACCAAGATCAGGGCACCGCTACCGACCTCAGGAAGGCCCGACGGTGATGACCTGCGGTTTGCCGGACGGCGCCGCGTCGTCATCGGTGGCCTCTTCGGCCAGCCGCATCGCCTCGTCGATCAGGGTCTCGACGATCTGTGACTCCGGGACGGTCTTGACGACCTCGCCCTTCACGAAGATCTGCCCCTTGCCGTTGCCGGACGCGACGCCCAGGTCGGCCTCGCGGGCCTCGCCGGGGCCGTTCACCACACAGCCCATCACCGCGACCCGGAGCGGCACCTCCAGCCCGTCCAGCCCGGCGGTCACCTCGTCGGCGAGCTTGTACACGTCCACCTGCGCCCGGCCGCAGGACGGGCACGACACGATCTCCAGCCGGCGCTTGCGCAGCCCGAGCGACTCCAGGATCGCGATCCCGACCTTGACCTCCTCGACCGGCGGCGCGGAAAGCGACACCCGGATGGTGTCCCCGATCCCCTCCGCCAGCAGGGCGCCGAACGCCACCGACGACTTCACCGTGCCCTGGAACTGCGGCCCCGCCTCGGTCACCCCGAGGTGCAGCGGGTAGTCGCACGCGGCCGCGAGCTTGCGGTACGCCGTGACCATCACCACCGGGTCGTGGTGCTTGACGGAGATCTTCAGGTCCTGGAAGCCGTGCTCCTCGAACAGCGAGCACTCCCACAGCGCCGACTCGACCAGGGCGTCCGCGGTCGCGCTGCCGTACTTGGCCAGGAGCCGCTTGTCGAGCGAGCCGGCGTTCACGCCGATCCGGATCGGCACCTGAGCCTCGCCCGCGGCCTTCGCGATCTCGGCGACCTTGTCGTCGAACGCCTTGATGTTCCCCGGGTTCACGCGTACCGCCGCGCACCCGGCGTCGATCGCCGCGAACACGTACCGCGGCTGGAAGTGGATGTCGGCCACCACCGGGATCTGCGACTTGCGGGCGATCTGCGGCAACGCCTCGGCGTCGTCGGCGGACGGCACCGCCACCCGCACGATCTGGCATCCGGACGCCGTCAGCTCCGCGATCTGCTGCAACGTGGCGTTCACGTCCGCCGTCAGCGTCGTGGTCATCGACTGCACGCTCACCGGCGCCGAGCCGCCCACCAGGACGGCCCGGTCGTCGTGGCCCAGCTTCAACTCCCGGCTCACCCGGCGCGGGGCGAGTGCCGGGAGCACCTGGGGCATTCCCATGTCCACCATGCGTGATCGTCCTTCCGTTCGGTCGTATGACGTGGGACGGGCCCCGGGCGCGCCGGCGGTCAGCGCGGGCTCCTCTCGGCCCGGGACGCCGCGGAATCGTTCAGGTCTGCGAGGTAGCGGCGGACGGCCCCGGCGATGTGCTCGGGGGACAGCCCGGCGTCGGCGAGGAGGTCGGACCTGTCGCCGTGCTCGACGAAGGCGCGGGGAAGTCCGAGGTTGCGGACCGGTGTCGGCACCCCGGCGTCGGCGGCGGCCTGGGCGAGCATCGCTCCCGTCCCGCCGGTGCGGCTGCTGTCCTCGGCGGTGACGACGAGGGTGTGACGGGCGGCGAGGCCGACGAGGGCCGGGTTGACGGGGATCACCCAGCGCGGGTCGAGGACAGTGACCCCGACGCCGTGGTCTTCGAGGATGCCGGCGGCCTGGAGGCAGGGGCCGGCGAGCGTCCCGGCGGCGACGATGAGGACGTCGAGGGGGCGGCCGGGGCTGCGGCGCAGCACGTCCATGCCGTCGACGCGGGCGATGGCGTCGATGTCCGGTCCGGCGGTGGCCTTGGGGAAGCGCAGGACGGTCGGGCCGCCGGTGACGTCGACGGCCTCGCGCAGGAGCTCCCGGAGCCGGGTCGCGTCGCGGGGCGCGGCGGCCCGCAGGCCGGGGACGACACCGAGGATGGACAGGTCCCACATGCCGTGGTGGCTGGCCCCGTCGGGTCCGGTGATCCCGGCCCGGTCCAGGACGAACGTCACCGGCAGGCGATGCAGGGCGATGTCCATCATGACCTGGTCGAAGGCGCGGTTGAGGAACGTGGAGTAGACCGCGATGACGGGATGCAGGCCGCCGAGGGCGAGCCCGGCGGCCGAGCAGGCGGCGTGCTGCTCGGCGATGCCGACGTCGTACATCCGGCCGGGGAACCGCTTCGCGAACGCCGACAGCCCCGTCGGCCCGGGCATGGCGGCGGTGATCGCGACGACGTCCTCGCGGTCCGCGCCGATCGCGCACAGCTCGTCGGAGAACACCTTGGTCCAGGAGATGCCGGACGGCTTGGGGCCCTTGCCGGTCGCCGGGTCGATCCGCCCGATGCCGTGCATGTGGTCGGCCTGGTCGTTCTCGGCGGGCGCGTACCCGCGGCCCTTGCTGGTGACGGTGTGCACGACGACGGGACGGCGCAGGTCGCGGGCCGCGCGGAGCGCCCGTTCGCAGGCGGAGACGTCGTGGCCGTCGACGGGGCCGATGTAGGTGAAGCCGAGATGCGTGAAGATGTTGTCGCCTGTCGTGTGGCCGTCGCGGGTGTAGCACTCCAGCCAGGAGGCGGCCGACGTCCGCAGCCGGTGCAGATGGTGGCCGATCCCGCCGACCGTCGGGGCGTACGAGCGGCCGTTGTCGTTGAGCACGACGATCACCGGCCGGTCGGGTGCGCCGGAGAGGTTGTTGAGCCCCTCCAGTGCCAGGCCGCCGGTGAGGGCGCCGTCGCCGATCAGCGCGACGACGGACCGGTCGGTGAGCCCGCGCCGCTGGTGGGCCTTGGCGAGGCCGTCGGCGTAGGAGAGGGCGGTGGAGGCGTGCGAGTTCTCCACCAGGTCGTGGTCCGACTCGGCCTGCGACGGGTATCCGGACAGGCCGCCCCGCTGGCGGAGCCGGTCGAAGTCGGCCCGGCCGGTGAGCAGTTTGTGCACGTACGCCTGGTGCCCGGTGTCGAAGACGATCCTGTCGCGGGGCGAGGCGAACACCCGGTGCAGCGCGACCGTCAACTCGACTATGCCCAGATTGGGGCCCAGGTGCCCTCCGGTGCGGGACACCGTCCGTACCACGAACTCGCGGATCTCCTCCGCCAGCGCGGGCAGATCCGCCGCGGGCAGATCGCGCAGGTCGGCCGGGCCGCTGATGCTGTCCAGCAGTGCCATTGGTGATCCTCTCTTCCGTACCGGCGCACACTTCGTCGTGTGGCGGTCGAAGGGGCGCTTTCTATGCGGTTTCCGTGGTGGGGTCTGGTGCGGTGGCGGAATCGGTCGCGGCGGCGGATTGGAGTTCGAGCTCACGAGGAAGCGCGAAATGCATCGTCTCCTTCACCAACTCCACCTCATGAACATCGTCGAACCCCCGCTCGGCCAACCACGCCAACACCCCCTGCACCGGCTCGTCCGGAACCGACGCGCCACTGGTCACCCCCACCGTCTCCACACCCACCAACCACGACTCCTCGATCTCCTCCGCCCCATCCACCAAATACGCCGCCGCCGCACCGAACTCCTTCGCCACCTCCACCAACCGCACCGAATTCGACGAATTCGCCGAACCCACCACCACCACCAAATCCGAACCCGCCGCAATCTCCTTCACCGCACCCTGCCGATTCTGCGCCGCATAACAAATATCATCCGACGGCGGATCCACCAACCGCGGAAAACGCCGCCGCAACGCCGCCACCGTCACCAACGTCTCATCCACCGACAACGTCGTCTGCGACAACCACGCCACCCGCTCCGGATCACGCACC
This sequence comes from Spirillospora sp. NBC_00431, assembly GCA_036028775.1. GTDB lineage: Bacteria > Actinomycetota > Actinomycetes > Streptosporangiales > Streptosporangiaceae > Spirillospora. The sequence continues at coordinate 1,334,571 of CP107927.1, read as the reverse complement.
CGCACCCGCGCCACATCCTCAGGACCATCCACCAGATGAATACGATCCGGCGCCTCCCCCACCGTCCCGATCACCTCCTCATGACCCTCATGACCAATCAACAAAATGTCATAACCCGCCTCCGCGAACCGCACCGCCTCCCGATGCACCTTCCCCACCAACGGACACGTCGCATCAATCGTCGCCAAACTCCGCACCCCCGCCTCCGCATGCACCCCCGGCGCCACACCATGAGCCGAGAACACCACGATCGCGCCCTCAGGCACCTCCTCGGTCTCATCCACGAACACCACACCCCGCTCCTCCAACGACCGCACCACATGAATGTTGTGCACGATCTGCTTCCGCACATAGATCGGCGGACCATACTTGTCCAGACACACCTCGACGGTCTTGACCGCACGCTCCACACCCGCGCAGAACCCACGCGGCTTGGCCAGCAGAACCCGACGACGGGAAAACGACATGATTCCTCTCCACTCGGTAAGGACGGAATGGCCGGGCCGCCTGGACGGCCCGTACCCGTTCCCCGGTGTCGCGCGTTTGCCTTTTGGTCGGCGTCGCGACGATCAGGGGCTCGGGCACGGTCCCGACGGCCCGCCATGACGAAGGTCTGGCTCGTTCACTGCAGGTAGGACGTCAACGCGTCGAGTTCGCCGCGGTCCATTTCCTCGGACCCGGCGACGGACTTGTCGACGGCCCAGCGGCCCACCGTCATCTCGGCGGTGATGCCGGGGCCGAAGCCCGCGATCATTCCGGTGGCGCCCGCCTCCAGGAGTCCCTCGTCGAACAGCCTGCGCAGCGCCTCCAGGACGACGGCGCTGGCGATGTTGCCGTATTCGGTAAGGGTGTCCCAGCTGTGGCGGAACATCCCGCGGTCGACGTCGAGGTACTTGGAGAGATCGTCCAAGATCCGCGGGCCGCCGGCGTGGATGAGATAGAAGTCGAGGCCGCGGGCGTCCCATCCGTGGCTCGCGGCGAGCTCCCGCAGCACGGGGGCCAGGGGTTTCATCGTTCCGGGCACCCGGCGGTCCAGCTGGAAGTGGAAGCCGGTGTCGCGGACGGCGTAGGAGATCCATTCCTCGGTGTTGGGAATGAGATACGAGGAATTGCGCTCCAGCGTCACGCCGGTGCCGCCGTCGCCGCGTACCACGGCGGCGGCGACCGCGTCGCCGAACAGCCCGTCGGACAGCAGGGCGCCGATCATGTCGTCGTCGGGCTGGTAGCACAGCGAGCACAGCTCGCACGAGACGATCAGGACGTTGTTCCGCGGGTGGGCGAGGCAGAACTCCTGGGCGCGGTTGATCGCCGCGGCGCCCGCCGCGCAGCCCAGCTGCGCGATGGGTATCTGCCGGGTGTCGAACCGGAACCCCATGCTGTTGATCAGCCATGCGGTGAGCGACGGCATCAGGAAGCCCGTGCACGAGACATAGATGATGGCATCGATGTCACGCACCGTGAGTTCGGCGTTGGCCAGGGCCTGTTCGATGACCTCGGGGCACCGCTTCTTCGATTCGGCCTCGTAGATGCGGTTTCGTTCCTCGAAGCCCGGGTGGAGGAGTGCTTCTTCGATGGGCTGTACGATGTGCCGCTTCTGCACTCCCGTGTTCCGGATCAGTCGAAGCGCCAACGGAAGTTGCGGTTTTCCTGCATGGACTCTTTCAGCGAACTCCAGAGTCTCTTCCATTGTGATGACATACTCCGGCACACTGACTGACGGCCTGCACAGCGTTGGCATGTCTGGGATCTACTTTCTTCAAAGCCCACACGTTTGTACGTCCAGTTGGGCGACAGCAAGGTCGGGCTGCGACACCGCTGTTACGGTGCCTCTCCGGGTTCTGGCTCGGGCCTCCGCTCGGCGTGGCCGCCCGCATGGCCGGCGCGCATGGGCGACCGGTGATCGGGCGACTCGAGAGGGGTTCTTCTGGCGCAGCGGATTCGCGCGCCCTTACGGGTCACGGCATCTTTCGCTGATGAGCATCAGATCCGGCCCCGGGCCGGTGGACGGCCGGGGTCGGGGCGACAGACACTGGTCGCCGGAGGGGAATACTGGTCGTGGAATACGAGTCGCGTGCTCTGGCAGTGTCGCCCTCGGCAGGAGGGTGATGCGACGGCCGGAGATGATCCGGCGTCTAGAAGTCGTACCCCAATGGCTGCCATTCTAAGTATGGGTTCTTCGCCGCCGACCGTCAAGGCCCGAAGGCGTTTGTAGCATTTGAGTTACAGGCGTCATCCTCCAGATATGGGTTCCCATGTTGGTGTTGCTTAACGGCAGCTGAAGTGATCACGAACGAGGCGCAGCACGTTCGTTGCAATGCCGTTTCCGATGATTCGTGTCAGCCGGTCATCCGGTTTTGGTGGCGCTGAGGATGGCGGGGACGGGAATGACGTCGGGGGGCAGCTCGGCGGGGTTCTTGGTGAGGGCGCGGGTGACTTTGAACCCGCACTCCTCCAACCAAGCCCGATACGTCGACAGCTTCTGTGGTCCGCCCTGGCCCATCGTGCACCCGACGAAGAACGCCGGGAAGAAGTCGACGTTGTAGTTGTCGGTATCGGTCACCTCTTCCGGATACACCGGTACCAGCACGTGAACCTGCCCGCCGGCCTCCAGCGAGGTGAACACCCCCGACAGGATCCGCACCACCGCGTCCCGATCGAACATGTCCAGGAAATGCTTGATCAGCACCACCTCGAACCCGGCCGGCACACCATCGAAGACGTCACCCCCGATGAACCCGCACACCCCCTCCAGGTCATGGGCGCGGAAGTTGGCCAGGCACTCACGTTCCTTCTCCGGCAGATCGAACGTCGTCACCCGCAACCCCGCGTCCGGGTTGAGGCGGTGCGCGTCGATCGCGCCCAGCCCGGTGTTACCCGCCAAGTCCAGGACGCGGGCGCCGTGCGGGATGTCGATGTTGGCGAAGAACCACGGATCGATGTTGGCGGTCACGGTGTCCATCAACGTCGCCCACGACTCACGCAGATCCCGATGCTCGGCCACCGCGCCGTACAAGGTCCCCTCGGCGCCGTACAGTTCCCGCAACCCGACCAGGGTGCCGGTCCGCGCGGACTCGGTCAGGTAGAACAACTGCCGCAACGCCACCACCTTGATCATGTTCATGTACGTCAGCGCCCGCCGCAGATCCCGCTCGGACACCTGCGCCAGTGCCGCCAGCCGATACTTGCCGGTCGCTGGGTCGTGGTCGACGAAGCCCTCCTTGACCAGGAGGAACAGCAGCTGCTCCACCGCGTCCGGACGCACCCCCGCCCCGGCCCCGAGTTCGGCCGCGTCCTGACCGGGACGCTCCCGCAGAGCATCGATCAGACCCAGCTCGAAACACGACACCAACGTCATGAACCGAGTCGGTCCCACCATGTACTCACGAAACCGCGCGAGCGTCGCTTCAGGAGTCATCACACAGGCCCTTTCGTTCTCGGTCTTCTCCACGACGGCGGCGCCGGCCGGTCGCCGGGTCACGCCCGGTTCTCCAGCCGTTCCTTGAGCCGGTTGGACAGCGCGATCCGCTGGACCTTCAGCGTGGCGGTCCGGGGCAGCTCGGCCCGCGGGATCTGGATCGGGTCGGCCAGCTGGGGGAAGTCGGAGACGGCCACGCGCCAGCGGTCCCGGTCCAGGGGCGCGTCGTCGTTGGTGCAGAGCACCGGGATCGGCTCGGACTCCGGGCCCTGCACCACGACGAGCTCGCACAGCTCGTCCAGCCTGCCCAGCAGGAGGTCCTCGACCTCCAGGGAGCTGCGCACCCCGACGATCATGTCCACCTCCCGGTCCAGCATGTGCAGGCAGCCGAACCTGGTGCGGTAGCCGACGTCCCCGGTCCGCCACCAGTCGCCGAACCGGTTGTCGTCGTACCGGTCCTGCTCGGCGAAGTAGGTCTTCGCCAGCCCGGGCCAGGCGACCTCGATGAAGCCGGGGTTCTGCTCGGACACCGGGGCGCCGTCCCGGCTGACCAGGCGGATCTTCGCGCCGCCCAGCGGCATCGCCCAGCCGACGCAGCGCCCGTTCGCCCGGTGGGCGGAGTTGCGGAAGTAGGCGCGGCCGACCGCCGGGCCGACCTCGCTCTGCCCGTAGATCTGGAAGAACAGCGCGCCCCGCCGTCCGGACGACTTGAGGAGCCGGCTCATCGTCCTCGGGTGGATGGCGTCGAACGTGCTGCTGAAGTACTTGACCGACGCGAACGGTTTGCGCGGGTCGTCGGCGAGTCCCTCCCATTCCATGAGCGAGTTGGGCAGCGCCTCGATGAAGCCGGGCCGGTGTTCGAGGAACAGGCCGGCGACCGTCTCGGGAGCGGACTCGTTCATGAGCAGCACCGGCAGCTCCTGGAGGAGGGCCAGCGCCATCGCCGCGACCATCCGGGAGTGCACGAACGAGATGTGGATCGCGACGGTCTCCTTCTTGCGCATCATGGACAGGAGCCGCCACTGCGGTATGAGGCGCACCGCCTGGGTGCGGGGCGTGTGCACGACGAGTTTGGGCACCCCGGTGGTGCCCGAGGTGTGGGTGATCACGGCGGCCTCGTCGATGGGCCTGAGCACCGGTTCGACCCGCGGTGAGCCGGCGAGCTTGGCGAGCGGCTCCGTCCCCGGACGGTCCCCCGCGACGATGATCACCCGTTTGGTGATGCCGGCCAGCGGCAGCCCGGCCAGCGCGTCGAGCTTGCGCTCGTCGGTGAGCAGGCTCGGCCGGTCCACCCGCTCGATCAGGGTGCCGACGGTCTCGGCGTCCAGGCCGGGCGACAGCATCACCGGCACCGCGCCGATCCGGGACGACGCGGCGGCCAGCACCCAGACGTCGGCGTTGGCGGTCTTGTGGACGACGACATGCTCACCGGGCCGCACCCCGGCCGCCCACAGGCGCGCGGCCAGTTCGCCGACGTGGTCGGCGAGCCCGGACACCGTCATCCGCCGGCCCGCCTCGGGGAGGGCGTCCATGTCGTGGTCGAGGGTGATCGGTGTCGTGGGGTTGACGGCCGCGGCGATCTCCGGCAGAAGGCCGAGGTGAAGACCGCGTTTCTGGAGTGACTTGTAGGCGATGGAACCCTTCATCGGGGGGTGACTCCCTTACGGTGCTCGATGGCGACGTCCGGTGGGCGTGCGGATCGCAAGCAGCGGACCGGGGGGACGGGACGTGCGAGAGTCCTGCCGGGTTTCCTGGGGACCCGGGTTTCCTGGGGACGTGGAGCGAGGCGCGCGTGTGATCAGGCGTCGCGTCCGGCCTTGAGCGCGGTCGCGACGTCGACGGCCCGGCGGGCCTGGTAGCCGGCCGCCCTCAGGGGCACGTCGCCCGGAGGGCCGTCGGACGCCCAGTGGGACGTGCCGTAGGGGTTGCCGAGCTCGACCTGGACGGGGTCGGTGTAGCCGGGGGGCACGATGATGCCGCCCCAGTGGTAGAACACGTTCCCCAGCGCCAGGATGGTGGACTCCTGCCCGCCGTGGGCGGTGCCGGTGGCGGTGAAGGCCGAGTACACCTTGCCGGCGAGCTTGCCGCCCTGCCTCCACAGCCGGCCGGTGGTGTCGATGAACGCCTTGAGCTGCATGGACGGGTTGCCGAAGCGGGTGGGGGTGCCGAACAGGACCGCGTCGGCCCACTCCAGGTCGGCCAGGGCGGCCTCGGCGACGTCGGCGGTGTCCTCGATGTGCTGGGCCCACTCCGGGTTGGCGTTGATCGCCTCCGGCGGGGCCAGTTCGCGGACCTTGCGCAGCCGGACGCGCGCGCCGGCCTTCTCCGCGCCCTCGGCGGCGGCGGTCGCCAGGGCGTGGACGTTACCGGTGGAGCTGTAGTAGATGATTGCGGCGTTCACAGGTTCCATGGTCGGTTTTCCTTCGTTCCCGCGATCTGCGTGATGGCGCCTGTGAGTAGCGCCAACGCGCGGTGGCTGCGCCGACGGCGGGGTCCGCACGCGGCGTCTGCGGCGCGTCCGGCGGGCTGAGCCGGCGGGCGGCCGGGTCGGTGGGGCGTGTTGCGGAGGGCTGCGCGTTGCCGGGCTATGGAAGGTCGGGGGCGGCGGCCTGCGGCAGGCGGGCGGCGGCTTCGGTGGCCACCGCGAGCACGCCGCCGAGCCAGGGGGTGTACCGGTCCGGATGGTCGGACAGGTCCGCGCGCAGCCGGTCCGGCGGCAGCCAATGGACGTCGGCGACCTCGGCGGGATCCGGCCGGAAGGAAGCGTCCCCCGGCACGCGGCCGACGACGACATGGTCGTACTCGTGCTCGACCTGGCCGGTCCGCGGGTCCCCGGCCCGGTACAGGTACACCCCGGCCTGGTGCAGCGTCACTCCCCGGACCCCCAGTTCCTCGGTCAGCCGCAGGCCGGCGGCGTCGAGCATCGTCTCCCCCGGGCCCGGGTGCCCGCAGCAGGCGTTGGCCCAGCGCAGCGCGAACCTGGTCTTCACCGCGGCGCGCTGCTGGAGCAGGACGCGGCCCAGATCGTCCAGCAGCACCACCGAGTACGCGCGGTGCAGCCGGCCGGGCGCGGCGTGCGCCTCCGCCACCGTGCACGAGCCGGTGGCGGCGCCGCCCGCGTCGACGAGTTCCACGAGGTGCGACTCCCGAGCGATCATGCGCGGCCACCCGGTCGCGCGTGGGCCCGCAGCGCGGTCCGCAGGACGTCCACGACCCTCTCGGCCTGGTCCTGGGTGAGTTCGGCGTGCATGGGGATGGCGAGGCTGCGCTGGAAGAGGTCCGCCGAGACGGGGCATCTCTGGTCCGTCCCGTACACGGGCTGGAGGTGGCTCGCCCACGTGCCGTGCCCGCAGCCGATGCGCTGGGCGCGCAGGTCGGCGGCGACGGCCGCGCGGTCGACACCCGGGTCCAGCGTCAGCATGTAGGACTGCCAGGCGTGGGTGCGGTCGTCCGGCACGTGCGGCGGTGTGACGAGCTCTTCGTCCTTGAGGAGCTCGGTGTAGCGGTCCGCCACGGCGCGCCGGCGGTCCAGCAGTTCCTCGATCCGGCCGAGCTGCACCTGGAGGATCGCGGCGGCGATGTCGGACAGCTTGTAGTTGTAGCCGGTCTCGGTGAACTCCGGGATCGGCAGTCCGATGACGCGCGCCTGCTCGGCGATGCCGACGATGCCGAAGGACGACCGCAGCCGCACGTTCGCGGCCATCTCCTGATCGCCGGTGAGCAGGGCACCGCCCTCACCGCTGGTGATGCCCTTGCGTCCGTGGAAGGACAGGCACGCGACCGGTGCCAGCGCGCCCGCCGGGCGTCCCCGGTAGGTCGCGCCGACCGCGCAGGCGGCGTCCTCGATGAGGAACAGCCCGTGCCGGTCGGTGATCGAGCTCAGCTCGGCGTAGTCGGCGGGCAGGCCGACCGTGTCCACCGCGATCACGCCCACCGTCCGCGGCCCGACCAGGTCCGCGACGGCCCGGGGGTCGATCGTGCCGGTGTCGGCGCGCACGTCGGCGAAGATCGGGGTCGCGCCGACGTATCGCACCGCGTGGGCGGGGGCGGGGAACGTGAAGTCGGCGACGATCACTTCGTCGCCCGGTCCGGCGCCGAGCGCGAGCAGGCCCAGGTGCAGCGCGGCGGCGCAGCTGCTCAGCGCGACCGCCTCACCCACCCCGAAAAGCTCGGCCAGCTCCCGTTCCAGGGCCTTGCCCCGCGGGCCCTGCCCGGCCGGCCATTCGGAGCGGAACACCTCTTCCACGGCGGCAAGTTCCCGCTTGCCCAGACTCGCGTGCACCAACGGAATCGCTTCCATCGAGGTCACCCCTCCCGCTACGTTTCAGGTTCTGTCGCCGACCGGGGAATTCGGGAGGGCGGCGGGCGGCTCGTAGCGGAGCGGCGTGATCTGGCTGACGTCGTAACGCTCGCGCATCCGCTCGACGGCACCGGAGTCGACGGAGCGGCCGGCGGAGAAGATCTCCACGATCTCCTCGAAGTAATGCTCGTGATCGGGCGACGGGTAGCACTGGAACAGCATGCGCGCCGGCTCGTCGGAGGCGTTCCTGAACGCGTGCGGGCATCCGGACGGGACGAACATGCAGCTGCCAGGGCCCGCGGTGACGACCCGGTCCCCCTTGGCGGACTCCCAGTCCCGCCAGTTCTCGCCGGTCCGCTCGACGGGCTCGAACGCCAGCAGTTCGAGCTCTCCGTCCAGGACGTAGAACAGCTCCTGCGAGCGCGTGTGGACATGCGCCCCGACGTCGAAACCGGGCGGGACGACCACCTCGAAGGACGACACGGCGGAGCCGTCCGCGCCCGTGACCTTGAAGGTGATTTCCTGCGCCTTCGTAACCAGCTTCCGTCCCTGACCGGTCGGGACAATGAGACCACTCATGCGACTCGCTTCCTGGTCGTCCGTGCGAATTCCCGCGCGAGATGGGGTGAGCGATGCGTTTCGTTGCGGCTTGTCGCGGCGCGCGCCTAAAGCCGGGTGCCGGCCTCGTCGGGCCGGGCACCCGGTCGTCCGGGCGAGAATGGGGGCCGGTGGCGCACACGGCGGATCCGGGCGCGGAATTGTCGACCGTCGATCACGACATGTCACCGCGTTGGATCATGGTTGCTGCGAGATCGGGCCGCCCCGGCAATAAGGTCGCGGAATGACCTTTAAGTGGGCGGAATCTAGGCAGGCGAGTCTAGATATAGGTTCTTCGCGGCCCGGTTGTCAACCCTTGGGCGATGTGGTCCGTCATGCTCATCACTGAGCTTCTTCGGCGGGTAGCCCCCGGGTTAGGTGGGCTTCGACCATTGATGTCATCCGCTCGGGGGCACGGTGAACGGCGCGGTTCACGCAGCCGGGCGAAGGCTCTCGACCCGGGCGTACCGGGCCTTGCGCGGCGGCCGGATCCGGCCGCCCGGCCCCCTTGCGTTCATGCAGTCGATGCTGGGCGCGAGGCTTGCCGAAGCCGGTCCGAAACCCTCGCCGGAGCCCGCGGCGGCGGCGCGCAAGGCGCGCGGGAAGGCCCGTGGGAGCGGCGCCGTGGGCGTGCGGAGGCGGGTGAGACGTGTCCGGAACGTCACGGGTTTGGAACGGTACGGAGCGTAACGGGTGCGGCACGAGACGATCAAGACATTGACTGATCGACAAACCCCATTCACGCTGGTCACAACTGATCGATCAGTGTCCCGTCACCCCCTCATCCATCAGGAGACCGGATGCTGTCGCGGGCCACATTCCGCGCGGCGGCCGCCCTGGTAGCCCTCGTCATGGTGGTCGGCGTGCCCTTGCACGCCGACGCCTTCGGCACGGGCACCTCGGTGCGGTACAACGCGCAGGCCAAGAACATTCCAGTGCCCCAGAGCTATTTCGGGTTCGCCATGGGCACGACCGGCAGGCTCGCCGGGTTCGACAAGATAAAACAGTACTTCCGCCTTATCGCCGATCGGTCCGACCGTGTGAATTACCAGGTCGTCGACAAGACGACGATGGGCAACGACTATCCGGTCCTGTTCGTGAGCTCGCCACGGAACCTGCGCGATCTCAAGCAGATCGTCCGGGACAACCAGCGGCTCGCCGACCCGCGCGGGATCTCCGAGAAAGAGGCCCGGCGGCTGTCGGAGCGGAGCAAGCCGGTCTACCTCATCGAGGGCACCCTGCACTCCACCGAGGTCGGCAACACGCAAGCGCTGGTGGACATCGTGCACCGGTTCGCCACCGAGGACTCCGACTACACCGAGACCGTGCTCGACAACGCGGTGCTGATGGTGATCCCGTCCGCGAACCCGGACGGCCAGCACCTCGTGGTCGACCACTTCAACAAGACGGCGGGCACCGAGTACAACCGGGTGTACCCGGACCTGTACCACAAGTACGTCGGGCACGACGACAACCGTGACTGGTTCATGTTCACGCAGCGGGAGACCCGGACGCGGGTCTGGCTGGAGCAGACGTACCGTCCGGTCGTCGGGCACTACATGCACCAGGCCGGCGCCACCGGGCCGCGGCTGTGGGCGCCGCCCTACGACGAGCCGCTCGGCGGCGGGGTCGACCCGATCACGCTCCAGTCGGCGACGACGCAGGGCCAGCAGGCGGTGCGGGCGCTGACCGCCGAGGGCAAGAAGGGCGTCGGCACCGACGACGCGTACGGGATCTTCTGGAACGCCGACGTGATGGGGTTCTCGACGTTCCTCGGCACGTCGCTGTTCCTGACCGAGATCGCCAGCGCGAAGGATCTGGCGTACCCGTACACCTCGTCCGACGGCAAGCCGCTCGGCCAGCAGAACCGGTCGATGCGGATGCTCCAGCCGTACGACAAGAACACCTGGACGCTGGAGCAGATCGTCGCGTACGGCAAGACCGCCGCGTACGCGGGGATCGAGAACGTCGCCAAGAACCCCGAGTCGTGGCTGTTCAACAACCTGTACCAGACGACGCGCAACGGGGTGGCGCTGCCGGACGTCGAGCCTGGCACGCCGTACGCGTACGTGGTCCCGGCCGGGCAGCGCGACCCGTTCGCGGCGCTGGAGATGTTGCGGCTGTTCGAGTTCGGACGGGTCGAGATCGAGCAGGCCAGGGCGCCGTTCACGGCGGGCGGCAAGACCTACCCGGCGGGCTCGTACGTGCTGCGCACCCGGCAGCCGCTCGGCCGCTGGATCAACCAGCTCCTGGAGATCGACAAGTATCCGGAGCAGGCGGCGCGCAAGTGCGGCCAGTGCCCGCTGATCATGCCGTACAGCGAGACCACCGACAACGTCGCGCTGCTGCTCGGCGTGGACGTCGACCCGGTCGACAAGGCGTTCGACGCGTCGTTGCAGCGGGTCCAGCGGGTGCTGCCGCAGCAGGTGCGGATGCCGTCCACGCCGCGCGGGGCGTACCTGGTGGCGCCGGAGTCGTACGGCGTCGCGCACGTCCTCTCCCGCTTGCAGAAGGCCGGCGTGCCGACGTTCCGGTCGGCCGAGAAGTTCGAGGCCGCAGGCCGGACGTTCGCGCCCGGCACGGTCGTCGTCCCGCCGACGGCGGCGTCCCGGCACGTGCTCCAGGGCGTTTCGGCCGGCACCGGCATTCCGGTGTACGGGACGGACGAGATGCCCAAGGTCGACGGCTTCACCCTGAAGCCCGGCACGAAGGTCGGGCTGGTCCGCGGGGCCAACAACATGCCCGGCGGCTGGATGACGTGGATGTTCGACCAGTACGGCATCGACTACAAGGTGGTCTCCGCCGACGACTACGGCGACCTCGCCGGGAAGTACGACACGATCGTGCTGGCCGACGGGGTCTCCAAGCGGACCATCGTCGACGGTCTCGACCCGGCGAAGAACCCGCCCGAGTTCAGGTGGGCGCGCGGCGTCGGCGAGGACGGCTGGGCGAAGCTGGCGGACTACGTCTCCGGCGGCGGGAACCTGGTCGCGATCGGCAGCGCGTCGGAGACGGCGCGGCAGCTGCTCAAGTTGCCGGTCGACAACGCCGCGCCGACCGATCCGGCGAAGCTCAACGCGCCGGGCGCGCTGCTGCGCGCGACGTACGACCCGAAGGTCCCGGCGGCCTGGGGCATGCCGGAGTCCGGCCCGGTCTGGTTCAACCGGGACGCGGCGTACCGGCTCACCGGTGACGGCCGGGTGGCGTCGAAGTACCCCGGCGACGGCGATCTGCTGGTCAGCGGGTACGCGCACGGCACGCAGACGCTGAACGGCCTGGCCAACGTGGCGACGTTCGAGGTCGGCAAGGGCCAGGCGACGATCGCGGGCAGCGAGATCACGTTCCGGAGCTGGCCGCGGCAGACCTGGCCGATCGTCATCAACTCCATCTATCAGGGACCGTCGAAGCCGGGCCGGTCCGGCCCGGCGGGCGCCGCGGGCTGACCCCCCGATCGCGGCCGGCGGGACGCGCCGGCCCGCCGGCCGCGATCACCCGGGTGGGCGCTCACCGCCCGTGAGCGCCCACCCGCTTTCGTCTCTCGCCAGCGGGGTTCGGGCGGTTGTAGCTTCATGCGTGTGCGGACGGTGTGGACGACGAGCCAGGGTCCCGATCCGCGCCTGCACCTGGTGCTCCCTGGGATCCGGGCCGACGCGGTCGCCGCCGCCGTGGTCGGCGGGGTACCGGTCTACGTGTCGGCGACCGAGCCCCACTTTGACGGCGACTGCGACCGGGCGCGCCACCACGACTGCGGCGAGGCGGCGGTGCGGGTGTGGGACGCCGCGACCGGCGCCCTGGTGAGAACCGTCCCCGATGCCGGCGGGACGCATCTGGCCGTCGCGGCCGCCGGCGGCCGGACCGTGGCGGTCACCTGCGACTGGAGCGACACCCCGAAGATCATCGACTTGGATTCCGGGGTGGTCCTGGACGAGCTCACCGGTCACCGGGACATCGTGCAGGGGCTGGCGACCGCGGCGCTGGACGGCGGCCCGGCCGTCGTGTCCGCCGGCTGGGACGGGACCGTCCGGGTCTGGTATCTGACCACCGGTGAGGAGTGGGTGTTCGACGCCGGTGAACGGCTCGACGCCCTGTCCGTCGCGGTGCTCGGCGGCCGCGTCGTCGCGGTGGTGGCCGGGTGTGACGTCGGGCTCTGGGACGTGGAGCTCGGCGAACGGGCCGGCTCGCTCCCCGGGACGCCGAAGGTGAAGAAGATCGCCACCTGGCCTGACGGCGACGCCCCGATCGCCCTGCTGTCGTGGGACGGCGGCGTGCAGGTGTGGGACGCCGTGTCGCGAACGAGGCTGAGCTGCCGGATGGAGGGCCGTCCGTCGTCCTGGGACATGGTGGGCGTCGTCACCGGCGACGGCCGGCGCCTGCTGGCGCTCAGCGACCGGGAGGCGGTGCGCCTCTGGGACGTCGGTGCCGACCGTCCGGCGGGGCCTCCGCTGGTGGGGCCGACGAGCTGGGCCGTCCTGACCCGCGACGGGCCGGGCGTCGTGGTCACCGCGTCCGGCGATGACGAGGCCCTCGGTGTCTGGCGGGCCAGATCCGAGATGCCGCGTCCTGCCGCCGGACACACCGGCACCGGACATACCAGCACCGTCACGTGCCTGGCCGTCGGGCCCGGTGACCGCGTCGTCGCCGGCGGCACGGACGGGACCGTCGGCTCGTTCCGGCTCGACGACGGCGCGCGGGGCCCGGTGCTGGGCGCGCTGCCCGCGCGGGTCCACGCCGTCGCGGCCGCACCGGCCGGGGAGGCCGGTGAAGGCGTCGTCGTTCTCGCCGGGGGCGGGGACCTGCACGAGGCCGAGGACGACGCGCTGCACCGGTGGTTCGCGGACGGCCCGGACGAGCCCGTCGCCGCCGGCCACCGCGGCGAGGTGAAGATCGTGGTCACCGCGCTCCTGGACGGCCGCCGGATCGTGCTGACCGCCGGCTGCGACGAGACCTTGCACATCACCGATCTCGCCACCGGCGAGCGCGTCGGCGGCGTTCCAGGCCGGCACATGCCCGACGGGATCGCGGCCGGCGAGTTCGGCGGGCGCGCGGTCGCCGCCGTCAGCCGTGCCTTCGGCCCCTTCCAGCTGTGGGACCTGGCCGGTGGAGCCCACGTGGTCACGCCGGTGACCGAGGCGCTCGAAGTGCGTGAGGCCGTGCGCGCGTTCGTCCACCTGAACGAAGGACCGGCGGTCCTGACGGTGCGCGGACACGCGGTGCGCGTCAGAGACCTCGGGACCGCCGCCACGTGGGCCCTCGACCCGGACGACCTGAACGTGGTCACCGCCGTCGCCGTCCACGACAGCGTGAATCCGCCGGCCGCCGTGGCCCGCGCGGACGGGAGGGTCTCGGTGTTCGACCTGCGCGCGCGGACGGTCGCCGACGTGCTTGAGCTCCCGTATCCCGCCACCGCGCTCGCCTGGACGCCGGACGCCGACCTGATCGTCGCGTGCCGCAGAGACCTCCTCCGCGTGTCCACCGCGATCGACGGCGGCACGCCCCACTCGGCCCGGATCTGAACTTCTGCGAGGTCGGGCGGAAGCGGTGACCCTCGCGTTCAGGCGCGCCAGAACGAGGACGGGAGCGTCTCGATCTCGGCGGCGGCCTGGTCCAGGTCGTCGGCGAAGGGCAGCAGCGACGCCTGGCCGGCCCGGGCCATCCCGCGGATGATGGCGGCCTGGCGGCGGGCCCGTCCGATGACGGCGCCCGCGAAGGCGCCGCGGTCGCCGTCGTAGCCGTAGGCGTCCAGCAGGACGTGCAGGCGGCGTGACCGGTCCTCGAACGCGGTGAACCCCTGGAACTCGGCGACGCGCCTGGCGTGCAGCGGTACCCAGGTCAGTGCCAGGTGGGCCAGGTCGAACTCCCGCGGCGAGGGCCCGGCGGTGTCCCAGTCGACGAATCCGACGAGACCGCCGTCGTCCCACACCGCGTTGTACGGCGACGCGTCGTGATGGCCGATGATCAGGCCGGGATGCCAGGTTCCGGCGAGCCAGGTCGCGTCGTCCGGCGGGACGAACGTCGCCGTGACGTCGTGCAGCCGCCGCATCCAGGCGCCGACCTCGCGCAGCGCCTCCTCCGAGTGCGGCCACGGCGGCCAGGGGTGGCGTTCGCCGATGGTGTCGCCGTGCAGGAAGGTCAGGACCTCGCGTCCCTGCTCGTCGAAACCCAGCACCCGGGGCGCGCCGTCGAACCCGGCCGCCTCCAGATGGCGCAGCACCGCGTGGACGGTGCGCGTCCACGGATTCGCCCGCCGGTGGACGGTGTCGCCGACGCGGACCCCGCCCACATGCCTGCCACCGGGCAGCCGTCGCTCTTCCACCCCCGCGTTGTACCCCACGGCCTCCGGCGCGCGCACCCGCTTTTCCGCCGCGCTCCCCGGCCGGGGCCGGCCGGTGGCGGGGAGGGTCAGCCGGTGGCCGGGGGATGTTGGCGGGCGGGTGGCCGGCGGTCGCCGGGGAAGACGGCGGCCAGGCGGCTCGGCACCCGGCTGCGGTGCTGGTCCGAGAGGTCGACGACGGCCGACCGGTCGCCGTCGCGCAGCGCTTCGACGATCGCGGCGTGCTCGTGCACGATCCGCTCACGCGCGTCGGCCTCGTACAGGTAGACCGACCGGTACGCCTCCGTCAGCGACCAGATCCGGCGCAGCTCGTCGACGATCAGGTCGAGACCGGACGTCCGGAAGATGAAGAAGTGGAAGTCGTTGTTGAGCCGCTGGATGGTCAGCACGTCGGCGGCGTCGCCGGCCTGCTTGATCTGGTCGTTGATCTTCTCCAGCTCGTCGAGCTGCGCGTCGGTGAGGTCCGGCAGCGCGTTGATGACCTCACGTTCCAGGACGCGCCGCATCAGGTACGCCTGTTCGAGGTCCTGGACGGTCAGCCGTTTCACCGAGTAGCCGACATTGCGCTGGTAGTCGAGCACGCCCTCGCTCTGCAGGATGCCCAGCGCCTCCCTGACCGGCGCCCGGCTGACGTTCAGCCGCGACGCCATGTCCTCCTGCCGGATCTGCTGCCCCGGCAGCAGTTCCATCACGGTGATCATTTCGCGGATGCGCGCCACCGCCCACCGGACGGAGCCCGCGCCGGACATCGATTTCGCCATTTCCGGGAGCTTTCCGCGTTACCGGAACGCCGAGATTCCGGTCACGGAGCGGGCGATGCTGAGCAGATGCATTTCCTCCGTGCCCTCGTAGGTCATGACCGTCTCCAGGTTGTTCATATGCCGCATCACCGTGTGGTCGAGGGTTATTCCGGCTCCGCCGAGAAGGCTCCGCGCGGTCCGGGCGACCTGCGCCGCGGCGCGGACGTTCGCCAGCTTACCGAAGCTGATCTGCTCCGGTTCGATCACGCCGGCGTCCTTGAGCCGTCCCAGGTGCGCGGCGTTCAGCGCGGCGCCGTTGACCGCGACGACCATTTCCGCGAGCTTCGCCTGCACCAGTTGGAACGACGCCAATGGCCGGCCGAACTGCACCCGTTCGGTGCAGTAGCGCAGCGCTTCGAGGCAGCACGCGCGGGCCGCCCCGACGGCGCCCCACAGGATGCCGAAACGCGCCTCGTTCAGGCAGGTCAGCGGGCCGGACAGGCCGCGGGCGCCGGGCAGCGCGGCGTCGGCCGGGACGCGCACCCCGTCGAGCGACAGCTCCGCCGTGACCGACGCGCGAAGAGAGAGCTTCCGCTGGATCTTCGCGGCGGTGAAGCCCGCCGTGTCCGTCGGGACCAGGAAGCCGCGGATGCGGCCGTCGTCCGGGTCGCCGGGGTCGGTGGCCTTGGCCCACACGACGGCGACGTCCGCGAAGGTGCCGTTGGTGATCCACATCTTGGACCCGTTGAGCACCCAGGAGTCACCGTCGCGGACGGCGGTGGTCCGCATCGAGCCCGGGTCGCTGCCCGCCTCCGCCTCGGTCAGCCCGAAGCAGCCGATGAGGTCGCCGGCCGCCATTCCGGGAAGCCATTTCGTCCGCTGTTCCTCGCTGCCCCAATGGTGGATGGCGGACATCGCCAGCGAACCGTGCGCGGACACGAAACTGCGAAGCCCGGAGTCGACCGCCTCAAGCTCGCGGCACGCGACCCCGTAGGCGGTGGCGCTGAGCCCGGCGCAGCCGTAGCCGGTCAGGTGCATGCCGAAAAGGCCGAGTTTCGCGAGTCCCTTCGCGACCTCGATCGGCAGCCCGCCGGCCTCGTACCATTCGCTCACGTTCGGCGCGAGCTCCGCCGCCGCGTACGAGCGGACGGTGTCGCGCACGGCGCGCGCGTCCGCGTCCAGCTGGTCATCGACGGCGAGGAAGTCGCCTGGATCGATCGCCATCTGTGTCGTGTCTCCTCTCGTCCCGGGCCTAGGCGCGGGCGCGTCGTTCATATTCCTGGAATCGTCCCGCCGCGGCGCGTTCGCACCACTTCCGATACTCGGTGAATCCGCCCGCGTAGGCCACCGCCTGCCGCCGGGCGCCGGGGGCGATCCGCGACATCCACCAGCTGTCGGTCTTCGGGATCAGCGTCCGCTCGTACACCTCGTCGACATGGCGCGACCAGGCGGCCTCGGATTCGGGATTCGGCTCGATCAGCCCCCCGCCGGCCCCGAGTTCGTCGATGAGGCGGCCGATGAACTCCGACTGGTAGTCGGCCAGCAATGGCGGCGAGAAATGCGCGCACGGGCTCTGGTGGCCGTTGATGAAGAACAGGTTCGGGAACCTCGACGTCATCATGCCGAGGTGGGTGCTGACGCCCTCGGCCCAGTGCTCCCGCAGCGGCAGGCCGTCGCGGCCGGTGACGTCCATGCGCAGCACGGCGCCCGCGCCGCCGTCGAAGCCGGTCGCGCAGATGAGCACGTCGAGCGGATGGCGGGCGCCGCTGGCCAGCACGAGGCCGTCGGCGTCGGCCCTCGCGATCGGGTCGGACTTCACGTCCACGAGGGTGACGTTGTCGCGGTTGAACGCCTCGTAGTAGCCGGACTCGCCCGGTGGCCGCCGGGTGAGCGGACGGTGCTCGGGCACGAGCAGGTCGGCGACGTCCGGGTCCTTCACCGCCTCGCGGATCTTCCGCTCCAGGAAGGCGCGCACCGTGTCGTTCGCGGCCTCGCTGCGGCCGAGGTCGGAGAAGATCCGTCCCCAGTGCACGCCGCCGGCCTGCCACAGCCCCTCGTAGGCCGCCTCGCGGGCCTCGGCGGAGACGTCGAGCGCGCTGCGGACCTCCGGGACCATGATGCGCTTGCCCACCAGCACCATGCCCGGCCCCTTGGTGGTGTGCTCAAGACGGCGGATCTCGGCGTAGTTCGCCTTGACGAACCGCTCGTACTCGTCGGGCATCGGCTCGTTCCGCAGCGGCAGCGCCCAGCTGGCGCTGCGCTGGAACACCGTGAGCCGCGCCGCCGTCGGCGCGACCGTCTGGATCACCTGGATGCCGCTGGCGGCCGTGCCGATGACGCCGACGCGCCCGCTCAGGTCGACCTCGTCGTGCGGCCACGCACCGGTGTGGATGAGCCGGCCGCGGAACTCGCCGAGGCCGGGGACGTCCGGCATCTTGGGCGCGGACAGGAAGCCGGTCGCCATGACGCAGTAGCGGCAGCGGAGCCGCTCCACCTCGCCGTCCCCGTTCTCGCCGTCCCCGTTCTCGCCGTCCCCGTTCTCGCCGTCCCCGTTCTCGCCGTCCCCGTTCTCGACGGTGAGGGTCCACAGGCCGGTGGCGTCGTCGAACGTCGCGGCGCGGACGCGGCGGCCCAGCTCGATGTCGCGGCGCAGGTCCAGTTTCTCGGCCACCCACCGCAGGTAGCGCAGGACGTCGTGCTGCGCGGCGTACCGTTCCGGCCAGTGCCACTCCTGTTGCAGCTCGTCGGAGAACGCGTAGGAGTACTCGACGCTCTCGATGTCCACCCGCGCGCCCGGATACCGGTTCCAGTACCAGGTGCCGCCGACGTCGCCGCCGGACTCCAGCACCTTGACCCGGAGCCCGCGCCCGCGCAGCCGGTGCAGCGCGTTCAGCCCGCTGAAGCCCGCGCCGACGATCAGCACGTCGTACTCGTGCTCTTCCTCGTGCCCGTGCTCGGGACGGGTCATCTCCGCACCTCCTCCGCTCATTTGATCGCCACCGGGTTGAGCGGCGACCCGACCGCGCCGGTGATCGTCAACGGCTGGGCCGCCAGCAGGAACGAGTACGCGCCGTCCGCCGCGCAGTCGGCGGCGAGCGCTTCGAGATCCCAGATCTCGCCAATGTAGATGCCCGCGTGCACGAGCAGGATGGCGTGCAGGGGCGCGATCAGGTCGGACGTCTCGTACGGCATGGCCTCAAGGCCCCAGGTGTCGGTGGCGACGCCGCTCACCCGCCGTTCGCACAGGAACTCCGCCGCGCTGACGCCGAGCCCCGGGGCCGGTCCGCCCGCGTAGCGGCCCCAGCCGCCGGCGTGCCGCACCCGGGCCAGCTCGCCCGTCATGACCAGGACGAAGTCGCCCTCGCCGACCTCCACGCCCTGGTCGGCGGCGCACTGTTCGAGATCGCCGGCCTGGACGCTCGCGTCCTGCGGCAGGTGCTCGTGCCCGCTCCAGCGGGCGATGTCGAGCAGCACTCCGCGGCCGACCGCACGGTCCTTGAGGTTGGTGATGCTGTTGAACCTCGCGCCCTGGTTGGCGGTGACGCTCGACGTGTCGCGTCCGTTGTAGGTGCGGCCGTCGTAGAAGGCGTGGCACAGGCCGTCCCACTGGGTGCCCGCCTGCAACGGCATGTACACGGCGTCGTCGCTGAACCGCTGGAGCTCGCTCTCGCCCGGCCACGGGTCGGTCGGCAGGACGAGCATCAGGTGCTGCGGGTTCGCGCGCAGCGACCCCGCGCCCTGCGGCCCGGCCCTGTCCAGCGGGACGGCGAGCGAGAACACCGCGCCCTTGCGCACCTCCCCGGCGGCGGCGCGCACCATGTCCGGGGTGATGCGGTTCGGCGCGCCCAGCTCGTCGTCCGGGCCCCACTCGCCCCAGGTGCGGTACTTCGCGGCGAGCTCCTCCACCGACGCCCGCGTGTGCTCGCGCTTGCGCAGGTCACCGCGCCTGACGGTACCGGTGCCCTGGGTCACGAGTTCACCGGCTTCACCCACCGCAGGAACTCCTGCAGCACGCGGTTGAAGTTCTCCGGCGCTATCTGCGGCATCGCGTTCTCCAGCTGGTGGTAGTCGGGCCACGACGCCGGGGTCTTGACGCCCGGCCGCAGCGGCGTGTTCAGGCCCTTGGACGCGATCAGCCGCTGCGCCTCGGGCGTGAGCATCCAGGACGCCCACAGTTTCGCGGCGTCCAGATGCGGAGCGCCCTTGATCACGGCTGAGGAGCCGTACAGGAGCGACGACAGCCCGGGCACGGCCTTGAAGGCCACCGGGGCGCCGGCCTGTTCCTTCCGCATGTGGCGCATGTAGGACGCCCAGGGCATCATCGTCGTCTCGCCCGTCACCAGCCGGTCGTAGTACGGCCGGGTGGAGTCGACCAGCTTGCCGTTGCGCTTCAGCCCGCGCATCTGGTCGAGGGTCAGCTTGTTCGCCTTGTAGATCGGCATCAGCGACTGCGCGCTGATGACGCCGAGGCCGGGATCGTCCAGGACGAAGCCCTTGAGCCTGCCCGAGACGAGGTCCGCCATGGTCTTCGGGATGTCGGCGTCGGACATCTTGTTCTTGTTGTACATGAAGCCGTAGACGTCGCCGTAAGGCACGTAGAACCGCTGCTTGGAGTCGCGGTACCGGGCCGGAAGGTCGTCGACGGTCGCGGGCTCGAACGGTTCCAGCAGCCCCTTGTCGGCGGACACGCTCACCGACTCCAGGCCGAGCATCAGCGCGTCGCCGACCTGGCGCCCGCTCGACACCTCCGATTGGACGGCGCTGACGGTCGCGCCCGGCGGCTGCACCTTCGGCACGATCTTGATCGACGGGTAGCGCTTGGTGAAGTCCTGCCAGATCGGCCGGAACAGCTCGGCGTACGCGCCGTACACGACCACCTGGTTCTGGCCCGCCTTCGCGGCGCTCTCGCACAGGTCGGCCAACGCGCGCGCGTTCGCGGCGTCACCCGCCCAGGCGGTGTCGCCCGAGGCGGTGTCCGCGCATTGCTTGGACGCCTCCGCCTTCCCGACGCCGCCGCCGCACGCCGACGCCGTAGCCGCGAGCGAGAGCGCCGCCATGGCGCACGCCGCCGATCTCCAGCCGAACACAGTGGTCATGGCATTTCACCTCGACGTTGTAACCGGGTTTCTCCGGGTAACGGGGTTTCTCCGGGCGGCGCCCGCCGTCAGCGTGAGCACCGCGTAGCGGAGCACGAGGTAGGCGATCCCGAGGGCACAGATCAGCGCGGTCAGCAGCACGAGCAGGGCGCACGCCTGCGTCGGCACGGCCGAGCTGTAGAAAAGGCTGTAGGACAGGGTGGCGACGTTCGAGTGCGTCGCCGGGAGCAGCATCAGCGGGACGTCCAGCACCCCGGCCATGATCACGCTGCACACCAGCCAGCCGGCGAGGAAGCTGCGCAGCATCAGCGGCAGCACGACCCCGGTGAACGCCCGGAGCGCGGACGCGCCCGACGTGCGGGCCGACTCCTCCAGGTCGGCGCTGATCTGCACCAGCGCCCCGGCCGCCGACCGGCTCGCCACCGGCACCAGCAGGATCACCAGGCCGATCACGCAGAGCCAGGTCGTCCCGTACAGCTGCCGCAGGCCGGGCACCGACAGGTAGCCCCAGCTCAGCGCGGCGGCCAGCACCACGCCCGGCAGGACGAGCGAGGCCAGGCTCAGCAGGTCGACGTACCGGCCGAACCGCCGGCTCGCCTTGTTGGCGACGTAGACGAGCAGCGTCGCGAACACCATCGTGGCCAGCCCCGCCGCGACCGACAGCGACAGGGTGAGCTGGAAGGCGCCGGCGGTCTGCGGATCGTCGAACACCGCCGTGTAGTTCGCCAGCGTGAAACGGCTGTACATGCCGAGCACGCTCTGGAAGGACGTCAGCACCACCTGAGACGCCGGAAGCAGCACCCCGACCAAGAGCAGCACGGCGATGGACGTGGTGCCGAGGTACCCGGCGCGTCCCAGCGGCCACCGGGTGGACGCGTAGTCCTTTCCGGTCACGGTCGCGAAGCTTCGCTTGCTCGTGTACCGCCATTGCAGCCAGATGAGCACCACCATGGCCAGCATCATGATCATCGAGATGCCGCTGGCGGCGGCGTACTGGGCGGGGGTGGACGCCGCGATGTAGAAGAAGATCCGGGTCGACAGCGTGTCCACGCCGGCGTTCTCACCGATGATCTGCGGGACGTCGAACGTGCCCATGCAGTAGATGCCGACGAGGATGCCCACGCCGAACAGCGTCGGCGCGAGGGACGGCAGATCGATGGAGAACAGCGTCCGCAGGCGGCTCGCGCCAGAGGTGAACGCGGCCTCCTCGTAGCTGCTGTTCAGTGTCGAGACGGGCCCGAGCAGCAGGAAGTAGCAGAACGACGACAGCTTCAGGCCCTGGACGAGGATCAGCCCAGGCCACGAGTAGACGTTCAGCGGCGAGGCGCCGAAAACGGCCTCGAACGGCTTGTTGAGCAGGCCGACCTCTGGGTTGCCCAGCAGGCTCCAGCTGATCGCGTACAGCAGGGTGGGGAGCGCGAGCATGAGCAGCATGACGGGCGTGATCAGGCTCCGGCCCGGTGTCGTCGTGCGCGCCGAGACGAAGGCGAAGTACCCGCCGGCGAAAAGGGCCACGGCCGTGGAGCCGACGGCGAAAAGGACGGAGTTCAGCAGCGCGTCATAGGTGCGCCCATCGCCGAACACCTCCGGGAAGGCCGACAGCGTCCAGGACCCGCTCTGCCCGGGCGGCGCGCTGCGGAACGCGCCGACGAGCAGCATGAGCAGCGGCCAGCCGAGCAGCAGGGTCGCGAACCCGATCAGGGCCAGCGCGGGCACGCGACGTCCCCGGAACCGGACGCCGCCGCCCGTGCGCGATGCGGTCGCGGCCGTCACGACGCGTCCCTTCCGCCGTCGGCCGGGGCGTCCGTGGCCGGGGCGTCCGTGGCCGGGATCAGGGCGATCTGGCCCGGATCGATCCGGACCACCGCGCCGTCGCCCCGCGGCGCGGCCGCGGGACGGGGCAGCTCGGCCGTGAGCTGCTTGGCGATCAGGGGCGAGCCGAACGCGGCGACCTCGTGCTCGGTGGCGGTGCCCAGGAAGGTCGAGCGCAGCACCTTCGCGTCCAGCCGGTTCGGCCGGTCGGGCCGGTCGGCGGGGTGGTCGTCGAAGGCGATCGCCGTGCTCCGGACCGCGATCCAGACGCGGTCACCCGCCGAGCGCCCCGTGGCCCGGGTGGACGTCAGGGTCGCGTCCCAGCCGTCCGGCCTGACCCGGGCGCCGGCGCCGTCGGCGGCCTCGACCCGGCCGGGCAGGATGTTCTCGTAGCCGAGGAACTCCGCCACCCAGCGCGAGGACGGCTCGTCGAACACCTCGCGCGGCGACCCGATCTGCACCGCGCGCCCGTCGTGCATGACCGCGATCCGGTCGGACATGCTGACCGCTTCCTCCTGGTCATGCGTGACGTAGACCATGGTCGACCCGGTCTGCTCGTGGATGCGTTTCAGCTCGACCCGCATCTGCGTCCTGAGCGCGGCGTCGAGGTTCGACAGCGGCTCGTCGAGCAGCAGGACGCTCGGCTCGCGGACCAGCGCCCGCGCCAGCGCGACGCGCTGCTGCTGCCCGCCCGACAGCGCCGACACCGAGCGGGACGCGTAGCCCGCCAGCCCGACCAGTTCGAGGGCGTCCATCGCCTTGGCCCGTGCGGCCTGCTTGCGCTGCCGCTTCAGGCGGAGCGGGTAGCTCACGTTCTGCACGACCGACATGTGCGGCCAGAGCGCGTAGCTCTGGAAGACCATGCCGATGTCGCGCTTGTGCGGCGGCAGCTCGAATCCCCGCGACCGGTCGACGACGATGCCGGCGCCGAGGCGGATGCTGCCCTCGTCCGGCGACTCCAGCCCGGCGACGCAGCGCAGCGTGGTCGTCTTGCCGCAGCCGCTGGGGCCGAGCAGCGCGACGAACTCGCCGTCGCCGATGTCGAGGCTGACCCGGTCGACGGCGGTGACGTCGCCGAACCGCTTGGTCAGGGCGTCGATGCCGACGATGCTCATCGCGCACCGCCGGCCGCACGGCCGGGGAGGCCGAGGCGTTCGCGCAGCCAGCCAGCGATGCGCTCGTTCTCCGCCCGCGCCCCCTCGACCCGCTCCGGGATCTTGAGGAACTCGTGGTCGGCGTTCGGCACGACCGACAGCGTCACGGGCACGTCGGCGGCGGCGAGCCGCTCGGTCATGGCGAGGGAATGGCCGAGCAGGGCGTCCTCGTCGCCACAGGAGAGGTAGGTGGCCGGCAGGACGTGCAGGTCCGGGCTGTGCACCGGGCTGACCAGGGGGTCGCGGAGCCGTCCGGTGAAGTTCGGGCCGAGATAGGCGGCGAGCGTGATCTCCGGCTCGCCCGCGTAGTACTTCGGGTCGGTGATCCAGCGGTGCGCGTCCAGGAGACCGAACAGCAGGAGCAGGGCGCTGAGCGAGACCGGCAGGTCGGCGAGGTCGCCGCCGCGCAGGCGGGCCGCCGCGGCGGAGTCGTGCAGGACGAGCGCCGTCCCGGCCGCGAGGTTCGCCCCCGCGGAGCTTCCCGCGACGGCCAGCCGAGCCGCGTCGCCGTCGTAGGCCGACGCGTTCTTCACGGCCCAGCGTGTCGCGTACACGCAGTCCTCCAGCCCGCGCGGGAAGGGGTGCTCGGGCGCGAGCGCGTAACCGGCGCTCACGACGAGCACGCCCTCGGCGGCGATGGCCGCGCAGTACCGCCGGTCCATCGCGGGCGAGCCGGTGTACCAGCCTCCGCCGTGCACGTACATCAGCACGGGGTGCGGCCCGGGGCGGCGGGGCTGGTAGATCTCGGCGGTGAGTGCGCCGTCGAGCCCGCCCAGCTCGACGTCCTCGTGCAGCAGGACCCGCGCCGCCGCGTCGGCGGGCAGCGGGGACGCGACGGGCTCACGGCGTCTGGAGACCAGTTCCCCGACCGACCGCGGCGGTGGGATGTCCGGCACGGGCTCCCCGCGGAAAAGCGACTGCCAGTGGGCCTTACTGGAGTGGGGCATGTCCCCGTCCCTCCTCTGCTCGGGCGGCGGCGGGAGCCGAGCCCGCCGCGTCGACCAGCGCCCCGCGGCTCAGCAGGGCGGCGATGGCCGCGTCGTCGTAGCCGAGTTCGCGCGCCACCTCGACGGAGTGCTCGCCGAGGCGCGGCGGGTGCCGGAGCGTCGCGGTCGCGCGGTCCCCCATGTCGACGGGCGGCCGGGCCATTCGCAGCCGGCCGGCGGACGGATGGTCCACCGGCTCGAAGAAGCCGGTCGCGACGAGATGCTCGTCGTCGAAAAGGTCCTGGATGGCGTTGACCCTGCTGGACGCGATATCGGCCCGTTCGAAGATCTCCTGCCATTCGGCGGTGGTGCGCGTCGCGAGATGGCCGTCCATCAACGAGTACAGCTCGTCGATGTGCACGGTGCGGGTTCCGATGGTGCGGTAACGCGGATCGTCCGCGAGAGCGGGTTCGCCGATCGCGGCGAAAAAGGACCGCCATTGTTCGTCGGTGTAGACCATGACGGCGAGGTAGCCGTCCCTTGTGCGGAACGGCTTGCGGTAAGGCGACTCCGTGCGCGGGTAGCCGGTCGGGCCGCTCGGCGGGTCGAAGATCCAGCCGCCCTGCTGCTCCAGCAGCATGAACGACGCCATCGACTCGAACATCGGCACCTCGATCGCACGGCCGCGTCCGGTGACGACCCGGCCGTGCAGCGCCGCCAGAACGGCGGCGGCGCCGAATATCCCCATCGTCTTGTCGGCCGCGGCGGAGCCCCAATAGGCGGGTCTTCCGCCGTTCACTCCCTGGACGGAGGCCATACCTGAAGCGCCCTGGATGACGTCGTCGTAGGCGGGCCGATTCTCGTAGGGGCCGCCCGATCCGAATCCGCGGAACGCGCAATACACGAGCCGCTCGTTCCGCGCCAGTATCCGTTCTGGCGTCAGGCCGAGTTTGGCGACGGCGCGCGGGCGGAGATTGTGCACCAGCACGTCGGCCGACGCGACGAGGCGGGCGAAGACGTCCATCGCCCCGCCGTCCTTGAGGTCGATCGCCACGCTGCGCTTGCCGCGGTTGGCGTTGAGGAAGATCGGCCCCATTCCGGGGACCTTGGCGTCACCGACGTAGCGCAGCACGTCGCCCGCCGGCGCCTCGGCCTTGATCACGTCCGCGCCCCACTGCGCCAGCAGCATCGCGCAGTAGGGGCCCATGAACGTGGTGCTGAGATCCACGACCCGGACGCCGGCCAGCGGGCTCGGCTCGTTCCGCGTCAGGGCCACGGCTCCTCCAGACGGGATTGGTCGGCAATATTGGCTCCAATATCGCATGCAGAGCGCGGGCACACAAGACCCGATGTGACAACGTGCCTGCTTACAAGGGGATTGGGGCCAGGGTCAGGAGATCCAGCCGCCGTCGCGCGCCTCGTCGAGCGCATGGTCGGCCTCGCGGCTGTCGAGCATCTCCAGGCCGCGGACCGCCCAGAACCGCAGCGACTCGTCCGGGCCCTCCAGCTGGGCGCGGAAGACCTCCAGCGCCTTCGCGGACCGGGCCTCGGCGATCAGTTCGAGCAGCAAGGCGCGCAGGCCGGGGTCGCCGGCCGCGGCGGCGGCGAACTCCGCGATCAGTTCGTCGACGTACGCGTCGGCGTGCTCGCGGAGGAAGTCGAACGCGTCCTCCCGGGCCTGCGGCTCATTGGCCCGCATACGTTGCATAGCGTGCTCGAAACGACGCCGCGACATGTCCCCGACCTTACTGACGGCCACTGACAGACCACAACGAACCACCAAACGAACCACCAGGAGTCTCCGCATGGCATCCGAACCGGCCTACGAATCGGGCTATGACGTCACCGCCGTCCGGGCGCGGTTTCCCGCGTTGAAGGACGGATCAGCCCACTTCGACGGCCCCGGCGGCACGCAGACGCCGCTTCCCGTCATCGACGCCATCGCCGACGCGCTGTCCAGGCCCCTGTCGAACCGGGGAGAGGTCACGCCCGGTGAGCGCAACGCCGAGACGATCGTCGCCGGCGCCCGGCACGCCCTGGCGGACCTGCTCGGCGCACGGCCGTCCGG
The DNA here is from genome assembly GCA_036028775.1 of Spirillospora sp. NBC_00431. GTDB lineage: Bacteria > Actinomycetota > Actinomycetes > Streptosporangiales > Streptosporangiaceae > Spirillospora. The sequence goes on along the minus strand of CP107927.1, from coordinate 1,308,132 downwards.
GATCGTCTTCGGGCGCAGCGCCACACAGCTGACCTACGACTTCTCCCGCACCCTCGCCAAGACGTGGGCGCCCGGCGACGAGGTCGTCGTCACCCGCCTCGACCACGACTCCAACATCCGCCCATGGGTCCAGGCCGCGGAAGGCGCCGGTGCCGTGGTGCGGTGGGCCGATTTCGATCCCGCGACCGGCGAGCTGGGGCTGGACGCCGTCCGCGCGGTGCTGTCCGCCCGGACGCGGCTGGTGGCGGTCACCGCCGCGTCCAACCTGATCGGCACCCGCCCGCCCATCGGGGACATCTCCCGGGCGGCGCACGACGCGGGCGCGCTGCTCTACGTGGACGGCGTGCACTACACCGCGCACTCCTCCGTCGACGTCGAGAGCCTGGGGGCCGACTTCTTCACCTGCTCCCCGTACAAGTTCCTCGGCCCCCACATGGGCGTCCTGGCGAGCCGGCCCGATCTCCTGGAGACCCTGTGGCCGGACAAGCTGCTGCCGTCGACGGACGACGTCCCCGAAAGGTTCGAGTTCGGGACCCTGCCGTACGAGCTGCTGGCCGGCGCCCGCGCCGCCGTCGACTTCCTAGCCGGCCTCACCCCGGACGGCGGCCCGGACAGCGGGGCGACGCGCCGCGAGCGGCTCGTCTCCGCGTTCGCCGCGCTCGAACGGCACGAGGACGCGCTGCGGCTCCGCATCGAGGAGGGGCTGACCTCCTTCGGCCAGGTCACCGTGCACTCGCGGGCGGCCGACCGCACCCCGACGCTTCTGCTGACCATCGAAGGCCGCGACACCGCCGACGCCTACCGCTACCTGGCGGAACGGGGCGTCGACGCGCCGTCCGGATCGTTCTACGCGCTGGAGGCGTCCCGCCGGCTGGGCCTCGGAGACGCCGGGGGCCTGCGCGTGGGCCTGGCCCCGTACAACACCGCCGACGAGGTCGACCGCCTGCTCGGCCACCTGTCGGACTTCCTCACCGAACCCGCCTGACCCCGCCCGAACCGCCTGGCTCTCCGTCCAGCCCAGGCGGCCGCTTTGCAGGTTTCCCACAACTGAAGCCGCTCAGCATGCGATGTCTCCGACATGGCGCGGGCGGGCCGCAGGCGGAAGGGTGAGGCATGGTCGGGGGTCCCCGCGTCCCGGCACAGACATCGTGGTCTACAGGAGGGCTCGGTCCGGTGTTCAGTCGTGTCGCCATCGTCAACCGTGGTGAGGCCGCCATGCGCCTCATCCACGCCGTGCGGGACATCGCCGCGGAGACCGGAACGCGGATCGAGACGGTCGCCCTGCACACCGACGTCGACCGCACCTCCACCTTCGTCCGCGAGGCGGACCTGTCCTACGATCTCGGGCCCGCGTCCGCCCGCCCCTACCTCGACATGGCGGTGCTGGAGCGCGCGCTCGTGGAGAGCGGCGCGGACGCCGCGTGGGTCGGGTGGGGCTTCGTCGCCGAAGACCCCGCGTTCGCGGAGCTGTGCGACCGGATCGGCGTCACGTTCGTCGGGCCGAGCGCCGACGCGATGCGCAAGCTCGGCGACAAGATCGGCGCGAAGCTGATCGCCGAGGAGGTCGGGGTGCCGGTCGCGCCGTGGAGCCGCGGCGCGGTCGAGACGCTGGAGGCCGCCAAGCGCGCGGCGGCCGAGATCGGGTACCCGCTGATGCTGAAGGCGACCGCGGGCGGCGGCGGGCGCGGCATCCGCGTGATCACCGACGAGGCCGAGCTCGCCGACGCCTACGAGCGCACCAGCCAGGAGGCGGCGCGGGCGTTCGGCAGCGGCGTCGTGTTCCTGGAGCGCCTGGTCACCGGCGCCCGGCACGTCGAGGTCCAGGTGATCGCGGACGGCGCGGGCACCGCGTGGGCGCTCGGCGTCCGCGACTGCTCGGTGCAGCGGCGCAACCAGAAGGTCATCGAGGAGTCGGCGTCGCCGGTGCTCTCCGCCGAGCAGGCCGCCGAGCTGAAGGCGTCCGCCGAGCGGCTGGCCGTCGCGGTCGGGTACCGCGGCGCGGCGACCGTCGAGTTCCTCTACCACCCCGGCGACAGGCTGTTCGCGTTCCTCGAGGTGAACACCCGGCTCCAGGTCGAGCACCCGATCACCGAGGCCACCACCGGGTTCGACCTGGTCAGGGCGCAGCTGTGGGTGGCGTCCGGCGGACGGCTCGAAGGGGAGCCGCCGGTGGAGCGCGGGCACGCCGTCGAGGCCCGGTTGAACGCCGAGGACCCCGACCGCGACTTCGCCCCGTCCCCCGGCCGCATCGCCCGGCTCGCCCTGCCCGCCGGGCCCGGCGTCCGCGTCGACACCGGTGTCCGCGAGGGCGACACCATCCCCGCCGACTTCGACTCGATGATCGCGAAGATCATCGCCTATGGCCGGGACCGGGACGAGGCGCTCGGCCGGCTGCGCCGGGCGATGGCGCAGACCACGGTGATCATCGAGGGCGGCGCGACGAACAAGAGCTTCGTGCTCGACCTGCTCGACCGGCCGGAGGTGATCGGCGCCACCGCCGACACCGGCTGGATCGACCGCGTCCGCGGCGAGGGCGGGCTCGTCGGGCACCGGCACTCCGGCGTCGCGCTGGTCGCCGCCGCCATCGAGACCTACGAGGAGGACGAGCGCGCCGAACGGCAGCGGCTGCTGGCGACGGCGTCCGGCGGGCGCCCGCAGGTGCGGCACGAGAGCGGCCGGCCGCTGGACCTCAAGCTGCGCGGCGCCGGCTACCGGCTGCGCGTCGCGCGGGTCGGCGCGCACCGGTTCCGCGTCGGCATCGAGGCCGGGGACGGCTCCCACGGCCCGGTCCGCACGGTCGTCGTCGAGCTCGACCGGTTCGACCGGCACACCGGGCAGATCGTCGTGGACGGCGTCCGGTACCGCGTGGTCACCGGCACCCACGGGCCGATCCACCTGGTCGAGGTGGACGGCGTGACGCACCGGGTCAGCCGTGACGAGGGCGGCGTCGTCCGCTCGCCCGCGCCCGCGCTGGTCGTGGCGACCCCGCTGAAGGTCGGCGCCGAGGTCGAGGCGGGCGCGCCGGTCCTGGTGCTGGAGAGCATGAAGATGGAGACGGTGCTGCGGGCGCCGTTCAAGGCGCGGCTGAAGGAATGCGTCGTGTCGGTGGGCAGCCAGGTGGAGACCGGGGCGCCGCTGCTGCGGCTGGAGCCGCTCGCCGACGACACCGAGGACGGGACGTTCGCCGAGCCTTCGGCGTCGGCCGACCTCGACCTGTCCGCCGCGCCCGGGACGATCTCGGCGCGGGAGCGCGCCGCCCGCGGCCAGGAGGAGCTGCGCAGCCTGCTGCTGGGCTTCGACGTCGACCCGCACGACGAGCGCCGCGTGCTGGACGACTACCTCGACGCGCGCCGGACGGTCGCCGAGCAGGGCCACCGCCTGCTGGCGGACGAGCTCGCCCTCGTCGAGGTGTTCACCGACCTCGCCGAGCTGAGCCGCAACCGCCCCGCCGGCGCCGACGGCCCCGAGGGCGGCGACGGCAGCCACGTCCACAGCGCCCGCGAGTACTTCCACACCTACCTGCAGAGCCTCGACGTCGACCGGGCCGGGCTGCCCGACGGTTTCCAGGCCAAGCTCGCCAAGGCGCTCGGGCACTACGGCGTCACCGGGCTGGAGCGCTCCCCCGAGCTGGAGGCCGCCGTGTTCCGCGCCTTCCTCGCCCAGCAGCGCACGTCCGCCGACACCATGGTCATCGCGACGCTGCTGCGGACCTGGCTGCGGGAGCCGCCGCCGGAGCAGGCGCTGCGCGAACCCGCCGGGCTCGCGCTGGAACGGCTGGTCGCCGCGTCGCAGGTGCGCTTCCCCGTCGTCGCCGACCTCGCCTACGGGGTGGTGTTCGCGTGGTTCGCGCAGCCGCTGCTGCGCCGCAACCGCGCCCGCGTGTACGCCGACGTCCGCAGGCACCTGCGCCACCTGGACGCGAACCCCGAGGCGCCCGACCGCGCCGAGCGCATCGCCGAGATGGTGCGCAGCACCGAGCCGCTGGTGCGGCTGCTCGGCCGGCGGATCGTCCGCCAGGACCGCGACAACGCGGTCATGCTGGAGGTACTGACCCGGCGCTACTACGGCAACAAGGGGCTCACGAGCGTCCGCACTCGCGAGGTCGCGGGCTGCTCGTTCGTGGTCGCCGAGCGCGCGGACTCTTCCGTCGTGTCCGCCGCGGTGAGCTTCGAGGCGCTGGGCGACGCACTGCGCGGGCTCGCGGAGCTGGCGGGCGGCGACGCCCCCGACGCCTCCGGCGCCCACATCGCCACCGACACCGACGCCGACATCTACGTCTCCTGGGAGCGGCAGCCGGAGGACTTCGACGCCATGGCGGCCGCGCTGCACGAGGTGATCAACGCGCACCCGCTGCCGGGCCGGGTCCGCAGGCTCACCGCCACCGTCGCGGGCAGCGGCGGCGCGGTGATGCACCACCACTTCACGTTCCGCCCGGCGCCCGGTGGCGGGATGGCGGAGGAGCGGCTGATCCGCGGGCTGCACCCGTACATCGCGCAGCGGATGCGGATGGAGCGGCTGCGGGAGTTCGACCTCACCCGGCTGCCGTCGTCGGACGAGGAGGTCTACCTGTTCCGGTGCGTGGCGCGGGAGAACCCGTCCGACGAGCGCCTCGTCGCGTTCGCGCAGGTGCGCGACCTGACCGGGCTCCGCGACCAGGACGGCAGGCTGCTGTCGCTGCCGACCGCCGAGTACACCATCGCCTCCTGCCTCGACTCGATCCGCAACGCGCGGTCGCGGTGGCCGTCGAAGAAGCGGCTCAGCACCAACCGGATCGTGATCTACGTCTGGCCGCCGAGCGCCATCACCCGCGCCGAGCTGGAGATGATCGCCGGGCGGCTGCTCGCGATGACCCCGGGCGCCGGGCTTGAGGAGATCGAGATCATCGCGCGGCGGCGCGACCGGACGACCGGCGAGCTGCGCAAGGTCGCCGTGCGCATGTCGTTCGACGCGACCGGCGAAACCGAGCTGACCGTCGGCGAGCCGTCCGGGGAGCCGGTCGAGCCCGTCGACGACTACCGGCAGCGGGTGCTCCGCGCGAGCGCCCGCAACACGGTGTACCCGTACGAGCTGACCGGCCTGCTCGGCGACTTCGCCGAACACGACCTGGACGACGCCGGCACGCTCGTCCCGGTCGACCGCCCGAAGGGTCGCAACAAGGCCGCGATCGTCGCCGGTGTGGTCACCACGCAGACCCCGCGGCACCCGGACGGCGTCAAGCGGGTCGTGCTGCTCGGCGACCCGACGAAGTCGCTCGGCGCGCTGTCGGAGCCGGAGTGCCGCCGCGTGATCGCCGCGCTGGACCTCGCCGAGCGGATGCGCGTGCCGCTGGAGTGGTACACGCTGTCGTCCGGCGCCCGGATCTCCATGGAGTCGGGCACCGAGAACATGGACTGGGTCGCCGCGGCGCTCAAGCGGATCGTCGAGTTCACCCAGGACGGCGGCGAGATCAACGTCGTGGTCACGGGCATCAACGTCGGCGCGCAACCGTACTGGAACGCCGAGGCGACGATGCTCATGCACACCAAGGGAGTCCTGGTGATGACGCCCGACTCGGCGATGGTGCTCACCGGGAAGCAGGCGCTCGACTTCTCCGGCGGCGTGTCCGCCGAGGACAACTTCGGCATCGGCGGCTACGACCGGGTGATGGGCCCGAACGGGCAGGCGCAGTACTGGGCGCCGAACCTGGGCGCCGCGCGGGACGTGCTGATGGCGCACTACGAGCACACCTACGTCGCGCCGGGAGAACAGGCACCTCGCCGCGCGCCGACGACCGACCCCGTCGACCGCGACGTGTCCGACTACCCGCACGCCGTGGAGGGCAGCGAGTTCACCACCGTCGGCGAGATCTTCTCCGCCGAGGCCAACCCGGACCGCAAGAAGCCGTTCGACATCCGGACCGTGATGCGGGCGCTCTCCGACCAGGACCATCCGGTGCTGGAACGCTGGGCGGGCATGGCCGACGCCGACACGGCGGTGGTGCAGGACGTCCATCTCGGCGGCATGCCGGTGTGCCTGCTCGGCATCGAGTCGCGCGCGGTGCCGCGGCGCGGGTTCCCGCCCGCCGACGGCCCGGACGCCTACACCGCGGGGACGCTGTTCCCGCTGTCGTCGAAGAAGGCGGCGCGGGCGATCAACGCGGCGAGCGGCAACCGCCCGCTGGTGGTGCTGGCGAACCTGTCCGGCTTCGACGGCTCGCCGGAGTCGATGCGCAAGCTCCAGCTGGAGTACGGCGCCGAGATCGGGCGCGCGATCGTGAACTTCCGCGGGCCGATCGTGTTCTGCGTCATCTCGCGGTACCACGGCGGCGCCTTCGTCGTGTTCTCCAAGGCGCTGAACCCGGAGATGACCGTGCTGGCGCTGGAGGGCTCGTTCGCGTCGGTGCTCGGCGGGGCGCCCGCCGCGGCGGTGGTGTTCTCGGGGGACGTCAACTCCCGTACCGCGGCCGATCCCCGCGTCCGGGACCTGGAGGCCCGCGCGGCCGCCGCGTCGGGTCCGGAGCGCGCCGCGCTGAACGCCGAGCTCGACGAGCTCCGCGCGTCGGTCAGGGCGGAGAAGGTCGGCGAGGTGGCCGCGGAGTTCGACCGCGTCCACGACATCCGGCGGGCGGTCGAGGTCGGGTCCGTCGACGCCGTCATCGGCGCGGCGGAACTGCGCCCGCGCATCATCGAGGCGATCGGGGCACGCGAGCGCCGCTGACCTGCCAAGAAACCAATATTAACGGGCAATCTCGGACCAATCTCACTGATCATAACAGATCAGAATCATTACTTTACTCTCCGTCGAATCTGCTACTTTTAGGCATCATTCGCTTCTCATCCGTCACAGATATGCACTACAGTCCCGTGCCCAGGCGTGCCCCCGGACGGCCCGTCTCCATGCCCGCTTCCCGACGGCTGCTCCCACGGCCACCTCACGAGGAGGTCATATGCGCGGGGACCTGGAAAACCTCTACGAAGCCCACGCACATCGCCTGTACGCGCACTGCTGGTCGCTGCTCGGCGACGACGGCGCGCCAGGCGCGCTGAAGGACACACTCAGCGAAGCGGTGCGGAACCCCGGCTCACCGCCGGGCGAGACGGTGCTGTGGCTGCACCACCTGGCCCGTACGGTCTGTTCCGAGCGCGGCGCGTTCAGCCGCCACAGCCGTCCCGTCTTCGCCGAGGCGGGCACCGACCCGCTGCTGAGCGCGGCGCGGAACCTGCCGGCCGAGCACCGCGAGGCGCTGCTGCTGTCGGCGGGCGAGTGGCTGGAGGTGCGCGACATCGCCCGCGTCCTGCGCGTCTCGGCGGGCGCCGTGCGCGAACGGCTGCACGAGGCGCGCACCGCGCTGGAACGCGTCGTCCTGGACGCCCTCATGCGCCGCACCGCCGACCCGGCCGAGCACATGGACGTCATCGAGGCGTTCGAGAGGGGCCGGCTCCCGAACCTCCTGGCGCGCCGCGCGCCCGCGTTCGCGCCCGCCCCGCTCCGCGACCACGTGCTGGGCGACGATGTGCCGGGGAACGATGTCCCGGGCAGCGACATGCTGGGCGACGACGTCCAGGTCCGCGACGCGGAGGGCGCCGACCCGTTCGGCGCCGGCATGATGGACGCCGCCGCGCGCGACGAGATCGGCCACGCGCCGTCGGTGCCCGTCCCGCCCGCGGTGCCCCCGGACCCGACCCGCCCGCTCGTCGTGATCGGCTCCGGCGCCGAGCCCCTCCCCGAGCCCTTCGGAGACCCGCTCAGCGACCCGGCAACCGATCGCGCCCGCCGCCGCAGGACCGCGGTCAAGAGCGTCGGCGGCGTGGCCGGGGTGGCCGCCTCGGTCGCGGTCGGCCTGATGATGACGTGGCCGTCGTCCCCCGACGACGGCACGGTGAACGCCTTCGGGCCGCCGCCCGACACCAACACCCGTCCCGGCACCGCCCCGGGCGGCGGCGTCACCGAGGAGCCGGGCACGCCGAAGCCGCCGGACGACGGCGGGCAGCGCAACGCCGCCCCCGCCCCGGCGCCGTCGACCGGGAAGCGCTCCCCCGCGACCGAGGAGCCCTCGGATCCGGGCGGCGGCGCGTCCGACCCGGCGACACCGCCGGCGAGCAACACTCCGACCACGCCGCCCAGCAGCAGCCCGCCGCCTTCGCAGAAGAGCCCGACCCCGCCCGAGGAGGAGCAGCCGCCACAGGACGACGGGGACGACGAGGACGACGGCTCGGGCGGCCCCCTCGGCCCGGTCGGCGACATCGTCGGAGGCGTCCTCGGCGGCCTCACCGGTCGGTGACAGCCCCCCGGGACGCGCCTCAGTCCTAGCGCAGCACGACACCCGGGTTCTCGGACGGTGATCCGAGAACCCGGGTGTCGGTCGTTACGGTGTCGGTGGACAGAAGCGTCGGTCAGCGACCGGCGCCCAGGCCCGCGCCGCAGTACTGGTCCTGCTTGTTGATGGCGCGGTACGGGCAGTCCGCGTACTCGGCCAGGATCAGCAGCGGATCACGGTTGATCTGCGTGAGCGACTCGATCTGCGAGGGGGCGGGGTAGAAGTTGCCGCCGCCGAGCTCGAACGTGTAGGAGAAGATGCGCTGGTTTCCCCACGTCCAGTCGTTGGAACTGCCGTCGGTGATGTAGAGGTCGCTCGACTGCTGGGGGGTGTAACGGTTGAACCGGGCGACTTCGCGGCCGATGGTGGCGTGCGTCGCCTGCTCGTCGGCCGACAGTTCGCCGGGCACGGTGTCGTTGTAGGTGTAGCCCATCGGCCACAGCACGAGGTTCGCCACCGAGTGGATGTCGAGGAACATCTTGATCTGCTGCTTGCCGCCGACGACCCGGCTCTTGATGAAGTTGGTGACGGCCCGGGTCTCGGGCGCCGACGCCGGGGAGGGGCCGCGGTAGGTCTCGCTGGACGGGTTGCTCGACGACCCGCCGCAGCATCCCCACTTGTAGTCGTAGTTGCGGTTGAGGTCGACGCCCTGCCGGTTCTTGCGCCACATCCGGCCCGGCTGGGTGTCGCTGGTCATGTCGTAGATCTGCCCGTCGGGGTTGAGGATCGGGATGATCCAGAACTCCCGCTCGTCGACCAGCTTCGTGATCCGCGCCGTGGAGTTGTACTCCTTGGTGAGGATCCCGATGAAGTAGAGCGCCTGCTCGTTGGTGATGCGCTCGCGGGCGTGGATGTTGGCCTGGTAGAAGACCTCGGGCTCGGCCTCGTCGGTCGCCACGTTGTCGCTGATCTTGACGCCGACGATGTCACGGCCCTCGTAGGAGCGGCCGATGCTGAACTTCTTCGCGATCTGGGGGTAGTTGGCGACGACCTGGTCGAGCTCGGCCATCGTCTCCGCGTGGGTGTGGTACGACGACGCCGACGCGGCGTGCCGGGGGAAGGCGCCGAGCGCGCTGACGCCGAAGCCGAGCCGCTTGATGGCGGCGACCTCGGACGGGATCGCGCTGATCTCCAGCGCGTCGTCCGGGCGCACCAGGTCGATCGCGGCGCCGGTGCGGGCGACCCGCGTCCGCTGCGCGGACGTGTCGGCCCCGGTGACGAGGTAGCGCTTGGCCGTTTCGGTGGGTGCTCCGGCGACGTTCGCCGGGGCGGCGGACGCGGTGGTACCGACGACGGACAGCGTCGCCGCGCACAGGCAGACCGCGACGAGCGCCGCCTTGAGGTTACGTGTTCTCATCGGTCGTCGCCCCTCAGCCCACCGGCCGGTGGGCCGCGCCGGGGAGCGCCGCGCCCTCGGGGATGCCCGCGAGCTTCCAGGCCGCGTAGGCCGCGGCGTTGGTGGCGTGGCCCATCACCGCCGACCCGATGTTGTTGATGTCGTCGCAGCGGGCGTGGTAGCAGGGGTCGTCGCCGCTGGCGATGCCGCTGACCTGGATGCCGGCGTTCTTGAACGAGGCGTGGTCGGACCGCGCGCCGATGTTGAACCCCCGGGTGGGAAGGCCCTTGCCGCGGAAGTACTCGGTGAAGACCGCGGCGAGGCTCGACGTGTCGGTGTAGACGCCCCAGGTCGTGGTGTTCTTCGCGCCCACCATGTCGAAGTTGAGGTAGGACTTGATCTTCGACCGCTCGGCGGCGGGCAGGTTCTGGACGTAGTACTTCGAGCCGATCAGGCCGAGTTCCTCGGCGCCCCACCAGCCGAACCGGAGCCGCTTGGCGGGCTTGGCGTCGGCGCGGGCGACGGCGAGCGCGGTCTCCAGGATGGCGCTGGAGCCGGAGCCGTTGTCGTTGACGCCGGGGCCGGCGGGCACGCCGTCGAGGTGCGCGCCGAGGAACACGACCTGGTTGGCGTCGCCCTGCGGCCAGTCGGCGATCAGATTCCAGCCGGTGGCTCCCTGGTAGGAGAAGGCCTGCACCGAGGTCTGGAATCCGGCCGCGTCCAGCTTCGACTTCACGTAGTCGAGGGAGGCGCGGTAGCCGGGCCTGCCGTGCGCGCGGTTGCCGCCGTTGGAGCTGGCGATGGACTGGAACTGCTGGGCGTGCGCCATCGAGTTGGCGGCCGGGATGTCGGGCGACTGGACGGAGACGACGGCGGGGGGCGAGGCGGACTGCGCCACGGCGCCGGGCGGGAGGCCCAGCAGCGCGGCCAGGAGGCCGGCGCCGATCGCGGCGGAGCCGAGGACGCGTTTGTTCTTCAGCATGGGGGGTTACCTGACCAATCTGGTCTGTGTTCCGGGGGGAGCTTGTGCGGGGGGAACGCCAGTACCGCCACCGGGGTGGCCAGCGCGCCACCCGGCGGTGTTTTCCAGGGCATTCGTCGTTGCCTCCTGCGGGGGTGCTCCGGCGCGTGCGCGCCAGAGGGAGGTTGACGCTGAACAGTATGCGCGCGCATTGGCGGCGTAAAGAGCAATGTGTGACGAACTTCGGGCGCCGCCGTGATTTCGGCCGGGGTTCCCGTGGTCAACGGCCGATCGGCCCGCCCGCGGCGGTCATTACCGCTAATAGAAAGGCGTGTGCCCGCCATGTGAAAGTGAATGAACGCGGCTGAAATGGAACGTTTCAGAGCGCCGCTCGGATTCCAGATCCGTAGTCCTCGGCCGGGGATCGGGGCGCGATCGACGGCCTCGACCTCGGAAGCACTGTCGCCGGCACCGGCCAAGACGGCATAGTAAATGAATCGTTTAAAGCGATGTCAGTGCCCTGTCAAGGCAAATGCGTGCCAGACCGTTCCATGACCGCTCCTGGTCACGGTCTTTGGAAATCCAATGATTCAGTTGGATCATCTTTCGGTCCTGACATCTCATCTTGCGAGTCCTGACTTGGCCGCGGATGCGATTCGAGGAAATTAATCATCCTGGGCGGAGCGAAGATGACGACTGAAGCCGGCGGCCGCACGCTCGCCGTTTCCGGAGAGACGGCCCGACATGTCACCGCCGAACACGTCCTGGTCCCCGCGGGACATGTGCGAGAGATCCGCTGGCGGCCGGGAGAACGTCTTGAGCATTTGTTCGAGGAACGGTGCGACCGGTTCCGCGACGGCGGCGGCGACGACCATCCGGCCGTCGACGCCGGCGACCTCGTCCTCACCTTCGGCGAGCTGGACGAGCGCGCCAACAGGCTCGCCCGCCAGCTGCTGGCGGAGGGCGCCCGTCCCGGAGACCGGATCGGGCTGCTGTTCGACGACGCCGTGCACTCCTACGCCGCGACGCTGGCCGTCCTCAAGATCAACGCGGTGTACGTGCCGCTCGACGCCGGCTACCCGCCGGACCGGCTGTCCTACATCGTGGAGGACGCGGGCGTGCGGACCGTCCTGTCCCTGTCGCACCTGCGCGACCATCTGCGGCAGTCCGGCGCGGCGGTGCTGTGCGTCGACGAGGCGGCGGAGAGCATCGGCGCGCTGCCCGGTGACCGGCTCACGGTCGCAGAGAAGGGCGTCCCGCCCGACGACCTGTGCTACATCGTCTACACGTCCGGCTCGACGGGACGTCCCAAGGGCGTCGCGATCGAGCACGCCGCCATCTGCAACTTCGTCCGCGTCGCCGCCGAGGTCTACGGGATCAGATCCGACGACCGCATGTACCAGGGCATGACGATCGCCTTCGACTTCTCCGTCGAGGAGATCTGGGTGCCGCTGGTCGCGGGCGCGACGCTCGTGCCGAAGCCGAGCGGGTCGGTGCTGGTCGGCGGCGACCTGCTCGACTTCATGAAGGCCCGGCGCGTCACCGCGCTGTGCTGCGTCCCGACGCTCCTGGCCACCCTGGACGAGGACCTTCCCGCGCTGCGCTTCCTGCTGGTGTCGGGCGAGGCGTGCCCGCAGGACCTCGTCGCCCGCTGGCACCGTCCCGGCCGCAGGTTCCTCAACGTGTACGGGCCGACCGAGGCGACCGTCACCGCGACCTGGACGCCGCTGCACCCGGACCGCGCGGTGACGATCGGCGTCCCGCTGCCCACCTACTCCGTCGTCGTCCTCGACCCGGACGAGGACAGGGCCCTGCCGCCGGGTGAGCCGGGCGAGATCGGCATCGCGGGCGTCGGGCTGGCGCTCGGCTACGTGAACCGCGACGACCTCACCGAGCGCAGGTTCGTCCGCGACTTCATCGGCATCGAGCACAACCCGTCCGGACGGATCTACCGCACCGGCGACCTCGGCCGGATCAACGACGAGGGCGAGATCGAGTACCACGGGCGCATCGACACCCAGGTCAAGATCAAGGGGTACCGGATCGAGCTCACGGAGATCGAGTCGGTCCTGTCGCAGGCGCCCGAGGTCGCGCAGGTGGTGGTCGGCACCCACGAGCCCGAGCCGGGCGTGGTCGAACTCGTCGCCTACTTCACCCGGCGCAGCGGTGGCGCGCCACTGGACCGTGACCGCCTTCGCGCCCGCGCCCGCGAGCACCTGCCCGGCTACATGGTTCCGGCGTACTTCGAGGAACTCGACGCCATCCCGATGCTGCCCAGCGACAAGGCCGACCGGGGAAGGCTCCCCCCGCCGAGCAGGCCGCGCGCCCAGGCCGGGCAGAACGGCCATGTTCCCCCGGCGACGGAGACGGAGCGGGAGATCGCCGCCGCGCTGGCGGGCGTGCTGCGGCTGGACCGCGTGTCGGCCGACAGCCATTTCTTCGACGATCTCGGCGCCGACTCGCTGCTGATGGCGCGATTCTGCGCCGTCCTCCGGGAGCGGACGGGCCTGCCGGTCTCGATGCTGGACGTCTACCAGAACCCGGAGGTCAGGGGCCTGGCCGCGGTGCTGGCCGAAAGGGCCACCGCGCCCGCGCCCGTCCCCGCGCACGCGCACGCGCCGCCGGACGGCCAGGACGCGGCCGCGCCTCCGGGCTCCGCCCCGTCCCCGGGCTCCGTGCCGGCGAAGCCGCCGGAACGCAAACGCGCCCGCGAGTACGTGGTCTGCGGCGTCCTGCAACTGCTGCTGTTCGTCGCGACGGCCTACGCCGCCGCCGGTGTCCTGCTCGTCGGCTACCGGTTCGCGCGCGACGCCACGAACCCCGTCGACCTCTACCTGCGGAGTCTGCTGGCCGGCTTCGCGGTCTTCGCGTTCACCTGCCTGCTCCCCGTCGTGGCGAAATGGACGCTCATCGGACGCTGGAAACCGAGGCAGATCCGCGTCTGGAGCCTGGACTACGTGCGTTTCTGGACGGTGAAGACGCTCATCAGATCGAGCCCGATGGCGCTGCTGGCCGGATCACCGATCTACTCCCTCTATCTCCGGATGCTGGGCGCGAAGATCGGCCGCGGCGCCGTGATCTTCGCCAGGTCCCCCGTGTGCACCGACCTGATCACCGTCGGCGCCGGGACGGTCATCAGGGAGAACTGCGCGATGTCCGGTTACCGGGCCGACGGCGGAGTGATCAGGACGGGCCCGATCACGCTCGGCGACCGTGTGTTCGTCGGTGACAAGACCGTCCTCGACATCGGCACGTCCATGGGCGACGACACCCAGCTCGGGCACGCGTCGTCCCTGCACTCCGGGCAGTCGGTGCCCGCCGGCGAGCGCTGGCACGGATGCCCGGCCCGCCCGACCACCACCGACTACCTCCCGCTTCCCCCGCGCAGGTGCGGCACCGCGCGCAGGGTCGCCTACGGCTGCCTGCAACTGCTCACCCAGCTCATGATCACCGGGCCGCTGGGGGTCGTCGTGCTGGTCTCCCTGCTGACGAAGGTCCCGATGCTCGCGGAGATCATGCGGATGCAGCCGGAGGGCGTCGCGCGCCTGGAGATCCTCCAGGAGGCCGCGCTGATCTCCGGCGTGCTGTTCTTCGGGGGCGCCGCCGTGAGTCTGGCGTTCGTGATCACCCTGCCGCGCCTGCTCCGCCTCTTCATCAGGCCCGGCAGGGTGTACCGGCTGTTCGGGCTGCGCTACTGGGCGATCATGACGACCAAGAGCGTGACCAACCTCGCGTTCTTCAACAACCTGTTCGGTGACAGCTCCTTCATCGTCGGGTACCTGCGCGCCCTCGGGTACCGCTTCGCGCGGCCGATCGTGCAGACGGGAAGCAACTTCGGCACCGAGCTGTCGCACCACACGCCCTACCTGACCAGCGTGGGCAGCGGCACGATGGTCTCGGACGCCCTGTGGATCATGAACGCCGACTACACCAGCTCGTCGTTCCGGGTGTCGGAGGTGAAGATCGGGGCGTACAACTTCCTCGGCAACAACATCGCGTTCCCGGCGGGGGCGGCGGTCGGCGACAACGTCCTGCTCGGCACGAAGGTCGCGGTGCCCGTCGACGGCCCGGTCCGCGAGAACACCGGCCTGCTGGGCTCCCCCTGCTTCGAGATCCCCCGTTCGGTGGAACGCGACCACGCGTTCGCCGATTTCGAGAAGGGCGAGGAGTTCCGCCGCCGCCTGTCGGCCAAGAACCGCTACAACGCCGCCACGATGGGCATCTTCCTCCTGGTCGGCTGGTTCCGGATCTTCGCGGTGACGGCGCTGATCATGGTCGTCGAGGACCTGCTGCACGTCCAGCCGGTGACGGGGATCGTCGTCGCGGTGCTGGCCACGCTGCTGTTCACCGTCGGCTACGGCGTGCTGGTGGAACGCGCCGTCCTGCGCTTCCGTTCCCTCGAACCACGGCTGTGCTCGATCTACGATCCCTACTTCTGGTGGCACGAGCGCCTCTGGAAGCTGGGCGGGAACGCGCTGTTCAGCGGCACCCCGTTCAAGAACGTGATCTGGCGACTGCTGGGCGTGCGGATCGGCCGCCGGGTCTTCGACGACGGCTGCGCCATCCCGGAGAAGACGCTGGTCACCCTCGGGGACGAGTGCACGCTCAACGCGGGAAGCGTGATCCAGTGCCACTCCCTGGAGGAGGGCGTCTTCAAGTCCGGCCGGACCCGGATCGGCGCCGGCAGCACCCTGGGCGTGGAGTCCTTCGTGCACTACGACGTGACCGTCGGCGACGGAGCCGTCCTCGCCGCCGACTCCTTCCTCATGAAGGGCGAGGAGGTCCCGCCGGAGGCCGGCTGGCTCGGCAACCCCGCCGGGCAGGTCCCGGCAACCCCGTGCCCGAAGCCCTCTTGACCTCCACGGCAAGATCACGGAATATCGAAAAGTCGTTAACAAAACTGCGCGGCAGGCAGGCATCGGGGGCTCAGCGACCCAAAGGGTGGTACGAGCATGACCGCAGGACACGATCGCCGGCGCTTTCTGATCGGCGCGGCCACGGCCGGGGCCGGACTCACGGTCCCCGCCGTGGTGGCGGCGCCCGCCGAGGCCGCGGCGCCGCAGGGGCACGACGACGCGACGACGCGGATCCTCCTCAACAACGTGGGGTTCGACCCCGACGGCCCGAAGCGCGCGGTGGTCACCTCGCGCCGCGCGCCCGGGCACTACCGGATCGTCGACGCCAAGACGGGGCAGACCGTCCACGGCGGACGGCTCGACCACGCGGGCACGGTCGACGACTGGGACGGCCGCCGCTACTGGACCGCCGACTTCGCACAGGTGAAGCGGGCCGGCGACTACTACCTCGCCGTAGGCTCCGCCCGCTCGGCGCAGTTCAAGATCGAGGCGACGGTGCTGGAGCGGTACACGCTCTCTCACGTCGTCCACCACTTCAAGGGCTGGCGGTGCTCCGGCCAGTACGACAAGTTCGACCACCATCTGCCCATCGGGAACACCGGGAAGACGTTCGACGCGCACGGCGGCTGGTACGACGCGACCGGCGATTTCGGCAAGCACTTCACCCAGTTGTCCGCCCTTTCCTACTTCAACACGCTCCAGCTTCCGCTCACCGCGTGGTCGCTGCTGGTCTCCCATCGGGAACTGACCGCGCGGAACGACGAGAACTTCACGCAGTTGCGCACCTGGCTGCAGGACGAGGGCCTCTTCGGCGCGGACTATCTCCGCCGCGTCCATGTCCCCGGGCAGTCCTTCTACAGCACGGTCAACCAGCCGGGCCCGCCGAAGGACCCGGTCAAACGCGTTCTCGGCACGGCGCAGGTCAACTTCCGCGAGGGCGGCGGCGTGGCGATCGCCGCGCTGGCCATCGCCGGCACGCACGACGTCTCGGGCGACTACGAGAACGCCGAATACCTGTCGGCCGCGAAGCGGGCTTTCGCCTATCTCGAAGCCAACAACGTCCGCCTGACCAATGACGGAAAGGAGAATATCCAGGACGACTACAACGCCCTGCTCGCGGCGGTCGAGCTCTATCGCGCCACCAAGGACGCCGCCTACCGCGAGAGCGCCGACCGGCGCGCGGCGAATCTGGCGTCCCGGTTGGTGTCCTGGCAGGGCTACCGCGACTACTGGCGGGCAGACGACAAGGACCGTCCGTACTTCCACCCGTCCGACGCCGGGCTCCCGGTCGTCGCGCTGCTCACCTACGCGGGCATCGCCGACGGCGCCGGGAAGGAGCGGGCGCTCGACGCGGTGCGCCGGTCGATGCGGTGGGAGCTGGCGGTCACCGCCGAGGTGCGCAACCCGTTCGGGTACGCGCGACAGCTCGTCCAGGACGCCGACGGCAACCGGGCCGCCCAGTTCTTCTTCCCGCACAACGTCACACCGCGGACCAAGGACCAGTGGTGGCAGGGCGAGAACGCCCGCATCGCCTCGCTCGCCACGGCGGCGCGCCTCGCCGCGCGGCAGTTCGCCGACGACCGGTCGTTCGCGGCGAAGCTGCGCGCCTACGCCGCGGACCAGCTCAACTGGATCCTCGGCGCCAACCCGTACGACGTCTGCATGCTCGACGGCTCCGGGCGCAACAACCCGCAGTATCTGTGGCTCGGGTCCTGGCAGTTCCTGCAGACGCCCGGCGGCATCGTCAACGGGATCACCGGCAAGAACGTCAACGGCAGCGGCATCCTCTGGGACAACGGCTTCGCCCAGACGGGCAAGGACGACGACTGGCGCTGGGGCGAGCAGTGGCTCCCCCACACGAGCTGGTACATGAACGCGGTCGCCCTCGGCTGACCCACATCTCTCGACGGTCGCGGTGGGCCGGGCGACCCACGGCCCACCAGGACTCGATATCCTATCTTCAATAGGATTATCCAGACAGGTCATTGACGGACGGGAGTTCTCTATACAATATTGATGCCGAGGTGGTGAGATGATGCACGGGCAGGTGGTGGTGGGACGCTCGGCCGACCTCGCCGACGGGGAACGGCTGGTCGTCGACGTCGACGGCACCGAGATCGGCGTCTTCCGCATCGACGGCGTGCTCTACGCCTACGGCAACTACTGCGTGCACGCGGGCGGCCCGGTCTGCCAGGGAATGGTCATCAACCGGGTGACCGAACGGCTCGACGCCGACAAGCGCAGCCTCGGGGACGCGTTCTCCGACGACCTGCACATCGTGTGCCCCTGGCACGGCTACGAGTACGACCTGCGCACCGGCAGGCATCCCGGCGACCCGCGCGTCCGGCTGCGCGGCTACCAGGTCTTCGAGCAGGGCGGTGAGATCGTTGTCGAACTCTGACGGTGCCGGCCGGGCGTCCGCGCTGGCGCGGCTCGTCGCGGAACTGGACGACCTCGCCGCGACCGGCGACCGGGCGCCACGCGACCCGGCCGAGCTGGGGGCGCTGCTGACGGCCGCCGTCCGCCTCTACTCCGGCTGCTCGGAGAACCCGTACGGCCCGGAGGCGCTCGCCGAGCTGAAGCTGACGCCGACGGAGGCGTGCACGGCCGCCGCGGCCCTGCTGCACGCCCAGTCGCTCACCCCGTTCGAGTTCGCGGTGTGGTTCTCCAACAGCCGCGTCGACGCCGCGAGACGACATGGGCAGGAGCAGAGATGACGACCGATCCGCGGGTGAAGACGCTCACGCCGGTGTTCGACCGCTTCACCGACACCCGGGAGATGCTCGACCACGCGCGCCAGCAGTCGGAGCGGTACGGCCTGGACGACTACTTCGTCGTCGACGTCGACTCGCACCGCGAGCCCAACGCCCACTGGCGCGAGGTTCTCGAGTTCATGGAGAACCCCGTGATGAGGTCGAACTCGCTCGCCACCCTGGACGCGCGCGGCACCATGATGTACGTCCCGTACCCGGGGCCGGGCGCGTCGGGTGTCAGCTCGCAGTCGATGTTCGGCCGGGTGCCCCACCAGGACCCGCAGGCCGAGGCCGTCGAGGGCGTCACCCGGCACCGCGACATCGAGCTGTCGCGCCGCGCGATGGACGCCATCGGCATCAACGTCCAGGTCGTCTTCCCGACCAGCCTGCTCGGCCTCGGCATGTCCCCGCTCGCCGAGGGCGAGGCGCAGGCGGCGTACGCCTACAACCGGTGGATGATCGAGGCGTTCTGCGCCGAGGAGCCGCGCATCAAGTTCATGCCGTACCTGCCGCTGCGCTCCCCGGAGATGTCGCTGCGGATCGTGCGGGAGTTCGCGGGACGGCCGGGTGTCGTCGGGTTCCTGGTGACGAGCATCCGGTACTCGCCCGTCCACGACAACGCGTTCATGCGGCTCTACGCCGAGATCGAGGAGACGGGCCTGCCGATCGCGTTCCACGCCGGTCCGACGTGGGACGACGACTGGATGAAGACCATGAACAGGTTCATCTCGGTGCACGCGCTGTCGTTCGTGCACTGCAACATGGTGCACCTGACGAACTGGATCATCAACGGGCTGCCCGAGCGGTTCCCCCGGCTGAAGGTCATCTGGGTGGAGAGCGGGCTGGCGTGGGTGCCGTTCATGATGCAGCGCCTCGACCACGAGTACCTCAAACGGACGTCGGAGGCGCCGCTGCTGACCCGGCTGCCGAGCGAGTACATGCGGGAGATGTACTACACGTCCCAGCCGATGGAGTGCGACGACCACGACCTCCTCGAAGCGACGATGAAGGCGATCAACGCGGAGACGCAGCTGCTGTACGCCTCCGACTGGCCGCACTGGGACTTCGACCTGCCGAGCTCGATCCTCGGCATCCGGTTCCTGGACGCGAAGGCCAAGCGCAACATCCTCGGCCTGAACGCCGCGCGCCTGTTCAACCTCACCGAGTCCCCGGACGCCGGCTGATGGGACGGGCAGGCTGATGGGACGGGCGGGCTGATGGGGCGCACGCGGCGGATCGCGGCCGGGACGGTCGCCGAGGCGTACCTCGCGCTGCTGAAGAACCGCGGGATCGACCGCCTCTTCGTGAACGCCGGGACGGACTTCGCGCCGATCGTCGAGGCGTACGGGCGGCGCCCGGTCTCCGGGCTCGACCTGCCCGAGGTGGTGGTCTGCGCGCACGAGAACGTCGCCGTCTCGATGGCGCACGGCGCGTACCTCGGCGACGGCCGGGCCCAGGCCGTGATGCTGCACACCAGCGTCGGGACGGCGAACGCGGTGGGCGGGGTCCTCTCCGCCGCCCGCGGCCGCGTCCCGCTTCTGGTCACGGCCGGGCGGACGCCGCTGTTCGAGGACGGCGCTCCAGGAGCCCGCGACGCCGGGATCCACTGGGCGCAGGAGATGTACGACCAGGCGGGGATGCTCCGCGAACTCGTGAAATGGGATTACGAGCTGCGTGACGGAGTGCAGGTCGAGACGGTCGTGGACCGGGCGCTCGACGTCGCGCGTACGCAGCCGGCCGGGCCGGTGTATCTCACCCTGCCGCGCGAAGTGCTGGCCCGGCCGGCCCACGGCGTCGAGGTGCGCGACGGCCCCGCCGCGCCTCCCGTCCCCGCGTCCCCGGACCCGGACGCGGTCGGACGCCTCGCCGACCATCTCGCGGCGGCCCGCCTCCCCGTCGTCGTGACCACGTCGACGGGAGCCGACCCACGGACGGTGCCGCTCCTGGACGAGCTGTGCCGCCGCTTCTCCATCGGCGTGCTCGAACACAAGGCGCGGTTCGTCAACGTCCCGCCGGCGAACCCGCTGCACCTCGGGTTCGACATCGCCCCCGTCCTCGCCGAGGCGGACGTGCTGTGCTTCCTCGACGTGGACGTCCCGTGGACCCCCGGCGCGGCGGAGCCGAGGGACGAGGCGATCGTCGTCCAGTGCGGGCCCGATCCGCATTTCGGCGCGTACCCGATCCGCGGCCACCGCTCCGACCTGTCGGTCACCGCCGCCCCCCGGAGCCTGCTGACCGCGCTGATCGCGGCGCTGGACGAGCGGGCGGCCGCGATCGACCCCGGCCGCCGCCGGCGGATCGCCGAGACGGCCCGCGAACGCGGCGAACGCCGCCGCGAGGCACTCGACACCGCGGCCCGCGCCGGAGGCCCGATCGACAAGACGTTCCTGAACTGGGCGATCGGCCAGGTGAGACCGGACGACAGCGTGATCGTCAACGAGTACTGGGCGCGTCCGGAGTTCCTCGGCGGCCTGGAGCCGGGCGGCTACTTCGGCTTCCCGCCCGACGGCGGCCTCGGCTGGGGCCTGCCGGCGGCGCTCGGCGTCCGCCTCGCCCGGCCCGGCCGGACCGTCATCGCGACGCTCGGCGACGGCTCCTACCTGTTCGCCAACCCGGCCGCGTGCCACCATGCCATGCATGCCCACGATCTGCCGGTCATGACGGTCATCGCCGCCAACGGCCGCTGGGCCGCGGTCGAGAACTCGGCCCTGGCCATGTATCCCGACGGCGACGCGGCTTCGTCCGCGTCGTCCGGGCAGGTCAGCGCGTTCGCGCGCCTCGATCCGGTCCCCGAGTTCGAGAAGTACGCGCAAGCCTCGGGCGGCCACGGCGAACGCGTCACCGAACGCTCCGAACTGGTGCCCGCGCTGCGCCGCGGGCTGCGCGCGGTGCGCGAGGAGAGGCGGCCCGCGGTCATCAACGTGCGCTGCGCCTGAACCGCCGATGCGAGCGTTCGGATTCGACCTGCGCCCCCGGGCCCCGAGCCCGCTGCTGAACGTGGACGACTACCGGCGCGCGGCCCGGCGCCGGCTGCCCGCGATGGTCCGCGCCTACATCGACGGCGGCGCCGACGACCTGGCCACGCTCGCCGCGAACCGGGCGGCCTTCGCACGCTGGGAGTTCCGCCCCCGCGTCCTGACCGGGCACCGGGCACCGGACCTGGCGACCACCGTCGCGGGCGTCGACCTGGACCTGCCCGTCCTCCTCGCGCCGGTCGGCCTGGCCGGTCTCGCCCACTGGCGGGGCGATGTCGCCGCCGCCCGCGCGGCCGAGCGGCGCGGCACCCGGCACCTGCTGAGCACGGCGTCGTCCTGGACGATCGAGGAGGTCGCCGCCGCCACCACGCGCGACCACTTCTTCCAGCTCTACCCGCACACGGGCGAGACGGCGTCCGCCCTGATGGCGCGCGCCTGGAACGCGGGCAACCGGATGATGGCGGTGACCGCCGACTATCCCGTCCGCGGCAACCGGGAGGGCGAGCGCCGCACCGGCATGGGCCCGCCGCCCGTCCTCACCCCGGTCCGCGCCCTGGGCATGTGCCGCCATCCCGCCTGGACGTACCGGACCCTCCGGCACCGTCGGATCTCCGCCCGCAACCTGGTCGAGGGCGGCGGCGTCGCGGCGGCGGTGCGGTCGGTGGAGATCCAGGAACGCCATCTGAGCCAGTCGACGCTCGACTGGGACGACCTGGCGTGGATGCGCGACAGCTGGCAGGGCCGCCTCTACCTCAAGGGCGTCCTGACCCCGGAGGACGCGGACCGCGCCGCGTCCCTCGGCGTGGACGGCATCGTCGTGTCGAACCACGGCGGCCGCCAGCTCGACTTCTCCCCCGCGACGCTGGACGTCCTCCCGGAGATCGTCGCGGCCGTCCGGGACCGGGGCACCGAGGTGCTGCTGGACGGCGGCGTCCGGCGCGGCGGCGACGTGGTCAAGGCCCTCGCGCTGGGCGCCCGTGCCGTCCTGATCGGCCGCCCCTACGTCCACGGCCTGGCGGTCGGCGGCGAGGCGGGCGTGGCCCGGGTGCTCGACATCCTCCGGGACGAGATCGAGCGGACCCTCACGCTGCTCGGCGCGCCGTCCGTCCACGTCCTCGACCCCACCTGGCTGCGTCCGGGCACCGTGGGGGGCACGATCGTGTGCCCTTCCGATCGGCACCGGCACCGCGGCGAATCCTGAAACCCGGAGATCATCCGTCTGCTAGCTGCCGCTTTCCTCATCGAGACGTTCGCCGCCGCCCGGATCCGTGCGCCATCGCTCGAAATCGACGGTCTCAAGCCGAAATTCGCGGCTCCGCAACGGGTATCGTCGCGGACGGTCCACGCCGAAGACCGGCGTGTTCGGCGGGAAGGCAACCGGCATGGTCGTGGTCGCGGAGGCCATCCGCTCGCTCTCCGCGCCTGGAGGAACGTGGGGTGACGGCATGACCGCCAAGGCCCAGCGCACACGGGAGCACGGGCGCACGCGGAGGCTCGGGCACACGCGGAGGCGCGTCCGGCTCCTGCTCGCCGCCGCCGCGGTGGCCCTCTTCACCGGCGGGGTCCTCATCGGGACGGCGCAGGGCGGCGGCGACGCGATCCCCGCCGATCTGCGCGGCTGGGGCGAGATCCGCTCGGCCTCCGACTCCGAGACCGGGCTGGAGGCCGTCGCGGCGGTGCAGAGCAAAGGCTGGGGGACGCACGTGGCCCTCGACCTCGGCAACCTGAAGGGCCCGCTCAACTGCCGCCTGGTCGCCGTCTCCGCCAAGGGCGAGGAGAGCGTGGTGACCGGCTGGGCCGTTCCGGCGCGGGGCTACGGCGCGATCGGCTCGTCCGACCACCTCCAGGTGCACGGCGGGATCGCGATCCCGCTCACCGACCTGGACCGTCTCGTCGTCCGTGCCGACGGCGTCGGCGACCTCCTGACCATCCCCGCCCGACGGGACTGAACGGCGCACGACGCGACCGGCGCGCGGCCGAATTGCAATAACGGCCCCTTCAAGAATGGCGTCCGAAACCGGACAGACCCGCGCCCTCGGACCCGGGCCCGCCCGGCACGGCCATCACGCGTCGCGTTTGATGAGCTTGCCGTCGGCACCGACCACGAACCATTCACCGTCGACGCCCTGGCCATCGAGGTCGCCCGGCCGAGCGTCCCCCGCGTAGTAGTAAAGCGGCCAATCTCCATAGGTGGCCTGGAAGGTACCCTCCGACCGCTGAGAGTGCCTCACCAGTGACCGGTCGACACCGTCACCGAGTGCGATCTTCGCCTTGCCCGCGAGCGCGGGCCAGGTGGCGATGCACTCGCCCTCGCAGACGCTGGCCCCGGCCTTGTCCTTGGTGAACGCGTACAGGCTCCGTCCCGACGCGTCGGTGATGATCGGCCCGATCTCGGACGAACTGACCTTTATCCCCGCGGGCTCACCGGCCTTCTTCGCCGCCTGGCCATGGCCTGACCCGGGGTGCTCCCCGCCGGATCCGCCGCCGCATCCGGCGAGCCCGGTGACGGCGATCGCACCGAGCAGAAAAATGTGTGCGCGCATGAGAATACTCCCTGTGCATTTGAGGGGGGAGAGTGATGCCGACTATCCCGCTACACGTTGAGTACGCCGGGCCCGGTTCAACCAAATTGAATTTTCCTTTGTTGAACCGTCCTCGAAGATCTCGTCGTACACCGGGGCGTCTCTCAGTCGCACGCACGCTCACTCACCTGAAAGGGATCCACCAATGCGCAGGAGCCTCATCTCGTTGCCGATCACGACGATCTCGCTGGCACTGCTGGGGGCGGCCCCGGCCTACGCGGCCCACCCGACGACGCCGGGCCCCGGCTCCACCCCGGCGCCGGGTCACGGCCACGGAACCGGCCACGGCGCTCCCGCCCCGGCCACCGACCCGTCGTCCGGCTCGTCCGACCCGTCGTCGGCCCCGCCCGGCTCGTCCGGCTCGTCTGGGCCGTCGTCCGGCTCGGCTGGAGAGGCGTCGGGCAGGGCACGGAACAAGCCGGTGTTCCTGGCGGCCCGGCTTTCGGGCGCCAACGAGGTCCCGGCCTCGGCGGGCGACGCGGACGGAAGCGGCACCGCCCTGGTTCGCGTGCAGGGCGACCGGGTGACCTTCGCCCTGAACTGGAACGGCATCACCGCCCCGACGCTCGGGCACATCCACCGCGGCGCGGCCGGTGTCAACGGCGACGTCGCGGTGCCGCTGTTCACCACCGCGATGCCGGCGACCGTGACCTCCGCGGCGGGCGCCGTCACCGTCCCGGATCCCTCGATCGCGGACGGCCTGCGCGCCGACCCGGGCAACTGGTACGTGAACCTGCACACCAAGGAGAACGCGAAGGGCGCCGTCCGCGCCCAGCTCACGCCGCTCGGCGGCAGGCGCGACATCCTGGAGCTGCTCAGGACGGGCGGCAAGCGCGCCTTCATGTCCGGTGACCAGGAGGTGCCGGTCAAGGACGGCCCCGCGGTCGGCGACCCGGACGCCAGGGCGGTCGCCTTCGTCCGTCCCGCGCCCGGTGGCGGCTCGATCCGTTTCTCTATGGCCTGGATCGGCGTCACGCCCAGCCTCGCCCACATCCACCGTGGCGGGTTCGGAACCAACGGCCCGGTCACCGTCAACCTGGTCACCACCGCCGTGCCCAGCACGGTCTTCGCGGTGTCGGGCACGGCGACCGGTGTCGACCCGGGCGTCGTCCAGGGCATCAGGGCCAACCCGCGCAACTGGTACGCCAACATCCACAGCTCCGAGTTCCCGGGCGGCGCCGTCCGCGGGCAGCTCAACGACTGACCGGCGTCGAACCGCCCGGAACGCCGCCGGGGTGTGGAGTGGCCCTCCACACCCCGGCCGCATGTCCGATCAGATCGGAATGGTCAGCAGGGTCCCTCCGCCGTCGACCTTCACCTCGAAGCGGTCGAGGTCCCGGCGCTGGATCGCGGTACCGCCATGGGTGATCAGCGGGCCCGGCGAGCCGGGCAGGCCGTAGCCCTTCACGGGGACCCGCCAGCCGGTGACGACCGTCCGTTCACCGTTGCGGGACACCGCCTCAAGGCGGCACCTGAGGGGACCGCGGACGCCCTTCAACTCCAGCCCGACATGCGTGCCCCACGCCGCGGGCCTCAGGCCCACGAGGCCGCTCACCCCGGTCCTGGGGTCGGAGCCGGAGTGCCGCTCGCCGGAGACGACGAGCGCCTGGGCCGGGCCGTGCTGGTGCCCGTCCGCGGGGAGACCGTCGTCGCCGAGCCCGGCGCCCACGGTGACGCCCGTGCCGATCAGCACGGCGGCGGCCGCGGCGCCGATGACGTACGTCCCGCGGCGCCGGCGCCGATCGGAACGCCGCTCCCGCCGCACGAGCTCGATCACCTCGGCCGGAGGCCGCTCCGCCGCCCCGGTCTCCGCCGCCCCGGTGCTCGCATCCGCATCCGGCCGCTCGAAACCTTGGACGGCCTCGGTGAACTCGCCGAGGCCGGAGAGCGCCTCGGCCACCCCGCTCATCTCGCGGAGTTCGGCCGCGCACGAGGCGCACCGCGCGAGATGCGCCTCGAACGCGCGATGGTCCTCGTCCTCAAGCAGGCCGAGGGCGTAGGCGCCGATATCGGTGTGCTCGATCCGCGCGGTCATGCCGTCACCCCCTTTTCCTCCAAAGCGACGCGCAAGGCGCGCAAAGCGTAATAGACGCGGGACTTGACCGTCCCCACCGGAATGCCCAGCACTTCGGCCGCCTGGTTGACGGTACGGTCGCGCAGCACGGTCTCGGTCAGCACCTCGCGATGGGGAGCCGAAAGCGCGTTCAGCGCCTCCGAAACGACGACCTTGCGCAGGAGACTTTCCATCTGGTCCGCCATCGGCAGGTGCTCCAGGGCCGCGTCTCCGACCTCGGGCGGCCGGATGTCCCGGGACCGCCGATGGTCGATCACGATACGCCGGGCGACCGTGGCCAGCCAGGGCATCAGGGAACCGGTCGAGGAATCGAGCCTGTCCGCGCCCTTCCACGCCCTGATGAAAGTCTCCTGGACGACGTCCTCGGCCCATTGCCGGTCGCCTGCGGTGAGCCGCATGACGAAGCTCGTCAGCGGCCGATGGTATTCGCGGTACAGGTCCGTGGCGATCTGTTCGCCATCCTTATCGGGCGCGTTCCGGGGAAACCGGATGAGGTTCCGAAACCCGCCGGTGGTTCCTGGTGCTGCCATGGCCGGGTGCGTCTCCGGGTCTGAGAGGGTTGGCCCTAGAGGGACAGGCGGTCAGCACAACGTACGAGCCCGGCCCGGCACCCGGTTCAACGGCTTTGAGACTTTCTTAAGGCCCGCTTAGGGCCCCGGCCTTCTCTCCGACGCCCTCACCCCCGCCCACCTCGACGTCCTTCCCGAACCCACCCTCCACGCCCGCGCGGCCACCTTAAGTCACCCGTATTTTCCACGGCCGCCTCATCGACCTTCCGCGCGCCCGCGATCTACGCCGTTGCCGTCCGGTGCCGGTGCCGGTGCCGGTGCCGGTGCCGGTAGGAGGCCGTGCTTCTGGGCTTGGAGGACGGTGGAGAGGCGGTCCCGGGTGCCGAGTTTGCGGTACAGGTTCTCCGTGTGTTTGTGGACGGTCCGCACCGAAATGCCGAGGCGGCGGGCGATGGCGTCCGCGGTCAGCGTTTCGGCCAGCAGGACCAGCACGGCGATTTCACGCGGGGTCAGGTCCGCCGCGCAGGAGCCGGTCGTGCCGGTGGTGGCGCGCCATTGGTCGAGGAGCTCGGTCTGGCGCTGGATTCCCGACAGCAGAGGGCGGACGCGGCGCGCGTAGGCGAGGTGGGTGTCGGTGAAGTCGGCGCCGGCGCGATAGATCAGGTAGCCGTGGATCGGCATGACGGGCACGGGCAGCGCGAGGCCGAGGACGTGGTCGGCGCCGAAGTCGCGGCGGGCCAGGTACGCGGTCGCGCTGCCGCGCCAGCGGTCGCCGCCGACGAGGCGGGACGCGGTCACCGGGTCACGGTCGGCGGTGGACGGGTGGCCGATGAACGGGTAGCCCTGCCGGATCACGTGCTGGGACGGGACGTCCAGGCCGGTGGCCGGCGTCCCGTCCCGGGTGAAGGCGCGCACGGCGCCCTTCTCCGCGGACCACGGCTCGTCCTTGTGGATGACCAGGTCGGCGTCGCAGCCGCGGAGGAGCTCGGCGTTGATCAGCGGCCGCAACGCGCCGGGATCGCGCTCGTGCAGCGTGACCACCGCCAGGTCAAGCATGCGTTCGATGGCTGACACCTTTCCCCGATCGTCAATACGCACTACTGCGTATACCGGCCACACCCTCCCGCGGGTGATTATTTCGGACGGTCGGTTCTCCGGTTACGGGTGGGCTGGTACCGATCCGAACGATGACGGCCGCCCGAAATATCAGAAGGAGACGAATGAAGCTCATCCGACGCGGTCGCGAGAACGGGGTCCGGCGAAGCGTCCGCCGCCGTGTCGCGGGCATGGGGGTGGCCGCGGTCACGGGGGCGACCGTGCTGAGCGTGGCGTGGGCACCGGCGGCGAACGCCGACACGGTCACCCGGTGGAAGAACCAGGAGACCGGGCGCTGCATGTACACCACCAGCTGCGACCTTCCCGGCTACGGCCTGTTCAACGTCCACAGGTGGCGGGACGGAACGTACGAACTGAAGTGGATCAGGAACGGCACCTGCCTTGACGACAGCGCGCTCGGATTCCGGGTCTACCCGTGCAACGCGACGAAGTTCCAGAGCTGGTACCTGCACCGCTGGAATGACGGCACCACGCAAATCAAGAACCAGGCCACGGGCCGGTGCATAGACGACAGCCGCGAGCACGGACTCCGCACCTTCACCTGCAACACCAGCAGGTACCAGAGCTGGTACGGCTCCTGGTAAAACCCAGCGTGATGACAACGGGCGTACACCCGCCCGCATCGTCCTCCGCAACGACCGGCCCCGGTGTCCCGAGCACTGCCCGCGATCGCGGCGACGCGGGCCCAGATGATCGGCCCCGGGGCCGGTGCGGGGGCGCGGACGACGACGCTAGACGGCCGAGGACCAGCGCGGCTCGCAGAAATGCTCGATCCATCTGCTCCACCAGGCATGGTCCAGCGTCGCCGGGGCGAACTGGTACGCGCCGACCGAGCCGGGGATGACCTCCACCATGTCCTTCGTGACGATCAGGACCATCTCCAATTGCGCCGAGTTCCGGTACGCGGGCGGGTACCAGAACTCCAGTTCCTGGCAATAGGGCAGGGTCTGGAGCGTGTGGTGGTTACGCCAGTGCGCTTTCACCTCCGCCTCGTCGAAGCGGTACCCATGGTCGGCGAACGCGCGGAACATGGCGTCATGCACGGGCAGCCCGTGTACCTGCAGCTCGTCGAAATCGCCCTTGTCGACCGCGTTGTCGATCTCGATCGTCGTCCGGACCGCGCACCGCCCGCCTTTGAGCGGAGCGCCCAGCACATGCGTGAGCGGCATTCCCCAGGGCACTTCCAGAACGCCCTTGTACGGCACCTCGGAACCGGCGCGCAGAACGAACCGATCGACCTGAAAGGACGTCACGACCTGCGGGTTGTTCCACTCGGTCTCCGTCGGCTCGCTCTCCTCGACGCGCACGACCAACTCCACCACGAGCCGTCCGACCTCGACGTCCGCGCCGCCACCGCGCATCACCACAGTGACCGGCAGCTGCTGACCGGGATATATCGCGGACCGTTCGAGCAGCGTCTCAACACTCGGCGCGTTCACGCCGACGGAACTCAGCAACCTACGCAACGCCATGCGAACGCACCCTCTTCCAGAAGACGACCGTCCCGCAGGAGAGGGTAGAGCCTCGCGATCAACTACATCCCCGTCTTAGCTCACCGAATCTGACGGCAACCTCACCCCAGGCGAGACCGTACTGATCCACGCCGCATTGACTCCCGCGGCACCGACATCGCCGCCAAAGTCCTGTCCCTGGCCAACGGCGCCGGAGCCGACCTCGCGCTGGAGTCGGCCGGCGGCGGCACCCTGGACGCCAGCCTCGCCGCCGCCAAACGAGTGACCGGCCGCGCAGCGGGCGAGCGCGGTGGACTGGCGGGTAGTCACAGGCGGATGATGGTTGTTTTTAGTTGGGAGTAGTGGTCCAGGGCTGCCAGGCCCTTCTCGCGGCCCCAGCCGCTTTGTTTGTAGCCGCCGAATGGGGTTTCTACGCCGCCCGCCTGGTATTCGTTGATGAAGACCTGGCCCGCTTCGAGGTGGCGGGCGAGGGTCAGGGCGCGGGTTATGTCGCGGGTGTAGACGCCTGCGGCCAGGCCGTAGCCGGTGTTGTTCGCGATTTCGATGGCTTCGTCCTCGGTGGTGAACGGGAGGACGCAGACGACCGGGCCGAAGATCTCCTCGTTGGCGATTCGCATTTCGGGGCGGACGTTGGTGAAGACGGTGGGCTCCACGAAATAGCCGCGGGCCAGGTCGCCTTCGGTGTGGCGGGTTCCGCCGGTGACGGTGGTGGCGCCTTCCTGGGCTCCGATGGCGAGGTAGCCCAGGACGCGGTCGAGCTGGGTTTGGGAGATCAAAGGGCCCAGCATCGGGTCGCGCATTCCGGGGCCGATGGTGACGTTGGCGAGGGTGGTGGCTATTCGGTCCAGGACGTCGTCGAGGGCGTCGGCATGGACCAGGAGGCGGGTCGCGGCGGAGCAGATCTGGCCGGCGTTGTGGGTCATGGTGCGCAGGACGCTGGCGGCCACGGCGTCCAGGTCGGCGTCGGGGAAGATGATGTTGGCCGATTTTCCGCCCAGTTCCAGGCCGACGGGGACGATGCGGTCGGCGGCGGTCTTGGCCACTCGGCGTCCTGTTTCCACGGAGCCGGTGAATGAGATGCGGCGAACCAGGGGGTGTTCGACCAGTGCCTGGCCTGCTTCCTCGCCTAGGCCGGTCACTACGTTGAGGATGCCGGGTGGGAGCCCCGCTTCTAGTGCGAGTTTGCCTAGGCGGATGGCGGTCAGCGGGGTTTCCTCGGCGGGTTTCAGCACTACCGCGTTTCCGACCGTGAGGGCGGGGGCGGCTGCTCGGGCGGCCTGGTTGAGCGGGGCGTTCCACGGGACGATCACACCTACGACGCCGTACGGCTCCTTGGTGGTGACGGCCATGTGGTCGGCGTCCAAGGGGAGGTGGCTGCCCTCGATCTTGTCGCAGATGCCCGCGTAGTACTCGAAATAGCGGGCGGCCAGTTCGACGTCGCGTTTGCCCTGGCTGATCGGCTTGCCGGAGTCGAGTGTCTCCAGGACGGCGAGCTGGTCGGAGTCGTCCAGCAGGAGGCGGCTCAGGCGGGCGAGGGAGCGGCCCCGTTCGTGGGGTTTGCGGCGGGCCCACTCCCGTGAGCGGTACGCCTGGTGCGCGGAGGTCACGGCGGCGTCGACGTCGGGGGCGGCGCCGCGGGGGACCTCGGCCAGCGGCTCGCCGGTGGACGGGTCGTAGGTGGTCAGCCACTCGCCGGACCAGGCGGGGACGGCCCGGCCCGCGATGATCATGCTGTGCCGGTCGGGGACGACGGCCTGCGAAGGTGCGCTCATCTCGGGCTCCTGGGGGCGAGGGCGTCGACGGCGGACATGGCGGCGGTGAACCCGGCGAGGGAGGGGGCCGCCGGCAGTGCGCGGAGGGCGTCCAGCAGCCGGTCGGCGCCGGTCATGGCCCGGGTGCAGTCGCGGAACTTGGCGGCGATGTCGTCGGGTGACATCGGGTTGCCGGGGCTTCCGACGTTGTGGCGGAGGTGTTCCTCGTGGCGTGTGCCGTCGTCCATTTCGATGCGGATGCCGCCCGGGAACGCGGCCGGATACTCCGCGTACTCCGTGACCTCGTAGTCGACGCGGCGGGCGATGTCGAGGACGGCCGGGTCGGTGAGGCGCTCTGGGCGGAAGCCGTCCACGGTCAGCGCGCCGTCCACGACTGTCAGGGCCAGGGCGAAGGGGAGGCTGAAGCGGGCGTCGTAGACGGTGCGCGGGGTGTGCTTGTCCGCGAGGGGTTCGCAGACCAGGTGCAGGTAGGCCGAAGGGACCAGGGCGGTGAAACGGCGGATCTCGGCGACGTTTTCGGGGCTGAGGGCTAGGCGGTCGCGGAGGGTGCGCCAGGCGTCGACGGTGGCGTGGGTGCAGTGGCCCGCTGGGTAGGGCTTGGTGGAGACGTTCGTGCCCGTCCATTCGTCGCCCAGGGTGGTCAGGACGTCCTGTTTCGCCTCTACGTCGGCGAATGATTTGAGGAGGCCGGACGGGCCCTCTAGGACGGTGGCCGGGCCGGTGGCGCCGTGGCTCGCGAGTTTCGCGGCGGTGACCGCGCCTTTGGCGGCCCAGCCCGGGTGCATCTGCTTGGCGTCGGTGCCGTCCGAGAAGAACTCCATCAGGCCCGATGCCATGCTCCCGGCCAGGCCGGTGGCGCTGACGGCGTCCGAGAGCGACAGGCCGAGGAGGCGGGCGGCGACCGCGGTGGCCGGGATGATGCCCAGGACGGATGTGGGGTGGAAGCCGCGTTGCTGGAGCGGCTTGCCGGGCGCGAGGGTGCCCAGGCGGGCGGAGAGTTCGTAGCCGATGGTGGCCGCCGCGAGGACGTCCCGTCCGGACGCGCCGGTCTCCTCGCCGACCGCCAGGGCCGTGGGGACGATCACGACGCTTGGATGGATCATCGAGGCGGTGTGCGTGTCGTCGTAGTCCATGCCGTGGGCGAGCATGCCGTTGGCGAAACAGGCGTCGTCGGTTCGGGACCGCCGTCCGCCCGAGGCCCAGATCGAGGCCGCGCCGGGGGCGGGCTCGGCCAGGGTCAGGCGGGCCGCGGCCGTCGCGCCGAGGCCGCGGGCGGCGCCGGCCAGGGCGACGCCGACCGTGTCGGTGACGCGCAGGGCCGTCCAGGCGAGGAGGTCGGCGGGGACGTCGGCGGACGGGTGGCGGAGCGCGAAGTCGAGCATCCGCTCGGTGAGGGTCGGTTCCCGGGGGCCGGCCATCAGACGGGAGGGTGCGCCAGGCCGCGCTCACCGAAGTCGGACGGATAGCGGTAGTGGACGGCCCGGTACCCCTCGCTCTCGGGGTCGATGTCGACGTCGATGACCGTGGGGGCGTTGTTGTCCAGGGCGGTCCGGAGGGCGTCCTTGATCTCGCCGGGGGCGTGGACGCGGATGCCCTGGGCGCCCATCACGCGGGCCCAGTCGGCGAAGTCGATCTCGTGGCGTTTTCCGTCGCCGGTGTCGACGTAGTCGGTCAGCGAGTGGCGGCCGTAGATCCTCAGCATCTGCTCGCGTTCGATCTGGAGCGTGCCGTTGCTGAGCACCACGACGACGATGGGGACGCCCTGTTCGACGGCCGTGAGCAGGGCCGAGCCGGTCATGGTGAACGAGCCGTCGCCGATGATGGCGATGGTGGGCCGGCCGGGGCGGGCGAGGGCCGCGCCCACGGCGCCCGGCAGGGTCCAGCCCATGCGGTGGAAGAAGCCGGAGTGGATGTAGTGGCGGCTCAGGGCGCGGAGGAACGGCGGGCCGAACGAGAGGGAGTGGCCGGTGTCGAAGAGGACGGTGGCGTCCGGGGCCCGCTCTGCGACGACGTCCGACAGGTCGGAGAACACACGGGCGTAGCCCATCGGGGCGGCGTCGGAGGCGCGCAGGGGCGCGACCTCCGCCTCCCATTTGGCGCGGAGCTGGGCGAGATGTTCGAGCCAGGGCGTCCGGTCGGCCTGGGGGCGCTGGTCGAGCGCGGCCGCGAGAGCGAGCAGGGCCGTTCGGGCGTCGGAGACGATCGCGACGTCCGTCGGGTAGACGCGGGCCAGTTCGCCGTCGTCGATGTCGATGTGGACGAGCCTGGTGGAGCCCGGGATGTCGTGGAGCGTCCAGCCGCCGGTGTCGATGTCGCCGAACCTGGTGCCGACGCCGATCAGGACGTCGCATTCGCGCGCCGCCTGGTTGGCCTGGAGGGTTCCGGCGCGGCCGACGCAGCCCAGCGACAGCGGGTGGTCCTCGGGGATGGCGCCCTTGCCCGGCGTCGTCGTCTCGACCGGGATGGAGAAGCGTTCGGCCAGGTCGGCCAGCTCCTTCCAGGCACGGGAGTTGTGGATGCCGCTGCTGACCGACAGCAGGGGCCGCTCGGCGGACGCGATCAGCTCGGCGGCCTCGTCGAGGGCCTGCGGGTCGGGGCCGGGACGGGCGATCCGCGTCCAGCGGGCGAGGTCGGGGACGCCGCGCACCTCGATCTCGGTGTGCTGGATGTCGAACGGGAGCTGCACGACGACCGGGCCCGGACGTCCGCTGATCGCGGTCTTGTAGGCGCGGAGCACCATTTCCAGCGCGTTGTCCGGACGGGTGACGCTGAACGACGCCTTCGTCAGCGGCTTGAGGGTCAGCGGCCACTCCTCGGGGCCGTACCGGTAGACCTCCTCGATGCCGCCGCGTCCGTACCACTGCGTCGCTCCGCCTCCCGCCAGGACGAGAAGTGCCGACGAGTCGAAGAACGCGGAGGCCACGGCCGGGGTGATGTTGGCGCTGCCGGGGCCGACCGATGTGGTGACGACCGCCATGGGGGGTTCGCGGCGGCTGCGCCAGTAGCAGTCCGCCATGTGGACGGCATGGTCCTCGCTGCGGGCGGCGATGGTGCGGATCTCGGTCTCGTGGACGAGCGAGTCGAGAAGCTTCCAGTTGCCGTGGCCGTTGTAGCCGAAGCAGAACTCCGTGCCCGCCGACTCCAGCGCCTTCGCGATCGCCGTGGCCAGTTGCATCCGCACCGCGACGCACCTCCGTTCCCAGGGGCCAACAGAGAATATAGTATAGAAAATCGAACAATCTAGACAGGGCCGTGCGGCAGGACTCCCATGAGCGCGCTCATCGACGGCAGCCCCGGCACCGCCCGGACCGTCTCCACCGCCGTGTCCGCTCCGTCCCAGGCGGGTAGCGCGAACGCGGCGCAGTCACGGAATTTCGCGGCGACGTCCGCGAAGTCCATGGGGGCTTGTGGATGTCCCTTGACCACGGTCGTCTGCCTGGTGATGGTGGCGCCGTCGCGGAGCCTGACGGTGATGTGCGCGGGCATCGGGAGGGCGCCTCGGGCCGTCGGCCGCTCTGTAGCCAGGTCGGGCTTGATGTGGACGCGGTCGGCCACGTCCAGGACGCGTGGGTCGTCCAGTGCGGCCGGGACGAAGTGCTCGGGGCCGACGCGTCCGTGCACGGCGGCCACCGCCACCACGTACGGCATGCTGAACTGGGCCGCCGCCTGCGTGGCGGGGCGGCGTTTGGCGTCGTCGGGCGCGCACGCGAGGTCGTACGCCTCCCGGTCGGTGACCTCCACCTCGATCGCCGCGATCCGGCCGGCCTTGCCGTCCAGCTCCCGGACGGCGTCGAGGGTCGCCGCGATGGACGTGTGGGTGAACTTGCAGCACGGGTACAGCGGCTTGATGCTCGACTCCAGGACCCGCCAGTCGGTGCCCAGCCCCGCGGTGATCTGGTCGGCGTCGTACTCGCCTCGGTGGTTGGTGAAGTAGTAGCCGAACCTGCCCTCAAGGACGTCGATGTCCGGTGCGGCGCCGGTGACGCCGCGTTCGGCCATCACCGCCGCCAGCACGCCCGCCTGCGCCGACAACCCCTGGCCGAGGCTCACCGTGTGCGCTCCGGTGAGGAAGGCCTGCTGTTTTCCGCAGAGCATCGAAAGCGCGATGCCCATCGCGTGACGCGCCCTCTCCTCGGACAGGCCCATCAGCCGGACGGCCGTCAGGACGGCGCCGAACGTGCCGCACTCGTACGTCCTGGACGCGCCGGTGACGCTGAACGACGCGCGCGGCGCCAGCGCCATCCGGCACACCGCCTCCGCGCCCACGGCCACCGCGGTCAGGAACTCGCGGCCGCCGACCGTCCGGCGGCCGGACGACTCGATGGCCTCCGTGACGGCCAGCGCGGCGGGCACGACACTGCCGCTGACGTGGCAGAAGGCGTGTTCGAGGACGTCGTCCAGGTCCCACGCGCGGGCGCAGGTGGCGTTGGCGAGCGCGGCGTGGTGGACCGGGGCGCGCGCTCCGGTGGCGTGGACGGTGGCCTCCGGACGTCCGCCCCAGTACGTCACCAGGTCGGCCACCTGCCGCGCGCCGTCCGCCGACAGCCCGGCGGTCTGCGCGGCGAGGGTGTCGAGAAGGGCCAGCCGCGTCCGGTCCAGGACGTGCGGCGGGGGTGCCGTCGCCGGGTCGCGTGCCCAGGCGATCAGCGTGTCGGTGGCGGCCGTGGTGGAGGCCGCTGTCGTCGATGCCATGGTCAGTCCACCGGGACTAGGCCGTCGGCGACGTCGGCGACGGTGCGGGCCGGGTCGCGTTCCGCCGGGTCGCCGTAGCCGCCGCCTCCGGGGAGCTCGAAGGCCAGCACGTCGCCGGGGCCCAGGGTGACCTGATTGCCGATGTCGATGCGGTCGCCGTTCAGCTCGACCCGCGCGGAGAAGCTGCCCTCGCCGCCGAGCGCGCCGCGCACCGGGACGCCGAGGCGGCCGCCGCGCAGCCCGGCCAGGACCGTCCCGCGCGGGCCGAGGTCGCCGTCAAGGACCTCGATCTCGACGCGCTGGCCCAGGCCGCCCCGGTACTTGCCGCGCCCGCCCGAGCCGGGCAGCAGCGACTTGCGGCGGATCAGCAGCGGTGCGTCGCTCTCGATGATCTCCACCGGGATGTTCGCGCAGTTGGCGGGGAACGAAATGCAGCTCAGCCCGTCCTGCGTGGCGAGCGCGCCCATGCCGCCGTGCATGGTGACGATGGTGAAGAACGTTCCGCCGTCGGCCCGCTCCCCCACCAGGTTGCAGTAGGCGAGCGGGGTGGCGCCGGACGGTGCGAGGATCCGGTCCGGCACGATCCCGCTCAGTGCCTCCATGATCAGCTCGGGCAGCATGTGCGCGATCATCGTCCGGCCCCAGGTCGCGGCGGGCCGGTACGGGTTCAGCACGCTGCCCTCCGGCGCCACGATCCTGACCGGGCGCAGCGAGCCGCCGTTGTTGGGGACGAGCGGGTCCAGCAGGCATTTGAGGATGTAGAAGGAGTACGAGCGGGTCATGTTGAGGGTGACGTTCACGGCCCTCGGCACCTGGCCGGTCGTGCCCGAGTAGTCGAGGACGAGCTCGTCCCCCGCGATCGTGAGGCGCAGCGCGACGCGCACGGGGTCGGTCAGGCCGGGGATGGCGAGCGAGATCTCAGACGCCGCCTCGCCGTCCGGGAGGGCGGTGATGGCGGCGCGCATGCTCGCCTCGGAGCGGCCGGTGATCTCGGCGCTGAGCGGCTCCAGCGCCGCCAGGTCGTGCTCGGCCATGAACGCGGCGACGCGCTCGACCATGAGCGCGTTCGCGGAGACCTGGGCGCGCAGGTCTCCGATGACCTTGTCCGGCTCGCGGACGTTGACGCGGAGGAAGTCGAACACCATCGTCGGCTCGCCGCGCTCGTAGAGGAGGGTGAGCGGGATCTTCAGGCCCTCCTCGTACATGTCGCGGCTCTCGATCGTGGCGTGCCGCCCGCCGACGTTGAGATGGTGCGCCGAGCACGCGACGTACCCGGCCAGGCGGTCGCGGTGGAAGATCGGCGCGAGGACGGTGATGTCGATGAGGTGGCCGCTGCCCGTCCACGGGTCGTTCAGGATGAGGACGTCGCCGGGACGCAGCGTCTCCATCGGGTACTCGGCCATCGCGTTCGGCACCACGAACGGCAGCACGCCCAGCAGGCCCGGAGTCGACCGCGACGAATGGACGAGCATCGTCCCCTCGCTGTCGAACACGACGCAGGCGTAGTCGAGGAAGTCACGGATGACGCTGGAGAACGACGCGCGCACCAGCGTCGTGGCGGCCTCGTCGGTGATGCTCTGAAGCCGCCGCCACGACGTCTCCACGCGAACCGCATCGGGCACGCTCATTTCATTCCGCCCTCACGTCGATGCTGATGATGCCGAGGTCGCCGATGGTGGCGGTGGCGTCCCGGTCCAGGACGGTGGTCGTCTCGCGCTCCTGGACGAGGGCCGGTCCGGACAGCGTCATCCCCGGCTCCAGCAGCGACCGGTCGTAGACGGGGCAGCGGGCCGTGCCGTCGGGGAGGTGCACTTCGCGGTGGCCTTTCAGCGCGTCCTCAACAGAGCGTCCCGTGGTGGCGGGCGTCGGGAGGCGGACGGTGTCGTCGCCCGTACGGGTGGCGCGCAGCCGCAGGTTCATCGTCTCGACGGCCACGTCGTCGTACGAGCGGCTGTAGCGGCTCTCGTACGCGGACTTGAACTGCGCGGTCACCTCCGCCGCCGACAGGGCGTGCCAGTCGTCGCCGCCCGGCAGGCCGACGCTTACCTCGAACCCCTGGCCGACGTAGCGCATGTCGGCCCAGCGCGTGTACGTGACGCGTCCGCCGTCGCCGTCCCCGTCGTCGGGGAGGAGCTGGGCGGCGGACTTCTCCATCTGGCGGAACAGCTGGTCCATGAGGTCCAGGTCGAGCCTGTCGGTCTTCACCTTGTAGGTCTGCGACGTCTCGAAGGTGGCGGGCGCGAGGATGAGGCCGAGCGCGGACATCACCCCGGCCGCCGGTGGGATCAGGACGCGCGGGCTGCCGAGCCTGCGCGCCAGCCCGACCGCGTGCACCGGACCGGCGCCGCCGTAGGCGACGACCGGCAGCCGGGACGGCTCCACGCCCATCTCCGCCAGGTGGACGCGGGCGGCGGCGACCATCGACTCCTCCGCGGCCTCGCGGATCGCGTGCGCGGTCGCGACGGCGTCCAGCCCGAGCGGCTCGCCGAGCGCGGCGATCGCCGCCGTGGCGAGGTCGGCGCGCAGCGGCATCTCGCCGCCGAGGAAGTGGCCGGGGTCGAGGTGGCCCAGGACGAGGTCGGCGTCGGTGACGGTCGGCTGGTCGCCGCCGCGTCCGTACGCCGCCGGGCCGGGCACCGAGCCCGCCGAGCGCGGGCCGACCTTGATGAGGCCGAGGGAGTCGATGTGCGCGATGCTGCCGCCGCCGGTGCCGATCTCCAGCAGGTCGAGCACCGGGGTGCAGACCGGGATGCCGGAGCCGGGACGGAAATGCGCGGTGCGCGCGACCTCGTAGTCGTGGGTGAGCGCCGCCTGGCCGCCGGCGACCGCGGCGACCTTCGCGGTGGTGCCGCCCATGTCGAAGGCGAGCAGGTCGCCGATCCCGGCCCGCGCGCCGATCCTGGCCGCCGCCATCACACCGCCCGCCGGGCCGGACTCGACGACGCGCACCGGGAACGTCCTCGCGACGTCCAGGGGGATGACGCCGCCGGTGGACTGCATGACGTAGAAGTTCCCGGCGAAGCCGCGCTCGTCCAGCGCCGACCGGAGCCGCCTGAGGTAGCCCGCCAGCAGCGGCTGGACGTAGGCGTTCGCGACCGTGGTGCTCGTCCGCTCGTACTCGCGCACCTCGGGGAGCACCTCGGACGACAGCGAGACCCACAGGTCGGGACGGCGTTCCCGGACGATCCGCGCCACCTCCCGCTCGTGGGCGCCGTCGGCGTAGGAGTGCAGCAGGCAGATCGCGACCGACTCCACGTCGGCGGCGGCGAGGTCGTCCACGATCGCCCGCACCTGGTCGGCGTCGACCGGGACCAGTTCCCGGCCACTGGCGTGCAGCCGCTCCCGGACGCCGCGCCGCAGCCGCCTCGGCACCAGCGGGCGGGGGAACGCCAGCTCCAGGTCGTAGGCGTCGTAACGGACCTCCCGGCGGATCTCCAGCACGTCCTCGAACCCCTCGGTGGTGAGCAGCGCGGTCGTGGCGCCGGTGCGCTCGATCAGGGCGTTGATCACCAGGGTGGTGCCGTGGGCGAGGATCTCCGTCCGCTCCAGCAGGCCGGGGCGCGCGGCGCGGAGCGTGTCGAGGCCGTCGACCACGGCGCGGGACGGGTCGTCCGGGGTGGTGAGGCGCTTCTCCAGCGTGATCCGGCCGGTGCCCGTGTCCAGGACGACGAAGTCGGTGAAGGTGCCGCCGATGTCCGTACCTATGCGGAGGATGTCAGGGGGCGGGGTGCCGGTCATGCGGGTCCTCCGAAGGATCCGAGGCCGTGGGTCAAGGGGCCGAGGTCGGTGAACGCCCAGGCGGCGCGCAGCACGTCCTCGGCCCTGGCCGGTCCGAGCACGGGCCCGCAGAGGGCGCGGAACTTCGCCGCGAGGGCGTCGTCGTCCAGGGGGTTGGACGGCTCGCCGTAGGGCTGGTCGACGCGCAGGCGCAGCTCAGGCTGCCCGTCCCGGACGATTCGCACCACGGCGGGACGCCGCTCGGGGTAGATCTGGTCGAAGTCCTTTTCGGCGCGGACGCGGACGGCCGCCATCAGCCGGGTCACATCGGGAGCGGTGCGCCGCTCGGCCGTGAACTGCGCGAGGCCGAGTTCGCCGTCGCACAGCGCGGCGGCGACCGTGTACGGCATGCTCATCTGCGCGCCGAGCAGCGTCCCGGCGTCGGTGCCGTCGTAGGTCGCGGCGATCGAGTACGTCTCCACCTCGACGGCCGTGACGGTCTCGGGACGCAGCTCATGGTCGGCGCGCAGCTTCAGCACGGCGTCCACGGCGCCGTGGACGTGGCGGCAGCACGGATACGGCTTGACGGACGTCCGCCGCATCGCCCACCGCTCACCGAGGCCGCCGAGCAGCGCGTCCGGGTCCCACTCGTTCTGGGCGAACGCGGCGAAGTATCCCTGCGAGCCTTCGAGGACGGTCGGCGGGCCCGCGATCCCCTCGGCGGCGAGGAGCGCGGACAGCAGCCCGTCGCGGGCCGCCATCCCCGCGTGCAGCCGCTTGACCGGGGAGCCGTGCGGCAGGAACTCCGACAGGCCGCCCGCGTGCGAACCGGCCAGGCCGAGCGCGCTCGCGACGTCGGCGGCGGGCAGCCGCAGCAGCGCCGAGCATCCCGCCGCCGCGCCGAAGACCCCGGCCAGCGGCGTGTTGTGGAACCCGCGCCGCCAGGTCGCCGGGTGCGCGGCGGCCGCGACCCGGCACGCCACCTCGACGGCGACGGCGGCGGCCGCGAGCGTCCTGGCGGGCTCGGAC
Source organism: Spirillospora sp. NBC_00431 (assembly GCA_036028775.1). Taxonomy (GTDB): domain Bacteria; phylum Actinomycetota; class Actinomycetes; order Streptosporangiales; family Streptosporangiaceae; genus Spirillospora. Next base: position 1,267,992 of record CP107927.1, on the reverse strand, counting down.
CGCTCCTGTTCCGCCAGCGCCAGCACGGCCGGGAGCGTGGACGAGCTCGGATGGGACGCGCCCGGCGTGTAGCCGTCGTCGAGTTCGAGCGCGTGCGCGGCGGTGCCGTTGGCCATGGCCGCACCGGCGACGGTGGCGAGGCCGTCGCCGACGATCGTCGCCTGCGAGCCCGGGTAGCCGTCCACGACGTGGCGGCGGACCGTCCGGGCGACCGGATCGGTGGACCCGACGACGGTCGCGGCGAGGTAGTCGATCACCAGCCGCCGGGCCGCGTGCGCGACGTCCGGGGAGAGCGGCCCGGCGGCCACGCCCGCCACCCACCGGGCGATCTCCCAGGTGGCGCCCTTCGCGTCCCCCGTCACGACGGCACCTGCTGGGACGGCACCTGCTGAGATGGGGCGCGCTGGCTGAAGCGGCGGTCGAAGATGCCCTCGGCGAGCCGGTTGCGCAGCATCTCGACCGTCCCGCCGGCGATCATCCAGCCGCGGATCCGGCGGACCATGTACTCCAGCGGCAGCTCGGTCGAGTACCCGGACGCGCCGAGCGTCTGCAACGCGTCGTTCGCCACCTGGAACGCCGTCTCGTTGGCGTAGAGCTTCGCCGCCGTCGCCTCCATCGGGTCCGGCGGCCCGGCCGCCGCCCCGGCGGCCGCGCGGTAGACCAGCAGGCGCGCGGCTTCGAGCCGCACGTACATGTCGGCGAACTTCCACTGCAACCCCTGGAACTCGCACAGCGGGCGGCCGAACTGCTCGCGGGTCTTGGCGTGCTCCACCGCCCGCTCGAACGCCGACTGCGCCAGCGCCAGCGCCCGGACGGCGTTCCCGACCCGCTCGATCCCGAAGACCGTCATCAGGCGGCGCAGCGCGTCGTGGTCGGCGAGGACGTTGTGCCGCGGCACCCGGCAGCCGTCCAGGTACGACATGCAGTGCGGCTCGCCGGACATGTAGTGCTCGGTCGCGCCCCGGGTGAAGCCGGGCGCGTCGGCCGGGACGACGACGGCGCCGATGTCCCGGCTGGACGGCCCGAACCGGCACCACAGCACGAGATGGGTGGCCTCGGGGCCGTGCGACGTCCAGCATTTCTGCCCGTCGAGCACGACCTCGTCGCCGTCGTAGCGCGCGGTCGTGCGCATCTCGGTCAGGGCCGAGCCGGCGCCGGGCTCGCTCATCCCGGCCGAGATGAGGGCCTCGCCGGCGAGGAGGCGCGGCAGCAGCTCGGCCTTCAGCTTCGCCGAGCCCAGCATGGCGACCTGGCGGATGGCGCCGAAGTTGGTGGCCTGCACCGCGTCGCCGCTGTGCGGGCACACCTTGCTGACGGCCTCCATGACGAGCACGGCGTCCAGCAGCTCGCCGCCCTGGCCGCCGTCCTCCTCGCCGATCATGATTCCGGTGAACCCGGCGGCGGCGAGCTCGCGCGCGCTGTCCCAGGCGAATCCGCTGCGCCGGAACGCCTTCGCGGCGAAGCGGTCCTCGGCGAGCCGCCGGGCCGCGTCGCGCAGAGCGCGCTGCTCCGGCGTCAGTGTGAACTCCATCAGGCCTCCGTGAGGTTGCCGGCCGCGCGGACCAGGGCGGCCAGGGCGTCCATCGTGCGGTCCGGGGCGTCCAGTACCGGGATGCCGGCGGCGGCGTAGGCCGCCATCCCGGCGGGCGCGAGCGAACCGGCGCCGAAGCGGGCCACGTACAGCGGGATCGAGATCCGCTGCCGGACGGCCGCGACGACCTTCGCGGTCAGCTCGGCGCCGGGGTCGGCGTTGGTGGTGAGCTGCACCAGCGCGGCGTCGTAGCGGGAGTCGTCCAGGGCGTGCTCCAGGACCTCGCCGAGCACCTCGGGACGCCCGATGATCTGCGCGCTCATGTCGAGCGGGTTGACGGGCGCGACGAAGTCGGGCAGCACTCCCGCGACGCGCTCCCGGACGCCGTCGGGGAACTGGGGCAGCGCGATCCCGGCGGCCTCGGCGCCGTCCGCGATGATCGTGCAGGCGCCGCCGGACGCCGCGACGGCGAGCAGCCGTCCGCCGCGCGGCAGCCCGCCGGACGCGGCGAGGATCAGCGCATCCTCGAACACCCGGAGGGTCGGGACGCGGGTGGCGGACGCGGCGTCCAGCACGGCGGAGCGCAGCCGGTGCGAGCCGACCAGCGCGCCGGTGTGGCTGCGGGTCGCCTCCCGCGCGCCCTGGCCGCGGACCATGTTGAAGGCGAACAGCGGCTTGCCGCAGGCGGCGAGTTCCCGCCCGGCGCGGATCAGCCGGTCGCCGTCGGTGACGTTCTCCAGCAGGATCCCGACGACCTCGGTCTTCGGGTCGTGCGCGAGCCACTCCAGGTAGTCGGCGACGTCCAGGGCGGCCTCGTTGCCGAGGTGCACCCAGCGCGACAGCCCGACGCCCTGCTCCATCAGCCGCGACGCGACGCAGCTGCCGAGCGCGCCCGAGCTGCTGACCAGCGCGACCCCGCCCGCCGCCAGCGCGTCGGCCTCCAGCGCGCCCGACAGCGACGCCGTCATCCCCGTCTCCGGGACGACGACGCCCATGGAGTTCGGGCCCGCGAGCGGGATGCCCGCGCCGTGGAAGATCGCGGCGACCTCGCGCTGGAGACGTTCGCCGTCCGCGCCCGTCTCGGCGAAACCGGAGCTGTGCACGATCGCGGCGCCGACGCCCAGCGCGGCGGCCTCGCGGGCGACACCGGCGACGGCCTTGGCCGGGACGGCGATGCTGACCAGGTCGGGGACGCCGGGGACTTCGGCGAGGCTCCGGTAGCGGCGCCGTCCGCCGACCTCGCCGCCGGACGGGTGGACGGCGTCGACCCGTCCGGTGAACCCCTTCTCGGTCAGGTAGCGGTAGATCCGCGCGCCGGTCTTGGCGGGGTCGTCGGAGACGCCGACGACCGCGATGTGGCCGGGGCACAGGAGCGGGTCGAGGCTCGGCGGGGGCCCGGCCCGCGCCTGGCGGGCGGGCGGCACGTCGATCGTGGCCATGCGGGCGTCGACGGCGATCACTCCCTCCCCGAGCCTGCCCATCAGCACCGGGTTGAGATCGAGCTCACCGATGTCGGGCCGCCGCTCCGCCAGCCCGGACAGCGCGACGAGGAGGTCGACCAGCGCGGGGACGTCCAGGGCCGGGGAGCCGCGGTGCCCTTCGAGCAGGGGGTGGTGCGGGTGCCGGCGCACCAGGGCCTCGGCGGCGGCGCGGTCGAGCGGCACGAGCGCCTCCACCGCGTCGGCGATGACCTCGGTGTGGATGCCGCCCGTCCCGACGACCACCACCGCGCCGACGCCGGGCTCGCGGCGCAGCCCGGCGAGCATCTCGTGGCCCGCGTGCTGCCGCTGGACGATCAGCGGCCGCGCCCGGTCCCCCAGCCGGGAGAGCAGGTCGCCGGCGGCGGCCCGTACCTCGTCCGGGCCGTCCAGCCCAAGGACGACCCCGCCGTCGTCGGTCTTGTGCTCCAGCCCGCCCGCCTTGACCACGAGCGGTGCGCCGAGCCCGGCGGCGGCGCGGGCGGCCTCGCCGGGGCCGGCGGCCAGTCGCGACACCGCCACGGGAATCCCGGCCTGGGCCAGCAGCGTGAAGATCTCCGGCTCGGAGAAGTCGACCATGCGAGGACCTCTTCTGTGAGCGATGTCGTATCTAGACTATATTCTATGTGATCGTGATCGACCCGCGTCAACGAGCTGAGCATTGCGGGGTTCATCACAAGGGAATCGGAAGAGAGCTCCGGGGAGTCCAGGGAATGGGCTCGCCTGGACAGTCAATAGACTATTATCTAGATGGTCAGGTTGACCCTCGGAGGAAACAACATGTCAAGACCGACCGAACCGGCGTCGGCCGCCGAACCCGGCCCGCCGCTGAGCAAGACCGCGTACGTCCTGGAGCGGCTGCGCCGGGAGATCGCCGACGGGATCATCAAGCCCGGAACCAGCCTGCGCCAGACCGACGTGGCCAAACGATACGGGGTCAGCCCGACGCCGGTGCGCGAGGCGTTCCGCCTCCTGGAGGCGGAGGGCGCGCTGGAGTACGAGTCCCACCGCGGCGCCACCGTCAAGGACATGTCGCCGCAGGAGGTGGAGGACCTCTACCTCCTGCGCTCCGAGGTCGAGGGCCTGGCCACCGCCCTCGCCGTCGAGCGGATGGACGACTCGGCGATGAACCGCATCCGCGAGGCCCACCAGGACCTGCTGGCCGCCATCGAGGCCGGCGACGAGTCGCGCCTGTCCGTGCTGAACCGCACGCTGCACTTCGCGATCTACGAAGCGGGGTCGTCGCTGGTGGCACTTCAGGCCGCCTCTCTGTGGGCGTTCATCCCGCCCCGGATGACCATCTGGAAGGACGCCAAGAACGCGCAGTCGCTCTCCGACGACCACGACCGGATCATCGACGCGCTCGACCGGGGCGACCCCTACGACGCGCGCCGCTTCATGGCCGAGCACATCCTGCACGCGGCCCGCCTCCGGCAGAACACCGGCTCGCCCGAGTGATCACGATTCCCCGACCCCGAGTCGCCGGCCCGCACTCCCGGACCGGCGACCCGGCGCCTCGCCGCCGCGCTATCGGAAGATCGGGTTGAGCTGTTTGATGAGGCCGCCCTGCGCCTTGGTGTACTGCGCGGGCGGGATCTCCGGCCAGAACTTGAACTGGTCCATCGGCGGCATTCCCTTGGGCGGCGCCGAGCCCGGCACCACCGACGCCTTGAACATGTGCTTGGCGATCGCCTTCTGCACCTCGGGCGTGTACCACCAGGAGTAGAACAGCTTCGCCGCCTCCGCGTGGGGCGCGCCCTTGATGATCCCCATGCAGTTCAGGTGCTTGAGGTTGCCGCCGCCTGTCGGCAGCACCATCCCGATCGGCGCGCCCTTCGCCTCCGCCGCGAGGAACTGGTCCGTCGCGGACGGGACGCCGATCGACGCCTGCCCCTGCGCCAGCCGGTCGACCAGCGCCCGGGTGCCGGGCACGAGGGTCGGCTCCTGCGCGGCGAGCTTGTTCACGAAGTCCATCGTGAAGCCGTTGGCCAGCATGTACTGGACGATCTGCGCCCCGTGTCCCGGCTGGAGCGGCGAGTTCAGCGCGATCTTCCCCTTCCACTTCGGGTCGAGGAGCTCGTTCCAGCTCTTCGGGGCCTCGTCCTTCTTCACCTTCTGCGTGTTGTAGCCGATGCCGAGCACCGACAGCTCGCTGCCGAGCGCCTGGCCCTTCTCGCAGGTGAACTCCTCCGGCACGCCCTTCGCCGTCGGCGGCGAGTACGGCTGGAGCCGGCCCTGGCTGGAGTGCCGTTCCAGATCGGTGATGGCGACCTCCAGCAGGTCGCCGACGTGCTGGTTCGCGGCGAATTCGTGGTCGAGCCTGCTCGCCAGCTGGGCGCCGAAGCCCGCCTGCGCCTGCACCTTGATCTCCGGGTAGCGCTTCTCGAACAGGTTGAGGACGGGGCGTGCGCTGCCGCCGCCCAGCGTCTCGCTGTAGATGACGAGCTTCTTGTCGCCCGCCTTCTTCGCCGCTTCGTAGAGGGCGTCCAGCTGCTGCTGGTTCGCCGTCCCGCCGAGCCCCTCGGGGGTCAGCTCGGCGGTGTCGTCGTCGCCTCCGCAGGCGGAGGCGGTGGCGGCGAGCATCGCCGCCACGATCAGCCCGCCGAGCAGCCGTTTGCTTCTCATGGAGAACCTACCCTGTCGAGATTGTCCTGTTTCCCCCTGGTGGTCGGCTCGGGCGCCTCGTCATCGGCGTCCAGCACGACGATGCTCTCCGGCGGGATGCGCAGCTCCACCGCGTCGCCCGCGCTCACCTTCCGTCCGGCCGGGTCGGGGTCGGCGCCGCGCACCCGCAGCACCGTGCCCGCGACCTCGACGTGGTGCTCGACCTGCCCGCCGAGGTACATCGAGTCGCGGACCCTGCCGGCGATCGTGTTCGTCCTGTCCCCGGACCCGTCGTCGGCGCCGGCCGGGGCGACGGTGAGCGCGGTGCTGCGGACGCAGAGCCGGACACGGCCGCGGCCCGCCGGGCCGCCGAAGCAGTGCAGGGCGATCTCGCCGCCGTCGAGGCGGGCGACGGCCCTGTCCCCCGCGCGCTCGACGACGTCGGCGTCGAAGAAGTTCTCGTAGCCGACGAAGTCGGCGACGAACCAGTTGCGCGGCCGCTCGTAGATCTCCCGTGGCGTGCCGACCTGCTGGACGCGGCCGTCCTTCATCAGGACGATCCGGTCCGACAGCGACATCGCCTCGACCTGGTCGTGCGTCACGTACACGGCCGTGGTGCCGAGCTCGCGCTGGAAGTCGCGGATGCCGATCCGCATCGTGGCGCGCAGCTTGGCGTCCAGGTTGGACAGCGGCTCGTCGTACAGCACCACCCTCGGCCTGCTGACCAGGGCGCGGGCCAGCGCGACGCGCTGCTGCTGGCCGCCGGAGAGCCGGGTCACCGGACGGTCCGCCAGCGCGGCCAGCCCGACCAGCTCAAGGGTCTGGTCGACGCGCCGCTGCACCTCGGGGCGCTTCACCCGGCGCCGCCGCAGCGGGTACGCGACGTTCTGGAAGACGTTCATCTGCGGCCACAGCGCGTAGCTCTGGAACACCATGCCCATGTCGCGCTTCTCGGGCGGCACGAAGATCTGCTCCGGGACGGACGTCACCGTCTCGCCGCCGACGGTGATCTCGCCCGCGTCCGGTTTCTCCAGTCCGGCGAGGCAGCGCAGGGTGGTCGTCTTCCCGCAGCCGCTGGGGCCGAGCAGGGTGAGGAACTCGCCCTCCCGGACCGACAGGCTGACGCCGTCCACGGCCGCGAGCGCGCCGTAGCGTTTGCCGAGCCCGTCGATTCCTATGCCGGCCATGTCGCCTCCCCTGTCGTCGTGCGGTCGTGGTGCTCGTCCGGCGGGTTCATGTCGCGGGCCCCCGTCCGAGGCGGCGCAGGAGCAGGCTCGCGGTCCAGCCGGCGGCGAGGACGACGATGAAGCTCGCCATCATCACGCAGAAGGCGGCGCCGGCCTGCCCCGCGTCGCCGCTCTGGTACAGCGAGTACGCCTTGACGGGCAGCGTCTGGTTGTCGGGCGAGGCGAGCAGGATCGGGACGTCCAGGTTCCCGGCGGACAGCACCGCCGCGACGAACCAGCCGACGAGGAAGCTCGGCAGGATCAGCCGTCCGGTGATCATGATGAGGGTGCGGGTCGCGGACGTCCCGCAGATCCGGGCGGCCTCCTCCAGCTCGGTGCCGATCTGCGCGATCGACCCCTCCGTCGCGCGGCTGGTGATCGGCACCGAGTGCACGGCGAGCGCGATCACCAGGATCCAGATCGTGGAGTACAGCTCGCGCAGGCCCGGCACGGCCAGGTACGCCCAGAGGATCGCGAGGCCGACGGTGATGCCGGGCAGCGCCATCAGGATCCACACGCCCATCACCGGGACGCTCCGGAACCGCGACCTGCTGTTCTTGCCGACATAGGTGACCACCACCGCGATCGCGGTGCCGGCAAGCCCGGCGACCCCGCTGACGATCAGGGTCGTGACGAGCGCGGACGTGGTCTCCGGGTCGTCCAGGACGGCCGTGTAGTTGGCGGTGGTGAAGTTGCTGTAGACGCCGAAGAACGGCTGGAGCGACCCGAGGACGAGCTGCCCGACCGGCAGCACCACCGCGAGCAGGGCGTAGAGGACGATCACCGCCGTGCACGCGTACTTCCAGCGTCCGATGTCCCAGCGGGCGCGGTCGTCCGACTTGCCGGTGACCGTGACGAACGACCGCTGCCCGAGCAGTTTGCGCTGGACCAGCACGAGCCCGATGACGATCGCGACCAGCAGCATCGACAGCGCGCTCGCGCCCGCGTAGTCGGACGGCGTCACCGCCGTGACGTGCGACAGGATCTCCGTCGGGAAGACGTGGATGTCGGCGGGCAGGCCGAGCAGCAGCGGGATGTCGAGCAGGCTGAGCCCGGCGGTGAAGCCGAGGATCGCGATCCCGGTGATCGCCGGGGCCAGCACGGGCAGCTCGACGCGCAGGACGGTCGAGAGCCGTCCGGCGCCCGCCACCCTCGACGCCTCCTCCAGGCTCCGGTTGAGGCCCATGAACGAGCCGAGGAAGAGGAAGTAGACGACCGCGGTCAGCTTCAGCGAGGTCACGCCGATGATGCCGTACCACGACTCGACGTTGACGATGGAGTCGCCGGGCAGCGGCAGCTGCCGGTAACCGGCGTTGATCAGCCCGGCTGGGTCGCGGCCGAGCATCCCCCATCCGATCGTGAAGAAGATCGTCGGGGTGGCGAAGACCAGCACCATGATGGGCGTGACGAGCCGCCGCAGCGGTGTCGTCGTGCGGGTCACCACCCAGGCGAAGAACGCCCCCATCGTCAGGCACAGCACCTGGACGGCGCCCGAGTACAGGGCCGAGTTCTTCAGCGTCGTCCAGACCTTGGAGTCCTTGTAGGCGCCGGTGACGCCGTCGGCGGAGAAGTCGCCCGGCAGGCCCGGCGCGGCGGTGCGGAACGCCCCGTAGACGAGCATCAGGAAGGGGTAGATGAACAGGAACCCCACCAGCAGGACGAGCACCAGAACGACGAGCGTGTCGGCGGGCAGGAACCTGCGCCGCGCCCGGACGATCCGCCCGGCGGCCCGCCCGCCGGTCCGCCCGCCGCCGGCCGTGCCGCGCGGCAGGGTCGGGGCGGTCACCGGGCGGCTCCCGGCCGGAGGGCCGCCCGGGGGGCCGGGACGGGGCGGCCCTCCCGCACCAGCTTCCGGATGTACTCCTCGCGCAGCTCTTCGAGCCTGTCCAGGGCGTCGAACGGCGACCTGGCCTCGGCCACGCAGCCCGGAAGCTCCTCGTACTCAAGGCGGCAGACCCATTCGCCGTCCGGGCCCTGCACGGCGACGACGTCCAGGATGTAGGGGATGGCCAGATAATCGTCCACGTTCATGACGGGACCGCCTTCTCTCGCCGCGCGCCCGTCAGATTCCGCCCGCGACGGACGGGTCGAGCTCGGGGTGCTCCACCCTGGCGCGGCGCAGGTTCTGGGTGCGCTCCACCCAGTCGACGTCCTTTGGCAGGACGATGCCGCCGGAACGCTGCTGGTAGACCTCGGGATCGTCCACGCCAGGCGGTGTGACGCCCCGCTCCGCCAGCGCCTTCGCGGCCGCGAGCAGCCGCCGCCGGACCCGGATGATCATCATGTCCGAGCTGCCCAGCTTCTCCTGGGTGCGGTCGTAGATCGGGCCCATGCTCTCCGTGACGGCGACGTCCTGGGTGGAGATGTATTCGATCCCGGTGTAGCTGTCGCCGCGCCGCTGGGCGTCGCGGTCGATGAGGTAGTCGTTGTCGGCGTCCTGCTCAAGGCGGAAGCGGCCGAGCCAGCCGGTCGTGTTGGGCTTCTGCGGCGGCAGTTTCCCGGTGATCCCGACGCGCTGGCCGGGGGGCGCGAGGTAGGTGCGCTTGATCCCGACGCTGAATTGCAGCGTGTGGTGGTCGTCCATCGGGACCCAGGCGCGGACGCCGACGCGCAGGCCGAGTACCCCGGTCGGCGTCATCGTGTAGAAGGGGAAAAGGAAATGGCCGATGCGCCAGTAGTACTCGTCGTCGTTTCCGGCGGGGCGGTACGCGCCGTACGTCGTGCCGAATTCGGTGTCGAGCACCTTGTAGCGGGGTGCCTGGTCCTGAAGGGCGAATTGCAGGAACGTTCCTTCGCCGACCTCGTCGGGTGAGCCGTGGCCGGTGTGCAGGAAGCCGACGTGCGAGGTGTCCAGGTCGCCTTCCAGGACCTGGAGCCAGTTGCAGGCACGGTAGCTGGCGAACGACTCCCGGTTCTCGACGTCGTCGTCGAGCTGCTCGAAGTCGGGCAGCGGCGGCGGCTCCTCGCGCGGGCCCATGTAGGTCCAGACGATTCCGCCGCGCTCGACACACGGATATCCGCGGGGCTTGATCTTCCGCTTGAAGTCGCTTTCCGGGGGCTCGCTCGGCATGTCCACGCAGGCGCCGGTGACGTCGAACTTCCAGCCGTGGTAGACGCAGCGCAGGCCGTCTTCCTCGTTGCGCCCGAAGAACAGCGAGGCGCCGCGGTGCGGGCAGTTGCTGGGCAGCAGGCCGATCCGTCCGGACGAGTCGCGGAACGCGATCAGCTTCTCGCCGAGCAGCAGGACGCGCACCGGATCGCCGTCCGGCTCGGGCAGCTCGCGCGACAGCAGGGCCGGCACCCAGTACTCCCGCATCAGGCCGCCCATCGGCGTTCCCGGACCCACGCGCGTGACCAGGTCGTTGTTCTCGTGACTCAGCACTGCCGGTTCCCTCCCAGAATCCTCCCCCGCGAAACTCAATGCACCATAGGCTACAGTATATAGAGTTTGTGGAACAAGGGTTCTTTCCCGTGCGGCCGCACGTCAGCGCAGGAACGCGTCGGGTGTGAGGGGAAGGTCGCGGACCCGGACGCCGGTCGCGTGGTACGCCGCGTTGGCGATGGCGGCGGGGACGCCGACGACGCCGATCTCGCCGACGCCCTTGGCGCCGAGCTCGTTGTAGTGCGGGTCGAACTCGTCGATCCAGACCGCGTCGACGTCCTGGACGTCCGCGTTCGCGGCGATGTGGTAGTCGGCGAGGTCGCGGGTGACGACCTGGCCGGGGCCCGGGTCCATGACGCCGTGCTCGTGCAGTGCCGCCGACAGGCCCATCACCATCCCGCCGAGAAGCTGCGACCTCGCGGTGCGGGGGTTGACGACCCGGCCGACGGCGAAGACGCCGAGCAGCCGGGGCACCCGGATCTCTCCCGTCCCGGCGTGCACCCGGACCTCGGCGAACTGGGCGCCGAACGCGTGCAGCGCGACCTTCCCGGCACCGGGGACTGGTTCGCCCGTCGCCCCGGCCTCGGCGCCCTCCGCCGGCGCCGTCCCGTACCTGTCGCGGAAGGCGCGGGCGGCGGCGATGATCGCCGAACCCCAGCCGCCCAGGCCCATCGAACCGGCGGCGGGGGCGGCGGCGGGCAGGCCGCTGTCGCCGATGCGCAGGTCGACGGCGTTCAGGGGGACGTCCAGTGCGTCGGCGGCGATCTGGGACAGGGCCGTCCGGGAACCGGTGCCGATGTCGGCGGCGGCGATCTCCACCCGGTAGCGGCCGCCGGCGACGGCCCTGATCACGGCGCTCGACGGGCCGATCACCGGGTAGGCGGGATAGGTCGCCGCGGCCACGCCGGTGCCGGCCAGCCAGCCGTCCTCCAGGCGGGTGCCGGGTGCGGGGTCGCGGTCAGCCCAGGCGAAGCGGCGGGCGCCCTCGCGCAGGCAGGCGACCAGGTCGCGGGTGGAGTAGGGCAGGCCGGTCTCGGGGTCGCGGCCGGGCTCGTTGCGGACGCGGAGTTCGATCGGGTCGACACCGCAGGCCATGGCCAGCTCGTCCATCGCCGACTCCAGCGCGAACATGCCAGGGGCCTCACCGGGCGCGCGCATCACCGTGGGGACGGAGACGTCCAGCGCCGCCAGCCGGTGCGTGGTGCGCCGGTTGGACGCGGCGTACATGGTGCGGGTGGCGAGCGCTGTCTGCTCTGCGAACTCCACGAGCTTCGATGTCTCGCCGACCGAGTCGTGCGCGATGGCGGTGAGGCGTCCGTCCCCGCCGGCGGCCAGCCTGATCCGCTGAAACGTCGACGGGCGGTAGCCGCCGCCCGCGAACGTCTGCCTGCGGGTCGGCGCGAACTTCACCGCGCGGCCCTCGGCCGTCCGGGCGGCGAGCGCGACGAGGACGTGATGCGCCTTGGGCCGGAGCTTGCTGCCGAAACCGCCCCCGACGTGCGGGGATACGACCTCGACCTGGCCGGGCCGAAGGCCGAGGACGGCCGCCATGACCTGCCGGATGCGCAGGACGCCCTGCGTGGAGTCGTACAGGGTGAGGTGATCGGCGCCTCCGTCCCGGTGCCAGCGGGCGACGGCGGTCTGCGGCTCCATCGGGACGTGGTACTGGATCGGGGTGGTGTAGGTCAGGTCGAGCGTGACCGGCGCGGACACCATCGCCGCGTCGACGTCGCCCGCGAAGGTGTCGGTCTCCAGCCCGGTGTTGAGGCTGCCCGGCGCGTACAGGTCGTCGCGGCCGGGGCCCGGCTCGACGTCGTGCGGCGCCGCCTCGTACTCGACCCGCACCAGCCCGGCGGCATGGGCGGCGATCTCCGGACGGGACGCGACGACCCCGCCGATGGACTGCCCCCGGAAGGCCACTTCGGCCGACTGGAGCACCCAGAGTTCCCGGTTCTCGTCAGACGCGAGCCGGGGCGCGTTCTCGTAAGTGAGGACGGTGACGACCCCGTCCAGCCGTTCGGCAGCAGACGTGTCGATCGCGGTGATCCGGCCGCGGGCGATCGTCGCGGTCACCGCGGCCAGGTACAGCGGATCCTCGACCGGGTGGTCGAAGGCGTACGGCGCCGTCCCGGTGACCTTCTCCCGCCCCTCCAGTCGCGGCACCGGCGCGCCGACGACGCCGGTGACCGGCGGCGCGGTCACCCGGGTTCCCGTGCGGCCAGCGCGCGCAGCACCGTCACCAGGGTGTTGCGGGCCATCGGCACCTTGAACGCGTTGCCGCTCAGCGGGCGGGCGGCGGACAGTTCGGCGTCGGCGGCCGTCCGGAAGGACTCGCCGGTGGCGGGCGCGCCGCGCAGGGCCGCCTCGGCCAGCGTCGCCCGCCACGGCCGGTGCGCGAGCCCGCCGAACGCGATGCGCACGTCGCGCACCTCGCCGTCGCCGGTCATGTCGAGCGAGGCGGCGACCGAGACCAGCGCGAAGGCGAACGAAGCTCGGTCGCGGACCTTGCGGTAGGTGGAGCGTCCGGGCGCCGGTTCGGGCAGGTCGATCGCGGTGATCAGCTCACCGTGGGCCAGGACGGTGTCGCGCTCCGGCTCGTCACCGGTATAGAGGTCGGCGACCGGGACCGACCGCTCGCCGTCCGGCCCCTGCACTTGGACGACGGCGTCCAGCGCTGCCAACGCGACCGCCATGTCGGACGGGTGCACGGCCACGCAGCTCTGCGACGCCCCGAGGATCGCGTGATGGCGGTTGTAGCCGTGCAGCGCCGCGCACCCCGAGCCGGGCTCGCGCTTGTTGCACGCGAGGGTCACGTCCTGGAAGTAGACGCAGCGGGTGCGTTGCAGCAGATTGCCGCCGGTCGTCGCCATGTTCCGCACCTGCCCGGACGCCCCCGCGAGCAAAGCCCGCACGAGCATCGGGTAGCGGCGCCGGATCCACGGGTCGGCGGCGGCGTCGGCGTTGCGGACGGTGGCGCCGATCCGCAGCCCGCCGCCGGGGAGCGGCTCGATCCGGTCGAGGGGAAGCGCGGTGATGTCGACCAGGAGGGCGGGGCCGGTGACGCCGAGCTTCATCAGGTCGACGAGGTTCGTCCCGCCGCCGAGGAACGCGGCGTCCGCGCGTCCCGCCACCGTGGCCACGGCCGTGCCCGTGTCGGCGGGACGCTCGTAGTCGAACGGCCTCACCCGGCCGCGCCTTCAGACATAGACCACAGACTATAGAAAGTCAGTCGTCCTGGTCGAGGGTCTCGTGCTTGTCGTCCTCGGTGCGGCGGGTGAGGCCGCGGGCCGCCAGGAGCTCCAGCAGCGGGACGGCCACCCGGCGGGACGTGCCCATCGCCTGCCGGGCGTCGCTCAGCGTGAACGGCTGGGGTAGCGAGTTCAGCACGTCGAGGGCACGGCGGTCGACGTCCGGGAGCAGGACGATCCCGGGCGCGACGCGCAGCAGGCGGCCGACGCGTTCGGCGGCGGCCAGCTCGGCGTTGCCCAGGCCCAGCTCGGCCAGCCGGCCGGCGTTCGGGGCGCCGAACGGGTCGGCGGCCAGGTCGCGTTCCAGCACCCGGACGGCCTTGTCGAGCTCGTCCGGCAGGCCCGGGGCGTGGCCGGGCGGGGTGAGCAGGCCGGATTCGCAGGCGAGCCCGGCCTCCCTGGCCAGTTCGGGGATCAGGGCGGGATCGACGCCGAGGCGGCGCGCGGCGGCGGCCACCGGCATGCCCGGTTCCAGGGGGTGCCCGGCGCGGTGGTGGCGTTCGGCCTCGGCCAGTTCCGCCGCGTAGGCCGCCCAGCGGGCGTCGTCCGTCCACCAGTCGCCGTGCCGGGCCTCGCCCAGCGTGGGCAGCCCCATCGCGGCCAGTTCCGCGCCGCGCCGCAGGCCCCGGCGGAGATGACCGGACGCGACATCGCCCGCCGTGCGCATCCCCGACAGCTCCTCGGCCCGGACGCGCGCCGCGCCGCGCCTGGTGAGCGGGGGCGGGTCGACGTCGAGGACGACGAGCCCGGCGGCGATCCGGCGGCGTCCGGTGTCGCGGAGGACGGCGCGGTCGCCGTACCGCAGCGGCAACGGACGGTCGAACCGCAGCCGCCCGTGCGCGGGCCCGAGCGGGCGCAGCCGGCACGGCACGGCGGCGGTGCCGATGTGCATGATCAGCCGTTCCGGCAGCGGGGTCGGGGACGCCCGGCGCAGCTCCACGTCGGCGGAGCCCGCCATCCGCCAGGCGCCGGGGGTGAGCAGCGGCAGGCCGCGCGGGACGTCGGCGCGGTCGACGCCGCGCAGGTTGAGCGCGACCCGCGCGGTGGCGGTCACCCGGTCGCGCGGCTCGCCCAGCGCCTCGATCCCGCGCACCCGGACGGACCTTCCCTCGGTGTTGAGCAGCTCATCACCTGTCTGGATCGTTCCCGCGCCGAGCGTGGCGGTGACGACCGTCCCGGCGCCGCGGATGGAGAACGACCTGTCGGCCCACAGCCGGACGGGCGCGCCGGCGTCCGGCGCGGGCAGGCCCGCGACCAGGGCGGCGATGGCGGCGCGGACGTCGTCCAGCCCGTCGCCGGTGACCGCGCTGACCGCGACGGCGGGCAGGTCGCGCAGCGTGCTGCCGGCCATCCACTCGTGCGCCTCCTCGATCGCCGGCGCCGGGTCGGCCAGGTCGGAGCGGGTGACGACGAGCACGCCGTGGGACACGCCGAGCGCGTCCAGGGCCTCCAGGTGCTCGGCGCTCTGCGGCATCCAGCCCTCGTCGGCGGCGACGACGAACAGCACGGCGGGCACCGGGCCCACCCCGGCGAGCATGTTGGCGACGAACCGCTCGTGCCCGGGGACGTCGACGAACGCGACCTCGCCCGCGCCGGGCAGCTCCGTCCAGGCGAACCCGAGGTCGATGGTGAGCCGCCGGCGGCGCTCCTCGGCGAGCCGGTCGGGCTCCATCCCGGTCAGCGCGCCGACGAGCGTGGACTTGCCGTGGTCGACATGCCCGGCGGTGGCGATCACGTGCATGTCCGCGTCCTCCCTGACGCTCGGTTTGTCAGCGGCTCGCGGCGCGCAGGTCGGCCTCGATCTTCGCGGTGGCGTCCAGCAGCAGCGGCAGCAGCTCGCGGCGCATCCTGGCGGCGGGGGTGCGGCTGGAGGCCGCGGAGATGTCGGCGGCGGCCACCACCCGGCCCGAGCCGTCGCGGATCGGCACGGCGATCGACCGCAGACCGTCCTCCAGCTCCTGGTCGACCAGCGACCAGCCCTGCCTGCGGGCGCGGTCGATCTCGCGGCGCAGCGCCGCCGGGTCGGTGGTGGTCCGCGCGGTGAGCGGGTGCCGCGCGGCCTCGGCGAGGCGCTCGTCCAGCTCGGCTTCGGGCAGGTCAGCGAGCAGCACCCGGCCCATGGACGTGGCGAAGGCCGGGAAGCGGGTGCCCACGCTGACCGTGACCGTCATGATGCGCGAGGTGGGGACGCGCGCCACGTAGACGATGTCGTCGCCCTCCAGCACCGACACCGACGACGACTCGTGGACCGTCGCCACCAGCGCCTCCAGGTGCGGCTCGGCGACCTCGGGCAGCGACAGCGACGACAGGTAGGCGTAGCCGAGGCGCAGCACGCGGGGCGTCAGCGAGAACCGGCGGCCGTCGCTGCGCACGTAGCCGAGGTCGACGAGGGTGAGCAGGAACCGGCGCGCGGCGGCGCGGGTGAGGCCGGTGGCGTGCGCGACCTCGCTCAGCGTCAGCCGCGGCGTGGTCGCGTCGAACGCCCTGATCACGTTGAGGCCGCGCTCCAGGGACTGGACGAAATGCGGCCCTTTGACCCCGGCGTCGCCGGGCGTCGCGTCGCGCACTGTCATCGGCTCGTTCTCAAGTGGGCGGTCCGTTCGGATGGCAAACAGATGTTCTTGATCCGCACCGTAGCTTGACTCCCAGGTCAGGTCAACGTAGCTGTTGACAACCTCAACACCTGGACGGACAATCACTCTGCGCACAAATGTTCTTGATACGAACTTCGCTCGACGATTCCGCAGCTCAGGGGAGATGTCGTCATGGCCGGAAAGATCACGGTTCTCAGTCCCGAGGGCAACGCGCCCACCGTCGGCGGCAAGTCGCTCGCCCCGCGTCCCGACTCCCTGGAAGGCAGGACCGTGTTCCTCGTGGACGCGGGCTTCGAGAACTCCGGCGAGCTGATCGACCAGCTCGGGGCCTCGCTCCAGGAGCACCGGCCGGACATCACGACCGTGACCGCCCATCTGTCCACGCCGTTCGACCCGGCGCCCGAGCTGTACGCGCGGATCGCGGAGGAGGGCGACGCCGCGATCCTCGGCGTCGGTCTTTGAAGCGGCTGCGCGCCGGCGGTCGCCGGCCACGCCACGCGGCTCGAGTCCGAGTACCGCGTCCCGACCGTCTCCGTCCACGCCGACGCCTTCGCCAGGCTGGTGGCGTCCACCAGCAGGCTGGCGGGCATCCCCACGCTGCGGCACGCGTTCGTGCCCTCTCCTGTCCCCGGCCGCACCGCCGCCGAACTGCGCGCCTACGTCGAAGGTGACAACCCCGTCTCCGGCAACGCCTTCGCCAGGGACGTCTTCGACGGCCTGACCAGGCCGCTCGACGAGGCCGACATGGCGGGCGCGACGTTCGAGCAGACCAAGTCCCGGCTGCTGGAACCGGCCACCGAGGACGACCTGCACGCCCTCTTCCTGGACAACGGCTGGACCGACAAGCTGCCGATCGTCCTGCCCACCGAGGAACGCGTCGCGGCGATGCTCGCCGGGACCAGCCACGCGCCCGGCAAGGTGGTCGGCAGGCTCCGCGCCGCCTCCACCCGCGACTACTGGGAGTTCACCGTCGAGCAGGCCGCGGTGAACGCGGTCATGGCCGGGGCCGCGCCCGAGTACTTCCCGGTGATCCTGGCGCTGCTCGGCAGCGGCTACTCGGCCCGGCACAGCAGCATCTCGTCGATGTCGGAGGCCGTCGTCGTCAACGGCCCGATCCGCGACGAGATCGGCATGAACTCCGGGATCGGCGCGCTCGGCCCGTACAGCAGGGCCAACGCCACCATCGGACGCGCCTACGGCATCGGCTCGCAGAACCTCCAGGGCGGCTCGTCGCCCGGGATCAGCTACATGGGGTCGATCGGGAACCCGTTCTCGTTCACCAACCTCACGTTCGCCGAGAACGAGGAGCACAGCCCCTGGCAGCCGTACCACGTCCAGCACGGCTTCGCGCCCGGCGACAGCACCGCCACCGTGTTCCGCGGCGTCCGGACGATGATCACCGCGCCGAGCGGGATCCGCGACGACTGGCGGGACCACGCCCGGTCGATCTTCAACGCGACGCGCGCGTCCGGCGGCGCGGTGCTGCTGCTCGACCCGCTCGCCGCGCAGAACCTCGTCGAGCACCAGGGGTTCGCCCGCAAGGAGGACCTCATCGAGTGGATCTCCGACACCGGGCGGCTGCCCGCCCGCCGGTGGTGGGCCCAGGGGCTCCAGGAGCTGTTCTTCGGCTACCGCGCCGAGGCGGGCGAGGAGCCCTGGGCGTCCTACCGGGCCGCGGCCCCGGACGAGGAGGTGCGCATCAACGTCCCGGAAGACGTCCACGTCATCGTCGTCGGCGGCCGCAGCGCCGCCACCTGGAGCGTCCTCGAAGGCATGGCCAACGGCACCACGCTCGACCGGTCGCTGTCCGGCCGGACCGTGTCCGTCGACGAGTGGCGCTGACCGCGGAGGGAGTGCGCACCCGTGAGAGGCAACCGGCAAATGGGAGGACCAATGAAAGGCAATCGGCGGAGCGGGCGGGGCGGAAAACGGGGCGGGGCCCGGACCTTGGCCTGGGTCGCGGGGGCCTGCGCGGTGGCGGTGGCCGCGGCCGGGTGCGGCGGCTCCGGCGGCGGCTCGGGGAACGCGTCGCTGCGGATGTACGCGTCCCCGGCCGTCAAGGAAGGGCTCGACCCCATCGTCAAGGAGTTCAACGACGCCAACGCCCCGCGCATCAAGATGACGGTGCAGTACGTCCCCGCGCCGAAGATCGGGCCGGCGACGACCACCGAGATGCAGGGCGGCAACCCGCCCGACATCCTCAACATCTCCCCCGGGTCGGGCGGCGGCGCGACCGGGCTGCCGCTCCACAAGCTCGCCAAGGCGCGCCGGCTTGAGGACGTCACCGCCAAGCCGTGGGCGAAGGACGTCCCGGCGCTGCTGAGCCCGACCGTCACCTACGAGGGCAAGGTGTACGCCCTGGTCGTCGGGGTGTCCACGCACTTCATGGACTACACCGTCGCCGACCTGAAGGGCTGGAGGCTGAAGCCGCCGAGCACGTTCGACGAGCTGCTGAAGACGTGCGGCGAGATCCGCAGCCACGGCAAGTACGCGCTGGTCCCCGGCGCGGCCGACCAGGCGGGCAACCGGATGCTGCTGCAGTCGTTCGCCGCCGCCAACGTCTACAGCGACGACCCGAAGTGGGACGAGAAGCGCGCCGCCGGGCAGGTCAAGTTCCAGACGACGCCCGGCTGGCGGCAGACCTTCCAGCAGATCATCGACATGATCAACGCGGACTGCTACTACCCGGGCGGCGCCGGGCGCACCACCGAGGAGGGCAAGAACCTCCAGATCAAGAGCAACAAGGCCACGATGGGCATCGGGCCGTCGACCGCGTCGTCCTACGTCACCCGGCGCAACCCGGCGCGCAAGTGGGCGGCGCTGCCAGTGCCGGGACGCAAGCAGAGCATCCTGCCGCTGGAGGTCAGCGGGCTGTCGGTCGCCGCCAGGAGCGACAACGTCGAGGAGGCGACCAAGTTCCTCGACTTCGTCGCGCAGAAACGCGACCTGTACGCCGAGAAGACCGGCGCGTTCTCCCCGGCGCAGATGGAGCGCGGCGAGCTGCCCGCCTTCCTGGAGCCGCTGGAACCGCTGGCCAAGCAGGGCCGCTACAGCCTCGGCGCCAGCACGATGTGGCCGTCCGACGCCCCGGCGCAGGCCGCGTACAAGACCATGGCCGGGCTCTACAACAAGACCCGGACCATCGACGACATCCTCAAGGCCATGGACGAAGCCTGGGACGCCACCTCCGGCTGACCCCCGAAAACCTGACCCCGGAAAGCCGTGATCGCCGAGCCGCCGGACGGAGGACGGCTCGGCGATCACGGTTGTTCCCCTTTCAGCGCCAGGGGTCGACGGGGACGGTCGTCTCGTAGCGGGCGGCGATCAGCTTGGACGCGTTCGCGGCCCCGCCGCCGATGACCGCGATGTTGATGTCCCCGGCGTCGTAGATCTCGACGGGCTCGTCGCCGGACGCCTTGTACTTGGTGGCGTGCGGCTCCTCCCCCGCCAGCGCCAGCGGCCGCAGGATGGCCCGCACCACCCCGTTCGACCAGTACTCGTCGGCGGACATCCGGCCGTTGCGGGCCAGCCACGCGCGGACGTCGTCCTTGCCGGGGAAACCGGCGTCGACGAAGTCGTTCGCGGCCGTCGGGTCCATCACCACCAGCGGCGCGAACGCCGGGTCGCACGCCCGCAGCGCGCCGCGCAGCATCTCCTTCCAGTGCTTGCGGCGCGGCGACGCGCCCGAGATCGTGTACCAGCCGCCGAGGAAGAGGCTGACGGCGCTCTCGTCCGGGCGGAAACCGTGCTGGACGTGCAGCGGCTCCCACGGGCTGTCCTCCTCGTTCTCGGGGAACGTGGCGGTGTAGCCGTAGTTGTTGCCGAGCGTGCCCATGTAGGTCTCGCCGGGCACCGACCCGCCCTGCAGGTTCTGCGACAGCAGCCCGTAGGACCGGCCGATGGTCGCGTTGGCCCTGCTGTACGGGCCCATCGCGCCCATCCCGGTGTTCATCCCCGCCTCCAGCCTGATCGGGCCGTTGACGATCGAGATGGTCGCCATCGACGTCAGGCTGCTCATCCGCGCGGTGACCCCGCTGGACGCCAGCGCCAGGATGATCGGGAAGTGCTCCGGCCCGGCACCGGCCATCACCGCGTTGACGGCGACCTTCTCGACGGTGAACTCCCACCGCTCCCGGAACTTGGCGGGCGCGAGGCGCCCGACGACCTCGTCCGGGCGGCGGGACGTGCCGGTGAGCATCTCCCGGACCCGTTCCTCGGTCGGCAGGACGATCGGCAGGCCGTCCGTCCAGCGGTTCTCAAGGAACAGCGCGTGCGCGGCCGGTTCGTCGGCGGCCTCGACGAGTTGCTGTCTCGGCCTGTCGTAGGAGCTTCCCCTGAGGTCCTCCTCGTCCAGCCGCCCGGCGAGGGCGTCGAGCAGCTCGTCGGTGAACGGGCGGCCGCTGACGGCGTCCGTTCCCTCGATGTATCCGGTGAGCTCGGCCGCGGACCGCCCGGAGATCGCGCCGGGAAGGTATGCCTGCCGCATGCGCGGCATGCCCTTCGTCCGGGCGACGTTCGCGGCGATCCTGCGGAACTGCCGCGAGTGCACGCCGACGGTGGGCACCCCGGAGCGTTCGAGCTCCGCCGCTATCCCGACGACCGTCGGGGCGCAGGTGCTTCAAAGGCCGAGACCGACGACGGCCGCGTCACCGGCCGCCTCGATCTCCGCCCGCATCGCCGGGGAGTCCTGCCCGAACGCCTCGGTCGCCACGATCCGCGTCTCCACCTGTGGCCGGTTCCGTCTGAACCAGCCGGCGAGCTGCTCCATGAACACGTCGGTGTTGTCGAACGGCGCGATCACCAGGTAGACGACCTTGCCGTCGAGGCTTTCCAGCCGGGGGGCAAGGGAACGTCCTTCCACCTTCGGCGGGTATCCGCGCGGGTCGTACACGCTGATGGTCATGCGGAGGCTCCTCTCGGCTGGGGGACGGGCCAGGCGCGGCCGGGGCCGGCGAGATAGCGGTGCGCGGCGAGCGCGGCGGTCGCGCCGTCGCCGGCGGCCGTGATCGCCTGCGCCGCCGAGTCGGTCCTGATGTCACCGGCGGCGAACAGGCCGGGCAGGACGGTGCGCATCGCGCCGTCCGTCGGGACCCGGCCCTCGCCGTCGAGCGGGACCAGGTCGCGCAGGACGTCGGTGCGCGGCCGCAGGCCCACGTACACGAACACCCCGGTGACCTTCTCCTCCGCGGTCTCGCCCGTGGCGGTGTCCTTGGCCCGGACACCGGAGACGACCGTGTCGCCGAGGATCTCCTCGACGACGGTGGAGTGCCGCACCTCGATCGACGCGTGCGCCAGGACGCGGCTGGCGTAGGTGTGCTGCCCGCCGAGGCTCTCGCCCCGGTTCAGCAGCAGCACCTTGCCGACGTGGTTGGTCAGCTCCAGCGCCTCCAGCAGCGCGGAGTCGCCGCCGCCGACGACGGCGACGGTGTTGCCGCGGTGCAGCGGCCCGTCGCAGGTGGCGCAGTCGGAGACGCCGTGGCCGCGCAGCCGGGCCTCGCCGGGGACGTCCAGCTCGCGCAGCGCGGAGCCGGTGGCGACGACGACGGCGCCGGCTCGGGTCTCGCCCTCGCCGGTCGTGGCCGTCCAGGCGTCGCCGGACGCGGCCAGGCCCGTCAAACCGCTCGTCACGAACTCGACGCCCGCGTCCTGCGCCTGCTCCTGGAGCATCGGGCACAGGTCGAAGCCCGGCACGCCCTCGGGGAAGCCGGGAAAGTCCTCGATCCTGCCGACGCTGAGCAGATGGCCGCCGCCGATGTCGTCGCCGAGCAGCAGCCCGGTCCGCCGTCCGGCGCGGGCGGCGAACAGCCCGGCGGTCAGCCCGGCGATCCCGCCGCCCGCGACCAGGATCTCGAAACCGTCATCCGTCATCTGATCGCCTCACCGGTCTCGGGGTCGAAGAAGTGCAGGTCGGCCGGGTTCACCGGGATGTCGACGGTCTCCAGCGGCTTGACCGTGGACGACGGTGAGAACCGCGCGTAGATGACGGCCTTGCCCGGCGCCGAGGGCTCGTTCTTCTCGCCGTCCCCGGGCCGCCGGAGGTTCTCCAGCTCGGGGTCGGCGGCCACCGGCTCGCCGGGCACCTCGACCTGGATCAGCCGCTCGTGCCCGAGCATCTCCACGACCGTGACCTCGCCGCGCAGGCTCCCGGCGGCGGAGTCATCGCCGGGCCTGGCGTGCGGCGGGGCGTCGGTGAGCTTCTCCGGGCGGATGCCCACGACGACCTTCGAGCCGGCGAAGCGCTCCAGCGCGCCGTGCAGCTCCTTCGGCGCCGGGATCCGCTGCTCGCCGACGACGCACCGCAGGTCGTCGGGACCGTCGGCGACCAGCGGGCAGTTCAGCAGGTTCATGCCGGGCGAGCCGATGAACGTCGCGACGAACATGTTGCTCGGCCGGTCGTACACCAGCTCGGGGGTGCCCTCCTGCTGGAGCAGGCCGCCCCGCATGACGGCGATGCGGGTGCCCATCGTCATGGCCTCGACCTGGTCGTGCGTCACGTACACGGTCGTGACGCCGAGCGTCCGCTGGACGGTGGACAGCTCGGCCCGCATCTGCATGCGCAGCTTCGCGTCCAGGTTCGACAGGGGCTCGTCCAACAGGAACGCCTGCGGTTTGCGGACGATCGCCCGCCCCATCGCGACCCGCTGCCGCTGGCCGCCCGACAGCGCGCGCGGCTTGCGCTTCAGCAGCTCGCCGAGGCCGAGCAGGCGCGCGGCCTCCTCCACGCGTTCCTTGATCTCCTGCTTGCGCCTTCCCTCCGCCTGCAACGGGAACGCGATGTTGTCGAACACGGTCATGTGCGGGTAGAGGGCGTAGTTCTGGAACACCATCGCGACGTCGCGCTTGCGGGGCTCCACCCGGTTCACGACCGTCCCGCCGATGCTGATCTCGCCCTCCTCGATCGTCTCCAGCCCGGCGATCATGCGCAGCGCGGTGGTCTTGCCGCAGCCGGACGGGCCGACGAAGATCATGAACTCGCCGTCGGCGATCTCCAGATTGAGGTCGCGGAGCGCTCGTGTACCACCCGGGTACACCTTGCCCAAGCCGCGAATGTCGATTGTTCCCATATTCAGCCTCGGATTCCGCCGGCCAGACCCCTGACAAACTGCCGCTGCGCGACGATGAAGACGGCCAGCATGGGGAGAATGGCGATGGTCGCCCCCGCGAACACAAGGTTCCACTGGGTGTAGTTCTCATTGACGAACGAGTTCAGCGCGATCGGCAGTGTCCCGATCGAGCTGCCGCTCATGAAGATGAGCGCGAGGAAGAAGTCGTTCCACACGATCAGCCCGGACAGCA
Organism: Spirillospora sp. NBC_00431; assembly: GCA_036028775.1. Taxonomy (GTDB): domain Bacteria; phylum Actinomycetota; class Actinomycetes; order Streptosporangiales; family Streptosporangiaceae; genus Spirillospora. The sequence goes on along the minus strand of CP107927.1, from coordinate 1,244,633 downwards.
TCGCCACCGTCGTGGTGATCGGCCGCAAGAGCGGAATGACCACCTTGAAGAACGTGCGGAACATTCCGGCGCCGTCGACCTGCGCCGCCTCCTCGTACTCCGTGGGCAGCGCCCGGATGAAACCCACGTACAGGAACACCGCGAACGGCAGGATGCCCGCCGTGTGCAGGATGATGATCCCGTGGTAGGTCGCCAGCAGCCCGGCGCCGCGCATCACCACGTAGATCGGCACCAGCCCGAGCGTGAGCGGCATGATGAACCCGATGACGAACAGCACGTAGAGCCCGTTGCTCACCCTGGACGTCCGCCTGGCGATCACGTACGCCGTCAGCGACGACACCAGGACCAGGCACACCACGCTGCCCACCGTGATGATCACGGTGTTGAGGAACGCGCGGCCCATGCCGCCCGTCGTGCCGCCGCTGGACCACGCGTCGGCGAAGTTGCCCCAGTTCGGGTCCGCCAGCGGCGGCTTCAGCGGCTCCAGCGTGAGCTGCTGGTCGCTTTTCAACGAGATGGCGATCAGAAAGTACAGCGGCATCGCGAAGAGCATCGCCGCCAGAATCATCACGACCTCGCGGACGAATGACCGCGACGTGTACCGGAAGGCACCCATTTACAACCGCCTTTCCCGGCTTCGCTGATACATCATGTTGGCGATTCCCAGAACCGAGATCAGCACGGTCATCACCATCGCGATGGACGCGCCGAACCCGAATCTGCCCTCGACGAACGTCTGCTGGTAGACCTGCGTCGCCAGGGTCTCGGTCGAATAGACGGGCCCGCCGCTGGTCAGCGCGAACACCTGGTCGAAGACCCGCAGGCCGGAGATCAGCATCAGGGTGGACACGATGGTGAACGCGGGCGCCAGCAGCGGCAGCGTGATCCGGCGCAGCCGCATCCACAGCCGCGCCCCGTCGATCACCGCCGCCTCCTCCAGCTCGTCGGCGACGCCCTGCAACCCGGCCAGATAGATGATCATCGCCTGGCCGGCGTGCTGCCAGACCATGACGACCAGCACGCACCAGATCGCCGTCGACGGGTCGCCCAGCCACTCGTGGCGCAGGCCGTCCAGCCCGATCCCGCCGAGCATCCGGTTGATCGCGCCGTCGTAGGTGAACATGTACTGCCAGATGTAGGACACCGCGAGCGGGCTCAGCACCGCGGGCGCGAAGAACACCATCCGCAGGAAGTTGCGGGACTTCAGCGTCCGGTTCAGCGCGAGGGCCAGCACCAGGCCGATCACGTTCACCAGGACGAGGTACGTCCCGGCCAGCACGAACGTGTGGACCAGCGCGCCGCGCTGGACCTCCGAGTCCATGATCTCGCGGAAGTTGTCCCAGCCGACGAACTTCGCGGTGTTGAAGCCGTCCCAGTCGGTGAACGCGTACACGCCGCCCGACAGCGGCGCGACGAAGTGCATCCCGATCAGGAGGGCGATCCCCAGCATCGCCAGCACCCAGGGCGGCTTGCGCGCGCCGCCCGCCGGCCCGTCGGCGCGGCGGCGGCGCCACCACGAGGCGACCCGGCCGCCCGGCGGGGCCTGTCCCTTGTCCCCGTGTTCCCTGTCACCGTCCGGACCGTCGGCGACCACCAGGGGCGGCAGCGCCGACGTGTCCGTGTCCTTCTTCGTGGTCCTTTCCGTCATTTGCCGTTGTCCCAAGCCTGGTCCATGGCCTTCAAGATGTCGTCGACGGTCCGGGTGTTGTTGTGCAGGCCCGTCATGTTCTTGTACGCGACCTGGGCGGGGGCCTCACTCGGCCACATGGTGCTCGCGGCGAGGCTGAACCTGTTCTGCTTGGCCAGCGGCTCCAGCGGCTTGAGGAAGTCGGGCAGCTCGCCCTTGGCCATCATCGCCGGGGAGAACGCGCCGCTGTTCTTGGAGTAGACGTCGCGGTGCGCGGCCAGGTAGTCGAGGAACTCGATCGCCTCGTCCACGTTCTTGCCGCGCTTGGCCACCGAGATCCCGGCGACCTCCAGCGGCAGGTTCGGGGTGGCGGTGTCCCCGGCGGGCACCGCGGCCGCCGCCCACTTGCGGTCGGGGTTGGCCTTGGACAGGTACGCCGCGGCGATCGACGGGCCGATGCCCATCGTCGTCTTGCCGGACGCGCCGAGCTTGCGCGCCTCCTCCGTGGTCCGCCCGGCGGACCCGGGGTAGTAGCAGTCGTGCGTCACCAGGTCCTGGATCTGCTGGAAGGTCTTCTTCCAGCCGGGGGACGTCTGGAACCTCACCTGGCCGGCCTCCCGCTTCTTGTCCCAGTCCGGCTCGACGGCGTAGACGTTGGCGGCGGAGAAGACCTGCATCCGCATCCGGTTGCCCGCCATGTCGGCGGCGCCGGACGCCATCGCGTACATGCCCTTCGTCTTGATCAGGGCGCACATGTCGAGCAGCTCTTTGAACGTCCTGGGCGGCTTGACCTTCCACTTGTCGAAGTCGGTGGTGGTGTAGTTCAGGAACTGCGTGGACACGCCGAGGATCAGGCTGTAGCTCTTCCCCTCGTACTGCGCGGTCGGCTTGAGCAGCTCCGGCAGGTCGTTCGCCCACGGCCGGGCGCTCAGGTCGGCCAGCCGGTTCGCGTCCGCCAGCCGGTGCACCGACAGGCCGTTGGAGCCGCCGCCAGAGCCCGGGCTCGCCATGATGAGGTCCGGCGGGTTGCCGGCCTGCATCATCGTGGTCGTGACCTGGCCGACCTTGGCCGACGGGATGAACTCCGCCTTGATCTTGATCTTCGACTGGCTCTTGTGGAAGCCGTCGAGGAGCACCGAGAACGCGGGCTCGGTGGTCGTCGTCGAGTACATCCGCAGGGTCACCGTGCCGCCGGACGAGCCACCGTCGCCTCCCCCGCAGGCGGTGGCCGCCAGGAGAAGCGCTCCGGCACCGGCGCCGGCCCTCCAGCCGAGTCGTGTTCTTCGCTGGTGTCTCATCTTTCCTTCACCTTCCGTGCGGGGGTGGGCGCCGGGGGTCGGGGCTCGTCGGGAGGCCGGGGCGGACAGGGGCTCGTGGTCAGGGCTCGTGGTCAGGGCTCGCGGTCAGGGGGTCATCGCCAGGGGTCGATCGCCAGGGTGCGGCCGGAGAGCGCGCTGCCGAAGCGGCGGTTGGCCCACCCCTCGAACACGCTCCACACCGCCACGGTCCGGCCGCCGGCCACGACGACGTGGACGTCGTCGGGCTCGTTGACCGGGATCAGCTCGTCGGGTCCGGCCTTGAGGTACGTCGCCCAGGGCTCGACGCCGTCACGCGCGCGGTTGCCGTAGAAGATGTCCTGGAGGGACTGCCCCCACCAGCGCCGGGCCGGTATGCGCGCGTTCGCCGCGATCCACTCGATGAGCGCCTTCTTCTCCGTGAAACCCTCCCGCTCGACGAGGTTCTTCGCGGCGAGCGGGTCGGCGAGCAGGACCGCGCCGCCGCCCGCCCGCAGCGAGCCGAACAGCACCGACGCGCGCTCCCGCCAGTCCTCCCTGACCCCGCTCGGCGCGGTGATCATCGACCGGACGGGCGCGAAGATCGTCACCGCGCTCTGGCCGGGCTCGAAGCCGTACTGGACGTGATAGGGCTCCCACGGGCTGTTCTCCTCGTCCTCGGCGAACGCGATGCTGGTCAGCGAGAACGGGCTGCCGATCGTCCCGACGTAGCTGACCCCCGGCACCGAGCCGCCCTGGAGGTTCTGCGACCCCAGCCCGAACGTCCTGCCGATCGTGGAGTTGGCGTGGTTGTACGGGCCGATCGCGCCGATCCCGGAGTTCATCCCGAGCTCGTGCCGGACGGGGCCGTTCACCATGACCATCTGGCCGATCGACGAGATGCTGCTGTGCCGCGCCGTGCAGCCGCTGGCCAGCAGCGCCAGGATGACCGGGAAGTACTCCGGCCGCGCCCCCGCCATGACGGCGTTCACCGCGGCCTGCTCGACGGTGAAGGACCAGAAGTCGCGCGACGTCGCCGCCCGGATCTTCCCGGCGACCTCGTCGGGGGCGTGGCTCGTCCCGGCGAGCATCGCCGCCACCCGCTCCTCGGTCGGCAGCACCACCGGGAGCGAGTCGGTCCAGCCGTTCTCCTCGAAGAGGCGTTGCAGGTTGTCCTCGGTGTCGGGGTCGACGAGCCGGTCGCGGGTGCGCTCGAAGGCGACGCCGTCCATGTCCCGCTCGCTGAGCGGCCTCGTCAGGCCGTCGATCAGCGCGCCGAGCACCTGCTCGCCGGACAGCGGGTCGGGGCCCTCGATGTAGGCGCGCAGCTCGGCCGGGGTGCGGCCGGGCACCGGCGCGGGGACGAAGGTGTGCCGCAGCCCGGGGACGCCCGCCAGCCTGCTGGTGGACGTGACCAGCCGCGAGAACGACTCGGCGTGGACGCACACGGTGGGAACGCGGTACTCGGACTCGAGGCGCGTGGCGTGGCCGGCGACCGCCGGCGCGCACGTGCTTCAGAGACCGACGCCGAGGATGGCGGCGGCGCCCTCGTTCCTGATCCGCTCGTACACGTCGGGGACGGGGTCGAACGGCGTCCGCAGGTGCACGATCTCCGTCTTCACCTTCGGCCGGCTCCGCCGCAGCGACGCCTGGAGCTGGTCCATGAAGTCGCCCGAGTTCTCGAAGCCGACGTCGATGAGGAAGACGGTCTCGCCGTCCAGCCCGCCCGGCCGGGGGGCGAGGGACTTCCCGTCCACCTTGGGCGCGCTGCCCTCGGGGTTCAGAACGGTGATCTTGCGGCTCATCTGAGCTCCTCCGTCCGGAGTCTGCTGTCAGTGGCTCTGCTGATGGCGGAGGCGGACGGGAATCGAACCCGCCAGGCCCGGTGGTCCGGGCCTCTACGGTTTTGAAGACCGAGCCGGTCACCAGACCGGATTCGCCTCCCAGGCGCTGCTCAACTACTGCTGCTCAACTACTGCTGCTCAACGACTTCGGCTCTCGACGACTTCGTTTTCAGGACCCAGGATCATATACGAAATCGTCCATGTCAATAGAAAATAGAGTATGCCGGACGTTGACTTGGTGACCTGGGTGGACCTATGTTCTTGCTGAGCACATTCGTACGTATGACGAACAAGCGGAAGGCGAGTCGCGACGCCGACCGCCGCCGCCGTCCGTGGATCGTCACCGCCGTGCTGCTCTTCGGCACCTACGCGGTGGCGATGAACCTGACCGTCCTCGGCATCGCGCTCCCGCCGATCGCGAGCGATCTCGGGGCGGGCGCGCGGATCAGCCCCGACTGGGTGATCGGCGCCTACTTCGTCGCGATCGTCGTCGTCCAGCCCGCGGTGGGCGGGCTCGGCGACCGGTGGGGACGGCGCCGCGTCTACAACATCTCGATCGCCGCGTTCGCGGCCGGGTCCGTCCTCTGCACGGTGGCGCCGACCATGACGCTGCTGATCGGCGGGCGGATCGTGCAGGGCCTCGGCGGCGGCGCGATCATGCCGCTGGCCACGGCGATGGTGTACGAGATGTTCCCGCCGCACCGCCGCGGCCTCGCGCTCGGCGTCTGGGGCATCGCGATGATGGCGGCGCCCGCCCTCGGCCCGCCGGTCGGCGGCTGGGTGGTGACCGCCGCGAGCTGGCGCTGGATCTTCCTGCTGCTGACCGCCGTCTCCGTCGTCGGCCTGCTGCTCGGCCTCGCGCTGCTGCACGAGACGGGCCGCCGCGCCGCCGACGCGAAGGCGCGCCGTCCGCTCGACTGGGGCGGCTGGGCCCTCGCCTCCGCCGGCGTGATCACGCTGGTGCTGGTGTCCCGGCACGTGCCCGAGCACGGCCTGACCGCGACCGGCCTGGTCACGGCGGTGGCCGCGGTGGCGGCCCTCGCGGTCCTGGTGCGCCGGTCGCTGCGCCGCCCGGACCCGCTGATCGACTTCCGGATGTTCGCGTTCACGATCTTCACCGCGGCGATGATCGTGATCTTCATCAACGCGCTCGCGCAGTACGCCAGGCTGACCTACCTCCCGGTCGAGTTCCAGGTCATCCGGGACATGACGGCGCGGGACGTGGGTCTGCTGCTGTCCCCCGCCGCGATCGCGGTGGCCGTGACGATGCCGCTCGGCGGCTGGCTCGCCGACCGGATCGGCTCCCGCGTCCCGGTGGTGATCGGGCTGATCGGCATGGCCGTCCCCACGCTCGCCCTCGCCCGGCTGAGCCCGGACACCCCGGTCGCGTGGATCCTCGCGGTGCTGATCGTCCAGGGCCTCGGCATGGGGATCTCGATGATGCCGACCACGGTCGCGGCGATGAACGTCCTGCCGGGCCGGTTCGTCGCGCAGGCGTCGTCGCTGACGGCGCTCAACCGGCAGATCTCCGGCGCGGTCGGGACCGCCTTCCTCGCCGCGCTGCTGGTCGCCGCGCTGGGCTCGGTCTCCCCGGAGGGCCCGCACACGGCGGCGGAGATCGCCAAGGCGCAGGACGCCTACAACCACATCTTCCTGACCACGGCCTGCGCCCTGGCCGCCGCCGTCGTGCCCGCGCTCTTCCTGCCCGGCCGCCGCCGTATGCGCGCGCTCCAGCGCGAGCGGGCCGCCGAGCAGGAAGAGGGCGAAGAGCGCGGGGGGACCCCGGACGCGCCGCCGGCTAGCTGATGGCCCAGAGCAGCGCGCCGGCGAGCAGCCCGCACCCGGCCACCGAGGCCGCCATCGCGAACGTGACCCGCCAGGACAGCGCCCGCCCCACCATGACGATGGACACGAGGCTCAGCGCGGGCAGCGCGATCAGCAGCGCGCCGGCGGCGCCGGCGCCCACGCCGAGCAGCGTGAGCCCCTGCACGATCGGGATCTCACCGGCGGTGGGGATCACCACCAGGGTCCCGACCAGCGCCGCGAGGACGACGGCCAGCACGCCCCATTCGGCGGCCGAACCGTCCAGCGGGAACAGCCAGCCGCGGAACGCGCCGAGCGCGAACACCACGACCAGGTACTCGGGCACCAGCGTCACCGACATCCGCAGCAGCGACCGGCCGAACCGGCGCGGCGCGTCGCGCAGCGCGACATCACCCGCCTCCTCCTCCGCCGCGTCCGGCACCGGGACCTCGGCGTCGCGGGGCGCGAGCCTGCTCACCAGCGCGGTCACGACGAACACCAGCAGCGCGCCTACGGCCAGCCGGGTGAACGTCCACTGCCACGGCGCGACGAACGCGAGGAACACCAGCACCGCCGGGTTGAGCGTCGGGTTGCCCACCCAGTAGGCAAGCGCCGCCGGGGTGGACGCCCCGCGCCGCCGCAGCGCGGTGACCACCGGCGCGGTGCAGCACGTGCACATCATGCTCGGCAGCGACAGCAGCCCGCCGACGAGCGAGTCGCGGTACGGGCCGCGCCCCCTGCCGAGCAGGCGCAGCAGCCACCGGCGGGTGACCAGCGCCTCCACCGCCGCCGCGACGACCAGTCCGACGACCATCGCCTTCCACACCGATTCGAAGTAGGACGTCGTGAAGTCCCAGCCGCCCGACAGCGAGGGCCCCGTGCCGGCGTCCCCGGCCTTGTCGAGGATGGACCCGCCCGACCACTCGGGCGTGTCGATCAGCCCGCCGACCTTCTCGGTGTACGGCAGCCACTTCGCCCACAGCAGGCCCACCGCGGCGACCGCGCCGAAGAGCGCGAGCGCCGCCCAGGGGTTCCACCGTCCCGGAACCCGTACCACGTTCTGACCGGCCAACTGGCACCTCCACAGGGGGTTGTTCGTATTCCGCACCCTCGGGCGAATGAAGAACAGCGTCCGCGGTCAGCGGACGATCAGGCTGTGGTCGCGGGCCGCGACCAGCTCCCCCACGATCGGCGCGCCCGGCACCTCCCCTGCGACCAGGAGCCCGCCGGACGTCTGCGCGTCGGCCAGCAGCAGCCGGGTCTCCTCGTCCGCCGCGCCGAAGTCGGTGTGCGGCGCGACCCAGTCGAGGTTGCGCCTGGTGCCGCCGCTGACGAAGCCGTCGCGGACCGCCTCCCGCGCGCCGTCGACGTACGGGACGGCCGCGGCGTCGACCACCGCCGAGACGCCCGAAGCGCGCGCCAGCTTGTGCAGGTGGCCGAGCAGCCCGAAGCCCGTCACGTCGGTCGCGCAGGTGGCCCGGGCCTTGAGCGCCGCGTCGGCGGCGTCCCTGTTCAGCTCGGTCATGACGGCCACCGCCTGCTCGAACACCTCGCCGGTGGCCTTGTGCCGGTTGTTCAGCACCCCGAGCCCTAGCGGCTTGGTGAGCGACAGCGGCAGCCCCGCCCGGCCGCGGTCGTTGCGCAGCAGCCGGCCGGCCTCCGCGATGCCCGTCACGGCCATGCCGTACTTGGGTTCGAGATCGTCCACGCTGTGGCCGCCACCGAGATGGCACCCGGCGAGGACGGCGATGTCCCGGCCGCCCCGCAGCACCTCGCGCGCCAGCTCGAACGGCAGCACCTCGCGCGGCCAGGCCAGCAGGTTCACCGCGACGAGCGGGCGGCCGCCCATCGCGTACACGTCCGAGAGCGCGTTGGCGGCGGCGATCCGCCCCCAGTCGTACGGGTCGTCCACGACGGGGGTGAAGAAGTCCGCCGTCGCCACCACCGCCGTGTCGCCCGAGATCCGGACGACGGCGGCGTCGTCCCCGGAGTCGAGCCCGACGAGCAGCTCTCCGTCCCCGCCCCCGTCCCCGTTCGTGCCGCCGGACGCGCCGAGCCCGGCCACCACCTCTTCGAGTTCGCCCGGTGGGATCTTGCAGGCACAACCGCCGCCGTGCGCGTACTGGGTGAGCCGCCGTCCAAGCCGCATCGTCCCGCTCCCTACATCGTCTGCAGGAAATATTCGATACAATCCTGTATAGGATACAGCACTTCCCGGGCCGGGCCGTTAGGGCTTGCGGGCGGCCGCGGCGTACATGTTGGTGGCGGTGTCCGGGAGGGGCTCGACGCCGGGCTCGGGGTGCCAGCGGGGCATCGGGACGACGCCCGGGTCGAGGAGTTCCAGGCCGTCGAGGAGGCGTTCCACCTCGGCCCGGTCGCGCAGGTACATGGGGATGCCGCTGCGCGTGTACTCGCGGGCGAGGCCGCGCGACTCGGGGGCCAGGTCGCCGGTGGGGATGGTGAGCGCGACGAAGCTGCCGGGCGCCAGCGGCGCGACGAGCGCCTCCACCAAAGCCTGGGCGTCCTCGACGAACTGGAGCATCGCGATCACGGTGAGAGCGATCGGACGGGTGAGGTCGAGGGTCTCGCGCAGACCGGGATCGGCGAAGAGCGCGTCCGGGGAGCGCATGTCCGCCTGGACGTAGGCGGTACGGCCCTCGGGCGTGCTCGTCAGCAGCGCACGCGCGTGCGCGAGGACGACCGGGTCGTTGTCGACGTACACGATCCGCGCCTCGGGCGCCGTCTCCTGGACGACCTCGTGCAGGTTCGGCGAGGCCGGGATGCCGGCGCCGACGTCGAGGAACTGCCGGACGCCGAGGCCGGTGAGGTGCCGGGCCATCCGCCGCATGCAGGCGCGGTTGGCGAGCATCGAGGTGCGCAGGCCCGGCCAGCCCGCCAGCGCCTTCGCGGCGGTCTCCCGGTCGGCGGCGTAGTTGACCGTCCCGCCGACGATGTAGTTGTAGACGCGGGCCGAATGCGGCCGATCGGTCTCCAGGGCGTCCGACATCGGCGGTCCTGCCTTTCGCTCGCGGCTCTGCGGTCCAGCGTAGAGGCGGGCGGGAGACAGGGCGGCGGCCCGGCGCGAACGCCGGGCCGCCACGCTGATATCAGGACGGATCGGATGGTGTCAGGGCGGTCAGGACGAGACCGCGCACTGGCCGCGGTCGGCGCGGCGCGGGCCCTCGGCCGTCGGGCGAATGTCGAAGTCGAAGATCTCGGTGGGCAGGTAGAGCGAGCAGCAGGCGTTCGGGATGTCGACGACGCCGCTGACGCGTCCCTCGATCGGCGCGGCGCCGAGCAGCAGGTACGCCTGCTCGCCGCTGTAGCCGAACGTCTTGAGGTACTCGATCGCGTTCAGGCAGGCGTTGCGGTACGCGACGGTGGCGTCGTTGTAGTAGTTGGTGTTGGTCTCGTGGTCGACGGAGATGCCGATGAACGACACGAACTCCGAGTAGCGCGGTTCCACGTTGCCGGGCATGAAGATGGGGTTGGTCGTCACGCCGTACTTCGCCATGCCGCCCTTGATGAGGTCGACGTGGAAGTCGATGAAGCCGCCCATCTCGATGGCGCCGCAGAAGGTGATCTCTCCGTCGCCCTGGCTGAAGTGCAGGTCGCCGCCGGACAGCATGGCGCCGTTCACGTGGACCGGGTAGAAGACGCGCGCGCCGCGGGTGAAGTTCTTGATGTCGTGGTTGCCGCCGTTCTCGCGCGGCGGGACGGTGCGGGCCCCCTCGGCGCCGACCCTGGCGAGCGCGTCGCCGGTGAGCGTGCCGGCGAGCGTCCCGTCCGGAAGCGGCGGCAGCGCGAGCGGCGGCACCCGGTTCGGGTCGGTGTCGATGAGCGCCTGCTCGCGGGAGTTCCAGCGCGCCAGCAGATCCGCGGACGGCGCCGTGCCGAACAGCCCCGGGTGGGTGATGCCGGTGAAGCGGACCCCCGGAATGTGCCGCGAGGTGGCCTGCTGGCCGTGGAAGTCCCAGATGGCCTTGTAGGCGTCGGGGTAGTGGTCGGTGAGGAAACCGCCGCCGTTCTGCTTGGCGAAGATGCCGGTGTAGCCCCATCCCTGCCCGGGCTTCGGCCCGGTCTCCTGCGGCACCGGCCCGATGTCGAGGATGTCGACGACGAGGAGGTCGCCCGGCTCGGCGCCCTCGACGGCGATGGGTCCGCTCAGCATGTGACAGGGCGCGAGGTTGACGTCGCGCACGTCGTTGGCGGAGTCGTTGTTGCCGATCTGCCCGTCGGTCCACTCCCGGCATTCCACCCGGAACTCCGACCCCGGACGGACGGTGGCCGCCGCGGGGATGTCCGGGTGCCACCGGTTGTGGCCGGGAACGTTCTGGTCGCCCATCGACCTGGCCTGGTCGACGCTGAAGACGACTTCTGGCATGAGTGCCCTCCCAGAGTTGTTGCGTTGAACTGTTTGCGGAATGCGGTCGCGGCCGGTCAGGTGCCGGTGGCCGGTTCGGCGGGCGCACCGCCGCCGGTGCCCGTCCGCCGGGTCAGCGGCCAGAGCGCGACGACGATGACGACGACGCAGACGGCCCAGATCACGGCGTACTTGCCCGCGCTGGAGTAGTTGTCGGTGATCAGCAGGAACGCGGGCAGCGTCGTCGTGCCGAGCGCGTTCAGGAGCGTCACCCATCCGGTGTAGTCGTTCAGCTCCGCCCGCTTGAGCCCCAGGAGGAGGAAGAACAGGAACCACAGGAAGGACCACGAGAGCCAGATGACCCCGAACGGGTAGTCCTTGACGTCGAAGAAGTTCACCGCCGCGAAGACGATCGCCGCGAAGGACACGAACAGCGAGAACCAGCCGACGCCCGTGCTGTCGAGGTTGGCCAGGGTGCCGATGCCGACGTAGAGGTAGGTGAACCCGAACAGGTAGATGCCGGCCGCGGCGCTGATCGCCGCCGTGTCGGTGCCCGCCTGGGTCAGCAGGATCGTGGGGAACACGACCTGCATCACGCCCACGAACAGGTTCATGACCGCCGCGGCTCGCGGGTCGACGCGTCCGAGGATCATCACCGCGTTGACGAAGAGGACCGCGCCGACGTAGAGCAGACCTACGCTTGCCATGGGATCCCCCCTAGGGCCGCGGTAGCAGCGCGTGGCGGGGATCGGCCGGCGGCTTGGTACGCCGCTCCGGTGCCGGCGACGTCACCACCCGGGGCTCGTGCCGGCTCGCCTCCTGGGCGTCCAGCGCCCGCGCGAGCGGCGCGCCGGGACGGGTGAGCGACGGGGCGGTGAACACGCGGCGGGCGGTCCCGTCGCATCGGCCGCAGCGCTGCTCGGGACGGGCCCCGCCCATCGGCAGCGCGAGGTCGAACGGGCCGCAGCGCGCGCACTTGTACTGATAGGTCACCATGACGGGCCTCCCGGCTGCCCATATGCTCTTACTTTCTGAAGAAAGTATTTCTTTCGGAAGCATTCGTCAATGAGGTGATGCTGGTCTTCCCGATCCGAGGGTGGCCAACCCGCCTCGGACGAGGATTCGGCGCCTGGCCACGGCGAGGACCTCCGCACGGACCGCATGTGCGGACGGGACGGGCGGGAGCCGCCCGGACGGCGTCCGGCTCCGGGCCGGGAGTCGATAAGGGGAGCTAAGTACTGTCGGCAGGAATATTTCCACAATGCATGGCGCCCCGGGCCGCCGGATCGGCGGGGCCCGGGGCGCCGGTGGGGGCGGCCGCCGGCCGGGGTCAGCCGACCGGGCTCGGCATGATCGGGAGGGTGATCGAGGACGGGTGCCGGGCGTCGTGCAGGATCGTCTGCGAGGCGACCCGCGTACTCGTGTCGGTGCCGAACGTGCGCCCGGTGTTCGGGTTGCGGTCGAACATCGGGAAGTTGCTGCTGGAGACCTCAAGGCGGATGCGGTGGCCCGCCTTGAACACGTTGCTGGTCGGCCAGAGCTTGATCGTGTACTTGTAGACCTTCCCGGGGCGGATCAGCGACGGGCGCTCCTCGGAGACCCGGTATCTGGCCCGCTGGATCCCGTCCCGGATGTGAATCGAGCTGCCGTCCGGCTGGACGTCGGTGAGCTTCGCCGTCCAGTCGGTGTCCCTCGCGGACGACGACGCGTAAAGCGTCACCTCGATCGGGCCGGTGACCTCGGTGTCCTTCTGCAGCGCCGGGGTGCTGTAGACGAGGACGTCGCGCCGCTGCTCGATGACCCGCTGGTCCTGCGGCCCGCCGGGCACGGAGCTCTGGAACCGTCCGCCGAAGCTCGGCACAGGGTTCTCCGGGTCGTACCGGTAGCGGTCCGCCTCCTCCTTCCCCGGCCGGACGGTGCTCAGCGTGCCGCCGCCCGTCAGCGTGTTCGCGTCACCGTTGCTGTGCAGGTAGTACTTGGTGTACTGGGTGCCGGGGATCGGCCAGGAGTTCGCGGTGCGCCACTTGTTCGCGCCCATCACGAAGATCTTCACGGCGGGGTCGGTGCCGGTGCCGTTGCGCTCGCCCTTGAGCCAGTAGTCGAACCAGCGGAGCTGCACCTCGTTGATCGGCACGACGGCGTCCGGGCCGAAGTCGAGCACGCCCGTCCGGCGGCCCGAGCCGCCGTGCGACCACGGGCCGATCAGGAGCTTCGCGCCGTCGCGGGCCGTCTGCGAACCGCCCTTGGCGCGCATCCCAGCGAAGTTCTCGACCGTGCCGTTGAGGAAGATGTCGTACCAGCCGCCGTAGTTCAGCGCCGGAACCGTGATCTGCGGGTACCGCTCGCGGGTGCTCCACCGCTTCCAGTAGGCGTCGTTGCTCGGGTGCTTGACCCAGTCGTAGTAGTACGGCGCGACGCGCTCGTCCTTGGGGTACAGCGGCGGCCACTTGTTCAGCGGCAGCGACCAGTACCACTTCCTGAACAGGTCCCGCGACGCCTGGCTCATCTCCGCGCTGAGCCTCTCGCCGTCCGGCAGGCGGTCGACCGAGCTGTTGGCCAGGGAGAACAGCGGCCAGTCCTGGGTGAACGACTGGTACATCGCGCCGCCCTCGTACGTCCACCCGTCGCGGATGTCGGACGAGGTGAACGCCGGGATCATCGTGACGAGGTGCGGCGGCTTGAGGGCGGCCGGCAACCACTGCGTCAACCCGGGGTAGGAGAAGCCGTACATGCCGACCTTGCCGTTCGAGCCCGGCAGCTTCGCGGCCCATTCGATGGTGTCGTAGCCGTCGGTGGCCTCGTGCCTGTAGGGGTAGAAGGCGCCATCCGACTTGTACTGTCCGCGGACGTCCTGCGAGACGACCACGTAGCAGGACGCGGCGTAGAACTCAGGGTCGGCGTAGAGGATGTTCTCCGCGCGATCCTTGTTATAGGGCAGCCGTATCAGAAGGACAGGCGAGTCCTTCACGCCCTTCGGGGTGAATACGTTGGAGCGCAGCACGGTGCCGTCCCGCATCGTGGTGGGGACGTCCCGCTGGACGGTGAACTCGCACTTGTCGCCCGCCGCGCCCGTGCCCGCGACGGCGGCGGCGCTGGCCCCGGGGGCGGCCGCCGCGCCGGCCAGCAGGACGACCGCCGCTCCGAGCGACAGCCTCCGGCGCCGGCCCGTTCCCGCCACCCCGGTCGTTCGCCGTCTGGTTCCCATCGCCCTGGTTCGCATCCGCGCATCCCTTCCCGATCGTCATTCGACGTCGTCGGGCGGAGCATCACATGATCACAAGAGGAGGTCAGGAGGGCCGGGCGGTCGCTGCGCCGAACAGCACGCCCGGCGCGTCGAGCATCGTGGGCGGCTGCGGTCAACGGTCCGGAAAACACGATGGGCCGTCTATTTTGGACCAATTGTCGCAATCCGTAGGGATGACCGGAGGCAGAGTGAGATCTGCGGGCCCGGACGACCGCCGGTCGCAGAGATCCGACCGCTCACCGATCCCCCGCGCCGGTCGCCGCTCGATCGCGGCCACTGACCGTACGCGGCGGCACCTGGCTCTTTTCGGTTCTGAAACGCCAACTTAACCTTCGATTCACCCGCGATCATGATGCGCGCGCACCACAATCCGGCAGAAGTGAAGGCGCTGCTGCCGTCGCCGGTCCAGACAGATCCGTCACCCCCTTCGCCACACCGCACGTCCGGATGAGAGAGCGTCCGGAACGTCGCCGTATCCACGGCAGGTGTGGCCTTTTTCCCTTCCTTCTTCCCCTTCCCTCGCGCGAGAGAGTAGGTCGGCATGGAGCCGAGAAGATTCCGATGGCCCGCCGTCATCGTGGCCGTGTTGGCCGCGGTGATGTTCACCGTCCCGACGACCGTCGCCGGCGCCTCACCGAAATCCGCGACGCTCGCGGCGGCGCCCGAATGCGCGTCCGGCACGACCGTCCAGACCGACAAGGGGACCGTGTGCGGGACGGAGACCGACGGCGTCAGGTCCTGGCTCGGGATCCGCTACGCCGCGCCGCCGGTCGGCGCGCTGCGCTGGGCGCCGCCCGCGCCGGCCAAGGCCTGGACCTCGACGTTCCCCGCCACCGAGCGGGGCAACAACTGCCCGCAGGCGGACGGGCTGGGCTCCGGTTCGACCATCGAGGACTGCCTGAACCTCAACGTCAGGGCGCCGGCGAACGCCGGTTCCAAGCGGCTGCCGGTCATGGTCCAGATCCACGGCGGCGGGTTCAGGTTCGGCACGCCCGCCGACGGCAGCCATCTCGTCCGGTCCGGCAACGTCATCTCGGTCGAGGTGCACTACCGGCTCGGCATCTTCGGTTTCATGTCGCACAAGGAACTGGGCCGCAATTCGGGTAACTACGCGTTCCAGGACCAGCAGGCGGCGCTGCGCTGGGTGCAGAAGAACATCACCCAGTTCGGCGGCGACCCGCGCAACGTGACCATTTACGGCGCTTCCGCGGGCGGGTCGAGCGTCTGCGCGAACGCCGTTTCGCCCACCGCGCGAGGGCTGTTCCAGAAGGGCATCGCGCAGAGCGGCGAATACAACTCGATTCTCGGCACCACCAACACGTCATGGCAGCCGCAGGACTGCAAGTCCGAACTGCCCACCGCGGACGAGGCGCACCGGACCGGTGAGCGGTTCGCGGCCGCCGTCGGCTGCGGCGACGCCGCCGACAAGGCCGCCTGCCTGCGCGCGGTGCCCGTGAAGACGCTGCTGGACAAGTCCGGCAACGGGATGAGCCCCGACCAGGGCACGATCGGGCCGATCGTCGACGGCAAGACCCTGACCATGTCGATGGGGAAGGCGCTCGCCACCGGACGGATCAACGACGTCACGCTCATGCACGGCGTGGACCGCGACGAGACCCAGCTGGCCTCCGCCAACACCCCCGCCGACTACGAGCGGATGGTGCGCGAGCAGTACGGACGCTACGCCCCGCAGGTGTTCGCCCGTTACCCGCTGGACCGGTTCCCCGACCCGTCGGCCTTCATCGCCTACCGGACGATCGTGGCCGACTCCAACTCCGTCTGCCCGTCCCTGCTCAACCACAAGCGGATGTCGCGCTACATCAAGGTGTACGCCTACCAGTCCGACAACTCCGACGCCCCGCCCGCGAGCTTCCTCGACCAGACGAAGCCGAACGGCGCGTTCCACGTCCTGCTGAACCAGTTCCTGTCGCCCCGCCCGGGCGCGCAGCTGACCCCCAACCAGAAGGCGTTCGGCGCCCAGATCACGGCCCAGTGGACGGGTTTCGCCCACACCGGCAGCCCGACGGTGAAGGGCACGCCCCTGTGGCCGCGGTTCACCCGCCACAACCCGGACGTGATGGCCCTGGCCCCGGCCGGTGACAGCGAGCTGACCAGGGAGATCGCCCGTCAGCACCACTGCGACTTCTGGGACAGGCTCACCCCCTACAACCGCTGACCATCCCCGGCCAGCCGAGAACGGCCCGGTTCGGGTGCCGGTATCCCCCGCCGGCACCCGAACCGGAGTCTCATGCCCAGAGGACGCTCAGAACGGGTACGCGGGCAGTTCGCTCCGCGCGGTGACCCAGCGGGTCTCGGTGTACGCCTCCAGGTTGTGGCCGATGCCGCCCGTCCGGGCTCCGTTGCCGGACAGGCCCGTCCCGCCGAAGGGGATGACGGCCTCGTCCGACACGGTCTGGTCGTTGATGTGGACGGCCCCGGTCGAGATCCGTCCCGCCAGCTCCAGCGCCTTCAGCCCGTTCCCGGACAGGATGCCGAGCGACAGCCCGTACTCGCTGTCGGCGGCCAGCGCGATCGCCTCGTCCTCGGAGTCGAACGCGACCACCGGGGCGACGGGCCCGAACACCTCCTCCGCGTAGGCGGGAGCCACGAGGGGAACATCGGCGAGCACCGTGGGCCGGTAGAACAGGTCCTCGTAGGTGCCGCCCGCCGCGAGCCGCGCCCCGGCGTCCACGCTGGCGGTGACCAGCCGGTGGACGTTGTCGCGCTGCTTCGCGTCGATGATCGGGCCGAGCGCGGCCTGCCCGCTCGACGGGTCGCCGACCGGGAGCCGGTCGGCGCGCTCGGCGAGCGCGGCGACGTAGTCGCCGGCGATCCGCCGGTCGACGAGATGGCGGCCGGTGGCCATGCAGATCTGCCCCTGGTGCGAGTACGAGCCGAACGCACCGGCGGACGCGGCCCGCGCGACGTCCACGTCCGCCATCACGATCAGCGCCGAGTTCCCGCCGAGCTCCAGGTGGACGCGCTTGAGATGCTCACCGGCGAGCCGCGCGACGGCCCGTCCGGCCCGAGTCGAGCCGGTGAACGCGATGATCCGCACGGCCGGGTCGGTGATCAGCGTCTCGCCCGCGTCCGCGCCGCCGGGCAGCACGCTGAGCAGCCCGGCGGGCAGCCCCGCCTCCTCGAAGATCCGGGCGAGCGCGACGCCGCCGCAGACGGCGGTGCGCGGGTCCGGCTTCAGCACGACCGCGTTGCCGAGCGCCAGCGCCGGGGCCACCGCCCGGATCGAGAGGATCAGCGGGAAGTTGAACGGCGCGATGACGCCGACGACGCCGGCGGGCACGCGCTGGGAGTAGCTGAGCCGCGGCTGCGCCGAGCGCAGCACCTCGCCCACCGGGTGGGAGGCGAGCGCCGCGGCCTCGTAGCACTCCTGCGCCGCCGTCCGGACCTCGAACGCGGCCTTGTCCGGCACGCTGCCCGCCTCCCGGACGATCCACCCCTCGATCTCGGCGGCGTGCTCCTCCCACAGCGCGCCGGCACGGCGCAGCACGGCGGCGCGCTCCTGGTACCCGGCCGCCGCCCAGGCGCGCTGCGCGTCCACGGCACGGGCGGTCGCGCGGCCGACGTCGCCGGGCGTGGCCGCCCCGAGCCGGCCGAGCTCCTTCCCGGTGGCCGGTTCGACCACGGCGTAGTCGCCGCCGCCCCCGGGCGTCCACTCGCCGAGGAAGACCTTGGACGTCCAGGCCGATTCGTTCAGTACGGTCATGGCATCTCTCCGTTCGGGGGTTGGACGGGTCAGCCGCTCATGCCGCCGTCGGCCACGAGCGTCGTGCCGGTGGTGAAGCTGCTCTCGTCGGAGGCGAGGAAGAGCATCGAGGCGGCGATCTCGCGGGCCGTGGCGTGCCGGCCGAGCGGGATCCGCTCGTTGAAGAACGCCGTGGCGTCGGTCCCGATGACCTGGCCGAGGCGCTTCTCCAGGCCCGCCTGGAAGTCGTTGTCGACGGGACCGGGATGGACGGTGTTGACCCTGATGCCGCGCGGCGCCGCCTCCTTCGCGACCGACCGCATCAGCCCGACCTGCGCGTGCTTCGCCGTGATGTAGCCCGACACGCCGGGGTCTCCGCGCAGCGCCGCCACGCTGGACGCGATGATGATGCTGCCGCCCGCGTCCATGTGGCGCAGCGCGTGCTTGCAGACCAGGAACGCGCCGCGCACGTGGACGGCCAGGACGGTGTCGAACTCGTCCACCGGGTACTCGGTGACCGGTTCGATGGGGCCGGTGACGCCCGCGTTGGCGATGGCGACGTCGAGCCGTCCCCAGCGGTCCAGCACGGCGGCGACGCAGGCGGACACGTCTTCGTCAACGGTGACGTCGGTCCGGTGGCCGACGGCGCGGTCTGTGCCGAGCGTGTTCACCGCCGCGTTCAGCGCGTCCTCGTCACGGTCGGCTAGCAGGACGCGGGCGCCCTCGGCGAGGAACCGCTCCGCCGTGGCCATCCCGATGCTGCCGGCGCCGCCGGTGATCAGGCATGTCTTCCCGTCAAGCCGTGGCACGGCCCGCCTCCTTCACGGTCGTGGCGCGCCGCGGCCGGACGGCCACGGCGGGACGACGACGGTAACGCTGGCATCGCGCGGCATGGGACGTCTTCCCGTACTATCACTCAGCGGAAAAGTCGAGCGGGAGGTGACCGTGGCGGGCAACGCCGCCGAACCGGGCCGGACGGTGCTGAGCCGCGCCCTGGCGATCCTCGACTCCTTCTCCGAGCGGCGTCCCGAGCAGACCCTCGGCATGATCGTCCGGGACACGGGGCTGGCGCCCGCGACCGTCCACCGGCTGCTGGCCGAGCTGGTCGAGTGGGGCGCGCTGGAGCGGCACGGCCGCGGCCGCTACCGGATCGGCCTGCGGCTCTGGCAGCTCGGCGCGCTCGCCCCGCGCGGGCGGCGGCTGCGCGACGTGGCGCTGCCCTACCTGGAGGACCTGTACGAGGCCACGCACCAGGTCGTGCACCTGGTCGTCCGGGACGAGGACCAGGCCCTGTACGTGGAGAAGTTGTCGGCCCGCCCGCAGGTCGGCGTCGTGTCGCAGGTCGGCGGGCGGCTCCCGCTGCACTCCACGGGCCCGGGCAAGGTGCTGCTCGCGCACGCGCCGCCCGAGGTGCGCGAGCGGCTGCTGAGCGGCCCGCTCGCGCGCGTCACCCCGGCCACGATCACCGACGCCGGACGGCTGCGCACGGTCCTCGCCGACATCCGCGGGACGGGCTACTGCCTGAGCCGCGACGAGATGACCATGGGCGCCTCGTCCGTCGCCGCCCCCGTCTTCAGCCGCCCCGGCGAGATCGCGGCGGCCATCTCGGTCGTCGTGCCCAGCCGCACCGGGAACCTGGCGCCGCTCGTCCCGGCCGTGCGCGCCGCCGCGCTCGGCATCTCCCGTGCGCTCCGCGACGAGCTCTTCCGCTGAGTGAGAGGAACGGTCCCGGGTGCGCCCTCGGGGTGAAACGCTCGGCGTCGTCCCCGTCAACCGACACCGCCTCCCAACTCACACCGTCGGAAGGAGCGCGTCCGTGGCCCACGATGTCCGCGGTCTCATGTTCGACGTCCTGCGCGCCCACGGGCTGACGACCCTGTTCGGCAACCCGGGCTCGACCGAGATCTCCCTGCTCACCGACCTGCCGAACGATCTGACCTTCATCCTCGGCCTGCACGAGGGGTCGGTGGTCGGCATGGCCACCGGCTGGGCGATCGCGCACGACCGGCCGGCGGCGGTGATCCTGCACACCACGGCCGGGCTCGGCAACGCGGTCGGCGCGCTCGCCACCGCCCGCGTCAACCGGGCGCCGCTGGTCGTGATCGTCGGCCAGCAGGACCGCCGCCACCTGGCGAGCGAGCCGTTCCTCACCGGCCGCCTGGCCGGCCTCGCCGGCGAGTACCCCGTCTGGACCGAGCAGCCCGCGCACGCCGGGGACGTCCCCGGCGCCGTCGCCCGCGCCGTGCACGAGGCCCGGACGGGGCACGGTCCCGCGCTGGTCATCGTGCCCATGGACGACTGGACCGTCCCGGTCGAGGACGGCGCGACGCTCCCCGCCCCCGACCTCGTCCGTACCTCCGCGCAGCCGGATCCGGCCACCGTCGCGGAGCTCGCCGGCCTGGTCAATCGCGCGGACGCCCCCGCCATCGTCGTGGGCGCCGGCGCCGACGACCCCGCCACCTGGGCGGCGCTGACCGCGCTTGCGGACCGGCTGAGCTGCCCCGTCTGGCAGGAGTCCTTCGGCGCCCGCGCGGGCTTCCCGCAGGACCACCCCCGGTTCGCCGGGCACCTGCCGGCCGGGCGGGCGGGGCTGCGCGAGACGCTCAGCGGCCACGACCTCGTCCTGTCCGTCGGGGCGCCGGTGTTCCGCCAGTACCACTTCGAGGCCGGGCCGCTGCTGCCGCCGGGCACCCGCGCCGCCGTGATCAGCCAGTACGCGGAGGAGGTCCATCGCAGCCCCGCCGAGCTGGCGATCCTCGGCGCTCCGGGCCCGGTGTGCGCGGCGCTGCTCGACGCGGTCGACGACCGTCCCGAACCGGCGACGCCCGTCCGCCGCGTCACCGTCCCCGTCCCGGACTACGACGGCGTGCTCATGCCGGAGCACGTCTTCAGCGCCCTGGCCGAACGGCTCGCCCCGGACACGGTCCTGGTCGAGGAGAGCCCGTCGAGCCGTCCGCTGCTGCACGACATGGTCCCGGCCCGCGCGCCCCTGGGTTTCGTCAGCGCCGCCATGGGCGGGCTCGGGTTCGCCCTGCCCGCCGCCACCGGGCTGCGCATGGCGCTGCCCCACCGGCCGGTGGTCGCGGTGGTCGGGGACGGATCGTCGATCTACGGCATCCAGGCCCTGTGGAGCGCGGCCCACTACTCCGTCGGCGCGCTGTTCATCGTCATGTCGAACGGCGCCTACGCCATCATGGACCGGCTCGCGTCGGAGAAGGGCCACGGCAAGGCGCCGTGGCCGCAGTTCACCGAGGTGAGCATGTCCGGGCTGGCCGAGTCGTTCGGCTGCTCCGCCGTCCGGGTGAGCGACCTCGACGGGCTGCACGAGCGGCTCGACGCCATCATCCCCACGCTGGCGGAGCGCACCGAGCCCCTCGTGCTGGACATCGCCGTCGGGACGCCCTGACTCCTTACCGCTTCACGCGGTCTTCTTGGCGACCCCGCCCCAGCCGTCGACGGCCATCGACGGGCCGAGGGGGCTGTGGTCGGGGCGCCACCGGTCGAGCCGGACGACGCCGGGTTCGACCAGCTCGAAGCCGTCGAGGAAACGGGTGATCTGCTCGGGGCTGCGCAGCTCGTAGGGGATGGATCCGCCCTCGTTGTAGAGGCGGGTGGCCTCCACGACCGCGTAGTCGGTGTTCGTGCCGTCGTAGACGCCGAGGTAGCTTCCGGCGGGCAGCGCGGCCTTGAGCCGCTCGACGATCGAGCGGGCGAGCGCGTCGTCGTCGGTCATCGGGATGTGCCCGAGGACGCCCATCAGCATCAGCGCGATCGGCCGGTCGAAGTCGAGCTTGGTCCTGGCGGTGTCGATGATGGCCTGCGGGTCGTTCAGATCGGCGTCGATGTAGTCGGTGCCCTCCACGTCGTTGCTGGTCAGCAGGGCGCGCGCGTGGGCGAGGACGAGCGGGTCGTTGTCGACGTAGACGATGCGCGACTCGGGCGCCACGCGCTGGGCGACCTCGTGGGTGTTGTCGTGGCTGGGCAGCCCGGTGCCGATGTCGAGGAACTGGCGGATTCCCTCGTCCCGGGCCAGGAACTGGACGACCCTGGAGATGAAGTAACGCGAGACGCGGGCCAGGTCCCTGACGCCCGGATAGATGGCGGCGAACTGCTCACCGGCCTGCTGGTCGATGGGGTAGTTGTCCTTGCCGCCCATCCAGTAGTTCCAGATGCGGGCGGAGTGCGGCACGGATGTGTCTATCCCCGCCAGCAGATCTTTCTCGGCCTCTCGCCAGGAGAATGAGGAATCGCCGGAACTCATCGCAACCTCCATCGACGCGGCCCCGCAGCCCCCACCCGGTGAAGCGCGGGGGGCGCCTCACAAATGATCCGTCCTGCCGTCAGGAAATCAAGCCGGTGACAGAGAGGCAACCCGCCGCCCGGTCACTTTTCCGTGAACGTGTCCGCATGGATACGGCGCAGCATGTCACGGGTTTCGGCGGGAGTTAGGGCCTCGATGCTGAGCCGGTCGAGTACCTGGCCGAAATGGAGCATATCCGCGGGTTCAGTGGGGTAGTCGGCGCCGCCGAGCTGTTCGAGATAGATCACGTCGGGCAGTCTCTCCTCGGCGAAGCGCAAGGCGGTGACCGGCCCACCGGCCGCAGCATATCCCCCCTTGCTCACCGGCATCACCTGAATCCCGATGTTGGGGCGGGTGGAGACCGCGATCAAGTGCTCCAGTTGGGCGCGCATCGTGGCGGTGCCGCCGAATCCACGGCGCAGCACCGTCTCGTCGAGGATCACCCAAAGGCGGGGCGGGTTCGGCCCCCACAGCCTCTTTTGCCGCAGCATTCGCAATTCGACCCGGCGCTCGATCTGCGTCTCGGGAGCCGCGGAATGTTCCAGGCGGATGACGGCCTCGGCGTAGCCGGGCGTCTGGAGCAGGCCGGGGACGAACTGGCTCTCATAGGATTGGATCAGCCGTGCCGCCTGCTCCAGTTCCAGGTAGAGCTCAACGAATTCGGGGACCACGTCCCGGTAGGGGTGCCACCAGCCCGCCGTCCTGAAACGGCGGGCGAGCGCGTCCAGCGCGGCCCTGCCCGATTCCTGGTCTCCTTCTCGCACACGGCTTCCGGGCGAACGCCGAATGGCACGGCGGACGGTACGGTCGGCGGCTTGGTGGGCGCCCGCCGCCACCGGAATGCGCGACGCGCGGGATGGCGCGTGCCGGACGTCGGGCGCGGACTGCGCGGAACCGGCCGGCTCATCGATCGCAGACGGCTCTTCCTCGGGAATCTCGTGAAAAAGGCGCCACGATTCCTCGTATCCGGCCTTCCATTCCTCAAGGGTGCCGAGATCGGCGGGGTCGACGCCGTTCTGGCACGCGATCACCCGCAGGACGGTCACCAGCGACGCCACCCACGGCCATTTGGGCATGGTCTTTCCCTGGCCGGACAGAATACGCTGCGTCGTGGAGCGCTTCAGTTCTTCTACACGGAGCGTGCGCGCCTGCACCGGAGTGGCGAACTTCCGCGACAGCGTCTCCACCTCATGGAAGGTGGGCGGGCCGGCCTTGATCCAAATGTCCTTCAGTCCGGAGACGAAGCGGGCGAGAACGGCCGCCGGGTCATCATTGGACACGGTCATGGCGTCACCGTACACATTCCGCGCGACCCCTCAAAGACCCCGCCCGCCGGACGCCCCACCACCGGATAATTCTGACAAAAGGGTCAATAAGGATAAAGACCAGAATTCTCCTAGCCTAGCGGATCTTCGTACCGTTCGGCGTCCCAACTCATCCCATACCACGCGCATTGTCGGAGGGTCCGTCCACAGTGGTTCCCGGGCCCATTGAACGCCGGGCCCATTCAACACGGAGATTGTTGAACAAGGGAGAATGAGCATGCTCGACACGGCGCCGGGGATCATGTCGCTCTACACCCTCTGGGCCGCCCGCACCGGACGCGTCCTGCGCGACGCGCCCGCCGGCGAGCCGACCCCGGACGAGCTGATCGAGTTCTGGGCCGACGATCTGCTGGAAGAGCCGTTCGGCAGAACCCGCGTCCCTCCCGACCTGCCGCTGCCGATGCACACGACGCTGATCGCCGTCGACATCGTCGGTTTCGGCCGGCGCTGCCGCGACACCGCGACCCAGCGGAATGTGCGCCGCGAGATGTACGAGCGGCTCAGCGCGGCGTTCGCGGCGGCCGGCCTGCCCTGGGGCGCCTGCCGTCACGAGGACCGCGGCGACGGGGCCCTGATCATCGCGCCGACCGGCGCCGACCCCGCCTCCTGCCTCGGCCGGCTCGCGCACCACCTGGCGATCGTCCTGCACCAACGCAACCGGTTCGCCTGCGACGACACCCGGCTGCGGCTGCGCGTGGCCGTCCACCACGGCTACGTCGAACGCGACGCCTACGGCGTCTTCAGCCCCGCCACCTCGCACCTCTTCCGGCTCCTGGACGCCGACGAGTTCAAGGACGCCCTCCATGCCGCCGGCGCCGACATCGGCCTGATCACGTCCGACTCGCTCTACACCCAGCTGTTCGCGCGGACCGCGCAGGCGCGCGAACAGCCGGTCGCGGGGCCGCGCGGCGACGGCTTCGCCACCCCGGCCGGATACCGGATGATCCGGGTGAGCTGTAAGGAGACGCACCGCGCCAAAGCCTGGCTCTGGCTCCCATCTCACCTGGTCACAGGGCTGGAAGGTCGTTAAAATACGAAGGATGCGCTTCTCGATCTCCATACCGCAGGACCTTCCCGACGGCGAGTTCGACCCGGCCGGTTTCCGTGCCTTCATGCGGCGGGCCGAGGAGCTCGGCTTCGACGGCGCGTGGACGCAGGAGCAGGTCCTCGGGGCGGCGGCCCGGTCGAGCCCGCTCGAGACCATGACCTACGCGGCCGCGTGCACCGAGCGGATCCGGCTCGGCTGCGCCGTGTTCGTGAGCACGCTGCACAACCCCCTCCATCTCGCCAAGAGCCTCGGCACGCTCGACCAGCTGAGCCGGGGCCGCGTCGACGTCGGCGTCGGCGTCGGCAACGCCGGCCCCGCGCTCGCGGCGTTCGCCGTCGACCCGGAAAGCCGCGTCGCCCGGTTCACCGAAGGGCTGGAACTGATGAAGGCGTGCTGGACGCGTCCGCGCGTCACCCTCGACGGCCGCTTCTGGCAGCTCGAAGACGCCGCGATGGAACCCAAGCCGTTCCAGAAGCCGCATCCCCCGGTCTGGTTCGGGGCCCGGCATCCGAACGCGCTGCGCCGCGCCGTCCGGCACGGTGACGGGTTCTTCGGCGCCGGGTCCGCGACGACCGCGCAGTTCGTCGACCAGGTGCGCGGCGTGCGGGAGGCGCTCGACGAGCAGGGCCGCGACCCCGCGGGCTTCTCGATCGCCAAGCGCGTCTACATCGGGGTGGACGACGACACCTCCCGCGCGAGGAAGCGGGCCGCCGACACCCTGGAGCGGTTCTACGGACGCGACGACCTGCTCTCCGTCGCCGTCTTCGGCCCCGCCGGCGAGTGCGCGCGAGGGGTCCGCGAGGTGATGGACGCGGGCGCCGAGATGGTCCTGTTCACCCCGCTCTTCGACGACGCGGAGCAGATGGAGCGGCTCGCCGCCGAGGTCATGCCTCAGCTGAGCTGAGCCGAAGAAGTGTGAAAGCCGGGGAGCCCGTAGCGGGAACGGGCTCCCCGGCGCTCGGATGGTGCTAGCGCCTAGCGGTCAGCGGCTAGCGCGAGTGCCTGCGCAGGAACTTGCGCAGGACGGGGTTGTAGATGTCCGAGCGCTCCCAATGCGGCGCGTGGCCGCACTCGCTGGCGACGACCGTCTCCACGTTACGGAAATGGCTCGCCAAGACCCGCTGCACCGACGGCGGGCTGTAGAGGTCGCCGTCCCCCCACAGCAGCAGGGTCGGCACCCGCAGCCGCTCCACGTCCGCCCAGGTGGGGCTGGTGGCGTACGGCTGCCCGACGTCGCTGGTCGAGGCCCGGTCGTGGATCTCGGTCCAGGCCGCCATGCCGCCGGGGTCGAGCGCCCGGTAGGACGGCCCCAGCTCGATGAAGCTCGCCGGCATGTCGTTGAAGCCCGTCGGCCGGAGCCGCCGGAGCATGTTGACGTAGTCCTGGTTCGTCACGCTGGTCAGGCTGCCGCTGATCGAGAGACTGAGCAGCCGCTCCTCATGGAGCAGCGCGTAGTCGAGCGCCACGCCGCCGCCGTAGGCCACACCGACGAGGTGGAACCGGTCGATGCGCAGGTGCTTGAGCAGCTCGTGCAGGTCGGCCGCGCCGGTCCCCGGGTTGTCCGGATTCGGCGCGCTCGACTTGTACTTGCCGCGCATGGAGTAACCGATGACGCGGTACCCGGCTTTGGCGAAGTAGGGCTGCTGGTACGGCCAGATCTCGCCGCTGCCGCTGCCGGGGTGCATGAACACGATCGGTGTTCCGCTGCCGCCGGTGTCCCAGTACCAGAGGCGTCCGCCGTCGGGCAGCGGCGCGTACCCCTCGGTGGCCGGAACCTGCTGGGGAATCGGGATGATCCGCAGCGGGGTGTCGTACTCGCTTCCGCCGCCCGCGGCGGCCGCGGAGCCGCCACCGACGGCGAGCGCCGCGCCGCCGGCCGCGAGCACGGTGGCACCTCCCAGAAGTCCTCTTCGGCCGATTTTCGGAGCGGAGGCTACCCGCTCGGCCCTGTCGTTGGTCATTCAAGACCTCCCAGATCTTGATTCGGCTGACTCTCCCCCGAGTCCTTGGGGTGGCGGGGAGCGGTTACCAGGCTGGGAGCGGTGTAGCGGCGGTGTGGGCAGGGCGGTCGTCGGCGGGCCGGACCTCCGGGAGGCGGCCGAGCGTGGCGGCGTATTCCGCCACGATCTGCTCGACAATACGCGCCGCCGGAAGTATCGCGTCGACCAGCCCCGCCGACTGGCCCAGCTCGACCTTGCCGCCGGTGACGTCGCCGTCGACGGCGGCGTGCCGCAGGGTGGACGCGGTGAACTCGGCCCGGCGCCGTTCCAGGTCGGTGCCGGTGTTCTCCAGTTCCGCCATGCGGTCGGCGAAGTCGTTGGCGAGGACGCGGATCACGCCGAGGTCGCGTCCGACGGTCCGGGTGTCGCCGGTCCCGGCGGCGAGGACGGCCTCCTTGTAGGCGGGGTGGACGTTCGATTCGGCGCTCGCCAGGAACCGGGTGCCGAACTGCGCCGCGCCCGCGCCGAGCGACAGCGCCGCCGCGAGCCCCGCCCCGTCGGCGAACCCGCCGGAGGCGATGATCGGCGTCTCCGGGAACCGTCTGGCCACCGCCCGGACCGTGACCAGCGTGGACACCAGTCCGGGGGGCGGGTGGCCGCCGGCCTCGGCGCCGACGACGACGAGACCGTCCACCCCGGCCTCGACCGCCTTGGCCGCGTGCTCCTCGCTGGCCACGACGTGCAGGCACAGGGTCCCGGTGTCGCGGAAACGGGGAAGGTAGCGGCGCGTGCCGCCCTGCGAGGCGATCAGCACCGGGGGGCGTTTGGCCAGGAGCAGGTCCATGACGTCGTCCACGCCCTTGCGGTACAGCGGCAGGTTCACCGCGTAGGGCCGGCCGGCGGCCTCGGTCCCGGCCGCGACCTCGGTGATGGCCCGGTCCAGGTCGGGCAGCCGCATCGGGCCCGCGCCGATCACGCCGAGCCCGCCGGCGTTCGACACCGCGAGCGGCAGCGCCGAGTTCGACGACGCCCACGACATGCCCGCCTGGACGATCGGCAGATCGCACCCCAGCAGGCGCGTGACGGGCGTCTCGATCCGCGCGGTCCGCCCCGGCCCGCCGGTCATCCGGTCTCCACCGAGTCGAGCAGCCGGCGGGCGTGCTCGGCGAGGTGCCGCTTCTGCACCTTGGAGCTGGCCGTCATCCCGAACTCCTCGAAGCCGGCGACCACCCGGACGTGGTGCGGCACCTTGAAGCCCGCGAGGCGCTCGCGCGCCCAGGCGATGATCTCCTCCGGCTCGGCCGTACCGCCCTCGGCGAGCACGACGAACGCGAACGGGACCTCCATCAGGCGCTCGTCGGGGACGCCGACGACCGCCGCCTGCTTGATCTCGGGATGGCCGTGCAGGACGTCCTCGACCTCGGTCGGCGCGACGTTCTCGCCGCCGACGCGGATGAGCTCCTTCGCCCGCCCGACGAATTCGAGACGTCCGTCGTCGCCGAGCCTCCCGAGGTCGCCGGTGCGCAGCCAGCCGTCGGGCGACAGCGTCCGCGCGGTCTCGTCGGGCATCGCGTAGTAGCCGCGCATCACGTTCCAGCCGCGCACCAGGATCTCTCCGACGTCCCCGGTGGGCAGGTCACGCCCGGACTCGGGGTCGTGGATGCGGACCTCCACGCCGGGCTCGGGCAGCATCCGCCCACCGGCGCGGACCTCCTCGGGCTCCCACCACGCCGACTGCGCCACGTTCGGCGACGCCTCCGACAGCCCGTAGCCGACGACGCACTCGGACGCGCCGAGCTCGTCGACGATCCGGCGGACGACGGCGGGCGACGCCGCCGCCCACGCGCCGCGCAGCCTGAGCCGCCGCTTGGAACGGTCCGGGTGGTTCAGCAGCATCAGGGCGATCGTGTCGTTGCCGGAGAAGTGGGTGCAGCGCTCCTCCTCGATCAGCCGCAGCGCCTCACCGGCCTCGAACCGGTCCATGGTCACGACCGTGGCGGTGTGCTGGACGCAGGCCAGCACCGTCAGGGTGCTCCCGGCGGCGTGGAAGAACGGCCGGACGCTGTGGAACCGGTCCCCGGCGCGCAGCCCGAGCCGCTCGCCGGAGAAGAACGCGTCGGCGCACATGTTGAGCTGGGTCAGCAGCACGCCCTTCGGGTGGGACGTCGTCCCGGACGTGTACTGGATCAGCACCACGTCGTCGGGCGTCCCGGACGGCTCGACCGGCGTCGTGCCGCCCGCCTTGAAGTCGTCCCAGGAGCGCGCGGCGGCGGGGACGTCGGAGCCGAGCACGACCACCGACCGCAGGTCCGGCAGGTCGGAGCCCGGCAGCTCCGTGTCGACGGCGGGGCAGATCTCCCGCAGCGCGGCGATGAAGTCGATGTTCAGGAACCGGTCGGCGAGGAACAGCGTCGAGGACCGCGACTGCCGCAGCGCGTACGCGATCTCCGGGGCCCGCCACCGGGTGTTGATCGGCACGGTCACCGCGCCGATCGACCCGATGGCGAGGAAGAGCGTCACCCATTCCGGGCCGTTGCCGAGGCAGACGGCCACATGGTCGCCGCGCCGCACGCCCGCCGCCGAAAGCGCGGCGCGGACGGCGGCGACCTCGGCCTCCAGCGCGGCGTAGGTGATCCGCCCGTGCGAGGCGACGACCGCCTCGACGTCGGGCCCGATGGCCGCGGCCCGGCGCAGCGCCTCATGGACGGTCAGCGGGCACACGCCGTCCAGCACGCCGTACGAACCCGAACCCGAGCCCGAATCCGATCCCGTCGGTCCCATCGGTCAGCTCCCCTCCCCCGCCGCCGCCCGGCTCCGGCTCTCGCGCATCGCGGTGGCGAAGTCCTCGACGCCGCCGCGCCAGCCGCCGTCGGCGAGGCAGCGCTCGATCGCCGCCATCTCGATCCGGATCCCCTTCGGCAGGTCGGTCTCCGAGCCGAGGTCGATCGCCTGCTTGGTCAGGGACATCGCGAGCCGGGGCGCGCTCGCGATCGTCGCGGCGACCCGCTCGCCCTCCGCCGCCAGCTCGGCGGCGGGCACCGTCCGCGCGACCAGGCCCACGTCCGCGGCCTCGTCGACCGGCATCGTCCGGGCCGTGAACAGCAGTTCCTTCGCGCGGCGCTTGCCGATGACGCGCTGCAGCCGCTGCGTCGCGCCTACCGTGCCCCAATGCGGTTCGGGGAAACGGAACGAGGCGTCGTCGGCGGCGACGATGAAGTCGCACGACATGGCGATCTCGCCGCCCGACCCGACGACCGCACCGTGCACCAGCGCCACCACGGGCTTCGAGCAGCGTTCGATGGCCTCGTAGGCGGCGAACGAGGCGAGGCGGCGGCGCCGCACCCAGCTCTCGTCGCGGCCCTCGCGCTCCTTCAGGTCGGCCCCGGCACAGAACGCGGGCCCGTTGGCCCGCAGCAGGACGGCCCCGACGCCGTCGTCGGCGTCCAGGCGCGCGAAC
Source organism: Spirillospora sp. NBC_00431 (assembly GCA_036028775.1). Lineage (GTDB taxonomy): Bacteria > Actinomycetota > Actinomycetes > Streptosporangiales > Streptosporangiaceae > Spirillospora. The sequence goes on along the minus strand of CP107927.1, from coordinate 1,214,705 downwards.
GCCTCGCTCAGCCCGTGGCACATGGGGAGGTTCAGCGCGTTGCGCGCCTCCGGCCTGTTGAGCACGACGTGCGCGACACCGTCGGCCTCGTGCACCAGCACCGGATCTTCGTCGCTCACCGCTAGATGGTCCCTTCTTCACGTAGCCGGGCCACTTCCGCCCGGTCAAGTCCCAGCAGCTCGGTCAGCACGGCCTCGGTGTCGGCGCCGAGCAGCGGCGGGACGCCCGGCTCGGGGTATTCGGTCTCGTCCAGGCGCAGCGGGGTCCGCAGGGCGGAGAACCTGCCCTCGGTGGGGTGGTCGAAGTGGCCGACCATGCCCCGGGCGCCGACGTGCGGGTCGCTGAGCGCCTCGCGGGCGGACTTCACCTCGCCCGCCGGTACGTCCACGGCCCGCAGCGCGTCCGCCAGCTCGTCCCGGGTCCAGCGGCCGACGGCGGCGGCGAGTTCGGCCTTCACCCGCTCGCGCTGCGCGAGCCGGCCCTCGTTGGCCGCGAGTTCCGGGTCTGCGGCCAGCTCGTGCAGGCCGAGCACCCCGCACAGCGGCGCCCAGTGCTGGTCGCTGCCGCTGATGTGCAGCCAGCCGCCGTCCGCGCACTGGAACGCCTCCGACGGGACGCGCCCGGGGTGCGCGGTGCCGGTGCGTCCAGGGTCGTCGTCGAGCGCGAAGACCCGGGCGGCGGCGAGGGCCAGCAGGCTCGCCTGGACGTCCATCATCGCCAGGTCGACGTGCCCGCCCCGGCCGCTGACGCCGCGTTCCATGAGCCCGGTCAGGGCGGAGATGACGATCCACAGCCCCGAGGTCATGTCGGAGACGGGGATGCCGACCTTGGCGGGCGGGGTGTCCGGGTGACCGGTCAGCGACATGATCCCGGACAGCGCCTGGAAGACGGTGTCGTAGCCCTTCCGGTCGGCGTACGGCCCGGACTGCCCGAAACCGGTGCTGGACACGTAGATCAGGCCCGGGTTCAGCGCCGCGAGCGCCTCGTAGCCGAGCCCGTGCTTGTCCATCGTGCCGGGCATGAAGTTCTCGACCAGCACGTCGGCGCGGGCGGCGAGGCCGCGGGCGATCTCCTGGCCGCGCGGGGTCCGCAGATTCAGCGTGACCGATCGCTTGCCCCGGTTGAACGCGAAGAAGTAGGCGCTCTCCCCGGCGGGCAGCCGCGGCTCGAAGCTACGGGACTCGTCACCGCCGCCCGGCCGCTCGATCTTGATCACCTCGGCGCCGAGGTCGGCGAGGATCTGGGTGGCCAGGGGCCCGGCGAGGACGCGGCTGAAGTCCACCACGGTGACGCCGTCCAGGGGTCTCATGCGCCCGCCCCCCGGAACCCCCGCATGATCGTGTTGACGTCGCCGCCGGTGCGCATGGCCTCGGCGAACGGCAGGTCGGCGACCCGGTAGAACAGGTCCTTGGCGGCGGCCATGGCGAGCGGGTTCACCTGGGCCCAGCCGGCCGCGATCTCCAGGGCCGCCTTCTCGGCGTCCTGGGGCCCGGCGACCTGGTTGGCGAGGCCGAGATCGGCGAGCTCCTCGGCGTCCAGGATGCGGCCGGTGCTGATCAGCTCGAAGGCGAGCTTGCGGCCGAGGTTGCGCTGCAGCCCGGTCATCACGATCGCGGGGACGATCGAGTGCCGCACCTCCGGGTAGCCGAACTTCGCGTCGGCCGCCGCGACCATCATGTCGCAGCCGATCGCGAGGCCCGCCCCGCCGCCCATGGCCGGGCCGTGCACCACCGACACGATCGGCTTGGTGAGCTGCTGCAACATCATCTGGGTGCGGGTCGTCAGCTCGGCGCGCCGGATGACGGCGCCCTGGTCGGCGGGCGTCAGATCGGCGAACTCCGAAAGGTCGGCGCCGGAGCAGAAGCCCCGTCCCGCGCCGGTGAGGACGACGGCGCGGACCGCGTCGTCGGCGTCCGCCGCGCGCAGCGCGTCGAACAGGGCCTGGGTGAGTTCCGTGTTCAGCGCGTTGAGCTTGGCCGGACGGTTCAGCCGCAGCACGCGGACCGCGCCCTGATCCTCGACGATCAGCACCTCGGACTCAGGCATTCTGTTCCACCTCTCCACCGGCGACGCCGCCGCCGGCAAGCTCTCCACCGACCAACTCCCCGCCGATCAGGCCGAATCCCGCGCGGGCCACCATGCTGTGCAGGGGACGGCCCAGCGCCCGCTCGCACCGCTCCGACGCCGCCAGGACCTTGCCGAGGTCGAGCCCGGTCGCGACGCCCTCGGACTCCAGCAGGTTCACCAGGTCCTCGGTGCAGACGTTCCCCGTCATGCCGCCGCCGTACTCGATCTGCGCGGGGTGGCCGCCGACGCCGCCGAACGAGCTGTCGAAGTCGCGGCAGCCGGCCTCCAGCGCCGCGACACAGTTCGCGAGCCCGCTGCCGCGGGTGTTGTGAAAGTGCGCGACGACCGGCGGCGCGCCGGGCCCGGACGCGGGAATCCGGGCGAACATCTTCCTGACGGTCGTCGGCGTCGCCAGCCCGGTGGTGTCGCCGAGGGTCACCATGTCGACGCCGAGTTCGGTGAACCGGGCCGCGTCGTCGGCGACGACGCCCGGGTCCACCGCGCCCTCGAAGGGGCAGCCGAACGCCACCGAGATCACGCCGACGAGCCGGAACCGCCCGGCGGCGAGCCGCACCATCTCGGCCACCCGCGCCCACTGCTGCTCCCGGGTGGCGCGCATGTTGCGCTGGGTGTGCGACTCGGTCGCCGACACCAGCAGGCTGAGCTCGGTGGCGCCGTGCCCGGCGTCCAGATCGGCGATGGCGCGTTCCACGGCACGGGGATTCGGACAGGTCGCCTTGTAGGCGACACCGGCGGGCCTGGGCAGCCCGGCGAGCACCTCGCCCGCGTCGCGAAACGCCGGAACACGCTCGGGGTGGCTGTAGCTGGTCGCTTCGATCCGCGTGAAGCCGGCGTCGGCGAAGGCACCGATCAGGCCGAGCTTGACCTCGGTCGGGACGAAGGTCTTCTCGTGCTGGAGCCCGTCACGGGCGAAGCACTCGCAGATCGTGGCGCGGTCGGCCATGCGCGTCCGCCTCCTAGGGGAGCGTCGATGTCGTCAGGGCGAACAGGTCGTCACAGCAGGAATATAACCTACTGTTGACAACATCAACACCCAGCCTCGGCGGCGGACCCTCCGCGGCGGGGCCGGATCAGCGCTCCGAGCGCTCCAGGGCCTTGGCCAACGTGGCGAGCTTGCGCAGTGCCGAGTCGAGGACTTCCTGCTCAAGAGGGGTCAGGCAGACGAGGAAGGCCTCGTTGCGCTCGTTGGCGGCGCCGATCAGCCCCCGGTAGAGCGACTGCCCGTTGCGGGTCAGGGTGAGCTGCGTCGTGCGGCCGGGACCCGGCTCCCGCTCGACCAGCCCGGCCGCCGCGAGCTTGGTCGCGACCCGGCTCATCTGGGCCTTGTCCAGGCCGGCCAGCCTGGCCAGCCGGTTGACGGTCAGCGGCTCGTCCGCCCCGAGCAGCGCGATGGTCCGCCACTCCTGCAGGCTGACGTCGAATTCCCGCCGGTAGCGGAGCGCGGCGCTGCGGGACAGCGCGTTCGCCACCCGGTGCAGCCGGTACGAGAGCAGCTCCCTGATCGGGATGAGTTCGGTGTCCTCGGCGGCGGGGTCCGCTGAGCGGGACGGTAGGGCGTTCATGCCCCCCACTGTAAGACCGGGAAGGGCCGCGTAGGTTCCGTCTGGGCAGGTGTTGACAAACACAACACCCAAGGACAAGACTGCTGCGCAATCGATTACGGTCGGCGTAACCGAAGCCACAGGGAGGTCCGCAACATGCCCGCAGACCCGTCCGCCACATTGCTCGTCAACGGAATGTGGCAATCGGCGGCCGCGACCTTCGACGTTACGGACCCCGCGACGCTCAAGGTCATCGCGCAGGCCGCCGACGCGGGGCCGCAGGAGGCGCTCGCCGCCCTCGACGCCGCCGACGCGGCCGCCGAGTCGTGGCGCCGCACGACCGCCGAGGAGCGCTCGGCCGCGCTGCGCGCCGGCGCGGGCCGGATCCGCACCCAGGCCGACTCCCTCGCGGCCCTGATGACCAGCGAGAACGGCAAGCCGCTCGGCGAGGCCCGCGGCGAGGTCCTGGGCTCGGCCCGGATGCTCGAATGGGCCGCCGAGGAGGCGCGCCGCGCCAACGGCCGGGTGGCCCCGGACGGCGCCGCAGGCCCCGGAATGGTCCTGCGGACCCCGGTCGGGCCCGCCCTGGCGATCACCCCGTGGAACTTCCCCGCGAGCATGCTGGTCCGCAAGGTCGGGCTCGCCCTCGCCGCCGGCTGTCCCGTGATCGTCAAGCCGGCGGAGCAGACCCCGCTGATCGGTACCGAGCTCGTCCGGCTCATCGCCGAGGCCGGGGCGCTGCCCCCCGGGGTGCTCCAGTCGCTCACCACGACCCGTCCGGCCGAGGTCGCGGGCGCGCTGCTCGCCGACCGCCGGCTCCGCAAGGTCAGCTTCACCGGCTCCACCGAGGTCGGGCTGAGCCTGCTCGCCTCCACCCGCGACCACCTGCGCAGGACGTCGCTGGAGATGGGCGGCCACTCCCCCGCCATCGTGTTCGACGACGCCGACCTGCCCGCCGCCGCGGCGGCCGCGGCGGCGGCCAAGTTCGCCAACGCCGGGCAGAGCTGCATCGCGATCAACAGGCTGTACGTGCACAGCTCGGTGCACGAGGAGTTCCTGGCCCTGCTCCTGGAGAAGGTGTCGGCGCTGCGGCTCGGGCACGGCTCCGCCGAGGGCACCACCACCGGGCCGCTGATCGACTTCGCCGGCCTGGACAAGGTCGAACGGCACGTCGACGACGCCGTGAAGCGCGGCGCGACCGTCGCGGCCGGCGGGCGCCGCTGGGTCCCCGACGACGAGGAGCTCACCGGCGCGTTCTACGAGCCGACCGTCCTGACCGGCGCGGACGACACCATGCTGATCAGCTCGGAGGAGACGTTCGGCCCGGTGCTGCCCGTCTACACCTTCGACACCGACGACGAGGCCGTCCAGCGCGCCAACACCACCGACTACGGGCTCGCCGCCTACGTGTTCGGGTCCGGGCTGGCCCGGGTGTGGCGGGCCGTCGACCGGCTGAGCTTCGGCGTGGTGGCGGTGAACGAGGCGTTCCCCGTCCGGCCGGAGCTGCCGTTCGGCGGGATGAAGAACAGCGGTCTCGAGCGCGAGGGCGGCAGCGAGGGCATCGATGCCTACCTGGAGACCAAGTCCGTGGCCGTCCGGCTCTGACCAGGAAACCTTGACAGGGAAGCTCTGAGGCGACACCAATGGCGATCGAACAGCAGGCCACCACGACGGCGACCGAGCAGGCGCCGGGCGACCGCGCCCGGCGGCTCGCCGACCTGGACGCCCGCACGGTCATCCACCCGCACAGCGTCATCGGGGCACCGGCGGAGCCGCTGATCCTCGACCGCGGTGAGGGCGCCGTGGTCTGGGACGTCGAAGGCAAGCCCTACATCGACGGCACCTGCGGCCTGTGGCAGTGCCCGGTCGGCCACGGCCGCCCGGAGCTCGCCGCGGCCGCCGCCGAGCAGATCGCGAAGCTGGAGTTCTACTCGTCGTTCGGCGACTACTCCAACGAGCCGTCGATCCGGCTGGCCGAACGCCTGCTGGAGCTGGCGCCGCCGAACATGCGCCGGGTCTTCTTCACCAACGGCGGGTCGGAGGGCAACGAGACGGCGTTCAAGCTGGCCCGTCTCGCCCACCACCACGCCGGCCGGCCCGAGCGCTTCGTGATCCTCGCGCGCACCGGCGGTTACCACGGGATGGGCGGCGGCTCGCTCGCCGCCACCGGAATCGACCGGTTGCGCGCGGGCTACGGCCCGCTGATGCCGGGGGTCGAGTTCCTCGGCAAGCCGCACGGCGTGCGCGGCGAGGACGTCACCGACACGCTGATCGCCGAGCTGGAGGAGCGGATCGAGCGGGTCGGCCCCGACAAGATCGCCGCGTTCGTCGGCGAGCCGGTGCTCGGCGTCGGCGGCATGGTGCCGCCCCCGGCCGACTACTGGCCGCGGGTGCAGGAGGTGCTGCGCCGCCACGACATCCTGCTGATCCTGGACGAGATCGTCACCGCGTTCGGCCGGATCGGCCACTGGTTCGGCGCCGAGCACTACGGCGTCGAACCGGACATCATCGTGACTGCTAAGGGCCTGTCCAGCGGGTATATCCCGATGGGCGCGGTCCTCGCGGGCGAACGCGTGCTGGATCTGGCCGACGGCGCCCTGTTCCTGCACGGGTTCACCTACAACGGTCACCCGGTCGGCGCCGCGGTGGCGCTGGCCAACATCGAGATCCTGGAGCGTGAGGGGCTGCTGGAGCGGGCCGGGAGGCTCGGCCGCCGGCTGCTCGACGCGTTGAAGCCGCTCGAACGGCTGGACCACGTCCTGGAGGTGCGCGGCGTCGGGATGATGCTCGGCGTCGAGCTCACCGGCGGCGAGGACATCGCCGCCAGGGCCGCCGGGGTCCAGGCCGGAGCCCGCGCCGACGGCGTGATCGTCCGGGCGTCCGGCACAACAATCGTCCTCTCACCGCCACTGGTGATCGACGAACAACAGCTGGACACGCTCGCCCGTGTCCTGACCAAGCACGTCGCGGCGGCCTGACGGGGCAGGACACGCGAGGCCCGTACCAGACCCGTGGAGGAAATCGTGCGGCTCAACATAAATAAGACAGGGAAGGCGGCCAGATTCGCGACCGCCGGACTGGCCGTGACCCTCGTGGCCTCGGCCTGCAGCATCGGCGGTTCGAGCGACGACGACGACGGCAAGACGCTGACGTTCGTCTCGACCGGCGCGCCGTTCCAGGACTACCAGGCGACGGCGTGGCAGAAGCCGTTCACCGCCGAGACCGGGATCAAGTTCCGCAACGACGGCCCGGTCGACGAGGCCAAGATGAAGACGATGGTCGAGGCCAAGAAGGTGACCTGGGACGTCGTCGACACCAGCGCCGCCGCGACCGCGCAGTACTGCGGCAAGTACCTGGAGAAGCTCGACTTCTCGATCATCGACAAGAGCAAGTTCCCGCCGGGGACGGTCAACGACTGCGGCGTGCCCGCGTTCTTCTACAGCACGATCTTCATGTACAGCACGGAGAAGTTCGGCTCGAACCCCCCGAAGAGCATCGCCGACTTCTTCGACGTGAAGAAGTACCCGGGCAAGCGGGTCGTCCCGCCGGAGATCTCGGTCGGCCTGCTGGAGGCGGCGCTGCTGGGCGACGGCGTCCCGCAGGACAAGCTTTACCCGCTGGACCTCGACCGGGCCTTCAAGAAGCTGGACCAGATCAAGTCGGTCACGACGTTCGCGAAGACGTACGGGCAGATGCAGCAGATGATGGTCGACAAGCAGATCGACATGGGTCTGATGCTCAACGCCCGCGCCTACCAGGCCCTGAAGGCGGGCGCCCCGTTCAAGCCCGTCTGGGACAAGACGATCGTGAACTGGGACGACCTGGTGATCCCCAAGGGCTCCAAGAACAAGGAGAACGCGATGAAGTTCATCGCGTCCGCGTCCGGGGACCAGCAGTCCGCGAAGATGGCGGAGCTGGCGTCGGTGCTCCCGATCAAGGAGAGCATCCAGCCGAAGTTCGACCAGTACCAGCAGCAGCTCAACGCGTACGCGCCGGAGCGCAAGGACAGCATCGTGCGGTCCGACTCGGTCTGGTGGGGCCAGAACTTCGACGAGGTCACCAAGCGCTACACCGCGTGGCTCTCCGGGTGATACGCCGATGAGCGCCCCGACCACCTCGGCGCCGCCTCCGGCGGCGGTCAGCAACGGGGCCGGCCTGACCGGGCGGCCCCGGCGGCGGGCGGCGGGCTGGTTCATCCTCCCCGCCACCGCGCTGCTGCTGGTGTTCTTCTGCTACCCGCTCGGCAACATCATCTGGCGGAGCTTCACCGACCCGTCCGCCGGGCTGGGCAACTACACGGCCCTGCTGGACGACGGCGTCTCCGTCACCGTGCTGACACGGACGCTCGTCACCGCGCTGATCGTGGGCGCCTGCACCCTCGTCATCGCGTACCCGTACGCGTACGCGATGACGCGGGTCAGCCCGCGCACCAGGAACCTGATGACGGTCGTGGTCCTGCTGCCGTTCTGGACGTCGATGATGGCCCGCAACTTCGCCTGGTACATGCTGGAGCAGCGCGGCGGCCTGATCGACGACGCGTTCTCCCTGATCGGCATCAACGGCGTCGTGCTGCTCGGCACGGTCGCCGGCGTCGCGGTCGCGATGGTGCAGGTCATGCTGCCGTTCGCGGTGCTCCCGCTGTACAGCGGGATGGAGGGCATCGACAAGCGGCTGCTGGACGCGGCGTCAAGCCTCGGCGCCCCGCGGTGGCGGGCGTTCGCCCGGGTGTACCTGCCGCTGTCGCTGCCGGCCGTGCTGTCGGGGTTCACGCTCGTGTTCATCCTGACGCTCGGGTTCTACGTCACCCCGGCGCTGCTGGGCTCGGAGAAGCAGTCGCTCGTCCCGCAGCTGATCGCGACCCGGATGAACGACCTGCTCGACTTCGGCGGCGCTGGCGCGCTCGGCACCGTGCTGCTGGCGATCACGCTGCTGGCGCTGTTCGTGGTGTCGAGGTTCGCCAACCTCTCGTCCACGACCGAGAAGGCGGTGACCAATGAGTGAGAAAGCACCGGCCACCCTCAAGCCGGGCGTCCGGGCCGGGCGGGAGGGCGGCCTCGGCTGGGGCCTGAAGATCGTCGTCGGGCTGATCGGGCTGCTGCTGATCGCGCCGACCGCGGTCGTCATCCCGATGAGCTTCTCCTCCGGGACCACGTTCCAGTTCCCGCCGGACGGCTGGTCGCTGCGCTGGTACGAGTCGTTCTTCACCTCCGAGAGGTGGATGCGCTCGCTGCTGACGTCGGTGCAGATCGCGCTGCTCGTCGCGGTGACGGCGACCGTCCTCGGCGTCGCGGTGGCCTACGGGCTGAACCGGGCGGGCTTCCGGGGCCGGGGCGCGCTCCGCTCGCTGATGATGGCGCCGCTGATCGTGCCGAGCATCGTGGTCGCGGTCGCGATCTACGGCGTGTTCCTGAAGTGGCAGCTCAACGGCACCGCCCTCGGGTACGTCGCCGCGCACACCGTGATGGCGCTGCCGTTCGTGGTGACGGTCATGTCGACAAGCTTCGCCGGCTACGACCGGACGCTCGACACCGCCGCCGCGACGCTCGGCGCCACCGCCTGGAAGACGTTCTTCCGGATCACCGTGCCGCTCGTCGCGCCGGGCGTGCTGTCGGGGTTCGTGTTCGCGTTCGTCATGTCGCTGGACGAGGTCGTCATCGCGCTGTTCCTGCAGACGCCCGACATCACGACGCTGCCCGTCCAGATGTACAACTCCATCACGCTGGAGATCGACCCCACCATCGCCGCGGCGTCGAGCCTGATGGTGGTGGCGACCAGCGTCGTCCTGCTGATGCCGCAGTTCGTTCGCCGCAAGCGGAGCACATCATGAGCCAAGCCGCCAACACCAGCAGCCACGGGATCCGGATCTCGGGCGTCTCGAAGGTCTACTCGGGCACGTCCCGCGCGGCCGTCGACGACGTCTCCCTGGACATCGCGCCCGGCGAGTTCATCACCCTGCTGGGCCCGTCGGGGTCGGGCAAGACGACGATGCTGTCGATGCTCGCCGGGTTCGTCTCGGTGTCCGCCGGGAGCATCGAGATCGACGGGCGGGACGTGTCCCGGCAGAAGCCGCACAAGCGGAACCTCGGCGTGGTGTTCCAGCAGTACGCGCTGTTCCCGCACATGACCGTCGCGAAGAACGTGGCGTTCCCGCTCCAGCAGCGCAAGATGTCGAAGGAGCAGATCGCCGCGAAGGTGGCGGAGGCGCTGAAGCTCGTCCATCTGGAGGAGTACGCCGAGCGGCTGCCGAGCCAGCTGTCCGGCGGCCAGCAGCAGCGGGTCGCGCTGGCCCGCGCCGTGGTTTACCACCCGCGGGCGCTGCTGATGGACGAGCCGCTCGGCGCCCTCGACCGCAAGCTGCGCGACGAGCTGCAGCGCGAGATCGCCAGGATGCACCGGGAGTTGGGGATGACGTTCATCTTCGTCACCCACGACCAGCACGAGGCGCTCACGCTGTCCGACCGGATCGCGGTGTTCAACGAGGGCAGGATCGAGCAGGTAGGGACCCCGGAAGAGCTGTACGAGCGGCCGGACACGCTGTTCGTCGCGCAGTTCCTCGGCGAGTCGACGTGCTTTCGCGGCACGGTCGACGTGTCCGCGGGCGTCCTGCGGTGCGGCGGTTTCACGCCGCGGGCGCCGCGGCTGGACGCCCGGCTCGACGGCAGCGACGGCGTCGCCGTCATCCGGCCCGAGCGGCTTGAACTGCACACCGACGCGGCCAAGGTGCCGGACGGGCACAACCAGGTGCGCGCGACCGTCACCGAGATCGTCTACGTCGGCAACCACCACCAGGTGGGGCTGCGGTTCGGGGACGGCACGAGCGGCTCGGTGATGCGCGTCGCCGGGCGGTCCCTCCCGGCGGTGCCCGGCGAGGAGGTCACGGTGAGCTGGGACCCGGAGCACCAGTCGATCGTCGCCGACCCCGCCGACGAGCCACCCGCCGGCCGCGCCGCCGAGCGCCTGGACACCGCCGCCCGAACCTGACCCCCGCCCCGCAGGCCCCGTTGACCACCAGGAGATTTCTTGCCGATGGCAGCCCACACCGATGAGCGCTTCGAGCGGATCACCGCAGGCGTCCCGGAACTCGCCGACGAGCGGCTACGGGAGATCCTGCGCGACCGCTACGGAATCGACGCCGTGTCCCTGCGGCGGCTCGCCGGGGAGACGGACCAGAACACGCACGTCGTGGACGGCAACGGCGCCGAATACGTCCTGAAGGTCAGCGATCCCGCCGACCGGCGGGCGATCGAGTTCCAGACGGCGCTGCTCGCGCATCTCGCGGAACGGGATCTGGGCGTGGTCGTGCCCCGGTCCGTCGCGGACGTGGCGGGCGAGCCGGTCACGTCCGTGTCCGAGGGCGGGCGCGAGCTGCCGGTCCGCCTCCTCACCTGGGTCCCGGGCGCGCCGCTCGCGGAGGTGGGCCGCCGGTCGCCTGAGCTGCTCGCGGACGTCGGCGCGGTGGCCGGACGGCTGACCGCCGCCACGGCCGAGTTCGCCCATCCCGATCCCCCGGCGCCGCACTACTGGGAGTTCCCGCACGCGGGCGCGGTGCTGGCGGCGTCGATCGGGCATGTCGGCGACGCCGGGCTGCGGACCGCCGCCGAGGCGCTCCGCGACCGGTACCTGGCGCCGGTGGAGGAGCGGCTGCCCGGGCTTCCGGTGGCGGTCGTCCACCACGACCTCAACGCCTTCAACATCCTGGTCCGCCAGGAGGTCGGGCGGCGCCGCGTCTCCGGCGTGATCGACTTCGGTGACGCGCTGCCGACCGCGCGGATCGCGGACCTGGCGGTGCTGGCGTCCAGCGTGATGCGCGGCGCCGCGAGCCCGCTCGCCGTCGCGGCGACGCTGGCCGCCGCCTACCACGACGCCTGCCCGCTGACCGAGGCGGAGCTGGACCTGCTGTTCCCGCTGATCGCGGTGCGGTCGGCGACGGTCGCGGTGACGGCCGCGCGGTTGGACGCGGAGCGCCGGCACGGCGACCCGCGGCACCGCTCGGCGGCCGCCGCCGACCTGGTTCGCGCGCTGGCGGACGTCCCGGCCGACGTGGGCCGCGCCGCCATCAGGCAGGCGTGCGGCCTGCCCGCGCATCCCGCCGGGCCCGCGGTCGCGGCCTGGCTGGCGGGCAACGCGGCGTCCGCCGTGGCCCCGGTCGAGGGCCCGCTCGCCCCGGTCGACCTGAGCGCGTCGTCGGAGATCTACGACGGCACCGATCCCCACGATCACGGCGCGCTGCGCGCCGCCGCCGCGGCGGAGATCCTCCGGCGCCGTCCGGGCGTGCCGGTGGGACGGTACGGCGAGCCGCGCTTCCTGGCGCCGAGCCGGCGCCGCGGCAGCGGGCCCGACGAGCCCGCCAACGTCCATCTCGGCGTCGACCTGTTCGCCGGGGCGGGCACGCCCGTCCGGGCGCCCCTGGCCGGACGCGTCGAGGCGGCGGGCGCCGCCGGGGCCGACCTCGTGCTGCTGCACGAGCCGTCCGAGGGCGTCCGGTTCCGGACGCTCTACACGGGCCTGGCCGCCGCGCCGGCCGTGGGCGACGAGATCGCGGCGGGCGCGGAGATCGGCCGGATCGCGGCGGGCGGCGACGGGCTGCCGCCGCATGTCCGCGTCCAGGTGAGCGCCGTGCCGGTCGACGGATGGACCGCCGTGCCCGCGGCCGTCACCGACTCGGAGTCGGCGATGTGGCGGGGCCTGTTCCCCGACCCGACGCCGCTGCTCGGCGCCCAGAACACGGTCGGGCCGTGGACGTCCGTGATCGGCAAGGCGCTGCGCGGCCGCCGCGCGCACCTGCCCGAAAGCCATCCGATGTACTTCAAGCGCCCGATCGCGATGGTCAGGGCCCGGGACTGCAGCATCTACGACGAGGAGGGCCGCTCCTACCTGGACTCCCTCAACAACGTGACCCTCGTCGGGCACAGCCACCCGCGGCTCGTGCAGACGGCCTCGCGCCAGCTCGGCCGCCTCAACACCAACACGCGGTTCGTGTACGACACGCTCACCGAGTACGCCGACCGGCTCACCGCGACGCTGCCGGACGGCCTCGACGTCGTCTACTTCGTCAACTCGGGCAGCGAGGCCAACGACCTGGCGCTGCGCATGTCCCGCTACCTGACGAAGCGGGACGACATCGTCATCATCGACGACGCGTACCACGGCTACACCTCGGTCGTCTCCGACGTGAGCCCGTCCCGGTACAAGCACTACGGCAAGCCGGACACCACGCACCCGACCCCGAACCCCGACCGGTACCGGGGCGCGTACGGCTACGACGACCCGGACGCCGGCGCCAAGTACGCCCGGCATGTGATCGACGAGTTCGACCGGCTCGCCGCCGAGGGCCGCGCGCCCGCCGCGTACCTGTTCGAGGCGCTGCTGGCGGGCGGCGGCCAGGTGGTGCTGCCGCCCGGCTACCTCGCGCCGATCTTCGCGGCGGCGCGCGAGCGCGGCGTGCTGACGATCGCCGACGAGGTGCAGGTTGGGTTCGGACGGCTCGGCGAGGCGTTCTGGGGTTTCCAGACGCAGGGCCCGGACGTCGTCCCCGACTTCGTCACGATGGGCAAGGCCATGGGCAACGGCTTCCCGGTCGCGGCCATGGTCACCACCCGGGAGATCTCGCGGGGCTTCGACCCGACCGGGCGGTTCTTCTCGACCTACGGCGGCAACCCCGTCGCCTGCGCGGTCGGCCTGGAGCTGCTGAACATCGTCGAGGACGAGGGCCTCCAGCACAACGCGCTGGTCGTCGGCCAGTACCTGCGGGACCGCCTCGCCGGGCTCGGCGACCGGCACCCGCTGGTCGGGGACGTGCGCGGCCAGGGCTTCTACAGCGGTGTCGAGTTCGTCCTCGACCGGGAGACGAAGGAGCCCGCATCCGAGGAGACGCTGATCATCTGTGAGCGGCTCAAGGACGAGGGCGTCCTCGTCTATCCGACGGGCCCCGCCTGGAACATCCTCAAGCTCAAGCCGCCGCTGACGTTCACCCGGGCGGACGCCGACGAGTTCACCGACACACTCGACGACATTCTCGAAAAGGGCTGGTGAAATGGCTGACCACGCGGACGGCGCTGGACAGGTGGACAAGGTGCTGCTCGGCGGCAAGGTCCTCACCGTCGACGCCGGGTTCACGGTCGAATCCGCCGTGGCGCTGGCCGGGGACCGGATCGTGGCCGTCGGCGACGACGACCACGTCCGGGAGCTGGCGGGCCCCTCGACCGAGGTGATCGACCTCGCCGGCCAGTCGGTGCTCCCCGGGATCAACGACGCGCACCTGCATCTCGCGCTGTTCGGCCTGGCCGGGCCGCCGTTCTCCGTCGATTTGAACGGCGTCGACTCGCTCGGCGCGCTGAACGAGGCGCTCGCGGGCGGGCCGCCAGGACCGGGCGGCAGCCGGTGGCTGATCGGCGAGGGCTGGCGGGAGGCGAACATCCCCGAGTTCGACGCCGACGTCCCCGGCCCGCACCGCTCCCTCATCGACGAGGTCACCGGGGACCGGCCGACGGTCCTGCACCATGCCTCCCGGCACTCGGTGCTGGTCAACACGGCCGCGCTGCGGATCGTCGGCATCACCCGCGACACCCCGGACCCGGCGGGCGGGCAGATCGTCCGCGGGCCCGACGGGGAGCCGACCGGCCTGCTGCTCGAAGGCGCGAAGGGCCTGATCACCGAGCATGTTCCCGCCCACTCCGAGAAGGAGCGGCTGGACGCGATCGAGACCGCGATGCGCAAGCTCAACGCGCTCGGCATCACCAGCGTCACCGACCCGATCGTCTGGCCCGAGCTGCTGCGCGACTACACCACCCTGCGCAGGGACGGGCGGATGACCGTCCGGGTGAACACGCTGATGCACTGGGACTGGCCGTCGCCGGCGAGCGCGTCCGACCGGCTGGAGACCGCGCTGGGCTACGCGGGGCTGTCCACCGGCCTCGGCGACGACTGGCTCCGGATCGGCGGCTGCAAGCTGTTCGCCGACGGGGTGCCCACGCAGGGCACCGCGTGGCTGCACGACCCGTACCCGTCGGGCTGCCACGGCCACCTCATCACCTCCGGCGACGACGACGAGGCCCGGTACGAGGAACTCCTCCGCATGATCGAGCTGGCGCACCGGAACCGGCTCCAGGTGCAGGTGCACGTCACCGGCGACCGCGCGGCGGACGCCGCGACCGACGGGATCATCCGCGCGCTCAAGGCCGACCCGTGGCCGCGGGCCCGGCACGCGCTCCTGCACGGCACGCTGCTCTCCGAGGACTCCTACGCCCGCCTCGCCGAGCACGACATCAGCGTCATCACCAGTTCGCTGATGAAGTCGTACAGCGGCGCGTCCATGACGCGAGTGATCGGTGAGGAAAGGTGGTCGCGGGCGTTCCCGGCCGGTGCGCTGCTCGCCGCCGGTGTGCACGTCGCCGACAGCTCCGACGCGCCCGTCTGCGTCCCCGACTGGCGGCGCGGCATCGCCACGTTCGCCGGGGCCGAGCCGGGACCGTTCTCGGACGTCCCGCCCGACCTGCGCCTCACCCGGGAGCAGGCGATCCGCTTGTGGACGACCGCCGGCGCCTACATCGAGAACGCCGAGGACCGCAAGGGCACGATCACGCCGGGCAGCCTCGCCGACCTCGTCGTCCTGGACGGGGACGTCCTCACCGCCGACGACGACGCGTTGCAGCGGATCAAGCCCACCCTCACCCTCGCGGGCGGGCGCGTCGTCCACACCGCCTGAGCGGCTGCTCGCGCTCGGGCCTCACCCCGCTTCACGCCTCCCCTGAACGAAACACACGGGGGACGGAGTACTGACGGGTGAGACCCGAGCGTGAGGAGCCCCATGAGCCATCCACGGCAAGCGGATCCCCTGTACTCTCCCCCGCCTCCTCGTACGTGGCCGCATGACGATCCGTTCAGGCGCCCGCCGCCGACCGTCCCGCTGATCGCGCCCGGCTACGAGGACCTCCACAGGGACCGGAGGGGCGGCGGTCCCGGGCGGGCCGTCGTCGCGGCCGTGGTCGCCGCCCTGCTGGTCGGAGGGCTGACCGGCGGGCTGGCCGGGGCCGTCGCCGGGCGGATGACGGCGGCCGACCCGGCGGCGTCCACGGCGCTGCCGCAGTCCGGCGGCCGGCCGGTGAACGGCGGGGACCTGAGCGCGGTCGCGGCGCGGGTGCAGGCGAGCGTGGTGTCGATCGAGGTGCGGGCGGGCGGCGCGCGCGGCACCGGGTCCGGGTTCGTGATCGACCGGCGGGGGCACGTGCTGACCAACGCGCACGTCGTCGACGACGGCGGCGCGGTCACCGTCGTGCTGGCCGACCGGCGCCGCGTCCGGGCGCGGGTGGCGGGCTCCGACCGCGCCCTCGACCTGGCCGTGCTGGCGATCCCCGCCGCCGCCGGCCCCGCCCCGCTGGCGTTCGGCCGGTTCTCCGACGTGCGGGTCGGCGACCAAGTCCTCGCGCTCGGCTCCCCGCTGGGCCTGCAGGGGACGGTCACCGGCGGCATCGTCAGCGCGCTGAACCGCAGGGTGCGGATCGGGCAGGGCGGCGTCGGCGACGCGCTCCAGACCGACGCGTCCATCAACCCGGGCAACTCCGGCGGGCCGCTGGTCAACGCGCGCGGCGAGGTCGTCGGTGTGAACACGGCGATCGCGACGCTGATGCGCGACGGCGGCGGCTCGATCGGCATCGGCTTCGCCATCCCCGCCGACCGGGCCCGCGCCGGCGCCCGCCGCCTCCTCCGCTGACGCACCCTCGCCCGCTGACCCCCCTCGCCCGCTGACTCAGTGCCGAATCGGCTTCATGATTGGGGCATGGCGAATCCACAGATTCCTGGGCCGCCCGGTGGGCACGACGGCGCCGACGCGATCGTGGCGGCGGGCGGGCTGCACAACTACCAGCTGAAACTGCACGCCGAGTACGGGCCGGTGGTCCGGTTCGCGCTGCCGGGCGCCGACATGGCGGTGTCGGTCTGCGACCCGGTGCTGCTGGAGGCCACCGCGAAGATCGACAAGCGTCCGGAGAAGCTGTTCGAGTTCCTGGCGCCGCTCCAGGAGTCGGGGAACCTCCAGACGATCCCGTCCGCCGAGCACGGCCCGTGGCGCCGGGTGATGCTGTCGGTGCTGGCCGGGCGCCCCTCGCACGAGGCGCACTTCGCGCGGTTCACGGCGCTGACGTCCGCGCTCGCCGACCGGTGGGCGGCACGCCCCGCCGGGGAGGCCGTCGCGTTGCAGAAGGACCTGAGCGAGCTGTCGCTGCGCATGATCTGCGAGTACTCCCTCGGCAGCGGCCTGGCGTCGGAGGAGTCCGCCGGACGGGTCGTGACCGCGTTCGAGGACGTCCTCACCGAGCACCTGGCCCGGCTGTACCACGCGGACGTGCCGGGCGACGCGCAGGGGCGCCGCGTGCGAGCCGACCAGGCCCTGGCCTATCTGCGCGGCACCGTCGACGACGTCCTCGCCGCGCACGACTCCACCGGGAAGACAGCCGATCGCAGCGACATGATCGCGGCGCTGGCCGCGGCGGGCGAGTCGCCGGCGCGGATCCGCGACTCGGTGCTGATGACCATGCTGGCCGCCCACCACACCACCGGCGTCGCGATCTCCTGGACGCTGTACCTGCTGGCCCGGCACCCGGACGCGGCCGCACGCGCCGCCGCCGAACTCGACCGGGTGCTGGGCGAGCGCGCCGTCCCCGAGTACGGCGACCTCAAGAAGCTCGCCTACCTGGACAGGGTGCTGAGGGAGGCGATGCGGCTGTACCCGCCGGGCCCGTACGGCGCGCGGGAGGCCACCGAGGACCTCGTGCTCGGCGGCTACGCCGTCCCGGCGGGCACGACGATCTTCTATCCGTTCTGGGCCGTGCACATGAACCCCGACCACTGGCCGGACCCGGACGTGTTCGACCCCGACCGCTTCACCCCCGAGGCGTCCGCCGGGCGCCCGCGGCTCGCCTACATCCCGTTCGGGGTCGGCCCGCGCAGCTGCGAGGGCGCGGCGCTCGCCATGGTCGAGGCCGAACTCGTGCTGGCCATTCTGCTCAGGCGTTTCCAATTCCACCTGGTGCCCGGACGGACGGTGACGCCAATCGAACGCTTCGTATTGTGGGCCGCCGAGGACATCCACATGACTCTCACCCCACGCGTCCCAGCACATAACCGGAGCTGAAGTCTGACGGACCAAAACTCGATATACGACATGGCCAAGTCAGATATGACGTCGTATCGAACGACGGTGCAATGATCAGGGCAGCCAGGTTTCCCCACGGTCTCGACCGGAGGACCCCCAATGAGACCCAGTACGGCCCTGAAGATGACCATGTCAATCATCGTCGCCGCCGTCGGGCTGACGGCGGCGAACACGGCGACGGCGGCTCCGGCCGCCGCGCCGCCGCCCTGCTCGGACGGCACCCTCGTGCAGACCGACAGCGGACCGGTGTGCGGACTCGACGGCGACGGCGTCAAGAACTGGCTGGGCGTTCCCTACGCCGCCCCGCCCACCGGGAATCTCCGCTGGGAGCCGCCGGCCCGGCACCCCGGCTGGACCGAGCCGGTGCAGGCGACCGAACCCGGCAGCGCCTGCCCGCAGCCGTCCGACTTCCGGCCCGGCTCGACCGACGAGAACTGCCTGAAGCTGGACGTCCGCGTGCCGGAGAACGCCGGGGCCGGGCCGCTGCCCGTCATGGTGCAGTTGCACGGCGGCGGGTTCCGGCTCGGCACCCCGTCCAACGGGACCCGGCTCGCCACCGCCGGGAAGGTCATCCAGGTCGAGGTGCGGTACCGGCTCGGCATCATCGGCTTCCTGTCCCACCAGGCCCTCGGCGCGAACGCCGGCAACTACGGGATCGAGGACCAGCAGGCCGCGCTCGGCTGGGTCAAGCGCAACATCGCCAGGTTCGGCGGCGACGCGGGCAACGTCACGATCTTCGGGCCGTCCGCCGGCGGATCGAGCGTGTGCGCCAACATGGCGTCGCCGACCGCGCAAGGACTGTTCAACAAGGGCATCATCGAGAGCGGTGAGTACAACTCGCTGCGCGGCGTCCACGCCACCTGGCAGGCGCAGGACTGCGCGGCCAAACTGCCGACCCAGGCCGAGGCACAGGCCGCCGGTGCCCGCTTCGCCACCGCCGTCGGCTGCGGGAGCGCCGCCGACGTCGCCGCCTGCCTGCGCCAGGTACCGGTGCAGACCCTCCTGGACGCGGCGGGCGACGGCCTCGGGCCCAACAGCGGGACGATGGCGCCCATCGTCGACGGCAAGACCCTGACCAGGTCGCCGGGGCAGGCGTTCGCCCTCGGCGAGTTCAACAAGGTCCCCGTCATCCACGGCGTGGCCAGGGACGAGTCACAGATCCGTCCCGCCGACACGCCTCAGGCGTTCGAGGCGCAGGTCCGTAGCCAGTACGGGGAGTACGCACCGAAGGTGCTGAAGCGCTACCCGCTGTCGGAGTACCCGGAGCCCTCGGCGTTCATCGCGGCGCGGACCGTCCTCGCCGACTCCACGTCCGTCTGCCCGGCGCTGCTCAACGACCGCCGCCTGGCGAAGCACGTGCCGGTGTACGCGTACCGGTTCGACGACACCAACCCGCCGCCGCTGCCCTTCGTCGACGCGACGAAGCCCGCCGGCGCGTTCCATGTCGGCGAGTTCTCCTACCTGTACCACGGCACCTTCCCGAACCAGCCCGCGCTGGACCCGAACCAGAAGGCCCTGCAGGCCCAGCTCACCTCCCAGTGGACGGGCTTCGCCCGCACCGGTGACCCCAACGTGACCGGCACCCCGCGCTGGAAGCCGTTCACCACCGAGAAGCAGGCCCAGATGTCGCTGCTGCCCGCCGGGACGAGCCGCATGACCCGCGAGATCTCGTGGCCGCACCACTGCGACTTCTGGCACGAGCTCGCACCGTTCAACAGCTGACGCCCGGAAAGGAAGGACGCCCCCGCGAAGCTCGACGCGGGGGCGTCCTGCCGTCTCGGTCGTGCGGCCTCTAGTCGTACGAGGCGAGGGAGCGCCCGTGGGCGCCGAGCACGTGGGCGAGCAGCGCGGGGGCGCGGGTGACGTCGGCGGCGTCGGGCAGGACCTCCGGGGTGAGCGTCCAGTCGGTGCCGACCCACGAGTCGGCGATGGTGCCCTCGCTGGACGGCAGGTTGTTGCAGGTCTGCCGGACGCGGATGGCGCGCACCGACTCGGCCGCCGGGGTGTCGGTCTCCACCAGCAGCACCGGGACGCCGACGAGCGGGCCGTCCTCCACCAGGCGCAGCAGGTGGTGCGCGTCCTCGCCGTCGAGCGCGGCGCCGGCGTCGAGGATCACCGCGAGCCGCAGCGGCGGACCGTCCGCCAGCCCGGCGGGCAGCTCGCCGTCCTGCCCGCCGACCTGGCGCAGGTCGACCAGGTCGAGCAGGCGGCGCAGCCGCTCGGCCGCCGCCGGGCCGGTCGCCACGCCGCCGCCGAGCAGCCGGGCGCTGACCACCGGGTCGAACCCGTGCAGCCAGCCGGCGCCCGACAGGCCCGCCGCGTCGATCACCTCGAGCCCGACGAGCCCGGGCGGGACGGCCGCGAGGAACCGGGTCACCAGCGACCAGGCGTAGGCGGCCGAGTCGCCGGGCATCGTGCCCTGCGAGATCCACACGCCGCGCCGCCACGGCAGCCGCAGCACGAGCGGCACCCGCAGATCGGGCAGCTCGGCGGTGGACAGCCGCCCCGCCAGCATTCCCTCGGCGAGGTCGGCGCTCGGCTGCCAGGTCAGCCAGGACGGCGCGTCGAACGGCGCGACCTCGGCGGTGACCTGCGGCTCCACTCGGACCAGCTCGTCGCGCAGCTGGCCCGCGTCGGCGCGCAGCCGCTGGTCGGCCGCCGCCATGAGCTGCTCGAAGCGCCCGCGCGGCGCCCGCCCGGCGATCTCCTCGTTGCGGAGGTTGAGGGCGTGCTCGGTGGACGCGCGGAAGGAGGCCAGCGAGCGGCTCGCGTCCTCCCACACCAGCCAGCACCGTTCGAGATACCCGACCTCGTTCCCGGACGACCCCTGCGGAGATTGCTGGGGCGGTGTGCCCAGCGGCGGTGTTGCCTGCGGCGGTGGCGTCCCCTGCGGTCGCGGCGGTCCCTGCGGTGGTGGTGCTCCGACGGCGGGGCCCGGCGGCGCGGAGGCCATGGCCGCCGCCTCCGGGGCGGGCGCGTCGCCCGGGTCGTCGACCTTGACGCCGTGCGCCTCGACCAGCTCGGCCAGCCCACCGGCGTAGCCCTGGCCGACGGCGCGGACCTTCCACCGGTCGTCCCGCCGGTAGACCTCAAGGCCGATGATCGCCTTCTCCCGGCCCAGGCCGGAGACGGCGAACACGGCCAGCGCGGCGCCGTCGTCCCCGGTGAGCCGCACCTGCGGCGGGGGCATCGACCCGAACGACGCCGACCCGGTCAGGCTGACCGCGATCAGCACCGCGTGCGCGTCGGCGGGGACGGCGTCCAGGTCGAGATCGACGCGCTGGCGCCCGCCGCCGTCCGCCCACCGCACGCCCGGCGCCTCGGGGGCGTTGAAGAACACCAGGTCGGAGTCGGTGCGCACGCGCAGGTCCCGGTCCACGAGCAGCGCGCTGACGTCCACGGGCAGGGCGCAGGACACGGTGGCGGTCACCCGGCGGACGGGCAGCGGCGCGTTGGCGCCACGGAGAAGATCGGCCATCGGGCGGTCAGGCGTGGTTGGCGATCACCGGCAGCATGTCCTCGAACGTGCGGCCGTGGCACGGCTCGCCGATCGCGTTCATCTTCCAGCCGTCGCCGTGCCGGTAGATCCGGGACATCACCATCGCGGTGTGGGCGCCGCCGCCCGTCAGCGTGTAGCGGGCCAGCTCGCCGCCGTCCATCTCGTTGACCAGGCGGCAGAACGCGTTCTCGACCTCGTTGAACGTCTGCCCGTTGAAGGAGCTGACGGTGAACACCAGCGACGTGACGTGCACCGGCAGCCGGCTCAGGTCGACGATCACGGACTCGTCGTCGCCGTCGCCCGCGCCGGTCAGGTTGTCGCCGGTGTGCCGGACGGACCCGTCGTCACTGGTCAGCTTGCCGAAGTAGACCACGTCGGCGAGAGCGGTGTCGGCGAAGAGCACGCAGGACGCGTCGAGGTCGATGTCCCGCTCCCGCGAGCCGAAGAAGCCCTTCTTCTTCACCGCGTCCCAGCCCAGGCCCATCCGGACCATGCTCAGCGAACCGCCGGGCTTCTCCAGCGAGATCCGCTGGCCCTTCACCATCGAGACGGTCACAGCCGTCGCCTCCTTGATATCCCCATCGCCGCGCCGCGCCACATCGCTCCGCGAAGCGCTCTGACCTGTAGACACCCCGGCCACCCTGCACAAGGGTGGCCGGGGTACAAGCAAAGCCTCGCAGCCTATCAGGGCGGTTGTCACCCGTTACGGGACGATCCGCGCGGCCGAGCTACCTCCGCCTACCTCCTTGCCTCGTCCGTGCCTCGTCCGTGCCGCGTCCGTGCCGTCAGGGGACGGGCGTTCCGTAGACGCTCACCTCCGACAGGTGGAAGGTGAGGTTCGCGGTGTTGCCGAGCCCGACCACCCGCACGTGGCGGGCCCTGGCCTCGGTGTTCACCGTGTCTCCCGCGTCCGCGGCGGGACGGGGCCCGCCCCGGCCGCCGATGGTGAACCAGCGCTCGCCGTCGAGACTGCCCTCCAGGCGGTACGTGTAGTAGCGCGTGCCGTCGACGTAGTTGCGGACGTTGACGCGCGACACGTCGTTGACGGCGCCGAGGTCGACCCGCCACCAGTTCTCGCCGTACGTCATCCGCCCGCCCCAGTAGGGCGAGTTCGCGCGGTTGCCGTCGTTGGCGGCCTCCGGCGGCCGTCCGGGCTCGGACGACAGCGCAGTCACCGGCTTGCGGAGGCTCTGCAGCGGGTCGCCCGACCCGTCGCGCGACGTGCCCGGCGACGCGGCGATGCCGCCACCGAACAGGGCGATCGCCTCCTGCGCGGTGTGCCTGTTGACGGCGCTGACGAACATGCCGACGTCCCGCGCGCCCGCCTTGCCGGGGACGGTACCGGAGCCGACCACGGCCCAGTTCTTGTTGTCGGAGCTGCACGATCCGGTCATCCGGTCGCCGTCCCTGCCCAGCCGGACGTAGACGGCGCCCGCGGTGAACCCGCCGACCTCGGTGTGGTGGTCGAGGCGGCCGTCTCCGTCGCCGTCGTAGGAGAAGACGCAGCCGTGCTCGGGCGTGACGGCGATGTTGGCGTACCCGGCCGTCCCGGGTCCGGCCAGGTCGTCGGCGGCGACCAGCCCGGCCCGTGTCCAGGGGGACGAGCCGTCCAGCCTGGTCACCTTCGTGGACACCGCGTTGCCCGGCGCCAGCCCGCCGTCCTCGTAGACGGTCGCGTACTCGTTGACGCCGCCCCACATGTCCTCGCCGCCCGCGGCGATGCCGATCGTGTCGCCCGTCCGCGCGAACGCGGCGTTCGTCGAGGCGGCCGTCCGGTAGGGCTCGCCGGCCGTGGTCCCGCCGACCATGAGGAGGGCGTGCGCGCTCGCCCGCTCGGACTCGCCCTTGCCGGTACGCCATGACACTGTGCCGTCGAGGCCGGGAAGGGCGCCCGGCTCGGCGTCGCGGGGCGCGGTCACCGTCCAGGTCGCGGTGGCGGTCTTCCCGGGCTCGGCGTCATCGTCCGAACCGGCCGCGGGCCGGACGTCGTAGCCGCGGGGCGCCGACAGCCGGAACCGCACGTCCCGCGCCGGGCTGATCGCCGACTCGTTGGTGAAGGTCGCGGTGACGAGCACGCTCCCGCCCGGCGCGACGCCCTTGCGGTCGGTGGCGAGGGCGAGCGCGCCGGCGGGCTCCAGCGCGACCCGTTCGGCGAGCCGGTACGCGTCGCCGCGCGGTTCGGCGGCGTAGCGGGTGCCGGCGCGGGCCCAGCGTTCGGCGACGTCGCGCCAGTCGATCCGCTTCGGCTCGGTGCCGTTCTCCAGCGCGCGTTCGAGTTCGCGGAAGAACATCGCCCAGCGCTTGGCGTAGTAGCCGCCGACCAGGCCGTTGAACTCGCGGCGCGCGTAGTCCTGGAGCCCGGGCGCGCCGCTCTCCCACAGCGTGACCAGCGATTTCAGGTTGTAGTCGAGGGTCGCGGCCTCGCTCCGGCTCGCCGCCTGGCGGGACGCCTCGCGCTGCCAGGCGCCGAGGAGGAAGTTCGGATCGGTGCCGAGGACCCCGTCCATGAGGCGGAGCTCGTCCATCCAGCGGCCGGTGAGCCGCCCGAACGCGGCGCGGTCGCGGGCCCGGTAGGCGGCGTTGATCTTCGGTAGCAGCAGCCTGCTCCGGTTGGCGAGCACCTGGCGGGCGACGTCGACGAGGTCGTAGCGGTACGCGCCGGAGCGGCGCAGCCGCGGGTCGACCTTCAGCAGCTCGCGCAGCGCCCGCTCGAACTCGGCGGGGTCGTACTGGAGCGGGTAGCCGGTGTTGGTGAGGCCGGGGTCCTCGTCGAACAGCCCGGTCACATGCCGGGTGTCCTTGCCCGCCGGCCAGTCGTAGACCGTCCGGCCGATGATCCGCCAGGCGGCGAGGGCGTGCGGGTCGGCGGCGCCGTAGCGGGCGGTGGCGTACTCGTCGAACCAGGCGTCCATGTCGACGGGGCCGTCCCGCCACGGCATGTCGGCGAAGAACGCCACCGCCGCCGGGTTGTTGTCGATCGCCTCGGGCATCAGCGCGATGCCGTCCATCGTGTTGCCGGGTTTCGCCCGCCAGGCGTGGAACTTCTCGTTCCAGACGGTGAGGCCGGCGCCGAAGTTCTGGTGGCCGCCGAAGTTCCAGATCGTGCCGAAGGCGTACCGGGTGCCGAGGAAGTCCTTCTCCCGGTCGGTGATGTTCGGCTGCTCGGTGATGCCGTCGACGATGAACATCCGCGACCGGTCGATCGCCTGGAGGGTCTCCTTGCGCGGGTTGCTCTGCCAGCCGAGGATCACCCAGGTCGCGCCGGGGTGCGCGGCGTCGAGCGCGTCCTGCACGGCCTTCGACGCCGCGGGGACGGGAACGTTCCCGGCCGTGCCGCCCTCGTGCAGGAGGTCCATCTTGTACATGGTGCTCGCGCCGTACAGGTCGGTCTGGGCCTTGTAGAACGCCGCCGCGACCTTGCCGAACTCCGGGCCCGTCGGGTCGAGCCAGTCGGGACGCTGTAGAGCGTTCCACTTCCCCTGCGGGACGGTGTGCGCCCCCGGGTTGCGGGTCTCGAAGTCGGTCGGGACGGTGCCGTAGTAGCCGGGCAGCACCGGTGTCATGCCAAGCTCGCGCAGCCGGTCGACCATGCGTTTGGCCAGCGCGGCGCGGCGGTCGATGAGCTGCTGGGAGATGGGCGAGTCGGTGCAGCACATGTTCTGCAGCAGCCACCACGCCTGGTGGCCCGGCTGCGGGATCCACCCGCGCATCTCCGCGGCGCTGTACCCGAACTGCTGGAACGTGCGCTGGTAGACGGCGTCCTGCCCCTCGTACACCAGCACCTCGTTGATGCCGAGCAGGGCGAGCGCGTCGATGCGGCGCTCCCACTCGTCCCAGCTCAGGTAGGCGCCCGCGTACCCCTCGTTGGTGTCGTTGAGCGCGAACCGGTGCGCGACGGACGCGTCCTCCTCGATCGGCGCGGACGGCAGCGGCAGCCGCGCGGGCAGGTCGAGCTGCGCGCCGCCGATCGCGAAGTCGGCGTGCGCGACCTCGCGGAGGTAGCGGCCGAACCCGGTCAGCTGGACGGCCGGGGTGGTGCCCGCGATGGTCAGCCGCCCGTTCTCGGCGGAGACCCGGTAGCGGTCGGGGCCGGTGCCCTTGCCGATCGTCCTGAGCGTGATCTGCCGGGCCCGGTGCCCGCCGAGGATCCGTTCCAGCGCCCGGCCCGCCGGGCCCGCCGCCACGGTCTCGGTCTCGGCCGTGGCGGTGGCCGGTGGCACCATCGCCGCCAGCGGCACGACCAGCACCGCCACCGCCGCGAGGACGATCGCCCGGGAGCGATCACCGAACCCCCGGCGTCTCTTCGTTCGTGATTTCCTACGCGGACCCAGCGTCATGGCGGACACCTCCACCGCAAGTTTGTTAAAGTCCTTACAAAATCCGGACGGTGATCATAATGACTCCGCTGGACCCGGTGGTCAAGGGTTCTTGTGGATCTTCCGGAGGAGCGGAGACGGGGGAAGCATGGACGGGAGCATGGAGGACGATCGCGCGGTCGGCACCCCGGTGCTGCGCCGCCTCAACACCGCCGCCGTGCTGCGCGCGGTGCGGGCGCAGGCGCCCGAGCCGGTTCGGCTGGCCGAGCTCGTCAGGCTGACCGGGCTGACCCGTCCGACCGTGGGCCAGGCGGTGGACGACCTGGTCGAGGCGGGCTGGCTCCAGCAGCACGACCCGGACGCCGAGCCCCGGCAGGTCGGCCGGCCCGCCGTGCGGGTCTCGCTGCGCGGCCGCGCCGCGCCGGTGCTGGGCCTGGACGTCGGACCGCACACGGTCAGCGCGGGAATCGGCGACCTGGCCGCGCGCCGCCTGGCCACCGTCCGCGAATCGGTCGACCGGGGCGACGCCGACCGGCTCCTCGCCGTCGTCGACGCCGCGGTCACGCGCGTCCTGCGGGACGCCGGCCTGGACGCGGGCGAGATCGCGGGAGTCGTCGTCGCCACGCCCGGCATCGTCGACCCCGGCTCGGGCCGGATCCTGCTGGCGCCGAGCGTGCCGGGCTGGACGTCGGTGAACCTCTCCGACCATCTCCGCGGCCGGTTCGGCTGCCCCGTCCAGGTCGAGAACGACGCCAACCTCGCGGCCCTCGCCGTCGCCGGGGAACGCGCCACCGGGGAGGACACGGTGGCGGGCACGCTGCTGGCCGTCCAGTGGGGCGAGCGTCTCGGCGCCGGCGTGGTGATCGGCGGCGCCCTGCACCGGGGTACGGGGGCCGCCGGCGAGATCGGCTTCATCCGCCCGCCCGGCCGCGTCCCGGACACCGGCGACGGCCGCGGCCCGCTGGAGCGGACGATCGGCGCCGAGGCCATCGCGGAGCAGGCCCGCCGGGCCGCACGCACGGACCCGGGATCGCCGCTGCACGGCGGCCCGCCCGACGCCGCGGCCGTGTTCGCCGCGGCCGCCGGAGGCGACGCCACGGCGCGGCGGGTCGTGGACGAGGTCGCCGCCACCTTCGCGCAGGCCGTCGCCCCGGCCGTGCTGGTGCTCGACCCGGACGCGGTCGTGATCGGCGGCGGGGTCGCGCGCGCCGGGCCCGTGCTGCTCACGGCCATCACCCGGCACCTGGCCGAGCTGACCCTCAACCCGCCCGCGGTGGAGTTCTCCGGGCTGGCCGAGGACACCGTCCTCACCGGCGCCCTGCGGCTGGCCCTGGACGAGGTGTGGCGCCGGCTCACCGTCTGAGCCCTCGCGAAGCCCCGCTCAGACGGTGCGCCGGCGCGTGCCTACGGCCCGGGCTTGGGGGACGTCAGCCGAAGTCGACGTCGATGCACTGGTAGAAGGCGTTACCGGTGTCCGCGATGTCCCAGACGCCGAGCAGGATGTGCCTGCCCTGGCGCTGCGGGAGCGTCCCGCTGTGGACGTCCCTGTCGGACGGCTGGCGGCCGCCGTAGCTCTTGTTGATGAACGGCGTGAGGTCCAGGCTGTCCCGGGTGATCGGCTGGGTGCTGTTCCAGCCGTCCTTGGTGAGGAAGTAGCGGAACGACGTGGTGGAGTGCGGGGCGGTGAAATGCCAGGAGACGTTGAAGCTCTGGCCGGCCGTCACCTTGGTCGCGGGCCACCCGGTGCCGCCGCGCTGGTCGTCGAGTTCTCCCCAGCGCCCGTCGCCGCCGGCGCAGATGTCACCGTCGCCGGGCCCGCGCGCCGGGAACCCCTTCGGGCCTTCGACGCCGTCCGGATCCCACTGGACCTGGCCGCAGTTCTGGACCTTGTGCTGGCCGCACAGGTAGCTGCGGCTCGGTGGCGAGGTGGTGTAGCCGTGCGACCACGCCGGCACGGCGAGCGCCAGCGGCAGCCCGGCGGTCACGGCCGCGGCCACGGCGATGCTGGTCTTCCTTGGCATCCTGCTTCTCCTTGGCGGGAGGCGCGCCGTACGGCGGCGCGCCTGGAGGCGGAGGCGGGACGGCCCGGCGGCCGACCCTAAAAGGAAACTTTCCTTTCAGTAAGGTGAACCCTCCGCGTCCCTCCGTCAACCCCGCGGCCACGGGCGCCGGGCTTCTGGCACGCAATGCATAGTGCGGGCGCCCCGGTTCGGCATACCCTCCGCGGCACCCGGGCCCTCGCCCGGCACCCGGGGCCCCGGCGCCACACGCGCCACGCGCGAAGTGAAAAGGCTGACATTCCCGGCATTTACCGGTCTCATAAGCATGACCGGCGGCCGACCTCGTGTGCTAACCTGGCCGCTGCTAAGTGTTGGAAAAGCGTATGGCTTTTGGTTGGCGTGTGGAGGCTGGCGGTGCGTTCAGGCAGGATTCTCCGATTCGACGAAGTCCGCGGTTACGGTTTCATCGTTCCCGACGGCGGTGGCGAGGACGTCTTCGTCCACGCCAACGAGCTCCTCGACGACAAGGCGGCGTTCTCGCCGGGAACGGCCGTCGAGTTCGAGGTGACCGAGGGCGAGCGCGGCCTCAAGGCGTTCGCCGTCCGCGCGGTGGGCTCGCCGTCCAACGGCTCGGCCTCCGCGGTGGAGCGCGCCCCGGCCGCCGACGGCCCCGACGACATGATGTGCGACGTCCTGTCCCGCAAGGAGCTCAGCCGGGAGATCGTCGACGTGCTGCTGGCCGGCGCGCCCGACCTCACCGGCGCCCAGATCGTCAAGGTTCGCGGCAGCATCGTGGAGATCGCCCACAAGCACGGCTGGATCGACGACTGACCATCGCCGCCCCATCGGCACGGCGAATTCCCCTTTTCCACCAGGCCCCTTTCCCTCAGGCCGTGGTTCCGCGCGTCCCGTAAATCCGTAGGCTCCGCCATTTCCGGAATGGCGCGCCGCCGATCTTCGGCGCTCCGGGCCGGGCGATCAGACCTCGCCGGACGCGGCGCGGGCCGCCGCGGGCGCCATGACGCTGTCCGGGCACGGGACGGTCTCGCACATGCGGATGTGGCCGCCGTCGGCGTCACCGGGCCCGAGGTCGGGGGCCGTGGCGGCGGCGTCGCCACGCGGGTCGCCGACCCGCCGGAAGATGCGCACCGACTCCTCGAAGCACTCGATGGCGCGGGCGGGCCGCCGCGCGGTGAGGTAGGCGACGGCGAGCCTGTTCAGGCTCCATGCCTGGCCGACGAGATCGCCGAGCCGGCGCTGGACGACCAGCGCCTCGCGGTGGTGGCCGATCGCCTCGTCGGAACGGTCCGCGCGGCTGCAGGCCATGCCGAGCCCGTTGAGCATGAACGCGACACCGCGCCACTCCCCGAGCCGCCGGGCCGCGCCGAGCCCGGTCTCGTACGCGGCGAGCCAGTCGTCCCGGCGCTCACCGAGATGAAAGAACGTGAGCAGCACGGCGGGGAGCCGCCAGGCGACCGCGTCCCGGCCCTGGCCGGCCGCCGCCCTGATCACCGCGGAGAGGTTCTCCGACTCGGCCTCGAACCAGGCCAGCGCCTGCGCGCGCGTGTCGAAGACCGGCACCCGGCCCGCGCCGTCGCCGGGATCGTCGGTGAACTCGATCAGGACGCGGTGCCCGTGTGCGTTCACCACCAGGTCGGCCGAGTGGGCGGCGCGGAGATACCAGGCGAACACCCGCCCGGCGGCCGCGTCGCGCTCGTCGGCCGTCTCGTGCTCGTGCGCCTTCCGCGTGGCGTGGATGTGCAGCAGACGATGCATCCGGTAGCGGCCCGGGGCCGCCTGCTGGAGCAGGTTCTCGTCCAGCAGGGCTTCGAGCAGCGACTCCGCCCGCTCCTCGGGCAGGTCGGTGAGCACGGCGGCGGTGGACGGCGTGAAATCCGCGCCGGGATGCAGCCCGAGCAGCCGGAACATGCGCTTCTGGTCGTCTGCGAGCGCCCGGTAGGACAGGTCGAACGACGCGCTGATGGAGCGGTTGCGGAACTCCAGCTCGTCCGGCAGCCGGCCCTGGCCCTCCAGCCGCGCGTCGAACTCGGCCAGCGTCCACGCGGGACGGGTCTGCAACCGGCGCGCCGCCATCGTGACGGCCATCGGCAGCTGCCCGCACCGCTCGGCGATCCGCGCCGCGGCGGCGGGGTCGGCGGCGACGCGCTCCCGGCCCGCGATCCGGCCCAGCAGATCGCTGGACTCCGGCGGCGCGAAGACGGCCAGCCGGAGCCGGTGGACGCCGTCCAGCCCGGCCAGGCTCCGCCGGCTGGTGATGAGCACGAGGCTGGTCGGGTCGCCCGGGAGCAGCGGTTCCACCTGCGCCTCGTCGGTGGCGTTGTCGAGGATCACCAGGGCCCGCGCGCCGTGCAGCCGGTCGCGGTACAGCGCCGCCCTGGACGCCAGGTCGGGCGGGATCCGCGCGCCTGGCACGCCGAGCTGCCGCAGGAAGGTCTCCAGCACCTCGGCCGGGTCTGCGGCCGGAAGCTCGGGATCCATGGCGCGCAGGTCGGCCCACAGCTGCACCGCGCCGAACCGGCCGCGGGTGCTGATCTGGTGCGCGGCGCGGACGGCGAGGCGGGTCTTGCCGACGCCCGCCATGCCCTCGATCGCGATCACCGTCAGCGCGGTGTCGCCGTCGCCGCCGGCGCCGTCGGCGAACCGGTTCAGGGCGCGCAGCTCGGCCTCGCGGCCGGTGAACTCGACGATGTCCATGGGGAACTGCCGCAGCGGGCCCGTCCGGCCGGACGGGCCGCCGGCGGGGCGGCCGGTCTCTTCGGGGTCGTCGACCGGCGGGGCGTGCTCCGGCGGCGAGGCCGGGTCGAGCGCGGGATCGCCGCTGAGGATCCGCCGTTCCAGCGACCGCAGCCGGGGCCCGGGGTCGATGCCCAGATCGTCGGCGAGATGCCGGCGGACCTGCGCGTACGCGTCGAGCGCGTCGGCGGACCTGCCCATCCGGTACAGCACGAGCATCAGCCGCTCCCACAGCCGCTCCCGGAGCGGATGGCGGGACACCAGGCGCCGCAGGTCGGGGACGAGCGCGTCCGAGCGGCCGAGCAGCAGGCACGCGTCGGTGTACTGCTCCATCAGCAGCAGCCGGCGCTCTTCCAGCCGTTCCACGTCGGCCTGGAGCGGGGCGCCCAGCGGCATCGCTTCGAGCGGCCGCCCCCGGTAGTGGTGCAGCGCCTCGGCGAAGTCGCGCGCGGCCTGCTCCGCCCGGCCGCCGCGCAGCGCCTTCTCGCCCCTGGTGAACGCCTCCTCGAACCGGAACAGGTCGAGCTCGCCTGGTTCGACGCGCAGCAGGTAGCCCGGCGCCCGGGTGATCAGCCGGTCGGCGGGCTCGCCCGCGCTCCGCAGCATCCGGCGCAGCGCGGCGATGTAGCCGCGGACGTTCGCGCGCGCGGACGGGGGCGAGGTCCACCACACGGCGTCGACCAGCCGGTCGATCGGGACGACCTCGTTGGCCGCCAGCAGCAGCGCGGCGAGCACGGTCTGCTGCTGCGGACCGCCCGCCGCGACGGGGCGGCCGCGCGCGGCGATTTCGAGCGGTCCAAGGATGCGGAATTCCATCTGATCCCCTAACCGGCCCTGTCAGGAGCGATCACCAGGTGACGCTCTTCGGGTTCCGGTCCCACCGTCGAGGAAGACATCGGCCCTATACGCCAAATATACGGCACCCATGCGCGTTGCAGGGCAGCCTGGATGTCGCGGATGATCAGCCAGGACCGGCAAAGGTCACATAGCGAACACAAGACGTAATGACGGGGACTTCGGTATGGCGGGGTACCACGGCGAACGTGTCGGGGGCTTGAGACAGAGGGAGCCGGTTACGGGCTGCGTGCGGCCGGATCCGGCCGGAGACCGCGCGGGCCAGCGGTCGGGAGCGCGGACGCGGACGCGGGCCGGGACGCGCGGGCGGCGGAGCAGGGCGCGGACGGCCTCAGCCCCCGTCCTGCCTGCGCACACGCCTCGTCCTTGGCGACGAGAGCCGACCGGCGCCCGCCCGGTCGCCGGAGTTCGGTGACCGAACGGCCACAGGCCGCGCACCCCTTCCCCGAGAAGGTCACGGATGGGCGGGACCCGCGCTGCGCCTCCGTAGCCCAATGGCAGAGGCATACTCCTTAAAAGAGTATAAGTGTCGGTTCGAATCCGACCGGAGGCACAGATTTCCACCGTTCAGCGCACTTGAGCGGAAATCTTTCGGTTCTAGGTGGATGTTCGACGGGCGGGTCGCCGTTACGGTTCCGGCGGCCGTCGGATCGTGCGCAATGTGCACGATTTCACGGCCACCCGTGCGGCGCTCGATGACCTGACGGCCGGGGTGAGTTTGTTCGCCGACCATTAGCCGACCGGTCAATCGAATTCTCACGAATGATCAGCTGGGCGCCATGACGCGAGCCGGAAACCGACAGAATATGAAGATCATTCGTGTCAGGCCGGATGGTCGGCGGTCGCGGCCGCCGGCCGGACCCGGCGGCGGACGCGTGGCCCCGCCCCCGGCGGGCGCGCCCGGCTCCCATCGGACGCGCACCGGGCGGCGCTCGAAACCGTTGATCGCGGCGCGCGGAACCGTGGATCGCGGCGCCGGGAGTCTCCGATAGCGACGCGGACCGGTCCATTATGGCGGCCGGGCCCGCCGGCGGGCGGACCGGAATGGCGTTCGCCGATACCGGTCCCGGGCCGGGAACGCCGAACGGGTTTTCGCAATGGCCCGATAACGGCGGACGGGAGCCGCTGGCCTGCTGCGGACAGATGGTCCCCTATTCTTGACGCATGTGCTGGTGTCGGATTGCATCGGAGACGTCGCTCGTTGCATGTCCGCTGGGCCGGCCGCGGCGCGTCAGCATTGCGGGCCGGTGGCATGAAGAGTGATTTTTCAATGAATCCTGACATCGCGATCGAACCCGATTCGAAGGCCGTTCGGGTGTTGGTCGTCAGTGACAATCCGGTGTCGCGGATCGGGTTTCGGGCGTTGCTGGGCGCGGCGCCGGGCGTGGACGTCGTGGGCGCCGGGACGGTCGAGCGCTCGGTCGCCGGCGTGCGCGCGCACGGGCCCGACGTGGTGCTGCTCGACGCGTCGCCGCCGCCCGCGGACGGCATCGGCCGCCTGGCCAGGTCCGGTGCGCGGGTGGTCGCCGTGACGGCCGAGCAGGACCCGCTCGTGCTCGTCCGGGCGGTGGCGGCGGGCGCTCACGGATGCCTCGTGTACGGCCATTTCGAGCCCCGCGCCCTGGCGGACGTCCTGATCACGGCGGGGCGCGGCGAGTCGACGCTGTCGCGGCCGGTGGTGACGGCGCTGGTGCGGTGGGTGCACGACGGCGGCGGGCCGCGACCCGATCCCGGGCTGACCGCGCGGGAGGCCGAGATCCTGGAGCTGATCGCCGCCGGGCTCACCAACCGGGAGATCGCGCGGCGGCTGGTCATCACGGAGAAGACCGTGAAGAACCACGCCCACCAGATCTACAAACGGCTGGGCGCGGCCGACCGCGAGCATGCCGCCGCGCGCTGGTTGGAATTGAATTCGGTATCCGGCGGAACGGACGTTCCCTAAACCCGCGCCGCGGCAGCGGAAAACCGCTTTCCCTAAGCTCCCGAGAGTCCTAGGACCAGGCCCATATCAAGATGGGCCTCGGCCGGGCTTTACTTGTCCATCCAGGTAAAGCATGATCTGGTGGGCCAACGTCCAATGGCCTTTAAGTCCAATTCTGGTGCGGCTGTGAACGGCTGTGGAATTTCGGTCGCCGTCGTCCGCACGTCCTGGGGAGGCTTGGTGAAAGTCGTACGCCGTCCCGCTCTTGGCGCCTTTCTCGGGGTGCTGGCGGCGGCCGCCATGATCGCCGGTCCGCCGCCGGCCCCGGCCGCGGCCGCGGGCCCTCGCGTCGATCTTCAGGTCCTCGTCGTCACCGACGGCGGCGCCCCGGTGGAGGCCGTGGCGCAGCGGCTGAAGACCGAAGGCGTCCCGTACACGACGCTCGACCTGCGCGACCCCGGGCGGCCGGTGATCGACAAGGCGTTCCTGGCCGACATCGTCGACGGGTCCCCCCGCGCGAAGTTCCAGGCCGTCGTCCTGCCGAACGCGG
The DNA here is from genome assembly GCA_036028775.1 of Spirillospora sp. NBC_00431. Lineage (GTDB taxonomy): Bacteria > Actinomycetota > Actinomycetes > Streptosporangiales > Streptosporangiaceae > Spirillospora. The sequence continues at coordinate 1,181,032 of CP107927.1, read as the reverse complement.
CGCCGTTCGGGAACGGCGCGGAGATGTCCGCGCTCGCCGCGTACGAGAGGCGGTTCGGGATCCGCCAGCTCGACGCCTACGTCTACCCGTCCGCCGCCGTCGGGATGAACGCGCCCGGCTACGCCGGCTCCATGGACGGCGTCACCGCCGAGGTCACCGGCACCGGGCGGGCGGACGCGTTCCGGAGCCTGCGCGGCCCCGTGCGGTTCGTCGACGTCGACCGGGCCGTGAGCGAGTCCCACGGTTTCGTCGCCACGCCGCTGCCCGACGACCCCGCCACCGGCAGGTCCTTCCGGCCGTTCGTCACCGCGACCGTCAACGGGACGGCGGGCACCATCGCCGGCGTCTACGACCACGACGGCCGCAGCGAGATGGTGCTGAGCTTCAGCTCCAACGGCGCGCAGTCGCACTTCCAGACGATCGGGCACGCGCTCATCACCTGGCTGACCAAGGGCGTCCACCTCGGCCACAACCGCAACCACTTCGGCGTCCACGTCGACGACGTGTTCATGACCGACGTCCGGTGGAGCGTCGAGCACAACTGCACGCCCGGTAACGACTGCCCCGGCGGCGTGAAGACGAAGGACATCCGGATGGTGCCCGACGACGTGGCGTTCGCCGCGCAGTGGCAGGCGCGGAACCGGTTCACGTTCGACCTGGCGTACAACGGCGCCGGCAGCGACCTCGCGTCCAAGAAGACCGGTTCCGACCCGCTCACCGAGTCGTTCCTCGGTCTCAAGGACCGGTTCCGGTGGCTGAACCACACCTACTCCCACGCGTACCTCGGCTGCGTCCGGGATCTGACCGTCAGCCCGTGGCGGTGCCTGAAAGACCCGGCCACGGGTGACATCGTGTACGCCTCCGCGGCCGAGATCGAGCGGGAGGTCACGGGGAACCTCGACTGGGCGGCCCGCCGCGGAATGACGGTCAAGGCGGGCGAACTCGTCACCGGTGAGCATTCCGGCCTGCGAACACGGCCGCAGCAGCCCGCCGACAACCCGAGCTTCGCACCCGCACTGGCCAAGGCCGGGGTGAAATGGACGGCGAGCGACGCCTCAAGGGAACGGGCGCAACGCCGGATCGGCGCGGTGCGGACGGTGCCGCGCCATCCGCTGAGCGTCTTCTTCAACGTCGCGACCGAAGCCGAGGAGGTCGACGAGTACAACTGGATCCACACGCGGCGGTCGGACGGCGGCAGCGGGCTCTGCGAGGACCCGTCCCCGGGGACGTGCATCGAGCCGCTCGACCCGGCCACCGGGTACGGGTCGTACATCGTCCCGGCCGACGCGCGGATCGCGATGTCGCACGTCCTCGGGAACGACCCCCGGCCGCACTTCGCGCACCAGTCGAACGTGACCGAGGGCCGCATCCTGTACCCGCTGCTCGAACGCGTCCTCGGCGACTACCGCGCGGCCTTCGCCGACAACACCCCGCTGGTGAACGAGTCGATGTCGGCGCTGGGCGAGGAGCTCCGCAAGCAGGACGCGTGGCGGCGGGCCGTCGAGGACGGCGCCATGGCGAGGGGCGACGTCACCGCCTTCGTCCAGGACGGGAAGGTCACGATCCAGGCGCCCGACGACCTGGACGTGCCGGTCACCGCACCGGACGGGACCGGCGACGGCACGTCGGGCGAGCCATTCGGGCGGCCTTACGCCGGTGAGCGGTCCGCGTACCGGTCCGGAGACGGCACGCTCTCCCTGCCCGGAGCCTGATGTTGGACATCACCCTGGTGACGGAAGGGACTTATCCGCACAACTACGGCGGAGTGAGCGTCTGGTGCGACCAGCTGGTCCGGGGCATGCCAGAGCATTCCTTCCGGGTCAGGGCGCTCACCACCACCGGGACCGAACCGGTGGTGTGGGACCTTCCCGAGCATGTGACCACGGAACCCGTGGCGATGTGGGGGCCGCCCGCCGGGCGGCCCCCGTCCCGGCGGGAGGCGCGGCGGTTCGGACGCCTGTGCCGCGCCTTCCTCCACACCGTTCTCAGTCCGAACGGCGCGGAGGCGGACGTGTTCACGCACGTCCTGCGCGGGCTCTTCGAGTACGGGCAGACCGCCGACCTGGGCGCGGCGCTGCGCACCGAGGGGCCCGTGCGCTGGCTGATGGACGCGTGGACGGCCCGCAAGGACGAGTTCGACCGGATCGGCGTCCGGCCGACGGTGCACGACGCGCTCACCGCCATCGACCTGCTGGAGCACATGCTGCGCCCGCTGCAGGGCCCGCCGCCGCGCGGCGACGTCACGCACGCGGTGTCGAACGGCACCCCCGTGCTGCCGGGGCTGGCGGCCAAATGGACGTACGGGACCCCGCTGTGCCTCACCGAGCACGGCATCTACCTGCGGGAGCGCTATATCGGCCTGCGGCGGACGCCGTACGCGTGGCCGGTGAAGTCGGTGCTGCTCGGGTTCATGCGCCTGCTGTGCGGCACCGGGTACCGCACCGCCGACCTCCTGACGCCCGCCAACCTCTACAACCAGCGGTGGGAGGTGCGGTGCGGCGCGGACCCGGAGAACATGGAGACCGTCTACAACGGCGTCGACCCGGCCCGCTTCCCCGCCGCCGGCGCCGAGCCGTCCGACCCCACGATCAGCTGGGCCGGGCGCGTCGACCCGATCAAGGACCTGGAGACGCTGATCCGCGCGTTCGCGCTGGTCAGAAAGGAGGTCCCGGACGCGAGGCTGCGCCTGTTCGGCGGCACGCCGGCCGGCGGGGAACGGTACCGCGCCCGCTGCGAGGCCCTCGCCGCCGACCTCGGGGTCGCCGCGCACGCCACGTTCGAGGGCCGGGTCGACGACATCCGCGACGCGTACGCGGCGGGGACCGTGGTCGCGCTGTCCAGCATCTCCGAGGGCTTCCCCTACACCCTGATCGAGGCGATGACCTGCGGCCGGGTGACCGTCGCGACCGATGTCGGCGGGGTGCGCGAGGCGGTCGCCGACACCGGGCTCGTCGTCCCGCCGCGGTCGCCGCGGAAGATGGCGGACGCCTGCGTGCGCCTGCTCGGGGACGAGATGTCCCGGCGGCGGCTCGGCCGCGCCGCGCGGGAGCGGGCCCTGGAGCTGTTCACCGTCGACCGCGCCGTGGACGCCTTCCGCGCGATCTACGACGACCTGACCACGCTCGGCAGGGCGGGCACGGCGCGGCGCCCGGCGTCCGAGGCGAGGTCGGCGTGAGCGGGGTCGGCATGAGCGACGTCGAGGCGCTGCGCGAACGCATGGCGGACCTGTGCGCGAGCGCCGTCGACCCGCTGGAGGTCACGGCCGGGCTGGAGGCCGAGGGCATCAACGACGAGGCCGCCCGCGGCTACGGCCACCCGGACGTGTTCGCGCTCGCCGAGGACCTCTACTCCCGCACGCCCCGGCGGCCGCCCGCGCCCGAGAAGTCCGAGCCCCCGTGGCGGGCCGTGCCCTGGCGGCATCTGCTGCGCGGCGTCCTGTTCGGCCTGCCGGGGCTGTGCTACGTCATGGGCGGCCCGATGCTGAACGGCGCGAGCGCCGGTGCGCTCCTGGTGTTCTCGCTCCTGCTGTCGTGGATGATGAGCCAGGGGACCGCCTACCTCGGCTACGTCCGGCTGGGATTCGGGAACCGGGCGGACGCGGCACGGGTCCTCCGGTACGGGCTCGCCGCCGGGCTGCTCGTCGTGGTGCCGGTGACGGCGGCTGCGGGCGCCGTCGTCGGGGCGGGCGCGAAGGCGGCGACGCTGTCGGCCGGGCTGTGCGCGTACCTGCTGGCGGCGACGGTGGCGCAGGTGAACGGCGCCGAGGTCCCGCTGTTCCTCGCGCTGCTCCCGGGCGTCGGGGCGTCGCTGGTCTACCTGTCCGGCAACGGCTGGACGCTGCCGTCCGGCAGCCTCGACGGAACGCCCGGAGCCGTGCCCGCGCACGTGCCAGGCACGGTGTGGATCGCCTGGGGCGTGTCGCTCGCGGCGACGATGGCGCTCGCGGTCGTCTGCACGTCCGGGCGGAGCGGCGGCGGCCGCGCGGCTGGTCACGGGGCGGGGCACGGGCCGGTCGTGACCCGCCGCGACCTGGCGGCGGCGCTGCCGTTCGCCGTCTTCGGGCTGCTGACCGGCGGGCTGCTGACGTACACGCTGCTGTGCGCCCTGGCCGGGAGGCCGGTGCCGCCGGGGACGACGACGGTGTCGGTGCTGTCGCTGTCGCTGTCGATGGGCGGCGCCGAATGGATCCTGTACGTGTACCGGCGGCGCGTCCACGACCTGCTGGTCACGCACACCGACATGGCCGGGTTCGGACGGGCCGCCCGCGTCGCGCTGGCAGTCGCGCTCGCCCGCTACGTGGCCTCGCTGGTCGCGCTGCTCACCGTCGCCGCGCTGCTCGCCGGGCTGCCCGGCACGGCCGGGACCGTCCGGGCGCTCGGCGGTTTCCTCGCGCTGGGCTGCGCGTTCTTCCTGGCGCTCGTCCTCCAGGCGTGCGGGCGCGTCGAGGCCGTCCTGGCGGTGTTCGGCTGCGCGCTGGCCGCCGAGGTCGCCGCCGCGCTCGCCGTCCCGCGCGCCGCGCCCGGCACCGTGCAGCTCGTGGCCGCCGGCGCGCTGCTGGCCTTCCTCATGACGTACGCGGGCCGCGTCCTGGCCCGCGCGACATCCCACCGGTGAAACCGAAAAGCGGTCGAAAGGCGTGATGCCCCATGAACAGCTTGGTCGCCGTGACGGGAGCCGACGGATTCATCGGCTCCCACCTCGTCGAGGCGCTCGTGGACCGCGGGTATCGGGTGCGGGCCATGGTCCAGTACAACTCGTTCGGGGCGTGGGGGTGGCTCGACGAGGTCGCGCCCGACGTGCTGGAGCGGGTGGAGGTGGTGCCGGGCGACGTCCGGGACCCGGCGTCGGCGCGGGACCTGATCCGCGACGCCGAGGCCGTCTACCATCTGGCCGCGCTGATCGCGATCCCGTACTCCTACCGGGCGCCGCGCTCGTACGCGGAGACGAACGTCCTCGGGACGCTGAACGTCCTTGAGGCCGTCCGCGACCTGCGCACGCCGCGGCTCGTGCACACCTCGACCAGCGAGACCTACGGAACGGCGCGCCGGGTCCCGATCGACGAGGCGCATCCGCTCCAGGCGCAGTCCCCGTACGCGGCGACGAAGATCTCGGCGGACAAGCTGGTGGAGAGCTACCACGCGTCGTTCGGCGTGCCCGCGGTGACGCTGCGGCCGTTCAACACGTTCGGGCCGCGCCAGTCCGCCCGCGCGTTCATCCCGACAGTCATCAGCCAGATCGCCGCGGACACCGGTGCCGTCCGGGTCGGGTCGCTCGACCCGACCCGCGACTTCACCTTCGTCGCCGACACCGCGGAGGCGTTCGTCGCCGTCGGGACGGCTCCGGCGGACGACGTCGTCGGCCAGGTCTACAACTCCGGCACCGGCCACGAGATCTCCATGGGACGGCTGGCCCGCACGATCGCCGAGCTGATGGGCGCCGACCCCGAGTTCCACAGCGACGCCGAACGCGAGCGGCCCGCGGCGTCGGAGGTCATGCGGCTGGTCTGCGACAGCGGCAAGCTGCGCCGCGACACCGGCTGGCGGCCCCGGCACACCCTCGAAGAGGGGCTCAAGGACACCGTCGAATGGTTCCTCGACCCCACGAACCTGGCGCGCTACCGGCCGTCCACCTACAACATCTAGGCGGGACCAATGCACGCCGTTATCCTCGCGGGCGGCAAGGGAGTGCGGCTGCGCCCGTACACGACGACGCTGCCCAAGCCGCTCGTCCCCATCGGCGACGAGTACGCGATCCTGGAGATCCTGCTGCACCAGCTCGCGCGGCAGGGATTCCGCACCGTGACCCTGGCCATCGGGCACCTCGGGCATCTGATCCGGTCCTACGTCGGCGACGGGAGCCGCTGGGGACTGCGCGTCGACTACTCCGTCGAGGAGTCGCCGCTCGGCACCATCGGCCCGCTGCTGGGGATGCGCGACCGGCTTCCGGCCGACTTCCTGGTCGCCAACGGCGACATCCTCACCGACCTCGACTTCGCCGAGCTGCTGGACCAGCACGGCGCCACCCGGCCGCCGCTGACCGTCGCGACCTACGCGCGGCAGGTCGACATCGACTTCGGCGTCATCACGACCCGGGACGGGCGGGTGGTCGCGTTCACCGAGAAGCCGACCCTCGACTACCAGGTCAGCATGGGCGTGTACGGCGTCTCGAACGAGGCCCTCGCCAAGTTCGAGCCGGGCATCGCGCTCGGCTTCGACCAGCTCATCCTGGACCTGCTGGCGACGGGGCGGCATCCGCGCGAGTACCGCTTCGACGGCTACTGGCTGGACATCGGCCGCCCGGACGACTACGACCGCGCCAACGCCGAGTTCCCCGCGCTGCGCCCGCAGCTGATGGACGGCCGGGAGCGCGTCCCGGCGGGACGGCCGGGCGCGTCATGAGCCGGATACTGCTGGTCGGCGCGACGGGGTTCGTGGGACGGCACGTCCGGGACCGGGCCGCCGCGGCCGGGATGGAGGTCGTCGCCGCGGCCCGGTCGCCGGAGCCGGGCGGCCTGCGGCTGGACCTCTGCGCGGGCCCGGCGGCCGTCGCGGCGGCCGTCCGCGACGCCGCGCCGGACGCCGTCGTCAACTGCGCCGGCGTCACCCGCGGCGGCGCGTTAGAACTCGTCAGGGGCAACATCGTCGCCGTCGCGAACCTCGTCACGGCGCTGACCTCCACCGATGCCGGGGCGGCCGGGGTGAGGCTCGTCCATCTCGGGTCGGCGGCCGAGTACGGCGACGTCGAGCAGGGCACTCCGGTGTCGGAGGAGGCGCCGCCGCGTCCGCTCGGCCCGTACGGGGTGACGAAGCTGGCCGGGACGGAACTCGTCCGCGCGGCGGCCGAGGCGGGGCTCGACGCCGTCGTCCTGCGGGTGTTCAACCCCGTCGGGCCGGGGTCGCCGCCGTCCACGCTGGCGGGACGGCTCGCCGCCGAGCTGCGCCGCACCGGCGTGGACGGCGACGAGGTCGAGGTCGGGTCGCTCGCCGCGAGCCGGGACCTCGTCGACGTCCGGGACGTCGCCGACGCGGTGCTCGCGGCCGTCCGCGCCCCGGGGCCGCTGCCCGCCGTGCTCAACGTGGGCAGCGGGCGGGCGACGCCGCTGCGGGACCTGGTGGCCGTGCTGCTGCGCGTCACCGGCACCGGCCGCCGGGTGCGGGAGGCCGCCGCCGCGCCCGAGCGGTCGGCGGGCGTCGCGTGGCAGCAGGCCGACATCCGCGCCATCGGCCGCGCGCTCGCCTGGCGGCCCGCCACCGACCTCGGCACCTCGCTGCGGGACCTGTGGGCGGAGACGCCGTGCTGAGGCTGGCGAGCGGGCCGACGGGACGGGTCGCGTCGGTCGCCGTCCCCGCGTACTTCCCGCCCGGCGCGCTCGACTGGGCGAACTTAGCCGACGCCCGGCTCGGCGCGGTCGTGCTCAACGTCGACAGCGGTCCCGGCACGGTCCGGGACCCGGGGTTCGCCATCGCCGCGCACCGCATGGCGGAGGCGGGCGTGCGGATCGCCGGGTACGTCGACACCGCCTACGGCACCCGCCCGCCCCGCGACGTGGAGGACGAGGTGACCCGCTACCGGACGTGGTACGGCGTCCGGACGGTGTTCCTCGACCAGGTGTCCGCCGTCCCCGGGCACGTCCTGCGCTACCAGCGGATCGTCACGGCCGCGCGCGGGCGCGGCGCCGAGTACGTCGTGCTCAACCACGGCACGTACCCCGACGCCGCGTACGCGCGGCTCGCCGATCTGCTCGTCACCTTCGAGGGGCCGTGGTCGGCGTACCAGCACGTCCGCGCGCCCGCCTGGGCGACGCGGCTGCCCGCCGAACGGTTCTGCCACCTCGTCTACGCGGCGCCCCAGGCCGTCCTCGCGCGGGCGCTGGCGCGGGCCGGGCGCCGCAACGCGGGCGTCGTCTATGTCACGGACCGGGCGGGCGCGAACCCGTGGAGCGGGCTGCCCGAGTACTTCTCCCGCGAACTGTCCCTCGTCTACGCGACCCGCTGAACCCGCATGGGCGTGCGGGCGCTCAGGCGCCCGCGCGGTGCGGCCGCGGCCTGGCCCGGTCGATCTCGGGAAGCGTCCGCAGGACGCTGCGCAGATGCGCCCGCGCGGCCTCCTCCGCGGCCTCGGCGTCCCCGGCGCGGATCGCGTCGATGATCGCCAGATGCTCCGGCAGCGACTCGCGCGGGCGGCCGGGGTGCATGGCGAGCCTGAACTGGTGCCGGACGTTCTGCGCCCGCAGCCGTTCGAGGGCCTCCGCCGCGGTCCGCTGGCCGCTGATCTCCTGGACGCGGCGGTGCAGCCGCTCGTTCAGGTCCGTGTAGCCGAGCACGTCGCCGGTCTCGACGGCGCGGCGCATGTCCTCGCCGACGGCGGCCAGTTCGGCGGCCTCGGCCGCGGTGATCCGCCGCGCGGCCTTCGCGGCGCACAGCCCCTCGATCACCATCCTGAGCTCGCAGATCTCGATCGCCTCGGCCAGCGACACGGCCCGCACGCGGGCGCCGCGGTTCTGGACGCGCTCGATCAGCCCCTCGTTGGTCAGCGCGAACAGCGCGGCCCTGACGCTGGCCCTGCTCGCGTCGAACCGCTCGGACAGGTCCGCCTCCACCAGCCGCTGGTTCGGGACGAACTCGCCGTTGCGGATCGCGTCCCGGATCCCGGCGACGACCGGCTCCTCCGGTTTGCCTGTCGGCACGGTCTCACTCCCGCAGGATTGTCAACAATTTTGTTAAAGTTCGAGTGTAGCGCTGATCGAGGAGGCCGGATGCAGGAAGAAGCCAGCCGCAGGCCGGTCGTCGCGGTCCTCGGCCTCGGCGAGGCCGGGAGCGCCATCGCCGCCGATCTCGCCGCCGCCGGAGCCGTCGTGCGCGGCTACGACCCGGCGGTCGCGGCACCGCCGCGCATCATCGGGACCGGCGGCGAGGCCGAGGCGGCGGCCGGCGCCGACCTCGTGCTCAGCGTCAACAGCGCGCACGACGCGGCCGGCGCCCTGCGGGCCGGGGTCGCGGGAACGGGCGCGCACACGGTGTGGGCGGACCTGAACACCGCGTCCCCCGACCTGAAGCGCCGCCTGGACGGCATCGCCCGCGAGCACGCCGTCCGGTTCGCGGACGTCGCGATCATGGCTCCGGTCCCGGGCCGTGGGCTGCGCACGCCGATGCTCGCGAGCGGCGAGGGGGCCGCCGACGTCGCGAAGGTCCTCGGGCCGCTCGGCGCGTCCGTCGAGGTGCTGCCGGACGGTCCCGGCGCCGCCGCCGCCAGGAAACTCCTCCGCAGCGTGTTCTTCAAGGGCCTCGCGGCGGCGGTGGTGGAGTCGCTTGAGGCCGCGCGCTCGGCGGGCTGCGAGGACTGGCTGCGCGACGACATCACCGCCGAGCTGACCCGGGCGAACGCCGGCACCGTCGAGCGGCTGGTGACCGGGACGCACCGGCACTCCGTCCGCCGCGCCGCCGAGATGGAGGCCGCCGCCGCGATGCTGACCGAACTCGGCGTCCCGCCGCTCGTCGCGTCCGCGAGCCGCGACCTCCTCGAACGCCTGTCCGCCGAACGCCCCGCCTGAACCCGGTTCGCCGCCGGGGCCCGCCGGTTAGCGTGGACGTATGGATGGTGCGGTCACGGCCGGTCCGGTCGAAGACGAGCTACTGGCCGCCGCGCGCGCCGGGGACGGGCGGGCGTTCGGCCTGCTGGTGGAGCCGCACCTGCGGGCGCTCCACCTGCACTGTTACCGGATGCTCGGCTCGTTCGACGACGCCGAGGAGACGCTCCAGGAGGTGCTGCTGCGCGCCTGGCGGGCGCTCGGCACGTTCGAGAACCGCGCGCCGCTGCGCCACTGGCTGATCCGGATCGCCACCAACGCCTGCCTGAAGGCCATCGAGCGGAAGGGGCGGCTGCCCGTCGCGACCGGCGAGATCGACCACCTCCAGCCCTACCCGGACAGCCTTCTCGACGATCGCGCCGCTGATCCCGCCACGGTGGTGGAGGGAAGGGAGAGCGTCGCGCTGGCGTTCATCGTCGCGCTGCAACGCATCCCGGCAACCCAGCGCGCGGCGCTGATCCTCAAGGACGTGCTGGGCTGGCGCAGCGCCGAGGTGGCCGAGCTCCTCGGCAGCAGCGGCCCGGCGGTCGACAGCCTCCTGCAACGGGCCCGCCGCACGCTCGGCGACGAGGCGGGCCCGCGCCGCCCGCTCGACGGGCGGGACCGGGCGGTCCTCGGCCGGTTCGTCGACGCCTGGCGGCGCCGCGACTTCACCGCGCTCAGCGCCGTCCTGCACGAGGACGCCGTGCTGCGGATGCCGCCGGACGGGACCGTCGTCCACGGGCGGTTGGAGATAACGGAGTTCCTGGCCACCGTCCCCGCGGGCGGCCGGCTCGACCTGTTCACGCTCACGGAGACGCGCGCCAACGGACACCCGGCGCTGGCGGCCTACCTGGCCGGCGAGGACCCGGCCGAGCGCCACAGGTACGCGCTCCTGGTGTGCACGGTCGCCGGTGACCGCATTGACACGATCACCGGCTTCCGTATCCCGTCCCTATTCGCTCACTTCGGCCTGCCGTTCGTCACGCGCGCCGACGGCCCAGGAACGCCAGCAGGCGGTTGAACTCCGAGTCGTCCGCGCCGGCGGCCAGCTCGGGCCCGAACTTCCCGGCGGCGCGGCGCTCGTCGATCCGCCTGTGGTGGACGAACGCCGACACGGCGCCGGCCACGGCGTCGTCGGCGCGGTACGGCGTCCCGGAACCGTGGGCGATGTCCCAGCCGTGCACGAGCGACTCCAGCATGCAGACCTGGGCCACGTGCAACCCGGGCGCCGGGCCGATCGCGAACGGGACCTCGCGGTCGAGCGCGCCGAACGCGGCGAACGCCGCCACGCAGCGCTCCCCCGCCGCGGCGAACGCCTTGGCGGGGTCGGCGCCGAGAAGCTCCAGGTCGGCGGCGTCCTCGACGTCGCCCGCGACGACCGGCTCCGCGCGGGCGTACCGGTCGAGGACCGTCAGCGAGCCGACGAGGTGGGCGGCCACCTGCCGTACCGTCCATCCCGCGCACGGGCTGGCGGCGTCCCACCCGTCGGCGGGGACGGCGGCCAGCATCGCCGCCGTGTCGCCGAACGTGCGCTCCAGCAGCCGGACGACGTCCGCCGTGCCGGGAACCTGATCGGTGTTCATGGATCCTCCGATGTCCGGGCCGCGCGGTGCGGCCGTTCATCTAGACAGATCCCGGAACCTTCGACGATCCATCGGTCGCGGCGGCCGCTCCCGGTCTGCGGTAGACGAGGGGCTCGGTGCCGTCCCCCACCGTGGTCGTGGCGTCGCGGACGAGGTGGTGGTCGGGCGAGAGCGCGCAGGCCGGGTCGGTGCGGGCGGCGTCGCCGGTCAGCGCGTGGGCCTGGCAGCGGCAGCCGCCGAAGTCGATCTCGCGGCGGGGGCACTCGCGGCACGGCCCGGTCATCCAGTCCGTCCCGCGGTAGGCGTTGAACGCGGGCGACTCCGTCCAGATCCAGGCGAGCGGCCGGTCCCGGACGTTCGGCGCCGCGAGGTCGGGGATCGCGTACGCGGCCGGGCACGGCAACGCGGTGCCGTCCGGCCCGACCGTGATCGAACGCGCGCCCCACCCGCCCATGCACGGCTTCGGGACGCCCTCGTAGTAGTCGGGCATCACCCAGACCAGCTCGGGACGTTCGTTGCCCGCGCGCCAGGCGGCGACCGTGGTCTTCGCCCGGTCGAGCTGGTCCCGGGCGGGGAGCAGCGCGGCGCGGTTGCGCAGCGCCCAGCCGTAGAACTGGGTGTTGGCCAGCTCGATCCGGTCGGCCCCCCACCGGGCGCCGACCTCGATGATCTCCTGGAGGTTGTCGAGGTTGCGGCGGTGCAGGACGACGTTCAGCCCGAACGGCACGCCCGCGTCCCTGATCACCCCGGCGGCGCGTTCCTTGTCGGTGTAGGACACGCGTCCCGCGATGAGGTCGGAGCCGGGTCGCCGCGCGTCCTGGAGGGAGAGCTGGACGCTGTTCAGCCCGGCGTCCAGCAACCCGCCGAGCCGTTCCGCGGTGAGGCCGACGCCGCTGGTGACGAGCTGCGTGTAGACGCCGGCGCGGTGCGCGGACGCGACGATTTCCGCGAGGTCGGCACGCAGCAGCGGCTCGCCGCCGGACACGTGCGCCTGGACGACCCCGAGGTCGGCGGCCTCACCGAACACCCGCGCCCAGTCGGCGGTGCTCAGCTCGGCGCTCGTGCGGACGAGCTCCAGCGGGTTGGAGCAGTACGGGCAGTGCAGCGGGCACGCGTGGGTGACCTCCGCGAGCAGCGCCCACGGTGCCGGAGGCACGGGTGCTGGATTCACTGGTGCTGGATTCACTGGTGCTGGATTCACTGGTGCTGGGGTCATCGGACCCAGCCCTCCGCGCGGACGCGTTCCAGGAACGCGGGCACCTCGTCGGCGAGCGGCGCGTCCGGGAAGGTCCGGCCGAGTTCGGCGACGATGTCGTCGACCGTGCGGCTGCCGTCGCACAGCCGCAGGATGCTGCCGCCCGAGCCGCTGAGCCGCACCGCGCGCTCGGGCATGAGCAGCAGGTCGGCGTCGCGGACGCGGTCGTGGCGCAGCACGACGGACCTGTCCAGCGCGGGCCGCCACGGCGCGTCAGCCGCCATCGGAGCCCTCCCCCGGCACGTGCTCGACCGCGTCCAGCAGCGACCAGAGCACCTCGCACTTGAAGGTGAACGCGGCCAGCACCCGGTCCTGGTCGGCGGGCGTCCGCGCCCACTCGTGGACGAGCCGCAGCGCCTCCTGCGAGTCGCGGCGGCCCTGGCCCACGCGCACCTGGAAGTAGCGCAGCCCTTCGCGCTCCACCCACGGGTAGTGGCGTTCCCACGCCGCGATCCGCGTCGCCATCAGGTCGGGCGCGAACAGCTCGGTCAGCGACGACGCGACGGCCTCCAGCGTGGACGCGTGCCGGCAGAAGTTGACGTAGCCGTCCACCGCGAGCCGGACGCCGGGCAGCACGCCGTCCCCGGACAGCAGCAGCCCCCGGTCCAGGCCGACCGCCTCGCCGAGCCGCAGCCACCGCTCGATGCCGCCGTCGGTGCCGTCGCCGTCCGGGGAGCCGTCGTGGTCGTGGACGCGCCGGATCCAGGACCGCCGCAGCTCCCGCGTCCCGAGCTTGGCCAGGATCAGCGCGTCCTTGACCGGGATGTGCCGCTGGTAGTGGAACCGGTTGAGCACCCAGCGCCGCAGCTCGTCGCGGGTGAGGGCGCCGTCGTGCATCCGCAGGTTGAAGGGGTGCCGGTGGTGGTAGCGCGCCTCGCCCAGCGCCCGGAGCCGTTCCTCGATCTCGGCCCGCGTCGCCAGGCCGCCGTTCCTCGCCGTGGTCACGGTTCGGGTGGTCACAGTTCGATCAGCGCTCCCTCTCGGGCGACCTCCAGCCCCGCCGCGGCCAGCCGCCGGTGCCCCGCGTCGTCCGGATCGACGAGGCGGTTCGTGTTGTTCAGATGGGTGTAGAGGCGCCAGGCGGCGGGCATCGCGGCCAGCCGTTCGGCGGTGCCGCCGGGACCCGTGATCGGCAGATGGCCCATCTGGGTGGACGTCCGCCGGGTGAACCCGGAACGGATCGGTTCGTCGTCGTCCCAGAACGTGCCGTCGACGAAGACGCAGTCGGCGGTGCGGAGGGCGCGGTCGAGGTCGTCCGGCCAGCCGGCGAGCGCGGGAGCGTACACGACGGTCTTGCCGTCGCGCCGGTCCCGGATCCGCAGTGCCACCACCCAGGAGTCGCCCGCGGGCTCCGCCAGGCCGGCCGCGTAGCGGGGCCGTTTGGCCGACACGCGGATCCCCTGGATCTCCAGCGGCCCGCCGTCGAGTGCCTCAAGGCCCTTCTCCGGGAGCGTCGTCCAGGTAAGGCCGGCGTAGGGGGCGAGCACCTGGTCCAGGCGGAGGCCGCCGGACAGGGCCGCGCGCACCGCGCCGGTGGAGACGATCCGCAGCGCGGACGCCTCCCGCAGGCGCGCGATGCCGAGGGTGTGGTCGAGTTCGGCGTCGGTGAGGATCACCCCGGCGATCGGGGTGGCGCGCCGCTCAGGCCCCGGATGCAGGAGGCCGCACTCCTCGATCTGCTCGCCGATGTCGGGTGTCGCGTTGACCACGTACCACCGGCCCTCCCCCGCCTCGACGGCGATGGAGGCATGTCGCCTCCGGAGAGAGGGCTCGGTACGGGCGGCGGCGCACCCGGCGCAGGCACAGTTCCATTGAGGCACGCCGCCACCCGCCGCGGTGCCGAGTATCAGCAGCCGCATCGCGGACGGGTCAGCCCTCGGCTGTGAAGTAGGCCGTGATCTCCAGGGAGGTCTCCACGATCTGGTAATCGGGCGTGACCCAGCGGCCCGCGCGTTCGTCGGTCCGGTCCGCGTCCGTGCTGTGGACGGCCATACAGGTCTCCTTCCTCTCGCTCGGCCCGGGAGAAGCGCCCTCCGACTACTGAAAGCGCTTTCCAAAGCCCTTCATCCTGATCGTATGCCGCGTTGGAACGGGCCTCCAGGGCGCTGCGTGCCAAAAAGACATGAAGTCCGTGCCAAACATCTACGGAACGGCTGTCGATGATCACAGCCGGTGGCGAAAGAGTTTCCCAGCGCACCCGCGAAGCAGGCGCGGCCAACGCGGTCCCCGTCCGGGGACCGCGCGCATTTTCCTCAGTGGCGGGGGCGGGATTCGAACCCACATCGCCAGGCTTATGAGACCTGCATGCTCCCGTTGCACCACCCCGCATCGGTAAGAGAAATGCTAGGCGGCCGGGTAATCGAACGCGAATGGTTTTGCCGGAACATGGCCCGCGCGCCGGGCATGGATCCACCACCACGGGAAACGCCGGACAGAGCGGCATCGCGCCGCGCCGCCGGCCCCGGAAGGAGAAGCGCCATGCGTGCCCTGACCGTCCTGCCGGAGCGGCGCGGCTCGCTCGCCGTCACGGACGTCCCGGACCCGGAGCCCGGCGAGGACGAACTGCTCGTGGACGGGATCGCCGTCGGGGTGTGCGGCACCGACCGGGAGATCGCCGACGGAGATTACGGCTGGGCGCCGCCGGGCCGCGACCGCCTCGTCATCGGGCACGAGTCGCTCGGCCGGGTGCGGGAGGCCCCGTCCGGCAGCGGCTTCTCGCCGGGCGACCTCGTCGTCGGCGTCGTGCGGCGCCCGGACTCTGAGCCGTGCGGGGCCTGCGCGCACGGCGAGTTCGACATGTGCCGCAACGGCCGCTACACCGAACGCGGCATCAAGGAGATCGACGGGTTCGCGAGCCGGTCGTGGACGGTCGAGACCGGCTACGCCGTCACGCTCGACCCGCGCCTGGCGGAGGTGGGCGTGCTCATGGAGCCGGCCACGATCGTCGCCAAGGCATGGGACCAGATCGAGCGGGTCGGCGCGCGGGCCTGGTTCGAGCCGCGCAAGGCGCTGGTGACGGGCGCGGGCCCGATCGGGCTGCTCGCCGCGCTGCTCGGCGTGCAGCGCGGCCTGGACGTGCACGTCCTGGACCAGGTCGCCGGCGGCCCGAAGCCCCGGCTCGTCGCCGACCTCGGCGCCACCTATCACCACGAGGGGCTGGAGAGCGCGGTCGCGGGCGCGAAGCCCGACATCGTCATCGAGGCGACGGGCGTCTCGCAGCTCGTCTTCGGCGCGATGGCGAACAACGCCGCCTACGGCATCGTCTGCCTGACCGGAGTGTCGTCGGCGGGCCGGCACGTCGAGGTGGACGCGGGCGCGCTCAACCGCGACATCGTCCTGGAGAACGACGCGATCATCGGGTCGGTCAACGCCAACCTCGGCCATTACGCCGCCGCGGCGCGGGCCCTCGCCGCCGCCGACCCCGCGTGGCTCGGGCGGCTGATCTCCCGCCGCGTCCCCCTGGAGCGCTTCGCGGACGCGTTCACCCCGCGCCCGGACGACGTCAAGGTCGTCATCACCCTCGACGATTCAAGCTCCTAGTACGAAAAGTCGTTTTTCGCATTTCCGATTAATGCGGGGCAATACGGGCTCGTGGATATGCGCGAAATCATGCGGGGACGCGGGCCGTGCGACCAGGATGCGGACATGACCTTCCCGTTGATGCACGGGTACGACTACATCAATGTGGTCGCCCAGCTCGACCCGGTCGCGGCGGTGCGCGACAGGGAACTCGGCGAGCGAATTCAGCGATACCCCAAACTCCTGCCCGGCGGCTCCCCAGATTTCGGGCATGCAGTGCAAAAGGGAAAAGAGTGGCGGATCGCTGCGCTCGGTTGTGACGACCCGTCGTCCGCCCGGTACGGCCTCGCCATCGACCTGCGGACCGACGCGCCGAAGGAACCCGACCCCGAGACGGCCCGCGCCATGCTCGCCGCCGCCGACCGGCTCGATCCCGAGGACGGCGAGCAGCTCGCCAAGGACGAATGGGAGATCGGCGACCGCCGCTACCGGATCGTCCGCGTGGAGAAGTTCGTCCTGATCGGCGACGGCGTCATGGAGCCGCCCCGCTCCACCGACGCCGACCTGCCCGGGGACGAGCTCCTGCGCGACCACCTGCTCGACCCGCCCGCGCCGTGCGGGCAATGGGAGGCGCAGCTGCGGCTGAACCTGGTCGGGCACATGCCGGTCGCGGGCACCGTGCCCGACCAGGTGCGCGCCGAGGCCCGCCACGCGATCCAGACCCATCCCGGGGTCGTGCTGCTCCCGCCGACGTTCGTCGTGGTGGAGGTCGAGGACGGCTGCTGGTCACCGATCACCGGCGGGGACGATCCCGACGAGGCCCGCGACCGGCTCGCCAGGCACTTCACCGACCTGCTGCCGAGGCTCCGCGAATTCCAGGGCGACCCGGCGGGCCCCGCGGAGCTCGCCGAATGGACGGCGCTCGGCGAGGAGATCAGGGCGGCGCCCGGGCACCGGATCGTCGCGCGGGGCCGCGAGTTCCGCACCGTCCGCGTGTCCCGGATGCTGCGCCTCGGCCGCGACGGCCCCGAGGGCCCCCGCCCCTGCGACGAGGAAAACCACGACCGCACCGCGGAGACCTGACCGCACCGCGCCGTCATTCAGGCGGCAATTCTGACGGAGTCTTCCTGGAGTCCACCGGCCATTACCACGAGGCGACGCTCGTCAACATGGCCGGAGTGCACCGGCACCCATCACGAGCGCGCCCTCGCCATTTCACGAACGATGAACGAGCGCTACGACAAGACGCGCGCGTTCCGTCGTCTGAGCGAGACGCCGGCGGCGTCCGGCCGGACGTACCACGAGGCGGCTGACCGAGCGGGCCCGGAGGGGCGTGGGATCATCTGATCTTCGCTGAGTCTTGGGCGGCTGAACGCCCGGATTTCATCGCGCGCCGGTCATGATCAGCGAGCTTGATCTTCGCTGAGAGGGGCGTCGCCGATGGCACGGAAACTCACGGTCGTGTTGGTCATCGCCGGGATGGCGGGC
Source organism: Spirillospora sp. NBC_00431 (assembly GCA_036028775.1). GTDB lineage: Bacteria > Actinomycetota > Actinomycetes > Streptosporangiales > Streptosporangiaceae > Spirillospora. The sequence continues at coordinate 1,163,619 of CP107927.1, read as the reverse complement.
GGCGTCGCCGGGGGCATCCCGGCGCGGGCCGACGTGCCGCCGCCGGGCGTGGACGGTGCCGGTTCCGGTGAGCGGCCGGACGCGAGGGCCGCCGCGCTGCCGCCGTCCAGCACCATCGGGGAGCTGCGGTTCACGTCGACGACCCGGCTCGCGCCGGGGGTGGTCTTCAAGACGTTCGAGACGACCGGCGTCGGCGGCCCCGTCCTCGGCGACCTGCTCGACGTCGACCTGCGCGGCCCGGGCGTCAGCATGGGCCTGCTGCATCCGCCGAACGTCGCCGCGCGGCGGACGGTCTCCGAGATGACGGTCGCGCAGCGCGCGCTGGCCGGCGTCAACGGCGACTTCTTCAACATCAGCGAGACGCGTCCGGGCGTGCTGCCGACCGGGTCGTCGTCCGGCCCGGAGGTGGACGGCGGCCGGCCGCTCAAGGGCGCGGTGCCGGACGGGCAGCGGTTCGGCCCGGCGCTGCCGCCCGGCACGTCCGCCGAGGACGTCATCGGCATCGGCGCCGACCGCCGCGGGCACCTCGGGCGCCTGCACCTGACCGGCACCGTCCTGGCGAACACGGCAGGCCCCGGCAAGGCCGGACGCATCGCGCTGCGCGGTCTCAACCAGTACGCGCTGCCGGTCGGGAGCGCGGGCGCGTTCACCGCCGACTGGGGCGGCGTGTCACGCCTGCGCGCGGTGTGCGGGACGGACACCGTCCGGAACGCCCCGTGCAGCGAGAACACCGCGGAGGTCACCGTCCGGCGGGGCGTGGTCACGGAGGTGACGGACGAGATCGGCGAGGGCGCCATCCCGCGCGACACGACCGTGCTGGTCGGACGGGAGAAGGGCGCGGACGAGCTGCGCGCGCTCCGTCCCGGCGACCGGGTCCGGATCGGCTACCGCTTCACGGGCCCCCGGAAGTTCCGGTTCGCCATCGGCGGCTTCCCGATCCTGCGGGACGGCGAACCGCTGAACGGCCTGAGCCCGAACGGCCCGGCCCCGCGCACGGCCGCCGGGGTGAGCCGCGACGGCCGCCGCATGTACCTCGCCGTCGCCGACGGCCGGTCCGAGCGGAGCGCCGGCCTGACCGTCGCCGAGCTGGCCTCGCTGCTGGACAAGGCGGGCGTGGACGACGGCGTCAACCTGGACGGCGGCGGCTCGTCCACGTTCGTCACCCGGAGCGACGGGAAGCCGGTCGTCCGCAACAGCCCCTCGGACGGCCGGGAACGCGCCGTCGCCAACGGCATCGGCGTCTTCCTGAACCACCCGCGCCGCTGAGCCGGTCCGCGCGGACACCGCCTCGGACGCGAAAGCGCGGGCGGGGACGGCACCGGAAGCGTCGTCCCCGCCCGCGCGCTCGACCGCCCGAGGCAGCGGCCGAAGCGAAACGCGATCCAGCGGCCGGGGGCCTACCGGCCGAAGGCCAGCATGACCAGCCCCTTGTCGCTCGGATAACGGGTGAACGTGTCGCCGGTCAGGACGTAGACCATCCCGTTGGCGACGACGGCGCCGCCGCCTCCGGCCAGGGCACTGCCCCGCCCGGTGCCGCCATTGACGGTCGGGAAGTCGGCGATGGTGTCGAAACTCCACAGGACCTCGCCGGTCTCCGCCGAATAGGCGCGGAACTTGCCGTCCGTGCTGCCCTCCCAGACGAGGCCGGGCGACGTCGTCACGGCCGGCGGGTGGCCGAGCCTGCAGACGTTCGGGTACTGGGCCGCGCCGCCGGTCGTGCAGCCGTCCGCCGGGTTCGGGGCCTTCCAGATGATGTGGCCGTCGGCGGGGTTGATCGCGTACAGCGTGCCCGGGTTCGCCATGTAGGTCGCGATGTAGAGGCGCTCGCCGTCATAGCTCGACCCCCACTGGACGCCGGTCAGCCCGCCGCCCGGCTGGGGCGTGGACAGCTGGCGCTGCCAGACGATCTCGCCGGTGGTGGCGTCGAGGACGTGATACACGCCGACCTTCTGGCCGATGCCGATGAGGCGCCGGCCACCCGCGGTGAAGATGTTCGCGGTGGCGCCGAGGTCGAAGTCGAGCGCGGTGCCGTCGGGAAGGTTCGGGCAGTACTTCTGGTCCTCGGGGTTCTGGCTGCTGCACTCCCGGCGCCACGTGTCGACGTCGGTCATCTTGCGCTTCCAGCGCGGCTCGCCGGTCGCGGTGTTCAGCGCGAGGACGGAGTCGAAGTCGCCGCCGCTCCCGCTGTAGTTCTGCCCGGTGCCGACGTAGAGCGTCTTGGTCGTCGGGTCGATGGTGGGAGAGCTCCACACACCGGCGCCGGACGGGCCGTACCGCGGCTGGCCGTTCGGCCAGGTGCCGTCCTGCTTCGGCTCGGGGACGGTGTAGAAGCGCCAGTCGAGCTTGCCGGTCTTGATGTCGCGGGCGTCCAGGTGGCCCCGGAACCGGCAGCAGGGATAGTTCTTGCCGTTGAGGTTCTCGCCGCTCGACACGCCGACGTAGACGCGGCCCTGGAAGACGATCGGCGAGCTGGTCAGGGTGGCGCCGGGGAAGGCGTCGATCCGTTCGGCCCAGACGAGCTTGCCGGTGGCCTGGTCGAGGGCGTACAGGTAGCCGCGGGTGTCGCCGAAGAACACCATGCCTTCGGCGACGGACGCGCCGTCGCGCACCTGCGTGAAGCCGGTGCCGACCGAGCCCAGGTCGAACTGCCACTTGAGCTTGCCCGTCTTCGCGTCGGCCGCGCGGTAGATGCCGTCCGGCCCGCCGAAGTAGATCGTGTCGCCGACGACGGCGGGCTGGCTGCGCGGCCCACCCGCCTGGGTCGGATATCCGTAGGCCCACTTGAGCTTGAGCTCGCCGACGTTCTTCGTGGTGATCTGGTTCTCCGCGCCCGCGTGGCGGCTGCCGACGAGGTCCTTGGTCCACGTCGGCCAGTCGCCGGCGGGGGGCTCTCCGGACGCGGCGGGTCCGGAGGCGACGGCTCCGCTCACGAGCAGGCAAGCGGCGGCGGCCAGGGCGGCCACCCGTCTTTTGGCACGCATGTCAGGGGTTTCCCTTCGGGAATCGGGAGCTTTGGGGGTGGGGGGCTTCAGGAACCTCGGGAGTTCCGGGAGCCCCGGGAATTCCGGGCGCCGCGCGCGCCGCGGGTGTCGCGGTTGGCGCGGCCACCGCGGGAGCCTCGGGCGGCGCGGGAGCTTCTGGACGGACCCGGCAGGGCGCCCCTGAGCAGCCTTTCGCGCAGCGCGCCCGTGTTGCGCCGGCTGACGGTCAGCCGCGTGCCGCCGACCCTGAGGGTGCACCGGCCCGACTCCACGACCATCTCGTCGATGTGCGCGAGCGAGACCAGGTGCGATCGGTGGATGCGGACGAACCCGGCGTCCCGCCACGCCTCCTCCAGGGCCGTCAGGGACACCCGGACGAGGTGGCTGCCGGCCTCGGTGTAGAGGCGGGCGTAGTCGCCGTGGGCCTCGGCGTACCGGACGTCCGACCGGCGGACGAAATGCACGGCACGCCCCAGCCCGACCGGGATGAGCTCGTCGGCGCCCGCGTCCTTGACGACGACCACGACGACCAGACGCTCCTCATCCTCGGCCGGGCGGGACGGAACTCGCCCTTGAGGCCGTGCACTCTGTGCGTTCTGCGTGTTCTGTGCAGGCTGTGCGTCCTGTGCACGCCGTGCGTTCCGCGGCGGCTCCTGAGAAGGCGCCGGCCGTGGGGAAGGGGCGGGGCCCGGAGAGGGAGGCGGGCTCTGAGACCGTGTCCGACCCTGAGACGCGGTACGGCTCTGCGGGGATGTACGGCCCTGGAATGGGGCCGGACGGAAATGAACCGCTGTGGCTCGCATGCGCTCATGGAATCCGCGCGGCCGAGGGCGTTCAAGAGGCCGTCGCGATATCTGGCACGTAGCGCACAACCTGCGGCATTCCACGTCAATCCACCTGGTCGATGAAGTGCTCGTCAGCCGATTACCTCTCCGGTATTTCCGATTACTTGCCGAACGCGATGTACTTCTTCCAGAAGTCGCAGTGGTGCTGCCTTCCGATCTCCCTGGTCATCTCGCTGTCTCCGGCCGGGACCAGCGACATGACGCCGGGGTCGGAGGTGGTGAACTCGGTCCACAGCGGGGTGCCGGTCACGGTCGGGTTCCCGGTGCGGGCGAATCCCGCCCACTGGGCGGTGAGCTGTTTGCCGAACGCCACCTGGTTGGGCGTCAGTTCGGTGTCACCGAACGGGCTGAGGAAGATGCTCTCGCTGATGTGGTACGAGCCGTTCGGCTTCGTCGCGTCCAGGAAGAACATCGGCGGGGCGTCGGCGTTGTCGGTCTGGTACGCGAACACCTTGATGTGCTTGGCCATCCGCTCGTCGTTGATCAGCGCCGGGCACACGGAGTTGGAGTCGGCCACGATCGTCCGGTACGCGATGAACGCCGAGGGCTCGGGGAACCGTTCGATCGGGTACAGCTTCATGACCTCGTCCGCGGCGTCACCGTACTGCCGGCGGATGTTCGCCTGGTACTCGGCGGGCGTGTTCGCGGACGGGAGCTGGGTCTCGTCGCGGTCGACGCCGTGCATCAGCGTGACGTCGTTGACCTTCCCTTCGGCGAACGCCTGCCCGGGCGACATGGGCAGCACCTCGCCGTCGACGACGGGTCCCTGCGTGCCGACGTCCGGCCCGACGCCTCGTCCGGTCTGGTCGAGGAGCCGCTGGACGGGCACCGCGCGCAGGCAGGCGGCGACATCGGCCGCGCTCCCGCAGCCCACGGCCGCCGCGAAGCGGTCGGCGGCCGCCTGTGCCTCCGCCCGGGTCGGCAGGTCGGCCGCGCAGTCCTGCGGCTGCCACTGGACGTCGTTGCCGCGCCGCGAGTTGTACTCGCCGCTCTGCGGGATGCCCTTGTGGAACAGCCCCTTCGCGGTCGGCGAGGCGGTGTTGGCGCACACGCTCGACCCGCCGGCGGACGCGCCGTAGATGGTCACGTTGTTCGGGTCGCCGCCGAACTTCGCGACGTTGGCCTGCACCCAGCGCAGCGCGGCCTGCTGGTCGCGGAACGCGTAGTTGCCGGAGTTCTCGCCGAACGCCTTGTGCGACATGAACCCGAAGATGTTGAGCCGGTACCGGACGCCCACGTGCAGGACGCCGCCGTTCTTCACCAGGTGCTTGCCGTCGGACGGGGCACCGAACCGGAATCCGCCGCCGTGCAGTTCGACCATCACCGGCAGCGGCTTGCCGTCGGTCCGCTCAGGGGCGGTGACGCTCAGACGGAGGCAGTCCTCGTTCGTCGAGCCCTGCCCGAGCCCCGGCGGCTGCGGACAGGTCGGGCCCGCCGCGGTGGCCTCAAGCGTGTTCGTCCACGGCGCGGCCGGCTGCGGCGGGGCCCAGCGCAGGTTCCGCAGCGGCGGCGTCGCGTACGGAATGCCGAGCCACGACTTGACGCCGTCGCCTATCTGGCCGCAGACCGGGCCCTTGTCCGTCTGGACGGTCGTGCCGCTCGCGCACACCAGCTTCTTGTCGTCGTGCCCGGCGTCGGCCTGGGCGGCGGGGAGCACCGGGGCGAACGCGACCGCCGCCGCGCCGATCGCCGGAAGAATCCATTTGCGGTATGACACACCCCGCGTTTTCCTGCTGAACACTTCCGTGCTGGACGTTCTCGCGCCCGAGGCCCGCACACCGGCCCTCATTCTCGGCATTCTCATGCTCGGCGTCCTTTACCGTCGACAACAGTTCGACGGGCTCCAGGCAGGCGACCATTCGCGCCGGCCGTCCCGTCCCCCCCAGCGGCTGGACGATAAGTCCGGCATAAGGCGACATAACAGGCGAATTCGCGCCGTGGACGATGAGCGGTGCCGTCCACTCGCCAAGCGGTACCACCCCATCGCCGGACGGCCCGCCCCTCGGCTCAGGGGGACGGCTCGGCGGGCGGCTCAGCGGGGTCCCGGTCGATGGGAGCACGGCTCGCACCATCACCGGACCGGCGTTTACTCTACCAAACAATTGTTAGAAAAAGCGGTGCGAGCGTGAGGGCGGCGGAACCCATGGATCGTGAGTTCGGGGCGGCGGACGAGGAGTTCCGCGCCGAGGTACGGGCGTGGCTGCGCGAGCACGTCCCGTCCGAGCCGCTGCCGTCGCTGGAGACCGCGGACGGCTTCGCGGCACACCGCGCCTGGGAGCGGACCCTCGGACGCGCCCGGCTCGCCGCCGTGTCGTGGCCCGAGGAGTACGGCGGGCGCGGCGCGTCCCCCCTGCGATGGCTGATCTTCGAGGAGGAGTACCACGCGGCGGGCGCGGCGGGCCGCGCCGGCCAGAACGGCATCAACCTCCTCGCCCCGACGCTGCTGGAACACGGCACGCCGGAACAGCTCGCCCGCGTCCTCCCGCCGATGGCCGCGGGCGAGGTCATCTGGGCGCAGGCGTGGTCGGAGCCGGACGCGGGCAGCGACCTCGCGGCGCTCCGCGCGACCGCCACCCGCGTGGACGGCGGCCTGCTGCTCGACGGCCAGAAGACCTGGAGCTCACGGGCCGCGTTCGCCGACCGCGCCTTCGGCCTGTTCCGCTCCGACCCGGACTCGGCGCGCCACCGCGGGCTCACGTACGCGATGTTCCCGCTGGACGCGGACGGTGTGACGGTCCGCCCGATCCGGCGCCTGGACGGCAGGCCCGCGTTCGCCGAACTGTTCCTCGACAGGGTGTTCGTCCCGGACGAGGACGTCATCGGAACCGCCGGCGACGGATGGCGCGTCGCGATGGCCACCGCCGGGAACGAGCGCGGCCTCACCCTCCGCAGCCCCGGACGCTTCACCGCCGCCGCGGACCGGCTCGTCCGGCTCTGGAAGGAACACGCCGACCCGTCCGGAACGGCGATGCGCGACCGGGTCGCCGACGCCTGGATCAGGTCCCGGGCCTACCGGCTCAAGGGATTCGAGACCATCTCGCGCGACGACGACATCGGCTCCGAATCGAGCCTGAACAAGGTCTTCTGGTCGGAGCTGGACATGGCGCTGCACGAGACCGCCCTCGACCTGCTCGGCCCCGGCGGCGAGCTGGAGTCGGAATGGCTGGAGGGCTTCGTGTTCTCGCTCGCCGGACCGATCTACGGAATGGCCAAGACCGCCCTCTAGGTGCACGGCGCGATCGGCTAAACCGACGAGTACGACCCGTCCCTGTGGATCCGCAAGGCACGCGCCCTGTACTCGGCCTGGGGCACCGTCTCCGACCACAGAACACGCATCATGGCCGCCCTTTGAGCTCGACGCGGCGGACTTTGCCGGACGCGGTCTTCGGAAGACCGTCCACGAAGACGACCTCCCGGGGGACTTTGAAGTTCGCGAGCCGCTCCCGGCAATGCTTGATCAGCTCGCCTTCCGTGGCTTCCCTACCGGGCCGCAGCCGCACAAAGGCGCGCCCCACTTCGCCGAGGCGCGCGTCCGGAACACCGACGACGCCGGACTCCGCGACGGCGTCATGCCGTGCGAGAACGTTCTCGACCTCGGCCGGGTACACGTTGAAGCCGCCGACGACGAACATCTCCTTCGTGCGTCCGGTGATGACGAGGTTGCCACGGTCGTCCAGATGTCCCCGGTCACCGGTGTCGAGCCAGCCGTCCCGGATCCTCTCCGCGGTCGCGTCCGGATCGCCCAGGTAGCCCTTCATCACGTTGTAGCCGCGGACGAGCACCGCGCCGTCCGTCCCCGCGGGGACCTTCCCGCCCGCCCCGTCGACGATGGCGACCTCGACGTCGGCGATGGGCCGCCCGCAGGTGGTGGCGATGGTCTCGGCGTCGTCGTCCACCGAGCAGGCCGACACCGTCCCCGTCGACTCAGTCAGCCCGTACGCCGTGATGACCTGCGGGAACAGCTCGGCCCGGACGCGCCGCACCAGCGCCACGGGCACGTCCGCCGCGCCCGTCACGGCCAGCCGCAGCGACGAGAGGTCACGCTCGCCCCTTCCCGGGGCGCCGAGCAGCGAGGTGTAGATCGTCGGCGGCCCCGGCAGGACCGTGATCCTCTCCTGTTCGATCAGCCGCAGCGTCTCCGGGACGTCGAACGTCCGCTGGAGCACCATCGTGGCGCCCTTCAGCAGGCACGCCAGCACGCCCGCCTTGTAGCCGAAGGAATGGAACATCGGGTTGACGATCAGATATCGGTCGCCGTTCCGGGACACCCGTGCGTCCCGTCCACGCCTCATAGGTGCGGACGTTCTGCTCATGCGTGCACATGACGCCTTTGGGCTTCCCGGTCGTCCCGGACGTGAACAGAACATCCGCGATATCTCCCGCCCGGACGCTTTCAGCCCGCGCGTCGATCTCCCCCAGGGAAACGGCCTTGCCCACGAACTCGTCCCACCCCATCACCCCCGGCCGCCCGACCACATTGAACGTGACAACGCCTTCCAACGCCGGAAGCCCGGAAACAACCCCAGATTCGCCCACACCGACCAACCCGGGATAGTCGATACCGAGAAACCCGTCCTCGACTAAAAGGACTTTGACCTCCGCCACGGAAAGCGGCCACCGCGCCTCGTCCCCCTTGAACCGCGTATTCAACGGAACAAGCGTCGCACCCGCCACCTCCCGCACCCGTTCCCGCAACTCCGCGTAGGACACCCGGACGTCCCCCTCGATGACCGCCGCCGCCTCCGAAAACACCTCCCCCGCCCGCGCCAGCACCCCCGGAATCGTCAACTCGTCCATGACCCTTCATCATGAACGGCCATTCCGCTCAGTCGACACCCCATCCCGCTCACCGGTACACCGCACCGGCGCCCTCACATCCCCCACGCAGTTAGCTGACCGCCGCGCGACAGACCCACTGACCCCGGACGAGCATGTCAAGCAGCAGCGGCACCTGCTCCGACCCGTAGTACGAGCCGACCTCGTCCAAATACCGCCCGAACGCCCCACATGCAGCCTCGTAAACGTCCACCCACCCGCGACGGGCTCAACGGTGGCCGTCCACCGGTCCCGCGCCCCCGCACATAGCCCGCCTTCTCCAGCCTGTCGACGGGCCGCGTCACCGAGACGGACGGCAACCCGAGTTCCTCGAAGATCGCCCCCACCGCGAGCGGCCCACGCATCTCCAACAGGATCGCCGCGGCCACATCGATCGGCCGCAACCCGAGCCGGTCACCGACCGCCTCGTTGTGCAGAAGAACCGCGATCACGAATCCTCGTCATCGGCGCCAGCGCCGGCGGCCTCGCCTTCCCACGCGAACTGCTCACCGCCGTTCACCAGGTACGGGTCTACGACCAGGCCCCGGTCCGCCGGACGGGCGGCAAGGGCGTCCTCATCTGAAGCAACGGCAACGCCGTCCTGCACGACCGTGGCATCACCCTGGACAGCATCGGCAACCGCATCGACAGGATCGCCGCCCTGGCCTCGGACGTCCGCCTGCGCACCGCCAGAACATCGCCGCCCACTTCGACGACGGCTCGACCGCCACCGGAAGTTTGCTCATCGGAGCCGACGGCCACCACTCAACACCCACCAGGACCAATGACGCCGCCACCAGCAGAGTTTCACCCATCGCCCAGAAACGGCAGTATCACTCACTATGGAGTGCGTTTTCTGCGACCTGCTCAAGTCGGACACCGGGCACTGGGTCGCTCGTGAGTTTTCCGTCGCCGCGTTCGCGCCGCTACACCCCCTCGCACCAGGACACACGCTGGTCATCCCAACAGACCACTACGCTGATATCTTTGATATTCCGCCCGGCCCACTCGCTGAGATAATGGCCTTCGTCCAGCGCCTGGCCAAGGCCGTACGCGTCACCCTCGGCGCCAGCGGCGTGAACGTTCTTCATGCCAGCGGACCCGGCTCGGAACAATCGGTTCCGCATCTGCACTTCCATCTGATCCCCCGTTGGCCGGACGACGAAATTTCGACCTGGCCCACCGGAAAGTCCCGTCACCGCGTCACCGCCGACCCGATCGTCCAGTTGGCCAACGCACTCAGATCACACAATTAGCTGGGGGTGTGGCATTGGTGGACGAAACCGCAATGTCTTCCCCGCGTTCCCTGTTCTTGCACCGATATCAACGCCAGTGTGTCCACCAGGTCCGCCTCGGCTGCCATTGGGCGATCGCCTCAACCACAGCGCGCGCCCCGGCCGCCGGGCGCTCCCGTCTCGTCGTCCACCTCAGGCCCGGCGCTGCACGTAGATCTGCACCCGGCAACTGGATTCGAGTGAGTGTCACAGGCAAACGCCGGACGCTAGGGAAGCGGAATAGCTGGGCGCGGCTTGGTGACCGGACACAGGCGGGTAGGCGGACGCACAGGTGACGGCCGGGGGCGGGTGGGTAACTCGACACATGCGTGTAGAGCTGAGTCGTCTGCAAGGAGGCATGGCCAAGGATCTCCTGGACGCTCCGCAGGTCGGCGCCGCCTTCGAGCAGGCGGGTGGCGGCGCTGTGGCGGAGGCCGTGCGGGCTCAGGTCAGGTACCCGTCTGACCTCGGAGATCCGTGTGTGGACGCGGGTAGCCGGGCGTAGGGGCCGATGGCTGGGCACAGGCGGGGACCCGGCGCGGGTGGGTGGTCGGCCTGGGGGTGGGGGTTATGCGGCTTGGGGCCTGGGTGGGGGGCGGATGGGTTTGGCGGTGGTGGGTGGGGCGCCGGGTGGGAGGAGGTGGTAGGTGTAGCGGCCGGTGTGGTTGTCGTGGGTGATCTTGAGTCGGTCGGGGTGTGTGTGTTTGTAGCGGTTGTGCCAGCCGCAGCACAGGGTTAGTTGGTCGATGTCGGTTGGGCTGTGGCCCAGTGCCCAGCCGTGGACGTGATCGACCTCGCACAGGCTGCCGGGGACCTGGCAGTCCTGGACGGCGCAGGTGGGGTAGAGGGTGTGCAGGACGCGGCGTTGGGCCGGGGTGGCGATCCGGACGGTGTGCCCGAGGTAGAGCGGGTGGTTCGCGCGGCCAAGCAGCAGGGTTGATATACCGGCGTTCAACGCGATCCGGCGGGCCTGCTCGGCGGGGATCGTGGTGCCGTTGGGGAGACGACCCGGGGTGGTGCCACCGGTGAGGGTGTCCAGGTCGCAGATGACGGTGACCCGGGTGGCGCGGTGCCCGCCGGACAACACGGTGGTCAGGGCCGCCGCGGTGCGTTCGGGGCGGTCTCGGTGGTCGTCGGTCCCGGCCGGGGCGGCGAGCGCGCCCAGGGTGCCGTCCCAGACGGCGGCGTCCTCGGCGTTCAGCCAGCCCTTGAGGTAGAGGCCGCCGTCCAGGGAGCGGGTGGAGTCGACCCAGGACCGCTCATAGCCGCGCCGCGAGTCGGGGTCACAGGTTTCGGTGCCGTCGCGTTCGGCGATCACCTCGCGGATGCGGGCGCCGAAGGAGGCGACCTTTCCGGCGGAGAACTCCTGGTCGACCATGTCCAGCAGGATGTCTTCGGCGGCCTGGCAGTCGTCGTCGTCAAGGCGGGCGACAGCGGTGGCGATGGTGGCGGCGTAGCCGAACGACAGGTCCCCGGTCGCCCACCGGGTGGTGAGCCGGGTGAGTCGGTGGCGTTGCCGGGCCAGCGTGAGGCGCTCTTTGGCGCGGGCGTCGCGCATGCCCAGGCGGGAACGCAGCCATGCCTGGGTGGACGGATATCCCCAGCGTTGTGCTTCGCCATTGCGGTCGACAACGCCGATAAACGCGGCCAAGGTACTTTCTGTTTGGTCGGTGGCAGCGGCGAGGGTCTCGGTGAGTTCCAGGCACGCGGCTGGTGAATCGGGCGTCTCACGATTGGCGAGTTCGGCGCTGATCGCGGCAAGGGCGGCCACCAGGTCGCTGGTGCCCGCACCATCCAAATCGATCATCGTCGAACACATATTCTAATCATAGCCCGTGCCTGCCTATTGGATGCCGATTGAGGCACGTCACTAACGTTGGATTATTGTCACCTGATGGTCAGTCAAAGAACGAGCAATAGAAAAGATCGCCAGACGGGTTCGGCAATTTCTCTTGTCGGTTCTTGGCTGGGGTGGGGGCGGCGCGTCGGGCGGGGGCAGGCGGAGCCTGCCCGACAAAAGCTGCACCAGGGGCCGCAGAGGCTCCAAAGTCAAGGGTGGGACGGAGTCCCATCGCGAAGCGACGCGAAGCGCCCTTGACTTTGGAGGGGCGGCCCCGTACGCAGCGCCGCCCCCACCACGAACAACCAACCTACGAACACCCACCCACAGATAAAGAGACTTGGATAGCAAGTCAGTTACTAACAACGAGGCCGGCTTGCGTTTAGATGGCTGCTCCTAGGATTAGGCCGCTTGTCGGGACGCCGGTTCCAGCCGTTACCAGAACATTGTGGACGTCACCCGGCTGGTTTACCGAGGTGCCCCGGACGAGACGAACAGCCTCCGCGATTCCGTTCATGCCGTGAATGTAAGCCTCGCCGAGTTGTCCGCCGTGCGTGTTGAACGGGAGACGGCCGCCGAGGTCGAGGTTGCCGTCCGCGACGAAGTCCTTGCCTTCGCCTTTTGGGCAGAAGCCCAGTTCCTCCAGTTGCGGCAGGACCAGTGGGGTGAAGTGGTCGTAGAGAATGGCCGCCTGGACGTCTGCGGGTGTCAGGCGTGACTGCGCGTAGAGTTGCCGTCCGACCAGGCCCATCTCCGGGATTCCGGTGATCTCGGAGCGGTAGTAGCTGGTCATCATCTGCTGGTCGTCGCCGGATCCCTGTGCGGCGCCCAGGACGAGGGCGGGGCGGTGGGGCAGGTCGCGGGCGCGGTCGGCGGTCCGCAGCGCGCGGGCGAGGGACGCGCGGGCGGCGCTCTCCCGGACGACCTCGCCCCATGTCCAGGTCCGCTCGCGGCTGCGCAGGCCGGGACGGTCGTCGCCCAGCCTGGCCAGCAGCATCCCCGCGATCGTCTCGTCCCGCACGGCCCGTCCTTCCGGGCCCTCCAGCCGGGCCCCCCAGCCGGACCCGACGCTAACCAGCGGGACGCCCGGCCACACCGGACGTCCCGCTGACTGGGAACGACGACGGCCGCCGCCTACTCAACCGGAATTGAGTAGCAACTCCGATGCGGCGGGCCGCTGATTGGGCGATCGTGGGTTCTTTCGGCGGGTTCGAACCTCGCGACGTTCGCCATTCCAGGAGCCTGGACGTGTCCAAGAACCTTCTGTCACTCGCGATTCTGGTGGCCGTCGTTTCGGCGGTCGTGCTGCTCTTCGTCAAGGACATCTCGTTGTCGGTGGCGCTTTCCGTTGGGGCGGGCGCGCTGTGCCTGGCCTGGCTCGTGCTGCTGCTCACCGTCCCGTGGAACGTGTACTTCCAGGCGCTCGGCCTTCTTGAGGAGATCCGCGTCAGCAAGGAACGGGGGTTGGACGTTCCCGCCGGCAGCCATGACGAGGCCAGCCGGATCGCCGCGCGCATGAGGGCGGCGGCGGTCGGCGCGCACGTCCTGTCGGCCGCTCTCATCGCCGCCGTCACCTATTTCTCCGGTGCCGACATCGGATACTACTTCGCCGCGTTCTACCTGGTCAGCACCCTTTTCCGGCCTGCGGGGGCATGGTTCGCGCACCTGCGCAGGCGTCTCAACACGATGCTGAAGGAAGTGCGTTACCCGCGCGACGACGTGCTCGGCCTCACCGAACGGGTCAAGTTCCTGGAAGTGCAGGCGGAGAATCTACGGGCCACGACGGAGCAACTCCATTCGGCGGATCTCGCGACGGACCAGCGCCTCGCGGACCTGTCCGCCGCCACCTCGCAACGCGCCGGCGAACTGGACCGGCGGCTGGACGCGACCGGCCGCCAATTCGAGGAGACCGTCGCGCGGCTCACCGACAACCAGGAGGTGATCGCCGGAATCAAGGCGTTCCTCCGGATGCTCCGCACGGAAACCGCCTGACATATCTATTCGATGTTCGCGCTGAGCCAGTCCAGGGCCGTCTCGGCGGAATTGAGGACGGAGATGTGCCCCTCGTCCGGGGTGAGGCGCAGGTGTGCCGTGGGGCAGTGCCGGGCGAGCCATCGACCGTGGGAGGCGGGAACGATCCGATCCTGACCGCCGTGCAGGACGAGGAGTGGCGCGGTGATGCCGGACGGGTCGAATCCCCACGGGGCGACGTAGGCGAGGTCGTCGTCGACCAATCCGCCGATGCCGTTCTCGACGGCCGGGCCGACGACGTCCTCGAACCATGACCATTCGCCCGCGAGCGCCGCGTGGTCGGCCGGTGTGAACATCTCCGGGTCGTCATCGGCCTTGGCCTCGTGGTCCTCTTTCGCCGCGCGTCCCGCGGCGGCGGCGCGCAGCGACGCCTCGCCGGCCGCGCCCATGCCGGCGAACCAGTCGAGGCCCTCGGCGTCGAACGGGGCCAGGGCCGCGACGCCGACCACCCCGAGGACGCGGTCCGGCAGCAGCGCGCCGCAGGCCAGGGCGTGCGGCCCGCCTCCGGAGTGCCCCATGACGGCGAACCGGTCGATGCCGAGCGCGTCGGCGACGGCGGCGACGTCGGCGGCCGCCGACGCGACGTCCCGTCCTGGCAGCGGGCTGGAGCCGCCGTATCCGGGCCGGTCGTAGGAGACCCAGCGGATCGCGTGCCGCGCGGCGGCCGGGAAGAGGGGCCGGGGAGGCGCCCCGATGTTGGGCGTCCCGTGATGCCAGACGACCGTGAGCCGGTCGGTCCCGCCGCCCGTGCCGGTGTCCTGACCGCCCGTGCCGGTGTCGTATCCGTGCAGGACGCGGCCGTCCTCCGTCTTCAGCTCGAACTCGGTGACCCTCATGCCCAGACCGTACCGATGGGCCGGGGGGGCCTGGTGGCGGGGCGCCGCGCCTGACAGCATCGGTCGCGACCGCCCCCCGGGATCAGGGAGAACAGCCGTGAGCGGACATCCCGAGATCGACACGACCGTCCCGCATTCCGCGCGGGTGTGGAACTACCTGCTGGGAGGCAAGGACAACTATCCCGTCGACCAGGCCGCCGGCGACAAGGTCTGCGAGATCTTCCCGGGCATGGTCGACCTCACGCGCCATTCCCGGTACATGCTGGTGCGGGTGGTGCGATACCTGGCCGGCGAGGCGGGCGTCCGGCAGTTCCTGGACATCGGCACCGGCCTGCCGACCGTGGACAACACCCATGAGGTGGCGCAGCGGATCGCGCCCGAATCGCGAACCGTCTACGTCGACAACGATCCGCTGGTTCTGGTTCACGCACAGGCGCTGCTGAGGAGCACGCGCGAAGGGGCGACGGACTACATCCAGGCGGACGTCCGCGACCCGGACACCATCCTGGCCCGGGCGGCCGAGACCCTCGACTTCGACCGGCCCGTCGCGCTGATGCTGATGGGCATTCTCGGCCTGGTCGGCGACCACGACGAGGCCCGCTCGATCGTCGCCCGGCTGATGGCCGCGCTGCCCTCGGGCAGCTACCTCGCCGTCTACGACGGCACCGACACCGACCCGCCCTACCTGGAGGCCATCGGCCGGTACAACGCGAGCAGTGGCGCGGTCCCCTATACGCCGCGCGGCGTCGACGACATCGCCCGCTACCTCGACGGCCTTGAGGTGCTGGAGCCCGGCGTGGTCCCCGTGTCCCGGTGGCGGCCCGAGCCCAGCCCCTGGGACGATCCGCCCGCCGTGCCCGGCGCGGGCGGGGTCGCCCGCAAGCCCTGACACCGGACGGGCCGCCAAATAGAATGGAATTCTGTTTCGGCGAAAGGACGGCTTGGATGCGGGAGATCGCGGCGGCGGTGGCGGAGCCGATCGGGCGGCTCGGCGGGGCGTTCATGGTCTCGCGGGAGGCGAAGGCGTACTCGGCGGAGACGGGCCTGACCGGCTGGGGCCCGTATTTCCGGGGCCGCTGCGGGGTCCTGGGCGACGTCGACGCCGACGTCGTCGCGGCCGCGGCCGGTTTCTTCCCGCTTGAGACGGTGCGGAAGGCGTGGGAGTCGGGCGCCGGTCTCCCCGCGGCGACCGCCGCCGAGCGGTACGCCGCCGTGGCGCACGGTTTCGGCCGCCGCAAGCTGGCCGGCTTCGCGGAGCCGGCACGGCTGGCGGAACTGCTCCAGCCCGTCGCGGACGGCGGGCAGGTGGTCGCCGCGCCGCTGTTCGCCGGCTGGCGGGCGATGCCGCTGCCCGAGGACGATCGGGCCCGGGTCGTCCAGCTCGCGCATGTCGTCCGCGAGCTTCGCGGCGGGCTGCACATCGTCGCGGTCCTGGCGAGCGGGCTGACCCCGCTGGAGGCGGTTCTGAGCGGCCATTCGGCGATCCTCGCCGACGGTGAGCCGAACGCCGAATACTTCGGCTGGCCGCGGCCATATCCCGAGGTGACGGACGAGATACGCCGCCGCCACGACGAAGCCGAACGGCTCACCGACGAGCTGATGGCCCCCGCCTTCGCGGCACTCTCCAAGGCGGAGGCCGACGAACTCGTCGCCCTTCTCCAGAAGGCCGAACAGGCCGCCTTCGGCTGACCCGCCCTGCCGTCGTTTCCGGTCTGGTGGGCTCGGTCAGTCGCGGGCGCGTTCCTCGATTCCGAAAGTCAGTTCCGCGTTCCGCTCCTCAAGGTTCCATTTCCCCTCGCGGTAGGCGTGGTTGGTGATCCAGAACACCATCACGCGCTGGTCGTGGAAGCGGGCGAACTCGCCGAACGACCAGTCGTTCCCGCCGTCATGCTCGATCACGCGGCGGCCGCCGGCCGTGCGGACGACACCCCAGCCGTATCCGTAGTAGTACCTGTCGCCGTTCTGTTCTCCGATGAGGACGTGCGGCTTGAACAGCTCGCGTTTCGCGCGTTCGGAAAGGACCCGGTCGCCTTCCAGCGCGCGATGCCAGCGGAACATGTCGCGCGGTGTGGACAGCAGGCCGCCATTGCCGCGCAGGTACCAGTACGGCCCGTCGGCCGCCCACGGATGCTCGTACGGACGGCCCTGCGGCGCGCCGTTCTCGTCGTACTCCACCGCGACCTGGTCGCGTTCCCAACGCGGCAGGACGTACCCGGTCCGTCTCATGCCCGACGGCGCGAACAGGTGCTCGGCGAGGAACCGTTCATAGCCGACGCCCGAGACCTTCTCGATGATCGCCGCCAGGACGCTGTATCCGACATTGGAGTAGCGGAATTCGGCACCCGGGGCGGACCGCAGTTCCGATTTCAGTGCGACGTCCAGCATTCCGTCACGCGATACCGGGTCGTAGTCGCCGCCGCCGATCTCCTCGTCGTCCAGCCCGGCCGTGTGCGTCAGGAGGTGATGCACCGTGATCCCGCGCTTGTCGGCGGGCACCGGGCCGAGGAATTCGCCGATGCGGTCGGTCACCCGCACCTCGCCCGCCATTTCCAGCCTCATGATGGCGGCGGCGGTGAACTGCTTGGTGATGGACATGATGTCGTAGACGGTGTCGCAGCGCGCCGGGATCCTCTTCTCCCGGTCGGCGAGGCCGAAGCCGCCACAGTGCACGAGCTTTCCGTTACGGGCGGCGACGACCGTGCCGCCGGGCCCCTTCGGCAGGGTCCCGTCTAAGAAACTCTGGATGGACGGATCGGCGCGCTCCCGCACATCCCGATCCGCCGCCCGGAGCCCGGCCGCGGCGGTGCCTTCGCCGCCGCACACGCTGACGGCGCCCACCACGACGAGTGCGACCGCGGCCATTCCGGCGCGCGGGGAACAACGGTTCATTGTCATGCCCCAGTACGCTACTGGACCATTACCGGCGCCGTTCCCGGTCGCATGGGCTACCGCTCCGGCGTTCCCTGCCCGCACACTGTGATCATGACGTTGGTGGAGACGGAACGGCTCGTCCTGCGGCCCCTGACGGGCGAGGACTTCGACGACTACGCGACGATGCTGGCCGACCCGGACGTGGCCTCGGGCCTCGCGGAGACCGTGGGAAGCAGCCCGGCGGACGCCTGGCGCAGCCTCGCGACGTTCATCGGGCACCGCGAGATCCGCGGCTACTCGCACTGGGCGGTCGTCGAGAAGGCGACGGGAAGCTTCGTCGGACGCGCCGGGCCATGGAGCCCGCACGGTTTCCCCGGCCTGGGCGTCGGCTGGTGCCTTTCCCGCCGCCACTGGGGGAAGGGATACGCGTCCGAGGCGGGCCGCGCGGCCCTCGACTACTGCTTCACCGAGTTGGCGGCCGAGCAGGTCATCTCGCTGATCCTGCCCGGCAACGCCCGCTCCGTCGCGGTGGCCGAGCGCATCGGCCACCGCTTCCTGCACGACACCGAGTACCGGGGCCAGACGGTCCACGTCTACGGGCAGCGGCGCCCCGCGTAGCCGGACGTCACGTGCGCGGCGCCGACGCGGCGCCCACCCGGGCCTCGCTCAGCTGGTCCTCGCTCATCCGGGCCTCGTTCGCGCGGGCCTCCGCCAGCGCGTCGAGGAGGCGCCGCCGGACGCCGTCCAGGTCGGCGATCTTCTCCTCCACCTCGGCGAGCTTGCGGTTGATGACGTCCTCGCTCGCCGGGCAGAGGGGCGCGCCGGAGATGTCCTGGTCGAGGCAGGGCAGGAAGGCGCGGACGTCGTCGGTGGTGAGGCCGAGCGACAACAGCAGCCTGATGTTCCCGACCAGTCCGACGGCGGACTCGTCGTAGTCCCGGTAGCCGTTCGCCGCCCGCCGGGGATGGAGCAGGCCACGCCCCTCGTAGTACCGCACGGCCTTGATGGTGGTGCCGGCCCTGCCGGCCAGCTCTCCGATCAGCATCCTCGTGCCTTCCAGCCGCCCCGCGGCGCGCCACCGCGCCCCGCGCCTGTCAGCTGCCGCCCGCGCCCAACCCGCCGTCGACGCGGACGATCGTCCCGTTAAGGTATCGGCCCTCGGGCCGGCTCACGTTGACGATCCACCACGCGATCTCCTCCGGCCGGGCGATCCGCTTGATCGGGATGCGCTCGCGGAGCGTCTCGCCCAGGGCCTCGATCTGCTCCGCGCTGAAGCCCGCATGCGCCAGGACCGGCGTCTCGGTCACTCCGGGCGCGACGGACACCACGCGTATGTCCTGCGGCGCCAGTTCGATGGCCCACGTATGGGTGAGGAAATCCAGGGCCACTTTGGTGGACCCGTAAACGGAGTTGTATGCCCAGCCGTAATAGGGCGGGTTGGACGTGACGTTGACGATGGTGCCGCCGCCCTTCAGGTGCGGCAGAGCGCGCTGGGTGAGGAAGATCGGAGCGACCAGGTTCGTGGCCAGCTGTTCGCCGGTCCCCTTCCGATCGATGGTCTCCAGCAGGGCGGGGCGGGTGATCGCGGCGTTGTTGACGAGGACGTCGAGGCGGCCGAACGCGTCGAGCGCGGCGGCGACGATGGCGTCGGGCGCGTCCGGCGCCGCGATGTCGGCGGCGAACGTCCGGACGCCGGGGTGCCCCGCCGCGGTCTCGGTCAGGCGCTCGGCCGTCCGGCCGACGACGAGGACGTCGGCGCCCGCCGCGGCGAACTGTCGTGCCGTCTCACGGCCGATCCCCGTCCCGCCACCGGTGATCAGTACGGCCCGGCCCTGGAGCGTGCTCGTGCTTTCCATGATCGGAACGCTAAACGTTGCCCTCAGGGGCAAGGTCAACCCCGGTCGCGACCTGGGCGGGTCAGGAGCGCGGGGCGGTGGAGCGCGGGGCGAGCAGGAGGCGGCAGGCCAGGCGGATGTCGCTCTCGACGTCGGCCATGGGCGTCCGGCCGTTCAGGCTCGACCGCAGCACCCCGTACCAGCACTGCATCAGCAGCCGGACGAGGGTGACGTCCCGCGCGGTCGGGTCCTCGACGCCGGCGGACCGCAGCAGGATCTCGCGGAAGGTGTCGTCGATGTGCACGGTGTCGGCGACCGTCGCGGCGTGCGCGGTGTCGGACGCGTGCAGCATCGACGTCGACAGGACGGGCTGCGCCATCAGATGGCGGCTCGCCTGCACCAGCAGGTCGGCGACGGCGTCCTCGGGGCCGGTGCCGGGCGCGGGCTCGCGGACCTGTTCGCGGAGCCGGTCGACCTGCGCCGCCATCACCGCGGTGAACAGGTGGACCTTCGACGGGAAGTACCGGTACAGGGTGCCGATCGCGACCCCGGCCTCCTTCGCCACCTCGTGCATCTGGACGCGTTCGAGCGACTTGTCCGCGCCGATGCGCGCCGCCGCGCGCAGGATGCGCCGCCGGCGGTCGTGCTGCTCGGGCGAGCTCGGCTCGGCGGACGGCCTCGCGGACGCGATCCTCGCCACGGTCCTCCCCCAGGTCCATTCCTGTGATGACTAGGAACGATAGCCGGAGCCTCCGTGGCCCCGGCGGTCGTCGATACCGGTCAGCGGGACGGTCCCGCCCGCGGGCGGGCCGGGTCAGACGAGGTTGTCCTCGACCTTGAGGCCGAACACGCCGCGGCCGTACATGGACAGGGCGTGCTCGACGTCGTTGGCGACGTGGACGCTGCCTGCGTGCGCGTCGCGCCAGGCGCGTTCGATGACGTTGCCGCGGTGCAGCGAGTGGCCGCCGGCGGTCTTGAACAGGACGTCGATCGCCTCGATGGCGCGTTCGGTGCCGCGGACCTGGTCGCGGCGGGCGCGCAGGCGCAGCTCCATCGGGATCCTCTCGTCGCGGACGGCGTACTCATGGATCTCGCGGACGTTCCGGTCGGTCTGCAGGATCGCGGCGTCGATCTCAGACGCGGCGCGGGCCACGGCCACCTGGGCGAACTGGTCCTCGACGAAGCGGCCGCCGCCCAGGCTCAGCCGGACCCGGTCCCGCATCCGCGCGACGTAGAGGTCGTGGCAGCCGGCCGCCATGCCGATCACGCTGGCGGCGACCGTACTGGTGAAGACGGTCCCGAACGGCATCCGGTAGAGGGGACCGGTGTTGACCTCGCGTCCCGGGTTGCGCAGCTGGGCCTGCTCGAAGTTGCGCATGGCGCGGTGGGCGGGGACGAACGCCCGCTCGACGACGATGTCGTCGCTGGCGGTGCCGCGCAGGCCCATCGAGTCCCAGACCTCGCGGATCTCGTAGTCCCGCCGCGGCACCAGGATGGTCATGAAGTCGACGGGACGGCCCTCCGCGCCGACGACCAGCGCGCCGAGGAGGGCCCAGTCCGCGAACTCGCACCCGGACGAGAACGACCAGCGGCCCGACACCTCGAACCCGCCGTCGACGGGGGTGAGCCGCCCGATCGGGGCGTAGGACGAGGCGACGAGCGTGTCCGGGCCCGCTCCCCACACCTCGCTCTGGGCCTCGTCCGCGAACAGGCCGAGATGCCAGGCGTGCACGCCGAGGACCGCGGCGACCCAGCCGGTGGAGCCGCAGGCGCCGGAGATCGCGCGGACGACCTCGTAGAAGGCGACGGGATCGTCCTCGGCGCCGCCGTGCCGGGTGGGCTGCAACATCCGGAACACGCCGGCGGCGGTCAGCTCGCGGACGGTCTCCGCGGGGATGCGTCCCTTCTCGTCCACGGACCGGGCCCGCTCGGCGATCGCGGGCAGCAGCCCGCGCACGGACTCCAGCACGTCACTGCTCATCCCGCACCTCGTCTTCCCGCTCCGGCCATCTGAAGGACACCATGTCAACGCGCCCGCACGGGCGGGAACATCCCGGCCACCGGGACTGGCCGGACCCGGACGGTCACCCGCGACCTACCGTTCGATCACCCCGCCTCAATCACCCCGTCGTCTCAATCACCCCGTCGTCTCAATCACCCCCAGTCACCTCGTCCATGGCCGAAGGGATGATCCACGTGACCGCATCCGAGCCGGACGCCCCGACGTACTTCAAGAATGTCTTCGAGGGGCATGTCGCCACGCAGATCATGAGGGGGAGGAACCGTCCGGACGCGCGGCGCGAGGGCGGCGGCGAGCCCGGACGTGACGGCGGAGGTGAGGGGCCGCGGATGCTCGGCAACAGCTCCGTCGCGTCCTACCACGGCCCGTCCTTCATGATCGACGAGCTGACGTACCACTACGAGGGCTTCGACCTGCGGTCCGTGCTGATCAACTCCCATTACCCGATCGACGCGAACTCGTTCTCGCTGCATTCGGGGATCATCGTCCAGCACGGCGACGCGCTGCCGCCGGAGGCCGCGGAGGCGACCGCGGAGAAGCTGTCGTCGTTCATCCTGACCGGGTTCGAGCAGGACATCGAGATCTGGCGGAACAAGACCCGTATCGACAACCCGCTGCTGTGCGAGGAGGACGGCCCCGTCTACCAGCTCCGCCGCTGGTACGAGCAGTTCTACGTGGACGTCGCCGACATCACGCCGGAGATGACGGACCGGTTCGAGTTCGAGATCGACACGACGCGTCCCGTCGAGTCGTGGCAGCGGGAGGTCGAGGAGAACCTCGCGCGCCGCGAGGCCGGGGGGGCGTCCTCGTGACCGGCGGGCAGGGCGGGACGGCGCGGCGGGACGAGCGGCTGCTGGACGCTCCGCCGCTGCCCGTCCGGTGCCGCCGCTGCGCCGCCGAGGTGCTGGTGCGCAAGGCGAGCTGGGAGCAGACGAGCATCCAGTGGAACGCGGCCGCGCGGGCCTCGTGCACGGGTCTGCCGGGCGACCCGCTCGGCACCTGCCCCGCGCTGCGGTCGGCGATCCGGGAGGCGGCCGTGACCGGCGCCATCAACGTGGCCGTTGACCTCAGGTTCGGTTGAGGTCATAGCGTCCTGCCTGGTAGATCGAATGACGACACGGGAGGACGATCATGCGGGTTGCTGGATTCGCCGAGCCCGGCGGGCCTGAGGTGCTGACGATCCTGGACGTTCCCGAGCCGTCGGCCGGGCCGGGAGAGGCGCGGGTCCGGGTGCGGACGGCCGGGGTGCAGCCGTTCGATCTGGCCGTCCGGGAGGGCTGGTCGCCGCCGGGGACGCCCGAGGGGTTCCCGCGCGTGCCGGGCAACGAGTTCGCGGGCGTGGTCGACCAGGTCGGCGGCGGTGTCACCGCCGTCGCGCCGGGCGACGAGGTGATCGGGTTCTGCCGTCTCGACGCCTACGCCGAGTACGTGGTCGTGCCGCAGGAGGCGCTCACCGCCAAGCCCGCGAGCATGCCGTGGGACGTCGCGGGCGGTTTCCCCGCCGCGGTGATGACCCCGCACATCGCGCTGGAGGAGATGGCGGTCGGTGCGGGCGACACGCTGCTCGTGCATGCCGCGGCGGGGGCGGTCGGGACGGTCGCCGTGCAGCTCGCCCGGATCGCGGGGGCCACCGTGATCGGCACGGCGAGCGAGGGCAACCACGAGTATCTGCGGTCGCTCGGCGTGGTCCCGGTCGCCTACGGGGACGGTCTCGAGGAGCGGATCAGGGCCGCCGCGCCGGGCGGGATCGACGCCGTGCTCGACGGCGCCGGCGGCGACGCGCTGGCCGTCTCGCTCAGGCTCGTCAAGGACAAGGACCGCGTCATCACGCTGGTCGAGCACGAGCGGGCGGCGGAACTCGGCGTCCGGATCACTCCGCACCGGCGATCGGCGTCCCGGCTCGCGGAGGCCGCGCGCTGCTACGACGAGGGACGGCTGAAGATCCATGTGCGCGGCGTCTTCCCGCTGGAGCGGGCGGCGGACGCGCACCGCGAGGTCGCGACCGGGCACGGCCGCGGCAAGGTCGTCCTGACGGTCGCCTGATCCCGCGGTGGGCCGGGCCGTGCGGGGCCCCCGGCGCTCGCACGGCTTTCGCGGACGGGCCGGGGGCGCCCTAAACTGATCATCGGCGGACGACCGAGGACTGGTGGTATGGCCGATATCAATGAGTTCGAGCGGATGCTGAGCGAGACGCGGGCGCTCCTCGACCAGGTCCGTGGCGGCGGGACGCCCCCGGGCGCCGAGGACGTGGAGGGGCACGGCGCCGCGGCCGACGGCAAGGTCAAGGTCGTCGCCGGGGCCGGCGGCGAGCTGACATCGGTGGAGCTGGATCCGCGGGCCATGCGGATGCCGTCCGAGGAGCTGGCCGACGCGCTCAGATCCGCCGTCAACGAGGCGCTGCGCGAGCTGCGCTCCAGATCGCGGGCCGCCGAGACCGCGATCGACCCGGACGTCCTCGCCCAGGGGCTGCGGGACGCGCAGGACCAGGGCCTGCGGCAGATGGCGGCGTTCACGCAGAGCCTGGACGACCTGATGACCAGGATCGGCTCCCGGGACGGCGGCACGCCCCCGTCGTCCCGGTGACGGAACGGTGACGCGCCCGGCAGCGACGGGTCACGGCTCGACCGGGGTCAGCTCGATCCTCGGGTTCACCGGGTCGGGGGCGAACGCCTCGGGCTCCCCGCGGCCGTAGCCGAGCTCGATGCTCATCCGCGGATAGGCCCGCAGGAACTGCTGCATCACGGCGCGGCAGGACGCGCACGGGTAGTACTCGCTGAACATGCGCAGGAGGCCCTTGGCCCGGCGGTTGGCGATCCGCTCGGCGGCCGCCTCCAGGACGAGGTACTCGGCGTGCCCCGCGTCCCGCTCGGGGACGGTGAAGCGAGGTGCCGCCGGACGCGCCGCCTCACCTGCCACGACGTCGAACGAGCCCCGCACGCCGCCGGCCTTCAGGTCGGCGGTGACGACGTTGCCCTCCGGCGGCGGCGTCCTACCATCGGCGGCGTCCTCCATCGTCAGCCGTCGTCCTCGACGCGCGTCATGCTGAACCGCCCGGTCGCCTCCACGTCCCGCCAGGTGGCGATCTCGCGGCGCCGCATCTCCTCCAGCGAGAGGAGGAACGCGCGGAACGTGGCGAACCTCTCGGCCGGCTCCTCCCCCTCGACGTAGGTCCACACCGGCGGATCGGCCGGGGCCGTCGAGGCGTGCGGGATGTAGTACACGACATATCCCTGGTGCATCGCGATGACCAGGGCGTCGTCCAGCATGGCCTGGTCGGCGTCGTTCTCGTCGAGCAGCTCGGCGGCGTCCTGGCGCAGCCCGAGGAGGTCCTGGTAGGCCCAGTCGGTGCCGGTCATCAGCGGGTAGGGCCGCTTGCCCATCACGGCGAGGAAGTCCCGGTAGAGGGCGGGCAGGCCGATCACCCGCTGCGCCCGGACGACGGCCGTGATCTCCTCGTCCGTGCAGCCGACGAAGTCGTCCGCGCCCGCCAGCCCCGCCGCCACCAGCCGGTCCCGGAACTCCACGACCGAGAATTGCGCGCTGTTCATCGGATCACCTCGGCGTGCCCGGTGCTGCCGGCAATGGACAGCAGGAACTCGCGGAACGTCGCATGAATTCGCTTTCTGTCGCTGCCGTCGGTGGTCGTCCAGACCGGCGGATCGTCCGGCGCGGTACTCGCGCCGGGAATGTAGAAAATGAAGGAGCCGGAGCCGAGGCCGATCACGAGGGCGTCGTCGAGAAAGGCCGTGTCGACGCCGTCGGACCGCAGATCCTCGATCACCTCCGCCTTGATCTGGAGGAGGTCGGGATAGGACCAGTCGACGGTCGGCAGCAGCGGGCGCGGGTTCTTGCCCATGGCCAGGAGGAACTCCCGGTACAGCCACGGCACCCGGCCGACCTGCTGCACGTACATCAGGGTGTCGACCTCTCCCGCCGAGCAGCCGGCCAGCTCACCCGGCCCCACCTGCCGTATCGTCCGCACGTGCTCGCGGTACTCCACGGGCGTGAAGCGTCGCGGATCGAGGCCGGACGACTTCGCCTTCCGGTCGCGTTCACGGCTCATGCCTCCGCAGACTACCTCGCGCCCCTGGTGTAGTGGTGAGTGGTGATCCGGTCGTTCACATAATCGCCGGGGAATCTGTTCTGAGTGCCGACCGTCGGCGCGCCGCCGGCGACGTCCCGGTACGTGTAGACGATGTCCACCTGCATATTGGGATATCTGCGCAGGAAATCCTGGGTCGACATCGAGCATCCGTCGCAGGGATGGCGTTCGCTGTAAATGGTGATGCGGCCGCTCGTGCCCGTGTCGGGGAACCTCCGGCAGAAGTCCTCGTAGATCTTCTTCTCCGAGTCGAACGAGCGGTCGTGCCCGTCCGTGCTGTAGTTCGGCAGCCGGTCGTCGCCTGACCGGTCGGTGTCGGTGAAGCCCCGGTCCGACTGGTTCCCTCTCCCGCTCACCGTGTCGATCTGGCCGCGCTGCCTGCCGCGTCCGGGCGGGAAGACGTCGTAGTCGGACGTGGCGACGTTCCTGCGCTTGCCGACCCTGGACTTCAGCGCGCGGGCGCGGTTGACCAGGCCGTCGAACTTGCGGTTGTTGGGCGTGCCGACACGCGGCGCCGGGTCGGCGCCGCGGGCCCGGCGGCGGCCCGGGGCGGGTTCCATGAGGTCCCGCAGGCCCATCTTCTTGTAGAGCCCCTTGGCGGCGCCGCGGCCCCGGTTCCGGTCCCGGCGTGCGCGGCCTCGTTTGCCTCGTCCCACCCGCGCCCCCGCCTACTCGCCCATGATCTGGTCGATCGCCAGCCCGATGAGCTGATCGATGATCAGCCCGGCGATCTCCTTGAAGATAGGGATCTCCGCCAGCGACGCGCCGAAGGTGACCGCCGCGGTCGCGATCGCCTGCGCGATCTGGACGGCCAGGATCACCAGCTGCGCGATCACGCTGATCTTCAGCGCCAGCACGATCGCCGCCGCCACGATGAGCCCGGCGCCCACCACGGTCGTGCCGCTGACCGCCTCCTGCAACAGCGACTCGGGGGCCTTCGGATCGGTCCACGCGGTCCGGAACGCCTCGAACCCGGCGCCCATCCCGGCCGTGTCCACCGACTTGGCCGCGCCGCCGGACTCGCCGACGCGGGAGGCCAGCGTCCCGCCGAAGTCCATCCAGCGCTGCCCCATCTCGAACAGCTTGGTCTCGTCGGCCTCGGGCCAGGTGTAGCCGAGCATGCCGAGCAGGGAGATCAGTTCACCCGGGAGCTGGAGGCCCATCAGCCGAGGATCTCCTTGATCTTGTTGACCTCGATCTCGGAGAGGTCCTCGGAGCCCTTGTAGTTGTCGGCCATCTCCTCGAGATCGTCCGCGAAGGAGTCCAGCTCGTCGAGGTTGCTGTCGTAGCAGTCCATGGCCAGGTCGTAGGCGCCCTGGTAGCACAGGCCGATCAGCATCCCGATGTCGTCGCCGCCCCACGGCTGCCCGAAGCCGGCGAGCTCCCCCTTGAACGCCTGCAGGTCGCCGTCCATCTGGTCGATGGCCCGGCCGAGCCGATCGGCCGCCCTGCGCAGATCGGCGTCGCTGACGCGCAACTCGTCGCCCATGTCAACCTCCCGATCTTGAAAAGTCTAGAGGCGGCAAAGCGCGACTCCAGGGCAAATATCGCTTTATATAGGACGCGCTCGGGTGGCCTCGCAGGCGAGAGCGCAACTCATGAAGGATGGCCACATCCGGCCAGACCGGCCCGGCGGCCGGCGCGACGGCCCGCGCGGCGGCCGAAGAAGGTGCCGTCGCCGAGGGACGTTCCGCTGACGTAGCCCTCGCCGTGCATGCCGGACGCGGCGCCCGCGACGCGTCCGCCGCCGTCCAGGACGAGGTTCGTCGCCAGGGTGTCGGTGTGGGTGACGGCGCCCGCCCCGGTCGCGGCGGCCGACAGCCGCTCCATCAAGACGCTGCCGCCGAACCCGCGCGCCGCCGGACGGTGCCCGCGCGGGACGGGCTTGGCGATCGTGTTGTACGGCCAGGCGTTCTCCCCCAGCCACATCAGCCCGTCCTCGGACATCGGCATCCACGTCGGCGCGTCGTAGAAGGTCGGGTTGAACGGCACGCCGCGGCCCCGGAGCCAGTCGAAGTGCTCGACGCTGCCGTCGCAGTACAGCCGCAGCTTCGCGGTGTCGGCGTTCGGGCCGAGCGCCGCCTCCAGGTACGCGTACATGGCGGCGGGGTCGTCGTCGAACCCACACGCCTTCTGGATCTCGGTGCCGCCGCCGAGATACAGCTCGCCGCCGGACTGCGCCGACGAGCCGCCGGGCCCGCCCGCCCGCTCCAGGACGAGGACGTCCGCGCCCGCCCGGGCCGCCTCGAACGCCGCCGCCGCGCCCGCGCATCCGAACCCGACGACCAGGACATCGCACTCGTGGTCGAAGCCGCCGATGTCGCGCGCCGCGACCGGCTCCACCGGCGGGCCGACGCTCACCCCTCCTTCCCCGGCGGGACGAACGCGGCCAGCGGCTCCGAACCGGACCAGTCGTGACCCCAGTAGCTGTCCCTGGTGATCTCTTCGGCGGTGTAGTGGGCCTCGTCCACGAGCATGCCCTCGCAGCCGTACTCGACGTCCCAGCCGCCGGGCGCCCGGACGTAGAACGAGACCATCCTGTCGTTGGTGTGGCGGCCCAGCGTCGAGGAGATCGAGAAGCCCTTCGCGGTGACGGCGTCGAGCGCGACGCCGACCGCGTCGAGGGTGTCGACCTCCACCATCAGGTGGACCAGGCCCGGGTCGCCGCCGTGCGGGGCCGGGCAGATCGCGAGGCTGTGGTGCCGCTGGTTGACGCCCATGAACCGGATCCGGGCCTTGCCGCCGCCGACCTTCATCGCGCCGCGCGGCAGGAACCCGAGGACCTCGTTGTAGAACGCCACGGTCGCGGCGAAGTTCGGGGTGGGGAGCACGACGTGGCCCATGCCCATGGCGCCGGTGACGAACTTCTGCGCGAAGCCGGTGCGCAGCGGGCTGTGGTCGAGGACGGGCCCGAAGAACACCTCGACCGGGGTGCCGCCCGGGTCGGCGAACGCGATGACCTCCTCGGCGTCGCGTTCCGACGCCTCGTCCGGGGTCAGTGCCGTGACCTGCGTCCCGGCCTTCTCGACGGCCTCCCGGACGGCGGCGAGCGCGTACTGGTCGCGGACCTCCCAGCCCACCGCCAGCACCCGGTCGTTCTCGCCGGGCAGCACCGCGAGGCGCGAGCGGCGCTCGTCCATGCGCAGGTACAGGCCGTCCGGGTCGGGGCCGGCGCCCTCGGCGAAGCCGAGCCCGCCGAGGGCGAACTCGCGCCAGCGTTCGATGTGGCGGGTCTGGACCTTCAGGTATCCGAGCCCTCGGATCCGCGTCATGGTCGCTCCCTTCTTCGGCGGGTCAGCTCGCCGGCGGTCAGATCATCGGCGGTCAGATCATCGAGCGCATGGGGCCCGGCGGGGGCTCGATGTCCAGGTCGGTGAGGGCGGTGACGTGGTAGACGGCGCCGGGGATGTGGATCGCGTGGGCGAGGCCGACGTGCGCGTCCCGCCAGAACCGCTGGATGGGGTTGTCGCTGCGCATCGCGTTCCCGCCGGACCGGATGACGATCTCGTCCATCGCCCGCACCGCCCGCCACGCCGCGCGGACCTGCGTGCGGCGGCCCGCGGCGCGCTCGGCGAACGTCGGCTCGTGGCCCGCGGCGACCCGGTCGTAGACGCGGGAGCAGTTGTCCAGCAGCGCCGTGCGGGACGCCTTGATCTCCTCGGCGGCCTCGCTGATCGCGTACAGCACGTACGGGTCGTCCTTGATCTTCGTGCCGGTGAGCTGGACGCGATCACGCTGGTAGGCGAGGTGATGGTGCAGCGCGCCCTCCGTGATGCCGATGACGGCGGAGGTGACGCCGAGGGGGAACACGCAGGAGAACGGCATCAGGTAGGACGGGTTGGCCAGCCCCGCCTCGCGGGCCGCGGAACCGTCCACGACCCTTTCGTGCTCAAGCGTCCTGTAGGCGGGGACGAACGCGTCCCTGACGATGATGTCCTTGCTTCCGGTGCCCTTCAGCCCGGCGACGTCCCACGAGTCCTCGACGATCTCGTAGTCGGAGCGCGGCAGGATCAGGTGCAGCAGCCGGGGCGGCCGCGCGACCTGGCCGTCCGCGTCGCCGGCCACCCCGCCGAGGAAGATCCAGTCGCAGTGGTCGGTACCGGACGAGAACTGCCAGCGGCCGTTGAACACGTAGCCGCCGTCCACCGGGCGGGCCACGCCCGTCGGGGCGTACGGGGAGGCGATCCAGACGTCCGGGTCGCCGGCCCAGACCTCCTCGCGGACCTTCGGGTCGGCGCAGGCCATCTCCCACGGGTGGACGCCGACGATGCCCGCGACCCAGCCGGTGGAGCCGTCGAGCGCGGAGACGCCCATCACCGTCTCGGCGAACTCGCGCGGGTGCGCCTCCAGGCCGCCGTACGCCTCCGGCTGAAGCAGCCTGATGACCCCGGCCTCGCGCAGCGCCCGCGCGGCCTTGTCGTCGAGCCTGCCCAGCGCCTCGTTGACGGGGCCCAGCTCGCGGATCCGGTCCGCCCGTTCCATGATCGTGTCGAGCACGCGGTTCGCCATCGACTGTCTCCCGTGTCCGTGTTCAGGCTTTGTAGGTGATCTTGAGCCGGGGGGTGACCGGTCTCGCCTGGCAGGCGAGGATGAGGCCGTCGGCGAGGTCCCGCTCGTCGAGGACCGCGTTGGCGTCCAGCGTGACCTCGCCCTCCAGCGCCACGCAAGCACACGCCGAGCAGTTGCCCTCCCGGCAGGAGAACGGGGCGCCGACCCCGGCGCGCAGCAGCGCGTCGAGGAGCCGCTGCGACCTGGGCCAGGGGACGGTCCGGGTCGCGCCGTCGATCTCGACCTCGATCTCGCCCGCCTCGTCCGCTGCCTCGTCGCCGGGGGGCTCGGGTTCCTCGAACGGGTCGTTGTCCAGGGAGAAGAAGCGTTCGGCGTGCACGCGCACGCCGAGGCCGGTGAACGTGCCGGTGACCAGGTCCATGAAGACCTCGGGGCCGCAGGCGAACGCCTGGCGTCCCGCGTACGGGCGGGCCAGGGACCGGACGGCGGCGGGCGTCGGCAGCCCCTGCACCGACTCCAGCAGGTGGACGACCGTCAGCCGGTCGGGATGCGCCTCGGTCAGGGCCCGGAGCTCGGCGGCGAAGATGACCGATCGCTCGTCGCGGTTGGCGTAGAGGAGGGCGACCGTTCCCGTCCCGCCGGCGAGGCACGACTTCAGGATCGACATGACCGGGGTGATGCCGCTGCCTCCGGCGACGAGCAGCAGGTCCTCGTCCAGCGACGACGGCGTGAACGTGCCCGCGGGGCGCAGCACCTCCAGCACGTCGCCCGCCGTGACGTTGTCGCAGATCCAGTTGGACCCGAGACCGCCGTCCACCCGCTTCACCGTCACCTTGAGCCGGTCGTCGGTGAGCGGCGAGCTGCACAGCGAGTAGCAGCGGGCCGCCCAGCCGTCCCCGGCCGGGACCCGGACGGTGAGGAACTGCCCGGGGCCGGTAGGAGAACCGGTCCCGGTCGCCCTCGGCGGGTTCGAGGACGAGCGAGCGCGCGTCCGCCGTCTCATGGACGACGTCGACGACCCGCGCCTTGAGTCCCCTCATCGCGGCCCCGCGGAGGCGGCGTTTCCGGCGGTGTTTCCGGCGGTGTTTCCGGCGGCGTGGCGGGCCGCGATGTAGCCGAACACGATGGCCGGGCCGATCGTGGCGCCCGGGCCCGCGTACTCGTTGCCCATCACCGACGCCGACGCGTTGCCCGTCACGTACAGGCCCTCGATGACCGTGCCGTCCCCGCGCAGGACGCGGGCGTGCTCGTCCGACACGAGCCCGCCCTTGGTGCCGAGGTCGCCGACCTCCAGCCGGAACGCGTAGTACGGAGCCGTGTCCAGGACGTCCAGGTTCGGGTTCTTCAGGTTCGGGTCGCCGTAGTAGCGGTCGTAGGCGGAGTCGCCGCGGCCGAAGTCGGGGTCCCGTCCGGCGCGGGCGTGGCCGTTGAACGTCCGGACGGTCTCCTGGAGCGCGTCCGGCGGGACGCCGATCCTCCCGGCCAGCTCCGCGAGCGTGCCCGCCCTGACCGCGACGCCCGCCTCGTAGAACGCGTCCGGGACCGGGGCGCCGGGCAGGATCTGCGCGAACGGGTAGCGGGCGCGGGCCTTGGCGTCCATCACGAGCCAGGCCGGGACGTGGCCGCCCGCGAGCTGGTCGTGGACGAAGTTGACGTACGGGGCCGCCTCGTTGGTGAACCGCGTCCCGGCCCGCGACACGATGACCTGCCGGGGGATGGCGCGCTCGGACACCAGCGGGATCGTCGCCCCGGCCGGGTGCCGGACGGCGGGCATCCACCAGGCGTCGTCCATCAGGTCCAGCGCGGCGCCGAGGCCCTCGCCCGCGCGGATGCCGTCGCCGGTGTTCTCGCGGGCGCCCATCGCGAAGTCCTCCCGGCCGCCCTCGGGGAGGTACTTGTCGCGCATGTCCTGGTCGTGGTCGAAGCCGCCCGTCGCGAGGAGTACGCCCTTCCGGCCGCGGATGCGCATCGTCGTCCCGTCGCGGCCGGTCGCGACGATGCCGGTGACACGGCCCGACTTCTCGTCGGTGACGAGCTCGGTCATGGGGGTCTTCAGCCAGAGCGGGATACCGGCGTCCTTGAGCGCCATCCGCATCCGGGCGACGAGCGCCCGCCCGCCGGTCGCCATGTGGCGGCGGCGGACCAGGTTGGACGACACGCGCCACGCCGCCACCAGCGACGCGCGGCGGCCCGCCCACGTGCGCTTGGCCATCGCGAGGTCGTGGTAGTCCTTGGCGGTGATCCAGAGGCCGAGCGGGCCCCGCATGCCGTTGGGCCGCTGGTGCTTCTCGTCCTCGCCCAGCCCGCGGGTGTCGAACGGCTTCGCCTCGATGGATCGGCCCTGCGGGCGGCCGCCGTCCAGCTCCGGGTGGTAGTCGGCGTAGCCCTTCGTCCAGAAGAACCGCATCCATCTGCTCTCGCAGAGCAGTTCCATCGCGGCTGGGCCGTTGTCGACGAACGCGTCCAGACGCGCGGCCGGGACGCGTCCCCCGGTGAGCAGGTCCAGGTAGCGGCGGATCGACTCGCGGCTGTCGACCTGGCCCCGCGCCTTCAGCGTCGGGTTGTTCGGGATCCAGATCCCGCCGCCGGAGATCCCGGTCGAGCCGCCGAACCTCGCGCCCTTCTCGACGACGAGCACGCTCAGCCCCGCGTCGCGGGCGGTCAGCGCGGCCGCCATCCCGCCGCCGCCGCTTCCCACGACGACCAGGTCGTACTCGTGGTCCCACGCGGCCGCCGCGGCCATCAGTCGTCCGCCGTGGTGAGGAACGCCAGGACCGTGCTCTCCCAGGCGGACTTCTGCTCGATCATCACCCAGTGCCCGCAGTTCGAGAAGACGCTGAGCTGGACGTCGGGGATCGTCCGCATCGGCACGAACGCCATGTCGACGGGGCTGACGCGGTCGTCCCGGCCCCACGTGATCAGCGTCTTGGCCTTGAGCCGGTGCAGCATCGCCCAGGCGGGCGGCTCGTCCGACCGCGCCATCGCCTTCGCGCGCGCGGCCATCGCCTCCGACCCGTACATGCGGCGGGCGCCGGCGAGCGTCTCCGGGTCGGTGGCCTGCAGCCAGCGCTCCTCGATCAGTTCCTCGGTGATGATCGCCGGGTCGTACACCATCGAGCGCAGCCACCGGACCAGGCGCTCGCGCGTCGGGTCGTCGGTGAACTCCGTCAGCAGCCTGACGCCCTCGCCGGGGAACGCGCCGAAGGGGAACTCCAGGACGAGGCACTGGAAGTGCCCGGCGAACCGCGCGAGGTTCCCGCGGAAGTTGCGCCACCCGGTGACTCCCGGACCCGACCCGTGCAGCATCAGCAGGGGCGGGCCCTCGCCCGCCTCGTGGTAGCGCAGGACGCCCTGATCGGTGGCGAGCTCGCGCAGTGTCGACTCGTAGGTCAACTCCGTGGGCATGGTCTCAGTCCTCCGACGTGGCTTGCCCGGAACGTAATCGGCGCGGCGGGACGGCCGTCGCCCCGATCCCGATCAGCGGGACCGGTCCACTCCGGCCCGCACCGGCCGCGCCTACGTTGCGAGCCGGACGGGCACCCCTTGACCGGAGCCGCTTCGTACCACTTGGTAGATATGAACAGCGTCCGCTATGAGCCCCGAGGTGACCAGATGCCAGCCGAGCCAGCGCTCACCGAAGACCCCGGAGCCGCGCCCGGGGACCGCCCGGACCCGGCGGAGTTCCGGCAGGCCATGGCGGAGTTCGCCACCGGTGTCACGGTGATCACCGCTCTCGACCGCGGGGAGCCCGTCGGGTTCGCGTGCCAGTCGTTCGCGTCGGTGTCGCTGGAGCCTCCGCTGGTCCTTTTCTGCGTGGACCGCCGTGGCCGTTCGTGGCCACGGATCCGGTCGACGGGACGGTTCTGCGTGAACGTGCTCGCCGAGGAGCAGCGGGACCTGTGCGAGCGTTTCGGGTCGCGCCGGGGCGCGAAGTTCGAGGGGCTGGACTGGAACGTGTCGCGGTGGGGCACGCCGGCGCTTCCGGACGTCCTGCTGGGGGTGCACGCCGTCGTCCACGACGTGCACCGGGCGGGCGACCACGATGTGGTGATCGGACGCGTCATCGCGGTCGAGCGGCACGAGGTGCCGCACGGCGTCTGGCGGCGTCCGATGGTGTTCTTCCGCAGCCGGTTCGGCGTCGGCGAGCCCGGCGCGCCGATCGCGCCCGACCCGTGGGGCCTCGGCGACCGCTGGGGCTGGGGCTGACCCCGGCGCCCGGCCCGCCGGCTAGCGGAGCCCGGCCCGGCCGGCGCGGGTTCCGGGGGCCGAGCCCGGGAACAGGGTCCGCGACGCCTCACGTGCGGCGGTGACGACGAGCGGCGCGACGTTCTCCAGCGGCGCGCGGACGTCGCCGGCCAGGGAGATCCCCGCGACGGGCCCCTCGGCGCCGCGGATCGCGGCCGCGGCGCACGCGATGCCGGGGAACGACTCGCCGCGCTCGAACGCCAGCCCGCGCCGCCGGGTCGACCGTCATGACCTCGGCCATCGCCCCTCCCGGCGGAGACTGAAATGAATTCTCGTTATCCGGAATCTAGCAATCGCTTGGTTGCTTGGGAAGTGGGCGTGCGAGCCCGGCGAAAGACCCCTGCGGCGAGATCGGTCAGGGTGTGACGGCCATGCTGCCGAGGACGTCGGCGCCCAGGTCGGCGTCACCGTCGACGCGGACGGTGACGGCGTCGGGGCCGCAGCGGCCGGCGGTGAGGCGGACGTAGGTCTCCCAGTCCATGGCGAGCCGGGTCGTCGGGGCGTCCGGTTCGGCCCAGTGGCCGCGCCCGTCGTCGTCCACGCGGACGGCCACGCGGAAGTCGGGTGGGCCGGAGATCTCGAACGCGACGGACCGGCCGGGCGCCGCGTTCTCCGCACGGGCGACGATGCGGGGCAGGGCGGCGCTCAGCAGGTCCCAGAAGCACCGCGCGGCCGGGGCGTCGAGGTTGCCAGGACGCCCGGCCGCGCGGCGGATGTCCTGCTCGTGCGTCCAGCAGTCGAGGGCGCGGAACCGCATCAGGCGGCTGTAGGGGCCCTCGCGGCCGTCCGGGCACATCACGATCCGGTCGGGGTCGAGGCCGGGGAGCTGGACCAGGCGGCGCTCCAGCGCGTCCGCGAGCTGCGCGGCGACGACCGGGCCCGGCAGCGGCCGGCGCACATGGACCGCCGTCTCCAGGGACCGGCCGAAGTCGTTGCGGACGTGGTCGAACTCGGGAACCCCGGCCGCGGGCTCGGGATCGGGTTCGCCGAGCAGGGCGAGCTCGACCCCGGCGAGATGGGCGAGCTGGTCCTTGATCGTCCAGCCGGGGCATTCGGTCGGCAGCCGCCAGTCGGGCCCGGTGAGCGTCGCGGCGAGCGCGAGCGTCGACCGGACCGTCTGCTCGTAGGCGGCGATGGCGGCGCGCATCGGCCCGGTCAGGGGTGCTCGGTGCGGAGGTGGTGGTGGAGGGCCGCGAGTTCGAGGTGCGGCTGGTGGCAGCGCACGCAGGCCCACACCCCGCTGGGCACGCTGTAGCCGTGCGCGGCGGCGTCGTCGCGTGCGCAGAGCAGGTTGTAGGTCTGGACGAGGCGCCGCCACGTCCGCCGGACCGCCGTTGACATTCCCGCTCCCCTCCGAGCCGGGTCCTTCTACATCGGCTCAGAATAGGGCAACGGGAATGTCAAGGTGAAACGCCGAAGATCGCCGGATTCACTGGCCGATCTTGACGCCGGGCTCGCCGTGCCGGTACTCCAGCGGCCGGGTCCCGCGCCGTCCGGGGACGTTGCCCCCGGCGCGCATCTTGAAAGTGGGCAGGATCGTCCGGCCGAAGGTGTTCTCGAACATCATCGCCGCCGCCGCGTACAGGGCGATGACCGCGGTCGCCGCGAGCAGCCAGCCGCCGACGTCCAGCGCCCAGTTGGACGGAGCCCAGAAGCCCGCCGAGGTGAAGCCCGCGCCAGCGGCGAGGACCATCAGCAGCAGCGCCATGACGAGGTTCGCGCCGAGCGCGGCGAGCGCGCACAGGCCGGTGATCACCGCCAGGGCGACCCACCAGAACGCGAAGCCCTCGTTGGCGGTGCCGAGGACCGGGGCCTGCATCAGCGGGTACGAGCCCATGCTGATCAGCATGAACAGCAGGCCGTAGCCGAGCCAGAACGCGCCCCACATGCCGTGCACCGCGGTGGCCACGCCGTCGCGCGCCCGATAGGCCCACATGCCCGCCAGGAACTGGGCGAGGCCGCCGAACGTCAGCAGGAACGGCCACAGGGACACCGGCGTCGCGGCGTTGCCGTACCAGCCGGCCTCCCAGGCCCCGAACATCATGCACGCGCCCGCAAGCCCGAACAGCCCGAGGATGGACGGTGCCGCGACGGGCTGGAGGGCGATACGGGTCCGGTCCTCCCAAAGCGCGTGCTCGCCGGGCATGTCGGCGCCCCTGCCCGGGGCCGCCGCCGCGGCGCCCTGGCCCGGCGCCGCCGCCGCGGTGCGCTCGCCCGTGCGCTCGCCCGCGTGCTCACTGGCCCTGGGCGTCGCCGCGCGCTCTCTACGCCATGCCATGAGATCCCCCTCTGGAATCGGAGAACTATAAAAGGCTCCTAACCGCGCTTTTGATGGCCAAACTGCCTCAGAACGGATACTCAATGACATCTCAGACAATGCCGGAGTCGTTTACCGCACGCGGACGCGGGCGTGGTGTTCCGATTAAGGTTCGCGGTTCTCAGACGCGCGGCTTGTCAGACACGGGGTCGGCAGTGGATCTCCAGGCCCGGGGTCGTGCTCCACCCGATCGTCGCGAACAGCCTGTCGATGTGCGGCGAGACCGCGTGCAGGACGAGCAGCCGGCCGCTCTCGCTCAGGCCGCGCGCGGCGAGGGTGAACGCGCGGAGCCCCGCGACGTCGACGAAGTCGACATCGGTCAGGTCGACGTGCACGTCACCGGCCGCGCGGTCCCGCGCGGCGGCCAGCGCGCGGGTGACGTCGCCGGCGTTCGACACGTCGATCTCACCGCTCATCGCGAGGCGCGGCGTGACCGTCGCGGCGGCGATGCGCAGCAGCGCCGTGTCGAGCTCGACGATGTCGTAGCCGGGCCGGTGGACGGGGGATGCCCGCCCGCCGGACTCGACGCCGTCCTCACCATCGGTGATACGCCAGACCGTCATCCGCTCCTCGCCTCGGACGGGGGCGCCGCTACCGTGCGCGGTCCCGTATATGTCAGGCTCTCATCTGTCGGCGCATTCTGACCCCTACCGGGCGGGAAAACCACGATCGGGAGCGATTTCATTGGACGAGAAGGAGATCCTGGGCCGGATCAACGAGTTCATCGAGGAAGAGCACGCGCTGCGCGAGGCGCACGAACGCGGTGAGACGTCGAACGCCGACGCGCGGCAGCGGCTGCGGTCACTCGAAGTGGCACTCGACCAGTGCTGGGACCTGCTCAGGCAGCGCCGGGCCCGGGCCGCGGCGGGGCAGAACCCGGACGAGGCGCAGGTCCGCTCCGCCGCCGAGGTCGAGGGCTACCGGCAGTAACACCCCGGCGGCGGGGCCCGTCAGAGGTCGTGCAGGAGCCTGGCCGGGGTGATGGGCAGGCGGCGGACGCGGATGCCGGTCGCGTGGTGGACGGCGTTGCCGACGGCCGCGGCGGCCCCGACGATGCCGATCTCGCCGATGCCCTTGGAGCCCATCGGGTTCAGGTGCGGGTCGGACTCCTCCACCCACGTCGCGTCGATGTCGCGGATGTCCGCGCACGCCGGGACGTGGTACTGGGCGAGGTCCCGGGTGAGGTAGTCGCCGAACTCACCGTCCATGACGCTCTCCTCCATCAGCGCCATGCCGACGCCCATCGTCATGCCGCCGATGAACTGGGAGCGGGCCGTCAGCGGGTTGATGATCCGCCCGGCGGCGAACACGCCGAGCATCCTGCGGACGCGGACCTCGCCCGTGTCGGCGTCCACCTCCACCTCGGCGAACTGCGCGCCGAACGCGTGCCGGGCGTACTCGTCCCGGCCGTCGACCTCCTCGGTGGTGTCCGCCGACGCCTCCAGCCCCTCGGGCGGGACCGCGCCGTCCTCCGTGTGGGGGGACGACCCCCCACGCCCCCCGGCAACCGCGCCGTTCAGCTTGCCGCGCAGGGCCTCGCAGGCGCGGACGACGGCCGTTCCCCAGCCGGCCGTCCCGGCGGAGCCGCCCGCGACGGACGCCCTCGGGAACGCGCTGTCGCCGAGCTCGACCGTGACGTCGCCGAGGTCCGCCTTCAGCGTCTCGGCGGCGATCAGGGCGAGCGTGGTGCGGGCGCCGGTGCCGATGTCGGCGGCGGCGATCCGGACGGTGAACCGCCCGTCCGGCTCGGCGCGGGCCATCGCCCGGTTCGGGCGCATGTAGGCGGGATAGGTGGACGCGGCGACGCCCGTGCCGATGAGCTTGCGTCCCTCCCAGCGGACTCCGGGCGCGGGGTCGCGTCCGGCCCAGCCGAAGCGTTCGGCTCCCTCCTTCAGGCACGCGACGAGGTTGCGGGAACTGAACGGCAGGCCGCTCTCCGGCTCCCGGTCGGTGTCGTTGCGGATGCGCAGCTCGACCGGGTCGATGCCGGTGGCGACGGCGAGCTCGTCCATGACGGATTCGAGCCCGTACATGCCTGGCGTCTCGCCCGGGGCGCGCATCCAGGACGGGGTGGGGACGTCCAGGGCGGCCAGCCGGTGCGTCGTCCGCCGGTGGGGCGCCTTGTACATGACGCGGGTCGGCGTGGCGGTCTGCTCGGCGAACTCCTTCAGGGTGGACGTCTGCTCCACCACGTCGTGCAGGATCGCGTTCAGGCGGCCTTCGGCGTCGGCGCCGACCCTGAAGCGCTGGATCGTCGGCGTCCGGTAGCCGGTCGTCGCGTACATCTGCTGGCGCGGGACGGCGAACTTGACGGGACGTCCCACGGCCCCCGCCGCCATCGCCGTCAGCACGACGCTCGGCCTGGGGCTCCCCTTGGAACCGAACCCACCGCCGACGTGCGGGGCTATGACCCGCACCTTTCCCGCGTCGAGGCCGAAGGTCTGGGCGATCAGCCGCTGGACGGTCGAGGCGCCCTGGGTCGAGTCGTAGAGCGTGAGGGTCCCGTCTTCGTCCCAGAGGGCGAGGGTGGCGTGCGGCTCCATCGGGTTGTTGTGCTCGGCGGGCGTCGTGTAGGTGACGTCCACGCGCACGGCGGAACCGGCGAAGGCGTCCTCGGGTTCGCCTTGCTCGGTGTCCGTGGGAAAGACCGGATTCACCTTGTCGGGCTTGTAGAGGCCAGGGTGGTCGGTGCTCAGCCGCACGTCCGGTGGCTCCGACGCGTACTCGACGTGGACGAGACGGGCCGCCTCCCGTGCGGTTTCCAGCGTCTCGCCGACCACGACCGCGACGAACTGGCCACGGTAGGAGACCGTCCGCGATTGGAACAGCGCCAGTTCCCCGTCTGGCGGATCGCTGAGCTTCGGCGCGTTCTCGCACGACAGGACGGCCAGGACACCGGGAAGCGCCATGGCCGCCTCGGTGCCGACGGCGGTGATCTCACCGTGCCCGACGCTCGCCTGTACGGCCGCCGCGTACGCGACGTTCTCGACGGGGTACTCGACCGCGTAGCGCGCCGCTCCCGTGACCTTCTCGCGGCTCTCCAGCCGTTCGGTCATGACGCCGTCCCCTCCCCCGGCTCCGCCGTTCCCCCCGGCTGCGTCCCTTCTGGCTGGGTCGATTCGGTCAGTTCCGTGAGCGTCCGGACGATCAGGTTGCGCGCGAGCGGCACCTTGTAGGCGTTGTCGCGCAGCGGCT
Source organism: Spirillospora sp. NBC_00431 (assembly GCA_036028775.1). Lineage (GTDB taxonomy): Bacteria > Actinomycetota > Actinomycetes > Streptosporangiales > Streptosporangiaceae > Spirillospora. The sequence goes on along the minus strand of CP107927.1, from coordinate 1,123,903 downwards.
CCGCCGCCTCCAGCTCCGCCTCGGCGGCACGCAGGAACGACTCGCGCGTCGCGGGCGCCCCGCGCAGTGCCTCTTCGGCCCGCCGGGCCCGCCACGGTTTGTGCGCCACGCCGCCCAGCGCCAGCCGGACGTCCCGCACTTCGCCGCCGTCCGCGCCGCTCTCCGCGCCGCTGTCCACGCCGCCGTCCACGTCAAGCGCGGCCGCTATCGACACCAGCGCGAACGCGAACGACGCGCGTTCCCTGACCTTCCGGTAGCGGGACGGTATGCCGAGCGGCGGAACCTCGACCGCCGTGACAAGGTCGCCTGGTTCCAGGACGGTGTCGCGCTCTGGCTCGTTGTCGGGCAACCGGTAGAACTCGTCGATCGGGATGGTCCTCGCCCCGGCGCGCCCCAGGACGCTCACCGACGCGCCCAGCGCCGCAAGGGCCACGGCCATGTCGGACGGATGCGTCGCCACGCACGCCTCCGAATGACCCAGGATCGCCAGGTTGTGATGCTCGCCTTCCCGTGCCGGGCATCCGCTGCCGGGGTTCCGCTTGTTGCACGGCTTGGCGGCGTCCTGGAAGTAGGAACAGCGTGTGCGTTGCAGCAGGTTGCCGCCGACGGTCGCCAGATTGCGTATCTGTCCGGACGCCCCCGCGAGCACGGCCTGCGCCAGCATGGGATGCCCTTCGCGGACCGTCCTGTCCGCCGCGAGCGCGCTGTTGCTCACGGCCGCGCCGATGACGAGCCCGCCGTCCGGGTTCAACTGGATCTGGTCGTACGGGAGGTGCGCGACGTCCACGAGCCTTGCCGGTGTCTCGACGCCGAGCCGCATCAGGTCCACGAGGTTGGTTCCGCCACCGAGGTAGTGGGTCTCGCCGTCGTGCCGTGCTAGGGCGTCCTCGGCGCTGGTGGCGCGTTCGTACGTGAACGGCCTCATGCCTCAGCCGCCTCCTTGCGCCCCGCCGCACGCTCCTTCTGGGCCGACGCCGCCTGCCTCAGGGCGGCGACGATGCCCACGTACGCGCCGCACCGGCACAGGTTGCCGCTCATCCGTTCGCGTATCTCGTCGTCGTCCAGGACGGGCGCGGAACCGACGTCGCCGGTCACCGCACTGGGCCAGCCTTGTTCGACCTCGTCCAGCATCCCTGTGGCGGAACAGAGCTGACCGGGCGTGCAGTACCCGCACTGGAACGCGTCGTTCTCGATGAACGCCTCCTGGACGGCACTCAGCCGTCCGTCCTGGGCGAGCCCTTCGACCGTGACGATCTCGGCTCCGTCATGGGCGACGGCCAGCGCGAGGCAACCGTTCGCGCGGCGTCCGCCGACGAGGATGGTGCACGCACCGCACTGCCCGTGGTCGCAGCCCTTCTTCGAGCCGGTCAGCCCTAGGTCCTCGCGCAGGACGTCCAGGAGGGACGCGCGGGTGTCGACGCTGAGCCGGTGTTCCCGCCCGTTCACGACAAGGGTGATCTCGGCAAGTACCGGGGTGGATTCGCTCTCCATGCTTCCGGCCTACCCTGGATCCCCAGCCGATCACAAGAGCCCGGCGACGGCGTCCACCGCGCCTTCCACGTCACCGTCCGGCGGATACAGCACGGCGCGCCCGGCGACCAGTCCCCGCACGCCGGGGAGCCGCAGCGCGCGGCGCCAGCCGTCCAGGGCCTCGCGGGGGTCGCCGCCGGTGTCGCCGCCCAACACGAGCGCGGGCAGCGTCGTGGCCGCCATCACCCGCTCCATCTCCGGGACGACCGGCACGGTCAGCCACGTGTACGCCGACGTCACACCGATCCCGGACGCGACCGACACCGCCCGGATCATCGCCTCCGGCGCAAGCAGGTTCCGGACGCGCCCGTCGACGCGGTGCGCGACGAGCGGCTCCACCAGCGCCATCAGCCGGTGCCGCGCGAGCGCCGACACGGCGTGCGCGCAGCTCTCCAGCGTGCGGGCGCTCGCCGGGTCGGTGTCGTCGACGCGGAGCAGCATCGCGCCGCCGTCCAGCCGGGAGGCGGCGATCGCGCCGGCGTCGTAGGCGGTGAACCGCGCGTCGATCTCGAACGCCGTCCCGGCGAGGCCGCCCCGGTTCATCGAGCCGACCGCGAGCCGCCCGTCCAGGGCGCCGAGCAGCAGCAGGTCCTCAAGGACGTCGGGGGCGGCGACGACGCCGTCGACGCCGGGCCGGTCGAGCGCGGCGCGGAGCCGGTCGAGCAGCCCGCGCCGGTCGGCCATCGCCGTCAGGTCGCCGCCCACGCCGAGCGCGCCGCGCGCCGGCCGGTCCGCCGCGACGAGCAGCAGCCGCCCGGCCGCGCCCGGCGGCCCGGCCCGGCGCGCCCTGGCCGCGGCGGCCTCGGCGATCGCCTCGGGGCGCGCGGCCCGCACGTCGGCCGGCTCATCGCCGCGCACGCCCGTACGCCTCCGTCATGGCCTCGCCTTACCCGTGGGCGCGCAGGGGAACCAGGAGAGCAAAATGTCACCATCGGTAACTAGATGGGTGCTGTAGGTTGCGGGGCGGGTTCCTCTGGGCCCGCCGGCCCGGACCCCGCGAGAGAGAGGCCGGTCGATGCAACCGTTCGAGCTGCCCGACTTCTACGTCCCGTACCCGGCTCGGCTGAACCCGCACCTGGAGGGCGCGCGGGCGCACACCATGGTCTGGGCCCGCGAGATGAGGATGCTGGACGACCACCGCGACCCGGGCACCCCCGACATCTGGGACGAGGCCAAACTCAAGGGCGCCGACTATCCGCTCCTGTGCGCCTTCACCCATCCCGACTGCGACGGCCCGGAACTCGACCTCATCACCGACTGGTACGTCTGGGTGTTCTACTTCGACGACCATTTCCTGGAGGTCTTCAAGAAGACCCAGGACCAGCCCGGCGCGAAAGCGTATCTCGACCGGCTTCCGCTGTTCATGTCGCTCGACCCGCCGGAGCCGACGAACGCCGTCGAGCGCGGGCTGGCCGACCTTTGGGCGCGGACCGTCCCGTCGAGGTCGGACGGCTGGCGGCGCCGTTTCTCCGAAAGCACCCTGAACCTGCTCCGCGAATCGCTGTGGGAACTGTCGAACATCAGCACCGGACGCGTCCCGAATCCGGTCGAGTACATCGAGATGCGCCGCAAGGTCGGCGGCGCGCCGTGGTCGGCCGATCTGGCGGAGCACGCGGCGAACGTCGAGGTTCCCTGGCGCGTGGTGAGGACGCGGCCGCTGCGCGTCCTGAAGGACACGTTCTCGGACGCCGTCCATCTGCGCAACGACATCTTCTCCTACCAGCGCGAGACGGAGTCGGAAGGAGAGATCAACAACTCCGTCCTGGTAATGGAGCATTTCCTTGACGTGGCCCCGCAGGCCGCCGCCGACACCGTCAACGACCTGCTGACGTCCCGGCTCCGCCAGTTCGAGAACACGACCCTCACCGAACTTCCGCAGCTCTTCGAGGACTACGCGCTCGACCCCGTCGAACGGGCCAACCTGTCGGTCTACGTGAAGGCGCTCCAGGATTGGCAGTCCGGCTGCCACGAATGGCACACGCGCTCCGGCCGCTACATGAACAAGAAGTCGCTGGGCATGTCCGCGGCCCGGATTCCCGCCCTGCTCCGCTCGGCCCGGATCAGCCTGCCGCACGTCCCGTACCAGAAGGTCGGGCCGACGCCCCTTCCCAAGTTCGACATCCCGTACCCGGCCCGGGTGAATCCGCACCGCACCAGCGCGGGGAACAACGCCGCCGGCTGGTGCCGCGACATGGGCATGTTCGATCCGCAGCCGCGCCATCCCGACCCGATCTGGACCGAGGAGACGTTCACCGGAATGGCGCTGGAGATCTGCGCCGCGTCCATCGCCCCGGACGCGGGCCCAGAGGCCCTCGACCTCGCGACGCAATGGCTGGCCTGCGGCACCTACGGCGACGACTACTTTCCCGCCATCTTCAACCGCGATCGCGACATGGCCGGAGCGAAACGCTTCAACGCCCGCGTTCCCGCGTTCATGCCGCTCGACGTCGGCGCCACTCCCGAGCCGGAGAACCCTTTCGAAGCCGGCCTGGCCGACCTGTGGCGGCGCACCGCCACGCCCATGGACGGCGACGGCCGCCGCGAATTCCGCGCGTCCGTCGAGAAGATGGTCGAAAGCTGGCTCTGGGAACTGCACAACCACATCCAGTCGCGCGTCCCCGACCCCGTCGACTACATCGAGATGCGGCGCCATACCTTCGGCTCCGAGATGACGATGAGCCTGTCCCGGATCGAGCTGGCGCGCGATATCCCCGCGAGCGTCTTCGACACCCGCACCCTCCGCGAGATCGAGGCGTCCGCGATGGACGTCGCCTGCCTCATGAACGACTGCTTCTCCTACCAGAAGGAGATCGAGTACGAGGGCGAGCTCAACAACGGCGTCCTCGCCGTGCAGAACTTCTTCGGCTGCGGCCGCGACGAGGCGCTGCCCATCGTCAACGACCTCATCGGCTCCCGCCGCCGCCAGTTCGAACACCTCGCCGGGCACGAACTCCCGGCCGTGGCCGGCGAGCTCGAACTCGACGACACCGCCCGCACCGCGCTCGACGCATATGTCGGCGAACTCCGCGACTGGATGGCCGGAATCCTCAAATGGCACCGGGAGACCGACCGCTACGACGAGCGCGAGGCGCCGCCCGGCGTCCCGGAGCCCGCGGGCCTCGGCACCTCCGCCTTCCGGCTCCACACCCGGGCAGCCCGCTGACCGCGCGCCCTCCCCCGGCGGTCAGGTCGCCGAACGCTCACCTTCCGGCGCCGTGCGCGGGGCGGGGATCATCAGGGTGTGGCGCTCGTCCTGGGTGAGCCGCCGGAACACGCGGTCGCGGGCCCGCGCGACGAGCGCCCCGGCGTCCGTCACGGCCTCCCACACCCGCAGCGTTCGGTCGGCCGACGCGGTCGCGACCCGCGTCCCGTCCGGTGACCAGGCGACGCCCAGGACGTCGTCGTCGTGCACGGCCGCGACCGACAGCTCCTGGCCGGTCTCCGGGTCCCACAGCCGGACGGTCCGGTCCGTGGACGCGGTCGCCAGCAGCCGCCCGTCCGGCGACCACGCCACCGACCACAGCCAGCCGTCGTGCCCGGACAGCACGGACGCCTCCGTCCCCTCCGCGGCGTCGAAGATCAGCATCTCGGTGTCGCGCGCCAGGGCCGCGATGTACCGGCCGTCCGGCGACCACGCCATGGCCCGCACGGCGCTCCCCGGCACGGTCAGCCGCATGAGCCGCAGGCCCGTCCGCGACTCCCAGACGCGGACCGTTCCGTCCTGGCACGCGGTCGCGATCCGCTCGCCGTCGGGCGACCAGGACACGGCGCGGACGGTGTCCTCGTGGCCGCGCAGCACGAGCGGCTCTCCGTCCTCCGGCCACCGCCGGACGATGACCGTACGGTCATCGGACGCCGACGCCAGCCGGGACCCGTCCGGCGACCACGCCACGGCCCGGACCCAGTCGCCGTGCCCGCCGAGGACGGCCTCCTCGGTGCCGTCGCCCGTCCAGACCCGGACCGTGCGGTCCCGGGACGCGGTCGCGAGCCGGGATCCGTCCGGCGACCAGGCCACGTCCCACACCTCGTCGGTGTGCCCGCGCAGCACCCGGGCGCCGCCGCCGGACCAGATCCGCACAGTGCCGTCGTAGGACGCGGAGGCGAGCACGCCCGTGGACGACCAGCCGACCGCCGCCACCGCCCGGTCATGGCCGCGCAGCACCTCGATCTCCGCGGCCCGCTCGGCGTCCCAGAACCGGACGGTCCGGTCGTTGGAGCCGCTGGCCAGGCGGGTGCCGTCCGGCGACCACGCCACGGCGCGCAGCGGCTCGCCGTGCCCGCGGAACGTCGCGAGCTCCGTGCCCTCCGCCGCCGACCACAGCCGGATCGTCCGGTCGTGCGACGCCGTCGCCAGCCGCGCGCCGTCCGGCGACCACGCGACGGACCACACCAGATCGGCGTGGCCGCGCAGCACCGGCCCCGGCTCGCCGGTCACGGCGTCCCAGACCCGGGCGGTGCGGTCGTAGGAGCAGCTCGCCAGACGGGTGCCGTCGGGGGACCAGACGGCCGTCCGGACGGTCTCCTCGTGGCCTTCGAACACGGCCACCCGCCGCCCGGTCCCGGCGTCCCAGATCCGGATCGTGCGGTCGTCGGAGGCGCTGGCGAGCCGGGTGCCGTCGGGCGACCACGCCACGTCCCGCACCCAGCCGTCGTGGCCGCTCAGCGTGGCCGTCGCCGTCTCGTCCGCCGGGTCCCAGACGCGCACGTCACCGTCCCTGGACGCGGACGCGAGGCGGGTGCCGTCCGGCGACCAGGTCACCCCCCACACCATGTCGCGGTGGCCGCGCAGCAGCGCGACCCTGGCGTGCGCGGCGGCGTCCCACACGCGGACCGTGGAGTCGTCGGACCCGGTCGCCAGCCGCAGGCCGTCCGGCGACCACGCCACCGACACGACCGGCCCCTCGTGCCCGCGCAGCACCGCCACCTCGGCGCCGGTCCCGGCGTCCCAGACGCGCACGGTCCTGTCCGAGGACGCCGTCGCGACCAGCGACCCGTCCGGCGACCAGGCCACCGACCAGATCCTGTCGTCGTGGCCGCGCAGCACGCCCCGCATCCGCGACACCGCGAGCGCGGCCGACAGGGCGCGCCGCGCGAGCGGGGTCGGCGCGCACTCCTCGTGCGCCGCGAGGGCCAGCAGCAGGCTGTGCTCCGGGTCGGCCTGGAAGGCGGTGAGCGCCTGCCGGGCGATCGAGTCGGCCAGCCGCCGCATCGCGACGCCGTCCGACCGGTGCGAGATCTCGACGAACTCGGCGGCCAGCGGATCGATCGCCGCCAGCCCCGCCGCCTCGGCGATCCACTTGCGGGCCCCGGCGAGCCGGTCGCCGCGCAGCAGGTAAGCCTCCTGGCGGCCGTAGCGGTCCCACTCCGCGGCCCACTGCTCCAGGTCGGCGATGCGGCGCAGCACCTCGGCGTGCAGCGCGATCGTCTGCCGCAGCGGGGCCCACGCCGAGAACAGCGCCTCGTGCGACACCTCGAACACGGTCTCGTCGCCGTCGCGGCCGCTGGTGCACAGCCGTTCCCGGACGAACGCGTCCACGACCAGGCGTCCCGGCTCGTCCAGCTCACCGCTCAGGACCCGCCGCCGCGTCGGGCGCCCGTCGGTGAACTTGACGAACTTCAGCAGCGTCTGCAGGACGGGCGGCGCCGCCTCCCCCGCCGCCGGCTCCGCCTCCAGCTCCGCCATCAGCCAGTCGGCGCGCCGGGTCAGGGCCCCGTCGACGCCGCCGGTCGCGCGGTAGTCCTCCATCGTGATCGTGCCGTTCCGGCCGGCGTGCAGGTACAGCTCGTGCAGCAGGTAGGCCAGCAGGGGCAGCGCCGTCCCGTCGCCGGTGTCGTCGGCCATCTGCGCGACCAGCTCCGGCGGCTCGAACGTGATGCCCGCGCGCTCCGCCGGTTCCCGGATCACCGTCCGCAGCGCGGCGCGGTCGAGTGCCGTGACCGTGAACGGATGCCGGAACAGCTCCGCGTGCTCGCCGCTCAGGAAGGCGGTCAGGAACTCCGCGCGGAAGACGAACACGACCCGCAGTTTCGGGTCACCGTCCAGCGCGTCCTTGAGCATGCCCAGGAACGCGTCACGGTCGGCTTCGCCGCTCAGCGTCAGCAGTTCCTCGGCCTGGTCGACGACGATCAGCACGGCGCGGTTCCGCCGGCCCTCGCGCGGCGCGTCGAGGTACCGCGCGAGCGCGTCCGGGCCGTTGCGGCGCAGCTCCGCCGCGATGTCGCCCGCGTCCCCGCCGGCGCCGGGCGCGGCGCGGCCCCGGGCGTCGGCGAGGCTGTAGGACAGGGAGCGGAACGGGTCGTCCTCGGGCGTCATCGACGGCACGACGATCCAGCGCCGCTGCTGGTGCGCCAGCCGCGGCAGCAGCCCGGCGTGCAGCAGCGACGACTTGCCCACCCCGGACGGCCCGGTGACCGCGATCGACCGCCGCTCGCCGCGCAGCCGCTCCACCAGTTCCTGGATCTCGCCGTCCCGTCCGAAGAAGACCGCGTCGTCGCCCTCGGTGAACGCGTCCAGCCCCGGGTACGGAGACCGGTCGCCCTTCCACGCCGGACGCGCCAGGTTCCGCCGCTCCTGCCCCTTCTCCCAGGCCAGGACGAGCGGGATCAGCAGCATGCACAGCACGATGACCGGCAGCGCCCACTGCTGGACGACATGCGTGGTCTGCGGCGACACCTGCAACGCCAGCCCCAGCAACGCCACCAGCAGGATCATCAGGTACCCGGGAAAGACAGGACCCTGCCGGCGCCGCATGCACATCCTCCGGAAGCAGACCACGAACGCCGTCCATGCTACGTCCGCGTATCCTCGGGCGGCTGATCGGCATCACCCGCGAAATGCTCGACGGTGACCGGACATGTGGCTGGTGTCCGGTCAATCCGATGCGCCACTGGCGTGCGCCGAGAGGAGGGGCGTTGCCGTCCCCTTTGAAGGCTCCACATCCACCCGAACATCCGTCCGAGGATCCGCCCGACGACAGGCGGCAACGCTTCGAGGAGATCTACACGGCCCACCGCACCCGCATCCTCGGGTACGCGCTGCGCCGCACCGCCGACCCGCAGGACGCGGCCGACGTCCTGGCGGAAACGTTCCTGACGGCCTGGCGCCGCCTGGACGACGTCCCGCCCGGCGCGCAGGCACGGCCGTGGCTGTACGGGGTGGCCCGCCGCGTCCTGGCGAACCACCACCGCAGTGAGCGCCGCCGGACCGCGCTGACCACCGACCTCGGCGCGCGGCTGCGCACCGGCCTCGCCGACCTGCCCGAGCCCGCGGGCGACCTCGCCGACGTCGCCGCCGCGTTCGGGAGCCTGCCGGAACCCGACCGGGAGCTGCTGGCCCTGGTCGGCTGGGAGGGGCTGGACCGCGGCGAGATCGCCACCGTCCTCGGCTGCTCCCGCAACGCGGTCCGGATCCGCCTGCATCGCGCCCGGCGCCGGTTCGCCCGCGCCCTGGAGCGCGCGGAGACCGGCGTCCATCCCCTGCCCACCGCCGTCCCGAACGGAGAACGCGCATGAAGCGCGATATCGACACGCTGATCAGAAGGCTCACCCCGGTCACCGACGCGCGGGTGGGACGGCTGCTGTCCGACGAGGACGCCGACGCCCTGGCCGAGCGCATCACCTCCACCGCCACCGCCACCGCCGTCGTGCCCGCCGAGCCGCGCGGGCGGCGGGGGCTCGTGACCGTCGTCGGCCTCCCGCTGGCGGTCGCGGCGGCGGCCGCGGCCGTCGCGGTCGTGGTCGCGCAGGACGATCCGGCGAAGTCGAACCCCGAGGTCAAACCGGTCGCGGCGGCGCTGAGCTTCACCCCGAAGGGGGACCACATCGACGTCCGGGTCCGCGACCCGCTGGCCGACCCGAAGCGGTACCGCGCCGAGTTCGCCGCCCGCGGCCTCGACGTCAGCCTGACGCTGGTGCCGGCCTCCCCGTCCATCGTCGGCACCGTGGTGATGGAGAGCACGAGCGAGGGCACCCCCGAAGACGCCGTCCGGGCCATCACGGCCAAGGGCGCGTGCGAGACCGGAGGCGGGGGTGACGAGTGCCCGGTCGGCGTGCGTATCAGCACCGACTACAAGGGCACCGCCGAGATCGTCTTCGGACGCGCGGCGCGTCCGGGTGAGCTGTACAACAGCTCCGCGCCGGTCTCCGCGCCGGGTGAGGCCATGCACGGGATGGAGTTCCGGAACCACCGTGTCGGCGACGTGCTGGCCGCCCTGAAGAAGCGGAACGTGACCGTGCCCGAGTATCGCGCCGAGACGGGGAAGGAGAGCAACGACCTGCCCCCCGATCAGGTCCCGGCCGACTGGTACGTCCATGACGGCGCCGCATGGGCCAGGAACCAGGTCCTCCTCTTCGTCGGACCCAGCCCGTCTGAATGACCTCCACCGCCCCGGCCCCTTTCCGGGGCCGGGGCCGGGGCGGTGCGGTCACGTGGCCCCGGGAGCCGACGCCGCCTGGCGCAGCAGCCGGGCGAACACCTCGGGGGGCTGGGCGCCCGAGACCGCGTACCGGCCGGCGAAGACGAACGTGGGCACGCCCGTGACGCCGAGGCGATGCCCCAGGTCCTCGTCGGCCCGGACGGCGTCGGTGAAGTCCGTCCCCCGCAGCATCGCCTCCGTGCCCCGCGGGTCGAGCCCGGCGTCCGCGCCGATACGGACGAGCGTGTCGACGTCGGACACCACCGCGCCCTCGGCGGTGTAGGCCCGCATCAGCCTTTCGCGCACCTCGTCGCCGGCACCGGCGTGGTCGCCGTACTGCATGAGGCGGTGGGCGTCGAAGCTGTTCACCGCCCTGGCCTGGTCGAGCCGGTAGACCAGCCCGACCTGCGCGGCCAGCTCGGTGACCATCGCCATCCGCCGCGCGCTCTCCTCGGCCGTGCCGCCCAGATCGCGCCTGCTGCGCTCGGGCAGCGTCAGGTCCGGTTCCGGGCTGCCGGACGGATCCAGCTCGAAACTGCGCCACCGGACCCGTACCGAGTCGCGGTGCTCGAACCCGTCCAGTGCGGTCTCGAACCGGCGCTTCGCGATGTAACACCAAGGGCAGACGACGTCCGACCAGACGTCCACGGTCACCGAATCCATGGCCCCAGAGTACGAAAGCAGCTTACCTTTCGAAAGTACGCACCCAAAGGTAAGCTCCTGTCATGACATCCAGGCGCACCGATCCCACCGCCGAGATCCTCAACAGCGACTGCCCGGCCCGCCAGGTCCTCGACCACATCACGAGCCGGTGGGGCGTCCTGGTCCTGGTCGCGCTGAAGGACGGCCCGCTGCGCTTCCACCAGCTCCGCGACCGCATCGGCGGGATCAGCGAGAAGATGCTCTCGCAGACCCTGCGCGTGCTCCGCAGAGACGGGCTGCTCGACCGCTCCGTCGAACCCACGACGCCGCCCAGCGTCACCTACACCCTGACCCCGCTCGGCCACGAGGGCGTCCGCCACCTCTGCGGCCTGATCGAGTGGATCGCCCGGCGCGCGGACGACGTCCTGGCCGCCCAGGCCCACCACGACACCACCGACTGACGCGTCATTCCCGGCCGTAGGTAATCAGGCACCCAGGGATGTGCGGGCGGCCATCAGTGCGAAGCGGAGGAGGTTTTGGCCTTTCCAGGCCGATGGCTGTTCGGCGCGGGGGTCGTCGGCGGCCAGGCCGATTCCCCAGACGCGGTCCAGGGGGCCGGCTTCCACGAGGACGCGGTTCCGGGTGCCGAGAAGGTAGTCGAGCAGTTCTTCGTTCTGGGCGAACTTGGCCTCGTTGCCTTTGGTGACAATGGCGAGGCGGTTGTCCTGCCAGGTTTGTTCGTCAAAGCCGCGGACGCGGCGGCCGAGGTCTTTCGCGAGCGGGTTTCGGTCGGGAATGGGCGACCGGGCGGGGGCGTTGGGACGTGTGTCGTCGGCCCGCCGGGCCTGCGGTCTAGACCATTTTGCGGAACCGGGCCGGTCATCGGGAACATTTCTCTTGTTTCGGTCGGCCCGAACAGGAGGACAGCGGTAACGATGAGCAATCCCTTGGCGAACCCTCGTCGCACCAAGGTCGTCGAGTGGCCCGAACGGCCGCCCGCGGACGCGGACGCGGAGCGTCCCGCGGAGGCCGAGGCGAAAGAGGACGCCACGCGCTGACGGCCGAGCCTCGACGAGCACGGCTTGACGAGCACGGTTCGACGAGCGCGGCCGATAGATCGGAACCCGCCCGGGGCCCCGGGCGGGTTCTGTGCTGTTCGGAGCCTTAGGCGTCCGGCGGGGCGGTGCTGGCGCGGAGGATGACCTCCCCGGAGACCCGTTCGACGCGGCTGCGGCGGGTCGCGGGCTCGCGGAGCGCCAGGCCCATGACGCGCTCGCCCATCGAGTCCAGCGGGAGCGCGACGGTGGTGAGCGGCGGGGTCAGGTCACGGACGATCGGGATGTCGTCGAAACCGGCGAGGGACATCTCGCCCGGCACGGACACGCCGTTGTCGCGGAACGCGGCGAGCGCGCCGATCGCCATCAGGTCGGTGACGGCGAACACGCAGGTCGGACGGTCCGCGCGGCGAAGCAGCTCGGTGGCGGCGGCGTGGCCGCCGTCGCGGGTGAAGGCCGCCTCGACGATGTGCTCCGGCGGGACGCGCACGCCCGCGGCGGCGAGCGCGCCGGTGAAGCCGCCGAGCCGGTCGGAGACGGTGGTGAGCGCGCGCGGGCCGGTCAGGACGCCGAAGCGGCGGTGGCCGAGGTCGAGCAGGGCGCGGGCGAGCGCGGCGGCCCCCTCCCGGTTCTGCGGCAGCAGGGCGTCGGCCTTGAGGCCGCGGTGCCAGCTGAGCACGGCGGCGCGGCCGCCCGTGCGCTGGTACGGGTCGAGCTCGGCGGACATCGAGCGCTCCCAGTCGCGGTCCTCGAAGGCGGAGCCGATGAGCAGGATCGCGCGGGCCCGCTGGGCGCGCAGCATCGCCACGTACGCGACCTCGCGGGCCGGGTCGTGGAACGTGCTGGCGAGCATCACGAGCATGCCGTGCTCGGTGGCCGTGCGCATCACGCCGTGGGCGATGGCGGCGAAGTAGGGGTCGCTGACGTCGTGGCAGACCACCCCGACCGACTTGCTGGACGAGCTGGCGAGCGCCTGCGCGTGCGCGTTCGGGGTGTAGCGGAGGCCGGCGGCCGCGGCGACGACGCGTTCCCGCAGGTCGGCGCGGACCTGTGAGGTCCCGTTGAGGACGCGGGACGCGGTGGCGAGCGAGACGCCGGCCTCCCGCGCCACGTCCTGCAAGGTCACGTGACCCCGGCCGGACCCCTCCACCGGGTCGGTCATCGCCGCCCCCACCGTCGCGGCGCGGCGGGCCCTGGCGAAGGCCCTCCCGACCGCGCCGTGCGACGTTTCTCACGGTACCTTCGAAAGCGCTTTCCATCGCCGCTGGTAGCGTCGGCCGCGGGGCGGCCGAGGAGCTGGTGGTGACGCAGACCGACGACATCGTGCGGCTGATCCGCGACGTCTTCGACACCGATGCCATCGGCGCGTACGCGCATGGCTCGGCCGTGCTCGGCACGCTCCGGCCGCACAGCGATCTGGACGTCCTCCTCCTGGTGGAACATCCGATGACGGCCGAACAACGGCGGGTGCTGGGCGATGGGCTGCTCGCGGTTTCCCGCTATCCGGCTGTTGGCGCGACGCGTCCGGTGGAGCTGACCGTGGTCGTCCAGTCGGCCGTACGGCCATGGCGGTATCCGCCCGAGTGCGAGTTCCAGTACGGCGAATGGCTGCGCGCCGAATTCGAGCGCGGGGAGGCGCCGCCGCCGGGGCCGAGCCCGGACCTGGCACCGTTGATCTCCATGGTCCTGCTCGGTGACCGTCCGCTGTTCGGGCCGCCACCGGGTGAGGTCTTCGATCCCGTCCCGCACGGCGATCTCGTCCGCGGGATGACCGCCGGTGTCCCGGACCTCGTCGCCGATCTCGAATCGGATACACGCAACGTCGTCCTGACCCTCGCCCGTATCTGGGCGACCCTGGCGACCGGGCGGATCCACTCCAAGGACGCCGCCGCCGGGTGGGCGCTCGACCGGCTCCCGGAGGAGCACCGGCCCGTGCTGGCCAGGGCCAGATCGGTCTACCTCGGTGACCGCGCCGACCATTGGGACGACCTGCGGCCCCGGCTTCGCCCCCATGTGGATCACGCTGTCGGCGTCATCGGGCATCTGTCCGCCGAGCGTCCCGGCGGCTAGGGGCACAGGCGAGCGATGTGGAGGCCCTCGTCGGTGGCGGCCAGGAGCGCACCGTCCGGGGCGAGGGCGAGGTCGTTGATGGGCGCCGGGACCTTGACGCCGTGCGACGGGGCGGGGGTCGCGGCGTCCCAGGCCAGCACCGTGCAGGGGTCGCCCGCAAGCACGGCGGCGGCGAGAAGGCGCCCGCTGGGCCCGCCGCCCGAGGCCGCCACCCGGTCGCAGGGGGCGGGAGCCGTGAGGACGGTCACGCCCTCGCCGTCCAGGCCGCGGACGTGCAACGCGTTCTCCACCGGCTGGACGAGAACCAGCCCATGCGGTGACGGTGCCAGCACCGCGTCGGCGGACGGGACGGCCACGACGTCCTCGCCGCGTTCCACGTCCAGGACGACGGTGTCCGCGAAGCCGGTCAGGGCGACGAGGGGCCCGGTCGCCGGTGTGGCGTGCAGGGCCGAACGGTCGATGGCCGTGCCGTGACCGAGCCAGAGGGTGAACTCGGCCAGGCGGTCGCCGGTCAGCGCGTCCCAGACGACGACCCCGGCGTCGCTCGCCGGGCCGAAGATCGCGACCACGGCGCCCCGCCCCTCGTGGACGGCCAGGGCGAGCAGGTCGGGCTGGCCGTCCAGGACCAGCTCGCGGCCGGTCCGGACGTCCTGGACGTGGACGCGGTCGCGGTGCGTCCAGGCCACGGTCGGCGATCCGGCGGGGAGGCCGAACGTCCACTCCGCGCGTCCGGCGGGGAAGTCGGGAACCGGCGGGCCGAGCGCGGCGCCCGCCGTCAGGCCGCCCGCCGTAAGTTCGCCCGCGGTCAGCTCCCACGCCTGGCCGGTGTTCGCGCCGTGGGCCGTCCGGGACGCGAACACCAGCGGGGGCCCTTCGGCGGTGGTGGCGACGCCGTCGTACGACCCGTCCGCCAGCAGGGCCGCCCGCACGCTTTCCGGCATGCGACGGAGGTTAGGGCACCGGCCTCAGATCGTTCCGCGAACTGGCGAAACCGTGCCGATCCGGTATGCCGCCGCGATACTGCCGGTTTGGGCTAGGTTCGTACGCCGTGGAACCGGTTGATCTCACGCCCGTCGAGCGGCGCGTCTGGCGGGCGTTCCCGACCGGCACAACGGTCGACCTCTCCGACGGCACCGACGACGACCCCGAGAACGGGAGCGGCTGGGGCCGCGAGCGCACGGTACGGGCCGAGGTGCTGCGCAAGCTGCTGCTGAGACCCCCGGCGGACGACGACATCGCGGCCCTCCGGCTGACGGGCGCCCGCGTCACCGGTGAGCTGGACCTCGCGTACGCGACGGTGGAGCATCCGATCCGGCTGCGGGGCTGCCACTTCGAGGAGACGCCGGTGCTGTACTCGGCGCGGGTCCGCCAGATCAATCTCGGCGGCTCCTTCCTGCCCGGTCTCATCGCGCCGACGCTCCGGGTCGAGGGGAATTTCCGCATCAGCGACTGCCGCATCCCCGGGCCGATCCGGCTGGGCGGGGCGCGGCTGTCGGGCGCGCTCTTCATGGAGCGGGCGCGGCTCGGGCGGGAGGGGGAGCGGCAGGACGACGCGCTGCACCTCAACCACTCGGTCGTGGAGGACGACATCTGGGCCCCGGGGCTGGAGGCGCACGGTGAGGTCCGGCTGAACGGGGTGTCGGTGGCGGGAATGCTGAACCTTGGGGACGCCGTCATGCGGCATCCGGGAGGGCGGGTGCTGGACGTCGAGAACCTCTCCGTCCGGTCGGACGTGATCGCGACACGGGCCCGGTTCGAGGGCGAGGTCAGCTTCCGCGGCGCGACGATCCCGGGGCTGCTCGTCCTCACGCAGGCTCGGCTGTCCGACCCGGACGGCTGCGCGCTGCGCCTGACCAGCGCGGCGATCGGGGAGGTGTGGCTGCGGGACGCGCGGGTCGACGGCCCGGTGAACGCGCTGCGGGGCCGGTTCGGGCTGCTCCATGTCCCGCCGGGCGCGATCGACGGCGAGGTGTGGCTGGACGGCCTGACCTACGCCTCGCTCACCCCGCGGCTGCCCGCCAAGGTCCGCATCGCACTGCTCGAACGGGACGCGGAGGGCTTCGTCCCGCACGCGTACGAGCAGCTGGCCGCCTCCTACCGGCAGGCGGGGGACGACAGGGCGGCGCGGAACGTCCAGCTGGCCAAGCAGCGCCGGTACCGTTCGACGCGCCCCTGGTACGCGCGGATGTGGGGCTACCTCCAGGACGTGACGGTGGGGTACGGGTTCCGGCCGGTGCGGGCGGCGGCGTGGCTGGCGGGGCTGCTGGCGATCGGCACGACGGTGTTCGGGCTCGATCACCCCGAGCCGCTGAAGGCCGCCGAGCATCCGCCGTTCAACGCGCTCTTCTACACCCTCGACCTGCTGCTCCCCATCATCGACTTCGGGCAGGAGAGGGCGTTCAAGACCGCGGGCTGGCACCAGTGGCTCGGCTACGTCCTGATCGTCACCGGCTGGGTGCTCGCGACGACGATCGCGGCCGGAATCACCCGCACGCTCAGCCGCCAATGACGGGCGCGCCCGGCTCGCCCCGCACCCCGTGGACGGCCAGGAGGTGCTTGATCAGCGTGGTCAGGACCTCCTTGCCGGACGCGCGGTCGCGGGCGTCGCAGAGGATGACCGGCGGTTCCGCGCCGAGGTCGAGCGCCTCCCGGACCTCCTCGGTGGTGTAGTCGTAGCCGTCGTCGAAGCGGTTCACGGCCACGACGAACGGCAGGTCGCGGTTCTCGAAGTAGTCGACGGCGGGGAAGCAGTCGGTGAGGCGCCGCGTGTCGGCGAGGACGACGGCGCCGAGCGCGCCGTACGACAGCTCGTCCCACATGAACCAGAAGCGGTCCTGGCCGGGCGTGCCGAACAGGTACAGCACGAGCCCGGCGCGGATCGTGATGCGGCCGAAGTCCATCGCGACCGTGGTGGTGGTCTTGCGCTCGACGCCGCCGGTGTCGTCGACCCCGGCGCTGCGGTCGGTGAGCAGCTCCTCGGTCTGCAAAGGGCGGATCTCGCTGACCGCGCCGACCAGCGTCGTCTTGCCGACGCCGAATCCCCCGGCGATGAGGATCTTCACCGCGACCGGGGCCGGGGCCGGGGTGGCCGGGACGATCGTTCCGGCGCCTTCAGAGCGCTTGGAGGCCATCGAGCACCTCCTTCAGCAGGCGTTCCTTGGAGAGCGCGCTCTCCGGCGGGGGGCGGGTGGCGGTGATCAGCCGGTGGTGCAGCAGGTCGCCGAGCAGGACGCGGACGACGACGAGGGGCAGCCCCAGCCGGGCGGCGATCTCGGCGACCGGCTGCGGCTGCAGGCACATCTCCAGGATGTCGAGGTGCTCGGGCCCGATGCCGGGCGAGCCCGACCGGGGCCGCGCCGCCGTCGAGACGATCGTGATCATATCGAAGGGCTCGCCGGTCGCGGGCCTGGCCCGGCCGCGCGTCAGGGCGTAGGACCGGACGATCGGCCCCGCCTCCTCATCGAGCCATTCGGCCCCAGGACCGGTCATGGCCCGTCACGAGTCCTCGTTGTCCAGGATCTCGGCGCGGCCGCGCCTGGTGCCCTGCTGGATGGACGACATCATCGACCTCAGCTCCTCGGGCGTGCGGCGGGGACGCGTCCGCTCGGACTCGGACTCGGCGGCGGTCCCGGGTTCGTGTTCGGCGTCGTCCGGCACGGGGGCGGCGAGGGGCACGGGCGCGGCGCGGGGCTTCTCGCGCAGCTGGGCGGCCATGTTCTCCTGCCGGACGCGTCTCGGCAGCGGCGGCCGTCCGGCGGTGCCGCCCCCGGCGGGACGGCGCCGGACCTCGCGCGGCGACCGCGGGATGCCGGGCTGCCGCTCCGGCTCGGGCGCCGGCTCCGGCGCGAGCGCGGGCGGCAGGGCGGACGGCGGGGTGGACGGGGGTTCGCCCCAGGCCGACGGCGACGGCGGTCGCGGCGCCGGCAGCGGGCCCTGCACCGGCTCCTCGAACACCGGAATCGGACCGGTCTTGGAGTTCGCGTCCGCCGGTGCGGGGGCGGGCACGTCCGGTGACGGGGCGGTGTGGCGTCCCGCCGGGAGCTGCAGGACGGGCCCGCCGTGGTCGAACGTTGGCTGGCCGCCGAGGACCGTTCCAGCAGGGACCAGCGCGTCGTCCGGGCGCCCGGCGGTGATCGCGGCCGCGCCCGGCTCGGTGTCGGCGCCGCCGGCGGAGCCGTCCGGGACGACGAGGTCCTCGGGCAGCAGCACGATCGCGGTCATCCCGCCGTACGGGGACGTCCGCAGCGTGACCTTGATCCGGTGGCGGCGCGCGAGCCGCCCGACGACGAACAGGCCGAGCTGCGCGCTGTCGGACAGGTCGAACTCGGCGGCGGTGGCGAGCCGCTCGTTGGCGGCGGCGAGGCTCGCCGCGTCCATGCTGAGGCCGCGGTCCTCGACCTCCAGGGTGAAGCCGTGCGCGACGGGCTGCCCCTGCACCTGGACGGTCGTGTGCGGCGGCGAGAACACGGCGGCGTTCTCGATCAGCTCGGCGAGCAGGTGGATGACGTCGGCGACGGCCGGGCCGACGATCGCGGCGCGGCTCATCGGCGCGACGTTGACCCGGGTGTAGTCCTCGACCTCGGACGCGGCGGCGCGGGCGACGTCCACGATCGCGACGGGGCTGCGCCAGCCGCGGCCAGGCACCTGCCCGGACAGGATGATCAGGCCCTCGGCGTGCCGCCGCATCCGGGTGGCGAGATGGTCGACGCGGAACAGGTCCTCCAGGTCGTCGGGCGTCTCGATGCGGCGCTCCATCGCGTCCAGCAGCTTGAGCTGCCGGTGCAGCAGCGTCTGGCTGCGGCGGGCGAGGTTGACGAACACGTCGCTGACGTTGCGGCGGATCGTGGCCTCCTCGACGGCGCTCTGGATCGCCGTCCGCCTGGCCGCGTTGAACGCCTCGCCGACCTGGTCGATCTCGCGGGTGCCGAACTCCAGCGGCGGGGCCTCGGCGGCGACGTCGACGTCCTCGCCGCGCCGCAGCCGCCGGACCACGCCGGGCAGCCGCACGTCGGCGAGGTCGATCGCCTCGCGGCGCAGCCGGGCCAGCTCGCGGATGATGGACCGGGCGAGCCAGACCGCGAGGACGAGCGAGGCCGCGAGCGCGACGAGGCCGAGCGCGCCCGCGACGACGACCCGGGTGATGATGCCGTCCGCGATCGGCTCGGCGCGCTTCTCCGCGCCCGCCGACACGCCCAGTTCGAGGCCGCGCAGCCGGGTCAGGTTCGAGTCGGCGGTGGTCTTCCACAGCACGCCGGTGCCGCCGGCGGCTGTGGCGTGCCGGGGGGAGGCGACGAAGCGGTCCTCAAGCGCGCGGAGCCGCCCGTACTCGGGCATCGAGACGACGCGCTGGTAGTAGTTCTGGTCGGCGGTGCGCAGCTCGGACGCCGCGAACACGTAGAGGGCGCGCTGCGTCCCGACGAGCTTGACGAACTGCGCGTGCTCCGCGGGCGTGAACCGTCCGGCGGCGAGCGCGCCGGCGACAAGCGCGTCCTCCTGGGCGAGGGCCTCGCGGGCGCGCGACAGCGCCGCCTCGTTGCGGGCGTCCCTGGCCAGCTCGGAGTTGTCGAGGGTGACGAGCGAGCCCTGCAGCGAGCCGACGTCGCCGAGGAGGGTCGTGTAGTCGTCGAAGGCGTGCGCCCGGTCGGTCTTGCCGGCGTCGATGGCGCGGCGGCGCGCGTCCAGCCCGTCCAGCTCGCCGAGGATCTTGTCGGCGAGGCGGCGGGTGTCGTCGGGCGCGGCGTCGCGGGCGCCGGCGTCGGTCGCGAGCCTGCGGAACAGGGCGGCCTGCCGGTCGGTGACCAGCCGGCCCGACTCCATCGACGCGCGGTCGCCGACCGCCCGGCCGCCGAGGTAGACCATCGACAGCCGCCGCTCGGCCTGCAGCGCGCTGCCGAGCGCGCCGGACGGGTAGCCGTAGTGGTCCTGGACGGTCTCGACGTGCCGCAGGTTCAGGCCCTCGCCGAGCGCGATGCTCGCGGCGAACGCCCACAGCCCGCCGAGCGACACCACCGACACGGTCACCATGAGGACGACCTTGAACCGGATGGAGCGCAGTCGCGCGGCCCTCGGGGTACGCCGGCGGCCGGGGGGTGCGTCCTCGGTGCGGCCTCGATTCGACACTTCGGCTGAACCTTCACTCGGGCGGGCGGCGGGCACGGCGGGCATGTCTGGGGACGCAGGAGAGCCTAGAACCGTACGCCGCCGTGTGTCGACAGTTTCCAGATCATCACGTTTTGTACTCACGAACGGGCCGAAATACCCCTACGATGCCTCAGCGTGACTGTTCGTACCCCGCACGCGACCACCCCGCACGCGACGAGAACTCTGTTCGCCGCGGGCGTGCTCGCCGCCGTCGTCGCGTTCACCGGCGCGTGCGGTGGCGGCTCCGACGAGCCCGTCCGGCCGCCCGACGTCCCGATGGCGCAGCAACTCGGCACCCCGGAGGGGCGGCTCGACATGGTCGTCTGGACGGGCTACGCCGAGAACGGCTCCAACGACCGGAAGGTCGACTGGGTCACGCCGTTCACCAAGGCCACCGGCTGCAAGGTCAACACGAAGGTGGCCGACACCTCGGACGCGATGATCGCGCTGATGGAGACCGGGCGGTACGACGGGGTGTCCGCGTCCGGCGACGCGAGCCTGCGGCTCGTCCACGGCGGCCTCGTCGCGCCCGTGAACACCGGCCTGATCGGCAATTACGCCGACATCGCGGGATACCTGAAGAACCAGCCGTACAACTCCGTCAACGGGCAGATGTACGGCGTCCCGCACGGCTACGGCGCGAACGTCCTGATGTACCGGACGGACAAGTTCCGGCAGCGTCCGACGTCCTGGAACGTCATCTGGGACGAGGACTCCCCCGCCGCGGGCCATGTCGTCGCCTACGACTCGCCCATCTACATCGCCGACGCCGCGCTCTACCTCAAGGCGCACCGCCCCGACCTGAAGATCACCGACGTCTACGCGCTGGACGAGGAGCAGTTCGCCGCCGCGGTCGACCTGCTCAAGCGGCAGCGGCCGAACGTCAACCAGTACTTCGTGTCCTATCTGGACGAGCTCCAGTCGTTCAAGACCGGCTCCAACTACGCGGGCATCGGCTGGCAGGTCACCGCGAACCTGGCGCTGGCGGAGAAGGCGCCGGTGGCGACGACGATCCCGACCGAGGGCGCGACCGGCTGGTCCGACACCTGGATGATCTCCTCGAAGGCCCAGCATCCGACCTGCATGTACAAGTGGATGAACTGGATCACGGCGCCGAAGGTGCAGGCCCAGGTGGCGCAGTGGTTCGGTGAGGCGCCCGCCAACCCGAAGGCGTGCCGGTACACCGCGAAGGGCTTCTGCTCGACGTTCCGCGTCGGCGACCCCGGGTTCTACAAGCGGCTGGCGTTCTGGCGGACGCCGACGGAGGACTGCGGCGACGACCGCGGCAACGAGTGCGTCGGCTACGCCCGCTGGACCCGGGCGTGGACCGAGATCAAGGGCTGAGCAGGGGAACAAGGGGCCGCGGGCCGGGGTTCTCGGCGGCATGAGCGACTACGGCAGGCCCCTGGAATTCGGTTATTTCCTCGTCCCGAACGCCGACGACCCCCTCCTTGACACGGCCCGCGCCGCCGACCGCGCCGGGCTCGACCTGATCGGCGTGCAGGACCACCCCTACCAGCGCCGTTACGTCGACACGTGGACGCTTCTCAGCACGATCGCGGCCGTCACCGAACGCGTCCGCGTCTTCCCGGACGTGGCGAGCCTGCCGCTGCGCCCTCCGGCGGTGCTGGCGAAGGCCGCCGCGAGCCTGGACGTGCTGAGCGGCGGCCGCGCCGAACTCGGCCTCGGCGCGGGCGGCTTCTGGGACGCGATCGAGGCGTTCGGCGGCCCCCGCCGCACGCCCAGGGAGGCCGCCGACGCGCTTGCGGAGGCCGTCGCCGTCGTCCGGAAGGTGTGGAGCGGCGAGCGCAACCTCCGCTTCGACGGCGACCACTACCGCCTGAAGGGCGCCAAGGCCGGGCCCGTCCCGGCGCACCGGATGGAGTTGTGGCTCGGTGTCGGCGGCCCGCGCGGGCTGGCGCTGACCGGACGCGCCGCCGACGGCTGGCTCCCGTCGTCGCCCTGGGCCACGCCGGAGCGGCTGCCGGAGATGCACGCACGCATCGACGAGGCGGCCACGTCCGCCGGACGCGACCCGGCGGACGTCCGCCGCCTCTACAACATCAGCGGGACGATCACCGGCGGCGCGTCCGAGGGGTTCCTGCGCGGCCCCGCGTCCCAGTGGGCCGACGAGCTCACCGACCTCGCCGTCGGCTCCGGGATGGACACCTTCATCCTCTGGGCGGAGGGCGACCAGCAGGCCCAGATCAGGCGTTTCGCGGAGGACGTCGTCCCGGCCGTCCGCGCGCAGGTCGCCCAGGAACGCGGCGTCTAACTCGCCGGGCGTAGGCCGGCCCGCCGGACCTGCGCCGAAAGGCGGAGGCGCGTAACCCCCCACCGGCCGATGCGCGGGACGGCGCCGCCGCGCGAAGGTGAGTGCAGGAGGAGGGAGAGACCATGAAGGGCCAAGTCCGCATCAGGATCAGCAAGCAACCCAACGACCGCCGGGCCGAACGCCTGAACCTCGACCTGCGCACCCCGTCCGGCCGCGTCCTGCCCTACTGACCCCGCCCTACAACCCCCGTCGAACGGCCGGCGGGGAGATGTTCCGGGTTGTAGCAGATGCTCGTCCACCCGGTCGCCCGGCACCTTTCGCACCAGTAGGTCCGGTGCCCCTTGTAGCGGGCCCAGGCCGGCGGGCAGTCGCATGGCGTCCAACCGACCCGGACGGCACCAGGCTCCAGCGGATGATCGTATGGGCAGGTCAAGGGCCTGTGGTCCGGGTCCATCATGTGCCCAGTATCCCCCACCACCGCACACACGTTCGAACACGGGTCGCCTGCCGGTGGCCTGTAGCCTGCCCTTCGATGTCTCGGAGGGGTGCCATGGCGTCTGATCGCTCTGCGCCGAGGATGACCTGGGAGGAGCTCGTCGCGGCGAACCCAGAGGTGATCAGGAGGACGTTGCCGCTCGTGCCGTGGCGGATCGAGCTTCTGTGGCGTCTCGATCTACCCGTCCGGCGCGTGGCGGTGCGGGAACTGGAGTGGCTCTTCGACCTCCCTCTCTGGCAGCGCGACGGCGTGCGCTTCCAGGTCTCGCCCCGCCAGGTCAGAACGAATCCGGAAAGGTTTCCCGATCATTATCGGCGGGTCATGGAATCCGACCTGGAGTACCCGATCCACCTGGTGGAGCACAACGGCAGGCTGGTCGTGCTGGACGGCTTCCACCGGCTCCTCAAAGCCTCCGTCCTAGGACTCGCCGAGATCGACGCCATGGTCCTGTCACAGGCCGATCTGCGATCAGTCTGTGCGGACGGGCGGTGAGGCGGTATGGGCCGGGCTGTCGTGGACCGTTGGGTGGTGGGGCGGCTGGGTGGTGGGGCGGCGCGTCTCGCGGTGGTGGGCGAAGGTCAGTGGTCGCGGTGGGCGATGAGGCGGGCGAGTGCTCGGAGTTCGGCGGCGGGGACGGGGGCGGGCGCGGCGGCGTTCAGGTCGTGGAGCGCGGCGGTGAGGACGGCGTCGGCGCGGGCGGCGGCCCAGGCGCGGCCGCCAGCGGCGTCGATGAGCACGGCCGCCCGCGCGGCCTCGTCGCCGGTCAGGGGATCGCCCCGCAGGTAGAGGGCGGCGAGTTCGGCGGCGGCGGGGGTGGCGGAGGTGAGCGCGGCCACGACGGGCAGCGACTTCTTGCGGGCGCGCAGGTCGGCGTGGACGGGCTTGCCGGTGACCGCCGGGTCGCCCCAGATGCCGAGCAGGTCGTCCGCCAGCTGGAAGGCCAGGCCGAGCCGTTCGCCGAAGGCGCGCAGGCGGGCGGTGCGCGCGGCGGCGCCGTCGCCGGTGCCGTGGTCGGCGCCGAGCGCGCACGCGGCGCCGAGCAGCGCGCCGGTCTTGCGGCCCGCCATCGTGACGCACTCGTCGAGGGTCACGTCGCCGCGTTCCTCGAACGCGAGGTCGGCGCTCTGGCCCTCGACCAGCTCGGCGACGGCGCGGCCGAGGGTCCGGACGGCGCGCGGTACGACCCCGGCGGGCCCGTGGGAGAGCGCCTCGAACGCGGCGGCCAGCAGCGCGTCCCCGGTGAGGACGGCGGCGCCGGTCCCGAAGACGCTCCACGCGGTCGGACGGTGCCTGCGGGTGAGGTCGCCGTCCATCACGTCGTCGTGCAGGAGCGAGAAGTTGTGCGCCAGCTCGACGGCGACGGCGGCGGACAGCGCGGCCTCGGCCGTCCCGCCCACCGCCCGCGCCGTCAGCAGCGTCAGCGCGGGGCGGATCGCCTTACCGGCCGGGCCGGCGTCGCCGCCGCCCGGCCGGTGCCCCCGCTCCTCCCGCCAGCCGAAGTGGTAGGCGGCGATGCCGCGCATGGTGTCCGGGAGGGACTCGACCACGTCCCGCAGCGCCGGGTCGAGGAGGCGGCGGCTCCAGGCGAGGATCTCCGCCACGGGCCGGGCGCCCGCCGGAGGGTCGCCGCCCGGCCCGGGGCCGCCCGCCGATGGACGGTGGTCGCAGCGAAGGACCGCCGGATCGTCTCCCCAGACGGGCATGTCGTCCCCTCTCCTCCTCGGTCCGCCGCGGGCCCCTAGCGGGCGATCTCGACGTTCTCCAGGACGCCGAGCGCGTCGGGGACCAGCACGGCCGCCGAGTAGTAGGCGCTGACCAGGTACGACATGATCGCCCTGTCGTCGATGCCGGTGAACCGGACGGACAGGCCCGGGCGGACCTCGTTCGGTATCCCGGTGCGCCGCAGGCCGATGACGCCCTGGTCGTCCTCGCCGGTGCGCAGCGCGAGGATCGAGCTCGTCCCGGACGGGCTGATCGGGATCTTGTCGCAGGGGTGGATCGGGACGCCGCGCCACGCCTGCGCGCGCCGCCCGTCCACCTCGACGCTCGCCGGGTATAAACCGACGCGGGTGCATTCGCGGCCGAACGCGGCGATCGTCCTTGGATGGGCGAGGAAGAACCGCGTCTTGCGGCGCCGCGCCAGCAGCTCGTCCATGTCGGCGGGGGTCGGGGGCCCGCCGCGGGTCTGGATGCGCTGCCGCAGGTCGGCGTTGTGCAGGAGCCCGAAGTCGCGGTTGTTGATCAGCTCGTGTTCCTGCCGCTCGCGGATCTCCTCGATGGTGAGCCTGAGCTGCTGCTCGACCTGGTTCATCGGGTCGTTGTAGAGGTCGGCGACGCGGGTGTGCACGCGCAGCAGCGTCTGTGTGACGGCCAGCTCGTACTCGCGCGGCGAGCCCTCGTAGTCGACGAACGTGCCGGGCAGCGCGGGCTCGCCCGCGTGCCCGGACGCCAGGTCGATCGCCGCCTCACCGTGCCGGGTCTGCGGCGGGACGGGCGCGTTCCGGTACGCCTCCAGGTGGGAGCGCAGCGCGTCGTACCGTTCGGTCAGCTCGTCGATCGCCTCCCGGGACAGCCTGAGGACGGTCGTGGGCGTGAGCGCGCGGTAGGTGTGCGGCCAGGTGTCGTCGTCGGCGGCGAGGAGGGCCTGGTCACCGAAGAACCGGCCGCCGTCGAGGATGTCGACGCGGGAGCCGGCGTCGTACTCCCCCGGCCCGATCACCGCGACCTTGCCGTGCGCGACGAGGTGGACGGCGTCGGCCGGACGGCCCGCCTCCGCGATCGTGTCGCCGGGGGCGTACTCGTGCTGGACGAACCGCCCGGCGAGCCCGTCCAGCAACGCGGAGTCGGCGAAGCCGCGCAGCGGGGGCAGCTCGGTCAGTTCCGGCGGGATCACCCTGATCGCGGCGCCGTCGTTGACGAACGTGACCAGCCCGTCGCCGAGCTGGTAGGTGAGCCGGCGGTTCACCCGGTAGCTGCCGGCGTCCGCCCGCACCCACGGCAGCTCACGCAGCAGCCATCGCGGGGTGATGCCCTGCATCTGCGGGACGGACTTGGTCGTCGTCGCGAGGTTGCGGGCGGCCCTGGTGCCGAGCGCCAGTGGCCGTCCTGTGGCGGGTCCCTCCGCCGCGGGGGGTGTCTCGGTCACGAGTCGGCACCGCCGTGCGCGATCTCGACGGACTCCAGCATGCCGAGCGCGTCGGGCACCAGGACGGCGGCCGAGTAGTAGGCGCTGACCAGGTAGGAGATGAGGGCCTTCTCGTCGATGCCCATGTACCGGACGGACAGGCCGGGCTGGTACTCGTCCGGCAGCCCGATCTGGTGCAGGCCGATGACGCCCTGCGTCTCCTCGCCGGTGCGCATCAGCAGGATCGAGCTGGTGCGCGTCCGGCTGACCGGGATCTTGTTGCACGGGAAGATCGGCACGCCGCGCCAGGCGGGGACCTTGTGGCCGCCGACGTCGGCGCTGTCGGGATAGACCCCGCGGGCGCTGCACTCCCGTCCGAACGCGGCGATCGCCTTCGGGTGGGCGATGAAGAAGGCCGGGTCCTTCCAGACGAGGGTGAGCAGGTCGTCCATGTCGTCGGGGGTGGGCGGGCCTGACCGGGTGTGGATGCGCTGCGACAGGTCGGTGTTGTGCAGGAGCCCGAACTCGCGGTTGTTGACGAGCTCGTGCTCCTGGCGCTCGCGCAGCGCCTCGACGGTCAGCCTGAGCTGCTGCTCGACCTGGTCCATCGGCTCGTTGTAGAGGTCGGCGACGCGGGTGTGCACGCGCAGGACGGTCTGGGCCACGCTCAGCTCGTACTCGCGCGGCGAGCCCTCGTAGTCGACGAACGTGCCCGGCAGCGACGGCTCGCCCTCGTGCCCGGACGCGAGGTCGATGGCGGCCTCGCCGTGGTCGTTGTGCGGGCGGCTCGGACTGGCCCGGTACTCGTCGAGGTGCGCCTGCAGGGACGTGGACTGCCCGAGCGTCTCCTGGAAGTCGGACTCGCTCATGCTGAGGATCGTGCAGGCCGTCACGGCCTTGACCGTGTAGTCCCACGTGGCGGGCTCGTCGCCCTCCGCCGTCCCGACGAGGGCCTGCTCGCCGAAGAAGTCGCCGTTGGCGAGCGTCCGGTGGACGGCGTCGGCGTCGAAGTGGCCGGCGCCGATCTGCTGGAGCTTGCCGTGCGCGACGAGGATGACGCGGTCGACGGGACGGCCCCTTTCGACGACGACGTCGCCGGGCTCGTACTCCTGCTGGGTGAAGCGGCCCGCGATGGCGTCCAGCGTGAGGTCGTCGTCGTAGCCGCGCAGCGGCGCGAGCTCGCCCAGCTCGCGGGGGATGACGCGGACGTCGGCGCCGGTGGTCACGAACGTGACCCGCCCGTCGCCGAGCGTGTAGGTGAGGCGCCGGTTGACCCGGTACGTGCCGCCGGACGCGTTGACCCAGGGCAGTAGCTTGAGCAACCACCGCGAGGTGATGCCCTGCATCTGGGGGACGGACTTGGTCGTGGTCGCCAGGTTCCGTGCCGCCGCGGTACCGAGGCTCAACTGCTGCTGGTCCTGCTGCTGCTGTTGTTCCTGCTGTTCCGTCACGTCCACACCACCGATTCGTCGCTGGTCTGCCAAGAAGGGGGCCGGGTTCGGCCAACGGCGACGCTACAGACGGTAATTGACGGATCGCAATTAGACATACCCTCATCTCTCCTTGCCGTGCCGCCACACAAGTCGCACTCGTCCGTGACAGCCCGGCGGCCTCACCAGGACGACACGGGCGGTCGGGGCGGCGCCGGCTAATATGCCGCGCAATTCATATGAGCGGCCGGTTATGATAGGGGCATGTCGTCCGCGTTCGCCGTGCTCGCCGAGCCGACCCGCCGCCGCATCCTGGACCTGCTGCTGGAGCGTCCCCGTCCGGTCGGCGAACTCGTCGAGCGGCTCGGGCTCACGCAGCCCGGGACGTCCAAGCATCTGCGGGTGCTGCGCGACGCCGGGCTCGTCCGGGCCCGCCAGGACGCGCAGCGCCGCGTCTACGAGGTGCGCCTGGAACCGCTGGCCGAGGTCGACGCCTGGCTGACGCCGTACCGGCGCGCGTGGGCGGCCCGGCTGGACGCCCTCGAACAGCACCTCGACGCCGGGGACTGACGTGGGCAGGCGCCGCTATCGCAGGCTTCTCGTGGGCCCCGACGCCTACCGCTGGCGGACGGCGCACCGGCACGGCAGGGACGAGGGACGTCTCGTCGACTGCCGTGAGGTCGTGCTGCTTCGCAAGGAGGGGCTTCCCGGCCGCGTCTACGTGGTGTTCCGGGGAGGGCCGGGCAGGGTCGTCCCGGACGGCGGCCCGTACACGCACAGCGGCGGCGTCCGGCGCGCTGACGACGACATCACGGTCAACCTGCACCGGCCGAGGGTCGTGCGAGCGCTCGTCGATGTCGCGGTGGCGCGCGGCGCGGACTTCGCGTCCAGCACGGAGATCGACGGATGGTCCCTGCTCGACGCCGTCCGCGCCCACCTGGACGGCGACGAGCGGAACGAGGGCGGCGCCGCGGGCTAGGCGCGGGACCCCGCGCCTGAGCCCACGGGTTCCGGGGCCTTCCGCTCCCCCGCCTTCTCGATCGGCACCCCCGCCGTCTCCGGGATCTTGAGGATCGGCACCAGCGCGACCAGCCCGGCGAACATCAGGTAGTAGGCCGGGACGTAGTTGGACCCCGTCGCGTCGATCAGCGAGCCGACCAGCACGGCGGCCGTCCCGCCGAACAGCGACGTCGAGAGGTTGTAGCCGATCGCGAACGCCCCGTACCTGACCTTGGTCGGGAACATCGCCGGGAACGTCGCCGCGATCACCGCCAGGATCAGCACCAGCAGCCCCCCGACGATCGCGTACCCGAACGCCACGCCGACCGCGTTCTCGGTCTGCATGAGCGCGAACGCCGGCCAGGCCAGCACGATGTAGCCGACCGCCGCGGTGATCAGCAGCGGCCGGCGGCCGATCCGGTCCGACAGCGCGCCCAGCGGCACGATCACCGTGATCATCACCGCCTCCACCCCGATGGTGATCAGCTGCGCCGTCGTGTCGTTCATCTCCAGGAAGTCGACGAGGTAGGACGGCATGAACGTCAGCAGCGTGTAGTCGGCGACGTTCAGCAGGAACACAATGCCGATCAGCATCAGGATGACGCGCCAGTAGTGCTCCAGCGTCTCCCTCAGCGGAGACTGCGCCTTCTTGCCCGCCTCCTCCATGCGCTGGAACGTCGGGGTGTCCTCGATGCGCGTCCGGACGTACAGGCCGACGAGGCCGAGCGGCAGCGACAGCAGGAACGGGATCCGCCAGCCCCAGTCGTGCATCGCGTCCGAGGTGAGCGCGAGGTCCATCAGCAGGACGAGGCCCGCGCCGAGGATGTAGCCGGTGAGCGTGCCCATCTCCAGGAAGCTGCCGAAGAACCCGCGGCGGCGCGTCGGCGCGTACTCGGCGATCATCGTCGCGGCGCCGCCGTACTCGCCGCCCGTGGAGAAGCCCTGGACCAGCCGGACAAAGAGCAGCAGCAGCGGCGCGGCGACGCCGATCGTGCCATAGCCGGGCAGGATCCCGATCACGAACGTGGAGCCCGACATCAGCATGATCGTGGTGGCCAGCACCCGCTTGCGGCCGAGCTTGTCGCCCATCGGGCCGAAGAACATCCCGCCGAACGGACGGGCCAGGAACGCCGCCGCGATCAGCGCGAACGAGCGCAGCGACGCGCTGCCGCCCGCGTCCTCGGGGAAGAACACCGTGCCGATGATCGCCGTCATCACCCCGGCGCTGAACACCCCGAAGTCGAACCACTCGACGCAGTTCCCGATCGCGGAGGCGATGACGGCCTTGCGGACGGCGTTGGGGTCGGCGTTGGGGCCGGCCTCGTCCGGATCGTTTCCGGAGCCCGCGTTCGTCGGCGTCTTCACGGGCCTTGGCGTGCCCGGAGATCAGCGAAGTTAACGCTGCGTCAGGGGTTTCGGTCGCTCAGGGCGAGCGGACGGTCACAGCTTCCGGGAGTCGTCCGGCAGTATGGGGAGCACGGTCGTGCGCTGCGGGTCGTCGTCCTTGACCTCTTCCCCCACGGCCGCTTCCCGCGCGGCCCCTTCCCGCGCCGCCCCTTCCCGCACGGCCTCTTTCTCCTTGGCGTGTTCGGCGTCGATGTCGTCGGGGAGCT
Organism: Spirillospora sp. NBC_00431; assembly: GCA_036028775.1. Taxonomy (GTDB): domain Bacteria; phylum Actinomycetota; class Actinomycetes; order Streptosporangiales; family Streptosporangiaceae; genus Spirillospora. The sequence goes on along the minus strand of CP107927.1, from coordinate 1,094,114 downwards.
CGTCGGTGCTCTGCGGGTCCGCGTCCAGGAGCTCGTCGAGGGTGGCGGTGGCCTGCGTGTCGCCGGGATCGTGGACGTCCTCGTCGGCGACCGGCAGATCATCCTCGGGGATGGACATCAGCGCCTGCGTCTCCTGTGCCTCCCGGGTGATGACGCCGCTGGCCAGGACGGTGTTGCGGTGCCGCAGCGCGCCGTTCTCGCGCAGCAGGTTGTCGACGTCGGCGCGGACCCGCGCGACACGGCGGCTCGACCGGACGTGCACGGTGAACCCGCCCGCCGCGAGACCCAGGATGAACGTGGCGACGGGAATGCCGACCGACCGCGGCGCGAGCGTCGCCACCAGCGCGACCGCGATCAGCGCGACGACCGCTCCAAGCGCGAGGTGGTGCTCCTCCATCCAGTCGAGGACGGTGTTGACGCGCTTGGGGATTCGCACTCGTCTTCTCCTCCACTCGGCTTCAACGTGGACCTTCGAAACGTGGACAACGACCGGCCCGCGGCGCTCCGTTCCATGCGCCACCCGCGCGGAGGTCGTCGTTCTCGGCACGGCTGCTCGGCGGGACACCGCCGGGCTCGCGGCCGGGACGGTGCGGGCGCACGCCGCTCGGGCGCGGCCCCGCCTCCCGCGGTTCTCTGACCGGCGGGGGGCCGATCGAAACACTAACAGCCCGTGACACCTGCTCCGGCGACCGGCGTCACCCGACCGCCGCCCGCGCCCCACCCGCGCCCCACCCGCGCCCCGACCGCGCCCCGACCGCGACCGGGGTCACGCCGGTGCCGGGATGCGAGCACCGTGCCACGGCGAATATCGTCCATGAATATGAGCGAACACTTTGACGTCGTGGTCCTGGGCGCGGGCCCGGGTGGATATGTCGCCGCGATCCGGTCGGCGCAGCTCGGGCTGAAGACGGCGATCATCGAGGAGAAGTACTGGGGCGGCGTCTGTCTCAACGTCGGCTGCATCCCCTCGAAGGCGCTGCTGCGCAACGCCGAGCTGGCGCACATCTTCACCCAGGAGCAGAAGACCTTCGGGATCAACGTCGAGGGGCGGGTCTCGTTCGACTACGGCGTCGCGTTCCAGCGCAGCCGGCAGGTGTCGGACAGGCTCGTCAAGGGCGTCCAGTTCCTGATGAAGAAGAACAAGATCACGTCCTATGACGGGCGCGGGACGTTCACCGACCCGAACACGTTGCAGGTCGCCAAGGCGGACGGATCGGCCGAGACGGTGACGTTCGGCAGCTGCATCATCGCGGCCGGCGCGCACACCAAGCTGCTGCCGGGGACGTCGCTGTCCGAGCGCGTCGTCACCTACGAGGAGCAGATCCTCAGCTCCGAGCTGCCGGAGAGCATCGTCATCGCGGGCGCGGGCGCGATCGGCGTCGAGTTCGCGTACGTGCTGCACAACTACGGCGTGCAGGTGACGATCGTCGAGTTCCTCGACCGGATGGTCCCGAACGAGGACGCCGAGGTGTCCAAGGAGCTGGCGAAGCGGTACCGCAAGCTCGGCGTGGACGTGCTGACCTCCACCCGCGTGGACGCCATCGACGACTCGGGCGACAAGGTGAAGGTCACGGTCACCGGCAAGGACGGCGCGCAGCAGGTCCTGGAGACCGACAAGGTGCTGCAGGCGATCGGGTTCCAGCCGAACGTGGAGGGCTACGGGCTGGAGAAGACCGGTGTCGCGCTGACCGAGCGGGGCGCGATCGACGTGGACGGCCGCTGCCGCACGTCCGTCCCGCACATCTACGCGATCGGCGACGTGACCGCCAAGCTGATGCTCGCGCACGCGGCGGAGGCGATGGGCATCGTCGCCGCCGAGACCATCGCGGACGCCGAGACGATGGAGCTCGACTACGTGATGATCCCCCGCGCCACCTACTGCCAGCCGCAGGTCGCCTCGTTCGGCTGGACGGAGGCGCAGGCGAAGGAGCAGGGCTTCGACGTCAAGACCGCGAAGTTCCCGTTCAGCGCGAACGGCAAGGCGCTCGGCCTCGGCGAGGGCGAGGGGTTCGTCAAGGTGATCAGCGACGCGAAGTACGGCGAGATCCTCGGCGCGCACATGATCGGCCCGGAGGTCACCGAGCTGCTGCCGGAGCTGACGCTGGCGCAGCAGTGGGACCTGACCGTCCACGAGGTCTCCAGGAACGTGCACGCGCACCCGTCGCTGGGCGAGGCGATGAAGGAGGCCGTGCACGGCCTGGCCGGACACATGATCAACCTCTGAGCGGCCCGGGGGGCGCCGGACGAGTCCGGCCGTCCGGCCCCCGGCGCCCCGGGCCGTCAGCGGGTCACGGGGTGTTCCACCTGTTGAGGGCCTCGTAGGCGGGACGCCACTCGTTCTCGAACGCGGCGCGCACCGGCGGCGGGAGGGGGGCGAGCGCCGTCTCGACGGTCTTGGCGTCGGCGCCGTCCACCAGCCACGGGAAGACGCGCGGAGCGTCGGGACCGATCTTGGCGGCGTGGGCCTGCCCGAACCCGGCCATCTGCTCGGCCGTGACGGCCTCGTCCATCAGCGGCAGCGCCTCGTCCTCCTCGTGCTTCAGGTGGGCGTCCAGGCCGGCGGCCAGGGCGTCGACCATCTTGTCGAGCGGCTGCGTGCCGTTGTCGATCGCCTCGATGATCGGGTCGATGGCGGCGTGCTCGGCCTCCATCGCGTCCAGCAGGGCGATGGCGTCTGGACGTGCCGCCAGGGCCTCCCGCATCACCGGCCACAGCGCCTCGTCCTCGGCGGTGTGGTGGGCGTGCAGCGCCGTCTTGAACAGCTCCCAGCCGGGGGCGCCGGCCAGGATGGCGCGCGGGTCGTCGTCCTCCCGGGCCGCGAGCTTGGCCAGATGCTCCAGCTCCCGCCTGAGGGCGTCGTGCATGGCGTACATCAGGGTCATGTCGTGCTTGGTCACGGTCGTTCTCCTTCCGGTTTCATCGCATTGACGAAATGCGGGAAGGAAACGTGACCGGTCAGGACGCCGAGGTCGTCGAAGACCGGGTGGCGGACGGCCGGGTGGTGGAGGCTGGCGCCGGGCGGGCCAGGCGGCTCAGCAGCCGCTGGCCCTGGCGGGCGCTGATGTCCAGGCGCCGGCCGAGCTCGGCGCCGGTGATGCCGGGTTCGGCGTCGAGGATGGCGAGCGCGCGGGCCTCGTTGTCGGTGGCGACGCTGCGCGGGACCCGCTGCCGCGGCGCCTTCCGCGCGGCCTCCTTGGGGGCGGCCTTCTTCGGAGCGGCGGCCTTCTTCGGCGGCGGCTCCGGCGCGGCCTCCGGTTCCGGTGCGGGCGGGGGCGGCGGTGGTGGCGGCGGGGCCGTGAGTTCGGTGACGCGGGCGAGGGCCTGGTCGAGCATGACGCCGTCGCGCAGCATCCAGGTGATGTCGGCCGGGGCCTTCGACTTCCACTTGCGGCCGTAGTGCGCGTCCAGCAGGGCCAGGGCGTGGCGGCGGCGCTGCTCGGCGACCAGCGCCTGCGGGTAGGACGTGATCTGCCACAGCACCATGCGCCGCCACAGCCGGAACGTGGAGAACGGCGCCAGCAGCCACCGGGTGGCCGGGACGCCCTCGCGGACGGTCCCGGCGGCGATCCCCGCGCGCCGCCGGATCGCGTGCCGAACCGCCTCGATGAACGTCACGAACAGCACCGGCATCGCGGCGTGCATCACCATGCCGGTCGCGTCGCCGTTCGCGGCCGACACGTTCAGCCACACGGTCGCGCCGGTGAACGCCATCGCCATCCAGCGCAGCGCCGGCATCGGCATGGCCAGCCACTCCAGCAGCAGCGCCACCGACACCAGCGCGAGGATGCCGAGGTCGACCCCGGCGGGGACGATCCACGCCTCGTCCCCGAACCACGGCTCGGCGACGTCGCGCACCGAGGCGAACGACCCGTACCCGCCCAGGCCGGCGAGCCCGGCGAAGAACAGCCCGCCGACCCCGGCCAGGACCTTCTGCGCCCGGGTCAGCGGGACGACTGCCGTCCGCGCCTCGGTGGTCATGAGGTGACCGTAGCGCGCCGACGCCCCCGTCCGGACGAAACAGCCAGAACCGCCCAGAAGCCCCAGGTCGTCGGCCCGGGCGGGACGGACGGGGTCAGCGCAGCGGGTTGAACGGGGCCAGCTCGGCGGGACGGCGGCCCGTGCTGATCATCTCCGCGAGCAGGCTCCCGGTGGCGGGGCCGAGGGTGATCCCCCACATGCCGTGCCCGCCGCCGACGTAGACGTTCGGCGACCGGGTCGCGCCGATCAGCGGCAGCCCGTCGCGGGTGCACGGGCGCGAACCGACCCACTCGTCCCGGCGGGCGTCCAGGTCGGCGCCGCGCAGCAGCGGGCGGGCGGCCTCGACGATCGCCCCGATCCGGCGCGGGTCGAGCGGCGCCTCGGGGTCGCGGAACTCCATCATCCCGGCGACGCGGAGCCGGTCGCCGAGCGGTGTGCAGGCCACCTTCTGCGCGGGGAAGTACAGCGGGCCGTCGGGGACGCGTTCCATCGGCACGCTGAAGCTGTAGCCGCGGCCGGCCTGGACGAGCGCGCGGACACCGAACCTGCGGGCGAGGCCGCCGAGCCACACACCGCTCGCGATCACCACGGTGTCGAAGATCTCGACGCCGCCTCCCGCGACGCGCATGGCGACGCCGCGGCCCGGCACGTCGCGGATGTCGGTGACGGCCGCGCCCGTCTGGATCTTGCCGCCGCGGTCGAGGACGGAGTCGGCCAGCGCGTGCACGAACCGTCCGGGGTTGATGAAGCGCTGCCCGCGCAGCAGGATCGCCGCGCCGATCTCGCCGGACAGGGCGGGTTCGAGCCGCCGCGCCTCGTCACCGCCGAGCACCTCGAACTCCAGGTCCTGGCCGGCGGCGCGGATGTGCTCGACCTCCTCCAGCAGGAAGCGGCGCTCCTCGGCCGTCCGGTACGCGGCGAGGAAGGACCCGGCGTCGCTGGTCTCCGCCTTGACGCCGCCACCGGTCAGCGCGTCGAAGCTCGGCAGCGCCCGGCCGTTGATCGGCACCAGCGACTCCATGGAACGCCGCCACCGGGCCATGGTGCTGTTGCGCGCGAACCCCGCGAGGAACCTGAGCAGCCGCAGGCTGGCGGTCGGCGGGACGTAGACGGGCGACGACGGGCTGAGCACCGCGCGCACCCCGTACGACAGGACGGCGGGCTCCGGCAGCGGCGTCGCCAGGCCGGGCGTCAGCCATCCGGCGTTCCCCCAGGACGCGCCGGACGCCACGTCCTTGCGGTCGAACACGGTGACGTCGGCGCCCCGCTCCTGCAGGAACCACGCCGTGGACAGCCCGACCATGCCCGCGCCGACCACGGCGACACGGCGCGGACCGGCGCTGGAAGCCATGACCACCCCTCCTCTTTCGACTATGCCACTTCGATGGTGATGCCGTCCCGGCCGGATGCCTCTGTCCTTTTCGGCCAATTCACGTGGATCACATAGTGTGAAACGCACAATGATCACCGTGACGGACCTCGTCGAGTCCCTCGGCCCCGGGCTGTTCCGGCTGGTGGCGGCGGGACACGACCGGCAGGTGTACGACGTCGTCCTGGCCGAGCCGGGCGAGCCGGCCGGACGGCCGGGCGAGATCGTCCTCGGCGCCGGGGTGACCGCCGTGCCCGGCGCCGTGGCGCTCCTCGAACGCGCCGGCGCGGCGGGCGCGGCCGGGCTCGTCCTGAAGGCGCCGCTCGCCCCCGAGGTCGTCGCCGCCGCCCGCCGGCCGGGGCCCGCGCTCATCGAGCTCCAGCCGGAGACGTCGTGGACGCATGTCATCTGGCTGGTGCGCGCCGCGATCGACCACGCCTACGCCCCGCCGGGCGAGTCCGGCGACGACCTGTTCGCCCTCGCCGACGCCGCCGCCGAGATCGCGGACGCGCCGGTCACGCTGGAGGACGCGCGCTCCCGCGTCCTCGCCTACTCGGGTCTCCAGGACAGCACCGACCCGGCCCGCGTCTCCACCATCGTGGGACGGCGCGTCCCGCCGCAGGTCATCGCCCATCTCCGGGCGTGCGGCGTGTTCCGCAGGCTGGCGCGGTCGAGCGATCCCGTCCACGTCCCCGCCGGACCGGACGGGATGCTGCCCCGCCTCGTCATCCCGGTCCGGGCGGGCGGCGAGTGGCTCGGCTCGATCTGGGTGGTGGCCAAGACGCCGATTCCGCCTGACCGCGTCGACCGGCTCACCGACCTGGCGTCCGTCGTCGCCCTGCACCTCCTGCGCCTGCGCGCCGAGACAGGCGTGGCCCGCCGCGCGTTCGCCGACCAGCTCCGCGCCGCCCTGCGCGACGGCACTCCCCTCACCGCGACACGGCCGCCGTGGCGCGTCGTCGCCCTCGGCGGCGAGACCGGCGATCCGCGCCGCCGCCTGGACCTGTGGGAGGCCATCACCCACCGCTTCGGCTGGCACCGCCCTCTCCTCGCCGACCTCGACGACACGCTCTTCGCCGTCCTCACCGTCCCGCCGGGCGCGGGCCGCGACGCCGGCTCGATGCCCTGGCTGGAGGACGTCCTCTCCCGCGTCCGCGCCCACGACCCCGCCCTCTACGCGGCGGCGGGCGGTCTCGCGCGCACCCCGGCCGAGCTCCCCCGCTCCCGCTCGGAGTCCGCCGAACTCGCCGCCTTGGTCACGTCCGGCCGCCTCGCGCCCGGGCTCGTCCTCCTGGACGACGCATGGGACGCCCTCACCGTCGAACGCGCCCGCAAGGCCACCGGCCCCGCCCTCCTAGGCGGCCCTCTCCCCGCCCTCCGGGCCCATGACGAGAAACACGGAACGGCCTTCCTGCCGACCCTCGCCGCCTGGCTTGACCACTACGGCGACACGAAGGCCACCGCGCACGCACTCGACGTCCACCCCAACACCCTCCGCCACCGTCTCCGCAGAATGACCGAGACCACACCTCTGGACCTGACGTCCCCCCAAACCCGCCTGGCCCTCCGTCTCCAGCTGACCACCCTGGGTGGGCCGGATGGCGCGGGCCCGAGCTGACGGCGAAAAACCCTGCTTCGACCCGGGAAAGAACCGGTCCTAAGGGCGTAGCGTGCCGATCGAGAAGGAATCGACGGAGCACCAGGAGGTAAGCGGTGGAGACGTCCGCGTTTTTGAAGGCCGTTGTCGAGCAGACGAACACGTTCGCCGATTGGGTGGACGGCCGGGACGCGACGGCCCCGGTGCCGACCTGTCCGAAGTGGACGCTGGCCGACCTCGTCGACCATGTCGGCTCGACCCAGCGCATGGTGACGATGCTCGTGGGCGAGCGGATGACCGAGCCGAGCAGGGCCTTCGCCGGATACGTTCCGGGCCCGGCCGATCCGGCCCAGTGGCGCGCCTGGCTGACCGAGGGCGCCGCCGAGGCGAAGCGGGCGTTCGACTCGGTCGCCGACGACACGCCGGTGTGGGACCCGTCCGGCGACGCGGCGGGCGTGCCGTTCTGGTCACGCCGGTTGTTCGGCGAGGCGTGCGTGCACCGCGCGGACGCGGCCTCGGCGCTCGGCCGGCGGTACGAGCTGGAGCCGGAACTCGCCGTCGAGGCCACCGAGGACTGGCTGGACACGATGACGTCCAAGGGCTACTGGGAGAACAGGCCGGACTTCGCCAACGCGCTCCGCGGCACCGGCCAGACCCTGCACTTCCACGCGACCGACGCGCCCGGGGAATGGCTGGCGCGCCGGGAACCGGACCAGATCGCCCTGGAGCACACCCACAGCAAGGCGGACGTCGCCGTACGCGGCCCGGCCACCGACCTTCTGCTCGTGCTCAGCAGGCGCCGCCCGCTGGCCGAGGCCCCCGCGCTGGAGGTCTTCGGGGACCGGGCGATGCTCGACCTCTGGATCGAGCACATGAACTGGGTCACCGACTGACCGCACATGGGCGCGGACGCTCGGCGCGCAACGAATGAGCCGGGCGGGGGCTGAATACGCAACGAAACGTCAGGTGGGAGCAAGTTCGGCGCATTGGTTCGCGGCCGTTTGCTTTCTAGGCTTTCGATCGGTCGAACCTAGTCCCCCCTGGAGATGCGCATGAGCGTTCTGCCGGCAACGGAGCCGGGTGCCGTTTCTGAGCGGTCGGCGACGCGGCGGCGGTATCTGATGTGCCGTCCCGAGTACTTCGCCGTCACCTACGCGATCAACCCGTGGATGGACCCGGCGGCGGGAGCGGACACCGGGAAAGCGGTGGAGCAGTGGGAGGCGCTGCGGGCGGCGTATCTGGCGCTCGGGCACGAGGTGAGCCTCATCGACCCGATCGAGGGGCTGCCGGACATGGTGTTCGCGGCGAACGGCGCCCTCGTCGTCGGCGGACGCGTCTATGGCGCGCGGTTCACGCATCCGGAACGGTTCGCGGAAGGGCCCGCGTACGCGCGGTGGCTGCGGAAGAACGGCTTCTCCGAAGTGCTGGACGCGGAGCACACGAATGAGGGCGAGGGCGATTTCCTCACGCTCGATCGGGTGATCCTTGCGGGGACGGGATTCCGGACGGAACTGGCGGCCCACCAGGAGGCGCAGGAATTCCTCGGCCGGCCCGTGGTGACGCTCCGGCTCGTCGACCCGCGGTTCTACCATCTGGACACGGCGCTGTTCCCGCTCGGCGGCGAGAACGTGGCGTATTACCCCGGAGCGTTCTCGCCCGGCAGCCGCGCGGTGCTGGAAAGGCTGTTCCCCGACGCGATCCTGGCGGGCGAGCGGGACGCGGCGGTGCTCGGCCTCAACGCGGTGTGCGACGGCCGCAACGTCGTCATCAACGCCGAGGCCACCGGCCTGATCGAGACGCTGCGAAGCCATGGATACGTACCCGTCCCGGTTGACCTGTCGGAGCTGCGAAAGGCGGGCGGCGGCCCCAAATGCTGCACCTTGGAGCTGCGTTAAGACGATTGTTTGGGTCTGGCGCGCAAATGCATGCGCTCGCCCTGCGGCCCGAACAGGCTGAGCAGTTCGACCGTGCCGCCGTGGCCGCTGAACCAGTGCGGTAGCCGGGTGTCGAACTCGGCGGCCTCGCCCGGTTCCAGGATCAGCTCGCGTCCGGCGAGGAAGAGGCGGAGGCGTCCGTTCAGGACGTACAGCCAGTCGTAGCCCTCGTGCGTCTGCGGGTCGGGCGTCCAGCGGCGCTCCGGGACGATCATCTTGAACGCCTGCACCCCGCCGGGACGCCTGGTCAGCGGCAGCACGGTCATGTCGTGCATGCGCTGGGGACGGGGCCTGATCCGCGGGTCGCCGACGTCCGGGGCGCCGACCAGCTCGTCCAGCGGGACGCGGTGGGCCTGCGCCAGCGGGAGCAGCAGTTCCAGGCTCGGCCGCCGCTTGCCCGACTCCAGCCGCGACAGCGTGCTCACCGAGATGCCGGTGGCCTCGGCGAGCACCGTCAGCGTGACGTTCCGTTCCTGCCGCAGCCTCCTGAGCCGGGGCCCGACACCTGCGAGAACGTCCTCCGTCGTCTCCATGCCTCAATTGCAAGAACGGCAACGCGGTTTGTCAAACGGGACCGTTCTCCAGGGCCCGGGGATTTCATGAGTTCGCCGCCGCGTGCAGCGCCTCGCTGTTCCAGACCGCCTCCCTGACTCCCTCACCCGCGTGCCGACCAGGCTCGTCGACCGTCCCGGCGAGCGCTGGGGGTTCTAGGGTGGGGCGTCATGGGGGCCGGCGAGGAGCGGTGGCGGGACGGGCGCGCGCGCCTGAACGCGTCGCGCGGGCCGCTCGGTGAAACGGCGAGCGCGCTGTATCCGGACGTTCCGCGCGTCGCGGGCACAACGCTGCTGTGCCGGGACGAGTGGATCCCGGACGTGCCGATACCGCTGGAAGACGTCCGGCTGGAGTGGGACGCGCGGGACGCCCCGCCGGCGGTGGCCGATCCGGCCGACGGGCTGCCGGACGGCTACCGCACGTACGCCGAGGCCATGGCCGCCCTCGCCCCACCCAGGATCTTCGAGGACCGTCCGGCCTACCGGCTGCTCGACGCCCGGCCGCCCGCGCTCCGGCTCGGCCCGGCGCGCTACTTCGACGGCGTGAACGTGGGCGAGCCGGTCGCGCACGAACTGGCGACCGGAGTGGACGGCCTGCCGCTGCGCACCCGGATCGGCGACCCGTGCGACCTGACCCGCCGGACGGTCCTGCCCGCGATCACAACACTGACCGTCACCACGTCCGGGACCTACGTCTCGCATTGGCGAGACCCGTCCAAGGTCGCGCACGGCGGCGGTCTGCACCACGCGATGCCCGTCGGACTTTTCCAGCCGCTGAACGACGAGCGGCCGGACATCTGGGCCTGCATGGTCCGCGAGTACGCGGAAGAACTGCTCGGAACGGACGAGAACTACGGCGATGGCTTCGTCCAGGACGAGTGGCCCTTCCATCGGGCTCTGACGTCCGCCCGCGAAGAAGGACGCCTGCGCGCGCATTTCCTCGGGCTCGGCATAGACCCGCTTTCGTTGGCGCTCGACCTGCTGACGGTGGTCGTCTTCGACGACGAGGCGTTCGGCGGGCTGTTCGGCGGGCTTGTCGCCGTCAACGACGAGGGCGAGGTGTCGAAGGCGCCGTTCGACGGGACGGTCCCGGAGCCGATGCAGCCCGCGGGGGCCGCGGCGCTGCGGCTGGCGTGGCGGCACCGGGCCGGCCTCGGGATCACTCCCGGCTGAGGTTCTTCAGCTCGTCCAGCGCGTCCACCAGGTGGTCGACGAGCTCCGACGGGTCCGGGATGAGGTCCCGGCAGGCGACGATGCCGACGTTCACCTTGCCGTCGTAGGAGAACACGGTGATGTTGAGGCCGCCGGTGACGTCGGTGATCACGGAGATCGGGTAGTAGGCGAGCACCCGGGCCCCGCACAGGTACAGCGGGAACTGCGGGCCAGGCACGTTCGAGATCAGCAGGTTGATGGGGCGCAGCGACATCGTCGGCGCGGCCTGGAGGGCGAGGCGGGTGGCGGCGCCGGCGATCGGCGCGGGCAGCAGGCCGCTGATCTCCTGCACCCAGCCGCCGGACGACCCGGTGAACCGCCGCTTGGCGTTGTCCATGGCGCGCCGGACGGCGAGGTACCGCTCGGCCGGGTCCGGGATGTCGGTAGCCAGCGGCGTCGCCATGACGGACACCTGGTTGCCGCCCTCCGCCCGCGCGGCCCGGGTGCGGGCGGCGCCGCGGCGCAGCGACACCGGGACGGCCGCGACGAGCGGGCGGTCCGGCAGGTCGCCGCGCTTGTCGAGCCACTGCCGCAGCGCCGTCGCGCACAGCGCCATGACCACGTCGTTGACGCTGCCGCCGAGCCCCCGCCTGATCTCTTTGATCGTGTCCAGCGGCAGCTCGCCGCAGGCGACGGCGCGGCGGCGTCCGATCGGCCGGTTGAACGGGGTCGGCGGCGCGCTCATCCGCGGCACCCGCGGCAGGTCCGGACGGCGCAGCGCGCCCTGCATCACCGACGACACCAGCCCGGCGCCGGGGATCGACGAGACGCCGGGGATCTCGTCGAGGTAGGGCGCGGTGCGCGCGACGGACACGGCCGTGCGGACGGGATGCAGCGCCGTCCTCAGCAGCCCGGCGCCGACCATGCCCGCCGTGCCCGGCGCGCGGGCGGGCTCGGACTCGTCGGCGGGCAGCTCGCGCGGCTCGGGCGACAGGTCGAGCAGCGCGGCCAGCGTCTCGGCGGCCATCACACCGTCGACGGCGGCGTGGTGCACCTTCACGTAGACGGCGGTCAGACCGCCCGCGAGACCCTGAATGAGGAACATCTCCCACAGCGGGCGCGACCGGTCGAGGGGCTGCTCGTGCAGCATCGCGACGACGTCGGCGAGCTGCCGGTCGTCGCCGGGCGCGGGGAGGCCGATCTCGAAGATGTGCCGGACGGGGTCGAAGTCCGGGTCGTCCTCCCAGTACGGGTGGTCGAGCCGGAACGGCACCCGGACGAGCCGCTGCCGCAGCGGACGGGCCGCGAGATGCGCCCGGCCCCGGACGAGCTCGGCCACGAGCGGCACGGTCAGCCGGCCACCGGGGCACGCGGCCGCGTCGACGATGCCCAGCCCGGCGATGTGGGCCTGGGTGGTACCGGTCTCCGCGTTCAGGAAAGTGGCGTCCACGGTGGTCAGCTGGGTCATGCTCCTCGTCCGTCCGTCGGCTCGTTCTGCGCCTGTCTGTCTCCTAGGAGAAGCCGCCGGGAACCGCCAGGTCAACGCGGTCCGCCAGAAGTAACCCGGACTTAACAGGACGTTTCACGCACTTCATCTGCCGGTTTCAGCCGATCTTGGAAAGATTTTGCTCTCTTAGGACACGATGCGGCCAGAAACCTTCACAAGCCCGCCCAGGCGGGCATTCCCAGGGCGGGCGCATGATCATCGCACTAGGGTTGTGCCCCATGACGGCACGACCACTCACGGAGATCGTCGAAGCCGGGTGGGCGACCGCGCTGGAGCCGGTCGCCGGGACGATCGCCGCCGCGGGCGACTGGCTGCGCGCCGAGGTCGCCGCCGGACGCCGCTACCTCCCCGCCGGGCACCACATCCTGCGCGCGTTCACCCAGCCGTTCGACGACGTCCGCGTCCTCATCATGGGCCAGGACCCGTACCCGACGCCCGGGCACCCGGTCGGCCTCAGCTTCTCCGTGGCGCCGGACGTCCGCCCGCTGCCCGGCAGCCTGCTCAACATCTTCCGCGAGTACCGCGACGACCTGGGCCATCCCGAACCGTCCAACGGTGACCTCACCCCGTGGACGGAACAGGGCGTCTGCCTGCTCAACAGGTCGCTGACCGTGATGCCCGGCAAGCCCGGCTCGCACCGCAACAAGGGCTGGGAGGAGGTCACCGAGCAGGCCATCCGCGCCCTCGCCGCGCGCGGCCGCCCGCTGGTCGCCATCCTCTGGGGCCGCGACGCCCGCAACCTCAAACCACTCCTCGGCGGCGTCCCGTGCATCGAGTCGCCGCACCCGAGCCCGATGTCCGCCGACCGCGGCTTCTTCGGCTCCCGCCCCTTCACCCGCGCCAACCAACTCCTGGAACAACAGGGCGCTTCTCCTGTCGACTGGAAGCTGAACTAGCCCCAGGGGGCGCCCCCTGGGTCAATCGGGCAGGCGGTGCAGGAGTGTGGCGAACTCCGGGCTTGCGTCCGGGTCGGCGGGGAGAGGGGTCAGGCGGCGTTCGCCGTGGCTCCAGTAGACGCCGGGGGCGCAGGGGTCGTCGGCGTCGGCGTGCATCTCACGGACGACGTCGGCGAAGACCGGCAGGACCTCGCGCACGGCGGCCGACGTGATCGGGTAGAGCAGGAGCGTGCTGTGGCACGGGACGCCGACCAGCGCGCCGTGCTCGTTCGGCCACGGGAGGAACTGGTCGACCTCGCTGAGCAGCGCCGACACGTACCGGCTGCCCGGCTTGGTCACGACGCGGACGTTGCGTCCGGGGAGCAGCGGCTGGTCGCGGACGGCGACGTCGGCGAGCTCGCGGTCATGGGTGTTCGTCATCACATAGCCGAGCTTGTGCAGGCCGAGCAGTCCGGCGCGGGCCTTGGTGAGCGGGCCGCCGTAGCGGGGGTGCTCGATCATCACCATCGCGTCGAAGTGGTCCCCGGCGGGGACGACGACGAGGCCCTCCCGGTCGCGGGGCGCGAGCTTCGGCACGATGCGCAGCCGGAGCAGTTCCCTGACGTCGCCGAACAGCTCCATCTCACCGACGGCGAGGAACGCGCGGTCGCCGACCTCGCGTACCCACTCGTCCACCACCTTCGGCCATGCCGAGCGCGGCTCCCGGGCGCAGCGCTCGAGGACCGTCCAGCTGGAGGCGCGCGCCTCCGACCGGCCGACGGGCAGCACCACCTCGGAGGTGCCGGAGTCGAACCAGGCGCTGGGCGCCAGGGCGGGCAGCACGTCGCGGATGAGCGCGTGCACGTCCGCCGCCGCGTCCAACGGTTCCATCTGTGCTCATCCCCTTTCGTCGTCAGGGGGGTCTTCGGGCTTCAACGGCTCACGTCACAACCCCCACCTTCTCAGAGTTCCGGTCGGTTGTGGGACCCATCCGGATCCCCGCCCGCACTCGCTGATCATGAAGTGCTCAAGTACCGTGCTGCCATGCCCGAAATCGTGTATCCGCCGGTGATCATGACGGCTCGCTGCGTCTTCAAGGCGCTGAACATCAAGATCCGTCTGGAGGGGACCGAGCGGATCCCCCGCACCGGCGGCGCGGTGCTCGTCAGCAACCACATCAGCTATCTCGACTTCATCTTCGCCGGGCTCACCGCGCATCCGGCGAAGCGGCTGGTGCGGTTCATGGCGAAGAAGGAGATCTTCGACAACCGGATCGGCGGGCCGCTGATGCGCGGGATGCGGCACATCCCGGTCGACCGGGACGCGGGCGCCTCGTCGTACGCGGCGTCGCTGAAGGCGCTGAAGAGCGGCGAGATCGTCGGGGTGTTCGCGGAGGCGACGATCAGCCGCTCGTTCACGGTGAAGGAGATCAAGAACGGCGCGGTGCGGATGGCCGTCGCCGGGAAGGTGCCGCTGATCCCGGTCGCGATCTGGGGACCGCAGCGGCTGTGGACGAAGGGCCGCAAGCGCCGGCTGCTGCAACGCGGCGTGCCCGTGACGATCCTCGTCGGCGAGCCGCTGCACCCGAAGCGCGGCGACGACTACGACCAGTTCACCCGGGATCTGCACGCCCGGATGTCGGAGCTGCTGGAGAAGGCGCAGCGCGAGTACCCCGACGTCCCGAAGGCGGGCGAGACGTGGTGGCAGCCCGCCTACCTCGGCGGCACGGCCCCGACTCCGGAGGAGGCCGAGAAGCTCGACCTGGAGGAGGCCGAGGCCCGCAGGGCCGCCGGCGAAGACGGCTCCTGACGGGCTAATTCGGTGGACGCGACCGGCCGCCGAGCCTGATCATTCTTGGCATGACCACGTCGCAGGAGAGGACCCAGGAGATCCTCCATCTCGTCGAGCCCAGGGAGAACGTCACCGATCCGGGGCCGGAGTCCGTGCTGCCCGTGGTCTTCAACCTCAGCGACAACAACTCCCCCGCCGACGTGATGGACGTGCTGTCGCTGCGCCCGTTCGCGTCCGGTGAGCAGCCCTGGTCCAGGTCGACCCGGCTGGAGAACGTCCGCGCGGAGGCGCCGCTGCGCCCCGGCGACGCCCGGACGGTGCGGGTGGCGCACGAGAAGGGCAAGGAGTCGGTGCTGGCCGAGGGCGACGGCTGGACGCTGCTGACCAACCGGTGGAAGAGCGGCGTCGCGTACGTCGCCGTGTCCGCCGTGACGGACGAGCTGGCCGAGACCGTCCTCGAAGCGACGGTGAAGGACGCGACGGAGCCGCCGAAGGTCGACGAGACCAGCGTCGAGATGGGCTTCTGGCACATGGGGACGCACGGGCCCGTCCGCAACGAGCGCGCGATCACCGCCGACGCGTGGGCGGACATCCGGCGCAACTACACCGCATCGGTCGCCGAGGCCCTCGACGAGGTCATGCGTCTCGGCCGCGACGACGTGTCCGGCCGGCTGCTGCTCCTGCACGGCCCGCCCGGCACCGGCAAGACGACGGCGCTCCGCGCGCTCGCGCGGGCGTGGAACGACTGGTGCCAGTCCGACTGCGTCCTCGACCCGGAGGCTCTGTTCGGCACGCCGAGCTACCTCATGGAGGTCGCCGTCGGGGACGACGAGGACGAGAACCGCCGCTGGCGGCTGCTCATCCTGGAGGACTGCGACGAGCTGATCCGCGGCGAGGCGAAGCAGTCGACGGGCCAGGGCCTGTCGCGGCTGCTGAACCTCACCGACGGGATGCTCGGGCAGGGCCGGGACGTGCTGGTGGCCATCACCACCAACGAGGACCTCGCCATGCTGCATCCGGCGGTCGTCCGTCCCGGCCGCTGCCTCGCGCAGATCGAGGTGGGCCGGCTCACCCGCGCCGAGGCGGTGTCCTGGCTGGACGGCACCGAGGCACCGTCCGGCGAAGACGGCGCGGCCGGCGCGGCCGGCGAGATCGGCGACGACGGCGCGACGCTCGCCGAGCTGGTCGCGCTCCGCAAGGGCGAGAAGCGTCCCGAAGGGCTGGACGTCCCGGCCACCGCGACCGGCTTCTACCTCTAGCCCGGGGTCGCCTTGGCGAGGGCCTGGTCGATGTCGGACCACAGGTCGTCGGGGTGCTCCAGGCCGACGGACAGCCGGACCGTGCCCTCGCCGATCCCCGCGGCGGCGAGGGTCGCGGCGTCCATCTGCCGGTGGGACGTGCTCGCCGGGTGCATCACGAGCGTCGCGATGTTGCCGAGCGACGGGCCGAGCGCGATGAGCTCGACGGCCTCGGAGAAGACACGGCCCGCGTCGCGTCCGCCGGCGGGCTCGAACGCGAGGACGCCGCCGCTCCCGTCCGGCAGCAGCCGCCGCGCCACCCCGTGCTGCGGATGGTCGCCCAGCCCCGGATAGTGGACGCGGGCGACGGACGGATGCGCGGCGAGGCGGCGGGCGATGTCCAGGGCGGACGCGCTCTGCCGCGCCACGCGCAGCGGCATCGTCGCGAGCCCGCGGACGGTCAGCCACGCGCTGAACGGGTCGGCGACGGAACCCAGGTCGATGGCGAAGTCCCAGACGCGGCGGTACACGTCCGGGTCGGCGAACACGGCGATGCCCCCGATGACGTCGCCGTGCCCGCTGAGGTACTTCGTCGTCGAGTGGACGACGACGTCGGCGCCGTGGTCGACGGGCTTGCAGAGGAGCGGCGCGAAGGTGTTGTCGACGACGGTCAGCACGTCCGTGCCGTGGACGGCCGCGGTGAACGCGGGAACGTCCGTGACGTGCGTGGTGGGGTTCGCGACCGTCTCCAGGTAGAGGACGCGGGTGGTGGGACGGAGCGCGTCCCGTACCTCCGCCGGGTCGTCGCCGGAGACGTAGGTGACGTCGACGCCCCACCGTTCGGCGAGGTCCTGGAACAGCGCGTACGTGCCGCCGTACAGAGTGGTCTGCGCGATGACGTGGTCGCCGCCGCGCAGCAGGCTCAGCAGCACGGTGCTGATCGCGCCCATGCCGGACGCGGTGGCGAGCGCCCCGGACCCGCCCTCCAGCTCGGAGACGGCCCGTTCGAGTGAGCGGACGGTCGGGTTGGCCATGCGGGCGTAGAAGAACGCCTCGTCCGGTCCGTGGAAGGCGTTGGCGAGGTCGTCCGCGGTCTCGAACGAGAACAGGTGGCCCTGGTAGAGCGGCACGGCGAGCGGGCTGCTGCCCACCGGCGTGGTCACGGGCGGGTGGACGGCTCTGGTCTGCGGATGGTGTCCGGTCCTGTCCTGGCGTGTGGTCATGTCTCCACCCTGCGGCGGGAGCCCGGCGGGCGGGAACGGCCAATCGCGACCAGTGGCCCGGTTCGGCCCCGGCTCGATCCCGGCGCCGGTTCCGGTTCCGGTTCCGGCCAGTGGCCCGGACCACGCCCCCCGTAGATCGCGGCGCCGGACCACCGGCCCGGCCGGGGGTACGCCAGCGCCCCGGTAGTCCGGTGACGGTCCCCGTCACCGGCTCACCCACCCCGCGAGGGCGAGCCGGTGATCGGGGTCGTCCCGGTCGGGTGACGCTCGGCGTCTCTCGGCCGGTGAGAAGAGCATCGCCCGGCGAGGGGTCCCCGCACCATCCGGGAGATCACCGGCAATTCGCGGCTTTCGTCCGGTATCAGGGTTTCTACGTACTACGGGGGTCCTACGGGGTGGCCCGGGCGAACAGCCGCCGGTACACGCCCCGCAGACCGTGGAGATCACTGACAGGTTCGGCGAACGGTAGCCGCAGGTCGAACGATGTGTGCGCCTCCGATGGCGGTGCGGAGCAGCGCAACCACATACCGTACCTGTCGAGCGCCAATGGCCGGACCGGTCCCGGCGGCACGGACGCGGGCAGCAGTCCCGTCAGCTCGTCGCGGTGGCAGGAGTCCAGGTGCTCCAGGATGCCCGACTCGATGGCGACGAACGGGTCCGGCGCGGCGGCGGCGTACTCCTCCGGTTCGAGGGTGGCGCTCCCCCACGCGTCGTCGATCTCGACCTGGGCGATCTCCAGCGCGAGGACCGTCCACTCCCGTCTGCCGTCCCGCTCCGCGCCGAGGTCGAGCAGCTCGGCCCGCGGATGGGCGTGCGAGAGGCGCAGCGCGGCGGCGCGCAGCTCGGCCTCCGGGACCTCGCTCAGCCAGCCGTGCAGCCAGGCCCGGCCGCGGACGCGGTCGGCCAGCGTGACCGGCGCGACATCGGAGATCCGCAGCGTGGCGGGCACGTCGTCGACCGCGTCCGGCGGATTGCGGACCCCCGCGACGACCGGCGACGCGGACTGGACGAGCAGCAGCGGCCTCCCGTCCCGGTCGGTCGTGTACGCCGGGACGGGCGCGTACGGGACGCCGGGCGCGACGAGGACCCCGTCCGCGATGCCGTACGCGAGCGTCCGCACCCGTTCCGCCGCCGTGGGGCCCTCCACCGTCTTCGTGACCTGCGCTCCCCGCACCTTGCCTCCTTGACCTGCTAGGTTAGGCCTGCCTAACTTAGGCAAACCTAACTCCTAAGGAGCGTGATGAACAACCCTCGTCCCAAAGTCCGCATCTCACGCGCCCTCGGCATCCCGCTGACGCCGAAGGCCGTGAAGTACTTCGAGGCCCGTCCCTACCCGCCGGGCGTGCACGGGCGCGCCCGCAAGCAGGAATCCGACTACAAGGTCAGGCTCCGCGAGAAGCAGCGGCTCCGCGCGCAGTACAACATCCGCGAGGCGCAGCTCCGCAACGCGTTCGCCAAGGCCGCCAAGACCGGCGGCAAGACCGGCGAGGCGCTGATCGTCGACCTGGAACGCCGCCTGGACGCCATCGTCCTGCGCGCCGGTTTCGCCCGCACCATCTACCAGGCCCGCCAGTTCGTGGTGCACCGGCACATCCTGGTGAACGACCGCCGCGTCGACCGCCCGTCCTACCGGCTCCGCCCCGGCGACGTGATCACCGTCGCGGGCCGCAGCCGCGCCATCGACGCCTTCCAGATCGCCGCCGCCGGCGGTCACACCGAGACCGTCCCGCCCTACCTCGACGTCCGCCACGACGCCCTGGCCGCCCAGCTGACCAGACTCCCCGAACGCCGCGAGATCCCCATCATCTGCGACGAACAACTAGTGGTAGAGCACTACTCGCGCTGATCAGTGGAGGGCGCCTAGTTCTTTGCGGGCTGTGGTGCGGAGGGTTCTGAGGGCGTCGACCAGGACGTGGCGCTGGTCGTCGGTGAGCGGGCCCGCGAAGTGTTCGCGGAGGGTCTCGGCGTGGACGCGCAGGGCCTCGTCCAGTTTCGCGCGGCCGGCGTCGGTCAGTTCCACCAGCTGGCGGCGGCGGTCACCGGGGGCGGGTTCGCGGCGGACGAGCCCGGCCCGCACCATCCGGTCGATGATCCGGGTCATGCCGCCGCTGGTCAGGATCAGCTCGCCGGCCAGGTCGCCCATGGTGTGCGGGCCGGCCCCGGTGGCGCCGGACAGCTTCAGCAGGACCTCGAACACCGCGTGCCGGATACCGCAGCGGCGCTCCAGTTCCCGGCCCGCGATCCGCTCCAGCACCGACGCGGCGCTCAGCAGCGCGCCGAACTCGTGGACGAGCTCGTCCGGGACGACCCGATCGTCCGGCCTGGGCTCGCCCTGCTCCGTTTCCGTCACGGTCGACATGATGCCCTGCCTTCGTCCGGCGACGCCGTCATCGGCACAACGCGCGGCGCCCCCGCGACGCTTCCCCGCGGGGGCGCCCGGGTTGACCGTCAATCGCGTGGCTTGTCGCTCTTCTCCGCCTTCGGTGTCTTCGACGCGCCGCCGCCCGGGACGCCGGGGAGCCCTCCCTGCTGCTGGTTCTTGTTGCTCTCATTGACCCCCGACGCGTACTGCTCGGTGACCTTCCAGTCGCCGCCGACCTTGCTCAGGGACAGCCGCAGCAGTGTCGCCGGCTGGTTGACCTTTCCGTCCTTCGTCGTGAGCGAGATCTCCACCATGACCACGGCAGTGGCGAACCTGCCGTCGACGCTGCCCACGTAGACCTGGTCGGTCTTGGACGACACCGCCACCTGCGAGCCGGGCTGGAACGCCTGGGCCAGCGAGGGCAGCGTGTTCTTCTTGAAACCGTCGAGGAGGTCGCCGGCCATCAGTTTCTGCGCCTTGCCGGCCTGCGTCTGGTAGTTCCGCGCGTTGTAGTTGAGCGCCACGTCGCCGTAGGCGGAGGCGATCTCGCGCACCGCCTCCCGGTCGTCCTCTTCGGCCGAGAGGGAGCTCGCGGTCCGCCACTGCCAGATCGCCAGGCTGGCCAGCAGCGCGACCAGGACGACGACCACGACGGCCTGCACCCGGCCGAGCCCGAAGAGCACCGGCCGGGTGGCGGGGGGCCGGCTCTCGTCCCGGGGCTTCGGTCGGGGTTTGGCGGCGGGCTTGGCCGGGCGGGCGGGGGGTGCCTCCTGGTCGTCCTCGGCGCCCTTGGAGTCCTTCGAGTCCTCGGCGTCCAGGGCCTCCAGGACCTCGTCGAGGTCCTCGTCGTCGATGACCTCGATGACCCGTACCCGGCGTTTGCGCTTGGCGGCGGGACGTGCCGGACGGTCCGCGACCTCGGTCTCCTCCGGTGCCTCGGTCTCCTCCGGCGCCGCCGTGTCCGTGACCTCGCCGGGCTCGTCCCTGGTGGTCTTGGCTGTCACTTCGGGCACTCCTCGGAATTGGGGTCAGTCCTTGCCCCGACGCAGTCGGGACATGCGGGACACCACGGGCACCGAGCCCATCGTGACCCGGATCAGCACGAGCAGCGCGACGACCGGGGGGACGTACACCAGCCACGACGGTGGTCCGCCGGACGTGCCGCCGTCGCCGGTGTTCGCGGCCTTCCCGGCCCGCGTGTCGAGCGCGGGATCGTGGGTGGGGATCGTCTCGCCCGGGTTCTTGGCGCGGTAGGGCTTCTGCTCGGTCACCGCCGGGGTCCGCCCGCCGGGGCAGGCCGGGACCCCGTTCACCGCCGGCTGCGGCAGCGGGTACCTGTACTCCAGCGCCGCGGGCTTCGTCAGCGTGATCTGGAAGACGACGTTCAGCACGGGCTGTCCCCGGTCGATCCCGATCACGTTGTCGAGGACGACCTTCAGCGACGGCGCGTACCGGAGCGTCCTGCGCAGGTCGGTCAGGTAGCCGGGGTTGTGCGCCGAGATCCCCAGGGTGCCGAGCATGTCGACGGCGCAGCCGAAGTCGGGGCCGGTCTCGTCCAGCAGGTCGTTGACCGTGTCGAGCAGCCCGGGGCCGCGGTCGCGCAGCTCGGCGATCTGGCCGCGGACCTGGCCGAGCGCGGCGGTGAGCGCGGCCAGGTCGTCGATCCCGGCGCCGAGCGAGCCGCGGTTGCGGTTCAGGACGCGGGCGACGCGGCCGAGGTCCTTCGTGAGGCCGTCGAGCAGTTCGGTGTTCTGGGCGAACGTCCGGGTCAGGTCGTCGCCGCCGTTGATGATCTGGCGCAGGGAGTCCTCGCGTCCGGCCCAGCCCTCGGCCAGCTCGTGGGTGAGGATCTTGGCGTCGCCCGGGTCGATGGCCTTGAGGGTGTCGATGACCGCGCCGAACAGGTCGCCGTACTTGGGCGGGACCTTCGTGTGCGACACCGGGACGACGCCGCCGGGCCTCATGGGCGGGGCGTCCGCCTTGCCGGGGCCCGGGGACAGCTCGACCACCGGTTCGCCGACCGCCGACTTGCGGGCCGCGGCGGCGGTGACGCCCTGCGGGATCCTGACGCCGCGGTCGATGTCCAGCCGGACGACGACCTTGTCCTTCTCCAGCCGCACCGAGTCGATCTTGCCGACGCGCAGGCCGAGATAGTCGACCTCGAAGTTCGGGTGCAGGCCGGGCGACGACTCGAACTCCACCGTGATCTGGTACGGCCGGTCGATGAAGTCGAACCGGACGACGTTGTTGAACGCCCACACGCCCATCAGCACGGCGAGCGCGGCGAAGACCGCCAGGTTGATCGTCAGCCGTCCGGTCATCCCCGCCCTCCGAGGAGTGCGTCGAGGTCGGGGAGCGCGCTTTCGAGCTCGTCGGGAAGCTTCGGGGTGGGAGCGGGGTCCTTTCCGGGATCCTTCCCCTTCTTGTTCTTCGGGTTCTCGCTCAGGCCGGGCAGGAGCGGTGTCCCGTCCGGCCAGACGATGCGGAGGATCGGGTAGAGCAGCAACTGGCCGTCATAGCTGGCCAGCGGGATCTTCTTGGAGAAGGCGACGAGGCCGTCCACGAGGGCGGTGAGCCGCTTGCGGTTGCCTCCGAGCTGCTGGAGGACGGGGTCGAGGTCCGTGAGGAGTTTCCTGAACCGGTGGATGCGTCCTTCAAGGACCTTGTCGTTCAGCTCGCGGGCCATCCGGGTGAGCCTGTCGACGGTCTTGATGATCTTCTCTTTGTCGTCGTTCAGCATCCGGGTCGTGCGTTCCAGCCGGCCGGGGGCCTCGTTCAGCGCGTCGCCGCCCTTGGCCAGCGAGCGGCCGAGCCTGGCGAACCGGTCGACGGATTCGCCCAGCTCCCGGCGCTGGTCGGCGAACATCCTCAGCAGGCCGCCGGCCTGGGCGATCGTCTTGTTGAGCTTCTGGCCGTTGCCGTCCAGCGCGGTGGCCCCGGCGTTGACGACGGTCGCGACGTCGTTCCCGGCGAGCGCCTGGATCAGCGGGCCCGCCTGCCCGACGACCTGCTCGAACGCCGGCCGGACGCCGGTCCGCTCGATCGTGTCGCCGGAGGCGAGGAACGGGCCGCGGTCCATGCTCGCGCCTGGCGGCATCCGCAGGTCCACGTAGTTCTCGCCGAGCAGCGACGTCACCCTGATCTCGGCCCGGGTGCCCTTCGGGATCTTGACGTCGTCCTCGATGGACAGCGTCACCTTCGTCCGGTAGCCGTCGAGCCGGACCTTCGTGACGCTGCCGATCGTGATGTCGGACATCTTGACGCTGTGCCCGGCGACGAGCTGCTGGACGTCGTCGAACGTGGCCGTCAGCGTCAGGTCGCCCTTCGGCGCGCCCGCCGTCTTGTAGGAGCAGGCGGAAACGGCCAGGGTCAGGGCTGCGATCAGAACGAGGACGGTCCTGCCCATCAGTTGCCTCCGTTCTGCCAGGGGCAGTTGGAGTTCGGGGGCGGGAGCGGGCAGCCGATCTCGTCGGTGTTCAGCAGGCCCTTCAGCCACGTCCGCAGGAACGCGTCGGTGGTGAACCGGATCTGCAGCGACTTGTTCTTCGGGTTGTAGCCGTTGAGGAGCAGCTCGTTGACACCGGGCAGCGCGTGGATCAGCTGCGCCACCTCGCGCGCGTTGCCCTTGAGGACGAGCGCCGTCCGGGTGAGGACGGCCAGGTCGTACGGCAGGCTCCCCTTGTACTCGCGGATCAGCTTGGCGCCGTTCTTCGCCAGTTCGAGGACGCCGCCGATCAGCTGTTGCAGCTCACCGCGCTCGGCCCTGAGCACCCGGCTCGCCTCGGCGAAGTCGCGAATCACCGCGCCGAGGACCTGCTCGCGTCCCCGTACCACCCCGGCGAGGCGGCTGAGGTTGCGCGCGACCTCGATCAGCTCCTCGTCCTGCCCGGCGACGTTCTCGACCAGGCGGGCGCTCTGCTCCAGGGTGGCGTTGAACTCGCGGCCGTTGCCGTTCACCGTGTCGGCCGCGTTGCCGAGCGCGCCCCGCGTCTTCGTCGGGTCGAGCGCGTTCGCCAGGTTCGTGAACGAGCTGAGCGCGTCGTCGACCTCGACCGGCACATGGGTCCGCTCGATGGGGATGACGCCGGACGTCTCCTTCGGCTGCCCCGGCTTCCACGCGGGATGCAGGACGAGGTTGCGCTCGCCGATCAGGTTCAGCGGGACGATCGACGCCTGCACGCCCTTCGGCAGCGGGACGTCGTCGCGCACATGGAACGTCACCTTGACCCTGTCGCCCTGGTTCTCGACCTTGTCGACGAGCCCGACGTCCGCGCCCATCACCTTGACCTTGGACTCGGGGTAGAAGGAACGGGCCTTCGGGACGTAGACGACCATCGTCCGCCCGTCGTCACCGGACGAGGTGATCGAGCAGCCGCCGAGCGAAGCGGTCATCGCCAGACTGATCGCCATCGCGGCGCCTCTCCCCTTGCCCATCAGTCACCTCCCTGCCGGCGGCGCGTGGAGACCGGGCCCGGCGGCTGGAGCGGGCCGAGGCCGGTGAGCACGCCCTCCACCCACGGGCCGTTGCCCCGCAGGACGGCGAGCTGCGCGAACGTCGGGCCGAGCAGCGAGAAGCCGGTGTTCAGCGCGTCCATGTTGGGGGCGAGGCGGGTGGTCAGCAGGTGCAGGTTGTCGAGGAGCGTGTTCAGCTCCCGCTGGTTCTTGGAGATCACGTTGGAGAGCGTCCGGACGATGCGGTTACCCTGCCCGATCGTCGCGGCCAGCTCGTCGCGGTGGCGCACCAGCGTCCGGAGCAGCACCTGGCTCGAACCGATGATCTCGCGGAGGCGCTCGTCCTTGCCGGCCAGCGTGCCGGTGATCGTCTTGCTGTTCTCGATCAGCTTCTCGATCTCGGGATAGGAGTCGTTCAGCATCCGCGACAGATCCTGGATGTTGACCAGGACGCGGTTCAGCTTCGCCGCGCCCGGCGACCTGATCTTGTTGACCTCGGTGAGCAGCCTGTCGATGCTCTTCTGGTCGAGCCTGCCGACGATGTTCTGCGCGCCCTCCAGCGCGTCCGGGACGGTGAACGGGACGCTGGTGCGCGACAGCGGGATCCGCCGCCGATGCTCGGGCACGTCCGCCATGTACGGCTCGGCGACCGGGCCGGACAGCCGCAGGTACCGGCCGCCGAGCAGCGTCGTCGTCTGGATCTCGGCGCGGGTCTCCGGCCCGAGGTCGATTCCGGCGTCGACATGCCAGCCGACGATGATCCTGCCGTGCCGGAAGTCCGGCTCGACGGAGGTGACCCGGCCCGACCGCACGCCCGCCACCCGGACGTCCTGCCCCTTCTTCAGACCGGCGGCGTCGCTGAACTCGCCGGTCATCGTGTAGCCGCGGTCGAAAAGGTGCAGCCGTCCGACGGCGAACGCGAACACGCATCCGGCGGCGAGCGCGGCGAGGGTGACGATCGCGACGACCCGGTGGTTCGCGTCCCGCAGCGACTTCAGCGCCATCAGCCGCGCACCCCCAGCAGCATCTTCCGCAGTTCGGCGAGCTCGTCCTTGGACGGGCCGTCCGTGCCGGGCGACTTCGGCAGCCGCATCGGGAACGGGCACGGGCCCTGCATGATGTTCAGGCAGAGCGCGTTCGTCCGCAGGTAGTGGCCGCCGTTCCCGGCGGCGAACAGCTGCCGCAGCGTGAGCGGGAGCTGCCGCACCATCTTCTCCAGCTGGTCGACGTTCAGCCGGAACGTCTCGCTGAACCTGCCGAGGTTGTCGATGATGCGGGCGAGCTGCGCGTCGTTGCCGCCGAGGACCCGGTTGAGGTTGGTCGTGACGCCGGAGACCTCCACGATCGCGTTCTCCAGCAGCCGGCGGTTGTTCGCGAAGACCTTGGTGAGCGACTCCAGGTTGTCGACGCTCGCCGCGATCTGCCTGTCGCGGGTGGCGATCGCGTCGCTCACCGTCTCGTAGTCGTCGATCATCGTCTTGATCGTCTTCTTGCGGGCGGCGAACGTCTGGAGCAGCATGTCCAGGTTGTCGGTGAGCAGGGAGATGTTCTGCTCGTTGCCGTCCAGCGCCTGGGCGAACGAGAAGAGGATCTTGTTGAGCTGGTTCGGGTCCAGGTTGCGGGTCAGCGGGCCGAGGCCGTTGACGATGGCGCCGAGGTCGACGACCGACCTGGTGCGCGGGACGCGATCGCCGTCGCCGAGCATCCCGCGCTCGCGTCCGGGCTCCAGGTAGACGACCCGCTGGCCCATCACGTCGCGCCAGCGGATCGCGGCGGTGGAGTCGGACGGGATCCGGACGTCGTCGTCCACGGCCAGGTCGACCACGGCCTTGCCGCGCACCACCCTGATGCCCTTCACCTGGCCGACGGGCGTGCCGGCGATCTTCACGTCGTCGCCCTCCAGCAGGCCGGTGACGTCGTCGAACGTCGCGGTCAGCCGGTAGCGGGACGCGAAGCTCGCGCCGAGGATCTGCGCCCCGATGCAGAACGTCAGCAGCCCGGTCACCGCCACGAAAGCCAGGAACTTCAGCGTCGTGGCACCGCCCGGCCCGCGCCCCGGCCCGCGGCCACGCCCGCGCGCGGCCGCCCTGCCGCGCCACCGCGGGCTCACGGCCGCCTCCCGGAGCGCGGGGCGGTGAAGGCCGTGGTGGCCGGGCGGAACGGGCAGCTGTCGATGAGGATCTGGCAGATGTCCAGCGGCAGGTCGTCGCGCATCTGGGCGATCAGCGTGCCCTCGGGGCCGGGGACGCGGATGACCTGCGCCAGCAGGTTGAAGAACCCGTTCAGGCTGTCGATCATCACCGGGATGCGGCGGCGCTCACCGTTCAGCACCGCGGCGACCTCACCGGCCGAGTCGATGATGGCGCCGAGGTTGCCGCCGTGCCGTCTCAGGTTCGTGCCGAGGGTGTCGCCGAGCCGTCCCGACTGGTCGAGCAGCTGTGTGATCTTGTCGGGGCGTTCGTTGATCGTGCGCGCCAGCCGGTTGAAGTCGCCCGCGAGCGCGGCGAGGGTGCCGCCCCGGGACGCGAGCGTCCCGGACAGGCCGTTGATGTCGGCCAGCAGCGCGTCGATCGCCGCGCGGCTCTCGTACGTCGCGCCGACGACCGTGGCGCCGTTGGCGATCGTCCGGCGCAGCGCCGGGCCCTGCCCGGACAGCCCGCTGCCGAACGTGCGCAGGATCGTGGCGACCTCGTCCGGGTCGATGGCCTTCGTGAGCTTGTAGGTGGGCCAGGCGGTGCCGGAAAGCTCCTGCGGGTCGCGCGTCTTGGCGACCTTGCCGCCGTCCTTCAGGTACGGGCCGGTCAGCTCGTGCGCGCCGAGGTCGAGCGCGAGGTCCTTCGGGCCGAACACCGAGACCGGCTCGACCGCCGCGACGGCCGTGTCGGCGACCTTGACGCCCTTGTCGACGCGGAACCGGACGTTGACGCGGCCGCTGTCGACCAGGGTGATCTCGTCGACGGTGCCGACCGCGATGCCGCGGACCTTGACGTCCGACTTGCCCGGGTCGAGGCCCTGCCCGGCCCGGCCGAACGTCGCGTTGTAGTAGGTGGAGCCCTCGTGCGACGGCGCCGTCCCGAACGCGACGAACGCCGTCGCGGCCGCGATGACGCCCGCGCCGGCCAGCCCGAATACGGCCCGGGAGCGGCGGGACAGGGTCTCCTCGCTCATCCGGTCAGCCTCACCGTGCCGCCGTGGCCCCAGAAGATGTACGACAGGACCAGGTTCATCAGGATCATCAGGATGGTGGACTCCCGGATCGCGCGGCCCGCGGCGACACCGACGCCGACCGGCCCGCCCGCCGCGTGGTAGCCGCGGTAGCAGTGCACGAACATGATGATGAACGCGAACACCGCGACCTTGATGACGCTGTAGAACACGTCGATCGGCGGCAGGTAGAGGTGGAAGTAGTAGTCGTAGATGCCGGGTGACAGCCCGAAGTAGTGGATCGTGATGAACCTGGTGGCGAAGAACGCCATGAACAGCGACACCAGGTACAGCGGCACCAGCGCGATGACCCCGGCCGCGACCCGCGTGCACACCAGGTAGGCCAGCGAGTTGATGCCCATGACCTCCAGCGCGTCGATCTCCTCGGAGATCCGCATCGCGCCGATCTCGGCGGTGAAGCCGGTGCCGACCTGCGCGACCAGCGCGACGCCCGCGATGATCGGGGTGACCTCGCGGACGTTGGAGTAGCTCGCCACCAGCCCGGTGAACGCCTCCGCGCCGATCCGCTCCAGGCCCGGGTAGCCCTGCAGCCCGACCATCTCTGATGGTCGCGATCTCTCCCGTCCGCAGGCTGGGCCGGGCCGTCCGGGGCCGGACGGCCGGGCTCGCCGCCTCCGCCGACCTGCCCGTCTTCCTCGGCCGCGTCCTGTACCACCTGGTCGTCGACATCATCGTCCGGCGCAAGTACGTGCGGACGCTCGCCAAGCAGGTCAGCGACATCACCGTCGGCGTCGGCGCGCTCGTCATCGGCGGCGGCATGATCTTCGTGATCGCGACGATGTCGCTCGCCACCGGAGCGGATAAGGCAGTCTTCTCCTATGCCACAGAGTCACGGCACGCGCAGACGTCCCACCGCCTCCTCCCGGCGCGCCCGCTCCGGCAGCAGGCGGGCGGATCGCGGACGCGGACGCGACCCCCTTCAGGTGCCGCCGCCGCGTGAGGCGTCCGACGCGCGCGGCGAACGCGGGCCCGGCCCGTACGCGCCCCATGACCCCTACGGGGACGGGGTGCCGCCGGGCGACGTCCGGCGGCCGGGGAGGCAGCGGCTGCGGCGGCTGCTGACCAGCAACATCGTGATCATGGTCGTGGCGATCTCCGCGATCGCCGCGGCGGTCGTGCTGGTGGACATCAGCCGCTTCGTCGGCGCGGACGACACCAAGCCGCCGAAGATGGCCGCCGGTGACCTGTCGACCAACGACATGCTCACCCGGCTGACGGCCGCGTCCGACATGGACCCGATCGTCGCGGACGCGGTCGCCGCCGCCAAGAAGCGCGCCTACGAGAAGCACAAGCGCGAGATGGCCGAGCTGAAGAAGAAGGCCGAGAAGGAGGCGGCGGCGCGGGCGGAGCTGAAGCGGCGGCAGGAGAGGGAGCGGCTCGCCAAGTCCAACCCGAGCGCCAAGCAGAACAAGGCGTACGGCAAGAAGATGAGCGCCCTCAAGGGGTGGGGGCGCTGCTGGTCGTCGCTGCTAACGCTGTGGAACCACGAGAGCGGCTGGAACGAGCGGGCCGAGAACCCGTCCAGCGGCGCCTACGGCATCCCGCAGGCGCTGCCGGGCACGAAGATGGCCAGCGCCGGGAACGACTGGCGCACCAGTTCCCCGACGCAGATCGCCTGGGGTCTCGGCTACATCAAGGCCCGCTACAAGGACCCGTGCGGCGCGTGGTCGTTCTGGCAGTCGCACAACTGGTACTGAGTCTTCTGTACCGAGTCTTCGTGGCGGGTGCGGGCGCCTTCGCCTTGGCGACCGTTCGTCCTGGCACCATGGTGGGATGCGAGCGAGCGGCGGCGACACGGGCAGCGGCGACTCGGGCTCCGGCGGGCGCCAGTGGGCGCGGGCCGACGCCACGCGGCGGGCGCTGCTGACCGCGGCGCTGCACGTCTTCGCCGACCGCGGCTACGCCGACGCGGGCATCGCCGAGATCGTCGAGCGGTCCGGCATCAGCGTCGGCAGCCTCTACCACCACTACGGCGGCAAGGCCGGGCTGTACGTCGCGCTGTGGGAGGACCTCACCGACGAGCAGGAGGCGAGCGCCGCGCAGGCCGTGTCCGCGGCGCGCAAGGGCGGCGAGTCCGACCCGATCGCGCTGTTCATCGCCGGCGCCCGCGCCTACCTGCGGGTGTGCTGGGAGCGCCGGGACGCGGCCCGGCTGTTCCTCGCCGGTGAGGGCCCGTCCGGGTCGTCGCTGATGCGCCGCAGCCGCGCCCAGCACTGGATCGCGCAGAACACCAAGCTGCTGCGCGGCCCGTCCCCGCCCCCGGGCGAACCGGCCGAACCCGCCGGACGTCCCGAGCAGGTGCTGAGCCTCGTCCTGACGACGGTCATCGGCGAGGCCGGACGGGAGATCGCCACGGCGGAGAACGAGTCCGAGGCCACGGAGATCATCGAAGAGGTCTGCCGCATCCTGATCCGCCTGGCCCGCTGAGCAGGGCCCGCCGAATCAAAGGCCCCCGGGTCAGGCGAGGCGGACGCGCCGGGCCCGGCGCAGGCGCCGGACGCGGGCGGGCTGCGGCGGAAGCGCGCGCAGCCTGGCCGCGGTGAGCTTCTTCCCCGCGATCAGGGGGCGCCGCCGCACCGCCCGTGGCGGCCGGACGTCGGCGGCACGGCGCATCAACCGCAGCCTGAGCAGCAGCAGCGTCACCGCCATCGTCAGCGCGGCCAGGAACCCGGCCTGCATCGCGCCGATGTCCTCAAGGGTGAGCGGTTCGGCGGGAAGCTCCCGCAGCCCGGACACCGGGACCATCGGCCCCACGCTCGGCGCGATCTGCGGCTGGACGATCGGCGGCAGCGCGACCTGCGGTCCGGTCATGCCCGCGAGCGGGTCGAAGCCGGTCGGGGTCAGCGGCGGGACGCCGGGCGGCAGGTTCGACAGGCTCACCCCGGGCGGCGGCGCCCCTGCCGCGTCCGTGATGATCAGCTTGTAGGCGCCGGACGCGCCCTTGGCCTTCGTCGCCGAGGCCGCGGCCCTGACCGTGATCACACCCGGCCGGGCGTCGGACGGCGCCCGCACGGTCGCCAGGGCGGTCGCTCCTCCGCCGCCGACGGCGCCCAGCCCGTGCGTGCGCGGGCTCACCGAGGCGCCCGAGGACGACAGCCGCAGGACGGTGTTCCGCGCGGTCGCCTTCCTGGCCGACACGCGCACGGTCGCGGTGATCGACCCACCGGGACGCATCGTCGCCTCCGACACCGACAGCCCGAGCGCCAGTTCGGGGGTCGCGGGCTCGCCGGGGCCCGGAGGGTCGGTCGGATCCGGCGGATCGGTCGGATCAGGCGGGTCGGTCGGGTCTGGAGGATCGGTCGGATCCGGTGGATCGGTCGGGTCGGGAGGATCGGTCGGATCCGGCGGGTCGGTCGGATCCGGTGGGTCCGTCGGGTCAGGCGGGTCGGACGGATCGGGTGGATCGGTCGGCGTGCTGGTGGTCGGCGGATCCGTGGGAGGCGTCTCGCTGGGCGGATCGGACGGTGTCTCGCTGGCGGACGCGCTCGTGCCCGGGGTGGGCTCCGCGATCACCGGGGGTGCGCTCGCCGTTCCGATGACCGCCACCGCGGCGAGTCCCGCCAGGATCGAAAAGGCCGATCTTGAGCGCACCCTGAAAGCACCTCCGCGGTGATCATCCGTCCATTGGCCTCGAAATGGATGGAAGCACGCGGCGAATGGCGAATCAACCCTCCGCATCAAGGTCGATGCGGAGTGCTCGTCGATCGGCCGTCGGGCGTTCGCCGATTATCAACCGGTGCTCGTTTTCTCCGCCGCGCGCTCACGCAGCCACATCGCGCGCAGCACGGCCTCAAGCGCGAATCGCGCGTCGGGATCGGTCAGCCGGTCGCCGAGGATGTCTTCGAGGCGCCGCATCCGGTAGCGGACGGTCTGCGGGTGGATGTCGAGCTCCTTGGCGATCCCGGCGGCGGTTCCGCGGCTCACCAGCCAGGCGCGCAGCGTGTCCAGCAGCCGGTCGCGCTGCCGGGGGCTGAACCGCGCCATCCCGCCGAGGTGGCGGCGCGCGAGCTGGTCGATGAGGGCCTGGTCGGACAGCAGCAGCAGCGTGATCAGATGGTCCTCGCAGTCGGTCACCGGGCCGTCCCCGAGCACGCCGTTCTCCACCAGGCCGAGGGCGTGCCGCGCCCATCGCAGCGAGTCGGCGGCGCCGCCGGTCGGGACCGCCGGGCCCGCGACGAGCTGCCCGTCCGGCAGGACGCGCAGCAGCGCCCGCCGCCGTTCCGGGGTGAGCCTGCCGGGGACGACGAGGAACGGCTCGGCCGCGGTGAGGTCGGCGAGCACGTCGTCCTCAAGCGCCGCCCGCACGTACTGCGCGCCGGGCGGGGCCACGACGACGGTGACCTCGTCGGGGATCCGCCAGGCGGCCCGCCCGGCGGCGTCGGCGAGCACGCGCGGCGACCCGAGCGGGCGCATCAGCAGCTCCAGCAGGCGCCGCCGGTGGCTCTCGACCTCGCCCTCCGGGCGCGCGTCCAGATAGCCCTCCAGCGCGAGCGCGGCGAGCTCGTCGATGTAGGCGAACAGCGCGTCGGCGAGCTGCGCCATGACCTCGGGCGACAGGTGCCTGCGCGGGCCGACCTTCATGATGCGGCGCCACGCGACCTGCGCGCCGAGGCGGAGCGCGGACTGGAGCGTGTCGAGCGTCCGGCCCTCCTGCGCCTCGAAGCGGCCGAGCCGCCGGTACGTCTCGTAATGCCGCTCGCGCGGGGCGAGGGGGTTGGCGATCTGCTCGACGAAATCGGTCAGGGCGCGTTCGACGCCGATTCGCAGCGCCTCCACATAGGGGCCCTTCAGCTGGCGCCCGTATTCGGGGATCGTCCCGCGCACCTCGTGGACGATCTCCTGCGCGAGGCTGGGCAGTTCCGGCCGCATCAGCACGGCCAGCCGGCGCGGCAGCCTCGTCCGCCGCCGCACGACCCCCGGCGTCATCGTCTGCGCCATCGGCACACCTCCGAGAACGCCGCCGTCGCGGGCCCTGGCGTGTCGCCGGGAGGGGCGCCCGGCGTCCCGGACGGTCGGCGGTGCGGCGGGACGTCGAGGGCGCGCCGAGCGGGGGACCCCTGCACGCCCCCCGCGACATGTGAGCCGAACCACATTGAAGGTAGATCACTTACATCCGGTCTCAAGGTAAAGAAAACGCAAATTCACCGCTGTGTCAATCGGTAGTAACACTCGGCGTCCAATAACGGCGGGCTCACCGAGGCGACGGTCTCCGGTCGCGTAACCGGTGCGCCCGCAGCACCGCGTCCAGGAGGAAACGCGCCGCCGGATCGGCCAGCCGCGCGTCGAACTCCCCGCTGATCTGCCGCATCCGGTACCGGACGGTCTGCGGGTGCAGCCGCAGCCGCCGGGCCGCCTCGACCGCGTTCCCCTGCGCCTCCAGCCACGCGCCCAGGGTTTCGGTCATGCGCGTTCGCCGGGTTCGCGTCATTCCCGCGAAGACCGCCAGTTCCCGCCGGGCGAGCTGGTCGAGCAGCGGCCCGTCCGACAGCAGCCACAGCTCCAGCAGATGCGGCTCGCACAGTGTCGGCCCGGCGTCCTCCAGCACACCGGCCTCCACCAGCCGCAACGCCGTCCGCGCCCACCGCAGCGAGTCGCGGGCCGCCGCCAGCGGCACGGTCAGCCCGACGGCGGCCCGGCGGTCCGGCAGCGCCCGGTGCAGCATCTCCGCGCGTCCCGCGCCATGGCCTCCGGGGATCAGCAGATGCGGCTCGGCGTCCGCGAGGTCGGCGAGGACGTCCGCGTCCAGCGCCTCCCGCTCGCACCGCGCCCCGGACGGCAGCGCGACCATCGTCACCTCGTCCGGCACCCGCCAGCCCGCGGCGCCCGCCGACTCGGCCAGCGCGCCGCCCGCCGCCCCGGGGCGCAGCACGAGGCGCAGCAGCCGCCGGTGGACGCCGGACACCTCGTCCGCCGACGACTGCGCCTCCAGGTAGCCCTGCACCGACAGCGACGCCAGCTCGTCGATGTAGGAGAACAGGGCGTCGGCCAGCCGCGTCATCACCTCCGACGGCAGCCGCCTCGTCCGCCCGACGTGCGCGACCCGCCGCCACGCGACCTGCACGCCGACGCGGTAGGCGGCCTGCAGCGCGTCCAGGCTCCGCCCCTGGTACGCCTCGCTGCGGCCGAGTTCGCGGCACAGTTCGTCGCGCCGCTCGTAGGAGTCGCGTCCCCCGGACACCTGGTCGACGAACGCCGCCATCGCCTGCTCGACGGTGACCCGGAACGCGGCGGGCCGCGGCGTCCCCTCCCGCCGCCCGTACTCGGGCACCGACCGCCGCACCTCGTCGATGATCTCCGCCGCCAGCGACGGGAGCTCGGCGCTCAGAATGGCGATGACCTGAGGCGGAATCGGCCCAGGACGGCGCCCCGGTCCAGCGAGCGTCCCCGTCATCCACCCCCTCCTTTCATCACCGAAAAGCCCGAATGAAATGTAAACCCAGCCGCGTTATTTCGCCAGTACGAATTTCTGGAGCACTCACTGAGAGACAGAATTCCCCGCATCCGATAATCACCGAGCGACAAAAACGGGGACCACCGCGCGGTGGGTCAGGGAAGCCGGTTGTAGGGCGTGAGTCCGAAGTACTCTTCGAGGATCACGGTGTTGGCTCCCGCCGGGGACGGCAGGTTCGCCGCGGCGTTGATGACGGCGTCGACGTCCCGGCCGTGACGGGTGCAGCCGCGCGCGGCGGGCGCGGGGAAGGCGTTGTCCACGTGGGTGGCCGACCTGATGCTCACGTCGCCGCCGATCGCGCAGGGGCCGCCGAGCCCGGCGCCGGTGAGGCGGATCTTCACGCCGATCCTCACGTCCGGGTACCGCAGGGCGAGCGGTCCGGTGTACTCGGGGTGGGCGTGGACGGTCCCGCCCGGCGGGAGGCCGATGGCCCCGGACGGCAACGGCACCCTCTTGGCGCGCAGCGCTCCGGGGAGGGTCGACCGCTCACCCGTCGTGCGGTCGAAGACGTCGGCGAACGTGAACCTGATCGGGTCGGTGATCGCACGCAGGCCGTGGCGATGGTGAACCGCGATTTCATGATCGTTCCTTGGTCAGGGGCTCGTGATGGTCTGTGCCGGGGTCAGCGGGAGCACCGCGGCGAGTTCGATCTGGTCGCCCGGGGCGACCAGATCGGTCGTGCAGCGGTAGTTGGTGAACGTGACCTTCATGTGCGCGCCGCTCAAGGTCAGGGTGCCGCCGGCGTTGGCGTACGCCGCGTCGGTCGTGCCGGGCGCGCCGTCGGGGGCGCTCACGTCGGCCCGGCAGCCGTTCGAGACGTCCAGGGTGAGGGCGAGGTTGTTGAGCGTGCCGGACGTCCGGCCCTGGACGGCGTCATAGGAGCCGGCGTAGAAGTCCCACGGGAGGTTGACCACGGTGGACGTGGTGGTGAGGGCGTTCGGCCCGGCGCAGGCGGTGAGCGAGCCCTGGTCGAACGAGATCAGGCCGTAGGGCGAGTGTCCCGCGCCCGCCGGCGCCGTTCCGGAGAACGTGGCCGTGCAGCCGATCGTCCAGTTCTTGGTGGTGTTGCGGATCTCGGCGGGGGCGGTGGCGGAGACCGCGCCGCCCGGGGAGACCGTCCAGGTGCCGGCGTCCGCCCGCGACGGGACGGGCACGGCCGCGACGAGCGCGAGCGCGGTCGCCACCGCGAGCGCGGGCCTCGGTACGAACATGGGGCGTTCCTTCGGCGTGGGCGCCCGCCCGGCGGGGTGAACCGCCGGGCGGGTGCGGGCCGCGCCCGCAGGGGGTGGTCGGCTCACGGGCGCGGCCGGTCCCGCGGGGTCAGGCGGGCAGGTTGGCGTACGTCCGGTAGCCGACGTACTCGTTGAAGATCATCGTGTTGCGGCCGGCGGCGGACGGGACGCCCGCCTGGGCGTTGACGATCTGGTTGACGAGCCCGATGTCCAGGGCGCAGCCCCGGGCGCCCGGCACCGAGAACGCGTTGTCGACGTGGCCGAGCGACCGGATCACCGTGGTGCCGTCCGTGCCGACGATCACCGGGGGCTTGCCGGAGATCGGGGTGTTGGGCGGCGGCGGGCTGGTGGTGCCCGTGATCAGGTCCAGCCTGATCGGGTTGTCGGCGTTGCCGATCAGGCACCGGCCGCCGAGGAACGGGTTGGTCAGCCGGATCTGCAGGTTCATCTTGACCTGGAAGTTCGAGTACTGGAAACCGCCCGCGTACTCCGGCTTGGCGTAGACGGCCGTGAGGATCGGGTCACCGAAGATGCCCGGCATGACGAGCATCTTCTCGGACCTGAGGTTGCCGAAGATCGGCGTGTGCTCCCGGGTCGCCGGGTCGTAGGCGGTGGCGAAGGTCATCCGGATCGGCTTGTCGATGTTCTGCGTGAACTTCCCGAGGATCATCTTGCCGCTGGTCACGACCGCGTTGAAGCAGATCGACGACCTCGGCGCGGCCCCCGCCGGCAGCGTGGGGCAGTCGGAGAAGTCGAAGGTGGGGATGGGGTCGTCCGCGAGGGCCGGAGCGGCCGGGGCCGCGGGCGCGGCGTGCGCCGGTACGGCGGCCGCCATGGTCAGCGCGGTCGCCAGGCCCGCGACGGGCAGCGCGACCTTGCCCATCCTTCTGAGCGCTCTTGTTGCTTTCACTGAGGGGTCCTCTCCTCACTACCTGGTCGAGACCCGGGCAGGTCTCGGGCTTACAGCGGTGGGAAACTGCGGCCTTCCTGGCGAGAAAGGACAGCCCCGGGTCAGGTGACGGTGAATCTCGGCTCGGTCAAGGATCACGCTGCCTTTCGCGGTGCGGCCGCCCTACTCGGGGTCTTTTGACAGGGTGAATTTCTGCCCGGGCTTGAATTTGAAGGAGCCTTCCAGCGTCCCGTCGCTGGCGAGCGTCCACATGTCCGGCGGGCAGTCGCCGGACTGGAGGTTGTTGATTTTCCCGGTCGCCCGCAAGGTGTTGTCCGAATACTCGCCGCCCATGGACGTGAAGCCCTCGAAGAATGCTCCCGTCGCACTGATCCGTTCCCGGGATCCGAGCCGCAGCGTGCAGGTCTCGCGCTGCCCGTCGCCATTGACGTCCTGGTCCTCGACGGCGACCGAGAACTGCACCCCGTAGATGCGCGCGACGATGGAACCGGAGTCGCCGAGTTCGTCCGAGACATTGAAGGCCCACGTCTCGGGGTTGGCGGTCACCTTCACCGGGACGCCGCCGGGGCTGTACGCGCAACCGGAGAACTTCCGAGACTTGATCTTCGCGACCTTGAATCTGGGCTGCCAGTGCCCCGTGGGAAGGGTGAACGTCAGGGCGGCCGCCTCGCAGCTGATCACGCGGCCGGTGCTCTGGCCGTCGCGTATGTGGAACGGGCTCGCCGTCACGGTCACCTCGCCGCCGGGCTCGACGGTGACGGTCTTCGGCTCGGCGTTGGTGCCCACCGGGCACTTCGACGGGTCCGGCTGGAGCGGATTCAAGGTGCACCACTTGCCCGAGTCGACGCGTACGTAGTTCCCGGGCCCGGAAGTGGTCGCGGTCAGCAGCGGGCTCAGATCCTCGCCGACCCCGCAGCCGCTGAACGCCGGTACCTCGGTCTCACCCGTGTAGGTTCCGCCGTTGGTGAAGGTGTTCGCCCCGGACTGGTAGTCGCCCAGGTAGCTGGACAGGCGCAGCGGCGTCGTCCCGCTGGCGCAGCCGTCGCCGACGTCGAGCGGTGTCCCGTTGACCAGCACACCGTCCACCAGGACCTTCGCGGCCCCCCTGATCCAGATCGTGTTCACCGCGGTGGTCGGCACCCCGCTCTGGCTCCACAGGTCGGCGCGGACGTTGGCGTTCCTGTTCCCGTTCGAGGCGGAGCCGGGGACCTGGACGACGTTCGCCGCGACGGTCGTCGGCATGAACCCGAAGCCCAGCATCGTCGCCCGCGACGTGGTGGGCAGCGCCACCGCGTAGCCACGCTGCTGGATGTAGTTGTCCGGCCGGATCGACCACGCGTTCACCCCCATCCGGATGCGCGACTGGGTGCCGAGCGGGATCGCCGACCCGAGCTTCTCGGAATTGGCGAACCCCGCCTGGCGAGCACAGATGGGACGTCCCGCGCTCGAAAGCGGTGGGGTGTCCGGCGATCGCGGGAGATCAGGATGGTCGAGCGACATCGAGGGATCGTCGTTGTACCCTCCGCCGGGCTCCGTCGGCGCGGGCATCGCCTCACACGTCGGGTCCTCGATGGGCGCCGCGGCGGCGCCGGTCGCCGCGCCGGCCGGGCCGCCCGCGGGCGCGGCACCGGATCCGCCGCCCGTGACCGTCCCGCGCAGGACCGCGCCGTAGCTCCTCAGGGCACACGCCACCCGGACGGGCGCCGTGCCCGCGTCCTGTGCGCCGCCGTCCAGCTCCAGGTCGAGGTTCGGCATGATCCACGCCGCGTCTCCGGGCTTGTCGAAGGTGGCCTCGGGGACCGGCCTCGTCCCGGTCAGCTCGACCCGGCCGTGTCCCGTGGTCCGGTCGCCGTCCGCTTCGAGAGCGAAGCTCGGCCAGTTCGCGACCGCGAGCCGTCCGCCGTGGCTGATCATCACCGGGCCGCGGAGGGTGCCCGACAGGCGCGGCCCGGAGACGCCGGCGGCGCGCACGGGGGCGTCCGCGTCGGGGACCGGCCGCAGGACGTCCGAGACCAGCTGCTCCGGAAGCGTCAGCGCGAGGGTCACCCTCCCCGCCTTCAGCGGCTCGCCCGGCGCCGCGCTGAGACGCGCTCGCGCGCTCGACGCCCGCAGTGTCGCCTGGTACACACCGGACACCGTCGAGCAGACGTAGCGAAGGTCGGCCCCCGTGGCGGCCACGGCCCCCAGAGGACGCACGAAAAGACCGCCCACGACCATCAGCCCTGCCGTCGCGGCGCTCAGGGCCGACCTGCGGGACACGAGCTTCATAGGATCCTCTTCTTCGGGTGGAGCCGCGTCCCCGGGATGCCGGGGACGCGGCTCGCACGGTGCTGATCGCACGGTGCCGATCGCACGGTGCCGAAACCCGATCGGCGCGTCCGATCAGGACCGGGTCCGATCAGGACATGGTGATGATCGGCTTCGGGCTGCCGTCGACGACGACCTCGCCGTCGAGCCTGATGTGGTCGCCGACGTTGATCAGGATCGGGTCGCACAGCCCGTTCGTGCCGGTGACCTCCAGGTTGTTGCTCGTCCCCGACAGCAGGTTGAGCGACCCGTCGGCGTTGTCGTAGGTACCGTCGACCGTGCCGCCCCCGCCTCCGGGCCCGGTGATGTCCGCCTCGCACCCGTCGCTGCCGACGATGTGGGCCGTGACGCCGGTGAGGTAACCGGTGGTCACACCGCCGCTCTGGCTGACGCCGCGCAGACCCCAGGGGAGGGTTCCGGCCTGGATCTCCACGAGGAGGCCGCCCGGCCCGTTGCAGGGTCCGCCGGTGCCGTTGTCGGTGTGGTGGAACGCGATCGCGTCGACCGTCGCGAGCGGGTTGTTGTCGCTCACCCCGTTGTCCAGGGTCGCGTTGCCGGTGACCACGTCGCAGGTGACCACCGCGCCCGTCTCGATGTCCTCGGCGATGAGGTTCGTGGAGCCCTTCTGGAAGGTCTTCGCCCCGCCGTTCTGGACGGTCCAGGTCGCGGCGGAGGCGGGAGCCGCGGCGAGGGAGACGGCGGTACCGGTCACGACCGCCGCGGTCAGGCTGTTGCGGATGAGCTTGCGCATGTCAGTTCTGCTTCCCTTCGGGGGTGGTTTCTCGGCTAGTAGGGACACTGACCGCGTTTTACACAGGGGCCACTCCTCTGCGGGACGATAAATTCGCGAGACCCCCGGAATCCACTCTTTTCATCGGGATCCGGCACCTGACCACCCTGTCTCGCCGCGCTGCTACAAGCAAGATACGCATCGGTAACTTGTCCATCAATACCTGCCTGCAACTTTCTCGGGCATTTCGGCGGGCCGCTTGAGGAATTGTCACCCGCTGAGTTTCCGATCTTGTTCGCGTTATCATTGCCTGACAATGAATTCTGCCACCGGCCCGCCAAGGAGAAGACCGGCTATTTTCCGTTCATTGTGTCGATCGCGCTGATTTTCCAGTCGCCGTCGAGTTTGACGGCGTCCACCGCGAAGGCCGCCGCGGAGTAGCTCGTCTGGTTCTTGTCGGTACGGGTGTTGCGCTGGTCGGCGAAGATGAGCAGGCGCGCCGCGTCGCCGGAAAGGGACCTGACCGCGGAGTCGGTGACCGTCGTGGTGAGGACCTGTTTCTGCGCGGGCGCCTGCTTGCGGACGAGCGCGAACAGCTCGTTGTACTGCTGGACGGCCTTGCCCGTGAGGACCTCCTGCGCGGCCTTCTCGGTCTTGGCCACGTCGGCGTAGTTGTAGGAGAACGCCGTGTTCACCGCCGTGGTGATCTGGCCTTTGACCTCGGCGGTGCGGGCGTTGTCGGTGAGCGCGTCGTTCCCGGCGGACGCCGCGCCCGCCAGGTCGCCGGCCTGGCCGTGCAGCCAGGCCGCGCCGGCGCCGAGCGCGATGGCGAGGGCGCCGAGGAACGCGACGAGCCGGCCGCGGCCGTCGCCGGGGACCGCGCGTCCTAGCGTGCTGATCGCTGCCATGGGTGCTCCCTCGTCACGGGGTTCCGGTCGGGGCCTGGCCGAGGGCCGACAGCTTCCAGCCCGACGACGTCCTGGTGAGCTGGCCCGCGAACCTGCGCAGGTTGGTCGCCGGCCGCCCGTCTGCGCGGGTGATCGTGACGTTGACGGCGGCGATCACCGCGGCCTTCCCGGCGCGGGTGTCGAGCTCGGTGAGCGCCGATTCGAGGATCTTCGCCGTGCTCGACGTCTTCGCCTTCTCGATGTCGCTCTTGAGCCGCGAACGGCCCTGCACGATCTCGTCGTAGAGCTGGGCCGTCGACGAGTCCTGCCAGACCTTCAGGCCAGCGTCCACGTCGCGGTGGTCGAGGGTGTTGAGGTTGACGATCGCCTGGTCGGCGGCGGCACGGACACGGTCGCGCTCGGCGGCGTAGGCCAGCGAGTCGTCGCTGGACGCCGAGCGGTAGGAGTAGCCGGCCCACGCGCACACCAGGGCGGCGATCACGGTCACCGCCAGCGCCACCATGATCAGCGGATCTCGGGAGCGGCGCCGGGACGGTTCCTGATCGCCGGCGGCCTTCTCTGCGGCCTTCTCTGCGGCCTTCTCGGCGACCGGTTCGGGGTCCGGCTCGGGGTCCGGCTCGGCTTCCGGGTCGGGTCGCGGTTCCTCGCCGGCCTGGGCCTCGGGGTCCTCCGCCGTCGGGTCGGCTGTCTCGATCCTGGTCTTGGTCACCTGAATTCCACCCCTTTCCTTCAGGCGGCCCGGAGGTCGCTGACGCGCCAGCCGTGGTCGTCGTCGCGGGCCGTGACGATGAGCTGGGCCGCGACCGGCGCGCCGGTGGGCCTGCCGTCGCGGGTGGCGGTCTGGTCGAGCACGACCAGCAGGACCGCCGTCCCGTCACGGGTGAGTTCGATCAGCCCGGCCTTCGTCACCTTCGTGGTGAGGGAGAGTCTCTGCGCCGGGGCGTTCCGCTTCACCAGGCCGAACAGCCTGCGGTATTCGCCGGTGGCACGGCCGGTGAGTGCCTCGCCCGCCGCCCGCTCGGTGGCCGCCGGGTCGGTGTGGGCGTAGGTGAAGATCCGCGCGACCTTGGCGGACACGTCCGCGACGGCCTCGGTGGTGCGGGCCTTGTCGACGAGCGCGCGGTTGGCGGCCGGTGAACCCTCGCTCCGCCTGCCGGCCCAGCCGTCCACGGCGAGGGCGGACAGGCAGATCGCCAGGGCGAGGGCCACCGGCCACCCCCGCCGGGCGGCCCGCCTGAGTGCTGGGACGAGCGGGCGCCGGGCAGGCTTCTTCTTCCGCGGGATCGGGACGCGGCGGGCGGGCCGGTCCTGCTCGGTGAGGCTCATGGCGTCCCCCCGGGCGACAGGGACCTCAGCGAGGCGATCTTCCAGACGCCGCCGACGCGCCGCATCCCGGCCTCGTAGCGTCTGCGCTGCTCGGTCCCCTCGGCGGCGTCCCCGGACGGACCGGTGCGGACCCGGACGGAGGCGATCACGGTGGCCTCGCCGGCGGAACGGTCGAGGGAGGTGACGGCGAGCGCGGTGACCCGTCCGTGCGAGGCGGCCTTCTGCTTGGCGAACCTCGCGCGCGCGTTGGGCATGTCGCGTTTGAGCGCGTCGTGGAACGGGCCGGTGGCGACGTCCAGCCAGTGCGCCAGGTCGAGCTCGGCGACCTTGGGGTCGATGCTGTTGAGCAGCGCGAGGTCGCGGACGGCCGTCCGGCTGACCTCGTCGCGGGCGGCGGCGAGGTCGTGGTCGGCGCCGCGTCCCGACTGGAACAGCGACCAGAGCGACAGGCACAGGAAGGCGGTGGCGGCGGCCGTGAGCACGTATCCGGCCGGACGGATCCACCGGATCGTCCAGCCGGACCCGCGGAGCGCCGCCGCCGGGCCGGTCATCGCGGGCCTCCGAGGCCGAGGAGCGTGCGCAGGTCGCCGGGCGGTGCGGGGGCCGGGGCGGTCAGTCCGGGCAGGCCCAGCTTGCCGAGGAGATCGCCGGTCGGGGTGCCGCCCAGCGATCCCGGCCTGGCCGGCGCCGGGACGCCCTCGCGCGGCGCGTTCGCGGTACCGCGCACGTTGATGCCGGTGCCCGGGCTCTCCGCGCAGTGCGCGCCGGTGTTGAACGGGAGGCCGGGCGACAGGTCGCTGCCCAGGCGGTAGCGGGTGCCGCCGTAGCCGCGCGTGCAGGGCTGCGGGTTGAAGAACGTGTTCACCAGACCGAGCCGGAGCTTGCCGCCGGACA
Organism: Spirillospora sp. NBC_00431; assembly: GCA_036028775.1. Taxonomy (GTDB): domain Bacteria; phylum Actinomycetota; class Actinomycetes; order Streptosporangiales; family Streptosporangiaceae; genus Spirillospora. Next base: position 1,052,102 of record CP107927.1, on the reverse strand, counting down.
CGATCGTGGAGCCCATGCCCGCGACCTTCGGGAGGTCGACGAGCAGTTCCTCGATGCCGGCCTGGCGCGGCTCGCCGATCCGCGCGGTCGTGAGGAGGTTGGCGAGCAGGACGCCGAGGTCGGGGTCCAGATCGTCCAGGAGCCCGGAGAGTTCGCCGGCCGCGCCGGGGCCGGACGCGATGACCTCGCGCAGGTCGGTGTCGGAGTCGCGGAGCTGCGCGGCGAGGAGCCGGGAGCTGGACGCGAACGACTTGAACGCCGCCGACATCTCGTTCTGCGTCCGCAGCACCGCCTGCCCGTTGTGGATCAGCGCGCGGGAGTCCGGGAAGGCCGCGTCGGACGCCGACACGAACCTGGAGCTCGTGTCGAGGAGCTGCTGGAGGTGCGGGCCCTGCCCGGCGAACGCCAGCCCGAGCTCGTCGATCAGTACCCGCACGTCGCCCAGCGGGAGCGAGGCGGCGAGGTCGTTGACGCTCTTCAGCGTCTCGTTTACGGGCACCGGCGTGGTGGTGGCGCTGCGCGGGATCGTGGTGCCCTGCGCCAGGTACGGCCCGGACGGCGCGCCGGGCCGAAGGTCCACGTACTGCTCGCCCACGGCGGAGCGGTTCGCGACGATCGCCTGGAGACTCTTCGGGATCCTCGGTGCCGAGGAGTCGATGTGCAGTTCGGCGATGACCCCGTCCCGGGTCAGGTCGAGCCTGCCGACCTCGCCGACGGTGACGCCCCGGTACGACACCGCGGACCCCTCGAACAGGCCGCCGGTCGTCGCCAGGTCGAGCCGGACGGTGTAGTAGCCGCGCATCCCCACATATCGGCCGAGATCGGCGTAGTTGACGCTGATGTAGCCCATCACCAGCACCGCGATGACGGCGAACGCGACGATCTTGATCCGGGTGACCGCGGTGAGCATGTCAGTTCCCCTCGCCGAGCGTCGGCAGCGGCAGAGCGGGCCGGTCGCCCGGGGTGCCGCCGCCCGGCGGCGCCTGCGGTGCGACCGGCCGCGGCGCCTGGGCGGGCGGAGCGGGAGCGCCGGACTCGGTGCCGCCGCCGTTCCCGGTGTCCGGGCACGGGATCGGGAGCGGGCCCGCGGGCGGCGGCGTCCCGGGCACCAGCCCCCGGAGCCTTCGCAGGTCGCGCGGGTCGAACTCCTTCACCGGCGGGATGACGCAGGTGTTGCCCGTGGTGGCGACGACGGTCAGGTAGCCGTTGAGGTAGTCGCCCTTGACGGCCTTGAGCGCCTCGTCCGTGAACGGGTAGGTGAGCAGCACCTCAAGCGACTTCGGCAGGTCGCGGCCGGAGTCGGCGAGCTTGCGCAGGATCACCGCGAGCGAGCGCAGGTTCGCGACCGTGTCGTCCCTGCTCTCGTTGATCACCCGGACGGCGACGGCCGCGAGCTTCTCCAGCTTGTGCAGCATCTCGACGAGCTGGCCGCGCTGCTCGTCCACGACCTTCAGGCCGGGGGACAGGTCGTCCAGGACGGTCTCGACCTGCCCGTTCCGGGACGCGACCGTGGCCGACAGCCGGTTGAGGCCGTCCAGCGCGTCCACGATCGACCTGCGGTTCCGGTTGAGCGTGGTGGTCAGGCCGTCGAGGTTCCTCAGCGCGGAGCGGACCTTGTCCTCCCGGCCGCCGAGCGCCTTGTTCAGCTCCCGGTTGATCGTCCGGATCTGCGGGAGCCCGCCACCGGACAGCAGCAGCGACAGCGCGCCGAAGACCTCCTCGGTGTCGGCGTTGCGCGTCGTCCGGTAGACCGGGATCGTCGCGCCATCGGTCAGCGGCCGCGCGGCCGGGGCCGTCGCCGGGGCGGCGAGCTTGATGTACTTCTCCCCCAGCAGGCTCGACTGCTCCAGGTTCGCGGTCGCGTTCGCCGGGAGGCGGACGTCGCCGTTCACCAGCAGCGTGACCTCGGCGTTCCAGGAGTCCTTGGGCAGCGACACCTTCTTCACCCGGCCGACCGGGACGTCGTTGACGCGGACGGCGGCCTGCGGGACGAGGTTCAGCACGTCCTCGAACTGGACCTTCACCGTGTACGGATGGTCGCCGAGGTCGGCGCCGCCGGGCAGCGGGACGTCCTCGATCCGCATCGAGCAGCCCGCGGCGAGGACCGCCGAGGCGGTGACGGCGGCGATGAGCCCGGTCGCGCGCATCAGCGGCCTGCCTCTCCGCCGGGCCCGGCGTAGGTGCGTCCGGCGGGCGGCAGCGGCAGCGGCGGCACCCCGGACTCCTCGGCCGGCGGCACCGCGACCAGCCCGGACGTCTTCAGCCGCTCGCACTGCTCGCGGAGCGTCTCGGTCGCGGACGCCGCAGCCGCGCACACCGGCCGCAGGTCGGCGGCGGGCGGGTCGACGCCCGGCTGGCTCGTGCTCCCGAACGCCTTGGTGATCTCCAGCAGGTTGCCGCGGGTCATCAGCGAGCGGGTCTTCGGGTCGTAGGCGTTCAGCGCGTTCTGCGTGAGCAGCGGCGCGGTGTCGAGGATCTCGGCGAGCGAGGCGCGCTGGTCGACGAGCACCTGCGTGATCCCGGCGAGCCTGCCGACATTCTTCTTCAGCAGGTCGCGGTTGTCCTCGATGAATCCCTTGACCTCCGCGAGCGCCCGGGCGAGGCTGCGCAGCGCGGCGCCGAGCTCGTCCCTGTCGGCGGCGAGGAACCCGCTGACCTCAGCGAGCTGGTTCTCCGCCAGCCGGATCTGCGCGTCGTTGTCCCTGAGCATGACGCTGAACTTGTTGAGGTTGGCGACGGTGGCGTACAGGTCGCCGCTGGAGTCCGACAGCGTCCGCGACGCCTTGCCGAGATCGGCGATCGTGGTGTTGAGGGCCTTGCCGTTGCCGCCGAGGTTCGCGGCGCCGACGCGGACGACGTCCGACAGCGCCCCCCGCGCGTTCACGCCCCGCGGCCCGAGGTCGGCGGAGAACCGCCGGACGGCGTCGTAGAGCTGGTCGAGTTCGAGCGGCGTCGCGGTGCGGCTCTCGTCGATGGACGCGCCGTCGGGCATCGCCGGGCCGCCGCCGTAGGCGGGATCGAGCTGCACGTACCGGTCCGACACCAGGTTCGGGGCGATCACGACGGCGCGGGCCCCGGCGGGGACGGTCACCTTCTCGTCCACCCGCAGGACGACCCTGACCCGGTTCCCGAGCGGCTCGATGGACTCGATCGACCCGACCTTCACACCGAGGACGCGCACGTCGGAGCCGGGATACACGCCGATGGCGGTGGCGAAGTACGCGGTGATCCGCCGGGTCGGGCCGCCGGTCAGCATGGGGATCAGCGCGACCGCGACCAGGATCACGAACCCCGCGATCAGCGCCTCAAGGACCCGCGTCCGGTGGTCGCGCATCGGCGACAGGAGCCGCGGCAGTCTCACCGTGGTGGCCATCAGCGTCCTCCCGTCAGGTGCGGTGGCCTGCAACTGGTCGCGGGCGGCTGCCAGTCGCCGTTCTCCAGGTAGTGCTTGGGGACGGTGCCGCACAGGTAGCCGTCCACCCAGCGGCCGTTGCCCATCGCGTTGCCGACGACGCGGATGTAGGGGGCGGCGGTCTCCAGCGCCCGGTCCAGGTTCTTCTGGTTACGTTCGAGGACGCCGGTCACCTCGTTGAGGGACGCGAGCGTGGAGTGCAGCCGCCCCCGGTTGTCGTTGACCAGCCCGACGAGCTCGTCCGCGAGGCGGCGCCCGCCGACCAGCAGCGCGTGGATCGCCTCACGGCGGCGGCGCAGCTCGTCGAGCAGCAGGTTGCCGTCCTTGAACAGCGTCTCGAACTGGTCGTTCTGCGCGGCGAGCGTGCGGGACAGCTGCTTGGTCCCGGCGAGCAGCCGCGCCAGCTCGGCGTCCCGCGACGCGATCGTGGTCGACAGCGACGACAGGCCCCGCAGCGCGACGCGGACGCTCGCCGGGGTGTCCTCGAACGTCGTGGAGATCGTCTCCAGGCTGGCGGCGAGCTTGGCGGTGTCGAGCCTGTCGAACGTCCGGCCGAGGTCCTCGAACGCGGTCGTGACGTCGTACGGGGACACCGTCCGGTCGAGCGGGATCGGGCGCGCGGGGTCCTGCTCGCGGGCGCCGAGCGGGTCGAGCTGGAGGTACTTCGACCCCAGCAGCGTCTTGATCATGATGGTGGCGCGGGTGGCGTCGCCGACCCAGGTGTCCTTGACCCGGAACGTGACCTCCACCTTGTTCCCGGCGAGCCCGACATCGGTGACCTTGCCGACCTTCACCCCGGCGACGCGGACCTCCTGGCCGTCCTTCAGCCCGGCGGCCTCGGAGAAGTAGGCGCTGTAGGTCGTCCCGCCGCCGATGACGGGCAGGTCGTCGGCGCGGAAGGCGACCAGGCCGAGCACCAGCAGGAGGGCGATGCCGGCGGCGGACACCGCGACCGGGTTGCGCTCGCGGAGCGGCTTCAGCCGCCGGCGCCCCTTCTTCAGCCGCGGCAGCGCGCGCGGCACCGGACGGGGCGGCGAGGGGGTCGGGGGCGTCATCCGCGGCACCTCGCGTCCTTGATCGGGATCCCGGTCGGCGGCGGCTGGTCGGTGACCTCGGCTCCGGCCCAGGTGGCGCCGACCAGCTCGACCTCGCACTGGTAGAAGTTCATCCACGACCCGTACGAGCCGAGGCGCCCGAGCGTCGCCAGCTTCCCCGGCGACCGCTGGAGGAACCGCTCCACCAGCGGCCTGTCGCGGTTCAGGTTGTCGGCGAGGCGGCCGAGGTGGACGATGTCGTCCTTCAGCGGCGGCCGCGCGAGCTGGAGGAGGCCGGCGGTGGCGCTGGTCAGGTCGGCGATCGAGCCGAGCGCCTCACCGATCGGCTTGCGGTCGGCGGCGAGGCCCGAGGTGAAGCGGCGCAGCGTCGTGACGAGGTCGACGAGCTGCCGGTCACGGGAGTTGACCGTCTGGACGACGCTGTCGAGGTTCGTGATGACCTGCCCGATCACCCTGTCCTTCGCGGCGAGCGTGGTGGTCAGCTGCCCGACCGTGCGCAGCAGGCTCTCGATGGTGCCGCCCTCGCCCTGGAGCACCCTGACGATCGACTCGGAGAGCTTGTTGGCGTCGCCGGGCGACAGCGCCTGCATCAGCGGCTGGAAGCCCTGGAAGAGCTGGGTGAGGTTGAGCGTCCCCGTCGTCTGCTGGACCGGGATCGTCCCGTCGGGCTTCAGCGTCCGGCCGGGCGGGCCGGTGCCGCGGCCGATCGCGATGTACCGTCCGCCGACGAGGTTGAGGTACTTGACGGCGGCGGTCGCCGACGCGGGGATCTCCCGGTCGCGGTCGACCTCGAACCTGACGCGGGCCAGCCGCCGGTCGCTGACCTCGATCTCCTCGACCTGCCCGACCTCGACGCCCGCGATCCGGACGCCGTGCCCGGGATGCAGCCCGGCGACGTCGGTGAACTTGGCGTAGTAGGTGACGCGGTCGCCGCTGGTGGCGCCGGTGATGCTGGCCGCCAGCAGCATCGTCGCCGTCACCGTCACCGCGATGAAGATCAGCGAGCTGGTGAGCGGGAACGCCAGGCCCTTGAGCCCCTGACCGGTGAGCCTCACCTGACCGTCACCTCCGTGCCCCGGTAGATCGGGCCGACGAGGACGCTCGACCAGTCGGGCAGCTCCTCGGGGACCTCGTCGAGCGCGGGCGCGGCGAGCTCGTTGACCAGGTCGTTCTCGGACGCCGAGTTGGCGGGTCCGAGCCCGCTCCCGGCGGCGCCGCCCTGGCCGGGCACCCCGCCGGCGGGCAGCACCCGCGCCCCGGCACCGGTGGGCAGGTACGGGACGCTCGGGCAGTGCGGCCCGCCGCCCGCGTCGTAGCGCGGCTTGTCCTTGCCCGGCAGGTAGCGGCCCTTGTGCGGGATGGACACGACCATGCCGTGCACGCCGTGCTCGTCGGTGCCCTTCCCGAGCACCCGGTTCATCTTCGGGACGAAGCCCGCGAGCGTCCGGAACGTGCAGGGCGCGGCGGGCGCGTACCGGCGCATCAGCTCCAGGCTTCCCCTGCTCGCCGACGCCAGCGCGATGATGTTTCCGGCGTTGGCGTTCAGGAAGTCGGTGAGGTCGGCGGACGATCCCGACACGGCGTCGTACAGGTTCGAGATCGCGGTGCGCTGTTCCGCGAGCGTCCGGCTGGTGACCGTGAAGTCGTTGAGCGCCTGGAGCAGGTCGGGCGCGGCGGTGGAGGCGTGCTGGGTGAACTCCGCCAGCTCGGCGAGGTTGCGGGTGAGCGCCGGGAGCTCCGGGTTGAGCTTGCGCAGGAACGCGTCGAGCTGTTCGAAGTTGCGTCCGAGCTGGTCGCCGCGGTCCTGCAGCGCGGTCGCCATCGCGTTCAGCGTCGCCGACAGCTTCGCCGGCTGGACGGTGTTGAGCAGGTCCATCGTGTGGTTGAGGACCTCCGACAGCTCGACCGCGTTCGCGCTGCGGTCCTCGGAGATCACGTCGCCCGCGGCGATCGGGCGCGCCTGGTTCGCGCCGGGCGTCCCCCGCGGCGGGACGAGCGACACGTACCGCGCGCCGAACACCGTCGTCGGCAGCAGCCGCGCCTGGACGTCCGACGGCACGCGGTCCGCCATCTCCGGCTTCAGCGCGAGTTCGAGTTTCGCGCCGGTGCCGTCCGCCTTGATGGAGCGGACCTCGCCGACGACGACGCCGCGGACCTTCACGTCCGCCAGCGGGTGCATCTCGTGCCCGGCCGTCCCGGTGCGCAGCGTCACCATCGTCGTCTCGGTGAACCGCTTGTCGTAGATGGCGATCGACAGCCAGATCAGCAGCGCCGGGACGAGCAGGAACACCACCCCGGTGAGGCGCTGCCCGACCACGTGCCGGGTGGTTCGTCGCGGCATGTCAGCCCGTCACCTTCACCGTCGTCGTGGCGCCCCAGATGGCGAGGCTGATGAAGAAGTCCGTCACGCTGATCAGCACGATCGCGGTGCGGACCGCGCGGCCGACGGCGACGCCCACGCCGGCGGGGCCGCCGACCGCGCGGTAGCCGTAGTAGCAGTGCGCCAGCACCACCATGACGCTGAAGATCAGCACCTTGGCGAACGACAGGACCACGTCCTCGGGCGCGAGGAAGATGTTGAAGTAGTGGTCGTAGGTCCCGGCGGACTGCCCGTTGAACCAGAGCGTCACCTGTCTGGACGCCAGATAGGAACTGAGCAGCCCGATCCCGTACAGCGGGACGATCGCGACGGTGCCCGCGATGATCCGCGTCGTCACCAGGTACGGGACGGACTGGATGCCCATGCCCTCCAGCGCGTCGATCTCGTCGTTGATCCGCATCGCGCCGAGCTGCGCGGTGAAGCCCGCGCCGACCGTCGCCGACAGCGCCAGCCCGGACACCAGCGGCGCGATCTCGCGGGTGTTGAAGTACGCGGACACGAACCCGGTGAACGCCGCCGACCCGATCTGGTCGAGCGCCGCGTATCCCTGGAGCCCGACGACGACGCCGGTGAACACCGTCATGCCGATCATCACGCCGACGGTGCCGCCGATGACCGCGAGCGCGCCGCTGCCGAACGCGACCTCGCCGAGCAGCCGCAGCGACTCCTTCATGTAGCGGCGGACGGCGCGCGGCGTCCACAGCAGCGCCCGGACGTAGAAGCCGAGCTGGTCGCCGGGCTGGTCCAGCCACGACACGAGCTTCACCGGACGCAGCCGCCGCGCCCCGGGGATCGCCACGTCACGCTCCCTTCGGCGGGACGACCTGGAGGTAGATCGCCGTGAGCACGAGATTGACGAAGAACAGCAGCAGGAACGTGATGACGACCGACTGGTTGACCGCGTCGCCGACGCCCTTCGGGCCGGGGCTCGGGTTCAGCCCCCGGTAGGCGGCGACGACGCCCGCGATGAACCCGAAGATCAGCGCCTTCAGCTCGCTGACGTAAAGGTCGGGGAGCTGCGCGAGGGCGGAGAACGAGGCCAGGTACGCGCCGGGCGTCCCGTCCTCCATCATCACGTTGAAGAAGTAGCCGCCCGCGACGCCGACGACGGACACGAGCCCGTTCAGCAGCACGGCGACCGCCATGCAGGCCAGCACGCGCGGGACGACGAGGCGCTGGATGGGCGACACGCCCATGACCTCCATCGCGTCCATCTCCTCGCGGATCGTCCGGGAGCCGAGGTCGGCGCAGATCGCCGAGCCGGCCGCGCCGGAGATCAGCAGCGCCACGATCAGCGGGCTGGCCTGCTGCACCACCGCGAGGACGCTCGCGCCGCCGGTGAGCGACTGCGCGCCGAGCTGTTTGGCGAGCGACCCGACCTGCAGCGAGATGACCGCGCCGAACGGGATGGACACCAGCGCGGTCGGCAGGATCGCGACCGACGCGATGAACCAGAACTGCTGGATCAGCTCGCGGAGCTGGAACGGGCGGCGGAACGTCATCGCGAGCACGGTCCCGGCGAGCGCGAACAGCCGTCCGACCTGGCTCAGCGCACCGGCGCCCGGCGTCAGCGGCGGCGCGGGGGCGGGCGTCGCCGGGTCCAGGCCGTCGGGGCTCGCGGTCTCAGGGCGCGCCATGGCCGGTCCCCTCCCGCCGGGGGCTCCGGTTCGCCCGGATCGCCTGCTGCGCCCGCGGCGACAGCCGCGGGAACATCCGGTCGACGCGCAGCGCGTGCCGGAACTCGCCCTGGCGGGGCGGCATCCCGGGCGTCGGGCGGAGCTGCGGCGGGATCTCGATCGCGCGGTGCCGCGACGGGCGCTCGGCGGCCGCGGCGGCCTCGGCGGCGAGCAGCGCGGCGTCCTTCTCCTCCGACATCCCGATCGGGCCGCGGACGTCGCCGTGCAGGAACTGCGCGACGGCCGGCTCGTCGCTGGTGAGCAGCGCCTCGCGGGGCCCGAACGCGATCAGGTCGCGGCGGTACAGCATCCCGATGTTGTCGGGGACGGTCGAGGCGATCTCGATGTTGTGGGTGACGATCAGCATCGTCGCGTCGATCCGCGCGTTGACGTCGATGAGCAGCTGCGACAGGTGCGCGGTGCGGACGGGGTCGAGCCCCGAGTCCGGCTCGTCGCACAGGATGATCTCCGGGTCGAGGACGAGCGCGCGGGCGAGCCCGGCGCGCTTGCGCATGCCGCCGGACAGCTGTCCCGGCAGCTTGCGCTCCTCGCCGGTGAGGCCGACCATCTCCATCCGCTCCAGCACGATCCGGCGGATCTCGGCCTCCTTCTTGCGGGTGTGCTCGCGGAGCGGGAACGCGATGTTGTCGTAGAGGGTGAGAGAGCCGAAAAGCGCGCCGTCCTGGAACATCAGGCCGAACCGCTTGCGCGCCTCGAAGACCTTGCGGTCGCGGTCGTTGACCATGTCCACGCCGTCGATCAGGACCCGGCCCTCCTCGGGCTTCAGCAGCCCGATCAGCGACTTGAGGAACACGGTCTTGCCGGTGCCGGACGGCCCGAGCAGGACGCTCACCTCGCCGGCCGGCAGGGTGAGGGTGACATCGCGCCAAATGACCTGCGGCCCGAACGCTTTGGTCAGGCCCTCGACGACGACTTCAATTCCCAACGAACACCACCACTCGCGATAAGCACGGCGGGCTTCACGCGAGGACGTTACGGCCGAGTAGCCCTTGAATTCAATAGGGGTTCGCAGGATTCTCGACGCAATTCGATGAATGGCGTCCAAAATTGTCACCGGCTTAGTCTTCGATCTCCCGGAACCCGTCGCCGGTGATTACCCGTGGGTAACTTGGGCGGGTTCGCGGCCCCGCGGGGGCGGCCCGTCCGCACCGGTTTGTCAACGAGCCAGCAACCGAACCCCGTTCTTGTCACATCGCGCGCAAAAACGCGCCGCCCCCTGGACCGGCGGCCGCGAAAGTCTTGCCAGCGGCGGGTGGCGACTTTATGTTCGCGGTGTTCTCACTCCCGCCCACGGGTGTCGACACCTCCCCGCTCGGACACCCCGTCCGGCGCCGCCGTCCCGTCCGGGGACGGGCAGCACGGCACCGGATCGAGCCGGCCCGATGCGGAGGTCACCTTTCCATGTCGCAGGCATTGGAATTGTCCGGAACAGACCGGAGCCAGAGTGCCTACTCCGATTTTCTCCAGCTGCTGCGTTCGGAGCTGCCCGGCGTCGCGCAGGAGGTCGTGACCGAGATCAAGCAGACCATCCCGGAATACGACCGGACGCAACTCTCCGCATACGACCAGATACTCCGGCTGAGCGTCGACATCCTGCTCTCCGGTTTTCTGGACAAGGTCGCCGACCGGCGCGCCTCCACCGCCCAGCGCGACGAGACCTGCCGCGCCCTCGGCCATTTCGAGGCGGTCGAGGGGCGCAGCCTGGACCTTCTCCAGGCCGCCACCCGCATCGCCTTCCACATCGCCTGGCGCCGGACGGTCATCGTCGCCGAACGCGAGCAGATCCCCACCGCCGTCGTCTCCACCATCGTCGACGCGATGCTCGTCTACCTGGACGAGGCCGTCGCGCAGGCCCGGCTCGGCCACCAGCAGGCCACCGGCCACGCCGACATCCGCCGCCGCGAGGACCGCAAGCGTCTCCTGCACCTGATCCTCCAGCAGCCCGCCGTCGTGCCGGAGGCGATCGAGGAGCTCGCCAAGTCGACCGGCTGGTGGCCGCTGCCCGGCGAGGCCACGCTCGTCGCCATCCATCCCGACGCCCCGTACACCCGCGCGGCGCTGGACGCCGACGTCCTCGCCGACCTGGACTCCCCCGAGCCGTGCCTGCTCGTCCCCGGCCCGCTCACCACGGCGCGGCACGGGATGCTCCGCGCCGCGCTGTCCGACGCGAGCTCCGTCGTCGGCCTCACCCTGCCGCTGGAGCGCGCGACGCACTCGCTGCGCTGGGCGCGCCGCGTCCTCGGGCTCGCCGAGGAGGGCATCATCCGGGACGGCTCCCTCATCCCGTGCCGGGACCACCTCATGACCATGTGGCTGCTGTCGGACCCGCCGCTGATCGAGGAGCTCACCCGGCGCCACCTGGAACCGCTGCGCGACGTGTCCGACGGGCAGCGCCGGCGCCTGGTCGAGACGCTCGCCGAGGCCGTCACCACCCGGGCCACCGCGGTCGACATCGGCGAACGGCTCAAGATCCACCCGCAGACCGTCCGGTACCGGCTCCGCCAGCTTGAGGGCTACCTCGGCGACAGCCTGGACGACGCCGACGCGCGCTTCTCCCTCGACGCCACCCTCCGCGCCGCGAGCCTGCACCGCCGCCGGGCGCTCGGCCGCCGGGGCACGCCCGGCACCTGACCCGCCGCCCCGCACTTGCGGCGTGTCGCGCGGATGCGGCAGGGCATGCGCGCGACACGCCGCGGCTCACCGGGCACACCGGCCGGCCACCAGGCACGGATGATCTAAGGCGCGGGGGCGTGTCACCGGTCACAGCGGCGAATGCGACACTGCTGGACATGACACTCGGAACGATCGTGCTGACGGGAGCCGCGGGCCGCGTCGGCGGCGCGCTCCGGGCACCGCTGCGGGACGAGGCTGACCGGCTGATCCTCGCCGATCGCGTGCCGCTGGAGGCCGAGTCGCCGAACGAGACCGTCCACCGGACGGACCTGTCCGACGCGGCCGGGATCGTGCGCGGCGCGGACGCGATCGTCCATCTGGCCGGGGTGCCCGACGAGGCGCCGTTCCCCGACCTCGTCGAGGGCAACATCGTCCTTACGCAGCGCGTCCTGGAGGCGGCGCGCGTCACCGGCGTCCCGCGCGTCGTGCTCGCCAGCAGCAACCGGCTCACCGGCTGCTACCCCTCGACCGAAACCGTGTCCGCCGAGATGCCACCGAGACCTGACGGCCTGTACGGGGTCAGCAAGGTCGCCGTCGAGGCGCTCGGCCGCCTCTACGCCGACAAGTTCGGGCTGGAAGTGGTGTGCCTGCGCATCGGCAGCGCCGAAACGCGTCCCTCGGGGCCCCGGCACCTCGCCACCTGGCTCAGCGACCGCGACTGCGCCGGGTTCGTCCGGGCGGCGCTGACCGTCCCGGCACCGGGTTTCCTCGCCGCCTACGCCGTCTCCGCGAACGCGCGGCGATTCTGGGAACTGAGCGAACGGCTCGGCTACGAACCACTCGACGACGCCGCATCTTATGACATTCCGGACACATTCATCGGGCCGGGAGTGCCGCAGGGCGGCGACTTCGCGTCCGCCGAATTCACGCTCCGGTATCTGGAGCGGTCCGAGCCGGGGCGCCGGTGATGTTTCGGGCCACACGCGATGCCACGGGCCGTTATCCTGACCTACGGATTACCGCTTCCTGACGAAAGCCGAAGGGGTTCATGCCAACGTCGACCTGGTTCCGCCTCAACGTCGCCAAACGGGAGCGCGTGTTCGAGGTGGCGATGCGCGAGTTCGGAGAGAACGGCTACTCGACGGGCAGTCTCAACACCATCGCGCGCGAGGCCGGTATCGCCAAGGGTTCCCTCTTCCAGTACTTCAGCGACAAGCTTGAGTTCTACGCGTTCGTCTGCGACGAGGCTTCGCGCCGCGTCCGCGAAGAGATGGAACGACGGATGGCGCTGATCGACTTCGAGCAGTCCTTCGACGAATGGCTGGTCGACGCCTTCTGCGACTGGACCGAGTACATGGCGGAGCATCCGCTGGAGCGCGGAATCACCGCCGCGACGAACTTCGAGCTCGACAACAGCGTCAGGTCCGTCGTCCGCGACACCGCCAACCAGCACTATCTGCAGGTCATCCATCCACTGCTGCGGCTGTGGCAGGAGCGGGGCGAGATCCGCGCCGACGCCGACCTCGACGTCGTCGCCACCTGGATGATGATGATCCTGCCGTTCCTCGCCCTCGCCCCGTACTACGACGGCCTCGACCCGATCCACCAGCTGCGCGGCCGCACCCCCGCCGAGCAGCGCCAGGTGATCCGCCAGCTCATCGCGGGCTTCCGCCCCATCTTCGCCCCCGACAAGTAGCATCCCGCCGGCCGGCGCCACGCCAGTGGGCGGACCCGCTAGCCGGTGAAGACGAACTCGTCCGGCCTGGCCTTGCGGGACGAGGCCCAGAACTCGAACGTGTGGCCCGGCCACAGGGTGCGGTTGACGCCCTTGTCGTCCAGGTACCAGCTGTCGCAGCCGCCCTCGTTCCAGACGGCGCGGCGCAGCCGCCGCTGGAGCCGGTCGTTGAACCGGCGGGACGCCTCCGGCCGCGGCTCGATCGTGTCCGCGCCCCGCTCCCGCATCAGCCGCAGGCAGCTCAGCACATGCCGGATCTGCACCTCGATCATGAAGACGACGGAGTTGTGGCCGAGCCCGGTGTTCGGGCCGAGCAGCATGAAGAAGTTCGGCATGCCGGGGATCGTCGTGCCGCGGTGGGCCTCGATGCCGTCCGCCCAGAGCTCCTGGAGCTTGACGCCGTTCCGCCCGGTGACGCGCAGGTCGGTGAGCGCGTCGGTCACCTTGAAACCGGTCCCGTAGATGATGCAGTCGACCTCGTGTTCGCGTCCGTCCGCGGTGACGATGGAGTGCTCGCGGACCTCGGCGACGGCGGAGGTCTCCAGTTCCACGTTGGGACGTGCGAGCGCCGGATAGTAGTCGCCGGACAGCAGGATCCGCTTGCAGCCGATCGTGTAGTCGGGCGTCACCTTGGCGCGCAGCTCCGGGTCGGCGATCTGGTTCCTGATGTGCCGCCGCGCGACCCGCTCCTGCGGCCCGGACAGCCGGGGGTCGATGGTGAAGCCGACGGCCCGGGCCTCCAGCGCCCAGTAGATGCCGCCGCGGAACGCCCGCGCGGCCCCCGGGACCTTCTCGAACACCTTGCGGACCGGCGCGGGGATGGGGACGTCGGGTTTCGGCTGGACCCACGGCGGCGTCCGCTGGAACACCACCAGTTCCGCCGCTTGCTTCGCGACGCGCGGGACGAACTGGATCGCGGACGCGCCCGTCCCGATGACGGCGACGCGCTTGCCGGTGAGGTCGTAGGAGTGGTCCCACTCGGCGGAGTGGAACGCGGTGCCGCGGAACCGCTCGATGCCCGGCAGGTCGGGGACGGACGGGACGTGCAGCGCGCCGATGCCGGACACGACGGCCCTCGGGGTGAGGACGGTCCCGTCCGCGAGCGTCACGTTCCAGCGCCTGGCCGCGTCGTCGTACTCCATCGAGTCGACGGCGGCACCGAAGCGGATGTGCTCGCGCACCCGGTACTTGCCGGCCGTCCGCTCCATGTAGGCGCGGATCTCGGGCTGCGGCGCGAACATCCGTGTCCAGCCCGGGTTGAGCTCGAAGGAGAAGGAGTACATGTGCGAGGGGACGTCGCAGGCGCAGCCGGGATAGGTGTTGTCGTGCCACGTCCCGCCGAGGGCGTCGCTCTTCTCCAGGATCACGAAATCGTGGAAGCCGGCCTGCTTCAGCCGGATCGCCATGCCGAGGCCGGCGAAGCCGGAACCGATGATGACGATCGCCGGGGCGCGCTCGCTCATAACCCGTCCTCTCACGTAACCTACTCGCGGTAAGTTACCGGGAGTAGGTTACTGACGCCAGGTCCAATAGGAGGATTCTCCTGTGAGTGCCGCCACACCGCGTCCGCCGTCCCGCCGGCGGCGGATGTCGCGCGCCGAGCGTGAACGGCAGATGCTGGACGTGGCCGAGGAGGTGTTCGGCGAGCGCGGCTACCAGGCCACCTCCATGGACGAGATCGCCGAGCGCTGCGGGGTCTCCAAGCCGATGCTCTACGAGTACTTCGGCTCCAAGGACGGGCTGCTCGTGGCGTGCGTGAGCCGGTCCAAGGCCGAGCTGCTCGACGTCACGCAGAAGGCCATGGCGGGCGCGACCGCACCCAGAGACATCCTGTGGCGCGGCATGGTCGCCTACTTCGAGTTCGTCGACGCGCACAGCAGGCCGTTCGCCATGCTCCTGCGGGAACCGCTCTCCGCGCCCCCGCCGGCGATGGAGGCGGTGGAGGCGACGCGCAGGCAGCAGAGCACGCTGATCGCGGGCGTGCTGAGGACGTTCGCGCCCCGCGCGCCCGCCGACGCCATCGACGCCTTCACGCAGATCATCGTGGGCGGCAGCGAACGGCTGGCGCACTGGAAGACCCAGCGGCCCGAGGTCTCGGCCGAGGACGCGGCCCGCCACATGACCGATTTCTGCTGGAGCGGGCTCAGCCCGTACCTGGCGGGCGCCGGGGAAGCCGGTCCAAAGCCCCGATGAGCAGGTCGAGGCCGAACTCGAAGTCGATCTCGGGATCGATGTCGGCCAGCGCCGGGCCGTAGGCGATGACGTGCGGGAACTCGTCCGGGTCGAGCCGCTTCCACGACTCGGCGCCGGTCTCGGCGAGATGCCCGAGCATCTTCGCCATCCCGACCTCGCGCAGCTGCGCGCCGATCGCGTAGGCGAGCAGTGCCCGCATGATCCGGACCGCGGTCTCGGCGTCGAACCCGGCCGCGTCCGCCAGCGCCAGCGCCCGCTCGGCGGGGCGCAGCCCCGCCGGCGTGTCGATCTTGTGGGTGAGCACGATCGTCATGCAGCGCGGATTGTCGTGCGCCACCTTCCGGAACGCCCGGACCAGGGCCCGCGCCCGCTCCTGCCAGGGCACGGACGGATCGTCCTCCAGCTCCAGGCCCGCCACGACATGCTCGGCCACGCCCTCCAGCAGCGCGCCCTTGTTCGGGACGTGGTTGTAGAGGGACATCACGGCGACGCCCAGCTCGGCCGCCACCCGGCGCATGGACAGCGCGTCCGCGCCCTCCCGCTCGATCAGCCCGGCCGCCGCGCGGACGATGCGCTCGCGGGTCAGGACCGGCCGCGTGGCCGGGGTGCCGGAGGACATATCCCTCTCCATCGGTCGCCACCCTTTCCCGCCGTTGACAGCCGTAAGTACCCCATGACACGGTACGTACAGCGTACGTAAGACGTACATCGTACGTAGGCATCCTCGGAGAGGAGCGACCATGTCGACCCATGACCTCTACACCGAGCCCGTCGCCACGTCCACCTGGCAGGTTCCCATGGCCGGGGACGCCCGGTTCACCTGGGAGTACGACGACGGCCGCGACCGCCTTCTGGCCCTCTACCAGAAGGGCAAGGACAAGCAGTGGGACTCCACCAAGCGCATCGACTGGGACGCCGACGTCGACCCGCACAACGCCCTCGGCATCCCCGACCAGGCCCTCGCCATCTACGGGACGAGGCACTGGGACAGGATGTCGGAGCGGGAACGCGGTGAGCTGCGGCTGCACTCGACGTCCTGGCAGTTCTCCCAGTTCATGCACGGCGAGCAGGGCGCGATGGTCACCGCCGCCCGGATCGTGGAGTCGGTCCCCGACCTCGACTCCAAGTTCTACTCCGCCACCCAGACGATGGACGAGGCCCGCCACGTCGAGCTGTTCTCCCGCTTCCTGCACGACAAGCTCGGCCTGATCTACCCGATCAACACCAAGCTCCAGGAGCTCCTCGACGAGACCCTCACCGACTCCCGCTGGGACATGCCCTACCTCGGCATGCAGGTCCTCATCGAGGGCCTCGCGCTCGCCGCGTTCGGCGTCATCCGCGACATCACCACCAAGCCGCTGCCCAAGCAGATCCTCGCCTACGTCATGCAGGACGAGGCACGGCACGTCGCGTTCGGCCGCCTCGCGCTCCGCGACTACTACCGGCGGCTCTCCCCCGCCGAGCTCCGCGAACGCGAGGACTTCGTCATCGAGGGCTGCTACCTGATGCGCGACCGCATCCGCGGCCGGGAGATCTGGACCAACTTCGGCATCGATCCCAAAGAGGCCGACGAGATGGTGGAGAACTCCGCGTACATGCGGCTGTTCCAGAGCCTGCTGTTCAGCCGCATCGTCCCGTGCGTCAGGGACATCGGCCTGTGGAGCGAGCGCGTCCAGCGGACCTACGACGACATGGGCGTCCTGGACATGTCCAAGGGCGACCTCGACGCCCTCATGGCCCAGGACGAGGAGATCGCCGACAGGCTCGACACCGAACGCTTCGCCGCCGAGGAGGCCGAGCGCAAGGCCGAGGTCGACGCGATCATCGCCGACGCCGCCGCATCCTGAGTACGGTTGACCGCATGCCCCTCGCGCACTTCGACGGAGCGCTCGCCGTCGTCACCGGAGCCGGCAGCGGGATCGGCCGGGCCACCGCCCTCGCGCTTGCCGAGCGCGGCGCGAACGTCATCGCCGCCGACATCGACCTGCCCGCCGCCGAGCGCACCGTCACGCTCGCGAAGACGATCGGCGCCGGCGGCGCCCCCTACCAGGTCGACGTGTCGGACGCCGCCGCGATGGAGGCGTTCGCCGCCGAGGTCAAGCGGTCGCGCCGGGCCCCGGACATCGTCGTCAACAACGCCGGTATCGCGGTCGCGGGCTCGTTCCTCGACACCGGCCTGGACGACTGGAACGCCGTCCTCGGCGTCAACCTGTGGGGCGTCGTCCACGGCTGCCGCCTGTTCGGCAAGCAGATGCACGACCGCGTCAACGCCCTGCCCAACAAGCCCGACAAGCCGAACTTCGGCGGCCATATCGTCAACATCGCGTCCGCCGCCGCCTACAGCCCGACCCGGACGCTGCCCGCCTACTGCACGACGAAGGCCGCGGTCCTCATGCTCAGCGAGTGCCTGCGCGCCGAGCTGGCGGGCTCCCGCATCGGCGTCACCGCGGTCTGCCCCGGCTTCGTCAGCACCGACATCGTGAAGAACGGAACCTATGTCGAGGGCGACGAACCGACCCGGGAACGGCTCCGCGAACGCGGCCGGCGCGCCCTCAAGATGCGCAACTACCCGCCGGAGAAGGTCGCCGAGCGGATCGTGCACGCCATCATCAAGAACAAGCCGGTGGTCCCCGTCAACTTCGAGGGCCACCTCCTGCACACCCTCTCCAGGCTCTCCCCCGCGTCCCTCCGCCTCCTCGCAAGAATCCCCACCCCGCACCCCTGACCATTTTGCTTTGGGGTTGCACGAGTTTGGGGAAATGGTTCCCTAAAGCGCGGGGAATTGGCATACGACGTGGCGAGCAAAAGGGCCGCGGAGCGAGGTCCACTCCGCGGCCCGTCGACGCGTTCAGGCCGTTGACCTGGGCTCATCTCACCCAGGACACTCCTACCGATCGCACGGTCACGTCGTCGACCTCCTCCTGCCCGGGCGTCACAAGCACGCCGATCACCTGTCAAGGCCCCGGGAGCATGATCGGCGGCCCCTCCCCTTTACCGGAACCACCCTAGGAGCTGTTGACAGGAGATATGCCATGATCGGCCGATTCAGGTCAGGAACGATTCCGCGCCGAGGTGGGCGGGGCGCGCGGGCGCTGACCAGGGTCCCCGCCGATGTTGATTGTCAGAGCCGGTGGACACAATGAAGGGATGCTGATAGCGGACATCACCCGGACGTCGGCGGAGGTGGCCGGCACCTCGGGCCGCAAGGCCAAGGTGGCGGCGCTCGCCGGGTGCCTGCGCGCGGCGGCGCCGGGCGAGGCCGCGACCGTGGTCTTCTACCTGTCCGGCGAGCTGCCGCAGCGCCAGATCGGCGTGGGCTACGCCTCGCTGCGCGACGTCCCGCCGCCCGCCGCGGAGCCGTCCCTGACGGTGCCGGAGGTCGACGCGGCGTTCACCGAGATCGGCGCGGTGTCCGGCGCGGGCTCGGTCGCCCGGCGGCGCGAGCTGGTCGCGGCGCTGCTCGGCCGCGCCACCCACGCCGAGCAGGACTTCCTGATCAGGCTGCTGGCGGGCGAGCTGCGGCAGGGCGCGCTGGACGGCGTGATGGCGGAGGCGATCGCGGCGGCGGCGGAGGTGCCGGCGGCGGAGGTGCGGCGGGCGTTCATGCTGCGCGGATCGCTCGGGCCCGTCGCGACGGCCGCGCTCGCCGAGGGGGTGGACGGGCTGCGCTGGTTCACGCTGGAGGTCGGGCGTCCGATCAAGCCGATGCTCGCGGCGTCCGCGCCGTCCCTCGACGAGGCGTTCGGGAAGCTCAAGGCGGACGCGGCCGTCGAGTGGAAGCTCGACGGCATCCGCGCCCAGATCCATGTGTCGGAGGGTGAGGTGCGGGTGTTCACGCGGACGCTGGACGAGATCACCTCCCGGCTGCCCGAGGTCGTGTCGGCGGCCCGCGAGCTGCCCGTCCGCGACGCCGTGTTCGACGGCGAGCTGATCGCGCTGCGGCCGGACGGCCGCCCCCACCCGTTCCAGGTCACGGCCGCCCGCACCGCGACCCGGACCGCCAGGAACACCGAGCCCGTGCCGCTGGCGGTGTTCCTGTTCGACGTCCTGCATCTCGATGGAGAAGACCTGCTCGACGCGCCGGGCGCGGAGCGCAACGCCGCGCTCGCCCGGGTCGTTCCCGAGGAGCTGCGGATGCCCCGCGTGATCACCGGCGACCCGGCGCGGGCGAAGGAGGTCTTCGACGAGGCCGTCGCGCGCGGCCACGAGGGGGTGGTGGTCAAGTCGCTCGACACGCCCTACACGGCCGGGCGGCGCGGCGCGGGCTGGATCAAGGTCAAGCCGCGGCACACCCTCGACCTCGTCGTCCTCGCCGTCGAATGGGGGCACGGGCGGCGGCAGGGGCTGCTGTCGAACCTGCATCTCGGCGCCCGCGACCCCGAGACCGGCGGGTTCGTCATGCTCGGCAAGACGTTCAAGGGGCTCACCGACGAGCTGCTCGCCTGGCAGACGCAGCGGCTCCGGGAGCTGGCCGTGCGGGAGGACGACTGGACGGTGCATGTCCGTCCCGAGCTGGTGGTCGAGATCGCGTTCGACGGCGTCCAGCACAGCCCCCGCTACCCGGGCGGCATCGCGCTGCGGTTCGCGCGCGTCCTGCGGTACCGGCCCGACAAGTCCGCGTCCGAGGCCGACACCATCGACACGGTCCGCGCCGTCGCGCCCGTCATGGACTAGCGCCCGTCATGGACTGGCGCCCGTCATGGGCTAGCGGACGGCGCGGCGCCGTCCGCCCGGTGGGGCGCCCGGCGGCTCCTCCTCGGGCGCGGCGCGGTGGGTGCGCCGTCTGGAGGCGGCGCGCGTGCGCAGGCGGGACGCGCCCTTGCGCGAGCGGGACTCGGCGCGGCGCTCGCGTGCCTCGGCGCGGCGCTCGGCCCAGGCCCCGCCGGCCTTGCGCCCGGTGCGGGCCGAGCGGGCGGCGGTCTTGCGTTCCGCGCGGGCCACGGCGCGCTGTTCGGCGCGTGCCGTCGTCGTCCGCGCCTTGCGGCGGCGGGCGCGTTCGGCGGCCTCGGCGCGGCGCTGGAGCAGCTCGGGCGGGATCAGGTCGTGCCGTCCCGCGATGAATTCCTGCACCCAGATCTTGGCGCGGATGAGGGGCCGCCGGATCCGCATCTCCCGCCGGACGGCCCGCTGGTACCGGCGCGACGTCTCGTCGTAGCGCCAGCGCGACCACGGCGAGCCGGGCCGCGCCACCCGGACGGCGCCGACGATCAGCAGCGCGGGCAGGAACAGGCCGATGAGCCCGGTCCAGATCTTGCCCTTCAGCAGCGTGAGCACGGCGAGGGCGAGGTTGCCGGCGAGGAACGCGACATAGACGCCGCTGAGGGCGCCGCCGCCGGGATCGAGGCCGAGGGGGTCGTAGCCGAACGGGCGGACGCCGAGCAGCAGCAGCCCCGTCACGGCGATGGCGACGAACACCGCGTCGACGGACGCGCGGCCCTTCTCCGTCCAGTAGACGTCGCTGAGGTGCAGGATCAGGGCGAACTCGTCCAGGACGAGCGCCGACCCCATCCCGAACACGACGGCCGCGACGAGGTCGAGCCGGACGTGCCCGTCCGGGACGGCGAGGCTCGCGACACCGCCCGCCAGCATCAGCACGACCCCGAACACCACATGGTGGATGTGGACGTCGCCGGTGGTCACGTTGCGGAACCAGCGCACGTTCGCGCGGATCAGCCGGACGTTCACCCGCGTCAGCACGAACGTGATCATGAACGCGACGAAGAAGCCGAACAACGGCAGCCGCCCGGTCTCCACGATGCGCTCGTCGAACATCTCGATCATCTGCCCCCCGCTGCCTCCCATCATGCCCGGTGACATGCGCGGATATCGTGGGACCTCGGATACGGAAGCAGCGCTGATCGAGGGGGGCCGCCGTGAGCCGTACCGTGGACCGCTGCGATCCCGGTGACCGCGCCTGGGTCGCCGAGGCGATCCGGCTGGTCGACGCCGACGCCAACCGCAGCGCCGACACGCATCTGCACGTGTTCCCGCTGCCGCCGGAGTGGGGCATCGACCTGTACCTGAAGGACGAGTCCGTCCATCCGACGGGGTCGCTGAAGCACCGGCTGGCGCGGTCGTTGTTCCTGTACGGGCTGGCGAACGGCTGGATCCGCGCGGACACGACGGTGATCGAGGCGTCCAGCGGGTCGACGGCGGTGTCGGAGGCGTACTTCGCGCGGCTGCTGGACCTGCCGTTCGTGGCGGTGATGCCCGCGTCCACCAGCCCGGAGAAGATCCAGCTGATCGAGTTCTACGGCGGCCGCTGCCATCTGGTCGACGACCCGTCCTCGATCTACGCGGAGTCGCGACGGCTCGCGGCCGAATGCGGCGGGCACTTCATGGACCAGTTCACGTACGCGGAGCGGGCGACGGACTGGCGCGGCAACAACAACATCGCCGAGTCGATCTTCGAGCAGCTGCGGCTGGAGCGGTTCCCCGAGCCGTCGTGGATCGTGGTCGGCGCGGGCACCGGCGGGACGTCCGCGACGATCGGCCGGTACGCCCGCTACCGGCGGTTCCAGACGCGGCTCGCGGTCGTCGACCCGGAGGGGTCGGCGTTCCACGGCTCGTTCGCCGACGGCGACCCGGAGCGGACGGCGGCGGGCTCGCGGATCGAGGGCATCGGCCGCCCACGGGTCGAGCCGTCGTTCCTGCCCACGGTGATCGACCGGATGATCCAGGTGCCGGACGCGGCGTCCGTCGCGGCGATGCGCTGGACGAGCGAGGTCAGCGGCCGCGACGTCGGCGGTTCCACCGGCACGAACATGTGGGGCGCGGCGGAGTTGATCGCGGGCATGCGGGCGCGCGGGGAGCACGGCAGCGTCGTCACGCTGATCTGCGACGGCGGCGAACGCTACACCGGCACCTACGGGTCGGACGCCTGGCTGGCGGCGCAGGGCCTCGACATCGAGCCCTACCGGGCCGCGCTGGACGCCTTCCTCAAGACCGGCGATCTGCCCGCGGCCGGCCCGTGACCGCGGGCCCGCGCTATCCGGTGACGCGGACGGGGTTGAACAGGTCGGCATAGATGAGCAGCCCGCCCATGACGATCAGGACGGCCGCCATCACATAGGTCACCGGGAGCGCCTTGGCGACGTCCACATAGCCGGGATCGGGCCTGCGGAAGATCTTGGCGAACAGCTTCTTGACCGCTTCGAGCAGCGCGCCGGCGATGTGGCCGCCGTCCAGCGGCAGCAGCGGGACGAGGTTGAACAGCCCGACCGCGAGGTTCAGCGACCCGAGCAGCATCACGAAGTAGGCGACCTTCTGGCTGGCCGTGATGGTCTCGTCGGCGGCGACCTCGCCGCCGATCCGGCTGACGCCGACGACGCCGATCGGGCCGTTCGGGTCGCGTTCGTCGCCGCCGAAGGCCGCGTTCCAGACGCCGACCATCTTCTGCGGCATCCGCACCAGCGCGCCCGCGGTGCGCGAGGTCAGATCGCCCATCGTGCTCACGACCGCGCCCGGCCCCTGCCGCTCGACCTCGCTGGTCGGGGTGATGCCGAGGAACCCGGCGTTGACGACCTTGTCGGTGTCGTCGAGGTCGTACATCTTGTTGCGGGTGATGGGCACGGCCAGCTTGACGTCCTGCCCGCCGCGCCGGACGGTCATCGCCGCGTTCTGCCCGCCGGAGCCGCGGATCAGCTCCTGCAGCTCCCGGTAGTCATCGATCTTCTTGCCGTTGAACGCGACGATCCGGTCGCCCTCGCGCAGCCCGACCTGCTTGGCGGGGGTCGGCGCGGCGTTGGCGGGGCAGTCCTTGAGCCCGGCCTGGCTCGCCGGGACCATGCACGGCTGGACCTCCCGGATCACGGGCTGGAGCTGGTTCGTGCCGATGCCCATCAGCAGGATGCCGAAGAACAGCACCGCGAGGACGAGGTTCATGGCGGGCCCGCCGACCATGATCAGCGCCTTCTGCCACCACTTCTTGGAGTAGAAGACGCGGTCCTCGTCGCCGGGCCTGACCTCCTCAAGCGCCGCGCCGCGCGCGGACTCGATGAGCCCCTGGAACGGGCCGGTGCTGGCCTGCCGAACCTGGCCCGGAGCGTCGCCCTTGCGCGGCGGCAGCATCCCGATCATGCGGACGTAGCCGCCGAGCGGGATCCACTTGACGCCGTACTCGGTCTCGCCGCGGCGCCACGACTTCATCGTCGGCCCGAAGCCGACCATGAACTGGGTCGTCCGCACCCGGAACAGCTTGGCGAACGAGAAGTGCCCGAGCTCGTGCAGCGCGATGGACACCAGCAGGCCGAAGAACAGGATCAATGCTCCAGCCAGGTAGGCCATGCGGCTTGCCCCTCCGGTCGTGCACCCCGCGCACCGGGGGGTGATCTCCAGCAATCAGTTCAGAGTACGTCAACGGCCCGCGTCCGGTTGAATCCGAACGAGAAGCCGTATGGCCCCGCCGGCCGGGCGCGCCGGTCGGGTGGGCCGGGTGGGCGGGTGGTCGCGGGGCGAAGCCGCTGCTAGCCTGGCCGGGCCGATGATCCCGTGCGGGAGAGTCCCTCGCAGCCGGTGGGGGACGCCGAAGGAGCAACTCCTCCCCGGAACCTCTCAGGCCCACGGACCGCACGGACGAGGCGACCTCTGGAAAGCGGGGACCCGGTTCCCCCGCCGAAGGTGCAAACCCGTCCACCGGGCGGGTGAAGCTCTCAGGCGCCGATGACAGAGGGGGAGGCACCGAGACGC
Source organism: Spirillospora sp. NBC_00431 (assembly GCA_036028775.1). Taxonomy (GTDB): domain Bacteria; phylum Actinomycetota; class Actinomycetes; order Streptosporangiales; family Streptosporangiaceae; genus Spirillospora. The sequence continues at coordinate 1,028,329 of CP107927.1, read as the reverse complement.
CCGGTGCGCGAGTGGGACGATGGACCACGCGTGCCCGCGACGAAGGAGCCGAACCCATGCCCGCCGATCCGCCCGCGAAGAAGACACCGCTGCACGACGTCCACGTGGACCTCGGCGCGAACCTCGTGGACTTCGCCGGCCATCTGATGCCGCTGCGCTACAGGAGCGAGACCACCGAGCACCAGGCGGTCCGCACCGGCGCGGGGCTGTTCGACCTGTCGCACATGGGAGAGATCTTCCTCTCCGGCACGGGCGCGGGCGACGCGCTCGACTACGCGCTGGTCGGGAAGCTGGCGGCGATGCCCGTCGGCAAGGCCCGCTACACGATGATCTGCGGGCGGGACGGCGGCGTCCTCGACGACCTGATCGTCTACCGGCTGGCGGAGACCACCTGGATGGTCGTGGCGAACGCCGCCAACGCCGCCGTCGTCCGGGACGCGCTCACCGAGCGGGCCGAGGGCTTCGAGGCCGCCGTGGACGACCGCTCAGACGCGTACGCGCTGATCGCCCTGCAAGGGCCGCGTTCACAGGAGATTCTCGAAGGGTTCACGGACGCCCCGCTGGCCGACCTGAAGTACTACGCGATCCTCGCCGCACGGGTCGCGGACGTCGACGCGCTCGTCGCCCGCACCGGCTACACCGGGGAGGACGGCTTCGAATTGTTCGTGGACGTGTCCGACGCCGTCCGCCTGTGGAAGGCGCTCGAAGGGGTGGGCGGGGTCGTCCCCGCCGGCCTGTCGGCGCGCGACACGCTGCGTCTCGAAGCGGGCATGCCGCTGTACGGCAACGAGCTCACCGCCGAGACGACCCCGTTCGAGGCCGGCCTCGGCCGGGTCGTGAAGCTGGACAAGCCGGGCGACTTCGTCGGGAAGTCAGCCCTGGAGGCGGTCGCGCAGACCCCGCCGGGCCGTAGGCTCGTGGGTCTGGTGGCGCGGGGGCGCCGGGCCCCGCGCAAGGGGTACCAGGTCGTCGCGTCCGGCGGCGCGCCGTGCGGGGTCGTGACGAGCGGCGCCCCGTCCCCGACACTGGGCGAACCGATCGCCATGGCGTACCTCGACAGCGGCGCCGAGGAGACCGGCCTCGCCGTCGACGTCCGCGGCCGGCACGAGCCGGTGGACGTTGTGCCCCTGCCGTTCTACAAGCGTTCCTGACCTGCGGGGGCGGGCCCCCGCGAACGAAGAGAGAGAAGTGATCGTGAGCGTTCCGGAGCAGCTGCGCTACAGCGAAGAGCACGAGTGGGTGTCGGGCCTCGGCCCCGCTGGTTCAACGCCGGACGACGGCATCGTCACCATCGGCATCACCGCGCACGCCGCCGACGCCCTCGGGGAGATCGTCTACCTTGAGCTCCAGCCGTCGGAGGGCGAGGCCGTCGAGGCGGGCGAACCCTGCGGCGAGGTCGAGTCGACGAAGTCGGTCAGCGACATCTACTCGCCGGTCAGCGGCGAGGTCACCGCGATCAACACCGCGGTGGTGGACGAGCCGAAGGTGATCAACGACGACCCGTACGGCGAGGGCTGGATCTTCAAGGTCCGCGTCTCGGCCGAGCCGGCCGACCTGCTCGACTCGGCGGCCTACGAGAAGCTGATCGAGGAGGACTGACGGTGACCCTGCACGACCCGCTCGCCGCGGTCGACCCGGAGGTCGCCGAGGCCGTCGCCGCGGAGCTGCGGCGGCAGCAGTCCACCCTTGAGATGATCGCGTCGGAGAACTTCGCGCCGGTGTCGGTGCTGGAGGCGCAGGGCTCCGTCCTGACCAACAAGTACGCCGAGGGCTACCCCGGCAGGCGGTACTACGGCGGCTGCGAGTTCGTCGACGTCACCGAGCAGCTCGCGATCGACCGGGCCAAGGAGCTGTTCGGCGCGGAGCACGCGAACGTCCAGCCGCACAGCGGGGCGCAGGCCAACACGGCGGTGTACTTCGCGCTGCTGCACCACGGGGACACGATCCTCGGCCTCGACCTCGCGCACGGCGGGCACCTCACGCACGGGATGCGGCTGAACTACTCCGGCAAGACGCTGAACGTGGTGCCGTACCACGTCCGCGCGGACGACGGCCTCGTCGACATGGACGAGGTCGCCGCGCTCGCGGCGGAGCACCGTCCGAAGATGATCGTGGCGGGCTGGTCGGCGTATCCGCGGCAGCTGGACTTCGCGGCGTTCCGGGAGGTCGCCGACTCGGTCGGCGCGCTGCTGATGGTCGACATGGCGCACTTCGCGGGGCTCGTCGCGGCGGGGCTGCACCCGTCGCCCGTCCCGTACGCCGACATCGTCACGACGACCACGCACAAGACGCTCGGCGGTCCCCGCGGCGGGCTGATCCTCGCCCGCGAGGAGTACGGCAAGAAGATCAACTCGGCGGTGTTCCCCGGCATGCAGGGCGGCCCGCTGGAGCATGTGATCGCCGCCAAGGCCGTCGCGCTCAAGATCGCCGCGTCGGAGGGGTTCCGCGCCCGGCAGGAGCTCACCGTCGAGGGCGCCAGGCTGCTCGCCGAGCGCCTGCTCGCCGAGGACTCGGCGAAGGCCGGCGTCAAGGTCCTGACCGGCGGGACGGACGTGCACCTCGTGCTGGTCGACCTCGTCGACTCCGACCTCACCGGACGCGACGCCGAGGACCGCCTGCACGACATCGGCATCACCGTCAACCGCAACGCCGTCCCCAACGACCCGCGGCCGCCGATGGTGACGTCCGGGCTCCGGATCGGCACGCCCGCCCTCGCGACCCGCGGCTTCACCGCCGCCGACTTCGCGGAGGTCGCCGACGTCATCGCGCTGGCGTTGCAGCCGTCCTTCGACCGCGACGCCCTGTCCGCCCGGACGAAGGCCCTGGCCGACAGGCATCCCCTGTACCCCGACCTGTGACGCGGCCGCGCCCCCTCGCGCGGTCGCGAGGGGGCGCGGCCACAAAGAGGTAGCAATGGCCATCAGTGTTTTCGACCTCTTCAAGATCGGCATCGGGCCGTCGTCGTCGCACACCGGCGGGCCGATGGCCGCCGCGCACCGCTTCGCCCGCGGCCTGCACCGCGACGGTCTCCTGGAGAAGACGGCGACCGTCCACGTCACTCTCTACGGCTCTCTCGGCCTCACCGGAAAGGGCCACGGCAGCGACAAGGCCGTCATTCTCGGACTCGAAGGCGACAAGCCCGAACTGGTCGACGTCGACCGGGTCGACGAGCGCCTGGAATCGATCCGCGAACGCGGAACGCTCCACCTTTTCCACGACCACGACATCCCCTTCGCCGTCAACGAGCACCTCGTCTTCGAACGCAAGGAATCGCTCCCCGGACACCCCAACGGCATGCGCTTCACCGCGTACGACGACACGGGCGAAGAACTGCGCGCGAAGGTGTACTACTCGGTCGGCGGCGGCTTCATCCTGGACGAGAACGCGACCGGCGCCGACCGCATCAAACCCGACGACACCGTCCTGCCCCACCCGTTCGACACTGCCGCCGAACTCCTCGAACGCTGCCACGACACGGGCCTTTCCATTTCCGCGCTGATGCTGGAGAACGAGAAGGCGTTCGGCCGCTCAACCGACGAGATCCGCCAAGGGCTCCTGGCGCTCTGGGACGTGATGCGCGCCTGCGTCACCCGGGGCTGCACCCGCGAGGGCCTCCTCCCCGGCGGCCTCAAGGTGCGCCGCCGGGCCCCGCAACTGCACCGCCAGCTCTCCGCCGAGAAGCCGTCCGACCCCCTCCACGCCATGGACTGGGTCACCCTCTACGCCCTCGCCGTCAACGAGGAGAACGCCGCCGGCGGACGCATCGTCACCGCCCCCACCAACGGCGCCGCCGGGATCGTCCCCGCCGTCCTGCACTACTACGACCGGTTCGTCCCCGGCCGCGACGACGACGGCGTCGTCCGCTTCCTCCTGACCGCGGGCGCTATCGGCGTCCTGTTCAAGCAGAACGCCTCGATCTCCGGCGCCGAGGTCGGCTGCCAGGGCGAGGTCGGCTCCGCCTGCTCGATGGCCGCCGCCGGCCTCACCGAGGTCCTCGGCGGCACCCCCGAACAGGTCGAGAACGCCGCCGAGATCGGCATCGAGCACAATCTCGGCCTCACCTGCGACCCGGTCGGCGGCCTCGTCCAGGTCCCCTGCATCGAACGCAACGCCGTCGGCGCCATCAAGGCCATCAGCGCCGCCCGCATCTCCCTGCGCGGCGACGGCCGCCATTTCGTCTCCCTCGACAAGGCCATCAAGACCATGCGCGACACCGGCCGCGACATGCTCGACAAGTACAAGGAGACGAGCCGGGGCGGCCTCGCCGTCAACGTCATCGAATGCTGACCCTGCCTGCCTGTCTGGGATTTCCCGGCGGCTAGATGTCGGCGAGGAGGCCGATCTGGCGCTGGATGCCGTCCGGGCCGCCGAGGGCCGGGAAATGGTGGAGCGCCGTTTCGCACAGGTCGACGAGCTGCTGCTTCTTCGTGCGGTTCTCGGCCTTCGAGAAATCGTAGAACTCGAACGACGGCGCGGCGTGCAGCCCCTTCCACGCGCCGCCGGGGATCCGGGTGGTGACGAGCGCCTGGGCGATGGGGTAAAGGACGCCCTGCATGATGGCGACGCCGTTGCGTTCGAGACCGTACCGGCGGCTGAAGTGCTCCTCGCGGTCGGTGCCCGGGTACGGCTTCGTGACCACGTCGTCGGTGGAGTGCCGGTACACCTCGTCCAGCATGCACAGGGTGTAGCAGTAGGCGGCGTTGAACAGCGTCATCAGGCTGTGCACGCCCGGCTGGTCGTCGAAGTCGTCCACGCTCGGGTCGGACACGACGGGCCAGGTGGCCTCCGGGTCGTCGATGCTGATCTCGTGCTTGTCGCCGTCGACGGCGCCGATGCCCTCCTCGCCCCGCTGGATGCGCAGGAACTTCTCGTAGTGGGTGAAGTCCTCGATGCCGCGCTTGACCTTGACGTGCTCGTGGTCCTTGAGGGTCCCCTCGCCCTGCTCGATGATGATGTTCAGCGCCTTGCGGGCGGTGTCCAGGTCGTAGACGCGCAGCGGCTTGCCGCTGCCGAACTCGTTCCAGAAGGCGCGCTTGTACTGCTTGCGCACGTCGTCGTACGCCCAGTCGATCTTGCCTTTCCCGTCCAGGTCGAGGAAGCCCTTCTCGATGGAGCGGTAGAACGCGCCCAGGCTGGTGTACTGGCCGACGGCCTCCGGGTGCGTGGCGAAGGTGACCGCGTTGGGTTTGACGTCGTCCGGCATCTCGATCCTGCGGAACGTGCTCACATGCTGCTTCGACAGCCCCTTGAGGGAGAGGAGGATCTCTTCGCCGTCCTCGTCGTCGGGGTTGTAGCGGTGCATCATCAGGCTCGGGTACTTCGGGATGAACTCCTTGTCGTAGAAGGTGATCTGGTCGCCGTACCCGATCGCGACGAGCAGGTTGCGCACCAGCGCGAGGTGCAGCATCTCCTCGATCGAGATCCCGATGAGCGACCGGAGCACACCGCGCGGCGCCGCCCACTGCGAGTGCCCGGCGGTCTTGATCGAGTAGGTGGCGTACAGGTACAGCGGGATCGTGGACAGCTCCACCTGCGCCGCGACGTGCAGATGGTCGGCCAGGTCCTGCACGCTCTTGATGCCCTTCGCCGGATCGAGCCGCCGGATCGGTACGGCCCTGGCCGGTCCCGCCGGGGCCTTCGTCGCCGTTCCGCCGTTCCCCGAGCGGATCGTCTTGGTGGTCATCGTGCGCCCTTCCTGGTGGTTGTGATGCCGCTCCCAGGCCCGCGAACGCCGGGTTCGTGGAGGCCGGGTTCGCGGGAGCCGGGTTCGTGGAGGTGGGAGAAGAAGCCGTGTTCGGTCCAGCGGCGGAGGAGGGCGGCGGTCCGGGCCTCGCCCGCGTACGCGAAGGCGGCGCCGACCGTGGCGCCCGCGGCCAGCGCCCGGAGCGCCCGGTGGTCTCCGGGATCGAGCTCCCGCATCGTGACCCGGTAGTCCCGCCGGTTGACGGCCAGCGAGACGGGACGGGGCGGGGGCGGTGCGGGATCCTCGCCGCGCCGGACCGCCGCCAGATACTCGTTGACGGGAAAGGCCAGGCTCGGAAGGCGCAGGCAGGGCGCGACCACGGGACGCAGACCGGGCAGGTCCGCGCGTCCTGGAAGATCGTCCGGGTGCGGGACGGGAACGTCCTCGGTGCCGGGCCCTTCGACGACCTCGGTGATGAGACGTTCCAGCCGGGCCATGTCGATGATCAGGTCGGGCCATTCCTCCCGGTGCCGCGCGTCGTCGGGCCGGGTCGCCGACAGATGTCCGGCGAAGCCCTCGTCCAGCCGGGACAGCGTGTACGAGCTGGAGGGACGCGCGTCGAGATAATCCAGGGCGAAGCGGTCGAACGTCTCCTCGCCCAGCAGATGCGTCAGCCCGGGATGCAGGCCGCGCATGTTCTCCAGCAGCCGGAGCCGGTAGCCGCGCCAGTAGATCGCCAGGCGCTCGCGGGCGGTCAGCGTCGAGGAAGCGGTCAGCCGCCCGACGGCCTCGTCCAGGTCACCGACCGGATCCAGGATCGCCGTCTGCAAGCACCGCTGGAGCCCGGCGAGGTCGGACGGCTCAGCCATCGTGCCCGCCCCCGGCCCGCCACCGATTGGCCGCCACCTGCGACGAACCTGCCGGGATCGGCTGCCTCCGGGCCTTGGCGGCGAGCCGCCGGGCCTTGTCGAGCTCGGCCTCCAGGACGGGGAAGCCCGGCAACCTGTCATCCCACTCCAGGAGGGTCGGGATCCCGGCGTCGCGTTCGGTGACCCGCCGGTACAGGTCCCAGACCTCGTCGGTGACCGGGCCGTCATGGGTGTCGATGATGTGGGTGCCGTAGTCGGTGTGACCGGCCAGGTGGATCTGCTCCACCCTGTCCAGGGGGATCGCGTCGAGGTAGTCGACCGGGTCGAAGTCATGGTTGGCCGCCGAGACGTAGACGTTGTTGACGTCCAGCAGCAGCCCGCAGTCGGCGTCCTCGGCGAGCCGGGTCATGAACTCCTGCTCGGACATGGTCGACGCGGTGAAACCGACATACGTGCTCGGGTTCTCCAGGACGAGCCTGCGTCCCAGGTACTCCTGGACGATGCGCACACGTCCGGTCACGTGCGCCAGCGCCGCCTCAGTGAACGGCAGCGGCAGCAGGTCGTGGGTGTTGCGGCCCATGACCCCGGTCCAGCAGACGTGATCGGACACCAGCCGCGCCTTGACCGCGTCGGCGAGGTCGCGCAGCCGGGACAGGTAGGCGAAGTCGAGCGGATCGGTGCTGCCGATCGACAGCGAGACCCCGTGCAGGACGATCGGGTAACGGTCGGCGATCGCGTCCAGGGCACGGCGGCGCCCGCCCGCGCAGTCCATGAAGTTCTCCGAGATCACCTCGAAGAACCCGACGTCCGGCCGGTGGCGCCGCACATGGTCCAGGTGCGGCGCGCGCAGCCCCAGCCCGAAACCGAGCGGCCGTTCCCCGGCGCCCGGCGGCGTCATCGACGCTTCCTGGCGGCACCCTTCCGGGCCGTCCCGGCCGCGCTCTTGCGCGAGCCCGTCCGGCGCTGGCCGTCCGTCAGCGGGTGCCGCAGGTCCGAGCCGTCGTCGATGTCGTACTCGGGCAGCATCTCGTCCGGGATGCCCTCGCCCGGGGACGGGCCGAAGGCGAGCCCCGCCCGGTACATCCGGTCCTCCATGATGCGCCTGGCCTGCAACCACACGCTCTTGCCCTTCATCGGCCCGCAACTGAACACCCGGCTGACGTTGAGCGGGCTGGCGCAGCTGCCGTTGAACCGGCACGCCTGGTCGCCGGGCCGCCACTGCTGCTCGTCGTTCCCGGCGTAGCCGCAGCCGCCCTGCCCCCGGCACTGCCCCTCACCGTGGCAGACATGGCGGACGGTCGCGCAGTTCCCGGTCCCGGCCATGATCGCGCCGCCGTCGATGTCGAAGGCGTTGCAGGCGTTCAACCCCATGCAGATGTGCTGCTCCAACCCTTCGACCGGGGCGCCGCAGCTCATCACCCCGAAGGTGAGGCCGCTCGAATCGTCCCTGAGCTCGGCCGCGTACTCCGCCGACGACAGCACCTCGGCGTCCGCCGCCTCATCGTGCCCGTCGTGCTCCCGTTTCACCCTTGCCATGACTCCCCCGATTTCCGCGAATCCGGCGCCGACGTCGAATTCGTCCCGCGACGCGCGTGAACATCGCGAACCCCCCTGCACCTTTGCCGGAAACAAGATCGGTAACCGCGGGCCCCGACTTATTACGCCCGAACGAAATCAGCGCTCTCCCATTTGCCGCGCATTGACCGAACGACACGATCGTTTCAGGAACATGAGCGTTTGACGATGCACACGAATCCCGCCCCGGCACGGGGCCCCGACCGGACGCGCCGCCGGGTGTGGCACGATCGGTTCATGCCGGTTGATCCACATCTGCTCGCGGCGTTCTTCGTGACCTCGATCGTGGCCATGGTCATTCCAGGGCCGGACATGCTGTTCATCCTCGGCTGCGGAATGCGCGGCGGCGCCCGGGCCGGACTGCTTGCGACGGCCGGGGTGGCGACGAGCGAGGCCGTTCACGTCGCCGTCGCCGCCGCCGGGCTGGCGGCCCTGTTCGCGGCGGTACCGGTCGCGTTCACCGCGGTGCGGATCGCCGGTGCCGCGTACCTCGTGTACCTGGGCGTCCAAACGATCCGCCGCCGCAAGGACGACCTCGACGACCTACCGTCCGCCAGAGCGATGACAGGCCGCCGCGCCTACCTAAACGGCCTACTGACCAATCTACTCAACCCAAAAATGGTCACCTTCACGATCGCCTTCCTACCCCAGTTCATCGACCCGACAATGGGACACGTGTGGGCGCAGTTCGTGATCCTAGGCGCCATTCTCATCGTCCTGGAGTTCCTCGTCGACGGCACGGTAGGCGTCCTGGCGGGACGAATCGGAGACTGGCTACGCCGCCGCCACACCGCCCGCCGCCGCCTCAACACAGCCGTAGGCGCCCTCTTCATCGGCCTAGGAACCCGCCTAGCCACCGACCGCTAACCCACCCAACGCCACACCCCGGCACCTGACCACCCGCCCCGACCGCCCCGACCGCCCCGCCGAGCTTGACCGCCCCGCCGAGCTTGACCCCGGCCAACCCCACGCGACGCAAGCACTCAACACGACCGGTTCCCGACACGATCTGCTCGGCCCCCAGCGCCCCTGACTCCCCACGCACCCCGTCCACCTCCCGCAACCGCCCCACGCCCCGAGCGACTCAACCCCCAACGTGAGCTACTCGACGCACAGCCCAACCAGCTCCCGCTCGCCCCGACCCGGCACCTGACCCGCCCGATCCCCATACGACCGACCGGCTCGACACGACCAACTCCCCCGACGCGACCCGCAGCGCAGCCAGCATCCCGCCCGACGCGACCGGCTCGCCCAGCCCCCGCACAGCCCAAGCAACTCGACGCACGGCGCGAACTGCTCGACGGGCGGCGCGACCCGGCCCCGCACAACCCGAACGGCTCGAAGCGCAACCCAACCGGCCCCGACACGACCCCGGGCGACTCGGCGCCCGACCCGACTGGGCCCTCGCACGACCTGAGCGGCTCGGCGCGCGACTCGGCTTGGTCCCGCGCGATGCGGGGGTTGGTGTGTGGCGCGAGGGGCCTTTCGTGTGAGCCGATCGGGACAGGGGGCGATGGGGACTGGGCTCGTCAAGCGACGCGGGGGGCCGCTGAGTGGCCGTCAGGTGGTCAGGGTGCCGCGGCCGGTCGGGGAGTGGGCGCCGGGGCGGGCCTCGTTGCCGCAGTGGCGGCAGATGACCATGGGGCTGAGGGTGTGGCCGCACGAATGCCGCCAGCGGACGGGCGGATCGTCGGGATGCAGGTGCCGGTCGCCCCACCTCATCAGCACGAGGAGGACGTCGCACAGTTCCGCGCCCGCGGGCGTCAGGTGGTACTCGTGGCGGGCCGGGTGGTCGCTGTAGCGCTCGCGGCGGATGATCCGGTTCGCCTCCAGCTTGCGCAGCCGGGACGTGAGGATGTCGCGGGACGCGCCCGTGTTGCGGACGATCTGGTCGAAGCGCCGCACGCCGTAACTCAGCTCGCGGATGACGAGCAGGCTCCAGCGCTCGCCGACGAGGTCCAGGGTGTCGGCGACAGAGCACTCGCGCGGCGCGGCGTCCTTCGGCATACCGGGCAGCCTAACCGCCGTCAGAGCCGCTCTATGACGGTGGCGTTGGCCAGGCCGCCCGCCTCGCACATGGTCTGGAGCCCGAACCGTCCGCCCCGGTCTTCCAGAGCGTGCAGCAGCGTCGTCATGATGCGGGCACCGCTGGCGCCGAGCGGGTGGCCGATCGCGATCGCGCCGCCGCGGACGTTGACCCGGTCCAGGTCGGCTCCGGTCTCGCGCTGCCAGGCGAGGACGACGGGCGCGAACGCCTCGTTCACCTCGAACAGGTCGATGTCGTCCAGGGTGAGGCCGCCGCGCCGCAGCACCTTCTCCGTCGCCGGGCTGATCGCGGTGAGCATCAGCAGCGGGTCGTCGCCGGTGACGGCGAACGCGTGGAAGCGGGCGCGGGGACGCAGGCCGAGGCGTTCGGCGACGTCCGCGCCCATGACGAGCACGGCCGCGGCTCCGTCGTTGATGGGCGAGGCGTTGCCCGCGGTGATCTTCCAGCCGATCTCGGGGAACCGCTCGCCCGTCCGCTCGTCGTAGTAGGCCGGTTCGAGCCCGGCGAGGACCTCCGGTGACGTGTCGGCCCGGACGGATTCGTCCCGCCCGTGCGGCCAGGCGACCTCGCGGTCGAACTCGCCGTTCTTCCACGCCTCGGCGGCGCGGCGGTGCGACTCGTAGGCGTAGGCGTCGAGTTCCTCGCGCGGCAGGTTCCAGCGGGCGGCGATCAGCTCGGCGCTGATGCCCTGGCCGACGAGGCCGCCGGGATACCGCTCGCCGAGCATCGGGCCGAACGGGTCGCTGCCGGGCAGCACGCTCGACCCCATCGGTACGCGGGACATCGACTCGACACCGCACGCGATCGCGATGTCGTACGCGCCGCTCTGCACGCCTTGCGCCGCGATGTGCAGGGCCTGCTGGGACGAGCCGCACTGCCGGTCGACCGTCATGGCGGGGACGCTCTCCGGGAACCCGGCCGCGAGGACGGCCGTACGGGTGATGTTGAGCGCCTGGTCGCCCACCTGGGTCACGACACCGCCGACGACGTCGTCCACCTGCGCCGGATCGAGACCGGCGCGCTCGACGAGCGTCTTCAGCGTCCGCGCCAGAAGATCGGCGGGGTGGTCGTCGTGCAGCGCCCCGCTCGGCTTGCCCTTGCCCAACGGCGTGCGCACCGCCTCCACGATCACCGCGTCCCGCATGGCCCACCTCCGTTTGATTTTCCAACTTACTCTCGAAGTCTCCCTCCACCGAGTTGGAAAACACAACCCACCCTCGATGTGTCACCCCTCACACCGGGCCCACTCTCAGCCCGATCCGAGCGGACCCGTTCAGGACGGCGACAGCCCCTTTTACGCAACAACCGATTCAGGCCGCCCGACACCCGAATAAACCGCCCCATCTGGACAATTACATTCGACACCTAACACTCTTTTCAGACGTTTGAACAACTTTGTAAGCCATGATTAAATGACGTCCGCCGGGCGATCTACCCGGCATACACTCAGGATCAATACCCCGCGGATCCAATAGACGACAGGGTGCCCCTTGACTGATGACGCCCAGAAATCCAGTGATCCGGAACCGTTCGGCACAGTCGATCAAGACCTGACCGAGCAGCTGGCCAGGTACAAGGACGTTCGCGAGGAGATCGAACGCCTGAGCGTCTCGGCCACCTCGCAGGACCGCACCGTCACGGTGACCGTGGGGCCCGGCGGTGCCGTACAGAACATCGCGTTACAGGCGCAGGCCCTTCGTCTCGGCCCGGAACGCCTCGCGCACACGCTCATCACCATGATCCAGAAGGCCACCGCCGAGGTGAACCAGGAAATGGCCGGCCTCGTCCAGCCGATCGCGCCACCAGGCGTGGACGTGACGGACATGGTCAGCGCACACCTGCCCCACATAGAAATCGATGACCCCGACGAGCACCTGCACAAGAAGGGCATCCGCTGGTGACCGAAATCGTCTACGACCCAGGGCGGCTGGTCTCCGCCGCGCAGAAGCTGGACGGCCACCAGTCCCTTGCCGCCGATATCAAGGTCTCCGCGAAGGCCGCCGACATGGGGCACGGGTTCGACGTATGGGGAGCGGTCGGCAGGACCGCCCAGCTCAACGACAAGTACCAAGAAGCCGCCAACGAGTTGCACGAATCCCTGGAACTGCCGGAGAAGTACATCCGCAAGGCAGCGGGCTCACTGGTGCAAACCGCGGAAAACTATCGCAAGGCCGACGGCAAGCTCCTCAGCAAGATCAAGGATGTGGAGAAGCTCCTCGCCAATCCTCCGAAGGGCAAGGTGATGGCGCCGGAACGCCCACCTTCCCTGAGCGAGGCGGGCCCGGTCAAATTCGACCTCCTTGAGGACATGCCCGTCATCAGCTCGATGAGCAAGGGAATCAAGAAGGCGTTCGAGGAGAAGGACTTCGCCGACCTGTCCTCGTTCGTCGGAGACGCCGCCGGCGCGGGTATGGGGCTGGCCACCGACCCCAAGGGGTTCCTCGGGGGCTGGGGCCTCACCTTCCTCATCGACGTCATCCAGCCGTTGGAGGACGCGCTCGCCTACGTCACCGGACACCCGGAGAAGATCGACGACGCGAGCAACCAGTGGGATCTGGTGGGCAAGAAACTCAGCGAGTTGTCGAAGAAGGTGCTGGAGATCCCGCAGACGGACATCGCGGAGAGTGTCTGGAGAGGGCCCACCAGCAACCAGGCGAGAGCGCGCATGACCACCTTCACCGAAGGTCTGGACGACCTGGTGAAGCAGGTCACGCACGTGCGAGCCATCCTCGGTGCCAGCAAAGCGGTCATGGAGATCGCACAGGCGTTCATCATCGAACTCATCGTCACCCTGACCAGGTGGTTGGTCGCGACCTGGGTTCCGGCGATGGCGGCCGCACCAGTCACGTTCGGCGCGAGCACCGCGTCCGCGGCCGGGGTCACCGGCATTCAGGCCACGATTGCTTTCCAGCGCGCCTCGGCCATGATCCGGAAGGTACGCAATGTGTTGATCCGCCTGTCCACCCTGTTGCGCCATCTGGCCAGGCACGCGGCGGAGAACAAGCGCGGCATTGACGCGCTTACCGGATTCGGAACCAGTGTCCTCGTCAGCACTCCGTTCAAGATGGCCGGAACGGCCTGGCAGGGCTTCATCGGTGATGGCGGATCGTCGGAGGGCATCCGGAGCAAGTTGAACCCCGGAGACGTCCCGGCGGCGGCACCCCCGCCCAAAGAAACGTAGAAATGGCGGTTGAATAAAGTGCCGACAATGGTGCCTATACAACTTGAGAGCACAGAACTTCTCGCACCAGATCCCAGGGATTCGGCGCTCGACATCCGGTTCTCGGTGGAACCCGATTTCTCTGGAGAGGTTCCAGAACTTTCGTGCCAGATCGACGGGAGTTCTCTGGACGTCACGTTAGGTCGCTGGTACGTCCCGGTCGCATCCGGGTCACGGACGATCACGGTGCGCTGCGGTGCCACCGCGTCCTTCGCCACGGACGCCCTCAAGGGCCGTGCCCGGGTGATTCAGGTCTGGATACGTCCGGGCGCGGCGGTGCCAATGGTCGTGTCGAGCCCGATTCCACCCGTGACCAAGGGACTGCGGAACTGGAACGTACGGCTGTTCCTTGTCCTGTTGGTCGCGCTCATGATTGTCATCGTTGCCGGCAATGTAGCGTGAGGCGGTCCGATGGGTTCCAAGAAAGGCTGGTCAGGCCCGACCTTGCGGCGCTTGCAGGATGGCGGCGGTTCTCCGCAACTAGTCGTCCGGTACGCCTGGCCATTCGGCCGCAGAAACTCCACTTCGTATCGTAAGGAGTATCTTCCCACGGTCACATTGAACGGAGAGGCCGTACCGGTCGAGTGGGGCACCAGCATCTATGTTCTACGAGAGCCGTCTTATTCGCTGCGCGCGGTTCAGGGAAACGAGTCGTCGTACGAGATCGCCTCGCCTCTCCCTGTCGTCAAGACCGGTAGCGCCCACTCGTCCGAACAGGCGGAACTGGTCTACGCGCCGTCCGGGCCGACCGGGCATCCCAGCAAGAGCAACGCGAATCCGCCCAGCCTGCGCGCGGGACGGCGCCATCGGAAGGACATCACCAGTCCGTTGATGACCATTTATGCCTGGGTCTTCGTTTACGTTCTGGTACTGGGCTTGGCGCTGTTCGCCAGCTCCTGAGGCACGTCACCGGGAGCCTGATGGAAGACGTGGGCGGGCGACCGGACAGCAAGAAACCCGGGGGTCGCGGTGTGGTGTCGCCGCGGCCCCCGGGCCATCGGGCCGCTCAGCGGGAGGGGCCCATGCTGTGGTCCGTCTGTTCCCTCCATACGTCGACGAGCCCCTCGGCGGAGCCGCCCGGAAGTGCAGGGTCGGACAAGCGTGCCTCCTCATGGCTCGACGTCAGCTTCACTTCGGACATTAGTGCTGCATGTCGACATAGAGCCTCAAATGGCTTCAAAGCGCCCGTAAGGTTTGCGCGATCCGGAGGCGTCAGCCGACTGTCAAGGGCTGCTCCTTCGGTGCAAGGCGCAGCCGGACCATGGTGGGGACCGAGTCGCGTTCGAGGGCGGTGCACAGGCGGGGCACGCCCTCGTCCTCGATGCGGCGCCGCAGGTCGGCGGGTTCGGCGGGGTGCCCGTACTCGACGTTCAACCGCAGTTCGGGATGCGCGGACGAGCCGACCAGGCGGGCCCGCGCCCTCAACACGCCCGGGTATGTGCCGATCTCGTGCTCAAGCGCGTCTGTGACGGCCTTCGCCGACAGCCTTGTCGCGCCTGTGCCCGTGTCCGGTTCCAGGGCGAGGCCCGTCAGCTTGCCGGAGCGGCCCTGAGCGAGCAGCCAGGCCAGGCCCAGCAGCGCCAGGACGACCGCCGCCGCGGCGACCGCCGGCCAGAACCAGGTGTGCTCGGCGGCGAAGCGGCGTACCTCGCCGGTGAGCACCGGGCCGGACGCCCGTTCGTCGCCGAAGGCGCCCAGCCCGCGGGCGAGGCCCGCGCCCCCGGCGCCGGCCAGGACGGCGCCGAGCAGGGCCAGGCCGGTGCGGTTGAGGTGTGCTGAACGGCGGTCCATCACCGGTCCCGCCGCCTCACCCGCACGGAGACGGACCGGACGGGCAGCGGCCGAAGCCCGCCGAGCCGATCGCGCACCGCCTCCGCGACGCCCTCGTCCAGCCCCTCGGGCGCGTTCACGGCCGTCTCCGCCACCAGTTTCACCCGGCGGCGGCGCAGCCGGACCCGGCGCACCCGCGACACGCCTGGGGCCTCCTGCGCCGCCGCGGCGACCGTCTTCTTCAGCCCGCGGCGGCACACCCCCATCACAAGGCTCGGTTCACAGCCGCGCAGCGGCACGATCCGGGTCTTGCCGGGCAGCAGCGCGGTCAGCGTGAACAGCAGGCCCAGCGTCGTCATGGCACCGAACATCGCGAGTGCGTGCCAGTCGTCCCAGGCCGTGTCGTTCACCCAGCCGTACGGGAAGACGCGGGCGGGACGGCCGGCCCCCGCCGAGATCACCTCGATCGCGGTGAGCGACCCGGCCGCCGTCAGCAGAAGTGCGGCGAGCATGGCGGGCCGCACTCGGCGCGGGCGGAACGCGCGTTGGGCCGCGCGGTCGGCTTGCCGCGGCTCGGCCGCCGGTGCTCGCGGCGCCGTGGCGGGGCTTGGAGCGGCCTGTGCGGTCACGGCATGGTCCGTTCGCCTGTGGCGGGGTGGGCGAGGTCGTTCACGTTGATGTCCACCTGGCGGACGGTGAAGCCGGTCAGCTCCGCCACCCGTCCGCGCACGTTCTCCCGCACCCGCCGGGCGACCTCGCGCACCGGCATCGGGTAGGTCACGGACATCGCGACGCGGGCCGTGACGACGTCGCCGTTCACCCACACCTCGGTGCGAGCCGGGCCGCGTCCAGGCACCGGCGGACCAGACATGGACAATCCAGGCACCGGCGGCCCAAGCGCCTGCGGGCCAGGTATCGGCGATCCAGGCATCTGCGATCCGGGTGTCGGCGGGCCAGGTGCCTGCGGGCCAGGTGCCTGTGGGCTAACTGCCTGCGGGGCGGGGAATGGTGGTTCGGGGGGCGTTTGGTCGTGGTCGCCGGAGTTGATCTCCTCTACCGCCCTGGCCACGATCTGTGCGACCGCCCGGTCGCTGATGATCGTCCGGCCCGGTTCGGCGGCGCCGGTCATCGGGGGTGTCCGAGCAGGAGGCGTGGCGGTTTCGCGTTCATGCGGGTCTTCCTCTCAGGCCGGTCAACCATCGGCCAGGGCGGCGATCAGCACGTCGATCGTGCGCCGGCCGGCCAGCGGGCGGACTAGGCGACGGACGTCCTCGCCGATCTCGGGAAGCGGTCGGCCGTGGCGGACGATCACACCGATCTCGATCTCGCCGCCGCGCACCGCGACGCCTTCCAGCCGGCGCCCGGCGCGGTGGGTCGCGATGCGGCCGTGCGGGCCGGTCGTCAGTTGTCGTACGTCCGGGCAGGTCATGACCGCTTCGGCGATGCGGTGCGCCAGGTCGGAGAGGGCCCCGGCGGAGGGCGCGTGCGGTGCGTCCGTCCAGGCGATCATCGGACGCGGGGTTCCCCGTGCCGTCCCTCGGCGGCGGCCGGGCCGCGTCCGCGCACCGTCCCGGCGCCGGTGGCCGGCCCGTCGTCCTGGCTCATGGCCCCGCTCCCTGTGCGGGTCGCCCGCACCGCCGGTTCGCTCCCGCGCACGAGGTTCCCCCGCGCGCGGGCTGACGTCCGGTTCATGCTCGCGGACGTGTCAGCGAACCGCCATTTCGGAGAAAGAGCAGGTCAACGCCGGTTTACCCGCCCTGCACCCGGACGGCGCAGCGCCCGGCCGGGTCGAGTGTCCGGCCGGGCGCGGTGGCCGCGGCTAGCCCTTGAACATCTCGCGCATCTTGCGGGCGGCGTCGCCGGGCTTCTTCTTCGGCGCCTGGGGCTTGTCCTTGGCGGGCGGACGCTTCTCCTGGTCCTTCCCGGTCGTCTCGGACTTGGCCTTCTCCGGCTTCTCGTTCACGACGACTCCCCCGATGTCGTTTCACCGTCGTTCACATGCGTACCCCGTCTACCCGGGATAGAAGCGCACCTCCGGACGGCCGACCTGGCCGTAGTGGGGCCGGCGGCGTGCCAGGCCGTTCTCGGCGAGATATTCGAGGTAGCGGCGGGCGGTGACGCGGGACACGCCGGTGAGGTCGGCGGCCGCGGCGGCGGACAGGCCGTCGTGGGCGCCGGCCAGCACCTCGGTGACGGCCTGGAGCGTCTCTCGGCTCATGCCCTTCGGCAGCGAACGATGGTCGGGGCTGCGGAGGGCGGCGAGCATGCCGTCCACGTCCGCCTGGCCGCTGACCTCGCCGGTGCCGACCGCCTGCTCCCGGAACCGCGCGTACGCGACGAGCTTGTCGCGCAGGGACGCGAACGTGAACGGCTTGAGCAGGTACTGCACGACGCCGACCGACACCGCCGAGCGGATCACGGCGAGGTCCCGGGCGGAGGTGACGGCGATGACGTCCACGTCGCTGCCGCCGGCGCGCAGCGCGCGGCACACCTTGAGGCCGTGGGTGTCGGGCAGGTAGAAGTCGAGCAGGACGACGTCGACCGGGGTGCGTTCGCAGAAGCGCAGGGCGTCCGCGCCGGAATGGACGACGCCGGCGACGGCGAACCCGGCGACGCGTTCGACGTAGGAGCGATGCGCCTCGGCGGCGACGGGATCGTCCTCCACGACGAGCACTCTGATCATCGGGACTCCAGGGGCAGTCGGACGGTGAAGATCGCGCCGCCATCATGGCCGACATGGATGTCGCCGCGGTGCCGCCGGACGGCCTGCCCGACCAGGGCGAGACCGAGTCCGTGCCCGACGGGGCCGCCGGACGTCTTCGTCGTCCAGCCGCGCCGGAACATCTCCGGCACGGCGTCCGGGTCGACGCCCGGGCCGCTGTCGGCGACCTGGAGGACGAGTTCGCCGCCGTCCTTGCGGGCGCTGACGACCACGCGCGGCGAGCGGGTCCCGGCGCCCGAGAGGGCGGCGTCGACGGCGTTGTCGATGAGGTTGCCGAGGATGGTGACGAGGTCGCGGGGCTCCACGACGCCCTCGATGGCGGTGTCGTCGGTGACGACGAGCTCGACGCCGCGCTCCCCCGCCTCGGCGGACTTGCCGAGCAGCAGCGCGACCAGCACCGGTTCGCTCGCGGAGCCGACGACCCGGTCGGTGAGCCGTTGCGCGGTCGCCAGCTCCGCGGTGGCGAACTCGACGGCGTCGTCCGGACGGCCCAGCTCCACCAGCGACACCACCGTGTGCAGCCGGTTCGCGGCCTCGTGGGCCTGGGAGCGCAGCGACTCGGCGAAACCGCGCACGGTGTCGAGCTCGCCGGTCAGGCCCAGCAGCTCGGTGTGGTCGCGGAGGGTGACGACGTTGCCCATCGCCCGGTCCCGCGACCGGACCGGCGCGGTGTTCACGACGAGGACGCGGGTGTCGCCGACATGGATCTCGTCCGAGCGCGGCTCAGCGGACACGAACGTGGCGACCAGCTCGTCGGGCAGCCCGAGCCTGCCGACCGGGCGTCCCCGCGGCACGTCGGTCAGGCCGAGCAGGTCGCGGGCGGCGTCGTTGCAGAGGACGATGCGTCCCGTCCGGTCCAGCAGGAGCAGGCCCTCGCGGACGGAGTGCAGGATCGCCTGGTAGTACTCGAACATCTCGCGCAGCTCGCCGGGCGCGGCGCCGCGGGTCTGCCGGCGCAGCCGCGCCGACACCAGGTAGCTGCATCCGAGACCGGCGGCGAGGACGGCGGCGGCGACCGCGACGAGCGGCAGCAGCCGCTGCCGGAGCTCCGCCGAGATCACCCGGACCGTGATGCCGACCGAGACGAGCGCGATGACGCGGCGGTTCCCGTCGTACACGGGCGCGACGGCCCGGACGGACGGGCCGAGCGTGCCGGTGTAGGTCTCGGTGAACGTCCGTCCGGCGAGGGCGGGCGCGGTGTTGCCGACGAAGTGCCCGCCGATCCGGGCCGGGTTCGGATGGGTGTAGCGGATCCCCGCCGGGCTCATGATCGTGATGAAGTCGACGCGGGTGTCGCGGCGTACGCGTTCGGCGTACGGCTGGAGGAGTGCGCTCGGGTCGGGCGTGGCGAGCGCTGCGGGGATGTTCTGGGCGTCCGCGATGCTCTGCGCGACCGCCGTCACCGTCTGCCTGGCGGCCTCGTCGGCGGCGCGCCCGGCGTCCAGGAAGGCGATGGTCGCGCCGGCGGCCACGAGCAGGCCGACGATCGCGGCCTGCAGCACAAGCAGCTGTCGCGCCAGGCTCCAGCGGCCGGGCGCCGTCCATGCGGGACGCCGCACTGTCGCACCTTTCGTCGCTCCACGCCGTGAACGAAATGTACACAAGCGTGACCATCGTTATGGGACGGCGCATAGTCACGGGTGCACAGATCTCCGCCTTCATAGACGCAAGCCCCTGACCTGCGAGCTCACTCCCAGTGCAGGCGTCCGCCGTGTGCATGCGCCCGCTCCACCCGGCGCATGGGCGCCTGCCAAGGCGCGGGCGCCCGTCCGCGATCGCGATCCCCCGCAACGCGGGACCGGACGGGCGCCGCTCCTTGCGGCACAGCCTGGGGCATCGAGGCTTCGCGTATCGCGCCGGACATCAGGATGGCCAGGGTCGGCCTAGCCGGGCGCGTCGAAGTCAGCCGAAGAGGCAGGGTCACCGGAAGGGTCGTCGCGTCAAGGCATGGCGCGCGTCATCGGCACCGGGCGCCCGGTGTCAGAGTCACCCCGCTCCTGACACCGGGCCGCCCTTTCCCTTCCAGGACGTCAGTCGTTCTCGGGGCGGCGCCCAGCGCGGCGGAACCGTCCGGGGCGGCGCGTGGAGGCGGCGCGGAAGCGGACCACCACCGGCAGGTCGGGCATCCCGATCGCGTGCCGGTACCGTTCGACCGGGCCCGCGCCGAGCTCGCCGTACACCTCGCTGACCAGCGCGTCGTCCGCGCAGGCGACCCGGACGCGGAGCCGGGGCCTGGTGATCGTGCCGGTGAGCCGGACGCGGGTGTCCTGGACTCCGGGCAGCTCCCGCGCGTCCCGGTTCAGGTCACCGGCCGCGTCGCGGGCGAGCGCGCGGGTCTTCGGGTCGACGTCAGGCCGCCACCGGTGGACGAGCGTCCGGCACTGGAGGACGAGCCACAGCTGGCCGGCGAGCGCCACGACCTCCGCGACGCCCGCGGTGGCGGGCAGGAACCAGCCCTCGTCCTCGGTGAACCGGATGAGGGCGGGGTCGAGCAGCGGCCTGCCCGACAGGGCGCCGAGCGCGTCGAACGCGCCGAGGCCGGCGGCGAGGGCCGCGCCGCCGCACAGCAGCAGGACCGCCCCGGTCGCCGCGATCGCGATCCTCATGTCAGTCCTTCCGCCAGCCGAGCCGGACGTCGACGTCCGGCCGGTGCATCGGCTCGATGCGGTCGAGGCGCTCGTCGACGGCGCTCCTGACCAGCTCGGCCAGGTTCGCCGGGTTGCGGTACCGCGTGGCGGCCCGGACGACGAGCCGTCTGCGGAACAGGCCCCGGCCCCGGACGCGGGCGCGCTCGATGCCGTGGACGCCGAGCGCCGCGTCCACCAGGGCACGGCGCAGGGCGGCCCTTCCGACGGCGCCCGCCAGCCGCGGATCGGACCCTGCCAGCGGCATGCCGCGAACGCGTCCCGGCAGCGCGGCCAGCAGGAACACCAGCCCGAGGAGGGTGACCGCGGCGGCGCCGAGCAGGACGCCGGCGTCCTGCCAGGCACGCCCTCGCAGCGCGTCCGCGGCGGCGGCCACGCCGGGCACCGGGTGGACGCCGGACCCGAGCGCCGCGGCCAGCAGCTCGATCGCGGCGACCCCGCCGGAGAGGGTCACCAGCAGCGCGGCCGCGGCCCCGGCGAGCGCGCGCCTGGGCCGGAACTCGCGGACGGCGAGCCGCCGCGCGAGGCGTTCGTTGCGTCCCTCCTCGATCAGGTCCTTGACCAGGGTCTCGGTCATGGCCACCCCCGTGAGCCATCGGCACGTCCGACATCATCACCCATGGTGAGGCATCGTCACGTGGAGTGAAACACGCCATGCCGACATCCCACGCGATCAGCGAGGGGCGAAAGCGCAGGTCAGCGGAAGACGACGGTGCGGTCGCCGTTGAGCAGGACGCGGTGCTCGGTGTGCCAGCGGACGGCCCGGGCCAGCGCCAGGCACTCGACGTCGCGTCCGACGGCCACGAGCTCCTCCGGGCTGTGGGTGTGGTCGACGCGCGCGACCTCCTGCTCGATGATCGGCCCTTCGTCCAGGTCGGCGGTGACGTAGTGCGCGGTCGCGCCGATCAGCTTCACACCGCGCGCGTGCGCCTGGTGGTAGGGGCGGGCGCCCTTGAAGCTCGGCAGGAACGAATGGTGGATGTTGATGATCGCGCCGGGCAGCTTGGCGCAGAAGTCGTCCGACAGGATCTGCATGTACCGGGCGAGGACGACCAGGTCGGCGCCGTAGTGCTCGACCAGCGTCAGGATCTCGGCCTCCTGCGCGGCCTTGCCGCCGGGCCCGGCCGGCAGGTGGTGGTAGTCGATCCCGTACGACTGGGTGAGGGGCCGCAGGTCCGGATGGTTGGACGCGACCGCGACGATGTCGATGTCGAGCAGCCCGGACCGCGTCCGGTAGAGCAGGTCGTTCAGGCAGTGGCCGCCCTTCGACACCATGATCAGGACGCGCGGGCGCTCGGCGAGCGCGTGCAGCCGCCACTGGAGCTCCAGCTCGGGCACCAGGGACGCGAACGCGCCGCGCAGCTCGTCGGGGTCGGTGTCGTCCAGGGCGGCGAACTGCACCCGCATGAAGAACGTGCCGGAGTCGCCGTCGCCGAACTGCTGGCTCTCCAGGATGTTGCATCCGCGCTCGGCCAGCAGCCCCGAGACGGCGGCGACGATGCCGGGCCGGTCGGGGCATGACAGGGTCAGCACATATTCGTTCACGGTCTCAATCTTTCGCGCGGAAGCGGCGGTTCGGAGTGTCCCTCCGAGCTTACGCGCAGCCCGCGTGACCAGGCGTCCGTCGCGCCGGGTGTCGGCCGGGCCCGCCGCGCACCCGGACTCTTATATGAGAACTTTTCATGTTCCCGTTAGAATGGGCGGTGTGACGAGCATGAACCTCCGGGACCGCTACGACGCCGCGACGGCCGGGATCGAGGCGCCGTTCGCCGCCGTCGACCTGGCGGCCTTCCGCGCCAACGCCGCCGGACTCGCCCGCCGCGCCGCGGGCAAGCCGATCCGGGTCGCGAGCAAGTCGGTGCGCTGCCGGGCGCTGCTGGAGGACGTCCTCGCCCTGGACGGCTTCGCCGGGATCATGGCGTTCACGCTCCCCGAGGCCCTCTGGCTGGCGAGGGAGGGCGTCAGCGACGACATCCTCGTCGCCTACCCCACCACCGACCGGACCGCCGTCGCCGAACTCGCCGCCGACCCCGCCGCCGCACGCGCCATCACCCTCATGACCGACTCGCCGGGACACCTCGACCTCATCGAGGCCGCCGCCGGCGGCCAGCGGATCCGCGTGTGCGTCGACATCGACGCCTCCTACCGCCCCCTCGGCGGACGGATCAGGCTCGGCGCGCTGCGCTCCCCGCTCCGCACCCCCGCCCAGGTCACCGCGTTCGCCGAGCGGGTGCTCGAACGACACATGCTCCATCTCGCGGGCCTGATGGCGTACGAGTCGCAGATCGCCGGAGTCGGAGACACCCCGCCCGGACGGCCCGCACGCGGCCGCGCCATCCGGGCCATGCAGCGGCGGTCCCGGATCGAACTGGCCCGCCGCCGCGCCGCGATCGTCCGGGCCGTACGCGAGCTCACCGACCTGGAGTTCGTCAACGGCGGCGGCACCGGCAGCGTCGAGACGACCGCCGCCGAACGCGCGATCACCGAGGTCGCCGCGGGCTCCGGCCTCTACCAGCCGCACCTGTTCGACCAGTACTCCAACTTCAGCGGGCGGCCCGCCGCGCTGTTCGCGCTGCCCGTCGTCCGGCGCCCCGGCCCCGGCACCGCGACCTGCCTCGGCGGCGGCTACCTCGCGTCCGGCCCCGGCGACACCGTCCGGCTCCCCCAGCCGTACCTGCCCACCGGCCTCTCCTACGACCGCGAAGAAGGCGCGGGCGAGGTACAGACACCGCTGCTCGGCCACACCGCCGACCTGCTCTCCATCGGCGACCGCGTCTGGTTCCGCCACACCAAGGCCGGAGAACTCTGCGAACGCTTCGACGCCCTGCACCTGATAGAAGGCACCCAGATAACCCGCACAGTCCCGACGTACCGAGGCGAGGGCCGTACTTTCCTGTGAAGGGGGGCGACCCCCTTCGACCCCCGTCCCGGCCGGGCAGCCGTTTCCCGAGCCGCTGGCGCGTCTCGCGAAACGGCCCCCGCCCGTCGGGCCGTGCGACCTCCGGCGCGGGCGCCTCCGGCCGCACGACCCGTGACCCCGGCTCAGGTCTTGTCCACGTACGGGTTCGGTGGCTCGTCCAAGAAACGAGAAAAGGTCGTTTCTCCGCGGGTGGTGCTGGTCGGACGCGTTGGATCTCACTCGTCCGCGCAGCTCAACGGCCTTGCGAATGAGGGTATGCAAGGCACTCCTTGATCCACTCCAGCCACTGTTCGGCCAGCCGCTTCTCACCGAGCCTGTGCAGCACCAACACGAGGTTGTTGGCACTGTCCAGGGTCCGACCATGGTCATCGCCCAGGACCCGACGCCGACGGAACAGGGTGTCCTCGACAAGGTCCCGGGCGCGTTCGAGGTCATTCAGCCGGACCAGGCTGACCACAAGGGCGTCGGCGGTGTTCAGGGTGTGGGGGTGGTTTTCGCCGAGCACCCGTCGCCGACGGGCCAGGGTGTCCTCGTCCAGGTCACGCGCGGCCTCGTAATCCCCCAGCATGCGCGTCACGTCCGAAAGATTGGTGGCCGCGTTCAGGGTGTCGGGGTGGTCGTCGCCCTGGACGCGGCGGTGGCGGGCCAGCGTGTCCTCCAGGAGGTCCTTGGCCCGGCGGAGCCGCCCGAGAAACATGAGGACGCGTGCGAGGTTGACGGCCGCGCCCAGGGTGTGCGGGTGGTCCTCACCGAGGACCCGTCGCCGACGGGCGAGGACGTCCTCATACTGTTCACGAGCCTGCTCGTACTCCCCGAGCGCGGCCAGTTGGTTGGCGAGGTTGTATGCCGCACTCAGCGTGTCGGGGTGGTCCGCGCCGAAGACCCTCTCCGCGCGGGCCAGGGTGTCCTCGTCCAGGTTCCGTGCCCGGACGTGCTCGCCGAGCGCACTCAGGTCACGGGAGAGCACGCTGGCCGCGACGAGGGTGTCGTGGTGATCGGGGCCCTGCAGCCGACGGCGACGGGCCAAGGTGTCTTCGCCGAGCGCGCACGCCCGCCGTAGTTCCCCCGACTTGCTCAGCGCCAACACGAAGTTGGCGGCCGCGACCAGCGTGGCCGGGGAATCCGCACCGAGGACACGGCGGGCACGGTTGAAGTTGTCTTCGGCCAGCTCACGGACCTGCTGCTGCTCGCCGAGCCTGGCCAACGTACTGGCCAGATTGACCGACAGCATCAACGTCATGGGATCGTCCACACCCAACACCCGCTGGCAGCGGCGCAACGTGTCCTCACCCAGTGTGCGGGCCTGTTCGTACTCGCCGAGCTGGTGCAGGCTGAGCATCAGCCCGAAGGCCGACTCAAGCGTGTCGGGGTGATCGTCGCCTCGGATCCGGCGCAGCTGCGCCAGCGTATGCTCCTCCAGCACGCGTGCCTGCCCGTACTCACCCGCCTCACGCAGCTCGTCGGCCTGCTCGATGGCGGACCGCAGGGCATCGGCGTGCCCCTCCCCGGTCTGCGGCCGTCCGCGCGGCCTGCCCCAGACACCCGGCATGGCACTTACCCTTCCACGGTCTGGCGGGAGGGGTCCCGGCTCCTCAGTCGCCGCTAATCATCGCCAGCGGAACCGGTACCAGAGATCGCGTCCATCCAGGCCAGCCTACGGAGTCGATCGAGGCGGGCCTAGCAAAGTGCACACGACACCGCGGAAGCCGGTGTGTGCGGGGGCGAAGCAAACGGATGATCCGGGTGCTGGTGTTTTCGTAGGCATCTAGAGCCGGTCGAGCGCGGCACGGACAGCGTCGACCACACGCGGGGACGTCGATCTGTCCAGCACGAATCGATAGGCCGCCCGGGCGCCCTCGATGTCGCCCCGCTCGACAAGCAATTCACCTAGATTCTGGGCGGCGACGACGGCACCGGGCTGATCGTTGTCAACGACGAAACGCAGGGCGGCGATGGCCTCCGCGGTGAGGCCCTTGCGCTGGAACAACTCCCCGACATCCGACGCAGCCTGGCAAGCGTACTTAAGATCGCCGGAGGCCATAGCGGCGCTTAGCGCGGTGCGGGCCGTGTCGATGTCACCGGTCTGATTGCTGAGGAAGGCGAGCCACTTAGCCGCGAAGGGAACATAATCAGGGTGACCTGCACCGATCACGAACTGTAACGCCGCTATGTGCGCGCCGGTGTTGTCGGCGCCATAGGTTTCCTCCACATTCTGCATTTCCAGTCCGGCGAGACCGATCGCTGCGAGGGACGCGAATTCCGGGTCTTCGGAAGCGATGCTTCGACGAAAAGCCAGTCGCGCAGGCTGGACGAGCTCACGCCGACTGACCGCGATGCCGGTGCCGAGGCTCAGGCTCTTGGCCGCGACGGAGTTGTCCTTGAAGGACCCACGCCGAGCGTTGAGGTCGACTGCCCGCAGATACGCTTCGCGAGCGGCTCGCCAATCATTGGTTTCGGCTTTCAGGATCCACAGCTTGATCACCGCTCGTACCGACCAGATCCCCGTGATCCGCAGCATCAGACCCGTCATACGGTCATGTCTACACCCGATGGGAGGGACCCGTCCCGGCCGCAGTGGGGACTTCAAGAAGGTAACGTCGGGGACGCCGTCGCCGTTCTTAGCCTCGGTGGAACGAAACGAGTCGCCCCTGACGAGATGAGCGTGGTGCAACAGCCGGCTTCAGTCGGCATCAGATCCGCCTTGGCGATCCTCACGTCGGACGACACCTCGTGCAGCACAATGGACCCCACGCGTCCGTTCTTCATGAGCAGATCTTCAGGTGATGCAGATCGTGACAGAATGGCCGGTTTCATGCGCAGCGTGTTACAAAACCGCGATCAACGCCAATAGTATCAAGGCGCACAATCCGTAACCGGTGGCCTACCAGACTGAACCCCGCCATACGCGTCGGCTCTTATCTCCCATCTGCCTGTGAGAAGCCCTCACTCGGCGGGCACCACGGACTGGCTCACGACCAGGACCAGCCAGGACCACATCACCGGCTCCATCGGCGTCTACGCCGCTGACCCGCGTGGGGCATGCCGCAGCCAGGTGATGAACAACCCGACATCGGCCGCTGCCGTTCGCCAGTCCCGGCCGGTGCGGCGGCACCAGCGCAGGAACAACGCGATCGCGCCCGCGTACGCCTTGGGCGTCAACTCAGCGTCGTCACGTCCGAACCGCACCTGCCACAAGAACGCATCCGCGTCCTCACCACGCCCAGGTCCTCATCAAGCACCGTCCAGAACCGCACCCCAGACGGCATCGTCACCGGGAACGCCCGCACTCCGAACTCCTCGCTCTCCAGCCAGCGTCCGAACAACTACCAGCCACAAGAGCCACACCACAGGAGACGCGCTGCACAACCCCGAACGACCTGGGGCCATGCAACATCACACCACAGGTCAGCGATCCCCAGGGAAGGGCCGGGGGCTCGGACGCGTCCGCGACGGACGCTTGGGGCTCGTCCACGACGGGTGGCTTGGGGTTAGGTTGGGGGTATGAGCGAGGCTCCGATGATCAGTGTGCGTGGCGAGGCGGTGGTGGAGGCCGAGCCGGAGATGGCGCGGCTTTCGGTGCACGTCCAGTCGCAGGAGTCCGACCGGCGGGCGGCGCTCGACCGGCTCAACGAGCGCAACCAGCGGTGCCTCGACCTGGTCAAATCCTACGGCGAGGCCGTGGAGAGGCTGGAAACGCACGGGCTTTCGATCATGCCGCTGCTGAAGCACAAGCGGCGTGAGGGCGATGTCCGCGCCTACCGCGGCACCATCTGGTTCAAGATCACGATCGCCGACTTCGGGGTCCTCGGCGAGCTGGTGACCCGGCTCGGCGATCTGGAGCGCACCTACGTCAGCGCCGTGGAGTGGCAGATGCGGCGCGACAGCGAGGTGTACGGGCGGGCGGCGCGGCAGGCCGCGCACGAGGCCGTCGAGCGCGCCCGCAGCTACGCCGAGGCGCTCGGCTCCCGGCTCACCGGGCTCGTCGAGCTGTCGGACGAGGGGCTCGGCCGCCAGGAGACGGGCTTCGTCAAGCTCGCGGCGTACGGCGGCGGTGCGGGCGGCGCGTCCGAGGAGCCCGAGCCGATCGACCTGGAGCCCGCGACGCAGATCGTCCGCGCGGCCGTGGAGGCCCGCTTCACCGTGACCCCGCCCGACCTCGACGCACCGTCCGGCTGAACGGGCCGGGCCCGGAGCCCGTACCCCATGGTGTGGGAGGACCGGAGTGCGGGCAGTTCCGCATCGGCCTCGGCGTTTACGCGCTGGGACGGTTGCCGGGCGCCGAGGCCGACGAGCTGTCGGCGCATCTGCTCGGCTGCCCGCCGTGCCGCGCCGAACTGGCCGAGCTGCGGGGCGTCGCCGAGGTGCTCCGCCGTACCATCCGCACGGGCCAGACGCGCGAAGGCGCCGGCCGCGGATCGCGGACCGGCGCCCTGGGGACGAGGCTCAGCGGCGCCTGCGCCTACGGCGCCAGAGGATCAGGGCGGTCACGGTGACGGCGGCCCCGACGCCCGCGACCAGCAGGCGCTTGTCGATGCCGCCTTCCTTGGTGTCGGAGTCGGCATCGCCTTCGGACGGCCGCACGATCGCGCCGACGGCCCGCGCGACTTGACCCGCCTCCTCCTTCAGCCGGTCGGTGCCCCGCTGCGCGACGTTCTTCGGATTGACCCGGGCGGCGAGCTCGTCGATGGTGCGTGCGAAGTTCTGCCGGGTGAGGTCGAGCTCCCGTTCCAGCGCGTCCGGGTCGCGGGCCCTTTCAGCCATGCCGTGTCCTTATCGTGTCGGGCGAAACCATGACCAGCGAGTGATCCGAACAGTGTGGCAGGTCTTCCCGCCGGACGTCCGCCTTACCCCAGCCGGTACCGTTGGACGCATCATCCGAGCGAAAGGCGGGACAGGGTGTCCGAGCGGCTGCAGCCGGGCGACGTCGCCCCCGATTTCGAGCTTCCCGACGCCGACGCCCAGCCGGTGTCGCTGTCCTCGCTGCGCGGGCGGCGCGTGATCCTCTACTTCTACCCGGCGGCCCTCACGCCCGGGTGCACGAAGGAGGCGGTCGACTTCGAGGGCAGCGTCGGCGAGCTGGACGCGGCCGGCGTCGCGGTCGTCGGCATCTCCCCCGACAAGCCGGCCAAGCTCGCCAAGTTCCGGGAGAAGGAGGGCCTGACCTTCCCCCTGCTGTCCGACGCCGACACCGAGGTCCTCCAGGCGTACGGCGCTTATGGGGAGAAGAAGCTGTACGGCCGCGTCGTCGTCGGCGTCATCCGCTCCACCTTCATCATCGACACCGAAGGCAAGATCGAGAAGGCGTACTACAACGTGAAGGCCACCGGCCATGTCGACCGCCTCCGCCGCGACCTGGCCATATAAGCCCCCAAGCGGAGCCCGAACCTCAGCCGGCGCCACGGGTTGTGCGGCCGGAGGCCCCCAGGTCCGGAGGTCGCACAACCCGAGCACGACGGGGGTTCCAGGGGGCCGCCCCCCCGGGCAAATACAGTGCGGGCGGGGGGATTCGAACCCCCACGGTGTTTCCACCAACAGGACCTAAACCTGCCGCGTATACCTGATTTCGCCACGCCCGCCGGCGTTTCCCTCAGGGAAGCGCGTTCAGCTTAGCGTCCTGATCGGTGGGGGCGGCAGCGGATTTCGGGGTGCCGGAGCGGGGTGCGCGGTGCAGGGCGGCGACCGCGACGGCGGTGGCGGCGACGGCGATCGACGCGGTCAGCATGGCGGCCTGGACGCCGTCGGCGAACGCGGTTCGCGCCTGGTCCCCGATCTGGGGGCCGAGCCGCGTCGCGACCGCGAGGGACTCCTTCGCCCGTTCCGCGACCGGGCCGGGCAGGCCCTCGGTGCGCAGGCTCGATCGGTATCCGGACTGCAGGATGCTGCCGAGGACGGCGATGCCGAGCGCGCCGCCGAGTTCCCTGGCCAGGTCGTTCATCGCGGAACCGACGCCCTGCTTGTCGGGGGGCAGCGCGTCGGTGATCGCGGCCGTGCCGGGGGTCATGGCGAGGCCCATGCCGGCGCCGAGCGGGAGCAGGCCGGCGAGCAGGAGCCAGTACGAGCTGCCCGCGTCCAGCAGGGAGAAGATCAGCAGCGCGACGCTCACCAGGAGCAGGCCGGCGGTCATGACGCGGCGCGGGCCGATCTTCGCGGTCAGGCGGGGTGAGACGCCGCGGGCGAACGGCATCGTGGTGAGCGCGAGGGGCAGCAGGCTCAGCGCCCCGATCAGCGCGCTGTCGCCCTTCACCAGCTGGAGGTACTGCAGGATGATGAAGACGAATCCGAAGAAGGCGAAGAACTGCAGGGTGATCGACAGGGTGCCAGCGGAGAACGCCCGGACGCGGAACAGCCTCGGGTCCAGCAGCGGGTTCGGCCGCCTCAGCTCCCAGCCGACGAAGCCCGCGAGGATCACGAGCCCGGCGGCGAGGCCCGCGAGGGTGCGGACGCTCGTCCAGCCCGCCGTCGGCGCCTCGATGATCGAGTAGACGCCGACGCCGAGCCCGGCGACGGTGATCGCGGCGCCGGTCAGGTCGAGGCGCGGCGCGTCCGATTCGGCGGACTCGGGGACGACCGCCAGCGTCGCGACCAGCGCGACCACCGCCAGGACGACGTTCAGCACGAACACCGACCGCCACGACCACGCCTCCAGCAGCGTGCCCGAGGCGAGCAGCCCGAAGATGGCGCTCGCGCCGGCGACGCCCGCCCACGCGCCGACGGCCCGGGTGCGCTGCTCCGCCGGGAACGTCGAGGTGATCGTCGACAGGGTGGCGGGCATGACCAGCGCCGCGCCGACGCCGAGCACGCCGCGCATCGCGATCAGCCAGGCCGGGTCGCTCGCCAGCGCCGCGGCGGCCGAGCCGGCGCCGAACACGACGAGCCCGGCGGCGAGCGCGCGGCGGCGTCCGTACCGGTCACCGATGGCGCCGCCGAGCAGCAGCAGCGCGGCGAAGACCAGCGCGTACGCGTCGATGATCCAGGCCAGTTCGGTCTGCCCGGCGCCGGTGCCGCGGGCGATGGACGGCACCGCGGTGTTGAGGGACGCCACGGCCGAGACGACCGTGGCGAGGGCGAGCATAACGACCGGCAGGACGGCGCGATGCGGCGTCGCCGGGTTCTGTGAGCCGGTGGCCATCCGGGGCCTCCTTGGACGGTTC
This sequence comes from Spirillospora sp. NBC_00431, assembly GCA_036028775.1. Lineage (GTDB taxonomy): Bacteria > Actinomycetota > Actinomycetes > Streptosporangiales > Streptosporangiaceae > Spirillospora. The sequence continues at coordinate 997,727 of CP107927.1, read as the reverse complement.
CTTCTGCGTCCTTCGAATCTGGTTCCTGCCGGAGCTATATTTCAACTGTGATGAATAAATCGGCGCGGGGGCGGCGGCGCGGAAGCCCGGACACCCGCGAGGCGATCCTCGCGGTGGCCCGCCGCCGGTTCCTCGCCGACGGCTACGGGCCCGTCACGATGCGCTCCATCGCCGCCGAGGCCGGGGTGGACGCCGCGCTGATCAGCTATTTCTTCGGATCGAAGAAGGGCCTGTTCGGCGCGGTGCTGGGCCTGGTCGCCAACCCGCCCGAGGTGGTCGCCGGCGCGCTGCCCGGCGACCCGGCGACGCTGCCGGAACGCATCCTGCGCGCGCTGCTGACCACCTGGGACGACCCGGAGGGCGGCCGCCCGCTGGTGCTCATGGCGCGGTCCGCCACGCACGACCCCGACATCGCCCGGCTGCTGCGGGACATCGTCGAGAACGAGATGATCGGCCAGATCGCCGAGCGTCTCGGCGGCGCCGACGCGGGGCGCCGCGCCGGGGTGTTCGGCGCGCAGCTCGCTGGGGTGATCTTCGTCCGGTACGTGCTGGAGGTCGAACCCGTCGCGTCGATGCCGCGCGATGAATTAATCGCCCGCCTCACGCCCGGGCTCCGCGCCGTCCTTTCCGGCCCGCCGCAGCGATCACCCGGCCGGCTCTCCAGGTAAGGGACATTCACTTGCCGCTATTGCGGACAGGTGCTCAGAGAATCTCATCGGGGATTTGCGGAACGGCCTCGGCAGGGCGTCGCGGGCGGCCTAGGCTTGATGAGTCCGTCCGCCAGCACAGTCGGTGACGTCATGATCACATGTCCGGCGGGACCGCCGTGAACGACTCCTTCACGCACCGGGTTCTCCCCTACGACGGCGTGGACCAGTTCCTCGGCGGCGCTCTCCCCTTCCTCCTCGACGGGGTGGACGCCGGCGACCGCGTCCTCGCCGTGTGCGGGACCGCGCGGGAGACGCTGCTGCGCGACGAGCTCGGCGCCGCCGCCGCGGCGGACGTCGAGTTCACCGACGCGTCCGCCTGGTACGGGCATCCGTCCAAGACCCTGGCCGACTGCCTCAGCGACGCCGACGACACCGCCTGGCAGGGACGCCGGCTCCGCGTCCTCGGCGACCCGGTGTGGACGTCGCGGTCGCCGCTGGAGGTCGCCGAATGGCAGCGCGTCGAGGCCGTCCTGAACGTCGCGTTCCGCGGCACCGGCGCGTCCGTCCTGTGCCCGTACGCGGCGACGCTGCCCGCCGGCGTCGTCGCGGCCGCGCGCAAGACGCACCCCGAGACCGTGCGCGGCGCACTGTCCATGGCCAACCCCGGTTTCGTGGACCCGTGGGCCTACTGCGCGCAGTGCGACCGGGAGCCGCTGCCCAAGCCGCCGCCCGAGGCCGACGTGTTCAAGATCGACCAGCCGGACCTGTTCTGGCTGCGCGCCTACGTGTCCGAGTACGCCCGGCGGACGCCGCTGCCCGAGGAGGGCCTCCAGCGGCTCCTCGTCGCGGTCACCGAGGTCGTCACCAACGCGCTGCGGCACGGCGAGCCGCCCATCGTCCTGCGCATGTGGACGGACGCGCGGGACGGCGACCCCGCGTTCGTCTGCGAGGTCAGCGACGGGGGCCGATGGCCGCCGGGCACCGGATACGGGCTGATCCCGCCGTCGTCCGGAACCGCCGGCGCCGGCCACGATGACAGGTCCGGCGGACGGTTCGGGCTGTGGGCGGTGCGGCTGCTGTGCTCGATCGTGCAGATCAGGACGGGCGACACCGGCAGTGTCGTCCGGATGCGGCTGGCGCTGCCCGCCCCGGCCGCACCCGGCACCACCGCCGCCCCGGACGCGATGGACGGAGCGTGATGGACTCCATGCGTTGGGCTTCGAAAATCCTCGCGGCGGCGTACCCTGAACCAATCAACGACCTCGATGGGCAGGCCATGGAGACACCCTGGTTCGCCAAGCGCCCCGTCAGCGGCGTCCGGCCCGGAGATCACGGCTGGCTGGCCTACAGCGGCTTCGAGGAACGTGACCAGGTCATCGGGCCCTTCGTCCAGGAGGGCCTGCGGACGAACGAGAAGGTCGTGTACGTCACCGACGCGCCGCCCGAGCGGCTCCCCGGCCTCGGGCCGCGGCACCGGATCGACGTGGACGCCTACCGCAGGGCCGGTCAGCTGCGGCTGATCTCACGGCGGGACGCCTGCCTCGACCGGTACGGCGGCTTCGAGCCCGCCATGATGCTCGACGCGCTCGGCCGCGAGGTCGACGCCGCGTTCGGGCAGGGCTTCCGCGCCGTCCGCATCACCACCGACTACACCTGGCTGCTGGACGAGCCGCGTCGCTCCGACCTCGGCCAGATCCTGGGCTGCGAGCACCGGGTCGGCGACACCGTGTCGCCGAGCACGATGGCCATGGCCATCTGCCAGATCGACCGGCACGCGTGCCCGCGCGAAGAGCTCATCGCCCTCCGCGACACACACGAGGTCCTCGTGGAAGTGAACCCCGAATTCGATGACGGGATCCTGAAGATAGTGCGCACATTCGAACCCGACGGCCTGCGCGTCGAAGGCGAGCTGGACGCCGCGCGGCACGCCGTGTTCGCCGAGAAGCTCACCCAGGTGAGCAAGGACCGCGGCCGCGTCCACCTTGACTTCTCCCGGCTCGCGTTCATCGACCTCGGCGGCCTGCATCTGCTGGCGCGGCACGCCACCGTCCTGCCGGCCGGCGAGCCGCTGGTGCTCGACCACCTGGCGCCGGACGTGGAGAGCGTCATCGAGATGGTCGGCTGGCACCGGCTCCCCGGCCTCACCCGGGGCACCGAGCGGGGCTCCGCCGAACGAACCACCGGACACGCGGGCGACCAGAGCACGCGTGACCAGAGCACGCGTGACCAGAGCACGCGTGACCAGAGCACGGGCGACCACGGCGTCGGCCGGGCGCTTCCCGGCACGGAGGGGGTCGGCTGATGGCCCTGGAGCACAGAGCGTTCCTGTACCGCGACATCGACGACTTCCTGGCCGTCACCGTCCCGTTCCTCAAGTCCGGGCTGGAAGACGACCAGGCCGTGATCGCCGTGGTCCGCGAACCCAACCTGACCGCGCTGCGGGACGTGCTCTCCCCCGGCGCCGCACCGATCGAGTACATCGACTCGGCCGACTTCTACCGGCATCCCGTCCGCACCCTGCGCGACTACCAGACCGTCGTGAGGCAGAGCGCTCCGCGTACCGTCTGCGCCCTCGCCGAGCCCGTCTGGGACGGCTGGGACGAGCGGCAGACGCTGGAGTGGATCCGCTACGAGTCCCTCATCAACGTGGTGTTCGAGGGCTCCGGCGCCCGCGCGCTGTGCCCCTACGACACCGGGACGCTGCCGCCCCGCGTCGTCGCGGAGGCGCGGCGCACCCACCCCTGGCTGCTCGACTCCGGGAACATCGCCCCCAGCGGCGACTATGTCGACCCGGTGGAGTTCGGCGAGGGCTGCGACCGCGGCCTGCGCTTCGACCGTCCCCGCGACGCCGACTACCTCCCCATCGACGGCGACGACCTGCACACGCTGCGGACCTTCGTCGGCGAACGCGCCGGCAAGCACGGCCTCGCCAAGCAGCGCGCGCAGAACCTCGTCACGGCCGCCAACGAGGTCGCCGCGAACGCCCTGCAGCACGGCACGCCCCCGATCGGCCTCTGGGTCTGGCAGGACGGCGCCGACCTCGTCTGCGAGATCGGCGACAACGGCTTCTGGCGTCCCGGGCCGAGCCCGCTCACGGGTTTCATCCCGCCCGACTCGGCCCTCCAGCGCGGCTTCGGCCTGTGGACCGTCCGCCTCCTAGTCGACCTGATGGAACTCCGCGCCGGCTGGGACGGCACCTTCGTCCGCCTGAGGGTTCACTAGCGTTGAGGTTGTTGCGGGGTTGCGGCCGGGGCTGGGGTCGGTGTCCGGGGTGTGGTCAGGCTAGGGCGGCGGGGATTAGGGCGGCCAGGGCTCGGAAGGCTCGGCCTCGGTGGCTGATCGCGTCTTTTTCCTCGGGCGGCATCTCGGCGGTCGTGCGGGTCTCGCCGTCGGGGACGAAGATCGGGTCGTAGCCGAAGCCGCCGGTTCCCCGGGGTTCGCGGATGACGGTGCCGCGCAGCCGCCCCTCGACGCAGTGCTCGACGCCGCCCGGGACGACGAGGACGGCCGCGCACACGAACGCGGCGCCGCGCTGGTCGTCGGGCACGTCGCCGATCTGGTCGAGGACGAGCCACAGGTTGGTGGCGTCGCGGTCGCCGGTGGCGTCGCCGAGACGTCCCGACCAGCGGGCCGACAGGACGCCCGGCATGCCGTTCAGCGCGTCCACGCACAGGCCCGAGTCGTCGGCGACGGCGGGCAGGCCGGTGAACGCGGACACCGCGCGGGCCTTCAGGAGCGCGTTGCCCTCGAACGTCAGCTCCGTCTCGGCCACGTCGGGCGCGCCGGGGAACTCGTCCAGCCCGGCGACGTCGAGATCGCCGAGGATGCGGTGAAGCTCCACGACCTTGCCCTGGTTGTGGGTCGCGAGCACGATCTTCGACGCCGGGCCGCCGGGGAGGCCGGTCATCGGGCGAGGGCGGCGGCCTGGAGCCGGGTCAGCTCGGCGCAGCCGGCGGAGGCGAGGTCGAGCAGCGCGTCCAGCTCGGCACGGTCGAACGGGGCGCGTTCCGCGGTGCCCTGCACCTCGGCGAAACGGCCGTCGCCGGTGCACACCACGTTCATGTCGGTGTTGGCGGCGCCGTCCTCCTCGTAGCACAGGTCGAGGCGGGGCTCGCCGTCCACGACGCCGACGCTGACCGCCGACACCGACGTGATGAGCGGTTCGCCCCCGCCCCTGAGCATCTTGCGTCCCCGCATCCAGGTGACGGCGTCGGCGAGCGCCACGTACGCGCCGGTGATCGCGGCGGTGCGGGTGCCGCCGTCGGCCTGCAGGACGTCGCAGTCGAGCTGGACGGTGTTCTCGCCGAGCGCCTTGAAGTCGACGCACGCGCGGATGGACCGTCCGATCAGCCGGGAGATCTCGTGGGTGCGGCCGCCGATCCGGCCCCGGACGGCCTCGCGGTCGTTGCGCGTGTTGGTGGCACGGGGCAGCATCGCGTACTCGGCGGTGACCCAGCCGAGGCCGCTGTCGCGCCGCCAGCGGGGCACCGAGTCCTGGACGGACGCGGCGCACAGCACCCGGGTCGCGCCGAACTCGATCAGCACCGACCCCTCCGCGTGGTCGAGCCATCCGCGCTGGATACGGACGGGACGGAGCTGGTCGGAAGCGCGATCATCGGGGCGAGGCATGCGCTCCACCCTAGCGGCAGTCACAGGGTGTACTGGGCGCCCACGCGAGCGAGGTCGATGGGGCCGTCGAAGTCGCTGCCCCTGGCCTCTTTGAGCGAGACGTCCGCGTCGTTCCACGGCACCAGATGGGTGAGGACGAGCCGTCCCGCCCCCGCGCGGGCGGCGTGCTCCCCGGCCTCGCGGGCCGTCAGATGAAGCTCGGCGGGAAGGCCGGGCTTGTCCAGGAAGGACGCCTCGCAGAGGAACAGGTCCGCGCCGCTCGCCAGCTCGACCAGGGTCTCCGACGCGCCCGTGTCGCCGGAGTAGGCGAGGGCCTTGCCGCCGTACTCGACGCGGAACGCGTACGCCTCCACCGGGTGCGGCATGAGCGCGGTCGTCACGCGGAACGGGCCGATGTCGTACGGTCCGCGCAGCAGCGTCCGGAAGTCGAACGCCCCGGACATGCCGGGCTCGGGGTCCAGGTCGTACGCCCTGGCCATGCGGGCGGCGGTGCCGGCCGGGCCGTGCACGGGGATCCGCGGCGCCGGGCCGCTCGGCCGGTACGTCCGCGCCACCCAGTACCCGCACAGGTCGAGGCAGTGGTCGGCGTGCAGGTGCGAGATGCAGACGGCGTCGATCTCGTACAGTGAGCGGAAGCGCTGGAGCGACCCGAGGGCGCCGTTGCCGAGGTCGAGCACCAGCGCGTAGCCGTCCGCCTCGATCAGATAGCTGGACGCGGGGCTCTCCGGTCCGGGAAAGCTGCCGGAGCAGCCGATCACAGTGACCCGCACGCTCACTCCTCCTTTGGGTCCCCGAGGAATCAGGTGGTCAGAGCCGGAACCGGTGCAGCGGCCGAGGCGCCACCGCGGCGCGGGCCGGTTCCCGATCGGGTGGCACCCGGTACACGTCCTTGGCGGTCTCGTCGGCACTTGACACCAGTGTGCGCCCGTCGCCCACGACATTCGAGATGGTGCCCGTCAGGGGCGGGTAATGTGTGCGGCCGATGACGGGCCGGCCGTCGTGGCGTCCGCGGCCGCTGTCGAAGAACCCGATGGGGGTGTCGGGGAGGCCGTCCCCCCGGAATGGGTCTGACATGGTGTCCAAGGCTAAGCGACAGGGCCCCGCGCGGGCGCGTCATGCGTTGGACATCACACCGTCACGTGGCGGAAAACCGTCCTGCCGGTGGTGGTTCGCGAGCGGTCCGGTCAGGAGCGGGGGAAGCGGGCGAGCTGGCGGCTCTGCGCGACGAGCCGTCCGGCGGAGTCCCACACCTCGACCTCCTCGTCGAACCAGCCCTCGGTGAGGAGTCGGCCGCCGCCGTGGACGGCGAGCCAGCCCGGCGCGGGCACGGCCCGCATGTGCCAGGTCAGCTCGACGGTCGGGGCCCAGCCCTGGGCGCCGAGGTTCAGCGAGACGGGCGGCAGCGCGTCCACGGCGATGGCGAGCGCGTACGCGTCGGGCTCGTAGCCGTCGCGGAGCCGGAACCAGGCGCGGATCTCGGGACGTCCGCTGGGCCGTCCGTCGAGCCAGCCGATCGTGGACCGGTCGAAGCGCATGTCGACCCGGTCGCCGAAACCGCTGATCTCGGCCGGGGGCCGGACATCGGTGCACTCGTCCAGGGGCGGCAGCGCGTCGGGTGCCACACCGGTCCAGCCGGGCTCGGCGGCCGGGTCGAGGGTGGCGGTGGTGATCAGCGCGTCCGCGGCGGGGCGGCCGTCCTGGACGAGCGTGACCCGCGACATCGCGGCCGTCCGCCCCTCCTTGCGCGGCTCCACGAGCACCTCGGCGGGACCGGCCTTGGTGACGCGGTGGAAGGTCACCGCGGTCGAGACGGGGTGCGCGTGCGGGGACGCGGCCACGGCGGCGCGGCCCAGGACGGCCATGAGGTAGCCGCCGTTGAGCGCCCCGCCGAAGGCGTAGCCCCCGTCCAGGACGGTCTCGTACCGGCCGTCGGCGACCTGTTCGACCGCGGTCGCCGTACCGAACCCGATCACCCGTGCCCTCCCGTCAATCTAGAATGACGTTCGAGAACGCACCCTACCGTGCCGGGACGAACCGGGCAGAACCGGGGGCACCGGGGGTAGCAGCCGGGTCAGGCCCAGAGCTGGCCTTCGAGGCGGGCCTCGGCCTCCTCCAGGGTGCCGCCGTACGCGCCGGTGGACAGGTACTTCCAGCCGCCGTCCGCGACCACGAACGCGATGTCGGCCCGCTCGCCCGTCTTGACCGCCTTGGCCGCCATCCCGATCGCCGCGTGCAGCGCGCCGCCCGTCGAGATCCCCGCGAAGATCCCCTCCTGCTGGAGCAGCTCGCGGGTGCGGCGCAGCGCGTCCCCGGACGTGACGGAGAACCGGGTGGTCAGCACCGAGTCGTCGTACAGCTCGGGGATGAAGCCCTCGTCGATGTTGCGCAGCCCGTACACCAGGTCGCCGTACCGGGGCTCGGCCGCGACGATCTTGACGTCCGGCACCCGCTCGCGCAGGAACCGGCCGACGCCCATCAGCGTGCCCGTCGTGCCGAGCCCGGCGACGAAGTGCGTCACCGTCGGGAGGTCCGCAAGGATCTCGGGGCCGGTCGTCTCGTAGTGCGCGAGCGCGTTGGCCTCGTTGCCGTACTGGTAGAGCATCACCCAGTCGGGGTTCTCCTCCGCCAGGCCCTTCGCCACCCGGACGGCCTCGTTCGACCCGCCCGCCGCCGGCGAGAAGATGATCCGGGCGCCCCACATCTCCAGGAGCTGGCGGCGCTCCGCGGACGTGTTCTCCGGCATCACGCAGATCATCTTGTAGCCGCGCAGTGTCGCGGCCATGGCCAGCGAGATGCCGGTGTTGCCGGACGTCGGCTCCAGGATGGTGCGGCCGGCCGTCAGCAGCCCCTCCTTCTCCGCCTTCTCGATCATGTAGAAGGCGGGCCGGTCCTTCACCGAACCGGTGGGGTTGCGGTCTTCGAGCTTGGCCCAGAGCCGCACGTCGGCGGACGGCGAGAGCCGCGGAAGCCCGACGAGCGGGGTGCGGCCGAGCGAGTCCAGCAGTGAGTCGAAGCGCATGTGTCAGCTCTGTCTGCTCAGTGTCTGATCCGTCTGCCCGCGGGCGCGGGTCAGCCGCCGGCCACCGCGGGCAGGATGGTGACGCTGTCGCCGTCGGCGACGTCGGTCTCCAGGCCGCCGAGGAAGCGCACGTCCTCGTCGTTGAGGTACACGTTGACGAACTTGCGCAGGCCCTTGCCGTCGACCAGCCGGTCGCGCAGGCCGGGGTGCCGCCCGTCCAGGTCGGTGAACAGCTCGTCGAGCGTGCCGCCCTTGCCTTCGACGGCCTTGGCGCCGTCGGTGAGGTTGCGCAGGATCGTGGGGATCCGGACCTCGATCGCCATCGCGATGATCTCCTTAGGTCGTACGGGGCTTCCCGTCCCAGCGTCACAACCGGGCGGGGCGCGGGGGAATTCCGGGCAGGATCGGCGCGTCAGCGACAGTCGTAGACGACCTCGGCGCGCGAATGCCCGAACAGGAAGGTCTGCACGGGTGGCACGGCGAAGGCGCGGATGCGGCGCCGTGCGCCCGCCCTGTGCCCGCTCGTCCCCATGGCGGCCAGTCTACCGGCCGCTCGCGGCACGCCCCGGGGTCAGGCGTAGGAGTCGACGATCTCGACCTCTTCCTCGACGACCTCGCCGTCCACCATGAGGTAGGAGCGGAACTCCACCTCGTCCGGGTCGCGGGTGGAGACGAGCACCCGGTGGATCCGCGGGTCGGCGAGGGGGTTGCGCAGGTAGTCGATGTCGGTGCGGGACGGGTACGCCTCGGTGGAGGTGTGCGAGTGGTAGTGGACGATCTGTTCCTCGCCGTTGTCGTCCATCTCGCGGTCCACCCGCAGCAACTCCTGGGAGTCGAAGTTGTGGTAGGTCGGCGACCGCTCGGCGTTGGTCATCGGGATGAACCGGGTGGGACGGTCCGATCCCACGGGCCCGGCCACGATTCCGCAAGCCTCGTCGGGGTGGTCGGCGCGCGCGTGCGCGACGATCTTGTCGACCAGGGCCCGTTCGATCGTCAGCATGCCCCGAAGGCTACCCGGCGCCGCGCCCCCGCCCACCCCCGGGCCGGGGTCACCAGAGGACGCGGACCAGGCTCTCCTGCAACGCGCTGAGCCAGTCGTAGGCGGCGAACAAGGGCGCCCGCGGGTCGTCGGGGAGCAGGCTCTGCGCCTCCTCGTACCAGTCCTCGCCGACGTCGAGCCGGGTGCCGAGCGCCAGCCGGACGTCGTTCAGCGCCCGCAGCCACGCCTGCGCCCGCTTATCGTCCAGGACGACCTCGGACCCGGGGCCGGCCCCGGGGTCGGCCAGCGCGGCCAGCACCGTCCCGGCCGCCTCGCGCTTGCCGTCGCGCAGGCCCATCTCGGTGTAGCGGCGGAACTCCTCCGCGGACTCGCCGTCGTCGCGGTAGGCGTCGGGGAACAGCCGCGCGAGGACGGGGTCGTCCGGCGTCGTGGCGTTCTCGGCGATGCCCATCGAGGCCAGCTCGTCGTCCGCGCCCGGGGCCTCGCCCAGCAGCGCGAGCAGCTGCTCCATCAGGGCGCGCAGGAGCGCGACCTCCTCGGGCTCCAGCCGTACCCGGATGTCCTGGCCGGTCTTCGTCACATGGCTCATCGGCTCGCTCAGTCGTCGCGCTTGACGGTGGCCCAGAGGCCGTAGGAATGGAGGATCTCCACGTCGCGCTCCATCTCCTCGCGGGTGCCGTTGGCGACCACGGCGCGGCCCTTGTGGTGCACGTCGAGCATCAGCTTCTCGGCCTTCGGCTTGGGATAGGCGAAGACGGCCTGGAACACGTACGTGACGTACGACATCAGGTTGATCGGGTCGTTCCAGACGATGGCCAGCCAGGGCCGGTCGGCGCTCACGTCCTCGTCGACGTCCGGCCGCTCCAGTTCGACGGGTGCGGGCGCCGTGCCCATGGCGCTCATTCCGCGTCGCCCCCTCTCTCCGCGAAGTCGGTGGCCCACCGCACCCGATGCTATGCGCCACCTGTCCCCGGGTGCGGCGGCCCGCACCACCCATGGTGCCCGCGGCGGGCCGTAAGGTTCCACTTGTGGACCTTGGTGACGGTACTGCGCTGCTGACCGACCGGTACGAGCTGACGATGCTCCAGGCCGCGCTGCGCAGCGGGACGGCCGACCGGCGCGCCGTCTTCGAGGTGTTCGCGCGGAGCCTGCCCGCCGGGCGCCGCTACGGCGTGATCGCCGGTACGGGACGCCTCCTCGACGCCATCGAGCGGTTCCGGTTCGACACCGCGGAGCTCGACTATCTGACGTCGAACGGCATCGTCGACGAGCCCACGGCGCGATGGCTGGAGAAATACCGCTTCACCGGAGACATCTGGGGTTACGCCGAAGGGGACTGCTACTTCCCGGAATCGCCGATCCTGGTGGTGGAGGGGACGTTCGCGGAGGCCGTCCTGCTGGAGACCCTCGCGCTGTCGATCCTCAACCACGACTGCGCCATCGCGTCGGCCGCGTCCCGGATGGCGCAGGCCGCGCAGGGCCGTCCGATCATCGAGATGGGGTCGCGGCGCGCCCATGAGCGCGCCGCCGTCGCGTCCGCCCGCGCCGCCTACCTCGCGGGGTTCGCGACCACGTCCAACCTGGAGGCGGGACGGGTCTACGGGGTGCCGACCGCCGGGACGAGCGCGCACGCGTTCACCCTCCTGCACGACAGCGAGCGGCACGCCTTCGAGGCCCAGCTCGCCTCGATGGGCGAGGGCACCACGCTCCTCGTCGACACCTACGACGTCGAACGGGCCGTGCGCACCGCGGTGGAGCTCGCGGGGCCGTCGCTCGGGGCCGTCCGCATCGACAGCGGCGACCTCGGGGTGATGGCGCGGCGCGTCCGCGACCAGCTCGACTCGCTCGGCGCGGACGGCACGCGGATCGTCGTGACCGGAGACCTGGACGAGTTCGGCATCGCCGCCCTCGCCGCCGCGCCGGTGGACGGCTACGGCGTCGGGACGTCCCTCGTGACCGGCTCCGGCGCGCCCACGGCGTCGCTCGTCTACAAGCTCGTCGCCCGCTCGGACGGCCCCGAGGACGACGCGCCCATGCGCCCGGTCGCGAAACGCTCGACCGGAAAGCCGAGCCGGGGCGGACGCAAGACGGCCGTACGCCGGATCGACGGCCACGGCACGGCCTACGCCGAGACCGTCTCCGCCGGTGAGCCGGCGCCGGGGCCGCGCGACCGCGTCCTTCAGGTGCCGCTGGTGCGGCAGGGCGAGATCATCGGACGCGAACCGCTCCTCGACGCCAGGGAGCGCCACGCGCGCGCGATCGCCGAACTGCCCTCGACGGCGGCGCAGCTTTCCAAAGGCGAGCCCGCCGTCCCCACCGAGTTCGTCAACGGTGGCCCGCGCCGCTGAGACCATCCCGGTGGAGCTGGGGTACGGTCCCCATTGAGCCCTTTTCGTCGTGTCACGGGGTGAGAACGCCACAACCTCCAACGAAAGGGACTCTTCGTTCGGGGCGACTCGTACAGGGAGCGGTCATGGGCAAGAAGGCTCTGATCATCGTCGATGTGCAGAACGACTTCTGCGAGGGCGGGTCGCTCGCGGTCGGCGGCGGCGCGGACGTGGCCACGGCCATCTCCGGGTACATGGCCGGGCACCGCCGCGAGTACGCGCACATCGTCGCCACCCGCGACTTCCACCTGGATCCCGGCGAACACTTCTCCGCCGAGCCCGACTTCGTCGACACGTGGCCGCCGCACTGCGTGATCGGCACGCCGGGCGCCGACTTCCACCCGAACCTGGCGCTCGCGCCGATCGAGGCCGTCTTCAGCAAGGGCCGCGAGACCGCCGCCTACAGCGGCTTCGAGGGCATGTCCGACGACGAGCAGCCCCTCGCCGACTGGCTCGCCGCGCGCGGTGTGGACGCCGTCGACATCACCGGCATCGCCACCGACCACTGCGTCCGCGCCACCGCCGTGGACGCAGCCCGCGCGGGCCTGCGCACCGCCGTGCTCCTCGACCTCACCGCCGGGGTCGGCAAGGCGACCGTCGACCGCGCCCTGGACGAGCTCGCGCAGGAGGGGATCGTCATGTCCGGCGCCCCGGTGGTGGCCACCTGACCATGACGCCCCCACCCCCCACGGTCATCGTCGTCGCCGGCGTGTCCGGCAGCGGCAAGACCACCGTCGGGAGCCTGCTCGCCGAACGGCTCGGCTGGGACTACGCCGAGGCCGACGCCTTCCACTCCGAGGCCAACATCGAGAAGATGCGCTCGGGCCACCCGCTGACCGACGCCGACCGGCTCCCCTGGCTGCGCGCCATCGCCGCCTGGATCGACGACCGGCTCGCCACGGGACGTCCCGGAGTCGTCACCTGCTCGGCCCTCAAACGCGGTTACCGCGACATGGTGGCGGGAGGGCGCCCGGGCGTCCGCATGGTCCTGCTGGACGGCGACCGCGACCTCATCGCGTCCCGGATGAGAGCCCGGAAGGGCCACTACTTCAGCGCCGACCTCCTCGACAGCCAGTTCGCCGACCTGGAACTCCCGGCCCCGGACGAGAACGTCCTCACCGCCCCCATCACGGGCCCGCCCGAGGAGACGGTCACCCACATCCTCACCACTCTCGGCCTCACCCCGCCGTCCGCCGACCGGCCACCCCGGTCGCGGACGTAGCCACCTCAGTCGCGGACGTAGTAGTGGCCGAGCGTGTCGTCGTAGCGTCCGCTGGGACGGCAGCAACGGCGGAAAGCGCCGCCCGGACCCGCAGGGGCATGGGTCGCCGCCACCGAGCTTCTCGATCAGTTCGGTGTCGACGCCGACCTTGCGGGCGCCGCGCTTGACCTTGGTCTCGCTAGAGGGAACCCCCCTTTCGGCAGGTGATCCGGGCTCCGCAAACGGTAGTGACGTCCGCGCCCACGGGCGAGCGAATTATCACCAGCCGTCGCCTGCGGTTCCGTCCAACTGAAATCTCCCGAGGGCACGCCAGGATCGTCTTCGGCCGCGCCGCCGCACCGGGCGAGATGTACGACACCGGAGACGGGGACACGCCGGGAGGTGCTGCCGATCCTGAAGGCGCGGAAGCTCAAGGTCGAGTACCGGTACGAGTACCGGGCCTCCGACCTGCCGTACCCCGGTGGTGTTCCGGCCGACAAGGTGCGGCCCGCCTGGTATGTCCATGACGGGTCGCCGGGAGGTCCGGGGACGGTCATCCTGTTCGTCGGCCCGGAGCGCCTGGGCTGACGGAGTCACGGCGAACGGACGGGCCACGAGTTTCTCCGAACCGCGGGGCGTCCCGCGATCCCGGCTGAGGCGTGACGGCGGCCCGCGGCCGGTCGGCGCTTCGGGGCGTGCGGGGTCAGGGGCGGCGTTTGGCGGCCCATTCGCGGATCTTGGCGATGCGGTTGCGGATGTCGTCGGCGCTGGCCTGGGCGATGGCGGGGCCGCCGCAGGCGCGGCGGAGCTCGCTGTGGATGACGCCGTGGGGCTGGCCGGTGCGGTGGTTCCAGGCGCCGACGAGGCCGTTCAACTCGCGGCGGAGGGTCGCGAGGTCTTCGGCGGTGGTGCGGTCGGCGCGGGGGTCGCCGGTCTTCTTCTTTCGCTCGCCCGCGAGCTGGTCGGCCTGGCGCTTGCGCAGCAGCGCCGACACCTGCTCGGGTTCGAGCAGGCCGGGGATGCCGAGGTACTCCTCCTCCTCGGCGGAGCCGGGCTGGGCGTGCATGCCGAACTCGCCGCCGTCGTACAGGACGCGATCGAACGTCGCGGACGCCTCGACGGTCTCGAACGGGAGCTCCTCGCCGACCGCGTCGGGCGTGTCCTTCTGCTGGTTGGCCTCGGCGAGCAGCTCGTCGTCGAGGCCGTCCTCGCGGACGGGACGGTCGAGGACGTGGTCGCGCTCCTCCTCCATGTCGGCGGCGTGCCCCATCAGCGTGGGGACCGACGGCAGGAACACCGAGGCGGTCTCGCCGCGCCGGCGGGCGCGCACGAAACGGCCGACGGCCTGCGCGAAGAACAGCGGGGTGCTGGTGGACGTGGCGTACACGCCGACGCACAGGCGCGGGATGTCGACGCCCTCGGACACCATCCGGACCGCGACCATCCAGCGGTCGTCGGTGTCGGTGAACTGCTTGATCTTCTTGGACGCCGACGGATCGTCCGACAGCACGATCGTGGCGCCCTGGCCGGTGACGGCCCGCAGCATCTTGGCGTAGGCGCGGGCGGTCTCGTGGTCGGTGGCGATCACCAGGCCGCCCGCGTCGGGGATGGCGCGGCGCAGCTCGGTGAGGCGGCGGTCGGCGGCGGCCAGGACCTGCTTGATCCAGTCGCCCTTCGGGTCGAGCGCGGCGCGCCACGCCTGGGCGGTCTGGTCCTGGGTGAGGGGCTCGCCGAGCGTCGCGGTGATCTCGTCGCCGGCGCGGGTGCGCCAGCGCATCTCCCCCGCGTACGCCAGGAAGATCACCGGACGGACGACGCCGTCCGCGAGGGCCGGGCCGTAGCCGTAGGTGTAGTCGGCGCGGCTGCGCCGGACGCCGTCGGGGCCCTCGTCGTACTGGACGAACGGGATCGGATTGATGTCGGTGCGGAACGGCGTGCCCGAGAGCCCGAGGCGGCGGGTGGCGGGCTCGAACGCCTCGCGGACGGCGTCGCCCCAGGACAGCCCGTCGCCCGCGTGGTGCACCTCGTCGAAGATGACCAGCGACTTGCGGGACTCGGTGCGGTTGCGGTGCAGCGCGGGACGGGCCGCGACGGTCGCGTAGGTGACGGCGACGCCGTGGAAGTCCTTGCCGACGGGGCCGTCGCCGTTCTGGTACTCGGGGTTGATCTTGATGCCGACCCGGGCGGCGGACTCGGCCCACTGCCGCTTGAGATGCTCGGTCGGGCACACGATCGTGATCGCGGAGATGACGCGGCGTTCCATCAGCTCGCGGGCGAGGCGCAGCGCGAACGTCGTCTTTCCGGCGCCGGGCGTCGCGACGGTGAGGAAGTCGCGCGGGCCCGTCTGCTGCCCGTCGGCCCCGCCGGGCTCCCCCTCCGGGCGGCCGCCGGAACCTCCGAAATAGGCCTCCAGCGCGTGCTGCTGCCAGGCGCGCAGGGACGACGCCGTCCCCCAGGCGGCCCGCTCGGGGAAGGCGGGAGGCATGCTCGATGCGGCGAAGGTGCTCACGGTCATCGAAGGCTACCGAGCCGCACCGACAGATCGCGCCGTCGCGGCCGCACATGTGCCGAGATCCACAGCGGGTCGGCGGTGCGGCCGCGGCGCGTCGCGGGCGCGTCCCCGCCGTCAGCGGGACCGGTACGCGGCCCAGGACGCGCGGATCCGGCGGCCCTGGCCTGCGGTGAACTCCCTCATGCAGGGATCGTGGGCGTAGTCCATGAAGTTGTGCACGGGGTCGTCGCCCCGCTGCGGGCAGGTGTCGCGGAAGTGAGGACATCCTTCCGCGGGCGCCGCCTCGTACGGCGTGTCGTCCACCCCGTCGCCCGGTGGCAGGCACCCGTCCTCGAAGGTGTGCAGCAGCCCGAGCCAGTGTCCAATCTCGTGGACGGCCGTGTAGCCGCGGTTGAACCGCTTGTACGGCCCGCCCGGCAGGCTGCGGTAGTCGATGATGACGCCGTCCATGCGCGGCTTCCTCTTGTAGTGCTGCGGGAACGTGGCGAAGCCGAGGACCTCGGTGCCCACGGCGGCGGTGAAGATGTTGAGCGTGCCGCGTCCGCCCTTGCGCAGGTGCCTCTTCATCGCGCCCTCGTACCTGCGCGGGTGATGGAACCACGCGGATTCGTTCGTCCGGTCGTGGCCGGCCAGGCGGAACCTGACGCGCGTGTCCACGCCGCCCCTCCTCCCCCCGTACGCGGCGTTGAGCGTGGAGATCTGCCGCCGGACGGCCGTGCTGGACAGCCGTCCCTGCCGTCCGCTGTGGACGACGTGGAACCGCACCGGGACGACGACCCGCCGCGCCCCCCGCAGCGACGAGTCGAGGCGCCGTTCGTCGGACGTGCCGAACCGGGCGAGGAGCGTCCGGCGGAGATCGGTGAGCATGGCGACGGTCTGGTCATGGCCGAGATGGGCTCCGTCGCGGGGGTGAGTCTCGCGCGCGTCCCCGTGACGGAGGCAGCCGTCGTCGCGTGCCGTCACGGGAGCGGCCTTGTTCCTCGCGGCCGCGGGAGCGGTTCTCAGCCGCGTCCGGTCACCCATCGAAGCTGGAACAGCACACAACGTAACCAGTAGTGCGCATAGCGAAACCCCGGCGATCCGCCGCATTCTTCCCCCGTAAGTGTGTCAACACCAAGGTCCCGCGGTCATGTGTCCCGACCGCGGGACCCCTCACGCGCGCACGCCGGTACCGGCGACGCGCCTTCGGCCGCCGCCGCTCAGCGGCGGCGGCCGGTCACTCGTCGCCTTCGCCGCCGCCCGGCTGCATCGACTCGTAGATCTCCTTGCACTCCGGGCAGACCGGGTACTTCTTCGGGTCCCGGTTCGGCACCCAGACCTTGCCGCACAGCGCGATCACGGGCGTGCCGGTCACCGCGCTCTCGGTGATCTTCGCCTTCTTCACATAGTGCGCGAACCGCTCATGGTCGCCGTCACCGTGCGAGAGGTCCGGCCGCACATCTGTCTGGGTGTCGCCGTCGGGCAGGATCTTCGTACTCACGTCGTTCACCTTAGTTCAGCGTCGGGTCCTCGGGGAACGTGGAGACGAACGCGAGATCGCCGCCCTGCCTGCGCAGCACCCGCCGCCAGAGCCCGTCCGGGTCGCTCGCGAACACGTCCCCCGCCTCGGCCGGGACGAGATACCAGGAGCCGTCCTCGATCTCCCCGCGCAGCTGCCCCGCCGACCAGCCGGCGTAGCCGGCGAAGACCCGCAGCTGAAGCAGCTCGGCCGCCAGCAGCCCGGGCGGGGCCTCCAGGTCGACAAGGCCCACGCGGGCCACCTCGGTGCCGCCGTCCAGGGCGCGCCAGCCGAGCGGCTCGTCCTCGCCGGGGAGGCGGGCCAGGGCCAGCGCGTTCTCCAGCGCGACGGGACCACCCTGGAACACCACTGCCGGGCCGGTGACGAGTTCCGCCCACGGCGGCAGCACGCGGTCGACCGGAACCTCGGTCGGCCGGTTGAGGACAACACCGAGCGTGCCGCCCTCCATCTCGTGCTCGACCAGCAGGACGACGCTCCGCCGAAAATTCGGATCCTCCAGCTGAGGGGTCGCCACCAGCAGGAGCCCCACCCTGATCCCGTCTTCCATGCGTTCCATCATGCGTTGCGCGGACCCCCGGCGGCACATCCCCCGGCTCGTTAGCCTGTTACGCATTCCTATCGATGGGGATATCGGCACCACAAGAACCTGGGTCGACAATGATCTAGGATCATCGGCCGCCCGACCGGCAGCACCGGCGGGCCGGGGAGGACAGCGATGCAGTTGCCCAGGGTCGTCATCGCCGCCGTGTTCTTCGTCATCGGAGCGCTGATCGCGATCCCGGCCCTGTTCAACGCGTTCAGCGACGACGGGGAGCCCAAGGCGTCGGCGACCACCTCGCCCAGCCCGTCCGGCTCGGGCTCCGATCCGTCCACGTCCCCCAACGGGTCGAACGACAAGCGGCCGGTGACGGCCAACATCGGCACGGTGTCCTGCCCGGCGGGCACGGTGAACGTCACCGTCCGCAACACCGGGACGAAGACCGAGGACTTCAAGATCCAGAAGAACGACGGCACCACCGTGACCCCCGGCCAGATCCGGCCGGACTCGACCCGGACGGTCGCCCTCCGGCTCCGCGAGGACCGCAGCACCCGCATCACGGTCAGCTGGACCGACAAGCGGATCGGGGCCAAGACCGTCAAGGCGAACTGCGAGAAGGCGGGTGCCGCACCGGCGCCGACGAAGGAACCGACGAACGAGCCGACGCCGTCGCCGACCAAGAAGCCGGAGAAGCTGCCGCACACCGGCCCCGACGACCTCGTGTGGGCCCGCGCCGCGACCGGCGTCGGCATCATCCTCACCGGCGCGATCATCTTCTGGTACGGCGGGATCTGGCCCCGCCGCCGCGACCAGGTCTTCGCGAAGAAGGGCTCCTGACCCTTCCTACGCCTCGGTGCGGGGGCGGCCGCCCGCGGCCTCGCGGACGGCGCCGGCCACGCGGGTGCTGACGTCCGGGTGGAACACGCTCGGGACGATGTAGTTCGGGCCTAGCTCGTCCGGCGTGACTACCTCCGCGAGGGCCTTGGCGGCGGCGGCGAGCATCTCCAGGGTGACGCCGTCGGCCTGCGCGTCCAGCAGGCCGCGGAACACGCCGGGGAACGCCAGCACGTTGTTGATCTGGTTGGGGTAGTCGCTGCGTCCGGTGGCGACGACGGCGGCGTGCTCGCGGGCCTCGTCGGGCGACACCTCGGGCTCGGGGTTGGCGAGCGCGAACACGATCGCGTCGCCGTTCATCGTCGCGATGTCGTCGCCGTTCAGGATGCCGGGCGCGGACACGCCGATGAACACGTCGGCGTCCTTCACGGCGCCGCGCAGGTCGCCCGCGTAGCCGCCCGCGTTGGTGTGGGTCGCGATCCAGCGGAGCGAGTCGTCCAGGTCGTCGCGGCCCGCGTGGACGGCGCCGCGGTAGTCGCAGACGACGAGGTCGCGCGCGCCCGCGTGGATCAGCAGCTTCAGGATGGCGCTGCCCGCCGCGCCCGCGCCCGCCATCGTGATCCGGACCGAGCCGAGATCCTTGCCGACGACGCGCAGCGCGTTCGTCAGCGCGGCGAGGACGCAGATCGCGGTGCCGTGCTGGTCGTCGTGGAACACGGGGATGTCGAGCAGGTCGCGCAGCCGCGCCTCGACCTCGAAGCAGCGCGGCGCGGAGATGTCCTCCAGGTTGATGCCGCCGAACGCGGGCGCGAGGATCTGGACCGTCCGGACGATCTCGTCGGTGTCCTGCGTGTCGAGGCAGATCGGCCAGGCGTCGATCCCGGCGAACCGCTTGAACAGCGCCGCCTTGCCCTCCATGACGGGCAGCGCGGCCTCCGGGCCGATGTTGCCGAGGCCGAGCACCGCGGAGCCGTCCGACACGACCGCGACGCTGTTGCGCTTGATCGTCAGCCGGCGGACGTCCTCGGGGTTGCGGGCGATCGCGAGGGAGACGCGGGCGACGCCGGGCGTGTAGGCCATGGACAGCTCGTCGCGGTTGCGCAGCGGCACCTTGGACTGCATCTCGATCTTGCCGCCGAGGTGCATCAGGAACGTCCGGTCGCTGACCTTGTGGATCTTGACTGCGTCGATCTGCTCCAGCGCCCCCGCGATCGACTCGGCGTGCTGGGTGTCGCGGGTCGCGATCGTGACGTCGATGCGGAGCGTCTCGTGCCCGGCGGTGTTGACGTCGAGGGCGGTGACGATGCCGCCGGCGTTCTCCACGACATGGGTGATCTGGCTGACGGCCCGGCCACCGGCCGGCACCTCCAGCCGGACGGTGATGGAGTACGACACGCTCGGCACGCTCGCCACGACAACTGCTCCCTCTGCTCCGGACGGGGGCCGCGGCCCGGCCTGGCCGGCGGCTCAGAACGCCCGCGCCGCCCCGACGATGAGGTCGGCGGTCGCGGACGCGGGCAGCCTCGTCGCGTCGATCACGAGGTGGTAGAGCCGTGGATCGGCGGGGTCGGCCCCGTAGAAGTGCTTCACGTAGGCCGTCCGGGCGCGGTCATTGTCATCGAGCATACGCTCAACATCGCCACCGGGTGGCGCCGTCTCGGCCATGGCGCGGGCCAGCCGCCGCTCGCGCGGGCCGTCCAGCCGGACGTGCAGCGCGTCCGTCCGGCCGGCCAGCACGACCGCCGCGGCCCGGCCGAGCAGGACGGCCCCGCCGGCCGCCAAGCGGGTGATCACGCTCTCGGTGCGCCCGGCGAACTCCTCGGGCGGGACGAACCCGTGGCCGGGGATGTAGACGTCCATGCCGAGCGCGACCGTGGGCAGCCGCGCCGCCCCGGCGAGGATCCGGCCGATGCCGCTCTCGGCGCGGTCGTCGTGGGCGAGCGCCTCCTCCAGCGTGCAGCCGATCTCACCGGCGACGAGCTCGGGGATGGCCCGGTCGACGAAGCGCAGCCCGAGCCGCTCCGCCACGGCGGGCCCGATGGCCGATCCGCCCGTGCCGAACGTGGCGGAGATGGTCACCACGCGCGCGCTCACATCCCGTCCATGCCCGCTCAGGGCATGGACGGAACAACGCGATCAGAGAAGGCGGCGGGCCCGGTCAGCTTGGAACGGCCGGCGCGGGAACGATCCGGTCAGAACAGGGCGGACTGGAGGGAGCGGCGGGCCTTGGCGACGCGCGGGTCGTCCGGCGGCAGGACCTCGAACAGCGACAGCAGATGCTTGCGCGCCGCGTCGCGGTCGTCGCCCGCGCTGCCCCGCACCGCCGCCACCAGCCGCTCGAACGCCTGCTCCAGGCGGCCGGTCAGCATCTCCACGTCGGCCGCGCTGATCTGCGCCTGGACGTCGCCGGGCTTCTCCGCGGCCTCCTGGAGGGCGCGCTCGGGGTCCAGCGACCGGACCCTGAGGTTCAGCTCGACCACCGCGAGGCCCTGCTTGGCCTGGGCGTCACGCGGGTCGGCCGCGAGGATGCGCTCGAACGCCTCCTTGGCGCCGTCCACGTCGCCGGCCTGCAGCGCGTCCTCCGCCTGCTGGTACACCGGGTCTTCGGCGGGCGCCTGCGCGGCGTCGGCCGCGGGCTCCTCGCCCTCGGGGGCGTCCGGCAGGATGCCCTCCTTGCGCAGCGCCTCGAAGAGCTGGTCGATGGCCTGGCGCACCTGCGGCTCGGGCGCCGCGCCGTTCAGGAACGGCAGCAGCTGCCCGGCGACGACCGCCGCGACGAACGGGATGCCGCGCACGCCCATCTGCTGCATGTACGCGCCGAGCTGCGGGTTGGCGTCGATGTCGACCTTGGCCAGGATCCACTTGCCGGCGGCCTCGGTGGCGAGCTTCTCCAGGATCGGCGAGAGCTGCTTGCACGGCCCGCACCACTCGGCCCAGAAGTCCACGAGGACGGGAACGGACTGCGACCGCTCCACGACCTCGGCGTTGAACGTCTCGTCGGTGACGTCCACGACGTACTGGCCGCCGGCGCCGCCCGCGCCCGCGGACGCGCCGCCCCCCTGGGCCCGGCGTTCCTGCTGCTTCCTGGCGGCCGCCTGGCGCGCCCCCAGGTCGATGGCCCCGTGCAACGAAAAGTCCCGAGAAGGCATGGGTCCATCCTGCCCCATGACCGCCGGTGACTGCGCGTCCGTCCGCTCCAAGCGGACCGCGCCGCCGCGCCGGACGCCGCGGCGCCGGGCGGAACTCGTCCGCCGAATGGTGGTGAATGGGGGCTGGAGGACGGTAAGTCCCCTTTCAAAGCACAGGTCGGGAATTGTCCGCCTTTTTCGAATTCTCACCTTCGGCGCTACGGGCAAAGAATCCAGGAGATGTGCTGTAAAGACGAAAAGATTGCTGGCACCCATCACCAAGCCCGGTTATAGTCACTGTGTCGATGCATCGCGGCACGGCTAAAGCGACCGCGCGCCGGGCCCGCCGAACGGCGGAGGCCCGGTCCGCCGGGCGCCGGGTGGCAGGTTGGGGGACCAAGCCACCAGCGCACCCGCTTCAGCGGGGCTCGCCGGCCGGTGGCCGCGAACGCATGACAAGCAATGGGGGGAATCCTGTGATCGCGGAGCATTCCGTGATCGTGGCCCGAGGAATGGGTGTCCGCCGCGGGGGGCGGTGGCTCCTGCGCCCGGTGACCTTCGGCGTACCCGAAGGCGTGGTCGGCTTGGCCGGTCCACCTGGCGCCGGTAAATCCACTCTGCTGGCCACGTTCGCGACCTTGCGCAGGCCGAATGCCGGCGCGCTGCACATTCTCGGACACGACATCACGAACGCCGCAGCCCTGCGCGCCGCGCGGGCCGGCATCGGATACCTGCCGGCGCGGTTCGCCCGCGCCGAGCACATGACCGCGGGCGAGTTCGTCGAATACGCGGCCTATTACAAGCGGACGAGCGCGTCCACCGCCCGCTCCACCATGCGGCGGCTCGATCTCGCCGAGGCCGCCGGCATCGAGCTCGCGCTGCTGCCGCCCGACGTCCGCCTCCGCGCCGGGCTCGCCGCCGCCTGCGTGCACGAGCCGGACGTCGTCCTGCTGGACGACCCGTTCGGCGACCTGTGCGCCGCCGCCGAGCCCTGGCCCACCGGCGCCGCCGGCCCGGGCGGCCACGCGCTCACCGCCGCCATGGCCGAGCTGATCCCGGTCCTGCGCGCCCTCGCCCCGACGGTGGTGATCACGGCCGATGCCACGGAGACGCTCACCGGCTGGTGCGACCGGCTCCTCACGCTCGCCCGCGGCAGGCTGACCGAGCAGCCCACCCATTCGGCCACCGCCCGCCGCGGCCGCACCCCCGCCGACCGCCGCGGCACGGGCACCGCGTCCCCGGAGACCGCGGCCCCGAACGCCGTCCTCACAGGCGCCGTGCTTTCAGACCCCGTGCTTCCAGACCCCGTGCTTCCAGACCCCGTACCTCCCGACGCCGTGGTGTCGCACGCCGCGCTGTCCGACGTCACGCCTTCGGGCGCCGTGCCCCCGGCCACCGCGGATTCGCAGGGCGCGGGCGGGGCGGCCCCGCGGGGCAGGTACGCGGCGGGTCATCGCCGTCCCGCACGGCTGGCGCTGCCGCAGCTGACGCTCCCCCAGCTGCCCCTGCCGCAGCTGCCACAGCCGGCGAGGCCGCGGGCGAGGCGGCCGCCCGCCGGGAGCGCCACCGGTGTCTGACCTCGGACGGGTGCTCCGGCTGGACGCCCGTCGCACGGCACTGCTGGTCGCGGTGCCGGTCCTCATCGCGGTCGGGACGGCGGCGGCCGGGCTGTCGCTGTGCCCGGCGGTCGCCTACTGGGACAACACCGTCGTCGCGCTGCTCAACGCCGTCCGCTTCCTCGGTCCCGTCGCCGCGGGCCTGGCCGTGTGGACGGCGGTACGGGAACGTCCGCTCGACTATCTGCGCGACCTCACCGCGCGGTCCCCCGCCACCGGGGTGCTGTTCGATCTGCTGTTGCTGTCCGCCGCCGCGCTCGTCTCCTACGTGGTGGTGACAGTCGTTGTCGTCGCCGTCACCTTCGCGCAGGTGGAGGCCGGGCATCCCCACCCGCTGGGCGTGGTCTCGGGGGCGGGCTCGCTCGTCCTGCACGTCGTCGTGGGTTACCTGACAGGACGCGTCATCCCGCACCGCGCCACGGCGGCCGTGGTCGTCGCGGTGACGTCGGTGTGGGCGGCGGTCCGCGTCCCTGGCGTGTCGTGGTGGAGCCTGCTGCCCCCGGCGGCGTTCGACCGGCTCGACCTGTTCACCACCCTGCGTCCGGAGGTGCTCGCCGACCAGGTCACCTGGACGGCCGGGCTGACCACCGCGCTGATCCTCGGCTACGTGATGTGGGCGACGCGGCGCTACCTGATCGTGCTGCCGCTGATCGTGGCGCTGGCCGCGACGCTCACGGCCACGCTGGAGCTGCACCGGTCCGGCGGCGGGACGACCGCGCCCGTCACGGCCGAGCCGGTGTGCCGCGACTGGCCGCTGACCGTGTGCGTCCACCCCGCGCTGCGGGACGCGCTGCCCAGGCTGATGGCCGCGGCCACCCCGCTCGCCGCCCGGCTGAGCGGGACGCCCGGCGCGTTCACCATGGTCGAGCAGCGTCCGGCGTGGGCGCCCATCTCGGTGACGGACGGTGTCGCCACCGTCCATCTCGACGAGGAACTGTCGCCCGGATACGCGGCGCGGGCCGTCCGGCAGATCAGCCAGAGCCTCAAGGACGCCCGCACCTGCGTGGCCGCGCCGAACGGCTACCGCGCGCTGGTCGACGCGTGGCTCCTCGGCGACGACCCGCCCGCCATCTCCGACGCCCGCTCCGCGCGCCGGTTCGCGTCCTGGAGCGAGGAGCGGCGCCGCGCCTGGCTGCGGCTCCACTTCGCCGGCTACCGGACGTGCGCGCTCGGCCCCGCCGACTTCCAGACGGCGAGGGCCCGCACCGCCCAGCACGCCCGCCATCCGGGGCGCGCCGCGGCCGACTCGCGCGTCGTCGTCCCGGACCGCAAGGCGCTGGGACGCGGCGGACGCGAAGGACACGCCAGACGGGAAGGGCGCACCAGACGCGAGAACTGAGCCGGCGTCAGCAGAGCACGTTCTCGATCGTCTCCCTGACGGCCATGCCCTGCCGCTCGGCGGGCTCCCCGGCGAGCTGGCTCGCCATCGCGACGGTGACCGCCCGGCCGCCGCCCGCGCGGACGCCCTCGCGGACCTTGTAGCCGAGCATGTCGCCGCCGTGCGCCCAGTAGCCCGCCCGGTCGCAGCGCAGCGGGTACCAGAACAGGCCCAGCCCGTAGCGGGAGCCCTCGTACGGGCCGTCCCACCCGGTCGGGACGGTGCGCTGCATCTGGGCGAGCAGGTGCGGCGGGACGAGCCGTCCCCCGATCAGCGCCCGGAAGAACCGGTTGTTGTCCGCCGCCGTGGTGATCATGGCTCCGGACGCGTCCGCCACGCTCGGGTCCAGGAGCGTCACGTCGGTCAGCGGCGCGCCCGCGCCGTACTGGTGGTAGCCGCGGACGAACGGGCGGCGCAGCGTGACGCGGTGCCCGGGAACGTAGGTGCCGTGGAGCCGGAGCCGCCGCAGGACGCGGTCGCCGACCTCGTCCTGCCAGCTCTTGCCGGTCACCCTCTTGATGACCATGCCGAGCAGGACGTAGCCGGTGTTGGAGTAGTTCCACTTCGGCGTCCCGTCGGGGTTGGTCTCGCCGGGCTCGAAGTCGGGCTCGTGCGCGAGTGCCAGCGCCACGAGCCGTTCGGGGGTGTAGGCGTCGAAGCGGTGCTCGCGGTAGTAGTCGGCGCTCTCCAGCAGCGGGATGTCCAGCAGGAAGTTGTGCAGGCCGCTGGTGTGCTGGAGCAGGTGGCGGATCGTGATCCTCCGTCCGTCGTTGCCGTCGCCGCGGACGAGCCCGGGCAGCCACTCGTCGACGGTGTCGTCCAGGCTCAGCCGTCCCTCGCCGGCGAGCTGGAGCACGACGGTCGCGACGTACGTCTTGGTGATGCTGGCGGCGCGGAAATGGCCGCCGGGCGGGACGGGCCGGCCGGTCCGCAGATCGGCGGCCCCGGCCCGCGCGGCGATCCGTCCCTCCGGGAGGCGCGCCTCCGCGAGCACCCCGGTGACGCCGAGGCGGTGGAGCCCTTCGACGTCACGGCGCAACCGCTCCACCGCGCCTCCCCCGGCGGGCTGCGCGGGTGCGGCGGCCTGGGCGGCGGGCGCGGCCGCCACTCCCGCCGCGAGAATCAGGGCCATGGCCGGCGTCCTCCGTACTCTCCGGCCCGGTGCGGGATTCGAGCGCATGGCCTGCTCCTCCAGTCCCGGCGTCCGGTGCGGTACGTCGAGGCTAGGGAGCTCGGCCGTGCGGGCGCGATGCGGCTGCCCGGAGGGGCGGGACTGGTGCCAGCCCCACCTCGCCTAGGCGGAGACGGCCTCGACGGCCTCGCGCAGCGCGTTCAGGCGCTGCGCCGGGGCCGGCTCAGGCGGTGGGGACGCGGAGGATGAGGGCGTCGCCCTGGCCGCCTCCGCCGCACAGCCCGGCGGCGCCGACACCGCCGCCGCGGCGCTTCAGCTCGTAGGCGAGGGTCAGGGCGAGGCGCGCGCCGGACATGCCGACCGGGTGGCCGAGCGCGATGGCGCCGCCGTTGACGTTGACCTTCTCCGGGCCGACGCCGAGATCGCGCATCGACTGGATGCCGACGGACGCGAACGCCTCGTTGATCTCGATGAGGTCGAGGTCGGCCACGTTCAGGCCCGCCTTGCCGAGGGCGTGCTTGATCGCGTTGGACGGCTGGGAGTGCAGCGAGCTGTCCGGGCCCGCGACGTTGCCGTGCGCGCCGATCTCGGCGAGCCAGGTCAGGCCCAGCTCCTCGGCCTTGGCCCTGGACATCACGACGACGGCCGCGGCGCCGTCGGAGATCTGGGAGGCCGAGCCGGCGGTGATCGTCCCGTCCGCGCCGAACGAGGGGCGCAGCCTGCCGAGCACCTCGACGGTGGTGTCGCCGCGCACGCCCTCGTCCGTGCCGAACACGACCGGCTCGCCGCGCCGTTGCGGGATCTCGACCGGGGCGATCTCCTCGTCGAACACGCCGTTCTTGATGGCCGCGGCGGCGCGCTGGTGGGAGCGGGCGGAGAACTCGTCCTGCTCCGCGCGGGAGATGTTCAGGCCGGCGTTGTGGCGCTCGGTGGACTCGCCCATCGACAGGCCCTCGTAGGCGTCCGTCAGCGCGTCGTGCGCCATGTGGTCGAGGACCTCGATGGAGCCGTACTTGTAGCCGCCGCGCGACTTCGGCAGCAGGTGCGGGGCCTGGGTCATCGACTCCATGCCGCCAGCCACGACGATGTCGAACTCGCCCGCGCGGATCAGCTGGTCGGCGAGCGCGATCGCGTCCAGCCCGGACAGGCACACCTTGTTGATCGTGATGGACGGGACGCCCATCGGGATGCCCGCCTTGACCGCCGCCTGCCGGGACGGCACCTGCCCGGCCCCCGCCTGGAGGACCTGGCCGAGGATCACGTACTGCACCTGGTCGCCGGACACGCCGGCCCGCTCCAGGGCCGCCTTGATCGCGTGTGCCCCGAGGTCGGCCGCGGAGAAGTCCTTCAGCGATCCCGACAGGCGGCCGATGGGGGTGCGCGCGCCAGCGACGATCACGGACGTGCCGGTCATATGGAAGCCTCCAGAGTGGTGCGTCGGCGACGCTCGCCACGATACCCAGGAGTACACCGTTAGGTCCCGTTCGGCCCTGCCCGGCCGCCCCAGTAGGGAGAAAGCCCGTGCTGACCCGTATCGACCACATCGGCATCGCCTGTCACGATCTCGACGCGACCGTCGAGTTCTACAAGACGACCTACGGCTTCACCGACGCGCATTTCGAGGTGAACGAGGAGCAGGGCGTCCGGGAGTGCATGCTCAAGATCAACGAGACCGGGGACGGGGCGGCGAGCTATCTGCAGCTGATCGAGCCGATCCGGGACGACTCCGCGGTCGCCAAGTGGCTGGCGAAGAACGGCGAGGGCGTGCACCACATCGCGTTCGGGACGGACGGGGACGTCGCCGACGAGTCGGCCGGAATCGCGGGAAAGGGCGTCCGCGTGCTGTACGACGCGCCGCGCAACGGCTCGATGGGTTCCTTGATCAACTTTTTGCACCCGAAGGACTGCCACGGCGTCCTGACCGAGCTCGTGCAGAAGCGCCGCGACCCCGCCTGACCCTCCGGCGGGGGCCGCCGGGGGCCCGCTACGGCGGCCCCAAAGGGCCTGCGCCGGGGCGGCCACGACCCGCGACCGGATCGTGAC
This sequence comes from Spirillospora sp. NBC_00431, assembly GCA_036028775.1. Classification (GTDB taxonomy): domain Bacteria; phylum Actinomycetota; class Actinomycetes; order Streptosporangiales; family Streptosporangiaceae; genus Spirillospora. Next base: position 970,141 of record CP107927.1, on the reverse strand, counting down.
GTGTTCGATATCACGGCGGCCGACGGCCGACCATCGACCGCCGCTCTGTGACCGTTCAGACACATATGGCGTATTTGTGGGCCCCGTACCTGGGGAGTCGCGGAGCCGGCGAGGTCAATTACAAAGCAGACAAACCACGCAGCGTGTCAAGATGAACCCCCAACACGGCAGTGTCGGGAGTAGGCTTCAATCGCCGGAAGAGGTCTGGGGCACTGAGCCCGTCATGGAGCCCGTCATGCCGTCATGCCAGGCGATCAACCGGTCCCCGGAACCACTGGTAGCCCCGTCACATCCAGGATTGAGCCACATGCAGTCCGACATCGACGCCCAGCTCAGCAACTTCTTCGAAGACACGCCCCCACGCGAGTTCGACGTGGTGCTCCGCGGCTACGACCGGCACCAGGTCGACGAGCACATCAAATCGCTCGACAACGAGGTCCGGCAGACCCGCGAGCAGACCCAGGCCCTGCAGCGGGAACTGTCGGACGCCCACCGTCAGCTTCAGGAACAGGAGCGTCCCACCTACTCGGGCCTCGGCGCCCGCATCGAGCAGCTGCTCCGGCTGGCCGAGGAGCAGGCCACCGAGCTCGTGCAGGCCGCCAGGTCCGAGGCGAACGAGATCAAGGCGGCCGCCAAGGTCGACGCCGCCGAACAGCGCGCCAACGCCGAGAACGACGCGGCCGAGCTGCGCGCCAACGCCCAGCGCGAGGGCGACGACATGCGCGGCGCCGCCGAGCGCGAGGCCGAGGAGGTGCGCACGTCGGCCCGCCGCGAGGCCGACGAGCTGACCTCCACGACCGAGCGCGAGGTCGCCAAGCTGCGCGCCACCGCCGACCACGAGGTCGCCGAGAAGCGCGCCGGCGCCGAGCGCGAGATCGCCAAGCTGCGGACCACGACCGAGCGCGAGGTCGCGCAGCTGCGCGCGTCCACCAAGCGCGAGCGGGACGAGATCCTCACCACGGCCAAGCGGCAGGCCGACGAGATGCGGGCCCAGGCCCAGCGCATCCTGGAGGAGAGCGAGGCCCAGCGCGCCCAGGCCGAGGCCGAGTTCGAGATCCAGCTGGCCGCCCGCCGCGAGGAGGCCGACCGGCAGGACGCCGAGCGGCACTCCAACGCCCAGGCCGCCACGCAGAAGCTCGTCGCCGAGGCCGAACAGCGGGCCGCGTCCGCCGAGCAGCGGGCCGCGAAGGCGACCCAGCAGGCCGAGCAGACCCGTCGCGAGGCCGACTCGCACGCCAAGCAGCTCATGGCCAACGCCCGCAAGAACTCCGACAACGTCATCGCCGAGGCCAAGTCGCAGGCCGAGCAGCTGCTCGCCGAGACCAAGGCCGAGGCCGACCGCGTCCGGACGGCGGCGCAGCGGCAGGTCGACGAGCTCACCCGGCAGCGCGACAGCATCACCAGCCACCTCAACCAGCTGCGCCAGCTCATCGGTGGTGTCGCCCCGAACCTGGGCGGCGACGCCGAGCTGGCCGCGCCCCCGGAGAAGGCCGCGATCCCCGCGGCCGACCCCAAGCCGGCCCCGGCGCAGCAGGCCCAGCCGAAGCAGCAGCAGCCGGCCGCGAAGGGCGCGCCCGGCAAGCAGGCCCAGGCCAAGAAGTCCGACGAGGACGACGAGGACTGGTGGCAGGAGTGAGCCGATTCACGACCGCATGACGCGGTCCGACGTGTGACGGGAAGCCTAGAGGCCGCGATCGCCTCTAGGCTTTCCTACGTCTTACCACGTGGTCGCTTCATCCAGGTCCCGGCCACGGACCGGTGAGCGGCTGCGTACGGACGGAAGAGGAGAGCGGCGTGCCCGACCACACCCACCACGAGGACGGCCCGGAGGCGACGCACGACGACGCACGCCCCGCGGCGGGCCGCACGGTCCCCGCTCCCGCCCGGCCCGCCGACGACACCGACGACACCCCTGCCCGCCAGGAACCGTCCACCCCCACCGACCCGGCCGAGAACGACACGCCCAGCCCCCCACCCGACCCCACCGGAATGAACGAGACCAAGGCCTCCCCCAAACCCGCCGAGCCCACCAAGCCCGGCGAGCCGGGGAAGCCCGCCAACCCCGGCGAGGCGGACGGGACCGACGAGCCCGATGCGCCGGGCGAACCGTCCGAGACCGGCGAGCCCGTCAAGAGCGGTGAGCCGGGCAACGCCGCCGAGCCCGGCAAGACCGGCGAGGCGGACGGAATCGACGAGCGCGATGCGCCGGGTGAGCCGTCCGAGATCGGTGAACCGGGGACGGGCGCCGTCGCGGCCAGCGGGGCGCTGAAGCCCGAGGAGATCGAGGAGCCCACCGGGGAGCGCGACCCGTCCACCGGAGCGCCGGTGAACCTCCCGGCACCGGTGACGAAGCCGGCCGGCGAGCAGGTGGTGCCCGACCCGGACGCCCCCGACCCGGCGCACGACGTCGAGCAGCGCAGGCGCGAGGCGGGCGTCGACCACCGCTTCCCGTTCGGACGTCCCGGCGAGCCGCTCGGCCGCGCGCACCCGTTCGTGTTCGGGTTCACCGCCGCGCTCGGCGTCATCACCGCGTGGATGCTGGTGCAGGCCGCGTCCAACGCCAAGTCCGTGATCGTGATGATCGTGGTCGCGATGTTCCTCGCGGTCGGGCTGAACCCGGCGGTGGAGCGGCTCCGCAAGTTCGGGCTGCCGCGCGGCGCGGCCGTCGCGGTGGTGTTCCTGGTGGTGATCCTGTTCTTCGCGGGGTTCGTGGCCTCGCTCGTCCAGCCGGTGTCCGAGCAGGTCACCGAGCTGCGCAAGAACATTCCCGAGTACGTCGAGCAGCTACAGGACAACGAGACGCTCGCGAACTGGGACAAGCGGTACGGGCTGCTCGACCGCGCCGAGGAGACCGTCAAGGGCGAGGACTTCCAGAAGAGCCTCACCGACATCGCCACCGGGATCGGCAAGGTCGCCGTCAGCGGCGTCTTCCAGACGATCACCATCCTGATCCTGACGCTGTACTTCATGAGCTCGCTGCCGCAGATCAAGACGTTCTTCTACAAGCTGGCGCCGCGCTCGCGGAGAGCACGGGTCGCGTTGCTCGGCGACGAGATCCTCGATCGGATCGGCGGGTACGTCGCCGGGCAGTTCACGATCGCGTTCATCGCGGGGACGACCTCGTACATCTTCCTGACGATCCTCGGTGTGAAGTACGCGCTCGCGCTGGCGCTGATCATCGCGGTGACCGACCTGATCCCGCTGATCGGCGCGACGATCGGCGCGGTGGTGGTGTGCCTTGTCTCGTTCCTCACCGGGAACCTCACCGACCTGATCGTCTGCGCGATCTTCTATCTGATCTATCAGCAGGTGGAGAACTACGTGGTCTATCCGCGGGTGATGAAACGGACGGTCGACGTCCAGCCCGCGGTGACGATCGTGGCGGCGCTGATCGGCGGGGCGCTGCTCGGCGTGGTCGGCGCGCTGCTCGCGATCCCGACGGCGGCGGCGATCTCACTGCTGATCCGCGAGATCGTCGTCCCGCGCCAGGAGACGATGTAGCCCGCCAGGCCGGAACGCTCCGGGAGCAGACCGGTCAGCGGCTGGTCCGGGCGAGCGCGGCGGCGAACTCCGCGACGGCCTGGTTGAACAGGTCGGGCTGCTCGACGGCGCACAGGTGCCCGGCGCGCGGGATGACGAGCAGTTCCGCGTTCGGCGCCGCGTCCGCCATGGCGCGGGCCTCGTCCTCGGTGGCCAGGCCGTCCTCGTCCCCGATCATGATGAGCACGGGAACGCGCAGGTCGCGGAGGGTGTCGAACGATTCGGGCCGTCCGGCCATGGCGCGCTGCGCCCACGCGGCGGCCTTCGGCGGGGTGGCCTGGACGAGCCCGCGGACGCGCCCGTAAACAAGGGCCCGCTGCCGGTACGTGGTGGGCCCGACGAGCGCGGGCAGCACCTCGTCCACGAGGATCCGGGCGCCGCCTTCGCCGTCGAGCAGCCCCGCCTGCCGCAGCCGGTTCTCCCGGACGGGCCCGGAGTCGGCGGCGGCACGGGTGGCGGCCAGCACGAGCCCGAGGACGAGGCCCGGGTGCCGCCGGCACAGCGCCATCGCGACATAGCCGCCCATGGACAGCCCGCCGACCACGGCCCGCCGGACGCCGAGGTTCCGTAACATGCGGGCGACGTCGTCGGCCATCGCGTCGACGGACGGGTCGTCGTCGCCGAGTTCCGAGCCGCCGAAGCCGCGCAGGTCGGGCGTGATGACCCGGAACCGGCTCGCGAGACCCTCCCGCTGCGCGAGCCACATCGCCGAGGAGAGCGGGAACGCGTGCAGCAGGACGAGCGGCGTGCCGGAACCGACATCCCTGGCGTACAGCTGCACGGTCATGGGCGTCCTCCCGGACGGCGTCGCCGGGGCCGCCGTGAAGCAACGGCCCGACCATCGTCTACCCGCTATCGGGTCGCGCGTGACAGGAGTGGCCATGACCGGCCGCCTGAGGTTACTTGCCTGGTTCGTCCCATTCGGTGGGGAGCGGAGCGGCCGCCGGAGCGACCCGCTTCACGATCTCGTTCAGGACGATCCGCACATACGGCTCGCCCACCCACAGATGCTTGGCGTTCTCGACCGCGATCACCTCGGCCTGCGGGACGCGCTTGAACCGTTCCCGCGCCTCCGCCGGGCGCAGGTAGTCGTCGAGCTCGGGGACGAGTGCGACGAGGGGCCGTCCGTCGGCGCCCCAGGCGTCCAGCTCGGCGTCGCCCGCGCGCTTCAGCGGCGGGGACAGCAGGATCGCGCCCTCGACCAGCGGGTCGCGCCCCCATTTCAGCGCCAGCTCGGTCCCGAACGACCAGCCGAGCAGCCACGGCCGCGGCAGGTCGTGGTACTCGGTGTACTCCAGCGCCGCCGCCACGTCGAACCGCTCGGTCTCCCCCTCGCCGAACTCGCCCTGGCTCGTGCCGCGCGCCGACGTCGTCCCGCGCGTGTTGAACCGCAGCACCGCGACACCGGCGAGCGCGGGCAGCCGGTAGGACGCCTTGCGCAGCACGTGGCTGTCCATCATGCCCTCGGCCGTGGGCAGCGGATGCAGGCAGACCAGCGTCGCCACCGGCGGCCGGTCGACCGGCGACGCCAGCTCGCCGACCAGTTCCAGCCCGTCGGACGTGTGCAGCGTGATCTCCGCACGCCGCGCCGGCAGCACGGAAGCCGCCCTGATCTCCGCCATGAGTCTCCTTAGTAACGCGGACTAGTAGCGCGGCGCGTTCCGCGACCGCCGAACACGAGGCGCGCGCCGTTCCCGTGCCTGCCAGCAGGGACGATGCCAGTGCCGCCGGTCGTCACCGCCCTGGTCGTCGGCCAGCCAGGCGACGACGTGCGCGACGCCCGGCGGTATCTCCTGATCGCACCCCGGGCACCGGTAAGCCTTCACCGCACCGGCCCCGGACACGGCCCGGACCAGCCACTCCCCGTCCGGCCCTTCCTCGGTCTCCTGAGCCCACGACCCACCCCCGCCGCCCTTGCCAGGGCGACCGGAATCAGCACGACGATTCTTCCGGGGGCTCATCCTTCGAGGATATTCCGAGGATATTCAGCGCAACGGCGTGGCTGCTGTGAGGTGCTCCACTAGGAGGGGGGTGGGGGCGAGGGCGGGGTCGCGGGATTCGGTGTGGAGGGCTTGGAGGGTGGTGACCGCGCGGGGCAGGCCGAGGCGGTCGAGGTCGGTGATGGGGCCGGTGGGGTAGCCGCAGCCGAGCGTCATCGCGGCGTCGATCGAGGCGGCGTCGGCGTAACCGGCGCCGAGCATGGCGGCGGCGTCGTTCAGGTAGGGGAAGCGGAGGGCGTCCACGATGAATCCGGCGCGGTCGCGGCAGCGGACGGCGGTGAGGCCGAGGCGTCCGGCGAGGTCGGCGGCGCGGTCGGCGACACCGGACGCGGTGGCGACGGTGGCGGCGATCTCGGCGAGCGGGACCGCCGGGTCGGGCAGCCGCAGCCCGACGACGTCGGCGGGACGTCCGGTGGCCATGGCCTGCCGGATCACCGGCCCGTCGGCGGACGTGACGGCGAGCACCGTGCCCGGCTTGACGGCCTGCGCGGCGGCCGACAGCAGCGCCCGCCCGGCCTCGGCGTCCTCCGCGGCCTCGATGACCAGGTCGCAGCCGGCCAGCTCGGTGGCGGAGTCGCGGGCCTTGGTGCCCGCCCGGTCGCACAGGGCGGCGATCGCGTCGGCGAGGGGGCCGACGCCGACGATGCCGACGACCGGGACCGGGCCTCCCGGGGCTTTGGGGGCGGTCGTCTTGGTTCCTTCGTAGGTGTAGAAGCCGCGGCCGGTCTTGCGGCCGAGCAGCCCGGCGGTGACGAGCTCGCGGAGCAGCGGCGAGGCGGCGTGGCGGCGGTCGCGGGATTCGGCGTAGATCGCGTCCAGTGCCTGGAGGCAGGTGTCGAGCCCGATGAGGTCCATGAGGGTGAACGGGCCCATCGGCAGGCCGGCGCCGGTCTTCATCGCGGTGTCGATGTCGTCGCGGGTGGCGTGCCCGGACTCCAGCATCCCCGCGGCCTGGTTCAGGTAGCCGAAGAGCAGCCGGTTCGCGACGAACCCGGCACGGTCCCCGATCGTGACGGGCGTCTTGCCGAGGCCCTTCACCAGTTCGGCGACGCGGGCGACGGCGTCCGGCTCGGTGCGGACTGTCGCGATGACCTCGACGAGCCTCATCACCGGCGCCGGGTTGAAGAAATGGACGCCGACGACCCTGGCGGGACGGCTCGTGCCCGCCGCGATGGCGGTCACCGACAGGGACGAGGTGTTCGTGGCGAGGACGGCGTCGTCGCGGCACACCCGGTCGAGCCGGGCGAACACCGTGCGTTTCAGGTCGAGCCGCTCCGGGACGGCCTCGATGACCAGGTCGCAGTCGCCCAGGTCGGCGAAGTCGACCGAGAACGCGACCCGGCCGAGAAGCTCCTGCCGCGCGTCCTCGGTGAGCCTGCCGCGTACGACGGCCCGTCCGGTCGAGGTCTCCAGATGGCCGCGCCCGCGTTCCAGCGCGTCCTCGTTCACCTCGACGCCGACGACGGTGAGACCCCCGCGTGCCAGCACCTCGGCGACGCCCGCGCCCATCGTGCCCAGTCCGACGACCCCGACCCTGCTGAACGATCGACCAGTCATGGACGGCAGTCTCGCAGAGCGCGCGGGCGTCCACGATGCCGGGTACGACGGGGACGTGCGCCTTGGAATCTTCCTTCTCACCGCCCGTTTCCCCGGCCAGGACGACGCCGCGGCCCTCTCCCGTACCGTCGAGGCGGCGGTCGCCGCCGAACGCGCAGGGTTCGACGACGTGTGGCTCGCGGAACATCACTTCATGTCGTACGGGGTCGTCCCGTCCGCGACCGTGCTCGCCGGGCACATCCTCGCCGTCACCGGCCGGATCGGCGTGGGCACGGCGGTCAGCGTGCTGTCCAACCAGCATCCGGTGGCGCTGGCCGAGCAGGCCGCGATGCTGTCGCTGCTGTCCGGCGGCCGGTTCCGCCTCGGCGTCGGACGCGGCGGGCCGTGGCGCGACCTGGAGGTCTTCGGCACCGGGCTCGACCGCTACGAGCACGGCTTCGCCGAGTCGCTCGATCTGCTGCTGGCGTGGCTGCGTTCCGACAAGGTCGCGTGGTCCGGGGAGCGGTTCCGGTTCCGTGAGGTGCCGGTCGTCCCGCGCGCGCTCGCACCGGTGCCGGTGGCGGTCGCGTGCACGTCCCCGGCGACGGAGGCGCTGGCCGCGGAGCGGGGCCTGCCGATGCTGCTGGGCATGCACGTCGGCGCGGAGGAGAAGGCCGCGGCCGTCGCCCGCCACGGCCTGCCGGACGCCCCGCACATCTCGACCCATGTGGCGCAGGTCGCCGACACACGAGAGGAAGCCGTCAAGACGCTCATGGACGAGATGCCGCGCTGGCTCGGGCCCGGCCTGGAGGGATACGTCGCCGTGGACGACCGTCCACGACCGCCCCGCGACCCTGTCGGCTACACGCGCCGGATGTGCGACCTACACCCGGTGGGTTCGCCGGACGACTGCGTCGAGTCGCTCGTGACCACGGTGGAACGCACCGGCATCCGGCATCTGATCCTGCTGGTCGAGGCCGCCGGGTCGCGATCGGCCACGCTGGACAACATCGCCCGGCTCGGCGCGGACGTCCTGCCGGGGGTCCGCTCCGCCGGGTGCTGAGGTGCGGCGCACCGGCGTCGCCGGCGCGCCGCACGCCATGGGTCAGCAGTCGCGGAGCTCGGGCGACTGGTTGAGGATCTGTTCGCGGGCCGTCACGAACGTCCGGTAGGTGTCCGAGGCGCCGTCGGGGAAGACGGCGACGCGGTGGCAGTTCTGGAAGGCCAGCCTGACGCCGAAGTAGCGCTCCAGAGCGCCGCGCATGGCGTCGCTCGCGAGCACCCGGAGCAGCTGCCCGCGGGCCTGCTCGTCCGGCGGCGGGGTCTGGTTGTCGGCGAACTCGCCGCCGTCCACCTGCAGCCGGGCCACCAGGCCGCTGATCATGTCCCAGGCGTACGGGAGGGACGTCTTGATGCATTCGACGAACTCCGCGTCGCCGACCTCGCCCTGCTTCGCCGTCTCCAGGAGTTCGGGGGTCACGTCAAGAGACATTGCGGGGGTCCTTTCGTCGGATGCCAACGACGCTAATCACGCCTCCGGGAGATTTCCAGGGTTGACAAAGGTTTTCATTCCGCTATGCCGCCGTCCCGGCCGCCCCCGCGAGCCGGGACGGCTCAGCGCGCCTGCGGCGCGCCGTGGCCGGACGGCCGGCGGCGGACCGGGCGGGCGGCGGCCCGCTCGGCGCGCTCCGCCCAGTACTCGCGGGCGCGGCGCGCGATCCGGCCGGCCCGGACGGCACGCGCCTCCGCTCGCAGGTCACGGCCCCGCTCCCGCATGATCGAACTCATGATGTCGTGGTGATACACGGCCCCTCCCAGGTCCCGCCGGGTCGAAGGACACGACCCCGCAGTGAAGAGACTCGTCCTAAGGCCCCCTCCCCCACATCGGCATGACGCCTTAGATCGGGCGTCCGGGCGCCTTAGCCGTCCGCCCGCACTAGGGTTGGTCGCCGTGCGTCTCGTTATCGCCCGCTGCAGCGTCGACTACGCCGGCAAGCTCACCGCCCACCTTCCGATGGCGCTTCGGCTGATCCTGATCAAGTCGGACGGGAGCGTCAGCGTCCACGCCGACGACCGCGCCTACAAGCCCCTCAACTGGATGAACCCGCCCTGCTCGCTGCGCGAGGAGCCGCACGAGGAGAACGGCGCCATCGCCCGCTGGACGGTCACGCACGGCAAGTCGGGCGAGCGGCTCATCCTCACCATCGAGGAGTTCCTGCACGACACCAGCCACGAGCTGGGCATCGACCCGGGCCTGCAGAAGGACGGCGTCGAGGCGCACCTCCAGGAACTGCTCGCCGAGCACATCACCACGCTCGGGGACGGCTGGTCGCTGATCCGCCGCGAGTTCCCCACCGCGATCGGCCCGGTCGACATCCTGTGCCGCGACTCCGACAGCGCCACCGTCGCCATCGAGATCAAACGGCGCGGCGAGATCGACGGCGTCGAACAGCTCACCCGCTACCTGGAGCTGCTCAACCGCGACCCGCACCTGGCACCCGTCCGCGGCGTGTTCGCGGCCCAGGAGATCAGACCGCAGGCCCGCGTCCTGGCCACCGACCGCGGCATCGACTGCGTCACCCTCGACTACGACGCCCTACGCGGCATCGAACACGAAGGCACGCTCTTTTGACCCAGGGGGGCGACCCCCTGGAACCCCCGTCAGCGGCCGGGCAGCCGTTTCGCGAGCCGCTGGCGCGTCTCGCGAAACGGCCCCCCGGCCGTCGGGTCGTGCGACCTCCGGCGCTGGGCGCCTCCGGCCGCACGACCCGTGTACCGGGCTGAGGTCAATACATCCGCACATCCGCCGCGCCTGACGGGGTCCCAGGCGGGTGATCCCCTGGTAGACATTCCGCATGACGTTGCAAGCGAGCGGTAGTTTCGACATCGATTCGTGGGAAGCCGAGAAGCCCTATGACGAGCAGGACGGGACGAAGCTGACCCGCGTCCAGGTCGGCAAGACCTTCCATGGCGATCTCGTCGGGACGAGCGGCAGCGAGCTGATCACCGTGGAGACCGCCGCGGGGCCGGTCGCGTACGTGGGGATCGAGCGCGTCCAGGGCATCCTGCACGGGCGGGAGGGGATGTTCGTCCTGCAGCACAGCGCGGGTAGCGAGGACGGCACGCCGGACACGCAGTGGCTGCGGTGGCTGATCGTCCCGACGTCCGGCACCGGCGAGCTGGCGGGCATCCGCGGCGTCGGTCAGATCACCGTCGCCGAGAACGGCGCGCACACCTGGGCGCTGGAGTACACCCTCGACTGAGCACCGGACAGCTCCGCACCGCGGCGGTCGGACGGCCGGTCCGCGGGACGGCCGGTAATCTTCAGGCATGCCCCCGGTCACCACCCGACGCGACACGCGAGCGCTCCCATGTCGCTTCCGGTCATCGCGGCGTCATGACCGCGGCGAGCCGGTAGCTTCCGTGATGGCGGAGAAGACCAGGCGGCACGGGGCACCGGGCGACGACGGGACGCCCGGCGGCGACGGGACGCCGGGCGACCGGCGTGGCGAGAGGGGCCGGGAACCATGAGGGGAACTGCGCACGGGACGCGAGGGGCCGCGGCGGTCCGGCCGAGCCCGGTGTTCCTCGCGATCGTGGCGGCGACCGTCCTGTGCGGCCTGATCGCCTGGCGGTACGGGGAGAACCCGACGAAACAGGCGCGGCTGGCGCTGTTCGGGTTCGTCCTGTCGGCGTGGGTGCTGTCGCTGTGCCTGCACGAGTTCGGGCACGCGTACATGGCGTACCGGTCGGGTGACCGTGGTGTCGTCGCCAAGGGCTACCTGACGCTGAACCCGCTGAAGTACTCCGACATGCTCCTCAGCTTCCTGATCCCGGTGGTGTTCATCCTGCTCGGCGGGATCGGCCTGCCGGGCGGCGCCGTCTGGATCGACCGGCATGTGATCCCGGGCAAGATCAGGCACAGCCTGATCTCGGCGGCGGGGCCGCTGTCGAACGCGATGTTCGCGGTGATGCTCGCCGTCCTCTACAAGAACTTCGCCCATCAGGACCACGGCGTCTTCTGGCTGGGTGTGGCGTTCCTGGCGTTCTTGCAGGTCACGGCGGCGCTGTTGAACCTGCTGCCGATCCCGGGGCTGGACGGCTTCGGGATCATCGAGCCCTACCTGCCGCGCCGGTGGGCCGACCAGCTCGGCGCCTACGGCGGCTACGCCTTCCTCATCCTGATCGCGCTGCTGTGGCTGGGCCCGGTCAACGAGGCGTTCTTCGACTTCGTCTACAACATCACCGACGTGCTGGGGCTGGGCGAGCTTCCGATCCAGGTCGGGCACTCGCTGTTCCAGTGGTGGGACGACTACCTCTAACCCTGCTGGGCCAGGTGCCGGACGATGCGGCGCAGCTGCTCGGTGTAGCGGTCGCGGAACTCCGGTGAGCCGGGGTCGAGCCCGAAGACGCGGCGCACGGCCAGCGGCATGGTGACGGGCGCCGCGACCATCGCCATCATCGCGAGCATGACCGCGGCCGGGTCCAGGTCGCCGGCCAGCTCGCCGGCGGCCTGACGGCGTTCGAGGTCGGACAGGTCCTCGCGGTCGCCGGACGGGACGTCGCCGAGGTCCTCGGTGAGGCCGCGCCAGGCGTTCAGCCTGGTGCCGCGCGGGTCGTCCAGCGCATGGCGCAGGTACCGCACGATGATCTCCTCGAACGGTACGGACGGGTCGTTGAACTCCGCCTCCCGTTCCAGCCACCGCCGCCCGATCGCGTCGTACAGCCCCTCCTTGCCGCCGAAGTAGTAGTTGATCAGCTGCTTGTTGACGCCGGCGCGGTCGGCGATGTCCTGGACGCGGGCGCCCGCGAAGCCCTTGGCGGAGAACTCGTCCAGGGCGGCGTCCAGCAGGAGCCGGCGCGAGCGTTCGGCGTCGAGTTTGCGCTCGTCGGCGGCCGGGGCCCGGCGCGGCCGCCTCGTGGTGTCCGTCACCCGTCCATGCTAGCCGCCCGCCTGACACTATCAACCAGCTAGCTGGTTGACTTCTTCATCCAGTTGGTTGAACATGGCGGCATGATTCTCGTGACCGGAGCCACCGGAAACGTCGGCCGCCATGTCGTCGGCGAACTGATCTGCGCGGGCGTGAAGGTCCGCGCCCTGACCCGCGACCCCGCCACCGCGCGGCTGCCCGGCGACGCCGAGGTCGCCCGCACCGCCGAGCTGCCCATGGACGGCGTCACGTCGATCTTCCTCAACCCGGCCGTGTTCTGGGGCGGCGTGGACGACCTGCTGGCCCGCGCCGCCGATCACGGCGTGCGCCGGGTCGTCGTGCTGTCGTCGTCGGCCGCCCTCGACCCCGGCCCGTCCAACGCGCTCGCCGCGCACCACCTGGAGATCGAGCGCGCGATCGAGGACTCGGGGATGGAGTGGACGTTCGCGCGGCCCGGCGAGTTCGCGTCCAACGCGCTGGCATGGCGGCACGCGATCCGCGCGGGCGAGGCGGTGCGCGAACCGTACGCGGCGGCGCGCGGCACGCCGATCCACGAGCGCGATGTCGCGGCCGTCGCCGCGAAGGCGCTGGTCACCGACGACCTCGTCGGCACGAGGCCGGTGCTGAGCGGTCCGGAGTCGATCACCCGGCCGGAGATGGTCCGGCTCATCGGCGCGGCGACCGGCCTGCCGGCGCGCTTCGAGGAGATCCCGCCCGAGCGGGCGCGCCAGGAAATGCTGTCCCGCCCCTACATGCGCGAGGGCCTGGTGGACGTCCTGCTCCGGCTGCGCGCCGACAGCGTGGAGCGGCCGCTCGTCCCGACTCCCGAGGTCGAGCGCATCACCGGCCGTCCCGCCCGGACGTTCGCGGAGTGGGCCACCGACCACGCGGGCGACTTCCGGTGATCCGGCCGTTCACGGTTGGGCCTAGGGTGGTTTACTAACGAGTACCCTCGCGCAAGCAGGCACTTACACGGCTCCTCCCGGGAGGTTCCTCATGTCCGTGGCCACGGAGAGCACCGAGACGTTCGCGTCGCTGAACCCGGCCACCGGCGAGGTCGTCGCCGAGCATCCCGTCCGGGACGCCGCCGCCGTGGCCGCGGCCGTCGAGCGCGCCCGGGAGGCGGCCGGATGGTGGCGGGCCCTCGGCTGGAAGGAGCGCCGGCTCCGGCTGCTGAACGTCAAGGGCTCGCTCACCCGCAACCTCAACCGGATGGCCGAGCTCATCCACCAGGAGACCGGCAAGCCGCTGCAGGACGCCCAGCTTGAGACGATCATGGCGATCACGCATCTGGACTGGGCGGCCCGCAACGCCCAGAAGGTCCTCGGCGCGCGCAGCGTCTACCCGGGCGTCATGGCGATCAACCAGAAGTGCGTGCTGGAGTACCAGCCGCTCGGCGTCGCCGGCGTGATCGGCCCGTGGAACTACCCGATCTTCACCCCGATGGGCTCGATCGCCTACGCGCTCGCCGCGGGCAACACCGTGGTGTTCAAGCCGTCGGAGTTCACCCCGGGCGTCGGCGTGTTCCTCGCCGAGCTGGTCGCGGCGGTCGTCCCCGAACATCCCGTCCTGCAGACGGTCACCGGGCTGGGTGAGACGGGCGCGGCGCTCGCCTCCTCCCCCGGCATCGACAAGCTCGCCTTCACCGGGTCGACCCGCACCGCCAAGCGCGTCATGGCCGCCTGCGCCGAGAACCTCACCCCGATCATCGTCGAATGCGGCGGCAAGGACGCCTGCGTCGTCGACGCCGACGCCGACCTCGACGCCGCCGCCGACGCCGCGCTCTGGGGCGCCATGGCGAACGCCGGGCAGACCTGCATCGGCGTCGAGCGGATCTACGTCGTCGACGAGGCGTACGACAAGTTCCTCGGCAAGCTCACCGAGAAGGCCGGTGAGCTGCGGCCCGGCTTCGACCGCGAGGCCGCCTACGGGCCGATCACGATGCCCGGCCAGCTCGACATCATCGAACGCCACATCAAGGACGCGCTCGACAAGGGCGGGAAGGCCGTCGTCGGCGGCGCCGAATCCGTCCGCAAGCCGTACGTGGAGCCGGTCGTCCTGACGAACGTGCCGGACGACTCGTCCGCCGTCCGCGAGGAGACGTTCGGCCCGACGATCACCGTCCACCGGGTCAAGGACCTCGACGAGGGGATCGACAAGGCGAACGCCAGCGCCTACGGCCTCGCCGGGACGATCTTCTCCGGCGACAGGTCCCGGGCGCTGGAGGCCGCCAGGCGGATGCGCACCGGCATGACGTCCATCAACGCGTTCGCCGCGTTCGCCCAGGTCGCGGCGCTGCCGTTCGGCGGTGTCGGCGAGTCGGGGTTCGGCCGCATCCACGGCCCCGACGGCCTGCGCGAGTTCACCCGCCCGAAGGCCATCACCCGGCAGCGCTTCACCGCCATGAACCTGGCCTCGTTCACCCGGACAGAGAAGGAGATGGCCCGGGTGCTCGGCCTGATCAACATGATCCACGGCCGCCGCTACAAGCGCTGACACGCCACGGAAGACTCGATTCCATGCCACCCGTACGGAGCCGCCTCCAGGTCTCCCTGGGCACGGTGCCCCCGCCCCCGCCGGGTCTTCGCCCGTTCGACGACGCCGACACCGCCGCGCTCGCCGCCCTGATGTGGGACGCCTACCGCGACACCCCCGACGAGGAGGACGTGGGCGATCTCCAGGGTGCGACACGCGAAATGCGGCTCACCCTGAACGGCGAATACGGCACGTTTCTGCGCGGCGCGTCCTTCGTCGCCGAACACGAGGGACGCCCCGTGGCCGGGGCCCTGGTCACCCTCTACAAGGACGTCCCTCTCCTTGCCTTTGTGTTCGTCGCCCAGTCCCACACGGGTCACGGGCTAGGGCGCGGGCTGATCCAGGCCGTCATGCACGCCCTCGCAGACCAGGGCCACGACACCCTCACCCTCGCGGTGACCCGCCGCAACCACCGCGCACGCCGCCTCTACGACCAACTGGGGTTCGTGGAAGTCGCCTAGGGGCCGGTGGTCAGGCCGCTTTCCAGCGGGTGAGTTTCTCGGGGTTGAGCACCACCCAGATGTGGGTGATCCGGTCGCCTGAGATGTCGAACGCGAACACCGTCACGGTGGCTCCGTCCCGGCGGGCCTCCAGTCCGGGCCGGCCGTTGACCGTGCACTCCAGCACCGTCATGTCGCCGGGCCTGCGGCGGGCGAGTTCGACCCAGGCGTGCGCGACCTGCTCGCCGCCCTCGATGGGCCGCAGGAAGGTGTTGACGAAGCCGCCACCGTCGGCGGTCGCCGTGGCGTCGGGGTCGAGCAGGCCGATCAGGGCGTCGATGTCCTTGGCCTCCCACGCCCGGTTGAAGTCCCTGACGATGGCGGCGCGCTGGGCGAGCCGGGTCTTGGCGGGCTGGGTCTTGGCGGGCTGGGCGGCGCGGACGCGGCGGCGGGCGGAGGAGGCGAGCTGGCGGCACGCCGCCGGGGTCCGGCCGACGATCTCGGCCACCTCGGCGAAGGAGTGGCAGAAGACGTCGTGCAGGACGAACGCGACGCGCTCGGCCGGGGTCATCGATTCGAGCACGACCAGGAAGGCCATGCTGACCGACTCGTCCAGGGTGACCCGTTCGGCCGGATCGGCCGGGTCGGTGGTCGCGCCGCCCGGACGGCGCCCGCCGATCCACTCCGTCCGCTCGGGAAGCGGCTCGGGGATCCATTCGCCCACGTAGGTCTCCCGCCGGGCCCGCGCCGAGTTGAGCAGGTTGAGGCAGATGCGGCCGGTGACCGTCGTCAGCCAGGCGCCGGGCGACTCGATGGCGTCCCGCTGCTGCGGGGACATGGCGTACCAGCGGGCGCAGGACTCCTGGACGGCGTCCTCGGCCTCGGCCAGCGACCCCAGAAGCCGGTACGCGATGTTGATCAGCTGACCCCGCTCCCTCATGATCACGTCGAGCCCGGGATCGGGTCGGCCCGGGTCGGGCAGGCCGTGTCGTGGCCCGGATCGGATGGTCATGGTGTCGACGGCCCCCTCGGTCGCATCTGCCCTTACCGGTTCGACAGGACAGCGCTCTGGAATGTGAGCCCGGTGGCGTCGCCTGACATTCCCGTCGGCCGCCTTGTCGGAGTGCTGAGACCGGCACACCATCCACCGGACAGGGAGCCCAGGGGCATCATGACCACCTCAACGCAGACGACATCGTTCACCGAGCCGGCGCCCGCGCGGCGCCTGGAGCGGGCGGCGGCCGCGCTGACCGGACACGGTTTCACCGTGGAGATCCTTGACGACGTGGCCGCCGCGCGTATCCGCGTCAAAGATTTGATACCCGAGGGGGCCAGCGTGCTCACCGGGTCCAGCGAGACCCTCCGCCTCTCCGGTATCCACGACGACATCAATGCCAGCGGAAACTACAACGCCGTCAGGCCGCGCATCCTGGCCATCGACCGGGCCACCGGTGGCGACGAGATCCGGCGGCTGGGCGCCAACCCCGACGTCATCATGGGCAGCGTCCACGCGGTCACCGAGACGGGTTCCCTGGTGATCGCCTCGGGCAGCGGGGCCCAGCTCCCCGGCTACGCCGGTGGCGCCGCACGGGCGATCTGGATCGTCGGGGCGCAGAAGGTGGTGCCCGACCTGAGCACCGCGCTGCGACGCGTCGAGGAGCACTGCCTTCCGCTGGAGAACGCCCGTACCCAGGAAGCCTACGGCTGGCCCAGCGTCATCAACCGCCTGCTGATCCTCAACGCGGAGTTCCTGCCCGGACGCGGCACCGTCCTCCTGCTCCGCGAGGCCATCGGATTCTGAACCATTCCGGACCGCCCTCGCCTTTGAACGGCCAATGCAACTTGGCCATTTACGGCCAGTGCGATGATCATTGACTTCCGGATGACTGATATTCATGATCACTGTGGATGATGACCGTGGGCGGCCTTACCGGAGGTAACAGGGATGCGCATCCGATTCCCGGCTCGACCGGCCGGCATCGTGCTGGTGGCCGTCGCCGCGCTCGCGTTAGCCGCCTCGGTCGTGGTGCTCGGCTGGCGCCCGTCCCCCACGGCGGCGGCGTCCACCGGAGGAAAGGGCGAGGCCGCCGCGCCCCGCGAGGGCGGCGAATCGACCGTGGAGGACGGCGCCTACCCGGGCGCGGCCAAGATTCAAGAAGAGCGTGGCATCACCCTCATCAGCGGAAACGGCCTGATCACGCTGGCCGAGTGCGGCGTGCCCGGCCTCATCCAGGTCCGCAGCGCCACGGTGGGGCTCATCTGTTTCAAGGCGCGCACCTGGGCGGGGGCCGTCGCGCTCATCGTGGTGAAGATCCCCGACGTCTACACGATCAAGGGGGACGACCATGAGGTCGAGGCGAGGCTCTCCACCGAGAAGGGCGAGATCAAGACCTACGACATCGTCAAGAACCAGTGGACACCGGTCGGGGAGGGCACCAGCCCTGACGTTCCGCCGGAAACGCTCGTGGAACTGAGGGCAGCGGCATGACACGTCCTCGGCCCGGAACGATTCGCCGCTTCGCCGCGCTTCTGGTGCTCGTCCTGGCGGGGACGACTTTCCCGACCGGGCAGGCGGGCGCGATCAGCGGCGGGCAGCCCGTTCCGTCGAATTCCCACACTTTCACCGCGAGGCTCCAGATCGGTTCGGTGCGCGCGTGCAGCGGCGTCCTGGTCACGCCGAATTGGGTTCTGACCGCCAAATCCTGCTTCACCGGAGGCGACCAGAAACGGCTCAGGGCGCAAGCGCCGCCGCCCATGCCCACGACGGCGACCGTCGGCCGTGCCGACCTGACGCAGAGCGGCGGCCACCGGGCCGGCGTGGTCGAACTCGTCCCGCATCCCGACCGCGACCTGGTGCTCGCCGAGCTGGACGGCTGGGCCCACGACGTCCGGCCGCCGCCGATCGCCACCGCGCCTCCCGAGCCCGGCGAGACGCTGCGGGTCACCGGCTACGGCCGCACCACGACGCAGTGGGCTCCCGACACGGCGCACACCACCACCGTGACGGCGGGGGCCGCGACCGGCACCACCCTGGCCGTCACACCCGACGGTGACGGAACCGGCATCTGCAAGGGCGACGCGGGCGGGCCGGCCTTCCGCGAACGCGACGGGGCCGCCGAACTCGTCGCCGTCCATCACGCCTCCGGGCAGCGCGGCTGCCTGGACGCCGGTGAGAACGCCACGGCCGGAGCCACCGAGACCCGCGTCGACGGCCTGGCCGGGTGGGTCGCCTCCGCGACCGACCGCACGCGCGTCAACGCCGCGGACGACCGGCGATGGAACGCGGGCGTCGCGGCGTACCCGTGCTACGACGCCACCGGCACCCGCCTCCGGTGGACCGCGGCGGGAGGTCTCGGCGTCCATGACGGGCTCGGCCGGGAACGTGGGATGACCAGCCGCGTGCAGGGAGACGTCCTGCGATTCCGCGCCGACGGGAATCTGGTGATCTCGCGCGGCGACCAGGCGGTCTGGGAGTCGGGGACCGGCGGGCACCCCGGCGCCCGGCTGGAATGCGCAGACGGCGGCGCGGCGATCATCGACGGCGGCACCGTGCTGTGGCAGTCCGGAACGTCGCCGACCCTGTACGCGACCGCGAACCTGGAGTATCGCGGCTGGCACACGGACCAGACCCCGCTGTGCGTCTCCCCCGACAACAGATCGCGCCTCTACCGGTTGGGCGCCACGCTGTTCAACTCGAAGGGATGGCTGTCGCTCAGACCTCCGAACGACGCGCTCGCCCGTTTCGGCCGCGACGGCGACCTGACGATCCGCGAGAACGGCACGGACCTGGCGTTGTGGTCCACCGGTACCGCCGGTCATCCGGGCGCCCGGATCGTCTGCCTGGACGACGGGAACGTCCGCGTGATGGACGGCGCCACCGTGCTGTGGGACACGGCAGGCCATCCCACGGGAGAGCTCGTCTCGGGTGTGCGGGACGACCGCTGCGCCGAGGCGAACGGCGGCAAGGGCTCCCAGACCATCCTGTCGACCTGCCAGATCGCCGATGGCTACGGGTGGACGTTCAACCCGGACAAGAGCGTCCAGACGACCCGCGTCTCGCGCATGTGCCTGGACGTGCGGGGCGGAGGAACCGCCAACGGCACCGCCGCGCAGATCTGGACCTGCCGCCCCACCCATCCCAACCAGGTCTGGGAGCGCCGGCCCGACGGCTCACTGCGCAACCCCAAGAGCGGCAAGTGCCTGGACGTACCGAAGGGCTCCACGGAGCCGAACACCGCGCTCCAGCTCTACACCTGCAACGGAACGGCTGCCCAGCGCTGGACGCTCCGCGTCCGCGACACCCGGACGTCTAAGACGGGCTAAGCAGGGCTGGGACGGGCTTAGGCGAGCTAAGGCGGGCCAAGGCGCCTAGATAGGGCGTCGTCCCGATGTGGGGGCGGGGGCCTTAGGACGAACCTTGTAGATGTCGGGCCGAGAGGGCCCGGCGGGACACAAGGAGAAAGCGATGATCCGCCCGGATTTCAGCAACATCATCATCAGCGACCGCGTCACCGTGCTGCGGAACGAGGCCAAGAAGGCCCGCCGTGTCCGCATCGCGAAGGCCCGGAAGCGGTGAAGCCGTCACCCTGTCCGCACGATCACGCGCCCCCGTCCGGAAGGACGGGGGCGCTCGTCATTTCCCAGGCGTTCGCTCTGGCCGGGGCTCAGGCC
This sequence comes from Spirillospora sp. NBC_00431, assembly GCA_036028775.1. Lineage (GTDB taxonomy): Bacteria > Actinomycetota > Actinomycetes > Streptosporangiales > Streptosporangiaceae > Spirillospora. The sequence continues at coordinate 950,488 of CP107927.1, read as the reverse complement.
CGGCGTGAGGCGAAGTGGTCGACAAGGCACACGAGGAGGGACGTGTCGAAGGCGAGTTCCCCGCACGCGCGCCGCGCGCCGTCGAGGTGGGTTCGCAGGCGCCGTTGCGCCTCGGCGAGCCCGTGGACCCGCACGACGGTCGCCTTCCGCCCGTCGTGACCGGCGTCCTTGCCGAGACGTTCGGTGGACGACGTCGCGTCGAGGATGTCGTCGCGCAGCTGGAACACGATGCCCGCGTGGTGTGCGTAGCGCCGGACCAGCTCGATCTCCGGCGCCGGCCGGTCGAGCAGCATCATCAACGGCACCAGGGCGGCCTCCATCGCGGTGGAGGTCTTCAGGGCGTACATGTCGATGATCTCGTCGGCGGTCACGGGACCGTCGCGGCGGGTCAGCGCCAGGTCGAGATGCTGGCCGAGGCACAGGCGGTCGGGGCCGAGCACACCGCCCAGAAAGTTGATGATCTTCGTTACCCGGTGTGCCGGGTAGTGCGCCTCCAGACCGGCGATCAGCCCGAATCCCGAGGAGATCATGGAGAGCGCGGCGAGCTGCACGTCCGCCTCGTCGAACACCAGATGGGCGGCGGGCTTTCCGCGCCGTAGGGTGGCGCCGTCGTGCGCGGGCAGGTCGTCGAAGAGCAGGCTGGCGGTGTGGAACAGCTCGCAGGCGACCAGGGCGGGCTCCAGGGAGCCGGGATCGACGCCGAGGCTCTCGGCCAGCATCAGGCTCAGGGCGGGTCGCAGGTGCTTTCCGGTTCCCGCGAACGCGTAGGCGATGATCTCGTTCAGCTCGTTGTCGCCGGTCAGCGGGTAGAGCCGGTGTCTGGCGTCCTCGATGAAGCCGAGCCGGTCGGCCACGAAGGTCCTGCAGTCGACCTGCGTCGGCGCCCTGGGGGTCATGATCCGCGCGGCACGTCGCCGGAACCGATGGTCGGACGAGTCCAGGGTGCGCAGCGCCCGTCTGGGCACGCCGGACGCCGCGTCCAGGAGCCCGGAGAGGTCGCTCGTGCTCGCGTAGCCGCGGACGAACCGTTCGGAGCGGTCTCCGGCGGCCATGACCCGGACCATTCTCTTCGCCGTGTAATAGGTCATCGCGTCGGCGACATCCGGATCACCGTCGAAAACGGTGGTGACGACGTAGGCGCTATAGGCGAACATGTCGTCCAGCGGGTTGGTGTCGGCCCGGTCCAAGGGGAAGGTGAACGGGGTCAGGCGGCTTTCCGCGGCGTCCTCTTCGTGGTCGATGAGATCGTCGCGCAACTGGCCGACGAAGATGCTGTTGACGCAGCGTGAATAGAAGGCGTCATCAACGCACCGCCTGCGCCCGAGGATGTTGGCCACGACGCGGCTCATACCGGCCTTGACGAAGATCTCCGGATACATGGAGGCGAGGCCGCCGGGCGGCGGATCGTCGATCCGCCAGGACGCGTCCGCTTCCTGCGCCAGGTAGAGCGAATGCGCGGCATGGTAGAGGTGCCGGTACTCCTCGAATGGATAGATCTCCAAGATCGACGATTGGAGTTCGTACAGCTCGTCGACAAGAGGGTGGTCGGGCAGTTCCGCGATGTCGGCGCGTTCCCCGGCGGACAGGCCGCGGTCGATCAGACTTCGGCAGCGGGCGCGGTCGTCCGCCGAGATGTACTCACCGGGCAGATCCTGGAACGAATCGTCGACGATCGCGTACGCGGCGCCATAGGCGTACGCGGCGGGAAGGATACGGGCCAGATGGGCCAGCGCCTCGACCCGTCCCGCCTCGAATGTGTCGTAGAGGCCGATGGCCAGCACGCCGGCCACGGTCTTGGCCACCTTGCCCATGCTGCCCGACCGGACGACGCCGTCCGGCAGCATCCGGTGCAGCCTGTCCAGCCGCCCGGCCAGCCACCGGGTCTCGGGAGCGCCGCGTAACAACGGGAACCTGTGTTCCAGCGAATCGAGCACGCCCGCCGCGCCACGGCTCTCGTCGATGCCGGAGACGACGTTCCGGACGGTGCCCATATGCCGCTGCGCGTAGGCGGCGAAAGAATCGACCCTGGCCGGTTCGATCACTTCGGCCATGTTGTAGGCGGCGTAATAGATCGCCTCACGCCTCATCCGCAGCCGCTCGTCCGCACGCCGCGCGGCGGGCCGGAAACGGCGCCCGGCGACGGCGGGGAACCGGTGGCCCCCGGTCATTCGCCGCAGGTGGTCGGTGTGCTGCTCGATATGGTCGGCGACCACACCGCTGTTCGTCTCGCGCCAGCGCCGAAAGCGCCCGAGGGTTTCCCGTGCGCCTTCGGCCAGCTTTTCGGGCTCCAGGTCACGCTCGGTGAAAGGAAAAGGCCCGTGCTGGTTCTCCGGCGCGTTCAACCCGCACCTCCGTCCACCGTCGCAGGGCCCCACCCGCCACTGGAAACGCGATCGCATTCTAACCCGGGCCTCCAAGCCATCCCTGCGACCGAACCCGGCCGCGCTCCCCGCGCCGGCCGCTGCCCTCTCTGGATGACCGCCGCGTCCGAACGAATCGACCTATAAGGCGACTGTGAAAGCGCTTTGAGTTTTCTGTGAGACACCTTCGAGAAGTCGCAGAGAGTTTCTGTTGACTGTGTGATCAAGAGCCAGCTAGCGTCCGACTTGCCGACAACGACATTTGGAAAGTGGCCCGTCAAGGATGAACGCTGCGAATGAGTCGAACCCCTCATCGTCCATTGACCGGCGCACGGTGCTGGGAGGAGTCGCCGCGGCCGGTGCCGGTGCGTTCGTCGGCTCCGCCGGTCTTGCGGGGCCCGCCGATGCCTCAGGCCCGTCCACACGAGGGGTCAGTCAGCATGCCATCGACCGGATCACGGCCCAGTTGGAGGGCGACCTGATCCAGGTGCGCCGCGCCATCCACCGTCGTCCCGAGTTGGCCGGGCGGGAAGAGCACACGGCGGCGCTGGTCGCCGAACGGCTCAGGCGGGCGGGGCTGCGGCCGGAATTCAAGGGCGGTCACGGTGTGGTCGCCCTGCTGGAAGGTCGTTACCCGGGCCGGACGATCGCCTACCGCGCCGACATGGACGCCGTCCCGCCGGAAGGCCAGTTGGAGCCACGGGCCGCCGCGCGAGAGGCGGCGCACCACTGCGGGCACGACCTTCACACCGCCATAGGCGTCGGGATCGCCGAAGTACTGGCCCGGCTGCGTGAACGGCTGCACGGCGACGTGCTGTTCCTCTTCCAGCCCGCGGAGGAGGCCCTGACGGGCGCCCAGGCGATGATCAAGGATCGCGTCCTGGACGAGCCGCACCGCCCGGACGAGATCTACGCCCTCCATTGCTTCTCGTTCCCCAGCGGCACGATGGGGATATTCCCCGGGGGCGGGCTGGCCGGCCAGGACGAATTCACCATTCCCCTGAGCGGACCGGACGCCGCGACCAGAGCCGCGCGGCTGGCCGAGCGCATCACCGCCCTGGGCACCGTGCAGACGCCGCGGTCGGCCGCCGGTGTGGAGGAAATGGTCGAGTGGATGCTGCGCCCGGACAGCCCGCTGGCCGAGTTCGTCTACGCGAGGGCCCGCGCGGAGACGGGCAAGGACGGCGCGGTGACGGTGAAAGGCTCGTACCGCTGCTGGCCGGAGCCACGCTGGACGTCGCTGCGGGCCGAGATCCGCGGATTGGCCGCGGCGGAGGACGCCGGCGTGCCCGCCTTTCCGTCCGAGCCGTTCCCGGCGATGATCAACGATCCTCGGCTGAGCGAACTCGCGAGCCGGCATTTCCGCCGGTCACTCGGTCCGCGCCGCGTACTGCCGAACTACGCGTGCTATCCGTTCGGCGGCGAGGACTTCACCTGGTTCCTGAAGGAGGTCCCGGGTGCGATGTTCTGGCTGGGCATCCGTCCCGAAGGCGGCGGCATCTGGGAGGCGCTGCCGCATTCGACCACCTTCACCCCGGACGAGCGGGCCATCGGCGCCGGGGTCCGCGCCATGGCGGGCCTGCTCAGCGACCGCGCCGCACGCCGCCGCTGACCGCCCGTCGCCGTCCGGAGCCTACTTGCCGCGGATCAGGTCGGCGGCGCGTTCGGCGATCGCGATGGTGGGGGCGTTGGTGTTGCCGCGCGGGACGGCGGGCATCACGGACGCGTCCACCACGCGCAGGCCCTCGACGCCGCGGACGCGCAGCTCCGGGTCGCAGACCGCGTCACCCGAGCCCATCGCGCAGGTGCTCGTGGGGTGGTAGAGCGTCGCGACCTCGCGGCGGATGTAGTCGATGAGGGCCTCGTCGGTGTCGACCTGCTCGCCGGGGGCCCACTCGCCGCCGGTGAGGGACGCCAGCGGGCCGGACGCGGCGATCTCGCGGGCCTGGTGGACGCCGAAGAGGAGGATGTCGAGGTCGGCCTTGTCGGCGAGGTAGGCCGGGTCGATCAGGGGTTTCGCGTACGGGCTGGCGGAGCGGAGGGTGATCGAACCGCGGGAGGCGACGTCGACCGCGGTGACGACGACCGACAGGATGCGTTCGGACGACTCGGTCAGGCCCTGGCCGATGAACGGTGTCGGCAGGACGTGGTACTGGAGGTCGGGGGCCGGTAGCCCTTCGTCCGTCCGGACGAAGCCGCCCGCCTCGGCGATGTTGGACGTGTGCGGGCCCCGCGCGAACGCCTGGAACATGGCGAGGGAGCGGGCGTTCGCCAGCTCCCAGAGGGCCTTGGTCCGGGGGGTGGCGTGCATGACGGTGACGAACGGGTGGTCCTGGAGGCCCTGGCCGACCGGGGAGTCGGCCAGGACGTCGATGCCCAGGGAGCGCAGCTGGTCGGCGGGGCCGATGCCGGACAGCATGAGGAGCTGCGGGCTGTTCACCGTGCCGCCCGACAGGATGACCTCCGCGTCGGCGCGGGCCGCCAGGGTCTCGCCGCGCGCCTCGTACCGGACGCCGGTCGCGCGGCCGTTCTCGACCAGGACGCGGGTGGCGAGCGCGTCGGTGACGACCGTGAGGTTGGGACGGTTCTCGACCGGGTGGAGGTAGCCGGTCGCGGTCGACCAGCGGCGGCCGCGCTTGTGCGTGACCTGGTAGAAGCCGACGCCGTCCTGGTCGGCGCCGTTGAAGTCGGGGTTGGCGGCGAGGCCGTGCGCCTTGGCCGACTGCACCCACGCGCGCGTCAGGGAGTGCTTGTAGCGCAGGTCCTCGACGCGGAGGGGACCGCCGACGCCGTGGTACGGGAGCGCGCCGCGCTGCTGGTCCTCGGCGCGCAGGAAGTAGGGCAGGAGGTCCTCGTAGCCCCAGCCGTCGCAGCCGTAGGAGTCGCGCCAGGTGTCGTAGTCGTGCCGCGACCCGCGGATGTAGATCATCGCGTTGGTGGACGAGCTCCCGCCGAGCGTGCGGCCCCGCGGCCAGTACACGCCGCGTCCGGCGGCGTGCTCCTGCGGGACCGTGGTGTAGTCCCAGTCGTAGGGGCCCTTGAACATCGTCGCGGCGGCGGCCGGGATCTGGATCTCGGGCGCGTCGTCCGGCGGCCCCGCCTCCAGCAGCAGGACCTTCACGGACGGGTCCTCGGTCAGCCTGGCGGCGAGAACACAGCCCGCGCTGCCGGCTCCCACGATGATGTAGTCGTACACGGCGGCCTCCGGAGTATTTCCCGAAACCCTACCGAACGGGCTTCTGATCGCGTCCCGGCTAGGGTGCTCGTATGGCGAAGAACAGGGACAACCCCGTCGTCCTTTCGCGGATCTACACCAGGACCGGCGACGACGGCACCACCGCGCTGGGCGACGCGTCCCGGACCACGAAAACGGATCCGCGGCTCGCCGCCTACGCCGACGTCGAGGAGGCCAACGCCGCGATCGGGACGGCGATCGCGCTCGGCTCCCTGCCCGAGGGGATGGTGGCGCTGCTGGCCCGCGTCCAGAACGAGCTGTTCGACGTGGGCGCCGACCTGTGCGCGCCCGTGGTGCCCGACCCGCAGTATCCGCCGCTGCGCGTCGACGAGTCGTACGTCGAGCGGCTGGAGGCCGACTGCGACGAGCACAACGAGGCCCTGCCGCCGCTGCGCAGCTTCATCCTCCCGGGCGGGACGCCGGGCGCGGCGCTGCTGCACGTCGCGCGGACGGTCTGCCGCCGCGCCGAACGCACCACGTGGGCGGCCGTGGAGGCGCACGGCCCGGCCGCGGAGGGCGATCCGGAGGCGGTGGAGGGCGGGGTCAACCCGCTGACGGCGCGTTACCTCAACCGGCTGTCCGACCTGCTGTTCATCCTGTGCCGCATCGCCAACGCCGGGCACGGCGATGTTCTGTGGAAGCCGGGCGGGGAACGCTAGCCGATCCGTTACGGGGGGTTCGTCCCCCGCAGGAGACAGGCCCGGGGGTGGGGTTAGCCCCACCCCCGGAAGACCGGTACCCCTCCTGGTGACGGCGTCGCGGCCGGAGCAGTCTGGTTCCGTACGGGCGCACAGCGACAACAGGAGTGACGACGTGAGGATCCTGACGACCACGGCCGCCGTGACGGTCGCGGCCGCCGCCGCGGCGACGCTGACCGGCTGCGGCAACCTGAGCTTCGGCACCCATCAGGAGGACCGCACCTACTCCGCGCCCGCCGGGATCACCGCCTTGAAGATCAAGTCGAACGGGAGCCGGGTCGAGGTCACGGCGTCCGACTCCCCGGGCGTCAAGGTGCGGGAACGGCTGAAGTGGTCGAACGACAAGAACAAGCCGGAGGCCCGGCACGTCACCGAAGGCAACACGCTGAAGCTGTCGTCCAAGTGCGCCAGGGCGACGATCGGGATCACCCAGTGCGGGATCTCCTACCGCGTCCAGGTTCCGGCCGGGATGCCGGTGGAGGTCGACAACGATGACGGCGCGATCGTCGCGACCGGGCTCGGCGGGATCGTGAAGCTGCACAGCGACAACGGCTCGCTGAAGGTGACCGACCTGCGGGCGTCCTCGGCCTCGCTCAGCTCCGACGACGGCGCGATCCATGTCACCGGACGCGCCAACACCGTCGACCTGAGCAGCGACAACGGGTCCATCAACGCCACCGGGCTCACCGCCGACAAGCTGACCGCGCACACCGACGACGGGCGCGTCGAGCTCAGCGGCCGCGCCACCGTCGCCGACGTGCGCACCGCGAACGGCTCGATCGCCGCGGGCGGCCTGACCACCGACCGGATCACCGCGAAGACCGGCAACGGCGGCATCGAGCTGCGGCTGACCACGCCGCCGACGCGCGTCCACGCGACCACCGGCAACGGCTCGGTGCACGTCCGCGTCCCGTCGGGCCAGGGTTATGCCATCAACCTGTCCAGCTCCAACGGACGCGAGTGGGTCGACCCGGCCGTCGAGCAGAACACGCGGTCGGGGCACGAGCTCCGGCTCCGCAGCGGCAACGGCAGCGTTACCGTCTCACCGTCCTGACCGATCCGTCTTAGCGGATCTGGTATCCGCCCTGCCAGACGGGGGCGTAGGGCGGCGGCTGGACGTCGTGGCCCAGGGTCGCCCGGGCGCCGCCGTTCACGGCGACGGTCGTGCGGGCCAGGTGCTGGGTGACGTGCGCGACGCCGTCGGCGTTGGTGTCGAGAAGCTTGCGGTCGACGTTGTTCAGCCGGTCGCACTTGGCGTGGTAGCACGGGTCGTACGGCCTGCCCGCCCGGCCGCCGAACGCCTTGGCCTCGGCGGCGGTCTTCACGCCGTCCGCGCCCGTGGCCATGCCGCCGGACGCGATGCCCGCCTCGATGAACGGGCCGTAGTCGGACCGTCCGTTGAACACGTGCTCGGTCGTCGGCAGGTGGCGGCGCTTGAAGTAGTCCCGGAACATCCTCTCGATCGCGGCCGAGCCCGCGGGCGCGCGCGTCCCGGCGCGGGTGGAGTGGTCGCCGTCGTACACGCCGCGGGTGCCGTTGCGCGAGCCGAGCATGTCGAAGTTGAGCGCCAGCGCGATCTTGTGACGACCGGCCGGGGACAGCGACCGCACGTAGTGCCTGGAGCCGCGCAGCCCCTCCTCTTCGGCGCCCCACCAGGCGAACCTGACCCGGTTGCGCAGACCGCTCTCGCCGAGCTTGTCGATCTTGGACGCGATGGCGAGGAGCGTGGCCGAGCCGGTGCCGTTGTCGTTGATGCCCGCGCCCGCCGGGACGCTGTCGAGATGCGCCCCGACCAGGACGACGTTGTCGGCCCGTCCTCGTTCGGTGTCCACGATGACGTTGGCGGACCTGCGCTGCCCGTGGACGGTGTCGGTCCGCACGCGCAGCTTGAGCCCGCCCTTCCCGGCGGCCTTCGCCAGCGCCGCGCCGACCCGGTGGGACGTACCGACGACCGGGATCCGGGTCGGCTTGCCCACCGTGCCGATCACCGGCCCCCTCTCCCCCGGCTTGTTGTAGATCACGACGGCGGAGGCGCCCGCGGCCCGCGCCTTCGCGGCCTTGGTGGCGAACGTGCAGGTCCCGCGCTGGACGAGCGCGATCGAGTCCTTCTTGAAGCCCTTGAAGTCGCCCTTCTCGCAGCCGCTCGTCCCCTCGCCCTTGGCCGGGACGTCGACGGCGATCACCGGGGCGGTCAGATCACCGGAACCCGAGTAGGCGAGCGTGAGAAAGTCGCCGCCCTCCTTGTAGGACGCCCTCGACGGCGCCGTCCGGGCCAGCGCCGCGCCGGACCTCTCCCGCCAGTACGGGTACGTGAACTTCTGGATCTTCGGTTCGAGGCCCGCCTTCCGAAGCCGCCCGGCGACGTACCGAACCGACACGTCGTAGCCGGAGCCGCCCGACGCGCGGTCACCGCCGTTGTAGTCGGCGATCTCCTGGAACGCCTTCAAATGCGCCTCGACGTCCTTCGCCGTGACGAGCTTCGCGAGGTCGGGACGGGACGGAGCCGCACCCGCCATCGGCAGGAAGGCGGCGGGCAGGACGGCGGCGGGCAGCACCACCGCGGCGCCGATGAGCAGCTTGCGCACGTGCACTCCAGCGGATGAGGACGAAGCTGAGCAGCAGGATCCTCACCCGGCGGCTCGACCGCGCCAAGCGGCGGCACGCGCGGCGGGCCGATTCCGTACCGGAGCCTTACGACTTCATGAAGAAGCCCCGCACAAGGTCATTCAGGGGGATGCAGTTCCACGGGGAAACCGGGAGGCGCGGCCTCCAGCCAGGCCAGGAAGCCCGTCAGCGCCGCCGCGCCCATCGCCAGCTCCACCGTCAGGTCACCGTCCCTGACCTCGATGATGCTGACGTCCGGCAGCAGCCCCTCCGCCTCCTCGGGGCCCGGGCCGCGGCGGTTGGACACGACAAGGCCCCGGCGGTGAATCACCTGCCGGGGCCTGGTCCGGAAACCGAACACGCGATGCCAATGCAGCACATCGCCCTTGTAGCGGCCGATGCCGAGCCGCCACACTCCCGGGGCTCCGCCCTCCGGGGACAGTTCCCGCAGGCTGCACTCCACGGTGCCGCCGCCACGGGTGAACAGCCTCCGGCGGACCGCCATCGACACGAACAGCAGCGCCACCACGAGGACGACAACGGCGAGCACCCCGCCCGCATCCCAAGCCAGGTGCTCGCCCAAATCCCCCGCCGTCCGACCGTGCCGCCGCGCCCGCGGCGCCTAGACCTCGATACCGGCCGCGCGCAGGCGCGCCCGGGCCCGCCGCTCCGGCGTCGCGTCCTCGCCTTCGGCCGCGAGCGCGTCCTCCAGCGCCCGCCGGGCGTCCGGGACGTCGATCTCGTCGCCCAGCTCGGCCTGCTCCGCCAGCACCGACACCTCGTCGGCCGCGACGGAGAAGAAGCCGCTGCCGACCATCGCGACGATCGGCTCACCGCCGTCCGCCGGCTCGATCTTCACGACGCTGCCGTCCAGGAGGACGCCGAGCACCGGGGCGTGGCCCGGCAGGATGCCGAGCGAGCCCTCGATGGTCTGGGCCACCACCATCCTGGCCTCGCCGGACCAGATCTCGCGCTCCGGCGAGACCAGCCCGACCTTAAGGTTTGCCACGTTTTCCCTCCGGGTTCACCGGAGCCGCGCCCCCGGCGGGGCCGTCCGCGCGCATCCCTGCGCGCCGGGGACGGACCCGCCGGTGCGGGCTACTTCTCCAGCTCCTTGGCCTTCTTCTCGGCGTCCTCGATCCCGCCGCACATGTAGAACGCCTGCTCGGGCAGGTGGTCGTACTTGCCCTCGGCGATCGCCTTGAACGACGCGACCGTCTCGTCCTTGGACAGCGTCACGCCGGCCAGGCCGGTGAACTTCTCCGCCACGTACATCGGGTGCGACAGGAAACGCTCGATGCGCCGCGCCCGCTGGACGGTGACCTTGTCCTCCTCCGACAGCTCGTCGATACCGAGGATCGCGATGATGTCCTGCAGCTCCTTGTACTTCTGCAGGATCCGCTTGACCTCCTGCGCGACCTCGTAGTGCTCGTTCCCGAGGATCTGCGGGTCCATGATCCGCGAGGTCGAGTCGAGCGGGTCCACCGCCGGGAAGATGCCCTTCTCGGAGATGGCCCGGGACAGGGTCGTGGTGGCGTCCAGGTGCGCGAACGTGGTGTGCGGCGCCGGGTCGGTGATGTCGTCGGCGGGCACGTAGATCGCCTGCATCGAGGTGATCGAGTGACCGCGCGTCGAGGTGATCCGCTCCTGGAGCACGCCCATCTCGTCGGCGAGCGTCGGCTGGTAGCCCACCGCAGACGGCATCCGGCCGAGCAGCGTCGACACCTCCGAACCCGCCTGCGTGAACCGGAAGATGTTGTCGATGAACAGCAGCACGTCCTGGCCCTGCACGTCGCGGAAGTACTCCGCCATCGTCAGCCCCGACAGCGCGACCCGCAGGCGGGTGCCCGGCGGCTCGTCCATCTGGCCGAACACCATCGCGGTGTCCTTCAGGACGTCCATCTCGTCCATCTCGACCCAGAGGTCGTTGCCCTCACGGGTGCGCTCGCCGACACCGGCGAACACCGAGGTGCCACCGAAGTTCAGCGCGACCCGGCGGATCATCTCCTGGATCAGCACGGTCTTGCCGACGCCCGCGCCGCCGAACAGGCCGATCTTGCCGCCCTTGACGTACGGGGCCAGCAGGTCGATGACCTTGATGCCGGTCTCCAGCATCTCCGTCTTCGACTCCAGCTGGTCGAACGCCGGGGCCCTGCGGTGGATGCCCCAGCGCTCGTTGATCTCCAGGCTGGCGGTCGGGACGTCCAGCGCGTCACCGAGGGTGTTCCACACGTGGCCCTTGGTGATGTCGCCGACCGGCACCGAGATGGACGACCCGGTGTCGGTCACCGGGGCGCCGCGGACCAGGCCGTCCGTCGGCTGCATCGAGATCGCCCTGACCATGTTGTCGCCGAGGTGCTGCGCGACCTCGAACGTCAGGGTCTTCTCCTCGCCGCCCAGCGTGACCTGCACGTGCAGGGCGTTGTAGATCTCCGGGATGGCGTCGGCGGGGAACTCCACGTCGACGACCGGGCCGATGACACGCGCGACGCGCCCGGTGGCGGTCGCCGTCTCTACCTGAGCAGTCATTATCACTCCCCGCCAGACTCGGCGAGCGCGTCAGCGCCACCGACGATCTCGCTGATTTCCTGGGTGATCGCGGCCTGCCGCGCCTGGTTCATCTGGCGCGTGTAGACCCCGAGCAGTTCGTTGGCATTGTCGGTCGCCGACTTCATCGCCCGCCGGACCGACGCCTGGAAGGACGCCGCCGACTGGAGCAGCATGTGGAAGACGCGGCTCTCGACGTAGTTCGGCAGCAGCAGGTCGAGCGCCGCCGACGCGGACGGCTCGAACTCGTACGCCGGAGGGACCTTCGAGGACTCGCTCTCCTCGATCTCCAGCGGCAGCAGCCGCTTGACCCGGACGGCCTGCGTCAGCATCGACACGAACTCGGTGTAGATCACGTGGATCTCACCGACCCCGCCCTCCGCGTCGGTCTTCAGGAAGTCCTCGGTCAGGAGGCGCCCGATGCGCTCGGCGTCGGAGAAGGCGGGACGGTCGCTGAACCCGCTCCACGTCTGCGCGGTCTCCCGGCCACGGAAGCGGTACCAGGTGATGCCCTTGTTGCCGACCACGTACGGGACCGGCTCGCGGCCCTCGTCCCGCAGCCGCCTGATCAGCGCCTCCGCCTCACGGATCACGTTGGCGTTGTAGGCGCCGCAGAACCCGCGGTCGCTGGTGACGATCAGGACGGCGCTGCGATTGTCGGCCGGCTGCTCCTGGAGCAGCGGATGGTCGATCCCGACATGATGGCTCACCAGCGCGGTCAGGGCCTGCGTGATCTGGTCGGCGTACGGCTTGGACGCCGCCACCGCCTGCTGGGCCTTGACGATCCGCGACGTGGCGATCATCTCCTGGGCACGCGTGATCTTGGCGGTCGACTTGACCGACTTGATCCGCTGCCGGAGTTGACGAAGCTGTGCGGCCATCGCCGTCAGTCCTTCTTGACGCGGGTGATCGTCTCCTGCTTGACGTCCTCCTCGTCGATCGCCTCGACCGGCTCGTCGGCGAGGACCTCGCCCTCGCTGGTCTGGAAGCCCTTCTTGAACTCCGTGATGGCGTTCTTGAGGCTGGTGAGGGCGTCGTCGGAGAGCTTGCCCGTTTCGCGGACGGTGGTCAGGACGCCGCCCGCCTCGCGCTCCACATGGTCGAGGAACTCGCGCTCGAAGCGGCGGATGTCGGCGATCGGGACGTCGTCCATCTCGCCGGACGTGCCCGCCCACACCGAGACGACCTCCTGCTCGGCCGGGAACGGCGACCCCTGCGGCTGCTTCAGCAGCTCCACCAGGCGGGCGCCGCGGTCGAGCTGGGCCCGGGACGCCGCGTCCAGGTCGGACGCGAACGCCGCGAACGCCTCCAGGTCGCGGAACTGCGACAGCGCGAGACGCAGCGTGCCGGCGACCTGCTTCATCGCCTTGATCTGCGCGTCGCCGCCGACCCGGGACACCGAGATACCGACGTTGATCGCCGGGCGGACGCCCTGGTTGAACAGGTCCGTCTCCAGGAAGCACTGCCCGTCGGTGATCGAGATGACGTTCGTCGGGATGTACGCCGACACGTCGTTGCCCTTGGTCTCGATGATCGGCAGGCCCGTCATCGAACCGCCGCCCATGTCGTCCGACAGCTTCGCGCACCGCTCGAGCAGCCGCGAGTGCAGGTAGAACACGTCACCGGGGTACGCCTCGCGGCCCGGCGGGCGGCGCAGCAGCAGCGACACCGCGCGGTACGCCTCCGCCTGCTTCGACAGGTCGTCGAAGATGATCAGGACGTGCTTGCCCTGGTACATCCAGTGCTGCCCGATCGCGGACCCGGTGTAGGGGGCGATGTACTTGAAGCCCGCCGGCTCGGACGCGGGCGCCGCCACGATCGTGGTGTACTCCAGCGCGCCGGCCTCCTCCAGGGAGCGGCGCACGTTGGCGATCGTGGAGCCCTTCTGGCCGATCGCGACGTAGATGCAGCGGACCTGCTTGTCCTCGTCGCCGGACTCCCAGTTCTCCTTCTGGTTGATGATGGTGTCCACGCAGACGGTCGTCTTGCCCGTCTGCCGGTCACCGATGATCAGCTGCCGCTGGCCGCGGCCGATCGGCGTCATCGCGTCGATCGCCTTGATGCCGGTCTGCAGCGGCTCCTTCACCGACTGACGCTGCACGACGGTCGGGGCCTGCAGTTCGAGCGCGCGGCGCTCGGTGCTCTCGACCGGGCCCTTGCCGTCCAGGGGGTTACCCAGCGCGTCCACGACGCGGCCGAGGAAGCCGTCGCCGACGGGGACCGAGAGGACCTCGCCGGTGCGGCGGACCTTCTGGCCCTCCTCGATCTTGCTGAAGTCACCCAGGACAACGGTGCCGATCTCGCGCACGTCCAGGTTCAGAGCCAGGCCACGGGTGCCGTCCTCGAACTCGATGAGTTCGTTCGCCATCGCGGACGGCAGGCCCTCGATGTGGGCGATGCCGTCGCCGGAATCGACGACGGTGCCGACCTCTTCGCGCGCGGCGGCATCGGGCTCGTACGACTGGACGAAGCGCTCCAGCGCGTTCCGGATCTCATCCGGACGGATCGTCAGCTCCGCCATGATTCCTCTCTTGCTCCTCAGAGTCCGCTCTGCCGGCCTCAGCCGGTACCGAGCCGCCGGCGGACGTCGTCCAGCCGTCCGGCGATCGTGCCGTCGATGATCTCGTCCCCGATCTCGATCGACAGTCCGCCGATCACCGTGGGGTCGATCTCGATGTTCAGGTGTACGTCGTGGCCGTAGGCGGCGGCGAGCACCGCGGCGAGCCGCGTCCGCTGCGCCTCCGGCAGCTCGGCGGGCGCGCGCACGAGCGCGACCAGCCGCTGCCTGCGCTGGGCGACGAGCTTGCCGTACTCGGCCAGCCCGCTTTCCAGGCTACGTCCTCGCGGGCGCAGCACCAGTTCGGTGACCAGCGTCAGGGTCGCGGCGGTGACCTTGCCGTCCAGCAGGGCCTGGACGACGCCGAGCTTGCGGTCGTCCGGCAGCCCCGGCCCGGCGAGGGCGCCGCGCAGCTCGGCCTCGCCCTCGATGACCCGGGAGAACCGGAAAAGCTCGTCCTCCAGGTCGTCGATACGCCCCTCCGCCTCGGCGCGGGCGGCCTCGGCGGTGACCGCGAGGGCCTCCACCGCGTCCGACAGCTCCGACGGCTTCGTCCAGCGCAGCCGGACGACGTCGGCGACCAGCCCGAGAGCGGCCGGCGACACCTTGCCTTCCAGCAGGATCCGGACGAGCTGCGCCTTGTCCTCGCCGTTCCGCGCCGGGTCGGAGACCGCCCGCCGCAGGCCGTGCTCGCGGTCGATCAGGTGCAGCACCGCGAACAGGTCGCCGCCGAGCCCGGCCAGCCCGGAGTCGCCGGAGCCGAGTACCGACTCCAGCCGCTCCCTGGCCTCGGCCAGCGACGCCCTGCTCACCGCTCCCGTGATGGTCATGATGTGATCTGCTCCTGCGTACGAGCGCGCTCCTCGAGCTCTTCGAGGAACCGGTCGACGACCCGGCTCTGCCGCGCGCTGTCCTCAAGGGACTCGCCCACGACCCGTCCGGCCAGCTCGACCGACATGGCGCCGATCTCGGCGCGCAGCGACTGCAACGCCTGCTGCCGCTCCGCCTCGATCTGCGCCTTGGCGTTCTCGACGATCCGGCGCGCCTCGACCTGGGCCTGCTCCTTGGCCTGGGCGATGATCTGCGCGCCCTGCTCCTCGGCCTTGCGGCGCTCGTTGGACGCCTCGACCGCGGCCGCCTTCTGCTGCGCCTTGTACTGGTCGAGGACCTGCCTGGCCTCTTTCTGCGCCTGCTCGGCCCGCTCCAGCCCGCCCTCGATCGCCTCGGTGCGCTCCTCAAGCGTCTTCTGCAGCCGCGGAACGAGGATCTTGCCGAGGAAGACGATGACGACGACGAACGAGAAGATCCCGACGACCAGCTCGAACGTGTGCGGGATGAGCGGGTTGTTCTCCTCCGCCGCAAGGACGGACGCTGCTCTGATCATGTCTGCGGCCCTCCCTCAGATGCGACCCGTGGTCAGATGCTCTGGAAGATGAAGGGCGCGACCAGACCGATCAGGGCGAGGGCCTCGGTGAGGACGAAGCCCAGCATCATGTTGGTGCGGATGACACCGGTCAGCTCGGGCTGGCGGGCGATGGCGTTCACGCCCTGGCCGAAGATGATGCCGACGCCGATACCCGGGCCGATGGCCGCGAGGCCGTAGCCGATCGCGGTGACATTGCCTTCGACGGCGGCGAGGACGGCTCCCGTCATGGGTTCTTCCTTTTCTGTCGGCCGGCGGAGTGTCCGCCGGTCTGGCTTATCGAGGTTGTCGGTTCGTTCGGGCGCGGCGCCGAGGGGGCGCCGCCCTTGGGGCTCAGTGGTCCGCGTGCAGGCCGCTCTGGATGTACATGGCGGCCAGCATCGTGAACAGGAACGCCTGCAGGAACTGGATCAGCAGCTCGAACGCGGTCATCAGGATGGTGACCACCACGCCGATGATGCCGATGCCGAACCCGGCCACCGTGGGCTTCTCGAACATGAACCAGAAGCCGACGAGGCTGAAGAACGCCAGGATCATGTGCCCGGCGAACATGTTGGCGAAGAGCCGCACCGCGTGGGTGAACGGCGCGATGATGAAGGTCGAGAGGTACTCGATCGGCACCAGCAGGAAGTAGACGGGCAGCGGCAGGCCCCGCGGGATCATGTTCGTGAAGTACTTCACCGGGCCCTGGTGCTTGATGCCCAGGTACACCTTGATGAAGTAGACGAACAGCGCCAGGACCATCGGGAACGCGATGTGCGAGGCGATCGGGAACTGGATGACCGGGACGACCGAGAAGATGTTCCAGACCCACACCAGGAAGAACAGCGACATGAGCAGCGGCATCCACTGCTCGGTGTTGCGGCCGAGGAACGGGCGGGCGATCTCGTCCCGCACGAACATGTAGCCGATCTCGCCGACGTTCTGGATGCCCTTCGGCACGAGCTTCGGCTTGGCGAACGCGCTCCAGAAGAAGACGCACACGACCAGCGAGCCGAAGACCGCGAAGACGACCGGCTTGGTGAGCCACTCGGGGCCACCGGCGAAGAGGGGCGGGAAGTCGAACAGCTCCGTTCCCGGGGCCTGGAACTCATCCCCCCCGGAGGCGAGGACCGTCAGCGCGTTCACGCGGCGTTCCCTTCATCACTGTGTTGATGTTTCACGAAGGCTTCCTCGGCGGCTGCTTCCTCTGCGGCGGAGCCGCTCAGAGGGAGTGGCGACCGTACTTCACGTAGACCAGGTAGACGGCAAGCCCGACACCGATGACCACGCCGACCGCGATCAACCAGTTCTGGCCCGTCCATTCGGCCAGCAGCCACCCCAGACCGCCCCAGATGATCATCCCGGAGAGGAGGTAGCTGGGCACGGACCAGGCGGCGTCGGCGAATTCCCGTTGGCCGTCCTCCGGCCGACGTTTCTGCTCGCTCATCGCGCTCCGGACGATAGCAGGCCATCCATGCGGTGGTCATATTGGAGTAGTCCGTGAGGGCCACACCCGGACGCGGGGGCGTCATCACGGACTCCGGTCCAGCACGTTCTCGGGCTCGTCAATGTAGGGCCTCTTCTGCATCGCGACCCTGAACTCGGCGGCGATCCAGAGCAGCGCGAGGCCGATGACCGTCCAGCCGAAGACCTTGGTGTTCCAGATCGTGACCTCGTCCATGGCGGTGACCAGCAGCATCACCGCGAGGATCTTCACCATGTAGCTCGCGAGGGCGGCCAGCATCATCGTCTGCGCGGAGACCTTGGCGGCCCACGCGACCGCCAGCGCGCTGACCGAGAAGAAGGCGATCACCACGACGGTGGCCAGCGCCGCCGCGAACGCGCCCTTGGCGCCGGCGGTCAGCAGGCCGATGAGGACGGCACCCACCCCGGCCGCGGCGGCCGGGATCGCGGCGCCGCGGAGCATCCGGGCGTCGGAGGTATGCATGATGGCTCCGGCTGGTCACGTTCAGTGGTCGTCTGTTGTTCGTGAAAGGTATCACAAGCGTCCGGATTGTCCACAATTACCCTAGAGGTAATGCGATCTCGCACCACACCCGCTCACGCAGAACACCACGGACTCTAACCGGTTCCCCAGCCGCCCGCTCCCGACGAGTGGAGGCCCGCCCCCCAGGCCCGAGGCGCCCAGCGCCGGAGGTCGCCCGACCCGACGAGCCGGGCGACCGCAGCGACACGGTCGCGGACCCGCACGGTCACATGACACCCGCACCGTGGCGTGAGGATCGACCGGCTCGCGACGGGGGTTCCAGGGGGTCGCCCCCCTGGGAGTTACGGCGCGGTTTCGCGAGCATTAGGAGGACGCCCGCCACCGCCACCAGGACGGTGATGCCCAGGGTGATCCAGGCGGCGTCGAAGAGGGCGAGGCCGACCAGGCCGGAGGCCAGGAGGCCGACCCAGAAGTACATGATCAGGACGGCGCGGCGGGTGGAGTGCCCGAGTTCCAGCAGCCGGTGGTGCAGGTGCTGCTTGTCCGGCGCGAACGGCGACCTGCCCTGGTTGGTGCGCCGCCACACCGCGAGCAGCATGTCGATGAACGGGACCGCGGCCACGGCCGGGATCAGCAGCACCGGGACGAAGAACGGGAACAGCCCGTTGGCGAGGATGGCCGGGTCGAACTGGCCGGTCAGCATGATCGTGGACGCGCTGAGCAGCAGCCCGATCAGCATCGAGCCGGTGTCGCCCATGAAGATCTTGGCGGGGCTGAAGTTGTGCGGCAGGAAGCCCAGGCACATCCCGAACAGGATCGCGGCGATGAGGGTCGCGGCGGTCAAGGTGCTGAGGCCGTTCTCCCTCGACAGCAGGTAGGCGTAGGAGAACAGTGCCAGCGCGGCGATCCCGACGACGCCGGCGGCGAGGCCGTCGAGGCCGTCGATGAAGTTGACCGCGTTGATCGTGGCGACGACGACGAAGACCGTCAGCGGCACCCCGTAGGCGGGCGGCAGCGTCAGCGACTCGCCCGTCGGCAGCGGGATCACGTAGATCTGGATGCCCTGCATGATGAAGATCCCGGCGGCGGCGACCTGGCCCGCGAACTTGGTGAGGGCGTCGACCTCCCAGCGGTCGTCGGCGATGCCGATCAGCACGAGCAGCCCGCCGGACATCAGCAGCGCCCTGGTGACGCTGATGTCGCCGTCCGCGAGGACCTTGCGCATCTCCGGCAGACCGGTCGCCACGACCAGCGCCGCGACCATCCCGCCGAACATCGCGAGGCCGCCGAGCCGGGGCGTCGGGATGACGTGCACGTCGCGTTCGCGGGGGACGGCCTGCGCGCCGAACCAGACGGCGAACGTGCGCACCAGCGGGGTCAGCAGATAGGTGACGAGGGCGGCGACCAGGATGCTGAGCAGGTATTCCCGCACTCCCCTGCGCCTCCCTTCGCCGGACCGGCCCGCGCACGCCCCGTACCCCGCCCAAATGGGCCGTCACCTTGGTAGACGGCTCACCGGGACGATCTGTTCACATCGCGACCGACCAACTGTAGTCCTCCCGGCGACCGTCCGGTGCCCGATCGCGCCGTCCTGGAAGCGGTCGACCCACCCGGTCGCGACGCCGACGATCATGAGCGCGAGCCCGGCGAGGCACCTGTCCCCGAGCGAGAACGCCCATGCTCCGTGGGCCGCGACGTCGTCGCCCGCGTCGGCGACGACCAGCAGGAGCCCGGCCGCGGCGAGGCCCGCGCCGGCGCGCCCCGGCGGCGCGGGACGGCGCGCGAGCAGGGCCACGGTCGCGATGGAGAGCGCGAGCAGCGCGGTGCCCGCCCAGCCGCCCGTCCAGCGCGGCGGGACGTACCGCGGCGGCGGGACGGCGATCGCGTGCTTGGGCATCCTGACCCGGATCGTCATGCCCTCGTGCGCGGCGAGCCCGCGCTGGATGAAGTCCACCGCGTAGGGGCCGTCGCGGTCGCGCAGGCACCGGGTCGTGGCCTCGCCGGCGCCCGCCAGGCAGGTGGCGTGCCGCAGCGGCACCGGCGCCTCCACCCGGACGGCCGCGTTCCCGATCGGCACGCTCCAGCCCGTGCCGATCGCGTCCCAGACCAGCTCGTGGTGGCGGGCCCGGGGCGTGAACACCCACGCCACCGCGTACTCGATCACGTACGCCTGCCGTCCGCGGACCTCGCGGTTCCGGTCGCCGACGCTGATCCGCACGTCGTTCAGGAACTTCGTCGTCCTGACCCTGGACGGGGCGCCGGTGGACGAGCTGCTCCGCACGTCCCGCACGTCGTACACCCGGTCGCCGTGCCGGAACGGCACCCTCCGCACGATCCCGTGCTCGCCCGCCCGGTCGAAGTCATAGGTGATCGTCTCCCGGACGTACAGGACGCCGTCCGCGCCGATGGTCAGCACGACGTCATAGGTCGGGATGCGCTCGCCGGGCTCCCCGGCGGCGCCGGCGGGAGCTGGCAGCGCGACGACCAGGATCAGCAGGAGCACGCCCGCGGTGATCGCGGGCCCCCGGACACGGCCACGCACGTCAGGCATGGTTTCACCGTTACCGGCATGACGCCGTTGTAACGACGCCGATACTCCCGCCAGGCAACCGACCTCTCCCGCCCCGAGACGGCCCGGAGATCCCGTCCAGCAAGACGGCCATCCGGACCAGGCGGAATCGTAGAAGCCGTCCTCGTCCGCGGCGGCGCCGAAATGCCATCGGCACGGCGGCTGGTAAAGGCCACCGTCACTGATTGTCTCGGAGCCGCTCTTGGAGCCATTTCGCAGGCGCCCGCCGACTCGATGAGTTCGCGAAAACGATGACTCGGCGCCAGGCCCATCTCCTCCGGGAGGGGGCTCCGGCAACGCAGGTAGACGCGCCGGGCGCCGGCTTCGTCGCCACGCGCCAGATGGGCCGCGGCCAAGGTCCGGCGGGCCGCCTCGCAGAGCTCGTCCCGCGATGAATGCCGCAACAATGCCTCGGCCTCCTCCGCGCGGTGCGCATAAGGTCGTCGTGTGCGGACGGACGGGAACCCGAGGCAATGGCCGCGCATTGCCGACCTGGGCGTCCCATTCCTGGTCGCCGCCGTGCAATTCCTGCTCATCTGGTTCCTGGCCGATGGGAGCGGCGACCCGCTCGTCGCGGTGGCGCTCGGCCTGGCGTCCCTGGCCCTGGTGTGGCGGCGAGCCGCCCCCGTGCCGGCGCTGGCGGCCACGATCCTGCTGAGCGCTCTGGCCGTGACGGCGTCGGGGACGGCCGACGCCGCCATCGGCGGGCTCGCTGACGGCGTCGCCCTGTACTCACTGGCCGTGCGGCGAGGTCGGCGGCAGGCGGTCGCCGGGTGCCTCACCGCGTATGTCGTCGGCTTCGCCGTGTTTCTGCAGTACGTCCAGGGGCCGGGGGATCTCGTCGCGAACGGACTGCTGGACGCCGTCTATTACGTGGGGATCACCGCGTTCGGCCAGCTCCGGCGGCAGCGAAGGGCCGCGCGGGACGGCCTGCGCGCCCGGCTGGCCGAGATCGAGCGGGAGAGCCGCGCGGCGGCGGCCGCGGAACGCGAGCGGCTGGCCCGGGAGATCCATGATCTCGCCGGTCACCACCTGAGCGCCGTGGTCGTGCACGCCGGAGCGGCCGCGCGGCGCGGCGATCCCGAGCTGATCCGCGAGGCCCTCACCGTCGCCGCGGAGACGGGCCGGGACGTTCTGAGATCGCTGAGCGGGCTCGTGGACGTGGTGGGCCCGCAGGCCGACGGCGGCGGGCTGAAAGAGCTGCTTCCACCTTTGTGCCATGGGTTGAAACGATTAGGCGTTCCGGTGTCCCTGACGGTCCAGGGACGGGCGCGCAAGCTGTCCGCCGAGGTCACGACGGTCGCGTATCGGATCGTCCAGGAGTCGCTCACGAACGCGACGCGGTACGCCTCCGGCGCGCCGGTACGGGTGACCGTCCGCTACCTTCCACGGGCCGTCGTGCTGACGATCGACAACGAGCCTCCGGCCGGCGGCGGAACCGTCCCGGCGCTGGGGGGCGGCAGGGGTGTCCGCGGTATGCGGGAGCGCGCGGCCGGGCTCGGTGGTGCGCTCAGGGCAGGGCCGACCGCGGCGGGCGGCTGGTCGGTCGCCGCGCACCTTCCGACCGGCTCCGGACACGGCTGGGGCTGGCCGGGCGTCCTGGACTCGGTGACGGTCGTCTTCTGCGCGGCGCCGCCGGTTCTCGGGCTCGTCCCGCCCGAACCGCTCGTCACGGGCCGGCCGGTGGAGTGGCTGGCGCTGATCGGAGCCGTGCTCGTCCTTCGAGCCGTTCCGTTGTGGTGGAGACGCCGCGCACCCTGCCTCGTGCTGGGGACGCTCACCTTGACGGACTCCGCCTTCGCCGTCGCCTGCGGCCTGTGGTCGGAGGACCTGCTGGGACTGCTCGTTCTCGCCTGCCCCGCCCAGCTGATCAGCGTCTACTCGGTGGCCTGCTACAACCCGCGCGGGCGGCGGACGTGGCCCGCGCCACTCGTCGCTCCGGTTCCGTGGGGCCTCGGCCTGGGCCTGCTACTGGCGGCGGACCCGGAGGTGACGACGCCCGGCACGGCCCCCTTCGCGTTCACCTTCGGGCTGGTGATCGCGGTCCTCGTCACGGCGCCGGTGACGTTCGCGTCATGGGCTTGGGGCCTCACCATCGCGTCCAGGAGCCGCGGATGGGAGGACACCGAGCACGACGCCACCGCCCGCGCGAGCGAGGCGGTCCGCGCGGAGCGCGACCGCGTCGCCGCCGGGCTGAACGGCACCGTCCTGGACCGCACCGCCCGGTTGGTGGCGGCCGCCGATTCGGGTTTGGCGGGAGCGGAGGCCGACGCGCGCGCGTTCGCCGGTTCGGTGGCCGAGCTGGCGCGGGACGCCTTGACCGAGACGCGAGCGCTACTGGACGCGCTGGAGGAGAGCACGTGAGCATCCGGGTGCTGGTGGTGGACGATCAGGCCGTCGTCCGCGCGGGATTCACCGCGATCATCGACGGCGAGCCCGACCTGGAGGTGGTGGGTCAGGCGGGGGACGGCGCCGAGGCGCTGCGCGCGGTCCCGGAATGCCGGCCTGATGTGGTGCTCATGGACATCCGCATGCCGGTCGTGGACGGTCTGGCCGCCGCCCGGGAGCTGGCCGCCGCGGGAGCCCCCGCGCGAGTCCTGGTGCTCACCACCTTCCACCGGGACGAGTACGTCTTCGGCGCGCTGCGCGCCGGGGCGTCCGGCTTCCTGCTCAAGGACTGCGGCCCGCAGGAGCTCGTGGACGCCATCCGTACCGTGGCGGGGGGTGAGGCGCTGCTCGCCCCGGCCGTGACCCGCCGCCTCATCGACGCCTTCGCCGCCGGCGCGATCACCCCGCCGGCCGCCGCCGACCCTCGCCTGGACCTGCTCACGCGCCGGGAACGCGACGTCCTCGTCCACCTGGCCGGCGGCCTCAGCAACACGGAGATCAGCGTCGCGCTGGGCATCGGCACCGCCACCGTCAAGACCCACGTCAATGCGATCCTCGGCAAGCTCCGCCTGCGGGACCGCGTCCAAGCCACCATCTTCGCCTACGACACCGGCCTTGTCCGTCCTGGCCCCGCCTCTCCATCCCAGGGTTGAGGCCGCCACCGACCTGATGGTCGAGAGGAGTCCGTTCCGCCGCAGGAAGCGCGAGGGCGGCCCGCCGCGATTCCCTTTGTCCACGGCTTGTCCACGGCCACGAACGAATCCGGCCGGTCGTGGCCGATCGAATCGGAGGTGAGGTTTGACCGTGACTTCGAAGACGCGCGAGCCCGTATCGGAGGCGGCGTGGGCGCTGACGCTCTTTGTCTCCGTGGCGTCCTCGCTCCTCAGGAACCTGCTGGACGACGACCTATCCCGGTACGCCGCCTACGTCTTTCTGGGCGTCGCCGCCTCGGTGGCCCTCGTCCTGCTGGTCCAGTCCATCAGGTTCGGCGTGGAGTCCTGGTCCTGGGCCGTCGCGACCCTGGTGTCGGTGGCCGTGGGGCTGGTCAGCCAGTTCGGGTGAGGGCACCGCCCTGGGGTGCGGGCGCGGTCAGGCGTCCTTGGGGTCGGCGGGGTCGGTGGTTCCGCTTGGGGTCGGCGCGGGCTTCTCAGCGGGCCCGGTGGGGGGCTCAGCGGGCTCGTCCGGGGCTTCGGGGGACGGCTCCTTGGTAAGGGAGGGCTTGGTGAGCTCGGGGCCGGACGGGGCGGCTACGGCCTCGTCGGGGTCGTCCAGCTCGTCGGGCTCGTCCTCCTCGGTCAGCAGCACGCCGACCACGGAGCGGATCTTGTCCTCGGGGACGGCGCCCGCGCGCAGCAGGCGCGGCACCGAACCGGTCAGGTCGACGATCGTCGACGGGTCGGAATGGCCGGACACCCCGCCGTCCAGGTAGACGGAGACGGCGTCGCCGAGCATCTTCTCGGCCTCCTCGACGTCCCGCGCCGCGGGACGGCCGCTGAGGTTCGCGCTGCTGACGGCCATCGGGCCGGTCTCCTTCAGCAGCTCCACCGCCAGCTCGTGCATCGGCATCCGCAGCGCGACGGTCCCCTTGGTGTCGCCGAGGTCCCACATGAGGTTCCGGTTGGCGCGGCACACCAGCGTCAGCGCGCCCGGCCAGAACTCGTCGACGAGGTCCTGGCCGTAGGTGCCGAGGTTCTCCACCAGCGCCGTCGCGGCCCGTACGGACCCGACCAGGACGGGCGGCGGCATCTCCCGGCCACGGCCCTTGGCGTCCAGCAGCGCCCGCACCGCGTCCGCGGTGAACGCGTCCGCGCCGACGCCGTACACGGTGTCGGTCGGCAGGACGATCAGCTCGCCGCGCCGAACGGCCGAAACGGCCTCGGCGATCCCGCGGGTACGCTCCATCGGATCGGAGCAGTCATAACGTCGGCTCACGGTCGCCCGTCTTCCCATCTGCGCAGCGGTCGTCCGATATGGCACCGCCCAGGATAGCGGCGCTTCCGAGCGCTAGTCCGACGCGAGGCGCGCTGTGACGAAGCGGTCCCGGTTGGTGAGGTCGCGGCGGTTGCGGACATCGCGCCAGCCGTTCTCCTCCGCGAACACCCAGTAGACGCCGTTGCCCTGCAGGTCACTGTGCTCGACCGCCACGTAGCCGCCGGGACGCAGCAGGCGGCGCGCGGTGCGCTCGACCACCCGGATCGCGTCGAGACCGTCGTCCCCGCCGCCCCACAGCGCGTCGGCCGGATCATGGTCGCGGACATCGCGCGGCACGTACTCCCACTCGCTCATCGGAATGTACGGGGGGTTCGACACGACCAGGTCGACGGTGCCGTCCAGCTCGGGGAGGGCGGCGGCGAAGTCGTCCAGGTGCAGCCGGACGCGGCCGCGCTCGTCCAGCTCCTCGACGTTGCGGGTGGCGTGCACGAAGGCGGTCGGGTCCTTCTCCACGGCGTGGACGCGCGAGCGCGGCGCCTCCAGCGCGATCGACAGCGCGATCGCGGCGGAGCCGGTGCCGAGGTCGACGACGAGGGGGTCGCGGACGTCCATGTCCCGCAGCGTCTCCAGCGCCCACCCGACCATCACCTCGGTCTCGGGACGCGGGACGAACACGCCCGGCCCGACCTTCAGCTCCAGGTAGCGGAAGAACGCGCGCCCCGTGATGTGCTGCAACGGCTCGCCCGCCTCACGGCGCGCGACGAACTCCCAGAAACGGGCGTCGAAGGCGCCGTCGGGGACGCCGTGCAGCTCCGAGCGCTTCACCCCGTGCACGGCCGCCGCGAGCTCCTCGGCGTCGGCGCGGGGCGAGGCCGCACCCGCGTCGGCGAGGCGCGCGGTGGCCCTGGCGATCTCGTCGAGCAGCAGATTCATGATCCTTGTGCTTCGGCCAGCCGGCGTTCCATCTCAGCGTCGACGAGGGCCTGCGTGACGTTGTGGAGATCGCCGTCCAGCACCTGGTCGAGGTTGTAGGCCTTGTACCCGACCCGGTGGTCGGAGATCCGGTTCTCCGGGAAGTTGTAGGTGCGCACCCGCTCGGACCGGTCGACCGTCCGGACCTGGCTCTTGCGCTCCGCCGCGGCGGCCGCGTCGGCCTCCTCCTGCGCCATCGCCAGCAGCCGCGACCGCAGGATCCGCAGCGCCTGCTCCTTGTTCTGGAGCTGGCTCTTCTCGTTCTGGCAGGACACGACGACACCCGTCGGCAGGTGCGTGATACGGACCGCCGAATCGGTCGTGTTGACGCTCTGCCCGCCCGGACCGGACGAGCGGTACACGTCGATGCGCAGGTCGTTCGGGTCGATCTGGACGTCGACGTCCTCGGCCTCCGGGGTCACCAGCACGCCGACGGCGCTGGTGTGGATGCGTCCCTGCGACTCGGTGGCGGGGACCCTCTGCACCCGGTGGACGCCGCCCTCGTACTTCAGACGCGTCCAGACGCCCTCGTCCTGCGAGCCCTTGGCCTTCACGGCGACGGTGACGTCCTTGTACCCGCCGAGGTCGGACGGGTGCGAGTCGATGACCTCGGTCTTCCACCCGACGCGCTCGGCGTACCGCAGGTACATGCGGAGCAGGTCACCGGCGAACAGGGCCGACTCCTCGCCGCCCTCGCCCGCCTTCACCTGGAGGATGACGTCCTTGGTGTCGTTCGGGTCGCGCGGGACGAGCAGCCGCCGCAGCCGCTCCTCAAGCCCTTCGCGCCGCAGCTCCAGCTCGGCGGCCTCGGCGGCGAACGCCTCGTCCTCCCCCGCGAGCTCGCGGGCGGCGGCGAGATCGTCCTCCGTGGACGCCAGGTCGCGGTGCGTCTCGACGATCGGGCGCAGCTCCGCGTAGCGCTTGCCGAGCTTGCGCGCCAGGCCCTGGTCGGCATGGACGGACGGATCGGCGAGCCGTTCCTCGATGCCCGCGTATTCGCTGATCAGTTCGTCGAGATTCACGATGTGTCCTGGCCCGTCCGAAAGGCCCGGGAACCCTTGGTGAGTCCCCGGGCCGTCACTGGTCGCTGTATGTGCGGCGCTTTCCTACTTGCCGGCCTTCTTCTTGCCGAAGCGCTGCTCGAAGCGCGCCACCCGGCCACCGGTGTCGAGGATCTTCTGCTTGCCCGTGTAGAACGGGTGGCAGTTCGAGCAGACGTCCGCGTGGATCACGCCGTTCTCGGCGGTGCTGCGGGTCTCGAACGTGTTGCCGCACGTGCACGTCACGGTTGTGACGACATAGTTCGGGTGAATGTCAGGCTTCATGGTTCTCCTCGCTTCTGGCGGTCGCCGGGCGCTCCGGGCTCGCATGGCCGTTTCCGCGTGACGGGGCTCATGAGAGACGTGAAGACGTGAACCGGTACCGCAGCGGTTGGCTCCGAGTGGTTTTCGTCCTCGGCCGGAGCCGGGGTGCCGGCCGCCGGACCCGCCGGATGGAAACCACTCGCCCAAGTGTGCCAGATACGAGAACGTGCCGACGTCATCGGGCATTCCCGATCTTGGGCGGTACCGAACGGGCCGTGCCGGGGCGGGCTCAGGTGTCGGTGCGGCCCAGGTAGGCGAGGACGGCCATGACCCGGCGGTGCCCGCCCTGCGCGGGCTGCAGGTCCAGCTTCATGAAGATGTTCGAGATGTGCTTCTCCACGGCGCCTTCGGTGACGACGAGGTCGGTGGCGATGGCGCCGTTCGAGCGTCCCTGCGCCATCAGCGCCAGCACCTCGCGCTCCCGCGGCGTCAGCGCCTCCAGCGGGTCGCCGGTGCGGCGGCGGCCGAGCAGCTGCCCGATCACCTCCGGGTCGATGACCGTCGCGCCGGCGGCGATGCGGCGGACCGCGTCGATGAACTCGGCGACGTCCGACACCCGCTCCTTCAGCAGGTAGCCGACGCCCTCGGCGCCGCCGCCGATCAGGTCGGTCGCGTACCGCTCCTCCACGTACTGCGACAGGACGAGGATCGGCGTGCCCGGCAGGCGCTCCCGGACGGCCAGCGCGGCGCGCAGGCCCTCGTCGGTGAACGACGGCGGCATCCGCACGTCCACGATCGCGAGATCCGGTTTGTGCTCCTCGACGATGCCGAGCAGGCCGGGGCCGTCCCCGACCGTCGCCACCGTCTCGATCCCGGCGTCGTCGAGCAGCCGGACGAGCCCTTCGCGCAACAGCACCGAATCCTCGGCGATCACTACCCGCATCCGTCCATTATCGGGCCTGTGACGGGAGAACGGGGCCCGTGGCCACGGGAGAGAACCCGCGGCCACGGGCCCCGCCGGGGGTCACCCGGTGGCGGAGATCACCAGGTGCAGGGCAGGTCGGCGCGGATGATCGTGGGGCCTCCCGGCGGGCTGTCCACGATGAGCATCCCGTCGATCGTGGCGGCCCGGTCGGCCAGGCCGGCCAGCCCGCCGTCGGAGCGCGCCACCGCGCCGCCGACACCGTTGTCGATCACCTCGACGACGACCCACCGGTCCTCGCGCACGACCCGGACGGACGCGCGGGTCGCGCGGGCGTACTTGGCGATGTTCGCCAGCGACTCCGCGACGATGAAGTAGGCGATGCTCTCGACCGCCGCCGGGGGGCGCTCCGGCAGGTCCACGTCGACCTCGACGGGGACCGGCGCGCGGCCCGCGAGGCCGGACAGCGCCGGGTCCAGGCCCCGGTCGGTGAGGATCGCCGGGTAGATCCCGCGGGCCAGGTCGCGCAGCTCGGAGATGGCCTCCTTGGTGCCGTCGTGGGCCTGCTCGATCAGCGCCCGCGCGCCGTCCGGGTCGTCGTCCAGCTTGGCGCGGGCGCGTCCGATGTCCATCGCCACGGCGAGCAGCCGCTGCTGCGCGCCGTCGTGCAGGTCGCGCTCGATGCGGCGCCGCTCGAACTCCGCCGCGTCCACCCCGCGGGCGCGGCTGGCCCGCAGGTGTTCGGTCCGCTGCCGCAGCTCCAGGTTCTCCTTCTGCGACGGGCTCGGGCCGAGCATCAGCCCCGCGAACGCCGAGTGCCCGATCGCCATCACCCGCGTCACGTACATCGCCAGGACGAGGAAGAACAGCCCGGCGACCGAGATCGGCAGGGCCTCCAGCGGGTTGCCTGCCCAGTACGAGACGAAGCCGACGCTGACCTCGGCGCCGCTTCCGTCCACCGCCACGATCACCGGCATGAACAGCAGCATGAACGTCGCGGCCCAGACCGCCGCGGACACGGCGAACTCCACCAGCGTGATCGGGAACAGCACGGCGAGGTAGCCGAGGTCCTTCCAGGTGGCGGGGTCGCCCGCCATGCCCTTCAGCTTGGTCAGCGGGTTGCGCCCTTCCGGCAACCGCCGGTACGGCCTCTCGATCTTGACGCCGAACGCCGCCCGGACGAGCTGCCGTTCCAGCATCGCGCCGAACCGCCAGGCGATCATCATCAGCGCCAGCATCGGCAGACCCACCCAGATGATCAGCAGGCTGAGGGAGAGGGCCAGCCCGACGACCAGCACGATGAACCAGCCGAGCCCGAAGGCCATGCTGACGGCCAGATAGATCGCCGAACGCCACGTCAGCGACGACTTCAGCATGGCGAGCGGCGTCCACGGGCTGTTCGCCACGGTCTCCGCCGCGTTCCCGCCCGCCTGCATCAGCGAGGCCCACCACGCCGACGCCCACCGCGACGCGGCGCCGCCGGCGGTCGCACCCCCGCTCCCGGGGTTCCTGCTCAGCTCGCCCACGTCGTCCCTCCATGCCCGTTCCAACGTACGGTCCAAGCCTGCCCGGCGCGAAATGGGGCGACCATGATGTCCGCCGCCCATTCGGTGGTGGGGCTAACCCCACCTACTTATTGCGTTTCTCTCCTCCTTCGGGCCCTGGGGGCCCTCCATCGTCGAGAAACGCTGTGCGATCGCTGCATCGCTCCGGCTCGCCTGGCGGCTCGCTGCGCGATCAGGTTTCTCGCAAGCTCGAAACCTGCCTTCGGACGCGATCGCAACAGTGAGGTCGTTGCATGGCTGGGAGCGGGGGCGGGCGCGGGGCGGAGGCAGGGGCGGGCGCGCTCGGGGGCGGGGCGGGACGTGGAACGCCCCCGTCCGGGACCGTTCCCGGACGGGGGCGCACACTCGCCCAAGGCTCGCTCAGCGGTCGTCGGAGACCGTCGTCTTCTGGACCTGGAGGAGGAACTCGGCGTTCGACTTCGTCTCCTTCATCTTCTCGATGAGGAGCTCAAGCGCCTGCTGCATGTCGAGCGCGTGCAGGACGCGGCGGAGCTGCCAGACGATCCGCAACTCCTCCGGCGCCATGAGGATCTCCTCCTTGCGGGTGCTGGACGCGTCGACGTCCACCGCCGGGAAGATCCGCTTGTCGGCCAGGCCCCGGTTGAGCTTCAGCTCCATGTTGCCGGTGCCCTTGAACTCCTCGAAGATGACCTCGTCCATGCGGGACCCGGTCTCCACCAGCGCGGTGGCGAGGATGGTCAGCGAGCCGCCGTTCTCGATGTTGCGCGCCGCGCCGAAGAACCGCTTCGGCGGGTACAGCGCCGTCGAGTCGACACCGCCGGACAGGATGCGCCCGGACGCGGGCGCCGCCAGGTTGTAGGCGCGGCCGAGCCGGGTGATCGAGTCGAGCAGCACGACGACGTCGTGGCCGAGCTCCACCAGCCTTTTGGCACGTTCGATCGCCAGTTCCGCGACGGTGGTGTGGTCCTCGGCGGGACGGTCGAAGGTCGAGTGGATCACCTCGCCCTTCACCGTCCGCTGCATGTCGGTGACCTCCTCCGGACGCTCGTCCACGAGGACGACCATCAGGTGGCACTCCGGGTTGTTCTTGGTGATCGCGTTGGCGATCGCCTGGAGCACCATCGTCTTGCCGGCCTTGGGCGGCGACACGATCAGGCCGCGCTGTCCCTTGCCGATCGGCGACACCAGGTCGATGATCCGGGTCGTGAGGATGCCGGGGTCGGTCTCCAGGCGCAGCCGCTCCTGCGGGTACAGCGGGGTCAGCTTGCTGAAGTCGACCCGGCCCTTGGCCTGGTCGGGCTCCATCCCGTTGACGGTGTCGAGGCGGACGAGCGCGTTGAACTTCTCGCGCCGCTCGCCCTCGCGCGCCTGCCGGACGGCCCCGGTGATGACGTCGCCCTTGCGCAGCCCGTTCTTGCGGACCTGCGCCAGCGACACGTACACGTCGTTCGGGCCGGGCAGGTAGCCGGTCGTGCGGACGAACGCGTAGTTGTCGAGGATGTCGAGGATGCCCGCGACCGGGATCAGGACGTCGTCCTCGGTGATCACCGGCTCTTCGTAGCGGTCCCGGCCCCGGCCGCGGTTGCGCTCGCGGAAGCGGCGCCCGCGACGGCTCCGGCCGCCGCTCTCGTCGTCGTCGTGCTGGCCGCCGCCGCCCTGGTTCTGGCCGCGCTGGCGGCCGCCGCCCTGGTCGCCGCGCTCGCCACGGTCTCCCCGGTCACCGCGCTCGCCGCGCTCGCCTCGGTCACCGCGGTCACCGCGCTCGCCTCGGTCTCGGCCTTCGCCGCGCTCGCGGCCGCCGCGCTGCCGCTGGCGTCCGCCGCCCTCGCGCCCCTCACGGCCGCCGTCGCGGTTCTCGCGCCCGTCGCGCCCGTCGCGTCCGCCCTGGGACTCGCCGTCCTCGGTGTTCTGCTCGCGGCCCTGGTCACCGCGGTCGCGGCCCTGCCGCTCCGTGCGGCCCTCGGTCCCCCGGTCGTGCCGTTCGCCCCGCTGCCGGCCGCCCTGGCGCTCGGCCCGCTCCGCCTTCTCCGGCTTCTCGACCGTCCCCGCCTGCTCGGCCTGGTCGGCCTGTGCGCCGGCCGGGGCCTGCTCGGCGGCCGCGGCCTGCTCCCCCGCCGGAGCCCGCTCGGCCGCCGGGGCCTGCTCGGCCGCGGGCGCGACCTCGGTCAGGGTGACCTGGTCGTCGGACACCTCGCGCTTGGCGGCGGTGGCACGGCCCCGCCTGGTGCGCTCGGTCTTCACCGCGGCAGCGTCTCCTTGCTCGCCCCCCGCCGAGCCCTGCTCCTGGCCGCCGCCCTGCTTCTCCTGGATGGCCGCGATGAGCTGGCTCTTGCGCATCCCGGTCACGCCGGTGATGCCGAGGCTGGACGCGAGCGCCTTGAGCTCGGGAAGCACCATGGCCGACAGGCCGGTGCCGGTCCGGCGGCGCCGGGGGGTGGCGGGCTCGGCGTCGGTGGCCTGCGCGGCGCCGACGGGTCCCGTACTCGATGCGTCCGTAAGGAGTTCGCTGGATTCGCTCACTAAGGGTCCTTCCCAGGGAGCGGGCGTTGGCCGGATTTCGGCCAGCCGACCCGGTAGTGCGGCCCGGCGGGGGCGCCGGGACGGGCTCCGCTGATCACGGTGGGGCCGGGATCTGCGTGTTCTGGGCACAGCCAGATGGTGGACGGGACGGTTCGCTCGCGTGTGTTCCCGGTACCGCCACGTCCGAAGTTTCG
This sequence comes from Spirillospora sp. NBC_00431, assembly GCA_036028775.1. Classification (GTDB taxonomy): domain Bacteria; phylum Actinomycetota; class Actinomycetes; order Streptosporangiales; family Streptosporangiaceae; genus Spirillospora. Next base: position 918,807 of record CP107927.1, on the reverse strand, counting down.
CTGGAATGCCGGACAACGGGATGTCACGGTGTCGGGAAGCCTAGTACGCGGGACCGACACGGCCGAAGGGCCGGTCAGGTGACGCGCGGCTGACGAGCACGCTGCCCCGAACGGGGCATCTGGTGCGGCATTCAGCCTAACATCACCAGGGCGCACTGCTATTCCCCAGAGGTCGATGTCTTCGCATTTTACCTAGCGGGAACGTGCCGGACCCGTATCGGCCGCCGCGAGCCGCCTGCCCCCGGCCCCGGCGCCGCCATCAGGGCCGGAACTCCGATTGTCCGGTCATGACGCGTGCGCCGCGGGTCGCGACGTCCAACGGGTGCTTGAGCCAGCCATTACCCACTTCGGGGACTATCGAATCAACTTGTGATGCGCTTGTGAAGGCCAGGACAGTAGGTCCTGCCCCGGAAATCACCGCGGGGACGCCCGCGGCGCGGAGCCGTCCGACCAGCGCGGCGGACTCGGGCATGGCGGGCGCGCGGTAGTCCTGGTGCAGGCGGTCCTCGGTCGCGTCGAGCAGGACGCCGGCGTCCAGCCCGCCGGTGAGCGCCGCGACGAGCAGCGCGGCGCGTCCGGCGTTCGCGGCGGCGTCGCCGTGCGGGACGCTCTCGGGCAGCAGCCCGCGGGCCCGCTCGGTCGCCAGCCGCTGCTCCGGGACGAACGCCGTGACCTGCGTGACCTTCGTCTCCAGCCGGACGAGCCGGGGGCCGCTCGGGGTCGTCCAGGCGACGGTGAGGCCGCCCGCGAGGCACGGGGCGACGTTGTCGGGATGCCCTTCGATCTCGGTGGCGAGGCGCAGCGCGTCGGCGTCGCCGAGCAGTTTGCCTTCCGGGTGCAGCGCGCGGGCGGCGACGATCCCGGCGACGATCGCGGCGGACGACGAGCCGAGCCCGCGGCTGTGCGGGACGCGGTTGCGGCAGCGCAGCCGCAGGCCGGCGGGGCGCGGGGCGGGTCCGGTTCCGGCCAGGCCGTCGAGCAGGTCGAACGTGCGGCGCAGCACCCTGACGATGAGGTGCCGCTCGCCCCGGTCGGCGACCTCGGAACCTTCGCCGTCCACCTCGATCGACAGCCCGCCGCCCGGCGTCCCGACCTCGACCTCGACGTCGTCGTACAGGGACAGCGCGAGGCCGAGCGAGTCGAATCCGGGGCCGAGGTTGGCGCTGGTGGCCGGCGTCCGGACCAGCACGGGCCCTTCCGTCCAGCCCACGTCAGGTGAGGCCGAGTTCCGACGCGGCGGAGTGCGCGTCGACCTTGATGGTGGTCGGGGCGGGCGCGCCGGAGATCGCCCAGTCGGGGTCCTTGAGGCCGTTGCCCGTCACCGTGCAGACGACCCTGGAACCGGACGCGACCACGCCCTGCTCACTCGCCTGCAGAAGGCCCGCGACGCTCGCCGCGGAGGCGGGCTCTACAAAGACCCCTTCTTCCCTTGCGAGAAGCCGGTAGGCGGCCAGGATCTGCCGGTCGGTGACCGATTCGATGGCACCGCCCGACTCGTCCCGCGCGGCGATCGCCAGATCCCAGGACGCGGGGTTCCCGATCCGGATGGCGGTCGCGATGGTCTGCGGTTTCAGGACGGGTTCACCCTTGACGAACGGCGCCGCACCGGACGCCTGGAAACCGAGCATGCGCGGAGTCTTCGAGGCCGTCTTCCCGGCCGCGTATTCCTTGTAGCCCATCCAGTACGCGGAGATGTTGCCGGCGTTCCCCACGGGCAGGCAGTGCACGTCGGGCGCGTCGCCCAGCGCGTCCACGATCTCGAACGCGGCCGTCTTCTGCCCCTGCAGCCGGTATTTGTTGACCGAATTGACGAGGGCCACCGGATAGTCGACGGACAGCTTCCTGGCCAGTTCGAGGCAGTCGTCGAAGTTGCCGTCCACCTGGAGGAGCCGCGCGCCGTGCACCAGCGCCTGCGCCAGCTTCCCCATCGCGATCTTGCCGTTGGGGACGAGGACCGCGCAGGTCATCCCGGCCCGGACCGCGTACGCGGCGGCGGACGCGGACGTGTTGCCGGTCGAGGCGCAGATGACCGCCTTCGCGCCGTCCTCGGCGGCCTTGCTGATCGCGACCGTCATGCCGCGGTCCTTGAACGACCCGGTCGGGTTCGCGCCCTCGACCTTGAGGAACACCTCGCAGCCGGTCAGCTGGGACAGCCGCCCGGCGGGCACCAGCGGCGTCCCGCCCTCCAGCAGCGTGACGACCGGCGTCGCGTCCGACACCGGCAGCCGGTCGCGGTATTCCTCGATTAGGCCACGCCACGGGCGGGCGTTCGCGTTCACGTCGGTCTCCCTGAATGACCTGCGATATTGCCCGGGAGTCTACCGGTGCCGCCGAGCCTTCGACGGTGCCAGGCCACCCGTTGCGGCCGCCCGGTTCATTCTTCGGCCCTCGCCGCTCATTCTTCGCCCTCGACGCGCATGACGCTCGTGACCTCGCGGACGATGTCCAGCCCGCGCAGGCCCTCGACCGTAGCCGCCAGGGCCGCGTCCTTCGCGCGGTGGGTCACGACGACGAGTTGCGCCTCCTCGCCCAGCCCGACCTGCCGGACGGCCTGTATCGACACGCCGTGCCTGGCGAACTCTTCGGCGACCGTGGCGAGAACACCGGCCTCGTCGGTCACGTCCACCTGGATGTAGTAGCGCGTGACCGTCTCACCCATCGGCAGTACGGGAAGTTTCGCGTACGTCACTTCCAGTGGGCCGGGCGTACCGCCGGTCACGTTCCTGGCCACCGCGACCAGATCGCCAAGGACGGCGGAAGCCGTCGGTGCCCCACCGGCCCCCGCGCCATAGAACATCAGCGAACCGGCGGACTGCGCCTCGACGAACACCGCGTTGTACGCCTCGCGGACGCTCGCCAGTGGATGCGACCTGGGAATCATCGCCGGATAGACGCGAACCGACACGCCACGGCCGTTACGTCCGTCTCCGCTGTTTCCGTCCGCCGAAGGAACCCGCTCGCAGATGGCGAGAAGCTTGACGACGCAGTCCATTCCCTGGGCGCCGGCCACGTCGGCCGCGCTCATCTCGGTAATGCCTTCACGGTGAACGTCCGCGGCCGTCACCGGAGTGTGGAACGCGAGCTGCGCCAGGATCGCCGCCTTGGCCGCCGCGTCGAAACCCTCCACATCGGCGGTCGGATCGGCCTCGGCGTAGCCGAGCGACTGCGCTTCCTCCAGCGCGTCGTTGAACCCCGCGCCGTGCGTGTCCATCTGGTCGAGGATGTAGTTCGTGGTGCCGTTCACTATGCCGAGCACCCGGTGCACGTGGTCGCCGACCAGCGACTCCCTCAGCGGCCGCAGCAGCGGGATGGCACCGGCCACCGAAGCCTCGTAGTACAGGTCGGCGCCGTACTCCCTCGCCGCGGCGAACAGCGTCGCGCCGTCCTCGGCCAGCAGCGCCTTGTTCGCGGTGATGACCGACTTGCCGGACTTCATCGCCTCCAGCATCAGCGACCTGGCCGGCTCGATACCGCCGATCACCTCGATGACGATGTCGACGTCGTCCCTGGTCACCAGCGCCTGCGCGTCCGTCGTCAGGAGCTCCCTGTCGACGCCCTCGCGCACCCTGTCCGGCCGCCGCACGGCGATCCCGGCCAGTTCCAGCGGCGCCCCGACCCGCGCGGCGAGATCGTCCGCCTGCTCGTTCAGCAGCCGCACGACCTCCGTGCCGACCACACCGCAACCGAGCAGCGCCACGCGCAGTCCGGGTTTCACGCTTCGACCTCCGCATCGAGCCGCAGCAGGTCCTCAGCGCGCTCCCGGCGGACGATCACGCGTGACCTGCCGTCCCTCACCGCCACCACGGCGGGCTTCGGGACGAAGTTGTAGTTGCTGGCCATCGACCGACAGTACGCACCGGTCGCCGCCACCGCCACAAGGTCCCCCGGCGCAATATCTTCGGGGAACCAGAGGTCCCGCACCACAATGTCGCCGCTTTCGCAGTGCTTGCCGACAAGCCTACTGAGCATGGGCGATGCGTCCGACGACCGGCTCGCCAGTGCCCCGGTGTACTCGGCGCCGTACAGGGCGGTCCGCAGGTTGTCGCTCATCCCGCCGTCCACCGACACGTAGGCGCGCAGGCCCTCGACGTCCTTCACCGTCCCGACCTCGTACACCGTCATACCGCCCGGGCCGATGATCGCCCGTCCGGGCTCCACCGTCAGCCGCGGCATGGCCAGCCCGTACGCGCGGCACTCCCGCGCCACGATGTCGCGCAGCCCGTCCGCGATGGACTTCGGGTCGTGCGGCTCCTCACCGGGCACGTACGCGATCCCGTAACCGCCGCCCAGATCCAGCTCCGGCAACTCGATCCCGTGCTCGTCCCGGATGGCCACCAGCAGCTCGGCCAGCCGGTGCGCGGCCACCTCGAACCCGTCCACATCGAAGATCTGCGACCCGATATGGCTGTGCAGCCCCACCAGTTCCAGCTGCTTCAGCTCCAGAACCCTCCGCACCGCCTCGAGAGCGGCCCCGGAACTCCTGGAGAACCCGAACTTCTGGTCGTCATGAGCGGTCGCGATGAACTCGTGCGTGTGCGCCTCCACACCCGTGGTGACGCGCACCATCACCTTGGACCGGACGCCCTTCTCCTTGGCGAGATAACCCACCCGGGCGATCTCCTCGAACGAATCCAGCACTATTCGTCCGACCCCGGCCTCAAGCGCCTTCTCTATCTCCCAGGGCGCCTTGTTGCTCCCATGCAGAGTGACGCGCTCCATGGGGAAACCCGCCGCCACCGCGACAGCCAGTTCGCCCCCGCTACAGACGTCCAGCCCGAGCCCCTCGTCCTTCAACCACCGGGCCACGGCCGTGCAGAGGAACGCCTTACCGGCATAGTGCACGTCCCCGTCATGGAAGGCCGCCGCGTACTCCCGCGCGCGGCTCCGCACGTCGTCCTCGTCATAGACGTACAGAGGCGTCCCGTACTCCTGCGCGAGATCCCGCACATCGACACCGCCGACGGTCAGGACACCGCCGTCCCGCTTGGCGCTCCGTGGCCAGATCGCGGGGTCCAGCGCGTTCAGATCGTCCGCCGGACCGGCCGGATGGTCCTCCGGCAGGACGTCGGCATGTCGCGGCCCAGCAGGGTGTACTCGACTCATATCCGCTCTCTAGGGGTCTCACCGATCATGTGCAGCCCGTCACCGAGGACGACCTTCACGGCCTCCGCCAAAGAGACCCGTCCCGCATGCAAGGCCCCGGGCACCTCATCACCCTTCGGCACCGCAGGACACCGCTCGTGGACGTCGTGATACGCCTCGGCCACTCTTTCCAAACAGAACATCAGCGGCCTGGCATCCCGTTCCCGCTCCGCCTGGAGGGCTCTCCCACGCGCGTCCCCCAGCACCCCCACAAGCTCAAGCTCCTCCGCTTGGGCATCCCGCAAGGGGCCCCGTCCAATCCCAAGCTCCGAAGCCCAACGCCCCACCCAACAGGCCCGCGCATAGGCGTACCGCACGGAAAACCCTGGGTTCTCGAACGTACGAGGCCACTCACCCCACCCGCCCTTAAGCCGCACACCCCCGAAACCGCGCAGAACCCCCTCCACAACCTCCCCCACAGAAACGACCACCCGCACGAACCCGTCCCCACTGACAGACCCACCGACCCGCCGCGCGATCACCCACGGATCCACCCCGAGCCGCAACGCCACAGGACTCTCGAAAACCCCGGCACCCCGGCTGAAAACAACCACCTCACCAGGCACCGACACATCAAGCTCACCCTCGGCCACGGCGTCCCGCACCGCGCCCACAAGGGCACCGCTCACGTCGGCTGAAGTCACACCGGTGAGACTATCCGGCCACGGCGGCGAGCTTCCGCACGGTCTGGATCAGCTGATTCGGGTCGAACGGCTTGGTCACGTACGCGTCCACCCCGATCTCATGCCCCCTGCGCACATCATGCTCCTGCGCCCGCGCCGTGATCATCACGACCCTGATGTGCGCGGTCTCCGGGTCCTCCCGCAGCCTGACCGCCGTCACCCACCCGTCCAGCCTCGGCATCATCACGTCCAGCGTGATGACGTCCGGCCTCACCTCGGCCACCCGCTCCAGGCAGTCCTGCCCGTCCACCGCGGTCGCCACCTCGAACCCCTCCAGTTGCAGGTTCACGGCGATGAGCTGGCGGATCACCTCGTCATCATCGACGACCAGCACGCGTCCCAGTGGCTCGGTCACGGCCACGAAGTTAGCCCACTCCACCCCGTGGCGCACGGCGAACGTCCCCGTGCGCGTCACCCCACCAACCCTGGTAATCTTCTACCGCGCCGCCCAAGGGCGCACGCCCCCTTAGCTCAGGGGATAGAGCAACGGCCTCCGGAGCCGTGTGCGCAGGTTCGAATCCTGCAGGGGGCGCACCTAAACGAACAGCCGGTTCCCGCACTTGACCTGCGGAAACCGGCCGATTTCGTTCATGTGCCATGTGACATCAGATGCCACCGTGAGACGCCGAATGACGGTAGGCGCGTGCCATTTGTGTGCAGGCTCTAGCCCTCCAGTGCGTCGTCTATGAGTCCTTCCCACACGCGGTCCTGACCGGCTATGACCTTGGCGTAGATCTTCAGCAGCACTTCCACGCTGTGGCCTGCCCACTCGGCGACCTGGGTAGGTGGCACACCGGCGTTCAGCCGTAGGGAGACGCCGGCGTGCCGTAGGTCGTACGGACGCCGGGCCAACGGGGACGCTTCCTCGGCCGGTGTCAGGGCCAGCGTGCGCGCCCTGTGCCAGGTGCGCCCGTATCCGGACGGCAGGATGATTCCACCGCGTTCGGTGCGGAACAGCCTGCCGTCCGGAGCAACGCCGTATCGGTCGATATGGTCGCGCAGAATGCTCACCAGGATCGGCGGAATAGCGACGGGACGCTTGGCCTTGCGATTACGCCCCTTGAGGCCCCGGTCATCGTGATATTTCCCCGAATCAGTCCACTCCGTCCCGACCGATGGCTTGGACCCTGCGAGCATAAGTCGACCCCATCCCGTTTCAGGGAGAGTGCAGTCACTCTTATGCAGAGAGGCGACTTCCCCAGGGCGCATCATCGCGTAGTACATGCACGCGAAAAACGCCACCATCCGGGGGCCACGGCGGGCACCGGCGTAACTGACAGCGGTCAGTAGTTCGCCTACCTGTCGAGGGGATGGTACGGCGGCGGGGTCGACTTCTTCCCATTCCTCATCGTTGTCATTTTGCGTGGGTTTCCAGTCCAGCCCATCCAATGGGTTGACCTTGAGTCGTTTCCGCTGGACGGCGTACTTGAGGACGTTGTAGAGGACGCGTCGGCGCCGGGAGTAGTAGCCCGCGGCGGCCGGTGTGCCGTCCAGCTTGCGCGCACATGCGTTGAGTGCTGCGGTGATCCCGTCGAACTCTGCGAGGTCCGAAAGCGGCACTACTGCCTTAGCAGCCCATTTGAGCGCTGTTGCCACCTCGGCGGGCTGATCGGCATCCCGCCGTGCCTTGTTGTACTCCCAGCGCCGTAGTGCTGTCCGCAGGGTTTCCGGGGCTGGTGCGCCAGGGTGGTCGACGATAAGAGCGACGGTAACCGCTGTGAGTGTCTCGGCGATGGATATGCGCTGCTTTCCAGACACCTTGTCCCACCGGTCATCCACGTAATCACGCGCGTGTTGGTTCCAGCTCACGGACCGGGCCGCGCGAATCATGGACTCGGGGAGACCTGTGACTGTGTCGAATGCTTCGCCACGCTGGGCAGCCTTTTTCAGGTCCGACTTGAAGCTAGCGGCAAGCTCGCTCGTGGTGAACGGCCTGGTCTGAACCTCACCACCCACAACCCAGCGGAGAACATAGGGGCGCTTCCGCCCCTTCCTTACCGTGACGTTCCAGAATCGGACGTCGTAGCTTTTCACGCAGGCACCTCTTCCATGCCCGCAAGCCACCTTTCGTAGTCCACTCGGCGAATACGGAGGCCCTTTCCTGGCAGCTTCGTGCAGGGCGGAGTGTAGCCGCGCGCCCTCCACCGCTGCCAAGTCCGCCGTGTGATGTTCAGGTCTTCGAGAATTTCCGCGACGGTGATGTACCGGCTTTTCTTCGTGGGCATTTCGTGGGTGCCTCTCCGGATGTGCCGTGATCGGTTGGGATAGGCGCCCGGCGGCGTGCTTGGTGGCTTGTGCGCCGGGACGGTGTGGTGGCGGGGTGAGGGGTAGCCGTACCAGCCGTACCAGCCTCGTTTTTGCTGGTCAGGTGCGGTACGGCTTGGTGGGGTGGTACGGCTTGAGCCGTACCAGGGGGTGGGCGTTGGTACGGCTTGAGCCGTACCAGGGGTGTAAGCCTCATTGGGTCTGACCTGCGGTGTTGAGGCTGGTACGGCTGGTACGGCTGACCCCCGGTAGGGGGAGGATGGTGGCGGGTTCTGTGGCGGTGGTGGGGGTGTTGTCGGCGGGGCAGTAGCGGGCCCATGCGTCGGTGAAGTCGGCGCGGCGGTAGCCCTTGGCCTGGCCGGTTTGGAATCGGATGGTGTCGGATCGGATCTCGTATTCGCGCAGGATGGTGCCGAGTTTCATCGCGGTCAGCCCGGTGGGGCCGTAGTCGCACCAGGGCGCTTCCGGGTCGGTTTTGAGGCGGTCGAGGAGGGTGGCGGTGGGTAGGGCCGAATCGGTGCCGAATGCGGTGCGGCAGTCGGTGAGCAGTCGCAGCCGGGTGGACATCTCGCCGTTGCCCTCGGCCTCGGCGGTGAGGGCCAGGACGGCGCCGCGGGCGCGGTCGGGCCAGTGCCCGCCTGCGTGGTCGGCAACGACTACGAGGGGTTCCCAGGTGTCGGCGGCGCGGTCTTCGACCGGCATCGCAGGCTCGGCAGCCTCTAGGGCGGCCAGCTCGGCGCGGAGCCACCGGTTGAGGTCGGCGGCGAGCTGGCGAAGCGGGGGCCGGTCGCGCTTGTACCGGAACGGGGCCACGGTCTCACCGGGGGCGCGGCGGCGCATCCGGATGACGACGGCGCGGTCTTCGATGGTGTCGGGCATGGCGCCGATCCCGGCGAGCGCGGCCATAGCGAAGGTGGGGATGGATTCGACCCGGTTGGCGTTGGCGTCGTAGCGCTTGGCGGGCCGGTTGCGCTGGTGTCCGGCGTTCAGCAGCCCGCGCAGGTCCTCATTGCCTTCGGCTTTGGCGCCGAAGATGGTGTCAGCCTCGTCTACCAGCAGGGTGGGCGGGTCGTCGGTGATGGACCGGTAGACCGCGGCGGGTGAGGAGTTCACCGTGATGAACGGGGTGTGGCAGGTCGCCTCGGTCACGTCCAGCAGGCGGGACTTGCCGCACCGCTTTTCGGGGCCGCGGATGACCAGCCGCGGCGCGTGCGGCCACGCCGGTTGGGCGTGGGTGGCGGCGATCCACAGCGTGACAGCGTCGGCGGCCTGCGGGGATGGGAGGACGACGTAGCGGGTCAGCGCGTCGTGGACGGCGTCGAGCAGGGCGGCGCCGTCGATCGGTGGCGGGTCGTCGGGTGTGTCGGTCATGTGGGGTTCCCCCTGGTGATGGTGCGCGGGTTGCGGGCGCCCGCGGTGAGCGCGGAACGGATGGTGGCGCGTGCCTCGCCCGGCGTCACGTCGTTGCAGGTGGGGCCGAAGTGGACGGCGGCGGCCTCGTACAGCACGGTCGCGGCGACCTCGGGGTCGAGGGCACCGGCGCCGATGAGGCGGCCGAGGTTGTAGGCGGCCTTGTTCAGGGCGTGGTTGCGGCCACCGGTCATCGCGTCAGCGACGCGCGCCGCTTCCCCCTTGAGTGCCGCTTGGACGTAGGTGGGCAGGTCCGCCACCGTCCCGGCAGCCGGTGGGGCACTCAAGGAGGGAGCCGGGCGCGGGGCGGTGAGTAGTCGGGCCAGCCAGGCCGGGAGCGGGGCAGGCGCAGCGTCGTTGGCCACCTGGTAGGGGCCCGCGCCGTCCGGCAGATCCACGAAGCTGCCGGGCGCCACGACGTAGCCGCCGCCTGCGCGGGTGTCGACTAGCCACCCCAGCCCGGTGGCGTGCCGTCCGGAGGTGTTGCGCAGCCGGGCGCCGGGCGGGGGGGTGAAGTACAGGTGCGTTCCGCCGCGGCGGGTGGTCACGGTGAAGGTGTCCAGCGGGAATGGCTGCCCGTGCCGCTCGGCGAGCACGGCGAGCACGTCAGCGCCCTCGTTCACGCCCGGCATGTCCCACTCCGGTGGCGGCGCCTCGCCGGGCTTGGGCGTGTCGAGGTCGACGACCACCAGCCCGGACGGGCCGCACGCAACTGCGACGTTGAACGCCGGGCCACGCTGCCAGAACGCGCGGATCAGGGCCGGGTCGGTGGTGGCGTGGGCTTCCCAGTCGGTGAACTGGGCCAGCGGCCGCTTGGCGCCGGGGCGGAGCGGGAACACGTGCCAGCCGCGCCGCGCGCACGCCAGCGCCGCGGCGGCGGTGTCGAGGGCGCGGGTGCGGGTCACAGTCGGCATGTGCGGCCCACCCCCCGGCAGGTGGAGCAGAAGGTGGCGCGGGCGAGGAACTCCACCGGCGCGGCTGGGCACACCGCGTCCCACTCGGCGCCCGGGGTGCTGATCACGGCCAGGTCGTCACGGGCCAGCACGATGAGCATCTGACCGCGCGGCAGCGGCAGCACCGCAGCTACCGGGATGGTGCCGATACCGCGGACATAGATCGCCTCGCCGCGGCGGAGTTCGGCGGTGGTACGGGTCGCCTTGACGGCGTTGGGCGGGCGGGTCATGCGGCATCACTCCCGGCGGGGCGGTAGGCGCCGGGTTCAGCTGAACGCGACGCGTCGGGTTGCGCCGCGGTGAGACGCGACGCGTCGGGTCGGGCCTCAGGCGACGCATCGGGTGGGGTGGTGAAGACGGCCCAGGCGCGGGTCACGGCACCGGACCCGGGGAACAGGTCGTCCATGCTGTCGCCGGGGACGGCGCCCAACAGGTCGAAGATCCAGCGGCAGAACGCGGCGGGTTTGGCTCCGATCACGCGGCCGGGCAGCGTGGTCAGGGGAGAGACGCCGTGCACCAGGGAGTCGACTCGACGCGTCGCGTCTGTCGCCGACTGACGCGACGGGTCGAGGGAGCGGCCTTGGGTGTAGATGACCGGTTCCCAGGCGTTCAGCGGCCAGCGTGAGGTGGTGGCGCGTTCGCCGCGGTGCCAGGCGGCCACGCGGACGCCGGGCGGGCACAACGCGAGGACGGTGGGCAGCGCGGCGGCCGAGGTCGACAGGGCCCACCCGTCGTAGCCGGTCAGCCGGTCGATCAGGGCGGTGTGGTCGACTTCGCCGGCGTAGTCGGGGTGGTTGCGGTACAGCCGAGCGTTGCCCGGGTAGGGCGGGTCGGCGTAGGCCAGCCGTAGCGGGCGGCCGCCCGCGACGGCTCCACCGGGCCCAGCGGCGCCGCCGGGGGTGCCAACGGTACGGGTGAACCGGTGCCGGGCCTGGCGGCAGCGCACCGAACAGCACACCGCGTCCCGCCGCATGGCCGGTGGGATCGGCTGGTCGCACCAGGCGCACAGCCGTAGCGTCGCGCCGGTCCTACGCGACGCGTCGAGCCCAGCTCGGCGCGACGGCTCGTCAGGTTGGCGCGTCATGCGGAGTCGCCTCCGGTGGTGTGGTCGCCGCGGCAGGCCCAGGGTGAGCAGCCGTCCGGGGCGCCGTTCTCGGCGTCGTCGGCGTGGCTGTCGAACAGGTCGGTTTGCCGGTCGGTCCACTCGCGGCGGGTGACCTTGTCGATCGGTGCGCGGTCGAGGGGTTGGCGGCTGCGGTGCAGGTAGGGGGCCTCCTTGATGCCGCGTAGCCGTTGGGTGCGCAGGGCGTGGTCGAACGCCACCGCGTCATCCCATTCCGGGGCGTGGAACCCGGGGCAGGGGCAGCGGTCACCACCGCGGTGCTGGTCGGCGTGGTCGCACACCGGGCCGCGGTGCCGCTCGCGGTGGTGACCGCACGCGCAGGTGTCACGCAGCGCGCGCCACTGCCGGTTGCCGTGGAACGGACACCCGACGCACGCGCTCTTGGGGGTGTCTGCCCAGCCCGACGCGCGCAGGTAGCGGATGCAGTCGTTGCGGGTCCAGCCCCGCCGTCCGTCGGCGGCGCCGTCCAGGTCCAGCAGCGGGAAGGCGTTGCGCAGGTAGCCCACGGCGGCGTCCTTGGCGCGATGGAACTCATCGCGGGAGATCCCGATCCACTGTTCAGCGGCCAGCCCGCGCGGCACGGGCCGCGGGTGCGGGTAGCCCAGCAGCGCCCGCACGGCGGCTTTGATCGGTTTGACCTTGTATTCCTCGGTGCATTGGCGGCGCACCATCGCGGTGCCCTCGCCGGAGCGGTCGGCGACGAACACCGGCAGTCGCACGAACGCACCCGGGTTGAGGGAGTCGGCGCGTAGGTTGCCGGTCACTCGGCCGGTGCCGGTGCCCGCCCGCACCCGCAGCACCGGGATACCGGCGGGCTGGGCAACCTCGCGTTCCAGGCGGTCGAGGTGCTCATAGACAGCGACCGGTTCCCACTCGGTGTCGGCGAAGATCGCGGCGTCCAGGCGGGGAAGGCGGCCCTCAGCAGCCAACAGGAGCAGGGTGGTGGACTGCACACCGGCACCCAGACTCAGCACACGCAGACCGGCGCTCATGCGGCGTCCTTTCCATCGGCGGGTCGGTGGGCGGTCAGCCGGTCGGCGAGCACGGCTAGGGCGCCGACGTCGGACGCGCGTAGACATGCCCATTCCGCAGCGAACCCGAGGGCGGCAAGGTCGGACAGGACGACGTCGAGTCCGGGGCGCCGGGCAACGATGGCTGCGACGTTCTCCAGGATGAGGTAGCGGGGTCGTAGGACGCCCACGGCGTCGGCGATGTGATGCCAGAGTCCACTACGTGTTCCCTTCCGGATCCCGGCACCTCGGCCGGCGTATGACAGGTCTTGGCAGGGGAACCCGGCGCACACCACGTCCACGGGCGGCACCTGGCCGAAGTCGACGGCGGTCAGGTCGCCGAGGTTGGGCACGTCGGGGAACCGGTGCGCCAGCACGGCGGCGGCGCCGGGGGCGTTGTCGGCGGCCCACGCCGGGCGGACGTCGAGCACCTGCGCGGCGGCCAGGTCCAGACCGCCGTACCCGGTGCACATCGACCCCAGCGACAGCATGGGCGCGCTCATGCGGCGTCACCGTCGCGCCGGGCGCGGTTGGAGCGCGGCCAGAGGCGTGCCCACTCGTCCAGGTACTCGTTGCCGGGCGTGATCACGAACCCGTCGAAGGTGAGGACGAACTCATGCCCGTGCTCGCAGGTCCACAGGTCGCCGAGGGTGTCGGGGGCGAGCGCCGCCCAGCAGGTGACCTCGGTGCGGCAGTACGGGCAGTCGGGGCCGTCGGTGACGGGCCAGTGGGTGACGGGGATGTCCCAGAAGTCGGAGCAGGCGTCGCAGTGCCAGGCGTTGAGGTCGACACCGGCGAGGGTGGCCGGGCCGTCCCACACCACGTCGGCGGGGCGCTGGCAGGTAGGGCAGTCGGGCGGGGTGAGGATCGGCCACTGTTGGACCGGCGGGGTCTTGGCCGGTTCGGGCGCTGGCGGTGTCATGATGGTGGTGCCTCCTTCTAGGGGCCCGGTGAGGGTTCGTGATCGGTTGGGGGTAGGCCCTCGGCGGCGTGCTTGGTGGCTTGTGCGCCGAGGGCCGCTTTGCGTCCCCCGATGGGTTGGTGGTCAGGTGTGGCCGGTGCTGCGGCATCGGCGGCAGCGGCTTTCGGTGAACCAGCCGTGCCGGTGCCGGTGCCGCGGCAGCCGCGGCAGGCCCGGGGGGTGTGCAGGGCCCAGCGGATGAGCCAGATGGTGGCGGCGGTGGCCAGCACGACGCCGAGTAGCTCGAACCCGCTGCCGGGGGTGTCGCCGGTGCCGGGCGGGTCGGCGGGTTGCGCGGTGAGCGCGGCGGTGGACGGTGTCATCGGTCGTCCAGGTGGCGGGTGAGTTTGTCGCGGCGGTGTTGCCGTTGGCGTTCGCTGATGAGGGTCCAGTAGAGACGGTGGACGGTGGTGGCGCCGCGGCGGATGTGGACGCCGTGTCCGGAGCATTTGTTGCAGGTGCGCGCCTTGGCCGAGGTGCGGGTGTGGATGACGCGGGCGCCGCGGCAGCGGGGGCATGCCCCGATGGGGTGGCGGAGCAGTGACAGGGCCCACAGCGCCAGGGCGGCCAGCAGGATCAGGGCGGTGGTGATCGGGTCGGTGGGCATGGGTCAGTGCCTTTCGGAGAGTGCGGCGGCGTATCCGGCGGCGTAGCCGTGGGTGTGGCCCTCGCTGTAGCCGGTGGCGTGGCCTTCCTGGTAGCCGGTGGCGCGGCCTTCGCTGTAGCCCTGGGCATAGCCCTCGGCGTGCCCGACGATGTGGCCCTGCTGGTAGCCGTGTTCGCGGCCCTCGGTGTAGATCCGGCAGGGGAAGCGGTCGCAGTCCTGGGCGGCGCGGCGCCGGTCGCCCTGGCGGGCGTTGAAGCATTCGCGGTGGTCGTGGGTGTCGGCGGCTCGGCCAGTGGAGGACGGGCGTCCGCCCTGCCGGGGCCTCGCCGCGGGCTTGGTTGAAGCGGTAGGGCGTGGCTTGGGCCGGGCCGTTTTGGCCGGGGCGGGCTTGGGCCGGTTGCGCTGCCGTTCCTTCTGGCGTTGGCGGGCGGCTTGGGCCTTGGCCTTGCGGGCGGCGGCCTTGTTGGCGGCTTTGGCCTTGCGGGCTTGGGCGGCCTTGCGTGTGCGGTAGTCGGTCTTGACGGTGCAGGTGTGGGTGAGCGGGTTGGTGTAGGGCTTGCGGCAGGTGCCGCAGCGGAACAGGGTGATCCCCATTGGGGTGCCTCCACAGGCGCTGGTGTAGCGGGTCGGGGTGGGCCGGTTCGCCGGGTGTCTAGGAGGGGTGGTTTCGGTTGGGGTGGGCCGGTTCGCCGCTACGCCGTAACAGTGCAGGTCAGCGCGTTACGGCAGTTCGGGTGTGTAGCGGCGAACCGGAGTTTGCGCAGGTGGCCGGGGGTGTAGCGGCGCCGTAACGGGTGCCGGTGTGTAGCGCTACGCGGTGGCCGTCTCTCCCGCCGTCTGGGGTCTCGTCTCGCCGTCGGCGCCGGGCGCCGGGCCGGGCGCCGGGCCGGGCGGGGTGTCGGGCGGGGTGTCGTGGTCGCCGGTGATGGTGTGGAGGGCGGCGCGTTCGCATCCCTTGCGGGGCTGACGGCCGGGTTCGCGGACGTTCTTGACCGGCACGCCCAGGGCGCGCAGTTGGCTGGACACCGCTTCCTGGGTGATGTCGGCGTACCGGGCGGGAAGGTGCTCGCGGAGCCGGACGGCGATGCTTTCGCACCACAGCGCGCGGGCGTCGCCGAACACCGTCAGCGCGTCGGCGGCGAAGTCGCTGGCGGGTTCATCGGCGTCGGTGTCGCCGAGGGCGTAGCCGGACAGCACTCCGGCGGCCTGGCGCATCGCGCGGGCGCGGTCGGCGATCCGGGCGGTGTCGTGCAGGTCCAGGTACAGGGTCCGAACGGCCTGCATGTCCCCGGCGCCGTTGTACCAGCCCAGCCCGCGGTCCACGTCCAGGCGGAACTCTGAGGCGCGGTATCCGGCCTTGTAGGCGCCGGTGCCCAGGATCATGTCGTTGGAGACCTGGTCGGGGACCTTCAGGCAGAACCGGACCAGGGCCAGGTCACGGACCTTGGGTGGTAGCGCGTCCCCGTCGGGGCGCTGGGTGGCGAAGATGATGAAGATGCCGTAGGCGCGGCCCAGCCGCTCCACATGGGCCAGGTCTTCCACCAGGGCGGGGCCGCCGTGGTCGGGGTGCAGGATGAGGTTCTGTACCTCATCGAAGATCGCGCCGATGGGGCGCAGGTTGCGGCGCCGGTCGGCGGCCAGTTCGCGGGTGAGTTTGCCGTCCGGCTTGGCCTCGCGGGGCAGCTTCTTGAAGATCTCGCTGCGGCGCCGTACCTCGGCCTTGAGTTTGCGGACCGATTCGGCGGCGTAGGCGACGGCGTCGTCGTCCACTCCGGAGGTGTAGCGGTGGCAGACCTGGGCCAGGGGTTCCAGGTCGCCCTTGCCGGCCAGTTCGTGAATCCACAGATCGGCCAGCACGTCCAGGGCGATACCGCAGCCCAGCGCACGCACGCCGGTGGTCTTGCCCTGACCGGGCGCCGCGCCGATCACCCAGTTGTATTCGAACAGCGGCGCGCCGACGAGTTGCCCGCGGGGGGTGACCGCGAACGGGACGGTGGCGAACACGTCGGTGGTGCCGGTCCGGATCAGCGGATAGGTGACGGGCTTGGCCTTGGAGATGTCGCGGCGCCCGATCCACAGGTACAGCCGCCCGGCGTGCTCGTGCGCGACGCGTTCGGGCCAGGTCGCCGACAGCGGCCGCCGCAGCCCGGAGGCCAGTTCCTCGCGCTTTTGCAGGATGTTGGTCGCGGTCACCCCGTGCGGCAGGTCCAGCTCCACACCCCACCCGTCGCCGTCGCGGTGCACGTCGGAGATGAACGCCAGTTCCTTACCGTTCTTGAGCAGGGTGTTGATCGCGGAGATGCCCAGCGACCCCAGCCCGCGGGTGATGATCTCCGGGGTGGGGGTCTGGTAGGCGGTCGGGACCACCGCGGCGGCGATGATCGGCTGCCCTTGCGGGGCGCCGTGCCGGGCCAGCACCGGCGCCGCCACCGTCCCGAGCCCCATCCATGCCCAGCCGGGCAGGTACTTGAGGCCAACCAGCCCGACCACCGCCGCGCCGAGGGCGGACACCGCGACGATCTGACCGCGGGCGGCGCGGGTCTTCTTGCCTTCGCGGTGGGCGTTCATCGCGTCGTGGTGACCGGACCGTCCGGCGGCCACGGCTTGGGACTCCAACACCCACCCGTCGGTCCACTGCCACCACGCCATCAGCCGCCGCGACAGCCGCCGCGCCCCGCGCACCGCGTACCAGGCGGTCACCACGATGTACTTGGGTGCGCGGAACCCGTGGTAGCGGGTCTTGTACCACCACAGTCCGGTCAGATCGGCCAGCGTCGCCCGCCAGTTCTCCCGGGTCCATTGCGGGGGGACGATCGGCCGCCGTCGCGGCTCGTCATCGCCCGGCGCCCACCCCGCACCATCGTCTGGCCCGTCGCCGGACCCCACACCGGTCGCCTCGCCGGTCTCGGGGTCGGCGGCCGTGAGGTCGTCGTCGGGGCGGGCGGCCGCCGGTCGCAGCGGCACCACCGTGCCCTCAGCGGTGTCGTCGGCGGTGTCGTGGTCGGTGGCGGGTTTGTCCAGCGTGCTCATCGGGCGTCACCATCCTCGGCGGTGGGGTCGGTGGGGTCGGTGGGCGTGTCGGCCTTCAGCCGCGCCAGCAGCGCACCGACGCGGGCGTTCCCGGCGCTGTGTCCGGCCTTGCGCAGCCGCGCGGCCAGGGTGTTGCGGGTGAGGGGCTGACCGGCGGCGGCCAGGTCGGCGGCGATACCCCGACCCATGGGCATGAGGTCGTCAACGTCCGGCGGCGGGACGGCGGGCTTGCCGGTCCGGGACCGGCGCCCGGACGGTCCCCGCGTGCGTCCCCCGGACCGTCCGGGCGTGGTCCGCTTCCGCGTCCGGGACGGCGTCGCGGACGGCCCGGTGGACGGTCCGTCAGTGGTCGGGGCGGACGGTCCGGGCTCCAGTTCCGGACGGTCCGTGACCGGTCCAGCGAAGGTCACCCCGGACAGTGCGCCGGGCACCTGGGCGGCCGGACGCCCCGCGTCCGCGTCGACGTCGGGGTCGTTGCTGGGCGGGCGGGCAGGCAGGTCGGTGGGGGTGAGTTCACCGAGCCGGTACAGGGCCCGTACCCGGCGGGGCGCTTTGCGGCGCCAGGACCACCGGCCGTAGGTGTCTTGCAGGTCGGTCAGCGCCAGGACGCGGGCGCGTTCCCGGTTGAGGGCGTCGGGGTAGGAGCGGATCTCCCACAGCACCATCCGGCGCCACAGCCGGGCCGTGGGCCAGGGGGCCAGCAGCCACCGGGACGCGCGGATGGACTCCATCCGGGTCCCGGCGGAGATCCCGGCACGGATCCGGATCACGTGCGCGGCGATCTCCACCGCGACCACCCACAGCGCGGGCAGCACCGCGTGCGCGACCTTGCCGAACACCCCGTGCTCGGTCGCGACGTTGAGGTACACGGTCGCGGCCGTCAAAGCCCAGGGGATGAACCGCAGCCACCGCATCCGCATGTCCAGCCGGGCCAGCACGATATCGAGGGCGGCGAAGATGGCGATGCCCAGGTCGATGCCCAGGGGCACCGTGAAGGCCAGCCGCCCGAACGACGGCTTTGACGCTTCGGCCACGGCGGCGAAGCTGTTGACGAACCCCAGCAGGCCGAGGGCGGCGACGAGCGCGGCGACGACGGCGACCGCGGTGAACTCGTTGCTGGTCAACGCGCGGCCCCGCGCCGAGACCGGCGGAGCGGGCGAGGCGTCGCGTTCAGCTGGGCTCGACGTGTCGCGCGGCGCGCCCTCGGCGCCGTCGGCGGGGGTCAGGGCGCGGGTGGTGTTGGGGTGCGTGATCGGTGGGGGCGCGGCCGTCTCGGCGGCGTGCCTGGCGTGCGTGGTGTGGGTGGTGGCGGGCGCGTCGAGGGCCGCGGACATGGGTGGTGTGGGTGGGTGGTGGTTGAGCGTGGTCATGCCGCCAACTCCATTCGGTCGGCGCAGTCCAGGCAGGTGCCCAGGTGGCGCGGCAGGACGTAACCGGCGTCGCGTCCGCAGTCGGGGCACACCCGCCGCGCCTTGAGGGCTTTGGCCAACGCGGCGCGCTGCCCCGCGGCGGCGAGCTGGCGGCGGGTCCGCAGATGCTCAGGAGCCATCCGCCACGGCCACGTGGGAATCCCGTACCGGACTCCGGTCGGGTCGAAGAACCGGGCCGCGCTACGGCGGCGGGTCATGGCCTCACACCCCCCACCACCGGCACTGGCGCGGGCGCGGGGGTGGGGCGGTGCACGGTGACCAGGTGCCAGCCGTCGGCGCGTACCGACCGCCACACCAGCACCACCGTGGCCACCGTCAGCCCGGCGGCCACCACGCCGGTGGCGGCGAAGGTCGGCGCCGGGTGCGCCACCAGCACTACCGCACCGGCGGCGGCGAGCCGGGCCGGGGACGCGCACACCCAGCACGCGGCGGCGGCCAACGCGGCCAGGACCAGCAGGACGGCGATCATCGGGCCACCCCCGCCCCACCGTCGCGGGCGTCTAGTGCGGTCAGCACCGGCGCGATACGGGCCTCCAGCAGTGCAGCCAGCCACAACAGCGACCTCTTAGCGTCGGTGACGGTCGCCTGGTCGGGCGCGTCAGCCGGGGCGTACAGGTCCGCAGCAGGGATGGGGAACAGCAGCAGGGCGCTGGTCAGCATCGCCGGGCTGCGGGCCAGGTCGGCGTCATCGGGGAGGTGGTAGCCGCGGTTGCGCCGGTCGCCGCGGTCCCAGTCACCGAACCCGCGCAGTCCGGCCAGCGCGGCCGGGCGCGGCACCGCCACCTGAACGCGGGCGATCAGCGCGGCGCCGTCCTCGCTGTGGGTGAAGGTCACCGACTGGACGCGTTCGGCCGTCCAGTCCAGGTACGGCGGCGCCATGGTCGGCGAGGTCGCCACCCGCCACGCGGCGGCGGCGAACTCGCCCGGGTCGGTGGTCACCGCCCCGTCTCCGTCCCACGACGCGAACAGTTTCGGGTAGCGGCGCAGGTAAACGCCGTACCGGGACACCCCGTCGGAGGCGCGGTCACGGTCCTCGGCGTCGTGGAAGACGAAGATCATGACTTCACCTCCCCTTCCTGCCGGACCGGGGCGGGGTCCAGGTGGGCGGGCAGCGCCCACTCGGTCACCTGCCGCATTCCGCGGCGGGTGCACACCTCCTCAGCCGGGAGGTTCACCCGCACCGGCAGCGCGGCCAGCCGCCAACTCAGCGTCAGCCGGGTGCCCTCATCGTCAAGGTCGGCGGCCACCGGCCGACCGGCCGCCGCGGTGAACGCCTCCACCACCGGGGCGGCGTCACCGAACACGAACAGGAACGGCGCGAACGCATCCGCCGCGGCGGGCACCTGCGGGTGCACGTCGATCAGGTCGGCCAAAGCCCGCAGACCAGCGGTGTAGGCCGAACGGTCCTGCAACTCACTCACGGGAACTCCTCCACAAAGATCGGGGTCCGGCGGTTCCGGCGCCGGGTGAGACGGCCCCGCCACGCCCGGCGCGCGAACGCGGCGAAGGGGCGGGGCCGCCCGGACGCGGCGTCAGCGCCGGAGCAGACCGCACACGCCGGCCAGCGGACGGGCGAACCACCCACAGTTCGGGCAGTGATCACCGCTGTAGGTCGCACCACAGATTGAGCACGTGTCGGTGCCACGCAGGCCGATCACGGCGATCACTTCTTCTTGCCGGACTGGGCGGCGTCGTAGGCGTCCCGGACGGACTTGGGCTCGCCGTGCGGCCAGGTCGAGGACTTGCCCTTGGTGGGGTTGTCGGCCATGGTTGAACTTCCTTCCTTTGCGAGGGACCCCGGGGCGTTTCACTTGGTAGGTGGGTGCGTCCCGGGGACTTCCAGGGGGATCGACTCAGGGGCGTCCGGGCCGCCCGTGACCGGCGGCACCGGGGTAGGGGTGGCCGGACCGGCGCCCGGACCGGCCGGGATCTGCACCTCCAGGTAGAGCGAGACCAGCGCCGAGTTCCCGCGGCGCGGGTAGGGCCGGGACGTCTCCAGCACGGTCAGCACGGTGGCGATGCGGGCGGCGGCGGTGTCGACCTCGGCGGGCAGGCCGATCAGACGGAGCTTCACCGGACGCCTCCGATCAGCAGCACCACGGCGGCGAGCGCGAGGTAGCCGATCGGCACCCCCACGAGAACGGGCCGGATCCAGTTCCAGATGGTCATGCCGCACATCACTTGTCACAGTCGCGGGCGAGCTTCTTGTGGCCCTTGACCTGCGTTATGAGCGTGTCGTAGGCCCCCTGGTCACCCGCGGCCTTGTACTGGTCGGCCTTGGCCAGCAGGCGCGTGGCCTCGGTCTCGTGGTCCTTCTTGCTCCACTTGCCCATGACGGTTCTCCTGTTCGTGTGTGGTGCGTTGCGGATGGAGGGGCGGGATGCGGCACAGGTAGGGGTGAGGTCAGGACGCGCCGAGGGAGGCCAGCAGCGCCGCGACGGCCAGCCATCCGATGTGCCAGGACTGATCCAGGGCGTAGGCGCCGGTACCGGTCGGCGCGGCCGCGCCGTCACCGAGCCGGGCGAACTCCCCCTTGCCTGGCAGGATCGTGCGACCCGCCCAGTCCGCCAGCGCCAGCAGCGTGAAACGCCGGTCAGCCCAGTAGTGCGACACCGCGTCCACCGCCAGCGCCACAGCGACGGCGACGGGGTTGACCGGCAGCGCCAGAACCATCGTCACCGCGATGACCGCGGCGGCCTTGACTGCGGTCAGCACGGCCACGTGCCGCGCGCACAGCAGCCGACCGGACCAGCCACGTGCGCCTTTGCCAGCCGCCTGCCCGTGCGTCTGCAACCAGTGATCCCCCACCTCATGCGCCGCGTACAGCGCGGCGAACACCGCGGGGAACACGACCGGGTCAGCGCCGAACATCAGGCCACCTCCCCCAGGTCGGACGCGGGCAGGGTCCGGACCTCACGGCGCAGCGCGGCCAGCTCATACGGCAGCAGGCCCGCCCACACACCCCAGGCGGGGCGGATCCGCAGCGCGTAGTCCAGGCACAGCGCCCACACCGGGCAGTCCTCACACACCTCCCGAGCCACGTCCTGACGGGCTTGGCGGTCGGTGGGCGTCTCGTCCTCGAACGCGTCCGGGCCCAGGTGCAGGTCCGGATCGTGCCGGCAGTCGCCGCGCTCCCCGAGTTCGGTCACCAGGTCCACCAGCGACCGGGACGACGGGTCAACAGGCATGCGGTTCTCCATACAGGTCGTGATCGGTTGGGGCAGGCCCCGGCGGCGTGCTTGGTGGCTTGTGCGCCAGGGCTTAGAGACCAGGGAACGAGACGCGGACATCGGGATCAGCCCAGCCCGTTCGCGAACGTGATGAGCGCGTTGACCACCGTGTTGACCACCTCAGCGGCCTTCTCCGGGTTGTTCACCAGGAAGATCACGATGGCGATACCGGCGATCCACTGCGGGATGCTGGCGGACTTCTGAGGGAACACCTGAAACCTCCACTGTTTGGCCCTCCATCAAGGGGGGCCTTGCGCTTTCAACGTAGAGAGGCATCTAGCCAAGCGTCAACCCCCCTCTTGCCGCCCCGGGAACCTAACAACGAGCACAGGGAGGCTATATGTGCTGGTCAAGGACATGACAGTGTGTCTTCAAGATTTTTTGTGACTAGTCAAGTGTCGCCTCACTGGGCTGAACACTCCGATCTTGGCTAGCCATGTGTTACTCTCCCGAGATGACATCAGGTGCTGATCACTACCTCAGCGGCCTGGACCCCATGGATCCACAGTCACCGTCGAAGCAAATCGCAGACCAATTGCGTTCAGCGATTGTCAGTGGCCATCTCAAACCAGGCGACAAGCTTCCATCGCAAAACGAACTCGCGAAGCTGTTTGGCGTCGCAAGAGAAACTGTAAAGTCAGCATTGCGCATACTTGCAACTGAGGCGCTAATCTCAAGTCGCCAAGGGAGTGGGTCATATGTAAATACGCCTAGCAATCAGAAAGGCGAACGAAAGAGCCATCTTCCAGACAGGTCGGTAACCGCGTTTATGTCTGCCCTAGAGACGCTGAAACACGCGAACCGTCAGGCAGCGTCAGCCGCGTCTGCAATGCCCGACCCAAAGCAAGCGTTCGACCATGCATCGCAGTTGGCCGATTCGCTTCGAGAGATGGCGGAAGCCGCAGCAGATCTTCGCGCAAAGACTGCCGTAAGGATCGCCGAGCAAGAGAAACTCACACTAGCTGGTCTCGCTAGAAAGATCAGCGTATCAAGCGCAAGAGCTGGTCAGCTTGTACAGCGAGCACGAAAGTCCAACGAAACACAGAGCCATCAAAAGAAGGGGTCGCACTGATGGCCGAGAACATGCCCGTGCGGGTAGAAGTATGGCCAGTCGCAGCCGATGAAATCGGCATTTGGCTAGTTAGCGGCGAAGATGCTTGGCGTTCCGGCAACGTCGCGGCCGACAATGAACCACATGCGGAGGTAGAGTACGTACTTGCACAGCAAAATGCCCTCGGCAAAGCAGTAATGCTGCATTCCACTTCATGGAGGGTTGACGGCCCTGCGCTACTTCTTACCTACATGGCCGTCATTGAAACTAAAGGACTCGTTCGGGACACCTGGCAAGAGGCGTTGCCAGTCAGTCTCGACCTGGCCACGGCGGTGGGGAAGCCGCTGACACACTCGCCAGTTGAGCCACCCACCCCGCGCTATATCGATGTCCTTATCCATGGGCTTCGCCACCTTCGGTTCCTACTCGACACAGACGCCACCAACGGCGACGCACTTGATGAGCGGTGGCGCACGCATCTCGCGACGCTCGCGCCAGCCCTAGCCAGCATGTACAACGAACGGCACCAACCTGACTAGTGCGCCGTTGAGGTACATGGATCGCCCCTGAGGGACGCGGCCGCGCCAGTGAGCCCCGTCGAGTGCGCCACGGGGCCCGCATGAACTTCTGGGTCACTGAGCAGTTCAGAGACGCGGCGTGTGCCATCTGCGGTCAGGTATCGCGCTCTTGCGAACATCTATGCAGGTAGCGAGCGCGTCTGGCACTGGCCTCCGGAGCCGTGTGCGCAGGTTCGAATCCTGCAGGGGGCGCCCAGAAGATGGAAACAGGCGGCCGTCGTTTCGGCCCTGTTCCGTCTGCATCTCAGATCCTCGTTCCGTGATGCTCTCTGTGGCCTTGGTGAGCATCTTCACCGTATCTTCTCGCACCGTCACACGGAACGTGGCCTCGTGGCAGGTCCGGTTTGTAGCGGATGCTGGAAGGCGTCGTAGAGCTGGCGCTCCAGGTTCTCGGGCAGCTTCGACAGCTTGAGGCGAAATTGCGGGTTGAGGTCGGGAAGGTCGGTGTCGTCACCCGCCGGGGGCGTGTCGGCGTTGATGCGGTCAAGCTCTGCCTGCTTGGTGCGCCGGGTGGTGTTCAGCTCGGCGAAGCGTCGCTGAATGGACTGCCGTAGTCGTGGTCGGTGTCGGCGTCGCCGGAGGGTTTGAAGCCCGTCCCAGGACAGTTCCAGCATTTGCTCGACGTACCATTCGGCGATGGCCTGGTTTATACGCCGGGTGAGGATGGGAGCCGCGCGTTTGCGGGCCCGTCGGCCGTTTCCGCTATCGGGAAGGATGGGCTCGTTGGCCGCCAGGAGAGGGACGCCGTTCTGTTCTAGCTCATACTCAATCTTGGTGCCGACGTAGGTGCGCCGAGCGACCCGGTCGATTCCCTCACAGATCACCGCCACGAACCGGCGGTCGGTGCGGGAAGCCTAGAAGGCGCAGCCGCCGTCCCCAGCCTGCATGCCGCCCCGGTTCGGATGCGGGCCGGCATCCCCGTACGGTGGCCGACCGCCCATGAACCCGGCCCTGCTCACACGCCTGCGCCCGCGTCGCCGCCAGCACCGATGCCGAGACCGCAACACCTCCCGCCTGCCTCGGTGGTGGCGGTGGTCGGCAGGAGTTTGCCGGGGTGGTGCATTGATGTGGGCGTGTGGGGGCCTCGGCGCTGCAGCCGGGACGGCTGCGGTCCGGTGGCTTGCACAGGTGCCGGTCCGGGTGAGGGCGGCGGTGACGTGGGGGCATTGTGGTTCATCGGGCGCCCCCGGCCTGCCGAGCGCCGAGTTCTCTGTGCGGTTTGGGGAACGGGCACACATCGGCGTGGGCGGGCGGCGGCAGCGCGTGGGAACGGGTGTCGTGCAGGTGGGCAAGGGCGGCGGGCCCGGGCTGGAGGATCAGGGCGTCCCCGTCGACGCTGGGAGCCCGGTACAGGCCTGGACCAACCGGGATACAGAGTCGATGCCGGTCCTTGCCGGGCTCGGGTCCGCGACCCGGGTTGACCTCGCTGATCGGCGAGGGCTACCGTGCTTCTGTCTCTTTGATAGCAACACAATTACAGAGACGCCTGAGTGCGTACCGGGGCGGGTGAGGCCGCCTCGCGGCTGATCGGAGTAACCCGTGCACGACCTCGTCGTCCGCGATATCAGCGGTGCCTACATCGATCACGGGCTTGAACTGCGCGATGGGTGGATCGCCGTCAAGGACGGGCGGATCAGTGCGCTCGGCCAGGGTGGGGAGCCGAGGCCCGCGGCGCGGCGGGTCGTCGACGCGGGCGGGCGCGTCGTCACTCCGGGGCTGGTCAACACCCATCACCACATCTTCCAGAATCTCACCCGCAGCTACGGGCCGGCCGTGAACGGCTCGCTGTTCGAGTGGCTGACCGCGCTGTACCCGATCTGGTCGCGGCTGGACGAGGAGGCGACGTACTGGTCGACCTGGGTCGGCCTCGCGGAACTGCTCCTCGGAGGCTGCACCACGTCGAGCGACCACTTCTACATGCACCCGCGGCCGCGTCTGGTGGACGCCCAGGTGCGCGCCGCGACCGACATCGGGTACCGCTTCTATGTGACGCGCGGCTCGCTCACCCTGTCGGAGAAGGACGGCTTCCTGCCGCCCGACCGGGCGGTGCAGAGCCACGACGAGGTCATGGCCGACTCCGAGCGGATCATCGCCGCCTACCACGACCCCGGGCCGGGCGCCATGACCCGGGTCGCGCTCGCCCCGACCGCGCTGTTCCTGGTTCACGAGCGGCTCATGGTCGAGACCGCGGAGCTCGCGGAGCGGCGCGGAGTCCGCCTGCACACCCACCTCGCCGAGGACACCGACGAGGAGGAGTTCTGCCGGCGCGCCTTCGCCCGCTCCCCCGTGGAGCAGTTCGAGCACGTCGGATGGGCGACCGACCGCACCTGGGTCGCGCATTTCGCGTATCCGGCGGAGCGGGAGGCGCGGCGTCTCGCGGCGGCGGGGGTGGGGGCCGCGCACTGTCCGAGTTCGAACATGCTCATCTGCAACAGCACGGCGGACGTCCCATGGCTGCGTTCGCTGGGGATGCCCGTCGGCCTGGGATGCGACGGGTCCTCGTCGACCGACCACGCGTCGCTGTGGATGGAGGCCCGCAACTGCCTGCTGCTGGCGCGTTTCCGGGGTGGTTCGCAGGCGATGACCGCGCGCGACGCCATCGACGTCGCGACCCGCGGCTCGGCCCGGTGCCTGGGCTGGGAGGACGAGATCGGCCACCTCCGCGTCGGCGCGCTCGCCGATCTGGTGGTGTGGGACATGTCGCCGTTCGCGCTGGCCGGCAGCGGTTCGGACCCGATCGAGGCGCTGTTGCGGTGCGGGCCCGCGACCGCCTGGATCACCATGGTCGGCGGCCGCTGCCTGGTCGAGGACGGCCGGCTGAGCCTGCCCGGCGCCGAGACCGCCCTCGCCGAGCACCGCCGCATCTCGCGCTCCTGGCAGGGGCTTGGCTGACGGGACGGCCGTCACCCTCGGACGGCGTCGTCCCCCAGCATCGCGTCGAGCACCAGCATCTGTGCGCGGAACGACCTGCGCAGGTCCTCCTTGCGCTCGTCGGAGCAGAAGGCCGCGTCTATCCCGTTCATGGCGATCCGCTTGGCCTCCTCGGCGGTCACGCCCATCCCCGCCAGCGCCTCGCAGTACTCCCGGCCGATGTCCGTCCTGAAGAACATCGCGCCGTCGGTCGAGACGGTCACCTTCAGCCCGGCGTCGAGCATCCTGCGGATGGGGTGGGCCGGGTCGAGCGGCCAGCGGGAGACGACGCTGGAGGACACCGGTGTCGTGTTGAAGGTGACACCGTCGGCGCGTACCCGCTCCAGGACGTCCGGGTCGTCCACCACGCGGTAGCCGTGGTCGAGGCGTTCACATCTCAGCAGGTCCAGTGCGGTGATCGCGTTGTGGGGCGGCGCCGCCGCGGTCTCGCTGACGTGGGCGGTGAGCGACAGGCCGTTGCGCCGGGCGAGTTCGTACGCCTCGGTGAACCGCTCCGGCGACTCGGTGTTCTCCGGGGTCAGGTCGTCCATGCCGAGACCGACGACGTCGTCGAACGGGTTCGCCAGCATCGTCCGCACGAGTTCGGTGGCCGACTCGGGGGACTCCTTGCGGTTGATGGCGACGTTGAGCGCGAAACCCACCCCGAAGTCCTGCTCGGCGGCGCTCAACCCCTCGATGATCGAGCCCATCAGGGTGCGGTAGCCGATGCCCCGGGCCGCGAAGTACTGCGGGTTCACGAAGTACTCGCGGTAGCGCAGGTTCCCGGACTCGACGCCGATCCGGACCCCCTCGTAGGCGACGTCCCGGAAGTCCTGGGGCTCCTTGAGCACGTCGTGGACCGCGTCGAAGACGACGAGGAAATCCACGAGATTGTCGTAGCCGAGCAGCCGCTCCGGGTCATCGCCGGGCAGCGCGACGTCATGCTTGCGCGCCAGCCGGAAGAGCGTGCCGACGCTCATGGTGGCCACGAAATGGCAGTGCAGTTCCGTCTTGGGGAGCAGCCGGAGGTAGTCGCGGAACGTCAGCATCGGGTCTCCCTTGAGGTTGAAGGGTGAACGGCGCACGCATGCGCATCGCGTGGTGGCCGCCGTTCGGGTGTGGGCCCCCCGATAGGGCGTCGACCGGGCGGTCGCCCGGGACCGGTGAACGTGCGTCGCTACGCTGGAGGTAACGACCTCTGGGCGAGGGCGCGCTCGACGCGCCTGCGGAAGCCCGAGGCGAAGCCGGCTTCCAGCTCCCACTCGATCGTGAGCACCTCGCGGCCGCGGGCCTCGGCGGGAAGGTCGGCGGCGTGGTTCGTGACGACGAGGTCCGCGCCGTCCAGGACCGCCGGATCGTCGGCACCGGCCTGGAAGGGCTCGATCCGGCCGTCGAAGTACTGGCCGACGATGGAGGTCATCCGGCGCACGCCGCGCCCGGTGGGAGCGCAGACCACGACCCTGCTCGCGCGGCCCACCGTGGCGAGCCGGCGGAGGGCGGCCGCGGAGGCGACGAAGTTGATGTCGATGACGTGGTCGAAGTCGCGGATCACCGGCTCAAGGTCGGACAGGTGGAAGATCGGCGCCGCGACGAGGTCGAACTCCTCGTCCAGGGTCCGGCCGGACGTCTCGTCGAGGAGGATCGGCTCGACCTTCACCCCTGAGGCGTTCGTGACCAGCGCCTGCATCCGGTCCAGGTCGCGTTTGTTGCACTCGACGAAGGCGATGCGCGGCCCGTGCCCGAGTGAGGCGAGCTCGACGTCGACGGCCTCCCGGATGTGGCTGACGGACATCCCCGTCCGCCATGCGCGCCGCAACGCCTTGCGCAGCTCCTCGATGCCCGTCTCGGGCCGCTCGAACCCGTGCTCGCGATCCGCGACGAACGTGCCGCGGCGGGGCACCGTACGGACCAGGTCCTGCGCGACGAGGCGGTGGATCGCGCGGTCGACCGTGCTGGAGTTGGACATCAGCTGGTCGGCGAGCTCCCGTACCGGCGGCAGCTTCGTACCCGGAGCGAACACTCGCCGCTGGATGCGGTCCAGCAGTTCGCGGTACACATCGTCGACTGTCAAAGGCTCATTCATGACGCTCCCAACCGTACGCGCGGCACGGGCGCCGTTTCGCGCGTCGCCCGGTCATGGCCGCAGACCGGCGCGTGCCGCCAGGACGGCCCGCAGCACGCCGACGAACACGTCGAGTTCGGCGGCGCGGATCGTCAACGGCGGACGCAGGCGGATGAGGTCGCGCTCCCCCTCGACCGCTCCGGCCAGAACCCCCCGCGCCTCCATCGCCTCCAGGATCGGCGCGGCGTCCGCGGCCACGCGCAGCGCCCACGCCAGCCCACGCCCGCCGGCCTCGACGAGCTCGTCGGGGAACTGCGCCCGGACCGACTCGATGCGGTCACCCAGGTACGCCCCGTTGCGCGCGGCCTGGTCCAGCAGACCTTCCCGTTCGATGACGTCGAACGCCGCGACCCCGGCCGCGCAGGCGACAGGGCTCACCGAGCCCGCAAGCCGGTCGAGCGCCGCCTCGTCGAGCGGTGCGTGGATCGCCGGGCTCCACAGCACCGCGCCCAGCGGCAAGCCGCCGCCGACCCCGCTCGCCAGCGCGACGGCGTCGGGCGTGAGCCCGGCGTGCTGGAAGCCGAACCAGGCGCCGGTGCGTCCCGGATCGGACTCCACCTCGTACGCGACGAGCAGCGCTCCGGCGCGCGTGCATCGCTCCCGCAGATCGGATGGGAAAGGCGCGTCCGGCGTCACGAGGACGGCCGCCGTATCGCCGTCCAGCGCCTCCGCCAAGGCGTCTGGATCACGGGCGAACGACACGGACGCGAGCCCGGCCGCCGCGCCTCCCCCGGGGCCCGCCGGATAGATCACGATCTTCTGGCGGCCGGTGGACGCCGTGGCCAAAGCCGCCGCGACGCGGGTGGCGCAGACGGCCCCGCCGGTCAGGCACACCGACGCGAGCCCCGCGCCACCGGACGCCCGCGCCAGCCGCTCCGCCAGCTCGACCGCGGCGGGATCGAGGAAGCGGCGGTCCCGGGGCAGGCACCCATGGCGGGCGACCTGGGCGGACACGGCCGCCACGACATCCGGGTGGGCGTGACCCAGGGCGTTCCCCTCCACGCCCCCCGCCAGGTCGAGGAAGACCCGGCCGTCCCCGGCGAGGACGGTCCGGCCCGCCGCGGCCCCGGCGAGCGGCCGGCTCCGCGGCGGCGCGTTCACAAGGTGCGCGGCGGCCCGCTCCCGGTACCGCTCGCTCTGGCCGGCGGCCAGCGTCTCGACGGGCGGCAGTTCAGCGACCATCTCTCTCACTCTCCCGATTCCGGGCCGGGCGCGTACGGGATCGGGCCGCCGTGGGCCGCGGCGAACCAGCGCGCGGCGCGCCGCAGTTCCCGATCCGTCGCGGCGGATCGGGCGGCCCATGCCGCCTCGCCGACCCGCGCCGCGGGCGGGGGGTCGAGGGCGAGCAGCGCCCGCTCCTCAAGGAAGTACAGCCGGGTCGCGGCATCGAGCGCGGACGCGCCGACGGCGAGCCCGCCGTTTCCCCGCAGGATCATGGACTGGTGGGACCCCAGCGCCGCCGCGGCGGCGGCCGCGGCCGGCGCGTCCTCGACCAGCGTGACGTCCGCGTATACGGGGACGACGTGCCCGGCGATGAGGCCGAGCCCATGCCTCAGCGGTACCGGGGTGAGCCCGGCTCCCCACCTGACCACCGACATGGGATGGCCCCGGCAGATCCCGCCGACGTCGGGCCGCGCGTCGTAGATCGCCCGGTGCAGGGCGAGTTCGAGGGGGACGTCGGTCGTCCGCTCCCCGGCGACGTCACCGTCCACGGACACCTCGATGAGGTCCCCGGCGCTCGCGGCGCCCAGCGGCCGGGTCGAGGTGATGACGAAGCCGCCGTCGTCACGGCGGGCGGACACGTGACCGAACGCCCCGGCCAGCCCCGCCCGCACCACCGCCCGCGCGACCCGGGCGACCTCCTCCCGCGGGTCCGCGGCGGGCGCGTCCCGTTTCATCAGGCGTCCTCTGCCCGCTCGTCCAGCGCGGCGACCAGGTGCCGGACCATCTCGGCGAGTCCGAGCGGCGTGTCATGGCCGTCACCGCGGGCGAACACGCTGCGCACCGAGGCCGGGCCGCTCCTCCTCCCCTCACGGCGCATGCGCGTGGCGAGCGCGCCGCGGCCGTCCGCCAGCTGAGACCGCGTGGGCAGGATCGTCACCGCCCCGGGCTGGAGATCGAGAACGCCGACGAGCCCGCGCGGGCCGCCGCGTCCTGGCCGTGAGACGGGGATGCCGTCCTCGGCCCGCCATGCGGCGTCGGCGAGGAAGCTGCGATGGGTCAGCCCGGGTGAGGTCCAGGCGAGAACCGCCGCGTACGTGCCGCCGACCCGCGCGAGCGTCTCGGCGATGACCTCCGCCATCGTGTTGTGCATGGTGACGTAGGCGTCGGTCTCGGAGACCCCCCACTTCCACCGGCCGCCGGAGGTCCGCCAGGCCGTGCTGTCGGCGCGGTCCGGGGACACCGAGGTGCCGCGGGCCTCGAACAGCCCGGGATCGTCGTAGGACGAGGACGGGCTCTGCTCGCCGCGCCAGTGGTACACGTGCTCGTACGGCACCAGCCCGAGGGGCTCGGAGATCACGAAACGGTCGAGCACGACGCCGTCGCGGACGAGCGGCGACACGTCGAGGAGGTCGGCCCGCTCATCGGGGTCGAGGAAGGCGGTGAGCGGCTCGGGCACCGGGACCGTGCCCACCGACCGCCAGCCGGCCTCCAGCAGTCCCGCGTTGATGCCGCGATGCTCCCGGCTCGTCGGATAGGGCTTGTATTTGCAGCAGGGAACGAGCAGGCCCAGGCGCCGGCGGCAGCCCGCGATCGGGACGGGGGTCCACTCCTTCGTGACGAAGTCGAGCCACGCTTTCACCCGGGGATGCTCGAGCGCGTCGACGTTCTCCTGAGGTGAGTAGAACCGCATGGTCTCGTCGAGCCGGAACGGCGGGCGGATCTTGCGTTGTGACTCGGCCAGCCGGTCGGCGCGGCTCAGCGATCCGGCCGCGGAGCCGGTCGGCGTCGTTGCTCTCACTTCACTGTCCTCGATTCCGCGGGCGTCATTTCAGGACCAGCTTCATGGCCGTCGGCCGGTAGTTGTTGCAGGGGCTGAGATCCTGCGGGCAGGCCGAGACGAGGACGATGAGGTCGCGTTCCGCGCGCAGCCTGATCAGCGAGCCCGCGGGCTGCAGGGCGCGATCGGTCACGATCGCGCCACCGGCCGTCAGCCGGTTGTGCATGAAGACGTTCCACGCGTTCTCGCCGCGGACCTCGACGCCGGCGCCGAGCATGTCGCTCGCCTGGACGAGGTTGTCCAGGCAGTTGGCGTGGCCCGCCACTCCGTAGCCGGTGACGTACCGCTCGGTGTCGCAGCATGGGACGACGATGTCATGGCGTTCGACATCGTCCCGGACGATCGTCAGCACCGGGGCCCGGCGGTTGGAATAGAGCAGGTCCCCGGTGCCCAGCTCCGTGGACAGGTTGACGGCGGCGGTGTGGGCGGGCGACAGGTACTCCTCCGGCTCGTCGGCCACGACGGCGACGAGGTCGGCCACCTGGCCGCCTTCGAGGTCGACGAGGTCGAGCTCCCGGCCCGCGGTCACCAGCACGCCCCGCCCCTCCCGGGCGGGGATCACGATCTCGGTCACAGGGTTCCTCCATGATGGGCCGGAACGAAGGCTCGGTGCGCCGGTCGCGTTCGCCCTGGCCATCGCCTGTCACTGGACATGGCCGGACCCCGCGAGCGCGGGGAGCTCGGGTGTGACCCGCGCCCGGCGGGACGGTGCGGGGGTGTTGCGGCTCCCGAGCGCCCGCGGCTCGCCGTCGACGAGCACCGCGCCGATGCCGGGGATGTCGCCGCGTGCCAGCGCCCCGTGAGCGTCCCCGGCGAGCGAACCCCACGGCGCGTCCAGCACGACGAGGTCGGCGGGCCGTCCCGCGTCGACGACCCCCGCCTCCAGACCGTAGAGACGAGCGGCGTTGCCGGTGGCCCACGCCCACGCCGTCCAGGGATCAACCTCGGCCAGCGAGGACAGCTCGGCCACGGTCTTGAGCACTCCCAGCGGCATCGTCCCGGTGCCGGTCGGCGTGTCGGAGCCGAGCACCACGCGCCGCTCCGCGCCGTACTCGCGGACGAGGCCGGCGATCTCGATGGCGCTGCGCAGGTTGCCCGCCTGCACCAGTTGCAGGGCGAGGCCGGTCTCGCCGACGAGCGCGCGCAGGCCGCCGGAATCGAGGGAGGTGGGCCCGCCGTTCACATGGCCGAGCACATCGGGCCGCATCTCCAGCAGGTGGTCCGCGGTGATGGGCCTCGAACCGGGGACCGAGGCGCCGCCGCAATGGCACGTCACGAGAATGCCCGCGCGCTGGGCGTCCCAGACCTGCCGGTAGCCGTCGGCCGGGTCGGCGTACCGCCCGAAGCCGAACTTGGCGTACCGCACCCCCTGGGCGGCCACCTCCCGGAGGTCCTCCTCCGTCAGCACCGGTTCGAGCACGACGGAGCCTCCGTTGACCTTCATCCCGCCTGGCCGGTAGGCGCCCCAGGAGCGCTGGGCCAGCACCGCGAGGGCCTTGACGCCCGCGGCGTCGTACGGCCGGCCGGGAAGGTGGATCTCGCCGGGCGACACGACGGAGGTGATGCCGCCATGGACGTAGGAGGCCAGGAAGCCCACGGCGCTCTGGCGCGGCGTGTAGTCGCCGAAGACGACGTGGCAGTGCGAGTCGATCAGTCCAGGCGCGACGGTGGCGCCGCCGGCGTCGATCACCCGGTCGGCGTCGGCCGGACCGGCGGTGGTGCCCACCTCCACGATCCGGCCGTCGCCGATCAGCAGGCTGTCGGCGTCCGCGACCGGCGCGGTCACGTCGCCGGTGACCAGCGTGCCGATGTTGCGGATCAGCGTCGTCGCGCCGGGTCCGCGCACCCGTTCGCCGTCCACCGTCACGACAGGCCGTCCTCGCCCACGACGTCGGCGGCGGCGAGCCCGCCGAGCCGGGCGTCGAGGCGCCCTCGGTTGGCGACGGCGACCGCGACGACGACCTCGTGCGGCCGCGGGCAGTCGGCATCCAGGTGGAGCGTCGCGGCGTCGTAGTGGTCGCGGACGTAGAGCGCGTCCTTGTGGGCGAGCGGGATGGTGAGCCTCGTGCCGGGCCCGCCGACGAGGGTCGCCGAGGCGATCCAGGCGGCGCCGCCGCCGACGGCGTCCCGCACACGGTCGCCGAACGCCGTCGTCACGAACATCACCGCGTGCTCCTGGGTGCCCGCCGTTCCGGCGACCCCGCCCTTGCCGTAGCTCATCGCCGGCTCACCCAGCGCGGTGACGGCCATGCCCGCCAGCAGGTCGCCGAGCCGGGGCGAGTACTCGACGGCGGCTCCGAGGTCGGCCTCGAACCGGCCGGCGTAGGGATTGTCCAGCACCGCGGCGGCGACGACCTTCCGCAGCGGCCTCGTCGCGGGACCGCTCTCGCCGACGCGGTCCTCGGTGACCTGCGTGATCGTCCTGTGGATCCGGAACTCCATGTCATTCTCCTGCCTTGGCCGCCGCGGCCGCCGCGGGCGGGAACACCGCGTCGAAGAGCCCGGACGGAAGTCCTTCGAGATGGCCGATCACGTCGTCGGCGTCGGTGACGTCGGCGTACTTCATGTGCACGTCCATGAGCGCGACCTTGTGCGAGAGCCGCGACCGGTCGAACGCCGCCTCGTGCGGGATCGTCACGCGCAGGTCGTAGCTGACGGCGTCGACCGCCGTCGCGCGCACGCATCCGCTCGTGGTGCTGCCGGCCAGGATGATCGAGTCGGCGCGCAACATGCTGAGGTGGCTCATGAGCGGAGTGCCGAAGAACGCGCTGGGCTTGCGCTTCTCGATGAGGAGATCGCCGTCGTGCGGCGCGATCTCGTCGACGATGTCGTTGCCCCGGTGTCCCGCCACGTCGACCTCGTCACCGGACCGGTGGCTCTTGGCGCGCCACACACCGAGGTCGAAACCGTCGGGGCGGCGCGGGTTCGTCGTGTAGATGACGGGCAGGCGCTTGCGGCGGGCGACCGCGAGGATGCGCTGGATGGCCGGGATCGACCGGGTCCACGCCTCCGGGCCGCATGCGTAGCGCCACCGCTTGATGGACTCCAGCACCGGGTCGTCGTTGTCGCCGGCGAAGTTGTAGTTCACGTCGATGACGACGATCGCGGGCCGCTCACCGAACCCGGCGCGGCGTCCCCAGCCGGCCGCCTGGAAAACCGCCCTGTCGGTCTCGTCGAGGACGTCGTCCCAGGGGGCGGGGCCGCGGTCGTACAACGCGCGCGATCCGTTCTCGGTCACGGCCGGGCCTCCTTCATCGCCGTGTACTTCTGGGTCTGCGGCGAGAAGCCCGGGCGGGTGAAGTCGGTGCCCAGCCAGCGTTTGCTCGGCGCCACCCGTGTCGGCTCCGTCACCGCGAAGGCCTGCCGGGCGCCCAGGGGCTCGCGGTGGAGATATCCGCCGCGGGCCTCACCCACCGGCCGCATGCCCGGTGAGTCATCAGCCCATTCGGCGGTGACCTCGCCGCGCATGATCGTCTTGACCGGCCATCCGGTGAAGGTGTGACCCTCCATGATCGACCAGCCCGAGCGGGTGTTGAGGTGCTCCTTGCCGACCGTGACCTCGCGTCCAGCGTCGACGATCGTCAGGTCGGCGTCGAAGCCCGGCAGCAGCGATCCCTTCCGGCCCCACAGGCCCGCGGTCCTGGCCGGGTTCTCGCACAGGACCTGGACCAGGCGCTCCATGGAGATCCGGCCCTTGGCCACGCCCTCGCTGAGCATCACCGGCAGCAGCAGTTCCACCCGGGAGAAACCGGTGCGGCAGTCCCAGATGTTGGCGTTGTACATCTCCTCGTAGGACGCGGGCTCCCAGCCGACCACGTGGTCGGACCCCACGACGTCGACGATCCCGTCGGCCAGCGCCACCCACAGCGCCTCGATGTTGTCGCGGCGACGCAACGGCACGTTGATGCGCCAGCCGTACTCGGGCTCCGCCCACAGCCAGGCCGGCCCGGTCTGCGCGTAGACGTCGATCCCCTCACCACGGGCCTTGAGCACCTCGTCGAAACTCAGTTGCGTCGTGCAGTGCTGGAGGTAGAGCGAGACGCGACCCGGGGTCTGCTGCGCCAGGTAGGAGTACGCGCGGATGTGCTGCGCTTCGAGGAAGTCCGGCGATCGGTCGGTCCACGCTCCGAAGTCGGTGCGTCCGGCCCGGCGCAGCCGTTCTTCGAAGATCCGGCCGATCTCCCAGTTCTCGGGATGGATGTGGACCATGCCGCCGTAGTGCGCGACCTCCTCCATGACCCGGAACACGGTTCCGTCGTCGATCCCCGTGCCGAGCCCGGCGCGGCGCGAGGGCCAGTTGTTGTCCTCGCTGTCGCTCATCCCCTTCATGCCCCGGGTCTGGAGGTAGAGCTTGTAGTCGATGACGCCGTGCCGCTCGACGTACTCGGGGATCTCGTCGGCCTGCCGATCGGTTTCGAGCATGTAACACAGGTAGGCGTCGACGTGCGACACCTCCTCGATGACCCGCTTCGCGGAGGGAAAGGACTCGTGGAAGGAGACGACGTCGTCCTTGCCGACGACCTCCTTGAACGGCTCCGTGCCAAGGCGGGTCACCGGCGCCTGGATGCCCCAGGTGGTGACGCCCGCGCAGGCGGCCGCTCTCGATTCGGTGCGCATGTCGTACTCGAACGGCACGTAGCAGCCCGGGTGGGCCTCGGAGTCGACGATGCCGGGAAGGACGAGATCGCCCCTGGCGTCGATCGTCCGCCCGGCGGGAGGAAGCAGCTCCTCGGGGGCGAGCATCGCCACCTTGCCGTCCTTGACCCCTACCGCGAGCCGGTGTCGCCCGTCGCCCAGCACCACCGTGCCGTTGACGACCGCGAGGTCGAGTTGACCTTCAGCCATGAGGAAACTCCAGCGACCAGCACCGGGGACGGCTGCGTGGATCGTCGACGGCCTGTCCCTTGTTGCTGTCAGAAGACAGAGTAGCGGTCGCGACCCGCCGGCAACACCCTCCCGTCCATGCCGAGGGGGCTGCTACCTTGCGTGCTTCTTCAGCCAGGAGTCGATCAGGCGGGCCACCCGGTGGGAGTCGACGTCCATCATGATCATGTGGGAGTCGCCGCGATGGCCCACGGCCGGCAGTCGATCCAGGTCGATCGCCGACGGCTGAACACTGTCGGAGCCTGACCCGGCGGCGGCTCAAGCCAACGGACGCGATCCGTCCAGCTCGGCGTGGATCGTCTCCTGCTGGACCCTGACCTCGGCCTGCCTGGCCTCCTGGCCGAGCTGCCGCCAGATGGCGAGGCTCGCCTCGGCGTGATCGAGGGCCTCCTCCAGGCGTCCGAGCCCACGCGTCGTCACCATCAGTTCCTGCAGGGCGATCGCCTCCTGGAAAGGGGAGGCGAGCGCGCGGCTGGCGGTGAGCGCGGCGCGGAAGTCCTCGACGGCCTCGTCCGGACGGCCGAGCGCCCGCTTCGCCCGGCCGCGGTTGATCATCAGGTACTGCCAGGCGGACTGCTGTCCCCCGACCCTGTCCACCAGCGCCAGCCCGCGCTCCAGCCACGGCAGCGCCTCCAGGGGACGCCCGAGCCCGATGATGTGGAGAGCGGCGATGTTGTTCAGCACCTCCAACTGCGACCACCAGTCGCCGGAGCGCCGGCTGATCGCCAGGCTCTCCTGGAAGATCGCGAGCGCCTCCTCATGGTCTTGCCGGTGGAAGGCGAGCAGGGCGGACACGTTGAGCAGCCGGTCCAGGATCGCCTCGTCCCCGCCGTCGTGGGCGGCCCGGATGCCGCGGCGGATCTGCGCTTCGCCTTCGTCCAGCCTGTCGATCTGCCAGAGCCCGCCGCCGAGCATGTAACGGGCCCGGGCTTCGGCGGGGGACTCACCGCGCGCTTGCGCGGCGTCGGCGATCTCGGCGGCGGGACCGTTGAGCCGCGGCCACAGGAACGCGACGTCGCCCAGGGGGTCGAGGGCGAGCAGCAGGTCCGCGGCGACGGCGATCGGCGCGCCGGGATCCGCGGCGGCACCGCGGACGGCTCCGAGGATGCCGTCGAGTTCGTTCAGCACCCAGGTTTGCCCCTCGGCCAGGTCGGCGAACGCGACCCCTGCCGAGTGGGTGGCCGCCATCGCGTCGGGGAGCTTGCAGCCGTTGCGCAGCAGCCCGTAGAGGTTCCGGGCGGAAGCGAGATAGTGGTCGAGGAGACGGCCCAGGACGGCGCGCCGGTCGGCCTCGGTGTCCTCTTCATGGGCGAGGTGGGCGGCGTAGGTGTGCAGCAGGTCATGGAAGCGGTACCGGCCGACGGTGCGTTGCTGCAGCAGGTGCACGTCCAGCAGGTCCTCCAGGAGCCGGTCGGCCTCCTGGAGCGCGATGTCGGCGACTCTGGCGGCGGTGTGAACGTCGAAATCGGGACCCGGGTGCAGGCTCAGCAGCCGAAACAGCCGCCGCTGGACGGGTGTGAGCTGCCGGTAGGAGAGGGCGAACGCGGCGGCGACGCTGCGGTCGCCGGTGGCCAGCTCGCCCAGCCGCCGCTGCTGGTCGCCCAGGCGTTCGGCCAGGTGGGCGAGGGTCCAGGTGGGGCGGGTGCGCAGCCGGGCGGCGGCGATCCGGACCGCCAGCGGCAACAGGCCGCAGAGCCTCACCACCTCGTCCAGGGCCTGCGGTTCGGTGACGGCGCGCGCGTCGTCGGCGATCCGGGTGAACAGTGCGGCGGCGTCGGCGGGCGGCAGCACCTCCAGGGACAGCGTGCGGGCGGCCTCCAGATCGGTGAGCCGGCGGCGGCTGGTGATCAGCACCAGGCTGCCGGGGTCGCCGGGCAGCAGCGGCCTCACCTGTTCGGCGCTGGTGGCGTTGTCGAGGACGATCAGGGCCTTGAGGCCGGCCAGTTCGTCCCGCCACAGCCCGGCCCGTTGATGCAGCTTGTCGGGGATCCGCTCCCCCGGCACGCCCACCGCGCGCAGGAGCGTCTCCAAGGCGTCGGCCGCGGTGGCGAGCTCGTCTCCGGTGGTGTGCGCGTGCAGGTCGATGAACAGCTGCGCGTCGGGGTAGCGGTCGGCCAGCCGGTGTGCGGCGTGCACCGCGAGAGCGGTCTTGCCGATCCCCGCCATCCCGTCAATGGAGCTGATCACCACCGCGGTGGTCGGCTCCCCTTCCGCCGGAAGGGCGGAGATGAGCCGGTTCAGTTCGGTGGCGCGGCCGGTGAAGTCGGCGAGGTCGTGGGGCAGCTGGTGGACGCGCCTGCGTCGATCCGGTGGCGACGCCGCGAGGCCGGGGTCGTCGGCAAGGATCTGCTGGTGCAGTCGCCGTAGCCGGTCGCCGGGGTCCAGGCCCAGTTCCTCGGCCAGCGTCTCGCGGATGTCGTGGAAGACCCGCAGCGCTTCTGGCCGCCGACCGGCTCGGTGCAATGCCAGCATCAGCTGTCCGGCCAACCGTTCCCGGAGCGGGTGCGCGGCCACCTGCTCGCTCAGCTCGCTGATCACGCTGTGGTGCCGTCCGAGGTCCAGTTCCAGCTCGATGTCCTCCTCCAGCGCCGCCGTCCGTCGCTCCTTCCAACCGGTCACCTGCGGCTGAAGCGCCGGGCATTCCAGCCCCGCGAGCACCGGCCCCCGCCAAAGGTGCAGGGCCGCGCGGAACTCGGCGACCGCCTCCGCCGGTCGCCCGTCGGCGGCATGCCGGCGGGCCCGCCTCACCCGGCTGTCGAACACGGCGGCGTCGAGCTCGCCCTCTCCGACGTCCAGCCGGTACCCGGCGCCCGCCGCCACCGGCCCTGCCAGGCCCCCGTCGGCGAGCAGCCCCCGCAGTTCGGACACCAGATTGCGGACGCGTTTCTCCGCGGTGGGAGGCGGCTCCTGCGGCCAGACCACATCCACCAAATGGCTCAGCGGCACCACATAACCTGCCGACAGTAACAATGCGGCCAGCACCTTCCGCTGCCCGGCACCGCTCAGTCGCAGCGGCTCCCCATACGTCCAGACCTCCAGCGGGCCCAAGATCCTGAATTCTCCAGCCATACGACATCAACTCTCGGCATCTTGGCAGGCAAGGTCGGCCGCCGCCCAACTCGACACTGACCTCGAACACAATACTGCGTGTTTCACGGCAGGCGAATGAATGCACTCTTCACCTGCACGGCAAGGATCTGGTCCGCCTCACGACCCTCCGCGACCCGGCGAACTCATGCGAGCGAAGACCGCCGTCTTGTCGGCATGAGCACGGGCGCCCGGAAACGAAGAACCTTTCTTTTGGAAATCTCGTTTCGTTGCATAATTTCGTCCGCCCTTCGGCATCTTCGCCGATGCCGCGCCGAGCCATTAACCGTCCCACCCCTAACTGCTATGGACCGGGCATGGACGGGACATGGACGGCGCCCGCCAAGCTTCTCGCATGGAAAGGCCCCAGCAGCTCCCACGCACGTACCTGGCCATGGCCTTCGCCTCCGGCCACTCCAACGTCGCCGCCATCATCGGTCCGCGCTCTTGCGACCGGCTCGACGACCGCTCACCGTCAGCGACGACATCCTCGACAACGAGCCGCGGCCGGACAGGTCGATGACCATCCACGACAGCCACGCCGCTTCCGGTCATCAGCTGACACGCGGCGACAGATCCGCACTGGAAACGGTGGCCCTCCTGTTCGGACTGGCCCTCATGCCCGTCGTCACCGCGCCGCTGGCCTCCCTGATCGGCCCCGCCACCGACAGCAAGCAGGCCGCAGCCGAAAAGACCGCCACCGCGCCAGACCACGGCAGAGCGATCGGTCACACGACTGCGCTGACGACCACCACCCGGCGATGGACTCCTGTCACCCACACCACCGTCACTTTGAAAAAACAAGGGACGTACGAGGTGACGCAACAGGTCCGCGGCCAGTTCGTCACCGCACGGAACCGGTCCACTCACGCCTGGATCATCTCCCGGGTGTTCAACCTCACCGCCGGCGTCCCGGTCAAGGAAAGCAATCTCCTGGTCGCCGCCAGCGCCAACCACCCGGCCGCCATCAATCGCGATTACGGCACCACCACCAGCGGCCGCGCCTTCATCGACATCGACAGGCCCACCACCATCCGCCTGGAAGCCATGCAGGCATGGGACGCAGGCACAGTGACCAAAAGCCAGATCATCTCCGATTCCAACGGATTGACCCAGCTCCTCTACAAAGAACTCGCCCGAGCCGTCCAG
The DNA here is from genome assembly GCA_036028775.1 of Spirillospora sp. NBC_00431. Classification (GTDB taxonomy): domain Bacteria; phylum Actinomycetota; class Actinomycetes; order Streptosporangiales; family Streptosporangiaceae; genus Spirillospora. The sequence goes on along the minus strand of CP107927.1, from coordinate 878,181 downwards.
TGAGCTGCCCCGGGTTTGGTGAAGGTGCTGATGTGCCCCGAGTTCCGTGGCGTCGCGTCACCGGAATCTCATAGCGGCTAGGCATCGTCCTCCACCACCAGAAGATGATCATCGTGTGGTTTCAAGGGTGATTGATGTGCTGAGCTGTCTCTAGCACGGCCTGTGGGGCGACCATGGCGACGACCTTCAGTAGACCGATTGGGTCGGCTGCGACAAGCGCTGCGACCAAGATTCGCTGAGATCTTGCTGTACCAAGCTCCGCGAAGAGACTTTCCAGCGCTGATGCCAACGCTTCCGTGTCGGTGATCGAGGAGACGATCGACTCAGCTCGATCCAAACGCTTGGCGTCCACCAAACCTTGCACCACGCCGGCCAACGCCGTCGCCCTCGATTGTTCATAAACGATGAGGCGGGCGGCTCGCTCGGCTCGGTCCAGTTCCCCGGCCGTGACCAACGCTTCCACCACGCCTGACAATACCTTGGGCTGCCATTCCAGGTCAGTGAACGAGCGAGCGATTGATTCGGCTCGGTCCAACTCTCCGACCGCAACCAGCGCATCCACCACCTTGGACAAGGCTACGGCCTGCCAGTACGGTTCGGAAATTGTACGGACGATCTCCTCCGCCCGGTCCAACCGGCCAATAGCTGCTAGACCGCCCGCCACCCGGCTCAGCGCGAGTTCTTGTCGCTCCGGGTCGGTACTGGAATGGACAGTGGACTCGACGTCGGCGGCAAGTTGCCGAGCCCGACCCGAATCCCCATTGATTATCAAAGCGATGATGACATTGACCATCTTGTCCGCGTACCAACATGGATCCGAGATCGAGCGGGCGGCCGCCTCGGCCCGGTCCAATTCTCCGTTGGCCACGAACGCGTCCGCCAAGGGTGGAAGCGCCAATTCCCAATAGTAATCGTGCGGATCGGCAATGGAGTGGGCGGTCTCCTCGGCCCGGTCCAGCTCTCCGGCCGCCACCAGCGCGTCCACCAATGGGGGCAACGCGTCCATGATCCCCCACGGATGGGAAATGGTACGGGCGGTCGCCTCGGCCCGGTCCAACTCGCCAGCAGCCACCAGACCTTCCACTACGTGGGCCAAATCCTTAGACCGCCAGAGCGATTCGGGAACAGACCAGGCGGCCGACTCGGCACGGTCGAACTCTCCGATGGCGACCAGTTGGATAACCAACCGTCGCAGCGCATTCGCTCGATCGACCGCGAGGACAGCGGTACAGGCGGTCGACTCGGCATCGGCCGCGGCCTGCCGGGCACGGTCCAGTTCGTCAACTGCCGCCCAGGCACCCACGACTGAGACCAACGCTTCAGCCTGGCCGCGTGGATCGGTGATGGAGCGCGCGGCTGTCTCGGCATCGGCGACGGCCCGCCGAGCCCGATCGGGCTCCCCGGCCGCCACCACCGCATCCGCCAATCCAGCCGACGCCAACACCTGCCCATGCAGGTCAGTGATGGAACGGGCGGTGGATTCAGCATCGGCTGCGGCTTGCCGAGCCCGGTCCAGATCCCCGGCCGCCACCGAGCCTTCCGCCAGACGGATCAACGCCTTCGATTTCCCAGAAGGTTCCGGTATTGAACGGGCGGCGGACTCGGCCCGGTCCAGATCCCCGGCAGCCAGCAAACCGCCTACCACGGCGACCAATGCGTCTACTCGGATGTCCGGCTGAGGACACGCACGGGCGATCGACGCGGCACGGCCTGGTTCCTTGATGGCCAGCAAGGCGTCGACCACATTTCCCACAAGGTAATAGGACTGGTCCGGCTTGGTCATGGAACGGGTAGCCGACTCGACATCGGCTGCGGCCTGCCGAGCACGTTCCATTTCCCCTACGGCCACCAAGGCGCCGACTACGAGGGCCAATTCATTCGTATCGTCGGTGGAACGGGCGGCTGCCTCGGCATCGGCCGCAGCTTGCCGGGCACGATCGGCCTTTCCGGCCTTGGCCAATCCATTCGCCACCGCGGCCAACGCCGTCGCGGACGGCTCAGACAACGAGCGGGCGAACGCCTCGGCTTTGTCTGGTTCCCCAGCAGCCATCAGGCTGTCAACCGCTGGACCCATCGGTGGTCCTTTGTAAGAAGGGGAGTTGAAGATGGTGAGAGCGGTGGCCCCGGCGTCAGCCGCGACCTGCCGAGCACGATCCGACTCCCCGGCCTTGACCAACGCGCCCACGGCCACCCCGGCCAATGCGTCCCTCCGCCGGGACAGTTCGGTGGCGGACCGGGCGATCGACTCGGCATCAACCGCAGCCTGCCGCGCCCGAGCCGGCTCCCCAACGGCCACCAACCCGCCCACAACCGTGGCCAGCGCGCGCATCCGGTCATCTGGATCGGTAATGGCGCGAGCGGTCGACTCGGCATCAGCCACGAGCTGCCGAGCCCGGCTCACCTCCTCGGAATCGACCAGTGCACGAACCATCTCGCTCAGGGCCCGTACCCGATCGCTCGGGTCGGGGATCGAGTGCATGAGCGCCTCGGCACGGTTGGGATTGCCCATGCGGATCCAGACGGCGGGCAGACCGGCTGGGATGTTGCTGTTTCGGCGGGTGAGGTGGCGGCGAGTGAGAGCGAGATGCAAGCTTGCGGTGATGTCGGGGCCGGGGTTATCCCGGATGTGTTCTTGGACGGTCGTGATATCGGCGAGCGCGGTGGCATCTCCGCGACTGAGGTCGAGCATGCGATCCAGTCGTGCCCAATCGGTGGTCAGTTCCCGCATGCGGGGCACATCTCCGTCTGCGAGGAGCATTTGCAGGTAGCCGCGGAGCAGGTATTCCGGCGTGTTCTCCGGCCAACCCCGTTGTTGGTACAACTTTGCCCAGTCGTGAATCTTTACCTTGTGGTCACTGATTTCGTTGCGTCGCAGGGCTCGCTGCACACTGTGGACGAGTTCTTCGTGGGCCAGGGCGAACAACCGTTCTCCGCCGGGTACCCATTGTGGTGCGCGGCTGGCGAAGGAACGGCCGGTCACCATATGCAGGACGGTTTCGATGTCGCGGACCGGTTGATCAGTCAGTTCTGCGAGGTCCCGGCCGGTCAGTCCACCGCCGGCGACCACAAGCAGGCCCAGCAGTTGTCGGCCCGGGTCTCCACCGTCCAGCAGATCGTCAAGCTCGCGTTCTGCGTCATCCCGCATGGTCACGGCGTGCGGTGACGGTTTCAGTCTCCGTATGATCTGCCGGTCACGGAGTGGATGCCGGCCAGGGACATCGGCGGGTATCGGTGGATTCGGGCGCCCAGCCACCACCACTTTCACCCCTTCAGGGGGCTTACCTGGGAGCAGTGCCGCGATGCTGTGCGCGTCTGGGCCCCGGGTCACGCCCCGGTCTTCATCCAGGCCGTCCACCAACAGCACCAAAACTTGGCCATCGACCGCGCAGGCTTGGGCGGCCTCCTCCAGCAGTCGCAGGAACCACTGCTGCCGGTTCGATTCGGTCAGCACATCCCGCAGCGGCTGCCCGACGATCTCCGCAAGCTGCTCCAGCATCGCTTCCAAGAACGCGGTGCGGTCGCTTTGCCCGGCCCAACGTGCGGTGATGAAGAACGGCACGACCCGCGCACCGTCCGGCGGATTCAACGCCAGCGTTGCCATCAACGCTGACTTCCCCGCCCACGCCGGCCCCTGCCACCACACATATCCCGGACCGTCACCGCGGATGCAGAAGTCGGCGAGCTCGGCCAGCTCCTCATCGCGGTCCTTCAATTCGCCGAAGAAGATCTGCTCGACCTGCGCCAGGTACGCCGACCGGGGAGGCTCTCTCGGCGCGCCGGTCACGGTCACGTGGCCTACGTGGCCGGAGTTGACGAACGAGTTGTCGCCCCCGGACGCATCGCCCGTCCGATGAACCCTGTCCCCGGTCACTCGCCGTCACCCCGCCCACGCACAGATTTCGGGTCAGGAAATCTCGATCCCGGTGTTGGCGTCGCCGCCGTCGGCGTCCCCGGTCCGGTCAACACGCACATCGCCCGGAACCGAACGGCCGGAGAACCCCGTGTTCGCTTTCCCGCGAGCGCCTGCCGTCGCCCGGCCCGTCCGCGACACCCGTACGTCTCTACGCCGGAAAACGCCCAGCCAGGCCCTCCAGGCGTCTGCTGGGGCTCGTCGCTCGTTCGGCTGCGTGACGGGCTGCCGAGGTTGCAGGGCCTCGCTGGAAAGTTCCGGCGGGCGTGGATCGTCACCCAGGCCGATCCACGCGTCGGTCTCCGCGCCGCGCGCCGATATGTGGACTTTCCGGTAGGACGCGGCGCGGCTGCCCGGCACATGCCGAATGACGTCCTCGAAAATCCGATCAGAGACGATGACCGCCAGCACCCCGGACGAACGCGCCAACGCGTGTTTCAACGGTTCGGCGTTCAGCAGGCGGAAGGCGACATTGGCCGCGGTTCCAGCCACGCCGTGCTCGTCCCGGTAGACCTCACCGGCATGCAACGCCGTCCTCAACCGGATCCGCGCCCCCCGCACATGGGCCTCGTTGTGCCTGGCCAGTGCCGTAGCCAGGTGAGGGAGGACATCGACAACGACGCGCTCCTTAGGAGCGACCTCCGGAGGCACAAGGACGAACACCCCATCGCCCCGGTCCTCACGTTCACAAGCCAGCCAATCCACACCGGCGTGGCCGAACGCGTATTCAAGCGCCCGATAGACGCCATCCCGCACCACAAGCCGCTGATCATCAGTGCGGCGCTGATCGGTGAAGCTCTCCACGTCGACACAAACGATCGTCCGATGCACGGCAGGAGTCCGCGCCTTCACCATCGCCCGTTCCACCATTCCTTCCGCACATCCCGATAAGCAGCATAGGTCGCCGATCACGCCAACATCTTCTATACGATCAACGACGCCGCACGGTTCCCGTTCCAACGCCACGTCGGATTACTGGTGCAGGCACTCGAATACGCGTATCGCTATGAAGCGCTCCAAAGTGGCCCAGGCCGTCGCCGAACGAGTGGTCATCCTTGATCGCCAAACGGCCCATTGGTCCTCCCCCGGCCCCAGGGCTGATGCGTTCTCGATTGATGAGAGGGCCGGGCGGGCGACCTGCGCTGTCGGTGTCGGGGCTGCGCAACGACGAGCGCAACCCCAGGTGATCAAGGTTGCTGAGACCGTTGATCACGAACCGAGGCCGCGCTCGGGAACGCCGGTATCGGCTGGGGCCGTGCTGTGCCTGTGCGTAGTCACGGTGCTGGGCGGGGCGCAGTCGCTCGCGCAGATCAGCCAACGGGCCGGTCGATGAATCCGCAGGTGTGGGCCGCTGTAGATTTCGGCCTGACTATAGAGCATGGCCAGGCGCCAGTCTGGTCTCCTCCGCCCAGCAGCAGGCCGACGCCGAAACCCGGAGACTCGCGAGCCCGGGACCGCGACCGTTATCCCCCACCAGGCGAGTCATCGCCCCAGATCTCAGCCATATCCGTTGGATTTTCGCCATTACCACCGGGTCCCGACGAGGCTATGGCCGCAGCGACGGTTGCGTCAGCGGCGTCGTGGATGGCTACCTGAACGAACTTTGTCCGATCAGATTTGGCACGGCCTGCTGAGCGGGCGCGTCGGAGGACAGGGAAGTGCCGGTCGGTTCGAACGCGAAGGGGTGCAGGGTGAGGTTAGAGCGAATGGGGAGACGTCACCGCTGGATCCCCGCGTTGATCCTGGTGGCGGGGGTCGCCGCCTGCGGCACCCCGCAGACCCGGGCCTCGGACCCGCCCGCCGAGTCCTCCGGCTGGACGGCGACCGTCTACTACACCGCCGTCGAGTCCTTCCACCACGGCACCCGGCGGACCGTGCGCGGGTGCCCGCGCCTGGAGTGCGACCACGGCCGCGACGACCTCGGCTCCTACCCGGAGGACTTCGCCAAGGCCGTGCGCGACGAGGGCACCGGCCGTATCACCGACGGCCCCCGGCGCGGGCGCTACCTCAACTGGTCGCACGATGTCGGCTACTGGCTGGACACCGCTCCGCGCGACACGGCCGGGCGTCCGCTGCGCCCCTGGGTCTCGGCGGCCGCCGACCGCTCGGTGCTGGCGCCGGGACACCGGTTCACCATCACCCGGTGCGGCAACGACGACGACGGCGCCGCCATCGAGGCCCGGATCTGCGCGCGCTTCCGGTCGTCCCGCTGGATGATCGTGGACGAGTTCACCCCGGGGCTCGGCGGCCCCCGCCACATCGACCTCTACATCGGCGAGGAGACCGGCCCCGATTTCACCGAGTCCCCCCTCTACACCACGCTTCACGACGCGTCCCTGCGCCCGTTCTCCTGACCACGATGATCCGCCTGGCCAGCGGCTACACCGAGACCGCTACACCCTCACCGGCAACGCAGCCGACCTCACCGTCGTCGACCACCCAACCGGAACCACCAACCCGCGACCCTGCTCCAGGAGGTCACCGACCTCCACACCAAACACATCGGCCACCCCGTTGTGCCGTAGGTGAGTTCCCGGGCACGTGTGGCAGGTCGCCGGCGGGCGCCGCGAGCGAGGGCGTGCGGTTCTCGGGATCGGGTTCCTGGCCGCACTCCGCTCGGAGGGGCTTGGAAGGTGAGCACTCCAGGTTCCACGCCACTTGCTTCTGGGTCATCGTCTTCTCCTTGTGGAGACCGGCGAGCTCGGGGCGCGGCCGCGGTTTCGACGTGGACGGGGCGTGAGCTGCTCTATTGCCCGGTCAACGCGGCCTGCGTGTGTGCCGGCGGGCTTGGCTCTGCGGGCGGGCCGCGAAATTCCTGTCGGCGACTTCACGCTTCGTGGAGCCGGGCCACCTACTACGAGAAAGGGGTTGGCCGGCACAAGGCTCGAACGGATGGAGGACCGCTCGTGCACCAAGGTGAGGTCGCTTCCCAGGCTGTGTCTCCCGCTGCGGCCGCGGATGCGTCCGGTGCGCCGCCGACCGGCTCACCATCTCGGTTAGACGACGCCGACCCTGCCGACCCCGGGCCAGCCGGGTCGAGCGTGCCAGAGATGCCGGCACCGCTCACGAACTGGTCGGTTGACGACTACCGGACCGAGATGCGAAGACTGACGAAGATCGCCATGGCGGCGGGCGCGACGGTACAGGAGGCTGAGGACGCCATGCAGGCGGCTCTGACCGATTTGGTGCGGAGGGTGCGTGCTGGGCAGACGATCCACTCGCCGCGCGCCTATACCCGTAGAGCCGTGCTGAACTACTTCATCAACGCCGCTGAACGCGACCGCAAGCACCGAAGACGATTGATCGATGCCGGGTACAGCCACCCCGAAGAGCTTGATGATCCGGGGTTGACGGTCTGGGAGGACAAGCAGTTCGTCACCGAACTGCTGGCGGAGCTGCCGCCGACGCAACGTCAGGTGCTCGAACACGTGATGGACGGCCTGACGACCAGTGAGATCAGTGACCTGCTCGGCAAGAAGCCCGCCACGATCCGCCAGAACCTCAAGCTGGCCCGGGATCGGCTGCGCCCCGCGTTGGAACACCTCCGCAATCGCCCCGTTCAAGGAGAGCGCGACCACCGGTCCGACGAACCGGATCCTCCGCCGCCTGCCAGCCCTACAGCCGAAGACCAGCTGCGATCGCCCCGGCCACGACGACGCGGGGAGGAGGAGACCCTGTGAACTCCAACGTCCCCGAACCCGATGACGTCTTCCCGGGTTCGGGTTCCGAGCCTGAGCGGGCAAGCGGCCCTCGCAGTGCTCCCGAGCGGGGAGACCCCACCACGTCCCCCACGTTGGGCACTGACCCCGGCAGCACTGTCGAGCCCGGCGTGGCCGGCCCGGTGGGGGCGGCCGAGGTCGCCGCCGAGCTGACCGGCTACCTAGACGATATCGACGAGGTGGTGCGGGAGCGTCTGACGGACGAGGTCCTGGACGATCGGCTGGCCCAGATCTTCCGCGACTCCCAGTCCATCGACGACCCGCCCGGCGACGAAGGACACGGTGACCAGAAGCCCGGTGGGCAGAGCGCCCCGGGCTCTGACACCGGGCCGGCCGAGGCGGCGGGCTCCGACGCGCACACCTCGACGGGGCGCCCGTCGTCTCAGGCACCGGACATGAGCTCAGGGCAGACGTTCCTGGCGCCGCGGGCGGTGAAACCATCGACGTCGAGGATGAGCAGCGACTCGCGAAGGGCCCTGATCGCCTTGTTGGTCGAGCAGCAGGTCGATGTTCTACTGGTTCCGGACGTGGACGCCCAGCGGGTCGCCCAGGCGATCTTGTCGACGGCGCGGCGGCGAGCCGAGCAACGCGAGGACGCGGCATTGACCATCGCCGCCCGCACCGTCAGGCAGGCCCGCCGGGACGCCGAGCAACTCCTGCAGGATGCGCAACGAGACGCGGCCCGGATCGTGGAGGCGGCGCGGGCGGTCGCGGAACGGATCAGCCACCGGATGCACCGCGAGGACTACTCCGGGCTCTTCCTTGAGCTGCGGGCGATGCTGCGAACGTCCCGGACCGGATCGGCCGCCGACCAGCACCACTGCTTTGACGTGCTGGTGGCGGCGCACAGGCTGCGCCGCCTACTGGAGCGCCCGATCGAGGTCCCGATGACGGGCCCGGCAGGGCCCGGGAAATCCACGTACCTCGCCGCGCTGGCAAGGGCATGCCGGTTCGTCCCAAGCCAAGACCCGCTGCCCCACGAGTTGTGGGCCGTTTCCTGGCAGACCCTGCGAGCTGGAGGCGCGCCCCCACCGGAGTTCCCGCTTGTCTTCTTCCACCCGTTCATGAATGCGGGTGGGCTGCTTGCACAGGATCTGACGACCGGTCTGTACTCCGCTGAACATGCCGGTCCGACCGGCACCGTTCTTTCTTCCTTCCCCGGCACGGCGCTTCACCCGGCCCCACCCATGCCTCTACCTGTCCTGAACCCTGCGCCCCCGCCGACACGGGTCGCGAAAGCGAACGAGGATCCGCCAGCGGTGATGCCCGGCAGCTTCTGGGCGTCCTTGGACGCGGCCGAGCGGGCACAGTTCACCGCCGCCGCCTTAGTGGTGCGGTTCGAGCACGGCGCCGTGCTGCTTCAGGAAGGCGACGTGGCCGACCACGCCCTGGTGATCCGTTCCGGGCTGGTCGGAGTGCTGCGGCGACGGGCCGGGCAAGGTGACAGGCTCATCGCCGTGCGCGGCCCCGGCGATCTGATCGGTGAGCGGGCCGTCCTGGCCATGCAGGGCCGGTCGGCCAGCGTCATCGCGACCACCAACGTGACCGCCTGGAAGATCTCCGCCGAGGACCTCGGAGACTTCCTGGACCGGATGCCCGGGGTTCAGATGCTGCTGGAGCGCCTGGTCTTCGACCGGCTGGTGGACGAACTCGCCCAAGACGGCTCGTCCAGGCCGTTGCCGGTTCCCGCGACCGATCCGGTCCCAGCACCCACCGGGGCAGTCGAAAAGGCGCATGAACTGGATACGGCAGCCGAACGGCGGACGGTGCGCCTGGTGGACCGGTCTGGAGCCGCCACAACGGGAGATGCGGAGACCGCGCCGCCCGGTGGTCGCTTGACCGGCGGTTATGCGGCCGCGACGAAGTCCGGGACGAGCGTGGCACCATCCAGACGCGTCACCATCCTGGCGGTGGACGTGGCTTCGTTCATCGGACGATCCGGTGGCACCCCACCATCCCAGCTGTACGAAATCCTGCGTGCGGCCTGCCGGGCCACAGATCTGCACTGGGACGACTGCTACCGCCAGGACTACGGAGACGGCGCTCTGCTGATCATCCCGCCCAGCGTGCCGCCTCAGGACATCGCCGAGACCTTCGCCACGCGACTGGCCGCCGTCCTGCACCGCTACAACCGGACGGCGACCCCGCCGTCCTCGCGGTTGCGACTGCGCATGGCCGTGCACACCGGTTACCTCCGCGCCGATGACCACGGCCCGGACGACCATCGTTTCTCCGCGGGGACGCTGAGCCGCTCGGCGCTCATGGCGCGGGCGCCGCTGTTCAAGAACGCCATGGAGGAGGCCGGAACGGATCTGGGACTGATCCTGTCCGATCAAGCCTATGGCGAGGCCATCAGCCAAGGAGGACTGAGCGACCCCACCTGCTACATCCCGGTGCGGATCACCTTGCCCACTCTCCCACCGGCGCCCGGACAGGCCGACGCATGGCAATGGTGGAATCTCTACCCGCCACCTGCGATCCACGGTCGGGCAACGGGGTCCCGCTCCCAAGCACCCCCGGTCACCGCGTCGCATTCCGGCCCATCGGAACCGCTCGGCTTCCAACGTGCCGGGCACGCTGCTCCCGTCCCCTCCGGCGACGCCGACCTCCCGGCTCCGGACGCACCGCCGGATCTTCAGGCACCGGCCGGCGGGACGGCCGCGGTCGCCCGCCTCGGTCCCGCGGCCCCGCCGGCCACGGCTCCCGTCACGACCCGGGCATGGACCTGGTTCCCCGCCGGCCAAGAACTGACCTCCCGATGAGGCACCGGCCCCGACCTGCCGTGCCCCCCGGCCCGGACGTGATCGCCGCCCTGGATTGGAGTCGGCGAACACGTTCACGGGCCGGAGTCCGGCACGTCCTACCGTTGGCGACCGACCACCACGGTCACCAGCAGCGCCAGCCCCGCCGCGATGACCGTGAAGACCACCGAACCGGTGACCCCGTAGGCGCTGACGATGGCCAGCAGCACCGTGGTGAAAACCTGCTGCAGTTCCCCGCGTCGGCCACGGGTCGTCTGCCCTCGTGGGCTCTCGCCAAGTCCGCCCATCTGGAACTCCGAACCATTCCCGCCACCCTGGGTCCCGGCCAGGTCACCGGATTGGGGCGCATCGGAGGACGCGGAGGCGCTCCTCCCAGCGCCCAGGTCCTTGTCGGTACAGCCCATCGGCGTCCCGGTAACAGAAAATGCGTTGGGCTTCACGATAAGTTCCCTCCCATGAGGTACCTGGCTGCTTCGACAACAACTAGGTCCTCAGGGTTGACCTGGCGTGAAAACGCCAGGTCAGGTGCGGGTGGCGGCGGGCAACCGCCGCCACCCGTGCACTAGTGTGATCCGGTTCAGCGGGCGCTTGGCCAAGTTCGGCTGGACCGGACGGGAGGCGGCAACGGCCTGTTTCGGGTGGGCGGAGATTGGCCGAAGCCGTGGTGGGGCGGGTTGTGGGGGCAGGTCAGCGGCAGGCGCCTATGCGGCGTTTGGGGCGTGGCATTACCTTGGCGACGCTTGGGTCCAGTTCCAGGGGGAGGTCCTTTCGGCGGGTCACCCTGAGTTTGCGGTACACCTGCGTGAGGTGTTGTTCGACGGTGCTGACCGTGATGTAGAGCCTGCCCGCGATCTCACGGTTGGTGTATCCCTGGGTGGCGAGGCTGGCCACGCGGAGTTCGGCGTCGCTCAGGAGGGTGAGGCGGTCGGGCTCGCACTCCTCTTCGGGGGTCGCGTCCGGTGGTGTCCCGCCCTGCTTCGGGGACAGGACGTCACCGGACAGTTCGACGCCGGCCTCCTCGGCGAGGCGGTGGGCGGTGGCGATGAGGGAGCGGGCCTGTTCGTCCTCCCCCAGCTCGTGGTGGCTGCGGCCGAGCTCCGCGGTAGCGAGGGCGAGTTCGAAGCGGTCGCCCGCGGCCTGGAGCACGTCCACGGCCTCGCGGAGGGTCGCCGCTCGCCGTTTGGGGTCGGCGTTGGTCGCGAGGACGCGCAGGGCGACGCCGCGGGCCACGGTGGGTTCGGGGCCCAGCAGTTCCAGCTGCGTGCGCAGGAGGTCCTCGGCGCGGCGGTTGGCGCCCAGTGCCAGGTGGGCGCGGGCCGCGTCGATGCGCCAGGGCAGGAGCGCGGGCGGGTCGCGGTCCCATTTCTGTACGAGCTCCCCGCAGTTGCGGAAGTCGTCGAGGGCCGCGTCCGGGGAGCCGATCGCCAGGTAGTACCGGCCGCGCGCCTGCAGGTAGTGCAGCCACCCGACGGTGTCGAACGCCGGCTCCGGGACGGGCGTGCTCAGGTATCCCGCCGCGTCCTCCAGCTTGCCCCGCGCGGTGGCGATGAGGACCATGTTCGCGATCGGCATCACGATCATGACGCCCCAGTTCTCCGGCGGCATCAGGGTGAGGGCCGCGTGCGCGGAGCGTTCCGCGGCGGCCAGGCGGCCCCGGCGGACGTCGATCGTCGCGCGGATGGACTCGAAGATCGCGCGCCACATCGGGGCCCGCCGCGCGGTGGCCTCGGCGAGCTGGACGTCGCACCAGTACGCGGCGGCGTCCACCCGGTCGGCCAGGAGCAGCGCCGTCACGGCACCGATGATCGGGATCAGTGTGCCGTCGTCCAGGCGGTTGCGTTGCAGGACGCGTTCGACGGCGACGTGCAGGTCGCCGTCCCGCCTCTCGGTCAGCAGCGCGCTCAGCTTGATCGGGTGGTCCTGCGCCGCTCCGGTCTCGCCGTGTTTGGCGGTCAGCTCCGGGGGGCGGGGGGCGTAGTCGGGGCAGAAACAGCTCAGCCGGAAGCGGATCAGCGCGATATCACGTTCCATGTTCGACGCGCCCTCGACGGTGGTCGCGGCGTTCTTCTCGATGACCTCGAGAATGTCGACGGCCTCCTTGAAGGATCCGAACCAGAGGAGGTACTCGACCAGCGCGACCGCGTCCCGGTGCTTGAGCAGACCGTCCCGGGCGGCGGCGGTGAGCCGGGGAAGGTACCGGACGCCGGCGGCGGGGCTGACGCGCCAGACGACCCTGACGAGCAGGGTCTCCGTCTCCAGGAGCTCCTGTTCGTCGGTGCATGCCTTGCGGGCCGCCTGGAGGCAGGACGTGGCCAGCGTCAGGTCGTCGTCGGCGAGGGCGTGCTCGGCCGCCGTCCGCAGCACCGGGACCGTCCACGGGATGCCGTCGGTGCCTCCGGCGAGCAGCTGCTCCGCGACGACGGTCGCGACGGCCCCGTCGTCGTAGAGGACCTGGGCGGCGCGGCGGTGCAGGGTGGCGCGCGCCCCCGACGGGATGTTGGACAGCACCGCCGCCCGGACGGTGTCATGCCGGAACCGGACCGAGTTCACCAGCCCCGCCGAGTCCAGGATGTCGAGCGCGTGAGTGATCGCCTCGGGGGCCGCGTCCAGGATCTTCCCGAGCAGGTCGACCCGCGCGTGCTCGCCGAGGGCCGCGGCGGCGCCGGCCACCTCGTAGATCATCGGTTCGCACCGGAACATCAGGGCCGCCGCGGCGTGGTTCAGGCTGTGCGCGGAGATCGGGCCCGGCGGCCGGCCGGGCCCCGACGCCCTGAGGGCCTCGGCGAACGCCCGCACCAGAGCCGGGTTCCCGCCCGTCATCGCGTGACAGCCGGGCGCCAGCTCCTCGCCGTGCTGCGCTCCGACGGCGTCCGTGAGCACGGTCGTCACGCCGGCCAGCGACAGCACCCCGAGCCGCAGATGGCTGCACCACGGCTGGCGGAGCAGCTCGCCGTGGAAGCGCAGGCTCTCCTGCCGCCGGGAGGCGTAGCCGGTGAGGACGATCACGATGCGGGCGGACCGCACCCGGCGGACGAGGTAGAGCAGGCATTCCAGCGACTGCCCGTCGGCGTACTGGACGTCGTCGACGCCGATCACGACCGGGCCCCGTTCGGCCAGGTCGAGCAGCACATTGCCGAGACCGCGCAGCACATGCGCGGTGACGCCGCCGGCCTGCCCGGCGCGGCGCTCGTGATGCGGCACCATGAGCGCCGCGGACTCCAGCAGCCGGGCCGTGCGCTCGCCGTCCCCCGCGGGAAGGCCGGCGTTCACCAGCAGTTGCGCCATCACGCCGAGCGGCAGCTCCTGTTCGGCCTGGGAACCGGTGGCCTGGAGGAAGACCGCGCCCCGGGCCGCCGCGTTGTCGGCGAACGCGTGCAGCAGCGCGGACTTTCCGATCATCGGTGGGCCGTCGATCATCGCGACGCCGCCCCGGCCCTGCTCGCAGGCATCTAATAAGTTCAGGAGAACGTCCAGTTCCCCGCTGCGCTCTACCAGCTTCACAAATCCCCCTGAGAATCGCATGACGCTCGGCTGCACACATAACTCGATCGCCAAGAGTGAACCCAATTCAGCGCCCACTGATCATGGGAATCAAGGTGACATCCAACGTCCAGGACAAGCGAGAGCTGGACATGATGCGGCGACAAGGAAGTGCTTACCGCTTAAGTCGATGAATGCCGGCGGGGAGCTCTCGTACTCAGCCGGCCAAAGAAGGCGGCGGCGAACCCCGACGCTGGGCTGAGCGCCGGCCGCCGCGTTCTCACATCGGCCCGACGGCCATGGACCGCCGTTACTTGTCGATCATCAAGGTGCGAGATTCAAGGCTCATGCGCCACTCAGTCCTATCCCCCGTAGATAGCATCCGATCCCTCTCCCTAGGAGACGGGCCGTTCGCGAAACGTCACCCAACTTTAGTACCAGCAAGGAAGTACGACCGCAATGCCCACTTAAGTTGGGTTGATCCGCAAGGTCCGTCGTGTGACAATGAGCTCCAGTCCGCCTGTAACACTGCGTAGCCGGTCGGGCACAACGGGTCCGGCTTTTCTGGGCGGCCAGATCCAGATCTTCGACGAGGGTGAGACGGGCGGGCGGGCCCGGCGGCCTCGCGGGACGGCGGGCGGGCGGCGGCTCAGCGGGAGACGAGGCCCATCTCGTACGCGAGCAGGCCGGCCTGGGTGCGGTTCTCGAACTCGAGCTTGACCAGCATCCGCGAGACGTAGCCCTTGACCGTCGTCTCGGTGAGGTACAGCTTCCGCGCGATCTGGGCGTTGGACATCCCCTCGCCGAGGCAGGCCAGGACCTCCGTCTCCCGATCGGTCAGCTTCTCCACCAGGTCCGACCGGTGGTTGCGCGGCTCCTCCTTGCTCGCCTCCTCCTCGGCGACCAGCAGATGCCGGGTGGCGGCGGGGGAAAGGACAGTGTGACCGTCCGCGGCGACCCGCACCAGGTTGATCAGGTCTTCCGGGGGCGTCGATTTCAGCAGGAAGCCCGCCGCGCCGGCGCGCAGCGCGCGAATGACGTAACCGTCGGCGTCGAACGTCGTCAGCGCGACGACCACGGGTGATCGGCGGAGGGTTCTGATGCGCTCGATGGCGGTCAACCCGTCGACTCCCGGCATCCGCAGGTCCATCAGCACGACGTCGGGAGCGTGCCGGACCACGGATTCGACGGCCGCCGCTCCGTCATGACTCTGATCGACCACCTCGATGTCGCTGGCGGAGTTGAGAATCGCCCGGAGGTGGGCGCAGACCATGGGGTCGTCGTCCACCAGGAGCAACCGGATCATCTCATCTTTCATTCGCATGGCCTCCAGGCTGCCGGACACCTGATCACACCCGGTCAGTATCGCATAGGCATGCGTGAGCACTCCGTTCAGCGGACGCCGTCACCAGGCAAAAGAGGGCTCGCGGCGAAACTCGGATCGGCCTGTTCCGATCATCCAAGGGGTGGGTTAGCGGTCCTTAAGAATGCGGCGGCAAAGTCGGGCTCAGCCTGTCCGGAAAGGACCATCCATGATCGACGAGCCGCCGTACACGCCGCCTCCGGCTTCGCACGCCGCGCCGTTCCGGTCCGGCCCGCGCACGGCCCCGGTCCCGCCCCGTCCGGACGGCCCCCGCCCGGACGGCGAGGACGCCGGATGAGGCTCCTGGTCACCGGAGCCGCCGGATTCATCGGCTCCGCGTTCACCCGGGCCCTGCTGGACGACGCCCTCCCCGGCGGCCGGGACGTCCGGATCACCGCCCTGGACCTGCTGACCTACGCCGGAGACCGGGGCAACCTCCCGGCGGAGCACCCGCGCATGGAGTTCGTCCAGGCCGACATCTGCGACTACCCGGTGCTGCGCGACCTGCTGCCCGGCCACGACGCGGTGATCAACTTCGCGGCCGAGACGCATGTCGACCGCTCGATCGACGGGTCCGCGGTGTTCCTGCGGACGAACGTCATCGGCACCCAGTCCCTGCTGGAGGCCGCGCTGAAAAGCGGGGTCGAGCGTTTCGTGCAGGTGTCGACCGACGAGGTGCACGGCTCGATCGACACGGGTTCGTGGACCGAGGACGCGGAGCTGCTGCCCAACTCCCCTTACTCGGCGTCCAAGGCGGCAGGCGACCTTCTGGCTCGCGCCTACTGGCGGACGCACGGCCTGAACCTGTCCATCACGCGGTGCTGCAACAACTATGGTCCCCGCCAGCACCCGGAGAAGCTCATCCCCCGGTTCGTGACCAATCTGCTGGAAGGCGAGCAGGTCCCGCTGTACGGGGACGGCCTCAACGTCCGCGAATGGCTTCACGTCGACGACCACTGCCGGGCGCTGAACATGGTCCTGCGGCACGGCCGCGCCGGTGAGATCTACAACATCGGCAGCGGGGATGAGCGCACCAACATCGCCCTCACCACCCGGCTGCTCGACCTGTGCGGCGCGGACCGGTCGGCGATCCGCCCGGTCGCCGACCGTCCCGGCCACGACCGCCGCTACTCCCTGGACGACTCCAAGATCCGCGAGGAACTGGGCTATGCCCCGCTCATCGACTTCGAAAGCGGGCTCGCCGGCGTGGTCGGCTGGTACCGCGACAATCCCGACTGGTGGAAGCCCATCCGGGACAGCGCGCGCGTGGCGGGCTGACCGGGTGCCGCACAGCCGGGGACGGAAACGAGCACAGAAACGTGGAGGTGGCCGGTGACGATCCGCGTGTGGGATTACCTGCCTGAGTACGAGAAGGAACGGGTCGAGCTGCTCGACGCCGTCGACACGGTCTTCGGCTCCGGGCAGCTCGTGCTCGGCGAGAGCGTCCGCGGCTTCGAGGACGGTTTCGCCGCCTATCACGGCGTGCCCTACTGCACGGGTGTCGACAACGGCACCAACGCGGTGGCGCTGGGGCTGGAGGCGCTGGGCGTCGGCCGGGGCGACGAGGTGATCACGGTGTCGAACACCGCGGCCCCGACCGTCGTGGCCATCGACTCGGTGGGCGCCACACCGGTCTTCGTCGACGTCCGCGAGGACTACCTGATGGACGTGGACCAGGTCCAGGACGCGATCACCTCGCGTACCAAGGCCCTGCTCCCCGTCCACCTGTACGGCCAGTGCGTCGACATGGCGCCGCTCGAACGGCTCGCGGCCGAGCACGGGCTGGTGATCCTCGAAGACTGCGCGCAGGCGCACGGCTCACGGCGGCACGGCCGGATCGCCGGGACCATGGGCGACGCCGCGGCGTTCTCCTTCTACCCGACGAAGGTGCTCGGGGCCTACGGCGACGGCGGAGCGGTGATCACCTCCACCGAGACCGTGCACGCCGCCCTGCGCCGGTTGCGGTACTACGGCATGGAGGAGGTCTACTACGTCGTCCAGACGCCGGGTCACAACAGCCGCCTGGACGAGGTGCAGGCCGAGATCCTGCGCCGCAAGCTGCCCCGCATGGACGACTACATCGCCGGCCGGCGGGCGGTGGCGCGGCGCTACGACGAGGCGCTGGCCGGCCTCACCGGGCCCGGCGGGCTGACGCTGCCGTCCACGAACCCCGGCAACGAGCACGTCTACTACCTCTACGTCGTGCGCCATCCGCGGCGCGACGAGATCCTCGAGGCGATGAAGCGGTACGGCGTCTCGCTCAACATCAGCTACCCGTGGCCCGTCCACACCATGACCGGCTTCGCCCACCTCGGCTACGCCCCGGGCGCGCTTCCGGTCACCGAGCGGCTGGCCGGTGAGATCTTCTCGCTGCCCATGTACCCGTCACTCCCCGAGGACCGGCAGAACAAGGTGATCGAGGCCCTGCACGAGGTGCTCGCAGCGTTCTGAGCGCGCCGCGTACCCGCGGCGTACCGAGCCCGCCGCGTACCGGGCGGCGCTCTCCGGCGATGGCCGCGGCACGGGGGAACCAGGCATTCGGGAAGAGGAGAAGGCACATGGGGAACGACGAGGACACCAATCTGTTCGACCTCGCGGACGTCTACGAGGCGATCTACCGGGGGCGGGGCAAGGACTACGCGGGCGAGGCCGAGCTCGCCACGAAGCTGATCAAGGAACGCAATCCGAGCGCGTCCTCCCTGCTGGACGTCGCCTGCGGTCCCGGCGCGCATCTCGTCCACTTCATCGGGTCGTTCGAGCGGGTGGCGGGCGTCGACCTGTCCGCGGACATGGTCCGGGTGGCCAGGGAGAGGCTCGGCGAGGGCGTCCCGGTGTCCCAGGGGGACATGCGCGACTTCCGGCTCGACCGCACCTTCGGGGCGGTCACCTGCATGTTCAGCTCGATCGCGTACTCGGCCGACACGGCGGAGCTGGAGGCGGCGCTGGGTTGTCTCGCCGGGCACCTCGAACCCGGCGGCGTCGTGGTCGTCGAACCGTGGTGGTTCCCGGAGAACTTCGTCTCCGGGTACGTCGGGGGCAGCGTCGTCACCGTGGAGGGACGGACGATCGCCCGGGTCTCCCACTCGGTCGTGGACGGACGGGCCACCCGCATGGACGTGCACTACACGGTGGCGTCGAGCGACGAGGGCATCCGGCATTTCGTGGATCAGCACCGCATGTCCCTGTTCGGGAAGGCGGAGTACGAGGCGGCGTTCACGCGGGCGGGCTGCTCGGTGGAATACTTCGAGTCCGAGACGGTCGGGCCGGGGCTGTTCGTCGGCGTCCGGCAGCCCTGACCGGTAGGGCCGCCCGCCGCCCGCCGCCCCCTGCCCACGATCGCGCCGCGGAGACCGGAGAATGACGACTCTGATCGTGGAGGATCTCCACAAGTCGTTCGGCGCGAAGCGGGCCGTACGCGGGGTCTCCTTCGAGGGGCGGACGGGTGAGATCCTCGCCCTGCTCGGCCCCAACGGCGCGGGGAAGACCACCACGCTGCGCTGTGTCGCGGGGCTGCTGCGGCCCGACTCCGGCACCGTGTCGCTGGCAGACGGCGACGGCGCGCGCCGGGCCGCCCCGCGAGGCGCGGTGGCCTTCACCCCCGACGAGCCGGACCTCTACCCGGGGCTCACGATCGCCGAGCACATCCGCTTCATCGCGCTGGCCCACCGCCTGCGCGACTGGGACGCCCGCGCCGCCGGGCTGCTGGAGCGCTTCCAGCTCACCGAGCAGGTGGACGCGCTGCCGGACGAGCTGTCGCACGGCATGCGCCGCAAGGTCGCCATCATCATGGCCCTCCTGCACGGCGCGCGGGTGCTGATCCTGGACGAGCCGTTCAACGGTCTGGACCCGCAGGCGGTCCGCGAGCTGCGCGAGCTGATGGCCGACCTCGCCGGGGACGGTGTCGCCGTCGTCCTGTCCACGCACCGGCTCGAAGAGACCGAACGGCTGGCCGACCGGATCGCCGTGGCTCACCAGGGACGGGTCGTGGCGCAGGGGACGCTCGCCGAGCTGTGGCAGGCCGCCGAACTCGAACCCGGCACGGAGCTGGAGACGGTCTTCCTCACGCTCACCGACGGACTCCGTGACTAGCACGCTGCGGGCCCTGTTCTACGGGACCGCCTGCACGCTCGCGCGACGCGTCCTCACGGTGGCGCGTTCCCCGCTGCGGCTCGCGGCGTGCGTCGCGGCCGTCGCGGCGTTCGTCGTCCTGCAGGACCGGAGCGGGGGCGGTGACCTGGCCGGTCCCCTTCTCACCACGGGCCGCCTGCCCTACGCGGCGGCCGGGCTCGCCGCCCTCCAGGGCGCGCTCGGCGCGCTGGCCGCGTTCCGCTGCCCGATCAGGCTGACCCCGGCGGACGTGGCCTGGGTCCTCCCCGCCCCGGACGGGCCGCGCGCCCTGGTCTGCCACCGGCTCGTCTCCATGTTCGGCGGGTTCCTCGCCGCCGGTTGCGCCGGCGGCCTGGCCGGGTGGGCCGCCGCCGGGAGGGGGCCGGGCGCCCTCGGCGCGGCCCTCGCGCTCACGCTGGCCGCCACGCTGCTCCGGAGCACCGCCTACGTCTCCTTCGTCCTGGTCACGCGGGGGGTGCCGCGCGCCGTCCCGGCCGTCGTGTGGGGCGTCCTCGGGACGGTCTCGGTGGCGCTCGCCGTCGCGCGCGGCTTCGGCCACGACGGCGACACGTGGTGGCCGCCGTCGGTGCTGCTGGAGGGCCTGCTGACACCGCTGGCGGGCGGCCAGGACGCCGCCGGCTGGACGGCGACGGCCGTGACGGCCGCGCTGGTCGCCGCGCTCGGGCTGACCGCCGTCATGCTCGCCGACCGCTACCACGACGACGCCGCCCGGCTCGCCTGGGAGTTCGCCGCGCTCCGGGCGGCGGTGCGCAGCGGCGACACCGGTGGGCCGGCGGCGCGGATGGCCGCGCGGCGGCTGCGGCGGGGCGTCGCGTCGCTGACGGCCGGCGGCCGCTTCGCGGGCGAGGCCGCGTTCGCCTGGCGGGCCCTCGCCCAGCTGCGCCGTACCTGGCGGCGTGACCTGGCGAGCACCGTCCCGCTGATGGCGGCCGCCGCGGCCGCCGCGATCTGGGCCGAGCCCGCGGCGGCGGCGGTCCCGTGGGGCGTCGCGGCGGTCCTGGCACTGCTCGGCGCCGCGTCCACCGGCCTCGCGGACGAGGTGGACCGCACGTTCTTCCGCGCCATCCCGGGACGCCTCGGCCGGCAGGTGCTGGCGATGGAGGCGGTTCCGTTCGCGATGACCGCGGCGACGCTCACCCTGGTGTGGCTGCCCAGCGCGGTTCTGGCCCCGGACATGAGCGCGGGAGCCCGCGCCGGGGGCGTCGCGTCCTCGGTGGGGCTCGCGGCCGTGGTGGCCTGCGCTTGCTCGGCCGGCGCCGCCCGCGCCCGTTCGGTGTCGCCGCGGCTCGGCATCGCGCTGGCGGGCGCGGCGGCCGCCGTCCTCGCCGCGGCGGCGGCGCAGTCGCTGACCGTCCCGGACGGGCCCCGGCCCGGCTTCGTCTTCGCGGGCGTGTGCTGCGGCGGGGCGGCCGTCCTGCACGGCGCCGCCGTCCGCGTCCTCGGTCAGGTGCTGGATCCGGGGACGGGCAGGTAGGTCGGGAGCTTCGCGTGGACGCGGAATCCGTCCTGGTCAGGCCCGGCGTCCAGACTGCCGTTGACCAGCTCGACCCGCTGGCGCAGCCCGATCAGGCCGGTCCCCGAGCCCGCCGACGCCAGTTCGGCGTCGACGACACCGGTCGGCACGGTGTTGTGGACGGTCAGGTGAATCGCGCCGGACACATACCGCAGGTTCACCCGTACCTTGGCGCCCGGGGCGTGTTTGCGCACGTTGGTGAGCGACTCCTGGACGACCCTGTACAGCGTCCGGCCGATCACGACGGAGGCCGGCGCGGGGGCGCCCTCCTCGACCAGCTCCACCGGCACGCCGACCGACTCGGACTCGCTGATCAGCCCGCTCAGGTCGGGGACGGGCGCCTCGGCGTCCTCGGCGAGGTCGGCGGGCCCGGCGTCGTCGCGGTCGCCGCCGGCGCGCAGCAGCCCCACCACGTCGCGCAGCTCCTCCAGCGCCTTGCAGCCGGTCGCGCGCATGTCCTCGGCCGCGCTCCGGACCTTCTCGTCCAGCGTGGTGACCCGCAGCGCACCGGCCTGCACCACCATCAGGCTCACGCGATGGGTGACGACGTCGTGCATCTCCGCCGCGACCCGTGCCCGCTCCTCCGCGCGGACCCGCTCGGCCAGCAGGTGCCGCTCGCGCTCGGCCCGTTCCGCCCTTTCCAGCAGCCCGCGCAGCAATCGGCGCCGGGCCGCGGTGTAGAGGCCGAGCAGCGCGCCGCCGCCGACGAACACCACGCTGCGGAAGGCGACACCGTCGGGGTTGCCGGCCGCGTCGGCGTAGTCCTGCGGGGACACCTGCGGCAGCACCTCGACGATGAGGACCGCGCTGACCGCGCACACCACCACCGGCACCCACCGGGACCAGGCCGCGTAGCGGTCGTCGGCGAACGCCATCACGCTGTAGGCGGCGAACGCCCCGGTCACCGGCCAGACCAGCAGGTTGCCGAGCGCCCGCTCGTCGTCGATGTTCAGGAGGGCCCCCGGCTCGACCCATTCGACGATCGGCAGCGTCGCCGCCGTCACCGCGGCGATCCAGGCGACGGTCAGCGGCGCCCGCTGCCGCCAGAACAGCGAGCAGGCGGACGCCACCAGCACCGCCGTGGCGATCCCGTGATGGGGCTTCACCACCGGGTGGGGGCCCGCGACGGCGACGAGGCTGAGGAACAGGGCGATCGCCACCGCGACCACGTCGAAGAGGACGTCCCGTAATGGCCGCTGGCCGGTGAACCTCACGGGTTCAGATTAAAGGTCGCCGTCACGGCCGGCATAGGGCCCGGCCCGGCCGCGGCCGGACGTCACCAGCGGACCGGAAGGCGGTGCACACCGTAGGTGTTCATGTCCTCCCGCATGGGGATCTCGTCCGGTTCGGCGTCCAGGCGCAGCCCCGGGAACCGGTTGAGCAGCGCCAGGTAACCGACCCGCATCTCGATGCGCGCCAGGGGCTGTCCGAGGCACTGGTGGACGCCGTGCCCGAACGCCAGGTGCCCGGTCGCCGGGGAGGCGACGTCGAGGGTGTCGGGGTCGGTGAACCGCTCGGGGTCACGGTTGGCGGCGGGCAGCGAGACCGCGACGACCTCGCCCTCCTTGATCTGCTGGCCGTCCAGCTCGACGTCCTCCAGCGCGGCCCGGGTCGTGCCGTACTGCACGACGGTCAGGTAGCGCAGCAGTTCCTCCACCGCGCTATCGGCGAGCGACGGATCCGCGCGCAGCCGCTCCATCTGCTCGGGATGCCGGAGCAGGGCGTAGGTGCCGAGCGCGAGCATGTTGGTCGTCGTCTCATGGCCGGCGCCGAGCAGCAGCATGCCGACGCCGGTGATCTCCTCGTCGGTCACCTCGCCGCTGTTGACCAGGCCGCTGAGCAGGTCGTCGGTCGGCTCGGCGCGCTTGCGTCCGGCGAGCTCGCGCAGGTACATGGCCGCCGTGATCATCGCCTCCCGGACCTGCTCGGGCGTCGAGCCGAGGCTGACCACGGTGGCGGCGGTCCGCTGGATGAGATCCTGGTCCGCGGCGGGCACGCCGAGCAGCTCGCAGATCACCAGCAGCGGGATCGGCTGCGCGAAGGCGGAGACCAGGTCGGTCGGCGGGCCGGCCTTCTCCATCGCGTCCAGGTGGTCGGCGACGATGGCCTCGATCCGCGGTTCGAGCGCCTTCATCCGGCGCGCGGTGAACTGGCGGGTGAGCAGCTTGCGGAAACGGGTGTGGTCGGGCGGGTCCATCGCGATGAACGTCCCGGGCGGCGCGGGCCTGCCCATGATCGCCTGTGCTCCCGCGCGCTGCACGGGCGAACGCTTGAGCTCCATCCGCGCGCTGAAGCGGGGATCGGACAGGATCGTCCTGGCCAGGGCGTGACCGGTCACCAGCCAGCCGATATGACCGTCGGGATAGGCCAGCCGGCGCAGCGGACGGTCCTCCCGGTAGCGCCCCAGCTCGGGCGGCGGGTCGAACGGGTCGCTCCGCTCGATCGGCAGTTCGACCGGCGCCGCCGTCTCGGTGGAGTGGGAGCTCTCTGCCATGTGCCGTTCCCTTCCTTTCAGGCTGAATTATCGGCATCAGGAGATCGTTTTCGTTCGGTCGGCCTTGCTGGTAATACTGTCGGTGACGTCAATGATGCTGCGCGCTTCTAAAGCGGCGGCAAACCGCCTGGTTTTAGCCCGGGACTGTCCATGCTTTAGCGGCGCGGGATGCACTGCGGTTTCAGACTTGGGTCACCTATCCGGCCCCGACCGCTTTCTGATGAGAGCTCCGACCCGCATCGGGCGCCGGCCGATCGACGGGACGTTCACACCGTGAAGATTCTTTTTCTGCCGTGGGCCATTCCCCCGCACTATTACCCGATGGTCCCGCTGATCTGGGCCAGCCGGCTGGCCGGGCATGAGGTGCGGGTGGCGGGCCAGAAGTCGGTCGCCGGGGCGATCGCGGCGTCGGGAATGGCGGCCATCACCGTCGGCGAGAGCTACGACCCGATCAAGGTGTGGGACGAGCGCGCCCCGATCGCCGCCGCCCACTTCCAGCGCAAGGAGGGCGGCGCGGAGCCGACCCCGGAGGAGCGCGCGCGGCTCGCGGACCGGATCGACGAACTGATGGGCGAGCCCTACATCCGCAGCGCGGAGGCCATGTCGGAGGATCTCGTCCCGTTCGCCCGGACGTGGCGCCCCGACCTGGTGGTGTCGGACCCGCTGGTCATGGCCGCACCGGTCGTCGCGCAGGCGATCGGCGTGCCGCTCGTCCACCACATGGACGGGACCCTCGTCACCCCCGAGTTCGGCTTCCCCGGACGCCGGCTGTACGAGGGACGCTGGGCGGGCGAGCTGTCCGAGGTCTACAAGCGATACGGCCTGGAGATGGACGGCGGCGAGGCGGTGCGCAAGATCGACCCCTGCCCCGACGTCCTGCAGATCGACGGGATTCCGAACCGGGTCCCGATCCGGTACGAGCCGTACAACGGCTCGGCCGTCGCCCCGGACTGGCTGCGCGAGCCCACGACGCGCCCGCGGGTGTGCGTGACGCGCGGCATCACCACCTCGCAGGCCCTCGGCACCGTCGGTGATCTGGTGCCGCAGATCATCGCGAACCTGGCCGACCTGGACGTCGAGGTCGTCGTCACGGTCAAGAAGGCCGACGCGGGGCTGGTGGAGGCGACGCCGGGCAAGGTGCGGGTGGCCGAGGAACTGCCGCTCAACGTGCTGCTGCCCAGCTGCGACGCGATCATCCACCAGGGCGGCACCGGCACGATGCTCACCGCCGCCCGGTACGGCGTCCCGCAGATCACCATCACGAAGATCCCCGGCCAGGTGGCCAACGGCGCCGCCCTCGCCCGCACCGGCGCGGGCCTGCACCTGCACCTCGACTCGGTGGAGCAGGCCGACATCAAGTCGGCCGCCGCGGAGGCGCTGTCGGACGGCCCGCTGCGCGAGTCCGCGCGGCGGCTGGCCGAGCGGGTGCTGGCCCAGCCGAGCCCGCCCGCCGAGGTGGCCGCCGACCTGGAGTCGCTCGTCTGACCGGCCTTGCACCACCGAACCGACCATCGAAAGAGAGGCTCAGCGTTGGGAACGCCGAAGATTTTCCTCAAGGGGCTGGGAGTCCACATTCCCGAGAAGGTGACCGTGGAGTCGGCCGTCGAGCAGGGACTCCTCTCCCGGGAGGAGGCCGAGGCGCACGGGATGACCGCCGCCGCGGTCGCCGGTGACGTCCCGGCGCCGGAGATGGCCCTGAGCGCCGCGCAGGAGGCGTTCAAGCGGTCGGGGCACAGCCCGACGGATCTCGATCTTCTCCTTTACACCTACACCTGGCCGCAGGGGCCGCAGGACTGGCTGCCGTGCTCGCTGCTCCAGGAGGACCTCGTCGGCGGCGAGGTCGAGGCGATGGAGGTCCGGCAGGGCTGTAGCGGGCTGTTCGCCTCGCTCAGCCTGGCCTCCGCGTACCTGGTCGCCGACCCGAAGCGCAAGGCCGCGCTGCTGGTCGGCGCCGACAACTACGGCACGCCGCTCATCGACCGCTGGCGCGGGGGGCCGTTCGTCCTCGGCGACGCGGCCGCCGCGCTGCTGGTGACCAAGGAACCGGGCTTCGCCGAGGTGCTGTCGGTCCGGTCCACGACCGTCCCCGAGGGCAAGGACCACCTCGCGCAGGGGATCTTCCCGCCGCCCATGACGGTCGGCAAGCCGCTGGAGACCAACGCCCGGCGGCAGAAGCTCGTCTCGCCGGAGCAGCAGGCCCAGATGGCGGCGCGGATCCTGGAGATGCAGGCCGCGGTGAAGCGGCTGGTGGACGGCACTTTGGAGGAGGCGGGGATCGCCGCGTCCGACGTCGCGCACCTGGCCGTGGTGAACTCGGCGGGCCACATCGTCAAGGCCCACGGCATGGCGATCATGGGCGTCGACAACTTCACGACGTCCCTGGAGTACGGCCGCACCATCGGCCACTGCGGGACGACGGACCAGTTCCTGTCCCTGGAGCACCTGCTCAACTCCGGGGAGCTCGGGCCAAGCGACCACTTCTGCATGCTCGGCGTCGGCCCTGGCATGGTCCTGTCCTGCGCGGTCATCAAGATCGTCGAAACGCCGCAGTGGGTGGCGTCCGGGGCGTCGGCGTCATGATCAACGTCTTCCAGCCGTGTCTCGGCGACGAGGAGCTGGAGGCCGTCCGCGAGACGTTCGCCAGCAGCTGGGTCGGGCACGGCCCCCGGACCGTGGCGTTCGAGGAGCAGTTCGCCGACCATCTGGGCGTGCCGCCGGAGCACGTCGTCTACCTCAACTCGGCCACGTCCGGGCTGTTCCTGGCGATGGAGCTGCTGGAGATCGGGCCAGGCGACGACGTGGTGCTCCCGTCGGTGAACTTCATCGCCGGGGCCAACGCCGTCATGGCGGCGGGCGGCCGCCCGGTCTTCTGCGACGTCGAGCCGCGGACGCTGAACCCCACCGTCGCGCACATCGAGCAGGCACTGACCCCGCGGACGAAGGCGGTGATGGTGCTGCACTACGGCGGCAGGCCCGGCGACATCGTCGGCATCGCCGCCCTCTGCCGGGAGCGGGGAATCCCCCTGATCGAGGACGCCGCGCTGTCGCTGGCGTCGGAGGTGGACGGCGCCAAGTGCGGCACCTTCGGCGACATCGCGGTGTGGAGCTTCGACTCCCGGAAGATCATCACCACCGGCGACGGCGGCATGATCTACGTCCGGGACCCGGGCCTCGCGCGCCGCTGCTACCGGCTGGCCTACCACGGCCTTGAGGACCGCAGCGCGTTCATCACCGCCGGCAAGGGCCAGCCCCGCTGGTGGACGCCGGACGTCCAGGACTTCGGGCGGCGGCTCATCGGCAACGACATGACCGCCGCGATCGGGACGGCGCAGCTGCGCAGGCTGCCCGGGTTCATCGACCGGCGCAGGGAGATCGCCGCGCAGTACGACCGGCTGCTGGCCGGGGCCGACGGCGTCAGCCTCACCCCGCCGCTGCCCGACGGCCACACCACGTCGCACTACTTCTACTGGGTCCAGCTCGACGCGGCGATCCGCGACCAGGTCGCGGCGGACCTGCTCGCCCGCGGCGTCTACACCGCCTACCGCTATTTCCCGCTGCACCGGGTGCCGCTGTACCGCGCCGGCGGCGACCTGCCCGGCACCGACGAGGCCGCGGGGTCGACTCTCCTGCTGCCCCTGCACCCGGCCCTGGACGACGCCGACGTGCGGACCGTCGCCGACGAGCTCCGCAAGGTCGTCGAGGACCTCTCTTCGGCAGGCCGCCCCTCGGCGGACGCCCTCGCCTGAGGCCGACGCCTCCGAAGAAGGAGTCGCACAAAGGACCGGCCCCGGTTCGGAATCTGATTCCGAACCGGGGCCGGTCTTCTTGCGAAAGCTGATCCGCGGGTCAGCCGCAGAGCACCATCTTCAGGTGGATCTTCACGTCCTTGCCACCGGAGCCCGGCGGGGTGCCGGGGGGAGGCGGCGGGATGAACCACTCGCGGTAACCGACCTTGCCGGCGTACTTGCCGGTCAGGCCGTAGGCCCGGTACCGGACGGTCTTGTTCTGCCAGACCACCGTCCGGTCGGCCCAGCCTTCGGCCCGCACCATGCCGCCCGGCAGCTTGACGGCCTCGGCGTACTTCGTCATCAGATGGCCGTCGGAGTTCTTGTAGATGGCCGTGACGACGCCGACGACATTGCCGATGGTCTTGCCGCTCGCGTCGTAGATGTTGTCGTAGAACGACCCCGAGTCGCCGACCTGCATCTCCAGGGAGCCGGTACCCAGCGACTCGAACCGGATGGTCTGCTCCCGGAGGCCGTCGAGGACCTCGCACCGGCGTTCGCCGGGCGAGCCCCCGCGATCAGCCGACGCGGAGGCCGACTGCACCGCCCCTACCACGACGACCGCGGCGGCCACCGCGGTCAGCCGGGCGTATCTTCGCGGTCGCGGCGAGGAAAGCCCCATTACGTCTCCTTTTCTGCTCGCCCTAGTACGCGCGCCGAACATTTGCGCGCGAGTCCGGTCGCCAATCGGATCAACGGCGACTGAAGCAGGTATAACGCTCAACTAAAGCCGGTATCGGGCGGGCCCGACCTCGAACGGAAACGCGTCCGTCCTTTTCGGCGCCATGACCGGCGCCATCTTGAGCGAGCTTAGCCAGCCTTCAGAAGTGCCGGACATAGTTTGTCCGGCAGCCGATACAGGAAGGGTGGTGGGCTGTGCGCCCGGCCGACGTTTTCATCAAGGGGATCGGGGTCTTCCTGCCCCCGACGGTCGACATCGGACAGGCCGTCGCGCAGGGGCTTTACCCCGCCGGGGACGTCGAGCTGCACGAACTCGGCGGCGCGGCGGTGGCCGGGGACGTACCGGCGCCGGAGATGGCGCTGCGGGCCGCCCAGTCGGCGTTCAAACGCTGCGGGCAGCGTCCCGAGGACACCGCCCTGCTGCTCTACGCCGACTCCTGGCATCAGGGACCGGACGGCTGGCAGCCGCAGTACTACCTGCAGAAGCATCTGCTCGGCGGGGACGTGCTCGCGGTGGAGACCCGGCACGGCTGCAACGGCATGTTCAGCGCGCTGGAGCTCGCCGCCGGCTACCTGGGCGGCGACCCCCGCCGGCGGCCGGCCCTGGTCGTCGCCGCCGACAACTTCGGCACGCCGATGATGGACCGGTGGCGCATGGGCCCCGGTTACGTCACCGGTGACGCGGCCAGCGCCGTCCTCCTCGACGGGGAGGACGGCTTCGCCAGGCTGCGGTCCGTGGTGAACACGGCGGTCCCGGAGGCCGAGGAGGTCCACCGCAGCGGCGAGCCGCTGTTCCCGCCAGGACCCACCACCGGGCGCCCGCTGAACTTCGCCGACCGGGCCGCCGACTTCAACCGGCGCGCCATGGCGGACGGTTCCGGCACGGCCGTGTGGGTGAACGTGCACCGCACGCTCGTGACCACGGTGGACCGCGCCCTGGAGGAGGCCGGGATCGAGCTCGGCGACATCACCCGCGTCGCGTTCATGAACTACTCCCGCGAGATCGTCGAGCAGCGGTGCATGGGCGCGCTGGGCCTGCCCATGTCGATGTCGACGTGGGACTTCGGGCGGACCGTCGGCCATCTGGCCGCCAGCGACCAGATCGTCTCCCTCGACCATCTGCTCGACACCGGGCAGCTCGTGCCCGGCGACCACGCCCTGCTGGTCGGCGTCGGGCCCGGCATCACCATCTCCACCGCGGTCGTGGAGATCCTCACCGTTCCCCCGTGGCGTGACTGACCCGAACGCGGGCCGAAGCGGACACCCATCATCCGGCACAAAGGACAGAGCACCGATGGTCGATGGAAACCAGGACGGGCGGCAGCCCGCGGCGCCCCCCGAACCCGTGGCGGTGGTCGGGCTCGGCTGCCGCCTGCCCGGCGGGGCGGACTCGCCCGAAGGGCTGTGGACACTGCTGAGCGGCGGCGGCACCGCCACCGGGACCGTACCGGAGGAGCGGTGGCGGGGCTACGGCGATCTCGGCGCCGACCACGCGGCGGCCGTGCGCGGCGCCACCCGGTGGGGCTCGTTCCTGCCGGACGTGGAGGGCTTCGACGCCGAGTTCTTCGGCCTGTCCCCGCGCGAGGCCGAGCTCATGGACCCGCAGCAGCGGATCCTGCTTGAGGTCGCGTGGGAGGCGCTGGAGCACGCCGGGATCCTGCCGCGCGACCTCGCCGGCGACGACGTCGGCGTGTTCGTGGGCATCGGGTCCGACGACTACGGCCGGCGGATGCTGGAGGACCTGCCCCGCATCGACGCCTGGACGGGCATCGGCGCCGCGATGTGCGCGGCGTCCAACCGCATCTCGCACGCGCTGGACCTGCGGGGCCCGAGCATGTCGGTCGACACCGCGTGCTCGTCGTCCCTGGTGGCGACCCATCTCGCGTGCCAGAGCCTGCGGCTCGGCGAGAGCACGCTCGCGCTCGCCGCCGGGGTCAACCTGATCGTCTCGCCGGGGCTGACGCTCACCCTCGACGCCGCGGGCGCCATGGCGCCGGACGGGCGCTCCAAGTCGTTCGACGCGTCCGCCGACGGCTACGGGCGCGGGGAGGGCTGCGGCGTCCTGGTGCTCAAGCGCCTCTCGGACGCGCGCCGCGACGGTGACCGCGTCCTCGCCGTCATCCGCGGCAGCGCGATCAACCAGGACGGCCGCACCAACGGGATCATGGCCCCGAGCGGCCCGGCCCAGCGGCATCTGCTGGAGCGGGCGTGCCGCCAGGCGGGTGTCGCGCCGGCGTCGGTCGACTACGTCGAGGCGCACGGGACCGGGACCCGGCTGGGCGACCCCCTGGAGGTGTCGGCGCTCGGCGCGGTGTTCGGCGCCGACCGCGCCCCCGACGCGCCGTGCCTGATCGGGTCGGTGAAATCCAATATCGGTCATCTGGAGGCGGGGGCCGGAGCGGCCAGCCTGATCAAGGCGGTGCTCGCGCTGCGGCACCGGGAGATCCCGCCGAGCGTGAACTTCACCAGCGCGAATCCCGCGATCGACTGGGCCGGGTCGGGGCTGCGCGTCGTCACCGAACGCACCGCCTGGCCGCACAGCGAGGGGCCGCGCCGGGCCGGTGTGTCCGGTTTCGGGTACGGCGGCACGATCGCTCACGTCCTGCTGGAAGAGGCGCCCGAAGAGGCCGGGGACGAGGACGCGGCCGCCGAGGCGGACGGTCCCCGTCTGTTCCCGCTGTCGGCCGGATCGGAGGCCGGGCTGCGGGAGCAGGCGGGCAAGCTCGCCGACTGGCTGGCCGGGCCCGGCGAAAAGGTGCCGCTCTCGTCGGTGGGGCACACGCTGGCGCGGCGCAGGACCCATCTGGCCCACCGGGCGGCCGTGACGGCGGCGGACCGGGCCGAGCTGGCGAAATCGCTGCGCGGCCTCGCCGCCGACGACACGCCGCCCACGGCGGTCACCGGTTCGGCGCCCGGCGAGCGCGGCGGCGGCCTGGTGTGGGTGTTCTCCGGGCACGGCTCCCACTGGGCGGGGATGGGACGCGAGCTGCTCGCGTCCGAGCCGGTGTTCGCGGCGGTGCTCGACGACCTGGAGCCGGTGTTCCTGGAGGAGATCGGCTTCTCCCCGCGGCAGGTGCTGGACGAGGGCGACCTCGGTCCGGTCGACCGCGCGCAGACCATGATCTTCGCGATGCAGCTCGGCCTGGCCGAGCTGTGGCGCTCGTACGGGGTCGTCCCGGACGCGGTCATCGGCCACTCCGTCGGCGAGATCGCGGCGGCGGTGGTCACCGGCGCGCTGTCCCGCCACGACGGGGCCCGGCTGATCTGCCGGCGCTCGAAGCTGCTGCGGCGCGTCGCCGGGCAGGGCGCGATGGTGATGGCGGCGCTGCCGTTCGACGAGGTCAGGGACCGGCTCGCGGGCCGGGACGGGCTCGTCGCCGCGATCTCCTCCTCCCCCGCCTCGACGGTCGTCGCGGGCGACCGCGCCGGGATCGAGGCGCTGCTGGCGCAGTGGCGGGACGAGGGCGTCGTGATGCGCAAGGTCACCTCCGACGTGGCCTTCCACAGCCCGCAGATGGATCCGCTGCTCGCGGAGCTGACCGCCGCCGCCGAGGACCTGAGGCCCGGCCGGCCGCGCGTCCGGATGTACTCGACCGCGCTGGAGGACCCGGACGGGATCACGGTGCCGGACGGCTCCTACTGGGCGGCGAACCTGCGCAACCCGGTCCGGCTGTCGGCCGCCGTCGAGGCCGCGGCCCGGGACGGGCACCGCGCCTTCCTGGAGATCTCCGCGCATCCCGTGGTCGCCCACTCCATCGGCGAGACCCTCGCCGAACTGGGCCACCAGGACGCGTTCGTCGGGTCGTCCCTGCGCCGGAACCTGCCGGAGCGGGCCACGCTGCTGCTCAACGTGGGCGCGGCGCACTGCCACGGCGTCGTGCCGGACTGGTCGTCCCTGCACCCCGGCGGTGGCCTGGCCGACCTTCCCACCGTCGCGTGGCGGCACCGTCCGTACTGGTACGAGACGTCGATGAGCGGGCGCGGCGCCGGGCTGGGCCACGACGCCGACGCGCACGCGCTGCTCGGCCCGCCGGTCCCGGTGGCCGGACGGTCGCTGCGGCTGTGGCGCACCCTGCTGGACGAGGAGTCGCGCCCCTATCCGGGCAGCCACTCGATCAACGGCGTGGAGATCGTGCCCGCCGCGGTGCTGATCAACAGCCTGATGTCGGCCGCCGCCGGCGACTCCGGCGGCGCGGCCCTGCCGGTGCTGGCGGACGTCGACCTCCAGCTCCCGCTGCCCGTCACCGGGCGCCGCGAGGTGCAGGTCGTCCGCGAGGACGCGGCGGTGCGGATCGCGTCCCGGACGCTCGACGACACCGAGGACGGAGCCGAAGGCTCATGGCTCACCCACACGACATGCTCGGTGGCCGGGGACGCGCGACCGCACGCTGACCTGGGCGCCCTGCCCACCACGCCGCCTGGCGAACCGGTCGACACCGAAGCGGTCACCGCGCATCTCGCCGCGGTCGGCGTGCCGTCGATGGCCTTCTCCTGGACCGTCGAGGAGCTTCGGCGCGGAGACGGCGCGCTGCGGGCCCGGGTCCGCGCCGACCAGCCGGAGAACGCGCCGCCCACCTGGGCGCCGGTGCTGGACGCCGCACTGTCCGCGGCCCCGTTCGCCTTCCCCGGCGACGCGGTCCTGCGCATGGTCGCGCACGTCGCCGAGGTGACGCTGACCGGCCCGCCCCTGGACACCGCGCTGGTCGAGGTCATCGTCGACGACGGCACGGGCAACGGCACGGGCAACGGCACGGGCGGCGGGCCCACCGACAACGCCGAGGTGCTCATCGCCGACACCGACGGCAGGGTCGTGGCGCGCCTCACCGGCCTCGGCTTCGCGGTCATGGACCGCGACCGGGTCTCGTCGGCGGGACCGCGATCCCTCCTGCACGAGATGGCCTGGCGGCCGATCGAGCTGCCCGCCGTCCAGGACGGCGGCGAGCGCCCCGGCGTCGTCATCGTCGCCGCGGACGCCGGGGCCGCCGAACCGCTGCGCGCCGGGCTCGCCGCGGCGGGCGCGGACGTGGAAATCGTCGACCGGCCGGAGGCGCTGGCGGACCGGGCCGCTCCGGACGCCGTGCTGGTACCGGCGCCGCCGCCGTCGGGCGGGGGCGTCGCCGAGGACGCGCTGCGCGCCGCCTGGCTTCTCACGACGACGGCCCAGACGCTCGCCGAACTGGACGCGAACCATCCGCCCAGGCTCTGGAGCCTCACCACCGGGGCGGCGGAAAGCCTGGACGAGTCCGGGCTGGCGCACTCCCCGCTGTGGGGGCTCGGCCGGGTCCTCGCCGGTGAGCGTCCCGAGCTGTGGGGCGGCACCGTCGACCTCGACCCCGCCGACCCGGGCGCCGCGGCCGCCGCCGTGGCGGCGCTGCTGCCGACGGCCCCCCGGCAAGAGGTGATCAAGGTACGGGCCGGGGAGGTGTCCATCGCCCGGCTGGTTCGCCCGGAGGGCGCTCCGGACGGCC
This sequence comes from Spirillospora sp. NBC_00431, assembly GCA_036028775.1. GTDB lineage: Bacteria > Actinomycetota > Actinomycetes > Streptosporangiales > Streptosporangiaceae > Spirillospora. The sequence goes on along the minus strand of CP107927.1, from coordinate 844,878 downwards.
AGCGGCTCGAATGCCGGGCCGACGGAACGTATCTCATCACCGGCGGGCTGGGCGTGCTCGGCCTGGAGGTCGCGCGCAAGCTGGCCGAACGCGGCGCCCGGCGGCTGGTGCTCGCAGGCCGCCGGCCGTTCCCCGCCAGGGCGTCCTGGGACGACCTCACCGATCCCGACGTCCGGCGGCAGGTCGAGGCGGTCCGGGCCTTGGAGGCCGCCGGAGTCACCGTCCGCGTCGTGTCACTCGACATCGCCGACGCCGCGCAGGCCGCCGACCGGCTGGACCCGGACGCGCTGGGACTCCCCCCGATCCGCGGCGTGGTGCACGCCGCCGGCGTCCTCGACGACCGGCTGCTGCCGAACGTGGACGAGGAGTCGCTGCGCCGGGTGATGCGCCCGAAGGTCGAGGGGGCGTGGGTCCTGCACACCCTGTTCCCGCCCGGCTCGCTGGACTTCCTCGTCCTGTTCTCGTCCTGCGGGCAGCTGCTCGGCCTGCCGGGGCAGGCCGCCTACGGATCGGCGAACGCCTTCCTGGACGGGCTCGCCGCACACCGCAACGCCGACGGCAACGCCGACACGTTCAGCCTCGGCTGGACGTCGTGGCGCGGCAAGGGCATGGCGGTGAACGAGGTCGTCGACCTGGAACTGGCCGCCCGCGGCGTGGGCGACATCTCGGCCGAGGAGGCGTTCGGCGCCTGGGACCTCGCGCTCCGGCACGGCCCCGGGTACTACCCGGTGCTGCGCACCCTGCCGCTCGGCCCCGGCGCGGAGCTGCCCGCCGTGCTGGCGGAGGTGCCCGCCGAGGAGCCGGCCGACGCGCCGTCCCCGGCCGGCGACCCGGGCCGGTTCGCCGAGCTCCCGCCCGAGCGGCTCCAGGAGCTGCTGCTGGAGGAGGTCGGCGGCCAGATCGCCACCGAGATGCGGCTGGCCGCCGACGACCTCGACCCGCGCCGGTCGCTGACCGAGCAGGGGCTGGACTCGGTGATGACCCTCGTCATCCGGCGCCGGCTGGAGAAGCGGTTCGGGCAGAGCCTGCCGTCCACCCTGCTCTGGCACCAGCCGACCGTCACCGCCATCGCCGAGCACCTGGCCGGCCTGCTGGCCGACGCCGTCCCAGCGTCCACCGAACCCGAGAGGACGAAGGCTTGACTTCCTCCCCACGGCTGAAGCCGGGGGATTCCAACCCTCGCGGGTCGGGTTTCCTGCTTCGCCGCCAGTCGCCCACCGGGCTTGCGCCGTTGGGGTCTTACACCGGCTCCACAGGCGTTTCACCTCTCGGCCGGCCCGGCCGCGAGGATGTCGCGGGCCGCGTTCACATCCCGGTCATGCACCGCACCGCAGCCGCACGACCACGACCGGACGCCCAGCGGCAGCACGTCTTGCCGTGTTCCACACCCGCCGCACAGCTTCGAACGGTTGCCGAGCATGTTGCCGACGGTGAGGTCCTCGATCACGACCGTTTGGTTCTCACGGACGAGCCGAGTGGTGAGCTTGTGCGGGAAATCCCGGCGCCGGTCGGTGATCCGGGCATGCACCCTGGCGACCCGGTGCCGGGCCTTGGCCCGGTTCTTCGAACCCCGCACCTTGCGGGACAGCGCCTGCTGGACCTTGGCGAGCTTGCGCCGGTCCCGTCGCTCGTGGCGGGGGTTGGTGATCTTCTCTTCCACCAGCAGGGACACGAACCAGCGACCGGCGGCGTCCTGGCTGACGGTGACGGTGGACGGCTCCGCGCCCCCGGGCAGCCGACGCGACCACACGATATCGAGGGGTCCGTCCATCTTCGCCAGGGTCAGGGTGCCGTCCCGCCAGCGGAACGCCGACCAGGTGTACCCGGCCGACCGGCGGGACTTCTCGCGGGACTTGAACGCCGGATACCCGGCACGCTTGGCGAAGAAGTTCACAAACCCCGCGTGCAGGTGCCGCAGGGCCTGCTGCAACGGGACCGAGGACACCTCGCCCAGGAACACCAACTCCGGCGCGCGCTTCCACGCCGTCAGCATCGCCGAGGTCTGCGCATAGGAGACCCTCCGGCCCTCGGTGGCGTAGGCACGCGAGCGTTCCTCCAGCGCCTTGTTGTACACGAGGCGAACGCACCCAAACGTCCGGGCAAGCTCGTCGGCCTGCTCGGGGGTCGGATAGAAGCGGTACTTGTACGCCCGCTTCACCGGCCGCGCCATGTCACTCATCGTACCCGAACAGTGACCGAGAGTCGTACACGTGTTCGTATCCCCCCGGCATCGTGCCGCGTTTCCTCCCCACGCCTGAAGGCGGGGGTCTGCACACTTCAAGGAGCGAGATGAAGGAAGGCAAGACGACGGACTTCGACGTCGCGATCATCGGAGGGGGCCCGGGCGGCTCCACCATGGCGTCCTACCTCGCCGAGGCGGGGCTGCGCGTGGCGGTGTTCGAGAGCGAGCTGTTCCCCCGGCCGCACGTCGGCGAGTCCCTGGTCCCCGCGACCACGCCCGTGCTCGCCGAGATCGGCGTCCTCGACGACATCGAGGCCGCCGGGTTCCCCCGCAAGTACGGCGCGGCGTGGACGTCGGCGGAGTCCCGCGACGTCCCGCACAACGGGTTCACCGGGCTGGACCACGACTTCCGCGCGGCGGAGATCATGTTCGTCGAGCGCGACCAGTCGGGCGTCGACCGCGACTACACCTTCCACGTCGACCGCGGGAAGTTCGACCTGCTCCTGCTCAAGCACGCCGAGAAGAAGGGCGCCAAGGCGTTCTCCGGCGTCCGGGTGCTCAAGGTCGACTTCGACGACCCGGACGCCGTCGTCCTGACCTGCCGGATGGGTCCGCGCGAGGTCGACTTCACCGCCGGGATGGTGGTGGACGCTTCCGGCCGCCAGACCATGCTCGGCCGGCAGCTCAAGCTGAAGGTCTCCGACCCGGTGTTCAACCAGTACGCGGTCCACACCTGGTTCGAGGGGCTGGACCGCACGGCGCTGGCCGTGACCCCGGAGAAGGCCGACTACATCTACGTCCACTTCCTGCCCATCGAGAACAGCTGGATGTGGCAGATCCCCATCACCGACACCATCACCAGCGTGGGCGTCGTGACCCAGAAGGAGCGCTTCTCCGCCGCGGCGGCGGGACGCGAGGAGTTCTTCTGGGACGTCGTCGCCAAGCGCCCCGACCTCGCCGAGGCGCTCGGGGACGCCGAGCGCGTCCGGCCGTTCAAGGCCGAGGGCGACTACAGCTACGCGCTGCGGCAGGTCACCGGCGACCGGTTCGTCATGATCGGCGACGCCGCGCGGTTCGTCGACCCGATCTTCTCCAGCGGGGTCAGCGTCGCCGTGAACAGCGCGCGGCTCGCCGCGAAGGACATCATCGCCGCCCACCAGAACGGCGGCGACTTCTCGCAGAAGAGCTTCGCGACGTTCGAGCGGAAACTCCGCAACGCGGTGAAGAACTGGTACGAGTTCATCTCGCTCTACTACCGGCTCAACATCCTGTTCACCGCGTTCGTGCAGGACCCCCGGTACCGCGTCGACGTCATCAAGATGCTCCAGGGCGACTTCTACGACGGTGAGGAGCCGGCCGCGCTGATCGCGATGAAGGAGCTCGTCACCACGGTCGAGAACGACCCGGACCACCTGTGGCACCCCTACCTCGGCACCCTGCGCGCCCCCACCGCGGCGCCCACCTTCTGACCTGCCCCATCGGAGGAACACCATGACGCAAGAAGACATCGCCGGCAGGACGCAGGAAGAGATCACCGGCAGGCTCGTCGCCTTCATCCAGGAGAACCTGCTGGCCGAAGAGCAGGACATCACGATCGACGCGGACACCCCGCTGCTTGAGCTGGGCATCCTCAACTCGCTCAAGACGGCGATCCTGCTCAACTACATCCGCGACGAGCTGCGCGCGCACTTCCCGCCCGAGAAGATCACCGCCCGCAACTTCGGAACGCCGGACGGCATCGCCGCCATCGTGCACGGCGCCGCCGCCCTCGCTCCCGGCAGCTGACCCGGCAGACCGTAAACACGCCGAGCCACTGGAGGTCACGGTGCAGAAGATTCTCGACGCGATCCTCGCCGACGAGCTCAACGTCGTCGGCGCCCTGGAGGTCCCCGAGACCTACCGGGCGGCGACGGTGCGCGCCGACGAGGTGGAGATGTTCGCCGGGCTGCCGGTCCGGGACAAGGACCCGCGGCGGTCGATGCGCGTGGAAGAGGTGCCCACGCCGGAGCTCGGCCCAGGTGAGGCGCTCGTCGCCGTGATGGCGAGCGCCGTCAACTACAACACCGTCTGGAGCTCGATCTTCGAGCCGCTGCCGACCTTCGGGTTCCTGCGCCGGTACGGCAAGACGTCGGCGCTGGCGGCCCGGCACGACCTGCCCTACCACGTGCTCGGGTCGGACCTCGCGGGCGTCGTGCTGCGCACCGGCCCCGGCGTGCAGTCCTGGCAGCCGGGCGACGAGGTCGTCGCGCACTGCCTGTCGGTCGAGCTTGAGCATCCGGACGGGCACGACGACACGATGCTCGACCCGCAGCAGCGCATCTGGGGGTACGAGACCAACTTCGGGGGCCTGGCCGAGCTCGCGCTGGTGAAGGCGAACCAGCTGATGCCCAAGCCGGACCATCTGACCTGGGAGGAGGCCGCCGCCTCCGGGCTGGTGAACTCCACCGCGTACCGGCAGCTCGTGTCCCGCAACGGCGCGGCCATGCGGCAGGGCGACACGGTGCTCATCTGGGGAGCGTCCGGGGGCCTCGGCTCCTACGCCACCCAGCTGGCGCTGAACGGCGGCGCCACGCCGGTGTGCGTGGTGTCCAGCGAGGAGAAGGCCGACATCTGCCGCCGGATGGGCGCCGAGCTGATCATCGACCGGAACGCCGAGGACTACCGGTTCTGGTCGGACGAGCACACCCAGGACCCGCGCGAGTGGCGCCGGTTCGGGGCCCGGATCCGCGAGCTCACCGGCGGGGACGACCCGGACATCGTCGTCGAGCACCCGGGCCGGGAGACCTTCGGCGCCAGCCTCTACGTGACCCGGCGCGGCGGCACCGTGGTGACCTGCGCGTCCACCTCGGGGTTCGAGCACACCTTCGACAACCGGTACCTGTGGATGCACCTCAAGCGGATCGTCGGCACCCACTTCGCCAACTACCGGGAGGCGTGGGCGGCGAACCGGCTGATCGCCAAGGGCCGGATCCATCCGACGCTGTCGCGGACCTACCCGCTGGCCGAGACCGGGCAGGCCACCTACGACGTGCACGCCAACGTCCACCGCGGGAAGGTCGGCGTGCTCTGCCTCGCGCCCGCGGAGGGCCTCGGCGTCCGCGACCCGGAGCTGCGCGCGCGGCACATCGCGGCCATCGACCGGTTCCGCGACGAGCCGTGACCTGGGAGAGGAGCGGGATCCTGCCGTGAGCGGACCGTGGGCCGGGCCGTCCGGTACCGGTGTCGGGGTCGGAGTCCGGGGCGTCGGCGGGTACCTGCCGGCGGAGGTGGTGCCCAACAGCGTGGTGGCCGAGCGGGCGGGCGTGACCGAGGAGTGGATCGTCCGCAAGACCGGCATCCGCGCCCGCCGGTACGCCGCGCCCGGCGAGGCCACCTCGGACATGGCGGCGGAGGCGGCGAAGGCCGCGCTCGCCGACGCCGGGATCACCGCCGACCGGCTGGGCTGGATCGTGCTGGCGACCTCGACCCCGGACCATCCGCAGCCGCCCACCGCCGGCCTGGTGCAGGCCGGGATCGGGGCGGAGCGGGCCGCGGCCTTCGACGTCAACGCGGTGTGCGCCGGGTTCGTGTTCGCGCTGGTGACCGCCGCCCGGCTGCTGTCGGGCGGGCCCGCGGGCGGCTCCGCCGACGGGGCCGACCACGCGCTGGTCATCGGCGCCGACCTCTACTCCCGCATCATCGACCGTAGCGAGCGCCGGACGGCGGTGCTGTTCGGCGACGGCGCGGGAGCGGTCGTCCTCGGCCCGGTGCGGCCCGGTTACGGGCTGACCGGGTCCGAGCTGACCACCCGCGGGGAGCGGCACGACCTCATCCGGGTCCCGGCCGGCGGGAGCAGGCTGCCCGCCTCGGAGAAGACCCTGGCCGACGGGCTGCACCACTTCGCGATGGACGGCCGCGGCGTCCGCGAGTTCGTCACGGCGGAACTGCCCCGCACCGTCCGGCGGCTGCTCGCCGGGCACGGCGTCGACCCGGCGCTCGTCGACCACTTCGTCCCGCACCAGGCCAACGGCGTGATGCTGGACGAGGTGTTCCCGCTGCTCGGGCTGCCGAGGGCGCGGACGCATCTGACGGTCGCCGAGCACGGCAACACCAGCGCGGCGTCCATTCCCCTCGCCCTGGACGACGCCGCGCGCAAGGGCGTCTTCGCCGACGGCGACCTGCTGCTGCTGGCCGGGTTCGGGGGCGGCATGTCGATGGGCGGGGCGCTGGTCCGCTGGGGCGGCGACGTGGAGACCAACGGCGAAAGGAAGCAGGGGACATGACCGACGCGGAAATGACGGGGCCCGCGACGACGGCGGTCATCGGGCTCGGCACCACCGGCTCGGCGATCGCCGCGGCACTGGCCCGCGCCGGCCACCGCGTCGTGGCCGTGGAGGCGGGCGGCACGGCGCTGGCGCGCGGCCGCGCCCGGGTCGAGGAGCTCACCGGGCAGGACGGCGGCGACGTCACGTTCACCACCGCGACGGGCCACCTCGCCGACGCGGAGCTGGTGATCGAGGCGGTGCCGGAGAGCGCCGACCTCAAGATCGAGGTCCTGCGCGCGGCGAACACGGTGTGCCTGCCCGCGACGGTGTTCGTCACCACCACCACGGCGCTGCCGGTCGCCGAGATCGCCGCCGGGTCGGGACGGATGGCGCGCACCGCCGGCCTGCACCTGGCCGATCCGGCGGCGGGAACCGTCGCGGAGGTGGTCGCCACCCCCGTGACAGACGCGGACGCGCATGACCGCGCGCTGGACCTGGCGCGGGCGCTCGGCAGGACCCCGGTGCGGGCGGGCGACCGGGCGGGATTCATCGGGGGCGCGCTGACGATGGGCTACCTCAACGGCGCCGCGACGATGTTCGAGCAGCACCACGGCACCCGCGACGACATCGACGCCGCGATGATGCTCGGCTGCGGCCTGCCGATCGGCCCGCTGGCGCAGCTGGACCGGATGGGCCTCGACGTCGCGCACGACACGCTGCGGATCCTCTACGAACGCACCGGGGACCGGCGGTACGCGCCGTCGCCGGTGCTCGCGCACATGGCGGCGGCGGGCCTGCTGGGACGCAAGTCCGGCCGCGGCTTCTACGACTACTCCATCCCCGACGATGACGCGGGGAATGCGAAGCCGGAGCCCGCCGGCGTGGAAGGGGCGGCCCGGACCGTCCGGCGGGTCGGGGTGATCGGCTCCGGCACCATGGCCGCCGGGATCGCCGAGGTCTGCGCCCGCGCGGGACTGCCGACCGTGCTGGTCGCCCGCACCGACGTCCGGGCGAAGGAGGCGCTGGCGGCGGTGGAGCGCTCGCTCGAACGCCGCGTCCGCCGGGGCCGGCTGTCGGCTGAGGAGTCGGCGGCGACGATGGCGCGCCTGTCGGGCGCCTCCCGGCTCGACGCGCTCGCCGGCCGCGACCTGGTGATCGAGGCGGTCGTGGAGGACCTGAAGGTCAAGCGCGAGACGTTCCAGGCGCTGGACGAGGTGTGCCGCCCGGGGACCGTCCTCGCGACGACGACGTCCAGCCTGCCGGTCATCGAGTGCGCCACGGCCACGAGCCGCCCGCACGACGTCGTCGGGATGCACTTCTTCAACCCGGCCCCGGCGATGAGGCTGGTGGAGCTCGTGCGCACCGCGCTGACCGGGGAGCCGGCGCTCGCGACGGCCCGCGCGCTGTGCGCCGCACTGGGCAAGCACCCGGTCGACTGCGCGGACCGCACCGGGTTCATCGCCAACGCGTTGCTGTTCCCCTACCTCAACCACGCGGTCACGATGCTCCAGGACGGCCACGCCACCGCCGACGACATCGACACGGTCATGACGAAGGGCCTCGGGCTTCCGATGGGCCCGCTACAGCTCCTGGACGTCGTCGGCCTGGACGTCTCCCTGGCCATCGAGCGCGAGCTGCACGCGGCGTACCGGGAGCCCGCGCTCGCCCCGGCGCGGCTCCTGGAGGAGCTGGTGCTGGCCGGATACACGGGGCGCAAGGCCGGGCGGGGATTCCGCGCCCACGAGCCGCGGTGACCACGGGCCGCCCATGACCACGCCCGGCCCTGTGACCAGGCCGGGTCCTGTGGCCACGCGCAGCCCGTGACCACGCTCAGGTGGGCACCTCGATCTGGCCGTGGTCACCGATCATCAGCCGGTGGGCGGTCGCCACGCGCCGCCCCCGGCGGGCCTCCCCGCCCTTGCCGATGATCGAGCCGTGCACGGTGTGCAGCCCGTCGACGGACGCGTCCTCCAGCAGGATCGAGTACAGGACGCTGGCGTCGCGGAGCCGGCACCCGGCGCCGATGGAGGCGAAGGGACCCACCCTGCTGCCCTCGACCGTGGCGCCCGCACCGATGATCAGCGGGCCGGCGAGGACGGAGCCCGTCACCCGTGCCCCCTCCTCGATCAGCACCGGCCCGTAGATCCGGGTGGTGTCGTCGACGGTGCCGCGCACGGCGGGCGTGATGTTCTCCAGCAGGACCTCGTTGCACTCCAGCAGGTCCGCGGGCGTCCCGGTGTCCTTCCAGTAGCCGGCGACCGCGCGGGCGCGCACGTCCAGGCCCGCCGCGACCAGCCACTGGATCGCGTCGGTGATCTCCAGCTCGCCGCGGCGGCTCGGGCTGATGGACCGCACCGCCTCGTGGATGCGCGGGGTGAAGAAGTAGGCGCCGGTCACGGCCAGGTCGCTGGACGGGACGGCGGGCTTCTCCTCCAGGGCGAGCACCCGCCCGTCGGCGTCCATGTCGACCACGCCGTACGCGGTGGGGTCGGCGACCTTCGACACCACCAGCTGGGCGGCGGGGCCGCGCTCCCGGAAGTCGGTGAGCGGCGCGGTCAGCCCGGCGGAGAAGACGTTGTCGCCGAGGAACATGACGAAGTCGTCGTCGCCCAGGAAGTCACGGGCGATCATGACGCAGTGCGCCAGCCCGCGCGGCTCCTCCTGGGGCAGATAGGTGACCGCCATCCCGAAGCGCCCGCCGTCGCCGACGGCGCCGCGGATCGCCTCCCCCGAGTCACCGATGATGATCCCCGTCTCGGTGACCCCGATGGCGCGCAGCGCGTCGAGGGCGTGGAACAGCACCGGCCTGTTGGCGACCGGGACGAGCTGTTTGGGCATGCTGTAACTGAACGGACGCAACCGTGAACCGGTGCCTCCCGCCAAGACGAGCGCCTTCACAATGGTCCTCTCAGGTCATTGGATTCCGAGTTCGTTGTCGATGAACTCGAAGATCTCGTCGTCGCCGGCCGACTCGATCCTCGCGGTCACCGCCGCGCCGTTCGCGGCGTCCGCGCCGCCGTCCGCCCTCAGGTCGTCCAGCTTCAGCAGGACTTCTCTGAGCCGGTCGGCGAGCCTTCCGCGGGCGTCCGGCGGGATCGCGGAGAGCGCCGACTCCAGGCCGTCGATCTCGGCGAAGCCCGGCGCGTGCGCGTCGGCGTCGACGGCGAGTTCGGTGTGCAGGAAGTCGGCGAGGCGGCCGAGGTCGGGATGGTCGAAGGCCAGGGTGGACGGCAGCCGCAGCCCGGTCGCCGCGGCGAGCCGGTTGCGCAGCTCGACGGCGGTGAGCGAGTCGAAGCCCATCTCCAGGAAGCCGCGTTCCGCGTCCACCCGCCCGGGTGAGTCGTAGCCCAGGACCGCGGCGATCTGGTCGCGGACGAGGCGGAGCACGGCCTCGCGCCGCTCGGGTTCCGCGAGGCCGGCCAGCTGCCCGGCGAGCGCCGCCGCGCCCGCCGCGCCGGCCGTGTCCCGGCCGCGGCTCGGCGCGGGCACCAGCCCGCGGAGCACCGGCGGCAGCATGCCCGTCCCGGCCTGGGGCCTGAGCCGCTGGAGGTTCAGTTTGGCGAGGACGGCGAGCGGCCGGTCGAGGGCGAGGGCCGCGTCGAAGAGCCCGAGCCCCGCGTCGGAGGTGAGCGGGAGGATGCCGGTGCGGGCGAGGCGGGCCCGGTCCGTCCGGCCGAGCTGGGCGGTCATCCCGCCGGTCTCCGCCCACAGGCCCCAGGCCAGCGAGACCCCGGGCCGTCCGGCGGCCCGCCGGTGCGCGGCGAGGGCGTCGAGGAAGGCGTTGGCGGCCGCGTAGTTGCCCTGGCCCGCGCTGCCGAGGATGCCCGCGGCGGAGGAGAACAGGACGAACGCCGACAGGTCGAGGTCCTGGGTGAGGTGGTGCAGGTTCCAGGCGGCGTCGGCCTTGGGACGCAGGACGGTGTGGAGCTGGTCCGGCGTCAGCGAGGTGATGGTGGCGTCGTCGAGCACACCGGCGGTGTGGATGACCGCGGTGAGCGGGTGTTCGGCTGGGACGGCGTCGAGCAGTTTGCGGAGGGCGTCCTCGTCGGCGGCGTCGCAGGCGGTGATGGTGGCTTGAGCGCCGAGGTTTTCGAGTTCGGTTCGGAGTTCGGTGGCGCCGTCGGCTGCGGGGCCTCGGCGGCTGGTGAGCAGGAGGCGGCGGACGCCGTGGGTGGTGACCAGGTGGCGGGCGACCAGGGCGCCGAGGGTGCCGGTGCCGCCGGTGATCAGGACGGTGCCGTCCGGGTCGAACGACGGCGGGGCGGCGTCGTCCGGGACGGGGGCGCGGACGAGCCGGGGCGCGAGCACGACACCGTCCCGCACGGCCACCTGCGATTCCGCACCGGACAGCGCCGAGGCCGGTAGTTCCGCCGCCGGTGGCTCCTCGCCTTCCCGGTCGAGGTCCACCAGGACGAACCGGCCCGGGTGCTCCGACTGCGCGGCTCGCAGCAGGCCCCAGACCGTGGTGGCGGCGAGATCCGCGACATCGCGGCCGGTGTTCGTCGCGACGGCGCCGCGCGTCAGGACCACGAGCCGGGACGCCGCCCAGCGGTCGCCGGTGAGCCACTCCTGCAACAGCTCCAGCGCCCGGCGGGCGGCCGTGTGCGCGTGCGCGGCCGTGTCCCCGGACGGGTCGTCGTCCGCGCCGGGGCCGGTGAGCGAGGTGACCACGACGTCGGGCGGCGGGCCTCCGGCCTCGACGGCCTCGACGGCGTCGCCCAGCGAGGCGACGGATCCGGTGAAGTGGTCGGGGGGGCCGGTCACCGGGACCCAGTCGAGCGCGAAGACCGGGCTCTGGCCGCCGGCCGCCTTCGCGAGCCGGCCCGCCGTGACCGGACGGACGACCAGCGACTCGACCGAGGCGACCGGGCGGCCCGACTCGTCGGCCAGCTCCAGCGACAGGCCGTCCGATGCCGTGACGGTGAGGCGCACGCGGAGCGCCGAGGCGTCCGGGGAATGGATCGACACCCCGCGCCAGGAGAAGGGCAGCGGGACCGTCGGTTCGCCGTCGCCGCCGTCGGGCCGCTGGTCGGGGTGGAGGAACGCGGCGTGCAGGGCGGCGTCCATGAGCGCGGGGTGCAGGCCGTAGCCTCCGGCGGCGGCCGTCTCGGGGAGGGCGGCCTCGGCGAGGATCTCCTCGCCGTTGCGCCAGGCGGCGCGCAGCCCCTGGAACGCGGGGCCGTAGCCGAGACCGGCGTCCGCCAGGCGCGCGTACAGGTCACCGACGTCGATCGGCGTCGACCCGGCGGGCGGCCAGGCCGCCGCCGCGTCCGAGGCGGGGGCGGATCGGGCCCGCGCGCCGCCGGTCAGGACGCCCGTGGCGTGCTGGACCCAGGGCGCGTCGGCGTCGGCGTCGGCGTCCGCGGGCGCGGCGAGGCGGGAGCGGATGACCACCGACCGGCCGTCGTTGTCGTCGGCCGCTCCGGTGACGACCTGGAACTCGACCGCGCCGCTTTCGGGGAGCACGAGCGGCGCCTGCACGGTCAGCTCGTCGATGTCGCCGCCGCCGGTGGCCTCGGCGGCCCGCGAGGCGAGCTCGACCAGGGCGGTGCCGGGCAGCAGGACGGTGTCGAGGACGCCGTGGTCGGCCAGCCAGGGATGTTCGTCGAGCGACAACCGCCCGGTGAACAGGTGCCCGCCGCCGGGGAGGTCGGTGGCGGCGCCGAGCATCGGATGCTCGACCGGTCTGAGGCCCGCCGCCGGGGCGCCGCCGGTGTCGGCGCCGGCGTCGAGCCAGTACCGCCGGTGCTGGAACGCGTAGGTGGGTAGGTCGACGCGTGCGCCCGGGCCGGCGAAGGTGTCGTCCCAGCGCACCGGCAGGCCGTGGACGTGGGCCTGGGCGAGCGAAGTGAGCAGCCGGGCCCGACCTCCCTCATCGCGCCGGAGCGTCTCGATGACGGTGGCGCCGCCGCGTTCGTCGGCCGTCTCCTGGATCGGCACGGTCAGCACGGGATGCGGGCTGGCCTCGACGAAGAAGCGGTAACCGTCGTCGAGCAGGGCGCGGGTGGCGTCTTCGAGGAGAACGGTCTGGCGGAGGTTGCGGTACCAGTAGCCCGCGTCCAGCTCGGAGGTGTCGATCACTCCCCCGGTCACGGTGGAGTAGAAGGGGATGTCGGCGGGCTTGGGGGTGAGGTCGGCGAGCACGTCGAGCAGGTGGTCGCGGATCCGCTCGATGTGGGCGGAATGGGAGGCGTAGTCGACGGGGATCGTGCGGGCCCGGACGCCGTCCGCCTTGAGTCCCTCCACCAGCTCCTCGACCGCGCCGGGATCGCCGGAGACGACGCAGGAGGCGAGCCCGTTGACGGCGGCGACGGAGAGCCGGTCGCCCCATTGTTCGAGGCGCGCCCGCACGTCGGCGCCGGGGAGGGCGACGGAGGCCATGGCGCCCGTTCCGGAGAGCGTGGTGATGGCCTTGCTGCGCAGTACCACGGCGCGGGCGGCGTCCCGCGGTGACAGCGCCCCGGCGACGTGGGCGGCGGCGATCTCCCCCTGGGAGTGGCCGACGACGGCGTCGGGTTCGATCCCGTACGAGCGCCAGGTCGCGGCGAGCGAGACCATGACGGCGAACAGGGCGGGCTGGACGACGTCGACCCGGTCCAGACCGGGGGCGTCCGCCGCGCCGCGCAGGACGTCGATGAGCGACCAGCCGGTGAGGGCGTCGATCTCACCGGCGCACGACTCCAGCTCGCGGGCGAACACCGGGGAGGTGTCCAGGAGCTCGGCGGCCATTCCCGTCCATTGGGAGCCTTGGCCGGGGAAGACGAACACCGTCCTTCCCCGGGCCGCGGCGACCGTGCCGCGGACGAGGCTCGCGGCGGGACGGCCGGCGGCGAGGGCGTCCAGGCCGGTGAGGAAGTCGTCGCGGTCCCGGCCGAGGAGCACGGCGCGGTGGTCGTGGCTCGTCCGGGTCGCGACCAGGGAGCGGCCCACGTCGGCCGGGCGCCACGGGGGACGCTCACCGGCCCACGCGCGCAGCCGCCCGGCCTGCTCCCGCAGCGCCTCCTCCGACTTCGCGGAGATGATCCAGGGGACGGTCTCGCCGGGTGCGTCGTCGTGGGCGTCGTCGTCGGCGTCGTCGGCGGCGGGGGGTGCCGCTTCGAGGATGACGTGGGCGTTGGTGCCGCTGATCCCGAAGGACGACACCGCGGCGCGGCGCGGACGGGAGTTGTCGGGCCAGGCGGTGGGGGTCGTGAGCAGCTCGATGGTGCCGCCGCTCCAGTCGACGTGGGGGGTGGGCTCGTCGACGTGCAGGGTGGCGGGCAGCCGGCCGTGCCGCATGGCCTGGATCATCTTGATCACCCCGGCGACGCCGGCGGCGGCCTGGGTGTGCCCGATGTTCGACTTCACCGAACCGAGGAACAGCGGACGGTCATCGGGACGGTCTCGTCCATAGGTCGCCAGCAGCGCCTGGGCTTCGATGGGGTCGCCGAGGCTGGTTCCGGTGCCGTGCGCCTCCACCGCGTCCACGTCCCGCAGGCGCACCCCGGCGTTGGCGCAGGCCGCCTTGATGACGCGCTGCTGGGCGCTCCCGCTGGGGGCGGTGAGGCCGTTGCTTGCGCCGTCCTGGTTGATCGCCGAGCCGCGGATCACCCCTAGTACCTGGTGGCCGTTGGCGCGCGCGTCTGAAAGCCGCTCCAGCAGGAGCAGGCCGACGCCCTCTCCCCAACCGGTTCCGTCCGCAGAGGCGGCGAACGACTTGCACCGGCCGTCCGGGGACAGCCCGCGCTGCCTGCTGAACTCGATGAAGCTGATGGGGGTCGCCATGACGGTGACGCCCCCGGCCAGGGCGAGCGAGCATTCCTCGTTGCGCAGGGACTGCGCGGCCAGGTGCAGCGCCACCAGCGACGAGGAGCAGGCCGTGTCGACGGTGACCGCCGGACCCTCAAGGCCGAAGGTGTAGGCGATCCGGCCGGAGGCGATGCTGCCGGCGCTTCCCGGGCCGACGAGCCCTTCGACGCCGCGCGGGATCCGGTCGGCGAGACGGTTCCCGTAGTCGCCGTACATGATCCCGGTGAAGACGCCGACGGGGGTCCCGCTCACGTCGCCGGGCAGGATGCCCGCGTGCTCGAACGTCTCCACGGCGGTCTCGAGCAGCAGGCGCTGCTGCGGGTCCAGCGAGGTCGCCTCCCGGGGGCTGATGCCGAAGTAGTCGGCGTCGAAGCGGTCGGCGTCGTGGAGGAAGGCGCCTTCGCGCGCGTAGCTCTTCCCGATCTCGTCGGGGTCGGGGTCGTAGAGCCGGTCGAGCCTCCAGCCGCGGTTCCCGGGGAAGCCGCCGACGGCGTCGACGCCGCCGTCCACCAGCCGCCACAGGTCCTCCGGCCCGGTGACGCCGCCGGGGTAGCGGCAGCCGATCCCGACGACCGCGATCGGCTCGCGGGAGGCGCCGAGCAGCCGCTCGTTCTGCTGCCGGAGCCTCTTGTTCTCCAGGACGGACGCCCGCAGCGCCTTGACGATTCTTTCGGGAGACTCAGTCGTCATCCGCCCAAACCTCCTCGATCAGGACTCTGTGTCGGCATCGGAGAGCTCATCGCTCAGGGCCTGGCGGATGAGGTCCTCCACACCCATGGCGTCGACGTCCTCCGTGTCGTGCCCGTCGCCGTTCACGGGCTGCGACCAGTAGGGGGCGTCGGCCAGTTCCAGCAGGGTGTCGATCAGGCCGGCCTCGCGGAGCCGGCTCAGCGGGATCGAGTTCAGCGAGCGCCGGATCTCCGCCTCTCGCGCGCCCTCCCGCGCCCCGGGCCCGGGATCGCCGGGGCCGCCCGCGTCCGAGGGTTCGTCTCCGTCCGGGAACAGGAGCTCCTGCACGTGGTCGCACAGGGCCGTGGCCGTCGGATGGTCGAACACGAGCGTCGCCGACAGCGAGAGGCCGGTCGCGGCGCCGAGTTGGTTGCGCAGTTCCAGCGCCATGAGCGAGTCGAGTCCCATCTCGTTGAACGTCCGCTCCGTGTCGACGCTGTGCGGCGGCTGGCCGGTGACACCGGCGATGTGCGCGACGACGAGGTCGATGAGTTCCCGGCGGCGTGCGGCGGCCGGGAGGGCGCCGAGGCGCCGGACCAGGTCCGCGCTGTCGGCCACGGCCCGCGCGGGCGGGGCCGCGTGGGCCGGTGCGCCGGCCGGTTCGCGGACGATGCCCCGGAGCACGGCGGGCACCCGGCCGCCGCCGCCCGGGGACGCCGGGTCGAGCCGGGCGGGCAGCTGCGTCTCCGGGCCGGTGGCCTGCGCGCTGTCGAAGAGCGCCAGGGCCTCCCGTGCGGTGAGCGGTTTCATCCCGCCGCGCGCGATGCGCCGCAGGTCCGCGGTGCCGAGATGGCGGGTGATGCCGCTGGGCGCCTCCCACAGTCCCCAGGCGAGCGAGACGGCGGGCAGCCCGGCGTCCCGGCGGTGCCGGGCGAGGGCGTCGAGGAAGGTGTTCGCGGCGGCGTAGTTGGCCTGGCCGGGCCCTCCGAGCACCCCTGCGGCGGCGGAGAACAGCACGAAGGCCGACAGGTCGAGCTCGCGGGTCAGCTCGTGCAGGTGCCAGGCCGCGTCCGCCTTGGGCCGCAGCACGCCGTCGAGCGCCTCGGCGGTCAGGTCGGTGACGACCGCGTCGTCGAGGACGCCGGCGGCGTGCACGACCGCGGTGAGGGGACGGTCGGCCGGTATCTCCGCGAGCAGCGCGGCCACGGCGTCGCGGTCTCCGGCGTCGCAGGCGCGGACGGTGACCTCGGCGCCGAGCCCGGCGAGTTCCCGTTCCAGCTCGGCCGCGCCTTCGGCTTCGGCGCCCCGGCGGCTGGTCAGCAGCAGGTGCCGGGCGCCGTGCTCGGTCACCAGATGCCGGGCGAGCAGGCCGCCGAGCGTTCCGGTGCCGCCGGTGACGAGGACCGTCCCGGCGGGATCGAACAGCGGGTCCTGGTTCCGGTCCTCCGGCTCGGGCAGGCGGGTGAGCCTCGGCACGTACGCGTCGCCGTGCCTCAGCGCGAGTTGCGGTTCGTCTTGGGCCCGTGCCCCGGCCAGCGCGGTGAGCAGCGCCTTCACGGAGGTGGGCCGGTCATCGACGTCGATCAGCGTGAAGCGTCCCGGCTGCTCGCTCTGAGCGGAGCGGAGCAGGCCCCAGACGGCGGCCGTGGACGGCTCGTCGATCCGGTCGGCGGCCAGGACGGCGACCGCGCCCCGGGTGACCACGGCCAGGTGCGACGCGTCCAGGCGCGGCTCGGCGAGCCATGCCCGCAGCAGTTCCAGGAAGCGTCCGGTCACGGTGTGCACGGCCGCCGCCTGGTCGTCCGCGCCGCCGTCCGGGCAGGGGACGAATACCGTCCCGGGCACCGGGGCGCCGCCGTCGATCGCGGATCGGAGGGCGTCGAGGCTCGCGTAGACCGGGGTCGAGGCGGCGTCCAGCACGCTTTCGGGGTAGTCGTCGCCGAGGCCGATCACCGCGGCGTCCTCCGGCTCCGGCCGCGCCGGTTCGGACGCCGCCAGCGGGTCCCAGCCGAGACCGAACCGCGACGCCGTGCGGGCGGCGCCGAGCGCGTCCTTGAGCTGGCGCAGGGAGACCGGCCGCAGGACGACCGAATCGACGGTCGCCACCAGCCCGCCGGTCTCGTCGGCGATGGTCAGCGCCACGCCGCTGTTCTCCGCGCCGGTGGGCGTCAGCCGTACCCGCAGGGAGCGCCCGCCGGAGCCGTGCAGGCTGACGCCGCGCCAGGCGAACGGGATGCGCGGGCGTTCGGCGTCGTCGTCGCCGCCCGCGAGAAGCGGGGTGAGACCCTCGTTGATCTTGTCGAGGCCGAGCGCGTGCATCGAGGCGTCCAGGAGCGCGGGGTGCAGGTCGAACCGGCCGGTGTCCGCGCCTTCGGCGAGCCGGATCTCGGCGAACAGGTCACCGTCCCGTGTCCACGCCGACCGCAGGCCCCGGAAGTACGGTCCCCAGAGGTAGAGGCCGAGCGAGTCGAAGTGCTCGTAGAAGCGGTCGGCGTCCAGCGGGGCAGCGTTTTCGGGCGGCCAGACCCGAAGCCCGTCCGGCGCCGGGCGGCCGGCGGCCTCCTCGCCCGGCCCGAGGACGCCGCGTCCGAGGACCGTCCAGGGTTGGGGCGTCGTGGCGTCGGCCGGGCGGTACCGGAGGGTGACCGTCCTGTGCCCGGCCTCGTCGGCGTTCCCGAGGCGCAGCTGGAACTCCGCGACACGGTCCTCCGTGAGCAGCAGCGGCGACTCGTGGGCGAACTCCTCCAGCCGGTGGCAGCCGGCCTGCCGCCCCGCCCACGTGCTGAGCTCGATCCAGGTCGTGCCCGGGACGACGTAGTCCTCGAAGACGATGTGGTCGAGGATCCACGGCTGGGAGCGCAGCGAGAGGCGGCCGAGGAAGAGCAGCCCGCCGTCGTCCAGCTCGACGCGCGTGTCGACCAGCGGATGGCCGGGGGCCTCGGGCCCCGCGTCCGCCGCGCGGGACGCCGGAGCCGGGCCGAGCCAGAAGCGGCGGCGCTGGAACGCGTAGGTGGGCAGCTCGACGGGGTGGGCGGGAGTCCGCGGGAAGAACCCCGCCTCCCAGTCGACGGTGATGCCCCGGGTGTGGGCGCGGGCGAGCCCGGCGGCGAAGGTGCCCGTCTCGGGCCGTCCGTCGCGCAGGAGGGGGATGAAGCCGGAGGCGTCGCCGTCCTCGGCGATGGACCGGACGGTGCCCTCGGCGAGTGCGGACAGGGCGGTGCCCGGCCCCACCTCGACGAAGGCGGTCACACCGGCCGCGTGAAGGGTCTGGACGCCGTCGTGGAAGCGGACCGCCTCGCCCACCTGCCGGGCCCAGTACTCCGGGGTGCGCAGCTCGTCCCCGCCGGGCTCGCCGGTCACGTTGGAGACGATGGGGATGCCGGGCGGGTGGTAGGTGACCTCCCGCGCCGCCCGCTCGAACTCGTCGAGGACGGCGCGGACGTGCGGGGAGTGGAAGGCGCCGGAGACGCGGAGTTCCTTCGTCCTGCGGCCCTGTGCCCGGAACCCTTCGGCGATGTCGTGGACGGCGTCGCGGTCACCGGAGATGACGACCGCCCGGGGCCCGTTGACGGCGGCGATCGCGACCCGTTCGCCCGCGTCCGCGCCCGCGAGCGCGTCGCGGACCTCGTGCTCGGCGGCGTCGATCGCGATCATCGCGCCGCTCTCCGGGAGGGACCGCATCAGCCGGCCACGGGTGGCGATCAGCGCGGCGGCGTCGGCGAGGGTGAGGACGCCGGACACGTGCGCGGCCGTGAGCTCGCCGATGGAATGGCCGATGAGGTGGTCGGGGCGCGGCCCGCAGTGTTCCAGCAGCCGGTACAGCGCCACCTGGACGGCGAACAGCGCGGGCTGGGTGTAGGCGGTCTGGTCCAGCAGCGCCGCCTCGGCGGATCCCGGCTCGGCCCACATGATCGGCTTCAGCGGCCGGTCGAGGTGCGGATCGAGCGCGGCGACGACCTCGTCGAGCGCGCGGGCGTAGACGGGGAACGCCTCGTACAGTTCCCGTCCCATGCCGGGGCGTTGGCTGCCCTGCCCGGTGAACATGAACGCCGTCTTGCCGGGGCCCGCGTTCCGGCCCCGCACCGAGCCCGCCGGGACGGCGTCGCCACGGGCCAGGGCGTCGAGGGCGTCCAGCAGTTCCGGCCGGTCGGCGCCGACGGCCACGGCGCGGTGGTCGAAGTCGTGGCGGGTGGTCGCGAGCGCGTGTCCGACGTCGGCCGCGCTCAGGCCGGGGTTCGCACGGACGTGCGCGGCCAGCCGCTCCGCCTGCGCCTTCAACGCGTCCTCGGACTTCGCGGAGATGATCCAGGGGATCGTCTCGGTGGCGGGCGGCGTGTCGGTGTCGTGGGTGTCGTCGTCGGTGGGGGGTGCCGCTTCGAGGATGAGGTGGGCGTTGGTGCCGCTGATCCCGAAGGACGACACCGCGGCGCGACGCGGATGGGGGTTGTCGGGCCAGGCCGTGGGCGTGGTGAGCAGCTCGACGGTGCCATCGGACCAGTCGACATGCGGGGTGGGCTCGTCGACGTGCAAGGTCGCGGGCAGCCGGCCGTGCCGCATGGCCTCGATCATCTTGATCACGCCGGCGACTCCGGCGGCGGCCTGGGTGTGCCCGATGTTCGACTTGACCGAACCGAGCAGCAGCGGACGGCCGGGGTCCCGGTCACGGCCGTAGGCGGCCAGCAGTGCCCGGGCCTCGATGGGGTCGCCGAGGCTGGTTCCGGTGCCGTGCGCCTCCACCGCGTCCACCTCGTCCGGCGTGAGACGGGCGTTGGCCAGCGCCTGCCGGATGACACGCTCCTGGGCGCTCCCGCTCGGCGCGGTCAGCCCGTTGCTGGCGCCGTCCTGGTTGACCGCCGAGCCGCGGATCACGCCCAGCACCTGGTGGCCGTTGGCGCGCGCGTCCGACAGCCGCTCCAGCAGCAGCAGCCCGACGCCCTCGCCCCAGCCCGTCCCGTCCGCCGACGCGGCGAACGACTTGCACCGGCCGTCCGGAGACAGCCCGCGCTGCCTGCTGAACTCGATGAAGGCGCCGGGGTTGGCCATCACGGTCGCACCGCCCGCCAGCGCGATCGTGCACTCGCCGGACCGCAGGGACTGCGCGGCCAGGTGCAGCGCCACCAGCGACGACGAGCAGGCCGTGTCCGTGGTCACGGCGGGACCGTGGAGCCCGAAGGTGTAGGCGATCCGGCCCGAGGCGACGCTGGCCGCGCCGCCGGTGACCATGTAGCCGCGCGCCTCTTCGGACGCCGCGCCCATCCCCCCGCCGTACTCCTGCGCCCAGGCCCCCACGAACACACCCGCGCGGCTCCCGCGCAGGGAGGCCGGGTCGATCCCGGCGCGTTCGAACGACTCCCACGCGGTCTCCAGCAGCAGCCGCTGCTGCGGGTCCATGGCGAGCGCCTCGCGCGGGGTGATGTCGAAGAACTCGGGATCGAAGTCGCCGGCGTCGTAGAGGAAGCCGCCGGTGTCGGTGTGGGAGATGTCGCGGTCGCCGGGGGCGGGGTCGGGGTCGAGCAGCCGGTCGAGGTCCCAGCCCCGGTCGGCCGGGAAGCGGCCCATCGCGTCGCCGCCGGAGTCGACCAGCCGCCACAGGTCGTCGGGCGACCGGACGTCGCCCGGGTAGCGGCACGCCATCGCGACGACGGCGATCGGCTCGTCCGCCGGGCCCGCGACGGTCTCGTGGACGGACACCTCCCGCCGCTCGCCCGACAGGAGGTCGTGCAGGTGACCGGCGACGGCGGCGGGCGTCGGATGGTCGAAGGTGAGCGTCGTCGCCAGGTCGAGGCCGGTGCTGGTGACGAGCTGATTGCGCAGCTCGACGGCCATGAGCGAGTCGAAGCCGAGGTCGCGGAACGGCCGCTCCGGATCGACGGGGCTTCCGTCGGGACGGCCGCTGACGGTGGCGGAGTACGAGCCGACCAGCCGCACCAGCCAGGGCAGCCGGTCGGCTTCGTCCAGGTCGTCCAGCCGCCGGCGCAGTTCCGCCGCCGCGCCGGAGCGCGAGGAGGGCGGCGCGGCCGTCTCGGCGGCTCGCCGGGCCTCCGGCACCTCGTCGAACAGCGGGTGCGGGCGGGCGGCGGTGAACGCCGGGAGGAAGCGGCGCCAGTCCACGTCGGCGATGGTGAGGGAGGTCTCGTCGTCGTCGAGTGCGCGCCACATCGCGTCGATCGCGCGCTCCGGCGGCATCGCGCCGATGCCGTGCCGGCCGAGCCGGCCGCCGAGGTCGTCCTGCGCGCCCATGCCGGCGCCGGCCCACATCCCCCAGGCCAGCGCCGTCGCCGGACGGTCCTGCGCGCGGCGCCGCTCGGCCAGCGCGTCCAGGGACGCGTTCGCGGCGGCGTAGGCGGCCAGGCCGCCGCTCCCCCACACTCCGGCGATCGACGAGAACAGGACGAACGCGTCGAGCGGTTCGGCGTCGAGGAGGTCGCTGAGGTTGCCGGCCGCCACCGCCTTGGTGGTGGCGGACTCCAGTTCAGCCACGGTCAGGTCGGCCAGGGGGACGGGCCGTACCGTTCCGGCGGCGTGCACCACCGCCCGGATCGGCCCGTGGCCGGCGCGCTCCCGGTCGATGAGGGACTTCAGCGCGGCGCGGTCGGCGACGTCGCACGCGGCGACGGAGACGTCCGGTCCGAGGCCGCGCAGTTCCGCCGCCAGGTCGTCCGCGCCGGGGGCGTCGGGGCCTCGCCTGCTGACGAGCACGAGACGTTCGGCTCCGCGGGCGGCCAGCGACCGGGCGACATGGGCGCCCAGCCCGCCGGTGCCGCCGGTGATCAGGACGGTGCCGCGCGGCCGCCACCCGGCAGCGGCCGGTTCACCACGTTCGGGCGCCGGGACGAGCCGCCGGACGAACAGGCCCCCGGGCCGGACGGCGAACTGGTCCTCGCCCGCCGGGGCGGACAGCGCGAGGCGCAGGTGCGCGAGCGTCCGGGAGCCGGGCGTCTCCGGCAGGTCGACGAGCCCGCCCCAGCGCCGCGGATACTCCAGCGCGGCGGACTGGCCCAGCCCCCACACCTGCCGCTCGGACGGGAGCGGCGGCCCGTCGCTGTGTCCGGTGCTGACGGCGCCGCGCGTGGCCGCCCACAGCGGCGCGGAGATCTCCGCGTCGCCCAGGGCCTGGATCAGGGTGAGCGCCCCGGCCGGTCCGGCGAGCAGCGACAGCACTCCCCGGATCTCGGTGTCGTCGTTCACCGCGTTCCGGAGCCGGGCGGCCAGCGTCTCGCGGTCGTGTCCGGCGGCGTCGTGGACGACCGTGGTGACCTCGGCGCCCGCTTCGGTCAGCATCGCCGCGGACGCCGTCGCCCACGGGTCGTCGGACCGACCGGCCGCCACGACCAGGAGCCACCTGCCGTCGACGGGCGCGCCCGGGGCGGGAGCGAGCGGCCGCCACGCGATGCGGTAGCGGCCGGTGCCGTCCAGATGGTCGGGCGTGGCCCGGTACCAGTACGACTCTCGCTGGAAGGCGTAGGTGGGCAGGTCGACCGGCCGGGCGGGCGACCGGGGGAAGAGAGCCTCCCAGCCGACGGCGTTCCCGGCGGCGTGGGTCCTGGCGAGTGCGGTGAGGACGGCCTGTGCCTCGGGTTCCCCGCCGCGCAGCGCCGGGATGAGCGTCCGGCCGGTGCCGTCCGCGTCCCCGGCCACCGTCTCGGCGGCCATCGCGGTCAGAGTGCCGCCCGGCCCGAGTTCGATGAACGTGGTGACGCCGGACGCCAGAAGCGACCCGATGCCGTGGTGGAACCGCACGGCTTCGCGGACGTGCCGCACCCAGTAGCCGGGATCGGTGATGTCCTCGTCGGCGGCGGGTTCCCCGGTCAGGTTGGAGATGACGGGGATCCGCGGCGGGTGGTGGCCGAGGCGGGCGGCGGCGTCCCGGAATTCGTCGAGCATTCCGTCCATGTGGTGCGAATGGAAGGCGTGGCTGACGTTGAGCCGCTTCGTCCTGCGGCCGCGGGCCCGCCACGCCTCGGCGACCTCCATGACGGCGTCGTGGTCGCCGGAGATGACGGTGGAGGCCGGTCCGTTGACGGCGGCGATGGCGACCGCGTCCCGGTGCCCTTCCAGCGACCGGGCCGTCTCGCTCTCGGTCGCCTCGACGGCGACCATCGCGCCGCCGGTGGGGAGCGCCTGCATGAGACGGGCGCGGGCGGCGACGAGCGCGCAGGCGTCCTGGAGCGTCAGGACGCCCGCGACGTGCGCTGCCGCGATCTCGCCGACGGAATGCCCGATCAGCCGGTCTGGGTGGACGCCCCACGATTCGAACAGCCGGAACAGCGCCACCTCGAAGGCGAACAGGCCGGTCTGGGTGAACAGGGTCTGGTCGAGCAGGGCGGCTTCGGAGGTGCCTTGGGCCGCGAACATCACCGTGCGGAGCGGCACGTCGAGGTGCGTGTCGAGGTGGTCGGCCACCTCGTCCAGGGCGCGGGCGAAGGCGGGGAAGGCGGCGTAGAGCTCGCGGCCCATGCCGGGGTACTGGCTGCCCTGGCCGGTGAACAGGAAGGCCGTCCCGCCGGTGCCGGCTCCGGCCGTCCCGAGGACGAGGCCCGGCGCCGTCTCACCCCGGGCCAGGGCGCGCAGGCCGCGCAGGTGGCCGTCCCGGCCGGTGGCGACGACGGCCGCCCGGTGCTCCAGCGCCGCGCGGTTCCTGGCGAGCCAGTGGCCGATGTCGGCGGTGCGGAGGCCGGGGTCGGCCGTCACGTGCTCGGCGAGCCGGGCCGCCTGGGCCCGGAGCGCCTCCTCGGTCTTGGCCGACAGCAGCCAGGGCGTGGGGACGGCGGCCGTGTCGACGTCGCCGTCGCTGGTACCGTCCGGGGACGGGTCGTCCGCGGGCGCCGCCTGTTCGATGATGACGTGCGCGTTGGTGCCGCTGATGCCGAAGGACGACACCCCGGCCCGGCGCGGGCGGCCGGTCTCCGGCCAGGGCGCGGCCTCGGACAGCAGCGCCGCGCCGCCGCGCGACCAGTCGACCCGAGGGGTGGGCTCGTCGAGGTGCAGGCTCGCCGGGAGCACGCCCGCCCGCATCGCCATGATCATCTTGATGACGCCCGCGACGCCGGCCGCGGCCTGGGTGTGCCCGATGTTCGACTTGAGGCTGCCCAGCAGCACGGGCCGGTCCGCCGGACGGTCGCGTCCGTAGGTCTCCAGGAGCGCCTCGGCCTCGATGGGGTCGCCGAGGGAAGTGCCGGTGCCGTGGGCCTCGACGGCGTCGACGTCGGCGGGGGCCAGGCCCGCCGCGTCCAGCGCCCGCCGGATCACCCGCTGCTGGGACGGGCCGCTCGGCGCGGTCAGCCCGTTGCTGGCCCCGTCCTGGTTGACGGCGGACCCGCGGACGACCGCGAGGACGGGGTGGCCGTTGCGGCGCGCGTCGGAGAGCCGTTCGAGCACCAGCATGCCCGCACCCTCGGACCAGGCGGTGCCGTCGGCGGCGGCGGCGAACGGCTTGCAGCGGCTGTCGGCCGCCAGGCCCTTCTGCCGGCTGAAGTCCACGAACACGCCGGGGGTGGCCATGACGGTCACGCCGCCCGCCAGCGCGAGCGTGCACTCGCCCTGCCGCAGCGCCTGCCCGGCCAGATGCAGCGCGGTCAGCGACGACGAGCAGGCGGTGTCCACGGAGACGGCGGGACCGGTCAGGCCGAGCGTGTAGGCGATGCGGCCGGACGCGACGCTGGCGGTGCCGCCCGTCAGCAGGTAGCCGGCGAGTTCTTCGGGGGCCTCGTGTGCGCGCGGCCCGTACTCCTGCGCGGTCGTCCCGACGAACACCGCCGCGGGCGCGCCGTCCAGCGTGGTCGGGTCGATCCCGGCGCGTT
The DNA here is from genome assembly GCA_036028775.1 of Spirillospora sp. NBC_00431. Lineage (GTDB taxonomy): Bacteria > Actinomycetota > Actinomycetes > Streptosporangiales > Streptosporangiaceae > Spirillospora. The sequence goes on along the minus strand of CP107927.1, from coordinate 820,195 downwards.
CGAGGGCCTCCCAGGACGTCTCCAGGAGCAGCCGCTGCTGCGGGTCCATCGCGACGGCCTCGCGCGGGCTGATCCCGAAGAAGTTCGGGTCGAACCGGTCGGCGTCGTACAGGAACCCGCCCTGGCGGACGTAGGTCTTGCCGTGCGCCCCCGGGACGGGGTCGTACAGGCCGTCGGTGTCCCAGCCACGGTTCGCTGGGAAGTCCCCGATGGCGTCGTGGCCTCCGGCGACCAGCTGCCACAGCTGCTCGGGTGAGGACACGCCGCCCGGGAACCGGCAGGCCATGCCCACGACGACGATCGGATCGCCGTCCACCGGCGGGGCCTGCGCGGCGACCTCCGCCGTGCCGCCGGCGGCGTCCGGTGCCGCGCCGGTGAGCTCGGCGTGCAGGTACCGGATCAGCGCGGCGGGCGTCGGGTGGGCGAACAGCAGGCCGGTCGGCAGCCGCAGGCCGGTCGCGGTCGCCAGCCGGTTGCGCAGCTCGACCGCCGAGGCGGAGTCGAACCCGAGGTCCTTGAAGGACCGGCCGATGTCCACCGCCTCGTCCGTGACATGTCCCAGGACGATCGCGACCTGGGTGCGCAGCAGCTCCAGCAGTGCGCGCTCCGCATCGGCGCGCGACAGCCCCGCCAGCCGCGCGGACAACGAGGGGGCTTCCGCCGGGTCCTCTTCGCCTACGCCGGGCGCCTGGATCGTGGCCGATGCGGCGGCCGGTGCGGCGACTGTTGCGGCGGCGGACAGGTCGGGCCAGTAGCGACGGCGTTGGAACGCGTACGTCGGAAGCGCGACGCGCCGCGCGGCGTGACCCTCAAGGACGGCCGGCCAGGAAACCGCCGTGCCCCGGACGTGCACCTCTGCCAACGCGGTGAGGACGCGCTGCCAGACGTCTTCGTCACGGCGCAGGGAACCGACGGTGACGGACCGGCCGCCCGGCTCGTCCCGAAGACGCGTCTCCTCGGCGTCCTCCAGCGTCTCCTGCACGCTGACGGTCAGCATCGGATGCGGGCTGGTCTCGACGAACACCCGGTGACCGGCGGCGATCAGCGCCCGCGTCGCCCGTTCGAACTCGACCGGCTCGCGCATGTTCCGGTACCAGTACGCGGCGTCGAGCTGAGCCGTGTCGAGCAGCCCGCCGGTGACGGTGGAGTAGAACGGGACGGCGGACGGGCCCGGCGAGACGGGGGCGAGCGCGTCGAGGAGATGGTCCCGGAGGGCGTCGACCTGCGGCGAGTGACCCGCGGTGTCGACTCCGGGGATGGGGCGGGCGCGGATCCCCTCGGCCTTCAGCTCGCGGACGAGTTCGTCGAGCGCGTCCGGGGAGCCGGCGACGGCGGCGGTGCCCGGGCCGTTGACGGCGGCGACGGACAGCCGGTCGTCCCAGCGCTCCAGCCGGGGACGCAGCTCGTCGGCGTTGAGCGACACGGCCACCATGCCGCCGTGCCCGGCGAGCGTCCGCCACGCCCGGCTCCGGACCGTCACGATGCGGGCCGCGTCGTCGAGGGTCAGCGCCCCGGCGACGTGGGCGGCGGCGATCTCGCCCTGGGAGTGGCCGACGACGGCGTCGGGTTCGACGCCGAACGAGCGCCACAGCCCTGCGAGGGAGACCATCATCGTGAACAGCACCGGCTGCACGACGTCCACCCGGTCGAGCCCCGGCGCCCCCGGCCGGCGGCGGAGCACGTCGAGGACCGACCAGTCGAGGTAGGGGCGCAGGGCCTCCTCGCAGGCGTGCGCGGCGTCGCGGAACACGGCCGAGGTGTCCAGGAGGTCGAGCGCCATCCGGTCCCACTGGGAGCCCTGGCCGGGGAACACGAACACGGTTCCGCCCGGGTCGCCGGCGCGTCCGGTGACGAGCCCGGAGCCGTCCATGCCCTGTTCAAGGGCGGCCAGCCGGTCCAGCAGGCCGTCGCGGTCGTCCCCGAGGACGACGGCGCGATGCTCGAAGGCGGCGCGGGTGGTGGCGAGCGACCAGCCCACGTCCGCGGGCGCCAAGCCGCCGTCGTCGGCGACGTGGGCCCGGAGGCGCGCCGCCTGCGCCCGCAGCGCCGCCGGGTCCCGCCCCGAGATCACCCAGGGCACCAGCGGCGGGGAGGTGGGCTCCGCCGGGCCGTCCGGCCGTTTCGCGGGAGCGGGGGCGGGGGGCTCCGACAGCGTGACGTGGCAGTTCGTCCCGCCCACGCCGACCGAGTTCACGCCCGCGACGAGCGGGCGGTCCGGGTGCGGCCACTCGGTCAGGGCCGTCTGGACGCGCAGCCTCAGCCCGTCCAGGTCGATGCCCGGGTTGGGGGTCTCGAAGTTGAGGCTCGGCGGTATCTGACGGTGCTCGATGCTCAGCGCCGTCTTGAGCAGCCCGACGATTCCCGCCGCGCCCTCCGGATGCCCCACGTTGGTCTTGGCCGAGCCGACGACCACCGGCGACTCCGGCGATCGCGGCGTGCCGAACGCGGCGCCCACCGCGGCCGCCTCGACGGGGTCCCCGACGGGCGTGCCGGTGCCGTGCAACTCCACGTACTGGACGTCCGCCGGGTTCACCCCGGCCTGTCGGCAGGCGAGCCGCATGGCCTCCTGCTGGGCCTGCGCGTTCGGGACGGTGAGCCCGTCTGAGGCGCCGTCGTGGTTGACGGCACTGCCGTTGATCACGCAGTAGACGTGGTCGCCGTCCGCCACGGCCCGCCGGAGGGGTTTCAGGACGAGGAAGACACCGCCCTCGCCGCGCACGTAGCCGTTCGCGCGCGCGTCGAAGGTGTAGCAGCGGCCGTCCGGGGAGAGCCCGCCGAACCCGGCGGCCCTGGACGTGCTGTCCGCGTCGATGATCAGGTTCACGCCGCCGACGAGCGCCAGCGTCGAGTCGCCCTTCCGCAGGCTCTCGCAGGCCAGGTGGACGGCGACCAGCGAGGACGACTGCGCCGCGTCCACGCTCAGGCTCGGCCCGTGCAGTCCCAGCACGTAGGACAGCCGGTTGGCGATGACACCGCGGTTGGTGCCGGGCAGCGTGTGCGGGGTCGCCGCCCCGCCGCCGCGGCGCGACAGCAGGATCGCGTAGTCGTCCGCGATCGCGCCGACGAAGACGCCGGTCCGGGTGCTCGCGAGCGTCCCCGGGACGATGGCGGCGTCCTCCAGCGCCTCCCAGCCGAGCTCCAGCGCCAGCCGCTGCTGCGGATCCATCTCAACGGCCTCGCGGGGCGAGATGCCGAAGAACCCGGGGTCGAACCGGTCGACGTGATCGAGGAGCCCGGCGTACCGGGCGCCGGGGGACGACGGCGCGCCGGGCTCCCGGCCCGGGACGTCCCACCGGTCGGCGGGCGTCTCGGAGATCGCGTGGTGACCGCCGGAGAGCAGACGCCAGAAGGCCGCCGGGTCGGGCGACTTCGGCAGCCGGCAGGACATACCGATGATCGCGACGGAATCATCGGCGGAGTTCGCCGCACCGGCGACGCGGTTCTGCTCGACAGGCATCGTCAAGTTCACGGCCTTCCGTAGCCTGAAATACCAGGGACGCACCCAGGCGTCAGCCTCGGCGTCGCGGCTAACGACGGTCTTGCTTCGCACTAAAGCCCGAAGCCGCGAAATTCAGCGGCATTAATGGCGGAAATTCACGTCCCGAGTCTTAACCGATTTACCGCGGAACTCAAATTCGCGAGAACTTTAGAGTGAAGCAAGTCCGTCGTTAGCCCCGGCGGCCAATCTCTCCTGAAGGTGTCCGAGTGCAGGGGAGAACCGGCGTCGCCCACGGTCCGCGACCGGGCTGACGGGGGCGACGGGACCACCTGCCCGCCAGCGCGCCGAAGGCAGAGGGTCAGCACCATATGAACAACGAGGACAGGCTCCGGCAATATCTCAAGCGGGTGACCGCCGAACTGCACCAGGCCCGGCGGCGCCTCGCCGAGGTCGAGGACAGCGGCCGGGAGCCGATCGCCGTCGTGGCGATGGCGTGCCGCTACCCCGGCGGCGTCACCACCCCCGGGCAGCTGTGGGACCTGGTCGCCGAGGGCCGCGACGCGATCTCCGAATTCCCCGGTGGCCGCGGCTGGGACCTCGATCACCTCTACGACCCGGACCCGGACGCGACCGGAAAGAGCTACGCGCGCTCCGGTGGGTTCCTCCACGACGCCGACCATTTCGACCCGGCGTTCTTCGGGATCGGCCCGCGCGAGGCCCTGGCCATCGACCCGCAGCAGCGGCTCCTCCTGGAGACCAGCTGGGAGAGCATCGAGCGGGCCGGGATCGTCCCCACCGCGCTGCGCGGCAGCCGCACCGGCGTGTTCACGGGCATCATGTACAGCGACTACGGGGCCCGCTTCGTCCACGAGGCACCGGAGGAGCTGGAAGTCCATCTGGGCATGGGCAGCGCGGGCAGTGTCGCGTCCGGCCGCGTCGCCTACACCCTCGGGCTGGAAGGCCCGGCCGTCACCGTGGACACGGCCTGCTCATCGTCGCTGGTCGCTCTGCACCTGGCCGTCCAGTCGCTCCGCAACGGCGAGTGCGACCTGGCGCTGGCCGGCGGCGTCAGCGTGATGGCCACCCCGTCCACCTTCATCGACTTCAGCCGGCAGCGCGGCCTGGCGGCGGACGGACGCTGCAAGGCGTTCGGGTCCGGGGCCGACGGCACCGTCCTGGGCGAGGGTGTCGGCGTCCTGATGCTGGAGCGCCTGTCGGACGCGCAACGCAACGGCCACCCGATCCGGGCGATCATCCGCGGTTCCGCGGTCAACCAGGACGGCGCCAGCAGCCAACTGTCCGCCCCCAACGGCCCGTCGCAGCAACGCGTCATCCGCGCAGCACTGGCCAACGCCGGTTTGAGCGCCGCTGATGTCGATGTGGTGGAGGCGCACGGCACCGGCACCAGCCTCGGCGACCCCATCGAAGCCCAAGCGCTACTCGCCACCTACGGGCAGGACCGTCCCGACAACCGGCCGCTGTGGCTGGGCTCGATCAAATCCAACATCGGCCACACCCAAGCCGCCGCCGGTGTCGCAGGCGTCATCAAGATGGTCGAAGCGATGACCCATGGGCTACTGCCCGCCACATTGCACGCCGAGGAACCTTCCCCGCACGTCGACTGGGACAGCGGCGCCGTCACCCTGCTGACCGAGCCCACTCCCTGGCCCGACAGCACCGACCGTCCCCGCCGCGCGGCGGTCTCCTCCTTCGGCATCAGCGGCACCAACGCCCACATCGTCCTGGAACAGCCCCCCGAGCCAAGCACGCCAGAACTCCCCGCCGAGAGCGCAGGGCTGCCGTGGCTGCTGTCGGCCAAGACCCCGGCCGCGTTGGACGAGCAGATCCAACGGCTACGCGACCACGTCGCCGCCCACCCCGACCTGCACCCCGCCCAGGTCGCCTACACCCTGGCCACCACCCGCACCCACTTCGAACACCGCGCCGCCCTCATCAACAACGAGGTCGTCCGCAACACCACCACGCGCGGTAAGACCGCGTTCTTGTTCACCGGCCAAGGCAGCCAACGCCCCGGCATGGGCCGCGACCTGTACGACGCCCACCCCGTCTTCGCCCAGGCGCTGGACGAAGTCTGTGCGCGTTTCGAACAGCCGTTGCGCGACATCATGTTCGCCGAAGACGACGACCGCCTCCACCAAACCCAACACGCCCAACCAGCCCTGTTCGCCTACGAAACAGCGCTGTACCGGCTGCTGGAAAGCTGGGGCATCCGACCCGACTACCTTGCCGGGCACTCCATCGGAGAGATTGCTGCCGCGCACGTCGCCGGTGTCTTGTCGCTGGCCGACGCCTGTGCTCTGGTCGCCGCTCGCGGACGACTCATGCAACAAGCCGACCCCACCGGCACCATGATCGCCATCCAAGCCACCGAACACGAAATCCAAGACTCCCTGAACGACCAGGTGGCCATCGCCGCGATCAACACCCCCACCTCCCTCGTCATCTCCGGCGACCACGACCAGGCCGAACGCATCGCAGAACACTGGAGCGCCGAAGGACGCAAAACCAAACAACTCCAAGTCAGTCACGCGTTCCACTCCCCCCACATGGACCCCGTCCTTAAGGAGTTCCATGGCGTCGCAGCGCAGCTGACCTACCACCCACCCGCCATCCCCATCATGTCCAACCTCACCGGGGAACTGGCCACACCCGAACAGCTGCGCTCACCCGACTACTGGGTTGACCACATCCGCCAAACCGTCCGCTACGCCGACGGCATCAGCGCCCTGCAAGAAAACGACGTCACCACCCACCTCGAACTCGGACCCGACGCCACACTCACCGCCATCACCCCCGACACCATCCCCCTCCACCACCCACTCACCACCGCACTCGCCACCGCACACACCCACGGCGTCCCCATCGACTGGACCAAGATCCTCCCCGCCACGCGGGCGGTCGACCTCCCCACCTACCCGTTCCAGCACCAGCCCTACTGGCTCGATGGGCCCGCGAAGAACGAGGTTCCGGGCTCGGTGATCGACCAATGGCGCTACCGGGTGGCGTGGCGGTCGGCGGGTGACGCGGCGCCTCCCTCGCTGCACGGAACCTGGCTGGTGGCGGTGCCCCGCGTCCACGCTCCCGACGCTTGGGCGAGCGGCTGCATGCGGGCTCTCGTGGAGCACGGCGCCGAGGCCGAGCTGCTGATCGTGGAGACCGATCAGGTCGACCGCGGCTGGTTCGCCGACCGTATCCGTGCGGCGACGGCGGACGGTGCGGAGATCGCGGGGATCCTCTCCCTGCTCGCCTTCGACGACGCCCCGCACGTCCGGTATCCGGCCGTGCCCACCGGTGTCGCCGCGACGCTGGCCCTCGCCCAGGCTGTGATCGACACGGGCATCGACGGCCCGCTGTGGTGCGCCACCAGCGGCGCGGTGGTGACCGGCCGGGACGATCCCGCGCCACGGGCCGCCCAGGCCCAGCTGTGGGGGCTCGGCCGGGTGATCGCCCTCGAACATCCCAGGCGCTGGGGCGGGCTGATCGATCTGCCCGACGCGATCAGCGACGGGACGGTACGGCACGTGGCGACGGCCCTCACCGGCGTTGGTGACGAGGATCAGATCGCCGTGCGTTCCGGGGGCCGTTTCGTCCGGCGGCTCGTGCGTGCTCCGCTCCGGGCCGAGACCGCCACCAAGGAATGGCGTCCGACCGGAACCGTGCTCATCACCGGCGGTACCGGTGGTGTCGGCGCGCAGGTCGCCAGACGGCTCGCCGCCGAAGGCGCCGGGCATCTGGTGCTGGCGAGCCGCCGCGGCCCGGCGGCGCCCGGGGCCGCCGAACTGGAGGCCGAGCTGATCGCGCTGGGCGCCGGGGTGACCATCGCGGCCTGCGACATGACCGACCGCGCGGCGGTTGCGGACCTGCTCGACAACGTTCCAGCAGACCACCCGCTCACGGCGGTTATCCACGCGGCGGGGGTGGGGCGCCGGTTCCGCGCCGTCACCGACACCGAACTCGACGAGTTCGCCGAGGTGATCGCCGGAAAGGTCGTCGGGGCGACCGTCCTGGACGAACTGCTGGGCGACCGGGAGCTGGACGCGTTCGTGCTGTTCTCGTCGAACGCGGGCGTGTGGGGAAGCGGCGGCAACGACGCCTACGCGGCCGGGAACGCGTTCCTGGACCACCTCGCCGAACAGCGTCGCGGCCGCGGCGCGACCGCCACGTCGATCGCGTGGGGCGCCTGGAAGGGCGACGGCATGATGTCCTCCGTCGAGGACATCGGCGAGTACATGCATCGCCGCGGCGTCCTCGAAATGCCTCCCGAGGACGCGACGACCGCGATGATCCAGGCGGTCGAGCACGACGAGACGTTCGTCGCCGTCGCCGACATCGACTGGGACCGGTTCGTGGTCGGCTTCACCTCGGGCCGCGTCAGCCCGCTGCTCCAGGAGATCCCCGAGGCGCGGCGCGCGCTCAGCGACACCGAGCCCGGCGACGCGACCACGGCGGGGTCGGCGCTGCGGGACCGGCTGTCGGGCCTGACGCCCGACGCGCAGGCCGAACTCCTGCTGGAGACGGTGCGCGGCGACGCCGCGACGGTGCTGGGCTACCCGGCGGCCGACCGGATTCCGCCCGACCGGCCGTTCAAGGACTCGGGTTTCGACTCGCTCATGGCGATCAAACTGCGAAACCGGCTCGCCGCCTCGACGGGTCTTCGCCTGTCGTCCAGCCTCGTTTTCGACTACCCGACCCCCACGGCCTTGGCCGGATATCTGCTGCCGCTGATACAGCCGGACGTCATGGCGAGCACGCCGTCCGTGGTCAACGAACTCGACGCGCTGGAGAAGGCCATCTCGGAATTGCCCGAAGAAAGCGGGCTCATAACCGAGGTCGCCGACCGTCTGGCGTCCGTTCTTCGCGGCCTCAGGCGCGAACCGGCCGACGTGGACATCGACTCGGCCTCGGCGGATGAGATCTTCACGCTCATCGATCAGCAATTCGGTAGTGCCTGACTTCCCGAAATCGTTTTTCTGCAATCACTGGAGAGAGCGGCAATGGCGGAGAACGACGAGAAACTTCTCGCGTACCTCAAGCGCGTCACGGCGGACCTGCGTCAGACCCAGCGCCGCCTGGACGAGGTCGAGTCCTCAAGCCATGAGCCGATCGCCATCGTCGCCGCGGCCTGCCGGTACCCCGGCGGAGTCACCTCGCCCGAGGAACTGTGGGAGCTGGTCGCCGAGGGCCGGGACGCGATCTCCGACTTCCCCGGCAATCGCGGCTGGGACCTTGACGCGCTCTACGACCCCAACCCGGACGTGAAGGGCACGACGTACTCGCGCCGTGGTGGTTTCCTCCATGACGCCGGCGAGTTCGACGCCGACTTCTTCGGTATCAGCCCGCGTGAGGCCCTGGCCATGGATCCGCAGCAGCGGCTGCTGCTGGAGACCACGTGGGAAGTGCTGGAAAGGGCCGGGATCGCACCCGCCGCGCTGGCGGGCGGCAACGTCGGTGTCTTCACCGGTATGGCCGGGCAGGAGTACGCCTCGCTCCGAAACCCGGAGCCCGACGCCGACGGGTATCTGTCCACCGGCGTCTCCTCCAGCATCGCGTCCGGCCGTATCTCCTACACCTTCGGTCTCGAAGGCCCGGCCGTGACCGTGGACACCGCCTGCTCGTCCTCATTGGTCGCCCTGCACCTGGCCGCCCAATCGCTTCGCAACGGCGAGTGCGATATGGCGCTGGCGGGTGGTGTCACGGTAATGGCGACGCCGATCGTTTTCACCGAGTTCAGCAGGCAGCGCGGCCTGTCCCCCGACGGCCGCTGCAAGGCGTTCGCGGCCGGGGCCGACGGCGCGGGCTTCTCCGAAGGCGTCGGACTGCTCCTGGTCGAACGCCTGTCGGACGCGCAGCGCCACGGCCACCCGGTCCTGGCAGTGGTACGCGGATCAGCCATTAACCAGGACGGCGCCAGCAACGGCCTAACTGCACCCAACGGCCCCTCCCAGCAACGCGTCATCCACGCCGCCCTCGCCAACGCCGACTTGAGCACCGCCGACATCGACGTGGTGGAAGCCCACGGCACCGGCACCACGCTCGGCGACCCCATCGAAGCCCAAGCACTGCTCGCCACCTACGGACAAGACCGTCCCGCCGGCCGGCCACTGTGGCTGGGCTCGATCAAATCCAACATCGGCCACACCCAAGCCGCCGCCGGGGTCGCAGGCATCATCAAGATGGTCGAAGCCCTCAACCACGGCGTCCTCCCCACCACGCTGCATGTTGACGAGCCTTCTCCCCACGTCGACTGGGACAGCGGCGCCGTCACCCTGCTGACCGAGCCCACTCCCTGGCCCGACAGCACCGACCGTCCCCGCCGCGCGGCGGTCTCCTCCTTCGGCATCAGCGGCACCAACGCCCACATCGTCCTGGAACAGCCCCCCGAGCCAAGCACGCCAGAACTCCCCGACGAGACCGCCGAGCTGCCCTGGCTGCTGTCGGCCAAGACCCCGGCCGCGTTGGACGAGCAAATCCAACAGCTACGCGACCACGTCGCCGCCAACCCCGACCTGCACCCCGCCCAGGTCGCCTACACCCTGGCCACCACCCGCACCCACTTCGAACACCGCGCCGCCCTCCTCAACAACGAAATCATCCGCAACACCACCACCAGCGGTAAGACCGCGTTCCTGTTCACCGGCCAAGGCAGCCAACGCCCCGGCATGGGCCGCGACCTCTACGACACCCACCCCGTCTTCGCCCAAGCCCTCGACGAAGTCTGCGCGCACTTCGAACAGCCGTTGCGCGACATCATGTTCGCCGAAGACGACGACCGCCTCCACCAAACCCAACACGCCCAACCAGCCCTGTTCGCCTACGAAACAGCGCTGTACCGGCTGCTGGAAAGCTGGAGTGTTCGACCCGACTACCTTGCCGGGCACTCCATCGGAGAAATCACCGCCGCACACGTCGCCGGTGTCTTGTCGCTGGCCGACGCCTGCACTCTGGTCGCCGCTCGCGGACGACTCATGCAACAAGCCGACCCCACCGGCACCATGATCGCCATCCAAGCCACCGAACACGAAATCCAAGACTCCCTGAACGACCAGGTGGCCATCGCCGCGATCAACACCCCCACCTCCCTCGTCATCTCCGGCGACCACGACCAGGCCGAACGCATCGCAGAACACTGGAGCGCCGAAGGACGCAAAACCAAACAACTCCAAGTCAGTCACGCGTTCCACTCCCCCCACATGGACCCCGTCCTTAAGGAGTTCCATGGCGTCGCAGCGCAGCTGACCTACCACCCACCCGCCATCCCCATCATGTCCAACCTCACCGGGGAACTGGCCACACCCGAACAGCTGCGCTCACCCGACTACTGGGTTGACCACATCCGCCAAACCGTCCGCTACGCCGACGGCATCAGCGCCCTGCAAGAAAACGACGTCACCACCCACCTCGAACTCGGACCCGACGCCACACTCACCGCCATCACCCCCGACACCATCCCCCTCCACCACCCACTCACCACCGCACTCGCCACCGCACACACCCACGGCGTCCCCATCGACTGGACCAAAATCCTCCCCGCCACACAGCCGGTCGACCTGCCCACCTACCCGTTCCAACGTCGCCTCTACTGGCTCAAGGCTTCACCGGCTTCCAGTCCGGGCGGGCTTGGTCAGGGCGCGTCGGAGCACCCGATGGTCAAGGCGGTCCTGGACGTCCCAGACGGCGGCGGATGGATCTTCACCGGCCGGATCTCCCTCGACACTCACCAATGGCTCGCCGACCACACCGTTCACGACACCACTCTCTTCCCCGGCACCGCCTTCGCCGACCTGGCCCTGCATGCCGCGCACCACACCGGCTGCGACCAGGTGCAGGACCTCACGCTGGAAGCTCCTCTCGTCCTGGCCGATCGCGGAGCGGCACATGTGCAGGTCACCGTCGGCGGTGAGAGCGAATCGGGACAGCGGACGGTATCGATCCATTCGCGGCCGGCGGACGCCGAACTCGACGCGGAGTGGACGCGGCACGCGATCGGCGTGCTCACCTCGGAGCCGGCGACGAGCGCTCCCAGTTCGGACACCCGGCCACCCGACGGGGCATCTCCTGTCGACCTCCAGGATTTCTACGCCCGCCTCGACGACATCGGGCTCAGCTATGGTCCGGCGTTCCAGGGCCTGGAGGCCGCCTGGCGGCACGGCGACGACACGTACGCCGAGATCTCCCTGCCCGACGACCTGGACGTCACCGGTTTCGGCATCCACCCGGCACTCCTGGACGCCGTCTTCCACCCCCTGGTGGTCCAGGCGCAGCGGGAAGACGTCCGCGTCCCCTTCGCCTGGAGCGGCGTCAGCCTCCACGCGTCCGGCGCTTCGACGTTGCGCGTCCGGCTGTCCCCCACGGGCGACGACACCGTCACCCTCGCCGCCACCGACAGCACAGGCGCGCCCGTCATCACGATCGACGCGCTCACCGTCCGGGCCGTCGACCTTCACCAGCTCCCCCAGGCCAGCAGCAACCACCTCTACCGCCTGGACTGGACGCCACACCCCACCCCGTCCCAATCCGCCGCCGAAACATCGCACACCACCTCACCCGCCACCGTCCACGAGGCGCTCACCGCCATCCAGGACGTCCTCGCCCAAGACCCTCCACCCTCCTCACCCCTGATCATCACCACCCACAACGCCGTCGCCACCGACAACCAGCAAGCCCCCGACCTCAACGCAGCCACCATCTGGGGCCTGACCCGGACCGCCCAAAACGAACACCCCGACCGGTTCATCCTGATCGACACCGACAGCACCGACGCCTCCCGCGAAGCCCTCCCGCACGCGCTGGCCACCGGCGAACCCCAACTCGCCATCCGCGACGGGCACCTCTACACCCCAAGGCTCGCCCGCGCCCAGACCCCATCCCCCGACGACGACGCTCCGGTCTTCGACGCTGACGGCACCGTCCTCATCACCGGCGGCACCGGCACCCTCGGCACCCTGGTCGCCCGCCACCTGGTCACCACCCACGGCGTCCGCCACCTCCTGCTCACCAGCCGCCGAGGACCCGACGCCCCAGGCGCCACCGAGCTCCAAACCGAACTCGAAACCCTCGGCGCCCACGTCACCATCACCGCCTGCGACGCCGCCGATCACGACGCACTCGCCGAAGTCCTCGACGCTATCCCGGCCGAGCACCCGCTGACCGCCGTCGTCCACACCGCCGGGGTCCTCGACGACGCCACCATCACCACCCTCACCCCACAGCAACTCGACACCGTCCTGCGCCCGAAGGCCGACGCCGCCTGGAACCTGCACCACCTCACCCGAGACCTGGACCTCACGGCGTTCGTGCTGTTCTCCTCCGCCTCCGGGCTCCTCGGCGCCCCCGGCCAGGCCAACTACGCGGCCGCCAACACCTACCTCGACGCCCTCGCCGCCCACCGGCACGCCAACGGCCTGCCCGCCCACTCCCTCGCCTGGGGTCTCTGGGCCCAGGCCAGCGGCATGACCGGCCGCCTCACCGACACCGACCAGTCGCGATTCAGCCGCGGCGGGGTCACCGCGCTCAGCACCGATGAGGCCCTGGGGCTGTTCGACGCCGCGTTGGGAATTCCGGATCTTCCCTTCCTGGTGCCCGCCCGCTTCACCATGCCGGTGCTGCGCCGCCAGGCCGGGACGGGAACGCTTCCCGCGCCTCTGCGCGGTCTGGTGCGCGTTCCGATCCGGCAGGCCGCGCGGGCGGGGCGGCCGGGAGGGTCGCTGGTCGAGGCGTTGTCCGGTGCGAGCGCGGACGAGCAGCGGCAACGGCTCCTCGACCTGGTGCGTTCGCAGATCGCCGCCGTCCAGGGGCACGACTCCCCAGGCGGCATCGACCCCGACCGTCCCTTCCAGGATCTCGGCTTCGACTCCCTCACGGCGGTCGAGCTGCGTAACCAGCTCACGGGCGCCACCGGTCAGCGGCTTTCCGCCACTCTCGTCTTCGATCACCCGACGCCGCACGCTCTGGCGGATCATCTGCACTCCCTGCTCTTCGGCGGGGACGCCGCGGCCACGGTTCGCCGTGCCGGCGCCGCCGTCGACGAGCCCATCGCGATCGTCGGCATGGCGTGCCGCTTTCCCGGCGGGGTCGCGTCCCCGGCGGACCTGTGGCGGCTGGTCGCCGACGGGACGGACGCCATCTCCGGCTTCCCGCGCAACCGCGGCTGGAACGTCGACGACCTGTACGACCCGGATCCCGACGCGATCGGCAAGACCTACACCAGGACCGGCGGGTTCCTGCACGACGCCGACCATTTCGACCCCGGGTTCTTCGGCATCAGCCCGCGTGAGGCGTTCGCGATCGACCCGCAGCAGCGGCTCCTGCTGGAGACCACGTGGGAGGCGGTCGAACGGGCCGGGATCACGCCGGACGAGCTGCACGGCAGCAGCACCGGGGTCTTCACCGGGATCATGTACGGCGACTACGGCGGTCGGCTGATGGACCGGGTGCCCGACGGGTTCGAGGGATACATCGGGACGGGCAGCTCCTACAGCATCGCCTCGGGCCGCATCGCCTACTCGTTCGGGCTGGTGGGCCCGGCGGTGACGATCGACACGGCGTGCTCGTCGTCGCTCGTCGCGCTGCATCTGGCCGCTCAGGCGCTCCGCAACGGCGAGTGCGATCTGGCGCTCGCGGGCGGCGCGACGGTGATGGCCACGCCGGGCCCGTTCGTCGAGCTGAGCCGGCAGGGCGCGCTCTCCCCGGACGGCCGCTGCAAGTCGTTCTCGGCCGGCGCGGACGGCGCGGGCTGGGGCGAGGGCGCGGGGATGATCCTGCTGGAGCGTCTTTCCGACGCCGAGGCCAACGGCCATCCGATCCTGGCGGTGGTGCGCGGCTCGGCCGTCAACCAGGACGGTGCCAGCAACGGTCTCACCGCCCCCAACGGGCCTGCGCAGCAGCGCGTCATCCGGCAGGCGCTGGCGAACGCCCGCCTCACGCCGGACGAGGTGGACGCCGTCGAGGCGCACGGCACGGGGACCGCGCTCGGCGACCCGATCGAGGCGCAGGCCCTGCTGGCCACCTACGGGCAGGACCGCCCCGGCGACCTGCCTCTGCATCTCGGCTCGATCAAGTCCAACATCGGGCACACGCAGGCCGCCGCCGGTGTCGCGGGCGTCATCAAGATGGTCGAGACCATCGCCCACGGGCTGCTGCCCGCGACGCTGCACGCCGACGAGCCCTCGCCGCACATCGACTGGGACAGCGGCAACGTCAAGCTCCTTACCCGTCCCACACCGTGGCCGGAGACGGGCCGGCCGCGCCGCGCGGCGGTGTCGTCCTTCGGGATCAGCGGTACCAACGCCCACCTCATCATCGAACAGCCACCCGGCACCCCGGACTCCCCCGCCGCCACCGAACCCGACAGCGACAGCGACGCCGCCGTGCGCCCGCTGGTGCTTTCGGCCAAGACGGAGGAGGCGCTCCGCGGCCAGGCCGAGCGGCTCCGGACCCACCTCGCGGACGCCCCGTCCCCTGCCCCGGCCCTGGTGGACGTGGCGTACTCGCTGGCCACGACCCGTTCCCACCACGACCATCGGGCCGTGGTCGGCGGCGACCGGGAGGAGCTGCTGGCGGGGCTGACCGCGCTGAGCGAGGGAGAGCCCGCGCCGAACGTCACGATCGGACGCGCCCGCCCGGGCAGGACGGTGTTCGTCTTCCCCGGCCAAGGGTCGCAGTGGCCGGACATGGCGATCCGGCTCATGCGGACGTTCCCCGTCTTCCGCGAGCAGGTCGAGATCTGTGACCAGGCGTTCCGCGCCCACCAGGACTGGTCGGTGCTGGACGTCCTCAACCGGAGCCCCGGCGCCCCGCCCCTCGACCAGGTGGACGTCGTCCAGCCCGTCCTGTTCACGATGATGGTCTCGCTGGCCCGTCTCTGGCGCTCCCACGGAGTCCACCCCGACGCCGTCGTCGGCCACTCCCAGGGCGAGGTCGCCGCCGCCTACATCGCCGGCGCGCTCACCCTCGACGACGCCGTCCGCGTCATCGCCCTGCGGTCGCAGGCGTGGCTGCGGCTGGCCGGTCAGGGCGGGATGCTCAGCGTCGCCCTCGACGCCGAACGGGTCGCCCCCCATCTGGAGCCGTGGCGCGACCGCCTGTCGGTCGCGGCCGTCAACAGCCCGGCGAGCACGACCGTCGCCGGCGACCCGGGCGCCCTCCAGGAGCTGGCGGCCCGCCTCACCGACCACGGCATCCGGAACCGCCGTATCCCCGGCATCGACACCGCCGGCCATTCACCCCAGGTGGACGTCTTCCACGACCATCTCCTCGACATCCTCAGCCCCATCGCGCCCCGCCCGGCGGAGATCCCCTTCTACTCCACCGTCACCGGAAACGTCCTCGACACCACCGGCCTCGACGCCGCGTACTGGTACCGCAACATGCGGGAGCCGGTGCGGTTCCACGACACCACCGCCGCGCTCGTCGCCGACGGTCACACCACGTTCATCGAGACCGGCCCGCATCCGCTGCTGTCGGCGTCCATGCAGGAGACGATCAACGAGACGGACGCGGAGGCCGTCGCGGTGGGCACGCTGCGCCGCGACGAGGACGCCCCCGGGCGCTTCCTGCTCTCGCTCGCGCAGGCGCACGCCCACGGGGTCGGCGTCGACTGGGAGCGGGCCTTCGCGGGGACGGGCGCACGCGCCGTCGAGCTGCCCACGTACGCGTTCCAGCACCAGCCGTACTGGCTGGACGGCCAGGCCGGCAGGTCGGACGTGGCGGCGGCGGGGCTGAGCCCGTCGGGTCATCCGCTGCTGGGGGCCGCGACCGGGTTGCCGGACGAGGGTCACCTGTTCACCGGGCGGATCTCCCTCGCCGAGCATCCGTGGCTCGCCGACCACGCCGTCGCGGGCACGGTCCTGTTCCCCGGCACGGCCTTCGTCGAGCTCGCGCTGCACGCCGCGGACCAGACCGGCGGAGGGGACCTGGAGGACCTCACCCTGGAGGCCCCGCTCGCCCTACCCGAGCACGGCTCCGTCCAGCTTCAGGTGCTCACCGGCCCGCGCGACGACACCGGTCACCGCTCCCTCGTCGTCCGCGCCCGCACGATGGAGGCGGACACCGGGGACGACGACCCGCCGTGGACACGGCACGCGACCGGCACGCTCGGGCCCGCCTCCCCCGGACAGCCCGCGCAGGCGGGCGCCACCGACCCCTGGCCGGCCGAGGGCGCCACCGCCGTCGACCTGGCCGACGCCTACCCGCGCCTGGACGACGCCGGTCTCGAATACGGTCCCGCCTTCCAGGGGCTCCAGGCCGCCTGGCGGCACGGCGACGACCTGTTCGCGCAGGTCGCTCTCCCAGAGGAGCAGCACGCCGAGGCCGGCCGTTTCCACCTCCACCCGGCGCTGCTGGACTCCGTCCTCCACATCCTGGCGGTGGACGGCCTGGCCAGGCAGGACGGCGGAGGCGACACGCTCCTGCTGCCGTTCTCCTGGAAGGGGATCAGCCTCCACGCAGTCGGCGCCACCAAACTGCGGGCACGCCTGTCCCCCGCCGACGGCGGGTTCACCCTGACCATCGCCGACGGCACCGGCGCGCACCTGGCCACCATCGAGACGCTCGCGGTGCGGGCCATCGACCCGGACAGGCTTCCGGCGCTGCGGACCCGCCGCCACAACTCCCTGTTCCAGGTCGACTGGCCCGTCCTCCCCGCTCCCGGCACTCCGCCCGCGATCGGCCGCGTGGCCGTCGTCGGCGGGAACGCGGACCTGGCGGGCTGCGGATACGGGACGGACACGGACATCACCGTCCACGACGACCTGACCGCCCTTCGCGACACCCTCACCGCCGACACGATCCCGGACGTCCTCCTGGCCGAGTACGTCTCCACCGGCACCGGGGAGGCCGACGCGGACGCGGATCCGGTGGAGGGGACGCGCGTCGCCGCCCATCGCGTGCTCGGCCTCGTCCAGGAATTCCTGGACGACGACCGTTTCGCCGACGCCCGCCTGGCCGTGGTGACCCGCGGCGCCGTCGCCGCCGGTGACGGCGAGGACGTCCACGACCTCGCCGCGTCCTCGGTGTGGGGGCTGATGCGGTCGGCGCAGACCGAGAACCCCGGCCGGTTCGTCCTGATCGATCTGGACGACCGGCAGGACGCCGAGGCGGAGGCCGTGGCCGCCGCCCTGGCGACCGGCGAACCCCAGCTCGCGGTGCGCGACGGCGTGCTCCGCTCGGCCCGGCTGGCCCGCGCGACCGCCGCCGCCGACCCGGCCGAGTCCGGTGGCCTGGACCCCGCCGGGACCGTACTGATCACCGGCGGCACCGGCACGCTCGGCGGGCTGCTGGCGCGCCATCTCGTCACCCGGCACGGCGCCCGGCACCTGCTGCTGACCAGCCGCCGCGGGCCCGACGCGCCCGGCGCCGGCGACCTGCGCGCCGAGTTGTCGGAGTTGGGCGCCGAGGTCACCATCGCCGCCTGCGACGCCGCCGACCGGGACGCGCTCGCCGGATTGCTCGACGCCGTCCCCGGCGACCGTCCGCTGACGGCCGTCGTCCACGCGGCCGGGACGCTCGACGACGGCGTCATCGGCTCGCTCACCCCGGACAGGCTCGACACCGTCCTGCGCCCCAAGGTCGACGCCGCCTGGAACCTGCACCGCCTCACCCGGGACCTGGACCTGTCGGCGTTCGTGCTGTTCTCCTCCGCCGCCGGTGTCCTGGGCGGGCCGGGCCAGGCCAACTACGCCGCCGCCAACGCCCACCTCGACGCCCTCGCCGCGCACCGCACGGCGAGCGGCCTGCCCGGCTTGTCCCTCGCCTGGGGTTTCTGGGCCGAGGTCAGCGGCATGACGGGCGCGCTCGACCACACCGACCAGGCCAGGATCAGCCGCAATGGCCTCACCGCGCTTCCGTCCGAGCAGGGCCTGGCCCTGTTCGACGCCGCGCTTGCCGCCGGGGGCCGTGGGCTGCTCGTCCCCGCCCGGCTCGACCTCGCCGCGCTGCGCGGCATGGCCACCGCCGGGACGCTGCCCGCGATCCTGCGCGGACTCGTCGCACCGGCCGCGCGCCGCGCCGACCAGTGGACCCGGTCCCTGCTCGGCAGGCTGACCGGGCTGGACGCCGCCGAGCAGCACCAGCTCCTGCTCGACCTCGTGAACACCCACGTCGCCGGGGTCCTCGGCCACACCGCGACCACGGCCGCCGACCCGGAACGCGCGTTCCAGGAACTCGGCTTCGACTCCCTCACGGCGGTGGAGCTGCGCAACCGGCTCAGCGCCGCCGCCGGTATCCGGCTGCCGGCCACGCTCGTCTTCGACCATCCGAACCCTCGCGCGCTCGCCGCCGAGCTGCGCGCGCAGCTGCTCGACGAGATCCCGAACGCGCCGGTCGTCCAGGCCGGGGTCCGCGACACCGACGAGCCGATCGCGATTGTGGCGATGGCGTGCCGCTACCCCGGCGGGGTCGCCTCGCCGGAGCAGCTGTGGGACCTGGTCGCCGAGGGCCGCGACGCGATCTCCGACTTCCCCGGCAATCGTGGCTGGGACGTCGATTCCCTCTACGACCCCGACCCGGACGCGCCAGGAAAGAGCTACACCCGCAACGGCGGATTCCTCTACGACGCGGACCGGTTCGACGCCGGCTTCTTCGGCGTCAGCCCGCGCGAGGCCCTCGCCATCGACCCCCAGCAGCGGCTGCTCCTGGAGACCGCCTGGGAGACCTTCGAACGCGCCCGGCTCGACCCGGCGTCGCTGCGCGGCAGCCGTACCGGGGTGTTCACCGGGATCATGTACAACGACTACGCCGGACGCCTGCTGAACCAGATCCCCAAGGGCTTCGAGGGGCAGATCGGCACCGGAGGCTCCAACAGCGTCGCGTCCGGCCGTATCTCCTACACCTTCGGTCTTGAGGGTCCGGCCGTCGCCGTGGACACGGCGTGCTCCTCGTCCCTGGTCGCCCTCCATCAGGCGGCCCAGGCGCTGCGCAACGGCGAATGCGATCTGGCGCTCGCCGGTGGTGTCACCGTCCTGGCCACCCCCATCCTCTTCACCGAGTTCAGCCGGCAGCGCGGCCTGTCCCCCGACGGGCGCTGCAAGGCGTTCGGGGCCGGGGCCGACGGCGCGGGCTTCTCCGAAGGCGTCGGGCTGCTGCTGGTCGAACGCCTGTCGGACGCGCAGCGCAACGGCCACCCCATCCTGGCGGTGGTACGCGGATCGGCCGTCAACCAGGACGGCGCCAGCAACGGACTCACCGCACCCAACGGCCCGTCGCAGCAGCGCGTCATCCGCTCCGCGCTGGCCAGCGCCGGTTTGAGTGCCGCTGATGTCGATGTGGTGGAGGCGCACGGCACCGGCACCAGCCTCGGCGACCCGATCGAAGCCCAGGCGTTGCTGGCCACCTATGGGCAGGACCGTCCCGACGACCGGCCGCTGTGGCTGGGGTCGATCAAATCCAACATCGGCCACACCCAGGCGGCCGCCGGGGTCGCGGGCGTCATCAAGATGGTCGAGGCCATGAACCACGGGCTGCTGCCCGCCACGCTGCACGCCGACGAGCCTTCCTCGCACGTCGACTGGGACAGCGGCAACCTCTCCCTGCTGACCGAGCCCACTCCCTGGCCGGACGACTCCGACCGGCCTCGCCGCGCCGGTGTGTCCTCGTTCGGGCTCAGCGGCACTAACGCGCACGTCGTCCTTGAGCAGGCCCCGCCCGTCCAAGACGACGACCGCATCCCCGCTGAACCCGAGGCCCTGCCCTGGCTGTTCTCCGCCAAGAGCGAGGACGCGCTGGACGCCCAGATCCAACGGGTACGCGACCACGTCACGGCCCGTCCCGGAGTGAACCTCACCGACGTGGCCTACTCACTGGCCACCACCCGGGCTCACCACGACCATCGCGCCGCCATCGTCGGCGACCTGTTCGCAACCGACGAACCGATCCGGCCTGCTGCCGTTGCCGCTGCCCGGGGCAAGACCGCGTTCCTCTTCACCGGCCAAGGCGCCCAACGCCCCGGCATGGGCCGTGACCTCTACGACGCCCACCCCGTCTTCGCCCAAGCCCTGGACGAGGTATGCGCGCATTTCGAGCAGCCGTTGCGCGACATCATGTTCGCCGAAGACGACGACCGCCTCCACCAAACCCAACACGCCCAACCAGCGCTCTTCGCTCTCGAAACGGCGCTGTTCCGGCTGCTGGAAAGCTGGGGCATCCGACCCGATTACTTGGCCGGGCACTCCATTGGTGAGATCACGGCGGCGCACGTCGCCGGTGTTTTGTCGCTGGCCGACGCCTGCGCCCTGGTGGCCGCTCGCGGACGGCTCATGCAGCAGGCCGACCCCACCGGCACCATGATCGCCATCCAAGCCACCGAACACGAGATCCAAGACTCCCTGAACGACCGGGTGGCCATCGCCGCGATCAACACCCCCACCTCCCTCGTCATCTCAGGCGACCGCGACCAAGCCGAACGCATCGCAGAACACTGGAGCGCCGAGGGCCGCAAGACCAAACAACTGGCGGTCAGTCATGCGTTCCACTCGTCCCACATGGACCCCGTCCTGGAGGAGTTCCGCGAGGTCGCACGCACCCTGACCTACCACGCCCCCGCCATCCCCATCGTGTCCAACCTCACCGGAGAACTGGCCACGTCCGAGCAGCTGTGCTCACCCGACCACTGGGCCGATCACATCCGCCAGACCGTCCGGTTCGACGACGGCATCGGCGCCCTCCACGAGGAGGGCGTCACCGGCTACCTCGAACTCGGACCGGACGCCACCCTCTCCGCGTTGGCCGCCGACCGCCTGCCCGCCGAGTCCGCCCTCATCCCGGTCCTGCACCACGACCGGCCCGAGACGCAGGCGCTCGTCACCGCCGTCTCCACCGCGCACGTTCACGGCATCCGGGTCGACTGGGAGGCGTACTTCGCTCCCACCGGAGCACGGCGCACCGGACTGCCCACGTATCCGTTCCAGCGCCTGTCCTACTGGCTCGACCCGCCCGCGAGCACCGGTGACGTCGCCAGCGCCGGACTCGACGCCACCGACGGTCACCCGCTGCTGGCCGCCACGGTCGACCTGCCCGACGGGCAGGGCACGCTGTTCACGGGCCGTCTCTCGGCACGGACTCATCCCTGGCTCGCCGACCACACCGTCCACGGCTCGGTGATGCTCCCCGGGACCGCGTTCGTCGAACTCGCCCTGCACGCCGCGCACCACACCGGCTGCGGCCAGGTGCAGGACCTCACCTTGGAGACGCCTCTCGTCGTCCCCGAACAGGGAGCGGTGCAGCTGCGCGTGACGGTCGGGGCTCCCGGCGATTCCGGCGCGCGGCCGCTGACCGTCCACTCCCGGCCGGTCGCCACCGAAGACGGCGACGGGGACTGGACACGCCACGCCCAAGGGCTGCTCGATCCCGAGCCTCCGGCCGACCCCGCCGTTCCGCCGCCCTCGCGTCCCGCGGACGCCGCGCCCATCGGCATCGACGACCTCTACGCCCGCTTCGAGGACATGAGCGTCGCCTATGGTCCGGCGTTCCAGGGCCTGGAGGCCGCCTGGCGGCACGGCGACGACTTCTACGCCGAGATCTCCCTGCCCGACGACCTGGACGTCACCGGTTTCGGCATCCACCCGGCGCTCCTGGACGCCGTCCTCCACCCCCTCGCCTCGCAGGCCCAGGACGACGTCACCCGGCTCCCGTTCTCGTGGGGCGGCATCAGCCTGCACGCGTCCGGCGCTTCAACTCTGCGCGTGCGGCTGGCCCCAACCGGCACCGACACCATCACCCTCACCGCCACCGACAGCACCGGCGCGCCCGTCATCACTATCGACGCGCTGACCGTCCGGGCCGTCGACCCCAGCCAGCTTCCCCAAACCAGCAACCACCTCTACCGGCTGGACTGGACGTCCCACCCCACTCCGCCCCAGCCAGACACCCAGTCCCGCAACACCGCCTCACCTGCCACCGTCCACGAGGCGCTCACCACCATCCAGGACGTCCTCGCCCAAGACCCGCCCCCGTCCACACCCTTGATCATCACCACCCACAACGCCATCGCCACCAACAGCCAAGAGGCCCCTGATCTCACCGCGGCCACCATCTGGGGCCTGACCCGGACCGCCCAAAACGAACACCCCGATCGATTCATCCTGATCGACACCGACAACACCGACGCCTCCCGCGAAGCCCTTCCATACGCGCTGGCCACCGGCGAACCCCAACTCGCCATCCGCGACGGGCGCCTCTACATCCCGCGACTCACCCAAACCCCAGCCCCGCCCGCCGACGCCCCATCAACCCTCAACCCCGACGGCACCGTCCTGATCACCGGTGGCACCGGCACCCTCGGCGCCCTGGTCGCCCGCCACCTGGTCACCACCCACGGCGTCCGCCACCTCCTGCTCACCAGCCGCCGAGGACCCGACGCCCCAGGCGCCGCCGAACTCCAAACCGAACTCGAAAACCTCGGCGCCCACGTCACCATCACCGTGTGCGACGCCGCCGACGAGGACGCGCTCCGCAAACTGCTCGACACCGTCCCAGCCGAACACGCGCTCACAGCGGTCATCCACACCGCCGGGGTGCTCGACGACGCCACCATCACGAGCCTTACGTCCGAGCAGCTGGACACCGTCCTGCGTCCCAAGGCCGACGCCGCCCGGAACCTGCACCACCTCACCCAAGACCTCGACCTGACGGCGTTCGTGCTGTTCTCCTCCGCGGCAGGCATCCTCGGCAGCCCTGGTCAGGCCAACTACGCCGCCGCCAACACCTACCTCGACGCCCTCGCCGCGCACCGGCACGCCAACGGCCTGCCCGCCCACTCCCTCGCCTGGGGACTCTGGGCCCAGACCAGCGGCATGACCGGCAACCTCACCCAGACCGACCAGACCCGCCTCGTCCGCAACGGGCTGCTCCCGCTCAGCGCGCAACAGGGACTCGGCCTCTTCGACGCCGCCCTGCGGACCCAGGACACACCGCTGACGATGCTCGCCCGTTTCAGCTTCGCGGCGCTGCGCGGTCAAGCCGCCGAGGGCACTCTTCCGGCGCCCATGCGCGGGCTGGTCCGCGCACCCAACGGCCGTCCCCGGCAGTCGGCGCGATCGCTCGTCCAGCGCCTGACCGGGCTCGACGAGGCGGAGCGGCACCGGACGATGCTCGAACTGGTCCGCACGCACATCGCCACCGTTCTCGGCCACGACACACCCGGCGGCATCGACCCCGAGCGGCCCTTCCAGGACCTCGGCTTCGACTCCCTCACGGCCGTGGAACTCCGCAACCGGCTCAACGCCGCCACCGGTGAGCGGCTCCCGGCGACCCTCGTCTTCGACTACCCGACGCCGCACGCCCTGGCCGAGGTTCTCCTCGGACGGCTCGTCCCCGAGGGGACGGCGGCCGCGGGCAACGGTGACGCCGAACTCCGGGAGGCCATCGCGGCCGTTCCACTGTCCCGGCTCCGCGAAGCCGGCCTCCTGGAAAGTCTGCTGCGGCTGGCAGGTCTTGAGACGAGCCCTCCGCCACCGCCCGAAGAAGACCAGACGGACGCGATCAAAACAGCGGACGCCGACGCCCTGGTCGCCAGGGCGCTCGCGAACCGGGACTCCTGATGCGACTGATGCGACCGATGCGACGCAAAGCGGGGAACACATGACGGCTACCTCTCGCGACGACGTGGTCGAGGCGCTGCGCGCCTCCTTGCTGGAGAACGAACGGCTACGGCAGCAGACGCAGCGGCTCACCGCGGAGTCGAGAGAGCCCATCGCCATCGTCGGGATGTCCTGCCGGTACCCCGGCGGAGTCACCTCGCCCGAGGAACTGTGGGAGCTGGTCGCCGAGGGCCGGGACGCGATCTCCGACTTCCCCGGCAATCGCGGCTGGGACGTCGATTCCCTCTACGACCCCGACCCGGACGCGCCAGGAAAGAGCTACACGCGCAGCGGTGGTTTTCTCTACGACGCCGAACACTTCGATGCGGACTTCTTCGGCATCAGCCCGCGCGAGGCACTCGCCATCGACCCGCAGCAGCGGCTCCTCCTGGAGACCACCTGGGAGAGCATCGAGCGGGCCGGGATCGATCCCGCCACATTGCGCGGCAGCCGCACCGGCGTCTTCACGGGGTTGATGTACGGCGACTACGCGGGCCGATTCCACCATCAGGCCCCGGACGGTTTCGAGGGATACATCGGCACCGGCAGCGCCTACAGCATCGCGTCCGGCCGCATCTCCTACACCTTCGGGCTCGAAGGCCCGGCCGTGACCGTGGACACCGCTTGCTCCTCTTCACTGGTCGCCCTGCACCTGGCCGCCCAATCTCTCCGCAACCGCGAATGCGAGTTCGCCCTCGCCGGTGGAGTCACGGTGATGGCGACCCCCGTCTCTTTCACCGAGTTCAGCCGGCAGCGAGGCCTCGCTCCGGACGGCCGCTGCAAGGCGTTCGCGGCCGGGGCAGACGGTGTGGGTTGGAGCGAAGGCGCCGGTGTCGTGGTCTTGGAGCGCCTGTCGGACGCACAGCGCAACGGCCACCCGATCCGGGCGATCATCCGCGGATCGGCCGTCAACCAGGACGGCGCCAGCAACGGACTCACCGCACCCAACGGCCCCTCCCAGCAACGCGTCATCCACGCCGCGCTGGCCAACGCCGACTTGAGCACCGCCGACATCGACGTGGTGGAAGCCCACGGCACCGGCACCACGCTCGGCGACCCCATCGAAGCCCAAGCCCTCCAAGCCACCTACGGAGAACACCGTCCCGACGACCGGCCGCTGTGGCTGGGCTCGATCAAATCCAACATCGGCCACACCCAAGCCGCCGCCGGAATCGCGGGCGTCATCAAGATGGTCGAGGCCATGAACCACGGGCTACTGCCCGCCACACTGCACGCCGACGAACCCTCCCCACACATCGACTGGGCCACCAGCACCCTGTCCCTACTGACCGAGCCCACCCCTTGGCCGGACAGCACGGACCGTCCCCGCCGCGCCGCCGTGTCGTCGTTCGGCATCAGTGGCACCAACGCCCACATCGTCCTGGAACAAGCCCCCGAACCCGACCCGCAAGACCTCCCCGCCGAGAGCGCAGGGCTGCCGTGGCTGGTGTCGGCCAAGACCCCAGCGGCGCTGGACAAGCAGATCCAGCAGCTACGCGACCACGTCGCCGCCCACCCCGACCTGCACCCCGCCCAAGTCGCCTACACCCTGGCCACCACCCGCACCCACTTCGAACACCGCGCCGCCCTCATCAACGACGAAATCGTCCGCAACACCACTAGGAGCGGTAAGACCGCGTTCTTGTTCACCGGCCAAGGCTCCCAACGCCCCGGCATGGGCCGCGACCTCTACGACGCCCACCCCGTCTTCGCCAAAGCCTTGGACGAGGTGTGCGCGCATTTCGAACAGCCGTTGCGCGACATCATGTTCGCCGACGACGACGACCGCCTCCACCAAACCCAACACGCCCAACCAGCGCTGTTCGCCTACGAAACAGCGCTGTACCGGCTGCTGGAAAGCTGGGGCATCCGACCCGACTACCTTGCCGGGCACTCCATCGGAGAGATTGCTGCCGCGCACGTCGCGGGTGTGTTGTCGCTGGCCGACGCCTGCACCCTGGTCGCCGCTCGCGGACGACTCATGCAACAAGCCGACCCCACCGGCACCATGATCGCCATCCAAGCCACCGAACACGAGATCCAAGACTCCCTGAACGACCAGGTGGCCATCGCCGCGATCAACACCCCCACCTCCCTCGTCATCTCCGGCGACCGCGACCAGGCCGAACGCATCGCCGCGCACTGGAGCGCCGAAGGACGCAAAACCAAACAACTCCAGGTCAGTCACGCGTTCCACTCCCCCCACATGGACCCCGTCCTTGAGGAGTTCCGAGAGACCGCACGCACCCTGACCTACCACCCACCCGCCACCCCGGTCGCGTCCAACCTCACCGGGGAACTGGCCACACCCGAACAGCTGCGCTCACCCGACTACTGGGTTGACCACATCCGCCAAACCGTCCGCTACGCCGACGGCATTAGTGCCCTGCAAGAAAACGACGTCACCACTCACCTCGAAATCGGGCCCGACGCCACGCTCACCGCCATCACCCCCGACACCATCCCGCTCCACCACCCACTCACCACCGCACTGGCCACCGCCCACACCCACGGCGTCACCATCGACTGGACCAAGATCCTCCCCGCCACGCGGGCGGTCGACCTCCCCACCTACCCGTTCCAGCACCAGCCCTACTGGCTCGAAACGCCGGCCCTGGCCGGGGACTCCGCGGCCTTGGGGCTTGACTCAACCGATCACCCGTTCCTGGGCGCCGCCGTCGAGCTTCCCGACGGCAGTCGCGTCCTTACCGGCCGGGTCTCCGTCGACGGCCATCCCTGGCTCGCCGATCATGTCGTCCACGGCTCCGTGGTGTTTCCCGGTGCCGCCTTCGCCGATATGGCTCTGCACGCCGCACACCACACGGGCTGCGACCAGGTGGCGGAGCTCGTCCTGCATGATCCGATGACGCTCGCCGCCGACGGCGCCGTACGGCTCAGGGTCGTGGTCGGGGCGCCGGACGAGGTGGGCAGGCTCCCCGTCACCGTCCATGGGCAGCCCGAGAGTGTCGAGCCCGACGTCCCCTGGACGTGCCACGCCACCGGTCTGCTCAGCCCAGCCGACGCCCCCGAGCCGGACGCGACAGCAGGTCAATGGCCACCGCGTGGAGCGTCCCCGATCGACGTCGGCGAGTTGTACGACGGGCTGTTCCAGGCGGGAGCCGAGTACGGCCCGGCGTTCCAGGGCGTGAGCGCGGCCTGGCGTGACGGCAATACGATCTACGCGGAGGTCGACCTGCCGGACGACATCGACGCCACCGGCTTCGGTGTTCACCCGGCTCTGCTGGAGGCCGCCGTCCAGCCGCTGCTCCACGACGGGTCCGCGACGCCGCGGCGGCCCGCCTCGTTCACCGGCCTGTCGCTCCACGCCTCCGGCACCACCGCCCTCAGGGTTCGGCTGGCACGGTCGGACGACTCCGCCGAGATGACGGTCTCGGACGGCGACGGCGTTCCGGTGGCCGCCATCGAGGGTCTGACGTCGCGTCCGATCTCTCCGGAAGAGGTCGGCGACCGCACAGCGGCCCACAGCGACGCGCTCTTCCACGTCGAGTGGCCGCGTCTTCCCGACCCGGAGACCACGACCGCGCAGTGGACGGTCATCGACGCGGACCAGGACATGTCCGCGCTGGGCGACGCGATCGACACGGGAGCGCCCGCCCCGGAGCTCCTGCTGCTCCCCTTCACCAGA
This sequence comes from Spirillospora sp. NBC_00431, assembly GCA_036028775.1. Classification (GTDB taxonomy): domain Bacteria; phylum Actinomycetota; class Actinomycetes; order Streptosporangiales; family Streptosporangiaceae; genus Spirillospora. Next base: position 792,519 of record CP107927.1, on the reverse strand, counting down.
GAACACAGCGACGACGACAACGCCGACTCCGCGTCTGCGGCGCACATCGGCACGCGCCGCCTGCTGGCGCTGGTCCAGAACCTGCTCGCCGAAAGCCGTCTGGACGCCACCCGTCTGGCCATCGTGACCGAGCGCGCGATGGCGACCGGCGGCGGAGAGGACATCGGGGACCTGGCGGGCGCGGCGCTTTGGGGGTTCGTGCGGTCGGCGCAGAACGAGCATCCTGACCGGTTCGTCCTCATCGACACCGACGGCACCGACGCCTCCCGCGAAGCCCTCCCGCACGCGCTCGCCACCGGCGAACCGCAACTCGCCATCCGCGACGGGCACCTGCACGCCCCCAGGCTCACCCGGACCCAGGCCATTCCGGACGGCCCTCCCACGCTCGACCCGGACGGCACCGTCCTGATCACCGGCGGCTCCGGCGCCCTCGGCGCCCTGGTCGCCCGGCACCTCGTCACTACCCACGGCGTCCGCCACCTCCTGCTCACCAGCCGCCGAGGACCCGACGCCCCAGGCGCCCTCGAACTCCAAACCGAACTCGAAAACCTCGGCGCCCACGTCACCATCACCGCCTGCGACGCCGCCGACCACGACGCCCTGGCCGAAGTCCTCGACGCCGTCCCGGCCGAGCACCCGCTGACCGCCGTCGTCCACACCGCCGGAGTCCTCGACGACGCCACCATCACCACCCTGACGCCCGAGCGGCTGGACACCGTGCTCCGGCCGAAGGCCGACGCGGCCTGGAACCTGCACCACCTGACCAGGGACACGAAGCTGTCGGCGTTCGTGCTGTTCTCCTCCGCGGCCGGCACCCTCGGCAACCCGGGCCAGGCCAACTACGCGGCCGCCAACACCTACCTCGACGCGCTCGCCGCCCACCGCCGGGCGAACGGCCTGCCCGCCCACTCGCTCGCGTGGGGGCTGTGGCGGCAGGACACCGGCATGACCGCGCGGCTCGACGCGTCCGGCACTGTGCACGGCGGTGTCGTCCCGCTCACGGCCGATCAGGCGCTCGGGCTGTTCGACACCGCGCTGGCGAGCGAGCACGGCCTGCTCGTCCCGGCCGGGCTGGACCTCGCGACGCTGCGCGCGGAAGCTGCCGGTGGCCCGGTCCCGGCGATGGTGCGCGGCCTCGTCCGGGTGCCGGGCCGCCGGCGCAGGGCGGGCGGGCCCTCGCTCGCCGCCCGCCTCGCCGCGCTGGACGGCGCCGAGCGGGAACGCGTCCTGCTGGACGTGGTGCGCGGGCACGTCGCGGCGGTGCTCGGGCACGCGTCACCGCGCGGGGTGGGCCCGGAGCGCGCGTTCCGGGACCTCGGGTTCGACTCGCTCGCCGCGGTCAGGCTCCGCAACCGGCTGAGCGCCGCGACGGGGCTGCGGCTGACCGCGACCGTCGTCTTCGACTACCCGACGCCGCTGGCGCTCGCGCGGTATCTGCTGCCGGAGATCGTGCCTGCGGAGCCGGACCGGTCACCGGCGTTCGCCGGCCTGGACGCGCTGGAGTCCGCGCTGCTCGACACCCCGCCCGGGGACGACGTGCGCGCGCGGGCCGCGCAGCGCCTGCGGGCGCTGCTGTGGAAGCTGACCGACGACCCGGGGACGGCCGCGGGCGACCGTCCCGACGACGATGACCTCGATTCGGTGAGCGACGACGAGTTGTTCGCCGTCCTCGACGACGAGCTGGGAACCTCTGGGAGCGGTGAGGGCCGATGACCGAGCAGAGACTGCGTGAATACCTCAAGCGGGCCACCGCCGATCTGCGCCAGGCCCATCGGCGGCTGCGCGAGGCGGAGGACAAGGAGCACGAGCCGATCGCGATCCTCTCGATGAGCTGCCGTTTCCCCGGCGGCGTCTCCTCGCCGGAGGACCTGTGGAGACTGGTCGCCGACGGCACCGACGCGGTGTCGGAGTTTCCCGACGACCGGGGCTGGGACGTCGAGGGCGTCTACGACTCCGATCCCGATCGTCCGGGGAAGACGTACACGCGCGAGGGCGCTTTCATGGACGGCGTCGGCGAGTTCGACGCGGACTTCTTCGGTGTCAGCCCGCGTGAGGCCCTCGCCGTCGACCCGCAGCAGCGGCTGCTGCTGGAGACGAGCTGGGAGGCGATCGAACGGGCCGGGATCCTTCCCGCGTCGCTGCGGGAGAGCCGGACCGGCGTGTTCGTCGGCTCGAACGGCCAGGACTACACGCTGAGCCTTCTCGGCATCCTCGACAAGGTCGAGGGATACCTGGCGACGGGCACGTCGGCGAGCGCGATGTCCGGCCGGATCGCCTACACGTTCGGTTTCGAGGGTCCGGCGGTGACGATGGACACCGCGTGCTCCTCGTCCCTGGTCGCGCTCCATCTGGCCGCCCAGTCGCTGCGCAACGGCGAGTGCGAGCTGGCGCTGGCGGGTGGCGTCACCGTGATGGCGACGCCCGGCGGCTTCGTCGAGTTCAGCAGGCAGCGGGGGCTCGCTCCGGACGGCCGCTGCAAGGCGTTCGCGGCCGGGGCGGACGGCACCGGATGGGGTGAGGGCGTCGGTGTCGTGCTCTTGGAGCGGCTGTCGGACGCGCAGCGCAACGGCCACCCCGTCCTGGCGGTGCTACGCGGATCGGCCGTCAACCAGGACGGCGCCAGCAATGGCCTGACCGCACCCAACGGCCCGTCGCAGCAACGCGTCATCCACTCCGCCCTGGCCAATGCGCGTCTCAGCCCGAACGACATCGACGCCATCGAGGCCCACGGCACCGGCACCACCCTCGGCGACCCCATCGAAGCCCAAGCACTGCTCGCCACCTACGGGCGAGACCGTCCCGATGACCGGCCGCTGTGGCTGGGTTCGATCAAATCCAACATCGGCCACACCCAGGCCGCCGCCGGTGTCGCGGGCGTAATCAAGATGGTCGAAGCCCTCAACCACGGCCTCCTGCCCACGACCCTCCACATCGATGAGCCGTCCCCGCACATCGACTGGGACAGCGGCACCCTCACCCTGCTGACCGAGCCGACTCCCTGGCCCGACAGCTCGGATCGTCCCCGCCGCGCCGCCGTGTCGTCGTTCGGTGTCAGCGGCACCAACGCCCACCTCATCCTCGAACAGGCCCCATCCGAGGCCGAGCCCGACGCCGAGGCCGCGGAGGAGCCCGTCCAGGAGCACGAGCGTGCTTCCGGCGCGCTGCCCTGGCTGATCTCGGCGAAGACCGAGGCGGCGCTGCGGTCCCAGGCGCTGCGCCTTCGTGACCGCGTCACGGCCGATCCGGAGCTGGACCCGGTCGACCTCGCCCACTCCCTCGCGGCCACCCGCACCCATCACGAGCATCGCGCGGCCGTCATCGGCGAGGACACCGCCGACCTGCTGAGCGGGCTGAGCGCGCTGGCCGGCGGGGAGCCCGCGCGGAACCTCGTCGTGGGGCGCGCGCAGCAGGGCAAGACCGTGTTCGTCTTCCCCGGCCAGGGGTCCCAGTGGGCCGGGATGGCGCGGGAACTGCTCGACGCCTCGCCCGTATTCCGCGAGCACCTGCGAGCCTGCGACGACGCGCTGGCCCCTTACACCGGCTGGTCCCTCCTGGACGTGCTGCGCGGCGAGCCGGACGCCCCGTCCATGGAACGGGTCGACGTGGTGCAGCCCGCGCTGTTCGCCGTGATGGTGTCGCTCGCCCGCGTGTGGGAGGCGGAGGGCGTGCGGCCCGACGCCGTCATCGGGCACTCCCAGGGCGAGAACGCCGCCGCGCACATCGCCGGGGCGCTCAGCCTCGACGACGCCGCCAGGATCGTGGCGCTGCGCAGCCAGGCCATCACCCGGCTCGCAGGCACCGGCGGGATGGCCTCGGTGCCCCTGCCCGCCGACCGCGTCCGCGAGTCGCTGACCGAGAACCTGCACGTCGCCGCCGTGAACGGCCCGTCCTCCACCGTCGTGGCGGGTGAGGCCGAGGCCCTGCGCGAGCTGGTCGAAGCCTTCCAGCGGGACGGGGTCCAGGCGCGTCTCGTCCCGGTCGACTACGCCTCCCACACGCCCTTCGTGGAGGAGCTGCACGACCCGCTGCTCGAACTGCTCGAAGGTGTCGCTCCGCGTGCGTCGGACATCGAGTTCTACTCCACCGTCACCGCCGCGCCCATCGACACCCGCGAGCTCGACGCCGCCTACTGGTACCGGAACCTGCGGCGGCCCGTCCGGTTCGACGAGGCCACCCGCGCTCTCCTCGACGCCGACCACACGCTGTTCATCGAGGTCAGCCCGCATCCCGTGCTGACCGTCCCGATCCAGGAGAGCATCGAGGAAAGCGGCGCGGCGGCCGCCGTGATCGGCACCCTGCGCCGTGACGACGGCGGCCCCGCCCGCCTCCTGACGTCCCTGGCGCAGGCCCACGCGAACGGCGCCGTGCCCGGCTGGGACCTGTGGATCGCGGGCGGACGGCGGATCGACCTGCCGACGTACGCGTTCGACAGGCAGCGGTACTGGCCGGACTCCACCGGCACCCCCGGCGACCTCTCCGCCGCGGGCCTGGTGTCCGCCGACCATCCGCTGCTGGCCGCGGGGACGGAACTCGCGGGCGGCGCCGGTCACCTGTTCACCGGCCGGATGTCGCTGCGGACCCATCCCTGGCTGGCCGACCACGAGGTCATGGGGACGGTCGTCCTGCCCGGGACGGCCATGGTGGAGCTCGCCCTGCACGCCGCGCACCGCACCGGCTGCGACCACATCGAGGAGCTGACCCACCAGGTCCCGCTCACCGTGCCCCGGCAGGGCGGGATCCAGCTTCAGGTCCTCGTCGGCGAGGCCGAGGAGAACGACGCGCGTCCGGTGAGCGTGCACTCCCGTCCCGAGAGCACTGACCCAGACGCCGACGACGTCCCCTGGACGCTCCACGCCACCGGTCTGCTCACCTCGTCCGGCGCTCCGGCGCCGCCGGCGGTCGCGGAGGGGGCGTGGCCGCCCGCCGGGGCGACTCCCGTGCCCGCGGACGAGGTCTACGAGCGCTTCGCCGAACTCGGCCTGCGCTATGGTCCCGTCTTCCGCGGCCTGCGGGCGGCGTGGCGGGACGGCGACGACGTCCACGCCGACGTCGAGCTGCCGGAGGGCACCGACGCCGGCGGGTTCGCCGTGCATCCCGCGCTGCTCGACGCCGCCCTGCACGCGGCCGTGCTCACCGCCGGTGAGCGGCCCGGCCAGGCCCGGCTGCCGTTCTCCTGGAGCGGGGTGTCCGTGCACGCGGTGGACGCGTCCGCCGTCCGGGTGCGGCTGTCCCCGCGCGGCGACGACGCGGTCTCGGTGTCGATCAGCGACCACGCCGGGACGCCGGTGGTGACGGTCGACGCGCTGACCGTGCGTCCGGTCGCCGCCGACCAGCTGGCGTCCGCCCCGGCCCGGCACGACTCGCTCTACCAGGTCGGCTGGACGACGATCCAGGCGGACGGCGCGGTGAACGAGGCCCCGGCGGTCTTGGGCGACGTCCCGTCCTGGGCCACCGGACTGGAACTCGGTGACCGGGTCGAGCTCGGACAAGCCGCGACCGGCGACGACGCGGCGGTGCCCGCCACCGTACTGACGTTCCTCGACCTCGACGCCAACGACAACAACGACGGCGATCCGGCGGCTCGTGCCCACATGGCCGCGCAGCGGGCCCTCGGGCTCGTCCAGGAATGGGTCGCGGACGAGCGCCTCGCGGCCGCCCGGCTCGCCGTGGTCACACGCGGCGCGGTCGCCGCGCGCACCGGGGACCGGGTGGACGACCCGTCCGCCGCCGCCGTCTGGGGCTTCCTGCGCGCCGCGCAACTGGAGCACCCCGACCGCTTCCTCCTGATCGACATGGACGGCGGGAAGCGGTCCGCGGAGTCGCTGCCCGCCGCGCTCGCCTCCGGAGAATCGCAGACCGCGCTGCGGGACGACGGCGTCCGCGCCCCCCGGCTGGAACGGGCGGACATCGCGGAACTCCTGGCCCCGCCCGCCGGTGCCGGGGCATGGCGGGTCGACGTCACCGAGCCGGGCACCGTGGAGAACCTCGCCCTCGTCGCGGCGCCCGGCCACACCCGGGAACTCGCGGAGGGCGAGGTCCGCGTCGAGGTCCGGGCCGCCGGCATGAACTTCCGGGACGTGCTCATCGCGCTGGACCTGTATCCGGGGAACGGCACCATCGGCGGCGAGGCCGCCGGGATCGTCGCCGAGGTCGGCCCCGGCGTCACCGGGCTCCGGCCGGGCGACAAGGTGATGGGCCTGTTCGGCGAGGGGGCGATGGGCCCGGTGGCGGTCACCGACCGGCGGCTGCTGGCCCCGATGCCCCGGGGCTGGACGTTCGCCGAGGCGGCGGCCGCTCCGATCACCTTCCTCACCGCCCACTACGCGCTGATCGACCTGGCCGGGCTGCGGTCCGGCGAGCGGCTGCTCCTGCACGCCGCCACCGGCGGTGTCGGCGTCGCCGCCACCCAGCTCGCCCGGCACCTGGGCGCGGAGGTGTTCGCGACCGCGAGCCGTCCCAAGTGGGACGCCCTGCGCGCCGCGGGCTACGACGAGACCCACATCGCCGACTCCCGGACGCTGGACTTCGAGGAGCGGTTCCTCGCCGCGACCGGCGGGGAGGGGTTCGACGTCGTCCTGGACTCGCTGGCCCAGGAGTTCGTCGACGCGTCCCTGCGGCTGCTGCCGCGCGGCGGCCGGTTCCTGGAGATGGGCAAGACCGACGTGCGGGACGCGGACGAGGTCGCCGCCCAGCACCCCGGCGTCGCCTACCGCGCCTTCGAGATGTTCGAGGCAGGTCCGGACCGCATCGCCGGGATGCTCGCCGAGCTCGGTGAGCTGTTCGACTCCGGGGTGCTGCGGCCGCACACCGTGACCGCGTTCGACGTCCGCCGGGCACGGGAGGCGTTCCGGCACCTCAGCCACGCCCGGCATGTGGGCAAGCTCGTCCTCACCGTGCCGAGGGCGCTCGACCCGGACGGCACCGTGCTGATCACCGGCGGCACCGGCACGCTCGGCGGGCTCGTGGCCCGGCACCTGGTCGCCGAGCACGGCGTCCGGCACCTGCTGCTGACCGGACGCAGGGGGCCCGACGCGCCCGGCGCGGACGAGCTGCGAGCCGAGCTGGAGGCGTTGGGCGCCGACGTCGCCATCGCGGCGTGCGACATCGCCGACGCCGAGGCCGTCGCCGCGCTGCCGGACGCCGTTCCCGACGGGCATCCGCTGACCGCCGTCGTGCACGCGGCGGGCGTCACCGCCGACGGCGCGGTGTCCTCCCTCACCTCCGCCGACATCGACACGGTGCTGCGGCCTAAGGCCGACGCCACGTGGAACCTGCACCGCCTCACCCGCGACCTGGACCTGTCGGCGTTCGTGGTGTTCTCCTCGGCCGCCGGAACGCTCGGCAACCCGGGCCAGGCCAACTACGCCGCCGGCAACGCGTTCGCCGACGCGCTGACCGCGCGGCGCCACACCGACGGGCTGCCCGGCGTCTCGCTCGCCTGGGGCCTGTGGGAGCAGGCCAGCGGCATCACCGGGAAGCTGTTCGACAGCGACCGGGCGCGGGTCGGGCGCGAGGTGCTCGTGCCGCTGCCCACCGACGAGGCCCTCGGCCTCCTCGACGCCGCGCTCTCGGCGGGCCGGGCCGGTCTCGTGCCCGTCAAGTTCGACCTCGCGGCGCTGCGGGCCGCGGCGGAGATGGACACGCCGCCGCCGATGGTGCGCGGCCTGCTGCGGCGGTCCGCGCCACGCGCCCGCGCCGGGACCGGAAGCGCGTCCGCCCTGCAACGGCAGCTCGCCGGCCGGGACGCCGCCGAACGGAAGGAGCTCCTGCGCACGCTGGTGCGCGGGCACGTCGGGACGGTCCTCGGCCACCCGGCGCCCGACACCATCGATCCGGGCCGCCCGTTCCAGGAGCTCGGGTTCGACTCGCTCACCGCGGTCGAGCTGCGCAACCGCCTCAACGCCGCCACCGGCCTGCGGCTGCCCGCCACGCTGATCTTCGACTACCCCACCGTCACGGCGCTGACCGACCGGCTGCTGGCGCTGGTCACCGGCTCCGGCGACGAGACCGCCGCCACCGCGTCCGGCACGTCCGGCACGAAGGCCGGGGAGGACGATCCGATCGCGATCGTCGCGATGGCCTGCCGGTTCCCCGGCGGGGTACGGTCCCCGGAGGAGCTGTGGGAGCTGGTCGCCGGCGGCGGGGACGCGATCTCCGGCTTCCCCGACGACCGCGGCTGGGACCTCGACGCGCTCTACGACCCCGACCCCGACAACGCCGGGACGGCGTACGTGCGGGAGGGCGGGTTCGTCCACGACGCCGGCGACTTCGACCCCGCGTTCTTCGGCATGAGCCCCCGCGAGGCCCTGGCCACCGACCCGCAGCAGCGGCTCCTCCTGGAGACGTCCTGGGAGGCCCTCGAACGGGCCGGCATCAGGCCGGACACGCTGCGCGGCAGCCGCACCGGCGTGTTCGTCGGCATGGCGTCGCACCCGTATCCGGGCGGCGCGATGCGGCCGTCGGGGGCGATGGAGGGCTACCTGCTCACCGGCGCCGCGAGCAGCGTGGCGTCCGGACGCGTCGCCTACACGCTCGGCCTGGAGGGGCCCGCCGTCACGCTGGACACGGCGTGCTCGTCCTCGCTGGTGTCCCTGCACATGGCCTGCCGGTCGCTCCGCGACGGCGAGTGCGACCTCGCGCTGGCCGGGGGCGTCACCGTGCTGACCTCCCCGGGCGTGTTCGTCGGCTTCAGCCGCCAGCGGGGGCTGTCCCCCGACGGCCGCTGCAAGCCGTTCGCGGCCGCCGCCGACGGCACCGGCTTCTCCGAGGGCGCCGGGATCGTGCTGGTCGAACGGCTCTCCGACGCCAGGCGCCACGGGCATCCGGTGCTGGCGCTGGTGCGCGGCTCCGCGATCAACCAGGACGGTGCCAGCAACGGGCTGACCGCGCCGAACGGGCCGGCCCAGCAGCGCGTCATCCGCGCCGCGCTGGCCGGCGCCGGGCTCGCTCCCGGCGACGTGGACGCGGTCGAGGCGCACGGGACGGGCACCACGCTCGGCGACCCCATCGAGGCGCAGGCGCTGCTGGCCACCTACGGGCGGGACCGTCCGGACGACCGCCCGCTGCTGCTCGGCTCGGTCAAGTCCAACATCGGGCACACCCAGCAGGCGGCCGGGGTCGCGGGCGTCATCAAGATGGTGCAGGCGATGCGGCACGGGGTCGTCCCCGAGTCGCTGCACGTCGACGAGCCGTCCCCGCACATCGACTGGGACGCGGGCGCCGTGCGCGTGGTGTCCGAGGCCGTCCCGTGGCCCGACGCCGACCGGCCGCATCGCGCGGCGGTGTCCTCGTTCGGGATCAGCGGCACCAACGCGCACCTCATCCTCGAACAGGCACCCGAGCCCGAGCCGGCGCCCCCGGAGCAGGGGCCCGCGCCGCGGGAGCGCGACGTCCCGTGGCTGCTGTCCGCACGGACCGGCGAGGCGCTCCGCGAGCAGGCCGCGCGGCTCGGCGAGCACGTCCGGTCCCACGCCGATCTGGAACCCGTGGAGGTCGCCCACGCGCTGGCCGCCGGACGTTCGGCGTTCGAACACCGCGCCGCGGTCGTCGGCCGGGACAGGGCGGCGCTCCTGGACGGGCTGGCCGCGCTCGCCGGTGAGGTCCCGCATCCGGGCGTGGTCCAGGCGGTGGCGCCGAAGGACCCCGGCAGGATCGCTTTCGTGTTCCCCGGCCAGGGGTCGCAGTGGGCGTCCATGGGAGTGGACCTCCTCGACGCGTCGCCGGTCTTCGGCGAGCATCTGCGCGCCTGCTCCGAGGCGATCGGCCGGCACACGGACTGGTCGCTGATCGACGTGCTGCGCGGCGAGCCCGGCGCCCCCGACCCGGAACGCGTCGACGTCGTCCAGCCGGCGCTCTTCGCCGTCATGACCTCGCTGGCCGAACTCTGGAAGGACGCGGGAGTCGTCCCGGACGCGGTCATCGGCCACTCCCAGGGAGAGATCGCCGCCGCGTACGTCGCGGGCGCCCTCACCCTGGAGGACGCCGCCCGCGTCGTGACCCTGCGCAGCCGGGCGCTGACCGCGCTGGCGGGCTCGGGCGGCATGGCCTCCATCCCGCTGCCGGCCGAACGGGTCGAGGAGCGGCTGGCGCCGCTGGCGGGAGCGCTCGGCGTCGCCTCGGTCAACGGCCCGGACAGCACCGTGGTCGCCGGCGACAGGCAGGCGCTGGAGGACTTCGTCGCCGCATACCAGGCGGACGGCGTGCGCGCCCGGCTCATCCCGGTCGACTACGCCTCGCACACCCCGCACGTCGAGGCCCTCCACGACGAGCTGCTGGAGATCCTGGAGCCGATCAGGCCGCGGTCCTCAGCCGTGCCGTTCTTCTCCACGGTGACCGGGGACGTCCTGGACACCGTCGCCCTGGACGCCGAGTACTGGTACCTGAACCTGCGCCGCAAGGTCCGGTTCGCGGAGACCGTCGGCACGCTGCTCGACCGCGGCCACCGGCTGTTCGTCGAGAGCAGCCCGCACCCGGTGCTGACCGTCGGGATCCAGCAGGTCCACGAGGAGCTCGGCGTCGCCGCCTCCACCGTGGGCACCCTGCGCCGCGATCAGGACGGGCCCCGCGAGTTCCTGACCGCCCTGGCGAGCGTCCACGCGCGCGGCCACGCCGTCGACTGGACGAACACGCTGCCCGCGCCGCGGGCCCGGCGGCACGTGGACCTGCCCACCTACGCGTTCCAGCGGGAGCGCTTCTGGCTGGAGCCGGCGCCGGCGGCCGGGGACGCGACCGCGCTCGGCCTGGACAGCACCGGGCATCCCCTGGTGGGAGCCGCCGTCACGGTCGCCGACGACGACCGGCTCGTCCTCACCGGGACGGTCTCCGCGCGCAGCCACCCCTGGATCGCCGAGCACACCGTGCTCGGCACCGGCCTCCTGCCCGGCACCGCCTACGTCGAGCTGGCCCTGCACGCGGCCCGCCAGGCCGGCTGCGACCGGGTGGACGACCTCACCCTGCTGGCGCCGCTGACGCTGCCCGAGCGGGGGACGATCCAGCTCCAGGTCGCCGTCGGCTCCCCGGACGAGTCGGGGCGGCGGACGCTCACCGTCCACGCCCGGCCCGACTCCGGCGACCCCGGCGGCGAATGGACCCGGCACGCCACCGGGCTCGTGTCCGCCGGTGAGCCCGCCACAGGGCCGGACCTGGCCGCGTGGCCGCCACCGGGAGCGACCCCGGCGGACGTGACCACCGTCTACGACCGCTTCGCGGCGCTCGGCCTGGACTACGGCCCCGTCTTCCAGGGGCTGCGGTCGGCGTGGCGGCACGGCGCGGACGTCTACGCCGAGGTCGACCTGCCCGAAGACCTCGACATCGACGGGTACTCCGTCCATCCCGCCCTCCTGGACGCCGCCCTGCACGGGCTGATGCTCGGCGACGGCGACCGGTCCACCGGGGAGGTGCTGCTGCCGTTCTCCTGGACCGGCCTGACGATGGGCACGGCCGCCGCCAGAGCGCTGCGGGTGCGGCTCGCGCCCGAGGGATCCGACGGGGTGCGGGTCGACGTGGCCGACCAGACCGGGGAGCCGGTGCTGTCGGTCGAGGCGCTGCGGCTTCGTCCGGTGAACCCCGACCAGCTCGCCGTCCGCGACACGCGCCGCAGCCCTCTGTACCGCATCGACTGGTCTCCGGCACCGGCGCAGCCGGCGTCCGGAAGCGTGATCGTGACGCTCGGCGAGGAGCACGCCGATCTGGCCGCTCTCGCCGAGGCCGTCGCCGCCGGAGCCGCCGTGCCGGACGCCGTCATCGCCCGCTGCGCGGCGGACGAGACCGCCGATCCGGTCACCGCCGCGCATGAGACGGCCGAACGCGCCCTCGACCTGGTGCGGGAATGGCTGGACGAGGAAAGTCTCGCCGCGTCCCGGCTGGTGATGCTGACCCACGGCGCCGTCTCGACGGACGAGAAGTCGGACGTCCCGGACCTGGCCGCCGCCACCGTCTGGGGTCTGATCAGGAGCGCGCAGAACGAGCACCCCGACCGTTTCGCCCTCATCGACACCGACGACACCGCCACTCCGGCCACGCTCGCCGCCGCCATCGCCACCGGCGAGCCCCAGGCGGCCATCCGTGACGACCGCGTCCACCGGCCGCGCCTCACCCCGGCCGAACCGGCCACCGAACCACAGGCCACCGAACCACTGGCCACCGAACCACTGGCGCCGTTCGACCCGGACGGCACCGTCCTGATCACCGGCGGCACCGGCACCCTCGGCGCCCTGGTCGCCCGCCACCTGGTCACCACCCACGGCGTCCGCCATCTCCTGCTCACCAGCCGGAGCGGGCCCGCCGCCGACGGCGCCGGCGAACTCGAATCCGAACTCGAAAACCTCGGCGCCCACGTCACCATCACCGCCTGCGACGCCGCCGACCACGACGCCCTCGGCAAGGTCCTCGACGCCGTCCCGGACCAACGCCCGCTCACCGCGGTCATCCACACCGCCGGGGTACTCGACGACGCGACCATCACCACCCTCACCCCACAGCAGCTCCACACCGTCCTGCGTCCCAAGGCCGACGCCGCCTGGAACCTGCACCACCTCACCCAAGACCTCGACCTCACCGCCTTCGTGCTCTTCTCCTCCGCCGCGGGCATCCTCGGCGCCCCCGGCCAAGCCAACTACGCGGCCGCCAACACCTACCTCGACGCCCTCGCCGCACATCGCCACGCCAACGGCCTGCCCGCCCACTCCCTCGCCTGGGGATTCTGGGCTCAGGCCAGCGGCCTGACGGCGGGGCTCGACACGTCCGACGTGCGCCGGCTGGCGCGCGGCGGGCTCACCCCGATGACGACCGACGAGGGCCTCGCGCTCTTCGACGCCGCCCTCACCGTGACGGGCGACGCGGCGCTCCTCGCCGGACGGCTCGACCAGGTCTCGTTGCGCGCGCAGGCCGGGGCCGGGCTCCTCCCCCCGATCCTGGAGGGCCTGGTCCGGACGCCGCCACGCCGCGCCGACACCGGCGGCCCCTCGCTCGCGCAGCGGCTGGCCGGGCTCGGCGAGGACGAGCGGGACGGCGTCGTCCTCGGCGTCGTGCGGTCGCACATCGCCGCCGTCCTCGGGCACGGCGGACCCGACCAGGTGGACCCGGAACAGGCGTTCCAGGACCTCGGCTTCGACTCGCTCACCGCGGTCGAGCTGCGCAACCGTCTCAACGCCGCCACCGGCCTGCGGCTGCCCGCCACGCTGATCTTCGACTACCCCACGGCGGAGGCCCTGGCCGGCTACGTGCTGGCCAGGCTCGAACCCGCGGCGGCGGAGCGGGCGCCCGGCGGCGTCCTCGACGAGCTGGACCGGCTGGAGACGGCGCTCGCCGCCGTGTCCGCCGACGAGGCCGGCGACGACGCCACCGAGATCGCCCGGCGGCTGCGGGCGCTGGCGGCCCGCTGGGAGGACGCCCACCGGGCCGAGGGCGCCTCGGCCGCCGAGCAGATCCGGGACGCCTCCGCCGACGAGGTCATGGACTTCATCGACCAGCAGCTGCGGCGGACCTGAACGCCATTCGATCGAGGGGGAGGCTGGGATGACCGATCAGGACAAGCTCGTCGAATACCTGAAATGGGTGACCGCGGACCTGCACGAGACGCGGCAGCGGCTCGCCGAGGCGGAGGCGGGCCGCCGGGAGCCGGTCGCGATCATCGGGATGAGCTGCCGCTACCCCGGGGACGTCACGTCGCCGGAGGAGCTGTGGGAACTGGTCGCGGGCGGCCGGGACGCGATCTCGGACTTCCCGCTCGACCGCGGCTGGAACGTCGGGGAGCTGTACGACCCCGACCCGGAGCGGCCGGGCACCTGCTACACGCGCGAAGGCGGGTTCCTCTACACCGCCGACCGGTTCGATCCGGCGTTCTTCGGCATCAGCCCGCGCGAGGCCCTCGCGATCGACCCGCAGCAGCGGCTGCTGCTGGAGACCGCCTGGGAGGCGATCGAGCGGGCCGGGATCGTCCCCGCCGACCTGCGGGGCAGCCGGACCGGCGTGTTCGCCGGGGTGATGTACGACGACTACGCGGCGCGCCTCTACCCCCATCCGCCGGACGGCTTCGAGGGCTACCTCGGCAACGGCAGCGCGAGCAGCGTCGCGTCCGGCCGGGTCGCGTACACCTTCGGGTTCGAGGGGCCCGCGGTGACGGTGGACACGGCGTGCTCGTCGTCGCTGGTGGCGATCCACCTGGCCGCCCAGTCGCTCCGGCAGGGCGAGAGCGATCTGGCGCTGGCGGGCGGCGTCACGGTCATGGCGACCCCCGGCGTGTTCGTCGAGTTCAGCCGGCAGCGCGGCCTGTCGGCCGACGGGCGCTGCAAGTCGTTCGCCGCGGCGGCGGACGGCACCGGCTGGGCCGAGGGGGCCGGGCTCGTCCTGCTGAAGCGGCTGTCGGACGCGCAGCGCGACGGGGACCCGATCCTCGCGGTCGTGCGCGGGTCCGCGATCAACCAGGACGGCGCCAGCAACGGGCTGACCGCCCCCAACGGCCCCTCCCAGGAACGGCTCATCCGCGCGGCCCTGACGGACGCGCGGCTGGCGCCACGGGACGTCGACGCGGTGGAGGCGCACGGCACCGGCACCACCCTCGGCGACCCCATCGAAGCCCAGGCCGTGCTGGCCGCCTACGGGCAGGACCGCCCGGGAGACCGGCCGCTGTGGCTGGGGTCGATCAAGTCGAACATCGGCCACACCCAGGCCGCCGCCGGGATCGCGGGCGTCATCAAGATGGTCGAGGCCATCGGCCACGGGCTGCTGCCGCCCACCCTGCACGTCGACGAGCCCTCCCCGCACGTCGACTGGGCCTCCGGCAACGTCGAGCTCCTCACCGAGCCCGTGCCCTGGCCGGAGACCGGGCGGCCCCGCCGGGCCGGGGTGTCCTCGTTCGGCATCAGCGGCACCAACGCGCACATCGTCCTCGAACAACCCCCCGAACCGCCCGCCGAGGACGGCGAGACGGATGACGGGGCGCCCACACCCGTCCCCACGACGCTGCCGTGGCTGATCTCCGCCAAGAACCCCGCCGCGTTGCGCGACCAGGCCGCCCGGCTTCTCGCGCGCGTCCAGGCCGACCCGGGCATCGACCCCGCGGACATCGCCCACTCGCTGATCTCCACCCGCACCCATTTCGAGCACCGCGCCGCGATCGTCGCCGACGACAGGGACGGGCTCCTCCAAGGGCTGAGCGCGCTCAGCGGCGGGCAGACCGGCTCCGCCGTGATCCAGAACCAGGCCACCGCGCGCGGCGGCGGGCCCGCTTTCCTGTTCACCGGCCAGGGCAGCCAGCGACCCGGCATGGGCCGCGAGCTGTACGACGCGTTCCCCGTCTTCGCCCGCGCCCTCGACGACGTCTGCGCCCACTTCGAGCAGCCGCTGCGCGACATCATGTTCGCGCCCGACGACGACCGCCTCCACGAGACCCAGCACGCACAACCTGCCCTGTTCGCCCTCGAGACCGCGCTCTACCGGCTGCTGGAGAGCTGGGACGTCCGCCCCGGCCGCCTCGCCGGGCACTCCGTCGGCGAGATCACCGCGGCCCATGTCGGCGGCGTGCTCTCGCTCGGCGACGCCTGCGCGCTCGTCGCGGCCCGCGGCCGGCTCATGCAGGAGATCACCGAGCACGGCGCGATGGTGTCCATCCGCGCTCCGGAGGAAGAGATCAGGGAGACCCTGACCGGCCACGAGGACCGGGTCTCGATCGCCGCGGTGAACTCGCCCTCGTCCACCGTCATCTCCGGCGACCACGACACCGTCCTGCGCATCGCCGACGACTGGAAGAAGCGCGGCCACCGGACCCGCCGCCTCCAGGTCAGCCACGCGTTCCACTCGCCCCACACCGACGCGATCCTCGACCGGTTCCGGGTCGTCGCGGAGCAGCTCGACTACGCTCCGGCCGCCGTCCCGATCGTCTCCAACCTCACCGGGAAGATCGCCACGGACGAGCAGCTGTGCTCGCCCGCCTACTGGACCGACCACATCCGCGGGACCGTCCGGTTCGCGGACGCGATCACCACCCTGCGGTCCGCGGGAGTCACCGCCTACCTGGAGCTGGGGCCCGACGCCGTGCTCACCGCGATGGCGCAGGACCGTCCGGACGACGACGGCGCCTCGCCCGCCCCGGTTTCCGTTCCCGTGCTGCGGGCCCGGCGGCCCGAGGTGCGCACGGCGTTGACGGCGCTGGCCACCGTCCACACCGCCGGGTACCCGGTCGGCTGGCGGACGTGGTTCGGCGCGGCCCGTGCCCGGCGGGTCCCGCTGCCCACCTACGCGTTCCAGCGCCGCCGGTTCTG
This sequence comes from Spirillospora sp. NBC_00431, assembly GCA_036028775.1. Classification (GTDB taxonomy): domain Bacteria; phylum Actinomycetota; class Actinomycetes; order Streptosporangiales; family Streptosporangiaceae; genus Spirillospora. Next base: position 776,260 of record CP107927.1, on the reverse strand, counting down.
GATCGACGTGCCGGGCGACTCCGCCGCGGAAGGGCGGCCCGCGGCGGAGTCGTCCTTCTGGGACGCGGTCGAGACCGCCGACCTCGACGCCGTCGCCCGCGATCTCCGGATCACCGGCGAGCAGCGGGCGGCGCTGGCCGCGCTGCTGCCCGCGCTGTCGGCACGGCGGCGCCGCGAACGCTGGGGCCACCGGATCGCGTGGCTGCCCGCCGCACAGCCGCAGGCGCGCCCGCCCGCGGGCAGATGGCTGCTGGTGACACCGCCGCAGAACGACCCCCTCCCCAAGGCGGCCGCCGACATGTTCGGCGAGCACGGCGTCGAGATCACCGTCGGACCGGACGACGCCGAGCCGGGCAAGCTCGCCGGCCGCATCCGGGACGCGCTCGCCGGCGGCGCCGAGGTGGAGGGCGTGCTGTCCCTGCTCGCACTCGATGAGGACCGGGTGGAGCGGACGAGGGCGCTGGCCGAGGCGCTGGACCTCGCCGGGATCCGGGCTCCGATCTGGGCGGCGACCTCCGGCGCGGTCTCCACGGCACCGTCCGACCCGCCCGCCGACCCCGGCCAGGCCGAGGTCTGGGGCCTGGTGCGGTCGCTGACGGCCGAACGGCCGTGGCGCTGGGGCGGGCTCGTCGACCTCCCGTCCGAGCTGGACGAGCGGGCCCGTGACCGGCTGCGCGCCGTGCTCGCGGGACCGCCGGACGAGGACCAGGTCGCCGTGCGTCCCTCCGGCGTGTTCGCCCGGCGCCTCGTCGGCGCGCCCCTGGACGCGGCGGACGGTGCCGCGTGGCGTCCGTCCGGAACCGTCCTGGTGACCGGCGCCGACACCGCGACCGGGGCGGAGGCGGCCCGCTGGCTGGCCGAGCACGGCGCCGAACACCTCCTCCTGACCAGCGACCCGGAACGGCCCGGCGGAACAGAACCGGACGCGCTCGCGGACGAGCTCGCCAAACTCGGCCCCCAGGCGACCTGGACGGCGCTCGACCTCACCGACCGCGACGCCCTCGCCCGCCTCCCGGAATCCGTCCCGGAGGCGCATCCGCTCACCGCGATCGTGCACGTGGCGATCGACGAGCCCGACCCGGCCGCCGCCGCGAACCTCGACGAGCTGACCTCCGGCCCGGACCTGGGCCTGTCCGCCTTCGTGATCCTGTGCTCCGCCGCCGGAGTCCTCGGCGCCCCCGGCCGGGCGGCGGACGCCGCCGGGCACGCCTTCCTTGAAGCGCTGGCCCACCGGCGCAAGGCACGCGGCCTCCCCGCCCTCACGGTGGCCTGGGGCCCCTCGGACGAGAACGCGCAGCCGGGCGCCACGTGGGGTCTCCGCCCGGTCCCGCCCCGGCTCGCCATGACCGTGCTGGAGCGCGCGGCCGACCCCGCCGCCGCGTCGCTCGTCGTGGCCGACATCGCGTGGGACCTGCTCATCCCCGAGCTGGCCGCCGAGGGGCGCGGCGCGCTGTTCCGCGAGGTCCCCGAGGCACGGCGGCTCCTGAGCCGCGCCGAGGAACCGGCGGACGGCTCCTGGCTGGAGCGGCTGCGCGAGGCGCCGGAGGAGGAGCGCGAGGCCCTGCTGCTGGACCTCGTCCGCACCCACGCCGCCGACGTCCTCGGCCTCGACTCGCCCGAGGACCTGGACACCGGCGCCAGCCTCCTCGACCACGGGCTGTCCTCGTTCGCCGCGCTGGAGCTGAGCGCCCGGCTGCGGCCGGCCGGGGTGCGCGTGTCCCCGGCGGCGGTGTTCGACGACCCGACCCCCGCCGGGATCGCCCGCCACATCCACACCCTCGTCACAAGGAGCAGTTCATGAACCGGAACGTCATCATCGTCGGCGCGGGCCCTGCCGGGCTGATGCTCGCGTGCGAGCTCGGCGCGGCGGGCGTCGAGACGGTCATCCTGGAGCGGCTGCCCGAGGCGCGGACGGACTCGCCGGGCATGGCCGTCAACCCGACCGTCGTGGAGCTGCTCGTCCAGCGGGGCGTCATGGACGCGCTGCGCGGCGACGGCATGGAGTTCCCCCGCGCGTTCTTCGCGCACCTCGGCCTCGACCCCACCGCGCTGAAGGAGCCGCGCGAGTACAACTACGCCCTTCCCCAGACGGCGCTGGAGCGGCGCCTGGAGGAGCATGCCGTCAAGCTCGGCGCGGACATCCGGCGCGGTCACGAGCTCGTCGGCCTGGAGCAGGACGACAACGGCGTCACGGCGCGGGTTCGTACCGCGTCCGGGGAGGAGTCCCTGCGCTGCAGGTTCCTGGTCGGCTGCGACGGGTCCGGCAGCACGGTGCGGCGGCTCGCCGGCATCCATTTCCCCGGCACCGAGTCCCCGTTCTACGGGCTGATCGGGGAGCTGGGGGTAAGCGACGAGCTGTTCCAGCGGCTCGGCCCGCACATCTACCCCGGCGGCCTGTTCACCGTGTCGCCGTCCAGCCCCGAGACGCTCCGGGTGACCACCGCCGAGTTCGGGGTGGAGCCGCCCGACCGGGACGCGCCCGTCACCCTCGACGAGCTGGCCCGCCGCATCGCCGAAGTCTCCGGTGCGGAGGTCGCGCTCGGCGAACCGCGCTGGCTGTCGCGCTGGTTCCACGTCACCCGGCACGCCGCGTCCTACCGCGACCGGAGCGTGTTCCTCGCGGGCGACGCCGCGCACGTGCACTTCCCGCTCGGCGGGCAGGCCCTCAGCACCGGCATCGAGGACGCCGCCAACCTCGGCTGGAAACTCGCCGCCGCGGTGCACGGACACGCCCCGGCCACGCTGCTGGACACCTACCACGCCGAACGCCACCCGGTCGGCGCCCGCGCCTGCCGCACCACGCAGGCGCAGATCCCGCTCATGCACCCGATGGCCGCCGCCGAGCCGCTGCGCGAGCTGTTCGCCGAGCTGATCGAGCTCGGCGAGGTCAACGAGCACCTCGTCAGGCTGGTCGGCGGGATGGACGTCCGGTACGCGCCAGGCCCGGACGCGGCGGACCATCCGCTGGTCGGCCACCGGCTCCCCGACATCCCGCTCGAAACTCCGGACGGGCCCACCGGCATCGCCGCGTGCCTGCGCGCCGGACGCGGCGTCCTCCTCGACCTGTCCCGCGGCACCGCCGGCGCGGGCGAGACCACCGGCTGGGAGGACCGCGTCGACGCCGTCGCCGCGGAGCCGACCGAACGGATCGACGCCGCCGCGCTGCTGCTCCGCCCGGACGGACGCGTCGCCTGGGCCACCGGCACCCGCGACGACGCCGGACTGCGCCACGCCCTCACGACCTGGTTCGGCGAGCCGGGCACCGGAACCGGGCCCGGCGGCGGGGCGTCAGCGACGGCCTAGATCCGCTTAAGCGACGCCGCCGACCATGAGAATCCGCGACCATTCACGCAGTGCTGGAAAGGACCCGGATGAGCGGCCCTGACATCCATCTCCTCTCCGTCGGCACGGCTCTCCCGGGGCCTCCGGTGGACAACGCCACGCTGATCAGCCGCCTCGGCGTCCCGTCGGTGTGGGAGGAGTGGGTGGACTCCTTCATCGGCACCCGCAGCCGGCATTTCTCCATCGACCTCGACACCGGTGAGGCCCGCCACTCCCTCACCGACCTGGGCGAGTCGGCCGGTGCCCGCGCGCTGGCGTCCGCCGGGCTCGGCGCCGCCGACATCGACCTGGTGGTGCTGGGCACCTCGTCGCCCGACCAGCTCATGCCCGCGACGGTGAACATGGTCGCCGAACGGCTCGGCATCGACGACGTCCCCACCTACCAGCTCCAGTCGGGGTGCTGCGGCGCCGTCCAGGCGCTGGACGTGGCGCGCACGCTGCTGCGCGCCCGGGGCCGCGGGCACGCCCTCGTCCTCGGCGGCGACAACAGCGTCAAGCACTTCGACACGGCGGCGGACTTCTCCGCGCTGCCGTCCGCCGAGCAGGTCAACGTGCTGCTGTTCGGCGACGGCGCGGGCGCGATGGTCCTCGGCACCGAACCCGCGCCGGGGTCGGCGGTGATCCGGCACGTGCTGCTCCGGCTGGTCGGGCTGAATCGGCCGCCGGGCCAGGTCGTCGAGTGGTTCGGCCGCGGCGACCGCGGCTCGGACCGCTCCCCCGTCGTCGAGGACTACAAGGCGATCGAGGAGTCGGTCCCCGCGCTCGCCGTCGAGGTCCTGGACGCGATGCTCGACGAGCTGGACTGGAAGGAGACCGACGTCGACTACCTGCTGCCCCCGCAGCTGTCCGGGCGGATGACCGCGCGGATCACCGAGGGCCTCGGGGTGCCCGCCGCCGAGGAGGTCAGCTGTGTCGTCGACATCGGCAACACCGGCAACGCGCTGCCGTTCTTCCAGCTCGAACGCGCGCTCCCGCGCATGATCGGCGGCGACCGGGCGGTCGGCATCGCGATCGAGTCCAGCAAATGGATCAAGGCGGGCTTCGCCCTGGAGAAGGTCTGATCGCCATGCCCGACGCTCCCGGCCCCGCCGCCGCCCTCGACACCACCCGCCCCGACACCACCGGCCCCGACACCACCGGCCCCGCCGACGTGCTGCGCGAGCTGCACCGGACGGGACGGCTCGCCGCCGAATACCCCCGCGTCGCGGGCCTGCTCACCGGCCTCTCCGACGCGGAGCTGCTCAAGGCCGGTCACCTGCTCAGCCGACTCGACCCGGCCGAGGTCACCGCCGCGCATCCGGACGCCCCGTCGCTCACCGTCGCCGTCACCGGCCACGGGACGCTGCCCGCCCTGGTCCCTGCGCTGACCGCGCAGCTGGCCAGGCACGGGCTGCTCCTGCGCCCGCACGTCGGAGACTTCGACAGCTACGTCTTCGACCTCGGCGACCCGGACAGCGGCCTGTACGCGGCCCGGCCCGACCTCGTGACCTGCGTGCTGGACCCGGCCGTCATCTTCGACGACGTGCCGGTGCCGTGGCGTCCGGACGACGTCGAACGCGTGTGGGACGAGAAGCTCCGCCTCATCGACGGGCTCGCGGAGCGGTTCGAGGCCGCCGGACGGGGCGTGCTGGTGCTCAACACCGTCCCGCTGCCCCGCCGCTTCCCGGCCCAGCTCGTGGACCACCTCGCCCGCGCCCGGCTCGGGGCGCTGTGGCGGGAGGCCAACGCCCGCCTGCTGCGGATGGCGGAGCGGCGGCCGGCCGTCTACGTGATCGATCTCGACCCGCTGGTCGCCGGCGGCGTCCCCGTCGACGACACCCGGCAGAGCGTCTACGCGAAGGCTCATCTGTCGGCGGGCCTGCTGGCCGAGTACGCCCGCGAGGTCGGCCACATCGCCCGGCACGTCACCGGCCGTACCGCGAAGGCGCTGGCACTCGACCTCGACGGCACGCTCTGGGGCGGGGTCCTCGGCGAGGACGGCCCGGAGGGCATCGAGATCGCCGAGGGCATGCGCGGGGAGGCGTTCGGCGCCTTCCAGCGGGTGGCCAAGCAGATCGGCGCCCAGGGGGTGCTGCTCGCGGCGGTCAGCAAGAACGATCTGGAGCCCGTCCGCGCGGTCCTGGACTCCCATCCCGGGATGACACTGCGGGAGGAGGACTTCGTCCGGATCGCGGCGAGCTGGCGTCCGAAGAGCGAGAGCATCGCCGAGCTCGCCGCGACGCTCAACATCGGGACCGACGCCTTCGTCTTCGTCGACGACAGCCCCTACGAGTGCGGGCTGGTGCGGCACGCGCTCCCGGGCGTCACGGTGATCCGGCTCGACGACGAGCCCGCGCTGCACCTCGACAAACTCTTGCGGGACGGCTGGTTCACCACCCGGGAACTGACGGCCGATGACCGGGCCCGCGTTGACCGCTACCGCGTCGAAGTGGTCCGCAAGGACTTCCTGGACGGCTTCGAGTCGATCGAGGACTACCTCCGCGAGCTGCGCGTCGAGGTTCGGCTCACCGCCGCCGCCGACGGCGACACGGCACGGATCTCGCAGCTGACGCAGCGGACCAACCAGTTCAACCTCACCGGCCTGCGGCTCGGACGTCCCGAGGTCGAGGAACGGGTCGCCGACCCGGACGCGCTCGTGCTGGCCGTCCGCACCCGCGACCGCTTCGGCGACAACGGCCTGGTCGGGGCGATCCTGACGCGCCGCGTCGGCACGACCGTGCACATCGAGAACTTCCTGCTCAGCTGCCGGGTCTTCTCCCGCGGCATCGAGCCGACCGCGCTCGCCGCGGTCCTGCGGCACGCCAGGGCCTCCGGGGCCGAGGCGGTGCTGGCCGACTACCGCAAGACCGCCAAGAACCACGGGGCCAGGGACTTCTACCCGCGCTACGGCTTCGAGCAGATCGCCGAGGACGGCGCCACGACGACGTACCGGCACGGGCTGGCGGAGATCCTCGAAACGCCCGGCCACATCGCGCTGACCGAGGACCTCCACCCTGCCGACGACCTCGCAGGAGACGACTAGTGGACACGATCGACGACTTCATCGCCCTGCTCGACGAGGAGCTCGGACTCGCGGTGTCGGCCGAGGACGCCGGCGAGCGCCTCGACCGGCTCCCCTCCTGGGACTCCCTCCACCTGCTGACGCTGCTCAGCGCCCTGGAGCGGCGGACGGGCCGCCCGGTCTCGCTGCCCGACGCGGTGCGCGCGTCCACGCTGCGCGACCTCTACGAGCTGACGGTGGCCACATGAGCACCGCCATGAAGACCACTCCCATGCCCCGGGAACGCCGGCACACGCTGCGCTTCCTCGACGAGATCCGCTCCTTCGCCCCGGTCTTCCTCGACACCGAGGTCGACATGACCGCCGTCCAGCGGCACCGCGAGCGGGTCCGCGAGGAGGGTGGCCGCGTCTCCACCGTGACGTGCGTGCTGCACGCGGCCGCGCGGGTGCTGGCGGCGCACCCGGAGGCGAACGCCGCCGTGCGCGGGCGCGTCCGGCAGCGGCTGGCGCGCTACGACACGGTCAACGGCAAGGTCACGCTGGACAAGACGCTCGGCGGGCAGCGGGTCGTGCTGGCGACCATCATCGACGATCTCGCCGGGCGGGACCTGGCGGACGTCCAGCGGCACCTCGACCGGTTCCGCACCGGTGACCCCGCCACGATGCCGGAGTTCGTGGCCGTGCGGCTGTTCCACCGGCTTCCCTGGCCGCTCGGGACGCTGCTCTACCGGCTCGCGGTGCGGCCGCTCGGCAAGCGGGCCGAGACGGTCGGGACCTTCGCGGTCACCTCGCTCGGCCACCGTCCCGTCGACGGCTTCCACTCCGTGGGCGGCACGACCATCACCCTCGGCCTCGGCCGCACCACCGACCGGCCGGTGTGCCGGGACGGACGGGTCGAGGTCGCGCCGGTGATGCGGCTCAGCCTCACCTTCGACCATCGCGTGATCGACGGGGCGGAGGCGGCCGACGTGCTGGCGGAGATCAAGGACTCGCTGGAGTCGTTCGGCGCCGGCTCGGCCGACGCCGAACCGGCCCCGGCCCTCGGAGGAGAGCGATGAACGACGTCGGCGAGCTGAAGCGGTACGTGGAGGTCCACGCCCGCGGCCAGCGCATCCCGCGCTACCGCGCGCTGCTGGACCGCATCACCACCGACGAGGGCGACGGCCCCGGCACCTGGACGGGCGAATGGTGCCGCGCGGCCGAGCTGCTCGCCGGGCGGGGCCGCGACCTGGAGGCCGGCCGGTACTTCGCCATGGCCAGGTTCCCCTACGTGGACGGCCCGGCGCGGCAGGAGGCGCAGGACCGGTCGGTCGGGTCGATCCGGCAGTGGGGCTCGGAACGGGGCGGCCTGGAGAGCGTCGAGGTCGAGATGGACGGCGGCCGGGTCCGCTGCTGGGCGACCGGGCTGTCGGCGGCGTCCCCCAAACCGCTCCTGGTGATCATGGGCGGCATCGTGACCGTCAAGGAGCAGTGGGCGCCCACGCTGGTCAAGCTGCGCCGGCTCGGAATGGCGGGCCTCGTCACCGAGCTGCCCGGGGTCGGTGAGAACACGCTGCGCTACGGCCCGGACAGCTCGCGCATGCTGTCCCGCGTGCTGGACGCCGTCTCCGGCCGCGCGGACGTGTCGCAGACGTACGCCATCGCGCTCAGCTTCAGCGGTCACCTCGCGCTGCGCTGCGCCGCGGACGACGACCGGATCAAGGGCATCATCACGGCCGGCGCGCCGGTCCACACCTTCTTCACCGACTCCGCGTGGCGGCGCGAGGTGCCGCGGATCACCATCGACACCCTCGCGCACCTGACCGGCGAGACCGCGGCGCGCGTCGAGGACGATCTCGACGCGTGGGCGCTGACCGGCGAGCAGCTCGCCGGGCTGCGCATCCCCGTCTACACCACGGCGAGCCTGCGCGACGAGATCATCCCCGCCGGGGACGTGCGGTTCCTGCGCGAGCATGTGCGCGATCTCGAGGTGGTGGAGTACGACGACGTGCACGGCGCCCCGCTGCACGTCGGCGAGACCCAGCTGTGGAGCATCGCGTCGCTGCTGCGCGCCCGGGGCGTCCACACCCCGCAGAGCGCGGTGATCGGCCTGCTGCTGCGCGGCCACCGCGCCCGCCGGCGGCTGACCCGTCCGGCCCGCGCCACCCGCACCGCCCACGCCTGACGCCTGACGCCGAGTCTTCCCAGCTCCCACCCCGTTCCGCCGCCCAGTTCCCGGAAAACGGCCGGGAATTCTGGTGTCATGACCAGGCGGCCTATAACGCGTGAATTGCCGGTCTCGCGGCGACGGCGGCACCTCACCTCAATGGTGTCAGAAACGCGCCCGCCGGAACACACCTACGAAAGAAGCAGGTTCAGGACGGCCCCCAGCACTTTTGTTGTTATTGCAGCTCGGACCGGTGCCCGCGGAGGCGTCCGAGCCTAGGCTGATAACCGTAATCGCGTCACCCGAGCAATCCGGATGATCAGATTTCGACCTTCGGCTGATCACCGTCATCCCAGGGGGCACCCCCATGACCGGCATCGCACGCTGGTGTTTCAGGCACCGGTTCATCGTATTCGCGCTGTGGCTCGCCGCGCTGGTCGGCCTGGCGGTCGGATCCTCGGCCGCGGGCAGCACTTACAAAGACGACTTCTCCCTTCCCGGTTCGGAGTCGACCAAGGCGCTGACTTTGCTGGAGGATTCGTTCCCGGCGCTGAGCGGCGAGTCCGACATCGTCGTGTGGCGAACGGATTCGGGATCGGTCGGCGACCCTTCCGTCAAGGCGCGCATGACCAGCGCGCTCGGCGAGATCGAAAAGCTCGATCATGTCGCCGAGGTGACGAGCCCCTACGCCTCCGAAGGCGCCGGCCAGACGAGCGAGGACGGCCGGACCGCATTCGCGACGGTCAACTTCGACGTGCAGGGCGACAAACTGTCCCGCGACACCGTCAAGGACCTGCTCGGCAACGTCGAGGACGCCCGCACCACCGGCCTGACGGTGGAGATCAGCAGCCCCGCGGTGTCCCTGGTGCAGGCCGAGGAGCGCGGCGGGAACATCAGCGAGGTCATCGGGCTGCTCGCCGCGGTGGTGATCCTGCTGCTGGCCTTCGGGTCGATGCTCGCGATGCTGCTGCCGATCGCCATCGCGCTGCTGGCGCTGGGCTCGGCGCTGATGACGATCGGCTTCGCCAGCCACTTCCTGGACATCGCGACCTTCGTCCCGGCGCTCGGCACCCTCATCGGCCTCGGCGTCGGCATCGACTACGCGCTGTTCATCGTGACCCGCTACCGCGGCGGTCTCCAGGCGGGGCTCAGCACGGAGGACGCGGCGGTGTCCGCGCTCGGCACCGCGGGCCGGGCCGTGGTCTTCGCCGGCGGGACGGTCTGCGTCGCCCTGATGGGCCTGCTGGTGCTGAACATGTCGTTCCTCACCGGCATGGCCGTCGCGTCGTCGATCATCGTGCTGTTCACCGTGATCGCCGCCGTCACCCTGCTGCCGGCCCTGCTCGGGCTGTTCGGCACGCGGGTCCTCAGCCGCCGCCAGCGGCGGCGGCTCGCGGCCGAGGGCCCCCGGACACCGGAGAACGGCAACGAGGCCCGGAACGGCGTGTGGGCGCGGTGGGCGGAGTTCGGCGCCCGCCATCCCGCGATCCTGGCCGGGACCGCGACCGTCCTCATGGTCGTCCTCGTCCTGCCGGTGTTCTCGCTCCGGCTCGGGTTCTCCGACCAGAGCACCCAGCCGGAGTCCAGCACGAGCCGGAAGGCGTACGAGCTCCTCTCCGACGCCTTCGGCCCCGGCTTCAGCGGCCCGCTCCAGCTCGTCGCCGAGGTCCGCTCACCCGCCGACAGGGCGGCGCTGGACCGGCTGAGCACCCGGGTCCGCGGCGTCGAGGGGGTCGCGACGGCGAGCCCGGTGACGCTGAGCCCGGACGGGTCCGTCGGCGTGGTCCAGGTCGTCCCCACCGGCTCGCCGCAGGACGAGGCGACGTCCGACCTGATCGAGCGGCTGCGCGAGGACGTCATCCCACCGGCGGAACGCGGCGGCGGGCCACAGGTCCTCGTGGGCGGCTCGACGGCGCTGACCGACGACTTCTCCGCCAGCCTGAGCGAGAAGCTGCCGCTGTTCGTCGCGGTGATCGTGGTGCTCGGCGGGCTGCTGCTGCTCGTCGCCTTCCGCAGCATGCTCGTCCCGGTGGCCGCGGCCGCGATGAACCTGCTCGCGGCCGGCACCACCTTCGGGGTGATCGTCCCGGTCTTCCAGTGGGGCTGGGGCGAGGACGTGCTCGACCTCGGCCAGGGCCCGATCGAGGCGTTCCAGCCGGTGTTCATGCTGGCGATCCTGTTCGGTCTCTCCATGGACTACCAGGTGTTCCTCGTCAGCCGGGTGCACGAGGAGTGGGAGCGCACCGGCGACAACCGGCGCTCGGTGATCGTCGGCCAGACCGACACCAGCCGGGTGATCACCGCGGCGGCGACCATCATGATCTGCGTCTTCGGCGCGTTCGTCCTGTCGGGGCAGCGGGTCCTGGCCGAGGTCGGGTTCGGCCTCGCGGCCGGCATCGCGCTCGACGCGTTCGTGCTCAGGACGATGCTGGTGCCGTCGATCATGCATCTGCTCGGCAGGGCCAACTGGTGGATCCCGCGCCGTCTGGAGCGGGTGCTGCCACGGGTGTCCTTCGAAGGCCCGCGGCCCGTCCCCGAAGCCCCCGCCGGTGGACGGGCCCCCTTCCCCCTGGACAAGCGGGACGAGGAGGGTCGGGCCCAGACCGACCGCCTCGCCTGTCAGGGGGAGGGGCAGTGAGGCCGGAGGGACGGGCGCCCCGGCGCCCGTCCCTCACGGCGCGGTCAGGACGAGACCGCCAGCAGATCGAGCTCGCGGTCGTCGAGCAGGATCGCCTGCTGGAGTTCGCGCAGCGCGCGGCACGGCTCCAGCCCGAGCTCGTCCCGGAGCGTGTCGCGGGCCGAGTGGTAGACCTTCAGCGCGTCCGCCTGCCGTTCGGACCGGTAGAGCGCCAGCATCAGCTGGCGGTAGAACGACTCGCGGAGCGGGTTCTCCGCGGTGAGCGAGTAGAGCCGTCCGACCAGCTCGCGGTGCCTGCCCAGCTCCAGCTGGGTGTCGGCGAGCAGTTCGAGGCACTCCAGCCGCAGCTCCGCCATCCACGCCGTGAAACCCTCGACGATCGGCCCGCAGCGGACGTCGCCCGAACCGCCCCGGAGGTCACCGAGGACGGGACCGTGCCAGAGCCCCAGCGCCTCCTCCAGGAGGGCCGCCGCGTCCTCGCGCCGCCCGTCCCGCAGGGCGGCCCGTCCCTGGTCGGCGAGCCGCAGCAGGTCGTGGAAGTCGATGTCGTCCCCGCCCTTGTTCAGCAGGTAGCCCGCGGGACGGGTGACGATCCGGTTCCCGTCCTGGTCCGGCCGCTGCAGGAACTTGCGGAGCTGGGAGATGTAGACGTGCAGGCCCGCGGTGGCCCGGCGCGGCGGCCGGTCGGCCCAGATCTCGGCCATCAGCTCCTCCGGCGCGACGACCTGGTCCGCCCGGATCAGCAGCACCGCCAGCACGGTCTCGATCTTCCGCGCGCTGATGAACGAGAACTCCCCGCCGTCGTTGACGCGGAGCGGACCCAGAACCTCGTACCTCACGACATGCCCCCATCAGTCGAACCAACCCCGGACGCTGCACGGACACCGGCGCGGATCGCGTCGACGACGTCCGTGTGGCGCGCGTCGAGGTAGAAGTGGCCTCCCGGCAGGACCCGGAGGTCGAACTCCCCGGTCGTGTGCTCCTCCCACGCCGCCGCCTCGTCGACGGTGGTCTGCGGGTCGTCGGATCCCACCAGCGCGGTGACCGGGCAGGACAGCGGCGGCCCCGGCGACCAGCGGTAGGTCTCCGCCGCCTTGTAGTCGTTGCGGGTCACGCTCACCACGGTGGCGAGCATCTCCTCGTCCTCCAGCAGCCTCGGGTCGGTCCCGCCCACCTCACGGAGCGCAGCGACGATCCCCGCGTCGTCGCGCTGGTGGACGGTCCCCGGACGGTGCCGCGACGGGGCGCGCCGCCCCGAGACGAACAGCCGCAGCGGCGCGGGCGCGCCGGCGTCCTCAAGGCGGCGGGTCACCTCGAAGGCGAGCACGGCGCCCATGCTGTGGCCGAACATGGCGAACGGCCGGTCGACGGCCCCGCGCAGCACCTCGAAGACGCGGTCCGCCAGCTCGGGGATGTTGTCGAGATACGGTTCGGCCCGCCTGTCCTGGCGGCCCGGGTACTGCACGGACGACACTTCCAGCTCGGGAGCCAGCGATCGCGACAGCGGAAAGTAGCGGGTGGCCGAGCCGCCCGCGTGCGGGAAGCAGAACAGCCGCACGCTTGTCCCCGGGCAGCTATGAAAGTTCCGGATCCACTTGCCCTCTTCGCTCATCGTCCGCGCCATTACACTTCCTCCGACGGGCGTCCGAGAATTGATATGTGCACACACTGTCGTCCCCCTGTACGCAATGTTGTCCGTCCCCCGATCGGTGTGCTACTCGGCGATGCTGGTGCGCATGATCCAGCGGAAGACCACGGGCCCCGGGTCGCCGTCCCGCGGCCCGGCCTCGGCCTGCTCGAAGTGCTCGTAACCGGCCCGGTGCCTGATCTTGATCTTGCAATCGGTGATGACCTCCCGCCGCATGCGCGCGGTCTCCGGAATGTCCGCCGGTCCGCCTGTCAGCAGGATGTCCACTGCGGCATCGTGGGCGAAGGATTCGCTAGGGCTGTCCATGACATGACCTCCCCCGTCGAGGTATTTCCCTGACTTGTGGACACCGGCCCGGCCGGGCGAACTGGTCGCGTAACGGCGGGGGGCGGGTCCGGGTTCGATAATGGTGTCCGGGCGCGAAAATTAGCTACCCGTAACCGAGGGCCAAGCGGACCCCTAGAGGTTCGGCGCGCTAGGGGTTCCGCCGGGTGCCGGATGGACCGGTGACGCGCCGGGGGCCGAAGTCAACGGGGTCCTCCCGAACGTTCGGCGGACACACCTTCGGATTGGCCGAACGTGGCAAGGTCGCGCGCCATGGCCTCCCCCTAGAACGGACAAGGGCTCCCCCGAGACGGGGCGTCCGCCGGTCCGGACGAGCGCGCCGGCACCGCGTGAGATAGGTCACCCTCGGCCCCGGGGAGCGTGGAACGGCGGCGTGGAATGGCAGGGGCGCGGAAAGAACCCTACTTGGCGCGTGCGGGCCCGCCGGGGCCGCCGGGCGGCTCAGGCCAGGCCGTGCAGGCAGGCGAGCAGGCTCCGGGCCTCGACGTTGAGGTACTGGCCGTGCCGGACCAGCTCCATGAGCTGGTGGACGGTCATCCACGCGTGGCTCCCGGGGATCTCCCTGGGGAAGTCGTCCGCTACGTCGATCACCTGGTACCGGGTCCGCGCATGGTAGAAGCGCCCGCCCTCTTCCGACAGGTTCGCGTCGAAGCGGACGCGCGCGGGGTCCGCCGCCAGAACCTGGTCGAGGAACGGCACCGGACCGGACGCGGCGTCCGGCGGCGGAAGCAGTACCGTCGGCGCCAGCTCCACCTTCGCCATCAGCCCCGGTTCGAAGCGCGCCTGCACGAGCAGGTGCAGCACACCCCCGACCGACCGGGCCAGGAACGCCGCCCGCCGCCGCGCGGACGGTTCCAGCATCGGCTGCGACCACCGGGTGACCTCGCGGCTCCCGGCCCGGACCCGGACCGCCATGATGCGGAACGGTCCGTCGCCGGACGCGATCGCGTCCCGGTCGCGGTCCCAGCCGTGCGCCTCGGACAGCGGGATGAGACGGGTCTCCCAGCGGCCGCGCGACTTCACGTCCAGCAGCCAGGTCTCCAGATCGCGCTGGGACGTCAGGGCGGACGGCGGCCGTCCGTCCGCGCCATAGGAACGTCGCAGTGCCGCACCGAACGCGTCCACCGACCCCGGCACACCGGACGAACCCGGCGCGTCGGACGAACCCGCCAGCAGGGTCCTGGGCATGCAGCCCAGCACCGTGCGGCTGTCCATGTTGACCAGGTCCTCGACGCGCAGCAGCCGCAGCACGTCGGGCAGCGGCAGCCAGTGGAAGTCAGGATGCTCCGGAACGTCCCCGTCCACCTGGACGATCATGTTCCGGTTGTGCTTCTGCCAGAACCACGCGCCCTGCTCGGACTGCAACACGTCGACGAGCACCCGCCCGCGGCGCGGCCCCCAGAAGTGCTCCAGATACCGGGTCCGGCCGCCGCCGTGCACCCGGGTGTAGTTGCTGCGCGTCGCCTGGACGGTCGGCGACAGCTGCAACCCGTTGACGTTCCCGGGCTCCATCTTCGCCTGCATCAGGCAGTGCGGGACCCCGCCGACGTCCTTGACCAGGATGCCGAGGATCCCGATCTCGGGCTGGTGGAGGATCGGCTGGTCCCAGCCGGACCCGTCGTCGCTCCGGACCCGCAGCCCCTCGACCGTGAAGAACCGGCCGCTCTCGTGGACGAGGTTGCCGCCGGGTTCGAAACGCCAGCCGTCGAGCTCCTCGAACGGGATGCCCGTCACCTCGAAGCCGTGCGCCGCCTGCCGTCCCGCCCACCAGCCGGCGAACTCGTCCGGGACCGGCGTCCGGTTCCCCGCGGCGGTGGCCGCTTCCCCGGCGTTCACCGGGGCGGCCGGCCGAGCTGGGCCCAGAGCTTGCGCTCCTCGCCCGTCGGCGGTCGCCGGGAGATTCGTTCGGGGTGGTCGCGCGGAGGACCGTCCAGGGCCCGGCCGGACGCGTCCGGCCCCGCTCCCTGGCCGTCGGGGGCCTGGCCCGCCCGGTTCCGCCGGCGGGGGGACGGCAAGAAGTGCCCCTGCGAGACGGCCGCGACGTAGCCGATCTCGCACAGGAGCCCGCTGATCAGCGGCCTGACCCGCTTCCACAATCCTCGCGACATCGCCTGCTCCCACCGGATCCTTGTCCTCTGGGGACCGATCCTGGAGAACACCCCTAAAGGCGGGCTTGCCCGGCGCCGCCGCAGGCGGTGACGAAGGGTGGAGGCCCATGGGCCGGGGCAGGACCCATGGGCCGGTCTCGGGGACGCTACACGTCGCGCCCGCGCAGCAGGAGGCCGCCGAGCAGCAGCGCCGCGCCCGCCCACGCGGCGGTGACGCCCAGTCCGGCCCAGGGGCCGATCGGCAGGCCGCCGAGATCGGTGGTCGCCTGGACGGCGAGCCCGGCGCTCATCGGCGCGACCTTCTCGACCGCGCGCTGCCACCGCGGATCGCCGATGGTCCGCGCGAGGATCGGAAGGACGTACAGCAGGCCGAGAACGATCCCGATGCCGGTCGCGGAATCCCGCACGGCGGTCGCGACGCCGAGGCCGAGAAGGGCGATCAGCACCAGGTAGAGGACCGAGCCGGCGACCGCGCGCAGCGTCGGCCCGTCCGCCAGGGTCAGGGCCTGGTCGCCGTGGCCGGGCAGGACGAGCCGTCCGGCGAGAAGTGACCCGAGGACGGCGACGGTCCCCGCGGCGGCCACGACACCGGAGAGCACGAGGGCCTTGGCCGCCAGGACGACGGACCGCCGCGGCACCGCCGCCAGGGTCGTGCGGATCATGCCCGTGCCGAACTCGCCGCTGATGATCAGCACGGCCAGGACCGCGACCAGCGCCTGACCGAGAGCGACGCCGACGAGGCTGAGCCTGGCCATGTCGCCGCCGCAGTCGCCGGGCTCGCAGGTCACCACCGACGTCGCCGCCGCGCTCAGCGCCACCGTCGCCGCGACGGCGCCGACCATCAGCCCCAGCGGGCCGGGGACGGTCCGCAGCTTCGTCCATTCCGCGTGCAGGGCGAGTTTCACGCGTCCCTCCTGTTGAGCAGGAAGGCGGCCACGGCGAGGGCGGCCACCGCGTAGGCGGCCAGGACGGCGAACCCGGCCCACGGGGCCAGCGGATAGTAGCCGTTGTAGGGCGTGTAGATGCTCGCCACCTGTGGATACTCCACGAGCGTCTGCTGGACGGCGAAGGCCGCGCCGGGCGTCACCCGGGCGAGCCAGTCCGACGCGCTCGCGGGCATGAACGGGATGGCGTTCAAGATGTACGGCAGCACGATCGCCACGAGGACGGTGGTGACCGCGCCCGCGCTGCTCCGGAGGATGGTGCCGACGGCGAGGGCCATGATCGAGGCGGTCGCGAGCAGCGCGGCGATCCCGAGCTCCACCCGTAGCTCGGCCGACGCCGTCACCGGGAAGACGTACACGCCGTTGGCCCGGGCGAGCCGCTCCCCCAGCGGGACCGCGACGGCCGCGCCCGCCAGCCCCGCGACGAACGTGACGGCTCCGAGCACGATCGCCTTCGCCACCAGCACCCGGCCCCGTCTCGGGCTGGCCGCCAGGGTGAGGTGGATCAGGTTCTCGCGGTACTCCGTCGTGATGAACAGCGCCCCCACGGCAATCACCGCGATCAGCGCGGCGAACGTGCCGGTGAGGACGTCGCCGAGGGTGCCGCCGGTCGGCAGGGTCTCGCGGACGGCGGGCGCGATGTCGCCGGCGCCGGTCACCGTGAAGCGGCCGTCCGACTCCGTGACCGAACCCGACGCGTTCTCCGGGTAGCCGGCGAACGTCGGGGACTCGGGCCCCAGCTGCTCGCCCGTCCATCCGCCGCCGGCCCAGCCTCCCTGGACGCGCACGTCCCCGAAGACGGCCGTGGAGACGCTGCCGCGCGTGCCCTTGCCGTCCACGTCGGGCGGGGACGCGACGAACATCCCACCCCGCGCGGACGATCCGAGCCCCTTCGCGCGCACGGTGCCGACCGTCGTCCAGTTCGTGCCGTCGGCGGAGGCGTAGCCGGTGACCGCGTCGCCCGAGCGGTCCAGCCGCAGCCATCGCGGCGCCTCGGCGGACGCGGAAGCGGAGGGGCCGGCCTTGTCGTTGACGTAGCCGTTCTGCATCCGGACGCCGTTGCCCCCGGTGACCATGATCGCCGCGTAGGGGGAGCCCTGGCGGGTGCCGTCTTTGATGATGAGCCCGGCCTTCGACCACGGCACGGTGCCGGGCTCCAGCTCCGCCGGGCTCGTCGCGATGCCGCTCTTGAGTGCGGACACGGAGACGGTGATGCCGCCGTCCCCGGTCAGCGGCCGGTGGACGAAGTAGAAGCTGTCGGTGACGGGCTGCCCGCCCGGCCCGACCGGCACGGGCGCCGACCCCTCCTGGTCGCCGCTGACCCCGGCGAGCAGGGCGAACACCACCACCAGCAGTGCCGCCGCCACCACGCCGCCGACCCAGCCCCGAACCGTGCGGAACTTGGTCCATTCCGCGTGCAGCAGCTGGAGGAAACCGTCCCGCCCTGCCCGCCGGTGGCCGGTCCGGGGCGGCGTCACGGTCGCGGTCACCGCGGCATCCGCGTGGACGTGGCGGCGCGGAACTCGGCGGCGTCGCGGGTGAGCTCCATGTACGCCTCCTCCAGCGACGCGCGATGCCCCGTCACCTCGGAGAACGGCACGGCGTGCTCGTTCAGCAGCGTCACGATCCGGTCCGGGGCGAGCCTGGCGACGATGACGGTGTCGCGGCTGATGGCCGCCACGGTGGCGCCGGCCCCGGCGAGCACCCGCATGGCGTCCGCCGGGGCTTTCGTGCGCAGGGCGACCCTGCTCCCGGACGCGGCCCCGATGAGATCGGCCACGCTGGTGTCGGCGATGACCCTGCCGCGCCCGACCGCGACGAGATGGTCGGCGGTGTCCTCCAGCTCGCTCATCAGATGGCTGGACACCAGGACGGCGCGGCCCTGACCGGCGAGCGAGCGCAGGAAGCCGCGGATCCAGACGATGCCCTCCGGGTCCATGCCGTTGAACGGCTCGTCGAGCATCACCGCCGCCGGGTCGCCGAGCAGCGCCGCGGCGAGCCCGAGCCGCTGCCGCATCCCGAGCGAGAACCCGCCCGCCTTCCGCCGGGACGCGGACGCCAGGCCGACCAGGTCGAGCACCTCGTCCACCCGCCGCGCGGGCAGGCCCTGCGAACGCGCTATCCAGAGCAGGTGGCCGCGGGCGCTCCGGCTGGGGTGCAGCGCCGCCGCGTCCAGCAGCGAACCCACATGGCTGAACGGATTCCGGAGGCCGCGGTACGGCTTCCCGTTGATCAGCGCGGTGCCCTCGTCGGCCGCGTCCAAGCCCAGGATCACCCGCATCGTGGTGGACTTCCCGGCGCCATTGGGGCCGACGAATCCGGTGAGCAGCCCGGGCCGGACGCCGAACGTCATCCCGTCCAGGGCGCGGGTGCGTCCGAAACGCTTGCGCAGGCCGGCGACCTCGATGGTTGCTTCCATACCGGAAAAGGCTTAGGAAACCGCCGTCGGTGAACATCGCGGAGCAGCGCCATCTTCACCGCCGCTGGCACGGGGGATGCCGTCGCCGCCCGTCCCACGCCAGAGGGACGAACGGCGTCCCCCACAGGAGGGACACCCCTCGGCGGCCATATTTCCGACGTCTCGTCAGGAGCTCGTCAGCCGTTCGGCCGGCACCGGCCGATCCATCTTCAACGGCTTTATCCATGCGAGCAGCGGCCCGGTCATGAGCGTCGTCAACAATGCCATCAGGACGAGGGTGGTGAACAGGTGCTCGCCGATGATTCCGGCTTCCAGGCCGACATTGAGCGCGATGAGCTCGGTGAGCCCTCTGGTGTTGACCAGCGTGGCGACGGTGGCCGACTGCCGGGGATCGAGACCGCTCAC
Source organism: Spirillospora sp. NBC_00431 (assembly GCA_036028775.1). Classification (GTDB taxonomy): domain Bacteria; phylum Actinomycetota; class Actinomycetes; order Streptosporangiales; family Streptosporangiaceae; genus Spirillospora. The sequence goes on along the minus strand of CP107927.1, from coordinate 757,265 downwards.
ACGGGATATCGAGTAGGCGGGCCCGAACTTGCCGACGCAGGCGATGAGCGTGATCACCAGGAGCAGGACGATCCCGTGCCCGTGCACCGCGTCGATCGTCAGCGAGAACCCGGTGACGACGAAGAACAGCGGAAGCAGCAGGTTCCCGGCCTGCTCCATGGTGCGCAGGACGTCCGGATCCGGCCTGCGGCCCTTCCCGCGCATGACCACGCCGGCCAGGAGGCCGCCGAACACCGGATGCAGGCCGAGCTCGGCGGTGGCCCACGCGGTGCCCATGGCGAGCGCGAACGCGACCGGCAGCTGGTTGCGCAGGATCGCCTCGCTCCGCCCGCTCCACCAGGCCAGCAGGGGGCGCACCACGGCCAGCATGACGGCCAGGAAGGACGCGATCAACAGCAACCTGACCGGCCAGGACAGCTCGCCCGAGTGGCCCGTGCCGATCAGCGCCGCGGCCAGGATCAGCCAGGCCAGCACGTCCATGATCGCCGCGGCGCCCATCGCGACGGTCCCGGCGACGGTCCCGGCCAGGTTGCGCTCGCGCACGATCGCGGCGAGGACGGGCAGCGCTGTGATGGACGTCGCCACCCCCATGAACAGAACGAACGAACGACCCTGATGCTCCTGGCCGACGGCCGTGAAGGACGGCTCGAAGATCAGCACGGAGAGCATTCCCAGGCTCATCGGCACCAGCAGCGCGCCGGCCGCCAACAGCGGAACGGACTTGCCCCGCCCCTGCAGCGCGCTGAACTCGATCTCGTAGCCGACGGAGAACATGAAAATGACGATGGCCACCTGCGCCAGGACGGCGAGATATGGCAGCACGTGCTCGGGGAACAGATGGTCGGAAAGGTCCCCCGGCAGCCGCCCGAGCACGGTCGGCCCGAGCAGCACACCGGTGAGTATCTGGCCGATGACAGCCGGTTGCTGTAATCGCTGCGCCACCGCGGCGAGCAGGGACGAGACCACGAACACCAGCGTGATATCCGCGAGAACAGTCGCTACCAAAGACTCCAAGATAAGCCTCTCAACTGCCGGCTCCGCACCAGCCAAACGTCACTCGACGCTTATACTACCGATGTCGTGCCATTAGTCATTGCCCCTGGTGCAGTGGATTCTTATGGTCTTTGTACACGCAAGCACGACTTTAGGAATACTTCAGGAAGACGTAGGCAGAATTGGCCACGACAACCAGCCCGCCGGGGTCGTCCCGGAGGTACGCGTCGAATTCAAAATAATGGCCGCCGCGCGCGCGAGTAAAGCGTTCACCGAACCACACGCGGCGCTGTCACGCGTACACTTCCGAATGCGCCGGCCGCCCTCTTGGTGGCCGGCTACGACGTTCCGGAGCCGGAACGGGCACAATGAGCGGCATGGGCTTGACAAGAGGCGGATCGGCGGAGAAGGGACGGTGGATCGGGACGGGTCCGCGCGTCCCCGCCGGCACCGGAACAGTGCTGGGAGGTGCGGCGCTGGGTGGGGCGGCGATAGCCGAGGCCGTCGGCAGAGCCGCGATCTCCGGGTGGAGCCTGTCCTACGCCCTGGTGTTCTGCCTTCTCGGGCTGGCCGGGACGCTGCCTTTGGCCTTCCTGGCGCCCGTGACCGCGGCGGCGGGCGTTTCCGCCGTGACCGTCCTGTCGCTGGCGGGCTTCCGCACGCTGACCGTGGCGGCCCTGTGCGCCAACCTGATCGTCGTCTACCGGCTCGGCCGGACGGGACCGCGGCGCGGCGCCGCCGTCCTGCTCACACCGGCCGCGGCCCTGGCGTTCCTCTTGCTGGCGCTGCTCAACGACCCGGCGCCGGAGGACGAGGCGCTCACCCTCGTCCTGGCCTCGCTCGCGCCGCTCGCCGCGTGGGCGGGCTCCACCCGGCGGGCGCGCGCCGACGCCGAACGGCACGGGGCGGCCCGGGAGGCGATCATGGGCCGCCTTCTTGAGCACACGGCGCGCGGCGAGCGGGCGCGCATCGCCCGCGAGCTGCACGACGTGGTCGCACACCATATCTCCATGATCGCGGTGCAGGCGGAGACGGCCCGGCTGGCCACCCCGGGGATGCCCGCCGCCGGGGCGCGGCGGCTGTCGGAGATCGGCGACACCGCCCGGGCCGGGCTGACCGAGATGCGGCGGCTGCTCGGCGTGCTCCGGGAGGACACCGAGGCCGGCGCCGCCGAGGCGCGCGGCCCGCAGCCGGGCCTCGGACAGCTCAACGAACTGCTCGACGACGCCAGGGACAACAACACCGCGGGGACGAGGCTGATCATGACGGGCCGGCCGGTGACGCTTGACTCGGGCATCGAACTCGCCGCGTTCCGGATCGTCCAGGAGGCGCTGACCAACGCGCGGCGGCACGCGCCCGGCGCCGCCGTCGACGTCGAGGTGGAGTACGCCGAGGAGGCGTTGCGCCTGCGCATCCGCGACAACGGGCCCGGACCGCCCGCGGCGCCGTCCGGCCCCGGGCACGGGCACGGGCTGACGGGGATGCGCGAACGCGCCGCCGCGGTGGGCGGCCGCCTCAGCTCCGGGCCCGCGCCGGGCAGTGGTTTCCTCGTCGAGGCCGCGCTGCCGACCACGGTGGATCAGGCCCGGCTCGGCACGGCGGGCGCGGTGGACGCGGGGACGGTGGACGATCGATGACCGGTCCGACGGGTTCCACGCCGGAGATCCGGATCGTCGTGGCCGACGACCATCTGGTCGTCCGCACCGGATTCGCCGCGCTGCTGGAGACCCAGCCCGACTTCACGGTGGCCGGCACCGCCTCCGACGGGGCGCAGGCGATCCAGGTGTGCGCCGAGCTGTCCCCCGACGTCGTGCTCATGGACGTGCGCATGCCCGGCATGGACGGCATCACCGCGACCCGGCGGCTCACCGGCGCGCACTCCGGCGGCGCGCACTCCGGCAGCGTGCGCGTCCTCATCCTGACGACGTTCGACCTGGACCACTACGTCTACGACGCGCTGCGCGCCGGGGCCAGCGGCTTCCTGCTGAAGGACGTCACCGCCGAGAACCTTTTCGAGGCGGTGCGGGTCGTCGCGAACGGCGACGCGCTGCTCGCGCCGACGGTCACCCGCCGCCTGATCGCCGAGTTCACCCGGCTCCGCCCGCAGGCGCCGGACGAGCCCGCCCCCGAACTCGGCGCGCTCACCGCCCGCGAGACCCAGGTCCTGCGGCTGGTGGCCGACGGCCTGTCCAACGCGGAGATCGCCACCCGGCTCGTGATCACCGAGGAGACCGTGAAGACGCACGTCAGCCGGATACTGGCCAAGCTCGGGCTCCGTGACCGGACACAGGCCGTCATCATCGCCTACGAGACGGGCCTGGTCGTCCCGAAGGCCCGGGAACCACGCACGTAAGGTTCACGCCCGGCCCGGCTACGGCGATGCGGCCTTCTTCGCCCGGAAACGGCCCGCCTTCCCTATGACGTCGTCGCTGTAAATCCGCAACGACTGCTGGAGCGCGAATTCCGCCATGTACCGGAGGAAATCCTCGGGGGACTCCTCTGCGAGGGTCAGCATCCGCCGGTTCGCGACCACCGCCGGGCTCTGCATACGGGCCAGGCACCTTTCGACGGCCGCGTCCAGTTCCTCGGGTTCGGCGACCTCGTCGACCAGCAGCCGGGCGTCAGGTTCGCTCGCCCGGATCCTGCGCCCCGCCAGGATGACCTGGCGCGACAGCCGCGCCCCCGCCTGCCGGGTCAGCCGGAAGTTGGCGGCGCCGGGAATGATGCCCTCGTCCGCGGCGGGAAGGCTGAGGAAGGCGTCGGCCGCGGCGAGCACCTGGTCGAAGACGAGCAGCAGCTGCGCGCCCCCGCCGATGGCGAACCCGTCGACCACGGCGACCCACGGCTTCTCGATCGACGGCGAGTGCCAGGGCGCGCCGTCCCCGGCCAGGACGCCGCGGAGCAGCTTGTGGATGTAGCCGAGCTCGCGCCGCAGCAGGAAGTCCACCAGCGAGATGCCGCCGGCGTGCAGCTCCTTGAGGTTGATGCCCGCGCTGAACACCCGCCTGCCGCGGTAGCGGGGATGGGTCATCGCCCCGCCCCGCAGCAGCCCGACGCTCACGCCCGGGTCGAGCAGCGCGAGGTCGACCGCCGTCTCCATGTCGTCGACCTGGCGCGGGTCCTCCGCGTTCAGGCAGTCGTCCCGGCACATCGTCAGCCGCGCCGCCCCGCCGGTGCGCCGCAGCCGCACCGACCCCAGGTCGGCGTCGCCGGACCGGGTGAAGTCCGGCAGCAGGCGCAGCGCGCGCGGCGTCGGCCGCCGCATGGCGTCGAGCAGGTGGGGGCCCGCCGCCGGTGCGCGCAGCACGCGGCTGAAGAAGATGCCCTGGTCGATCTCGTGCCCCTCCTTGCCGGCCTGCGGGCGGCGGCGTTCCGCCGCGAGCACGTCGGCGGACGGCACCAGCCCGGGAAAGGCGGCCGCGGCGGCCGCGGCGAGTTCCGCGAGGCGCGGGTGCCGCGTCCGGCCGTCGGTGAGCTCGGCGTAGACCGCTTCGGCGTGGACGTCCATGAACCGCAGGCGCAGCGCGCGGGTGGCGTCCTTCGCGGCCTCGGCGGTGGCGCGCTGCTCCGGTGACCGCCGCTCCGGCTCGGGAAGGGCCGCGAGCAGGTCGCCGGTGCGGCGCGCCGCCGCCGCCAGCGCCTTCCTGGCGGCGGCGAGATCGTCCGCGCCCACGGCCTCCCGCGCGACCCGAGGGTCTTCGCGGACCGTGGACGGCGCGGACGGTGCCCGGGGCCCGCTCATCGCGCGGACTCGGCGGCGGACAGGCGCAGCGCGCGATCGCAGGCCGCCAGGTGGGCGCCCAGCGCCTCCTCGAAGCTCACCGCCGAGGCGTCCAGCATCAGCTGCCGCCTGATCGCCAGCTCGGCGCCCGGAATGGCTCCGGCCAGCTCCATCGCGGCGGTCAGGGCGGTGCCGGTGTCGGTGGTCAGCTCGTCGACCAGCCGCATCGCCACCGCGTCCGCGGCCGCGATGGGCAGGCCGAGCAGCACCGCCCGGCGTGCCGCGGCGGCGCCCGCCTGCCGGACGATCCGGTACAGGACCATGCCGGGCCACGTCGCCCACGCCCGCCTGGGCATGAGCAGGCGCAGCGACGCGGTCCCGATCCGGTAGTCGGTGGCCAGCAGCGCCTCCAGCGCGACGCCGCCGCACTCGCCCGAGGCCACCGCGATCGTCGCGGCCGGGAGCCGCTCGAAGCGGCGTAGCGCGCGTTCCCACTTGCTCACCAGGGCGACGGTGATCTCCTCGTCCGAGGATTCCTCGGGGGCGCCCGACACGTGGAGAATGACGGCGTCGCCACCGGCGCGGTCCTCCGCCCGGTCGCACACGGCCTCGAACTCCGCCACCAGCGCGGCCGACAGGGGACGCCCGCCGTCGACCCGGATGACCAGGTCGTCCATGTCCGGGGTCACCACTGGACCAGCGCCGTCTCGATGGTCGATCCCGGTCCCATGGTCATCAGCACCCCGTAGTCGCCCGGCCTGGTGACGCCCTCGCGCACGAGCCGCTGGTAGGAGAAGAGGAAAGAGCCGCTCGACAGGTTCCCGTAGTCGCGCAGAACGCTGGTCGTGTGCCGTACGTCATAGCGGGTCAGGCCCAGATTGATACGGACCGCGTCGATGACCTTCTTACCGCCGGAGTGGACGAGCCAGTGCCCGATGTCGCTGCGGCGCAACCCGGCGCCCGACAGGAGCCGGTCGACGACGAGTTCGGCGTGGGCGCCGACGACGTAGGGGATGGCCGGGTCGAGGAAGAAGCTGAACTTCCCGTGGGCGTCGTCCCAGTCGTAGCGCATGGCCTCCTGCGCGTCCGTGATGATGTGGCCGGCGAACGACAGGACCCGCGGGCCACCGTCGGACGGGAGACCGGTGGGCGGGAGGTCTGCGAGCGGGAGGTGGGCGGACGGGAGGTCGCCGGTTCGGGGGGCGGCCGGGTCTTGGGCGGCCTGGGGTTCGCTGACGAGCGCGATGGCGGCCGCGCCGTCGCCGAACAGGCTGTTCACGACCGCGGTCCGCATCGTCGAGTCGAAGACGTACGCGGCGGAGCACGCCTCGGCGCACACCAGGACGGCCAGTTCGCCGGGGTGGGCCGCCGACCACGACGCCGTCACGCCCAGCGCGTTCAGCCCGGCGTTGCAGCCCATGCCCACGATGTCGATCCTGCCGCACGACGGCGGGATGCCCATCTCGCGGATCAGCAGCGCGCTCAGGCCGGGGGTGAGGAATCCGGTGGAGGTGACGCAGCACAGGTGCTTGATATCGGCCGGCGAGGCGCCGATGTCCTTCAGGCACGCGTCAATGGCGCGGGCGCCCATGTCGACCGCCAGCGCCTTGTGCTTGCCGAGCAGTTCTCCCTGGGTCTCCTGGACGCGGGCCCCATCGATTCCGCCGGGCGGGGGAAGCGTGAGGAAGCGCCGCTGAATCGCGCTGTTCAGGAAGACGGATCGGACCTTGGCGTCGTCGATGCCGAATGTCTCCAGCACCTCTTCCTGGGAGTACGCCGTCCCTCCCACGGCGGTCCCGACACCGGCGATCCTCGGCGTTCCCGCCGCCGTCCGGATCGGCGCCACCGCCGTTTCCCGGACGCCGGGACGCGGCTCGTCCACGCACACGGTCATCGGTACGTCCACCCCCACCTGCGGCGCTGACTCCGCAAGGTCTGCTTCGGCTTGAACATCGACCTTTCCTTTCCGGTAAACGGCGGCTGATGGCCGGTCACTTCTCGGCCTCGATGAAACGGGCGAGCCGGCGGATCCCCTCGGTGATCTCGTCGTCGGTCAGGTAGCTGACGGACAGCCTGATGGCGCGTTCCCCGCCCCCGCCCGGATAGAAGTACGACATCGGCGTCCAGATGACCCCGAATTCCTCGGCCGAGCGCGCCAGGGCGGCATTGCCCGCCAGGAACGGGACGCGCATGGTCAGGAAGAAGCCCCCGCCGGGTTCGTTCCAGCGCACCCCGAGGGCCTCGCGCCGGTCGGCCGGGAAGCAGCGCTCCAATTGCCGCAGGGTGGACCGCATCGCGGCGGCGTAGTGATCGGCCGTCTTGGCGTTGAATTCCGAGACCCGGCCTTTGCAGCTGAGCAGCATTCCCGCCACGACGGCCTGGCTCACCGCCGAGGTGTTCACCGTCACCATGCTCTTCAGCTTGGCGAGTTCGGCCGCCAGCGGGCCGGTGCCGCCCGCCGCGTCGACGACCACCTGGTCGGCGACGGCGAAGCCCACCCGGGCGCCGGGGAACGCGGTCTTGGAGAACGATCCCAGGTGGACGACCCTGCGGTCGCGGTCCAGGGACTTCAGCGTCGGCAGGTGCGGCCGCGGGCCGAGCAGCCGGTAGGGGCTGTCCTCCAGGATCAGGATGTCCTGGCGGCGGGCGAGGTCGAGAAGCTCGTGGCGGGTGGGCAGCGACATCGTGGTGCCCGCCGGGTTCGAGTGGTCGGGCACGATGTAGAACAGGCGCGGGCGCCGGCCCCGCGCGCGCTCCTTCTCGATCGCCGCCTCCAGATCGGCGCAGGACAGGCCGTCCTCGCGCTCCTCCACCGCCGTCGGCTCGATGTCGAGCATCCGGGCGGCGCCCGTCATCCCGACGTAGCACGGGCTGGACACCAGGAGCACGTCGCCGGGATCGGCGATGAGCGCGCGCAGCACCAGGAACATGGCCTCCTGGCAGCCGACGGTGACCACGATCGACTCCGGCTCGACGTGGATGTCCTCGTCGACGTCCAGCGAACTCGCGATCAGCTCGCGGATGCGGCCGGCCGTCGGGCCGTACTGGAAGATCGCGTCGCGGATCTGGCCGGCGGAGTTCCCCTCCGCCGCCAGATGGTCGATGTACTCGTGCAGATAGGCGAAGACCTGCTCGACATCGAAGAATCCGTCATGGGGCCTGCCCGGGGCGAACGAGATCGCCTCCGGGTAGCGAAAGGTGACCTCGTTCAGGAAGTTCATCGTGTCCAGCAGCGGGTCGGCCAGGCTGCCGTGCAGATCGCTGATGTTCACGTCGCCGTACCGGATTTCCTGCGCCGACATCGGACCGCCACCACCTCGGCAATAGAAGTAGGCTATTTGTCGCTGCTCGCCTTGTCGCTTCCCGCCGCCGCGTCTTCTTCGATGTCCGCGATCAGGCCGCCGGGCCGCATTTCGGTCCAGCTCCGTTCGACGAATTCGAGACAATCTTGACGGCCGGCGGGGCCGAAGATAACCTGCCAACCGTCGGGGACGTCCGCGAAGACCGGCCATAGCGAATGCCGTCCCTCGTCGCCGATGAGGACGAAGTACGTGCCGTCCTCATCTTCAAACGGGTTCGCCTTCACGGCTGTTTCCTCTCACCTTGTCCCGGCCTGGGCCCCAACCGACTCCGGCGGGACATGCACTTCACAGTGCAGGTCACACCGGACTCACTTTCGCGTTACGGCAATAACCTGTCAAGGCCGGATCGGCCGTGTCCAACTGCGGCACCGCCTCAGTTGGACATCGCTTGACACGTCCTTATGAAGCACTTCCGCCACCACTCTGTCACAGCGGTGAGCGATCCGAGAATCAGCGTATAACCCTTTAGCGCCGGGACTTTTCACAAAACATCCAGACCTCGGCATGCGACAGAAGTTGATCACTGTCATTGGCGTCGGAACGTCATCCGGCGCAAGCCGAATTGGCCGATTGTCAGGGCGCCGGCCGCGAACTCATCGGGTCGGCGGGCGGGACGCGCGGGCCATGCCCGGCGGGCGGCCGGTCCGTGGCCGGGGCGGTGTCCACCGGTGAGCTGGTGAACTGGTGAACGGGCGGGGCGACCGGTTACGCTCAGCGCTGCGGGCACCGCGCGCTGCGAATTGGGTCACCAGCGGATTTCGCCGCCCGGGGCTCGTGCTGGCTGTTCACTGGGGATGACGGAGGGTCGGATGTCGGTGCAGGCGGGGCAGGCGGACCAGGAGGTCTTCAACTTCCAGGCGGAGGCCGTACAGATCTTGGACCTGATGGTCCATTCCCTGTACAGCAACAAGGAGATCTTCCTGCGTGAGCTGATCTCCAACGCCTCGGACGCGATCGACCGGCTGCGGCTGGAACTGCTCTCCCGTTCGGAGCTTCCCGAGGCGGAGGGACAGCTGCGGATCCGGATCGGATACGACAAGGACGCCGGCACCATCACCGTCGCCGACAACGGCATCGGCATGAGCCGGGACGAGGTGATCGAGAACATCGGCACCATCGCCAAGTCCGGAACCCGGGAGTTCCTGCGCTCGCTGACCGGTGACCAGCGCAAGGACGCGACCATGATCGGCCAGTTCGGGGTCGGTTTCTACTCGGCGTTCATCGTCGCCGACCGGGTGGTGCTGACCAGCAGGCGGGCCGGGCTGGAGCCCGGCGAGGCGGTGCGCTGGGAATCGGACGGAAAAGGCGAGTACACGCTGGAGACGATCGAGCGGCCGGAACGGGGCACCACGATCGTCCTGCACCTGCGGGACGGCGAGGACGACCTGACGAACGCCTGGCGGCTGCGGTCGATCATCGAGAAGTACTCCGACCACATCAGCGTGCCGATCATGATGCCGGGCGAACCCGAGAACAACCCCGAGGCCGAGGCCGGCAAGGACGAGGCCAAGGACGGCGAGGCGGCGGGTACGTCCACGCCGGAGATCACCGTCAACCGGGCGTCGGCGCTGTGGACCCGTCCGAAGAGCGAGCTCACCGACAGGGAGTACGGCGACTTCTACCAGCACATAGCGGGTGAGGCCACCGACCCGCTGGCGTGGGTGCACGCCAAGATCGAGGGCACCTACGAGTACACGCTGCTGCTGTTCGTCCCCTCCCGCGCCCCGTACGACCTGTGGGTTCCCGAGGCGCGCCGCGGGGTGCGGCTCCATGTGCAGCGGGTCTTCATCCTGGAGGACACCGGGCAGATCCTGCCGACGTACCTGCGGTTCGTCCGCGGCGTGATCGACTCCGCCGACCTCCCGTTGAACGTCTCCCGGGAGATCCTGCAGAGCAGCCGCGCGGTGGACAACATCCGTACCAACGCGGTGAAGAAGGTGCTCCGGCGGCTCGCCGACCTCGCCGAGAAGGAGCCGGAGAAGTACGCCGCGTTCTGGAAGGAGTTCGGCACCACCCTGAAGGAGGGCGTCGCCGACGACTACTCCAACCGGGACGAGATCGCCAAGCTGCTGCGGTTCACCTCCACCCGGTCCGCCACCGACGACCCGGACACCTCGCTGGACGAGTACGTGGCGCGGATGAAGGAAGGGCAGGAGGACATCTACTACCTGCTGGCCCCCTCGCTCGCCGCGGCCAAGTCGAGCCCGCACCTGGAGGCGTTCCGCACCAAGGGCGTGGAGGTCCTCCTGCTCGGCGAGGGCGTCGACAACTGGGTCGTGTCCAGCCTGCGCGACTACGACGGCAAGAAGCTCCAGTCCGTCGCCCAGGGCACCGGTGACCTCGGCGACCTGGCGGACGAGGAGGAGAAGCAGGCCAAGGAGCAGGCCGACGCCGAGTACGCCGGCCTGCTCGGCAAGCTCAAGGCGCACCTGAGCGGGCAGGCATGGGACGTGCGTCTGTCCACCCGTCTCACCACCTCACCGGCGTGCATCGTCAGCAACGAACCCGAGAGCGACATCAACCTGATGCAGCGGCTGCGCGGAACCGGCCTGCCGCGCCAGGCGGTGCTCGAACTCAACCCGAAGCACCCGCTCATCCAGCGGCTCAACCGCGCGCAGGACGGCCCGAACGTCCGCGAGTGGGCGCAGGTCCTGTTCGACCAGTCGGTGCTCACCCTCGGAGCCCGTATCGAGGACCCCACCACGTTCGTCCAGCGCCTCAACGACCTGCTCGCGTCCCTGACCGACGAGCAGCCAGAGCAGCCCGAACAAGCCGAGCAGCCGGAGCGACCCGAGCAGCCGGAGCAAGCAGCCGAGCAGTCCGAGCAGCCCGAGCGGCCCGAGAGCCCGAAGGAATGAACGGCACCAGCGAGCGCACGGAAACGCTCCTGCCAGAACCGGCCCGCGCGTTCGGCGCGCTCTTGGACGTGCCGGTACCGGACTTCGAGAACGGCGCCGGACTGCCCCTGCTGTGGCACTGGCTCTACCTGCTCGAACGGCCCGCGCAAGCCGATCTCGGCCCGGACGGCCATCCGCTGCGCGGGACGATCGCCGCCTTCCCCGGAAACGGCCGCCGCCGGATGTGGGCCGGCGGCCGCGTCCGCACCGGCGGGCCGCTCATCTGCGGGGAACCCGCCACCAAGCGCAGCCGCGTGGTCTCCACGCAGGACAAGCAAGGCCGGACGGGGCCGCTGACCTTCATCGTGGTCGAGCACCAGATCCTGCAGCGCGGCCGTGTCGTCGTCGACGAGCGGCAGGACATCGTCTACCGGGAGGCGGCGTCCCCGTCCGGGCAGCCGCCGGCCGCGCCCGATGCGTCCGAGGACGGCCCCGTGGTCAAGCCCGGTGATGGCGAGTGGGCGATCGAGGTATCGCCCACCCTGCTCTTCCGTTTCTCGGCGCTCACCTACAACGCGCACCGCATCCACTATGACCGCGACTACGCGCGGCAGGTTGAGGGCTATCCGGGCCTGCTCACCCACGGACCGCTTCAGGCGCTCGCCATGGCCGAAGCGGCCCGGGCCACCGGCCACACCGGCGACCCGCGAGGCGAGCGGTTGCAATTCGAGTACCGGCTGACCGCGCCGCTGTTCGACCATCAGGGCTTCATCGTCAGCGCCACCAAGGAACAGGACTCCTTGGCGACCGCCGTACGCGACGACCACGGACGGCGAACAGCGACCGGGACCCTGCGCACCGCGCCCTGACCGCACCGCGCCTTGAACGCACCGCGCCTTGAACGCTCCACACCGCGTCGCCGTCTCTCGACACGCAGAAAGTTAACTAATAAAGTAGGAAAAGTTGCTAACAGTGCCGGCCGGGGTCGCGGGATCCGGCGGGCACCGAGCGCCCTGGAGGCCGACGATGAGCGTGACCGATGAGCTGGTCGCCAACAGCGAGCGGTACGCGGCCGAGTTCGACAAGGGGGACCTGCCACTGCCCCCGGCGAAGGGCGTGGCGGTGGTGGCCTGCATGGACGCCCGCCTCAACCCCTACGGCGTCCTCGACCTCAGCGAGGGCGACGCCCATGTCATCCGCAACGCGGGCGGCGTCATCACCGCCGGCGACCGGCGGAGCCTGGCGATCAGCCAGCGGCTGCTCGGGACCACCGAGATCGTCCTGATCCACCACACCGACTGCGGCATGCTCACGTTCACCGACGACGCCTTCAAGAAGCAGATCCAGGACGAGACCGGCCTGAAACCCGATTGGGCGGCGGAGTCGTTCGCCGACCTCGACGAGGACGTACGGCAGTCCATCGCGCGCGTCAAGGCCGATCCGTTCATCCCGCACACCGATCAGGTCCGGGGCTTCGTCTGCGACGTGCGGACCGGCCGGCTCCGCGAAATCCACCCCTAGGAACGGCTCCTCCCGCCCGGCAGGCGCGGGCGGCCTTCTCCAAATCCGGACGCCGAAGTGTGGACCCGGGAAATGGTTCATGCTTCAGCGGTGCTGTTCGGCTATCTTCATGGTCCAGTTGTAGAAGGCCGCGGGGTCTCCGAGCGCGATTTGCAGGCTCGACTTGACGACGGGCGCGTTGGCGGCGTTGAGGACGTCGAACAGGCCGAGATGGATCCATTCCCAGACCATGGCGTCGAAGTTGTAGGCGTACATGAGCGGGCCGAGCCGTTGCCGGATGCCGGTGACTTCTTCCGGGGAGAACCCGGCCTTGCTCAGCCGGTCGAGGCAGGCGCGTTCGTCATCGGCGCCGAACCGGGTGTCGAGGAACGGTTCCAGCAGGTCGGCCCAGGTATCGGGGCGGGCCACCCGGACGATGTCGTGCCTGCCGCAGAACCGTTCGAGAGCTGACTGGAACCGATGGGGTATGAACAGGGTCTCGCCAAGGGTCGTGCGTATCTCGGGCCTGATCGCCGTCCAGTCGGCGTCGCGGATCCGCGCGGGCGTGACCATTCCGAAGGGGTGCACGGTGGCGCCTCGAAAGTCGTAGTGCAGGAAACAGATGTGGTCCTCGGCGAAGGCGACCTTCATCGGTTCAGGGTCGTCCTTCATCGCCGGGTCCGGAAGGCGGCGGCACTGTGAGATTCGCCGCTCCGCGGCGGCGACGACGGGGGCCGCGATGGCAGTCGAAGCACTTCCGTGTTCCCGGTTCACCACGTAGGGTGCCGTGGACAACACGCGGGAGGCCAACCGAATGGATGCGGCGCGGGCGATTTCCTTGGTGGTGGATTGGATCCGGTCCCGTGGACTGGACTACCCCACGGAGGGATTGGCCGCGGACCGCTTCGAGAGCGGCTGGAGCGTGTACGCCCCGGTGGACGTCGACGAGAGCGACCCGCTGGCGTTCCTGGACATGCCGGTGGGGCGATCGGTGTTCCTGGTGGGCGACTCCGGCCGTATCGAAGAAGTGTCGTCCTCGGTCCCTCCGCAGTTCGCCCACGACGAGTTCACCGCACGGGAACGCGCCACCGGTAACGGGTCCGGCGTCTCGGGACCCGAGCCCGGCGCCGAGGGCGCGGGCGGGGAGCAGGACGATGTGGTCGCCGAGCAGGCCGCGCGGCTGATCGACCCGATCGTGCAGCAACTGGCTCTGCTGGGCCCGTCCGAGTGGGAATGGTTGTGGGCGGAGTTCGCCTTCACCGTCTCCGCCGAGATCGCCCATCTGCGGTTCGCGTCGTACCACCGGACGGTCGTCGTTCCGGTGCCGGAGCCGGTGGCCGCGCTCGTGCGCGGGCAGCGGGACGTGGCGGCGCGGATGTCGGCCGGGCCCTGGTGGCGGCTGCTGCTGACCGTCACCAACCGCGGTGAGACGACCGTGAACTACGACTACGGCGACGGCCCGTTCCCCCACGACCAGCTGCTGCCGCCCGAGGATTATCGCGCCGACCTGGAAGCGTATCCCCGCCCGCGCGTGCCGGCCTGGCTCACGCGATACATCGAGGGACCTGACGCGTAGGCGCAGCGCCTGGCGTGACGCGGCCGAACGGTAGTGCGTGCCGGGCGGCGCGAGCGTAGCCCATCGGGGTCGCGGGCGAATCCGACGATCGTCGCCGTTCCGTCGTCCGGAAGGCGGGACCTCTCGGTACCTGAGGACGACGGCGCGATCGACGATAGGCCGACGCGCGCGGGACGCGACCGCCGTGAGGGTTGGAACGAGACTCCTCGAACCGACCTGGAGGCGGAATGGAGATCAAAAGAAGGCGCGCGGCCCGGCGGCGGGTGGCGGGCGCGGTCGCGACGTTACTGGTCATCGCCGTGCCGGTCGCGGCGGTGCCGGCATCGGCGTCGGCGCGGACCGGACGAGGACCCGAACAGCTGTACGTCGCGCCGTGGGGCGACGACACGTGGGCGGGCACCGCCGAGCGGCCCTTCGCGACACCGGCCCGCGCGCAGCGGGCCGTCCGGGAGCGGACCGCGCGGATGGCGTCGGACATCGTGGTGAACTTCCGGACCGGGACGTACCGGCTGGCGGCGCCGCTCGACCTGACGGAGGCGGCCGGCGACTCGGGACGCGACGGTCACCGGGTCATCTACCAGGCGTACGGCTACGGGACGCCGCACCAGGAGAAGGTGACCTTCAGCGGTGGCCGCCAGATCACCGGGTGGCGGCCCGACGAAAGTTTGAAGGGATTCTGGCGAGCCGACGTCGGCGGAATGGAATTCCGTCAGCTCTACGTCGGGGACAGGCGGGCGACGCGTCTCGTCCGTGGCAACTCGGGTCTCGCGGACAAGCTGAAGCCGACGAAGACCGGTTACACGACGGCGAGTCCCATTCCGAGAACATGGCGCAACCCGGGCGATATCGAGTTCGTTTACCGGTACGGCTATGTCGAGGGCCGCTGCGGCGTCTCCGGAATCTCGGGCTCCGGCTCCGGGCAGACCACGATCACCATGGATCAGCCCTGCTGGGACATGCTCCGGAACCTGTACGGTGCGGACACGCCGAAGGAATGGTTCGAGGTGGAGAATTCTCCGAGCTTCGAGAGCGCGCCGGGCAGCTGGTATCTCGACCGTTCCCGGCCCGGCCGGAATGTGCTGCTCTATCGGCCGCGTCCGGGGGAGGACATGCGGCGCGTCCAGGTCACCGCTCCCGTTCTGGAGTCCCTCGTCAGCGGGACGGGGCGCCCTGGCCGTCCATTGCACGACGTCGCCTTCAAAGGTCTGACGTTCGCGCACGCGACCTGGCTGGCGCCGAGCGAACCGGCCGGATTCGCGGCGGCGTGGAGCATGTATATGCGTCCGGGGAAGGACGGTGAGATGACGGCGCTGACGGTGCCGGGCAACGTCGCTTTCCGCACGGCGGAACGGATCACCGTGGAAGGCAACCGCTTCGTCCATCTCGGGGCGCAGGCGCTGGAGTTCTCCGAGAACAGCTCGTACAACGTCGTGGACGGCAACGTCATCACCGATGTCTCGGACGGAGGCGTGCTGCTGGGCGTCGTCCCGCCCGACACGAAGGGCACCAACCGCGGCAACCGGATCACCAACAACTGGATCCACGGCACCGGGGCGGACTACCGCGCGTCGTCCGCCATCTGGGACACCGCGACGCAGCGCACGACCATCGCCCACAACCAGGTCAACGACGTGCCGTACATCGGGATCCTGTCCGGCCCCAGCGACGACCTGCGGGGCATCATGCACGGCAACCGCGTCCTCAACAACCGGGTCTTCCGGACGAACCGCCTCCTGGCCGACGGCGGCGGGATCTACCTTCGGGGCGAGCAGGGCACCTCTTTCGCGGACGGGGCCGTCATCAGCGGAAACGCCGTGACCGAAAGCAAGTTCAATCCCGAATGGAACGTCGGCATCTACACCGACGACAGTTCCAACTGGATGACCGTCGACCGCAATGTCGTCTACGACTACGTGGCCTCGATCGGCGGGTGCAGCGAGGAGTGGGGCGACCGGCCCGTCCAGAACATTCGGTATCGCAAGAATTTCTGGGACGACGCCGTCCCCACCTGGTTGGAGCGCAAGGACTATCCGGGAGCCTGGCCTCCGGCCGACGAGCAGAACCCCGAGGAAGGGTGCGGCGAACCGCGAGGGCTCCAGTTCGCCGCCAACACGAAACTGCCGCCCGCCGACCCGGGACGAGCATGTTCCAGCGATCCTGAATGCGCCGCGATCGTGCGGAACGCCGGGCTGCTCCCGTCCTACCGTCACCTCCTGCACGCGCCATGACGGCGCGCGCGCCGGCGACAGGCGCCGCGCGTCTCAGGCGGTGCCGCCGAAGCTGATCTCGTTGCCTTCCGGGTCACGGTAGATCGTCCTGGTCGGTGTGTCACGGGTACCGACCTCGATCGTGCCGGGAACCCATCGCCGCCCGCGCCTCGGAGCGGGGTTGTGCGGACGGGCCGGGACGAGAGGTTCGGTCTCGTCCCGGCCCGGCCGCAGGTCATGACGGCCGCGGATGCCAGCCGTCGCGGTAGCGGACGCCGTCGCCGCCGAGCCGGACCTCGTCGTGCCAGGTCCCCGGGACGGCCTCGGTGCGGATCCGGTCGGGCCGCTCGGCCACCACGCACACCTCCTCGCCTGGCCACCACCACCCGCACGAGCGCGCCACCGCGGCCCAATGGCCGAGGTGGTCGAGCTGGTCCGGGCTGTAGCGGGCCAGGCCGAGGCGGTGCAGGGCGTCGTAGTAGCCGATCCACGCCGCGTCCTGTTGCCCGTACCAGCACACCGGCACCGGCCCTCGGGCGGTGAGCGCGCCGTGGACGGGTTCGCGGACTCCGTGGGCGAGGCTCCGGTGCAGGGCGATGTGGATGCCCTGGTGCAGAACGACGCTCAGCGGAACTCCGGCGCGGAGCGCCTCCAGGGGAGGCAGTTCGGGCCAACGTTCCCGGTGTTTGCCCTTCCGGACCGGGGTCAGCTCGGGGTCGCCGTAGACGACTCCGCTGCTGAGCGCGCCGCGGAGCTGGGACGCGACCATGGCCAGATCACTGGCCGGTGGTGGCGGTCCCGGCGTGCGGGGGTCCCGGATTCTCGCGTACAGCTCGTCCAGCGTGGGCAGGCCCGCGATCAGCGGAATCGCCTGGTCCGGAGAGTCGACCCACGCGAACCGGGGCCGTGGACGGGACATTCGTGCGTAGATCGCGGTCAGGCCGCGTTCGGTGGTCTGCCGGTCGGCGGGTTCCGTGGAAAGGCCGTGTTCGAGCCATTCCCGTCGGATCTTGACTGCTTCCCGCCACCGGTCGTGAACCTGCTTGCCGCGGACGTCGGCCGCGGCACGAGCGGCGTCTTCGCGCCGCAGGGGCGCGGTCACCGCGCCCGGGCGTCGCCGCCCTTCCGGTTGGAGATCATGTTCCGATGATGGCCCGAGTTCGGCCGTCCGCGCAACCGCCCAGCGGACGGGGCAGCCGCACCTTGATGAACTCGGTGCCGTCGGCGCGGCCCGCGACGCGGGTGGCGTCGAACGGGAAGTTGTTGTCGTTGAGCACGCCGATGGTCCGGTCGTCGAAGACGGTCAGCGCCTCGATGGTGAAGAACGGGAACCTGAAGACCGGGCCGGGGGTGCCGAGCCCGCGCGGGTTGGCGATGTTCAGCAGGTCCACGATCTCGGTCTTGTCCGCCAGGCCGTCTCCGTCGCGGTCGGCGAGGTCGACCAGGTGGACCTTCTTGACGGCCGCCTCGTCGCCCTTCAGCTGGTCGCGTTCGATGGCCAGGAAACGGCCGCGGCCGACGCTGATCAGGTCGGCGACCGACAGCTGGGGCGTCCGCATGCGGTACGTCCAGCGCCGTCCCGTGAAGGCGGCCCGCCGTCGGTCGAACTCGTACACTCGCAGGTCACCTGGCGTGTCGCCGGTGACGGTGCCCTCCAGCATCGGGTACAGCGTCCGGCCGTCCGGCGAGATCGCCAGGCTCTCCAGGCCCTTGCTGCCGCCGAGGTTCGGCTTCTCCCCCGGCTCCAGTTCCGGGCTCTTGGGCGACTTGGCGCCGGGCACGGGGATCGGCCGTTCCAGCAGCCTTCCCGCCCGGTCGAAGTGCAGCACGTAGGGGCCGAACTCTTCGCCGATCCAGTACGTGCCGTCGGGCGCGCGGACGATCGACTCCGGGTCGAAGTCGGCGCCGGTGAGCACCCGGTCGGGACGGGTGAGCGGGAAGTGCGTGTGGCGGTGCGGGTCGCTGAGCGTGATGCCGCCGCCGGCCGCCCGCACCCGGCCGTGCCGGAAGTCGGGTTCGAGCCTGTTGACGCGCAGCAGGAAGTCGGCGCTGGTCTCCTTGCGGCCGTAGCCGTTGTCGGCCAGGGCGAGGAACGAGCCGTCCGCGTTCCGCACGACCCCGCTGACCCCCTGCACCGGCTGGCCGGGGAACGGAGGCCGGACGCCGTTGACCGGCTCGGTCCCGAGCGCCGAACCCGACGGTTCGCTGCCGGGGACATAGGTCTCGGCGGGCAGTTCGGCCCATCCGGTGAGCGTCGGGCGCGCGCACCCGCCGGAGGCGCCGGCCGACGCGGCGGAGGCCCCGGCGGAGGCGCCGCCGGACGCGAGCAGCGCGGCGATGGCGCCGGGGGCGATCAGGCCGGAGATGACACGTCTGCGCATGGAAACACCCTCCGTCGAGCCGCCCGGTTGATCACCGTACCGGGTTCATGCGGATCGCCCGGCCGGAACGACGTTCCGGCCGGGCGGTCCGGGCGGGGGGCGGGGTCGGGGGTGGGGGCCCGGAGGGGCGGGGCGGAGGGGTCAGACGCCGGCCACGGAACGGATCCAGGACCGGCCGGCGGGCACGCTTCCGTACGTCTGCTCCGACCGGCCGTCGGCGGTGGAGGCGACGCCGACCTGCTGGCCGTTGTAGCGCTGCGGCCCGCCGGAGTCGCCGCTCCATGCGTTGCCGGTGATCCTGCTGGTGCAGATCGCCGGGCCGTAGCGGTAGTCGAGGCAGGTGCCGGACACGGACGTCACGCGGACGTCGGCGCACTTGAGCTGTTCCGAGAGCGGGCCGTTGTAGCTGGTACGGCCCCACCCGCAGATCTGGTTCGTCGTCCCGACCGCCGGATCGGTGTCGGCGAGCTGGGAGTAGGTGGTCTGGTGGGCGCTGGACAGGCGCACCAGCGCCAGGTCGCCCTTCGGCGCCACCTGGTACTCGCTGACGTTGATCGTGGTGGCCTGCGCGCGGTAGACGCTGCCGACGCGGACCGCGAGGCCGCTCCCGACACAGTGGGCCGCGGTGAGGACCCAGGTCGGGGCGATGATCGTGCCGGAGCAGGTGAAGGATCCGCTGCGGTAGATCGAGGCCGCCCAGGGCGCCTCGGCGTCGGTCACGAAGTGGCCGCCGATGATCGGCGGCGCGGCCTCGGCCGCCGGAGGGCGGGGCTCGGCCGCGGTGGCCGGAGGGACCATTCCCACTAGCGGGACCAGCGCGGCGCCGGCCAGGGCAAGGGCGCGTCGGGTGGGCATGCACAGCTCCTTTGCCGTGTTATGCGCAAAGCCCCTTAAAAGTAGACCAACGGCCATCTTCTGTCGTACTTCTAGACATCATCGGTTTTTCAGTGTGAATACTCTTGCGGTCGAAGCCATGCCCGTACCGGCCACGCACATCTGACATACCGGCATTGTGGGTTTTCACGTCCGGCGGGTCCGGTCACGGCGCGTCCGAACTCGGCACGCCCGGTATCTGGGGCACCATGGCCGGACGGCGAAGGAACGACACCCGCGTAACGTGCGCAGCGGTTACCAGCGTCGCTCGACGATTCCCTTTGTGGCGACGTGGGCTTTCTTGAGGGTGCGCAGTTTGGCGCGACGGCGGCGGCGCTGTTGGACGCGGGCGAGTCGCCGCTCGTTCGCCCGGCTCTCGCCGTCCCCTTCGCCTTCGCCGGTGGTCTCGTCCTTGCCGTTGTCGTCGAGTCGCACGCGTCGTTGGAGGCGGCTTTCGACCCAGTCGCCCAGGGGAAGGCCGGGCTCCTTGCGCCATTTCTTCGGACGCTTGCGTGCCAGCCGCTCGTCCACGTCGTTTGCGGTCTCGTGGTCAGGAGAGCCGGTGGCGTCCAGGAGGATCTGTTGAACGCGGTGCCGGTTGGCACGGTTGGGGAACCGCTTATTCAGGCGGACGGCGTTCCGTGAGCTCTTGTCGTTCTCGGCAAAGGCGTTACGGCTGTCCTTGGCGTAGCTGATCCGTTTCTTCTCCTGCGGGCTTCTCCGCGCCAATGCTGAACCTGCTTTCAGTCGAGGGTCCGTGATTTCTCGATGGCGCTCGCCATTCCGGCCACGGTCGGGGACTCGAAAAGAGTGCGCATGGACGGCGGATCGCCCAGCAGATCGCCCGCGCGCCAGATGAGCTGCACGGCCACCAGTGAGGAGCCGCCGAGTTCGAAGAAGTCGTCCTCGACTCCGATGTCTCCGACACCGAGGACGTCGGACCACAGTTCCGCGAGGGCGGCCTCCAGTTCGGTGCGCGGGGCGACATGGTCGCCGAGGGCGGAACGGTCCGGCGGGTCGGCCAGGATCGCGTCGCCCGATGGGGATGCCGCTTTCCGCATCGATCGCCGGTCGGCCTGCCCGACCCGGGTGTTGATCTCGTCGATGGGGACGGCGCTGACGACGACCTGCGGGCCGAGGCCGGCGGCGAGGAGGCGGCGCAGCGCCTCGGCGCCGTCCGCGGGCGTTATGCCGGGCCGCCGGGCCGGGGCGGGAGACGGCGCGAGCATCCGGAGGTTATCGGTGTCGAATTCGCGGAGGATGACGTCGGCTATCGACAGGACTTCCTGGCCGGATTCGTCCAGGATGGCGACGTCCATGACGCGGAGGCCGTCGGTTCTGTCCGGCTGGTGGCGCACGTGACTGTAGGCGCGTGCGGGGAGCGGGCCGCGCACGACGACCTTTCCGTATCCGATCGGGAGGTAATCGCGGTCGTGGCGGTCGGCGTCCGCGGCTATGGCCTCGTCCAGCAGCGCGGGATGGACGGTCAGGCCGTCGGACTCGACCGTTTCGGGGGCGGACAGGATCGCCAACGCTTCGCCAGGGGCGGTGTGGGTCTTGGTGAGGCTGGTCCAGCGCGGGCCCAGCGTGACCGCGTTTCCTCGCCGGTGGGGTGTGGCCGGTTCGTGTTCGCTGGTGCAGCGGTCACGGATCGCGCCGATGTCATGTGACGGAATGGCGCCGGGGGCGAGCGGTCTCGCGTTCGAGTGCGCGTGGTCGATAGTGCGGCCGGTGGCGTCGACAGTGCGCACCGATATGGGGCGCGATTCGGTTCCCGGGCCGACGACGACCTCGAAGTCCACTGTTTCGCCGTCGGGTACCGCGAGTGGTGCGGCGAAGGCGACGTCGCGCAGTTCCACAGCGTCCCGCGGGCCTTTCACCGTGGCGAGGAATGCGGCGCGCATCAGTTCGAGATGGGCGGTGCCGGGCAGCACGGGCGCCCCCTGCACGCGGTGTTCGTCGAGAACCCAATGGGTGGCGGACGACATCGTCCCCCTGAAGACGTCCGTACCGGAGGGGTCGGCGCGGTGCGCGGTGAGCCATGGGTGGACGTCGGTCGCAGTCCCGGAGCGGTCGTGGCCGTAGGGCATGCCGACCTCCGCCGCCATGCCGACGTCGAGCCAGGCGCCCCAGTTCACCGAGACGACCGGTGCGGTGATCTTGCGGGGGCTGCGGGCGTAGGCGTCCATGAAGGCGTTGGCCGCGCAGTAGTCCGACTGGCCCAGGCCGCCCGCTATGGCGGTGACCGAGGAGCACAGCGCGAAGACGTCGAGCGGAAGGTCGCCGAACACGTCGGCGAGCGCGAGCGTGCCGGCGACCTTGGGCGCCAGCACGGCCTCGGCGGTGTCGCGCCGCTTGACCTCGATCAGGCCGCCGCCGGGGACGCCCGCCGCGTGGACGATGCCGCCGACCTCCCCGAACCGATTCTGGATCTCGTCCCTGACGTGGCGAAGCGCCTGCGGGTCTGTGACGTCGGCCGTGCAGACCTCTACTTCGGCGCCGGCGGCCTCCATCCGGCGAATCGCCTGGACGGCGCGTGATACCCGGTCGCCCGGGCCGTGCGCGGCGAGCCATGCGTCCCAGGACGTACGGGCGGGGAAGGCGGATCGTGTGAGCAGCGCCAGCCGGGCCCGGACGCGACGGGCGAGATGCTCGGCGATCGTGATGCCGAGACCGCCCAGACCGCCCGTGATCAGGTAGACGCCCCGTTCGCGCCAGCCGCTCGCCGGATCCTGACCGGCCTCCAGCGGGACACGGGTGTGGTCCGGTGTCCAGCGTCTGCCGTTGCGGAGCGCGACGACCGGTTCGGCGGCGCCGAGTTCCGTCACGAGCCTGTCGAGGGCGTCGCCGCGCAGGTCGGTGTCGATGTGGCGGCAGATGATGTGCGGCGCCTCCAGCGGGACGACGCGGCACACTCCGGCGGCGAGCGCCAGCTCCGGACTCAGCAGGTCGGTCCCGTCGACGTCCTGGGCGTGCGCGGTGACGACGTCCAGGGCGACCGGGCTGGGGGCCGGGCTTTCGGCCAGCGCCTGGACGAGGGCGAGCAGCCCGAAGTACGTGCGGTCTTGGGTGCTTTCGACGTCGGCCTGGCTGAGGGGCGCGTCCGGGGCGGGCGGATGGATCAGGCCCCAGGCGGCGACGATGCGGGCCGGGGCCGGACGGCCGTCGTCGGCGAGCGCGGTGAGGACGCGGCGGTGCTCCTCCCAGTCGGACGGGTTCACCGTGAACGTCTCCGCGTCGTGCCGCCGGTACCCGGGGCCGGCGAGGACGGTGACGACGGCGGAGCCCGCGGCGCGCAACCGCCGGGCGAGCGCCTCGCCGGGGCCGTCCTCGTCGTGGAGCACCAGGCAGGGGCCCAGGTCGGAGGGCGCTGCCGGGCGCGGGATCGGGGGTGCCTGCCGCCAGCCGGGGACCTCGTACCAGTCGTCGACCGTCCGCCATCGTCCGCCGCCCGGCTCGCCCGCGGCGATGGCGGTGGCGGGTTCGGGAGGGTCCACCCAGAAGCGGCGCCGTTCGTAGGGGTAGGTCGGCAGCGGCACCCGGCGGCGTCCCGGGCCCGACACCGCGGGCCAGTCGATGGCGACACCGCGCAGCCACAGGTCGCCGACCGCGCGGAGGACGGTGGCGCAGTCCTCGCCGTCCCCGGCATTGGCGGCGGACGGGAGGGTCGCGGACGGCATCGCGCCATCGGTCCCGGCGTGCGGGCGCGCCAGTTCGGTGAGCGTGCTCCCCGGGCCGACCTCCACCGCCGTCCGGTCCCCGGGGCCGAGCAGCCGCGCGGCGCATTCGCCGAAGCGGACCGGGGCGCGCAGATGCCGCGCCCAGTACGCGGGGTCGGTGGCCTGCTCCGCCGTGATCCAGTCTCCGGTGACGCAGGACAGGAACGGGACGTCCGGCTGGTTGCGCGGCACCTTCGCGACCAGTTCGGCGAACTCGTCCAGCACCGGGTCCATCATCGCCGAGTGGAAGGCGTGCGAGGTGCGCAGCCGCCGGCTGGGCGTACGGCGGGCGGCCAGCGTCGCGGCGAACTCGTCCACCGCGCCGGGCGGGCCAGCCACAACGCATTCGCCGGGCGCGTTGACCGCCGCGACCGACAGCGGCTCCGGCAGGATCGCGGCGGCCTCGTCCTCGGGGAGCGCGACCGCGAGCATCGCCCCGGCAGGCATCCGCTGCATGAGCCGGCCGCGTGCGGCGACCAGCGCGAGGGCGTCCGGCAGCGCGAAGACCCCGGCGAGGCAGGCCGCGGTGAGTTCGCCGACGCTGTGCCCGAGCATCGCCGCCGGCCGCACGCCCCAGGAGCGCAGCAGCCCGGCCAGCGCGTACTGGACGGTGAACAGTGCGGGCTGCGCCAGTTCGGTCTGGTCGAGGGCCTGCCGGGCGTGTTCGCCGGCGGGGTCGGCCAGGAGGTGATCGCGCAGGTCCAGTCCGCCGAGGTGCGGGACGAGGAAGTCGGCGCACTGGTCGACGGCGGAGCGGAAGGCCGGGTAGGTCGCGTAGAGGCCGCGTCCCATCCCCGGATATTGGGCGCCCTGGCCTGGGAACATGAACGCGGGCGTGCCTCCCGCGCCCAGGGTGAGCCCCGTGCGGACCTGCGCGCGATCGTTGTCGAGGAGCGCGGCGCCGGCGTCGTGCACGTCCTGTGCGACGACGACGGCGCGATGCGGACGTTCGCCGCGTCCGGCCTGAAGTGTGTGGGCGACGTCGGCGAGGGCCAGGTCGTCCTCGGCGGCCAGGTGGGCGCCGAGGTTCGCGATCATGTCATCGAGCGCGCTCTCGGTGTTCGCCGACAGCGGCAGCAGCTGCCACGGCCCAGCGTGCGGCAAGGCAGGGGCCGGGACGGGGGCCTCTTCGACGATCAGGTGCGCGTTGGTGCCACCGATGCCGAACGCGCTCACCCCGGCGCGCCGGGGCCGCGGGCCGCGCGGCCACGGTGTCGGCGCGGAGACGACGTGGAACGGGCCGTCCGCGAAGCCGATCCGCGGGTTCGGCCGCTCGAAGTGCAGGGTCCGCGGGATCAGTTCCCCGTTCAGCGCGAGGACGGTCTTGATCAGCCCCGCGATGCCCGCCGCGCTGATGAGGTGCCCGATGTTCGACTTCACCGACCCGATCCCGCACCACCCCCGAGCGGACGTGCCCGCGCCGTACGCGCGGCTCAGCGCCTCCACCTCGACTGGGTCGCCGAGCGCGGTCGCCGTGCCGTGCGCCTCCACGTACGTCACGCTCTCCGGGTCGACGCCCGCCCTGGCCAGCGCCCGCGCGGCCACGGCCGCCTGGCCGTCGACGCCCGGAGCGGAGAACCCCTGCTTGCCGGAACCGTCGTTGTTCACCGCCGAGCCGAGGATCACCGCGTGCACCGTGTCGCCGTCGGCGAGCGCCGCGGGCAGCGGCTTGAGGACCACGATCCCGGCTCCGCTGCCCCAGATCGTCCCACGCGCCTCGGCGTCGAAGGGCCGGCAGTGGCCGTCCGGGGACACGACCCCGCCCTCCTGGTACAGGTAGCCGTGCCCGTGCGGGAGCACGATCGAGGACGCGCCCGCGAGCGCCATGCCGCAGTCGCCGCGGCGCAGCGCCTCGACCGCCAGATCCACCGCGACCAGCGACGTCGAGCACGCCGTCTGCACGGTCATGCTGGGGCCGCGCAAATTCAGGCGGTGCGAGACGAACGTCGCGAGGAAGTCGGGGTCGTTGGCGGACGAGACGGCCAGCGTGCCGACGCTCGCCACGACCGCGCGGTTGGGCCGGACGATCTCGAACCCGTACGTGCCGCGTCCCGTCCCCGCGAAGACGCCGATGTCGCCCGTGTACCGCGCGGGGTCGTAGCCCGCGTGCTCCAGCGCGGTGTGCGCGGTCTCCAGGAGGAGCCGGTGCTGCGGATCGCGGATCTCGGCCTCGCGCGGGGTCAGGCCGAAGAACGCCGCGTCGAAGAGGTCGGCGCCGTCGAGGACGGACGCGGCGGGCACGAACGCCGGATGGCGCGCCACGTCCGCGGGCACGCCGAGCGAGATCTGCTCGTCCGGCGAATAGCGGCGGATCGACTCGACTCCGCCGATCAGGTTCTGCCAGTACGCGTCGAGATCGTGCGCGCCGGGAAAGCGGCCGCTCATGCCGATGATGGCGATCGGCTCCCCGGAAGGGGCGGAGCCGGATTCGGAATCGGTCATGAGCGTTCACTTTCGCGCGCCGGAGCGGGCGGGGCCGTTTCGCGGCGAATCAGGTCGGCGACGAGCATTCCGCGCCGCGCCTTTCCCGTCAGGCCCCGCGGTATCTCGGCCAGCCGGACGAGACGGTGCGGCAGCTTGTGCGGCGACAGAAGCGCCGCCAGGTTTCTGCGCAGTTCCGCGTTCGGCATATCCCCGTCGGTCACCACGAAGGCCACGATCTCCTCGCCGTCGGAGCCCGGCATGCCCGCCACCACGCAGTCGGTGACACGGCCGTTCATTCGCAGGGCCTGCTCGATCTCGTGCGGGTCGACCCTTCGCCCGCCTATGTTCATCAGCTCGCTTCGGCGTCCGGAGATATGCAGGTTGCCGTGCTCGTCCAGGTGGCCGAGGTCGCCGGTCCGGCGCCAGCCCGCCCCCTCCTCCGGCCGCTCTCCGGTGCCCCATGAATGGCGGACCAGCACTTCGCCGGAAGGGTCGATCTGGATTTCGGCGCCGTTCAGGGGGGCGCCGACGCCCTCGCCGGGTTCGCCGCGTCCGAGGGTCACAGATCCGTCCTCCGTCGTCCCGTAGGCGGGGAGCAGCGGCACGCCGGTGACGTTCCGCCAGCCGTCGACCAGGTCGCCGGGCAGCGGTTCGCCGCCCGCGACGCAGGTGCGCAGCGCCCACCCGCGCATGACGTCCGGTTCCCCGGCCAGCCTCTCGACGTAACGCCGGTACAGAAAGGGAATGGACAGCAGCACGGTCACCTTTTCGCCGAGCAATGTCCGGTGGAATTCGGCCGGTCCGAGCAGGCCCGAGCGGACGACCACCGTGGCGCCCGCGAGCAATCCGGCCAGCAGGCTCCGGTCGAGGTTCATGCGGTGCGGCATCGCGGCCGTGCACCAGACGACGTCGCTGTCGCCGAGCCGCAGGCTCTTCGCGCACGCGCGCGCATTCGCCAGCAGTTCCGACCAGCCGACCTCGACGATTTTCGGAAGACCCGTGGTGCCCGATGTGCTCAATCCGAGAACGGGAGCCGCGCTGTTCGCGCCTTGGAAGAGCCCGGCGGCGCGTTCGGCCTCCCATGGGGTGGCGGCGGCGTCCAGCAGGAGAACGCTGTGGCCGCCGCAGGCCAGGCCCAGCAGCGCGACCACGTCGGCGACGGTGCCGGAGACGGACAGCACCCTGCGGTCGCTCCCCAGGTCAGGCGACAGGTCAGGCGACGCCAGCCGGTCCGCCAGCTCGGCATAGGTGACCTCGCCACCGGCGCCGCGGAGTGCGGGACGGCCCGGGTCCCGAAGTGCCGCCGACCGGACGGCGTCCACCAGCGGTCGCATATCGTCTGGCGATCGGGCACCAGCGAATTCCATTCGGCTCCAATCCCGGCCCCACGGCGGCGGCCTTTCCCGGCCAGTATGCCGGGCCCGCGTGAACGGCTCGTCCGCGCGCTCCCGAACGCGTCGGCTGAAACAATGCCTCCCATGATCTCGGTTGAGGGCCTCACCAAGCACTTCGGCCCGGTCCGCGCCGTGGACGGGCTGAGTTTCACCGCGCGTCCCGGAATGGTCACGGGTTTCCTCGGGCCGAACGGCGCCGGAAAGACGACCACCCTGCGGATGCTGCTCGGGCTCGTGACGCCCACCTCGGGACGGGTTCTGGTCAACGGCCGTCCGTACGCGGAGCTTGACCGTCCGGTCACCGAGGTCGGCGCCGCGCTGGAGGCGACGGGGTTCCATCCCGGCCGCAGCGCCCGCGACCATCTGCGGATCGCGTGCACGGCCGCCGGGCTTCCCGGGAGCCGGGTGCCGGCGGTGCTGGAGCTGACGGGGCTCACCGGCGCCGCCGACCGCAGGGTCGTGGGCTACTCCCTCGGCATGCGGCAGCGGCTGGCGCTGGCCACCGCGATCCTGGGCGAGCCGAGGGTCCTCATCCTGGACGAGCCCGCCAACGGCCTCGACCCGGCGGGCGTCCACTGGCTGCGCTCGCTGCTGCGCCACCTTGCGGAGGACGGATGCACGATCCTCGTCTCCAGCCATGTGCTCCCCGAGGTCGAGCAGATCGCCGACCACGTCGTCATCGTCGCGCACGGGCGGCTCGTCCGGGACGCGCCGCTGGCGGAGCTGGTCGGCGCGGGCGGCGAGCTCCGCGTCCGGACCGAGCAGGCCGCGCAGCTGGCCGCCGCGCTGGAGAACGCGGGCGGGCGGGTCAGGCGGGAGGACGACCGGCTGTGGGTGACCGGCCTCGAACCGGAGGACGTCGGACGCGCCGCCCTCGACACGCGGGCGGTGCTCGGCGAGCTCGCGAGGGAACGCAGCGCGCTGGAGAGGATCTTCCTGGACCTCACCACGCCGGAGCCGGCCGGCCCGAGCGACCCGGCCGTACCGGCCGTCGCGGGCGCGGGAGAGGACGGAGCATGATCAGGCTGATCAGGGCCGAGCTGCTCAAGATCCGCTCCACCCGGATGTGGCTCGGCATGCTGGCCCTGAGCGTGGGCTTCAGCCTTATGGGCCTGGCCGTTTACATCGCGCTGGCCGGAGTCGAGATGGACGGGGAGACCACCATCCCGCCGGTCACCGACCCGGCGACCGTCCGCGGGTTCTACGCCAGCGCGAGCGGCGGCGTGCTGTTCATGATGATCCTCGGCATCATCGGGATCACCGGCGAGTACCGGCACCGGACCATCAGCGGGACGTTCCTCCTCACCCCCGTGCGCGGCCGGGTGCTGGCCGCCAAGCTGATCTCCTACTTCCTGTTCGGCGCCGGGTTCGGGCTGGCGACGGTGCTGGTCACGGTCCTGGTGGCGCTGCCGGCGCTGGCGATCAAGGGCGGCTCGACCTCGCTGCTGGACCATGACGTCCCGCTGATCCTGGGCGGCACCGTCCTCGCCATGGCGCTGTACGCGCTGGTCGGGCTGGGGCTGGGCGCGCTGATCCGCAACCAGGTCGCGGCGATCGTCGTGGCGGTGGGCTGGGTGCAGCTGGTCGAGGGCATCGTCACCATCGCGGTGCCGCGGGCCGGGCAGTGGCTGCCCGCCGGGGCGGTGCGGGCGATCACCCGCACCACGTCGGCGTTCGGCGGGCCTGGTGAGCTGGACACGCTGCCCGCCTGGGGCGGGGCGCTGCTGCTCGCCGGGTACGGGCTGGCGTTCGCGGCCGCCGCCACCGTCACGACCGTCCGCCGCGACATCACCTGAACGGTGCGATTCACCCTTTTCGGTTGCGGGACGCGTGACGCACCTGGACGCTGGCGTCATGATCAATCGGCGGCGGAGGCGCGGCGGGATCGCGGTGGCGTGGTCGGCCGTGCTGCTGGTCCTGGTCGTCTTTTCCGCGGCGGCGCAGCTCGCGGGGCGGTCGGGCGGGGACGTCCGCCCGGTGCGCGCGCCGGTGGTGGTGCTCGGCGTCGCCGGGCTGGCCTGGGGGGACATCCGCGCCGACCAGACCCCGAATCTGTGGCGCCTGCTCACCACCGGCACTGACACCGGCACTGACACCGGCACTGACACCGGCACGGACACCGGCACGGCCGCGGCGACCGGGGCGGCGACGGGCGCGGCGACGGTGCGGACGACGGGCGCCCCGGCGTGCGCGTCCGACGGATGGCTGTCGCTGTCGGCGGGCCAGTCCAGCGTGGGGCCCCGCTCGGACGACGGCGGCTGCGACCCCCTCCCCCCGGTCGCGGGGACCGGCGACGGCTCCGCGCACGTGGGCCGCTGGGACGAGCTGGTCGAGGCCCAGTCCCGGTCGGAGTTCTCCCCCCATCCGGGGGAGCTCGGCCAGGCGCTGGCCGAGCACGAGGGATGCGAGACGGCGATCGGCCAGGGCGCCGCCGTGGCGCTGGCGCGTCCCGACGGGACCGTCGAGCGCTACCGCGCCACCGTCGACGACGCCGCGCTCCGCTGCCCGGTCACGGTGATCGACGGCGGCCAGGTCGTGGAGTCCGGCTCCGGGCGGCTGGCCTCGCTGGCGCGGATCGACGCGTTCGCGGGCGGTGTGCTGGAACGCCTGGACGCCGGCACGACCGTGCTGGTCCAGGGCGTCACCGAACCGCCGGGCGGGACACCGCACCTGGCGGTGAGCATGGTCGCGGGCCCGGTGACGGCGGCGCGTCCCGATCCGGCGCTGCTGACGGTCACCTCGACGCGCTGGGCCGGGGTCGTGCGGCTGCTGGACGTCCCGAGCACCCTGCTCGACGCGGTCGGCGCCCCCGAACCGGCCGAGTTCAGCGGCGCGCCGATCTCCCTCGGCCGCGCGCGTTCCACCGACCCGACCACGACCGTCCACGAGCTGGGGGCGGTGACCACGACCGACCAGACGCTGCGGCGCTGGGCGGGCCTGCTCCTGCTGGTCGTGGCGGCGACGCAGTTCGTCCTGTACGCCGCCGCGGTGATCGCCGCGGGCCGCGGCGGGGCGCTGCGGCGGTGGCAGCGGCGCGGGCTCGTCCACGCCGCGGTGGTGCTGTCGGTGCTGCCGGTGTCGGTGTATCTGATGTCGCTGACCCGGTGGTGGCACGCCCCGTTCCAGGACGAGGCGCTGTGGGGCGCCCTCGCGTTGACCGTCGCGGTGGCGGCGGTGCCGGTGTGGCTGCTGCCGTCGCGTCCGCTGTGGCGGGCGCCGCTGGCGGTCAGCCTGCTGACCTTCAGCGTGCTGGTCGTCGACGCGGCGACCGGCACGCTGCTGCACCGCGCCAGCCCGTTCGGCCCGTCCGCGCTGTACGGCGGGCGGTACTACGGGTTCGGCAACTCCACCTTCGCCGTGTTCTCCGTCGCCGCGCTGGTGCTGGCCGGGGCGGCCGCGGCCGAGCTGACCGCCCGCGGACGGCGGCGGGCCGCGACCGCGACGGTGGTGGCGATCGGCGCGGTGGCCGTCGGCGTCGACACCTGGCCGTCCTGGGGCGCGGACGTCGGCGGCGGGCTGGCCCTGATCCCCGGGGTCGCGGTCCTGGCCTTCGCGGTCGCCGGGGTGCGGCTGACGGCGATGCGGCTGCTGGCGGTCGGGTCGGCGGCGGTGGCGGCGGTCGCGGCCGTCGCGGTGGCGGACTGGCTGCGTCCCGCCGCCTCGCGCACGCACGCGGGACGGTTCGTCCAGGACGTCCTGGAAGGGGAGGCGTGGCAGCTGGTCCAGCGCAAGGCCGGTTACGCGCTCGGTTCCCTGGTGGGCGGGCCGCTCGCCTGGGGAACCGCGCTCGTCCTCGTCCTCCTGGTGGTGACGCTGGCGTGGCCGGAACGGTTCTCGCCCGGCTACCTCGACGCGGCCATGCGGGCCTGGCCGACGCTGCGTCCCACCCTCGCCGCGATCCTGACCACCTGCGCGATCGGCGCGGTCGTCAACGACTACGGCATCCGGCTCGTCACCTTCGGGCTGATCACCCTGCTGCCGCTGGTGGCGCTCACCTGCGCCCGCGCGCCCCGGCCGGACGTCACTCGCAGAAAGCGGTCGTCAGGGCCTCGCCGAGATGCTTATCCTGCGCGTCGGTTCCGCCGGGTTTGAGGTTGGCCATGATCGTGGCCCGCCTGCCGTCGCTCGTGGCGCCGCTGCGCGAGGTGAAGCCGATCATGTCCCCGGCGTGCCCCCACAGCTCGCCGCCGCAGGGCAACGGGACCAGCTCCAAGCCGAGGCCGTACTCTCTGCCGGACTCGGTGGTGTAGGTGGTCATCATCTCGCGGAGCTGGGCCCGGTGGAGCAGCCGGCCGCCGACGAGCGCGGCGAAGAAGCGGTTCACGTCGGACGCCGTCGACACGATGTTCCCGCCCGCCACGGCGACCGACGGGTTGAGCAGCGTGACGTCGAGCAGCCCGCCGTCCGGCCCCTGCGGCTTGTCCGGCCCGGCCCCCGAACCGGCGGGCCGGACGTAACCGCGCGGGTGCGGTGAAGGCAGGAACGGGGAGTCGCGCGGAACGTAGGTGTGCCGCAACCGCAGCGGCTTGATGACGCGCCGCTTGATCTCCTCGTCGTACGGCTGCCCGGTGATCTTCTCGATCAGCATCGAGGCGAGCAGGTAGCCGGTGTTGGAGTACTTCCATCCCTTGCCGGGCTTGAACAGCGGCTCCTCCTTCAGGGCCAGCTCCAGCAGGTCGCGCCGGTCGTGGTGCGCCAGCGGATTCTCGATGATCTTCTGCATGGACAGCAGGCCCAGGTAGTCCGGCAGACCGCTGGTGTGCTGGAGCAGATGCCGGACGGTGATCTCGCGGCTCACCAGACCGGGCAGGTACCGGTCGACGGGCGCGTCCAGGTCGATCTCGCCCTCGCCGGCGAGCTGGAGCACGACGGTCGCGACGAACGGCTTGGTGATGCTCCCCATCCGCCAGTGCCCGTCCTTCGGAATGGGCGCGCCGGTCCGGAGGTCCCCGGCCCCGCTCCGGATCACCGTACGGCCGCGCCGGTCCCGGACGTCCGCGATCGCCCCCGGCGCGCCGTCCTGTGTGGTGAGCTGCCGTATCAGCCGTCTGAGCTGCGGACGATCCCGCGAACGATCGTCATCGGCGGCCGCGGGCAGCGCGGTCGCGGTGCCGGCCGCCGCCGTCAGGCCGACAAGGCCGACCAGCGCGAACGCCTTGCGGAACATGGCCTCTCCCTTCGGTCAGGTGATCATCACCGTAGGAGAGGCGGGATCGGATGAGCGTCCCCCTCGGGTATCGGATGGACGCTCGGCAATCGGTACTACCTCCCAAGTGTTACGTCGGCCGGTTCCGGTTCGTCAGTGCTATGACGGGCAGGGGGCGAGGAAGGTAACGATGCAGGAGCGCGAAGGGCTGGCCGATCGGTTCGAGGCCCACCGGCCCCGGCTGCGGGCGGTGGCGTACCGGATGCTCGGCTCGGCGAGCGAGGCGGAGGACGCCGTCCAGGAGGCATGGCTCAGGCTCCACCGGTCGGACGCCGCCGACGTGCGCAACCTCGGCGGGTGGCTGACGACGGTCGTCGGCCGGATCTGCCTCGACATGCTGCGCTCGCGCACCGCGCGGCGGGAGGAACCGCTCGAAGCGCGCCCACCGGACGCGGCGGACACGGCCGCCGCCCCGTCGTCCTGCACGACATGTTCGGCGTCCCCTACCGCGAGATCGCGCCGATCCTCGGCCGGACCCAGGACGCGGCGAAGATGCTCGCCAGCCGGGCCCGCGGCCGGATCAGCAGCGGCGGCGGCACGTCCCCGGAGGGCCCGGACGCCGACCCGGCCCGCAAGCGGCACATCGTCCGGGCCTTCCTCGCGGCGTCCCGCGACGGCGACTTCGACGCGCTGCTCGCGGTGCTGCATCCGGACGCCGTCCTGCGCGCCGACCGCACGGCCATGCGGATGGGCGCGAAGGCGGAGATCCGCGGCGCGGAGGGGATCGCCCGGCAGCTGTCCGGACAGGCCCAGGCCGCCCGTCCCGCCCTGGTCGATGGGTCCGCCGGCGCCGCCTGGGCGGCCGGCGGGGAACTGCGCGCCGTCTTCGACTTCACCGTCGTGGACGGCGTCGTCACCGCGATCGACATCATCGCCGACCCGGAGCACGTCGAGCGGCTCGACATCGAGTTCCTCGGCCGCCGCCCCTGACGGCCGGCGCCGCGCTCAGGGCTCGCGGGCCACGCCGACGAAGGCGTCCATCTCCGGAGCGTGGCTTGGTCATCTCATACGAGTCATTCGAGCGGATTTGCTGGAGAATGAGCGTGATGCCCGCGGGACCGGTCTCGCGCGCATGCGTCACAGTGTGAGACGGCCCGGTTCCAAGCGAGGGGTGCGCGATGGCTGAGGAGAAGGTCGAGATCGTCATCGGCCCGGACGGCACCGTCGAGATGCGCGTCGAGGGTGTGGCGGGTCCGCGGTGCATGGACGACACCGACCCTCTCGTCCAGCTGCTCGGCGGGGACGTCGAACATCACGAGCTCACCGAGGAGGCGTACCAGCAGGCCGAGGCCGAGGAGCAGGACCGGCTGTGGCAGGGATGAGCGGGCCGCCGATCCCGTGGCGGCTGCACGCCGTCCTCCCGCGCAGCGTCGCCAACGGGCCGGGCACGCGGTACGTGATCTGGAGCCAGGGCTGCGCCCTCGGCTGTCCCGGCTGTTTCAACCCCGAGACGCATGCGGCGGACGGCGCGTCCGTCCGGACGGTCGGTGACGTGGCCGCGGAGGTGCTCGCCGGCGCGGAACACCTGGAAGGCGTGACGCTGACCGGCGGGGAGCCGCTGGAGCAGCCCGCCGCGACGGGCGCGTTCTGCGCGGAGGTGAAGGCGCGCAGCGGCCTCGGCGTGATCGTGCTGACCGGCTTCACCCGCCGGGAGATCGAGTCGGATCCGGCCCGGGCGGCGGCCGTCGCCGGCGCCGACCTGGTGATCGCCGGACGCTACAACGAGCGGCTGCGCGTGGCCCGCGGCCTGCGCGGCTCGTCGAACAAGGAGTACTGGATGCGAACCGATCGTTACGGGCCGGACGACCTCGCGGCCGTGCCCGAGCTGGAGGTGACGATCACCGGCGGGACGGTCACGTTCACCGGGATGGCAGCGCCGGGACTGGAGTTCTGAATGGGTGCGGACGCCGTCCAGGACGAGATCCGGCTGTACCTGCGCGCCAGGGTCGCGCTGATCGTGCTGGTCACCGTCGAGGAACGGCGGGCGCTGCGGATGCTGGAGCGGGTGCGCCGCGACCGTGACAAGACCGCCGACCTGGTCACCTGGGACGTCGCGGCCGGCCTGGAGTCGGCGGACGGGCGCCAGCTCCCCAAGGCCGGTTCGCCGCCGGAGGCGCTCGCCAAGATCCAGGAGCTGGCGGTGAAGGACCCGGGACGCCGCGACCTGTACGTCCTCAAGGACTTCCACGCGTTCTGGGAACGCGACCCGGTGGTCAGGCGGCGGCTGCGCAACCTCGCCGACAAGCTCGTCTACACCGGCGCGTCCCTGATCGTCACGACGCCGGTGCGCACCGTCCCGGTGGAGCTCGGCGACGACGCGGTGGTGGTGGAGATGCCGCTGCCGGACGGCGCCGAGCTGCGCCGCGAGCTCGATCACCTCATCGACAACACCAAGGGCGTGAAGAACGCCCTCACCCCGGCGGGCCGCAGCAGGCTGGCGCAGGCCGCGCTGGGCCTCACCGCGGCCCGCGCCCGGCAGGCGTTCGCCAAGGCCATCGTCCGCGACGACGTGCTCGACGACCGCGACATCGACGCCGTCGTCGCGGAGAAGAAGGCCGTCATCCGGGAGAGCGAGGCGCTGGAGTTCTACAGCGCCGAGGAGACCCCCGACGACCTCGGCGGCCTCGGCGCGCTCAAGAAGTGGCTGGGCCTGCGCGAACGCGCGTTCGGCGACGCGGCCCGCGAGTTCCGGCTGCCCGCGCCGAAGGGGATCGCGCTGATCGGCATTCCCGGCACGGGCAAGAGCCTCACCGCGAAGATGATCGGCGGGATGTGGCGGCTGCCGCTGCTGCGGCTGGACGTCGGCGCGCTGTACGGCTCGCTGGTCGGCGAGTCGGAGGAGCGGGTGCGGCGGGCGCTGCGGCTCGCCGAGACGGTGTCGCCGTGCGTGCTGTGGATCGACGAGGTGGAGAAGGCGCTCGCCTCTGGCGGCCATGACGGCGGCACCTCGCAGCGCGTGTTCGGCGCCGTGCTGACCTGGATGCAGGAGAAGACCGCGCCGGTGTTCGTGGTCGCGACGGCCAACGACGTCAGCGCGCTGCCGCCGGAGACCCTCCGCCGCGGCCGGTTCGACGAGGTGTTCTTCCTCGACCTGCCGACCGAGGAGGAGCGGCGCGAGATCATCTCCGTCCATCTGCGCAAGCGCGGCCGCAGGCCGGAGTTGTTCGACGTGCCCCGGCTGGCGCGGGACTGCGACGGGTTCGTCGGCGCCGAGCTGGAGCAGGTCATCGTCGACGCGATGTACGAGGCGTTCGGCGACGACCGCGGCGACATCACCACCGAGGACATCGCGCGCGCGGCGGCGCAGACCGTCCCGCTGAGCAGGTCGCAGCGCGAGACCATCGAGGACCTCCGCACCTGGCTGCGGGAGGGCCGCGCCCAGTCGGCGTCCGTCGAGGCCGAGCTGACCGCCACCGGACACCAGGTACCGGTGCTGGAGGTGTAGTGAACGTCCGGACCGCCGCGTTCCTGCTGAGGCTCCTCCCGCGCCCGGGGACCGCCGCCGACACGGTGGCGCGCGCGGCGGACGCGGGCGACCCGGTGGCCGTGCGCGCCTTCGCGGGTGCCGCCGGTTCCGCGCGCGAGACGCTGTGGCGGGCGTGGCTGGCCCGGTCCGCGCGGGGGCCGCGGCGGTGGGCGTCCGCGCTGCTGGACGGTCCGCCACCCGCTCCCGGCGTGCTCGTCGACGCCGCTTGGACGGACTGGCTGGACGAGCACGACGACCGGCTGCGCTCGCTCCTGGACGCCTGGGACCGGGCCGCGACGGACGCGGACGCTCGTGTCGCGTCCCTCAGCCGGCTGGCGCGCGGGGACGACGCGTCCGTCGCGGCGCCGGTGCTCGCGGGGGCCGCCGCCCGCTTCGACCATCCGATCGGGGACCTGGCCCGCGCCCGGCTGCTCGCCCGCCCCGACCCGGACGCCGTGGACGCCCTGTGCGAGGAGGCCACGGGTTCGCCCGACCTGACGGCGTTCTGCGTCGCGCACCATCTCGCCCCGTCCGGCCCGGTGGAGCGCGCCGCCTTCTTCGTCCGGACCGGGCAGCACGAGCAGCACCGGGCGCTGGACGGCGACGGCGCGCTGCTGGCGGCGGCCTACCGGGCGGCGCCGCCGGAGATCCGCGCCGAACTGCGCACGATCATGGCCGGGGAGGGCGACTCCGACCTGATCCGGGTGGTGGTCACCGGGGACCGGCGGGACCGGATCGCCGAGATGTCCGACACCGAGCTGACCTACCTCCGGAACCAGCTGGCGGAGCGCCGGCAATGGGCGGACCTGCGCGGCCTCGCCCGCGACCTGCCCCTCGCCAAGGCCGCCGAGACGGCCCGCCTCCTCCCCGCGGACGAACGGACCGGAGACGAGGCCGACCTGCTCGCCGTCCTGGCCGACCTGCCCTGGAGGGAATTGCGCGACACCGTCCGCCGCCTCCCTCCTGACCACCTGACCACGTACGGGGCGCCGAGGAACAGCATGGCGGTGTCCATCTCACCGGACTCCGCCGAGCTGGCGGTGAGCACGCCGGAAAAGCGGGCCGTGCCGACCACCCCGGCCGCGCCGACCGCGATTCACGTGGAAACCGTGCGGATCGGCACCGGTGAAAGCACTTCGCGCTTTACCGGCACCACCGAATCCGGTTTCCCCAACCCGGTGCTGCACGCCGGCGATGAGATCCTCCTCAGCCGGAGGCGGAATCACCGCTGGCACGCCGACCGGGTCTTCCCTGGACCGCACGCGTTCGACTCCCCCGCCGGAATGTCCCCGCATATGCGCAGGGTCTCGCGCGGGGCCGTGATGATCCACCTGGACGGCCTGGCGTTCGCGGATCCGGGCGCCGATCGGCTGCGGCTCGAATCCTTCCATTCCTTCCGGAAGATGATGGGCGGCAAGGCCGTCGCGCTCGACAGCAGATGCCAGCTGACCACGCTTCCCGCCGAGCGCCTGATCGCGTTCTGCGACCTCGACAACCAGATATTCGTGATGTCCGAGGACGGGGCGGCCATCCGGAGAATACCGGCGGACCACTACAACGCCGCCGACTGGTCGATCAACGCGCTGTCTTTTCTCGGGCCGACGACACTGGCGATGCACGGCCATCAGCGAATAGGGCTCGAACTCGCGCAGCACACCGAGATCTGGGAGCTCCCCCCGGACGGCGACCCGCACCGCACCGCCGAGCACGACGGCATCGTCCGCGACCGGTGGCCCATCGAGGAGTGGGAAGGAACGTCGATCGATCCGTTCTTCGCCCACCAGGTGCTCACGTTCGGTTTACTGACCCCTCATTTCGACGGTATAGACCCAGCGATTCCCTGGTTGCAGGCATCACAGGAGAAGACGAGATTCCGGCGGTTCCTCGCCATGCCCGTGGCCGGGGACATGCTCGTCACGGCGGTCGGCAAGATGGAACACGGGACCCTTGAGGTGCACAGCCGTTTCCTGCCCACGGCGCGGGCACTCCTTGAGCGGCCGTTGCTGCACAGCGGCCCGCAGGACATTCAGCGCGCCCGCGAACTCC
This sequence comes from Spirillospora sp. NBC_00431, assembly GCA_036028775.1. Classification (GTDB taxonomy): domain Bacteria; phylum Actinomycetota; class Actinomycetes; order Streptosporangiales; family Streptosporangiaceae; genus Spirillospora. Next base: position 719,560 of record CP107927.1, on the reverse strand, counting down.
GGTCGAAGATCGGTGACCCCGCCGTGCGGGACGCGCTCGCCCTGCTGGAAAGCTGCCTCGCGGCCCGCTTCGGCGGCGACATCGCCCTCGGCGCCCCCGGCCCGATACCCGCGGGCGGCCCCACCGACATCGCGCTCGGCACGAACCGTCCCGGGATGGGGTGACGTCGATGAACGTGCGGGCAGCCGCTCTTCTGCTGCGATTTCCCCTCGGGCCGGATTCCGATCTCCGCCGCCGGGCCTTGGAGGCGGTGCTGCGCGCGTCCGTTTCGGGCGCGCCCGGGGCCGTCCGGGCCATCGCGCGGGAGCTGGAGCGCGGCGATCAGGAGGAGGTGTGGCGGATCTGGCTGAAGGAGTCCGGACGGCCTCCACGGCGGTGGACGTTCCCGCTCCTGCCCACGGAATCTCCTCCGGACATCCTGGTGGACGCCGCCTGGGACGACTGGCTGAAGGAGCACGATCAAACCCTGTGGTCTCTGCTGGAGCGCTGGAACCGTCCCACGACGGACCCCGAGCCGCGCACGCACGCGTTCAGCAGGCTGGCGCTCGGCGACGAGGACGTCGATCTGGAGGCGTACGCGCTGGTCGAGGCGTCGTCCCGCTTCGACCACCCGATCGGCGAGCGCGCCCGCGCCCGGCTGGCGGCGGGCCGCGACACCGAAGCGGCCGACCTGTTCTGCGCGCTGGCGCCGGACTCGCCCGAGGCGTTCGCGTTCTGCGTCGCCCACGGACTGGCGCCCTCGGACGAGGTCCAGCGCGCCGCGTTCTTCGTCCGCACCGGCCAGAACGAACAGTACGAAGCGCTGGACCCAGAAGGCTCGCTCCTCGCGCTCGCCTACGAGGCCGCGTCACCGTACGAACGCGGGACGCTGCGCCTCGCCATGACCGAACTCGGCGGCATCGACCTGCTGAGCGTCCTGGCGGGAAAGCGCTCCCGGCACGGCGACTCCGCCGAACTCGCCAGGCCCGAGCGCGCCTACCTGCTCGAACGCCTCAGGGATCAGGGCGACTGGGAACGGCTGTGGTCGCTGACCCCGCTGCTGCCGCTGACCGAGGCCGTCGACCACGTTCGCGCGTTCGGTGACTGGCGGCCGTCCGGCGACGACGACCGCCACCTGTTCGAGGCGCTGCGGACCGCTGACGCCGTAGCAGTGCGCGCCTGCGTCGAGGCCCTCTCGTCCGGGGACGCGTCCGCGCCCCACGTCCAGATCAAGCTCGGCGATCTCGACCAGCGGCTGGCCGGGACGAGAGTGGTCGAGAGCATCGACTTCGCGCCGGACGGCTCCGCGCTCGCCTTCGCCGCGAGACTTCGCGACGGCTCGTGCGCGGGAGTCGTGAACCTCCGCGACGCGACGCTGAGCTCTCTGCACTCCGGCTTTCCGCATCCATTGAAATTCGTCGCACACCTGGGTTCCGACGCCATTGTCGTCGCGGAGTCCAGTGACGACGTGGCCGGTGCCCGGCACCGGGGGGCCATGGTTTACCACGCCGATCGAGACGGTGCCCGGGCGCTTGGCGACTACATCCGGATCTGGGCCCTGGATCGTGTCGCGGGAGAAGGGTCCTTCATCGTGTCCGCATGGGATGGTGAAGCGAATGACGGCTGGTTAGGGGATGTGTTCGCCGGGAAGTTCGGCACGCCCCTCGTCCGCACCGGAATAACCGATGGGATAGATAACTTCCAGCCTCTCACCACCGCGCTGGATCCCGACCGCCAGCGGGTGGCCCTGCGCTATTACGATGACATTCTGGTCGCCAAGCTCGACGGCTCCCTCGTCAACCGCCTCTCCACCACCCGAACGCCCTGGCGGAGCCCCATAGCCTTGTCGCCCTCGGCACTCCTCTCTTTCGGTTTCCTGGGCGAGCTACGGGCGTGGCAGGAACCGCTGACGGCGGAAGGGAGGCCATCGATGACGACCGTGGGCAGCTCGGACAAGAGTCCCCCGATCGAAGTGGCCTGGTCTCCCGCACTGCAACGATTCATCGCCGTCCACACATCGTTCGTGGAGCTTTTCGGTCTCCCCGGTGCCGATGGCGGGCCCTTTGTGACCGGCCGGATCCGGCTCACCGTTCCCCGAAGCAAGGCGCGCTTCAAACCATGGCCGCGCGACGTCGACGACGTTCAGACGGAACCGCGTTTCGTCCGGCTCTCACCGAAGGGCGACGTCCTGGCTCTGGGAGGCGTGGGCAACACCATCGACCTTTACGCGATCACAGGGTTCGGCCTGCACGCGCCCCGAAAGATCACCGCGCCGCCGGTTCTGCAGGACCGCGAATTCATGGGGTATGTCGGCGCGGCCCTCGCCGACCCGATGTTCGACGGCGGATACCGGCCGACGCTCGAACTGCTGTGGCAATGCCTGGAGTACCGGTTCCGCCATGACATCGGGATCGGTGACGCGGCGGGCGCGGTGGCCGCGGCCGACGACGACATCGGGCTTGGCGGGTGACGGCGATGAGCGTGCGGATCGCGGCCCTGGTGCTGCGGCTTCCGCTCGCCCCCGACTCGAAGCGACGCCGCCGGGCCCTGGAGACCGTGCTGCGCGAAGCGGACGCCCATGCGATGCGCGCGGTCGCGCGGGTACTGGCGTCCGAGGGCCGTGAGGAGGTGTGCCGGGTCTGGCTGCGGCCCTCGGTGTCGGGCTCCTCGCCGGAGCGGTGGTCGTCCCCGGTGGTGGCGGAACTGGCCGGAGATCCACCGGCCGCTCCCGACGAGCTGGTCGACGCCGCCTGGCAAGACTGGCTCACCGAACACGATGCCGATCTGTGGTCGCTGCTGAAGCGCTGGAACCGTCCCGCGACGCCCTCCGACCTCCAGCGGCGTGCGCTGAGCAGGCTCGCCCTCGGCGAGGACGTCGCCCTGGACGCGACCCTGCTCGCGCGAGCGTCGGCCCGCTTCGACCACCCCATCGGCGAACCGGCGCGCGCCCGGCTGCTGGCACGCGGCGACGTCGAAGCCGTCGACCGGTTCTGCGCGCTCGCCATCGATGTCCCGGACGCGGTCGAGTTCTGCGTCGCGAACCATCTGGCGCCGTCCGGCGACGTCCAGCGCGCCGCGTTCTTCGTGCGCACCGGGCAGCACGACCAGTACCGGGCGCTGGACCACGACGGCGCCCTGCTCGCACTCGCCTATGAGGCCGCGCCGGCGACCGAACGCGCGTCGTTGCGCACCGCGATGACCACGTTCGGCGGCATCGACGCGCTGCGGGTGCTGGCCGGGCGGCGGTCCGGGAAGCGGGGCCTCGCCTCGCTCGCCGAGCCCGAGCGCGCCTATCTGACGAGGCGGCTCCGGGAACAGCGCGACTGGGAGCGCCTCTGGCGGCTGACCCCGCAACTGACGCTGGCGGAAGCCGTCGGGACGGTGCGCACGTTCGGCGACTGGCGGCCGTCCGGCGAGGACGACCGGCGGATGTTCGAGCACCTGCGGGCCGCGGACCCCACAGCCGTGGACGCGGACGTGAAGGCGCTCACCACCGCGTCCGGTCCCTCGGCCCTCCCGCACACGAGGGTCGATCTCACCGATCTGGACAAGCGCGCGGCCCCGCTCTCCGATCTGGACTTCTCACCCGACGGCACGCGGCTGGCCTTCGCCTCGCTCGGCAAATGCGCCGGGACCATCGGGATCGGCGGCGAACCGGCCACCCCGTCGTTCTCCGAATTCCTGCTTCCCGTCACGGGCGTCGCGCATCTCGGATCGGACACCATCGTCGTGGCGGAGTCCGACCTCGCGAGCTCGTCGTCCGCCCAGTGCCGGCTTCAGTACGTCGACCAGGGCGGCCGGCGGCTGATCCCCTTGGACGCGAGCCACATCCGCACGGTGCGGCGCATCGCCGGCGACAGAGCGTTCGTCGTCGTCTCGGACTGGGGCTCGTCCAAGCTCCCGAAACCCACGATGTCCGCCGGAGCCGGCGGCGGCCCCCTGCGTAAGAGTGACCTGTTCCAGGATCTGGAGCATGGGCCATCGCGTGTGGAGGTCGCCTCCGAGGGCGGGCTGATCGCGATGCTGAGCGGTGACGCCGCCCTGGCCGCCGACCTCAGCCGTTCCGTGGTGCATCGGCTCGGCGACGCGCCAGTCGTGGGTAGCCGGACACCGAGGGCCGCCCTGTCCCCGTCCGTCCTTGTTCGCGCCGATGGCAACGGCGCCGTGCGGGTCTGGCACGACCTGCTCACGTCGACGTCGGAACCGGCGATCGGGCTTCTGCGGAGGGGCCCGCGCGAGTCACTGGTCGACATCGCCTGGTCGCCCGCGCTGAACCGTTTCCTGTCGGTCTGCCAGGAGGAGACCGCACACGACTGGACCGGTGCCGACGCGACGCTTCCGATGTACTTCCAGAAACTGGAAATCCTTGACGTGCCGGAGACCCGCGACCGCCCGATGCCCGGCGAGCTGGTGTCCGCGAGCATTCCCATCGGCGGCGGCTGGGCCATGTGCGACCACATGCGGCTGTCGCCACGGGGCGACACCTTGGCCGTGGCGTCCGCCGTCAGCGCGACCATCGACCTCTACACCGTTTCCGTCCTCGCCCTCCGCCCGGTCATCGGCAAGCCGATGGGTCTGATGGACCACTCGGACCTGGCGAATGTGGCCGCCGTCCTGGAGGGCCCGATCTGCGGCTCCGGGTCCCGGACGACGCTCGAACTGCTGCGAGCCTGCCTGGAGCACCGGTTCCGCCATGACGTCGGGATCGGCGATTCGACGGGCGCGGTGGCCGCGGACGATCACGACATCGAGCTGGGCCGGTAACGATGGCTTACACCGCGGACAAGGCCACCCAGCTGATCAGCCGGGCGACGCGCCGTCGGACCGACGGCTCCCGGAACCGGCGCGCCCAGCGGAGCTGGCGGCGGCTCGTCCGCGCGTGCGCCGAGGGCGACGCCGCCGTCCAGGACGCGATCCGCGAAACCACCGGCGACCTGCCCGAGGCCGACGTCCTCGACCTGCTGGCCGCCGCCCCGGAACAACCCGCCGACCAAGCCGCCTACCTGGCACTCATCGGTCAGGACGCCCAACGCCAAGCCCTCGACCCCGACGGCTCGTTCCTCGCCCTGGCCTACCGAGCGGCGACCCCGGAGACACGCGAACGGCTCCGCACCGCCATGGCCGCCACAGGCGAAGCCGACGTGATCCGCGTCGTCGTCACCGGCGACCAACGCGACCGCGCCACCGAAATGACCCACGAGGAGCTCGACTACCTCGGCCACCACCTCGCCGAACACCACCAATGGGACGAACTACGCCGACTCACCCGCGACCTGCCACTCGCCAAAGCCGTCGCCGCGGCCCGCCTGCTACCGGCCCAGGAGCGCACGACGCCTCTCGCCCCCGTCCCGGAGCAGCTCCGGAGGACGATCGAACGGCTGCCGCGCGATCGTCGGATCACCCACCAGATCGCTCCCGGGACCGGCGAGGTGGGATTGGTGGCCGCGTCGTTCTCCCCCGACTTGTCCGAACTCGCCCTGAGCTACGGGACGACTTCAAGAGACATCGTGAAGTCACTCGACATCGCCACGGGCGAGGCCGTCCGTCATTTCAGCAAGGGCAACCGGGGTGAGGAGAAGAATTTCCCTCACTCGGTCCTCCATCTCGGCGACGAGATCCTCGACCTGCACCGCTGGAAATCCGGATACCGCGTCCTGCGGGTCATGCCGGACATCGTGCCCATCTGCGAGGGAAGTGGTTTCGTGGGCGGCGGCTTCGGGGCGCTGCGAAGGTCCAGCCGCGGCGCGGTGACCATGGGAAGGGCCGGGCTGAAGTTCATCGACCCCGGCGCGGACGAGCCGCGTTTCCAGCTGGTCCCCCAGTTCAGCGGGAAGACCACGGAACCCTGGCTGTACCAGCGCGGGCTTCTCGAACTCGTCGCCACGCTTCCCTCGTCCCGCCTGATCGCGTTCTTCTTCGACGACCTCTTCGTCCTCAACGAGGACGGAAGAGTCCTGCACAAGATCTCCAAATCTCATATCAAAGACCATTCGTACACGGCCCTCAGTTTCCTTTCCCCGCGGCGCCTGGCCGTCAACGGGCTCACCGCCAATCCCGGAAAAGAATGCACCGAGATATGGGACGTCCCGCCCGACGGCCCGTGGCGCCTGACCGAAAGGCGCATGGGCGCCCTCCGGAAACGCTGGCCCCGGGAGAAATGGCGGGGCCTGCCCCTCGAACCCGCGTTCGCGGCGCGCGTGATCACCTCGCACGTCCCGAGCGGCTTCCAGGACGTCCTGACGGTGGCGCCGGGCGCCGACATGACCGTCACCGCGACCGCCGGAGGGGCTGCGGTGGAGGTGGAAAGCCCCCACCTGCCCGCCGCCCGTGCCCTGCTCGAACGGCCGCTGCTGCGGAGCAGCCCGAAGGACCTCCAGCACGCGCGGAGGCTGCGCACGAAGATCACCCACCCCGGCGTCCGGGACGCGCTCGACCTGCTGTCGTCCCATCTCGCGGACCGCTTCGGCGGCGATATCGCGCTCGGCACCGGCCCGATGTCCGCGGGCGGCCCTACCGACATCGCCCTCGACACCGGCCGGCCGGAGTGAGGTGACGCCGATGAAGAGCTGGTCCGCCGCCCTGGTGCTGCGGTTTCCCTATCCCCGGGACTCGAAGGCACGCCGCCGTGCCCTGGAGACCGTGCTGCGCGCGGCGGACATCGGCGTGCCCTCGGCCTTGCGCGCCGTCGCGCGCGAACTGGAATCCGGTGACCAGGAGGCGGTGTGGCGTACCTGGCTGAAACCGGCGGTGTCCGGGCCATCACCACAGCGGTGGACGTCCGCGATCATCGATACGGTTTCGCCACCCGACCTGCTGGTGGACGTCGCATGGCAGGACTGGCTGGACGAGCACCATGCCCCCCTGTGGTCACTGCTGAAGCGCTGGAACCGTCCCGCGTCCACCTCCGATCCTCGCCGGAACGCGCTCAGCGGCCTGGCGCTCGGCCACGACGACGTGACCATGGACGCCGACGTCCTCGCCGAGGCGGCATCCCGCTTCGACCACCCCATCGGTGACCCGGCACGCGCCCTGCTACTGGAACACAACGACACCGCGGCCATCGACGCGTTCTGCGCGACGTCGGCCGGCTCCCCCGACGCGATCGCGTTCTGCGTCGCGCACCATCTGGCGCCGTCCGACGAGGTCCGGTGCGCCGTGTTCTTCGTCCGCACCGGGCAGCACGAGCAGTACCGCGCGCTGGACCCCGACGGCGCGCTGCTGGCGCTCGGCTACCGGAGCGCACCGGCCGAGACCCGTGCCGCGCTGCGCGAGGCGATGACCGAGCACGGCGACATCGACGCGCTGCGGGTGCTGGCCGGAACGGGTTCCCGGCAGGAAGACCTGGCCTCCCTCACCGAACAGGAACGCGGCTACCTCGTACAGCGGCTCGCGGACCGGGGCGACTGGGAGCGGCTGTGGCGGCTCACCGTGCTCCTGCCGCTGGCCGAGGCCGCCGACGCGGTCCGTGCGTTCGGCGAGTGGCGACCGCCCGACACAGACGGCCGACGCCTCTTCCATGCCCTGCGAGACGCGAACCCCACGGACCTACGCGCCCGCCTGGCAACGCTCTCCTCCGCGAACACGCTCGCCCCGGGCGTCCGTTTCGAACTCACAGACCTCGACCAACGGCTGACGGACCTGTACTTCGTCGACGATATGGATTTCGCGCCGGACGGCCCCCACCTGGCCTTCACCGGACAGATCCTCAACGATTTCGATGAGGACCCCACGAGCCGCGCCGGAATCCTGGACCTCGAACGCCGGGCACTGGTGCGGCTGTATCCCCGCTTCCCGCAACCGCTCGACCTCATCGCGCACCTGGGTTCGGACACCGTCGTCGTCGCGGAGTCCATGGTCTTCGGGTCCGACAGCGGCACGCGCAGACTGGAGGTCCACTACGCCGATCGCGACGGCGTCCGGACGCTCGACTTCACGTCCACCGAGATCACGGGGCTGGAACGCATCCCCGGCGACCGGGCCTTCCTCATGTCCGCCTGGGACGACGACTCCGACGACGGATCGGCGGACGCGGTGTTCACCGCCGATTCCAGCACACCCCCGGTCTCCACCGGGATAACCGATGAGGTCGAGGGCTTCCTGCCGACCGAGACCGCGCTGGATCCCGGCCGCCGCAAAGTCGCGGTGCTCGACAGTGACGACATCGTGGTCGCCGAACTCGACGGGTCGGCCGTCAACCACCTCACCCCGCTCGCGAACGCGGAACTGGAGCATCTCGCCCTGTCACCGACGGTTCTCATCTGCTGCGACGACGAAGGCATGCTGCACGTGTGGCAGGAGCCGCTGACGGCCAAGGCGCCCTCGGCGACGATCCCCCTGTGGACCCGCCTATCCTGTCCGAATCATCTGGCCTGGTCTCCGACGCTTGATCGATTCGTCGCCGTCCACGATCTCGAACTGGAACTCCTCGACATCCCACCGGCCGGTGACGTCCAGGCGGTGTCCCGCGAGGCGTTCACGCTCAGCACTCCACATGGCAGGAGGGTGCACATCGCCCGGCTCTCGCCCGACGGCGGGATCCTGGCGGCCGGGGATCTGCACGGCACGATCGACCTCTACGCGCTGACGCCGCTCGCCCTGGGCCGGGGCCCCGACATCGCGCGGCCGCTGGGGCAGATGGACCACCGAATCCTGACGGAAGCCGGTGCGGCGCTGGCCAACCCGGCCTTGGGCGACGAGTTCAGACCGCCGCTCGAACTGCTGCGGAACTGCCTGGAATACCGCTTCCGCCACGACATGGGCATCGGCGACGCGGCCACCGCGGTCGCCATGGCCGACGACGACATCGAGCTGGGCGGGTGACGGCGATGGCACTCACCGCGGCGGAGCCGCGAGATCAGAACGGAGACGCATGACGACACGTATCGGCATCGATTTCGGCACCGCGAACACGGTCGTCGCGGGGTGGGACGAGGAGCACGGCCGGGGCGTGCCCATCCCGCTGCCCGGTGTGGACGTGCTGCGCGAGGCCGGTCCGGGGCCCACGCAGCGGGTCGTGCCCTCGCTGATCGCCTACACCGGCGACGGCGGCACGCGGCGGCTCGGGTCGCAGGTCACGCCGGAGATGTTCGAGACGCCCGGCGTGACGGTGTTCGCGTCCACCAAGACGAACGTGTCGGGCCACGCCTACGACGCGCCGCGCAAGGTCGGCGACCGCAAGATCACCGGCCGGGAGGCGGCGACGCGGTTCCTCAGCGACATCATGGCGCTCGCCCTGCTGACCGTCGAGGACGACGACCTGGAGATCGTCGCGACCGCGCCCGTCGAGTCGTTCGACCGGTACCGCGACTGGCTGGTGCGCGAGGTACGGGACGGGCTGCCGACCGCCAGGCTGCGGGTCGTGGACGAGGCCACCGCGGCCGCGGTCGGCTACCATGCCCGCCTCAACCCGGGGGACGCGTTCGCCGTCGTCGACTTCGGCGCGGGCACCCTCGACGTGTCGGTGGTGCGCGTGCAGGAACCCGACGCGGCCGGGGCGGGCGCCGGGGTGCGGACCATCGCCAAGAAGGGCCTGGACCTCGGCGGCAACACCATCGACGCGCTTCTCGCCGAGCACGCCGTCGCCCGGCTCTCGCTGCCCGCCGGCGACCAGATCGGACGCAACCAGGTTTTCCGCCGCCTCCTGGCGTCCGCCGAGCGGGCCAAACGCGACCTGGCGACGGCCGAGCGGGCCGACATCGAGGCCCGCGACGCGCGCACCGACGCGACGCACCGGGTCACCGTCACGCGGGCCGAGTTCGACGCGCTGCTGCGCGACAAGGGCGTGCTGCGGCGCATCAACCAGGCGCTGCGCGCGTGCCTGGAGTCCGCGTCGTCGCGCGGGTACGGCGTCGACGACATCCGGCAGGTGTTCCTCGTCGGCGGGAGCTGCCTCATTCCCGCCGTGCAGGACGTCGTCGCCCTGCATTTCGACCCGGACGTGGTGCGTCTGGAAAGCCCGCTGGAGGCGGTCGCGACCGGCGCGGCCGGGATCGCCGGGGGAAGTGAGCTGTACGACCACATCCAGCACGACTACGCGATCCGGCACGTCAACAGCGAGACGGGCACGTACGAGTTCGAGACGCTGGTCGAGGCGGGCACCGCGTACCCGACACCGGAGCCCGTCCGGACGATCACCGTCAAGGCGGTGCACGACCGGCAGCGGCGGCTTGGCCTCGCCGTCTACGAGCTCGCGCACGCCACCTACCGCGACGCGGGAGCCGAGCTGGAGATCGCCTTCGACGCCGGCGGCGGCGCCCGCGCCGTGGCCGTCACCCCGCAGCAGCGCCAGGAGCGCTCGATGCTGTGGCTGAACGAGGACAGCCCGACGTTCCTGGTCGCCGACCCGCCCGCCGTCGCGGGCATGGACCGCTTCCGCCTGGAGTTCCGCATCGACGCGCACAAGCGCCTCACCGTCACCGCCTACGACCTGCACCGCCAACTGCTGATACTGGACCGGCAGCCGGTCATCCGGCTGGCCTGAACAGGGGACCGCCATGTCGCATTTCACCCGGGTACGCACCACGCTCCGCGATTCCGACCTGCTCGCCAAGGCGCTCGCGGCGGTCGGGTTCACCACCGTCGAGACGCACGACGCCCCGCAGACGCTGTACGGCTACCAGGGCGACGCCCGGCCGGAGCGCGCCGAGGTGATCGTCCGCCGCCGCCATGTCGGGAAACTGAGCAACGACATCGGGTTCCGCCGCCGGTCGGACGGCAGCTTCGAGGCCATCATCAGCGAGTACGACAGGAACCGCTACGACGGGGGCTGGCTGACGAAGGTCAGCCGCGCCTACGGGCACGCGGCGGCGCTGCGCTACGCCGAGGACAACGGCTACGAGATCGACTCCGACGAGGTCGGCGAGGACGGTGAGCGCCGCCTGGTCCTGCGCCGCTACACCTGACCTCCCGCCTGTTCCGGCCCCCGCGCGAAAAGTTTCTGGGTAGGGGTGTCGATCCGGGCGGTGCTCGTTCGTGTAGCAGGTGAGACGCCGCCTAGAAGGGCGGCGGCATGAGCGATTGGGGTGAGCGGGCATGGGCGAGATTCGGACGCTGCTCGATGGACGGGGCCTGGTGGAGTCGCCGCGCTGGCACGGCGACCGGCTGTACTTCTCCGACTGGACCGCGGGCGAGGTCGTCGCCGTCGACCTCGAAGGCCGCGACGAGGTGGTCGCGCGGGTGGCGTCGCTGCCGCTGTGCACGGCGTTCCTCCCGGACGGGCGGATGCTGGTCGTGTCGTCCGGCGAAGGGCGGATCCTGCGCCGCGAGCGCGGCGGGAACCTGGCCGTCCACGCCGAACTCGGCGAGCCGGGCTGGAACGACATCGCGGTGGACGGCCGCGGCAACGCCTACGTCAACCGGATCGGCTTCGACCCGATGACCGGGCAGGTGACCAAGCCGGGCAGCGTCTCGCTCGCCACCGCCGACGGCACGGTTCGGCAGGTCGCCGACGACATCGCCTTCCCCAACGGGATGGCGGTGACCCCCGACGACACCACCCTGATCGTCGCGGACTCCTACCGGCACTGCCTGCTGGCGTTCGACATCGACGCCGACGGCGGCCTGTCGAACCGGCGCGTCTGGGCCGACCTCGGCGAGGGCACCCCGGACGGCATCTGCCTGGACGCCGAGGGCGCCGTCTGGTACGCCGACGTCCCCAACAAGTGGTGCTCGCGCGTCGCGGAGGGCGGCGCCGTCCTGGACACGGTCAGGCTGGACCGTGGCGGTTTCGCGTGCGCGCTCGGCGGCCCCGATGGCAGGTCGCTGTTCATCGTGGCCGCCGAGTTCCTCGGCATGACCGAGAAGAACCCGGTGGCGCCGGGCAGCGGTCAGGTACTGGTCACACGGGTGGACGTCCCGGGAGTGGGACGCCCGTGACCCCGTGACCCGTCCTTACGTCCTCACGTCCTCACGTTTCGCGGAGCGCCCGCAGCGACTCCTTCAGTGAGCCGACCGTGCTGAGGACGGCCGTGGGCTCGTAGCCGCAGTGGGCCATGCAGTTGGCGCAGCGCGGGTCGCGGCCCCGGCCGTAGGCGTCCCAGTCGGTGTCCTCCAGTAGTTCCTTGTAGGTCTGGGCGTAACCGTCCGACATCAGGTAGCAGGGACGCTGCCAGCCGAAAAGGGAGTACGACGGGATTCCCCAGGCGGTGCACTGGAAATCGGCCTTGCCCTCCAGGAAGTCCAGGAAGAGCGGCGAGTGGTTGAGGCGCCAGCGCTTGCGGCGGCCGTCCGCGAAGGCCTTGCGGAACAGTTCCCGCGTTTCCTGGACGCCGAGGAAATGCTCCTGGTCGGGCGCCTTCTCGTAGGCGTACGCCGGCGAGATCATCATGTCGTCGATCTTGAGGTCGTCGTTGAGGTAGTTGAGGACGTCGATGACGTTCTGCGGAGTGTCGGTGTTGAAGAACGTCGTGTTCGTCGTGACGCGGAACCCGCGCCGCTGGCATTCTTTGATCGCGGCGACGGCGTCGTCGAAGACGCCCTCCTTGCAGACCGACTCGTCGTGCCGCTCCTTCAGCCCGTCGATGTGCACCGCCCACGCGAAGTAGGGCGACGGCTTGAACTTGTCGAGCTTCTTCGGGATGAGCAGCGCGTTCGTGCACAGGAACACGAACTTCTTCATCTTGATGAGCTCGTTCACGATCTCGTCGATCTGCGGGTGCATGAGCGGCTCGCCGCCCGCGATGGACACCATCGGGGCGCCGCACTCCTTGATGGCGGCGACGGCCTGCTCCACCGGCATGCGTTTCTTCAGGATGTCGTGCGGATGCTGGATCTTTCCGCATCCGGCGCAGGCCAGATTGCACGCGAAGAGCGGTTCGAGTTCGACGATGAGAGGGAACTTCTCCCTGCCCCGGATCTTGTTGCGGAGGATATAGCTTCCGATGCGGACGCTTTGACGGAGCGGAACGCTCATGGTGTTCGGACCTCCTTTGGCAAGGTGAACTCGGTGCTCTCCGCCAGATAACGGCCGAGAGCGCTGATCGGGAAGACCAGCCGGTAGAGGTGGTAGTTGATGTAGAAGTCGCCGGGGAATCCGGTGCCGGTGTACTGGTCCTCGTCCCAGGTCCCGTCGGGGCGCTGGTTGTCGACGAGCCAGCGGACCCCGGCGTCCACGGCCGGGGAGCGTTCACCGGCAGCGAGCAGCGCCAGCAGCGCCCAGGCCGTCTGCGACGCCGTCGACTCGCCCCGCCCGACCCAGGACGGGTCGTCGTAGGAGCGCAGGTCCTCGCCCCAGCCGCCGTCGTCGTTCTGGTGCCGTTCCAGCCACACCACCGCGCGGCGGATCGCGGGCTTGTCCCGGCCGACGCCCGCGGCGACCAGCGCCGGGACGACGCTGCCCGTGCCGTACACGTGGTTGGCGCCCCAGCGTCCGAACCACGACCCGTCCTCCTCCTGCGCCTTCAGCAGCCACACGACGGCCCGCTTCGTCACCGGCGACTCCGCGAGGCCCTCGCCCGCGAACGCCTCCACGACGTGCGCGGTGACGTCGGCGGACGGCGGGTCGATCACCGCGCCGAAGTCGCAGAAGGGCAGCTTGTTGCACAGGTCCTGGGTGTTGTCGGCGTCGAAGGCCCCGTAGCCGCCGTCGCGCGACGCCATGCCCTCCAGCCAGCGGACGGCCCGTCCGATCGGCGCCTCGGCGTCCGGGAAGTCGACCTTCCGGAGGGCGAGGATCGCCTCGGCGGTGTCGTCGGTGTCGGGATAGACGTCGTTGTCGAACTCGAACGCCCAGCCGCCGGGCGCCAGGCCCGGGCGCCGCACCGACCAGTCCCCAGGACCGCGGACCTCCTCGCCGACGACCCACGCGGCGGCGGCGCGCAGCGCCGGGTCGGTGGCGGGCACGCCCGCGTCGGCGAGCGCGGTCATGGCGAGGACCGTGTCCCAGACCGGGGACTGGCACGCCTCCATCCTGCGGCCCGACCCGTCCCGGATCGTGAAGCGTTCCAAACCGTCCAGGCCGCGGCGGATGACCGGGTGGTCGAGGCCGTAGCCGAGCTCGTGCAGCGCCATCAGCGAGTACACCCACGGCGGCTGGATCCCGCCCCAGCAGCCGTCGGCCTCCTGCCGCGCGACGATCCAGTCGGCGGCGCGGCGTATCGCCGCCGTCCGCAGCGGCCGCACCGGACGCTTCGCGTACACGTGCAGGACGCGGTCGAGCCCGTTGAAGAACCGGCCCCAGCCCTTCTCGTCCTTCACCGGACGGACGCCGCTGCGCAACTCCGGAAGATCGAACGGCAGCGCCCGGACGGGACGCAGCGACCCGAGCACGGTCAGCGGGACGATCGTCTGCCGCGCCCAGCACGCCCAGTCGTACACGTTCAGCGGGAAACGCTTCGGCAGGTACATCAGCTCGGGCGGCATGACGGGCAGGTCGTCCCACGACCACTGCCCGAACAGGGCCAGCCAGATCCGGGTGAACACCCGCGTGGCCTCGATGCCGCCCGCGTCCCGCGCGTACTTCGCCGCGCGGCGCATGTGGTCGGCGTCCACGGGGTCGCCGGCGAGGCGCAGCGCGACGTACGCCTCGACCGTGGTGGACAGCTCGGGCGGGCCGCCGTGGAAGTTCGCCCACGTGCCGTCGTCGCGCTGCTTCGAGCGGATCCAGCGCGCCGCCTCCGCCGTGTCGTCCGCGGAGCGGATGCCGAGGAACTCGCGGAGCAGCAGGTCCTCGGCGTCCATGGTCACGTTCGTCTCCAGCTCACCCCGCCACCAGCCCTCGGGCGACTGGAGGCCGAGCAGGTGATCGCGGGCCGCCGCGACGGCGGCAGCGGCGGCACCCGTGAGTCCGGACACTTCGGTCGTGGTCAATTCAGCGCTCCCTTTCCGCGTGGGGTTCAGTTGTCACGGGAGGTGACGAACAGGGCGATGTCGCGGAACTCGGCGCGGACGTGGTCGTCCATTCCCGATTCGATGAGCCGCTTCTCGGCCGCCGCGACACGGCGGTCCGCCTCGGCCGCCGCCCACTCCCGGCCGCCTGCCGCCTCGACCAGCCGCGCCATCTCCCGCAGGACGTCCTCGGGCTGCGGCCCCGCGAGCGCGTACAGCTCGGCGAGCCTGGCCGACTCCGCGGTCCCGGCGGTCAGCGCGTACACGACCGGAAGCGACTTCTTACGGGCCCGCAGGTCGGCCAGCACCGGCTTGCCGGTCGCTTCGGGGCTGCCCCAGATGCCGAGCAGGTCGTCGACGAGCTGGAACGCCAGGCCCATCTCCGACCCGAACCCGGTCAGCGCCGTGACCAGCCCGGTCGGCCCCTCGCCGAGCATCGCGCCGATCGAGCAGGCGCAGGCGAGCAGCGCGCCGGTCTTGTCCGCCGCCATCGACAGGCACTCGTCCAGCGTGACGTCGTCGCGCTGCTCGAACCCGATGTCGAGCGCCTGCCCGGAGATGAGCCGCTGCGTCGCGGCGGTCAGCGCGCGCGCCGCCCAATGCGCGCCGCGCGTCTGCTCCTCCAGCAGCAGCTCCTCCGACAGCGCCAGCAGCGCGTCGCCGCCGAGGATCGCGGCGGACGGGCCGAACACCGTCCACGCGGCGGGACGGTGCCTGCGGGTCCGGTCGCCGTCCATGATGTCGTCGTGCAGCAGCGAGAACGCGTGCACGAACTCGACCGCGACCGCGCCCGGCAGCGCCGTCTCGTAGGGGGCCCCGGCGGCGCGGGCCGACAGCAGCGCCAGCGCGGGACGCAGCGCCTTCCCACCGGCCGCGGCGGGCCGGCCCTGCTCGTCGGTCCAGCCGAGGTGGTAGGCGACGACGCGGCGGGTCCACGGGTCGAGCCGTTCGGCGGCCGCGCGCATCGCCTGGTCGACCAGCGCGCGCCCGTCGGTGATCGAGGCCGGGACGGCGGTCATCGGGAGCTCACCCCCGTGGCCGTGGTCGAGACCGTCCCGTTCAGGTGCCGCCGGACCAGCCGGGCGGCCTCCAGACCGCTGCGCACCGCTCCCTCCATCGTGTCGGGCCAGCCCGTGTCCGTCCACGCGCCGGCGAGGAACAGCCCCGGCAGCCGTGTCGCGGACGCGGGACGCAGCGCGCCGCTGCCGGGGCCCTGCCGGAACGTGGCGTGCCGTTCCCGCGTCACGAAGAAGTCGGTGACGCGGGCGCCGCGGGCGGCGGGGAACAGCCGCTCCAGCGCGGCGAGGTAGACCTCGCGCAGCTCGGCGGTCGGCGTGTCGATCCAGCGGTCGGCCGCCGAGACCGAGACCGCCAGGTACTGGCCGGAGGTCACGCCGCTGATGGCGGTCCGGTCGAAGACCCATTGGACGGGCGAGTCGATCGCGGCGACGAACGGCTCGTCCAGCACCGGCCGGTCGTAGACGACGTGGACGTTGACGATCGGGCTGGAGCCGAGGCCCGCCCAGTCCGCCCGTCCGGGGCACGCCTCATCCGGGACGAGCGAGGCGGCGGCCCGGTGCGGGACCGCGACCACGACGGCGTCCGCGGCGACCGGCTCGCCGTTCACGCGCAGCTTCGGCCCGTCCTCGATCGCCGTGACCTTCGCGCCGAGGTGGACGCGTCCGCCGCCCGCCTCGATCTTCGCGGCGGCGATCGTGCCGTGCAGCTCCCCGAGCGGCACGGCCGGGACGCCGATGTCGGCGGCGTCGGACCGGCCGAGCAGCGCCGTCTGGCACACGAACGCCGCCGGGCCGAGCGCGGCGTCGTCCAGCCGGATGTTGAGCGCGGCCGTGACGAACAGGTCCCAGAGCGCGTTCCTCGCCTGGGGCCGCTGCCCGTGGTCGGCGAGCCAGCCGCCGATGCCGCGCAGGTCGAGCTCCGGGTCGTCCGGGTCGAGGCGGTCGAGCGCCAGCGACGCGCGGACGGCCCGCACCCGGTCGCCCGGGGAGAGCAGCGCGTACCGGGCGAGGGCGGGCATCAGGTGCAGCGGCCCCGGCGCCTTGGCCCGGCGGAGCCGCCCGCCGGGGCCGCCGGGGGTGAGGACACGGACGTCGAAACGGTCCTGGACGCGGACCTTGTCCGCCGCGCCGAGCCGACGCAGCAGCCCCTGGTAGGCGGTGCAGCATTTCAGGAAGATGTGCTGCCCGTTGTCGATGGTACGGCCGTCGCGCTCGAAGGAATGGGTCGCGCCGCCGAGCCGGGGACGCGCCTCGTAGATCGTCGCGCGCAGCCCGGCCTCCTGCACCGCCAGCGCCGCCGTGATCCCGGCGAGGCCGCCGCCGGCGATCGCGACGTGCCCGCTCCCCCCTCCGGCGGTCATCGATGGATCCCGGACATCGCCCTGGCCGACACCGCGGCCTTCTCCCACGTCGGCAGGGACGTGCGGGTCCGCAACGCGGCGAGCGGATCGGACGTGATGCGCTTCAGCAGCTGCCGGTAGATGCCCGCCATCGCCCCGGCGCAGGCGGCGCTGCGGCGGTCGAGCATCGGCAGCAACTTGAGCCCGGTGTCGTACCATTCGGCCGCCCGGGACGCCTGGAACCGGACGAGGGAGACGAGATGGTCGGGCGGGTCGGTGAACTCGCCGGACTCGTCCAGGTCGAGCGTGCACCCGAACCTGGCGAGGTCTTTCGCGGGCAGGTAGACGCGGCCGCTGAGGCCGTCCTCCCGGACGTCGCGCAGGATGTTCGTCAGCTGGAGCGCGACCCCGAGCGCGTCGGCGCGCGGCCCGGCCGTGTCCGGGTCGGACGTCCCGAACACGCCGAGCGAGAGCCGTCCGACGGCGCCGGCGACGCACCGGCAGTACCAGAGCAGGTCGTCGAAGGTGTCGTAGGTCTCGCCGCGGACGTCGGCCTCGCAGCCGTCGATCAGCTCGCCGAACGCGTCCAGTGGAATGGGGTGGCGGCGGGCCGCGTCCGCCAGCGCCACCAGCACGGGATCGGACGTGTCACCGCCCGGGTCGGTGAGCCGCGCGCGCTCTTCCGCGAGCCTTTCCAGCCGGATCGCGGCGGGCGAGTCGTGGTCGTCGCCGATGTCGTCGATCCGGCGCGCGAAGGCGTAGACGGCGCTCAGTGCGCGCCGCTTCGGCGCGGGGAGCAGGCGGATCCCGTACGAGAAGTTGCGTGCCTGCGACCGCACAACGTTCTCGCAGTGCCGGTACGCGCTGGCTTCGTCCATCTCCTCATCTCCTTCCCAGAGTCCGCGACCACTCGACGAGGAGTCGCGGTTTTCTCGGTCGTGACGGGCCGCCCAGCACGTCGTATGCGTCATGGTCCAGTGCCGCCAGCGCCGCGAGCCCGCCGGCGATGTAGCCGGCGACGGCGAGGCGGGCGAAGCCGCGGAGGCCGGTCGTGAGAAGTGCTCCTTCGTCCAGTAGTTCCCGCGCGCGCTTGGCCTGCAAGGCCACGACGCCGCGCAGACGGGTCGGTGTGACGGTGGCGGTGAAGTCGCTCTCCACGCACCCGAAGCGGCGCAGATCGTCCTGCGGCAGGTAGATCCTGCCGTTGCGGTGGTCCTCGCCGACGTCCTGGCAGTGCTCGATGATCTGAAGCGCGGTGCACACCTTGTCGGAGAACCGGAGCCGGCGGGGGGTGGCGGCGCCGAACACGTGCAGGACGATGTGCCCGACCGGGTCGGCGGACAGCGCGCAGTAGTCGACGAGGTCGTCGAACGTCGCGTACCGGGTGACCTCCTGGTCCTGCCGGTTCGCCTGGAGGAGGCGGCGGAACGGCTCGGCCGGGATCTCGCAGGCGGCGACGGTGCGGGCCAGATTGCGCATCGCCGGAAGCTCCGGCCCCGTGCCCGCCTGCCCTGTGCCCTCCTGCCCCGCGCCCGGCTGTCCCGCGCCCTCCTGCCCCGTGCCCGCGTAGACGCGGTCGAGGTCGCGTTCGACCGCGTCGAGGAGCGCGGCCCGCTCGCCGGGGGGAGCCTCGTCGCCGATGTCGTCCACGAGCCGGGCGTACCCGTACACGTTCAGCAGGTGCGCGCGGTAACGCGCCGGCAGCAACCGGCTGGCGACGGGAAAGTTCTCACCCGTCTGCAGTTCGTCGCGCGAACGGCGTTCCGCTGTCTCGTTCCACAAACGCTCACTGACGGACATGGCGTTCCTTCTATGGCGGCGATGTTGCAGTGCGTTCGAACAAGCCCGATAACCGGGTGCACGCCCGGTAAACACGGGCAACGGGGGTCTGCGGCGTACGTCCACTGGTAACCGTGCCGACCCTCGCGAATATCCGTCATTTATAAATATAGACCGGAAGTGGTCAGACGGGAATATGTGATCCACGAGACATGCGATCACCGTTTGACATGGCTCATTCCGCACCGGCGGCCATCGGCTCCCGGCGGCACGCAAAGGGGCGATGACCGGCGGAAACGGTCAGTAAGTGGCCTGGATCCCGGCGAGAATCCGGGGCGTGTGCTCGGGCGGGGCGGCCTCGGTGACCAGCGTGTTGAACACGTGCCAGTGCCGCTCGATCTCGTCCCGCCGGACGGGGTAGCCCGCGCTGTCGGCCCGCTCCAGGTAGACCATGTCCTGCAGGCCCTGCTGCGGGAATCGGACGAGGGTGAGCGGCCCGTCGCCCTCGACCCGTCCGCAGATCCCGCCGGGCGCGATCTGGACGGTGACGTTCGGCCGCTTGCACAGCTCGACGATGTGCATGATCTGCGCGCGCATCGTGTCCGGGCCGTCGATGGGCCGCCACAGCGCCCGCTCGTCGAGGACGACCCACAGGTTCAGCGGGCGCGGGCGGCGGCGCAGCACCCGCTGCCGCCGCATCCGGAACTCGACCCTCCGGTCGACCTCCGCCTCGGGACAGGTGCGGCGGATCAGCGCGCGGGCGTACTCCTCGCACTGGAGCAGGCCGGGGACGAACTGCGGCTCGAACGTGCGGACCAGCTTGGCCGCCTGCTCGGCGGTGAGGTAGGCCCGCACCCACGCCGGGACGATGTCGCCGTCGGCGTGCCACCAGGGGCGCGCCGTGGTCTGCTCGGCGAGGGCGAGCAGCGTGGTGCGCTCGTCGTCGTCCGCGCCGTAGAAGGTGAGGAGCGCGTCGATGTCGCGCGCCTGGCAGCCGGTGCGGCCGAGCTCCAGCCTGGCGACCTTGGAGCTGGATCCGCCGATCGACTTCGCGGCGTCCCGCCGGGAGATCCCCGCCGACTCGCGCAGCGCGCGCAGGCCCCTGGCCAGCAGCATCCTGGGGACCAGGGGATCCCCGTGGACGCCGGTGCTCGTGCTTCCGCTGGTGAACGTGACGGAGGCCAAGGGGACTCCAATCAGGGGGACGCGTGCGCAACCGTTCCGACTATACCTTCACTCAACGCGCCGGGAACGAAACGGTGCGCAACGTACCGTGGAAGGTCTCCGCATCGCGGTGGCGCGGAGCGTCGATCTTTCTGTGCGAGGTCGCTCTGCGTCAGGGTTTGCGGCCCACCCCGCACAGCGTGGGGAGCAGCTCGATCTCGACGCCGACGTCCGGGCGCCACTCGTTGACCGTCACGAGCCCCGGCTCCTCCACCTCCAGCCCGTCGAAGTAGCCGGCCAGGAACTCGCGGCTGCGGAGCCGGAACGGGATGGCCCCGGTGTCGTCATAGGCGCGCTGCGCGGCGTTGAACGCCTCGTTGTCGTCGGTGCAGTCGTCCAGGATGAGGTAGCTGCCGGACGGCAGGCCGTCCAGCAGCCCGCGCGCGACGCGCCGCGCCTCGTCGGGGTCGATGATGTGCCCCATGACGTTGACGAGCAGCAGCGCGACGGGCTTGGAGAGGTCGAGGATCTTCGCCGCGCGGTCCAGGATCGTCTTGGGGTCGTGCAGGTCGCAGTCGATGTAGGCGGTGCGGCCCTCGTCCGTGCCGGTCATCAGCGCGCGGGCGTGCGCGAGGACGAGCGGGTCGTTGTCGACGTAGACGACCCTCGCCTCCGGCGCGGCGCGCTGGGCCATCTCGTGGGTGTTGTCGACCGTGGGCAGGCCGGTTCCGCAGTCCATGAACTGGCGGATTCCGCGCTCGTGGATCAGGAACCTGATCGCGCGGTCCATGAAGTAGCGGCCGGCCCGGGCGAGCGGCGCGATGCCCGGATACAGGGAGACGTACTGGTCACCGGCGACGCGGTCGATCTCGTAGTTGTCGGTGCCACCGAGCCAGTAGTTCCAGATCCTGGCGGACTGTGGAACGTCGGTGTTGATCTTCGTTTCGGCTCCCTGATCCGGGCCGGGGGTGCCAGCGGTCATCGGCCTGACGCTCCTTTCAGCGGCACGGCTCCGTCGCTCGCGGGGGGCGCTGACGCGTGCGTTACGGCAAACCTAGACCCGGTGGTCCGGGGGCGGCCAGAAACGCGAAATTCGGGCCTGTCCGCATTGGTATTCGGGACATTAACGAATACGCAGAGTGGGCAGGCTTCCGAGGTTGGCGTGACGGCGGTGACCAGGGGTGATTCCAGCGAAGCCGCGGGCGCCCCACGCCGTCCGCGCCGAGCCGATCGGCCGAAGTGACCGCTTACGGCCGCGCCACGATCCCCTGACCTGCCCGTACCAGGGCTCATACCTCGCCGGTCAGGCATTTCACGGATCGCCGCCCTTCCCGGCGCATCTTTGGCCCCGCCGCCGCCGATCGGCGTCCACCCGAACGCCATCGAAGAAGGCACCCATACATAACCAGCCAAAATGGATAATTAGGAATTTCAGCCAGTTAACTCAACAAAGAGAACATGATCAAGAGGGGACGTATTGACGGCGGCGGCAGGCCCGAACTCGGCCGGCCGCCGGGCGACGCACGCCGGGGCTGGTGTGATCGTCGTCACATCCCCCGATGTCACACTCGGGCGCGCGATCACCTCGTATGGGTGTGACCTCAAGGCGAGGTCGAAGGTGGGAGACGATGACGGACTTCGCGGAACGAACCTTCCAAGCGCATCGCGGGCTGCTGTTCACCCTCGCCTACGACATCGTCGGGAGCGTCGACGACGCCGAGGACGTCGTCCAGGAGACGTGGCTGCGCTGGGCGGAGGTCGACCACTCCCGGATCGAACGGGCCCGCGCCTACCTCACCCGGATCGCGGTGCGGGAGGGGCTGCGGCGGCTGCGGATCGCCCGCCAGGCCCGCGAGCGGTACGCCGGCCCGTGGCTGCCGGAGCCGTGGACTCCGTCGGGCTCGCCCGACGGGATGGAGCGGTTCGGCGCGGCCTGCGGGGCCGGCGGGGTCGAGCCCGCCGGGGGCGATCCGGCGGACGGGGTCGTCCGGACGCACAACGTCTCCCAGGGGCTGATGATCGTCCTGGAGACGCTGTCGCCGCTGGAGCGGACCGCGTTCGTCCTGCGTGAGGCGTTCGGGTACGAGCACGCCGAGATCGCCCGCATCCTGGACCGCTCGCCGGAGGCCGTCCGGCAGCTCGTCCACCGGGCGCGCGAGCACGTCCAGGCGCGGCGGCCCCGGTTCTCCACCGAGCCGGAGACGGCGCGCGCCGCGGCGGAGCGGTTCCTGCACGCCGCGTTCGGCGGCGACCTCGCCGCGCTGCTGGAGGTCCTCGCGCCGGACGTGACGCTGTGGACGGACGGCGGCGGCCAGATACGCGCGGCGCTGCACCCCATCCGGGGACGCGACAAGGTCGCGCGGTTCTGCGCCGCCGTCGGGCTCCAGAACATGGCGGTCGGCTACCGGTGGATGGACGACTCGACCGCCATCGTCCTGGCCGAGGACGCCCCGATCGCCGTCGTCACGTTGATCCCCGACGACTCGGGCGCGCGAATCCGGGAGGTGCACAGCGTGCTCAACCCGGACAAGCTCGACCACGTCCTCCCGTAGCGGCGCGCGCCCGCGCTCACCGGCCCGCGCTCACCGGCCCGTGCTCACTGGCCCGTGCTCACTGGCCCGCGTACGTCTGCGTCAGCCGGATGTGGTTGCCGGACGGGTCGCGGAACGAGGAGTCGATGCCGTAGGGCCGCTCCTCTGGCTTGTCGACGAACTCGACGCCGCGGGCCGTCAGCTCCTCGTAGGCGGCGCGGCAGTCGTCGGTCTCGAGGAAGATCGTCCCGGCGGAGCCCTTGCCCATGAGTTCGCGCACCTGCGCGGCCGTGGCGTCGTCCATGACCGGTTCGCCGGGGATGGGCATCAGCACGATGGAGACGTCGGGCTGCCCGGCCGGGCCGACGGTGAGCCAGCGGAACCCGCCCATCTCCACCATCGTCACGTCGGCGCGGACCTCCATGCCGAGCTTGCCGGTGTAGAAGGCGAGCGCCTCGTCCTGGTCGTGCACCCACAGCTGCATACCGGCGAGCGTGATCATCGGATTCCTCCCGTGGACTAGGTGGAATCTCACGCTAGATCCGGGGCGGGCGCCTCGTCTTCTCGAAACGTCCGGTGTTTCGGGCGGCCATATGTTCGCAGGACACAGGCGGGTACCCGCGCCCACACCGACGCCGGCGGGAACGCGGCGCGGTAGGCCGTCGGCGACATCCCGAACATGCGGGTGAAGCTGGTCGTGAACGAGCCGATGCTCTGCAGCCCGACACCGACGCAGATGTCGGCGACGGACCGGTCGGTCGTCCGCAGCATCGCGGCGGCGCGCTCCAGCCGCCTGGTCAGCAGGTAGGCGTGCGGGGACTCGCCGAACGCCTGCCGGAACCGCTCGCTGAAGTGCGCGCGGGACAGCCCGGCGGCGTCGGCCAGGTCGGCCACGGTGAGCGGCTCGAAGTACCGCGCGTCGGCCAGGTCCTTGGCGCGCAGCAGATGCCGCGCGATCGGCACGGACGCCATGACCCCAGTATGCCCCCGGCCTCTGACAGTGGCCGGGGGCTGGAGCGCAGGGGCTATTCCCGGGTGTTGATGGTGTCGGCGGGACGGGCGGCCATGGCCAGCCGGGCGGGCAGGACGGTCGCGACCGCGGCGAGGAGGCCGCCCCAGGCGAGGACGCCCAGATGCCCGAGCGGCGGGACGTGCGGCGCGCCGCCCGTCATCCCGCCGCTGAACGCGGTGAGCGTGGCCAGGGCGATCGCCGTGCCGAGGACGGCCGCGACGGCGACGACCGCGAGGGTCTCCCAGCCGAGCATCCGCATGACCTGGCGGCGGGTGGTCCCGACGAGGCGCAGCAGCGCGAACTCGCGGGCCCGGTCGGAGGTCGACATCGCGAGCGTGTTCACCACCGCGATCGCCGTGAAGGCGATGATCAGGGCCATCGCGACATGGTTGACCTCGGCGTTCGTGGTCGCCCTGGCCTCGGCGAGGTCGGCGGCGTCCGTGGTGGGCAGGCCCGGGGGCGGCGTCCCGGCGATCAGGAGGGTGCCGCGCGGGTCGTCCACGTGGGCGGCGAGGAGGTCGTGGGAGACGGTGAGGTCGCCGAATCCGAGACCGCGCTCGTACACGGCGACGACCGTGGGCTGGACGGGCGTGCCGTCGCCGAGGTTGAGGCGCAGCCTGTCGCCGGGCCGGACGTCGAGGCGGTCGGCGGCGGTGGCGCTCACGGCGATGGTGGACGGGTTCAGGTTCCGCAGGGAGCCTTCGCGGACGTCCAGGTCCATGGTGCGGTCGAGGCCGGCGGTCGTGACGCCCTGGATCGAGTAGTTCTCCAGGTCCACGCGGACGGTGCTCTGCAGAACCTCGGTCACGGCGGTCACCCCGGGCGCGCGGCGGATCTCTTCGGCCATGCTGTGCGGCACCTTGGGCCCGGCGACGTGCGCGGCGATCGTGCCGTCGGCCGCCTGGCGTGTCGCGGCATGGCCCATCGTGGTCTGGGAGAACAGGATCGTCGCGGTCAGGCCGGTCATCAGCGTGAGCGGCGTCAGGACGGACGCCATCCGCCGCGCCCCGGCGGCGAGGTTCGCCGCGGCGAGCTCCCCGCCGACGGGGAAGAGCCGCAGCGGCACGGACACGGCGGCGACGGCGGCGCGGGCGATGGCCGGGCCGAGCAGCGCCACGGCGACCGTCCACATGATCGCGGTCAGCATCGTGACCGGGCTGGACGCGGCCTCGGTGTTCAGCCCCGACAGCACGATCGTCAGGACGGCCGCGCCGGCGGTGACGGCGAGACCGGCGAGGACCCGGACGGCGCCGAGCCGGGTCCGGCGGAGCGCCGCGTCACCGAGCGCCTCGACGGGACGGATCCGCGCCGTGCGCCTGGCGGTGACGCGGGCGGCGGCGAACGCGGCGACGATCGCGGCGAGCGTGGCGGCGAGCGGCGGGAACGGGCTGACGACCAGGTCCAGGTTGGGCGGTAGCGCGTCGAGCGCGCGGAACCTGTCCCGCAGCCAGAACGCGACCGGCAGCCCGGCCAGCGCGCCGAGCGGCCCCGCGACGAGCCCGACGAGCAGCGCCTCCCGGCCGATCATCCGGCGGATCTGGCGGGGCGTGGCGGCGACGGCCCGCAGCAGCGCGATCTCCCGCTCCCGCTGCTGCACCGACAGCGCGAATGTCCCGGACACGACGAGGATCGCGACGAGCAGGGCCGTCCCGCCGAGCGCGCCGCCCATGCTGATCAGCTTGATCCGGGACTTCTCCGCGCCGAGGAACTCCGCCTTGCCGCGGTCCTCGCCGATGTGGACGGTCGCACCGGTACCGCGCACGGCGTCCTTGACGGCCTTCTCCGTGCCGTGCGCCCCGATGGCGGTGACCATGCCGTTGCGTCCGGCCAGGTGGGCGGCCTGGGCGGTGGTGAAGAAGATGGCGGTCTGGTGCTTGAGGGACTGCTTGGTGACGCCGACGACACGGTACGTCCCAGGTGTCGTCGCCGCGACCTTCACCGTCGCGCCTGGACGCAGGCCCTTCGCTTGGGCCGTCGCGGCGTCGACGATGATTTCGTTGTTCGCGGTTGGGGCGCGTCCGTCCCGGATGGTGAACGGAGTGAGCGCGGCCGATTCCCACCCATGACCCCAGGATTCGTGGTCGTCGTCGGACGAGCCACCCAGTTCGGCGGGGAACGACACTTCGGTGACCACGTGCCGCACGCCGTCCGCCTGGCGGACCTTGTCTGCGACGGAAGCCGGCAGCCAGGCACGCTCCGCGATCGCCTTCGCCTTGTGCTTCTTCTTCCCCTTCTTCTTGATGTAGGTCTTGTGGACGAACTGGTCACCGGTGACGACGACCGGCGAACCCGCGAACCGTTCGGGCGCGACGGAGCCGCGCAGCCCCGTGTCGAGCAGGACACCGCACGCGCACACCAGCGCGGCGGCGCAAAGAAGCGCGACGAACGCGCCGGCGAATCCGGCCTTGCGGTGCCGCAGGGTGCTGAGAACGAGCCAGAGCATCACTTCCACGCTCCCAACCGGGTCATGCGGGCCGCGACCTTGTCGCTGGACGGCGCGTCGACCGAGTCGACGATCTGCCCGTCCGCCAGGAACAGCACGGTGTCGGCGTACGAGGCGGCGACCGGGTCGTGCGTGACCATCACGACCGTCTGGCCCATGCCGTCGACCGTCTCCCGGAGCAGGGTGAGGACGTCACGTGCCGTCATCGTGTCGAGCGCGCCGGTCGGCTCGTCGCCGAACACGACGTCCGGACGCGTCACCAGCGCGCGGGCGATCGCGACGCGCTGCTGCTGCCCGCCCGACAGCTGGGCCGGGCGGTGCCCGCTCCGGTCCGCGAGCCCGACGCGCGCGACGACGTCCGCCAGCCACGCCTTGTCGACCCGCGTCCGTGACAGGCGCAGCGGCAGCGTGATGTTCTGCGCCACCGTCAGCGACGACACCAGATTGAACGCCTGGAACACGAAACCGACCCGCTTCCTGCGCAGCTCGGTCAGTTTCGTCTCGTTCATCGAGGACAGGTCCGTGTCGCCCAGGCGGACGGTGCCCGAGGTTGGCGTGTCGAGCCCGGCGGCGCAGTGCAGGAACGTGCTCTTGCCCGACCCGGACGGCCCCATGACCGCCGTGAACCGCCCGCGCGGGACGGACGCCGTCACCTCCCGCAGCGCCGCGACCGCTCCCCTGCCGCGCCCGTAGACCTTGCTGACCGTCTCCAACCGCACTGCTTCGCTCATGCCCACAAGTCTTCTGACCTGGGCGTTCACCGGCCAGAGATGAGGTCACCAGGCACCCGTGATCTCGTCATGGGTCCGGCCGTGACCGCGTCGCTGGTACACATGAGGGGTGATCAAGGTGCTTCTGGCGGACGACCACCATGTCGTCCGCAGCGCCCTCGCCGCCCTGCTGAACCTCGAACCCGACCTGACCGTGGTGGCGGAGGTCGACCGCGGCGACGAGGTGCTCGCCGCGGCCCGCGCGGCCCGCCCGGACGTCGCCGTCCTCGACGTCGACATGCCCGGCCTGGACGGTCTCGCCGCGGCCGCCGCGCTCCACGACGCCCTGCCGGAGGTCACGGCGCTGATCCTCACCGGCCACGGGAAGCCGGGGCATCTGCGCCGCGCCCTGTCCGCCGGGGTCCGCGGCTTCCTGCTCAAGACGTCGCCGCCGGAGGAGCTGGCCGCCGGTATCCGCACGGTCGCCGCCGGGCAGCGCGTCCTCGACCCGAAGCTAGCCCTCACCGCCTGGGACATCGCCGACAACCCGCTCACCCCGCGCGAGACGGACGTGCTGCGCCTCGCCGCCGAGGGAGCCGAGGCACCGGAGATCGCCCAGCGCCTCCACCTGTCGGCCGGGACGGTCCGCAACTATCTGACCGCCGTCGTCACCAAGCTCAACGCCAGAAACCGCACCGACGCCGCCCGCATAGCCCGCGAAGCAGGCTGGCTCTAGCCGAGGCTGATCCTCGCCTCCAGGCGGAAGTGGCCCGTGCCGTCGGCGCGGGCGCTGAGCGTTCCGCCGAACGAGGCGAGTCGCGTGGTCAGGTTCCCGATGCCCGCGCCGGGCGGGGTGCGCGGCGCGGCCGGGTCGAGGCCGTCGTTCTCCACGACGAGGCGCACGGCGTCGCCGTCCCGCTCGGCCACGATGGAGCAGCGCGTGGCGGCACTGTGCCGCAGGATGTTCGTGACGGCCTCGCGCAGGACGGTACCGAGCACCACCGACAGTTCGCCGTCCACCGCCTGCCCCACCTTGGCCTCGACGTCGACGCCCGCCGCCGTCAGCACCGACCGCGCGGACGCCACCTCCCCGTCCAGCGAGAGGTCGGCGGCACCGCCCGTCGCGGTACGGAGATCGTCACCGGCCTGCTCCGCCATCGCGACGACCTCCACCAGCTCCGCGCGGGCGCGCTCCGCGTCGACGCCCGCCAGGCGCCGTGCCAGCTCGCACTTGAGGAGGATCGCCGCCAGGCTGTGCCCGAGCAGGTCGTGCAGGTCCCTGGCGGCCCGCAGCCGTTCCTGGACGGTCGCCGCCCGCGCCAGCTCCTCCCCCGCGACCTGCAACTCCCGCACCACCCGCGCCAGCCGGACGAGCCCGTACACGACAAGCCCGGTCACCAGCGTCGAGACCGTGTAGTTGACAACCGCCGCCGTCCCGAGGCCGAGCGCCGCCGCGGCACCCCCGACCCCGGCCATGGCCGCCGCCACCAGCGGGACCGCGGCCCGCACCGGCAGCCCGACCAGGAACGTGCCCGCGAGGACGCCGGACGCGCCGAGCCACGCCTCCTCGAACACCGGGACGAGCGCCGCGCACAGCACCGCGAGGACCAGCGGCCACCCTCTCGGGCGCCCGCCCCGCGTCCAGGTCAGCTGCGCCACCGCGATCAGCGTCAGGCAGGCCGCCGCGGCCGCCCAGCGCGGCCCCCACGGGACCAGCAGCAGGCCCTTCACGCAGAACCCGACCATCACGGCCGCGAGGAGGGTCAGCGAGAGCCGGTAGGCGGTCCGGTCGGGCATCGTCACGGCCCGGTCACCGGCGTCCACGACCGCCTCGACGACGAACCGGCCGTCGTCGCCGAGCCCGGCGGAGAACGCGCCGCCCGCCTCGCGGACCCGCCGCGCCGCCTCCGCCAGGCTCTCCTCGCCGCGCGCCGCCGTGCGGACACCGTCGTTGACGACGCGCAACCGGACGGCGCCGTCGCTCTCGGACGTCTCGATCAGGCAGACCCGGGCCGAGCCGGCCCGGACCACGTCCGTGACGGCCTCCCGCAGCACCAGGGCCAGCAGCGCCCCGGCCTGGCCGAGCGGCTCGCGATGCCCGGTCCGCACGTCGGCGCGGATGTCCGCGGCCTCCAGCAGGGCCCGCGCGGCCGACGCCTCCGGCGCCAGCGACATGCTCCGGAAGTCCGCCGCCGCGGCGCGCGCGTCGTTCAGCGACCGCCGCGCGACCGTGAGCACGTCGTCGATCGCGTCGGGGCGTTCGACCGCCCGGCGGCTGCCTGCGGAGATCGCCGCGAGCCCGGCACCGAGGCCCTTGTTCAGCTCCGCCGCGATCCGCAGCCGCTCCCGCTCGACCGCCGCCATGGTGAGCGGGAGCCGCGCCGCGGCCGCGTCGTCCGCGCGGGCGGCCAGCCGGACGAGCCCGAACGCCACCAGCCCGAGCAGCAGGCACGTGACCGTGAGGTCCACGACGTTCCCGCTCCCGTCCCGCAGGACGTCGATGAGCGCCGCGCTGCCCACGACCCCGGCCGCGACCGGCCACGCGCCCGCCGTCAGCAGCGAACCGGCGACGAACCCGAGCATCGCCACCGACGTCCCGAAGGCGAGCACGGCCGTGTACGCGGCCGCCGCCTGCCCCAGCAGGACCGGGCCGCCGCGCCACCGCTCGAACCGCGGCGCGACCCACACGAGCTGCAGCAGGAGGACCAGCACGACCAGGACGGCCACCGCCGCGACCCGCGCGACGCCGTCCGTCCGCGAGGGGGCCGCCAGCACGTAGACCCCGGCGAACGACGCCAGCACGACGCCGACGATCACCCGCGCGACCCGTGAGTCACGCACCCCTTCCGCCAATGACCCCCACTCCCCGCCAGGAAACGCCCACCCCAGCCAACCAGAGAAGCGGGAGTGCATCGTCGGAAGTGTCCGTTTATGGGCTGGGGGCGCCAGCCGGGCAAGGTGGGGCTCGATGGTTCTGGGCGCGGACGCCGCGGCGCGCGAGATCCACCGCGAGGGCGAGGCCGGTCGGCCCCGCCCCCGCGATGAGGACATCGGACATGGCGATCTCCCTTCTTCGGGAGACCACCTTCCGGGAACGTCCTGGCAGATCGCTGCCGGACCGCTGTGCGACCGCTGTCAATCGGCGGCGCGGCGGCCCGTCAGCGGGTCAGCGGGTCAGCGGGCCTCGTCGTACTCCCGCTTCCGCTCCTTGCTGTCGCGTTCCTCGTCGTCCAGCGCCTCCTCGTGCGTCCGGACGACCTTGCTGTCGTGGATCTCGCCGCGCCATCCCTCGACGTCGTCGGGATGCGTGAGCGACTGCGTCATCACGTACCGGCGGAAGTGCTTCAGCTCCAGCCGGACGCGACGGCCCTGGGCGCGCCACAGGTTCGCGGTCCGCTCGAAGAGGCCCTGCGGGTGGTATTCGAGGACGAGCAGCACGCGGGTCAGGTTCGGCGCCAGCTTGTGGAAGCTGACCGTCCCGTCCACATGGCCCTTGGAGCCCTTGGACCGCCAGACGATGTGCTCGTCGGGGACCTGCTCGACGATCGTCGACTCCCAGGTCCGGCTCGACCAGAAGATCTTCGCCTTCCAGTGCAGCTTCCCGTCCGACGTCTGGTCGACGCTGACGACCTTCTTCATGAAGGCCGGGTAGTCCTGGAACTGCGTCCACTGGTCGTAGACGAGACCGCGCGGCGCGCCGATGTCGATGTGCTCGACGATGTTGGTGACCTTCACCTTCTTGCCACCGCCACCGCCACCGCCGCTCTTGCCGTCGCCGTTGTCGCTGGTGACGGTGTCCTTGAGGCGCCCGAGCACCCCGAGGCCGGCCGGCGCGGAGTCGTCCTTCGCGCCCTTGTCCCGGCCGTTCTTCTGCTTCGGCTCCTGGTCGCGCTTTCGCGCGTCCGCCTTCTTGCCGGACTTGCCAGACTTGCTGGACGTGTCGGACGGGTCCTGCCCGTTCCGCCGAGCGCCGATCGCGCGGTTCGCCGCGACGGCCGCGCTCGCGCCGAGGAGGACGCCTCCGGCCGTGCCGACGGCGCGGCCGCCGCCGGGCACGTTCTTCGTGACGCCGCCCAGGCCGGGAACCCGCCTGCCGCCGCCACCCGGCAGCCGCTTGGCGATGCTCCCGACAGGCGACCGGCCGATCCGGCTCTTACGTTGCTTCAACATTCGCTACCTCACTCCGGGGTTGTGACGATCTCGCCGTCGCGGATCTCGCCGCGCCAGCCCGCGACCTCGTCGGGACGGGTCAGCGCCCGCGTCATCACGTGGCGGCGGAAATGCTTGAGTTCGAGACGGGCACGGCGCCCTTGCGCGCGCCAGAGGTTGCCGGTCCGCTCGGAGAGGCCGACGGGGCGGTACTCCAGGACGAGCAGGACACGGGTCAGGTTCGGTGCCAGTTCGTGGAAGCTGACCGTCCCGTCGGCGTGCCCCTTCGGGCCCGTCGACCGCCACACGATGTGCCGGTCGGGGACCTGCTCGACGATCGTCGACTCCCAGGTCCGGCTCGACCAGAAGATCTTCGCCTTCCAGTGCAGCTTCCCGTCCGACGCCTGATCGACGCTGACGACCTTCTTCATGAAGGACGGGAAGTCCTCGAACCGCGTCCACTGGTTGTAGACGAGATGGCGCGGCGCTCCCACGTCGATCTGTTCGACGATGTTGGTCGGCCTCCCACTCCGTCCGCGTCCGAAGACGCGGGCGAGGGTCTCCTTCAGGGCCGCCCAGCCGAAGCTCAGCAGCGCGCGAACCGGCGACCTGCCCTCGTGCAGCGCCTTGGCTCCGGCCAGCGCGCCCTTCGCGAGCGGGCCCCCTTGCTCGGCCGCACCCGTAAGACGCCGGACGGCGCGCTCCAGCCGCCATTCCAATCGCCTTTCCAGCCGCCGCCCCAACCGTCGGACGGGCCGCCGGGCGAGCGCGCCGAGACCCCTGCGCCGCAGGCGCCAAGCCGACAGCGCGGCCACCACGCCGCCCGCGGCCCCTGCGGCAAGTCCCTTCCGCACGTTCACGTCACCTCGCCGATCCTGTTTCGCCTCGCCGGTCCTTTCGATGCCCTTTCCGGCATGGCGCCCGGGTTACCCGGTCAAGTAGGGGCAAAACAGACCGCAGGCCAGGACGTGATCCAGAGGCCCCGAAGCGGCCTCGGATCACCCATCCGGTGGACGTCGCGCGGCGCCCCGGTGACCACGGGGTGGCCGCGCGGGCGTCGCCGCAGGTGGCCGGATCAGGACGCGACCCCCGCCGGACACCGTCCGGACACGGCGGGCGGAGAGGCGAACCCACCGTCCCGACCAGACCAGCCCAGCGTGCGGACCAGACCAGAGGAATGACCCGCACGAAACCCGATAACAGTTACGAAACGTGCTTAACAAAACCCTTGTACTGGTCAGGACCAGTTGTTTATCTTCATGGCCACAACGCGCGTTCTGGTTCAGAGAGCGATTCGGATCGCGCACATTTTTCGTGCCCGAAAGGGGGAGCGGGGCGGGCGGGAGGGCCGTCGGCGCTCAGCGTGAGCGAACGATCCCCGACCGCGATATCAGAGCGACGGCGCCCGGCGGCGACCGGCGACTCGAAAACCTCATCACAAAGACTGTGTCACCCATGCCCGGGTGAATCGGCGCTTGGTGCTCGACCACATCAATGGCCGCGGCCGAGAACGCGCCGTCCGACCGTCCGGGGTCGGCGGAGCGCGCGGATCGATGACCGGCGGCACCATCTCGGCGCGGATTCTCCCGGCACGTCGACCATGCAAGCTGGGAGAAGGCGGGGACAGATGAAACGGCACCTCATGGGCGTCGTCGCCGCGGGCCTGACCGTGGCACTCGGGATCAGCGGATGCGGCAAGGGCAGCTCGTCGAGCGACGACTCCGACGGGACGAGCATCAAGTTCGTCGCCGCCATTTACGACAAGAACACCAAGCCCTACTGGGACGCGCTCATCAAGGAGTTCGAGTCCAAGAACTCCGGCTACAAGGTCAACCTGGAGATGGTCGACTGGACCCAGATGGACGCCAAGGTGAAGACCTACGTCCAGACGAAGCAGGTCCCCGACATCCTCAACTACAACGCGTTCTCCGACTTCGCCCGCGACGGCCTCATCTACAAGGCGTCCGAGGTCCTGTCCCCGGCCACGCTGAGCGACTTCACGCCCACGTTCGTCGAGCAGGCCAAGTACAACGGCGAGCAGTACGGCATCCCGTTCATCTCCAGCGCCCGCCTCCTCTTCTACAACAAGGCGCTGTTCAAGAAGGCCGGAATCACCGAACCGCCCAAGACCTGGGACGAGGTGAAGACGAACGCCGAGAAGGTCAAGAAGGCGGGCGCGATCGGATACGGGCTGCCGCTCGGCCCCGAGGAGGCGCAGGCCGAGTTCTATTCCTGGGCGATGAACAACGGCGGCGGCTGGGTCGACGCGTCCGGCAAGTGGGCCATCAACCAGAAGGCCAACATCGACACGCTCACCTTCCTCAAGGACCTGAACAAGTCCGGGCTGACGCAGCCGAACCCGGAGAGCACCGACCGCAAGACGGTGTTCAACCAGTTCGCGCAGGGCAAGGTCGGCATGTCGATCGGCGGTCCTTTCACGAAGGCCGGATTCATCGACCCGGTGAACAAGAACCTCGACTTCGGCGTCGCGCCGCTGCCCAGCAAGAGCGGCAGCGAGCACAACACGCTCGGTGTCATGGACGTCCTCGCCGCGTTCAAGAAGTCCGACGGCAAGAACAAGGACGCCATCAAGAAGTTCCTCGACTTCTTCTACCAGAAGGAGAACACCTCCAAGTTCCTCACCACGTCGGGATTTCTGCCGGTGACGAAGTCCGCCGGTGACGCGCTCAGCGCCGACCCGTACATGAAGCTCTTCGTGGACGCCCTCCCGACGTCGAAGTTCGCTCCGACGTCCAACCCGGCGTGGTCCGCAGTTGCGGGCGCGGTCAAGCAGGACCTCGGCACCTCCGTGGCGGACGAGGACCCGAAGAAGGTCCTGGACAAGATCCAGAAGACGGCCGAGAAGGCCGGCTGAGTGCTGGACGTCAAGACCGGGCGGCGGGGGGCCGCCACTTCCCAGGCCCCCCGTCCCTCCTTCCCCAGGCGGGCCGGGCGGGCGCTGACCCCGCTGCTGTGGCTCGGCCCCTCCCTCGTGCTCATCTCCGTCGTCGTGCTCTGGCCGGTCATCGAGATGATCCGCACGTCGCTGCAGGAGATCACGTCGTCCGGCGTGACGGTCGGGTACCGCGGTATCGGCAACTACCGCGACCTGTTCGACGAGGACGACCTGATCCCCGTCGTCCTGCGGACGCTGCTGTGGGTCGGCGGGATCGTGGTCGTCACGATGACGCTGTCGCTCGCGCTCGGCCAGCTGCTGAACGCCCGCTTCCCGGGGCGCCGTGTCGTGCGCTGGGCTGTCGTCGTCCCGTGGGCGGCGTCGGTGCTGATGACGGCGCTGATCTGGAAGTGGATGCTGGACAACTACTCCGGGTTCGTCAACCGCGTCCTGCTCGACCTGCACCTGATCGACAAGCCGGTGAACTGGCTCGCGCATCCCACCCAGGCGATGCTGTGGATGATGTGGGTCGCGGTATTCGTCTCGCTGCCGTTCACGTCGTTCGTCATCCTCGCCGGTCTCCAGACCATTCCCGGGGACGTGTACGAGGCGGCCCGGGTGGACGGCGCCAACGCCTTCCGCACCTATTTCGGCATCACCCTCCCCCTTCTTCGCCCCGCCATCCTGATCGCGTCGATCATCAATGTCATCAACGTGTTCAACAGTTTCCCGATCATCTGGGCGATGACCGGAGGCGGTCCTGGAAACGACACCGACACCACCACCACGTTCATGTACAAGCTGGCCTTCTACGACCAGAACGTCGGCGAGTCCGGCGCGATGGCGGTCGTGAACTTCGTCCTGATCCTCGTCATGGTGCTGATGTATCTGCGCGCCGCCCGGTGGCGGGAGGAGATCCGATGACCCGCCGGATCGTTCTCGCCGGGATCGGCTGGCTGGTCGCGCTCGCGTTCCTGCTGCCGTACCTGCAAATGCTCATCACCGCACTCAAATCCGACCGCGAACTGACCGCGTCACCCGGCACCTATCTGCCGTCCGACTGGACGTGGTCGAATTTCATCGACGTCTGGTCGGCCGCCCCGGTCTGGACGTACATGCGGGTCTCGTTGACCGTAGCGGCCGCCGCCACGGCGGTGACCCTGGCCTGCGCGTTGCCCGCCGCGTACTACACCGCCCGGAACCGTTTCCGCGGACGCGGCGCGTTCCTTCTGCTCGTCCTGGTAACGCAGATGTTCGCGCCGACGGCGCTGGTCATAGGCATCTACCGGGAAATGGTGGCGCTGGACCTGACCGACACCCTCTTCTCCCTGATCCTCATCAACGCCGCCTTCAACCTCCCGTTCTGCATCTGGATCCTGCACGGCTACTTCTCCAGCATCCCGAGGGAGCTCGAAGAGGCCGCCTTCCTGGACGGAGCGGGCCGTGTCGGCGCGCTCACCCGGGTCACCCTGCCCATTTCCATGCCGGGCGTCGTGACCGCCATCGTCTACACTTTCATCGCCGCATGGAACGAGTACATCGTGGCGCTGACCGTCACGGCCTCCCCCGACAGGCGTCCGCTGACGGTCGCCATCCCCTCTTTCGTCACCCAATACCAGGCGGACTGGCAGTTCCTGTTCGCCACCTCCCTTATCGCGATCGTCCCGGTGGTGATTCTCTTCATCTTCATCGAGCGCTACCTCATCGGCGGCCTGACCGCGGGCTCGGTCAAATGAGCCTCATCGGCCTGGACGTCGGCGGCACCACCATGAAGGCCGCCATTACCGAAGGCTCCGAGGTGGTGGCCTCGGAGTCCTGGCCCACGAACCGCGAAGACCCGGTGGGCGGCATCATCGATTTCGCCGCCCACCTGGCCGGCCGCGCGTCCTCCCTCGGCTCACCCGCCCGTGCCGCCGGAATCGTCGTCCCCGGCATCGTGGACGAGTCGACGGGCACCGCCGTCCATTCGGCCAATCTCGGCTGGCGGGACGCCCCCATTCTCCGCTTGGCGCAAGAACGCCTGGGCATCCCCGTCGCGCTCGGCCACGACGTCCGCACGGGCGGTTTGGCGGAGGCCGTCTTGGGCGCGGGCCGCGACGCCGACGACTTCGTCTTCATGGCGATAGGCACGGGAATAGCGGCCGCCCTGATCATCGGCAACACCCCCTATCCGGGTGTCGCGGGCTGGAGCGGCGAGATAGGCCATGTTGTCGTCCGGCCGGGCGGTGAGGATTGCGCCTGCGGCAACAAGGGCTGCCTGGAGACCTACGCCTCGGCCGCCGCGATCTCCCGCCGCTACGGTGAAGCCGTCCCGGCGGAAGAGGTCATAGCCCGCGCCGGAAGAAGCGACGAAAAGGCAAAACAAGTCTGGTCGGACGCACTGGACACCCTCGCGGACGGCCTGGCAGCCACAACGCTCCTGATGGACCCGGGCCTGATCGTCATAGGCGGCGGCCTGGCCCAAGCCGGCGAAACCCTGCTCGCTCCCCTGGCGACCCGCCTGACGGACCGACTGAATTTCCGTCCACCCCCTGCCCTCGTCCTTTCCGACCTGGACGACCAGGCAGCCGTGAAAGGCGCCACAATCCTCGCCCACCGCCTGACCCAGGACGGCCACCGCTGAATCGTCGATAAGAAACGTGGAACGACCGGTTGAACCGGTAAACCGGGAAAGCGGCTCCGCGTCGTCCGCTTCGCACCTCAGGGACTGGACGACCTCAACCGCGCGGTCGCGGGCAAGCCGACCGTCGTCTCGGCCATCGCCGACGCACGGCCGGGAACGGATTCCCTGCGCGCCACGGCGGCAGGCCCGGCGGGCTCGTCGGTCAAGCAGACCATTATCGACGCCTACCTGGTCCGCTGACCGAAAGGTGGAGGCCGGAGCGAGCCACACTCCGGCCTCCACCGCCCAGCTCGCTTGTCGTGCCGGTCAGCTGCGAGAGAACTCCATCCGCAACGTGGAGTCCTTTTCCCGCAGCACCATCACCGCCCCTCTCCCCGGCGCCCATCGGTCAGGCACCAGGAAGTAGCGCCCTCCAGCGTGAGCCAGCAGGCGCAGCCCGGTGTACCGGTAGCTATAAGCGTTGTTGTTCCCGGGAAGCTCCGACTCGGCCACCCCGGCCCCCGCGAGGAACAACCGCTTGGAACTGTAAACGGTGACCGCGTTCT
The DNA here is from genome assembly GCA_036028775.1 of Spirillospora sp. NBC_00431. Classification (GTDB taxonomy): domain Bacteria; phylum Actinomycetota; class Actinomycetes; order Streptosporangiales; family Streptosporangiaceae; genus Spirillospora. The sequence goes on along the minus strand of CP107927.1, from coordinate 682,547 downwards.
GCCCCCGCATATTGCCAACAAGCCGATCCGCAAGGTCCCTCCCTTGCAGAGTCGCGTAGTTGGACGTCGCCCAGAAAAGCATCACCACCACGGTGATGGCGAGAAAGATCCGCAACAACGGCTCTTTCTCAGGAGGGACCGTTCCACGCAGATGCATCCCGTAGTACGTCAGCAGCACACCCGCCCCGATACTCAGCGGCCAGGCGATAAAGGCGAACTCCTGACCACCGGTGAAGCCAAGCGCCCCGGAAACCGTCCCAAAGACAAGAACGATGACCGGCAACAGAACCCAGGCCCAGCTCAGCAACCGCAAGGTGTACCGGACGAGACGATCAGCGGCAGCGCCCGCCCGGACCCTGGGTGCGAGCGCCCGGTCGAACTGGAGCCAGATCAACCCACCAGCGGCGATCACCAGCAGCAACGCCAGGGCCGGTTGCACGCTGCGCAACAGGTAGTCGCGCGTCGACTGCCCGAGGATGCTCTCCTCGATCCCCAGGCGATCGGTCATCACCTCATTGCGCTGCCAGCCGAAATAGACGAGGAGTGCCGTCAGGACCGTCACGTTCGCCAGCACACCGGCCAGCCACCGAAGGGGACTGGACGCGACGTCCTCCGCTGAAGCCTCGTCGGCGCCCCCGGCGGCGGGACCCGGCACCGTCAATCGACCCCTCCCCCTGGCGAGGGCGGGTCAGACGGATCGGACGTGGTCGGGGACGGCGTGTCAGGCGACTCGGTCGGAGTCGAGGGCGGCGTTTCGACCGGCCCCGGGCTCTTCTCGCCGACCTGAGGCAGCGGCGGGCAACTGGTGAACGAACTCTTGCGCCGCTGCAGAAGATAACTGCCCGCAGAAACATAGAGATGGCACTCGAATTCACTCGCGATCGAGCCCCCAGGCCATTGGTACTCACCAAAGTACCGCTGCGCGGTCGCCCGGTCCCCATTGCACAACGCGGCCCCGGCCCGAAGGAGCGTGCGCTCCCGCAGCGTCAAAAGAACGTCCTCCGGGGCACGGTTCCGCATAGCATCAAGCGCCGCGTTCGCACTCGCGCACTCTCCCTTTCGGATCATCTCATAAATCGTTCCAATACCGGGATTGGCATCCTGGTCGCCGGCAGGCAGCCCCCAGGGAAAACGCTGCCCATCCCCACCGCCTCCCTGCCCGCCCTTCTGCCCTCCCGCGCCCCCGTTCCCCTGACCGTTACCCGGGGGATCCTCCGATCCGGGGTCACTGACCCCGCCGCACCCCGCCAGCAGCGGGAGAATAGACGCAACGATCACAAGCCGAAGTTTCGTCATGGCCCGACCCCGCTCGTGGAACGACTACATAGAGCGTATGGACGCCGACACCCTCCGACGTAGAGATTGGCCAATGCGGGCCATACGTCAGTCCGCGAAGAAACGCCTCACCCGCTCGCCGGCCTCCGGCTCGGCCATGACGAGCACGTCCAGCACCCCGTCAGCGGACGAGGCCAGCACACGAACGCGCCCACTGGCCCGCCAGACACCGTCGACCTCCCGCGTGATCGACCACTCCGGAAAGATCTGCCGCAGGAAAAGGAGCATGATCCCGTCGTTCACACGCGCACGGGCTCGATCTCGGCCCAGACGACCTTCCCGCCCTCACTCAGCGGCCGCGTCCCCCACCGCCGGACGAGCCCTTCCAGGAGCAACAGCCCCCGCCCACTCTCCATGCCGTAGTTGACGGCCCGAACGACCGGCAGCGCATCGGACCGATCCCATGTCTCCACCACGGGCACCCCGTCGTCCCGCCGATAGGCCCGCACGATCACCGTGTCCCCGGCCTCAGACCCGTGGACGACCGCGTTCGTAGCCAGCTCACTGACCACCGTCCGCGCGACGTGATCCGTCAGCCCCCACCCCCCGAAGATGAGCCCCACGAAGTCCCGAGCCTCCCGAACCGCCCGCACATCCGCCTTGATCACAATCATCTCCGGCTCACCCATCCGGAACCCACCTCCGCATCTGGTCGTGACTTAACGCAAAGCTTCGACCACTTGGAGTAATATGGAGGCCAAAGCGCGCCAACGCAGCGCGCCCGCTTGCACCTGCTTGCAAGCGGTTCCGAAAGGGGGACGCTCCATGCGGTCACGAAAGCCCACCCCGCAAACCATCGCCTACGGCCTCGCACTCGCCAGCCTGCGCGAAGACACCGGACTTTCCCGACTCGAACTGGCAAATCGGATACCGGTCAGCCGCAGCTACATCGGTCAGGTGGAGAACGGCACCGCCCGCTGCCGCAGAGAATTCGCAGAAGAACTCGACACCGCCCTCGACAGCGGAACCACGATGGTGGACGCCTGGGACGACCTGCTCAAGTCCAGCCGCTACCCGTCCTGGTTCGCCGACTACACCCTGGCCGAGGGAACCGCGGCGCTACTACGCGCCTACGAGACCATGTTCGTCTACGGCCTCTTCCAGACCGAGGCATACATCCGCGCGCACCTTAAAGACGACGTCGACATCGAAGGCCGACTCCGTCGCCAGGAGGTGCTACGACGCGAAGACCCGCCAATGTTCAGCATCGTCCTACTCGAAAGCGTCCTCTGGACGTGCATGGGCAACGAAGAAGTGATGCGGGAGCAGTGCGAGCACCTGCTCGCCATCTCCGAATGGAACAACGTCACGCTCCAAATCGCCCCCCTCGCCTACTACCCGGGACTTCAGGGGCCGTTCCACCTCGCCACGCAGCCGAACGGAGGCGAACTCCTCCATATGGAGGCCGCCAAAGGCGGCATCACCACGCCGGACCGAGAGGATATCTTGCACATCGTCGGCGCCTTCTCGGCGTTGCAGGCTCGCGCCCTGGGCGTCGACGACTCCCGTGAGTTCCTCAGAAAGGCGATCGTCCGGTGGACCTGATCAAGTGGCGGAAGGCACGGCAAAGCGGCGACCAGGGCGGTGCATGCGTGGAGGTCGCACGGTTCCCCGAAGCCGTGGCCGTCCGCGACTCCAAAGACCCCAACGGCCCCAAACTCCTCCTGACCCCCCACACCTTCCACACCATCCTCAACAACCTCAAGCACTAACCCCCACCGCCCGGCCCTCCCCTAGGGCCGGGCACCCCTACCCGGCTTCTGCCCGGAACGGGTGACGTCCGCTCGCCCGCTCTGCTGTCGTTTTACGGCACCACTTGCTTCCGGGTGCCGTCGCCGCTGTTCGCGGCGGCGATCGCACTGGCCACCTGGCCTTTCTCGCGCCGTCCGAGCGGCTGGCCGACCAACTCGGCGCCGACGCCAGCCACATGTGGACCGCGTTCGCCCAACCAACATGCGCATGCACCGCGTCACCACCGCCATGGCAGTTGGCGACGTCCTCACCGCCGAGATTGACACCGCCCGCATGCCGGGCGAACACGCCGTCCGCCACAGCCTCGAAGTGGTGGACGCCGACGTGCCCGCATCGGCCAAGCCGTCGCGGAACTGCTCAATGCCGAACGCCGCGCGGCTGAACTGGTCGTCGATCGGCTCCGCGCCGCCGCTGCGGGCAGGCCAAACCGCGTCGATCTCGCCCGGCGTATGAACATCCTCTAGCCCGATCTCCTACTCTCAACCACTGTGACCGACGATCAGGCAGCCAGCTTCGCCCGCGCCCGTGCGGCGACAGGTGTCCTCTTCTTCAACAACGACGACCACATCATGCTGGTCGACCCCACCTACAAGGACTACTTCGAGGTCCCCGGCGGCGAGCTCGAACACGGCGAGCTGCTCTGATCCCGGTGGGCTGAATTACCCAAGAGGCAATCGGCCTGGGGTGGCGGCGCTGGCAGGGTTGGCGATCTGTTCGCGTTGACAGGACGCGGCCACTGGCAGAAGAGGTTGGGATGTCCTTAGCTAACGTCCCCCGAGGAGCGTATGCATGGGCAGGTCGGGACAGCGCTTTGTGACCTCCGGGTCAACCGCCACTCCCTCCGGCTCATACCGGCCGTTATGACCTTCGGCCCGTATGGCCCGGCCCCCGTCGATCAGGGCGCGCCAGTCGGGTGAAATCTTGTCGTTGGGCTGGATCCGTTCGTTGTGGGGCGGTGTGTCGGCCTGGTCGCGATGGGCCTGGCTCCGCCCGATCTGGGCACGGACCGCTGCGCAGTAGGACTGTGACTCCGACGGCATGGCGGGCACCAGCGAGACGCCCACCACCGAAGCCGCGAACAGCGTCACGGTGAGCGGACGGCTGATCGGCATCGGGAACATGAGTTGATCTTAGGGCTCGGCGCCGAAGCGCGGGACGGTTCCGCCAGTCACGGTGGCCGGGCCCGTGTGTTTCAGAGTTCGGCGAGCCGGTCGGCGAGCGGGACGCCGCTGGACCAGAGGCGGCCGAAGTATCCGGTCGCGTCGCGCACGAGGTTCCGGTCGTCGATGCGGAAGCCGGTCATCTCCTGGGCGGTGCCGGCCGTGAACGTGAGGAAGAACGACCGTGTCGTCGAAGACGGCCAGGTTGATGGGGTCCGCGTTGATCTGCCAGTCGACGACTCGCACTTCGTAGTTCGGGAGATCTCTGCTCGTCTCGTGGTGCCCTCTGGCCCATTCGATCATTTCCCGGTTGGGCAGGCAGGTCAGGCGGCACATCGAACGTGGCCCCTGTAAAAGGAGCCAATTGCCCCGAACCCACCGACCTCGCCGACCCCGTCGTAGGTCTCAGCTGTTGCACCGTAAACACTGAGACTCATCTTGCTTGGGCGATGCATGGTCAGCAGTTCGAGAATCCTGTCATTGGCCAGACGGGACCCGTTTGTCAGGACTTCGAGCATCATGCCCAGTTCGTATGCCTTGGTGTACACAGCGGCGAACAACCGGTCGACCATCGGTTCGCCGCCGGTGAGTTGTAGCCAGAGGACACCGGCGTCCCGGATCGTCTCCAGTAGCCGTTCGCGGTCCGGCCAGTCCAGGCCCGCGAAGGTTTTCAGCCCGAGGTAGCAGTGCTCACAGTCGTAGTTGCACCCAAGGTTCAACTCGTAGGTCGCCTTGCCGAACGGGTAGGCGACTTCCGGACGGACCAGCAGCCGTCCAGCGGTCTGCCGCTGGTGAAGGTCGTCGTTCCAGGCGCTGCGGGCGGCTGTCACCAGCAACTCCGGGAACTCCTCCGCGACCGCGAGGGCCAGATACGCCTCTCGCGGAATTCTGAGCCCACGCGGTTCTCCCGGCTTGAGGATCATGTACTCGCCAAGGAAGGGGCTCGCGATCAACTCGTGCATGTCGGCTCTCCCTGAACATCCGGGTCGAAATCATCTATCGCCTGTGTTCGGCCGCGTCCTGCTCGGTGGTCCGGTGTAGGCGTTGCAGCGCCTTCGCGATGAAGTTAGAACCGCAGAAGAGCAATCACCCGGAAAGAAAATCCGGGGTCATTGAAAAGGCCCGTGATGAGCGATCATTGGCGGCATCTGTCGCCAGGGCAACGGGTGGCGTGGCATCGCGTCCGGCGCGGCATGCCCCAGGAGGTCCTGGCCGGTCTGGTCGGCCGGACCGAAAACTGGCTCAGCAAGATCGAGAACGACCGCGCGCCCCTGGACAGACTCTCGGTCATCATGGCGCTGGCCGATGCCCTGGCCATCTCGGTAATCGACATCATCGGCCCGCAACCGGCGGTACCGGTGCGGCCCGCGCAGTCATCGTCCATGGACGTCAGCGCGGTCCGCTCAGCACTTACCGACTACCGGCATCTGTCCGCGTTACTCCGCGCGATCGAGGCCGAACCGGAGCCGCCTCGCCTGGACGTGCTCCGCCGTGACGTCGCCGCGGTGCTGACCGGCTACCAGCGATCACGCTATCGGCACGTTCTGACGCACCTGCCCGCGCTGCTCACACGGATTCACATCGCAGCCCGGGAGCGCGATCCAGCACAGCAGTCGGACATTGACCGGCTTACCGCGCTGGCCAACCAGTCGGCGGCGATGATCCTCACCAAACTCGGCGAGACCGACCCCGCCTGGATCGCCGCTCAGCGCGGGCTGACCGCAGCCGAGCGCACCGCAGACCCGCTGATCACAGGGTCGCTGTTCAGATCAGTCATCCATGCACTGCACTCCCAAGGACGGCTCGATGAAGCCGCCGCCATGGCAGAAGACGCATCCCAGTATCTGGATCGTCGGCGTGACCGCTGCTCCCCCGGTCTGCTGTCGATCCACGGCACCCTCTTACTTCCGGGCGCCGTCGCCGCTGCCCGCGCCGGCGATCGCACCGCCGCCCTGGGCTTCCTCACGCGGGCCGAGAGGATGGCCGACCAACTCGGCGCCGACGCCAACCACCTGTGGACCGCGTTCGGTCCGACCAATGTGCGCATGCACCGTGTCACCGTCGCCATGGCACTTGGCGACGTCCTCACCGCGATCGACCTCGCTGTCGCGATCGACACCGCCCGCATGCCCGCCGAGCGCGCCGTCCGCCATGGCCTTGAAGTGGTCAACGCCCACCACGCTCGCAACAAGATCGACAAAGCCGTCACCGAACTGCTCAACGCCGAACGCCGCGCGCCCGAGCAGATCCACGCTCATGTCATGAGCCGCCAACTCGTCGGACGGCTCCGCGCGACCACCATCGGCAGACGAAGCCCCGCCCTGGCCGATCTCGCCCAGCGCCATCCGCATCGACACCGGCGAGCTGAGAGGGCACCGCTTCCACGACATCGCCCGGATCCACGAGCTGACCACCCCGCGGCTTGCCCGGCGCCTCGTCCACGCTCACACCGCCCACCGTGACGGCACCGTCCGTTATCTCGAACACGGCGAGCTGCTCTGATCAGGGTGGTTGCATTACCCGAGAGGTAATCGGCTTGGGGTGGTGGCGGTGGCAGGGTTGGCGATCTGTTCGCGTTGACAGGACGCGGCCACTGGCGGGAGAGGTTGGGGATGTCCGTAGACGCACCTGCGAGGACGCGTGCAGTGGTCGAGGAGTTGTTGCGCAGAATCGGCGAGGGCGACCCCGATCGCATCGCCGAAATGTACGCCGAGCAGGGGGATTGGAAGCTGGACTGGCCGGAGGCTGAGCACGGCCGTGCCGCCACACCATGGATCCGTCACCGATCCACCCGGGCCGACGCGGCCGCTCACTATCGCGAGATTCTCGAACACCATGTCCCCGAAGACGTGGCGACCGTGGTCGAGCGCGTCCTCGTCGCTGGAAACGATGCCGTTGTGTTCGGCGAGATCCGGCAGACCGCCCGTCCGACCGGACGTTCGTATCGTTCACGGTTCGCCCTGCACCTCACCGTCGAAGGCGACCTTGTCACACGGCACCACGTCTACGAGGACAGCCTTGCCGTCGCCCAGGCATTCGAGCCAGAGCCCCGGCAAGGAGCCGGCACGGCCGCCTCGTAACGCGTGGCGAATCCAGGGCGCTGATCTGGTCGTGGGGCGCGGGCGTCAATAGGACGGGTCGTAACCGAGGACCTCGCGCGCCAGCTCCGCCAACGCCCTGCGGTCTTCGGCCAGTGCGGCGCGTCCCGCCTCGGTCGCCGTGTAGACGCGACGAACCCGGCCCTCCACCACCTCTTGGCGGGAGGTGAGCAGACCCTCTGCCTCCAGCCGGTGCAGCGTCGGATACAGCGTCCCGGGACTGATCTGGTACCCGTGACCGGCCAGCTCACGGGTCATCCACGCGCCGTGGATCTTCCCCTCGCCGGCGTGATGCAGGATGTGCAGCCGCACCGCGGCCCGCTGGAACTCCCGCATGGCTGTGTCCACCCCGACACGATCAGTGATGAATCCGATATCGGCCTCCGATACTACCCGCTCCCCGCCGTGTTCACCTGCTGGACATCCCGCCTTATTACGGCCTCCGATATCGTGAGCCGATAGCAATCTCGGACCCCGCCCCGACCCCCGCATGCCGGAGACGAGACGTGACACGCGATCTGGAACATTTCGAACTGCTGAACACCTCCTCCCAGCTTCGGCGCGCCGCGCAGCACGCGTTCGAGTTCTATGGCGAGGCCATCCCGCTCGCCGAGTGCCAGGAGGTCGTCACCGAGTCCCATGACCTGCTGGCCCGGACCGCCAAGATCAAGCACCATCTCGTCCCGCTGGCCGAGCGCTGGTCGATCGACCGGCTGCGCCGCCTGGGCATTCTGGCCAACCGGCTGTCCCACGGGGCGCTGGAGGTCCTGTTCGTCGACCACCACGACACCGCGACCGCGCCGATGGCGGCGGCGTTACTGACCGGCTATGCCCGCGGCCGGGTGAACGCCGACTCCGCAGGCCACTCACCCGGTGACGCCGTCCACCCGGCCGCCGTGGAGGCGATGGCCGACACCGGCATCGACCTCGGCCAGGCGTTCCCCAAGCCGCTGACCCCCGACGCGCTACAGGCCGCCGATGTGATCATCCTGCTGGACGACGTCCCCGAACCCACCGACCTCGCCGACCCCGTTTCTCAGCGCCGGGCGGTGGCGGGACGACAGGTGCGGCGATGGGACGTCGACGACCTGGCCGCCTGCGGCTCGCTCACCGCCACCGCGGTACAGGACGCCCGCGACGACCTGGACCACCGCGTCCTGCTGCTCCTCGCCGACCTGCTGTCACCACACCGTCCGTCCCCGCCACCACCCGCGCCGCAGCCCTGATCGGCTGCTCGCAAGCCGCGTCCCTTTAGGCCGATCTCCTACTCTCAACCTCTGTGACCGATGATCCGGCGGCCGGCTTCGCCCGCGCCCGCGCAGCGGCAGGCGTCCTCTTCTTCAACCACGACGGCCACTTCATGCTGGTCGACCCCACCTACAAGGACTATTTCGACGTCCCCGGCGGCTACATCGAACACGGCGAAACGCCTTATCAGGCCGCAGTACGTGAGGTCGCCGAAGAGCTGGGTATCCGCCCCGAGATCGGTCGGCTGTTGGCCGTCGACTGGGCCACCACCAAGGACGAGGGCGACGAGATCCTCTTCCTGTTCGACGGCGGCACACTCACGCCCGACCAGCTCAGCGCCATCCGCATCGACACCGATGAACTGAACGACCACCACTTCCACGACATCGCCCAGATCTACGACCTGACCATTCCTTCCCTGGCCCGATGCCTCGTCCACGCCCACGCCGCTCATTGTGACGGCACCGTCCGATACCTCGAACACGGCGAGCCACTCTGACCAGCTCAGGCCGGTCGGGCTCCATCAGCTGATCATGGCGCCACCGGCACCGGGCTTTGGAGAGCCCAGGCGGATGACCGCCTTCTTGCCCGCGGTATCTATCAGGGTGTGGGAAAAGGTGCCGTTGATGTTGAAGGGATCGTCCGACCCAGGAGGGCTTACACCAAAACTTCCCCCTCCCACGCTGAACTCGATCGACATTTCCCCAATGCTCGTGACCGTCATCTTGCTCAGGCCGGACTCGCTCCGCACACCGGCGTTGAAGCGAATGACGTCACCGAGCCCGACCTCCACCTCGCACCTGGCGTCCGCGCAGGCGGCGAGACTCGACCCGTTCTTCGCCTTCTTCAACGTCGGCGTCGGGGTCGGCGTCGGCGCCACGGGACGCGTGCTCACCGGAGACCGCGTCGCCGGGCTGGTGGCGGAAGCCGCCTTGTCCGGTTCTTCATCGCCGCAGCCCGCAAGCAGCAACGTGGCCGTAGGAATGATCAGGGGCCAGGCGGCGTGCCACCCTTTTCGCATCTCTTCTCCCGCTCTCACCGAGGATGCCCGCACGCTAACGACATCCACCAGGGAGGGGTCCCAGCACGAGGAAGCCAGATCTTCCATCCAAGATCACAATGCATGCTTGCCTCATCACGGGCGACACCTCCGCCCGTCCCACCGGCCTTACAGGAAACCTACAACGCCACCGTCACATTGACGGCAACGCGGGCGAACACCTCAGGCCGCCCCACCGCTCCCCCCACTCACGCCCAACGCGGCCTGCGCGTACCGGATTCGACCACACCTGCTCAATTAAGAGACCTTACCTAGCGGGAAAGGAAAAGGATCGCGATATTGCCCGCAAGGCCGGGTTCGTCAGCCAAAATTCGCAGCCGAGCGGAGCCCGATGGGCAGGGCACCGAGAATGACAAGTGCTCGTCCGCGTCATAGATCAGGCAGGAATTGGACTCGAGAATGATCTCACCTTCATAATAGAGCTGCATCCCCGAGATCGAATTCAGCCCATCGTGAACTGAAACGTTCACCGGCCCATCGACCGATGGCTGGACTGACAGATATATGGATGCGTCGGCAGCGTCTACAAAGGACTCGCCGGGTTCCCAATCTTCATGCAGATCCGAGCTTGCAGGATCTTCGATCAGGATTAACCCAGCGCGAATACCGACAGAAGCCTGAAATAGCTGCCCATGAGCCATCTTAGCCTCCAAACATAATGCGAGTGCCGCAGCAGCGGCGCTCGCATCGTACTAGGAACACTTCGGCGTTGTGGACGAGGACTGCCGTACTACCTGCGAGGGCGAATCGTGGACGAAGTCTCCGGACGGGTGCAACGCGTGCGCGGTGTCACTTGACGAGGCGGTCGTACTAGGCCAGAAGGATTGGCGCGACCCCTAGTCGCCGCAGACCCGACCACGAGGGCTGGCAGGAACATGTGGAAACCGAACTGACATCAGCCCCGGTCACCCACATCCCAAAGACATGTTGTTCTGGCCGACGATCACGAGAGCAATTACCAACTGAGCCGGAACGGCACACTTACCCAACTTAACGTTGAGGGTGCGTGATGGAGAAGGCTGCAATGCTTATTCGCATATGGTTGTCGGAATGCGTCGTGATGTCGGCGCGGTACCGGTGATCAGACGCGGTCTTCGATGCTGCTGGCGGTGATCGCTTGGAACAGCTCGCGAGCCCGCTCGCAAAACCGTTCGACCTCCGGGATGTCCGGCTCATCACCGTCCGCCAGCATCCGGGCCTGGAGCTGCTCGTTGCGCAGCCCGCCGTAGCGGGCCCGCACCTCCGCGGTCACCGGCTGGACCGCGATGTGCAGGTGCTTGCGTGCTTCGCGGCCGTGCGACCACATGCAGACGTAGGTCTGCTCAGGCAGGCACAACGTCTCTACGACACGAGCGGTATGACGCAGCAAGGGGCCAAGTTCCGCCGCTGCCGTGTCGTCGAGTTCCGCGACGGCCACGACGTGCTCCCGCGGACCGACGATCAAGGTGCCGAGATTCATCGGCCCAACGACGTGGTTCACCACCCAGGAAGTGGTTTCGTGCAGGATGCCCCCGGGCAACTCCCGGCGCCCGGCCAGAAGGTCACACCCAAGGCACCCTGTCACCTCCACGCGCACCAGCCTATACAGAGCTGGACGAGGCCGTCGTGCTCGGCCGCAAGGATTGGCGCGACCTTCTGGTCGCCGCAGACTTGGCTTATGAAGGCTGGCAGGAACAAGTGGAAGCCGAACTGAGGCCGGGCCCGGTCGTCCACATCCCAAAGACGCGCCGACTCCGTTAAACCGTCGCCGCGCCAGGCGGCCGATTGCTCGACCGTCATGCGGCATGAAGGGGCGCGCCCGATCCTTACCTAGCCCGGCGGCGAGGGAACCTGGGGTGTGGCTTGATCGTTTTTGGGGCGGACGGAACAACCAGGAGCGGGTGTCTGGCCGCCGGGCTGGAGCCCGCGGCGCAGGAGGCCCGTTCATGGTCGGCACCTTGGAAAGCACGACATCGAAGACGGGGCGCCCGCCGCTGGCGCCCACACTTTTGCTGCTCGCGGCGCTGCCCGCCGGGTTGCTGGTCACGCTGATAGACGTGTTCGCCTTCAGCCGCACCAAAGCGGCGCTTCCGGACGCCCGTCCCAGCGTCAACGCCCATGCGGTCGATCCGGCGCTCGCGGAGTTCGCGGAGTTCGGCCCCCACCGCATTACGCTCATCGCGGGCTTCTTCGCGGTCGCCACCCTCATGTTCGCCGCGCTCGCATGGACAGTGCGCCGTGGCGCGTTCCGCCGGCCCGCCGCTCTCCTGCTGGCCGCCGGCACGCTGACCGCCATCTATCTGACCGGGCTTTTCCTGGTGTACGCGCACGACCCGGTACACGACTTCTCGGCGCAGCACATCCAAGAGCCGGAGGGCGGGCTGGCGGGCGTCCCATGGGCGATGGACACGGTCAGTCCCGGCTGGTACGGCCCGGCGCTGGCGGCGGTGGTGATCGCGGCGGCGACCGCGGCGGTCGCCGGTTGCGTTCTGCTGACCCGGGCTCGTACCAGCTCCTGGATCGCGGGACGCAGCGTTGTTGAGATCTCGGCGCGCAGGCACCGCACCAGCACGTTGATGCTGATGTCGATGCCCGCCATGGCCGTCCTTTACGCGGCTGTCAACCTCGCCGCGATCACTGCCGCCGCGAATGGCCGAAACGAGTTCGTCGACGAGGCCGCGGGCATTTCGCGCGGAATCAACTTCGCCGTGACGTCGATCCTCATCGTTGTGGCGGCAGGGTGGACGATCACCGGTGTCTGCCTGCGGCACGGACGCACCTGGCCAGGGGCCTTGGCGGCGGCCGGCGCGCTGCTGATCGTCCACCTGCTCGCGCTCCGGCTGGCCTGGGACTACCAGCCGCTCGGCTCCGACGCCTTCGCCGACGACCAGTCCGGACTGCTCGAAAACCGCCCGTCCTGGCACGCCCCGGCCCTGGCATTGACCCTCGGCCTGGCCGCCGCATGGCCCCTCGCCGCCCTGCTCGGCCCAGCCGCGCTGACCCGCCGAACGCCCGCAGGGCAAACTTCATAATTCCCGGTAGGCCGCCCTAGTGCGGTCATCGATGGCTTCTTGGGAGGCCGTCAACTACTTCTCCTCCGCTGCTGCCGGGTGGTTGTCGCTCGGCGTACTTATGATCGTGCTCGGTGGCTTCGCGCGCGGTGGCCGTTCGTGGCCTGGGGGGCCGGCAGGCGAAACGGGCGTCCGGTGATGTCCGTCTTGTTACTGTTTGCTCGTGTTGATCGGGCGTGACCGGGAGAGGGAACGGGTCGCCGGGCTGCTCGCGGACGCTCGTGCCGGACGGAGCGGGACCGTGCTGATCCGGGGCGAGGCCGGTATCGGCAAGACCACGCTCATCGACCAGGTGGCGGCGGACGCAGGGGACATGTGGGTCGTCCGCGGCGCGGGCGTCGAGTCCGAGTCGGAGCTGCCGTTCGGCGGGCTGCACCTGATGTTGTACCCGTACTGCGACCGGTTCGACGCGCTGCCCGTGCAGCAGGCGGCGGCGCTGCGGTCGGCGTTCGGGCTGCTCACACCCGGGGAGGGCCAACCTCCGCGAAGTGACCGGTTCCTGATCGGCGCGGCTACGCTCACGCTGCTGTCGGAGCTGGCCGCGGACCGTCCGGTGCTGTGCGTGGTCGACGACGCGCAATGGCTCGACCGGGCCTCGCTGGACGCGCTGCTGTTCGCCGCCCGCAGGCTCGGCGCCGAACCGATCGCCATGATCTTCGCGGTGCGGGACGCCGCCGCGCCGTTCCCCGACCACGGTCTGGACGTCGTCCGGCTGCAGGGCCTGGACCGGGCCGCCGCGCAGGACCTCGTCGACGCGCACGCGCCCGGCCTGACCGTCCCGGTGCGGGAGCGGCTTCTGGACGAGGCGGGCGGCAACCCGCTCGCGCTCATCGAGCTGGCGAACGCGCTCGGCTCGCAGCCCGCGCGATACGCGGGGCCGCTGCCGGTCGGCGGGCAGGTCGGCGGACGGGTCCAGGAGGCGTTCCGGCTCCAGCTGGCCGAGCTGCCCGGCGGGACACGGCTGCTGCTGCTGGTGGTCGCGGCCGACGGCACGGCCGACCTCGGCGTCGTCCTGCGCGCGGCGGAGACGCTCGGGCTCGGCGCGGCCGATCTCGGGCCCGCGGAGGAGGCCAGGCTCGTCGTGCTCGACGGCGACAGGGTGCGGTTCCGGCATCCGCTCATCCGCGCCGTCACCTACCAGAACGCCGCGCACCATCAGCGGATCGCCGTCCACGCCGCGCTGGCCGGGACGCTCGACGGCGACGCGCACGCCGACCGGCGGGCATGGCATCTGGCCGCGGCCGCCACCGGACCGGACGAGAACGTCGCGGCCGAGCTGGAGCGGGCCGCGCGGCGGGCCGGGCACAGGGGCGGGACGGCCGCCGTCGCCGCCGCCTACGAGCGGGCGGCGCGGCTCAGCACGGACGCGGAGGGCAAGGCCCGGCGGCTCGTCCACGCGGCGCGGGCCGCCTACGACGCCGGACGCCCGGACGCCGCCACCCGCCTCGCAGAGGAGGCCGCGCACCTCACCGGGGAGGACGGGGTCATCGCCGAGGCCACGTTCATCCGCGCCCAGGTCGAGTACGAGCGCACCTCCCCGGCCGCGGACGCGGCGCTCGCGCTGGAGAGCGCCGCGCTGATCGTGGAGAGCGATCCCGAGCAGGCGGTGTCGATGCTGACCGAGGCCGTGTGGGCCGCCCGGGACGCGGGCGCGCACGATCTCGTCCGGGAGAGCGTCGCGCTGCTCAGGACCGCGAAGGTCCCGGTGGGCTCGGCGAAGGCGCTGGTCGCCGGTGGTCTGATCGCCTACGGGCGGCTGCTGGACGGGGCGCCCGGCGGCGTCCCCGCGGTGCGCGCGCTGGTCAAGGCCGCGTACGCCGGTGACGTCGACGACCTCGTCGAACGCGTCATCGCCGGTTACCTGGGGCTGGTCGCGGCCGACGACCGGGCCGCGACCGCGCTGCTGGAGAGCATGGCGGCGCAGGTCAAGGCGCAGGGCGCGCTCGGCTGGCTCCCGTACGTCCTGGAGCCGCTCGCGATCGGGCGGATGCTGCTCGGCGACCTGCGCGGCGCCGAGTCCGCCGCGGCGGAGGGCCTGTCGCTGGCCGCCGACATCGGCATGGACATGCAGGTCACCGCGATGCGATGCGTCACGGTGCGGCTGGAGTCGGACGCGGCGCGAAGCCGGTCCCTGGCGCCCGGCGTCCTGCGGCACGCCGATCTGCACCCGACGAACGCGGCGCTGGCGTCCTGGGGGCTCGCCCTGCACGACCTCGCCGACGGCCACGCCGACGCCGCGCTGGAGCGGCTGGACGCCGTGTGCTCCGGCCCCGCCCGCCACGACCTGCTGATCCGTGCCGTCCCCGACCACGCGGAGGCGGCCGTGCGTGCCGGGCGCCCGGAGCTCGCCCGCGCCCACCTTCCCGCCTTCGAGGCATGGGCGGCGGCCACGTCCTGCGCGGCGCTGGTGTCCCGCTGCCGCGCCCTGCTGTCGCGCGGCGACGACGCGGAGGAGCACTACCGCGCCGCGCTCGACCTGCACGGCGACCGCGCCTACGACGCCGCGCGGACACGGCTCCTCTACGGCGAGTGGCTGCGCCGACGGCGCCGCCGCACCGACGCGCGCGCCGAACTGACCGCCGCCATGGACGCGTTCGCCCGGCTCGGCGCGGAACGCTGGGCCGAACGCGCCCACGCCGAACTGGAGGCGCTCGGCGACCGTCCGGCGGCCCGCGCCGGCGACGCCGACCCGCTCAACCGGCTGACCCCGCAGGAGCTGCAGGTGGTCCGGCTCGCCGCCACCGGGCTCAGCAACCGCGAGATCGCCGCGCAGCTCTACCTGAGCCCGCGCACGGTCGGGCACCACCTCTACAAGGCGTATCCGAAGATCGGCGTCAGCCGTCGCATGGAACTGGCCCGTCTCGTATCGGTCACCTGACTTAGCCGTACCGGTAGGTCACCGGTACGTGCCCGTCCGCGGGGCATGTATCCGCCGTGGATTCGTGCTCTGACCTGCGCTTTTCAACGCACGTCCGGCGACCGATGCGGGGGGTGCGGCCGCGCGCCTAGCTTCATGGTCACACCACGGGACGAATGGAGAACGGCATGCTTCTGGAGAACAAGACCGCGATCATCTACGGCGGCGCCGGGACGATCGGCGGCACCATGGCGCGCGCCTTCGCCGCCGAAGGCGCACGGGTCTTCATCGCCGGGCGGACGCCCGCCACGCTCGACGCCGTCGCCGAGCAGATCCGGGAGGCGGGCGGCCTCGCCGAGACCGCCCGCGTGGACGCCCTGGACGAGGACGCCGTCAACAACTGGGTCGACTCCGTCGCGGCGACCGCCGGAAGCGTCGACGTCTCGGTCAACGCCATCTCGATGGAAGGGCTGTTCCGGCCCATGATCGAGATGCCGGTCGGCGAGTTCGCCGCGTCCCTGGAGAAGATGGCCCGGACGTTCACGCTGACCACACAGGCCGCCGCGCGCCACATGATCAAGCAGGGCTCCGGCGTGATCCTGCACTTCGGCGGCTCCGACGCCACGAACAACCATCCGGGCCTCGGGAACGTGCAGGTCGGGTTCGACATGATCGAGGCGATGCGGCGGCAGTGGGCGTGCGAGCTGGGGCCGCACTCGGTCCGCGTACTGTCGATCAAGTCCGGCGGCGTCCCCGAGTCCTTCCCCGACAGCCCGGAGTTCGCGCAGGCGAAGCAGCAGATCGTGGACGCCACGCTCCTCAAGCGCGCCGCGACCCTCACCGACGTCGGCAACGTCGCCGCGTTCCTCGCGTCCGACCGCGCCGCCAGCCTCACCTCGACGCAGGTCAACATCACGGCCGGCGCTCTGGTCGACTGACCGTCCGCCCCGCGTTGAGGCCGCCCCGCTCACCCCGCCCGCGGCGGCCTCAACGCGCGACGCCGGAGGCCCGGGCCAATGCGTAGGGAGTTTCCTACGTTTGACAGGTAGGGAATCTCCTACGTATCGTCTGGCTCATGAACATCACACATGTGCGGCTGCTGACCGTTCCGGTGTCCGACCAGGACGCCGCCAAGACCTTCTACGCGGACAAGCTCGGCTTCGAGGTGGTGTCGGACCAGTCCAACGGGCCGATCCGCTGGCTCCAGCTCGCCCCGAAGGGCGCGCAGACGAACGTCGTCCTCGCCGACCACGTGCCCGGCCTGGCCCCGGGAAGCGTCCACGGGCTGATGCTGGAGACGTCCGACCTGGACGCCGACTGCGCACAGCTCCGCGACGCCGGCGTCGACGTCGACGGACCGCAGGACCTCCCCTGGGGACGCCAGGCCACCCTCACCGACCCCGACGGCAACGGCATCGTCCTCGCCGCACGCTGACCCCCGACCGGGACCCACCATGGACGACGACCTCAACGAAAGCGGCCCCGACCGAGACGCCCTCACCAGGACGAACCTCGCCGAAGGCGGCACTGCCGAAGGGGGCCTCGACGGAGGGGGCGACGTCTTCGCGGCGCTGGCGAGCCCCGTCCGGCGGGAGCTGACCGCGCTGCTGCTGGACGGCCCGCGCCCGGTGAACGATCTCGCGTCACATTTCGCGATGAGCCGCCCGAGCGTCTCGGAGCACCTGAGGGTGCTGCGGGACGCCGGGCTGGTCAGCGAGCGGCGCGACGGCCGCCGGCGCATCTACCGGCTGGAGGCCGCGCCGCTGCGCGAACTGTCGCAATGGCTGAGCCCCTACGAGCGCTTCTGGCGTGAGAAGCTGTCCGACCTGCGAAAACTGCTGGACGAGGAGGACGACCTGTGACACCCACCCTGGAGCCCACAGGCCGCGTCAAGCGGTCCAGCGGCGTGACACCACTCGCCGAAACGACCGCCCCCGACACGGCCGCCCTCATCTGCCACCTCACCACCAGCGACCACCTCACCACCTCCGGCCACCTTCGCGTCTCCGGTTCCCTCAGCGTCTCCGGTCACCAAACCGCTTCCGGCCACTTCACCACCACCGGCCACCTCGGCATCTCCGGCCACCACATCGCCTCCGGCCACCTCGCCACGTCCGGCCACTTCGGCGTTTCCGGCCACCTCACCGCCTCCGGCCACCTCGCCAAGCTGGCCACTTCGGCGTCTCGGGCTCCCTCGGCGTCTCCGGCCGCCTCGTCGCCTCTGGCCGCCTCGGCGTCTCCGACTGCCGTCGCCCGTCGCCCGCTTTCGGTGGATCCCCGAGGGCGGCGCATGAAGGGGATCGAGGTGGCGGCATGACCGATGAACCGGCCGCCATCGAGGTGGACGAGTTCCTTCCGCATCCGCCCGAGAAGGTGTGGCGGGCGCTCACCGACCCGGACCTGCTGGCGCGCTGGCTGATGCCGAACGACTTCAAGCCGGTGACGGGCCACCGGTTCACCTTCGCGACCCGCCCGATCCCGAACGTCGGCTTCGACGGGACGATCGCCTGCCAGGTCCTCGACATCGACACCGGACGGCTGCTGCGGATCAGCTGGGGCGGCGGCCACCTCGACACGACGGTGACCTGGCGGCTCGTCCCCGAGGGGCGCGGCACCCGCCTGTTCATCCGGCACGCGGGCTTCGACCTGGACGACCCCGTCCACGCCTTCGCGTTCCGCGGGATGGGCAGCGGCTGGCGGTCCCACGTCCTCCGCGCCCTCCACCAGGTCCTGGCCGACTCGCCCTAGCCGGAGGAAGTGGCGGGCGGGTCGGCGTAGACGCCTTCGAGCATGCCGGTGGCCTGGCCGACCTCGATGAGGTGGCCGTCCGGGTCGCGCATGTAGCAGCGCAGTTCGGCCTTGCGGTCGATCGGCTCCGTGAGGAACTCGGCGCCGCGCGCGGTCGCGGACCTGTAGAAGGTGGCGATGTCGGCGACGCGGACGTTCATGAACGCCGAGACCGGGTCGCCGGGCTCGGGCGCCGTCAGCGTGACGCCCGGCTTGTCGGGGGTGGGTCCGCCGCCGGGGTTCATGATGATCCAGGTGTTGGCGACCTTCACGATGGCGGGGTTCTCCTCCAGCACCACCTCGCCGCCGAGGACGTCCGCGTAGAACGCGCGGGACCTGGCGACGTCCCGGACGGTGAGGAAATGCGTCAGTACCAGGCCCTGTTCGGGTGCCGGCAGCTCGCTTCGGTCGACCATCCTCGCGTCCTTCCCGGCCGGGCCGTCCTGCTTGAGGACGTCGCGAACGCCCGCTTCAAGGTCAGCGAATCCTTCACACGCCGCGAGTCCTCCCCACGCCACACCCCTCAAACCCCGGCCCACCCAGCTAACGCGTCGTCCCGCCATACCCAGCGCCACCTGCGGCCGAACACCAAACGCAACGCCCGGACGGCCAGACGGCGGGCAGCCGGGCGGCGGGGCGGCGGGCGACCAGGCAGCCCGACGCCCAGGCGACCGGACGGCCATGCGGCCGGGCGGACGGGCGGACGGGCGGACGGGCGGACGGACTCGCCGAGCGATTGGGCAATTGAACGGCCGTACGGACGAGTGGCTGGGCGGCGGGACGGCCGGGCAACCAGGCAGCTGGGTGCTCAGGCGACCGAGCGACCAGACAGCCGGGCGGCTGGGCGGGGGCGGCCAAGCAGCCGAGCGACCGAACGGACGGACAAACGGCCGAGTGGCTGGGCGGCAGGGCGGCGGGAAGCCAGGCACCTGGGTGGCCAGCGACCGAGCGGCCGGACGGCCGCGGCCCCGGGCGGCTGGCGGGGGTGGCCAGGTGGTTGGGGAGCCGAGCGGCTCGGCGGCTGGGCGGCCGGGACCGGGGGGTTGGGGTCAGGCGACGGGTTCCAGGGGT
The DNA here is from genome assembly GCA_036028775.1 of Spirillospora sp. NBC_00431. Taxonomy (GTDB): domain Bacteria; phylum Actinomycetota; class Actinomycetes; order Streptosporangiales; family Streptosporangiaceae; genus Spirillospora. The sequence continues at coordinate 663,129 of CP107927.1, read as the reverse complement.
GGTTGGTCGGTGAACTGGGTGCGGTATAGCTCGGCGTAGCGGCCGTTGGCTGACAGGAGGGCGGTGTGGGTTCCGCGTTCGACGATGTGGCCGTCCTCGACTACGAGGATGAGGTCGGCGGCGCGGACGGTGCTGAGGCGGTGTGCGATGACGATGGCGGTGCGGCCGTCGAGGGCCTCGGTGAGGGCCTCCTGGACGGCGGCCTCGGACGTCGAGTCGAGGTGGGCGGTGGCCTCGTCCAGGATCACGACGCGGGGGCGGGCCAGGAGGAGGCGGGCGATGGTGAGGCGCTGGCGTTCGCCGCCGGAGAGGCGGTAGCCGCGTTCGCCGACGATGGTGTCGAGGCCGTCCGGGAGGCCCTTGATGAGCGTGTCGAGGCGGGCGCGGCGCAGGACGTCCCACAGGTCGGACTCGGCGGCCTCGGGACGGGCGAGGAGGAGGTTCTCGCGGATCGACTCGTGGAACAGGTGGCCGTCCTGCGTGACCATGCCGAGCGTGTCGCGGATGCCCTGGAACGACAGGTCGCGGACGTCCACGCCACCGAGCCGGACGGCGCCGGTGTCGACGTCGTAGAGGCGCGGGAGGAGCTGCGCGATCGTCGACTTGCCAGCGCCGGACGAGCCGACGAGCGCGACCATCTGGCCGGGCTCGGCGCGGAAGGAGATGTCGTGCAGGACGTCGACGCCGCCGCGGGTGTCGAGGGTCGCGACCTCTTCGAGGGAGGCCAGGGAGACCTTGTCGGCGGACGGGTAGGCGAAGCGGACCCCGTCGAACTCGACGGAGACGGGCCCGTCCGGAACGGCACGGATCTCGGGCTCGGGCTTCTCGGCGACGAGCGGCCGCATGTCCAGGACCTCGAAGACGCGCTCGAAGCTGACGAGGGCGCTCATGACCTCGACGCGGGCGCTGGCCAGCGCGGTGAGCGGCGCGTAGAGGCGGGTGAGGAGCAGCGCGAGGGCGACGACGGCGCCGGCGTCGAGGTGGCCGCGCAGGGAGAGGTAGCCGCCGAGCCCGTAGACGAGCGCGAGCGCCAGCGCCGACACCATCGTGAGGGCCGTGATGAACACGTGCTGCACCATGGCGGTGCGGACGCCGATGTCGCGGACGCGCCGGGCCCGCGCGGCGAACTCGGCGGACTCCCGGGTTGGGCGGCCGAACAGTTTCACCAGCGTCGCGCCGGGCGCGGAGAAGCGTTCGGTCATCTGGGTGCTCATCGCCGCGTCGTGCGAGGCGGCCTCGCGTTCGAGGCGCGCCAGGCGGCTGCCCATCCGGCGGGCCGGGAGGACGAACACGGGCAGCAGAACCAGCGCGAGCAGGGTGATCTGCCAGGAGATCCGCACCATCACGGCGAACGTCAGCAGCACGGTCACCAGGTTGCTGACGACGCCGGAGAGGGTGTCGCTGAAGGCGCGCTGGGCACCGATGACGTCGTTGTTGAGGCGGCTCACGAGGGCGCCGGTGCGGGTCCGGGTGAAGAAGGCGACCGGCATCCGCTGGACGTGGTCGAAGACGGCGGTGCGCAGGTCGAGGATCAGCCCCTCGCCGATGCGGGCGGACAGCCACCGGTTGGCGAGCCCGAGCCCGCCCTCACCGAGCGCGAGGACGGCGATCAGCACGGCGAGGCCCACGACCGTGGACGTGGCGGACCGGTCGACGATGGCGTTGACGACCTGTCCGGCCAGCACGGGCGTGGCGACCGTGAGGACGGCCAGTGCCACGCTGAGCGCGAGGAAGGCGGCCAGCGCCCGCCTGTGCGGGCGGGCGAATCCGGCGATGCGGCGCAGGGTCGCCTTGGAGAACGGTCTGCTGTCGCGCGCGTTCATCGCGTGGTGCAGCGACATCCACGCGGTGACTTCCATGTCCATCCCGAACCCCCGCTGATCCTTTACTGATCGTTAGCCTGGTAGGGCCAGCATGCGACCTCAACGCTGGTTGAGGTCAACCGAACCGCCCCGAACCGAACCGAACCGCACCGGCACGCGACCCGTCGACCACGGTGCCGGACGGGTACGACATTTTCGAGACTTCGAGGCGGATCGAGAATTTCGAGGAAGGCGGCACGTGGACATCGACGAACTCCGCTCCGACACCCCCGGCTGCGCGAACGTGGCCCACCTCAACAACGCCGGCGCCGCGCTGCCGCCGCGTCCCGTGATCGACGCGGTGACGGAACAGTTCGCGCTGGAGTCGACGATCGGCGGGTACGAGGCGGCGGAACGGAACGCGGCGGCCCTCCGGCACTTCTACGACGCGGTGGCCAGGCTCATCGGCGCGCACGCGGACGAGATCGCCTACGTGGAGAACGCCACCAGGGCGTGGGACATGGCGTTCTACGCGATCCCGTTCGCCGACGGCGACCGCATCCTCACGACGACGAGCGAGTACGCCAGCAACACGATCGCCTACCAGCAGGTGGCCGCCGCCAAGGGCGTGCGGATCGAAGCCGTGCCGGACGACCCCGACGGGACGATTTCCCTGGACGCGCTGGAGGCCGAACTGGTCAAGGGCGGTGTCCGGCTGGTGTCGCTCAACCACGTCCCTACCTACAACGGGCTCGTCCACCCGGTCGCGGAGGTCGGGCGGCTGTGCCGGGAACACGGCGTCCTGTACCTACTGGACGCGTGCCAGTCGGTCGGCCAGCTGACCGTGGACGTCAACGAGATCGGCTGCGACATGCTGTCGGCGACCGGACGCAAATTTCTGCGCGGCCCGCGCGGGACAGGGTTCCTGTACGTGCGGCGCGAGATCGTCCGGACGCTGGAGCCGCCGTTCCTCGACCTGCACTCCGCCACATGGAAGGCGCCGGACCATGTAGACCTGCGCCAGGACGCGCTCCGTTTCGAGAACTGGGAGCGGTACACCGCCGGGCAGATAGCGCTCGGCGTAGCCGCCGACTACGCGGCCGACCTGGGAATGCCTGCGATCGAGACGCGTGTGACAGGTCTCGCACAACAATTGCGCACGGAATTGGCCGCACGGCCCGGTACGACGGTCCTCGATAAGGGTGTGCGGCCGTCCGGCATAGTCACGTTCACCGTGGACGGCCACGACGCCGCCGACCTCAAGCAGACCGCACTGGAACACGGCATCAACGTCTCTGTCGCCAACCCGATCTCACACGGATACGACCCGCACGCCCTCCCGTCGGCCGTACGGGCCTCCGTGCACTACTACAACAACGAGGACGACCTGGACCGCCTGCTGTCCGTCCTCCCCGATCCGAGTTAGGCGTTCGGACGGGCGCCGCCGACGTCGGCCAGCCCCGACCTGGAGTCTTCCTCCGTCGCCAGGTCGCGGATGGACACGATGCCGACCGGGCGCCCGTCCTCGATGACGGGCAGCCGCCGCACGGACCGTTCCCGCATGATCTGCGCGGCGCGGTCCAGCGAGTCGTCGGGGCCGACGGTCGCGGTGGCCCGGCTGGCGATGCCGCCGATCTTGGCGCGGGCCGGGTCGCCGCCCGCGGCGAGCCCCCGGACGACCAGGTCGCGATCGGTGACGAGGCCCTGGAGGTCCTCACCGTCGATGACCAGCACCGCGCCGATGTCCTCGTCGCGCATCGCCCGCGCCACCGTCACGATGTCGAGCTCCGGTGACACCGACGTCGGGGAGCCGGTCATGATGTCGCGCACCTTCGTTGCCATCGCTCACTCCTTGAGCCTCGCGGACGTCTCTGGGCCCGGGGACGACCCGGGCCCTACCCGGCAGAAACGACATCACTCATAGAGACTCACCGAGGTCATAGCCCCCGGACGCCGGTCGCTAGTCGCGGAAGGTTGCGAAAAGCCGCTCGGCGGCCTTCCGGTCCCAGACGAGCCGGTTCGGATCCTCCGGCGCGGGACGGACGGGGACGGTCCGGAACTCGAAGTCGTCCACGCCGGTCTTCTCGAACGTGCGGGCGAGCGCCTCCAGGCTGCGCAGGTCCCACCGCGGGGTGGCCTTCACCGACCGGCTCGCCGCGGCGAGGAACTTGAGGAACCGCGTGGGGTGCTTGGACTGCACGTCCTTGGCCTGCCGGACCATCTGGGCCATGAAGTACTGCTGACGCTTGATGCGGTCCAGGTCCGAGCCGTCGCCCAAGCCATGACGTGTCCGGACGTACGCGAGCGCCTCCGTCCCGTTCAGCCGGTGCGTGCCCGCGGGCAGTCTCAGCCCCGAAGCCCGGTCGTCGACCGACCGGGGCAGCGTGACGTCGACGCCGCCGAGCGCGTCCACCATGCCCTTGAACCCGCCGAAGTCGATCACCACCGTCTGGTCGATCCGGACCCGGGTCAGCGACTCCACCGTCTTCCGCGCGCAGGCCGCGCCGCCGGACGCGAACGCCGTGCTGATCATGTCGCGCCGCGCCGGGACCGTCTTTCCGCCCGCGTCCCGGCACGCGGGGATGTTCACCAGGGAGTCGCGGGGGAAGCTCACCGCGCGGATGTCCTTCCGGTCGGCCGGCACGTGCATGAGGAAGAGCGTGTCGGAACGGGCCAGGTCCCCGCCACGGCGCGCGTCCGAGCCGATGACCAGGACGTTGAGGGTCTTGACACGCCACGGCACGGTCGTCTCCGTCACCGTGGGCCGCCCGTCCCGGCCGTCCATCACCAGCGCCGGGACGAGGATCGCCGCGGCCGTCACCACCGCGGCGGCCATCGCGGCCGCCGTGCCGAACAGCGTCCACCGTCCGGGGCCGCGGCGCCGCCGTCCGGGCTCCGTCGCCGCGTCCACCAGCCGCTTGCGCTGCCGGAGGAGGGACGCGGGCGGCTCGTGCTCCAGGTCCCGGCCGAAGTCACGGATCAGTTCGAGATCGTCCATGGTCACGCCTCCTCCCCCATCGGGTCCGCCTGCATCGGGTTCGTGTCGCCGAGCGCCGCGCGCACCTTGCGCCGGGCCCGGTTCAGCCGGGAGCGGACGGTGCCGACGGGGATGCCGAGCGCCCGCGCGACCTCCTCGTACGCCAGGTCGCCCCACGCCACCAGCAGCAGGACGTCCCGGTCCCGGCGCGGCAGCCCGGCCAGCGCCGCGGCCAGCGCGGGACGCGACGCCGACGCGGTCACCCCGGCCGCGACCCGGTCGTCCGGCCCCTCGACGGGCCCGTCCACCGGGCTCCTGCGCAGCGCCCGGTACCGCGCCGCCTCCGTCCGGTGGTGCCGCGCGACAAGCTTCGTCGCGATGCCGAACAGCCACGGGCGCGCGTCGCGCTGCGCCGGGTCGTAGCGGTGTCGCCGGCTGAAGGCGGCCAGGAACGTGTCTCCGACGATGTCCTCCGCGGCCTCCGGCCCGAGCCTGCGCGAGACGTACCGGAAGAGCATCGCGGAATACCGGTCGAACAGCGCGGCGAACGGCTCCGGGTCGACAAGCGAACCCTCGATGAGATCCGCGTCGCTTTTCTGCGCCACCGTCGGAGGTACGGTCATCGCGACCACCATGTCATCACAACCCACCAGGACATTCGCGCCGGGCCTTCCCGTGCGGGGGGATTTCTGTCAGCGATGTATCTCCACAACGCCCCCTCCGGGTTCACGCGTGGACCACGACACCGCGCCGTCCGTGCCGGGTCACGCGAACCTTCTCGGTAAACTGCGCATCCTTCAAAGATGCACGGGGGTAGTCGGGGAAGGCCGCTCCGTCCGCCTGGGAGGAACCAGTCAAGGAGGGTCGGCCCGTGGACGACGACACCCAGCGCGAACCGGCGACGCCCGGCTCGAAGGACCCAACGGATTCGAACGAGTCGACAGACCCCAGGAATCCAACGGACTCCACGGACTCGAAGGACTCGACGGGCGAGGACGCCGACGAGAACGAGGCCGCCCGCGCCGACACCGCCGAGTTCCGCATCCCCGCGAACGTCTCCCTCACCAGGCCGGACATCTCCATCCGCCGCCCCGCCCCCGAACCGCGGCAGGACGAGGCCGACGACGAGCCCGAGGAGCCCGCCCCCTCTTCCCCGCAGGGCCCCTGGCACGTCCAGTTCCCCAAGCCCGCCCCCGAGGACACCGAAGAAGCCGAAGCGCCCGAGGAACCCGAAGAACCAGAGGACGTCGAGGACCCGCCGGCCCAGACCCCGCCCGCACCCCAGCAGCAGGGCCCCAGGCGCGCCGAACTCCCCACCACCCCGCCCCCGGCTCCTCAAGCTCCAGTCCCCCCGGCACCAGCGCCTCCGGCTCAAACCGCTCCCACTCAACCGACGCCCACTCCACCGGCTCCTGCGGAGGATGCGCCACGGACCGGCGGTAGTGGCGCCGGGCCAACGCGGGTCGAGCCTCTGCCGGTACCGCCCCCGCCCTCACAAACCCCGCCCTCGCCAGCCGCGCCCTCGCAGACCGCGCCCTCGCAGACCGCGCCGCCGCAGACCGCGCCCTCGCAAGCCGCACCCTCGCAAGCCGCACCCTCGCAGACCGCGCCCTCGCAGACCGCGCCGCCGCAGACCGCGCCCTCGCAAGCCGCGCCCTCGCAGGCCCCGCCCTCGCAGGCCGCGCCGCCGCAGGCCGCGCCGCCGCAGGGGGCGCCCTCGCAGGGGGCGCCGCCGCAGCTTCCGGCCGCGCGTTCGTCCGGGCAATGGACTGTGCCATGGGACGGCCGGGCACCCGGGACTCCCGCATCCCCGCCCCCGTCGCCGCCCCAACCTCCGCTGCCCCAACCTCCGCTGCCCCAACCTCCGCTGCCCCAACCTCCGCTGCCGCAGCCTCCGCTGCCGCAGCCTCCGGTACCGCCCGCGCCTCTTCCGATGGACGTGGGCGCGGAGGCGGGCGCGGAGCCCAGGCGGGGACGCCGCTGGCTCGTGGTCGTCTCGGCGGCGCTGGTCCTGGTCGCCGGGGTCGTCGCCGGGCAGCTCGTGCGGCCGGTTCCCGAGCCGTCCGTCGAGCTGGCGATCGCGTCCAGCCATGCCTTCCCCGGGCGGGCGCCCGCGCTGCCATGGCCGTCGGCCGGGCAGGCGGCCGTCGAGGTGGACGGGCTCGGCACGATGGGCTCGTCGGGCGCGTCGGCGCCGATCCCGACGGCGAGCGTCGCCAAGGTGATGACGGCGTACGTGTACCTGCGCGAGCATCCGCTGAAGCAGGGCGAGGCCGGGCCGGTGCTGACCGTGTCGCCGCAGGCGGCCGCACAGATCCCGATGCGCGAGCGGCGCGGCGAGTCGATCCTCGGCGTGACCGCGAACCAGCGGCTGACGCAGCGCAAGGCGCTGGAGGCGCTGTTGATCATCTCGGCGAACGACGTGGCGCACGAGCTGGCGCGGTGGGACGCCGGCGACGCGCGGGCGTTCGTGGCGAAGATGAACACCACGGCCGCGGAACTCGGGATGACGAGCACGCGCTACACCGATCCGAGCGGCTACCACTCGGGGACCGTGAGCACGGCCGCCGACCAGGTGAAGCTGCTGCGGGCGGCGATGAACGTCCCGGCCTTCGCCGAGATCGTGAACAACCGGACGTATGTGCCGGACAGCGGCGGACAGCCCCGCGAGGGCGGGAACTTCCTGCTGGGGCAGGCCGGCGTCGTCGGCGGGAAGACCGGGTACACGGACGCGGCCGGCGGGAACTTCGTGTTCGCGGCCCGCAAGGCCGTCGCCGGTGTGAACACGTTGATCATTGGCGCGGTGATGGGACAGAAGACGCCGACGGCGGCGGGTGCCGTCAACGCGGCGGGACGGCTCGTCACGGCGGCGGAGTCCGCGCTGGCCGCGGCGACCCTCGCGCCGAAGGGGGCGAGGGTCGCGCGGGTCGACGACGGGCTCGGCGGCAAGACGCCGCTGCGCGCCGCGACGCCGGTGACCGTGGTCGGCTGGCCCGGGCTGACCGTGCCGGTCCGCGTCCAGGGCGAACCGCCGCGCCAAGGCCAGAACGGCGAACGAATCGCGACCGTGACGGCGGGAGCGGCGCGAGTACCCCTGGAACTCGGACAGGCCCTGAACGAGCCGTCCATCCTCAAACGCCTGATCCGCCTCGCCTGACCCCGGGCCAAGCCGTCCAGGACCCATGGCGGCTCAGGCGGGCGGCGCGGCTCAGGCGGGCGGCGCGGCTCAGGCGGGCGGCGCGGCTCAGGCGGGCGGCGCGGCTCAGGCGTAGAGCGCGGACAGGAAGCGGATCAGCAGGGCCTCGCGTGTCGCGGGCGGCAGCGCGTCGAGGATGGTGTTCACCGTGGCCATCTCGGGTTCGCCGCCGCCGGACAGGTCCACCCCGACGGAGGCGAGGAGTCCGGCGAAGCCCGCGTCGTCGAGGGTGTCGAGGTCGAGGCCGTCGAGCGCCTCGACCAGGCCGGACGGGACGTCGGGCGGGCCGACGGCACGGGCCGCCTTCGCCGAGTCCGCCAGCGCGGTGAGGAGCGCACCGACGTCGCTGACACCGGTCAGCGTGAAATGCAGGTTCGGCGGAATGCCCCGGTAGGACAGCTGCGGCTGGAAGAACCAGCCGCGCGCCCTGGCCTCGTCGGCGATGACGAACACGTCCAGCGCCGGGTCGTCGGACGTGACGGCGACGAGCGGCACGGCGGGCTCGCCCAGCACCCGCAGCCCCGGGATCCCGGCGACCCCCGCGACCGCCCGCGAGCAGGATGCCGAGCGTCAGGCACACGACCCGCCAGGCCATCGCCCGGCCCCGCTCGGACGGCTCGTCCGACACCTCGGCGGGCAGCGCCACGTACGGCACCTGGAAACAGGCGAACGCGCTGGCGGCCAGCAGGAACATGACCCCGGCCCAGCCCGCGGCGAACCCCGGGGAGCCGCCCGGGACGGCGAACATCGCGGCGAACAGGAACGGCAGCGTCACGGCGCCGAGCAGGAGCAGCCTGGTGCGGTGGCCGGTCCGGACGGCCTCCCGGTCGCTGGCGGCGCCGACGACCGGGTTGAGCAGCACGTCCCACGCCTTCGGCACGACCAGGACGACCCCGGCGATAACGGCCGAAACACCGAGAACGTCGGTCAGGTAGTACAGGAGCAGCAGGCCGGGGACGGCGGAGAACACACCGGTGCCGAACGAGCCGATGCCGTAGCCGAGCAGCCTCCGCCGGGGCAGCGCACCCACGGCCCGCGCCGGCGCGGGCGTCATCCGCTTTCCTGGGCGGGCAGGCCGATCGCGGTGGCGACGAGGCGGCGCATGTGGGCGCGGAACCGGGCCAGCTCGCCCGGGTCGTCCCTGCCGTGGCGCTGCCCGTCGGCGTCCAGGACGCCGCCGCACAGGAACCCGTGGGTGCACCAGACGACCGTCCAGACGACGTACTCGATGTCGACCTCGTCCGGCACCAGCTCGCGGGCGGCGCCGGCGATCATCTCCGTCAGCGGCCTGACGTACTGCTCCTCAAGATGCGCGACGTCGGCGGCGTCCGACAGCCAGCGATGCATCCACAGCGCGGGGATCTCCGGATTGCCGACGCAGAAGTCGATGTAGCGGTCGGTGAGGGTGAGCAGGCCGTCGGCGTCCAGGTCGATCTCCGCGAGGGCGTCCTCCAGGGCGGCCCGCTCAGTCAGGTGGGCGCGTTCCATGACGGCGAGGTACAGCTCGCGCTTGCCGCCGACGTGGTAGGCGACGGTGGCGACGTTCAGCCCGGCCGCTTCGGCGATCATGCGGGTGGACGTGCCGTCGTACCCGAGCCCGGCGAACAGCCGGCCGGCCACGTCCAGGATGCGCTCGCGTCCGCCCGTGTCGCTGCTGGTCATCACCCAAAGCTAGACATCGGCCCCTAACCGGTCAATCGCTTGATGGAGAGCCGATACGGCCGATACCGGTCTATCCCGGCGGGACATGCGGCCTGGTCGCGACCGTGCGGGCTAGGCGTCCCGCATCCGGCTGATCTCCCATTCCGAGCCGTCGCGGACGATGGTGACCCTCAACGCGAGACTGCCCTTGTCGGACGGGAAGGTCTCGGTCGCGGTGCCGGGGATCCTTATCTTGGTGCCGGGGATCACGGTGCCGTGCCACACCGTCACGGTGATGCCGAGGTTGAGGTACACGAGCAGCTGGGCCGAGTCGGCGTCCTGCCGGATGATCCCGATCCCCGTCGCCATCCCGGTCGAGTACGGCTCGGGTCGAGCGCCCGCCCGCCTCCACATCCGGTCGTAGTCGCCGGCCGCGCGGCCGGTCAGGACGTCGAGACCCTCGGCCCTGGCCAGGCCGGTCATCATGGCCCGGGCGTCCTCGACCATCCGGAACTCCCGCGTCAGCTGCCGATCGTCCTTGACGCTCCCCACCGAGATGGAGCCGCCCGGTTCGTCCACCAGGCCGGAAATGCGCCAGCCGTGCGGGGTGAGCGCCATGTACACGTAGTACCTCCGCACCCTCTCCACCGGTCGCCCGCCGGGCTTGGTGGAGGTGAGGCGCACCACGGCCATGAGGTAGGCCCAGCCCTTGTCGTCCACGCGGACGGTGTCGGCGGGCCCGTAACTTCCCGAGTGGGAAGCAGCCGCCACCACCGTTGACACCCGGGCCGCCGACAGCGTTTCCCGCTCCCGCACGTATCGCGTGCGGGTGGCGGCGCGGGACCGGCGGAGCCGGTCGCGTTCGTCGGCGACGGTGACCTCTTCCCAGGCGTCCAGGTGCCGATCGACGCGGGCGGGGTCCATGGTGTTGAGCGTGACGAGCTGCCGCGACGCCGTGGCGGCGATCACCGGGCGGTCGGCCGCCGGCAACTCCCAGGATGACCGCACCGAGCTGACGGTGGTCGACACGTCCAGGCCGAGCGCGGCCCAGGCGATGGAGGCGGAGAGCACGAGCGCGCTCGCGACGGCGCTGGCCTTCGACCACTCCTGCATGTCCTTCCAGCCCATGGTGGTCCTTCACCCCGTTCATCGAGACGGCGCCGCGCCGCGGTGATCGACCGCGAACACCCGTCATGATCACCTAGGCGGCCGCCGCGCCGCAGGTGATCGAGAGAGGCGGAATCGCCCACTGATTTCCGCGGCGGTGTCGAACGGTGCCGGGCCGGTTCGTAGCCAAGGTAAGAGACCGGCAACGGGCCGGTCGCCGCGCATCGGAGGGGTGCCGGGGTTCGCCGTGCCGACCGTAACCTTCTCCGTCGTGGCCCGGCATTCGACAAAGGGGGTTCGTCATGAAGAAGTACCTGCTCGCGGTCCAGCTCGACGAGAGCGCGCCGCCGCCGTCCGACGAGGAGTTGCGGGCGCAGCTGGACCGGACGTCCAAGGTCACCGAAGAGATGCAGGCGGCCGGTTCGTGGGTGTTCGTCGGCGGGCTGCTGCCCTCGCCCGCCACCACGGTCGTCCACCCCGGCCACGGCACGACCACGATGACCGACGGCCCGTTCGCCGAGACGAAGGAGCAGCTCGGCGGGTTCTGGGTGATCCAGTGCGACGACCTGGACCAGGCGCTGGCCTGGGCCGGGAAATGCGCGCTGGCCTGCGGGGAGCCGATCGAGGTGCGCCCGTTCCAAGACGCGCAGTGGGGCTGAGCGCGGATGGACCTGGACGGCATCTACCGGGCGGAGTACGGCCGGTGCGTGGCCACGCTCACACGCTTCCTCGGTGACATCGGGCTCGCCGAGGAGGCCGTGCAGGACGCGTTCGCGGTGGCCGTCCAGAAGTGGGACGAGGCGCCACCCAACCCCGGCGCATGGATCGTGACCACCGCCCGCAACCGGGCGATCGACCGCCTGCGCCGCGAGTCCACCCGCGAGGCACGCCACGCCCAGGCGCTGCTGCTGAACCCGCCCGACGAGCCGGAGGAGGTGGGACCGGTGCGCGACGACCAGCTCCGCATGATCTTCACATGCTGCCACCCGGCGCTGTCGCCGCTCGCGCGGACCGCGCTCACGCTGCGCCTGCTCGGCGGGCTGGAGGTGGCGGAGATCGCGCGGGCGTACCTGGTGCCGGAGGCGACCGTCGCGCAGCGGATCGTCCGCGCGAAGAAGAAGATCCGCGACGCCGGCATCCCCTACCGGGTGCCGGGCGACGCCGAGCTGCCCGACCGGCTGGACTCGGTGCTCACCGTGCTCTACCTGGTCTTCAACGAGGGATACGCCGCCACCTCGGGAGAGCTGCTGCGGACGGACCTGTGCCTGGAGGCCGTCCGCCTGGCCAGGGAGCTCGCCGAGCTGATGCCCGACGAGCCGGAGGTGATCGGGTTGCTGGCGCTGCTCCTGCTCACCGAGGCCCGGCGGCCCGCGCGGGTGGGGCCCTCGGGTGAACTGGTGGTCCTCGCCGAGCAGGACCGGACGCTGTGGAACCGGGAGCTGATCGCCGAAGGGCACGAGTTGGTGCGCCGGTGCCTGCGCCGTGACCGGCCCGGGCCGTACCAGTTGCAGGCCGCGATCAACGCCGTCCACACCGACGGCACGGCGACCGACTGGACGCAGGTGCTGGCGCTCTACGACCAGCTGCTGCGGCTCACCCCGACCCCGATCGTGGCGCTCAACCGCGCCGTCGCGGTCGCGGAGGTGCACGGACCGGCGCGGGCGCTCGCCGCCATCGACGACCTGGACCTGCCGGGCTACCACCTGCTCCCCGCCACCCGCGCCGACCTGCTCACCCGCCTCGGCCGTACCGCCGACGCCATCGCCGCCTACGACGAGGCGATCACCCTGGCCACCAACGACACCGAACGAGCCTTCCTGCGAACCCGCCGCGCACGCCTGAGCGAGGACACCTGACCAACGTCTACGTGCGGCGGGCGCTGGGCCCGGCGAACACGGCGACGGCACCGAGTCCCAGGTAGATCAGGCTCGTCGCGTACCGCTGCCGCCGCTGGAACACGGGACGCGCCCGCAGCCACGCGCCGATCGAACCCGCCGCGACGGCGTACACGATGTCGCTCCCCAAGCCGATCAGCGCGGTGACGGCTCCCATCACGACGATCTGCAACGGCACGGCGCCCGCGTCCTGATCGACGAACTGCGGCAGGAAAGCCAGGAAGAACAGCACGACCTTCGGGTTCAGGACGTTGATGAGCACGCCGTCCAGATAGACGCGGCGCAGCGGTTTCGGCTTGAGCTCCAGTTCGTCCGCGTCGTGCCGGCCACGCAGCGTCCGGTATGCGAGAAACACCAGATAGGCGGCGCCCGCGTAGCGCAGGAACCCGAAAGCGGTCGCGGACGCGGCGACGATCGCCGAAAGCCCCGCCGCTGCCGCCGCGATATGGACGACCGTGCCGGTCTCGACACCGAACGCGGACGCGATCCCCGCGCGGCGCCCTTCGCCGATGCTGCGCGCCGTGATGTACAGGTGGTTCGGGCCGGGGATGGCGACCAGCGTCAGCGCGGCGAGCATGAACAGCAGTGGGTTCGTCACCTGAGCACGCTACCGACCCTCCTGGCCCACCCGACAGAACCAAAGAACCTCACGAACCCAGGACCAATTCAGGGCGCCGGCGTCGTGGCGAAGGCCCCGTCCAGCACCAGGCGGCCCGCCGTGCGGACCATCGCCGCGACCTCCTCGACCGGCCGCCGCAGCGACGCGAGGCTGATCAGCGCGGCGAACAGGACGTGCCCGAGGACGACCTCGACGTCCTCCCGCCCGGGCACCGGGGCGCCGATCGCGGCGGAGATCCGGTCCCGCACGAACAGGAACAGGACGGTGCGCGCGTCGTCCACGCTGGGATCGTCGGACGTCACCGCCTGGATGATCGCGGAGGTCAGGGTCGGCTCGTCCGCCGCGACGTACACGATGCGCTCCAGCAGTGCGGTCAGCCGTTCGAGCGGCGTGTCCCCGACCGCGAGCGCGTCGACGTCGTCGGTGACGCGATGCGCCCAGGTCGCCGCGACCTCCGTCAGCAAATGGTCCTTGGTGGCGAAGTAGCGGTAGACGGTCGCCCGCCCGACATCGGCGCGGTCCGCGACCTCGTGCATGGTGACCGCCGGATACCCGCCCTCCAGCGCGAGTTCCCGCGCCGAGTCGATCAGCCGTTCCCGCCGCGCCCGCTGCCCCTCGCTCAGCGTCCGCGCGCCCGGGAGCCGCCCGTCATCACCCAACCTGACCGCCCCGCCCGCCCTACAGTGACGGCCCCATTCTCCCGCAAATCCCCCGAACCACGCCAATGACTCGCTTGACTTCAAGCGAGCTTGAAGTCGCAAAATCCTGGCCATGAACCAGAAGCAGCCGGCAGGCCACACCACCACCGACGCGCTCATCACCCTGCTCGACATCGGGGACAACCTGCCCGGAGCTCCCGAACTGCGTGCACGTTCCTACGAACTGCTCGGCCTCGCCCCGGACGCGGCGGTGGTCGACGTCGGCTGCGGCCCAGGCCGGGCCGCGGGCGAAATGGCCGAGCGGGGCGCGCGTCCGGTCGGCATCGACCCCGACGAACGGATGATCACCGTTGCGCGCGAGCGCTGGCCCGCCGCCGACTTCCGCGTGGCCGGCGCCTACGACCTCCCCTTCGACGACGGCACCCTCAGCGGCTACCGCGCCGAGAAGGTGTACCACGTCCTGGACGACCCCGCCCGCGCGATCGGCGAGGCCCGCCGCGTCCTCGCCCCCGGCGGGCGCATCGTCATCCTCGGCCAGGACTGGGACACCTTCGTCATCGACTCCGACGACACCGCGCTCACCCGCACCATCGTCCACGCCCGCGCCGACCTGGTCACCGCGCCCCGCGTCGTCCGCGGTTGCCGCAACCTCCTCCTGGACGCGGGCTTCACCGACGTCACCGTCGAAGTCCGCACGGGCGTCTTCACCGACGCGACAATGCTCCCGGTCCTGTCCGACCTGGCCGAGAAGGCTCGCTCCTACGGCGCGATCACCGACACCCAGGCCAAGTCCTGGCTGACCGAACAACAAGACCGAGCCCACCACGACCGCCTCTTCTTCGCCCTCCCCATCTTCACAACCACCGCCACCCGCCCCTGACCGAGACGCTCGCCGGGGGAGGTGTTCTCAGGCGTCCTGGAGGCGGGTGATCTTCCAGTGGGGTCCGTCGGGGACGACGGTGACCTTCAGGGCGAGTTTGCCGCCTTCGGACGGGCTGAACCCGGACATGCCGCCCTCTTTCACCGGCTCCATGAGGCCGAGGTTGACGTATGACAGGAGTTGGGCCGAGCCGGCGTCCTGCCGGATGATCGCGGTTCCCACGGCTTCGGCCTCCTCGGCTTTGAAGTGCCCGGGGTGGGCGGCCGCGCGCCTCCAGATCCGGTCGAAGTCGCCGGCCGCGGCGCCGGTCAGCGCGTCGCGGCCCTTGCCCCGAGCCAGGTCGGTGAGCATTTCCCGGACATCTTTGATCATCAGGGACTCCCGCGACGGTGGCCCGTCGGTCGTCGAATACGTCACGAGGAAGTCCAAGCCGCCTGGTGTGTCGGAGAGGCCGGAAACGCGCCAGCCGTGTGGGGTGAGCACCATGTTCACGTCGTATCTCCGCAGCAGCTCCACCGGTCGCCCGCCGGGTTTGGTGGAGGTGAGGCGGACCACGGCCTTGAGGTAGGCCCAGCCATTGTCGTCCGTGCGGTCGGTGTCGTCCGGCCCGTACCGTCCCGAGCCGGACGACATCGGCAGCACCGTCGTGACCCGGGCCGCCGACAGCGTTACTCGCTCCCGCAGGAATCGCGCGTGGGTGACGGAGCGGGCCTCCCGAAGGCGATCACGTTCGCCGGCGGTGGTGACCCGCTCCCAGGCGTCCAGGCCCTCGAAGACGTGGGCGGGGTCCATGGTGTTGAGCGTGACGAGCTGCTGGGTCGCCGCGGCGACGATCGTCGCGCGGTCGGCCTGCGACAATCCCCAGGCGGGGGCGGGGGGCGCCTCTTTCGGGCCGAACGCGGCCCAGGCGATGGAGGCGGACAGCACGAGTGCGCCCGCGACGGTGCTGGCCTTCGACCACTCCTGCATGCTCGTCCAGCCCATGGGACCTTCACCCCGTTCGTCGAGACGGCGCGGTGATCGACCGCGGGCCACCATGATCACTCAGATGGGGGCCGCGCCACACGCGATCGAGGAAACCGGCTCATCACGGTTCCGGGGGGAGTGCCCGCGGGAGGTGGCGGGCCGGTTCGGAAGGGCCGAACAGGCCCGCGCAGGGTCAGGCCACGTCTTGGGTGCGGCGGCGTTCCGCCCATTGAAGGGAATGGCGGATGGCGTCTTCTATGGTGTATTCGGGCTTCCAGGCGAGCAGTTCCCACGCCTTTTTCGGATTGACGAAGGCGCCCACGACGTCGCCGGGGCGGGCCGGGGCGTCCACGGCCTGGAAACCGTCGCCGACGACCTCTCTGAATGCCTCGACGAGTTCGCGGACGGTGGTGCCGTCGCCGGTGCCCAGATTGATGACCTCGTAGCCGGAGCCTTCGTGGTGCGGAGGGATTATGGAGTCGAAACGGGCGGCGGCCTCGTAGAAGGCGCGGGCGATGTCCCAGACGTGGATGTAGTCGCGGATGGCGGTGCCGTCGCGGGTCTCCCAGTCCACGCCCGTGATCGTGAAGGGCACGCCGAGGGTGTGGCACTCGATCATCTTGCCGAGGGCGTGGGTGGGTTTGCTGTTCTGGAGGCCGGTGCGGAGCCGGGGGTCCGCGCCGATCGGGTTGAGGTAGCGGAGTGAGATGACGCGAAGGCCGTACGCCTTGCAGAAATCCTTGAGTAGGAGTTCGGCCATCATTTTCGAGCGGGTGTACGGGTTCTGCGGTTCGAGGGCCGATTCTTCGGTGACGGAGAGGTCCGGTTCGGGGCGGTACATTCCCGCGGTGGACGCGAAGATCATCCGGTCGCAGCCGTTGCGGACGAGATGACCCGCGAGATCGAGCGTCTTGGTGAGGTTGACCCGGTAATAGCGCAGCGGGTCGGTCATCGAGTCGGGAACGACGATCAGCGCGGCGCAGTGCACAGTCGCGACGATCTCGGGATGGGCCTGGAAGATCTCGTCCAGCAGGTCACCGTCGCCGATGTCCCCCTGGTAGAAGATCTTGCCGTCGGTGAACTCCTGCCGCCCCGTGACGAGACTGTCGAGCACGACGGGTGTGATCCCGCGCTCGGCGAAGGCGGAGGCGATGGTGCTACCGATGAAACCGGCTCCCCCGGTGATCAGGACTTTCATTGGCATCCCCTGACAGCCAGTGTCCGACATTGCACGGATCAGAATCGGCAGGCGCTCGTCGCAGGTCAACGGGCTTCACTCCAGGTGACCGAGTTCGGACGGAGGTGAACCTCGGGCCGAGATTTCGCGTCCGCGCACGCGGTTCTCTGCGGGCCGTCCGCCTGGGGCGTGTCCGTTCCCGGCCGCCACGATCGAGCGTGCGATCGAAGTACAGCGTTTGCGGGATCCGCCGGACGTCGGCGCCGGTCATCGTCGGTGGATGGAACCGATCCGCGTCCTCATCGTGGACGATCACGCGCTCTTCGCCGAGGCCCTCGCGGCCCGGCTGGGCCGCGAGCCCGATCTGGTGATCCTCCCGATCGCCGACGACGTGCGGCGCGCACTCGCGCTGACCGCCACCGAGCGCCCGCGGGTGCTCGTCCTGGACATGACGCTGGGCGGGGAGAGCGGGCTGGAGGTCCTCGACCGGGTCCGCGAGTCGGATCCCGAGGTGCGGGTCGTGATGCTGACCGCGATGAGCGACCTCGACGCGATGGTGCGGGCCATCCGGCGGGGCGCGGTGGGCTGGCTGGAGAAGACCGAGAGCGCCGACCTGGTCGCGCAGGTGATCAGGTCGGCGGCGCGGCGCGGCGGGTGGATCCCGCCGGACGTGCTGGGCGAGGTGCTGCGCCGGCTGCTGCGCGACGGCGGCGCGGCCGACGACGGGTCGCGGCTGCTGGCCGGGCTGACGCCGCGGGAGCGGGAGGTCCTCCAGTGCATGGTGGACGGGCTCGGCCGCGCGGAGATCGCCGAGCGGCTCGGGCTGTCGGCGAACACCGTCCGCACCCACACGCAGAACCTGCTGGCGAAGCTCGACCTGCATTCCGCGCTGGAGGCGATCACGCTCGCGATGCGCGCCGGAATGCGCCCGTCGAGCGGGTGAATCCGAGGGCCGCGGCGGCCTGATGCAAACGGCGTAGCCGGGGGTCGTCTTTTGCGCGATTGCTCCGGCGGGCCCCGTTCTTACGCTCGCCCAAAGGGAAGCCGGAGGGATGATCGTGGAGATCGACGAAGTCGCCGCGCGGGTGGTTCGCAGCTACTGGGCGCTCCTGCTGGTCATGACGGTTCTCCCGTTGACGCTGGTGGCGCTGCTGATGAGCGGGCAGGAACCGCCGTCGGTCGCGAAGTCGCGGCTGCAGGCGAGCAGCAAGGCGACCGACGCGGCGCCCGGGGACGCGGGCGTGAGCATCGTGGTCAGCCAGGTGAAGGCGTTCGCGACCGGGGAAACGCTGCTGACGCGGGTGCTGCGGGAGCAGCGCGTGGACCGGACGACGGTGAAGGTCGCCAAGGCGATCGAGGTGACCGGGCTCGGGACGTCGACGGTGGTCGAGCTGTCGGTGAAGGACGCCGACCCGGCCGTCGCGCGCAGGCTCACCGACGCCATCGGGGCGGCGGTCGTCAGGGAGATCAACGCGTCCAACCAGGGCTCGATCAAGCAGCAGATGGACGAGATCGACGCGCGGGTCCGGGTGCTGGAGCGCAAGCTCGGGCCGCTGTCGCGGCGCGCGGGCGCGCAGCCGAACCCCGACATCGGCGCGGCGAACGAGCGGGAGCGGGTGCAGGCGGAGCTGACCGACCTGCGGTCGAACCGGTCGGACCTGCAGACGCAGCTGACGTCGGCGGGAACGGCGTCGGTGGTGCAGCCCGCGGTGCCGGCGCCGAAGTCCGACCCGACGGTCATGATGGCGGCGATCGCGGGGCTGGTCGGGCTGATCGGCGGGATCCTGATCGCGGTCGTCGTGGAGATGGTCCGCCCGACGATCCCGGGGCAGCGGCGGGTCGCGCGGCGGCTCGGGGTGCCGCTGCTCGGCTGGGCCGACAAGGGTCCGGCGCGGCTCACCGACACCGGGCGGCGCGTCCGGCTGGCGGCGAAGCGGGAGGGCGTCGGGCGCGTCACGCTGGTCGGCGCGCCCGGGCCGCTGCCCGCGAGCCTGGTGTCGTCGGTCGCCGCGGCTGTGTACGGGGACGAGACCAAGGTCGTCGGCGTCGCGCCGGCGAAGGCGCCCCGGCCGGGACCGGACGCACCGGACGACGCGTCCGAGGAGCCCGGCACGTCCGGGGACGACGAGACGGGCGGCGGCGGGCCGTCCATGAACAGCGGCGGGCCCGGGGGCACGGGCACGTCCGTGGTCCGCGCGGGCGGCACCGCCGTCATGACGAAGAAGTCCGGCGAGGTGTCGCCATCGGAGATCACCCAGCCGGTCCCGCTCCGGCAGCTGTGCCATGTGCACGCGTTCGAGGACATCGACCCGGGCGCCGACGACCTGGTCGGCGTGGTCGTGGCGGTCGGTCCGGTGACGACGGTGGCGGGGCTGGAGACGGTCCGCGATCTCGTCGCCGCGTCCGGGTGGCCGCTGCTCGGCGTCATCGCCACATCCCGCAAGATCGCCAAGTCCCGGAAAGAGCAGGGGTAGCCCATGAGTTCGTCCGTTCCGTTCTCGATCCCGTCGGTCTCCGGCGAGGTGTCCGACGCCGTCGTCAAGGTGCTCGACTCGGGCTGGATCACGACGGGGCCGCAGACGGCCGCGTTCGAGCAGGAGTTCGCCGACTACCTGGGCGCCGCGCACGTGGTGAGCGTCGCGTCGTGCACGACCGCGCTGGAGCTGTGCCTGCGCGCGATGGACCTGCCGCCGGGTTCGGCGGTGCTGACGCCGAGCCTGACGTTCTGCGGCGCGATCAACGCGATCGTGCACGCGGGGCACCGGCCGGTGCTGGTCGACATCGACGAGGACACGCTCGTCCCCAGCGCCGAGACGGTGGCCGCGGCGGCCGAGCGGTGCGAACCGGCGGTTCTGATCGTCCAGAACCAGGGCGGCTACCCGGTCGACGTCGCCGCGCTGGCCGCGGCGGCGGGGCTGGACCGGACGCGGATCGTCGAGGACGCGGCGCACGGCCCCGGCGCGGCCCGCGACGGCAAGCCCGTCGGGTCGGAGTCGTACGCGGCGTGCTTCTCCTTCTACGCGACCAAGAACATGCCGATCGGCGAGGGCGGCGCGGTCGCCTCCAGCGACCAGGAGTTCGCCGACCGGATCCGCGCGATGCGGCTGCACGGGATGAGCAAGGACTCCTGGAAGCGGTACCTGCCGGGCGGGAGCTGGCGGTACGACGTGAAGACCGTCGGGCTGAAGGCGAACATGACCGACGTCCAGGCGGCGATCGGGCGGGTGCAGCTCGCGGCGCTGCCCGGCTGGCAGGAGCGCCGGGCCGAGATCGTCGCCGCGTACGACGAGGCGCTGCGCGGGCTGCCGGGGCTCGTCCTGCCGCAGCGGAACCTGGACGGCGTCCGGCACGCCTGGCACCTGTACCAGATCCGCGTCCAGGACCGGGACGCGATCAGCGGCGAGCTGGAGGCGGCGGGCGTCGCGACGTCCGTGCACTTCATCCCCGCGAACCAGATGACCGCCTACCAGGAGATCATCGGCGCGGACGAGTGCGCGCGGGTGCCGGTGACCGACCGGGTCGGCGAGGAGCTGCTGTCCCTGCCGCTGTACCCGGGGCTGACGGCCGACGGGCAGGACCGTGTCGTGTCCGCGCTGACCGAGGCGCTGCGGGCGCGGAGCTGACCGTGCGAAGGTTCCTGCCGCGCCTCCGGGACGTCGGCGCCCCCGCCCCCGCGCCCGCCTCGGCCCCCGCCAGCCCGCTGGCGCTGCTCATGGGGCGGGACGAGGTCGAGCTCGCCGGTGCCCGCGCGCGGGTGCTCGTCCGGGGCCGGCGGGTGCTGGTCACCGGCGCGTGCGGGGCGGTCGGGCGGGCGCTGTCCCAGCAGGTCGAACGGCTGGAACCGGCCGCGCTGCACGCCGTCACCTCCGCCGAGATGGACGTGCGGGACGCGCGGCGCATCGACCGCGTCATCGCCGAGACCCGTCCCGACCTGCTGTTCCACACCGCGGCGCGGGACGGGCTCGCCGACGTCGAAGCCGATCCGTGCGGGGGCGTCGCCGACAACGTCCTCGCCACCCGGCATGTGATCGACAGCGCGGTGCGGCACGGCGTGCGGCGGCTGGTGTTCGTCTCGTCCGACATGGCCGCCGTGCCGACGTCGGTGCTCGGCGCGACGATGCGGCTCGGCGAGCTGCTGCTGCGGACGGCGACGGGCGGCCCGACCTGCTTCGCGGCCGTCCGGGTCGGCCATGTCATCGGCGAGACCGGGCCGCTGCTGAGCCTGCTCGCGGACCGGATCGCGGCCGGCGAGGTCGTCATGATCACCCATCCGGAGGTGGCGCGGCACTTCATGACGGTGACGGAGGCGGCCGGGCTGCTGATCGAGGCGGCGGCGATGGCGGAGGAGGCGGAGACGTTCGTCCTGGACATGGGACGGCCCGTGCCCGTCATCGACCTCGTCCACCGGTACGCGCAGCAGCTCCGGCTGCCGGAGGTGACGATCAGGTTCAGCGGGCTCGGCCCCGGCGAGAAGCTCGCGGAGCAGACGTTCGCCGACTCCGAGCGCCGGATCAGGACCGCGCATCCGAAGATCTGGGCGACCCGTCCCGCCGCGCCGCCGGCCGGGCTGCCGCAGCTGCTGGACGAGCTGGAGGCGGCCGCCGGGTCCGGCGACGCCGACGCGGTGCGCGTCCTGCTGCGCCGGATGCTGCCCGAATACCACCCGGTCAGGCGTCCCGAACCGACCCTCCCGGCCCTGTGAGGTGTGCCCGTGAGTTCAACCAGGAAGCTCAGAGTCGCCACGGTGATCACCCGTTTCAACGGCGGCGCGGGACAGGTCGCGCTGAACGGCGCGCTGGCGCTGCCCGACGGCGAGTACGAGCGCGCGATCATCACCGGCGGCGTCGGCATGGACAGCAAGACCTCGGCGACCGGCGGCGGTGACGGCGTCCGGTACGGCGACGACGCCGTCGCGAACGCCGCCGCGGGCGACTTCACCCCGCGGGCGCACGCCGCGGGAATGGAGATCGTGCAGGTCGGGCCGCTGGTTCCGCAGATCTCGCCGCGCGACGACCTGGCCGCGCTGCGCACGCTGACCCGCGTCCTCGCGGCGGGGCGGTACGACGTCGTGCACACCCACAGCGCGAAGGGCGGCGTGATCGGACGCGTCGCGGCGGCCCGCGCGGGCGTCCCGCGGATCGTGCACACCTGGCACGGGTTCCCGTTCAACGAGTTCCAGTCGTGGACGCGGCGGCGCCTATATATAGGGCTCGAACGGATCGCCGCGAAACGCACCGACGCGTTCCTCGCGATCGGGTCGGAGACGGTCACGACCGCGCTGCGCCTCGGCCTGACCACGCCGGAGCGGGTGCGGCTGTCGTGGCCCGCCGTGGACGTCGGCGCCTACGCGTCCGCGCCCGGGACCCGCGCGCAGGCCCGCCGCCGCCTCGACCTTCCGCTCGGCGTGAAGGTCGTCGGGTCGATCGGGCGGCTGACGTTCCAGAAGGGCCCGGAGATCTTCGCGAAGGCCCTCGCCCGGCTGCCGGACGACGTGTTCGGCCTGTGGGTCGGCGGCGGCCCGATGGCCGACGAGCTGGAGCGGCTCACCGCCAAGCTCGGCATCGAGGAGCGGATGCGCTGGCTCGGGCACCGCGACGACGTCGCCGACGTGCTGCCCGCGTTCGACGTGATGGCGATGGCGAGCCGGTGGGAGGGCCTGCCGTGCGTGCTGGTCGAGGCGATCGGGGCCGGTGTCCCGCTGGTCGCGACGGCCGTGCCGTCCAACCAGGACCTGGTGCTCGCGGGTGAGACGGGGATGCTCGTCCGTCCCGAGGACCCGGAGGGGCTCGCGGGGGCGATCACGGCGCTGCTGAACGACCCGTCCGCCGCCGCGCGGATGGCGGAGCGGGCGCGCGACCGCGTCGGCGACTGGTTCTCGCCCGCGCACCTCGGGACCGTCCTGGACGAGACCTACCGGGGGAGCTCGCACCGGCCATGACAGCACCGGCCATGACAGCGACCATCGAGGCTCCGGCACGGGCGCCGGCCCCGGCACCGGCCGCGTCGTCCCCGCTCAAGCGGAGGGTGCGGGCGACGTCGGTCGTGCTCGTCGCGGGCATCGCGTCGCTGCCGATGCTGATGCCGGCCGGGCTCGCGCCGGGGCCGGGCAACACCGGGCTGCCCGACCTCGCGCTCGTCGTCGTGACCGCGACGACGCTGCTGTGGGCGAGCACTCGGAAGCTGCCGATCCGGTGGCCGTTCCTCATCCCCACCCTCCTGACGATCATCGCGGGCGGGGTCGCCGCCGTCGTCAACGACGCGGGCGCGCTCACCCTCGTCAAGGACCTGTTCGTGTTGCTGTGGGCGGTCAGCATCGCCAACCTCGGCCGCGAACCCGGACATCTGAAGGTCGCCCTCCGCGCGTTCGTCTGGATCGGCACGTGCTACGCCGTCGTCATGATCACCGGCTTCGTGCTGGGGCTGGACGCGCTGTCCGGCAAGCAGGTCGACGGCGAGCGCGCCATGTTCACGTTCGGGGACGCGAACTACGCGTCCAACTGGTTCATCTGCGTCTTCTTCATCGCCCGCGCGACCCGCTTCCCCGCCACGGCGTGGCGCCGGTGGACGGTCTGCGGCGTCCTGCTGGCCGCCGAAATTCTGACCGGCTCCAACGGCGGCCTCCTCGCGCTCATCATCGCGATCGTGCTCGGCTACCTGTTCCGGTTGTTCCGTGAGGGCAGGGCCCACCACGCCATCGCCATCGCGTCGCTCGCCGTGTTCCTCGGCGGCGGCGGTGTCGCCGTCGTTACGCAGGTCGACATCCAGCCGTTCCTGGATCGCGCCAGCGAGGCGTCCCCGATCCTCCGCGACTCCATCGGCCGCACGACCGGGGAGAGCACCAACTCGCGGAGCACCGTCCTCGCCACCACGATCGACATGATCGAGGAGCAGACCCACCCGTGGGGCATCGGCGCCGGGCAGACCGAGGCGGAGATGCGGGTGCGGCAGGAGACGTACGTCCGCGAGGCGCACAACGACTACGTCGCCGCCGTCCTGGAACGTGGCTTCCTCGGCGGCGTCGCGCTGATCGTGCTGGTGTTCGTCCTGCTGCTGCAGTGCGTACGGATCGCCCGCCGCAACGCCCTGACCAGCACGTACGCGCGGCTCGTCCCACGCCCGGAACTGTTCGGCGCACTCGTCGCCGTCTTCCTTATCTCCGGTCTCTTTTACGAGACATTGCATTACCGCCACGGCTGGGCCTTCTTCGGGCTTATCGCGGCACTGCACTTGTTCGCCCTGGGGGGCGACCCCCTGGAACCCCCGTCACGAGCCGGTCGATCCTCACGCCACGGTGCGGGTCGCCGCGACCGTGCGGGTTCAGCGACCGTGGCGCTGCGGTCGACCGGCTCGACGGGCCGTGCGACCTCCGGCGCTGGGGCGCCTCCGGCCGCACAACCCGTGGCCCCGGCTGAGGTTCAACCCGCCGGGGCCGAGGCTCAACCCGCTGGGCGTGAGCGCGCGCCGAACGCGCTGCGGCGGCGGCTGGTGGCGCTTGTGGCGGGGAACATGGCCGGACGGATCGGGGCGCTCGCCTCGCTCGGAATCGCGACGATCATGGTGGCGCGGATCGGCGGGCCCGAGCTCGTCGGGGCGTTCACGCTCGTCCGTGTTCTGCCGGGGCTGCTGTGCCATCTGTGCAACGGCGGGCTGCCCGCCGCCGCGCCGTTCTTCCTCGCCCGCGGGGACTTCGACCAGAGCCGGGTGCGGCCCACGCTCGCCTGGCTGACGATGATCGGCGCCACCGTCTCCGCCTTCGTGTGGCTGGGGCTCAGCCCGCTGTTCTTCCTGGTGTTCTTCAAGTCGTTCGGGATCTGGGTCACGCTCGCCGCCGCCGTGCCGTCCTTCACGCAGGGCTTCGTGTCGGTCGGCAAGGGACTGCTCCAGGGGACCGACGACCAGCCCGGCGCGAGCCTCGCCATCGCCGTCGAGGAGTTCGTGTTCCTGCCGATCTACCTCGTCCTGCTGACCGGCTGGTACGGTCCGGGCGCGCTGATCGCCGGGCTGGTGCTCGCCGACATCGCCGCCGCCGCGTGGATCGCCCGGCGGCTCGCCCGCCGCGGGTTCTTCGCCGGCTGGGGACGGCCCGACCGCCGGCTCGGCCGCAAGATCACCGGCTATGGGTTCCGCGGCTATCTCGGCCAGCTCATCGACCTGCTGCAACTCCGGTTCGACATGGCGCTGCTCGGCGCGCTCGCCGGGCCGAAGGTCCTCGGCGTCTACACCGTCGCCAGCAAGTTCGCCGAACTGGTGCAGCTGCCGGGGCTCGCCGTCAACTACGTCCTGTATCCCGACTTCGCCAAGGAGGACCGGGAGACCGCGACGAAACGGACGTCCCGCCTGATCCTGCCGGCGCTCGGCGTGTCGGCGCTCGCCGCGCTGCCGCTCGCGCTCATCGCCGGGACCGCGCTCCCCTGGGTCTTCGGGGACGTGTTCGACGACGCCGTCGTGCCCACCTACATCCGCCTCGCCGGGGTCGTCACGTTCGGCGTCACCGGGCTCATCATGGCCTACCTGTACGGCGTCGGACGGCCCGGCGCCGCGTCCACCGGGCAGGGCATCGGCCTCGTGGTCGTCGTCGTCCTCGGCGCCGTGCTGATCCCGGCGCACGGCGCGATCGGCGCCGCCGTCGCCACCTCGCTGTCCTTCGTCGCCACCACGGCCGCGCTGCTGGTCTGGTTCCAGCACGTCAAGAACACCTCACTCACCGATACGTCGCTCACGACCAAGGGGTGACCATGTCCGAGGACCATTCCGGCGCTCGCGAGCCGTCCCATCGACCCGTGCGACGGGGTCGCGCCGTCCACGGCCCGCCGCGTCCTGGACGTCGCGGGCGCGGTCACCGGGCTGCTGCTCCTCAGCGTCCCGCTGCTGACGATCTACACGCTGGTCAGGCTGACCAGCCGCGGACCCGGCGTGTTCCGGCAGACACGCGTCGGGCAGGGCGGGCGGCCGTTCGTCATGTACAAGTTCCGGACGATGCGGCAGGGCGTCGGCGGGCTCACCGTCACCGCCAACTGCGACCCGCGCCTCACGAAGGTCGGCAAGCTGCTGCGGCAGTGGTCGCTGGACGAGCTGCCGCAGCTGGTGAACGTCCTGCGCGGGCAGATGACGCTCGTCGGCCCACGGCCCGAGACCTACGATCTCGCCGTCCACTACGACGCGGACACCCGCTGGATCTTCGACCACCGGCCCGGCCTGACCGGGGTGTCGGAGGTGCGGCTGCGCGACTTCGACGTCCTCGGCCCGGGCGAGGAGGTCGACCTCGTCAGCTACATCGAGCGGATCGTCCCGGCGCGGGTCGCGGTCGACGCCGTCTACCTGCGCGACCCGTCGCTGCGCGCCACGTTCGGCGCGCTCTGGGACACCGTCAAGCACGTCCTCGGCTTCACGCTGCCGCCGCTCAAGGACGCCCAGCCGAAGCCCCGGCCGAAGCCCCTGCCGGAGACGGCGAACGCGCCGCGCGCCGCCGCCGAGGAGCCCGGCTCCGCAGCCTGACCAGCCATTTCGGGGAGCGAACACCATGGACGTCCCGACCGTCGTGTTAAAGATCGCGGCCATCGCCGCCACGCTGCTGCTCGCGGCGGGCGGCGCCTTCTGGGCGCGCGAGAGAACGTCGGGCCACGACCCCTACGACGGGCCGCCCGCCACACCGGGCGCGCCCCCCGCCGAACCCGGCAAGACCCGGCGGATCGCGCTCAACACCGAGCCGTCCGACTACCCGCGGCTCAGGGCCCTCGGCTACGACCTGGTGGACGTCAAGGCCGACCCGGCGCTCGTCGCCGGCGTCCCCCCGGGCATGCAGGCGCTGCTGTGGGTCGGCAACTTCATCTGCGACGACTTCGAGCTCCGCTTCGAGCCGTTCAAGCAGGCCGTCGACCGGTTCGGCCGCGACCGGCGCGTGTACGGGTGGTACCTGTCGGACGAGCCGAACCCCGGCGAATGCCCCGGGATCGCGGCGGAGATCCGCCGCCGCGCCGACTACATCGAACGGCACGCGCCCGGCCAGATCTCGTTCGTCTCCCTGACCGACTGGCCGATGAAAGCGCTCACCCCGGAACGCGTCGGCGTCGACCTGTTCGGCCTGGACCCCTACCCCTGCCGGGGTTCGTCGAAGGCACGCGAGCGCTGCGACATCGGCGCGATCGACCGGATGGTCCGGATGGCGGACGCCGCCGGCATCCCCCGCGCCCGGGTCGCGCCCGTCCTGCAGACGTTCGGGCAGAGCTGCTCCAAGGGCGACAGGCAGTACTGGCTGCCGACCGAGGACCAGTTCCGCGAGATCCTCGCCCGCTGGGACCGCCTCGCACCCCGCCCCATGCTGGAGATCTCCTACTCCTGGGGCCGCCAGGACGAGTGGGCCTGCCCCACCCTCGTGGACGCCACCGGCGGCGACCATCCCGACCTGCAAAGCATCCTCAAAGCCCGCAACACTGGTTAGCCCAGGGGGCGACCCCCTGGAACCCCCGTCGCGAGCCGGTCGGTCCTCACGCCACGGTGCGGGTCGCCGTGACCGTGCGGGTTTGTGATCGTGGCGCTGCGGTCGACCGGCTCGGCGGGTCGTGTGACTCGGCTTGGGTCTCCGGGTCGGGTCTTATCTCCGGAAGGGTCAATCTCCCGGGTTGTCGGCCACCGTTGAAGGGCCCCGTTCTGACGGGGCCGGGAAATCGTAGGAACCCAGCTTCAGAGCCAGGACCTCCATGAGACCGATGGCAAGAACGAACGCTACGGCAAGCAGGCCGAGCCTCTTGCGGGTCAAACCGCGCACTCTTCAATCCCCCCAGACAAGCAGGTTGGAAATCTAACACGAGATGACGTATAACCCCATGTCAGACACGCCGTACTTGTCTCGGGGGAATTGGACGGGCCCGTGATTCAGGTCACCTTTCGGCTTGTCAGGTTCGCGGCCCTGGCGTTGAGGCATTCACCGCTGGCGAGGTCGAATGCGAAGTTGTGCGCGAGGCAGTGGATCTGCCCGTCGCGGACGACGGCGCCGACCGACAGGTCCTCACCGGCGTGCGGGCAGTACCGGGGGATGTCGTAGCGGGCGCCGTCGCAGGAGACGGTGATCCGCTCGGACTCGTCCCGTCCGGTCTCGTACTCCTCGACCGCCTGGAGGGCGGGCGCGTTGGCGTGTTTGAGGAGGCCGACGAGGTGGTCGTTGTAGACGTCCGGGTCGCGGTAGAGGCTGAGGCGGAACGAGATGAGCAGGTCCTCCCACGCCATCCGGCCGGCGAGGACGCCGTCCAGCCAGCGTCCGGCGGTGGTGATCCGGTAGTGCGGCCGGACGTCCGGGGACGCGGGCGCGACCGTCACCCCGTCCGCGGAGAAGTCGACGTCCCAGACCCCGCCGTACGGGCCGGTGATCTCGAACTGGACGGTCATGCCGATCTGGCGGCGGAAGTAGTCGCTGAGCCCGCCGAGGTAGTGGAAGTGCGCGGCGAACCTATCGAACAGGCCGGGGCCGGGCTCCGGGTGCGCCGCCATGACCTCGGCGATGGGGGCGGCGCGGTCGGCGGCGTAGCGCTTGAGGTAGTCGGCCCGGTCGGCGTCGGCGAAGGAGAACTCCGCGGAGACGGGGTCGCGGGTGATCTCCCCGGTGTCGAGGTCGATGGAGTCGCCGGGTTTGAAATGGTCCCAGCGCTGGTCCGGCAGGTGCTCGCGGAGCCATTCGGTGGCCATCTCGGGGTCGCAGAACGCGCCGTCCTCCTGGCCGAGCACCCAGTTGAGGTGGTCGACCTCCGCGTCCAGGAAGCAGGGCGGCCCGGCGAACGGGACGGCCAGCACGGGCGCGGTCTGCCGGACGAGGCGCTGCACGGACCGGAGCTTCGACACCCGCTTGGCCATGGAGATCTTCGCCATCTCCGCGGCCGGGTACCGGTAGCAGATCGGATGCCAGGACGCCCCGGACGTCTGCACGGCCATCAGGTCGAGCCGGCCGCCCGCCAGATGCTTGGCGCGGCGGGCCTGCGCGGCGGTGAGCCTGGCGTCGTTGCCATGCAGGAACGCGCGGCCGTCGGCGAAGATGAGAAAGGCCGCGTCGTGACACATCGGCGAGAGTTCCGGAATCGCCGTGATCCAGGAGCCTCGATTGTCGAGCGGGAATTTCTCCCACTCCGTCAACTCGATTACCTGGCGGCCGCCCGCCGCCGCGGTCATCCGTTCCCGGAAGGCCGGACCCGGATAGCGTGGAATGAGGATTCGGGTCCGCGCCGGAAGGCGGTCCAGCACCCACGGGTCGAAATGATCTAGGTGTTCGTGCGAGACCGCGACCCAGTCCGCGTCGAGCAACGGGCCGGTGTCGAGGTGATCGTTTCTCGGATACTGGTGCCAGGCCCCGAGAAAGGCCCCCGTTGGAGCGAGCCACGCGTCCGCGAGCAGGTGGAACGCCGCCGCGTCCACCGCTACCCCCGCATGTCCGAGAAATGTGACCTTCGGCATGTGCCGACTGTCTCTCCGGCGGCCCGCGGGCGCACCCGCCGGAATGCGCAAAGCGGCTACGCCGTAGGCATGAAAGAAAGGCGAGAAGAGGACGACAAGCAGAACTGACAATCCTGACAGCGACGCACCGTCAAACAAAAAGGTTCACCCCAAGATCTGCCTGTCCACTTCTGGTCAGGCAGTGGTCTGTTACGGCCATTTCCTGGACAGCACGCGTATCCCGGGGAGAACGTTTGAGGCGGTGCTGGAATAACGTACGGGGGGACCCATGGACAACGGGTGGTCTCGGTCTTCTCCGGCGGGCCCTCCGGCGGGCGTGCACACGCTCGCCGGAACCGGTCCCCGAGAGCCAGGACCCGGCGACGAGCTCCCCGCCGCCGGCGAATCGACCAACGACGGATCGAACAACGGCGGATCGAACAACGGCGGATCGACGAACGGCGGATCAAACAACGGCGAATCGAACAACGGCGCGGCGCAGGTGCTGTGGCGGCGGCGGCTCCGGCACGACATCCGCCACGAACTGGGCACGATCATCATGCTGGCCTCGGCCGTGGTCGTCGCCGACGACGTCGGCGCGACCAGCAGGGCCCGCATCGAGCAGCTCCTCGGCGAGACGCGGTGGCTCGACCATCTGCTGCGGCGGCTCGACGACGGCGCGGACGACGAGAACGCCGACCGGCCGCCGCCGAGCCCGGAACGGATCCGGGTGGACGAGCTCTCCGCCGAGATCGTCACCGGGATGCGGCTCGCCACCCCGCACGCGGTCTGCTTCACCGGCGGCGAGGCGTGGGCGCACATGGACCCGGTCGCGCTGTGGCGCGCGGTCCGCAACGTCCTCGACAACGCCTGCCGCGTCGCGGACGGACGTGTCGACGTGCGGGTCGAGTCCGACCAGGGCTGGGTCGTCATCCAGGTCGACGACGACGGCCCCGGGTTCGGCGCGGACTGGAGCGCCCGCCCCGGCCCGGCCGGGACGACGGGCGCGGCGCCGCGCGCCCGGCAGCGCGGGAAGCCGGGGGCCGCGCGGCGCGGGCTCGCGTCGCTGGGGCTCGGGATCGTCCACGACCTCATCTCCGGGTACGGCGGCAGCCTGGAGATCCGCACCTGCGAGATGGGCGGGGCACGCGTCCGGATCCTGCTTCCGGCGGCGCCGCCGCCGGAAAGGGCGGGCACCGGCGCGGCGGGCGCGGCCGCCGACGCGCACGCCGACGACTGGCGGCGCCATCCATGAGAATGGTCATCTGCGACGACCACGCGGTCTTCGCCGAATCGCTGTCGCTGGTGCTGACGGACGCCGGGCACAGCGTCGTCGGGGTCGCCTACTCCCCCGCCGACGCGATGCCACTGCTGCGGATCAGGCAGCCGGACCTGTGCCTGATCGACCTCCAGTTCCCGTCCGGCACGGCGCTCGACTGGATGCCGAGGCTGCGCGCCGCGTCCCCGCGGACGAAGTTCGTCGTCCTCACCGGGTTCCTTGAGCAGGAGGTGCTGGACGCCGGGGTCGCGGCGGGCGTGCGGGGGTTCGCGCACAAGGGCCAGCAGGCCGGCGACATCCTCACCGTGCTGCGGCGCGTCGCGGACGGCGAGGTCGTCACCGACCAGCCGGCCAGGCGGGCCGGGACACGCCCGCGCAGCCAGGCGCAGCAGGTCGCGCGGTTCCTCACGCCGCGCGAGCGTGAGGTCCTGACCCGGCTCGCGCGCGGCGAGTCGACGCAGGCGCTCGCCAAGGCGATGGGCGTGACGCGAAGCACCGCGCGCAGCCACGTGCAGAGCGTGCTCAGCAAGCTCGGCGTGCACTCGCAGCGTGAGGCGGTGATCGAGGCGGCCAGGCACGGTCTCGTCAGCGTGGAGACCGGGGAGTGGCTCGCCGGCTGAGCCCCTCGGCGAGGCGGACGGCTACCGGACGGCCGAATCCGGACCTTTCAGGGTGCGGCCGGGACACGTTAGCGTCCGCCTAGCAGAGGAGGTTCCCATGCCTCAGCGGCGAGGCGCACTGCCCATCACCGACGCCGGGGTGCTCGACTGCGCGGACGCGTACGCGCGGGGCGTCCCGTTCGACCGGCTGGAACGGCTCCGGGCGAAGACCCCGGTGGTCTGGCTGGACGGGCGCATGGCCGACCGTCCCGGCTCCTGGGCCGTGCTGCGCTACGCCGACGTCCGGCACGCCCTCACGCGTCCTGAGCTGTTCGCCCCGCCGGGCGACGGCGACCCGCACGGCCCGAGCCCGCTGCCCGCCGGCCTCCCGGACGCGGGTATCCCGGACGCCGGCACGGCCCCCGGCCAGGCCGACCCCGAGCCCATCGACATGGACCCGCCCACCCGGGCCATGCTCGCCCGCGTCCCCTTCGGCGAGACGGTCGACTTCGCCGGTGACGTCCTCAGCGAGTTCCCCGAAACACTGCGGAACACCCTCGCCGGCGGCCTCTACGCGCTGCTGCGCCACCCCGCGCAGTACGTCCGGCTCCGGGAGGCGCGATGGGACGAGGGGCTCCTCGACGGCGCCGTCGAGGAGATGCTGCGCTGGTGGACGCCCGTCCTCCAGGTCTGGCGCGTCGTGCAGCGCGACACCGTCGTCGGCGGCGTGCCGCTGCTCGCCGGTGAACGGGTCACGCTGTGGCTCGTCTCCGCCAACCACGACGACGACGTGTTCCCCGACCCCGGACGGTTCCTGCCGGACCGCTTCGCCGGGGGCGCCGTGTCCCACCTCAGCTTCGGTTTCGGGTTCCGGGCCTGCCTGGGGGCGCGGCTGACCCGGGTGCAGCTGCGGGCGCTCCTCGACGCGCTGCTGGAACGCCCGGGGCTGCCGCAGCTCGCCGGCGAGCCGGAGATGCTGCGGTCGAACGCCCGCCACGGCTTCGAGCACCTTCCCGTCCGATGGTCCCTCTGAAGGGGCGGCGCGGCTACGTCCATGGGAGTAGGGGAGCTGACTCCCCACGGCCGACGTGGGTTCCGACCTCGATGACTTAACGTCAAGACATGAGCACTTCAGCGCCCCATAACCCGGCGCGGCCGCACTGGCCGCGCCCTGGCCTCTGGCCGGTGTGGGTCGTGCCGCTGCTGGTCGCGATCGTCCAGTTCGTCGGGACGATGGGCGCGCAGCACAGCGGCGGCCGGACAGGGGACGGCGGCTCCGGCCCGCCGTGGGCGCAGGACCGCGGCTCCGGTCCGGACGTCGGCCAGACCGACCTGGACGTCCTCGGCTTCGGCCTCGTGCTCGCGGGCCCGGCGCTGCTCCTGCTGCGCCGCCGGAACCCGGTGTTCACGCTCGCCGCGACCGGCGCGGTGACCGCCCTGTACCTGCTGCGCGCCTACCCGTACGGGCCCGCCCCGCTGTCCCTCGCCGTCGCGTTGATGGCCACGGTCGTCGCCGGGCACCGCCTGGCCGCCTGGGCCGGGACGGGCGTCGGCCTGGCCGCCTTCTTCGGCCTGTCCGCGCTGATCGGCGTCCCGGAGCGGGAGCGCGGCGACGGATGGTTCGCGCCGCAGGAGCCGAACGTCACCGCCGCGACGTTCGTCACCGCGTGGGCGCTGGTCGTGCTCGTCACGTCCGAGCTGGTCCGGATGCGCGCCCAGCGGGCCGCCGAGACGGCCCGCACCCGCGCCGAGGAGGAGCGCCGCCAGGCCAGCGAGGAACGGCTGCGGATGGCCCGCGAGCTGCACGACGTCCTCGCCCACAACATCTCGATGATCAACGTGCAGGCCGGGGTGGCGCTGCACCTGATGGACGAGAACCCCGAGCAGGCCAGGACGGCGCTCGCCGCCATCAAGGAGGCCAGCAAGGAGGCCCTCACCGAGATGCGCGGGGTGATCGGCGCGCTGCGGTCGCAGGGCGAGAGCGCGCCGCGCGCCCCCACCGCGGGCCTCGACCGGCTGGACGACCTGCTCGCCCGCGCCCGCTCCGCCGGGCTCCGCGTCGACGCCGAGATCACCGGGGACCGCCGCCCGCTGCACGCGGGCACCGACCTCGCCGCGTTCCGGATCGTCCAGGAGTCGCTGACGAACGTGAGCCGTCACGCCGGTCCCGGCGCGGTGACGGCGCACGTCCGGATCGCCTACGGTAAGCACGAGATCGTCGTGCAGGTCGACGACGACGGCCAGGGGGTGTCCCTCCTGGACGACCATCCGGGCAGCACCGGCAGCGGGATCCGCGGCATGCGGGAGCGGGCCGTGGCGCTCGGCGGCGCGTTCGACGCCGGGCCGCGGCCGGGCGGGGGGTTCCGCGTCCGCGCGACGTTCCCCCTGTCGCCCGGCGAGCCGGAGGCCGAGGCGCCGGGGACCGAGGCGGCGGGCGGCGCGTCCGCCGTGAGAGAGGACTGACCGACCATGCAGGTCTCTGGTGGCCCGCCGGACGCGCGGGACTCGATGATCAAGGTGCTGCTGGCCGACGACCAGGTGCTGGTCCGGGCCGGGTTCCGGGCGCTGCTGGACGCGCAGCCCGACATCGAGGTCGTCGGGGAGGCCAGTGACGGCGCGGAGGCCGTGGCGCAGGCGAAGCGGCTGCGCCCGAGCATCATCCTGATGGACATCCGCATGCCGGGCCTGGACGGGCTTGAGGCCACCCGCCGGATCGCGTCCGACGGCCGGCTCGACGGCACCAAGATCGTGATTCTCACCACGTTCGAGCTGGACGAGTACGTGTTCGAGGCGCTGCGCGGCGGCGCGAGCGGGTTCCTCGTCAAGGACACCGAGCCGGTCGAGCTGATCCATGCCGTCCGGGCCGTCGCGGACGGCGACGCGCTGCTGTCACCGTCGGTGACCCGGCGGCTGATCGCCGAGTTCGCCGCCCGGGCCAAGGAGCCCGCGCCATCGCCCCGGCTCAACTCCCTCACCGAGCGGGAGCGGGAGGTCATGGCGCTCGTCGGCGAGGGACTGTCGAACGAGGAGATCGCCGCCCGGCTCGTGGTCAGCCCGGCGACCGCGAAGACCCATGTCAGCCGGACGATGGTGAAGCTCGGCGCCCGCGACCGCGCGCAGCTCGTCGTGTTCGCGTACGAGTCCGGACTGGTCAAACCGGGCTGGCTGCCCTAGAAACTCCTGGTGGACAATCCTCGTCCCTGGTTGTTCACACCGGCCACCCCCGTTGCGCAGCGGGCGGAGGAAAGTGTTCACTCTGGGGCGATTCATTGTTGTCGTCCGATCGGTCATGGCAGGGTGGACGGCGTACGCCGTCGTTGACGTGAGGGAGTCCGGTGCCGAGTGACGCGAGGATCCTGGCCGTCGACGACCGCGGGGAGAACCTGACGGCCCTCGCCGCCGTGCTGGACGCGCTGCCGGTGGAGGTCGTGCCCGTCACGTCCGGGCAGGCCGCGCTGAAGGAGCTGCTGAACGACGAGTTCGCGCTGATCCTGCTCGACGTCGTCATGCCCGAGATGGACGGGTTCGAGACCGCGGGCCACATCAAGTCCCGGCCCCGCACCCGCGACATCCCGATCATCTTCCTCACCGCGGGCGGCGAGGCGGGCGAGCAGGCGTTCCGCGGCTACGCGGCCGGTGCCGTCGACTATCTCACCAAGCCCTTCGACCCGTGGCTGCTGCGCGCGAAGGTGTCGGTGTTCGTGGAGCTGCACCGCCGCAACCTCCAGCTGCGGCGGCAGGCGCAACTGCTGCGCCAGTCGCTCGCCGAGGGCGACGGGGAGGCGGTGCTGGCGGGCGGCGAACGGCTGCTGTCGGCGCTCGACGAGCGCGTCAAGCTGATCGAGGAGGACGTCGCCCGTCTCAAGGCCGGTGAGCCGGCGAGCGATCTCGACGCGCACGTCACCGACCTCCGCCTGGCGCTGGACGCCCTCTCCGCGGGCGGCTGACCCTCGCCCGGCGGGGGCTCAGCGTGCCCGGATCGCGGCGGGCAGGGCGCGGACCACCGATATCGGGGCCGCCGCCTGAGCCGTCGCGTCCGACCGCAGCTTGCCGCGCAGGATGAACGCGCCCACCAGCACGGCCACCACGACGAGCACGACCGCGATCGTGACGACCACCAGCGTCTTGCGGCGCTCCGCCCCGCCGGCGCCCGCGGCCCCGGCCCGTGGCGGTGACGGCGGAGGCGGCTGCTGCCAGTTCGTGTACTGCTGCGGCTGCTCCCACGGCGGAGGCGTCTGCGGGGGAAGGCTCGGCTGCGGCGCCCGCGACAGCGGCTGGGCCGGTGGTTGGGCCGGTGGTTGGGCCGGTGGTTGGGCCGGTGGTTGGGCCGGTGGTTGGGTGGGCGGCTGGGCGGGCGGCGGGGCCCATTCGGTCTCCACGAACGTCCGCGCCTCCGAGTCGTGCCCGGGACGCGGCCGCGGGTAATGCGAGCCGTTCTGGACCTGGCCGGGGTCGCGGCGGGTCGGCGGGTTCAGGTCGTCGGGGTCGAGGACGGTCTCCGCGACGTCGTCGGTCCTGGTGGGCAGGAAACGGCCGGACGGCTCGTCCGCCACCGTCTCCTCGGCCTTCGGCTTGGGCGGGGGCGGCGGGGGCAGCATCGCCACCCGGGTGAGCAGCGGCTGCGCCTGCGCGGCGGTCATCCGGTTCACCGGCTCGCGGGCCAGCAGGCCGTCCAGCACCGCGGCTAGCGGGCCCGCGTTGCGCGCCGGCGGGACCGGCTCGGTCAGCGCCGCCTGCAACGACGCCATCGCGTCCGACCGCTCGTACGGGGAGCGGCCCTCAACGGCCGCGTACAGGGTCGCGCCGAGCGCCCACAGGTCGGAGGCGGGCACGGCGCGCTCGCCCTGCGCCCGCTCCGGCGGGATGTACGCGGGCGAGCCCATGACCAGGCCCGTCTGCGTGAGGGTCGTGTCGCCCTCCACCTGCGCGATGCCGAAGTCGGTGAGCACGACCCGGCCGGTGTCGGTGATCAGCACGTTGCTGGGCTTGACGTCGCGGTGCAGGATCCCCTTCTCGTGCGCGTGCCGCAGTGCCCCGAGCATCTGCAGGCCGATGTCGGCGACGCGGCGATGCTCCATCGGCCCGCGTTCGAGGAGGTCCTGCAAGGACGGGGCGAGGACCAGCTCCATCACGATCCAGGGCCGGTCGGACTCCTCCACCACGTCGTGGACGGTCACGACCCCGGAGTGGTTCAGCCGCGCCGACGCCCGCGCCTCCCGGAACGTCCGCTCGTACAGCACGGCCTTCTCGCCGTCGTCGAGACCCGGCGGGAGAACGACCTCCTTGACCGCGACCTCGCGGTCGAGCATGACGTCGAAGGCGCGCCACACGGTGCCCATACCGCCCCGCCCGACGACCGAGTCGAGCCGGTAGCGGTTACCGAGCAGACGTGCCTGTGCCATGGTTAGAGGGTCCCCCCAATGGTCATCCCACCCCGGAGGGACGGAACGTGTCGAGCACATTCTTCACGAGTGCCTCGTTCTCGTTCCACTGGGACGCGGGAACCGCGACCACCACAGCATAGGGCCGTCCGCCGACGACCACACCGCGGTCGCGCGCCCGGGTGACGCCCTCGCGGGACCAGGTGAACTCGATGTCGGCGGCGGGCACACCGCCGACGCTCGTACGGGTGATCTCGCCGATGCGCTGGAAGTTCTTCAGTCTCCCGTCGGCGATGGCCTCCTGCTCCCAGGTGACCCAGTGCTGGTACGGGTCGCCGGACCACCGCGTCTGGTCGACCTGCACGTAGGCGCTGCTCGCGGGATCGGTCCAGATGACGCTGTTGCCCTGCTCGGAACGGGGCCAGCCGCGCGGGACGCCGATGGTGAAACCCGGCCCTGACGACCGGACCAGGCCAGGCGGGAGCGGCGGCAAGCCCTGCGAGGGCGAAGACGACGTAGACGACGCGGGGGTCGTGGGTGTCGTGGGCGATTCCGGCGTGGACTTGTCGGTCACGAGATTCTGCGACGGCTGCGCGTCGGGCCGCCCGCCGGCGGACGAGCCGTCCGGCCACAGCAGGAACGCGGCGACGGCCAGGACCGCCACGGCGGTGACGGCGCCCGCGACCATCGGCAGGACGGCCGACCGCTTGCGCGGCGTCCCGGTCGTGGCGGGCGGCGCCGTGTGCCCGGCCGTCCACGGGCCTCCGCTGTCCTGCGGGTACTGCGCGGTCATGTCGTCCGGAACCGGAACCGAGGCCGGGGCCGGGGCGGCCGGGGCGGAGGGGGCGGCCGGGATCGGGGGCGTGTCCAGGGCCGTCGTCGCGTTCGACGCGATCTGGGCGGCGGCGAGACCCGCGGCGTGACCGGAGGCGACCGCCGCCAGGGCCTCCTCGGCCCGGTCGCCGCTCATCCGCCGGACGGGGTCGCGCTCCAGCAGGCCGGCGAGGACGGGCGCGAGCGGCCCCGCGTTCCTCGGCGGCGGGACGTCCTGCGTCATCACGGCCGCGAGCACGGCCATCGGGTCGCCGCGGTGGTGCGGCGCGCGCCCCTCCGTCGCGGCGTACAGGGTGGCGCCGAGGGCCCACAGGTCGGACGCGGGGATCGCCGGGTCGCCGTTGACGCGCTCCGGCGACATGTACGCGGGCGACCCCATGAGCAGCCCGGTGCCGGTGAGCGTCGCGTCCCCGGCCAGCTGCGCGATGCCGAAGTCGGTGAGGACGGCGCGGTCGTCGGCGGCGACCAGCACGTTGGCGGGCTTGACGTCCCGGTGCAGGATGCCGATCGCGTGCGCGGCGCGCAGCGCGCCCGCGAGCTGGCGCCCGATCGTCGCGACGCGGCCCGGCGGCAGCGGGCCGTCCGCGTCCACGATCTCCTGGAGGGAACGGGCCTGGACCAGCTCCATGACGATCCACGGGCGGTCGTCCTCGTCCACGACGTCGTGTACGGTCACGACCCCCGGATGGTTCAGCCGCGCGGAGGCGCGGGCCTCGCGCAGCGTCCTGCGGTGCCGGTTCTCCCGCTCGCCGTCGCTCAGCCCGGCGGGCAGAACGACCTCCTTGACCGCGACCTCCCGGTCGAGGGTCTCGTCGCGGGCCCGCCACACCGTGCCCATGCCGCCGCGTCCGACCACGGATTCGAGCCGGTACCGGCCCGCGAGCACGCGACCCCCCATCAGCGGCGGTCCTTCATCGGCAGGGCCTTTCCATCAGTCGCCGGCGGGCTTGAAGAAGCGGTAGACGGGCTGGAGGTCGGAGTGGACCTTGGCCCACTCCTTGTCGGGGGCGCACAGGAGGATGGCGTAGCCGTGCCCGTTCGCGACGAACCCGCGGTTGAGGATGTGCATGCGGCGGCCGCCGGAGCCGTCGTAGGTGAACTCCCAGTCGGCGGACTCGTCGCCGTCGCCGGTGTCGGGGACGGGCGGCTGGTCGCCGGTCGGCGCGATCTTGATCTTCTTGTAGCCGTCGAAGCGGGGGGCGCGCGCCTGCCGCTCCCAGTCGTCGATGGCGCTCTCGCCGGGGTCGTCGGTCTGGTCGATCTGGAGGTAGGCGCCGCGGTCGGGCGAGCGGAAGTAGTCGCCGCCCTGCTTGCGTTCGGGGCCGCTCCATCCGGCCGGGACGGGCACGGAGTAGCCGCTGCGGTCCTTGTGCAGGCGGAAGCCGGCGGGCAGGCCGTCGCTGGGCTTGGTGCTGGGCTTGCCCGTCGTCGCCGGCCCGGACGGCGTCGTGTTGCCGGCCCGGGTGCCGGCGCCCTCCTTGCGGGCCGGTTTCCCGTCGTCCCCGCCGTTCGCCAGCGCGTAGCCCGCGACGATCACGATGATGAGCAGCGCGATCGCGGCGACGATCAGCACGTTCCGGTTGGACGCGAGCGTGGGGCGCCCGGCCGGGTGCGTCGTCGGCGGGAAGTGCGTCGTCGGCTCGGGCGCGGCGCGGCCGGCTGACCCGGGACCGGCTGACGTGGCCCCGGACGGCGTGCCGGGCGATCCGTGGCGGGCCGCCGGGGGCTGGGACGGCGCCGTACCGCCGCCGCTCGGCTGCGTCCGCCGGCCGGAGCGCCAGGACGAGACGCGGTCGGGATCGGGAGTCGTCTCCCCGGGCCCGCCGTTCGTCCCACCCTCGTCGGGACCGCCGGATTTGCCGGTCTTTTCCTGCCCGGTGACCGGCCCCGGCGTCCGGGACGACCGGGGCAACCGGGCCGGACGGGCCGTTCCGGTCGGCAGGTCGAAGCTGGTCAGCTGGTCGGGGCGGGCGTCGGGGGTCTCCGGACGGGGCGCACCGCCGACCGGGTCGATGCTTGTCCGGCCGCCGGGGTCGATGCTCGTCCGGCCGCCCGGGCCGGCGGTCGTCGGGCCGCCGGGGTCGCCGTCCAGCTCGGCGGGCAGCGGCTGGTCGGGCGCGTACGTCTCCGGATACGGCTCGGCGTACGCCTCGCCGTAGGCGTCCGACGTCGTCGTCTGGGGGCCGGGAAGCTCGTCCAGGGGGAACTCGACGGCCATCGTCCGCTGCGTGTCGACGGTCTCCCGGCGGACGATCTCGTCCAGCAGGGCGCCGGCCTCGATCGCGTCCATCCGCTCGTCGGGGTTCTTGCGCAGCAGGCCGTCGATGACGGGGATGAGCCGGCCGCCCTTCTCCGGCGGGTCGGGCTCGTCGGAGATCACCGCGACCAGCGCGGCCATCGGCTCGGACCGCTCGAACGGCGACTTGCCGTTCACCATCGCGTACAGGGTGACGCCGAGCGACCACAGGTCGGAGGCGGGCCCGGCGACGCGCCCGCGGGCCCGCTCCGGCGCGATGTACGCGGGCGAGCCCATGACCAGGCCCGTCTGGGTCAGGGTGGCGTCGCCGGAGGCGGTGGCGATGCCGAAGTCGGTGAGCACGGCGCGCTCGCCCATCCGCCCGGTGCCGGTGATCAGCACGTTGCTCGGCTTGACGTCGCGGTGCAGGACTCCGGCCTCGTGCGCGGCGTGCAGCGCGGCGAGCATCTGCCGGGCGATCTCGGCGGCGCGGTGGACCTCCAGCGGCCCCTCCTGCTTGATCACCAGGTCGAGGGAGCGCGCCTTGATGAGCTCCATGATGATCCACGGCCGGTCGTCCTCCTCGACGACGTCGTAGACGGTGACGACGCCGGGGTGGCCGAGCCGCGCGGCGGTGCGCGCCTCACGGAACGTGCGCTTGTGGTGGACGGCGCGTTCCTCGTCGGTGAGACCATGCGGCAGGATGACCTCCTTCACCGCGACGTCACGACCGAGGACCTCATCGTGTGCCTGCCAGACCGTCCCCATGCCGCCTCGGCCGACCTGGGTGACCAGGCGGTAGCGGCGGGCGAGCAACCGCTCACCGGTGGGTTCACTTGGCATATCCGCGACCATATCGACTTTTGCTGACAACCTTGGACCGAGCTTGCAAGCCACATCCCCCTTCCCGTACGACGTCCGCTCTCACCTGGAGGTTCGCCGCCGGACGGTTACGCGTACGCGGTTTCGCGACCGATGAGATTCCTGTGAAGGCCGACCGGGCCGCGCCGACGATCTTCTTCTGGTACACCCGTCTCTCCGGGATCCTGTCGCTGCTCGCGTGGGTCTCCTATGGTCTCATCCTTGAGATGGCCGACATCTGGGCGCTGCGCTGGATCGGCTATCTCGGCTGGTTCCCGAGCGTGCCGGTCGGCCTCCTGTGGATCCTGCTGTCGATGGGCGTCCGGCGGCGTAAGAAGGCCGCGTGGCGGATCCTGCTGCTGATCTTCTGCGTGCCGGCCGCGCTCGGTGTCGCGGCGGTGCTGACGGCCGTCCTCGACCCGGGCCGGCGCACGCCTCCCGGCCTGGTCGTCAGCACCGCGGTCTGCCTCGCGGTGCTCGTCCTGCTGATCGCGGCGCGCGGCCAGTTCACCACCCTGCCCGACCGCGCCGACCGGCGTCTGGCGGGGCTCGTCTTCAGCAGCCTGCTGGTCATGACCTGCGGGATCGGCACGTTCCTCGTCACCGTCACCGACCGTGACCACAGCGGCGGCCTGTGGACGCATCCGCTCTACGCGATCTCCCAGACCGTCCTCGGGCCGCGCGTCACGGGCAAGCCGATCGACGTGGACGTGCCGCTGTGGGTGGACGCGATCCTGTGGGTCCTCGGCACCGGGCTGATGATCGCCACGTTCTGGGCGATGTTCAAACCGGGCCGGCGCGACCCCGTCCTGCGGCCGCGGGAGGAGCTCGCCGCCCGCGCGCTGCTCGCCGAGTACGGCGACCAGGACTCCCTCGGCTACTTCGCGCTGCGCCGCGACAAGAACGTCATGGTCGCGCCGAACGGGAAGGCCGCCATCGCCTACCGGGTCGAGGGCTCGGTCTCCCTCGCCAGCGGCGACCCGCTCGGCGACCCCGAGTCCTGGGACGGGGCGATCGAGGCGTGGCTGGCGGAGTGCCGCGCGCACGCGTGGATCCCCGGCGCCGTCAGCGTCGGCGAGCGCGGCGCGCACGTCTACCGGCGGCACGGGTTCGACGCGCTGGAGCTCGGCGACGAGGCCGTCATCGACCTCACCCGCTTCAACCTGGACGGACGCGAGATGCGGCAGGTCCGGCAGGCCGTCCGGCGGGTCGAGCGGGCCGGGTACCACGTGCGGATCAGGCGGCACTCGCAGATCCCCCGCTGGGAGATGGCCAGGCTGATCCGCGGCGCCGACGCGTGGCGCGGCGACGGCCCAGAACGCGGCTTCTCCATGGCGCTCGGCCGGCTCGGCGACCCGACCGACGGGCGCTGCGTCATGGTCGAGGCGTTCGACGCCGACGGCGAGCTGCGCGGGCTGCTCAGCTTCGTCCCGTGGGGGCGCGCGGGCCTGTCGCTGGACCTGATGCGCCGCGACCGGCTCGCCGAGAACGGCCTCAACGAGTACATGGTGGCCAAGCTCGCCGAGCGGGCCGCCGCCGTGGGCGTGCGGCGGATCTCGCTGAACTTCGCGATGATGCGGTCGGCGTTCGAGCGCGGCTCGCAGATCGGCGCCGGGCCCGTCGCGCGGCTGTACTACCGGTTCCTGTCGTTCGCGTCGAGGTTCTGGCAGCTCGAATCGCTGTACCTGGCGAACTCCAAGTACCTGCCGGACTGGCGGCCCCGCTACATCTGCTACGCGCAGAACCGGCACCTCGTCCGGCTCGGCCTCGCCTACGCCCGCGCGGAGGGCTTCCTGCCGAACCTGAACCGGCCGAAGCTGGACCACGCGGCCGCGATGGGCCCGGCCGCCGGCCTCGCCGACCGGGTCAGGCAGATCGAGGACGCCGCCGACGCGTCCTGCGTGCCGCGGCGGCGGCTGTCGGAGCAGGAGCGGGTCAGGCACGCCAAGCTCGACCGGATCCGCGCCGCCGGGATGGAGCCGTACCCGCTCGGCTGCGAGCGCACCGACGTCGCCGCCGACATCCGCGCCCGCTTCCCCGCGCTGGCCCCGGACGCCCGCACCGGTGTCGTCGCGGCGATCGCGGGACGGGTCGTCCTCGCCCGCGAGCACGGCCGGCTGATCTTCGTCACGCTCCGGGACGAGACCGCCGACCTCCAGGTCATGCTGACCGCCGACGCGCTCGGCGACGACTCGCTGCACCGCTGGAAGACGCTGATCGACCTCGGCGACCAGGTCGCGGTGCGCGGCGAGATCGGCACGTCGCGGCACGGCGAGCTGTCGGTGGTGGCGTCGTCGTGGACGCTCGCCGCCAAATGCCTGCGGCCGTTGCCGAACAAGCGGGCGGGGCTGTCCGATCCGGAGGCGCGGGTCCGGCAGCGGTACGTCGACCTCATCGTCAACGACGACGCCCGCCGCATGCTCAGGATGCGCGGTGACGCCGTCGCCGCCGTCCGCGACGGCCTGCGCGCCCGCGGGTACCTCGAAGTCGAGACGCCGATGCTCCAGCCCGTCCACGGCGGTGCCGCCGCCCGGCCGTTCTCGACCCGCATCAACGCCTACAACATGCGGCTCTACCTGCGGATCGCGCCCGAGCTGTATCTGAAGCGGCTCCTCGTCGGCGGGGTGGGGCGCGTGTTCGAGCTGAACCGGAACTTCCGCAACGAGGGCGTGTCCCCGAAGCACAACCCCGAGTTCACGATGCTGGAGGCGTACGAGCCGTACGGCGACTACGACACGATGGCCGTCCTGACCCGCTCCCTCGTCGTCGAGGCGGCCCGCGCCGCGCTCGGCACGACGGTGGTCGTCCGGGACGGGGCCGAGTACGACCTCGCGGAACCGTGGCGGGAGATCACCGTCTACGGGTCGCTGTCCGAGGCGCTCGGCGAGGAGATCACGCCGGACACGCCGGTCGACGTCGCGCGGAAGTTCGCCGAGCGTTTCGGGTTGGGCTTCGACCCGCGGTGGGGGCAGGGCAAGGTCGTCCAGGAGCTGTTCGAGGCCCTCGTCGAGGAGGATCTGAAGGCGCCGGTGTTCGTCCGCGACTACCCGGCGGAGACGTCGCCGCTGACACGTCCGCACCGCGACGACCCGCGCCTCGCCGAGAAATGGGACCTCATCGTCTTCGGGCTCGAACTCGGGACGGCGTACTCGGAGCTGACCGATCCCGTCCTGCAGCGGCGGCGGCTCACCGAGCAGTCGCTGCTGGCGGCGGGCGGCGACCCGGAGGCCATGGAACTGGACGAGGACTTCCTGCGCGCCCTGGAGTACGCGATGCCTCCGGCGGGCGGCATGGGCATGGGCATCGACCGGCTGCTGATCACGCTGACCGGGTGCAGCATCCGCGAGACGATCCCGTTCCCGCTGGTGCGGCCGGGTCTCTAGGCGGCCGGGTCTCTAGAGGGTTCTCGGGACGGGACGGTACCCCTGCTCCGCGAGCCATCGGCGTGCCGCGCCGCGCCGGGCGTCCTCGTCATCGGGCCTTACCGGGAGGCCGCTTGGCGGGATCGGCAGCCAGCGATCCATCCCTGCCGCCTGCGTTTCGTGGGGCACCTCGTCGGCGGCCAGCACGTCGCCGCGCTCCAGGTCGAGGACGTGGAGTTCGCCGTCCATCGCCGCCGCGACCGCGCCGAGGTCGGCGGGCAGGGGAAGCAGCTCCGTGCGGGGGCCGTGGCCGAGCAGCGCGGCCAGCTCCGCGGCCAGCTCGGCGTCGCCCGGCCCGTCCCGGCCTTCCAGGAGGGAGCGGCAGTCGTCGGCGAGACGCGCGCTCTGGACGCGGTCTCGGGCCAGGGCCAGCAGGGCCACGTCCCCGGCGTACTGGAGCACCGGTTCCAGCGGCCGATCGCGCAGCGCCTCAAGCCCGGCGGCCCAGTCCCCGCGATGCGCGGCGGACCGCAACCGCGCCAGCGACTCCTCGTCCCATTCGGTCACAGCGACATTTGTACAGACTTCTCCGGACGTGCGGAGGTGATTCAGCCGGGGCGCTTGTCCTCCACATGGACGACGTTGAGTTCGAGCCCGTCCTGACCCCGCTTCGACCGTCCCAAAAGGCCGATGACCAGATCG
This sequence comes from Spirillospora sp. NBC_00431, assembly GCA_036028775.1. GTDB lineage: Bacteria > Actinomycetota > Actinomycetes > Streptosporangiales > Streptosporangiaceae > Spirillospora. Next base: position 618,539 of record CP107927.1, on the reverse strand, counting down.
TTGGCCCCGTCCTCGACCTCCTCGGGGGACACATAGTTGAGGATGTCGTTGTGATGCCCGTACACGGCCCATCCGGGGGCCGCGTCGAGGTCGATCGTCCCGAAGTCGCCGGCGGGAGTTCCCCCGGTGACGGGCCCGTACTCGCGCAGCAGTTCCACCGCCCGCTCCGCCAGATCGTCGCCGGGCTCCATGAGGATGACGCACGTGCCGTGCTCGAACAGGACCCACGACTTCTCGTCGCCCCGAATGACGTCCCGCCACACCTGAACCAGTTCCTGTGATACCACGCAGGCGATTATGCCGGACGCCTCCGGCATCCGCACATCGATTTGTTTCCGCGCCCCTGCGAGCCGCGGACCGGCGGCGGCACGGGTTTTCGAAAAACGCTGGGCATTCTTCGCGATGTTCAGTACGGTGGGCGATGTTCTGACCGGGGAAGGTGAAGTGACAGTGGCAAAGCTCAATCAGATCATCGCCATTGAGAAAGGCGTGAAGAGCCGCGCTCAGCGCGAGCTGGCCGACGTTCTGCGCGTCCTGCAGAAGCCGGCGCTGCTGTCGGGCATCTCGCGCGTCTACCGTCCGAAGGACGAGGAGGGCGAGCCGCTTCCGCCGGAGTCCACCAAGGTCCAGGTGAAGTCCGAGGACTCGCTGCGCGACGTCGCCGCGGCGCTGACCCGGCTGTTCGACGTCGTCGCGACCAAGGACTGGGCGAACCGCGAGGCCCGCGCCGACGTGGTCGTCGACGGCCGGACGATCGTCGCCCAGGCGCCGGTCACCTACCTGCTCTTCCTGGAGAAGCAGCTCACCGAGCTGCACTCGCTCATCGACAAGCTGCCCGTCCTGGACGCGGCCGAGTCGTGGAGCTACGACGAGAGCCAGGACGTGTGGCGCACCGAGCCGGTCGAGACGTCCAGGACGAAGAAGGTGCCGCGCGCGCACGTCCTGTACGAGGCGACGGAAAAGCACCCGGCACAGGTCGAGACTTTCACCGAGGACGTCATCGTCGGGACGTGGACGAAGGTGGCGTTCTCCGGGGCGCTGCCCGCGCGCCGGGTGAACGAGCTGCGCGACCGCGTCGACCGGCTGCAGGCCGCGGTGAAGTACGCGCGCGAGGAGGCCAACGCGGCGGACGTCGACGACCGGCAGGTCGGCGAGGCCGTTTTCGCGTACCTGCTCGCATGACATACTGAGACGGAATTCCAGGCCTTTCCCGGCCGGGGCGGTCGAGCCGTCCGGCCCGACCGGGAAAGGCCCCCGAAGACTCCCCCGCTGGAGCGCGGGGGGCGCGTCCGAAAGGGCGCGAAAGCTGAGGATGAGGCTCAGTTTGAAAGCGGTGACACTGGTGGTTCGAATCCACCCTCGGGCATTCGCGCCCGGGTGGCCCAAGTCCGGTAGAGGCGGCCGCGTCAATCTCAGGCTCTCGCTCCAGAATCAGCATTCGCCGTTTTCTCATCCGCGGAGGCGGTAGGTCTTACCTGAGGTGGCAGTTCGAATCTGCTCCGCGGCTCTCGTGCCGCGGTAGCTCAATGGAAGAGCACGGGCAAGAAACCTTATCTGCCGCCTGATCATCGCAGGCGAGCGCATACGACGGCACAAGGGCCCCGGGGCTGGGTAGCTCCCCGGGGTCCACCGCCGTTTCAGCCTGTCCAGGTCGTGATGCGGACGTCGTGGCCGGCTTCGGGGGCGGCGAAGCCGAGCAGGCGCGCGGCCTCCTCTTCGACCTCTTCCGCGGCCGTTCCGTCCGGTAGGGGCGCGAAGAGTTCGATGGTCAGAGTGGCGTGGCCGGCCTTTCTGTCGTGCTTGAGCGCCCAGAGCGCGTGGACGCGTCCGTCCACCAGAAGCGTGGGCTTGATCTCCGCACCCACGCAGACGACCTTGCGCTGCTCGTCGGTCATCAGCCGGGTGCGGTCGGCGTAAGCGAGGACGAGGTTGTCGAACCCCGGCAGGAACCGGACGGGCGCGGGGCCATCCTCGGTAAGCGGCGCATCGGGCAGGTCGAAGAGTTCCACGCCGTTCTCGTCCTTGTGGACACGGAGTTCGGGCCGGAGCTCGGCGAACTCGGCGTCCATCCGGCGCAGGCCGGACCACATCTGGAAGTCCTTGACGGAGGCGGGCCCGAACGCGGCCAGGTAGCGACGGATCAGGCGGGCGGGCCCGATCTCGTGCAGGGGCTCGCCGATCCACTCCTCCGCCAGCGCGAACGGTGTGGCACCGGCGACGTTCCAGGTTCCGCTGGGCGGCGGATGGACGACCGGCACCAACGCCTGCGCCGACCATCCGAGCGCCTGGAGATCCCTGCCGGGCCACCGTTCGGCGAGCGCGCGCGCCAGTTGCGGACGGGTCAGTACCTGCCCTTCAAGCAGCTTGCGGGCTTCGGTGGCGAGCTCGTCCAGGTCCCAGTCCTTCGTGACGCGGCCGAACGCGGCCTGCCGTCCCCGAAGCAGGGACTCCCGGATGAGCGGACGCAGCCACAGATAGTCCTCGGCGAGGGCCAGGTGCTGGGTGCCCCGAAGGATCGACCCGCGGACGGCGGCGCGGTCGTTCATGAGATCTGTGAGCTGCTGCTGCCGGAACCCGGCGAGCCTCGTCCACAGCCCGTAGTAGGGCACGTTGTTCTCCTGCGCCTGCATCGCGACGAGCAGGCCGACCGCGTCCCGGACAGCCATGTCGGAGCGTTTCAGGAGGAGCTGCCGGTCCAGGGCGGTCCGGTTCAGCGTCCTTCGGTCCAGTACCCGCGTCATGGCCCCGCCTCCGAGAGGAACGAACTGTTCCGCTCCATTATATCAGAACGGAATACTCCATTCCAAATTCTCCACACAGCGGGGGTGGTGTAGGTTGTGGTGGCAGGGAGGTAGGTGGTCAAGTGAGATACATCGCCTACATCGGGAATCTGACCCGGCTCGCCGTCGAGCTGGTCAACGGCGATGAACCGAGCGACCTGCGGCGGGAGTTCCTCCGCCAGCACCACGTGGCCGAACCCGGCGCCGAGGAGCTGGAAACGCTTCTGCCGCCCCTGCGCGAGGCGGTCGCGTCCGTCGCGGACGGCGGCCCGTCCCTTCCCGTCAACCGGCTCCTCGACCGCTACCCGCCGACGACGTACGTCAGCGAGCACGACGGCGACGGCCCGCACCTGCACTTCGCCCGCGACGGCGAGGACCCCGTCCCGTGGTTCGGGCGGAGCTGCGCCGCCGCGCTCGCCCACGTCCTGTGCGGCGACCCGGACGTGACCGTCGGCCGGTGCCGCGCCGACCGCTGCGCCCGCTTCTTCGTGGACGACTCCCGCAACCGCAGCCGCCGGTTCTGCTCCGGCGCCTGCGCCAGCCGGACGACGGTCGCCGCCCACCGCGCCCGCCACGCGTCCCGCAAGCCCGCCCGCTGAACCCCGCCGCCGTGGCCACTCCGGCTGGAGCGGTCAGGGCTGGTCAGGGGTGGATTGCTGGTCCCGGTACACGCCCACCGCGTAGCGGAGGCGGGCGCCGACGAGGAGCGCCTCGTCCGCCGGGCAGCCGAGGAGGCGGGTGACCAGTTCGACGAGCTGGTCGTCGGACAGGTCGGGCTCGCGCCGGGCGATGCGGCCGACTATCTCGACCAGCTCGGGGCGCTTGTAGGAGGCGATCGAGCGTCCGCGCTTGACCTGCGCGGGCCCGGGCGCCGACTCGTCGCGCGCGGGTGGTTCGGGCGCGGATGGTTCGGGCGCGGGCTCGCGCTCCCGCGTGTCCGGGACGCGCGGGCGGCGGCCGGGCGCGTCAAGGCGGCGAGGTGGCGGGGCGGGCCCCGAGGCGGGCGGAGGCTCCGGCGGTGCCGCACCACGCGGTGCGTCCAGGCGGCGTGGCGGGACGGGCGGGCCAGGTGACGGCGGCGGTGGGCCGGGCGCGGCGGGCTCGGGATGCGGGGCACGCGGGACGCGAGGCGCCGCGTCCAGACGGCGCGGCGGCACGTTCGGAGGCGGGGACGGTCTCCCCTGGGCTGGGGGCGCTGGCGCTTTGGGAGCCGCGGGAGGTTCCGGAGGCGTGGCGGGTTCCGGAGGCGTGGCGGGTTCGGGGGGCGTGGACGGTTCGGGCGGTGTGGACGGTTCGGTGGTCAGGGCGGTGAAGAGGGGGGACGTGGGGGTGATGGCGGCGTGGAGGTGGGGCGGGAGCAGGGTCGATGGGGGCGGGCCTTCGAGGGGTGGGAGCTCGGGGCCGGGCGGGCCGACGAGGATGATCCGGGGCGCCAGCCAGAGGAGGAAGAGGGCCTCGGCGCCGGCCTCGTGTTCGCCGTCCACGATGGCGACGTCGAACGAGCCGGGCGCCGGCGGGAGGGCCTCGGGGATGCGCCACAGCGGGAGGATCCAGGCGGGCACGACCTCGGACGGGCTCGCGGCATCGGCCGGAAGGTTCTTGCGGAGCGCCGCCAGGGCGTGCGCGGCGGTGAGGGCGGCGCGGACGCCTTGGAGGTGGTCCTCGGCCTCGGCGAGGGCGGTGCGGAGCTGCTCTTCCGGAGGGACGGTCCGTTCGGCGAGGCGGCGGGAGGCGTCCCGGGCCCACGCCCATGCCTCGTCCCAGCGGCGGGTGCGGTCCTGCCACGCCTCGTCGCCGTCGGTGGCGATCATGAGGTTGGCGAGGTCGGGATGGCCGGCCCGGACGCGGGCGAGGAGCTCCTCGCAGCGGAGCTGGAGGGAGCGTTCGTGGCGGGCCTCGGCGAGGGCGCCGAGCGCGCGGCCGTAGGCGGCGGCGTCGCGGGCGCCGACGGCGGTCAGCGCGGCGCGGAGTTCGGGCGGGTCGCCCTTCTCGACGGGGCCGATCGAGTCGCGCAGGGCGTCCAGGTCGGCGGCGGCGCGGTTGACGCCGAGCCCCTCCAGCGCGTTGCGGAGCGCGGCGACGTAGCCGTGCCACTGGAGCGGATGGGCGAGCGGGACGGCGACACCGGAGCGTTCGAGGAGGGCCTTGGTCTCGTCCACGGCGGGCATGGCGTCCCGGACGCGGGCGAGGCGCGCGTGGGCGCGGACGAAGCGGGCGACGCGCTCGGCCGGCGGCAGGTCGGCGGGGAAGGAGATCCCGGCGGCCTCCCACACGTACTGCAACTCGCGGCAGGTGATCCGCGCCATCAGGTCGGTGTGGACGAGGTCGAGCAGCTCGGGCGTGGTGGGCGCGGCGCCGTCCACCCGCACGGTGGTGAGCAGGGGCTCGGCCTGCCGCTGGACGGTGGAGCGCAGCGGGCCGCGTTTGAGCGCGCCGCCGCCGGCGAGGTAGGCGCGCAGGTCGTGCGCGGCCGCGGCGAGGCCGCGCAGGTCGGCGTCGGCGGGCAGGTCGATGCGGTGGCCGTACAGGTCGCCGAGGGCGCGTTCGGCCCACTGGGCGCGGGTCGTCATCTCCGCCACCCGCGCCCAGATCAGCGGGTGGCGGCCCGCGAGGGCGTCGCCGAACGCGCGGACGGCCAGGTCGGCGGGGTTCCAGCCGCCCGGGTGACCGTCCAGGCCGAGGTCGCGGAGCGCGGCGCCGACGACGGAGGCGTTGGCGTCGAGGCGGGCGAGGAGGGTGACGTCGGTGTCCCGCAGCCGCCTGGACAGGTCGGTCTTGGATCGTTCTGCGCGTTCGGCCGCGACGGACTCGGCCTCGATCAGCGTCCGGACGTAGGCGGCGCTGGGCAGCGCGCCCGGGTCGACGTCGCGTTGCGCGGTCCGGGCCTTGCGTTCGGGGGTCTCCTCGGCCAGGAGGACGACGAGTTCCGCGGCCTCCGACCGGGAGATCGGCGGGCCGGGCGGCATGTCCGGGCGCAGCGGCATCCACGCGAGGTCGGGGGCCTCGGCGCGGAGGTTCTCGTCCGGGCGGTGCGTGCCGGAGCCGCCGGGGTCGTCGGCGGGGGCGGCGGCGCGGAGGCGGTCGCGGAGTTCGGCGGCCCGCCGGGCGGCGGCCTTCTCCTCGGCGGCCAGCGCGTCCAGGTCGGGGACGGCGCGGGCGCGGATCCCGTCCGCGGCCCGGCCGGCCGCCGTCGGGTCGGCGACCGCGAGGTCGGCGAGACCGGGCGGGAGCGCGGCGCGGAGCGCGGCCGACGCGGCGGCGCCCGACGTGGCGACCAGCACGCGGTGACCGCGGCCGAGCAGGCCGGTGACCAGGTCGGGGACGGTTTCCGGCGCGCGTTCGGGCACGTGCATGACGTGCGGGCGCTTCGCCGGCGACGCCAGCCGCGCGAGACCGTCCGGGACGCCGCGCGGCAGGAGTTCGATCAGCCTGGCGTGGTAGTCGGCGACGGCGGTGCGGCCCGGCGGCCGGACGACGAGCGCCGGCGCGAGCCTGATCCGCGGGACGGACGAGGAGCCGCCCGCGTCGGTGCCCACGTCAGGTGTCCAGTCCTCGCGGTAGTCGGTGGGCCCGGACAGCGCGACCGAGCACCATTTGCGCAGGACGTCCCCGACCGAGCTGTTCAGCCCGAAGCCCTGCCCGGCCTGCACGGCGTCCGACACCCAGTCGGCGGGCCGGTAGCCGGGGTGGCCGGAGAGCAGTTCCCGGTCCCGCAGCGTCGTGTGCCCGGCGAGGACGACGTCGATCCGTTCCGTTCGCTCGTCCACGACGATGCGCACGGGCGTGCTCAGCAGGTGGTCGTGGACGGTGGGGCGCCAGGCGAGCAGCCCCGTGCCGAGCACCGCCTCCTGCCCGGCGAGCTCGCGCAGCGTCCGGTACCAGTTGCGGAGCGCGAGCCAGGCGTCGAACTCGTCCAGCACCGCGGGTGGCGTCAGCGGGATGAACGGCATGCTGAACAGGACGTCGCCGGGCCCCGCGTCCGTCTCCACGTAGACGTCGCCGGGCAGCTCGCACAGCCAGTGGACGTGCTCGTGCCCCGACACGTCCCGGGACGGGCGGCGCCGGGCCCGCGCCAGCTCGCGCAGGTAGCGCAGCAGGCGGGCCGCGTGCTCGGACTCGCGCGCGGACTCGTCCACGGCGGGCTGTGCTCTCCCCGGGGCCGTTCCCCTGCCAGGGACCGGATCTGTTCCGGGGGGCGTGGGGGGTCGTCCTCCCACAGGAGACAGGTGTGTTCCGGGGGGTGCGGGGGGTCGTCCCCCCACAGGAGACGGGCCCGGCCCCGGGCGGCCGTCCTCTGGCACCGCGGCTCCCTCCCACGGGAATGGTGGTGCCACGATCTAACACCTCCGGGCGGGCCCGGCCAAGCGCTATCGGTGATCAGTGGGTGCGGGCCAGGTAGCGGTCCTCGTTGGGCATCATCACCCAGAGGACGAGGTAGACGACGAACTGCGGGCCGGGCAGCAGGCACGACAGCAGGAACAGCACCCGGACGGTCATGGGCGTCATCCCGAAACGCCGTGCGAGCCCCGCGCAGACGCCCGCGATGATCCGGCCGTGGCGCGGACGGTAGAGGCCGTTCATGAGTTCTTCTCTCCCCGATTCGTGGAGCTGTGAACGCCTGACGGTTCACGTTCGCCGCGGTCGCGAGTTCCGCGACCACGTTGTCCACGCTACGAACCGGACGGGGCATCTCACATCGGCCGTTCGACCTGTTCAACGGCCATACTCCGGAATTAGGGGACGTCCCCTAGGGGTCCCTCTCAGGAGGCGTTCTCCAGGGTCCCTCAGGGGGCGTTGTGGTCGGCGACGAGTTTGGGGAGGCCGGCCAGGTCGTCCAGGACGAACAGGCATCCGCGCAGCGCGTCGTCGTCCCGCTGGATGTGGCCCCACGGGCCGCGTCTCAGGAACGCGGCCTGCATCCCGAAGGCCAGGGCGGGGCGTACGTCGTTGTCGATACGGTCCCCGACGTAGAGGACGCGGTCGGGCAGGACGTCCGCGAGCTGCGCACAACGTTCGAAGAACTCTTGGGACGGCTTCTGGACGCCCCACACGTCGGAGATCCCGACCGCGTCGGCGTCCAGCCCGAGCGCCGCCATCCGCTCGGCGGCCTCCACCGGCTGGTTGCCCGCGATCCCGACGTAGAGGCCCTGGTCGCGGAGCCCGGACAGGCACGCCCGCGCGTCCGGGTAGAGGTCGCCCGGCCCGAACCCGTTGGGGACGCCCGCCTCGGCCCGGCGGCGTTCCTCCTCGTCCAGGTCGAACCCGGGCCGGAAGTACTCGAAGAGGTCCAGGTGGGTGCCGCCCGTCGCGAGCAGCGCGCCCAGCTTGGTGAGGAACGTGTGGCGCGGCACGCCCAGCCAGTCGGCCCAGCGCCCGTAGATCTCGCCCTCGTTGATCAGCGTCTCGCCGATGTCGAAGAAGACGGCCTGGACGGGCCTTGGCCGCGTTTCGGGGGGTCGGTTCACGCGGCGGCCAGGTCGACCGAGGTTCCCGGGGTGAGGCGGCGGAACTCCTTGCCGAGTTCCTCCCCCGCCTTGGCGACATGGGTCCCCATCACCGTGAGGCCGATGTCGTTGAGCAGCCCGTCATGGATGACGAAGGCGCGCTCTGGCCGGACCTCCCGCGTGTACGCGTACAGCTCGGGGATCTTCATCCAGGGCGCGTTGCCGGGCAGGCACAGCGTCCGGACGGGCTCGGACGGAACGGTCAGCGCGTCGCCCGGGTGGAAGACCTCCCCGTCGACGAGGAACCCGGTGTTCGGGATCGGCGGGACGTCCGGGTGCAGGATCTCGTGGTCCTCGCCGTAGACGTGGACGTCGAAGCCCGCGATGGTGACGGCGTCGCCGTGCCCGACCTGGTGGACGCGTCCGCCCAGGTCCGCGAGGTTCTCGGCGACGACCCGGGACGTCCAGACGTGCAGTTCCGGGCGTTCGGCGATCGCGGCGCGCAGCGCGTCGGCGTCGAAGTGGTCGGCGTGCTCGTGGGTGATCAGGACGGCGTCGGCGGCGGCGAGCGCGCCGGACGCGTCGCTGAACGCGCCGGGGTCGATGACGATCGTCCGGTCGTCCCTGGTGATCTGGACGCAGGCGTGGCCGAGCTTGGTGAGGCGCATCCGCCGATTTTTTCACGCGGAACGTCCACCCCCGGCGACCGCCCCCGGCACCGTCCGGCACGCGCTCACCGGCACGCCTGACCGGCGCGGGCGCATCTGCCAGACTGGCGACCGTGACGCCTTCCCCCGATTCCGAGGACGCGGAACGGCCGTCCCGGGAGGAGCTGGACCGGCAGGTGCGCGACCGTCACGGAACCTGGCGCGACCAGCCGCGCGGCCTGGCCTGCGCCATCGTCGCCGCCTTCATGATCCTCACCACGGTGGCGTTCGTGTTCGCGATCGTGGCGATCATCGTGGCGGTCCGCTGACCCGGGCCGTCAGCTCCGCGGGCGGCGGCCCAGGCCGTGGAAAGCGCCGAGGCCGGGACACCGGCGGATCCGGCGGTGTCCCGGCCTCGTTCGCGAAGTCACCTCAGGTCGGGGTCCCCTCGGACCCCTCCGCGATGGTGAACGCCACGTCGCCCTGCGGGTCGACCTGCGCGTCAAGGGTCTTGTCGTCAAGCATTTCGGCGACGCCCTGCTCCAGGTACACCTTGGCGCCCTCCTCCTCGACGATCTGGTCACCGGCCTCGGGGGCGGGCGCGACCGAGAGCCGCAGGGCGTCCGAGCCGTCGAGCCCGGACTCGATGCGGATGCCGGTCTCCGGCGGAAGCTCCGGGTTCGCGGTCACGGTACGTATGACCTGCACGGCACCGCTGGTCAGCGTGAGCACGATCAGCTCCTCACGTCTCTTTCTCGGATCGGATCTGCCCCACCCTCCCCGATCCTCCTGGCGGTAAACATCGGGACGCCCAGGCGTTTCATGAGGTCACCCGCCCCGCGCACCGCGAATCAGTCGGCCGTAGGGGCGAGGGCTCGGGCGGCTTCCGGCGGGGTCAGGCCGCTGCTGGGGACGATGGCCAGGATCGGTGTCGTGAGGCCGTTGCCGATGTATTCGCGGACGCGGGCCCGGCATTCGGCGGGGGTTCCGTGCACGACCAGGTCGTCGACGACCTCGTCCGGGATGGACTCCAGGGCCTTCTCACGGTCGCCGGCCGCCCATGCCTCGTTCATCGGGCGCAGCGCCTCGCCCCGTCCGAGCCATTCGTGATACGCCCGGTAGACGGGGACCGTCATGTACGCGGCGATCAGCCAGCGGCCGATCGCGCGGGCCTCCGCCGCGTCCCCGGTCGGGCAGACGAACAGCCGCGCCATCAGCTCGGGTTCGTCGCCGAGCACGCCGCGGACCGTCCGGACGTCGTGCGGCGCCAGCCAGTTGGTGATCGCGCCGTCCGCCTCGCGGGCGGCGAGCCGCAGCATGCCGGGACGCAGCGCGGCCAGCACGATCGGCGGCGGCGCGGCCGGGGGCGTCTCCAGCTTGAAGCCCCGCACGGTGAAGGTCTCGTACTCCTCCTTCACCTTCTCCCCCGCGAGGGCCTTGCGGAGGAAGCGCAGCGTGTCGCGGGTGCGCTTGTACGGCTCGGTGAACCGGATGTCGTTCCACCGCTCCACGATCGTGTCGGACGAGCTGCCGATGCCGAGCACGAACCGTCCGGGCGCGAGATCGGCGAGCGTCGCGGCCTGCTGCGCCAGCAGGGCCGGGCCGCGCGTGTAGACCGGCGCGATCGCGGGGCCGAGCCGCAGCTCCGGGCCCCACTGCGAGGCGAGCGCCAGCGGGGTGAACGCGTCGGTGCCGCTCACCTCCGCCGACCAGGCGTCGGTGTAGCCGAGCGCCGCCAGGTCGGCGATGATCTCGCGGTGCTCGGCCAGCGGAAGCCCGGTCAGCGGAATGGTCAGTCCCCAGCGTGACATGCGTCCCCCTTCTGAGGCGTTTCTCGATCAGGCGTTTCCATGGTCATGCGTTTCCGTGGTCATGCGATGGATGATCGGATGGTGGCGCCGCCGTCCACGACGAGCGTCTGCCCGGTCATCCAGGACGCGGCGTCCCCGGCGAGGAAGACGGCGGCGGCCGCGATGTCCTCGGGCTCGCCGATGCGGCCGAGCGGGGTGAGCCTGCTGATCTCCTCCTCGTTGTCCTCCCACAGCGCGCGGGCGAGGCGGGTCTTGACCAGGCCCGGGGCGATGCAGTTGACGCGGACCTTCGGCGCCAGCTCCATCGCGAACTGGCGGCTGAGGTGGATGACGGCGGCCTTGGTGGCGTTGTAGTAGCCGATTCCGAGTTCGGTGACCAGGCCGCCGACGGACGCGATGTTGACGATGGCGCCGCCGCGCTCCGCCAGGGAAGCGCGCAGGGCGACCCGCGTCCACTGGACGACCGCGAACTGGTTGACCTCGACGGTCTTGGCGGCGGCGGACGGCTCGATGTCGGCCATCGGGCCGAAGTAGGGGTTCGTCCCGGCGTTGTTGACGAGGACGTCGAGGCCGCCGAACTCGGCGACGGCGGCGTCCACGCAGGCGGCGGCCGCGTCGGCGTCGCCCACGTGCGCGGCCTTCGCGAGGACGCCCGCGCCCGGATACGCGGCGCCGATCTCCTTGGCGACCTCGTCCAGCGCCTCCTGCCTGCGCGAGGAGAGCACGACGTTGGCGCCCTCGGCGGCGAGGGCGGTGGCGATCGCCTTGCCGATGCCCCGGGACGCCCCGGTGACCAGGGCCGTCTTCCCCTGAAGTCCAGTCCGCATCCGCGCTCTCCCCTTCGCTGAACAGAATCCGACTCGGTTCACTGTAGCGACGTTACTGACGCGTCAGTCAGCAGCAGGGCGAGCGGGCCGTCCCGCTCACCGGGCAGTGGCCGTTCGGTCGGGCGCCCGGTTGTTAGCCCGCGCCGCGTGAGAAGGGTCAAGGCGCGCCGTCCGGCGGTCGAGGGGTGGTTCGCTTCCGAGGACGGCGAGGTGCGCCTACTAGGCACACGTTGCGTGTCGTGCGGCACGCCGTACTTCCCGCGCAACGAACTCGCCTGCCGAAACCCGCGCTGCACCGGCCCGAAGGACGGCTCCGGGCTGGAGCCCTACGCCCTCTCCACGCGCGGCCGGATCTGGTCGTACGCCGACTCCCGGTACAAGCCGCCGCCGTACGTGTCGCCCGACCCGTTCGTGCCGTACGCGGTCGCCGCCGTCGAGCTCGAGACCGAGCGCATGGTCGTCCTCGGGCAGGTCGCGCCCGGCCACACGGTCGACGACCTCGCCGTCGGCATGGAGGTCGAGCTCACCGAGGGCGTCCTGTACGCGGACGACGAGGCCGAGTACACCGTCTGGATGTGGCGGCCCGTCCGGCCACGGCTCCGCGATCATCACCGTCCGGTGACCCGCGCACCGGCGATCACTTGACCGTGAAGCCGTCGCAGCCGAGATAGTAGGCGTCGCCGTTGGGGGCCACGCGGAACCACACGATCGTCCAGACGCCCTTGAACAGCGGGCCCGTCGCGCCTTGCGACCCGGTCCACTTGAAATCGTCGGGATAGGTGAGATCCAGCCCGTGGTCGCCCGCCGCGCCCTGCGGGTACAGGTGCGGCTTGCTGTTGACCCACGCGGGCCCCGCGCTGCCATAGGGCCCCGGCTCACGCATCTGGGCGGCCAGATAGTAGTTGGACGGCCGCTCGTACTTGAAGCGCATGCCGAACTCGACGGACTTCTTCGTGTAGGGCTCGCGCGGTGCCGAGACCTGCAACTGCCCGGCGAACTTCTCGTCTTCTTTCTCGACGCGCATGTTGGGCAGGCAGGTGAAGTCCTTCTGGGAGAACTTCAGGGACTGGTAGTCCATCGTGGGCTTCTTCACCAGGATCTCGTCCGGCGGGCGCCCGCCGGGGCCGGGGGTGCGCCCGGCCTGTACTCCTCCGGGTGACGTTCCGCCCGCCGCACCGGCGCCGCCTCGCTGTCCGGTGCCCGACGTGCCCGAGCCGTTCGCGCCCTTGGAACCGTCGTCGCTGTTGAAGAGGGCGCGCGCGCCGAACGCGCCGCCCAGGACGACCGCGACCACCCCGGCACCGGCCGCGATGACGGCGGCGCGCGAGCGCGGCGACGACGTGCGGGCGACGGTCGTCGTCCGGGTGCGGTCCGGCGGGAGGAGGCCGGACGCGGCGGCGTCCGCGACGCTGACCGGCATCCGCGGCGGGACGCCCACCAGGCCCCGGTAGGCGGGGTCGTCGGCGAGCGCGACGCCGGTCCCGGCGAGCTCCAGCAGGCGCTCCAGCGAGATCCGGGCCGCCGGGTCCTTCGCGGCGCAGCGGCGGACGAGGTCGGCGACGCGCTGGTCGGCGCCGTCGAGGTCGATGTCGCCGTCGAGGGTGCGGTGGATGATCGCCTCGATGCGGCCGCCGCCGAACGGCGGGCGTCCGGTCGCGGCGTAGGCGACGGTGCCGGCGAGCGAGAACACGTCCGACGCGGGGACCGGCTCCTGCTCGCGGACGACCTCGGGCGCCACGTAGCCGGGGGTGCCGTTCCACGCGCCGGTCTGGGTGATCTGCGTCTGGCCCTCGCCGCGCGCGATGCCGAAGTCGATCAGCCGCGGCCCGTCCGGGGCGAGGATCACGTTGCCGGGCTTGAGGTCGCGGTGCTGGACGCCCTGCCGGTGGATCTCCACCAGCCCCTGGGCCAGGGCGGCGAGGAGCCGCAGGCAGGTGTCCGGCGGGAGGGGGCCGTGCTCGGCGACGGCCTGCCGGAGAGTCGGGCCCGGGACGTACTCGGTCGCGAGCCAGTAGGGCGGCGCGTCCAGCCCGGCGCCGACCATCGCGGCGGCGAACCGGCTGCGCACCCGTTCGACGGTCGCGACCTCGCGGCGGAAGCGGGCGAGCGCCTGCGGGCCGTCGAAGCCCTCGCGGATGACCTTCAGGGCGACGTGCCTGCCCGCGCCGGTGAGCCCCAGATACACCTGGCCCATGCCGCCGGCGCCGATGCGCGCGACGAGCGGGTAGCCGCCGATCTCGGCCGGGTCTTCTGGGCGCAGCGGTTCCACGGTCGGCGGTCGTCCCTTCGGGTTTCCGGGTGTCTCCCGGGGCGCGGGGGCGCGTGGCGCGCATGATCTCATTCCCGGCGGTGCCGCAGCCACCCGAAGCGTCCGAAGCCCGATGATGTCCGAAATGTAGCGATGTGACCGAAATCACGGTACGCAACCCGTGTGACCTGCGGCGTAACGGTCAGGGTTCAGAGTGTCACCGTTTCCGGCGGGACCTTCAGGGGCAAGCGGGACCGCCGGCGCGAGACTCCGGGAACGGCCGCCGCGGCCGGGGGGACCGCCGCGGCTGTTCCCGGACCGACCGGGCCGGGCCCATGGGGCCCGGACCCGGCTGGAGCGGAGTGGCTCCGGGGCGACGGGGGCCGTCCCGGAGCCAAGGTGCGCGGGGACGCCCTAGGGGAGTTTTCTGATCTCTTCGATGACGCGGGGCATCGTCTCGTTGTTGTGGCGGACCCAGTCGAGGAGCACGGCGACCTGCTCGTCGGTGTAGGTGTCGAGGCGCTCGCGGAAGGCGCGGCCGATCGGCTCGAAGTAGCGGCCGAACCGGGCGACGTTCTCCTCGACGAGCTCGACGATCACGCGGCGGCGGTCGTCCGGGTCGCGGGTGCGCCTGACATAGCCCGCCTTCTCCAGGCGGTCGATCACGGCGGTGATGGCGCCGCCGGTCGTGATGCCCATGAGCTGGGCGAGCTGACCCGGCGTCTGCGGACCGTCCAGCAGCAGCGCGTTCACGCACTGCGCGTCGGTGACGTTCATGCCCGCCTTGCTCGCGGTGGCATGGTGCAGCAGCACCGTGAACATCGTGCTGCGCTGCATCGCCATCCGCAGCTCGCCTGCCATCCGCTCGCGTTCCGGGGTCGACACGGGCTCCACCCTCCCCTATTTACTCTCACATAGAGAGGCTCATTTCAAGAGCGACTCTCCACGGGAGAGTCTAGTGGCGGGCTCCGGACGAGACCAGCCGGGGATGACGCCGCGTGTGGCGAAGGCGACACCGTCGATGATCGATTCACTCGGGCCCGCCCCTATGATTGATTTTGTTAGGGCCACTAACAGGGTCCGCTCCTGGCCCCGACCCTCACAAAGGCTCGGGGCCGACCTCGTCGGCGACGTCCTCGGCGTCCAGCGCCGCTTCCGCCACGCGCTTCGCCCAGCGGTAGTCCGCCTTGCCCGCCGGGGACCGCTTCATCTCGGCGACGAAGGCGTAGCGGCGCGGCACCTTGTAGCCCGACAGCCGTCCGCGGCAATGCGCGTCGAGCTCCTCGGCCGCGGGCTCGCGCCCGGCGGACGGCTGGACCACGGCGGCGACACGGCTTCCCCAGCGCTCGTCCGGAATCCCGGTGACGACCGCGTCGTACACGGCCGGATGACCTTTGAGAACGGCCTCGATCTCCTCCGGGAACACCTTCTCGCCGCCGGTGTTGATGGCCTGCGAGCCGCGCCCGTACACGGCGATCGAGCCGTCCTTCTCCACGGTGGCGATGTCGCCGGTGAGCAGCCAGCGGCGCCCGTCCACGACGGGGAACGTCCGGGCCGTCTTGTCCGGGTCGTTGTAGTAGCCGAGCGCTATCTGGCCGGTGCGGGCGACCTGCCCGACGATCCCGGAGCCGGGCTCGACGGGACGGAACGCGTCGTCCAGGACGGTGACGTCGTCCACGTCCGGCGCGAACCGCAGCCCGTTCTCCGGGGCCGACCCGGCGACCGCCTCCGCCGTCGAGCCCGACTCGGTCGACCCGAACCGGTCCATGACCATCGTGTCCGGCAGGAGGCTCTGGACGCGGTCGCGGACACTCCCGGTGAAGATCGCGCCGGTGGAGACGAAGGCGAGCAGCGACGAGGTGTCGTGGCCGCCGCGCGCGAGCTCGTCCGCCATCGGGATCGCCATCGCGTCGCCCGTGACCGTCAGCGAGTTGACCTTCTCGCGGGCGACCGTCCGCCACACGTCGGCGGCGTCGAACCGGCGCGTGTAGACGAGCGTGGCGCCCATGAACCAGGTGATCCAGGAGGCGATCTGCGCGGCGCCGTGCATGAGCGGCGGGACCGGCATCATCACCAGCGGGCCGCCGGCCCGCGCCATCTCGACGATGTCCTCCGGTTTCGCCGGGCGCGGAAGCGTCGGGTTCCAGAACGCGAACAGGAGCCGCCGGGTCGTCCACATGACGCCCTTCGGCATCCCGGTCGTCCCGCCCGTGTAGATGATGTAGAGGTCGTCGGCGGAGCGTGCGGGGAAGCCCGCGCGCGTTCCGTCCGCGTGCTTCAGCGCCTCGCCGTAGGCGACCGCGCCCGGGATGGACGGGGCGCCGCCGACCGCGACGAGATGCCTCAGTTCCGGAGCGTCCGGGGCGGTGGCGGCGACCCGGTCCTCGAACTCGACGTCGTACAGGAGCGCCACGCTGTCGGAGTCGCGGTACAGGTAGAGCAGCTCGCCCTCGACGTAGCGGTAGTTGACGTTGATGGGCACGGCCCGGATCTTCAACGCCGCCAGCAGCGCCGCCGCGTACTCGATCCCGTTGCAGAGCTGGACGGCGACATGCTGTCCCGGCCGGACGCCCGCGTCCGCCAGATGGTGGGCGAGGCGGTTGGCGTGCTCGTCCAGTTCCGCGTAGGTGAGCCGCCGGTCACCGCAGACCAGGGCGACGCGCTCCCCGACCGCGCCCGCGACACCCTCGAACAGGTCGGCGTGGTTGAACTCCATCGGTTTCCTCCTCCCGGAGTCTGGGGATCGCTCCCCAGATGGGCGGGGCAGGACGTTCAGGGCTTGTCACTGCCGACGATCCACATCGCGAAGAACTGGGCGCCGCCACCGTAGGCATGGCCGAGCGCGCGGCGCGCCCCGTCCACCTGATGCTCACCAGCCCGTCCGCGCACCTGGAGCGCCGCCTCGGCGAACCGGATCATCCCGGACGCGCCGATCGGGTTGGACGACAGCACGCCGCCGGACGGGTTCCACGGGATGTCGCCGTCCATCGCCGTCGCGCCCGCCTCGGTGAGCTTCCAGCCCTCGTTCTCGCCGCAGAACCCGAGGTTCTCCAGCCACATCGGCTCGTACCAGGAGAACGGGACGTACACCTCGGCGCAGTCGAGCTCGCCGCGCGGGTCGGTGATGCCGGCCTGCCGGTACACGTCGGCGGCCGCGTCCTTTCCGGCCCGCGGGCTGACGGTGTCGCGTCCGGCGAACATCATCGGCTCGGAGCGCATCGACGTGCCGTGCACCCACGCGGGCCGGCCAGGTGCCTTCTTCGCCGCGTCCTCCGAGGCCAGGACCATCGCGCAGGCGCCGTCCGACGACGGGCACGTCTCCAGGTAGCGGATCGGCTCCCACAGCATCGGCGTCGACTCGACCATCTCGCGGGAGATCCCGGGGATCTTCAGGTGCGCGTACTCGTTGCGCAGCGCGTTGCGCCGGTCCTTGACGGCGACGAGCGTGCCGATGTGGCCGGGCGCCCCGGCCCGGCGCATGTAGGCGCGGATGTGCGGGGCGAAGTAGCCGCCCGCGCCGACGACCAGCGACGTCGTGAACGGCGAGTGCACGGTCAGCGCCCACGTCGCGTTCGACTCCGACTGCTTCTCCCACGCCACCGTGAGGACGCGGTCGTGCACGCCGCCCTGGATCAGCCCGGCCGCGACGATCGCCGTGGACCCGCCGACCGACCCGGCCGTGTGCACCCGCATAAGCGGCTTGCCCGCGGCGCCGAGCGCGTCGGCGAGGAACGTCTCCGGCATCAGCACGCCCTCGAACAGGTCGGGGGCCTTGCCGACGACGACGGCGTCGATGTCCTTCCAGGTCAGCCCGGCGTCGTCGAGCGCGCGGCGGGCCGCCTCGCGGACCAGGCCGGGCATCGACACCTCCGGCCGCCTGGACCGGTACGCGGTCTGCCCGACCCCGATGATCGCGCAGCGGTCAGCCATCGCGCTCTCCCGACAGGACGCAGACCAGGTTCTGCTGGAGGCAGGGGCCTGACGACGCGTGCCCCAGCGTCCGGGACGCCGAGCCGTCGTGGACGCGCGCCGCCGCCTCACCGATCCGGATCAGGCCCGCCGCCATCATCGGGTTCGCCGACAACGCGCCGCCGGACGGGTTGACCGACACGCCTTCCCCCAGGCCGAGGGCCTCGCGCAGGATCAGCTCCTCATGGCTGAACTGCGCGTGCAGCTCGGCGACCTCCACCCCGGCCGCGCCCGCCTTCTCGCCCGCGACGCGCGTCCCCTCGGAACGGGTCAGGTCGCGGACGCCGGGCGCGTGCGGCTCGGCGCGATGGTCGATCCCCGTGATCCAGGCGGGACGTTCGTGCAGCTCCCGGGCCCTGTCCCCGGCGGCGAGGACGATCGCGGCGGCACCGTCGGTGATCGGTGCGACGTCGTAGGGACGCAGCGGCGCCACGTCGTACTCCTCGTCTCCGTCCGGCTCCGGCAGGTGGAGCGCGAACGGGTTGCCGCGTCCGGCCGCGCGCGAGCGTGCCGCGACGGCGCGCAGATCGTCCTCCTTGGCGCCCGACCGTTCCAGGTAGGCGCGGGCCTGGAGCGCGGCCAGCGACACCGAGTCGATGCCGAGCGGCGCCAGATGGTACGGATCGAGCTGCTGGGTGAGGATCGCGCGCAGATTCCCCTGGGACGACTTCCCGAACCCGTACACGAGCGCGGTGTCGACGTCGCCGTGCAGCAGCCTCACCCACGCCTCGTACAGCGCCCACGCGGCGTCCATCTCGACGTGGCTCTCGGAGATCGGCGGCCACGCGCCGACCGCGTCCAGCGCCGACACGAACGAGAACGGCGCGCCCGCGAGATAGTCGCACGACCCGGAGCAGGTGAAACCGAACCGCGCCAGGCCGGTCCTCTCCTTGACCTCGGTGATGACCGGGGCGAGCATCTCGGTCTCGGCCAGGCCCTCGTCCTCGCCGCTGTGCCTGGTCTGCGCGAACGCGACGACCGCGATGTCGCGCCTCACAGGTGGTCCTTGATGGCGTCGAAGGGGACGTCGGGTTCGTCGAGCGGCTCGAACCACTTGATGTTGTTCATGCTCCGGTCCCATTCCTCGCGGGGCCGCCACGCCGCCCGGACACGCATGCCCATCCGGACCCGGTCCGCCGGAACGCCCGCGACGAGCGTGAGCATCGTCAGCCCGGCGCCGTCGAGCAGCACGTACGCGGACACGAACGGCACCTCGGGGGCGCGCGGGTCGGGGATGTTGTTGACGGCGAAGGTGGTGACGGTGCCGGTGCCGGGCAGCTCCACCTCCTCGGTCGTCGGGACGCCGTCGCGCGGGCACAGGCCCCTCATCGGGACGATGACCCGCTCGCACACCGGGCACCTGTGCCCGAGGATGCGGCCCTGCGAGACGCCTTCGAGGAAGCGCCGCATGGCCCGGCCGCCGCGCAGCTCGTACTCCAGC
Source organism: Spirillospora sp. NBC_00431 (assembly GCA_036028775.1). GTDB lineage: Bacteria > Actinomycetota > Actinomycetes > Streptosporangiales > Streptosporangiaceae > Spirillospora. The sequence goes on along the minus strand of CP107927.1, from coordinate 599,372 downwards.
CGCGTCGGCGCGTTGATCGTCGTCACCTCCGGCCGGAAGCATTCGATGTCGCCGATCCCGCCGATCCGCTCCGCCTCCGCCCGCCAGCGCGGGCGCACACGCATCCCGGTCCTGAGCGAGCGCGGCGGCCGCGCCCCGTCCTCGAAGACACCGAGGTCGAGCGCGTGCAGCAGCGCGGTGTCGGCGCCGTCCGGACGGATCAGCGCCCACGCGAACGGACGGCCCAGCGGATGCTCCTTCGCCGGGCGCGGCACCCATGACCAGGTCGTGACCGTCCCCGCCGGGCCGACGCCGACGAACTCGCCCGTCACGTCCTCGCCCGTGGCGGGGTCGTGCTCGGACGGCGGGACGAGCACCCGCCCGTCCGCCGTCCGGACGCCGACCAGCCGCCCGTCGCGCAGCTCGCTGAGGAAACGGCCGATGACCGGGCCGACCGAGCGCGTGTAGCCGCCGGGGAACTCAAGGACGTGGTTGGGCTCAGATGGCACTGGAACGATCCTTCCAGTACGGGTTCCTGAGCTTGCGTTTGAGGAGTTTGCCGTTCGGCTCGCGCGGCATCGTCTCGATGAAGTCGATCGACTTCGGCCATTTCATCTTCGCGAGCCGGCCCGCCAGCGACGCGAGGATCTCGGCGGCCAGTTCGGGGCCGGGCTCGACGCCCTCGGCGGCCTCGACGACGGCCTTGATCTGCTCGCCCCACTCCTCGTCGCCCTTGTACTCGAATTCGAGGCCGGCCATCTTCATGTAGATCGTGCCGTGCGTCCCGGGCGGGACGGGCTCGCCGTCGTCGTCCACGATCAGCAGCTCGCTGTTCGGCCACGCGTTCCCGACCGTGCCGGGGGTGGGCGCGCCAGTCGGCGGGGCTGGCGATCGTCCCGCCGCCCTCCGTCGCCGCGTAGCACTCCCAGACGCAGTCGCCCCACCAGTCGAGCATCCGCTGCTTGATCGGCACCGGGCACGGCGCCGCCGCGTGGATGGCGTGCCGCATGCTCGACACGTCGTACCGTTCGCGGACGTCCGCGGGCAGCGCCAGCAGCCGCTTGAAATGCGTCGGCACCATGTGGGTGCTGGTGACGCGGTGTTCCTGGATCAGCCGCAGCGTTTCCTCGGCGTCCCACCCGTCCATGTAGACGAGTGTGTGGCCCATGTGCAGGGCGGTGCCGCCGAACTGGGTGACGGCCGTGTGGTAGTTCGGCGAGGTGACCAGATGGGCCTGCTCCTCGCCACCGGCGGGACGTCCCGGCGGGATGCCGAACATGCCGAGCAGGAACGTCATCAGCTCGGCGCCGTCGTCGGGGTCGATGCCCATCAGCGCCCGTCTGACGCCCTTCGGCCGGCCGGTCGTCCCGGACGTGTAGTGCATCGTCGCGCCGTTGCTCCGATCGTCCGGCAGGGTGCCGGGCCGGCCGTCGACCAGCTCCTCGTACGCGCGGAAACCGTCGACGCGCCCGAACGCGAACCGCCGCCGCGCATCGATCTCCGCACCGGCCTGCGCCCCCTCCGCCGCGTACCGCTCGTGGACGAAGAACGCCTTGGCCTCGCTGTCGGCGACGACGTATCCGATCTCCGGACCGGTCAGATGCCAGTTGATCGGCGTGGCGCGGGACAGCAGTTCGCCGGCGGTGTGCTCGGTCCCGTCCGGATCGACCGCCGCGACCCATCCGGGATCGGCCCGCGCCAGCCGCCAGAAGCCCAGTGACCCCATCGGCTCTCCCTCCGCCGCCCAAAGTAGATCACGTTCTCGTTTTTCGGATCAAGCCCTACCTACATGGCGTCACCCTCACTAGAATCTGTTCTCATTTGTGGCATTGGAGGGATCATGACGGAACGGCTGGCGATCAGCACCGAGCACTGCGTCATCGAGCGCGACGGCCAGGTCGTCACCGTCACGATGAACCGTCCCGAGGCCCGCAACGCGCTCAGCTCCGCCATGCTCGTCGGCCTCGCCGACGCCTGGGCCTACATGTCCGGGACCCCGGAGGTCCGGGTCGGCATCCTCACCGGGGCCGGTGGGACGTTCTGTTCAGGCGCCGACCTGAAGGAAATGGGACGGCAGCCGTCCGACCCGCGCGTCCAGGAGCGCATGGCGCGGATCCGCGATTTCCACTGGAAGGGCCTGCTGCGTGAGGGACGTCCCACCAAGCCGCTCATCTGCGCGATCGAGGGCTACGCCGTCGCCGGGGGCACCGAACTCCTCGTCGGCACCGACCTGCGGGTCGTCGCGGAGGACGCGACCCTCGGCCTGTACGAGGCGAAGCGCGGCCTGTTCCCCATGGGCGGCGCGGCCGTCCGGCTCCCCCGCCAGATCGGCTACGCCAACGCGATGGACATCCTCCTCACCGCCCGCCCGGTCACTCCGCGGGAGGCCCTGAGCATGGGCCTCATCAACAGGATCGTCCCCGCCGGCACGGCCCTGGCCGCCGCCCGCGAACTGGCCGGCCAGATCGCGGCCTGCGGGCCGCTCGCCGTCCAGGGCATCCTCCGCACGTACCGCGAGACAGAGCACCTCTCCGAAGCCGACGCCCTCAAGATCTCCGACGAGATCGGCTGGCCCGTAATCGCCTCCGAAGACGCCAAGGAAGGCGCCCGCGCCTTCAGAGAGGCCCGCCCCGCCTCCTACAAGGGCGCCTGAGGGCCTCGGGCCACACAAAAGAAGCACGACGAATAAAGGTCCATCCGAAACCGGGGGCGGGGTTTGCGGGACTCGCTTCGCGGCACTGCTCGGCACAAGCGAGTCACGGAAGGACTGAGCAAGCCATGGCCTTGCACATCGGACGCAGGCGGCGGACGACCACGAAGAAAGCTTCCTCGCGAGGTTTCTGGCCCCGGCGGACCTCGCCCGCGGCGGACGGCACCGCCAACACCACCACCGTGGTCAAGCGGAAGCCGCGGCGGTGGCTGCGCAGCAAACAGAACCCGGTCAGCGCGGTGATCCTGGCCGCGGGTTGGGCGGCCATCGCGATTCTGGGCCTGGGGATGCTACTGACCTGGGGCGACGCCAATCCGGGCAACATGCTGGTGGACGCCACGCTCGACGCGGGCCGCTGGCTGGCCACACCGTTCCACGACGTCTTCACCCGCACCGACCCAGAGGAGCAGCTCTACATCAACTGGGCGCTGGCCGGAGTGGTGTACTACCTCGCCGCCCGCGCGCTGTCGTGGATGGCGCGCTTCTGAGACCGAAGCCGTGACGGCGATCCCCGAGGGCCGGGGCGGCCGCGCTGGGCGGCCGGCCCCGGCCCTTCCGATCCCGCCGGTCACGGATCCTCGGTGCCGATGGGCGGGAGGCGCCGGAGAAGTCTCGCCGACAGGACGGCGAGGCCGAGGATCAAGACCGCGCTGACGGTTCCCACAACGCCGAGGCCGGTGAGGAACGCGTCACGCGCGCTGTCCAGCAGGACCGCGGCGGAACCGGGCGGGAGCTGCTCGGCGGCGGTGGCGGCGTCCCCGATCGACTCCCGCGCCGACGGCGGGACGCCCTCCGGCGTCGAGATCGCGGAGCGGAACACGGCGGTGCCGAGGCTGCCCAGGGCGGCCACCCCGAACGCGATGCCGAACTCGCCGGACGTCTCCGCCATCGCGGACGCGGCCCCGGCGCGCTCCGGCGGGGCCGACCCGGCGATGAGGGAGATGCCGAGGGCCCCGATGGGCGCCATCCCGAGAAAGCCCACCGTGACCCCGATCATCAGGACGACGGTGTCGCCCGCCCAGGCGGCGGTCAGGAACCCGGCCGCCGCCGGGACCAGCCCCGCCGCGATCACCGTGCCGGGCCGCAGCCTGCGGGCGGCGAGCGGGGACAGCAGCGACCCGGCGACCAGCGCCAGCGCGGGGACGGCGAGCCAGAGGCCCGACCGCAGCGGCGACAGGCCCTCGATCGTCTGCAGGTACTGGCTGGTGAACAGGTAGATCCCGCCCTGGACGAGCATTCCCGCCAGCAGGATCGCCAGTGCGGCGCTGAACGTCCGGCTGCGCAACAGGCGCAGGTCGAGGAGCGGGTCGGCCAGGGCGCGCTGGCGCCGGACGAAGAGGATTCCGAACACCACCGCGACCGCCGCCGCGCCGTACGCCCACGGGCGCGCGGGGTCCTTCGCGAGTTCCTTGAGGGCGTAGACGGCGGGCATGGCGGCGGCCAGTGACAGCGGCACGCTGGGCAGGTCGAGACGTCCGGCCCCGGTGGCGCGGGTCTCGGGCAGCAGCAGCGGAGCGGTGACCAGCAGGACGACCATGACCGGGACGCCGATGAGGAACACTGAGCCCCACCAGTAGCGTTCGAGCAGCGCGCCGCCGACGACCGGGCCGAGCGCGCCGCCGCCCATGAAGCAGGCCGTGAACACGCCGATGGCCGCCGCGCGCTGCCGGGCGTCGCGGAACATCGTGGTGATCAGGGCCAGCGCGGACGGCATGAGGGCGGCGCCGGTGACTCCCAGCAGCATCCGGGCGAGGATCAGCGTCGCGGGGCCGCCGGCGTAGGCGGCCAGCACGGACGCGGCACCGAACGCCGCGGCCCCGTACATCAGCAGCCTCCGGCGGCCGATCCGGTCGCCGAGCGCGCCCATCGTGACCAGAAAGCCCGCGATCATGAAGCCGTAGACGTCCATGATCCAGAGCAGTTCGGTGGGGCCGGGCCTGAGGTCCTCGCTCAGGTGCGGCAGGGCGAGGAACAGGACGGTGTTGTCCAGCGCGAGCAGCAGGGTCGGCAGGGCGAGCACGGCCAGCCCGGCCCATTCCCGCGTCCCGGCCCGCGCCGCGACGGCGGTGGACTCGGTGGTCGACATTGGTCGGTCGCCTCTCTTCGGTGGTCGGAACCTGTCCGTCCACCGTGTGGCCAGGACGTTATGGAGGGGTTCGGGCCGGGTTATGGTCCGGCTACGGTGGGGGCATGCGCTTCGGGGTGCTGGGCCCGCTGGAGGTCGTGACCGACGAGGGACGTCCGGTGCCGGTCCCGGAGCTGAAGGTCCGCCTGCTGCTGTCGGCGCTGCTGGCCGCGGGCGGGCGCCCGGTGTCGTCCGGCCGCCTGATCCGGGACCTGTGGGACGACGAACCACCGGGCCGCCCCGCCGCCGCGCTGCGGGCCAAGGTCTCGCAGCTGCGCCGGGCTCTCGACGTGGAGGACGGCGGCCGCGCCCTCGTGCGGTCGCTGCCGCCCGGCTACGTGCTCGAAGCCGAGGACGTCGACGTGCGGCACTTCCAGACGGGCCTCGCCCGCGCGCACGGCACCGCCGAACCCGCCGCCAAGGCGTCGCTGCTCACCGGCGCGCTCGCCCTCTGGCGCGGCGCGCCCTTCGCCGACTTCGCCGACGCGGGCTTCGCCCTCGACGCGGCCGGACGGCTTGAGGAGCAGCGCCTGACCGCGCTGGAGGAGCTGGCCGGCGCGCGGCTCGCGCTGGGCGAGCATCACGCCCTCGTCGCCGAGCTTGGCGATCTCGCCGCCCGGTATCCGCTGCGCGAACGCGTCCAGGCGGCGCTGATGCTGGCCCTCTACCGGTCCGGTCGGCAGCACGAGGCGCTGGAGTGCCACCGGCGGCTGCGCGAACGGCTGCGCGACGAGCTGGGCCTGGACCCGGGGCCTGAGCTCACCGACCTGCACCAGGCGATCCTGCGGCAGGACCCGCGGCTGCGGGCGCCCGCCGCCGCGCCGGTCGCGCGGACGAACCTGCCGGTGCCGCTCACCGAGCTGATCGGCCGTTCCGCAGCTGTGGAGGAGGTCGTTTCCCATGTGCGGCGGTCCCGGCTGGTGACGCTCACCGGGCCCGGCGGCGTCGGCAAGACCACGCTGGCCCTGGAGGCGGCGCGGCGGCTGCGCGACGCCCACCCGGACGGCGTCTTCCTGGTCGAGCTGGCCGAGCTGCCCCGCGGGACCGTCTCGGCGGACAAAGTCGCGGAGGTCCTGGCGGAGGTCGTGGGGCTGCGCGAGGACGCGTCCGGCACCGCGTCCGGCACCGCGTCCGGGCGGCTCGCCGCGCTCGGCGAACGCCGGGTCCTGCTCGTCCTGGACAACTGCGAGCACGTCATCGAGCCGGTGGCCGAGCTCGCCGGCCTGCTGCTGGGGTCCGGGCCCGGGCCGCGGATCCTCACCACCGGGCGGGAGCTGCTCGGCATCCCAGGCGAGCGGCTCTACGCCGTCCCGCCGCTCGACGTGCCAAGCCCGGACGAGGACGACCCCGCCGCCCTGGCCGGAACGGCGTCGGTCCGGCTGTTCACCTCCCGCGCGGCCGCCGCCGCGCCCGGGTTCGAGCTCGGCCCGGCGAACGCGGCGGCCGTGGCCGCCATCTGCCGCCGCCTGGACGGCATACCGCTCGCGCTGGAACTGGCGGCGGCCCGCGTCCGCGCCCTGGGCGCCGAGACGCTCGCCGCGCGCCTGGACGACCGCTTCCGGCTGCTGCGATCACGGCGCCGCGACGCGCCCTGGCGGCAGCGGACGCTCCGCGCCGCCATCGACTGGAGCTGGGAGCCGCTCGACGACGCCGAGCGGGCCGTCCTGCGCCGGCTGTCCGCGCACCCGGGCGGCTGCACGCTGGAGGCCGCCGAGCAGACCTGCTCGGGCCCCGGCGTGGAAGCCGCCGGGGTCATGGACGTGATCGTCCGGCTGGTGGACGGCTCGCTGGTCATGGCGTCGGACGGTCCAAGCGGCGTCCGCTACCGCCTCCTGGAGTCGGTCGCGGCCTACGCCCAGGAGCGCCTGCGCGAAGCGGGCGAACAGCACGACACCGAACGGCGCCGCGACGAGTACTACGTCCTGCTGGCCGAATGCGCGGAGGCGTACCGTACCGGTCCCGCCCGCCTGCACTGGCTGGCCCGCCTGGACATCGAGACCCCGAACCTGCGCCGCGTCCTGGAGAGCGCGGGCCGGCGCCGCGACACGAACCTCGCGCTTCGCCTGACCGCCGCGCTCGCCTGGTACCGGATCGAACGCGGCAGGGCCGGGCACGTCGGCCTCTGGCTGGGCGAAGACCTGGCCGGCGCCGCCACCGCGCACCACCTGGACGGCCTGACCGCCGCGCGCCTCGCGGCCGACGCCCCCGCGACCGCCACGGCACTGGAGGGCCTCGCGGGCGCGCAGGTCCTGGCCGGACGGGGCGACCGCGCCGCCCGGCTGCTCGGCGCGGCGGCGGCCGTCCGCCCCGGCGGGACACCGGACGGCGACGGTCGCCGGATCCTCGCGGCGGCCCGCGCCATGCTCGGCGACGGGCCGTTCACCAGCGCGTTCCAGTCGGGCCTCGGCCTCGGCCCGGAGCAGGCCGCCGCAGAGCTCCGGCCGTCCGGGGAAGGGCGTCCCGCCGTCCTCAAGGTCAAGTGACCTTCGCGGTGGGTCAGGAGCCGGTGATGGTGTTGAGGCGGTCGATGGACTCGGCGTACTCGTTGACGAGCTCGTAGATGACCTGGGCGGCGGGCTTGATCTGGTTCATGGAGCCGACGATCTGGCCTACGGGGAACGTGACCAGTTCGCCGTCGCCGGAGCGGGCTATGCGGGGCAGCGCGTCGGCGATCAGCATGAACTGCATGGGCATCGGGAGGTAGCCCGGGGAGCCGTCGGCCTCCCAGGCGTCCGTCCAGGCGGTCTTGAGGAAGCGGGCGGGCTTGCCCGTCCAGGCGCGGGAGCGGACGGTGTCGCGGGACGTGGCGGCGAGCAGTTTCGGGACGGCCCGTTCGGGGGTGTCGGCCTCAGTCACGGTGAGCCAGATGGAGCCCGTCCAGACGCCGTCGGCGCCGAGCGCCATGCCCGCCGCCATCTGGCGGCCGCGTCCGATGCCGCCCGCCGCCAGGACGATCGTGCCGCCGCCGACGGCGTCCACGACCTCCGGGACGAGGACCATCGTGGCGACGTCGCCGGTGTGGCCGCCCGCCTCGGTGCCCTGCGCGACGATGATGTCGACGCCGGCGTCCACTTGCTTGCGGGCGTGCCGCGCGTTCGACGCCAGGCCCGCGACCTTGACGCCGTGCCGGTGCGCCTGCTCGACGACGTCCGCCGGGGGCGGGCCGAGCGCGTTGGCGAGCAGCGCGATCGGGTGCCTGAGGGCCACCTCGACCTGGGGGCGGGCGGTCACGTTCGTCCAGCCGAGGAGGGCCTTGCCCGCCTTCTCGGTGGGCGGGTCGACGCCGTGCTCGGCGAGGAGACCGGCCAGGAACCTCTTGTGCTCGGCGGGGATCATGCCCTGGAGCCTGGCGAGGAGTTCCTCGGCGTCGCCGAGGTCGGCGCCCTCGTACTTGGCGGGCATCACCACGTCGACGCCGTAGGGCCTGCCGCCGGTGTGCTCGTCGAGCCAGTTCAGTTCGAGTTCGAGCTCCTCGGGGGTGAAGTGCAGGGCACCGAGGACGCCCATGCCGCCGGCGCGGCTCACCGCCGCGACGACGTCACGGCAATGGCTGAACGCGAAGATCGGGTACTCGATGCCGAAGAGGCCGGTGGCTCGTGTCCGCACATCGCCGACCCTAGGCCGACGAAACCAAAACTGCAACGTGTTCTAGTTATTGGAGTGGTTGCATGTCTTCTTCGCTGTGCTGTTTAGAACGCGTATCAGTGGTGGCGGGACGGGTCAGGGTCTGGTGGGTGCCGACGGAGAGGAGGATCAGGGCGATGAGGAGCGCGGCGCCGGGGACGTAGGTTCGGACGACGGTGATCTGGAGGGCCTTGTCGTCCGCCATGTCGATCAGACGGCGCTGGTCGGCGCCGACCGTGATGAGGTCGGCCTGCGTGATGACCATCGAGGCTTTGCCGTCCAGGGTGCGGACGGTGCCGCGGACGTTCTTGCGGTGCTTGACCGGGATGCCGGTGCGCGGGTCCACCCAGACGGTGTTGGACGCCTCGGTGTAGCGGTCGACCTTCTGGTCCCCGGCGTTCGGTGGGAGGCCCAGCAGCCCGGCGGGCACCTTGACGTCGAAGGCGGAGGTCCGGGTGAGGGGGATGGTCTGGGTGAAGCGGTAGGTGGTGAGCCCGCGAACCTTTTCGACGCCGTCGAACCGCATCGGTGCCTGCTGTTTGGTCGTCAGGTCATAAGACGGGTAGTCCCGCTTCTGGACGTTCGCGATGGGGAACAGCGGCCCGTAACCCGCCATCCGGACGGTTCTGTCGCCGTCGACGTTGACGCCGCAGCAGTTGACGAGCCGTCCGGTCCTGCGGTCGAACGCGACGCGGTGGCTCTGGATCTGGATGGGCTTGTCCGGGGCGGGCTTCTCGTAAAGATGAGTGGCGGAGTCCCAGGTCGCGATGTCGTTGCCGTTGGCTTCGGCGTGAACAGTGGTCTTGGCAAGAAGCGTTACGCCCGTCTTGAGCTTCAGCCGCGACTCGTCGAAGTAGGTGGAGTTCTCCGACTCCAGCCGCGTCACCTCGTGGCTGTTCAGCGGCGCCGTGACGGCCCGGTCGGCCACGTAGAAGCGGACCAGCGGCGCGAGCGCGAGGAAGAAGGCGCCCAGCCCGATCAGGATCAGCCCGCCCGGTTGCCGCATCGCGACCTCCGTGTCTGGAGTGCGCGGTCACCTTACCGTTTCGGGTTCCGGCGGTTAAGCTCCGCTGGCACCCGTCCTGAAGGCTGAGCCGACTGCGAGGTGGCCATGTCAGCGGCGCCGCAGATATCTGGGCATCAGGACACGCTTGACGGGGTGCGGGCGGTCGCCGCGCTCGGCGTCCTGGTGTTCCACGTGGCCAGTGCGGCGGGTTCCATCACCAACCCGGCGGGGGCGCGGTGGTTGTTCAACGGCGGCCAGGTGGGCGTGCCCATCTTCTTCATACTGTCGGGGCTGTTGCTGTACCGGCCGTGGGCGGCGGCCGCGCTGGACGGACGGCCCGCCCCGCGCGTCGGCCAATACCTGTGGAAACGCTTCTTCCGCATCATGCCCGCGCTGTGGGTCGTGGTCGTGTGCTTCATGCTCACGGCGGGACGGGACCACATCGGCGACCCGGTCACATGGGTTTCGCTGCTGACCCTCACACAGACTTACCTGCCCGACGTCTGGTGGAGCAACGACCTGGGTCCGGCGCATCTCGGGCAGTTGTGGAGCCTGGTGGTCGAGGTGGCGTGGTACGTCGCGCTGCCGGTCACCGCGGCGGTTCTCGGCTGGTGGGCGCGGCGGGCGGGCGGCGAGGACGTCGGGGCGCGGGCCAGGCGGTTGCTCGCCGGCATCGGCGTCTACGCGGCTTTCTCGCTCGTCTATTCGGTGCTCATGTTCGTTCCGGAGTGGCATTCGCGGATGGGGCTGTGGCTTCCGCGGTTCTTCGTCTGGTTCGCGGTCGGGATGGCGCTCGCGGTGGTGACCGTCTGGGCGCGGGTGGACGAGCGCCGTCCCGTCGCGGCGACGTGCCGGGCGGTGTCGGATTCGTGGGTGGCGTGCTGGGTCGCGGCGGCGATGCTTTACGTGGTGTCGGCCACGCCCGCGACCGGCCCGATCGGCCTCCAGTACTCGGACACGTTCTGGACGTCGGCCCTGCATCTGATCGTGCACGGGTTGTGCGCGACGGCGCTCGTGGCCCCGGTCGCGCTGGCACCGCCGGGGCATCAGGCCCTTGGCGCGGTGCTCGGGAACCGGGTGATGCGGTTCCTCGGGCGGATCTCCTATGGCCTGTTCCTGTGGCAGTCGCTGATCATCGTCAGCTGGTACGACGCGTTGGACCGGGGCTTCCGGGGGAACGTCGGGACGGATCTGCCGCTGATGGCGGCGGCGACGATCGCGGCGGCGACCCTGAGCTATTACCTGGTGGAGCGGCCGGTTCAGGCGTTGGCCGGGCGGTGGGGCGGCGGTCGTTCACGTCCGGCTCCGGCTCCGGCACGCTCTGGCCGAGCGAGGTAGGCGCAGCCGGGTCGCGGCCGGACGGCCTGGGGCGCCACAGGCCGGCGGCGACGCGTCCGACGACGGCGAGGCCGAGGAGCTGCGGCGCGATGTCGCCCAGGAGTCCGGACGGCGCGGACGGGTTGCCGACCGTGCCGAGCCACGACCCGGCGGCGAGGCAGCCCGTTCCGGCGAGCGTCGCGGCGGCGGCCGCCCATGGTGAGGCGACGGCACGGAAGGCGAGAGGGCGGCGATGGCGTGCCCAGCCGCAGCCGGACGCGACCACGACCGTGACGGCGAGGCCGGGCGGACCGGCGATCCCGCCACCGAGCGCGGCCGCCAGCCCGATCGCGGCCCAGGCGGGCCAGCCCGTCCCGGGCGCGGGCTCGCGCCGCTCCACCGGCCTCCTCGATCTTCGGGGCCGGACGGCGATGAGGAGCAGGACCGGCAGGAGGCCGAGGCCCGCGATGACCGCGACGCGCTGGGCCCGGTCGGGTCCGTAGGTCAGCTCGACGACGCCGCTCGTCCCGGCCGGGACGACCCAGCCCTGTTTCCAGCCGTCCAGCCGGACGGGTCGCAGCTCGGCGCCGCCGGCGGTGGCGCGCCAGCCCGCGTTGAAGTTCTCGTTCACGGTGAGGAAGGACGTCGTCGCGGCGTCCACCCGCAGCTCGCGGGTGCTCGGGCTCCAGCGGGTCACCTCGACCGGGCGCGGGGCGAGTGCGGTGTCCGGTTTGGGGGTGTCCGGTTTGGGGCCGACCGTGACCGTGTCGATGCGGTACGGGTCGAAGGGCCCGGTGGACAGGCGGTTCTGGCCCGCGCTCAGGGGCGCGGGCTCGCAGGCGGTGAAACGGAGCGGACGGGCGGCGAGGAGGTCGCCGAACGTGCCGGTGGCCTTCGTCTCGACGTCGGCCGTCCCGATGCGCAACGTCGGCCCGGTTCCACAGGGCAACCGCAGTGGGGACGTCCGGACGTCCGGCATCGGGCGCACACCGGGGATGGTGAGGTCGGTCAGCTGGACCGGCTGGAGGTGGCCCGCGCGGACGAAGGTGAGCTTCAGGCGGTCGGTGGTCATCGGGGCGAACGCCAGCCTGCCCCGGCGGTCCGGGAACCCCGCGCGCGTCTCACCGCCGCCGCCCTCGACCCTGACCCGGAGCGGGCCCGGCGCGCCGGGCGGACGTTCGATCGTGATCGACGACAGCCGCTTGCGGCCCGTCCATCGGACGCCGTACGTCGGCGCCGGGTCGTTCTCCCCCGCGATCCAGGAGGTCGCCGGGTCGCCGTCGAAGCCGGATCTGGCCTGGCCGGCCGGATGGTCGGAGAGGGCCGAACCGGCGGTGACGGACGGCTGCCCCTTGACCGCCGTGAACCGCTCGATCAGCGGGCGGCTGGTCAGGACCGCCGTCCCCGTGACGGGAGCCTTGGACGACGTCGCAGACGTGAACGTGCGGTCGAAGCCGGGGCCCTCCTCGTCCGTCGAGCGGAGGGACGGCGAGCAGACCCAGCGCAGGCTGCCCTTCATGCATCCGGCCGCCGCGCCGGGCGTCCGGCTCATCACATAGGTGGCCGGGCCGCTGACGCTGGCCGGGGCAGGGAGCGTGTAGGTGCGCGTCGGTTTCACCCCGCCGATGCCGACTTCCGACACCGCCGCCTTGGCGAAAGCCGCGATGGCTGGCTTGGAGGCCAGGGCGGTGATGCGCAGGCGAAGCCAGCGGGTTGGGCCGTCTGGGGCGCGCAACGGCTGGGCGGCGGCAGTCGTCCGCTGGACGTTCTGTTCAAGCGTTCCGTTCTCGGTTTCGACGGTGACGCGCGAGACGGGTGGGCCGTACGACGCGTCCTGGACGAACGCGGCGGTCAGGTCCCGCACCTGGCGGGGGACGTCGAAGTCGATGCGCAACCACTGCCCGACGGGGCCGTCCCAGCCGCCCGTCTCCCAGGCGGTGAACGGGTTGCCGTCGAACGCCGCGAACGGCGTCGCGCCGGGCTCGCGGAACTGCGGAATCGCCTCGTCACCGGCCGCGGAAGTGGACGCCGTGACGTCGCGGACGCCTCCGCCGTAGGTGACGTGCGTGGCGTGCCGCTGCCGGCCGTCGTCCAGGACGTCGGTGGCCTCGCCGCTCCGCGCGGCCGGCATCGTCGGCGAGGTCTGGTGCAGTTCGCCGTAATTGCGGCGGAGCAGTCGGGGAGTGTCGGTCACGACGGGAGTGCCCTTGAGGCCGGGGGCGTCGTCGTTCAGCAGGACGGGTCCGGTGGGCAGCGCGCCGTCGCCGGCCATGGCCAGCAGCGACTCCGGTCCCCCGTACACGCGGACCGGGGTGGTCGCGTCTTCGAGGTTCGCGACGTCCGCAGCGCCCTCGACCTCGTAGACCTCCAGCGCCGGATACCGCTGGTCGACGGCCGACACGGCGTCGTCCGCGTCACCGCCCACCGGCCCGCCGAACGAGGCGGCCTTCCGCAGGCCGGGCGAACCGTCCAGTGCCTGGTGCAGGCGGGCGGGCCAGGCTCCGCGCAGCGTCTCCCGCCGCAGGTCGTTGCGGACCAGCAGGTACCGGACGCCCATCCGGCCGAGGAACGCGCCCAGCCCCGGCGACCCCTGCCCCGATCTGACCTGCTGGTCGATCGCGTCCAGCGCCCGCGTGTATCCGGGCGAGCCGGCCGGGACGAGCTGCCGCACGCCCCACCGCGCCGTCAGCAGCGGCTGGACGATGTCGTCCATCGGACGGCCCCACAGGTACTCGCCGAACGGCGCGCCGGGGACGGCGAGCACACCCTGCCGCCCGGCCCGCGCGTTGATCCACGACGCCGCGTCCCGCCAGTACCCGGGCACCTCCCTGAACTCGCCCGGCCCGGACAGCCCGTGCGAGGCCGCCGTGACGCCGACGCCGCCGAGCGCGACGGCGGCGGCCACCGGCAGGCTGACCAGCGCCTCCAGCGAACCACCGAACGCCGGTCGCGGGGCGTTGGCGAGCAGGTGGGCCAGGCCGAGGGCGAGCGGCAACCGGACGACCGCGTCGAACTTGTGCAGGTTGCGCAGCGGCGCGAGCGGCCCGTTCAGCAGGTCGCGCAGCTGCCCGGCGAACGGGCCCGGGACGTCGCTGATGTGTCCCATCGACAGGATGGCCAGCCCGGCCAGCAGCGTGAGCAGCAGGAACGTCCGCTCGGGGAGGTGCCGTCCGAGCAGGCCCGCGATGCCGAGCGCGGCGACCGCGCCCGTGCAGACGATCGGCACCGGGCCGGTGGAGAGGGCGTGCCCGACCGGCCACCACACCTGCCCGTCCACGATCAGGTAGTTGACCCAGCGTTCCGCGCCGCGCAGCACGTTGATCAGGCCGGTCGGCCCGGTCGTCGTCTCCGCCTTCTCGGTGTAGGTCAGCCACGAGAACCCGTACGTGCCGGTGAGCAGCAGCGGGACCAGCCACCACGACACCGCCGCGCCCACCGCCGCCGACCACCACGCGAGCACGCGCACCCGGAACGTGCCACGCGGCCGCGTCACGACGTACACGACCGGTACGACCAGGACGGCGACCGTCGCGGTGGCGTTGATACCGCCGCAGCAGGCGATCGCCAGCCCCGACCGGGCCGCCGCCCGTACCCGTCCGCCCTGCGTCATCGACGCGGTGACCAGGGGCAGGACGATCCACGGCAGCATCGCGACCGGGAGGTACTCCGAGGAGATCTGCCCGAGCGTGGCCAGCCCGCTGGGGGCGAGCGCGTACGCCATCGCGGCGAACAGGCGCGTCCAGGACGTGCCGGCGCCGAGCCGTCCGGCCAGCTTCCACATTCCGGTGAACGCCGCGCACATCAGCAGCGCCAGCCAGAGCCGCTGCGTGACCCACGCGGGCATCCCGATCAGGTCGCCGAGCGCGAAGAACGGCCCCATCGGGAACAGGTAGCCGACGGCCTGGTTCTGGAGCTGGCCGAACTGCTCGGGATCCCACAGATGGAGGGCGCGGCCCAGGAACCCGGACGGATTCACCGCCATGTCGATCTTGGTGTCGGCGAGGATCGCGCCGGGACGCGTGCCGAACGCCAGCGCCGTCAGCGTCAGGCAGCACGCCAGGACGCGCAGCCGCTCCCTGACCCGCGCGCCGACGTCCGGTCCCTCCGGTTCATCCGGTCCCTCCGGTTCATCCGCCATGCCCCCTCACCCGCGCCTGCGGCGGGCCTGGACGGCGGCGGTGACGAGCTCCCGCATCCGGGCGGCCGAGCGCGCCCAGTCGAACTCCCCCGCCCAGGCGCGGCAGGCCGCGGCGACCTCCGCGCGGCGCGCGGGATCGTCCAGCTCCTTGAGCGCCCGTTCGGCCGTGTCGGCCATGGCGGCGTCCACCGGGTCGCCGCTCTCGTGGACGAGCCAGCCGGTGATCTCGTCGCGGACGGCGTCGCGCAGGCCGTCCACGTCGCAGGCGACGGTCGGGACGCCGAGCGCGGCGGCCTCGATCACGCTGAGGCCCCAGCCCTCCCCCTGGGACGTGCTCAGATGCAGGTCGGCGCGGGCGACCAGGGCCGCCTTGACCTCCTCGGCCACGAAGCCGTGCGCGACGACGGCGCCGTCGAGACGGCGCGCCGCGATCCCGGCTCTCAGCGCGGCGGACTCCGGGCCCTCACCGACGACGTGGAGTCTCAGCCCGGGACGGTTCCCGGCGAGCCGCCGCGCGACGTCGAGCAGAAGGTCCAGGCGCTTGTGCGGGACGAGCCGCGTCACGCACACCAGCTCCGGGTCACCGGCGGGTTCCGAGACCACGCCCGTGGGTTCGGCGACCACTGAGCCGTTGGGCACGAGATAGGTGGGACCAGTCCAGCCCAGCCGTTCCCTGACGGCGCGCAGCGTGGACGGCGAGACGACGACGAACGCATGACGCCGATACGTCCACAGGCTCACCGGCCCTTCCAGGAATCGCCCGATCCGGGCCATCCAGGGTGGGAAGTACAGGTCGAACTGGGAGTCGTGCACATGGTGGACGACGCAGAACACCGGTACACGGCGCGGCAGCACCCACGGTGTGAAGAACGGGATGCCGTTCTGACAGTCGATGACCGCGTCGAACGACCCCCGAAGGCGGCGGGCCAGCATCCACAGCAAAACTAGCGGGTACACGGTGAACCGGCCACCGAGGCGTACGAGATCGACGTCCTCGACCCGCTCTCTGCTTCTCTGCCCGCGGGCCCTGCACGTCACGTACTGGACGCGGGCCCCTTCACCGGCGAACCCGCGCGCGATCTCCCAGGCGTAACGTTCGGCCCCGCCCGCGGCGGGATGCCAAGGGTCTCGCCAGTTGACGACCGCCAGCCGAAGATTCATCCCGGCTTGACGCTCGACGCGGCCGGACGGGGCTTCACCTCGACGATCGGCGCCGCAGGCGCGGACACGGCAGGCGCGGCGGGCGCGCGTTTCGCGCGTAGGCGGAAGCGGAGGTAGATGCGGGCCAGGTCGAGGAGGCATTGCAGCGAATGCCGCCGGACGGAGAACGTCGAGCCTGGACGGTCGCACCAAACCACCGGGATGTCCGCCACGGTCGCGCCCCGCCGCACGCAGTGGGCGAGGAGCTCGACGTCGAACGAGAACCCCGCCGTGCGCAGGTCGGACGCGGCCGCGCGCGCCAGCGGCCCGTCGAAGAACTTGAACCCGCACTGGGTGTCGGCGACACCGCCCGCGAGGTCGCGGACGATCAGGTTGAACATGACGGCGCCGAGCCGTCTGACCGGCACCGAGTAGTTCTCGACGACCGACCGACCGTGGCGCCTTGACCCGACCACGACCGGGCGGCCCTCGCGCAGCAGGACGATGGCTTCGTCCAACGCCGCGAGGTCTGTCGCCATGTCGGCGTCCATGAAACCCACGTATGGGGCGCGCGTCGCGAGCAACCCTGCCCGTACCGCGGCTCCCTTGCCCCGCCGTTCGCAGCGCACCAGCCGCACGGGAACGGGCCCGCCGTCCCAGGACCGGACGATGCCGTCCGTGCCGTCGGTGCTGGCGTTGTCGACGACGATGACGTCCGAGCGCGCCGGGAACGCGGCTAACTTGTCGCACAGCAGGCCGAGGCCGGCCGGGAGCCGGCCGGCCTCGTTGTAGGCGGGAACGACGATCTCCAGGGCGGCGGGGCCGCCAGGCCAGGTTCCCATCAGGGCCTACATGTCAGCGGGTGCCGTAGTTGTACAGCGGCTTGGAGGCGGGGTCGTCCTGGGAGGCGTTCACGAGCTGGACCGAGCCGAACGATGCTCCGGCGGCCAGCAGGACGCCTACCAGCGCTGCGATTGCGATGCGCATCAGGGGGTCCTTCGTCGTCTCGAACCGCGTGGATCGAGACTGCCGAGTAGAGGAAGGCTCACAGTAGTACCGGACGGCAGGATTGACCAGACAATGACCATGGTGGTAATGGCCCATGCGGCCACTACAGGCATGACCGGAACCCCGTCCCGGGCCGCCGCCGCACCCCCGTCGATGCGGTAGACGGCGAGGTCACGGCCTCGCAGCAGCTCGACGGCCGCGCCCGAGGGAAGTTGCGAAGCGGTCTGCGCGTCGACCACGACGTACCGGATCCCCTTGTCGCGCAACACCGCCGCGGGCGGGGTGCCCGTCCTGGCCACCGGCGCGAGGTCGACGGCCCTCGGGTCCTCGGCCGGGACGGTCGTCGCGCCCACGGTGACGGCGTCGTTCACGACGACCCGCCGGTGCAGGTAGCGGGGCAGCGGGTCGAGGACGCGGCGGCCGTGGTTCCACGGGTAGCTGCGGTAGGACGCCCAGGGCAGCACCAGCACGTCCCCGTCCACCGGGTCGCCGTGGATGATCTCCCGCGCCCGCGCCCAGTCGTCCGGGTAGCGGACGGCCCGCAGGTCACCCGCCGCGCCCCAGGCCAGCGTCGGCAGCAGGATCACCGGCACCGCCATCGTCGCGGCGGCCGCCCCCGGCCAGCGCGCCGCCGCGGCCCGGTCGGCGGCCGTGCCGAGGCCCACCGCGATCACGACGGCGAGCGGCGCCACGTACTGCTGCCCGTCCCGCAGAACCGCGAAGCCGGGCCACAGCCCGATGATCCCCTCCAGCACGGGCGGCGCCACCGCGCCCAGCGCCGCGACGACGAACCCGGCGGCCGCCGCGGCCGCCGCACCGCGCCGCCACCCGGGCTCCCGGCACCATTTCCAGTAGGCGGCGAGCGCGCCGACGACCACGGCCAGCCAGATCGTCGCGGTCACCGGCGCCCCGTACCCGCTCGGCACGGTCTCCCCGTTCCACACGCCGCCGAGCGCGAGCAGGCTCCCGAGCGTGCCGAACGGCGTGTCCGCGCGGGCCGCGAAGAGGTCGACGGCCGATCCGTCCTCCGGCAGCCCGGCGGGCCGCAGCAGGCCCGGCACCAGCCACGGAAGGCTCAGCGCCCCGGCGGCTCCGATCACTCGCGCGGCGGCGCGGGCCCGTCCGGCCAGTCCGTTGCCGGTGCAGACGGCGACGGTCAGGGCCGTGACGGCGGAGACGGCGAGGGCGGCGAAACCGCCGATGGCGGCGGGGAGCAGGGCGCGGACGAGACGGCGCCCGCCGCGCGGCTCGTCCAGCCCGGACGCGGCGGCGACCACCCACGGCAGCGCCGCGTAGCCGAGGAGGAGCGCCCACTGGCCGAGCAGGAGCCGTTCGGCGACGAACGGGTTCCAGGCGTAGCAGACCCCGGCGGCCAGGCGCGGCGGGAGCCGCCGGGTCGGGACCAGCGAGGCCGCCGCCGTACACGCCATCACGAAGATCGCCAGCAGGATCAGCTTCTGCGCGACGTCCGCCGGGAGGACGCCGCCGAGCGCGGTCGCGAACGCGTCGCTCGGGACGTGCCGCGGCACGGTCCCGGTCAGCCCGAACGTCATGCGGGTGAACGCGGGGCCTGGCACGAACACCATGTCGTACGACAGCACGAACCCGGGCGCGAGCCCCGGCCCTACCGCCGCGAGCCCGAGCCCCAGCCCGGTCAACGCGGCCACCAGATGCCGCACCCGCTCCGCCATGTGGGGCTGGACGCTACCGCACCGGCTGTTGCGTGGGATCCGGGTCGCGGGGCAGGCCGAGGATGCGTTCGCCGATGACGTTCAGGTTGACCTCGGTGGTGCCGCCGCCGATGGTCATGGCGCGGGACGCGAGGAGGTAGCGGGTCCAGCGGGCGCGCAGTGCGTCCTTCCAGCCGCCGGTCAGCGCGCCGTCCTCGCCGAGCAGGGTGAACCCGAACTCGGTGACCTGCTGACCGTGCTCCATCGCGACGAGTTTCCGGACGTTCGCCGTCACCCCAGGGTCGGTGCCGGAAAGCTGCTTCAGAGTGGCGCGGAGTCCGAGGAGCGCGAAGGCGTGCTCGTCGCAGGCGAGGCGTCCGAGGCCGTCGCGGACGACCGGGTCGCCGTCCAGGCCGAGTTCGGCGGCGAGGGTGAGGAGTTTCGGCAGGTCGCCGCCCAATTGGAACGTGCTGGTCAGGCCGACGCGCTCGTTCGCGAGGGTGTTGCGGGCGACGCGCCAGCCCGCGTTGACGGGTCCGACGACGAGTTCGTCGGGGACGAACACGCCGTCCAGGAACACCTCGTTGAAGACGGCGTCGCCGGTGCATTCGCGCAGCGGGCGGATGTCGATTCCCGGCGACGCCATGTCCACGAGGAAGTAGGTGATGCCGTCGTGTTTCGGGCGGTCGGGGTCGGTGCGGGCGATGCAGATGCCCCACTGCGACTCGCGGGCCAGGGACGTCCAGATCTTCTGGCCGGTGATCGTCCAGCCGCCTTCGGCGCGTTCGGCGCGGGTGCCGAGCCCGGCGAGGTCGGAGCCCGCGCCCGGCTCGGAGAACAGCTGGCACCAGACGATCTCGCCGCGCAGCGTCGGCGGCAGGAACCGCTCCCGCTGCCCGGGCGTGCCGTACTGGACCAGCGACGGGACGACCCACGCCGCGATCATCAACGGCACCGGGCGCACCCCGGCCGCCGTCAGCTCCTGCTGGATGACGATCTGCTCCAGCGGCCCGGCGTCCCGTCCCCACGGTTTCGGCAGGTGCGGGGTGACCCAGCCGCCGTCGGCCATCGCCGCCCGCTGCTGGAGGGGTTCCATCGCGGCCAGCTCGGCGACGCGGGCGCGGATCTCCTCGCGCAGCGGCCCGGCGTCCTCGGCGAGCTCGATGCTCATGGGGCGCCGGACGCCCGCGACGGCGAGCGCCGCGATGTCGGCTCTGTGCTTGCTCGCCCGGCCCAGCAGCGCGCGTAGCGTCAGCGCCCTCCGGTAGAGCAGATGGGCGTCGTGTTCGTAGGTGTAGCCGATTCCACCGTGGACCTGGATATTGCCTTCCGCGCATTGGACGGCGGCGTCCGCCGCGAGAGTCGCGGCCACTCCGACGGCGTAGGCACGTTGTTGCTCTTCTGGCTCGTCCAGGGCGCGGGCGGCGTCCCATACGGCTGCCCTGGCTCGTTCCACGGCGATGAGCATCCTGGCGCATTTGTGCTTGACGCCCTGGAATTGGCCGATCGGGCGGCCGAACTGTTCGCGGAGCTTCGCGTAGGCCACGGCGTCGTCCAGCGCGCGTCCCGCCACACCGCATGCCTCGGCCCCCAGCAGAACGACGGCGATGGCGTGCGCGTCTACTTTGCCTAGAAGGCGTTCGTCCGGAACTGTCACGCTGTTAACCGTGACCGTCCCTACCGGACGAGTGATGTCGAGAGACTCCAGCGGTTCTACGGTGACCTCGTCGCGGTTTACGACGGCCCAGCGGTCACCGGCCGGAAGCAGGAAAAGGTCTGCGAGCGGAGCGCCTAGAACGGGTTGCGCCGTCCCGGAGATATTGGAGCCGTCCACGGCCAGACTTCCGGAGAAACCCACTGCCGCTTTGCGAGAACCGTCCGCCAGGCCCGGCAGCAGGTTCCGTGCCCCGCAGGCGTGCAGGATCGCCGACGCGAGAACCGTTGGGGTGTAGGACCCGGGCGCCAGCGCACGGCCGAGTTCTTCCAGCGCTACGGCCTGTTCCAGGAGGCCGAAGCCCTGCCCGCCCAGATCCTCTGGCAGGTGCAGGCCGGGCAGGCCCTGCGCGGCGAGCGCGGGCCAGAAGGCCGCGTCGTCCGCGTCCCGGACGGCCTGCGGCTTGACGTTCCGCTCGGCGAACCCGCGCACGGCGGCCGCCAGGGCCTCGTGTTCCTCGGTCAGCCCGATCGCCATGGCCCCACCTCTCCTGAAGGTGGAACAAGCCTATTAGAACGTCATTCGACTGTCAGGACGCGGGCTTCAGGACGCGAGCTTCAGCCGGGTGAAGAACGTGTTGACGTCCGGGTACTTCTGCTTGTGCGTGTTCGGCATCGACGCGAACACCACGGCGGGCGCCTTCCGTCCGGTGTCGATCACCGCGGTGGCGTAGATCTCGCCGGTCGCCCGCACCCCGTCGCGCTTGTAGGTGAGGTAGGAGGCGATCAGCCAGCCCTGGCGCCCGTCCACGGTCAGGGCCTGCGACGCCAGCGGCGCCGACCGGTGCGGGAACCCGTAGTACTGCGCCTCGAACCCCTGCGCGACGAGCCCGGCGACGTTCTTCACGCTGTCCGGCCCCTGGTAGGCGCTCTGGAGGCTCGGCACCAGCGTGCCCGTCATCAGCTGGCCGTACCAGAGCCGCGCGCCGTTCTTCTCGGTCACCAGGATCTGCTGCCCGGACCATCCCGGCGTGCCCAGCTTGTTCTGCTTGGTGGGGACCTTCCACGGCGCGGCGAGCCGCGGGTACGACAGCCCCGAATGGACGTCGGCGACCCGCCCCAGCGTCCTGCTCGGGTTGCCGGGGAACGCCTTGAGCCTCTTGTCCGGCGGCAGCTTGACCTGCGCGGCCTCGGACTGTTCGGCCGTCGCCGTCCGGTCGGCGTTGGCGCCCTCGTCCGACTCCGCCGGGTCGTCGCCGCCGCTCTTCACGAAGTAGACGGCACCGGCCACGACGAGCGCGATCACCAGCAGGCCCACCCCGCCGAACAGCACGGCACGGGACCGGCCACCGCCGTCGTCGAAGACATCGCGCGGCGGCCGTCCCGACGTGCCGAGCTTGGCGTCGGCGGCGGCCTCGTCCGCCATCCAGTCGGGCATCTGCCAGTTGCCGCTGCTCGGCTTGCCGGGCTTCGCCGGCTCACCGGCGCCGGTCGGGACGGCCGGTACGTACCGCTCGTCGCCGGTGTCCTCGCCGTCGCCCTCGTCGAACAGCGACCCTTCCCACTGCGGCGCTTCGTCCTCCCGGGCGGGCGCGACCTTGAGATCGTCCTCCAAGCCTCCGGCCGGGGCCTGTCCGGGCCACATCTCCTGGGGCCGTTCCTCGACCTTGCCCCAGACGTCGTGCGCGGCCTCGCCCTCGCTCTCGGCGGAGAACTCGGTGCGGCCCACCGGGCTGGGCTCGTTCTCGCTCATGTCGGTCCAGCGCATGCCGCGCTCCCCCTGATCGGACATGCGGGACACGTTACGCGAAGATCAACCGCTCGGTTCCGGCCTGGAATCACACTCAGGACACATCTTCCCAACGGCTCAGCCATAGCTCGCCGATCCACCGTCACCCGGTGTGACCAGCGCCTCTTCCTCCTGCGGGGCGTCCGCGAGGCGTTCCCTGGCCAGCAGCGTCGCGCCCGCCACCGCGCCCGGCATCGCCAGCACCGCGCCCAGCGGGACGAGGAAGACCAGGAACGTCGCGGCGCCGAACCCGACCACCAGCGGGCGGTTCGCCTTCAGCCGCGCGAACCGCTCGGTGCGCCGGATCTCGCGCCGCTCCAGCCCGACCGACGTCAGCTCGCCCGCCAGGAAGTACCCGGACACCAGCGCGGCGACGACCGGCACGACCGTCTGCCCCAGAATGGGCAGGAACCCGCACACGAAGAACACGACGGCGAACGTCAGCGCGATCACGCCGAGCAGTACCGCGTCCTTGATCGCCCGCCCGATCTGGACGAGCAGCGGGACGTCCGGCTCCGGCGGCGCGCCGCCCTGCGACTCCTCGACGCGGACGGCGATCGCCTCGTAGAACGGGTCCCCGACCAGCAGCGTCACGGCGGTGAAGGTGAGCACGGCGAGGAACAGCGCCGCCCCGTAGATCGCGATCCCGGCGATCAGCCGCGCGGACGTCCGGACCCCGCCGGACCAGTCGTCGGCGAACCCCGTCACCCAGCCGGCGAGGTCGTCGATCTGGAACGCCAGGAAGACGAGCGCCGTCACGTAAACGGTCAGCACGATCAGCGCGGGGATCAGCCCGAAAAGCCACTGAGCCGGGTGCCGCGCCATCCACGCGATGCCGCGAACCAGGTATCCGACCCCGTTGAACAGGTCCTTGACGCCGGACGGTCGTCCGGTGGGTGGTGTTTGCGGTGGGACGTACGGTTGGCTCACGCCCCCAGACCCTATAGGGCGGACCGGCAGACCGAAGGAGTCGTCTTGCAGATCACCGCGGCCCTCGTCGAAGAGCAGGACGGCCCGTTCATCCTCACGGAACTGGAGCTGGACGACCCGGGCCCCGGCGAGGTGCTCGTCAAGCTGGCCGCCACCGGCATCTGCCACACCGACGGGCTCGCCCGCCAAGGCGACCTGCCCTTCCCGCTGCCCGGGGTGCTCGGCCACGAGGGCGCGGGCAACGTCGCCGCCGTCGGCGCGGGCGTGACCGGTTACGCCGAGGGCGACCCGGTCGTCATCGGCTGGCCGTTCTGCGGGACGTGCCGGAACTGCCTGGCCGGGGAGCCCAGGTATTGCCTGCGTCTGGCGGAGGGGCTGTGCGGCGGCGGCCGGATCGACGGCGGGACGGCCCTGCACCGTCTCGACGGCAACCCCGTGTCCAGCCATTTCTTCGGCCAGTCGTCGTTCGCGACGCATTCGCTGACGACCGCCGCCGCGCTCGTCCCCGTGCCCCGGGACCTGCCGCTCGCACTGATGGGTCCGCTGGCCTGCGGGGTGTCGACCGGCGCGGGCGCGATCTTCAACACGGTGCGGCCGGGGCCGGGGGCGCGGCTGGTGGTGTTCGGCGTCGGGACCGTCGGGCTGGCCGCGATCATGGCCGCGCGGAACTCGCCCGCCACCCGGATCATCGCCGTCGACCGGCACCCCTTCCGGCTGACGCTCGCCCGGGAGCTCGGCGCCACCGACACCGTGGACGCGACCGTGGACGACGTCGTCGGCGCCGTCCACGACCTGTGCGGCGGGCCCGCCGACTACGCGCTGGAGTGCACCGGGGTGATCGACGTCGTCCGGCAGGCCGCCGACTCGGTCGGCATGCTCGGCACCTGCGTCCTGATCGGCGGCGCGCCGGCGGGGGCCGAGTTCGCCGTGGACCACCTGTCCACCCTGTGGGGCAAGCGGATCGTCGGCGTGCTCGGCGGCGGCGGACGCAGCGACGAGCTGATCACCGCGATCATGGCGCTGTACGCGCAGGGCCGCTTCCCGTTCGACCGGCTCGTGGAGTACTTCGACTTCGCCGACGTCCAGACCGCGCTGGATCGCTCCTACGCGGGCGAGGTCATCAAGCCGGTGCTGCGGATGCCGTGACCGGTGCGTCGAGCGGAGTTCGTCATTCGAATGGTGGTGGGTGGGGGCTGGAGGACGGTGCGGTGAGGAGGTCGGCGGCCTTCTCCCCGATCATGACCGCGGGCGCGTTGGTGTTGCCGGTCGTGACGAACGGCATGATCGAGGCGTCCGCGACCCGCAGGCCCTCCACGCCGTGGACGCGCAGCCGCGGGTCGACGACCGCGGCGTCGTCCACGCCCATCTTGCAGGTGCCCGCCTGGTGGTGGTACGTGAGGACGGACCGGCGGATGTAGCCGTGCAGATCACCGGTGCTCTCCGCCAGCGGCCCCGGGTACAGCTCGCGCGCCCCCCAGGTGTCGCGGAGCTCGGGGGCGTCGACGATCTGCTGGCACAGCCGGACGGCGGCGGCGAGCGCCACCAGGTCGGCGTCGTCGGACAGGACGCGCGGGTCGATCAGCGGCGCCTCCCACGGGTCGGCGGCGAGCCGGATCTCGCCGGTCGACGCCGGGCGCACCAGCCCCGCCATGAGCGACACGCCGTCCGGCGGCCCGTCCATCCACTGTTCGTAGAGCGGGACGCCGAAATGGAGCGGCTGGAGGTCGGGCACCGGCAGGTCCGTGCGGCTGCGCCAGAACAGGTGGCTCTGCGTGAGGGGCAGCCCGGGGGTGAACTCGGGCGTCCGGTCGATGGACGCGATCACCGGCACGAGCCAGTGATCCTGGAGGTTGCGGCCGACGCCTGGAACATGGGCGACGGCGCCGCCCAGCGCGTCCGCGTCCCCGATCCCCGACCGCATGAGCAGGACGGGCGACCCGATCGCACCGGCGCACACCACCACCTCGTCGGCGTACGCGCGCTCCGCCGCCCCGCCCCGGCTCCATTCGACACCGACGCAGCGCCGCCCCTCGAACAGCAGCCGCCGGACGTTCGCGTCCGCGACGAGCGTGGCGCCCTGCCCGAGCACCGGCGCCAGGTAGGCACGGGCGGTCGTGAGACGCCGCTGGTCTCGGATGGTGAAGTGCATGAAGGACACGCCGTCCTGCCGGACGCCGTTGTAGTTCGGGTTGTACGGCAGCCCCGCCTGCTGCGCGGCCTCGACGATCGAGCGCTGCACCCGGTCGGGCTCGTATCCGGTGAGGACGTCGAGCGTCCCCGGCGTCTCGGTGCCGAGCCCGTCCGCGCGCGCGAAGAGGGGCTGGACGTCCCGCCACGACCAGCCCTCGTTGCCGAGCGACGCCCAGTGGTCGTAGTCGGCGGGGTTGCCGCGCACCCAGATCATGGCGTTCAGCGCGTGCGAGCCGCCGACGACGCGTCCGCGCGGCAGGTGCAGTCTCCGCTGCTCAGCCATTTCCTGCGGGACGGTGCGGAAGGCCCAGTCGAGGGGCGAGTCCCAGAGCTCGTGCATGCGGGCCGGGTCGTCGACCGCCGGTTCGTCCCGGTGCGGGCCCGCCTCGACGATCAGGACGTCCAGTCCCGCGTCCGCCAGCCGCCGCGCGACGACCGCCCCTGCCGACCCCGCCCCCACGACGATCACATCGGCCCGCCGGCGACTTTCACGGCTCATGCATGGCCTCCCGGGGGCGAATGCGTCCTGAAACGAACGGTACTGGCGTGAAGTGAGCGTACTTCGGGGGGATTTGTGTAGGATTCCGGAAATCGCAGGCCATGCCGCCAAAGACAAGGACTGTTCCGCCACAGCCAAGAGCACTGGCGAAGAAGGCGGTGAACTTTCCGCACCGTCCATCGGGGACGAAGAAGGGAGCCGCCAGTGACCGCCCAACGGCAGTCCGATACCGAAAAGGTCGAACCCGCACCTCGGGGCTGGGGGCACGCCGCGGCGCTGACCCAGACGAAGCTCCCGGTGCTGGCCGTCCGGGCCGGACGCGGGGAGGCCACGAGCGTCCTCGTGGCGACCCTGGCGCTGGTCGCGTTCATCAGCATCCTGCATCCGGAGTTCTTCGAGGTCGGGCAGCTGCTGGACACCCTCCAGTCGGCCGTCTACGTCGGGCTTCTCGCGTGCGGCATGGCCTACCTGCTGTCGATGCGCGAGATCGATCTGTCCGTCGGCTCGACCTTCGGGCTGACGGTGATCGCGACCGGGCTGATGATGAAGGAGTCGTGGATACAGTCGCCCTGGCTGGCCGCCCTCCTCGGCATCCTGCTCGGCGGGTTCCTCGGGCTGATCAACGCGCTGATCGTGCAGTTCGTCGGCATCCCGGCGATCGTCGCGACGCTCGCGACGCTGTCGGTCTTCCGCGGCCTGACGCTCGCGCTCAGCGACGGCAAGCAGGTCACGGGCCTGCCGCTGGAAAGCTCCTTCTTCACCGTGCTGGGCGGCAAGACGTTCGGGGTACCGACGAGCGTGTGGGTGCTGATCGGGATCGCGATCCTGCTCACCCTCGTGCTGCGGTTCACGCCGTTCGGCTACCGGGTGCGCTCCATCGGGTCCAACCCCGACGCGGCGACGTTCTCCGGCATCTCCATCGCGAAGGTCCGCATGCAGGCGCTCGTCCTGATCGGGTTGCTCGCCGGGCTGTCGGGGGTGCTCGGCCTGGCGTTCTTCACCTCCGGTGACCCCAACATCGGCACCGGGTTCGAGCTCCAGGCGATCGCCGCCGCGATCATCGGCGGCACGCCCCTGCGCGGTGGCAGCGCCACCGTGATCGGCGCCTGCCTCGGCGCCGTGCTCCTGAGCGTGGTCACCAGTGGTCTGCAGTACTTCAACATTCCCGCCAACTGGAGCGCGTTCGCGACCGGTGGTGTCATTCTCGCCGCCGTCGCGCTGGACAGCCTGGTGCGCCGCCGCCGGCGGCGCGAGAGCGCCAAGCTCGGGCTATGACACCCCCGCACCCCCGAAGGAGAACTAGTGAAGCTCAGATCTTTGACCCTGGCCACGGTGCTGATCGGCTCCGTCGCGCTGGCCGGCTGCGGTTCCGGCGACGGCGGCTCGGGGGAGAAGAAGTCGGGAAAGCTTAAGCTGGGATTCATTTACGCCACCACCACGCAGAACCCGTTCCAGGAAATGGCGTACGGGGCGAAGGCGGCGGCGAACGCCGACGGCAATGTGACGTTGAACGCGTCCGCGCCGACCGGCACGAACGGACCGGTCCAGGTTCAGCTCTTCCGCTCCGCGATCCGCAGCTCGCCCGACGGCATCGCCCTGCAGGCCCTCGCCCCCGATCTGTTCGTCCGTCCGCTCACCCAGGCCGCCGACGACGACATCCAGACCGTCGCCGTGGACGCCGCCGCGCCGCCCGGAGCGAAGACGAAGCTGTTCGTCGGCAACAGCAACACCGAGGTCGGGCGCGCGCTCGGCGAGGCGTTCATCAAGAAGGTCCCGCCGGGCACCAAGGGCGAGGTCGTCATCGGCATCGCCATTCCGGGCCTGCGGCTCCTCGAACAGCGCATCGAGGGGCTCATCGCCGTCATCAAGAAGGAGCGCCCCGGTCTGACGATCAAGGGGCCGCTCGAGTCCAAGGGCGAGCCGACCGAGAACTACAACACCTGGAACTCGATCGTCAAGGCGAACCCCAAGGCCATCGCCTACCTCGGGGTCGGCGCCCAGGACGGCGTCTCGCTGCCGCTGATCCAGAAGCAGACGGGGCGCAAGTTCCTCGCGGGCTCGTGCGACATCGACCCGGCCGCGCTGAAGGCCGTCAAGGACGGGTCCCTGTTCGCGCTGTCCTCGCCTGAGCACTGGCTGAAGGGCTATGTCGCGATCGAGCTGATGATCCAGGCCAAGCGCGAGGGCAAGAAGATGCCCGAGGGCTGGTGGAACCCCGGCACCCTGGTCGTCGACTCCGGCAACGTCGACGAGATCATGAAGCGGCAGGCGAACGAGCAGAGCCGCGTCAACTACTTCAAGGCCCTCGTCGAGAAGCAGATGACCAACCCCGGCCAGTACCTCAAGCCCCTCGAGCAGGCCAACTGACATGACGGTGCTTTGACATGACGGTGCTCCGCGCGCAGAACATCACCAAGACCTACGGCGGCGTCACGGCGCTCGCCGAGGGCTCGCTCAACGTCGAGCCCGGGTCGGTGCATGCTCTTCTGGGCGAGAACGGGGCCGGGAAGTCGACCATGGTGAAGGTGCTCGCTGGGACGATCCGTCCCGACTCGGGCACCCTCACCATGGACGACCGGCCCGTCGCGTTCCACAGCACGGCGGACGCGGTCCGCCACGGCGTCGCGGTCGTGTCGCAGGAACTGAACCTGTTCCCCGACCTCGACATCCTCGCCAACCTGTACCCGCTCCGCGAGCCGCGGCGCGGGCCGTTCCTGAACCGCCGCGCGATGCTCGACACCGCCAGGCCGACCCTCACCCGGCTCGGCCTGGACGTCGACCCGCGCACCCTCGTCCGCGAGCTGTCCCTCGGGCAGCGCCAGCTGGTCGAGATCGCCCGCGCGCTGCTGACCGACCCGCGCGTGCTGATCCTGGACGAGCCGACCTCGGCCCTCGACCGGGACGGCTCGGACCGCCTCCTCGGCATCCTGGAGGTCCTGCGGGAACGCGAGGTCGGCGTGGTGTTCGTGTCGCACATCCTCGAAGAGGTCATGCAGCTCTGCGACACGATCACGGTGCTGCGCGACGGGCACACGGTCCTCGCCGGCGCCGACCGCGCCGACCTGCGCATCGACGACATCGTCTCGGCGATGCTCGGCCCCCGCCCGGAGCGGGAGGCGGCGCCGGCGCCGGTCGCGCCCGCCGGGAACGGGCCGCGGCTGCGGCTCGACGGGGTGTCGGTGGACGACGTCATGTCCGGCGTCGACCTCCAGGTGTCCGCCGGCGAGATCATCGGTGTGACCGGCCTGGCCGGGGCGGGGCACCTCGCCGTCCTTGAGCTGGTGGCCGGGCTTCGCCGGGCGTCGAGCGGCACCGTCCGGCTGCCGGGCGACCGTCCGGTCCCGCGCGGGCTCCGGCAGGCGATCGGCGCCGGTGTCGCCGTCGTCTCGGGCGACCGGCGCGGCCGCGGGCTGATGCTCGACCAGCCGATCTGGCAGAACATCGGCCAGGTCCGCTCGATCGGGCTGAGCCGCGACGGCCTCGTCGTCCGCGGTTCGGCGCTGCGCACCCGGGCCCGCACGCACGTCGATCGGCTGCGGATCCGCTGCCGGGACGTGGACCAGCGCGTCGGCCTGCTTTCGGGCGGCAACCAGCAGAAGGTCGTCCTGGCGAAGTGGCTGGACGCGTCGCCGTCGGTGCTGCTCCTCGACGACCCGACCCGGGGCGTGGACGTGGGCGCCAAGGCCGAGATCCACGACCTGATCCGGGCCGCGGCGGCGGACGGCGCCGTGGTGCTGCTCGCCTCGACCGACCTTGAAGAGCTGGCGGAGCTGTGCCACAGCGTCCATGTCTTCTACCGTGGCCGGGTCGCCGCCCGCCTCTCCGGTTCCGACCTGGACCAGCACACGATCGTGCACGTGTCCAACACGGGCGCGCACGGGTGACCGCGGGTGGCCGCCCGCGGTTACCCGTGCGGCCACCCGTGCGGCCGCGCGGGCGGCTATTCGCGGGCGCCGGCCAGGGCGTCCACCGGGCGGGACGCCAGCGCCACGCCCGACGCCAGCGTCGAGGCGGCCAGGCTCATGACCGCGACACCCGCGAGGACCAGCGGGTAGAGCGGCATGGGCAGGCCCGACAACCGCATGGAGCCGGACAGCGCCCCGTTCGCGCCCGCCAGCACGATGCAGGCGATCACCGTCCCGAGCAGCACCCCGACCGCCATGGCGATCACGGTCTCCCAGCCGATCATCCGGATGACCTGGCGGCGGCTCGCGCCGACCGCGCGCAGCAGCGCGAACTCCCGGCCGCGCGCCGCCGTCCCCATGACGAGCGTGTTGACGAGCGACACGGCGGTGAACGCGACCAGCACGGCCAGGACCAGGTAGGTCCCGGTCAGGTTCTGCTCGATCGAGGTCTCCGTCGCGCCCGCGTACTCGGCGCGGTCGACGACCTGGACGGACGGTTCGGCGCGGGCGAGCCCGTTCAGCGCCCGGTCCAGCACGGCGTCCTGCCCCGGACGGGCCCGGACCAGGACGGCGTCGTCGAGCCCGTCGCGCAGGTGCCCGGCGAGCGCGGCACGGGAGAACACGACGTCGGCGAAGCCGAGCGACCGGTCGAAGACGCCGCCGACCCGCAACTCGGCGCGCGTGCCGTCGGCGAGCCAGCCCTGGACGCGGGATCCGGCATGCCAGCCGTGCGAACCGGCGTGCGTGCGGCTGACCAGCACCGTTCCCTGGGAATTGAGGGCGTCCCAGCCGCCCTCGCGGAACTTCACGTCGAGGACGCGGCCGGCGGTCGCCGGGTCCACGGCCTGCGCGAGCACGGTCTCCGGGGAGCCGAGCACGGACGACACGAACATCGTCCCGGTGACCGGGGAGACGGCGTCGGCGCCGGGCAGCCGCAGCGCCGCGTCCGCGACGCCGGGCGCGAGCCCGTCCCCGTCGCGCGGGATCAGGATCCGGTCGGCGACGACCCGTTCGCGGCCCTGCGCGGCGGTCGTGTCGTTGAGGACGGCCGTGACCAGCAGCGCGTACCCGGCCATCGCCACACTGATCATGATCGCGGCGGCGGACGAGGCGACCCGGCGGACGGCGACCTTCGACCCGGCGTGCGCGAGCCAGCCCGTCGTCCGGGTGACGGCGGCGACCAGGGCCCCGGCCGGGGGTTCGAGCACGCGGGTCAGCACCGGCGCGAGCAGTCCCGTCGCGGCCATCATCAGCAGCGCGACCAGGGCGAGGAACGCGACCCCGACCTCACCGCCGAGATGCTGCGTGAGCCCCAGGATCGCGAACGAGCCCGCCAGCGTCACGACCGCGAGCAGCAACCGCGGAACGGTGACGAGCCGCCGCGGCCCCGCCGTCTCCCGCAATGCCTCCGCCGGACGGATCCGCGACGCCTGCCTCACCGCCGTGAACGCCGACACCAGCGCCAGCACCAGCCCCGAACCGCCCGCGACGAGGAACGGCAGCGGCCCCGCCTGGACGGCGAACTCCGGCGGCGCGAGCCCCTGATCGGTGAGGACGGCCCGCAGCAGATGCGCCAGCGGAATGCCCAGCACGTAGCCCGGGACGGACGCGAGCGCGGCCAGCAGCACCGCCTCGACGGCGATCATCCGCCTGATCTGCCACGGCGTCGTCCCGATCGCCCGCAGCAGCGCGATCTCGCGGCGCCGTTGCAGGATCGACAGGCCGAGCGTGCCGCCGATGACGAACACCGCGAGGAATCCGCCGATCCCGGCCATCGGCCCGAACAGCTCCGTCGAGTACCGCAGCTTCTCGGCGGTCTCCGGCGCGCCCGCCCGCGCACGCGGATCGCCTGTGAGGACGTCGAGCCCGCTGCCGCGCAGGCGCTCATCCAGCGCGCGGTCCGTGCCCGGGCGGCCCAGTACACCGGCGAAGTCGGCGGCGCCGCCCGTCCGCGCCAGCCGGTCCGCCGTCCGCTGGGTGAAGAACAACGCGGCCTGCGAAGGCAGCGCCCGGCTCACCGCGCCACTGACCCGGAACCGCCGCGTCCCTTCCCTCGTGACGACCTGGACCGTGCTCCCCGGCCTGGCACCCGACCGGCGGGCGAGGTCGGCGTCCAGCACGACCTCGTCGTCCGCCTGGGGTGCGCGTCCCCTGCTGAGCTTGAACGGTGTGAGGCGCGCGGCGTCCCAGGCATGACCCCAGGACGGCCCTTCGCCTTCCTTGCCTCCGGCGAGCGGGGCGCCGTCCCGGCCGACGGCCTGCGCGTAGAACGGGGAGTCGGTGATGACGGCCTCGACACCGGGCACCGTGCGCAGCTTCGCGAGCTGGTCCCGAGTCAGCCTCGGCGGCTGCTCCAGCGGGACCTTCTCCTCGTTCTCGTCCGAGCGGACGCGCAGGTCGGGGTCCGCGCGGACGACGGCGGCGGTCGCGCCGAACCGGTCGGCCTCCGGCGTCGCCAGCAGCCCCGACTGGATCATGATCACGCAGGCGGAGATCAGGGTGACGGCGACCAGCACCGCCAGGAACGAGCCCGCGAACCCGATCCGCCGGGTGCGGATCGTGCGGAGCGCCAGCGACACCATGCCGCCCTCACCCGCCCAGCCGGGTCAGCCGCGCCGCGACACGGTCGGCGGTGGGCGCGTCCATGCCCTCGACGATCGAGCCGTCGGCGAGGAACAGCACCCGGTCGGCGTAGGACGCGGCGACCGGGTCGTGCGTCACCATGACCAGCGTCTGGCCGAGCGTGTCGACGACCTCCCGCAGCAGCGTCAGCACCTCCCTGCCGGTGCTCAGGTCCAGCGCCCCGGTCGGCTCGTCGCCGAACACGACCGCCGGGCGGGTGATGAGCGCGCGGGCGATCGCGACCCGCTGCTGCTGCCCGCCGGACAGCTCGGCCGGCCGGTGCCCCGCCCGCTTCCCGAGGCCGACCCGGCGGATCAGCTCGTCCAGCCACGCCCGGTCGGCGCGGCGCCCCGCGAGCCGCAGCGGCAGGATGATGTTCTGCCGCGCCGTCAGCGCCGGGACGAGGTTGAACGACTGGAACACGAACCCGACACGGTCGCGGCGGAGTTTCGTCAGCCGCGACTCGCTCATGCCGGTCAGCTCGTCCCCGCCGATCCGCACCGTGCCGGACGTCGGACGGTCCAGCCCCGCCGCGCACTGCAACAGGGTGCTCTTCCCCGAGCCGGACGGCCCCATGATCGCGGTGAAGGATCCGCCGGGCAGGTCGGCCGAGACGCCGCGCAGCGCGTCCACGGCGCCGCGGCCCCGGCCGAAGCGGCGCGTCACGGCCTCCAGCCGGATCACGGGTTCGGTCGTCGTACGTATGTCGGTCACGCCGCCAAGCCTGGCCGTCTCCCACCCCGCACCGGCACCGGGCAGTCCCCCGGATCGGTCAGGGTCAACCCTGAAGATCGATTAGGCTGCCGGGCATGCGGGTGGTGCTCGCGGAGGACAGCGTGCTCTTCCGGCAGGGACTGGCGCGGCTGCTCGCCGACGTCGGGATCACCGTGGCCGCCGAGACCGGGGACGCCGCCACGCTGCCCGCGCTGATCGCCGCCGACCCGCCGGACGTCCTCATCGCCGACGTGCGGATGCCGCCCGGCCACGGCGCCGACGGCCTCGACGCGGCGCGGCTCGTCCGGGAACGGCATCCGGACGTCGGCGTGCTGGTGCTGTCCCACCACATCGAGGCGCACCACGCGATCGGCCTGCTCCGCGACGACGCCCGCGGCGTCGGCTACCTGCTGAAAGACCGCGTCTCCGACGTCGCCGAACTGACCGACGCGCTCCACCGCGTCAACGCGGGCGCGGCCGTCATCGACCCGGAGGTCGTCGTCCGGCTGGTCGGCAGGCCGCCGAAGGGCGGCGCGCTGGGACGGCTCAGCGAACGCGAACGGCAGGTGCTCGCGCTCATGGCCGAGGGCCGCTCCAACCAGGCGATCGGCCGCCGGCTGCACCTCAGCCCGAAGACGGTCGAGTCCCATGTGCGCGGGATCTTCGAGCGGCTGGGGCTGCCGGTCGCGGCCGACGACCACCGCCGCGTCCTCGCCGTCCTGACCTACCTGCGTTCCTGAACGGGCAGCTCGGCGCGCAGCGAGGTCCCCTGCCCCGGTGGGCTCTCAAGGCAAAGGGTCCCGTCCAGTGCGGCCACCCTGTCGGCCAGCCCGCGCAGGCCCGTGCCGCCACCGTCCATGCGGGCCCCGCCGATGCCGTCGTCGCGGACGTCCAGCCGCAGCAGCCCGCCGTCCACCCGCGCCGTGACCGTCACCTTGGACGCGCCCGCGTGCTTGACCACGTTCGCCAGCGCCTCCGCCGCCACGAAATAGGCCGCCTGCTCGACGGCCGCGGAAAGCCGCCCGTCCGGCGCCTCCACGGCGACGGGAACCGCCGCCCCCTCTGCCAGGGACCGCAACGCCGCGCCGAGCCCCGCCTCGGTCAGGATCACCGGATGGATGCCTCCGGCGAGTTCCCGCAGCTCCGCCATCGCGTCCCGCAGCCCGGCGGCGGCCTCGTCCACGAGCCCGGCGAGCTTCCCGTCATCGTTGACCCGGATCCGGCCCAGCGTCACCGCCAGCCCGGCGAGCCGCTGCTGCGCGCCATCGTGCAGGTTCCGCTCGATACGCCGCCGCTCGGCGTCACCCGCCGCGACGATCCGCGCCCGCGACGCCCGCACCTCCGCCAGCCGCGCCGCCAGCTCGGCCCGCATCCGCTCGTTCTCCACCACCAGCCGCGCGATGGCCGCCGCGGACCGCACCAGCGCCGGATCGGCGTCCAGCGCCGCGTCGTACACCAGCACCGCCTCACCACTGCCCAGCGAGACGCACGACCGTCCCGCCCCCACCGGCGGCGGCCCGTCCGTCCCCTGCACCAGCCGAAGCGAAGGGTCCCTGAGCACCGTCGCCAGGACGGCCTCCAGCGCCTCAGGCGTCCGGTCGACCTGCGCCGCGACCCGGGCCACCGCGACGTGGTCGAGCCGGGCGCGCAGCATCCCGGCGAGCACCGCCAGCGGCCACAGCGCCAACGCGGCCAGCGCACCCAGATGGAGCATCGGTTCGGCGGACGAGGCGTGACTGCCGTCCGGCCAGATCCCGGCCCCCTGCCGCATCCACATGGTGAGCACCATGACCCCGCCCGCGAGCGCCACCGGCGCGAACGTGTGCCGCCGCGGCCGCGGAACCCGCACCAGCCACCGCCACACCAGCGCCCCGGCCAGGACGCCGCCGAACACCCACATGTAGATCGCCACGGCGATGGCGAACGGCCGCGGCCCGTCCACCGCCCACACGACCAGCGAAGCCGACATGCCCCCATAGAGAAGGACGACGAGCGCCCCGCTCCGGACCCTGCCCTCCGGGATCGCCAGCACCAGATGCGCCAGCAGCGTCAACGCCACCCACCCGAACCCGTTCCCCAGAAACTGGGCCGCGCGACCGGGGATATAGGTCAGCCCCGCCAAGAGGAGGAGCAGCCCGATCCCCGCCATCAGCCCGCCGCCGTGGCCTCCCGGCACCTGCGCCCGCGTGACCAGCCCGGCGACGACGAACGAGCACCCGGCCACGACACCCAGGACGAGCAGCGCCATCCCCCGCCCGGACCGACCCTCGCCTTGAAACCCCCACACCAAATCCACCGCCGCGACCCCAACGGCCCCCACGACAACAACCCACCACCAACCACGCACCCCACCATGATCCCCGCCAGCAAGCGCAGGCAGAACCCCGCTCCCCTAAGAACGACCCGCGTGACTCTGTGTCGGGCGCCTTTTCACTGTGTGTGGCGCCCATTCTCCGGTCGGTTTTCCCCGTGTGCTGTCCATGGCTTGACGTGCCCACTCCGCATCGTCCGGTTCCAATGCTGGCGCTGAAGTTCTGTCAGAGCGGCACTGGGGAACAAGCGTCGGCCGCATTGGTCCAGCTAGCTTCGCTAGCTGTGACCGCGTGCAGAGAAAGGAACACGGCCTCGTGACCGGGACGCGTTTTTCGGATAAGCAGGACGTCTTTTTCGCGCATGCCCATCTGGTCGGCTCGGTGTGGTGGGAACCGGTCCGCGACACGTTCGAGGAACGTGTCACCGCCGTGGCCTCGGTGGGCTCCACCGGCATGGGAATGGCGACAAAGGAACTCGACGACCTGCTGAGAACCCGCGCGCCGGAAGACCTGCGGGCCATTCTCGACGCCCACGGCGTGCGGATCGGGGAGCTTGAGATCCTCTTCGGCTGGCAGGCCGACGCGGGGAGCGAGGAGGCGGTGACAGGGCAGGTCAGCGAGAAGGCGGTCTTCCACTACGCGGAGGTTTTCGGCGCCACCCGCGTCAAGACCCTGGCCGTCATGACCCCGGACGCCGAGGTCCCGCCGCTGGACGTCCTCACGGAACGGTTCGCCGCCATGTGCGACCGGGCCGCCGGCCACGGGCTCACCGTGGCGGTGGAGCCGGTCGCGTTCCTGCCCAGGTTCGACCACGCCCTCGCCGCGGCCATGGTCATGGGCGCGGAGCGGCCCAACGGCGGCCTGCTCCTCGACTCCTGGCAGACCTTCCGCGACCCCACCGGGCTGGACGCCCTGGACAGGGTCGAGGCCCGGCACATCACGCACGTGGAGCTGGCCGACGGGCACGCGACGCCCGAGGGGAGCGTCCAGGAGGACTGCTTCCACAGCCGCCTCCTGCCGGGCGAGGGGGACTTCGACCTCGCCGGCTTCGTCCGGACGCTGGACGCCAAGGGCGTGGACGTCGACGACCTGTCCGTCGAGGTCCTGTCGTGGAAGCTGCGGACGCTCACGCCGCAGGAGAACGTGGAGGTGTCGGTCGCCGCCGTCCGGGACGTTCTGGCGGCCGCCCGAACGCCGTTCTGAGGGCTCCCGACGGCACTGGTCTGGTCCCCTTACTGGACCGGTTCCATCGAATGGCACGGTTGAAATTCGGGCCTTGCACACCCGTTGAAGTGCGGTTATGTTCCTAACAATTAGTATAGTTTCCTAATTAATGAAGGGAACTGAGATAGCCGTGCGCACCAGACCCCCGCTCCGGAGGATCTTCGCCGGAGTCACCGCGCTTCTCCTGATGATCGGCCTCTCCGTGGCCGTACCAGCGTCCGCCTCCGCGGCGGGCCCGACCGCAGCCTGCCGCACCGTCCAGGAATGGGGCGGCGGCGCCCAGTACACCTGCACGATCACCAATGGCGGCGGTTCCGCCACGTCCGGGTGGAAACTGGAGTTCGACCTTCCCTCCTCCGTCCGCATGGGCTCGTACTGGGATGCCTCCCTCACCAGTTCGGGCAGCCACCACACGTTCACCAACCGCAACTACAACGGCACGATCAACCCGGGCGGCGACGCCTCCTTCGGCTTCCTGGTGTCCTACACCGGGACGCTGAGCGGCCCGGAGAACTGCCTGCTCGACGGGCAGCCGTGCGACGGCGGGCCCTCCGACGCCCCGCCGAGCCCACCCGCCAACCTGCGCACCACCGAGGTCACTCCCGCCTCGGTCTCCCTGGCCTGGGACGCCGCGTCCGACGACCAGGGCGTCAAGAACTACGACGTGCTGAACGGCAGCGCCGTCGCGGCCACCGTCACCGGCACCACCGCCAAGGTCAGCGGCCTGACGGCCAACACCCGCTACACCTTCACCGTCCGCGCCCGCGACACCTCCGACCAGCTCTCCGAGGTCGGCGCCCCGGTCACCGTCACCACCCCCGGCTCGGGAGAGGACGCGCCGCCGTCCAAGCCCGCCGAGCTGCGCGTCACCTCGACCGAGGGCGACACCGTCAAGCTGTCCTGGCAGGCCGCAAGCGACGACAACGGCGTGACCGGCTACGACGTGCTGCAGAACGGCTCGGTCATCCAGTCGGTCACCGGCACCACCGCCGCCGTCTCCGGCCTCCGCCCGGGAAGCTACCGCTTCGCCGTGCGGGCCAAGGACTCGATCGGCCAGCTCTCCGAGCTCAGCAACGAGGTCACCACGACCATCGGTCCCGGCACCGCGGGCTGCCGCCCCGACGGCCTCTACCAGACGC
Source organism: Spirillospora sp. NBC_00431 (assembly GCA_036028775.1). Lineage (GTDB taxonomy): Bacteria > Actinomycetota > Actinomycetes > Streptosporangiales > Streptosporangiaceae > Spirillospora. The sequence continues at coordinate 561,678 of CP107927.1, read as the reverse complement.
CGGGCGTCACCCCCGCGTACTGCGAGGTCTATGACGAGAACGGCCGCGAGAAGATGGGCGCCGGCCACCCCCGCCGCGCCATCGGCTACTTCACCAGCTGGCGGACGGGCAAGGACAAGAAGCCCCGCTATCTCGCCAAGGACATCCCGTGGGACAAGGTCACCCACATCAACTACGCCTTCGCGCACGTCGACGAGCAGAACAAGGTCTCGGTCGGCGGCAACAACCCCAACAACCCGGCGATCGGGATGGAATGGCCTGAGGTCGAGGGCGCGGAAATGGATCCGTCGCTCCCCTATAAGGGCCACTTCAACCTGCTGAACAAGTACAAGAAGCAGAACCCGAACGTCAAGACGCTGATCTCGATCGGCGGCTGGGCGGAGTCCGGCGGCTACCTCGACGACAACGGCAACCGCGTCGCCTCCGGCGGCTTCTACACGATGACCGACACCCAGGCGAAGATCAACACGTTCGCCGACTCCGTCGTCGAGTTCCTGCGCAAGTACGGATTCAACGGCGCGGACATCGACTACGAGTACGCCACCTCGATGCAGTACGCCGGGCACCCCGAGGACTTCAAGTTCTCGAACCCGCGGCGCGCCAAGCTGATGGCCGGATACGTGGCCCTCATGAAGACGCTGCGCGAGAAGCTGGACGCGGCGGGCGCGGCCGACGGCAAGCACTACCTGCTCACCGCCGCCGTCTCGGCGTCCGGCTGGATCCTGCGCGGGCACGACAGCTACCAGGTCGTCCCGTACCTGGACTACGCCAACATCATGTCCTACGACCTGCACGGGACCTGGAACCACTTCGTCGGCCCCAACGCCGCCCTGTACGACGACGGCAAGGACAACGAACTCCAGGAGGGCGGCGTCTACAACGCCTACGGAATAGGATATTTGAATACCGACTGGGCCTATCACTACTTCCGAGGTTCGATGCAGGCGGGCCGTATCAATATCGGCGTGCCCTTCTACACTCGGGGCTGGAAGAACGTCCAGGGCGGCACGAACGGGTTGTGGGGCAAGTCCGCCATGCCCGACCAGAAGCAGTGTCCCAAGGGCACCGCGGGCGATGTCGGCTCCGAAACGCCGTGCGGCGACGGAGGAATCGGCATCGACAACATCTGGCACGACCTTGAGAACGGCAAGGAAATGGCGTCGGGCAGCAACCCGATGTGGCATGCCAAGAACCTCGAAAAGGGCCTCCCCGGCACCTACATCGGCGACTACGGCCTCGACCCGGCGAGCGACCCCGACGACCGTCTCGTCGGCACCTACACCCGCAACTACAACAGCACCATGAAGACGCCGTGGCTCTGGAACGCCACCGAGAAGGTCTTCCTGTCCACCGAGGACGAGGAGTCGCTCGCGGCCAAGGCCAAGTACGTGGCCGACAAGGGCATCGGCGGAATCATGATCTGGGAGCTCTCCGGCGACTACGCCTGGGACCCCGCCCGCAACGACGGCAAGGGCGAGTACTTCATGGGCCAGACGCTGATCAACGTGATCAACGACGGCCTCAAGAACGCCGCCCCGTACGGGAACCTCAAGTCCGACAAGACGATGCCGACCGACGTCCTCGACGTGAAGGTCGAACTGGTCGACTTCCCGGTCGGCGACGCCAACTACCCGATCAGCCCGAAGATGCGCATCACCAACAACTCGGGCCAGGCCATCCCGGGCGGCGCCACCTTCAAGTTCGACTTCGGCACGTCGTCCCCGTCCGACATGACCCAGCAGACGGGGTGGACGCTCTCCGTCCAAGCGGGCCATACCGGCAACAACACCGGCGGCCTCAAGGGCGACTTCCATCGGGCCACGCTGACCGTCCCGAGCTGGTCGAGCATCCCGAACGGCGGCTCCGCCACCGTCGCCCTGAGCTACAAACTGCCCATCGTGACACCGTCCAACTTCAACCTCACCTTCGGCGGCAAGTCCTACGCCCTCACGCAGGACCACCCGAGAACCACCTCGGTAGGCGGACTCCGCCGCTGACAACCTGAGATCCCACCCCAAAGGCAGGGCGTACGCCACCGGCGCACGCCCTGCCTGCCTTTCTGCCTCGCTCGCCATCACCGGTCCCGAACCCCGACCCAGAGGACCGGCCCATGGGGCCATGATGGCGGCTGATGGGGAGATGGAACAGGTTCTAGTGTTTGGGGATGAGGTTCACGTAAGCGGGCGGCGGATGGACGAGGCCATCGACGTCGTGCGGGGGCTGAGCGGCGGGGGGACTTCGAGTTCCACGGCGAGTTCTTCGACATCCCGGCGATCAAGCTGGCGCCGGCGCGGGCGTTCCCGATCTTGGTCGGGGGGCACAGCGAGGCGGCGCTGCGGCGCGCGGTGGTGCGCGGGGACGGGGGGATGCACGCCGGTGGCGATGATCTGGACGAGCTTCTGAGCAGGTTGAACCGGTTGCGGGAGGCCGAGGGGAAGGGTGGTGTGCCGTTCGAGGTTCATGTGATCTCGGCGGACGCCTACGCGCCCGACGGGGTGCGGCGGCTGGAGGACAAGGGCGTCACCGATGTCATCGTCGGATTCCGGACGCCCTATCAGAAGGGACCCGATATCGAGCCGTTGCACAAGAAGGTCGAGCATCTTGAGCGGTTCGCGGAGAAGGTCATCGCGAGGGCATGAAACGAGAACACGTTACAGAACATCCGGCGCGGCGTGCCGCGCGTGCCTCCATGAGGGCCGTCGCGGCGGGGCGCAGGGAGGAGTGGCTGGGGCTGTTCGCGCCGGACGCCGTGATCGAAGATCCGGTCGGGCCGTCGTTCCTCGATCCCGAAGGGCGCGGTCATCGGGGGCCGGACGCATCGCGGCGTTCTGGGACGGCTTCGTGTCGAAGGCCGCCAGGTTCGAGTTCGCCGTGGCCGACTCGTTCGCCAACGGCGCCTGCTGCGCCAATGTCGTGACGATCACGACGGTGATGGGCGACGGGTCGGCGATGACGATCGACTGCGCGACCGTCTACACGGTGGACGAGGCCGGGCTCATCACGTCCCTGCGGGCGCACTGACCGGGCGCTGGCGACGATCACATCCGGTGTCAGCCCAGGTCGTACGACCTGAGCCATAGCTCAAGGGTGAGGACGAGCCAGAGCTTGCCGCCCTGCCTGGGCAGCAGGGACCCATCGCCGCGCATCCAGAACCGGACGGTGTCGCCGCGGATCAGGCCGCGTTCCTGTGCGCGCGGGCCGAGCAGGAGGTCCCCGGCCAGGTCCCGCAGCGGGCCGCGGAGCCACTGCTGCACCGGGACGCGCATCCCGCTCTTCGGCCGATCGATGACCGTCTCCGGCAGCAGGTCCCGGACGGCCTCCTTGAGCACCCACTTCTCGACCGTCCCGGCGAGCTTCCACCGGGGCGGCACGGTGAAGGCGTGGTCGACGACGGCCCGGTCGAACAGCGGCGCGCGGCCCTGCAACCCCTGCGACGCGGTGATCCGCTCGACCTTGCCGAGGATGTGGTAGGCGCCCTTCGTGCGCAGGTTGCAGTGCAGCAGCTGGTTGAGGAGGGTGCCCATGCCGTACGGGCCGTCCGGGCGCAGGTAGGGCGCCACGAACCGTTCCGGCGGCGGGGCGGTGTCGAGTTCGGCGAGGACGGCGGGCGTCAGCAGCGTGGGCAGGTCGGTGTAGCACTTGCGGTAGGAGCGCAGGTAGGCGTTCGCCCGCGCGTCCAGGCCGGGCTCGTCGCGGTGCAGTTCGTGGACGAGCATCGGCAGGTTCTTCGGGCCGCCGAAGATCGGGTCGCCGCCCTCGCCGTTGAGGACGACGCGGTGCCCGTCCCCGGCGACCGCCTCGGCCAGCAGCAGGTTGGGGACGGTGAGCGGGTCGCCCACCGGGTTGGCGAGCCGCGCGACGGTGTCCGGGAGGCGGGACGCGACCGTCTCCCCGGACACGGTGAGCACCCGGTGCGGGGTCCCGCAATGGGTCGCGACGAGGCCGGAGTACGCCAGCTCGTTGGGCAGATCGCGGCCGAAGCAGATCGAGTACGTGTCGACCGGGGCGTCGTGCAGCTTGGCGGCCAGCGCCGTGACCAGGCTGCTGTCGACACCGCCGGACAGCAGCACCGCGACCGGGTCGGCGGGCGGCAGCCTCCGCGCGGTCGCCTCTTCGAGCAGCGCGCGCAGCCGGGCGGCATGCTCGCGGGGCGAGCGGGTGTCGTCGATGCGCTCCTCCGGCTCCCAGTACCGCTCCACGCGGGCCGGGCCGTCGGCGGGCAGGCGCACGCGGCATCCTGGTGGCACCTCGCGCACGCCGCGCAGCATGGTCTCCTCGCCCGGGACGTAGGCGAACGTCAGGAATGAGCGCACGGCGGAGAGGTTCAGGCCGGTGCGGAGCGCGGGCCAGCGCCGCAGCGCGCGCAGCGAGGTGGACGCCGCCCGGTGGCCGTGCGCGTCCGCGTAGAACATGGTGCGGGCGCCCACGTGGTCGCGGACGAGGAGCAGGTCGGCGCCGTCGACGATGGCGAGCGCGAACATTCCCTCCGCGTTCCGGATCCCGGCTGTCCCGAAGCGGTCGTGGATTCTCAGGAGGAGTTCGCCGTCCGGGCAGTCCGGTGGGGCCGGGGCTCCGGCGGCCGCCAGGTCGGCGAGCAGCGCGGCGCGGTTGTGCAGGGTGACCTCGCCGATCGCGACGCCGCGCCCGGCGGTGTACGGTCCCGCCGCCTCGCCCGGCTCGTCGTGGACGAGCCCGAACGCGGCGTCCGGACTCCCGCCGACCGGCCGGGACGGCACGGCGCCCATCCGCTCGACCTCGGCGCGTGGATCACCCGAGGCGGGCCCGGCGCCCGGACGGGGCAGGCAGGCACAGCAGCGCGGCATTCGCGCACCCCCTCTCGCGTCAGCGCGGCCCTCATTCGTGGCCGTCGCCTTTGAAGTCCGTTGGCTTGTCGCGCCAGTCGCCGCCGTAGGCGCCGGTCTGCCTCGGGGGCGGCGTTCTGCGCGGGTTCCTGGCGTCCTCGGCCCGGCGCAGCCCGGCCTCCTGTTCCGGGGTGAGTACGCTCGGCGCGGACGCCGCCGGGCGGCGTCCCAGCCGCGCCAGGACGGCGCCGATCCGGCCGCCGAAGGACGAGCGGTTCAGCGTGACATGTCCGTCGGGGCCCCAGACGGTGCGCCCGTATCCCAGCTCCCGGCCGTAGATGGGCGGGCGGCCGTCGTTGTACTGGCGTTTGATGATGCGTCTGCCGAGCAGTTCGTCCGTTCCGGTGACGCCTTCGCCGTCCCGCCATTCCACGATCCGGTCTCTTCCGCGCTTCCGCCATTCCTGGCGTCCGTCGTCGTAGCGGCGGTGCACCGTGCCGTCGGAGAGGGTCTCGTCGGCGAAGCGGATGTACACGGTACGGCGTTGCGATGGCATGTCAGTCCCCTGTCAGGAGGGCGGCTGGGTCATGAAGCCCGTATCGCGGGCCTTTCGCAGTTCGTCCCGGAACCGGGGGGCGTGGTCGGCCGGGTCGTCCTCGCGCATCAGCCGGTGCAGAGTGCGCAGCAGCCGCGCCGGACGGACGGCCGCGACCTCGGCGAACCTTCCGCCGGGCGACGGGCCGCGGCCAGTGGTCAGGTGCAAAGTGGTCAGATGCAATGAGGCCGCCTGCCGGGGGCTCAGGCCGAGAGGGACGACGCGCACACCGTCCGGCGGAGCGAGCCGTCGCCGCACGAGCCGCGGGATCGCCATGCCAGTGGCACCGGCGTCGTGCAGCACGTACACGGTGGCGCCGCCGGCCCGTCCCAGCGCGGCCGGGAGGCGCGGGTCGGGCGGGAGGTCGTCCACGGCGAGGATCGGGGACGCGGCCTCCATGTGCAGGTCGTTGGCCCGCAGCATCGACGCGATGGCGCGGTGCTGGCAGATCAGCATCCTCGGCAGCCCGTAGTCGAAAAGGTCGGGTTCCGTCGACACCGGGCCGGTCGTCGTGTGCGGCGGGGCGGCGGGCGGCAGCAGGCCGGGGACTTGTTCGCGGCCGCGCCGGGCCAGCGCGGCGCGGAACGTCCCGTACCGGATCGGGGGCGGCAGGGTGAACGGCGGCAGGCGCGGCGCCGCGTGCAGCGGCCGCAGCACCCGGCACATCTCGTAGTACAGCTGCCGTTCGGTGAACCTGACTCCGGCAGGGGTGCCGGCGCGCCGGATCGCGACGTCCAAGGCCCGGTCGAGCGCGCGGATCACGATGTCCCCTCCAACCGGGACGCCGCGCGGCGCAGGCCCGCGCCGAGACGTTCCCGCCACGTCATCACGTCCCGTCCGTGGGTCCGCTCGATCTCCCGGAGCGCCGCGCCGAGCGCATGATAGTCGACACCGGGCGGACCGGTCTGGCCCGCGGACTCGCCCGCGGCGCGGCGCTCGGCCTCGCCGGCAGTGATCGCGTAGTCCTCGTGGTCGATGCCGTAGCCGGTGTTCGCCGCCAGTATCAGCAGCGGGCGGGCCGCCCGGTTGGCGAACGAGTGCGGCAGCATCGCCGGGATCCGGATCATCGTGCCCGGCGCGAGCCGTACGTCGACGACCCGTCCCGCGCCCGCGTCGTACAGCCCGCAGGCGGCATAGCCGAGGCTCACGACGAAATGCTCGCCGCGGTGCGCGTGCGGGGTGAACGAGCTGTGCGGCGCGACCACGCCGAGCTTGTACGTGGCGTTGCTCGGCCGTTCCAGCGAGGTCGCCGCGTCGCCGATGAGGTAGTGCGCGAACTGCCCGTCGTCGATGAACGGCAGCAGGCCGTCCGCGAGATCGCGGGTGCCGCCGGCCGCCGTCCACCGGACGTCCCCGCCGGGCCCGAGGGTGTAGAGCTCGACACCGGGCGGCAGGCCGGAGGCCGCCCGCCGCCGTTCGGACATGACCATGTGCGCTATTCTCCGTGCCCCGCCGCGAGTTCCGCCTCCGCGAGCCTCCCGCGATCATCCCGGGACCGGTCCCTTGATCGTGTGCGCGTGCCGGTCAGTGCTGCTGCTCGGTGATGTCGGTGCCCTTCGGGACGATCGCGAAGACGGCGGCCGCCACCGCCAGCATCATCAGCCCGCCGAACAGGGACGTGGTCTGCATCGAGTCGGTGAACGCGGTGCTCGCCGTGGCCGCGAGGTCGGGCATGCCCTGCCGCTCTGCGATCTCCACCGCCGACCCCAGCGACTCGCGCGCCGCCCCGGCGGCCGGGGAGTCGAGCGCGCCGAGGTCGTCGTCGTCCAGCCCGGTGCGGTACAGCAGCGCCGCGACGCTGCCGAGGATCGCCACGCCGAGGACGTTGCCGAGGTCGTAGCTCGTCTCCTCGATCGCCGCGGCGTTGCCGGCCTTGTCGCCCGGGGTGCCCGACATGATCATCGCGGAGCCGACGGCGAGCGACCCGATCCCGGCCCCGACGAGGCTCAGCGCGACCAGGACGTGCGCGTACGCCAGGTCGCCGGGGACGAAATAGAGCACGAGCATCCCGGCGCCCGCCACGGCGAGGCCCCCGGCGAGGACGCTTCTGGCGCCCGTCCTGCGGGCGAGCCACGGCGCGAGCAGCGACGCGACGGTCGCGGTCGCGGCGATCGGGAGCAGCCGGAGCCCCGTCTGGATCGCGCCGAGCCCTTCGACGAGCTGCATCCACTGGGCGAGCAGCAGCAGCGCGGCGGCCATCGCGAACATCGCGCCCAGCGCGGCGACGACGCCCGCGGTGAAGCGCCGGTTGGTGAACAGCCGCATGTCGAGGAGCGGGTCGCGGCGGCGCAGGCTGCGCACGACGAACATGGTCAGCGTCGCGACGGCCGCGATCAGCGCGGCCCAGCCGTAGGGGACGGCGAGGCTCTCCTCCTTCGCGAAGCGCTTGAGCGCCCACACCAGCAGGACCATGCCGACCAGCGACAGCACCGCGCCGGTGCCGTCCCAGCGGCCAGGCCGCAGGCTCCGCGACTCGGGCAGGATCAGCGCGCCCGCGACCAGCGCGGCCACCATGAGCGGCACGTTCACGAGGAACGCGGCATGCCAGGAGAAGTACTCCAGCAGGAGCCCGCCGACGACCGGGCCGACCGCCGTGCCGATTCCCGACACCGCGGCCCAGATCCCGAGCGCCGTCGCGCGCTCGGCCGGGTCGGTGAAGATCGTGCGGATCATCGACAGCGTGGTCGGCATGATCATCGCGCCGCCGACGCCCAGCACGGCGCGCAGCGCGATCACCGCCTCGGCGGACCCGGCGAGCAGCACCAGCGCCGACGCGGCGCCGAAGACGCCGTACCCGGCCAGCAGCATCCGCCTGCGCCCCCACCGGTCACCGATCGCGCTCGCCGTGACCAGCAGCCCCGCGAGGACGAGCGAGTACGCGTCGACGATCCACAGCAGCTGCGTCGACGTCGGCCGAAGGTCCGCCGACATGTCCGGGATCGCGATGTTGAGGACCGTCAGGTCCATCGTGATGACCAGCAGGCTCGCCGACAGCACGACGACCGAGGCCCACCGCCGCCGGGCCGAGGCCGGGGCCTTGTCCAGGGTCACGCTCATGGGCCCTCCGTGAACAGCGCGGTGAGGGCGTCGGTCAGCAGGTCCAGGTCGAGCGGCTCCTCATGCAGGACGGCGTGCCACAGGGCGCCGTCCGCGAACACCGCCACCGCCGTCGCCCGCGCGGTCCCGATGTGCTCGGACAGGATCGCGACCAGCTCGTCGAACCAGCGCAGCGACAGCGGGCGCAACCGGGGGTCGCGCACCGAGGCCCAGGTCAGCGCGCTGTCCGCCTGGACGAGCCGCGTGTCCCGCAGGTACTCCTGGAACGCGGACGCGAGCGCGGCGGGCGCCGTGCGCACGTCCTTCATCGTCTCGCGCACGACCGCGAGCCCCTCGTCGATCTCGTCGGCGAGGTACTGCAACGCGGCCTCACGAAGGTCGTCCAGGGTCGCGAAGTACTGCGTCGTCGAGCCGAGCGGGACCCCCGCCCGCCCGGCGACCAGCCGATGCGTCAGCCCGTCCGACCCCACCTCGGTGATCAGCCCCGCCGCCGCCTCGACGATCGCCCTCCGGCGCCCTTCCGGATCGCGTCGGCTCCGCGTCCGCGCCGACGGCGCGCTCTCTTCCGGCTCTTCCGGCATGCTCCACCTCTTAATGTACTGATGTACATGTACAATAGTACATAATCTGATGGCAGGCACGACGGTGCCCGAGCCGTCGCGGGACGGCGGTCGCGCGGCGGGAGGCTACGGGCCGGAGAAGGCCGAGGCGGCCGCCAGGACGTCGCGTGTGACGGCCGGGTCGCCGCTGGTCTGGACGTCGACCTTCTCCGGGCAGCGGCGCCCGCCGGCCAGGAAGCAGAACTCGACGACGTCCATCCGGATGTGCGCGGGCGGGTCGGCACCGGCCGCGGCCGGTCCGAGCGGGACGGTCCACTGCCCGCCGCCCGGACCGTCGAGGACCATCCGCAGCGTGCTGCCGGGGTGGTCGCGGCCGGTCATGGCGAGCGCCTTGGGCAGGCTGCGCACGCCCAGATCGGCGATCGGGTACACGTGTTCGGCCGGCGGCGGGAGCAGGGCGCGGCCGGTTCCCTGGGCGATGTCGTCGGCGTGGATCCAGGTCTCGAAGGCGCGGACCGTGACGTGGTCGCGGATGCGCATCCGCCGGCCGCCCAGCTCGACCCGGCGGTCGGCGTCGGTCTCGCGCAGGTCGTCGCACAGGGCGTCCGCCCGTCGCCGCCACGCCCGGCGCGCGTCGCGCGGCGGGGGACATCGGCCGACCGCCTCCCGGGTGCGGTCCAGGACGTCGCGGGCCGACGAGGCGCCCCCCGCGATCGCCTCGCCGAGCAGCCCGTCGGTCGCGGCCAGGTGCACGACGAGGTCGCGGGCGTCCCACTCACCGGCGGCGACCACCGCCCACTCGGCGTCGTCCAGGCCGGCCAGCAGCGCGTCGAGCATGGCGACCAGCGCCGCGTAGGGGCGGGCGAAACCGGGTGCCGGGCGCGCCGGGGGACGGCGGGCCAGCGCGGCCCGGAGCGTGCGCCCCCGCAGGTCCAGCGGAGGTTCGGTCATGGGGTGCTTCCTTCCTCTGCCAGGGTGTCGGCGATGCTGCGCAGCCCGGTACGGATCCGCGACTTGACGGTGCCCTCCGGCAGCCCGAGTTCGTCGGCCGCCTGCCGGTAGGTCCGCCCGTGGTAGTAGGCCAGCTCGATCGCCTCGCGCAGCCGCTGCGGGAGGGCCGCCACCGCGTGCCGCACCCGGACCCCCGTCTCGTCGGCGATGATCACGTCGATGATGGGCGCGTCCGGTTCGGGGTTCCCGACCGCGTCGAGGAGGCGTCGCCGGCGTTCCTCCCGCCGGACCCAGTCGACCCCGCGCCGGTGGGCGAGCAGCGCCAGCCATGTCCGCAGGCTCCCCCGGCCGGGGTCGAACGAGAAAGGGTGCTCCCACAGATGGACGAACACGTCCTGTGTGATCTCCTCGGCGGCCTCGCGGCTTCGCGTCACCCGTAAGGCCAGCCGGTACACCAGGGGCGAACAGCGATCGTAGATGTCCTGGAGGGCCGTCTCGTCGCCCGCCGCCAGGCGCTGCCTGAGCGTGATGTCCCCGTCCATCGAATCTCTCCCCTGCCCTGACGACATGGTTGCCGCATCTGGGGTTCGTTCGTCGACATGCACGGGATTGGCGGGTGGCCGAGTCCGGCCGTCCCGGTGGAAGGCGCGGACGGCCTGACTGTTTGGCACGTGCCACGCCGCCTTCCTTCATTGGCGCTCGGTCGTCATGGTTTCGCGCGCGACCGGACAGCCGGATGAGATCCGGGCGTGTGACGTGCATCACATTCACCGAGTGTGTGTCTCTGACCCACTATGGTGCGGTTTCGCGTGGCCGGGCGCTTCGGCGCCGGCCTCGACGCCTCCGCACGCATCCCCCGCACCCGGTGGCAGGACAGATCCGTCGCCCGCCGGGCAGCACTGATGAAAGGCGGGCCATGCGGCCGACGGCGATGACTCGAACACGCGCGATGTGGTGGGGTGGCGGGCTGCTGGCCGTCCTGCTCCTTGTGGTCCTGGGTGTGGTGCGGGCGTGCGGCGGCCCGGACCTCGCAGACCTGCCGCACGGGGAGAAACGACCGGCGCCGGTCTCGTTCGGCGCCAAGCCGCTGTGGGACGAGCGCAAGCTCGGCATGTCGCGGGTCGCGGGGATCGAGCTGCGCGGCGGTACCGCGGTCGTCGCCGGAGACGTCGGTCTCGGCGGGGCGCGGGTCGCCGCCGTCGACGTGAGGACGGGGAGTCCGCGCTGGGTCGTCGACAGCGGCTATCCGCTCCGGGGCGGCGGCGGCGCGGTCGCGCATCCCGGGCCCGGCTACCAGGCGCAGCTGCTGCGGGGCGTCACGGGCAAGCCGCTTCTCTTTGGGGACGGGGACGATTGGAGCGTTCTCGTTCAGTACGTCAAGGGCGACCGGGGGCGTGAGACCGAGCTGGGGGTGGCGGCGCTGTCCGGCAGGGACGGCGCCGTCCGGTGGAAGCGACCGCTGATCCGGCCGCGCGGCGGCGACGCGGGCGCGGACGACCGCGACCGGCGGATGCGGCTGCTCGACGCGGACACGCGGGTCGTCCTCGCGAGCGTGGAGTCCAAGGACGGCATCGACCCGCACACCGTGGCGCTCGACCCGGCGACCGGCCGCGAACTGTGGCGGAACGCCGACGGCTATGCTTTCCGGCTCGCCGGTGACGTGGTGCTCGGGGAGACGCGCGGAGCCGAGGCCCCGCCGATGTACGGCTGGGGCGACGAGCGCAAGGACACCGACGTGTTCGCCCTGGACGTGAAGACCGGCCAGAAGCGGTGGGAGGTGGGCACGGCCGCCGAGAGCTCCCATCTGATGGCGGCCGCGAACGGCACGGCCGCCGTCAAGGTGAGCGAGACACCTCCCGGACGGTCCTACAGCCGTGACCGGTTGCTGCTCGCCGACGTCACCACCGGCCGCCCCACCAAGGACTCACCGAAGAGGGACGACGACGGGACGTCCGAGCCCCTCGGCCTCTACGGCTGCGCCGACGACGGGCGGACGCTGATCGCCTGCGCGGGCTCGGACGGGCGTCTCGTGACGATCCGACCCGGCCGCCACGGGGAGCCCGTGACCTCGGAGAAGCAGCCGTTCGGCGAGGACGTGATGGCCCGCGTCAGGACGGTCTGGCGGGACCGGATCCTCGTCTCGGCGTCCGCCACGGACGGGCGGCCCGCCCGGTACGCGCTCGTCGACCGGGCCGGGAACCGGCTGGCGGCACCGCCGCCCGGCGAGGCGGCCGCGCTGTCGGAGAGCGCGGCGGCGTTCCGGGTGGAGCGGCCGGGGTCGAACTCGTCCACGCCGGCCGGTCTCGTCATGCACGCGGCGGCCGTGGGCACGGCGCCGTCCGAACCGGCCGGGCCCGGCGCCCCGACGCTGCGGCCGCCCCGGATCGACGCCGCTCCCCTGTGGACGGCCGGCGCAGGCCAGGTTCCCGCTGCCCAGCCCGCCAAGGACACCGGCCTGGAGTCGCTGATCAGCATCGACCTCGCGGGCGACGCGCTCGTCTACACCGGCCGGGACCGCGAGGACGACGACCTCGGCAAGCTCGTCGTGGCCGACGCCGGGACCGGGAAGGTGCGGTGGTCGGTCCGCGAAGGCGCGTCGCTCGGCGGCGGTACCAAGGCGGGCTTCGTCGCCGTCCCGCACATCGTCGACGCGGGCGGGGAGAAGCTGGTGCTCGTCCGCTACGACGCGCCCGGGGACGCGGCGGGCGTCGCCGCGCTCTCCCTGAAGGACGGCCGCACCCGCTGGACGAAGCAGGTGACGGGCGGGAACGGCTACCTGTCGGTGGAGGCGGCCGACGGCGCCACCATCGCGGTCGAGGTGACCGACTACGACCGCCCGGACGGCGACCAGGACGAGACCGTCGTGTACGCGACCGGGACGCGGCGCGAGCTGTGGCGCGAGCGCGGGGTCGGCCCGGTCGGCCTCGGCGGCGGGATCGTCCTCACCGCCCGGTACGACCGGACCGGCGGCGGGCCGCGGGAGCCCCGCGACCTCATCGCCTACGGGGCGTCCGACGGAAAGCAGCGGTGGCGGCTCGGCGCCCGGTACCGGGACCCGGAACTGCTGCACGCCGAGGGCGGTAAGACGATCGTCATCGGGACGGCGGACGGCGGCGCCGTCCTCGACCGGGCGACCGGCCGCGAGCTCGCCCGCACGTACGCGCCGCTCACCCGGTGCGACGGGGACGGCGACGCGCTGATCGTCTGCCGGGCGGGGTCGCGCGACGGTTCCGGGACCGACCCGGGCGGGCGCGCGGTGACCGTCCAGACCCGGGGCGGCACCACGACGGTCCGCGACCTGCTGGAGACCGGGTCGCTCACCCGCTACGGCGCGACCGGGGACTGGTTCACCGCGATCCGCCCGGCCGAGGACAAGCGGCCCGAACGGTTCGTGCTGCTCGACGGGGAGGGCCGCCAGATCGCCGACGGCCTGCCCGGCAGGCCGATGGAAATCGGCGCCGGGTTCGCCGTGCTGACCCCGTCGGACATCACGCGGAGCTTCCCGGCCCCGGGACTGGCGCGCTTCAGCGTCCACCGCCTGCGCTCCTGAGCCCGCCCGTCGATCGTCCCGGGCCGGTCCGCCGACGCACCGGCTACCTCGCCACGGGCACGGGTGGGATGTCGGCCAGGCAGGACGTGTCGCCCACCCGGAGGTCGCGGACGAAGCCGGTCTCGATCGCGGCGACGCAGCCGCTGGGTTCGCGTTCGGCCACGTGGCCCACGTTCGGCACCTCCACGACCGTGGAGCGCCGGAACTGGCGCGCGGCCCGCCGGCCCTGCTCGGTGGGGGTGTTGGCGTCCAGGTCGCCCGAGACCACCAGCACCGGGACGTCCGGGAACGGCCCGCCGGTGGGCTGCACCGGGCCGTGCCGGTCGGGCCAGCGGACGCACGCGTTGCCCCAGCCGTAGCCCACGCTCGTCCAGGCCCGCTTGCCGAACGGCCAGTACGCCCGCTCGGGCAGCGCCGCGAGCCCCGCCGAGAACTGCCGGAGCCGGACCGCGACCGGTGCCTTGCGGTTCCACGCCTTCGGGTAGTCGTTGCACATCACGGCCACGGCCTGCTCGGGGTTGATGAGCTGCTCCTCGTCCAGGCGGAGCGCCGACCCGCTCATGGGCGCCACCCGCCGGGCGGCGTCGATCAGCGGCGCGTCATTCCCGCGCAGGGCATCGCGGACCATCGCGGGCACGTCGCCGATTCCGGCGGGGGCGGTCTTCGCCAGGTTGTAGACGATCGAGGCGAGTGCGGTGTCGTCCAGCAGCCGCCGCTCGTCGCGCAGCGTGTAGGCGATCGGCCGCGCGCGCAGCCTCCCGGCGAGCCGCTCGATGTCGCGCAGGACCTTGTCTCCGTCGCAGGCGCCCGCGCCGCGCTCGCACACCAGCCGTAGCGTCCGGCGCGCGGCCCGTGCGCTGGGACGCGCCCACGTGTCGAAGTCGAGCGGGTAGGCGCTGGAGAGCACCATCGAGCGGACCCGCCCGGGATGGCGCTGGGCGTAGACCGTCATGAGGTAGGTGCCGTAGGACTCCCCGAGCAGGTCCAGCCGCTCGATGCCCAGCCGGGCCCGGACGGCGTCGATGTCGTCGGCGATCTCGGCCGAGGTGTAGCCGCGCGCCCGGGTGCCGAGCGTCCGGCCGCAGTCGCCGAGCGCCCGGACGAAGCCGTCCCGGGTCGCGGGCAGCGCCCCGAGGGCCCCGCACCGGACGGGATCGGAGCGGTTGACCCCGCGCGGATCGACCAGCAGCAGGTCATGGTCGCGCAGCAGGCCGCCGAACATCCGGGCGTACGCGGACGCCATCGCGATCGCGGAGTCGCCCGGACCACCGGGGTTGACCGCCACCGTCCCCTTCGCGGGACGTGCCGTATCACGGTGCCTGATCAGCGCGTAGGCCACGGTGGTGCCGCCCATCTCGGGGTGGTCCCGCACCAGCGGCACCCGCACCCTCCCGCACACCGCCCCGGGGACGGGCACGCACCCGGCCGGTTCTTCTCGCGGCGCCGCCCGTGGTGTCTCGGCCCGTGGTGTCTCGGCCCGTGGTGTCTCGGCCCGTGGTGTCTGGGCCCGCGGTGTCTCGGCGCGTCCCGCCGACGCGGTGACCGCGCTGCCGGCGGCGGCGACGGCGATCGCGGCCGCCACGCTCGCCGCTCTCACTGGGATCGGTTTCATGTCGTGAAGTGTGGGAGCCGCGTGATCGGCCGCGCATCGCCCGGCAAGGGGAACCCGCTACCGAGACTCAGGGGTGAGGAGCGGCCCGCCGACCGTTCGCCGTGGAGATTCGACCGTTCATCGCACGCGACGAGTGTGCTCAACGCATACAGCGGACCGCTCGACGCTGCCCCGAAACATCAATCTTTCGCTTACTCGTCACTTAACAGACTCTCTGTCCATAGATCTAGCCCTGTGTCCCATTACGGATATTTCTCGTCCTCCCGCCTACGCGCCTCGTACGCACCATCCCCCATCCCGAGGTAGGTACCCCCATGAGAAAGTCCAGAGCAAGACCCGGAACGGCCGTGCTGGCCGTGGGCGTCCTGGTGGCCGCGGCCCTTCCGGCGCTGCCCCAGTCGCGGGCGGCCGGCGCGCCCGCCCCGAACGCCGCCGTGAACTACGTGCCCGACGAGCCGCTTCCCACCGAGCCGGTGCCCCCGCAGGAGCAGCAGGACCGTCTCGGCATCAGCGGCTACCCCGACCGGCTCAGCGTCGAGCCCGGGGAGTCGGTCAAGATCATGGCGAGCACGAAGGCGCAGACGTTCAAGTCGTCGATCGTCCGGGTCACCCACGGCGACGCCGATCCCAAGGGGCCCGGCGTCAAGGAGCAGGTGATCGACACGCCGGTCAACCGCACCTATCCCGGCGCGGACCAGCGGCTTCCGCTGGGCTCGTACGTCACCGTCCCCGACGACTCTCGGCTCAGGCCGGACGACGGGTTCACGATCACGGCGTGGATCGCCCCGTCGACCATCCCAGGGTCGCCGTACAACAGGACGGCGCTGAAGCGCACGCCGGTCGGCACGCCACGGGCGCAGGGCCTGGTCACCAAGTGGTCGGAGTCCGACAAGCGCGGCTACGGCCTGTTCATCGACGAGACCGGCGCCGCCGCGCTGCGGGTCGGCGGGGAGAGCGTCTCGACCGGGGTGAAGCTCAAGCCGTGGGCGCCCGCGATGGGCGGCCCGGAGATGTACTTCAACAAGAACCCCCGGCCGCAGCACGTCAACAACTCCGGCTGGTACTTCGTCGCGGCCTCCTTCGACGCGCGATCGGGCCAGGTCACCGTGACGCAGCGGCCGGTCTCGACCGCCCCCGACGACTCGGGCGCGACCGTGACCAAGCGGATCGGCGCGGACCTGCGGCACTCCGCCGGCCCGCTCCTCATGGCCGCCTACTGGAACCGCTCGGGCGACGACCACCCGGCCGGCTTCTACAACGGCAAGATCGAGTCGCCCGCGCTCTACGGGCGGGCGCTCGGCAAGCGTGAGCTGGACGCCGCCGCCAGGGGCAGGCCCGCGTCGCGCCCCTCCGCGGCCTGGGACTTCTCCAAGCACATGTCCGGCGACCGGGTGAGCGACACCGGTTCCCGCGGGCTGGACGGACGCGCGGTGAACCTCCCCGTCCGGGCGATGACCGGCCACTCCTGGGACCGCAAGACAATGAACTACAACCAGGACCCGAAGCAGTGGGGGGCGATCCACTTCCACGAGGACGACCTGGGCGACACCAGGTGGAAGCCCTCGTTCACCTGGAAGGTGCCGGAGAACGCCCGCAGCGGGATCTACGCCGCGCGGCTGGAGGCGGACGGGAAGGTCTACCACGCCACGTTCGTCGTCCGGCCGAAGAAGCGGACGGCGAAGATCGCGATGCTGGTGCCGACGCTGACGTACCTGGCCTACGGCCAGACCGGCGGCACCCTGAGCCAGTACTCCGACCACGCCGACGGCAGCGGGTACGTCTACTCCAGCGAACGGCGTCCGATTCATAACCTGCGGTCGCTCACGACCGGCCCGAAGGGTGAGGGACGGCCGTGGGCCTTCGAGGCCGACACCCACATCTTCGACTGGCTGGAGACGAAGAAGTACAACGTCGACTACATCACCGACCACGACGTGGACCGCGAGGGCAGGAAGATCCTCGACGGCTACCAGACGGTGATCACCGGCACCCACCCCGAGTACATCTCCACCACCGAGTTCGAGTCGATCAAGGGCTGGCTGAACGACGGCGGACGGCTGATGTACCTGGGCGGCAACGGCTTCTACTGGGTGACCGCGCTCGACAGGACGAGGACCTACACCGAGCTGCGCCGCCATGACGGCACCGAGGCGTGGCAGGCGGCCCCCGGCGAGTACTACCACAGCACCGACGGCGAGTACGGCGGCCTGTGGCGCTTCCGTGGAACCCCGCCGCAGGAGCTGCTCGGCGTCGGCTTCTCCGCCCAGGGGTTCGGCAACCCGACCGGCTCGGCGCAGTACAACAAGCCGTTCGACCGGTCCGAGGCGAGCTATTCCGCGGCCGGGGCCTGGGTGTTCGAGGGCGTGTCGAAGAAGGACGGCATCGGCGACGGCCTGCCGAGCCTGCAGAGCCCTGGCGGTCCGATGGGCGAGGAGGTCGACCGCGTCGACTACGCGCTCGGCACCCCGGCCAACGCGATCGTGCTCGGCACGTCCCAGCGGTTCGGCGAGCAGTACATGCACGTCGTCGAGGAGATCAACACCTCTTCGCTGTTCGAGGGCGGCGACACCAACCCGATGGTCCGCGGTGACGTGACGCTGATCCACTACCCGAGGGGCGGGGCGGTGTTCTCGGCCTCGTCGATGGTGTGGAGCGGCCAGTTCTTCCACAACGGCTACAACAACGATCTGACGCGGATCACCGAGAACGTCCTGAACAAGTTCACCTCCGGCACCCCGCTTCCCGGCGCGGGATAGGCGGCGGTGACGCGACGGCCCGGGGCGCGGCGCCCGCCCCGTCCCGGACCGTCGCGCGCCACCGCCCTGAGCGGAATCCAGGTCCCGTAGAAAGGCCGGCCCGTGTACATAACCGTTCGTGGGATGCCGTCCTCCGGCTCGCGTGCGTCGTCCAAGACCTGGCGCTCCAAGGTCGGACGGGTCCCCGGCACCGTCGTGGTGCTCGGATTCGTCAGCCTGCTCACCGACATCTCCACCGAGATGGTCACCGCGGTGCTGCCGCTGTTCATCACCGTGGGGCTCGGTCTGTCCCCGATGGCGTTCGGCGTGCTCGACAGCGTCTACCAGGCGGGGACGGTCGCCGCGAGGGTCGGCGGCGGCTACACCGCCGACCGGCTCGGGCGGCCCAAGGCGGTGGCCGTGGCCGGCTACGGGCTCGGCGTGGTCGCCAAGGTGCTGCTGCTGCCCGCCGCGGGCATCGCCGCGCTGTCGGCCGCGACCGGCCTCGACCGGATCGGCAAGGGGCTGCGCACCGGCCCGCGGGACGCGCTCATCGCCGGCACGGGACCGCCCGAGACGCTAGGCCGCTCGTTCGGCGTCCACCGCGCGCTGGACACCCTGGGCGCGCTGCTCGGCCCGGTCGCCGCGTTCTTCCTGATGACCGCCGCGCCGGGGAACTTCGACGCGGTGTTCGTGGTCGCCATGTGCGTCGCGGGCCTCGGCGTGCTGCTCCTGATCGGCAAGGTCGACGAGAGCCGCCGTCCGGCCGCCGCCGACGCGGGCGCGCCCCGGGTCACGCTGGCGGGGGCGGTACGGGTCGTCGCCGGTCAGGCGCGGGTGCGCCGCGTCCTGCTGACGGCGGCGGTGCTGTCCGCGCTGACGATCAGCGACGCGTTCCTCTACCTGGTCCTGCTCAAGGGCGACGCCATCTCCACCCACTTCTTCCCGCTGATGTTCCTGGGGACGGGCATCGTCTACCTGGCCGCCGCGGTGCCGTTCGGCCGTCTCGCCGACCGTTTCGGCAGGCCGCGCGTCTTCATCGCGGGCCATGTGATGATCCTGCTCGCCTACTGCGTGGCGGGCTCCGGGGCGGGGGCCGTGGCCGCCGCCGCGACGCTCGCCCTGCTCGGCCTCTACTACGCCGCGACCGACGGCGTGCTCCCCGCCGCCACGGCGGCGATCGTCCCCGCGGAGTACCGGGCGACCGTCATCTCCGCGGTGCAGACCTGCGTGGCGCTGGGCCGCAGCCTCGCCGCGCTCACCTTCGGCGCGCTGTGGGCGCTGACGGGCCCGTCGGCGGCGCTGTGGGCGTTCGCCGCGGCCCTCGCCGCCGCCGTGGCCGCCGTCTCCCTGATCGGAGGACTTCGATGAACCGCTCCCGGGTGACCCTCGCGCTGGCCGTCCTGCTCGTGGGCGTCGCCGCCGGCACCGTGCTGACGGCGGTGCTCGGACGCGACGGCGCGTCCGTCGCGGGCGAGGCGGCCCCCGGCCTGTTCCGCTCCGAGCACATCGTGTTCAGGTCGCTGAGGCAGGGCGCCGACCAGGGCCGGGTCGCCTACGTGACACCGGACGCCGTGGGGAACCGCGCGCTCGCCGGGCCGCGATGCCTGCGCGTCGCGGCCGCGGCGGGGCGTGCGGTGTGCCTGCGCGACGGAGGCGTGCCCGGCCGGCCGTACAAGCTGGTGCAGCTCGACGACCGGCTGCGGGACACGGGCGACGAACCGCTGTCCGGGGTGCCCAGCCGGGCGCGGGTCGCGCCCGACGGACGGCACTTCGCGAGCACCGTGTTCGTCAGCGGGCACAACTACATCTCGCTCGGGTTCTCCACCGAGACCATGGTCTACGACGGCAAGAAGGGCCGGCCGCTGGCGAACCTGGAGCACTTCACCTTCCTCGTCAACGGGGCGAAGGACAACAGCGTCGACCGCAACGTCTGGGGCGTCACGTTCGCCGCCGACTCGAACGTCTTCTTCGCCACCGTCGCCGTGTCCGGCCGCACCTATCTCGCCAGGGGCGACCTGGCCCGGCGCACCCTGACCGCGCTGCGGGAGAACGCGGAGTGCCCGTCGCTGTCCCCCGACCAGACCAGGGTCGTCTACAAGAAGCGGGTGAACGAGACCTCGCAGGACGCCTGGCGCTTCCACGCCTTCGACCTGCGCACCGGACGGGAGTGGCCGCTCGGCGAGACGCGCAGCGTGGACGACCAGGTGGCGTGGCTCGACGGCGAGCGGGTGATGTACGCGGTGCCGAAGGCGGGCGGTGGACGTACCACGGCCGACATCTGGATCGCCCCGGTCGACGGCGGGCAGCCGCGGCTGCTGATCCCCGACGCCGACTCCCCCACCCTCGTCGGCGGCGATCTCCAGCCACGGAAATAGCACCTCATTTCCGGATGCTTTTGAGTCCTTAGGGCTTAACGGGCGAACAGGGATTGGTAGGTCTCCAGACGCGGCGGGAAATGTCCGAGGGCCCGAGCGGGCCGAACCAGACTCGGAAGGACTCGCCATGACCGAGACCAATCCCAGCCCGGCACCGAGGCGTGACCTGTGCGGAGCCATGCACGTCCACCGCCGGCTGCTGAACGAGAGCATGACCTACCGCCAGCAGCGTTCGCGCATCGAGAACCGGGCGCTCCAGCACGAGCTGGGACGGCGCCTGGCCGCGCCCCGGGGCGTGGTGACGATTCCCGTCGTCGTCCACATCGTGCACAACGTCAGGGATCCGGAGCAGAACCTGGACGACTCGCAGATCCACAGCCAGATCGACGTCCTCAACCAGGACTTCCGCGCCACCAACCCGGACGTGTCGCGGGTCCCGGACGTCTGGAAGCCGCTCGTCGCCGACTTCGAGATCGAGTTCGCGCTCGCCACGACCGACCCGTTCGGCGAACCGACCGGCGGGATCGTCCGGGTCGAGACCGCGCACGGCGACTTCGACACCGACGACGCGGTGAAGTTCGGCACCGAAGGCGGCTCCGACGCGTGGCCGGCCGACCAGTACCTCAACATGTGGGTCTGCCAGCTCGGCGGCGGCCTGCTCGGCTACGCGCAGTTCCCCGGCGGCCCGCCGGAGACCGACGGCGTGGTCATCCTGCACTCGGCGTTCGGGACGTCCGGGACCGCCGCCGACCCGTTCGACGGCGGCCGTACCGCGACCCACGAGATCGGCCACTGGCTCGACCTCTTCCACATCTGGGGCGACGACGGCACCGGATGCGACCAGGACGACGGCGTCGCCGACACCCCGAACCAGGCCGGCTCCAACGTCGGCAAGCCGACGTTCCCGCACGTCACGTGCAAGAACGGGCCGAACGGCGACATGTTCATGAACTACATGGACTACGTGGACGACGACAGCATGTTCCTGTTCACCCAGGGGCAGCGCGAACGCGTCAACGCCTGCCTGGAGGGCGCCCGCGCCTCGCTGCTCGTCGCGCGCCAGGCCGCGCCGGCGGCGCAGGCGGCGCAACCCGCCAAGCAGCCCGCGGCCGCTGGTGCCGCGCCGGCGCCGGACGGCGACGTCGAACGGCTCCTGCACGACTCCGAGCGCCTGACCAAGGAGGTCCTCACCGACATCCAGAACATGCTCGGCCTCGTCGGCGACCGCTCCGGCGGATGACCGGCCAGGGCGGCGAGCCGCCGGAGGTCACGGGCTCCTGGATCCACGCCTTCGAGGAGGACACCGAGGAGGGGGCGGTGTACCGGCCCGCCGACCATCGGTTCCGTCCCGCGCGCCGGCCGCGGGAACGGATCGCGTTCCACCCGGACGGCACGTTCGTCGAGCGGCGTCCGGCGCCCGACGACCGGCTGCGCGAGGTGCGGGGCCGCTGGGAGCGGCGCGGGTCCGGCCGGATCGCCGTGACCTTCCCGGAGGGCCGCGGCACGCCCTTCGACATCACCGTCCTCTCCAGGGGCGGTGACCGCCTGGTGATCGCGAAGACCGCGAAGTGAGAACGGGGGACACGATGAGAACGGGTGTCCCGCGCCTGGACATCGCGGCGGTCGTGAACATGGACATGATCGCGTCGCTGAACACGGCCGAGCCGACCGTACTGCTGGAAGGCGCCGAGCTCTCCCAGGGGCTGATCGACGAGCTGGCGACCGCGGCGGCCTACACCCCGCTCAAGGTGCAGTCGTCGCTGCGCCCGTTCAACAGCGACCACGTGCCGTTCATCGACGCGTCGATCCCGGCCGTCCTGACCATCGAGGGCGCCGACAGCGCCAACCAGAACGTCCACACGGCGGGCGACACGCTCGACACCGTCGACGAGGGGCTGGCGCACGACATCGTCCGGATGAACGTCGCGACCGCCGCCACGGCCCTCCTGGCGGACGCTTGACTCCGGCCCGCGCCAAGCTCACCGTGCCGAATTTCACCGTACCGAATTTCACCGTGGTGGCGCCGATCCGGCCGCGGACGCGCCCGCCATCGGTGCGGAGGACGCGTCCGGCGCGGACGGCGGGCCAGGCTCGGGCGCGGGCGGCGCGGGCATGGTGACGGGCGGAGGAGGAGCCAGGGCCGGGGCCGGCCGTGCCGGGCCGTGCACGCTGTCCAGGACGGCCTGGCCCTGCCGGTCGACGAACTTGGTGAACAGTTCCTGCGAGTAGCCGAGGACGACCGCCCACGCGACGATCTGCGCCGACGAGTCGAGCGCGTTGAGCCCGGGGATGAACGAGCCGCGCATCAGCAGCAGGCCGAGCACGGCGGTGAGCGCCCCGGTCGGCAGCTTGAGCATGGCCAGCCCGACCGGGATGCCGAAGGCCGTGGAGGTGCCGCGGATCTTGCGCAGCGCGGTCGCCGCCGCGATCCCGGCCGCGACGAGCCCGACGAACTCGACGACGATGTAGTCGGCCCAGCCGGTCGTCCGCCGGGTCTGCTCGGCGAGCCGGTCCGCCGGGACGGACGCCTCGGTGTGCGTCGGGCACACGACGCTGAAGTCGCCGCGCGCGCCGGGGCTCGGCGCGGGGTTGAAGCACAGCGGGACGGCCGACTTCGACAGCGCCGACAGCACCCCGATGCCGATCGCGAGCACGAACAGGAACACCGTGATCCAGTGGACGATCCGCACGAAGTTGCCGGCGCGCAGCTTCTCCCGCAGCGCGGCCTGGCGCGCCGCGTCCACCGCCTCCACCGCGGTGATCAACTCCGCTTCGGAGAGGCGGGCGGAGCGGCCCGTCCGCTGGGCGTCCTGCACCAGGCGGGCGATCCGCTCCACGAAGACCCGGTGCTCGTCGGACGGCGCCAGGTGCTGCTTGACCACGGCGAACATGGCGGGCAGGCAGGACTGGAGCTCGCGCGGCGGGAGCGTCCGCATCCACATGGAGCGCGCGGAGTTCAGGTGGAGCTGGGCGGTCGTCACGTGCGACGCGGTGCGGCTCCTGCGGTGGCTGCGGTAGTCGACGACGTGTTCCGTCCGGTCCAGGGCTTGTTCGGCGGCGCGCAGCAGGTCGGCGTCCCGCGCGGACAGCCCGCCAGCGGCGCGCCGGGCGGCCAGCAGGGCGCGCAGTTCCCGTACGCCGGCGCTGATCTCCTCGCACAGCACCCAGGAGCCCCGCTCGCGCGCCCATTCGCCCAGCCGCTCGGCGCCGGGGATCCAGGCGGTCCATCGGCTCATCCGTCACCGTCCCTCCGGGCCGGGCGGCGGGGTCAGGCGTCCACGGTCGCGCGCTCCAGCCAGGCGGCGTCCCAGGTCTCGTAGTCGACCGCCCCGGTCACCGGCAGGCCGAGTGCCTCCTGCATCGCCCGGCACGCGGTGGCGGTCTCCTCGTCGAAGGAGCCGTCGACATGCCGCATCCGCCAGCCACGGCTGTCGGCCTGCCGCTCCCAGACGGCGACGTCCTCGCTGTAGGAGCCGAGGTGCAGGACGTCGTCCGGCGCCGGCGGGGCCAGCGTGCTCGGCGCCTCCCAGGCCGCCCGCCAGGTGATCGGCCCGACGATGCCGTCGGGGTCGAGCTGGTGCTCCCGCTGGAAGTTCCGGCAGATCCGCTGGCTGATCGGACCGTACTCGCCGTCCGCGGCGAGGTTCCAGCCGCGCGCTCTCATCTGCTGCTGCCAGCGCTTGACCGTGCCCGCGCTCGTGATCGGCGGATAGGTCATCAGCGGAGGCTCGAACGGTGGGGCAGGCATGACATCTCCTTTCGGTACGCCTTTCTTCAGTCAAACAAAGCGATCCATGCCAAAACCACCAAGGAACCGTAGGTCGTCGGCCAAAGGAGCCGGGACGCCGGTAGGCGGGGACGGCCGGTGACCGTCCCCGCCTGCGCGGTGTTCTTGCCGGGCGTCAGCCGATCCGCAGCCGGTGGACGCCTCCCTGGTCCGCGCCCGCGAACAGCCAGCGGCCGTCCGGGCTGATCGTGAGCGACCTGACGGACAGGTTCTGCAGCCCGCCCGACACGTTCTCCCAGGTGCGCCCGCCGTCGCGGCTGCGCAGCACGCCGCGCCCGCCCTTGCGCAGCCCGTTCGCCGCGAACGTGGCCGTGGCCGCGTAGACGGTGTTCGGGGACTTGGGCGGCGTCGCCAGCGCGGTCACGCTCATCGGCAGGCCGCCGGAGTCGGCGTCGCGGAACGTGCGGCCGCCGTCATCGCTGCGGCGGATCGTGTCGCCGCCCGCGATGATCCGCGACCCGTCCACCGTGATCGCCGTGACCGGGCCGGACAGCACCTTGGTGACCGTCGTGCCGGAGTCGTCCGAGCGGTAGAGGCCGTCCGCGCTGCCGAGCCACAGCCGGTCCGGGCGGGCGGGGTCCGCCGCGGCGACCGTGAAGAGCTGGTCGTGGAACAGCTTCTTCCAGTGGGCTCCGGCGTCGCGCGTCACGTACAGGCCCTGTCCTTGCAGGCTCCAGAACGGGACGACGACCCGGTCGGGTTCGGCAGGCCCGACGACGAGGTCGAGCGGGATCTCGCTGTCGGTGCCGCGCTGCTCCCACGTCGCGCCGCCGTCGGTGCTGCGGAGCACGAAGAAGGCCGAGATCGCCGACGACTTGCGGATCTTCCACACCGTGCCGGGTCGCGACGGCGAGGCCGTCACCTGCGCGACCACCGCGCCGTGGTGGGTCTCCTTGCCCGACAGCCCCCATTCGCCGGTCTCCGGACGGACGCGGCCGGTCGGCAGCGGCGTCCGGTAGGTGTCGAACTCGGTGCCCGCGACCAGCATCGTCCGGCCGGAAGCGTCCCTGGTCACCGCCATGTCGTAGGCGGTGACGCCCTGCACGCCGATGCGCTTCGGCTGGTCGCCGGTACGGAACATGCCCGCCCGTGCCGCGCTCAGCAGCAGGGATCCGCGGCCCCATGGCGCGATGTCGGTCTCGATCGCGCCGGCGACGGGCTCGGGCTGCTCCTGCCACGTCCGGCCGTGGTCCCGGCTGATCATGTTGTTCGGGTAGTAGGTGGACACGAGGATGTTCCCGTCGCGCATCGCCAGCTCGATCGCGCCCTTGACCTCCTCGCCGATCAGGTCCTGCCAGGTCGCGCCGCCGTCCCGGGAGCCGCGGACGCGGTCGTCGCCGCCCAGGACGGCGATCAGCTCGCCGTCGGCCACCATCTTGTCGGTGTCGCCGTCGTACACCCGGTCGACGCTGGACGGCTCGCCGCG
Source organism: Spirillospora sp. NBC_00431 (assembly GCA_036028775.1). Classification (GTDB taxonomy): domain Bacteria; phylum Actinomycetota; class Actinomycetes; order Streptosporangiales; family Streptosporangiaceae; genus Spirillospora. Next base: position 536,225 of record CP107927.1, on the reverse strand, counting down.
GACGATCCCGCGCACCGCCCAGACCCCGCGCCGGGTGGCGACATAGAGGTCGTCGCCGCCGACGGCCGTCGAGACGACCTCGTCGCCCAGGCCGAGCGGGTACTCCGCCCAGGAGCCGCCGCGGTCGCGGCTCACCACCAGGCCCTCCGCGGTGACGGCGATCAGCGCCCTGGTCCGGGTGTCGCTGACGAAGCCGGAGTAGGCGGTGTCCGGCGCGTTCAGGGTGCGCCAGGTGCGGCCGGCGTCGTCGGACCGCAGGATCTTGCCCTGGTACGTCGGGTCCTGCCCCTCCCCGTTGACCGCGTACCACATCCTGTTCGGCCGGCGCGCATCGATGATCATCTTCCCGGTGCCACCGGCGACGGGGAGCCTGGCGCGCTGCGCCCAGGTCTCGCCGTGGTCCTCGGTCACCCACGGGCCGGCCTTGCCCGGCTGGTCCAGCGCGGCGACGCGGGACGTGCGGGGCGTCGTGGCGATCGCCCCGGCCTCGCCGTTCGGGCCGACCGGTTCCCATCCGTGCCGTCCCGGCCTGCCGTCGTCGGCCGTGACCTCCCAGGTCGTGGCGCCGATGAGCCGCTGCCCGGTCCGCGCGGACGCGGTCGCGGCGACGCGGTACACGCCCGCCTTCGGTCCGGACAGGCTCGCGCGGTACCAGCGGCCGTGGTCCAGCCTGGTCCGTACGGTCACCGGCCTGCCGCGCGGCGGGGTGACGGTGACGACCGGCGGAGCGGCGAGGTCCGCCGGGCCGTACACGAACACCTCTCCGGTGCCGTCGCTCGGGTCGGGCGAGGTCTGCACGACCAGCGGGCGGACGGACAGCAGGTACGGGACGCGTACGTCCGGCGCGCCGTCGACGTCCGCCACGACCCAGCCGGACAGCTCGGTGTCGCGGTCCGGCCGGTCGGCCGAGACGGCGACGGAGACCTTCGCCTCACCGCCCGCCGGGATGGTCGCCTGCCCGGTCGACAACTTCACGCCACCGGGGCTGCCGGGCGCCTTCTCCGCCCGGAACCTCACCTCGACCGGGGCGGATCCGGAGTTTCGCAGCGTCACCGTCCCGCCGCCGGACACCCGCGTGCCGCGCAGGTCGGCCAGGCCCATCGAGACCGTGGACGGCGACGCGGTCACCTTGGCCTGGGTCGCGGCGTCGACGTCGAGCCGTCCAGCGCCCTGGTCCCGCGGCCCCGACCCGGTCAGGCCCTTCGCCGACCCGGTCAGCGCGGCGCGCACCCACGCGGACGAGGCGTCCGGGTGCGCCTGCCTGACGAGCGCCGCGGCCCCAGCGACGTGCGGTGACGCCATGCTCGTCCCGGACAGCCGGTAGACGCCCGGCTTCCACTGCGCGAGCGGCCAGGTGGAGCGGATCTCCACGCCGGGCGCGACGATCTCCGGCTTCAGCGTGAACCGCGAGGTCGGGCCGCGCGAGCTGAACGAGGCGAGCCGGTCGGTCATGTCCTCGCCCCGGAGCCCGACGCGCACCTTGCCCTTGGCGAGGCGGGCGGCGACCTCCCGCCACTGCAACGGGTCGACGCCCAGCACCACGATCTTGTCCATCCGGAAGCTGTCGCCCGACTCCATGGTGCGGACGGGGACGTCCACCTCGCCCGTGCCCGGCCGGTCGCCCATCGGGCCGCCGCCGGACGTCGTGTAGGCCAGCAGCCCGATCGCCCCGCGCTCCTCGGCCGTCCGGGCCGTCTCCAGCATCCAGGTCTGCACGTCCCTGGGGTTGGTCGGCAGCAGCGCCTCGAACGCGACGACCTTGCCGCGCAGGTCGCCGGCGCGGTCGAAGTCCTCGGGCCTGCCCTCGCCGACGTCGACCAGCTCGCCGGTCACCTGTTCGGCGGGCGGGTTGGCGCTGAACGGGACGCGGAACGACTGGAGTTTCTCCTTGACCGGCTCCACCAGGGAGGCCGCCGGCAACCGGAGCCCGCTGGCCGAAGCGCCGACGGCGAGGACGCCCTCGGCGGCCGCGGGCGTGCCGACCGTCTGCGCCGCCGGGCCGGTGTTGCCCGCCGCGGCGACCACGACGACGCCCGCCTCGGCGGCGGCGGTCGAGGCCCGGCCGAGCAGGTCGGTGCCGTCCCCCTCCCCGCCGAGGCTCATGTTCACCACGTCGGCGCGGTACGGGTTCGCCGGGTCGACGGCCTCCTGAAGACCGGCCACGATGTCGGACTCGTAGCCGCCGCCCCGTCCGTCGAGCACCTTGTAGGCGGTGAGGGTGGCGTCCGGCGCGACGCCGGTGACCGTGCCGTTCCCGGCGACGATCCCGGCGACATGCGTGCCGTGCCCGTTGTCGTCGGCGGGGTCGGCGTCGCCGTTCACGAGGTCGCGCCCCGCCACGACCCGGTGGCCTGGCCCGAAGCCCCCGCCCAGGGACGGGTTCGTGTAGTCGATCCCGGTGTCGATCACCGCGACCGTCACGCCCGTGCCGCGGGTCGGACGGCCCTTCGGGTCGTCGCGCTTCCACACCTGCGGCGCTCCGACGAGGGGGACGCTGACGTCGGTGCTCACCCGCATCCGCTGGTCGGGACGGACGGCCTTGACACCCGGCAGCCGGGCGAGCCGTCCGACGTCGTCCGCCGGGACGGTCACGGCGATGGCGTTGACCTGGTCGGTCAGGGTGCGGCGCACGTCCACCCGGACGCCCGCGGACTCGGCGGCGGCGAGCGCGGCCTGCTGCCCGTCCCGTACCCGGTCGCGCTGCTGCGCCAGCGCCTGCGGGGCGAGGGCACGCGGGCCGCCGAGCGCGGACGGTTCCGCCAGCTCGATCACGACACGGGTCTTGGGAGCCGGGGCGCCGGCGGACGCGGGCGCGGGAGCCGCGAACACCGAGCCGAGCAGGACGATGGTGGTCAGGGTCGCGACGACGCGCGTGCGGCCGGGGGGCGGATGCTTCACCGTGGCCTCGTCTCTTGAACGTCTGACGGCTTTATCCGTTTGGCGATCTTCGTCGGTGATCTACGTGTAACCGCGGAACGGCCCGGGAGGCAACGCTTTCCCGTGGCCGCTAGGAGACGCTGGCACAATGGGGCCACGACGAAGGTGGATCATTGACCGAGAACCGCAGCGCGCTTGAGGCCGTCGGCGTGAACGGCTTCGACGAGACCGTCTACCGCGCCCTGCTCGCCGGCCGCGACGCGAGCCCGGCCGACCTCGCCGACCGGCTCGGGGAGCGCGCCGACCGGGTCCGCCGCGCGCTCGACAGGCTCCGCGAGCTCGGCCTGGTCAGCCGGCTGTCCGGGCACCGGCTCCGGTACACCGCCGCCGCCCCGGAGACCGCGCTGGAGGCGCTCGTCCGCGGGCAGAACGCGCGGTTGCAGCAGGTCCGCACGGTCGCCGCCGAGCTCGACTCGGTGTTCCACAGCGTGACGCGGGCCGACGACGCGGGCGCCATCGACCTGCTCAGCGGGACCGAGGAGCTCGGCCGCTGGTTCGTCCGGCTCCAGCACCAGGTGCGCGAGGAGATGCTCGTGCTGGACCGTCCGCCGTACGCGCTCGCGGCCACCAACCCGGTCGAGCCGACGAGCCTGGCGCGCGGCGTCCGGTGGCGGGCGATCTACGCGCCCGAGGCGCTGGAGCAGCGCGGCGCCCTCGCCGAGATCGAGCAGCTGGCCGAGCGCGGCGAGGACGCCCGCGTCCTGCCCGGCCTGCGCATCAAGCTCGCCATCGCGGACCGCCGCCTCGCCCTGATGCCGCTCGGCTTCGACCCGGAGAACATGCGCCCCGTCCTGATCCGCGAGTCCACCCTGCTCGACGCGCTGATCGACCTGTTCGAGCACTACTGGACGCGCGCGCTCCCGCTCAGCGGCTCCGGCGCGGAGAACCCGTCCATCGACCCCGACCTGCTCGCCCTCCTGCTCAGTGGCTTCAAGGACGACGCCATCGCCCGCCAGCTGGGCCTGTCCACCCGGACGATGCGCCGCCGCATGCGCCGCCTGATGGACGAGCTCTCCGCCGACAACCGCTTCCAGGCCGGCGTCCAGGCCGCCCACCGAGGCTGGGTCTGACCACCCCGCGCGGGCGAACCGGCCGGGGCGGTTACTCGTATTCGAGGCGGAGCGTGTCCAGGGCCGCCTTCGCGCGTGCGAGGGCGGTGTCGGCGTCGACGCCGACGGCCACGGCGAACGCCGGCCGCTCGTCCGGTGTCAGGTGCTCCCCGATGAGGCTTTCCTCGTTCGCCATGGAGAACCGGACCACCCCCGGGCTGGACCGGGCCTCCTCGACTCCGGCGATGGACGTGAGCCTGGCCCCGGCGCCGCGCAGGTAACAGACGGCCGTGCCCGGGCGGCGCGTCCACCGCAGCGGTTCGGGGAGCGGGGCCAGGCCGGCGGGCACGGCGAACGCCAGCGCCGGCAGGTCGTGGCGGTAGGAGAACCGCACGAGGTCGTGCAGCGGGTCGGCGCCGATGCGGTCGTGCGACTCGACGACGACCGGCCCCTGGTCTCCGGTGAGGATGACCTGGGTGTGGGACGGGCCGTCGACGATCCCGACGACGTCCAGGAAGTCCTCGACATGGCGGGCGATCGCCATCGCGTCGGCCTCGGTGATCCGCGCGGGCGTCACGTGCCCCGCCGCCCGACGGCCGGCGGTGACGAGGGACTCGGTGACGCAGACGACCCGGTGGAGGCCGCCGGCGCTGATGGCCTCGACGGTGAACTCCGGCCCGGCGATCAGTGTCTCGGCCAGGGCCGCCGGGTGCCCGGCCGTCCTGATGCCGGCGAGCGCCGCGCGCGCCTCCGCGTCCGACCGGACCGTGCGGACGTTCGCCCGGCCGACCCCGTCGGCCGGTTTCAGGATGAACGGGTACCCGTGCCGGCGCGCGAACGCGAGGACCTGCCCCACCTCGCTCACCTCGGCGAACGGCACGGTCGCGAGCCCGCTGCCGGCCAGGTTCCTGCGCATCGCCGCCTTGTCGCGCAGCAGCGCCGTGGCCGCGACGGGAGTCCCGCCGAGCCCCAGCTCCTCCCTGACCAGCGCCGCCGGCAATAGTCCGGGGTCGGTGAACGAGATCGCCTGGCTGAACGGCTCGGCCCAGTGCCACGCCCGCACGATGGGCAGTACCCGCCGGGCGAGGTCCACGGGGTCGGCGTAGTCGGTGAGCAGCGTCCTGTCGCTCAGCCGCTGGTACGCCGCCGGGAACTCGCCCGGAACCTGGACGACGGCCACACGCATGCCCAGCGACTTGGCGGCCAGCAGGTGCAGGTGAGCGCCACCGATCAGCAGCACGCTCCTCGTCATGGGGCTCCACGCTCGCAGGGATGTCGGTCGCGGCTCGGTCGGCGGGCGCGCGTCCGCCGGGCGCGGTCGCCGACGGACCCGCGACCGTACGGCGGCGGAGGGCGATGTGAGGGTTTCGACCGGGGGCCGCCGACGGGGCGGGCTCATGTCGAAAGGAGCCGGTGATGGCCGACGCGCAGGACCTTGACCTGGACGAGCCCGCTCGCGGAAGTGCGCCTGAGTGACCGCGCCCGGCGCGGCAGGTGCGCGCGGGAACAGGACCGGATGACCGCGGACGCCACGTCGCTGGACGCGCTCGTCTCCCCGTACGGGGTGATCGCGCGCACCGACCCGTGGCCGCGGCCGGGCCGGCTCGGGGTCGAGCTGGCGGTGTCGCAGGTCGGCAGCGCCCACCCGCGCCGCCACCTGGGAGAAGGCGGCCCGGTCACCGGAAGCGGGCACGCGTGGGAGTCGCCCGGGTGGGCGAGGCTCGCCGCGATCGCGGAAGGCGCGGAACGGTACGCGGCCGCCGACCTCCTCAAGGAGCGGCGGATCAGGGCCACCGCAACCGAGCTCGGCGAGCACTGCCTCGACCCGGCCCGCTACCCCCGCTGCTCGCCGGCCGAGCTCGCCGACCCCGACTGCCCGGTCACGCCGTTCGACCCGGACGCGTCCATCCGATGGGTGCGCGGATTCGACCTGACCGCGTCCAGGATCGTCTGGGTGCCGGTCACCCTGACCTCCTACGGGGTACGCCCCGAGGGCCCGGCCGAGCGGTTCGGCGCCAGGCTGTCGACCGGATTCGCCGTCCACTCCGATCCGGTGGAGGCCGTCGTCCGCGGCATCTGCGAGGTGGCGGAGCGGGACCTGAACGCCCTGGTCTGGTTGCAGCGGCTGCCCCTGCCGGCGCTGGACCCGGCATGTCTCACCGCGCCCGCGGCCCGGCTGGTGGAGTGGTGCCGGCGGCGGTTCGTGGACGTCCACCTGTTCGACGCGACGACCGATCTGCGCATCCCGACCGTGTACTGCCTGCTCGTGGCCCCGCACGACCGGAGGCTCGCCCGCTGCGTCGCCGCTAGCGCCGGCCGCTCCCTCGCGCTCGCCGCCGACCAGGCGCTCCGCGAGGCGGTCCGCAACCGGTTCTTCCTCCTGCGGCGCGACCGCCTTCCGTCCGACCCGCGAGAGTTCAGGCTGGTGGAGGACGGCGCGCTCTACATGGGCGTGCCCGAGCGCGCCCACGCGTTCGGCTTCCTCCTCGAAGGAGAAGGAGGCGGCGGACGGCAAGCTCCCGCCCACCGGACGGCTCCGCCCGCCCACCTGACGATTCCCGACGACCCGGACGAGGCGCTGTCCATGCTCGTCGGCACGCTTCGCGAGGCCGGAATGAGCGCCGTGGTGGTCGACCGGACGCCTCGGGAACTCATGGACGTGGGACTGGTGGCGGCGAGCGTCGTCATCCCCGATCTGCAACCGATGAGCCTGGAGCCGCTCGCCCAGTTCAAGGCCCATCCGCGCCTTTACGAGGCTCCCGTCCGGATGGGGTATCGCGCACTTCCCGAAGAGGAGTTGAATCCGTGGCCGCAGCCTTTCCCGTGATACCGGCGCTCGTCGGCGTGGGCGCCTTCGGTGAGCACGTCACCCGGATCCTGGCCCGGCGCCTGCCGGGCGCCGCCGTCTTCACGGAGCTGGTGGAGGCGTTCACCAGCGGCCCGGGCCCGGTCCTGCTGGCGTCGTGGCGTCCCGCCCCGGCGCTCTGCGACCACGCGGACCTGCTCGCGCACTCGCTCGACGTTGCGTGGCTCCCGGTGGTCCACGAGGACCCGGTGATCCAGATCGGGCCCTGGGTGGAGCCCGGCGCGGGCCCCTGCTACCGCTGCTACCACGACCGCCGCTGCCAGCACGACCACGACGGGCGCGACACCGAGGCGCTGCACGCCGCCTACGACCGCGACGAGTCGCTCGGACCCGGCGGCTTCCTGCCACAGCACGCCCGTACGGCGGCCGGGCTCGCCGCCGCCGTCCTCGACCGCCGGGAGGGCGCGGTGGGACGAGTCACGACCGTCGACCTGGCACGGCTGCGCCTCCTGACCAGCCATGTCGTCTCCGTCCACGGGTGCGATCGGTGCGCGCCCGGACAGCACCCCTATCGCGACATGGCCGATCTGCTCCGGCTCACGGGGACGGAGCCCGCGGATGTCTGACGGCCCGCCCCGGCGGCTGAGCCGCGGCCTCGGCGTCGTGGCGTTGGAGGACCGCCTCATCGTCGCCGGCGGCCGGCGGCGGGTGTTCCGCGGCGGGGACGCCACCGACCTGCTCCCCCGGCTCCTGCCGCTGCTCGATGGCACCCGCTCCCATGACGAGATCCGCGCCGAGCTGGGCCTGAGCGCCGCCCGGCTCACCGCGGTCCTGGACACGCTGGAGCGCGACGGGCTCTTGGACGACGCGGTCCCGGCGCCCGCCTCCCTGGCCACCGCGCACGTTCGGACGTACCTGTCCCGCACGGCCCATGTCCACGGGTACGGCGGCAGCCGCGCCCGGCTCGAAGAGCTGGCCCGCGCGGCCGTCCACATCGTCGGCGACGCCGCCCCCGCCGCGGGGATCGGGAACGACCTGCGCGACTGCGGCGTCGGGCGGATCACGATCGGATCCGCGCGGGCGTCGCCGATGGCGGTCCTGGAGGAGGCGGAGCGTTCGCTCATCGTCGTCATCGACTCCGTGCCCGCCCGGCGGGCACTCGACGACACGTTCGGCCTGGCCGGGGCGCGGCGCGCCGTCCCCGTCCTGCGGGTCGCGATGCACCGCGGCCACGTGGAGATCGGGCCGTGCTTCCTCGACGGGTACTCGGCCTGCCCGGAGTGCCTGCGCCGCGGTCGCCGGGACGCCGCGTGGGACGAGGACGAGCCCCTGGACGCCCATGAGGTCGAACCGGTGCACGGAAGCGTCGAGGCGCTGGCGGGGCTCGCCGCCTCGGCGGCGTTCGCGGTCCTCACCGGGAGCCCCACCGCGTGGCCGTCGCGCACCGTGACGAGGATCGGCCTGGAGGAGCGGACCAGCGAACGTCACCTCGTCGCCCCATACCCCGGCTGCCCCTGCGGCGCGCGCCGCGAGCGAGACACCGGCGACGACGAGCGAGACATCGGCGACGAGGCGGCGTTCCTGGCGGACACCTTCGAATGGTCCATGGCACGCCCGGCGCCGCCCCGGCTGAGGACGAAGGGCCCGACCGGCGGCGAGACCCGCTCGTGGGACGCGCTGACGACACAGCGCCCGGAACTCTTGGCCCATCCCGTCCTGGACCTTCCCGAAGAAGCCGTGCCGGTGCTGGGCGCGTTGGGTGACACTGGCGGGCCGCCAGGGTCCGCCGACCTGCGAACTCTGGCCGATGTGCTGCGGCGCACGGCGGGGCTGCGTCCGGGCCCCACCGAGTCGGTCGAGCTCTACCTCTGCACAGCGGAGCGTGTCCCCGGAATCCCCGGGACGCTGTTCCGCTACGACGACATCGCGCATCGCCTGATCGCCATGGCCCGGGACCCCGTCCCGCCGGCGGTGCTCCTGGCCGGTACGGACCTGCGCCCCGAGGAGACCTCGGCGGTGCTGGTGTTCGTGGCCGCGCACGCGCGGCTCGCGGAGAAGCACCGGGACTTCGCGCACCGCCTGGCGCATCTGGACGCCGGATGCGTGGCCGCGCGGCTCGCCGCGGTCGCGTCCGGTCACGGTCTGCCGGTGGAGTTCGCGTCACGGTGGGACGGGCGTATCGGCGAGACGCTCGATCTCGCACCCGAAGGGCAGTACGTGACAGCCGTCGCGGGAATGCGGCGGCCCGGCCCCGGCGGAGACGTCCCATGCCCCTGATACCGGAAGACGAGCTCGGCATCGCGATCAGGAACCTCTTCCAGACGCGCGGCCCGCTGCCCGTGTCCCACGAGGCGGACCCTGGCGAGGAAAGTCCGCCGGACGGCGGAATTCCGCTGGAGACCGTCCTGGCGGGTCGCAGGTCGGTGCGAGAGTTCACGGGTGAAGCCGTGGCCGCCGGCCGCCTCCTAGACGTCCTCTCCCTCGCCGCCGCCTTCCAGGCCCGGCAGTGGCCCAGCGCACGCCACGGGGACGCGGGCCTATGGACGCTCATCGCCGCCCACCGGGTCGACGGCATCGAGGACGGCCTCCACATCTGGGAGGGCACCGGCGAGATCCGGCCCGCCGGGACCGCCGTCCGGCCCGCGGACCCCGCCGCCGACGCCACCGGCGCCGCGGCCGTGGTGATGATCTGCGGATCGGTCCGGCACACCGGCGGCCCCGCCTACGGCGGGCTGCTGGTGCGGGCGGGCGCGCTCGGCCACGCCATCTGCCTCGCCGCGAGGACGCGGGGCCTCGACTGCCGCCCCTTCGACGGCGCCGGATACGAGGTGACCGGCATCGCCGGCGAGGTCCGGGCGGGCCACCGCCACCTGTTCACCGTCGCGATCGGGCACGGTGCCGACGAGTTCCCGATGCCGGCGGCAAAGGAAAACGTTCATGACTGAAACGGTCCCGCGTCTCGGAATCGGCTTGGGATATCGACCCGAGCTCCACGACGAGATCATGGCGAACAAGGACCTCATCGACTGGCTGGAGGTCATCACCGACCATTACCTCCTCCGCGACTCCGCGCTCGAAGAGCTCCGGGAACTGAACGCCGACTTCCCCGTCGTCCCGCACGGTCTGGAGATGTCCGTCGGCTCGGAGGGCCCGCTCGACCTGGAATACATCGAGCGGGTCCGGCGCGTCGCCGACGCCGTCGACGCGCCTTGGGTCAGTGATCATCTGTGCTTCACCAGGGACGCCGGCATCGACCTCAGTCACCTCGCTCCCGTCGTCCGGACCGTGGCGAGAGCGAGGAGCATCGCCGCGAACGCGCAGGAGATTCAGGAACGGCTCGGGAGGCCGTTCCTGCTGGAGAACATCGCCTATTACGTCGACATGCCGGGCGAGCTGAGCGAGGCCGAACTCGTCCGCATGGTCCTGGACCACTGCGACTGCGGTCTCCTGCTCGACCTGAACAACGTCACCGTCAACGCGCGCAACCACGCGTTCGACCCGTACGACTTCCTGGACGCCCTGCCCCTGGAGCGCGTCGTCCAGGTCCATCTCGCGGGCAACTCGGCGGAGAGCCCGCACGGCGACGTCCGGCTGGACGGCCACGACGCGCCCGTCGGCGAGGACGTCTTCCTGCTGCTGGCCCATCTCGCCGCCCGGCAACCGCTCAAGGCCGTGATGATCGAGCGGGACAAGGCGTTCCCCGAGGACTTCCAGGAGATCGCCGACGACCTGGACCGGACCCGCCGGATCGTGCTCGGGGCCGTGTGATCCCGGCCGAGTTCGCCGAGTGTGCTCTCGCGAAGGTGACGGCGAGGGGACTCATCGTCCGTTGGCCGTCACGGAGTTCATCAGGCGCCGGACGCGTGCGGCGCCGGGCGCGTGACCGATCTCTTGATACGTTCCAAGCGCGGCGCGGCACCACGCCTTGGCGTCGGCGTCCGAGGTGACCCGCGCCAGCGCCTCGGCCGCCTTGCCTTCGAGCAGGCGGAAACCGTGCCGCTGGGAGATCGCGAGCGCGCGCCGGCCGAGGGTGACGAGCTCCTCGCCGCCGGCGCGAGCGGATCGCAGGGCCCTGCGGTCGGTCATTCCGACCAGGACGTGCGCGATGTCCCAGGCCACGCCGACGCGTTCGGCGGCCTGGAGGGCCTCGTCGTGGTGTTCGCGGCCTTCGTCGGCCCACCCGAGCGCGTAGCAGGCCCGGGCCCGGGCGTCGAGCGCGCTGGTCTGCGCCCTGCGGTCGCGCGCCTGGCGCACCAGGGTCATCGCGTGCCCGGCGAGCCGCAGGCCCTCCTCCCGGTCGCCCAGCTCGCTCCGCACCCGGCTGAGTCCCGACAGCGCCTGGACCTGCCGGGCGGGCGCGCCCAGCCGCGCGCAGATGCGCACCGCCTCGGCGTAGTGGCGGGCCGCCCGGTCCAGGTCGCCCTGGTCGTGGATCGTGGCCGCGAGTTCGGTGAGGCAGATCGCCTGGCCGTACTCGCTTCTCGCCCGCAGGTGGAGGGCGTGGGCGCGGGCCTGGTGCCGCTCCGCCCGCACCAGATCGCCGAACACCCAGTGCGAGTAGCCGAGGACGGCGTGCGCCACGGCCTGGCAGCCGGGATCGCCGCCCTCCCTGTGCAGTTCGATGGCCCGGTGCCCCAGGTCGATGGCCTTGCCGACGTTCCCGGTCCGCAGGTGGAGGCTGCTCAGGTGGACGGCGGCCTCCGCCGTCCCCTCGGGCCAGTCGCTGTCGGTGCTCGCCGCCAGGGCCCCTTCGAGGTGTTCTTCGGCCGTGTGGAACCGGCCGAGCAGCAGATGGGCCACGCCGAGGCTCATGTGCATCGCCGCCTCGGCCTGCCGGTCGCCGGTCCGCACGGCTGCGCACAGGCCCCGGCGGCCGAACTCCAGCCACTCCTCCCGGTAGACGCCCACGCTCAGGAAGGGCCGCAGCGCGTCCATGATCTGCCAGGCGAACGTCAGCAGGTCGTTGCGCGTGCAGTAGGCGACGATGGACGTGAGGTTCTCCAGCTCGTCCTGCAACCAGGCGAGCGCGCCACGCGCGTCGGCCAGGTCCGCGTCGGCCGAGTCCGTGGCCGGATCCGCCTCGACCGGGCCCACGTCGGCCGGACCAACGTCAGCGAGATCCACGTCCGCGAGATCCACGTCGGCCAGATCCACGTCGACCGGCGAGGCCCAAGGATGCGGGCCGTCCGCCCACCGGAACGCGCGCGGCCTGATCGTCAGTCCCGCCAGGCCGGCGCGCCGGAGGTAGAAGGTGAAGTACCTGGTGGTCGCCTCCCGGCGCTCGTCCGGTGACTCATGGCGCTCGGCGAGGTCGGCCGCGTACTGGCGGAGCAGGTCGTGCATCCGGTAGGACACCTCGCCGGCGGACTCGATCAGGTGGGCGGAGCCGAGCGCCTCCAGCGCGCCGGCGGCGCCGGAGCCTGGACAGCCGGCCAGCGCGGCCATCGCCGGCGGGCCGAACGTCGGCGCCTGGATCAGGCCGATCAGCCGGAACATCCGCTGGTGCTCGGGGAGCAGCGACCGGTAGGACGTCCCGAAGGCCACCTCCAGCATCCCTTCCCCCTCGCCGTCCGGCGACAGCGCGGCCAGCCGGTCCCCGCGGTCGAGCCGGGCGACTCCGCCGGCGATCGTCCCCGCCGGATCGGCGGTGATGTTCGCCGCCGCTATGCGCAGGGCCAGGGGCAGGTGCCCGCAGAGGCGGGCGAGTTCATCGGCGGCGTCCTCTTCGGCGGCGAGACGTTCCGGGCCGAGCGCGCTGGCCAGCAGCTCGCGCGCGTCCTGAGGGGTCAGCGCCCCGAGCGGCAGGCGTTCCGCGCCGTGCCGCGCGACCAGGCCGCTCAGCCGGAGCCTGCTGGTCACCAGCACCACCGTCCCGCCGCCACCCGGCAGCAGCGGCCTCACCTGGCAGGCGTCACGGGCGTCGTCGAGCAGCACGAGCATGCGCTTGTCGGCGCTCAGTGAGCGGTACAGCTTCTCGCGTTGTTCGAGCTCCACCGGGATCTGCTCGGCGGGCACGCCGAGGCTCTGCAGCAGCTGCGACAGCGCCGCCGAGGCGTCCAGCGGATCGCGGTGCGGGTTGAAGCCGTACAGGTCCAGGTAGAGCTGCCCGTCCGGGAACGCCGCCTTCGTCCGGTGCGCCCAGTGGATGGCCAGGGCCGTCTTCCCCGCGCCCGCGGTGCCGGTGAGGATCCAGAGGCCCGGCCGTATCGCCGGCACGGCCGAACCGCTGGGCAGGCTCGTGTCGAGGATGGCCTGTTCCCGCTTCCGCCCGGCGAATCCCCAGATGTCGCGGGGAAGCTCGGACGGGCGGACCCGGTCGCCGCCGAGCGCGTCCACCTCGACCGCGTCCGCCGTGCCCGGGGTCAGCGGCAACGGCCGGGTCAGGGACGAGTCGTCGTCCAGGATGGCCGCGTGCAGCCGGCGCAGTCCCGGGCCGGGTTCGATGCCCAGTTCCTCGACCAGGACGGACCGGGCCTGCTGGTAGGCGACCAGCGCCTCGCCCCTCTGCGAGGCCCGGTAGAGGGCCAGGATCAGCCGCTCCCAGATCTGCTCGCGCAGCGGGTACGCGCTGACCGCGGCGCGCAGCTCGCCGATCAGGTCTTCGGCGGCTCCGAGCGACAGGCGCACGTCGACCCAGGTCATCCAGACCTGGCAGCGCTGTTCGGCGAGCTCGGCCAGCCGCGCCGCGACGCTCTGGCCGAACGGGACGTCCTCCAGCGGCTCCCCCCGCCACAGGGAGATCGCGCGCCGCAGGTGCCGCTCCGCGTCGTGGAGCTGACCGCCGGCGGCGCACCTGCGGCCCTCGTCGGCGGCGTCGGCGAACTTCAGCAGATCCAGCCGGCTCCGCTCCACGGACAGCAGGTAGCTCCGCCCGTGGGTGTCCAGCCGGGCGTTCAGCGGCACCCCGAGGGCGCGCCGCAGTCCCGTCATATAGGTCTGGAGGTTGGCCACGCTGGAGCGCGGCGGGTCGTCCCACATGCCGTCCACGATCCGGTCGCGGTGGACGAGCCTGTTGGCGTCGAGGAGAAGAATTCCGAGCAGGGCCCGTTGTTTTCCGGTGACCCGGATAAGCCGGTCACCGTGCCGAACTTCCAGCGGTCCGAGGATATTAAATGTGATTGCCTCATCACTATCGGTGGCATACTTCATCCCGGCTTTCATCCTTCCAAGCACCAATAGGAACGAAACTTGCCGCCACGTTCAGGACGCTATCCGCGCGTCCCCACAGATGGCAAGTCCCCGCCCTTATCGATCATTGTCAGAGAATGAAAAAACCGTCGATAAAACATCACGCACCCACGCGACGACACCGTTGACGGTTTACCGATAAAGCAAACCGGGCCCGGCCGCGCCACTGCAAGCCCGTCATCTTGTTCATCCTATTTTCGTCACTTATCACGTTCCCTTCGATTCGCTATGTGAGCACTCGGCCCAGGTCGTCGCCGCCGAGCGATCGGTCCGGCGACCGCCCCCTACGGCTGCACCTTACTTGACCGAGTAACACCCCCGCACGCCCCCCGTCGCACGCTGGACGGATAATCGAATACCGCCGATCGCACGCATCCGCGCCGAGCCCGGCCGGCGACCGCGCACCCGCATCCGCATCCGAGGAGGCACGATGCCCGCTGGACGAGGCGAACCGAGCGCCGTGGCGATGTCGCGGCGCGCGCAGATCGTCGCGGCGACCATCGACACCGTCGCCGACCTCGGCTACCGGCGTACGACCTTCGCGCGGATCGCCGAACGCGGCGGCCTGAGCAGCACCCGCCTCATCTCCTACCACTTCGCCGGCAAGAACGAGCTGGTGAAGGAGGTCGTGGCCCATATCTTCGGCTCGATCGACCGGTTCATGGTCGGGTGGGCGGACGTGGAACCGGCCAGCCGGCCGATCAACCAGCCCTCCGGGACACCGCGCCTGCCGAGCGGCGGCCCCGCCTCCGCCGAACTGCGCGCCTACATCACCGGCACCGCCGCGTTCATCGACCGCCACCGCACGCAGATGCGCGCCCTGCAATCGATCTTCGCGGCCCTCCATGACGACACGGGAAACGAGGCGCGGTACGCCCCGGAGACCTACCGCGCCGTTCTCGGGCACATCCAGGGAATCCTGCGCAGAGGCCAAGCCGACGGAGAGTTCCGGGACTTCGACACCCTCATCATGGCCGCGACCATCCAGCGCTCACTCGACGGGCTCTTCTTCCTCCTCCAGGCCGAACCCGGCCTCGACCTGGCCAAGAGCGCCGAGGAAATGGTCACCCTGTTCAACCTCGCGACCCTGAAGGACCCTGACGAACCGGAGTGAGGGCACGACCGGCTCAATGCACGGAGGCGGGCAACTCGATCTTCCGTGCCGGGATAGCACGGAGCAGATCGTCATGCAGGTCGCTGAGCATGGTGCTCGGCTCGTTGCCCACCGCTTCGACGAGCTCCTTACGGAACCGCCGGTAGAGCGCCAGCGCCTCGGTGCGGCGGCCCTCGCGATAGAGCACCAGCATGAGAAGCCCCGCGACGCGCTCGTCGTACGGATGGCTCAGGGCGAGTTCGGTGAGGGCCGAAACAGTTTGGGAATGGCGGCCCAGGCGCAGTTCCGCCTCGATGCTCGCGACGCGCACCGACCGCCATTCCTCCTTCAGGGATTCGCGTGCCCGCTCGGCCCAAGGGCCCTTCACATCCGCCATGGGCGTGTTCCGCCACAGGCGCAGCGCCTTTTCGTACAACACCACGGCCCGGCCGTCATCGGCGATCGACTGGGCCTGTTCGACCAACCGCCGGAATTGGTACAGGTCGACATGGGATTCCTCGGCGCGCAAAAGGTAGCCGCCAGGGCACCGCACGACCCATTCGCCGGGCGACACGCCCCGGAGCGTACGGCGCAACCTCTTGGCCGCCGTGTACAGCGCGTCCCTCGGGTCCACGGGCATCGCGTCGGACCAGATGCGTTCGATCAGCATCTCGTCCGGGACGAACTGGCCAGGCCGCCAGGCGAGCGAAGCCAGCAGTGAGCGCGCCCGGCCTGACGTGAGCGACTGGGTGCGCCCGCCGTCGACGGTCACTGATCCTAAGAGCCGGATTTCCAATTCTTCTCCTCGGTGACGTGGGGGGTGGCCGTACCCCGCTGACCTGCCGTCACGAACGATGGAAGGTTTCGGCCCACGATGCCGCGCGGCGCCATATAGGGACCACAACGCCGCCACATGCTCGACCCGAGGAGGAGCCGGGTCCGGCGCCCGACGCTCCTGTGAAGATCCTATGAAGGCCTTATCGTACGACGGCTCGTCCGAACGGCCCGGTCGGCCCTCCGTCTCCGTCGATCTCCCGGCTCGCGGCTCCGCCGCCCACCAAGGCCGCGATCGGTACCAGCGGATAGAGCAGCAGGAACAGGTTGGGCAGCCACCAGGAGAGGCTGAGGTCGCCGCGGATCGTCCAGAACGAGATCGCCTGAAGACCCGACACCGAGGTCAGGGTGAGCGAGACGATCGTCAGCGGACGCCAGGCGGCGACGCCCCGGCGGGCCAGCGCCAGCGCGGTCAGGCCGGTGCCGCTCACCAGTAGGTCGAGGGGCAGGAACGACCAGTTCCAGGCCACGACGAGATCGTCCCCGTAGTCCTTGAACAGCGACTCCGCTGGAAGCACGTGCAGCGCCGTGATCACCCAGTAGAGGACGAAGCCGACATCCGTGCCGATCATCAGCGCCTTCAGAGCACGCCCGGGGCCGGCATTTTCCATAACCATGGTTACGTAACCTGCATGACGTTATCCTCGATGTCAATGCCGAAGGTCGTAGATCACGAAGAGCGCCGCCGCGCCATCGCCGCCGCGGCCTGCCGGGTCATCGCCGCGTCCGGCCTGGCCGGGGCCACGATGCGCGACATCGCGGGCGAGGCCGGATGCACCACCGGCATGGTGGTGCACTACTTCCGGAGCAAGGAGGAGGTGCTGCTCGCGGCCCTCGGCTCGGTGAGCCAGGCCGTCGCCGACCGGACCGCCGCGCTCACCGCGGATCCGTCGACCGGCCTCGAAACGCTGCTCTGCGAGTGCCTGCCCATGGACGATCGCCGCAGGCTGGAATGGCGGGTGTGGATCGCCTTCTGGGGCTCCGCCGCCCATGATCCGGTCCTGGCCCGGGAGCAGCGCGACCGCTACCGCACGTGGAGCGAGGCGCTCCAGTTCGTCCTGGCGACGTCGGGCCACCCGCCCGGGCCGCCGCTGGAGGAGGCCGCCGAGACGATGATGACGATCGTGGACGGGATCGGGATCCAGGCCGTGTTCGACCCCCGCCGCTGGCCACCCGAACGCCAGGCGCGCCAGATGCGCGCGCAGGTGGCGCACGTCCTGTCAGACCTGCGCTCGGCCACGACCTGACTCGGGCGCACACGACGAACCCGCCACGACCCTCTCCTGAACACACGGCGACCGGCGGACCCAAAAGCTGCGGATCTTGTCACGGAGACGCAACGACGTGATCCACTTGCCCCGCCAAACTGGTGGAAAAATCACGATCTGAGGGTGGTTCCCGTGCGTCGTGTACATGGTCTGCTGGTCTTGTGTTGTCTGATGGTGCTGCTCGGCGGCACGGCCGCCGCCACCGCGGGCGAGGACGCCGGCGTCAGGCGCGGCGACTGGCCGAGCTGGCAGGGTGATCCCACCGGTTCGCGGTTCAACCGCGCCGAACACCGGATCACCCCGGCGACGGTGGGGCGGCTGAAGCTCAAATGGGCGTTCGCCTACCCGAAGACCGGCGCGTGGACGAAGAGCCAGCCCGCGGTGGTCGGCAACGACGTGTTCTTCGGTGGACCGGACCGGATGTTCTACGCGGTCGACGCCAGGACCGGGAAGCAGAAGTGGCGGTTCGACCTGAGCTCGGTGGCGCCCGGCACGATGGACGGGGTCGCGTTCAACGGCGCGACCGGGGCGGCGGTCGCCGAGGGCAAGGTCTTCTTCGGCGACAGCCGCGGCTACGTGTACGCGCTGAACCAGCACACCGGCAAGCTGATCTGGGCGGTGCACACCGAAGACCACCCACGCGGCTGGCACACCAGTTCGCCCCTGTACTACCAGGGCAGGATCTACCTCGGCGCGTCCAGCGCCGAGCACGGTGTCGGCAAGGACTACCCGTGCTGCACCTTCCGCGGGCACATCGACTCGCTCGACGCCGCGACCGGGGCACTGGTGTGGCGCCGTTACACGGTTCCCGAACCGCAACCGGTGGGAACCTGGCCCAGCGGCGCGACCCGGTACGAACCCTCCGGCGCGGGCGTGTGGGGCTCGCCGGTCATCGACGAGGCGACCGGCACGCTCTACGTCGGCACCGGGCAGAACTACTCCGGGAACGGCGGGGACGTCGACACCCTGTTCGCGCTGGACGCGGTCAGCGGCGCGGTGCGGTGGAAGCACCAGGTCACCGACGTGGACAGCTGGCGCGACCTGTGCAACTTCCCCGACGGGGAGGGATACTGCCCCGGCCTCAAGGACAACACCGCGCTGGACTTCGACCTGGGCTCGTCGCCGAACCTGTTCCGGGTGCGGGGCCGCCTGCTGGTGGGGGTCGGCCAGAAGAGCGGCGTCTACCACACCTTCGACGCGCGTACCGGCAAGGTGCGCTGGCGGCGGCAGCTGTCGGTCCCGTCACCGCTGGGCGGCGCCACCGGCATCCAGTGGGGCGCCAGCTACGACGGCACCCACCTGTACGCGGCCACCTACTACGCCGGACCCGGCGCGCTGAACGCCCTTGACCCGGCCACCGGCAAGGTGGTGTGGACCACGCCCAACCCCGCCGACGGCTGCACCCGGGGTGGCGCGGCGCAGTACCCCGAGCAGTGCGTGCTGGCCCACACCCCGGCGGTCACCTCGACTCCTGGGCTGGTCTACGAGGGCAGCACCGACGGCAAGATGCGGGTGTACTCCGCGCGGACCGGCGCCGTGCTGTGGGAATACGACACCATCCGCGATTTCGCCGGTGTCAACGGCATCCCCGGGCGCGGCGGCTCGATCGCGGGCAACGGCGGCGCGGTCGTCGCACACGGCACGCTCTACGTCCAGACCGGCTACGAGCCGATGTACCCGAACGAGCACGGAAACGTCCTACTGGCCTTCGACCTACCCTGACCCTGAGCGTCCCCGACGATGGGCCGGTGTGGGGAGCCCCACACCGGGGGTCCGGGGGCGCCCCGGGAAAGACAACGGGCCGCTGGGGAAGGCGCTTCTGCGCCGACCACAGCGGCCCGGCTCGTGGAGGTGGCGGGAATCGAACCCGCGTCCTTCGGTGATGGGTCAGGGCTTCTCCGGGTGCAGCCTGCTTGGCGTTTTCTCAGTCCCGGCGCTCACGCAGGCGTGTCGCCGACGGACTCAGTCGCTGTTGGTTGTCCCTACCGGCCCCGCGACCGGGCCGGCAGGTGGAGTCTCCTTACGATGCCAGGTCCCGGGTCGGAGACTCTCCCGGGCTGACACAGTTCACTCCTCGCTCAGGCGGCGAGGGCGAACTGGGACTGCTGCTTGTTGGCAGTTATTGGTTCGCTGTCACAGGATTTACGAGGTCACGACAGCAACCCTCGACCCGCTTCCCCTGGCTCGAACGACCGAAGTCGAAGCCGGTCACCCCCATGTTGAGTTTTCAAAGCGGGCGTCCGTGAACGTCCGCACCATGACGCTACATGGATAACGCGTGAACGGGCAACGTGATTCCCCCCGGCAGCCGTGAACCCCGGTGGGTGCGCACTAGTCGCGCCCACCGGGGTCGACCGGCAGGGTCGGGCCGGTCCGGACGGCAGAGCCTCCCCCGAGACGAGGCTCTGGTCTCATCACGGCGACTGAGTCCGCAACCCCCCAAGCGGATTCTCAGTCACCCGTAAAGACGCTCGGAGGTGACGAGTTAGTTGCGCCCGACGTGTAAAGGGATGACAAAGTTGTCACGCGGTCCGGCCGCGCGGGGTACCGCTCAGGAACCTGGCGGCGATCTGCGGGGTGTTGATGCGGCCTTCGACGGCGATGGCGAAGGCGCGGTCGCCGCTGGAGCCGACGAACCAGGAGACGGTCTTGGTGCGTCCGTTCTCCTGATAGGTGGCGAGCGCGGCGACGCCGACGAGGTCGCCGGAGACGCGGGCGCCGCGGGCGTTGCCGTGTTTGGCGTTGCGGCTGAGGACCCGCTTGAGGCTGACGATGGCCTCGGACTGGAGGGAGCGCGGCGGAGGCGCCTGGACGGTCTTCGGGATGTCCTTGAGGACGTACGGCGGCCGCCAGCTGCCGTTCTGGGCTCCGGCGGCGACGAGGGCCATGGCGAGCGGGCTGACCTCGACCCTGCCCTCGCCGATCATGGCGGCGGCCTTCTCGCCGTCGTCGGCGGGGGTCGGGACGGAGCCGGTGAACGCCGGGACGAGCAGGCCCCACTCCTGGCCCACGCCGAGCTGCGCCGCCTCCTTGACGAGGGCCTGCGCGTCGAGCTTGCCGCTGAGCTGCGCCAGGGTCGTCTTGCAGGACATGGCGAAGTGGTTGGCGAGGAAGCTGTCGCCGCGGCCCTTGTTGGTGAACGTCCTGTTGCCGACGGTCACCTTCCCGGGGCAGGTCGTCTCGGTGGACGCGTTCAGCTTGGCCTGGGAGAACAGCGCCTCGGTGGACACGATCCCGAACGTCAGCCCGGGCGGGTAGCGGCCCTGGAACGCGCGGTTCTCGCCCTTCGTCCCGTGGTTGGAGACGGCCAGGACCTCGCCCGTGCTCGGCCGCACCGCGACCATGGACGCGGGGAGCGGCAGCCCGGCGAGCGCGAGGTCGGCACGGCGCTGGAAGCCGGGGTCGAGCGTGGTCTGGACGGGCTGCGGCTCCTGGCCCGGCCAGGAACGCAGCTCCTCGGCGTTCTTGCCCGTCTCGTCCTGCGCCACGACCCGGACGGTGGGCGTCCCGGCGAGGCGGCGCTGCTGGAGCAGCTGGACGCCGCTGACACCGATCGTGTCGCCCGGCTGGTAGGGGGCGCCGACCTGCTGGAGGCGGTCGGCGGTGGCGGGGCCTAGGTTGCCGATCAGCTCGGGCGCGTACGCGGGCGTGATGGGGGCCTTGACGTGCTGGAACTCGATCCCCGGGACGCGGTCGAGCCGCTGGAGCACCCTGGCGTGCGCCGGATGCTGGAGGGTGAGGAGCGGGAGGAAGTTCTGCGGCGGGGCGGACTGGACTCGGCCGAGGAGCCGTTCGGCGTCCAGCCGGCGGCCGCCGTCGAACTTCGTCTGCTTGGCGAGCAGGTCGAGCGTCTTCTTCGGGTCGGCGAGCTGGCCGGGGAACACGCCGACCATGTAGGCGTCGACCTGGCGCAGCACGGAGCGGCCCTGGGTGTCGGTGACGTCGGCGCGCTTGGGCACCTCGGTCCGCACGGCGAGCCGCTGCCCGGGCTTCAGCTTCGTGTGGATGATCGACGGGCTCCAGACGACCTTCCATTTGCCGCCGACGCGCCGCAGGTGCATCAGCCCCGGGTACTCCCACGGCTGGCCGTTCTCACCGAGGTCGATCTTCACGGTGAAGCGCGCGTCGGCCTCCTCGTCCTTCTTGACGATCTGGTCGACGTCGCTGCCGCGGACCTGGGTACCGAGGGACAGCCGCAGGGACGCGGCGTCGAGCTGCCGCCGGACGCGGCTGAGCGCGTCCTCGACCTGCTGCTTGTCGATGCCGACTGTCCGGCCGGCGGCGGCCTCGTAGTTGCCGACCTGCCAGGCGATGAGGAAGTCGCGGACGGCGGGCATCGCCGACGTCTCGGCCCAGCAGCCCGTCGTCAGGGACGCGACGAGCGTGCCGCAGACCGCGAGCGACACCGCCCGGCGTTTGCGCGTCCAGGCCCTCTTCGGGGCCCGCCTCCGGCCTCGGTTGGTCATCGGCACCCTTCACCGTCTCCTGAACCGGGCCGCGGCCGCCTTCTGCATCTCCCGCTCGGCTTCCCGCTTGGCGATGGCCTGGCGCTTGTCGTAGGACTTCTTACCACGGGCCAGGCCGATCTCGACCTTGGCCTTGCCGTCCTTGAAGTAGAGCGACAGCGGGATCAGCGTCCAGCCGGGCTCCTCCGACCTGGTGATGATCTTCTGTATCTCGCGGCGGTGCAGCAGCAGCTTGCGGCGCCTGCGGGGGGCGTGGTTGGTCCAGGTGCCCTGCGTGTACTCGGGGATGTGGACGTTCTCCAGCCACACCTCCCCGTCCCGCACGTGCGCGTAGCCGTCGGCGAGGGAGGCGCGGCCGGCGCGCAGCGCCTTCACCTCGGTGCCCATCAGCACCATGCCCGCCTCCCACGTGTCGTCGATGTGGTAGTCGTAGCGGGCCCGCTTGTTCTGGGCTATGAGCCTGTGCCCGGCGGTGTCCTTCTTGCGCCCGGTGTCCCGTGCCACGTCCTCAGTCCTTGTCCGTTCAGTCCTTGCCGGGAAGTGTCGCGCGCAGGCCGCGCAGCACCGTCCGGGCGCGCCGCTCGGCCTCCTTGGGGGGACGGTCGGCGGAGACCGGCACGTCGGGCTCGATCCCGACCCCGTCGAGGTTACGGCCGCTCGGGGTGCGGTAGCGACCGACGGTCAGTTCGAGCACCGACCCGTCGGTGAGCTGGATGGGTTCCTGGACCGAGCCCTTCCCGTACGTACGCGATCCTACGATCACCGCGCGGTCGCGGTCGCGCAGGGACCCCGCGACGATCTCGGCGGCGCTCGCGGTGCCGGCGTCCACGAGCACGACGAGCGGCGTCCCGGCGTCGCCCGGCCGCGTCACCGTGCGCTTCTGGGCGGGCCGTCCGCGCGGCTCGTACGTCACGACCGGGCCGCCGGAAAGGAACGCCGACGCCGTCTCGACGGCCTCGTTCAGCAGGCCGCCCGGGTTGCCGCGCAGGTCGAGCAGGACACCGCCGTCGGGACGTCCGGACGGCGTCCGCCCGGTCGCGGCCGCGCGGACCTGCCGTCCCGTCCCGCTCGTGAACGCGCCGATCCGGATGATCCGCGTGTGCTCGGGGAGGTCGGTCACGGTGACGTCTCCCGCGGGGACCGGCGTGCGGACGAGGTGGAACCGCTCTGTTCTACGGTCGCGCCGGACGGTGAGTTCGACGGGCTCGTCCGGCCCCCCGCGCAACGCCACGGCCACCCGCTCGGCCTCCCAGCCGGCGACGGAGGTGTTCCCGACGCGGGTGATGACGTCCCCTGGCAGCACTCCGGCGCGGGCGGCGGCGCTGCCCGGCTGGACGCTCGCGACCAGCACCCCCGGGCCGCCCGCCGCGGGTTCGCCGTCCGCGGGACCGTCGTCGGTGCCGCCGAGCCAGAGGCCGACGCCGCTGTAGTGGCCGGTCAGGCGGCCTTCGACGTCGTCGTACTCGCGGGCGGAGTAGTACCGCGCCCACCTGTCGCCGAGGCCGCGCAGCATGCCCTCGATGGCGGCACGGTCGAGCTCGGCGCGGCCGATCGGCCTCGCGGCCCGGCCGCCGATCTTCGCGGCGGCCTCGTCGAGGACGGACCCGCCCGCGACGGCGGTGTGCCGCTCCGACCCCGAGCCGCTGACGATCCCCGCCCCGTAGGCACAGAGGATCGCGGCGGCGACGGCGGCACCGCGCAGCACGCGCCCGCTCTTCCTGACATGAGGAGGGCGCCGGGGCCGCCGCCGCCGGAGCGATACAGGCCGTTCCGGGGGGTGTGGGGGGTCGTCCCCCCGCGAGAAGCCAGACCGGAACATGCGGCAAGTGTAGGGCGGTGAGTGACACCGGACCCGGCGCTTCTGCCGGATCCGGTCACGGCGTCAGATTCTCAGATATCGGCGCAATGTGAGGAACGACGCGACGGCACAGAGCAGCACACCGAAACAGATCGACAGGACGATGACGGCGACCACCGTGCTCCAGCCGAGCTGGCTGACGAGTTGTACGTCCCCCGCCAATCTGTCGACCAGCAGTTTCTTGCTGAACACCAGCAAGATGGACGCGAACAAACCGCCGATCAGGCCGGCGATGGCGCCCTCCAGGATGAACGGCATCTGGATATAGGTGTTGGACGCGCCGACCAGCCGCATGATGCCCGTCTCCCGGCGCCGGTTGAACGCCGACAGCCGGACGGTGTTGCCCACCAGCATCACCGCGGCGACCACCTGGATCAACGCGATCGTCAGTGCCGCCACCTGTAGCCCGTTCAAGATCCGGAAGAACCGTTTCAGGATCTCCTGCTCGTTGATCACGGTATCGACGCCGGGTTGGCCGAGCATCGCCTGCACGACCGCCTTGTACTCTTCCGGGTTTTTCAGCTTCACCCGGTACGAGTCGGGGATGTCGCCCTCGCGGGTGCTCTCCACGAAGCCCGGCGCGCCCGCGAAATTGTCCTTGAACCGGGCGTACGCCTGCTGCTTGCTCTCGTACTCGACCTTCGACACCTGCGGCATCTGCTCCAGCTGCGCCTTGAGCTTCTGCCGCTCCTGTTCGGTGACGTCCCGCTTCTGGCATGACTCGTTGGAACTCGTCTTGGCGCACAGGAAGATCGAGACCTCGATCTTGTCGTACCAGAAGCTCTTGGACGCCCTGACCTGCTCCCGAAGGAGCAGCCCGGTGCCGAAGAGCGCCATGGCGATGGCGACGGTGATGACGAGAGAGATCGTCATCGTCATGTTCCGGCGGAGACCGATCCAGATCTCCTGGAGAACGAACTGTACGCGCATGCCTCGCTGTCCTTGATCGCCTGTGTCCCGCCGGAAGCCTGGGCCGTCCGTCCCGTGCCGGAACGCGGCCCGATGCGGGGCGTTCCTACCTGTGGGCCGTGCCGACGCCGTACTCGGTGTCGTACGACCCGGAAGGAACCGATGGTTCAGATGGATGTGCCGTGAATCGGCCCGGTCCGCGTCTGGCGCGGGCGGACGATGCCCCGCGCCTCCCGGCGAAATCGGTCCAAAGCACGGTCAGTAAGCCTGCCCGTACACACCGCGGGACTGGTCGCGGACGACCCGTCCGTCCTCCAGTTCGACGACGCGCTTGCGGAACGCGTCGACGATAGCGGCGTCGTGGGTGGCCATCACGACGGTGGTGCCGGTCCGGTTGATCCGGTCCAGCACCTTCATGATGCCGATCGAGGTCGCGGGGTCGATGTTCCCCGTCGGCTCGTCCGCCAGCAGGATCATCGGCCGGTTGACGAACGCCCGCGCGATCGCGACGCGCTGCTGCTCGCCGCCGGACAGCTCGTCCGGCATCCGGTGGGCCTTTCCCTCAAGGCCGACGAGGTCGATGACCTCGGGGACGACCTTGCCGATGAAGCGCCGCGGCTTGCCGATCACCTCGAGGGCGAAAGCGACGTTCTCGAAGACGTTCTTGTTGGGGAGAAGGCGGAAGTCCTGGAAGACGCAGCCGATCCTGCGGCGCAGGTGCGGCACCTTCCAGTTGCTCAGCCTGCTCAGGTCCTTGCCCGCCACGTGCACGTGACCCTGGGAAGGACGCTCCTCCTTCAGGATGAGGCGCAGGAAGGTCGACTTGCCGGAGCCGGACGGCCCCACCAGGAACAGGAACTCGCCCTTCTCGATGGCGACGTTCACGTGCGCCAGGGCAGGCCGGTTCTGGCTCGGGTAGACCTTGGTGACGTTGTCGAAATGGATCACGGCTGCATCACGGCGGTTCAGTCTAGGGGTTGGGGAGCGGCGAGGACGTCGCCGCGGACTTCTCGCCCGCGGCCGCCGCCTTGCGCCGCCCGGCCTCGCGACCGGATGGGACGCGGAGCCTTCGAGCAGTGTAGAGGGGAGAGTCAACTGTCTCGTCCCACTCGACGTGGTACGCACGCGCCGGGCTCCCGCATCGCCCGATCAGGCCGTTCCGCCCGGTCAGTGCCATGCGAACCAACTCCCGACGTCCGGTCGTTTCGTACCGTCAAGCTCCCGGACTTGCCGGAACGACCATACAGTCCGGCTAGGCTGGATGATGGAGAAAGATACCTAATAGGTCGACGGACACCAGACAAGCTCGCCAGATACCAGACAGGTCGACGTTTCCCCGCACGGGGCCGGCGTCCCGTCCGCAGAGATTGGGGCCACGACATGAGCTGCGAACATCTGATCTGCGCTCGGTGCTCGAACCCGGTGGTGGAGGGGCGCTGCCCGACCTGCCGGGAGGCCCGGTCCGAGCTGCACCGGCACGGCCCGGCCGTGCCGCCGGCCCTCGTCCTCGCGGGGCTCGTCGCGCTGCTGTTCGTCGCGCTCGTCGTCCAGCGCGTCTACGGCTAGAGCGCCCCCGGACGCGCTCCCCGGCCGCGGCGCCCGCGGCCGCTACGGCTTCTTGATCGGCGGGGTCGCGGCCTTGGAGATCGCCCCGTCGTCGGCGATGAGGTGTGCCTTCGGCTGCGGCCTCTTCTTCTCCGCCCGCGGCGGGTCGTACGCCGCGAAGTGCAGGGTCGCCGTCATGGCGACCTCGTTGCCCTCGACGGTCCCGTCGAGCAGGTGCTCGGCCTCCTCCGGGATCTCCGGCTTCGGGGTGCCGGGCTCCTTGGCGGCGAGCGAGGTGTTGCGGAACAGCGAGTAGATGATCAGGCCGCCGCCGTGCTCCGTCCGCAGCCCGAAGTACGGGAACGGCGTCGCCGTGTAGACGACCTGGAGCGTGAGGTCCTTCTCCCTGGCCTTCTTCTTGGCGCGCCTGGCCGCCTTGTAGAAACCGGTGGTGACGGTGCCGGACTTCATCACCTTCGCGGCGACGCTGCCGCCGCCCTCCGCCGCGATCGTCGCCTGGATGCCGCCGACGTCGCGCGGACGGATCAGCACCGACGTGTCGTCGCTGCCCAGCGGCGTCGCGTAGCCCTCCTCGTCGATCGAGACCTTCGGCTCCTTCATCTTCGGCTGGAGCAGGGTCGCGAGCGTCAGCTTCCACTGGTCGGACGGGCCGCGCAGGATGAACGACATCAGCACCCTGCGCTTGCTCTTGGACTCGCCCACGACGGAGCGGTCGACCGACACGACGAACCACTGCGGGTAGCCGACCTTCTTCGACTTCGGCACGTACAGCTTGGGATCGCCATAGACGAAGCGCCGCACCGGGTCGCCGTCGTAGGCGGCCTTGCGGAACTCGGCCGCGGTGAGCTGGGACTGGCCGTCGGACGTCCAGGTCAGCGCCAGCCGCTCGTCGCCCGCGGCCCTGGCGACGTCCTCGTCGGTGACGTAGGTGCGGAACGCGCGCTCGGCGACCTGCGGTGTCAGCGGCACCGGCTCCGGCTCGGGCGGCACCGCCGTGGGCGCGGCCGTGGTGGGCCGCGCCTTCGCCTTGCCTTCGGCGCAGCCCGCGGCCAGCGGCATGACGACGACCATCGCTGCCGCGATCAACCGCGAGAACCTGTGCACAGACCCGTCCCCCGGACCGAACTCCACGGCGGCCGTCCTCCGGCCTGCCTCCTCGGCCCGTGATTCTGCCACCCAACATGATATTGGGCCGGACGCGCGCGCGTGCCCGCGCCCCGGGCGCCCGTCGCGTCCGGCCGCCGCGTCCGGCCGCCGGGGCGGGCCGCGGGGCCTGGTCACCGGCCGAGCCGCCCGACCGGTGCCCGGACGGCGATAAGCTCGAAGGCGTGGCAGGCATCGAACCCGAAGAGCAGCTCAAGGAGCTCGGCTCGACTCTGGCCGGCATCGAACAGGTGCTGGACCTCGACGGCATGCGGCGCGACATCGCCGAGCTGCGCGAGCAGTCGGCCGACCCTGACCTGTGGAACGACCAGGAGCGCGCCCAGACGGTGACGCGCCGCCTGTCGTACCTGGAGAGCGAGCTCGGCAAGGTCGAGGGCCTGCGGCAGCGGCTGGACGACGCCGCCACGCTGTACGAGCTCGCCGCCGAGATGGACGACGCCGACACCCGCGCGGAGGCCGACGAGGAGATCGCGGCGCTGCACAAGGCGATCCAGCAGCTCGAGGTCCGCACCCTGATGTCGGGCGAGTACGACGCGCGGGAGGCGCTCGTCACGATCAACGCCCAGGCGGGCGGGGTCGACGCGGCCGACTGGGCCGAGCAGCTCCAGCGCATGTACCTGCGCTGGGCCGAGCGGCACAACTACCCGACCGAGGTCTACGAGACGTCCTACGCCGAAGAGGCGGGCATCAAGTCGACGACGTTCACGGTGAAGGCGCCCTACGCGTACGGGACGCTGCGCGGCGAGCACGGCACGCACCGGCTCGTCCGGATCTCGCCGTTCGACAACCAGGGCCGCCGCCAGACGTCGTTCGCGGGCCTGGACGTCGTCCCGGTGGTGGAGCAGAGCGACCACGTCGACATCGACGAGAACGACCTGCGCATCGACGTGTACCGGTCGTCCGGGCCGGGCGGCCAGGGCGTCAACACCACCGACTCGGCCGTGCGGATCACGCACATCCCGACCGGCATCGTCGTGTCCTGCCAGAACGAGCGCAGCCAGATCCAGAACAAGGCCACGGCGATGAACGTGCTGCAGGCCAAGCTCCTGGAGCGCAAGCGGCAGGAGGAGGCGGAGAAGATGTCCGCGCTGCGCGGTGAGGGCACCAGCAGCTGGGGCACGCAGATCCGCAACTACGTGCTGCACCCGTATCAGATCGTGAAGGACCTGCGCACCGGCATCGAGGTCGGCAACCCCTCGTCCGTCCTGGACGGCGACATCGACGAGTTCATCGAGGCCGAGATCCGCTGGATGCGCCAGCAGGAGCAGCAGACCGCCTGATCCCCCCGCGCCGCCTGATCCCCCCGCGCGCCGCGGATTCCGGGGGTGCGGCGCCCGGTCACCAGCAAGTTTGTGCGGCGAGGTTTCGTGTTCGCAGAGTGACTATGCGGTCACTCTGCGAAGATGGCGGGCGGTCCGGATCTCCGTCACCACTCGGGGGGCTCTCGCAATGCCCGCACGCACCACCGCCGCCGTCTCGCTGTCCACGTCCTGCCTGCTCGTCGCGTCGATGAGCGCGGGCTGTTCGGGCGACACATCGTCCGCAAAGGCCGACAGACGCGCGGCGACGCCGGCGCTCAGCCAGGCTCAGGCCCAGCAGGTCCTCGCCTCCTACACCAAGGGGGCGAACCGGGCCGGGCGCAGGCTCAACGGCAGGACCCTGCCGGCGATCGAGGCCGACCCGCAACTGGCCATGGACGACGCCTCGCTCAGGCTCCGCCGCGTCATCAGGCGGGCGGCGCCGAAGGTGGCGTACAGGGACACGGCGTTCTACATCCCGCGGCTGAGCGGCTACCCGCGCTGGTTCGCGGCCGGCGCCGTCACCGGCAAGGGGAAGCGGACGCTGCGGCACGCGCTGCTGTTCACGCAGGCCAAGGCGGGAGCGCCCTGGCTGCTGACCGCCGACCCCTACCCGACCGGCGACGCGCTGAGCCGCGTCGCGCTCGACCCGGACGGCTACGCCACATCCGTCGCCCCGGACGAGAAGGACGGTCTCGCCGTCGCGCCCGGCAAGCTGCCCGGGGCACATGCCGCGCTGCTCACCGAGGGGCCCGGCGCGGCGAGCGCGTCCGTCCTGGCCGACGGGGCGCAGACCAGCGAGACGTACAAGGCGCTGAAGAACGGCGAGAAGACCCTGGCCGGACGCGGCGTCACGCTCTCGTCCAGGTTCTCCCCCAGCCGCTACAGGGTGTACGCCCTGCGCACCAAGGACCGCGGCGCCGTCGTCTGGTACGTGCTCAAGCAGAATGAGGCGTACTCCTCGTCCCAGCGGGGACGGTTGACCGTGGGCGGAGACCTCCTCGGCCTCGCCCCGGCCAAGGCCGCGCGCACGCGCATGGACACGACCGTCCTCGTCCAGTACCTGGCCACCGTCCCGCCGAAGGGCCGCGCCACGGTCACCGGCATCTACCGCAAGGCCGTCACCGCGCACGGCTCCTGATTTCCGTCGGGTGCCGGGCGGTCCCGCTCCTCCGACCGCTGCAGCGGGACTGTCCCGGCACTCGACGGTGTCTTATTCGGCAGCGGGAAGGCTGCTGGCCGTTACCAGGGTGCGGATCGCGCCTAGGGCGACGGAGAGGGTTGCCAGGTCGAAGCTGTCGCTTTCCCAGATCTCGCTGAGGGTCTGCTGGGCTCGCTGGACGGCGGGCTTGTTCTTGTCCGCCCAGTGGACCATGCGTTCCTCCGGGTGTCCGCCGGGCTCGCTGGTGACGAGGACGTCCCTGGTCAGGGCCGCGTGGGCGGTGTAGAGGTCGTCGCGGAGCGCGGAGCGGGCCATGGAGCGCCACTTGTCGTCGCGGGGCAGCGCGATGATGCGTTCGCGCAGGCGGGACAGCTGCAACCGGTCGGCGAGGTCGAAGTAGACCTCGGCGACCTCCTCCACCGGGCGGCCCGTGTCGTGCGCGATGCCGACTAGGTCGAAGGTCGAGAAGGCGGGGACGAACGTCGCGCAGCGCTCGGCGAGCTCGTCCGGGACGCCGCGCTGGGCGAAGCCGTCGCGGCGCTGCTCGAACGCGGCGAGGTCCAGGCCGACGAGGAGCTTCGACAGGTGGGTGCTCAGCGTGGCCGCGCTCCCGGCGAAGAAGTCGATCGTCTCGCGGATGTCGAACGGCGGCCGCCGGTTGTGCAGCAGCCAGCGGGCGCCGCGCTCGGTCAGCTTCCGCGCCTCCAGCAGCATCGCGATCTGCGTGGACTCGTCGACCTGGTCCGAGAGGGACTCCACCGACCGCCAGAAGCGGGGCATCTCGAACACGTCGCGGGCGACGAGGTAGGCGCGGGCGATGTCGGACGACGACGCCCCCGTCTCCTCGTTCATCCGGAACACGAAAGTCGAGCCGCTCGCGTTGATCAGGTCGTTCACCACGGTCGTGGTGATGATCTCGCGGCGCAGCGGGTGCCGGTCCATGTAGGGGCGGAACCGTTCGCGCAGCGGGGTCGGGAAGTAGTCGACCAGCCACGACTCCAGGTAGGGGTCGTCGGCCAGGTCGGAGGCGACGAGGTCGTGGTCGAGGGCGAGCTTGGCGTAGGCGAGCAGGACGGAGAACTCGGGGCTGGTGAGCCCGAGCCCGGCCTGCCTGCGCTCGGCTAGGGCCTTGTCGTCCGGGAGGAACTCGATGCGCCGCTGGAGGCGGCCGTCGCGTTCGAGTTTGCGCAGGTAGCGGGCGTGGATATGCAGCATCGCGGGCGCCTGGGCGCGGGCGCCGGCGAGGACGACGTTCTGCGCGTAGTTGTCGCGCAGGACGAGCCGTCCGACCTCGTCGGTCATCTCGTACAGCAGGCCGTCGCGCTGCTTGCCGGTCAGCTCGCCGTCCCGGACGACCTGGTCGAGCAGGATCTTGATGTTGACCTCGTGGTCGGAGGTGTCGACCCCGGCGGAGTTGTCGATGAAGTCGGTGTTGATCAGCCCGCCGGTGCGGGCGTACTCGATCCGGCCGAGCTGGGTGACGCCGAGGTTGCCGCCCTCGCCGACGACGCGGCAGCGCAGCTCGGAGCCGTCGACCCGGACGGAGTCGTTGGCCTTGTCGCCGACGTCCGCGTTGTTCTCCAGGGACGACTTCACGTAGGTGCCGATGCCGCCGTTCCAGAGGAGGTCGACCGGCGCCTTCAGGACGGCCTTCATCAGCTCGAACGGGGTGCACGCCTTCACGCCGTCCTCGATGCCGAGCGCGGCCCGCATCTGCGGGGTCAGCGCGATCGACTTGACGGAGCGGGGGAACACGCCGCCGCCCTTGGAGATCAGCGAGGTGTCGTAGTCGGCCCAGCTGCTGCGCGGCAGGTCGAACAGGCGGCGGCGCTCGGCGAACGAGGTCGCCGCGTCCGGTTCGGGGTCGACGAAGATGTGCCGGTGGTCGAAGGCCGCGACGAGGCGGGTGTGCTCGGAGAGGAGCATGCCGTTGCCGAAGACGTCCCCGGACATGTCCCCGATGCCGACGGCGGTGAAGTCCTCGCTCTGGACGTCCGTGCCCAGGGAGCGGAAGTGGTACTTGACCGACTCCCAGGCGCCGCGGGCGGTGATGCCCATACCCTTGTGGTCGTAGCCGACGGAGCCGCCGGACGCGAACGCGTCACCGAGCCAGAAGCCGTACTCGGCGGCGACGCCGTTGGCGAGGTCGGAGAACGTGGCGGTGCCCTTGTCGGCGGCGACGACCAGGTAGGTGTCGTCGCCGTCGTGCCGGACGACGTTCGGCGGCGGGACGACCTTGCCGTCCACGAGGTTGTCGGTCAGGTCGAGCAGGCCGGAGATGAAGTCCTTGTAGCAGGCGATTCCGGCCTTCTGCCACGCCTCCCGGTCGACGGACGGGTCGGGCAGCTGCTTGCCGACGAACCCGCCCTTCGCCCCGGCCGGGACGATCACGGTGTTCTTCACGGCCTGCGCCTTGACCAGGCCGAGGATCTCGGTGCGGAAGTCCTCGCGGCGGTCGGACCAGCGGAGCCCGCCGCGCGCGACCGTCCCGAACCGCAGGTGCACGCCCTCGACCTTCGGCGAGTACACGAAGACCTCGTACATGGGGCGGGGCTCGGGCAGGTCGGGGATGGCGTGCGGGTCGAACTTCATCGCCAGGTACGGCTTGCCCTGGTAGTGGTTGGTGCGCAGGGTCGCCTGGACGAGCGCCAGGTAGGCGCGCAGGATGCGGTCCGCGTCGAGGCTGGCGACGTCGTCGAGCTTGCCCTTGATCTCCTCGGTGATACCGGCGCTGCGCTCCTCCATGCCGCCCCGCAGGGCCGGGTCGAGGCGGCTCTCCCACAGCCGGACGATCAGCCGCGTGATGGACGCGTTGCGCAGCAGCACCTGCTCGATGTGGCGCTTGGAGAACGTGGTGCCGGTCTGCCGCAGGTACAGGGCGTAGGCGCGCAGGAGCATCGCCTGCCACCAGTTCAGCCCGACGTGCAGGACGAGCGCGTTGAAGCCGTCGTTCTCGATCTCGCCGCGCCACAAGCGGGTGAAGGCGTCCTGGAACAGGCCCTTGATGGCCTCCTCCGGGACGTCGGCGGGCGGCTCGTACCGCAGGCCGAGGTCGTAGATCCAGAACCGCTGCCCGTCGGAGGTGCCGATCTCGTACGGGCGTTCGTCGATCACCTCGATGCCCATGTTCTGCAGCAGCGGCAGGATCCGCGACAGCGAGATCGGCTCGCCCAGCCGGTAGATCTTGAGGCGGCGCTCGCCCGGCTCGGCGCTGTACGGCTCGTACAGGTTGATGGACGTGTCGGCGCCGTCGCCACCGTCGGCGCCGTCGGCGGTCTCGGCGGTGAGCTCGTCCAGGCGGCGCAGGTCGGCGACGGCGGTGCGGGCGGGGAAGTCGGCCTTGTACGCCTCGGGGAACGCGTCGCCGTACCGGCGGCCGAGCGTCCCCGAGCGCTCCTCGCCGCACTGCTCGACGATCGCGTCGGCGAGGTCGTCCTCCCAGGAGCGGATGGCGGCGGCGAGGCGTCCCTCCAGCTCGCGGACGTCCACGTCGGGCAGCGGACGGCCCCGCTCGCCCCGGACGACGACGTGCAGCCGGGCCAGCATCGACTCGGTCACGTTGGCGCTGTAGTCGACGCTGACGCCGTCGAACGCCTCCCTGAGGAGCCCCTGGATGCGCAGCCTGACCTTGGTGGTGTAGCGGTCGCGCGGCAGGTACACCATGCAGGACATGTAGCGGCCGTACAGGTCCTTGCGCAGGAACAGCTTCAGCTGGCGGCGTTCGCGGAGCCGCAGCACGCCGAGCGAGATCCCGAGCAGGTCGTCGACGGAGATCTGGAACAGCTCGTCGCGCGGATAACCCTCCAGTATCTCGATGAGGTCCTGGCCGTCGTAGCTGTCGGCGGTGAAACCGGCGAGCTCCAGCACCTCCTCCAGCTTCCGCTTGAGGACGGGGATGTGCGAGAGCGACTCGCTGTAGGCGACATGCGTGAAAAGGCCGAGGAAACGGCGCTCGCCGATGACCGCGCCCGACTCGTCGAACTTCTTGACCCCGATGTAGTCGAGGTACAGGGGGCGGTGGACGGTGGAACGCGAGTTCGCCTTGGTCAGCACCAGCAGGCGTTTCTCCGTCGCCTTCTCGCGGACCTCGGGCGGCAGCGCCGCGAAGCTGTCGGACTCCTGCTTGTCGCTGCGCAGGATGCCGAGGCCCGTGCCGGGCTCGGGCTTGAGCGCGGTCCCGCTCTCGGTGAGGGTGTAGTCGCGGTAGCCGAGGAAGGTGAAGTGCCCGTCCGCGAGCCAGTCGAGCAGCTCGACGCCCTCGGCGATCTCCTTGCCCGGCAGCGGCGGCGCGGACTCCTGGATCGCGGTGGCGATCTCACCGGCGCGGGCGCGCATCTTCGGCTCGTCCTCGACGGCGACGCGGACGTCCTGCAGCACGCGGAGCAGGTCTTTCTCCAGCTCGTCCAGGACGGACCGGTCGCTGGTACGGTCCACTTCGATGTGCATCCAGGACTCGTCGACGTCCTCATCGCTGTCGAGCTTGCCGCGGAACGCCTTCAGGTGACCCGCGACGTCGCGGTCCACGCCGAGCAGCGGATGGACGATCAGGTGCGTGGCGAGCTGGTGCCGGGTCAGCTCCATCGTGACCGAGTCGACCAGGAACGGCATGTCGTCGGTGACGACCTGGACGATGGTGTGGCCGGGGTCCCAGCCGTACTCCTCCAGCGACGGCGTGAAGACGCGCACCTTCGCGCGCCCCTGGGGCCGCTCCTCGCCGAGGGCGCGGTGCGCCATCGCGGGGCCGCAGATGTCGGCCGGGTCCCGGTCGAGCAGGTCTTCGCGTGCGACATGACGGTAGTACAGCTGAAGGTAGGCGAGGGCCTCCTCCGCGTCGCCGCCCCGCGCTCCCGGACGCTGCGCGCACGTCTCAGCCGACCGCCTGAGCAGGTCGTCCTTCGCTTGATCGAGCATGCCGCTCATCGACTACTCCCCTAGAGACCCCTCGCCACCTCGTTGTGGCGCCGCTCACTGCGCCAGCGTAGCCAGGAATCGCCCCAAAGCCGACCTGCTCCGCGGCAACGTGGAAGTGGCTTTGCCCACCCTCCGGCGGGATCGCCAGCCCACCATGTCAGCCCGCGCGGCGGCGGTTTCGTGCTAGGAGCCGCCGCCCGGTTTGGGCGACGGGTCCGGCGGGTCGGACGGGTCCGAGGTCGGCGAGGTGGTGCCCGAGTCGGACGGCGTGGGGCTGCCGGTGCCGGACGGGGTCTCGCTGGGGGTCTGCGACGGCGTCCAGGACGGCGACGTCGGCCGGTAGGTCGGGGTCTCGGACGACTCCTCGGGGGGCTCCTCGCTCGTCGACGGCTCCGCGCTCGGCGTGGCCTCCGACGACGCGGGCGGGCCGCTCGGGTCGCTGACCTGCTTTCCCGCCTTGCCGTTGTCGCCGGCGCCGAGCGCGAGGACGGACGACACCACCACGATCGCCACGAACAGCGCGGCCGCCCCGGCCAGCATGGCGGAGCGGCCCGAACCGGCGAGCACCCGGCGCACCCCGCGGCGGCCGCCGGAGCCGCGGGCGGCGGCGAGGTCGCGGGGCAGGGTGCTGTCGCCGGACCACTCGTCATCGGGGGCGGGCAGCCGGTCGCCGCCGGCGTGGAAGGCGGCCGGTTCGTCCTCGAACAGGCGGTCGTCGTCGTAGCGGCCGGCGTCGCCGGGCTCCGGGCCGGACGCGAACGCGTCGTCGTCGAGTTCGGCGGCGCGGACCGATCCGGCGGCGAGCATCGCGGTCTCGTCGGTGTCGCCGGACGCGCGGGAGGCCGCGACGGGCGAGCCCGTCCGCGAGGTCTCCTCGTGGCCGAGCAGCCGCATCAGCACCTGCCGCGCGCCCGGCCGGTGCGCGGGCTCCTTCTCCAGGCAGTCGAGGACCAGCTCGCGCAGCGGCCCTTCGAGGGCGCCGAGCACGGGCTCCTCGTTCAGGACGCGGTTGATCACGGCGGGGATGGTGTCCTGGCCGAACGGGGGCTCCCCGGTGGCCGCGAACACCAGCGTCGCCGCCCAGCTGAACACGTCCGCGGGCGTCCCGACCTCGTCGCCGCTGATCTGCTCGGGCGCCATGTAGGACGGGGTGCCGATGACCCGGCTGGTGAGGGTGGTGCCGCCGCTGATCGCCCGCGCCACCCCGAAGTCGATGACGCGCGGGCCGTCCGGGCCGATCAGCACGTTGTGCGGCTTGAAGTCCCGGTGGACGATCTTCGCCTGGTGGATCGCGGCGAGAGCCGTCGCGGTGCCGACGGCGAGCCGGTCGAGCGCGGCGCCGTCGAGCGGGCCCTCGTCCAGGACCTGCTGGTTCAGCGACGGGCCCGGGACGTACTCGCTGACGATGTAGGGCCGGTCGCCGTCCACGTCGGCGTCGATGACCTGCGCGGTGCAGAACGGGGCGACCCTCTTGGCGACCTCCAGCTCGCGCAGGAAGCGGGCGCGGGCCTTGTCGTCGGACGTCAGGTCGGAGTGCAGCAGCTTGATCGCGACCCGCCGGCCGCCGTCGTCCTCGCCGAGGAACACGGTCCCCTGGCCGCCCTCGCCGACCCGGCCGATCAGGGCGTACGAACCCAGCCGATCCGGGTCACCGGACCGCAGCGCCCCAACCTCCATGCGTGGAACCGTCCCTCTCTCGATCGCGGGGCCGCTCGACGCGGCCCGGATCACCCCTCCGACTGTGTGACGCCCGAGACCGAGGGGAAGTTCACCCGGTCATGCGCCAGTACGACGCGATTTGCCCCACACGGTTCCGATCGGACACCTTTGGACCGGAGCACCACCCTAATGCCGTCACGTCCCACAGCGATATAGGCGGACAAGGTGTCACCCAAGCGAAACCGAACGCCCAACGGGACAGGCACTATGGCGTGAAATGGGAGAGAACTTCCGGATTGGCCATCGAGTCGCGGTTGGCGGCCCGGTCGACCGGGGTGCCCTGGAGGATCTTGCGGACGGGGACCTCCAGCTTCTTGCCCGACAGCGTCCGCGGGATGCCGGGAACGGCGTGGATCTCGTCCGGGACGTGCCGCGGCGACAGCGCCGACCTGAGCTCGCGCTTCAGCCGTCCGAGCAGCTCGTCGGTGAGCGACGCGCCCTCCGCGAGCTGGACGTACAGCAGCAGGCGACCCTCCTGGCCGAGGCGGCCGGTGTCGATGACCAGGCTGTCGGCGATCTCGTCGAACGCCTCGACGACGCGGTAGAAGTCGGACGTCCCCATCCGGACGCCGCCGCGGTTCAGGGTCGAGTCGGAGCGTCCGTAGATGACGCAGCCGCCGTCCGGGAGGATCTTCACCCAGTCGCCGTGCCGCCACACGCCCGGGTACATGTCGAAGTACGACTCGCGGTAGCGCTCGCCGCTCTCGTCGTTCCAGAAGAAGACGGGCATGGACGGCATCGGCTCGGTGATGACCAGCTCACCGACCTCGTCCAGCACCGGTTCGCCGGTGTCGCCGAACGCCTCCACCTTGGCGCCCAGGCCGCGGCACTGGATGACCCCGGCCCGCAGCGGCAGCAGCGGCGAGGGGCCGACGAAGCCGGTGCACAGGTCGGTGCCGCCGGAGAACGAGCCGAGCAGCAGGTCCCGGCCGACCGCGTCGTACACCCAGCCGAACCCCTCGGGCGGCAGCGGCGAGCCTGTCGAGCCGATGCCGCGCAGCCGGGACAGGTCGAGTTCGTCGCCGGGCCTGCGGTTCTCCTTGGCCGACGCCATGATGTACGGCGCGCCGACGCCCATGTAGGTGACGCCGCTGTCGGCGGCCAGCGACCACAGGTCCAGGGGGGCGCCGTCGTACATGACGACGGTGGAGCCGACCAGCAGGCCGCCGATGAGGTAGTTCCACATCATCCAGCCGGTGGTGGTGTACCAGAAGAAGACGTCCTCGGGGCCGAGGTCCTGGTGGAACGACAGGGCCTTGAGGTGTTCCAGCACGACACCGCCGTGGCCGTGGACGATCGGCTTCGGCAGCCCGGTCGTCCCGGACGAGTAGACGACCCACAGCGGGTAGTCGAACGGGACGTCCTCGAACTCCAGGGCGTCGCGGCCCGGACGGGGCAGGTCGGCGTAGCGCATCCCGGTGCGCAGGCCGTCCGGGGTGGCGGCCGGGTCGAGATAGGGGACGAGCACGGTCGCGGCGAGCGTCGGCAGCGCGGCCTCGATCTCCCCGACGACCTCCCGCCGGTCGAACCGCTTGCCGTTGTAGGCGTAGCCGTCCACGGCGATCAGGACCTTCGGCTCGATCTGCGCGAACCGGTCGATGACCGAGGAGGAGCCGAAGTCCGGGGAGCACGACGACCAGATCGCGCCCAGCGACGCCGTGGCCAGGAAGCAGATCAGCGCCTCGGGGATGTTCGGGATGTACGCGGCCACCCGGTCGCCCTTGCCGACGCCGAGGTCGGCCAGGCCCGCGCGCACCTCCGCGACGTGCAGGGCCAGCTCCCGGTACGTCAGCACGCGGTGCCCGCCCGCCTCGGACCGGAAGATCACCGCGGTCTCGTCCGGGGCCCGCTCGGCTCGTTTCAGCGCGTTCGCCGCGTAGTTGAGCGTCGCGCCGGGGAACCATTCCAGGCCGTCCACGGGCATGGGCCCGCCCGTGCGGACGGGGCCGTCACCGCGCGTGCCGGCGACCTCGAAGTAGGACCAGATCGCGTCCCAGAACGCGTCGACCTCGGTGACCGACCAGCGCCACAGGTCGTCGTAGGACTCCGCCCGGACGCCGTGCCGGTCTCGCAGCCATTGGACGAAGCGGGTCACCCGCGCGTTCGCGCTGACCTCAGGCGACGGCTCCCACAGCGCCGACCCTTCGGAAACCTCACGGGTCATCTCTCTCCCTCCACGCCGCGTCCCGGCACGCGGCCCACCCAATATCGGTCCCCCTCCGCACCGCACGCAACCCACGCCGGGGTGCGCCCGGCGCAAGGGGGAGCCGGCGTCAGATGCGGGTCAGGTCGGCCACGGCGCTGACGACGGCGTTGGTGTCGGAGAGCGTCGCGAGGACGCGTTCGGCGCCGGCGGCGCGCAGCTCGGCCTCGGTCGCGCTGCCGGTGGCGACGGCGATGATCGGGGACCCGGCGATGTGCGCGGCCTGGACGTCCCGAGGGGAGTCGGCGATGTAGACGGTGGAGCCTTCGGGGTAGCGGGCGCCGTGGCGTTCTCCCGCGCGGGTGCGCGCCAGTTCCAGAAGGGCCGCCTTGCTGTAGACGCCGTTCTCGTAGCCGCCCGCTTCCAGGTCGAGATGGGGGGCGAGACCCAGCTCGGTCACCTTCACCACCGCGTTCGGCTGGACCGACCCGGTGAGCACTGATTGGACGACACCCGGCACGTGCGAGAGCGCCTCGACGGCCTCACGCGCGCCCGCCAGGACGCGGCCGTGGGCGCGGACGTCGGAGCGGCGGGTCGCGAACGCCTCGGCGAGCGCGGTCATGAACGCGGGCAGATGGTCGTCGGTGGTGACGACGTCGTTGAACGCGAGGGTCTCGAAGATGATCTCGGACTCGGTGCGGCCGGGGGTGGGCGCCAGCCGGACGAGAGGCCGTCCGATGGTCCGCTGGAACGCCTCCGCGTAGGCGTCCCGGGTGACCCGCCCGACGTCGACCAGGGTGTGATCGATGTTCCACAGCACCAGACGGTTCAGCGTCGACATCCCGTTCCCATACGAGGTTGGATGAGCGTGGACGGACGGCGTCCCCGGCGCCGCGGCCGCCCCCACCGGAGCGGCGAGGCGAGCTTATCGTCCGGCCTCCCGGCCACCGTCCGCAACCGCGCCCGGAACACGCCCCGCCGTGCTCGTCCGGGACCGGGGTCAGGTGCCCATGTGGGGGTAGCGGTGGTCGGTCGGGGGGACGAACGTCTCCTTGATCGAGCGGACGCTGGTCCAGCGGGTCAGGTTGAAGATCGAGCCGGCCTTGTCGTTGGTGCCGGACGCGCGGGCGCCGCCGAACGGCTGCTGGCCGACGATCGACCCGGTCGGCTTGTCGTTGACGTAGAAGTTCCCGGCGGCGAACCGGAGCGTTTCGGTGGCGGCGGCGATCGCGGCGCGGTCCTCGGCGATGATCGAGCCGGTCAGGCCGTACTCGGCGACGCCCTCCATCTGGTGCAGGACGGTGTCGTAGTCGCCGTCGTCGTAGACGTGCACGCCGACGATCGGGCCGAAGTACTCGGTGGTGAAGATCTCATCGGTGGGGTCGGACGACTCCAGCACGGTCGGCCGGACGAAGTAGCCGGCCGAGTCGTCCAGCTCCCCGCCGGTGAGGATCTCGATGGTGCCGACGTCGCGGGCCCGTTCGACGGCGCGGCGGTGCTTGGCGAACGCGCGCTCGTCGATCACCGCGCCCATGAACAGCGACAGGTCCTCGGCGACGTTGCCCATGGTGAGGGACTCGGTCTCGGCGAGGAAATCGTCGCGCATCCCGTTCCAGACGGAGCGCGGGACGTAGGCGCGGGACGCGGCGGAGCACTTCTGCCCCTGGTACTCGAAGGCGCCGCGGACGAGCGCGGTCTTCAGCACCGCCGGGTCGGCGGACGGGTGCGCGACGACGAAGTCCTTGCCGCCGGTCTCGCCGACGATGCGCGGGTAGCCCTTGTAGGCGGAGATGTTCTCGCCGATCGTCCGCCAGAGGTGCTGGAAGGTGGCGGCCGAGCCGGTGAAGTGCAGCCCGGCGAGGTCGGGGTGGCGCAGCGCCACGTTCGAGACGGCCTGCCCGTTCCCGGTGACGAGGTTGATCACACCGGGCGGGAGCCCGGCGGCCTCCAGCACCCGCATGGTGAAGTGCGCGGCGAGCTGCTGCGTCGGGGACGGCTTCCACACGACGACATTGCCCATCAGGGCGGGCGAGGTCGGCAGGTTCCCGGCGATGGCGCTGAAGTTGAACGGGGTGATCGCGAGGACGAACCCCTCCAGCGGCCGGTACTCAAGCCGGTTCCACACGCCCGGGGACGACAGCGGCTGGATCTCGTGGATCCGCCGCGCGTAGGCGACGTTGAACCGCCAGAAGTCGATCAGCTCGCAGGCCGCGTCGATCTCGGCCTGCTGCACGGACTTGGACTGCCCGAGGATCGTGGCGCCGTTCACCGTCGCCCGCCACGGCCCGGCGAGCAGGTCGGCGGCGCGCAGGAAGATCGCGGCGCGGTCGTCGAACGCCATGGCGCGCCAGGCGGGCGCCGCCTCCCGTGCGGCTGCGATCGCCTCCAGCACGTCCGGCTCGGTCGCCTCGCCCATCCGGCCGAGGACATGCCCGTGGTTGTGCGGCTCGACGACGTCGATCGGCGTGCCGGCGCCCATGCGCCGCTCACCGCCGATCGTCATGGTCAGCTCGGTCTCCGCGCCGCCGAGCTCCTTGATCTTGGCCTCCAGCGCGGCGCGTTCGCCGCTGCCCGGCGCGTAGGTCCTGACCGGCTCGTTCAGCGGTTCCGGCACGGTGGTGACGGCGTCCATCCAGCGCCTCCCAGCGATTCCCGACGTTGCGGGGCCCCTACCCGTCACATCCGCGACGTACCGCCCCTTTTGGCAGCATGGCGGCGTAGCACGTGGCGCCGCGATCAAGGAGCTGAGGCTGGTCGAACAGTGGGCGTCAGTCGAGCAGGTGCTGGAGTTCCTGGGTGGCGTACCAGAGGAGTTCGTGGCCTTCGGCGCCGTCGACGGTGAAGCGGGCGTCTTCGTCGCCCGCGTCGGCGGCGGGGAGGGCCTCGGCGGCGACGGCGATGTCTGCGGTCGCGGCCGGGTCGTCGACGTGGCCGGACGCGATCTTCTTCCAGGGGACGGTGGCGGAGAGCTCGACGCGGGTGCGGTCGTCGTTGCCGAGCTCGGCGTTGCCCGCCCAGCCGACCAGGTGGTCGGGGACCTCGGCGGCGAGGACGACACGGCGGCGCGGCGCGGCGGGGTCGGCGGCGAGGAGGCGCAGGGACGCGCGGGCGGCGGCGGTCATCGCCGCGTACTCCAGCTCCTCCAGGTCGCCGCCCGCGTACCACTCGCGCAGCGCGGGCGTGACGGCGTGGGCCGCGAGCGGCACGGGGCCGATCTCCTGGGCGGCGTGGACGCCGGCGAGGAGCGTGAGCGTGGACGGCAGGTAGACGCGCATGACGATCAGCCAGTCTGCCAGACGGTCAGGGCAGCAGGCCCAACCCGCGCAGTTCGGCGATGGTGGTGTCGGGATCGGTGTGATGGATGCCGTGGAGGCCGAGGTCCTCGGCGGCGCGGACGTTGTGCTCGATGTCGTCGATGAAGGCGCATTCGGCGGCGTCCAGGCCGAGGAGCGCGACGGTGTGGCGGAAGATGCGCTCGTCGGGCTTGCGGAAACCCACCTCGGAGGAGATGACGACGGCGTCGAAGACACCGTCGAACAGGTCGCGGGGGTAGTCGTTGCCCCACGAGTTGGACAGCACGGCCGTGCGGGCCCCGGCGGCGCGGGCCGCGCGGAGGGCGTCGTACATGGGCGGGACGGGGGCGAACGCGCCGAACATGCGGGCGATGAGCCCGGCGGCCTCGACGGGCCCGCCGTCGGTGGTGAGCAGTTCGGCGGCGAGGAGCCGCTCGAACTCCTCGGTGGGGAGCGTGCCGTCCTCAAGCCCGTGGACGGGGTTCGTCCTGGCGCCGTCGTACGCCTGCTTCACCCACGCGCGCATCACGCCCTTGTAGCGCGCGACGTCGATGCGTTCGGCGGCGAGCCAGATGTCGATCGCGTCGTTGAGGGGCGAGGTGAGGACGCCGCCCCAGTCGGTGATCACGGCCTTGACCGGCACGGGCCGCTTCCCGCGCCGTTCCATGTGTCGTTCCACGATCCGTTCATCGGGCACGGCCCGATGGTAGGCGATTTCGGGCCTTGACCGAACCCCGTTCTGCCCGTCCCCCCGGTCCGAAAGGCCGC
The DNA here is from genome assembly GCA_036028775.1 of Spirillospora sp. NBC_00431. Taxonomy (GTDB): domain Bacteria; phylum Actinomycetota; class Actinomycetes; order Streptosporangiales; family Streptosporangiaceae; genus Spirillospora. The sequence goes on along the minus strand of CP107927.1, from coordinate 493,793 downwards.
CGGCCCCAACTACCGGCCGGCCCCCGGAACCCCGATCAGGCTGATCTGAGGCGCTGCAACGCTTCCCGTACGCCCCCGTCAGCCTCTTCCAATACCACCGTCGCCCGCGCCGCGGGGACCTCGCCCAGCAGCGAGACCAGTGCGACGCGGGTGTTCCCTCCTGCCTCCGTCAGCGCGTTCTCGCAGATGCGCGCGTCCATCCCCGTCGCCTCCGTGAGGATGCGGACCAGCCGCGCGCGCAGCTTGGAGTTCAGCGCGTTCACACTGACCATCAGGTTGGAGTAGGTCCGGCCCATCCTGATCATCAGTGTGGTGGAGAAGGAGTTGAGCACGAGCTTGGTCGCCGTGCCCGCCTTCATCCGGGTCGACCCGCTGATCACCTCCGGTCCGGTGGCGAGGCCGATGTGCACCTCCACCTCGTCCCCGTACGGGGTGTGCGGATTGCAGCTGATCAGCGCGGTGCGGGCGCCGACCGCGGCGGCGGCGCGCAGCGCGCCCACCACGTAGGGCGTGCGGCCGCTCGCCGCGATGCCGACGGCGACGTCGCCCGGCCGGACGTCATGGGAGTCCCGGCGCCCGAGCTCCATGTCGTCCTCCACGTCGGAGATCGCCTGGGACAGCGCGCCCGCGCCGCCGGCGTGGTGGGCGACCACCCTGCCCCAGATCCCGAACGTCGGCGGCAGCTCGGCGGCGTCGATCACCGCGAGCCGTCCCGACGTGCCGGCGCCGAAGTAGTGCACGCGTCCTCCCGCGCGCAGCGACTCCACGGCGATGTCGACCAGCCGGGCAACCTCCGGCAGGACGGACGCCACGGCCATCGGAACGGTCGCGTCCTCCGAGTTGATCAGGCGCAGCACCTCCAGGGTCGGCAGCGTGTCGACGTCGAGGGTGCGGGGGTTCCGCCCCTCGGTGGGGAGCTCGCAATCGATCACCGACGCCTCCGGTCGGGTCGCACGGTCCGGCCGCGGACCGCCTCGAATGTGGCTTCCAGGGCCTTGCGGGTCGGCCCGTAGGTGCGCTGCGCCACTCCGACGAAGAGGCAGTCGACCACCGTGAGCTGCGCCAGCCGGCTTGCGGTGGCGCCGGAGCGGAAGGTCGTCTCCCGCGCCGCCGTCGTCAGGATCAGGTCGGCCACCTCCGCGATCGGGGACTTGGGGAAGTTGGTGAGCGCCACGGTCTTGGCGCCCCTGCTCCTCGCGACCTCCAGCGCGTCGATGGTCTCCACCGTCGCGCCCGTGTGCGAGATGCCGATCGCCACGCTCGTGCTGCCCAGCACCGCGGCGCTGGTGAGCATGATGTGGGCGTCGGCCCAGGCCGAGCAGACCCGTCCGATGCGGTGCAGCTTCTGCTGGAAGTCGGCCGCGACGAACGCGCTCGCGCCGACGCCGTAGACGTCGACCCGGTCCGCGGCGACGACCGCGTCCACGACCTGTTCCAGCATCTTGATGTCGAGCTGGGCGGCGGTCTCCTCGACGGCCCGGGCGTCGGCGAAGGTCACCTTCTCAACGATCTGTTCGAGCGAGTCGTCGGGACTGATGTCGCTGCCGATGACCCGGCCACCGGCGGCGCTCTGCGCCCGTCCGGCCTCCGTGGCGAGGGTCAGCCGCAGCTCTGGATAACCATGGAACCCGATCGCCCGGCAGAACCTGATGACCGTGGTCTCGGAGGTTCCGCAGGTCTGCGCGAGTTCGGTGATGGTGGAGTTGGCGACCCCTTCGGGGTCGTCGATGACGCGCTGGGCGACTCGCCGCTCCGCCGGGGGCAGCGAGGGCAGCAGCGAACGGACCCGCACCACGGTGCTCAGCGGTGTACTGTCCCTGTCTCTTGACCGGACGGCCTCCTCGTCTTGTGGTGAACCGGGCTCCCCCGTGATCCCCCGCTCGGGGCCCTGCTCAAGGCTCCGCTCGGAGCCGATGGGTTTCCTCATGATGGAAATTTTCTTACGCGCGAGATGTCACGTCAACGGTAGAAAAGGCTACGGTCGCCATGTGTTGACCCATTTGGCCGGTCCTTACGTGGTCGGTATCGACGCGGGTGGCACGAAGACCCGCTGCGTCGTACTGACGCTGGGGGGTGCTCTGGCCGGTTCCGGCACCGGCCCGGGAGCAAATCCCAACTCTGGAGGCGACACCGCCGGGGCCCTGACCACGGCCCTGCGGGAGGCGCTCGGGGACCTTGACCGTACCCACATCCTCACCGGCGTGTTCGGCATCGCCGGCGCCGGCTCCGCCGGGCGGCCCGCGGCCGTCGCGGCGGCGCGGCAGGCCTGGCAGGCCGTCGGCCTGCGCGGCTCGCCCGCCGTGGTGACCGATATCGCGGTGGCGTTCGCCGCCGGAACCCCCGAGCCCAAGGGCATCGTGGTGTTCTCCGGCACGGGCGCCGGCGCGGCGGTCATCAACGACGGGACGATCGTGCAGCGCGCGGACGGCTACGGCTGGCTCGTCGGGGACGAGGGTTCGGCGGTATGGCTCGGGAAGGAGGCCGTCCGGGCCGCGCTCGCAGCCTACGACGGCCGAGGCTCCCCGACGCTGCTCACCGACTCGGTCCCCCGGGCGCTGCTGGGCGCCACCGTGGTCGCGGAGATCGACGCGGAACGGCGGAGACCCCGCCGCCCGAGGGCGCTGGCCACGGCCGGCGCCCTTTCGTCGTCGCCGGGCGCCTCGCCGATGTCGCAGGCCGTCACGCTCGCCTCCGGAGGTGGCATCCCCCTCGGCACCTCCTCCCTCGGGAGCGGCACGGGCACCGCCGTGCTGGTCCCCCAACCCCCTGGCCCGCCGTCCGGCGGCGGGCCCGCACCCCCTCCAGGAAACGCACCGCCCGGAAACGGCCGTTACCCGCCTGCTGGGAACGTGCCTTGTCCGGCGTCCGGAGACGGCCCGGGCGGCCTGCACCGTCCGCCGGGTTCACCGAACCACGCGAACTCGCATGGCCCGCCGGGCTCGCACGGGCCGCCGGGCCATCATCCCGGCGGCCACGGCCCGCGGGGGGATCCGGGCCCCCGCGGGCCGCGGGGTGATCCGGCTCCGCCGGGTCACCCGGAGATGCCCGGCACCCCGCCCAATCCCCGTCTCGCCCAAGCGATCATCAAGGAGGTGTACGGCCGTCCGCCCGCGGCGCTCGGGCGGCTCGGCCCGGTGGTCGCGGCCGCCGCGGCCGCCGGTGACCCGGTGGCCAGGCGCATCACCGAAGAGGCCGCGCAGTGGCTGCTCCGCGACGTGGACGCGGTGCGCCCGGCCTTGTCAGACCCCTGCGCACCGGTCGTCATGCACGGCTCGGTGCTCCGTGAGGGCCCCGTCGCCGAGGCCGTCCGCACCGGGCTGCGCGACCGCTTCGCCGCGGCGCCGCGCTGCGCGGGCGACGGAGCCGTCGGCGCGGCCGGGATGGCGCTGCGCCGTCTCGGCCACCCCTTCCCCGGCTGAACCGCCCGGCCGGCCCGGCTCCGGCTGTCCCGTTCCAGCCCGGCCGATCCCGAAAGCAGACGGCATCGAGACCGTCAGGGTTCATCGCGATGGACCCCACAAGATCCACACCCGTGATCCTGGGGTCCATCGTGATCGGACTGTTACACAGGGGGCGGTCGTGGACGATGGTAACGTCGCGACGTCCGATGCGACCGAGAAACCGAGACCATGTCGGGGGGCCTGGTCAGGTGCGTGCCACACGTCCACTCGCGCTCGCGGCGGCGCTGACCATGGCGGTCAGCGCGGCGGCCGCGGGCTGCGGCGGCGGAGACGACCGCGGCGGCGGGCCGACGCCGTCCGGCGAGAGCGGCTCGCGCGGCGCCCCGTCGAAGGACCCGGACGCCTGGATCCCCGGCCATGTCGCGAAGATGAGCGTGGCGGAGAAGGTCGGGCAGCTGTTCGTGCCGAGGTTCTCCAGCCGCGCCGACGGCCTCGCGAAGGTGCGGAAGTACCACGTCGGCGGGCTGATCTACTTTCCCGGCAACTTCGGCTCCCCGGCGCGGACGGCCGCGCAGTCGAACGCGCTGCAGAAGGCGTCCAAAATCCCGCTGCTACTCGGCGTCGACGAGGAGCAGGGCATCGTGTCGCGCACGCCCTTCATCACCCGCTTCCCCGGAAACATGGCGCTCGGCGCGACCGGAAGCCCCGCCGACGCCCGCGCCGCCGCCCAGGTGACCGGCACGGAACTGCGCGCGGTCGGCGTCAACCTCGACTACGCGCCCGACGCCGACGTGAACGTCAACCCGCGCAACCCGGTGATCGGGCTGCGCTCGTTCGGCGCCGACCCGGGCCTTGTGTCGAAGCTGACGGCCGGCGCCGTCGACGGCTACCAGGCGGCCGGGGTCGCGGCGGCGGCCAAGCACTTCCCCGGGCACGGCGACACCGCCACCGACAGCCACACCGGCCTGCCCGTGATCAAGCACACCCGCCCGATGTGGGAGCGGCTGGACGCGCCCCCGTTCCGGGCGGCCATCGGGGCCGGTGTCGACATGGTCATGACGGCGCACATCGTCGTGCCGAAACTCGACGGGTCGGGCGACCCGTCCACGCTGTCGAAGAACGTCCTCGGCCGGTTGCTGCGCGGCGGGCTCGGCTACCGGGGCGTGATCACGACGGACGCGCTGGAGATGGCGGGCGTGCGGGAGAAGTACGGCGACGCGGCGGTGCCGGTCCGCGCGATCGAGGCGGGCGTCGACCAGCTGCTGATGCCGCCGAGCCTGCCGCGCGCCTACCGGGCGGTGCTGGCGGCCGTCCGGTCCGGGAAGATCACGCGGGAGCGGCTGGACGGTTCCGTGACGCGCATCCTCAAGCTCAAGCAGCGGCGCGGCCTGTTCCAGGACACCGCCGCCGACCCGGCCAAGGCCCGCGCGACGATCGGCACGCCCGCGCACCGGGCCGTCGCCCGCCGGGTCGCCGAACACGCGGTCACCCTCGTCCGCAACGACCGGGACGTACTGCCGCTGAAGGGCCGCAAGGTCGCCGTCTCCGGGCCGAGGAGCTCGGCGCTCAGCGCCGCGCTGCGCCGCCGGGGTGTCACGGTGACATCGCCGGGTTCGGCGGACGTCACCGTCCTGACCACCGAGAACGCGGGCCGGGCCACGGCCGGCAGGGTCCGCGCGCTCGGCTCGAAGCCGGTCGTCGTCGCGGCGCTCGGCCGCCCCTACGACCTCGACTCGGCCGCGGGCGCGGCGGCGGCGCTCGCGACGTACTCGTCGAGCGGCGTGTCGGTCACCGCGCTCGCCGGGGTGCTGAGCGGCGCGGTCGAGCCGACCGGCCGCCTGCCGGTCCCGGCGGCCGGGAAGCGGGCCGGCCACGGCCTCGGCTACCGGTAGCCGAGGCCCGTCCCGGGGCCTGTCCCGGGGCCCGTCACACCCCCAGTTCCGCCAGTCCCGGCAGGTGCGCGCGGGCGGCGGCGCGGGCCCGCGCGGCGGTGCGGGCGGCGCGGGCGGCGGTGGCGGCCTCGCGGCAGTCGTCCAGGGTGTGCCGGGCGAGCGCGGCCCGCACCAGCGGCAGCGAGGGCGCGCCCATCGACAGCGACGTCACACCGAGCCCGACCAGGACGCACGCCAGCGCCGGGTCGGCGGCGGCCTCGCCGCAGACGCCGCACGAGACGCCCGCGCCGGCGGCCGGGGCGACCAGGTCGAGGACGGCCGGCTGCCACGGGTCCTGGAGGTGCGCGAGGCCGCCGACCTGCCGGTCCGCCGCGCACGCGTACTGCGTGAGGTCGTTGGTGCCGATGCTGAAGAACTCCACCTCCGGCGCGAGATCGCGGGCGCGCAGCGCGGCCGCGGGCACCTCGATCATGACGCCGGGATGCGCGATGCCCGCCTCACGGCAGGCCGCGGCGAAGTACACGGCCTCGTCCGCGTCGGTCACCATCGGGGCCATGACCTGGAGCTTCGCGGTCAGCCCCGTGGCGGCCCGGGCCAGCGCGGCGAGTTGGGCGGCCAGGACGTCCGGATGCCGGCGCGACATCCGCACACCGCGCTCGCCGAGCGCCGGGTTCGGCTCCTCGCCGGGCGCCGGGAGGAACGCCAGCGGTTTGTCGGCGCCCGCGTCGAGCGTCCGGACGACGACGCGCCCCTGCGGGAACGCCTCCAGAACCGCCCGGTAGGCGTCCTCCTGCTCCGCGTCGGACGGCGGCGTCGCGCGGTCGAGGAAGAGGAACTCGGTGCGGTACAGCCCGACGCCCTCCGCCCCGTTCGCCAGCGCGGCCTCCACGTCCTTCGGGCCGCCGATGTTCGCCAGCAGCGGCACCCTGTGCCCGTCCTTGGTCGCGCCCGGACCGGTCGAGCCCTCCAGCGCGGACGCGCGGGCCACCGCGGCGGCGCGGGCCGCGGCGACCGCGGCGTCGGACGGGTCGGAACGCACCGTCCCCGCCGAGCCGTCGACGAGCACACGGGTCCCGTCGGCCAGCGACGTCGCGCCGGGCAGCGCCACGACGGCGGGCACGCCCATCGTCCGGGCCAGGATCGCGGTGTGGCTGGTCGGCCCGCCCTCCTCGGTCACGAACGCGACGACCTTCGCCGGGTCGAGCACGGCGGTGTCGGCGGGCGCGAGGTCGCGGGCGACCAGCACGAACGGCTCGTCCGACTCGGGGACGCCGGGCATCGGCAGGCCGAGCAGCCGGGCGATCGAACGGTCGCGGATGTCGTCCAGGTCGGTGACCCGGGCCGCCATGTACTCCCCCGCCCCGGCGAGCATGTCCCGGTAGACGCCGAACGCCTCGAAGACGGCGCGGGCCGCCCCGGCCCCACCGTCGATCCGGGCGCGGACGTCGTCGGCCAGGCCGGGGTCGCGGGCCATCAGCGCCTGCGCGTTCAGCACGTCCCGGCCGTCGGTGTTGCCGGCCTCGGCCGCGCGTTCCCCGCGTTCCTCCAGGTCGGCGGCGACGGCCTCCAGCGCGGCGAGGGCCGTGTCACGTTCGGCTCCGGCGTCGCCGCCGTGCCGGGATCCGGCGGGCGGCTCGGGGACGGCGCCCGCGATGGTCCGCACCGGCCCGACCCCGACGCCCGGGCTGACACCGGCGCCGCGCAGCACGCCCCCCGCCTCAGGCACCCTCGGGCTCCGGCGTCGACAGCAGCTTCTCCAGATCGTCGAGCAGCTCGTCCGCGCCCGCGCCCTCGGCGGACAGGACGACCTCCTCCCCGTGCCGCGCGTCCAGGCCGAGCACGGCGAGGATGCTCTTGGCGTTCACCGGGGCACCGCCCGGCTTGGACACGGTCACGTCCATCGGGGCCTTCGCCGCCGTCTGGACGAACAGCGCGGCCGGCCGCGCGTGCAGCCCCACCCTCGACTGGATCTTGACATTGCGCTCGGTCACGGCACACTCCTCTGGGGTCTCAGTTCTGTCCCTGCTGGCGTTGGCCCTGCTGGCCCTGCTGGATCCGCCGCTCGCCGGGGACCCGCAGCGCGGGGCCCGGCACGACGTCCACGTCGTTCAAATCGGCGACCACGTGGTCGGCGCCCGCCAGCGCGCCCGCCGGCTGGGTGGTGCCGACGCCCACGCACGTCATCCCGGCGGACTTGACGGCCGCGACGCCCGCCGGCGTGTCCTCGAACCCGACGGCGCTCTCCGCCGGCACGTCCAGTGCCCGCGCGGCCGCCAGGTAGCCCTCCGGATCGGGCTTGCCGGTGCCGACGTCCCCGGCGGTCACCACGAGGTCGAGCAGGCCGCGGACGCCGAGCTCGTCGAGCAGGGCCTCGGCGTACGTGCGTTCCGCCGACGTCACCACCGCCAGCGGGACGCCGCGGTCCGACAGCGTCCGGACGAGCCCGACCGCGCCGGGTACGGGCGCGACGGCCGGCATCCCCGGCGCGTGCTGGTAGGAGACGACCTGCTCGAACAGCTCCTCGGCCGTCCGGCCGGGGAACAGGTGCGCCAGGCCGCCGAGCACCTCAAGGCCGCGGCGGCCCGCGAACGAGGCGATCAGCGCGTCGTCGTAGGGGACCGCGTGGGCGTCGAACAGCCGCGTCCACTGGGCACGGCTGCGCGGCTCGGTGTCGATGAGGGTGCCGTCGAGGTCGAACACCGCGGCGCCGAGACCGATCACCGCCATCCGATCAGCTCCATGTGAACAGCCCGTCCCCCTTCGCGACCTCGCCCGTCTCCACCACGTCGGTCAGGGCGTCGGCGCCCGCGTCCAGGGCGACGACCGCGCAGACCGGCGAGCGCCCGCCCGCCTCGATGACGCCCGGGTCCCAGGCCACGACCGGCTGGCCGGAGGTGACCTGGTCGCCCTCGGCGGCGAGGAGCTCGAAGCCCTGCCCCTTCAGCTTGACGGTGTCGATCCCGAGATGGACGAGCACGCCGTGGCCCTCGCCGTCCACCACGACATAGGCGTGCGGATGCAGTTTGACGATCTTGCCGGTGACGGGCGCCAGCGCGTGGCCGGGGCCGCGCTCGGGGTCGACCGCCGTGCCCGGGCCGACCATGGCCTGGGCGAACACCGGGTCGGGCACGCCGGCGAGGCCGACAACCCGGCCGGAGACCGGGGACAGTACTCGGGTCATCAGCGGGGGCTCCTTCGATCGGTCCGGGGGGTGGGTCAGTCGAGGATGTCCTCGATGTCGCTGGCGAGGGTGTCGGCCTCGGTGCCCACGACGACCTGCACGACGCCGCCGCTGCGCATGACGCCGAACGCGCCAGCCCTCTTCAGCGCGGCCTCGTCGACCTTGCTCCCGTCCTTGACCTCGGTGCGCAGCCGGGTCGCGCAGGGCTCGATCTCGATGATGTTCTCGGCGCCGCCCAGTCCGGCGACGATGGCCTCGGCCTTGTCCATGTTCTTCTCCTCGTCGGGATCGGCCCGCTCTGATGGCCGTGTCGGGGGTCTTCTCAGTCCGTTTGGGTGACCTTGTTCAGGCCACGGGGCACGTCCGGGTCGATGCCGAGCCGGCGGGCCAGGTTCTCGACCAGCAGCTGGCCGGGGACGATCAGCGCGAGCGGGGCCGTCCACTCGGGCAGCGCGGGGCCCGGCAGGGCCGCCGAGCACGCCGCCGCGAGGTCGGCGCCGCCGCCGACGCCGTACGCGCGGGCGCCCGCGCCCTCGACCCGCCTCGCCAGCGCGACCGTCCCGGCGAGGGTCGGGCCCGAGTCGGCCGCGACCAGCAGCGCGGGGGTCTGGTCGTCGACGACGGCGATCGGGCCGTGCAGGAGGTCGGCGTACGACAGGCCCATGGCGTGCAGGTAGCACGCCTCCTTGATCTTCAGCGCGAGCTCCAGTGCGGTGCCGAACGCGATGCCGCGTCCCGACACGACCGTGCCCGGCACCTTCGCCAGCTCCTCGACGATCTCGGGCAGCGCGGGCGACGCCTCGGTCAGCGAGATCATCCGGGCGACCTCGTCGGGGACGCGGCGCAGGTCGTCCACCGCGACGTCCGCGCCGAGGCCGAGGGCCAGCACCGACAGCGCGGCGAGCTGGGTGGTGTAGGTCTTGGTGGCCGGGACGGCGATCTCGTCCCCCGCCTGGGTGACCAGCGCGACCTCGGCGATCTCGGCGAGCGGCGACCCGGCGCCGTTGGTGACGGCGACCGTCCTGGCGCCGCAGTCGCCGGCCCAGCCGAGGGTCTCGACGATCTCCTCCGTCTTCCCGGACTGGCTGATCGCCACGGCCAGCACGCCGGACAGGTCGAGCCTGCGCTTGTAGACGGTGGCGATCGACGGCGCGGCGAGCGTGGCGAGGCGCCCGGCGTGCGACTCCACCAGGTAGCGCCCGTACACCGCGGCGTTGTCGGACGACCCGCGCGCGATGAACAGCACCTGCCGCGTCTCGCGGGCGAGCGCCCCGAGGTCGGGGGTGCGCGGTAGCAGCGCCTCGATCGTCCGGCGCAGCGCGTCCGGCTGTTGACCGATCTCGGCGCGCATCAGACTGGTCATGATCCCCCTTCGAAGACTTTCTGCCCGTTGACCCACGTCGTACGCGCGCGGTGGCCCGCCCCGAGCCAGACCAGGTCGGCGGCGGCGCCGGGGGTGATCCGGCCGAGGTCGCGGCGGCCGACCAGATCGGCCGGGACCCGGGTCGCCGCGTCCACCGCCGTGATCTCGTCGATGCCGATGCGCACGGCGTTGCCGACCGCGTCGTCCAGCCGGAGCCCGGACCCGGCGAGCGTCCCGTCGGCGCGCAGCGGCGGGCCCTCCTCGGGCATGGTGATGGGCTCGCCGCCGAGCTCGTAGGTGCCGGGCGGCATCCCGGCGGACGAGGCCGCGTCGGTGACGAGCACGACCCGGCCGGGCGCGGCCCTGAACACCAGCTCGGCGACCTTCGGCGCGACATGGTGCAGGTCGAGGATGAGACCGGGGCTCAGCCGCTCGTCGATGAGCGCCTGCACGGCGACGCCCGGGTCGCGGTGGTGGACGCCGGTCTGCGCGTTGAAGATGTGGGTGACCTTGCGGGCCCCGGCGTCGGCCGCGGCGGCGACCTGGTCGGCGGTCGCGTCGCTGTGCCCGACGCTCACCAGCACGCCGGCGCCGGTCAGCGTGCGGATCGCGTCGAGCGCGCCATCGCGTTCGGGCGCGAGGGTGACGAGCTTGACGAGCCCGGTCTCCAGCAGCGTCGCGATCGCGTCCGGCGCCGGGTCGGTGAGATGGCCGGCGTTGTGCGCGCCCTTGCGCTTCTCCGACAGGAACGGTCCTTCGAGGTGGACGCCGAGGACACGCGTCCCGTCCGGGAGGTTCGGAAGGAGGTCGCGGGCACGGCGCAGGGCGGCGGCCTGCGTCTCGACCGGGGCGGTGATGAACGTCGGCATGAACGCGGTCACGCCGGTCTCGGGGAGGCGGGACACGACGGTGTGCCAGCCGGCCTCGTCGGCGTCGACCATGTCGTACCCGAAGAAGCCGTTGACCTGGATGTCGACCAGGCCGGGGGCGAGCAGCCCGTCCGGCAGGTCGAGGTCGGGCGTGCCGAGCGTGCCGGGCGGACGGCCCTCGCCGACCTCGACGATCACGCCGTTCTCCGCGCGCACGTATCCCGGGGAGAGTACGCGGGTAGAACCACCCGCGGGGGTAATGATCATGCGGGAGGCCGTGACCAGTAGTGATGCCATCGCTGCGTACTCTCCGTGACGCGACAGTCGCCGTTCGTTAACGCCCGTTCCAACTGGTCTAGTCCGGACTAGACCAGTACGCACCATACTCCACGAATCGGATGAAGATGAAGATGCGTGCCCCAACTCGTCCAGTATCGGCACCGGTCGGCGGTTCGCGCCGGGGGGTCGCCTTCCACGGGCGGGTTCGTCCGGAAGGCGGGCGGTCATGAGCGCCACGGCCGCCGCCGGCGGGGACGGAGGCGGGGGCCTCGGCGGTGCGTGGTCGGCGACGTTCGCGGTGCTCCAGCGGATCGGCCGGAGCCTCATGCTGCCGATCGCCGTCCTGCCCGCCGCCGGGATCCTGCTCCGCCTCGGCCAGGACGACCTGCTCGGCGTGGACGGTCTCGGCTGGAACCGCATCGCCGAGGTGTTCGCCGCGGCGGGCGGCGCGCTGCTCGACAACCTGCCGATCCTGTTCGCGGTGGGCGTCGCCATCGGGTTCGCCAAGAGGTCCGACGGGTCCACCGCGCTCGCCGCCGTCGCCGCCTACCTCGTCTTCGACCGCGTATCGAAGGTGATGTTCTCCCACACCAGCGAGCTGAAGGGCACGGTCGTCCAGAAGGTCCAGGCGGAGGACGGCAGCCTGGAGGAGGCCATCGGCTACGGGCTGACGAACCCGACGCAGGTGCTCGGCGGCATCGTCGTCGGGGTCATGGTCGCGCTGCTCTACCAGCGGTTCTACCGGGTCAGGCTGCCGTCCTGGCTGGCGTTCTTCGGCGGCCGGCGGTTCGTGCCGATCGTCAGCGCGGCCGCCGCGCTGCTCCTCGGCGTGGCCTTCGGGTTCGTGTGGCCGACGCTCGGCGGCTGGATCGACGACTTCGGCGACTGGATCACCGGCGCGGGCGCGTTCGGCGCCGGGGTCTACGGCGTCGCGAACCGGCTGCTGCTCCCGTTCGGGCTGCACCACATCCTGAACTCGCTGATCTGGTTCGTGTTCGGCACCTACGAGGGGCCGGACGGCGCCGTCCACGGCGAGATCAACCGCTACCTGGCCGGCGACCCGCACGCCGGGACGTTCCTCGCCGGGTTCTTCCCCGTGCTGATGTTCGGGCTGCCCGGCGCGGCGCTCGCCATCTGGCGCGCCGCCCTCCCGCACCGGCGCGGCGCCGTCGGCGGCCTGATGTTCTCGGCCGCGCTCACCGCGTTCGTCACCGGGGTGACCGAGCCGATCGAGTTCTCGTTCATGTTCGTCGCGCCCGTGCTGTACGGCGTCCACGTCGTGCTCACGGGCATCTCCATGGGCCTGCTCGCGGCGGCGGACGCGCAGCTCGGCTTCAGCTTCTCCGCCGGGCTGATCGACATGCTGCTGAACGCGACCAAGAGCAACACCCGGCATCTGTGGATGGTGATCTCACTGGGGGTGGTCTACTTCGCGCTGTACTACGCAATCTTCACATTCATCATCAAACGGTTCGATCTGCCAACACCGGGCCGGGAGCCGGAAGAGGACATGCCTCCGGAGGCCCGGCCGGACACCCCCTCCGAGAGGGCTCCCTGACCTGCACGTTCGTCGATCTTGGTCGCGCGCGCGCGAGACCCGGTCGTTACGAATTCGTGCATTGACATGCCTTTCGGTCGTGTGGTCTAGTCCGGCCTAGACCAGTACGAACCAAACCAATACCATCCTTCAACCCCCATCCTGTCCACCCACTAGCCCACACATCCGTCGAAACCCGGCGAATCCCATCGATCCGGCCCCCGGCCATCGAGGAAACCCCCGTGACGACCATCGACCCGCACAGTCCGGTACCGAAGTACTTCCAGCTCCGCGCGATCCTGCTCGACCTGATCGAGAGCGCGGAACTGCCCGTCGACGCCCCGATCCCGTCGGAGCGCGAGCTGTGCGTCCGGTACGGACTGTCCCGCATGACCGTGCGGCAAGGCGTCGACCAGCTCGTCTCCGAGGGCCGGCTGTACCGCGTCCCGGGCAAGGGCACCTTCGTGGCCCGGCCCAAGATCGAGATGCCGCTGCGGCTCGTCTCGTTCACCGAGGACATGCTGAGCCGCGGCCTGCGTCCCGGCGCGATCGACCTGGACAGGCGGACGGTCTACGCCGACGCCCGCCTCGCCAGGATCTTCGAGGTCGAGCCGGGAACCGAGATCCATGTCATCGAACGCCTGCGCACCGCCGACGGCGAGCCGATGGCCCTGGAACGTGCCCACATTCTCGCCTCGCTCGCGCCCGACCTGCTCGATCGCCGTCTCGCCGACAGATCCCTGTACGGCGTGCTTGAGGCGGTGTACGGTCTCGTCTTCGACGCGGGCGACCAGACGATCGACGCCAGCCTGGCCGACGCCGCGGACGCCAGGCATCTGCAAATCCCCAGGGGCAGTGCAGTGCTGCTCCTCCAACGCCGCTCGTACACCGGTGGTGTGTGTGCGGAGCTGGGCGTGTCGACCTACAGGGCGGACCGCTACCAGATCCACACGGCCCTCGGAAATCCCCCGCCGCCCCAGTCCTGATCCCCCAGCCCCTACACCTGAGAACTCCTGAAACCCCTGAGGAGGAACCTCACGATGACTGCCACGACAGTGGACTCCGCACCACGCCGAGGATCGAGCGTCCTCGCGATGCTGCAGCGGATCGGCCGCAGCCTCATGCTGCCGATCGCCGTGCTGCCCGCCGCGGGAATCCTGCTGCGGCTCGGCCAGAAAGACATGCTCGGCGCGGACGGTCTCGAATGGAACCGCGTCGCCGAGATCGTCTTGCAGGCCGGTGAGGCGCTGTTCACCGCCCTGCCACTGCTGTTCGCGGTCGGTGTCGCGATCGGCTTCGCCAAGAAGTCCGACGGCTCCACCGCGCTCGCCGCCGTGGTCGGCTATCTGGTCTACGACCGGGTGTCCAAGGTCATGTTCTCCCACAGCGACGAGCTCAAGGGCAAAGTCCTCATCACCAAGATTCAGGACGGCGTGCCCACCGAGGTCATCGACTACGGGGCCAAGGGCCTCACCGACGTCATCGGCGGCATCCTCATCGGGCTCACCGCCGCACTCCTCTACCAGCGGTTCTACCGGGTGAAGCTGCCCGCCTACCTGGCCTTCTTCGGCGGCCGCCGGTTCGTCCCGATCATCACCGCGTTCGCCGCGGTGATCATCGGCGTCGTCATCGGCTTCGTCTGGCCGCTCTTCGGCGGCTGGCTGACCGACTTCGGTAACTGGGTCACCGGCGCGGGCGCCGTGGGCGCCGGCGTCTACGGCGTCGTCAACCGCCTCCTGCTGCCCTTCGGCCTGCACCACATCCCGAACTCGCTCATCTGGTTCGTGTTCGGCGACTTCAAGGGCGACTCCGGTGTGGTCCACGGCGAGATCAACCGTTACCTGGCCGGCGACCCGGACGCGGGCGGCTTCCTCGCCGGGTACTTCCCCGTGCTGATGTTCGGCCTGCCCGGCGCGGCGTTCGCCATGTGGCGCGCCGCACCGGCGCACCGGCGTCCCGCGGTCGGCGGCATCATGCTCTCGGCGGCGCTCACCGCGTTCGTCACCGGCATCACCGAGCCCATCGAGTTCTCGTTCATGTTCGTCGCGCCCGTCCTGTACGCGGTGCACGTCGTCCTCACCGGCATCTCGATGGCGGTCATGGAGGCGGTGGGCGCCCAACTCGGGTTCAGTTTCTCCGCGGGCGGCATCGACCTGCTGCTGAACGCCACGAAGGACAACACGGAGAAACTCCCGCTCATCCTCGGGATGGGCGTCCTCTACTTCTTCGTGTACTACTTCATCTTCAAATTCATGATCGAGAAGTTCAACTTCGCGACCCCCGGCCGCGAACCCGAGGGCGAGGAGTCGGTGGCCGCCGACCCCAACGTCGATCCGGAGCTGGCAGGCGGCAAGAAGGGTGGCACGCAGGGCTCGCCCGCCGGCGGCTGACCCCTCCCAGGGGGCGCCGCGAGCCCCTCACTCGCGCGGCGCCCCCGTCCCCGGGCCGGCCCAGCCCCCCGGCCCGGCTCCCAAGAGTCCCGGAAAACCCCGCACCCTCGCCCGGGACTCGCTCCCGAAGGCGGCGGGACGCACCAGCGTCCCGCCGCCTTCTCCTTTCCGCCCCCGTGCGTCCGGTGGGCCGGATGTGGTCAAGGCGTATTTCCGGCGGCTCTCACGACTCCTGTCTTAAACGAGCCAGGAGGTCTGATCATGCGAGGGCGTACGGGGAAGTCTGCGGTGGTGCGGTTCGTCCGGTACCGTCCAGTGCCCGCCACCCGGGGAGCGCTGGCGCTGAAGCCGGCGGCGGCGCCCGTGCGGCCGCCCGGGCTGCGGCTGGTGCGACCGGCGGACGGGGTGGAGGCCGAGGTCCGCGCCGTCGCGGACGCGGCCGTACGGCTGGTCACCGAGGTCCTGGCGGGGACGAGACCCGCACACCAACTGTCGCTGGTGGCCGTCCCAGCGGTATGCCGAGCGGTACTCCAACGCGCCGCCACGGCTGGGCGCGGCGGCGCGGCTGGGCGCGAGAGTGCGGCTGGTCGCGGGGGCGCGGCTGGGCGTGGCGGTGCGGTCGGGCGCGGGGGCGCGGTCGGGCGTGGCGGGCGGATCGTTCCGCCGAGGGTGCTGTCCTGCCGGTTGCAGCGGCCCGCGCCGGCGGTGGCGGAGGCGGTCGCGGTGGTGGTGCTGGCCGGACGCGTCCACGCGCTGGCCCTGCGGCTGGAGCACTCACGTGGACGGTGGCGCTGCACGGCCCTGGAGACCACCGCCTCCTAGCCCGCGCCCCGGTCACGCGGTGCCCTGACGTGCGGAAGCGGCCTCCCGGGTGTCCGGGAGGCCGCTTCCGTGACGGGTTCTACTTGTTCTTGTTGCGCGGGTCGCCGTGGCAGCGCTTGAACTTCTTGCCGGAGCCGCACGGGCACGCGTCGTTGCGGTTCACGCCCGCGTACTCGTCCTTGGTCTCCTCGCTGTGGGTCTCGACGCCGGCGTCGCCGTCGACGGTCGCGGCCGAGTACTCCAGCTTCGCCGGGCGCTTCGGCGCGTCGAGCCCCTTCGCCTTGATCGCCGGGGCGTCCTCGGCCTCCTCGATCTCGTCGGCGGGGGCCGCGTCGGTGTCGGCTTCGGCGTCCTCGGTGTCGGTGGCCGACTTGGCGACCGAGACGGGCTTGGCGCTGACGGCCGGGGCCGCCGGCTGCTCCTCCACCTCGACCTCAAGGTGGAACAGGTAGCCGACCGACTCCTCCTTGATGCCGTCGAGCATCGCGTTGAACATGTCGTAGCCCTCGCGCTGGTACTCCACCAGCGGGTCGCGCTGCGCCATGGCCCGCAGGCCGATGCCCTCCTGGAGGTAGTCCATCTCGTAGAGGTGCTCGCGCCACTTGCGGTCGAGGACGTTCAGCACGACGCGGCGCTCCAGCTCCCGCATGACCTCGGCGCCGAGCTCCTCGTCGCGCTTGTCGTAGGCGGCCTGGGCGTCCTCGCGGATCTTCGCGGCGAGGGTCTCGGCGTCGAGGCCGGAGATGTCGCCGTCGGCGACCTCTTCAACCAGCTCGTCCACCGTGATCGAGATCGGGTAGAGCTGCTGGAACGCCTTCCACAGCTTGTCGAGGTCCCACTCCTCGGCGAAGCCCTCGCCGGTGGCGCCCGCGACATAGCCCGCGACGACCTCGTCGATCATGCCCTGGACCTGATCGTGCAGGTCCTCGCCTTCGAGGACCTTGCGGCGCTCGGCGTAGATCACCTTGCGCTGCCGGTTCAGGACCTCGTCGTACTTCAAGACGTTCTTGCGCATCTCGAAGTTCTGCTGCTCGACCTGGCTCTGCGCCGACTTGATCGCGTTGGTGACGATCTTCGACTCGATCGGCACGTCGTCCGGGATGTTCAGCCGGGTCATGATCGACTCGACGCGGGCCGAGTTGAACAGCCGCATCAGGTCGTCCTCAAGAGAGAGGTAGAACCGGGACTCGCCCGGGTCGCCCTGCCGTCCGGACCGTCCGCGCAGCTGGTTGTCGATGCGCCGCGACTCGTGCCGCTCGGTCGCGAGGACGTACAGGCCGCCGAGGTCGACGACCTCCTCGTGCTCGCCCTTCACGGCCTCCTTGGCCTTCTCCAGCGCCTCCGGCCACGCCGACTCGTACTCCTCCGGCGTCTCCAGCGGGGACAGGCCGCGCTGGTGCAGCTCCAGGTCGGCGCGGAAGTCGGGGTTGCCGCCGAGCATGATGTCGGTGCCGCGTCCCGCCATGTTCGTCGCGACGGTGACGCCGCCCTTGCGGCCCGCCTCCGCGACGATCGTCGACTCCTGCTCGTGGTGCTTGGCGTTCAGCACCTGGTGCGGGATGCCGCGCCGCTTGAGCATCTTGCTCAGCTTCTCGGACTTCTCCACCGACGTCGTGCCGACGAGGACGGGCTGGCCCTTCTCGTGCCGCTCGGCGATGTCGTCGACGCACGCCTCGAACTTGGCCTGCTCGGTCTTGTAGACGACGTCCGCCACGTCCTCGCGGATCATCGGCTTGTTCGTCGGGATCGGCACGACGCCGATCTTGTAGGTCTTGTTGAACTCGGCCGCCTCGGTCTCGGCCGTGCCGGTCATGCCGGACAGCTTGTTGTAGAGGCGGAAGTAGTTCTGCAGGGTGATCGTGGCGAGAGTCTGGTTCTCGTCCTTGATCGCCACGCCCTCCTTGGCCTCGATGGCCTGGTGCATGCCCTCGTTGTAGCGGCGGCCGTGGAGGATTCGGCCGGTGAACTCGTCCACGATCAGGACCTCGCCGTTCATGACGACGTAGTCCTTGTCGCGCTTGTAGAGCTCCTTCGCCTTGAGGGCGTTGTTCAGGAAGCTGACGAGGGGCGTGTTCACCGAGTCGTAGAGGTTGTCGATGCCGAGCCAGTCCTCGACCTTCTCCACACCGGACTCGGTGATGCCGACCGTGCGCTTCTTCTCGTTCACCTCGTAGTCGCCCGGGCCGTACTCGTCGACCTGCCCGGCGGTGGAGACCAGCTCGGCCCGCTTCAGCCGCGGGACGATCTTGGCGAACTCCGAGTACCACTTGGAGTTCTGCTCGGCCGGGCCTGAGATGATCAGCGGGGTCCTGGCCTCGTCGATCAGGATCGAGTCGACCTCGTCGACGATCGCGAAGTTGTGGCCGCGCTGGACGCACTCCTCCAGGCTCCAGGCCATGTTGTCGCGCAGGTAGTCGAACCCGAACTCGTTGTTCGTCCCGTAGGTGATGTCGGCGTTGTAGGCGGCACGGCGCTCCTCGGGCGTCATCTGCGCGAGGACGACACCGACCTCCAGGCCGAGGAACTGGTGGATGCGGCCCATCCACTCGGCGTCCCGCTTGGCCAGGTAGTCGTTCACCGTGACGATGTGGACGCCGTCGCCCGACAGGGCGTTCAGATACGCCGGGAGCACCGCGGTCAGGGTCTTGCCCTCACCGGTCTTCATCTCGGCGATGTTGCCCAGGTGGAGCGCGGCACCGCCCATCACCTGGACATCGAAATGGCGCTGGCCGAGGACGCGCTTGGCGGCCTCGCGGGCGGTCGCGAAGGCTTCGGGGAGCAGGTCGTCCAGGGTCTCGCCGTCGGCGAGCCGCTCCCGGTACTTGTCGGTCAGCTCGCGCAACTCGTCGTCGCTCATCTCGAGGAAGTCCTCCTCGATGGAGTTGACCTGCTTCGCGATCTTCCCGAGCTTGCGCAGGATTTTGCCCTCGCCCGCACGAAGGATCTTGTCGATGACTGGCGGCACTCTCGGAGGCTCCTTGCAGATCGTGGTTCACCGCACCAGGCGGCGCGCACACCACACGTACGATGCCCATCGTAGGCGAGACCCAGAATGGTCTAGGTCACTCCGCAGCGCAATCCACAGCGCGCCTCGTTTGACTTTCCGGCTCCCGGAGAGGATCTCTTCACAGCAGCGGGAGGGATGCGCCATGTCCGAACAGCCGCACGCCGAACAGCCGAAGCCGGAAGCGCCGCGGCCGCACGAGAAGCACGGCACGCACGCGGGACGGCTCAGCTCGTGGTTCGCGGTCACCGTGATCTTCGCGGGTTTCGTCGTCGGCGGCGTCGCGCTCTGCCTGGGACCGATGTGGATCCTGTTCTGGGTGGGAGCCGGGATCATCGTCCTGGGCATGATCATCAGCGGTTTCGTCCACCTGTTCGCCGATGTAGTGGTGGACGCGCCCCGGGTCATCCCCGAGATCGTCGACTACTCCCTGTTCGGCACCCGGTCCGCCAAACGCCGTGGCGGCGTCGCGGGTGAGGTGCTGGACCGTCCGGTCGCCACCGACCCCGAGCAGACCCCCCACGGCTGACCGGATCCCGTTCCCGAACCGCCGCCGCGGAACGCTTCGCTCGGCGGCAATGACGCCCGAATCAGGACAGTGTCCTCACTAATAACAACAAGCCCGAAACCCACCCATTCCGCCGCCTTGGTCTGAACCGTAAGTGAAGGCCGGGTCGCGCGGAGTGTTCGGGGGCGCGGCGGGTCGGGTGACGCTATTCAGAGCGCGGTCGGGGTGGCGGTTCTCAGCGCGGATTCGATGAGGGCCGGGGGAAGGTCCGTCCGTTCGACGCGGACGTCGTCGCAGCCGACCCAGGCGGCGGCGCGCCAGAGGGCCGTGGCGAGAGCGGCGGCCGACGTCTCCGTCCGGGCGGACGTGCGGGTCGCCCAAGGTTCCAGGGACGCCTGGCGGGCGATGAGGGCGCGGCCTTCTCTGGCGGGATCGACCCGTCCGAGAAGGCGGCCACCGGCGAGGAGCGGCATCGCGAAGTAGCCGTGGACACGCTTGGCCTTCGGGACGTACGCCTCCAGCCGGTGGTCGAAGCCGAAGACGCGGGAGGCGCGGGCCCTGTCCCAGACGAGGGAGTCGAACGGCGACAGCAGCGTCGTGACATGCCTGCCGCGCGGCGCCGCGTCCAGGGCCTCGGGATCGGCCCAGGCCCGCTGGGGCCAGCCGGCGACCTCGGCGGGGACGAGCCCGGTCGCGGCGATGACCCGTTCGACCTGGTCCTGCTTGAGCCGGTAGTAGTCGGCGAGGTCGGCGCGGGTCGCGACGCCGAGCGCCCGCCCGGCGCGGGCGACGAGCGCGGTCAGGCAGGCGTCGTCGTCGGGTTCGCGCGTGCGCAGGTCGGCGGGGACGGCCCGTTCGGCCAGGTCGTACACGCGCCGCCAGCCGGCGCGCTCGACGCAGACGACCTCCCCGACGTCCAGCAGCCACTCGATGCCGATCTTGTGGTCGCTCCAGTCCCACCATTCGGCGCTCGCCTTGGCGCCGCCGAGTTCCTTGGTGGTCAGGGGACCGTCGGCCGTCAGGCGGGCGCGGATCTCGTCGCAGACGCCTTCGGGCACCTTGTGCCAGCGCCATCCGCGGCGCTGGTAGGCGCGGCGGCGGAACGCGAAGAGCGGCCAGTCGGCCATGGGAAGGATGGACGCGGCATGCGCCCAGTATTCGAACGCCCCCAACCCGGTGCCGCCGCCCTTGCGCTTGCGGCCGCCCGTGGCCTTCCCCGTGCCGCCGCCGTTACCGCCCTTGCCGCCGTTGCCGTTGGCGCCACCCCAGTAGGCGGCCTCGATCGCACCGCGTCCGACGGGACCGAGCCGGGCATAGGGGACCAGTTCGTGTGATCGGGCGAGGACGGAGATCGTGTCGAGCTGGACGGCCCCGAGCCGCTCCAGCATCGCCGGAACGCCCCCACTGGGCCGGGCGCCCAGAAACCCCTGAGCCCGCAACTGGAGCCGCCGGGCCTCGTCCGCGCTGAGTTCTACCGCCGGTGTGCCGCCTGCTGTCTCAACCACGCCCGCGATGCTACGACACAACACCGACAAAACCGGATGACCGGTCGCACCAGCCTGGGCCTCCCGCACGGGCCCGGCCTCCCGCACGGGGTCGGGGTCAGGTGATTTCGAGGAGTTTTTCTCGGACGGCGTAGACGACGGCCTCCATCCGGGAGTGCAGTTGCAGCTTTTCCAGGATGTTGCGGACGTGGTTCTTCACGGTGTTCTCGGAGATGAACAGCTCGCGGGCGATCTCCCGGTTGCCGAGGCCGCGGGCGACGAGCCGCAGCACCTCCATCTCGCGCTCGGTGAGGCGCGGCGCCGGAACCTGCTGGGTGCGCTCCTCGCTGCGCTTGGCCAGCGCCGCGAACTCGGTGATGAGCTTGGACGCCATGGACGGGCTGATCAGCGACTGCCCGCCGTGCACCGCCCGGACGGCCTGCGGCACCTCGTCGATGGAGATCTCCTTGAGCAGGTAGCCGCTGGCCCCGGCCTTGATCGCCTCGAAGAGGTCTTCCTCCTCGTCGCTGATGGTCAGCATGACGATCTTCGCGCTGGGCGCGGCGTCCTTGATCGCGGTGCATGCCTCGATGCCGCTGCGGCGCGGCATCCGGATGTCCATCAGGACGACGTCGGGCAGCAGGTCGCCGGCCATCTCGACGGCCTCGTGCCCGTCGCCGCCCTCGCCGATGACCTCGATGTCGTCCTCGCCCTGGAGGACCATCTCCAGACCCCTGCGGAACAGCGCATGGTCGTCGACGATGAGCACGCGGATCGGGTCGGCCGTCCCGGCCTGCCGGGCCGCCTCCCGGCCGGCGGGGGCGGCGCCGCCCTGACGGGGTACCGCCGCGGCGTCGCGAGCCTCGGGATTCTCGCTCACCAGAGTCGCGGCGTGGAGGAGACGCCGCTTCCCCCCTTCACTATTCAGCGATCTGGAACCACCGGAGGGTTGGTCTCCGACGGGTCGTCCTCGGGACGATACGGGTTCCGGGGGCGAACCCGGGGGATTTCGGGCCGGGGTGTCCCCCGGTGAACTGCTGTGCGCCCCGGGAGGTTCCCGGGTGGGTCGCCGCGAGTCGCGCGACCCGCGGCGCCGCCGCCGCGGGGCCGGTGACCGGGCGGACCCGGTACGGCCGGCCGAGCGGCGCCGTACCGGATTGTCTCCCGGACCACCGTGTCCGCGGATCGGCTGGTACGCCTTTTCAGATCATGACATGGTTCGGACGGTGACGTGACGCGAGTGCCGCATCACGGAACGATTTCATTTCGGTGGTCCGCGCAGGCCACGCCGTCGCGGGCCGCCCGGCCGGGGACGCTCACTCCTCGACGAGCCTGATCACTCCGTAGTCCCAGCCTCTTCTCCGGTATACGACCGAGCGGTGCCCGGTGGTCTTGTCGCGGTACAGGAAAAAGTCGTGGCCGACGAGCTCCATCTCGAAAAGGGCCTGCTCAATGCCCATCGGCTCGGCCTTGTGGAACTTCTCGCGGACGACGAGGGGGCCATCGCCGTCCATGGGGATCGGGACGAGGTTCTCGTCCGGCGACACCTTCACCGGCTCGTTCGCCGGCTCGGGCTCCTCCGCCGCGGGCCGTGGGGCGGCCGGAGGCGGTTCGGGGAGTGCTTCGGGAAGGGTCTGCATCGTCGCGAGCTTGGCGCGCCCCTTGCCGCCGTGGCCCTTGCGCCGCTCGGAGCCGCGGCGCAGCCGTGACTCCAGCTTGTCCAGCGCCAGGTCGAGCGCGCCGTAGCGGTCGTCGGCGGCGGCCTCGGCCCGGATCACCGGGCCGCGGGAGCGGATCGTCAGCTCGACCCTCTCGCGCTGGTCGGCCAGCCGTGGGTTACGTTCCTCGGACACCTCCACATCAACGCGGATGACCTTCTGGTCGAGCCGCTCGATCTTGGCCAGTTTGTTGTCGACGTGCCGACGGAAACGATCGTTGACGTCGGTGTGCCGGCCCCTCACGGTGATGTTCACGCGGGACCCCCCTTCTCCCGGTTGTCATCGGGCCCTGCCCGGGATCCTGAACCGAACACCTCTCGGCCTCGCGGCCCGCCCAGGGCGAGGGCCCTGGCGGCGGACCGGCCGAGAAATGCTCACAGCCCCCGGGCGGGCACCACAGGACGGTGGGTCGCACCCGCCCGGCCGACCTGGTCTTCGTCCCCACATCCGCCTGCTGAGGGGCTCGCGGCGCTGTCGCCACTACTGCCCTTCTCCCGGTTCGGGGGATGTCGGACCCCCCGACGGGGCAGGACTTACCTCTAAGGCGCACCGTGATCGGTCGACGAGAAGTCGCCTTACGTGGGCCGTTTCGCCTGCGCCTGGCATCGGCTAGCCGGACCGCCTGTCGTGCTCCTGACGAGCACTGCGATCCGACGCAACCACGGACCCGGGCGGGTGCCATGTCAGGAACGCTAACCCCTTACGCCACGAATGTCAGGGGGGTGGGCCGAGGAAAAACTCACTGACCGTCATCGAAGCCTGTCGCAGCGGGTACCCCCACCCCCTCAAGAACGCCTCACCACAAGCCGGGAACCTCGGCGCGCTCGCCCACCGCGCTCCCAGCGCCTTCCCAGATCAGATGTGTCTGACCTGCGAGTGAGTTTTGGGAAATCTCAACTCCCAGAACACGCGATGAGCCCCGAACCACTCAAACGACCTGACTACCGGTGGTAGCAACTCACCACCCCACTTAAGGTGAAGAAAGTCACCCACACCGCCTCACAAGCCCCCATCCCGCCATTGGGTCAGGGATGGTCGTGCTCATCGCGTTCCTCTCCGTCGCCCACACCGGCCCTAGGCAGGCCGCAAGGTGCCGACGGCGCTGGGCTGATCGCGTTTTCCTGGTTGGGCGCGTGCGGGGTCAGGGAGGGTGGTGACGGGTTGGGCGGGGGTGGCGGCGGGGGGTTGCGGCGATCGTGGCGGCGGCCGCGGGGGTGGCGCCAGCTGCGCGTAGGGCTCGGGCTGCTTCGGCCAGTGAGGCGCCTGTGGTGACGACGTCGTCCACCAGGATCACCTGGCGGCCGGCGATCTCGGGTCGTGTCGTCTCCAGGGCGCCGTGGAGGTTGGTGAGGCGCTGGGCGGCCGTCAGTCCCGCCTGGTCGCCCACGCGTCTTCGCTGTCTCAGGGCGTTCACGCCGGTCACCTGTAAGCCCTCGGCGCGTAGGCGGTGCAGTGCGACGGCGACGGTTCCGCGTAAGGGGTCGTGACCTCGTCGCTTGACGGATCTGCGCCTGGACGGCACCCACACCACCGTTTGCGGCGGCTCCAGGCTCGCGAGGGCGGCTTGGAGGGCCGTTGCCAGCGCCTCGCCCAGCGGGACGGCCAGGGCTGTGCGGCCGCGTTCCTTGTAGGCGGACAGGATCGTCCGGAGGGGGCCTTCGTAGGCGGCGACGGTCCATGGGGGCGGGAGGCCCTCCGGGGCGGTGCCGGCGGATCTCGCGGGGCCCTGGAGGGGCAGCGCGCAGACGTCGCAGAGAAGGACGGACGCCTCGCTGCAGCCGGCGCAGCGTTCGGGGAGCAGCAGTTCGATCAGGTCGGCGAGCAGGTTCATGGGCTCGACGATGCCCGGCTCGGCGCGCGGCCGTCCCGGACTCCGTGAACTGTGGATAACCGCCGGCGTCAGCCGGGGTAGCTGGGGTCCTTCGCCGGGGTGGGGCAGATCCAGGGGCTGTAGGAGTTGCTCGGGGAGCGCTGGCGGCAGACCTGGTCCCTGCCGGACGAGCGGGTGCCGATCAGGATCGGGGCGCCGGGCGCGGCGGCGATCGTGCGCGGCTCGCCGAGGGAGCCGACGCCGAGGGACGTGATGGCGCTGCCGCTGATCGGCATCAGGAACGGGAGGGTCTGCGAGTCGCGCTTGGCGCGGCCGAGGACGGCGAGGGTGTTGTAGTCGCGCCAGGCGAGGTCGACGGCGTCCTGGAGTTCGGAGCTCACGGGCAGGAAGGAGCCGACGTCGAGGGAACCGTCGGGCGCGTGGGCGATACGGCCCACCTGCACCTGGGGACGGCCGTCGATATGGGCGATGACGGCCGCGCGGACGCCGTCGCGGGCGATACGGAAGGCGCCGACTTCGCGGCCGCCGAGTCCCCAGTGGGCGGCGCGGACGGGTGGTCTGCCACGCGGACGCACCCACAGCCACGACTCGTCCTTCTTGGTCTCCACGACCCACAGGGTGCCGTCGTTGCTCCAGGTCGGGGCAGTGAAATGGGCACCCTTGTGAGCGTTGAGCAGGACGCGCGGGGTGGGCGCGCCATTGAGGGGGGCGGCGACCAAGAGTTGGTCGGCCGCGAGACTGAGCCCGGCGAACTCCCGGTAGTCGGGGGCGATGGCGGGACGGGAGAGATGCGCCGTGGCCCCGGTCACGGCGGGTTGGGCGCGGTCGCTCTCCAGGGTGCTGAGGAGGCCGGACGGACCGACGGCGTAGGCGTTCGGGTGGGACTCCCCCTGCGGCATCTGCCCGTCGGGCGAGTTGGCCTCCCAGGCGTGCACGGGCTGGGTGGCCTCCATGCCCTCGGGGGTGACGGTCTCGCCCTCGATCCTCAGCCGCCACCGCTTGATCTCCGAGAGCTGCCGCATCGTCCAGCTGAGCTGCGCCGACATCTGCTCGACACTGCCCGTGCGGGCCTCCTTGGTGAGGTCGACGGTGGCGACCTCCTTGTCGACGTGGACGCCGCGGCGCAACCGGGTGCCCGCAGGGAATGCGGTCCGGACGGCGCCGTTCAGCCAGGACGTCGGGCCGTCCAGAAGTGCCTGGACGAGTTGTGTCGGCAGCGTCTGCCGGTTCACCACGGGCAGGAAGATGCCGTTCGGGACGAGGGTCTGCTGATCGGGCGCGAGAAAGAACAGGTTGACGGTGCGCATGGCGCGCTCTACGTCGTCCTTGGAAAGCAGCAGCCCCGTCTTGTCGTCCCCCGGCAGCCCCGTGATGCGCCAGACACCCTGCGGCGTCCTGGTGAGCTGGAACGTGGCCTCAAGACCCTTCGGGGAGGCGGTGTACTGGCCGTCGGTGGTGATGGTGCCGAGTTCTTCTCCGGTGACCTTGACCGTCGCCTGTGTCGCGGACGCCCTGACCACCTGCGGTTCGGTGATGCGGCTCGTCAGTACCGTCACGGATGGACGCAGCCCCGGATTCCAGGAGTTCTGGCCGTTGAGGTACAGCTTGGCGACCTCGTGGTTGTCGTCGAAGCTCGCGGACGCGGCGAGAAACCCCGAGACGATCTGCGCGGGCCCCCATTCGGGCCGCGGCTTCACCGGGATCAACCGGACGTAGGGGTCGTCGACGCGTTCGGCGCGTTCGGCCGGTTTCCCGGTGATGACCTGGCCGCCGCTGGGCACGGAAGCGCATCCGGCGATGCCGAGGACGAGGACGGCGACCGCCAGGCGGCAAATCGTCGGGCCGCCGGTGAGGCCGCGTCCGGTGCCGCCGCGGGCGATCACTCTCCGGCCTCCAGCTCGGCGAACAGCGGGCGGGCGTCACCGGCCCCTGGAGGGACGAGCGGGAGCGGGGAGCCCCTGAGTTCGGCCCCGGCCACGCGCGGCAGCGAGAGGCGGAACTGGGAGCCCGCACCGGGCTCTCCCCACGCCTGCAGCCATCCGCCGTGCAGCTGCGCGTCCTCGCGGGAGATCGACAGGCCGAGACCGGTGCCGCCGGTGGTGCGGGCCCGGGCGGGGTCGGCGCGCCAGAAGCGGTCGAAGACCATCTGCCCCTCCCCCGGCTTGAGGCCGACGCCGTGGTCGCGGACGGCCACGGCGACGGCGTCGCGGTCGGCGGCGACGGACACGACGATGTCCTCGCCCTCGCCGTGCTCGACGGCGTTGACGAGCAGGTTGCGCAGGATGCGCTCGACCCGGCGGCGGTCGACCTCCGCCATGCACGGCTCGCCCGGAAGCTGCAGAACGACCTTGCTGCCCTTGCGCTCGGCCAGCCCTTGGATGTCGCCCACGACGCGCAGGACGAGATCGCGCATGTCCAGGGACTCGACGTCCAGTGTCGCCGCGCCTGCGTCGTGCCGACTGATCTCCAGTAGGTCCGCCAGTAGCGACTCGAAGCGTTCCAGCTGGCTCTGCAACAGCTCCGCCGAACGTCCTACGGCCGGGTCGTCGAAGGTGTCGCGGTTCTCGTAGAGCATGTCCGCGGCGATCCTGATGGTGGTCAGGGGCGTGCGGAGCTCGTGGGAGACGTCCGAGACGAACTGGCGCTGCACCTGCGACAGGTCTTCCAGCTCGCCGATCTTCTCCTGGAGGTTCGCCGCCATGTCGTTGAACGATCGGGCCAGACGCGCCAGGTCGTCCTCACCGCGGACCCTCATCCGCTCTTCCAGCCGTCCGGCGGCGAGCCTCTGCGCCCCCTGGGCGGCCAGCCGCACCGGTATGACGACCTGCCGCGTCACCAGCGAGGCGATCGCCGCCAGGAGCAGCACCAGGACGATGCCCACCCCGGCCATGGACCGCCCCACGTTGGTCAGGGTCCGCTGTTCCTCCTCTAGCCGGAACAGGTAGTACAACTCGAACCGGCCGGTGGTGCCGCCGACGATGAGACCGCTTTCCGACGGACGGTCGTCGACATAGGAGAGCTTGCCGTAGGTGTAGGCGCGCGCACCCGCGGGCGCGTTCTTCAATTCGTCCCGGAGCCGCCGCGGGACGCTTTCCTGGCGCAGTTCGTTGGTCGTGTACCCGTCGAAGTACTGCTCAGTGGTGTCGCGGATGTAAACCTCGTACAGCCCGGACGGGCCGCTACGGGACTTCAGCCGCTCGATCGTCGAATTGAGCCTGCTGCCGTCGCCGGCGGAGTTCCCCAAGTCGCGCTGTACCTGCGCCAGGCCGTCGTCCAGTTGGAGACGTGCCGCCTTGACCTTCCCGTCCATGAGCGCCGACGACACCTGCTGCATCAGGAACGCGCCCAGGATCGCCACGACGACCGCCGAGATGAACAGGGTCATCGAGACGACGCGTACCTGGATCGAACGGCGCCAGCTCGTGTACCCGGCGCGGACGGCGCCGCGCAGGACGCGCCGAACCGCTCGCAGGCCGCGGCGGGCGAACCGCATCGCCCTCCTCATGTCGGCTTTCATGAGAGGTCCGCGATACGGAGTGGCCCTGGAAACGGGGCTCCGGGAGAGTGCTGGACGGTCATCGGCGTGTCACGGGGGATACGGCCCTGGCGGGATAACGGCGATGTCTTGGAGGCTAGGCCGGACCGGCCTTGTAGCCGACACCGCGCACGGTGACGACGATCTCGGGACGTTCGGGATCCTTCTCTATCTTGGCGCGGAGCCGCTGCACATGGACGTTCACCAGACGCGTGTCGGCGGCGTGCCGGTAGCCCCAGACCTGCTCCAGCAGGACCTCACGGGTGAACACCTGGCGGGGCTTTCGGGCCAGCGCCACCAGGAGGTCGAACTCCAGCGGCGTCAGCGGGATGTGCTTGTCGGCGCGCTTGACCGAGTGGCCGGCGACGTCGATGGTGATGTCGCCGATCTGGAGGGTCTCGGGCGCGGGCTCGTCGGTGCGGCGCAGACGCGCGCGTACGCGCGCCACCAGTTCCTTCGGCTTGAACGGTTTGACGATGTAGTCGTCGGCGCCCGACTCCAGGCCGAGCACGACGTCCACGGTGTCGCTCTTGGCGGTCAGCATGACGATCGGCACGCCGGACTCGGCGCGGATCTGGCGGCACACGTCGATGCCGTCGGCCCCGGGCAGCATCAGGTCGAGCAGCACGAGGTCCGGCCGGGTCTCCCGGAACGCCTCGAGCGCCTTGTCGCCGTCGTGGACGAACGAAGGCTCGAAACCCTCGCCCCTCAGCACGATGCCGAGCATCTCGGCGAGCGCGAGATCGTCGTCGACGACCAGTACACGTCCTCTCATGGCCCTCATCGTCACAAAGTCGGGGTTTGGTGGAGTGAGCCCTCCGGCCCCACCTCGCCAGGGAGAGATATGCCTTGGCGTGCAAGGTTACCCGCGTTTGCGTCGTACATGGCTCCCCCGGGATCCGGTGCGCGGCACGGAATTGTAGAGGTGACTCCCGAAACACGCGCGAGGTTGACCGGGATCGGCGGATTCCGGCGGTCCGGCGGCCCTTGGATCGCGCCGATCATCCGCCGCCGAGCCGATGACGGCAATCGCGGCACTTCGCCCGTGACAGGATGACCTGACCGGCGGACGTCACAGGCCCGGAATGGAACCGGGCGGGCGCGCCGGAAGACCCCGCCAGAAAACGCAGGGAGCCACGAGATGCCGGGACCGGACGGCTGGGACGACGACGCGGACGCCGACGCGCAGGGCGTTCCGTTCCGTCCCATGTCCATCTCGGAGATGCTGGACGGCGCGATCGCCGGGATCCGGCGGCGTCCGCGCACGTCCCTCGGCCTGGCCGTGGGGATCAGCAGCGTGATCCAGGTGACGAGTTCGGTCGCCGCGTATTTCTTCATCGGTGACGTGGCCCGCGAAGAGGTCACCCCGGACGTGCTGATGGAGTCGCTCGGCGCGCAGCTCACGCTGACGGTGATGGGGCTGCTGCTTTCGGCGTACGGGATCCTGCTGCTGTCCGGGCTGCTCGCGCCGATCCTCGGCCGGGAACTGGTGGGCATGCCGATCGCGCCACGCCAGGCGTGGCGCGACGCGCGGCCGCGTCTGGGACGGCTGGCCGCTACCGCCGGGGCCGTCATGGGCATCTCGGTACTCGCGATGGTGGTGCCGATCCTGCCGTTCGCCTTGCTGCTCGCCGCCGGTGCGCATCCGGGGTTCAGCGTGCTCGCCGGGATTCTGGGCTTCCCCATCGGCATAGGTCTGATGGTGTGGCTCTATCTGCTGTTCGTCTTGGCCGTCCCCGCGGTCGTCCTGGAGCGGCAGACGGTGAGGGGCGCGTTGCGCAGGGCGGTGACACTGTCCAAGGGCCGCTGGTTCCGGACGTTCGGAACGCTTCTGCTGGCGCTGCTGGTGACGGTGTTCATGGGCTTTTTCGCGCTGCGAATCCCGTTCCTGTTCGTACAGCTGATTTTCTTTGGTGACTCCTCCGGCAGCGATGCCACGATGGCGGCGCTCGCCGTGGACACCGTCGGGCGGATCGTGAGCTGGTCGGTCGTCCTGCCGTTCGACGCGGGTGTCATCGCCCTGCTCTACATGGACCGGCGGATGCGCCGCGAAGGTTTCGACCTGGACCTGCGTACGCGAGGACGTTCCGCCACAGTCATCTCGGCCATTGGCACCGAAAGCGGTGAGCAGGTTGACCGGGAGGAAGGCTTCATCGACCTGTGGCGTACCGCGCCGCTGCCGGCACGTCCGGGAACGGGAGCGAACCCATGACGCGCATGCGCATTTTGCTCGATTCCGCGGCTCTCGACCCTGTGGGCAGGGACGAGGCACGGGAGATGGCACGTCGCGAGCTGGACAAGCAGGTCTACCAGCGCGACAAGCCGTCCTGGCTGGAACGCATGTGGGACGACTTCTCCGAGTGGCTGCGGGACCTTTCCAGCCGGTCCCCTTCGCCGGACTCGCAGGGCAGCGGCGGCGGCTGGATGTCGATCGTCATCATCATCGTCGTCCTGCTCATCGCCGCCGCGCTGGTCGCGTGGCTGATGCGGGGCCGCCGCAACCTGCGCTCCCGGAGCGAGCCCCTGCTGGAGGACGCGCCGTCCACCGCGCTCGACCACCGGGCCGCGGCGGAACGTCACGCGGCGGCCGGGCAGTGGGCGGAGGCGATCCGGGAACGGCTCCGCGCGATAGCCCGCGACCTGGAGGAACGGGCCGTGCTCGCGGCGCGCCCCGGCCGTACCGCCGACGAGCTGGCGCAGGAGACGGGCGAGGCCGTGCCGGAGCTGGCCGACGACCTGCACGCGGCCGTGCGGATCTTCGACGACGTCTGGTACGGCGACCGTCCCGGCACCTCCGAGGGGTACGCGCAAGTCACGGGCGTGGACGAGAAGCTGCGGGCGGCGAAGCCGAAACCGCTGGAGGCCGACGACCTGACGCCCGTCGGAGCCGGTGAGGACGGAGGCCCGCGATGGTGACGCAGACGCCCCCGCAGAGCGGGCAGGCCACCCAGGGCGCACCCGCCGCGCAGGGCGCGCAGGGGGCCGCCGAGCCGTCCGCGCGGCAGGTCGCCGGACGGCGCTGGCGGTCGGCCCGCGGCGTCGTCGCGGTGCTGCTCGGCATGGTCGTGATCGCGGTGATCCTCGCCGCGCTGCGCCCCTCGACGTCGGCGGAGGCGCTCGACCCGGAGTCGCCGAAGCAGGACGGCGCCCGCGCCCTCGCGGAGATCCTGCGGCAGAACGGGGCGCAGGTGACCGTGGCCAGGCACGCGGACGACGCCGTCGAGGCCGCCGGGCCGGGGACGGTCATGGTGGTGACCCGCACCGAGCGGCTCACCAACGAAGACCTGGGTCTGCTCAGTAACGCGCAGACCAATCTGCTGCTCGTCCGGCCCACGTCGTTCGCGCTGGCCGACCTGGTCCCGCAGGTGCGCAGGGACGGCCCGGCGTTCGAGGACGCGACCGACCCCGGGTGTTCCCTTCAGGCGGCGACCCTCGCCGGAGCGGTCGCGTTCCACGGGTCGGACACCTACAAGGTCAGGGGCGGCGGGGCCACGGAGTGCTACAAGACCGAGAACGGCAGTCCGCGGGTCGTCCAAGTGCGGAACGGCGCGAACACCGTCACCGTGCTCGGTTCGGTGGCGCCGCTGACGAACCGCCGTCTCACCGAAGAGGGCAACGCCGCGCTGGGCATGAACCTGGCGGGCGCCGCCACGGGGTCCTCGGTGGTGTGGCTGGTGCCGGATCTACCGGAGTCCGGTAGCGGAGCGGGACAGGAGTCGCTCACCGATCTGCTGCCGTTCGGGGTGAAGCTCCTCATCCTCGAACTGCTGGTCGCGGTGGTTCTGGTGGCGCTGTGGCGGTCGCGCCGGCTGGGCCCGGTCGTCGCGGAGGCGCTGCCGGTCGTGGTTCGCTCCGCCGAGACGGTCGAGGGACGCGCCCGCCTCTACCGCGCCGGGCACGCCCGTGACCGCGCCTCGGACGCACTGCGGTCGGGTGCCCGTGAACGACTCGTCCCGCTGCTCGGCCTGCCCCGCAGCCGCGCGCAGGACCCCTCCGCCGCGCAGGAGATCGTCACGGCGGTCGCCCGCCGCACGACGTATGACGAGACGTACGTAGGCGCGGCCCTGTACGGTCCTGAACCCTTGGACGACGCCGGGCTCGTCGCCCTCAGCGATGTCCTCGACGACCTGGAAAGGCAGGTACGCCAGTCTTGAACCGCCCTGTAGAACTCGGGAAGGACGACGTGCCCGGCATGAGCACAGAGAGCGACACTCCGCCGGGACCGTCCGCGGAGACGCAGCGCCAGGCCGAGATCGCCCGCGCGGCCCTGACGGCCCTGCGCGGGGAGGTCGCCAAGACGGTCGTCGGCCAGGACTCCGTGGTGACCGGTCTGGTCATCGCGCTGCTCTGCCGGGGCCACGTGCTGTTGGAAGGCGTCCCCGGTACGGCGAAGACGCTGCTCATCAAGACGCTGTCGCGCGCTCTCGACCTGGATTTCAAGCGCGTCCAGTTCACCCCTGACCTGATGCCGGGTGACGTGACCGGATCGCTGGTGTACGACAACCGGACCGCGGAGTTCGAGTTCCGCGAAGGTCCCGTCTTCACCAACCTCCTGCTCGCCGACGAGATCAACCGGACACCGCCGAAGACACAGGCTTCGCTTCTGGAGGCCATGGAGGAACGGCAGATTTCCGTGGAGGGCTCCGCGCGCGCTCTGCCCGACCCGTTCGTGGTGTGCGCGACGCAGAACCCGATCGAGTACGAGGGCACCTATCCGTTGCCGGAGGCCCAGCTCGACCGGTTCCTGGTCAAGCTGACCGTGCCCGTTCCCACGCGGGACGAAGAGATCTCCATGCTTCAGCGGCACGCGGCCGGTTTCGACCCGCGCGACCTGTCGGAGGTGCAGCCGGTCGCGGGTGCGAGCGAACTGGCCGCCGGACGGGCGTCCGTCAGGGCCGTCCACCTCGACCCCAAGGTCGCGGCCTACGTCGTGGACCTGTGCCGGGCGACCCGCCAGTCTCCGTCGCTCCAGCTCGGCGTGTCACCGCGTGGCGCGACCGCGCTGCTGGGCACGTCCCGCGCGTGGGCGTGGCTGTCGGGCCGCGACTATGTGACACCGGACGATGTGAAGGCGCTGGCCCGCCCCACGCTGCGGCACCGCGTGCAGCTTCGTCCCGAGGCGGAGCTGGAGGGCGCGACGGCCGACGGCGTGCTGGAGGGCATCCTCGCCCACGTCCCCGCCCCGCGCTGATGGCGCTGACCGGGCGCCTGGGGCTGCTGGCGCTGCTCAGCGCGGTGGTGCCGCTGTTCGCGCCGAGCTGGTGGACGCTGTTCGCCGTGTGGGGCGTCCTGCTGGTCGGCGTCGTCGCCGACCTGGCCCTCGCGGGGAACGTGCGCGCGCTGCGCTTCCACCGCTCCGGGGACACGAACGTCCGCCTCGGTGGGACGGCCAACGTTTCGCTCATCGTGGAGAACCTCGGACGGCGACGTCTCAAGGCCCGCCTACGGGACGTGTGGCCGCCGAGCGCCGGAGCGACACCCCGCAGCGTCAAGGTGGACGTGCCCGCCGGTGAACGACGCCGTGTAGAGATGACGCTGACGCCCACACGGCGCGGCGACCGGAAGGCCGTCACCGTCGTCGTCCGCTCTGTCGGACCGCTCGGACTGGCCGCGCGGCAGCTTTCGCGCGGCGCGCCCTGGACGGTTCGTGCTCTGCCGGCGTTTCCGTCCCGCCGCCACCTTCCGGCCAAGCTCGCACGGCTACGGGAACTCACCGGTGCGCACGTGGCCCTCATCCGCGGGCAGGGCACGGAGTTCGACTCACTGCGCGAGTACGTCGACGGCGACGACGTCCGTTCCATCGACTGGCGCGCCACGGCACGCCGTAACGACGTGGTCGTCCGTACCTGGCGTCCCGAACGCGACCGGCGGATCTACCTCGTGCTCGACACCGGACGCACGTCCGCGGGCCGCGTTGGTGACATTCCCAGGCTCGACTGCTCGATGGACGCGGCGATGCTCCTCGGTGCCCTCGCCTCACGCGCGGGCGACCGCGTCGACCTGCTCGCCTACGACCGGCGTGTCCGTGCCCGCGTCGAAGGCGCGTCCCGGACGGACCTGCTGCCCGCGATGGTGCACGCCCTGGCGCCGCTGGAGCCGGAGCTGATCGAGTGCGACGCCGCCGGGATGGTGTCGACGCTGATGGCCCGCGTCCGGCAGCGCTGCCTCGTCGTCCTGCTCACCGAGCTGAACACGGCCGCGATCGAGGAGGGCCTGCTGCCGCTGCTGCCGCAGCTCACCTCCCGCCACCTCGTCATGATCGCCGCGGTGTCCGATCCGCGGGTCGGCGAGATGGCCGCCGCACGGGGCGACCTGGCCTCCGTGTACGACGCCGCCGCCGCGGAACGCGCGCGCGCCGAGCGCCGCCGTCTCACCGCCGAGCTGCGCGGGCACGGAGTAGAGGTCGTGGACGCGCCCCCAGAAGGGATAGCCCCCGCCCTAGCCGACGCCTACCTCGCCCTAAAGGCCGCGGGCCGCCTGTAAGGCGCTGTGACCGGCGCGCTACCAGTCGCGGACGGCTTCTACGCCGGATATGAGGCTGTCCTGGGCCCAGGCCAAGTCCGGGCCGTGGACGGCCTCGGCCTCCCGCACGATGTGGACGAGAGCGTCGAACAGATCTTCGCGCTCCACGGTCTCGATGAAGGGGCTGCGGCCGTCCAGCCTGTTGAACGCCTCGCCGTACTCGCGTCCGATCTCGGTCAGCCGTCCCGGCCGGTCGTCGGCGGCGTCACCCGCGTCACCGAGAACGGCCAGGATCGCCCGCCGCGTCGTTTTGTACTGCGCGACGGCCTTCATGTAGCGGGGGCCGCTGATGTGTTCGCGTCCGTCCCAGTCACGCAGTGGGTTGTCACGGTTCTCCGCGACCCAGTCGGGCTTACGGGCGCCGCGGATGTGGACGTACGTGCCGTTCGGTATCTCCAGGCGCCACGTCGAGCGCATCGAAGTGGCGTACTCGGCGGGAATGCCGTGGAGGAACAGCGATTCCAAGGCGGGAACGCGCTGGGGAAGCAGGCGGTCGGCCTTGCTCATCCCGTACAGGTCGACGATGAGGAGTCTCTGCATCGCCCTGAGTTCGTTCAGGCTCGCCGCTGACGACAGCAGCCCCAGGTCACCTCTGAGGGCCAGGCCCGTAAGGTTCGGGAACCGCCGGACGAGCCGATCGCAGTCGAGAGCCTCGATGCCCTGGACGTTCAGAGTCCGGACATCGGTGTGCGGGTCGGCCGGCTCATCGAGAAGCTCGTTGAGTTCTGGGCCCTTGTAGGTCGCGCTCTGCGGATCGGGTGGGTCGTCGCGGCCCCCGCCGTCCCAGTGTCGTTGGCGGGCGAGTTGGTCACCGAGCCTCCAGCCAGAGGAATAGCTGCGACACGGCTCGTCCAGCAACAGCGGCATGGTCCCGATGACTTTGTAGCTGCGCGGCAGAACCCACTCGAAGTCGCAGTAGGAGAATGCTCCTCCCCAGGCGTGGTGGGTCAGCCTGAGGGGCGCGACGTCGCCGAGATCGGCGACGGACGACGGTTCGGGGCCCGACCAGTCCAGTTCGAGCACCGACGCCGTCTCGTCGTCGGCGGTCAGGTCGATGATCTGGGCGGCGGTCCATTCGCCGAGAACGTTCGCGAAGGCGGCCACGACGTCACCCGGCGCGATCGGCCGGGGAGGCGCGGCGGCCCGCTTCCGGCCGGGCATCCAGCGATCATAGCCAGCGGGCGCCGGCCCTGGCGGGGGGTCAGCCGGAGACGGGAGCCATGTCGGGGCGGATGTCGGCGTCGCCGGTTTCGCCCTGGCGGGTGGCGCGGCGGCCGAGGACGATCACGTAGGCGAGGAACGCGACCTCGGCGACGACGCCGATGGAGATGCGCAGCCAGGTGGTGTGCACCCAGCCGGTGACGAATCCCTCGATGAGCCCGGACACGAGCAGGACGGCGACAAGCCCGATGGAGATGCTGACGGCGGCGCGGCCCTCTTCTGCGAGGGCCTGGCCGCGACGGCGACGGCCCGGATCTATGACCGTCCAGCCGAGTTTGAGACCACCCGCGCATGCCAGATAGACGGCGGTGAGTTCCAGCAGGCCGTGCGGGAGGATCAGCCCGAAGAAGACGTCGCCCTTGCCATAGGCGAACATCAGCCCGCCGGTCAGACCGAGGTTGATCTGGTTCAGCAGCAGCACGTACACGGTGGGGATGCCGAGCAGGATGCCGAATATCAGTGCGATCGCCGATACCCAGGCGTTGTTGACCCAGACCTGGAACGCGAACGACGATGCCGAATGCTCGGTGTAGTAGTTCGCGAAGTCGTGTTCGACGAGTTCGCGGATCTCGTCCGGTGTCGCGATGCTCGCCTGTACCTCCGGGCTGTTGACGATCCAGATCGCCAGCGCCAGGGCCACCAGATTGCCGAGGACGGCGTTGCCGAGCCACCACCACTTCATCCTGTACGCGGCCGCTGGGAACGACACCGTCGCGAAACGGGTAACGTCCCGCCACAGCGGCGCCTGGGCTCCGGCCACCGCGGCCCTGGCCCGCGCGACAAGTGATGACAACCGGCCCACGAGCTGTGGGTCGGGTGAGCTTGACCGGACGACGGACAGGTGGGTCGCCGTCCGCTGGTAGAGCTCGACCAGTTCGTCGGCTTCCACGCCGGTCAGCTTGCGGCCCCGGTTGATGAGCCACTCCAGGCGCTGCCAGTCGGCGTTGTGCGCGGCCACGTAGGCGTCGACGTCCACCAGAGGGAGACTAACGCCTCGCTCCGCCGAACCGGCAAAATGGACCGCACCCCACCTAATGGAGGATCAGGACATGGCCGAACTCGTCACCGGCGAGGCCGTCGCGCTCGACATCCGGGTCGCGCGCCTGGCCAGCCGTGGCTGCGCCATACTGCTCGACCTGGTCTTCCAGATGGTGCTGCTCTACATCGCCGTCTACCTCACGGCCATGACGTCGCTCGTCGCGGACGACGCGTGGGCGGTCGGGCTGACGCTCCTCGCCGTCGTCGCCGTCCTGGTCGGGTATCCGTGCGTGTTCGAGACGCTGTCGCGGGGACGGACGCTGGGCAAGATGGCCGTGGGCCTGCGCGTCGTCGCCGACGACGGCGGGCCGATCCGGTTCCGGCAGGCCCTGGTGCGGGCGCTGGCGGGTTTCATCGAGTTCTGGACGCTCTACGGCTCGCCCGCGCTCATCACCTCGTTCTGCAACCGGCGCGGAAAGCGGCTCGGCGACCTGTTCGCCGGGACGATCGTCATCCAGGAACGGGTGCCGACGTCGGCGTTCTCGGGCCCGGTCGCCGTGATGCCGCCGCATCTCGCGTGGTGGGGCCGCTCGCTTGAGCTGTCGCAGCTGTCGGACGAGCTGGCGATGACGGCCCGCCAGTACCTGTCGCGCTTCTGGGAACTGCTGCCGGAGGTCCGCGACTCGCTGGGGCACCGGATCGCGTCACAGGTCGTCGCGGTGGTGAGCCCGCCTCCGCCGCCGGGCGTCCGTCCGGAGATCCTGCTGTCGGCCGTCCTCGCCGAGCGGCGTCACCGTGAGGAGTGGCGGCTCGCCCAGCGCCGCGCCCGCCGTATGCAGCGTCTCGGCTGGGCCGCCTGGCCGCCGGCCGTCGCGCCCGCCCCGGTGATGGCGATGGCCGGGGGCCCGCCGCCCGGTCCGCACTGGCAGGGCCCTCCGGCGCCGCCGCCGTTCAGCGCTCCGGCCCCGGGCCAGCCGCGCTTCCTTCCGCCGCCCAACTATGGCGCGGGGCCGTACCAGAACGTCCTGAACGCCCCTGGTCCGCCCGCTCACGGCCCGAACCCGCCCGGCCCCTACCCGGCCATGGGCCCAGGCCCCAACGGCCCGTATCCGCCTCCTGGGGCCGCGCCGCCCGCGCCGCCTCCGCAGGCCCCGTACCCGCAGGGCCCCTACCCGCCGGGCCCCTACCCGCCGGCCCGCTGACGCCTCGCCGGATCGCGGCGCGTCTCTTCGTTCCCGGAGACATCCGGCACATCACCGAACGCTCGGGGCACCCCTGAAACACCAGTCGCCGCCAACGATTCGGTTCGCCATTCGGGAACGCCGGCGGCCGACGCACGATCATCAAGATTTGTCGCAGAACATCAATATCGCACCAAAAGTTTCACGCCTGAACCATGCAATTCCCCCGCCATTTAGGCTAGCCTAGCCTAAATAAGGTTTGGCTAGCCTAAAATGGTTGTCAGACCCTTCTATTAAAGCTCGGCCTTCCACTTCATCGAAGACCCATCCGCCGGCCGATCAGCGAATACCGCACGGTCGGCGCAATGACCTGCGAACCCATCTCATTGATCACCGCATACATCGGCATCCGACGTTCCCCGCTCGGCGGGCCCCTCTCGACCGCCCAACAGATCAGCGCCGGGGATTGCGCGGCGGATCGTCGCAGGCAGGGCGAAGAATTCGCCTCCAGACGGAAATTGAAGTCGAAATTTCTACGCTGGCAGCGGGCCGCCGGCCATGTCAGCGTTTGCGTCATGGAAGGTGACAGAGAGATCATCGGGCTGCTCAACGAGCAGCTCACCGCGGAACTCACGGCGATCAACCAGTTCTTCCTGCACGCCAAGATGCAGCAGGACTGGGGCTATGTGCGACTCGCCAAACGCTCCCGCAAGGAAGCCCACGAAGAGCTGGAGCACACCGAGCGCCTCACCGAACGCATCCTTTTCCTGGAAGGAGCGCCGAACTACCAGAAGCTCAACCCCCTGCGAATCGGGACGGACGTCCCCGAGCAACTCCGGGCGGACCTCGCGCTGGAGATGGAGACCGTGACCCGGCTGCGCCCCGGCATCGCGTTGATGCGCGAGCGCGGTGACGTCACGTCCGCCCGGATCTTCGAGGAGATCCTCGCCGACGAGGAAGAGCACGTCGACTATCTGGAGACCGAACTGGGCCTCGTCGACTCGCTCGGTGAGCACAACTATCTGCAACGCCTCACCGACGCGCCCGGAGAGGATTTCACCGAACCGGTCTGAGCCTGCCCGGCCCGGTCCCGAATCCGATCCCGATTCCAGGCCCCATCGTCACCCGGTTTCAGGCACGGCTTCCATGACCCAACCATGCGTGTACCGGGCGCTGAGAACCATCGATTCCACACCGAAACGGGATGGCCCTCAGCGGCCCGGTGCGCGCACCAGAACCACACCGGATCGCCCCAACCCACCCCAGACCGGATCAATCCGAACCGGCTCAACAAGGAGCGCGACCGTGACAAGCAACTCCGAGGACACACTCGGCAAAATCCACGCAGGCCACACGAGCCACGCGGACTCCGCGGAACGCCTGGTGCTCCAGATGTGGCGCACCCCCGTCTACCAGGCCGACTGCGCGGGCGCCGCCGAGCATCTCCCGAACCTGCGGGATCTCGTCCTTGCGGCGGAGGAGGCCGACAGGCGGGCCGCCGCCGCGGGCCGAGTCCGCGTGATCAAGTCGTCCCAGACCATGCTGACCTGGCGGCATCCCTCGATCGACTGGCTGAGACGCCAGATCGACGCCGCGGGAGAGGCGCTGGCCCACGCGGTCCTCGGCGAGGCGGCGGCCGGGGAGATCGGCGGCCACGGCGTCGAGGCGTGGGCGGTGGTCTGCCGGGCCGGTGACTCGCCGCGCCCCCACACCCGCCACGATTCGGCCTGGTCGGGCGTGCTGTCCGTCGCCGCGGACCCCGGTGACGACAGCGACGCCGGATACCTGCGGATGCTCGATCCGCGCCCGGCCGCCACGCGGCGGACGGTCTCACCCGGGCCGGTCGGCTACTCCCCGGTCCCCGGCCGGATGATCGCCTTCCCCGGCTGGCACGCCCACTGGATGAGGGCGACCGCGACCGACGCGCGGCTGCGGATCGCGATCGCCTGGAACATCGCCTACCACGAACGCTGGAGCCGAGTCTCATGACGATCACCACCACCCCCGTTCACGTGCCCGCGCCGGTCCCCGCCTCGGGCGACGGCCGGCGCGGCTGCGGCAACGCCGTCTCGCCCGTCCGGCAGCACTGGGGGACGCCCGTCGCCTTCGCCACGCTCGACCCCGCCGGGCTGCTGTCCGCCTCCGCCGCCGAGATCGGCGCCGCGGGGCCCGCGGAGGAGACCCTGCCGCCCGGCGAGGTCATCACCGATCTGGAAGCGGCGGCCGCCCAGTTCCGCCTCTCGTTCGACGCGCTCGCGGCCTCCTACGGGCCCGGCCTCGCGCCGCCCGTCGGCGGTGTCGCGTTCGACGTGCGGGTCTGGCGGCACGGCTACGAGCGGCCGGCCGCCGAGCATCCCGCCGATCTGGTCGCGTGGTGGGTGCTGGACGCCGGCCCCACCCACGCGCCCACCGGATCGGGCGCCATCGCCTTCGCCGACCCCAGGGCCGGTTCCCCGGCGGCCGCCACGCCCGGACAGCCGTGGGGACGCCACCTGGTGGTCCGCCCAGTGCCCGGTACGCACGTCGCCGTCCCCGGCTGGCTCGCCTCCTCGGTGGCGCCTCTGGAGCGCGGTCAGCACGTCCTGGTGGCGGTCGCTACAAGCCTCCGATGACCTCCCGCACGTATCGGCGCTAACCCAGGAGATTCGGTGGGGACTCCAGGGCGGTCAGTACGACGCCTGGGGCGGCGAGGACGACGTCGCCCGCCAGGTGAACGGTTTCGACCTCGCCCGTGGAAAGGTCCGTCACCTCGTACTGCGACACCGGGAGCGGTTCCGTTTCGGTTTCGTAGACGGACGTCCCCGCCCGGCGCCACCGCCAGGTATTGGTGAGCGGCGAGAGGGACGGGCCGGTCACCTGAACGAGACGGACGTCCCCCTGCGCGTTCTCGTCCAATTCCAGTGAACGGGCGACGGCGACGAGAAAACCGGGCGAGTCGGCCAGGAACCCGGACGCCCGTTCAGCGTGCTCCGTACCCGTCTCTCCGGCGGCGCGTACCCAGGCGACCTCGGGGCCGGTGACGCCTCCTCGCAGCCACCAGGTCGGGGTGACGAGTTCGACGCGTATCTGGCGCCACCGCGCGTCCACGACCAGATCGGTGCGGACACCGTCCGGGCATTGCGACGTGTAGCGCCAGCCACCCGGCCCAGGCGCGCACTGGAAGCGCTCCTCGAAATCCTCATCCGTGTGCAGATACGTCCCGGACGGCACGGTCAGGACCCCAGGCGCCAGGAGTGGAGGTAGTCCTCCTGGTCCTGGGTGAGCCGGTCGATGGAGATGGACATCGACGCCAGCTTCAGGCGCGCGACCTCGGTGTCGATGTCCTTCGGGACTTCGTGCACGGCCGGGCCCAGCGTCGAGTGCGCGGTCGCCAGCCACGCGCACGTGAGGGCCTGGTCGGCGAACGACATGTCCATCACGGCGGCCGGGTGGCCCTCGGCGGCCGCCAGATTGACCAGACGGCCCTCCGCGAGGAGGACCAGACGCCGCCCGTCGGCCAGGACGTACTCGTCGGTCTGCGGGCGGCTGCCGCGATGGACCTCGACGGCCATCTCGCCCAGCGCGCGGACGTCGATCTCGACGTCGAAGTGCCCGGAGTTCGCGAGGATCGCACCGTCCTTCATCACGGCGAGGTGCTCGCCGTTGACGACGTCACGGTTGCCCGTGACGGTGATGAAGACGTCGCCGTTCGCGGCGGCCTCCGCCATGGGCTGGACGGCGAAACCCTGCAACGCCGCGTCGAGCGCCTTCACAGGGTCGATTTCGGTGATGACGACACGTGCCCCCAGGCCGCGGGCCCGTTCGGCCAGGCCGCGACCACAGAAACCGAAGCCCGCGATGACGACCGTCTTGCCGGCCAGGAGCGTGTTGGTCGCGCGGATGATCCCGTCCAGTGTCGACTGGCCCGTCCCGTAGCGGTTGTCGAACATGTGCTTGGTGTCGGTGTCGTTCACCGCGACCATGGGAAAACGCAGCGCGCCTTCGAGTGCCATCTGGTGCAGGCGGATGACGCCAGTCGTCGTCTGCTCGCAGCCCGCCTTCACCGTGCCGAGCAGGTCGGTGCGGTCGATATGCAGGGTGTTGACCAGGTCGCATCCGTCGTCCAGGACGAGGTCGGGCTCTGTCTCCAACGCCTGGTGAATGTGCGCGTAATAGCCCTCGCGGTCGGTTCCCGCACGGGCGAACACTTCCGCGCCGTACTCCTGGACGAGCGCGGCCGCCGTGTCGTCCTGTGTCGAGAGCGGATTGGACGCCGCCAGCGCGACGCTCGCACCGCCCGCCTGGAGCGTCCGGATGAGTCCCGCCGTCTCGGTCGTGATGTGCATGCACGCCGCGACCTTCAGGCCGTCCAGGGGACGCTCGTCGGCGAACCGCTCCCGGATCTGGCGCAGCACGGGCATGCTCCGGTCGGCCCACTCGATCCGCTTGACGCCCTCATACGCCAGCGACGCGTCCGCTATATCGCTCATAGCTCCCTCAAAGGCAGAAACCGCCGCACGGCCATCGCGCGGCCGTGCGGCGGTCGAACGCTACCGATCTTTAGTAACGGTAGTGGTCCGGCTTGTAGGGGCCTTCGACGTGGACGCCGATGTAGTCGGCCTGCTCCTTGGTCAGCTCGGTGAGCTTGACGCCGAGCGCGTCCAGGTGGAGGCGGGCGACCTTCTCGTCGAGGTGCTTCGGCAGGACGTACACGCCGAGCGGGTACTCCTCGGTCTTGGTGAACAGCTCGATCTGCGCGATGACCTGGTTGGTGAACGAGTTGGACATCACGAACGACGGGTGGCCGGTGGCGCAGCCGAGGTTCATCAGCCGGCCCTCCGCCAGCACGATGATCGAGTGGCCGTCCGGGAAGCGCCACTCGGCGACCTGCGGCTTGACCTCGACCTTCTCGATGCCCGGGATCTTCGCGAGGCCGGCCATGTCGATCTCGTTGTCGAAGTGCCCGATGTTGGACACGATCGCCTGGTGCTTCATCCGGCCCATGTGCTCGGCCGTGATGATGTTGAAGTTGCCGGTCGTGGTGACGAAGATGTCGGCGGTCTCGACGACGTCGTCCAGCGTGCTGACCTGGAAGCCGTCCATCGCGGCCTGCAGCGCGCAGATCGGGTCGATCTCGGTGACGATCACGCGGGCGCCCTGGCCGCGCAGCGCGTCCGAGCAGCCCTTGCCGACGTCGCCGTAGCCGCAGACGACCGCGACCTTGCCGCCGATCAGCACGTCGGTGGCGCGGTTCAGGCCGTCGATGACGCTGTGCCGGCAGCCGTACTTGTTGTCGAACTTCGACTTGGTGACCGAGTCGTTGACGTTGATCGCCGGGAACGCGAGGGTGCCGGCCTTCGCCATCTCGTAGAGGCGGTGGACGCCGGTCGTGGTCTCCTCGGTGACGCCCTT
Source organism: Spirillospora sp. NBC_00431 (assembly GCA_036028775.1). Lineage (GTDB taxonomy): Bacteria > Actinomycetota > Actinomycetes > Streptosporangiales > Streptosporangiaceae > Spirillospora. The sequence goes on along the minus strand of CP107927.1, from coordinate 450,686 downwards.
GACGTCGGCGGCCGTCCGCGTCCAGCGGCCCGGCTTCTCGGCGATGGTGCGGCGGAGGGTGTCGAGGACGATGCCCCACTCCTCGGGGTCGTCCTCGGTCGCGGCCGGGACGGCGCCGGCCTTCTCGTACTCGGCGCCCTTGTGGACGAGGAGGGTCGCGTCGCCGCCGTCGTCCAGGATCATGTTGGGGCCGGATTCGTTCGGCCACTGGAGGGCCTGGTCGGTGCACCACCAGTACTCTTCGAGCGTCTCGCCCTTCCAGGCGAACACCGGGACGCCCTTCGGGTCGTCCACGGTGCCGTCCTTGCCGACGACGACCGCGGCGGCCGCGTGGTCCTGGGTGGAGAAGATGTTGCAGGACACCCAGCGGACGTCGGCGCCCAGCTCCACCAGCGTCTCGATCAGCACGGCGGTCTGGATCGTCATGTGCAGCGAGCCCATGATCCGGGCGCCGCGCAGCGGCTTGGCGGCGGAGTACTCCGCGCGCACCGCCATCAGGCCCGGCATCTCGTGCTCGGCGAGCCGGATCTCCCGGCGCCCGAAGTCGGCAAGCGACAGGTCGGCGACCTTGTAGTCCATGCTTTCGTTGCTCCTTGGTCCGCGGATGGCGGGTCGGTACGCGAGGGTCGGTTCGCGCGGTACTGCACGCGGGGTTGACGCCCGGTGGGTGCCTGCGTCAACGCCGCGAGTCTAAGGGCGGCGACCCTCCGCTGGCACGGTCGGAGGCGACTTTCTAACACGAATTTGTCAGAATCAGCTCATGCGCATCACGGAGGCCGCCCGGCGGCTCGGTACCTCGCCCCGCATGCTCCGCTACCGCGAGGCCCTCGGGCTGCTGCCCGTCACCCGGGAGGCGGCGCTGACCAGGCGCGGCGGAGGCCACCGCAGGTTCGGCGACGCGGAACTGCGGGCCGTCGCGCTCGCGCTCGCGCTGGAGAAGCGCTACGACATCGGCCCGGCGGAGCTGGCGTTCGGGCTGCGCGTCCTGGCCGAACCCCAGGTGCAGGCGCACGTGCGTGAGCTGGGCGAGCGCATCGGACGGCTGTCGGCCCCGCCGACCCGCGCGCTCGACTTCGAGAAGGAGAAGGCGATGCGCCTGCTCCGCCGCCGGTGACCGCGCGATCCGGGGGTGCGGGGTCGCCCCCACCGGGCACCGTCCTGGTCAGCCCGTGGCGTTCTCGCCCGGGACGACGACCCCCGACTCGTAGGCGAGCATGACCGCCTGGGCCCGGTCGCGCAGGCCGAGCTTGGTGAAGACGCGGGCCACGTGCGTCTTCACGGTGTGCTCGCTGACGACGAGGCGCTGCGCTATCTCGCCGTTGGACAGCCCGCCCGCGATCAGGACGAGCACCTCGGTCTCCCTGGCCGTCAGCGTCGCCAGCTCCGACGGCGCCTGCGGCCTGTTGCGGCGCTGCTTGGTGAACTCGCGGATGAGCCGCCCGGTGACCTGCGGGGCGAGCAGCGAGTCGCCGCGCGCCACGACCCGGACCGCGGACACCAGCTCGTCGGCGGTGGCGTCCTTCAGCAGGAAGCCGCTGGCGCCGACGGCGAGCGCCTCGTACACGTACTCGTCCACGTCGAACGTCGTCAGGACCAGCACCCGGACGTTCTCCGAGCCGGGGAGGGAGAGGATGCGGCGGGTGGCCTCGATGCCGTCCATGCCGGGCATCCGGATGTCCATGACGACGACGTCGGGACGGCTGCGCTCGGCGATCCGGACCGCCTCGCGCCCGTCGCCGGCCTCGCCGATCACGGTGATGTCGTCCTGCGCGGCGAGCAGGGCCGCGAACCCGGCCCGGACGATCGTCTGGTCGTCGACGATCAGCACGTTGATCACCGTTGCCGCCTCGCGGGCGCGCCGGCGCCGGCACCGGCCACACCGGCGACGTCGTCAGGCGCCGCCGCCGGGAGGCGCCTCGGAACCGTGTCCACTGGTGGAATTCCCTTCCCTGGTCAGCGGAAGCTCGGCCTCCACCAGGAATCCGCCCTGGGTGGCCGGGCCGGCGGAGAACCGCCCGCCCAGCATGGTCGCACGTTCCCGCATCCCGACGAGGCCATGTCCACCACCCGGCCCCTGTTGGCCGCCGTGTTGGCCGCCCTGCCCGCCGCCTTGCCCGCCGCCCGGACCGCCGGTGGGACCCGGTGTCTCCAGGCGGGTCCGTCCGGCGTCCACGGCGGTGGGACCTGCGGGGTCGTCCAGTACGGCGGTACGGGACGCGGGGTCGTCGCGGTTCAGCACCCTGGTCTCCGCGGCCGGGCCCCGCCCGGACGCCCCGTCGTCGTGAACGCGGACGGCCAGCCGGTCCGGCAGGAACATCAGGTCCACGCGGACCCCGGCGCCCGGCGCGTGCCGCCGCGCGTTCGTCAGCGCCTCCTGGACGATCCGGTACGCCGACAGCTCGACCGTCGTCGACAGCGCGCGCGGATCGCCGTGCACGGACAGATCGACGTGCCCGCCCGCGCCGCGGTGCTGCTCGATCAGGTCGGGCAGCCGGTCAAGGCGCGGCTGCGGGGAGTTGGCCGCCTCCGGCTCCGGCTTGGCGTCGGCGCGCAGCACGCTGAGCAGCCGCCGCATCTCCACCAGCGCCTCCCGCGCCGTCTTGGCGATCTCGGTGTAGCCGGCGCGGGCCTCGGGCGACAGGCTCTCCATCGTGTACGGGGCGGTCTCCGCCTGCACCGCGATCATGGAGACGGAGTGCGCGACGACGTCGTGCAGCTCGCGCGCGATGCGGGCTCGTTCCCGCATCACCGCCTGCTCCCGCTGGACGGCGGTGAGCCGGGTGAGGGTCTCGTTGGTGCGCTCGGCCGCCTCCGCCTCCGTCTGGCTCGCGGACTCCACGACACGGCGCGCGTCGCCGAGCCCGATGGCGGCCAGGACGGCGATGAGCACCGCCGGGAACGGGACGTCGCCCAGCGTCGAGGTGGCCAGGTAGACGACCCCGAGCGTGACCACGCTGCCGAACGCGAGGACGCCGGTGGACTGCCGGGGCAGCTGCCGTCCCAGCGCGTACAGCGTGTACAGCGCCGCGAAACCGGTGGTGACGAGCAGGATCTCCCCGGTGAGCAGGCTCGCCGCGACGGCGCCGAGGACGATCGCCGCGACCGGGCGCAGGTTCTCCCGCCGCCAGCCGAGCGGGAGCGTGGACGCGACCGCGAACCCGCCCGCGAGGCTGAGCGGCGATTCGGCGCGCGGGGCCAGCTCGGCGAGCGCGGCGACGGTGAGGGCGAGCCCGGTGACCGGCGCGAAGTACCAGGAGCCGACGACCTCGCGCCAGGTGTTGATCCAGCGGGGCAGCGGCGCCGTCGCCCCGTCCGCCCCCGCCGGACCGGGCATGCCGGGGGCGGGATGGCGTGCCGCGCCGCCGTTCAGCCGCGTGACGAGGCGTACCGCCAGCGGACGCAGCAGCGTGCCGATACCGGTGAGGATCCACAGCAGCAGCTGCCCGACTCCCGCCACGATCCGGCCGGACAGCCGCCACGCGTGGTGCGCGACGGCTGGGCCGAACCCCGCGGGGCCGGGTCCGGTCCGGGCCTTGTCATCGGATGTCACCACTCAATACTGACCGTTGAGGCTTGCACTCACCTCACCGCGCGGATGTATGCGGGCGGTGGGGCTCCGTCTGGAGTACCACCCGATTTCCCTCCTTGAGGGGGACGTGCCGGAGACCGCCGCGAACGTAATGTTCTAACCGTGACCGCGACGGCGGCGGCACCGACGTAGGGGGTTCGGGGCCTCCGCCGCGGTCACACCAGAACCACCCGGTGTTCAGGGGTCCGGGTGGGGAGGCATGGGAAAGCACCTCGCCGGACGGCCGTGGTTCGCGCCTCTTCGGAGGCACTCGCCGGTCTAGCCTGGGCTGGGGTCGGCCGGCACGGCTCGGCCGCCCGGCGAGGGGTCCCATGTTCCAGCGCCCCCGCCGTCATAAAGGACGCGCGGGGGCCTGCTCAGGATGACGCCGCGACGCCTTTCCGCGTTCGGACGGTCACGCGCTCCGCAGGACCATGTGGTCAGGAGGACGCGGGGGTCTCCGGGGAGGGCGTGTCCGTCTTCTCCAGCTTCGGTGACCCCGTCCCCCCGGCGCCCGTTCCGGCGGCGGCCCCGCGGGGCTCCTCGTCCAGCGCCGGCTCCAGGTAGATCAGCTTCGCCTCCGGGAACCGCGCCCGGATCCTGGCCTCGGCGGCGTCGATGCCGCGGGCCACGTCGGCGGCCGTGTGATCGTGCTTCACGGCGATCTTGGCGGCGATGAGCAGCGCGTCCGGGCCCAGGTACTCCGTGCGCATGTGGATCAGGTGGTCGACCTGCTCCACCGACTCCAGCGCCTCGATGATCGCCTGCTCGTGCTCGGGCGTGACGCCCTCCCCGATCAGCAGGCTCTTGGTCTCGATCGCCAGGATCGTCGCGACGACGGCGAGCAGCACGCCGATCGCCACGGTGCCGATGCCGTCCCACACGCCGTCGCCGGTCGCCACCGCCATCGAGACGCCGAACAGCGCGAGGAGCAGGCCGACCAGGGCGGCGAGGTCCTCCAGCAGGACGACGGGCAGCTCGGGCGCCTTCGCGCGGCGGATGAACGCCCACCAGGACTGGTCGCCGCGGACCAGGTTCGACTCCTTGATCGCGGTGCGGAACGAGAAGATCTCCATGATGATCGCAGCGATCAGCACCCCGAACGCCCAGCCCGCCGACTTGACCTCCTCCGGGTGGGAGATCTTGTGGTAACCCTCGTACAGCGAGAACACCGCGCCGACGGTGAACAGGACCACCGCGACGACGAACGCGTAGAAGTAGCGCTCGCGGGCGTAGCCGAACTGGTGCTGCTGCGTCCGCTCGCGCTTGGAGCGCTTGCCGCCGAGGAGCAGCAGCCCCTGGTTCCCCGAGTCGGCCATCGAGTGGATCGACTCGGCGAGCATCGACGACGAACCGGTGAACGCGAACGCGACCATCTTCGACGCCGCGATCCCGAGGTTGGCGGCCAACGCGGCGACGATGGCCTTGGTTCCGCCCTCAGCACTCATCTCTACGCAATCCTCGCTTTGAGCTCTTGAATGGCAGGCACCGGAGTGGGGTCCACGCCCAGCGCGATAGCCAAGTAAACCGTGACATAGTCAGCCAGCGCGATCAGAGTGGCGATTCTCTCCAGCGGGTGCTCGCCCTCGGCCCCGATCTCGGTGACCGCCACGCCCCGGCCGCGGGCCATCTCGGCGGACGCCTCGCACCGCTTGCGCACCTGCGGATGCTCGTCCAGGTCCCGCATCAGGACGAGGTGCAGGCCGTGTTCGGGGTCGTCCGCCCGGTCGCGGAAGAAGTCGTCCAGGTCGTCGTCGCCCGCCGAGGCGCCCGAGCCGTTGGAGCCGCCGGGGACGGACGACGGCGTGCCCCCACGGCGCCCGAAATGACCGTCGAACGCCATCACCTGGTTGTGGTCGGCCTCCGGGACCTCGCCGAAGACGCCCGGGTACTTGGCGTTCTCGTTGAGCTGGCAGCACATCCGGTACGCCGCCGTCGCCGCCAGCGCGGACGATCCCCACACCAAGGGCACGTCGCCAACGATGTCCAGCGCCATCCGCTTGGCCGGGTTGACGAACGGCTCGCTCGACGGACGGCACCGGTACGCGACGTCCTCCAGCCGCCCGGCCGTGGACTCCAGGACCTCGTCGGGCACGTCCGCCAAACCGAGCGTGCGCGCCGCAAGCACAAGCGGGATCGTGAGGCCCCACAGTGTCGAACGCGGCTGTCCCACAGAACGAACCGGAACGAACACGCCACGGCTTCTGGCGGACAGCTCCGCGAGCGGCGAATCCGTCCCGCCGACGAACAGCAGCCTGCATCCCCGTCGGGCCGCCTCCGCGGCGACCTCAAGGGTCTCCTCGGTCTTCCCCGAGCAGGACACGGCGATGACGAGGTCGGCCGCGCCGACCCAGCCGGGCAGCCGGTAGCCGCGCACCGTCGTCACCGGGACCGCGCAGCCCACACCGCACACCGCGGCGAGGACGTCACCGGAGATGCCCGAGCCGCCCATGCCCGCGACCACGATCGCGCGGGGCCTGCCGTCCTCGGCGAGACCGGCGATGCCCGCCTCGGCCGCCGCCCGCTGCGCCTCCCGCACCTGCGCCGCCGACGACGCGACCTGCCGCAGCATCCCCCCGGGATCGGCCGCCTCGGCCGCCGCCGCGTCGTCCAGCCGCGCGGGATCGAGCCCTGTGCTCACGGCCCCGCCTCCGCTCGGCGGGTCACGGAGCGGGCGTCCTGGCCTCGTCGACCAGCAGGACGGGAATGTCGTCGCGGACGGGGTAGGCGTAGCCGCACGACCCGGTGCACACCAGCTCGGCGGCCTCCTCGTCGCCGCGCAGGTCGCCGCCGCAGTTCGGGCAGGCGAGGATCTCCAGGAGCCAGGAGTCCAGCTTCAACGTCATGGCAGCGTCACTTCTCCCTCTCGGTCACTTCTTCCGCACCCGGTCACTTCTTGCGGACGAGGGCGAGGACCTCGTCGCGTACCGCCGCCACGGTCGCGCCGTCGCCCGCCTCCGCGTTGAGACGCAGTAGCGGCTCGGTGTTGGACGGCCGCAGGTTGAACCACCATCCGCCGGCCGCGTCGCTCACGGTGAGTCCGTCGAGCTCGTCGATCGCGATGCCGGGCCGTCCGGCGAACGCGTCGCGGACGTCCGCGGTGGCGGCGTCCTGGTCGGCGACCTCGCTGTTGATCTCGCCGGACGCGACATACCGGGTGTACTCGCCGAGCAGCTCCGAAAGCGGCCCGTCCTGCTCCCCGAGCGCGGCGAGGACGTGCAGCGCGGCCAGCATCCCGGAGTCGGCGAACCAGAAGTCGCGGAAGTAGAAGTGCGCCGAGTGCTCGCCGCCGAACACCGCGCCCGTCTCCGCCATCGTCTGCTTGATGAACGAGTGCCCGACCCGCGTCCTGACCGGCTTGCCGCCGTGCTCGGCGACGATCTCCGGGACGGCCCGCGACGTGATCAGGTTGTGCACGATCGAGGAGCCGGGGTGCTTGGCCAGCTCCCGCGTCGCGACCAGCGCCGTGACCGCGGACGGGGAGACGATCTCGCCGCGCTCGTCCACGACGAAGCAGCGGTCGGCGTCGCCGTCGAAGGCCAGCCCGATGTCGGCGCCCGTCTCGCGCACCTTGGCCTGGAGGTCGCGCAGGTTCTCCGGCTCGATCGGGTTGGCCTCGTGGTTGGGGAACGTGCCGTCCAGCTCGAAGTACAGCGGCACCAACTCGATCGGGAGGCTTGAGTTGCGATCCTCGCCCGTCCCTCCGGACGGGCGCCACTCGAACACAGCCGGAACAGTGTGTCCGCCCATTCCGTTTCCGGCGTCGACGACGACCTTGAGCGGGCGGATGCCGGACAGGTCGACGAGCGAATGCATGTGCTCGGCGTAACCGGCGAGCAGGTCTCGCTGGGACACCTTCCCCGGCTCGCCGTCATAGGCCGGGACGCCGTTCTCGATCATTTCCCGGATCTCGGTGAGGCCGGTGTCGCGGCCGACCGGCCTGGCGCCCGAGCGGCACAGCTTCAGCCCGTTGTACCTGGCCGGGTTGTGGCTCGCGGTGAACATCACGCCGGGCAGGTCGAGGCTGCCGCTGGCGTAGTACAGCATGTCGGTGGAGCCGAGCCCTGCCTCGATCACGTCCGCGCCCTGGGACGTCGCGCCGCGCGCGAACGCCTCGGCCAGCGGCACCGACGACTCCCGCATGTCGTGGGCGGTGACGATCGCGCTCGCGCCCGTCATCCGCGCGAACGCCGCGCCCGCCGCCTCGGCCGTCGGCGGGTCGAGTTCGTCCGGTACGACGCCGCGGATGTCGTACGCCTTGAATATCTTGGCGAGGTCGCCCACTCCTGCTCCCTGTCCGCTGAGCCCTGCCCCAAAGAAACGGGGTTCACGAGCCTACCGGGAAGGGCGGACGCGCCCCGCCGCGACGCCGCCGACCCACACCGGCGATCTCGCCGCCCGGCGCATCACCCCAGGCGGGGACGCCGGGTTCGCCGCTCGCGGGGTCACTCCTGGACGGGCTGCGTTCCCGCGGGCTCCGAGCGGAGCACCCGCAGATGGCCCCGGCGTCCGACCTCCGTGCCCTGCCCGACCGGCTCGTGGCCGGTTCCGGGGGCGGGCTTGGCGGCCTCGCGGACGGCGTCGGCGAGGGCCTCCAGATCGTCGGCGCTCGGTTCGGACTCCTCCTCGACCGGCAGCCGCACAAGTTCCCATCCCATCGGGGCGGTGAGCCGCTCCGAATGCTCCGCGCACAGGTCATAGCAGTGCGGCTCGGCGTACGTGGCGAGCGGCCCCAGGACCGCGGTGGAATCGCGGTAGACGTACGTGAGCGTGAACACTGCAGGCGCCTTGCAGGCGGTGCGAGAGCAGGTGCGGACGGGGCTCACGATGGCTGACCGTACCTCCCTCCCACCGCCTCCGCCACCACCCGGCCGAACGTGTCGCCGTTACCGGGCGATTTCCCGGGTAACAACTACATTCCGTGTGGACCCGAACTCTTACCGTGTGGAGACCGCACACATGTTCGGCGAGGCCGTGGCGAGGTGGAGGTACGCTTGTGGCGTGCGATCCCGTGTGGCAGGCGTACGGCGCCGCGATCGGCACGGCCGTGGCGTTCGTGGTCCTCTGACACCCCCGCAGGCGCCGGTCTCCCGCACCCGCGCGGAACGGTTCGACGACCTCGTCGACGACGAGGTGCGGCGGCTGGGCGCCCGCTGGGGCCGTGAACTGGCCCGGGTGCGGTTCACCGTCGAGGAGGTTCCGACCGTCGAGCCGTGGTTCGACGGCCCGATCCCCCTCGGCCAGACCGTCCCCGCCGAGGGCGACCGGCCGGTGCGCATCACCGTGTTCCGCCGTCCCGTCGAGGCCCGCGCGAAGGGCGAGGCCGAACTGGCCCGCCTGATCCGCGACCTCCTGGTCGAAGAGGTCGCCGACCTGCTGGGCCTCTCCCCCGAATCCGTCGACCCGAGCTACGACTCGCCTGACGAGTGAGCGTCGCCCGGAACGGAGCGCCAGCGGAGTGGAGGGCGACGCTCACTCGTCGTTCGCCCTTGCCGGGGGTGTGGGGGGCGCCCCCCACAATGATCACGAGTGATTGTCTCCCGGAACGGCCGGTGATTATGGCTGGCCGGGGGTCAGGGCGCTTTGGGAGTCGGCGGTGTCGGGGAGGTGGATGGTGGTCGCGGCTGGTGCGATCGGCAGGACGGTGAACAGGTAGTCGTCGTCCTTGCCCGTGGCGAGGGTCCTTGAGGCGTGGACGGGGCCGGAGCCGGGCTTCGGGGTGATCACGACGCCGTAGGCGGTGTCGTCGCCGGTGGCGCCGTTCGGGGCGGCGAGCGGGGTCTCGACCGTCCGGCCGGCGGGGATCTCGACCGTCCGCGGGGCGCTCTTGCCCGTGGCGTTCATGGTCGTGACCTCGACGGCCGCCGCGCCCGCCGGGGCGGTGAGGACGAGCGAGGAGTCGAACCGGTTGTCGGCCACGATGCCGGGCCCGGACTCGGTGAGCGGCGGCGTGGACGTCCCGTAGGCGATGTCGGCGCCGCGCTCGGCGGCGAACCCGGCGACGATCGGACGGTCCGCGACGAGCCGGACGGCGCCGGCCTTGGCCACCAGGGCGCCGTCGATGGCGAGGGACGTGACGGTCTTGGCGGGGGCGTCGAGGACGTCCTGCCCCTGCGGCGCGAACGCGCCGTCCTTGGTGATCACCTGCGTCCTGATCCGGGCGTCGGACTCGCCGGGCACGGAGATCAGCAGCCGGCGCTCGCCGGCACCGCCCGGCACGCCGGGGACGACGATCGACGGCGCCGGCGCGGGCGACCCCGGCAGCCACTCGACGCCCTTCTTCTCGCCGGCGCGGACGCGCAGCGACGCCGCGACCTGGCCGCCGCTGGTACGGACGCGCAGGGCGAGGTCGGCGGCGCTCTTCACGACGTCGCCGATCCCCTCGGCCGACTCGCCGATCTTCACGACCGTGGTGGTGTACGGGTCGACGCGGATGCCGCGGCCCTCGGTCGTGTCGAGCGGGCCCTCGCCGGACAGGGCGATGAGGTCCACGGACGCGTGCCGCGCGTCGACGTTGGTGAGGTAGAGGTCGAGCTCGTCGGCGGCGACGGGGCCCGGGCCGATGAACCACTGGTCGGTGCCGGGCGCGGCGCAGCGGGCGCCGGAGAGGCCGCGGTCGTCGCCGCCGTCCTCGTGGGTGGTCTGCTCGGCCGCGAGCCCGCCGGCCATGGCGCCGGTGGCGCGGAGGGTGTAGGAGTCGTCGCCGGACTCGGTGTCCTTCCCCCAGCTCTGGCCGGGCGAGGTCATGGACGTGAGCGCTGAGCCGCCCTTCGTCGGCGTCAGGTCCACGCGGCCGCCCCTGCGGTGGGAGGGGAGGGACTGGACGGCCAGCCGCCCGTCCTCGTGGCCGGGGCAGACCAGCACCGCGGACGTGACCGGGGCCTCCCGGCCGTTCGCCGGCGTGTCATCCGGGCGGGAGTACGTCGCGGCCCCGTACAGCGCGGCGACGCCGACGAGCATCAGGGCGGCGGAGGCGTACCGCATCCCGAGGAGGCGCAGGAGCCTGTCGGTGTCCACGATCTCGCCGGCGTTCACGGCCTTGCGAACGTTCGAGATCTTGCGAACGTTCGAGATCTTGCGAACGTTCGAGATCTTGCGAACGTTCGAGATCTTGCGGACGATCTCGCGGGCGTTCACGTGACCTCCTCCGGCTTCGGCTCCTCCACGGAAGGCGGCGGGTCGTGCTCGACGCGGACGTGGCTGCCCCGGCGGCGGCCTCGCCGTCCACGGCCCCGGACGCGGACCCGGTCGCGAACGCGGACGCCTGTGCGCCTGCGAGTGCGTTCGCCTGTGCGGTCGCGTTCGCGGCCGCCGGTGGACATGAGGGCGTCCGCCTGCGCGCCCGGCAGGGCGAGGACGGCAACGAGCAGCACGGCGACGCCCTGCACGGCGAGCCAGGTGTGCCGCATCGTCATGGACCGGGTCAGCTGGAACTCTCCTCCGGCGGCGGGAATGTCGTAGCCCTGGGCCCAGCCGTCCACTTCCCGCTCTTTGAGGCCCTCGCCGTTCAAGGTGGCGTTCCATCCGCCGTCGGACGGTTCGGCGAGGAGGAGGGTGCGAGGGCCGGTTCCCGGCGGGATCTGCATGCGGGCGTCTATCCGTCCTGCGGGCAGTGGCGTGACGGTGGGCCCTTGCAGAAGCATCATGCGGGCGGACGGTGATTGGAGACGCCACACGGCGAACGTTTCCGTGCGGCTGAGGCGCGTCAGTTCGGGTGCCGAGTCGAGCACCTCGGTCGTGGGGTCCTTCTTGGGGTGCGGCACCAGGATGTACTGGACGCCCATCCGGGTCAGTGCGGGCCCGTCATCGCCTTCCCGGTTCGCCGCCAGGCCGGCGACGAGGTCGTCCAGGCGGTCGTGGGCTCGGCCGCCGTCCACGACTTCGGACTCGCCGATCCGGGGACGCGCGTCCCTGAGCAGGGTGTAGGAGAGGCGTCCGTCCGGCTCTCTGTGCAGGACCAGCGTTCGCGGCCCGCCCGGTGCGTGCACGAACGCGGGCACGGTGTCGGGGTCGGTCTTTCCCAGCGGGCCGCCCGCGCCCTCGGCCACCCAGAACCCGGCGGCGAGCACGGGCGCGCTCAACGCGGCGACCACCACGACCGCGCCGCCCGCCTGGTAGATCAGGTGATTGCCCGCCAGGGCCCCGGTGGCGCGCTGGACGACGGTCGTCGCCGCGACCAGCACCCCGCCCCCGGCGAAGATCAGCGCGACGCCCGGCCAGACGGGCGCCTCGTCCGTGCCCTTGGTGACGGTCGCGGCGCTGGTCAGGACCGCGACGAGCAGCCCGAGGACGACGAGCAGCCAGCCCGCGGGCACGGTGCCGCGGCGTCCGCGCAGCGCCAGCGCGCACACGGCGAGGATGAGCAGCCCGGCCGGCGCCCACCGTGCGGGTGTGCCGGGCCCGCCCGGGTCGAGCGCGAGCAGGTCGGCCGCGGCGGCCGGCTCGAACCGCCGGTGCAGGCCCGCCTCGGTCAGGAGACGCGACGGGTTCAACAGCAGGCCGATCGTCCACGGGAGCATCAGCAGCGGCGGCACACCGAGCGCGATGACGACGTTGCGGCGCGCGCGCCGTCCCGGAGGGTCGAACAGCCCCCACACCGTCGCCGCCGCGATCACGGCGATCACCCAGGTGAGCGGGACGAACGCCATCGCGACGGCGAGCAGCAGCGCGGCCGTCCACGCCGCCCGGCCCGCGCGCTTGCGCCGCGTCCGGACGTCGAGCGCGGCGGCCTCCGAGCGCGGCAGCCCGTACACGCGGGCGATGTTCACGGCGATCGGCGGGAGCAGAACAAGCACGACGGCGGTGCCGAGCCGTCCGCCCGCGATGGCGCCGGTCGCGGCGGGCAGCAGCGCGTACACGGCGGCGAACCAGGCCCGGACGGCGGAGACCGGGATGGCCGGGACCGGGACGCGCCGGCCCTTCGCGGACCGGGCACGGCGCCCGGGCCGCGGCTGCCGCGTCACCAGCGGCCGGGACGCGCGGTAGGCGGTGAGGCCCGCGAGCGGCACGCTGCCGAGCAGCAGGATCGACACCGCCAGCCACGGCTTGCCGAACGTCACCGTGGACAGGACGGCGAGGACCCCCACGTACGGCGGGCTGCCCGCGTCGCTGCCGAGCCCGACCGGATGCCAGCCGGACAGGTACTGCGCCCACAGGTCGCTCGCGCCGCCCCACGCGGGGACGAGCGCGCCGCCGCCGAGCCGTCCGGCGGCCGTGAGCAGGGAACGCTCGGCGGCGACCGTGACCACGGCCAGCGCCAGCACGATCAGGACTCCGGGACGGGCGAGCAGGCGGCGGATCGGGCCCGGCTCGTCGGACGGGGCCTCGTCGTCGTCGCGGTCCTCCCGTTCGCGCTCGTGGGCGGCGAGGTACTCCGAGACGGCCTCGACCGTGCGGCGCAGCACGACCCATCGAGGCTGGAAGCGGCGGATGGTGTGGTGCACGCGTTTGCGACCGTCCGCGCGGGCCGCGCGCGCCGCCCTGATCCGGCCCGGGTCGCGCAGCACGTCGCCGAGCGCGCGGAGCTCCTCGCGGGCCGCCGCCGGCCGTTTGGTGGCCGCCAGGCAGAGCGCGTGGACGAGCGACGCCCACACGTTGCGGAGCAGCGACCGCAGCATCGCGCCGGCCGGCTGGTTGGCCAGCAGGGTGTGGACGGCGTTGCGGCGGTCGAGACGGGCCGGATGCCCGGCGGTCATGCCGATCTCGCGGAGCCCGCGCCGGGACGCCTCCGCGTGGTACACGACGGCGTCGGTCGCGGTCACGACCCGGTGGTCGGCGGCGTGCACCCGCCAGCAGAAGTCCAGGTCGTCGCGGAAGATGCCGTAGTCGGCGTCGAAGCCGCCGAGGCCGTCCCACACGTCGCGGCGGACCAGCATCCCGGCGCTGCCGACCGACAGCACGTCCCGGACGCCGTCGTGCTGCCCCTGGTCGAACTCGTGCCGGTCCAGGCCCGTCTCGCGGCGTCCGGCGGCGTCGACCGTGACACCGACCTCCCGCAGGACGCGCCGGTCGTCCCAGTCGCGGATCTTCGGGCCGAGCACCGCCATGTTCGGGTCGGTGCCGGCGGTCCGCAGCAGCTGGGCGAGCGCGTCGTGGGCGGGCGCGGAGTCGTCGTGCAGCAGCCAGATCCACTCGGTGCGGGGCCGGTCGGCGGGGGCGGGGTCGTCGTCGGGGACGGGCGCGGACGCGGCGTCCTGCCGGAGCGCCTCCGCGACCGCCTCCCCGTACCCGGTGGTGCGGGGCAGCGTGAGGATCTTCTCCGCGCCGACGACCTCGGCGAGCACGTCCGGCCCCCGGTCGCGGCTTCCGGTGTCCACGGTCACGAGGCGCTGCACCGGACGCGCCTGCGTCAGCAGCGCCTTGAGCGTCTCGGGGAGCCACCGCGCACCGTCGTGCGTGACGAGGACGGCCGTGACGACATGGCGATCGAGAGTGGGGGACAAGGATCGCTCGATCTGTGGGACGACAGGTTCAGGGCTGGGCCGGCTGAAACATCAGCAGCCGTGCCGGCCCGGGGGCCGACACGGCTGATAACTGTACGCGCGGCCGCCCGCGGCACGCCTCCGATCTCGCGGATCCGGGGTGGCGCGACCGGGTCTCCCCTACCCGGCCGCCTCCCCGCGACGGCGTCAGACGGCCTGGCGCTTCAGCTTGCGGCGTTCTCGCTCGGAGAGACCTCCCCAGATGCCGAAACGTTCATCGTGCTGCAGCGCGTACTCCAAGCACTCCGTACGCACCTCGCACGCCCGGCACACCTTCTTGGCCTCGCGAGTGGAGCCGCCCTTCTCCGGAAAGAACGCCTCCGGGTCGGTCTGCGCGCACAGGGCGCGCTCCTGCCAGCCCATCTCTTCGCCGTCTGTGCCGTGCGCCAGCGGGATGACCACCTCGCTCACAGCGCACCTCCCTGCCCGTGGAACCCCCTGGTCAATGCCTTCCCTCCGGTTCCTTCCCCCGAGAAGACATTGAAACTACACGGACGAAATTACACGCGTGTAGCGCCCGCCCCGTCAAGCCGATAGAGCTTTCCTGGGCGACATAGCGGGTTATGCCGGGATGGGCGGGGACGACCTTTGATGAAGATCACTTAATCCGGGGCCGGTTCACTGCGGCGGCGGGGGACGGTTGTCCCGGTACCAGTCGCCGCCCTCCTGCTCACCGGCACCCGGCTGCGGCGGCGCGGGCTGCGTGCCCTGCGGGCCCTGCTCCTGGCCGCCGCCGTACGCGCGGGTCCACTCGCCCATTTCCTCTTGCTCGGTGGGCTGCTGCTGCCCCTGGGCCTGTGCCTGGGCTTGCGGCTGCTGCTGCTCATAGCCCTGCTGACCGGCGGCCTGGTAGCCGTACTGCTGGTAGTCCTGCTGCTGCCCGTACTGCTGCTGGCCCTGCCCGTACGCCTGCTGCCCGTACTGCTGCTCGTACTGCTGCTGCTCGTAACCCTGCTGCGGCTGCTCGTAGCCTTGCTGAGCCGCCGCCTGCTGCCCCTCGGCACCGGGCTGCTGCTGGCCGTACTGCTGGTACTGCTGGTACTGCTGCTGCCCGTAAGCCTGCTGGCCGTAGCCCTGCTGCCCAGGCTGGACGGGCTGCCCCGGCTGACCCTGCTGGTAGCCGAATTCGCCGTAGCCCTGCTGCATCTGCGGACGCGCCGGCTGCAACCCCTGGAACACGGTGAAGGCGTACCATCCGCCGACGCCGACCACGGCGATCTTCCCGGCGCCGATAAGGAACACCGACAGTTTCGTGAGGGCTTTCGTTGTGTCGGAGTCGGCGAGCATTCCGGCGAGCCAGCAGATGACGCCGAACAGCGCGACGCCGCCGAGAACGCCGAGCGCTCCCATGGTGATCGTCCGGGCCTGCGGCGTGGGCGTATCACCCCACGTCACCAGCAGGACCGCCAGGACGAGAAGGCCGACCGTCCCGACTTGGAGGAACATCCCGTCACGGGTCTCGACCAGGGCGCTCAGCGTGAACGGGCCGTCGTCGCCGAGAAGCGAGATGATGCCCGCGAGCAATTGCAAACCCGCTGACGCGACCAGTACCCAGGCGGCCGGTTCGCGCAGGCGCTGGACGGCTTCCTTGTTCACGGTGAATTCTCCCAGACCGAGGCAATCCGATTACACGGCAAAGCTTTGCACACTTTATCTCCCAGGGGGCGACCCCCCGGAACCCCCGTCAGGCACGCCGGGCGGGGGGTTCCAGGGGCGCCCCCTGGGCAAACAGGGCTAATACAGTGCGTGTATGAAGATCTTGGCGTTGGCGGGTGGGATCGGGGGCGCCCGGTTTCTGCGGGGGGTTCGGGCGGCTTTGCCTGAGGCCGAGGTGACCGTGGTCGGGAACACCGGGGACGACATCTCGCTGTTCGGGCTGCGGGTCTGCCCTGATCTGGACACCGTGATGTACACGCTCGGCGGCGGCATCAACGAGGAGCAGGGCTGGGGACGGGCGGGCGAGACGTTCGCCGTCAAGGAGGAGCTCGGCGCGTACGGGGTCGGGCCGAGCTGGTTCGGGCTGGGCGACCGCGACTTCGCGACGCATATCGTCCGGACGCAGATGCTGGCGGCCGGGTACAAGCTGTCGGCGGTGACCGAGGCGCTGTGCGACCGGTGGAAGCCGGGCGTGCGGCTGATCCCGATGACCGACGAGCAGGTCGAGACCCACGTGGTGATCGAGGACGAGCAGGGACGGCGGGCGGTTCACTTCCAGGAATGGTGGGTGCGGCTGCGGGCGTCCGTCCCGGCGCTGTCGATCGCGGCGGTGGGGGCGGAGGAGTCCAAGCCCGCGCCGGGGGTGCTCGAAGCGATCGAGGACGCCGATGTGGTGCTGTTCCCGCCGTCCAACCCGGTGGTGAGCATTGGGACGATCCTGGCGGTGCCCGGGATCCGGGACGCGATCGCGGCGAAGACCGTCGTCGGCGTCTCACCGATCATCGGGGGCGCGCCCGTGCGCGGGATGGCGGACGCCTGCCTGACGGCGATCGGCGTGGAGACGTCGGCGCGCGCGGTCGCCGAACTGTACGGGCTCGGGCTGCTGGACGGCTGGCTCGTCGACGAGGCCGACGCGGACGTGCGGGTGGAGGGCATCGAGGTGCGGTCGCGGCCGCTGCTGATGAGCGATGTGGACGCGACGGCGGACATCGCTCGCGCGGCCGTCGATCTCGCCCTGGAGTTGAAGCGCGCGGAGGAGGGCCGGTGAAGGTCGAGGTCTTCGGGATCGCCGGGTTGCCGGAGGTCGGGGCGGGGGACGATATCGCGTCCTTGATCCCGGCCGAGGCCGTGGCGGACGGGGACGTGCTCGTGGTCACGTCCAAGATCGTCAGTAAGGCGGAGGGGCGGGTCCTGGTCGCGGGCGACCGGGAGAAGGCCATCGACGCCGAGACGGTGCGGGTCGTGGCGCGGCGGGTTCATGCCGGTGGCGAGACCCGGATCGTGGAGACGCGGCAGGGTCTCGTCCTGGCGGCCGCGGGGGTCGACGCGTCCAACACGGCGCCGGGCACGGTGCTGCTGCTGCCCGAGGACCCGGACGCCTCCGCCCGCCGTATCCGCGCGGGCGTGCGGGAGAGGGCCGGGGTGGACGTCGCGGTGATCGTGTCCGACACGCTCGGGCGGCCGTGGCGGACCGGGCTGACGGACGCGGCGATCGGCGTCGCGGGGCTTGAGCCGCTGCATGACCTGCGCGGCCGCGACGACGCCCATGGGAATCGTCTCGAAGCCACGATCGTCGCCGTCGCCGATGAGGTCGCGGCCGCGGCCGAGCTGGTGAAGGGCAAGTTCGACGGGGTGCCGGTCGCGGTCGTGCGCGGACTGTCCGGGCTGGTGACGCGGGAGGACGGGCCGGGCGCGCGGGCGCTGGTCCGTCCGGCCGATGAGGACATGTTCCGGTACGGGTCGTCGGAGGTGCTGCGGGCGCGGCGGACGATCCGCGAGTTCACGGGCGACGCCGTGGATCCGGCGGCGGTGCGGCGCGCCGTCGCCGCCGCGATCACCGCTCCGGCGCCGCACCACACGACGCCCTGGCGTTTCGTGCTGCTGGAGTCGGCGGAGTCGCGGACGCGGCTGCTGGACGCGATGCGCGACGCCTGGGAGGCCGACCTGCGCCGTGACGGGTTCTCCGAGGAGTCGATCACCAGGCGGCTTCGGCGCGGCGAGGTGCTGCGGCGCGCGCCGTACCTGGTCGTGCCCTGCCTGGTCATGGACGGCTCGCACGACTATCCGGACGAGCGCCGGGCCCGCGCGGAACGCGAGATGTTCGTCGTCGCGGCCGGGGCGGGCGTGGAGAACCTGCTGGTCGCGCTGGCGGTGGAGGGGCTCGGCTCCTGCTGGGTGTCGAGCACGATGTTCTGCCGCGACGTCGTCCGCGAGTCCCTGGACCTGCCGGACGAGTGGGACCCGATGGGCGCCGTCGGCGTCGGCCACCCGGCCGCGCCGCCCCGCGAACGCCCGCCGCGCGGCCCGGACGACTTCATCGAGGTTCGCTGAGCAGGGAATAGTTCGCGGGCCGCCGGGGCTAATCGGTATGTCCGGAAGTTCCGGGGGTCCGGCTCGGCGCGAAATATGACGATTGGCATAGAGTGCCCGCATGGACGCCATGAGCTCCGCGCTTCGCCGGGCGCTGGCCCGCGCGCGTGACGGCAAGACACTGGACCGATCCGAGGCCACGACACTGCTGGGAGCCCGCGGGGCGGGACTCGACGATCTGCTCGCCCACGCGGCCCGCATCCGGGACGCCGGTCTGGACGCCGCCGGGCGGCCGGGCGTCATCACCTACAGCCGCAAGGTCTTCATCCCGCTGACGCGCCTGTGCCGGGACCGCTGCGGGTACTGCACGTTCGCGACCGTCCCGCACAAGCTGGACGCGCCCTACCTGAGCCCGGACGAGGTGCTGGAGATCGCGCGGCAGGGCGCGGAGATGGGCTGCAAGGAGGCCCTGTTCACGCTCGGTGACCGTCCCGAGGACCGGTGGAGGCAGGCCCGCGAGTGGCTGGACGCGCACGGCTACGACGACACGCTCTCCTATGTCCGCGCGATGGCGATCCGGGTGCTGGAGGAGACGGGGCTGCTGCCGCATCTGAATCCCGGCGTGCTCACCTGGCGCGACTTCCAGCGGCTGAAGCCGGTCGCGCCGTCCATGGGGATGATGCTGGAGACGACGGCGACGCGGCTGTTCAGCGAGCGCGGCGGCCCGCACTTCGGGTCGCCGGACAAGGACCCGGCCGTCCGCCTGCGGGTCCTGGAGGACGCGGGCCGCACGAACGTGCCGTTCACCACGGGCATCCTCATCGGCATCGGCGAGACGATCGAGGAGCGCGCGGACGCGATCTTCGAGATCCGGCGGACGATGCGCGAGTACGGCGCGATCCAGGAGGTGATCGTGCAGAACTTCCGCGCCAAGCCCGACACGAAGATGCGCGACACCCCGGACGCGGAGCTGGCGGAACTGGCCGCGACGATCGCGGTGACGCGGCTCGTCCTCGGGCCGAAGGCGCGCGTGCAGGCACCCCCGAACCTGGTCGCCGACCAGTTCGCGCTGATGCTGCGCGCCGGGATCGACGACTGGGGCGGCGTGTCGCCGCTGACGCCCGACCACGTGAACCCGGAGCGGCCGTGGCCGCAGATCGACGAGCTGGCCGCGAAGACCGCCGAGTCCGGTTTCGACCTACGGGAGCGGCTGACGATCTATCCCGAGTACGTGCGCCGTGGTGAGCCGTGGCTCGACCCGCGGTTGACCGCGCATGTCGCGGCGCTCGCCGACCCGGTGTCCGGTCTCGCGCGGGAGGACGCCGTCGTTGAGGGACGTCCGTGGCAGGAGCCCGACGGCGGGTTCGTGGCGTCCGGGCGGACCGAGCTGCACACCGAGATCGACACGACCGGGCGCACCGGCGACCGGCGTGACGACTTCGACGAGGTGTACGGCGACTGGGACGCGCTACGCGACCGGATGTCCGCCCCGCGGCGTTTCGACGCCGACGTGAAGACGGCCCTTTCGCGCGCGGAACAGAACCCCGCGGGACTGTCGGACGATGAGGCGTTGGCTCTGCTCCACGCCGACGGCCCGGAATTGGACGCCCTCGCCGAACTGGCCGACGACCTTCGCCGCGACACGGTCGGCGACGACGTCACCTATGTCGTCACCCGGAACATCAATTTCACGAACGTCTGCTACACCGGCTGCCGTTTCTGCGCCTTCGCGCAGCGCCGCACGGACGCCGACGCCTACACGCTTTCCCTGAGCCAGGTCGGTGACCGCGTGGACGAGGCATGGGACGCGGGCGCCACCGAAGTATGCATGCAGGGCGGAATCCATCCCGATCTGCCGGGCACCGCCTATTTCGACCTCGCCCGCGAGGTGAAGCGCCGGGCCCCCGGCATCCATTTGCACTCCTACAGCCCGATGGAGGTCGTGAACGGCGCGTCCCGGACCGACCTGTCGATCCGGGAATGGCTGGAGGCGGCGCGGGAGGCCGGTGTCGACTCCCTTCCCGGGACGGCCGCCGAGATCCTGGACGACGACGTCCGCTGGGTGCTGACCAAGGGCAAACTGCCCACCGACCAGTGGATCGAGGTCGTCACGACGGCGCACGAGATCGGGATTCCGACGACGTCGACGATGATGTACGGGCACGTCGACACGCCCGCTCACTGGGTCGCGCACATCAGGCTGCTCCGCTCGATCCAGGAACGGACGGGCGGGTTCAGCGAATTCGTCCTCCTGCCTTTCGTCCACCACAACTCGCCCATCTATCTCGCGGGTCTGGCGCGTCCGGGGCCGACCGTCCGGGAGAACGTGGCCGTCCACGCGTTGGCCCGCATCCTCCTCCATGGCGCGATCCCCAACATCCAGACGTCCTGGGTGAAACTGGGCGACGAACTCTGCACCCGCGTCCTTCAGGGAGGCGTGAACGACCTCGGCGGAACGCTCATGGAAGAGACCATCAGCAGAATGGCCGGGTCGGAGAACGGCTCGTTCAAGCCCATCAGCGAACTGGAGGCGATAGCGGAGCGCGCCGGCCGTCCCGCCAGGCAACGCACCACCCTCTACGGCGAAGTGCCCGCCGAACGCCTGGAAGCGTCCCGCCGCACCGACGGGATCGGCGATTTCGGAAGGCGCCTGCCGCTCCTCAGCACCTGATCAGCGCCCCCCGCGGATACAGCTGGGGCGGCGTTCGACGAGCGCGTCCGCCGAAAGGCGGAGTTCTTCCAGGACGGCCCTGACCGACGGCCGCATGTCCGCGCCGACCCGCGTCCACAGGACCATGCGGCGGTCGACGCGGGCGTCGGCCACGTCCCGGACGACGATGCCCTCCTCCCGCTCCGCGAGCGCGAGATCGGGAACGAGGCAGACGGCGCCGCCCCGCGCGACCATCGCGAAGATGACCATGAGGTCGTTGGAGCGGTAGCGGACGTCGGGCCGGAAGCCGCCGAGCTCCACACACGTCCGTTCGAGCAGGTCGACATGGTTGGTGCCGACATGTCCCGTCGCCCACGGGCAGCCGGCGAGGTCGGCCATCCGCACCGGGCCGCCGTCCCGCGCGAGCGGATGGTCCTCCGGCAGCCCGACCCGCATGGCCTCGGTGATGAGGACCTCGGCCGTCAGCTCGGGACGCCGTGGACGCGGCAGGTGCGAGTACTCGTCCGTCAGCACCACGTCGATCTCCTGGAGCACCAGCGCCTGGAGGACGCGGTGGAACTCCTCGTCCAGGACGTCCACCACGAGCTCCGGATACGCCTCCGCCAGCCGCGGCAGCGCCGGGGCCAGCACATGCAGCAGCGCCGTCTGGAACCCGACCAGCCGCACGACCCCCGCGACCCGCCCGCTCGCCGCGAGCGCCGCCTCCTCCGCGCGCTTCGCCTGCCCGAGCAGCACGTCCGCGTGCTCGGCGAGAGCCTCGCCCGCCTCCGTCAGCCGCAGCCGCCGGCCGGCCCGCTCCACCACCGGGACGCCGACGTCCCGCTGCAGCTGAGCGAGCTGCTGCGACACCGCGGACGGCGTGTACCCGAGGGCGTCGGCCACCGCACCGAGCGTCCCCCGCAGCTTGAGTTCGCGGAGCACCCGCAACCTGCCTAGATCCAGCATAGTGAAGAGATTCTTACACAATCCCTCCAGAAACAGTCGCTGGACCTGAACGATGGACGGGGTCAAACTGAGGGTGCGACGGAAAACAGCGGACACCCCGCCCGACCCGATCGCCCCGCGCGGGAACGCTCCAGACTGCGATCCCAAAGGAAGAAGACCATGCTGTACGTGCTCGCCCTGTTCATCGCCCTCGCCGTCCTCGGCCCGCTGTTCGGCGCCGACAGCCGCGACGGGCTCGACTGGACCCGGAACAACTTCTGGCTGCGCCGCCGTCCGGCGCAGGACCCGGTCAGAACGACCGATAGTCCCGGACGGGCAGCCGGGGGCCACGCCTCGGCGGACGCCTGCCGGACGATTCCAGCAGCCGGGTGACCCGGTACCGATGGCCGGCGTAGGGCTCCAGCAGTTCGAGCATCCCGGCGTCGTCGACCTTGCGGCCCACCAGCGCCCAGCCGACCAGGCCGGGCAGGTGGTAGTCGCCGACGGAGACGGCGTCGGGATCGCCGACGGCCCGCTGCCTGATCTCGGCGGCCGTCCAGACCCCGATGCCCGGCAGCGACCGCAGCCGCGCCTCCCCCGCGTCCCGCTCCAGCCGTCCCGCGACGCGCGCGGCTCCGATGATCGTCCTGGCCCGGACGGCCTCCAGCCCGGACCGATGCCATTCCCACGAGGGAATCCGGACCCACACCCGGGGCGGCGGCGGAACCCGCATGTGCGGCGCGCCGGGCGCGGGCTCCCCGAACCTGCGCAGCAGATACCCCCAGGCCCGCCACGCCTCCTCGGCGAGCACCTTCTGCTCCATCACCGCCGGGACGAGCGCCTCGAAGACCCGCCGCGTCCGGCCGATCCGCAGCCCCGGCCGCCTGCGCACCTGCTCCCGGACGACGTCGTCCCACGGAACGAACCCGTCAGGCTCGTCGGCGTCCCCGAGTAGTTCGGGCACCCCGTCCAGCAACCACTCCGCCCCGTCCCCCCAGGCCGTGGCCTCGACGACATCCCCGCCCCACCGCAACCGCAACGTCCCCGGCCCGTCGGGCGTATAGGAAGCCCGCCACACGGACCCGTCCCGCTCAACCCGGAACGCCGGATCATGCCGCCCCCGCCGATGCGGCGAAAGCACCCCCGGAAAATCAAGCGGCCCCCGAGGCCGCCACTCCCGGACCAGGCCGGGGAGACGCCCAGCGGTCCTCTCCCCGGCCAAACCGGACGACGAAACGGATGCATCAGGCAAGGTGCGGCTCACAGGTGCGTCGGGGGAGGTTGCGATGGCCATCAGGCGGCAAGCGTACGCGGCCACGCCCCCGCGCCCTGAAGTGCTCGGGAACAAGCCCGTGAAACCGGTGACATCAAGCAGGTCGTGCACGGGAAGAAGGTCGGTCCGGTATCCCTCGAAGTGGAAGGGCCGGAGCAGGACCAAGGCGAGGGAGCAAGGGTGGCCGCGCCCGAGAAGGCCGGAGCCCAGAACCGGACGTGACCGACCGCCGCGGTCAGGCGTCCGGGGAGAAGCGGATGGCGGTCGGGGGGAGTTCTATGCCGGGCCAGACGCGGAGGCCGGGGCGGAGCTCGTTGCCGGGGCCGACCACCGCGCCGTCGCCCAGGACCACGCCGTCCAGGACGGCGCCGGGGCCGACGCGGGCGCCCCGGCTGAGGACGGAGTCGCGGACGGTGGCGCCCTCGGCGACGAAGGCGTCGTCCAGCAGGACGCTCCCGATCACGGTGGCGCCGGACTCGACCACCGCGTTACGGCCCACGGTGCTGCCGCCGCGGACGACGGCGCCGGGCGCGACGGTCGCGCCGGGAAGGGTGAGGTGGCCGCCTGGTTCGCCGGGCATCGCGGGCGAGGCGAGAGCGCCCAGGACGAGGTCGCGGGAGCCCTGGACGAAGGCTTCCGGGGTGCCGACGTCCAGCCAGTAGGCCGATTCGACGTACCCCATCACCGTCGCGCCGGACGAGATGAGCGACGGGAACGTCTCGCGCTCGACGGAGACGACCTCGTCCTCGGGGATCGTGTCGATGGTGGAGCGGCGGAAGACGTAGCAGCCGGCGTTGATCTGGTTCGTCTCCGGGTGGGCGGTCTTCTCCAGGAAGGCGCGGACGCGGCCGTCGGCGTGGGTGGGGACGCTGCCGAAACGGGACGGGTCGTCGACCTCGGTCAGGTGGAGCGTGACCGCCGCGTCGGCCTGCTCGTGCAGCTTGACCTGGGCCCGCACGTCGTGGCCGGACAGGATGTCGCCGTTCAGGATCAGGACCGGATCGTCGGGGGCGCAGGTGAGGGCGCCGGAGGCGTTGCGGATGGCGCCGCCGGTGCCGAGCGGCTCGTCCTCGCTGACGTAGGCGAGGTCGACGCCGTGGGCGTGGGCGCCGAAGGCGGCCTGGAACATCTCGGCGCGGTAGGACGTGGCGAACACGATGCGGTCGACGCCCGCGGCGTGCGCGCGGGCGAGCTGGTGGGCGAGGAACGCCACCCCGGCCGTGGGGAGCAGCGGCTTCGGGGTGGAGATGGTCAGGGGACGCAGGCGGGTGCCCTGACCTCCCACCAGGAGGATCGCTTCCACTCGGTTCCTTTCTAGCGGGCCGTGTCCGCGGCCCGCTGGTACGAGGCCAGGTGCGCCTTCGCGGACGCGGACCAGGAGAACTGCTGCGAGCGGGTGTGCGCGGCCTCGGCCAGTTCGGCGCGGCGGGACGGGTCGTCGAACAGGGCCACGAGGGCCTCGCCGATCTCGGCGGGCTCGGGCTCGGTGTAGGCGACCGCGTCGCCGCCGACCTCGGGCAGCGGCCCGCGGCGGGTGGTGAGGACGGGCGCGCCGCACGACATGGCCTCAAGGACGGGCAGGCCGAAGCCCTCGCCGCGGCTCGGGTGGGCGACCACCACGGCGCCGCCGAAGAAGCCGGGAAGGGCCGACCACGGGAGGTAGCCGGGACGCAGGACGCGCAGTTCCAGGGGAACGGTCGCCAGCGCCGCGTCGACCTCGTCGTCCCAGCCGCCGCCCGCGAGGACGAGCGCGGGCGGGTCGGGACGGTCCTTGCAAGCGTGGACCCAGCCGCGGATCAGGCTCGGCACGTTCTTGCGAGGTTCGAGCGCCCCCAGATAGGCCACGTAGGGGCGGCCGTGGAGGCCCAGACGGTCGGAGACGTGCTTGGTCTCCGCCTCGGACGGGCGGTGGAACACCTCGTGGTCGACACCGTGATAGGCCACGTCGATGTGGGTCGGGTCGGCGTGCAGGACGCGGACCAGCTCATCGCGGGTCGCGTGGGACGGCGCGATCAGCCGGGTGGCGCGGCGCGCGGCGGTACGGGTCGCCGACTTGATGTAGCTGGTCCGGACGGGGTCGTGCACCTCGGGCTCGGCGAACAGCGTGACGTCGTGGATCGTGACCACGGTGGGCAGGACCGCGCTGACCGGCATCGTGTAGGTCGGGAGGTGGATGACGTCCGCCCCGACGCGTTCGGCCACGTGCGGCAGGCCGGACTGCTCCCAGGCCAGGCGGGTGGCGCGGTGCGAGAGGGTCGCCGGGCCCGCGACGACGCGGGCGCCCGGGACGAGGCCCTCGTAGCGTTTCTCGTCGGCGCGCTGGCACGCGACGGCGAGGTCGGCGCCCTGCGCGTGCAGGGCGCTCAGGAGGCCGTCGACGTACCGGCCGAGCCCGCCTCGGTCGGCCGGCACGGCGGTGGCGTCGAGCAGAATTCGAGGCGCCACGGTCCACTCCCCCCATCAAGCGCGGTGGCGTAGATCACTCTTTACCCTTCGAGCCTACGCCCGCCGATGCCCCCCACGCGGGACCTCAATCAGCGTTTGCGGGCCTGAACCAACACGATGCTTCCGCGTTCGTTCGGAGCCTTGCGGTCGGCGAGCGCGACCAGCGGCGTCAGGGGCGCGGCCGCGTTGAACCCGACCTTGCCGCCGTAGGTGGACAGCGACAGGTACAGGCGCTCGGTGGCGGCCGTGCGGAACTGGTAGCTGTGCCTGACCAGGTCGAGGCCACGCTCGTCCATCAGCTTGCGAAGGCTGTCGTGCGTGTACGTGTGCTGGACGTGGTATTTGGCCTTGTGCGCGTCCCGTAGCTTCGGCCACGTGTCGGCGCGGCTCAGCACGTCGGCGGACATGAAGATCTGGCCGCCGGGTTTGAGGACGCGCGCCATCTCGTCCAGGGACTTGCCGCCGTCGTCGAAGTGCTCGATCGCGCAGACGGACAGGATCGCGTCGAACGAACCGTCGGCGAACGGCAGGCGCAGCGCGTCGCATTCGATCAGCGCGGGCGCGTGCGCGAGCGTCCTGCCATAGACCATCTTGCCGCGGGCCAGGTCGATCGAGACGGCGTCGGCGCCGCGCCTGCGGGCCTGGCCGGCCCAGTAGCCGTCGCCGCCGGCGACGTCGAGAACTCGCTTGCCGTGCAGGTCGCGGCCCATCCAGGCGAGGAGCGTCCCCGCCTCGCGGTACCGGCACACGTGCACCTGGTGCCCCATGAAGGCGACCACATCCGAAATCTTCATCGTCCCCAACTGTAGGACGACTGGCGGGTCGCGAGGCCACGTTCGCCTACGCTGGGCGCGTGAAGATGAAGGTCGTCGCCGTGCGGGCGCTGCGCGTGGTGCTGGTGATGCTCGCGCTGGCCTTCTGCGCCTACAGCGTGGCGTCCCAGTGGGACGCGACGGCCGAGGCGTTCCGGCAGATGTCGTGGGCGACGCTCGCCGGGGCGCTGGCCGTGGGCCTGGCGGGGCTCTTCGTCTGGATGCTCGGCTGGCGGGAGTTCCTCGGCGGTCTCGGCTCGCCGCTGCCGGTACGGGCCGTCTTCCGGATCTCGGGGATCTCCCAGCTCGGCAAGTACGTGCCCGGCAAGGTGTGGGCGCTGGTCACGCAGATCGAGATGACGCGCGAGCACAAGGTGCCGCCGGAGCGGAGCTTCGGGTCGACGCTGCTGGCGGTCGCGACGTCCACGGCGTGCGGGCTGGCGGTCGCGGCGGTGACGCTGCCGCTGACGTCCGACGCCGCGCGCGACACCTACTGGCCGCTGTTCCTGCTGGCGCCCGTGCTGGTGATCCTGTTGCACCCGAAGGTCGTGACGTGGTGCCTGGGGCTGATGCTCAGGATCATCCGGCGTCCGCCGCTGGAACGGCCGGTGAGCCTTGCTGTGACGCTGAGGGCGGTCGGCTGGACGGTCCTCGGGTGGGTCCTGTTCGGCGTCCACACGTGGTTGCTCTGCATGGCGGTGGGCGGTGACGGCAAGGGCCTGCCGTTCGTCGCGACGGGCGCGTACGCGCTGGCGTTCGTGGCGGGCTTCCTGGTGTTCATCGCGCCGGGCGGCATCGGGGCGCGGGAGGCCGCGCTGACGGTGGTGCTGACGCCGGTGCTCCCGGCGGGCGCGCCGGTCGTGGTCGCGATCGCGTCCCGGGTGCTGCTGACCGCCGCCGACCTGATCAACGCCGGTGTCGCGCTCCTCCTCGGACGGACGGCACCGCGCGGCACCGGGGACGGCACCGGAGACGACACCGGGGAGGACACTGGGAATGAACGGCCCTCCAAAGAGCTTGTGAGGGATACGCAGCCAACGAAGGAGGGACCGTGACGGCCCCGATCACCGTGACCGACGCGACGTTCGCGGACGAGGTCCTCAGCAGCGACACCCCGGTACTGGTCGACTTCTGGGCCGACTGGTGCGGGCCCTGCCGCATGATCGCCCCCGTGCTCGAGCAGATCGCGGCGGAGCAGGACGGCAAGATCAAGATCGCCAAGCTGGACTACGACGCGAACCCCACCACCCCGAACAAGTTCGGCGTGATGGGCCTGCCCACGCTCCTGCTCTTCAAGAAGGGCGAGGTCGTGGAGCAGATCGTCGGCGCCAAGCCGAAGCGCGCCCTGCTGAAGGTCATCGAACCCCATCTGTGAGCGCTCCGCCTGTGAACCGCAGGAGGGCGTCGAGATAGGCGGCCCACAGCGGGCCGTGGTCGACCGGGCGGACGCCGGAGCGCAGGCGCTCCGGCTCCCCCGGCGAGTAGAAGCGGCGCAGGGCGGCGGCCAGGGACGGGACGTCGTCCGGCGTGCAGACCAGGCCATCCACGCCGTCGCGGATCTGCGCGGCGAAACCCCCGACATCGGTCGCGATCACCGGCAGGCCGTGCTCGTAGGCCATCCAGACGTTCTGCGACGCGGTCGCCGTCCGGTAGGGCAGGACGAGGGCGTCGGCGGCGGCGAACAATCCCGGGACATCGGCGGCCGGAACATAGCCGGGGCGCAGATCGACGCGGGACGTCAGGTCGAGTGACCGGACGAGCTCGCGCGTTTCGTCCAGGCCGCCCCAGAATTCGCCCGCGACGGTCAGCGCGACGTCGTCCGGGCCTTCCGCGAGAGCGCGGAGCAGGACGTCCAGGCCCTTGTACGGGCGGACGATCCCGAAGAACAGCAACCGGCGCCTGACCTTGGCGTCGTGCTCCAAAGGGAGCTCAGAAGTCGGCAGATGAGCGGGCATCTCCGCGACGCTCACCGGACGTTCCGTGAGCCCCCGCGCCAGCTCGGCCTGCGCCTCGGAATGGACGAGAACGCCGTCCACGCCGCGCAGCAGCCGCTTCATCAGCGGCTCGTCGTACGGTTTGCGCTCGTGCGGCAGGACGTTGTGGCACAGCGCCACCACGGGCGCCCGATGCCGGAGCCCCGACAGAATCCCCAGATAGGACGGGACCTGGATCGGCGTCAGCACCGCCAGGACGACCAGGTCGTGTGAGCGCAGCGCGCGGCCGGTGCGCCACCAGCCGTCCGGGCGGCGCCAGTCGAGGCCGCGGCGGGTCCCGGGGAACGGCTCGCCCTCCGGCTCGGAGATCGTCTGCTGCCCCGGATACAGAAACCCCGGATACTGGGCCCGCCACGACTCGATGACCACGTCGTGCCCGGCGGCCGACAGCCGGTGCGCCAGCTCGGTGGTGTGGTGGGCGCCGCCGCCCTTGTAGGGGAAGGCCGGTCCGACGATCGCGACGCGCAGCGCGTTCGGCACGGCGCTAGACGTCGCCGCGCGACCGGACGATCAGGTCCGCGAGCAGCGCCAGCGACGCGATGATCAACCCCGTCACGAAGATCATGATGGTGTTGTTGGCGAAGTAGCCGAAGTGCACGACCATGTCGAACACGCCCTTGAGCAGCCCGATCACGATCAGCCACAGCGCGGGCGGCATCAGCACCTTGAGCGGGTTGAAGTACATCACCATCCGCAGCACCTGAAGGATGTAGCGGTAGGCGTCCTTGGTGAAGTGGAACTTCGACTTCCCGGCCCGCTTGGCGTAGTCGATCGGCAGGTACCGGACCGGATGCTGGTTCGACAGGAACGCGATCGTGATCGTCGTCACGCAGGAGAATCCGGGCGGCAGCAGCCGCAGGTACGGCAGCGACACCTCGCGGCGGAACGCGCGCAGCCCCGAGTTCAGGTCGGGGATCCTGGTGTTGGTGAGCCGTTCGGCGACCTTCCGGATGAACCACTTGGCGGGCACGCGCAGCGCCTTGTGCGAGCCCTCCTCGCTCGTGCGCGCCCCGACGACCTGGTCGACGGACGGGTCGTTGTCCAGGACGTCGACGAGCTCGGGGATCCGCTCGTTCGGGTAGGACATGTCCGCGTCGGTCCACACGACGATCTCGCCGCGCGCCTGCTGCGAGCCGATGCGCCGCACGGTGCCGGACCCGCTGTTGTGCTGGAACGCCAGGACGCGCATGTTCGGGAAGCGGGGCGCCGCCTCCTCCAGCCGCGCGAGCGTGTCGTCGGTCGAGCAGTCGTCGACGGCGAGCAGCTCGTAGGTCTTGCCGCTGGCGTCCATGGCCGCGCAGATCCGCTCGACCTCGGCGATCACGTGGTCCTGCTCGTTGTAGCAGGGCAGGACGACCGTGACGTGCACGGGCCCGGACGCCGGACCGGCCGGCTCGGGCACGGCCTCCGTCCGCGGCACATGCGCGTCCCCCCGCACCCCCTCGGAGACGGGAACCGCCTCCGAGACAGGCGCGGCCTCCGAAACGAGCCCCGCCTCAGAAACAGACGCCGCCTCCGAGACAGACGCCCCCTGCGAGACGGGCGCCGCCTCCGAGACGGGCGCGGCCCCCGAGACGGGAGCGGCCTCAGAAACAGGCGCGGCCTCCGAGACGGGGGCCGTCTCCGAGGCGGCCGCGGGCTCGGGTTCGGGGGCGTGTGCGGCCTCGGGTGCGGGCGCGAACTCGGCGGTCGACTCGGGCGCGGGCTCGGCCTTCGGCGTGGCCGCGGGCGCGGGTTCGGGCGGTGTGTCCGTCGCGGGGTCGGGAGCGGGCAGGTGCGTCGGCTCGGCAGACTGGGTGCTCACGCAGCGCGAGGATACTCGCCCGAACGGATCCCGGTCGCCTCAACTCCGGGGCGGGCGCCGTTCCGGCCCGGCGATCCAGACCTCAACGGTCAGGCCCCACGACCCGCCGGGCGCGGTGGCGAGGGTGCGCCCGTCCTGCCGCGTCCTCAGCCGCAGGACCCGGCGCGGCGTCCCGTACGGCGCGACGTCCGCCGCCTTCGTCCCCATGATCACCGGGCGCCGTCCGGCCCCGGCGATCCCGGCGGCGACGCGTGTCACGTCGGCGGGCGTGGCGTGGCCGGTGGTGCGCGCGGCGGGCAGCCCGCACATGCCCCGCACGACCTGGAGGAAGCGGTCGGCGGTCGACTGCTCGACGACCACGACGGACCCGTCCGGGCCCAGTTCGTCGCACATGCCGTCGACGGCGGCGACCTCGTGCTGCTCGGTCCGCGTCACCAGATGTCCGCCGGACGTCACCACGATCGGGATCAGCATCCCCGCGACGCCGGCGACCGCGCCCGCCCGCACCACCCGCCTCCCGTACCCGAGGCGGCGGACGCGCTTCACCGTCCACGCGGACGCGAACACGGTGAACAGCAGCAGCCCGGGGATGACGAGCCCGATCAGCCGCCGGGACGCCCACGGATGGTCGGGGGTGATCCCGGGCCTGATCAGCACCTGCGTGGTCGTCCAGACGACCACGGCGTAGGGCAGCAGCCATTCCGGGGACCGTCCGCGCAAGAGCCGGCGCGCCAGCAGCGCCGCGCCGAGCGTCGCGAACAGCAGCGCCGGGATGCCGATGTACCAGGAAACCCAGTACAGCGAGTTCTCCGAGTACTGGCGGGTGCCGTCGACCGGCAGGTGCTGGATCCGCTGGACGGTCTCGATGAAGCGGGCGTTCATCTCGTCGTCGTGCGTGGCCGGTTCCCGGCGGACGGTCTGCACCAGCGGCCGGAGCGCGAACCCCAGCATCACCAGCACGGTCAGGACGGCGGCCGCCCCCGGCAGCCTCCCGCCCGCGACGGCCTGCCCGGCGCGGCGCAGCCGCGGGGCCGTCCGGTCCCAGCGCAGCAGCACCACCATGACCGCCGTCGCCACGACGACCGCCGCCGCGATGCCCAGCAGCGGATTGAGGGACGGGCCCAGATACGACAGGTACGGCCGGGACTTCACGAAGCCCTCCAGCAGCCCCGCGCCCACTCCGAGCAGCAGCCCGGCGCCCGTCCAGTACCCGATGCCCCGGCGCCGCGCCACGTAGAGCCCGGCGAAGGCGAAGACCGGCAGCACGTCCCGGAGCCCGTCGATACGGACGAGCACGATGAGCCCGAGCGCCAGGCCCGCCAGGAACGCCTTCAACTCGGCGCGCCGCCCGTCCTGCCCCCGGACGTCGTGCAGCAGCGACAGCCCGCCCAGCAGGAGCACGATCGCGGGCAGCTCGCTGAACGTGCTGCGGGACACGTAGAGCATCGGCAGCGTCAGCGCGAGCAGCAGCGCCCCGGCCGGAGCCCAGCGAGGCCCGACGAGCCGCGCCACCAGCCCGGCGAACGCGAGCACGCAGCACGCGCCGAGCAGCGGCGCCATCAGCAGCATGCCGTGCGTGCCGCCGATCCAGCCGCCGAGCGCCAGCACCAGCGGCAGCCCGGCCATGAACTGCGGGACGACCGCGCCGTCATGCTGGTAGAAGGCGGGGCTCTCGAAGTCCAGCGCCCGGTCGGGGCCGCCGAACGCCCATTCCCTCAGCGGGATCGGCAGCGAGCCCTCGTCCTTCAGCCATGTCGCGAACTGCACGTAGGACGCCGGGTCCCGGCGGACGATGATCTGCTCCGAGCACATGACCACCTGGAGCACCAGGAACGCCACCGTGATCCCGAGGACGGCCGCGACCGTCCACCACGGCACGTCGCCGCGTTCCGGCTCACCCTGCTCCGCCGGCGCCCCGCCCCGGGAACCGGAACGCAGGCCCCACCACAGGACGACCGCCGCGACGGGCACGAACAGCGCGATCGCCGGTGCCGGACGGAACACGCCCGCCATCAGCAGCGGCAGCGAGACGGACAACCACGCCACGATGAGCAGTGCCGGGGCCACCGTGACCCGCACGAGCAGCCGACCCGCGTCCATGTTTCCGCCCCGTGGAAGACTCCCTGGTTCCGTGCGGAGCGTAGCGGCACCGGCCCGCTGATGGCTCCAGGACGATCATGCGGGCATACGCTCGTACCATGAACGCACATGCCGGGCCGGCGGGGTCGCTGCGGCGGCGGGTGGCGGACGACCCGTCCAGCCCGCTGGTGACCTTCTACGACGACGCGACGGGCGAACGCGTCGAGTTGTCCGCCCGGACGTTCGACAACTGGGTCGCGAAGACGGCGAACTTCCTGGTGGACGGTCTCGCCGCCGAACCCGGCACGCGTGTCGTGCTCGTCCTGCCGCCGCACTGGCAGACGGCCGTGTGGCTGATGGCGTGCTGGTCGGCGGGCCTGGTCGCGGAGCCGGTCGACCCGGAGGCGGTACGAGGCGGCGCGGCGCCCGAACCGTTCGACACCTCCAGCCCGTACATCCTGGCGGTGGCTCAGGAGGTGCTTGACGAGGTGATCGCGGACGGCGCGGCGGCGGGCGGGGCCGAGGAGATCGTCGGCCTGTCGCTGCACGCGCTCGGCGGCCCCCTCGCGGACTGCCCGCCCGGCGTCACCGATTACGCCGTGGAGGTGCGCGCCTACGGAGACAGGTTCGTCCCAGGCACAGGAGTGACGCCCGAGACGCCCGCGCTCAGTGTGACAAAGACCACATTCGGTGCCGCCGAGCTGGCCGGCGCGGCCCGCGCCGCCGCCGAAAAGTGGGATCTAGACGCGCGGGACCGCCTCCTGGTTGACATGCCGTTCACCACATTGGACGGGGTACTGACCGGCTTGCTCGCACCACTAGCCTCGGGTGCTTCCGTCATAATCCAACGAAACTCCAACAAAGCCGCACTAGATCGACGTATAACCCTGGAACATGTGACGGTGGTGGCCGGTCCGCCCGGACGGAATGACCCATCCGGGTCCCCACGTCGGCTCGCCTGACCTACGCTGCCCTTGCCCACCCGCGCTGCCCATGCCCACCCGACGCCCACCACGGAGCGACCCGTCCCCCCGGACCTCGGAGCCGATGAACAGCAACCCGATGTACATGGAGTACGTCGACGACGCCGATCCGCAGCCGGCGGCGCCGCCTCGACGCGGCTGGCGCATTCTCGGCTGGGTGTGCATCGGGCTGTCGGCGGTCATGGTGGCCGGCTCCCTCACCGCCTACGGCCTGTACCGCAGGGCGTTCGGGAACATCGCGCACGAGGACGTCAACGCCGAGCTCGGCCCCAACCGGCCGAAGAAGCTGAACGGCGCGATGAACATCCTGATGCTCGGGTCCGACACCCGTGAGGGCGCCAACTCCAAGTACGGCCGCTCGATGAAGAACGAGGCGCCGCGCTCGGACACGATGATCCTGCTGCACCTGTCCCCCGGCGGCGGCCAGGCGATGGGCATCAGCTTCCCCCGCGACCTGATGGTCCGGATGCCGTCCTGCAAGAGCAGGAAGGGCACGGTGATCCCGGCGCAGTCCCGGGCCCAGATCAACTCGGCGTTCACCAACGGCGGCGCCGCCTGCGTCATCAAGACGATCGAGAGCATCTCCAACGTCCGGATCGACCACTTCATGCAGGTCGACTTCAACGGGTTCAAGGCCATCACGAACGCGATCGGCGGCGTCCCGGTGTGCCTGCCCAAGGCCGTCAACGATCCGCAGTCGAAGCTCAAGCTCGGCAAGGGCCAGCACAACATCAAGGGTGAGACGGCGCTGGCGTACGTGCGCGTCCGGCACGGCCTCGGGGACGGCTCCGACCTCGACCGCATCAAGCGGCAGCAGAAATTCATGGGCGCGCTCGCCAACAAGGCGATGAGCGCCGGCGTGCTCAGCAATCCCAAGAAGCTCCTCGACCTGATGAACGCGGTCACCAAGTCGCTCACCACCGACAA
Organism: Spirillospora sp. NBC_00431; assembly: GCA_036028775.1. Lineage (GTDB taxonomy): Bacteria > Actinomycetota > Actinomycetes > Streptosporangiales > Streptosporangiaceae > Spirillospora. The sequence goes on along the minus strand of CP107927.1, from coordinate 416,759 downwards.
GGAACTGACGCCGCAGGTCATGATGGACATCGCCCGGGAGATGCAGGGCATGACGTCCGGCAAGCTGCGGTTCGTGACGGTGCCGTCCGGGCCCGACCCGCAGGACCCGAACCGCGTGGCCCTGAACGCGAACGCCCAGCCGTTCTTCGCCGCCATCCGCAACGACAAGACCATCCCGAAGGAGCCCGAGGCGGGCAGCGTGAAGATCCCGCCGAGCCAGATCCGGGTGCGGGTCTACAACGGCAGCGGCATCGACGGGCAGGCCAGCCGTGTCGCCGACGATCTGGAGTCGCAGGGCTTCCACGTCACGGTCGGCGGAAACGCGTCCTCCACCACATCCACCACCAAGGTGATGTACGGTTCCGGTGCCGACCAGCAGGCCAAGTCGCTCGCCGCGCTGATCCCGAGCAAGCCGCAGCCGGCCGTGCGCACCACCGGCGCCAAGCCCGGCGTCGTCGACCTGGTCGTCGGCAGCGACTGGACGAAGCTGAACAACGCGGGCGGCGGCATTCCCAAGCAGCAGGGCGAGATCCGCGCCAGCGACAACATCTGCAAGGAGCACTGACCCGCAGCCCTTATGAGCTCTACCACCGGGCCCTCCAGGGCCGAGACGGCACCTCGTTCCGACCGGCCGCTCACCACGGACCCCGCGGCGGGTCCGGTCCCGGAGGCACCGGCGACCCCGCAGGTCGCGCCCGGCGGAGACCCGCGGAAAGGCCCGCGCAAGCGGCGCGACCCGTTCTTCGACAACGCCAAGTACTTCGCGATCCTGCTGGTGGTGGCGGGGCACGCGCTGGCCAACCTGGTGAACGTCCCGCTGGCCAAGGGCCTGTACACGTTCGTCTACATGTTCCACATGCCGCTGTTCATCGTGATCACCGGCTACTTCTCGCGTAACTGGACGTTCGCCGGCGGTAAAGCCCGAAAGCTGATCACCAATGTCGGCGTTCCCTACGTGGTGTTCGAATTCGCTTACTCGCTGTACGACTGGCTCGCCGGACGTAATGAGCTGGAGATCAGCCTGCTGAATCCCTACTACCTGACGTGGTTCCTGTGCGCGCTGTTCATGTGGCGGCTCTCCACGCCGGTCTGGCAGCAGATCCGCTGGCCGGTCGCCGTCGCGGTCGGGTTCGCGCTGCTGTCGTACATGAGCGACCTCGGTGGAACGTTCGATATTCACCGGGTGCTGGGATTGCTGCCGTTCTACGTCCTCGGGCTCACGCTGAGACCGCACCACTTCGAGCTGCTGAAGAAGCCGGCCGCGCGGCAGGCCGGCGCCGTGGTCCTCGCCGCCGGGCTCGGCGGCGCCTACCTCGTCATGAACCACGTGTCGCTGAACTGGATCTACTGGAAGCATCCGCACTTCGAGATCGGCGTCGGCAACTTCGCGGGGACGCTGGTGCGGCTCGCCATGTTCGTCTGCGCGGCCGTCCTCGTCGCCGCGTTCCTCACCCAGATCCCGCGCCGCCGGTACTGGTTCACCGGGCTCGGCGCGGCGACGCTCTACGCCTACCTGCTGCACGGGTTCGTCATCCGCCTCCTCGACTTCACCGGCTGGTGGGACGCGAGCTGGATGCACACCCCGTCCGGCGTCGTCATCGTGCTCGGCGGCGCGTTCGCGGTGGGGACGGCGCTGTGCTCCGGTCCCGTCGTCCGCTCCATGAGCTGGGCGCTGGAACCCAAGATGACCTGGGTGTTCACCCCTCTGCGCAAACCTGGGGGCCGGATGCGCTAGCGTGCCGCCTCACGTATCAGGCCACGGCACCCCCTGATCGGTGACTAGAGTCGCCGTCGCTCCCACCTGCACGTACCCGATGAGGCTTTCGGAGACATGACCGGCATCCTCCGCCCACCCCAGCACCCGCCACCGCCCGGCGACGGACCCCCCGGCGCCGTGCCCGATCCCGCCGTGCCCGATCCCACCGGGCCCGGGCCGGACGCGGCGGCGCCCGAGCCGCGGCAGCGCGACGCCTACTTCGACAACGTCAAGTTCTTCCTGATCCTGCTGGTCGTGGTCGGCCACGTCTGGGAGGTGTTCCGGAAGGACAGCGGCGCGGCGAACGCGGCCTACACCGTCGTCTACGCGTTCCACATGCCGCTGTTCGTGTTCGTCACCGGTTACTTCTCGCGCGGCTTCATGCGCTCCACGGACAAATTCCGCAGCATTTTCCCCACACTGGTCGTGCCCTACGCCATTTTCAACGTCCCGTACCGGCTACTGGCTTTCATCAGAAACGATGAATTCCGGATGCACGAGCTTTTCAGGCCGCAGTTCCTCATGTGGTTTCTCGTCGCGCTCGTGCTTTGGCGGCTGAGCGCGCCGCTGTGGTCGCATTTGCGGTATCCGGTCGCGGTGGCGGTCGCGCTGAGCCTGATCGCCGGAAGCTGGAGTTTCAATTCCGATTCCACGCTGTGCAGGGCGGCCGGGCTGCTGCCGTTCTTCGTCCTCGGCCTGACCGTCTCCACTGGAGGGAGGGGCGCCCACACCCGCCGCCAAGGCCCCGTGGAGGCGTTGCGGAACCGCGGGTGGACGCGCTGGGCCGGAGCGTTCGTGCTGCTGGCGGCGTTGCCCGTCGCCTACGTCTGGGAGCGCGGCACCGTCGTCCCGAGGATCGAGCACGGGGTGCGGCTGTGGAACCGGGGCTACGAGCAGATGGGCTTCACCATGCCGGAAGGCGTGTCGTACCGGCTGCTGGCGATGGCTTTCGCCCTTCTTCTCGGCGCCGCGTTCCTCGCGGCCGTCCCGCGCGGACGCGCCTGGTACACCCGGCTCGGGGCGCGGACGATGTACGTCTACCTGCTGCACGGCCTGGTGGTGAAGGCGTTGCAGTACGGCGGCGTCCTCGACGATCGCTTCTACACGAGCCCGGCCGGGCTCGTCCTCGTCACCGTCGGCGGGCTCGCGCTCGGCGTGCTTCTCGCCACGCCGCCCGTGGTGCGCCTTACCCGCTGGGCCGTCGAGCCCAAGGCGCGCTGGCTACAGAAGCCGTCACAAGGCGCGACATAAGATTTACCTACACTTGCGGGTATAGTCCAGAATCACCGATAGTCGATTGGCCAACGCGTGAGCAGTGACCACACCATCTCCTTGAGCATCATCGTGCCCGTGCACAAAGTGCAGGGGTACATCCGGCAGTGCCTCGATTCCATCCTTGACCCGGACATTCCGAACCTTGAGGTCATAGCGGTCGATGATCATTCGCCGGACGGCTGCGGGGAGATTCTCGACGAGTTCGCCGAGCGCGACCCGCGCGTCCGGGTGCGCCATCTCGACGAGAACGTCGGGCTGGGCCACGCCCGCAACATCGGCCTCGACATGGCGACCGGCGACTACGTGTGGTTCTTCGACAGCGACGACCACGCCACCGAGGGCGCCGTCCGCGCGATCCTCGACCGGCTGGACGAGACCCGTCCCGACGTGCTGATGTTCGACTACGCGCGGTCCTACTGGAACGGCAGGGTCAAGCGCAGCATCATCAACCACCTGTTCCGGGAGCCGCCCGCGCCGGACGTGTTCACGCTCGCCGACCGGCCGAGCCTGCTGGAGATGTTCACCTCGATCTGGAACCGGGCGATCCGCCGCGAGTTCATGCTGGAGCACGGGCTGCGCTTCAACAGCGGCTACTACGAGGACGTCAGCATCACCTACCCGGTGCTGATGGCCGCCGAGCGGGTCAGCTTCCTCGACCGGGTCTGCTACGTCTACCGGCAGCGCCGCCGCGGCGCGATCACCAAGACCGCCAGCGCCAAGCACTTCGACGCCTTCGACCAGTACGACCGCATCTTCGCGTTCATGGACCAGCTGGGCCCCGAGATGGACCGGTACCGCCCGCTGATGTTCGACCGGACGATCTGGCACCTGCTGGTCATCATCGAGCGCGCCGACCGCGTGTACCCGTCGGAGAAGCAGCGCTTCTTCGCCGAGATGACCAGGACGTACCAGCGGTACAAGCCGCCGGGGCACGTCCCGCCCGACGACCCGCCCGCCCTCGCCGACAAGCACCGGGCGATCGAGCGGGGCGACTTCAGGGCATGGGAGCGGCTCGCCTCGCCGCGCTTCGCGACCAAGGCGAAGAAGGGCGGCCGCAAGGTCCGCAAGTTGCAGCGGCAGGGGGTCGTCCGGTCCAAGCAGGTCGCCAAGGGGCGCTACTACCTGCTCAGGCGGCAACTGCCGATCGAGGAGGACCTCGCCGTCTTCGCCGCGTACTGGTACCGCGGGTACGCGTGCAACCCGGCCGCGATCTACGAGAAGGTCCGGGAGCTGGCCCCGCACATCCGCTGCGTGTGGATCGTGAAGCCCGGCGGCCGCAAGAACATGCCCGAGGGCGTCGACTACGTCGTGTCCGGGTCGGCCGAGTACTACCGGACGATCGCCGCCGCGAAGTACTTCGTCAACAACGTCAACTTCCCCGACCACCTCGTCAAGCGGAAGGGGCAGGTGCACCTGGAGACCCAGCACGGCACGCCGCTGAAGAAGATGGGCCTCGACCAGATGGAGTATCCGGTCGGCGCCAACGACATGGACTTCAAGGCGCTGATCGAGCGGTCCGACCGCTGGGACTTCCTCGTCTCCGCCAACCCGCTCACCACCGAGGCGTGGGAGCGGGGCTTCCCGTGCCACTACGAGATGCTGGAGATCGGGTATCCGCGCAACGACCGCCTGGTGCGCGCGACCCCGGAGGAGCAGGCCAGGCTCCGCGACGAACTCGGCATCCCCGAGGGCTCGACCGCGATCCTGTACGCGCCGACCCACCGCGACTACCAGCGCCGCTACAGCCCGATGTTCGACATCGGACGGGTCTCCGGCCAGCTCGGCGGCGACCACGTGCTGCTGCTGCGGGCGCACTACTACTACAAGCTCAAGGACATGGCGGCCGACCTCGGCTGGCCCGCGGACAAGGTGATCGACGTGTCGACGCACCCGTCCGTCGAGGACCTCGCCATCGCCTCGGACGCGCTGCTCACCGACTACTCCTCGATCATGTTCGACTACGCCAACCTCGGCAAGCCGATCGTGATCTATGCCAACGACTGGGAGACCTACAAGCTCACCAGGGGCGTGAACTTCGACCTCACCGAGTTCCCGCCGGGCGTCGTCGCCTACACCGAGACCGAGCTGGTCGACGCGTTCGTGTCCCGGGCCGCGTGGAGCGACGCGGCGGCGAAGAACCTGGAGGCGTTCCGCGCGCGGTTCTGCCCGTGGGACGACGGGCACGCCGCCGAGCGGGCCGTGCGCCGGGTGTTCCTCGGCGAGAAGATCGCTAATCCGCCGGGTTGATCCACGCCGCGCCGCATGCCCCAGTAACATCCTGCGCACACCCCGTGCGCGTACGGCGGGTCCGTGCGCGTACGGCAGGTGAGCCGTAAGGCATGTGCGCCACACGGCATCGAGCCGCGGAGCCGTACGGCGCCCGCCGCCGCGCCAACCCCGCCGTCCCCGGTCCGGCATGTCGCCGGCCGGACGCAGTGATCAAAGGAGATGGGTCGCTTGTCCGCCAGCAGGATCAGCGTGATCGTGCTCTCGCACGGCGCCGGGGAGGGCCTCGGTGCCGCCCTGGAGTCCCTCGCTGCGCAGACGTTCCGGGACCTGGAGGTCCTGGTCGTGGACGACGGCACCGGCACCGCCGCGCGCGCGCCGCTGCCCGACGATCGGTTCCGGCTGGTCCGGCGGGGCGCGCCGAGCCGGGGCGCGGCCCGAAACCTCGGGGTCGCGGAGAGCGGCGGCGAGTTCCTGCTGTTCGCCGACGGCGGCGACCCGATTCCGCCGGACGCGGCCGGCTCGCTGCTGGCCGCGCTGGAGGCGTCCGGCTCGGACCTCGCCACCGGCCCGGAGGCGAGGCTCACCTGGACGGGCCAGGTGTCGCAGTGGAAGGCGACCGCCTCGGCGGCCCCCGCGACCGGCACCGACCTGCGCCGCAGCCCCGACCTGCTCGACGCCCGCAAGATCACCGGGAAGCTGCTGCGCCGCACGTTCTGGGACTCGGCCGGGCTGGAGTTCCCCGACCTCGGCCGCTACGACGACCTGCCGGTCGTCGTCCGGGCGCTGCACCTGGCCAAGGCCGTCGACGTGGTGCCGGACCCCGTCCTGCACCGGCGGTCGCGGCGGTACGGGCCGACGACCGAGCTCCAGGAGATCGCGGACGGCTTCGGCGCGGCGACCCTCGCCACCACCTGGCTCGCCGAGCGCGGCGACGTCAAGGACCTGCGGCGGGTGCAGCTCGCGCTCGTCACCACCGAGCTGAAGGCGTTCCTGGACGTCCTGCCCGACCTGTCCGGGGAAGAGCGCGAGCAGGTCATCGCGCAGGCGGCGGCGTACGCGCGGGGCGTGTCGCCGAAGGTGTTCGCCGAGGCGCCCGCGCTGACCCGGCTGAAGTGGCATCTCGCCGAGACCGGCCACACGACGGAGCTGGTGAAGGTCGTCCGGTACGAGCGGGGCAAGTCGTCGCCGTCGATCGTCCGTGACCCGCTGCGCCGCTACGTCGTCTACCCGTACTGGAAGGACGCCAAGCTCGGCGTCCCGCGCGAGGTGTACCGGGCGCGCGGCGAGGTCAGGATGCGGGGCCGGGCGCACGAGGTGCGCTGGGACGGCGACCGGCTCGTCGTCACCGGCGAGGCGTACATCAACTCGGTCAGCTCGCGCCGCCGCTGGACGTCGATCAAGACGGTGACGCTGCGCGGCGCCCGCCGCAAGATCGTCCTGCGGGCCCGGCAGACGCCGAAGCCGGGCCGCAGGTCCGGCGGGTGGACGGGCTTCGAGTTCGCGCTGGACGCCGCGAAGCTGAAGGAGCACGGCGAGTGGGCGGAGGGCACCTGGGAGGTGCACGCCTCGGTGCTGAACTCCGGCGTGTTCCGGCAGGGCCCGGTGCGCGGCGGCGGCTCGGGCACCGGCGCGCATCCGCCGTACCGGTGGGTCGCGGACGACGCCCGCGTCGTCCCGAAGGTCGTGGACGGCCGCCTGGTGATCGACGTGGAGCGGGTCAGGGCCCGCGCGACCGCGCTGACCTGGGACGCCGACACGCTGCTCGTCGACGTCGAGGCCGCCGGCGACCCGCCGGCTGAGGTGGAGCTGACGCTCGGCGACACGCGCGTCCCGGTCGCGGTGCGGCCCCGGGACGGCGGCTGGACGGCGCGGATCGACCCGGCCACGATCGACGCCGAGATCGACCCCGGCGCCATCGACGACACCCGCGACTGGGCGCTGTCCGCGGCGGGCCGGCCGCTCGTCCTCGCCGAGGGCGTGGACGAGGCCCGGCGCGCGTTCGGCGCGCTGGAGGTGAGCGCCGGCCACGACCCGAGCGGCTACGTACGGGTACGGCGGACGACGGCGCGGCTGTCGGTCGACGCCTGCGAGTGGAGCCCGGACGGGACCCTGTCGGTGGCGGCGACGCATCCGGCGCACGCGTCCGGGCAGCTCGTCGTGCGCAGCCGCGGCCGCCGCAAGGAGTACGCGTTCGACCTGGTCGCCGACGGCTCAGGCACGCTGCGGGGACGGCTGCCGGTGGCGGCCATGCCGGGCGTCGCGGGCGTGCTGCCGCTGCGTCCCGGCCGCTGGGACGTGCTGTTCCGCCCGCCCGGCGACCGGGCGCTGACCGTCCGGCTGACGGACGCGGCGCAGCGCGCCCTGCCCGGCCCGCTGGAGGTGGCGCGGCGAGGCTATGAGCTGGAGAGCACCGACGGGCGGCTCGTCGTCATGGTCACCGGCGACGTGACCGGCGAGGAGAAGAGCGCGGGCGCCAAGTACCGGGAGGAGGCCCGCCGCCGCGTCGTCCGCGAAGGGCTGCGCGACGCGGTGCTGTTCTCCTGCTTCAACGGCCGCCAGTACTCCGACAGCCCAAAGGCGATCCACCTGGAGCTACAAAGGCGCGGCGCCGACCTCGAACAGCTGTGGACCGTCAACGACGCGCAGGTCGAGCTGCCGGACACGCTGAAGGGCGTCCGGCTGAACGGCAGGGAGTGGCAGGAGGCGGTGACGACGTCGCGGTACATCGTCACCAACCACCGGCTGGGCGACTGGTTCCAGCGGCACCCGGACCAGATCGTCCTGCAGACCTGGCACGGCACCCCGCTGAAGAAGATCGGCCGGGACGTCAAAGAGGTCCACTTCGCGTACGCGCCGGGGATGAAGAACGCCCTGCAGAGCAGGGAGAAGGTTTCTGGGCCCGCGGTGCCCGAATGGAGCCACCTGCTGTCGCCGAACCCGTTCAGCACCGAGATCTTCCGCCGCGCGTTCGCGTTCAAGGGCGAGCTGCTGGAGGTCGGGTACCCGCGCAACGACCTGTTGCACAGCCCCGAGGCGGACGCCGTGGCACGGTCCGTCCGGGAGCGGCTCGGCATCCCGGAGGGGAAGCGGGTCGTGCTGTACGCGCCGACGTGGCGGGACGACCAGTACTACAGCCGCGGCCGGTACAAGCACGACATGCGCCTCGACCTGGACCGCGCACGCGCCGCCCTGGGCGAGGACCATGTGCTGCTAGTGCGGCTGCACAGCAACGTGGTGGACGGCGTCCCCGAAGACCCGGACGGCTTCGTCCGCGACCTGTCGCAGTACCCCGACATCACCGAGCTGTACCTGATCTCCGACATCATGGTCAGCGACTACTCGTCGGTGATGTTCGACTACGCCAACACCGGCCGTCCGATGCTGTTCTTCACCTACGACCTGGCCGACTACCGGGACCGGCTCCGCGGTTTCTACTTCGACTTCGAGGCCGAGGCGCCGGGACCGCTCGTCGAGACGTCCGACGACCTGATCGACGCGATCCGCGACGTCGACTCCGCGACCGCCGGGCATCGGGACCGCTACCGGGACTTCGTCACCCGCTTCTGCCCGCTCGACGACGGCAAGGCCGCGTCCCGGGCCGTGGACCGCGTCTTCGGCACGTCCGCCTGAGGCCGGGGAAGGACCGCCAGCGCGAGCGCCACGCACGCGAACGGGACGGCGGGCAACACGTACCGGTAGTCGAAGTCGGCCGTCGCGGCCGGGATCACGAGCAGTGCCAGGCTCGTCCCCCAGGGGAGCAGGGCACCGGCCCCCCAATGCCGGACGGCGCGCAGCGGACGCCACCGTCCCTCCGACCGGACGTGCAGCAGCACCCCGCCGAGCCCGCCCGCCAGCAGAAGTCCCAGCACGGTGCCCGGCATCATCGCGTTGTCCTGATATTTCAGCATCCATTCGGCCCAGGGTTTGTCGACCCTTGTCCTGCCGCCGCCTCCCGGGTCGTACATCCCGGTGAGCCGCACCTGCCTGTCGTCCCACGCCTCGCCCTCGGGGAACTCGTACTCCCGCCACGTCCACGGCGTCGGATACGCCTGGCGCTCCCACTCGAACGCCCGGAACGTGTCATGGACGACCACCTTCGCGTAGTCGCCGGGCTGCGCCTTGATGGCCTCCCACGCGAACTCGCGCGCGAGTGTGTTGCCCTGCTCCCCGTAGATCCAGCCGGGGAGGTCGCGGAACACCGAGTCGCGCGTCCACATGGCGGCGAACGGCCGCGAGACCCGCGGGTCGGTCCGCTTCGGGCACATGATCTCCAGTTCCGGACGCGGGTCGATGACCCGGCAGTCGGCGAACGTCGCGGTGCGCGCGTACAGCCAGACCTGCTCGGCCTTGGCCATCCTGTACTCGCCGTAGGCCGCGTGGAACCAGAGCATGTACATGGCGATCGGCACCGCGAACGCCGCCGCGAGCGCGCCGCAGGCGCGCCACCCCGCCCGGCGCAGCACCATCGCGACGAGGATCACCGCGACCAGCGGCAGCCCCGCCGCCCTGGTCACCGCCGCGCCCCCCGCGAACAGCCCGGCGAGCGCGCCCAGCCACCATGTCGTCCTTCGCCGCCACAGCACGGCCGCGACCGCCGCGAGCAGCAGGAACGCGAACAGCGAATCCGACATGAGCAGGTGTTCGAGCGCGATCTGGTGCACCGGCAGAAGCACCGGAACCGTCAGCAGCGCCCCGAACAGCCCCACCAGAGCGGCACGCCGGACGCCACCGTCCGGCCAGGCGGCGCGCCCGGCCCGCCACACCAGCACGTACACGAGCACGCCGGTGAGCACCCCGACCAGGTGTTGCAGTGCCACCATCAGCGTGAAGCTGTGGAACGGCTTGATCGCCCACAGCATCACCGAGTATCCGGACGGGCGCGTCCTGCTGGGCCGCAGTTCGATCGCCGCCGTCAGGTACCCGGCCGAGTCACCGAACCAGAGCGGCGCCGGATACCCCAGCACCGCGACGACCCGCAACACGATCGCCGCAGCCAGCACGCAGGCGAACGGCAGCTGAACCGCCAAGGATCGGACACGCACCACCTGGGATTACCCAGGCGAGCGTCCCTCATCCTCACGCACGATCACGACTCGGCGACATTGTCCGAGTCCACAACCGGACAGCCGATAGCATCGGACGGCTTCCGACGACGAAAGGGCACTCCATGGCGAACTTCACGCTCGACGACGTTCGGCAACGGACGTACAAGGCGCGTGACGCCTGGTGGACGGTTCTGCTGGTCGACCCGCTCGCGTCCAGGCTGGTCAAGCTGACCGCCAACCGGACGCGCGTGACCCCGAACCAGCTCACCGTGGGTGCCCTCGTCCTCGGCCTCGCCGCCGGCGCCTGCTTCGCCGTGGCCTCCTGGCCATGGCTGCTCGCCGGCGCGCTGCTGTACCACCTGTCGTTCACCCTCGACTGCATGGACGGCAAGATCGCCCGCCTGAAGGGCACCGGGTCGGTGTTCGGCGCCTGGCTCGACTACATCTTCGACCGCGTCCGCGTCCTCGTCTGCGCGATCGCCCTGATGGCCGGCCAGTACCACGAAACCGGAAACGCCGCCTATATCTGGACCGCGCTCGCCGTCGTGTTCCTCGACATGCTCCGCTACATGGACGCGCTGGAGATCTACAAGGTCCGCGCCCAGATGCGCGACACCCTCACCGCTGCCCGCGAGGAGGCCCAGTCCCTCGAACTGGCGGCCCAGCGCGCCAACGGCCATGTCGACGAGGACCTCCGCTCCGCCGAAGGCGCCCTGGTCGACGACCCCGAAGCCGACATGGAGGACCGCGTCGTCGGCGACGACCCCGCCGGCGACCCCGCCAACGCGGCCCTCCAGAGCGGCTTCTACCGGCGCTTCCCCTGGTACATCCGCGTCCGCAACGTCCTCATGGCCGGCCGCATCCGCCCGCACCTGTTCAGCGGCATCGAGTTCCAGATGGGCGTCTTCATCGTCGCCCCCGTCGCCGCCGCGATCGTCTCCGGCGCGATCATCCCCGTGGTCGCCGTCAGCGCCGCCGGCCTCCTCGCCTTCGAACTCATCGTCATCTACAAGTTCTGGCTGGCCGCCCGCGACTACAGCCGCAACCTCGGCAAGCTCAACACCAAGATCGACACCTATCGCACGCAGCTCCCCGCGGCCCCCGCCCACCCGGCGACCCCGGCCGCCACCGGCTCCGGCTGATCCGCTACCGGGCCAGGACGTCCGTCCACTGGTCGCAGACCTTGGTCAAGGAGTAGGCGTCCCGGACCTGGGTGCGGGCCAACTCGGCTTCGGCCTCCCAGCGGCCCTCCGAAACCGTCGCCAGGATCGAGGCGGCCATGGCGTCGGGGGTTTCGTGAATCCAGTGCTCGTCGTAGATGGTCTCGGCACCCGGCCACGGAAGCAGGGCGGGAACGGCGCCGGACGCCATTCCTTCGGCGGGGGCCAGGTGGAAGCTCTCGTCGTCGCTCGTGGAAAGGACGAAGCCGATGCGGCGGAGCCAGGACGCCACGTCGCGGCCGTAGGAGTCGAAGACGACGCCTCCTGACAGCAGCTTCGAGCGGCGGATACGGCGGAACACCTTTTCGTAGTGCTCGCGCTCGTCGTCCTTCTGCCAGATCCACCAGTACTCCCAGGGGAGCTTGGATTTGACGAAAAGGGTGAAGCGCGGGTCGTCGCGGCGGAGCCGCTCGACGACGTCGAGGGCCAGGTCGAGGCGCTTGCGGGACGGCGCGATGCCGATCATGCCGAGATGGTGTTCGGCGCCCGGGAGCTTGTGGCGGCCGAGTTGCTCGTCGTCCACCCAGTTGGGGACGGTGACGACCTTGTCCGCGGGCCAGCCCGTGATCTCGCGGGTCAGGTCGTTGTAGTGGGGGCTGACGCAGATGACCTGGTCGACGGCGTCGATGTTCAGCTTCTTCGGCCAGGCCGCGTACAGCTCGAACCGGTGCAGCCGGACGACCAGCCGCTGGCCGGGACGTTTGCGGTCGGCGTACCAGAGGGCGTTGGGGCCGCACCATTCGCAGATGATGACGTCCGCCCAGTCGACCAGGTCCTGGCTGCGTTTCTCGTCGTGGGCCTTCAGCGCCGACCAGTGGTCGACGCGGATCTCCATGTCCGGGCGGGAGCGCAGATAGTCGAGCAGGCGGGTGAAGAACTTGAGGTCGTGGCTGGCCACGCCCACGCGCAGACGCCGCTCCTTTACGGCGAGGACCTTTTCGGACGGCTCCGGAAACGCCTGCGCCAGGTAGGCGCGGAGGCGTCCGGCGGCGGCGTCCAGGGTGAATTCCGCGGCGGCGGCGCGGCAGCGGTCGACGGCGAGGGTGAAGACGTCGGAGTTCTTCCCGATGAGGGTCAGCGCGTCGAGGACGTCGTCCTCGGACGCGGCGAAGAGCGGGTAGTCGGCGCCGAGAAGGCGCTCGTGCATGGGTGTGCGGTTCAGGACGACCGGGACGCCCAGCGTGCCGCATTCCAGGACCTTCGTGGACAGTTCCAGGCTCGCGTCCATGTCCGGGTGCCGCCAGGAAAGGCCGACGTCGCAGGCCGCGGTCAGCCGCATCGCCTCGGCCCGCGGATGCCCGCCGTGCCAGACGACGCCCTCGCCGGACTCCAGCGCGGTCCGCATCCGGGTCGCGAACGCGGGGTCGGCCGGATCGTCGTGGATCTTGTCGCCGACCATGTGCAGCTCGGCGTCAACGCCGCGGATCGCGAGCAGGCGCGGCAGCGACGTCATCTCGTAGGTGTTCCAACGCGGCGCGAACTTGCCCGTGTAGACGAGGCGGAGCTCGCGGCGGTCGGGGGCGCCCGGCGGGCGCGCCGCCAAGCCGTCCGGGAGGACGACGACGGGCGGGAACAGCACGCTCTTGCCGGCCGCGGCGGGCACGGCGCTCTCCAGGAAGCCGCGCAGCTCCTCGGTCTGGCAGAGCAGGACGCGGGACGCGTCGGCGATGCGGCGCAGCTCCGCCTTCGCGGCGATGTCGAACTCGGCGGCGGACTGCGGGACGTCGGTGAGGTACGTCCAGAGGCGTCCGGCGAGCGGGCCCGCGGCGAGCTTCCCCGCCAGGCGGCGGCCCCGGACGACGACGAGGTCGTGCGGGTCGTCCGCGTCGACCCGGCCGAGGGTCAGGGCCGCGTCCTTCGGGGTCATGGGCGCCGAGCCGTCGAGCAGGCCCTCGGCGTGCGGGCTCCGGACGGTGACGCCGGGCAGGGCGCGCAGCGGGTCGACGAGGCGTCCGGTCCGGACGGGGGCCTTGAGGACCAGGGTCACCTCGCAGCCGGCGCGGGCGAGGGCCTGGACCATGCCCTGGGCCCAGATCGCCGATCCGTCGATCATGTTGAGATCGACGTCACCGTAGACGAGGGCGCGTGGTCGCAAGGTTGTTCCTTTCAACGTGCGGCCGGTTCGGGCAGGAGTTCACCGAGCCGGGCGGGAGCGGTGGCGATGTCCGGGAGCCTGGCGTCCCAGGTCAGGCCGGCCAGGGTGGCGGGCGGCGCCTCGCCGTACAGGACGAGCGGGAGCGCGCGGGCAGCGGCGATCCGGCGGATCTCGTGCAGCGCGAGATCCCGGTCGTACATGCCGGGGACGCCCAGGTAAGCCCAGGGGCCGCCGGGTTCGCCGGCCGCCGCGTCCACGACGATCACGTCGACGTCGGCGGAGCGCAGGGCGACGGCGGCGTCGTGCGGGTACAGGGAGACGACCTTGGCGTGCTCGGCGAGCAGGTCCGCGGTGCCCGGCCCGAACACCCCGGCGATGATCATCGTGTCGCAGGGGCCGGCGACCAGCAGGCGGTCCTCGGGGCGGTCGACGCGCTCGGCCTGGACGCCGCCGCCGGCCGGTGACCCGGACGCCGAGACCGGCGCGTGCCGCTTGCGCCACAGCTGGTACAGCTCCTTGGGGAGCCGTCTGCCGCGCTTGGGGTTCCGCGCGGCGCCGGCGACGAGCCGGCCGAACTGCACGGCCGTCGAGTTCTCCAGCGTGGCGAGCCGCTTCTCCAGCTCGGCCAGGCGCGCGTCGCGCTCGCGCAGCGTGGCCTTCAGCCGGCCGAGCTGCTCGTACGCCTTGGCGGCCTTGTCGTCGTCACTCACCCAGGTACTCCATGATCACTTCTGCGATGCGGGGGCCGGCGGCGCCGTCCCACAGCGGCGGGCGCCGGTCGTTCGCCTTCCCGCCCGCCTCCAGTATCTTGCGCACCCCGGGAACCAGCTCCTCGAACGTCACCAGGCGGTTCGTGCCGTGGGTGATGGTGATCGGCCGTTCGGTGTTGGGGCGGACGGTCAGGCACGGGACGCCGAGGATCGTCGTCTCCTCCTGGAGGCCGCCCGAGTCGGTGACGACCGCCGCCGCGCCCCGCACGGCCGCGATGAAGTCGATGTAGCCCAGCGGCTCCAGGATGTGGACGCCGTCGTGGTCGTCGAGACCGGCGGCCAGCAGGTTCGCCCGGCCGCGCGGATGCACGGGGATGACCAGGTCGGCGAGGTCGGCGACGCCGTGCAGGTGCCGGACGAGCGCCGCCGCCGTGTCGGGGTCGTCCACGTTCGCGGGCCGGTGCATCGTCGCCAGGACGTACCGCTCCGGCAGGTCGTGGTCGCGCCGGACGGCGGCGGTGTCGAAGGAGTCGAGGTTGGCCAGCAGCGTGTCGATCATCGGGTTGCCGACGAAGTGCGCCCGCTCCACCCGGACACCCTCGTTCGCCAGGTGCCCGACCGCCTCCGGGCTCGTGACCAGGCACAGCGCGGACAGCTGGTCGGTGAGGCGGCGGTTGACCTCCTCCGGCATGGACATGTCGAAACTGCGCAGCCCGGCCTCCACATGCGCGACCGGGATGTGCAGCTTGGCCGCGACCAGTGCGGCGGCGATCGTCGAGTTCACGTCGCCGTACACGATGACGATCGCGGGTGAACGGCTCGTGAACTCCTTCTCCAGCCCGATCATGAGCGCGGCGGTCTGTTCGGCGTGCCCGCCGGAGCCGACACCGAGGTTGACGTCGGGCTCGGGCAGGCCCAGCTCGTCGAAGAAGATCTCCGACATCCGGGCGTCGTAGTGCTGGCCGGTGTGGATCACCGCCTGCTCGGCGCCGGCGGCCCGCAGCGCGCCGATCACCGGCGCGGCCTTGACGAAGTTCGGCCGCGCCCCGAGGACGTGCACGATCGGTCCCAACACAATTTCCCTTCTGTTCATCGGGGTTGCCTACGCTCGCCCGCCGTGCCCTTGAAAAAGCCCGTCTACCTGCTGGGACTCGCCTGGCGGCAGCTCCGTGACGATCCCGGCCGGGCGGCCAGGCTCGCGGTGCGGCTGCTCGCCAGGACGCCCGCCGGCGCCCGGCTGAGGCGTTCCCCGATCATCGTCCCGAAACCCCGGGACGCGCGGCGCGAGGTGTCCGACCTGCGCCGACTGCTCGACGAGGCCCCGAAACCGCGGCCTCCCGCGCCCCCGGCCGGCCCGTCCGGGAAAGGGAAGGGCGTTCTCCAGTTCGTGACGAACGCGCTGCCGTGCACGAACGCGGGTTACACCGTCCGGACCCACCGGCTCGCGCTCGCCCAGCGGGAGATGGGGTTCGACACGCACGTGGTGACGCGGCTCGGGTACCCGCTCAGCCAGGGGATCGGCGACGCGCGGGCACGCGTTGACGTCGACGGCGTACCGTACCACCGGCTGCTGCCATGGCTGCCGTCCGCCGACCCGGTGCGGGCGGTCGAGAAGGGCGCCGAGCTGGCCGGGCGCCTGGTGGCGGAGCTGCGGCCGTCCGTCCTGCACGCCGTGAGCAACCATCTGAACGCGGCCGTCGCGCTGGAGGCGGGCCGGCGCCACGGGCTGCCGGTCGTGTACGAGGTGCGCGGCTTCCTTGAGGACTCCTGGCTGTCGCGCGACCCGGCGCACAGCGAGACCGACGACTTCTACCGGCTGACGCGCGAGCTGGAGACCCGCCGGATGTCCGAGGCGGACGCGGTGGTGACGCTGGGCGAGGCCATGCGGATGGAGATCGCGTCCCGCGGCATCCCGGAGGAGAAGATCTTCACGGTGCCGAACGGGGTGGACGAGACGTTCCTCCGACCCCTCCCCGACCCCGGTGACCTGCGCGAACGGCTCGGCATCCAGGACGGCCTGACGGTCGTCGGCCTCACGTCGTCGTTCTACGGCTACGAGGGCATCGACACGCTGATCGACGCCGCCGCGCTGCTCCGCGACCGGGCCGCGCCCGTCGCGCTGCTGCTGGTCGGCGACGGCCCAGAGCGCGGGGCGCTCGAACGCCGCGCGGCGGAGCACGGCGTTCATGCCGTGTTCACCGGGCGCGTGCCGATGGAGTCCGTTCGCCAGTACCACGCCGTCCTCGATGTTTTCGCGGTCCCGCGCCGTGCGGACCGGGTCTGCCAGCTGGTGACGCCCCTGAAACCGATCGAGGCGATGGCCGGGGGAATCCCCGTCATAGCCAGTGATGTCAGGGCACTTCGCGAAATCGTGGAAGCGGGGGTGACCGGCGAGTTAACAGTTCCAGAAGACCCGGAAGCATGGGCGAATTGTCTGGAAGACCTGGCTTACAGTCCCGAAAGAAGGCAGAAAATCGGGCGGTCGGCCCGTGAATGGGTCCGCGCGGAACGCACCTGGCGGGCCGTGGCGGACGGATACCGGGCCGCGTACGCCATCACATAGATAACTCGCGAAGGGAGCCACCGGCGTGGATCTGGTGGTCATCGGACTCGGCTATGTCGGGCTGCCGCTCGTACGGGAGGCCAGCCGGGCCGGCCTGCGGGTGGCCGGGCTCGACCGGGACGCGCGCGTGGTCGCCGGGCTCAAGGCCGGGCTGTCGCACATCGACGACGTCTCGTCCGCCGAGGTGGCGGAGATGCTGGAGGCCGGGTTCGAGCCGAGCCTCCAGGAGGACGTCCTGGACGGCGCCCGCACCGTGGTCATCTGCGTGCCGACCCCGCTGTCGCCCGAGGGCGGTCCCGACCTCACCGCCGTGCGCGGCGCGTCCGAGACGGTCGCCCGGCATCTGGAGCCGGGGACGCTGGTGGTGCTGGAGTCGACCACCTACCCGGGCACGACGGAGGAGGTCGTCCGGCCGATCCTGGAGACGTCGGGGCTGACCGCGGGCGAGGAGTTCCACCTGGCGTTCTCGCCGGAGCGGATCGACCCGGGCAACCCGGTGTACGGGGTCCGCAACACGCCGAAGATCGTCGGCGGGATGACACCGGCGTGCGCGTCGGCGGCGTCGGCGTTCTACGGCAAGTTCGTCGAGCGGGTCGTGCAGGCCAAGGGCACCCGCGAGGCGGAGATGGCCAAGCTGCTGGAGAACACCTACCGGCACGTCAACATCGCGCTGGTCAACGAGATGGCGGTGTTCTGCAACGAGCTCGGCATCGACCTGTGGGACGCGATCGACTGCGCCGCCACCAAGCCGTTCGGGTTCCAGGCGTTCCGGCCGGGGCCGGGCGTCGGCGGGCACTGCATCCCGATCGACCCGAACTACCTGTCGTACAAGGTCCGCTCGCTGGGCTACCCGTTCCGGTTCGTGGAGCTGGCGCAGGAGATCAACGACCGGATGCCGCGCTATGTCGCGGAACGCGCGCAACTGCTGCTCAACCGGGAGGGACGCGCGCTGAAGGGCGCCAGGGTTCTGCTCCTCGGCGTTACCTACAAGGCCGACATCGCCGACCAGCGCGAGTCGCCGGCCCGTCCGGTGGCGCGGCGGCTGGCCAGGCTCGGCGCCGACCTGACGTTCCACGACCCGTTCGTCGAGTCCTGGGACGTCGACGGGACTGCCGTCCCGTCCGCGGGCGGCGACCTGCGCGCGGCGCTGGAGGGGGCCGATCTGGCGATCGTCCTCGCCGACCACGCCGCCTACGACGCGGCGACGCTGACCCGGCACGCACGCCTGCTGTTCGACACCAGAGGCCGGACGCGCAACGTCCCTTCGGAGACCGTCGAGCTGCTTTAGCACAGGCGACGGATTCGCCCGGCATCGTCCACGCCATGGACAGCGGGAATTCATCGGCAATTTCCATCGACGCCCAAGACTCGGCCGTAGGCCATGATCTCAGGCGTTCTGCGGAGTGAGTGATAATGCGGGTCTGTGTTTGCACGGTCGTGCACCATCCCGAGGACGCGCGCATTCTGCACCGGCAGATACGCGCGCTCCTCGATTCCGGCCATGAAGTAACATATATCGCTCCATTTCGGGCGTGCAATGCGACCCCGTGGCGAGAGATCAGCCCGGTGGACGTCCCGCGCGCGACCGGACGGCGCCGTGTCCGCGCCCTGCGCGCCGCCCACCGCGCCCTCACCGAGCACGCCGCGTACGCCGACGTGATCCTGCTGCACGACCCCGAACTGCTCGTGTCGCTCCCCCGCGCGGTCCGCGCCCGGACGGTCGTGTGGGACGTCCACGAGGACACCGCCGCCGCGCTCAGCGCCAAGGGCTGGGTGCCGGGGCCCGCGCGCCCGCTGCTGCGGCCCGCCGTCCGGCGCCTGGAGAAGCGCAGCGAGCGGCGGCACCGGCTGCTGCTCGCCGAGGACGGCTACCGGTCCCGGTTCCGCGAGGAACACCCCGTCGTGCCGAACACCACCTACGTCTCCGACCGCAGGCCCGCCGCGCCGGACGGCCGCCGCGCCGTCTACGTCGGGCAGCTCTCCCGGGCCCGCGGCGCGCTCGACATGATCGAGATGGCCCGCCCGCTGGCCGCCGAGAACGTGCTGGTCGAGCTGATCGGCGCGGCGGACGCCGACGTCCGGGACCCGCTGCGGGCGGCGCAGCGCGAGGGGATCCTGCGCTGGTACGGGTTCGTCCCGAACGACCGGGCGCTGCGCATCGCCGAGGGCGCGATGGCCGGGCTGGCGCTGCTGCACGACGAGCCGAACTACCGGCACTCGATGCCGACCAAGGTCGTGGAGTACATGGCCCGCGGCGTCCCGGTGATCACGACGCCGAACCCGCCGGCCGTCGACATCGTGGAGCCCGCCGACTGCGGGCTCGTCGTCCCGTTCGGCGACCCGGAGGCCGCCGCGAAGGCCGTCCTGCGGCTGCGCGACGACCCGGAACTGCGCACCGGCCTCGGCCGGCGCGGCTACGAGGCCGCCCGTGCGCGGTTCCACTGGCCCGTCCACGCCGAACGCTTCGTCGCCCAACTGGAGGCGTGGGCGGGCCGCTCCCCAGCGCCGGTCACCGGCCGCGAGCCGGAGCCCGAACCGGAGCCGGAACCCGGACCGGAGCCCGTCCCCGAGTACTGAGCCCCGCGTCCCGCGCGTCAGGACGGCTGGTTCAGCCGGTACGCGACGGACCGGGCGAGACGGGCCGCCGCTCCCGCCGGCCGTTCGGCCTCCACCACCACGACGTACCGGGCGACGCGCAGCGCGATCATCCCGGCGGTCGGGCCGATCTCGTACGCCTCGTCCGCGTGGATGTCGCGCCGCCGCCTGGCCTGGGCCTGTGTGGCCTGGAGCGCGTCCAGCATCCGCGCGGCCGCGTGGTCGGACTTGGCGACCCAGCGGACGCTGACGCTGATGCTTCCCACGGCCGCGTCGTCCCCCGGGCCGGGCGTGCCGGACGTACGAGGCGCGCCGAGCGTGCCGGGCCCCGGCGACGTCGGCCGGGCGGTCGGCGTCGTCTCGGCATCGGGCGGGTTCCGCCGCTTACGCTCCGGGTCCTTCGGCTCCGGCTCCTCCGGCGGCTTGTACGTACAGGACACCGGGTGCGGAAGCCGGACCGTTCCCGCGCTCGCCCGGACGGGGACGGCGACATGCCCCGCCATGC
This sequence comes from Spirillospora sp. NBC_00431, assembly GCA_036028775.1. Lineage (GTDB taxonomy): Bacteria > Actinomycetota > Actinomycetes > Streptosporangiales > Streptosporangiaceae > Spirillospora. Next base: position 396,766 of record CP107927.1, on the reverse strand, counting down.
GCGCCGCCGCCAGGTCGACCTTCTTCAGCAGGGAGCAGGCGTCCGGCCAGTCGGCGGCGGGGACGCCGCCGAGTTCCGCCGGGCCCGCGCCGGTGAGGCCGCCGCGGAGCGCGACCAGCCGCGCGGCGCCGTCCGGGCGCGGCGCCGCCTGCGGGACGGCCGCGTACAGCAGCCCGCCCGCCGCCGCCAGCCACGGCCGCGCGCCCGGCAGATCGGTGTTCAGCGAGAGCGGCGCGGGCGCGGTCGTGGCGCGCCCGTCGCCGGGTTCGACGATGTCGACACCGGCCGGCAGCAGCCGCTCCGACACCCGGGGACGCAGCGCGAACACGCGGCCGCCCGCCTGCGCGAGCGCCGCGTACGCGGGCGCGTCCCGCTCCCACTCGACCTTCCCCGACGAGACCCGCCGCGCCTCCATCCGGGTCACCCCGCGCTTCTCCCCGTCCGGGTGGTAGACGATCACGAGCCGTCCCCCGGTAAGGGCCCCCGGGCACATGGCGTCGCCGCACACGCCGTCGCCCTTCCACACGCCGAACTGATCGCCGTCGTCACCGAACGCGCGCAGCGCCGTGCCGTCGGACGCCAGCGTCACCCCGTCCAGCATCGACACCTCGGGCGACTCCCTGGAGCCGAGCCGCCGGTTCCAGCGGACCGTCCCCTTCCCCGGCTCGACCGCGAGGAGCCGGCTGTGCTGATCGCCGCCGGCGCAGTCGAGGGCCAGCGCCGCGAGGCCCTCCCGGCCGTCGGACGGCCGCGCGCCGCCCTCGAACAGCCGGCACCCGCGCGGCAGCGGACGCCGCCACAGCCGGTTGCCCGACACCGCCGAGACGCCGAACAGCGTCCGGCGGCCCTCGTCGGTGGTGAGCAGCACGTCCGAACCGGCGGGCCAGCGCAGCGTCGTCCGGGACACCGCGGCGGGGAACTCGCCCTCCCGCCGCCACAGCAGCCCGCCCGAGAGTGCGTCGAACGCGACGAGCAGCCGGTCGCCGCGGTCGCCGTCCCGCTGGAAGTGGGCGACCAGCCGGGACCGGGTGGAGGCCCAGCCGAGCAGCGTCCAGCCGGAGCGGCGGTAGCTCCACCGCGCCGCGCCGGTCCGCGCGTCCAGGACCTCGATGCCGCGCCCCGACGCCGTCACGACCTGCCCCTGCGCGACCGCGTAGGCGACGCCGTCGTGCCCGGCGACTGACCCGTGATGGGCCTGCGTCGTCTGCTCCCAGCTCACGGTGAGCGGGCCCGGCGGCGGCCCCGCCTCGCTCTGCGGCGCGACGGGCTCGGCGGTCACGGTATGCCTGACCTGCCACCATTCGGCGCCCAGCACGAACCGGTCGACGAGCACGGCGCACAGGGCGATGGCCACCGCCCCGGCGACCAGGCCGAGGGCCACGCGGACCCCGCCCACGGACTCCGGCCGGCCACCCGGCCGCTGCCGGCTCGCGACCACGACCGCGCCGCCCCCTTCCGCATACTGTGCCTTCTGGACGAACATCCACCATGCCCTGTGACGGGCGTCGGCGCGACAGAACGGAGAGGAACGTGGAGGTCTTCACCCACTGGCGAACCTGGGACGAGGCCCGGGCCGCCCTCTCCGGCGGCGACATCGACGCCGACGGCCTCGCCAGAGCCGCCGAAGCCGCGCGGCGCTGGCACGGGGACCAGCTCCGCCCGACCGGCGCCCCGTACGTCGAGCACCTGCTGGAGGCGCTGGAGGTGCTGGTCAGCGGGCCGGGCGTGACCGATCTCGACATCCTGTCCGCCGCGCTGCTGCACGACGTGGTCGAGGACACCCCGGCCACGCTCGCGGACGTGGAGGCCGAGTTCGGGCCGGTGGTGACGGAGCTGGTCGACTGGGTCACCAAGCCGCCGTCCACCGGCCCCGGCCGCCAGGCCAAACGCTCCGCCAAGACCGCCTACCTGCGCCGTCTCGGCGAGGCGCCACGGGAGGCGGTGCTGGTGAAACTCGCCGACCGCGCGAGCAACGTGCAGACCCTCGACCGGATGCCGCCCGACTTCCAGCGCCGCTACTACGCCGAGACCCTCACCTACATCGTCCCGCTCGCCGAGACCGACCCGTGGTTCAAGACCTGGTACGCGTCCTGGCGGCGCCATTTCGCCCACCTGATGTGACCATACGGTCATGGGGTGGGAGAATCCCGGCATGGAGCGAGAATGGGTCGTCGAGGAGAGTGTGAGCATCGAGGCCGGGGCCCGGACCGTGTACGCGGCGGTCGCCGATCCGCGCCGGATGCGGCAGTGGAGCCCCGAGCTGTTCGCCACCTGGATCCGCGGCCGCAGGATCGTGCCGGGCACGAAGTTCGTCGGGTTCAACCGGATCGGCTGGCGCGTGTGGTTCACCACCTGCCAGGTGACGGTCGCGGTGCCGGGCGAGGCGTTCGCGTTCCGCGTGTCGACCTTCGGGATGCCGGTCGCGCTGTGGGGCTACCGCATCGAGGACGTCACGGACGGGCCGTCGACCCCCCGGACGCGGCTCACCGAGTACTGGGAGGACCTGCGGCGCGACAACCGGAGCGCCGGGGCCGTCTCGCTGATCGGCAAGATCTTCACCGGCGTCCCCGCCGAGGACCGCGCCGCGGTGAACCGCGAGAGCATGCGCGCCACCCTCGCCCGCATCCGCACCGCCGCCGAGAGGAACTAGCGGCCGTCCGGCCCTTCGGTCGGCGCGATCAGACAGCCGCGAAGACCGAATAGGCTGTCTCTTCCCCCTGTGGGGCGCCGGGGACGTCCCGGCGCGACATATGTGCGAGGAGCTGGCTGCATGTCGTCTCAGGTCACCAGGGTGGCGACCGGTTCCGGCACGGTGAAGGATCGTGAGATCGCCGCCGAGCAGCGCTATGTCGACCTGGCCTACGCGCGGCTGGAGGAGATGCGCGCGGACGCCCAGGCCATGATCCGCGAGGGCTACCGGCAGTCGCTGGCGGGCACCAAGGGGTCGCTTGTCGACCGGGACGCGATGGTCCACCAGGCGGCGCTGCGCGCCCAGGCGCTGGACGTCGCCGACGACGGCCTGGTGTTCGGCCGCCTCGACCTGGCCCCCGCCGAGGAGGGCTCCGGGGAGGTCCGCTACATCGGGCGCGTCGGCGTCCGGACGAGCGAGCACGACTCCCTGGTGATCGACTGGCGGGCGCCCGCCGCCGAGGACTTCTACCGCGCCACCCCGGAGGATCCGCGCGGCGTCGTCCGGCGGCGCGTCCTGCACTCGCGCGGGCACACGGTCGTCGACCTGGAGGACGACCTGCTCGACCCGGACGCGGCGGACGGCATGACGGTCGTCGGCGACGGCGCGTTCCTCGCCTCGCTCGCCCGCGCCCGCGAGGGCGCGATGCGCGACATCGTCGCGACGATCCAGCGCGAGCAGGACGAGGTGATCCGCGCCCCGGCCGACGGGACCGTCCTGGTCCGCGGCGCCCCCGGCACGGGCAAGACGGCGGTCGCGCTGCACCGCGTCGCGTACCTGCTGTTCCGGCACCGCCGCCGGTTCGGGTCGCGGGGCGTGCTCGTCATCGGGCCGAACCGCCGGTTCACCGCCTACATCGAGCGGGTGCTGCCGTCGCTCGGCGAGGGCTCGGCGGCGCTGCGCTCGCTCGGCGACCTGGTGGACGGCGTGACCGCGACCGTCCACGACCCGCCGCGCCTCGCCCGGCTCAAGGGCGCCGACGAGATGGCCACCGTGCTGCGCCGCGCCGTGACCGACCACGCCCCCGGCGCCCCGGACGAGCTGCGCGTGGTGTTCAAGGGCGTCGTCGTGGCGCTCGACCGGGCCCGGCTCGACCGGATCAGGAACGAGGTCCACCGGCGCAGCCGCGGCAGCGTCAACGCCGCCCGGGGCCGGGCCGCCGAACTTCTCCTGGACGCCCTCTGGGACCGATTCACCGACGTCGGCGGCCCCGAGGCGGCCGAGGCGGCCGAGGGCGCGGAAGCGGGGCTGTGGAACGCGATACTCGCGGCGGACGGTCTCGCCTCGCTCGACGAGGAGTCCGAGCCCGGCCGCGAGAACGGCGACTCGTCCAGGGCGGGCGACCCGAAGCGCACGCAGTTCGACGGGCGCGTCCGGGAGCAGCGCGCGTTCACCGACTTCCTCGTCGCCTGGTGGCCGATCCGCCGCCCGCTGGACGTGCTGCGCTCGCTCGGCGACCCGTCCCGGCTGCGCCGCGCCGCCGGACGCGAATTCGACCGCGCCGACCGTGCCGATCTCGACGCGCTCGCCGCGTCCTGGAAGGGCGAGAACGCGCCGCTCAGCTACCAGGACATCGCGCTGCTCGACGAGATCGACGCGCTGCTCGGCTCGCCGCCCCGCCCGTCCCGGCGCAGGCCCGCCCCCGCCGACGACGACCCGTTCGTCGTCGACGGCGTCAACATCCTCACCGGCGAGGACGTCGCGGACGACACATGGGAGCCGGAGATGCAGGAGCTGACGACGTCCATCGAGCGGCTGGAGCGGTCGCGGCGCGTCGACGACGGCGTGGTGGAAGAGCGCCCCGAGTACGCGCACATCGTCGTCGACGAGGCGCAGGACCTCTCCCCCATGCAGTGGCGGATGCTCGGCCGCCGCGGCCGCCAGGCGAGCTGGACCATCGTCGAGGACCCGGCCCAGAGCGCCTGGGAAGACCTCGACGCCGCCCGCCAGGCGATGGAGATCGCGCTCGGCGGCGAGCGGCCCTCGTCCGGGCCCAGGTCACGGGGCCGCCGCAGGCCGGCCCGCAAGCCCGCCCCCGCCCGCACGCGCCACGAGTACGAGCTCACCACCAACTACCGCAACTCGACCGAGATCGCCGCAGTGTCCGCGCGGGTGCTGGCCGTCGCGCTGCCGGAGGCCCGCCCGGCCCGCGCCGTCCGCGCGTCCGGCATCGAGCCGATGGCGCGGGTCGTCCCGGAGCCCGGTCTGCCCGCCGCCGCGCGGGAGGCGGCGGAGGAGCTGCTCGGCCAGGTCGAGGGCACGATCGGCGTCATCGTCCCGCTCGCCCTCGACGAGCCGGGCGGCGGCCAGCCGACCCTGTTCGACGAGCCCGCCCTGTTCGACGAGCCCGTGGTGTTCGACGAGCCCGTGGTGTTCGACGAGCCCGCCACCGCCTGGACGGAGGCCGACCGGAACCGGCTCGCCGAGGGCCTGCCGGACCGCGTCCAGGTCCTGGACGTCATGGAGGCCAAGGGCCTGGAGTTCGACGCGGCGGTGATCGTCGCGCCGGAGACCGTGGCCGCGCAGTCGCCGCGCGGCCTGCGTGTGCTGTACGTGGCGGTGTCCCGCGCGACGCAGCGCCTCACGGTCCTCACCGCCGACCCCGGATGGCGCGACACCCTCTTCGCGGACTGAGCTCCGCCGCGCGCGGGTTAGGCTGACGCCGACCCATTCGCACGGGTGAACGGAGATCGATGAGCGGCCGGAATCCCGCACCCAGGCGGAGTTACGGCGGCCGTTCGGCCGAGGAACGGCGCGCCGAACGGCGGGAACGCCTGCTGGCGGCCGGTCTCGAACTGTTCGGCACGCGCGGCTACGCCGCCACGTCCATCGAACGGCTGTGCGCGACCGCGAGCGTGTCGACCCGCAACTTCTACGAGGAGTTCTCCGGACGCGAGGAGCTGCTCACGGCCCTGCACCGGACCATCAACGAGCGCGCGTCGTGGGCGCTCACCACCGCGTTCGCCGAGGCCGGCGGCGCCGGTCTCGCGACCAGGGTGGAGCGCGCGGTCCGCGAGTTCGTCACCGTCACCGCCAGCGACCCCCGCTGGGCCCGTATCGCGTTCGTCGAGGTCATCGGGGTGAGCGCCGGGCTGGAGCGGCACCGGCTGAGCTGGCGCGGCCAGTGGGAGGACGCGCTGCTCGCGATGACCCGCGACGCCGTCGAGCGCGGCGAGGCCACCGACCGCGACTACCGCCTCACCATGATCGCCATCGTCGGGGCGATCAACAACCTCGTCCACCACTGGTCCGCCCGCGACCAGGACATCCCCATCGACGACATCGTCACCGAACTGACGGTGCTCATTTGCAGCGCGCTGGGCTCCGCCCCTGACACGCGCCGCTAGATGATGGGCGGCCGGCCCGTGCGCGTCATGCGCCACGCGGTGCGGTAACTGATGGGACGGCGAGGGCCCGCCGGTTTGCGCCACCCCTCCAGGAAGCCCTTGAACCACGGTTTGAGCGCGCTCGGCTTGCGTTCGCGGAGGACGGTCATCCCGATCCACACGGTGAGGTACGTGAGGGCGATGGGCCACGGAAGGTTGCGGCGGGCCAGCCAGACGCGGTTACGGGCGTTGTAGCGGTAGAACATCTCGTGCCGCGTCGGCAGCACCGCCGGGTGGAACATGACCGCGGACGCGTCGTACACGATGCGGTATCCGGCGTTGAGGATCTGCCAGGCGAGGTCGGTCTCCTCGTGCGCGTAGAAAAAGTCCTCGGGGAGGCCGCCGCCGGCGTCGAACGCGGTGCGGCGGACGGCGCAGGCCCCGCCGAGGAACGTCGTGACGGCGGAGGAACGTTCCGGGTCGCCCGCGCGCAGCCGGGGGACGTGCCGGCGTTCGCCGCGTCCGCCCTCGGGGTCGCGGACGCGGAACGAGATGACACCGAGGTCGGGTTCGGCGGAGAACCGGTCGCGCAGGTACGTGCCGAGGCGGGTGGAACGGTACCAGCCGTCGTCGTCCAGGAAGAGGACGACGTCGCCGCAGGACGCCGCCACGCCCCGGTTCCGCCCGGCGGGGATGCCGACGTTCTTCGGGAGGGCGAGGGCCTTGACGCGCTCGTCGTCGAACGGCGGGACGTCAGCGCGGTCGCCGACGGGGTCGACGCCGTTGCCGACGAGGACGACCTCGACGTCCACATGGTCCTGCTCCAGGGCGCTGCGGACGGCGCGGGCCAGTTCGTCCGGACGGTTCCCCATGGTCAGCACGACGACGGAGAGCTTCACTTCAGCCTCCGCGAGGCCAGGATGCTGACCAGGTGCAGCAGGGTCTGCACGACCGCGACCGCCGCGACCGCGACCATCAGGACCCGCACCGCGACCGGCCCGTCGGAGCCGAAGACGGTGTCGACCACGGCCGCCGCGACGATCAGCAGCGACAGCTCGACCGCGCCGATGATGCGGTGCAGGCGCAGCATGGACGCGGCCTGCCGGGCGAGGGCGATGCCGGTGGAGCGGGGGCGCAGCGCGCGGTCGCCGCCGGACGGGTCGGCGGGCAGGCCCGACTTGGCCCGCGCGACGACGACGTTGTCGGTCTCCGCCTTGATCAGCGCGGCGCCGAGCGCGGCGACGAGGCCGAGCTCGGCCCAGCCGCCGTTCTCCCAGCCGCCCTGCGCCATGAAGCCGAGCCCGATGAGCAGCGAAACCTCGGACAGGTAGTGGCCGATGCGGTCGAGGAACACCCCCGCCACCGACGTCCGTCTCAGGTAGCGGGCGACCTCGCCGTCCACGCAGTCGAGCAGCAGGTAGACCTGGATGAGGACGGCGCCGCCGAGGGCCGTCCACAGCGGCGACGCGGGCAGCGACACCACGACGCCGGCGACGACGCCGCTGAACATCATCAGGTAGGTGAGCTGGTTGGGGCTGAGCCCGAGACGCAGCGCGATCCACGCGAAGTACGGGGACAGGTCGCGCATGTAGAGGCGCCCCGCCCAGTGCTCCTCGTTGCGCCGGTCCTTCAGGCCGGGCGGCTGCCCGTACCGGCGGATGTCTGCGACCGCGGCGCCCCTGCGGTCCGGCCGGTCGTCATCGCCTGCGGGTTCGCCGCCCGGGGATTCGGGGGTGCGGCTTCGTCCTGGGATCTCAGCCTCCATTGGCCTGGACATACTCTTCCACCGCCTTGAGGGTCGCGCCCTTGTCGAGGCCGAGAAATTCCAAGATCGTATAGCGGCCGGGGCGGGTCCGCGGGGCGAATTCGACAGCCTCCGCGAACTGCTCGACCGACAGCCCGATGTCGCCGGGGAAGCGCGGCAGGCCGTGCCTGCCGAGACACGCGAGGATCTCGGCGAGCCGCTCCGCGCCGGTGCCGAGATGGGTGGCGCGCAGGTGGTAGCAGAACGCGGCGCCGATCCCGGCCAGCTCACCGTGGTTGGCGGTGCCCGGGAACAGCTGGTCGATGGCGTGCAGGATCTCGTGGTCGCCGCCGCTCGCGGGGCGGGAGTCGCCCGCGAACGCCATCGCCATCCCCGACAGCACCAGGCCCTCCGCGAGGACGGTCAGGAACCGGTCCGACTCGATGGAGGCCGGCTGGTGCAGCAGCGCCTCCGCGGCCGTGCGCGCCACGGTCAGCGCCATCCGGTCGACGCGTTCGCCGCACTCGTCGGCGGCGAGCAGCCAGTCGTCCACGGCGGAGAAGTTACTCACCACGTCGCCGATCCCGGCACGGACGAGACGGGCGGGCGCCGCGTGCACGTAGTCGAGGTCGACGACCATCGCCAGCGGCATCACCACGCCGAACGAGCCCTTGCCCTTGTCGTGGACGAGGGAGGCGACCGGGGAGCAGATCCCGTCGTGGGACAGGTTCGTCGCGACCGACACCATCGGGATGCCCGACAGCGTCGCCGCGTACTTGGTGGCGTCGATCGTACGGCCGCCGCCGATCCCGACGACGGCCTCGTACGACCCGGCGCGCAGTCTCGCCCCGAGCCCGACGGCGGCGTCGACGCTGCCGTCCTCGACCCGGAAGACCTCGCAGGCGGCTAGTGACGGCCGGACGTGCTCGGCGATCTGGTCGCCCTGGCCGGGGCCGACCGCGATCGCGACCCGCCCCTCGGTGGCGATCCGCTTGTCGGCGAGCAGTTCGCCGAGACCCGCGACGGCTCCGCGCCGCACGTCGATGGACAGCGGCGCGTTCAGCATCCGCGTCAGCAGGGGCATGGGCCTCCTCGCTCGGTCGCGCTTGCGGTCAGTAGCCTTTGGCGATCCGGCGGGCCTTCTCCAGGTCGTCGTGATCGTCGACCTCGACCCAGTCGACATCGCCGATCGGGGCGACGGCGATACGGCCGCCCCTGTTCACGTGCTCCTGGTAGCCGTCCTCGTAGTACAGGTCGGGGTCGCGTTCCCAGGTGGCCTTGAGCGCGTCGGCGAGCGGACCGGCGGCGGGAGGCTCGATGAGGGTGGCGCCGATGTACTCGCCGCCGGCGGTGGAAGGGTCCATCAGCTTGGTGATGGTCCGCAGGTTGCCCTCGCCGTCGAGGATGACCTTCATCTCCTCGTCGGCAAGAGTTTTCACATCGTCCACGGCGAGGAGGATGTCCGGCCCGCGGTTCGCCAATAGTGTCTTCTCGACGCTGACCGGATGGACCGTGTCCCCGTTGACCATGAGGACGCCCTTGGAGAAGTGATCCCGAGCCAGCCACATGGAGTAGGCGTTGTTCCACTCCTCGGCCTTGTCGTTGTGGACCAGCGTGATGGACACGCCGTACCGCTCCTCAAGCCCGGCCTTGCGCGACTCGACCGCCTCCGCGCGGTAGCCGACGACGATGACGACGTCGGTCAGCCCGACCTCGGCGAAGTTGCCCAGCGCGATGTCGAGGACCGTCGTCTCGCCGTCCACGGGGACCAGTGCCTTGGGAAGGGTGTCGGTGTACGGCCGCAGCCTCCTGCCGGCGCCGGCGGCCAGCACCATGCCGATCATGCTTTCCCTCTCTCCAAGTTGACGATCACACCTCGGCTACGCCGCGTCCACGTGAGGACGCTCTCGCTGCCGAACAACACGCCAAGGTAGGCGGCCACCGCCGCGTACGCGAACGGGAGGAACCCGGACAGGCCCGCGAGGGCGACAAGCAGCGTCCGGCCCTCCCAGCCGAGCCCGGCCAGGACGACCCACTCCTGCGGCCGGGCCCCCCGCCGGACACGGCACATGGTGTCGTAGTGATGGAGCGCGAGCACCGCGATCAGCACGTAGACGAGCGGTGCCGAAATCGCCTGCGCGAACCCCAACACGGCCAGGTAACCATACTCGATCCCGCGCAGGATGGGCGGTGCGAGCCAGTCCAGCCGTCCGGTGTGCGGGTGCGTGGCGGACGGTCCGGTCAGCAGCAGGACGACGACCGGGGCGAACAGCGCCGGGGCCGGTCCCCCGTCCGGCCGCAGCGCCGACAGGACGCTCACCAGCGCCACGGCGAGGACGGACGCGGGAAGCGGCGGGAGCCGTCCGCCCGCCATCCGGCCGAGCGCGCGGGACGCCGGGCCGTCGTCGCGGTAGGCCCGCAGTGCCCTGGTCGCCGGGGCGGGCGGGGCGGTCCTCATCGCGCGAGGGACCTTGTCACGCGTCCGGCCAGGACGGCGACGGCGGCGGCCGAGCCCCACGCGAGGAGCACGGTGAACGTCAGGCGGGCGCCGGCGAACGCGGCGGTGGCCGCGATCAGCGCGTACCGGACACCGGACGGCAGGCCCAGGTTGTGCACCGCCCACCGCCGCACGCCACGGCCGGATCCTTCGCGCTGGGCGGGCCGGGTCGCGGCGTACGACGCGCCGATCATGTCGCGGACGGACAGCAGCGCCATCGCGCCCGTGGCCGCCCACCACAGGTCCACGCCCGGCACGGCGGACACGCCGGGCACGGAGCCGGACGCCCCGGCCACCAGCCCCGCGTACATCGCGAACTCACCGGCCCGGTCGAGGATGCCGTCCGGCCGGAAGGCGCCGAGGACGAGCGAGGCGCACAGCAGCAGCGCACCGGCGACCAGGCCGCCGCGGGCGCCGTCGGAGAACCAGACCGCGGCGAGCACCGCGAAGGCCAGGGAGATCACCGATACGGTGTCGGGCGTGAGGCCGTCGTTCACGGTTTCGACCGCCTCTCGGTCCGGCCGGTCCGGTACGTTGAGCGTGACCGGCCGATCGCGCGGGGTCGCCTGGAGCATCGGGCCTCCGGCCGGTCGGAGCGGGTGACAGGGCAGGTGCACAGCGTAGTGGCCCGGTGACCGGGTGTCGTGGAAATCGAGGAGAGATGGCGACGCGGACGGTTGCGGTGGTCCTCGCGGGCGGGGTCGGCGCGCGCATGGGCGCCGGGCGCCCCAAGCAGCTCATGGAGGTCGGCGGGCGGCCGATCCTGGCGCACGCGGTCGGCGCGTTCGACGCGCATCCCGGCATCGGCGAGGTGGTGGTGGTGATGGCGGCCGGGCATCTGCGCGCGGCCGCGTCCATCGCCGCGCCGTTCCGCAAGACGGCGGCCGTGATCGAGGGCGGCGACACCCGCACCGCGTCGACGGTCGCGGCGCTGCGCGTGCTGGACGAGCGGCCCGACGACGTGCGGGTGCTGTTCCACGACGCGGCCCGCCCGTTCGTGGACGCCCCCGTCATCGACCGCGTACTGGAAGCGCTGGACGCGAACGACGCCGTCGCGGTGGGCATGCCCGCGTCCGACACGATGGTGGTGGTCGAGGACGGCCGGGTCGTGTCGATGCCGCCGCGCGAGACGATGATCCGGTTCCAGACGCCGCAGGGGTTCCGGCTCGGCACGATCCGCAAGGCGTACGAGCTCGCGCTCGCCGACCCGGCGCTGCGGGCCACCGACGACTGCGGGATCGTGCACCGCTACCTGCCGGACGTCCCGATCCGGGTCGTCGCGGGCAGCGAGCGCAACCTCAAGGTCACCCAGCCGCTCGACGCCGTCGTCGCCGAGCACCTCGCCACCGGGGACTCCTCTTGATCTTCGAGCACACCCCGGTGGTCATCGGCCACCGCGGCTACGGGTCGGGCGAGCCGACGCCGCCCGGCGCGGACGCGCCCGTCGCCGAGAACACGCTGCCGTCGATGCTCGCCGCCGTGGACGCGGGCGCGTCCTGGATCGAGATCGACGTGACGCGCACCGCCGACGACGCCCTCGTCCTGCGGCACGACCCGACGACCCCCGAGGGCGACTACGTGGCCGACCTGCCGGCCACGGCGAGCGGACTTCCCCGCCTCGTGGACGTCTTCGACGCGCTGCCTCCGGACGTCGCCGTGGACGTGGACGTCAAGACCGTCCTGGAGGACGCCGTGGACACCCCGTCCCGCCGAACCGGCGCGCTGCTGCTGCCGGTGCTGGAACGGGAGGCTGAGCGGCGCAGGCTGCTCGTCACGTCGTTCGACCCGTCGCTGCTGGTGTTCCTGCGGGACGGGCTGCCCGGCGTCCCGCTGGGGCTGCTGACGTGGCTGCGGTACCCGCTGTGGCACGCCGTCCCGGCCGCGGCGGGCCTCGGGCTGGACGCCGTCGGCGTGCACACCGGGTCGTGCGGCATCGACCATCCCGACACGCGGCTGCGCCCGCTGGAGCACTGCGTGGACGTCGCGCACAAGGCGGGCCTGGAGACCGTCGTCTGGTGCCCGTCGGCCGAGAGCGCGCCGAGCTACGCGGCCGCCGGGTTCGACGCGATGGTCGTCAACGACGTCCCCGGTGTGCTCGCCGCGCTCTGAAGTCCAGTGGGGTGCGTCAGCGGTTGCCGCCGTACATGCGCGTCCAGTCGCCGGGCTCGTCGTCGTCCGGCCCGCTGCTCCCCGAGGACGGCTTGGGCCGCTCGGCCGGGGGCGGCGAGGGCGGCAGCGGCGGCGGGTTGGACCCGGCGGGCGCCTGCCCGTACTGGGGCGTGCCCCAGGGCGGCGAGCTCTGCCCGGGGGACGGCGGCGCCTGCGGCGGCTGGGCCATTCCCATGGGCGGCGAAGGCGGAGCGCCGTGCATGGCGGGCGGCCCCATCGGCGCGGGCGGCGCCCCGCCGAAACGGGGCGCGGCACCGGCGCCCGTACGCGCCTGCCAGCGGGACGGCGCGAGGGACGCCACCACGAGTGCGCCGCCGAGCGCCAGGAAGAGGCCGAAGGGGCCGAGCGTCAGGTATCCGTACTGGATGTCGTCGGGCAGGAAGTCGCGTCCGGCGTGCTGGAAGCTCCAGCGCGGCGCCGCGACCCAGAGGAGCCCGATGATCCCGAAGACGGCGCCGGGGATCAGCGACGCGAGCGGGGAGAGCCGCGACCCCGCCACCAGCCCGATGAGCGCGGCCGCGATCAGCATCATGCCCGCGCCGATCCACCGGTCGTTGCCCTCCGTGGCGAGTGTCCGCACGAACGAGCCGAACTTCATCGTCCCGTACGACAGGCAGGCGGCGATGATCGGCGTCACGACAAGGCCGATCACCACTCCCAGCCCATGGCGCGCTCCGTTGGACATGGCCACCCTCCAAACCGGGTCGGCGGGCATGATCCCGCCAAACGTAACCCTGAGACGTGCGCGAAGGCACGCGGGTTCAGAGGACGATTTGCCTTTCTTGCCCGCTATCGCCCGCTACTGTACGGTCTCGCCGGGTTTGACCGGAGCCGGCTGGCCGAGCCTCGGCGGGCTCGTCAGGAAGCCGATGCCCCAGGTCACGTGCATGGTCGCGTACACGAGCGGCAGCCGCACCCAGGCGGAGAGCGGCAGCCCGCGCCCCTCGACCGCCGCGCCCGCGATCATCGCGGCCGCGTACCCGCCGGGCACGATCCACCCGGGCCAGAACCCGAACGCGCCCGCGACCGCGCCGGCCGCCATCGCCACCACGGCGATCGGCGGCGCGAGGTAGCGGAAGTTGAGGGTGCCCTGGTGCTCGCGCCCGACGACGCGCCGCCAGCGGCCCGTGTGGAAGTACTGCTTGGCGAGGGCCCGCAGGTTGGGACGCGGACGGTAGGTCACCCGCATCCGCGGCGTGAAGAACACCCGGCCGCCGGTCTGCCGGATGCGGTGGTTCATCTCCCAGTCCTGCGCGCGGGTGAACGTCTCGTCGTAGCCGCCGACGCGGTCGAGGGCGCTGCGGCGGAACGTCCCGAGGTAGACCGTCTCGACGTCGCCCGCCTCACCGCCGGTGTGGAAGCGGGCGTTGCCGACGCCGAGCTTGGACGTCATCGCCCGCGCGACCGCCTTCTCGAACGAGGTGACGCCCTCGGCCGCCATGATCCCGCCGACGTTGTCGGCGCCGGTCTCCTCCATCGTCTCGACGGCGGCGCGGACATAGTCCGCCGGGAGCAGCGAGTGCCCGTCCACCCGGACGATGATCGAGTACTGCGACGCCTTGATCGCGATGTTGAGACCCTGCGGGGTGCGTCCGGTCGGGTTGGCGACCACCAGGACCCGCGGGTCCTCGGCGGCCAGGCCGCGGGCGATCTCCTCGGTGCGGTCGCGGGAGGGCCCGATCGCGAGCACGAGTTCGAGCTCGCCCGGATAGTCCTGGGCCAGGATGCCGCGGACGGCGTCGGTCAGATGCCGCTGCTCGTTGAGGACCGGCATCACGATCGACACCGCCGGCCAGGTGCGTTCACCGGAGTCGGAGCGGGGCTTCACGGCGTGCTGCGTTTCCTGCCTCGTGGTTTCCTGCCTCGTGGATTCCTGCTTCGTGGCGCTCTGGGCATGGGGAGACGGATTCATGTGGGCTCGCGGGGCGCGGTGTGGTCAAAGACGGCGCCACGTTACTGCACGGACACGACGTCGAGGTAGCGAACGGACGGGTGTCCCCCACTTTAGAGTGGTGGGGAATCGCGTCAGAGCGACGTCTTCGGGAGGCGGCGGCCGGCATGGCAGACGGGTACGACTCGGGACGCGGCGCCGGCGGTGAGCCGGACGACGACCCGCTGGAGCGCTATTTCCGGCCGCGTCCGGGCGCGCACGGGGCCGCCGACGCGGCGCCGGACCCCGCGGCGGGGGCGGACGGCGACATCGAGGGCGTGACCATCGAGGGGATGCCCGCGCCGCGCGTCTCGGTGGAGAGCCCGCGCGGCCCGCGCCGTCCCGGCCGGGGGCTGAGCCCGCGGGCGGCGATGAGCGCGCGGCGGCAGAAGCGGTTCCTGACGCTGACCGGGACGATGTCGGTGTTCGTCCTGCTGACCTCGGGCGGCGCGTGGGCGTTCCAGAACTATGTCACCGGCATGATCGACAAGATCTCGGTCGACGGGCTCGGCAAGGGCAAGGACGCGCCGAAGGGCGCGATGACGATCCTGGTCGCCGGGGTCGACCGCCGCGACGGGCTGACGAAGGAGCAGCAGCGGGCGGCCAAGCTCGGGCACCAGCCCGGCGAGCGGTCCGACACGATGATGCTGGTGCACATCTCCCGCGACCACGACAGCGTGTCGATCGTGAACCTGCCGCGCGACTCCCACGTGACGATCCCGGCGCACAAGTCGAACGGGTCGGAGGGGGCGAAGGGGGCGCGGGTACCATCCCGTCCGGGCAAGCTGACCTGGGCGTACCAGTTCGGCGGACCCGACCTCACGGTCAGCACCGTCAAGCGGGCGACGGGCGTGTCCATCGACCACTACGTCGAGGTGAACTTCTTCGGGTTCGTGCACATGGTGGACGCGCTCGGCGGCGTGGACGTGTGCACCGAGCAGCCGATCAACGACCCGAAGAGCGGGCTGAAGCTGCCCGCCGGGAAGTCGCACGTGGACGGCCTGAAGGCGCTGTCGTTCGCCCGCGCCCGCTACACCCTGTCCGACGGCAGCGACCTCGGCCGCATCGACCGGCAGCAGCAGTTCATGGCGTCGATGATGAAGCAGGCGCTGTCGACGAAGACGCTCGGCGACCCGGTCAAGTCGACGAAGTTCCTGAAGGCGTCGCTGAAGTCGCTGCGGGTCGACTCGGAGCTGGCCGACGACCTGCCGAAGCTCGCCGAGCAGATGAAGGACCTGTCGACCGACAACCTGACGTTCGCGAAGGTCCCGCTCGCCAACCCCGGGTACAACGCCGTCCTGTGGAACTCGCGGCAGCCGCAGTCGACCGTCCAGTGGGACGAGGGCAAGGCGCGCGACCTGTTCACCAAGATCCGGCGGGACCATCCGCTGGACGAGAAGACCAAGAAGCCGAGCGCGCCGCCGACGCGAAAACCCGAGGACCGGCTCACCGTGCCGCCGGACGACATCTCCGTCCGCGTCCTGAACGCGATCGGCACCCCCGGCCTGGCGACGAAGGCGGGCGGGCAGCTGCGCGACCTCGGCTTCCGCACCACGGTCGTGCCCGGAGTGGCGCGCCGCGGGCTGCGGACGACGCAGATCCAGTACGGCCCGGACGGCGCCGAGTCCGCGAAGACCCTGGCCGCCGCGATCCCGGGCGCCAAGCTGAGGCGGATGGACGCGCTCGGGTCGAGGGTGCAGGTCATGGTCGGCGCGAACTGGGACGGCGTGAAGAAGGTGGAGGTCGAGGGCGCGTCGCCGAGCCCGTCCCCGTCCCCGTCCAAGGGCCTCGACACCGACACCGCCACCCAGAAACTCTGCGGCTGACCCTGATCTAGAATACTTTTCTAGATACAGAGGGGGCCTTATGAGCGACGACGTGCCCGGCGGAACGGTGCCGGCCGAGACGTTCTACGAGCCGCTCGGCGGCGGGCGGTTCGCCAGTACCCCGGCCACGGCGGGACCGTGGTCGGCAGAGTTCCAGCACGGCGGGCCGGTGGCGGGCCTGATGGGACGCGCCTTCGAGCGGCACGAGCCCGTCCCCGGCACCCGGGTCGCGCGGGTGACGATCGAGATCCTGAACCCCGTCCCGGTCGCGGCGCTGGAGGTCGCCGTCCGCACCGTCCGTCCGGGACGGCGCATCGCGCACCTCGAAGGCGAGATCACCCACGAGGGACGGACCGTCGTCCGCGCGAGCGCCTGGCGGATCATGGAGGCGCCGTCCCATCTGGAGCCCGTCGTCCACGCGCCCGCCCCACCGCCCAGGCTCGGCGTCACCCCGCCGTTCGGGGAGTGGGACGGCCTGCACGTGCACGGCTATCTCGCGGCGATGGAATGGCGTCCCGTGCGCGGCGCCTTCGACGAGCCCGGGCCGGGCACGGTGTGGGCGCGGTCCCGGATCCCGCTGGTCGCCGGCGAGTCCGACACTGCGCTGGTGCGTGCCCTGAGGCTGGCCGACAGCGCGTCCGGCGTCGGCAGCCAGCTCGACTTCGGCAAGTGGCTGATCATCAACACGGACATGACGGTCGCGCTGCACCGCGACCCCGCCGGCGAGTGGCTGTGCATGGACGCGTCCCTCGACGCGAGCCCCGGCGGCAGCGCCCTGTGCGCCGCGTCGATCGCCGACCCGGCGGGCGAATTCGGTCGTGTCCTGCAGACTCTCCTGGTGGACGAGCGCCGGACCGAGTAAAAGTGCGCGGCGACACGCCGCGTCGCTCCGTGTTCTTGATCGAACACTCTGGGTAACAATCGGTGTTGACAGAGAGTAGTCACTCGTCAGGAGCCTACAGAATGTCGACACGGAAATTCGGCCTGCTCGCGACGACCGCGACGCTGGCGCTCACCGCCTCCATAGGCACCGCAAGCGCCGCCCTCGCCGCACCGCCGCCGTCTCCACCGGACGCCAACAGCGCGTCCAACGCCGACCCCGCACCAGATGCGGATGCAGCACCGAACGAACAGACACCGAACGAACAGACACCGCCAGAAGGTCAGGCGCCGCCAGAAGCGCAGGACCAGCCCGACGCACAGGACCAGCCCGACGCGCAGAACCAGCCGGGTGCGCAGGAACAGCCGGACGCGCAGACGGCGCCGGACGCGGAGGAGGCCGCCGCGCCGAACAAGCCCGCCGCCAAGCCCGGCAAGCCCCGCAAGCCCGCCGCCAAGCCTGCCAAGCCCGCGAAGCCCCGCAAGCCTGGCAAGCCCGGCGCCAAGCCCGGCAAGACCGTCGCCAAGGACGGCACGGATCTCACGGCGTGCATGGACGCGCAGTGCGAAGTCCAGGTCCGCGACGGGCAGGAGATCCCGCTCGACAAGAAGTACGGGATGAAGCCGATCCAGGTCAGGGTCAACGGCAGCCAGGTGACCTTCGTCGTCCAAGAAGGCAACTCGAAGATGAAGACCACCACCGACGCGACCCAGCCTTACTCGTCCGCGTCGTACAACGGTCTGACGCTGAGCCCGCGTATGGCGAAGGACGGCAGCGTCATCCTGACCGTCTCGCACGCCTGACCGAACGACCAAGCCGACGGGGTGGTGGCCACCGGCCACCGCCCCGTCGCGTGTCGCCGTACGCTGGTCGGCGACAGCGAAGCGAGAGGAGCGGGCCTTGTCCTACCGGCTGACGGTCATCGGGACCGGGTATCTGGGCGCCACCCACGCGGCCTGCATGGCGGATCTGGGCTTCGAGGTGCTGGGCCTCGACGTGGACACCGAGCGCATCGCCCGGCTCGCGGCCGGTGACCTGCCGTTCTACGAGCCCGGGCTCGAACCGGTGCTGCGCCGGGGGCTGGCGAGCGGGAAGCTGCGGTTCACCTCGTCGTACGCGGAGGCGGCGGAGTTCGGCGACGTCCACTTCGTGTGCGTCGGCACCCCGCAGAAGTCCGGCGAGTACGCGGCCGACCTGTCCTACGTGGACGCCGCGATCGGCTCGCTCGCGCCGCTGCTGCGCCGCCCGTGCCTGGTCGTCGGCAAGTCGACGGTGCCGGTCGGGACGGCCGCGCGGCTCGCCGAGACGCTCGCGAAGGCCGCGCCCGCCGGTGGCGACGCCGTCCTCGCGTGGAACCCCGAGTTCCTGCGGGAGGGCTTCGCCGTGCGGGACACCCTGCAACCGGACCGGATCGTCGCGGGGCTGCCCGCCGACCAGGGCGCCGCCGAGCACGCCGAGAAGGCGCTGCGCGAGGTCTACCGGACGATGATCGCCGCCGGCACCCCGTTCATCACCAGCGACTATCCGACCGCGGAGCTGGTCAAGGTGTCGGCGAACGCGTTCCTCGCCACCAAGATCTCCTTCATCAACGCGATGGCGGAGGTGTGCGAGGCCGCGCACGCCGATGTGACGAAGCTTTCGGAGGCGCTGTCCTACGACGACCGGATCGGCGGCAAGTTCCTCGGCCCCGGCCTCGGGTTCGGCGGCGGCTGCCTGCCGAAGGACATCCGCGCGTTCATGGCCCGGGCCGGTGAGCTCGGCGCCGACCAGGCGCTCACGTTCCTGCGCGAGGTCGACGAGATCAACATCCGGCGGCGGATCCGGATGGTGGACCTCGCCCGCGAGCTGCTCGGCGGCTCGTTCGCCGGACGGACCGTCGGCGTCCTCGGCGCCGCGTTCAAGCCGAACTCCGACGACGTCCGCGACTCCCCCGCGCTGGACGTGGCCGCGTCGATACGCGCCCAGGGGGCGAAGGTCACGGTGTACGACCCGCAGGCGATGCGGAACGCGCGCCGCGCCCAGCCGAGTCTCGGGTACGGGGAGTCGGCCCTGTCGGCGGCGCGTGGCGCGCATGTGGTGCTGCTGCTGACGGAGTGGGCGGAGTTCCGGGACATGGAGCCGTCCTCGCTCGCCGAGGTCGTCGCCGAACGCAACATCGTGGACGGGCGCAACGCGCTCGACCCGGAGCGGTGGCGCGCCGCCGGATGGAACTACCGCGCCCTGGGACGCCCCTGAGCGGCCCCTGAGAGGGAAGCAAAGGGACGCCGGCGCTGTTGACGCGAACATGGCTGATGCGTTCGCCGACCTGGACGTGATCCGGCGGCTACTGAACGAGTCGAAGACATGGGCGTTCGTCGGGCTGGGCGACAACCCCGAACGCGAGGTGTACACGCAGGCGCGGCTGATGCAGGAGCGCGGCAAGCGGATCATTCCCGTCCATCCGGCGGCGGAGGCGGTGCTGGGCGAGCGGGGGTACGCGTCGCTGGCCGAGGTGCCGGCCGTGTCCGAGGTCGACGTCGTCGGCGTCTACCGTCGGGCCGAGCACGCCGGGCAGGCGGTGGACGAGGCGATCGCGGCGGGCGCGAAGGCGGTGTGGCTGCCGCTCCAGGTGATCGACGAGGCCGCGGCACGGCGGGCGCAAGACGCCGGGCTCGACGTCGTCATGAACCGGTGCCCGGCCGTCGAATGGGCCCTGCGCCGCTGAGCGGGCCCTGCCGCGGAAAGGCCCACGGAAAGGCTTTGCCGCTGACCGGCGCTCAGAGCGTCTCTCAGAGCCTTTCGCGGAGCCGGTTGCCCTTGGCCTTGGCCTGGCCGTAGAGGTCCTGCTGGAAGACCTTCATCTTGGCGCGCAGCTCGTCGTCGGACGCGGCCAGGATCCGGACGGCGAGCAGCCCCGCGTTGCGCGCGCCGGCGACCGAGACGGTCGCGACGGGCACGCCAGCGGGCATCTGGACGATCGACAGCAGCGAGTCCATCCCGTCGAGGTACTTCAGCGGGACGGGCACGCCGATCACCGGCAGCGGCGTCACCGAGGCCAGCATGCCGGGCAGGTGCGCCGCCCCGCCCGCGCCCGCGATGATCACGCGCAGGCCGCGGGCCGCCGCGTCCTCCCCGTAGGTGATCATGTCGTGCGGCATCCGGTGCGCGGACACGACGTCGGCCTCGTAGGGGACGCCGAACTCCGCGAGCGCCTGCGCCGCCTCCTGCATCACCGGCCAGTCGGAGTCGCTGCCCATCACCACGCCGACCAGCGGCTCGGGGTCCGTCATCGCCGTTCCTCCCGCTCCTTCATCCGGGTGCCCCACCGCAGGTAGCCGGCGGCGTGCCGGGCGCGCTCGCGGACGTCCGCGAGGTCGTCGCCGAGCGCGGTCACATGACCGATCTTGCGGCCGGGACGCGACCGCTTGCCGTACAGGTGCACCTTGACGGCCGGGTCGTGCGCCATCACGTGGAAGTAGCGGGAGTAGACGTCCGGGTCGTCGCCGCCGAGCACGTTGGCCATGACCGTGTACGGGGCGGTGGGCGCGGTGGAGCCGAGCGGCAGGTCGAGGACGGCGCGCAGGTGCTGCTCGAACTGCGACGTCCTGGCGCCCTCGATCGTCCAGTGCCCGGAGTTGTGCGGGCGCATCGCCAGCTCGTTCACGATCAGGCCGTCCCCGGTCTCGAACAGCTCGACCGCGAGGAGGCCGACGACGCCGAGCTCCTCGGCGACGCTCAGGGCGAGGCGCTGCGCCTCGGCGGCCACGTCCTCGGGCAGGCCGGGCGCGGGCGAGATCACCTCGGTGCAGATCCCGCCCTCCTGGACGGTCTCCACGATCGGGTACGCGGCGCCCTGCCCGTACGGGGAACGCGCGACGAGCGCGGCCAGCTCCCGCGTGAACGGCACGTGCTCCTCGACCATCAGGTCGACGTCCTGGGACAGCAGCTCCTGGATCAGCTCCACGGCGGCGCGGTCGTAGGCGTCCAGCAGCCACACGCCCTTGCCGTCGTAGCCGCCGCGGGTGGCCTTGATCACGAGCGGGAACCCGTGCTCGCGGGCGAAGACCTCCAGCATTTGCAGCGGCGCTCGCCGGTGCAAGTGCAGGTAGTCGGGGCACGGGACGCCCATGGCGGTGAGCCGCTCGCGCATGACGAGCTTGTCCTGCGCGTGGACCAGCGCGGCCGATCCGGGACGGCACGGAACGCCCGACGACTCCAGCTTCTCGATGTGCGGGCCGGGGACGTGCTCGTGGTCGAACGTCACGACATCGCAGCCCTTGGCGAACGAAAGGAGATCGTCGAGGGAGCGGTCGTCGCCGATCCGGACGTCGGAGATGACTTTGGCCGCCGAATCGTCCGCCGAGGCGGCGAGCACGCGCAGCGACACGCCGAGGCCGATCGCGGCCTGCTGTGTCATCCGGGCCAGCTGGCCCCCGCCCGCCATCCCCACCACGGGCTTCTCAGCTGGATTCGTCACGTCAGAAGGTTATCGGCCGGATCGCGCGAACGAACCGTCCGGCCCCTGCGTCGAACCCGGGTGTGGGGTTCTCGGTTATGGGCATGGAACGCTCGGACAGCGTGAAACGTTCATGTTCCGACGTCCCAGGGGCCGCATGCGTCTATTCTCGTGATGCCTCCGCAATAGCCGCCGCGCGCCGGCCGTGGCGCTCAGCCGTAGTCCGGAAGGACGGTTCCCCTTCGTGAGCCTGGTCGCCAAGATCCATCGGCAGTTCGCGCATCTCGTGCAAGAACTGGCCAAGTTCGGCAGTGTGGGCGCGATCGCGTTCGTCATCACGGTCGCGATCGGCAACGGCCTGCACACCGGTCTTGGGGTGGGGCCGCTGACGTCCAACGGGCTCGCGACGATCGTCGCCACGACGTTCTCCTACCTGGCCAACCGCTACTGGACGTTCCGGCACCGCGACCGGACCGGCCTCGGCCGCGAGTACGTGCTGTTCTTCGGCCTGAACGGCGTCGGGCTGGTCATCACGGAGCTGTTCATCGGGTTCGCGCACTACGTCCTCGGGCTGGACGGCGCGGTCTCCTACAACGCCGCGCTGGTCGTCGGGACGGGCGTGGCGACGCTGTTCCGGTTCTGGTCGTACAAGAAGTGGGTTTTCCTGCCGTCGACCGCACCGCAGGTCGACCCGGCGTCCGGGCTGCCTGAGCCGCCGTCCGCCGACCACGCCGACCCGGCCAGGCCGGTCGCGGAGGGGCCCGGCGCGCACCGGGCCAACGGCCGCCACGCGTCGCCGCCGCGGCTCGGCCACCGCCTCGACCAGACCGCCGAGGACTACGCCGAACTCTAGGCCGCACGGAAGCCGGGCCGCACAGGAAGCCCCGCCGCGGGAAGCTACGCGGGGCCCATCACGACGCGCTCCTCCGCCAGGCGGGCCTCGGCGGCCTCGCGGAGGAAGACCCCGAACACGGCGGGACGCGACTGGAGCAGTTCGAGCCGCCCGCCGTCCACGATGGCGAGGGAGCGGGCCAGGTAGAGCCCGAGCCCGGTGCCGCGGCCGCCGCTGACGCTTCGCTCGAAGATCCGCGGCTCCAGCTCCGGCGGGATGCCGGTGCCCTCGTCGCCGACCTCGACGACCACCGAGCTCACGCCCGGCTTGGTGTGGATGGTGACGGTCCCGGCGCCGTGCATCAGCGAGTTGTCCAGGAGCGTCGCGACGATCTGGGAGAGGCCCTCGGGGTTGGTCATCCCGACGAGGCCCTGCTCGCCGACGATCCGCACGTCGCGCCCGTCCCGCTGGAAGATCGGCCGCCACTCCTCCACCTGCTGCGCGATGATCTCGTCGATGGACGAGGCGATCGCGCCGCCGGTGCGGTCGTGCCGGGCGCGGGCGAGCAGCTGCTCGACGACCGCGACGAGCCGTTCGGCCTGTGTGACGGCCGCCGCGCCCTCCTCCCGGACGACGTCCGGGTAGTCGGCGGCCTCGATCATCTCCTCTAACCGCATGGACAGCGCGGTCAGCGGCGTGCGGAGCTGGTGGCTTGCGTCGGAGGCGAACTCGCGGCTCGACGCGACCAGGTCGGCGATCCGGACGGCGCTGCGGTCCAGTACCTCGGCGACCCGGTCGACCTCGGGGACGCCGTAGCGGCGGCGGCGCGGCCTGGCGTTGCCGGTGCCGAGCCGGTCGGCGGTCTCGGCGAGGTCGACCAGCGGCAGCGTCAGCTTGCGGGCCTGGACCATCGCCAGGCCGACGGTGACGGCGACGCCGAGCAGCGCGAGGCTGCCGATGAGCAGCATCAGCCGTAACGCGTCCGCGCGGACCTCGGCCTCCGGGCGCGACACCCGGACGCGCACCGCGCCGTCCGTGCGCGCGGCGGAGAGCACGGACCCGCGCCGCGGCGGTCCCGCGGTGAGCGCCCGGCCGTCCGGCAGGACGATCGAGATGTGCCGTCCCGGGTACTCCCGCGCGATGGGCGCGCCGTTGACGGGGCGGTGCATCTCCAGGTCGAAGCCGACACCGTCGGCGATGGAGGACGCCTCGCGGTCCAGGGACCGGCCGGCCTCCTCGTAGACGAGCTTGTGGGCGGCGTAGGCGAGGGGTATGCCGAGCGACAGGATCGCGACCACCGCCACCGCGAGCGTCGACAGGAGGAGTCGGCGCCTCATCAGGGGCTCCTTCGAGGGTGGGGCCGCGGCGCGCGGCACGGCTCCCCGGGGGCCTCTCGGGAAGGCCCCCGGCGTTCCGCACGACCGCGGCGGCCGGTGCTAGTCGCCGCGCTCGAACCGGAAGCCGACGCCCCGCACCGTCGTGATGTAGCGGGGACTGCCGGCGTCGTCGCCGAGCTTGCGGCGCAGCCAGGAAATGTGCATGTCGAGGGTCTTGGTGGAACCCCACCAGTTGGTGTCCCACACCTCGCGCATGATCTGTTCGCGGGTCACGACCTTGCCCGCGTCGCGGACGAGGACCCGCAGCAGGTCGAACTCCTTGGTGGTGAGCTGCAGCTCCTGGTCGCCCATCCAGGCGCGGCGCGACTCGGCGTCGATCCGTACCCCCTGGACGATCGGTGTCTCGGTGCTGCCCCGGCGCAGCAGCGCCCGCACCCGCGCGAGCAGCTCGGCCAGCCGGAACGGCTTGGTCACGTAGTCGTCGGCGCCGGCGTCCAGCCCGACGACGGTGTCGACCTCGTCGGCACGGGCGGTCAGGATCAGGATGGGCACGCCATGCCCCTCGGCCCGCACCCTGCGGGCCACCTCAAGGCCGTCCAGTTCGGGAAGGCCGAGATCAAGGACGATCAGGTCCACACCGCCGCCGAGCGCCCGCTCCAGCGCCTGCGGGCCGTCCGGGCTGACTTCGACGGTGTACCCCTCGCGACGCAGCGCGCGGGCGAGAGGCTCGGAGATGGACGTGTCGTCCTCGGCGAGCAGTACTGAGGTCATGAACCGATCGTATGACCATTCTTGAACATTGCCCGGCTGCCGCCGCGCTCTTGACCTGCGGTTTGCCACTCATAGTACATCCTCGAACACGGCTTATCCGGCTAAATTAGTACGACGAGCACATCCCGCCGTCCGGGCGTGGCGCGGCCCGGCGCGATCCGGGGGCGGGGGTCAGGCGAAAACGGCCGCCGAGGCGGCGGGCAATTCAATGGACGCGGATTCGGAATCGCCGATGATGTCCGCGTCCAGGCGGATCGCCGGATCTGAGGCCAGCAGAAGGCGGGGCCTGCCCGTTCCGGGAGCCGATGGAGAAGTCGCCGGAAGGGTGACGGGAAGGCCGCCGAAGTTCGCCGCCACGCACACGCGGCCGCGCCACATCATCAGCCAGCGGGCCGGGTCGTCCACCTCGACGATGGTCTCGTTCAGGCGCGGCTCGTTCAACTCGGGCAGGGAGCGGCGCAGCGCGAGCAGGGAGCGATGCCATTCGAGCAGGTCGTGGTGGTGCGGGCGGTCGGGTTCTGTCCAGTCGAGGACGGAGCGCCGGAAGGTTTCCACAGCCTGTGGATCGGGGACCGCGCCCGTCCAGCCGTGCCGCGCGAACTCGCGGCGCCGTCCCGCGCCGACCGCGCGTGCCAGTTCCGGGTCCTGGTGGTCGGTGAAGTAGCACCACGGGGTGGACGCGCCCCATTCCTCACCCATGAACAGCATGGGCGTGAACGGCGCGAGCAGGACGAGCGCCGCGCCGACCTTGAGCATCGACGGATAGATCCGGGAGGACGCCAGGGTCGCGCCCAGGCGGTCGCCCGCCGCCCGGTTGCCCACCTGGTCGTGGTTCTGCAGGAAGCAGACGAACCTGTGCGCGGGCGTCGTCTGGACGTTGACCGGACGGCCATGGCGCCGCCCCCGGTACGTCGACCAGGCCCCGTCGTGGACGAAGACGTTCGTGAGCGCCTTCTTGAGCGTTTCCATGGGGCCGAAGTCGCAGTAGTAGCCCTGCCGTTCGCCGGTGAGCGTGGCGTGCAGCGCGTGGTGGAA
The DNA here is from genome assembly GCA_036028775.1 of Spirillospora sp. NBC_00431. GTDB lineage: Bacteria > Actinomycetota > Actinomycetes > Streptosporangiales > Streptosporangiaceae > Spirillospora. Next base: position 371,295 of record CP107927.1, on the reverse strand, counting down.
ATCGTCGCTCCATTGGGCGTCGAGCCCGTAGCCGCTCGCTTCCCTGGACGTCACCAGGCGCGGGTCGTTCAGGTCGGATTCGGCTATGAGGAACAGTTCCCGTCCAAGGTGCGCCGACAGGCACGCAACAGCACAGGACAGTTCTTCGAGAATATGGACGGCGCTGTGGTCGGTGATGGCATGGACGGCGTCAAGGCGGAGCCCGTCGAAGTGGTAGTCGCGCAGCCACATCAGCGCGTTCTGCACGACGAACTCGCGGACCTCGTCCGCGCCCTCCTGGTCGAAATTCACCGCGTCGCCCCAGGGGGTCGGATGGACGTCGGTGAAATACGGGCCGTAGGCGGCGAGGCGGTTACCGTCCGGGCCCAGATGGTTGTAGACGACGTCCAGGACGACGGCGAGTCCGCGCGCATGGGCGGCGTCCACGAAACGCTTCAACCCGTCCGGACCGCCGTACGGTTCGTGCGGTGCCCACAGGTGAACGCCGTCGTAACCCCATCCGTGATGGCCCGGAAACGCGGCGACGGGCAGAAGTTCCACGGCGTCTATGCCGAGAGCGACGAGATGGTCGAGCCGCTCAGCGGCCGCGTCGAACGTCCCTTCTGGCGTGAACGTGCCCACGTGCAGCTCGTACAGGACGCTTCCGGGGAGCGGCCGTCCATGCCAGTGCTGGTCCGTCCAGGCGAACCGTTCGTGGTCGTAGACGCGGCTCTGCCCATGGACGCCGTTCGGCTGCCATGGCGAGCGCGGGTCGGGCAGTACTTCTTCGGCGCCGTCCAAGGCGAAGCCGTAGTCCGTTCCGTGTACGGCGTCGGGGTTTTCGGCTCGCCACCAGCCGGAAGCGGTCGCCTCCAGGGGATGCCGTAGGGCGTCGCCGGTCACGACGTCCACGCGGTCGGCGTGCGGTGCCCATACCTCGAACCGGGTGGTCACCGATTCATCTCTCTGGGGATGAGCAGCGCGACGGGCAGATGCTCGAAGACCCGGGAGGCGTCCAGGAACGGGCCCATGTGCGTGCAGCCTGTGAAGGCGTCCCGCCAGCCTTGGCTGCGGACGTCCACGCGCGTCCGGTTCCAGCCGCCGCGACGTTCCAGGCCCACGGGCAGGCGGGTCGCGAGCGCGACGGCGTCGCCGCGGGCGAACCCGATGACGTGCTCGGCGGCGGGCCCGAGCGAGACGATCGGCTCGTGCCCGGCGCCCGGGCCGAACCATTCGGGGTGTGCCCTGCGCAGGCGCAGCGTCCGGGACGTCACGAGCAGCTTCTCGTCGTCCACCTCCTTCGGCAGCCTGCCGGTGTCGAGCCGGGAGAGGTGCTCGCGGCGCCGTCCGTAGTCGACAGGCCGCCGGTTGTCGGGGTCGACGAGCGCGAGCCCGGTCAGCTCGCAGCCCTGGTACACGTCGGGAACGCCCGGCATCGCCAGCTGGACGAGCTTCTGCCCCAGCGTGTTCACGCGCGCGTAGGGGGCGAGCTTCCTGACGAACGAGGTCATGTCGGTGACCAGGTCGGGATCAGCGAGAACGCCGCGCGCGTACTCCAGCACGGCCTTCTCGTACGCGGGGTCTTGGTCGAGCCATGAAGTGCGGGTCTTGGCCTCGCGCATCGCCTTGGTGAGGAACTCCTCCAGGCGTCCGGCGGTCAGCGGCCAAGCGCCGACGAGGGTCTGCCAGAGCAGGTATTCGAGATCTGGCTCCAGCGGCGATGCGGCGGAACCCCAGGTTCGCCAGCGTTCGACCGCCTCCACCCACTCGCCTGGCAGTTCCGACAGCACGGACAGCCAGGCGCGTACGTCCTCCTCCCGCTTGGTGTCGTGCGTGGACAGCGTCGTCATCGTGGCCGGCCAGTCGCGCGCGAGCCCTATGCAATGCGCGTGGAAATCGTCGGTGCCGACAGAGAACCGGCCTGGGGCACCGCCGACCTCGTTCAGCGCGGCCATACGGTTCCAGCGGTAGAACGCCGTGTCCTCGACGCCCTTGGCCGCGAGCGGGGCCGATGTCTGCTGGAACCGGACGATGAACTCGGCGTCGGTGCGCTCACCGCGTCCCAGAGCCAGTTCGACGACGGTCTCCAGCTCTCCGTGCAGTTCTTCTGGCAGATGGGCGCGCGCACGGGCAGCGGCCTCGTGCAGGACGTCCACGGCCTGTTGCGGCGCGTCCTCCCCAGGGACGACGTACGCGCGGTACACGGGCATGGCGACGAGCAGTTCGAGCAGTGCCCGTTCCAGACCGGGCCGCCGCTCGCCCACCACCCGACGCAGGACGCGCACAAGCCGGTCGATCTCGGGCCTGAGGCCGTGGGTCGCGGCGTGGAGGCGGGAGTCGCGCTCGACCTCGCCGAAGTCGCGCGGCGCGCCCGTCAGGGACACGTAGTAGTCGGTGAGCGGCTTCTCGCCCGCCGGGTCGACGAACAGGCCGCCGACCATGCCGAGGGAGTCGTAGCCGGTGGTGCCCGCGCACGGCCAGTCCGGTGGCGGCCGCTCCTCCCCCTCGGTGATCTTCTCGACGAGCAGCCAGGCGCCCGGGGCCGCGTCCGCGAGGCGCCGCAGGTAGCCGCGCGGGTCGGCGAGACCGTCCGGATGGTCGACGCGCAGGCCGTGCACCAGACCCTCCTCGATGAGGCCGAGCAGCAGGGCGTGCGTGCGCTCGAACACCTCCGGGTCTTCCTGGCGGAGCGCGATGAGCCCGTCGATGTCGAAGAACCGCCGGTAGTTGGGCCCGCCCGCGCCGCTCTGGCCCGGCAGGACGATTCGCCCGCCGCCCGCGTCCCAGTCGACGTCGAACCACTTCGCGAACGGCGACGCCCGCCCGTCCGCGACGACGGCGGCGAGCGGCAGGTTCAGGGCGTACGGCACCGGGATCGCCATGTGGTTCGGGACGACGTCCACCAGCACCCTCAGCCCGTGCGCGCGGAACCGGGCCGCCATCGCGCCGAACTCCTCGGAGCCGCCCAGCTCGTCCGCCAGCCGGGAATGGTCGATCACGTCGTAGCCGTGCGCCGACCCGGGCGCGGCCTGCAGGATCGGCGACAGGTACACGTGCGACACGCCAAGGGACGCCAGGTAGGGGGCCAGCGCGGCGGCCTCGGCGAATCCGAATCGACCTTCCGGCGTGCCGCGGAGCTGGAGCCGGTACGTGCCGGACGGCGGCGCCGCGGTCGCGTCCTCCGCCAGGACGGTCCTGCTGTCTTGGGTCAGGTTCTCTTCGGCCAAGTGGTCCTCGGACACGGTCTCCTCATCGGGGGGGTTCGGCACCGGGGAGCGGTTGCTCGGGCGTCCACCTGGGGGAGGGAGCCCGCGCGGCGGCGCGCGCGTGAAGAGCCCTTCCCCGTGAGGGGTGGATCACACCGATCGGGAGGCCACTGGCCAGAACCGACAAGGCTGAGCTACTTTAGGGGAGCCTAACCTTATTGAGGGTGCCCTAAGCTCGCCTGGTCAGACGCGTGGAGCACGCGTGAGCCGCATGGAAGGTCCGCCGACCGAATGTACGTCTGCATCTGCAACGCCGTCACCGAGGGCGACGTTCAAGGCTGTATGGCGAGCGGTTGCCGGACCGCCAAGGAGGTCAAGGCCGCCTGCGGTTTCAAGCCCGCGTGCGGGCTGTGCACCAAGCGCATCCACACGATGGTCAGCGAGTACCGGACGGCCAGCGAGCTCGCGGACGCCCTCACCGGCGGACCTGCCGCGCTGACGGCCGTCCCCGAACAGATCCTCACCGAGCCCGCGGAGATCGCCGAGATCTCAGAGATTTCCGAGGTCTCCGAGGTGGCAGAGATCGCCGAGGAAGGAGCCGCTTCACCGACCGCAGCCTGAGCCTTCCCGGGCCCCCGCACGGCCCGCCCGCGACGGGCGGACACGCGCCTTGCGGGGGGTTAGTGCTGTCCTGAAACCGGTCGTCATGCGAGCATGGGCCCCATGGAAGGCGACAAGGACATCATCGCGCTGCTGAACGCCCAGCTCACCGCGGAACTCACGGCGATCAACCAGTACTTCCTGCACTCCAAGATGCAGGCGAACTGGGGCTTCACCCGCATCGCCGAGCACACCCGCGACGAGTCCTTCGACGAGATGAAGCACGCGGAGCGGCTGACCGACCGGATCCTGTTCCTGGAGGGGCTGCCGAACTACCAGAAAATCGGCACCCTTCGGATCGGGCAGAACATCGTCGAGCAACTGGAGGCGGACCTCGCCGTCGAGCTGGAGGCCGTCGCCAGGCTGCGGCCGGGGATCGAGCTGATGCGCTCGCGCGGCGACGTGACGTCCGCCCGCATCTTCGAGGACATCCTCGCCGACGAGGAAGAGCACATCGACTACCTGGAGACCGAGCTGAGCCTCGTCCAGGCCCTCGGCGAACAGAACTACCTGCAACGCCTCACCGACGCGCCCGGCGAGGACTCGATCAAACCCGTCTGACCCCCGAGCCGCCCGAGCCCCGGCTCAGGTCGCGTCCAGGGCCGGGGGCGGCGGCACTCCAGGGGTGCGGCGCAGCACGTACGGCTGGATGATGCCGAGCCCCTGGACCGGACGGCGCACCAGCCGTGTCACCTCGTACGCCCGGCTCGACTCCAGCCGCCCGGCCAGCTCGCCGTCGATCACGACGGCGCCCGGCCGGGCCATGGACGTCAGCCGGGCCGCGAGGTTGACCGTGGTGCCGAACAGGTCGCCCATCAGCGGCACGACGGGCCCGTGCGCGACGCCGACCCGCACGTCGGGGACCTCGGTCTCGTCCTGGATGGCGGCCGCGACCGTCAGCGCGATCTCCGCGCCGATCTCCGGCGTCTCCGCGCTGAACAGCACCTCGTCGCCGAGCGTCTTGACCAGGCGGCCACCGCAGGAGGCGATGATGTCGGCGGCGGTCTCCTCGAACCACTCCACGATCCGGGCCAGCTCGATCTCCTCCAGCTCCCGGCTGACCTGCGTGAACGACACCATGTCCGCGAACCCGACGGTGGCGGGGGTGCGGCCCGCGGGGTCGCCGTTGTCGCGCGTCGAGGCGGCGGCCAGCGCGCGCGTCCCGGCCGCGGCGAGCTGCCGCCGCCAGGCGTGCACGACCAGCGGCTCGAACTCGCCGATGTGCTTCTCCGCGACGTCAACGATCGTCTGGACGGCCTCGGCGGACGGCACCTCGCTCGGCTCCTGCGTCAGCATGCTGTGCAGCAGGCTCACCTGCCATTCCGCGAGCCTCGTCATGGTCTGCCCGAACGCCCGGACGAGCCGGATCACGCCCTCCTCGTCTAGGACGCCGTCGTCCATCAGGCGGCGGATGCGGTCCAGCGCGGCGATGTCGCCCTCGGTGTAGGCGACCGCCTCGTCCGGCATCGACGGGTAGCCGAACGCGCGCCACACCCGGCCGGAGAACTCCCGCGAGACCCCGGCCAGGCGCACGGCGTCGACGCGGTTGTACCGCAGCTCGCCCCCGAGCAGGAGCTCTTCGATCTCCTTGGGATCCGGCATTCCGGCCGCCATCTTCCGCCCCTCAGTCGGCCGCCGCCATGGGCCGTGGCGCCGGCGTCGTGAATCGGTTTCGGGACATATCGTTGCAGATCAGCCAGCGGTTCATCGCGTCGGCCGCCGATGTCCGCCACCCGTTCACCGGACGTGCACCCGTGCTCGGGCGCGGACCGTTCATCGGACGTGGACGACGTCGCCCGCGCTGATCGCGTTCTCCCCGGCCGGACCGGCGACGACCAGGCGTCCCGCGCCGTCGATGTCGCGGGCCGTGCCCTCCAGGCGCCGGTCGCCGGGCAGTTCCACCCGCACCTGGCGGCCGAGCGTGGCGCACAGGTCCTTGTAGGCGGTGCGGAGCCCGCTGGTCTCCGGGTCGCCGTCGAGCGCCGTCCACTCCAGGTACCAGGTCTCGAACCCGCGCAGGATCGCGCGCAGCAGCGGCGCCCGGTCGCTGAGCGGCGCGCCCTCGATCGCGAGGGACGTCGCCGTGTCGACGGGAAGCTCGTCCTTGCGCAGGCCGACGTTCAGCCCGACGCCGACGACGATCCCGTCGTCGACCTTCTCCACGAGGATCCCGGCCAGCTTCCGGTCGCCGGCGAGCAGGTCGTTCGGCCACTTGAGCCGGACGTCCACGGCCACGTCACCGTCCTCGCCGTCGCCGAGGAACCGCTCCTCCCGCTGCGACCAGGCCGTCATCCGGCGGACGGCGGTCGCGACGGCGACGCCGGTCAGCAGGGGCGCCCAGCCGAGCGCCGGGACCGGCACCCGGGGCCGCAGCAGCATCGAGAACATCAGGCCCGACCTCGGCGGCGCGGCCCAGACCCGGCCGAGTCGGCCGCGTCCCGCCGTCTGCACCTCGGTGACCAGGACGGTGCCCTCCGGCGCCCCGTCCCCGGCCCGTTCCGCGAGATCGGCGTTGGTGGAGCCGGTCTCCGCCACGACCCGCACCTCCCGCCACAGGCCGCCGTCCCGGACGAGGGCACGCCGCAGCGCCGCCTCGTGCAGCGGCGGCCGGTCGAGATCGCCATATGGTGAGTCGCTCACACACCCATCCAACCCCACGCCAACGACGATCGTTAGGGTGCCCTTTCATGGATGGTGTGACGCTGCGGCGCGACGGACATGTCGCGCAGATCGTGCTGGACCGGCCCGAGGCCCTCAACGCCCTGTCCACCGCGATGGCGCGGCGGCTCGCGGCGGTGTGCGCGGAGGTGGCGGCGGACGCGTCCGTCCGCGCGGTCGTGCTGGGCGCGGCCGGGGAGAAGGCGTTCTGCGTCGGCGCCGACCTCAAGGAACGCAACGCGATGACCGACGAGGAGATCGCCGCGCAGCGGCCGGTGTTCCGGGCCGCGTTCGGCGGCGTCCTCGGCCTGCCGCAGCCGGTCGTCGCGGCCGTGCACGGGTTCGCGCTCGGCGGCGGCTGCGAGTTCGCGCTGTCCGCCGATCTGATCGTCGCGGACGAGACGGCCGTGTTCGGGCTGCCGGAGGTGAGCGTCGGGCTCGTCCCCGGCGGCGGCGGGACGCAACTCGCGCTGCGCCGCCTCGGCCCCGGCAAGGCCGCCGACCTGGTGCTCACCGGCCGCCGCCTGCGAATCGACGAGGCCCTCGACTTCGGCCTGGCCGACCGGAAGGTGCCCGCCGGGACCGCCCGCGACGAGGCCCTCGCGCTCGCCGGGACGATCGCGCGGAACTCGCCGGTCGCCGTCCGCGCCGCCAAGCGCGCGCTCCGGCTCGGCGACGGGGTGAGCCTGGAGGCGGGCCTCGACCTGGAGGACAACGCCTGGCGCACCGTCGCGTTCTCCGCCGACCGCCGCGAGGGCATCGCCGCGTTCAACGAGAAGCGCAACCCGAACTGGCCGTCCTGAGCGGACGCCTTCCAGCCGCTAGGTGGTCACCGCGCGGTGCCGAGGTCGTCGGAGTGCCCGGCCTCCAGGCGGGGCCACTGGGAGGTGGGACGTCCGCCGGTGCGGAAGAAGCCGCCGTCGGCCGAGCCGTCGTGCGGCCAGCCTTCGGGCGAGTCCTCCCATTCCTCCTGGCGCCCGTAGACGGTCATGTCCATGATCGGGTAGCTGTTGTCGAGGGCCTCGACGCCGCGGCCGGTCGTCCAGTAGGTCTCGAAGACGCGGTCGCCGTCCCGGAGGTAGCAGACCAGGTGGAACATGCCGACCTGGCGTCCGACCAGGAGGGTCTCGGCGGAGTCCTGGGCGGAGTACCAGGGCATGTCCCAGCCCATGAAGTCGCGGTACCGGACGCTCTCCTCGTACGGGCCCTGGCACAACGTGGCGTAGGTGATGCCCGCGGCGTGCAGGTAGGACAGCTCGCGGACCTTCCCGTTGTAGTACGTGCAGCCCTCGCACTGCTCGGCGGCGGGACGGCCGGTGTACCACATCATGTAGTACGCGACCAGCTGGCGGCGGCCCTCGAACGCGTCCAGCAGCGTGACGGGCCCGTCGGCGCCGACCAGCGGTGTGGTGGCGTCCACCTCGACCATTCCCAGACGCCGGCGGGCCGCCGCGATGGCGTCGCCTTCGCGGGTGTGGGCCTTCTCCCGGACGCGCAGCGCGTCCAGCCGGGCCTGCCAGGCGGCGCGGTCGACGATCTCGGGCATGGGCGGTGTGTTCATTTCGGGTTCTCCCTTCCTCCTGGTGGACTTTCGCCCCACCGACGAAGGGCACCCTCCCGGAATCGACATCACCCGGGAAAAACTTCTGGAATCAGAGTTCGCGGAGGCGTTTGGCGAGGTAGCGGCGGTCGGCCTCGGTCGGCGCGAGCTTCAGCGCCTCCTCGTACGCCGCCCTGGCCTCGGCGGCGCGGCCGTCCCGGCGGAGCAGGTCGGCCCGGGTCGCGGGCAGCAGGTGGTAGCCGTCGAGCCGTCCGGACGCGGTGAGCTCGTCGACCAACGCCAGCCCGGCCGGGATACCGTCCGCCATCGCGACCGCCACGGCACGGTTGAGGTCCACGACCGGGGACGGCGCGAGCCTGCCCAGCTCGGCGTAGAGGGCGGCGATCTGCGTCCAGTCCGTGCTCGCCGCGTCGAGGGCGGTGGCGTGACACGCGGCGATGGCGGCCTGCACCTGATAGGGCCCACCACGCCCCATGGCGAGCGCCTGGTCGAGCACCGCGACCCCCTCGGCGATCAGCCCCCGATCCCACCGCGCCCGGTCCTGGTTCTCCAGCGTGACCAGCACGCCCTCATCGTCCTTGCGGGTCGCGCGGCGGGCCTCGTGCAGCAGCATCAGCGCGAGCAGCCCGCGCGGCTCGGGCTCTCCCGGCATCAGCCGGACGAGGACCCGGCCCAGCCGGATCGCCTCGGCCGTCAGCGCCCGCCGGGCGTCGTCCTCGTCGTAGCCCTCGTTGAAGATCAGATACAGCACCGCGAGGACGGCGGCCAGCCGCCGCGGCAGAAGATCGACAGGCGGGACCCGGTACGGAATCCCGGCCTCCTGGATCTTGCGTTTCGCGCGGACGAGCCGCTGCGCCATCGTGGGCTCGGCGGTCAGGAAGGCCCTGGCGATCTCGGCGGTGCTCAGCCCCGCCAGCGTGCGCAGGGTGAGCGCGACCCGGGCCGGGAACGGCAGCGCCGGATGGCAGCAGGTGAAGATCAGCCGCAGCCGCTCGTCCGGAATCTCCTCCGTGGCGGTCTGATCCGGGTCGCGGGCCAGCACGGCGAGCTGCCGCAACTTGGCCGCGCCCGCCGCGTCCCGCCGCAACCGGTCGATCGCCCGGTTACGGGCCGCCGTCGTGAGCCAGGCCCCCGGCTTCCGCGGCACACCGTCGCGAGGCCACTTCGCCAGCGCGACGGCGAACGCCTCCTGCGCACAATCCTCGGCAAGGTCCCAGTCCCCCGTCATCCCGATCAGGGTCGCGACGACCTGCCCCCACTCGTCCCGATACGCCGCGTCAACCGCGCTCCGCACAGGGTCGTCGGGCGTACTCACTCCCAGACAGGACGGATCTCCACGCCGCCCCAGCGCGCATAGGGGTGACCGGCGGCGATCTCAATGGCCTCATCAAGATCGGCACAATCGATGATCACCACCCCGCCGACGAAATCCTTGGTCTCGGCGAACGGCCCGTCCGACACCAGCGTCTCCCCGTCACGGACCTTGACCGTGGTCGCGTTCACCACCGGCCGCAACCGGATCCCGAGGATCTCGGCCCCGCGCCGCTCCAGATCAGCCGCCCACGCCTGATGCACCGGATCGTCCGCGAGCTCCTCGTTACTAGGCGAGACCGTCTCGTCATCGCAGATCAACAGCACATACTTCATGAGCCCAAGTCTGCCCGACCCCCACCCACCCCAACGAAACGATCAGACGGCCACCGCTCGCAGACTCTCCATGTCCACAAGGACGGCTACGGCTTCGGCCCGGTCATCCGGGTCGGCCGCCAGCGCCTCGGCTTCGGCCCGGAGCTCACGAGCGCGGCGGCGCCTGGCGGCCTCGCGAATGGCGGCAGACCGCTCGACGCCATCCTCGTGGACGTCAGAAATCCAACTCACCCCGCTCCTTCGCCATGGCGGATCCGTCCTCACACAACATTGCCCCGGCCACCCGCCCGGGGCATGCTCGTGGGGGTCAGAACTCCAACTCGTTCCGCTTCACGCGGGCGACGAGGTGGGCGAAGCTCTCGGCAGAGAGCGTCAGGTGCCCGGCGGCGGGCGCTTTGCTGTCCCTGATACCGCGCCCCTCCGACAGGTTCGCGATCTCCACACACTCATTGCCAGACGCGTTACTCCGGCTGGACTTGCGCCATTCGATCACTGCATGGCCTCCATGCCTGCCCACGAGGGTCAGAAATCCAGCTCGTTCCGCTTGGCGCGGGCGACGAGGTGGGCGAAGCTCTCGACGGAGAGCGTCAGGTGGCCGCTGGCGGGGTTCTTGCTGTCGCGCACGGCGATGACGTGGTGCAGGTCGGCGATCTCCACACAGTTGCCGCCGTTGCCGCTCCGGCGACTCTTTCGCCAGACGGCACGGGAGAGATCCATGCTGGTCATGGCCCGCATCTCCTCAATTCTGACTCACGCTAGGTCTTCGGCTGCGCGAGTGATCATGGACAGCGACTCGTCGGGATCGAGCGCTTTGGCTATGAGATAGTTGAACATCAGTGTATAGCGCTCGATTTGGGACGTCTCCTCCAGATAGAGGCTCCCGGTCTGGTTCTCCAGGTAGACAACATCGGGGTCCCTGGCCTCCGGAAAGCCCAGAATCGTAAACGAACCTTCCATGGCGGGATGCGCTCCCGCCTTGAACGGAAGGACTTGGACGCTCACGTGAGGCTGACGGGCGAGTTCCACGACGTGTCGGAGTTGGTCGCGCATCACTTCCTCGGTCCCGACGATTCGACGGATGACAGCCTCGTTCACCACCGCCCAGAACTTGAGCGGGTTCTCTTCGGTCAGGCGCTCCTGACGGGCCGAGCGCACCTCGATCTTGTGCTCGATCTCGTCTTCGCTGCCTGCGGCGGGCGCAGCGTGCAGGAACGCTCGGTAGTAGTCGGGGGTCTGGAGCAGACCGGGCATGAGCTCTGACTCATATGCCTGGATCGAGGCCGCCTCGGCCTCCAGGCCCACGAAGAACTGGAACCAGCTGGGGATCGCCGAACCGTAGGAGTGCCACCACCCGCGCTGCCGGGCCTCGCGGGCGAAGGTGAGCAACACTTCGCGCTTGCTGGCGTCCACCGCGTAGAGGTCCAGCAGCGCACGCAGGTCAGTCGGGCGGATGCGGCGCTCACCCGTCTCCCATCGGCTGATCGCCGAGGAGCTGAAGTCGCCTTCGGACCGGCTCACGACCTGCTCGATCGTCAGACCGCGCTCCTCCCGCAGACGGCGCAGCTCGTAGCGCAACCGGCGACCGCGAACGGTCGGACTCGGGCGTATCGGCACGAAGTCTCCTCCAAATTTGGGGAATTACCAATTGGGACTTGCCAAAAGGGTAACCCTGGGGCCACGCTTGGTGAAGTCACAGCTTGCCAGCATCACAGACCGCATGTGGGCGGTTCTGGTGAGTTACGACCGTCAACGAATCTGGCGGTGATGTGGCCGGAAGAAGAAGGCGGCCCTGGGCGGGTGCTGATCCCACCGTGCCCAGGGCCTAGCCCGACTGGAAGGAGTCGGACCGGTGAACGATGGTACGGGTATGCCGTTGGTGCGGTTGGCGGCGCAGCTCATGCGGTGGAGGGCTCGGGCGGACGTGTATGGGGGGACGTTCGTCGCGGCGCTGGGGGCTCGGGGTGAGCGGGTGATCGCGCGTGGCCTTCGGCGGTTGGGGTGGTGGGCGTGATGGAGTGTGAGCGCGCTGACGTCATGGTCGATGCCGGGCTCGACATGCGGGTCCGGGCGGAGCGGACGGCTCCGGGGCGGGTGCGGATGCTGGTGGAGGCGCGGCTGTTCTCGTGGGGGCTGGCGGCACTGCGCGACGACGTCACGCTGATCGCCAGCGAGCTGGTCACGAACGCGATCCGGCACACGTCCGGGCGGGAGATCCGCGTCCGGTTAACGCGCGAGGCGCGGAGCGTGCGGCTGGCGGTGTGGGACTCCTCGGACGTCCTGCCGATGCGCAAACGGACGGCGGAGACCATCGCCGGTGACGTGGGGCCGGACGCCGCGGCGTTGGAGCCGGAAATCGAGGACGGGTCCGGCGGCCGAGGTCTGCCGATCGTCGACCTGTTGTCGTCGGAGTGCGGAGTGAACGCGACCAAGCCGACCGGGAAATGGGTCTGGGCGCGCGTAGGCATGTGACGGGTGAAGCCAGCTCGCGGGAAGGTGCCCGGAATGGGTGTGTGTCAGGTCGTGGGGCGCTGGCAGGCCGTGCTTCGGTGGCGGACGCTCCTGGGAGACGAGACGGCAGTGCGAAACCTGGAAATGCTCGCGGTCGCCCTGAAGCCCAAAGGCTGGCGATGCGTGGAACTGTATGAGAAAGAGGAGTTCGGGTTCCCGGTTCCGCTGCTGTGGGCGTACGCGAGCGGCGCGGCAGAGGACGTCGGGGCGGTGGTGACCGTCCGGGCCACACCGGGTGGTACCTGGGCCTACTTCGAGGCCGGAAAGGGACGCGGCGGTTTCCTGTCCCCCTGCGGCGACGCGAAGAAGGCGGCGGAGCGCGTGGACCGGCTACTGAAGTACCGAATGTTCCCCAACCCCGAATGGACCTGACCCCTGATGGGTCGGGGTGAACGTCGCCAGGCTGCGCGCGGGGTACGCCGCGTTCGTGGCCGAGGCGCGGGCGGGCGGCTTCGGTCCGCCACAGGACGGCTCCTGGCCCGCCGAGTGGATCGCCGCACATGTGGCGCGCAAGACCGAACTGGTCATCGCCACGACCCGGGCAGTGCTCGCCGATGACCCGGTCGGCCGCGAAGAGCAGCAGGCCGCGGCAGGGGCCTCGCAGGGCTGGACGCGGTTTCGGGAGCTGACGGCTTCCGCGGAGCGAGCCGCCGCCGACATCCGCTACGACAACTCGGACGCGATGGATCCGGCCACACTTGACCGGTATGCCGCCAGCGGGCTCGCCACATTCGCGGGCCGGGTCGAGCGGCTCGCCGCCCGCCTTGGCGATCTGGTCGAGCCGCTCAACCGGGGCCGTCCGACCGCCCACGTCCGCATCGTCGACGCAGGCACCACCATCGTCGACGCACGAGAGGGCTGGCTCGGAGTGCTCAACGCTCTATGGACACGCCAACTGCCGCTGCACCCGTTAACTGCGTGCACTGCGCTGACCTCCACGCCGAGCGGGCGGGGTCACGCAGAGCCGGAGGGCGCGGGCGAGGCTTTCGTTGGAGGCGGTGGGGGGCGGGAACCTGGTGGGGTGGGGTGGACAGTACTGGGCGTGGAGATGAATGTGCGGGCCCGCGTACGCGATGGCGACGCGGAGGCTTTCGGGGGGCTGTTCGATGAGCACGCCCGCCGGGTTTACAACCACGCCTTCCGGCTGACGGGGAACTGGTCGGTCGCCGAGGAGGTGCTGTCGGTGACCTTTCTGGAGGCTTGGCGGTTGCGCCAGCGGATCGATCGGGACGGCGGCTCGCTGCTCCCGTGGTTGCTGGGCATCGCCACCAATGTCGCTCGGAACGTACGGCGGGCGGCGCGCCGCCATGAGCAGGCGCTGGCACGGCTGCCACCGGCCGAAACGGTGCCGGATCTCGCCGAGTCGGTCAGCGAGCGTATGGCGGACGCCGAGGAGCTGGCGGCCGTGCGGACGGCGCTGGCGAAACTGCCCCTGAACCAGCGTGAGGTGTTCGCGCTGCATGTGTGGGCGGAGTTGAGCTACGCCGAGACCGCGCAGGCGCTCGGCGTGCCGGTGGGCACGGTTCGCTCGCGGCTGTCACGGGCGCGCAAGGAACTGGCCAGGCAGGTCAGGGAGGGCCGTCCGGGCTCGGAACCGCGGGGTGGCCGCGGACAGGTAGTCGATGAACGCGGCATCACGATCTGATGGAGGAGAACCGATGAACATCACTCCGTCCCACCCCGGGCGAGAGGAACTGGCGGGGCTGCTGCCCGGGCCCGCGGAACGGGATCTGCCGTCCGGACGGCATCAAGCGATCAAGACGTTCCTGATGGACGAGGTGCGCGAGGCCCCGGTCTCCGAGCGGAAGGTGCGGCGCGGCTGGCGGCGACCGGCCGCTCTGGTACCGGCGCTCACCGCGGCCACGGCCCTGACGGTGGGCCTGACGGTCACTCTCGGGCAGGCACCCGCGTACGCCGTGGCGAAGAACCCCGACGGCACCATCACCATCGAGATTCGCAGGTGGGACGACGCCAAGAAGCTCCAGGCCGACCTGCGCGAGATGGGCGTCAGCGTCGTGGTGGACTTCGTGCCGGGCGGCAAGCGCTGCCGTCCGGGCCGGGTCGCCGATCCCGTGCCGCGCGAGCAGTACCGGCACAGCCTGCTGAACTTCGCTGAGGACCACCGGGTTTCCGAGGGGTTCGTGACGAAGCTCGACCCGTCCGCGATCAAGACCGGGCAGACGGCGGTGCTGGAGTACTACCACCCGAAGGACGCGGGGGGCGCGTTCAACGGCTGGGTCGCCAACGGCGCGGTGGCACCGTGCGTCCTGGAGGACGCCGCCGAGCCCTGGTGACGGGGCCCTGGTCAGGTCGTGAGGCGCTTGGCCATGTGGACCACGTAGCGGCCGCCTATGTCCTCGCGGGTGGTCTCGTGGTAGCCGAGGGACTCGTACAGGGCGATGTTGCTGGTCATTAGCTCGTTGGTGTAGAGGCGGAGGCTCGGGAGGGCCAGGGCACGGGCGTGGTCTTCCGCGAAAGCGAGAAGGGCGCGGCCGATGCCCTGGCCGTGGCGGTCGGGGGCCACCGCGACGTTCTCGATGAGGAGCGCGTTGGGTTCGGGAATGAGGACGATCAGGCCGTCCGGGCCTTCGCCGGTGACGAATACGTGGCCCGCGGTGATGAACGCGGCGTAGTCGGCGTCCATGGGGATGGGGCGGGCGCCGATCAGTTTTGCCCAAGGGGTGTAGGCGGCTTCGACGATTTCTTCGATGCGTGGCTGGTCGGCTGGGATGGCGGGTCGGATCATTGGTCAGCCCGTGTTCTGGAGGCCGGCTGCTACGCCGTTGACGGAGAGGAGGAGCAGGGCTTCTAGGTGGGTTCGTTCTTCGGTGGTTTCTACGCCCTCGCGGAGGGCCTTCAGGGCTCGTAGTTGAAGGTGGGAAAGGGCGTCTACGTAGGGGTTCCGGAGTTCTACCGCTCTGGAAAGGACGCGGCGGTTTTCTAGGAGGCGTTGGTGGCCCGTCACCGCCAGGACCAGGCGGTGGGTGCGGTCGTATTCGGTCAGGACGGTTTCGGTGAGTTCGGAGCGACCGCCCAGGGCCAGATAGCGTTCGGCAATTGCGCGGTCTGATTTGGCCAAGCTCATCTCGGCGTTGTCGAGAAGGGTGTTGAAGAGGGGCCATGCGTTGTAGGCGTCGCGGAGTTCTGTGAGGTCGGCGCCGTCGGCGGAGACGGCGGCCAGGCCGCTGCCCAGGCCGTACCAGCCGGGGAGGTTGACGCGGGTCTGCGTCCAGGCGAACACCCAGGGGATGGCGCGCAGGTCCTCCAGGCCGCGGGCGGCCTTGCGGCGGGCGGGACGGGAGCCGATGCGCAGCTCGGCGATCTCTTCCAGCGGGCTGACCTGGGCGAACCAGGCGGCGAAGTCGGGGGTTTCGACGAGGGAGCGGAAGGCTCGCTGGGCGGCTTCGCTGATCTTGTCGGCCAGGGGGCGGAAGCGGGCGGCGGCTTCGCGGGCCCGGTCCTGGACGGCGTCCGTGGAGGCGAGGAGGACGGCGCTCGTGACCTGTTCCACGTGGCGTTTGGCGATCTCGCCGTGGCCGTAGCGGGCGAAGATGACCTCGCCCTGCTCGGTGACCTTGAAGCGGCCCGCGACGGAGCCGGGGGCCTGGGCGAGGATGGCGCGGTTGGCCGGGCCGCCGCCGCGGCCCAGGGAACCGCCGCGGCCGTGGAAAAGGGTCAGCGTGATGTCGTTGCGGGCCGCCCAGGCGGCGAGGGCCTCCTGGGTGTCGTAAAGGCGGAGGGTGGCGCTGGTGGGGCCGAGTTGTTTCGCCGAGTCGGAGTAGCCGAGCATGACCTCTAGACGGCGGTTGGTCTCGGCCAGGCGTTGTTGGACGGCGGGAATGCCGAGCATGCCGTCCAGGACGGACGGGGCCCGCTCAAGGTCTTCGCCTGTTTCGAAGAGTGGGATGACGTCCAGGGTCGGGGCCGATTCGCCTAGTGAGGCGGCCAGGGCGTGGACGTTGGCTATGTCGTCGGCGGAGCGGGTGAACGAGACGATATAGCGGTGGCAGGCGCGGACACCGAAGCGGCTCTGGATCCAAGCGACGACGCGGAGGGTTTCGAGGATTTCGGCTGTTGTTTCGGAGTGGGTGTCGTTGAGTTCCGCCAGGGCCTTTTCGTGGATTTCGGAGTGCTGGCGGATCTCCAGCTCGGCCAAGTGGAAGCCGAACGTCTCGACCTGCCAGATGAGGTGCTGGACGCGTCCGTACGCCTGCCGGGCGGCGCCCGCGTCCGCGAGGGAGTCCTGGACGGTGCGCAGGTCGGCGAGGAGGTCGTCCGGGGCCGTGTAGGCCAGGTCGGCGTCGCGTTCGCGGGTCGCGGCGATGCGGGCCGCGGCGTACAGGAGGAGCTGGCGGTGCGGCTCGCCCGGTGAGCGCTTGGCGATCTCGTCGATCAGGCCGGGATGGGCGGTGCGGGCGGCGGCGAGCGTGGTGAGCAGGTCTTTCGACGCGGGTGTCGTGTCCTCGTGGACGGTCAGCTCGCGGCCGATCCGCGCGCAGGCCGTCTCCAGAGCACGCAGGACATGGTCGGCCTGGATCATGATCGCGTCACGGGTGACCTGCGCGGTGACGTACGGGTTGCCGTCCCGGTCGCCGCCGATCCAGCTGCCGAACCGCAGGTACGGGCGGGCCTTCGGCGGGCGGGCCCCGGAGCCCTCGCCGTCCAGCGCGAGGTCGAGCGCCCGGTAGACGTGCGGCACGGCGCGGAAGATCGTCTCGTCGAACGCGGCCATCGCGGTGCGGACCTCGTCCAGCGGGTCCATCTGGGCGGCGCGGCGCAGGGCCGTCCGCCAGAGCAGGTCGATCTCCTCGCGGAGGCTCCGCTCGATCTCGCCGCGCTCGGTCGCGCCGGGGGCGGCGTTCAGGCGCGCGAGGAGGTCGCTGATCCGCTGGATGGCGGTGACGACGGCGCGGCGCCGGGCCTCGGTCGGGTGGGCGGTGAAGACGGGACGGAACTCCAGGCCGCCGACGATGTCGTCGAGCCGGCCGTCCCCGGCGGCCTGGATCTGCTGGACGGCGGCCGCGACCGACCCGGGCACGGTGTCTCCGGTGTCGCGGTCGCGGAGCGTGCGGATGCGGTGGTGCTCCTCCGCCAGGTTCGTCAGGTGGAAGTACACGGTGAACGCGCGGGCGACCTGTTCGGCACGTTCCAGCGTCCAGCCGTCGACGAGGGCGGCGACCTCCTCGATGCCGGTCTCGCCGCGGCGGGCGGCGATCACGGCGTGGCGGAGGCGTTCGACGTCGTCCAGCAGGTCCCGCCCGCCGTACTCGACCAGGCCGTCGCCGAGCATCGCGCCGAGCAGGCGGACGTCGCGGCGGAGCGGCTCTGGCATGTCCTGGCGGAAGGTGTCGCGTGTCTTCGTGGCCACCCGCCCCAGCGTAACGACTCCCCCGCCCACGTCCGGGGGCGCGGCGGGCGGTTACCCTGGCGCGCATGGCCACGCACGCCCCTGAACCCCCGGTGGAGTACGACGTCCACACCACGGCCGGGAAGATCGCGGACCTGGAGCGGCGCCGGTACGAGGCCGTGCACGCCGGATCGGCCCGCGCGGTCGAGAAGCAGCACGCCAAGGGCAAGATGACGGCCCGGGAGCGGATCGACGCGCTGCTCGACCCCGGCTCGTTCGTCGAGTTCGACGAGCTGGCCCGGCACCGGTCCACGAACTTCGGGATGGAGAAGAACCGGCCGTACGGCGACGGTGTCGTCACCGGGTACGGGACGGTCGACGGCCGCCCGGTCGCGGTGTTCAGCCAGGACTTCACCGTCTCCGGCGGCTCGCTGGGCGAGGTGTTCGGCGAGAAGATCTGCAAGGTCATGGACCACGCGATGACGACGGGCTGCCCGGTCATCGGGATCAACGACTCGGGCGGCGCGCGGATCCAGGAGGGCGTGGTCGCGCTCGGCCTGTACGCGGAGATCTTCAAGCGGAACGTGCACGCGTCCGGCGTGATCCCGCAGATCTCGCTGGTCATGGGGCCGTGCGCGGGCGGCGCGGTGTACTCCCCGGCGATCACCGACTTCATCGTCATGGTCGACCAGACGTCCCACATGTTCATCACCGGGCCCGACGTGATCAAGACGGTCACCGGTGAAGAGGTGACGATGGAGGAGCTGGGCGGGGCGCACTCGCACAACTCCAAGTCCGGGGTGGCGCACTACCAGGGGTCGGACGAGGAGGACGCGGTCGAGTACGTCAAGGCGCTGCTGTCCTATCTGCCGTCCAACAACCTGTCGGACGCCCCGGCGTTCGACGTTCCCGTGGATCCCGAGGAACTGGTCGAGGAGCTCGACACCCTCATCCCCGACTCGCCGAACCAGCCGTACGACATGCACACCGCCATCGAGCACGTAATGGACGACGGCGAGTTCCTCGAAGTTCAGGAGCAGTTCGCGCCGAACATCATCGTCGGGTTCGGACGGGTCGAGGGCCATTCGGTCGGCATCGTCGCGAACCAGCCGATGCGGTTCGCCGGGACGCTCGACATCGACGCGTCCGAGAAGGCGGCCCGGTTCGTCCGGACGTGCGACGCGTTCAACGTCCCCGTGCTGACGTTCGTGGACGTCCCCGGCTTCCTCCCCGGCACCGACCAGGAGTGGAACGGGATCATCAGGCGGGGCGCGAAGCTGCTGTACGCGTACGCGGAGGCGACCGTCCCGCTGGTCACGATCATCACGCGGAAGGCGTACGGCGGCGCGTACGACGTCATGGGGTCCAAGCACCTCGGCGCGGACGTCAACCTGGCGTGGCCGACCGCGCAGATCGCGGTGATGGGCGCGCAGGGCGCGGTGAACATCCTGTACCGGCGGGAGCTGGCCGCCGCGGACGACCCCGACACCCGCCGCGCCGAGCTGATCACCGAGTACGAGGACACGCTCGCCAACCCCTACATCGCGGCCGAGCGCGGCTACGTCGACAACGTCATCAAGCCGTCCGAGACGCGCGGGCAGGTCGTGCGCGCGCTGCGGGCGCTGCGGGAGAAGCGCAGGACGCTTCCGCCCAAGAAGCATGGAAACATCCCGCTGTGATGGCTTTTCGGGCGGAGCCCCGGGGGTCTGGGGGTCCGCCCCCAGATGAAAGCATTGCTCCGACCCTCCCAGAAGGCGAGGAGATCTGGTGACCGCCGAGGACAGGCCCTTCCTCCAGATCGTCCGGGGCGACCCGGGACCGGAGGAGATCGCGGCGCTCGTGGCCGTGCTGACCGCCCGCGCGCGAGCTTCCACACGGGCCGCCGCCGCGCGGGACGGCGGTGCCGCGCGGCCGTCGCGGTGGGCGGATCGGTCCCGGCTCGTGCGCGGGACGGGCTCGGGCGGGCCCGGGCCGCGCCGCCCGGGAGCGTGGCGGGCCAGCGGCCTGCCCCGGTGATCGACGGTGACGGACAGGTGACGGACAACCGAGGTTCACGCCCAGCGGGGGCCTGTCACGAATAAGGTGGAAGGCCATGGCCACCTCGGAGTTCGTCCCACAGCCCGCGCGCTACGCCATTTTCGTCGACGCGGGGTACCTTTACGCGGCCTCCGGGGCCCTGCTGCTCAGTTGCGGTTCCCGGCGCGAGTACCGGGTCGCGGCCGAGAAGTTGATCAAAGCGCTGACCGACCACGCCGACGAGCAGCGGCGCGGTGAGCTGCTGCGGGTGTACTGGTTCGACGCCGCGCCGAAGCGGCAGCCGACGGTCGACCAGCGCGTCATCGCGAACCTTCCGCTGGTGAAGCTGCGGCTGGGGAATCTGAACGCGCAGGGCCAGCAGAAGGGCGTGGACGCCCAGCTCCGCGCCGACCTGGAGGCCCTGGCCCGGCATCGCGCCATCACCGACGCGGTGCTGCTGGCGGGCGACGAGGACATGCTGCCCGCGGTCGAGGCGGCGCAGCGCTACGGCGTCCGCGTGCACCTGTGGGGCGTGGAGCCGACGCACGGCTCGAACCAGGCCGAGTGGCTGGTGTGGGAGTCCGACACGGTCGAGGTGCTGCCGGCCGATTTCCTGCGGCCCTATTTCACCAAGGCGAAACTGCTGCCCGCGCCCGCGCCGGGAACGGCCGCGGCCGTCCGGGACGCCGCTGCCGCCGCGAAGGGGACGAGCCCCGTCCCGTCGCCTTCGCAGGTGTTCGCGGGTCGCCCCCCGGCGGTGAAGCCGACGCCCGCCGCCGTCCGCGCGAGCGTCCCGGCCCCGGGCGGTGCGACGCCCGCGACCGTGGCCGCGTCGATGAACAACGCCGCCGCCGCGGCGGACGGCAAGCTCGGCCCCGAGCGCGACCACATGCTGGAGATCGGCGAGCATGTCGCGCAGAAGTGGATCTTCGAGCGGGGCCGGGACAACATCCGTGACCTGCTCCCCGGCCCGATCCTGCCGCCCGTCATCGACAAGGAGCTGCTGATCGAGGCGGAAAAGGATCTGGGCTCGTCGCTGCGGCCCTACCAGGAGGCCCGCACCTGGCTGCGGGACGGCTTCTGGGAGCGTGTCTATCGCGAGTTCGGCATCGGCATCGGCAAGTCCGACTAGCGTCCCGTCGCCTCGGACGGGCGAGAACGCGACCACGTTTTGCAATTAGTCGGACACTCCGCGTCGCGCGTCGGTAAGGTCCCCGCCGTGGAGGGGGGCCGTGCATGGCAGCTCATGGACGACGATCACGGGCCGCCGCTTTCCCGGTCGCCGCGGCCCTCGCGCTGACCGGCGGCGTCCTGGCCGGGTGCGAGTCGCCCGTCCCGTTCTACCGGCCCGGGGAGGGCGCGCCGGACGGCCCGGTGGTCGGGCTCGGCGGCCCGGCGCCCTATTCGAGCGTGCCGCCGAGCACGGGCCCGTCCGAACCGCCGGGCGGCGGGGTGGGGGTCGCGCCCGCGGGCGGACGGGTCTACGCCGCCACCGGGCCCGGCATGATCGCGCCGAGCGCGCAGGGAATGCCCGTGCGGCTGTACGTCTCGCACGGGCGGGCCGTCGACGTCATCGACCCCGGCACGCTCCGGTTCGTCGAGCGGTTCCGCACCGCGGCGGCGGCGTCGCGGGTCGTGCCGTCCTGGGATCTGCGGCGGCTGTGGGCGGCCGACCGTTCGCGGGGCGTGCTCGTCCCGGTCGGGCCGCGCGGCGGCGGGACGAGCCGTCCGGTGGCCGTGGCCGGTGCGACCGGGCTGTACTTCACCCCGGACGGACGGGACGCGCTCGTCCTCGCCCGCCGTCCGCGCCGCGTCGACATCCGCGACGCGGCGACGATGCTGCCGAAGGCGTCGGTGCCGATGCCGTGCGCCCCGGGGCACGCCGACTTCACCCTGGACGGGTCCGCGCTGGTCACGACCTGCGCGGCCGCGGGAGTGATCGCCCGCGTGCACCTCGCCGCCCGCCGCGTCACCGGGACGATCCGGCTGCCGGACGGGGCCAGGCCCGGCGACCTGCGGCTGTCACCGGACGGCACCGTGTTCTACGTGGCGGACGCCGGCAACGGCGGAGTGTGGCTCGTCGACGCCCGGCGGTTCGCCCTGCTTGGGTTCCTCCCGGCCGCGCCGGGCGCCCGCGGGCTGTCGATCAGCCGCGACGCGCGGCGGCTGTTCGTCGTCGGCGACGGCGTCCTCACCCCGGTCGACTTCGAGACCCGGCGCGTCACGGCCCGGTGGCCGCTGCCGGGCGGCGGCTCGCCCGTGCCCGGCGGGGTGTCGCCGGACGGGACGGCGCTGTGGCTCGCCGACCCGGCCGGGCTCGTCTACGCCGTGTCCACCCGGACGGGACGCGTCCTGCGCAAGGCCAAGGTCGGTGGACGTCCGGTGGCGCTGTGCGTCCACCCGCAGCCGGGCCGGTACTCCCTGGGCGGCACCGGCCTGTACCGCTGACCCGGCTCAGCGGGTGCCGGCGCCGTGCCAGTCGGGGAGCAACTCCTCCACGAGCGCTTCCGTCTGGGGTTGGAGATCGCCGAACAGCGGGTCGCGCGCGATGCGGCCGCGCAGCTCGTTCACGACGACCTGCACCTGCGCGACATCGCCGGTGGCGTGCGTCGCGCGGAGCAGGTCGCGCCACAGGCCCTCGTCCTCGGGCGCGAGCCGCAGCCCGGCCCGGGCCGCGCTGACCGCGCCGCGCACGTCGCCCTCGTCCAGCCGCAGCACGACGAGCCGGTGCGCGACGTCGATGACCCGCGCGGACGCCTCGTACTCCAGGTCGTGGTCGGCGAGCCATGCGTACCGGCCGCGCGGGCGCCCGGCGAGGACCGGGCCCCGGACGAGGTCCAGCGCGTACGCCATGTAGGCGGCCTCGGACGCGGGCTCCGCCGCCGACCGCCACACCAGCCAGCGGAACACCGCCAGGTCGACCCGGACCTCCGAGCCGAGCCTGATCCGGCCGCGCTCGTCGTAGTACAGGTTCGGGCGGCCGCGCGCGTCCCGGCCGAGCCAGTCCGACACACGGGCCACGGACGCGTCGCGCACGGCCGGGCTCACCCCGCGCGGCCACACCGCGCCGGACAGCACCGTCGGGTGGACGCCCTCCGGGTGCGCCGCCAGGAACACCAGCAGTTCGGTGCAGAGATCGCGGCGGCCCTCGTCCATCGGGCCCGGCGCCTCCACCTCGATCGGGCCGAGCAGCCGGATGTCGACCGACGACTGCTGCGCGGTGGGCGGCTCGGCGCCGCCGGTGAGGCCGGGCAGCTCCACCGAGTCGACCCGGGTCGCGGCCCTGAACAGCTGGAACACGCGGCGGTAGGCGTCGTCGGCGACGAGCTGCGCGTCGACGTCGAAGCCGAGCACCCCGGCCTGGAGGCGGCCGGTGGCGTCGACGTCCCACGTCCAGGTGGCGCCCTGCACGTCGCCGGGGACGAGGTAGCCGGCGGCCATCCGGGTGCCGGTGCGTGCCAGCGCGACGAGCCGGTCGGCATCCTCCTCCGACGGCCGGTCCGCCATGATCAGGTAGTGCGGCATCCATGCCTCGCCGAACACGCCGCGGCAGCGTCCGGTGAGCACGGAGTCGACCCCGGACGCGGCGAGCGCCTGCCGGACCTCCTCGCTTCGCCCCTCCAGCTCGGGCAGCACGTCCGTGAGCGTCGGGACCGACCGGACCCGGTCCGGCGCGATCTCCGCCAGCCCCTCGCCGAGCTCGGCGTCGAACCCGACGAGCGTGATCCGCATGTGGTCGGACCAGCGGTTGGTGGCCAGCTCGATCGCGATCGCGGACAGCACCGCCCGCCGGACCTCCTCGGGGCCGCGCAGCGCGATCAGCCCGTGCGCGGCCTCCAGGTCGACGAGGATGCGGCCGTTGTCGTTCGTGCCGATGGAGACCAGGCCCGGGTACGGGGCGAGGACGTCGCCGAGGTCGGACGCCTCAAGACCGGCGAGCGCGTCGCCGTAAAGCCGCCACACCTGGCCGTCGTCGAACGCCTGCCACGGCGCGGGCGGGTTCCGGTCGGCGGGCGCGATCCACAGGTCGAGGCTCTGGGAGCCGCCGATGTGCACGCCGTACACGGTCGGCAGCGCCCGGCCGCCCGCCGCCATCGACTTCGACAGATGCCGCAGCCCGAGGTCGAGGAGGCGGGTCGCGTCGTCGTCGGCGCCGAGCCGCAGCGCCCACTCCGCCTCCGCCGCCTCGCCCTCCGGCCGGACGATCATGTGCCCGGACGCGCGGTTCTCCAGCTGGGCGCGGCGGCGCCGTGCGAGCACGACGAGCAGCCCGGCGGCGAGCAGCGCGGCCGCCGCGAGGCCGTGCGGCCAGCCGACGTCGAACCGCCCGCCGGACTCCTCGTCCTGGACGCCCTGGTCGGCCTGGTCGGCTCGCTGGCCGGGCACCGACGCGCCGCCGCTGCCCGCGTCGCCGTCCATCTCCCCGGACGGCCCGGGCGTCGCGGGCGGCTGCGATGCCGGAGGTTGCGATGCCGGGGGCTGCGATGCCGGAGGTTGTGACGCGGGGGGCTGTGACGCGGGGGGTTTCGACGCGGGCGGCTTCGACGGCGGAGCCTGGGAGGCCGGTGGTGGGGCGGGCTGCTGCGGCTTCCGCGGCTGCTCCGGTTTCCGCGGCTGGGCGGGCTTCTCCGGCTTGTCGGGGACGGCGTGGCCGTAGCGGAAGTAGTCCTTGAGGTCCTTGGCCGGGATGACCTTCGCGCCCTTGGCGTCCTCGGGCATCTCCAGGACCCAGCCCGGGCGGATCAGGCTGGCGATCGTGAGCCGCGACCCGTCCGGCTGGATGTGGTTCTCGTTGAGCGCGAAGATCTCCTTGTAGCGGCGGCCCTCGCCCAGGCACCTCTCGGCGATCTCCCACAGGCTCTCGTGGTGGCGTCCCTCCGGCGGCTGCACCCGGTAGATCTTCGTGGTGGCCGACTGCTCGATCAGCGGCTCGGCGGCGGTGGTCTTCTCGGCGCGGTCGGCGACCGCCGCGGGCTCGGCCGCCGCGGCGGCCGGGAATCGCTGGAACTCCTGCGCCTGCGGCTGTGCCTGCGCTTGCGTCTGTGTCTGCGCCGGGGGGCGTTGCGAAAGCCCACCGCCCGAGAGCGCCGGGACGATCACGGACGTCGCGGAGAACAGCAGCAACGCGGCCACGACGAGCCGGTGCACCAGCGACTGCGTCCCGCCCGCCAGCGGCACCCGCGCCGGTACGCCGACACCGCGCACGCCCGCGTACACCTCGACGACGACGCACGCCGCGAGCTGGATCCAGGCGAGCCACACCAGCGCGACCAGGATGTCGATGAGCGCGCCGGGGCCCACCCTGTTCGTCAGGTCGGACGCCGCCGGCATCTCGTCCGGCAGCGGCGACCCGAACAGGGCCAGCAACGCGACCGGGACACCCGCCATCAGCACCGCGAGCGCGACGAGCGCGCAGATCCCGGCCAGTACATCGCCCACACCGCGCCGCCGGACCCGCACCGGTGGCCGCCGCGGCCCTTGCCGTGTCACCATCGCGTCCCTGCCATTCGCCGGTCGCCGCCTGCCCTGCGCGTGGACGTCGCACTCATCGTAGGACGGTTTCGCTCGCCGCTCACGGGTCGATTCCTCCCGTGACGGGATGCGCGGTCGCGCCCGAGGTCAGCTGGAACTCGCTGAACCCGGGGATGATCCCGAGGAGCTGCGGCCGGACGGTGATCTCGACGGTCACCGCCACCTCCTGCTCGTCGGCGTCGCAGCGGGAGGAGGTGACCTCGTCGCGGTAGGCGGCGAGCAGGTCGCACGCGGCGGCGCGGGCCCGGCCGGGATCGAGGACGGGTTCGCCCGTCCGCCGGAGCTCGTCGGTGTCGATCTGGTCGGCGCCGGCGCGGGCGGCCTGCTCGGCCATGTCCGCGGCGCGCTGCCGGGCGTGGATGGCGAGGCCGCCGTCCACCAGCAGCCCGGCCAGCAGCAGGACGATCGGCGTGAACAGCACCGTGTAGAGCGCGATCGTCCCCCGGTCCCGTCCGGCCCGGTCACGATCGAACCGGACGATGCGCGCCAGTGTCGGTCTCATTGGCCGTCTCCGGGGTCCTCGCCGCGGAACGTGAAGGTGTCGATGGGGGCGACCGCGTCGCCCTGGAGCCGTTTGGTGCCGGGCAGGCCGATGAACGACAGGTCGCCGAGGTCGACGTCGCAGGTGATCGTGACGCCGACGCGCCCGCCGGGACGCCAGTCGGACACGTCCGTCACCACCGACGGCCCGCCCGCGCACCACTTGTTGTCGCGGAGCCCGGCGGCGGCGGTCTCGGCGGCGAACGCCTGCGCGGACGAGGCGCTGCGGGCGATGGACGCGGCGCGGACCGCGTCCCGTGCGGCGCCGTCCACCTGGCTCTGCGCGTCCACCATCCGCCCGGCGGCGGCCAGGAACAGCAGGAACGCGACGAAGATGGGCGTGACCAGCACCATCTCCAGGGACATCGATCCGCGGTCGGGTAACCTCACGGCCCGGCCCCCCGCTCGCACGCGGTGCCGTCGCCGACGTCGGGGCGGAAGCACTCGATCGGTCCCTGCGAGCGCTGCGACACGTGGAACTTCATGAACGGGATGACGGACACCGCCGTCCCGCTGACCTCAACCCAGCGTTCGTCGCCGGACTCGCCCGTCCGGACGTCGAGGCCGTCGAGCAGCTCGGGGCCGATGGCACGGGCGTCGCTCGCGGCCTTCGCGGCGGCGGCGCCCTCCCAGCCTCCGCCGACCGGCGAGGTCCGCGCGACGCGGGCGCCCGACTGCGCCGCCGCGAGCGCGACATGGCGGGCGTGGAACACCATGGCGAACTGCACGACGATCATCATCAGCAGGATCAGGAGCGGCGTGAGCAGCGCCCACTCCATCGACGACACGCCACGGTCGGACCGGAGGGTCAGCCGGTGTTGATGGTGTTGGCCTTGTCGGTGACCTTCTTGGTGATGACCGCGCCGATCGTGATGGCGAGCAGCGCCAGGATCGCGGTGATGATCGCCCACTCGATCGCGGACGCTCCCTTGCTGCGCTCCTCCTCGGCGCGCAACCGCGCGAGCCGCGCGCCGAACGCGGCGCGCAGATAGACGACGAACGGGTCGTTGAGCGGGTTGTGCGGACTCATCGTGGCACCTCCAGGGGGCCGTCTCGGCGGTGTCGGCAGCGGTGTGGGGGACGTTCCCGGGCGCGCGCGTCATGAGGCGAGCACCCGCATCAGGGCCGGGTAGGCCAGGAAGATCAGGAACCCGGCGCACAGGAACAGCTGCGCGACGAGCATCGACTGCGAGCGCTCGCCCGCCTTGCCCTCCAGTTCCGACAGCTCGCGGCTGCGCATCGACGCGGCCCTGGCGGCGAGGGACTTGCGGACCTGCGCGCCGTCGTCGGCGACGAGCGCGAGCGCCCCGGCGAGGTCGCGCAGCTCGGCGATGTCGAGCTCCTCACCGAGCCGGCCGAGCGCCTGCCACGGCGTCTGCCCGGTGATGCGGGCGTTGGTGAGCGAGTCGCGGATGCGGTGCATGGCCCAGCCCTCGCCGACGTTCGACGCGGTCAGCAGCGCCTCAGGCACGCCGCGCCCGCCCGCGAGGTTCATCGAGACCAGGTCGAGGAACGCGCCGACGACGTGCCGGAAGTCCTGCCTGCGGGCCTGCGCCTCCTGCCGGAGCTGCATGTCGGGAAAGAAGAAGAACAGCGCGGCGAACAGCACGCAGATCCAGACGGGGACCGCGACGGACGTGCCGAGCCCGAGCAGCGTGAAGTACGCGACGATCAGCGGGATGAACAGCAGCGCGCCGGCGGGCAGCAGGAACTTCGTCGCGAGGAACGCCTCCAGGGACCGCTCGGTGATGGCGAGGTCGGCGCGGACGCCCCGCAGCCGCCAGCCGCGCGCCTCGCAGACCCGGGCCAGCTCCCGTCCGATCCTGGCGCGGATGCCGCCGACCTTGCCCAGCGCCGGGGAGGACCGTCCGGCCTGCTGTTCCTCCAGGTCGCGGCGGCGGGCGGTGTCGAGCGCCGCCATCCGCGCGGCGAGGCCCGGACGCTGCGGGAACAGCGCGCGGACGAGGACGTACAGGCCGAGCCCGGCGACGGCGCCCGCGAGCAGCGCGGCGTTCAGGCCGTTCACGGCGTGCCACCTCCCGCCTGCCAGCCCGCGACGGTGCTGGGCTGCTCACCGGGCACGCCCGGCTGGACGGTCTTGCGAGGCTCGCTGAGGAAACGCCCCGGCAGTTCGTACTTCGACAGCCGCCGCAGCCACAGGAACGCGGCGCCGTACAGGGCGACGACGACGCACAGGACGAGCTGCCCGAGCAGGTCGTCGTACGGCTCGACGTAGGAGTGGTTGAACACGGCGAGGGCCAGGGCCGTCCCGACGGAGACGGCGACGACGATCCGGACGCTGCGCCGCGTGGACCGCCGGTCGGCCTCCACCCGGCGCCGCATGTCCAGCTCGGCGCGGGCGGAGTTCGCCAGCGCGCTGAGCATGTCGCGCAGGCCGGGGCCGCGAAGCTTGGAGTTCAGGATCAGCGCGGCGATCACCAGGTCGGCGGACGGGTCGTCGAGGTCGTCGGCGAACCGGCGCAGCGCCTCCGGCATCGGGACGCGGGTGTGCAGCCGGTCGACGAGATCGCGCAGCGGCTGCTGGAGCGCGGGGGCGGCGGCGCGCTGCGAGGCGGGGATGGCCTGTTCGAGGCCGACGGCCCCGGCGATGGTGTCGCGGAGCGACTCCGTCCAACCGGCAAGACCCTCCAGGCGCACCATGGCCTTGCGCTCCTCGGCGGCGCCGCCCGCGAGGCCGTTCCAGGCGAGGACGAGCGCGCCCGTCCCGGCGGCGGCGATCGGCCAGCGCGTCACGACGAGGACGACCAAGCCGACGATGACGGCGACGGCGGTGCGGGTCGTGAGCGTCTTGACGAGATCCTCGCGGCTGCGGGCGGCACGGACGGGCCCGGACCGCACGGGCATCCCGCGCAGCGCGGCGACCAGCAGGATCAGCCCGCCGCCCGCCACGGCGCCCGCGACGATCGCGAGGAGCACGTCCGGGGTGTACATCACCAGCCTCCGGCGGACGGGTCGTAGCCGTGGTCGGCGAGCTCGGCGACGCACGCGATCGGCGCGGCCGGGACGGCGAACCCGCCGGACCCGAGCGCGAACACCTCCGACGACAGGACCCGCCCGTCCACGCCTGTGACCTCGCGAATGCTCGACACGTACCGGCGCAGCCGTCCCCCGGCGGCGTACTCGTTGCGCTTCTCGATGAACACGACGAAGTCGATCGCGCCCGCGATCAGCATGTGGGTGGCCTCGACAGGCAGCCGCTCGTCCGACTGGATCGCGTACGTGGCGATGCGGTTGAACACCTCGACCGACGAGTTCGCGTGGATCGTCGACAGCGACCCGTCGTTGCCCTGCGACATCGCGTTCAGCATCGTGACGATCTCGTCGCCGAGCACCTCGCCGACGATCACGCGGGACGGGTTCATCCGCAGCGACCTGCGGACCAGCTCCGCCATCGAGATCGCGCCCTCCCCCTCGGAGTTCGGCAGCCGCTGCTCGAACGCGACGCAGTTCGGGTGCAGCTCGGGGAAGGCGTCCAGGCCGAGCTCCAGGGCCCGCTCGACGGTGATGAGCCGCTCGTGCGCCGGAATCTCGTTCGCGACGGCGCGCAGCAGCGTCGTCTTCCCCGCGTTCGTCGCCCCGGCGATCATGATGTTCTTGCGGGCGTGCACGGCGGCGCGGAAGAAGTACCCGATCTCCTGCGAGAACGTGCCGTTGCCGACCAGGTCGGCGAGGAACACCTTGCCGAGGCGGGCGCGCCTGATCGACAGCGCGGGGCGGACGGTCACGTCCATCACGGCCGACAGCCGCGAGCCGTCCGGCAGCCGCAGGTCGAGCTGCGGGTTCGCGGTGTCGAACGGCCGTGACGACAGCCCGCTGTAGGCGGCGAGGATCTGGATCAGCTCGACCAGCTCCTCGTCGCTCTCGGCGACCGGCTCGCCCATCACCTCGCGGCCGTCGGCGTAGCCGATGAACACGCGGTCGCAGCCGTTGACGTCGATGTTCTCGATCTCGGGGTCTTCCAGCAGGGGCTGGAGCCGGCCGACGCCGAACAGCGCGGCGTGCACCCCGGCGGCGAGCGCCTCCTCCTCTTCTGCGTTCGGCGGTCGGCGCCCGGACGTGATCTCGCCGCGCGCGAACTCCTCCAGGACCTGGCCGATGAGCGCGCGGGCGAACTGCCGCTCGTCCTCCCCGGACATCGGCGGCAGGGCGTTGGCGGCGTCCAGCCTGCGCTGCTGCGCCAGCCGGTCGCCGACCTCCTGCCGGAGGCGCTTGACGAGCCCGTGGTCCATCTACCGGCTCCCCTGCTCGTGCTGGGCGTTCTGCCCGGCGACCGCGACCTGCCCGCCGGGCGGCGTCCACCCGTCGGGCCGCGGCCCCTGCGCCGGCGGCAGCGCCGGTGCCTGCGGGAGCGGCTGCGCGGGCGCCGGGAGGCGCCCGGCGAGGTCACCGGCGACCTCGCGGGCGGAACGGATCAGCAGCGAACGCTCCAGCCGCCCGCCCCAGCGGCCGGACAGCAGCTCGGCGCCCTTCGGGTCGAGGGCCAGCCCGCCGAGGACGGTCACGTCCGGCGGCGGCGCCTGCTCCGGATCGTGGGCGCCGCCGCGCCCACGGGCGCCGGCGAGGATCCGGTCGACCTCGGCGATCGAGCCGCGGAAGTCGCGCGGGTCGGCGAGGACGAGCACACCGACGGGCGGGCCGCCGCGCAGCCGCGCCGTCAGCGCCGCGACGCGTTCGCGCAGGTGCGCGACCTGTTCCAGGGTGGCGCGGGTGAGCAGGACGACGAGGTCGGCCTCCCGCAGCAGCCCGGTCAGCGGCGTGTCCGCGCCGAGCCGCCCGCAATCGACGATCACGTCGACCGGCGCGAGTCCGGCGAACGCGCGGCCGAGCGGGCCCCACAGCCAGGTCATCGCCTGCGCCTGCTCGGAGTTGGTGACCCCGACGAGCACGTCGAGGCCGCCGACGAGCCGCTGGCAGTGCTCGGCGATCTGGTCGGGGCGCAGGCCGCGGCGGGCCGTGGCGGCGAGGCTGAGCAGCCCGCGGGACGGGTTGAGCATGCCCTCCGAGCCGTCGCCGCCCTCCGCCGGGAGCCGGTACACGAGGTCGCCGCCCGCCTGGTCGCACTCCGCGACCAGCACGGGACGCGGCCACACCGCGCCGAGCGCGACGGCCGCCGTCGTGACGCCCGGTGCCCCCTTGTCGGCCGCGAGCGCGATGAGGGCCACTGTCAGTTACCGCCCGTGCCCGCGGCGGGGGCGCCGCTGTCTCCGGGGACGGGCACGGTGCCGCCGGTGCCGCCGGTGCCGCCGCCGGGGGTTGTGCCCGGGGTGGTGCCGGGGCTCTGCTGCTGGCCCGGCTGCTGGCCCGGCTTCCCGGACGCGGCGGGCGGCGGGACGGTGGCGTTCGTCCCGGCGGGGATCAGCGCCAGCGCGATCGTCCCGGCGGAGGCGGCCTGCGTCACCAGCGGCGCGTCCGCGGGCGGGACGGCGACGCTCACGGTGGTCTGCTCGGACCGCAACCGCGCGCCGCCGAGACCGCCGCTGCCGCTGTCGCCCTCGCTCATGCCGACGACGATCGCGTCCTGGGAGAGGACCGTTCCTGGGCGCGGTCCGCCGTTCGTCCCGCCGCCGACCGCGTAGAGCATGACGTGCTTGCCGACGCCGACCCCGACGTCGCCGCCGCCGGAAGGGAACTGGCCCGCCTTCAGCGCCAGCCCGACGATCAGGCGCCCGCTCGCCGGCGCGTCCGCCGGGCTGATCATGCCGTTGGTCAGCAGCGCGCCCTTGACCAGCGGGACGGCGGCGACGTGCCGGGTCACCTTCGCCCGCTCCGACCAGTCGAGGTACTGGATCCCGGTGTCGCCGACCTGGACCTCTTCGAGGGCGCTCGCCGGGATGCTCTGCCCGGCCGCGACCGGCTGCGCGATCCGGATCGCCGACACCCGCTCGCCGCTCGCCATCACGAGGTACGCGCTGGCGAGTGCGCCGCCGAGGATGAGCAGCAGCGCGAGCGCCGCCAGGGCCGGTTTGCGTTCGCGCGGGGACGCGGGAAGCCGCTGCCCGCCGGACGTGCCGAGCCCGGTTCGCCCGAGCCCCGCCGCACCACCCTCGGAGATGGTCGACTGGTTGGACTTCATGCGCTGCCCACGCGCTCCTTCCCGCCCCGCCGCGCCCCCCGTCCCACGGGGTCCGCGCATCACCGAGCGATCCATGCTCGCGGGGGCGGCGAGGTCGCGTCAATGGATTCGCTGAACGCGTGCCGCGCGATATCGAGGTGTAGCGCGATGACCTGCGAATTCATTGATCACATGGTCACTTACCATCAGTCACACGCGTCACTGACCACATAGTGGACGCCCTGGATGCCCGGCGTGTTACGGCTTCAGGCCGATAAGGCGTCCGAGGAGCGTCATGCCGTGGTCGAAGTAGTCGGCCCGCGCCTGGTCGTCGAGCAGGTTGTCGTACTGGCCGAAGACCTCGAAGCTGACCGTCCCGTAGAGACCGGCCCAGGCCGTGAGGGAACGTGCGATCACGTCGTCGGGGACGTCCATGCCGACGATGGCGCGCACGCGGCCCAGGCCCTCGGTGATCGAGGGGGGCGGGGGCGGGCACGGCGCGTCCGGCGCGATCGCCCCGGCGGTGTGCGCCTCGGTGATGACGCGGGCGAAGACGACCGTGTCGCGGACGGCGGCGGCGACGGTGTCGTCCGGCGCCTTGTAGCCGGGGACGGGCGACCCGTACAGCAGGGCGTACTCGTGCGGGTGCGCCAGCGCCCATTCCCGGACGGCCCGGCACACGGCGAGCCACCGTCCGGCGAAGTCTTCGGCGGCGTTCTTTGTGGAGCGGGCGTCGGCGCGCTCGACCGCCTCGCCGACCGCGTTGTACCCGTCGATGATCAGCAGGGTGAGCAGGTCGTCGCGGCTCGGGACGTACCGGTAGATCGCCGAGGACACCATGCCCAGCTCGCGGGCGACCGCGCGCAGCGACAGCCCCGCCGCGCCCGCCGTGGCCAGCTGCCGCCTGGCGGTCACCGTGATCTCGCGGATCATCTCCGCCCGGACCCGTTCCCGTGCCGTACGAACCGCGCTCATGGTCCGAGGTTAGCAGAGCGTCGCACCGGAACGAGAGCACTGCTCTTGACATCACCGCTCACAAGAGAGAGCATTGCTCTTGAAACAGAGCACTGAGCGCAACACGAGCGAACAGGAGAAGACCATGGGCAAGCACGTGATCGTCGGAGCGGGGCAGGTCGGGGCGCGGCTGGCCGGGCGGCTCGCCGGGCGCGGGCACGACGTCGTCGTGGTGACCCGGTCCGGCTCGGGTCCGGACGGTGTCGAGAAGGTCGCCGCCGACGTCGCCGACCAGGCCCGGCTGACCGAGGTCGCGAAGGGCGCCGACGCCCTCTACAACTGCGTCAACCCGCGCTACCACCGCTGGACGCAGGACTGGCCGCCGATGGCGGCGTCCTTCCTCGGCGCGGCCGAGGACACCGGGGCCGTGCTGGTGACGCTGAGCAACCTCTACGTCTACGGGCCGGTCGAGGGCCCCATGACCGAGGGCCTCCCGCTCGCCGCGACCGGCGTCAAGGCCCGGGTGCGCATCAAGATGTGGCGGGACGCGCTCGCCGCGCACGAGGCGGGCCGCATCCGGATGACCGAGCTGCGCGGCTCCGACTACTACGGGCCGGGGAGCACCGACCAGTCGTACGTCGGCGAGGTCCGGTTCGTGAAGCCGCTGCTGGCGGGCAAGCGGGTGCCGTTCTTCAGCGACCCGTCCATCCCGCACGCGTGGACGTACCTGCCGGACGTCGCAGAGGCCCTCGCCATCGCCGGGACGGACGAGCGCGCCTGGGGACGGGCCTGGCACGTCCCGACCGGACCGGCCGTCTCCGCGCTCGACATGGCGGAGCGGCTGTGCGCGGTCGCCGGCGCCCCGGACCCCCGCGTCCACGAGGTGCCGCGCGCCGTCTTCAACGCGATGGGGCTGTTCTCGCCGTTGCTGAAGGAGCTGAGGGAGACCCGGTACCAGTTCGACAGGCCGTACGTCCTGGACTCCTCGGCGTTCGAATCGACGTTCGCGATGGCGCCGACGCCGCTGGACGGAGCGCTCAGGGCGGTCCTCGCCGACCACCGGGAGCGGACGCCCGCGGGTAACTAAGCTGACCTTGTCTGCGGGTCTGCGGGTCTGCCGGCATCGGAGGGCTACCGGAGGGCTCGGATGCGGATCTCGTTCACGGCACTCACCGGCGGAGGGCCGCGCGATGTCGTGATGGACGTCGGCGACGAGGCCACCGTGGACGGTGTCGCCCAGTCGCTCACCGCCCTCATCGAGAGAACCGGCATCGAGAAAACCGGCATCGAGAAAACCGGCCCGGTGTCCCGCTTCGACGGCACCGGCGGGCGCCCGGGGCGCCCGCTGCGGGCCCTGTGGATGGACGGGCGGATGCTCGACCCGGAGGCCCTCGCCGTCAGGGAGCTGCGGGACGGCGCCGTCGTGGCGGTCGAGCGGCGCGGTGCCGCCGCCACCGTCCTCGCCGAGCCGACCGGGCTGGTCGAGGTCCGCGTCGTCGGCGGCCCGGCGGCCGGATCGGTGCACCGGCTCGGCCTCGGGGTCAGCACGATCGGGTCGGGCCGGGAGGTGGACGTCGTGCTGGACGATCCGTCCGTGCCGCAACGGTCGCTGCGGCTCACGGTCGGGCGGCAGGCCGTCCAGGTCGAGGCGTCCGAGCTGACGATGCGGGGCGCCGCCGCGCTGGACGGCGTCCCGCTCGCCGCGAAGGC
Organism: Spirillospora sp. NBC_00431; assembly: GCA_036028775.1. GTDB lineage: Bacteria > Actinomycetota > Actinomycetes > Streptosporangiales > Streptosporangiaceae > Spirillospora. The sequence goes on along the minus strand of CP107927.1, from coordinate 336,904 downwards.
GATGTGGCCGGCGGGCGGCCGGCTGCGGGTGGGCTCCAGCGTCCTGACGCTCGGCCCGTCCGGCGCGCCCGACGCACACCTGGAGCCGCTGCCGGACGGCGGTCTCGCGTTCGACCGGCCGCCGCGCCCGAACCTCGTGCGTCCGGTCAGGAGGATCGAGATCCCGCGCGCTCCCGAGCGGGGGCCGCTCGATCGGCTCCGGCTGTTCGGGCGCAAGTCGCTGAAGGAGTACGAGCGCAGGTCCGCCGAGTTCGGCGCCCAGGTGGACCGGCTGCGCCGCGACGACGAGGACGAACGGCGCGCGCTGCATCCCGACCCGGCCGAGGTGCTGCTGACCGCGACCGGGCCCCGGCGGCGGCTGTGGGAGCGCCGCCCCGGCGACCCCGACGTCCTGGCCATGCGGATCGGCCTCGCCGACCTGCCCGCCGGGATCGAGTTCACCGGCGACACCACCCGGATCCCGGCCGTGGACGCCCAGCTGGTGCCGGTGGCGTTACCGCTGGCCGAACTGGGCGTCGTCGGGTTGGCGGGCCCGCGCCGCCGGTCCCGCGCGCTGGCCAGGTGGATGGTGGCGCAGGCGGCCACGCTGCACGGGCCCCGCGACCTGGCCATCGTCGTATTGGCCGCCGACCGGGACGCCGGCGACGAGTGGAACTGGGTGCGGTGGCTGCCGCACTGCGCGCCCCGCGAGGGCGAGGAGTGCGTCGCCCTCGTCGGCACCGACCCCGAATCGGCCGCGCGCCGCGTCACCGAACTGGCGATCCGCGTCACCGAACGGCGCCGCGCGCCCGACGCGGAGCCCGTCCCGTACAACATCCTCTTCGTGCTCGACGGGGCACGGACGCTGCGCCGCATACCCGGGATGCCGATGCTCCTGTCGCGCGGCGCCGAGTACGGCCTCTACGGCATCTGCGTGGACGACGAAGAACGCCTGCTCCCCGAGGAGTGCCGTGCCGTCGCCGTGTGGGACACGCGCGACCCCGCGACGGTCTGGCTCCGCGATCAGGGCTTCGACCTCCCCGTCCTGGCCGACCAGGTCTCGCCCACCTGGACCGACCGGGTGGCGCGCGCGCTGGCGCCCGTCCGGGACGTACCGCGCGCGGAGGCCGCGGACCCGGTTCCCTCGCGGGTGCGGCTGCTGGACGTCCTCGACATGCCGGAGCCCACGGCCGACCACGTGCTGCGTTCGTGGGCGCGCACCGGAGGCCGGACGGCCCGCGTCCCGATCGGCGTCGGGCCGCGAGGGCCGCACGAGGTCGACCTGCGCGCCGACGGCCCGCACGCCCTCGTCGCGGGGACAGCCGGGGCGGGCACGTCGGAGTTCCTGCGGACGCTCATCGCGTCCCTCGCCGCCGCGAACCGGCCCGACGAACTGGAGTTCGTCCTGATCGGCTCCGGGGACGGCGCGCGGTTCCGGGACTGCGCCCACCTCCCCCACACGGTCAGCGTGGTCACCGGCCCGGACGGGCACGCCGCCGAACGAGCCCTGGAGTCCCTCGCCGCCGAGCTGCGCCGCCGGGAGGAGGTCCTCCTCGACGCGGGCGCCAAGGACATCGACGCCTACGACCACCTGCGCCCCGGGAGGCCCGCGCTGCCGCCGGTGCCGCGTCTGGTGCTGGTCGTCGACGAGTTCGCCGCCTTGGACGCCGAGGTGCCCGGCTTCGTCGCCGGCCTGGTCGACGTCGGGCGGCGCGGCCGGTCCCTGGGCGTCCATCTGGTCCTCGCGACCCGGCGTCCCGGCGAGGCCGTCACCGCCGACGTCCGCGCCGCCGTCGACCTGCGGATCGCGCTGCGCGTCACCGGCCCGGACGAGTCCACCGAGGTCCTCGACGCGCCGGACGCCGCGCGGATCTCCCCTTCCACCCCTGGACGCTGCTACGTCCGCTCTGGCGGGTCGGCGCCGCTGCCCGTGCAGTCGGCGCGGACCGGAGGCCGCCGTCCCGGGGCGGGGGCGGGGGCGCGCGGCACCACCGTGTTCCCGCTCCCCTGGCAGAGCCTCGGCCACCCGCTGCCCGACGTCCGGGGCACCGTCCCGGGGGAGGACGACGACGCCACCGATCTCGGCGTGCTCGTCCGGGCGATCGAGGACGCGGCCCGGCGCGCGGGCATCGCGCGGGAGGCGCCCCCGTGGCTGAACCCGCTGCCTGAGCAGGTCACGCTGACGCCCCGGAACGCCGCGGGCGGCTCGGTCGTGGACGTCCCGCCGATCCCGTTCGGCGTGACCGACCTGCCCGCCGTCCAGGCCCGCGAAGACCTGGTGCTCGACCTCGCGTCCGGCGGGCACCTGTACGTCGCCGGGTCCGCCGGGTCGGGCCGCTCCACCGCCCTGCGGACCATCGCCGGGTCCCTCGCCGCGGGCTGCTCCCCCTACGACGCGCACCTGTACGCGATCGACTGCGGCGCCAACGCGCTGCTGCCGCTGACCTCGCTCCCCCACTGCGGCGCGGTCGTCGCCCGCGACCGGCTCGACCGCTGCGAACGGCTCCTGACCGCGCTCACCGGCGAGGTCGAGCGGCGCCGGCGGGTCCTCGCCGAGGCGGGGTTCGCCTCGCTCGCCGAGCAGCGCCACTCCGTCGCCGCCACCGACCGGCTGCCCTGGATGGTGCTGCTGCTCGACCGCTGGGAGGGGTTCCTCGGCGCGTTCGAGCAGCACGACCACGGCCGCCTCGTCGACCAGGTCGTCCGGCTCCTGCGCGAGGGAGACGCCGTGGGCCTGCGCGCCGTGTTCACCGGCGACCGCTCCGGCCTCGGCGGGCAGTTCTCCGCCCTGTTCGACCGGCGGCTCATCCTCCGCATGGACGACCCGGACGACTACGGCTACGGCGGCCTCGACGACAGGCAGGTCCCCGCCGCGATGCCGCCCGGCCGCGCCCTCGAACCGGTCGCGCCGGGCACGGCGCCGCGCGAGTCGCAGATCGGCCTGCTGGGGGACGACCCGTCCGGCGCGGCGCAGGCCGCCGCCCTTCAGGAGATCGCCCGCGGCTGCGTGTCCCGCTATGGCCGCCTGCCCCGCCGCCGGCGCCCCCTGCGCGTGGACGAGCTTCCCGTCCGCGTCACCTACCGCGAGGCGATGTCGCTGGACCGCGAGTTCCTCGCCCCGTCCGCGCTGTGGGCCCTCGTCGGCGTCGGCGGCGACAACCTCGCGCCCGTGGGCGTCGACCTGCTCCACGACGGTCCCGGCTTCGCCGTCGCGGGCCCGCCCCGTTCCGGCCGCTCCACCACGCTCCGCACGATCGCCCACTCGCTGCTCGACCCGGCGGTCGGCGGCGGGCTCGTCCCCGTCGTGCTCGTGACGCCGCGCCGCTCGCCGCTGCGCCTGCTGTCCGGCCATCCGGGGGTGCTGGGCCTGCTGACGTCCGACTCCGGCGCCGCCGACCTCACCGCCGCCATCGGCGACGAGCACCGCTACGCCGTCGTGGTGGACGACGCCGAGCTCCTCGACCGGACCGGCCTGGACGATGCCCTCCGCGACGTCCTGCGCACCGCCCGCGACGGTGAGCACGCCGTCGTCATCGGCGGCGCCACCGCGGAGCTCGGCCGCGACCATCGCGGTTTCCTCGCCGACACGCGCCGCTCCCGCTCGGGTGTGCTGCTGTCGGTCGAATCCCCGGACGACGGCGACCTGTTCGGCCTGCGGCTCCCGCGCAACGGCCCGCTCGGCGGGCCCACCGGCCGCGGGCTGTTCGTCACCGGCGGCGCCGCCGTCCAGGTTCAGGTGGCGCTGCCGCCGCCGGTCACCGACTGATCGCTCGGAAGAGGGTGCGGGTCCCGGCCTCGGGGGGATGGGCCGGGACCCGCCGCTCAGGTAGGCGCCGGCCGGTGGCGGGCGACACCACGGCCATTCGTCGCCGTCGATGGAACGTTTCCAGGCGGTGCCGAAGAATGGCGTCAGCTTACGCCTCAACGATCACTTTGATCCAGTGGCACGGTGCGAAACGTCCTGCGTTCTGGGCACTTTCCGCCCGAGTGGGCGTGTCCGGATGTGGTCACGCGAGTGTTCACGGCGGACGGGGGCATGCTTGTGACCGGCTTAATTACTGTCCGTCAAGCGGATTTCAGAGACTCTTTCGCGGTGCCATTGAAAATTGGAGTCATGCCGTCACGGACGGCGACCGGCACCGGACCCGGCGGGATCGCGCGGCGGACGCGCCGCCCGAGTCGAAAGCGGCGAACCGCGATTATCTAGACTGCGTGAGGTCGTGAGGGAGGAGACCACGTGCGCAAGGTCCTGATCGCCAACCGCGGCGAGATCGCGGTCCGCATCGCCCGCGCCTGCCGGGACGCCGGGCTGGGCAGCGTCGCGGTGTACGCGGAGCCCGATCTGGACGCGCTGCACGTCCGGGTCGCGGACGAGGCGTTCACCTTGGGCGGGGCGACCGCCGCCGACAGCTACCTGAGCATCGAGAAGCTGCTGAAGGTCGCCGCCGAGTCCGGCGCGGACGCCGTCCACCCCGGCTACGGGTTCCTCGCGGAGAACGCCGGCTTCGCCAAGGCCGTGCGGGACGCCGGGCTGATCTGGATCGGCCCGCCGCCCGCCGCGATCACCGCGCTGGGCGACAAGGTGCAGGCCAGGCATATCGCGCAGAAGGTCGGCGCGCCGTTGGTCGCCGGCACCAAGGACCCGGTGTCCGGCGCGGACGAGGTCGTCGCGTTCGCCGAAGAGCACGGCCTGCCGATCGCGATCAAGGCGGCGTACGGCGGCGGCGGGCGCGGCCTGAAGGTGGCGCGGACGCTGGAGGAGATCCCCGACCTGTACGAGTCCGCCGTCCGCGAGGCCGTCGGCGCGTTCGGGCGCGGCGAGTGCTTCGTCGAGCGGTATCTCGACAAGCCGCGGCACGTGGAGACCCAGTGCCTCGCCGACAAGCACGGCAACGTGGTCGTCGTGTCGACCCGCGACTGCTCGCTCCAGCGGCGGCATCAGAAGCTCGTCGAGGAGGCCCCGGCGCCCTTTCTGTCGGACGCGCAGGTCGAGCTGCTCTACAGCTCGTCCAAGGCCATTCTGAAAGAGGCCGGGTACGTCGGCGCGGGAACGTGCGAATTCCTCGTCGGCCAGGACGGGACGATCTCCTTCCTTGAGGTCAACACCCGTCTCCAGGTCGAGCACCCCGTCACCGAGGAGGTCGCCGGGGTGGACCTCGTCCGCGAGATGTTCCGCGTCGCCGACGGCGAGGAGCTCGGCTACGGCGATCCCGAACTGCGCGGGCACTCGATCGAGTTCCGGCTGAACGCCGAGGACGCGGGCCGCGGGTTCCTCCCGGCCGTCGGGACGCTGACGGCGTGGGAGCCGCCGACCGGCCCCGGCGTCCGCCTCGACACCGGCTACGGCGCCGGTCAGACCGTCCCGCAGGCGTTCGACTCGCTGATCGCCAAGCTGATCGTGACGGGCGCGACGCGGCGGCAGGCCGTCGAGCGGGCGCGCCGCGCGCTGGCCGAGTTCGTGATCGACGGGATGCCGACCGTGCTGCCGTTCCACCGCGCGGTCCTGGACGACCCGGCGTTCGTCCCGGCCGACGAGGCGGCGCCGTTCACCGTCCACACCCGGTGGATCGAGACCGAGTTCGACAACCGGATCCCGCCCTACGAGACGCCCGCCGCGGGCGACGAGGCCGGGGCGGGCGAGCGCGAGCGCGTCACCGTCGAGGTCGGCGGGCGGCGCGTCGAGGTCGTCCTGCCCGCGGGCCTCGGCGCCCTGCCGGGCGGCGGCGCTGCCGGGAAGGCGCAGCCCGCGCGGCGGCGCGGCGGCAGGTCCGGCGGCGGCGCGCAGGCGTCCGGCGACTCCCTGGTCAGCCCGATGCAGGGCACCATCGTCAAGATCGTCGTCGCGGACGGCGCGACCGTGGCGGCCGGGGACACCGTCGTCGTGCTTGAGGCCATGAAGATGGAGCAGCCGATCGCGGCGCACAAGGCCGGGACGCTGACCGGCCTGTCCGCCGAGGTCGGCCAGACCGTCTCCGCGGGCGCCGTCATCTGCGAGATCAAGGACAGCTGACCCGGACGGATCGCGCGAAATCCGCCCGGGGATGGACGCATTCCGCGTTCTCGTGGGCAGACTGAAGGCATGAGCACCGACAACCGGGCCATCCGGACGGCACGCCGGGGCGCCGTCTCGGCAATCGTGGCCGCCGTCGCCCTGCCGGCGTTCGCCTTCACCGCCCCCGCGCAGGCCGCCCCCGCACAGCCCGCCGCAGCGCAAGCCAATACCACACAGACCACCACTGTACAGACCACCACGCGGGCCTTGGCGCCCAACGACACCGTCGGGCAGATCGCCAAGGGCCTCATCGACTCGCGGCTCTACGTGACGAGCGAGGCCGGGAACGTCCTGTCGCCCGCCGACCAGAACGAGATCAGGTCGGCCCTCGGCGGCGACGGCGACGCCGACATCCGCGCCGTCGTCGTCCGCGACGACATCCCCAGGAGCGAGGTCCGGCAGTTGCTCCCGGCCGTCGCCGAACGGGTCGGCAAGGGCAAGACGTTCGTGGCCGTCACCGCCGACGGCAGCCGCATGGGCGCGATCTCCAAGAAGCTCGACCGTGAGGAGATCAACCGGCTCGTCACCCAGACCAACGGCGCCCCGCTGAAGGACCGGCTGATCAGGTTCGGCGACCTCGCCGAGAGCAAGGTCGACGACAAGGCCCGGTCGAGCGCGATCGGCGCGTACGTGACGGTCGGCGTCCTGGTCATGGTCCTCGCGGCGGCGGCGGGCGGGTTCCTCGTCGTCCGCAAGCGGCGCCTCGACCGCGAGGCCCGGCAGATGGACGACCTCAAGGCCGGTGTCCAGGAGGACGTGACGCTCCTCGGCGAGGACATCGCCCGGCTCGACCTCGACGTCATGGACAAGGGCCTCGACCCCGCCATCCGCGGCGACTACGAGCACGCCATGAACTCCTACGACGAGGCCAAACGGCAGACGGAGCGCGCCGCCAAGCCCCACGACATGCAGGCCGTCACGACCGCGCTTGAGGACGGCCGCTACCACATGACCGCGACGCGCGCCCGGCTGGCCGGGGAGCCCGTGCCGGAGCGGCGCGCGCCGTGCTTCTTCAACCCGCAGCACGGGCCGTCCGTGGAGGACGTGCTGTGGGCGCCGCCCGGCGGCACCGAACGTTCCGTCCCGGCGTGCGCGGCCGACGCGGAGGCCGTCCGGCACGGGGGCGAACCGGACGTCCGCATGGTGCCGTCCGGCGGTACCCGGCGGCCGTACTGGGACGCGGGCCCCGCGTACGGGCCGTACGCGGGCGGCTACTACTACGGCTACGGCGGGATGGACCTGCTCGGCGGCATGATGATCGGCACGATGCTCGGCTCCGCGATGAGCGGCGGCTGGGGCCACGGCGGCGGCGCGCCCGGCGCCGAGGGCGACATCGGCGGCGGCTGGGACTTCGGCGGCGGCGACTTCGGCGGCGGGTTCGGCGGGGGCGACTTCGGCGGCTTCTGACCGCGAGCCGCCATCGGGCCGCCCATAACCGCCGGGACGCACCCTGCACGCCCGCCCGGGGTGTCACGCATGGACAAGACGCGGCGCCATGCGGTGACGTGGACGCCATGACCAGGACACCCGCTTCGGCACTGTACTGGCGCATCCTCGGAATCAACGGGCTGATCTTCGCGGCCGGGACGGCGGCGCTGGCCGTGGCGCCGCTGGAGGGCCTGACCTGACCACGCTGATGGCGCGGCTGGACTCGCTGCCAGAGCCTCACCGTCGTGCTGCTGGAGCTGAAGTCGGTGGTGAACCGGCACCGGACGAGGTCGCGCGGGGAGCTGCGGGGTGTGCGGGAGACATCACGGTGGTGAGCAACGTCATGGCATGGGCCTACGTGGCCCTGCGCTACTTCTGAACCGGCCGGCTGGAGGCCGGCGTCGGAGGCCGGGGAGGGCCGGGCGCGCCTAGTACGCGTGCTCGGCCATCAACCGGCGGGACGCCTCCGTGATGCTGCCCGACAGCGACGGGTACACCGCGAACGTGTGCGCCACCTGGTCGACGGTCAAATGCTGCTGCACGGCCATCGACACGCCCAGGATCAGCTCGCTCGCCCGCGGCGCCACGATCACGCCGCCGAGCACGATCCCCGTGGACGGACGGCAGAACAGCTTCACGAAACCGTCCTCGAAGCCCTGCATCTTGGCCCGCGCGTTGGTGAACAGCGGCAGCATGACCGCCCGGGCGTTGACGTCCCCGGAGTCGACCATCTGCTGAGTCACGCCGACCGCCGCGACCTCCGGGTCGGTGAAGATGTTGGACGAGACCCAGCCGAGCTTCAGCGGCTGCACCGCCTCCCCCAGCGCGTGCCACATCGCGATACGGCCCTGCATCCCGGCGACCGACGCCAGCATCAGCACGCCGGTGCAGTCGCCGGACGCGTAGATGTGCGGCACGGACGTCCGCGACACCTTGTCGACCTCGACGAACCCGCGCGAGTCGCAGCGCACGCCGACGTCCTCCAGGCCGATGCCGCCGGTGTTCGGGATCATCCCGACGGTCATCAGGCAGTGGGAGCCCTCGACCTTCGTCCCGTCCTCCAGCGTGACGATCACGCCGTGCCCCGACCGCTCCACCGCTGCGGCCCGCGACCGCGACATGACGTTCATCCCGCGCCGCAGGAACACCTCCTGAAGGACGGACGCGGCGTCGGCGTCCTCCGTCGGCAGGATCCGGTCGCGCGAGGACACCAGCGTCACCTTCGACCCGAGCGACAGGTACGCCCCCGCGAACTCGGCGCCGGTCACGCCGGAGCCGACGACGATCAGGTCTTCGGGCAGTTCGGGCAGGTCGTAGAGCTGGCGCCAGTTCAGGATGCGCTCGCCGTCCGGCTCGGCGCCGGGCAGCACGCGCGGCGTGGCGCCCGTCGCGAGGAGCACGATGTCGGCGTGCAGGCGCCGGTCGCCGATCTCGACGACATGCGGCTCCACCAGCCGCCCCGCACCCCGGACGATCTTGACGTCCTCGTAGGCGAGCCGCTCGGCGACGTCGAACGACTGGGCGCGGGCGAGATCCTTCACCCGCTTGTTGACGGTGGCCATGTCGGCCTCCAGCGCGCCGACGATGCCGTCCGGGCCGCCGTTGAAGCGCACGCCGAGGCCCGCCGACTCGGACATGACCGCGAGGCGGGTCGAGGTGGCGATGAGCGTCTTGGAGGGGACGCAGTCGGTGAGCACGCAGGCGCCGCCGGGACCGTCCCGTTCGACGACGGTCACGTCCGCGCCGAGCTGCGCCGCGACGAGCGCGGCCTCGTAGCCGCCCGGGCCTCCTCCGATGATCACGATGCGGGTCACATCTTCCATTGTTTCCTACTCACGGCGATGAAAAGTCCCGTCCGAGACCGGTTTCACAGCGCGTGCCCATGCCGATGCGGGCTTCGTCCCGGCCCGCGGGCACCCGTGGCGTAACCTTGGCCAACGTGGCACTGTACGCGGCGTACGCCTCCAACATGGATCCCGACCAGATGGCGACCCGGGCTCCGCATTCGCCCATGCGCGGCACCGGCTGGCTGGCCGGATGGCGGCTGACCTTCGGAGGGCAGGACAAGGGCTGGGACGGCGCCCTCGCGACCGTCGTCGAGGACGACTCCGAGCAGGTCTTCGTCGTGTACTACGACGTCCCCGCCTGGGACGAGAAGGAGCTCGACGCCTGGGAGGGCGCGGCGCTCGGCGTCTACCGCAAGATCAGGGTCCGGGTGCAGACGCTGGACGGCGACGTGCTGTGCTGGATGTACGTCCTGGACGACTACGAGGGCGGGCTCCCGTCCGCGCGCTACCTCGGCATCCTCGCGGACGCGGCGGAGAAGGCCGGTGCCCCCGACGACTACGTCAAAGACCTGCGCACCCGCCCCTGCAGATCCCTGGGCGACTGACCGCGAAGCGCGCCGGTAGTGTCGGCTGAGTGAGCAACGACGCTTATGTACTGGCGCGGGCGGCGGCGGATGAGTTGCGTGCCCGGGCGGACGTGGATGTTTTCGATGTCGCTTTGGTGATGGGTTCGGGTTGGGTTCCGGCCGCGGACGCGCTCGGTGAGCCCGACACCGAATTGCCGGTGAGTGATCTGCCGGGGTTTGCGCCGCCGGCCGCCGAGGGGCATGCGGGCCGGGTGCGGGTGGTGCGGGTGGCCGGGCGGCGGGTGCTGGTGTTCTTGGGCCGGACGCACCTGTACGAGGGCCACGGTGTCGACGCGGTGGTGCACCCGGTCCGTACCGCGCTGGCCGCCGGGGCCGGGACGGTGGTGCTCACCAACGCGGCCGGTGGGCTGCGCCCCGAGCACCAGCGGGTCGGTGACCCCGTGCTGATCAGCGATCATCTGAACCTGTCGGGCGCCAACCCGCTGACCGGCGCGACCTTCCTGGACCTGACCGAGGCCTACTCCGGACGGTTGCGGACCCTGGCCACAGAGATCGACCCGACCCTGTCCGAGGGCGTCTACGCCGCCTTTCGCGGCCCCACCTACGAAACGCCCGCTGAGATTCGGATGTTGCGGACGCTGGGCGCGGATTTGATCGGGATGTCGACGGTGCTGGAGACGATCGAGGCCCGCCGCGGTGGCGCGGACGTGCTGGGGATCTCGCTGGTCACCAACATCGCCGCCGGGCTGGCCGCCGAACCGCTCGATCACCAGGAGGTCCTGGCCGCCGGACGCGCCTCCGCCGGCCGCATGGGCACCCTGCTGGCCACCGCCCTGACCAAACTATGACCAACCATCGCGCCCAGGCCGCGGCGTGGCTGGCGCAAGACCCCGACCCCCAAACCCGCACCGAACTCGCCGCGCTCCTGGCCAGTGGCGACGATCAGGGGCTGGCCGATCGGTTCGGTGCCCGGCTGGAGTTCGGCACCGCCGGGCTGCGCGGTGAACTGGGCGCCGGACCGAACCGGATGAACCGGGTCACGGTGATGCGCGCGGCGGCCGGGCTGGCCGCCTGCCTACCGGCCGGCGGGCGGGTGATCGTCGGGTTCGACGCCCGGCACAACTCCCGCCAGTTCGCCCACGACACCGCAGCCGTCCTCGCCGGAGCCGGGCTACGACCGGAGGTGTTCGCCGCCCCGGTCCCCACCCCCGTCATCGCACACTTGGTCCGGGCCTTCGATGATGTGGTGGCGGGGGTGGTGGTGACGGCCAGCCACAACCCGCCCCGCGACAACGGCTACAAGGTGTACTGGGCCGACGGCGCCCAAATCGTCCCGCCCACCGACACCGACATCTCCACCGCCATCGACGCCGTCGGCCGCGTCGACCAACTCCCCCTCGGCACCAGCTGGCCCGTCCACCACGACATCGACCTTTACCTGGACGCGGTGGCGTCGCTGAACCTCGGCGCACCGACCGGCGACGGGCTCTCGATCGTCTACACGCCCCTGCACGGCGTCGGGCGTGATGTCGTGCTCGCGGCGTTCGACCGGGCCGGGTTCCCCGCCCCCACCGTGGTGCCCGAGCAGGCCGACCCCGACCCCGATTTCCCCACCGTCGCCTTCCCCAACCCCGAAGAACCCGGCGCCCTCGACCTCGCCCTCGCGCTCGCCGACACCCGCCACGCGGACCTGGTGATCGCTAACGATCCCGACGCCGACCGCTGCGCCGTCGCCGTGCCCGGCCCCGCGGGGGGTTGGCGCGTGTTGACCGGGGACGAGGTCGGCGGGCTGCTCGCCGAACACATCCTGCGCCACACCAGCGGGGAGGATCGGCTGGTCGTCACCACGATCGTGTCGTCGTCGCTGCTGCGCTCGATCGCCGCCGCGCATCACGTCCGGTACGCCGAATCGCTCACCGGGTTCAAATGGATCATGCGCGCCGCCTCCCCGTCCGACCGGCTGGTGTTCGGCTACGAAGAAGCCCTCGGCTACAGCGTCGGCGACAACCGCGGTGTTCTGGTCAACGACAAAGACGGGATCGGCGCCGCCCTCGCCATCACCGCCCTGGCGGCCGAAGCGCGACGGGACGGCCGCACACTGCTGGACCTGCTCGACGACCAAGCCCGCACCTACGGCCTGCACACCACCACACAACACTCCATCCGCGTGAACGACCCATCCCTCATCACCGACGTAATGAACCGGCTACGCGCCACTCCGCCGACCAGCCTCGGCGGACGCGCAGTTGAGGCGTTCGAGGATCTGGCCCACGGACCCGGCGGACTGCCACCCACCGACGGACTGCGCTTCCACCTGGACCGAAACGCACGCCTCATCATCCGACCGTCCGGAACCGAACCCAAACTCAAGTGCTACCTGGAAATCGTCCACCCCGTCGGCGACGACATCACCACCGCACGCGCACACGCCGCGGCTGAGCTGGACGCGCTCCGCGACGCCGTCGCCGCGGTCCTCAGCTGATCGCGGCGACGATCGCGATCACGGCCAGCGCCGCCAGCGGGACGCCCAGGGCCGCCAGCGCCGGAACCGACCAGGTCACCGTGCCACGCGCGGACTCGTCCGCCGCCTCCTTCGCGGCGGCCGCGCGGTCCGGCGCGCCCGATCTGGTCCGCGGACGCTGCCGGTCGCGGATCTCGTTCAGCTGCTGCGCCGTGAAGGCGGCGGGCGTCCGGCCCCGCAGGTCGACCTCCTGCCGCCGGCTCTCCTCCTTGCGGGCCCGGGCCTCCGCCTTCGCCTGCGCGCGCGGCGACGTCTGGTGCACCCAGGCCCGTGTCTGCGTCTCGGTCCCGTCCTGGCCGGTGAACCGGACCGTCACGGCGCTCGTCCCCTCGATGCGGCGGACCGCGGCCCACGGCGCCCGGACGTCCCGCAGCGGGTTGCGGATCGTGACGGCGTCATCGTCCCCGATGATCACCGGGCGCAGGCCGACCGCGTACGCGACGCCGCAGCCGAGCAGCAGCACCGCGCCGAGGCCGAACGTCATCAGCGAGTAGCTGGCGTCGCCGGTGATGCCGAACAGGAGGTCGGCGAAGTTGAGCGCGGCGAACGCCAGCCAGGCGTACGCCGCGACCCGGCCGCCGGTGGAACGAATGGTCACCATGGCTCGATCATGCCAGGGGCCTGGCGCCGCTCCACTTGAGCTGCGCGAATCCGGGCTTGATCACCCCGTTGATCAGTTCGAGCCGTTCGGTGAACGGCGCGAACGCCGACTTCATCGCGTTCACCGTGAACCATTGCAGGTCGTCCCAGCCGTAGCCGAACGCCTCGACGAGCTTCACGAACTCGTGCGACAGGGTCGTCCCGCTCATCAGCCGGTTGTCGGTGTTCACCGTGACGCGGAAGCTCAGCCGCCGCAGCAGTCCGATCGGGTGCTCCGCGATCGACTTGGCCGCGCCCGTCTGGATGTTGGACGTCGGGCACATCTCCAGCGGGATCCGCTTGTCCCGGACGTAGTCGGCGAGCCGCCCGAGCCTCGCCTCGTCGCCGTCCACCTCGATGTCGTCGATGATCCGCACCCCGTGGCCGAGCCGGTCGGCGCCGCACCACTGGATCGCCTGCCAGATCGACGGCAGCCCGAACCCCTCGCCCGCGTGGATGGTGAAGTGCGCGTTCTCGCGTTGCAGGTACTCGAACGCGTCCAGGTGCCTGGTCGGCGGGTAGCCGGCCTCGGCGCCCGCGATGTCGAACCCGACGACGCCCGCGTCCCGGTACCGGACGGCCAGCTCCGCGATCTCCATGGACCGCGCCTGGTGCCGCATCGCCGTGACGAGCGTCCCGACCCGGATGCCGTGGTCGCGGCCGCCCTTCGCGAAACCGTCCAGGACGGCCTCGACGACCTGCTCCAGCGACAGCCCGGCCCGCAGGTGCTGTTCGGGCGCGTACCTGACCTCCGCGTAGACGACGCCGTCGTTCGCGAGATCCTCCGCGCACTCGTAGGCGACCCGCGTCAGCGCCTCGGCGGACTGCATCACCCCCACGGTGTGGGAGAACGTCTCCAGGTACCGCTCCAGCGATCCCGAGTTGGCCGACTCCTCGAACCACGCCCGCAGGTTGTCCGCGTCCGTGGTCGGCAGGTCCCCGTACCCGGACTCCCGCGCTAGCTCCGCGACCGTCCCGGGCCGCACGCCACCGTCCAGATGGTCGTGCAGCAACACCTTCGGCGCGCGCCGAATGCCCTCAAAATCCGGCCGAACGTTCATCCCCTGAACCTACCCCCACCAGCCTTCGGGCGAGCGCCGACGAGGCTGAGCCGCGCCTCCACACCGCCCCTTTCCGTCGCCTTTCACTACAACACCGACGAAAAGGGGCGGCGCGGGGTTTACCGGATCAGCGGCGTCAGCGGCTGAGGCGCTGGTAGCGGCGGACGGCGAGGGGCAGGAAGATCGCCGTGAGGACGATCGGCCAGACGACCGCCATCAGCAGGGCGTGCTGCTCGATCCACGTGTCGCCGACCGCGGCCGGGTTGCCGAACAGCTCGCGGCACGCCGTCACCGTCGCGGAGACCGGGTTCCACATCGCGATCGTGCCCAGCCAGTCCGGCATCAGGGACGGCGCCACGAACGCGCTGGAGATCATCGCGAAGGGGAACGCGACCGCGAACAGGCTTCCGGCCGCCTCCTCGTTGGGCACCAGCAGCCCGAGCAGCACGCCGATCCAGATCAGCGCGAAGCGCAGCAGCAGGAGCAGGCCGAAGGCGGCGAGGGTGTCGAGCACGCCGCCGCTGGAGCGCCAGCCGATCGCCAGCGCCGTCAGGGCCAGGACGACGAGGTCGAGGGACGCGCCGATCAGGTCGCCGACGCCGCGTCCGGTGACGACGGCGGACGGCGCCATCGGCATCGACCTGAACCGGTCGGTGACACCGCGCGCGCTGTCGTAGACGACGACGTACGCGGTGTTCATGAAGCCCATCGCCATCGTCATGCCGAACATGCCCGGCATGAGGAACTCCTGGTAGTCGCCCCCGCCGGGGACCGACATCGCGCTTCCGAACACGTAGCCGAACAGCAGCACGGAGACGATGGGGAACCCGAGCTGCCACGCGATGTTGCTCGGCTGCCGGACGTAGTGGGTCAGGCCGCGCAGGACGATCGTCCAGCAGTCGGCCGCCGCCCAGTACAGCCGTGCGCCGAGCGTCTCGTCATCAGCGGTCTTGGCCTGGACGTTCACGCCTTCACCTTCTCTTTCCCCTTCTTCGGGCTCTCGTCGGCGTCGCCCGCGTCGTCGGCGCGGTGGCCGGTGAGGCGGAGGAACACCTCGTCCAGCGTGGGGCGGCGCAGCCCGATGTCCTCGACGCCGATGCCGTCGTCCTGGAGCGTGCGGGCGACCTCGGTCAGCGCGGCCACCCGTTCGGTGACGGGCGCGTGCACCCGCGCCGCCGACGCGTCGACCTCGGGTTCGGCGGACGCGACGCGGGCGACGACCGCCGCCGCGGCCGCCAGGTTCGCCGGGTCGCTGACCACGACCTCGATCCGGTCCCCGCCGATCAGCCGCTTCAGCGACTCGGGCGGGCCGTCGGCGATGACCTTGCCCCGGTCGAGGACGGCGATCCGCCCGGCGAGCTGGTCGGCCTCCTCCAGGTACTGGGTGGTCAGCAGGACGGTCGTGCCCTGCGCGACCAGCGACCGGACGGAGTCCCAGACCTCGTTGCGGCCGCGCGGGTCGAGGCCGGTGGTCGGCTCGTCCAGGAACAGCACGTGCGGCGCGAGGATCATGCTGGCCGCGAGGTCGAGCCGGCGGCGCATCCCGCCGCTGTACTCCTTGAGGCCCTTGTCGGCGGCGTCCATCAGGTCGAACCGCTCCAGCAGCTCTTCGGCGCGCTCGGCGGCTCGCTTGGTGCCCAGGTGGAAGAGCCTGCCGAACATGCGCAGGTTCTGGCGTCCGGTCAGGACCTCGTCCACCGCCGCGTGCTGCCCCGCCAGCCCGATCCGGCGGCGCACCTGCCGGGGCCGGGTGGCGACGTCCAGCCCGGCGACCTCCGCGCGTCCGCCGTCCAGCCGGACGAGCGTGGTCAGGATGCGCACGGCGGTGGTCTTCCCCGCCCCGTTCGGGCCGAGCAGGCCGTAGACCATGCCGCTCGGCACGGCGAGATCGAAGCCGTCCAGCGCCTTCTTCTCTCCGTAGTTCTTGCGGACCCCCTCGGCGAGGATCGCGTTGTCCGGCATGCCGCCTCCTATTTCGCGTATGCCCTACGCAAATTAGCGTACACTATACTCGAAGTGCTCGCGGCGCCTTGCGGGACCGGGCTGTAGCGTCTTGCCATCGCGGCTCGGCGGGCGGTGCCGCACACCGGAAGATCAGGACGGACGATGACGACGGAGCACGGCGACGACCGCGACCTCGGACGCAGCCTCAAGCTGCTGTGGGGCGACCGGATCCGGCCGGCGCGCGGCCGTCCGCCCGGGCTCAGCCTCGACCGGATCGTCGCGGCGGCCGTCGAGGTCGCCGACGGGCTCGCCCTCGCCGAGGGGATCGAGGCGCTGTCGATGCGCCGCGTCGCGACCCGCCTGGGCGTCGGCACGATGTCGCTGTACCGCTACGTCCCCGGCAAGAGCGAGC
This sequence comes from Spirillospora sp. NBC_00431, assembly GCA_036028775.1. Taxonomy (GTDB): domain Bacteria; phylum Actinomycetota; class Actinomycetes; order Streptosporangiales; family Streptosporangiaceae; genus Spirillospora. Next base: position 320,494 of record CP107927.1, on the reverse strand, counting down.
TGCTCGACCTCATGCTCGACCGCGTCATCGAGGCGCCCGAGAGCGGCGCCGCGGCGTGCCGAGCCGACGACGACCTCGGCTGGCGCGAGATCCTCGCCGCCGACGCCCGCGGCCACTGGCGGCTCTGCCTGGAGCATCCCTGGTACCCGTTCGTGGACCAGAGCCGTCCGCTCCTCGGCCCCAACTCGGTGCGCGGCCTGGACCGGCTCCTCGGCCTGATGCGCCGCTTCGGCCCCGACGACCGGACCCGGATGATGATCATCAGCGTCCAGTACGACTACGCCAACGCCGTCGCGCGCAGTCACATCAACGAGCTGCGCGCCGTGGCGCGGACGGGCGTCAGCAGCGAGGAGTTCTGGGAGCAGCAGGCGCCGACGCTGGAGGAGGCCCTGAACAGCGGCGCCTTCCCGACCATGGCCGGCATCGACGAGAAGACCTTCGACTACTCCTACGAGCAGCTCTTCGAGTTCGGCCTCGCCCGCCTCCACGACGGTTTCGCGCCCATCCTGGACGCCCCTCCCCCGTCTTCGCCGTGACGCTGGTTCAACCGGGCACGTTCAGCCAGGCACGGGGAACGCGACCGGGCTGCGATGCCCGTCGCGGTCGACGGCGCGGACGCCGAAGAACGCGTTGTCCTTGGACAGGTCGATCTTGACCTCCGTGACGTTCCCGACGGGGATGACGTGCGTCCAGTCGGGGCTGGTCGTCTCCCGCCACACCACCTCGTACCCGTCGAGATCGGGTTCGGTGCCGCGCTCCCAGACCAGGTCGGTGTCGTTGGTGAGCTGATCGGTGCGGACGCGGGCGTTCTTCGGCGTCCCCGGCGCCTGGGCGAGCGACCACAGCGCGCACGCGTTCACCTTCGCGACGCGGGCGATGTAGTCGAAGTCGCAGAACTCGGGCAGGTCGCCGTACTGCTTGCCGTCCTCCACGCGGACGTCCTGGTGCTGGTGGGCGAAGTCCTCGTGGGGCTCGGTGAAGCGGGCGGCGGGATAGTCCTGCTCCAGGTAGCCGATGTGGTCGCCGCCGCGCAGGTAGCGGTCGCGGCGGTAGATCGTCCGGACGTGCGCGCCGGTGACGCGCTCGTCGGCGACCGACGAGACGAACCGGGCGAGCTGCCGGGACGGGGAATCGTTCTCGCCGCCGACCGAGCGGCGCACGTTGCCCTCGTCCGGGGTCTCGGCGGTCGGCACGCCCTCCGCGAACAGCCGCACCGAACGCGGGTCGCGGGTGCCGTCGTCGGCGGTGCTGCTGCCCACGATGTCGTTGGTGAACATCCCCTGCACGTCGGCGCCGGCGGACCTGTACTGCTTCGCCTGGTACCTGGCCCCGTAAAGGCCCTGCTCCTCGCCCGCCACGGCGGTGAACACGAGGGTGGCCTCCGAGCGGCGCTTCGCCATCACCCGGGCGAGCTCCATGACGACCGCCACGCCGGACGCGTCGTCGTCGGCTCCGGGCGCGTCCGCCGTGGCGTTCATGACGTCGGTGACGCGCGAGTCGTAGTGGCCGGACACCACATAGATCCGGTCGGGGCTCGTCGAGCCGCGCAGCGTCGCGACGACGTTGGTGATGCGGGTCGCGGCCGGGATCCGGGGCCCGGGTTCTTGTACGTAGGACTGCGACTCGGCAGTCATCCGCCCGCCGGACGTCGCGGCGTAGCGTTTCATCTCCGCGAGGATCCAGTCTCGGGCGGCGCCGATGCCGCGTTCGGGATCGTCCTGGACGGACAGGGTGTGCCGGGTGCCGAAGCTCACCAGCTTGCGGACGGTCGCCTCGATGCGGTCCCGGTCGATCTCGCGGAGCAGCGCGCGCAGCTCGGCGTCCGGCCGCTGGTCGGTGACGGGCCTGCCGGGACCGTCCGGCCAGCCCCGGCCCTGCGCGGCGGCGGGCGCGGCGGTCAGCGCGACGCCCGCGCCGGCGGTCGCGGTGACGGCGGCGGCCGCCGTCGAAAGGGAGAGGAACGTCCTGCGGCTTGCCGCGGCGGGCGATGAGGAGGAGGGGTTTTCGGCGGGGGATGCGTTATCGGCGGGGGATGCGTTAGTGGCCACGCATCGATCTTTCTCCGTATTCCCGCCGTGTCCAGGCCCAGACGCGCCAGTCATCGCCCCACCCGGGTGTGGACATTTGCGCAGATCCCCGAGGGGATAGGTCGGGGCTATGGCTCTTATCCACCAGACCACGATGACACCGAGCAAGCTGGACCTTCTCACGGTGTGGCTGCCCTCGCGGCCCTGGTACGCGGGCTCGGCGGACGGGCCCGAGCTGTCCAGGGTGGCCTGACCGGCGCCGAGATTCCGGGCATGGCCGCGCTGACCGCCGGTTGGCGTTCACCCGGCGGAGAGCAGGAGCGCGGCCCGTTCGCCGTCCTCACCGTCTGACCCGGCGGTCGCGCGCGGTGGTCTCACACCGCGCGCGGCGGGGTCAGGCCCTCGCGTACTCGCCGATGCCGCCGCCGAAGTCGAACACCACGCACGGCTCGTCCCCGACGACCCAGGCGTCATGGCCGGGCGACACGACGAACACGTCGCCGGCGCCGACCTCTCCTTCGGCTCCGTCCTTCATGCGCACGCGCATCCGCCCCTGGACCACATAGCCGTTGTGGTGCACCTCGCAGAGGTCGGTTCCCGCGATCTGCTTGACCGACTCCGTCCATCGCCACCCGGGCTCGAACGTCGCCTTGCCGAACACCAGCCCGGACAGGTTGACCAGTTCGAGGTGCGCCCTCGGCATGTCGCGCCGGTCGTCCGGCTTGTCGATGCTCTTGATCTCCATCATGACGGCTCCCCCTCTTCACCATCATTTCCACGCTTGCACCGGCTCTGACCTGCGTCAAGGCATCCAGACACCCGATATGCCGGACCCGGGTCAAGGCTGTGTAGCAACCTAGGTTGACAATCCGGAGTTCGTCAACCTAGGTTGCTTACATGTCGGGTATCGAGGTTCCCGCCCCGGCGGACTCCGCCGAGGCGCTGGCGGCCGTCGTGGCGCTGCGGCGGCTGGCCGACTGGCTGGAGGACGAGGCGGTCGAAAAGGCCATGCGCGCGGGCTGGACCTGGTCGGACGTCGCCGAGGCGCTCGGCATCACGCGCCAGGCGGTCCACAAGAAGCACGCCAAGCGGCTCATCGCCGCGGGCGTCGAGCTGCCGAGGAGGCGCTGATGCCACAGGAATTCGGAAAGTACGTCAAGGCGGTCATGGAGCGCGCGACGGACGAGGCGCAGGAGACCGGCTCGGCGACGGTCGAGGCGGAGCACGTCCTGCTGGCCATCGCCGCCGAGCCGGAGAACACCACCCGGGAACTGCTGGATTCCGCGGGTCTCGACCGTCAAAGGATTCGCGACGCGCTGGACGAGGAGTTCAAGCGGAGCCTGGGCGCGGCCGGAGTGGTCGTCGAAGGCCGGGAGCTGCCGGGCCCGCGCCGATCCGTGAAACGTCCTTCGCGAATGGGTGCGTCGGTCAGGTTGATTCTCGAACGAGGCGTGGCGGCGGCCGATAACAAGAGGAATCTGCGACCGGCGCATTTGCTGCTGGGCGTGCTGCGGCTCAATGTCGGCACCGTGCCGCGCGCGCTCGCGCTGACGGGCGCCGATCTGGACGAGCTCACGGCCCGCGTGCGCCGGTCTCTGCCGGACGAGGCGGAAAAGCGATGACAAGCGAAGAGGCGACGACGAACAGCGAGGAAGTCGTTCTCGAAGTCGACGGCCTGCGCATGCGTTACGGCGCCAACGACGTCCTGCGCGGCGTGTCATTCCGGGCGCATCGCGGCGAGGTGGTGGCCCTCCTCGGTCCCAATGGCGCGGGCAAGACCACGACGATCGAGATTCTGGAAGGTTTCCGGATGCGATCGGCCGGACGGGTCAGCGTGCTCGGCACCGATCCGGCGCACGGCGACGAGCATTGGCGGGCCCGCCTTGGCGTCGTCCTGCAATCCTGGCGCGACCACGCCAAATGGCGGGTGCGTGAACTGCTCGACCATCAGGGCTCCTACTACGCCCGCCATTCCACCGACCGGATCCGGCGGCCTTGGGACACCGGCGAGCTGATGTCATCGGTCGGCCTGGCCGAGCATTCCGGCAAGCAGCTGAGGATGCTCTCCGGCGGGCAGCGACGCCGCCTGGACGTGGCGATCGGCCTGGTCGGCCGTCCCGAGGTGCTGTTCCTCGACGAACCCACCGCCGGTTTCGACCCGCAGGCCAGGCACGACTTCCACGCCCTGGTCCGGGACCTCGCCGCGGCGGGCGAGACCACCGTCCTGCTCACCACCCACGACCTGCCCGAGGCGGAGAAGCTCGCCGACCGCATCCTCATCCTCAACGGGGGACGGATCGTCGCCGACGGCACCGCCGAGCAACTCGCCGAGCAGATCGTCGGCGAGGACGAGGTCCGCTGGACGCTCGACGGGCGCCGTCACCGCCGATCGACCGGCGACTCGACCGCGTTCGTCTTCGACCTTTTCAAGAAGCACGGCGAAGCCGTCTCCAACCTGGAGATCCGCGCCTCATCGCTGGAGAACACCTACCTCTCCCTCGTGCGCGGCGCCGAGCAATCCACCGAGCAATCCACCGAACAAGCCGCCGAGCCAGGTGCCGAATTCGGTGAGAAAGAAGCGGTGTGATGACCCCTGACACCACCACGATTCGCGTGGGCTTCGCCCGCGGCCTGATCGAGCTTCGCCAGGCGTTCAGCGGCTCCGACCTGATCGCGCAGATCTTCTGGCCCGCGGCGACGCTCGCGGCCGTGTTCTTCCTGCGCGACCGCGAATTCCAGGACAGCGGATTCAAGCTGGGTACGCTCATCCTGCCGAGCGTCCTCGGAATGTTCATCGTCTTCGGCATGCTCCTGGTGACCCAGTACCTCACCGCGGAACGCGAGGACGGCACGCTCCTGCGCGCGAAGGCCACCCCGCACGGCATTCAGGCCTATTACGTCGGCAAACTCGTCGCGACTTCCGGCACGATCCTGGTGTACCTGGCGATCCTTCTCGTCCCGGGGCTCTTCATCGTCGACGGGACGAGGCTCGCCACCGCCGGAGCCTGGCTGACGATGGCCTGGGTGCTCGCCCTCGGCCTGGTGGCGACGCAGTCCATCGGGGCGGTGCTCGGCTCCCTGATCTCCAGCCCCCGCGGCGCCGGCCTGGCGGTCCTCCCGGTCATGGGGCTGATCTCGATCTCCGGCATCTTCTACCCGATCACCGCGCTGCCCGGCTGGCTGCGCTGGGTCGCCGAGGTCTTCCCCGTCTACTGGCTGGGCCTCGGCATGCGTTCGGCCCTGCTGCCGGACGGTATGGCGGACGTCGAGATCGGCCATTCCTGGCGGCATCTGGAGACCTTCGGCGTCCTCGGGGCATGGGCGCTGGCGGGGCTCGTCCTCGCGCCGGTCCTGCTGGGCCGCGCGGCCCGCCGCGAGTCCGGTTCCCGCCTGGCCGGATACCGCGAGAAGGCGCTCCAGCGCGTCGGATGACCCGCCGAAGCCCGCTGATACGATCTTGGATCTGCTGAAGGGGGCGACGTGGAGTACTTCTTCTACTGCCGTGACCGGCCGGACAGCGGAGCGTTGCGCGACGAGCTGATCGAGGCCCACTGGTCGTTCATGGACCGCTACGCCGAGACGATGATCGCGCGCGGTCCCACCCTCACGGGGGACGGCACGGTGGCGACCGGCAGCGTGCACATCGTCGACCTCCCCGATCCGGCCGCCGCCCAGGAGTTCGCGTTCGACGAGCCGAACTACCGGGCCGGCGTCTACACCGAGGTCCTGATCCGCCGCTGGCGGAACGTCCTGGGCCGCACGATGTGGGAGTTCACCGGAGCGGTCGCCGGATACCGGCGCTTCCTGATCATCGCGCACGGCAAGCCGGGCACGACCGCGCCGCACGACTCCCTCACCGAGGCGCACCACGCCTACCTCGACGGCGGCCACCGCGACCGCCTGATCGCCTACGGCCCGCTGCTGTCGGAGGACGGCGCCGAGTGGACGGGCACCGCCCTGCTCGTCGAGTTGCCGGACCGCGGCGCCGCCGAGGCGCTGATGGCGGACGATCCGTACGCCCGCGACGGCCTGTACGAGACGGTCGAGATCCATGACTGGGAGTTCGGCGGCCGCAGGTGACGCGGCCCTAGGGAGGTGCCCGGTGGAGTGGCTCGACGGTCGGCGCACGATGGCGATCAGCGACCGGATCGTCGCCCTCTACGAGCGGTGCTACAGCCGTCCGCCCTGGTCGGAGACGTCTCAGCAGCTCGCCGACTACGCCGGGAAGCTGGCCGAGGCGGCCACCCGCCCCGGCTTCACCGCGCTCACCGTCACCGGCGCGGACACAGACGAGGACTCGGACGCGGGGCGGCGGCGCCTGCTGGGCGTCTGCTACGGCTGGCCCACCCGCGATGTCCGCGACGGCGAGCGCGTCCACAGCGCGGTGATCTCCGCCTTCGGCGCCGACCGGGCCGCCGAGCTCATCGGCGGGGCCTTCGCCGTCGCGGAGCTGTTCGTCGATCCGGACGCCCAGCGGCAGGGCATCGGCCGCCGCCTGATGCGGACCATGGTGGACGAGCATGAGACCGCATGGCTGGTGACCCACACCCACGCGCCCGCCGCCCGCCTGTACCGCAGCCTCGGCTGGGAAGAGCAAGGTCTGCTGCCCGCCGACTTCTACCGCCGGTTGCGCCTGTCGCTGTTCACTCTCGGCAACTCCCGGTGAACGGTACGGCGATGTGGCGGTCGCCGCTGTCACGGTGCGGTGGGCCGCTGCGTATCGTCGCATTGTGAAACTGCTTTCGGTCAATATCGGCAAGCCCCGGACCAACCAGTGGAAAACCGCCGCCATCACAGGCATCGACAAGCGGCCGGCCGGCGGCCCGGTCCCCGTCACGGCTCCGGATCCCGGCGAACCGAACGCGGTCGGCCTCGCCGGCGACCGGACGTACAGCCCCGGCCACGGCGGGCCCGACCAGGCCGTCTACGCCTACGCACGCGAGGACCTCGACTTCTGGGAGGGCGAACTGGGCAGGACGCTGCCCAACGGCGTCTTCGGCGAGAACCTCACGACCACCGGGATCGAGGTCAACGACGTCCTGATCGGCGAGAGGTGGCGGGTGGGCTCCGGGGTCGTCCTGGAGGTGAGCTGTCCGCGGATCCCCTGCCGCACGTTCCAGGGCTGGCTGGACGAGACGGGCTGGCTCAGGCGGTTCACCACGACGGCCCGTCCCGGCGCCTACTTCCGTGTGATCGAGCCGGGTGAGATCCGTCCCGGCGACCCCGTGGACGTCGTGCACCGGCCCGACCACGACGTGACCGTCGCCATCGCCTTCCGGGCCCTCACCAGCGAGTCCGGCCTGCTGCCGCTGCTACCACCGCTCGAAGCCCTCTCCGAGGAGCTACGGGACAGGGCCCGCCGCCGCATCGCCTGATCGCGCGCGGCAGGTCAGGCGGTCAGCTCGCGTCAGGGTCCGCGCCCTTCCGCAGCAGCGCACGCACCGCCACCGCCTGGGGGGCATCGAGTTCTTCGAATATGGTGAGCGCTCGGCGCCATATCCGCCGCGCTTTGTCGATACCGCCGGTATCGCCCTCAATTCTTCCGAGGGTGTAGAGCGCGAGAGCCACGCCGTAGCGATTTCCTATCTCGGCGGCGATGGCCAGCGCTTTCCGGCAGTGGTCGGCGGCCTCGGGGAACTGCCCGATGTGATAGTGGTTGTGGCCGAGGGCGAACAGTGCCCGGCTGCGGCCCCACTGGTCGTCGATACGGTCGAATATGGCGAGGGCTTTTCGCAGGTAGGCGATGGCGTCGTCGTGGTCTCGCCGGGCCCCGAGCAGGTCACCGAGCCCGTAGAGCGACCATGCCACACCCCATTGGTCACCGATGGCGCTGAACAGGCGCAGGCCGCGCCGGCAGTTGTGCAGAGCCGCGTCGAACTGCCGGAGATCCCGATAGGTCATGCCGAGAACGCTGCACGCCGACGCCTCCACCCACAGTTCGCCGATCTCATGGCAGATGGCGATTGCCTCTTCGAACTGTTCGACGGCGTCGTTGAGACGGCGGATGTCGCGATAGGCGTTGGCCAGGCTGGCCCGGCTGAACGCCTCCGCGTATCTGTCGTTGTCGTCCTGGGACGCCCGGACGCCCAAACGGCTGGTGGTGATCCAGTCGCTCCACCGCGTCGCGACGCTGAAATAGCTCCAGAGGATCTGCGGCAGTTTCTTGGCGACCTCGTACCTGCCGGAGTCCACCGAGTGGTGGATCGCGGCCACCAGGTTGAGCCGCTCCGCCTCGCACCACTCCACCGCCGCCGTCGGGTTCCGCAGCTCGACCGGGCGCACTCCGGACGGCGGCGGGCCGAGCCGGATGTGGCGGCGCAACGGCATGATCACCCTGTCCGCGCTCAGCGCGGTGTGCATGTACCAGTGCAGCACCCGGCTTTCGGCCTTGTCGCGCTCGGCGGCGGGCTCGTCCGCGAGCGCCCGGTCGACGGCGTAGGCCCGCAGGAGATCGTGGAAGCGGTAGCGGTCGTGCGCGGTCTCCTGGAGCAGATGCGCGCCGGTCAGCCTGTCGAGCAGGCGCCGGGCGCCGGCGCCGTCGGTGCCGATGACGGCCGCCGCCCCGTCGCCGCTGACGTCCGCGCCCGGATACACGCTGAGCAGCCGGAAGGCCCGCGCCTCGGCCGGGGCCAGGGCGTCGTAGGACCAGGAGAAGACCGCTCTCACGGCGGTGGCGTGGTCGTCGTCGGTGGCCAGCAGGTCCAGCCGCCGCCGCTGGTCGGCGAGATCCCGGACGAGATCGGCCAGGGAGAGGTGGGCCCTGGTACGGGTACGCTCCGCGACCAGCCGCAACGCCAGCGGCAGGCAGGCGCACAGCGCCACGAGCTTGGCCGCCGCGTCCGGCTCGGCGTCCGCCCTGTGCTCTCCGATCTCCTGGCGGAGCAGCCGCAGCGCCTCCCGCTCGGCGAGCAGATCGAGGCCGAGCCGGTCCGCTCCCTCCCGCACCGTCAGCCCGGACAGGCGGCTGCGGCTGGTGACGAGCACCATGCACGGCGACGAGCCGGGCAGCAGCCACCGGACCTGTTCGGACGACGCCGCGTCGTCCAGCAGGATCAGGATTCTCCGGTCGCTGACCTTGGTCCGGAACAGCGCGGCGCGCTCCTCCAGGTTCGGCGGGATCGCCGCGGGCGCCGTGCCCAGGGCCCGCAGGAACCCGTCGAGGGCCTCCGCCGGTTCCATCGGCGGCCCGACGGGGTCGTAGCCGCGCAGGTTCACGAAGAGGGCCCCGTCCGGGAAATGCCCTTGGACACTGTGGGCCCAGCGCACGGCCAGGGCCGTCTTCCCGACGCCGGCGGTCCCGGTGACCACGGCGATGGTCGCGGCGGACGGATTCGCGCCGGCGTCGTTCTGGAGCCGGTCCAGATGCGCCAGCTCCTCCTTGCGGCCGATGAAGCCGTTGACGTCGAAAGGAAGCTGCCGGGGAGCCGGTGACCGCGCGGCCGACACCCCGGAGACGGGATCACCCGAAAGCGCCGCGGCGATCTCCGCCGAAGACGCGGACACAAGGTCGCCGGGAGACGCGGAAACGGGATCGACCGGAGACGCGGACGCGAGATCCGCCAACGGCGCCGGCACGGAATCAGCCGAAGGCGCGGCAAGGGGGTCGATCGGAGGCACGGCGCCGAGATCGACCGACTGCGCAGGCGCGGGATCCGCCTCCAGGTGGCGTGCCGAAGGGTGCACGTCCGGCAGCGAACCCGCCAATATCTGATCCTGCAACCGGCGGAGGGGCTGCCCGGGCTCGATCCCGAGCTGGTCGACGAGCCGGTCACGCGCCTCGGTGTAGGCGAACAGCGCCTCCCCGGCCCGGCCCGCCTGGCACAGCGCCACCATCAGGTGTTCCCAGAGCCGTTCGCGCAGCGGGTGCTCGGCGACGAGTCCCCGCAGCTCACCGATCACCTCGCCGTGGTTGCCGCACCTCAGATCGGCCTCGATCCGCTGTTCGAGGACCGACAGCCTCCGCTCCTCCAGCTGCATGGCCCCCGCCTGCGCACGCGCGGAGATTCCCAGCCCGGCGAGCGCCGGGCCCGTCCACAGTCCGAGAGCGTCGCGCAGGCAGCGGGCCGCCTTGGCCGGTGCGTCGCCGTTCAAGGCCGCCCCTCCCGCGCGGGCGAGCCGCTCGAACTCCAGCAGGTCCAGCTCGCCGGGCTCGACATGAAGCACGTAACCCGGGGCGCGGGTCACGATCCGTCCGGCGGCGTCCTCGCGGCCGCGGCGGAGCGCGCCGCGCAGCCGGCTCACGTGTACCTGGACCAGGTTCTCGGCCGTCGCCGGGTGCCGCTCGCCCCACAGCCAGTCGATGAGGCGATCCTTGGACACGACCTGGTCGGCATGCAGGGCCAGCAGGCCGAGAACCGCGAGCTGGGCCGGCCTGCACCCGCTGACCAGATTGCGGTTCGCCTCCCAGAGCTCAACAGGACCCAGCACTTTGACTCGCATGGCGCCCCACTCGATACGACTAGGCACACCCGGTCGGCACAAATGATCAACACCAGTGTGGCGTGCTGGTCTACCCCGCGTCCAGCGGCCGTCAAGCCACCGTCATACCAATGGGCAAGCGTTCGGCCAGCGGCGGCTGTCACGGTGCGCAAGATCGCGGTATTTGTCGGGGACACCGAGGGGGACGCGATGGAGCAGTTGACCTTCCGCATACTCGGATCGCTCGAACTGTGGCACGGCGGGGGCGCGGTCGACCTGACCTCCCAGCAGCGGGCCCTGCTGGCCACCCTCCTGCTGGACGCGAACCGCGCGGTGCCGACCGACCGGCTGGCCGAGTCGCTGTGGGGCGAGAACCCCCCGGCGACCGCGGCCAGCAGGGTACGCACGCTCATCTCCGATCTGCGCAAGATCTGCGGCACGGACCGGATCCGCACCGTCAACCGCGGCTACCTCGCGCGGGTAAGGCCCGGTGAGCTGGACGCGGACGTCTTCACGAGCACGATCGACGAAGCGCGCGGGGCGTGGACCGCCGGCAGGCTCGAAGACGCCAGGACGCTGTTCGACACGGCCCTCGGGTTGTGGCGCGGTGTCCCCGTGCCTGACCCGCTGGGATCCTCGGTCAGCGCCGAGGTGTCGCGGTTGCAGGAGTCCTGGCGGACGGCCATGGAGGCGCGGGCCGAGGTCAAGCTCATGCTCGGGCTGCACGCCGAGGTCACCTGCGAGATGCGGCGCCTGGCCGCCGAGTACCCGCTGTGCGAGCGGCCGCAGGCGCTGCTCATGATCGCGCTGCAACGCGACGGCAGGCTCGCCGAGGCCCTTGAGGTCTATCGCGACCTGCACGCCCGCTTCGTCGACGAGCTCGGCATCGAGCCGTCGGCGGACCTGCGCGACCTGAACCGGAAACTCCTCACCGAGGAGCCGGGCCCGGCGATCCCGGCCGTACGCGGCACGACACCGTCCGCCCCGACGGCGCCCCGCTCAGCGGCGCCCGGCTCCGATTCGGCGGCGCCCGGCTCGGCGGCGCCCGGTTCGGTGGTGCGCTGCTCGGCGCCGGTGCGGCGGCGCAGCCCCTGCCTTCTCCCTACCGACACCGACGACTTCGTCGGGCGCACGGCGGAGATCGAGACGATCACCGCGAAGCTGTGCGGGAGCGCCGCCGCCCCGCCGATCGCCGCCATCTGGGGCATGCCCGGGATGGGGAAGACCGCCCTGGCCGTCCATGTGGCGCATGCCCTGCGGTCCCGTTTTCCCGACGGCCAGCTTTACGCGTCCCTGCGCGGCACCGCGACGTGCGGATCGCGAAGGCCGGCGGCCGTGCTCGCGGAGTTCCTGCGTGCCCTCGGGGTGGAGAGCGCGCGCATCCCGGAATCCCCCGATGAACGGGCGGCGATGTACCGGGACCGTGTCACCGACCGGCGTGTCCTCGTCGTCCTCGACGACGCCCGGGAGGAGCCGCAGGTCGAGCCGCTGCTCCCCGGCACATCCGGCTGCGCGGTGCTGGTGACCTCCCGCGGCCCGCTGCTGGGCCTGCCGGGAGTCCGCGCGGTCCGGCTGGACGGCCTCCCCGACCCGGACGCGCGCGCCCTCCTGGGCAAGATCGCCGGCCGGGAACGCGCGGACGCCGCCCCCGTGGCCGTCGGCGAACTGCTCGACGCCTGCGAGGGCCGGCCGCTGGCGGTTCGCATCGCCGGTGGCCGCCTCGCCATGCATCCCATGGCCGACGGCTGACGGCCGCCCGACCGGAACCGCTGTCCCCTCGACGGACCGTCCGTGTAAAGGGAAGACGGCCCCACCCGGGGGCGGGGGGTGGGGCCGACTTGGCCTTTCCGGGTGGAGTAGCGCTACTTCCTGGCGTCCAGCTTGATTATCCAGTCGGCCCGCGGTTTGAGGGACTTGATCCCCTTGGAGTTCTTCGCCACGGGGAAGGAGTAGCCGAACTCGGCCCCACCGCTGTTCCTGTATAGCACCGTGACGGTCCAGCCATGGTCGCAGGGATTGTTGTACCTCAGCAGAGTCCACCGCTCCTGCTCAGAGTCAACCGTGACCGTGAACTTCTTTCCTTCTGGTTTTGTGCATTCCCAGCTCTTCGAGGTGAACTCAAGGGCCGCGGCGGTGGCCGAGTTCACCGAGGCGGGAGCGGCGCTTCCAGCGCTGTCGGCCGAGACAGGGCCGGCCAGCGCTCCGACGAGAAGCGCCGCGATGGGCAGGCTGATTAGGGCTCGCACGGGGTCGTCCTTCCGGTAGGCGAATACGATTGCGCGATCGTCCGAGATGTCACCTGATGTGGACGAACATCTACTTCGCTGCGGAAAGCGTATGGAGCGGCGCGCCTGAATCCCGCCTGATCCGTGCCTGGAATGCGAATGGACGAAAACCGTCCGCCCGGGGACCTGGTCAGGTCCCCGGGCGGACGGCTATCGCGTCGACTGAGCCGCGGTGACTACGCGGGAGAAATCTCCCTGAGCACGCGCGAGCTCCAGGGGCACCAGGTCAGGCCGGGCAGGAACGCGCCGCCCGCCTCGTCGAGGTGCTCTTCGACATAGGAGATGGTGGAGTCGCAGACCTCGGTGGCGATCTCGAAGAAATCGACCGTCGACGGGTCGAAGTGGTAGCTCCAGCCCGGGTTGTAAGGAGCGGGCTGCTTGATGATCTTGCCCATGATCTGGGGATTGTCGGTGGCGGTGCCGTTGATCAGGTCGCGGGCGTGGTCGATGTCGGCGGGATCGATGAGTTCGACGACGGCCTCGTCCTGGCCGCCCGCGTCGGTGAAGACGAAGTACGCCGAGACCGCGGGTCCGGCGTCGGCGCCGGCGGGACGGGCGGTCGCCATGGCCAGCAGCGCGGCTAAGACCAGGGCCACCGTTCCGGCGATCGTCCGCGGGCCCGTTCTGGTCATCTGGTACACGATTACCTCCGGTGAGTCGTGGCGGGATCACGGGGTGCTACGACTTGATCATCACACGGCCCCGGTGCGGTCCCCTTGGCGTCCGATCGAGTCCGCCAGTGGCCCTCCGCGCCGACCTGCTCGCTAACCTCAAAACAAGGCCAATTCCGGTCATTCACCTCTCTCAAGCTGAATTTTCGCCGCCGTGGGGCGCCGGTCAGCCCGAGCGTCAAGCGCGTAACGCCCGGGCGGTTCACCCCATCCCCCGTACTGGCTGATGACAGCGCTGCCCTGGCCGTCGGACCAGCCCATTGCGCGGCGGTTCGAGGTCTTCTATTCCGACGGGACGAGCGAGTTTCTCACCCCTGAGGAGCGCCGGGCGGTGCACGAGCATTTCGATCAGAAGCCCAACGACGTCTGGCCGCCCTACATACGGCAGATGATCGACAGCGGGCGGCTCGCCATCTCCTAGGCCGCGAACGTGGCGTTGTTCGTTGAGCCGTGCCGGACGGTTCGAGAGGGGACCAGCCCATGACCGAAAATCAGCTCCGGCTCCGGGCCTTGCCCGCGCTGCGCCTCGCGCAGGCCAGTGGCCAGGTGGACGACGTCACCGAGATCGCCGCCACGGTCGAGGTTCTGTTCGAGACACTCACCGCGCGGCTGGCCGCGACCGGTGCGCCGATGAGCGGACGCGGCATCCGCACCTACTTCGGCCGCCCCGACGGGTCGAAGATCGACGTCGCCGTCGGGGTGCCGCTCGCCCCGGACGCCGATCCACCGGCCGGGCTGGAGCTGGCCGAACTACCCGCCGAGGAGCGGGGAGCGGTCGTGACCCACCGCCACACGGCGGACGACACCGGCGGCGACCCGTGGCTCGCCGTCGACTCCGTCCTCGCGGAGCGCGGCCTGGAGTCCTGGGGCCTGTACCGGCAAGTGCACCTTGAGGACACTGACGACCATCAGGTGTTCGAGCTCCAGTGCCCGGTCAGGGAGAGCGGCGGCCGCCCCTGAGCTCCGTGTGGCCGCGGCATTCCTGGACATGATCAGGGGCACGATCGCTTTCGCCTTCCGGCAGGAGTCACCATGTCCATCCGCCGTGTCATGCCCGACATCCGTTCAGAGGCCATCCAGGAGAGCCGGGAGTTCTACGGCCTTCTGGGGTTCGAGGAGGTCATGAACCACGGTTGGGTCGTGACGCTCGCCTCCCCGTCCAATCCCACGGCGCAGGTCACCTTCATGACCCATGACCAGACCGCGCCGGTCGTGCCCGACATGAGCGTCGAAGTGGACGATGTGGACGCCGCCCACGCGCTCATGCGGGAGCGCGGCGCGGAGATCGTCCATCCCTTGCAGGACGAGGAGTGGGGGGTGCGCCGTTTCTTCGTCCGCGACCCCAACGGCCGCGTGATCAACGTGCTGAGCCACCACTGATCCGGAGCACCCGGCTGATCCGGGGCACCCGGCGCCACGTCCGGTCGCGCAGGGAGGACAGATGTATCAGTGCCGCCTCCGTCGGCCGGAAGCCGCACGCGTCGACGTAGAAGGGCCGCAGCTCGGGCTCGAAGTCGACGTGCAGCCACTCGCAGCCCGCCGCCCGCGCATGGGCCGCGGCCAGGCGGACGACCGCGGTGCCGATCCCGCGATGCTGGTACGAGCCCCGGGTCTTCGTGTCGATCAAGAAGGCGTGGTCTCCGCCGTCCCAGGCCACGTTCACGAATCCGACGAGGACGCCGTCGCCGTCGCGCCCCCACCCAGCCCAGGCTGTGCCGCCTGATCCGGCTCCACCACCCGGCGACGGCGTCGCCGCCATGCGACCGGACGAGGTCGACCATCTCGTCGTCGGTGATGGGGTCCCGCCACACCACGCCCACGATCGAAATCGTCGCACTATTCCGCGGGCTCCCCAGGACACACTCCCACCCACCATTCGTTCAGAGGCCCTCGCTCCGAGAAGTGGCTCGTCACCGACGTGATCGACCCCGACCGGCTCGTCTACAAACCCTGCGGCGAGGAGCGCAATCTGACCGTCTCCACCGAACTGCGTGTCGCCACGTCCGACAAGACCAGGATGAATGCCCTGGACATGAACTCCGACCTCGGCAGCACCTACACCTTCGCATGGAGGACGTGCCCGTGAGGTCGGCGGCGAGGTGAGCCGGAGCGGCCGCCAAGCCGACACCACCCATTGCGGCCGCGACACCGAGGCGCAATTATCGGAAATGCCGAAAAACAAGTCAACTCAAACGGGTCCACCGTGACCGAGCACCAGATCCGCACCAGCGAATGGGCCGACTCGGCCGAATACGGCTGGGGAGCGTCGAGGGCCACCTGCCCTGCCGGAACGTCCACGCTCGGCGGCGGCATCACCAACTCGGCTCCAGACCGGGCCGGCCTCTACTACTGCGAACAGCCCAGGCCCCCGAACATGCCTGCTCAGGAAGCCGGGCGGCGTGAGCGGCGATGCTCCCGGCCGCGCACCCCGCGCGGTCAGCGACATCCCGGCGGTACGTTAAATGTGAAAGAGAACAGAATGTCAATTAACATTGACACCATTCCTGACAAGGAATTACTCTGACCTGGGATTCTCGGGCCCGCCAGGATCATCACAGCCGTGCAGTACCGCAGGCACGGCTTTCTCTCCCGCCCGACCTGGAAGGCTGCCCAAGATGAAGACCGGACGCACAGCACTCGCGGCGGCAGCGGCCGCGACGATCGCCCTGCCCGCCTTGACCCCCACCGCCGCGGCCGCCGATCCCCCACCTCGCGGGGTGACCATCGACATAGCGACCGTCCACGGCTCGGGCTGCCCGATCGGGACGGCCGCGGTCGCCCTTTCGCACAACAACGACGCGTTCACCATTACACGGAGCGGAATGCGCGCCGAGGCGGGCGGCACCTCGGCCCCGGCGAATGCCCAGAAGACCTGCCAGATCAACCTGAAGGTCCACGTTCCGCAGGGCTACACCTACGGCATCAGGGCGGTCGAATACAACGGCACCGCGCACCTGGAGGCCGGGGCCTCGGGCGTTGTGACGGCATCGACCTACTTCCAGGGCAATCCGAACCCGCAGCCGAGGACCAAGACGATCAAGGGCCCGTTCTCCGGCCCCTGGCGGGTCGTCATTCCCGACGAGAACCCGATCTACTCACCATGTGGCGAGCAGCGCAACCTCAACCTCTCCGCCAAAGTGCAAGTCGACCCCGGCACCTCCGACCCGTCCAAGCCCAGCTACATGACCATGGACGGAGATGAGGTCTACGCGTTCTCCTGGAAACGCTGCGTCATCAGGTGAGCGCCAGTAGGCGGCCGCACGGGGTGATCTCGGTCTGATCAACGCCCGGACGTGTGACGGCCACCGCCGTGGCCAGGGGATCGTGTGGATCCTTGCGGCTCGGTGGTGGCCGTGGCCACCGGCGTCCGTTTCGCGCATCACGGACATTGGTCGGGCTCATGATCGGTACGCTTGCCGAATTCCGCACCGCGGGACCGTCGCGGGACCTCATCCGCGGAGTTGATATGGCGATTGACACCGAGCCCACCAGGACGTCCCCGCTCTGGACGTGGAACCTGGCTGGTCGTGCGTTACGGCTGGTCATGCTGCTGATCCTGCTGGCCTGCGGGCTGCTGATGTTCACCCGCGCCTTCCCACAGGAGGTCACCCCGGCGCACCTCCACGAGGACCTGCGCGAGGGAAGGGTTGACTACCTCGAAATGGAGTCCGGCGAGAACGCGTACGACGACGGCGGGCAGGTCCGATGGTCCAGCGGCCTGCTGACCTGGCAGGAGACCTGGGTGCCGGGTCCGGACTGGGGCGCCGGCCTCCCTCGGGACGTCCGGGTGACGCCGGTGGCCGACCTGCACGACGAGTACCCCTGGTGGAAGAACCGCCACCCGGCCTATCTGGCGTGGGGGGCCTGTCTGCTTTGGCTCGCCATGCTCGCGGTGACGGCGGCCCGGCCTGATCACCGGTATGCCGGCCGCTGGAGCTGGTTCTGGATGTACACGGTCGGGCTGTCCGGCGCGCTCCTGTACCTGCTCCTGGAGCCCCATCCGCTTTGGAAGCGCGGTGGCGACGAACTCGACGCCCCCAGGCGACATGTGCACGGCGCCACGGGTCTGCTCGCTGCTGCACTACTCGGCCTCGCCACCCTGGGATTGCTGTTCGGCCTGCGCGCGATCGTCCACTGACCACGCCACGCGGACGGACGAAAGCGCCCACGAGTGCCAATATCGCGCATGCCCGTCACAGGCTGGGCCCGAGCTAGAAGCGCCAGCGGGTTGCGGTGAAGCCCTTTTCCTTGCCGAATGCGAACACCACCGTCGGGACGACCGCGAAGACGTGCTGAGGATCGCTCATGGACGTGTCGGCCGGGTCGTAGAACTTTCCCTCTGACGAATGGATGCCACCACGGATATTTGGTCGGGAACAGATCCGCGACGCGTTGCAGCCTGTCGGCGTCGCGCACGAGGTTCGCCGTTCCTTCGACCACGAGGTCGACGTCGTGACCGGGAGCGGTGATGGCGCAGTCGTCGTTCTCCGCGAGGTCGCGGGCTTTGCGGGTCTGCCGGCGGGTGACGAAGCAGACGGCGCCGTCCAGCCAGACGCCCAGCACCGGCACCATGTGCACCCGCCCGCCCGCGCCCGAGGTCGCGAGCAGATAGTCCCCGCTGCCGGCCAGCCGCGTTCGCGCATCGGCCCAGGTGAGCGCCGTGAGCGGCGTGCCGCTGGGGCTGGACAGCCTCTCGGCGGCCGGTTCAGACTTCGCCATTTCCACTCCTCAGATTCGGTCATGACCAGGAATGTCACTTAACCCCTGCGCGGCACCGATCAGCATCCGCCGGATTGAGCCGTTCGGCGGCGCAGGGCCGGGGCGGCGGCTTGCTGGACGGCGAACAGCGTGATTCCGGTCAGCGCGCAGCCCAGCCACAGAAGGGCCGAACCGGCCCGGTCGAGCAGGGCGGTGCCGAGCAACGGTCCGAGTACCCCGCCCACGCCCCAGGTGGCGGCGGCGACGCCCATGTATCCGCCGCGCAGGTCGGCCGGGGCCAGATCGGCGAAGGTCGCGCCGTACACCACGGCGACGCCGACCTCACCGGCGGTCCACACCAGAACCGATCCGGCGTATCCGGCGCCGCCGTCGACGACGGCGCCCAGTCCGAGGCCGAGCCCGACCAGGAGCATTGAGGCGCTGAGCACCGTGAACCGGTCCCGGCCCGCGAGCCCGCGCACCGCGAGCGGCTGGGCGACCAGGATCACGATCCCGTTCACCGTGAGCACCGCCCCGTACGTCGCGGGTCCGGACCCGTCGGCCGCCATCGCCAGCGGGAGCGTCGAGAACGCCTGGAAGAACAGCGCGAAGTACACCACGAAGATCAGCATCAGCGCGATCATCAGACGGTCGGCGAGCAGGACGGGCAGCAGCGCTCGTCCGCGCGCCCTCGGCGTCGCGGGACGGGTCTCCGGCACCCGGCGCCATACGATCAGCGCCGCGGCGGCCGAGGCGGCCGCGTTCAGCCAGAACAGCGGCCCGTAACCATGCCGGGCCAGAACCCCGCCGATGACCGTCGAGACGGAGAAGCCCAGGCTGGCCGCCCAGAACAGCAACCCGAAGCCACGGATGCGCTCCTGCGGGCTGGGCAGGTCGGCCACCGTGGCCGAGCCCGCCGGCCGGAACAGCTCCGAGACCAGGCCGACCCCGACCGCCGACGCCCAGATCGCCGGCATCGTGTCCGCCGAGCCGAGCGCGACCAGGGCGAGCGCGGTGCCCGAGAACCCGGCCACCATCGTGTGGCGGCGGCCGATCCGGTCGCTCAGCCAGCCACCGATCAACAGCGACCCGACCGTTCCGGCGCCGACCGCCGCGGCCACCGCGCCGGCGGTCGCCGGTGAGAGCATCCGCTCCTGCGTCAGGTAGAGGACGAGGAACGTCTGCGCGAACCCGCCGGCGCGGCTCACGAAGTGACAGGTCGCAAGGGCGCCCACCGGGCCCCGCGGCCGTGGTCGGGCGGGGCGGGCCTGACGTGCGGCGCCTCGTTCGGGACGGGAACGCGCGGCCTTCAGGTCGATCGTCATGGCAGCCACGCTAGGTCGGCCGGTCGTAAGGAAAAAGCGATTGTTTTCGATCGTTTTGATCGCCACAGACTATGGTTAGGCTCATGGCCAACGTCGAGCTACGGCATCTGGCGACGATGGCCGCCATCGCCGAGGAGGGCAGCTTCGGGCGGGCGGCCGACCGGCTCGGCTACACCCAGTCGTCGGTGAGCCAGCAGATCGCCGCGCTGGAACGGGCCGTCGGCGGCCTGGTCTTCGACCGTCCCGGCGGGCCGAGGCCGGTGCGGATCACGCCGCTCGGCGCCGTCGTCCTCGAACGCGGACGCGACCTGCTGGCGAGGGCCGAGCGGCTGTCCGAGGCGATCGACCGGTTCAAGGCCGGCCACGGCCGGATCGACATCGGCACCTTCCAGAGCGTGTCCAGCCTGATCCTGCCCGCCGTCGTCCGCCGGCTGCTGGACGAGCACCCCGGCTGCGACATCAGGCTGGTCGAGGTGGATCCGGCGGAGCCGCGGATCGGGGAGCTCGACCTGCTGTTCTACGACGGCCGCGTCGACGGCGACGTCGAGTGCGCCAAACTGCTCGACGAGCGGTACCTCCTGGTGGCCGGTGCCGGCGCGTTCCCCGATGGTCCGGTAGAGGTGAAATCGCTCGACGATGCGCCAATGGTCGCCTGGCCGCTCACCTTTCACCAGACATGGTTGGAGCGGACGCTCGCCGAATCCGGCGCACATCCACGGATCGTGTTCCGAACCACCGGCCACGAGACCATCTTGTCGATGGTGCGGGCGGGCATAGGCTCGGCTGTTCTGCCATGGCTCGCCCTCAGCGGAGCCGACGCCCGGTCCGACGACCGGCTCCACATTCACGAGCTACGGCCATCGCCGGCCCGTGAGCTCTTCCTTTATTGGCCCGCCCACCGCACCCGATCCCCGCTCGCCGTCCGGGCCGTCGAGATCGCCATCGAAATGACCAATGACCTGACCCGGCAAATGTAACCGGCCCCGCCGCAGGTGGAGTGTGCGGCGGGGCCGGGCCTTGTCAGCCGGCCGTCAGCGGGAGCGTCAACCGGCTCCCGCGCAGGTCGACGGCGACCTTGGTTCCCGCCGGGTAGCGGAGTGTGTAGGCGTGGTCGGTGGCGAGGATCATCAGGCCGATGCGGTGGCCCTTCTTGAAGACGTAGTCGTAGGGCTGCATCGGCCAGGAGAACGTGTATTCCTTGCCGGGCTTGACCGGGGTGCTGTGCCAGATGGATTGGCGGTTGCGGACGTCCGTCCAGCCCCGGGTCACGATTTTGTACGGGGTGACCGCCGTGGTGTATTTGCGGACGGCACGGCAGCCCTCGTTGCCGGGAATCGAGTCGCCGTAGCACCACCGCTCAGAAGTGGGCACGTAGCCGGAGACGCGTTCGTCGGTTCCGTAGTCGACCAGGATGGCCGAGAGGTAAGGCGACTTGCCGTCGATGGCGGCGCGGAGTTTGATCTGCGCGGTGCCGCTCAGTTTCACCGACTCCTTGAGTTCGGGAGTGAGGTAGATCAGGCGGTTGGGGTCTGCTTTATCCGGGGTGGCGGCCAGGTCTTCGGCCTTGCGGGACGGGTCGTCCACGAGATGCTGGGTGCCATGGCCGGGCTTGCCCAGGCCGCCGGAGTTGAGGCCCAGGCCGACGGGACGGGCCGACGGGGCGGGCCAGTCGCGGTGGGTCTCCCAGTTGCCCGGGGTGCGTTCGAGGTCGACGCGGGGCTGGCGCATGATGTCGTTGCGGACGCCGTAGAGCTCGTGCGCGAACCACAGGTTCAGGGCGTCGAGCCACTTGGTCTGGCGGACGTCCAGGGGCTCGTCGTGGGCGGCCTGGTGAATCCAGAGTTTCCGGTTCACGCCCGCTTTCTTCAGACCGTCCCAGAGAAGGGACATCTGGATCGGCTTGACGTTCCAGTCGGCGAGGCCGCTGGTCATGAATACGCTGGCGCGGAAATGGCGTGCGCTCTTGGCGAAGTTACGGTCGTCCCAAGTGCGGTTGTAGTCGCCGGTGACGCGGTCCATCTTCTCCGCGAGTTCGCGCATGACGGGCGCGCAGACGGCGGGGTTCTTGCGGGAGAGGACGACCTTGGCGTGCAAGTCCAGGTCCTCGCCCGCGAAACCGTCGGGCGCGACCACGCCGCCGTTGGCGCGATATTCGTCGTACCAGTTGGAGACGCCGGAAATGGAGACGACGGTCTTGAGGCCGCGGACGCGGGTCGCGGCGGCGGCGAGGGGAAGGGTGCCGTCGTAGGACTTGCCCGCCATGGCGGCGTTCCCGGTCGACCAGTCCGCGCGAATCTTCTTGCCGCCGGCGTCGTAGGCGGTGGCGTCGCCGGTGAGCCATTCGATGACGGACTTCATGCCCTGGGCCTCGTTCGGGCCGACGGAGGTGGGGCAGCCGTCGGAGTCGCCCGTTCCGAGGGTGTCGGCGGCGAGGACGGCATAGCCGCGGGAGACGAAATAATTGTCGTAATAGGGGAACGCGTAGTTCGGCGGCATGGGCTGCGACGTCGGGGGCGTCCACGGCGCGAGGCGCGGATAGTCGGTGACGTCGGCGGGGTGGTACGGGGAATCCTGGAGGCCGGCGAAATAGGGGCTGCCTTCGATGATGGAGGCGACCTTGAGCCCGCCGTTCGTCTCCTTGGGACGGGTGACGTACACGGACACGCGGTCGCGTTTCCCGTCCCCGTCGCTGTCCACCTTGGTCTCGACGAAGACCTTTTCGCGAATGGCGTCCTTGTAGGAGAACGCAGGCTGCGTCTTGCCGTCCTTCACGACGATGTGAGGACGTGCCGTGTCGGCATAGGCGGGCACGGTGGCGGCCACCAGGGTCGCCATGCCCGCGACTGCCGCGACGGGCAGGAGTGAGGGTCT
The DNA here is from genome assembly GCA_036028775.1 of Spirillospora sp. NBC_00431. Lineage (GTDB taxonomy): Bacteria > Actinomycetota > Actinomycetes > Streptosporangiales > Streptosporangiaceae > Spirillospora. The sequence goes on along the minus strand of CP107927.1, from coordinate 298,199 downwards.
CAACTTCGCTCCAAGTTCACTGAAAGAAACCTGATCAGCTTCCAGAGCGGCGCGGACCTGCGTCAACGGTAATTGTTAACAAACCTGCCAGTCACTCGGGGGGCGTGTAGGCCAGGCCGAGCCGGCCGGCCAGGTCCTTGAGGCACTCCTCGAAAATGGGCTCCAGGTCGGTGTAGATGTAGTCGAGCTGGTTCAGGGCCTCCATGCACAGGAGCCCGTAGAGCCTGATCCAGCAGGACGTCGTCACGTAGACGGCCTCGACGGGCACCTTGACGCCCAGCCTGTCGACATAGGCGCTCAGCTGCTCGCGGACGCCGCGCGGCAGGTCGTCCGGGACGGGGAACGGGCTCGTCTCCCACAGCGTCGCGATCTCCTCCTGGAAGACCCGCTCGAAGTCGCGTCCGGCCAGGTTGCGGGCGGAGTCGGGGCTGCGGGTGACCTCGAGAGGGACGGGGCTGGTGAAGATCCAGCCGAACTCGGCGGGATGCGCGGTCGCCCAGCCCCGCATGGCGCGGCAGGTGGCGAGGAGGCGCGCGGAGATCGAGCCGCCGGCGCGGGCGCTGGCGTCCCGGGCGGCGCGCATCTCGGCGCCCAGTTCGGCGAAGAAGTCGGCGGTCACGGCCTGGACGAGGTCGTCGTGCCCGGAGAAGTAGTGGTAGAGGGCGGGGCCGCTCATGCCGACCTCCCGCGCGACGGCGTTGACCGTCACCGCGGCGGATCCCCGCGTGGTCAGCAGCGTGCGCGCCGCCTCGCGGATCTCCGTCATGGTCTCCTGCCGCAGCCGGTCACGGCGGCTGGCGTTCATGGGCGTCCTCCGGGTCGTCGATGGTGTTGACAGTCTAGGGCTTCTATGTTTCCTTAATACCTCTAAATAATTCTAGGAGGTGTAAGGGTTCATGGGCCGTAACCCGCTGAACCGGTTGGTCGGCAAGTACGCGACGGAGGCGGCGGTCATCGGCGTCGGGGACGTCACACCGACGATGAAGCGCATCCGGCTGGCCACCGAGGCGCCGATCGAGTACCGCTACACGCCCGGGCAGCACGTCCGGATCCAGATCAACGACCCGCTCTCGGTGTACGGGCTGCTGCGACCGGTGGAGACGCTGCGCAGCTACACGATCTGGGAGTTCGACCGGGAAGCGCGCGAGCTGGAGCTCCGCGCGCACCTCTACGACGGGGACGGCATCGGCCTCAGATGGGCCCTGGACGTGAAGGAGGGCGACACGGTGACGTTCTGGTGGCCCCAGGGGGACTTCTCCGTCCGGGACGCCGATTACCACGTGTTCGTCGGGGAAGAGACCGCGTCCGTGGCGTTCGGGCCGATGCTGCGGGAGCTGGACGCGTCCGCGCGCGTCTACGGGGTGCTGGAGAGCGAGACACCCGAGGTCGACCCGCCGCTGCCCGGCCCGCACAAGCTGCACCGCGTGCATCGGGAAGGCTCACCGGCTGCGTCGTCGGCCGTCACACTCGACGCCGTGTCGCGGCTCGACCTCCCCGGCGAGCCGGGGGCGGCCTATGTGGCCGGGGAGGCGCGGACCTGCCAGATGGTCCGCGACCATCTGGTGCGTGAGCGCGGGTGGCCGCGCACGTCGGTGAAGGTGAAACCGTTCTGGACGCCCGGCAAGCGCGGACTGCACTGAACGGTGCGGGCCGCGCCGGCCGGTGCGGGCCGCGCTGAACGGGGTCAGGAGATCCGGTCGATGATCAGGGGGTGGAGGGACGGGGTGCCGCCTGGGGTGATCTCGTAGGCGTCCTCCAGGGATTCGAGGGCGCGGGGCAGGCGGGAGCCGTCGTCGGTGTGCAGGGTGAGGAGGGGCCGGCCTTCGGTCACGGTGTCGCCCGGCTTGGCGTGGCAGGTGATGCCCGCGGCGAACGAGACCGGGTCCTCCTTGCGGCCCCGGCCCGCGCCGAGACGCCAGGCGGCCACGCCGACGCCGTAGGCGTCCAGGACGGTCAGGACGCCGGCGGACGGCGCCGTGACGGTGTGGGTCTCGCGGGCGGACGGGAGCGGGGCGTCCGGATCGCCGCCCTGGGCGGTGATCATGCGGCGCCAGGCGTCCATGGCGGAGCCGTCCTTCAGCGCGTCGGCCGGGTCCCTGGACGTCAGCCCGGCGGCGGCGAGCATCTCGCGGGCGAGGGTCAGGGTCAGCTCGACCACGTCGGGCGGCCCTCCCCCGGCGAGCACCTCGACCGACTCCGCGACCTCCACGGCGTTGCCGACCGCGTTGCCGAGCGGACGGTCCATCGCGGTGAGGAGCGCCGTGGTGCGCAGGCCGTTGTCCGTGCCGATGGCGACCATGGTCTCGGCCAGCTCGCGGGCGTTCCCGACCGTCTTCATGAACGCGCCGGAGCCGACCTTCACGTCCAGGACGAGCGCGCCGGTGCCCTCGGCGATCTTCTTCGACATGATCGACGAGGCGATCAGCGGGATCGACTCCACGGTCCCGGTCACGTCGCGGAGCGCGTACAGCTTGCGGTCGGCGGGGGCCAGGCCGCCGCCCGCCGCGCAGACCACCGCGCCGGCGGAGCGCAGCACGTCCAGCATCTCCGCGTTCGACAGCGACGCCCGCCAGCCGGGGATCGACTCCAGCTTGTCGAGCGTGCCGCCCGTGTGGCCGAGGCCGCGGCCGGAGAGCTGCGGGACGGCGGCGCCGCACGCCGCCACCAGCGGCGCGAGCGGCAGGGTGATCTTGTCGCCGACGCCGCCGGTGGAGTGCTTGTCGGTGGTCGGGCGGTCCAGCGACGACCAGTCCATGCGCTCGCCGGAGCGGATCATCGCGTCCGTCCAGCGGGCCACCTCGGCGCGGGTCATGCCGTTCAGCAGGATCGCCATCGCCAGCGCCGCCATCTGCTCCTCGGCGATCGCGCCGCGCGTGTAGGCGTCGACGGCCCAGTCGATCTGCTCGGGGGCCAGGGTGCCGCCGTCCCGCTTGGCGCGGATGACATCGATGGCGTCCAACGGATCACGCCCTCTCGATCAGGTCGTCGGGGCCGAACGCGTCCGGCAGGACGTCCGACATGGGCAGGATGCCCTGCGTCGTCTCGATCAGGATGGACGCGCCGCCGTGCTCCCAGAGGAGCTGGCGGCAGCGACCGCACGGCATCAGTGTGTTCCCGTGCCGGTCGACGACGACCACCGCGACCAGGCGGGGGTTCTCCGACTTGCCGGGGCCGTGCAGCGCCGACACGACGCCGCACTCCGCGCACAGGGCGACCCCGTACGCGGCGTTCTCGACGTTGCAGCCGCTAATGATCCGGCCGTCGTCCACCAGCGCGGCGGCGCCGACAGGGAAACCGGAGTAGGGGCAGTACGCGCGCTTCATCGCCTCCCGCGCGGCGTCGCGCAGGGCGGACCAGTCGATCTCCATGAAGTTATCGTGCCTCACCACGTCTGTATCGGAGCCCGTTCGCGGCGGGCATGCGCAGGCGCTGGCTGGCGAGTGCCAGGACGAGAAGCGTCACCAGGTGCGGCGTGAACGACACCAGCTCACCGGCGACACGGTCACTCCCCAGGAACCAGACGAGCAGCGCCACGGCCGCGACCAGCGCCAGCACGGAGCTGAGGTAGGCGTTGCGCACCTCGCGGTGCCCGAGGTCGGTGACCGCTTCCGGACGCAGCCGCGTCCCGCGCACCGCCTGCCAGACCGCGACGCCGACGAGCAGGATCGCCACGAACAGCAGCAGCGCGTGGACGGACTCCCCGCCGCCGCGCACGTTCATCGCGTCGGTGTAGCCGAACAGCAGCGAACCCGCCGCGAGCCCGCCCGGCCGCCAGTTACCGAAGATCATCGCGGCGAGGCCGATGAAGCCGCGGCCGTTGGTCTGGCCGTCCTGGTAGAGGTTGCCCGCGACGGTGACGAGGAACGCGCCCGCGAGCCCGGAGAACCCACCGGAGATGATCACGGCCGCGTACTTCATCCGGTAGACCTGCACGCCGAGCGACTCGGCGGCGTACGGGTCCTCGCCGCAGGAGCGGATGCGCAGGCCGAACGGCGTCCGCCACAGGATCAGGAAGCTGAGCGGCACCAGCAGCAGCGCCACGAACGTCAGCAGCGACATCCCGCTGGTCAGCCCGCGCAGGATGCCCGCCAGGTCGGACACCAGGAACCAGTGGTGGTCCTCCAGCGAGCCGAGCCAGTCGGGGCTCTGCCAGCCGCCGATCTTCCCGCCGGACAGCACCGGCAGCGTCAGCGTATGGATCGTGTCGACGGGCGGCGACTGCCGGGGCCCGCCGCCGAGCGCCTTCGCCTCGCCCTTGTCGAAGATCAGCCCGGCGAGGAACTGCGTCAGCCCGAGCCCGAGGATGTTGATCGCGACACCGGACACGATGTGGTCGACGCCGAACGACACCGTCGCGATCGCGTGCAGCAGGCCGCCGAGCGCGCCGCCGATGATCCCGGCGAGGACGCCGATCCACGGCCCCCACTGGTAGCCGGCCCACGCCCCCGTCCAGGTCCCGAGGATCATCATGCCCTCGAGACCGATGTTGATCACGCCGGAGCGCTCCGACCAGAGCCCGCCAAGCCCGGCCAGGAAGATCGGCACGGCGAGGCGGAGGGAGGCGCTGACTGTCCCGCTGGACGTCACGGGGTTCGCGTCGTCGATCACGCGGACGAGGGAGAGGAGGACGAGCAGGCCCGATGCGATCAGCAGGTAGTGCGGCCAGCGCAGCCCGCGCCTGCCGTTCGCGCCCTTCTTCGGGGTCGCCGCCGTCCCGGTCGCGGTGCTCATGAGGCGCTCCCCGTGCCGCCGGTGCCCGTGCCGCCGGTGCCCGTGGTCCCGGCGGCTACGCGGGCCAGGTCGTGGCCGGTCGCGAGCTCGGCGGCGACCGTCCGCTGCTGCAACCGGATCTCCCATCGGCGGACCAGCTCGTACACGATGACGACGGTCAGCACGACCACGCCCTGCATCACCCCGACGATCTCCTTCGGCACGTCGACCTCCTGGAGCACGTCCGAGGTCTGGTCGAGGAACGCGAACAGCAGCGCGGCCAGCGCGATGCCCGCCGGATGGTTGCGGCCGAGCAGCGCCACCGTGATGCCCGTGAACCCGAGGCCCGCCGGGAAGTTCAGTGAGTACTCGTAGGACGCGCCGAGCAGCTCCGGCATCCCGATGAGCCCCGCCACCACGCCGGACCCCACCATCGTGTAGACGATCATGCGGCGGGCGCTGACACCGCTGGACTGCGCGGCCGACGGCGACAGCCCCGACACCTTCAGGTCGAACCCGAACCTGGTGTGGTTGATCACGACCCAGAACACGATCCCGACGACGATCGCGAGCGGCAGCAGCCCGTACACCTCGCCCGGCAGGTCGATCCCGAAGGTCGACAGGAAGCCGTTCAGGGAGCCGACGCGGCCGTCGTCCGGGATCTGCGGGGTCGCGACGTTGTTGCTGCCCGGCCGGACCTCGGCGAGCCGCTCGTCGTTCAGCAGGTACGCGATCAGACCGGTCGCGATCGCGTTCAGCATGATCGTGGACAGCACCTCGCTGACCCCGCGGGTCACCTTCAGCACGCCCGCGATCGCCGCCCACAGCCCGCCGACCGCCATCGCCGCGACGATCACCAGCATCTGGCCGAGCGGGGCCGGGAGGGTGACCGCCCCGCCGAGGACGGCGGCGAAGAACGCGGCGAGCCGGTACTGGCCGTCCACGCCGATGTTCAGCAGCGCCATCCGGAACCCGATCGCCACCGCGACCGCCGACAGGTAGTAGCGGGTCGCGCGGTTGACGATGTCGACGATCGAGTTCTCGGTGGTGCCGTAGTCGATCATGCTCTGCACGGAGCTGAACGGGTCGGCGCCGGTGATCCGCAGCAGGATCATCGTGATGACGAGGGAGATCAGCAGCGCCAGCACCGGCGCGCCGATCCGCAGCGCCAGGCCGGTCGGGCCCATCCCCCGCAGGATCGCCTTCCACGCCGGAACCGGCTCCGGCCCACCCGGCTGATCCGCCTTGGACAGGTCCGCCTTGGACGGGTCCGCCTTCGACAGGTCCGGCTTCGGCGGCTCCGGCTTCGACGGTTCCGGGTTCGGCGGGTCATTCGGGTCGGTCATGATTCCGCCCCGGACGCGCCGGTCATCGCGGAGCCGAGCTCCTCCGGGGTGACGGTCCGCGGATCGACCTCCGCGACCAGCCGTCCCCGGAGGATCACGTGCAGGGTGTCGGACATACCGATGAGTTCCTCAAGATCGGCGCTGATCAGCAGCACGGCCAGCCCGGCCGCGCGGGCCTGCCGCAGGTGGTCCCAGATGGCGGCCTGGGCGCCGACGTCGATGCCGCGCGTCGGATGCGCGGCGATCAGCAGGTGCGGCTCGCCCGACATCTCCCGGCCGACGATGAGCTTCTGCTGGTTGCCGCCCGACAGCGCGGCGGCGGGCACGTCGATCCCGGGCGTCCGCACGTCGTACGCCTGGACGATCCGGGTCGTGTCCCGGCGGGCGCCGCGCCGGTCGACCCACGGCCCGCGGACGTTCGGCGGCTGCGTCTGGTGGCCGAGCATGCGGTTCTCCCAGAGCGTCGCCTCAAGGACGAGCCCGTGCCGCTGCCGGTCCTCCGGGATGTAGGCGATGCCCGCCTCGCGGCGCCGCCGGGTCGCCCAGTGGGTGATGTCGTCGCCGCCGTAGGTGATCGCGCCGGCGTCCGCGTGCCGGATCCCCATGATCGCCTCGATGAGCTCGGTCTGGCCGTTGCCCTCGACGCCCGCCAGCCCGACGATCTCGCCGCGGCGGATGCGCAGCGACACGTCGTCCACCACGGGACGGCCCTGCGGGGTGAGCACCTTCAGTCCAGCGACGTCGAGCTGGACGTCCTCGGTCACGGTGGACTCGCGCAGCTCCGGCGTCGGCAGTTCCGACCCGACCATCAGCTCCGCCAGCCGCCGCGACGTGACCTCCTCCGGGTCGAGCCTTGTCGCGACCGTCGTGCCCCGCCGGATCACCGAGATCGTGTCGGCGACGGCCAGCACCTCGTCCAGCTTGTGCGAGATGAACAGGACGGTCAGGCCCTCGGCGCGCAGCTCCCGCAGGTTGCCGAACAGCTCGTCGACCTCCTGCGGGACGAGGACGGCGGTCGGCTCGTCCAGGATCAGCACGCGGGCGCCCCGGTACAGCACCTTGAGGATCTCCACGCGCTGCCGTTCGCCGACGCCGAGCGTCTCGACGAGCACGTCGGGGTCGACGCGCAGCCCGTACGCCCGCGACATCTCCCGGACCCTGGCGCGGGCGGCGGCGAAGTCGATGCCGCCGAACCAGGTGCGGGGCTCGGCGCCGAGGATCACGTTCTCCAGGACGGTCAGGTTGTCGGCCAGCTTGAAGTGCTGGTGGACCATGCCGATGCCGCGGCCGATCGCGTCGGCCGGGGTCCGGAAGGTGACCGCCGTCCCCTCGATCTCGATGCCGCCCTCGTCCGGCCGCTGCATCCCGTAGAGGATCTTCATCAGCGTGGACTTGCCGGCGCCGTTCTCCCCGCACAGCGCGTGCACCTCGCCGCGCTCGATGGTGAGGTTGACGTCGCGGTTGGCCACCACCCCGGGGAACCGTTTGGTGATCGACGTCAGCCGCACGGCCGGAACGTGCTCAGGCACGAGTGCCCCTCCTCCTGCCTCGGACTCCAGCACCGGATTCCCGCCCGGACGACCGCGCCGGGCGTCATCCCCTCGGTGACGCCCGGCGCGCGGCCATGGCCCCGTTGTGGGCGGTGGTCGTCCCGCCGTACGGATCCGGGCCGGGTCACGCCTTGGTCGGGACCTTGATCGTGCCGCTGACGATGCCCGACTTCAGCTCCTCCAGCTTGGCCTTGATGTCGTCGACGTGACCGCCGGACGCGGCGTACCCGACGCCGTCGTTCTTCAGGTCGTACTGCTTGGTGCCCGCCTGGAAGGTGTTCTTCGCGACGCTCTCCACGAAGTCGTACACGGCGAGGTCGACGTGCTTGACCATCGAGGTGAGGATCTGGTCCTTCACCCCGGCGACGGCGGGCTGGTTGTACTGGTCGGAGTCGACGCCGATGGCCCACTTCTTGGCCCCGCCGACGGTCTTGATGACGCCGATGCCGGCGCCGCCCGCGGCGTGGTAGATGACGTCCGCGTTCTGGTCGAGCTGGCCCTTGGCGGCCTCGTTGCCGAGCCCGGTGTCCTTGAAGCCGTTGAAGTTCGGCGGCTGCGTCAGGTACTTCGGCGGCAGGACCTTGATGCCCGGCTTTGCCTTCTTCGCCCCGGCCTCGAACCCGGCGTAGAACTTCACGATCAGCGGCACGTTGACGCCGCCGATGAACCCGATCGTGCCGGACTTGGACTTCAGCGCCGCGGCCGCGCCGACGAGGTAGGACCCCTGCTCCTCGGCGAAGCAGGCGCCGCTGACATTGGCGCCCGCGACCTTGCACTGGTCGGCGTCCACGACGAGGAACTTGGTGTTCGGGAAGTCCTTGGCGACCTTGATCAGCGAGTTGGTGTAGGCGAAGCCGACCCCGATGATCGGGTTGTAGCCCTTGTTGGCCATCAGCCGCAGGCGCGACTCCTTGTCGGCGTCCGGCTCGTCCGGCTTGGCCGAGATCTCCTCGGTCTGAAGGTTCAGGTCCTTCTTGGCGCGGTCGAGCCCGGCGGCGGCGGAGTCGTTGAACGACTGGTCGCCGCGTCCGCCGATGTCGAACGCGAGACCGATCTTGAGGGTCTGCTTGCCGCCCTCCTTGTCCCCGCCGGTCTCGGCCTTCTTGCCACCGCAGGCGGAAGCGCTGAGCGTCAGCGCAGCACCCGTCATGGTGACGAGCGAGATCTTCAGTCCACGGCGCAAGGTAGCGCTCCTTCCGTTCCCCACCCACGGTCCGGCGGCCGGGACGGTCACCGAAATCGATCGGACGCTACCTCGCGATCGTGGGCAAACTTCCCGCGTGCACCGATTCGCAACAGGTCCGTTACCAAGGCGTTCACAGCCCGTCCAAGGTCAGCGCCGCAGGTCAATGGGGGGAAGGAGACTACGCCAGGGCGGCGCCCTCGATCGGCTCGGCGTCGCCGGGACGGCCGCCCTCCCACAGCGCGGTCAGCGCGGTCGCGCTCAGCACCCGGACACCGACGGCGACGCAGCTCTCGTCCACGTCGAAGTCGCCGCGGTGCAGGTCGTACTCGCCGGGGGAACCGGGGGGGCGGACGCCGAGCCTGGCCAGCGCGCCGGGGATCGACTCCAGGTACCAGCCGAAGTCCTCGCCGCCGAGGCTCTGCGGGGTGGGGACGACGCCCTCCTCGTCGATGACCTGCGCGGCCGCGTCGCGGAACATCTGCACGCTGGCCGCCTCGTTCACGGTCGGCGGGACGCCCCGGACGTATTCGAGGGACGCCTCCACGTCGTAGGCGGCGGCGACCGACTGGAGCAGCGCCTTCATCATCTCGGGCGCGCGGTGCCAGGCGTCGTCGTCCAGGCAGCGGACGGTCCCCTCCGCGATCCCGTCGTCGGGGATGGCGTTGGCGACGGACCCGGCCGACACCCGTCCCCACACCAGCGACAGGCTGGAGCGCGGGTCGACCCGCCGCGACAGCGCGGACGGCAGTTCGGTGACGATCTTGGCGAGGGCGTAGACGAGGTCGGCGGTCAGATGCGGCCGCGCGGTGTGCCCGCCGGGGCCGGTGACCTTCACGTACACCTTGTCACAGGCCGCGGTGATCGGGCCGGTGCGCAGGCCGAGCTGGCCGACCTCGATGCGGGGGTCGCAGTGCAGCGCGAACGCCCGGTCGACGCCCGCGATGCCGCCGGCGGCCATCACGTCCAGCGCGCCGCCCGGGGTCTCCTCGGCGGGCTGGAACAGCAGCCGGACGCGTCCTGGCAGCAGCCCGGCCTCGGCCTGCTGCGCGAGGAAAAGGCCGGCGCCCAGCACCATCGCGGTGTGGACGTCGTGGCCGCACGCGTGCGCGACGCCCGGGACCGTCGAGCGGTACGGGACGTGCTCCTTCTCGTCCTGGAGGGGGAGCGCGTCGATGTCGGCGCGCAGCGCGACCGTGGTGCCGTCGGCGGGCCCGATGTCGCAGAACAGGCCGGTGCCCTTGGGGAGGATCACCGGTTTCAGACCCGCCGCGCGCAGCCGCTCGGCGAGCCTCCTGGTCGTGCGGTGCTCGGCGTAGCCGAGCTCGGGGTGCATGTGCAGGTCGCGGCGGAAGGCGATCAGCTCGTCCTCGTGCGCGGCGAGGAAGGAGTCGAGCTGCGGTTGCAGCACCGCGCCGCCGAGCACCGCCGATCCCGCGGACGCGGCGGCCGCCGCCGCGGCCCCCTGGACGATCTCCCCCGTCACCGGCTCCCCTGCCGCCGGTCCCTGTTGCTGGGTTTCGTCCGGGACCGTTCCTTCCTGGGCGGTTTCGGCCTGAACGTCCTTCGGGACGTCCTCGCCGCCCGGCTGGTCCCCCGCCGCCGACACGGTGTCACGCGCCACCATCCCGGACGGCGGCACCGCCTCGTCACGGCCCCCGGGGCCCGCGGGCCCCGAGGCGGTGGGTGGTTCAAGGCCGGGCATCACCCCGGGCCCCGGATGTGTCATGTGCGCCCCCTGCGCGACGGCGGAGCCGGAGGGTCTCCGCCCGGTGGTCATCGTGCTTCTGTCTTCGGAGTCGGCGTCGGCCGCGCGGCCGGCCCCGCGTCCGGGAGCCGCCTCGCGGCCGGGAACGGCGGCGCCGGGCGGGTTCCCCGGAACGGCCGGTTCCTCAGGTGCCGGCATGTGCGACCTCCCCCAGTGTGACGAACCTGTCCTCCGCGAGTTCGACGATCGCCGCGTCGACGATGTTCTCCAGCGTCCCGCCCTCGGCGCGGATGGCGCGCTGGCGCTCGTACGGGGCGCCGTGCTCCAGGACCTCGCCGGCCACCTTGAGCTCCTCCGCGCAGCCGAGCCGGTCGGCCACCGGCTCCAGCTCCCTGATCAGCTCGTACAGGTCGTCGCGGAGCGGCGCGGTGTTCCCGCTGTCGTCGGTGATCACGTTGGCGTCCAGCCCGTAGCGGGTCGCGCGCCACTTGTTGTCGCGCACCACCCAGGCGGCCGGGCGGGGCAGCGTGTAGCCGCGGTCGAGCTGCTGCTCGAACAACGTGACCAGGCTCTGGCAGAGCGCCGCGGCCATGCCGACCTCGCGCATGGTCGGGATGCCGTCGAACATCCTGATCTCGACGGTGCCGAAGTCGGGATGCGGACGGATATCCCACCAGACTTCCTTGATGCTCCGGATAGTGCCAGAACGCAGAAGCGTGTCCATGTAATCCTCGAACGCCGCCCAGTCGTCTAGCAGGTGGGGTGGTCCGGCCGTCGGCAGCTGACCGAAGACGACCGCCCTGCAGGACGCCAGGCCGGTGTCGCTGCCGCTCCAGAACGGGCTGGACGCCGTGAGCGCCAGGAAATGCGGAAGGTAGGACGAGAGCGCGTTGACGATCGGGATCGCCCGCGCACCGTCGGAGACACCGACATGAACATGCACACCGAACGTCTGGATGCGCCGCGCCAGCCACTGCATCTCCTCGATGAGCTCGGCGTAGCGCCGCATCGGCGCCATGACCGCGTCGCGCCAGTCGCTGATCGGGTGGGTGCCCGTGCAGGCGAGCGCGAGGCCGCGTTCGGCGGCGGCGGTGCGGAGGGCGGTGAGCGTCCCGGCGAGGTCGGCCTTGGCCTCGCCGACGGTGTGGCTGATACCGGTCACGACCTCGACCGTCGACTCCATCAGCTCGTGGCGGACCGGCGGGTTCTCGCCGTCCTCGCTGAGCGACGGCAGCGCGGCGAGCACCTCGCGTGCGTCCTGCCGCAGGTGCCTCGTCTCCGCATCGACCAGCTGGATCTCCCACTCGACGCCGAGCGTCGCCCCGTTCGATGCGTTGAAGTCAATGGCCACGGCCAACCTCCGTCCACAATCCTTGCAGGTCGTTGCGTGGCACGTGGCGCGATTCAAGCCAGCGGGTCCCTAAGCCTGGACAAACGCCGGTCCAGGTCACGTGTTCACGTGTTCGCTCCATGATGGCGTCCGTGGTCCCCGCCCTGCCGGGTGTCCATGCCCTTTGCGGGTCAATTGACCCATGCGGACGGTCGGCGAGCACACGGAGGCCCTACCTTTCGGTCATTGATCTTCTCTATGGCACCATCCGATCGAACTAGTCAGTCCGTCCCAAAATACCGTTGATGACGGGCTGTCACCGAAACCGGTCGTCCCTTACGTGCTGTGGCGTCCCCTGGTGCTCCCGGGTGCTCCGCGACGTCGTGTACGTCCCGTGCTTGCCGTGTTCGCGTCCGGGTACCCCTTCGCCGGATACGTCGCCTAGTCTTCGGGGGAGCCATGGGCGTCACGCGCACGCGCGTCGGGAGCGATCGCGCTTCCACGGGACCGAGGAGCGTCGGAAGCTTGCGAGCAGAGCGGCGAGGGCGGACGAGCGTCCGCCGCGCCCTGACGATGATCACAGTGCCGGTGACCACGGCCGCCCTCGCCGCGGGGCCCGCCCTCGTGGCGGCCCCCGCCACGGCGCGCGTCGCGCCGCGGGTGGCGGGCTCGGGGGCGGCGGGGCCGGAGGACACGGTCGGCGGGCCGCAGCTCGCCGGGCGCGGGATCGTCCTCAACAAGGCCGCCGGGGTGCCCGCGCTGCCGAAGATCAAGGCGGGTTCGTACCTGATCGCGGACGCCGACACCGGCGACGTCCTCGCCGCCAAGGACCCGCACGGGCAGTACCTCCCGGCGAGCACGATCAAGACGCTGACCGCGCTGACGCTCGTCCCCAAGCTGGACCCGAACCGGCTCGTGCGGCCCTCGCAGACGGCGTGCGACGTCGAGGGCACCAAGGTCGGGCTCACCCCGAAGATGCGCTACAAGGTCTCCGACCTGTTCCACGCGATGCTGATGATGTCGGCCAACGACGCCTCGGTGACGCTGGCGGAGGCGCACGGCGGCATGTCGAAGACGCTCGCCGCGATGAACGCCGAGGCCAAGCGGATCAACGCCCACGACACGCTGGCCGGGTCGCCGAACGGGCTGGACAAGGACCTCGGCCTGAGCGTCCGCACCCAGCACACCTCCGCCTACGACCTCGCGCTGATCCTGCGCGAGGGGATGAAGAACCCCGTCTACCGCCGGTACATGCAGGCGATCGACTTCGACTTCCCGGCGCCGCCGACGAAGAAGGAGCGCAAGAAGGGCAAGAAGGTCGGCGGGTACCCCATCCACACCCACAACCACATGCTGCCGGGCGAGCGGGACGCCTACGCGGGCATGCTCGGCGGCAAGAACGGCTACACGATCGCGGCCCGGCAGACGTTCGTCGCCGAGGCGCGGCGCGGCGGGCACACGATCGTGATCTCGCTGATGAAGGCGGACGCGCGGCCGTCGGAGTCCGCGGCCAAGCTGCTGGACTGGGGCTTCGCCGCCCGCGGCAAGGTCGAGCCGGTGGGCGCGCTCGTCGCCCCCGGAAACCCGAAGACGGTCAAGAAGGACGGCACCCAGGACGGCGTGCTGCCGGACGCGCCGCTCGCGTCCGACGACACGACCCGCGTCTGGCTGCTCGTCGGCGGCGGCACCGCGGGCGCGCTGCTGGCCATCGCGGTCCTCTTCGTCGTCCTGCGCCGGCGCCGCCGCCTGGAGTCGATGCGGAGCGGCGGGTAAAGGTTGGCTCTGGCCGTTCCGGAGCCCTGGTCTGACGGCGCCGGGCGGGCTTACGCTCGCGGTGGCGCCGGTGACCTCGCCGCTGCCGCAGGAGACGGCGGGCCGGCGCCCAGGAGGAATCCCGCCATGTCCGACATGCACGTCTCCGCGGCCAGTGCGTCCGCGGCCGGTGCGTCCGCTTTCGGCGCGTCCGCGTTCGGCGAGGCCGCGGGCGAACATCCGAACGTGGCGCTGCTGAAGGACGGCTACACGGCCTTCGCGAAGGGCGACATGGCCTCCATCCGCGGGCTGCTCGCCGAGAGCGTCGTGCACAGCGTCCCGGGACGCGGGCCGCTGTGCGGCGAGTACCGGACCCCGCAGGAGGTCCTCGGCTTCTACGTCCGGCTGTTCGAGCTGTCGGGCGGGACGTTCCGCGCCGAGCCGTACGCGGTGATGGCGAACGAGGAGTACGGCGCGGCGCTCGTCCAGACGTACGCCGAGCGTCCCGGCCATCCCGGGCGGGTCCTCGACGGCCGCGCCGTGGACCTGTTCCGCATCGCGGACGGGAAGATCACCGAGATCCGCACCCTCGCGGAGGATCAGTACGCCGACGACGCCTTCTGGTCCTGACCGAACCGGCCCTGACCGGGCGGCTCCTGGTCCCGGGCAGGCGGGCACGCGGGCTCTTCGGCCCCGTCCGGTGCCGCCTTCTCCGGGTTGTCGGCGTCGGCGGTGAGGACGACCCGGCGGGTGGCCGTCCACGCGGCGACGTACAGCGCGAAGCGGGACACGACGTTGATCCACACCATCAGCCCGACCAGGACGGCGAACGCGCCATACACCGGGTTCTCCGTCGTCCGCGCGAGGAGCAGCGACGCGATCTGCTTGAGGAGCTCGAAGCCCACGGCCCCGAACAGCGCGCCGCGGATGATCCGCCGCCACGGCGCCCGGGTCCCCGACAGCCGGGTGAACAGCACCAGGAAGATCACGGTGTTGAACGCGGTCGCGCAGGCGAGTGACAGCAGCCGCAGCCCGGTTCCGGCGCCGGTGACGTCCTCCAGCCCGAACCAGCCGAGGACGGTGTGCGTGGCGGACGTCGTGACCGTCGAGACCGCCATCCCGCAGATCAGGATCACGCCGAGGAAGGCCAGCACGGCCATGTCCCACAGCCGCTTGACGGCGTAGTTCCCGCCGCCGCCCGGCTCGTTGCCCCACATGGCGCGCAGCGACTCGCGCAGGACCTGCACCCAGCCCTGCCCGGTGACCAGCAGCGCGACCAGGCCGATGATCCCGACGGTCGTCTTGGACCGCGCGATCTCCTCGACCTGGAGCTGGTCGGCCAGGCCGGGCAGCTGCGAGTACACCGCCCGGACGAAGTAGTCGCGCGCCTCGGCGCTGACGCCGACGAGATAGCCGAGCAGCGAGTACGCCAGCGCCAGCAGCGGGAAGAACGACAGGAAGCCGTAGCAGGTGAGCGCGGCCGCGAGCCGGTCGCCGCGCCGCTCCCGGTACCGCTCGAACGCCCGCGCCTGGTGATCGAGCCAGGGCCGGCGCCCGCGGGCTTCGCGCAGCAGATCCTTGGCGTCACCCAACAGGGTCTCGCTTCTCCGCTGCACCCTGTTGATCACCTGCCGCATGCACGATGCCTACCCACTAAACGTCAGTAGATGCGCGGACGGTAATCGGGTGTTAAACGCTGCGTTCGGTGAAGGCGAAGTCGCGCTGGGGGCGCCAGACACCGTCCTGGCCGTGCTCGTAGAGGGAGAAGCCCCATACGTCGAAGTCGGCGCTGTAGCCGGCGAGTTCCTTGAACGCCTTGTCCATGACGTCGTCGGGCAGGTGGTGGGCGATCGTGACGTGCGGGTGGTACGGGAACGGCAGGGGCCGGGCGAGCGGTCCCGTCAGAACCCTTGCCTGGACGCGCTCGCAACCGCCGATTCCCTCGGCGAGCGCCACGAACACGACCGGAGAGACCGGCCGGAACGTTCCGCTACCGCGCAGCTTGATCTGGAACGGCCGCTCGGTACGGGCGATCTCCCGCAGGTGCTCCTCGATGGCGCCGAGCGCCGACGCGTCCACCTCGGTCGGCGGGAGCAGCGTGATGTGCGTCGGGATCGCGGTGGCGAGCGGGTCGCCGAACGAGGCGCGCTTGGCCTGGAGCAGCGCGCCGTGCGGATCGGGGATCGGGATGGCGACGCCGATGGCGCGGACCCCGGCGGCCGGGGATGGGAGGTCAGCGACCACGTCCCACGAATCCCACCCGGTCGCGGACGGTCTCCATCGTCCGCGCGGCGACCGCGGACGCGCGTTCGGCGCCCTGCGCGAGGACACGGTCGAGCTGCTCCTCGTCGTCCAGCAGCTTCAGCGTGCGTTCCCTGATCGGCGTGAACGTGTCGACGACGAGCTGCGCGAGGTCCTTCTTGAACTGCCCGTAGCCGGAACCCTCGTAGCGGCGTTCCAGGTCGGGAACGGACGCGCCGTCCAGGGCCGAGTAGATCCGCAGGAGGTTGGTGACGCCGGCCTTCTTCTCCTCGTCGTAGACGACCTCGGTGCCGGTGTCGGTGACCGCACGCATGATCTTCTTGCGCATCGGGCCGGGCTCCTCCAGCACGTCGATGATGCCCTGCGGCGAGGACGCCGACTTGCTCATCTTCGCGTCCGGCTCCTGGAGGTCGGTGATCTTCGCGGCGCCGGGCGGGATGTGGGCCTCGGGCGGGACGAACGTGTCGCCGAACCGGTGGTTGAACCGCTGCGCGAGGACGCGGGTCAGCTCCAGATGCTGCCGCTGGTCCTCGCCGACGGGCACCCGCAGCGCCCGCTCACCCTCGCCCGGCTCCGGCGTGTAGAGCAGGATGTCGGCGGCCTGGAGGATCGGGTACGTGAACAGCCCGACGGTCGTGCCGCTCGTGCCCTGCTTGGACGACTTGTCCTTGAACTGGGTCATGCGCCCGGCCTCGCCGAACCCGGTGATGCAGCCCAGCACCCACGCCAGCTCGGCGTGCTCGGGGACGTGGCTCTGCACGAACACGGTGGCGCGTTCGGGGTCGAGGCCCATCGCGAGCAGCTGCGCGGCGGCGACCTTCGTCCGGCGGCGCAGCACCGCCGGGTCGTGCTCGATGGTGATCGCGTGCAGGTCGACCACGCAGTAGAAGGCGTCATGGGTCTCCTGCATCGCGACCCACTGCCGCAACGCGCCCAGATAGTTGCCGAGGTGGAAGGAGTCGGCGGTGGGCTGGATGCCGGACAGCACGCGGGGCTTGGCCACGCGGTTCCGCTGCGGCGCTGCTGGGCTGGACGCTTCGGGCATGTGCACGGACCGATTCTCTCAGGTGTCGCCGGAGGCTCCACCGCGGGTGGCGCCGCTGGTCGCGGGACCGGCGGCGGGAGCCGTGGCGGGGCCGCCGGTGCCGTCGCCCGCGGTGTCGCGGGTGGCGCCGGTGTCGCGGGTGCCCGCCCGCGGGGTCGCGGACGGGATGGCGAGCGTCGCCGTGCCGGCCTGCGGCGCCGCCCGCGGTGTGACGCGCACGCGGGCCACCCGGCGGCCGTCCATCCGGGCCACCGCGAGCCGGTACCCGCCGGCGTCCACCGAGTCGCCCTCGGCGGGCACGCGGCGGAGCGCCGCCATGATGTGCCCGGCGACGGTCTCGTAGGGCCCGGCGGGGAGCCGGACGCCGGTCTCGGCGGCGAAGTCGTCCAGGTTGAGCAGGCCGTCGACCTCGACCACACCGCCGTGCAGGCGCCGCGCCTGCGCGTCCTGGACATCATATTCGTCGCGGATGTCCCCGATGAGCTCTTCCAGCAGGTCTTCCAGCGTGACGATCCCGGCGACGCCGCCGTACTCGTCCATGACGATCGCCAGGTGGCAGCCCTCGCGGCGCATCTCCGACAGCGCCGGCAGGACCCGTTTCGACGACGGCAGGAACTTCACCGGCCGCACCAGATCGCCCACCCCCGGGTCCAGGTCCGGGGCGTCGGGGGCGAGGAGGTCGCGGATGTGGACGAAGCCGATCACCTCGTCGTGGGACTCGCGGCAGACGGGGAACCGGGAGTGCGGGCTGCCAGCGGCCACGCGCGCGGCGGCGGTCAGCGGGAGCGCCGCGTCCAGGAACACCACCTCGGTGCGCGGGACGAGGACCTCGCGCAGCGGCCGCTCCCCCGCCGCGAAGACCTCCTCGATCAGCGCCCGCTCGTCGGCGGTGAGCTGGGTGTTCCCGGCCACGAGCGCCCGCATCCGCTCCGCCGTCAGCTCCTCACGCGGCGCGCCGGGGTCGCCGCCCGACAGCCGTACGACGAGGTTGGCCGAGCTCGACAGCAGCCACACCAGCGGCCGCGCGAGCCTCCACGCCGGCCGGGAGGGCGTCCGGTCCATGGGTTCAGCCTTCCCCGTTCGGGGTTCCGGATAGCCTGGACTGACCCCGTCGCCACATTGTCGTTCAACGGAGGTCGGTTCGTGAAGCTGCTCGTCACCGGAGGCGCCGGCTACGTCGGCAGCGTCGTCTCCGCTCTGCTCCTGGAGGCGGGGCACGAGGTCGTCGTGCTCGACGACCTGTCCACCGGGCACGAGGACGCCGTGCCGGAGGGCGCCCGGCTGGTGCGCGGCACGCTGCGGGACACGGCCGCGGACGTGCTGGCCGGCGCCGGGTTCGAGGCCGTCCTGCACTTCGCCGCCAAGTCCCTCGTGGGCGAGTCGGTGGAGAAGCCGGGCCTGTACTGGGACAAGAACCTCGGCGAGTCGCTGGCGCTGCTGGAGGCGATGCGCGTGGCGGGCGTCCCGCGGATCGTGTTCTCCTCGACGGCCGCGACCTACGGGGAGCCGGAGTCGACGCCGATCGCGGAGACCGACCCGACCCGTCCGACGAACCCGTACGGCGCGTCCAAGCTGGCGATCGACACGGCGCTGGCCGAGTACGCGCGGCTGCACGGCATCGGCGGGGTGTCGCTGCGGTACTTCAACGTGGCGGGCGCGTACGGGCGGCTCGGCGAGCGCCACACCGTGGAGACGCACCTGATCCCGAACGTGCTGAAGATCGCGCAGGGGGACGGCGAGGCGGTGAAGCTGTTCGGCGACGACTACCCGACGCCGGACGGCACCTGCGTCCGCGACTACATCCACGTGACCGACCTCGGCCGCGCCCATCTGCTCGCGCTGGACGCCTGCGCGCCCGGCACCCACCAGATCTTCAACCTGGGCAGCGGCAACGGCAGCTCCGTCAAGGAGGTCGTGGACGTGTGCCGCGAGGTCACCGGGCGCGAGATCCCGGCGGAGGTCGCTCCGCGCCGTCCCGGTGACCCGGCGGTGCTGGTCGCCTCGTCCGACAAGATCCAGGCGGAGCTGGGCTGGAAGCCGGAACGCGACCTGCGCACCATGGTCGACGACGCGTGGACGTTCCTGCGGTCGCGGTGAGCCCCCGGCTCCAGGCCGGCTTCGCCGCGGCGTACGGGCGGGAGGCCGACGGTGTCTGGTTCGCGCCCGGACGGGTCAACCTGATCGGCGAGCACACCGACTACAACGACGGGTTCGTGCTGCCGTTCGCGTTGCCGCTCGGCGTTTCGGTGGCCGCGGCGCGGCGGGACGACGGCGTGATCGAAGTCCGGTCGTACCAGGCCGAAGGCGCTGTGACCGCGCCCGTCGACGGCGGGCCGGTCGCGTCCGAGGGGTGGCCGGGCGAGCGGGCGTGGGCCGCGTATCCGGTCGGTGTCGCGCGAGTGTTGCGAGAGCACGGCGCGGGTGGCGCGTCGCTGCTGATCGACTCCGATCTGCCGCGGGGCGCGGGGCTGTCGTCGTCGGCGGCGCTGGAATGCGCGACCGCGCTGGCGCTCTGTGACCTGCACGGTCTGGGGATCGACCGGCCCGCGCTGGCCCGGCTGGCGCAGCGCGCCGAGAACGAGCACGTCGGCATGCCGTGCGGGCCGATGGACCAGTCGGCGTCCCTGCTGTGCGCGGCCGGGCACGCGCTGATGCTCGACTGCCGCAGCGGCCTGTCGGCACGGGTCCCGTTCGATCCGGCCGCGTCCGGGCTGGCGCTGATCGTCGTCGACACGCGGGCCTCGCACGCGCTGACCTGCGGCGAGTACGCCCGGCGCCGCGCCGAATGCGAGGAGGCCGCGGCGCTGCTCGGCGTCGACGCGCTCCGCGACGTCAAAGACCTCGCGGGCGCGCTCAGCGGGCTCCGCGACCCGGTGCTGCGGCGCCGCGTCCAGCACGTCGTCACCGAGAACCACCGGGTCGAGGCCACGGTCGGGCTGCTGCGCGCCGGGGCCGTCGCGGAGCTGGGCGCGATGCTGAACGCCTCGCATCTGTCCCTGCGCGACCAGTTCGAGGTCTCCTGGCCCGAGGCCGACACGGCCGTCGACGCGGCGGTGCGGGCGGGCGCGCGGGGCGGGCGGATGGTCGGCGGCGGCTTCGGCGGCTCGGTGATCGTCCTGACCCCCGCCGGGAAGGCCGGCGCGGTCCGGGACGCGATCGCCGCCGCCTACGAGAAGCGCGGCTGGACGGCGCCGGAGTTCCTCGACGCCGTCCCGTCCGGCGGGGCCGCGCGCGTCACTCCGCCCGCTCCGCCAGCGCCGAGTTGATGTCGTCGCGGAGCTTGGCGGCCTCCTCGGCCGGGCCGGTCTCGTTCAGGGACGCGAAACCGTCCACGGCGGCGGACGCCTGCGCGGCCGCCTCCGGCAGCCGCCCCGCCTGGGCGAGGATGCGGGCCTGGTCGTAGGAGACGAGCGCGGTCTCCCAGACGCGGGCGGGCTCGTCGTCGCCCGGCAGGTCGGCCAGCGCGGCGCGGGCCGCGTCGGCGGCGGTGGCGGCCGCGTCCGCGCCGCCGGTCCACAGCAGGCACATCGCGCGGCGGCGGCGGGTGCGGACGACGCCGTACGGGTCACCGGCCCGCTCGTAGGCCTCGGCGGCCTCGGCGTACCGCTCGGCGGCCTGGCCGTCCATGTCGAAGCTCGTCAGGACGTCGGCGGCCTCGCTGAGGAAATGCGCGACGGCGTCGTGCCGCCCCTCATTCGCGGCGTCCCTGGCGAGGAACGCGAACGACTCGGCGGCGCCCTCCTCGCCCATCTCCTTCTGCGCGTGGGCGAGGATCAGCGTGCAGCGCCGCCTCGTGTCGCCGTCGTCCGGGCCGGTGAGGGCCGCGAGCGCCTCCTCGGCGGTCTCGGCGGCCTCCAGGTGGCGGCCCGTGGACAGGTACGCGGCGGCGAGGTCGGCGCGCATGTGGACGGCCTGCTCGTGCAGGCCCTCGGCCGCCCAGCCCGCGATGGCCTCGGCGAGGTCGGCGACCGCGTCGGCCGGACGGTCCATCGCGAGGAACGCCAGCCCGCGCTCGGAGTGCGCCGCGGCCCGCATCGGCGACGGGCCGGGCAGCGCCGCGATCCCCTCGTCGATCAGGGCGATCACCCCGTCGTCCGGGCC
Organism: Spirillospora sp. NBC_00431; assembly: GCA_036028775.1. GTDB lineage: Bacteria > Actinomycetota > Actinomycetes > Streptosporangiales > Streptosporangiaceae > Spirillospora. The sequence goes on along the minus strand of CP107927.1, from coordinate 277,212 downwards.
GGCCTCCCGCCTGGCCAGCGTCCGGGCGAGCAGCAGCACGGGCGCGGCGACCTGCTCGGGGTCGCCGGACCCGCGGGCGGCCTCGGCGGAGCGGCGCAGCGCCGCGATGGCGCCGTCGGCGTCGGCGTCCATCAGCAGCGCCTGCCCGCGCAGGAACCACAGCTCGCCTTCGCTGTCGGGATCGTCGTCCGGGTCGACCCGGTCCAGCGCGGCGAGCGCGTCGGCGGGACGGTCGAACTCCACGTACGCGGTGGCGAGACGCAGCAGCGAGCCGGTCGCGTCGCCTTCGCCGGTCGGGTCGGCGGTGAAGTACTCGGAGGCGGTGGTCATCTCCTCCAGCCCGCGCGGGTCGCCCATCCGCGCGCGCATCGCGCCGAGACGGCCGAGGGCCCGGTGCCGGCGCGTCTCGTCGCCCAGCTCGCCGAACAGCCGGTATGTCTCCTCCCAGCACGCGACGGCGGCCTCGCGCTCGTCCTCGACGGCGTGCTCGACGCCCTTGCCGTCCAGGCGGCGGGCCCGCTGGAGCGGTGTCGGCTCCACCGCCGCGGCGAGGACGTCGAACCGCCGCCACGCGGCCAGCGTGCGGGGCATGTCGCGGCGGGTGCGGCGCCGGTCGGCGATGTCCAGGAGCCTGTCGAGGTCGGTCTCGGCTGCGACCTCGTCGTCCGGGCCGGGCCGTACCGCCGGGGCCGGTGCCTGCGCCGGGGCGGGGGCCGGGCGGCGGTGATGGGCGGCCAGCGGCACGAAGTCGGCGACCGGCTCCGCCGTCAGGACGGCCCGCACCCTGTCGCCCTGGCGGGACGTCCCGTTGCGGGCGTCGAACCGGCCCGCCAGCTCCGTCGCGCGCCCCACCAGCTCGGTGCGCAGGTCGCGCAGCGGCACGTCCGCGGCCGCGCGGCCGTCCGCCGCGGGGCGCCGGACCGTCGCGTCGCCGTGCCCGGCCGCCTCGACCCGGCTCAGGACGAGCGCCGCCGCCGCGCAGAACTCCATCTCCGCGTGGACGCTCGGCGCCCGGTCGAGCCAGCCGAGATGCCGCTGGACGATCTCCAGCCCGCGCGCCTCGTTGCCCGTGATCGCGCAGAACTCCAGGTGCTCCGCGATGTCGCTCAGATCGGCGAGCCGGGCCCGGTGCACCCGGTACGCGCGGCGGTGCGCCTCGGCCGCCTGCTCGGGACGGCCCGTCCGCAGGTACACCGGCAGCATCGCGGACTGGATCGACTGCGGCTGCTCGTTGCAGGTCAGCGTCGCGTTCAGGACGGGCGCGGCGATCTCGAACGCCTCCTCGTACCGTCCCGACTCGATGAGATGGCGGGCCATGCCGGTCGGGTCGCAGCCCTCGCAGTCCGACAGCGCGTCCCGTTCGGCCGCGCGCCATTTCGCGTACCACTCGTCCGCCGTCCCGTCGCCGACATGCCGCGCCACGACGTTCCGGTAGTGGTACACCGCCTGGAGGCTGTGACCACCGGCCTTGTAGCGCCGCTCCATGTCGTCGAGCACCGTGTAGGCCCGGTCGAGCGGGATCTCCGGGAACAGCGTGAGCGAGCTGACGATCGCCTTCATCTGCCACAGCAGGCCCTGCGTCTCGTCGAACCGGGCGGGGTCGCGGTCATGCTCGGCCAGCGTGCGGCTGAACGTCGCGAACGCCTTCACGGGCTCGCCGCCGTACCGGTAGGCGTCCGTCAGCCGGACCCGGACGTGGAACGCGAGCACGGCGTCGCCCATCGCCTCCGCACGGCGCAGCGCGTCCTCGATCAGGACGGTCCTCGCCTCGCCGTAGGGCAGTTCCTGCGACTGCGCCATCAGCGCGTAGACGTCATCCGTGCTCACTGGGGGCCTCCGGAGAATGAACGGCCCATTCCAGCAGGCCGATGAAGGAACGGTTCAGCACCGCCGTGTCGGCGGGCCGCAGCGGATGGTGACCGAGCAGCAGCGCCTGCCCGTAAAGGGCTTGGACGGCCAGCTCCACAAGGCCGTACCGGGGGGTGTGGGGGGTCGTCCCCCCACCAGGCACAGGCCCTCCCCCGCCGAGTGAGGTGACACGGCGGGTCAGCGGGTTGCGGTGGTTGAGCACCAGCTGCGGGCGTTCGACGCCGGTCGTGGCGTTGACGGCGCTGAGGACGCCGGACCACAGCTCGTCGGCGTCCTCCCGCGCCCGCGTCAACTCCTCACGGAACTGCGCGTCGCGGCTGGTCAGGTAGAGGGCGGGCAGCGACGCCGGATCGAACTCGCGGACCACGACCTCGCAGCCGAGCCGCTCCACCGCCCGCTGCGCCGCCGCCAGGAACGGCCGCAGCCGCAGCTCCGCGGCCGGGTCGAGGACACCGAACGTGGTCGTCAGCTCCGACGGGTCCAGCCTGGTCAGGCGGATGTCGGGGTCCAGCGCGGGCAGCCGCTCGATGATCTCTATGTCGTGCACGTAGCCGCCGTTGACGAGCCCGACGCCCTGCGCGCCCGCCACCGCCGACAGCCGCCGGAACTCGTCGACGCTCGCGCTGAAGCGGCCCTCCGGATGCCGGCGGCGGAACTCGTGCAGCGTCATCGGCCCGGCGGACGTCTCGTACTCCAGCCACCGGTCCACGATCCGGAGCATCTCGTCGTCGTGCAACGCCATCGCCTTCACGCCGAGCTGGTGCAGCCGCAGGAACGCGCGCAGCCGGCCCGGGTCGGTCTCCGACAGTCTCACCAGCCACTGCCGCAGGACGTCGCCGAGGCCCTGCCGCGCCGAGTCGAGCAGCTCGTCCTCGTAGAGCGCCTCGCGGCTCGCGGTCGGGCGCAGCTCGCCCGCGTCGACGACGCAGCGGGCGAAGAACGCCCACTCGGGCAGGAGGCCCTCGACGTTCTCGGCCAGCAGCATCCGCTTCAGGTAGACGCGGTGCGAGGCGCGCGCGGCGGGCGACACCGGCTCCGGCAGGACGAACGCGACGCCCGTCAACCCGGCCTCCGGCACGTTCAGGTCGACGACGTCGAACGGAGTGAAGCCGTAGAGGTCTTCGCAGTACCGTTCCAGCGCCCGCCTCCGCGACGCGGGATCGGGGTGGGCGACCCGCCAGGGCGGGCCGTCGCCGGTGACCGGCACGCCGTCCACGGTCAGCTCGACAGGGAGCAGCGACCCGTACGTGCGGGCGAGGTCGGCGACGACCGGCGGGCTCAGCAGCTCCGCCGAACCCGTCCGCGCCCGCAGCGTCACCGTCGTGCCGGGCTGGTCGCGCTCGGCCGGCTCGACCCGGTAGCTGCCGCCGGACAGGCCCGTCCAGCGGACCGCGGCGTGCTTGCCGCCATGCCCTGCGCCGGGACCGCCCTTCGCGGACCGGGTCACGACCTCGATCTCGTCCGCGACGAGGAACGCCGAAAGCAGCCCGATCCCGAACTGGCCGAGGAAGTCGTGCCGGGCGAAGCCGAGCTCGTCCCGCTTGGACGACCGTCCGATCGTGGCGAGCAGCGTGTGCACCTCGTCGGCGGTGAGCCCGACGCCGTCGTCGTGGACGCGCAGCGTCCCGCCGCCGGTCTCGATCTCGACCCTGCCGCCCGCGCCGCGCGCCGTGATCGCGTCCACCGCGTTCTGCAGCAGCTCGCGCAGATAGACGCGCGGGCTCGCGTAGAGATGGCGGCTCAGCAGATCCACCACACCGCGCAGGTCGACCTGAAATGCCTGTTCCGCCACCGCCGCACCCCTGACCGTCATTCCGGGCTGATCTTCTTTCCGGGACATCACACCCTAGCGACCGATACCGACGATCTCAGATCATTTACGGAGTATTTCTGACCAACCCGGCGCGGAGTTGACCCAACGGTCCGCGCACGGTCATGCGCACGGTGATCATGCGACTTCAGCCGGAACTCGGACGCTTTCCCCACCGTCACGGCGGCCGCCCGCGTGTGCCCGCGACGCGCTCTAGCACACACGACGCCGTCGAATTGCGCGTGAGCCCGGCCGGCTGTCGGGCACCGGACGCCCGCGACGAGGCGGGCTGCGGACCACGTACCCGCGACCGCGAAAACGGCAATCGAAATACCCAACCCCTTCGAGACCTCCGGAACCGTATTCGTCCGCGGTGTCGACGACAGTTTCGGTTCTGCGCCGATCGCCGATCCACCGGAGTCGGCGAAACAACGGTCGCGATGTAGCCGCGGACGACGAAAAGCGAGCCCCGGGCCCATGTGGGCCCGGGGCTCTATGCTCTCTTCGCGGTCGGTCGGCGGCCGGTCAGATGAGGCCGAGTTCGCGGACGGCCGCGCGCTCCTCGGACAGCTCGGCGGCGGACGCGTCGATGCGGGTGCGGGAGAAGTCGTTGAGGTCCAGGCCCTGGACGATCTCCCACTTCCCGTCCTTCGTGGTGACGGGGAAGGACGAGATCAGTCCCTCGGGGACGCCGTAGGAGCCGTCCGACACGACCGCCATGGACGTCCAGTCGCCGTCGGCGGTGCCGTTCACCCACGTGTGGACGTGGTCGATCGCGGCGGCCGCCGCGGACGCCGCCGAGGACGCGCCGCGCGCCTCGATGATCGCCGCGCCGCGCTTGGCGACGGTCGGGATGAAGTCGTTCTCCAGCCAGCCCTGGTCGTTGACCGTCTCGGCCGCGTTCTTGCCCGCGACCTCCGCGTGGAAGATGTCCGGGTACTGGGTGGCGGAGTGGTTGCCCCAGATCGTCATCCTGCGGATGTCGGCGACCGACACGCCCGCCTTCTTGGACAGCTGGGCCAGGGCGCGGTTGTGGTCGAGGCGCGTCATCGCGGTGAAGCGGTCGGCGGGGACGTCCGGCGCGTGCTGCTGCGCGATCAGGGCGTTGGTGTTGGCCGGGTTGCCGACCACCAGGACCTTGACGTCGTCCGCCGCGCCCGCGTTGATCGCCTCGCCCTGCGGCTTGAAGATGCCGCCGTTGGCCTCCAGCAGATCGCCGCGCTCCATGCCCTTCGTGCGGGGCCGGGCGCCGACGAGGAGGGCGACGTTGGCGCCCTGGAACGCCGCGGTCGCGTCGTCGAAGATGTCGATGCCGGACAGCAGCGGGAACGCGCAGTCGTCCAGCTCCATCGCGGTGCCCTCGGCGGCCTTCACCGCCTGCGGAATCTCCAGGAGCCGCAGGCGTACGGGTACGTCCGCGCCGAGGAGCTGCCCGGACGCGATGCGGAACAGCAGCGCGTAGCCGATCTGGCCCGCGGCGCCGGTGACGGTAACGGTGACTGGGGTGCGCGTCATTGCCTTCTTCTTCTCTCCTGCTGTGTCCTGAGCCGCCGGCCCGCCGCCGCGCGGGTTCTCTCGCCATCGAGATATTCCGGGGTTCAGGCTACCGCGCGCGCCCCACCCGCCGCCGGGCAGGTGCACCACCCGGCATGCCGCCCACCCCGAACAACCCGGAAGGCCGCCCCGGGAAAACTCCGGGACGGCCTTCAACCCCGCATACGCGGGGAGTATGTGCTCGAATACTAACAGCTACAATCAGCCGTTGATCTTTTTCTGCAGGTTGGTGTCCAGAGCCTCCAGGAATCCTTGCGTCGTCAAGAACGGCGTGGAGTCACCAACGAGGAGAGCGAGGTCCTTGGTCATCTGGCCGGCTTCGACCGTTTCGACACAGACCTCTTCGAGTTTCTGGGCGAAGTCGATGACCTCGGGCTGGGAGTCGAGCTTGCCGCGGTGTTCGAGGCCGCGGGTCCAGGCGAAGATGGACGCGATCGGGTTCGTCGACGTCGGCTTGCCCTGCTGGTGCTGCCGGTAGTGCCGGGTCACCGTGCCGTGCGCGGCCTCCGCCTCGACCGTCTTGCCGTCGGGGGTCATGAGGACGGACGTCATGAGCCCCAGGGAGCCGTACCCCTGGGCGAGGGTGTCGGACTGGACGTCGCCGTCGTAGTTCTTGGTCGCCCAGACGAACCCGCCCTCCCACTTCAGCGCCGCCGCGACCATGTCGTCGATCAGCCGGTGCTCGTAGCTGAGGCCCTTGGACTCGAAGTCGGCCTTGAACTCGGACTCGTAGATCTCCTGGAAGAGGTCCTTGAACCGGCCGTCGTACGCCTTGAGGATCGTGTTCTTCGTCGACATGTACAGCGGCATCTCGCGGCTGAGCGCGTACCGCATGCTCGTCCGGGCGAAGTCGCGGATCGAGTCGTCGAAGTTGTACATGCCGAGCGCGACGCCGCCGCCGGTGAAGTCGGCGACCTCGAACTCCATCGGCTGCGAGCCGTCCTCCGGCGTGTAGGTGATCGTCACCTTGCCCGGGCCGGGAACGACGAAGTCGGTGGCCTTGTACTGGTCGCCGTGGGCGTGCCGGCCGATGATGATCGGCTTCGTCCAGCCGGGGACCAGCCGGGGGATGTTCGACGTGACGATCGGCTCACGGAAGATCACGCCGCCGAGGATGTTGCGGATCGTCCCGTTCGGGGACCGCCACATCTTCTTCAGGCCGAACTCCTCGACGCGCGCCTCGTCGGGGGTGATGGTCGCGCACTTCACGCCGACGCCGTGCTCCTGGATGGCCTTGGCGGCGTCGACGGTGACCTGGTCGTCCGTGGCGTCACGGTGCTCGATTCCGAGGTCGTAGTACTTCAGGTCGACGTCGAGGTAGGGCAGGATCAGCTGGTCCTTGATGAATTTCCAGATGATCCGCGTCATTTCGTCGCCGTCGAGCTCGACGACCGGACCGGCTACTTTGATCTTGGGCATGCTGTTGCTGTCCCTTTCCTACACCTGGCCAGCTGTGAAGACTCAAACCTTGTAAGGCTCAACTGGCAAGGCTAGCCGAGGCGAAAACAAGGTCTAGACCTGGCCTGGGCCGGGCGGGCCGAACGGACCCGGCGGATGGCCGGGCGGACCGGACGGCGGGCCGGGCGGGCCCGGGGCGCCGGGTGCGGGCGGCGGGCCGTCGCGGCGGCCGGTGACGAGGAGCCGCGCGCCGCGCGCCACCATCGCGAGCAGGATCAGCACGCCGAAGGCGCCCGCGAGGGCGAGGCCCGGCTTGTTCATCGGCGGGACGCTCAGCGAGACGAACGCGACCATCTCGCCGAGGATCACGAGCGTCCAGCAGTCGATGGACCTGCTGCGGACGGCGAGCGGCCCGAGCTGCGACTCCGGCAGCAGCAGCCGCGCGAGGGCGCCGAGGAGCAGCGCCGCGGCCATCAGCCCGGACCCCTTGCGGAAGTAGTTGAAGGCGCAGAGCGTGAGCCCGGCGCCGACGCCGCTGAGCACGATCAGGTACGGGAGCTGCGCGAGCCAGTGCGGCGCGGCGCCGCGGCGGCGCGGCGCCCTGCGTCTCCGCCGGCGCACCTCGGTGCTCATGGCCTTCACGGTATAGGGAATCGGATCGCGGCACGACTTCGGCCGTCATCGCGCAGGTCCGGCGCGGTCGGGCCGGGCGGCCGGGGTGGGGCGGGTGGGGCGCGGGTGATGCCGGAGAGACCCGAATCCCCTGCGCCATCGGTCCTACTCGCCAGTAGGAGGGTGTGACGGTGACGCGCCCGGGTAACCCGGCAGACAGGGGTCGCTAACTAGCTGGGAGGACTGCCGTGGAGGGGCCGTTCATGCGGATCGAGGACAGCGGGCTGGTGATGCCGCTGCGCCCCGACGTTACGACGGTCGGGAGAGGGAGAGGAGTCGACATCCGCCTCGACGACCCGAGTGTGTCCCGTTTGCACGCAGAGATCGTCCGACGCGGTCCGTACGTCTACGTGGTGGACATGGGCCTGTCCCGCAACGGGACACGCGTCAACGGCCGGCCGATCGCCCGCCGTGTCCTGGAGGACGGTGACGTCGTGAGCTTCGGCACGGCGCGCTGCCGGATGGGGGGAATCCCCCGTGAGGAGGTCGACCCGGACGTCGAGCTGCGCCGGGCCGTCGCACCCGAGCTCACCCGCCGCGAGGTCGACGTGCTGACCTCGCTGTGCCGTCCCGCCCTGTCCGACGAGGCGTTCGTGGCCCCCGCCACGGCGCGCGACATCGCCGGGGAGCTGGTGGTGACGGAGGCGGCCGTCAAGCAGCACCTGCTGCGCCTCTACCAGAAGTTCCGTATCCCCGAGGGCGCCAACCGGCGCACGCGGCTCGCCAACGAGGTCATCGCGATGGGCCTCGTCCGGCCGCTGCCGCCGGTGCACGTCCCGCAGGGCCGCCCTCCGATGGACGGGCGGGTCCCGGGGGTGCGGGGCACGGCCGAGACGCGCAGGGCGGGCGCGAGTCACGGTCACGTCAACGGCCCCGGCCGCGCACCCAGCGCGGCGGGACGGAGGGCCAGCTGAGGTGAACGCGCGGTCGCCCTCCGGCAGCGCGATGTTCGAGGGCGATCGCTGAACCGGTCCGGGAGGGGCCGCGCGAGTGACGGCGCGGCTCCGTCCGGTGGAGCATCGGCGAAGGCCGCCACCGGGGTGCTGGTGGCGGCCTTCGCACGCGTACCGGGCGGGCGTGCGGTCAGGCGGACTGCTGCTCGGCGGCTTCGACGACGTTCGCCAGGAGCATCGCGCGGGTCATCGGGCCGACGCCGCCCGGGTTCGGCGCGACCCAGCCCGCGACGTCGCGGACGTCGGCGGCGACGTCCCCGGCGAGCTTGCCGTCCACGCGGGACACGCCGACGTCGAGGACGGCCGCGCCCGGCTTGACCATGTCGGCGGTGATGAGGCCCGGAACGCCGGCGGCGGCCACGACGATGTCGGCGCGGCGGGTGTGGGCCGCCAGGTCGCGGGTCGCGGTGTGGCAGAGGGTGACGGTCGCGTTCTCGGTGCGGCGGGTGAGGAGAAGGCCGAGCGAGCGCCCGACGGTGATGCCGCGGCCGACGACGGTGACGTCGGCGCCCTCGATCGGGACGTCGAAGCGGCGCAGCAGCTCGATGATCCCCTTCGGCGTGCACGGCAGCGGGCCCGGCTGCATGAGGACGAGCCGTCCGAGGTTCGTGGGGTGCAGGCCGTCGGCGTCCTTGGCCGGGTCGATGCGCTCCAGCACGCGCTGCTCGTCCAGGCCCTTCGGGAGCGGGAGCTGGACGATGTAGCCGGTGCAGGCCGGGTCGGCGTTCAGCTCGGCGACGGCGCGTTCGACGTCGTCCTGCGCGGCGGTGGCCGGGAGGTCGCGGCGGATGCTCTCGATGCCGACCTCGGCGCAGTCGCGGTGCTTCATGTTGACGTACGAGTGGCTGCCGGGGTCGTCGCCGACGAGCACGGTGCCGAGCCCGACCGACACCCCCCGGTCGCGGAGCGCCTCGACGCGCGTCTTGAGGTTCGAGCGGATCTCGGCGGCCGTGGCCTTGCCGTCCAGAATCTGTGCCGTCATGCGTTCCTCCACGGGGATCATGGTCCCGGCCACCCAGGCGCGCGGTGTCCGGACCGTGTCGTTCGCTCCCCGGTGGTGATCCACCTTGACCGCGCCAGTCGCGTGAACACCAATGCTATCCGGCCGGCGGGCCGCGGAATGGTTCGCGGAAATCGGCGGCAAGTGGCCCTGCCGGACGCCACCGGTCCGCTTCTAGCGTGATCCGTATGAGAGGCACTTGGTTCGAGCGGCCCGTCCTGACCGGGCGATACGTGCGGCTGGAGCCCCTGTCGGCGGAGCACGCCGAGGGACTGTTCGAGGCGTCCAAGGACCCGGGGGTCTGGACGTGGCTGAGCGAGCGACAGCCCGCGACCGCCGGCGAGATGCGCGCGCTGGTCGACAGGGCCCTCGCGATGTGCGAGCGGCGCCTGCGGCTGCCGTGGGCGCAGATCGACGTCGCGACCGGGGAGGTCGCAGGGACGACGTCGTACTACGAGATCATCCCGTCCCACCGCGGGTTGTGCATCGGGTACACGTGGCTGGGGTCGCGGTGGCAGCGGTCGGGGCTCAACACCGAGGCGAAGCTGCTGCTGATGGGACGCGCGTTCGACGATCTCGGCGCGATCCGGGTCGGCTGGCACACCCACGCGAGCAACGAGCGGTCGCGCGCGGCGATCGAGCGGCTCGGCGCGTCGTTCGAGGGCATCCAGCGCAAGAACCGGATCCGCGAGGACGGGTCGATCCGCGACACCGCCGCCTACGCCATGACGGACGACGACTGGCCCGCGGCCGCGGAGGCGCTGCGGGCCAGGCTCCGCTGAGCCGCTCCAAGGGGCGCGGGGTCAGTCTTCGGAGCGCTGGCGCCAGGCGAGGACGCGGTCGGTGCCGTGCCAGCCGAGCTGCGCGGCGAGCATCGCGGCGAGGAAGGCCGCGGCCAGGCCGATCACCTGCCGCGACTCCATCAGCAGCGCGTCCGCCCGGTAAACCACGACCAGCATGAGGGACATCAGCAGATCCATCGCGCCTCCACACGCTTCACCCGCGCCGGGGGGTCGGAAACGGTCATCAGGGGCGCGGCCAGCCTGAGGCTACCTCCCACCACGGGTAAAGAATCCCGCAGGTCCGAAGCCCAGCCACCGCCCCAGCCACCGCCCCAGCCACGCAACGACCCAAACCGTCGCGATCGCGACCGAAGGCAGGTTTCGAGCCTGCGAGAAACCTGATCGCGCAGCGAGCCGCCAGGCGAGCCGAAGCGATGCAGCGATCGCACCGAGTTTTTCGACGATGGAGGCCCGCCAGGGCCGAAGGAGGAGAAAAGCTCAATGAAAGAAGTGCCTGACGCCGGTGAAGTAGAGGCTGATGCCCGCCTTCTCGGCGGCGGCGATCACGAGCTCGTCCTTGACGGAGCCGCCGGGCTCGACGATCGCGCGGACGCCCGCCGCGGTCAGCACCTCAAGGCCGTCCGGGAACGGGAAGAACGCGTCGGACGCGCCGACCGCGGACGCGGCCCGGTCGGCGCCGGCCCGCGCGACGGCGAGCTTGGCGGAGTCGACCCGGTTGACCTGGCCCATGCCGACGCCGACGGTCGCGCCGTCCGCCGCGAGCAGGATCGCGTTCGACTTCACGGACCTGATCGCCCGCCACGCGAACGCCAGGTCGCGGAGCGTGGCCTCGTCCACGGCCGGGCCGGTCTTGAGCTCCCAGGTGGACGGGTCGTCGCCTGGCGCGTCCACCCGGTCGACGCCCTGGAGGAGGACGCCGCCGTCGACGCGCCGGTACTCCGTGGCCTCCCCGGCGGCGCCCGCCGGCGCGTCCGGGCAGACCAGCAGCCGGATGTTCTTGAACCGGCCGGTGAGGACCGTCACGGCCTCGTCCTCGAACGACGGCGCGACGAGCACCTCGGCGAAGCTCTCGGTGACCTGCCGCGCCATGTCCGCGGTGACCGGACGGTTCGCCGCGATGACGCCGCCGTACGCCGACACGGGGTCGCAGGCGTGCGCCTTGCGGTGCGCCTCCGCGATGTCGGCGCCGACCGCGATGCCGCACGGGTTGGCGTGCTTGATGATCGCGACGCAGGGTTCGGTGAAGTCGTGGGCGGCGCGGCGCGCGGCGTCGGTGTCCACGTAGTTGTTGTAGGACATCTCCTTGCCGTACAGCTGCTCGGCTCCGGCCAGGCCGGACTCGCCGGGCGAGCGGTACAGCGCGGCGCGCTGGTGCGGGTTCTCGCCGTAGCGGAGGGTGTTCGACCGCTCCCAGGTGGCGCCGAGGAAGTCGGGCCACCGCGTCTCGGCGGCGGTCTCGTCGGGCGCGTACTCGCTCGCGAACCACGACGCGACGGCCACGTCGTAGGACGCGGTGTGCGCGAACGCCCGCGCGGCGAGACGGCGGCGCTCCTCGACCGTGAACCCGCCCGCGCGCACGGCGTCCAGGACGTCGGTGTAGCTGGACGGGTCGACGACGACGGAGACGCTCGCGTGGTTCTTCGCGGCGGCGCGCACCATCGTCGGCCCGCCGATGTCGATCTGCTCGACGCACTCGTCCGGCCCGGCACCGGACGCGACGGTCTCGGCGAACGGGTACAGGTTCGCGACGAGCAGGTCGAACGGCTCGACGGACAGGTCGTCCAGCTGCTGGAGGTGGTCCTCCTTGCGGCGGTCGGCGAGCAGGCCCGCGTGCACGTTCGGGTGCAGGGTCTTGACCCGTCCGTCCAGGCACTCGGGGAACCCGGTGAGCTTCTCCACCCTCATCACCGGAATGCCCGCGGACGCGATCCGTTTCGCCGTGGACCCGGTCGAGACGATCTCCACGCCCGCCTCGTGCAGGCCCCGGGCCAGTTCCTCCAGCCCGGTCTTGTCGTAAACGCTGATCAGCGCGCGCTCAATCGCCACCCGACTCACCGGCCGAGCTCCCCTCTTGATCGGACGAACCCATCTCGTTCGATTCCGCCGAATCGCCTGTATCGCCGCAGGTCCTGCATTTCAACGAGACCCGTCTGCCGTGCGCCGTCCAGCCGTCGCGGGCGAGGCGTCCGACGACGTCGACCAGGAGCCGGCGCTCCACCTGCTTGATCCGCTCGTGCAGGGAGTCCTCGTCGTCGTGCCAGCGCACGGGGACGGTGTCCTGGGCGATGACGGGCCCGGTGTCCACTCCTTCGTCGACGAAGTGAACCGTACAGCCCGTCACCTTCACCCCGTACGCCAGGGCGTCCCGTACGGCGTGCGCGCCGGGGAACGACGGCAGCAGCGCGGGATGGGTGTTGACCGTCCGGCCGCCGAACCGCGCGAGGAAGCGCGACCCGAGGATCTTCATGAACCCGGCGGAGACCACGAGATCGGGCTCGTGCCGCGCCACCGCGTCGGTCAGCGCGGCGTCCCAGTCATCCCGAGACGGGAAATCGGGGACGCGAACGGTAAAAGCGGGCACACCGGAGCGTTCGGCGCGGGCAGTTCCCTCGATATCGGGGCGGTCCGCCCCCACGGCCACGACTTTCGCCCCGTAGGCTGGATCCGCGCACGCGTCGAGCAGCGCTTGTAGGTTGGTCCCCGCGCCGGAGACGAGGACGACGAGCCGGGCGGACACCATGACTCCCTGGTGGACGATGCTGGTGGACGACGGGATCGGCGGAGGTTCGTAGTGACGGGCCGCCATGAAGCCTATCTGGCCGGTTCGACGCCCCCAGAACACGGATCAAGGGGTACCCGTATCACTGCCCAGGAGGAACAGGACGTGAGCGAGCAGCCGGGCCCTCCGGCCCAGCCCGAAGACCGCCCAGGCGGGCGGCCGGCGGGAGAGCCGCCCGCGGGCCCGACACCGCCGACAGACCAGCTCTCACCGTCGGACCAGGCCCCACCGCCCGGACCGACGTCCGGACCGCCCGGGCCGATGCCTCCGGCGGGGCAGCCGGGGCCGTCAGGGCCGACGGGGCCGGACGGCCCAGGGCGGACGCAGCGGACCGGCTGGCGGGCCCTGTGGCTCGGCGCCATCGCGCTGCTGACCGCGTTCTTCTTCTATCCGCTCGGGCTGGTCCTCGGCGTCGCCGCGCTCGTTGTCGGCATCCGGGCCCGCCGGAGCGCGCGCCGCGACATGGCGGCGGCGCCGGGAGCCGTCCCGGGCATCGTGCTCGGCGCGGTCGGCCTGGCGTTCTCGATGGTGTCGGTGTCGGTCACGGCCTACCTGTGGTCGGAGCTGAGCGGCTACCAGAGCTGCCTCAGCGGGTCCAACACCACCGTCGACAAGCAGTCCTGCCGGGACGAGTACTTCCCCAAGATCGAGGACAAGCTCGGCCTGCCCGACGGCAGCATGGACAAGTACGGCGACCTGCTCTAGCGGCCAGGCCCCAGCGGTCAGGCTCTAGCTGTCAGCCGCCGAGCCGCCCGGGTCAGTCGTCGTGGCCGGGCTCTTCGCGGAGCACGTAGATGGCACCGCCCCGGTTCTCCGTGCGCTCGGGGTCCTCGGGCGCGGGCGGCATGGGGGCGGACGGTTCAGGGCCCGGCTCGTCCGCCGGGTCGTCGATGATGTGGCCTTCGAGGACGACCGTCCCGTCCCGTGGCGGCGCGGCCGCGGGTTCCGGCTTCCGTTCGGGTTCGGGTTCCGGCGCGGGTTCGGGTGCCGGTTCGGGTTCGGGACGCTCTTCGACCAGGTCGGGCAGCGGATCGACGACCGGACGGCGCGGGCGACGGCGGGGCGCGAGGACGGGCTCCGCCTCCTCGAACTGCAACGGATCCGGCGCGTAGGGCGGCCGCGGCGGCGCGGCGGCGGCCCGCGGCTCGGGAACCTTCGCCTCGTAGTCGCCGGGGATCGGCGCGGACATCGGCATCGGCGCCGGCACCGCGACCTCGCCCGCCCGCTTCCGGACGGTCTCCTTGCCGGCCTTCCTCCTGGCCTGCTTCTTCCGCTTCGACCTGGGCTTCGACGCCCCCGTCCCGGACTCCGCACGGGCAAGGCGGCGCAGGACGGTCCAGTTCGCCACCCACGCCGCGATCGCCGCGGAGAACCCGACCTCAAGGGCCGCCAGCAGCCCGACCTGCCAGGCGGACGGCCCCACGGTCGCCATCCGCCCGTCGCCGAGCGGCCCGCCGGACAGCGCCGTCAGCAGCGCCGCGACCGCGCCCGTCAGCGCGCCGGACAGGAACCCCCACAGCGGCGCCCCCTCCGACACCGGGGTGGGCATCGACCGGATCGTGAGGACGCCCCCGACCGCGCCCGCGAGGAACGGCGCCGCCAGCGCGATCAGCGACACGGCGGGCGCAGGGCCCGGCTGGGGCAGCGCCGCGAGCGGCGGGAACGCCGGGACGAGATCGAGGAACACGCCGGTCGGCGACACGCTCGTCCCGGCGCCGACGGAGAAGCCGGGGCCGACCGCGTACGACATCCCCCAGATCACCGCGTTCGGCAGGAACGCCAGCTCCACCAGCAGCAGCAGGACGCCGCCGACGACGCCGGGGGCGAGCAGGTCGTAAAGATGGTCGGCGTCCCCCATGTGCATGGCGAGCGAGACGCCCACGAGCACCGCCCCCGACGCGAGCAGCACGGAGAGCGAGCCCGCCACGCCGATCACCAGCGAGCGCGGCCGGTCCGGAAGCAGCCGCAGCAGCGCGCCGAGCCCGGACCTGACCCGGCGCCCCTTCGCCTCCGCCGCCACCTGCGCCGCGACGACGGCCCGCGCGGCGCCGAGCCCGCCCGCGATCACCGCGACGAGCAGGCACGCGACGAGCGCCTGCCACGCCGACGGGCGGACCTGCGGGGACGTCGCCGCCAGCGCGAGCAGCACCGCCAGCCCGGCGTACGGGACGGCCAGCGCGAGAGCGACGCGCACGACCGCCGTCCGGGGGCGGTCCGGCAGTTTGGCCACCCGGATCATCCATCCGCCGCCCCTGTACAGCAGCGCCCCCGGCAGGACGAGCACGCCGAGCGGCAGCAGCCCCACCCGTCCCTGCCCGTAGGAGAAGCCCGCGTGGTGGGAGACGAGCCAGAAGTTCACGGCCGTCCGGAACACGCCGGACATGCCGTCGCCGAACGCCGTCCTGGGGGCCGCGATCCACCCGATCAGCGTGATGGTGGTGAGCACGGCGAGCCCGATCCCGATGCACCACAGCGCCGCGACGAGACCGGTCACGTACAACGGCCTGGCGGCGGCCGCCACCGGCTGCGGCTGCGGCTGCGGTTGCTGCGGCGGGACGTCCCGTGGCGGACGCGGCGCGGCCCGCCCCGCCGTGCCGGGGGCCGCGCGCTGTCCAGGGCTCGCATCGCTCACGCGGACCATGCTGGCACCACGCCCGCCTCCCGGACGCCCCCCTCGCCCGGCGTGTCGCCTTTGTCGTCCCGCATCCCGCCGGGGCGTCCCCCGACGCGAAACCGGGCCCGGCCACCCGACGCGGAAGACGCCCGGCCCCAACGCGAAAGACGCCCGGCCGCCGGACGGCTCGGACGTCTTTCGTTGCGTCTCTCGTTGGGTCTCCCGGGCGGGGAGGCCGCTCAGAGGTTCTTCATGATGTCCCGCATGAGGACGGCGGCCTCGCTCGGAGTCTTGCCGACGCGGACGCCGACCTTCTCCAGCGCGTCCTTCTTCGCCTGCGCGGTGCCCGCGGAGCCGGACACGATGGCGCCGGCGTGGCCCATCGTCTTGCCCTCCGGGGCGGTGAACCCGGCGACGTAGCCGACGACCGGCTTGGTCACGTTCTGCTCGATGTAGGCGGCGGCGCGCTCCTCCGCGTCGCCCCCGATCTCGCCGATCATGACGATGGCGGCGGTGTCCGGGTCGTCCTGGAACGCCTTGAGCGCATCGATGTGGGTGGTCCCGATCACGGGGTCGCCGCCGATGCCGACGCAGGTGGAGAAGCCGACGTCGCGCAGTTCGTACATCATCTGGTACGTCAGCGTGCCCGACTTCGACACGAGACCGATCCGGCCCGGCGTGGTGATGTCGGCCGGGATGATCCCCGCGTTCGACTTCCCGGGGGACGCGATGCCCGGACAGTTCGGCCCGATCACGCGGGTCTTATTGTCCTTTGAGTCGGCGTACGCCCAGAAGTAGGCGGTGTCGTGGACGGGAATGCCCTCGGTGATCACGACGCACAGCGGGATCTCCGCGTCGACGGCCTCGACGACGGCGTCCTTGGTGAACTTCGGCGGGACGAACACGACGGAGACGTCCGCGCCCGTCTGCGCCATCGCCTCCTTGACGGTCCCGAAGACGGGGAGGGTCGTGCCGTCGAAGTCGACGGTCTGACCGGCCTTGCGCGCGTTGACGCCGCCGACGACCTGCGCGCCGGACGCGAGCATCCGGCGGCCGTGCTTGCTGCCCTCGGAGCCCGTGATGCCCTGGATGATGATCTTGCTGTTCTCGGTGAGCCAGATGGCCATCGCTCATGCACCTGCCGCGAGTTCGGCGGCGCGCCTGGCCGCGTCGTCCATGGTGTCGACCTGCTGGACGCCGGCCAGCGCCGCGTCGGTGAGGATCTTGCGTCCCAGGTCGGCGTTGTTGCCGTCCAGCCGGACGACCAGCGGCCGGTTGACGGTCTCGCCCCGGTCGGCCAGCAGCTTGTACGCCGACACGATGCCGCTGGCGACGGCGTCGCAGGCCGTGATGCCGCCGAAGACGTTCACGAACACCGACTTCACCGCGTCGTCCGACAGGACGATCTCCAGCCCGTTCGCCATGACCTCCGCGGACGCGCCGCCGCCGATGTCGAGGAAGTTCGCGGGCTTCTGCCCCCCGAACTCCTCGCCCGCGTACGCGACGACGTCCAGCGTGGACATGACCAGTCCCGCGCCGTTGCCGATGATCCCGACGCTGCCGTCGAGCTTGACGTAGTTGAGGTCCTTGGCCTTGGCCGCCGCCTCCAGCGGGTCGGCGGCGCCCTTGTCCTCAAGCTTCTCGTGGTCCTGGCGGAAGGCCGCGTTGTCGTCCAGGGTGACCTTGCCGTCGAGGGCGATCACCCGGCCGTCGGCGGTGAGGATCATCGGGTTCACCTCGACGAGGGACGCGTCCTCGTCGGTGAACACCGCCCACAGGCGCTCGATGAGCTCGGCGGCGCCCTCGCGGGCCTCCTCCGGCAGCCGGCCCTGTTCGGCGATCTCGCGGGCCTTGGCCCGGTCGACGCCGTGCAGCGGCGAGATCGGGACCATCGCCAGCCGGTCGTGCGGCACCTCCTCGATCTCCACGCCGCCCTCGACCGAGCAGATGGACAGGAAGGTGCGGTTGGCGCGGTCGAGCAGGAAGGAGAAGTAATACTCCTGCGCGATCGCACTCCCCTCCTCGATCAGGACCTTGTGGACCGTGTGGCCCTTGATGTCCATGCCGAGGATCCGGCCGGCGAGCGCTTGCGCCTCGTCCGCCGAGTCTGCCAGCTTCACGCCGCCGGCCTTGCCGCGGCCACCGGTCTTCACCTGGGCCTTGACCACGACCTTCGAGCTCCCCGCGGCGAACAGCTCCGCCGCGATGGCCCGGGCTTCCTGGGGTGTATGGGCGACCTTGCCGGTGGGCACCGGTACCCCGTACTCGGCGAAGAGTTCCTTCGCCTGATGTTCGAACAGGTCCACGAGGCGTCCTTTAACGGATCGACAGTCGATCGACCACACGAGTGGGGGTTACACGGGTGTCAGTGTCCGTGCGGCCGGCACTCTGCGGTCCGCTCCGTCGATGCAGCCTAGTCAACCCGTCTCCATGGTGAGGCCGCCGGGTCCCTATACCTGCGAGTGTTACCTCGACCGGGGTGTGTCCACCTCAAGGGGAGGGCACGAGTGGCACGTGAGGAGGATGAACCAATTAACGTAGTTTGATCTACTTATTTCGCTTCGGTGAAGAGCCGGGGGGCTGGCGGCCGATGCGGCAAAGGGGGCGAGTACATGGGGATGGCCGAGGAACGGGACACTAACGTCGCGGCTCCCGTCCTCACCGACCCGCTCCCCGCCCGCGCCGCGATCGAGGAAACCGCCACCGAGGGCGCCGCGCCAAGCGGAATCACTTCGGCCGAGACCATCCTGCTCCCGCCGCGCCCGTCCCCGGCACCGCCGCGCCCAGCGCGACCGGCTCGCCAGCCGTCGGCCACCCGCAGGCGACTGTCGGCAACCCGCGGGCGGCTGTCGGCAACCCGCAGGCGGATGGGAAGGCGCGAGAACGCACGCACGTGGCGCCGCGTGACCGCGCTCCTCATCGGATCGGCGATCATCGCGACCAGCGGCGCCAACGTGCCCGACCGCGCCGGATCCGGCTGGGCGAGCCCCGGGCTCGTCGGCGGGGGCGGGTGGCCGTTCACCGGCGTCCCGCTGTCCCCCGACCAGGCGGAAGGCGCGTCCTACCTGGCCGACAGCTCGGTCGTCCGGCTCGCGGACGGACGGATCAGGCTCATCCCGTCCGGCGGCGAGTCGCCCGTCACGGTCGAGGCGTCCGATCCCCGGGTGGAGCGGGCGGTCCGGTCCGACCGTTCCTGGCTGGCGCGGGGCACCGTCCCGACGGGCGGGGCGGCCCCGCTCAACGCGACGGGCCCGGCCGTCGGGCAGCCGGACGGTTACCGCGACATGGCCGCGCGAGCGCTGCTCGACCTGCGGCTCCTCACCCGCACGAACGGCGCGTCCCTCGCGTCCTGGTACTCGAAGTGGCGGTACAGCTGGCCGCGCGACTCCGCGTTCGCCGCGGCCGCGTTCACCGTGACCGGGCACCCCGCCGAGGCCCGCCGCGTCCTGCGCTTCCTCGCCCGCGCCCAGCACGACGACGGCATGTGGGCCGCCCGCTACAACCCCGACGGGACGGCGGTCGCCGACGGCCGGGCGCCGCAGCTCGACTCGGTCGGCTGGGTGCTGTGGGCGACCTGGTTCCACCGCGCGCACGGGCAGTCGCCCGACGAGCTGCCGGACCTGTGGCCGATGGTGCGCCGCGCCGCCGACCACCTGGCATGGTCGCTGGACGCCGAGGGCCTGCCGCCCGCCTCGTCCGACTACTGGGAACGCGGCCACCGCCACGAGCAGGACCCGCGGCGGCCGACCCTCGGAGTCGTCGCGCCGGTCCTGGCGGGCCTGCGCGCCGCGACCGACCTGGCCCGCGCCCGCGGCGAGAACGGCAAGGCGGCCGAGTGGCGGCGCGCGTCGCAGCGCGTGTCGGACGCCGTCGCCCGCCAGTTCGCGCCCTACGGCTACCCGCGCTCGCCCGTCCGCGGCGGCCTGATGGACACTTCGGTGACGTTCCTCGCCCCGCCGTTCGCGCAGGCCGACGAGGCCGTGACCGCCGCGATCGGCGACGCGCAGCGCAAGCAGGCGCTGCCGAACGGCGGCGTGCTGCCGGGCGAACGCTGGTCCGGCAGCCCCGATGTCGCCTGGACACCGGAGACGGCCCTGTTCGGCCTCAACGCCGCCACCTCCGGCCGGACGGCCGAGGCGATCGGCCGCCTCGACTGGCTCGCCGCGCACCGCACCACCCTGGGCGTCCTCCCCGAGAAGGTCGGCCCGACCGGCAAGCAGGCGGGCCCGGCCCCGCTCGGCTGGACGGCGTCGCTGGTCCTCCTCAGCCTGTCGGCTCTGGAGAAGCCCCTGCCGATCCCGCTCTCGGAGTGATCAGCCGAACTGCTCGAAGCCGAGCTTGACGACCAGCGCGGTCACCACGCACAACAGCACGGCACGGACGAACCCGGCCCCGCGGTTGATGGCCATCCGCGCACCGACCTGGGCACCGGCGATGTTGGCGACGCCCATGGCTAGGCCGATCGTCCACAGCACATGCCCCTGGACCGCGAAGACCACCAGCGCGCCCAGGTTGGTGCCCGCATTGATGATCTTCGCGGTCGCGGAGGCGTTGACGAAGTCCATGCCGAGCAACGCGGTGAACGCGACGACCAGGAACGTCCCGGTGCCGGGCCCGACGAGCCCGTCGTAGAAAGCGATCGCGACACCCGGGACCAGAACCGCCGCCGCGACCCTCCGCCGGGTGCGCAACACCGGTTCCGGCCCCCGTCCGAGGTCCGGCTTCAGCACCACGATCGCGGCGACCGCCAGCAGGACGACCATGATGACCGGTTTCAGCACGTCCGACGAGATCGCCGCCGCACACAAGGCACCGCCCGCCGCACAGCACACCGCGATCCCCGCACCCGCCACCGCGACCGGACGATCCGGCTTCGCCTTCCGCGCATAGGCGACCGCGGCCGACGAGACCCCCATGATCGAGCCGAGCTTGTTGGTGGCCAACGCCGTCGCCACCGGCTGCCCGGGATTGACCAGCAACAACGCGGGCAACTGAATCAACCCGCCACCCCCGACCACCGCATCGACCCACCCCGCCGCAACAGCGGCGACCAAAAGCAAGACCACATGCTCGGCCTGCAAGAAGACTCCAGGGGTAAGGGGTATAACGCAATAGCAAATTACCCTACCCAATCACCCAGACCACCCCGTACCGCCGGACCATCACCCAACCCCATGATCACCAGCCAGCCAGCCACCACCCACCCCACAACCACTGGCCCCAGCCCGTACAGACCCCGGCCCCCTACCGTCCCCGACCGCCGCCCAACCCACCCAACGCCATTCACGACACCGCTTAGTGACACAGTCCCCCGCCCAAGCGCCACCCACCAGCCCACACCCACAGAACCGACCACCCGCCTTGGACCACCCACCCCCAGCCCCGCGATCACCCGATCAAGCCCCCACCCACCGACCCACGCGGTCGGCCCCCGGCACTGAGCGACCCACCCCAGCCCCGAGATCACCCCATCAAGCACGCCACCGACCCACACTGAGCCGCCCACCCAGCCCCGCGGTCAGCCGACCAAGCACCGCCGACCCGCGCTCACACGCTGGGCTCCCCGCCCTGGGCCACCCGCCACAGCCGTGCGGTCATCCCAATCGGGGACACCCCCCACTCACACGGTCAGCCACCCGCACTGCAACCACCCACCCAGCCCCCGCGATGACCTGACCAAGCCCTGCCCACCGACCCGCGCTCACACGGTCTCCTGCCCACCCCGGGCCATCCGTCCTCCGGCCACGCGGTCGCCCGGACGATCACCGCCATCCCGGCCCCGCGCCACCGGCGGCCAGTACCGCGAGGGTCATCCGTCTTCTGATCACTCCGTCAGCCATCCACGCAACGCCCACTGACCCGCGCTCACGCGGTCGGCCACCCGCCCTGCACCACCCAGTGCAGCCCCCCACGGGTCAGCGCAGCCAAGCACGCCCACAACCGCACTCACACCTTCAGCCACCCGCCCTGCATCGCCACCCCGGACCCGCCCCCAGCCGACCAAAAACCGCCCACCGAACCGCGCTTACGCGGTCGGCTGCCCGCCCTGGGCCATCCGTCCTCCGGCCACGCGGTTGTCTGGACGATCACCGCTATCCCGGTCTCGCGCCACCGGCGGCCAGCACCGCGAGGGTCGTTCGTCTTGCGATCGCTCCGTCAGCCGTCACACGTCCGTCCTGTGATCACAGTTGATCAGCGCCGCGAGTGCTGTGAGGGCCGTGACATCCTTGGCCTCCTTGGCCTCCTCGGCCTCGTGACGGCCGTGCGTACCGACGCTTGCGACCGTCTCCAGCCCGCCATTGCCCGGGTCGGACGCGCTCGTGCGGGCCGTGATCCGCCAATTGACAGCCAGGCGGCCACCGTGCCGGTCCGGTCCGTCGATCGGTGGCCGTTGATCATGCAGTCGGGGCGTTTTCGTCGGCTCTGCGGTCAGGTGGTGGTCGGTTGGTGTCCGGTCGGCTGCCAGTCGTCGGCGAGGATCGACCAGACCTGGACGTCCCGGCGGTCACCGTCCAGCACGAACCCCTGCCGCAGGACGCCCTCGAACGTCATACCCAGCCGCTTCGCAACGGCCGCGCTGGCGGTGTTCCGGGGGTCGCACAGCCACTCGACCCGATGCATCCCACGTGCCAGGAACGCCCAATCGATCATGTACCGGGTGGCGGTGGTGATCAGGCCGCGTCCGCGGGCCTCCACGGCGAGCCACACACCGGCCTCGCAGACGCCCATCTGGGCGTCGAACGTGCGGAACACCGTCCCACCCTGGAGGACGCCGTCCACCCAGATTCCGTAGATGCGGCCTTGATCCTTGGATTGCTTGACCGCGTACGACTGCAAGAACTCCCGGGCCGACGCCTCGTCCACGACCTTGAGCGCCCACGGGATGTAGTAAGCGATGTCCTTGCGGACCCTGTCCGTGTGCTCGGCGAACTCGGCAGCCTGCCACGGCTCGAGCGGCCGGAGTTCCGCGTGGTCGGCGAGCGTGCGAGCGAACATGGGGGGCCTCCCGAGGGGGTACGTACCGAACGTTTGTTATGTACGATACGGGAATGCCGGCCCGAGGTGACCACGACGCCCGCCGCCGCGACGTCTCCGAGGCCGTCTGGCGCGTCCTCGCCGCCCGCGGCTTCGGTGGTCTGACGCTGCGTGCCGTCGCGGCGGAGATGGGCGCCTCCACCGGCCTGCTCACCCACTACTTTCCGAACAAGAAGGCCCTCGTCGACTACGCCCTCGACATCGCCGACGAACGCACCGCGGCCCGGCGCGTCCGCGAGGTCCAGGCCGAGGGGCTGCCCGCCCTGCGCTCGGCGCTCCTGGACGTCCTGCCCCTCACCGCTGGCTCGGCGGCCATGAACCGTATCTGGGTCAGCTCATGGGACGGCGCGCTGGCCAATCCCGAAAGGGCCAGTCGCGAGAAGAGCCGCTACGACCATTGGCGAAGCCGACTCCGTCCCCACGTAGCCGCGGCCGTGGACCTCGGCGAACTGCCCGCCTCGTCCGATGTCGACGGCCTTGTCGCCACCGTCGCCGCGTTCACCCATGGCCTGGTCATCCAGGCTCTCTTCGACCCGGACCGCTTCCCGCCCGTCCGCCAGACAGAGCTCCTGGACGCCTTCCTGACGTCAATTTCGAGACCCTGATCGGCCATCTGAAACTCTGACGATCAGCATCCGGGCGTGGTCGTTGGACGTTGTATGTTTGGCGGACTTGGTGGGCCAGTTCGTCAATTTATCGGTTCTGGGGTCGGCAGTTCTACACCGGCGGTGGGGTGGCGCTGCGTACGGGGTGCAGCTTACGTCGGGCAGGCTCCGCCTGCCCCCCGCCCGACGCGCCACCCCACCGTCTCCAAGTCACACAGTCTGCATCCGCCCCGAGAGCCATGGTCAGGACGGTTTCGCCCCTTCAGTGTGATGCCGTCAAAAGTCAGTGTCTTCTTCTCAGGGGAGGCAAAGGCATCGAACAGAGCCGTGCGCAGTCTCGTGACGCCAACTCGCCATCCCACTGGATCAGGAACTCGACCGGGACGGTGTGCCCTTCTGCTGCCTCGACCAACGTTTCATGTCCCGCGAGACCGAAGACGGCTGTGTGGCGACTCTCGACTCGGCGGCGATGACGGACATAGCCGAGTTCTTGAACGGTGCCGGAGGGCCCACCATTCAGCGGCCGTGGCATTTGTGGCGGCCGATGTTCGGGTCGATGTGCTCTCCCGCTGCCAGTCGTTCGCGGATATCTGTGACGGCCCGCTTGTCCTGTTCTGCTCTTGGCGATCGCCGTGCACCGATCCGTCGATGGCCATTATCGCGATGGCGCATGCCATTAGGTAGCGGCAAGTTTGTGCGACCATCCCGGAGTCGCCCTTCTTGTGCTGGCCGCCACCGTGGCCCCGCAGCAGCAGTAGTAGGTGGGTGCCGCCATCGGGGCGTGACCAGAGCACGCCGGTAGTGTCGCCGAGAACGAAGAGGCGTTCTGAAGCGCCGTTCGAGGTCGTTGTGGAGACGAAGACATGGGGGTCCCCGTAGTCATCCATGCCAGGCCACCCCTACGGCAGTCGCGGGTATCACCATCTTGAGGCGATCAGTGGCACCGTCGCCACTGGCCCGGCCGCCATTGGGGGTCGCCATCTGGGGCGGCCGGGTCAAGCGGCTTCGGCGAGCTCGATGGGTGGGCTGTTGGCGTCCGGTGGTGGGAGAACGCGGTAGACGTATCGTCCGGTGGCATCGCGGACGATGTTCACCTGTTCGGCGTTGGTGTGTTTGAAGCGGTTGTGCCATCCGCAGCAGAGGGCGAGCTGGTCGATGTCGGTCGGGCAACCCATGACCCAACCGCTGACGTGATCGACCTCGCAGAGGATGCCGGGCACCTCGCACCCCTGCACCGCGCACGTCGAGTAAAGAGTTTCGAGGACTTGCCGTTGTCCGAGCGTGGCGAACCGGGCCCGTTGTCCGAGATAGAGCGGCACATGACCGCGCCCCAAAATCAGAGGTGAGACACCCGCGTTGAGGGCGATGCGGCGAACCTGCTCAGCAGGGATCGGCGTGCCGTCCGTGAGACGGCCCGGAGTTGCGCCGCCAGTGAGGGTGTCCAGGTCGCAGATGACGGTGACCTTGGTTGCGCGGTGACCGCCTGCCAGAACGCCGGTCAGCGCTGCGGCTGTGCGTTCCGAAAGATCCCGGCGGTCGTCCGTTCCGGCGGGTTTGGCGAGAGGGCCGAGAGTACCGTCCCAGACGGCGGCGTCCTCGGCGTTCAGCCAGCCCTTCACATAGCGGCCACCGTCCAATGAACGCGTGGACGTGACCCAGGAGCGTTCATACCCGCGGTGGGAATCTTCGTCTGCCGTCTCGGTGCCGTCGCGCTCGGCGATCACATCACGGATGCGGCGACCGAATGAGGCGACCTTCCCGGCGGAGAACCCCTGGTCGACCATGCCGAGCAGTACGGTTTCGGCCTTCGCGCAATCATCGTCGTCGAGGCGAGCCACAGCATCGGCGACGGTCGACGCGTAGCCGTAGGTCAGTTCGCCGCTCGCCAGGAGTTCGGCGACTCGGGGCAGCCGGTGTCGCTGCCGAGCCAGAGTGATCCGCTCCTTGGCGCGGGACTCGCGCATGCCCAGTCGCGACCGCAACCACGCCTGAGTGGACGGTAGGCCCCAGCGGCGCATTTCACCGGAGGCGTCCACCCGCCCGATCAGTTCGGCAAGCGCGCTTTCCTGCTGATCGGAGGCCGATGCCAAGGTTTCAGCGAGCTCCATACAAGCGGCCGGAGATTCGGGAGCGCCACGTTGGGCGAGTTCACGGGCAATCACGGCAACAGCGTTCACCAATTCCATGGTGGACGCCCCGAGATCAACCTCAACCGAACCCAAAGAATATCAAACAAAGAACCCCACCATCCCAACCAAGCACCCAAAAAAGGTTGGACTTCTATCACCACACAGATACCCCAACTCAAGCCAAAAACCAGAGCCCCGCCACACAGCCCCAATGACCACACCACCCCACGATCTAACCAATGGACAAATCACCCATAGCGTACTCACCACAAACACCGACCCTCGAATTCAGAAAACTGGACGGTGGGGTGGCGCGTCGGGCGGGGGGCAGGCGGAGCCTGCCCGACGTAAGCTGCACCCAGGGGCGGCCCCGTACGCAGCGCCACCCCACCCGAACACTAGAATCCAGCACTCCAAACAAAGAGAAATCCAACCCCAGCAAGAAAGAATTCACCTAGGAATATCCGCACGATTGGCACCCGCCCCGCAAGGGCCATCTGAAATACACACCGCCTAGCAAGCGCAAACCCGCGACACACAACCGCCTGACAGCCGACACAGACGGACCCTTGCCCACGAACATGCCAGCAGTCGACCGATGAGCACAGACAAGCAGATCCTGACCGTCATCGACTGAGCTCACGCGCTCGGCACCCGCCACCACACTGCGGTCTTCGCAGGCCGTGGAGTGTGCGCAGATCCTCTGGCTGCAAAGGCCCTGAGGATGCGAGAGCCCGTGGGATGCCAGGGCCCCTTGAGTTGCAATGGCCCACAGGGTGCAAGGGTCCCCGAGGTGCAGAGGCCCGCAGGGTACGAGAGCTCACGTGATACGGGAGCCCGAGGCGCAAGGACCCGGTACGAAAGCCCGAAGTACGGGGCCCGCCGGGCGCGAGCGCCCTCGGGGTACGGGGGCTCGCAGGGGTGTAAAGGCCCCCCGAGGTGCAAGGGCCGGGGGTGGTACGAGAGCCCCCCGGAGTACGAGGGCTCGCAGGGCCCGCAGAGGGCGAGCGCTCTCGGAATGCGAGCGCCTGCGGGATACAAGAACACGCAGAATGCAAGAGCCCCCAAGGTGCGCGGGACCGTGTCCGTGAGGAGCACGGATCCGCAAGGGGCGAGAGGCGTCCGAGGTACGACAGCCTGCAGGGGCGCGAGGCCCCCGAGGTGCAGCGGGTCCGTGTCCGTGAGGTGCGAGAGCCCCGGAGTGCGAGAGCCCGCAGGGTACAAGGGCCCACAGGCACGAAAGCCCCAGAATACGAGCGCCCGCGAGACGCAAGAGCACGCAGAATACAAGAACCCCCAAGGCACACGGGACCGTGTCCGTGAGGGACGAAAACCCCCGGAACACGAGCGGCCGCAGGGTACAAGGGCCCACAGGTACGAAAGCCCCCGGAAAGCGAGCGCCCGCGGGAGACAAGAGCACGCAGAATACAAGAACCCCCAAGGCACACGAGTCCGTGTCCGTGAGGGACGAAAACCTCCGGAACGCGAGCCCCCGCAGGTACGAGAGTCCTCGGAGTGCGGGAGCCCTTGGGGTACAAGAGCACGCGGAATGCAAGGTCCCCGAGGTGCAAAGGCCTGCGGGGGCGAGAGCGTCCGAGGTGTATGGGGCCGTGGGGTGGGAGAGCCCGGAATACGAAGGGCCGCAGGGGGTGGGTGCTCGGAGTGGGGAGTGCCTTGGGGTGCGGGGGCGCAGGGCGGTGGGGTTAGAGTTTTTCTATTGTGGCGTAGCGGAGTACTAGGGTGCGGACGCCGTATTCGCCGCCGAAGTCGACGCTGGCTTTTTGGCCGCCGTCGTAGACGGAGACGACGGTTCCTAGGCCGAAGGCGTCGTGGGTGACCTTGTCGCCTGGGGTGAGCGACGGGACGGGGCGGTTGCCGGGTGACCTTACGCCTGGGCGGGACGCCATCTGTGCCATGGCCGACCCGGATGTCGAGGATGCCTCGCGTTCCCATTCCACGAGGGTTTTCGGTACCTCGCCGAGGAAACGCGACGGTGGGTTGACCTGGGGTGCGCCCCAGGCGCTGCGCATCGCGGCGCGGGAGAGGTAGAGGCGTTGCCGGGCGCGGGTGATGCCGACGTAGGCGAGGCGGCGTTCTTCTTCCAGTTCTTTCGGGTTGCTCATGGCGCGCAGGTGCGGGAAGACGCCGTCCTCCATGCCGGTCAGGAAGACGACGGGGAATTCCAGGCCCTTGGCGGTGTGCAGCGTCATGAGTGTGACGACGCCGCCCTCGGTCTCCTCCGGCTGCTCGCCGGGTGGGACGGGGCCGCCCTTCGCGCCGCCGGGGATGGAGTCGGCGTCGGCGACCAGGGCGACCTGTTCGAGGAATTCGGGGAGGCGGCCTTCGGCGGGCTCGCCGTCGAGGCGTTCCTCGAATTCGCGGGCGACGGCTTCCAATTCGTGGAGGTTCTCTACGCGGGTCTCGTCCTGGGGGTCTTTGGACGCCTGTAGTTCGGCGAGGTATCCGCTCGCCTTGAGGATCTCGGCGACCAGGTCGGCGGGAGTGAGGGACTCGGCGGCGGCGCGCAACTCGTCCAGCAGGACGACGAAGTCGCGGACGGCGTTGATCGAGCGGGTCGCCATGCCGGGCACGTCCTCGGGCACCCGCAGTGCCTGCCAGAACGAGATCCGCTCGCGGGACGCGTACGCCTCGACGCATGCTTCGGCACGGTCGCCTATGCCGCGTTTCGGGACGTTCAGGATGCGGCGCAGGGAGACGGCGTCTTCGGGGTTGGCCAGGCAGCGCAGGTAGGCGAGCGCGTCGCGGATCTCCTTGCGCTCGTAGAAGCGGACGCCGCCGACGACCTTGTACGGCAGCCCGACGCGGATGAAGACCTCTTCGAAGACACGGGACTGTGCGTTGGTGCGGTAGAAGACGGCTACGTCGGCGGGGCGTGCCTCGCCGTCGTCGCTGAGCCGGTCGACCTCGCGGGCGACGAACGCGGCCTCGTCGTGCTCGTTGTCGGCCACATAACCGATGATCTTGTGGCCTTCGCCCTGGTCGGACCACAGCTTCTTCGGCTTGCGGTCGGCGTTGCGCTCGATGACCGCGTTGGCGGCCGACAGGATCGTCTGCGTGGAGCGGTAGTTCTGTTCCAGCAGGATCGTCGTGGCGTCCGGGTAGTCGCGCTCGAACTCCAGGATGTTGCGGATGGTCGCGCCGCGGAAGGCGTAGATCGACTGGTCGGCGTCGCCGACGACGCAGAGTTCGGCCGCGCCGAGGCCCTCGACGGGGGCGGTCAGTTCCCGGACGAGTTCGTACTGCGCGTGGTTCGTGTCCTGGTACTCGTCCACGAGGACGTGCCGGAACCTGCGCCGGTAGTGCTCGGCGGCCTCGGGGAAGACCTGCAGCAGGTTGACCGTCATCATGATCAGGTCGTCGAAGTCCATGGCACCGGCCTGCTGGAGCCGTGCCTGGTACATCTCGTACGCCTCGGCGAGCGTCTGCTCCATGTGCGTGGACGCGCGCGCTTTGAACGTCTCGTAGTCGATCAGTTCGTTCTTCAGGTTGGAGACCTGCGCGCTGAACGCCTTCGGCGGGTACCGCTTCGGGTCGAGGTCGAGCTCGCGGCAGACGAGCGCCATGAGGCGGTTCGCGTCGGCCTGGTCGTAGATCGAGAAGCTGGTCGGGAAACCGAGCCGTTTGGCCTCGCGCCGCAGGATCCGCACGCACGCCGAGTGGAACGTCATCACCCACATGGCGCGCGAACGCGGGCCGACGAGCGCGTCCACCCGCTCCTTCATCTCGGCCGCGGCCTTGTTGGTGAAGGTGATCGCGAGGATCTGGCCGGGGTGCGTCTCCCGCTCCCCGAGCAGATGGGCGATGCGGTGGGTGAGTACCCGCGTCTTGCCCGACCCGGCGCCCGCCACGATCAGCAGCGGGCCGCCGGAGTGCAGGACGGCGTCACGCTGCTGCGGGTTGAGGCCGTCGAGCAAGGGGTTGGCTTCGGTCTTCGACATCACGTGCGAGTCTACGGCGCCGGACCGACGATTTCGGCGTGTCAGCGAACCCGTGGCGCCTACACGACCCCCGCCTTGTCACTCCCGATGGCAACATGTGGACGCCCCACGGCTGCATGTGGACAGATGACAAGCCTTTTGGGTCCCGTGTGTTGACTCGATCTCCTGACCAGCGCAGCGTTTGGCTGGACGGGCGGACACGACTCGCCGGACCCCGGACGCGGCGGGCGCCGGGCGGTCGGAGCCCGGGAGCGACGTAGCGAATGCCGTGCGGAGAGCACCGCGTCGAGCGGGTACGGCGAACGCGTAACGCGAAGCAGGGCTCAGGCAGGCGTGTCCACCTCCAGGAGCGCAGAGTCAGCAGGGACTCGCGCACCGCGAACGGGAGGTGGCATCAATGAAGATCCACCAGCAGGACTTCCAAGAACGCACGGGCACCGGGACGACGCAGATCGAGGTTCCCGCGCAGCGGCCGGGATCGGTGGCCCGGGCCGCGGCCGTGCGGGGGGCGGCTCCGGCGGCTCCGCAGGCCGCCCCGAGGCCGGTGCCGGTCCCGGCGCCGGCGCGGACCGGTCACCGGTTCCTGATCTACAAGCAGGACCCGTCGGTCGTCGAGCTGGGCGCACGGCTGAGCTTCGTCCCGTCCGTGGTGCTGAACGGCCCCACGGACGCGCGTGTCCGGACGGAGCTGCAGGGCGTCACCCCGGTGGCGCGCAACGTGAACGGCGACTTCGTCTTCGCCGCGGGGAGCCCGCAGTTCGACTGCGCGCACACGTTCGCCGTCGTCCGGCAGGCCATCGCCATGTACGAGCGGCACAACGGCGGCGATCCGATCCCGTTCGCCTGGAACGTCGGCGGCAACACCGACCGCATCTCTGTGTTCCCGCGCGCCGGGGTAGGCGCGAACGCGTTCTACAGCCGGACGGCGAAGGCGCTGAAGTTCCTGTTCTTCACCCCGGAGGGGCAGCCCGCGACGAACGTCGTCCACACGTGCCGGTCGTTCGACATCGTCGCGCACGAGACGGGTCACGCGATCCTCGACGGCCTCAAGCCGGGCTGGCTGGCGGCGGACGGCCCACCGCAGACGGGCGGGCTGCACGAGTCGTTCGGCGATCTCACGGCGATCTTCCTGGCGCTGGCGCAGCCGGACCAGGCGGAGGCGCTCGTCGCGCTGACCAAGGCGAACCTGCACGACAAGTCGTTCCTGGCGGACGTCGCCGAGGAGTTCGGCCGGGCGCTCGGGATGCCGTCGGGGCTGCGCAACGCCGACAACGACCTCAAGCTGAGCCAGGTCGGCAACGAGGTGCACGCGATCTCCCAGGTGTTCACCGGCGCGATCTACGACGTGCTCGCGGACGTCTGCACGTTCGAGACGGCCCGGCAGCGGCGCACCAGGGACCCGTCGGTCGTGCTGATCGAGACGGCCGCCGCGCTGTGCCGCCTGGTGTTCGACGCGATCGTCGCGTCCCCGGCGACCGGGGCGCGGTACGTGGACGTGGCGAACAACATGCTGCAGATCTCGGCGGGCCGCGGCGACCCGGCGATCTACCGGACGTTCATCCGCAACCGGTTCGCGGTCCGGGAGATCACGACGGCGGCGACCCCGCTGACCGACCTGATGAGCGGGCGGATGAACATGACCGACGCCGACTACACCGGGGACGGCCGGGACGTCACCGAGGTCGAGGCGCTCGACGAGCACTCGGCGAGCCTGCGGGCCGAGCAGGACAGGACCCGCTGCTGCGGGACGATGCAGATGCCCGAGTACCAGGTGATCGCCCCCGAGAAGCTGGCCAGGCGCGGTTCGCTGGAGGACGATGACATCCTCCGGGAGGACCTCGACGAGCTGCGCCGGGCGTTCAGCAAGTAACCCGCCCGGAAAGGACCCGGGAAGGACCGGCAGGCGGGGAGGGACGGCGGCATGCGCGTGAAGATCGAGAGCACCGGCGGGTTCGCGGGCCGGACCACGGTCGTCGCGCTGTACGACACCGCCGACCTTCCCGCCGGCCGGGCCGGGCGCGTCCGCGAGGCGGTCGACGCCCTCGCCGCCGCGGCGGCCCGCGGCGACGAGGGCGAGATCGGCGCCGACCTTCCCGCCTATCGGATCACCGTCGAGGAGCGGAGTCAGGGCCGGGATCGGGGCGAGGTCCGGGTGTACGAGCTGCGCGGCGATCCGACGGCCGGCGGGTCGTCCGTCCTCGGTGTCCTCCTTCAGGGGGCGTCCGGGTAGCCCCGGTGTTCAGCGGGTCTTGCGGTGCTCGAAGGCGGATTCGGCGGCGGCGTGGACGGTGGCGAGGTCCGCGCCGGTCGCGGCCATGGAGGCCGCGGCGACCGCGCCCTCGACCAGCGGCGCGTCCGCGAGCAGCACGTGGTCGCCCGCCATGTCCTCGATGAGCATCTTGGCGGTGAGGACGGAGCTGCCCAGGTCGGCGAGCAGGAGCACGCCGTCGCCGCCGTCCGCCGCCGCGACGGCGCCCTCGACGAGGTCGATGCTCGTGCCGAGCCGTCCTTCCGAGTCGCCGCCGGCGGGTTCCACGACGGCCTTGCCGACGCCCATCGCGCGGGCCACCTCGGCGGCGCCCTCCGCGAGTGTCCGGCTGTGGGAGATGATCACGATCCCGACCATGTCACCCCTCCCCCGCGACGTCGGACAGGGCGCGCAGGATCAGGGCGGTGGACGACGCGCCGGGGTCCATGTGCCCGACGCTGCGCGGTCCGAGGTAGCTGGCCCGTCCCTTGCGCGCCTGCATCGGGACCGTCGCCTCCGCGCCCTCGGCCGCGGCGCCGGCGGCGGCGCGCACGCAGGCGGGGAGGGCCGAGCCGTCCGCGAGCGCCGCCTCGTAGGCCGCGACGGCGGGGGCGAGCGCGTCGATCATCGTCTTGTCGCCCTCCACCGCCTTCCCGAGGTCCCGGACGCCGTCGAGCGCGGCCCGGAGCGCGGCGCCGAGCCCGGCGGCGTCGATGTCGGCGGTGTCGCCAAGGGCCTTGCCGGCGCGGCGCAGCGCCGTCCCGTAGAGCGGCCCGGACGCGCCGCCGGTCTTGGACACGATGGCCCGGCCCGCCGCGATCAGCACCTTCCCCGGCGGGATGCCGTCCGAAGGCCCGGCGCCGGGCGGCGACTCGACGGGCGGCGACTCGACGGCGGGCAGCGACTCGACGGCGGGCAGCGACTCGACGGCGGGCAGCGACTCGACGGCGGCGCGGAAGCCGCGGTGGAGGTTGTGGCCGTGGTCGCCGTCGCCGATGGCCGCGTCGAGCCGGGTGAGCCGGTCGGTGTCGGCGCCGACCAGGTCGGCGGCGTGCCGGATCCAGGACGCGAAGTCCGCGGCGTTCATCGGCCCCACCGCAGCCCCGGCGTCTCGACGGGCGCGTCCCAGAGGCGGGTCAGCTCGGGTGTCAGGCGGCACACGCTGATCATGCATCCGGCCATTTCCAGGCTCGTCACGAACGGCCCGACCAGGCGGCGGGCGACGGTCGCGCCGTGCCCCTCCAGCCATTCGGCGGCGGCCGCGTAGGCGACGTACTGCTCGATCAGCGGGGTGCCGCCCATCCCGTTCACCAGCACCAGCACCTCGGACCCGGACAGCGGCATGTCGGCGTCGATCGCGCTGAGCGCCGCGTCCACGATCTCCGTCGCGGTGCCGATCTTGACGCGTTCGCGGCCCGGTTCGCCGTGGATGCCGATGCCGAGCTCCATCTCGCCTTCGGCCAGCTCGAACGTCGGCGTCCCGGCGGCCGGAACGGTGCAGGACGACAGCGCGACGCCGAACGACCGGCTGCGCTCGTTCACCTCCCGCGCCACCCCCGCCACGGCGGAAAGGGCCGCGCCCTCCTCGGCCAGCGCACCGGCGATCTTCTCGGCGAACAGCGTGGCACCGGTGCCGCGCCGCCCGGCGGTGAACGTGCTGTCCTCCACGGCGACGTCGTCGTTCACGATGACGGACGTGACCTCGATGTCCTCGTCCTCGGCCAGCTCGGCGGCCAGCTGGAAGTTCATGACGTCGCCCGTGTAGTTCTTGACGAGATGGACGACGCCGGCGCCGCCGTCCACCGCCATCGTCGCCGCGATGATCTGGTCGGGCACCGGGGAGGTGAAGACCTCGCCGCAGCAGGCCGCGTCGAGCATCCCGTGACCGACGAAACCGGCGTGCAGCGGCTCGTGGCCGGACCCGCCGCCCGACACCAGGGCGACCTTCCCGGAGCGCGGCGCGTCCCCTCGCACGACCGTCCCGCCGGCCGGGTCGACCTTCAGCGAGGGATGCGCGGCGGCGAGGCCGCGCAGCGCGTCGGAGACCACGTCCGCCGGGGCGTTGATGAGTTTGCGCATGTCTCAGCTCTACCCCGGCGCGGGCCCACGTCCCAGGCCCAATCGCCGATCGCCCATCCGTCTACCCGGGCATATAGGTTGCTTTCGTGACGAAGGCGATCAAGTTCCTGTACGACTGCGACACCGGTATCGACGACGCGATGACGCTGCTGTACCTGGCCTCCCTCGTCCAGGCGGGCGAGGCGGAACTGGTGGGCGTCGGCACGGTCCACGGCAACGTCCATCCGCTGACCGGCGCGCTGAACACGCTTCGCGTTCTCGAAGCGGCCGGCCTCAAGGCGGGCGACGCCAAGGCGGGCGACCAGGGGGTTCCCGTCGCGGTGGGGGCCGACCGGCCGATGGGGCAGGAGGTCCACTACGCGGTCGAATGGCACGGCACGGACGGCCTGGGCGACACGCACCTGCCCGAACCGGCGGGACGGCCCGTCGCCGAGCCGGCGGCCGCGCAGATCGTCCGGCTGGCCCGCGCCATGCCCGGCGAGCTGACGCTGCTCGCGACCGGCCCGCTGACGAACCTGGGCGCGGCGCTGCTGCTGGACGCGGAGCTGCCGTCGCTGGTCCGGGAGGTCGTCGTCATGGGCGGCGCGTTCGACCATCCCGGCAACATCACGACGCACGCCGAGGCGAACATCTGGCACGACCCGGAGGCCGCCGACCTGGTCTTCGCGGCGGACTGGCCGATCGTGCTGGTTCCGCTGGACGCCACCCACCCGACCGCCGTCCACGACGACTGGCTGGATCGGCTGGCCGCGCACGACACCCCGGTCAGCCGGTTCGCCGCCCGCATCCTGGATTTCTACATCGACGCCTACACGCCGACGCTCCGCCGGCGCGGCGCGGTCATCCACGACGCGCTCGCCGCGATGCTGGCCGTCGACCCGGACCTCGGGGAGTACGCGCACCGTCCGGTCCGGGTGGAGCTGCGCGGCGAGCTGACGCGCGGCACGACCGTGTGGGACGCGCGCTCGCTGCCCGACGAGGACACGCGCCGTCCGGTCAAGGTCGCGGTCGGCAGCGACGTGCCCGCGTTCCAGGAACGGCTGCTGGCGTCGCTCCAGTCGTTCTGAGCGGTGCGAAACGCGCCGAGCGTTCCAGGTTTCCCGGACGTGAGAGATCTCTCCTGATCCGGAGGTGTACCGGTTTACCGTTCAGGGTCTTTATCGTTGATTCGTGACCAATGTTCTGGACGACGGTGAGCTTCAGCGGATCCTTGTCGTGATGGCGCATCCCGACGACGTCGACTTCGGCGCCGCGGGAACGGTGGCGGGCTGGACGGACCGGGGCATCGAGGTCGTGTATCTCCTGGTCACCGACGGCGACGCGGGCGGGTTCGACGACGGCGTCACGCGCGCGGAGATGGCCGCGCTGCGCCGGGAGGAGCAGCGCGCGGCGGCCAAGTGCGTCGGGGTGAGCGACCTGCGCTGGCTCGCCTACCCGGACGGCCGCGTGGAGGCCACGCTGGGACTGCGCCTCGACATCGCGCGGGTGATCAGGCAGGTGCGGCCCGACCGGGTCCTGACATCAAGCCCGGAGCGCAACTACGCGCGGATCTACCCGAGCCACCCGGACCACCGGGCTGTCGGCTCGGCCACGCTCGACGCCGTCTACCCGGACGCGCGCAACCCCTACGCGTTCCCCGAGCTGCTCGCCGACGAAGGTCTCGCCGCCTGGACGGCACGCGAGGTGTGGACCACCGGCGGCCCCACCGTGAACCACCACATCGACGTCACGGAGCGATTCGACCGGAAGGTGAACGCGCTGCGAGCGCATGCCAGCCAGACCGGGCACATGGGCGACGGGCTGCCGGAGATGCTGCGCGGCTGGATGGGTGCCAACGCCGTGTCGGCGGGGCTCCCGGAGGGCCGGCTGGCCGAGACGTTCCAGGTCATCGACACCGCCTGAACCGGCACCCCCTCGACGGTCACCTTATAAATACGTTTTCTCACAGGCCGTAATCAGGCCCAGATCGGGCATGTACCCCCTTGTGACGGAACTCGGGGGGTTGACATGCCGCATGCGATCAACAGGGCTCAGGAGGTCGAGGCCACGGCCACCTCCCACGCCGCACCGGAAGTGATCTTCAAGCATCTGTGCGTGGCGGAGGCGTGGGGCGAGTGGGGCGGGTTCTGGACGCGCGCGCGGCGGGAGGCCGCGGGCGAGGAGCATCCGAACGGGATCGGGGCCGTCCGGTACGTCCCGCCGCGGCGCGAGGAGGTCGTGGCCTGGGATCCGCCACGGCACTACGGCTACACGGCGCTCGCGAGCTATACGGCGCTCGCCGCCTTCATCGTGCTCGCCGGGGCGCCGCCGCGCCGCTTCCGGGCTGACATCACGCTGGAACCGCACTTCGCGGGCACGCTGATCCGCTGGCGCGGCGCGTTCGACGGGCTCCCGGGGACCGGCCCGTTCACGCGCGCCTTGCTGCGCCGCCGGTTCGGCTCGTACGCCCGCCGGGTGGCGCGGCATTCGGAACGTTGCGAACCCGGCTGCCCGGCCCGCCTGCCAGGCGCCCTCTGACCGGCCGACCGGCCTGACCGGCCGACCGGCCTGACCGGCCGACCGGGTTGACCGGCCGACCGGGTTGACCGGCCGACCGGGTTGACCGGCTGACCGGCGGCGCGCCACAGGGGGAAGCCGCGGGGCGGCCGCGGAAAGGCGTGCATTTATCGGGGGAAGTCGCACGAATTCGGGGGGATCGATGCGACGTCGTCATATCATCGCGCTCGCTCTCGCGGCGGGCGCCACCACCGGGGCGGGCGTCACCGCCCATTGGCTCGTCGTGTCGGACGGGCCGCGGCGCAAGGGCGTCGTCGTGGGCGCCACGGAGTCGATCGGCGGGCGGGCGGCCGGGCAGGGAGCGGCCGTGGCCGGGGCGCGCCCGTTCGACGCGGCGCGGCTGCGGGGCACCGTCCGCGCCTACATCGGCAAGCGTCCGGGCAGGGCGGGGGTGATGGCCACCGATCTGCGGACGGGCCTGTCCTTCGGGGAGAACGAGAAGGGCGACTTCGTCAGCGCCAGCATCATGAAGGTCGACATCCTGGCGAGCCTCGTCCTGCAACGGCAGCGCGGCGCCCGGGGCCTGTCGGGCGGCGAGCGCGAGCTGGCGAGCGAGATGATCCGGGTGAGCGACAACTCGGCCGCGGACGCGCTCTACTCCGGCGCGGGCCATGGCGAGGGCGTCCGGAAGGCCAACAGAAGCTTCGGGATGAACGACACCAAGCCGTTCCCGACGTCGTGGGGGTCGTCGCTGACGAGCCCGTCCGACCAGGTCAGGCTGCTCACGAACCTCGCGTCGGACAGGAGCCCGATCAAGGCGCCCGGCCGCCGGTACATCCTCGGGCTGATGGGCTCCGTCGTGGACGAGCAGGCGTGGGGCGTCAGCGCGGCGGCGCGTCCGGGCGAGCGGGTGGCGCTGAAGAACGGGTGGACGCCGGTCCACGACCAGGGACACGGCTGGACGGTGAACAGCATCGGCCGTATCACCGGACGCGACCACGACTTCCTCGTCGCGGTGTGCAGCGGTGAGAGTCCGACGATGGAGGCGGGCGTGTCCACCGTCGAGCATGTCTCGGACATGGTGGTGGACGCCTTGCGCGATTCGCGCCGCTGAAGAATTCGGAGGGGTCCGTAGGGCCCGGGCCAGGCGGCGGGCCGGCCGCCCAGCGAAGGAACTGGACCGTCAGCCGCGCAGCGGCCGGGTGAGCTTCTTGCCCTCGGTGGCGGACACGGCGACGCAGGTCACGTCGCGGTCGCCGGACGTCCACGACTCCAGCGTCGGGTAGTAGTAAGACGTGGTGAGCGAGCTGGCCGCCGGATCGCGGTTGATCCTGCTCTCGGTGCGCTGCTTGCACCCGGTCGAGGCGAGCTGGTTCAGCTGGTTCTCGGACGGCAGCATGCCACCGGGCAGCTTGAAGACCGCCAGCACCTCGCCGTCGTGCGGCCCCGTGCACGGGACGACCTTGACGCTCTCGACCTCGACCGGCGCCTCGGTGGCGGTGGTGGCGCCCGAGTTGTCGTTGATGCAGTCGCCGACCTTCATCTTCGCCACGTCCACCTCCTTCGTCTTGGACGCCGACACCCCGGGGGTCCGGCCGCCGTCGGCGGAGGACCCGGAGTCGGAGCCGTCGCGCAGCGCGTAGAGGGCCCCGCCGCCGACGATCCACAGGCACGACAGGACGATCCCGGCGATCGCGAGGCCGCGGCCCTTGCCGCCGCGGTCGCCGATCTGCTTGAGGGCGATGAACCCGAAGACGATGCCGAGGACACCGAGGCAGCCGAGGAGGCCGGTGACGAACCCGGCGATCGCCATGCCGTTGGTCTTACCGGACTGGTTCGGGGGCCCATAGCCGGGCGGGGTCGGCGGGACGGGCGAACCAGGCGCCCCGAGCGGCCCGGGCGGGCCAGGCGGCCCTGGAGGCGCGGGAGGCGCGGGCGGGTAGCCGCCAGGTCCGCCCGGCGCCGGTGGAGGTTGGTAGGGGGACTGCGGTCCGGGATCAGGAAACCCGGATCCGGGGGGAGGGTAGGTCATGGTGAGGGACTGTCCCACAATCCGCGGCGGCGACGATCATGATGCACCCAAAACGAATATGTCGATTTGCTTACTTTTCCCCCGAAAACGTTTACGGCGGGTCACCGACCGTGGCTCAGACGAGGCGGCGGGCCGCCGCCCAGCGCGACAGCTCGTGCCGGTTCGACAGCTGAAGCTTCCGCAGGACGCTGCTGACGTGCGTCTCCACCGTCTTGACCGAGATGAACAGCTCCTTGGCGATCTCCTTGTAGGCGTAACCGCGCGCGATCAGCCGCAGCACGTCCCGCTCCCGCTGGGTGATCTGGTCGAGCTCGGGGTCGACGGCGGGCACGTCCGACGCGGCGAACGCGTCCAGGACGAACCCGGCGAGGCGCGGCGAGAACACGGCGTCGCCGTCGGCCACCCGCCCGATCGCGTCGGTCAGCTCGGGACCGGAGATCGTCTTGGTGACGTAGCCGCGGGCGCCGCCCCGCACGACGCCGATCACGTCCTCCGCCGCGTCCGACACCGACAGCGCCAGGAACTTGGACGTGACGGCCCCGTGCAGCCGCCGCAGCACCTCGATGCCGCCGCCGCCCGGCAGGTGCACGTCCAGCAGCACCACGTCCGGCTGCGCCGCCCGGATCACCGAGACGGCCTCGTCAACGTCACCGGCCTCACCGACGATCTCGACGCCGCCGCCGAGCTCCGCCTTGACGCCGGTCCTGAACATCTGGTGGTCGTCCACCAGCACGACCTTCTTCAACGCCTCACTCACGACCTGCTCCTTCGAGAGGGGACGAGCCCCCGCACCCCCGGTTCGCTCCGCTCACGACTTCTTCATCTCCAAGCGCACTTCCGTGCCCTCGCCCGGCGCGGTCCGGACGGTGGCCCTGCCGCCGTTGCGCTCCATACGTCCGATGATGGACCCTCGCACGCCCATCCGGTCGTCCGGGACCTGGTCGAGGTCGAATCCCTTGCCGCGGTCGCGGACGAAGATGGCGACCTCGTCGCCCTCCACCTCCGCGTAGACCGACACCGGCGACGCCTCGGCGTACTTCGCGGCGTTCACCATCGCCTCCCGCGCCGCCTGCAGCGCGGCGCCGAGCGGCTCGTCCAGCGCCGTGTCGCCGACGCAGACGATCTCGATCGGCACGCCGTGGTCGTCCTCCACCTCCCCCGCGACCGCCCTGATCGCGGCGGCGAACGTCTGGTCGGGGTCGGCGCGCGGCTGGTAGAGCCAGGTCCGCAGCGTCCGCTCCTGGGACCGGGCGAGCCGCTGCACCTCCCGGGTGTCGTGCGCGTTCCGCTGGATGAGCGTCAGCGTGTGCAGCACCGAGTCGTGGATATGGGCGGCCAGCTCGGCGCGCTCCTGGGAGCGGATGCGCTCGTGCCGCTCGGCGTCCAGGTCCTGCCAGAGCCGCACCACCCACGGCGTCACGATCACCGCGACCCCGGTGAGGATGATCAGCATGGCGATGACGACGGAGCGGGCCTGCGCGGCGTCGACCTTCTGCGCGACGAACCCGCCGATGCCGCCGACGACCAGCAGCAGCCCGAGCAGGCTGCGCAGCCATCGCTGCCGGAGCGGCAGCGTCCACCGTTGCCGCTGGTCGCGGTCGGCCTGCTGCCACAGGATCGCCGCGCCGACACCACCGACGACGAACGGCCACAGCGCCCACTGGACGGCCCCGGCCGCGCCCCACGGCAGCGCGGACAGGCCCAGCGTGACCGCCCCGTACGCCAGCAGCTGCCCCCAGTCGCGGCCGCGCCGCCGGGAGCCGGCCCGTTCGGGCCTGTCGGCCCCCGGGACCAGGATCCAGAACGCGATATAGGCGGCGATGCCGAGCCCGCTCGCCATCGTGAGCAGCACGAACGCGGCGCGGATGATCAGCACTTCCACGCCGAGATGCACGGCCAGGCCGCGCGCCACCCCGGCGATCAGTTTGCCGTCCGCGGCACGCTCCAGCCGTCCCGCCTCGGCGGCCGTCAGCGCCCCGGCCGGCGCCGCGCCCGGCGCGGACGTCGCGCCGGGCGGCGTGGACGCCGCGGACGTCGCGCCGGGCTGCCCGGCCGTCTCTTCTCCCACGTCAACGATCGTCACACGCCGGGGCCGCGAACCGCATCAGGGCCGCGCCCCCGGCTTTCCTCAGGGTCGGCTCAGGGACGTCCCCGATACCGTTCGCGGGACGTCGCACGTCAGGATGGTCGCCATGGGGAGCGACCAGGAAAGCGGACGCCTCGGAGGCGACCGGCAGGACGGCGCGCGACACGAGGCCCAGAACGTCGACGTCCAGAACGTCAAGGGATACCAGCGGCTGTCGCGGGACGGCGGCCGGCGCGTGCTGGCCGGTGTCTGCACCGGTCTCGGCCGCCACACCGGCATCGAACCGGTCATCTTCCGCGTGGGGTTCGCCATCCTGGTCCTCGCGCACGGGCAGGGGGTCTTCCTCTACATCGCGGCGGCGCTGCTGATGCCCCCGAAGCCCGGCGAGTCGTCGATCGGTGAGCGGCTCTTCAAACGGTGGTTCGACGCCGCCGCGGTGCTGTCGATCCTCGGCGCGCTGCTGACCGCCGGGGTCGTGTTCAGCCTGTTCGGCGCCGCCGTGACC
Organism: Spirillospora sp. NBC_00431; assembly: GCA_036028775.1. Taxonomy (GTDB): domain Bacteria; phylum Actinomycetota; class Actinomycetes; order Streptosporangiales; family Streptosporangiaceae; genus Spirillospora. The sequence goes on along the minus strand of CP107927.1, from coordinate 236,586 downwards.
GACACGATCGCGCTGCTGGTCGTGTTCGGGCTGGCGCTGCTGGTCGCGCACTCGCGCGGCGTGGACCTGGTGGCGGTGGCGCGGTCCGTCCCGGAACGGCTCGCCGGGCATCCGCCGGAGCCGGCCGCGGAGTGGACACGGTCCGAGAGCGTCGCCGTCGACGGCGTGTCCCTGTCCAAGGACGCGCCGCCCGCGGGCGGCGGCCTGCCCGACGGCATGATCGACCTCGCCGCGTACTCGGCCGCGGCACAGGACACCGACACCGACCCGGGCGGCGCTCCGGTGGCTCCGGACGACCGGTCCCCCGATCGGAAGCGGGACCGCCCGCGCTCCCCGGTCACCACGATCTCGCTGCTGGCCGCCATGGCCGCCGGGGCCGCGATGATCCCGGTCGCGCAGGGCTACTCCTACCCGGACTCCTCGCTGATCGTCATGGCGCCCGCGCTGGCGGTCATCGGGATCGGCCTCGTCGTCGGCGGCTGGTACCGGACGCGCGGCCTCGCCGCCGCCGGCACCGTGCTGACCCTGGCCCTGCTGAGCTCCACGGTCGCGGGCGAGGCGCCGCGCAACGCCGAGTACGGCGAGATCGAATGGCGTCCGACGGACGTCGCGCAGACGAACCAGGTGTACAAGATCGGCGTCGGGCAGGGCGATCTCGACCTCACCTCGCTCCGCCTGGCCGCCGGGCAGCACGTCACGATCAACGCGGAGGTCGCGGTCGGCGGCCTGGAGATCGTCGTGCCGTGGACCGCCCGCGTCATGGTGGACGCGAAGATCGCGCTCGGCGACCTGCGCGTCGACCACCGGACGACCAGCGGCCCGCGGGCCAGGGTCGTCCGGACGCTGGAGCCGGAGGGCGCGCCGGGCGGCAACCCGCCGGTGATCGTCCTGCGGATACGCGGCAAGGTCTCAGACGTGAACGTGCACCGTGGCTGACAGGCGGAGGAGCGGCATGCGAAAAGCGTCCAAGCGGTGGAGGTTCGACCCCGCCGGTCCCGTCACCGGCCTGTTCTTCCTGGCCCTCGCGGGCCTGTTCCTCGCGGACGGCCTGTCGGACGAGAACGTGCTGCCGGTGACGGCGCTGCTGCCGGTGGCGCTGATCGGCCTCGGCCTGGTCGGCACGGTCCGCGTGCTGACCAGGTCACGCCGCCGCGACCTACGCTGACACCGCCGCGCCGGTGCGCGCGCCCGCGTGGGCGCCCGCTCGCGTCCCGGCGTGCAGGCTGACCGCGAACGCGGGCCCGGGGTTCCGCAACGCGTGCGGCCCGCCGTGCACCCTGACCCGGTTGGCCCGCAGCGGCCGCTCGGTGACCCCGCACTCGGCGATCGTCACCACCGCGAGCTCACCCGCGATCAGCGTGCTGACCTGCGCGTGGACGGTCCCGCCCGACCCGGGCGGCCAGGTGGTGAGCCAGACCAGGCCGTCCAGCTCGACGTGAACGGGGGCGGCGGCGTCGAAGCCGGCGAGCCGCCACCACTGCTCGGGGTGTCCGGCGAGGTCGCCGATCCGGGCGGCGAGCTGCCCGGCCGTCGGCGGACGGACGGTGATCGCGCGGCCGTGCGGATCGTCCTGGCCGCGCATCGTGAGATCGGGAACCACAGGAGGTCCTTCGTGTACGTGTGTCGGCTGGAAAAGGGGAGGCGAACGGGTTCAGCGACAACACGAAGGACACAGCGCGCTGGCCACGCGGCCCAGGGCCACGGGGCTGTCATAGAGGCTGCGCGCTGGCATGCGTACAAGGAGACACTCGGTAACCGAACCTTGTCAAGCCGATCACCGAGTGTCCACCGGGTGTCCGTCCGGCGAGCGGATCATGCGTCCGGTACACCAGCGGGAACGTCCGGAACACCGGACCGGGGAACGGAGCGCACATGGACCGTCGAAGCGTGCTGCGCGGTGGCCTCGCCACGACCGGCGGGGCGGCGATCGCTCTGCTCGGCGGCGGCGGATCGGCGGCGGCGCTGCTGCGGAGCGACCGCCCCCGGCTCACCCACGGCGTGCAGAGCGGCGACGTCACGGCCCGCGAGGCCGTCGTGTGGGCGCGCTCCGACCGCCCCGCCCGGATGCTGGTGCAGGTGAGCCGCCGCCCCGACTTCCGCCATGCCCAGACGGTGCGCGGCCCCGTCCTGACACCGCACACGGATCTCACCGGCAAGACGCTCCTGCGCGGGCTCCCGGACGGCGAGGAACTGCACTACCGCGTCCGGCTGGCCGACCTCGATCGGGGCCTGGCGTCCGAGCCGGTGACCGGCCGTTTCCGCACCGCCCCGCACCGCCGCGCGGACGTCCGCTTCGTCTGGTCGGGTGATCTCGCGGGCCAGGGCTGGGGCATCAACCCCGACGCCGGCGGCTACCGGATCTTCAAGGCGATGGGCGACGCCGACCCCGACTTCTTCCTGTGCAGCGGCGACCTCGTCTACTCCGACGGCCCGCTGACCGAGACGGTGAAACTGCCGGACGGCCGTGTCTGGCGCAACATCGTGACCCCGGAGAAGTCGGCGGTCGCGCAGACCCTTTCCGAATATCGCGGCCAGTTCCGCTACAACCTTCTGGACGCCAACTTCAGGGCGTTCAACGCCCGCGTCCCGATGCTCTACCAGTGGGACGATCACGAGACCGTCAACAACTGGTATCCGGGCGAGATCCTCGACCTTCCCCAGTACACCGAGAAGCGCGTGGACGTCCTGGCCGCCCGGGCCCGCCGCGCCGCCTTCGAATACACGCCGATCAGGACGTCACGGACGGGCCGCATTTACCGCAGGATCTCCTACGGCCCCATGCTGGACGTTTTCGTCCTCGACATGCGCACCCACAAGTCGCCGAACGACGCCAACAACTCCCCCGGCCAGAACAACGGCGTCCTAGGCGCCGAGCAGTCGGCCTGGCTGAAGCGCGAACTCCGCCGCTCCAACGCGACCTGGAAGGTCATGGCGGCCGACCTGCCGATCGGCCTGATCGTCCCCGACGGCACGGCCGCCCAGGAAGGCATCGCCCAGGGCGACGACGGCGCGCCGCTGGGCCGCGAACGCGAGATCGCCGATCTGCTCTCCTACGCGCGACGCCACCGCGTGCGGAACATGGTCTGGCTGACGGCCGACGTCCACTACACGGCCGCCCATTACTACGACCCGTCGAAGGCCGCCTTCAGCGATTTCGATCCGTTCTGGGAATTCGTCTCCGGCCCTCTCAACGCGGGCGCCTTCGGCCCCAACAAGCTCGAAGGGACGTTCGGCCCCCAACTGAAGTTCGTCCAACCCGCGCCGCAGCCCAACACGTCGCCCGCCGACGGCTACCAGTTCTTCGGTGACGCGCAAATCGACGCGCACAGCGGGAACCTGACCGTCCACCTGCGGGACCTGGACGGAAAGTCCCTCTACAGCCAGACCCTTACGCCCCACCGCTGAGCCCCGTTCATGGCACCATCGTCGGCGTGAAGCGCACCTACGCCTCGCCGGTCCTGGCCCTCGCGGCCTGCTGCCTCGCACTGGTGGCCGGCTGCTCGGACGGAGCCGAGGACCGCAAGGCCGACTGCGCGAAGATCTCCTCCGCCCTCGCGAAGACCCGGGACCCCACGGCCGAACAGGTCCTCGACGCGCTGCGCGAGGTCCGCCCGGCCCTGAAGGACGACGACCTGGCCGGCAGGGTCGACACCGTCATCAAGTCGGGCGGCAAGGACACGATGTCCGACGAGGAGACCTTCCGGTTCGCCCAGGCGACCGAGGAGATCCGCGAAACCTGCCGCCGCCGGGCCCTCAACGGCTGAGGATCAGGTAAGCCACCCAGGTGAGCATCAGGGTCACGGCCAGCGACCCGACACACCCCAACCGAGACGAAAAGAAGAACATAAGGCGCCTCTACCCCGGAAGATCCGGTTCTCGCATGCTGCCGGAGCGGCCGTGACCTTTCCGGTTCCCGGCCGTCTTACCTGGTGGGGAGGCAGTTGACGCGCTTGGGTGTGATTTGGGGCGAAACCCGGAGAAGAAGGTACCCAGCCCGTTACGGTCGGTGGGGAGCCGCGTACGGAACGGGACGGCGGAGACCAAAGCTCCAGGAGGAGCATGTGACCCCTCAGAACAGGACAGACAGCGCAGAAGCAGCTTTGACGGAAGAAGTAGACGTAAATCCGGGCGTTCACCGGCCCACCGAACCCGACGAGGAACAGGTTCTCCGCGAGCTGTACGGCGAGCCCGACGCCGACGGGTTCTTCCACGGCGAGGAAGCGGAGGAATCCGCATGAGCGCCGCCGGAATGATCGCCCAGGCCCGCAAGTCGATCGGGATGTCGGGCCGTCCGAACAAGATCACCAAGGAGTACGCGTCCAGGCACGGGGACGAGTTCCTCAGGGCGTCTTGGTGCGACATGGCCATCACCTACTGGGCGCGGCACAGCGGGAACGCCTCGGCGGTCCTGCCTGGCGGCGACCGGGCCTACACGGTCTGGCACGCACAGGATTTTCAGAAGGTCGGGCGGTGGCACAGCGGGACTACCGCGAGTGTCAATCAGGCGAAGCCTGGGGACATCGTGTTCTTCGACTGGGGTGCGACCAACAACGTGGGTGCGATCGACCATGTCGGCGTGGTCGAGAAGGTCCTCGGTGGCGGGCGGTTGCAGACCATCGAGGCCAACACCGGTGACGCGGTGAAGCGTCGCGTCAGGAGTTCCAGCGTGATCGCCGGTTACGGACGACCCGCGTACGGCGGGGGCAACTGGACGGAGGACATGGTGAAGAAGCTTCCGGAGCTGAACAAGGGCGACTCGGGTGAGCACGTGCAGAGCCTCCAGGGGCTGCTGATGGCGCGCAGCCACCCGGAGATCACGATGTCCGGCAGGTTCGACGACGCGACCGAGGCGGCCGTGAAGGCGGTACAGCGGTGGGGCGGCGTCGAGGCCGATGGGATCGTCGGCCCGAAGACCTGGCCGGTTCTGCTTCGCGTGCACTAGCGGCCGACGTCCGGCAGGCGTCAAAGGCGTCGCCACATATCGGTAAATAGACCTCGCCAGGGGCTAGTACAGAATTCAACCGCGTCATACGTTCAGAGGGTCGCTTCCACGGAGGTGCCCGATGACAGGCAGGGCCCGATGACGTGGCAGGATTCACGGGCCCCGCCCCGGGGACGTCTCCCCAAGTCCACCCCGAGACGTCCCTGGGAGGGAACCGCATGCCACGTATCCGTGTCGAGGTCGACGGTGTGACGTACGAGGACGACGTCGAACCGCGCCTCCTTCTGGTCCACTATCTGCGCGAACGGCTGGAGAAGGTCGGTACCCCGGTCGGGTGCGACACCAGCAACTGCGGAGCCTGCACCGTCCTGATGGACGGGGTGAGCGTGAAGAGCTGCTCCGTGCTCGCCGTCCAAGCGGACGGCGCCGACGTGACCACCGTCGAGGGCCTCGGCATTGACGGGGCGGGCGTTGACGGGACGCCGCATCCGATGCAGCGGGCCTTCCACGAGGAGCACGCGCTCCAGTGCGGCTACTGCACGCCCGGCATGATCATGGCGTCGCTCGACCTGCTGCGGGAGAACGCCGACCCGTCGGAGGCGGAGGTCCGGGAGGGCCTGGAGGGCAACCTGTGCCGGTGCACCGGTTACCAGAACATCGTCAAGGCCGTCCGGCGCGCCGCGAAGGAGATGCGTGAGCCCGCCGGTCAGGAGGTGGCGCCGTGACGATCCAGGAGGGCCGGGCCAAAGCCGAGGTGGGCGCGCCGCGGAAGCGGTCGGAGGACGCCCGGCTCGTCACCGGCCGGACGCAGTGGACCGACAACATGACCCCGGCGGGGACGCTGCATGTGGCGTACCTGCGCAGCCCGCACGCGCACGCGCGGATCGTCCGCGTCGACACGTCGCAGGCGAAGGGACGTCCCGGTGTGATCGCCGCTTTGAGCGGCGCGGATTTCGCCGACGAGCAGGGTTCGCTGCCCTGCGCGTGGGTCGTGACCGACGATATGAAGCATCCGGACCATCCGCCGATGGCGGTGAGCGAGGCACGATACGTCGGCGAGCCGGTGGCGTGCGTGGTGGCGCGGGACAGGTACGCGGCCTTCGACGCCCTGGAAGAGATCGATGTCGACTACGAACCGCTGCCCGCGGTCCTGGACATGAACGCGGCCCTTGCGGAAGGGGCCGATGTCGTCCATGAGGAGCTGGGGACGAACAAGTCCTACACGTGGGTGTTCGAGAACGGGGATCTCGACGCCGCGATGAGGGACGCCCCCGTCGTCATCGAACGCGAGTACGTCCAGCAGAGGCTCATCCCTACGGCGATGGAACCGCGGTCGGTGCTGTGCGTGCCGGACGGGGACGAGTTCACGCTGTACTCGGCGACGCAGATCCCGCACATTCTGCGGCTGATGCTGGCCAAAGTCACCGGGATCGGCGAGCACCGGATCCGGGTCGTCGCGCCGGACGTCGGCGGCGGGTTCGGGTCGAAACTCCAGGTGTGCGGTGAGGAGGTCCTCGCGCTGCTGCTGGCGCGCAGGCTCGGCCGTCCGGTGAAGTGGACGGAGTCGCGCAGCGAAGGCAACATGACCGTCCACCACGGGCGCGACCAGATACAGCGGCTCACGCTCGCCGCGGAGCGCGACGGACGGATTCGCGGTTTCAAGGCGGATCTGCTTGCCGACATGGGCGCGTACCTGATGCTCGTCACTCCGGGCATCCCGCTGCTGGGCGCGTTCATGTACAACGGCATCTACAAGATGGACGCGTACTCGTTCACCTGCACGGGCGTCTTCACGACGAAGACACCGACGGACGCGTACCGGGGCGCGGGCCGTCCAGAGGCGACGTACGCCATCGAGCGGATGATGGACGAGTTGGCCGCCGAACTGGGTGTCGACCCCATCGAGGTACGGCGCCGCAACTGGATCACGCACGAGGAGTTCCCGTACGAAACGATCGCGGGGCTCACGTACGACTCCGGCAACTACGAGGCGGCGACCGGCAAGGCGCTGGAACTGTTCGAGTACGACAAGTTGCGCGCGGAGCAGGCCGACAGGCGGGAACGGCGGGATCCGGTGCAGTTGGGCATCGGTGTGTCGACGTTCACGGAGATGTGCGGTATCGCCCCTTCGCGGGTTCTGGGCTCGCTGTCGTACGCCGCGGGCGGCTGGGAGCACGCGTCGGTGCGCGTACTGCCGTCCGGGAAGGTCGAGGTGATCACCGGTTCGTCGCCGCATGGCCAGGGACACGAGACGTGCTGGGCGCAGATCGCCGCCGACCGGCTCGGTGTGCCGTTCGAGGACGTGAAGGTCCTGCACGGCGACACGGCCGTCGCGCCGAAGGGCATGGACACCTACGGGTCGCGTTCGCTGGTCATCGGCGGGGTCGCGCTGTTCTCCGCGTGCGACAAGGTGGTCGACAAGGCCCGGAAGGTCGCCGCGCATCTGCTGGAGGCCGCCGAGCAGGACCTGGAGTTCGAGGGCGGGCGGTTCAGCGTCCGCGGTGTCCAGGAGGAGGGCGCGACGCTGCAGGAGGTCGCCTGGGCCGCGTTCGCCGCGCACGACCTGCCGGACGGTATCGAGCCGTCGCTGGACTCCGACGCCACGTTCGACCCGGAGAACTTCTCCTTCCCGCACGGAACGCACCTGTGCGCCGCCGAGGTGGACACCGAGACAGGGATGGTGAAACTCCGCAAGTACGTGGCTGTGGACGACGTAGGGAAAGTCGTCAATCCGCTCATCGTGGAGGGGCAGGTGCACGGCGGGCTGGCGCAGGGCATCGCGCAGGCCCTGTTCGAGGAGGCCGTGTACGACGCGGACGGCAACCTGACCACGACCACCATGGCCGACTACCTCATCCCATCGGCCGCGGACCTGCCGACGTTCACGACCGACCGGACGGAGACGCCCGCGACGTCCAACCCGCTGGGCGTGAAGGGCGTCGGGGAGGCGGGCACGATCGCGTCGACCCCGGCGGTCGTGAACGCGATCGTCGACGCGCTGCGCCCGTACGGCGTGCACGACGTCGCGATGCCGTGCACGCCGGAGCGCGTCTGGCGGGCCCTTCGCGCGGAGCGGAAACCGGAGACCGCGACGCCCGGCGCGGGCGGCGGCCTCGGCTCGGCGGGAGGTGCGCAGTGATCCCCGCGGCGTTCGACTACGCCAGGCCCGCCTCGGTGGACGACGCCGTCCGGGCGCTGTCCGACGCGGGCGAGGACGCGAAGGTGCTCGCCGGTGGGCAGAGCCTGATGCCGCTGCTGCGGCTCCGGCTCGCCATCCCGGACGCGCTGATCGACGTCGGCCGGATCGGCTCGCTCCGCGAGATCCGCGACGCGGGCGACGCGCTGGTCATCGGCGCGATGGCGACGCACCACCAGGTGATCCGCGATCCGCTGGTGCGCGAGCACGCCCCGCTGATCGCGGCGGCGGCGGAGACGGTCGCCGACCCGGCCGTCCGGCATCGGGGCACGTTCGGCGGGTCGCTCGCGCACGCCGACTCGGCGGGCGACCTCCCGGCCGTCGCGCTGGCCCTGGACGCGGTGTTCCTCGTCCGGTCCGTGCGCGGTGAACGGGAGATCCCCGCGTCGGAGTTCTTCGTCGACTGGATGACGTCGGCGCTGGAGCCGGACGAGTTGCTCGTGGGTGTGCGGGTGCCGAAGCTGGGTTCCGGCTGGGGCGTGCACTACGAGAAGTTCCATCGGACTGCCCAGGCGTGGGCCGTCGTCGGCGTCGCGTGCGCGGTGCGCCGCAATGGTGACGCCGTCGAGGACGCGCGGGTCGCGCTGACCAACATGGGTCCGGCCCCAGTGCGGGCCAGCGGGGTGGAAGCCGCCGTTAGGGGACGTCCCATGTCGGAGGACACATTCAGGTCCGCGGCCGAACACGCCGCAGAGGGCACCGAACCGCCCACCGACCTGCACGGGTCGTCGGAGTACCGGTCGCATCTGGCGACGGTGCTGACCGCGCGGGCGTTGAGCGCCGCCGTCTGAGCGCGCGAGACGCGCGAGACCGGCCGAATGCCCGTCGTGCGGCCGGGTACCCCGGGTCCGGGGTGCCCGGCCCGGCTGGCGACCGAACGAGCGACCACCGTAAGGTCACGGGTAGTTCTCCGGACGATAAGGACACGATCATGGAACTCGATCACGATTTCACCGTCCCCGTACCGGTGGACCAGGCATGGCCGGTGCTGCTCGACGTGGAGCGCGTCGCGACCTGCATGCCCGGCGCGACGCTCGACTCCGTCGACGGCGACGAGTACAAGGGCCGCATGAAGGTGAAGGTCGGCGCGATGACCATCACCTACCGCGGCACCGCGCGGATCGTCTCCGCGGACGAGGCGTCCCGCACGGTGACGCTGGAGGCGTCCGCGAAGGAGGCCCGCGGTTCGGGCACGGCGTCGGCGACCGTCCAGGCGAAGCTGCACGAGGAGGACGGCACGACGCGCGTGACCGTCCACACGAAGCTGAACGTGACGGGACGTCCGGCGCAGTTCGGCCGCAACATCCTGTCCGAGGTCGGCTCCAAGATCATTAATCGGTTCGCCAAGGCGCTGGCGGCCGAGCTGGAGACGTCCGAGGAGCCCACGCCGGAGACGGCCGCGAAGCCCGAGGCGGCGCCGGAGCCCGAGGCGGAGCAGGCCGACAAGGCGGAGCAGGCCGACAAGGCGGAGCAGGCCGACAAGGCGGAGCAGGCCGACAAGGTGGAGCAGGCCGCCGACAAGCCGGGGCCGGCGACCCCCGAGGTCGTCACACCCCTGCCGGATGCCGCGCCGGAGCGTCCGGCGGAGGCGCCGCGGCGGGCGGAGCGGCCGGCGCGGGCGGAGCGGCCGTTGCGGGTGGCGCGGGAGGACGACGCGATCGACCTGCTGGAGGTCGCGGGCCCGTCGGTCGCGAAGCGGGCCGCCCCGGCGGTCGGCGGGCTGGTCGCGGCGCTGCTGGCCGTCCGCTTCATGGTGCGACGGCGCCGCCGCAAGAAGCGCTGACACGCGGGAAGCGCCGACCCGGGGGAAGCGCCGACGTCCGGCGCGGGGTCAAACACCGGTCAACGATGCGCCACCGGACGGCGACGTCGGTGGAACGTGCCATCGTCGATGCCGTCGGCTTGTCCCGTGGACACCATCGAGCTCCGGCGGATCGCGCTGATCGAGAACGACAACTGGTGGTACCGGGAGCGCCGGGAGATCCTGTCCGCGGAGCTGCTGCGGTTCAGCGTGCCGGGGACGGCCGTCGACATCGGCGCGGCGTCGGGCTCGGCGTCGCGGCTGCTCACCGAGCACGGCTGGGACGCCACCGCGATCGATCTGAGCCCGGCGGCCGTGGCGCTGGCCCGCGCGAACGGCGTCGTCGCGTACGAGGGCGACGCGCGCTACCTGCCGCTTCCGCCGTGCCGATATGACCTGGCGCTGGCCCTGGACGTCCTGGAGTACATCGAGGACGACGAGCGGGCGGCGGCGGAGATCACGCGGGTGCTGAGACCGGGCGGGACGGCGCTGGTTTCCGTCCCGTCCGACATGGCCCTGTGGTCGGCGCGGGACGTGGCCCTCGGCCGGGTGCGCCGCTACACGCGCCGCGCGCTCGTCGAGCTCGTCGAGGGCGCCGGGCTGGTGCTGGAGCGGGTGTGGAGCAGGGGCGTGCTGCTGCGTCCGTTCCTGCGCCGTCTCAGGCACCGGACGGCCCGCCGCGAGGACCTGGCGCCGCTGCACCCGCTCGCCAACGAGGCGCTGCGCGTGAGCGCCGTCCTCGAACGGCGCCTGCCGGTGTGCGCGTGGCCGGGGACCAGGCTGTTCGCGCGGGCCCGCCGCCCCGGCTGACGCCCTTCAGGGGGTGATCGCGGCCGGTTGGGGAGGGGGCGTCCAGTCCTCCGGTTCGGCGACCCAGCCGGCGAGCAGGACGAGCCCGGTCGGCCGGTGCCAGGTCAGGAACCCGAACGGCCGGTCGAACGTCACGTTCAGGACCTGCGCCTCCGCCATCGGGGCGCCCGCGGCCACGATCTCCATCGCGGTGATCGCCGCCGCCTTGAACCCCTCCGCGCTGAACGTGGCGTTGACGTCCTGGGCGGCCTGGCCCACCGCCAGCGGGGTCCGGCTGATCCCGGGCAGGTGGCCGCGGCCGTCGGCGGTGGAGACCGCCGCCAGTCCGAACACGTGGGACTTGGCGAGCAGGTCGTGCTCGGCGGCGATGTCGAAACGGACGGTGGTCGCGCTCAGCGTCGTACTGGGCTCGAACGAGAGGACCGTTTCCACCCGCAGGCCGGGCGCCTTCTCGGCGAAGGTCCGCTTGAGCAGCGTCTCGCCCCGCCGGAGCCGATGCCGGCCGTCGGTGGCCGCCATCGCCGCGGCGAGCACCTCACCGGCGGGACGGTCGGGTTCCCCCAAGCAGAGGATCACGTCGACGTCGTCCTCGCCGTGGACTGTCAGCATTGTGACGGGCCCGGCCGGGGTCTCTTCCGCAAGGGTGAGCCGGTTGAAATCGGGGCTGCTGTGCCTGAGGCCCGCCACCCCCTTGGCGCGCCCCGCCCACGGGCCTTCTGCGGGATTTAGCGGGACGTCCTGGAACGGCTCTTTCCACCGCGTGTCGACGGTGAGCGCAGTAGCGAGCACCAGCGCCGTTTCCTCCCGTACCTGGACCGGCATCTCCTTCAACCGGTCGCCGGTGTTCCGCCGGACCCACTCGTTCAGCCTTTCCTGGTCGGCGGCGGTGTCGCCGGTGAGCTCGCCACGAGCCTCGGCGGGGACGACTCGCTGCCACCACGGCTCCACGGCGAGCTCCGCCCGCGTCCACACGCCGAGCGCCCCCGTCGCCGCCGTGGCGCTGTCGAGCATGCCCAGCGCGACGCGCGCGTGCCGGTCGGCGCCGGCGGCGTCGACTCCGATGGCGCGCTGGAGTTCCGCCCGTCCGGGCTCCCGCGACGCGGCGGCCAGGAACGCCAGCAGCGGCCACACCCCGGCGCCGGACAGGACCGTTGTCGTGCCGTCGCAGGCTTCCTTCGCCCACCGGGCCGTCAAGGCGTTGGACGCGGGGACGAGTTCACCGCTCATGCGCTCGATCTCCCTCTGGCATCGGCGGGCGGGCGAGGGTTGATCTTAGTGAGAACGCAGTGATTTGTCCCATGCCGCTGGTCGCGGGTGTGGCCGGGTCTATTCGTCCTTGGTGGCGTTGCCGAAGATGTGGTCGACGACCCTGGCGGCCGCTTGACCGTCGTCGTGCGGGCAGTACTTCACGAAGAAGCGGTCATAGGCGTCCGCATGGTGTTCTTCTGAGTCGGGCGCCTTCGCGACCGCTTCGGCAACTTCCGCGGACGTCGTCACGATCGGCCCGGGTGCTTCCGCTTCCAGGTCGATGTAGAAGCCGCGCAGATGGTCGCGGTAGCGGGCCAGATCGTAGGTGTAGAGGACGATCGGCCTGCCCAGGATCGCGTAGTCGAACATGGCGGACGAGTAGTCCGTGACTAGGACGTCGGAGGCCATGTACAGATCAGCGATGTCCGGGGATCGGGACACGTCGATGAGGAAGTCGTCCACTGCGGGACGGTTCCGGTCGGTGATGAGGGGGTGCGTCCTTAGCAGGAGGACGTGGTCGTCGCCGATGGCCTGCCGGAGGGTGTCGACGTCCAGTTCCAGTGAGAAACCGTGGCTGCCGGACGCGTGGTGCCGGTCGTCCCGCCATGTGGGCGCGTAAAGGACGACCTTCTTTCCGTCCGGGATTCCTAGGCGCTTGCGTACGCGGGTCCCGACGCTCTCCCACTCGGGCGTGCTGAGGATGTCGTTGCGCGGATAGCCCGTTTCCAGGATTTCCCCTTCGTACCGGAACGCGCGGCGCATGACCTGCGTGGCGAACGGGCTCGGGGACAGCAGCAGATCCCACCGGCGCACTTCCCATTCCGTCCAGTCGAGCCGTTCGACGCGCTGGTACGGCATGTCCCTGAGGTCGTGGGCGAGCCGCTTCAGCGGGCTACCGTGCCACGTCTGGACGTAGGTCTGCCCGTCGCGCTTGACGTACCACGGCGGCAGCCCGTGGTTGGTGACCAGATAGCGCGCGCGTGCCAGGACGCGGTAGTGCTCACGGCTTCCCGCCTGAACGGTCCTGGCCTTCCCGTCGACCGCGAACTGGCCGTCCTGGGAAACCCACACGCATTCCAGGTCGGTCTTGCGACGGGCCAGTTCCTCGTAGATGGCCCTCGGATTGCAGCTGTACTGCGTGCCGCCGTGGCTGTCGAACACGGCGATGTCCGCGAGAGGACTCCGCAGATAGACGGGGTAGTCACGCTGCTGAAGGAACTGTTGCGCGTGTCCGCCACGCTCGTCGTCACCCAGGGCCGGACGGCTGCGAAGCTGCACCGCGTCGATCTGGTGAACGCCGACCTCGAATTCATGCGTCCCCACGTGCCGCCAGCCAGGCAGGCTTGGGATCGCCTCACGCTCGGCGACAACGGCCACCTCACGGGCGTGTGCGCCACCGCGCGTTCCCGTGAGCAGTTCCCATGTGCCGCTGCTCAGCGGGAGGTCCGTCCCGAACACGGCCATCGTCGCGGGTGTGAACGCGGTGGTGAACCGCTGGCGCTCCCAGGTGACGGGGACACGGTGCTCGTCGCCCGACCGGCGCCGCCGCAGGACGAAGTGATCCGGGCGGCCCTCCGGATCCGAGAAGTCGCCGGTGAGGGTGAGAAGCCCGTTCTCGTCCCATTCGGCCTTGGTCACGACGGGCCGGGCGCTCCGCTCGACACCGCGCAGATTCCCGAAGGCGGTGCGCGTGAGCGCGAACTCCCGCCCGCCCCCGGTCTCGGTCGGGAGGGGGTAGCGGACGGGGGTGACGTTGCTCGCGACGGTGAGCCGCATCGGGCCGCCCTCGCCGGTCAGCCGGATGTCCCAGTCGATGGCGTCCCGCAGGTGCGCGACGTGGACGACTCCGTGCCCGTTCCCGTCTGGAGTGGCGTCCGGAACGGAGATCAGGCTCTTCAGCGGAACCTTCGCCGTGAAGTCGAAGCCGGTGCCCGCCGCCATCCGCAGCACGGACGACTGGCGCAACGTCACCTCACCGCGAACCTCCGCCCCGCCATGCCTGCGCGCGACGACCAGGGCCGCCCCGGCGCCGAGAACCCGCCGCGTCCATCCGGACAGGACGAGCGTGTCGCCGTCACAGCGGATTCCGGTGAGGACGGCCTTGGCACGCTTGACGTGGACGACGAAAACATCGTCGTCGCCCGCCGCCGGTTGGACGGCCATGTGTTCGTCCACCTGCCGCGCGGACGTCCAGCGTACGGCCGGGGCCACCGCGGTCAGCCGCTGGACTGCTTTGCGCCCTGCGGTCGACACTTCGGCGTACAGCTCGTAGGTGGCGGTTCGCCACTCGTCGCCGTCCAGGAGGTACTCGGGCTCTACCCGCACGGAGAAACCGGACCAGTCGTAGCAGACGTTCGAGTGTTCGGCCTGTGCGGTGGCCTCCGGGCAGCGGACCCGTTCCACCGGGAGCCGGATCTCCTTGCCGGTCCTGATGTCGCTCATCCAGACGCGGATACGGGAGTCCGCCTCCGTCGACACGTCGAAACGGTCGAAATGGGCGCGGCCTTCGACGATGAGCGTGTCGACGTCCCATTCGACGCGGTCGACCTCCGCGTGCATGCGAAGTTCGTCGGTGACGTCGTACACGTCTTCGGGGATGGCGCGTTCCACATCGCCGTAGAAGGGGTACCGGGCGTACCAGCGCTGCCGCAGACGTCCTTGCTGCACGATGGGAACGTTCCGCTGGCCGTCCTCCTCGAAGCGGAGCACGTCCAGGAGTTCGGGCAGCATCCGCTCACCGAGCAGGTGTGTCTCCAGCCGCCTGATCGACGTCATCCCGTCGGCGGCGGAACGGTCCGCTGAGTTGACGACCTCGGCGCCCAGCTCGACCAGTCGTTCACGCTCCTGCCAGGTGGCCCCGGGCAGAGCGAGGATCAGCGCGCGGACGTCCAACTCCAGCGCGTACCTGTCGTGGACGGCCAGAAGCTCCGGCGCGTGGTCGTTCACGAGTTTCCGGACGGTCGCGAGGGTGGCCATCCGTTCGGTTATTTCCGCCGGGTCGTGGCGGAGCCTTGTCGCCGTTCCCGGACGGTCCCGCCAGAAGTACACGGTGGTTTCGAGCACGTCCACGGCCTTGGCCAGGAGCTGGGCCTGCACGGCCGTGCACACGTCTTGTGTCGTGGGGAGCTTGAGACCGTGCGCGTCCCAGAAGGCGCGCCGGTACACCTTGTTGCAGACCGTCCTGTCCTGGAGGAGGGCCGTGTGATAGGTGACGTGCGTCGATTTCAGCGTCTCGGCGTAGGGCTCGCCATGCGTCGGCGACTGGTGCGTTTGCGTGCCGTCCAGCCGCATGACGTTTCCGCCGACGAGGTCGGACCCGGTCGACTCCAGGGTGCCGACCATGAGTTCGTACGCGTAGGGCGGCAGCACGTCCTCGTCGTCGACGAAGGCCAGATACGGGCCTTTCGCCTGCTCGACAGCGGCGTCGAGGGCCGAGCCGCCACCGGACGGCCGAAGGAGTGTGAAACGGTCGTCCCGGTCAGTGAAGCCCTTGGCGACGGCGGCCGCCGGGCCTTCGTCCAGTAGCAGCACCTCTAGGTCGCGCAACGTCTGCCCGGCGAGCGACTCCAGGCATTCCGCGAGATGGGCTCCGGTGTTGCGGAACGGGACGACGATACTGATCCGAGGTGACACGAGCGGCTCCGTGGTGGGGTTTTCAGTGGGCGGGCTGGAGGACCCGGTCGAGCACACGGGAGGCGGCATGGCCGTCGTCGTGCGGGCAGTACCGGGCGGCGAACGCGGTACGCGCGTCGCGGAACCCGGCGTCGAGCGCGCCCGGCTCGCGCAGGGCGTCCACGACCTCCTGCGAGGTGCTCAGCAGCGGCCCGGGGGCCTCCGCGTCGAAGTCGAAGTAGAAACCGCGCACGTGGTCGCGGTAGCGCTCCAGGTCGTAGGTGAAGAACACCATCGGCCGGCCGGTGACGGCGAAGTCGAACATGGCCGACGAGTAGTCCGTGACGAGCACGTCGGTGATGAGGAACAGCTCGGAGATGTCGGGGTACACGGACGCGTCGATGACGCAGTCGCCCGGCCGGAGCTTGGGCCGGTCGGTGACGAGATAGTGGGTGCGCAGGAGCAGGACGTGGTCGCGGCCCAAGGCCGTCCTGAACTGGTCGATGTCGAATTCGAGGCGGAACGCCCGCTTGCCGATCGCGTGGTGGAAGTCGTCCCGCCAGGTCGGCGCGTACAGGACGACCTTCTTGCCGTCCGGGATGCCGAGCCGCCGGCGCACCGCCGACGCGATCTCCTCCCGGTGCGGGCTGCTCAGGACGTCGTTGCGCGGATAGCCACTGACGACGACGTCGCCGCCATAGCCGAAGGCCCGCCGGAACAACGGAACGGAGAAATCGTTCTGCGCGAGGAGCAGGTCCCACTGGGGAACGTCGTACTCCATCCAGTCGATGCCCTCAGTGCGCTTGTACGGCATCTTCTTGACGTCGTATCCGAGTTTCTTGAGCGGCGTCCCATGCCAGCACTGTACGTACGTCTGGTCTTCGCGCTTGGTGAACCATTCCTGCTGTGACCCGTTACCGAACACATAGCGCGCGCGGGCCAGGGCCTCGTAGTGCTCTCGCGTACCGGTCAGGACGGTCCGCGCACCCACCGGCTTGCCGAACTGTCCGTTCTCGGTGACCCACACACATTCCAGGTCGGTTTCGCGCCGCCGAAGCTCGTCGTAGATGCCCCGCGGATTGCACGAGTACTGGCGTCCCTTGTAGGCGTCGAACAGCGCCAGCTCCCGGACGGGCAGATTCAGATGGCGCCGGTAGTGCCCGGACCGTATCCGGCTCTGCGCGTAGGCGCCGCGCTCGTCGTCGTCTAGGGCGGTCTCGATCTGGAGCAGCAGCTGGTCGGTCTTCTGGACGCGCACCGTGATCCTGTGCAGACCCGCCTCGAACGGCTCGGGCACGTCGCGAAGGGTGTGCCGCCTGACGACGACCGGCTGTTCCCGTCCGCCGACGGCCGCGAAGACGTCCCACCGGCCGGAGATGAGCGGACGAGACAGCCCGAGCACCGGCATACGCGCGGGGCAGAACTGAGCACTGAAACGGCCGCCTTCCCAATGCAAGGTGACCAGATGCTCCTCGGACGAGCGCCGCCGCCGGAGAATCAACGCGTCGGGTCGTCCGACCTGGTTGGCGCATGTCCCTTCCAGGCGCAGGGCACCGTCGGACGACCAGGAGACCTCGTCCACGGCGAGAACCCGCTCACGGACGACGATTCGCAGCGTGCTGCGTCGCGTTCTGGCGAGTTCGACTTCTCCACCGGGAACCTGGAATGCGGTACCGGCCGGGTCCTCGTCCAGATAGGGCTTCACGCCGCCCGGCAGGGTGATCTCCCAGTCACCGGGGTGCTTTACCAGCCCGGCGACCGGCAGCTTGGCCCGGAACCCGTCGCCGTCGCCGACGCCGCCGAGCGGTTCCACGGTGCCGGTCACCGTGGCGCGTCCCGCCTTCGGCACGGCGACGATCCTCGGCCGTTCGCCGAGCGGGACGCGGCTCCAGCCGTCCAGCCACAGCTCGCCGTCCTCCAGGTGGCACCCGAGGACGGCCGCCGGCGTCCGCCGCACCTGCAGCACGAACCGGCGCTTGCCCGCCACGCCCTGGACGAGCACGCCGGGCGCGCACTCCCGGTCGGCCGGCCACTGCCGGCTGATCAGCCGCGGGTTGGAGAACGTGGTCCGCCGCCGCACCCCCCGGTTGACGATCTCGACGCACGGAATCCAGTCGACGTCGCGCCAGCGCCCGAACATCCGCAGCGACGACGGGTCGATGTCCGCGACGAACCCGGACCAGTCGTACGACACCGCCGACTGCCGTGACCGTGCGGTCACATCCGGCCTCCGGACCCGCCTGATCGGGACGCGCATCAGGCCGCGCTTGTTCGCCGCGAGCAGCCACACCCGGATGCGGGAGCCGTCCTCGGTGGAGGAGTCCAGGTGCCGGATGTAGGCGTGTCCCTCGATGCGGAGCCGCCCGTCGACCCATTCGGCCCGGTCGATCGCCGCCGCGGGCCTGAGTTCGTCGGTGACGTCGTACACATGCTGCGGGACGGCCCGTTCCTCGTCCTCGAAGAACGGGAACTCCGCGTACCACCGGCTTCGCAGGCCGCGCCGTACCCGCGGCGCGTCCGCCGCCTTTCGGAGCTGGACGAAACGCAGCACCTCCAGCAATTCCGGCAGCATCCGCCGGCACAGCAGATGCACTTGCAGACGTGTCAGCGCGGGAATCCGTTTCAGGACACGCGGGCTGATCCGCCGCGCCAATTCCGCGCCGATAGCGACGAGTTCTTCGCGTTGCGCGTCCTGCGTCCTGGGCAGCGCCTCGAACAGGACGCGAAGCTCGATTCCGATCAGTGCGTGCTCGTCGTAGGCGTTCAGGAGTTGCGGTGCGTAGTCCGCCATCGAATCCCGCAATAGGCGCGCGGACGTCAAACGCTGGGTGATGTTGTCCCAGTCGTAGCGATCCTCAGTGATGGAACCCGGCCGCCTACGCCAGTAGTAGACCGTCTCGCTCAGAACGTCCACCGAACGGGCCAGCGCATGCGCCCGCGCCGTCACGGGCGGATCCTCGTAGTAACCCTTGGGGAATTCCAAGCCGGCCTTGTCCCAGAACTCGCGCCGGTACACCTTGTTCCAGGGGGTCCGGTCGCGCATGAGCGTCGGCTTGGACGACACATGCGTCCGCGAACACGATTCCGCGAACACACCGTCGTGCAGATACGACTGCCAGTCCCGGTCGGCGTCCATCCGGTGGACGTTCCCGGACGCGATGTCCGATCCCGTCCGCTCCAGCGACCCGACCAGCCGCGCGTACGCCTGGCGTTCGACGACGTCGTCGGCGTCGGCGAACGCGAGGAACTCGCCCTTCGCCTGCCGCACCCCCGCGTTCCGCGCGGGCCCCGGCCCCTCGTTGTCGCGCGTGACCAGCCGGAACCGCGGGTCCTTGGCGCACATCTCCTTGGCGATGACGGCGCCGTTGTCGACCGACCCGTCGTCCACCATGATCACCTCAAGGTCGCGCAGCGTCTGACCGGCCAGTGAATCCAGGCATTCCTGGAGGAACTCCTCGGTGTTGTGGAACGGCACGACGACGCTGAGCTTCGGGGACATGGGGCCTCCTCCTCGCCCCACCGAGCATGGTGACGTTCCGTCGCCACCTGAACTCGCATCGCGATTGCCAGGCCGTCCCCTGACGCAGTCTTGACCTCACCTGGCCGCCATTTACCGCCAAGTGACCATCCGGGCCGAGCCGGCCCGCCAACGCGGGTCAGGCGGGACGGACGCCCGTCGTGAAGCCCGACTCCGCGACCGCGCCGCGGATGCTCCCGGCCAGCGTCCCGAACTCGCCGGCGCGCGGCGACGTCGACCGGAACCCGAGCCCGATCCGCCGGAACGGCGCCGGCGACGCGAACCGGTGCAGCGACAGGTTCGGGGCGCGGCGGGTCTCCACCGGCAGCGCGGTCTCCGGGACGAGCGTCACGCCGAGCCCGCCCGACACGAGCTGCACCAGCGTCGCCAGGCTCGTCGCGTACGTGGCGGCCGCTGCCCGCGCCCCCACCTCGCGGCAGACGTCGAGTGCCTGGTCCCGCAGGCAGTGGCCCTCGTTGAGCAGGATCACGTCCAGGTCGCCCAGTGCCTCCCGCGAGACGCGCCCCGGCTCGGGGCCCGGCCCCGGCGCGAGGTCGAACCCGGCGGGGGCCACGAGCACGAAGTCCTCGTCGTACAGGTCGAGCCCGGTCACGCCGCCGACGGCGGCGGGCAGCGCCAGCAGGACGACGTCCAGCCGCCCGGCGAGCAGTTCCGCGACGAGCTGGTCGGTCTGCTCCTCGTGCACCGAGAGTTCCAGGTCCGGGAACTCCTTGGCGAGCCGGGGCAGGACGACCGGCAGCAGGTACGGCGCGACGGTCGGGATCACCCCCACCCTGAGCGGCCCGACGAGCGGCCCGCGGACGGCCCTGACCTCGTCGACCAGCCGGTCAAGCTCCGCCATGACGACCTCGGCCCGCCGCGCCACCCGATGCCCGGCGGGCGTCAGCAGCACCCTCCGGGTCGTCCGCTCGACGAGCCGGGTCTCCAGGCTCTCCTCCAGCGCGGCGACCGCCCCGGACAGCGCGGGCTGGCTCATCCGCAGCGCGGCGGCGGCGTCCCGGAAATGCAGATGTTCCGCGAGCGCCAGGAACGCCCGCAGCTGAGCCACCGTCGGTCTAGTGATCGCCATCCCACCGGGAACGTTACCGCAACCGTCGTCACAGAACGTGAATCGTCGCAGGTCATAGGCGGGTGTCGTTCGCCACACAGATCGAGGGCCGGCGTATCGCGGACGTATCGAAAAACGCATACGGCACCGCAACGGGCTTCCGCTTTCAGTGGAGGGCATGAACCAGAACGCAGCGATGTCAGCACCGACCCCGGCTTTCGCCGACCTAGGCCCCGCCAGTGGCCTGACCCTCCGGCGGTGAGTGGTGGCGAATCGACGCTTGGCGATCAGAACGCGCGTGCTGGCGGCCGTCACCCGGCTCGTCGCGGTGCTGCTGGTGCCGATCGCCCACTTCCGCGCACCGGGCCACGCCCGCTTCCTGGCCTGCCAGTGGGCCCTGAGCCTGCGCTTCCCCGATGAGGACCTGCGCGGGCTGGCCCCGCAGACGGCGACCGCGTTCATGTACGCGCGGGCCGAGGCCTTCTGGCGCGACGGGCAGCTGATCGGCCTCACCTCGGGATACCGCGACCCGGCGGAGCAGCACCGGATCTTCGCCGCGGAGGTGCGGCGCACCGGCTCGGTGTCGGCGGCCCGGCGCCGGGTGCTGCCGCCGCAGGAGTCCAGCCACGTGCGGGGCCTCGCACTCGACGTCCGGCCCACGGAGGGAGCGCGGTGGCTCGAACAGCATGGCGGACGGTACGGGCTCTACCGCGTCTACGACAACGAATGGTGGCATTTCGAGTACCGGGTGGTCGCGCCGGTCCGGCTGCCCCACCCGGACGCCGCGGCCTGGCCGTCTCAGCACCGCGCCGCGTACGGGCAGTGCCAGGTCCGTGGCAACGGGCCCGGCCGCTACGAGCCGCGCCCCGATAACGGCGGCGGCCGCCCGCCGATGCCTGCGGGTCCGGCCGAAGGCCCGAGGACGTGGCCGTGATTCGTGTGTGAAGCCCTGGCCCCGGCCGGGGCGGTGGGGGCGTCCGGTTTGAATATGCCGGCGATACGCGATGCCGCATACCCTGCGGGTATGCGTGTTCTGATCGTGGAGGACGAGCCCTACCTGGCCGAGGCCGTGCGCGACGGCCTGCGGCTGGAGGCGATCGCGGCCGACATCGCCGGCGACGGTGACCGCGCCCTGGAGATGCTCAGCGTCAACTCCTACGACCTGGCCGTCCTGGACCGTGACATTCCCGGCCCGTCCGGCGACGAGGTCGCCCGGCGGATCGTCGCCTCGGGCAGCGGGATCCCGATCCTCATGCTCACCGCCGCCGATCGGATCGACGACAAGGCCTCGGGGTTCGAGCTCGGCGCCGACGACTACCTCACCAAGCCGTTCGAGCTTCGTGAGCTGGTACTGCGGCTACGGGCGCTGAACCGCCGGCGTGCGCACACCCGGCCCCCGGTCAGCGAGATCGCGGGGCTGCGGCTGGACCCGTTCCGGCGTGAGGTGTACCGCGATGAGCGTTATGTCGCGCTGACCCGCAAGCAGTTCGCGGTCCTGGAGGTCCTGGTCGCGGCCCAGGGGGGTGTCGTCAGCGCCGAGGAGTTGCTGGAGCGGGCCTGGGACGCCAACGCCGACCCCTTCACCAACGCCGTCCGCATCACGGTCTCCGCGCTGCGCAAGCGGCTCGGGCAGCCATGGCTGATCGCCACCGTCCCAGGCGTCGGCTACCGCATCGACACCGGCCCGCAGACCGGCCCGCGAACCGGCACGGGCACCGGTGGCGACACCGGCGATCCGAACGGTGATCATGTATAGGCGTCCTGGACTCAGCGCCCGGCTGAAACTCACCCTCAGCTACGCCGGATTCCTCATGCTCGCCGGCGCTCTCCTGCTGGCCGTGGTCTGGGTGTTCCTGCTGCGCTACGTACCCGACGGGCCGATCAACGTCGGGCCGGGAATGAGCGGGCACGAGAGGCCGAGAATGGGCGAGCCCGGGGGGCCGGGAATGGGCGGGCACGGGGGGCCGCGCCCGCGGAACATCCCCAACCGTTCCGACCTCCAGGAGGCGTTCGTCCCCAAGGCGGCCCAAGCGCTGGGCTTCCTCCTGCTGTTCGGGCTCCTTGGCGGGTGGCTCCTCGCCGGCCGGATGCTCGCGCCGCTCACCCGGATCGCGGACGCGGCACGGATGGCCGCGGACGGATCGCTGTCCCACCGGATCCGCATGAAAGGCCCCAACGACGAGTTCCGCGAACTCGCCGACGTGTTCGACACCATGCTCCAGCAGCTCGAATCCCACGTCGCCGAACAGCAACGGTTCGCCGCCAACGCCTCCCACGAACTGCGCACCCCGCTGGCGATCTCGCAGACACTTCTGGACGTCGCTCGCAGCGACCCGACCCGGGACCAGGGGGAGGTTCTCGAACGCCTCCACACCGTCAACTCCCGGGCGATCGACCTCACCGAAGCCCTCCTGCTCCTCAGCCGCGCCGATCGCCAGAGCTTCGCCCGGGGGCCCGTCGACCTGTCCCTCGTCGCGGAAGAGGCCGCCGAGACGCTGCTTCCCCTTGCCGAACGCCGCCAGATCACCCTCAACGTCACCGGCCAGAGGACCCAGGCCGTGGGTTCGGCGGAACTCATCCTGCGGGCGGTGACGAACCTCGTGCAGAACGCGATCGTCCACAACCTCCCCTCCGGCGGCACCGTGACCGTCCACACCGAGGCGTTGCAGGGCGCGAGCGTGCTGTCCGTCGAGAACACCGGCCCATGGGTCCCCCCGGACCTGATACCGACCCTCACCGAGCCCTTCCAGCGCGGAACACGCGTGCGCACCGAGCAGCACGCCGGCGTCGGTCTCGGGCTGGCCATCGTGCACAGCATCGTCCGGGCACACGGCGGGGTCCTCGACCTCACGCCCCGCCCCGACGGCGGCCTTCTCGTCGCCATCCGGCTCCCCGCCATGCCGCTGGCGCCGTCCCCGAACGGGGCCCACTAACTCGACGACCGCCTCGATGGCCGGGTGGCCGGGTGGCCGGGTGGATGCATCGCGGGCGTATCGCGGGCGTATCGCGGGCGTATCGAAAAACGCATACGCCGCCGCAACAGCCCTCCGACTTCGGTAGAGGCGCGGACCGCAGCGGTCCGTGCCGGGGCCATGCCGCCCCGGCTCCGGAAGGTGATCACGAAAAGGAAGAATCCGTGGCTGTTGACGGGGAATGGGACCGGCGTTCGCTGCTCCGGGGAGCCGCCGTGGTGGCCGGCGCCGCCGCGACCACACCACTGCTGGGCAAAGCGGTCACGGCGCGAGCGGACATCGGTGACGCGGACGCCCTGTTCAGGGCCGGGAAGTTCGAGCAGGCCGGCCGCGCTTACGAGGAGATCCTGAAAAAGGACCCCAAGAACGTCCACGCGGCACGCCAGCGCGGCTATGTAGGGCTACTGAGCAACAGGTTCCCGGAAGCCGAGAAGTATCTCACGATGGCCCTCGGGCTGTCCCCCGACGACAAGCAGACCAACCAATTCCTGGGTGACTGCTACATCCGGCAGGACAAGTTCTCCCTCTCCGTGCCGCGCTGGCAGGCGGCCGGCGAGGAGATCTACGCCAAATGGTTCGCGGCTCTCCGCGACAAGGCGTATGAGGTGCACGGCGACATCGGCCGCGTGCCCTGGCAGGAAATGGACCCGTTCCCGCGGATGCAGGGATCGGTCAACGGCGGGCCGCCGAAGAGCTTCATGCTCTACACCCGCGTCCCGTGGCTGGGTCTGTCCGGGAAAGCGGCCAAGGAAGCCGGGCTGACCGCCGTCGCCAGTCAGAAGATCGAGTACGCGGGCCGCGTCATATGGCAGTACTTCGGGGTGCTGGACTCCTTCAAGCTGGGCGGCATCGAACTGCGCAACGTCCCCGTGCAATGGTCGGACGACGAAGGCGAGTCCGGTCAAACCAACGACGGCATCATCGGCACGTGGGTCCTGTACCACTTCCTGACCACCATCGACTACGCGGGCAGGTCGCTGATCCTGCGCCGCCGAACCACCGAAACGGCCAGAAAGGCACGCGCCGACGCCCTACGAGCGGGCGCGAAGCCCATGCCGCTGTGGCTCGCCCGTGAGCACCTGCTGCACAGCACGGGCAGCATCGCCGACTCCGGAACACAGGTGGTGGCCCTGGACATCGGCGGAATCGGCGAACAGGTCGCGGGCATCCCCCTGGAAACGGCCGAGAAACTGCGGATCCGCACCGACTACGACCGCCCGATTGAGGCTTTCGCCGGGGGCCAGCCGGTCATCAGCTACCCCTGCTATCCGAAGGAGGTCCGCCTCGGCGACGCCACCGCCAAGCACCTCTACTGCTACGCGGACAAGGGCGGCGGGACCGGCGGCTTCCGGGCCGCGGGCGCCGAGGACCCTCCGCCAGGCGACTACGGGTTCGACGTGCTGGCCCACTTCTCCCACAGTTTCTACAAGCCTTACAACATCACCCTCGATTTCACCGAGATGAACGCCTACATCGCCCACGGCAAGGCGACCTGACAGCAGCACCCACGCGCGTCATAGGAAATACCTGAAGCCGCCGGCTCAAACGGGCGACGAGGTAAGGGCGAACCGGCCCCTGCCCCGTCGCCCGTTCCCGCATCAGCGCGGCGTCCCCGAGCACGACCAAGCCGTCCACTACACAGAGTGAGACTCGTTTGGTGTGAATTGGTGTGATTTGCATCTATCAACTGGTATTTGCGACGCCTCAGCTTCCGTTCCCTCGCTGGTCACAGCGCATCGAAGATGATTGATAGGCAGCTCCTATCGGACGGTCGGTACAGATCGATTTCTCTTTTCTATGGGCCTGCGGCACGCTGAGTGACAGCGGCCGCCGAGGCGGGAGCACGGCGGCCACCTCACGCCTCTCGTGGTGGAGGCGATCCCCTTACTCATGACGAAGGAGCATGCGTGCTTACTGTCGGTGACCAGTTCCCCGAGTACGAGCTCACCGCCTGTGTCTCCCTGGACGCGGACAACGCGTTCCAGAGGATCAACCACAAGTCCTACGACGGCCAGTGGCGCGTCGTGTTCTTCTGGCCGAAGGACTTCACGTTCGTCTGTCCGACGGAGATCGCCGAGTTCGGCCGTCTCAACGAGGACTTCGCCGACCGCGACGCCCAGGTGCTGGGCGCGTCCGTCGACAACGAGTTCGTGCACTTCGCGTGGCGCAAGGACCACCCGGACCTGCGCGAGATCCCGTTCCCGATGATGGCCGACGTCAAGCGGGAGCTGTGCGCCGACCTCGGCATCCTCACCGCCGACGGCGTGGCGCAGCGCGCGACGTTCATCGTCGATCCGAACAACGAGATCCAGTTCTCCATGGTCACCGCCGGTTCCGTCGGCCGGAACGTCACGGAGGTCCTGCGGGTGCTGGACGCGCTCCAGAGCGACGAGCTGTGCCCCTGCAACTGGAACAAGGGCGAGGACACCCTCGACGCCACCAAGCTGCTCGCCGGGGTCTGAGCGACGGACGACGTGGCCGGTCGCGCGACCGCGTGACCGGCCACACGTATGGATCAGCACGGAACAGCACGGATTCGCATGGAAAGGACGCACGAAGATGAGCGTTGACGCACTGAAGGGCGCCCTCCCGGGATACGCCAAGGACACCAAGCTCAACCTGGGTTCGCTGATTTCCACGTCGCGGCTCGGCGAGCAGCGGCTGTGGGGGACGGTGCTGGCCTGCGCCCTCGCCACGCGGAGCACCGTCGTCATCCGGGAACTGGCCGAAGAGGCGGGCGAGCACCTGTCCGCCGAGGCGTTCGAGGCGGCCAAGGGCGCCGCGTCGATCATGGCGATGAACAACGTGTACTACCGCGCGACCCATCTGATCGGGGACGAGGCGTACGCGACGCTGCCCGCCAGGCTGAGGATGTCGATCATCGGCAGGCCCGGTGTGGAGAAGGCCGACTTCGAGCTCTGGTGCCTGGCCGTGTCGGCGGTCAACGGCTGCGGGCGGTGCCTGGAGTCGCACGAGAAGGTCGTCCGGGAGGCGGGGCTCTCGCGGGAGCTGGTCCAGGAGGCGCTGCGCGTCGCCGCCGTCGTGAACGCCGCCGCCGCGACGCTGGACGCCGAGGCGGCGCTCGCCCCGGCCACCGTCTGAGGACGGGCCCCGCGCGCGGGCGGGCCGCTAGGGGGTCACTCCCACTCGATCGTGCCCGGGGGCTTGGACGTGATGTCGACCGTGACCCGGTTGACCTCGCGGACCTCGTTCGTGATGCGGGTCGAGATCCGCTGGAGCAGCTCGTAGGGAAGCTTCGCCCAGTCGGCCGTCATCGCGTCCTCGCTCGTCACCGGACGCAGGACGATCGGGTGCCCGTAGGTGCGGCTGTCGCCCTGCACGCCGACGGACCGGACGTCGGCCAGCAGCACGACGGGGAACTGCCAGATGTCGCGGTCGAGGCCCGCGTTGGTGAGTTCCTCGCGGGCGATGGCGTCGGCGTCGCGCAGGATGTCGAGGCGGTCGCGGGTGACGGCGCCGATGATGCGGATGCCGAGGCCGGGGCCGGGGAACGGCTGGCGCCAGACGATCTCGGACGGCAGGCCGAGCTGTTCGCCGAGCGCGCGGACCTCGTCCTTGAACAGGGTCCGCAGCGGCTCGACCAGCTTGAACTGGAGGTCTTCCGGGAGGCCGCCGACGTTGTGGTGCGATTTGATGTTGGCCGCGCCGGTGCCGCCGCCCGATTCGACGACGTCCGGGTAGAGGGTCCCCTGGACGAGGAACTCGACGGGTTCGGACGCGTCCTGCGCGCCGCCCCGGACGATCTCCCGGGCCGCCTCCTCGAAGACGCGGATGAACTCGCGGCCGATGATCTTGCGCTTCTCCTCGGGGTCGGCGACGCCGTCGAGGGCGGCGAGGAAGCGGTCCTGGGCGTCCACGACGTGCAGGTTTACCCCGGTGGCGGCGACGAAGTCCTTTTCGACCTGTTCGGGTTCGCCCTTGCGCAGCAGGCCGTGGTCGACGAACACGCAGGTCAGCTGGTCGCCGATGGCACGCTGGACGAGCGCGGCGGCGACGGCCGAGTCGACGCCGCCCGACAGCGCGCAGATCGCTCTCTTGTGCCCGACCCGCTCCCGCACGGCCTCGACCGACTCGTCCGCGATGTTCACCATCGTCCAGTTCGGACGGCAGCCGGCGCCCTCGTAGAGGAACCGCCGCAGCACCTCCATGCCGTGCTCGGTGTGCAGCACCTCCGGGTGAAACTGGACGCCGAAGAGGCCGCGTCCGAGGTCTTCCATGCCGGCGACCGGTGTCACATCCGTGCTGGCCGTGACGGTGAAGCCCGACGGGGCGCGGCTGACGTAGTCGCGGTGCGACATCCACACCGGCTGCTCGTGCGGCAGGCCCGCGAACAGCATTCCGGGGGACGTTACGGCGATGGTCGCGCCGCCGAACTCGGCGACGTCGGAGTTCTCCACCGTCCCGCCGAGCGCCTGCGCCATCACCTGGTGGCCGTAGCAGATGCCGAGCATCGGGACGCCCTGCCCCAGCGAGAGGTCGAAAAGCCCGTCCGGCGCGACCGGGGCGCCCTTCTCGTACACCGACGCCGGGCCGCCCGACAGGATGATCGCCTTCGGGCGCCTGGCGAGCATCTCCGCCGCCGGCATGGTGGACGGCACGATCTCGCTGAACACATGGCATTCGCGGACGCGCCGCGCGATGAGCTGCGCGTACTGCGCGCCGAAGTCGACGACGAGAACGGTGTCAAAGGACTGGTCTGCGGCCACCAAGAACGCCTTTCGCACGGCCGGAACGACCCCTCCAGTCTACGGGCCGCCGCCTGCGGCGATGCGCGCGCCCTGACACGACCATCACATGGTGCGATCCGCCGATAACGGTCGGCATCCATTTACCTTGATCACACTCACGGCAGGACTTCACTCTGATACCTGTTGATGACGCCCTGTGTTCGCATGGTTCCCGTCCGCAAGCGTCCTCCCTAGGAGTGCCGTGAAGCTGCTCGCCGTCACCGCCCTGATCGCCGCCGTCGTCCCGGCCATGCCCTCCGACCCGCCACCGGCCACCGCGACACGTCCGGACGCCACGCGACACGGCGACTGCGCCGACGGCGCCCATGCCGACGCACGGCTGCGCCCAGGAGGGCATGGCCACGAGCACAACGAACTGACGCCAGGACAGGCCGCGGCCGTCGAACAGCAGCTCAACCGGATTCTGGACGGCCTGGGCCTGGATCTCGGCCCGGCGGACGGCACAAGGGGTGAGTCGACGGCCCGCGGCCTACGCGCAGCCGCGCCGATCAGCATCCCCGTCTACTTCCACGTGCTGCACGACGGTTCGAAGGGCAACGTGTCCACCGCGGAGGTCAACCGCCAGATCAGCACCTTGAACGCCTCCTACGGTGGACGCAACGGAGGCGCCAACACCCAGGTCTCCTTCAAACTCCGCGCGGTGAGCCGCACGGACAACGCGACCTGGTTCAACGATCCCGAACAGTACGAGGGGACCTACAAGCCGAGGCTGCGCAAGGGCGGTAAGAGCACGCTCAACCTCTACAGCGCGCAGATAGGCGGAGACCTGCTCGGCTGGTCGACGTTCCCGTGGAAGTACAAGTCCGAGCCGAAGATGGACGGCGTGACCATCCACTACGGCAGCATGCCCGGTGGCCCGATCGAGAACTTCAACAAAGGGTTCAGCGCCACGCACGAGGTGGGTCACTGGCTCGGTCTCTACCACACCTTCCAGGACGGCTGCGGAGGCAAGGGCGACAGGGTCGCCGACACGCCGGCGGAGCGCGACCCCACGAACGGCTGCCCGTCCGGTAAGGACACGTGCCTTTCTCCCGGGGACGACCCGATCCACAACTACATGGACTACAGCTACGACACGTGCATGACGTCTTTCACCGCCGGGCAGGGCTCCCGGATCCACAAGGTGTGGAAGGCGTACCGCGCCTAGCCGTAAGCCATGCGCCGCTTAACGCGGCGACGTGCGGCCTGTGCTAGCGGCCGAGGATGCGGGCGGCGTCCTCGGCCGGTAGCCGGCGCACCGCCTCACGTAGCGTGACCCCCGACATGATGCCTGTGCGTGGTTCGACCCACGCCGCCACCCACTCCGGGTCCCGCTTCGACAGTTCACGCAAGACCCATCCGAGTGCCTTGCGGATGAAGAACTCGCGTTCGACTATCAGCGCGTCCCCGAACCGGTCGAGCCTTTCCAGATCCGGGTTTCCCGTCCGGACGCCCGCGAGCAGAGCCAGGACGGCGGTACGCCGTATCCACATGTAGGGGTCGCTGACCCAGGCGTCCAGTGCCTTGCCCAGTTCCGGGTTTCGGACGACCAATGCACCGACGACCTTCTCGGCGATGTGGTCCACGTACACCCAGCTCACCGAATCGCGGATGAGCCGTTCGGCCATGCCGAGGTCGTGCGGTTCGAGCAAAGCGGATCGCTTGGCGAGGATCTCTATCGCGGCCATGCGAGCCTCATGCAGTGGACGGCCTTCGCCGGTCACGTCCCAGAGCGTCCCGGCAAGGGCGACCAGTTCTTCCCGTGTGGGCTTGGTCTTCACCGTTGAGAGCGCCACCTTGCGCAGCGCCGGAACCGTCACGCCGATGTGCGTGAAGTCACTCTTCAGGTAGCGCTTCTCCTTTTCGGCGCGCGACGGGTCGGCCTGCGCCCGCAACTCCGCCAGGATCCGCGCCGCCTCGTCCTCGACATCCATGCGGACACGCTACGCCGCCCGCGCTAGGGCGCCGTATTCAGCGTTACACGTCCTGATTCGTCCACGTTTGCCAAAGACGAGAAGGTTGTTCGCATCCACTCTTGTTCCAGCAGTGACTCCGCTCCCCTGCGCGCGCCTCTCCCGCTCGCGCCAGCCCCCGAGGAGTTTCATGAAACGCGCCGGAATCGCCAGCGTCCTCGGTCTGTTCGCCGCCGTCACGGCGTACGCCCCCGCCCCCGCCATGGCCGCGCCCGCGCCCGCCCCCACAGCCGACTGCGCCGACCAGCCCGCGCAGGCCCGCGTCCGAGCCGGTTCCCATGTCGTC
Source organism: Spirillospora sp. NBC_00431 (assembly GCA_036028775.1). Classification (GTDB taxonomy): domain Bacteria; phylum Actinomycetota; class Actinomycetes; order Streptosporangiales; family Streptosporangiaceae; genus Spirillospora. The sequence goes on along the minus strand of CP107927.1, from coordinate 206,412 downwards.
GAACGGAACCAGCCCGGCGCCGCCGAAGTGGCGGCGATGGAGAAGGACTTCCACAACCGCCTCGGCATCAGCAAGCTGCGGAAGAAGAACACCGCCGCCATCACCGTCCGCGTGCACTTCCAGGTCGTGTACGGCAGCGCGGGCAACATCCCGGACGCGACGCTGAACAAGCAGCTCAGCATCCTCAACAACGCCTACGCCGGAAGCGGCGTCACGTTCACCCTCGCCGGGATCAAGCGGACGCAGAACGCGGCCTGGTTCTCCGACCCCGAAGGCAACGAGCGCCAGATGAAGAACGCGCTGCACACGGGGAACGCACAGGACCTCAACTTCTACACGGCCGACCTCGGCAACAGCCTTCTGGGCTGGGCGACGTTCCCGAGCAGCTACCGTTCCCAGCCCGCGCTGGACGGTGTCGTCGTCCACTACCAGAGCCTGCCTGGCGGCTCGCTCGGCAACTACAACGAAGGCGACACCGGGACCCACGAAGTGGGTCACTGGATGGGCCTCTACCACACGTTCCAGGGCGGCTGCTCGGGCCAGGGCGACCAGGTCTCCGACACCCCCGCCGAGCAGAGCCCCGCGTCCGGTTGCCCGACCGGCCGTGACACCTGCTCCTCACCCGGGGCCGACCCGATCCACAACTTCATGGACTACAGCTACGACGCCTGCATGACCGAGTTCACCTCCGGCCAGAACCAGCGCATGCAGGCCCAATGGGCGGCGTACCGCACGTGACCCACCCCTCCGGCGCCGGACTGTCGGTGGCCCGGACAAGGATGGTCACGTGATCGACAAATCGGATGAGCCTTGGCGCGGCGAGGACTTCGCGGATCTCGCCGCGTCCATCCGTGAGTTCCAGGCCGAGGGTTATGCCGTCGGCAAGGTCACCGAGTCCGTCTGCGGCCGCTGCGAAGGCCGCGCCTTCCGGGTGGTCGCCGGCGACGACGTGGCCCGGCGGACGTGCACCGGATGCGGGACGTCCGAGTTCATCGTGGACAGCGCCGACTACTGGGACGAGGCCGAACCGTACGACTGCGAATGCCTGTGCGGCGGCGACGAGTTCGCCGCCGCGGTCGGCTTCTCCCTGCATCCGGACGGCGAGGTGCGGTGGGTCAGCCTGGGCCTGCGCTGCCTCGCGGACGGCGCCATGGGCGTCTACGCCGACTGGAAGATCAACTACGGCCCCTCGGCTCACCTCGTGAACCGAGCCTGACCCGCCCGCGTTTTCCACAGAATCGCGTTCTACTTCCGCGTGCCTCGGGCCGCCCCGAGAATTCACAGGGTCAGGTCCGGACAGGGGCCCGGTACGGGGGAGGCGGCGGTCGTGGTGTCAGGTGATGTCGACGATCGGAAGGCGAAGGGCGGCGGGCGCGCCGGCCGGGACGACGGGGTTCTTCGGCGGGACGGGGTTGAGGCGCTGGTACGCGCCGCCAAGGGATGGACGCGGGTCGTCCTCAGCGCGGTTCGGCCAGAACGACATGGCGCGTTCGGCCTGGGCCGTGATGGTCAGGGACGGGTTGACGCCGAGGTTGGCGCAGACGGCGGAGCCGTCCACGACGTGCAGGCCCGGGTGACCGTAGACGCGGTGATACGGGTCGATGACGCCCGACTCCGGCGAGTCGCCGATCGCGCATCCGCCGAGGAAATGGGCCGTCATCGGGACGTCGAACAGGTCGCCCCACGTGCCGCCGGGCATGCCGCCGATCTCCTCGGCGATCAGCCGGGTCGCCTCGTGCCCCTCGGGGATCCAGGTGGGGTTGGGCTCGCCGTGGCCCGCGGACGCGCGGACGTCCCAGCCGAACAGGCCGCGCTTCGGCCGCAGCGTGATCGAGTTGTCGCGGGTCTGCATGACGAGCGCGATGACGGTCCGCTCGGACCAGTGCCGCACGTCCAGCAGCTGAAGCAGATGGCGGGGGCGGCGCACCGCCTCGCGGGCGAACTTCACGAGCCGGGGCCTGTGCCTCTCGCCGGGCCGGTCGCCGTCCACGAGAAGCGTTTGGAGCCCGGCGAGGAGGTTGGAGCCCCGGCCGTACCGGACGGGTTCGATGTGCGTGTCCGGGGCCGGGTGGAAGGACGAGGTGATCGCGACGCCTTCGGAGAAGTCGGGGCCGGGCCTGCCGTTGGCCCGGCCGCCGCCGAGGATCGCCTCAGAGTTGGTGCGGGTCAGGGCGCCGAGCCGGTCCGACAGGTGCGGAAGGCGGCCGGTCGCCTTGAGCTTGTGCAGGAGCTTCTGCGTCCCGTACGTTCCGGCGGCGAAGACGACCTGCCCGGTGGTGAGCCTCTTGCGGTCGCGTCCGAACGAACCGGTCCGCACGATCTCGACCTCGTAGCCTCCGCCGCCCGCGAGCGGCCGGACACCGGTGACGCGGCTGAGCGGCATCACCCGTGCCCCGGCCTTCTCCGCCAGGTACAGGTAGTTCTCCGTGAGCATGTTCTTCGCGCCGTGACGGCAGCCCACCATGCACTCGCCGCATTCCATGCAGCCGCGGCGGCGCGGGCCCGTCCCGCCGAAGTACGGGTCGGCGCTCTCGATCCCGGCGCCCTGCCCGAAGTAGACGCCGACCGGGGTCTGGACGTACGTGTCGCCCTTGCCCATCCGGTCGGCGACCTTCCTCATGACCTTGTCGGCCTCGGTCGTCGTCGTGTTCTGGACGACCCCGAGCATGCGCTTGGCCTGCTCGTAGAAGGGCGCGAGCTCGTCCTGCCAGTCGGTGATGTGCGCCCACTGGCGGTCCTTGAAGAACGGCTCCGGCGGGACGTACAGGGTGTTGGCGTAGTTCAGCGACCCGCCGCCGACGCCCGCGCCCGCCAGTACCATCACCCGGCTCTGCTTCGCGCCCCGGATCAGGTGCATCCGCTGGATCCCGGTGAGCCCGAGCGCCGGCGCCCACAGATAGCGGCGGATGCGCCAGTTCGTCTTGGGCAGCTCCGGGTACCGCGACCCCGGCGCGCCGGACGGGTTCGTGTCGAACCGGCGGCCCGCCTCGATCACGCCGACCCGGTACCCCTTCTCGGTCAGCCGCAGCGCCGACACGCTCCCGCCGAACCCGGACCCGATGACGAGCACGTCGAAGTCATGCTTCACAGGCGATCCCTACTTGATCCGCAGCTTCTTCATGAGCTTGATCCCGGTCGCCATGGCGTCGGCGAACCGGTCGTATCCGATCGCGCCCGGCGGTTCGAGGTCCATGATGTGCTGGCTCGCGACGGTCTGGACCTCGGTGAACTTCAGCAGGCCCTCCGCCCCGTGGCGGCGTCCCACACCGGACTGCTTCATCCCGCCCATGGGCGAGTCGTAGGACGCGTAGGCGGCGCCGTACCCGTCGTTGATGTTGACCGTCCCGGCCTGGATGCGAGCGGCGAGCCGGCGGCCCCGCGCCGGGTTCCTCGTCCACACCGACGCGTTCAGCCCGTAAGGCGTGTCGTTGGCGCGGGCGACGACCTCGTCCTCGTCCCGGTACTTGTACAGCGCGACGACGGGGCCGAACGTCTCGTTCGCGCACAGGTCCATGTCGCCGTTGACGTCCGCGAGCACCGTCGGCTCGTAGAACAGCGGCCCGATGTCCGGACGCGCCTTCCCTCCGGCCAGCACGGTGGCACCCGCCTCAACCGCCTGGTCGACATGCGACGTCACCGCGTCCAACTGCCGCTCGAACGTGAGCGACCCCATCTCGGCGCCGAAGTCGAGACCGGTTCCGAGCCTCATGCCCTTCACCAGCTCGACGAACCTGGGCACGAACCGGTCGTAGACGTCCTCGTGGACGTACATCCGCTCGATCGCGATGCACAGCTGCCCGGCGTTGGTGAAGCACGCGCGGACGGCGCCCCTCGCGGCGCGCTCGACATCGGCGTCCGGCATCACGATCATCGGGTTCTTCCCGCCGAGCTCCAGCGAGTACGCCACCAGCCGCGGCGCGATCTTCTCCGCGATGGCCCTGCCGCCCCGCGTCGACCCGGTGAACGACACGTAGTCGGCGTCGTCCACCAGCGCGTCACCGATCTCGGCCGGCTCACCGACGACGACCTGCCACAGCCCCCGCGGCAGCCCCAGCTCGACCAGCAGATCAAGCACCCACAGGCTGGAAAGGCAAGTCTGGGTGTCCGGCTTGTGGATGACCGCGTTGCCCGCCATCAGCGCGGGCGCGATGTCACTCGCCCCCAGCGCGAACGGATAGTTCCACGGCGCGATCAGTGCCACGACACCCTTCGGGTGCCGCAGCTCCCGCACGCGTGTCAGCCCCGGCACCACGCCCTGCCTGCGGCGCGGCCTCAGCAGCCTCGCGGCCCGCCGCGCGTAGTACAGCGAGCACAGCGTCACGTCGAGGAACTCCTCCATCGCGTGACGGCGCGCCTTGCCCGTCTCCAGTTGGATGACGTCGAGGATCTCCTCGCGCCGGTCGACGAGCGCGTCAGTGAGCCTGAGGAACGGCTTGACCCGCTCCCCCACCGGCAGCCGCGCCCACACCGCCTGCACCTCGCGGGCCCGCTCGTAGGCCCTGCGGACATCGTCGGCACCGGACAGCGGAACGGTCGCGAGAGCCTCACCGGTGAACGGGGTCGGGATCGTCGCGGTTTCACCACCGTCCGAGGCGACATGCGATACCAGCCGATCGACCAGGTTCTGGGGCAGCGCGCGCTCTGCCGCGCCTTTGGCAGGAACGGTCGGAGATGCCATGCACGCAGCGTATGACCACCTGCCCATCCTTGGCTACCCGCAAGTAACGCACGCTTTAGGAGGCTCTACCCCACACCTCCCGATTCGCTGTCGCCCACCATCGAACGGACCGTTCCAAGCCAGTCGGAGTTCCGCAACTCGGGGACTGACAGTGTCCGACCGGTGTATTCCGAAGAACAAGAAGAGAATCCCAGCGCGCGGCCCACCGCCCCGGACCCCGCGTCCCCGCACCCACACGGAGGAACAACCGATGAGGGACACCCACGGCGGCCATCCCGAGGGTGACACGGTGGCGCCCCGCCCCCCACGACCGTCCGACGCGGTCCGGCAACGCCGCGACAGCCGCGACCAGACCCGCAACGCGTTACTCAGCGCGGCCGAGCGCCTCTGGGCCGAACGCGGCATCCACGGCGCGTCACTCGATGACATCGCCGCCGCCGCCGGGCTCACCAAGGGCGCCGTCTATTCCAACTTCGCGGGCAAGACCGACCTGCTCCTGGCTTTGATGGAGCGCTTCACCAGCGACCCCGCCCGCGGCGACGTCTGCGACGAACTCCGTGCCGCCGAACAGGACGTCGACCCCTCCGGCCGCTCCTCCGCCCGCCACGCCCCCGACGACCGCGCCCGCCAGCTCGCCCTCCTCCTCGTCGAGTTCTGGCTCTACGGCATGCGCGACTACGCCGCCGGCTGGCGCATCGCCGACTGGTACGCCGAACGCCGCGCCCACCTGGCCAGCGAACTGGACCCCACCGGCGCCATAGCCCCCGCCGACCGTGCCACCCTCACCATGGCCCTCGACTTCGGCCTCGCCTTCCAACACCTCCTCGACCCCGCCCGAGTCCCCACCGACCTCTACAAAACCGGCAAAGCCCTAATGCAAGGCCGCCCCACCAGCAGCCCCCAAGGCCAGCAATAAGCGATCAGCCTGCCCGCCCCCCGGCCTGAGAGTCAGGCATAGAAGGACCAGCGTGGCACCGCACGCCAAGAAGGCAGACCGCGCAGCAAGGCCCCCACAACACCGGCCCTAAGGGTCGGGCGTTTGACGGGTGACAGCGTGATATCGGCTGGTCAGAGACAGTTCACGATGCAAGGCAACCCGCAACCCTGCCCCTAAGGGACAGGCGATTCACAGGAGGCAGCGTGGTGTCGAGCGGACAGAAACGCCTCGCGACGCAAGACCGGCCGCAACCCCGGCCCCAAGGGGCGGGTGAATGGCGGGAGACGGCGTGGTGTCGGGTGAGCAGGGGCGCGTCGCTACGTAAGACCACCCGCATCCCCCGGCACTACGGACGGGCGAAGGACGGGCAGCAACGCGATGTCGAGTGGGCAGGGGCGGAACGCGATGCAAGACCGCACACACCCCCCGCTCTAAGGGACGGGCGAATGACGGGCGGCGACGCGATGTCGGCTGGGCAGGGACAGATCGCGACGTAAAGCGGCCGCGTCCCCGGCCCTACGGGCGGACGATTGACGGTCGGCAGCGTGATGTGGGTGGGCAGGGGCGGAACGCGATGCAAGGGCGTCCGCGTCACTGGCCCTGTGGGGCGGGCGGTTGACGGGGGTGTCGGGGGTGAGAGGGGCGGGTTGTGGTGTCAGGGTGCGTGGCCCTCTAGTCGTTGGGGGTTGGTTGGTAGGTGGTCAGTAGGGCGCCGGAGGGGAAGGGGTGGGTCGCGGTTGTGATCAGGGGGGTTCTGGAATTGAGGGCGCCGAATAGTGGACGGCCTGAGCCCAGGGCGATGGGCTGGACGCACAATCGGTATTCGTCGACCAGGGCGAGCCGGGCGAAGGTCTGTGCGAGTCGGGTGCCGCCGAACAGGACCATGTCCTGGCCAGGGCGGTTCTTTAGCCGGGTTACCTGGTTGACCAGGTCGGCGTCATCCGTGACGGGGACGGCGCGGGCGTTGGTCCATCGCAAGGGGCTTGGTTTGCGGGAGAAGACGAGTTTGGGCATGGCGTTGACGCGGTCGGCGTACTCGCCCGACGCGGTGGGCCAGTACCGCGCCATCTCCTCGTACACGCCGCGGCCGATCAGCGCGGTGTCGATCGAGTCGAGCTGCTCCAGCGCCTCGGCCTGCCGTTCCTCGTCCGGTGAGATCATCCAGTCGAGGTCGCCGTCCGGTCCCGCGATGAAGCCGTCCACGCTGATCATCATGGAGAGAATTACGCGTCGCACATCTTCCTCCTCGTTCGAGTTCCGTCACAGATGACAGAGACAGGGGAGGAGGAAGAATCATCGGGCCGCGCGGCGTGGGTCAGGCGGTGGGGACTATGTCGGGGGCGCCCCGGCGGTGGGCGTCGGCTTCCTGGTCGTCTTCCTGGGTTTGGGAGGCGCGTTCGGCCTCGACGCGCTTGCGGTAGTACTCGATCTCGCGGTCGCGCTGCTTCTTGGACCAGCCGAGGACGGGGGCGAGGAGGTCGGCGGCCTCCTGGGCGACGCCGACGCCGCGGTCCCAGGTCTCGATGGAGATGCGGGTCCGGCGGGCGAGGACGTCGTTGAGGTGGCGGGCGCCCTCGTGACTGGCGGCGTAGACGATCTCGGCCCGGAGGTAGTCGTCGGCGCCGGCGAGGGGCTTGGCGAGGTCGGGCTTGTCGGAGATGAGTTCGAGGAGGTCGTCCAGGAGCGTGCCGTAGCGGCGCAGGAGGTGCTCGATGCGGGCGACGTGCACGCCGGAGCGGCTCGCGAGACGGTGGCGGGCGTTCCACATGGCCTGGAAGCCGTCGCCGCCGACGAGCGGGACGCGGTCGGTGCACGATTCGGGGATCTTGCCGTCGAGGCCGTGGGCGACGGCGTCGATGGCGTCCTTGGCCATGACGCGGTAGGTGGTGTACTTGCCGCCCGCGACGAGGACGAGGCCGGGGACGGGGTGGGCGACGACGTGTTCGCGGGAGAGTTTCGAGGTCTCCTCGGTCTCGCCGGTGAGGAGGGGGCGCAGGCCCGCGTAGACGCCCTCGACGTCGTCGTGGGTGAGGGGCGTCGAGAGGACGGAGTTGACGTGGTCGAGGATGTAGTCGATGTCGGCCTTGGACGCGGCGGGGTGGGCCTTGTCGAGGTCCCAGGCGGTGTCGGTGGTTCCGATGATCCAGTGGCGCCCCCACGGGATCACGAAAAGGACCGACTTCTCCGTGCGCAGGAGGATGCCGGTCGCGGAGTGGATGCGGTCCTTCGGGACGACGAGGTGAATGCCCTTCGAGGCCTTGACGTGGATCTGGCCGCGACCGCCGACGAGTTGCTGGATGTCGTCCGTCCAGACGCCGGTGGCGTTGACGACCTGCTTGGCGCGGACCTCGCTGGTCGTGTTGCCCTCAAGGTCGCGGACGCGCAGGCCCGTGACGCGCTCGCCCTCGCGCAGGAAGCCGATGCACTGGGTGCGGGACGCGATCTGCGCGCCGTACTCGGCGGCGGTGCGCAGCGCCGTCATCACGAAGCGGGCGTCGTCCACCTGGGCGTCCCAGAGCTGGATCGCGCCGACGAAGGAGTCCTTGCGCAGGGACGGCGCGAGCCGCAGCGCGCCGCGCCGGGTCAGGTGCCTGTGGTGCGGGACGCCCCGCGTGCTGCCCATCTGGAACGCGAGCGCGTCGTACAGCGCCACCCCGGCGCCGAGGTATGCGCGTTCCCACATGCGGTGGGTCGTGGGCAGGATGAACGGGACGGGCCTCACCAGGTGCGGGGCGATCTGCTGGAGCAGCAGCCCGCGTTCGGTGAGGGCCTCCCGGACGAGGTCGAAGTTGTACTGCTCCAGGTAGCGCAGCCCGCCGTGGATCAGCTTGGACGAGCGCGACGACGTCCCGGACGCGAAGTCCCGCGCCTCGACCACCGCGACGGACAGGCCCCGGGTGGCCGCGTCCAGTGCCGCGCCCGCGCCGACGATGCCGCCGCCCACGACGACCACGTCGAACTCCTCGCGCGCCATCCGGTCGAGCGCCGCCGCCCGTTCGGCCGGGCCCAGCCGGGAGCTGCCCAGGCCCGTCACAGGTGATCCCGTCATCGCGATTCCCCCCACAGCGGTTCGGTTTCCGAGCGTTACCTACCCAAGAGTAGGGAAGGGTCCACCCCGGAAAGGACCGATTCCGCGTGGGCTCTGTCTCAGCCCGAAGGGCGGGGTCAGTCGGTGGAGCGGCGGGGGGCCACGACCACCTGGACCCGCTGGAATTCCTTCAACTCCGTGTAGCCGGACGTCGCCATCGCGCGGCGCAGCGCGCCGATCAGGTTCATCGAGCCGTCCGCGACATGGGACGGGCCGTGCAGGATCTGCTCCATCGTGCCGATGGTCCCGAGTTCGAGGCGGGTGCCGCGGGGGACGTCGCCGTGGTGCGCCTCGCTGCCCCAGTGGTAGCCGCGTCCCGGCGCCTCGGTGGACCGGGCGAACGGCGAGCCGACCATCACGGCGTCGGACCCGCACGCGAACGCCTTGGCGATGTCGCCGCTGTTGACCATGCCGCCGTCGGCGATCACGTGGACGTAGCGTCCGCCGGACTCGTCCATGTAGTCGCGGCGGGCGGCGGCCACGTCCGCGACGGCCGTGGCCATCGGGACGGCGACGCCGAGGACGGTCCGGGTGGTGTGCCCGGAGCCGCCGCCGAACCCGACGAGCACCCCGGCCGCGCCGGTGCGCATGAGGTGCAGCGCCGCCGTGTAGGTGGAGCAGCCGCCGACGATGACGGGGACGTCCAGGTCGTAGATGAACTGCTTGAGGTTCAGCGGCTCGGCGCGTCCCGACACGTGCTCGGCGGACACGGTCGTGCCGCGGATGACGAACAGGTCGACGCCCGCGTCGATGACGGCCTTGTGGAACTGCGCGGTGCGCTGCGGCGACAGCCGCGCCGCGACGGTCACGCCCGACTCGCGGATCTCCTCGATCCGGCGGCCGATCAGCTCCTCCTTGATCGGCTCGGAGTAGATCTCCTGGAGCCGCTGGGTGGCGCGGACGTCGTCCAGCGAGGCGATCTCGGCGAGCAGCGGCTCCGGGTTCTCGTAGCGCGTCCACAACCCTTCGAGGTCGAGGACGGCGAGGCCGCCGAGCCGTCCGACCGCGATCGCGATGGCGGGGCTGACCACGCTGTCCATCGGCGCGACGACCAGCGGCATCTCGAAGCGGTAGGCGTCGATCTGCCAGGCGACGCTGACCTCCTCGGGGTCGCGCGTCCGGCGGGACGGCACGATGCCGATGTCGTCGAAGGCGTACGCCCGGCGGCCGCTCTTGCCCCGGCCGATCTCCACCTCAGCAGCCACTGCGCCCTCTTCCTCACTCCGGCGCCGCGCCGGTCATCGTCCTGCTCGGTGTTCCCGCCGACCGCGGGAAACAAGCCCCGGAAGAGCTTACGTCAGCCCCCGGCACGGCCGAGCCCCACGGGTCGTGCCCGCGTGAAAGCGCGACCGGCCCCGCGGAACGAGCCGGAGCGTGCTGTGCTGGGAGTGCGGAATCGGCGCGCGGGAGGGGACGCGCGGCGGGTCAGCGGCCCTGGTAGTTGGGGGCTTCCACGGTCATCTGGATGTCGTGGGGGTGGCTTTCGCGGAGGCCGGCGGCGCTGATCCGCATGAGCTGGCCGCGTTCCTGGAGTTCGGGGATCGTACGGGTCCCGGCGTACCACATCGACTGGTGGAGGCCGCCGACGAGCTGGTGCGCGACGTTGGCGAGAGGCCCCCGGTAGGGGACCTGGCCCTCGACGCCCTCGGGGATCAGCTTCTCCTCGGCGCTGACGTCGGCCTGCGCGTAGCGGTCCTTGGAGAAGGAACCGCCGCGCTCCCGGTTGCGCATCGCGCCGAGCGACCCCATGCCGCGGTACGACTTGTACTGCTTGCCATGGACGAAGATCAGCTCGCCGGGTGACTCCTCGACGCCCGCGAGGAGGGAGCCGAGCATGACGGTGTCGGCGCCCGCGACGATCGCCTTGGCGATGTCGCCGGAGTACTGCAGGCCGCCGTCGCCGATCACCGGGACACCGGCCTCGCGCGCCGCGCGGGCCGCCTCGGAGATCGCGGTGAGCTGCGGGACGCCGACGCCCGCGACGATGCGGGTCGTGCAGATGGAGCCCGGCCCGACGCCGACCTTGACCGCGTCCGCGCCCGCGTCCGTCAGCAGTTTCGCGCCCGCGTAGGTGGCGATGTTGCCGCCGACGACCTCGACGCCCGCGTTGGTTTTGATGGTGGCGATCGTGTCGGCGACGCCCTTGGAGTGGCCGTGCGCCGTGTCCACGATGATCACGTCGGTGCCGGCCTCGATGAGGGCCTGGGCGCGGCGGATCGCGTCCTCGCCGACGCCCACGGCCGCGGCGACGAGGAGACGTCCGTCGGCGTCCTTGGTGGAGTCGGGGTACTGCTCGCTCTTGGTGAAGTCCTTGGTGGTGATCAGGCCCTTGAGTCGGCCGTCGGCGTCCACCAGCGGGAGCTTCTCCACCTTGTTGCCCGCGAGCAGCCGGTACGCGTCGTCGCGCGTCACGTCCACCGGCGCCGTGACCAGCGGCATCGCCGTCATGACCTCGCGGACCGGACGGGACGGGTCCGACTCGAAGCGCATGTCCCGGTTCGTCACGATGCCGACCAGCACGCCCCGTACGTCGGTGACCGGCACGCCCGAGATCCGGTAGCGGGCGCACAGTTCCTCGACGTCGGCGAGCGTCGCGTCCGGCAGGCACGTCACCGGGTTGGTGATCATCCCCGCCTCGGAGCGCTTGACCCGGTCGGCCTCCTCCGCCTGCTCCTCGATCGACATGTTCCGGTGCAGGACGCCGATGCCGCCCTGCCGCGCCATCGCGACCGCCGTGCGGGCCTCGGTCACCGTGTCCATCGCGGCGGACAGGAGGGGGATGCGCAGCGAGATCCCACGGGTCAGGCGGGTCGTGGTGTCGGCCTCGCCGGGCTGCAGATCGGAGTAGCCCGGCAGCAGGAGCACGTCGTCGAAGGTGAGGCCCTGCGGAAGGAACTTGTCGGGCTCGGCGGGGTTCATGACTACCTTCCCGTTAATGGTGGCGGCATCGGGCCAGGTCACGGCGACCTGTACCCATGGTAGGGCGTGAACCGGCGCTGGGACGGGGTGTCGCCGACGGCGCCGACGTGGCCTGGGCGACATCCCGCGACCCCGTGTGGCCTTGATGACATCCCGCAACAAGGCCGGCGGCCCTTCGCATTCCCGCTCGCGCGCACGCACCGTGATTGTTCACGCACGGAGAAGCGAGGGGGGTGCACCTCTCCGGGCGCGGGGCAGTAGCGTGGGTGTGTGCACGACGATGCTCCGCTCGACCCGTTCGCCGGAGACCCGGAGGACCCGGCGGCGGCGCTCGGCGACCCGGGCGACGACTCCGCTCCGCTCAGCGTGACCGAGCGGGAGGACGTGCTGGCCGACCTCGCCGACCTGGAGGTCTTCCGGGCCCTGCTGGAGCCGCTCGGGGTGCGCGGGCTCACCGTCGACTGCGGCGACTGCGGCAAGCTCCACTACATCGACTGGGAACTGCTGCACGGCAACCTGCGCCACCTGCTCGACGAGGGCCTGCCCCGCGTCCACGAGCCCGCCCTGGCCCCCGATCCGGTCGACTACGTGAGCTGGGAGTACGCCCGCGGCTACGTCGACGGCGTGATCGACAGCGAAGAGGGCCGCGACGAGAACTGACCGCCCCCGGCGACGAACCGCGGCCGGAGCCGGGCCGACCGGGGCGAAACGCCGACCCCGGCCGCCTCAACGGCACAAACGAACCGGCTATGCCCTTCCACCGCTACCGGTGACCACGTTCCCCGCGGCGGCCTCACCCGTGATCGCCTTACCTGGGTCCGCCTTGCCCGCGACCGCCTTGCCCGAAGCCGCGTTCCCCGCGACCGCCCTACCTGGGGCCGCCTACCCCACGACCGCCTTGCCCGGGCGGCGTTACCCGTAACCGCCTTGCCCGGACGGCCTTGCCCGCGACCGCCTTACCCAGGGCCGCCCGACCGTCTTGCCTATGGCGGACTGACCCGCGACCGCTTTGCCCGTGGCCGCCTTGCCTAGGGCCGCGTTAGCTGGAGCGGCCCTTCGGCGTTACCTGTGGCGGTGGGGGTGCTGGTAGGGGTTTACGCGTTTCTGGGCGTGTTCACGGGAGTCGCTTGGTGGGCGGCCGGTTCCGTGGCCCGTCTTGGGCTGGTCGTCGGACTTGGGCGGGGTGTCGGACGTAGGTGGAGTGTCGTCCGTCGTGGGTGGAGCCTCGGACTTGGGCGGGGCGCCGGCTCCGGGCGAGGTAGCGGGCCCGTTGCGAGGGGGCTTGGACGGGGTCGAGTACGTGTCCGTGGTCGGGGCGTCCGGGCGGCGGGGCCATTGGCGCGGGTACAGGTTCCGCGGACCCGTCTTGGGCGGGTCAGTGACCCGCCGGCCGTCCGACGCCTTGCGCCGCGCGGGAGACTCCGTCTCGGGGAGGGAACGGACGGGCGACCGCGAACGGTCGCCGTGCCATCCGGCATCGGTCTCGGAGCGGGGCGACTTCTCCGCGTCGTCGGACACACCGGACGTGCTCGGCGGGGAGGCGGTCGTGCGATGCGCCACGCCGCTGCCCGCGGCGGCGACACCGGTGCTGGCGAGGACGGCTCCGGCCACGCCCAGGGCCACGATGGTGCGGGGGCCGCGGCGCCGCGAGCCCGAGCCGGGCCCGGACGGAGCGGGCGGAGCGGGCTGCGGGCCGGTGGGGGCCGGTTCGGAGCCGGTGTCGGATCCGGGGTCCTGGTCGTCCACGTCGGTGATCAGTGCGTGGAGCAGCCGGACGGCCGGGTCGGGGTCGTCGGCCTGGCGCTGGCGGGCGCATTCGGGCCCGGCCACGGCGGTGCCTTCAGGGCCGGCCGCGGCTTCGGGGTCCGCGGCGGGTTCAGAGGTGGCGGGAGAGCGAGCGGCGGAGCCGGCAGCGCGCCGGGCCGCCAGGGAGTCGATGATCGCGTCCGTGCGGCGTACCGCGCTGAGGTCGGCCGGGAGTCCGGCGACGGCCTGCGGCCGTCCCGCCGGTGCGGGGGAATCGCCGGAGTTCGAAGGCTCGGCCGGACCCGGGGCGCCCCGCATGCCAGTGAAGGGGCCGCGTTCCGTCAAGCGATCGACTCCTCTCTGGCCATCGCCCGAAGCCGGGCCAGCGCCCGGTGCTGCGCGACCCGTACCGCCCCCGCGGACATGCCCAGTACATTACCGGTCTCCTCGGCCGACAGGCCCGCCACCACCCGCAGCAGCACCAGTTCGCGCTGGTGGTCGGGCAGGCGCGTCAGCAGGTCTCGGGCGCGCTGGGCCTCGATGTAGCGCACCACCGTCTCCTCCGGGCCCGGACGGTCGTCGGGACCGTCCGGCAGGTCCTCGGTCGGCACGGCCGCGCGGACGGCGCTGCGCAGCGCGTCGGCGATCTTGTGCGAGGCGATGCCGAAGACGAAGGACGCGAAGGGGCGGCCCATGTCCCGGTAGCGGGGCAGGGCCGACAGGACGGCGATGCAGACCTCCTGGGCGACGTCGTCGGCGATGTGGTACTGCCCGGAGACCCGTCCGAGACGGGCCCGGCAGTACCGGACGATCATCGGCCGAACCTCGGCGATGAGGACCTCGATGGCTCCGGCGTCGCCCTGGACGGCGAGGCTGGTCAGCTCCTTGAGGTCACCGTCGGCCGCTTTCGCCGCGCGCAGAACCCTTATCCCACGGCCGGTGTCGTGGGGCATCGGAGGGGCGGGCCCTCCCGAGGGTTCGGCGGCGCTAGCGGTCATGGTCCCGGCATAGCATCCCTCGGTCACGTCAAGCATGATGCCCAGCGCGCCCGGGCGTGTCTCCACCGTCGTCTACAACGGAATGGTCACAGTGCTGGAGCAACCCTGGGGATACTACGCAGAGTGGGCGCTCAGACGCGCTGTGTTCCCGATTTTTCGCCGCTTCGCACCGGACGGGCGGGCGAAAACAGCTCATTGATCAACAAACAGCACATCTAACGTCAAAAGGCAAGACCCCCGCCCGGATGGACGGGGGTCGTGCCGATGATCCTCGGACGGCCGGACGGGACGAGCCACACGCCCGCCACCCGGCCGGGCCGGTCTCAGTGACCGTGCCCGTGGCCGTGACCGTGACCGCCGCCGGCGCCCTCCTCGGGCTCCTCCGGCTTGTCGACCACGAGCGCCTCGGTCGTGAGCAGCATGCCCGCGATCGAGCCGGCGTTGGTGACGGCACTGCGCGTCACCTTCACCGGGTCGATGACGCCCTGCGCGACCAGGTCGCCGTACTCGTCGGTGGCGGCGTTGTAGCCGTGGCCCGGCTGCAGCGCGCGCACCTTGGAGACGACGACGTAGCCCTCCTGGCCGGCGTTCTCGGAGATCCAGCGCAGCGGCTCGTCCAGCGCGCGGCGGACGGCCTCGGCACCGGTCGCCTCGTCGCCGGACAGGCCGAGGGTGTCGAAGCCCTCCTTGGCGACGTGCACCAGCGCGGCGCCGCCGCCGGCCACGATGCCCTCCTCGATCGCCGCGCGGGTCGCCGAGATGGCGTCCTCCAGGCGGTGCTTCTTCTCCTTCAGCTCCACCTCGGTGGCGGCGCCGACGCGCAGCACGCAGACGCCCCCGGCCAGCTTGGCGAGGCGCTCCTGCAGCTTCTCCCGGTCCCAGTCGGAGTCGGAGTTGTCGATCTCGACCTTGATCTGGTTGATCCGGGCGGTGATGTCGTCCGCGGAGCCCTCACCGTCGACGATGGTGGTGGCGTCCTTGGTGACGGTGATGCGGCGGGCGCGGCCGAGGTCCTCAAGGCCGATGGAGTCGAGCTTGAGGCCGATGGCCTCGCTGACGACCTGGCCGCCGGTGAGGGTGGCCATGTCGCCCAGCATCGCCTTGCGGCGGTCGCCGAAGCCCGGCGCCTTCACCCCGACGGACGTGAACGTCCCGCGGATCTTGTTGGCGACGAGCAGGGCCAGCGCCTCGCCCTCGACGTCCTCGGCCACCACGAGCAGCGGCTTCTTCGTCTGGGCGACCTTCTCCGCCAGCGGCAGGAACTCCTGCACGTTGGAGATCTTGCCGTCCACGATCAGCACGTAGGCGTCCTCGAGGACGGCCTCCATGCGCTCGGGGTCGGTCACCATGTGCGGCGACAGGTACCCCTTGTCGAACTGGAGGCCCTCGGTGAACTCCAGCTCAAGGCCCATGGTGTGGGCCTCCTCGACGGTGATGACGCCGTCCTTGCCGACCTTCTCGAACGCCTCGGCGATCAGCTCGCCGATCTGCGGGTCCTGCGCGGAGATGGTCGCGACGTGCGCGATCTCGTCCTTCTCCACGATCTCGCGGGCCGACTTGAGAAGCTGGTCGGACACGTACTGGGCGGCGGCGTCGATGCCGCGCTTGAGCGCCAGCGGCGACGCGCCGGCCGCCACGTTGCGGGTGCCCTCGCGGACCAGCGCCTGCGCGAGGACGGTCGCCGTGGTGGTGCCGTCGCCCGCGATGTCGTTGGTCTTGGTCGCCACTTCCTTGGCGAGCTGGGCCCCGAGGTTCTCGTAGGGGTCCTCCAGCTCCACCTCGCGGGCGATGGTGACGCCGTCGTTGGTGATCGTCGGCGCGCCGAACTTCTTGTCGATGACGACGTTGCGGCCGCGCGGGCCGATCGTCACCTTGACGGCGTCCGCGAGAGCGTTGACGCCGCGCTCAAGAGCCCGGCGAGCGTCCTCCTCGAACTCCAGGATCTTCGCCATGCGGATACTCCTCTTTACGCGATCCGCCCCGACCGGCCCGCCGAAGGCGGCGCCGACCGGGGCGGGTGCATCACGTTCTCGGTGATTACTTCTCGATGACCGCGAGCACGTCGCGGGCCGAGAGGACGAGGTACTCCTCGTTGTTGTACTTGACCTCGGTGCCGCCGTACTTGCTGTAGAGCACGACCTCGCCGACCTTGACGTCGACGGGGACACGCTCGCCCTTGTCGTCGACGCGGCCCGGGCCAACGGCAAGGACGGTGCCCTCCTGGGGCTTCTCCTTGGCCGTGTCCGGAATAACCAGGCCCGACGCGGTGGTGGTCTCGGCCTCAAGCGGCTGGACGACGATACGGTCCTCAAGCGGCTTGAGAACAACCTTGGTGGCGGTCGTCACGATCTGACCTCCCCTTCGATTGGTCCTCGGCCGGCCAGAACGGCCGGCCAGCACATGTGACAGAAGAGGCGACCCTGGACCGGCCTGTCGTCGCGGGTGCCAGACCGACCTTCGTCGCTGTTTGGCACTCTCCCCAGGAGAGTGCCAGTCATGGAGACTATTCCGTGCCCGGTAAGCAGTCAACACGGACACGGGCACCCGGCAGGCGTCTGCCCCTGTTCACCGATTCTCCCGGAGATGCCTCGGCCTCAAAAGGCCGAGGCATCTCCGGGCCCTTGCAGAGTAGGGCTGGTCAGAGCGTTTCACCTCCCTGGCGAACGGTCGTCCATCAGCTACGACCTGAATGATTTCGCTCACCTGTTCGAAGCCCTCCGGTAGGGTCGTGTCATGCCGCGGACAGGATCGGATCAGGAACTGGGTATCGCCCGGTTCACCTACCGGCTCCGCCTGTCGGGCCGGGCCCGCAAGGCTTTGCTGCGAGAGTGGGATCGCTGTCGCTGGACCTGGAATCAGTGTGTGGTGGAGTCCCGTGCCGCTTACCGGGCCGGGGAGAAGATCGGCCCGGCGGCGCTGGACAGGATGCTGACCGGCTGGCGCACCGAGCACGCGTGGTTGCGTCGGGGTGCGAGTGTGCCGCAGCAGCAGATCATCCGGGACTTCGGCCGATCTCGCGCCAAGGCGATCAAGGACATCAAGGCGCGGCTGCCGATCCGGCGGCGCGACGGGATGCCCCGATTGAAGAAACGGTCCGTGGCGGATCCGACGCTGAATTACACGCGGCGCGGGTTCCGGCTCAAGGACGGACTCTTGGTGCTGGCAGGCGGTATCGGTGTAACAGTGCTGTGGTCGCGTGGCCTGCCCGCCGAGCCGTCGTCGGTGCGGGTGTACCGCGACCGCCTCGGTCACTGGTACTGCTCGTTCGTCGTCGTCGCGCAGGCCGAGCCGCTGCCTGCCACCGGTGCGGCGATCGGGGTGGACTGGGGTGTCAAGGAGCTGGCGACCACCACCAGTGACGTCCACGACCTTCCCCACCCCCAGCACGGCAAGAACGGCGCCGCGAAGCTGGCCAAATACCAGCGGCAAATGGCCCGCCGCCGTAACCCCAAAGGCACGACCGGCTCCAAGGGCTACAAGCGCGCCGCCCGCCGCGCCGCCAAGCAGCACAAGAAGGTGCAGCGGCAACGCGCCGACACCGCCCGCAAATGGGCCAAACAAGTCATACGCGACCACGACCGGGTCGCGGTCGAAGACTTCCGGCCCAGGTTCCTGGCGCGGTCGACGATGGCGCGCAAGGCCGCCGACGGGGCGATCGGCGCCACCAAACGCGAACTGGTCAACATGGGCCGCAAGCACGGCCGCCAGGTCGTGCTGGTCGACCCAAAACACACCACCACCGACTGCGCAACGTGCGGAGCGAGAACCAAGCACGCACTGCCACTGTCAGAACGCACATACACCTGCACCGCATGTGGGATATCTCGTCCCCGGGACAAGAACTCCGCGCACGTGATGCTGGTCCGGGCAGGTTTCGTCCCGGCCGGTGCCGAAGGCGTAAGACCTGGGAGCCCGCCGGGCTCCCAGGCCACCTGAGCCGGAAATCCCCGCGAACCCCGCGACGGGAGGAAATTCCCTCCCCTCAGGGAGGGGAGGATTCAACGCAGGCTAACTTCCCCCCATGGACATCGCGTCGTTCCGGGCTTTGCTCGACCCGTCCGGCCAGGCGCTCCTTGGGGAGGCGGCCGGGTTGGACGTGAGCGAGGGCGGGCTGCTGGCGACGGCGTCTCGGCTTCGTGAACGGCACGATCCTGAGCTCGTCGGCGCTGTGCTCACGCAGGTGCGGTTGCGGGAGCGGGCACGGGTGAAGTTCGGTGACGACGCCGTCCGCATGTTTTTCACGCAGGCGGGGCTTGAACAGTCGACTCGCGCGAGTGTGGCGTCGTATAGGGCGCGGCGGTTCATTGACTGCCTGGCTGGTGCGCGTGTGCTCGAACTGGGGTGCGGGATAGGGGCCGACCTCATCGCACGGGCGCGCGTGGGTCTCGCTGGAGAAGGAGTGGAACTCGACCCGTTGACGGCTGAGGTGGCACGGGCGAACGTGGCCTCCCTAGGGCTGGACGGTCTCGCCTCAGTACGCGTGGGCGACGCGACAAAGGAAGAGCCCGCCGGGTTCGACGCCGTATTCGCCGATCCTGGACGACGCACGGCACGAGGCAGGGTCTTCGATCCCCGCGCGTATGAGCCGCCGCTGGACGTCGTTCTGGACAAGGCCGGACGGGTACCGGCCGCTTGCGTGAAGGTCGCCCCGGGCATTCCGCACGAAGCCGTCCCGGACGGCGCGGAGGCGGAGTGGATCTCCGTGGGCGGGGACGTGAAGGAGGCGGCACTGTGGCTCGGCGAACTCGCCGGGGACGTCGCCCGGCGAGCCACCCTCCTCCCGTCCGACACCGATCCAGACAAGGGGACGCCTCCGGACGTATGGACGCTGACCCCCCAGGGACTAGACGAACCGGACGTGCGCGCATGGGGCCGCTATCTGTACGAGCCCGACGGCGCCGTCATCCGGGCCCATCTGGTCGGCGAGGTCGCCGATTCGGTCGGCGGCGGGCTCGTCGACCCGCGAATCGCGTACGTCACGTCCGACGAACTGCGTCCGACGCCGTTCGCGTCCGCGTACGAGATCGAGGACGTGATGCCGTTCTCGGTCAAGCGCCTGCGCGCGGAACTGCGCCGCCGCGGCGTGGGCGTCCTCACCGTGAAGAAGCGCGGCTCGGCGGTCGACGTCGACCGCCTGCGCCGCGACCTGGGTTTCGGCGGCCGCCGAACGTCGCGCGGCGCGACGGCGGAACTCACCCTGGTGGTGACCCGCGTCGGACGAGACCCGGTCGCCGTCCTGACCCATCCCGTCGCCGCCCGCCCCTGACCGCTCACCACCCGCGCCCCCAGCGGCCGCCTGGGCGGGACCCGCCCGGAGCGGCCGGCGGCGCCGATCGAGTCCAAAGATCTTCCCGGCGGCTCGGCCGCGCCAAGCGGGACCGGGCGACGCGCCACGTCCGGGCAAATCATCTTCCCTTTCCGGCATCGCGTTCACCAGAGATTGCGGGCGCCCGGCAAGGGTGTAACACGGTACGGAAATCGGCGCGCCGGTATCGAGCGACCGGAAAACACCAAGCCAGGTTCAGCGCCCGGGACTTCAGCGCTCTCGAATGCGCCACGGAAATGGCCCGGCGGCCGCCGGACACCATGACACTCCGCGGACACGCGTCAGCCGCGCCGTGAGCATCCACCGTCCGCCAACTACCGATGTCGGCCGAGATGTACGGACAGAACACCGCCCCGAGACGGCACCTCCCATGGCGGCCCACGGTACTCATCACCACCAACGGCACGATTGCCGCATAGCGGATAAAAGCCGCATCACCGGAGAACACTCACAATTTGCCCCAGCCGGGTAACAGGCACATTACACCGAACTCACAATGTTCTCTGCTCCCCGTTAAAGCGGCCGCCCGCACGCACTACAGTGGCCTCTCCAGAGATTCATTGCCGTGCGTCATTTCGTCGCGCCGGCAGACGAAGGAGCATCGGGTGGAAACGAATCACAACTTCCTGCAGACGGGGGGTCAACCGGTCTCGGATCGGATGCGGGAGTTGCTCGCCCGTGCGGCGCAGGACCACGTCTATGAACAGCGCTCACAGGGTCAGGTCCTCGACGAGATTCGGCAGCGGCTGGAAGGGATGGAGTGGCTGCTCCGCGAGGTCCGCGAGCGGGAGCTGAGCGGGCTGACCGGGCAGCTCGAGAGCGTCCGGGGGCAGGTCGACGAGATGACCGGCAAGCCCCCCGAATGGGCCGAGGGGCTGGCCGAGCACATCGAGGCGTTCGGCGAGCGGGTCAAGCCCGTCGCCGAGCTGCCCGCGCTGTGGGCCGACGTCGGCGTCGTCGCGGAGAACGTCGACGAGGGCCTGTCGCGCATCCAGGCCGTCCTCGACTCCGCGCAGCAGATCACCGACGCCACGCAGCAGGCGTCGCAGCGCATGGACGAGATGACCAAGCGCCTCGACAAACTCCAGGGCAGCATGGAGGCGGCGTCCGTCCGGTTCAACCGGCTCGACAAGTCGCTGGCGGAGCTCGGCCACCGGTCCGAGCGGCTCGAACACTCGATCAACGGCGTCACCGCGCGGGTCGACCAGGCGCTCGGCGAGATGGCCGAGCGGATGGAGCAGGGCCTTGAGGCCGTCAACGGCCGGGTCGAGGGCGTCGGCGGCCGGCTCGACGGCCTCGACGGGCGGCTGGACGGCGTCGACGGCCGGCTCGAAGGGCTGTCGGGCAAGCTGGACGGCCTGGACGGCAGGTTCGAGGGCATCGACGGCCGCATCGACGCCGTCGGCGAGCGGATCACCCGGCTCCCCGCCACGCTGGAGATCGCCGAGGTCCACCGCCTGCTGGCCGAGCTGGCGCAGCGCCCGCCGGCCGACCACAGCGACCGCTTCGACGCGCTGGAGAAGCATCTCGCCGAGGCCGTCGACCCGCTGATCGAGGAGCTGCGCGCCCGGCCGGACCGTGACGAGGTCAAGGCGACCATGTCGCAGATCGCCGAGTCGGCCTACAGCGACGTCGCCAAGCGCATGGACGAGTTCTCCCGCCGGTTCGAGGACGTGCACGACGACGTCCGCAAGCGCATCGAGGGCATCCACGAGGAGGTCGCCAAGCGGATCGAGGGGGCGCTGGAGGAGTTCACCACGCAGGTCGACATCGTGTCCCGCCGGGTCGAGTCGGTGCACGCCGACGTCACCAAGCAGGTCGAGTCCGTCCACACGGAGGTGACGCGGCAGGTCAGCGGCGTCCACGACGACTTCGGCAAGCGGATCGGCGACATCCACGCCGACGTCACCCGGCAGGTCGGCTCGATCCACGAGGACGTCGCCAAGCAGGTCGGCAACATGCAGGAGGACGTCACACGGCAGGTCGGGGGCGTCCACGAGGAGTTCGCGCGGCGCGTCGAGGGCATGCAGGACGAGGCCGGACGCCGCGCCGAGGCCGCGCAGGCCGAGTTCGTCAAACGCTTCTCGCACGTCGAGGACGAGGTCGGCCGGAAGGTCGACGGCGTCCACGACGACGTCTCCAAGCAGGTCAACGCCGTGCACGAGGACGTGCTGAAGCGGCTGTCCACCCTGGAGGAGACGATGCTCGCGCTCGCCGAGGCGCTGCTGCGCCCCCGTCGCGAGACAAAGGACTGATCACGCGATTCATCGGACGGGTGGGGTCGATTCCGGCCCCACCCGGTCCGTTTCCGGGAGCCCGGATACTCGCTGGAATCCGCGATGTTTGTCCGGCAAACCGCCGTTACGACCGAAGGTGCTCCACCAAGGCACCGCGATGACGTGCATCTTGTTACGTTCCGTCTTCGCAAAATCACTCCCAATACCCTTCGGAATCCGTTTTCATGGTTCAGGTGACACGCACATCGGCTCTCTGCCTGCCGACCGGCGCCCCACCCGGCGACACGACCCTGCGCTGGGTCGAGGAGTGTCTGGGCAAGGGCGCCGAGGTCCGCATGGTGCGGCCGCTCGGGGGTGCCGCGCACGCCAACCACGCGCTCGTCGTCGAGAGCCGCTCCGGCAGCGCGCACCGGCTCGTCCTGCGCCGCTGGACGTCCATCGAGCCGGACCCCACACGCCGCCCGCACGGCACCGAGTTCTCCCCCGAGCGCGAGATCGCCGCGCTCGCGCTGCTCGCCGCGTCCGAGATCCCCACCCCGGCGCTCGTCGCCGCCGACCCCGCCGGCGCCCGCTGCGACGTCCCCGCGCTGCTCATCACCCGGCTGTCCGGCCACCCGCCGCGCCCCTCGCCCGACGACCTGCCCGAATACCTCATCCAGCTGGCCGCCGCGCTGCTGTCGGTGCACACGCTGAACGGCGCGGCCACGATGCCGCCGTACGTCCCGTACAACCGGCTCGACGAGCGGTGCCCGCCCAAGCACGCGCACCGCCCCGACCTGTGGGAACGCGCCTACGAGGTCGCGGCCCGGCCCGCGCCCGAGGCGCCCGTCCGGTTCATCCACCGCGACTACCACGCCGACAACACGCTGTGGTCCTACGGCAAGCTCACCGGTGTCGTCGACTGGTCGGACGCCTCGTCCGGCCCGATCGCCGTCGACATCGCGCACATGCGCCGCGGTCTGGCCCTGCGCTACGGCTCGTCGATCGCCGACCGCTTCCTCCGCTCGTTCGACCAGGTCTCCGGCGGGCACCCGCACGACCCGTACTGGGACGTCCGCAGCCTCCTCGACCTGCTCCCCGAAGACCACGGCAGCGTCATCGACGAGGCCCACGTCCCCCTCTACGAGGACTACCTCGCCAGACTCCTGGCCGACTGCTGAGCCTGGGCGTCGGCGAGGGGCCTGGGCGTCAGCGGGGGGCCTGGGCGAGGCCCGAGCGGTAGGCGATGACGACCAGCTGGGCGCGGTCGCGCGCGGACAGCTTCGTCTTGGCGCGCTGGACGTGGGTGCGCACGGTCAGCGGGCTGAGGAACAGTTCCTCCGCGATCTCGGTGTCGGACTTCCCGTCCGCGACCAGGAGCGTGATCTCGCGTTCGCGTGCGGTCAGGGCGGCCAGCTCCTCGGGGCGGGGCGCGTCCGCGCCGGGCTCGGGCGCGTCGAGGAAGCGGCCGATGAGCGAGCGCGTGGCCGTGCTGGACAGCAGCGCGTCACCGGACGCCACGGTGCGGATGCCGTCGAGGAGCCCGTCGGCGGAGACGTCCTTGCCGAGGAAGCCGCTCGCGCCGGCGCGCAGCGCCCTGGCGACGTGCTCGTCGGTCTGGAACGTGGTGAGGATGAGGACGCGGGCGTCCCGCAGGTCCGGGTCGGCGCAGATGGCCTCGGTCGCGGCGAGGCCGTCGGTGCCGGGCATCCGGATGTCCATGAGGACGATGTCGGGACGGTGGACGCGGGCGAGTTCGACGGCCTGCTCCCCGTCCGCGGCCTCGCCGACCACCTCCATGTCCTCGCAGGAGTCGATCAGGATCCGGAACGTCGCGCGCAGCAGGGTCTGGTCGTCGGCGAGCAGAACACGAATGGTCATCAGGGCCTTCAAGAGTGAACATTTTTCATCCGGCCTGTACGCAGAGGCCGTGCCCTACGAACCTACCGAGGATGAAAAGTGTTCAGTGGATGGGCAGTTCGGCGGTGACGGCGAAGCCGCCGCCGGGACGGTGACCCGTCCGGAGCCGGCCGCCGGCGGACTGTGCGCGCTCCCGCATTCCGATGAGGCCGAAGCCGCCGCCGGGAGCGGGCGGGCGGGAGGCGGTGCCGCCGTCGTCGCTGATCGTGAGGGTCAGCGTGTCGTCGCCGTAGGCGAGCCGTACCTCGGCGGTGCTCGCGCCGGCGTGCTTGGCGACGTTGGTGAGCGCCTCCTGGACGATACGGAACGCGGCCAGGTCGACCCCGGGCGAGAGCGTCCGCCGTTCCCCGTCGACGGTGACGGTGACGTGGAGGCCGGCGGAGTCGAAGGCGGTGACGAGCTCGTCCAGCCGGGCCAGCCCGGGGGACGGCTCCAGGGACTCGGGATCGTCGGTGCTGCGCAGGAGCCCGACGGCGGCCTGGAGCTCGCGCAGCGCTGAGGCCGTCGTGCGGCTCAGCTCGTCGAGGATCGTCCCGGCCTGCTCGGGATCGGTGCGGACGATGTGCGCGGCGGTGCCCGCCTGGGCGTTGGCGAGGGCCATGTGGTGGGCGACGACGTCGTGCAGCTCGCGGGCGATGCGGACGCGTTCCTCGGCGACGCGGCGCCGGGCCTCGTCCTCGCGGGTGCGCTCGGCGTGCTCGGCGCGGGCGTGCACGGCGTCCAGGT
This sequence comes from Spirillospora sp. NBC_00431, assembly GCA_036028775.1. Taxonomy (GTDB): domain Bacteria; phylum Actinomycetota; class Actinomycetes; order Streptosporangiales; family Streptosporangiaceae; genus Spirillospora. The sequence continues at coordinate 181,858 of CP107927.1, read as the reverse complement.
AGGCGCGCCTGCCCTGGACCGCCGCGCCCGAGACCAGCGCCACGATGATCCAGAACCCGGGGGCGAACGTCGCGACCTGCTGCTCCTCGTCCGCCTCCACGGACCACTGTGCCGCGAGGACGAACGCCACGATGGCGATCACGCCGTACACGCGCGCGACCCGCTCGGGGGCGCGGACGCCCAGCGCGTAGAACGCGACGATGAGCGGGATCATGTACTTGTGGTGGACCGGATAGCCCGTCGCGCCGGTGACGACGGTGCAGAGGACGACGAACACGGCGACGGCGCCGGGATGGCGGCCGCGCCACAGCAGGGCGAGGCAGGCGGCGCTCGCGGGGAGCGTCCCCGGCCACCAGCCCGTCTCGGTGTCGACGTACTGCCCGAGGGTGACCACGGAGATCGCCACCAGGAAGCCCGCCTCGGCGATGCGGGGATGACCGTCGACGAATCGCCGCCACGCAGTGATCATGAATCCTCTCCTGGAACGCCCTGTACCCCATGGTGGGGCACGGACCGGTGAAGGCCATCCGCGCGGCGCGCGGACGGCCTTCCTCGTCGCGTCGGGTCAGACGTGCGTCGTGCGGGGCCCGGGGTGGTCCGGGACCGTCCTGAGCGGCGGCGGAACCCGGTCGCGCAGGGCCTCCCCCTCGACGTCGACGCGCGGCAGCGGCCGGTCCAGCCAGCGCGGCAGCCACCAGGCCCGCCTGCCGAGCAGGGCGAGGACGGCCGGCACGATCACCATGCGCACGATGATCGCGTCGAACAGCACGGCGGCGGCGAGGCCGAAGCCGACCATCTTGATCATCGTTCCGGCGCCGGTCATGAACCCGGCGAACACCGACATCATGATCATGGAGGCGGCCAGCACGATCCGGCCGCTGTGCCGGAACCCGGTGACGATCGCCTGGCCCGGCGAATCCCCGTGGACGTGCGCCTCGCGCATCCGGGAGACCATGAAGACCTGGTAGTCCATGGCCAGCCCGAAGCTGATCCCGACCAGGAAGATCGGCAGGATGCTCATGATCGGACCGGGCTGGTCGGCGCCGAAGATCCCGCCTCCGTGGCCGTTCTGGAAGACCGTGACGAGGGCGCCGAACGCCGCGCCGATCGACAGCAGATAGCCGAGCGCGGCCTTGAGCGGCACCAGCACGGAACGGAACACCAGCAGCAGGAGCAGGAACGCCAGGCCCACGATGGTCGCGAGGTAGGGGATCAGCGCCTTCTGCATCTTCGCGCCGACGTCGATGTTCAGCGCGGTGGTGCCGGTGACCTCGAACTTCGCGCCGGCGGCGGACTCGATCGCGGGCCGCCCGTCGCGGATGTCCCGGACGAGCTCCTTCGTCTTCTCGCTGGTCGGCGCCGTGGACGGGGTCGCCGACAGCACGGCCGTCGTGCCTGCCTCGTCGAACTGGGGCGGGGAGACCGAGACGATGCCCCTGGTCCCGGCGATCTTCTTGGAGATCGTCGCGACGGAGGCCGTCGGGTCGTCCGCGCCGGCCGCGTCCACGACGAGGGTCAGCGGGCCGTTGAAGCCGGGGCCGAAGCCCGTGGCGAGCGCGTCGTAGGCGCGCCGCTCGCTGGTCGAGGTGGGCTTGGCCTCGTCGCCCGGCATACCGAGCCGCATGCTCAGCGACGGGATCGCGATGGCGCCGAGGGCGGCGACCGCGACGAGCAGCACCGGCACCGGCCGCCGCAGGACGAACCGCGCCCAGCGCTCTCCGAGGCCCCCGGTCGCGGCGGCGCCGCGGCCGGCACCGCGGTTCTTGCGGGTCCGGCGGGACAGGACGGAGTCCGGCAGGAAGCCGAGCAACGCCGGGACCAGGGTCAGCGCGACCAGAACACCGATGACGACCGCCCCGGCGGCGCCCATCCCGAGCCGCGTGAGCATCGGGACGCCGACCACCGCCAGCCCGACCAGCGCGATGACGACGGTGAGCCCGGCGAACACGACCGCCGTGCCCGCGGTGCCCACGGCCATCCCGGCCGCCTCCCGGGGTTCGTGGCCGTTGCCCCGCTCCTCCCGGTAGCGGGAGACGACGAACAGCGCGTAGTCGATCGCGACCGCGACGCCGAGCATCATCGCCAGCTCGCCCGTCGACGGGGACAGGTCGAAGACGTTCTGCAACGCGGTGATCGACATGAGGCTGATGAACACCCCGATGATCGCGGTGACCAGCGACAGCCCGGCGGCGGCCAGCGACCCGAAGGTGATCAGCAGCACGATGGCGGCGACGCCGATGCCGACGATCTCGCCGACTCCCCCGGCCGGGTCGGTCTCCAGCGCGGATCCGCCGACCTCGACGGTCAGCCCCGTCCCCTGCGCCTGCTTGACCGCGGCTCGCAGCTCGTCCTTGCTCGCCTCGGTGAGGTCGTCGGTCGTGACCTTGTAGGTGACCGTCGCGAACGCCGTGCTGCCGTCCTTGCTCACCGCCCCCGCCTCGAAGGGGCTCTCCACGCCGGCGACCTGCGACCCCTTGGCCGCCTGCGCCACCAGCGCGTCGATCGGCGCGCGGTTGTCCGGCGCGGTGATCTGCTGCCCCTTCGGGGCGATGAACACGACCCGGGCGTCGGCGCCGTCGGCCGCGGCGCCGGGGAACTTCTCGTTGATGTGGTCGAACGCCTTCTGCGACTCGATCCCCGGCATCGTGAACGAGTCGGACGGGGCCTTGCCGGCGCTCTGCGAGCCGAGGAAGGCGACGGCCAGGGCGGCGAGCCACAGCAACGCCACCAGATAGCGCCATCTGAAGGCTCCGCGCCCCAACCGGTAGAGGAGGGTGGCCATGGAAAGTCTCCGTATCTGCTCGTGGGAACTCCACAAGACTCTCCGGCCGGGCACCGTCCCGTAATCCTGCGTGTCAAGGCTTTCCGGTACTGAATAACGCGTACAAGCCGACCCCTCTGGCCTGCGCCAGAAGGAGGAGAGAGCGTGCCTCAGAGGAGGATCGACTCGATCGGAAGGCTCGAATCAGCAGGCAGTTCGAGTGCGGACGGCGCCGCCCCGGCGGCGACCAGTTCCGAGCCGAGAGCGGCGACCATGGCGCCGTTGTCGGTGCAGAGCTTCGGGCGCGGGACGCGCAGGCGCACCCCGGCGCGCTCGCAGCGTTCGGCGGCGAGGGCCCGCAGCCGCGAGTTGGCGGCGACGCCGCCGCCGATCAGCAGGTCGTGAACGCCGTTGTCCTTGCAGACCTTCAGCGCCTTCTGCGTCAGGACGTCCACGACGGCCTCCTGGAAGGACGCGGCGACGTCCGCGACCGGGACGGGCTCGCCGGCCCGCTCCCTGGCCTCCACCCAGCGCGCCACCGCCGTCTTCAGGCCGGAGAACGAGAAGTCGTAGGTGCCGTCGTTGTACTTCCCGCGCGGGAACGCGATCGCGGCCGGATCGCCGTCACGGGCCATCCGGTCGATGACAGGGCCACCGGGAAAGCCGAGGTCGAGGACGCGGGCGACCTTGTCGAACGCCTCACCGGCGGCGTCGTCCACCGTGCTGCCGAGGGAGCGGACGTCGCCCGCCACGTCCGGCACCAGCAGCAGCGACGAGTGCCCGCCCGACACCAGCATCGCCACGCAGGGCTTCGGCAGCGGGCCGTGTTCGAGCTGGTCGACGCACACGTGCGCGGCCAGGTGGTTAACGCCGTACAGCGGTTTGCCCAGCGACAGCGCGTACGCCTTGGCGGCGGCGACGCCGACCATCAGCGCGCCCGGCAGGCCCGGCCCGGCGGTCACCGCGAACGCGTCGACGTCGGTGAACGCCACGCCCGCGTCGGCCAGGGCCCGCTCGACCGTCACCCCCATCGCCTCCAGATGGGCACGGGACGCCACCTCGGGCACCACGCCGCCGAACCGGGCGTGCTCGTCCACGCTGGACGCGATCGCGTCGGCGAGCAGGGTGTGGCCGCGCACGATCCCGACGCCGGTCTCGTCGCAGGACGTCTCGATGCCGAGCACCAGCGGCTCGTCAGGAATCACGTGTTCTCCCTGGTGAAGCCCATCGGCGGACGGTCGCGGAGCTTACGGCACATGACGATCGCGTCGACGTCGGAGGGCTGGTAGTAGCGCTTGCGGACGCCGACCTCGGCGAAGCCGAACCGCTCGTACAGGCGGCGCGCGGCGGCGTTGTCGGCGCGGACCTCCAGGAACACGGCCTCGCTGCCCCGGCGGACGGCCTCGTCCAGCAGCTCGGTGAGCAGCGCGGCGCCGACGCCCGACTTGCGCTGGTCGGAGCGGACGCCAATGGTCTGCACGTCCGCCTGCCCGCCCGCCGCGGCGAGGCCCGCGTAACCGACGATCTCGCCGCCGGCCGCCTCCGCGACGACGTAGTGGCGCGTCCGGGGCTGGTCGGCGAGCTCGCCGGACAGCATCTCCTCGCTCCACGCGTCCTCGGGGAACAGCGCCTGTTCCATTAGGTGGACGGCGGGGACGTCCGCGCCGGACATCACCCGCAGGGCGATGCCCCCCTTTCCGGGGCGTCCGGTCTCGTGCGGGCTCACGCCGGGGTCACCTTCTTGCGCGGGCCCGGCTCCCTGGCGTCCGGACGGCGCAGGTACAGCGGCTCGGGCGGCAGCAGGACAGGGACCTTCAGCCCGGCCAGGCGCGCGACGGCCAGCTCCGCGAGCGCACCGGCGGTCGGCAGCAGCGGCTCGTGACCCGAATCGCCGAGAACGTCCGGGTACAGGGCGGCTCCTTCGCCGACGACGGGCAGGCCGGGCGGCGCACCGTCCAGGACGTCGGCGGGCGGGCCCACGGCCGGGGCGGTGGCGCGCGCGCGGAACGAGTGGTAGCGCGCCCAGTAGACCTCTTTGCGGCGGGCGTCCGTGGCGACGGCGAACGGCTCTTCCCTGCCCGTGGCCCAGGCGATGACGTCCAGCGTGCAGACGCCGTGCACCGGGATGCTGAGCGCGTCGCCCATGGAACGGGCCGTGACCAGCCCGACGCGCAACCCCGTGTACGGGCCGGGCCCGATGCCGACGGCGATCGCGCTCAGATCGGCCGGGGCGGCGCCCGCCTCCGCCATCACGCTCGCGATCGACGGGGTGAGCAGCTCGGTGTGCCTGCGCCGGTCGACCGCCTCGGCCGCGCCGCGCCGGACCGCGCCCTCACCGGGAGTCCACTCGTACAGCGCCACGGTGATCGCGGCGGTCGCGGTGTCGAAAGCCAAGACCAGCACGGGTTGTAAGCCTACAGGTCCCGTCCGCCACCGCGGCTGTCAGGTGACGGTCGGATGACTTGGCGGGTCAGGACTGATCGAGCTTCTGGACTACGGCCTTCGCCACCTCGACGGCGCCGCCGGTCGCGCTCCGCGACGACAACGGATCACCGTCGTCGGACCCGGAGTAGTGGATGGTGATGAGAACGTTCCCCTGCCGGACGTTGCCGATCGCCTCGCCCGAGCCCTGCCCGTCGTCGACGCTGTAGACGACATAGCCGTCGTCGCCGACATCGGTGAGCCTGACCTTGTCGATCAGCTCCTGACCGGCGAGAAGCGCCTTGCCCGATTCGTCGGCGGCCCGTTCGGAGCCGAACTTCGCCCGGGCGGCGTCCGTCGGCGTCTGGGCGCCGGTGCCGGGAACCGCGCGCAGCTCGATGGTCAGCTGCCGCTTGGCGTCGCCCGCGTAGGCGCCCCACACGCACTGGTTCCGCCGGTCGTCGCCCTGGTAGCTGTCGGCCTCGGTGCGCTCGGCGCCGGGCGCGAGCCGGTCGACGAGGTCCTGCCCGACGATCGTGCAGGAGTCGGGGACAGTGGTGCGCTCGCCCTTGGTCATCGGCGCGCTCTCGGTGACGCCGCTCCCGACGGCCTGGCCGCCGTCGCCGCCGTCGTCGTTCCCGCCCACCCCCGCCAGGACGACGAACGCGGCGAGCACGCAGATCCCCGCCACGGCTCCGAGCCCGCCGACGATGATCGCCCAGCGCCCGCTGTTACGGCGCTGACGCACGACACGGTGGCTCCCGGTGCGATAGCCACCGCTGCCGGAGCGGTACGGGCCGCTACCGGTCTGGTGCGGCCCGGTCTCCCTGCGGTACGGGCCGCTGCGATGGCTACCACTCACCGGATCCCACTCCCCATGCGGAAATCGATATGTCGCGAAGGTGAGGTTCGTTCCGGCAAAGAATACGACATGTTGCGGTAAAGCCGTCCAGCGACCTTACAAAAAGCGCAGAAGCCCCGTAGGCCCTCAGCCGGCGTCGAGTTCCAGCTCTGACCAGCGGCGACCAACCCCGACGATCTTTACTTCGCGTTCCTCTCCGGGCCCGTCCCCACGCGAAATGATCATTTCAAGGCGGTCCTCGGCAAGGCCCTCCGCGAGCCCTTCTCCCCATTCCACGATCGTCACCGATTCCTCGATCGACGCGTCGAGATCGAGATCGTCCAGCTCCGCGAAACCGCCCAGCCGGTAGGCGTCCACGTGCACCAGCGGCGGCCCGGCGGCAAGCGACGGATGCACCCGCGCGATGACGAACGTCGGCGAGGTGATCGGCCCCCGCACCTTCAGGCCCTCGCCGATGCCCTGCGTGAGCGTCGTCTTGCCCGCGCCGAGGTGGCCCGTCATGACGAGCAGGTCCCCCGGGCGCAGCAGCCCGGCGAGGCGGACGCCGAGCTCGCGCATGTCCTCCGCCGTGGGCACCGTGATCGTTGTCGCGTTCACGCGGTGCGCTCCCTCTCGTATTCCGGCCGGACACGGTCGATCAGCCGGCGCAGGCCGCCGGTCACCACGCCCGGATACTCCAGCGGCAGCACGTGCCCGGCCTCCTCGACCTCCACCAGCTCCGCGTCCGGCAGCACGTCGGCCATCCGGCGGGCGTGCCCGGCCGGGGTCAGCCTGTCCTGCCCGCCGGCCAGCACCAGGGTCGGCACCCGGCCGAGGACCTCCAGGCAGCCGACCTTGTCGTGCGCGATCAGCGCCGGATAGAACTCCGCGATCACGTCGATCGGCGTCGCCCTGATCATCTCCTCCAGGAAGCCGACGACCGTGGGACTCACATGCTTGTCGGCGAACGCCATCTTCCGCGTCACGACGAACGCCAGGTCGGCGCCGAGCCCGCGGGCCCGCTCCACCAGCTCGGCGCGGCGGCCGAGACCGCGCAGCGTCCGCGGGGCCAGCGGCCGGACGACCTTGGCCAGCACCAGCGGCAACCCCAGCGTCAGCTCCGCCATGTCGCCGCAGGACGTGTTGACCAGCGCCACCCCCACGACCTGCCGCTCGAACACCTTGGGATGCCGGTCCGCCAGCGCCATGATCGACATCCCGCCCATGGAATGCCCGACCAGGATCACCGGCTGCTTCGGCCGGACGGTCGCCTTCAGCACCGCGTACAGGTCGTCGCCGGTCTGGTCGATCGTCGCGTGGAGGGGGTCGCCGCGGCCCGAACGGCCGTGGCTGCGCTGGTCCCAGAACACCATCTGGAGCGATCCCGGCAGGTCGCGGCGCTGGAAGTGCCAGGAGTCCTGGTTGAGGGTGTAGCCGTGGCTGAACACGACGGTGAGGTCGGCGTCGTCCGGGCCGTCCACCTCGACGTGCAGCGGCAGGCCGTCGCTCGCCCGGACGGTCAGCTCCCGCCCGCGCAGCCGGCCGAACGGCTCGCCGGCGTCCGGGTCGGGCCGCAGCCCCACCCGGCCGACCGCGACGCGCCGCAGCCCGACGGCCGCCCCGATCCCGGCGGCGCCGACACCCGCGACGGTGCCGGCGATGCCGATCCTGCGCCTGCTGCTGCCCATACGCGCGCGCCTCCTACAGCGCCCCTCCCGGGTACGCCCTCGGTACCCGGGACCCGATGCGGGTGACGATCTCATACGAGATGGTGCCGAGTGCGTCCGCCCACTCCTGCGCCGTCGGCTCGCCCCGGTCGCCGGGCCCGAACAGGACGATCTCGTCCCCCGCCGCGAGCGCGTCGTCGCCGAGGTCGATGACGAACTGGTCCATGCAGACCCGTCCGGCGATCGTCCGCCGCGCCCCGCCCGCGAGGACCTGCAGCACGTTCGACCCGTGCCGGGGTATCCCGTCCCCGTACCCGACGGGCACCACGGCCAGGTTCGTGTCCCGCTCGGTGTGGTAGGTGTGCCCGTACGACACCCCGCTGCCCGCCGGGACCCGCTTGACCAGCGCCGCGTCCGCCACCAGCGTCATCGCGGGACGCAGCCCGAACGTGCCGAGCGAGGGCACCGGCGTCAGCCCGTACATCGCGATGCCGGGACGCACCAGGTCGAACCGCGCCGCGGGCACCGTGAGGGCGCCCGCCGAGTTCGACAGGTGCCGGACCTCGAACCGCGCCCCCGCGTTCTCCGCGTACTCCATCATCTCGGTGAACGCCCCGATCTGAGCCGCGATGGACGGGTGTCCGGGCTCGTCCGCGCAGGCGAAGTGCGACATGATCCCCACGACGTGCACCCGTCCCGACGCCTCCGCCTTCAGGGACGCGTCGACGAGCTCCTCCCAGTCCCGGCCCCGCGCCCCGCCGCGCGACATGCCCGTGTCGGCCTTCAGATGCACCCGCGCCGCGCGCCCGGCCCGCTCCGCCGCCCGGACGACCTCGTCGAGCAGCCACAGCGAGCCCACGCTCAGGTCGACGTCCCGCGCGACGGCCTCGTCGTACGGCTCGCCGGGCACGCCGACGCACACCAGCGTCCGGGCGGTGAGGCCCGCGTCCCGCAGCCGCAGCGCCTCCCCGAGCTTCGCGACCCCCAGCCAGGAGGCCCCGCCCGCCAGCGCGGCCCCGGCGGCCTCGGCCAGACCGTGCCCGTACGCCTCGGCCTTGACCATGGCCATGACCTCGGCGCCCCGCGCACGTTCGCGCAGGACCCCGACATTGCCGGCGATCGCGCCGAGATCGACGCGCGCCTCCGCTGGAACCTTCATGAGAACCAAGTGTGCCGCCCTCAAGACCGTGCCCGGAGCATCACCGCCCAGGTCATGCCCAGTCTGCCCCTTCAGAGAGCGCTCCAACGGCACTCCCCGTCCAATAAGACGCCATCCCCCACCCCCCAGTTCAAGCCAGCGTTTGGAACGCTTTGGGTAGGAAGTTGATCACGTCGTGGGCTGTTATGGGGGATGTGGGGGCGGCCGCCAGGCGGGCGGAGAGGCCGTGGAGGTAGGCGCCGGTGGCGGCGGCGTCCATGGCGGGCAGGCCGCCGGCCAGGAGGGCGCCGATGAGGCCGGACAGGACGTCGCCCGTTCCGGCGGTGGCCAGGCGCGGGGTGCCGGTCGGGTTGACGCGGACGGGACGGTCCTGCTCGGCGACCAGGGTGGTGGAGCCCTTGAGCAGGACGGTCGCGGAGAGTTCGGCGGCGGCGCGGCGGACGTGGTCGAGGCGTCCTGCCTCGATGGCGTCGCGGCCGGCGCCGATGAGACGGGACAGTTCGCCGGCGTGGGGGGTGAGGACGGTCGGGGCGGCGCGGGCGAGGAGGTCGCGGCGGCGGGCCAGGACGGTGAGGCCGTCGGCGTCCACGAGGGCGGGCAGGTCGGTGGCGAGGACGGCTTCCAGCAGCGACTCGGCGGCGCGGCCGGTGCCGAGGCCGGGGCCGACCACCCACGCCTGGACGCGCCCGACGCGTTCGAGGACCTTCGGTTCGTGCGGGCCGGGGTCGATGACCGTGGTGACGGCCTCGGGCCAGCGTTGCCGGACGAGCTCGACGGGCCGGGCGACGGAGGCGAACCGGACCATGCCGGCGCCGCCGCGCAGGGCGCCGCCGGTGGCGAGGACGGCCGCGCCGGTGAACTCGTCGCCGCCGGCGAGGATGCCGACGACGCCGCGCCGGTACTTGTCGGACTCGGGGCCCGGCTCGGGCGGCTGGAGGTCCGCCGGGCGGGCGGCGACGACGTCCGGGTCGGGCAGGTCGGGGCCGAGGCCGATGTCGACCAGTTCGACCACGCCGCAGCGGGACGCGCCCGGATCGATCAGTAGGCCCGGCTTGTGCGTCCCGAAGGTGACGGTGACGTCGGCGTGGACGGCGGCGCCCTCGACGCGTCCGGTGCTCGCGTCGACCCCGCTCGGGACGTCGCAGGCGACGACGAGGCCGCCGGACTCGGCGGCGAGGACGGCGTAGCGGGCGTGCGGTTCGCGGAGGGCGCCCGTCCCGCCGATGCCGGTCAGGCCATCGATGATCAGATCGGCGGCGGCGATGGCGGCGGCCGTCTCGTCGTCTTGGAGCAGACGGCCGCCGGCGGCGCGCAGCGAGGCCAGGCCCCGCTCGTGGATCTTGGACCCGGCCTGGACGACGCGGACGCGGGCGCCGCGCCGGGCGAGACGGGCACCCGCGTAGAGGGCGTCGCCGCCGTTGTCGCCGCCGCCGACGAGCAGGACGACGCGGGACCCGTACACGGCGGGCAGCAGGCGGGCGCACACCGACGCCAGACCGGCGGCGGCGCGCTGCATCAGGGCGCCGTCCGGGAGCCTGGCCATCAGCGCCTGCTCCGCCGCCCGCACCTTGCCGACCTCGTGCGCGTACCTCATCCGCGGCTCCCCTGTCGATCACATACCCGGGTCGATCACACACTTAGAGTGCCACGCGGACGCTTTCCAGAACCCCTGATACCGGCCTTGCCCCGTGGTAGCGACCACCACGTCTGAAGCATAGGTACCTTGCGCTGCAACTTTCGGTGTCATGTGCGCGAAAGAATCTTCGGCCGTAGAATCTTCCCCATCCGGTCCGATGTATTCGCACTGCGGCACTCCGGTGCGGCAGAATGCGCTCAGATCAGTCCGCAGGGACTGGAGAGGCCCGATCGATGAGCACTTCCCGAGGTCCCTCCGTCCGGCAGCGCCGACTGGCCGCCGAACTTCGGAGACTGCGCGAGCGGAAGGGATTCACCGGAGAAGAGGTCGCGGAGCGGCTGACCTGGTCCACCGCCAAGGTCAGCCGGATCGAGAACGCGCGAACCGGCGCGAAGATCAGCGATGTGCGGCGCCTCCTCGACCTGTACGAGATCGACGGCGCACGATACGAAGACCTTGTCTCCTTGGCGCACGACGCCGCCGAGGGGGGATGGTGGGAGGAATATCGCGACCTGCCGAGCCCGCTCGCCGACTTCATCGCCCTTGAGGCCGAAGCCGGCACCATCCGGCAGTGGGAGTGCCTCTCCGTTCCCGGGCTGCTCCAAACCGAGACATACGCCCAGCAGGTGATCGAGGGTTACCACGCGATATCGACGATGCCGCCGCAGGAGATCAGGCGGCGAGTCGACGTCCGAATGAGGCGGCAGCGGATTCTCCACCGGACGCAGCCGACAGAGCTTCGATTGGTCCTCGACGAAGCGGTGCTGACAAGGCGAGTGGGCAACTCTCAGGTGATGCACGAACAACTCGATTACATGCTGTCCGCGAGCGAATTACCGAATGTGACCCTACAGCTCTTGCCGTTGGACGCGGCGCACGCGGTCATGGCGGAGTCGTTTACGCTGCTGGAGTTCCCCGCCGCACACGAGGTCACTTTTCCTGATATCGTGCACACCGAAAGTATAACCATCAGTCACTTCGTCGACGAGAGCGTGACCTATATGTATCGCCTCGCGCACAACAGCCTGGTGAAACACGCGCTCAGCCCCGTCGAAACCCGGCAGCGGATCACGGAAGCGCGAAACTCATGGTGGCGTGTCGACAGGTGACGCGAGTAACGCTGAAAGGCACCAAGTGTCCGTTTCCGACGTCACCGAGCCGGGTTGGCGGCGAAGCACCCACTGCGGCGCTAACGGGACCTGTGTCGAGGTCGCCATGCTGTCCGACGCCGGACTCATCGGTGTCAGGGACGCCAAGCGCGGCGACCAGAGCCCGGTCCTGACCTACGACCGAGCCGACTGGCGCGGCCTCATCCATAAAATCAAGGAAGGTTCGCTCGATCGGGCAACCTGATCCGAGCGATTGATAGATGCCTCGCCTGCGTGCGAGCGATGTCTCGCCGTGGTGCGGGCGATTGGGCCGAGGTCCTTCGACGGATCTCGGCCCACACCTCAGAAAGCCGGTCGTCAGCGAGCTCTCCGGGTCTGTGCGCGAAGGCGGTGGAATACGGTTCCGCCGCGACACCCGTCCCCACCAGCACCAGGACGACACCGGCACAACGACCATGGGACGCCGGTGACGAATCGGCGGTCCATTGACGCGCCATCCCGTCGTCCTCCCTCCGGGCCAGTGCAGCCCTGTACTCCTGGTCGGGGATCTCCTTGAACCTTCGTCCACGCCTGCCGCTCGCATAGGACAGCCGCACCTGACCGCGCCGCCGCCAATGGTCACGGCCCGCCGCCACGGAGAAGAGGTCCAGCGACGCGGCCTCCCGGACCTCGGCCTCCGGCATACCCTTGAACTCCAGCGCCTCTGCCACCAGTTGAGCAGCAAATTCAGATAGACATCGCGGCGCGCACGCGGAAAGCAACGGAGATCGCGCCATAGGTCTGGCCGATGTCGCTGAGCACCACCCAGTCCATCCGGGTGCCGGAATATGCCGCGTCGAGAATAAAAGGCGATAGCCGGACGATCACCAATACCGCAATGCCCGCGACCCGCTCGTCCAGCTGCGGCCCTGAGCTCGCATAATGCCGATTATTCGCACTTCAACCCCAAGGTGGGACCGACAAGGACTGATCGGCGAACGGCGGTCAGCACACTCAAGACCAGCCCAGTCGAGTTGAATTCTCACGCCACCCGAACGCCTTTTGGCACGCGGCTGAGGGGGGTTCGCAGCCGGGCGGTCGTGATGGTGACGGCGCCCGCGGCGAGTGCCAGGCCGAAGAGCAGCCCGTACGGCCAGACGGCCTTCTCGTCATCCCGGTCGGAACGGCCGGAACTGCCGGTACTGCGAGAATGTCCGTGGCCGCTCGCGGGTGACCCGGACGAGCTGGAGTAGACCACGTCGTTGTGGTCCCCCTCGCGGATGTCGCGCACCTCGCGGCTGAGGTCGCCGAGCGGGTCGTTCGACGGCGTCCGCTCGTACACGCGGCCGTCGACGACGTACTCGCGCTTGGGCAGCCGCGGCGCCGCGTCGGCCAGGACGACCACCGGGTTGGGCGCCAGCAGCCACCAGACCCGCTCGGTGTGCTCGATCGACGTCTGGTAGGACCCGTATCCGGAGTCGACCCGCTTGTGCTCCGTGGTGATCGGGACGGCGAGCATGTACAGCAGCGGCGTGCCCACGAGCAGCCCGAAGACCGTCATGTACGACATGAGCACCGAGGTGACGCTGCGCGCGAGCACCGCCGACCACGCCTGCGACACCGCGCAGACCACCCCGATCAGCAGCGCCATGACCAGCAGGACGACCGCGGCGCGTCCCAGGCCGATCGTGCCCTCGGCGACGGGCCAGAGCACGCACGGCAGGGTCAGCACCAGCGTGACCAGCCCGGTCCCCCAGGCGGCGGCGAGCTTGCCGAGCGCGATGTCGGCGGACGTGAGCCGGGTGACCTGGAGCGTGGCGAGCGTCCCGCGCTCCCGGTCCCCGTTGATCGACTGGCCGCTGAGCGCCGGCGTGACCAGCAGCGTCAGCACGAGCACACCGAACAGGACGTTGCCGAACATCGACACGCCCGGGTCGCCGAACGTGGAGGTGTCGTCGGCCTCGAGCGCGAGCCGCAGCAGCAGCCCGAGCCCGTTCACGATCACGAACCAGGCGGCGAGCAGCACCTTCCAGCGGCCCGTCCGCAGCCGGGTCCTGACCTCCTGCCGGGCCACCAGGCCGATCCCGTGTGCGGTCATCGCCGCGTCACCTCCGGTTCTCGGTCATCGCCAGGTACGCCGATTCGAGCGCGCTGCCGGCGGGCGCGAGCCCGGACACCGGCACCCGCGCGGCGACAAGCTCGGCGAGCAGCGCGGCCGCCTCGGCCTCGGTGAGCGGGCCGACCTCGGCGCCGCCCGGGAGAGCGGCGGTGGGGTCCAGGCCCGTCCGGCCGTCGAGGACGCGGGCGAGCGTGGTGGCCAGCAGCGCGGGATCGAGCGACCGGAGCCGCCAGCGGACACGGGCCGCCGCCGCGCCGGCCAGGTCCGCCATCGCGTGGTCGCCGACGGTCCGGCCGTTGTCGACCAGGACGACCCGGTCGGCGATCTCCTCCAGCTCGCTGAGGATGTGGCTCGACACCAGCACGGCGACGCCGTCCGCCGCCAGCGACCGCAGCAGGTCGCGCAGCTCGATCCGGGAGCGCGGGTCGAGGCCGGACGCCGGCTCGTCCAGCAGCAGCACACGCGGACGGTGCACCAGCGCGCGGGCCATCCCCAGCCGCTGCTTCTGCCCGCGCGACAGCGCGTGGACGGGCTGCCCGAGCTTGTCCTCCAGATGGACGAGGTTCAGCAGCGCCCGCACCCGGCGGGGCCGCTCCTGCTTGGGCAGCCCGTAGGCGTCGGCGAAGAACATCAGGTACTCGTCCACGGTGAGCTGGTCGTACACGCCGAACGTGTCGGGCATCCAGCCGAGCGCGTCGCGGACCGCGGCGGGACGGTGGCGCGCGTCGTGCCCCGCGATCCGCACCGTGCCGGCGTCGGGCGCCAGCAGGGTCGCGAGGATGAGCAGCAGCGTCGTCTTGCCCGCGCCGTTCGGCCCGACCAGGGCCGTGACCTGCCCGTACGGGACGGTGATGTCGAGCCCGCCGAGCGCCTGCACCGGGCCGAAGCTCCGCGTCACACCGCGCGCCTCGATCCCGAACCCCCCGTGATCGCCAGGCCCGCGATCACCATGATCATCGGAATACGCGCGGTCGACGAGATCGCCGTTCCCGCGGTCGCCGTGTCCTGCCACCCGTCACCCTCCCGACACCGGCCGGTCCCGATCTTCTGGGACGCGACCCGGCGGCGGAAGGTTCCGGGCAATCCGCGCTATTCGACCGTGACGGACTTGGCGAGGTTGCGCGGCTGGTCGACGTCATGTCCCTTCGCCGTGGCCAGCTCGCACGCGAACACCTGCAGCGGGACGGTCGTGACCAGCGGCTGCAGCAACGTCGGCACGGCCGGGACGCCGATCAGCGTGTCCGCGTACGGCACGACCGACTCGTCGCCGTCCTCGGCGATCACGATCGTCCTGGCGCCCCGGGCGCGGATCTCCTGGATGTTCGACACGATCTTGTCGTGCAGGACGTCCCGCGCCCGCGGCGGCACGACCACCACGACCGGCAGGTCCTTCTCGATCAGCGCGATCGGCCCGTGCTTCAGCTCCCCCGCCGCGAAGCCCTCCGCGTGCATGTACGCGAGTTCCTTGAGCTTCAGCGCGCCCTCCAGCGCGACCGGGAAACCGACATGGCGGCCGAGGAACAGCACGCACCGCTCGCCCGCCAGCGACCGGGCCAGCTCCCGGACCGGCTCCATCGTCTCCAGGACCTTCGCGACCTTCTCCGGCATCCGCTCAAGCAGCTGCACCATGGCGAACACCTCGTCCCCCCACTTGGTGCCGCGCGTCTGCGCGATGTAGAGGGCGATGAGGTAGACGGCGACGAGCTGCGTCAGGAACGCCTTCGTCGACGCGACCGCGATCTCCGGCCCCGCGTGCGTGTAGAGAACGCCGTCGCACTCGCGCGGCAGCGTCGACCCGTTGACGTTGCAGATGCCGAGCAGCTTCGCCTTCTGCTCCCGCGCGTGCCGGACGGCCATCAGCGCGTCCATCGTCTCGCCCGACTGGGAGATCGCGATGACCAGCGTCGCCGGGGAAAGGATCGGGTCGCGGTAGCGGAACTCGCTGGCCAGTTCCACCTCGCACGGCAGCCCGGCCCAGTGCTCGATCGCGTACTTGGCGATCAGCCCGGCATGGTAGGACGTCCCGCACGCCACGATGATGATCTTGTCGACCTCGCGGAGCTCGCGGTCGGGGATGCGCATCTCGTCCAGGCGGAGCCGGCCGTCCGCGCCGATCCGGCCGAGCAGCGTGTCGGCGACCGCCCGCGGCTGCTCGGCGATCTCCTTGAGCATGAAGTAGTCGTAGCCGCCCTTTTCCGCGGCGGACACGTCCCAGTCGACGTGGTACTCCTTGACCTCGGCGGGACGCCCCTCGAAGTCGGTGACCTTCACCCCGGCGGCGCGCAGCTCGACGACCTGGTCCTGGCCGAGCTCGATCGCGTCGCGGGTGTGCGCGATGAACGCGGCGACATCGCTGGCGAGGAAGTTCTCCCCGTCCCCGACCCCGACGACCAGCGGCGAGTTCCGGCGGGCGCCGACGACCAGGTCCGGGTCGCCGGTGTACACCGCGACCAGCGTGAACGCGCCGTCCAGCCGCCGGCAGACGCGGCGCATCGCGTCGGCGAGGCCGCCGCCCGCCTTCAGCTCGTCCTCCAGCAGATGCGCGACGGCCTCGGTGTCGGTGTCGGACACGAGCCCGTGCCCGGCCTCCTCCAGCTCCGCCCGCAGCTCCGCGAAGTTCTCGATGATCCCGTTGTGGATCACCGCGACGGACCCGGTGCAGTCGACGTGCGGGTGCGCGTTGCGGTCGTTCGGCGGACCGTGCGTCGCCCACCGCGTGTGCCCCATCCCGAGGGTCCCGGCGGGCGGCGGCGACTCCGCCAGCGCGCCCCGGAGGTTCACGAGCTTGCCCGCGCGCTTCGCCGTCGCCAGTTTCCCGTCGGCCAGCACGGCCACCCCGGCCGAGTCGTAGCCGCGGTACTCCAGCCGCGCCAGCCCCTCCACGACCACGTCGAGCGCCGGCCTACCGCCTACGTACCCCACGATTCCGCACATGGCGGCCACTCTATTCGGTGCCCCGACCAGGGCCTACCGCAAGGGACGTAGACGGGTGACGCTAACGTGGACGACCGGTGAAAACGCCGTGACCGGCCGAGCCGCCCCGTTAATGTTCAGCCATGACGACCGGATGGGACAGCGTGCCGAGCCCCTACGTGCAACTCTCCCGGGACGCATGGCGGGGCCTGCGCGAGAACACGCCGCTGCCCCTCACGCCCGGCGAGCTGGACGCGCTGCGCGGCCTCAAGGACCCGATCGACATCGCCGAGGTCGAGGAGGTCTACCTGCCGCTGTCCCGGCTGCTGAACCTGTTCTTCCTCTCGGACGGACGGCTCCGCGACACCGTCAGCGGCTTCCTCGGCGGCGAGGTCCAGCCCACGCCGTTCATCATCGGCGTCGCGGGCAGCGTCGCCGTCGGCAAGTCCACGACGTCCCGGCTGCTGCGCACGCTGCTCGCCCGCTGGCCCGAGCACCCGACCGTGGAACTCGTCACCACCGACAGCTTCCTGCACCCGAACGCCGTGCTGTCCGAACGCGGCATCCTTGACCGCAAGGGCTTCCCCGAGTCCTACGACCGCCGCGCGCTCGTCCGGTTCGTCTCCTCGATCAAGTCGGGCGCGGACGAGGCGTCGATCCCGGTGTACTCGCACCTGGAGTACGACATCGTCCCCGGCGCGACGCAGACCGTCCGGCGGCCCGACATCCTGATCGTCGAGGGCCTGAACGTCCTCCAGGCCCCACCGCCCGGCACCCTCGGCGTATCCGACTTCTTCGACTTCTCCATCTACGTCGACGCCCGCGTCGAAGACATCCGCCAGTGGTACATCGACCGTCTCTTCGCCCTGCGCCGCACCGCGTTCACCGACCCCCGCTCCTACTTCCACAAGTACGCGAAGGAACTCGACGAAGACGAGACCGCCGCCTTCGCCCAACGCGTCTGGCGCGACGTCAACGAGATCAACCTGGTCTCCAACATCCTCCCGACCAGAGCCCGCGCCACCCTGGTCCTCCACAAGGACCGCACCCACGCCGTCCAACGCGTCCGCCTCCGCCGCATCTGACCGTCCTCGGTCATGGCGTCGGTGACAGACGGCTGACCACGGTCAGCACAGCAGCCCGGTGACCGACCCTCCCGCCAGCAGCGTTCGTATCGACTCGACCACGGCGCGGCCGATTCTGCGCTGGGCGTCATCGGTCATCGCACCGATGTGCGGAGTGAGCACGACATTGGGCAGCTCGCCGAGCCGGGTGGCCTGCCGTTCCTTCGCCAGGACGTCCACGGCCGCACCTGCGAGCCGGCCGGTGCACAGCGCCTCGTAAAGGTCGTCCTCGTCGACCACTTCGGCGCGCGAGACGTTGACCAGGTAGGCCGAATCCTTCATGAGCGCGAGTTCGTCGCGTGTGATGAGCCGCCTGGTCTGCTCCGTCAACGGGACGGCCAATATCACCACGTCCGCCCGGGCGAGGGCGGTGGGCAAGGTCGCCACCTTGACGCCGTCCCTGGTGGCTCCGTCCGGGTCGGGCACCACCGCGACGATGTCCATGCCGAATCCTCGTCCAAGGCGTGCCACCCGAGAGCCGATTCTGCCCAGCCCGATCACCGCCAGGGTCTTGCCGCGCAGTTCGGTGCCGGCCAATTCGGCCTTGTTCCATTGGTGGTCGCGCACCTGGCGGTCCGCCAGGGAGATGCGCCGGGCGACCGTCAGGATCAGCCCGAAGGCGAACTCGGCGACGCTGTCCGCGGAGGCGTCCGGAACGTTGAAGACCCGCACGCCCGCACGCCGGGCGGCGGCCAGGTCGATGTTGTCCACACCGACGCCCGCCCGTGCGACGATGCGCAGCCGCTCCGCGACGGCGAAGTGGTCGGCGATGAGCTTGATGCCGCTGCGCATCACGAGCACGTCCGCGTCGCGAAGCAGCGAGCGCAGGTGCGCCTCCGGCGGCCGTATAACCGACCGCACCTCGAAGGAACGCCTCAGCTCGGCGATGGCCTCCTCATGCAGCGGATCGACGACGAGGACGTGCCGCGATCGGCCCCGCGCCGTCATTGCGGGTCGACGTCCGCGTCACGGAGCAGCGAATCGTAGTCGGTGGTCGTTCCCAGCGCCTCGAACAGCTTCTGGGTGACCGGTGGGTAGAGCGTGAGCTTGGGCAGGTCGGCGAGATCGTGCCATTCCACGGCGCTCTGGTCGTGGGCGGCCGGTGGGTTGCTGGGCTCGCTCCCGGGGAGCAGCTCGGCGAGAAAGTTGAACTGGACCTTCTGGTAGTCCCCGGGCTCCGGCCGCACCGGATCGGGAATGTGCTCATAGACGAACAGCAGGCGGCGGGCCACTCCCTCGGCGGCGCATTCGAGCCGAAGCTTGCGTTCCACCGCCTCATGCAGGCTTTCGCCATTGAGCAGCCGCCCGCCCGGCAGGTTGTAATGCGTGATCGGATCGTCATAGCGGATCAGCAGGATCCGGCCGTCCCGGATGACGGCGGCCTTGGCGCTGACACTGATCGACTGGCCGTTGATGGTCACGTGCCTGCCCTCCTTGTGACTTACTGGCTGAGCCGAAGCAGGTCGGCCATCGGGGCGATTTCGCCTTCCAAGGCCGCCGCACGGCCCACGCGCAGGAGCTCCAGCGTCCGGCGCATGCCGGCCACCGACGCGCGCAGCAGCTGATTGGCGTAGATGACAACGCGGTAGCCGAGCATGCCCAGCTCTTCCGGTGGCAGCTGCGGGAACGCGGTCGGGATGCTGACCAGCGGCGTCTCCAGCGGCCAGCTCTTGGCCACTTGGACCGCCTGCTCGCCGCTGGGGTCCTTGCTGTGCACCACGATCAGATCGGCGCCGACCTCGGCATAGCCGATCGCCCGCTCGATGGCCTGATCCACCGAATGCCCGGCGATCAGTGCCTCGGTGCGGGCCATCAGGATGAACGGCGAATCGCCCAGCATCTGCCGCGTCTCACCGAGGCGGGCGGCGAACTCGGCGGGATCGACGAGTTCGCCGTCGTGATCCGGATCGAAGCTGTTGCGTTTGGGGAAGCGGCTGTCCTCCACGCACATGCCGGCGATGTCGAGCGCCGCCAGCTCACGCGCCGCGCGGCGCATCGCCGGCGCCGATCCATAGCCGTTGTCGGCGTCGACGATGACCGGCAGGTCCGCCGCCAGCCCGATCCGATAGGCCACCGCCCCCATCTCGGCGCTGCCGATCAGGTTCTGGTCGGCCAGGCCCATGGCGGTGGACACTTCGAGACTGCTGACCCAGCAGGCGTCGAACCCCGCCGCCATGGCCAGCCGTGCGGCCGCCGCATGGTGGACGCCGACCATGAGGAGGGGCGACTGCCCTGCTTGATCGATCTGCGAGCGGAGCCGCTCCGCGCGATGCCTCACGAAACACTCTTCCCTTCGTCGTCGGTGCGGGACCCGGGTGGTACCACCGTGAAGCGGATGTCGCGGGCCCGAGGCGCGTCCAGCCGCAGCCCGCACACCCGATCGTCCTCGACCAGGAAACGCAGCCAGGTCGCCCCCGCGCGGAACACGTCCGCCGCCACCCGGCTGAGCCGTTCGGTGACGCCACGGCGCCGCCAGTACAGTTCGCCGTCTCGGACCGAGACGGTGATCGAGGTCATCAGTTCGGCGCTGTGAAAAATATTCGCGTAACGGGCCGGATCCTCGTCCGGAGGCGGCAGGCGCACCAGCTTGGTCGTGCGCTCGCCCATGCGCAGCCGCCAGACGTCGGCAGTCCGGTCGGCATCGAGGGTGATCGGTGTGCCTTCATGGTCGCCGCGGAGCGTCCCGTCGGCGGCGGGCGTCAGGTAAGCCTGAACCAGCGGAGTGATCAGCGCATGACCGGGCGGGGCGGGACGGAGCTGCCAGATGTCACCGTCGCCCGCCAACGTCACCGGACGATCCGGCAGCCGGGACGGGGACGGGTGCCCGGCGCCCGGCGCCCGGCCGTCCAGCGCCTCTCGCACAATGCCGGCGACGGCCCGGGTCGGCTGTGCCTGAGCCCAGTTGGAAAGGGCCACGGCGACCAGCCCGTGATCCGGAACGATCAGCCACTCGCTCTGGAAGCCGTCGACGCTGCCGCCATGGCGTACACAAGAGCGGGAGCCGACGGGCTCGAAGCAGAGCCCGAAGCCGTAGCGGATCGGCGTGCCATCGGCCAGCGACCCGGGCCGCAGCAGGTCCGGCAGGCGCGGCTCGCCACCGCCACCGCCACCGCCGTCGCCGCCGCCGTCGGCGCCGAGCAGATGCTCGCCCCAGGTCAACAGGTCGGTGACGGTGGTCGACAAGCCCGAGTCCCCGACGATCTCGGTCGGCGTGTACTCCACGCGGAATCCCGTGTCGGTGCGCGAGTAGGAACGTGCCCGTCCCGGCACCGGCCGGGAGAGATCATCGGCCAACCAGGTCGCCGACAGCCCCAACGGCTCGCACACCCAGGATCGGCACAACTCGCCCAGCCTGCGCCCGGTGACGCGGTGCAGGACGGCGCCCAGCAGCAGATAGTTGGAATTGCTGTACTCGTATTCGGTGCCGGGCTCGAACGCCAGCGACCGCTGGCGGGCGAGGAGGGACAGCACATCGGCCTGGCTGTAGAAGTCGTAACGCCGGGCGCCGACGATCGCGAGCAGCGCCTTGTAGTCTCGGATGCCGCTGGTGTGCTGAAGCAGGTCGCCGATCCGCACCCGCTGATAGGCCGGGCCGAGTTCGGGCAGTCGGCCGGTCACCGGTTCGTCAAGATCCAGGTCTGCTCGATCACGCGACAGCAGCGTTACCGCCGCGGCGAACTGCTTGGCCAGGGAACCTCCGTCGAACACGGTTCGCGCGCTGATCGGCACGCCGTTCTCGATGTCCGCGCAACCGAATGCGGCGATGCTCCGGCGGCCCTGACGGCTCAGGGCGACGATGGCTCCGGGGACGGGTCCGTCCCAGCCCGGCGGGTCGTCCGGCAGCAGGTCGGGCAGCACCGCGGCGCTGGTCAACAGGGTGATGAGGTCGTCGTTCACGCGATGTCGCTCCGGCTGCGGTCGCCGGCCGGCGAGTGGGCGTAGATGATCTGGGCGAGTTCGAAGTCGTGCTCGGTATCGATGTCGACGGCTCCCTCCGCGGCCACGTACCAGTACGGCCGCTCGCCCACCGGATAGCCGACGCGGGCCAGCGACTCGCGGGTCAGAACGGACAAGGTGAACCCGTACCGGTACATCGCCGGCAGTTTCTGCGAGGGCACGTGCCAGTAGCCGAATCCGAACCCCATCGGCCGGAAGTCACGGTCCAGGAAATAGCCCCTGACCGGGTGCACGACGACCAGGGAGTCGTGCTCTGCACGCACTTCTTGCCAGGTCTCCAGACAGCGGCCGAACTCCCGGAACAACGGATCGCAGACCTGCGCCCAGCAGATGTCCTCGTCACCGGGTACCTGAGCGCAGATCTCCTGGACCACATCGGCGAACGGCGTGAAGTTATCGGCCAGACGCCGCTCGCGAAGCATGAAGTTGACCCCGTAACGGCGGGTCAACGCCTCCTTCTGCGGGTCCTCGCAGCTCACATGGATATCAGCGGGTGCGAAGTGCTCGAGTAGCTGCTCCATCGTCAGGTCGAACAGTGAACGGTCACCGTGGAACGGGCGGAAATTCTTGTTGGGAACACGGGACGATGAAGCCTTGACCGGGACTACTGCCTTCATGACGACCCCTTTCTCGCTAACCGGTCCTGCTGCGCATTGGCTGCGGGCGCGGCACGTCCTTCGGTTTCTCCGAGGTGTCCGCCCGCGGCGGCCAGCCGCTCGCCCAACTCCTGCGGCGACTGACCGTCCAGGAAAATCCGCGACCACAGTTCGAGGCTGGCGACCAGGAACAGCACGACGGGTTTGGGGTCGTCGCGCAGCAGGTCGAGCAGCCGATCGGCATCACGCCGGCTCCACTGCAGCAGGTCTGGGACATTACCCTCGCGTATCAGCGGAAGCGCTGCACGAAATGGCTTCCTGCTGGTGGAGAATCCCCATTTCGGGGCATTCACCACCGATTCTGGAAAATAGGCGTGAGCGGCCTGGCGCAGCACCCGCTTGCTCTGTCCGGCCCGCCATTTCAACGGCATCGGGAGATGCAGCGCCAGATCTATCATTTCGTTTGAGAGGAACGGCACTCGGGCCTCCACCGATGCCGCCATGGCCATCCGGTCGGTACGCAGCAGCAGCGCCTGGAGATGGCCGTACATGCTGTTGAGGCAGGCCGCCAGGCGGCCCTGGTCCGCGGGCGTGCCAAGACCCGAGACCTTGGCCAGCAGATCGGCGTGGCGGAGATGCTTCTGACCGCCGTGGAACCCGCAGGTCTCCCGCACCCGGGCGGTCGGGTCGGGCCAGTCGAAGTTGGCGAAGGTCCGCGCGGTGCGGGTATCCGGGTCCGGCGGCAGCAGTTCGTGGAGCCGCCGGCCACGGCCGGTGCGCTCCCACAGCCATTTCGCCAGCCGAGGCCGCCGCCAGGCCGGGCCCGCCTGCGCTTGCCACGGGTATCCGCACAGCAGCTCGTCGGCCCCCTCGCCCGTGAGCACGACCTTGCGGCCGGTGCGCTGAACGGCACGCGACAGCAGGAGTACCGCGGGATCGCTGGCGACGCACAGCGGTATCTCTTCGTAGAAGACGGCCTCCGGCCAGGCCCGCAAGTAGTCGTCAAAGCTCACCCGGACCGGTTCGATCGGCATGTTCAGATGCCCGCCGACGGTCAGCGCCCGCTCCAGTTCCGGCTTGGCCCCCTCGACATCCGCGGCGAAGCCCAGCAGGCCGGGCGCCAGGCCGTGCGCGTATGCCGAGAGCATGCCCGAATCGAGTCCGCCGCTCACAAAGACCGCGACCGGTCCGTCGGACTGCAGATGGGTTCGCACACTCTCGCCGAGCCGCTCGTCCAACCGAGCGGACGCGTCCGCGAGGGAGAGCCGGCCGTTCGCTCTGACCCGGTCGGGGTCCAGGGCGTCGAGAGGGGTCCAGTATTCGTCGACCGTGGTCCGTCCGCCGGGACCGATGTGCCAGATCTGCCCGCGGGGCATCGCCTGGATATCGGAGAAGGCGGTCCACGGCTCCTCCATGTTGTCCAGCAACAGCCCATTGAGAATCGCGAGCATGTTCGGCGTGGTGCCCACCTGCGGATGCACCAGCAGAGCCTTGATCTCCGAACCGAAGACGAGGGCGCGGGCGGTGCGGGCGACGTACAGGGGTTTGATGCCCAGCCGGTCGCGGGCCAGCCACAGCTCTCCGGTGAGATTGTCGAAATAGACCAGGGCGAACATTCCGTCGAACCGGCGTACCGCGGCGGTGACGCCGTACTCGGCGATGGCGGCCGCGACCACCTCGGTGTCGGAAGTGGTCCGGAAGCGCACTTTTCCGGCCAGTTCTCGACGAAGCTCTTCATGGTTGTAAAGCTCGCCGTTATAAGCGAGGAATCCAGCCCCGGACGGCGCCTCGAAAGGCTGCGCGGCGCGTTCGTCGCCGTCCAGGATCGCCAGCCGGGCCGCACCGAGGACCGCCGGGCCGCACCGTCGAACGCCTCGGGAGTCGGGGCCGCGGTGCGCGATCGCGGCGAGCATTCGCTCGGCGAGCGCCGCCTCCGCGGCCGCACCGCCATGATTGAAATAACCGGCTATCCCGCACACCTGGCCTCCCTGCCATGCCGGAGAGATCTCTTGCCGCCCCGCGGGCGTCAATTAGACTGCGACCGCCGCATCGAAGGTCTGGAGTAAGAATGCTCATTCTCATCGATGGTGAAGGTGCGTCCGGCAAGACGGTGCTGCGCAGCCTGCTGGACGGGCATCCCGAGCTTTCGGTACTGCCGTTTCATGACATGATCATCGAGGTCCTGGTGACCGGCCCCGAGAATATTCCGTGGCTGGCGTACCGCGACACCGCTTTCCTTCGCGGGCTGCTGGCCGGCTCGTCCTACTACCAGCTCGAACAATATGCGCTGCACGGTTCCATCGAAATCGACGTGTCGGTCAAGGACCGGCTGGTGATCCCCTTCGAATTCGACTTCGGACGTTTCGACGCGGCCTGGATGAGACGGCTGCACGACACCTCCGACTGGACGGTGCCGCGGATCGTCGAGTTGATTCATTCGGCCTACCGGCGGGAGCACGAGGGAGCCGACCGCCCGGTCCGCCGGCTTGTCGGAATGGGCTTCGACAACCCGGCGACCCCGCACCGGTTGTTCGACTACACGACGGACGCGCGGCTGGTGTACCTGAACCGGCCGGTTCCCGAGGTGCTCGCCGCGCGGGCGCGCCGCCGGTCCTCCGACCGTGAGGTCATGTCGCGGGAGAACGACGCCCTCACGATCGACGCGCTGCTGCGCAAGGGGAAGGTCGGCAAGATGCGGAACCGGCTGCGCGCGGTACGCGACCTGCAGGACAGCGATCCGGACCGGGTCCGGATCGTCGATTTCCACCGTCTGATCGAGGACACCGACGACCTCATGCGGGAGCTGGCGGCCTTCCTCGGCGTCTCCTATGCGCAGTCCATGAGGCGGCCGACGCTGCTCGGCCGGCCGCTGGTGACCGAGGACGGCAGGTCGTTCGTCGGCCGCGTGCTGGACCGGCCCGAGGAGCTGCTCACCGCCCGCGAACGCGCTCTCATCGCTATGGAGCTGGACTGGCGGCAGGTGCTGAACCCCAGGCACCTGACCGATCCGGGACTGCTTTACCGCACGATGCACCTGCGCGCCGGCCGAGCGCTGCGCGCGCTCGGCAGCCGGCGGCCGGCTTCCTGAGCCCACGGTGGTGCGCCGGACGATGAGAACGCTCATGAGGGCCTCCGTCGGGACCGTGCCGCATGGGTCGTCAGCCGGTCGGTTCGGGGATCTCGGCCGCCACCGGCTCCAACGCCTTCCTGGCGTCGCGGACGATGAGATCCGCCGGCTCGTCGGCCTGGAAAAGGCTCCTGCGGAGGTCCTGTAGGTACGTGTCGTCGTCGCGGAGCTCGTCCGGCAGCATGCGCAGGGCCAGCCCCGTACGGTTCCGATGGAAGACCCGTTCCCGTGCGGGGACGTCCCAGCGGCGGATCTCGCCGTTCGGCAACGCCACAAGTTCGCCGAAGGGCGCGACCGCCCGCGTGGCGGGCTCCAGTACCTCCCAGCCCGGAGGCAGCGATCCGCGCAGCTGACCCTGCACCCACAACCCCAGCGCGACCTGCGGACGGACATCGAGGTCGCCGGCCACTTTCCAGAGATCGAGCGGGTCGACGCCATGGGTCTCGATCAGCAGTTCGATATCGATGACTCGGATGTACTGCAGATCGCTGCCGAAGCTGGCGAAGGAGTAGCTGGCGGCGTGCTCCTGGGCGTTCATCAGCAGCGCGATGAGGTGCAACTCCGGGAGCGGCTCGCGGAAGGGCACGTCGCGGATGACCGACTCCGAGAGATACCGCTCCTGGGCGGGGTTGCGCTCGAAGACGTGCATGGTGATGCGGTCACGCCACGACCAGAGTGGACCGAGCCGTTTGACCAGGTCGCGGCCGAAACCGCCGGGCTCTTCCTCGTAACCGAGGTCCTCCAGCACCCGGATCAGTTCCTGGAAATGCTCCGGGCGGACGACGAGGTCGAAGTCGGTCATCCGCCGGTGCCGCAGCGAGGGATACATCGGGCCGAGCAGCGCCCCCTTGGGGATCATCGCGTCGCTGACAATGTGGGGCACGGCCTTGTAGAGGTCCTGGAGCGCCTCGTACAGCGCCTCGTAGACCGCTTCGTTGAGCGCTGCCCGGCGCTTGAGGAACGCCAGCAGATACGGGCTCACTCGCATGTCCCAGCCGAGCAGATGGAGCGCGTCGTAAGCCAGCACGTCGACATGGTTCTCGGTCACGCTGCGGAAGAACTCGCCATCGATCGCGTCGAGCAGATTCTCTCGGCCCAGCCGAGTCCAGTTGTCCGCCGTCGTTTCCGGGACGTGGTTGATCGCCTTGATGATGGGTGCAAGCTCCATGAATCCTCACTTGGGCCAGTGATGACTGCTCCTGCGGAGGGCGGCGAGGCCGACCAGATCTCCGTCGGCCAGCAGGGACAACATCGCGCCGCCGCCCGTCGACGCGTGTGCCGTGCGGGAAAGGAGCCCGGTCCGGCGCAGCGCCGCGCAGGTGTCGCCGCCGCCGACGGTCACCTTCCCCAGGTGGCTGTCCAGCGCCGCTGCCAGACCAGCCGTACCGATGTGGAAAGGGGGTTGTTCGTAGTGGCCCAGTGGCCCGTTCCATAGGATCCGGGCGCACCGGGAGAGCATCTTGGCGAACCGTTCGCAGGTGTCCGGGCCGACGTCCAGATAACGGTCGCCGGGTCGCAACCGGCCGGTGCGGACCGCGACATCGCCGTCGGCGGCGCGCACCCGGACATCGGTCGGCAGGTGGATCGCGCCGTCGCGGCCGAGCAACGTCGCGGCGGCTTTGATGAAGCGAGGGTCGACCCGGTCGTCATCCTCGACGCGTCCAACGGCCACCAGAAAGGGCAGCGCCGCCAGGCCACCGACGGTCACCACGTCGGTCCGGTCCGCGAGGATCGACAACAGGCGGAACTTGTCACCCAGTTTGGCGCCGCCGAGCAACAGCCCGGTGGGCGCACTCGACGGGCTCAGCCAGGGCTCCAGTGCCCTGACCTCGCGGACGAACAAGGGACCGGCCAGGCTGGGGAGCAATGCCGGAAGCCCCACGACCGAGGCATGCGGGCGGTGCGCGCACGAGAACGCGTCGTTGAGGAAAATGTCGTGGCCCTCTGCCAGGGAGGCCGCGAAGGCCGGATCGTTGGCCTCCTCACCGGGAAAGAACCGGACGTTCTCCGCGATGCGCACGCCAGGGAAGACCGGGTGGACCAGCGGGCCGAGCAGGGTTTGCACCTTCAGCCGCCCGTCCGGCCTGCCGCCCGGGTATCCGAGGTGCGTCGCCACCGTCACCTCCGCCTCCAGGTCGCGCAGGCGGATCAGGGTCGGCAGGGTGGCCTCCACCCTGGAGGCATCGGCCACCAGCCCGCCGGCGAGGGGCGTGTTCCAGTCGAACCGGGCCAGGACCCGCGCGCTCCGTGGCAACCGGACGTCGTCGAGCGTGCGTACGCCCGCCAGGCCGCGACCGGCCGTGGGCGCGCGCCCCGTCTGCGCCGTCATGTCGCGCCGCGTCCGAATCCGGGTGCGGGCGTCATCGTGGCCGCCGGGGTGGGGCGGAACAGCCGGGGCCAAGACAGGTCGGATTGCACTCGGTCCCTCCTTGGGGCGTACGGATGCGCAGGGCGGCTCGGCGGCGTGTAGGGCGGGCCGGACCGACGCGTGAACCACGGCGGCACCATCCGCGGCGAGCACCGCGGTTCACGTCGCCGGCGCCGACCCGTCGATCGCTAGTCCTTCAGGGAGTCCTGGATCTGCTGCCAGTCGGCGGTCGTCACGCTGCTGCTGTGCGCGGTGGTGCGCACCTCGGTGGCGTCCTCGTCATAGGACTGGACGGCAGAGATGAAGGAGGCGAAGTCGACCTCTTCCGGGTTGGGGTTTTCCGGGCGCTTGTCTTCCATTGCTGACTCATCCTCTCCTAGATGGTCCACCGGTCATTACCGGCACGACTGGAATCGGACAGAACTGATTGCAGTGACTCGCCACGGGAGCGTGGCCGGCAGCACCCTCAGCAGTATCTCGAATTTACCGGTCAGGAGATTCGGAGGACCGCGTCAGGCGGTGCGCCGCTCATATTTCCCGATACTAGAAAGTACTGCTCTCTATTTGGAGATTAACTGCTGTCCGATCAAGCGTCAAGGGTCGGAGCGACAAGGATCCGAAACTTTCCGGCCCGCTGCCGAGATGACGACTAGCTGCGCTAATCCATCCATCTGTGCAGTGCGACTAGCCCTGACCTGCGCCGCTTCCGGCCTCGTACTTGGCGAACCGGCGCGGCCCGGGAAACATCGTGACGAGCAGATCGGACGCGATGAGGGGCAGCGTGTCGGCCGCGGCATAAACTGCTGACCTTATGCGGTCAGCCGTGTCACGATTCTCCCGCAACCGTCGAATGAGTTCCGCGGAGCGACGGGCCGGGTCGTCGGCCACCGCCTCCAAAAGCCGCTGGACGGCGGCGAGGCGAATGCCGGATCCCGCGGCCTCGGCGACGATATTCGGCCAGGTCCCCGGGGCGTAAGCGGGGTTGCGCAGATTCGGCCGCGGCGCCGACATCGTGAACAGTCCGAGCCAGTCGGCGGCCGCCTCGGCGACCAGTTCGGCCGCCAGCTCGAGTGGCCGTCCCCGGGTCGGGATGGCAATGGTGCCGGGCGGGAACAGCCTGGGCCGATCGGTGCGCACCACCACGGAGACGCCGACTTCGATCAGGTATCCCAATCCCGCCGATTCGATCAGCTCGGTGATTTCAGCGGCCGTCTCGGAACGCAACCCGAGGCGGCCGAACGAGTCACGGCGAACGATGGACATGCCGAACTCGTCTTCGAAACAGTCGCCGTTATCGAGGACCACGACGACCGGGGCACCGCAAAGGAAGATCGGACGCCTTGAATGGTCCAGCACCGAGCCGTTGACGGGCGTCGGCTGGCCGGCATGACAGAGGTGCTCGGCGAGAAAGGAGGAGATCGGCGGTTCCGAGCCGGTCACCGGTTCCGGCCGGGCCGATGACAGCAGATGTTCGGCGCGATCGCGCAGCATGGGAGCGGTGTGCAAAAACCAGCGATGGACGTGCATGCCGTCCGCCAGCGCCTGCCATGCGTGCTGGATCGGCAAAGGGTGTTCGGTCATGCTGATCCCGGTTCTTTCGTCATGGTGGGGAGGTCGGATGCGCGGTGAGCCGCCGCCGGACGGCCTCCACATCGTCCGGATCCGCCCCTGCGGCGAGCAGGAATCGCGCGGCTCCTTGCGCCTCGGTGAGCCAGGACACCAGCCGGGCGGCCGCGGTGGCCCGGTCGCGGATCTGCGCGACACGCGGGGCAGCCGGCTCCGAGGACGCGGCATACATGTGATCGGCGACGATGGCTCGTGGATCGGCGTCCACCAGGGCCAGCAGCACCATCGCCACCAGTCCGGTACGGCCGGTGCCCGAATGACAATGGAAAACACAGGCTCCGCCGGCTCCGGCGATCGCCGCGATCAGTTCGGCCCAGCGGGGCGCCGACTCGTTCAGCGCCTCCCGGAGGGCATGAGCCGGCACGGGAAGCGGAAAGTGCTCCGGCAACAGCGGGACATGGTGATACCGGACGGTGGAAAGGAGCCGCGCAGGATACGGGTATCGGTCGAGGATCTCGGTTTCCCGAAGATCCACGACCGTGTCGACACCGTAGGCGCGCACCGCGGCGACGCCCTCGTCGGTCAGGCGGGAGAGCGAATCCGAACGCACCAGGACGGCTCGTCGGACACGTCCGCCGCCGGTCAGCGGGATGTCACCGAGATCCCGGGTGTTCCGGCAGTCTGGCCACCAAAGCTCCCGCCGGGCGCCGCGCGGAGCCTCAGCCGACACGTTCGAAGAGCGTCTGCCAGTGGAAGGAACCGGACCGGCGGGGGTGACCGGGACGGTGATCCACGTCGTGCAGGCTCAGCACCTCGTATCCGGCGTGCAACGCGAGCAGTTCGGCGGCGTCGCAGTAGAAATGGGGAAAGCGCTTGTCGCTGTCCTCGTCCGGGCGGACGAACGCGTTCGGGCTGACCGCCTGTCCGTGGCCGTACCGGGCATGCCGCTTCGACAGCATTGTGGACTGGTACAGGCCGCCCTTGCGGATCACCCGTCGGATCTCCGCCACCGCCTCGGCCACCTCGTCATCGGTGCCGTGGTAAACGACGTTCCAGGCCAGGACATAGTCGAACGTTTCGTCGTCGAAGGGCAGATCATGCATGTCGCCCAGCACAAAGCTCGCCTTCATGTCCGGCCGTGTCCAGCCTCGGGCCCGTTGCAGGCCCGCCGGGCTCGCGTCCACGCCGACGACCTCGTATCCCTCCGCGGCGAGCAGCAGGGAGTGCCGCCCCAGTCCGCTTCCCAGATCGAGCACCCGCCGGACGCCCCGGTCACGCAACAGCGGGAGCATGTCAACGACCCGGGGTTCCGGACGGGTCCAGCGATTGTCGTCGGGTGCATCCCGCCAGTGCACGTCCCAGGCCAGGTAGGCGCCCCCGGCGGAGCTTTCCGCGGAACTCCCCGCGCTCACCGGTGTGGCATCGGTCATCGGGACTGCTCCTTTCCGGCAATGGCCCCCGGCGCCGATCGCGGCGGGGTGACAGCGGGGAGCCGGCCGAGCGTGTCGGCGAGCACACCGCTGTTGTCGACGCGCACCACCGGGGCCAGTGCGCGGTAGCGTTCAAGCGAGTCCTGGAACAATTCGTACAGTCGCCGTTGGACCTGCTGGACGTCCCAGGGATGGCGATTCGCCTTCGGTCGCTCATTCAGCCTGCGCCAGGCGATGTCGACCGGAGTGTCGATGAACAACACGAGGTCGGGCTGCACCACCCGGCTGTCGACGAAAGCCCGCAGCGTCGACTCGACGGGAATTCCCCACAGCTCGGCGCCGTAAACCACGTCACTGAGCGTGTATCGGTCGGAGATGATGTACCGCCAAGGCCGATGTGGCAGGACGATCCGGTCCGACATCGCCTCCTTCTCCTCGACCATTGCGCTCAAGATGACCTCGGCGGGATAAGGCATACGGTGATACTTGGCGTTGGTGATGACCTCGGTCGAGCGCGGGTTGAGCCACGATTGGCCCTGCAGCGTCAGCACGTCCGCGCCGTTTTCCCGCAGGGTGTGGTGGAGATGTTTGCGGATCGTGGTCTTTCCGCATCCGTCCGTGCCCTCGATCGCGATGAACAACGGGTCGCCATTTCTCCGATGGTGGCCAGCTTCTCCCTCTGCCACTATAGTCTCAGTCCGGCTCGGTGTAAGGGGGCGGATAGCGACTTTCGTCCAGCTCCTTTCTGAGGATTTAGGTTAGACTGGACGTCAGACCACGACAAGTGACGAGTCAGCGCGTGCGGGGAGTGGAGATGAAACAGGCCACCGGACGGCTCGCGCCGGGCGACACGCGGCCGGGGATCGCCCTCGGATTGCACGGCTTCGGGCGTATCGGCAGGGCCATCGTGCGTATCGCGGCCGATCGCCGGGCCGGCTCCGTGGTCGCCGTCAACGAAAAGCATGCCGATTCGGCCAATCTCCGCTATCTGCTGCGATATGACAGCGTCTACGGCCGGTGGGGTCACCAGGTCGCCGCCCATCCGGCGGGCTGGACGATCGACGGCATTCCCGTGCGGGTGACACATTTGCCGAGATTCGACGAGGTGGGCTGGGGGCAGGCGGGCGCGCGGGTGGTCGTTGACGCGTCCACCGCCGATATCGGCAGGGCGGATTACGAACGGGTCCTGGCCGAAGGCGTGTCGACCGTGGTGGTGACCCGCATCTCCGATGCGGCCGACATCACCCTGATCCCAGGCGTCAACGAGGATGATTACGACCCGGCCCGGCATCGGATCGTCAGTGCCGGCACCTGCGACGGGATGGCGCTCGCCGCGGTGCTCGGGCCGATCGATCGGCGGTACGGCATCGCGGGCGGGTCGATCACGACACTGCATCCCGCGTTGTCCTACCAGAACATGCTCGACCAGCCGCTGCCCCCGCTGCCCAAGGAGTACGCGGCGGCGTACGCGCTCGGCCGGGCGAGCGGCACCAATCTCATCGCGAAGGAGACGAGCGCTGTTCCCGCGGTCGAGGCGGTGCTGCCGGATATGGCCGGCCGATTGCATGCGATGTCGTTTCGGGTTCCCACCCAGGCGGTGTCGGCGGCCGCCGTCTGGTTGCGTTTGCACCGCCAGGCCGATGTGCGCGAACTGGAATCGTTGTTCGCCGATCGGCCCAACGCCATTGTCGGGTACACGGAGGATCCGGTGGTGTCCACGGACATCATCGGGGTCGGGCAGGCGGCCGTGGTGGGCGGCGCCATGACCGCGGTCATGGACGACGGATTCAGCCTGCGGCTCACCGTCTGGTATGACAACGAGTGGAGCTACGCGGCGCACGTCCTGCGCATCATCGGCCAGGTCGCCGCGCCATAGTGCCGCGTGAACGAAACGCATCACCCGCACGGTCTCAACCGAGCGGCTCGACCAGGTTCTGCAGGAAATTCAGCCGCAGGGTCAGGAAGTCATCACCGGCCAGACCGTACCCCCAGTCGGGGGCGTTCTCGGTTTGCAGGCCGATGAACCAGATCTCGCGGGCCGCCGCGAAAAGTGGGACCGCGGCCCGTGCCGTCTCGGGCAGCGGCCGGACGTCCGTGTAACCCCTCAGGAAGCGGTCCACGTCGTCGGGCGAGCGCCGCTGCAGGCTCGTTGACCACGCGAAAACGCCCAGGTCGTAGGCACGCCAGCCCGGACCGCCGGAATCGAAGTCGAACATGGTCAGCGCGTCCTGGTCCACGACGGCGTTGCTGCCGGTCAGGTCGCCGTGGCAGGGACCCCAGTCGAGCTCGGCCACCACTTCCTTCAGCCGGGACTCGATCAGTTCGAGCATGGCGCGGAGCCGGTCGAGATCGGCGGGGCGGTGGGCGAGCAGCGGCTCGGCCGCCCGCAGCGGGCGATACAGCAGGTGGTCCAGGTCGAGTTCGAAACGATGATGCGAGGAGCGAAAGGCGTCCGCGGCGGTGTGGATGCGGGCCGCCAGCGCACCGTACGCCTCCGCGTACTCGGCGACGGAGATCGCGCTGCCCTTGGAGGAACCTTCCCGCAGCAACCTGCCCTCGGCGAAGGTCAGCACCATCAGCTGCCGTCCGCCCTCGGGCGCCGCCAGCCGGATGAACGGCTCGTCATCGCGGGTGCGCACCGTCACGCTCACCGGCACCCCCGCCGACGCCAGGTGGTGCAGCAGATCGGCCTCCCACCGGATGTCGGAGTCGGTGCGCCAGCCGTGCCGGTAGACGCGCAGCACATGAAGTCGGTCGTCACAGACGGCCGTGTAGACGTCCGACAGCCCACGCCGATGGAGCAGGACATCCGTTACCTTCCCGAACGGATAGTCCGCGAGGACGGCCCGGGCCAGATCGCCGGTATCGGGAATGGAGTGCGTCGCCCGAACCGGATGGGCGGACTCGGTTGCCAACGGTGCCTCCAGCGCTTGCCACACCACCGCCGGTGCCGGCCACGACTTATGAGCGACCATGGGTGATTAAGAAGCGACCACCGTGGAACGGACAAAGTCCACAAGCCGCCGGCGGGAGGCGCAGTATTCCTCAGCGAGTTCACCGGTATCGTAGCGCAGCCGGTCCGCGAGAGAGCCGCCCCGGCAGGTCTCGCGATGACTGCATCCCGCGCACACCTGCATAAGGCCGGTCAGCCGGTCGCGCAGCCGTGGATTAACGCAGAGATCGAGGATTTCGTCGAGCGAACCGATTTCGTCGACCTGACCAAGGAGGGACTGCGGCATTCCGAAGTGGTCGGATGAGCCGATTCTTCCGTCCGGGTAGAGCGTGACGATGAACGGCTCTTTCCGGTCGCTGAACTCGGTGAAATCGGTCGGTTTCCCGGACAGTGTCCGGATGATGCTCGTCACCGGCTCCAGCAGGAAGTTCCGGTAATATCCCTCGTCCCGCCAGAATGCGATGGCCTGTTCCACGAATTCGACGTACTCGGCGGGGGTCGTCGCCCACCCGGGCATGCCCTGGCCGGCGGGGTTCAGTTCCAGGATCGTCCGTCCGCTCGGCGAAGGATAGCGTCGCGAACTCACCGAGTAGTCCAGACAGGACGCCAGCTTCAGCAGGCGGACGCAGCGGAACCGCGCAAAGGTGCGCAGCGCTTCGGGAGCCCGGCCGAGCGCCCGGCGGGTCACCACCATGACCGCTCCGGCCTTGATGTCGCGGTCGGACAGGAGCGCGAGCGTGTCGAGCACCCGGCCGAATGTGGGCCGGTCACGATGATCGACCCGGTGACCGTTGGCGACCTCGTCCCCGTCGAGGCTGATGCCGATGGTCAGGTCGGGCCATTCCCTGGCGAACAGATCCAGCCATTCCTCGTCGAGCATCAGGCCGTTGGTCTGCAGGCCCAACTTGAGGGGGGCGTCGTAGCGTTGGAACTCGCGCAGCAGTGCCAGCATGGCCTCCCGGCCCACGATCAGCGGCTCACCTCCGTGCAAGGTCACCGCCAGCGGCCGTCCGGCGGCTAGGCGGAGAAAGCGACGGAGCGTCGACGGCGACAGGTACCGCGCGCCCGGGTAGGGCTTGCGCCGCTCGAAGCAGTAGTGGCAGTTGATGTTGCAGACTTCCCCGGGCAACTTGGCGATGACCGCGATGGCATCGCCCGGTTGTGGAGTGAGCAGTCGCATCGTCATCTCTCTGTCCTGTGTCAGGCCCCGACGCCGGCCAGGGCGGTCTCCAGTTCCGCCTGCACCATCTGCCGGACCCGTTCGTCACGCACCACCTCCAGCGAGCGGGTGATGCCGGGGAGCGTCTGCGTGAGCCTGTCCTGCTCGTCCGCGATCCGCTGCGCGCAATATGCCGCCACCCGCGCGTCGTCGCTGTGTTCTCGGAGCCAGGACAGGTAGTTGACCACACAGGCGAAGGCGAAGGCGGAATGGACGATGCCGAAAGGCGTCCGGTAACGCTGCCGCCATGGCGACCAGAATTCCGCGGGCCCGTCGAGCGTGTCCCCGGTCACGGCAAGGCAGTCGTTGAGCCACGAATGGGCGGCCTCGTGCACCAGATCCTTGCCCATCAGCTCGCCGAAGGCGTAGTAGTCCGTGTAGACGGTGCAGGGCAGCGGGCCGACCGTCCAACTGCTCGTGGCCTCGTTGAGCTGTCTTGGGTGCAGGCTCACGACGATGGCCAGCGCATTGTCGACCAGCCAGGAGTAGCCGGCGTTGCGGGCCGCGGTGACCGCCGGCCGCACCCATGCGGTCAGCCCATCGTCTGCGCCCTTCAGGTGGCCTTCGCCAATGGCCCAGACCGGCATGTCGGCCGGCACGTGCTTCAGCGGGATGGCGTTCTCGCTGCTTGCCGTGATGATGTCGGCATCGGCCCGCGGCGCCGTGTCGGCGGTCACCGTCCGCCACATGTCGATGGCCCGTCCCATGACACTCGCGTCACGGTTTTCGGCACCCTCCCGCAGCACGGCCTTCGCATGATGAGCCACCGCGTACTCGCGGACGCCGATGGTGGCGGGCAGCGGGACGTCCCTTCCGGGAAATCCCGTCGACATCAGCTGGACGATCTTCTCCACGGCGGATGAGCGCGCGGTTGTCACGGCCTCCGAGAACTGCCGTGCGTACTCGATCCCTGGCGAACTGCTCTGCATGTGTTTCCGCCTTTCTTTGCCGGGGCCGCGGGCTGCCGCGCGGCCTGGAGAACGTTTAGCGAACGTCTGTTGGATTCCTTTCTTGCCGCCGCCATGCCCGCCCGTCGGGAAAGCGGTGTGAGGCCACCGATTCAGGCCGCATTCGTGTCGACATTCCTGGGGCGACAGGGGCCAGATAACGGCCGTCGCGCAGCCGTACCGGATCGACGAAATGCTCGTGCAGATGGTCGACGTATTCGATGGCCCGTCCGGTCATCGTGCCGCTGACCGCGAGATAGTCGAACATCGCCAGGTGCTGCACGGCTTCGCACAGTCCGACTCCGCCGGCGTGCGGGCATATCGGTACGTCATGGTGAGCGGCGAGCAGCAGGATCGCGATGTTCTCGGTGACTCCGCCCACCCGGCAGGCGTCGAGCTGAAGCACATCGATCGCCTCCGCCCGCAACAGTTGCTTGAACATCACTCGGTTGTGGACGTGCTCGCCAGTGGCGACCCGGACCGGTCGCACCGCCTCCCGGATCGCCGCATGGCCAAGGATGTCGTCGGGTGAGGTGGGCTCCTCGATCCACCAGGGGTCGAAGGGGCTCAGCCGTCGCACCCGCTCGATGGCCTGGTCGACGTCCCAGCACTGGTTGGCGTCGACGGCGATGCGCACCTCCGTGCCGACGGCCTCACGTGCCAGCCGTAACCGGTGAAGGTCGGCGGCGGGATCGCCCCCCACCTTCAGCTTGATGAACGTGAAACCGTCCGCGACGGCGTCGCGACAGAGCCGGACCAGCGTCTGATCGTCGTACCCCAGCCAACCGGGCGTGGTGGTGTAGGCCGGATACCCCTGCGCACGGAGCCGCGCCTCCCGCGTCTCCTTGCCGCTCGCGGACTGCTTGAGCAGATCGGCGGCCGCGTGCGGGGTCAGGACGTCGGTCAGATAACGCCAGTCGACCAGGTCGACCACCTGGTCCGGGGACAGTTGCGCCAACAGTTTCCATACCGGCTGGCCCGTCGCCCGACCGGCCAGATCGAAAGCGGCGTTGACCAGGGAGGCCACGGCCATGTGGCACACGCCCTTCTCCGGGCCCAGCCAGCGGAGCTGGGAGTCGCGGGTGAGCCGCCGGCCGAACTCCCCCAGGTCGTCCAGGTCGATCTCGCGTCCGACCACCAGCGGTGCGTGGGCCTGGATCGCGGCCACGCAGAGGTCGTTGCCACGGCCGATGGTGAAGCAGTGCCCGTAACCCGTCATGCCGTCGTCGCTGTGCATTTCCACATACGCGGCCGAGTAGTCGGGATCGGGGTTCATGGCGTCCGAGCCGTCCAGCCGGACGGAGGTCGGAAACCGCACATCGTGCACCCGAAGATCGGTGACGGTGACCTTCATCGGGCGCTCCTGGCAGCGGCCCGGCGCAGTTTCCCGTCCTGCTCCGCGGCGTACGCCAGCAGCAG
The DNA here is from genome assembly GCA_036028775.1 of Spirillospora sp. NBC_00431. GTDB lineage: Bacteria > Actinomycetota > Actinomycetes > Streptosporangiales > Streptosporangiaceae > Spirillospora. Next base: position 144,547 of record CP107927.1, on the reverse strand, counting down.
CTTCTCCGTCTTCGCCTTGCCCTTGGCGATTTCGTCGCCGTCCTTGCGCTTCCACCACGGGGTCAGCTTGACCTCGACCGGACGGGCGGCCCGGGCGACCACCACGGCGCGTCCGAACGGCAGCGTGCGAACTTCCTCGGGGTTGAGCACGGGACGGTACTCCCGGTGCTCCGATTCGCTCTGCCCGCCGGGCCGACGATTGATGATCTTCCGCCTTTCCAGGTAGTCGCCCATGAGCTGGGAGATCTCGTTCAGGTCGCCGATGCTGCCGGCGCCGCCCATGATGACCCGGACGGCCGCGTTGTCCCACATGATCTTGGCCTCGTCCTCACCCCAGCGGGCACGGGCCTGGGCCAGCGACTGCAGGTAGACGTGCAGCGCGATCGAGAATCCGCCGGAGTCGCCCATATAGGCCGGCAGATTGGGCAGCGGGGCGATGTGCGCCGCCTCGTTGAGTTCGACGGTGAGGGGCGGGTCCATCCGGCTGCCCGGCATCCGGCTGGCGATCTTTCGCGCGCTGTCGAACATGTCCTCCATCATCGACGTCACCACCGGCGCGATACTGGCGTTCTTCTGCTCCTTGCCCAGAACGTACAAAGTGTTACGCCGGGAAAGGAACTCCTTCATATCGAATTCCTCATCCGGCGCAGGCGAACAGGCATCCATCACATTGGGATCCGAAAAACACGTCAACGCCTGCACCAGATTCGCCCACATGTACGCGCGCCGCCGCGGCTCCTCGGCCACGCACGCCTCCAGTTCGCCCGCCCACCCCGGCGCCGCGAGCCCTTCCTGCTCGGCCCGCCGCAGCAGATTCACCGGCTCCAGACTCGCCGACTGCGTCGACCACCGCTTGACATCTCGCATCGTCATCCCGCCCAGCGCCGCCGCGTGCAGATAACACCGCAGGATCGAGATCGACACCGCCACCCAGTACGCGTTGTCCCCGGTCACCTCCAGCCCGCTCCCCGTCACGAACGCCGCCGCCCGGTTCGCCGCGATGATCGGATCCTCACATCCCCGCACCGGCGACCAGCGCAACCGTTCCGGCCAGTTCGTCAACCCATTCGGGTCGAACACATGCACGTCACCCACCTTCGCCCGCATCGCGTAGGTGTTGGTGAACGCGTCCGCCCTCGTGGAGGTCACGATGCACGCCCCCGGGGCATCGATCGTGTAGGGGGCACAGAAATGCACGTCCTTCCCCTGCCGGGGCGGCGCCAAGATGATGAACACATCCTCCACCGAACCGTGCAACTTCTGCTGGGAACGAATATCCCGGCCCAAATAGAATCCGACGTCCGTGGGGTCGATCCGCCGCCGGCCCCGATAGGACGGCCGGACCGACTTCGCCTTGCGGGCCACCGCTCTGCCGCTGAGCATCCGGCGGATCTCCAGGCCCGACGCGAACCCCAGCCGGAGCCGCCGGAACTCGCGCCGCCGACGCCAGTTCAGCGCGGCCCGCACCAGCACGTAGGCCACCAAGAACACCGGCGTCATGAACAGAGCGAAAATGGCGTAGATCAGCCAGTTGGGTCCCACCTGGCTTGCCGGGTCCGGCCAGGCATGCGCCGGGTCGCCCGGGCTTCGGGCCAGTGCGAGGAGCACGTCGGACATTCCGCCGGGCGTGGAGTCGGGCCAGCCATGACCGGTCAGCACGGCCGACGCCTGCCGCGCGGTCCACAGCAGCAGCCCCATCAGATAGGCCAGGCAGGCGACGCCGCCGCCGATGAAACCCGCGATGGCGAGAGCGTCGTCGCCGGGATCGGCGTCGCCATCGGACACGGTGGCGCTTTCCTTGAGTTGTGCGTCCACTGTCGCCTCCTCAACCCCGCGGGATCGCTCTGAGCCGGTCGAGCGGAGAAGCAGCGGTGGGGCGGAAACGTGACGCACCGCGGCCGGGTTGTCCGGCCACGGCGTTGTCGGGCAGCATCCATTGGACACCCCACCCGGCACGTGAAACGGAAGTGCGAGATGACCTCGGATTCGGCTGAACTGGAGCGCCTGGCGGCGAAGGTGCAAACTCAGCAGGAGGCGATCGACCGGCTGACCGAGATCGTCGAAAAGGTGCTCGAAAAGCCTGCCGCGACGCCGGAAAAGGAAACCGGTCCGACCGACAAAAAGGAGAAGAAAGAGAAGAAGGAGGAACCGATCAACTGGATGCGGCTGGCGGGCGACGAACGCCGGCAGGTCTGGATGGACTTGGCGCGCTTCGTGGAGGACCTGGTCCTGCGTTACAAGATGCAGTTGGAGCTGATGCCGTGCTGGTGGAAGCACAACGACGTGGTCGAGGAGCTCACCGCGCTCTGGCAGATCCACCGGGCGACATTCCGTCCTGGGAGCGCACCCAACGCCAATCTCCAGTGGCTGAACACCCTTTACGGTAGCCGCAAGCGCATGACAGCGGTGTTCATGTCCTGCCGTGAGGGGCATATCGACTCCGCTTTGGACGGCTGGCTCTCCGGGGCTGATCGGCAAGAGTTCGAACAGGCCGTTCAGGACGGCTGGCCGGACCGTTGATCGAATTGGACGAGGACCGGTAGCTGCGGTCCGAAACGCAGGCCGTCGACCTGATAACCGCCGACCGCCTGGTCGTCGCGGAAGACCACCAGCACGTCGTCCCGGACAGCGAGACGGTTACCGGCGCGCAGCAACCGGTAAAGCCGATAATCCGGCCGGTCGGTCGGCACGAACATGACCTCCTCGTAGGTCAGGCCGTCCGCGGTCGGCGCGGCCTTGTCGAAACCGGCGATCTCCCACTCGGAAAGCACCAGATATGGTCGGCGCAGCAGCTCGTCGGTATAACTGCCGAGCCGCGGGCTGGACTGGTACACCAGATCGCGGACCCGGTCGGCATAGGCGACGGTCGCCGCACAGTCGAAGGCGCAGGGAAGATAGGCGGCGTAGCTGAAGCCGGTGTACTTCAGCAGCGTGTTAGCCAGGAAGTTCGGCTGCTTTGTGCGGCGCCAGGCCTGGTAGAGGGAATTGTCGCGCCACCAGTCGTTGTGCGCGGCGAAGAAACGTCGGCAGCAGTCCGGAAAACCCAGTGCCGCGCCGAACCGGTAGTGGTCGATCCATGGCTTCTCCACTACCCGGTCGCCGATGACCAGTGGATACCAGCCGTTGGCCGCCGCCCTGCGCAGCCTCTCCCGGTCACGGGAGATGAAGACGTGGAGCCGCTGTCCCGGTGCGGCCCGGCCGGCCGGGTATCCGAAGGCTCGGGTGGTGTTGAGCCGACGCCCTCCGACGATCGATTCGGGAACGTCCGGCTCAGTGATGAACTCGAATGCGGCATCGATGCTCCACACAAGGTCGAGCTCGTCCAGCAGCGCGGCGAACGAGGGCCAGTTCTCGGCGGGCACCCAGTCGTCCATTGCCGGCTTCAACTCGGCCAGGGTCGCCAGGAACGGAATCAACTGGCCGGTGCCTTCGACCAGTTCCGCGTAACGTCGCAGGTGATCCGGGAGATCGAACTCGTTCAGCGGTTTCCACATGCTGCCTCCCCCTCCTCGATCACCTGCTCGAGACAGCGCATCATGCGCAGCGGGGGTGCCAGCGCGGGCGGCTCGTCCGAGCCGCGTCCCGACCGTTCCGCGAGCAGCCGCCCGGCCACGGCGGAGGACATGCGCAGACCACCGGCCGCCTTCGCCAGCAGGTCGGGATGGAACCGGAAGAGCTGTGCCTCAGGATGGTCCAAGTGCTGCAACGCAAAGGACAGGTCGTGCCAGAAATCCAGGTTGTCGGGTATCGCCTGGACCGCCACGGCATAGTGCTCCGCCGCTTCGGCCATGTTTCCGTCGATGTAGCAGACATGGCCGCGGAGCATGCGTTCCAGCGGATCATCCGACACCGGTTTCTCGGTGAGGAGCCGGCGCAGTTCAGCGAGCCGGTCCGCGTCCCGGACGTGCGCGATTCCGAGTCGGTCCAATGAAGGATCGGCGCGATCATCGCCGGCATAGGGAGAATTGATCGGGACACCGTCGGGTATCCCGGCCGCGGCTGCGATGTCGCGTACCTCTGGGGCCGGCTTCAGCGTCTTCTGGCGCGTCGGCCCACGGCGTTCCCCTCCGGCCTTCTCCCAGAGAGCGGAGAAGCGCTCGATGAGCTCGGCGTCCTTGGCCGGTATCGCCCGTTCCGCAGGTTCCTTCGCCGGCTCGGCACGTACCGCCGGCGCCGGACGGTCCGGAGCGCCTCGGCCCGCCCAGAAGTCGATGAGGGATTCCACGAAGTCCGGCAGCGGACGCTCATCGGCGAGCGCGGCGACCGCCTCGGCGCACGTTCTGCCGGCCGCCTCGAGAACGTCCTGTTCGGTGTCGGGGATTCCCTCGGAGAACGCGCGGACGGCATCAGATCGTGCGGCCCGCCGTGCCGCCGCGGCGATCCGGTTCCAGGAGCCTCCATGCCTCGCCCGACGTTCCTCGGAACTGACAAGGGCGTTCAACAGGATGTCCACCTTGGCCTCCTGCGAGGAGGCGATGAGGGCCCGCGCGGCGCCCACGGCGTCCGCGGATTCCGGGTACTCCCACAGTCCCAGGCAGGGAACGGTGCCGGAGGCGGCCACCGTGGGTGAGACGACCCGGAGAAAATGGGAGATCTCGATGGCCAGCTTCGGAAACTCCGACTCGATGAGCCGCCAGGCCGCCGCCAGGCCGTTCGGCTCGCCCGGTACCGGCTCGGCGCCGGCTTCGTGGAGCGCGTCCTGCCCGGTCAGCAGGGAGTCCACGCGATTGATCTCCCAGCCGGGACCGTGCCTGGGCAGCATGATGCGTCGTCCCACGGCCGGGTCCTCGCTGGTCGGCGTCAGCGCCGTGGCACCGCCCCACTCGGTGATGCCGCACTCGGTGATGCCGCACTCGACCCGATGACCGGCCGCCTCAAGGGGAAACCCGAGCAGCTGACCGAGCCCGCGCAGGTGAATGTTCCCACGGCTGTCGATGGGCAGGATCAGGGTGGCCCGGCCGGCGCTCGCGATGACCGCCGACGCGGCGAACGTACTGAGCGCTCCGAAGTGGGAAACCGTGCCGGCATGGGCCAGATTGCGGTGCGCGTCCCGACGGATCAGGGTCAGCGACCAGTGCAGCCAGCGCTCGAACGCCGGATGACCGATGATCGGCTCGACCTGCGCGAACGATCGGCCGTCGAGCACTTCGCAGGCGTTGCTGAAATCGCTTTTCCTGGCCAGTTCCGGAGATTCGGTCAGCAGGGTGTCACGTACGAACTTGAAGGCACTGCCCACCTTTTCGAGGTGGAATCGACGGAGTTGCTCCAGACGCCGGTCAGCGGTGATCGGCGACAGCCAGGAGGGAGCCGTCTTCGGAAGTGTCTGCGTCATCACAATCCGATCCATAGCGATTGTCGCGAACGCCGGTCGAGCCGCTCAGGGATAGAGTCGTTCCGCCGCCTGCGCCTCGGCCATCGTCCAACTGGACTCGCGTACATCGGCGCCGCCGCCGTCCAACGCCAGGCATGTGATGTGCTGGGTGCGGAGGTCGAGAAGGAGCACCACGGGGTCATGCCCCCGGCGCAGCGTGCCCGCGTTAATGAAGACGACCTCGCGCCAGGCGCGGACGAGTGGCCGATGTGTGTGCCCGTTGACCACCCACTTGGCATCCGTGGACGCCACGAACGCGTCCATTTCCGCCGCGACCTCGGGCGTCGGCTCCCCCGTGGGCAGTTTGAACAGGTCATTGTCGCCGAGACCGTGACAGACCAGGAGTGGACCGGCCGGAGTGTCCAGGGTACGAGTCGGGGGCAGGCCCGCCAGGAACGCCATCGAGGCCGGGGCCACGTCGGCGGGCTTGGTGGCGGGCCCGGGGCCGCGATACTTCCCTTCCAGCAACCAGCGGTCGTGGTTGCCGCGCACGGTTTGGACACCATGACTCCTCAGCAGCTCACAGCAATTGTCGAACGACCCCCGACCGTCCGCGATGTCACCGACGCACACGATCTCGTCAACGCGAGCGGTACGCACTCTTTCAATGGCTTGCGCCAGCACCACATCGTCGCAATGGACGTCACCGAGAATCCCCAGCCGCACTGCCCCTCCTTGATTTCAGACCGATGCCCGAAAGCGCGCCGCACGCATTGGAAATTCGCATACGAGCGATCATCACTGCTGGCGATGGAAGCTTTGGCATGTTCGCTCCTCCTCGGATTTCAAATGACTTCAGCCATGGAGACCCGAGCGCCCACTCGGGCTACGGGGACGGGAAGTGCGGAGGTGGGTTAGGAGGTCGGCGGTTTCGGGGTCCATTTCTAGGCCGAGGTCGTGGAGGTTGCGGAGGAGGCGTTCGGTGGCGTGGTCGATGCCGGCGCTGTTGCCGGCGCGGTGTTCGGCGCGGATGAGGTCGCGGAAGAGGAGTTCGGAGCCGGGTTCGATGTCCAGGCCGCGGCTGATGACGGTGCGGGCGCCGGGCGCGTCGCCGGTGTCGGTCAGGGTGACGCCGAGTGTGTGGACGACGTCGACGATGGCGGAGATCATTTCTTGTTTGAGGTGCTCGGCCCAGACGTAGGAGGTCGGGCCCGCGCCGGCGAACGGCTGGCCGCGGACGAGGGCGAGGGCGGCGCGCAGGTCGGCGATCGCGTGGTCGTGGTCCGCCTTCTTCAGGTGGGAAAGGCCGCGCCGGGCGAGGGTTTGGAAGACGTCCCAGTCGCAGCGGACGCCGGTGAGGGTGTAGAGGCGGCCTTGGCCCTGGGTGGGGACGTAGACATCGCCTTGGGCGTCACGGCCGAACCAGGCGCGAAGGCGGGACATGTTGCTGGCGCGGGTCGACGGGGACCAGGGGCCGCGGGAACCGCCGAGCGCGCGGCTGACCTCCTCGGCGGTGCGGCCCGGGTTGAGGTACAGGTAGGCGGCGAGTTCGGGGAGCAGGTTGCGTTTGCCGGGTTCGATGTCGTCGACGTCGCGTCCGCCGATCTCCACGCGGCCGAGGACTCTGATCTCCGGTGCGTTCGGGTCCTGGTCTGCCGTCTCGTCGGGGACGGGAGCGGCGTCGCCGTTGGTGCTCGCGGCCAGTTTGGTCGCGAGCCTTGCGGCCTGCTCGTAGGAGATTCTCAGGCCGCGCTGGAGCACGGCGACGTCGGTGGGCTGGGAACCGGTGGTGAGCCGCGCGGCTTCGGCGAGGAGTTCCTCGTCGGGGCGTTCTGGGCCGGATGGGGCTCCGGCGACCCGGGTGTCGGGGACGTCCGGGGGTTCGGGCGGGACGTTCTGCCAGTCCGGGTGCGGTACGCCGGTTTCCTCGTTGGCGGTGCGCAGGTCGGCGACGAGCTGGTCGTATTGGTCGGGGGCGATGCGCTGGATGGTGACCGGCCCGAACGGCTCGATGTCGACGGTGGCGTCCGGTGCGGTGTCCAGCTGCCAGCGTCCGGGGAGCCTCGCCTCGTGGCCGCCGTCGGCGGCGATCACGGCGGCGAGGTTGGTCGCGCCGTTCGGGCCGACGAGGGCGCCCAGCCGGGCGATCTCATCGGCGTCGAACGGGATGGACGACAGGATGACCTGCGGTGTCCAGGAGTCGTCCGCGATTTGTTGCGTGCGGGCCTCCCTGACCGTGCCGAGTTTGGCGTCCGCCAGGACGTCGCTGACCTCGCGGGCGCGTCCCTCGAAGTCGCGCAGCGCCTCGTCGACGGTCTCCGCGTAGCGGAGCCTGCCGGTGCCGACGACCCGCGGCAGCTTCTTGCCGAAGGCGACGCAGGTGACGATGATGTGGTCGGCCCATGGGCTGATGGCCATTTCCAGCGCGAACGCAGCGAGGACCTCCTTGATGTGGCCTCTGGTGCCGCTGAGAGTCACCGCGCCGATGTTCTCCAGGTCGATGAGGACATGGTTGAACGACGTGTCGAAGCCGATCGTCACCAGGGCGGGGTAGGGGGACGGGACGTCCTGGAGGTCGTCGGGTTCCAGGAGCGCTTCGCTGTTGCGGTCGAGCGTCCATACGAGGTCGGTGGAGCCTGCGGTGAAGGGCGGTGCGGGCGGCGACGGCTCGGCGGGCAGGAGGATCACCGTCTCGCCGGTCACGCGGGCGCCGCGCAACGGGGGCAGTGTGCCGCCCGTCCTGCCGAGGTGGACCGAGAGGGAGCGCAGGGCGGTGTCGAGCAGTTCGACGGAGGCGGGCTCCTGCTGGGCTCGCATGTCCATCTCGGAGTCGCTCATGGTCTCCGGGACGCGGATGCGCTGCCCGGGACGGCGGCGCCGTTGCTGGACGAGCCGTTTGAGCGCGAGCAGCGCGAGCAGTCCGGCCGCCGCCAGCGCGCTGTATCCCAGGACCGTGCGCGCGGAGATCGAGGAGTCTTCCGGCTCGTCCTCTCCCGTGGTTCCCCCATCAGGGGCGCGCGAGGAGGAGCCGGTCTGCGCCTTCCCCGCGCCGGACGGCTCGGCCGATGGAGGCGGAGTCGTCAGTTCCCGTTCCGCTCCTCCGGCTCCCGCTGACCCCGACGCGGAGGGCGATGGGGCCGGGGCCGGTGACGACGGGGGCGGTGACGACGGGGGCGGCTTGGACGGGGGGTTGGCGGCGCCGCGTTCGGGGGCGGGGGTTTCCGTGGCGGAGGCGCTGGGAGACGGTGTCGGAGATTCCGGCGGGGCCGGTTTCTTGGACGGGCGTTCCGTCTGGGGTGGCTTGTCTGGTTTGGCCGGGGGTGGCGCGGGGTCGGCCGGCCGGCCGGTCTTGGGGATGAAGAGGCGGGCACCGGGATAGATCACGTCGGGGTCGGTGAGGCGAGGAATTCCGTCCGGCTGGTCGACGTCCTTGCTGGCCTTGAAGATGACGCCGTAGCGCTCGCCCTCGCCGTATTCGTTCTCCGCGATGTCCCAGAGCGTGTCGCCGCGGTCGACGATCCGGGTGTGGCCCTCCGCCGCCGGTGCTGATCGCGGCTTCTCGGTGGGTTGCGGCGCGGACGGCGGGGCGTGGGTCGGTGGGGCGGCGGGCGGGGTGGCCGTGACGGGTGGGGCGGCGGCCATGGCGGCGGGGGTGCCGACGCCCAGTGCCACGAGGACGGCCGCGACGAGCTTGGCGGCCGTGCGCTGCATCGAGCCCATGCCGGGGAGGCGGGGGGCCTGCCGGCCGGCGACCTGCGCGGCGGACTCGACCAGCACGCCGAGGGTGAAGACCGTCCAGGCTCCCCAGGCGATCACCGCGACCGCGCGCAGGAACAGGGTGCCGTCGTCGCGGCTGGTCAGGGTCGTGGTGATCTCGTCCAGGGCGGGCATGCCGTCCGGCAGCGGGAGCGGGGCGACGGTGAGCAGCAGCCAGGGCGTGCCCGCCACGACCAGCGTCAGCGTCACCAGGGCGACGAGGCCGCGCAGCAGCTGGACGGGACGAGCGGAACGCACGGTCATTGTCCGGGCCCTTCGATTCCGGTCAGCAGGTCCGCGGTCGCCGTTCTGGTCACCCGCGCGGAACCGATGCCGATCATGGACAGCAGGGCGGTCGGCTGGGACACGGTGACGGTCACCCGGATCTTGCCGGCCCCCACGGGCGTGACCGAGCCGCTCACGCCGGCGGCGGTGAGGTAGGCGCGGGACGCGCGGACGGCGGCGGCCCGGTCGACGACGAGGCGTCCGCCCGTGTAGGCGCCGTCGCGGTCGATCTGGCCCGCGCCGGCTCGCGCGGCCTCCTCGGCGAGGTTCCCGGCCCGCTGCCCGGCGCGGAGCTTGGCGCCGAGGTCGTAGACCATCCCGGCCAGGAGCAGGAACATGAACGCCAGGACGATGGCGAACAGCGAGTAGGACCCTCTGTCACCCCGCCACCGGCCGTCTCGACTTGTGCCGCGCACGCCGCTCACCTGCCCCGGTACGGGTCGATCGGGGACATGGACGACGCCCGCATGGTCCGGCTGCCGGGCAGTCCGGCGACGACGAGGTCGGAGAGCCGGACCGTGCACGTGACCGTGACGGCCACCGAGCCCGCCGTCCCCGGGGGCCGGCCGAACTGGGACGTGTCCACCTCGACGACCGGCTGGCACTGGAGTCCCTCCCGGCGGAGCGCCGCGTCCGCGCTGTCGAGGGCCCGTGTCCGTGCGACCGACGGTGTTCTGGCCAGCGACGCCTGCCGTGCGGCGTCGCGGGCGGCCGCCTCCACCGATCCGCCGGCGATGACGACCCGGCCGGCGGCGATGATGAGCCCGACGAACATCAGGAGCACGGGCGCCCAGATCACGGCCTCCAGCGTCGCGCTGCCCCCGTCGGTGCGCCCGTCGGTGCGCCCGCGGATCATTGGCGTCCTTCCCCGGCGGGCACCCAGCGTTCCTTGGGCCCGCGCGCCACCTGCGTGACCCGTACCTTCAGGCCGGGGACGAACGACCAGACCTCCCCGGAGACGGTGACGGCGATCGTCTGGTCGGCGCCGGTGGTGACCTCGGCCGTCGGGTTCAGCAGCTGACCGCCCGCGACCTGCTCGGCGAAGGCGAGCGCGGCCGCCCTGCCCGCGCCGGGGGTGCCGTGCTGGGCCCGGGCGGCGCGCAGCCCTTCCTGGGACGACGCCAGCGCGGCGTTGCGGGCCGAGTACCAGAGCGCCGCCTGGAAGCAGGTGCCGATCAGCAGGAGGAAGAAGGGGAACAGGACGACATAGGGCAGGGTGGTCGAGCCCCGGTCCCGTCCGGGGGCGGGGCCTGTGCGGCACCGCCCCCGCCGCGTTACTTGATCTTGGCGGCGCGGTCGTTGATCTTCGAGACGACCAGCGCGCCGGCGGCGACGGCCGCCACCGTGAGCACGGCCGCCCAGATGATGACCTCCAAGGTCTCGACCCCCTTGTCCGACTCGGCCTCTTTGAGGCGCTGCCACCGGTCGGAGAGCAGGCTCACGAAATACTGGATCTCGACGGGCCATTCGAATCGCATCCGTCCGTTCTCCCTGTCAGATGTGCGCGATGGTCGATGGGCCGCGCTGCCGGCCGTCATGTCCCGGCCATCCGGTACAGCACGGGGAAGGCCAGCAGCAGCATGAACCCGAACCCCAGCAGCGAGATCGGGATCACCATCGTGGTGGTGTTGGCGTTGGCGCCGGACACGGCGTCGGCGAGCTGCTCACCGCGCATCGCCTCGGCCTTGGCCGTCAACGTCTCAAGGATCTTGGCGCCCTCGTCTCCGGCGATCCGCGCGATGTCGGCGATGTCGGCCATCTCCTCGACCCCCACGTCGGCGCCGAGGCGGGCGAGGCCCTCCCACGGGGGCTCCTGCGCGCGGCGCGCCCGCTCCAGCACGGCCGCTATCCGGCGGAAGACCCAGCCGCCGGACACCCGCGCGGCGGTCTCCAGCGCCTCGTTGGGGGCCGCGCCCGCCGCCCGCTCCAGCGCGACCAGATCGAGGTAGGTGATCAGGACGCGGCGGAACTCCGAACGGCGTTTGGACGCGTCCACCCGGACCGCCACGTCCGGGGCCAGGAACAGCGCGACCGCCATGGCCAGCCCCGCCCCGACCGGGATCGTGACGGGCACCGACATGCCCGAGATCGCGGCGGTGAACGCCGGGACGCCGGGCAGCAGCAGCCCCAGCAGGGCGCAGCCGACTTTCGTCAGCACGTGCTGTTCGGGGGTCTTGCCCAGGAGGGCGAGGTCCTTGCTCGGGACGGGCAGACCTCCGGGACCGGCCAGCCGGGCCGCGAGGCGCGCCTTCAACCCGGCCGGGTCCGTGCCGGGCACGCCGGCGGAATCCTGTGCGCCGCGTCCCTCCAGGTTGTCGAGGATCGCGTCCAGCCTGGGCGGTGCCGGTCGCAACTCCGAGATCAGCAGGAACACGCCGAGGCCGACCAGCACACCGGCGATCACGGTGAGGGGCGTCATGGGGCACCGCCGTCCACGGCCACGGTCTCGCGTTGGGCGTCGGCCTCATGGCTGAGGAGACGGGGCTGCTTCTCGGGGCTGGCCAGCCGGTGGATCCAGCCGAGGCCCGCCGCGTAGAGGAGGATGACCACGCCCATCGCCATTTGTCCGGCGACCGTCCCGAACGGCTCGGAGTAGGACTGCCGCATCGAGACGAGCACCGTGTAGACGGCCAGGAAGATCAGCACCCAGCGCAGCGTCGTCCGGTGCTGTGCGCGGGACGCCTCGATGTCCCGCCTTGCCCGTACGTCCTCGGCGACCATCCGCGCGAGGGCCGTGAGCACGTCGCCGACGCCCGTGCCGCGCCGGGACGCCGCGAGGATCAGGGCCGCCGCGATGCGGTCCCCGACCGGGTCGGCGAGGTCTTCGGCGAACAGCCGCAGCGCCTGCTCGCTCGGCATCCGGGACGCCAGCCGCCTGGCGAGGGTCTGGACCTCGGTCTGGATGGGCGGGCGGACCTTGCGGACGGACTGCGTCAGCGCGTCCTCCAGCCCCCGGCTCGCCTTCAGGACGACCGAGACCTGCCGCGTCCACGATTCAAGCGCCTCAAGCTTCTCGATCCGCTGCTCGGCGGGGCGCTTCGACAGCAGATGGGGCGCGGCGAGCGCGCCCGCCATCGCCCCGAGCGCGGCGACCGGCCATCCGGTGAACAGCAGGACCAGCAGCCCCAGGACCACGGCCACCGCGATCCGGCGGCGAAGGTGGGGGGCGAGGGCGGCGGCCGCGAGCCCGGCCAGGCGGGACGGCGGGCGTCCGTCGCCGTCCGGGCGGGCGGGCGCGGGCGTGAACGCGGCCGCCCCGGACACCAGTCCCGCCACGATGAGCGCTCCGGCGAGAGCGGCCATCAGCTCCTGCGCGGTCATGACGCGCCCCCGCCCGGCGCGGCCCAGTGCCCGCGCCGGTTCAGCCAGGACGGGTCGAACCCCGCGGCGACGAGCAGGTCGAGGCACTGCGGCGTGGTCCGCGGCGCCGCGCGGCCACGGCGGTCGGGCACGTAGACATGGTTGACGGACGGACGCTCGGTGTCACCCGGCGGCAGCACCTCAAGGACCTCGCTGACGTACCGCTGGTTGTTCGTGCCGTCGCGGCGCAGGTGCACGATGAAGTCGACGGACATGCCCACCATGAGGTGGACGGCGTTGACGGGCATCGCGATCCCGCCGCGCAGCGCGAGGAGCAGCATCCGGTTGAACGCGTCCTCGGCGCCGTTGGCGTGGATGGTGCACATGCTGCCTTCGTGGCCGCTCTGCATCGCCTCCAGCATCGGCAGGATCTCGGTGCTGCGGACCTCGCCGACGATGATGCGGCGCGGGTTGTGGCGCAGCGCCTGCGGGATGAGGTCGTGCAGCGACACGCCTCCGGCGCCCTCGCTGTTGGGCTGCCGGGACTCGAAGGCGATCACGTTGCTGTGCCGGTCGGGCAGCTCGTGGAGGAACAGTTCGAAGTCGGTCTCCAGGGTCGCGATCCGCTGCTCCGGCGGGATGCAGGCGACGAGCGCGCGCAGCAGCGTCGTCTTCCCAGCGCTGGTGCCACCGGTGATGATGATGTTGCGGCGGGCCAGCACCGCCGCCGTCAGGAACGCGCTCAGCCCCTCGTCGAGGGTCCCCCGTTCCACCAGGTCGGCGAGGGCGACGCTCTTGAGCCGATGGCAGCGGATGGACACGTAGGGCCGCGGCGACACCGACATCGACGCGGTCAGCCGCGCGCCGTTCAGGTCCTGGAGGGCGGTGTTGAGCAGCGGGCTCGCGACCGAGAACTCGCGGGCCGTGTTGCCCTGCCGCGACCACAGCTGGATCTTCTCGACGAGCTCGGCGTCGGTGGCGGCCACGGCCGGACCCCGGACGCGTTCACCGCTGGAGTACTCGACCCATACCTGGTCGCAGCCGTTGATGTCGATGTTCTCGACGCCGGGGTCGTTCAGCAGGGGTTGCAGCGGCCCGAGGCCGAACAGCTCGTCGAACACCGCCGAGACCAGGCGGGTCTGCATCTCGACGGTGGGCGGCGCGCCGCCGGGCATCAGGCCGTCCTCGATCCGGCGGCGGACCTCGGCCTCGATCAGCGTCCAGGACCGGTCGGTGTCGTCGTCCGGGTCGATCTGGTCCACGACGGTCTGCACGATGTCGCGGACCGTCGCCTGGAAGATCGTGTCGAACGTGCTCGTGTCGGCGGACGACGGCGTCTCGCGTCCGTCACCGCCGGGCAGCCGCGTGAACCACGGCCGTCCCTTTCCGGGGCCCTTGCCGGGGCCTTCGACGGGGCCACCGGGGTGGTGCCCGGGAACGACACCGCGGGTGGGGGGCCAGACGCGTCCGTTCCCCGAAGGCGGGACGTTCATGCGACCCCCTCCCGGACGGCCACGTTCGCGGGCAGGAACTCGGTCAGATGGCGCATGAGGACCCGTCCGACGATGGCCGCGTCGCGCATCAGCGGCGCCGTGCCGAAACCCCGGCGGGGAGGGGCGCCGTCCGAGAGCACGGCCGCGGACCTGGCGTCCTCGGGCAGGCGGACGGTCAGGGCGAACGGGCCGAGGTTCCTGTCCCTTGCCAGCTCCGCGATGTCGTACGGCCCGTCGCCGACCAGGCACAGCCCGATCTGCGCGGCGTCGCCGAGGGCGTTGCGGAGTTCGGCCAGGCGCGGCTTGGCCTTGGCGGCCTGGGTGAACGACGACCGCATGACCATCAGGACGATGTCGGCCATGCTCACGAGCGGGAAGGGCAGGTCGGTGTCCACCTCGCCGATGTCGATGATCACGTCGGCGGGGTCGGGCAGGTGCGGCAGCCGCGACAGGACCTCCGCGATTCCCTCCCACATCTCGTCGGTGACCTGCACGCCGTGGAAGGGGTCCCGCAGTCCGGGCAGCAGTAGCCGCTGATGGTTCTCGTCCAGCGGGACCGTCTGTTTCGGGAGGTTCGCCAGCGCCGCTCCGGTGCTGACCCGCGTCTCCAGGGCCAGCTGCCACAGGCCCCGGTCATAGGGGACGCGCCCGCCGAAGTATCCGGCCAGCACGTGCCCGCCGCTCGGATCGCACTCGGCCATGAGCGCCGGGCGCGGCCATCCGAGCGTCAGCGCGAACGCGGTGGTGGTGACACCGGGGGCGTTGCCGGGCGACACCAGGGCGACGACGGCCATCAGCCCCTCCGCGGCATGACGACGAGCGCGATCTTCCCGGCCGCGGCCTGCCGCGCGACGCTCGGCCCGGCCTGCGCGGCGAGCAGCAGGTCGACCACGATCCGCCCGTCCGCGTCCGGCTGACCGACACGGTCGACCGTGCCCTGGACGTCGCCCGGCCCGGCGGGAGCGTTCGGCGCCGGCTCGGCCGCGCCGGCCTGGGGCTGCTGCTGGTTCCCCTGGGTCACGACCACGAGCACCTTGTCGCCCGGCGCGAGCCCGCGCGCCGGGATCTGGGTGGGCTGCAACGCCACGGGGACGACCTGCTGGCCCTGGCCCGGTGACTGCACGCCGCTGAGCTGCGTCACCGAGAGCAGCGTTCCCCGTTTCAGGTCGGTGGCGGCGATCTTCCCGACGACGTCCTGGAGCTGGCTCCCGGGGATGGTGGCGACGTCACGGTCGACCGACACCATCGCGGTCGCCACGTCCGCGGCCGCGATCGGCGTGCCCACCGGGACGTCCCGGCTGAGCATGATCACCGAACCGCGGTCGGACATCGACGAGACGACGTACGTCGCCAGCAGGGCGCCCACCGCGACGAGCAGCACCGCGAGCGCGAGCATCCCCTTGCGGCGTTGCCGCGGCATCCGCTGCGGCTGGGCGGCACCACGCCTGTCGCTACCTGGAGCGTTCGAAGGCTGCTCAAAGGTGACTCCCCCTGTGCGGGCCACACTCATCCTCCGTGCTTCATTAGTTGACGCTCTGCCCTTCGGCGATCCGCAACGGGAAGGTGGTCGACACCGGAATGGCGGGGAGGGCGCCGCCGGTCCCACCGGAACCGACCCACGTCGCGTCCCACAACACCGTCACGGTGACCGAATAGGCGCTATTGGGACGCCCGGCCGAAGACCTCTCATAGGTGACCGAGCAGTCCGTCCGCTGCGCGTTCGCCGCCCTGCCCTTGTCATACGGCGTCCCCGGCCCCGGACACCGGACCCCCGGCCGCCCGTCCCCCGGCACGACCGTGATGTGCTGCGGACTCGCCGTGATCTCAGCCCAGACGTCACCCGCGGTCATCCGCTTCTTCACCGGCTGCCACTGACTCCGCGGCAACCACACCCACTGCGGCAACCCGACCAGACCGGGCCTCCCACGCGGCGGCGCGGTCATCACGACCGGCTTGGGCGGAGTCAGCAGCGCATACCCCCGCTGCGCGAGCTCCCCCGGAGCCGGAGCCTGCGGCTGCACAAGCTCGTTACAGGCCACCTCACCCGTATCAAGACACAACGGCCCCAGGCAGTTCCCGCCACGGAGCGGATCGCTCGTACACGAAGCGTCTTGGCCGCCGCCGGAGCCCCCGCCCTGATTGGTGACCGGGTCTCCGCCCTGACGACCGCCGCTGCCGGGCCGGCCGGGTCTGCCAGGTCGGCCGGGGTCAGCTCCTCGTACTCCCCAAGACCCCTTCCCCGGTGCGAGGGGATCGTCTCTCACCGGTGGCGGGGTGGGGTCTGCCATGGGCTGGGCGGCCGCGGCGTTGGACAGGCCCAGGATCGTGACGGCGGCCGTCACGATCGCGAGCACGGTTTGGGATATTTCTGCACGTCGGTGATCCGCCACTGACCTTCACCGCCCTTCGCCAGCTTCGCCACGATCTGCTGCGCGTTCGTCCCTCTGGTGTCAGCGCTGAGTTTTCCTGTCTTCCGGCTCTTCAGACCGGCATCGCTGGCGTCGCGGCAGTCATCGACTGTGGCCTGGGCGCCGTTGACCGTCACCTTCTTTATGTGGACCACGATGCCGTTTCCCCAGGGGACCATGTCCTGTTCCTGGGCCAGGAGCACCGAACGGACCACCGAGTCGAGATACTCGCCGACGTAGTAGGCGGCGAGAAACGACCGGACTTTTTCCGACGGCTGGAAAATGGCGTCGCGGGCGGCCTTGTACGAATCGGTGTACACCTTGCTGACCGCCTGCTCAGGGGTGCCCTCGGGAGTCGCCGGGGTTGAGGCGCCGGCGGTTCCGCTCGATGACGGCAGGGGCACCTCTTTGGAGTCTCCGCCGCATCCGGCGGCGAGCGCGGCGATCAGTGCCACCGCGCCGGCGGTGCGAATCCCGTAATCCCCGTGAAGGCGGGAACGAAGTCGGCTCACCCCGTGTTGCCCCAGCATCAACAGCCTTTCTTCGCGCAGGTGTGACAATCACTCTCGCCACTATGGTCCCGGCTTGACAACCCCGTTATCTCCAGGTCACCGGCCGCCGGAGCCGCGGCGCGATCGCGGATTCGGACATCGCCCCGCATCCGTGCTGGACAAATAATGACATGTCCGCCGAATCGCATGATTTGGCGTGTCCGTAATCAGGTACATAACGATCCAACAACGCCTCCGTTCCTGCCTCGTCTCTACCGGTCTCCTTCCGGAAGTTCTGTAAGGCCCGAAACGTGACGATGAGACCGATCACTACCGGGGGACGGCACAGGCGGGCGGGAGGACAGGCCGCCAGCGGGCGCCGTCCCGGCTCAGGCAGAGGACGGTCTGTTCCTGCGGGATTTTGCGGCCGCCCGGATCGGTTCCGGTCCAGATCACGATCACGTTGGCGAGATCGGCATGATCGGTGATCTGTCTGGCCACGGCCGCGCGCATGCGGAGGCGGGTGTACCGGCTACGGGACGGCTCTCCCGGGAAGTACTCCGGCCACTTCTCACGGCCCCGTCCGGTGAGATCGGCACGAACCAGCGCCCATCCCAGGGCCACCAGTTCCTTCTCCTGCCCGGTGGGGGGTGCTCCCGGCCAAGACGCCTCCAGTCCCTTCTGGATCGACTGGTCGGACGGCGCCTTGCGCTCGGGCGGGGCGTCGGGTTCCTCGACGGGGTCCGCCGGGGTGGGCGGCGGCGCGGCCGGGGTGGCGGGGGGCGGCGCGGCGGGTGCCGCGGGGTCGCTCGGCTGTGTCTTGGACGTGGAGCGGCGATCGTCGTCTCCCGGGAGGACGATCAGCAGCGCTCCGATCAGGGCGAGGACCGCCGCGGCGGCGACCAGGAGGAAAGGTGAGCCGCGTTTCATCAGACGAACCGGACCGCGCCGACGAACGAGGAGCGGCGGGCCGCGATCGGAGAGATCTTGACGACGTCCCCGGTCTGGGGGGCGTGGACGAATCGTCCACCGCCCATGTAGATGCCGACATGGTCCAAGCCGCTGAAGAAGGCGAGGTCTCCAGGCTGCATCTGCTCCCAGGACACGCGGACGCCGCGCCGATCATTGAACTGTGTGACGGTGTACGACTCGACCTTGAGGCGGCCGCCCGTCCCTTGATAGAGCGCGTAGGTCGTCAGGCCGGAACAGTCGAACCCTGTACCGCAGAATCCGTGTCCACACCCTGTCGTTGGACCGTTGATGTCGCCGCCGCCCCACAGATAGGGGGTCCCCAGCCAGCGCAGGGCGGCTGCGACGACCGCTTGGCCCGCACCACTGCCCATGGGCACGGCGGCGGAGGCCATCTGCCCCTGCCTGGCGTAGTCATCGGCCTGCCGCATCACCCTGCGCACGTAGTCGTGCAAGTGGTTGTAGTTGTAGATCGCCTGATAGAGCTGGCTGCGGTCGGTCAGGTCGGTGTTGCCGTCGCCGCACAAAGCGAACGCGGTCGAGAGCGTCGCGTCGTAGTAGTTCTGCGGATCGGCCTTGCCGTCGCCGTTGCCGTCATGGCCTTCGATGTTCCACGTACCGGGCAGGAACTGCATGGGTCCTACGGCATGGTCGTACTTGGTGTCGCCGTCCATGCGGCCGTTGTCGGTGTCGTACACCGGTTTCTTGTTACCGCCGACTCCGGAACCGTCCAGGCGCGGGCCGACGAAAGGGGGTGAGATGTCGCCGTTGGCGGCCATGGTGTGATCCTGCCTGGGGCCGCGTCCGTGCTCCGACTCCTCCTTGCCGATCGCGGCCAGCAGCGACCAGGTCACCCCCTTGCAGTTCGGGGCCAGGCGCGCGATCTGCGTGACGGCGCGGTTGTAGGCGTCCAGCGCGGTGGGCGGGATGCCAGGGACGGCGGACGGCGCCGTCCCGCCCCCCTGCGAAGCCTGCATCAGCGTGGAGGCGACGACCCCGACCAAGATCATGACAAGGGCCATCCCGATCAGGTTCGGCAGCGCGATCAGGAGCACCAGCTTGCCCCAGCCGATCTTCCGGCCGACGCGGGCGCCCGCTTTCACGCCCGCCTGGACCGCCAGGGAGGTACCGCCGCTGACACCGCCGACCACCGCGGTTCCGGTCTGTTTGACCGCGGCCTGCCCGAGGCCCTTTCCCGCGCTCTTCGCCGCGCTCTTTCCCGCGCTCTTCGCCGCGCTCTTGCCTATGCGTTTGGCGCCGTGCTTGGCACCGTCGCGGGCGGCCTTCTTGGCGGCCTGTTTCCCCTTCTGGCCCGCCGGCCTTCGTCCAGCACCGGAGGCCGTGCGGCCGCCGGTCTTGCGCCCCCCGTCGCCGACGCGCTTTCCCGATTCCTTCCCGGCGCGCCCGGCCGCCCGCCCGGTGGTGCGCTGCGCGGAACTCCCGGAGTTTCGCGGCGCACGCTCACGCCCGTCCTGTTTCCGTTCGAACTCGGTTTCCCGGCTCATCGTCGACCACTTCAACCAGATTTACCGGTGCGGATGGCGGTATCGGCGGTCACTGCGCCGTTCCTCCAATTCGTTCCGGTAGAACCTGGCGTTCCTGTTGGGCCGGGGCTCCGGTGGCGGATCGGGCGGATCGTCGTTGTGATCGGAGTTCAGGCGGGGCGTGGAGACCCATTTGACGAATCTCGCGCTGTTGACGGCGTAATCGCGGGCGTACTGCTTGGTGCCGCCATAGGTGTCCACGGCCCGTGTGCGGACGTCGTCGACCACCTCGCGGGTCCGCTGCCGCGCGGGCGAGCCCGGCGCCCACGTGACAGGCGCGCCGACGGTGTGCCTGAGCGCGCCGCGTGTCGCCTTCGTGGTCCGCCAGAGGGCGCGCCCGCCACGGCTGCCGTACATCTTCTGCTTGAACACCCCGGCGCCGCCGTCTTTCTGTTTCGCGGCGGCCGCGCGGTTCTTCTCCTGGTCGCCGACCCACATTCGGCGCGCCTTGCCCGCCGTGGCGGTCACGGGCGAGACGACCCTGTCGATCTCGGCCCGGACATTGCGGTAGGCGCCCCCGAGAGACATTCCGGAATCGAGCGGATGGCCACCCGCTCGGCCGTATCCACCGCCGCCCCCGCCCGCCTGTTCCAGCAGGCCGTACTGGCTGTAGCCGCTGCCCGCGCCACGGGAGCCACCGATCTTGGCCCATTCCATCCGGCTGGCGAGCCGCCGCCCGGCGAGGTTGGACATGCGCAGCAGCCTGCGGTGGAAGACCAGGGCGGCCGCGACCACCACGTCCATCAACGCGAACTTGACCATCAGCCCCTGCTCGTCCGCGGACCTCATGAGCGCGTCGATGCCGACGGCCATGAGCGGGAGCACGACGACGACCGCGCAGATGACCAGCACGGTCTTCGCGACGCCGCCCAGCCATCGCCACAGCAGGCCGCGCGCGCCGCCCGGCAGGATCGCGATCACCGCGACGATGTGCCCGGTGATCGCGTAGCAGGCCATGGCGCAGATGGAGATCAGCAGGACACCGACCATGATGAGGATGAGAACGGCCACCAAGCCCGCCGCGAGCAGCAGCAGGAGGGCACCGAAAAGCCGGTCCCAACTCGGTTTGGCGTGGTAGTCGACGTATTCCTTGCAATCGCCCTTCGCCTTTTCCATGAAGTATCCGGCCGGGTCCTCCTTCCTGTCGGCGGCGGGCGATTGCGCGAAAGGGTTCTGCGCCATTTCCGGCAGGTCACCGGCCCCCATCCCCGGGACCTCCTTGCCGGAGATGCCGTCCTTGTACGCCTGCCAGCACTTGGCGGGGACGTCGTCGTTACCCTCCAGGACCGCCCCGAACTGGAGCATCTGGTGGGGTTCGGCGATGAAGGTCTTCAGGATGATCTCCTTCATCCGCGCCGACGGGTCGGTCTCGGCGGACCCGCCGGCGGTCGCGGTGATGGAGGCGAGGGAGATGGCCGTGTCGCGGGTGCTGCCCATGAGCCCGTCGTTGCCCATGAGGAGGTTCGCCGGGGCGAGCAGCGTCGTGGCGGACACCGCCGAGACCAGCACCGACAGTCCCATCTCGCCCCAGCCGCGGGCGCCGCGCCCCCGCAGGATGAGCAGGCCGCACCACAGCCCGGCCAGCGTCAGCAGCAGGCTCGGGAGGCCGAGCGTGTCGACGACGCGCACCTTGTAGACGTCCGCGAGCACCTGGACCGGGCCGAGGAGGGTCTCGGCAGGGCCGAACTTGAGGGCCCAGCCGAGCAGCCAGGCCATCACCCCGATGATCAGCTTGACGAAGCCGAAGATGCCGTTGGTGAGGAAGAGGAGCAGCTTGCGATCCCAGTCGAAGGCGCCGCCGGGATCGCCGGTGATCTCGTAGGCGCTGATCGGGGCCCCGTTGACCTCCTGCTTGTCGAGATCTCCGAGCAGGCCCGTTCCCGGCTTCGGATCCTCCCGCTCCTTGGGCGCCGTGCCGGTGGTCGGTGTCCCGGTCTGGCCGTCCGTCGGCGCGGGCGGCGGGTAGGCGGCCGCGGCCGGTGGGACGGCCGGCGCCGGCTGGGCGGACGCGGCAGGCTGGTCGAGCGCGCCGAGAAAGGCCCCCAGCACCGCGCAGATCAAAACCGCCCACGCGACGCGGTGCAGCCCGCGGCGGACCGCCTGGCCCGCGCGTCCGCCCATGGTCAGCGCCCCGCCTTCGTCAGCATGTCCCGCGCCGCCGGCCCGCCGTTGGCCGCGCCGCCCAGGGACGGGGTGGTGAGGATGGACGTGGCGATCCGCCCCACCGGCGGGATGAGGATCTTGATGCGGCCGGTGCGGCGGCGGGTGTCGAGGAACAGGGCCTCGCCCTTGCGGTCGGGGTCCTTGACCGGGGACAGCTCGGCGGTGACGAGTTCGATGAGCCCGTCGTCGTCCGGGTCCAGGTTCAGGAACTCCAGGGCCCGCGCCGCCAGGTGGGTGTCCCGGTGCCGCAGCAGGAAGCGGTTGGACAGCAGCCCGCGGATGGTGTCGTTGCCGAAGTCCTCGGGATCGTGGGACCCGAGCAGCGCCCCGGCGGCGTGCTTTCGACCGTCCCGGACGATCTCCAGGACGAGGTCCTGCCCCTCGGTGGAGTTGGTCAGCCAGTAGCACTCGTCGAACGCCAGTCCGACGAATTGGGCCGGGTCGGCGAAGGCGACCTCGCGGGCCGCGGCGGCGATCACGTACAGCACCGACCTGCCGATCAGCGTCTCCAGTGGCTGGCGCTGCATGTGGTACTCGCTGGTGAAGACCTCCTTCTTCGGCAGGGTCAGGCCCGCGGTGTGGAACACGCAGAAGTCGCCGTCGAGGCGCAGCGGCGGCATGTCGCCGAAGATCATCTGGGCGAGCGGGTCGGCGGCCACCACGCGGAGCAGGTCTCCCAGCTCGTCCGCGTGCTCGGCGCGCCGTGTCCCCGGCTCGCGCCTGGCGATGTCCTTCAGCTCGTCGGCCACACCGTGCATGTGCGGCCTGGACGAGGAGGCGACCGCGTCGACGGCCTGCGCCAGCGCGAGGCCCCCGGGAGACATCGGCGGCACACCCAGCTGGAGGGTCAGGTAGGACTTGGCGTAACGCGCCGCCACCTGCGGCGGGAACACCCGGAGCGGGTCGAGTGTCAGCGTGGCGTTCTCGTCGGCTCGGATGACCTGGTGTCGGCCGGGCGCCGCCTGCTCGGCGAAGTGCACCCACTCGCCCATCGGCGTGCGGTCCACGGCGATCACCCGTCCGCCACGGTCGAGCAGCCCGATCTGGATCGTCTTCAGCAGCACGCTCTTGCCCGCGCCCAGCTCCCCGACCGCGCCGAGCGAGGCGGAGGCGTCCTGGCGAGGGGCGTTGGCCGGGTCCAGCAGGACGGGACGCGCCGCGCCGTCGTCCAGGCTCATCCCGAGCAGCATCCCCGTCGGATCGCCGACATCGGACCCGGCCCACGGCATGGCCATGGCGAAGTCCGCCGCGAGCTGGTACTGGCGGAACTCGCTCAGCACGGGAGATCCGGGAGACCCCGGAAGCATCGCCGAGAACAGTGACCGTTGCGCGCCCGTCGGCCGGACCATCTGGTACTCGGCGGCCGACAGCGCGGCCCGGACGATCTCGGCCCGCGCCTCGCACTCCTCGGGCGTGGTCCCCCACACGCACATCACGGTGGTGGACTGGACCTCCACCTCGGTCGTGGACGCCTGGAGCCGGGCCCGCTCGTCGTCCAGGTCGCTCGCGGCGTCGATCAGCGACTGCGGGATGCCCGCCGTCTCCCCGTCGTACTCCTCCACCTGCGCCGTGAGCTCGCGCGCCTTGCGCCGCGACTTCGACTCGGCCTCGGCGGAGGAGATGACCTTCAGCCTGCACGCGTAGTCGACGGGGAAGTCGAAACCGTCGAGGTCGGCCAGGTACTCCGCGCCCGGCAGCGTGAACGTCGCGGGCATCTCCGCCAGCGCGAGGAACGCCTGGTACGACACCCCCATCTCGGTCTCCACCTGCAACCATCTGCGCCGCAGCGGGGACGTGCCCTGCTCGCTGCGCCACCACGGCACCCCCCTGCCCTTGCCGCCACCACCGCCGCCGTCGCGGGGAGCGCGCGGTGGGCGTCCGCCTTCGGTGAGGCGCACCTGCCCGAAATGCGCGAGCGAAGGGCCGCGCAGGACGTCCCGGACGAGCCGGGAACCCCCGGTCGCCGAGTCGGCGGCCTCGGACAGCAGCGGCTCGGCCAGCCCGCGGCGCAGCGAGTGCGCGTAGATCCACAGGACCTCCGCGGGGGTGGCGGGCCGCATCGCCGGATCGGTGGACAGTTGAGACTCCAGCGATGCGGCCCGGGCCTTGTAGGCGGCGAGGTCGGCCGCGGTGACGGACGGAGGGGCCAGGCCGAGGGCGTCGGTCAGGCTGGACAGCGCGGAATCGGCGACGGTGCGGAGACCGGCGGAGGAGCGCTGCGAGCCGAGGGGCACCGCCAGCCAGTGGGTCCGCTCGCTGATGTCCAGCGTCTCCAGCCAGTCGAGCGCCGCGTCCGCGACCTCGATCCACTCCGGGCAGCGGTCCAGGTCCACCCCCTCGATCATCCGCTCGACGATCTCCGTGGCGTCCTGCTGGGCGCACAGGCTCAGCAGCATCGGCTCCCCGGTCAGCCGCTTGAGGACGGCGGTGGTGCCGGAGTGCAGGTCGGCCCGTACCCGCGGCGAGGCGTGCGAGTAGGCCACCGAGCGCACCCGCCAGATTCCCCACACGGTCCCCGAGGTGGACCACATGAGGTTCCCGGCGAGGTGCCGGATCGGAACGCGCATCAGTCCTCTTTTCCGGTCGACGCGGCGAGCAGAGCTTGGAGCGCGGTGGGCGCTGGACGGGTAGCGGGCCTCGGCCGAGCGACAGGCCCCGGAGGAGCCGCAGGCTTCGGAGACACGGCAGGCGCCTGAGGGACGCCGGGCGTCGGGTGGGTGCCGGGCACTGGGCGGGTGCCGGACGCCGGGTAGATCGCGGGCGCTGGGTGGACGGCAGGCGGCGGATGGACGGCGGGCCCCGGAGCGGCCGCGGGCGCTGGAGGGGCGGGAGACGCTGGATGGACGCCGAGCGCCGGGCGGACGGTGGGTGTTGGGCGGGCGGCGACGGCGTCCGGACGCGTCGCGGGTTGGGGGGCTGGATGGGGATCGGGAAGCCGGCTCAGCCGGACCGTGCCGGTCAGCGTGGCGGGACGGATGTCGCGGGCCAGCCGGCCGTTGATCCGTCCGCACTGCGGCTCGGCGAACAGGGCGGCGAAGCCGGCCAGGGCCCGCATGGGCGTCCGGCCGTCGATATGGGCGTGCCGGACCGCCCAGGTGGCGACGAACGGCAGCGCGATCACCACGACCGCCAGGGCGCCGAGACGGCGCCACAGGTCGAAGGTCTTCACCAGGAGGAACAGGCCACCGATCAGTACGCCCAGCTGGGTCGCCGTGTACGGGCCGAGAGGGATCGTCCAGCCCTGGATCTTGCCGATGACCCAGGGGAACCGGCGGGCCCGGGTGTAGGAACGGCCCACCTTGACGTACTGGTCGGTGGCCTGCGTCATGTGGGCGTCCCCGGGCCGCCGGGAACGACCACCACCACGGCGGGCGGCTCGGGTGCGCCGTCGATCTCGGTCTCCACCTTGCCGGAGAGGGCGGTGAGCTGGTTGACGACCGCGATCACGATCGCGCCGCCGATCCCGGCGACCATGGCCTTCTTCCAGCTCCGGGCGACCACCCAGGCGACGAGCGCGAAGAAGACGGCGGCCAGCCAGAGCAGGCCGGGCACCAGGCCCTTGATCTCTCCCTGTTTCTGATCGACCCACTGGATGAGGTCACCCGCGAGGACTCCGTCCCCACCGGTGGCCGCGGCGATCATCATGCGGTTCTCCTTTCTCTAGCTTCGGTTGCTCGGAGTCGGTTGGGGCGTCGTCCCGGTCGGGGCGGTTCCGCCTCCCGGCGACGGGTCCGGCGTCCGCGCGGGCGCGGAGCCGGAGGGTGCGGACGAAGATGGAGTGGGCGACCCCGTCCCGGTGGGCGCCCCCGTGCCCGTCCCGGTCGTGGAGGTGGGCGTGGGGGCCGGGGGCGGGCGGCCCGCGGAGCCCGGCCTGGACGCGCCGAGCACGGGCGCCGCGTCGAGGACGGTCAGCTCCCAGCGGCCCGCACGGGCGGTCATGGTCAGGGCGTAGGTGAGCGGCCAGCGCAGGCCGGCGCCGTCCGTCACGTCGACCTTGGCCAGGACCCTCGCCCGCGTCCCGTCGGCGGGGACGGTGGTGTCGGCGTCGGGCAGCTTCTTGCTCAGCGTGATGCCGCTGAGCTCCACCTGCCGGTAAGGGGCGGGAACGACGGGCCGCAGGGACGTGCCGGGCGTGAGGTACCGCGACAGGTCGCCCGCGCCGCCGAGGTAGGCGGCCAGCGCCTGCCGGACCGTGTCCGCGAGGGGCCCGCTGGTGATCTGCCGCTGGGTGTCGTAGGCCAGCTCGGGCACCGTGCCCGGAGCGGGCGCCGAGACCTCCGCGGGGAGCGCGGTCGCGACGTAGCCGGGCGTGGTCCCCTTGGGTCTGGTGCCGCCGGCCGTCTCGTCACCGGACGCGATCACCGCGACCTGGAAGTAGTGGACGCCCGTGGCGGTGAGGACGCCGTTCTTGTCCTTGGCCGCCACGTCGGCGGCGACGGTGACGCTCCAGTAGCCGGGGGCGGCCTCGCGGGCGTCGGTGGTGATCGTGCGGCCGGCCGTCCGCTGCCCGGGCGGGGTGGAGATCGCCGGCGCCTCCGGGAAGAACGCCTTCAGCGCGGTGTCCCCGTTTCCCGTGCTCAGGTACGCCGCGACGTACAGTTCGGCGAACCCCGACGGTCCCGCGGCGGAGCGGCGCGTCTCGGCCGCGACCGGCCTCCCGTCCGAGGAGGCCGGGTTCGCCGCGACGGCCAGCAGGGCCACCGGCCCGCAGCCGACCAGGCCCCAGAGCACGGCCTTGGTAGCGGTGGTGGCGAGCGCCGCCCGGGGCGGCGGCGCGATCCACGTCTCCGCGCCGTTCTCCGCCCCGGCGCCGCTCGCCGCCCCCGTGCCGCTCTCCGCCGGGCCCTTTTCGCGGGACCGCCCGAGTCTCATGGCGCCGCCATCCGGTCGAGGCCGGCCTCGATCTCCATCGCCCGCCCGGCGAGGGTCGTCTCTCCCCGCGTCACGAGCCGCTCGAACGCGTCGGCCGCCGCCTCCGCCTCGCTGCCCAGATAGGACAGCATGGCCGCGTGGACGGCACGGTCGAACGGCTCGTTGATCAGCCTGTCGATGATGGGCAGGAGCCGCGCGTACGCGTTTCCGACGGTTATCTCATCGGGGTCGAGCACAATTGCGCGCAAGGGCTGTCCGTCATCGTCAGGCGGCAGGGGGAATTCGGTCATGACAATCCTTTGTCAATGGCTGGGTCGACCGTTGTCGTCAGGAAGAGACGAGGGATTGGGAACGTGACGCGTCAGCGGTCGGCCGTTTCCAGGTACGCGGCCGCCGCCTTGGCGAGTCGCCGCGTGGCCCGGCTGCACCGCTGCTTGACGGCGGCGGGGCTCATCCCCGTCTCCCTGGCGATCTCCTGAAGGTCCCCGATGTTCTTCCACGAGTGCCGGCGGCCGTGCGCCTCGTTGCCGTAGCGGACGGCGAGCAGGTCGGCGTCCTGGCGGCTGATGACGCTGCGCGCGACCGCCCAGGCCAGCAGATGCGCGAGCTCCTCGCTGGCGTTGCGTTCGACGGCGGGCGCGGCGAAGGCGTCGACCTCGTCGGAGGCCAGCTCCCGCACCTGCGCCAGGACCTCCTTGCGCATCGCCCGGTGCGCCCCCCACGCCAGGTACGGGGGGACGTGGTGCGTGATCCGCTCCGGAAGCGACCGGATCGCCGTGTACATGGAGCACGCGGCGAGCTGGTCGCGTTCGTCGGTGTCCTGCAGCAGCCAGGCGTGCGCCCGCGAGATCCGCACCGCCTTCGGAAGCATCAGCTGCAGCGCGATCCGCGCGGCGACCGCCGCGTCCGCGCCGCCTGAGCCGGCCCGGTGCGCCAGTGATCCCAGCAGGGCGTCCACCCGCTCGACGGGCCCGGACTTGGCCTCCTCGATGAGGACGACGCTCGACAGCCCCGCCATCGCCGGATCGGCGCGGGACCAGCCCGCGACGACCGCGTTCACGCCGACGTCGTGGCGCAGCCGCGCCCACTCCAGGTTGAGCCGCCCGAAAACGTTGTCCGACCTGGTCGACGGCCGGCGCAGAGGTGAGATCGTGGTGTCCACCGTGAACTCCTCTGATCGGAAATCAGTGAAGTCCACGCTGCTGGCAGGGCATTACCCGTTCGCTTGCCCAAACCCTTGCCCACAAATCACATTCTGATCACGACTTGTCTTGGACGCGGCTGAACCGGCTCAGTTCCAG
This sequence comes from Spirillospora sp. NBC_00431, assembly GCA_036028775.1. Lineage (GTDB taxonomy): Bacteria > Actinomycetota > Actinomycetes > Streptosporangiales > Streptosporangiaceae > Spirillospora. The sequence goes on along the minus strand of CP107927.1, from coordinate 116,654 downwards.
GGGCCTGTTATGGCGAAGGTCGTGCCGGGATCGTAGACGTTGACGAACATCGTGCGGTGGTTCGGGGAGAAGGTGACGCCCGCGAACTCGCCCCATTCGGGTTTGTCGTCGGTGCCGATGTTCTGCCTGTTGCGTGCCATCGGGTAGATCTCGCGCCGGCGGGTCACGCCGAAGACGTGCTGGGCGCCGCCGCCGTCCTCGCAGACCATGAGGCCGCCCTGCGGGGCGAGGCAGATGTTGTCCGGGGAATCGCCCGGCGCCCGCACGTTGGTGTCCGGGCCGAAGACGATCACCAGGGTGAGACGGCGCCGGGACGGCTCGTACGACCAGACCTGCCCGAAATGGTCGGCGTTCGCCCCCTCCTTCCGGCGGGCGTAGCTCGACACGAAGTAGACGCGGTCGCCGCCCCAGTAGCAGCCCTCTAGTTTCTGCGCGTGCGTGATGCCGCCAGGGCCGAAGTCCTGGAAACGGATGGGCGTCTCCTTCGCGAGCGGATCGGGGACTCTCACCCATTCGACGCGGTCGAACGCCGTGCCGGGCTTCTGCACGACTGACAGGTCGGGGACGTCTGGGACGCGCAGCGCCTCAAGCCGTCCGCCGGCCCGGAGGCTCCCCGAGCCGCCCTCCGGTTTCTCCGGGAGGAAGCGGTAGAACAGGCCGAACGGCTTCTCGAAGGCGTCCTCGGTCTCGTAGACGGTGCCGTCGCGGGGGTCGACGGCGATCGCCTCGTGCGCGAACCGGCCCATCGCGGTCAGCGGCTCCGGGACGGTCGCGTCCCGCCGGTCCGGGTCGACCTCGAAGACGAAGCCGTGGTCCTTCGTGTAGTCGCCGGTGCCCGCCTTGTCCTCGGTCTCCTCGCAGGTCAGCCAGGTGCGCCAGGGGGTGGGGCCGCCCGCGCAGTTCACCGCCGTCCCGGCAATGGCGACGCGTTCGGCGTGGACCCGTCCGGCGTGGCCGACCTCCAGCGCCGTGCAGCCGCCGAGGCCGCCGGGATCGTAGGTGACGCCCTTGACCCGCGGCACCCGGTGCGCGGCGTCCGGCCGGTTCTCGTGGTTGCGGACGAGCCAGGTCCGCCCCCTGGATCCGGGGAACGCCGCCATGCCGTCGAAGTGGCTCGGCACCGGCCCCTCGCCCGAGCGCAGCGGCTCGCCCTCGCGGGACAGGACGGTGTAGCGGAAGCCGCGCGGCAGGTCCAGCACGCCGTCCGGGTCGCGGACCAGCGGCCCGTACCCGTCGCGGCCGCCGATCGGGACGGCGGACACGTCTCCGGCGGGGGGTGCGTCCCCGGCCGCGGTGTTCCCGGCGAACAGGTGCTCGACGGCGCCGCTGAAGACGATCCCCGCCCCCGCCACGCCCGTCCCGGCCAGGAGCCGGCGGCGCGAGACTGACATCTGCACACTCCCCGCTGGACGATCGGACCCTCGAACCCGTTGTAACACGCCGCGTCCGGACGGGTCTCCGCCGTCACGCGAGGTGGCGCGGACCGCCCCGAGATTTGACGCAAACGGCAAGCGCCGGGCCCGCGGGTCCTGGTCGCCCGGCCGCCTAGTCGGCGCTGGCGACCGGGAGGGAGCGGAGCCGGAAGGTCGCCAGGAACGTCGCGGCGACGCTGACCACCGCCAGCAGCGTGATCGCCAAGGTCAGGTTGACCGACGACTCGACCGGCGAGGCGTCGGTGAGCGAGTCCGTGACCGACAGGGCCCACTGCTGGATGGACGCCGACTTGGCGCCCGGCGCGAAGCTGCCGAGCAGCGACTCCCACACCAGCGCGTACAGCAGGCCGATCGTGGCGGCGTTGCGGCTGGCGACCCCGAGCGCGACGAAAACCGCGCTGTAGGCGATCCCGCCGACCAGGACCCCGATGGTGAACGCGGGCGTGAGCTGGGCGGTCGTGCCGATCAGGATGAGGCCCGCGAGCAGCGTCGGGACGACCGCGAACACCGTCACCAGGACGATCGCGACGACCAGCTTGGTCAGCACGATCACCTCGCGCGGGATCGGCTTGGTCAGCACGTACATGATCTGGCCGTCGTCGATCTCCGGCCCGATCACGCCCGTGCCGGCGATCAGCGCGAGCAGCGGCAGCAGGGTCGCGAGGCCGAACTGCTGGACGACGTCGGAGGAGACGTCCAGGTCGTTGTTGCCGGTCGCGCGGAGGATCACCGCCAGGACGAGCAGGATCAGCGGCAGCCCCAGCAGGAGCAGCGCACGCTTGCGGCCGAGCATCGACCGGAACGTGATCATCGCGATCGTGGAGTTCATCGGGCCACCAGGTAGGAGAAGACGCTTTCCAGGGACTCGTCCGCCGGGGAGACCTCCCACAGCCGCACGCCGGCGTCGCGGGAGACCTGCGGCAGCAGCCACGTGAAGCGCTGGAAGTCGACGGCCTCGATCTGCAGGCCCTTCTCGGTGAGCTGGACGCTGCGGGCCGAGCCGTCCGCGATGAGCGCGGCGGCGAGCCGCCGGTCGTCGGACGAGCGGACGAGGAAGATGTGCGGCCGGTCGGTCATCAGCCGCCGGATCTTGCGGAAGTCGCCGGACGCGGCGTGCCGGCCCGCGACGATCACCTCGATATGGGTGGCGAGCCGCTCGACCTCCTCCAGGATGTGGGACGAGAACAGGATCGTGCGGCCCTCGTCGGCCATCCGGCGGATGAGATCCATGAGCTGGAGCCGCTGCCGCGGGTCCATGCCGTTGAACGGCTCGTCCAGCAGGAGGACGGGCGGGTCGTGCACCAGCGCGGACGCCATCTTGATCCGCTGCTTCATGCCCTTGGAGTAGTTGCCGATCTGCCGGTCGGCGGCGTAGTCCATCTCGACCAGGCCGATGGCGCGGCGCGCGGCGGCGGCCGGGTCGGGCAGCTTGTGCAGCTTCGCCATCGCGACGATGAACTGCTCGCCGGTGAGGAAGTCGTAGGCCGCCTCCCGTTCGGGGACGAGGCCGAGACTGCGGTAGACGTCCGGGTTCTGCCAGAGCGACGTCCCGTCCAGCGTGACGGAGCCGGACGACGCCGCGAGGAACCCGCCCATCATGTGGATGAGCGTGGACTTCCCGGCCCCGTTCGGCCCGAGCAGCCCCGTGACACCCGGCCCGACCTTCATCGACACGCCGTTCACGGCGACGACGTTGCCGTACCAGCGCGACACGTTCTCCAGAATCAACTCGCTCACGAGAGGCCCGCCTTCCGGAACCTGCGGTAAAGGACGGCGACCGAGCCGAGGACGATGACGGCGCACAGCGACAGCGCGACGAGGCCGCCGGTCACGCCGGGCGCGATGCCGGGCGACGACGACTCCGCGCCGAGCAGCCTGACCTGGACGATGTCGACCAGGTTGAACGGGGCCAGCAGCCCCATCCAGCCCTGGAGGGTGAAGTTCGTGTTCGCCTCGGCGATGCCCTGGACGGCGCCCGCGACGGCGGTGGGCAGCATGTACGCGGCGATCACGGCGGCGACCCCGAACCCCCGTCGCGGGGTGAACGCCGCCACCACCATCCCGATCCCGGCGAGGACGAGCGCGTACAGGACGCAGCCGACGAGCCCGCCGAGGAAGTCGAGGAGCTGCTCCCCCGAGTCGGGCGCCTTGGTGACCAGACCGCCGACGTACAGGACGGCGACGGGCACCGCCAGCATCGCGAACAGCGCGGTCGCCATCGCCGCGGCCTTGGCCAGGACGAAGTCGAGATGCCCGACGGGCCGGGAGAAGTACAGCGGGATGACGTGGAACCGCACCTCCCGCGAGGCCAGCACCGGCGCCTGCGTGGCCAGGAAGATCGCCACGATGACCTGCATCAGGTTCGCGTACTGGGCGTACGGGATCAGCGCGTCCTCCTCGTTGGTGAACGCGAACGCCGCGACCGACCCGGCGGCCGGCAGCAGCATCAGCGCCGCCAGGATGAACGGCATCACCTTCGCCCGCGCGGGACGCCCGAGGCCGAACGCGGCCCGCAGGTTGTGGACGTACAGCGACCGCAGCACATACGAGCGGCCGTTGCGCCGCCCCTCGTAGTGGCGGTACCCGATGTCGTGGATCGTGCTCGTGCTCACCGGGACACCTCCTGCGGGACGGTTCCGGCCGCGTGCCCGCCGGGCGGCCCGCCGGGGTCCTGCGGCGCGGGCCCGGTCTGGAAGACCTCCTCGATGTGGTGGCGGCGCTGCTCCATCCGGATCAGCCGCAGCCCGAGGTCGGCGACGCCGTCGCGGATCAGGTCGTAGGTCGTCTCACCGGCGATGTCGACGACGAGGAACCGGCCCTCCGGCTGGACGGAGACGCCCTGGTCGAACAGGTGCTTCCCGAGGCGGTCGCGTCCCTCGTCGACCTCGACGGTGAGGACGCCGCTCTCGGCCGTGTACGCCTCGACGGCCTGGGAGCGCAGCAGCTTCCCGCCGTCGATGATGACGACATGGTCGCAGACCCGCTCCAGCTCGCCGAGCAGGTGGGAGGTGACGAGGACGCTGATCCCGAACTCGGCGCCGATCCGGCGGATGAGGTCGAGCATCTCATCGCGTCCGGCCGGGTCGAGGCCGTTGGTGGGCTCGTCCAGGAAGACGAGCTTCGGATCGTGGACGAGGGCCTGCGCGAGCTTCACCCGCTGGCGCATCCCGGTGGAGTAGCCGCCGATGGGACGGTAGCGCTCCTCGTAGAGGCCGACATGCCGGAGCGTGTCGGCGGCGCGTTCGCGGGCCGCGGTCGGCGGCAGCCCGCACATTCTGGCCATGTGGACGACGAACTCGGTCGCGGACACGTCCGGAGGCAGGCATTCGTACTCGGGCATGAACCCGACGCTCTCGCGGATCCGCAGGCCCTCGCGGGCGATGTCGAGGCCGAGCACGCTCGCGGTCCCCGAGGACGGCGGCAGCAGGCCGAGCAGGATCTTGATGAGCGTCGACTTGCCGGCGCCGTTGGCGCCGACCAGCCCGACGACGCCCGGCTCGACGGCCATGGAGAGGTCGTCCAGGGCGGTCACCCGGGGGAACCTCATCGTCAGGCCCTGGGTGGCGATGATCGGCATGTTCCCGAACCTAGTGGGTGGCGCGGCGCGTCACGTCAGCCTAAAGAGCGATGTACGTCGGCCATTCGGCCAGATTCCGGATCGACCTAAGTTCGCCTTCGGACGATCCGCGCGACCCTTCGCTCCTGTCCGCGCAGGACGGCGGCCCACAGCACCCGCTGGGCGAGCAGCGTCAGCGTCCCCGCGATGATCATGCCGGTGAAGTTGACGGCGAGTTGCAGCAGCGACCCGCTGATCTCGCTGCCGTGCCGCAGCGCCATCGCGACCGCGAGGTTCCCCGCGGCGGGCACGGTGGTGACGGAGATGAACACCCCGACCAGCGCCGACGACTTGCCCGCGGTGAGCGACAGCACGCCCGCGCCCCCGGCGAGCAGCGCGACGATGAACGACCAGCGGTCCGGGCTGTAGATGAACGCGGTGAGCGGGCGCTCCTCGGGCAGCCGGTCCAGCTCGATCACGCCGATCCACCGGCTGACCAGCGCGCACACATAGGTGATCACGATCGCGACGGCGAACCCGACGGCCAGCGCGCGCACCGCGTCCACGATCCGGCGCGGCTGGAACCGGACGATCCCGTAGCAGATCGCCGCGACGGCGGCGAACTCCGGTCCGAGCACCATCGCGCCGACCACCAGGACCGGCGAGTCGATCAGTGCCGCGATCCCGGCCAGCTGCGTGGCGAGCGCGAGGAAGGCGACATACGACCAGGTCAGGGCCGTCCCCTCGCTGACCTGCCGGTCGAGCTCCTCCCACACGACGGCGTCGTCGCCGTGACCGGGGGCCCGCTCCATGGCCTCCTCGGCCTTGTCCGAGAGCGTCAGGTCGACCTTGTCGAGCGCGATCGACCCGTCCCGGTCGACGTCGAGGGCGCGCAGCGCGTCCAGGACCTCGTTGGCGGACTCGCGGGCGATGTCGCTGGTCACCAGGTCGCCGCGCGGGGACCGCGCGGCGCCGGGGAGCACGACGACATTGGTGGCTCCGGGACAGTCGGCCAGCGCCTCACAGACCGCGTCGGTGCGGTCGGCCGGAACGATCGCTCTGAGATGCAACACCCGGGACATGCTGCCGTACTCAGCGGGATCGGCGTGACGAGGACGCCGACCCGTACATTCTGATCATCTCTTATGGGTAAAAGTAGGTAAAAACCAGAAAGGTAGGAACATGACACAGGCAGCCGGGCGGACAGCTCTGGCGTGCGTCGCGCTCTCCGTCCCGCTGGCGACGACGGCCTGCGACGCCGATGTCGGCCTCTCCGAGCCCCGCTCCCCGGCACCGACCGGCAAGTCGCCCGCGCCGGGCGACGAGGCGCAGGCCCGCCGGGACCTGTCCGGGCTGCGGATCACGTCGGAGAGCGGCGGTGGCTACGAGCGCGAGAAGTTCGGGACGCGCTGGGAGGACATCGACCACAACGGCTGTGACCAGCGCAACGACGTCCTCGCCCGCGATCTGACGGCCATCGAGAGGAAGGGCCGGTGCGTCGTCCTGTCCGGCCGCCTCCGCGACCCCTACAGCGGCAAGGAGATCGCCTTCACCAAGCGCGACGCGGCCGAGGTGCAGATCGACCACGTCTACCCGCTCGCGCTCGCCTGGCGGCTGGGCGCGTCCCGCTGGACCGACGACCAGCGGGAACGGTTCGCCAACGACCACGGCAACCTGCTGGCCGTGTGGGGCGTGCCCAACCGGCAGAAGAGCGACTCGGGCCCCGGCGAATGGAAACCGCAAAAGGCTTACCAGTGCACCTACGGCATCAAATACATCGCCGTCGCCAAGAAATACTCACTCGCCGTAACACGCGCCGACCACGGCGCCCTTCAAACCTTCCTGGGGCGCTGTTAGGCGAGGGCGGTTCGCACGACACCCGCGAGGTGCTCGGCGACTGACTGGGCCTGGGTCTCCGAGGCCGCCTCTACCATCACGCGGACCATCGGCTCGGTGCCGCTCGGCCGGATCAGGACGCGACCCGTGTCACCGAGATCGGCCTCGGCGGCGGAGACGGCGGCGGCCAGCTCGGGGGACGTCTTCGCGCGGTTCTTGTCGACGTCCCTGACGTTGATGAGCACCTGCGGGAGCCGCGTCATCACCTTCGTCAGCTCGTCCAGCGAGCGGCCACCGCGGACCATCGCGGCGAGCAGGTGCAGGCCCGTCAGGACGCCGTCGCCGGTCGTCGCGTGCTCCAGCATGATCACGTGGCCGGACTGCTCGCCGCCGAAGCCGAACCCGCCCTCCTTCATCGCCTCCAGCACGTACCGGTCGCCGACCGCGGTCTCCACCACGGTGATCCCGTTCTCGCGCATCGCGAGCTTGAACCCGAGGTTCGACATCACGGTCGCGACGACGGTGTCGGCGGCCAGCGCGCCCGCCTCCCGCAGGTCGAGCGCCAGGATCGCCATGATCTGGTCGCCGTCCACGATCTCGCCGGACGCGGTCACGGCGAGGCAGCGGTCGGCGTCGCCGTCGTTGGCGATGCCCGCGTCCGCGCCATGCTCCTGGACGGCCTTCCGCAGCGCCTCCAGATGCGTGGAACCGCAGCCCGAGTTGATGTTCAGCCCGTCCGGTGCCGTCCCGATCGTGATCACTTCCGCGCCGGCGCGGCGCAGCGCCTCGGGCGCCACGTCGCTGGACGCCCCGTTCGCGCAGTCGACGACCACACGCAGGCCGTCCAGCGACACTGGAACGGTCGAAAGCAGATGCGCGACGTACTGCTCGACCGCGCCGTGCGCCTCACGGACACGTCCGACGCCCGCGCCGGTCGGCGGGTCCCACGCCTCGCCGAGCCGCGCCTCGATGCGGTCTTCGAGCTCGTCGGGAAGCTTGTGGCCGCTGCGGTCGAAGAACTTGATGCCGTTGTCGGGGGCCGGGTTGTGCGACGCGGACAGCATCACGCCGAGGTCGGCGTCCAGCTCGTGCGTCAGATGCGCGACCGCCGGCGTCGGCAGGACGCCGAGGCGCAGCACGTCCACCCCCGAGCTGGCGAGGCCCGCCACCACGGCCGCCTCCAGGAACTCGCCGGACGCCCGCGGATCGCGGCCGACCACCGCCAGCGGCCGATGCCCCTTGAACGTGCCCTGCTCGCCCAGCACCCGCGCCGCCGCGACGGACAGGTCCATGACGAGCGGCGCGGTCAGATCGCGGTTGGCGAGCCCTCGCACGCCATCAGTCCCAAACAGACGAGCCACAGTCAACTCCCGATAGACGAAAGACCGCGCGGACGGGGGCGGGATGTCCCGCCCTCTTCCGCGCGGTCAAATCTAGTGGCCACAGGCCCAACGGACCGCCCACAACCCGGGAGCACGTCCCCAACAACGTGGCCGGGACGAGCCAGCCCCCACTTCGCGGACAAGCCCCAAGCCCACCGCACGAGCCGACGAGCCGGTCGACCGCAGCGCCACGCCCACCGACCCGCACGGTCGCGGCGACCCGCACCGTGGCGTGAGGATCGACCGGCTCGCGACGGGCGTTCCAGGGGGCCGCCCCCCTGGGGTAGACAGCCTCAGCGCTTGCTGTACTGGGGGGCCTTGCGGGCCTTCTTGAGGCCGGCCTTCTTGCGCTCGGGGACCCGCGCGTCGCGGGTGAGGAATCCGGCCTTCTTCAGTGCCGGACGGTGCTCGATGTTGCCGAACTGCAGCGCGCGGGAGATGCCGAGGCGCAGCGCGCCGGCCTGGCCGGTGGTGCCGCCGCCGTTCACGCGCGCGAGCACGTCGAACTGGCCCTCCAGGCCCAGCAGCACGAACGGCTCGTTCACGATCTGCTGGTGGACCTTGTTCGGGAAGTACTGGTCGAGCGTGCGGCCGTTGATCTTCCACTGGCCGCTGCCGGGGACGATGCGGACCCGCGCGATGGCCTGCTTGCGACGGCCGGTGCCGGCGGCCGGGCCGGTGGCGACGGGCTTGCCGAGGTAGCTCTCGCCGGCGGCCTCGGGGGTCTCGGTGCTGTACTCGGACGGCGCGTCCTCGTACGACTCGGCCTCGGTGGCCGGCTCGGTGATCTCGTCCACGGTTTCTCCTTGGGTGTTCTAGCCAGGGCGGCGGGCCCGCGTCCAGCGGGTGCCCCGGCGGCCTCGTGTTACTGGGCGCGCACGCGGCCGGCGTGCGCGGGTGTCACTTGACGATCTGGCTGACCTGGGTGATCTCGAACGGGACCGGCTTCTGCGCCTGGTGCGGGTGGTCGGGCCCGGCGTAGACCTTCACCTTGCCGAACATCTTCCGGCCGAGGGAGTTCTTGGGCAGCATGCCCTTGATCGCCTTCTCGACGGCCCGCTCGGGGTGCTTGGCCAGCAGGTCGGCGTAGGTCACCGAGCGCAGGCCGCCGGGGTAGCCGGAGTGCCGGTAGGCGCGCTTCTGCTCCAGCTTGTTGCCGGACAGCGCCACCTTCTCGGCGTTCACGATGACGACGAAGTCACCGGTGTCGAGGTGCGGCGCGTAGATCGGCTTGTGCTTGCCCCGGAGCAGCTGCGCGACCTGACTGGCGAGACGGCCCAGCACGACATCGGTCGCGTCGATGACGTGCCACTGGCGCTGGACGTCAGCGGGCTTAGGGGTGTACGTGCGCACGGTCGTGAGCCTTCGTTTCTCGTCGACTAACAGGCGGTTTCGATCCTCGCCCGCCCTCACGGGCGAGCGCCGTCAGCGGAATCCTGCTCGCGCCGATCAGAGGATCGTCCGACCTGGCGCTACCGGGATGCCGGGCCCGGACCGGCGCTCACGCCGACAGACGCGAACACTCCTGGGGCACACCGACACGTCGTCACGTCGTCTCCAGCCCGCCGCTAGCGGGCACCGACGCACACAACAAACACGCAGGATACTCGGCCGCGTGCCCAAGGGTCAAAACGGCCGCTACCCGGCCGGGCGCCGCGGGCGCCTTCCCGCCGGGCCATCGATCCAGAAGGGAACGGTCAGCGGCGGGCAAGTCACACTTAGTAGTTATGTTGATCTTTTTTGGGCGATCTTCGTAACAGGGGGTGTATAGCGGGATATTGTGCCGGGCGACCGGTCCACGCCGGCTTCGTGCCGGCCCGCACCCGGGAGCCCCCGCTGTCCACTCCCCGCAGACCAGGTGATTCCGCCGGACGCCGCCAGCCCGGGTACACCGGGCAGCACGGCGCCGCATCCCGTGACGCCGCGGCTCCGCGCGGCGCCTCCCCGCACCGTGACGCCCTCGTCGCAGGTGGTCCCCAGCACGCGTCCCGCACCGGCCCGCGACCCGGCGCCCGGCCAGGCCCCCGGCAACCGCAGGGACCCGGCCGTCCGCCCCGCGGCGGCGGTCGCCCGCCCCAAGACGAGAAGGGCGGACGGACGCGGCGCAAAGGCGCGACCACCCTCGTGGTGGCCGCCACGGCGGCGGCCATCGCCATCGGCACCGGCGTCGCGATCGACCGGCTCGTGCTGCCCGAGCTGCGGTCGGAGCGGACGACGGCGTCCGGGCCGAAGACGCGGCCGTCCGACCCCGTCCTGCCCGGGCCGCAGAGCGACCCGTTGACCGGAACCCCGACCGGGCCCAAGACGGGCACCGGAGGCGGCGGCAAGTCGCCCGCGGGCGGCGGCGCCCCGGCCCCCACCGCGGACGCCCCGGCCCCGCCGCTCAAGACGATGCGCGCGCCCGGAGGCTCGGCGGACAAGCCGTCCAAGCCCGAGGATCCGTCCTCGTCGCGCAGGGCGCCGGGCGGTGGCGGCTCGACCGGCGGGACGACTTCGTCCGGCTCCGAGGCGGCCGTCGTGTCGATCACCAACGCCGAGCGCGCGAAGGCCGGCTGCGAGCCGCTGCACATCGACCAGCGGCTCGTCACCGCGGCCCGCAGGCACTCCGCCGACATGGCGGCCAACAACTACTTCGACCACACGTCGCGCAACGGCGACAGCCCGTGGAAGCGGATGGAGGCCGCCGGCTACCCGAGCCCCGGCGCGGAGAACATCGCGAAGGGCTACTCGACCGCGGCGGCCGTGATGAAGGGATGGATGGACAGCCCGGGCCACCGCGCCAACATCCTGAACTGCGACCTGCGCGCCATCGGCGTCGGGAGGGCCTCCGGACCCGGCGGCCCACTGTGGACACAGGACTTCGGCTGGAAGTGATCCGGCACGGATCGTTGCGGGGAACGCCCCCCGCGACGACCTGGCCCGGGCGCCTGACCTTCGGCAAATCATCGGCGTCCGGTTCGCCCCCATGTCATGGTGGGTGTCTCGAAGGTCCAGTGCCCTGAACGAGGAACGGTAAGGTCCAAGCCATGGGTTACCCGGGCGATCAAGGCAAGCCCGGCGGCTGGCCCCCGCAACATCAGCCGCCGCACGCGCCGTACGGACCCGGAGCCGAAGCGCCGCCGTACGGCCACGACAACGACGAAGCCCCCTTCGCACCACGCGAGGAGGGGCCCGGCGCGATGCCGTTCGGCAATGAGCCGTTCGGCGGCGAATCCTTCGGCAACGAGCCTTTCGGCGCCGAGCCTTTCGGCGCCGAGCCTTTCGGCGGGCCGGCGGGGCAGACCGCCGCCTGGGCCGACGAGCCCGTCGCTGGAAACGCGCACGCCTCCTTCCCGCCAGACCAGTCCTTCCAGCAAGACCAGTCGTTCCCGCCTGACCAGTCCTATCAGCCGGATCAGTCCTTTCCGCCCGAGCACTTCGGGGGCGGTCAGGGAGGCGGGCCCTTTGAGGCGTACGAAGGGACACCGCCCGGGCCGTCCGGCGGCGGGCCGACCGCGCCCGAGCGGCGCCGCAACCTGCCGCTGGTCATCGGCGGCGCCGCGGCCGCGGGGCTGCTGCTCATCGGCGGCGGTGTCGTGCTGTCGGGCGCGCTGAAGGACGACTCCGAACCGGCGGAGAAGAACGCCGCGCCCAAGCAGCCGCAGGCCACGCCGAGCCCCACGCAGCCCGTCCTGGCGCCGGTGAAGCTGCAGAGCCGCACGACCGACCCGAAGCCGCTGACGCTCAAGGAGGTCTTCGGCAACGGGAAGTTCAAGTCGGGCAAGCACAAGTACGTACGGACGGCGGCGGCCGCGACGAGGAACTGCACCGCTGTCGCCGGCGGCACGAAGCTGGACAAGGCCCTCAAGAAGGGCGGCTGCACGCAGGCGCTGCGGGCCACGTACGCGCTCACCACCGGTTCGCTCATCGGCACCGTCGGCGTGTTCAACCTCGAAACCGAGGACGCGGCCAAGCAGGCCGTGAAGGCCGCCGCCGAGAAGGACGCCTTCCTGCTCGCGCTGCCGGGCAAGGGCGTCTCCAAGAGCAACGGCAAGGGCGAGGCGCTCGGCACCTTCCAGGCGCGCGGCCACTACCTGCTGATGACGTGGGTGCAGCGGCCGGACGGCAAGAAGATCGCCAGCAAGTACCATGCCGCCGTGCGTGTCTTCGGTACGCAGATGGTGAAGGGCAGCAACCTGGCGCTCGCCCTGCACTACAGGGAAACCGAAGGCAAACCCCTCCAAAAGTGACCTGTTTGAATACCCTCTCTGCCTATGTCTGGACCTAGAGACACCCGGGAGTCCGCCGGCACGGCGGGGACGTCCGACGTCCCCGCCGGGTCGGTGCCGCCCAGCTTCGGCGACGCGGTCCCCCCGGCCGGCGGGCCCTCCCCCGCCGAGACGCCCCCCGCCGACACGCCTCCCGCCGACGCCCCGCCCGCGCGGGCGCCGGGCGCCACCGCCAAGCCGCCCGCGTTCGGCCTGGAGGCACCCTGGTGGGCCGCCGAGTCCTCCGACACGGCCCCGCCTGAGGAGGACGGGGAGGAGGACGTCTTCGGCGCCCGGACCGCCGAGGAACGTCCGACCGAAACACCGGCCGAAACACCGGCCGAAACACCGGCCGAAGTTCAGGCCGAGCCCGGTGAACCCGGCGGATCCGAGACCATCGACGTCCCGCCCGGGACGCTCGTCGCCGGAGTCGGTGTCCCCAGCGTCGACTCCCGCCGCGCCGTGCCCGCCGAGCCGATCGTGAAGCGTCCGCCCTTGTACGGCGACACCGATCCCGACGGCTTCCCGCCCGTCCGCCCAGAGGACGGCGCCGCACCGGAGGAGACCGTTGTGGACGCTCCCGTGGAACAAAAGCCGACCGTTGAGGCCGTCCCGGCCCCATCCGAGGCGGACGCGGCCTTCGAGAAGGCCAAGCAGGCGGAGAACGCGGCGTCCGCGTCGCTCGCGCCCGTTCTCGTGCCGGACGCGATCCTCCCGCCCGGCGTCACCCCGCCGACCGGCAGCGGACCGCTCCCGCACACCGGGCCCACCGCCGACACCGCGCCGCCCGCGGGACCCACGGCGCCCGCCCCCGAACAGCACCCGGTGATCACGCCGATCTACCACGCCGAGGGCGGGATGCCGATCGGCACCCCGCCACCGCCCGGCCCGCCCCGGCGGCGCGGCACGGGGGGCATGAGCGGGCGCAGGCCGCGGCTGATCGGCGGGAGCGCCGCCGTCATCCTCGCCGCGACCGTCGCCCTGTTCATCCTCGGCGGGACGGATTCCAGCGGCGACGGGGACGGCGGCAAGGCCGCGACGTCGCCCGCCGCGACGCGGTCCACGCCGCCGGGCACCACCCCGACCACCACGGCCGCGCCCGTGGACATCACGAACGAGAAGACCGACACCAGGGACCTGACGTTCCGCGACGTGTTCCCCGACAAGGTCATCTCGCTCGGCGGACGGGCCTACACCCGGGAACGCTCGTCCCTGAACCGGGAGGTGTCGTACGCGGCCAGGGGCGCGATGCTCCAGGCGCTGGAACGCGAGCGGTGCCGCAAGATCGTCCGCGCGACGTACATCGACCGGGAGCGCTCGCTCGCCGTCACGTCCGGCATCGCGGTGATGCCGACGAAGGCGGCCGCGCTCACGATCAGCAAGGCCGGGGACCCCGCCAAGTACGAGTGGTTCCGCGGCATGGGCGGCAAGAACGCCCCGGGCCTCGACCGGGCCGGCGGATACGCCGCCGCGACGGTCCGCGGCCGGTACGTCGCCTACGCCTACGTCCAGTGGGCGAACGGCAGGAAGGCCGAGCCGGGCGACCCGACGATCAAGCAGGCCGCTCAGCAGTTCCTGGACTACGACCTGCGCCCGATCCTGGCCCGCACCGGAGGCTGATCCCGGGGGCGACGGTCCGCGCCCGCCATTCCGCTAGGACGTCTCCCGCTGGGGCGAGGCATCTGACCCGTCCGCGACCGCGGCTTCCGCGGCCTCCTCCGTAGCGGCGGCCCCGGCGGCCGCTTCCGCGGCGGCTTCCGCGGCCGCGGCGGCGTTCAGCGTCCGGACGCGCCGCGTCTCCTGGGCGCGCTTGGCAAGGCTGTCGTCCTCCGGGTACCGGATCTCCTCCAGCGACAACCCGTGCGCGGGCGCGACGTTCACCCCGGAGTCGCGGACGCGCGCCGCGAGCACCTCGGCGGGCCATTCCACCTCGCGCCGCCCGTCCCCGACCATCAGCATGGCCCCGACGAGCGCGCGGACCATCGAGTGGCAGAACGCGTCGGCCTCCACGGTGGCGAGCGCCAGGTGCGGGTCGCGGTCGTCGCGGACCCAGTCGTAGCGCAGCAGCTCGCGGATCGTCGTCGCGCCCTCCCGCTTCCGGCAGTACGCGGCGAAGTCGTTCTCCCCGACCAGCCGTTGCGCGGCCTCGTTCATCCGGGCCAGGCTGAGCGGGCGCGGGTGCCACAGCACGTCGTGACGGCGCAGCGGCTCCACCCCGACGGGGTTGTCGCACACCCGGTACACATAACGCCGGGAGAGGGCCGAGAACCGTGCGTCGAACCCCTCCGGCGCGACGGACACCCGCCACACCCGGACGTCCGGCGGCAGCAGCCCGGCGAGCCGGCGCGGCATCGTCCCGTTGATCGCCGAGTACGCGGCGACCGGCACCACCAGGTGCGCGACCTGGCCCCGGGCATGGACGCCCGCGTCCGTCCGGCCGGCGACGGTGAGCATGGGCGGCGGGTCGAGGCGCAGCATGCGCGCCAGCGCGTCCTCGATGACGCCCTGGACGGTCCGCTGTTTCGGCTGTCTCGCCCAACCCGCGAAGTCCGACCCGTCGTAGGAGATGTCGAGCCGGAGTCGTACCAAAGCGGTCATGTCAGCCGAACTGTCCTTCTGTGCCACTCCCTGTCCGTTCTCCCGATGAGCCGCCCCCGCCCTACGGGCACCCCCCTGACACGCTCCCCTGCGAATGCTCGACCCCCTGCCATGCGATCAAGTCTGGCAAAGACGAGGCCCGCCGTCCCGGAGGGGGAGCGGCGGGCCATGTCATCATGTCGGCCGAAACCATCAACGCAATGGCCAAGGAAGTGGATCTACCCCCCGCGCGCGGGGAGCGCCCTTGGCGACGGCCTGTTTACTTGGCGTCGCCGTCAGTGTCCTCGGAGTCGGTGTCCTCGCCGGACTCGTCCGCCTTGGTGTCCTCTGCCTTGCTGAGGGTCACCTCGTCCTCGGCGGGGAGATCGACGTCCTCGCTCGGCTTCGCCGCCTTCGCGGCGGGCGCGGCCTTGGCCGTCGAGACCGACGGCATGGCCTCCTGCACCAGCTCGATCACGGCCATCGGGGCGGCGTCGCCCTTGCGGGGACCGATCTTGGTGATGCGGGTGTAGCCGCCAGGACGGTTCTCGAACCGCGGCGCGATCTCGGTGAAGAGCTCGTGGACGACACCCTTGTCGCGGATCGTCCGGGCCACGAGACGGCGGTTGTGCAGGTCGCCCTTCTTGGCCTTGGTGATCAGCTTCTCGGCCAGCGGGCGGACCCGGCGGGCCTTGGCCTCGGTGGTGGTGATGCGGCCGTGCTCGAACAGCGCCGTCGCCAGGTTCGCGAGGATGAGGCGCTGGTGCGCGGGGCTGCCGCCGAGGCGGGCGCCCTTGGTGGGCTTGGGCATTGGTGTTCCTTCCTGCACCGGCCGTGTCAGGTACCGGTGTCAGCTGGTCCCGGGACGGCCGGGGAACGCGCCCCCGGCCGTCCGGGATCGGGTTTCTAGTACTGCTCGGTCTCGGCGTAGCTCTGGTCGTCGTCGCTGTAGGAGTCGGCCGCCGCGCTCGGGTCGAACCCGGGCGGGGAGTCCTTCAGCGACAGGCCCATGTCGTTGAGCTTCTGCTTGACCTCTTCGATCGACTTGGCGCCGAAATTCCTTATATCGAGGAGGTCCTGCTCGGAGCGGGCGACGAGCTCGCCCACCGAGTGGATGCCCTCGCGCTTCAGGCAGTTGTAGGAGCGGACGGTGAGGTTCAGTTCCTCGATCGGCAGGGCCAGGTCGGCGGCGAGCGCCGCGTCCGTCGGGGACGGGCCCATGTCGATGCCCTCGGCCTCGACGTTGAGCTCCCGGGCCAGGCCGAACAGCTCGACGAGGGTCTTGCCGGCGGACGCGACCGCGTCGCGCGGCAGCATCGCCTGCTTGGTCTCCACGTCCAGGATGAGGCGGTCGAAGTCGGTGCGCTGCTCGACGCGGGTCGCCTCGACCTTGTAGGTGACCTTCAGCACGGGCGAGTAGATGGAGTCGATCGGGATCCGGCCGATCTCCTGGCCCGGCTGCTTGTTCTGCGCGGCGGAGACGTAGCCGCGGCCGCGCTCGACCGTCAGCTCCATCTCCAGCTTGGCCTTGTTGTTCAGGGTGGCGATGTGCAGGTCGGGGTTGTGGACCTCGACGCCCGCGGGCGGCGCGATGTCGGCCGCGGTGACCTCGCCCGGGCCCTGCTTGCGCAGGTACATGACCACGGGCTCGTCGTGCTCGGACGAGACGACGAGCTCCTTGAGGTTCAGGATGATGTCGGTGACGTCCTCCTTCACCCCCGGAACGGTGGAGAACTCGTGGAGGACGCCCTCGATGCGGATGCTGGTGACGGCCGCACCGGGGATCGAGGAGAGCAGGGTACGACGCAGCGAGTTGCCGATCGTGTAGCCGAAGCCCGGCTCCAGCGGCTCGATGGTGAACCGCGACCGGTACTCGTCGACCTGCTCTTCGGTGAGAGTCGGACGCTGAGCGATGAGCATGGTGGTGCCTTCTTTCCGCGGTGCCCGCTATTTGACTACCGCGTCTGTGAGTGTTCCCCGATTCGCCGGGATCCCACGGGCGGACCCGCGGAACCCCGGCGAGGTGAAGCTCCTACTTCGAGTAGTACTCGACGATGAGCTGCTCCTGAATGGGAGCGTCGATCTGCTGGCGGACCGGCATCGAGTGGACGAGGATCCGCATCTTCTCGCCGTCCACCCCGAGCCACGCCGGGACGGGACGGTCGCCGACCTCGGCCTTGGCCACCTGGAACGGGACCATCTCCAGCGACTTGGGCTTGACGTCGACGATGTCGGCCTCGGTCACCAGCGCCGACGGGATGTTGACCTTCCCGCCGTTGACCCTGATGTGGCCGTGCCGGATGAGCTGGCGGGCCATGTCGCGGGACTTGGCGAAGCCCGCGCGGTAGACCACGTTGTCGAGCCGCCGCTCCAGGAGGGCGAGCATGTTCTCGCCCGTCTTGCCCTGCTGGCGGTTCGCCTCGACGTAGTAGTTGTGGAACTGCCGCTCCAGCACGCCGTAGATGCGCCGCGCCTTCTGCTTCTCGCGAAGCTGCAGCAGGTACTCGGTCTCCTTCGGCCGGCCGCGTCCGTGCTCACCCGGCGGGTAGGGACGGATCTCGATCGGGCACTTCGGGCCCTCGCACTTGCTGCCCTTGAGGAACAGCTTCATCTTCTCGCGGCGGCAGAGCTTGCAGTCCGCACCGGTGTAACGAGCCATTGTTCTAGATCTCCCCTGCCTCAGACCCGGCGACGCTTCGGCGGGCGGCAGCCGTTGTGCGGAACGGGCGTGACGTCCTGGATCGAGCCCACCTCAAGGCCGGTCGCCTGCAGCGACCGGATGGCGGTCTCGCGGCCCGAGCCCGGGCCCTTCACGAAGACGTCGACCTTGCGCATCCCGTGCTCCATCGCGCGCCGGGCGGCGGCCTCGGCGGCCTGCTGCGCGGCGAACGGCGTGGACTTGCGGGAGCCCTTGAACCCGACGTGGCCGGACGAGGCCCAGGAGATCACGTTGCCGTTGGGGTCGGTGATCGAGACGATCGTGTTGTTGAACGTGCTCTTGATGTGGGCGTGCCCGTGAGCGACGTTCTTCTTTTCCTTGCGGCGCACCTTCTTCGCGCCGACACGGCTCTTAGGAGGCATCTGCTCTCTCTACTCGTGAGGTCATCGATCCGGAGGACCGACTCCGGACTACTTCTTGCCGGCCTTCTTCTTGCCGGCCACGGTCTTCTTCTTGCCCTTGCGGGTGCGCGCGTTGGTCTGCGTGCGCTGACCGTGCACGGGGAGCCCCCGGCGGTGCCGGACGCCCTGGTAGCACCCGATCTCGATCTTGCGGCGGATGTCCGCCTGGACCTCGCGGCGAAGATCACCCTCGATCTTGTAGTTCGCCTCGATCCAGTCGCGCAGCTTCACCATCTCGTCGTCGCCGAGCTGGTGAACCCGCAGGTCGCCGCTGATCTCGGTGCCCGCGAGGGTCTCCAGCGCCCGAGTCCGGCCGATGCCGAAGATGTAGGTGAGAGCGACCTCCAGGCGCTTTTCGCGCGGGAGGTCGACGCCGAGTAGGCGTGCCATGTGGGCAGTTCCCTTTCGTTACGCGGAGGTATGGACGCGCCGCGTCCGCGAACACCCTGCCCGGGTGGCGGCCCCGGCCTCCGACGATCCGGGGGTGGCCTTCACACACCGGTGCCGTACGACCCGTAATCGGCCCGTACGGCTGGCTGTGTGAAGGTTGCGATGCGCTTTGCTTGTGGTGCGGCTTGCTTGTGGTGCGGCGCCCTTGGCCGTCTGGCTGTGTCAGCCCTGGCGCTGCTTGTGGCGCGGGTCAGTGCAGATGACCATGACCCGGCCGTGCCGCCGGATGATGCGGCAGTTCTTGCAGATCTTCTTGACGCTCGGCTTGACCTTCACTGGGTCTCCTAGAGATCAGGGTCACCCCCGCGCCGCCACGCACGGGGAAGGCAACCCCAGTGGGATTCACTTGTAGCGGTAGACGATCCGACCGCGCGTGAGGTCGTAGGGGCTCAGCTCCACAACGACGCGGTCGTCCGGCAGGATCCGGATGTAGTGCATCCGCATCTTGCCGCTGATGTGGGCGAGCACCTTGTGCCCGTTGTCGAGTTCGACCCGGAACATGGCGTTCGGGAGGGACTCGATGACGGTGCCCTCGATCTCGATGGCCCCTTCTTTCTTGGGCATGTCCTCCGCGCTTCGGTAGATCGGCTCATTGGACTCGGCCCGGCTCCCGGAGGAGAATCGACCGCAGTCCACACCGCGACGCGGAAGGCGTCAGGAAGGGGAAACAGGCGGTCGCCGACGGACCGACAAAGGAGTCTACGTCAACCGGCCGTCCAATGCGAAATCAGCGCATGATACGGGTCCGGAGACTCCTCCCGACCCAAGCATACATCGCGCCCGCGTTGTACCTTTCCAGGAGAGATACGTTCGAGGAGGGTCAGCATGCCGAGCTATGACTTCGCGCTGATCCTCAGCCGTCCCCTCTACGAGGACGAGCTGGACCCGCTGTTCGGCCGCACGCACGGCGCCGTCACGGTGTCGATCATCAGCGAGCCGCAGCACGCCGACCGTCCGGGCAACGCGTCCTGCACCTGGCCGGGCAGCACCCTCGCCGCGGCGATCATGGAAGTGGTGGAGCACGTCGAGGACAGCGCGCCCGGCGTGCACGTCCTGCAGGTCGAGGCCGACCCGCTGCTGACGATCCGCGACATCGCCGAGCGGGTCGGGCGGTCCCTCGACTCCGTCCGGCACGCGATCACCGGCTCCCGCGGCGCGTCCGGCTTCCCCTCGTCGGAGATGTCGACGGCCGGGCACCGGCTGTGGCGCTGGTCCAAGGTGGCCGCCTGGTACGGGCTGGACGACCCGCAGCTCGTCGAGGCCAAGCCCACCGTCCAGGCGATCAACGGCTGGCTCGCCCTCCGCGACGTCGTCCCCGACGTTGCCCCCGCCGCCGAAGAGGTCACCTCGGCCCTCTCCCTCGTGATCCCCCACGTCGCCTGACGGGCGCTTCCACACACAACGGATCTTGCCCTTGGTCAGGGGGTTGTGGCTCTGCGTGACCACACAGCGGGGCAGGTGGCGGCCCGAGTCGACAGTGCGGGCGGGCGGGGGCCAAGATCGTCCCGGTGCCGCACCAGGGGGTGCCTGAACCGTAGGTCCGTGATGTGCTTGGGCAAGGGGGAAGGGGATCGATGGCGATCATCGCGCAGCTGAGCGACATCCACCTGGCGGCCGGACGGAACGGCGAGGTGGACGACGGCTCGGGACCCGTGCGCGCCCTACGGGCGGCCGTGTCGAGCCTGCTCTCGCTGCCCGCCCGGCCGGACGCCGTCGTCATCACCGGCGACCTCGCCGACGGCGGCGAACCGGCCGAGTACGCCAGGCTGCACGCGCTGCTCTCGCCGCTGCCGATGGCCGTCTACCCGATGTGCGGCAACCACGACGACCGCGACGAGATGCGCAAGGTGTTCGACGACCACCCCGAGGTGGTGGGGACGGGGATCGCCCCGCAGGCGCCCGTGCAGTACGCCGTGGACGTGGCGGGCGTACGGCTCGTCTGCTGCGACACCACCGTGGACGGCCACGCCCACGGGCACATGAGCGAGGAGCGTCTCGCGTGGCTCGACGTGACGCTCGCCGCCTCCCCCGACACGCCGACGATCGTCGCCACGCATCATCCGCCGTATCCGATCGGGATGCGGTTCATCGACGACCTGCGGTTCGTCGACCCGGCCGGGTTCGCCGCGGTGATCGCCCGGCACCGGCAGGTGGTGCGGGTGATCTCGGGGCACGTCCACCGGGCGTCGGTCGGGTCGCTGGCGGGGACCGTCAGCACCACGTGCCCGAGCACGTACCGGCAGCTGTTCCTGGATCTCACGTCGCAGGGCCGCGCGGCCGTGACCGGGGAGCCGGCCGGGTTCGCCATCCACCTCGTCGGCGACGACGGCTCCGCGACCACGCATTTCGCGCCGACCGGGAACTACCGGCCGCTGATGGACGTGGAGTGACCGGCGGGCGGACCGGCCGTCGCGCCGCGGGTCAGCCGTCGCGCCAGTGGCCCACGACGGTGCGCAGGAGCAGGATCGCGCCCCACGGGCCCGCCACCCAGATCCACCACGGGTTCACCGTCCCCGATCCCGACACCGCCAGGATCAGCCAGATGGTGAAGTTGATCCCGCTGACGACCGCCCACGCGCCCCACATCGCCCGCAGCCGCCGCAGTTCGGCACCGCCCGGCGACGACCGGACGGCGGGCGACGCGGTGCTCTTCGGCTGCGTCGCCGGGACGGGAAGCTGGTAGAGGTCCTCCTCCGGCAGGTCGGAGGTGATCTCCTGGAGCTGCCCGAGGGTCTTCGCCTCGTACACCGCGTCCAGGCGCTCCTGCAGCTCGTCCATGGTGATGCGGCCTTCGGCGCAGTGCTCCTGGAGGCTCGCGGCCGTCCGGTCGCGGTCGGCGTCCGAGGCCCGCAGATCAGGGTTCGGCGCCATGGTTCCTCCGCTCGTCAGGACGAGGTCTCGGTTCCATTCTGGACGACTCCGAGCCGTGTGAACCATTCTTCGCCCTCGTCCAGCGCCGTGAGGACGCGCGGGCCGTCCGGCGTGACCGCGAAGGTGTGCTCGAAGTGCGCCGACGCACGACCGTCGAGGGTGACGACCGTCCAGCCGTCGTCGAGTTCCGCGGTCTCCTTGGTGCCGAGGTTCACCATCGGCTCGACCGCGAAGCACATCCCCGGCTCCAGGACGGGACCGTGCCCGGCGGGCCCGTGGTTCGGGATGAGCGGGTCCATGTGCATCTCGGTCCCGATGCCGTGCCCGCCGTAGCCCTCAACGATGCCGTAGGCGCCCTGAGATCGGATGTGAGCCTCGATCGCGTGCGACATGTCCGAGAGGTGGGCCCCGGCCTTTCCGGCCGCGAGACCGTGCCACAGGGACGCC
Organism: Spirillospora sp. NBC_00431; assembly: GCA_036028775.1. Lineage (GTDB taxonomy): Bacteria > Actinomycetota > Actinomycetes > Streptosporangiales > Streptosporangiaceae > Spirillospora. The sequence continues at coordinate 94,735 of CP107927.1, read as the reverse complement.
TCGGTCACCTCCAGGAGCCGGCGCCGCTCCGCGGTGATCTCCCCGACGGGGACGGTGATCGCCGCGTCGCCGTGCCAGCCCTCGACGATGGCGCCGCAGTCGATGGAGACGATGTCGCCGTCCGCGAGCGTCCTGCCCGGCCCCGGGATGCCGTGCACGATCTCCTCGTTGACGGACGCGCAGATCGTCCCGGTGAAGCCGTGGTAGCCCTTGAACGACGGGACGCCGCCGTTGTCGCGGATGTGCCGCTCGGCGAGCTCGTCCAGGTCCAGGGTGGTGATCCCGGGCTTCACCGCCTCGCGCAGCAGCTCCAGCGTCCGGCCGACCAGGAGCCCGGCCGCGCGCATCAGCTCGATCTGCTCCGCGGTCTTCAGCTGGATCTCGGGCCTACGCCGTCTGAACATCTCTCCCCTTGAACACCCGCCGCCCGCGGGCCCCTTTGACCGCGGCCTGCGGGACCGTCACTTCTCCAAGGGGCGCAGCGCGGTCAGGGCGCGCTTGGTGACCTCTTCGACCGGACCCGTCGCGTCGATGCCGACGAGGATGTGCTCGTCGGCGTAGAACTGCACGAGCGGGGCCGTGTCGTGCTTGTAGACCTCCAGGCGGTGCATGACGACCTCTTCCTTGTCGTCGTCGCGCTGGAAGAGGTGCCCGCCGCAGTCGTCGCAGATGTCGTCCTGCTTGTCGTCGAAGTCGACGTGCCAGATCCGCCCGCACTTGTCGCAGGTCCGGCGGCCCGACAGCCGCCGGACGACCTCGTCCTCGTCGACGACCAGCTCCAGCACGATGTCGAGCCTGGCGTCCCACTCGGCGAGGATCTTCTTCAGCGTCTCCGCCTGCGGGACGTTGCGCGGGAACCCGTCGAGCAGGAACCCGTCGCGGGCGTCGTCCTCGCCGAGCCGGTCGCGCACCATCGCGATCGTGACCTCGTCGGGCACCAGGTCGCCGCGGTCCATGTACTGCTTGGCCTGCCGGCCGAGCTCGGTACCGCCGCTGACGTTGGCGCGGAAGATGTCACCTGTCGAGATCTTCGGGATGGACAGATGCGATGCGATGAACTGGGCCTGCGTCCCCTTGCCCGCACCCGGGGGGCCCACCAGGACGATACGCATCTACCGAAGGAAGCCCTCGTAGTTGCGTTGCTGGAGCTGACTCTCGATCTGCTTCACGGTATCCAGTCCGACGCCGACGATGATGAGGATGCTCGCGCCGCCGAAGGGGAAGTCCTGGGTCGCGTTCAGGAGTGCGAACGCCACCATCGGGATCAGTGACACGAGCCCCAGGTACAGCGCACCGGGTGTGGTGATCCGAGTCAGCACGAAGTCGAGGTATTCGGCGGTCGGCCGACCAGGACGGATACCTGGGATGAACCCACCATACTTCTTCATGTTGTCGGCGACTTCAGTGGGGTTGAACGTGATCGCCACGTAGAAGTAGGTGAAGAAGATGATGAAGACGAAGAAGACCGCCATGTGCCAGGCGTTGTCCTGCTGCAGGTAGGGCTGGACCTTCTGCAGCCACTTCGTGTCCGGCCACAGCTGGGTCGCGAGGACCGGCAGGTACAGCAGCGACGACGCGAAGATGATCGGGATGATGCCGGCCTGGTTCACCTTCAGCGGGATGTAGGTCGACGTCCCGCCGTACATGCGGCGGCCGACCATGCGCTTGGCGTACTGGACGGGGATGCGCCGCTGGGCCTGCTCGACGAACACGACACCCGCCATGATCGCCAGGCCGACGAGCAGCACCACCGCGAAGACGAAGCCGTTCTTGGCCTTGTAGATGCTCCAGAACTGGGCCGGGAACACCGCGACGACCTGGGTGAAGATCAGCAGGGACATGCCGTTGCCGACACCGCGGTCGGTGATCAGCTCGCCCAGCCACATGATCACCGACGTGCCCGCGACCATGCAGATCACCATCGTGATGATCGGGAACAGGCCCGTCTCGTACAGGATGTCGTCGCTGCCGGAGATGCCGGAGAACAGTTGCCCGGTGCTCGCCATCGCGACGATTCCGGTGGCCTGGAGGATCGCCAGCCCGACGGTCAGGTAACGGGTGTACTGGGTGATCTTCGTCGTGCCGGACTGGCCCTCCTTCTTGAGGGCCTCCAGCCGCGGGATCACGACGGTCAGCAACTGCAGGATGATGCTCGCCGTGATGTACGGCATGATGCCCAACGCGAAGATCGACAGCTTCAGCAGCGCGCCGCCGCTGAACAGGTCGACGAGCCCGTAGAGGTTGTTGGCCTCCTTGGCGTCGTCAGCCGTCTTCTTCAGTACCTCAACGTTCACGTTCGGCGTCGGGATGATCGACCCCAGCCGGAACACCACGATGATGAACAACGTGAACAACAGCTTTTTACGCAGGTCAGGCGTACGAAAAGCCCGAGCGAAAGCGGTCAGCACCATTCCTCCTGCGTGGCTGGCGAATTCATGGCCACCGAGGGGCCGGTTACAGGTCCATGACGTCGGGCGGAGAATACCGGGTGAGGCGCGGGAGTGTGCAATCTCACGCGGATCGCCGCCGGTGTGACTCTAACAGCAGAAGCGACCGGGGCCGTCCCGCCAGCCCCGGCGGCCTCGCGGCCCCGGGCGCTGTGCGAGAGCGGCCCCGGCATGTGACGTGGTCCTTCTTAAAGCTCGTCGGCGGTTCCACCGGCCGCGGCGATCTTTTCCTTCGCGGTGCCGGAGAAGGCGTGCGCCTTCACCTGAACCGCGACGGAGATCTCGCCGGTGCCGAGGACCTTGACCGGACGGCCGCGGCGCACCGCGCCCCTCGCCGCCAGGTCGTCCGCCGTGACCTCGCCGCCCTCGGGGTAGAGCGCGGCGAGCTTGTCCAGGTTCACGACCTGGTACTCGACCCGGTTCGGGTTCTTGAAGCCCTTCAGCTTCGGCACCCGGCGGATCAGCGGCATCTGGCCGCCCTCGAAACCGACGGGCACGGTGCCGCGGGCCTTCGTGCCCTTGGTGCCGCGGCCCGCCGTCTTGCCCTTGGACGCCTCGCCGCGGCCCTTGCGGGTCTTGCGGCGGTTCGCGCCCGGGGCGGGACGCAGGTCGTGCACCTTCAGCGGAGTGCCCCCGCCGGTGTCCTGGGCGTCCTGGCCGTCCTTGGACAGATCAGCCATGTCAGTCGACCTCCTCGACGGTGACCAGGTGCGCCACCGTCCGGATCATGCCGAGCACCTCGGGACGGTCCTCGCGGACCACGCTCTGCCCGATCTTCTTCAGGCCGAGGGTGCGCAGCGTCTCGCGCTGGTTCCGCTTCTCGCTGATCACGGACTTGGTCTGCGTGATCTTGAGCTGGCTCATGAGGCCGCGGCCTCCGTCCTGGGCTCGCTGCCCGCCGCGCGGGCGCGCAGCATCGCCGCGGGGGCGACGTCCTCGATCGGCAGGCCGCGCTTGGCCGCGATCTCCTCCGGACGCTTCAGCGCCTTCAGCCCCGCGATCGTCGCGTGCACGATGTTGATCGCGTTGTCGCTGCCCAGCGACTTGCTCAGCACGTCGTGGATACCGGCGCACTCCAGCACCGCGCGGACCGGGCCACCCGCGATCACACCGGTACCGGGGCTCGCCGGACGCAGCAGGACCTCGCCCGCCGCGTCCCGCGCCTGCACCAGGTGCGGGATGGTGCCCTGGATCCGCGGCACCTTGAAGAAGTGCTTCTTGGCCTCCTCGACGCCCTTGGCGATCGCCGCGGGCACCTCCTTGGCCTTGCCGTAGCCGACGCCGACGGTGCCGTTGCCGTCACCGACGATCACCAGGGCGGTGAAGCTGAAGCGCCGCCCGCCCTTGACGACCTTGGCGACACGGTTGATCGCCACGACCTTCTCGATGTACGACTGGCCCTTGTCGGCGCCACCGCGGCGGTCGTCGCGGCGATCGCGACGGTCGCCACCCTGACCGCCACCACGCCTCTGCGCTGCCATCAGTGGTTCCTCTCGTTCTGGTTCAGGGCCGTCACAGCTGGAGGCCCCCTTCGCGCGCGCCGTCCGCGACGGCGGCGATGCGGCCGTGGTACTTGTTGCCGCCGCGGTCGAACACGACCGCGGAGACACCGGCGTTCTGCGCCCGGCGGGCGACGAGCTCGCCGACCTTGCGGGACTTGGCGGTCTTGTCGCCGGTGTCGGCGCGCAGGTCGGCCTCCATCGTGGACGCGCTGGCCAGCGTGTGGCCCTTGTCGTCGTCGATGACCTGGACGAACACGTGCCGGGTGGAGCGGGTCACGACCAGGCGAGGCCGCTCGGCGGTGCCGAGGACCTTCTTGCGGACCCGGATGTGCCGGCGCCTGCGGGCCTTCGCCCGCGCCGACGTGGCCTTTCCGGCCAGGGTCTTGGTGCCTGCCATGACTACTTACCAGCCTTTCCGACCTTGCGGCGGATCTGCTCGCCCTCGTACCGCACGCCCTTGCCCTTGTACGGGTCGGGCTTGCGCAGCTTGCGGATGTTGGCGGCGACCTCGCCGACCTTCTGCTTGTCGATGCCCTCGACGACCAGCTGGGTCGGACGCTCCACCGTGAAGGAGATGCCGTCCGGCGGCTCCACGGTGATCGGGTGGCTGTACCCGAGCGAGAACTCCAGGTTCTTGCCCTTGGCCACCACGCGGTAACCGACGCCCTGGATGACCAGGGTCTTCTTGTAGCCGTCGGTCACGCCGACGACCATGTTGTTGATCAGCGTCCGGGTGAGCCCGTGCAGGCCGCGCACCTTGTTCATGTCGTTCGGCCGGGAGACGACGATCGTGCCGTCCTCCTGCCGGACCTCGATGGGCTCGGCGACCGTGTGCGACAGCGTGCCCTTCGGCCCCTTGACGGTGACCTCCCGGCCGTCGAGCTTGACCTCGACGTTGCCGGGCACGGTGATGGGGCTACGTCCGATTCGAGACATTGGTCAGAACCCCCCTCACCACACGTAGGCGAGGACTTCGCCGCCCACGCCGCGCTTGCCCGCCTGCCGGTCGGTCATCAGGCCGGAGGACGTCGAGATGATCGCGACGCCCAGTCCGCCGAGGACCTTCGGCAGGTTGTCCTTCTTCGCGTACACGCGCAGACCCGGCTTCGAGACGCGCTTGATGCCGGCGATCGAACGCTCCCGGGTCGGCCCGAACTTGAGCTCGATGTTGAGCTTCTTGCCGACCTCGGCGTCCTCCACGCTCCAGCCCGAGATGTAGCCCTCCTGCTGGAGGATCTCGGCGATGTGCGCCTTGATCTTCGAGTACGGCATCGCCACCTGGTCGTGGTACGCCGAATTCGCGTTCCGCAGACGCGTCAGCATGTCTGCGATCGGGTCGGTCATCGTCATGGCCTACTGGCCCTCCCTCGCCACGGTTTCCTCAGACTGGTGCGCCTGTGGACCTTTGGCGCGGTCGTGGGCGTCCTGGCGGACGCCCGGTCGGTCATTATCAGGCCGGTCCCGGCCCCGGGGCCGCGCCCCGGGGCGCGGTCACCAGCTGGACTTCGTGATGCCGGGCAGCTCGCCGCGGTGGGCCATCTCCCGGAAGCACACGCGGCACAGGCCGAACTTCCGGTAGACGGAGCGCGGACGCCCGCAGCGCGAGCATCGAGTGTACGCGCGGACACCGAACTTCGGCTTCCGCGCCGCCTTGGCGATCATCGACTTCTTCGCCATCGCGGTCAGCTCTCCTTGAAGGGGAAGCCCAGGAGCTTCAGCAGCGCCCGGCCCTCGTCGTCGGTCTTCGCGGTCGTGACGACCGTGATGTCCATGCCCCGCTGCCGGTCGACCTTGTCCGGGTCGACCTCGTGGAACATGACCTGCTCGGTCAGCCCGAAGGTGTAGTTGCCGTTGCCGTCGAACTGCTTGGGCGACAGGCCGCGGAAGTCGCGGATGCGGGGCAGCGCGGTCGCGAGCAGCCGGTCCAGGAACTCCCACATGCGGTCGCCGCGCAGCGTGGCGTGCGCGCCGATCGGCATGCCCTCGCGCAGCTTGAACTGCGCGATGGACTTGCGGGCCCGGTTCACGGCCGGCTTCTGACCGGTGATCAGCGACAGGTCGCGGATCGCGCCCTCGATCAGCTTGGCGTCCTTGGCCGCGTCGCCGACCCCCATGTTCACCACGATCTTGGTGAGCGTGGGGGTCTGCATGACGTTGGCGTAGCCGAACTGCTCCCGCATCTTGCCCGCGATCTCCTCGCGGTAGCGGACCTTGAGCCTCGGCGTCGGGACGGGACGCTCGGTCACGGTCTCAGTCATCGGAAGCAGGCTCCTTCACTGCCTCGGCGGGCTCGTCGGCCTTGGCGGCCTCGTCGGCCTCGGCAGCCTTCTCCGCCTTCGCGGGCTTCTCCGCCTTGACGGATTCCTCCGCCTTCGCAGGCTCCTCCACCTCGGCGGACTCCTCGGCTTTGGCGGACTCCTCGGCCTTGGCGGACTCCTCGGCCTTGGCGGTCTTGTCCGCCTTGGCACTCTTGGCCGCCTTCGCGGGCTTGTCGGCCGCCTTGGCCTTGCCGGCCGACTTGGCCCGGCTCTTGTGCGGACGCGTGACCCGGACCTTGTTCCCGTCCTCGTCGAACTCGTAGCCGATGCGGACGGCGACGCCGTTCTCGGCCAGCGCGACATTGCTGACGTGCAGCGGCGCCTCGACCGTGACCCGGCCGCTCTCCTTGCCGGCGCGCTGCTGGTCGGCCTTGATGTTCTTGGTGATGAGGTTGACGCCCTCGACGACGACCCGCTGATCACGGGGGATGACGCGCAGGACCTTGCCCGTCGCGCCCTTGTCCTTGCCGGCGAGGACGATCACCTCGTCGCCCTTGCGGATCTTCATCAGAGCACCTCCGGCGCGAGCGAGATGATGCGCATGAACTTCTTCTCGCGCAGTTCACGGCCCACGGGGCCGAAGATTCGGGTGCCGCGGGGGTCGCCGCCGTCCCTGATGAGCACGGCCGCGTTCTCGTCGAAGCGGATGTAGGAGCCGTCCGGGCGCCGGCGCTCCTTGCGGGTGCGCACGACGACCGCCTTGACGACGTCACCCTTCTTCACGCCCGCGCCGGGAAGGGCGTCCTTCACCGTCGCGACGATGATGTCGCCGACTCCCGCGTAGCGCCGACCCGAGCCGCCGAGAACCCGGATGCAAAGGATCTCCTTCGCACCCGTGTTGTCGGCGACCTTGAGTCGCGACTCCTGCTGGATCACGTCAACTCCTGTTCGTCACACCGGTTCTGCCGCGAAACCTGGCGGCAGCCTGGTGGAACCAGTAATTACTTGGCCTTCTCGAGGATCTCCACCACGCGCCACCGCTTGGTGGCCGACAGCGGGCGGGTCTCCATGAGCCGGACGCGGTCGCCGACGCCACACTCGTTGGCCTCGTCGTGCGCCTTGTAGTTCTTCGTGCGGCGGATCACCTTGTGGTACTTGGCGTGCTTCACGCGGTCCTCGACGGACACGACCACGGTCTTGTCCATCTTGTCGCTGACCACCAGGCCCTCAAGGATCTTGCGGCTGTTGCGCTCCGCCGTCGCCTGCTCGGTCTGCTGCTCGGTCATTTGTCCTCCTCCACGGCGTCCTCGACCGTGACGATGCCGAGCTCGCGCTCCCGCATCACGGTGTAGATGCGGGCGATCTCGCGCTTGACCTCGCGGAGCCGCCCATGGCTCTCAAGCTGACCGGTCGCGGCCTGGAAGCGGAGGTTGAACAGCTCCTCCTTGGCCTCCTTGAGCTTGGTGACCAGGACGTCCTCGGGCTCGGTCCGCAGATCATCGGCGGTAAGACCCTTGGCCATCAGGACTCACCCACCTCTCGCTTGACGATCTTGCACTTCATCGGCAGCTTGTGGATCGCGCGGGTGAGCGCCTCCCGGGCGATCTGCTCGTTCGGGTAGGAGATCTCGAACAGCACGCGTCCCGGCTTCACGTTGGCGACCCACCACTCGACGGAGCCCTTGCCGGAGCCCATGCGGGTCTCGGCGGGCTTCTTGGTGAGCGGACGGTCCGGGAAGATGTTGATCCAGACCTTGCCGCCGCGCTTGATGTGCCGGGTCATCGCGATACGCGCGGCCTCGATCTGCCGGTTCGTCACGTACGCGGGCTCGATGGCCTGGATCCCGTACTCGCCGAACGCCACCCTCGTGCCGCCCTTGGCCATGCCACGGCGCCTCGGGTGGTGCTGCTTGCGGTGCTTGACCTTGCGAGGGATCAGCATCGGTTGTCAGCTCCCCTCACCCTGCGGAGCAGCCTCGGCCGCCGGGGCGGGCTGCTCGGAACTCTGCTGCTGCTTGGGCGCGCCACCGCGGTCGCCACCGCGGTCCCCGCGCTCGCCGCCGCCACCACCGGCGCCGCCGCGTCCGCCACGGCCGCCGCGGCCACCGCCACGACGCTCGCCGCGGCGCTCACGGCCACCGCCGCCACCGGCGGCGCGCTGCTGCGCGGCCTGCTGCTCGCGCTCGGCACGCGTCGACGCGGCCTCGCCCTTGTAGATCCACACTTTGACGCCGATGCGGCCGAACGTCGTCCGGGCCTCGTAGAAGCCGTAGTCGATGTCGGCGCGCAGCGTGTGCAGCGGGACCTGGCCCTCGCGGTAGAACTCCGACCGCGACATCTCGGCGCCGCCGAGACGGCCGCCGCACTGCACCTTGATGCCCTTGGCGCCCGACTTCATCGCCGACTGGATCGCCTTGCGCATGGCACGGCGGAACGCGACTCGGCTGGACAGCTGCTCGGCCACGCCCTGCGCGACGAGCTGCGCGTCGATCTCGGGGTTCTTGACCTCGAGGATGTTCAGCCGGACCTGCTTGCCGGTCAGCTTCTCCAGGTCGCCGCGCAGGCGCTCAGCCTCCGCGCCGCGGCGGCCGATGACGATGCCCGGCCGGGCCGTGTGGATGTTGACCTCGACACGGTCACGGGTCCGCTCGATCTCCACCTTGGAGATGCCCGCCCGGTCCATGCCCTTCTGCAGCATGCGCCGGATCTGGACGTCTTCCTTGACGTAGTCCTTGTAGAGCTTGTCGGCGAACCACACGCTCTTGTGGTCGGTGGTGATGCCGAGCCGGAACCCGTGCGGGTTGATCTTCTGACCCACTACCGGGCCCTCCTCGTCTTCTTACCGCCGCCGGACGCGGACGCTGCTTCGTCCCGCGACTCCACGACCACGGTGATGTGGCTCGTGCGCTTGTTGATGCGGTAAGCCCGGCCCTGGGCGCGGGGACGGAAACGCTTCAGCGTCGGCCCCTCGTCCACGTACGCCCGGCTGACGACGAGCGTGTCGGTGTCGAGCTTGAAGTTGTGCTCGGCGTTGGCGATGGCGCTCGCCAGCACCTTGCCCACCGGCTCACTCGCAGCCTGTGGAGCGAACCGCAGCACCGCCTGAGCCTCCGCGGCCGGGAGGCCGCGGATGAGGTCCACCACGCGGCGGGCCTTCCTGGGCGTGACGCGGATGAACCGCGCCTGGGCCCTGGCTTCCATCGCTTTCCCTCTCTCTGCCGGCCTGCTCAGCCGCGACGGCTGCGGCGGTCTTCCTTGACATGGCTGCGGAACGTGCGCGTCGGCGCGAACTCACCGAGCTTGTGCCCCACCATGGAGTCGGTGATGAACACCGGGACGTGCTTGCGGCCGTCGTGCACGGCGATCGTGTGACCGATCATGTCCGGCACGATCATGGAGCGCCGCGACCACGTCTTGATGACGTTCTTGGTGCCCTTCTCGTTCTGGCCGTCCACCTTCTTCATGAGGTGGTCGTCCACGAACGGGCCCTTCTTAAGGCTACGTGGCATGACGAGCGACTCCTACCGCTTCTTCTTGCTGCGACGACGGACGATCAGCCGGTCGCTCGACTTGTTCGCCTGGCGAGTGCGGCCTTCCTTCTTGCCGGCCGGGTTCACCGGGTGCCGGCCACCGGAGGTCTTGCCCTCACCACCACCGTGCGGGTGGTCGATCGGGTTCATGGCCACGCCGCGGACGGTCGGGCGCTTGCCCTTCCACCGCATGCGGCCTGCCTTGCCCCAGTTGATGTTCGACTGCTCGGCGTTGCCGACCTCGCCGACCGTCGCGCGGCAGCGCACGTCCACCATCCGCATCTCGCCGGAGGGCATGCGCAGCGTGGCGTACTTGCCCTCCTTGGCCAGCAGCTGGACGCCCGCGCCCGCGCTGCGGGCGATCTTGGCGCCGCCGCCGGGCCGCAGCTCGATGGCGTGGATGACGGTACCGGTCGGGATGTTGCGCAGCGAGAGGCAGTTGCCCGGCTTGATGTCGGCGCCCGGCCCGTTCTCGACCCGGTCGCCCTGCTTCAGTCCGCGCGGGGCGAGGATGTAGCGCTTCTCGCCGTCGACGTAGTGCAGCAGCGCGATGCGGGCGGTGCGGTTCGGGTCGTACTCGATGTGCGCGACCTTCGCCGGGACGCCGTCCTTGTCGTGCCGCCGGAAGTCGATGATCCGGTAGGCGCGCTTGTGGCCACCGCCCTGGTGCCGGGTGGTGATGCGGCCGTGGTTGTTGCGGCCGCCCTTCTTGGGGAGCGGACGCAGCAGCGACTTCTCCGGCTCACGGCGCGTGATCTCGACGAAGTCGGCCACGCTGGAGCCGCGACGACCCGGAGTCGTCGGCTTGTAGTTACGGATGCCCATCTTATTCGTTCATCCCTTGTCTGCTTCGGGGCTCCGGCCGGTTAGGCCGGGCCGCCGAAGATGTCGATCCGCTCGCCCTCGGCCAGGCTGACGATGGCGCGCTTGGTGTCCTTGCGCTTGCCGTAGCCGAACCGGGTGCGCTTGCGCTTGCCCTGCCGGTTGAGCGTGTTCACGTTCGTCACCTTGACGCCGAACACCGCCTCGACCGCCTGCTTGATCTGCGTCTTGTTGGCGTCCGGGCGGACGACGAACGTGTACTTGTTCTCGTCCAGCAGCCCGTAGCTCTTCTCCGAGACGACCGGCGCGATGATGACGTCGCGGGGGTCGGCGATCTTGTTCATGTGCGACCCTCCTTACTTCTTCGCCGCACGCGAGATGAACTCGTCGTACGCCGCCTTCGTGAAGACGACGTCGTCGTTCACCAGCACGTCGTAGGTGTTGAGCTGGTCGGAGACGAGCACGTGCACGGCCGGCTCGTTGCGCAGGCTCTTCCAGGTCAGCTCGTCCTCGCGGTCCACGACCACCAGGACGCGCTTGGCCTCGGTAACCTCGCGCAGCGCCTTCAGCGCCGTCTTCGTCTTCGGGGTGTCGCCCTCGATGAGGTGGTCGACCACGTGCACCCGGTCGAACCGGGCGCGGTCGGACAGGGCGCCGCGCAGCGCCGCCGCCTTCATCTTCTTGGGCGTCTTCTGGGTGTAGTCACGCGGCTGGGGGCCGTGCACGATGCCGCCGCCGGCGAACTGGGGCGCGCGGGTCGAACCCTGGCGGGCGCGTCCGGTGCCCTTCTGCCGGTACGGCTTGCGGCCGCCGCCGCGCACGTCGCCGCGCGTCTTCGTCGCGTGGGTGCCCTGCCGCGCCGCCGCCTGCTGCGCCACCACGACCTGGTGGATCAGCGGGATGTTGGTCTTCGCGTCGAAGACCTCGGCGGGCAGGTCGATGTCGAGCCTGGAGGTCACTTGCCCGTCCCCTTCGTCGCGTCGCGGACCAGCACCACGCCGCCGTTGGGACCGGGAACCGCGCCCTTGATCAGCAGCAGGTTCTTCTCCGCGTCGATGGCGTGGACGGTCAGGTTCTGCACGGTGGTGCGGGTGTTGCCGTGCCGTCCCGCCATGCGCAGGCCCTTGAACACGCGACCGGGGGTCGCGCAGCCGCCGATCGAACCCGGCGAGCGGTGCTTGCGCTGGGTGCCGTGCGAGGCGCCGAGGCCCTTGAACCCGTGGCGCTTCATGACACCGGCCGTGCCCTTGCCCTTGCTGGTGCCGGTCACGTCGATCTTCTGGCCGGCCTCGAAGACGTCGGCGGTGATCTCCTGGCCGAGTTCGTACTCGGTGGTGTCGTCAGCGCGCAGTTCGACGAGGTAGCGGCGCGGCGTGACGCCGGCCTTCTCGAAGTGGCCCGTGCGCGGCTTGTTCACCTTGCGCGGGTCGATCTGCCCGAACCCGATCTGGACGGCGGTGTACCCGTCCTGTTCCTGGGTCTTGAGCTGCGTGACGACACACGGCCCGGCCTGGACGACGGTCACCGGGACGATCCGGCCCTCATCGTCGAAGACCTGGGTCATGCCGAGCTTCTCGCCCAGGACGCCCTTCCTCTGCGTACTCATTGTCGGTGCGTCCCTCAGAGCTTGATCTCGATGTCGACGCCGGCCGGAAGGTCGAGCCGCATGAGCGAGTCGACCGTCTTGGGCGTCGGGTCGATGATGTCGATCAACCGCTTGTGCGTGCGCATCTCGAAGTGCTCGCGGCTGTCCTTGTACTTGTGCGGCGAGCGGATGACGCAGTACACGTTCTTCTCGGTCGGCAGCGGCACCGGGCCCGCGACCTTGGCGCCCGTCCGCGTCACCGTCTCTACGATCTTCTTCGCGGAGGTGTCGATGACCTCGTGGTCGTAGGCCTTGAGCCGGATGCGGATCTTCTGTCCCGCCATGGTGGCCTCGGTGTCCTTTGCTGTAGTGCCGCTGTTACGTCGGTGTCATAGAGCGGCGGCCCTGCCTTGGCGGCCGGGCCGCCGCTGCTACGACGGGGTGTTACTTGATGACCTTGGTGACGCGACCCGAGCCGACCGTCCGGCCGCCCTCGCGGATGGCGAACTTGAGGCCCTCCTCCATGGCGACGGGCTGGATCAGCTCGACGCGCATCTCGGTGTTGTCGCTCGGCATGACCATCTCGGTGCCCTCGGGGAGGTTCACCACGCCGGTCACGTCCGTGGTCCGGAAGTAGAACTGCGGACGGTAGTTGTTGAAGAACGGCGTGTGGCGGCCGCCCTCGTCCTTGGACAGGATGTAGACCTGCGCCTCGAACTCGGTGTGCGGGGTCGTGGTGCCCGGCTTGATGACACACTGGCCGCGCTCCACCTCCTCGCGCTTGACACCGCGCAGGAGCAGGCCGACGTTGTCGCCCGCCTGGCCCTGGTCGAGGAGCTTGCGGAACATCTCGACGCCGGTGACGGTCGTCGTGGTCTTCTCGTTCTTGATGCCGATGATGTCGACGGTCTCGTTGACGTTCACGACACCGCGCTCGACGCGGCCGGTCACGACGGTGCCGCGGCCGGTGATCGAGAAGACGTCCTCGATCGGCATGAGGAACGGCTTGTCGACGTCACGCACCGGCTCCGGCACGTTCTCGTCGACGGCGTCCATCAGCTCGCCGATCGTCGCCGACCACTTCTCGTCACCCTGCAGGGCCTGGAAGGCCGAGACGCGGATGACCGGAAGGTCGTCGCCCGGGAACTCGTACTCGGTGAGCAGCTCGCGGACCTCGAGCTCGACGAGTTCCAGGATCTCCTCGTCGTCCACCATGTCGCACTTGTTCAGCGCGACGACGATGTACGGGACGCCGACCTGGCGGGCCAGGAGCACGTGCTCCTTGGTCTGCGGCATCGGGCCGTCGGTCGCGGCGACCACCAGGATGGCGCCGTCCATCTGCGCCGCGCCGGTGATCATGTTCTTGATGTAGTCGGCGTGACCGGGGCAGTCCACGTGCGCGTAGTGCCGGGCCTCGGTCTGGTACTCGACGTGCGCGATGGAGATGGTGATACCGCGCTCGCGCTCCTCCGGCGCCTTGTCGATGTCCTCGAACGGCGTGAAGGGGTTGAGGTCCGGGTACTTGTCGTGGAGCACCTTGGTGATCGCCGCGGTAAGCGTGGTCTTACCGTGGTCGATGTGTCCGATGGTGCCGATGTTCACGTGCGGCTTCGTCCGCTCGAACTTGGCCTTCGCCACTGGTTGCTCCTTGCTTGCGATCCTCGGCCGCCTCGACGACCGTTTCGATGTGCGTTCTGGTGATCTGTGGGCAGGCCGGCGCTTTACTCGCCCCGTGCCTTGGCGATGATCTCCTGCGCGACGTTCGTGGGAACCTCGGCGTAGGAGTCGAACTGCATCGTGAAGACGGCCCGGCCCTGGGTCTTGCTTCGCAGATCACCCACGTAGCCGAACATCTCGGACAGCGGCACGAGCGCCTTGATGACGCGCATGCCGTGCCGCTCGTCCATGGACTGGACCTGGCCGCGACGGCTGTTGAGGTCGCCGATCACGTCGCCCATGTTCTCCTCGGGCGTGGTGACCTCGACCGCCATCATCGGCTCCAGCAGCGTCGGGGACGCCTTGCGGGCGGCCTCCTTGAACGCCATGGAACCGGCGACCTTGAACGCCATCTCCGAGGAGTCGACCTCGTGGTAGGCGCCGTCCTGCAAAGTGACCTTGACGCCCACCATCGGGTAGCCGGCGAGGACACCGAACTCCGCGGCCTCCTGGCAGCCCGTGTCGACCGACGGGATGTACTCCCGCGGGATACGGCCACCGGTGACCTTGTTCTCGAACTCGTAGCCGTCGGACCCGCCGCCGAGCGGCTCCAGGTCGATGATCACGCGGCCGAACTGGCCCGAGCCGCCCGTCTGCTTCTTGTGGGTGTACTCGACCTTCTCGACCTTGCGGGTGATCGTCTCGCGGTAGGCGACCTGCGGCTTGCCGACGTTGGCGTCGACCTTGAACTCGCGCTTCATCCGGTCGACGAGGATCTCCAGGTGGAGCTCGCCCATGCCGGAGATGACGGTCTGGCCGGTGTCCTCCTCGGTGCGGACCTGGAAGGACGGGTCCTCTTCGGCGAGCCGCTGGATGGCGGTGCCGAGCTTCTGCTGGTCGGCCTTGGTCTTCGGCTCGATCGCGACGTGGATGACCGGCGCCGGGAAGTTCATCGACTCAAGGACGATCGGGTTCTTGTCGTCGCTGAGCGTCTCGCCGGTGGTGGTCTGCTTGAGGCCCATCACCGCGACGATGTCGCCCGCGCCCGCGCGCTCGATCTCGGTGCGCTTGTTGGCGTGCATCCGGTAGATCTTGCCGATGCGCTCCTTGCGCTCCTTGACGGAGTTCATCACGTTCGAGCCGGACTCCATGACGCCCGAGTAGACGCGCACGAAGGTCAGCTTGCCGAGGTGCGGGTCACTGGCGATCTTGAACGCGAGCGCGGAGAACGGCTCCTCCTCGCTCGGCTTGCGCGACAGCACCTTCTCCTCGTCGCGGACGGCGTGGCCCTCGATGGCCTCGACGTCCAGCGGCGACGGCAGGTAGCGGACGATCGCGTCCAGCAGCGGCTGCACGCCCTTGTTCTTGAACGCCGTGCCGCACGTCACCGGGGTGAGCTTCGCGGCGATCGTCGCGCGGCGGATGCCCGCGTGGAGCTGCTCGGCGGTGGGCTCGTCGCCCTCCAGGTACAGCTCCATGATCTCGTCGTCGTTCTCGGCGAGGGTCTCGACCAGTTTGTCGTGCCACTCGCGCGCGGTCTCGGCGTGCGTCTCGGGGATGTCGACGGTGTCGTACATCTCGCCGAGCTTGGCCTCCTCGTTCCACACGAGGGCCTTCATCGCCACGAGGTCGATGACGCCCTTGAAGTCGGCCTCGGCGCCGATCGGCAGCTGCAGCACCAGCGGGGTCGCGCTGAGACGGTTCTCGATCATGTCGACGCAGCGGTGGAACTCCGCGCCGACCCGGTCGAGCTTGTTGACGAAGCACATGCGGGGCACGCCGTAGCGGTCTGCCTGGCGCCACACGGTCTCGGACTGGGGCTCCACACCGGCGACGCCGTCGAACACCGCGACCGCACCGTCGAGCACCCGCAGGTTGCGCTCCACCTCGATGGTGAAGTCGACGTGCCCGGGGGTGTCGATGATGTTGATGGTGTGCTTGACGTCGTCGACGGGCCACTCGCAGGTCGTGGCGGCGGAGGTGATGGTGATCCCCCGCTCCTGTTCCTGCTCCATCCAGTCCATGGTGGCGGCGCCGTCGTGGACCTCGCCGATCTTGTAGCTCATCCCCGTGTAGTACAGGATGCGCTCGGTCGTCGTGGTCTTGCCCGCGTCGATATGGGCCATGATCCCGATGTTGCGGACCCTGGCCAGGTCTACACCGGTTTTGGTAGCCACTGTCGTCCTCGCGTCGTCTCGTCGTTGCTGTTCGCCGGGGTTACCAGCGGTAGTGAGCGAAGGCCTTGTTCGACTCCGCCATCTTGTGGGTGTCCTCGCGCTTCTTGACGGAGGCGCCGAGGCCGTTGCTCGCGTCGAGCAGCTCGTTCATCAGCCGCTCGGTCATGGTCTTCTCGCGGCGCTGCCGCGCGTACACCACCAGCCAGCGGAGGGCGAGCGTGGTGCTGCGGGCCGGGCGCACCTCGACGGGGACCTGGTAGGTCGCGCCGCCGACGCGGCGGCTGCGGACCTCAAGGGTCGGCTTGACGTTGTCGAGGGCGCGCTTCAGCGTGACGACCGGGTCGTTGCCGGTCTTCTCGCGGGCGCCTTCCAGGGCGTCGTAGACGATGTTCTGGGCGATGGACCGCTTGCCGTCCAGGAGGATCTTGTTGATGAGCGCGGTGACCAGCGGCGAGTTGTACACCGGGTCGGCGATGAGCTGGCGCTTGCCAGCGGGTCCCTTACGCGGCATCAGCCCTTCTCCTTCTTCGCGCCGTAGTGGCTGCGGCCCTGCTTGCGGTTCCGGACTCCCTGGGTGTCCAGCGTCCCGCGAATGATCTTGTACCGGACGCCGGGAAGGTCCTTCACACGGCCGCCGCGCACGAGCACGATCGAGTGCTCCTGCAGGTTGTGGCCGACGCCGGGGATGTAGGCCGTGACCTCGATCCCGCTCGACAGCCGGACACGGGCGACCTTGCGGAGCGCCGAGTTCGGCTTCTTGGGCGTCGTCGTGTAGACGCGCGTGCAGACACCCCGGCGCTGGGGGCTGCCCTTGAGCGCGGGCGTCTTGTTCTTGGTCACCTTGTCCTGGCGGCCCTTGCGGACCAGCTGCTGGATCGTGGGCACCGCGTCTCCGTCTTCCTCGTACCGAGCCGGTAAGTCTCAATTGCTGCAATCACCACCTCAGGCGAGGCTGTGACCTGCCGGTTTCCCGACCTCTCCGACCCCCGCGGTCGGGCGTGTCGCCGCCACACGGAAATACAGCCGCGCGAAACCGACACAGACCGCCCGGCCCATTGATCAGGGCCGAATCAAGCCGGGGAGCGAGCCTCTTTCATCCGGCACGCCCGGGCGGCACTGGGCCACCAAGCTCACCGAGGATGAGAAAGCCTCAATTTGATGCGGCGCTGGGGCTGGGCTGCCGGCCTCGCCGACGCGCACGCACAGCGGCCCGCACTGCGGGCACAAGTGAAGAGATTACCGAGCCCCGCGCCAAAGTGCAAAGTCGGCAACGCACTACCGTGCGTCCGCCCTCCGGCGCAAGCCCGGGACGTTCGACCGGGGCCCGGGGGACCCTTCTCCCCATAAATCTGAACGGCTGAATGCCGACGGGTGTTCCCGGCTCCGGCCTCCCGGGGTCCGGGGTTCGGAGCGGGACGACCCGTCGGCATTGTGTCCCAGGTGACAGCCGTTGGGGAAGACGTGGACGAGGTTTTACGTCGCCTTCGGCCGCTGGACGCCGGGCGCCCTAGCGGAGGAAGGCGAGGTAGACGACGGCCAGGATGACCACGACCGCGACGATGCCGCCGACGATGAGCAGGAGCGTGTTCTTGCCGCCCTTGCCGTCGCCGGTGCCGTAGCCGGGCTGCTGGCCGTACTGCCCTTGCTGCTGCCCGTACTGACCAGGCTGGGCGGGCTGGGCGGGCTGGGCGGGCTGGCCGGGCTGCTGCTGGCCGAATTGGCCGGGCTGCTGCTGGCCCGGCTGGCCGTAGGGCTGACCCTGGGCCATCTGCTCGCCCTGCTGACCGAACTGCTGGCCGTACCCCTGCTGCCCGTAAGGCTGCTGCTGGCCGAACTGCTGCTCGCCCTGCTGGCCGTACTGCTGCTGTTCGCCTTGCTGGCCGTACTGCTGCTGTTCGCCCTGCTGGCCGTACTGCTGCTGTTCGCCTTGCTGGCCGTACTGCTGCTGTTCGCCCTGCTGGCCGTACTGCTGCTGTTCGCCCTGCTGGCCGAATTGCTGGCCGTACGGCTGCTGCTGGGGCTGCTGTTGCTGGGCCGGCTGGCCCCACTGCTGCTGGCCGATGTCCATCCGGGTGTGGTCGGCCAGGCCCTGCGGCTCGGCGGGCTGGCCGCCCGGGGCGCCGGGCGCGTGGAACGCCTCGGTCGCGGGCGCGTCCTCGACGCCGCCCTCGGTGTGGGGGCGGTACGGGTCGTCCTGCGGGGCGGGCGGCTGCGCCCCGGCGCCGAAGCCGGACTCGGGCGGCGGGACCATCAGCGTCCGGTCCGCGTCCAGGCCCTGCTGGCCCGGCGGGACACCGCCCGGCTGGGACGACTCCGGCGACCACGGCTCGGGCGTGGACGGCGGCGTCGGCGTCTGCCACGGCTCGGCCGGCGGCTCCTGCCTGCGCTCCGGGCCGGTGGCGACCGGGATGTCGGTGCCGGGCGACCAGTGCAGCGTGGCCTGGTCGTCGATCACGGGCCGCTGCGGCCCGGGCTCCGGAGCCTCGGTGGACGGGCCGGGGACGATCATCGTCCGGTCGGTCAGGGACTCCTGCGGCTGGTCGCCCTGGGGCGGCTGCTCACCGGCGGGCTGGGTGGTTCCCGGGTCGGGCGCGGGGAAGGCGCCGCCCTGGCCGGCGAACGGCTGCTGCCCGAACTGCGGCAGCGGCTCCTGCGCCGTTTCGTGCGCGGGCGCGCCGTGCATCGGCTGCTGCGGATACGCGGGCGGCTGCTGGCCGTACTGCTGTTCCGGCTGCTGCTGACCGTACGGCTGCTGCTCCGGCTGCTGGCCGTAGCCGGGCTGCGGCTGACCGTACTGCTGCTGCTGCTCGCCGGGTGGCGCGTACTGCTGCTGGTCTTGGGGTGGCGGGAATCCGCCGGGGCCGGGGGGCGCGCCGTACGGCATCTGCCCGGCGGGCGGCTGCCCGTACGGGCCCTGCTGCTCCTGCGGTCCGCCGAACGGTGCCTGCGGCGGTGGCGGGGGTTGCTCGCCGAACTGCTGCAGGGGCTGCTCGACCATCGTGGGCGGAGGCGGCGCGGGCCGCTGCTCATCGCGCGGCGGTTCCGCGGACGGCGGCTGCTGTGCCGGTGGCGCCGGTTGGGGCGCCTCGGTCCCGCCGAGTTGCGGCGCCCCGAACACGACGGTGCGGTCGCCCAGCGGCCGGGCTGGAGGCTCCTGCGCCTCCGGCGGCGTGGGCTGTCCCTCGTCGTCCGGCAACGGCCGCCGTGGTCCCTGCGTGCCGTCATTCTCGGTCATCGTCGGGCTCCTTCAGCGCCGTCGTCCCGGGGTGGGCGTTCTTGCCCCCAGCCTGCCCCGATCGCCCGTCGTATCGCAAATCACCACCCTGGTTAGACGCCGAACGCCCCCGAACCGTTCCGGCCAGGGACGTTCGGCGGCCCGCTATGTCAGGAATGCCCGAGGATCGGGTGCGGCGTGTACGGCGCCTCCAGCCGCTCGACCTCCTTCTCGTCCAGCTCCAGGCGTTCGGCGGCGATCGCGTCCTCCATGTGGGTGAGTTTCGTCGCTCCGAAGATCGGCGCCGTCACCCCGGACCGGCCGAGCAGCCAGGCGAGCGCGACCTGGGCGGCCGGGACGCCCCGTTCCCCCGCGACCTCCCGCACCACGTCGACGACGTCGAAGTCGGCCTCGGTGTAGAGGCTGTCGCCGTAGGCGTCGTTCTGGGACCGGACGGTCCTGCGCTCCCCGCCGCGCTCCCGGTTCCCGGCCAGCATTCCGCGGGCCAGCGGGCTCCACGGGATGAGGCCCACACCCTGGTCGAGGCACAGCGGGATCATCTCCCGCTCCTCTTCGCGGTAGATGAGGTTGTAGTGGTTCTGCATGGTGACGAACTTCGTCCAGCCGTGCGTCTCCGCGACGTGCTGCGCCTTGGCGAACTGCCACGCGTACATGCTGGACGCGCCGATGTAGCGGGCCTTGCCCGATTTCACGACGTCGTGCAGGGCCTCCATAGTCTCTTCGATGGGCGTCCCGTAGTCCCATCGGTGGATCTGGTAGAGGTCGACATAGTCGGTGCCAAGCCGCCGTAGGGAGTCGTCGATGCTCGCCATCACGTGCTTGCGCGACAGCCCCTTGTCGTTGGGACCCGGGCCCATGGGAAGGCAGACCTTGGTGGCGAGGACGTAGTCGTCCCGCCGGGCGAAGAACTTCGGCAGCAGATGACCGGTGAGTTCCTCGCTCGTGCCTTCCGCGTACACGTTGGCGGTGTCGAAGAACGTCACACCGGCATCCACGGCCCGCCGGACGATAGGCTCGGCGGCGTCCTCGTCGAGGATCCACGCCCGCTTGGACGGGTCGCCGTAGCTCATCATCCCGAGGCAGACGCGGGAGACCTTCGTCCCTGTCGTGCCGAGACGTACCTGTTCCATGAACGGCTCCTTTCAACGTTCTCCACGGTGCAACGACACACCGGCGATCACCAACCCGATTCCGGCGAGTTCGGCGGGCACCGACACCTGCCGCAGGACGATCAGCCCGACGGCGGTCGCGGTCGCCGGAAGCAGCGCGACCATCAGCGCATAGGTAGCACGACCAAGGCGCGCCATGGCCAACTGGTCGCAGCGCCACGGAGAACGACCCGCTGGACCCTGGAGGTCGACAGGTCTCAGGCCGCACGTGGAACGAAGGACACCTCAAGGGTCGCGTCGAGCGCATGTGCCAGCCGGTCGAGAACCCGGATCGTCGGTTCCGCACCGCCCGCCTCCAGCCGGGACAGCTGGGACTGCGTCATCCCGCTCCGGCTCGCCAACTCGACCTGTGTCAGGCCGAGCTCCAGCCGCCGCTCCCGGACCGCCTTGCCCAGTTCGTAGGCGTATCGGGCCGCCTGGTACTCCTCGCTGCCGCGGTCCTCATCGGTGATCACCAATTTTGAGTGTTCGTCGTTCATGCCCAGCTCCGACGTCCTATTGATCGCTGCGATCGTAGATCTCAAGCGCCGCGCAGTACTCTGCCTCGCACAGCTTCTTGGCCCGTTTCGCCCGGTCGACCTCCGCCGCCTCCACCGGACGCGTCTTGCGGAAAACCGTCAGCATCACCACACGCCGCCCGGGCGACAGCCAGTACGTGATGCGGGTCGCCTGCCTCCCCAAGTAGAAGCGCAGCTCCCGAACACCCTCGCCAAGGTAGCGGGAATACGGTTCCCCTAACGTCTCCGCGTTGTCCGCCAGCAAATCGGCGTAGAACATGACGTGCCGGTATTCGCCCAGCGACAGCTCGTCGAGCCAAGCCCGCACTTCGGGTTCCACTTCGATCTCGAATCTACGCGCCATAGCATCAACGCTATATTCATCTGATGCTATCAGGTCACGGATTCAACGAGAAGAGCGGACGGGCGGGCCACGCTCGCGGAGCTGGGGCGGCGGGTCGCGTTGTCCGCGCCGGCCGTCGGCGAGCGCGTCCAGCGGCTGGAGGAGACGGGCGTCATCACCGGCTACCACGCCGCCGTCGACCCGGTGGCGCTCGGGTTCCCGATCATGATCATGGCCCGGATCAGGCCGAACCCGCGGGAGCTGAGCCGTATCCCCAAGATCGCCGACGAGATCCCGCAGATCGTCGAGTGCCATCGCATGACGGGCGACGACTGCTTCTACTTCATCGCCCATCTGCGGGCGGTCGAGGAACTGGAGCCGATCCTCGACCGCTTCACGCCGTTCGCCCGGTCGACGACGTCGATCTTGCAGTCGGCGCCCGTTCCGCGCCGTCCGCTCTCCCTCGGCTGAGGCGCGGGCGGTCTTTTGCGGCGGTTCGCGGCGGGGGCGCAACCGGGGTGGGGGGATCGGGATAGAGGTGGGTGTCAGCACCTCCCGATCACGGAGACGGACTCGATGAAGAGACGCCCATGGCAATCCTGAGCCATGCCGGGGACGGACTGGACGACGCGCGGATCGTCGCCGCCTCCCTCGAAGACCCCGACGCCTTCGGGGAGCTGTTCCGCCGCCACGCGCCGCGGCTGCACGCCTACATCAGGCGGCGGCTCGGGCCCGTTCTCGCCGACGACCTGGTGTCGGAGTCGTTCGCGACCGCGTTCCGGCAGCGCGAGAGGTTCGACGGGCGGCGGGACTTCGGCGCCTGGCTCTGGGGCATCGCGGCCAACCTGATCGCCAGGCACCACCGGCACGAGACGCGCATGTACCGGGCGTTCGCCCGGACCGGCGTCGACCCGGCCGAGGACGGCGTCGCCGACCTGGCCAGCGACCGCGCGTCGGCCGCGGCGCTCGGCCCGCGGCTGGCGAAGGCGCTGGCCTCGCTGAACGCGCAGGACCTCAACGCCGTCCTGCTGCTGGCGTGGGCCGACATGTCCTACGCCGAGATCGCGGCGACGCTCGATCTGCCGCTCGGCACCGTCAAGGCGAAGATCCACCGAAGCCGGGCCAAGCTGCGCAAGGCCCTACCAGAGGAGACGACCGATGGATGAGCTCGACGTCCTGCGGCGGATGCGGTCCGGCCTGGCGCCGGAGGAGTCGCCGGAGCGGCTCGCCCTGCGCCTCGACTGGCGGGGCGACGAGGTCGCGAAACATCGCCGCCGGCGCCGTGGGCCGGGGCTCAGGGCGCCGCTGCTGAGCGTGGCCGCGGCCGCCGCCGTCGCCGCGGTGGCCGTCACCGTGCACGCCGTGGGGGACGACGGCGGCACGGCTCCCGGCCCGGGAGGCGAGAACGGGACGCGTCCCGGCAACGTCCTCCTGGCCGCCGCCGCCAGCGCGCAGAAGGCACCGGCCGGGAAGTACTGGCACGCCAAGACCATCGTGGGCGACATCTACGCGGTCGGTAGGACCGCCGCGAATCACTACAGGGTCGATTCCAGGCAGGGCAACGAGATGTGGACCGACCGGAACGGGAAGAGATGGGCGGCCCACATCGAGCTGCCCGACATCCCGCTCACAGCGGCGGACGGCCAGAAATGGCGTGCCGCGGGTTCGCCCACATGGGTCAGCATCCCGGACCCGGAGGGAGGCGGCGGCGAAGTCGAACTGGACATGTCGCAGACCTCGGGCGGACGGTCGCCGTTGCCGGCGTCCACCGAACGGTTCTACGGCATGACGACGCGCCAGATCGCCGAGCTGCCCACCGAACCGGCGGCGCTGGAGAACGTCCTGCTCGGCCTCAAGGACCACTGGCACGCGGTCTCCAAGGACGGCGAGGCACCGGAGCCGATCCGCGCGCTGAAGGGACAGGAGCGGATCCGGGCGCTGACGGACGTGGCCGGAACCCTGCTGTCCACGGCGCCCGCGTCGCCCGGCGTGCGCGCGGCGGTGTTCCGGATGCTCGCGAGTCAGCCGGGCGTCAAGGCCGAAGGCCGTACGACCGACCCGCTGGGCCGCACGGGGACGGTGGTCTCGCTGCCGTTGAAGACCACCACGCCACTCGGCCTCTACACCGCCCCCAAGCAGCTCGGCACCTACCGGCGCCAGTTCATCGTCAATCCCGACACCGGGACACTGCTCGCCATCCGGGACCTCGTGGCGGAACCGCCGCGCGGCAGCCGGAAACTCCCTCCGGGGGACGACGGCCGGCCCCGGTCGCTGAAGGCGAAGGACATGCCCGACCGCTTCCACCGTCCCGGTGAACTGGCCTCCTACCAGGCGTTCGCCGTCACGGAATGGACGGACGCCGACCCGCCGCAGGGACCCTGATATCCGACTCGTCAGAGGGCCCGTTCCACGCGAACGGGCCCTCTGGCGTGGGCGATGAACGGCTTCCGTTCAGTCGTGCAGGGCGGTTCAGTCGTGCAGGGCGTAGGCGTGGATGACGGTTTGGTCGACGGTGCGTCCGGTGGTGTCCTCGGCGATGGTGCGAAGGGAGACGTGGCGGGCCTTCGAGCCCTTGGGGTTGCGGACGGTCGCGCGCCAGCCGTCCGGGGTGCGGCTCACCGGGGCGTTCGCCCAGGTGGCGCCGTCGTCGTAGGAGACCTGGAGGGCGAGCTCGCGGATCGCGGGATTCGGTTTGCCGTTTCCGGCACGCCCCTCCAGGTCGATGGTCTGGGAGCCGCGGGGCGCGCCGTTGTCGTCGTCGAGGCGGACACGGTGGCGGACGATGAGCAGCGGCACGTCCGCCGGCTCGTCGGCCGCCGGGGGTTGCGCGGTGAAGGTCCAGACGGCGTGCTGCCGGGTGGACAGGTCCGACCACGCGACCTGGTGGTGGGCGTCCGCGGTGAGCTTGTACGTCCCTCGTCCCGGCGGTAGCCGGAACTCGCCCCAGCCCGCCTCGTCGCTGGTGCCGATGACCTTGCCGGTGGCGTCCTGGAGCGTCGTCCTGTCGGCGGGGGCGAGACCCTCCGGCAGGTGCCAGGACGTGAACATCGGCACCATGAGCCGGAAAGTCCCGTCGTTGAGCAGATAGTTGTAATCGGGGCCCGGACCGAACGGGCCGGTCGTCCGGTCACGGGTGTGGACGCCTGCGCGAGGGAAGTTCTCGACGCCTGAGTTGGTGGAAATCATTTCGTCGAATTCACAGTCGCCGGGACCGATCCCCGCGTCGGTTTCCCAGTCGAATTTCGGGCTGAAGTACTCGGTGCGGGTGGCGGGCAGAGCTCCGATCCCGGCGAAGAAGCCGGTGTTGAATCCGCCGCCCGAAAGAATGGCGCCGGCATGGGTTCCGGCGCAGGCCGGTCGGCCTTGGCGGGCGTAGTTCGTCTTCACCTCGGCGAGATCCGCCGTACGCACTCGCAGGGTGGGATCGGCGGGGATGATGTCCTTGCCCGAAACACTGCCGGCGACGTTGTAGATGTACGGGCTGTCCATCACGGCGCCGTTCTTGGTCAGCCGCCCCTGCACCAGCAGCTTCAGCCCCGGGGCCGGGCCGCTCGGTGTGACGTGGACGGGGTCGTCGTCGGTGACGAGCATTTCCCCGACTCTCTCGACTTCGCCACCGATGGTCTGGACGATGCGCGCGACGGCACCGCCTCCCTCACCGCCGACCAGGCGGGCGTCCGGGCGGTCGACCTTGACCGATATCGGGCGCGCCTTGCGGGCGTCCAGGACGAGAGAGCGGTCCCGGTCGAACACGACCCGCGACAGGTAAACGACGGAAAGGGATTTCGCGCCGTCTGGCTCCGCCGTGTACACGCCGGTCAGGACGATGTACTCGCCAGGAGCCAGACGGCCTGTGAAATGGCCGTCCTTCAGATCGCCGTAGACGTCCTCTTTTCCGTCAAGGGAGCGGAAGTACACGTATTCGGCGTCCGCGGTTTTCGGGGGGCGTCCATGACGGTCCAGGACGTCGACCGTGACCGCGTGCGACGCCGCCGCGCTGGTGGCGCTGGGCGATGGCGGGAGACGCTTGGCGTTCTCGATTCCGACCAGGACATCGGACAACCGGTTCTGGGCGCGCGCCTGCCCACCGTAGAGGCCGCGGTAATCGTGCGCGAGCGGCGTGGGCGAGGCGAGGGAGGCCGACGCCGGGCTCGGGGCCAGCAGCGCCATCGCCACCAGCGGGGCGCCCGTCAACGTCAGTTGCCTTTTCACAGCGAGAACCTTTCGTTGGGCATTGCGAAGCGGCTCGTTGGGCATTTGCGAAGCGGCTCGTTGGGCATGGCGAAGCGACGCGGAGACACACAGGCGCGGCCGCGCTCGAAGAATCGAAACCGGACGTGGGGTGGGCGGCCGCTCGCGCGGCCACCCGCTCAGGGGGTCAGGAATTCTCCGGGTCCGGAGTCGGGGCCCGCTTCACGACCTTGGCGTCGAGAAAGGACATCGCCAGGTCGAAGTTCCATCCGTCCGGCTGCCGGCGCCAGTCCTTGATTGGTGCCGGGGAACCGAGATACTTCTGCTGCTGTCCGAGCAGCCGGAATGTCCTGGGCTCCAGGATGAGGTCGGTCCTGTTGTCGCCCTCCGTCTTGGACACCGCGATGCCGCGACGGCCCAGCGCGTCGGTGACGTTCTGCCTCACGGTGACACCGGGGATCTCGGCGAGGAACTCGAAGAGCATGGCCCGGATCTGCGGCGGGGGGTAGTTGTCCCGCAGGATGTCGCCGATCTCCTGCCATTCCAGCTGTCCGGGCGATTGCGTCGGGCGGGGGTTCGGGCGCGCGATATCGGCCCGCCACTTGCGCAGCTTTTCCGGCATGTCGCGCAGCATCCAGGCGGGGCTGCCCGGAGCGGGCGAGGGCTGGTTCTCCGGAGCGTCCTCGCTGACCAGTGAAGTCGTGCAACTACGGGCGGACTCGGGCGAGCATGGAAGGCGCATCACGTCGGGCTTCGAGCCGTCGACAGACCTCCAGTGCTCCCTCACCACGTGCCCTTTCGGCTGGCCGGGCTGGTAGACACCCGGCCCCCACGAGTCGACCGACTTGATGTAGAGGTAATGGTCGTTCCGCAGGGTCAGCTCGTTGTCGGAGCGGGCCGCGGCGGCCGCCCGATGCAGGACCTCGGCCGCGCTGACGTTCTTCAGCACGTCGGGATCGGACGGCCCGCCGCCCCCGTTCTGCTGGACGACGAAGACGCCCACTCCCACCGTGGCGGCCAGCACGGCGGCGGCTCCGCCCCGGACGACGCCCCGCCGGCTCGGGCCGACCGGCCTGAGACGCCGCCGTCCGGTGCCCTGAGGACCACCGCTCCGGGCGGCGGCGAGGAGGCGGAGACGCCCATTGGCCACGGCCTCCTCGTCCGGGGGCGAAATCAGCGCGCACATCTCTTCAAGCTCGTTCATGGACGTACCTCTCTCCTGTCTCGCGCGGGTCGGTCCCGCCCAGCGCGTCGCTGGTCTTCTTCCGGGCACGGCTCAACCGGGAGTGCACGGTCCCCTCGGCTATGCCGAGCGCCGCCGCGATCTCCCCGGCCGTCAGGCCACCGGCGGCGCTGAGCAGCAGGACGTCCCGCTGGCCGCGCGGCAGCCGGGCGAGCACCGCCGCCAGTTCCCCGCGCATCCCCTGGGCGCTGACCCGGTCGGTGACCTGGTCGATCGGGGACTCCACGGACTGGTCCACCCCGGTCCGCGCGATCAGCCGCCAGAAGCGGGCCTCCTCGCGGCGATGCTGGGCGACCAGGTTCGTCGCGATGCCGAACAGCCACGGCCGGGCGTCCGGCCGCCCGAGGTCGTAGCGCTCCCGCCGCCGGAAGGCGACGAGGAACGTCTCCGCCATCAGGTCGTCGGCGCGGTCCCTGCCGAGTCGGCGCGCGAGATAGCGGTGGATGATCCCGTGGTGCCTGTCATACAGGCCCGCGAACCTCTCCGGCTCGCTGAAGGATCCCTCGATGATCTCGGCGTCGGTCGGTGTTCCGCCCGTCACGGATGACTCGCTTCCGTCATGCGACCCTCTCAAGTGCCGGCGATGTCACCTGTTATCCGCTTGAGGTCCCGTCCTCCTTCCCGCACCGCACGGGCGATCCGTTCGAGAACCGCCAAGCGGGCGCGGCGTGGACGAAACCATTGTGGGCAGAGGGGCGACGGCACACGGCGGGCTGTGCGGAAGGTGGCGGACGGGCGCGTCAGCGGCGTCAGCGGGGGAATTCGGCGCGGACGCCCAGCAGGCGTACCGGGCGGCGCCGGGTGAACGCGTCCAGCGCGGCGAGGGCGGCCTCCTCGATCGACTCCGCGTCGGCGGCCGGGGTCTCCAGCGTCCGGCCGTGGGTCTGGGTGATGAACGGCGCGTACCGGACCTTGACGACGACGCGCGCGACGTTCCTGCCGTCCTCGGCGACGTCGCCGGCGACACGCCGCGCCAGTTCGGAGACTTCGCGGCGCACATCGTTCCAGTCCGGCAGATCGCGCTGGAACGTGACCTCCCGGCCGCGTGACCTCGGGACGTGCGGCGCGTCGCTCACCGGCGAGTTGTCGAGCCCGCGCGCGATCAGCACCAGCCAAGGCCCGTTCGCCGGGCCGAACTCCTTGGCGAGCGCGCCGGGATCGGCGGCCGCGAGCCCGCCGACCGTGGTGATGCCCAGCTTCGCCAACCGTTTGGCGGTCTTGGCACCGATGCCCCACAGCGCGTCGGCGGGCCGGTCGCCGAGGACGTCGAACCAGGTCTCCCCGGTGAGCCGGAAGATCCCGGCGGGCTTGCCGAAGCCGGTGGCCAGCTTCGCCTGGAGCTTGTTCTGCCCGATGCCCACCGTGCATTCGAGCCCCGTCGCCGCGCGCACCCGGTCGCGGATCTCGTTCGCCACCGCCTCCGGATCGTCGCCGTCGACGGCGAGGAACGCCTCGTCCCAGCCGAGCACCTCGACCACGAAGCCGAGGCTTCGCAGTGTCGCCATGACCTCGTCGGACACGGACTCGTACAGCTCCCGGTCCACGGGCAGGAACACCGCGTCGGGGCAGCGGCGCGCCGCCGTGCGCAGCGGCAGCCCGGAGTGCACGCCGTGGGCACGGGCCTCGTACGAAGCCGTGCTCACCACGCCGCGCTTCGTCGGATCGCCGTCACCGCCGACGACCACCGGCCGCCCGCGCAGTTCCGGGTGGCGCAGCACCTCGACGGCGGCGATGAACTGGTCCAGATCGACGTGCAGGACCCATCGAGCCACCCCACCATTGTCCCCTCTACCAGCGCGAACACCCAATGGCCGGAGCACGGCGGGCGGGTCGGGCAACGGAGGTCGCATCACTTTCCGGAGCGGAAAGTCATGAGTTGACATGATGGAAAATAAGAGCCATAGTTTCCATCATGGAAACACACGAGGACGCGGGCACCGCGAGCCGACGGCCGACGCCCGACGAGGCCGCGGCGGCGCTGCGCGACGTCGAGCAGACCCGGGCCGCGATGGACGGCATCCGGACGCCGTTGTGGTACTTCGTCGCACTCGGGATCTGGACCGCGCCGGTCGGTCCCCTGGTCTCGCTGACCCCGGACCCGCCGGCGGGGGCGGTGATCCTCCTGGCCGGGGTGGCGATCTGGGCCGCGGGCCTCGCCGCGCTCATGCACGTGGTCGTCAAGCGGATGCGGGTGCTGATGTGGCTGCCCGAACGGCAGCTGCGGCCGGCCGCCCTGATCATGCTTCCGCTGCTGGGCCTGTACGCCCTCGTGCAGAGCGCCACCGAGCCTCCCTGGGGCACCGAGGCCGTCACCGTGGTGGTCGCGGTGGGGATCGTCGCGTTCGGTGTGCATCACAGGCTGGCGGGCGGCCGGTCGTCATGACCCGTCCGGCCGAGGCGTCCAACCCGTCCGACGCCGCCGAGCCGGCCGAGGCGTTCGACGCCGTCGTTCACGCGCCCCAGCGGCTGCGCATCTGCGCGATGCTGGACGCGGTGACCCAGATCGAGTTCAGCCTGGTCCAGGAGCGGCTCGGGGTCAGCGCCTCGGTGCTCAGCAAGCATGTGAGCGTCCTCATGGACGCCGGTTACGTCGAGCAGCGCAAGGCGGTCCGCGACACACGGCAACGGGTGTGGCTCGAACTCACCGCCAAGGGCCGCACCGCCTACCGGGGCCACGTCGCCGCGCTCCGCAAGATCGTCGACCAGTAGCGATCACCTGAGCGCCCGGGGCGGGACCGTCAGTCGATGAGGCCGCCGATGCCCTTGCCGAGCAGGACGACCCCGATCACCAGCAGAAGCGTGAGCATCACCGTGTTGCCGTTGCGTTCCAGCCACGCCTTCGACTCGTCCAGCGGGCCGCGCATCCGGGCGGCGTCGGCGACGTACACCGCCACCGGGATCGCCACGGTGCACGCCGCGACCACGGTGAAGACGGCGACCGCCGTGATCTCGCCGCCGACGCCCATGTCGCCTTGCGCGATGGCGATGCCGGCGGCGACGCACATGATCAGGTTCTTGGGGTTCACCGCCGACAGCAGCAGCCCGAACGACGCCGCCCTGGCCGGGGTCAGCTCGTCGATCGCCCTCATCCACCCGGGCGTCTCCCCGCCCGCGCCCTCGCTCGGACGGGACGTCCACTGCCTGGCCGCCAGGGTCAGGACGAGCACGCCCAGCAGCAGCTCGATCCACGAGACCGGCGTCTTGGGCTCGCCGGCCGGGCCGTTCATCCCGATGGCGTTGGCGATCAGCACCAGCAGCGTCGTGGCGACCACGATGCCGGCCGCCCATCCGGCCAGGAAACCCGGCCCGGTGCCGCGGGCGCGCGGTGCCGGCAGCATGAGGATCACCGCGATGATCGGGATCGGGCTGATCGCGACCCCGACCGCCAGCGGCAGCAGCTCCCCGATGACCTCGCCCATGTCGGCCCCCTCTCCGATGCCCGCGGCCGTCAGGGCGTGACGATCGGGAAGTCGGGCTCGGCGCCGTCCATCACGTCGAGCAGCCGGTGCAGGGCCCTTATATCGCCGGTGCTGGTGATGCCTCCGGTGCCGCCTCCCGCGATCAGCGCGAACAGTTCCGGACGGCTGAGGGTCAGCGTCAGGTCGGCGCCCTCGTTTTGCTGGTGTCCGGTGGTCCGCCGATGGATGAGGACGCCGTTCGACAGCGTCATACGGTGGTGGTTATCCGTGTCGGTGAAGGCCCAGTCGATGGTGAGGCGCTCGTCCCATGCCTTCGGGCCGTTCACCCGGATCGCCATCGAGTCGAAGACCTGCTCGACCGTCAGCCCCGCCGTCATGCCACCGGCGATGCTCGTCGGGAAGGGTTTGGCGCCCTCCCGCAATTCCATCGCGCCGGTGAGATAGAAATTGCGCCAGGTGCCGCACTCGGCACCCTGGCCCAGCCTCTGGTACACGTCCGCGAGGGCGTTCTTCGCGTCGGCGTTTTCCGGGTCGGCGAACACCACATGGTTCAGCAGCGTCGCGGCGAACCGGAGATCGCCGTGGCTCGTGTAGTCGCGGGCCATCGCCATGACCTTGGACGCGCCGCCCATGCACTCCACATACCGTTTCGCCGACTCGACCGGCGGATGCTCCCACAAATGGGCGGGGTTCCCGTCGAACCAGCCCATGTAGCGCTGGTAGATCGCCTTGACGTTGTGGCTGACCGAGCCGTAGTAGCCGCGCGCGTGCCAGGCGCCCGCCAGCGCGGGCGGCAGGTCGATCATCTCGGCGATCTCGATGCCGGTGTGGCCCTGGTTGAGCAGCCGCAGCGTCTGGTCGTGCAGGTAGGCGTACAGGTCCCGCTGCTGCGACAGGTACGCGACGACGTTGTCGCGCCCCCACGTCGGCCAGTGGTGGGACGCGAACGCCACGTCGCTGCCGTCGGCGAACAGCGTGATCGCCTCGTCCAGGTACCGCGCCCAGACCCGCGCGTCGCGGACGAGCGCGCCACGCAACGTCAGGATGTTGTGAAGGTTGTGCGTGGCGTTCTCCGCCAGGCACAGCGCCCGCCGCTCCGGGAAATGGAAATTCATCTCCGCCGGGGCCTCGGTTCCCGGCGTCAACTGGAAAATGATCCTGACGCCGTCCAGGACCTCTTCCTGGCCGGTGTGCGTGATGTCCTTGTTCGGCGGGACGAGCGACACCCGTCCCGATGACGCGGTCTGCCCGAGCCCGGTGCCGACCATTCCGTCCGGGCTCCGCTCCAACTGGACGCCCGTGTGGTAGGCGCCGCGACGGGCCATCGCCGTCCCGGCGTACACGTTCTCCGAGACGGCGTTCTCCAGGAATCCCGCCGGAGCCAGAATCGGCACTTCGCCAGGATTCTGGGGGTCGATAACGCCTTCAACGCCACCGAAATGGTCGACATGCGAATGGGTGTAGATCAGCCCGGTCACGGGCCGTTGGCCACGATGTTCCCGGTACAGTCCCAGCGCCGCGGCCGCGGTCTCCACCGACACCAGCGGATCGATCACGATCACCCCGCGATCGCCCTCGACCAGCGTCATGTTCGACAGATCCAGCCCCCGGACCTGGTAGACGCCGTCCGTCACCTCGAACAGCCCCTGCTTGGCGCACAGCTGCGACTGCCGCCACAGCGACGGGTTCGCCGTCTCCGGGCACGGGCCGTCGAGGAACGCGAACACGTCGTTGTCCCAGACGACCCGTCCGCCTTCGGCCCTCACCACCCCCGGCGACAGCGAGGCGACAAGGCCCCGTTCAGCGTTCTCGAAATCCGTCCGGTCCCCGAACGCCAGATCCCCCATGCCGAGCATCT
Source organism: Spirillospora sp. NBC_00431 (assembly GCA_036028775.1). Lineage (GTDB taxonomy): Bacteria > Actinomycetota > Actinomycetes > Streptosporangiales > Streptosporangiaceae > Spirillospora. The sequence continues at coordinate 62,804 of CP107927.1, read as the reverse complement.
ATCCGCCCCACATCAACCCAAAGCCCCCGAACGGCAAAGACTCATCGAGCCGCTCGGCCTGACAGCCCCGCGCGGGGCGGGCGCTCGGGATCGCCCGCGCGGACCGTGACCAGCAGGGTGACGACGGTCATCGCGCACAGGACCCCCCAGACCGGTGTGAAGCTTCCGGTCACGTCCTTGATGAGGCCGAGGACGGTCGGGGCGAGGATGACGGCGGTCTGGGTGACGGCCATGGCCAGGCCGAGGGCGAACCCGGTCCGGCCGGGCGGTGCCGATTCGGCCAGGTAGGCGACCCATGGGCCGTACCAGCCGATCCCGAAGAAGCCGAGCCAGACGAACAGCAGGGAGGCCGCGACGGGCGAGTGCCCCACGGGGGTCATCAGCGCCGCCATCCCCGCGGTCACGGCGATCATGCAGGTCATGACGACGGCGTAGCGTCCGGCCGCGGATCGGTCGCTCCAGGCCGCCAGGCAGATACGGCCCGCGGCGCCCGCCCCCTGCGCCGCCACGAGGACGAGGGCCGCGGCACCGGCTCCGACCGACGCCGTCTCGTGGAGGTACAGCACGGTCAGGACGCCGACGGCGCTGTGCACCGAGATCAGGCACACCCCGGAAAAGATGATCTTCGCCATGGGCGGTTCGCGGAGGAGCCGGACACGGTCCCCGAGCGTGGCCCGCTGCCGGGTGGCGCGGGGACCCGGGGACCGGCCCTGGACGGGCGGTCTGCGGTAGAAGCCCATGAAGGCGGCCGCCCCCAGGAACGCGACGAGTCCGCCGGTCGCGAGGGTCGTCCGCCAGCCGAAGGCGGAGGCGAGGGCGGGCATCACGGCGGCGGCGACCAGGCCGCCCAGCGGCAGGCCCGCCTGGCGTACGCCCATCGCCAGGCCGCGCTGGGACTCGTCGAACCACGACGCCACCGACTTGCTACCGCCGGGCTGGACGGTGCTGTACCCCGCGCCGACCATCAGCAGGACGAGGAGCAGGGACGTGTATCCCGGCGCCATGCTTCCCACGCCGAGACTCACGGCGACGACGGCCGCGCCCGTCCCGACGACCCAGCGTTCGTTGTAGCGGTCGAGGAGTTCCCCGGCCACCAGCAGCCCGACCAACGGGACGAACTGGGCCGCCGAGATCAGCATCCCCAGCTGAGCGGTGCTCAGGTCCAGGTCATGCCGCAGATGGACGCCCATCGCCCCGATGCCCTGCACGAAGAAGCCGGACGCGGCCTGGGTGAACGTGGCGACAGCGAGGATGACCCACCGGTATCGCCAGGCGTGACGTGGCATGACGTCCACGGTGATGTAATAGGCTCATGCATCTCAACCCTTACGGTGCGGATGCCGTGAAGCTGGCCGCGGACCTGGCCAACCGGCGTCCGGCGACCGCCGAGGAGCTCGCGGACCGCTGCCGCGCCACGGGGCTGGTGGTGGAGCGTCCGGTCACGCCGAACGACCTGGACCAGACCCTGGCCCTGCTGGACGCGTGGGAGGACGTCGTCGACGCGCCCGGCGAGCCCGAGCGCGCCGAGCTGGTCAACCGGCTGCTGGCGGCGGCCGCGGCCTACCCGCGGCTGACCGACCACGCGGGCAGCGGCTGGCACCTGCACTACCGCGACGACCTGCAGCCGCTCGGCGCCGTCCTGGCCGCGCTGATCCCCGTAGGCACCGCGCTGCACCTGGCCGGACGGGGCATGCACCGGCTCGGACGATGCGCCGTGCGCGAGTGCACCACGATCTTCGCCGACACGACCCGGCTCGGACGGCAGCGCTACTGCTCCCACCGGTGCGCCAACCGCGACGCCGTCCGCCGCCACCGCGCCCGAGCCGCGCGGCCGGCGGCTTGAGCACGTCCTCAGGCCGTGTAGTCGCGGCATTCGCCGGTGAAGACGGCGGCGAGGCGGCCCGGACGCGCCGCTCGGCGATGCCGTCTGCCCGGCATCTTCATCGCCGCGTGCGTCGCGTCCGCCATGGGCGCCGTGACGATCGTCCTTCGCCTCGCCGGGGTCAGGCGGGCCGCGGACGGTAGCGCGCCGAGATGATCCCGGACGGGTAGGGACTGGCCTCGACGAGGTCCAGGTCGCGGCGGCCCAGATCGTCGGGGAACAGCCTGCGGCCGTCGCCGATCGCGACCGGGACGACGCGGAGCTGGAGCTCGTCCAGCAGGCCCGCCCTGGCCAGCGAGCCGGCCAGCGACAGGCTGCCCCAGACCAGGATGTCCTTGCCGGGCTGCCGCTTGAGGTCGGCGACCTTCGCCGCCGCGTCGCCCTTGACGACCCGGGCCGGGGCCCAATCCCCCCACGGCGCCTCTTCGAGGGTCGAGGAGAAGACCAGCTTCGGCATCGTGTTCACCGCGGTTGCGACCGTCTCGTCGGCGGTGGGCCAGTACTGCACGAACATCCGGTAGGTGGCGGCGCCCAGCAGGACGGTGTCCACGTCCTCCAGGAGCTGGAGGTTGTCACGGTCCACGTGGCTGTAGTCGGAGACGGAGTCGAAGAAATCCAGTTCGCCGTCCGGCCCGGCGACGAAGCCGTCGACCGTGACGAGTTCCTGGACGATGAGTCTGCGCATACAGGTGTGACCAGGCGGGCGGCCAGAACTCATCGGCCCTCACCCGGCGGGCGTCGGCCGCCTCGATGATCTCGTCGAGCCGGGTGAGCGCGATGTTGAGCTTTTCGATCTGTTGCTTGAGGCGGGTGTGTTCGGCGCCGAGCATCGCGCGCTGCTGGTCGGTGGTGGCGCCGGTGTCGATGCGGGGGAGCAGTTCGGCGACGGCCGAGCCGGAGCCCGGACGGAACCGGGACGGATCAGCGCGAGCAGGTCTTCCAGGTGAGGTGGAAAATCATGCGGTCCCGCGCCGGATCGGAATCCAACCCCATGACGTTGACCCTGGACGGGTCGGCCTTGTCCGGGCTCACCCTCAACTCGCTGTTGACGTGGAGGAGGCGATCCTCACCGCAGGGCTTCCAGACCAGCGCGCCCACCGGGATGAGATCCGTGGTCACCCAGCCGCCGGAGCGGGGTCCGGCGATGTCGTGGGTCATCGTTCTGGTGGGTCCCGCGCCCTCGAAGTATTCCTCCAGCTTCAAGGTCCCGGTGGATCCGGTCGCCAGATCGGCGAAACCGCGGACCTCGACCTGTGTGATCGCATAGGTGAAACCCTTTGGGACTTGCACCGGCGGGACGACACTGACCTGGCACCTCTTCCGGGCCTCCGCCGGGTCGGAATCGCCGCCCGCCCGTACGTGGAAGTCCGAGAAGCTTATGGAGAAGCCACCGCTGGACTGCGACACGGACGCCCCGCAGTCCTCCCCGGCGGCGCGCACCACCGTGGCGGTCTCTCCCGACGGCGCGAACGCCGAGGCAGCGGACGCGGACGGAACCGTCACGACGGACGAGACGAGACCAAAACCGAGAACCGCGATCGCCTTACGTCTGGCATGCATCATGGGGGGCTCCAGAAAGAGGCGCAATAACCGGACGCATATTGCTCAGCGCCCGGAACTCTCGTTACGGGCAGGTCTTCCAGAAAAGGCTGTAGTACGTGCGGCCGGTCCCGGAATCCTGCGCCATCAGGCTGGTGACGGACGGGTCGGACGTGCCCGGATCCACTTCGAGTTCGGTCTCGAGCAGGAGTGCGCGATGCTCGCCGCAGGGCTTGAAGACCAGCCGGTCCGGCGGGGTCTCGTCCTTGAAAGACCAGTCGTCGGAACTGGGGCCGCGAACCTCGTGGGTTACCGGTGGCCGCTGAATCGTCCCCTGGAAAAAGGCACGCCCTCTCAGGCGGCCGGTCGCTCCGGCCGCCACAACCGCGAAGCCCCGGTAATCGACCCGGTCGACCGCGAACGTGTAACCCTGGGGAACGTGCACGTCCAGAAGCATCTGGCATTTCCGCAGGCTGTCACCAGGGTCGGACCCGCCACCGGCCTGGGCCCGGTACTTGGAGTAACCGACCGTGAATCCGGTGACGGGCGAGGCCAGCGCCAACGACGCGCCCTCGCAGTCGCTGCGGGGACTGGTCGCCACGGAGATCGAAACTCCGGGCGGCGGCGGAATCGACAGGCCCGCGGAGGCGGCGGCCGTCGCGGCGGAGGCCGCTGGAACGGCCAGGGCGGACGGCATGAGAACGGCGCCGAGAACCGCGATCGCCTTACGCTTGGCATGCGTCATGGGGGGCTCCGGAATGAGGAGATGGGAGGCAGGAGTGGGAGGTGATCCTGCCGAATCCGGGATTCCACCGTGAGAGTAAATGCACCCCAGAAAGGCGTCAATACCGGCGCCTATCGATTCTCATTCACTTTTCAATTCCGCCGTACTCAGCCGAAGGCGCGGCACTCCACCGTGGCGCGGCGTTCGGTCATGCCCTGCTGGACCGCCGTGGTCACGCACGCGCGCTGCTTCTCGGTGAGCCGGGCCTGGCCGCACTCGCCGACGCTGGAGTAGGTGCGGCAGTCCTGGCGCGGCTTCTGGTCGGTGGACGGCGACGCGGCGGTGGCGCTGCCGACTCCCCCGATCCCCAGCACCGCGACGACCAACACCCCGGTCATGACCCGCTTCATCTGCTTCTCTCCCCCGTCGCGTACTTCGCCAACGACGAGGTACCTCCCCGTCTGCAACACTACAAAACGCAGCAAAAGGTCAAGAAATCTGACATATCCCCAGGTCAAGGAGCGGGCCGACCGGGAGACAGGCGAAAGGGCCACCGCCCGCGGTGTGCGGGCGGCGGCCCTCCCTTGCCGAGCCTCTCGCGGACCCCTGCGGGTCAGCGGTTGTACTGGCCGAAGTCGTACTCCTCCAGAGGAACGGCCTCGCCGGAACCCTGACCGAAGGCGTACTCGGCGCCGTCGTCGTAGGAGCCGACGGAGTAGACCGCCGCCTTCGCCTCCTCGGTCGGCTCGACCCGGACGTTGCGGTACTGCGGCATGCCGGTACCGGCCGGGATGAGCTTACCGATGATGACGTTCTCCTTGAGGCCGAGCAGCGGGTCGCTCTTGGCGTGCATCGCGGCCTCGGTGAGAACCCGGGTCGTCTCCTGGAAGGACGCCGCCGACAGCCACGACTCGGTCGCGAGCGAGGCCTTGGTGATGCCCATCAGGACCGGACGGCCGGCGGCGGGGACCCCGCCCTCGGCGACGACGTTCCGGTTCGTCTCCTCGAAGATCGGACGCTCCACCAGGTCGCCCGGGAGCAGCTCGGTGTCGCCCGACTCGAGGATGTTCACCCGCTTCAGCATCTGGCGGACGATGATCTCGATGTGCTTGTCGTGGATCGACACACCCTGCGACCGGTACACCTCCTGGACCTCCTGGACCAGGTGCAGCTGCACCGCCCGCGGGCCGAGGATGCGCAGCACCTCGTGCGGGTTGATCGCGCCCGCGATGAGCTGCTGGCCGACGCCGACGGACTTGCCCTCCTTGACGTCCTCCAGGAGCCGGGACCGCATCGGCACCGGGTAGGCGATCTCGTCGGAGCCGTCGTCCGGGACGATGACGATCTTGCGGGACTTCTCCGTCTCGTCGATCTTGACCCGGCCCGCGACCTCGCTGATCGGGGCCACACCCTTCGGGATGCGGGCCTCGAACAGCTCCTGGACACGCGGCAGACCGTGCGTGATGTCGCCGCCCGCCACACCACCGGTGTGGAAGGTCCGCATCGTCAGCTGCGTGCCGGGCTCACCGATGGACTGCGCGGCGATGATGCCGACGGCCTCACCGACGTCCACCCGCTTGCCGGTGGCCAGCGAACGGCCGTAGCACGCGGCGCAGACACCGATCTTGGCCTCGCAGACCAGGGCGCTGCGGGTCCTGACCTTCTCGATCCCGGCCTCGAACAGCCGCGACACGACCGCGTCGGACAGGTCGGTGTCGGCCGGGTAGATGACCGTGCCGTCGACGACGACGTCCTCGGCGATCGTCCGGCCCGTCAGGCTGGTCTCCGTGGTGGAGAGCTTGACGACGGTGCCGTCCGGCTGCCGCTCGACGATCTCGAACGGGATCGTGCGGTCGGTGCCGCAGTCCTCCTCGCGGACGATGACGTCCTGCGCGACGTCCACCAGGCGCCGGGTCAGGTAACCCGAGTCGGCGGTGCGCAGCGCGGTGTCCGCGAGACCCTTGCGGGCGCCGTGCGTCGAGATGAAGTACTCGACGACCGACAGCCCCTCACGGAACGACGACTTGATCGGACGCGGGATCGTCTCGCCCTTCGGGTTGGAGACCAGCCCGCGCATGCCGGCGATCTGGCGGAGCTGCAGCGGGTTGCCGCGGGCACCCGACTGGATCATCATCCAGATCGGGTTGGCCTTCGGGAACGCCTTCTCCATGTCCACCGCGACGTCGGCGGTGGCCTTGTTCCAGATCTCGATGAGCTCCTGCTTGCGCTCGTCGTCGGTGATCAGGCCGCGGTTGAACTCCCGCTGCACCTTGTCGGCGCGCTGCTCGTAGCCGCCCAGGATCTCCTGCTTGTTGGGCGGCGTGATGACGTCGTCGATCGCGATCGTGACACCGGACCTGGTCGCCCAGTGGAACCCGGTGCTCTTCAGCGCGTCCAGCGCGTTGGCGACGGCGACCTTCGGGTACGTCTCCGCCAGCTCGTTGACGATCGCCGAGAGCTGCTTCTTGCCGATCTCGTCGTCGACGAACGGGAAGTCGGCCGGCAGCGTCTCGTTGAAGATGGCGCGGCCGAGCGTCGTCTCCAGCCGGTACGGCTGGCCGGGGTCGTAGCCCTCCGGCGCGATCCACTCGCGCGGCGGCGGGACGTCCTTCAGCCGGATCTGGATCTTGGCCTGGAGGTCCAGCTCGCCCCGGTCGAAGGCCATGATCGCCTCGGCGACCGAGCCGAACGCGCGGCCCTCGCCCTCCGCTCCGTCCTTCTGCGTCGTCAGCCAGTACAGGCCGATGACCATGTCCTGGGTGGGCATGGTGACGGGCTTGCCGTCGGACGGCTTCAGGATGTTGTTCGTCGACAGCATCAGGATCCGCGCCTCGGCCTGCGCCTCCGCCGACAGCGGCAGGTGCACGGCCATCTGGTCGCCGTCGAAGTCGGCGTTGAACGCCGTGCAGACGAGCGGGTGGATCTGGATGGCCTTGCCCTCGACCAGCTGCGGCTCGAACGCCTGGATGCCGAGACGGTGCAGGGTCGGCGCCCGGTTCAGCAGCACCGGGTGCTCGGTGATGACCTCTTCGAGGACGTCCCACACCACCGGGCGGGCACGCTCGACCATGCGCTTGGCGGACTTGATGTTCTGCGCGTGGTTGAGGTCGACGAGCCGCTTCATCACGAACGGCTTGAACAGCTCCAGCGCCATCTGCTTGGGCAGGCCGCACTCGTGCAGCTTCAGCTGCGGGCCGACGACGATGACCGAACGGCCCGAGTAGTCGACGCGCTTGCCCAGCAGGTTCTGCCGGAACCGGCCCTGCTTGCCCTTCAGCATGTCCGACAGCGACTTCAGCGGACGGTTGCCGGGCCCGGTGACCGGACGCCCGCGGCGGCCGTTGTCGAACAGCGCGTCGACGGCCTCCTGAAGCATCCGCTTCTCGTTGTTCACGATGATCTCGGGCGCGCCGAGGTCGAGCAGCCGCTTGAGCCGGTTGTTCCGGTTGATGACACGCCGGTACAGGTCGTTCAGGTCGGACGTCGCGAACCGGCCGCCGTCCAGCTGCACCATCGGGCGCAGGTCCGGCGGGATGACCGGGATGCAGTCCAGCACCATGCCGAGCGGGCTGTTGCGGGTGTTGAGGAACGCCGAGACGACCTTGAGCCGCTTCAGGGCACGGGCCTTCTTCTGGCCCTTGCCGGTGCGGATCGTGTCGCGCAGCCGCTCGGCCTCGGCGTCGAGGTCGAAGTTCTGCAGCCGCGCCTGGATGGCCGCGGCGCCCATGCCGCCCTCGAAGTACTTGCCGAACCGGTCGCGCATCTCGCGGTAGAGCAGCTCGTCGCCCTCAAGGTCCTGGACCTTGAGGTTCTTGAAGCGGCTCCACACCTCGTCGAGACGGTCGAGCTCGCGCTGCGCGCGGTCGCGCAGCTGCTTCATCTCCCGCTCGGCGCCGTCGCGCACCTTGCGCTTCTGGTCGGCCTTCGCGCCGGCCTCCTCCAGCTCCGCCAGGTCGCCCTCCAGCTTCTGCTGGCGGGCCTCGACCTGCGCGTCGCGGGCCTGCTCGATCTGCTGGCGCTCCACGGAGATGTGGGCCTCCAGCGTCGGCAGGTCACGGTCGCGCCGCTCGGCGTCCACGCTGGTGATCATGTAGGCCGCGAAGTAGATGATCTTCTCGAGATCCTTCGGGGCCAGGTCCAGCAGGTAGCCGAGCCGGGACGGGACGCCCTTGAAGTACCAGATGTGCGTGACCGGAGCGGCCAGCTCGATGTGGCCCATCCGCTCACGGCGCACCTTGGCCCGGGTCACCTCGACGCCGCAGCGCTCACAGATGATGCCCTTGAACCGGACGCGCTTGTACTTGCCGCAGTAGCACTCCCAGTCGCGGGTCGGACCGAAGATCTTCTCGCAGAAGAGCCCGTCCTTCTCCGGCTTCAGGGTGCGGTAGTTGATCGTCTCCGGCTTCTTGACCTCGCCGTGGGACCACTGGCGGATGTCGTCAGCGGTCGCCAGGCCGATGCGTAGCTCGTCGAAGAAGTTGACGTCAAGCAACAGTTTTCCCCTTGAGTTGATCAGACCTCTTCGACACTGCTCGGCTCACGCCGGGACAGGTCGATGCCGAGCTCCTCCGCGGCGCGGAAGACGTCCTCGTCGGTGTCGCGCATCTCGATGGACATGCCGTCGCTGGAGAGCACCTCGACGTTGAGGCACAGCGACTGCATCTCCTTGATGAGCACCTTGAAGGACTCGGGGATGCCGGGCTCGGGAATGTTCTCGCCCTTGACGATGGCCTCGTACACCTTCACGCGGCCGAGGACGTCGTCGGACTTGATGGTCAGGAGCTCCTGCAGGGCGTAGGCGGCGCCGTACGCCTCCAGCGCCCACACCTCCATCTCACCGAAGCGCTGGCCGCCGAACTGCGCCTTACCGCCGAGCGGCTGCTGGGTGATCATGGAGTACGGACCGGTCGAGCGCGCATGGATCTTGTCGTCGACCAGGTGCAGCAGCTTGAGGATGTAGATGTAGCCGACCGAGATCGGGTCACGGTACGGCTCCCCCGTGCGGCCGTCGAACAGCTTGGCCTTGCCGCCCGGTCCGACCATGCGCCGGCCGTCGCGGTTCGGCAGGGTGCTCTCGATCAGGCCGGTGACGTCGTCCTCGCGGGCGCCGTCGAACACCGGGGTGGCGGTGTTCGTCCACGGCGGCGCCTCGGACGCGCCGATGGCGTTGAGCGCCTTCTTCCAGTCGGCGTCGTCGCCCTCGACCTTCCAGCCGCGGGAGGCGACCCAGCCGAGGTGGGTCTCCAGGACCTGGCCCACGTTCATGCGCCCGGGGACGCCGAGCGGGTTCAGGACGATGTCGACCGGGGTGCCGTCCTCAAGGAACGGCATGTCCTCGACGGGGAGCACCTTGGAGATGACGCCCTTGTTGCCGTGCCGTCCGGCCAGCTTGTCGCCGTCGGTGATCTTGCGCTTCTGCGCGACGTACACCCGGACCAGCTCGTTCACGCCGGGCGGGAGCTCGTCGCCCTCGTCGCGGGAGAACACCCGGACGCCGATGACCTTGCCCTGCTCGCCGTGCGGCACCTTCAGCGACGTGTCCCGCACCTCGCGGGCCTTCTCGCCGAAGATCGCGCGCAGCAGCCGCTCCTCCGGGGTCAGCTCCGTCTCGCCCTTCGGGGTGACCTTGCCGACCAGGATGTCGCCGGGGACGACGTCCGCGCCGATGCGGATGATGCCGCGCTCGTCGAGGTCGGCAAGAACCTCCTCGGAGACGTTCGGGATGTCCCGGGTGATCTCCTCGGGGCCGAGCTTGGTGTCACGGGCGTCGACCTCGTGCTCCTCGATGTGGATCGAGGACAGGACGTCGTCCTGCACCAGGCGCTGGCTGAGGATGATCGCGTCCTCGTAGTTGTGGCCCTCCCACGGCATGAACGCCACGAGCAGGTTCTTGCCGAGCGCCATCTCGCCGTCGTCGGTGCACGGGCCGTCCGCGATGACCTGGCCCAGCTCGACGCGCTGGCCCTCGTCCACGATCGGCTTCTGGTTGAAGCAGGTGCCCTGGTTCGACCGCTTGAACTTGGAGACGCGGTAGGTGTTCCTGGTGCCGTCGTCGTTCATGACGGTCACGTAGTCGGCGGAGACCTCCTCGACGACGCCGGCCTTCTCGGCCGTGATGACGTCGCCGGCGTCGGTCGCCGCGCGGTACTCCATGCCGGTGCCGACCAGCGGCGCCTCGCTGCGCAGCAGCGGGACGGACTGGCGCTGCATGTTGGAGCCCATCAGCGCGCGGTTCGCGTCGTCGTGCTCCAGGAACGGGATCATCGCGGTGGCGACCGAGGTCATCTGCCGCGCCGAGACGTCCATGTACTGGACCTCGCGGGCCGGGACCAGCTCGACCTCGCCGCCCTTGCGGCGCACCAGGATGCGGTCGTCGACGAAGGTGCCGTCGTCGTTGAGCAGGGAGTTGGCCTGCGCGATGACGTAGCGGTCCTCTTCGTCGGCGGTGAGGTAGTCGATGTCCTCCTGGACGACGCCGTCGGTGACCCGGCGGTACGGCGTCTCGACGAACCCGAACGGGTTCACCCGGCCGAACGCGGCGAGCGAGCCGATCAGGCCGATGTTCGGGCCTTCCGGCGTCTCGATCGGGCACATGCGGCCGTAGTGCGACGGGTGGACGTCGCGGACCTCCATGCCCGCCCGCTCACGGGACAGACCGCCGGGGCCGAGCGCGTTCAGGCGCCGCTTGTGCGTCAGGCCGGCCAGCGGGTTGGTCTGGTCCATGAACTGGGACAGCTGGCTGGTGCCGAAGAACTCCTTGATGGAGGCGACGACCGGCCGGATGTTGATCAGCGTTTGCGGCGTGATCGCCTCGACGTCCTGGGTGGTCATCCGCTCGCGGACGACGCGCTCCATCCGGGCCAGGCCGAGCCGCACCTGGTTCTGGATCAGCTCGCCGACCGTGCGCAGCCGCCGGTTGCCGAAGTGGTCGATGTCGTCGACCTCGATCGGCACGGCGACGGCGCCGAGCGTGGCCTCCTCCTCACCGGCGTGCAGCCGGACGAGGTACTCGATCGTCGCGACGATGTCGTCCTCGGTGAGGGTGCCCTGGTTCATGTCCAGGTCGAGGCCCAGCTTTTTGTTGATCTTGTAGCGGCCGACCTTGGCGACGTCGTAGCGCTTCGGGTTGAAGTACAGGTTCTCCAGAAGCGTCTGCGCGGACTCGCGCGTCGGCGGCTCGCCCGGACGCAGCTTGCGGTAGATGTCGAGCAGCGCGTCGTCCTGGCCTGAGGTGTGGTCCTTCTCCAGGGTCACGTTGATCGACTCGTAGGAGCCGAAGCGCTCGCGGATGCGCGCCTCGTCCCAGCCGAGCGCCTTGAGCAGCACCGTGACGGGCTGCTTGCGCTTGCGGTCGATGCGCACGCCGACGTTGTCGCGCTTGTCGATCTCGAACTCTAGCCACGCGCCGCGGCTCGGGATGACCCGGCAGCCGTAGATGTCCTTGTCGGAGGCCTTGTCGAGCGCGCGGTCGAAGTACACGCCCGGCGACCGGACGAGCTGGGAGACGACGACGCGTTCGGTGCCGTTGATGATGAACGTGCCCTTCGGGCTCATGAGCGGGAAATCGCCCATGAACACCGTCTGGCTCTTGATCTCGCCCGTGGTGTTGTTGATGAACTCCGCCGTGACGAACATCGGGGCGGAGTAGGTCATGTCCTTGTCCTTGCACTCCTCGACGGAGTACTTGGGCGGCTCGAACCGGTGGTCGCGGAACGACAGCGACATGGTTCCGGAGAAGTCCTCGATCGGGCTGATCTCTTCGAAGATCTCCTCCAGCCCCGACTGTGTCGGGACGCTCTTACTTCCGGCCTTCTGGGCCGCCTCGACCCGGGCCTTCCACCTCTCGTTGCCCAGCAGCCAGTCAAAGGAGTTGGTCTGCAGAGCAAGGAGGTCCGGGACTTCGAGCGGCTCCTTGATGCGCGCGAAGGAGACGCGGTTCGGACCGGTTGCGGTATTCGAGGCGTTGCGCGAGGCTGCCAAGAGTGGTCCTTCCGAGGGCTCGCGGCGTAACTGGTGACACGCACGCCAGACGATCCACGTCCGAGACCTGCACAGAGAGGTCCAAAACGGACCGGGGCAGGGGTTCTCTCACACGCGGATAGTCAGAGGGCAGCGCAAAGGGGCAGTGTAGCCGACATGCCACACCGCTCGCAACTCTAGCGCCGCAGTATGCATCACGTTGCCATGGAGCATCGCCCCTCAGCGCCTCTCAGTCAAGAGCGGACTTGGACTTTTCAGGCCCTGACCTGCAGTGAGGAAGCCCATAGTTTACTGGGGGGACGACCCCCCAATCCCCCCGTCACGAGCCGGTCGATCCCCACGCCACGGTGCCGGTTTTCTGTGACCGTGCAGGTTGTCGACGTGGCGCTGCGGTCGACCGGCTCGCCGGGTTGCGCGGACACCGGCGCTGTGGTTACGAGATGACGGTCAGTTCGGCGGCTAGCCACTTGCCGTCTTTTTTCACCATTGTGATCTTGATGCGGAGTGGCTCGGGGAGGCGCTGTTGCTTGTCGGCCTTGGTGGCGGACGAGCGGTTCGCGTAGACGAGGGCCACGACCTTGTCGGGGGTGGCGTCGACGACGCCCACCTTCATGACGGTGGTCGTGGAGACGGCCTGTTGCTGGACGGCGACCGTCCTGAGTTCCCGGGCGAGCTTGTCGTAGTCGGTGCGCAGCTTGCCCGTTGTGGTGGCGGACGCGGACTTCAGGTCCGCGTCGAGGGTCTGGAAGTCGTACGACGACAGCTTCTGTGCCGCGCGGGACGCGGCGAAGGAGGCTTCCTTGCTCGCCGTCTCGGTCGCGTTCTGCTCGCGGACCTTCAGGGCCAGGACCACCGTGCCGGTGCCGAACGCGATCGCCAGAACTGCCAGGACGGCGATGACCATCGGCAGGCTTGTTGTGCGGAAGCGAGGCTCGGCCTTGATGGGGCGTTTGGGTGGTTCTTCGTCGTCCTTCGGAGGGGCTGAGTCCTCTTCTGGCGTGGTGTCGTCGTCGGGCTCGTCTTCGGAGTCGTTCTGGCCCTGTTGGGGCTTCTGGAGGGATTTGGCGGGCTTGTCTGTCTCTTCGGAGGCTTCTTCCGCGGCCTCGTCGGCGGCTATCTGCGCGAGGCGTGCGGCCTCGCGGGCCTCGGCGGCGGCCTCCTCGGCCAGGCGGGCGGCTTCGGCGGCCTCCTCGGCCTTGATCTTCGCGTCCTTCTCAGATGCGGGGCGCTTGCCCCGGCCGAGCATCGTCACGGGACAACCTCCAGTCCGGACACGAGCCAGCGGTCGTCGACCCGCGTGAGATCCATCTGGTAGCGGTAACCCTGGGCCGTGCCGTTCTTCACCTTGTCATTGGTGACGGTGCCGTTCAGGGAGACCATCACTTCGGCGGAATCTCCGTCGATGGAGACCAGCGCGGCGTTGACGTCGCTGACCGTCGACTTGGCCTTGTACTTGGTGACCTGGTCCATGAACGCCTTCGACTGGGACGCCAGCTTGTCCTTCAGGTCGCCGGTGGTGCCTGCCACGATGCGGTCCAGGTCGCGCTGGGCGGTGGACGCGTCCAGGGACATCAGGTTGACGCCCATCTGCCGCGCCGACTGGATCGCCTTGGCCTTCTGGTCGGCCTCGTCCCTGTTCTGGAGGGTGACGACGCCGAGCCAGCCGGCCGCTATGGCGAGGCCGGCCACGACGGCGCTCAGGGTGACGACGATCGTGAGAGCCCGGCCGCGCCTCATTGGCTCAGCGGTCCGAGAAGGAGCCACTTCCACGAGGATTCCTCTCCCAACTGACGGGTACCGGCGCTGCGCGGCATGACGTATCGCTTGCCGTCGGGGCCGTAGACCGCACCGGTCGTCGGATCGTATCCAGCGAATTCGACTGAATCGGCCGGGTACGACAGGTAGAGCCGTCCGTTGGACAGCTGGCCGGTCGGGGCCGTCGTTGTCTTGTCCTTCTTCTCTGGGGCCTTGGGCTTGGCTTCGGTCTTGTCGTTCTTGTTTCCGGTCGCGCCGCCCTCCGGGAAACCGGCGCCCGCGGTGGCGCCCGGGGGGACCTGCGGGTAGGGGGCGATGGCGTCGCGGGGGAAGTTGCGGGTGCCGCGTACGCCGGTGGGGGCGTCGTGCGGGGCCTTGCAGCCGGCGTCCAGGCGGGGCTTCTTCCTGGACGTGTCCTGCGGCCAGCGGTGCTTGGTCTTCTCGTAGCCCTTGGTGCACGCGGGCGGGTCGTCGATGTTCAGGGCCAAGCCCAGGTGCTGGGTTCCGTCGCCGGGGTTGACGGTGGACGCGCCCGCGACCGTCACCGGGTACAGGATGAAGAGGGAGCGCAGGCCCGCCTTGCGCGAGGAGATGATCTGGCCGGTGGTGGTGAGGTTGGCCAGGAGGACGGGCAGCGTGGGGGCCAGCTGGTCGATGGCCTTGTGGGTTTCGCCGACCGTGCCTGGCGCGGATTGGATGGTCTTGCGCAGGGCGGGGTCGTCCTTGCGCAGGGAGGTCGTGAGGTCGTTCAGGTTGCGGGCGAAGCCCTGGATGTTGGCGGCCTGCCCGCGCTGGGTGTCCAGGACGGTCACGCTGTTGTCCAGGAGCCTCTTGGTGTTCGGGTATGCCTGCTCGGCGGTTTTCAGGAGCCGGTCGGTGTCGTCCAGGATCGACTGGAGGTCCGCGGCGGAGCCGGAGAACGCCTTGTCCAGCTCGTCCACGATGACGCCGAGGTCCTTGGTGTTGACCGAGCCGACCAGCGAGTCGACGTTGCGGAGGAGCTCGGCGGTGGAGACGGGCAGCGTGGTGCGGTTGCGCGGGATCGTGTACGCGTCGCCCTCGTCCAGGTAGGGGCCGCTCTTCTTGGTGGGCTCCAGGTCGATGTACTGCTCGCCGACCGCCGACCTGTTGGCGACGACCGCCTTCGTCCCGTCGCGCGGGATCCGCTTGCCCCGTTCGAGGACGAGCTTGACGCGGATGCCGTCCTCGGTGAGCTCGATCGGCCCGACCCGTCCGACCGGGACGCCCCGGTAGGTGACCTCGGCGTTGGTGAACACGCCGCCGGAGTCGGTGAGGTCGACGTAGGCGGTGTACTCCTTGCCGAGCAGGCCGCGTCCGACGCCGATGTAGTTCATCGACACGATCGTCACGCCGACGACGGTGATGACCGCGAACGCGATCAGCTGGAGGATGACACCGCGTTTGAGGATCACGAGAGGCCCTCCGTCATCAGGGTTCGCAGGCCGCCGTCGCCGCCGTACGCGCCGGGCCGGTTCTGCTTGGGCGTGCCGGACGGTGTCCCGCTCGGTGCCGGGACGCCCGGGAGGCCGCCGGTCGCGCCGGTGTCGCCGGGCATCTCGGGGAGGACGCCCAGCGGGGTGTCGGGAAGCGTGACGTTCGGTACCTGGAGCATGTTGCGCATCTGCTTGCCGCTGCCGAGCAGCCCCTCCAGGGCGGTGCCGCCGAGCAGGTTCTGGGCGATGGACTCCAGGTCCAGATCGAGGGACAGCCGGACGTTGCCGTAGTCGCCCACGATCGTGTTCTCGAACGTCGCGGGGAACGGGAACGTGATCAGCGACTCCAGCGACTTCGGCAGGTCGGCGCCCGCCTTGTTGAGGTTCCGCAGGATCTTGTCGAGGCTCTGGAGGTTCGCCAGCAGGTCGGCCTTCGACCGGTCGATCACGTTGGTGGTGGTGCGGCTGAGCTTGTTCAGCGCGACGAGCATCTTGGTCAGGTCGGCGCGGTTGCGGTCGAGGACCGTGATCGCGGGGCCCGTCCTGTCGATGGTGTCCCGGATCGTCCTGCGCTCGGCCGACAGCTTGCCGGTGAGCCGGTCGATGCCGTCCAGCGCGCGGGTGATCGCGGCGCGGTTGCGGTCGAGCGTCCCGGTGAACGTGTTGACCTGGTGCAGCACCGACTTGATCGTGGGTTCGCGGCCGCGCATCGCGGCCTGGAGCTCGTGGCTGATCGTGGAGACCTGCTCCAGGCCGCCGCCGTTCAGCAGCAGCGACATCGCCGACAGCACCTCTTCGATCTCGGTGCCCCGGGTCGTGCGGTTCAGCGGGATCAGGTCGCCGGAGGCCAGCTCACCGGACGGGGCCTCGTTCTTCGGCGGCTCGATCTGTACGAACTTCTCGCCGAGGAGGCTGGTCTGGCCGATCGTGGCGACGGAGTTGTCGGGGAGCCTGACGTCCCGGCGCACCTTGACCGTGATGACGGCGTGCCAGCCGCCCTGGCCGCCGGCGAGGTCGATCTTGTCGACCTTGCCGACGGAGACGTCGTTGACCTTGACCGCCGACTGCGGGACGAGGTCCAGCACGTTCGCGAACTCGATCTTCACGGTCTTCGGGTTCGAGCCGAGGTCGGGGCCGCCGGGCAGCGGGAGGGACTCCACGCCGTTGAAGGAGCAGCCCGACAGCGCCACCGCGGCGGCCGCGACGACGCCGAACAGCCGTTTCCCGGTCATCGGCCACCTCCGGGCAGAAGCGAGGTGAGGTCCTTCGGCTTGTTCGTGGTCTTCGTCTTGGGCGGGCCCTGCGGGCCGTAGGCGTCCGGGGGGATCGGGACGGGGTCGTAGTGCGTGGTCAGCGCCGTGATCCAGGACAGGTCGAGGCTGAAGCCCGTCAGCGCCTTGCCGATGCCGTTGTACGGGCGGACGAAGTTCAGGCACTGCTTCGCGGGCGTCCCGACCGAGTAGGCGAGCGAGCAGAGCCAGTCGGCGAGGTCGTGGAACTGGCGGAAGTTGTCGCGGGTGTGGATGGTGCCGCTGATCGGGTCGTACGCGCGGGCCAGGTTGTTGATGGCGAGCGGGCCCGCGGTGAGGATCTCGGCGAGCGAGTCCTTCTCCTTGACCAGGACGCCGGTGATCTGGGCGAGCTGGCGGACGTTCGCGGCGAGCTCCGTCCGGTTGTCCTTGACGAACCGCTGCACGTTCCGCAGGGTCGGGGCGAGGGTGTTGAGGGCCGCGCTGAGCTCCTCCTTCTCCCCCGCGAGCTGCCCGGACACGCCGTTGAGATGGCCGGTGAACGACTTGATCTGCTGGTCGTTGACCTTCATCGCGTCGGTGATGACGCGCAGGTTCTTGATCGTCGCGGCGATGTCGCCGCGGTCGGTGCTGAGCGTGCTGAGCGCCTTGGACGCGTCCGCGATCGTCTGCCGGAGGTCGTCGCCCTGCCCGTTCAGGTTCGCGGCGCCGACCTGGAGCAGCCGCGACAGCGAGCCCTCCTGGCCGTTCGGGCCCGGCGCGTTCGCGCCCTGCGGGCCGAGCGCCTTGGACAGGTCGTTCAGGCTGCCGCCGACCTCGTCGACCTCGACCGGGACGGCGGTCCGGTTCGTCATCAGCGTCGCCCCGTCGGCGAGGACGCCGCCGCCCTTGTAGACGGGCGTGAGCTGGACGTAGCGGTCGGCGACGAGGGTCTGGTTGATGATGACGGCCTGCGCGTTCGCGGGCACCTTGTACTTGGCGTCGTACTTCAGCTCGACCTTCACCGCGTCGCCGACCGGCTCGACGCTCGTGACCTCGCCGACCGGGATGCCGAGAATGCGGACGTCCGCGCCCTTGTAGAGGCCGACGGTCTTGGTGAAGTACGCCGTCAGATGGCGCTGCTTCGGCTCCTGGAACAGCAGCATGAGCGCGGCCGCCAGCACCACGACGGCGATGACCGCGCCGCCGAGGCGAAGGATGGTTGCGGAATTGCGCACGTGGACCTGCCTGCTAGATCACGGGAGGAAGGGGAGCGGGTTGTCGGTGCTGCCGGTCTGGCCGCCTTGTTTCTTGGCGTTGCCGCCGCCCTGCGGGAGCTGGATGGACGCGGGGATCGGGATGAGGTTCTGGATCCAGGAGTCGAACCAGCGTCCGGTGCCGGTGACGTCCGCGAACTGGCGGGCGAACGGCGCGAACAGCTGGAGTATCCGGTCGAGGTTGTCCTGGTTCTTGAGCAGCACCCGATTGACCTTCGCCAGGTTGGCCAGCATCGGGCGCAGCTGCTTGTCGTTCTCGTTGATCAGGGCGTTGACCTGCTGGGACAGGGTGACGGTGTTGACCAGCAGCTGGTGGATGACCGCGCGCCTCGCCTGGACGGCCTGCAGCACCTTGTCGCCGTCCTGGACGAGCTTGGCGAAGTCCTGGTTGCGGTCGGCGAGCAGCTTCGACACGTCCTTGGCCTTGCCCGCCAGCTCGTGCAGCTGGTCGTCGCGCGACGCGACCGTGTTGGAGAGCCGGCGCAGGCCCTGCAACGACGCCCGGACCTCCTCGGGAGAGTTCTTGAACGTGTCCGACAGCACGTCGAACGACTTCGCGACCTGCTTCACGTCGATCGCGCCGACCCGCTGACTCAGCTCGCTGATCGCCGGGACGACCTCGAACGGGACGTGCGTCCGCTCGATCGGGATGTTGCGGCCGAGCCTGCCCTTGCCGCGCGGGGTGAGCGCCAGGTAGTGCGCGCCGAGCACCGTCTTGATCTTGATGCCGGCCTCGGTGCGGTCGCCGAGGCGGACGCCGTCGTCCACCTTGAAGGTGACCTTGACGTGGTCGCCGTCCAGTTCGAGATCGGTGACCTTGCCGACCTTGACGCCCGCGATGCGGACCTCCTCGTCCTTCTTCAGCCCGGCGGCCTCCTTGAAAGCGGCGGTGTGCGTGTCGCCGCCGGATACGAACGGGACGCTCTCCAGGTTCATCGCCAGCAGCACCAGCACGAGAATGACCGCGAACCCGGAGAGGGCGATGGGAACCGGATTTCGCTCCCGGAACGAGACCTTCATCTACTTACACCTCGCGTTCTCGTTCACGATCGCCGGTGTCTGGTAGACGGGCCCGCCGGGGAGGCGCACCTTCGCGTCCAGGCCGCAGACGTACATGTTGAACCAGGACCCGTAGGACGAGATGTTGACCAGCTTCTCCAGCCGGTTCGGGGTCCGCTGGAGGCCCTTGTCGAGGTCGCGCTTGTTGGCGTCGAGCGTCGCCGTCAGCTTGCGGAGCCCGGCGATGTCGCTCTTGAGGCCGGGACGGGCGTCGGCGAGCAGGTCCTGCGTGGTGCCGGTCAGGTCGTTGATCGCCGTGACCGAGTCGAAGATCGCCCTCCGGTCGTCGGAGACGCCGCTCACGAAGCCGCGCAGATCCCTGATCAGCCGGTCGACCTGGTCGTGCCGCTGGTCGATGGTGCCGAGGACGCTGTTCAGATTGTCGACCACCCGGCCGATGACCTTGTCCCGGTCGGCGAGCGTGCTGGTCAGCGACGCGACGTGCGCGAGGAGGCTGTTGACCGTCCCGCCCTCGCCCTGGAGCACCTGGATGAGCTGCATGGCGAGCGTGTTGACGTCCTTGGGCTCCAGCGCGCGGAACAGCGGCCGGAAGCCGTTGAACAGGGTCGTGAGATCGAGCGCCGGCTCGGTCTGCGTGAGCGGGATCGTGTCGCCGGCGTCGAGGTAGGCGTTGGACGCGCCGGCGCCGTCGGTCAGCGCGAGGTACCGCTGGCCCATCAGGTTGCGGTAGCGGATCTGCGCCTTCGTGGACGACGGCAGCCCGTTCCTGAACACGCCGCCGTCCTCGACACTGAACGTCACCTCCGCCTGCGTCCCCTTGTGCAGCCGGATCTTCTCGATCTGGCCGACCCGGACGCCGGCGACGCGGACGTCGTCGTTGTCCAGCAGCCCGGTCACGTCCGTGAAGATCGCCTTGTACTCGACGGTGTCCCTGAACCGCATGTTGGAGATCGTCATCGCCAGCACGCCGGTGGCCACCGAGGTGATCACCACGAAGATCGTCAGCTTGATCGCGGCGCCGGTCGTCCTCATTTGATCGTCACCACCGATCCGTCCGCGAGCAGCGGGCCGAACAGCAGCGACGACACGTCGGAGACCTCGTCGGCCGGGGTCCGCGTCATCGGCCCGAGCACGTTCTTGATCTTTTCCTTCTCGCCCATGGAGCCGGGGTCGACGAACACGTTGGACAGCGCCCTGCCGCGGCCCCCCGCGGGGGCGTTCGGGTCATCGGGGTTCTTCCACCACAGGTCGTCCTGGGTGCCGTCCAGTGCGAGGTAGTCGGGGAAGGGGACCTTCGGGTTCGGCAAGCCGTAGCAGCGCGGGTTGCGCTGGTCCTTCGCCTCGGGCAGGTCGAGCGGGTACTTGTAGCCGGGACGCGGCTTGACGATCTCGATGGTGAGGTTGAACGTCTTGGAGCCGTTGCCGCCGCCCGCCTCCTCGGCGTCCTTCCTGATCTTGGTGAGGCCGGCGAAGACGCACGGCAGCGAGGGCGCGTACCTGGCGACCACGCCCAGCCCGTCCCGGTTCGCTATGTTGACACCGATGATCTTCGGGCCGTTGTGCCGCATGAACGCGTCGCCGTCCTGCGCCAGCGCGGTCGTCGCGGGGATCAGCGCCTCGATCGTCGCCTTCTCGTCGGTGATCGTCCGGCTGGTCACGTTGAGGTTGCGGAGCGTCTGGATCAGGTCGGGCGCCGCACGATGGTAGATGTCGGACACGTCCGCGAGGCCGTTCAGGTCGTGCACCAGCGTGCCGAGCTCCGGGTTGATCTTCCTCAGCAGCGAGTCCGCCTGCTCCAGGTTGCGCCCGATCTGGTCGCCGCGGCCCTGGAGCGCCGTCGCCAGCGCGTTCAGCGTCGCGTTCAGCTCCGCCGGCTTCACCGCCTTGAGCAGGGGCAGCAGGTCGTTCAGCACCTTGTCGATCTCGACGGCGGCCTGCGAGCGGTCCTGCTGGATGACGGCGCCCTCCCGCAGCCCCAGCGGCCCCGGCTGGTCGGGGATCTGGAGGTCGACGTACTTCTCGCCGAACAGCGTCTTCGGCAGCAGCCGCGCCTGGACGTCGCGCGGGATCAGCTTGGCCTTGCCGGGATCGAGCGCGAGGCTCAGCGTCGCGCCCTTGGCGGTCGCGTCGGTGTCGCGCACCTCGCCGACGATCAGGCCGCGGACCTTCACGTCCGAGTGCGGCAGCAGCTGCAACCCGGCGCGCTCGGCGTCCACGGTCACCTCGGTCACCGGGGTGAACGCCTTGTTGAACAGCGCGACCGTCAGCGCCAGCAGCAGCGCGATCACGATCACCATCGCCGTGCCGAGCAGCCGGTACCGGATCCGTTCGCCCATGCCCGTGTTCACCGCGCCCTCACCCCGCGATCCGGACGGATGTGTCGGTGCCCCAGATGGCCATGCCGAGCATCAGGTCCACGACATTGATCACGACGATGCTGGTGCGGACCGCGCGGCCCACCGCGACGCCGACGCCCGCCGGGCCACCGCTCGCGTGGTAGCCGTAGTAGCAGTGGATCAGCATCACCAGCACCGCGAAGATGATCACCTTGCCGAAGGACCAGAGGATGTCGTTCGGCGGTAGGAACAGATGGAAATAGTGCAGGTAGGTGCCCGACGACTGCCCGTAGAACATCGTCACGATCAGGCGCGTGGCGCCGTAGGACGCGAGCAGGCCCACGATGTACAGCGGAATGACCGCGATCATCCCGGCGATCATCCGGGTGGTGACGAGGAACGGCATCGACGGGACGGCCATGACCTCCAGCGCGTCGATCTCGTCCGAGATCCGCATCGCGCCGAGCTGCGCGGTGAACCCGCAGCCGACCGTCGCCGACAGCGCCAGCGCCGACACCAGCGGCGCGATCTCGCGCGTGTTGAAGTACGACGCGATGAACCCGGTGAACGCGGCCGTGCCGATCTGGTCCAGCGACTCGTAGCCCTGCAGGCCGACCTGGCTGCCGGTGAAGAACGTCATGAACCCGACGATCACCACCGAGCCGCCGATCACGGCGAGGCCGCCGGTGCCGAGGCTGACCTCCGCCAGCAGCCGCAGCACCTCGGTGCGGTAGCGGCGCAGCACCCGGAACGTCCACGCGAACGCGCGGGCGTAGAACGCCATCTGGTGGCCGAAGTCCTCCAGCCGTTGCAGCGGCGCGTTCACCACCCGCGACACCGTCTTCCCCGTCCGTCCAGGCGCCGCCATCACATGCCCTTCGACGGGACGAGCTGGAAGTACAGGGTGGAGATCAGGAAGTTCTCCACGAACAGCAGCATGAACGTGATGACGACGGTCTGGTTGACCGCGTCGCCGACCCCCTTCGGGCCGCCCTTGGCGTTCAGGCCCTTGTAGGCGGCGACGAGCCCGGCGGTGATGCCGAACACGAACGCCTTGAACTCGGCCTGGAGCAGGTCGGGCAGCTGCGCGATCGCGTTGAAGGACGCCAGGTACGCGCCCGGCGTGCCGCCCTGCAGCATGACGTTGAAGAAGTAGCCGCCCATCAGGCCGACCACCGAGACCAGGCCGTTCAGGAACAGCGCGACGAACGCGCAGGCGAGCATCCGCGGGACGACCAGGCGGTGCAGCGGGTTGATGCCCAGCACCTCCATCGCGTCGATCTCCTCGCGGATCTTCCGGGAGCCGATGTCGGCGCACATCGCCGACCCGGCCGCGCCCGCGACCAGCAGCGAGGTGACCAGCGGGCTCGCCTCCCTGACGATCGCGGCCACCGCGGTCGCGCCGGTGTAGGACTGCGCGCCGAACTGCCGGATCAGCGCGCCGACCTGCAACGACAGGATGCCGCCGAACGGGATCGCGACCAGCATCGTCGGGATGACGGTGACGCTGACGATGAACCACGCCTGCTGGATGAACTCGCGCCACTGGAACGGCCACTTGAACATCGCGCGCCCGGTGTCCAGGCAGAGGGCGAAGAACCGTCCCGGCTCCCTGACCAGGACGTTGACCGCGCCGTCCCCGACCTTGCGGAGCGGCGCGGAGGAGCCGCCGCCCTTTCCGCCTCCTCGCCCGCCCGCGCCGACACCGGTGTCAGGAACGGACATCAGCGCCCTGCACCCGCCCCGCCTACCGCGGTCATGGACGCGACGTACCGCGGCCACTCCTCCACCCAGTTACGGCCCAGGTCGTCGACGAACGACCCGGGCGGCGGGGTGACGCCGTGCGCCGCGCACCAGGCGCCGGGCGCGTGCATCCCGGTGCGGAGCATCCCGTTGCTCGGCATCTGCTGCGGCGGGATCGGCGGCAGCTTGCCGGGGTCGTGGCCGAGCTTCGCCTCGGCCTCGAGCTCGGACTCGTCCTTCTCCTCGGACATGCCGATCGGGCCGACCTTGCTCGCGTTGAGGAACTGCCGGACGACCGGCTCCTCGCTGGTCAGCAGCATCTCCCGCGGACCGAACATCGCGAGGTGGCGCTGGTACAGCAGGCCGATGTTGTCGGGCAGCGTCCGGGCCGTGTTGATGTCGTGGGTGACGATGAGGAACGTCGCGCCGATCTGCGCGTTGAGGTCGATGAACACCTGGTTCAGGAACGCCGTGCGGACCGGGTCGAGACCGGAGTCGGGCTCGTCCACCAGCAGGATCTCGGGGTCGAGCACCAGCGCGCGGGCGAGCCCGGCGCGCTTCTTCATCCCGCCGGAGATCTCGCCGGGCAGCTTGTGCTCGGCGCCGATCAGCCCGACCATGTCCATCTTCTCCAGGACGATCCGCTTGATCTCGGACTCGCGCTTCCTGGTGTGCTCGCGCAGCGGGAAGGCGATGTTGTCGAAGAGGTTCATGGAGCCGAACAGGGCGCCGTCCTGGAACAGGACGCCGAACAGCTTCCGCGTGTCGTAGAGCTGCGACTCGGGCAGCCGGGGCAGGTCCCGGTCGCCGATCCAGATGTGCCCGCGGTCCGGCTTGAGGAGCCCGACGAGCGACTTCAGGAAGACCGACTTGCCGGTGCCGGACGGGCCCAGAAGCACGGAGATCTCACCCGCGGGGATGGTCAGCGACACGTCCTGCCAGATCACCTGGCGGCCGAAGGACTTGGTCAGGCCCTCGACTCTGATCTCGACGCCCACTCGTCACCTTTCGTCCAGGCCGGGGGGAATCCCGAACCAAGAAGCGAGTAGCACTCAGGCTCCGTCTGTCGTCACGCTCTGTCTATTGGCGGCACGCCCTGTCGTCACACCGTGTGGCCACCCTCTTACTACCGTTGGGTAGCCCGTAAAGGTTCCACTACCGTAGCGGCCCTCTCGCCAAATGGAAGGGGTTCCGGCCCAGATCAGCGACCAAATGCGACGTCGTAAGACAATCGTTACTTAGAGCCCTATGAGACCGGCGGTCCAAGACCCGGCGGCCGGGTGTGGCCACAGTGACGGAACGGGACGCTACGCCGTGGGCACAGAACCGCACAACCCGTACGGCCACCCGACCCGCCCGCGCACACCTTCCCCCAGACGCGAAGGAGGCGGCCGCACCCACCGTGTGGTGGGACGACCGCCTCCCGAGAAGCGGTGGCTCCGCAAGGCGCGAAGCCGCAAGCCGCAGAGAAAGTCTCTGGAGCGCCTTACTTGACGGTGACCGTCGCGCCGGCCTTCTCCAGGGTCTCCTTGGCCTTGTCGGCGGCCTCCTTGTTGACCTTCTCCAGCAGCGGCTTCGGCGCGCCGTCGACCAGGTCCTTGGCCTCCTTGAGGCCGAGGCTCGTCAGCGCGCGAACCTCCTTGATGACCTGGATCTTCTTGTCGCCGGCACCCTCCAGGATGACGTCGAACTCGTCCTGGACCGCGGCCTCCTCGGCAGGGGCGCCCGTGGCGCCCGGCGCGGTGGCCACGGCCGCGACCGGGGCGGCGGCCTTGACGTCGAAGACCGTCTCGAACTCCTTCACGAACCCGGACAGCTCGAGAAGGGTCATCTCCTTGAACGCATCGATCAGCTCGTCGGTGCTGAGCTTCGCCATGATCTTTCCTCCGCTATGGCTTGAGAACTGGGGATTACGGAACCGCGGGTGCCTATTCGGCGGACGCCTCGGCGGCCGGTGCCTCGTCGGCGGTCGGAGCCTCGTCGGCCGGAGCCTCGGCGGTCTCGCCGGCCTCCTCGCGCTTGGCGCGCAGCGCCTCGGCGAGCTGGGCCGCCTGCGTCGGCAGGGCGTTGAAGAGCGCGGCCGCGTTCGCCATGGAGCCCTTCATCGCGCCGGCGAGCTTCGCGAGGAGCACCTCGCGAGACTCCAGGTCCGCCAGCTGGGTGATCTGCTTGGCGTCCATCGACTGACCGTCGATGAAGCCGCCCTTGATCACCAGCATCGGGTTGGCCTTGGCGAAGTCGCGCAGGCCCTTGGCGGCCTCGACCACGTCGCCGCGGACGAACGCGATGGCCGACGGGCCTTCGAGCAGCTCACGGAACCGCTCGTCGACACCGGCCTCGTTCGCCGCGCGCTTGGTCAGCGTGTTCTTCACCACGCGGAACCGTGCGGTCTCGCCGAGGTTGCCGCGCAGCTCCTGCACCTGCGCGACGGTCAGCCCGCGGTACTCGGTCAGCACGGCGCCGTTGGAGCTCTCGAACTCGTTCTTGAGCTCGGCGATCGCCGCGTCCTTATCGGCCTTGGCCATGCGGCCTCCTTCCGATTACCTGGGTGGTCACGATCCTCATCCGTCCCGGGGACGTCCAGAGACGTCCGGTACGGGTTCCGATCGACCAAAAAACGCCCCGGCGCAGGCGCGCGGGGCGTCCAGGCACGGCACGGAGGCCATGCGGGAAGCTCTCGTCTCACCTGCGCAGGCCGCCCGAACGAGTCGGGTCCTTCGGCCACCCCTCGCGGGGTGACGACCGGCGGTCTTCGGCAGAGAACAGAATACGTGCGTCTCCCGAGTAGGCCAAATCAGAATCGGAACCGGAAACGGCGAGGGCCGCGCCGGGATGATCCGGCGCGGCCCTGCGCGTGTTCGGTTCTTCAGTTGCTCAAGCGTTCGGCCCTTCCTGGTGCGGGCCGATTGCTGGAGGTCAGGTGCCCGGGAGGCCGGCTCCCCCGCCGCCGAGGCCGTTCAGCATCTGGTTGAAGTCGGTGGTCTCGCTCGCGGGCGGCGCGGCGACTTCCACCGGCTTTCCGTAGTCGCGGTAGGTCATCGTGATGTTCATGGCGCCGCCGGTCTGCTGGTCCGCCTTCATCGACAACTTCTGCGGGAGCTGCTTGTCGTCCACCCACAGGTCGAAGTTCATGGCCTGCATGCCGCTCGTCGCGTAGCTCTTGCGGAGAGCCTCCTGCGACTCGGCGGGCAGCTTGGCGAGCGCGTCCTCCAGCCGGTAGGTGCCGGTGTAGTGCGTCGTCTCGACGCCGTTCACCGTCTCCTTGCCGACCTCGCGCACGTCCTTGGACGCCGTGAGCATTTTCGTGTTCTGGACGGGGTCCATCTGCTGCGACTGCCGGAGCAGCTGGTCGAAGTTCACCCCGGACTTGCGGCCCAGCTCGTCAAGCGAGAACCTCACCCACGGCTTGGCCGAGGACCCGCCTGGCAGCTGCGACAGCATCGGCATCTTCATGTAGATGGCCCGGTCGACCAGGACGTACTCGACGCTGCCCATCGACCGGCCGCCCACCGACATCTGGTCGAAGGACATGCTGTAGGCGAGGTCGGGCTTGGTCCGGTACTGCATCTGGCCGGTCGCCGTGACGTCGCCCTCGCCCGACCCGGACACCTGCATCGACAGGTCCGCCTTGAACGAGTTGACCTGGCCGGTCTTCTCGGCCGCCTTGCCCAGCACCTGCACGGCCGACAGCTTCAGGTTCTTGCCGGCCTCGTCCACCTTGTTACCGGCGTCCCCGAGACAGCCGGTCAGCGAGAGGGCGAGGCCGGTCGCCAGCGCCGTGCCCACGGCGAAACGACGGATCATGTGGGGGGTCTCCCTTGGTCTGCTAGCGCCGGTTCCGCTACAGGCGCGCTCCGGCCGTAGAGCCGAATGCTAGATCAGACGCTGAGGAGACCCCACTGGTTCGCACAAGTCCGAAGTCGGCCGAAATGGCCGGCTCTCAGTTCCCGCCCAGGAAGCCGCCGAGCGACAGCTGCCCCACCTGGTCGGACGGCGGCGCGTTCACGCTGAACGAGTCACCGTAGTCGCTGTAGAGGACCGTCACCGTGCCGCTCTCGCCCTGCGGGCTCGTCGACTTGGACACGAGCTTGCGCGGCAGGTTGTCGCCGTCCGTCCACAGATCAAAGTTGATCTTGGAGTTGGCGCGGTCCTTCGGCAGCCACTTGCCGACCTTCTCGCGGGACTGCGCGTCGAGCTTGTTCAGCGCGTCCTGGACGGTCACCGTCCCGGAGTAGTGCACGGTCTTGACGCCGTCGACCGTCTCGGTGCCGACCCTGCGGGCGTCCTTGGAACCGGTGAACATCTTCGTCTGCTCGGCCGGGTCGACCTGCTGGACCTGCTGGAGCAGACCCTGGACGTCGAACCCGCTCCGCTGCGCCATCTGGTTCACGTCGATCTTCAGCCAGGGCTTGCCGTCGCTGACGAACTTGGCGAACTTCGGCACCTTGGCGTACAGGACGTTGTCGGTGAACAGCGCCTGACCCTTGGCGCCGGGGACGGTCCGGCCGTTGGTGCTGAACTCGTCCAGCTTCGCGCTGAACTTCAGCTCCGGGCGCAGCTGGAACTGGCCGTCGGCGTGGACCTTGCCGCCGTGCTCGCCGGTGCCCGTCACCGTGAGGTCGGCCTTGAACGTGTCGGCCTTGCCGGTCTTCTGGGACGTCTTCAGCAACGCCTGGTCGGCGCTGAGCTTCATGTTCTCGGTGCTCGTCGTCCCGTCCCCGCCGCATCCGGACAGGAGGAGCGCGGCACCCACGGCGGTGCCTCCGGCCGCCACCATGAGTCGTCGGTTCATGAGGGTTGAGCCTCCCTTGATCGCCCTGCTGGTGTTCCCAGTGTCCCGAGGCGGTAACGGCGCTACATCCCCCGGTGGTACGAATGGCCGCCCCGCCGGTACGACCCCCGGCGTACCCCGGAGCAAGCCGAATGGCCGGTACCGCGTAACGCGGCAGGGCGCCCCCGCCGTGGCGGGGACGCCCTGTTCGCTTGTGATCGGACTCGGAGAAGCCGGGTCAGACCTCTTCGAGCTCCGCGGTCAGGTTGCGGACCGCGTTCGGGTCCACCGGGATGCTCGGGCCCATCGACGTCGTCAGCACCGCCTTCTTCACGTAGCGGCCCTTGGCGGCGGACGGCTTCAGCCGCTGGATCTCGTCGATGGCGGCGGCGTAGTTCTCCACCAGCTGGCGCTCGTCGAAGGACGCCCTGCCGATGATGAAGTGCAGGTTCGCGTGCCGGTCGACACGGAACTCGATCTTGCCGCCCTTGATGTCGGTGACGGCCTTCGCCACGTCCATGGTGACCGTGCCCGTCTTCGGGTTCGGCATCAGGCCGCGCGGGCCGAGCACCCGGCCGAGCCGTCCGACCTTGCCCATCTGGTCGGGTGTCGCCACGACCGCGTCGAAGTCCAGGAAGCCGCCCTGGATCCGCTCGATCAGGTCGTCGGAGCCGACCAGGTCGGCGCCCGCGGACTCCGCCTCCTGCGCCTTCGCGCCGACGGCGAACACCAGCACGCGGGCGGTCTTACCGGTGCCGTGCGGCAGGTTCACCGTGCCGCGCACCATCTGGTCGGCCTTGCGCGGGTCGACGCCGAGCCGGAGCGCGACCTCGACCGTCGGGTCGAACTTGACGACCGACGTCTCCTTGGCCAGCTTCACGGCCTCCACCGGGCTGTACAGCCGCTCCCGGTCGATCTTGTCCGCGGCGGCGCGGTAGCCCTTGCTGCGCTTCATGTGCGTTCCTCCACTGGAACTCGTGGTACGGGCCAGCGCCGGCCCTTCCACTGGGGTGACCTACTTGACCTCGATGCCCATCGACCGCGCGGTGCCGGCGACGATCTTCTCGGCGGCGTCGAGGTCCTTGGCGTTGAGGTCGGGCATCTTCGTCGTGGCGATCTCGCGGACCTGGTCGCGGGTGACGGAGCCGACCTTGGTCTTGTGCGGCTCGCCGCTGCCCTTCTCCACGCCCGCGGCCTTCAGGATGAGCTGCGCGGCCGGCGGGGTCTTGGTGACGAAGCTGAACGACCGGTCCTCGTAGATGGTGATCTCTACGGGGATGACGTTGCCGCGCTGGGAGTCCGTGGCGGCGTTGTACTGCTTGCAGAAGTCCATGATGTTGACACCGTGCGGACCGAGCGCGGTACCAACGGGCGGCGCCGGAGTCGCCTGCCCAGCCTGCAACTGCACTTTGACGAGCGCAGCGACCTTCTTCTTTGGAGGCATATAAACCCCTTTGTCCCTATTGGCGTTGATCCCGACTCCCGTTCATGGGCAACACGGCGGCGGGACTGACCCGCCGTGTGGGGACCATCTGAACTCACAACCCCGCGTGCGCGGGGAGCATCGCTGGCGTCGCCTGTCCGGCTTGGAGCTGGACCGGACCATCCTCGCACGTGCGAGGAACACCCATACCGACCGCCACGAACCGTGAGCCGTGTGTCCCCGCGTGAGCGAAGACAGCCCATCCAGAATACGGCCTGAACGGAGTGGCCTTGTCAGATCTTGGAGACCTGGTTGAAGGACAGCTCGACCGGGGTCTCGCGGCCGAAGATCGAGACCAGCACCTTGAGTTTCTGCTGTTCGGCGTTGATCTCGTTGACGGTGGCGGGGAGGGTGGCGAACGGGCCGTCCATGACGGTGACGGACTCGCCGACCTCGTAGTCGACGGTGGCCGCGGCGGCCTTCGCCGCCTCCTTGGCGGGCGCGGCGCCTTCCTCCGGCTCGGGGGCCAGCAGGTTGGCGACCTCGTCCAGGCTCAGCGGGGACGGCTTGTTCAGCAGGCCGACGAACCCCGTCACGCCCGGCGTGTTGCGGACCGCGGCCCACGACTCGTCGGTGAGCTCCATGCGGACCAGGATGTAGCCCGGCAGGACCTTCTCGTTCACCTTCTGGCGCTTGCCGCCCTTGATCTCGGTGACCTCGTGCTGCGGGACCTCGATCTGGAAGATGTAGTCCTCCATGTTGAGGGTCTGCGTGCGGGTCTCGATGTTGGTCTTGACCCGGTTCTCGTAGCCCGCGTAGGAGTGCACGACGTACCAGTCGCCCGGCTGGAGGCGGAGCTGCAGCTTGAATTCGGCGTACGGGTCGACGGGCGGTTCGGCCGGGGCCTCGTCCGCCGCCTCTTCGTCCTCGGCGGCCTCTTCCCCGGCGGTCTCATCGTCCGCGACGGCTTCGGCGAGGTCGCCCGCGTCCGCGGCGGCGTCGTCGCCCGCGTCCGCGGCGGCGTCCGGCTCGGGGGTCTCGTCCTCCGGCTTCGTGTCCGCGGGGTCGGCGTCGCCGGTGGAGTCGACCGCCTCGGCGGTCTCGTCGGTGGGCTGCGCCTCCTGGTCCGCCGCAGCAGCCGCAGCGGACTGGGCCTCGTCAACGGCCTCGTCGTAGGGCTGTGAGGGCTCGGACACGGTGAAATCTTTCTCTCGGTCTTCGGTGATGGACTTGCTGGTGGTGCGGGGTGGTCATCCCCGGCGGTTCAGGGCGGCCGGTGGCCGCGGGCGTCAGCCGAAGACGGCGTAGACGCCCTCCTGTAGCCCGTAGTCCACGGCGGAAACGATCGCGACCATGATCAGCACGAAGACGAGAGACACGGTCGTGTAGGTGACGAGCTCCCGGCGCGTCGGCCAGATGACCTTGCGCAGCTCGGCGATGATCTGGCGCACGAACAGCGCCGGAGACGTCCGCCTGGACGAGGACCTCTCCTTCTTGCCCTTGCCTTCGTCCTTGGCCTCGGGCTCGTCGCGAGGTTCGTCGCGCTCGTCAGTCTCGGTCGCCATTGCCGCCGTTCACCTCATCGGTCGTGATCCAACCACCATGTGGTTGCCGCGCGGTCCCGTACCGCGGAGAGCCACGGGGTCGCCGTGACGCGGCGGGCACGGGTGCGCGCACCGCACCTCGCAGGGCAGGAGGGACTCGAACCCCCAACCGCCGGTTTTGGAGACCGGAGCTCTACCAATTGAGCCACTGCCCTTCGTTTCTCCTGTTCAGGAGAACCCGACCATCGGATCGGGGTGGTGTCGCGTCCCAGCTTACGACCTTGTCCGGCGTCGGTGTGCGGACAGGCTCGTATGCCGGTGACGCGTCACTAGGACGGTGAGTCTACGGCCACGAGGGCCCCGCGTCGAACCAGATGGACCGTGGATCCTCGTGCGGGCGCGGCACGCGGGCGGCGCGCCGCGGCGGTGCCGCCGGGGTATGCCGTCCCACCGGCCCGGATATATCGCTCGGGCGCCGGGACGGCGTCTGTAACGATAGGGGCATGAGCATCGACCGTCCTCGTATCTCCAAGCGCGTCGCCGCGATATCCGAATCCGCCACGCTGGCCGTCGACGCCAAGGCCAAGGCGCTGAAGGCGGCGGGCCGCCCGGTCATCGGGTTCGGCGCGGGCGAACCCGACTTCCCGACGCCCGGCTACATCGTCGAGGCGGCGGTGACCGCGTGCGGGGTGCCGCGCTTCCACAAGTACACGCCCGCGGGCGGGCTGCCGGAGCTGCGCGCCGCCGTCGCGGAGAAGACCGGGCGCGACTCCGGGCACCGGGTCGAGGCCGCGCAGGTCCTGATCACCAACGGCGGCAAGCAGGCGGTGTACGAGGCGTTCGCCGCGCTGCTCGACCCGGGCGACGAGGTGCTCGTCCCGACGCCGTACTGGACGACCTATCCCGAGTCGATCAAGCTGGCGGGCGGCGTGCCGGTGGACGTCGTCGCCGACGAGACCACCGGTTACAAGGTGAGCGTCGAGCAGCTGGAGGCGGCCCGCACCGACCGGACGAAGGTCCTGCTGTTCGTGTCGCCGTCCAACCCGACCGGCGCGGTGTACACGCGCGACGAGGTCGAGGCGATCGGCCGCTGGGCGGACGGGCACGGCCTGTGGGTCATCACCGACGAGATCTACGAGCACCTCGTGTACGGGGACGCCGAGTTCCACTCGATTCCCGTGGTGGTGCCCGAGCTGGCCGACCGGACGATCGTCCTGAACGGCGTCGCGAAGACGTACGCGATGACGGGCTGGCGGGTCGGCTGGCTGATCGGCCCCGCGGACGTGGTGAAGGCCGCGCAGAACCTCCAGTCGCACGCGACGTCCAACGTGGCGAACGTGTCGCAGGCGGCGGCGCTCGCCGCGGTGACGGGCGACCTGTCGGCGGTGGCGGAGATGCGCGAGGCGTTCGACCGGCGCCGCAAGACGATCGTGCGGATGCTGAACGACATCCCGGGCGTGGTGTGCCCCGAGCCGGAGGGCGCGTTCTACGCCTACCCGTCGGTCAAGGCGCTGCTGGGCAAGGAGATCCGCGGGAAGCGTCCGGAGACGTCGGTGGAGCTGGCGTCGCTGATCCTGGAGGAGGTGGAGGTCGCGCTGGTGCCGGGCGAGGCGTTCGGCACGCCGGGGTACTTCCGCCTGTCGTACGCGCTCGGCGACGACGACCTCGTCGAGGGCGTCTCGCGTGTCGCGAAGCTGCTGTCCGAGGCCGGGTAGGACGAGCCGGTCAGGTCACGAGCCGGCCCCGGGCGCACACGTTGCCCGGGGCCGGTCCCGTGTGGAACGGGCCCGCCTCCTTGTTCCCGTTCCCGGATGTCCGGCGGGACGTTCCGCCGCGGCCCCTCTCCGCCTCGGAACGTCCCGCCGGAACGGGGTCCTCGTTCACCTACTTGGTGCGCGCCGATTTGGTGCGCGCCGGCCGGTTCATGGGCGGACGCCTTCGGCGATGCGCATGAGGTGGACCTTGGCCGATCCGCCGGCCGACACGGTCACGCCGACGCCGGGCCCGGCCAGCCATGAGATCTGGCGTCCCGAGCCGGGAAGGTCGCCGGTGAGCGCGGGCGTCCCGCGCACGGACGTGCGGCCGGGGATGCCCGTCGACCCCATGAGCTCCTGCGGCCCGGCGAGCCCGCCCTTCACCAGGGCGATCTCCACCCAGCCCGCGTCCCCCCGCCATTTGCACGTCGTCGTCTTGCGCTTGGCGTCGCCGGTCACGGCGCACGGCGCGGTGGCGGCGAGGCCGCCCGGGAGATAGGTGATCCAGCGCGGCAGGTCGCCCACGACGCCGCCGATGCCGGGCTTGCCCGGGTCGGCGCCCGGTCCGCCGGGCGGGTGGCCCTCGGGATGCCGGGTGGCACCCGCCCCGGGCCGTTCCTTTTCTGACGGGGGCCGGGAAGGGCCCGGGGCGGGCGGTCGTTCCGGCTTCCGGAACGCCGAGACAGTGCTCGTCGGACGGTTCGTCTCGGAGTTTCCGGCAGGTGTGGCCCGGAACGACTGATAGGTGGGCACCAGGGCGAGCGCGACGACCGACGCCGCGGCCACGCCGGCGGCCGTGTGAATCCGGGTCTTCCTGCGCCGGTGGCGGCGCTTGACGTCCGCGACGAGCGACGGCGACGCGGACGCGCCGGCCACCTGCTCGGCCATGGCCGTCCGCAGTTCACTCTCCAGATCCATCGCTCATCTCCCCAGTGGCGCCAGGTTCTTGTCGAGGCGTTCCCGGAGCCTGGCCAGCCCCCGGGACGCCTGGCTCTTGACCGTTCCGACCGAACAGCCGAGCGCCTGCGCCGTCTCCGCCTCCGACAGGTCCTCCCAGAAGCGCAGGACCAGTACGGCCCGCTGCCGCGGACCGAGCTTGCGCAGCTCGTCCATGAGCGTCCCCCTCAGCTCGACGGCGTGGTTCGGCGAGACGGCCGGTGTCTCCGGAAGCCTCGCCATGTGGATCTCGCGTAGGACCTTCCAGCGCCGGGACCGGCTGATCACGAGGTTGACCAGGATCCGGCGGACGTAGGGTTCCGGATCGCTGCCCGCCTCCAGCCGGCCCCAGTGCCGGTATGCCTTCTCCAGTGCGGTCTGCAGGATGTCCTCGGCGTCCTGCCGGGCCCCGCACATCAGTGCCGCGGTGCGCAGCAGGGCATCGCCGCGTTCCGTCACGAACTCCACGAACGACTTGTCTTCTCGACGCCCCACTGTGCTCCGTCCCGGCTAGAGCGGATCCGGCGTGTTTACCGAGAGCGGGCGGCCTCCGCGCCGGGCCGCCCGCCCGCGTCTCGCTCGGGACCGCGTCCATGCCCGGTGCTCGCGCGATGAGCGCCGGCGCGTGTTCGCGGCCCCGACGCGGGCGGCCTGCGTCCCTCAGGCCGCCCGCGTCCTTATTCTTTTTGCGGCTTGTGAGCCGGCCGTCGGCCTGCGCGTCCGTGGTCCTGCTCGCGTTCGCTCCCGTCCGGCCCGGCGCAGGTTTCCTCCTCCTGCCGCTGGGCTCGGCGCAGGCCGCTTCCCGCTGGACGCGCCCAGGTTCCCTACTGGGCCTGGCGCAGGGCGGTGGTCACGTCCTTCAGACCGCCCGAGAGGACGGGGCTGCCGTTGACGAACATCGAGTAGCCGCTCGGGTCGAACAGCAGCACGCCGCTGCCGCCCGGGGCCATCCAGCCGGCCACCCCGGAAACGGTGATCGGGGTGCCGCCCTGCGGCAGGTTCATCGCCTGCCGGAGCTGATTCTGGGTCATTCCGGTGGGCGTCTTCAGCGTTTCGACGGTGATCCACTGGCCGGCGGCGCCGGTCCACTTCTGCGTGACGGCGCAGATGTTGTGCTTGCGCAGGTCAGCGGAGCCCGGGACGGTGCTGACGTGGCGCAGGCCCTTGGTCAGCATGACCGTCTTCTCGACCGGGCCGCCGACCTTCACCGCGGGCGGCAGCTTGCCGCAGTCGAGCTTCGGCAGGGCGGGCACGCCCGGCTTGCCGGGAACGCGGGCGCCCGGCGCCGGCGCCGGGGCGTTCTTCCCGAGGTCACCGGTGGACGGCGCGCAGGTGGGCAGGTCCTTGGGAAGCGTCTTGGCGTTCGGGGCCTTGACTCCCGGGATGTCGGTCTTCGGCACGTCCGCCTTCGGCAGGTTGCCGGGGACGTCGGTCTTCGGGAGCTGACCGTTCGGGACCTGACCGTTCGGGACGTCGGTCTTCGGCAGTTCGGGCTTCGGAAGGTTCTTCGAGGCCGGGTTCTGCTTCAGCTGCTTCTCGAGCTCCTTCTTCGCGCCGGTGTCGGGGAGCTTCCCGCCCGGGAGCTGCCCGCCGGGGAGCTTCGCGCCGGGGAGCTTCGCGCCGGGCTTGGCCGGCAGGCAGGTCGGAGGCGTCTTGGGCGCCTTGTCGGTGACCTGGCGCTCCGTCGCGGGCGCCTTGGCCCCGACGGGCTGCGGGGTCGCCGGGTCGGAGGCGCCGGTCATCGCCCACGTCGCGCCGCCGCCCACGGCGATGGTGCCGACGGCGGACGCCGCGATCAGAGCGGCCTTCAGCGTGATCATCGTGTATCCCTTCTGCCCGACTTCCTTGCGGGGGGTGTGCCTGTTTCTCTCTGGCGCCCCTCGTATACGCACGGTGCCGGGACGGGGTTGCACGCGATTCCAAAGTTTTTCTGGAATGCCCATGGGCGGGATGGTCGTGCCGTGTCATGCGAGGTAGTCCGGTGTGGTGATCCTGCGGGGCAGGGGGTTCGACGCGGCCGATGATCCGGCAACATTGGCTCATGGAGGCCCGTACCGTTTCACCCCGCCCGGAGCACGCCCGCGTCGCGCGCGGCTCCCACCGTCCGGACGTGGCCCTGCTCCCCAAGGCGCACCTGCACCTGCACTTCACGGGTTCGATGCGGCATTCGACGCTGGTGGAGCTCGCCGCGCGGCACGGCGTGCACCTGCCGGACGCGCTCGTCGAGGACTGGCCGCCCCGGCTGCACGCGACCGACGAACGCGGATGGTTCAGGTTCCAGCGCCTGTACGACATCGCGCGTTCGGTGCTGCGAACCCCGGACGATCTTCGCCGTCTGCTCCGCGAGACGGCCGAGGACGAGGCGGCCGAGGGTTCGGGCTGGCTGGAGATCCAGGTGGATCCGAGCGGCTACGCGGCGATGTTCGGCGGGCTGACCCCGACGGTCGAGCTGGTGCTGGACGCGGCGCGGCGGGCGTCGGACGCGTCGGGCGTCGGCATCGGCGTGGTGATCGCCGCGAACCGGACGCGGCACCCGCTGGACGCCAAGACGCTCGCGCGGCTGGCCGTCCGGTACGCGGGCCGGGGCGTCGTCGGGTTCGGGCTGTCCAACGACGAGCGGCGGGGCCGGGCGTACGACTTCGAGGGCGCGTTCCGGATCGCGAAGCGCGGCGGGCTGCTGTCGGTCCCGCACGGTGGTGAGCTGCTCGGCCCGGCGAGCGTCCGGGAGTGCCTGGAGACGCTGCGCGCCGACCGGATCGGCCACGGGGTCCGCGCGGTCTCCGATCCGTCGCTGGTGGCGGCGATCGCCGAGCGGGGCGTGACGCTGGAGGTCTGCCCGTCCTCGAACGTGGGTCTCGGGGTGGCGGCGACGGCGTCGGACGTCCCGGTGCGGCGGCTGTACGAGGCGGGCGCGTCCATCGCGCTCGGCGCGGACGACCCGCTGCTGTTCGGTTCGCGGCTGGCCCGGCAGTACGAGCTCGTCCGCGCGGAGCACGGTTTCTCGGACGTGGAGCTGGCGGAGCTCGCCCGCCAGTCGATCAGGGCCTCGGCGGCACCGGACGGCGTCCGGGGGCGGCTCCTCGCCGGTGTGGACGCCTGGCTCGACTCCTGACCCTGCCTGGCCCGGCCTGGCCCGGCCTGGCCCGGCCGCCGTCAGGCGGTGGCGCCCTCGACGAGCAGCAGCACGCCGAAGATCGCGAACCCGGCGGCCGCGCCGTACTTGATGACCCGTTCGGGCAGCTTGCGGCCGAGGATCTGGCCGACGACGATGGCGAGCGCGTCGGCGGCGACCATCCCGAGCGTCGAACCGGCCCATACGCCGGTCAGCGCGAGGAACCCGCCGTTGTCGGCGGCGAGGGTGACGGTGGCGAGCATCGTCTTGTCGCCCAGTTCGGCGAGGAAGAACGCGCCGCCGACGGCCAGGATCGCCGAGCCGGTGGCGTGCCGGGCCTTGTCGCGTTCGGTGTCGTCCAGTTCGTCGCCGCGCAGCGTCCACAGCGCGAAGCCGAGGAACGCGAGGCCGGCGATGATCGAGATCGGGCCGGTCGGGAGCGCGGCCCCCAGCGCGGCGCCGAGCGCGACGCTCGCCAGGTGGACGATCGCGGTCGCCGCGGTGATGCCGATCAGCACCGGGAGCGCCCGGAAGCGGGTGGCGAAGGTCATGGCCATGAGCTGGCTCTTGTCGCCGAGCTCGGCGACGAAGATCACGGCCAGGCTGATGAGGAAGGCGGACACCTGTTCCCTCTCGCTCGGACGCCGAGCGGAGGGCGGGAGCTTCGGGAGCATCGGCCTCGGCCCGGCATTGCTGCCAGGCCGAGGGTCTCGTCCGCCCGGATCGGGACCGGGCCCGCGTGACCGGGCGCCACAGACGGCGCCAGTGTGTCGATCACGCGATTGGGACTACTCCCCCTCGACGTTTCGACACTATCAAGCGTCCGCCAGGGATCCGGTGTCCGAAATGTCACACGAGATCGGGGGGCTTGCCAGGTCAGAGGGGCGGGGAGGCTCGCCGGGTCAGAGGGTCACGCCGACGAGGACGGGCTCGTTCACCAGCTCGACGCCGAACGCGTCGCGGACGCCGTCGCGGACCTGGCGGGCGAGGGCGAGCAGGTCGGCGGTGCCGGCGCCGCCCGGGTTGGTGAGGGCCAGGGTGTGCTTGGTGGAGATCCGCGCCGGTCCGAGCGTGTGGCCCTTGGTGAACCCGGCGCGGTCGATGAGCCACGCGGCGGACGTCTTGACCCGTCCGCCGGTCTCCGGGTAGCGGGGGAACGTCACGTCCGGTCCGAGGCGTTCGGCGACGCGGCGTTCCAGGTCGGCGAGCTGGCCGGGTTCAAGGATCGGGTTGGTGAAGAACGACCCGGCGCTGCGTGTGTCGGGGTCGGCGGGGTCCAGGACCATGCCCTTGCCCCGGCGCAGTTCGAGGACGGCGTCGCGCGCCTCCTTCAAGGTCACCCGGTCCCCCGGCTGGGCGCCGAGCTTCCTCGCCAGCTCCGCGTAGGCGATCGGCTGCGATTCCTCGGTCTCGTGCAGCGCGTAGGTCACGTCCAGGACGACGTACCGGTCGTGGCCCTTGAAGACGCTGTGCCGGTAGGTGAAGCGGCAGGCGTCGCGGTCGAGGGTGATGTGGGCGCGGGTTCGCCGGTCGTAGGCGCGGACCTCGACGATCGTCTCGCTGACGTCCTGGCCGTAGGCGCCGACGTTCTGGATCGGGGTCGCGCCGACGCGTCCGGGGATCCCGGACAGGCACTCGACGCCGGCGAGTCCGTCGGCGACGCAGCGGGCGACGAACGCGTCCCAGTCCTCGCCCGCCTGGACGCGGACGAGGACCCTGCCGCCGTCGGCGGCGACGCGTTCGGCGCCCCGGGTCCCGGCGTGCACGACGGTGCCGGGGAATCCCGCGTCGGACACGACCAGGTTGCTGCCGCCGCCGAGCACGAGGACGGGTTCGCCGTCGTCGTCGGCGTCGCGGATCGCGGTGACGAGTTCCGCCTCGGTCGTCGCCTCGACGAAGCGCCGCGCGGGCCCGCCCAGCCGCAGCGTGGTGTATCCGGCCAGGTTCACCTCTTCAGCGAACACCGCCACGTCGTCCTTCCCCTCCCGTACTCGCTCCCGTGGCCCCGCTCTCGCGGTCGCCTTCGCGGTCAGGCGAGCTGGACGATCGCCTTCGCGCGCGTGAGGACCTTCTGCCCCTCCGACCTGGCGGTGAGCGCCACGACGACCTTGTCGCCGTCGAGTTTCTCCTCCACCTTGCCGCTGATCTCCAGCGCCGCGCCGCCCTCGTCGGGCACGACGACCGGCGAGGAGAACCGTACCCCGTAGTCCACCACGCAGCCCGGGTCGCCGACCCAGTCGGTGACGTAGCGGCCGCCCTGCGCCATCGTGTACATGCCGTGCGCGATGACGTTCGGGAGCCCGACGGCCTTGGCGGCGGACTCGCGCCAGTGGATCGGGTTGAAGTCGCCGGACGCGCCCGCGTACATGACGAGGTCGGCCCGGTCGACCGGGAACGTCCGCGCGGGTATCTCGGTGCCGACCTCGACGTCGGCGTACTTCACGTTGGCGGTCATCAGGCCCCACGCTCCACGATCACGTTGTAGGACTTGCAGATCATCTCGCCCTCGGCGGTCTTGAACTCGGTCTCGACGGCGAGTTTCTCGTTCTTGCCGATCGACTTGATCTCGGTGATCGTGGTGGTGCAGATGACGACGTCGCCCGCGCGGAGCGGCCGGGTGTACTCGAACCGCTGCTCGCCGTGGACGACCATCGCGTAGTTGAGCCCGAGGTCCGGATCGACGAGGACGGGGCCGCCGAAGGAGACGACGATCGGGAAGGTGGGCGGCGCTATGACGTCGGGGTATCCGGCCGCCTTGGCCGCCTCCCGGTCGCGGTAGAGGGGGTTGGGGTCGCCGATGGCGTCCGCGAACTCGCGGATCTTCACCCGGCTGACCTCGTACGGTTCGCTGGGCGGGAACGTCCGCCCGATGAAATCACGGTTGAGTGCCATGCAATCCCGTCCCTCCAGGTGCGTCTCGGACGGACGCTAACAGAACGACGTTCAGCCCGCCCTCGCGGGTCTCACTGGCGAGGACGGGCTGATCGAAGTCGGTGCAGGCGCGTGTGAAAGCAGCCGCTTCACGGGTCGTCGAGGACCACTCAACTGTCGGGGTTCCCGGAGCGGACGGTGGTTCCCGGCCTCATGCGCGAGCGCGCCGGCGGTACTTCTCCGTCCGGGGCTCGGCTAGCGGGTCTCCCGGTGCGGACGGTGGGTCCGGCAGTTGGGGCAGTACTTCTTGATCTCAAGGCGGTCCGGGTCGTTGCGCCGGTTCTTCCGCGTGATGTAGTTGCGGTGCTTGCACTCCTGGCAGGCCAGCGTGATCTTCGGCCGGACGTCGGTGGCAGCCACGATGGAGTGCCTTTCTGGGCTAAGGGACAAGGAACATGCGGACGTCGGACGCCCGGGACGGACGGCCGGCGGTTCGACCCAGGCCCGCTCACCCCCGGAACGGAGGTGAGAGACATGGGTAGTAGCGAGGGCCGGACTTGAACCGGCGACACAGCGATTATGAGCCGCTTGCTCTGCCTGACTGAGCTACCCCGCCGCGATGGTCGGTGTGGACCGGATTGCAAGGATACCGGATGCTCACCGAACCCTGGAAACACGAAAACCCGGTTCATGATCGGGAATCGGTTTCGAGGGTTCCTCCGAACCGTCCCCCAGGCTAGCGGGTGCGCCGATGACCTGCGAGACGTCGGACTGGAACCGGTGGGACGCTACCACAGGCCCCTGTATGGAGCGAATCAGGGCCAGTCGGGCTCGCGGAACGACCTTCGACAAAGTCTCCGGACGACGAAGGCCGCCGTCCTGGTCGGATGGCGGCCGGAATGCCGTGAGCCCCTTTACGGAATCGAACCGTAGACCTTCTCCTTACCATGGAGACGCTCTGCCGACTGAGCTAAAGGGGCCTGCGTCGTTCGCGCAGTGAAACCATACACGGCCCGAGCTGATGGTGCGAACCACTTTGCGCCCCGGCGGCTCGGTCAGAAGCGCACCAGGACCGCGGTGGCGTCGTCGTATCGCTTTCCGCGGGCGCCGTCCGCCGACGCCTCCGCCTCCCTGGTCCTTCTGACCAGCTCGCGCGGGCCCTCCTCGTCCAGGAGGCGGAGCAGATCGTCCCACCCCATCTGCCCGAAACGCTCCACCAGCCTGGACGCGCCGTCGCTCAGCACCGCCGCCCGCCGCAGGCCCTCCACCGGCACCTCACCCGTCAGGCCCTCGTACGCGGCCTCCGGACGGGTGCTCGCCACCCAGAAGCCGCCCGGGCTGTTCCGCGATCTCCGGACGCCTTCGAGCGTGTAGCTGGGCAGATGATCGACGCGGTCGTCCCGGATGACCCGGATCTCGCCGACGTCCACCACGATCGGGGAGTCGGCCAGGACGAACCACTCCACCGCCGGGCCGCGGCGCCGCAGCAGCGACACCGTCGCCGACGGGCTGTCCGGATTCTGCAGATCGCACGTTCTCGTGTGCGCCTCGCCCGTCACCTTGATCGCCTCGGCCACCAGGTCGGGCAGCGGCTTGCCGTCCTCCAGCGCCAGCAGCGCCGCGATCCGCCCGCCCAGCCTGCGCACCAGCCATGCCGGGTCGTGCCGGCATCCGCTGTCCACCCCCGCGGGTGCGGTCGCCCCGTCCAGCAGCACGACCCACCCGGGCCCCGCCGCGACGAAGTCCTCGTTCTCCCGCCCCGGAGTCGCCTCACTCACATAACTCACCTGCACAGATGCAGGTCTACCCCCTGAACCGGGCCAACGGGGACAGGTAGACCAAACCCTCACCCCCTGTCCCGCCGACCTGCCCCGCTCGGGTATTGACGTGCCCCGCGGACGCGGGCGCGCCCGCGGGGCCCCCGGCCGCCGCGGGTTCAGGATGCGCCGAGAACGGCCTTTCGTTCCTCGGCGATGATGGCGCCGACATCGAGGTCGTAATTGCAGAGAATGACCCCGATCCAGTCGCTGTCGCGATAGATCGTCCAGTTGGTGTTGCCGCCCGCGATCCCGCCGCCGTGGCCGACGAGACGCTGGTCGTGGGAAATGCTGGCGACCGGGCCGTATCCCGCGAATGTGGCGGTCTTGGCGTCGGCGTCACCGCGCGGTGTTCTCGGAAATTTCGGGTCCATGAAAAGTTCGCTGTAGGCGCGTCCGGCGAGCCTGCCGCTTTCCAGCGCGAACGAGAATCTGACCAGGTCGGGCGCCGTCGAGAAGGCGCCTCCGCCACCTGAGCCGATGAAGGCTCGGGCCGCGTTGGTGCCATTCCCGCCGTTCAGGACCGCGCCCGCGTCCAGGTTCCGGACGCCGTCGACCCGCGAGCCGTCCTCCTGGTAGATGTAGGGGTGGGCGATCCGTTTGTTGTTCAGCCAGTCCGGACGGGTGTAGTACGCGGTACTGGTCATCTTCGCGGGGGCGAAAATGTTGTCGGCGACGTACTTGTGAAATGACTTCTCCTTCGACACCGTCGCGACGAGCTCCCCGAGGATGGAGAAGCCGACACTGCTGTAGGAGTGCTGGGTTCCCGGGGTGAACATCGGCTTCGCCTTGCGGTGCCCCTCGTTCCGGAGCCGCATCTCCTCCTCCACGCTGTTGGTGACGCGCTTGTCGTCGCCCTCGCCGGGGAGGATGTGGTTCGCCAGCCCCGACGTGTGGGTGAGCAGCTGGTGGACGGTGACGTGCTTGGCGACCTCATCGGGATAACCGTCCAAGTACGTTCCCAATGGCTCGTAAAACTGGATCGCGCCTTTCCGGGCGAGCTGGACGACCGCCAGCCCGGTGAACGTCTTGGCGGTCGAGGCGAGGTTGTAGATGGTGTCGGCCCCGTTGGGTACGGATCGCTCCTTGTCCGCCATGCCGTAGGCCCTGGCCAGTACGGGACGGCCGCGATGGGCGACCAGCACCGTCCCGGAGAACTCGTCCCTGTCGGCGAGCCGCTTCAGAAAACGGTCGTAGGCGCCGCCCGGGCGCGGCCCCTTGTGCGATGTCTCCTCGGTCGCCTCCGCGATTTCCGAGGACGTCAGCACCCCGCCCGTGGCGAGGGGCAGGGCGCCGAGCAGTCCGAGCGCGAAACGTCGTGAAGGCTGCGAATCCGTTGGCCGCCGGTGTT
Source organism: Spirillospora sp. NBC_00431 (assembly GCA_036028775.1). GTDB lineage: Bacteria > Actinomycetota > Actinomycetes > Streptosporangiales > Streptosporangiaceae > Spirillospora. The sequence continues at coordinate 20,286 of CP107927.1, read as the reverse complement.
GAGCCATGCGCGTGTCTCTTCCATTCGGGGATGGAACAACGACGTCACATGCAACCCACCGGCGCGTTTCTTCGACGTTTCCCGGTGGGCGACGAACCGGAGACCGGCTCGTCCGGCGTTATGGGAGGACGCCGGTCAGCGCGCCCGGGTCATCGGCGAAGAAGCGGATCGTCCGCACCGTGGCCCGTCCGCCCATGGGACGGACGGCGACGATCGGCTCGGTCAGTTCCACGATCACATTCGTCTGCGCCGAAACCGCGACCGAGAGCTTCTCACCCTGCACCTTCACCAGTCCGCTCTCGTTGAAATTCCGCGAGACGCGCACCGACGAGATCTGGCCGCGTGGCACGCGCAGGTCGAAGAAGGCCCCGTACCGGACGCGCAGTTCCTCCTCCGACAGCACGTGCGGCCGGGTCACGCACGCCGCGATGATCGCCACCACGACCAGGATCGAGTACAGGTCGGCCACCAGGATCACCGAACGCAAGCCCTCGTCCGCGCCGACCCCCCGCAACAGCAGTTCGACCACGACGGCCTCCACGATCATCGCGAACAGGAACGCCAGCTGGAAGGTGAGCTGACCGCCCGCGTACGGCAGGCCCACCGCGCCCGGCGGCACCCCGTGCCGGCGGCGCACCAGCAGCAACCCGACGCTGACCAGGCCCTTGAGATCGAACGCCATGATCCTCCAGACCCGATCAGGGACCAGCCGGTCGACGCTGCGGAAGGCGGCCCCCCACCCGGCGCCGCCGCGCCGCCGTTCCCACACCAGCCAGGACGCGGTCACGGCCTCCAGCACGATCACCGCCGTGACCAGGGCCTCCCCGCCCTGAACCACGAGACGGGGCAACGGCACGCCCGACAGGAGCAGGACCACGAACACCAGCTCGGCCGGCACCACCCCGTACAGCGCGGCCCGCGCGACCCTCAGCACGCCCGCTCCCTCAGCAGTTTCAGGACGAGCCGGAACACCTCACCCTGCGCGGCGGACATCTCGTCCAGCCAGCCGCCGCCGGTGCCCTCCGCGACCATGAGTTCCGCGAGGCCCTTCGGCAGGAGGTTCACCAGGTCTTCGGCGATCCCCGGGATCCTCGGATCGCCGGCGGCCGCGCCGACGATCTCGTCCAGCCGCGCGTAGATCCGTCCCGCTCGCGCCGCCGCGTCCGGCTCGGCCAGCGGCCGCAGCATCGCCGCGAACCCGGCCCCCGCCGCGGTCTCGACGAGCGCCAGCATCCCCCGGTCGGCCCCGGCGAACCGTGAACCGCGCGGCAGCCCGCGCAGGACGTCCGCGAGCTCCGGCGAGACCACCGAGTCGGCGTCCAGCTCCACGTCCGCGAGCAACGCCGCCAGCCGCGCCCTGCGCGCCCCGATCGCCTCCTGCTGACGGGCCAGGTCCGCGTCAAGCTCGGCGAGGACTTCGCGCAGGTCCCGGCCCCGCTCGTCGGCAAGGACGTCCCGGATCTCGTCCAGTGACAGGCCCAGCTCCGCCAGTCTCCGCACCCGGGCGAGCACCAGGGCGTCCCGCAGCCGGTACTCCCGGTACCCGTTCGCCAGCCGCTCGGGCTCGGGCAACAGCCCCAGATGGTGGTAGTGCCGCACGGTCCGGGTGGACACCCCGGCCAGCGCGGCCAGCTCGCCAATGCGCATGGGTCCATTACAGACGTTGACGCGACGTCAACCTCAAGTCGACCTCGGCCAGGCTCCTGGACCACCGCCTGTCCCGATTTCGGACGCAGGCAGCGGACCACTTAACCCACCTCTGACCTGGGGTGATCATTTTTCGGGCAGACAGAACGACCGCTTCCGGTCAGCGATCTTTGTAATCCAGCTGGGAACGCTCCGCGACCACCCCCACCGCCCACCGAACCGGAGATCCCTCTCCCCAACTGGCGTTTCCGCAGGTCAAAGGCCGATTGCAAGGGACACGAGGCAAGCCGCTGGCCCAGAAAACCCTGGCTGCACACCCTCGCCACCAGGACCATCAACCGGCTGATCATGACCATCCAACCTCACCCGCCACATCGCGTTCATCTGCGGCTTTACTCAACACAAGGGGCAAACCTTCACAATGAGCCCGTACGGTTCACCGGCGCCGCGTTGAGCGCGCCGCCCCATCGGCGAGTTGGAAGGAGGGTGTTCCGTGGTGGATCAGAGTCGGCGCCGGCGCGTCCTGGCGGCCGTCGCCGTCGCGTTGTCCGGCCTGGTCATCGCAGCCGTCCTGGTCGTCCAGGCCGTCCGGGAACACCCGGCCACCGCCGCTCCGCCCACGCGGACCGAGCCGCGGCCCGCCTCTCCCGCGCCTTCCGCCACCGCCGCGCTGCCGCGTTCGGTGCCGCTGCGCCTCGACCTACCGCGGATCGATGTCCGGACACCGCTGATGACGCTGGCCAAGAACCCGGACCAGACCGTCGAGACCCCACCGCTGCGCCGCGCCCACGAGGCGGGCTGGTACCGCCTCGGCGCCGCGCCCGGCAGCCGCGGCGCGGCCGTGATCATCGGGCATGTGGACACGTCCACCGGCCCGGCGGTCTTCCACCGGCTGGGCGACCTCCGCCCCGGCGACCGCGCGAACGTGCTGCGCGCCGACGGCCGCACCGCCGTGTTCCGCATCGACTCGGTCGAACGCGTCGGCAAGAACAGCTTCCCCACCCGGCGGGTCTACGGTGACCCCGGCTACGCCGCGATCCGGCTGATCACCTGCGGCGGACGGTTCGACCGCGGCACCGGCCACTACACCGACAACGTCATCGCCTTCGGTCATCTGGTGCGCGCCGGCGGCGAGGAGCCCCGCTGACATGCACCCCGAGACCCCGCGCCCACCCAACGGGCACCACCTGGGGCACCACAGGTTCTCCCGGCCCGAACACCACGGACGCCACAGCGCACCGCCGCCGGTCACCGTCCTGAGCCCGGGCCACCTGACGTCCACGTCGGCTTGGGGCCCCGCCTCCCCGTCCACCACGACATGGGACCCCGCGTCCCCGTCCACGACGCTATGGGGGTCTGCCTCCCCGACCGCGACCATTCCCGACCGCGTGGCGCCCCGCCCACTGACCCGATACCGGCCGGTCGCAACGCCCGCCCCACCCGTCCGACCGCGCCCGAAGGCCGCACCACCACGGCCCCGCCGCAACGACCAAGACGGCAAGCTCGACCTGCCGCCCCTCCGCGCGGACACGATGCGGGTCACGGTGCTGATCCCGGCGCACAACGAAGCGAAGCAGATCACCGAGACGATCGCCTCGCTACGCCGCCAGGAACGTCCACCGGACCACATCATCGTGATCGCGGACAACTGCACCGACGCCACCGCCGCCTTCGCGCAGCTCTGCGGCGTGGAGATCGTCGGCACGCGCGGGAACAAGCACAAGAAGGCGGGTGCGCTGAACCAGGTCCTGGACCGCTTCCTGCCGATCTTCGGCCCCGACGACGCGATCATGGTGATGGACGCCGACTCGGCGCTCGACCCCGGCTTCATCCGGCACGGCGTCGACTACCTCGCCTCCGGCCGCTACGCCGCCGTCGGCGGGACGTTCACCGGCAAACCCGGCGGCGGCGCGGTCGGCATGTTCCAGCGCAACGAATACGCCCGCTACGCCCGCGACGTCCGGAGACTGCAGGGCAAGGCGCTCGTCCTGACCGGCACCGCCACCATCTTCCGCGCCACCACCCTCCAGGAAGTGGTCGCCGCCCGCCGAGGACGCCGCCTCCCCGGCCTCCCGCACGTCTACGACGTCCGCGTCCTGACCGAGGACAACGAGCTCACCCTGGCGATCCTGCACCTCGGTTTCCGCATCCTGTGCCCCAAGGAGTGCACGCTCACCACCGAGGTCATGCCGACCTGGCGAGACCTGGCCAGGCAGCGGCTCCGCTGGAAACGCGGCGCCCTGGAGAACCTCATCGACTACGGCTGGACGCCGATCACCCGCCCCTACTGGGCCCGGCAACTGCTCTCCCTGATCGGCATCCTGGTGATCACCGCCTACCTGTCATCGCTGGTCTACTCGGCGATCTGGCTCGGCGGCATCAGGATCAGCCCGCTGTGGGCCGGGGTCACGATCATCTTCATGGTCGAACGGGTGGTCACCGTCCGCCGGCGCGGCCCCGTCCAGATGGCCCTCGCCGGCACCATCGTCGTCGAAATGATCTTCGACGTCTTTCTCCAGATCGTCCAGGCCCGTGCCTTCTGGCAGGCCGCCTGGCGCAAAGAAAGGAAATGGTAGAGATGTACAACACTCCCCCCGTAGGCGGCGTGGCCGCGGGCTTCGGCGGCGCCGCTGCCACGTCCCCCTGGCTCGGCCTCCAGGCCCTCTGGATCGGCCTGGCCCTCTTCACCATCGTCTCCGCGACCCTCGCCGTGAAGCGAATCCTCCCCACCCGCAAAAGCTAACCCCAAAAAAGGCCGGGGCCTCAACGCCCCGGCCTTTCCACAAAGCCCTTCCGACCTATCAGACGGTGACGGCGGCAATGGCGACGAACAACTCCTCACCGCTCTCAAGCGCGACACTGAACATACCCGTCTCGTCCTCCACGATCTCCGTACTTACAGCCCCCGGGAAACCCGCAGCCGCCTCAACAAGATGGTTACGCAGTTCAACAATCGTGTCCTTAGCCACAACCTCTCCTCCCAGCCGATCGCCCCCTCAGATCCTCCCGCACCTCACGCCCCCGCGCACCTGCCCAGCCACCCTCACCTCGGCTACCCAGGATCCGAACCCGGGCAGGCCAAGGCGACGGACTCACAGGCGTAATGGACCTTGGCGGTACATCACTGCATGTGAACTCGACCGCACTCCTCGTAGTCGCGAACGTATTCCGCGCATATTCCGGACCTTGAAAACCGTGCCCGTCCCGATCCATGGCGGAGTGCTGCTGCTCGGCGGTGCCTCACGGGCGCACCCTCGTCTCGCCAGGTGGGTCCACTGGTCTCCTGACCAGCGCGGCAGCCTCCCCCGCGCGTTCGCTCCCGTTCAAGGTCGTCCAACCCCGTTGTCGGCACCGCGGTTAGCACCCACACTCGCCTCGGAGGCGTGGGATCCAGCCGGTCACAGGCTGAGCGGAACCATGTGGATCTCGTCGGCGCGGTGGCCCGCTCGCTCGTGGACACGCTGCACCGCCTCCGCGGACGGCGCTTCGGACAGACAGTAGACCAGGCCCGACTCGGGGTCCGCCCAGGCGTGCTCGAAGGTCACGTCCTCCTCCGCCTGGATCGCTACATCGGCGTCGTGCGCCTGCTGGAGTTGCTCGGCGGTGACGTCTTTGAATCCGTGGTGCACGTCCATGTATTTCGCCATGGCGCAAGCCTCCCCCCGTGAGGTTGCTTAGACCCGATTTCCGGTCAACGTACATCAAGCCCACACCTTGACGAATCCCCAAAATGGGGTCAGATCCTAATAAGTTGGGCAAACTCCGAGGGAGGGTGCGTACCCCGCGGCCAGCAGTTGGGGCTGGGCGAAAATCCAGACCGAGCGGGCAGCATCGTCGGGTCGACGGCGTACGGAGACGTCTGGGCGGCGAGGCCCTCACGCCGGAGCAGGCCGTCTCTCCACTGGTGCGGCGGCCGGACGACCTACGACACGCCGGGTTCGACCCAGCGAATCGACGATGCGCTCGATGACTGATCCGGCCTGTCCTCCAGGGGCTTCGGTCGGCGCCGGAGCCCCTTCGCGGTTCCCGGCGCGACTACAGAGACATGCCCGGACTCATTCCGCGTCTATTCCGGGATCGGTGACATCCGGCCGCATGTGGCGATCTTGAGCGGGAACAGCCTCCGACCGTTGGCACAGGTCAGAGGCTGTTTCCGGTGGGGTGGCGGGTCCAGGATTCGAGCCTGGGTAGGCCAAGCCGGCGGATTACAGCCCTCCCGCGATACTCCTCTGACCTGTACCAATGCCGCTGGCACACCGGAGGCCGGTCTTCGGCCCGCGCTAGGCGCAGTCGCCACAGGACCGCACACCGCTCCGGAGGGCTCACCCGCGCGAACGGAACCTGAGGTGAAACAGAGAGAGCCCTCCGGCTCGCGGGGCTGGAGGCCGGGGCGCTTCTGCTTCACGCTCGACCGAACGACATCATGGGGTCGCGCGCTACCACCTCGATACGAGTACCGGTCTTCTTGATCCGTGGGCCCATCACGCTCGCCCAGCTCGCACCGTGTGCCGCCTCGCAAACCACATGAGCCTTCCAAGGCGCCTGTAGCTGTACTCCCGTGCTGGACGGCGGCCCGCTGACCGGAGACAGCACCGCATACTCCGCGGACGTAAAGGCCTAGAACGCAAGGCCGGCCACAGCCCGCGCATCCGAAGCCACGCGACAGGGATCAGTCTCCCACCACGCGACCCACCTTCTCCACAGAACGATCACGGGATCGACGTGCATAGCAATCCGCTGCTAGTCACACCCTGTATAGATTCGCACCTTTGTGATACGAGCCCTCGCCACTCGACACCAGTACATCAGCGGCTCTGACTACTATCGAGATCGTCTTTGCCACGTGTCCACCGTTGGCCGATCGGCGAATCTCCCGCCCCCAGTGGGTTCTGAAGGCCTAGACTCAGTCACCTTCAGCAGAGAACATTACAGCGGGACGAGGAGGCCACTTGAAGGCTTGGCTCGAAAGAACGTGGTGGCACTTTCTTATCTTTACACTTTCAGCCTTCGCCGGAACCTCGGCCTTTGTCATTTCGGTACTTGCCGACGGCAAGAACTCTCTGGAGCAAAAAACTCCATATCTTCTATGGGGAGGAGTGGCGGCTTTCAGTGTCGTCCTGACCACCTATCTAGAGCATCGGCGGTCCGAAGGAAAGAAAGGCGAGGCAACTCGCGCCCTGTCTCAGATACAGAATCAGATGGCTCAGCTACATTCGGTGGCGCTCATCCCAATCACGCGAGAGCTAAGGTCATTATGTGAGGCCTATGCCACCAATGCATCAACTACTTCTTCAGCATCCCTCCCGCCACAAGTTACCGCCCGGCAGGACAGAATACTCGATAAGACACTGGAGGTAGCTGTACTGCTCACGGCACCTCCACTGCCTCCATCCGGCAACCAGCGAGCGCGATCCTGCTTCTGGAAATATGAAGAAGCGACCCAAGAATTCAAGTTCAAAAAAATGTTCCCAACACCGGGGAGGGCACCAAGAGAACCCATAAATCCCACGGGCGCTTCGCACCTGGAAAGCGAGATTCTGAAGGTGGACTCGCCGTACTGGATCGACGGGATACAAGAAACCACAAGTTACGTACTCCCGAAGAACAGTGCCTATGAAGGCGTGATCGCGGTCCCCGTGAGAGCCGGCACCCAACTATTTGGTGTCCTGACGGTCGACTCCGTCGAATATCGCGATTTCACGCGGCATCATGTCGACTTGGTCAACTCTCTTGGAAACCTCTTGGCCTGCTCGCTAGCGCTCAAATAGTTGGAGAGACATGGCATCCCCTCAGCGCTCGCGACGTCTCCGAAGGCGGCTCCCTCTTCTGCACTTATTCCAGTGGCGTCCCTCATGGTGGGACCCTCAGCCTCGTGGTCTGCCAGAGCACAGTGAATGGGCGGGCGACGAGTGGTCAACCTTTGTGGCGTATGAGCAGTATGATCGTGAGACGTACGCGCGAATACTGAGCGAAACAGAAGAGCGAGTTTCCCCTGCCCGACGCGAGAATGCTTACGATCTTGCAGCAGCGGCGCTGGCGACAGTCACACTGATCGCAGTAGCCGCATCGATAGCGCTGCTTCGATGGGAACTGTGGTGGCTGGCTCCGGGCCTGCTGTCTCTTGGCACAGGTACCATCAGCATCAACCGGTGGAGGCGGATAAGAACTCCGTCAGATCCCTACTACCGGCCACCGGAATCCCACTACTGGCCGCCGCAAAGATGATGCAACTGCCCCTGACGTCCAGCGTTAGCGATGTCCCTCCTCCAGACATTTCCTGCTGGATAAGAGCATCTGTTTCGAAGCGGATCAGCCTTGTCCGAGTTCGTCCACAGGCACCCTTTTCGTCTAGTCAGAGCTAGCCCGCAGTTCCACCGCTGTCCAGGGCTTGCGGAGCCGTCGTTAGCAAGGGCGCTAGCAAAAGCACTGCGGGCCTGGGCGGTACCGGCCTACCCCTAGGTGACCAGCCAGCGGGCGGCTTCTGCCCAACCAGGCCTCGCCGGCCCTTGAGAAGATAGCGGTCAGACCCGGCCCCAAACATGGACACCAGGCTCGGACAGGGGTCGGTGCACTCGGACCGGCGCAAGGGCTGGGTCGGTGTGGTCGCACTTGCAGCGGGCGTCTTGACGAGTATCGCTGTGGTGGGGTCGACGTCGTCGGCGTAGGCCAAAGTCTGCAGTTCTGCGCGACCGCACGCCCACCGCGCCGGGGCCGGGGGCGACCGCCAGCGACCGCGGAACGAGCGCCCTTGACGTTGTCCAGGGGCAAGGCAGCGGCGAACGCGCGGTGGCGTTCCTCGCTGTCATGTACTGCGTCGCGTTGTGGCCCAAAGAAGACCCGGTTCGTGCCTGTCCACCCGGAACCCGTCATGCTGCTGCGCCGCCATATCAAGGAATTCAGCATCCCGGCGGGTGGTCGGCTGTTCGTCGGGCCGCGTGGCGGGATCATGACTGACCGGACGTACCTCGGGGCCTGGCACAAGGCCAGAGAGATAGCGCTGAGCGCACGGGAGGTCGCCTTGCCGTTGGCCAAGACGCCGTACGACCTTCGGCATGCGGCCGTGTCGAAGTGGCTTCGCGCTGAGGTGCTGTGGCTCAGGTGGCCGAATGGGTGGGGCACAGTGTGGCCGTTCTGCTGCGTGTCTACGCCGAGTGCGTCGCCGGTCAGGAGGACGGCACCAAGCGCCGGAACGGTGAAGCGACCATGCCAAAGACGCCCTCGAACTTCGGCACGTATTCGGCACAGACGGCCGTACAGAGCCGTTGACGATCGGAGACAGCCGGACAGAATGAGAACAGCCCCGGACCGGGTTACGCCTGGTCAGGGGCTGTTTTCGCTGGGGTGGCGGGTCCAGGATTCGAACCTGGGTAGGCTAAGCCGACGGATTTACAGCCCGCCATGGATCTAACGGACATACCTCGCCTGACCTGCACTCGACCGATGTCCGTATGTCCCGCCATGGTCGGCGATTCCGCATATATTCCGGATCTTGAAAACCGGGTGCTTCGGCCGTCCCCCGCGTGGTGCCCGGTCCCCCGTGAGGGCCTGGGCGTGCGGCGTAGCCGCTGTTCTTCCCCCTACCTTCCTCCCCCCGGCCCCGACGAGATCTGTACTTAGCGGCGGACAGGTTCTGTCAAGGGTGGCGAAGCCATCACGTAGTGACGCCCGTAGGGCGCCCTTGACAGAACCTGGCCGTCGCCATCCTCGACAGATCGGGGTCGGGGGGAGCACCGTGCATTTCCAGCCCAGCTTGCAACGTCCCTGAACCGGCGGAGTCTGGTCGCCAGCTCGTCACGTCCTGGGTGGCGGCGCGACCCCGTGGCGGCCGGACGGGGCGGGGCGTGCGGGCGTGGCACGATGCGCGGCCCGGCGCGGCCGCCCGGTGACCGGCGCCCACGCCGCATGCTCCGGGCGGCCTGGCGCGGGGCCGCGCCAGCGGCCCAAGCGCCGCCGCCCCTTGATCCAAAACAGCCAAATTCGGCAAGGATTCGCAGTGTGTCAACGCTTCATGTTGATCAATGCGCGCATCGTTTCGGCTAAAGTTACTGCGCGGAAGCCAGTGTCGTCGTCGAACATGTTGGCACTAGCGTCGTTGAAGCTGGATGGGGTGCAGCGGAGGAATGGGCTTGTGAAGGCGCTGCCCTTCAGTTCGTAGCGGCCTGGTTTGGATTCCGTTGAACACCATTCCCAGGTATTGCCGCACATGTCATAGACGCCGTACGGGCTTACACCGCTGGCATAGCAATCGACCGGAGTTGTGCTCCGGATTCCATGTTCGCGGCAGTTGCATTTGGCAGGAGTGCGCTGGCTACCCCATGGATAGATGTCACCTCGGGTGCCGCGGGCAGCCTTCTCCCATTGCTGGCTGGTGGGGAGACCCTTCGCGGCCCATAGGGCATAGGCGTTTGCGTCGTGCCAGGTGATAAATACAACGGGGTGGTCCAGACGGTCTTGGGGAGGCTTGCCGTTTTCCCAGTGTGCAGGTGGCTTTTCGCCGGTAGCTTCGACAAAGCGGGCATAGTCAGCGTTAGTGGTTGGAAAAACGTCGATATAGAAGCCGGGAACGTAGACCGGTTCGTTTTCGGTGCCAGCGAAAAATACGCCTGCCTCGACTAGTGTCATCAGCTTGCCGTCGATGGGGTGACGTACTTGGTGCTCGTCACCTACTGGTATCGATTCCTTGTCAGGGTCGCTGATGGGATCTTGGGACACGTATGTCTCCTCAGGAACGGGGTTCGGTGAGGCTAGGCCCAACCTGTCGGCGAACCTTGCCTGAACCTCGGGGTCGGCGATTGCGAGCGAGGAGTCCAGGGCCTGTTGGTTTACGGGGCGGGGGATGATGTCCTCTCCACCTGCCTCCCACTTGGACACCATGCGTTCGCTGACGCCCAGATGTCCGGCAAAATCCCGGATGCTCATGCGCTTGGCCTCGCGCAATGCTCGGATTTCTCGTCCAGTCCAGCGCTGAACCGTGGTTGTCATCTCGGGGGCTCCGTGGGGTCGCCGTGCCGCTAGAGGGACTCTCCGGGGATCTCTTCGTATTCCTTGCGGAGGGTCTCCAAGATGGGATGGTCGGTCGGGTATTCCACGTCGTTGATTGCGCTGATCGTTCGCACGCCGATTGCTGTGTTCGTGGCGAACGCGGCTTGCATTCGGGGTAGGTCAGAGAGGTTGACCGGTGCTAGAGACGTCCGTTCGTGTACCTGCTGGAGCAAGCGCATTGTCACGCCTGGCAGAACTTCGGCGTTAGGCCAGATGACTTGCTCGCCGTCGTAGAAGCCGATGTTCCACGTGGCTCCTTCTGAAATGTAGGACTCGGGATCAGTGAAGACGGCGTCGTCGAATCCGTTGAGTTGAGCGTTACGACGGTGTCTCAAGGCCCCGAACAAACCGACGTGCTTGACCTCTGGGAGGTCGCGGACGTAACACGCGGACTGGACGCGCATCGGCGCAGGCGGCCAAGTCGCGGCCGGACGGGTCGTGACCAGCACGCGAGGCTCTGTCTGTGCTCCTGGGCGGCCGAGTTGCAAAGCAGGATCGAACACGGTCACTCGGGTGACGAATGATCCACCTCGTCCCTGGATCGCATGGGCGATGAACTCTCGTACTTGCTCACGGTCCAGCTCGGTGGCGAAGAGAACCTGGCAGTCTCGGACGAGTCGTTCTAGATGGTGGGAAAGCCCGCGAATGTGCTGGTCATCGACACGCATTGACGTGAAGTGACCATAGTTGACGAGGGCCAACGTCTGAAGTTCATCTGGGGTCACGGGTGCGCCGTTCAGTTCCGCCATGGACTCAGTTTGTCAGCCGGTTTCGTCCGATCACATACCCGGGTGCAGTGAAAGTTCAGTGCTGAGGCAGTGGCAGGACATGGGAGCTGCCTTGATCAACTACCAACCTTGATGCCATGAACGAGACGCGAACGGCTGATTGCTCCGGGTGCCGGGTCTGCATGGGGCGCGGGTGGTCGTGGGTGTCGTCCCGGGTTGACCTGCTGGTGGTGCGGCGTGGCTCTGGACGTGGGCCAGAGCGGCGGCAGGAACGCTGCACCGAGTGCGGTGGTTCGAGCCGGGCCGAAGTGGCGTGACAGAGCTGCGGGGTCGGCGACACGGCGTGGGTTGCCGATGTTCGGTTGGTTCACCTCCGGGCTAACTGGGCGAAGCAGGGCAAAGACCCCATGTCGCCGGACCCGCTTCCACCGAGGGCGGGCGCGGACACGTCAGCGAGCGCCAGTTGCCCGGCATCACCCGAAGAGCAGAGACCGTGAAGGGAGCGGGAGTGATGGAGATGCGTGAGGGGCCGAAACCAGGGTGGTCGTACCTGGACGAGTTGAAAGCCGTGGTCGCTGGAAGTGACTTGCTGGCGTGTGGGCTGGTGAGCCGTGGGGGCGGTCCGGTGGTGCTGAACGTGGTGAGCCGGGCGGACAAGTCGCGGTGGTTGGACGTGACGTGTGCGCGGGTTGGCGGGCCGTGGTGGTACCTGGACGCGGTGACCGGTGAGGCCGTGGTGCGGATCGATGAGGTCGACCGGGCTCCGGAGGTTCTGGTGGGCCTGCTGGAACGCACGGGCGGTCACGGGCCGAGGGCGGGGGCGCGGTCGTGATGGTCCCCGTGGATGACTCGCTGTATTCCGCGTCGCCTGCCCGGATGTACGACTACTGGCTGGGCGGCAAGGACAATCACGTGGTCGATCGGGCGGCGGCCGCTGAGGTGGAGAGGGCGGCTCCGTCGGTTCCGGCGGCGGCGCGGGCGAACCGCGCGTTCATGCACCGGGTGGTGGCCTGGGCGGCGCGGGCGGGGATCGGTCAGTTCGTGGATGTCGGGACCGGTATGCCGACCGAGCCGCACGCCTACCAGATCGCGCGGGAGTACCGGTCGGATGCGGTGGTGGTGGGGGTGGACAACGATCCGGTGGTGCTGGCGCATGATCGGGCGTTCCTGGGCGGGATGCCGATCGTGGCCGGGGATGTGCGGTGTCCGGATGAGGTGATCGCGGGCTTGGACGGGTTGATCGACTGGGACCGGCCGGTGGCGGTGCTGCTGCTGGCGGTGCTGCATTTCGTGACCGATGCGCAGGACCCGGCGGCGATCGTGCGGGCGTTCACCGGCCGGATGGTGCCGGGGTCGGTGGTGGCGATGTCGCACGTGTGCTCGACGGGCGCGGACCCGGCTGCGGTGGCGGCGGTGGAGCGGGTCTACCGGGAGCAGGCGACCGCGCCGGGGGTGGCGCGTAGCGAGGAAGAGATCACCGGCTTGTTCGGGCGGCGGCTTGAGGTGGTGGAGCCGGGGGTGGTGCCGGTGCAGTGCTGGCCGTGTCGTGCGGAACGGACGCTGACCGCGATCCCGGTGCTGGGTGGTGTCGGGAGGGTGCCTGAACTGGTGGCGGAGCGGTCGGGTAGCGCGCGGATGGGGGGCGGCCGTGGCTGAGGTGCCGGACGAGCGGGACGCGGGCGACCCGCGTGGGGTGCTGCGAAAGCTGGAGGTGCTGTGCGAGTGGGCTGAGGATGCGAAGTCCACGGTGGGCGCTGGCGCGCAGGCGCTGACGCTGCCTGACACAACCTCGGCGCTGGAGTCGATGACGCAGATTCTGGACGCGGTTCACACGGTGGTGGAGTCGCTGAACGGGCGGGTGGCGCAGATCCGGGAACGGGAGATGACCGAACGCCGGGGAGATGCGGGCCTGGGGGTGTCGGATGCTTCGGGGCTGATGGCGCTCGATGACGCGACGGTGCATGTCGACCGTGGGTGTGAGGCGCTGATGGTGGGGTTGCATCTGGTCGGGGTGGGACTGGGTGTCGTGGTGCGGGTGGAGCGGGGCGAATGCTGACCGGTGCCGGTGGTTCGGTGCGGGATCGCCGTGGAGACGGGCCGGGATGGCGGGGCGGCGGTGGTGCTGGGCCCGCTGACCCGGTGAGGCGGTCACCGTGCGGTGGCCGTGGATCACAGGGATCAACCACAGAAAGGGAAACGGACATGTCCGAATCGGAGAACGGCGCGAACGTCCCAGACGTCTCGGACGTCGCGGAACGGTGGGCCCGGATCGATCGGCTTGACCTGGAACCGATGGTGTTCAAGCTCACCACCGCCGAAGAGGAGGGTGAGCGGCTGTCGCTGGAGGTAGCGGATGAGGCGGTGGGCCTGTACCGGGGGTTCTTGAAGCTGTGTGTGCGGTACCCGGGCAAGGCGATCGTGCCTAACCGGGTGATCGACAGGGTGTGGCACGCGCACATGGTCGACACGGCCAAGTACCGGGAGGATTGCCTGCGCATCGCGGGTAGGCCGCTGGATCACTGGCCCTATTCCGGGACGATGGGCCCGCAGGATGAGGCGCAGCTGCGGGACGACTTCGCGGTGACTCGGGAACTGTTCTTCGAGCACTTCCGTATCGACCTGGCGGCGGGGAGCGCGGCCGACTGCGGGCAGGGGTGCGGGCCGTGCCAGGGCGAGCCCCCGAACCTGGCGTCGCGGGAGCGGCCGCGCCCGGATCGCTCGCTGGTGGGCGCGGACGCCGGGTAGGCGGGTGAGACGTCTCCGGGCGGGTGGTGTCCCTCCGAGGTAGGCGCGCGTCTCGTAGGCGCCTTTCCCGCCCGCTCGGGGGCCATGGTCCGCCGGTGCCCCTGCGGCGCGGGGTCGGCGGGCGATGGGTGCCCCACGGGTTTCTCGGTCCCGTGGGGCACCGGCGCGTTGCGGGCTGAAAGGCCGCGGCTCCCCTTTCGCGCTGGCATGGTCGGGGCCGGTCGATGGCCGTAGGCCACCCCGTAGGGGCGACCGTTAAGGGAGTCAGCCGGCGCCGTTGCGGCAATTCCGTCTCCGGTGTCGTCGGGGTGGGAGCCGCTGCCCGGCGCGACGCTGAGCCGGGGGTGGTGCGGCGGGGTTGGCGGTGGGTGCGTGCTGCTGGGCGTTGCGCTGTGTTCGGTCGCCTGATGTGGGTGTGGAGTCAAGTTGAAACTGCCAGCTCGGGGGCGGGATCGCGTGACAGAGCGGGGGACGTCTGGTTTCCTGGTGTCACTCGTATTGTCGTCTAGTTGGCAGGTCTTCATGTCGGATGATGCTGTGTACGCGCCGAAGTACGTCAGGATCATGGAAACGCTCCGTCGTCGGATCCAGGACGGCACCTATCCGGTGGGTGAGCCGATTCCGTCTGAGTCGATGCTGGGGCGGGAGTTCGGGGCGTCCCGTCCGACTGTGGTCCGGGCGCTCAACGAGATGCAACTACTGGGCGAACTCCAGCGTGAGCACGGGCGCGGCACCTTCGTTAAGGCGCCTGCGTCGGCGCGGGTGTCGGACAACAGCCGTCCCGGTCTGGCCATCTTGGATCGTGAGGAATCCGACATCTCTGTCCGGGTCCTGGAGGTGAGTCGTCGTCCTGCACCGAATTCGGTGGCCGTGCTGCTGGGTCTGGCCGAGTCGGCGCCCGTTCATTTGCGGCGCTATGTGGGGCTGTACGACTCGCTACCGAGTGAGCTGGTGTGCTTGTGGACTCCGCTGGATGTCGCGCGGTCGGCGGGCCTGGAGCTGGACGGGCCGCTGACGGTTCCGGTGCGCCAGTTGCTGGCGGCGGGCGTCAGGGAACGGCTGACACGGGTGGATGAGCGGGTGCGGGCTCGGCGCCCGACCGACGAAGAACGCGAACGCTTGGATCTGGCCGAGGGTGAGCCGGTGTTGTCGGTCTCCGGCTCGGTGGTGGACTCGTCCGGACGGACGGTCCTGGTCGTGGAAGTTGTTCTGCCGGGTTCACTGCACGTCCTCGAAGACAGCTATCTACTGTGACCCACATCACTCGATAAGTCGTCTTTCAGTGGTTCTGACTACGCGAGGCGCAGGTAAGGTTTCCTATACGACAACT
The DNA here is from genome assembly GCA_036028775.1 of Spirillospora sp. NBC_00431. GTDB lineage: Bacteria > Actinomycetota > Actinomycetes > Streptosporangiales > Streptosporangiaceae > Spirillospora. The sequence goes on along the minus strand of CP107927.1, from coordinate 4,794 downwards.
CGATAAGGCGAGTTGTCGTCAGGAAGTCCGATCGACAGGGAGTGATCTCGATGGCGGTGCAAGGTCCGTTCAAGGTCGCGTTCGGCGACGTGTTCCCGTTCGGCGCGTTCATCAAGGGCGGCGTGGAACCGGTGCGTGACTTCGACCGGTCGACGAAGGAGAACTTCGTGCAGGCGCGCGACAAAGACTCCGGCGAACTGGTGTGGGCGGTGGAGGTCCTCGACGCTGACCCGGAGTCGAAGGGCACGTTCAAGGTCAAGCTGTCGGCGCCGGTTCAGCCGATCGTGCCGGAGGCTCCGGCGGGGTTCCCGTTCGTGCCGGTGGAGTTCGACGGGCTGTCGGTGACGCCGTACGTCAACTCCGGTACGGGGCGGCTGGCCTACTCGCTGAAGGCGTCGGCGGTGCGTCCGGCCAACGTCAAGGGCAGCGGCGGCCGGTCGGCGGGCAAGGACGGCGGCGCGGCTGCGAAGGACGCGGCGTGATGGCGGGGGACTCGGGCGGGCGCATGTCGGCGCTGTCGCTGCCGATCGACCCGGCGGCGTCGGTGGAGTTCAAGCCGTTCCGTGCTCGTACGCCGCTGTTCACGGTGTCGGCCGGTCGGGTGCTGGTCACCCTGACCCTTCCGGAGCGGCTGCGGGCCGGGGATGTGGAGTTCGCGCGGGGCCTGGCCGAGCAGGCGGCGGCGTACGCGGTGGAGGTCGAACGCCTGTACCGCTCCGGCCGTCCCGCGTCGGGCCGTGGCGGGTCTGGTCGTGGCGGGTCCGGTCGGTCCTGGTCGGGAAGGGGGCGGGTGGCGTGAAGGACACCTTCGGCATGGCCGACATTCACCTGGGTGAGGGCTCGCGGTTCGCCTGCCACACCTACCCCGGCCACCCCGATGCCGGGCCGATCCTGACCATTTCTGCGGCGGGCCTGACCTTCGGCCTGTCCAACCGGTCGCGTGGCGCGGTGGAGGCGGGCGATGTCGCCAACGCGCGGCGGCTGCTGGAGGTCGTGACCCGGTTCACCGCCGAGGTGGAGCGGCTCCACGCCCTCAACACGCTCAACGCAACCAATGCCGATCCCGTCCAGGACGGGGCGGCCTGAGATCAAGCGGGGCGGCTGGAGGTCGCATCTCCGGCCGCCCCTTTCTCTCCCCTGAACAGCACAAAGAAGAGGTGTGATCCATCATGGCATGGGAGTTCCGCAAGCTGGGGCCGGGCGAAAACGTCGCGGTCGAAGCGCAGCGTGACCCGTTCGCAGGCCCGAAGTGGGCGCCGCCGGTGTGGCACATGCCCGAAGCGCTCGTCCTGGTCGTCAACGCCGTCCGCGGCCTGGTCCGCACGGTGGTGTTCCTGGTCCGCAACATCGTCCCCGTCACCGTCGTGTCCGGGCTCGGCTGGCTCGGCGTCCGGTACGACTGGCTGGTCCCCGTCCTGGCTCTCGCCCTCGTCGCCGTGGGCCTGGGCATGTGGGCGGTGGCGGACCGTCCATCCTTCGTCCGGTGGGTGGTCCGTCCGGCACGGGCCCGGTGGCGGCTCATCGCGGTGTACCGGCGCGACTGGCAACCCGTCCTGGTCACCGCCGGACTCACCAAGGTCCACAAGGGCCGTGAATACCTGCCCAGCCTCGTCCGGGTCCGCTGCGGACCCACCTCGGACCGCGTCCTGGTCCAGATGCTCAAGGGGCAGGCACCGGAGGCGTGGGAGCGGGTCGCGGTCAACCTCGCGCACGGCTTCGGCGCTTCGCTCGTCCGCGTCCGGGACGGGGACCGTCCAGGCCGGATCTGGCTGGAATTCGTCCGCAAAGACGCCCTCGCCGTCCCCATCCCCGCACTGCCCATCCCCGACGCGGCCGACGTCGACCTGTCCGCCCTGCCCATCGGACGGCAAGAGGACGGCTCCCCGTGGCGGCTGCGGCTCCTCGGTACCCACGTGCTGATCGCGGGCGCGACCGGGGCCGGGAAAGGGTCAGTGATCTGGTCGACGGTCCGCGCGGTGCTGCCGTGGCTGCTGGGCGGGCTGGTGGAGGTGTGGGCCATCGACCCCAAACGCATGGAACTGTCCTTCGGGCGCGGCCTGTTCGAACGGTACGGCCGCTACTCCTCCGACCCGGCGGGCGGCATGGTCGAACTGCTGGAGGACGCGGCCGCCGACATGAACGCACGCGCCAACCGGTTCGCGGGCGTGACCCGGTCGTTCACCCCTCGCATGAGTTCCCGTTCCGGGTGATCGTGGTCGATGAGCTGGCGTTCCTGACCGCCTACTGCCCCGAACGCGACCTGCGTAAGCGGGCCGAGTCGGCGTTGGCGGTGCTGACCTCGCAGGGTCGGTCGGTGGGGTACTGCGTGATCGGCGCGCAGCAGGACGCGCGCAAAGAGGTCAACAACCTGCGCAACCTGTTCCCCGACCGGATCGCGCTGCGCCTGGACGAAGACGAACAAGTCGACATGGTCCTCGGCGACGGCGCCCGCGACCGCGGCGCACTGGCCGATCAAATCTCCTCCATCCCCGAAATCGGCGCGGGCGTCGGGTTCGTCCGGCTGGAAACCTCCCCCGATCCGGTACGAGTGCGGGCCGCGTACGTCTCCGATGCCGATATCCGCGCGATGGTCGCGCTCGCCCTGCCCGACCTCGACACCCAGGGGGCGGCATGACACAGCCCACCCTCGACGCCCCCGAAGTCGCCTCATCCGAGCGTGACCCCGATCCGGAACCGGTGGTCAAGACGCTGGCGCCGCTGGCGCGCGGCGTGCTGGAGTCGGTCGCGGTCGAGCACGGCGTCTGTATCCGGCCGGTACCGATGCGGCGCGTCGACCTGACCACCGGTACGGCCGAGATGGTGTATGTGCCGTGCGGGCACACCCTGGCGTCGGTGTGTCCCTCCTGCGCTGAACGCAAACGCAAACTCCGGGCGGTGCAATGCGCCCAGGGCTGGCACCTGACCACCGAACCCCTCATCACCCGCGCCGACCCCAGCGAGGAACAGCGCGCGTGGATGGAGCTGCGGGCACACGCGGCGGCGGCACGGGACACGGCGGTTCAGGACGGCACGGCGGACGGGGAAGACGCCGACTTCTGGGACGCGGTCATCCGGGACCTGGACCACGAGCTCGAACGCTCCGGCGTGCGTGGCGCGCTCAAGACCGGTGAGCAGGACAGGGGCCGGCGGACTCGTTCGACACGGCGGCGGCAGGATGCTCCGGATCTGCCTCGGCGGCCGGTCGACTCCCGCACGGTCGGCAAGGTGTTCCACGGCCGCGACGGTCAGACCTTCCGGCCCTCGCTGTTCCTCACCCTCACCCTGGACTCCTACGGACGGGTGCGCTCGGACGGAACGCCAGTCGACCCGGCGACCTACGACTACGAGCGGGCGGCACGGGACGCGTTGCACTTCTCCAAACTGGTCGACCGGTTCGTGCAGAACCTGCGCCGGTTCGTCGGCTACGACGTGCAGTATTTCGCCACCGTCGAACCCCAACGACGGCTCGCCCCCCACCTGCACATGGCCATTCGCGGCACCATTTCGCGGGCCGAACTGCGTCAGGTCGTGGCGGCCACCTACCACCAGGTGTGGTGGCCCTCGACCGACCGTGTGGTGTTCGAGGGGGAGCGGCTGCCGGTCTGGGATGCGGCGGCGGGCGAGAACGGCGGCTACCTCGACCCGGCGACCGGCGAAGTCCTGCCCACCTGGGATGAGGCGCTGGATGCCCTCGGCGCGGACGCTGATGCCGAGCCTCTGCACGTGGCGCGGTTCGGACGGCAGATCGACGCCCAAGGCGTCATGGCCGATTCCGCGGACTCTCGCAAGCTGATCGGCTACCTGACCAAGTACCTCGTCAAGGGCGTGGCCGAATGCCACCAGGCCACAACCGACGCGCAGCGCGAACACGTCGACCAGATGGCCGAAGCGCTCCGCTACGAGCCGTGCTCACCGACGTGCGCGAACTGGCTGCGCTACGGCGTCCAACCCAAGAACCCCCGCAAAGGCATGACCCCCGGGTTCTGCAAGGGCAAAGCACACCGCCGTGAACACCTCGGCTACGGCGGCCGCCGCGTCCTGGTCTCCCGCAAATGGTCCGGCAAAACCCTCGCCGACCACAAAGCCGACCGCAAAGCCTGGGCCCTCGCACGCCTCGCAGAGGCCGGAATCCCCATCACCAACCCCACCGACCCGAACGCCATACACGTCTGGGAACGCGCCGGGCCCAGCGACCCCGACGTCAAGCCGACCAAGCAACGGCTCTTGCTGCTGATCGGCGAACGACTCGAACAGCGCCGCCAGCTCGACGCGGCCACCCACAACACCACCCCCGAACTCTCGGCAATTGCGGAGGCGGCGTGAGTACCCGGCGCGATGAGCTACTGACCGTCCCCCAGGTCCTGGAAGAACTGGGCGGCGTGTCTGAGCGGACGTTCTATCGCTGGCGTGAGATCGGCAAGGCGCCGGAGGCGATCCGGCTCCCCAACAACGAACTTCGCGTCTGGCGTAGTGAGCTGATGCGCTGGCTCGGGACACTTCGGGAGGCGGCGTGAACACCTCCTACAACGTCAAGCTCTGGGAGATCCGGCCGAACAAGGCCGGGCCGAAATCGAGCAAGGCAGGCAAGGTCATCTCGTACACGGTGCGGTGGACAGTCGCCGGACGGGAGAAGTCGCAGACGTTCAAGGGGTCGACGCAAGCAAAGAACTTTCTGTCCGACCTACGGCAGGCTGCCAAGAACGGCGAAGAGTTCGACATCGACTCGGGACTGCCGCTGTCCAAGCTTCCGAGCGAGGAGGCGGAGAAGCCCGCGCGTACATGGCTGGAGTTCAG